>NZ_CP182471.1:0-4800000 GCF_051853025.1 Bradyrhizobium sp. BLXBL-01
AAGAACCCTGCATGGCGCTCACAACGCAACTATATCTCTCAAGAGAAGTTTTCTGACGATGACAATGGAACAGGATCGCTGGTCACGCGTGAAGGGTCGGTTGCGCTCGAGCGTTGGCGAGGACGTCTACACGAGCTGGTTTGCACGCATGGATCTGGAAGGCGTGCAGGACGAGAGTGTGCGGCTGTCGGTGCCGACGCGGTTCCTGAAGAGCTGGATCCAGGCCCATTATGCCGAGCGCGTGCTGTCGTGCTGGCAGGCCGAGATGCCGGAAGTGCATCGCATCGACCTCACGGTGCGGTCCGCCGTGCGTCCGACGGCGCAGCCGAAGGAGGCGCCCGCGCCGGTCGAGGCGCGCCGCGCGCCGACACCGGAATTGCGCTCGACCGCGACCGCACCGGTCTCGGCCAATCACGACGCGCTCGGCGGCTCGCCGCTCGATCCGCGCCTGACCTTCGCGAGCTTCGTCGTCGGCCGCTCCAACACGCTGGCCCATGCGGCCGCGCGCCAGGTCGCCGAAGGACGTCGCGGCGACCCCGTGATGTTCAACCCACTCTACATCCATGCCGGCGTCGGCCTCGGCAAGACGCATCTGTTGCAGGCGGTGACCTGGGCCGGCAATTCCGGCAACGAGCGCAAGGTGCTGTATCTCACGGCGGAAAAATTCATGTACGGCTTCGTCGCCGCGCTGAAGACGCAGACGGCGCTGGCTTTCAAGGAAGCGCTGCGCGGCATCGACGTGCTGGTGATCGATGACCTCCAGTTCCTGCAGGGCAAGTCGACGCAGGCCGAGTTCTGCCACACGCTGAACGCGCTGATCGACGCCGGCCGCCAGGTCGTGATCGCGGCCGACCGTCCGCCGTCCGATCTCGAAAGCCTCGATGACCGCGTGCGCTCGCGGCTCGCTGGCGGGCTCGTGGTCGAGATGGGCTCGCTCGGCGAGGAGCTGCGCCACGGCATCCTGAAATCGCGCGTCGCGGCGGCCCGCGCCCATCATGCGACGTTCGAGGTGCCCGAGGAGGTGCTGCACTATCTGGCGCGCACCATCACCCATAACGGCCGCGACCTCGAAGGCGCGATCAACCGCCTGCTCGCGCATTCCAAGCTCAACAACCGGCCGGTGACGCTGGAGATGGCCGAGCACGAGGTGCGCGACCTGGTGCGGCCGCAGGAGCCCAAGCGGATCAAGATCGAGGACATCCAGCGCGTGGTGGCACGGCAATATAATGTCAGCCGCTCCGACCTGCTCTCCTCGCGCCGCACCGCCAACGTGGTGCGCCCGCGCCAGGTGGCGATGTATCTCGCCAAGACGCTGACCCTGCGTTCGCTGCCCGAGATCGGCCGCCGCTTCGGCGGACGCGACCACACCACCGTGCTGCACGCCGTGCGCAAGATCGAGGCGCTGGTCTCCAAGGACACCGCTTTGTCCGAGGAAGTGGAATCGCTGAAGCGCCAGCTTCAGGAATAAAGGCCTAGGGCTCCCGCCCTGCTCCCGCCGCCCCGGCTTGCCTGGGCGGCGGTCTTCGTTTTGGGGCGGTAAATCGTGGGGAACTGGCCCCCATCCCTTGAATCGCCGGGGCATCCGCGGCACCTTGCGCGACCCAGGCGGCTTTGGTCATATCGGCAGGAATGATCCGGCCTTGCGGGGTCTTCGATGCCGTGGCGCGCGTCCCGCCGCCCGGCCTTCTCAACGCTGTGTTTTCCTTGGGGATCGGGCGAGTAGTGCAATGAAGGTTACGGTCGAACGCGCGCAATTGCTGAAGTCGCTGGGCCATGTCCACCGCGTGGTCGAGCGCCGCAACACGATCCCGATCCTCGGCAACGTGCTGGTGCGCGCCGAGAACGCGAAATTGTCGCTGAAGGCGACCGACCTCGACCTCGAGGTGACCGAGACGCTGCCGGCGGAAACCGCGACCGCGGGCTCCACCACGGTGCCGGCGCACATGTTCTACGACATCGTGCGCAAGCTGCCGGACGGCTCGCAGATCGTGCTGGAGGCCGACGGCGACCGCGCGGTGCTGGCAATCCGCGCCGGCCGCTCCCGCTTCACGCTGCAGACGCTGCCGGAGAACGATTTCCCGGATCTGGCGGCCGGCGACATGTCGCACTCGTTCTCGCTCGCCGCCAAGGACGTCAAGCGGCTGATCGACCGCACGCAGTTCGCGATCTCGACCGAAGAGACGCGCTATTACCTCAACGGCATCTATCTGCATGCCGCCGGCACGGCAAAGGCCGCCACCCTGCGCGGTGTCGCCACCGACGGCCACCGCCTCGCCCAGCTCGACCTGGTGCAGCCCAAGGGCGCCGAGGGCATGCCCGGCGTGATCGTGCCGCGCAAGACGGTCGGCGAGGTGCAGCGCCTGATCGAGGACACCGAGGCCGAGATGACGATCGAGCTGTCGCAGGCCAAGATCCGCTTCACCATCGGCAACGTCGTGCTGACCTCGAAACTGATCGACGGCACCTTCCCCGATTACGGCCGCGTCATCCCGCAGAACAACGACAAGGAGCTCGTGGTCGACAAGAAGGATTTCGAGAACGCGGTCGACCGCGTCTCGACGATTTCGAGCGAGCGCGGCCGCGCGGTCAAGCTGTCGCTGTCGGCGGGCAAGCTGGTGCTGTCGGTGACCAACCCGGATTCCGGCAGCGCGACCGAAGAGCTCGAGGTCGAATACGCCTCCGACGCCCTCGATATCGGCTTCAACTCCCGCTATCTGCTCGACATCGCCGCCCAGATCGAAGGCGACGTCGCAACGCTTCGCCTCGCCGACCCCGGCTCGCCGACGCTGGTGCAGGACCGCGACGACAAGAGCGCGCTGTATGTGCTGATGCCGATGCGGGTGTGAGGGGGTGGTCTTCCTCGCGCGACACTTTCCGTGTGGAGACAACCCCTCACCCGGCTTCGCTGCGCGAAGCCACCCTCTCCCACAGGGGGAGAGGGTGAAGCGACAGCCTTCTCCGTCGGAACAAGCGCGATGCAGGTTGCTGTGCCCTCTCCCCTTGTGGGAGAGGGCATCTCCGCTGACGGATACACACTCGGTCGGGTGAGGGGTTCGTGCCGCAGGAGCCGTCCCATCGGCCAGTCGCCAAGCGTCTCCGCCAGTTCGCGAAGAACATGCGACATGAGCCGACGGATGCTGAAGCTGCGATGTGGCGCTTGCTGAGGGATCGCCGGCTGTCCGCGTTCAAGTTCCGCCGGCAGGTCCCGTTCAAGAATTTCATCCTTGACTTTGTCTGCTTCGAGAAGCGCCTCGTGATCGAGATCGATGGTAGCCAACACGCGGAATCGCAGCGAGATGCGGCGCGCGAGGCGACGCTTGCTGCCGAAGGGTTTTGGACATTGCGCTATTGGAACAACGACGTACTTCAGCAGCCCACCTCTGTGTTGGAGGATATCCTTGCAAAGCTTGCCGGGCGGTAAGATACCCCTCACCCGTCGCCTCACTTCGTGAGGCGCCACCCTCTCCCACAAGGGGAGAGGGGAAGAAGCGCGTCCATGACAAAGAACTCATGACCCCCTCCCGCATTCATCGCCTGACGCTGACGCATTTCCGCAATTATCGGGCGGCGGGGCTCGAGACGGCGGCTGACCTGGTGGCACTGGTCGGGCCGAACGGGGCGGGCAAGACCAATTGCATCGAGGCGATCTCGTTCCTGTCGCCGGGCCGCGGCCTGCGCCGCGCGACACTGGAGGATGTCGCCGACAACCAGGGCGACGGCTCCTGGGCGGTGTCGGCGCAGGTCGAGGGCGCGCTGGGGCTCGCCACGCTCGGCACCGGCATCGATGCGCCGCGCCCGGACGCTGCCGTGAGCCGGCGCTGCCGCATCGACCGCGAGCCGGTGGGTTCGGCCAGCGCCTTCGGCGATCACATCCGCATGGTGTGGCTGACGCCGGCGATGGACGGGCTGTTCATGGGCGCGGCCTCCGAGCGCCGGCGCTTCTTCGACCGCCTCGTGCTCGCCATCGACAGCGAGCATTCCAGCCGGATCAACGCGCTCGAGCGTTCGTTGCGCTCGCGCAACCGCCTCTTGGAGACGCGCAATTACGACGACCATTGGTGCGACGCGATCGAGCGCGAGACCGCCGAGCTCGCAGTCGCGGTGGCGGCCACGCGCGGCCAGACCGCGGCAAGGCTGACCGGCATGCTCAACGCGCGCGCGCAAGCCTCCGCATTTCCGTCGGCGCAAATCGCGCTCGACGGCTGGATGGAGAACGCGCTGCTGACGGAGACCGCGACCTCGGTCGAGGACCGCTACCGCCAGATCCTGCGCGACAACCGCCCGCGCGATGCCATCGCCGGCCGCACCACCGACGGCCCGCACCTCACCGACCTCGCGGTCCTCTATGCGCCGAAGAGCATGCCGGCGCGCGATGCCTCGACCGGCGAACAGAAGGCGCTCCTGATCGGCCTCGTGCTGGCGCATGCGAGCCTGGTCGCCGAGATGACCGGCATCGTGCCGCTGCTGCTGCTCGACGAGGTGGTTGCGCATCTCGATCCGAACCGCCGGGCGGCGCTGTTCGATGAGCTGAAGAAGCTCGGCGCGCAGGTGTGGCTGACCGGTGCGGATCCTGCGGCCTTCGCCGAGATCGGCGCAGGGGGCGAAGTGTTTGACGTCGAGAGCGGACGAGTCTCGGCCCGCAGCTAGGCCGCCGCATTGAACCCGCTTGTTTGCGGCCACGACTAGCTGCTTGTGGCTGCAAGAGGCGGCCATCGCGCAGGATTTCACAACTGGCGCGATATCCTTGGAGCATGAGTCATGGCGACGGTGGGGCGTGGGGCGCAAGCTCCGGCACGATGGCAACTCATTGCGTGCGGCCTTGCTCTCCTCGCAAGCTGCCTGCTCGCGGCAAGCGCCGGCGCCTTCGTGTCGAACCTGCCGCCGCTGTTCCCGGCCGCGCTGACGCTGGATCCCGCGGCCAGGCTGCCCGCGCCGACCCGCTATAGCTATCGTGGGATCCACACCACCGTGATGCCTGGCATCGAGGCGCCGCTCCGGACCAGGTTAGAGGCCCGCGTGCCCGCGGCGCTCAGTGAGGTGCTCGCGTTCTATCGGACCGAGCTTGGAAAGCTCGGCTGGCAGGAGCAGCAGGATGACGCGGTGGTCGGCGCCGATCACGCGCGCCTCGCCTTCGTCTCCCCGATCGGGCCGGCAGCGCTGGAGCTCGACCGCAAGGAGGGCAGCACCGCGGTGCAGCTCGTGCAGAAGAATTCGCAGGCCGCGACCCGCGCCAACGTCCTGCCTGAACCCGGCAAGGCCAAGCTGGTGTTCAGCAATATCGGCGAGAACGAAGCCGTGCTCACGATCAACCAGCGGACCATCCCGCGCCCCGCCGGCGCCAACGCCGTCGCGCTGGACCTTGTGCCCGGCACATACAGCTACGGACTGAGCGTGCCGGGCCATCCGGCCAGAACGAGCATGCTCACGGTCGCAGCCGGCGATACCTGGGAGCTCACGATCGGGCGCGACGGCGAGGCGTGGCCACCGCTGCAGCTGTACTGAGCCGCTGTTCGGCCATGGCTGTTGAACCTGGCCGGTTCCTGCCGCGACTTCTGGTCTGAGGCCGCGCCGATGGGGGCGTCGCCTGCAAATGCGCGGGCATGACGACCCCGCGCCATCCAGGAGCTTGACGATGTCGATGATCCCGCGCGGGACGCAAGTCCCGGCACGATGGCGGCTGTTGGCCTGCGGCCTCGTCCTGGTAGCGAGCTGCTCGATCGCGGCTGCCGCGGACAGCGGTATCGTCGATGTCCACGCGCTGCCCAAGCTCGAGGGTGCGGTGGAGGACACCGCACGGTCCGAATCCTGGCGCCTCGAATATCGCATGCCGACGTCGGAAGCGGTGACGGCGCCGGCGTTGAAAAAGCTCCTCGGCGCCGACGGCTGGGTGCCCTATCTGCGGCCGCTCGACGAAAAGAGCACGACGCTGAATTTCAAGAAGGGACGTCAGGGCCTGTCGGTTCATTTCACGCAAGGCGTCGGCCGCCCGGATCAATCCATGGTCACCTACGCCTCCGACCGGATCTACGGCAACGTGCCGTTCCCTGACGGCGCGACCGACATCATGTTCGATGGCACGAGGCCTTATCTCGGCTGCATCGCGCCCACCGCGCTCGATGCGACGTCGGATTTCTTTGGCCGCGAGATGGCTGCGATCGGCTGGCAGAAGCTCACGGCGGAGACCGCCGCGCGCTGGACCAGCAATCTGGATGAGACCATCCCCAACGGTCTGCGCGCGTATTACGCGCACCCTGATAACCAGGAGACCGGCTTCTCCAAGCAGAAGCCGGTGATGCTGACGCTGACCCGCCGTGACGATGGCCGCACCAATGTCGAAATCCGGGTCGCGCCGTTCGCGCTGCCGGAGGTGCTCGAGGCCGACAGCGAGATGGCCGGCCTACCGCGGCCCAAGCCGACCAAATCCGCGCGGAGCCTCGGCAGCGCCAGCTCCAACAAGCGCGAGATCTCGGCCGCCGCGATGGCCGAGCTGCCCGCCGTGCTCGCCTTCTACCAGCGCGAGCTCGCCGCACGCGGCTGGCAGGAGGACGGCAGCGCGCCGCTCGCACCCGGCGACGAGGTGGCGATCAAGATCTCCAACACCGATGAAACCGGCGTGCTGCGGCTCGGCCGCAAATATGATTTCACCATGGTCAGCCTCACCGCGCAGGTGAAGGACTCCGCGCTCGCCGCCCGCGCCAAGGCGAAGAAGGAGGCCGACGCGAAGTTCCTCGGCGATGCGCTTGGTGCGGCTCAGCAGCTCATCGCCGCTGACGAGGCGAGGCGCAAGGCGCAGGCCACCTCCCTGTCCGATGCGCCGCTCCGTGCGCTCGCCGACAGCAACACGCCAGTGCCGCTGCCCGAGAGCGCCGAAGGCGTGAAATTCGAAGGCGGCGACGGCCATCTCGAATTCTCCTCCACCTCGAGCGTCAAGGCGCTCACCGCGTTTTATCGCGCATCGCTCAAGCCCACCGGCTGGAAGGAGCAGCCTTCCGTCATCAACCAACCCAACATGGCGGTGATGGAATTTTCCAAGGGCGGCAAGTCGATCTCGATGACCGTGATGCAGATGGGACCGAAGGTGAATGTGAGCGCCAGCGGATCGGGCCTGGTGATGGCCGCGGCCAGGCCGGCGGCCGTCCCGGAGGTGCAGGCCAAATCCGCCGATCCGCTGAAGCCGGATCCCGAATCCCCGCTGCCGGTGCCGACGCAGCGCTCGTCGAAATCGCTCGCCACCTCGAAGATGCCGGGCAGCGAGACGCCGTTCCGCCGCGAGCTGGAGGCCAGCATCCCCGCTTCGCTCGACGAGGTCCTCGCCTTCTACCGTGCGGAGCTTGCAAAGCTCGGCTGGCAGGAAAAGACCGGCGGCGCGGCCGCGTCCGCGGAACGCGCGCAGATCGACTTCACCTCGCCGCAAGGCCCGGCCGTGCTCAAGCTCGGCCGCGCCAAGGGCGAGACCATTGTCAATCTGGCGCAGAAGAATGCGGATGCCGCGGCGAAGGCCGACATCATGCCGAAGGCCGGACAGGCCCGGGTGATGATGGGCAACATGGGCGACAAGGAAGCCTCGCTCACGATCAACAAGCAAACCGTCAAGATCGCAGCCGGCGCCGGCGGCCCGCAATCACCGAAAGGCCCGATGCTCGACTTGCCGCCGGGCAAGTACCAATACGCGCTACGCCTGCCCGGACGCCCGGCCCGCACCGAGACCCTCACCGTTGTCGCCGGCGAGGCCTGGGGCCTGCTGGTGGGCCCGAGCGGCGACGTGCTGCCGCTGCAGATGTACTGATCTCATGTTCGCGGGTGTATGGGCCTCGTTGAACCCGTCCGGTTCGTGGGGCGACTAGTCGTCGAGAAGGCGGCGGCGACCGTGTCGCAGCCGCTGCATCGCGCAGAGATCGCGGTATTCCTGGAGAGTGGGCATGACGACGGCAAGGCACGGGGCGAAGGTCCCGGCACGGTGGCGGCTGTTGGTGTGCGGCCTCGCGCTTCTTGCAGGCTGCTCTCAGGAGCCCCTGACCGCAGCAGATCCCCGCGCCGACATGCCCGTGCCGACGCGAGCCAGTCACTCCAGCTTCAGCACCATGCGCGCGTCCGGCATCGATGTCCCGTTCCGACGCGAGCTCAAAGCCCATGTACCCGCAGAGCTCAGCGAAGTCCTGGCGTTCTACCGCACAGAACTCGGAAAGCGCGGCTGGCAGGAGAGGCCTGATGGCGCGATGGTCGCCGCCGATCACGCGCGGCTCGTCTTCGCCTCCCCGAAGGGGCCGGGCACGCTGACGCTCGACCGCGTCAAAAGCGAGACCACAATCGACCTCGTGCAACGAAATACCGAGGTTGCGGCCAAGGCCAACTTCCTGCCGATCGCAGGACACGCGCGGCTGATCTTCGGTTATCTCGTACCTGATGTGGCCTCGCTCGCGATCAACGGCCAGACCATCGAGATCGCGGGCGGCGTCAACCATCCGCAAACGCTGGATCTGCCGCCCGGCACATACTCCTACGCGCTGCTGGTGTCGGGCCATCGGGTGCACACCGACACCATCACCGTGGCCGCCGGCGAGGCCTGGTCCCTCAGTTTGGGGGACGAGGATAAGAAGCCGGACCAGATCTACTGAACCCGATCGCCCGTTCCGGGGCAGCACGGCGCCTTCGGAACAGGCATCCATGTCACCGCAAAAACCACGCCTTCCACGGCCGAAAACCGCCCACGAATCGGGCTTTTTGCAGCGCCCGGAATCGCCCGGCAAAAGCCTTGAAAACTTGCCGAAAAACCCTATCTGCTCAAAGGGTTGCCGGGAGATACTTTGCGCTAGGCGCAAGCGGTCTTTCATGGCACAAATAGCTCGCAAATCAGCGCCTTTTGCGCCGCTGATTCGGGCGACATCTCGAAGGCCTCTCATGACAGAACCTGCTCGGCAGCACGCTGCCGAAAACGAGCCCTCCAACGCGAGCGATTACGGCGCGGAATCGATCCGCGTGCTCAAGGGTCTCGACGCCGTCCGCAAGCGCCCTGGCATGTATATCGGCGATACCGACGACGGCTCGGGCCTGCACCACATGGTCTATGAGGTCGTCGACAACGCCATCGACGAGGCGCTCGCCGGCCATGCCACGCGTGTCGACGTGATCCTCAATGCCGACAATTCCGTCACCGTGCGCGACGACGGCCGCGGCATTCCCGTCGACATCCACAAGGGCGAAGGCATCTCGGCGGCCGAGGTCATCATGACCCAGCTGCACGCCGGCGGTAAGTTCGACCAGAACTCCTACAAGGTTTCCGGCGGCCTGCACGGAGTCGGCGTCTCCGTCGTCAACGCGCTGTCGAGCAAGCTCGGCTTGCGCATCTGGCGCGACAACAAGGAGCATTACATCGAGTTCGCCCACGGCGATGCCGTGGCGCCGCTGAAGGTCGTCGGCGACGCCCCGGGCAAGCGCGGCACCGAAGTGACGTTCCTGGCCTCGACCGAGACCTTCAAGAACATCGAATATGATTTCGCTACCCTCGAGCATCGGCTGCGCGAGCTCGCCTTCCTCAATTCCGGCGTCAACATTGCGCTCTCCGACATGCGCCACGCGGTCGAGAAGCGCGAGGAGATGCACTATTCCGGCGGCGTCGAGGAGTTCGTCAAATATCTCGACCGCAACAAGAAGGCGCTGGTGCCCGCCCCGATCATGGTGCGCTCGGAAGCCAACGGCATCGGCGTCGAGGCGGCGCTGTGGTGGAACGACAGCTACCACGAGAACGTGCTGTGCTTCACCAACAACATCCCGCAGCGTGACGGCGGCACCCATCTGGCCGGCTTCCGCGGCGCGCTGACGCGCCAGGTCAACGGCTATGCCGAGGCCAATGCCAAGAAGGAAAAGATCGCGCTGACCGGCGACGATTGCCGCGAAGGTCTCACCGCCGTGCTCTCGGTGAAGGTGCCGGACCCGAAATTCTCGTCGCAGACCAAGGACAAGCTGGTGTCCTCGGAAGTGCGCCCCGTGGTCGAGAACGTCCTCAACGAGGCGCTCCAGGCCTGGTTCGAGGAGCACCCGAGCGAAGCCAAGATGATCGTCGGCAAGGTGATCCAGGCCGCGGCGGCCCGTGAAGCTGCACGAAAAGCGCGCGAGCTGACGCGCAAGAGCCCGCTCTCGGTCTCCTCGCTGCCGGGCAAGCTCGCCGACTGCCAGGAAAAGGATCCGGCCAAGTCCGAGCTCTTCATCGTCGAGGGCGACTCCGCAGGCGGCAGCGCCAAGCAGGGCCGCAACCGCGAGTTCCAGGCCGTCTTGCCGCTCCGCGGCAAGATCCTCAACGTCGAGCGTGTGCGTCCCGACAAGATGCTGTCGAGCGAGCAGATCGGCACGCTGATCACCGCGCTCGGCACCGGCATCAGCGACGAGTTCTCGGTCGAGAAGCTGCGCTATCACAAGATCATCGTGATGACGGACGCCGACGTCGACGGCGCCCACATCCGCACGCTGCTGCTGACGTTCTTCTACCGGCAGATGCGCGACATCATCGACGGCGGCTATCTCTACATCGCCCAGCCGCCGCTCTATAAGGTCTCACGCGGCAAGTCCGAGCAATACCTGAAGGACGAGCGCGCGCTGGAAGATTATCTGATCGACGCCGGCCTCGACGACTGCGTGTACATCCCCGGCACCGGCGGCGACCGCTCCGGGCGCGATCTGCGCGCGCTGGTCGACGACGCCCGCGTAGTCCGCAGCATCCTGCGCAACCTGCACAGCCGCTATAACCGCAAGGTGGTCGAGCAGGCCGCCATCACCGGCGTGCTGAACAAGGAAATCTACGGCGATCCCGAGAAGGCGGCGGCCGCTGCGCAATACATCGCGAGCCGGCTGGACAACCAGGCCGAGGAGGTCGAGCGCGGCTGGGTCGGACAATTCGTCGAGGGCCAGGGTTTCCTGTTCGAGCGCACCGTGCGTGGCGTCAAGGAAGCCGCCGTCATCGACGACGCGCTGCTCGGCTCCGCCGAGGCCCGCAAGCTCGACGAGTACACGACCAGGCTCCAGGACGTCTATGCCCGCTCCGGCAAGCTGCGGCGCAAGGATACAGAGCACATGGTCCACGGTCCGGTCGATCTGTTCGAGGCCGTGACCGACGCGGGCCGCAAGGGCATCACCCTGCAACGCTACAAAGGCCTCGGCGAGATGAATCCGGAGCAGCTCTGGGAAACGACGCTGGACACCGAGGCGCGCTCGCTGCTGCAGGTGAAGGTCAAGGAGGTCGACGAGGCCGACGACATCTTCACCAAGCTGATGGGCGACGTGGTCGAGCCGCGCCGCGATTTCATCCAGGAACATTCGCTGAGCGCGACGATCGATATTTGATCGCCTCCCAAGCTCGTAGCTCTCGGTGCCAGCCAAGCACTCGCTGCACCTCTCCCGCTTGCGAGAGAGGTCGACACGCTCGCAGAGCGTGGCGGGTGAGGGCTTTCTCCTCTAGGGGATTGTCCCATTGCGGAGACACCCTCTCCCCCGCCCTCCCCCGCAAGCGCAGGGCTATCGCATATGACTTCTCGCGGCGGCCGGTGCGCACGCCTCGTCCTTCGAGACGGCGCTGGCGCGCCTCCTCAGGATGAGGCTCATCAGCGTCAGTGCCTCTTGAACCGTAGCCACGCACTCCGTCCTCATCCTGAGGAGCCCGCCTCAAGCGGGCGTCTCGAAGGATGGCCGCGGGGAAGGGCTCTCAAATGCGATTGCCCTGCCCGCAAGCGGGGGAGGGAGCGCACCGCCGTCCTGGCTACGAGCCCCACTGCACTCTAGGCCGCTCCTGAACCTCCCCACCCGCCATCGCGACGAAATGGCATGAACCCGCAAGGCCCATTCCGGCCGGGAAGTGTCGCGCCATGACCGCCTCTGCTACGACCAGCTCCGCTGCGCCCTCACGCCGCCTCGGCATCATCGGCAGCATCGTCGGCGTGCTGGCACTGATGGCGGCTGTGCTGCCGCATTGGGTCGTGCCGATCGTGTTTCCGCCGCCGCCGGCGGACAAGGTGATCGTCGACACCGGACACCGCATCAAGGACCGCATCGTCGCGAAGGTGAAGGGCGTGGAGTATCAGGCTCCGAAGGTCGAGAAATCGGCCGGACGAAGCTGGAGTGAAACCGCATCGGTCACGGCAATCTCGCTCGGCCTGCTCGCCATCCTGCTCTCGGTGCTCTCCCTGATCTTCCGGGAGGAGCGGCTCCTCGCCGCGGTCGCCGCCACACTCGGCACCGGCGCCATCGCCATCGAAATCTCCTTCTTCATGATGGGGGCCCTGATCCTGATCGCGATCCTCTACGTGATCGGGAATATCATCGGGCTGTTTTGAGGGGCGCTTTGACGGGTGCGGGTCCCAGCCAGCACAATTGCTCCCGCGGTCAAATCTCTGTAGTTTCCGCCCGAAACAGCCCACCCAACAGGACAGCGAGAACCTCGTGGCGCCCATCCAATACATCGTCGAGGGCGGTCACCGGCTCTCGGGCTCGATCGAGCCGTCCGGCAACAAGAATTCGGCGCTGCCGATCATCGCCGCCGCACTGCTGACCGAACATCCGGTCGTGCTGGAGAACGTGCCGCGGATCCGTGACACCGAGACGCTGGTCGAGCTGGTCCGCTCGGTCGGCGCGTCGGCGGAATGGTCCGCGCGCAACACGCTCCACATCCACGCCAAGAGCATCCGTGCCGCCGATCTCGACCCCGAGCTGTGCGTGCGCATCCGCGCCTCGATCCTGCTCGCCGGGCCCCTGCTCGCCCGCTGCGGCGAGGTGATGCTGCCGCCGCCGGGCGGCGACGTCATCGGCCGCCGGCGTCTGGACACACATGTGCTCGCGCTGGAGCAGCTCGGCGCAAAGGTCACCGCGACCGACCGGCTCGAATTCCGCGCGCCCAAGCTTGCGGGCGCGGACGTATTCCTGGACGAGCCGAGCGTCACCGCGACCGAGAACGCGCTGGTCGCGGCGGTCGCCGCCGACGGCACCACCTATTTGCGCAACGCGGCCTCCGAGCCGCATGTGCAGGACCTCGCCAATTTCCTGGTCGCGCTCGGCGCCAGGATCGAAGGCATCGGCACCAACACCATGATCATCCATGGACCAGCGACGCTCGGCGGAGCCACCTACCGGATCCAGCCCGACCATATCGAGGTCGGCTCGCTGATCGGGCTCGCCGCCGTGACGCGCTCGCCCTTGCGCATCACGCGCGCGGGCGTCGAGCATCTGCGCTCGATCCGCATGGGCTTCGAGCGGCTCGGCATCGTCTGCCGCATCGAGGGCGACGACCTCATCGTGCCCTCCAACCAGACATTGAAGATCCAGGACGATTTCGGCGGCCATGTGCCCAAGCTCGAGGACCAGCCCTGGCCGGCCTTCCCGGCCGACCTGATGTCGATCGCGATCGTCACCGCCACGCAATGCGAGGGCGTGATCCTGATGTTCGAGAAGATGTTCGAATCCAGGATGTTCTTCGTCGACAAGCTGATCGCGATGGGCGCGCGCATCGTGCTGTGCGATCCGCACCGCGCCATCATCGCCGGCCCCAGCCGCCTGCACGGCGCGACGATGACCTCGCCCGACATCCGCGCCGGCATGGCGATGCTGCTCGCGGCCGTCTGCGCCGAGGGCACCTCGACCATCAACAATGCCGACCAGATCGAGCGCGGCTATGAGCGCATCGAGGAACGGCTGAACGCGCTGGGTGCGAAGATCAAGCGCGTGCCGGAGCGGAAGGGCTGAGGCGTTCTTCCTTCTCCCCTTGTGGGAGAAGGTGGCGCGAAGCGCCGGATGAGGGGTATGCCTCCACAAATTCCGGTGAGAGTTGGACTCGTGGATAAAACCCCTCACCCGTCTCGCCGCTTCGCGGCGAGCCACCCTCTCCCACAAGGGGAGAGGGGAAGAGGTAAGCCTCTCGCATCGTACATCGGTTTCGTGCCCCGGACGCAGCGCAGCGCTTCTTCAGCGATGCGCTGCTGAGCCGGGGCCCATGCGACTACGCGCCACGCTCGCGGCTTCTGGGTCCCGGCTCGCGCTTCGCGCGTCCGGGACACGAGCCATGTTTTCGTCGCGCGGCTGTGCTATTGAGCGCCATGCTCGACACCGTCCAACATCATGCGCAGCCGCATGCCGGCGTGCCGCCGAATCATCTTGCCGAAGAATTCGTCGAGACGCTGCGCCTCGCCGTGCCGATGATGCTGACCCAGCTCGGGCAGATCGCGATGATCACCACCGATCTCGCGATGATCGGCCGACTCGGCGAGGAGGCGGTGGCCGCGGCGGCGCTGGCCCATACGGTCTATTTCGTCAGCTTCACGTTCGGGCTCGGATTGACCTCGGCAGTGTCGCCGCTGGCGGCGCAGGCGTTCGGCGCCGGCGACGCCAGGCGCATTCGCCGCTCGTTGCGCGTCGGTCTGTGGGCCGCGCTGCTGATCTCGCTGCCGATGATGGCCTCGCCGCTCTATGGCGAGCAGATTTTGCTCGCGCTGGGTCAAATGCCGCGAGCCGCCGCGCTGGCGCAGCACTATTTGAACGGCCTCGCCTGGGGCATCGCGCCGGCGCTCGGATTCATCGCGCTGCGCGGCATGATGAGCGCGGTGAACCGGCCGCAGGCGCCGCTGTGGATCACACTGGCGGCGATCCCGGTCAACGCCGCGCTGGTCTACGCGCTGATCCACGGCCTGTTCGGCCTGCCGGAGCTCGGCCTGTTCGGCGCGGGGCTTGCGACCACGCTGGTCAATCTCGGCACCTTCATCGCCGCACTCGCTATTGCCGCATGGCGAAAACCGTTCGCGGACTATCATCCGCTCGCCCGCCTGTGGCGGATCGATTGGCCGTTGATGCGCCAGCTGATCGCGATCGGTGCGCCGATCTCGTTTTCCCTGCTGCTGGAATATGGTCTGTTCTCCTCGGCGGCGCTGCTGATGGGACTGATCTCGACCGCCGCGATTGCCGCGCATCAGATCGCGCTCCAGGTCACCGCCGTGCTGTTCATGGTGCCGCTCGGCATCGGCATGGCGGCGACGGTGCGGGTCGGTCACGCCTACGGCCGCAAGGATCCGGAGGCGGTGAAGCGCGCAGGGCTCGTCGCAGCCGTGCTCGGCGTCGCGCTGGTCTCCGCGCTGACGATCGCCATCGTGATCGGTCGCTATCAGCTCGGCCGGCTGTTTTTCGGCAGCGGCAGCGAAAGCGCGGCAACGGTCGAGCTGACGGCAACGCTGCTGCTGGTCGGGGCCAGCTTCTTCATCGCCGACGGCCTGCAGACCATCATGGGCGGCGCACTGCGCGGCATCAATGACACAAGGATGACGCTGCTATTCGCCGCGATCGGCTATTGGGGCGTCGCCTTTCCCATCGGCTGGATGCTGGCGTTCCACACAGGGCTCGGCGCGGTCGGCGTCTGGATCGGATTCTCGGTCGGCACGTTCGTCTATGCCGGGCTGTTGATCTTGCGCTTCCGGATGCTGGCGCGCAAACTGGCGGAATGATCGGGACGGTCCGCGAAGTCGCGCCTGAGGTCGATGCCGATGCGCTGCTCGCCGGCGCGCAGTTCATCGACGCGTTTCGCGTGGACGTCGGCGCTGCGGCGGTGAATGCCCGCGAAGCCTGCACCAGGATGGTGCTGCACGGGCCGCGCTGGATCGACGCGCTGCTGCGCCTGCGCAACATTCTGGTGAGGCCGTTCGGGCTGAAGTCCTCCGGCGAAGGCGAGCCGGCGCCGGGCGGCATGATCGGCCTGTTTCCGGTGGTCGACGAAACGCCCGAGCGGCTGGTGGCGGGCTTCGATGATCATCACCTCGACTTCCGCATCGTGGTCGACGTTTCAGGCAATGCCGCGAGCCGGCAGGTGACCTCGACCACGCTGGTGCGCACGCACAATCTGCTCGGCCGGACCTATCTCGCGCTGATCATGCCCTTCCACAAGCTCGTGGTCCGCAACATGATGGGACGAATCGTGGCGCCGGCCCGCTGAACTGTGCGGGCCGACATTGATGAACACGTCCGCGTTCAGCCCACCGGCCCCGGGGTCCAATTGTCTCCCGCGAGCGGACTGACTCTCACGTCAGGAATGACACCGCGGTCCATGCTCGGATCGAAATGGCGCATCGCCCGCTCATTGAGGTCGATGATGCGGCCGGGTCTGAGCGGTCCCACGTCATTTATCTTGACGATGACCTTCTTGCCGACAGCCTCGACGAGGGCATATTTCGGCCTCGCGCCAAATTCGACCCCACCAAATTTCCGACGCAGGCTCGTCTTGATGGCAGCCGTCCAGGCAGAGGGATCATAACGCTCGCCGGAGGCTGTCTTCGGACCTCCCTCCTCCTTGCCGGGCTTGAACGGATTGTAGGTGGACGCCGCGCCAACGATCGCATTACCGGAAGCGGCATCGACGACGGCACTTGAGTGATCCCCACGCGTTTCACATCGAGCAACGGCAACAGAGAAGGCAAGCGTAACCAGGGCGCCGCAAATTGCGGCGCTCGAACGGAAGAGCATCATAAGTCCTGTGATTTTTTAGATTGTCCGGTTCCAGAACCACAAAACTGGTCAAGCGAACGCAGCAGCGTTCATCAACTTGCGCCAATCGTTTGCGGATTCGAGCCAACCCCTGGCTACGGAACCGTTGTGTGAACCGGCGTGGTCCTCACGTCGTATTTACCGGTTAAGACAGAGATTGCGTCAGCAACATGACCCGATGGAACCTGGCGCGTGCAGCGTCAGGAGACGCAGGCAGCGATCACGGCTGAATGGCGCGACGTATGCATCGCGGTCGAAACGAGTCTACGAGGATGTGTTCGACTCACTCCGCCACCCGAACTGACTTGTCGGTTGCGGTTTCCGACCATTCGCCGACGACGCGGTCGAGGTCGCAGAGATTTTGGTGCATCTGCTCCAAGGAGAAGCCGAGCGCGAAGAAGCGCTCGGCGGTGTCGCTTGCGTGGCCGCGGATCAGGCCGTCCTGACGGACGGACGCGACCGCCTCGGCGTAGTGCTGGAGCGCGACATGCACGGGATGGATCGGCGGCGCGCCGGCGCCTTCGCGCAAGGCGCTAGCGGCCGCGCGCAGGAAGCGCGCGATCACGGTCGAGACTTCCGTCAGCGGCGCTGCCAGCCGCATCTGCACCTCGACCGGCAGCGGCACCACCGTGGCGCGGCCGATCATCACGACGTCGTGGCGCAGCCGCAGGATCGTTCGCAACAACGGACCGGTGTCCGGGCCGCTCGACAGCCGCGCGGCGCGCTCGCGCTCGGCCTCGGAGCCGATCGCATTCAGATTGACCATCGCGGAGCCGATGCCGTCCTGGATCCGGTGCAGCGCGTCGTTGTCGCGGCCGCGCGTGAGGCCTGCCAGCAGCTCGGTGAAGGCATCGGCGATCAGCTCGAGCAGAACCGCCGCGCTGGCGCGGATCTGCCGTACTGCGCGCGAGGGCAGCACCAGGAACGAGACCAGCAATCCCGTGACGGCGCCGACGCCGACCTCGCTGACCCGATCGATCGCCGAGGTCAGGGGATCGGCATGATGCAGGGTCGGAACCAGGAGCACGATCACGGCGGTGACCGTGGCGGCGCTGAGACTCGGATTGATCGCGGCGATGAAGGCGAGCGGGGCGACGGAGAGGACCAGCAGGCCGAGCAGGCCCGCCTCGCTGGAATAGGGAATCAGGATGGCGATGGCGCCGCCATAGATCGCGCCGCCGATGGTGCCTAGCATGTAGTCGCGCGTCGCCTTCAGCGAGCGGCCGACGCTCATCTGGGTCACGATCAGCGAGGTCAGCACCGCCCAGAGCGGCAACAACAGATGCAGCGCGGTGGCGATCGCATAGGCCGCGGTCGCGGCGACCGTGACCCGGATCGCCAGCCCCAATTGCGTCCGCCGCGCTCGAACCCGGTCGAACAGCTGCCTTGCGCGCGTCATACGGAATATCCCGATCCTTTGCGCCAAGCCAAAAGCATGGCTGATCCCCGCCCCCGCAAGGCCGCTTGAAAGGCCAAATCGACCCGCCTAACTTGCGCGCCAAAACGAGGAAACACGATGGCTCACGAAACCACAACGCTCGCCGCCTATGTCTTCAATCTGAAATACCAGGATATTCCCACCGAGGTGCTGGAGCGCGCCAAAGTGCTGACGCTGGATTTCCTCGGCAGCGCGATCAGGGCGCGGCGCGAGGCGGAATCGACCCCGTCGATGCTGAAGATGCTGGAGGCGCTGGCGCTGGACACCAAGGGCGAGTCCACCGTGTTCGGCGATACCAAGACCTGGACGCCGGCGGTCGCGGCGCTGCTCAACGGCGCGCTCGGCCATTCGCTCGATTTCGACGACACCCACGCCGATTCCTCGCTGCATCCGAGCGCACCGGTGGTGCCGGCCGCCTTCGCCGTCGGCGAGATGGTCGGCGCGTCGGGCCGCGACGTGCTGACGGCGATCGTTGCCGGTTACGAGGTCTGCTGCCGGCTAGGCAACGCACTCGACCCGACCTCGCATTATGCACGCGGCTTCCACCCCACAGCGACCGCCGGCACCTATGGCGCCGCCGCGGCGGCCGGAAAGCTGTTCGGCCTGTCCGAGAAGCAGCTGATCGCCGCGTTCGGCGTCTCCGGCAGCCAGGCCGCAGGCTCGCTGCAATTTCTGGTCAACGGCGCCTGGAACAAGCGCTACCAGGTCGGTGCCGCCGCGATGAACGGCGTGATCGCCGCGACGCTGGCGCGCAACGATTTCGTCGGCGCGACCGAGTCGGTCGAGGGCAAGCACGGCCTGCTCGCCGGCTACACCGACGATGCGCATCCGGACAAGGCGGTCGCCGAGCTCGGCAAGACCTATGAGACGATGAAGATCGGCGTGAAGCCCTATCCGAGTTGCCGCTACACCCATGCCGCGATCGATGCGCTGATCGCGATGCGGCGCGAGCACAATCTGACCCCGGAGCAGGTCAAGCGCGTCGAGATCGGCCTGCACCGCAACGGCATCACGCTGACCGGCGATGCCGCCACCAAGCGCCATCCGCGCTCGATCGTCGGCGGCCAGTTCTCGATGTTCTTCACCGGCGCGCTCGCGCTCGACCAGGGCTCGTTCGGCTGGGACGATTACAACCGGCTCGGTGATGCCGCGATCGATGCGCTCGCCGACAAGTTCGACGTGGTGCAGGACGATCGGCTCGAGATCGGCCGCACCCATCCCTTTGGCGCGCGCGTGAGCATCACGACGGATGACGGCGTGCACGAGCGGCTCTATGCCGACCCGTCGGGCGAGCCGACCTCATTCCCGGACACGCAGGCGATGCAGCAGAAATTCCTGACGCTGGCGCGCCCCGTGCTGAACGCCCGCGCGGAGAAGTTTGCGGATGCGATCATGACCTTGGAGCGGTTCGACCGCGTGGCGCAGGCGACGGAATTGGGGAGGTAGGGCTCTCTCTTCTCCCTCTCCCCGTTCTTACGGGGAGAGGGTTGGGGTGAGGGGCCTCTCTCCACACGTGAGATCGTCGAGGGGGACCTGTACCCCCTCACCCGGATCGCAAGAGCGATCCGACCTCTCCCCGCAAGCGGGGAGAGGTTGAGCTAATCCACTCCCGCCAGCTTCCCCTTCTCGCGCGTTGCCGCGACCACGTCCCGCACGAGATCGAATACGCCGTCGGCTTGCGGCGGCGCGTTCGGCGAGCGGCCCATCCGCACGATCACCAGTTGCTCAGACGGGATCACGATGGCGTATTGCCCGATCGTGCCCTTGGCGAAGAAGGCATCGCGCGGCCAGCCATGTTCCACGCGAAAGTTTGCGCCAAAGCTGTCGCCCTGGTTGGTCCAGAAGCCGGCGCCGATGCCGACCCAGGCATTCGGCGTGGCCGTCGCCGAATAGTTCACCCACCCTTCCGGCAAGATGCGTTTGCCGCCGGCGACGCCGTCATCGAGATAGAGCTGGCCGAAGCGCGCCCAGTCGCGCGCAGAGGCGAGCATCTCGCTCGACCCTTCGATCGTGCCGGCGCCGTCGAGCTGGAGCACGACATGGCGCATGCCGAGCGGGGCGAACAATTCGCGGCGGCCAAAGCGCAGCGCGTCTTCCGGCGTGCCACCGGCCGCATCGCGGATCAGATGCGAGAGGATGAGGACGTTGCCGTCGTGATAATTCCACGCGGTGCCGGGCGCGGTCCGAAGCGGGATGGTCTCGGCATAGGCGGCCATGTCCTTCTCGGCGAATTTCATCCGGTTGACGGGCTCGAAGGCGGAGCCGAGCGAAGCCTGTAGCGAGCTGCCGAGCGCAAGGCCCGCGGTGTGACGCAGCAGCTGATCGACGGTGATGGCATGGCGGGGATCATCGGGATCTTTCCAGGCCGCGACCGGCGCGGGACCGTCGAGCTTCAGCTTGCCCTGGCGCACCAGCACGCCGATCAACGCCGAGATCACCGATTTCGTCATGGAGAAGCCGAGCAGCGGCGTCTCGGGGCCGATGCCGTCGGCGTAGCGCTCGGCGACGACGCGGCCGGCCTTCATCACGACGATGGCGCGGGTGCGGCGGTGAGGCGGCTGCGCGGGCTCGGCGAAGGCCCGGTCGAGCGCGGCGGCGAGTGAGGGGTTTTGCGGCGACACGATCGCGGGGCCGGCGATCTCGGGCAGCAAGGCGGGCCGTTTGTCGCCAGGCGGCGGCGCGACGGCAGTCATGCCAGCACCGTGCTCGAGGGTGCAGCCGAGGCCCTCGCGATAGACGGCACGGCTGCGGCCGAGGCCAAACAGCGTCACCGCGACGTCCTTGCGGACGGAATCGACCTTGTACTCCATCGCCCAGCTGATCAGGCTCGCTCCGGGCATGGCGTCGGTGGTCTCGGCGAAGTTGCGGCTGGGATCGAGGCCGGAGACGAACGTCTCGGCGCACAGGATGTCGGCGACGAAGCCGGTGGCGACCTTCGGCACGTCGCGGGCCCGGGCCGCGCCGAGCGCGAGGCCGGCTGCGGCGATGGCGGTGGTGAGAAGGAGGATCTTGCGGCGGGTCACGGGCTTTCTCCGGCTGGGGCGTATGGCTGGAGGAAGCCGGAGCAGCCGGAGGTGCGCTCGCCGGATTTGGAAAATGGCCTTGTTGAAACCGAACTGACCTCGCCGATTCCAGAATTTCGGTGTGATTAGAATGGCTTGGAAATCAGGCCGCACTTGTCTTCAGCCGCCGGTACTCCGTCGGCGTCACGCCCGTCACCGCTTTGAACGCCCGGTTGAACGGCCCCAGTGACTGGAAACCGGCGTCCATGGCGATGGTGATGACAGGGACCTCGGCCTGGGCGGGATCGGCGAGCGCGGCCTTGGCTTCCTCGATCCGATGGTTGTTCAGGAACACATTGAAGTTGCGATAGCCGAGCCGCTGGTTGATCAGCCGGCGCAGCCGGTATTCGGGAATCTTCAGCCGGCCCGCCAGCACGCCGATGGTGATGTTCTCCTGGCGATAGATCCGCTCTTCCGCCATCAGGCGCATCAGGGCATCGACGAGTTTCTGGTCGGCGGCGTCCTCGACCACGGGCTGGACCAGCGCGATCGCCGGTGCAGGCTCTGGCGCAAGCGGAAACAGATCGGCGCCATCCACGCGCATCATCGTGTAGGCAATCGCTGCAACGATGCAGGCGAGCACCCCTGTGTTGATCGTGTTGGCGACATCGCCCGCGCTGAAGGCAACGAGGATCTGGAGCACCGCATTCAACCCGCCATAGAGCGCGGCAGCGCAGACGATGAAGACGCGCACGCGGCGGCGACGCTCGACCAGATCGGCGGACCATGATCGGATCGTCTGCGCCACTGCAAGCGCGATGAAACCGAGCACGATCAGGTTCACTACGGTCACCGAGAACCGCGCGTTGCCGCCGGGCGCGATCCAGAGACACCCGACGAAGCTGAAGGCGGTCACCGCAGCCCAGATCAAACCGTGCCACCAGCGCAGGCGAAAGGCGTCGTCGAACAGCGCGCGTGTGAACAGCCAGAATACGACGATGTTTCCGGTCGAGAGCGCAATCAGCGGCGCGTGCCAGATCGGAACGAGCGACGACACGCCGATGGAATAGCTCGCGGCATGCGCCGCCGAGCCGAGCGCGAAGGCCGCACCGAGCCGGGCTGCCAGCACATTGCGGAACTCGGAGAGCAATGATGCCGCCAGCACCAGCAGCAGCGCGACGCTGGCAGCGCGGAAGGCAAGCTCGGTTGTGGCAAGTGTCATCGGGTGATGCGACGGTGCGGTTGAAGGCAGCCGAACATCGTTCGTTGCGCTCGTTTTTTCAAGGACCATCCGTACGCAAGGGTTAGCGGCGCCCACCGCTGTCATCGCCCGGCTTGACCGGGCGATCCAGTACACCGAGACGCCAGTGATTGAATCGACGGGCTGCGGCGTACTGGATGCCCCGGTCAAGCCGGGGCATGACAGGGGAGTATGTGGTTCGGCCTTTGTCGCGACGGCGATGCGAAATCCTGCTACGATCGCGCTCAACAAAGCTAAAAGGAGTCCACCATGAGCTGGCAGCCCTCGAACGATCCCGTGCTCGGCGATCCCATGTCCTGCGATGCGCTCGATCTCGTCATCGTGCCGCGCACGCGCGACCTCGGTGATGGGTTCGCGGTGCGCCGCGCGTTGCCGCACGGCAAGCGGCAGATGGTCGGGCCCTTCATCTTCTTCGACCATTTCGGCCCGGTGCAGTTCGTCTCCGGCAAAGGCATGGACGTGCGGCCGCATCCGCATATCGGGCTTGCCACCGTCACCTATCTGTTCGACGGCGCGATCATGCATCGCGACAGCGAGGGCAACGTCCAGGAGATCGCGCCCGGCGCGATGAACCTGATGACGGCGGGGCGCGGCATCGCACATTCCGAGCGCACGCCGGATGCGCAGCGCGCCTCGGGCCAGAAGATGCTCGGCCTGCAAAGCTGGATCGCGCTGCCGGCGGGCTCCGAAGAGATCGCGCCATCGTTCCAGCATTACGCGGCGGGCGACCTGCCGATGATCTCCGAGCGCGACTTCACCGCGCGGGTGATCGCGGGCTCCGCCTTCGGCATCGCCTCGCCGGTGTCGATGGTCTCGCCCTGGTTCTACACCGAGGTCACGGCGGCGGCGGGCGCGAGCGTGCCGCTTGATCCCGATCACGAGGAGCGCGCGATCTATGTGGTCGACGGCGTGGTCGAGATCGCGAACGAGCGCTACGAGGGGCCGCGCCTCCTGATCTTCCGGCCCGGCGACCGCATCACCGTGAAGGCGCTGAAAGCGACGCGGATGATGTTTCTCGGCGGCGATGCGCTGGAAGGCCCACGCCACATCTGGTGGAATTTCGTCTCCTCCAGCAAGGAGCGGATCGAGCAGGCCAAGCAGGACTGGAAAACCGGCCGCTTCGCGGCAGTTCCGCAGGAACACGAGTTCATTCCGCTGCCGGAATAGGCTAATCCGGTCTCCGGTCGCGCCGTCAGACGCGGCCGGATGTCCTGCGCGAAGGCTTTGCCGATGACCACCATGCTCTCCAGCGACCTGCCTCTATCCAAGATCGGACGCGGCAAGGTGCGCGATATCTACGCCGTCGACGACGACCGCCTGCTGCTCGTCACCACCGACCGCATCAGCGCCTTCGACGTCGTGATGGGCGAGACCATCCCGATGAAGGGCGCGGTGCTGACGCAGATCAGCGCGTTCTGGTTCAACGAGCTCGAAGGCGTAGTGCCGCATCACATGATCAGCGCCGACACCGACGAGATCGTCGCGGCCGTGCCGGCGTTGCAGCCGCATCACGCCGAGATCCTGGGTCGCGCCATGCTGTGCAAGCGGACCACCGTGTTTCCGATCGAATGCGTGATCCGCGGCTACCTCTCGGGCTCCGCCTGGAAGGAATACGCCGCCAGCGGCACGCTCGCCGGCGAGAAGCTGAAGACGGGCCTCGTCGAGAGCGAGAAGCTGGAGCCGGCGATCTTCAGCCCGGCGACCAAGGCCGAGAGCGGCCATGACGAGAACATCACCATCGCGAAGATGCGCGCGGTGGTCGGCGACGAGGTCGCCTACACGCTGGAGAGCATGACGCGGGCGATCTACACGCTCGGCGAGGAGCTCGCCCGCGAGCAGGGCATCATCATCGCCGACACCAAGTTCGAGTTCGGCCGCGACAAGGACGGCCGCATCATCCTGATCGACGAGGTGATGACGCCGGATTCTTCGCGCTTCTGGGCGGTGGATGCCTACAAGCCGGGCCAGCCGCAGGCGAGCTTCGACAAGCAGCCGCTGCGCGACTATCTCGACGTCGAGCGCCGCGCCGGCCGCTGGAACGGCGACGCCCCGCCGCCGCCGCTGCCGGCCAGCGTGGTGGACGCGACCAGCAAGCGATATCTGGAAGCGTATCGGCGCGTGACCGGAGCGGAGCTGAGGATTTAGGCGCGGTTTACTGACGAATGCATGTCTGGATTGTCGCGCTTCGCGGCAGGACAACAGCAAAGTATGGACACGCCTTTGACGCTTTGCGCCGACCCAAGGGCTCTGGGGCTGCGATCTCGCCTCCATTGATCCAGATCAAGCCGGGAGCCAACGATTAGAGAAAGCTGATCACCTCGGCTTGATACAACAACGAGGGAGATCGCCATGGTCGGCACCAAGCGAATGTTACTTTTTGCAGCCGTCCTGGGCTGCGGAATTTTCGGCTCGACCAACTGGTCAAACGACACCGTCATCGCGTTCGGCGTTCCCAGCGCTGAAGCCAGGGTCGGCCGGCCGGCAACCCCCGTGAGCGTTGCCGGCGTCGCACGTCGAACCACGCGACGCGCGGTCGTGGGGGGAGCGGCGGTGGGTGCGGCAGCTGCCGGCGCGGCATGCGTCCGTGTCTATGTGAACGGCGCCTACGTCTGCCGCTGATGCCATTCGCGCCGGCGAACGCAAATCGCCGGTCCGGGCTACGACGTCAGCTCCGTCATTGCGAGGAGCCCTTGCGACGAAGCAATCCAGGCTGCCTCTGCGGAGGGATTCTGGATTGCTTCGCTGCGCTCGCAATGACGTGGAGAGATGATGGTGGCTTACACCCCCGCCATCATCACGTATTTGATCTCGACATATTCTTCCATGCCGTGACGCGAGCCTTCGCGGCCCAGGCCGCTTTCCTTGACGCCGCCGAAGGGCGCGACCTCGGTGGTGATGAGGCCGGTGTTGACGCCGACCATGCCTGATTCCAGCGCTTCGGCGACGCGCCAGACGCGGCCGAGATCGCGGGAATAGAAGTACGAGGCGAGGCCGAAGGGCGAGGCGTTGCACATCGCGATAACGTCGGCCTCGTCCTTGAAGCAGATCACGGGTGCGAGCGGGCCGAAGGTCTCCTCCTGCGACACCAGCGAGTCCGGCTTGACGTCGGCGAGCACGGTCGGCTCGAAGAAGGAACGGCCGAGCTCGCTGCGCTTGCCGCCGGTGACGACCTTGGCGCCGCGCTTGACGGCATCGGCAATGTGGCGCTCGACCTTGTCGACCGCCTTCATGTTGATCAGCGGGCCCTGCGTGACGCCGCTCTCGGTGCCGTCGCCGATCTTCATCGCCGCGACCTTCTTCGACAGCTTCTGCACGAACTCGTCGTAGATCTTGTCCTGGGCGTAGATGCGGTTGGCGCAGACGCAGGTCTGGCCCATGTTGCGATACTTCGAGACGATCGCGCCTTCGACGGCAGCCTCGATGTCGGCGTCATCAAACACGATGAAGGGGGCGTTGCCGCCGAGCTCGAGGCCGAGCCGCTTCACGCCGACCGAGGCCTGCTGATAGAGAATCTTGCCGACCGCGGTCGAGCCGGTGAAGCCGACAAAGCGCACCGCCGGATGCTCGCACAGCACCTTGCCGATCGGCGGTGCGTCACCCGTGATGATGTTGAGCACCCCCTTGGGGATGCCTGCCCTCTCGGCGAGCACGGCCAGCGCCAGCGCCGACAGCGGCGTCTCGTTGGCGGGCTTCAGCACCACGGTGCAGCCGGCGGCCAGCGCCGGAGACACTTTGCGCGTGATCATCGAGTTCGGGAAATTCCACGGCGTGATCGCGCCGCAGACGCCGATCGGCTGCTTGATGGCGAGCAGGCGCGCATCAGGCCGCTGGCTCGGAATGGTCTCGCCATAGACGCGGCGGGCTTCTTCCGCAAAGAACTCGATATAGGCGGCGCCGATATCGACCTCGCCGAGCGCCTCGGTGAGCGGCTTGCCCTGCTCGGAGGTGAGGATCAGCGCGAGATCCTCGCGATTGGCGGTGATCAGCTCGAACCATTTGCGCAGGATGTTGGAACGCTGCTTGGCCGTGTGCTTGGCCCAACCCGGAAAGGCACGCTCTGCGGCTTCGACCGCTCTGGTGGTGTCGTCAGCACCAAGCTGCGGCACCTTTGCCAGCTCGACGCCCGTGGCGGGATTGTTGACGGCGAAGACCGGCGCACCGACCCAGGCGCCGTCGATATAGCAGGCCTCCTTCAGCAGCGAGGGGTCCTTCAACCGGTCGCGCAGGGTGGCGGTGGATTGAGTGGCGCGGGCGGCGGCGGTCGGGGTCATGGCGTTCTCCCTGCGGGCGATCGGATTGGCCCGGAATATAGGGACAGGCGGCGCGCAATGCACCGCCCCGCAACGCACATCTGATGGGAATTAAACTCGGAGCCGCGAGGTTACGCCGCGCCGCTCATATAGGTCTCGCGCCGGCCGATCATGCGCTCGGCGGCCGCCTTGGCGTCGGCCTTGGAGGACGTCGCGCAGGTCCGGTATTCGAGATCGGGAACGTGGGAGGTGTCGCGACGGCCGAACCACGACTTCGAGCCGACCGGCAGCAGCGCCAGCGCCTGCGCCAGATTGTCGACCGCGCCGAAAGAATAGAGCGCGCCGGTGCCGGCAATGCGGACCTCGTAAATCCCGGGCGAAATCGGCGCCTCCAGGTTCTCGCCCCGTCCGGCACGGGGATAGCGTTTCCATTCGCTCCAGGTCGATATCATCTGAGGTCCCCCCCTCGCCGCCCATGCGCGGGCGGCGACATTGCATCAAATCTTAATCAGCCCATGAGCCGGGCCGGGTGCTGAACGCGGCAGCTCACGAAATGTTTCAAGCTGCCGAAACTATATCGCCTCGAGCCCTTCCGAGGTGAGGCGACGTCCGGCAATCCACCGCAGATTGTGAGAGAGCGTCGCCGTTCAGTCCCGCTGTCGTCGTGCCTGGGACCAAGGCGGTCAAGTCACGACATCGCGACCGGCGCAGCTGCATGGATGCGCTTGCCGCGCGGGAAGGCAGTCGATTACTTCAAACAATAATCAAACCCGAGGAACGCCATGCAGACAGCAGAGTCCAAGGCGCGCATCTGCATCACCATCGTCATTGCGAGCCACCGGGTCCGCGCGAAGCGCGGCCCGATGACAGGCTCCGCGAAGCAATCCAGTCTGCCGCCATGGAGAGACTCTGGATTGCTTCGTCGCTGCGCTCCTCGCAATGACGGGGAGAGAGCCTTGCTCTACCCCGTCAACCCGCGCTGCTCCGCCAGCTCCTTAAGCGACACGAGCGGGCGGGCGCCGATGTGCTGGATGACTTCGGCAGCGGCGAGCGCGCCGAGCTCGCCGCACTGCTTGTAGCCGAAGTTGCGCGCGAGGCCGTAGAGGAAACCGGCAGCGAAGAGATCGCCGGCGCCGGTGGTGTCGACCACCTTCTCGACCGGGAAGGCCGGCGCTGCGACCGCGTCTTCCACGGACACGACCATGCAGCCCTTCTCGCTGCGAGTGACGATTCCGAGATTGACGTCGTTGCGCAGCTGCTTCAGCGCGGTGTCGAAGTCCGAGGTCATGTAGAGCGAGTGCAGCTCGGACTCATTGGCGAACACGATGTCGACGGTGCCGCCCCGCATCAACGAGAGAAACTCGTCGCGATAGCGATCGACGCAGAAGGAATCCGACAGCGTCAGTGCCACCTTGCGCTTGGCGTCATGGACGATCTTGGCCGCCTTGACGAAGGCCTCCTTGGCGTTCTTGGGGTCCCAGAGATAGCCTTCGAGATAAACGATGCCGGCAGCAGCAATCTCGTCCGGATCGATGTCGGCGGGCGACAAATCCTGCGCCGCACCGAGATAGGTGTTCATGGTGCGCTCGCCGTCGCCGGTGACCAGGATGTAGGAGCAGCCGGTGGCGGGGCCGTCCTTGGCGGCGGGCGTGTTGAAGGCGACGCCGGCTGAGCGGATGTCGTGAACGTAGAGCTTGCCGATCTGGTCGTCCTTGACCTTGCCGACATAGGCGGCGCGTGCCCCCAGGCTGCCGATGCCGACGATGGTGTTGGCGGCCGAGCCGCCCGAGACTTCGGTGGCCGGCCCCATGTCCTTGTAGATGGCCGCCGCCCGCGCCTCGTCGATCAGCGACATGCTGCCCTTGGTCATGCCATGCTTGGCCAGAAAGGCCTCGTCGGTCCGAACCAGCACGTCGAACAGCGCGTTGCCGATGCCGAGAACGTCATATTTCACGTCAGCCATTCACCTTGATCCTGTTTGCCGGATTGCGGACCTTACGGAAATCCGCTTCCTGTCGGCCTGAAATCGAAGCTCGCGGCCTATCACGACCGGGCCTTGGCGGGCAAGCAACGGTATTTTCGAGAGCATGATCCGCTCCTTCCTGACCGTCTCGACGGGAACGCTGGCCTCGCGCCTCCTGGGTTTTGCCCGCGATTCCCTGATTGCGGCGCTGCTCGGCACCGGCGCCGTGGCGGACGCGTTTCTGGCGGCGTTCCAGCTCGTCAACGTGGTGCGGCGGCTGCTCAGCGAGGGCGCGCTGAACGCGGCGCTGATCCCGGCCTGGTTGCGGGTGCGGGACCGCGACGGGGTGGCGGAAGCCGCGGCGTTCGCCGGGCGCGTGCTCGGCACGGTCAGCGCAGCGCTGGTCGCGATCTCGCTCCTGATCGCATTGTTGATGCCGCTGATCATGACGGTCATCGCGCCGGGATTCCTCGGCAGCGGCACGCTCGATCTCGCCGTTCAGAACGCGCGGCTGATGCTGCCCTATCTCGCCTTCGCCGGTCCCGTCACCGTGCTGATGGGGCTGCTCAACGCGCAGGGACGTTTCGCGCTGACGGCGTTCTCGCCGCTGCTGTTCAACATCGCGCTGATCGCCGCGATCGCGGTGCTGCTGGTCGGGCGGGCAGAGGCCAGCTTCGCCGCATGGATCCTGGCGGCGACCGTCGGCCTCGCCGGCCTGCTGCAGCTGCTGATGCTGCTGTCGCAGCGAAGCGGGCGGCTTGCGACACCGCTGCGCGCCAGTTTCGACAAGGAGATGCGCGGCTTCTTCGCCGAGGCGATCCCCGGCATGATCGCAAGTTCAGGGCCGCAATGGCTGATGGTGGCGGGCGCGATCATCGCTTCCGCGACGCCGTCCGCCGTGTCCTGGCTCTATTTCGCCAACCGCTTGATCGAGCTGCCGCTCGGCATCGTCGGCGTCGCCATGGGTACGGTGCTGGTGCCGGAGCTGACGCGCGCGGTGGCTAGCTCCGATCGCGACGCGGTGGCGCACGCCGAATCCCGTGCGCTGGAGCTTGCGACCGGGCTGGCGCTGCCGGCGACGCTCGGCCTGATCGTGCTGGCCGAGCCGATCGTGCGGCTGTTGTTCGAACATGGCGCGTTCGGTGCGGAGGACAGCACGGCCACCGCGCGCGCGCTGATGTGGCTGGCGCTGGGCTTGCCGGCCCATGTGCTGATCAAGGCGCTGTCGCCGGCGTTCTATGCCCGCGGCGACACGATGACGCCGCTCATGGCCACGGCCAAAGGCTTTGTGGTCGCGGTCGCCCTCGCGGTCCTGCTCGGCCATCTCTTCGGCGCGAGCGGGATCGCGGCGAGCATCGCGGCGGGCGCCTGGAGCAGCGCGCTCTCGTTGCTCCGAAAGGGCACGCGCGAGTTCGGCTTCTCGGTGGACGATGCCGCGCGAAGACGGCTGCCGCGGATCGTGCTCGCCGCGGCCGCGATGGGCGCCCTGCTCTGGCTGTCCGCGGATCTGATGCCTGCGGAGGCGCATGGCCTGATCCGCTTCGTCGTGCTGGGTGCGCAGATCGCGGCCGGGATCGCGGTCTACGGCCTGCTGCTGCAGATCCTCGGTGCCGCCTCCTGGCGCGAGGCGGTTAACGCGCTGAAACGACCCGGCTGACCCACGGCCCGCGCGAAAGACCCTTGACGGGGCAGCGCCGCTGTTGGAAACGACGGCCGAATACCTATGGGAAGGCTGACCATGCCATTCGTTGAACGGGTCTTTTCCGGCGTCCAGCCGACGGGCAATCTGCACCTCGGCAATTACCTCGGCGCGATCGTCAACTTCGTGAAGATGCAGGAAACCCACAATTGCATCTATTGCGTCGTCGACATGCACGCGATCACGCAAGGGGTGGACGTCTGGGGCGGACCGGTCGAGCTCGCGCGCAACACCCGCGAGGTGACCGCGGCGTTCATCGCGGCCGGCATCGATCCCAAGAAGCACATCGTGTTCAACCAGAGCCAGGTCTCGGGCCACGCCGAGCTCGCCTGGATCTTCAACTGCGTCGCGCGCATGGGCTGGCTCGGCCGCATGACCCAGTTCAAGGAGAAGGCCGGCAAGGACCGCGAGAACGCCTCCGTGGGCCTGTTCGACTATCCCGTGCTGATGGCCGCCGACATCCTGCTCTATCGCGCCACCCACGTTCCCGTGGGCGAGGACCAGAAGCAGCATCTCGAGCTCTCCCGCGACATCGCGCAGAAGTTCAACAACGACTTTGGTGACTCCATCCGCGCGCAGGGCACCAATGACGGCCTGTTCTTCCCGCTGCCGGAACCCTTGATCACGGGTCCGGCGACGCGCGTGATGAGCCTGCGCGACGGCACCAAGAAGATGTCGAAGTCGGATGCCTCCGACAATTCGCGCATCAATCTCACCGACGACGCCGACACCATCGCGCAGAAGATCCGCAAGGCGAAGACCGATCCGGAGCCGCTGCCGACGGAAGAAAAGGGCCTGGAAGCGCGGCCCGAGGCCGACAATCTCGTCGGCATCTTCGCCGCGCTGTCCGGCCGGTCGAAGGCGGACGTGCTGCGTGAATTCGGCAACGGCCAGTTCTCCAGCTTCAAGAACGCGCTGGCGGAGCTGTGCGTGACAAAACTCGCGCCGATCGCCGGCGAGATGAAGCGCCTCGTCGCCGATCCCGGCCATATCGACGCGATCCTGAACGAGGGATCCGACCGGGCGCGCGCGATCGCCGACGAGACCATGAAGCTCTCCAAGGACATCGTCGGCTTCATCCGCCGGCGCTAGAGCCGCCATTGCAAGACCGGCTGGCGCCACGGCGCCGGCCGCTTCTCCTCTCCCAAACGTTGCGGGAGTGTGGCAGCATGCTTGCCGTGCACAATCCGGGACATGCATGACCAGCAAGCGACTTTGCTACGAGCCGGGTCACAAGCCCAAATGCCTCGTCATCGTCGACGACAGCGCCGAATGGGATCGCGCCGTCTATTACGCCAGCCGCTGGGCGATCCGCGCCGGCGGCGGCGTGGTCATGCTGCGCATCATCGAGCCGGAACAGCAGAGCCAGGAATGGCTCGGAGTGGCCGACATCATGCGCGCCGAGGCGCAGGAAGCCGCCGAAGCCGCGCTCGACCGCGCCGCCGGGCGCGCCAACGGCATCGCCGCCATCACGCCGGAACGGGTGATCCGCGAAGGCGAAGCGTTGGAGCAGCTGCTCGCTGTCATCGACGAGGACCCCGATATCGCCATGCTGGTGCTCGCCGCCAATCCCGGCGCGGAAGGACCCGGTCCTTTGGTTTCGCTGCTCGCCCATGCGCTCGGCACGTTCCCGGTGCCGGTCACGATCATCTCGGGCGCCCTCAGCGACCAAAGCGTGGATTCGCTGTCGTAGCTGCGCTGCTCTTACCCTCCCCTGGAGGGGGAGGGTCGGCTCGTGTCGAGCGAAGCGAGACATGAGACGGGGTGGGGTGACAGTCTCTCCACCTCGAACGCTGCCCGTGGGGAGAGATCACCCCACCCCGCTCGCGCTGCGCGCGATCGACCCTCCCCCTCCAGGAGAGGTCGGGCCAACCCTCTGATTTTTATGAGCTAATATCCTGCCTCCCCTTGACCGTGCGTTCGCCGTCGCCATCTGCTAGGGGATAGAGCACGCGCCGGCCTTGAACCGGCGACGTCTGGAGAAAATCATGTTCATTCAAACCGAAGCGACCCCCAATCCCGCCACGCTGAAGTTCATTCCCGGCCGCGTCGTGACCGACGGCAACCCCATGGAATTTTCGAGCCGCGAATCAGCCGTGCGTTCGCCGCTGGCCGAAAAGCTGTTCGAGGTGCCCGGCGTCACCGGCGTGTTCTACGGATCGGACTTCATCACCGTGACCAAAGCGAGCGGTGAATGGCAGCAGCTCAAGCCCGCAATCCTCGGTGCCATCATGGAGCACTACATGTCGGGCGCGCCGCTGCTGGCCGACGGCACGGCCACAAGCGAGTCCGATCTCGACGACGAGGACGTGTTCTTCGACGAAGCCGACGCCGAGACCGTGGACATGATCAAGGACCTGATCGAGACCCGGGTGCGGCCGGCGGTCGCCAATGACGGCGGCGACATCACCTTCCGCGGCTTCAAGGACGGCGTCGTCTATCTCAACATGAAGGGCGCCTGCTCCGGCTGCCCGTCATCGACGGCGACGCTCCAGCACGGCATCCAGAACCTGCTCAAGCACTTCGTGCCTGACGTGGTCGAAGTCCGGCCGATGTAAGCCCCTTACGCTGCCTTCTGCTTCGCGGTGATCAGCTTGCGGTTGATCAGCACTTCCGCGATCTGGATCGCGTTGAGGGCAGCGCCTTTGCGTAAGTTGTCGGACACGCACCAGAGCACGAGGCCGTTCTCCACCGTCGCGTCCTCGCGGATGCGGCTGATGTAAGTCGCGTCCTCGCCGGCCGCTTCATACGGCGTGGCGTAGCCGCCGGGCTCCTGCTTGTCGATGACGAGGCAGCCCGGCGCCACGCGCAGGATGTTGCGCGCTTCATCGGCGGTGATCGGATTCTCGAACTCGATGTTGACGGCCTCGGAATGGCCGACGAACACAGGCACGCGCACGCAGGTGGCGGAGAGCTTGATCTTGGGATCCAGGATCTTCTTGGTCTCCGCCATCATCTTCCACTCTTCCTTGGTGTATCCGTCCTCCATGAAGACGTCGATGTGGGGAATGACGTTGAAGGCGATGCGCTTGGGGAATTTCTTCGCGACCAGCTCGTCATTGGTGTAGACGGCCTTGGTCTGGGAGAACAATTCGTCCATCGCGTCCTTGCCGGCGCCCGACACCGATTGATAGGTCGAGACCACGACGCGCTTGATCGTCGCCTTCTCGTGCAGCGGCTTGAGCGCGACCACGAGCTGCGCGGTCGAGCAGTTCGGGTTGGCGATGATGTTCTTCTTCTTGAAGCCTTCGGTCGCGGCCGCATTCACCTCGGGCACGATCAGCGGCACGTCCGGGTCCATGCGCCAGGCCGAGGAATTGTCGATCACCACGGCGCCGGCGGCGCCGATCTTCGGCGACCATTCCTTCGACACCGACCCGCCCGCCGACATCAGGCAGATGTCGACGTCGGAGAAGTCGTAATGCTCGAGCGCTTTGACCTTCAGGGTGCGGTCGCCATAGGAGACCTCGACGCCGACGCTGCGGCGCGACGCCAGGGCCACGACCTCGTCCGCGGGGAATTTGCGCTCATCCAGGATGTTGAGCATTTCCCGACCGACATTGCCGGTCGCGCCGACGACTGCGACTTTGTAACCCATCGTTCACTCTCCGATGAAAAAGCCCGTTCCCGAAGCTGACGCTTAAACAGGAAGAGCAGCGCTTCTATGCGAGAACCGGCCTCAAGACAACGTCAAGACCATGCCTTAGGGACGTGGATGCAGTCGCCTGAGGCCAGCACGGCCGTTAGCCCTACCCAGATCCAGCTGAGGCTTTTGGCTATCGCCGATGAGGTGGTCGGCACGCTCGCGCATCTGGTCGTGTATGTGGGGGCGCTCGCCCTGTTTGCCATCCTCGCCCTCGCAGGCCTGGGACAGCTGCCTGACCTGCGCGGTGACGGTCCCGCGGACAAGCCAAGCTGGACTACGGCAGACCGCTCGCATCCGCGCTTCGCCGTCAGTCGGATCGATTCATCAGAGAAAACAGCCTCTTACACCATCTTTCGGCATCCCGAAGGCGGCCGCAGGGACGTGCTGCGCTGGACCGACGCGGCGGACAAGCCGGTGGCCGAGCTCGAAATCTACCGCCAGGGCGCCGAATTCGACGTGACGCGGCCGGCAGCCGCAGGCTTGGCCGCTCAGATGGGTTTGGGTGCGGATGCCCCGCTCGAGCAGGCCGGCCTGATCGACACCAAATTAGGCCCCGTTGCCCTGTTCCGACCGGTCGGCGCGGCGGAGGGGACGCGGGCCTGCCTCGGCTATCTCAAGCGCTATGAGGAGCCAGGCTTGCAGATCTCCGGCTTCTCTTGCCAGGGCGACAGCTTGCCCGCCCGCCGCGCGGCGATCGCCTGCACGCTGAACCGGCTCACGCTGCTGGCCTCGGGCAACGAGCCGAAGCTGGCCGAATTGTTCGCCCATGCCGAGCTCAGGCGCCGCGGCTGTGCCCCGCAGGGCTCGCCGGACTGGCTGCTCGGCGCCGCGAACGCGCAATTGCGCGGAGCGCTTTGACCTGCATCAAGGATTCTGCATCAAGCTCAAGTGGCTGGTTTGCATGCAACTTTTGCCGGCGCGCACGATTATTCCGCGCTGGTGTGACCCAATTGACCTAGTTGCATCCGCCCTGGCCGGGCTAGTATGGGGTGAAATCGACTGGCGGCCTGCCGCCTGAAGGGGACGTGATGAGCTTGAAATTTTCTGCCGCGAACAAACTGGCGACATTGCTTGCGGCGGGCGCCGCGATTGCCATCGCGTTCGCGACCCCGGCTTCCGCCGAGACCAGGACCAAGCAGCGCTATGACGAGCGCGGCCGGCCCTATTACGGCCCGAGCGGCCCCAACGCGGTCTACCAGCAGGGCCGCACCCGCATCTATGTGAGCAAGCGCTCCTGGCTCGACGGCGGCACCGAGGTCAATCCGGGCGACCGCAAGTTCACCGACTACGCCTTCCCGCCGGCCGTGGGCTATCCGTCCTTCGCCCGCGAGAACCTCAACCGTCCGATCGACCGCCAGCCGCTCTCGCCGCCGCAGGATGTCGGCGGCTATCCGCAGAACTTCCCGCTGTACTGAGGCGGGTCGACTTGAAGTCAAAATGGCCGGGCCGAAGTCCGGCCATTTTTGTTTTGGCGAGATGCCGTAGGGCACACCTGCCTCTCCCTCGTCATTGCGAGCGCAGCGAAGCAATCCAGAACTCTCTGCGGGCAGATTCCGGATTGCTTCGTCGCTTCGCTCCTCGCAATGACGGCTTGAGGCTACGCTTTCGCAGCCGGATCGTAGCGCCTGCAAAACTCCTCGATCGCTTCCGAGCGGAAATCGCCGAGGACCTCGAAGATCAGCTCATCCGGCCAATCCCACCAGGCAATGCGGCGCAGGCTTGCGGCAACGGAATCGTCAAAGCGCTTGCGGATGGGACGGGCGGGAACGCCGCCGACAATGGTGTAGGGCGCGACATCGCGGCTGACGACCGCGCCCGCGGCGATCACCGCGCCGTCGCCGACGCTCACGCCCGGCAGCAGGATGGCGGCGTGGCCGATCCAGACATCGTTGCCGACGATCACCCGGTCGCCGCGCCTACCTGCGAAGAAGTCGCGGTCGCGCGTCGCGCCCGCCTCGTAATATTCGGGGACATAGGTGAAGCGGTGCTGCGAGGGACGGCCCATCGGATGGTTCGGCGCACCGATCCGCACCGAATTGGCGATCGCCGTGAACTTGCCGATCACGGCGTCGGCGACGTCGCAATTCTCGCCGAGATAGGAGTAGTCGCCGAGCGAAGCATATTCGATGCGCGTGCCCGCGAGCACCTCGCAGCGCCGCCCGATCTGCGCCTCGCGCAAGCGCACCGTCTCATGGATGATGGTTTCCGCGATCTTGGGGCGGGGTGAGGCATCCATGAGCGGGCTCCGAGAACAGGTGCGTAGGATGGGTTAGCGCAGCGTAACCCACCACTCTGGTTTCCGCGGAGAACAGAAGAGGTGGGTTACGCCTTGCAGTCTGCGCTTCGCGCAGGCCGCATGGCTAACCCACCCTACGTTTCTGTGCTTTCCGCTTACGCGTGCAGCTTCTGCAATTCCTTCAGGATCGCTTCGCCCATCTGCGTGGTCGAGGCGGACGTGGTACCTTCCGACTTGATGTCGGCGGTGCGCAGGCCGCTGGCGAGCACGGCGGCGATCGCCTGGTCGACCTTGTCGGCGAGATCGCCCATGTCGAAGGAATAGCGCAGCGCCATGCCGAAGGACGAGATCATCGCGATGGGATTGGCGAGGCCCTTGCCGGCGATGTCGGGGGCCGAGCCGTGCACGGGCTCGTACAGCGCCTTGCGCTTCTTGGTCTTGACGTCGACCTCGCCGAGCGAGGCCGAGGGCAGCATGCCGAGCGAGCCGGTGAGCATCGCCGCGATGTCGGACAGCATGTCGCCGAACAGATTGTCGGTGACGATGACGTCGAACTGCTTCGGCCACTTCACCAGCATCATGCCGCCGGAATCGGCGAGCTGATGCTCGAGCGTGACGTCGGGATATTCGCGCTTGTGGACCTGGGTCATGACCTCGTTCCAGAGCACGCCCGACTTCATGACGTTGCGCTTCTCCATCGACGTCACCTTGTTCTTGCGCTTTCTGGCAAGCTCGAAGGCGACGCGGCCGATGCGCTCGATCTCATAGGTGTCGTAGACCTGGGTATCGATGGCGCGCTTCTGGCCGTTGCCGAGATCGGTGATGGTCTTCGGCTCGCCGAAATAGACGCCGCCGGTGAGCTCGCGCACGATGACGATGTCGAGGCCCTCGACCGCCTCGCGCTTCAGGCTCGAGGCATCCGCCAGCGCCGGGTAGCACACGGCCGGGCGGAGGTTGGCGAACAAAGCGAGATCCTTGCGCAGGCGCAAGAGGCCGGCTTCCGGGCGCACCTCGTAAGGCACGGCATCCCACTTCGGGCCGCCGACCGCACCAAAAATCACAGCGTCGGCGTCCTTGGCCTTGGCCATGTCGCCCTCGGAGATCGAGACCTTGTGCGCGTCATAGGCGGAGCCGCCGACGAGGCCGGTGTCGGTCTCGAACTTGGCGATCCCGGCCGCATTGAGCCAGTCGATCAGCCGCTTCACCTCGCCCATCACCTCGGGGCCGATACCGTCGCCGGGGAGCAGCAGCAATTTGTGGGTCGCCATGGTCGTGTCCTTCTTGATCCTCTCTCGTCATTCCGGGACGCGCCGCCGACCTCGGGTTTACCCGAGTTCGGCATCTTGGTTGTCCAAGTCGGCAACAGCCGACTTGGATGCGCGGGCCCGGAATCCATAACCACCAGCCGGGGTTATGGATTCCGGGCTCGCCCGCTTCGCGTGCGCCCCGGAATGACAGGTCGGCCGGAGTGCTAGAGCGGCGTTGCACGCTTGGCAAGACACCATTGCCGGGGTGCGGCTGTGCAAGGGGGGCGGGGCCTGCCACACTGGGCAGGCCGGAGTACCCCTTGCACGCGCCTGATCGCCCCCTGCCCGACGCGCATCCCGCGCGGCTGATCCTGACCCTGTCGCTGGCAGCGACGGTCGGGCTCGGCATCGGCCGCTTTGCCTATGCGCTGGTGCTGCCGGATATGCGGGAGGACCTCGGCTGGTCCTACTCGGCGGCCGGTTTCATGAACACGATCAACGCCGTCGGCTATCTCGTCGGCGCGCTGGTGGCCTCCCGCCTGATCCAGCGCGTCGGCTGGGCCGCCGCGATCCGCGGCGGAACCCTCGCCTGCGTCGCCGCGCTCGCGACCTGCGCACTGACCGGCAATTTCGTGGCACTGAGCCTGGCGCGCCTCGTGCTGGGCCTGGGCGCGGCGGCCGGCTTCGTCGCCGGCGGCGCGCTTGCCGCCACCATCGCCCAGTCGCGTCCGGAGCGGGCCAATTTCCTGCTGAGCCTGTTCTATGCCGGGCCCGGCATCGGCATTCTGTCCTCGGGGCTGATCGCTCCGTTCACGCTGCAATATTTCGGGCCGGGCTCGTGGTGGATCGTCTGGTGGGCGCTGACGCTGCTGTCGGTCGCGATGACCGTGCCGCTGTTCCTGATCCGCATCGAGAGCGGCGCGCGCTTCTCGGAAGGCGGCCACACCGCGTTCGCGATCCTGCCCGTGCTGATTTATCTCGCCGCCTATTTCCTGTTCGGCGCGGGCTACATCGCCTACATGACCTTCATGATCGCCTATGTGCGCGACGGCGGCGGCGGAGCCGCGGCGCAGGCGGCGTTCTGGAGCCTGATCGGCCTGTCCGCCTTCGTGACGCCCTGGGCCTGGCGCGCCGTGCTGGCGCTCGATCGCGGCGGACTTGCCACCGCCATCATCCTCGGCACCAACGCGCTGGGCGCAGCCCTGCCGATGCTCGGGCATTCGCCGGCTTGGCTCGCGGTCTCCGCGGTTGTATTCGGCGTCGCCTTCTTCGCCGTGGTCGGCTCGACCACCGCCTTCGTCCGCTTCAACTATGCGCCGCCTGTGTGGCCGACCGCCATCGCGGCGATGACCATCTCGTTCGGCGTCGGCCAGACGCTCGGGCCGATCGTGGTCGGCGCGATCACCGATGCGCTGGGGAGCTTGAGCTACGCGCTGAATGTGTCGGCGGCGCTGCTGGCGCTGGGGGCGGTAGCGGCGCTGTGCCAGCGCAAGGTGGGCCCAGCCAAATAGACGGTGCCGTAGGGTGGATTAGCGAAGCGTAATCCACCAACTTCGTTCGGCAAGCGCGGACGCATGGCGGATTACGCTTCGCTAATCCGCCCTACGGCAGTGGAGTTCGCCTCAACTCCCACTGAACGAATTATACCCCTGGTCTTCCCAATAGCCGCCCTTGTAGTCGTTGGTGACTTCCATCGAGACCACGTATTTCGGGTTCTTGAAGCCGAGCTTGGTCGGCACGCGGATCTTCATCGGGAAGCCGTAGGCGCGCGGCAGGATCTCGTTTGCGTATTTGAACGTCATCTGCGTCTGCGGATGCAGCGCGCCGCGCATGTCCAGCGGCGAGTTGTAGCCGTCCTTGTCGGCGCACTGGAACCAGACATATTTCGCGCGCGTGTCGGCGCCGACCAGTTTCAGGAAATCGCGCAAGGGCGTGCCGGTCCAGCTGCCGATCGCGCTCCAGCCCTCCACACAGATGTGTCGCGTGATCTGCGTCACCTGCGGCAGCTTGTAGAGCTCCTCCAGCGTCCAGGACTTCTTGTTGTCGACGAGGCCGCGCACCTCGAGCTTCCAGTCCGCGGCCGAGACCTCGGGCGCGTCGTCGAGATCGTAATAGGCGTTGAACGGGAACGGTTTTGTGATCGCGCTCTCGGGGAAGGTCGGCGCCAGCGCGTCGGGATTGAAGATGAAGGCCTGCACCGCGTCGTTGAACTTCGAGACGCTCTTCAGCATCTCCTCGGCCGAGGACGAGTCGACGACGTCGCAGCCTGTCAGCAGCGTCAGCGCGCCCAGGCTGGCGCCGCCGGCGATGAAGCGGCGGCGGGTGACGTCGGGCATGGTCTTGATGGAGTCCTTGATCAGCAATCGTTTGTCGACGCCGGGGATCAGAAACGGACGCTTGGCCATGATAATTCTCCTAATCAGCGGCCAATGATCATCGCGCGCAGGCTCTTCGGCACCAGCAGCGCGAGCAGGACGTGAACGACGAGGAAGGCGCAGATCGCGGCCATGCAGAAGAAGTGCACGTAGCGCGCGGTCGGATAGTCGCCGAACAACATCACGAGATAATAGAGCTGCACCGGCTTCCACATGCCGAGGCCTGAGAGCACGATCAGCACGCCGACCACGATGATGCCGGCATAGAGCAGGCGCTGCACGTAATTGTAGACGGTGAGATCGTCATGGCCGAGCTTGAAGGTCAGGGCAGCCCTGACGTCGTGGAGCACGCCCGACGGCGTGATCGGCAGCAGTTTCTTGCGGAAGCGGCCGGTGGCGAAGCCGGTGATGAGATAGGCGAGGCCGTTGATCATCAAGAGCCACATCGCCGCAAAGTGCCAGAGCAGGCCGCCACCGAGCCAGCCGCCGAGCGTGTACTCGCGCGGAAAGCGGAAGTCGAACAGCGGCGAGGCGTTGTAGATCTGCCAGCCCGACAGGATCATCAGGATCATGGCGAAAGCGTTGACCCAGTGCATGACCCGCACCCAGGTCGGCTGGATCACTTTGGACTTGATAGCCGTGACCTGCTCGTCGGTGACTGTGAGGCTCGCCATGGCGGGTTCCATTCTGAGGTCGTGTGACAGCAATTATACGCCGGTGTTTCGGCTTTCGTTACATCCCGCCCGCCATCGAATCGATGCCGCGAGGCTATTGTGGTCACAAAAAAGCGAGCCGGGTATCCCCGGCTCGCGGTCTGAGACCATCCTGTTCGGGGATGAAACAGGATCGCGCGGTGTTACGAGGCCGGCATCAGCACGGTGTCGACCACATGGATCACGCCGTTGGACTGGTTGACGTTGGAGATCGTCACCATGGAGGTGCCGCCCTTGGCGTCGACGATCCAGACCTTGCCGTCCATCTTCTTCACCGTCAGCTCCTCGCCTTCCGCCGTCTTCAGCTTCTTGCCGTCGGTGAGGTCGGAGGCTTCGAGCTTGCCGGGCACGACATGGTAGGTGAGGATCTTGGTCAGCGTCGCCTTGTTCTCGGGCTTGACGAGGCTGTCGACGGTGCCGGCCGGCAGCTTGCCGAAGGCGGCGTTGGTCGGCGCGAACACGGTGAACGGGCCCTTGCTTTCGAGCGTCGGCACGAGGCCCGCGGCCTTCACCGCCGCCACCAGCGTGGTGTGGTCCTTGGAGTTGACCGCGTTCTGGACGATGTTCTTCGAGGGGAACATCGCGGCGCCGCCGACCATGACGGTCTTTTCCTCGGCGCTTGCGGGCGCGACGACGGTCGCAGTGATGGCCAGGGCGCTGAAGGCGGCGGCAGCGAGATAGGCAATGCGCTTCGACATGAGAAAGTCTCCCGATTGAATTGAGACCGGCGATGGCCGGCGTTGAGTTGGGGCAACAACGGCGCCTGTGACAGTCGAGGGGTGATGCAGCAGTGCCGTCGTTGGACCGAACTACGGGAGGGTTTGTGGTGCGGTTTCGAGGAAAAATTCTTTGTGATGGGTGAAACTATCGGCGGGGATGTTCGTGGGGGCCCATCCGCCGTCATTGCGAGGAGCCCTTGCGACGAAGCAATCCAGACTGTCTCCGCGGGCACATTTCTGGATTGCTTCGCTTCGCTCGCAATGACGAGTTTGCGGCTCCGCCTCGCCTCAATCCCTGTTGTTCGGGGTCTGGATGAATCCGCGATTATGCGTCGGGCTGATCAGCACTTCGTTGATGCAGACTCTGGCCGGCATGCCCGCGATGAAGGCGATGGTGCGGCCGAGGTCTTCCGATTGCAGCATCTTCGCCTGCTCCGCTTCGCTCGGCACCACCGGACGCAGCTTCAGGATCGGCGTCGCCACCTCGCCCGGCATCAGGCAGCAGGCGCGCAGGCCGTTGACGCATTCGTCCATGTTGAAGGAATGCGTCAGCGCCAGCACCGCATGTTTGGTAGTGGTGTAGGCCGGGCCCGGCATCTTCGAGACGTGGCGGCCGGCCCAGGACGAGACGTTGATGATTGCGCCGTCTTGCTGCTTGCGCATCGTCGGCAGCACCGCGCGCATGCAATAGAGCACGCCGTTGAGATTGACCTGGACCAGTCTGTCCCAGCCTTCCAGCTCCATGTCCTTCCAGCTGCGCTTGGGAACATTGATGCCGGCATTGTTGACGAGGAGGTCGATGCGGCCGTGCTTTGCGACGATCTGGTCGGCTGCCTTCTGGGCTGCGGCCGCGCTGGAGACGTCGAGCGCAAGGGCCTCGGCCGCCCCACCTTCCCCAGTGATCTTCGCCACCACGGTCTCCAGGGCGTCTTTGCGCCGGCCCGAGACCACAACGATCCAGCCGTCGGCCGCTAGCGCTTCGGCGCCGGCCTCCCCGATCCCGCTGCCACCGCCCGTGACCCAGGCCACGCGTTTTCCGCTTTTTGACATGCAAACTGTCTCCGTTGCTTCATCGGGGCGGTTTTTGCTAATCCAGCCCTCGGTTTTGACCGGCCTGTGCCGGCGAGGAATGTTGCATGAACCAAGCTGCCAACGCCAACCTGTTTTCCCGCCTGTTCGAGGCCCTCGCCGATCAGAAGCGGCTCGCGATCGAGACGCATGACGGCGCCCATATCAGCTATGGCGATCTGATCGCGCGCGCGGGCCAGATGGCGAACGTGCTGGTCGCCCGTGGCGTGAAACCCGGCGACCGCGTCGCGGTGCAGGTGGAGAAGTCGGTCGCCAACATCGTGCTCTATCTCGGCACGGTGCGCGCCGGCGCGGTCTATCTGCCGCTTAACACGGCCTATACGCTCAACGAGCTCGACTACTTCATCGGCGATGCCGAGCCGTCGCTCGTGGTCTGCGATCCCGCCAAGGCGGAAGGGCTCGCCCCGATCGCCGCCAAAGTGAAGGCGAAGGTCGAGACGCTCGGGGCTGACGGCAAGGGCTCGCTGACGGAGGCCGCCGACAGAGCGAGCCGCGAGTTCACGACGGTGCCGCGTGAAAACGACGATCTCGCCGCGATCCTCTACACCTCGGGCACCACCGGCCGCTCCAAGGGCGCGATGCTGACGCATGACAATCTGGCGTCCAACTCGCTTTCGCTCGTCGACTATTGGCGCTTCACCGATAGGGACGTCCTGATCCACGCGCTGCCAATCTACCACACCCACGGCCTGTTCGTGGCGACCAACGTGACGCTGTTCGCGCGCGCATCGATGATCTTCCTGCCGAAGCTCGATCCGGACCTAATCATCAAGCTGATGGCGCGCGCCACGGTGCTGATGGGCGTGCCGACCTTCTACACCCGCCTGCTGCAGAGCCCCGCGCTGTCGCATGAGACGACCAAGCACATGCGGCTGTTCATCTCGGGCTCGGCGCCGCTCTTGGCCGAGACGCATCGCGAATGGTCGGCGCGCACGGGACATGCCGTGCTCGAGCGCTACGGCATGACCGAAACCAACATGAACACGTCGAATCCCTATGACGGCGAGCGCGTGCCCGGCGCGGTCGGCTTCCCGCTGCCGGGCGTCTCTGTGCGCGTCACTGATCCCGAGACGGGGAAAGAGCTGCCGCGCGACGAAATCGGCATGATCGAGGTGAAGGGGCCGAACGTCTTCAAGGGCTATTGGCGCATGCCGGAGAAGACCAAGGCCGAGTTCCGGCCTGATGGCTTCTTCATCACCGGCGATCTCGGCAAGATCGATGCGAAGGGTTACGTGCACATCCTCGGCCGCGGCAAGGATCTCGTGATCTCGGGCGGCTTCAACGTCTACCCGAAGGAAATCGAGAGCGAGATCGACGCCATGCCCGGCGTGGTGGAGTCCGCCGTGATCGGCGTGCCGCATGCCGATTTCGGCGAGGGCGTCACCGCGGTGCTGGTGCGCCAGCCCGGCGCGAGCATCGATGAAGCAGCCGTGCTGAAGGGCCTCGAAGGGCGCCTCGCGAAATTCAAGATGCCGAAGCGGGTGTTCGTGGTCGACGAGCTGCCGCGCAACACGATGGGCAAGGTGCAGAAGAACGTCTTGCGCGAGACGTACAAGGATATCTACGCGAGGAAGTGAGGGGCGCGGGCTTTAGGCGCGCCACCCGCTCGCTGTCATGCCCCGCGAAGGCGGGGCATCCAGTACGCCTCGACCTCTCGTTCAATCACTGTCGCCTCTGGAATACTGGATTCCCCGCCTTCGCGGGGAATGACACTGAGTGTGTGGGGCGCGCGCCCCAACCCCTTACAGCCCGCCGATCAAGCTCAGCGCAAACCGGCTGCCGACGATCAACAGATAGCACCCGAACGCCATCTCCAGCGCGCGCTTCGACATCGCATGCGCTGCTCTCACACCGAGCGGCGCCGTGACGAGGCTCATCGGCATCACCAGCACGGCGCCGATCAGCGAGACGTAGCCGAGCGCGAATGGCACTTGCAGCGCTGCGACGGCCGGATAGTTCGCGGCAGCAGGCCGGCCGGCATAGATGTAGCCGAGCGCGCCGGGGATGGAGATCAGCACCGCGAGCGCCGAGGAGGTCGCGACCGCCTGATGAATGGGACGGCTGTAGAAGGTCATCAGCAGGTTCGAGAACAGGCCGCCGCCGATGCCCATCAGGGTCGAGAGGATGCCGACACAGAAGCCGTAGACGCGCATCAATCCGCCCTTCGGCAGATCATCGCCGAGCTTCCAGATCTCGCGGGCGAAGATCAGCCGGACCGCGGCTGACCAGGCGACGGCGACGAATACGATCTTGAACAGCCGCTCCGGCGCGAAGCGCGCGACCACGCTGCCGGCGATGACGCCGATCAGGATCGGCAGCCACCAGACCCGCAGGATCGCCATGTCGACGGCGCCGCGCTTGTAATGCGCCTGGAACGAGCGGATCGAGGTGGGGATGATCACGGCGAGCGAAGTGCCGACACAGAGCGGCATCCGCACCTCCAGCGGCACGCCGGCGATGCGGAAGCATTCGTAGAACACCGGCACGAGAATCGCGCCGCCGCCGATGCCGAACACGCCGGCCAGAAATCCCGAGAGCGCGCCGGTTGCGATCAGCAACAGCGCGAGCTCGACAATGTCCCTGATATCAAGACCTGCAATCACCTCAGACCTGCCCGGCGCCCGGTCTGCCCGCCCGATACTCACGTTCGGAGCACGGCCGCATCGGCAGCTGTAGGCGATCCGATTTCGGCGGTCGACGCGTCGCGGGGCCCGGCTGGGGTGGAATGCAGGCTGCGCATATCCGCCCGCGCTGCAGGAACCGTGGCGCGCGGCGAGCATCGCGATGGGGCGGCAGCCGGGCTGGTTCACCCTCGGCGATGCCCCTCGCGAGTTGCGATCACGAGGGCCCGAGGCGGCTTAGAGGCGTTCCAATAGTGATTTCAATGCGCCATACGCTCGGGATCAAAGAGCGAACTTATATTCACACTTTCGTTGGCGGACCCATATGCTGGTATACCAAGACCTTGATTGGCCTTGGTTCATCAAGGCCATAGAGCTGAACCCGGGTTCCGTTTATGGCGAATTGGTGATTGCGCAGGCCAAATCGACTCCGTAAATAGAGCCAACCTCTCGCGATCCCCGCGCGCCCCATGCTGGGCCGCAACAAACATCAAAAGCCGCCCATGACCGCACGGATCGAACGACCGCTTTCGCCGCACATCCAAACCTATCGCTGGACGCTGACGATGGCCCTGTCCATCGTCCATCGTGCCACCGGTATCGCCCTCTATGTCGGAACCCTGCTGCTGGTCTGGTGGCTGGTTGCCGCGGCCTCCGGCCCGGCCGCCTATGCCCATGTCCAGGCCTTCTCCGGCAGCATCATCGGCCGGCTGATCGTGTTCGGCTACACCTGGGCCCTGATGCACCATATGCTCAGCGGCATCCGGCATTTCGTCTGGGATCTCGGCTACGGCTTCAAGGCCAATGAGCGCGAAGCGCTGACCTGGGGCGCCCTGATCGGCGGCATCGCGCTGACGGTGCTGATCTGGATCATCGCCTATGCGAACGGAGGCGGCCGATGAGCTTCGACGAATCCCACGGCTCTCCGAAGCGGCCCTCGATGCGCACGCCGCTCGGGCGCGTCCGCAATCTCGGCGCCGCGCATTCCGGCACGACCGATTTCTGGCGCCAGCGCATCACCGGCGTTGCCATGACGCTGTTGATGATCCCCGCGCTGGTGATCATCATGATGCTGCTCGGCCGCAACCAGGTCTACGCGGCGCAGACCCTGAGCTCCATTCCCGTTGCGGTGATCCTGCTCCTCTTCATCTTCGCCAGCGCCTGGCACATGAAGATCGGCATGCAGGTGGTGATCGAGGACTACGTCCATAACGAGAAGCTGAAGCTCACCGCGATCATGCTCAACAATTTCTTCTCGGTCGCCGTGGCGCTCGCCTCGACCTATGCGATCCTGAAGCTTTCTTCCGGAGTGTAACCCATGGCCGCTGAGACGAATGGCAAGGGCAACGGCGCTCCCGCCACCAACGGAAAAGCCTATCCGATCGAAGACCACACCTACGACGTCGTCGTGGTCGGCGCCGGCGGCGCAGGCCTGCGCGCGGTCGTCGGCTGCAGCGAGGCCGGCCTCCGCACCGCCTGCATTACGAAAGTGTTTCCGACCCGGTCGCACACGGTCGCGGCGCAGGGCGGCATCTCCGCTTCGCTCGGCAACATGCACAAGGACGACTGGCGCTGGCACATGTACGACACCGTGAAGGGGTCGGACTGGCTCGGTGACCAGGACGCGATCGAATACATGGTGCGCAACGCGCCCGACGCGGTCTACGAGCTCGAGCATTGGGGCGTGCCGTTCTCGCGCACCGAGGACGGCAAGATCTACCAGCGTCCGTTCGGCGGCATGACCACCGAGTTCGGCAAGAGCCAGGCGCAGCGCACCTGCGCCGCCGCCGACCGCACCGGCCACGCCATGCTGCACACGATGTACGGTCAGTCGCTGCGCCACGCGGCCGAGTTCTTCATCGAGTTCTTCGCCATCGACCTGATCATGGACGACCAGGGCACCTGCCGCGGCGTCATCGCGCTCAAGCTCGACGACGGCACGCTGCATCGCTTCCGCGCCCAGACCACGATCCTGGCGACCGGCGGCTACGGCCGCGCCTATGCCTCCTGCACCTCGGCGCACACCTGCACCGGCGACGGCGGCGGCATGGTGCTGCGCGCCGGCCTGCCGATGCAGGACATGGAGTTCGTGCAGTTCCATCCGACCGGCATCTACGGCTCGGGCTGTCTCGTCACCGAGGGTGCGCGCGGCGAAGGCGGCTATCTCGTCAACTCCGAGGGCGAGCGCTTCATGGAGCGCTACGCGCCGTCGGCCAAGGACCTCGCCTCGCGCGACGTGGTCTCGCGCGCGATGACCATCGAGATCCGCGAAGGGCGCGGCGTCGGCAAGAAGAAGGACCATATCTTCCTGCATCTCGACCATCTCGATCCCGCCGTGCTCGCCGAGCGCCTGCCGGGCATCTCGGAATCGGCCAAGATCTTCGCCAATGTCGACGTGACCCGCGAGCCCATCCCGATCGTGCCGACCGTGCATTACAACATGGGCGGCATCCCCACGAACTATCACGGCGAGGTGCTGACCAAGAAGGACGGCGACGACAACGCGGTGATCCCCGGCCTGATGGCAATCGGCGAAGCCGCCTGCGTCTCCGTGCACGGCGCCAACCGCCTCGGCTCCAACTCGCTGATCGACCTCGTCGTGTTCGGCCGCGCCGCCGCGCTGCGCCTTGCGGAAAAGCTCACGCCCAACGCCGAGCAGCCCGAGCTGCCGGCGAACTCGGCCGAGATGGCGCTCGGCCGTCTCGACCATTACCGCTACGCCTCGGGCGGCACGCCGACCGCAAAGCTGCGCGAAGGCATGCAGCACGTGATGCAGAACAATTGCGCGGTGTTCCGCACCGGCGAGGTGCTGAGCGAAGGCCAGAACCTGATCGCGAAGGTCCACAGCGGCATCACCGACATCGCCGTGTCCGACCGCTCGCTGGTGTGGAATTCGGACCTCGTCGAGACGCTGGAATTCGACAACCTGATCTCGCAGGCGGTGGTGACGATGAACTCGGCCGCCAACCGCACCGAGAGCCGCGGCGCCCATGCCCGCGAGGACTTCTCGGAGCGCGACGACAAGAACTGGATGAAGCACACGCTGGCCTGGCTGGACGATGCCGGCAAGGTCAGGATCGAGTATCGCCCGGTTCACAACTACACCATGACCAACGACGTTCAGTACATCCCGCCCAAAGCTCGCGTTTACTAAACGTCGCGCTTGTATTGATCGAACAGCGAAGGCCTTAATCGAATGGTTGAATTCGCACTTCCGAAGAACTCCAAGATATCAGGCGGCAAGACCTGGCCGAAGCCTGCGGGCGCGACCGAGCTCCGCGAGTTCAAGGTCTATCGCTGGAATCCGGATGACGGCAAGAATCCGAGCGTCGACACCTATTACGTCGACACCAATGATTGCGGTCCGATGGTGCTGGACGGCCTGATCTGGATCAAGAACCACATCGACCCGTCGCTGACCTTCCGCCGCTCCTGCCGCGAAGGCGTCTGCGGCTCCTGCGCGATGAACATCGACGGCCAGAACACGCTGGCCTGCACCAAGTCGATGCACGACGTGAAGGACGGCGCGGTGAAGATCAACCCGCTGCCGCACCAGCCGGTGGTGAAGGACCTCGTCCCTGACCTCACCAATTTCTACGCGCAGTACGCCTCGGTCGAGCCCTGGCTGAAGACCACCTCGCCGACGCCGCAGAAGGAATGGCGCCAGAGCCACGAGGACCGCGAGAAGCTCGACGGTCTCTACGAGTGCATCCTCTGCGCCTGCTGCTCGACCTCCTGCCCGAGCTATTGGTGGAACAGCGAGCGCTATCTCGGCCCCGCCGCGCTGCTCCAGGCCAACCGCTGGGTGTCGGATTCGCGGGATGAGGCGACTGGCGAGCGGCTCGACAATCTCGAGGATCCGTTCCGGCTCTACCGCTGCCACACCATCATGAACTGCGCCAAGGCCTGCCCGAAGGGCCTCAACCCGGCCGAAGCCATCGCCGAGCTCAAGCTCAAGATGGTCGAACGGCAAATCTGAGGCGAAGTCCCCCCTTTGCGCCCCGGCCAAACCGGCCGGGGTGTCCTGCATTTGCCGTCAATTCGAGCAGAATTTTCTCTGACCCGCTGGGCGCGCAAGTTTCCGGCTCACAACCAGCGGTTCCAGCACAAGCTGCTTCCTTCCTCACGCGGGATTCAGTTAAGCTCCCGTCAGGGACGGAGCGACTGTGCAGAGGGCGCAACGCAACTCGCTGAGGCTGTTGCAGTGGATGATGGCGGCATCCCTGGCGCTGCCGATTGCGCTGTTCGCCGTCGCCGCTGCGATCTCCTACACATCGACCAAGGATACCGCCGACCGCGAGATCGAGCGCACGGTCGATGTCGCCCATGAGCACGCGCTCAAGGTGTTCGAGACCATCGATCGCAGCCTCGCCGAGCTCAACGAGGTCGTGCGCGGCCTGCCCGACGACGTCATCCGCGCCCGGGAGCCGACGCTGCATCGCCGGCTGAAGCGGCTGAGCGATTCGCTGCCGCAGCTCAAATCGGCCTGGATCTTCGATGCGAACGGGAAGGCGCTGGTCAACAGCCTCGTCTCGCCGCCGCCGGACCTGAGCTTTGCCGACCGCGATTACTTCTATGCCCATGTCGACCAGAGCATCGGCACGTTCATCGGCACGGCCCTGACGCCACGGCCGCCCTATCAGGGCGCCCGCTTCTTCGGGGTCAGCCGCCGCCGCGAGTCCGACGACGGCCGCTTCATCGGCGTGATCCAGGCTTCGGTGCTGCCGGAATATTTCGAGAGCTTCTACGCCAGAATCGGGTCCGATCCCGGCAGCTTCCTTGCGATGGGCCGCACCGACGGCGCGATGCTCACGCATTTTCCCCGACTCGACCACGAGCTTCGGCTCGATCCGACCGGACCGGTGGGCCAGAAAATCGCGGCCCAGCCCCAGCACGGCCTGATCACCGTCGCCTGGCCCTCGGACGGGATCGAGCGGCGCATCGCCTACCGGCGCGTCGCCGAATATCCGATCTATGTCAGCGCCGGACTCGAGACCTCGGCGATCCGCGCCCGCTGGCTCGCGACCATCGGCCAGCATCTGGTGTTCGGCATTCCCGCCACCGCGCTGTTGTTCCTGCTGCTGGCGCTCGCTCTGCGGCGCACCCAGCACCTCCAGGCGGAGGCTGCAAAGCGGCGCGAGGCCGAGGAGGCGCTGAAGCACAGCCAGCGCCTGGAAGCGCTCGGCCAGCTCACCGGCGGCGTCGCGCACGACTTCAACAATCTCCTGACGGTGATCCGCGCTTCCGTCGATCTCCTGAACCGCCCGCAGCTGACGGAGGAGCGGCGACAGCGCTACATCACGGCCATTGCGGATTCGGTGGCGCGCGCGGCCAAGCTGACCTCGCAGCTGCTCGCCTTCGCGCGGCGCCAGACCCTCAAGCCGGAGGTGTTCGACGTCGGCGCGCGGGTGCAGTCGCTGCACGACATGCTCGCCACGCTGCTGGGCCCCGCGATCGAGATCGTCATGCAGCCGCCGGCGGAGCCGTGCCTCGTCAATGCCGATGCCAGCCAGTTCGAGACGGCGCTGATCAACATGGCGACCAATGCGCGCGATGCCATGCAGGGCCAGGGACGAATCGTCTTCAAGGTCGAGGCCACGACGGCCGTTCCGGACACGCTGGCATCGACTGGCCCGGGCATGGCAGGCCACGGCTTCGTCCGCGTAACCGTCAGCGACACCGGTGTCGGCATTCCCGCCGCGCGGCTCGGGCGCATCTTCGAGCCGTTCTTCACCACCAAGCAGGTCGGCCACGGCACCGGCCTTGGCCTGTCCCAGGTGTTCGGCTTCGCCAGACAGTCCGGCGGCGAAGTGACTGTCACGAGCGAGGTGGGGCGCGGCAGCACCTTCTCGCTCTATCTACCGCGCGTGCCGCCGGACCTGCTGCCGCAGCGCCAGGCGCCCAACACGGCGCCGGCGGTGGCCGGCAGCGGCATGTCGGTCCTGGTGGTCGAGGACAATATCGAGCTGGCGAATTTCGCCGCCGACGGCCTCACCGAGCTCGGCTACAGCATCACTCTGATCGACAACGCGACCGATGCGCTCGCCGAGCTCGTCGTGGACGCCGACCGCTTCGACGTCGTGTTCTCGGACGTGGTGATGCCCGGGATGACCGGGCTCGATCTGGCGCAGGCGATCCGCGACCGCAGCATCGGCGTGCCGGTCGTGCTGACCACCGGCTACAGCCAAGCCCTGTCGCAAGAGGGCGTTGCCGGCTTCGATCTCGTGCAAAAGCCCTATTCGATCGAGGAATTGTCGCGCGTTCTGCATCGGGCAGCCCGGATCAGGCGCGTCAGGGACGGCGCCGCCGAATAGGGGCCCGCGGAACCTCACGGGAACCGGCTGAGTTCCCTTCGCGTTGTCCGCTCATGCACAAACCGGCCGCGACGCGCGAACAGGGCAAGAAGCCGCCCATCATCGATATCCAAGGCGAGAACGGCGACGACGTGACACCGCCGCCGCCCGAGCTGGTCGAACCCGACCCCGAACTGTCACCGGAGGAAGCCGAGCAGGTCCGCAAGGATTATCTGCTGACGCGGTTCTGGATCAGCGCCCGCGGTTTCTGGGGCCGCAACGGCGACCGCCTAGCCTGGCCGTTCTCGATCGGTCTCGTCCTGCTGATCGTGCTGACCGTCGGCTTCCAATACGGCATCAATGTCTGGAATCGTGCGATCTTCGACGCCATCGAGAAGCGCGATGCGGCGAGTGTCTTCCATCTCACCGCAATGTTCTTCCCGCTCGCGATCGGCAGCATCGTGCTCGCAGTCGTGCAGGTGTTCGCGCGCATGGGCATCCAGCGGCGCTGGCGCGCCTGGCTGACCGCGAGCGTGCTGACACGGTGGCTCAAGAACGGGCGCTACTACCAGCTCAACCTCGTCGGCGGCGATCACGGGAATCCGGAATACCGGATCGCGGAGGATCTTCGCATTGCCACCGACGCGCCGGTCGATTTCATTGCCGGCGTCACCTCCGCGCTGCTGTCGGCCGCGACCTTCATCGTCGTGCTCTGGACCATCGGCGGCGCGCTCACCGTCACGCTCGGCGGCTCGTCGGTGACCATTCCCGGCTTCCTCGTGATCGCCGCGATGCTCTACGCCGCGATCGCATCCGGATCGATCACCGTGATCGGCCGGCGCTTCGTGCAAGTCTCGGAGGATAAGAACCAGGCCGAGGCCGATTTCCGCTACACCCTGACACGCGTACGCGAGAACGGCGAAAGCATCGCACTGCTCGGCGGCGAAGAGGAGGAGCGCGACGGCCTCGATCGCAACTTCACGAACGTGCTGCGGCAATGGGCGCGGCTCGCCGGCCAGCACATGCGCACCACGCTGGTGTCGCAAGGATCGAGCCTCGTTGCGCCGGTCGTGCCGCTTCTGCTCTGCGCGCCAAAATTCCTCGACGGCTCCATGACGCTGGGGCAGGTGATGCAGGCCGCATCCGCCTTCACCATCGTGCAGAGCGCGTTCGGCTGGCTCGTCGACAATTATCCGCGGCTCGCCGACTGGAACGCCTGCGCGCGCCGCATCGCCTCATTGATGATGTCGCTCGACGGCCTCGAGCGCGCCGAGCAGGGCGATGGCCTCGGCCGCATCAAGCGCGGCGAGACCAGCAGCGAGGCCATGCTGGAGCTGAAGGATCTCTCGGTCACGCTCGACGACGGCACCGCGGTGGTCGGCGAGACCGAGGTGGTGATCGAGCCCGGCGAGCGGCTCCTGGTCGCCGGCGAATCCGGCACCGGCAAGAGCACGCTGGTGCGCGCCATCGCCGGCCTATGGCCCTGGGGCGGCGGCAGCGTGAATTTCCATGCCGACCGCCGACTGTTCATGCTGCCGCAGCGGCCCTATGTGCCCTCCGGCTCGTTGCGGCGGGCGGTCGCCTATCCCGGCGCGGCCGACCACTGGACCTTGGACGAAATCGGCGAAGCCCTGCACAAGGTCGGCCTCGATCATCTCAAGGAAAAGATCGAGGAGGAAGGACCATGGGACCAGACCTTGTCGGGCGGCGAGAAGCAGCGCCTCGCCTTTGCGCGGCTGCTGCTGCACAACCCCGATATCGTCGTGCTCGATGAGGCGACCTCCGCGCTCGACGAGAAGAGCCAGGACAAGATGATGAAGATGGTCACCGACGCGTTGCCCAAGGCGACCATCGTCAGCGTCGCGCACCGCGCCGAGCTGGAGGCTTTCCACAGCCGCAAGATCGTGCTGGAGCGGCGCAAGGGCGGCGCCAAGCTCGTCAGCGATATCGACCTGATTCCGCGCAAGGGCAGGCGCCGGCTGCTCGGGCGATTCTTGCGGCAGCGCAAGGCTCCAAGGAAGGCGGCGTGAGGCTCTCTCCGTCGTCCCGGACAAGCGCGCCCCAAGCGCGCAGATCCGGGACCGATACCCACAGGAAGGAAGTTTGACGAAGACTCGGAGTGAGCGTGTCGCATCACACTCCTCCCTGGGGTTATGGGTCCCGGATTCGCTTCGCGCCCCGGGACGACACCGGTGATCGAGCGTTGGAGTCCCCCGCAAAACCGGCTATGCATGCGCCTGCAACGAGGATCTGCTGCTTGACGTCCGACAATGCCCCTTCGTCCGCGCCGTTCGGCGCGTTCGCGCCCAATGCGGCGCAGGCCGCAATCATCCGCCTCGCTCAACGATCCGGGCTGAAGCGCGGCGCGTTCCGGCCCTGGATGTCGCGGCTGGTCAACCTGCTGCGCAGCGGCCCTGTCGACGTGCAATACCAGGGCGCCTCGTTCCGCCTCCATCACCAGGGCAGCGCGACCGAGCGCGGCGCGCTGTTCAATCCGGACTACAATCTCGACGAGCTCGACTTCCTGCGCCAGCACACCCCCGCGGGCGGCGTGTTCGTCGATGTCGGCGCCAATGTCGGCACGTTCGCACTGGTGATGGCACGGCAGGTCGGGCCATCAGGAAAAGTGGTGGCGATCGAGCCGCATCCGCTGACCTTCGCACGGCTCTCCTTCAACCACGCCGCATCGAAGACGCCGCAGGTTCGCCTGGTCCAGGCCGCCGCGGGCGACAGCGACGGCGAGCTGATGATCGAGAGCGGCGGCGGCAATCTCGGCGCCACCCACGTCGTCACCGGCACGGCCAGTGCCGAGGCGATCAAGGTGCCGTCGCTGCGCTTGATGCGCATTCTGGAGGAGGCCGGCGTCGGGCAGGTCGATTCGCTCAAGATCGACGTCGAGGGCTTCGAGGACCGCGTGCTGATCGGCTTCTTCCGCGACGCGCCACAATCGCTGTGGCCGCGTGCGGTGGTGATCGAGCATCTGTCACAAAACGAATGGCAGCAGGATTGTATTGCCGACATGGTCGGGCGCGGCTTTACGATCGTGCGGAAGACACGAAGCAATACGTTTCTGTCCCGCTGACAGGGACGAACAAGGGAGGTTAGCGATGATCGACCATCTGGGTTTCTCCGTCTCCGACTATGAGCGCGCCAAAGCGTTCTACGTGAATGCGCTGGCGCCGCTCGGCTACAGCCTGATCATGGAAGTCACGGCCGAGCAGACCGGTCACGCTGCGGCCGCGGGCTTCGGCGCCGAGGGCAAGCCCGATTTCTGGATCGGCGGCGAGGGCGCGATGAACAAGCCCGTGCATGTCGCTATTCGCGCCAAGGACCGCGGCACGGTCGATGCATTCTACAAGACGGCGATGGCGGCCGGCGGCCGCGACAACGGTCCGCCCGGCATCCGCCCGCATTATCACGCGAACTATTACGGCGCCTTCGTGCTCGATCCCGACGGCCACAATATCGAGGCGGTCTGCCACACGCCGGAATAAACCGGGCTTCGAAGCGGGTGGCGCGGAACATCGGCGCTGCGCCGTCGTTGTTGTTCTCTGCACAACGATCCCGATGGTGCCGATGCCGATCGAACCGCCCGAGATTCCGCCCTCGACGCCCGGTACGCCAACTGAGCCACCGCCCGGAATCCCGCCCGGCAATCCGCAGCCCGAAATCACGCCGCCGGTGCGCGAGCCCGGCTCGCCGCCGCGGCCCGACGAATTGCCGGGCCGCATGCCTGAAGAGATTCCATCGCGCGGCCCGCATGGACCGCTTACGCCCAATCCTGCGACGGATGCAATTCCGCCGCGGGATCACGTGTGAAAGGGCCAACGAGTGCAAGGCGATTGCAACCAGCTTCTGAATGCGCAATGAACGTTGCCATAGTGAGATGATTTGCGTGCAGAAATAAATCGAGCCGCGGTTGCATCGCCCGCCACAATGCGGCCTAACGCGTAGCCGTTCATCACGACACTTCGACAAAGAACCTTCCGGGGAAGTTCACCACCATGACCAACCTTCGTTTCGTGCTGCTTGCGACGACGGCTCTGACCGCGATGCAATTGGCCAACACCGCATCGCATGCGCAAGACGCCGCGCCGCTCGTGGTCGCGCAGGCCCAGCCGCAAGACACGGGCCCTGACGGAAAACCGAAGCAGCCGCCGAAGGGACCGCCCGCAGCCCCGCCGCCTGCAGCACCCGCGCGCCCCGCGGCTCCGCCGCCCGCGGCAGCACCGCCGCACCCGCCTGCGGCGCCCCCGCCGGCAGCTGCCCCGCCGCGCCCGGCAGCGCCGCCACCGCCTCCGCCTCCCCCTGCGGCCCGTCCGGCACCTCCGCCGCCCCCGCCGCCGCCTGCTGCTCCGAAGCAGCCTTCGCCGCCTCCGGCCGCGGCGCCGCAGCAGCACGCCCCGACACCGCCGCCTCCGCCGCCCCCTGCCGCGCGGCCCGCTCCCACACCGCCGGCGCCGCCGCCTGCCGCACGCCCGGCTCCCCCGCCGCCTCCCGCGGCGGCGCCGCAGCAGCAGGCCCCGACCACGCCGCCGCCTTCGGCTCGCCCGACCCCGCCCCCTCCGCCGCCGCCTCCGGCAGCGGCTCCGCCGGCCCGGCCGACGCCCGCGCCTGCGCCGACGGCAACACCGCCTGCTCCGACAGCTGCGCCCACGGCACGCCCCGGCGCGCCCGCGCCGGCAGCAACGCCGGCTCCGACGGCGACACCCGCACCGACCGCAACGCCGGCTCCGGGCAGCACGCCCGGCGCACCGCCGGCTGGTCGCCCCGGCGCACCTCCGCCCGGCGTACGTCCTGGCGCGCCGCCACCCCCGCAAGGATCACCGGCCCCCGGCGCCACGCCCGCGCCAACGGCCACGCCGGCGCCCGGCAGCACTCCGCCGCCGGCCGGACGACCGGGGTCGGCAACGCCCGCACCCGGCGCCACCCCGGCTCCGACGGCGACGCCAGCCCCGGGACAACAGGGTGGAACGCCTCCTGCCGGCGCGCCCGCCGCCGGGACTCCGGCTGCGCCCCCGCAGGCGGGTGCCCCTGCCCGGCCGCCGGCACCTCCCGCCGGCGCCGCGGCTCCGACCGTGGTCCCCGGCACGCCCGCCGCAGCACCGCCGCCCGACAGGGCACAATACAGACCGCCGACGGTCGCGCCCGCGTTCCGCGCCGCGCCGACGGTCGCAGCGCCCTTGCCGCCGCCGCCGCGTCCGCAACAGCGTGACCTGACGCCGCTCGCGATCGGTGCCGGCGTGGTGGCCGGCGCCGTGATCGGCGCCACCATCGCCGATCTCCATAGCCAGCGACGCGAGGTCGTCGAAGGCGGCCGCACCGTCTACACCGAGCCGGACCGCATCATCATCCGCGATCCGGGCGGCCAGGCCTATGTCCGCGGCAACGATCTCTATCGCTTCCGCTACGGCGCCCGCGACATCCGCACCGACACCGTCGGCGGCGAAACCCGCACCGTCGTGATCCGTCCCGATGGCAGCGAGGTGATCACCGTGGTCGGGCCGGACGGCTCGCTGCTCCGTCGTATCCGCAGGGACCCGCGCGGACGCGAGATCGTGATCATCGACAACACCTACCGCGATCCGCGGGCGGTCGGCGGCTTCTACGTCGACGTGCCGCCGCCGGTGGTCAGCATTCCCTACGATCGCTACATCGTCGACGCCCAGGAGGCGCCGCCGCAGGTGATCTACGAAACGATGCGGGCTCCGCCGGTGCAGCGGATCGATCGGCGCTACTCGCTCGACGAGATCCGCTACAGCCCGAACGTTCGCATGCAGATGCCGAGCATCGACGTCAACACGATCAACTTCGAGACGGGATCGTGGACCATTCCGCCGGACCAGGCGGCGCGGCTTCAAGTGATCGCCGACGGCATCAACCAGGCGCTCCAGGCCAACCCGCAGGAGGTGTTCCTGATCGAGGGCCACACCGATGCGGTCGGCAACGAGGTCGACAATCTGTCGCTGTCGGACCGCCGCGCGCAGGCCGCAGCCGAATTGCTGACGCAGCAGTTCAATGTGCCCGCGGAAAACCTGACGTCGCAGGGCTATGGCGAGCAATACCTGAAGGAGCAGACGCAGGGGCCGAGCCTGATCAACCGGCGCGTCACCGTCCGACGTATCACGCCGTTGCTCAACGGCGGCCAGGCCAATGCGGCGCCTCCGCCGCGCCAGTAGGACCTTCGCAAAAAGAAAATGGCCGGGAGCAATCCCGGCCATTTTTCTTATCACGCCGTCATTGCTTCCGACGGCAGACATGCCTCACAAACCGCGGCAACATGCCGGTGATCAGTGCCGCAACAGCCGCCGAGAATGCGCATGCCGGGGAATGCGCGCCTGAGCAAATGGTAGCGGCGGCCGAGATCTGCGGGATCACCACTGTCTAGCGCCTCCGATTCATCGAGCTCGGCGTGGCTCTTGACCGATGCATTGGCTCTAATGCCGTGGATGCGCTGGACCCAAGCCTCGCCTGTAGCGAGTGCACTCTCGAAGTGCGTTGGGTGTGCGCAATTGATCAGGAAGTATTCGCAAGCCCGCTCCGTTGCGTCGTCGACCGCCTCGATCGCCTCGCGCAGCGACTCTCCCCGGACGAGGCGGCCATCGGTTTCGACCGTGAAAGAGATCGCGACCGGAATGTTCTGTCTCTGGGCTGCACGGACCACGCCCACGGCTTCGTTGATGCTGTTCAGCGTGAATGCAGTCACCATGTCGGCGCCGGCCTCGGCAAAGGCCGCGATCTGGCCCAAGTGGTAGGCTTCCGCCTCCGCCGCGTCCATGTTGCCGGCCTTGTAGCCGTCGCCTCGCGGACCGATCGCGCCGTTGATGACGCAAGGCGTGCCGGGGGCCTCCCAAGCACCGCGCAATTCGTCGAGGAAGCGGATGGCGCGCATGTTGATGGCCTCGAGCCTGGCCGCATCATAGCCGAGCTTGGCGCCCCAATCAGGGTTGGCGCGCCAAGTCGGACTGTCGAGCACGAAGCCGAGCCCATGCTGCCGCGCGATACGCAGATAGGCTTCGTAGTACTGCCTCAAGTGCGCGCGGCCATCCGCGCTGTCGAGCAGCACGAATGCCGCAAAGTGGGGCAGCTCCAGCCCGTGGTGAAAGATAAGGGTTGTTTCCATGCCGCCGTCGGTCAGGAAAATGCCGCCGCCGCGCTGCGGCAGACCATGCCTGTATCTGGCCATTGATCGCTCCATCATTTGGACGGGCCCGCTCTCTTCATTCGGTCGCGCCATGCCCGTGTTCGGTCGCGGCATTTGGTGCCGCATAATGTCGCGTCGCTCTAGAAGCCCCGTGGTGCGGCTGAACTTCCACCGGCAAGCGTAGACAAATCAAAGATTTGCACGAGTCACTCGGAGAGGTGCTTGGTCCCAAGGGCCAATTTCCGCACCGTCGGTACAGTTCTGGAGACATCGATGGGAAAGGGCGATGCGACGCGCGAGCGCATTCTCGAAATCGCGGAAGCGGCGGTGCTCGCAAAGGGCTTCGGCGCCACCTCGATCGAGGAGGTCATTGCCGAGGCCGGACTGACCAAGAGCGGCTTCTTCTATCACTTCAAGGACAAGAACGCGCTCGCACGGGAGATGCTGCGCCGCTACGTGGATACGAATGATCGCCTGTTCGACGAGATCTTCAGGCGCGGACGTGAGCTCTCCGACGACCCGCTGCAGTCGTTCCTGATCTCGCTGAAACTGCTCGCCGAAGTCATGGCCGATCTGCCGAACGGCCATCCCGGCTGCCTGATCGCCAGCATCTGCTATCAGGAGCGCTTGTTCGACCGCGATGTTCGCAATCTGACCGCGCAATCGGTCCGGAGCTGGAATGCGCACTTCCGCGAAATTCTCGACGGGATCGCCGCCGTCTATCCGCCCCGCGAGCCGATGGACCTTGACGATCTCGCGGAGATGATCTCGTGCGTGGTCGACGGCGCAATCATCATGTCGAAGACGCTCAACGACCCGAAGCGGCTGGAGCGACAGATCCTGCTCTTCCGCAGCTTTGTGAAGCTGGTCTTCACGCCGCCTCACTCGTCGTAAATTCATAGAGCGTGAGCGAACCAGGGCGGCCGCCCTGCCGCGCTCGCGTGCGGCAGGCATGTAGTTGTGCCCAGATTGGCAGTCGACCCGTCATCATTGTCGCGCAGCCAATCCCAGCGCATCGGCCATGACACGGAACACGTCGGTATTGTCCATCGAGCCGTGCACGCGCTCGCTGCCCGGTCCGGTCGCGGTCAGGATGACGTCCTCGCCCGAATGCACGCTGGCGCCGACCAGCGCCGACAGATTGCCGGGGCGCAGCACCGCGCCCGGGACCTCCTTGTATTTGTCGTTGGCCTTGTAGGTGCCGTCGTCGCCGGCCTTGACGGTCGGCTCGTTGGGATTGTCGAGCTTCGGACGGAACGTCTCGTAGTGGTCGGGCAGGCTCGCCGAGAAGATGGCAAGCCGCCGGCTCACGTCGACGCGTGACGGATAACCTTCCGCATCCGGCGCGGGATAGTTGGGAAATCCGGCCTGATCGTAGACTCCGACGCGCTCGCGCAAGGGCACGTTGGGCGTCGTGCCCATGTCGTCATTCACCGTGCCGACGAGGCTGTTGGGATGATTATGATCGGCCAGCACCAGGATGAGAGTATCGTCGCCGCGTGCGCGCGCCCATTCGCGCGTCTGACGCACGGCGTTGTCGAGCATGATCGTGTCGTAGACGGCGCGCTCCATGTCGAGCAAATGCGCGTATTTGTCGATCATTCCGGATTCGACCATCAGGAAAAAGCCGCTCTCGTTCTTCGCGAGGATCTTCAGCGCCGCCTGCACCTGCTCGGTCAGGTCTGGCTGCTCGGGGAATTTCCTGACGCCGCCGCCCTTCAGGAATTTGCGGTCGAGCACACCGTCCATGTTGCCGGTGGCGAACAGGCCGAGCAGCCGGCTCGTCTCCTGTTTTGCGGCAGCGGCGCTGAGCTCGCCCGCGGTGGTCGCCATCTGATAGCCGGCATCGCGAAACTTCGCGATGTAGTCGGTCTCGTCCTTGCGCTTGGAGCCGGTAGCCGACTTCGGCAGAAAATTCGCGCTGCCGCCGCCCATCATCACATCCGGCTTCGCCGCGAAGAACTGCTCGACGATGTCGTCATAGGCGGCGCGCCGACGGGTGTGCGCGACCATCGCCGCCGGCGTCGCGTCTTCGATCTCGGTATTGGTGACGATACCGATCGCCATGCCGAGCTGCCTTTTGGCAAGGCTCGTGATGGTTTCGACCTTGGGATCGTCGAGCGGGCTTGCGGTGCGGTCGGCATAGACGCCGAGGGCATTGACGGCGCTCTTGTGCCCGGTCGCATAGGCGCTCGCCGAGTTGGCGGAATCCGTGATGATCGAGTCCGAGCCGGCGGTTGCCACCAGCGCCATATGCGGCATGTCGTCGATGGCGAGCTTGCCGCGGCTCTTGCCTTCCGAAATCCCCTTGGACAGGATTCGCGCGGCGACCCGATGCGCCGGCGACATGCCGTCGCCGATGAACAGGATGACGTTCTTCGCCTTGCGCGCGCCGGTGTCGTAGACCGTCCATGTGACGCTGCGCTGGCGCGTGCCGTCGTTCACGTCGACCACGATGCTGCCGGGCTTGGTCAGCGTGACGTCGCGCAGGATCAGGGCCGACTGCTCCTTGCCGTCCTCGCGCTCGATGAAGCTCCCGGAACGGCCGAACGCGGCCGCATAATCCGCGCCGTTCACCGTCACCTTCAACTTGGCGGGATCGACCAGACCGGGAAGCTCGACCTTGAAGTCGAATTTGGCTCCAGTGAGGATCTCGGCACGATCGATCGGATAGATCGTCTGCGCCTGCAGCGACGATGTCCAGCAAAGGACGATGAGAGAGGCGAGTGCCGATCTCGTGACCATGTTTGATGCTCCGCAATTCCGTTCCGATGGACACAGGAAGCTAGCGATCGAGCATGACACCGTCATTAAGCCCGTAGCCCGGATCGATCGAAGCGCAATCCGGGAATCTCATCGGCTTGGCAGCGGCCCCGGATTTCGCTTCGCTCGATCCGGGCTACGGGACGTCAGTAATCGTAGGGTGGCAAAGGCGCGAGAGCGCCGTGCCCACCACTATCTCGGTTGCGGAAAGATGGTGGGCACGCTTTCGCTTTGCCCAGCCTACGACAGCGAGAGCGTCAGCCCTTGTCGCTCTCGAGCCGGAATATCTGCGAGCCTTCAGTGCCCGACAACAGGCCGGTCTTCGAATAGAGACCGAGCTTGGTGCGGGTGTCGGCGATGTCGAGGTTGCGCATGGTGAGCTGGCCGATGCGGTCGGCCGGCGTGAAGGCGGCGTCCTCGACCTTCTCCATGCTGAGCCGCTCCGGCGCATAGGTGAGGTTGGGGCTCTCGGTGTTGAGGATCGAATAATCGTTGCCGCGGCGCAGCTCCAGCGTCACCTCGCCGGTGACGGCGCGGGCAACCCAGCGCTGCGCGGTTTCGCGCAGCATCAGGGCCTGCGAATCGAACCAGCGGCCCTGATAGAGCAGGCGGCCCAGGCGCATGCCGCTGATGCGGTACTGCTCGATCGTGTCCTCGTTGTGGATGCCGGTGACGAGGCGCTCATAGGCGATGTGCAGCAGCGCCATGCCGGGCGCCTCATAGATGCCGCGGCTCTTGGCCTCGATGATGCGGTTCTCGATCTGGTCGCTCATGCCGAGGCCGTGGCGGCCGCCGATCGCATTGGCTTCGAGGAACAGCGCGACTGGATCGGAGAAGGTCTGGCCGTTGAGAGCCGTCGGCTGACCTTCCTCGAAGCGCACCACAACCTTCTCGGCCTTGACGGCGCAATCGTCGCGCCAGAACGGCACGCCCATGATCGGGTTGACGATCTTGATGCCGCTGTCGAGGCTTTCGAGATCCTTGGCCTCGTGCGTGGCGCCGAGCAGATTGCTGTCGGTCGAATACGCCTTTTCGGCGCTCATCTTGTAGGCGAAGCCCTGCGCGGTCATGAACGCCGACATCTCGGCGCGGCCGCCGAGCTCGTCGATGAACTGCTGGTCGAGCCAGGGCTTGTAGATCTTCAGGCCGGGATTGGTGAGCAGGCCGTAGCGGTAGAAGCGCTCGATGTCGTTACCCTTGAAGGTCGAGCCGTCGCCCCAGATGTTGACGCCGTCCTCCTTCATGGCCGCGACCAGCATCGTGCCGGTCACGGCGCGGCCGAGCGGCGTGGTGTTGAAATAGGTGATGCCGCCGGTCGAGATATGGAAGGCGCCGGACTGGATCGCGGCGATGCCTTCATGGACCAGCTGCGTGCGGCAGTCGACCAGGCGCGCCTTCTCGGCGCCGAACTCCATCGCCTTGCGCGGGATCTCGTTGTAGTCGGCCTCGTCGGGCTGGCCGAGATTGGCGGTGTAGGCGTAGCAGCGCGCGCCCTTCTGCTTCATCCAGAGCAGCGCCGCAGAGGTGTCGAGGCCGCCCGAAAAAGCGATGCCGACTTTCTCACCCTTGGGCAGGCTTTTCAGGATCGTGGTCATGGGGCTTCCAATCGGGTCTCAAGCTGAGGTGACAGGCGGGTTTGACCGCGCGAATATCAAATTTCGCGGGGCTCGGCACCCCTTTAATGGCTCAAACCGAGGGTTCGGGGCCGGTCTTGCGGCCGAACAGGCGCTGGCGGAGCCGGTAGGCGGGCATGTTCAGCCGGGTCAAGGCGGCATCCACCGCCTCGTCCGAGAACCGCGTCCGCGGCCAGCGGTAAATCAGCGCGTAGGCGAACCAGATCACGACGAAGGTGACGAGGCCGGCGATCGAGACATCGGTAAAGAAGTGCCCGCCGAAGGCCATGCGCAGGGTGCTGGTGACGGCACCGAACACCACGGCGGCAGCATAGGCGAGCGGCCGCCACGCCGGCGGCGCCAGCGCGGCCGGCGCCAGCGTCCAGAATGCCGTTGCCCCTTCGCCGGAGAAGAACGAGCAATTGCGCCCGCAGCCGCCGCGCGGATCCCACCACGGCACGAATTGCTGGTCGCCCGCGAACTCGGTCACCACCACCGGGCGCGGGCGGCCCCAATAAGTCTTGAACGTCAGGTTGGTCAAAATGCCGGCCGACATGATCAGCGTGACCAGCAGGAAAATGATCGTGCGCCCGGGCACCATCAGCGGCCGGTCGGGCCGGACCATCTTGACCACGAGCGCGACGATCGAGGGAAGGGCGAACGCCCAGGCGATCCACATCGCCGCATCGCGCGCAAAGCCGGCCCACTCGTTCAGCTTGAGCGGAAAAGTCCTGGTCTCGGGGTCGAAGAACAGCGAAGCGAGCTTGAGGTCGAGCTCGGGATAAAGGCCGAAGGCGACGCCGATGACGAGCCACAGCGCCAGGGCAATGAAGAGTCCAGTCCGGTTCATGGCGCGCGGTTTAGCGGAGTGGGAAGGGGATGGAAACCCCGGAATCCGTCATTGCGAGCGACTTGTCCGCCGTAGCTCGAAGAGCGAAGGCAGAAGCGAAGCAATCCAGAATCTTTCCGCAGAGGACCCTGGATTGCTTCGTCGCTTCGCTCCTCGCAATGACGGCGTCTCAATCCGGCCGCGAATTCGACGGCAATGGCGGCGGCGGTTTGCGCGGGGGCGGCGGGATGCGCCAGGCGCCGGCATTGCGGCCGGCGATCAGCCAGTAGACCACGCCGGCAACGATGCCGGCACCCGTCATGATTTCCAGGTGACGCCGCACGATGCCCTCGAACTGCAGCGTGTCGGCGTGGAAGGGAATAAGGCCGAGATAGCAGGCGAGCCCGACGAGGCCCCCGCCGACGGCATAGGCGATCGCACTGCGGATGTAGAGCGCTTCGGTGATCGCGACGATCACCGCCGCCGGCACCAGCGCGAAGCCGGAGACGAAGATGAAGCCGAAGCCGAGCAGGATGTCGATCGTGCCCTGATCGACCGGACCGGCGCCGAGATCGGCGAATTCCGGAAACAGCAGCGCGACGACGACGATCATGCCGCCGACGAAACAGGCGGCGAGAAAGCCGATGAAGATGACGACGAGGCGGCCGATCAGGGACATGACGAAAATGCCAACTCAGTCGTCATTGCGAGGAGCGCAGCGACGAAGCAATCCAGACTGCCGCCGCGGAGACAGTCTGGATTGCTTCGCTGCGCTCGCAATGACAGGAATGCGAGAGCGACGGCATGAACAACTCAATCCGTCATCGCCATGGCGCGCAGCGCCTGGCGTTCGCGCGCCGAGAGCTTTTCGGTCTCCGACTTGAGCTGGCCGCAGGCGGCGAGGATGTCGCGGCCGCGCGGGGTGCGCACGGGCGAGGAATAGCCGGCGTTGAAGATGTATTCGGAGAACCTTTCGATCTGGTCCCAGTCCGAGCATTCATAGGCGGTGCCGGGCCAGGGATTGAACGGGATCAGATTGATCTTGGCCGGAATGCCCTTGAGCATCTTCACCAGCAGCTTGGCATCGTCGAGCGAATCGTTGACGCCCTTGAGCATGACATATTCGAAGGTGATGCGGCGCGCGTTGGAGGCGCCGGGATAGTCGCGGCAGGCCTGCAGCAGCTCCTTGATCGGATATTTGCGGTTGAGCGGCACCAGCTCGTTGCGCAGCTCGTCGCGCACCGCGTGCAGCGAGATCGCGAGCATGACGCCGATCTCCTCGCCGGCGCGCACGATGTTCGGCACCACGCCCGAGGTCGACAGCGTGATGCGGCGGCGGGAGATGCCGATGCCTTCGTTGTCGCCGACGATCAGAAGCGCATCGCGCACCGCGTCGAAATTGTAGAGCGGCTCGCCCATGCCCATCATCACGATGTTGGTGACGCGGCGCGTGCCGTCCTCGCGATCGGCCCAGTCGTTGAGGCGATCGCGCGCGACCATCACCTGGCCTACGATCTCGCCGGCGGTGAGATTGCGCACCAGGCGCTGGGTGCCGGTGTGGCAGAAGGCGCAGTTCAGCGTGCACCCCACCTGCGAGGAGACGCACAGCGTGCCGCGGTCGGTCTCGGGGATGTAGACGCATTCGACTTCGTGCGCCTTTTGAACATTGTCGCCGCTCGGCAGACGCAGCAGCCATTTGCGGGTGCCATCGTTGGAGATCTGCTCGGCCACGACCTCGGGCCGGTCCACGGTGAAATGCTGGGCGAGATCGGCGCGGATGCCCTTCGAGATCGAGGTCATGTCATCGAAGCTCTGGGCGCCGCGGAAATAGATCCAGTGCCACAGCTGCTGCACCCGCATCTTGCGCTGGGCCGGTGCGACGCCGATCTCGCCGAGGCGATCGGCAAGCTCGGCGCGCGACAGGCCGATCAGCGACGGTTTTGCCGGCGGCACATAGGTTTCGAGCGGAGTCTTCTCCACCAGGATGGCGTTGTGCGGCTCGGTCATCGGTTGCCTGAGATTGCTGCTGTCTCGTCATGCCCGGGCTTGTCCCGGGCATCCACGTTCTCCCCGCCGGAACCAGCGCGTGGATGGCCGGGACAAGCCCGGCCATGACGGCAGCACCTTTGGGATACCCCTATATAGCAACCGGAACCGCCGATTGCGACCTTATCGCCAGCAGACTTAACGCCCGCAGTCTTAACGCCTGCAGTCCTGCGCGATCTTGTCGAGCGCCTGGGCGAGGCCCTTCAGCGAAAACGTGTCGGTCGTCTCGGTGCCCTTGGCCGAGACGCCCTTGACGACGAGATCGGCGGATTTGCGCATGGCTTCGACCATCCGCTCCTCCTCGGCCGCGTTCTTGATCCAGAGCCCGTCGCCCTGCGTGTACATGGCGAAGGAGGCGCCGCCGACCTCGACGGTCGATTCCGAGCCGGGCTTCAGCGCATAGCCGATCATGACCGAGACTTCGTTGTTGACCTTCTCGGCCGGCCGGGTCGAGACGAAGGCATAGGCGGGATCGCGCGGCCGGTTCGGCGGGTTGGTTTTCGACGACGACGGCTTGGCCAGCGCGAAGCAGACCTTCTTGCCGTTCGGCGTCGCCGAATAGGCGCCCCAGGTGCCGAACTGCCCGATCAGGGTCGGCTCCGCGCCCCCCGCAACTGCCGCAGCCGGGGCCGCCGGTTTGCTCTCGGGCTTCGGGGTCGCCTTTGCGTTGGTGTTGGCCGGCGGCGCCGCCGGCTTGGGGGTCGCCTCTTTCGGAGCAGAACCGGACTTGGGCGCCGGTTGCGCCGTCTGCGCCCGCGCAGAAACGGCGATTCCCCCGGCCGCCACGCCAGTCGTCAAAGCTAAAATCAGCACCCGCCACATGCCGCAGTGGTTCCCTCAATATTGTGACTGGAAGATGGCCCGAGCGCGCGTTGTCCCCGGCCAGGGATAGCCGGGAAAGTCCAATTTGGGAAGGCAGTTAGCGGTATCGGCGGCGGTTACGCCTTGGATCTGGCGGCGCGTTGAGCGGCCCATTGCGCCTCGGTCCAGCCGAGCAGATCCTCGGCACCGGAACTGCGCAAATGCGCGCCGCCGTCGATCACCACCATCTCGCCATTGATGTAGGCGGCACGGTCCGAGACCAGAAAGCTGGCGAGATCGGCCAGCTCGCTGTGCTCGCCGGTGCGCCCAAGCGGGTTGCGCGAGGACCAGCCCTCGTCGCGGCCTTCGGGACGGAGCTGCCCGGTGGCCCCTGCGGTCGGAAACGGGCCCGGCGCGATCGCGACGGTGCGGATGCGCTTCGGGCCCCATTCCACCGCAAGGCTCCTGGTCATCGCCAGCAGCGCCGACTTCGCCATTGCCGAGGGAACCGTGAAGGCGCGGCCGGTGATGGTGGAGGTCGACAGGATCGACAGCACGACGCCGGCATGCTTGGCCTCGATCCAGCGCCGGCCGGCGGCGAGCGTGCAATACATCGCGCCGTGCAGCGTCGGCGCCAGGATCGCATCCGCGGCGCGGAAGGAGAGATGCTCGCTTTGTGCGATGAAGGTGGCAGCGGCATTGTTGACGAGAATGTCGAGCGGCGCCTCGCGCCAGATCGCATCCATCATGTTGTCGACGGCCGCACCGTCGCGGATATCGCAGGCGATCGCGGTGACCCTGCCGCCGGTCTCTTCGCGCATCTCGCGCGCCGTTGCCTCGAGGCGATCGAGCTTGCGGCCGCAGATCACGAGCTCGGCGCCGAGCGCGAGGAAGCGGCGGCCCATCGCGGCGCCCAGGCCCGAGCCGCCGCCGGTGATGAGGATGCGCTTGGTCTCGAGCAGGCTTGTTTCAAACATCGTTTGAATCCTTTCTCCGCGAATTTCGTCATTGCGAGCGCAGCGAAGCAATCCAGACTATTTCCGCGGTGCGGACTCTGGATTGCTTCGCTGCGCTCGCAATGACGGGAGGTTAGGCCGTCGCGTGGTCCGAGACAAAGAATCCGGATTGTCCGGCCGCAGTAAATCCGGCAGAAACGACCCAACTATAATTCCACTCGAAACGCTCTCAAGGTGCCGCCATGAAAGCCATCCTCTGCTCGCAATATTGCCAGCCCGACGACCTCGTTCTGACTGAGGTGCCGGATCCGGTGGCAGGGCCCGGCGAAGCCGTCATCGCGATCAAGGCGGCGGCGCTGAATTTCTTCGACATCCTGATGATCCAGGGCAAGTACCAGATCAAGCCGCCATTCCCGTTCTCGCCGGCGGCGGAAGTTGCCGGGGTGATCGAGAGCATCGGCGCCGGCGTCACTGACCTCAAGGTCGGCGACCGCGTCGTCGCCTCCTGCGGCCACAACGGCGCCCGCGAGAAGATCGCGCTGCCGGCGGCATCGATCGTGAAGATCCCCGACAGTCTCGACTACGACCGCGCGGCCGGCATCATCATCATCTACGGCACCGCGCTGCACGCGCTGGAGGATCGCGCCAGCCCCAAGCCGGGCGAGACGCTCGCCGTGCTGGGTGCAGCTGGCGGCACCGGCCTTGCGGCCTGCGAGCTCGGCAAGCTGATGGGCTTGAAGGTGATCGCCTGCGCCTCGTCGGACGAGAAGCTCGAATTCGCCAAAGCGCATGGCGCCGAGCTGACGCTGAACTACGCCAAGGAAGATCTGAAGGAAGGCCTGCGCAAGCTCACCAATGGCAAGGGCGTCGACATCATCTTCGATCCGGTGGGTGGTGCTTACGCCGAACAGGCGCTGCGCTCGATCGCATGGGAAGGCCGCTTCCTCGTCATCGGCTTTGCGGCCGGCGACATTCCCAAGATGCCGCTGAACCTCGCGCTGCTGAAGGGCTGCGACATCCGCGGCGTGTTCTGGGGCGCCTGGACGCGGCTCAACCCGGCGAAAAATCGCGCCAATCTCGAGAAGCTGGTGAAGTGGACCGCGGAAGGCAAGATCTCATCGCATGTCGACCGCACCTTCCCGCTGGCCCAGACCGCGGATGCGTTGAAGGTGCTCGCGGGCCGTCAGGCTATGGGCAAGGTGATCCTGCATCCGTGATCGCGATGTCATCGCGACGCTGTTTCAACATCCACAGCTGTCATCGCCCGGCTCGACCGGGCGATCCATTATTCCAGAGACGTTAGTGATCTAGCCGAGACGCCGCGGTGTACTGGATTCCCCGCTTGCCGCCTACGCTCAAGCTTCGGCGTGCCCAAGACCGAAACCTCGGCGAAGCCTTGGCGTAGCCGGGTCGCGGGGAATGACAGCGGCGGGCGAGACGGGCAGCGTCGACGACCGCGACATCGCAAAGCTGCGCCTGCCGCCGCATCGTAAAATCCTCTCAACCATCGCGAGCAAAATTGCGGTGCATTCCGCCGCGCCGCCGTAATCAAACCCAAATATTTCCAGATTCGCGCAAACCGCCGTCGTTTTTTGGGCTGAATCGGACGGCGATTTACCGGTTCCAGTTAGCGGGGACCTCTGGACAACAACAAGAAGACTGAAGCCGGGACTGCCCCTGCGTTGCGTCAGTAAAGGGGAGCATCACACCATGGAGACGACGGCCTACCGTCTGTCGAAGGAATCGCACGCGCACGATTCCGATCGATCGGCATCACATCCGCCCATCGCGTCCTATATCCGTGCACGCGCCAAGCGCGCCGAGCTCGCGCAGGACGATCCAATTCCACTGTTTCTGTCCGATCCGCTCGGTGCGCCGGACCCGAGCGAATATGCACCGGTGACATTGCGCTCCAGAATGGTCCCAAGTGTGCTCGCGGCCGTTCTGGCGGCATCCACTCTGGCAGTTCTGGTCACACTGTTTCAGTCCGACTTGCGCGGCCTCTTCGCCACTCATGCCGATAGCTGGGTCCGCATCATGGCGGACCCAGCTATGGCGTCGGCCAGCGCACCGACCACACCGCAGATCCCGCCCAAGGATGCGGCTCGCGTGAGCGACACGAGGCTGGCGAGCGCCGACATGCAGGCTCTCTCTGCACCTGCCACACCGAGCCGAGAGGCAATCGCGACCGCCTATCAGACCGCGCTGCAAGCCCAAGAACAAACCCAACCAGCGCCCGCGCCCGTCGCGGCGCCGCCCGCACCGCCTGCGCCCGCGAAGACGCTCGATGCTGACACGCTGGCCGCGCTGATGACGCGCGCGAAGAGCCTGTTGGGCGTCGGCGATATTGTTGCTGCCCGCCTGCTGCTTGAACGCGCGGCCAATGCACAGGATGCCACGGCTGCGTTTCTGCTGGCGCAGAGTTATGACCCGGCCGTGCTTGGCACCAGCGACTCGCGGCGCATCGCCGCTGACGCGACCGCCGCGCGCGACTGGTATCAAAAGGCTGCCAGTCTCGGATCGGCGGAAGCGCGCCAGCGCCTCGCCCAATTCTCGAATTAGGCCAATTCAGAGGGGACATCATGCGTAATACTTTGAAAATGGCGCTTGCCGCCATCACGACCATCTGTGCCTTCGCCGCCCACGCCGAGCAGGCCGAATATGATCCGGCCAAGGTCTCGGACAGCCTGAAGGCCATCTTCCAGTTCGGCTCGAACTCGACCAAGCAGGCGCTGAACGCCAACACCGTCACGCTGATCACGGGCACGATCGGCGGGACTTATGTGCAGTTCGGCGCCGACCTCGCCTCGGTGCTCGACGACGGCAACAAGATCCGCGTGCTGCCGATCGTCGGCCGCGGCTCGGTGCAGAGCGTCGCCGACATCCTGTTCCTGCAGGGCGTCGATCTCGGCATCGTGCGCGCAGACACGCTCGACTATCTCGAGCGCAAGGGCTTCGCCAAGGACATCAAGAAACAGTTCACTTACGTGACCAAGCTCTACAATGAAGAGATGCAGGTCATCGCGCCGAAATCGATCGCAACGCTGAAGGACCTCGAGGGCAAGAAGGTCAGCGTCGATCTGCCCAATGGCGGGACCTTCGTCACCGCACTGACGGTGTTCGAGCGGCTCGGGATCAAGGCGAACTTCGTCTATGTCGAGCAACGCATCGCGATGGAGAAGCTGAAGGCCGGGCAGATCGATGCCGTCATCGTGGTCGGAGGCAAGCCGTACAAATCGGTCTCGACCTTCGGCAATGACGGCCGCTTCCATCTCGCGAAGGTGGACTATGCAAAGCCGCTGCAGAGCGACTATCTGCCGGCAACCCTGACCGCCAAGGACTACCCGAATCTCATCAAGGAGGGTGAGAGCGTCGACACGATCGCGGTGCCCGCGGTGCTCGCGGCCTACAATTGGGCGCCCAACACCGAGCGTTATCGCAAGCTCGCACTGTTCGTGGACGCGTTCTTCACGAAATTCACGGCACTGCAGAACCCGCCCTTCCATCCCAAGTGGAAGGAGGTCTCGCTGGCGGCGCCGCTTTCCGGCTGGAACAGATTGCCGGTGGCGCAGCAATGGCTCGACAAGCACGGCATCGAGCCGGTGACACGGCAGCGCTTCGAGGCGTTCTTGAAGCAGAGCCCTGCGGCAGCAACCGTGTCTGATGCGGACAAGGAGACGCTGTTCAGGCAATTCCAGGCGTGGGACGCGGAGAAGGCGCGGGCGGAGAAGAAATAGCGGCCGTCATTGCGAGGAGCGGAGCGACGAAGCAATCCAGAATCCCTCCGCGGAAAGAGTCTGGATTGCTTCGCTTCGCTCGCAATGACGATGCTCGCGGCAGCAGCAGCCACACACTCACTGTCATCGCCCGGCTTGACCGGGCGATCCAGTACTCCGTGACGTCAGTGATTGAATCGAGAGGCCGCAGCGTACTGGATGCCCCGGTCAAGCCGGGGCATGACAGCGGAACGTGTGGTTGAATCCGCCTTGACTACGCCGCTTCCACGTCCGCCTCGCTCACCCCGCGCTTCAGCGCGGCGCGGGCGGCTTCGCGGTGCTCGTTCGTGATGTGGCCGGCAACCATGCGGATGGCGGTGGCGAGCACGGCGGCGTCATCGGCGAAGCCGAGCATCGGCATGACGTCGGCGACGAAGTCGAACGGCAGGATGAAATAGGCGATCGCGCCTAACAGCGAGGCCTGGACGTGGCGCGGCGTCTGCCGGTCGAACGCGCAGTAATAGGCCGCAAGCAGATCCTCGGCGAACGGCAGTTGTGCGGCGACGCGCTTCAGCTTGCGCCAGAAGCGGCGGCGCACGCTCTCGCGATCTTCCGCAAGCCGATCGGCCGGCTCAAAGCCAACACTGTGCTCGGCAGCCATGCTGCAACTCCCCGTTCAGCAAGGGGCGGCGGATCGCCGCATGCCCTGCTGATCACAAGATGGGGATGCGGCCGGGCGCTGCAAGATGTCAGCTAGGTGTCAGCTAAGCCGTCGGCTTGGCGATGGCGTTCATCGCCTTGGCGAGCTCGATGTCGCGCGCCGTGACGCCGCCGGCATCATGGGTCGACAGCACCACCTCCACGGTCTTGTAGACGTTACGCCATTCGGGGTGATGGTCCATCTTCTCGGCGACCAGCGCGGCGCGGCTCATGAAGCCGAACGCCTCGTTGAAATCCTTGAAGACAAAGGTTTTCCCGATGGCGTCGCGGCCTTGGACGTCGGTCCAGCCGGGTAGTCCGCCCAGCGCCTGCCTGCGCGCCTCTGCCGAGAGCCGTTCTGACATGACCATCTCCGTCCTTCAGGGGAACTTTACCCTAGCACCGCGCTGACGCCCGGGTTCACACGGGGATTTCCTCGATCCGCTAACCATGACGGAGATGTAACCCCGCCGGACAAGAAATTTGCTACAATTGCGGGCGTAAATCGCCGGCCAAGATGAAACTGAGCCTGAAGCGCCTGTTTGGGAGATCTATGACCGGGGGATTGGACCTGGCCGAAGCGCCCCCTCCGCCTTCGCCGCGATCCGCGGCGCGGAAGACGGCCCTCGTGTCTCTGGCCCTGGTGCTCGCGATCATCGGCGCGCTAGCCGGCGGCTACTATTTCGCGATGCGACCGGTGACGCTGAGGATCGCGGTCGGCCCTGCCAACAGCGACGACGTCAAGGTCGTGCAGACGCTGACGCAAGGCTTCGCGCAACACAAGAGCCAGGTGCGGCTGCGCCCGATCCAGACCGACAGTGCCATCGCCAGCGCCAGTGCGCTCGCGGACGGCAAGGTCGACCTCGCCATCGTGCGCGGCGACCTCGAGGTGCCGAAGAACGCACAGGCGGTCGCGACCCTGCGCAAGAACGTCGTGGTGCTGTGGTCCGTGCCCGCCAAGGGCAAGAAGAAGGGCGCGAAGATCACCAAGATCGCGCAGCTCGCCGGCCATCGCATCGGCGTCGTCGGCCGCACCCAAGCCAACGTCAACCTCCTCAAGGTGATCCTGCAGCAATACGGCGTCGATTCCGCCAAGGTCGAGATCGTGCAATTCCCAGCGAACGAGGTTGCCGACGCGATCAAGGCGCAGAAGGCCGACGTCTATCTCGCGGCCGGCCCGGTCAACAGCAAGATCACGGCCGACGCGATCGCGGCATCTATCAAGGAAGGCGGCACGCCGACCTTCCTCGAGATCGATTCGGCGGACGCAATCGCACAGAACCACCCGGTCTACGAAGCCTCGGAGATCCCTGCCGGCACCTATGGCGGCTCGCCCGCCCGACCCGAGGACGAGGTCAAGACCATCAGCTTTTCGCATCACATCGTGGCGCGCAAAGGCGTGTCCGAGACCACCATCGCGGCGTTCACGCGCCAGCTGTTCGCCGTGCGGCAGCAATTGGTGACGGAATTCCCGCTGGCGGCAAAGATCGAAACGCCCGATACCGACAAGGACGCCGTGATCCCGGTGCATCCCGGTGCAGCCGCCTTCGTCGACGGCGAGGAGAAGACCTTCCTCGACAAATACAGCGATTACATCTGGTGGGGCTTGATGGCGCTGTCCGCCATGGGCTCGATCGGCGCGTGGTTTGCGGGCTATCTGAAGAAGGACGAGCGCGACAACAACAACCATCTGCGTGATCGGCTGTTGGACATGATCGCGGCCGCGCGCAAGTGCGAGACCACCGAAGAGCTCGACCAGATGCAGACCGAAGCCGACGACATCCTGCGCGATACGCTGCGCTGTTACGATCACGGCGCGATCGAGGAAGGCGCGCTCACCGCCTTCAACATTGCCCTCGACCAGTTTCATTCGGCGGTCGCCGACCGCAAGGCCCTGCTGATGAGCCTGCCGCAGAACCTGCAGCGCGCCGGCGCGCAATTCCGGGCCGCCGGCAACGCCTGAGCCTGCGCTTGCGCGTTATTGCTGCGTCACATTGTCTCAATATAGCTTGCCCCGTCGTCCCGGGCGCGTAACGCGCGAACCCCGGAATGAGGTGCCTTCCTGCAAGCTCGGGTTCGGAGCCATCTTCATGAACATTAGGTTCTCCCGCCGCCGCTTCCTCGCCACCGGCGCGGGTGCACTCGGCACGATGGCGATGCCATATCTTTCCCGCGCGGCCGACCGGCCGGTGGTCACCCACGGCGTGCAATCGGGCGACGTCACCGTGGACGGCGGCGTGGTGTGGGCGCGCGCCGACCGTCCATCGCAGATGCTGGTCGAGGTGGCGACCACCGAGTCGTTCAAGGATGCCCGCGCGCTGCCGCCGATCGCGGCGCTGCCCGAGAGCGACTTCACCGCGAAGCTGCTGGTCGAAAATTGTCCGGCCGGCCAGGACATCTTTTACCGCGTCCGCTTTCGCGATTTCTCCCACAGCGCGATCGAGGGCGAGCCGGTGACCGGCCGCTTCCGCACCGCGCCCGCCGACCGCCGCGACGTCAGCTTCGTCTGGAGCGGCGACGTCGCAGGGCAGGGCTGGGGCATCAATCCCGACGACGGCGGCATGTTCACCTTCTCAACCATGCGCAAGCACCGGCCGGACTTCTTCCTGCATTCGGGTGACACGATCTATGCCGATGGCCCGATCCAACCCGAGGTGAAGCTCGCCGACGGCAAGATCTGGAAGAACCTCACCATCCCGGAGAAGGCCAAGGTCGCCGAGACGCTGGACGAGTTCCGCGCGGCGCACAAATACAATCTCACCGACGACAATCTCCGCGCCTTCAATGCCGAGGTGCCGATCTTCGTGCAGTGGGACGACCACGAGGTCACCAACAACTGGTCGCTGTCGAAAGACTTGCCGGCCGCCTACAAAGTGCGCGACATCTCGCTGCTCGCGGCCCGCGCAGGCCGCGCCTTCCACGAGATGTACCCGCTGCGGGAGAGCATCACCGAGCCCGGTCGCGTCTATCGCCAGATCTCCTACGGCCCGCATCTCGACGTGTTCGTGCTCGACGAGCGCAGCTATCGCGGGCCGAACGGCGCCAATCTCGAAACCGCCTATGGCCCTGCCAGCTATTTCCTCGGCCCGGACCAGATTGCCTGGCTCAAGCGCGGCCTGCTGAACTCGCGCGCGACTTGGAAGGTGATCGCGTCCGACATGCCGATCAGCCTGATCGTCTCGGACACGCCGAACGGCGGCTCGGAAGCCGTTGCGCAGGGCGACGGCCCGGTGCGCGGCCGCGAGCTCGAGCTCGCCGACATCCTGTGCTTCATCAAGATGGCGCCGATCAGCAACACGGTGTGGCTGACGGCAGACGTGCATTACGCCGCCGCGCACTATTACGATCCGAACAAGGCGCAATTCCAGGAGTTCGAGCCGTTCTGGGAATTCGTCTCGGGCCCGCTGCATGCCGGCACGTTCGGTCCGAACGCGCTCGACAACACCTTTGGCCCCGAGGTGCGCTTCGTCAAGGCGCCGGGCAAAGACAGCCAGAACCTGCCGCCGTCAGCGGGCATGCAGTTCTTCGGCCACGTCAAGATCGACGGCGCCTCCGGCCAGATGACGGTGACCCTGCGCGACCGCGCCGACGTCGCGCTGTGGTCGACCACGCTCGACCCGAAGCAGAGCTGACCGCTAATCGGCGGCGCGCGCCTGAAGCGCCGCTTCCAGCGCCTCGCTGGAGCACGGCTTCTGCAGCCGCGGCCGGCCCGCCAATTCGGACGGAATACGCGCTTCGGCGCCGTAGCCGGTGACGAAGACGAACGGAATCTTCAGCGCGATCAGCCGCTCGGCGATCGCAAAGCTCGTCTCCCGGATCAGCTCGACATCGAGCAGCGCGAAATCGGGTGTCCGTTTCGCGATGGCGTTTAGCGCCTGCGTCACCGAACCCACGGTCCGCACGGCAGCCACACCAAATCCGAGCAGGCGATCCTCGAAATCGATCGCGATGATCGGATCGTCCTCGACGATTAGAACATCGGCCGGCAAGCCTGTGCCATTGGAGGGTGCGGGTGCCATGATCGCATCTTGGTTTGGGGGTTTTTGGATCAGGACTGCCGCGACACGATGCCTGCGCCCAGCGCATCGGAGGGTTCCCGGAACGAAACTCACCACATCGTCGTTCTCTGGTCTGTCCACTTGTGCACACAGGAAACGGATGGAACTCGCTAAGGTGAATTGAAGGGTAGGAGTTCAGGATGGATGCGCGTATCGGCAAGGTCACCGAGGTTGAGAGCCGGCCGGCCAACAATCTGCTGCGGCGCTTGAGCCAGGTCGATTACGGCCTCCTGGCACCGCACGTGACCGTCGAGGAGTCTGCAGCAGGCCACTTGCTCTACAATCCCGGCGATGACGTGCAGGTCGTCCACTTCCCCTGCGGCCCGTCGCTCGCGACTTTCCTCGTCCCCAACGAGGACGGCCGCGACGTCGAAACCATTCTGGTCGGCCGCGAAGGCGCGGTCGGCGGCATCGTCAGCGAGGGGTTTCTGCCGGCCTATACCCGGATCTGCGTGAAATTCGGCGGACCGTTTGCGCGCATTCACGTCGCCAAGCTGGAAGCAGCCAAGCTGCGCTCGGCATCACTGCGCAACGTCTTCGCCCGCTATGCCGATTGCATGCTGGCCCAGATCTTCCAGTCGACCGCCTGCAACGCGATCCATTCGATCGAGCAGCGCACCGCCAAATGGATTTTGGCTGCGATGGAGCGGACCGGCGACGAGACCAGCGTGCCGCTGACCCATGAACAGCTCGCGACGCTGCTCGGGGTGGGCCGCTCCTATGCCAGCCGCGTGCTTCAGTCGTTCAAGGCCGAAGGCGTGCTCGACACGAGGCGCGGCTCGATCCTGGTCCGCAGCCGCGACGGCCTGAGGCTGCGCGCCTGCCTGTGCAACGATGCCGTGAAGATGCATTTCGAGGAGGTGCTGCGCGGGGTTTATCCGACCGAGGAGCGGGAGGCCGGGTAGCTTCTTGCTTCTCCCTTGTGGCGCGATAATGCGCGGCGCGCCGTTCTAACCGCGGTCGTGCTATACTGCCCCCGCATGAGCGGGGCTTTCCTTCACACTCTCTTCGACATCCTGGCCTGGCTGGCGGCGGCGGCCGCCGTCTATTGGCTGTCGCGACGGGGCTTGCAGTTTCCGGCGCAATCCTTCGTGCTGCCCTATGTCGCCGCGCTGGTGTTTGGCGCAGGCCTTGGCGCCTATCTGTTCGGCTCCGCCAATCTGTGGCTGTCAGGGCAAAACGGCATTGCGCGCTCGGTCGAGGGCGCGCTGGCCGGCGGCATCGTGGCAATCGAGCTCTACAAATGGTCCGCAGGGATCACGGTGCGAACCGGCGCGCGGTTCGCGTTGCCGCTGGCGCTCGGCATCGCGATCGGCCGGATCGGCTGTTACCTCGCGGGTCTCGACGATTTCACCTATGGCACGCCGACGGCCCTGCCCTTCGGCCATGATTTCGGCGATGGCGTTCGCCGCCATCCCGTGCAGCTCTACGAGAGCGCGGCCATGGCTCTGTTCGCGCTCGTCTATGCGCTGGCGGTTTTGAACCGGAACGCGTTCGCGATCACCAATGGTTTCTACCTGGTGCTCGCCTATTACGGAGCGCAACGCTTCCTATGGGAATTCCTCAAGCCCTATGGCACGCTGGTCGGGCCCCTGACCCTGTTTCACCTGCTGTCGCTGTCGATCCTGCTCTACGCCGCTTTCATGCTGGCGACGGCACCCAAAGCGAGACCCGTGCATGAACGCGCCGTTGCGTAAGTCGCGTCCCTACATCTTCTGGGGCCAGACCCAATCCCTGTGCGAGACCTGCCTGAAGCTGGTGCCGACCAAGATCCAGATCCAGGACAACGAGGTCTGGTACGAAAAGCGCTGCCGGGAGCACGGCGTGCAATCGACGCTGGTGTCGACGGATGCCGCCTATTGGCGGCTGTGCAAGGATTTCATCAAGCCGGGCGACCGGCCGCTGCAATTCCAGGAGCGCACCCAATTCGGCTGCCCCTATGATTGCGGCCTCTGTCCCGACCACGAGCAGCATTCCTGCCTGGCGCTGATCGAGATCACCGAGCACTGCAATCTCACCTGCCCGGTCTGCTTCGCCGAATCCTCGCCGGCACGAACGAAATTCACGCCGCTCGCGACGGTCGAGAAGATGCTCGACGCGCTGGTTGCGAGCGAAGGCGAGCCCGATCTCGTGCAGATTTCCGGCGGCGAGCCGACGCTGCATCCTGACTTCTTCGAGATCCTGGACGCGGTACGCGCCCGCCCGATTCGCCATGTCATGATCAACACCAACGGCCTGCGCATCGCCCGCGAGAAGGATTTCGTGGCACGGCTTGCCGAGAACAGGCGCGGGCTGGAGGTCTACCTCCAGTTCGATTCGCTGCAGCGCGATGCGCTGATCAACCTCCGCGGCGCCGACTTGCGAAAAATCCGCCAGCAGGCGCTGGAGAATCTCGAGCATTACGGCATCTCGACCACGCTGGTCGCGACCATCAAGCGCGGCGTCAACGATGCCGAGATCGGCGACATCGTGCGCCACGCACTGACCTGGACATGCGTGCGCGGCGTGACCCTTCAGCCGGTCCAGGATGCCGGCCGCAACGAGAGTTTCGACAAGAATACCGACCGCATCATGCTGTCGGAGATCCGCAAGCGCGTCGTCGAAACCGGCGTGTTCGGCGACAAGGACATGATCCCGCTGCCCTGCAACCCCGAGAGCATCTCGATAGGCTATGGCCTGCGCAACGGCGAGAAGGTGCTGCCGCTGACGTCACTGATCCCGCAGGAGCAGCTGGTGGCGGTGATGCCCAACACCATCAGCCCGGAAAAATATCCGATGCTGCGGGAAAAGTTCATCGACCTGTTCTCGCTGTCCTCAGGCCCCCTCAACACGTCCGAGCGCGTCTGCGAATTGTTGTGCTGCCTGCCGAGCTTTCAGGTGCCGGACGGGCTCACCTACGAGAACGTCTTCCGCGTCACCATCGTGCAGTTTCTCGACCGCTTCAATTTCTGCGTCGGCAACGTCAAGCGCAGCTGCATCCATTTCGTGACCGAGCAAGGCGCGATCATTCCGTTCGACACCTACAATCTGTTCTACCGCAACGGGCAGATCGACGGCATCCGTGCCGCGCTGGCCGGCCACACTTATCGAGACGCCAGGCAGAGCGAGGAGATGCCTCGTTGAGCGAGACGTCGTCACCTCCACCGTCGCGAAGCGGATGCGCCACCGCGCTCATGGTGATGTTCGGGGTGATTCTGCTGTTGCCGGGCATCTGCGCCTTGATTTTCGTCGCCGACTCGTCGTTCCACGTCGATAGCCGTTTCATCCCCGTCCTCGTCCTTGCACTACTGGCGGCATTCGCCGGCGTGTTGCTGATTGGGGCCGCGAGAAAGAAATCATGAGCGATTCCAGCGCCAACCCACCTGCAGTGCCTCCGCAGGCCCCGCAACAGCGCGGCGGCTGCCTCACCGCCCTGATGGCGATCGCCGGGATCTTCATGCTGCTACCGGGCCTCTGCGCACTGCTGTTCGGCGGAATGTCGGTGGTCGAGGACGGCAAGATCCCCTCCGACATCGCGTCGCTGGTCTTTTTGGGACTAGTCATCGGCATCGGCGGGGTCGCCATGATCTGGGCGGCGATCAAGGGGCGCAAGGCCCCCGCCCATCCCCCGAACCAGCCCTAAGCCCCGGGGATTCCCGGACAAAATTCAGTCAACCAACGGCCAAAGAACACATTGTTTTTTGGCCGTTTTTGCATATATTGCGCCGCAACGCGCAGGGCGCCCGGTCCGATGGCCGGGCTTCCTTTTTGGGCGCAAAGCGCCCCGTTTCCAGTCTTCCAGCGTTGTTTCGAGAAGAGGTCCCGGTCCGACCGGCGAGATCGCGCTTAACCCATTGTTCGACCGCAAAGAAGCTCACTCATGAATCTTCGTAACGTCGCCATCATCGCCCACGTCGACCACGGCAAGACGACCCTGGTCGACAAACTCCTGCAGCAGTCCGGCACGTTCCGCGAGAACCAGAAGGTGACCGATCGCGCCATGGACTCCAACGATCTGGAGCGCGAGCGCGGCATCACCATCCTGGCCAAGGCGGCCTCGGTGCAGTGGAAGGACACCCGCATCAACATCGTCGACACCCCTGGCCACGCCGATTTCGGCGGTGAGGTCGAGCGCATCCTGAACATGGTGGACGGCGCCCTGGTGCTGGTCGACGCCGCCGAAGGCCCGCTGCCGCAGACCAAATTCGTGGTCTCCAAGGCGCTCAAGGTCGGCCTCAAGCCGATCGTCGTCATCAACAAGGTCGACCGCCCCGACGCGCGCCCGACCGAAGTCATCAACGAGGTGTTCGACCTGTTCGCTGCGCTCGATGCCAGCGAGGAGCAGCTCGATTTCCCGATCCTCTACGGGTCGGCCAAGCAGGGCTGGATGGCGGACAGCCCCGAAGGTCCACAGGACAAGGGCATGGAGCCGCTGTTCGACCTGATCCTGCGCCACGTCGCCCCGCCGAAGGTCGAGGAAGGTCCGTTCCGGATGATCGGCACCATTCTCGAGGCCAACCCCTATCTCGGCCGCATCATCACCGGCCGCATCTCATCGGGCGTGCTCAAGCCGAACCAGCAGGTCAAGGTGCTGCATGCCGACGGCAAGCTGGTCGAGTCCGGGCGCATCACCAAGATCCTGGCGTTCCGCGGCCTCGAGCGCACCCCGCTCGACGAAGCCGAAGCCGGCGACATCGTTGCGATTGCGGGCCTGACCAAGGGCACCGTCGCCGACACCTTCTGCGATCCGACCGTCGAGGTGCCGCTGCCGGCGCAGCCGATCGACCCGCCGACCGTGTCGATGTCGTTCATCGTCAACAACTCCCCGCTCGCCGGCACCGAAGGCGACAAGGTGACGAGCCGCATGATCCGCGACCGTCTGCTCCGCGAGGCCGAGGGCAATGTCGCGCTGCGCGTCGTCGAATCCGCCGACAAGGACGCGATGGAAGTGTCGGGCCGTGGCGAACTCCAGCTCGCAATCCTGATCGAGACCATGCGCCGCGAGGGTTTTGAGCTCTCGGTGTCGCGTCCGCGCGTCGTCTACCAGAAGGACGAAGCGACCGGCGCCACCATGGAGCCGATCGAGGAGGTCGTGATCGACGTCGACGAGGAGCATTCCGGCGTCGTCGTGCAGAAGATGAGCGAGCGTAAATCCGAGCTGATCGAGATGAAGCCCTCGGGCGGCAACCGCCAGCGCCTGGTGTTCTACGCGCCGACCCGCGGCCTGATCGGCTACCAGGGCGAACTGCTCACCGACACCCGCGGCACGGCGATCATGAACCGCCTGTTCCACGGCTATGCCCCGTACAAGGGCGAGATCCAGGGCCGCCGCAACGGCGTCTTGATCTCCAACGACCAGGGCGAGGCGGTGGCCTATGCCATGTTCAAGCTGGAAGACCGCGGCCCGATGATGATCGAGCCGGGCTGGAAGGTCTATCGCGGCATGATCGTCGGCGAGCACACCCGCGACAACGATCTCGAGATCAACGTGCTCAAGGGCAAGCAGCTCACCAACATCCGCACGACCTCGAAGGACGAAGCGGTGCGCCTGACCCCGCCGATCCGCATGACGCTGGAAAAGGCGCTCGCCTATATCGAGGACGACGAGCTGGTCGAGGTCACCCCCAAGTCGATCCGTCTGCGCAAGAAGCACCTCGACCCGAACGAGCGCAAGCGCGCAGAAAAGGCCAAGGAAGCGGTGGCGTAAGGTCGCTGCTCTAACTGTCATTCCCCGCGAAGGCGGGGAATCCAGTGCCGTAGGGTGGGCAAAGCGCAAGCGTGCCCACCAATCGAGATCCCCATAGGCAATGGTGGGCACGGCGCAAGGGCGCCTTTGCCCACCCTACGAAACCCAACGACTGTCATGCCCCGGCTTGACCGGGGCATCCAGTACGCCGCGGCTTCTCGGCTCTATAACGACTGCCTCTGGAAGACTGGATCACCCGCCTGCGCGGGTGATGACAGCCGACTTGTGGCGGCTTCAGCACACCCGGCGAACGTGCTAGAGCCCGTCCATGACCTCTCTCCCCTCCTCCGTCGACGTTGCGATCATCGGCGCTGGTGCCGCCGGTCTCGGCGCAGCCCATGCGTTGCACGGCTCCGGCCTCTCCGTCATCGTGCTGGAGGCCCGTGACCGGCTCGGCGGCCGGGCCTGGACGGTGCAAGCCTCGCCCGAGGTGACCTTCGACGTCGGCTGCGGCTGGCTGCATTCGGCGGACAAGAACTCCTTCGTGCCGATCGCGCGACAGCTCGGTTTCGAGCTGAACAAGGACCTGCCGCCCTGGCGCGAGCGTGCCTATGGCAACGCCTTTCCGGAAAGCGAGCGCGACGATTTCATGCGTGCGATGGACGCCTTTTACCAGCGCGTGTGGAAGGCCGCGCAAACGGGCAAGGACGAGCCCACGAGCTCGCATTTGGAGCCTGGCAATCGCTGGAATCCGATGATCGACGCGATCTCGACCTATATCAACGGCTGCGAGCTGAAGGATATGTCGACGCTGGACTGGGACGCTTATGAGGATACGAACTTCAATTGGCGCGTTCGCCGCGGCTACGGCGCGCTGATTGCGGCTTATGGTGCGCCCTGCCCGGTGGCGCTGAACTGCAACGTCACGCTGATCGATCACTCGGACAAGCGCATCCGCATCGAGACGTCCCAGGGCACGCTGACCGCGGACAAGGTGATCGTCACCGTGCCGACCAATCTGATCGCCGATGAAGCGATCCGCTTCTCACCGCCGCTCCCCGCAAAGGTGAACGCAGCGGCCGGCCTGCCGCTCGGCGTCGACGACAAGGTGACACTGGGGCTCGACGACGCCGAGGCTTTCCCGAAGGAGGGCAACTTACGCGGCGCCACCATGCGCACCGACATGGGCACCTACCACATCCGCCCGTTCGGCCAGCCCTGCATCGAGGGCTTTTTCGGCGGCAGCTTTGCCCGCGAGCTGGAAGATGCCGGTGACGGCGCCATCGCCGCGCAAGCTATCAACGAGATCGCGGGTTTCCTCGGCAACGATATCCGGCGCAAGCTGAAGCCGCTCTGCGAGTCCCGCTGGGCTCGCGATCCCTTTGCGCGGGGGTCGTATTCGCATGCATTGCCGGGGCATGCCGGAGATCGCGCTGTGCTGGCCGCGCCGGTGGATGGGCGATTATTTTTTGCGGGGGAAGCGACGTCCCCAACGTTCTTCACGACGGCGCATGGCGCGCGGGACAGTGGCGAGCGGGCGGCGGGGGAAGTGCTCGCGACTCTGGGCAAGTCGTAGCTCCACACTTCCGTCATTGCGAGCGTAGCGAAGCAATCCAGACTGCCACCGCGGAGAGATTCTGGATTGCTTCGCTGCGCTCGCAATGACGAATTATTCGATCACCCGCGCCCGCAAATCCGCGTCGGGCACGAAGCAGGCATCGTACTTGCCGAAGATGCGATAGCGGTTGCGCGCGACGAGACTGTACACGAAGTCCCGCAGCGGCTTCGGCACGGCGAACAGCCCACGCACCCAGCCCCAGCCGGGGAGTTGCGACAGCACCGTCAGCGCAGCATCCGACTTCATGAACACTTCGCCGCCATGGATCACCGCATTGGTATCGGGATCATCGGGGTCGATACCGAACGTGCGCGCCAACCGCGCCCCATAGTCCGACTGGATCGGCGTGAAGCGAAAGCGCCTCGCCTCATCGCGCGCCGCAACGAACCGTACCCAGCGTGAGCAGAAGATGCAGATGCCGTCGAACAGGATAACGTCATCGTCGGGCCATTTTGGCATCAGACTCTCTTTTTGACGCGTTTTCTTCATGCGAACCGGAATCCACTTCGCTCGAAAACGCTATCGATTATCCAGGATGAGCAACGCAACGAGCATCAGCACGATCGCCGGCCCGGTTTTCACCAGCGCGCCGAGCGGTTCGATCCACAGGTCGGGCGTCAGGATCGCCGCGCCCACCATATACCCGAGCGAGGCGACGATTCCCGTGACGAGCCCGACCGCCGCGGTGCGGCGGAAGGCGATCAATACGCCGATGCTCATGTCCATCAGGCTGGTGCCGATGGTGATGGGATCGACCAGCGCGGGCGGAAAATTGTGCGCGCTCAAGATGCCGGCGGCGGCAGGATAGGACACGAACAAGGCGATGAAACCGGAGACGACCCAGAACGCGACCAGGCTTGCGAAGATCAGTGCCTTGACCAGAAACAGGCGCGCGAACCATTTGTCCTGGATGCTGGCAGGATGGCGTCCGATCGTCTCAGGCAGCGTCTTCGGCGCGATGCCCGTCGCGGCGATCCACGCTGACGGATCGCCTGTCACGCCGCGACGGAGCTCGGCAATGGCGGTGGAGCGCATCGGCGGCATCCAGCCGAGATGGCTGGCGATATCACCGAGTTTCGCGCCGAGATCGAGCATGAGGCGCGGCATCGCGATGCGCGGCCAGCCGGCCGTGCCGAATGCAAGGCGAAACGGCTTGATGACGCCGGCCATGGTGACCGGTTCGGCCGCCATCAGGTCCCAGCTCACCGCCCTTAACGAGGCACCGTCGATGTCGCATGCCGCGAGCCAGGCGATGGTCACCGAAATATCCTCGATCGCCACGGGCTGGAATGGCGTTGCCATTTCCTTGGCCGGCAAATCGATCGGAAAGGCAGCAAGCGTGCGGAGCATGGCGCTGCCGCCATAGGCTGAGGGTGCGACCACGAAGCCGGGCCGCAGGATGGCATGGGGAATGCCGCTAGCCCCGATCAGGCGCTCGGCCTCGCGCTTGGTCGTGGCGAAGGCGGTGCGATCCGCCTCCGCGGCGCCGGGGATCGAGATGTGCACCAGTCGGATTGCGCGGCCGCAGCCGCCGATCGCCTGAAGCAGCCGCGCGACGAAATCGCGATGCACCGCGCTCGTGTTGCTGCCGGGGCCATCCTGGAGCACGCCGAGGCAGTTCACGACGACGTCCACCGCATGCTCGCTGAGGAAACGCATCAGCGCGGCCGCGTCGAGGATGAGGATCGGCAGCTCGATGTCCAGCGCGCTCATCCTCTGCGCCGGCGACAGGCTCCGCGCCACGCCGACGACGCGAAAGCCCCGCGTGCGCAGATCGTCGGTGACGAAGCGGCCGATCAGGCCGGAGGCGCCGAGCACGAGAATGGTGCGCTGGTTCATCACGTGTCTCAAAACGGTTTCGCGATCATCAGCCACAGGATCAGCACGGTCGCGCCGAAGCCGGGGAAGCCGAACGCGAACCAACGGCAGAACAGCACGAAATAGCGCTGTGGCAGCGCACTGCGCTGCGCAGCAGCCTTGCGCGCGAGGTCGCGCATCTCGATCTGCATGAACACCACCGGCACCCAGAACAACCCGGCAATCGCATAGAGCGCGAGTGAGGCCAGCAGCCAGCGCTCCGCGACCGACGTCGCCGACAGCATCATCAGCACGCCGCCGCTGACCGGCTGGAGGATCACGGCCGACAGCGTGAAGATCGCGTCCGCGATGACGACGACCGAAGCGGTACGGGCGATGAACTCCGGATCCTGCGTGCGATGCGCCATCAGCATGAAGAAGGCGATGCCGGTCCCGGTGCCGAGAATGACGATGGCGCCGAGCACGTGAACAAATTTGACCAGGAAATACAGCGTCATGGCTTCTTGGTCGCCACAGGCTTGGGCGGGTTCAGCACGCGCGCGAGCTCGCTGCCGGCGGCTTTGACGCCGGCTTCGGTTTCGATCAGCCAATGGCCTTCGCTGCCGACGGCCGGCAGCGGGCGAAACTCGGCCTTGCCGCCAGTGCCGCGAAACGCATCGACGAGTTTGTGCGAGAATGCAGGCGCAAAATAGCTGTCATTGCGCGCAACAAGCCAGGTGACGGGAATGCGCGCGGTCTTGCCGAACTCCGCTGCCGCGGCGAGCAGCGTATGCGGCGCGCAGATTCTGTTCGGCTCATCATTGGCATGGCCGCCGCGTCCCGGAGCAAACACCGTGATGGCGGAGATCACCTTCGGATCGGCATTGGCAAGCGCCAGCGCACCCCATCCGCCGGCGGAATGGCCGATCACGATCGCGCCATCCTTGCGGATGAAATCCTGCTTTTGCAGATGAACCAGCGCCCGCGAGATTGCGTCGGCCGTTGCGCGGCCCGAGCGTGCGTAATCGGCTTCGTCGCAACCGCCCTGATCCTCGAGGTAGCGGCCGCCGGTTGCACCATGGCCGGGCCGCTCCGGCACCAGCACGGCAAAGCCGCGCGCGACGAGATAGGCGGCAAGCGGACGGTATTCCGGCTGCGGCATTTGCGCCCGACGCAACGTGTTCTGCGTCGAGGCGTGGGCGATCACCGCGAGCCGGAACGGACCTGGGCCGGAGGGGCGAAACAGCACGGCATGCGCGGCAAGGTCGGTATCCGGCGTGGGCACGCGCCAGTCCTGCCGACGCAACGGCGCGCCCTCCTCTCCCGATGGACCAAACCTGACCTGCGCACACAGAGGCGGCGCAGTCAGCAAAGCCAGCAGAGGCAGGAGCGCGATGATGTTGAGGAGCCGCATGAATTGCCGAGAGCGAGCGCGAACAGCGACAGCCAGATTAGTAGGAACGAATCATTATCGGCCGACTTTCTGCGGTGCCATTGCCGTCCCCTCGTTGCCGCGACGTAGTTTTGCACCGACGCCGGCCCTGCGGTTGGCGTTTGACATGGCGGCTTGTCCTCTTTCGGCACAACATGGCCGAAATACTGATGCAGAAAGTCCACAGGTTAACCGATAATTAACGATAGGTCTTGCCGCCGACGCGGCGACTTGGTTTGATCGCGTCCATGAGCACAACCCTGATCGAGGTCCGGCCGGCCAAAGCCGCAGATGCAACTGCGGTGGCGTCGACCCATGACGAAGCCTGGCGTTCGGCCTATCAGGGCATCATTCCCGGGGCCGAGCTGGAGAAGCTGATCAACCGCCGCGGTCCGCAGTGGTGGGACAGCGCGATCCGCAAAGGCAGCCGCGTCAGCGTGCTGGTGTTCGGCGACAAGATCGCAGGCTACGCCAATTACGGTCGCAACCGGGCCCGCAGCCTGCATTTCGACGGCGAGATCTACGAGCTGTATCTGCGGCCCGAATTTCAGGGCCTCGGCTTCGGCCGCCGCCTGTTCGCCGCCGCCCGCCGCGACCTCATGCAGAGCGGCCTGAAGAGCATGGTGGTGTGGGCGCTCTCGGACAACGACCCCGCCACCGAGTTCTACCGGGCCTTGGGTGGCCGCATGGTGGCACGCTCGTCGGAGCGGTTCGGGCCGAAGGCGCTCGACAAGGTTGCCTTCGCTTGGACCAATTGAGCTGCTGAAACCCTAATCGGGCAGCGTTCCCATCCGTCGATACCGCCGGCCGCTCGAGCCGGTGATCGCCGGATTCATTATTTCACAAAAACGCGATGGATCAGCGGGCCAAGCCCGCGTATGACAGCGCCAAAATCGCTGCCGGGCGCGATTTATCCTCGGCAACAACGGAGCCTTGAATGCGTATCGATGCGGTCTCGATCGGAAAAAACGTCCCCCACGATGTCAACGTCATCATCGAGGTCCCCGTGGGCGGCGAACCGATCAAGTACGAGATGGACAAGGAGGCCGGCACGCTGGTGGTCGACCGCTTCCTCTACACGCCGATGCGTTACCCCGGTAATTACGGCTTCATCCCGCACACGTTGTCGGATGACGGCGACCCTTGCGACGTGCTGATCATCAACACCCGCGCCATCATCCCCGGCGCCGTCATGAGCGTGCGCCCGGTCGGGGTGCTGTTCATGGAAGACGAAGCCGGCGGCGACGAGAAGATCCTGGCGGTGCCGTCGTCCAAGCTGACGCAGCGCTACGACAAGGTGAAATCGTACTCCGACCTGCCCGACATCACGCTGCAGCAGATCCAGCACTTCTTCGAGCACTACAAGGATCTCGAGAAGGGCAAGTGGGTGAAGATCCTGCGCTGGGGCGGCCCGGAGGAGGCGCACAAGCTGATCCAAGAAGGCATCGAGCGCGAGAAGAAGAAGAAGGGCTAGGCTTCCGTGCCCCGGACGCAGCGCAGCGTGAAACGATGCGCTGCTGAGCCGGGGCCCAGCACAGCGGCGCCATGGGTCCCGGCTCAGCGTCGCGTCACTTTATGCCGCGCCGCGTCCGGGACGCGAGAGCTTGCTTACACCGCCGGCTTCGGCAGCCCTGCGATGGCGCACGCCGCGCGCAGCGTGTTCACCAGGAGGCACGCCACCGTCATCTGGCCGACGCCGCCCGGCACCGGCGTGATCGCGCCGGCAACGGCAAGCGCTTCCTGATAGGCGACGTCGCCGACGAGGCGCGTCTTGCCGTCCTCCTTCGGAATGCGGTTGATGCCGACATCGATCACGGTCGCGCCCGGCTTCAGCCAGTCGCCGCGCACCATCTCTGGTCTTCCAACCGCGGCATAGACGAGGTCCGCTTTCTTCACGAGGCCGGGCAGATCGCGCGAGCGCGAATGCGCGATCGTTACCGTGGCGTTCTCGTTCAGCAGCAATTGCACGAGCGGGCGGCCGACCAGGTTCGAGCGGCCGATGACGATCGCGTTCATGCCCTCCAGCGAGGCATGCACGCTCTTGGTCAAGATAATGCAGCCGAGCGGCGTGCAGGGCGACAGCGCATCGAAGCCGCCGGCGAGCCGGCCAGCATTGTTCGGATGCAGCCCGTCGACGTCCTTGCCGGGATCGATGGCGTTGATGACGGCCTCGGTGTTCAATCCCTTCGGCAACGGCAATTGCACGAGAATGCCGTGCACGGCGGGATCGCGGTTGAGCTTTGCGACCAGCGCCAGCAGATCTGCCTGCGAGACGTCGGCCGGCAGCTTGTGCTCGAACGAGGCCATGCCCGCGGCCTGAGTCTGGGTGTGTTTTGAGCGGACATAGACCTCGCTGGCGGGGTCATTGCCGACCAGGACCACAGCAAGGCCCGGCACCAGGTTGTGCTCGCGCTTGACGCGGGCGACCTCCTCAGTGACGCGGCCACGGAGTTCTGCCGCAATGACTTTTCCATCGATGATCTCAGCGGTCATGTCAGTTCCCTCAGTCCTTCGATTTGGCCGATACAAGCTGGCGCAGGGCTTCGCCGAGCCGCGCCGGATCGCCGTCGACTGCGATCTGCTTCAGCCGCGACGTGGCTCCGGATAGCAATTTCACGCTGGCCTTGGGCACGTCGAGTGATTTCGCCAGCAGCAGCAGAACGGCCTTGTTGGCCTCGCCGCCATCGGCGATGGCGCGCACCCGCACCTTGAGCACGCTGCGGCCATCCGAAAGTTGCTCGATCCCGTCGATGTCGTCGCGGCCGCCGCGCGGCGTCACCCGCAGCGCAATGCTGATCCCTGCGGCCGAGTAGCGCCAAGCCTCCTGACAACAAGGCTCCTTGTTGGCAACCAAGGCGCTCCCGCCCGCTTAGATCACGTTCGGGTAGATGTAGTACAGAATCACCCGCTCGATGAACATGATGATCAGGATCAGGATGATCGGCGAGATGTCGAGACCGCCGAGACTGGGCAGGAAATTGCGAATCGGCGCGAGCAGCGGCTCGGTGATCCGGTACAGGAACTCCGCCACCGCCGAGACGAACTGGTTGCGGGTGTTGACCACGTTGAAGGCGATCAGCCAGGACAGGATCGCGGAGGCGATCAGCAGCCAGACGTAGAGATCGAGCACGATGATGACGATGTCGAGAACGGCACGCATGGCTTTTGAGGCCTCTGGCTTTTGAAAACTCTGGCTCGGTCGGGATTGACGCCCCGTTTGCTAGATATCGGTTCCCCCCGGCCCAAACAAGGGAAGTCGGCGCCCGGATGGCTAAAACCCGGTTACACGCGTCCTTGACTTGACCTTGGCGGAGACTTAAATGGCGCCCGGTTGTCGGCCGCGTTCACCAGAGCGGCCAGCAAAGGGGCCATAGCTCAGCTGGGAGAGCGCGTCGTTCGCAATGACGAGGTCGGCGGTTCGATCCCGCCTGGCTCCACCACGCTTCGCCCTTCGGGCTACGCTTGGCGCAGCCACGTCGGAGCCCGAAGGACGAAGCGTGGTGTCCGGCGTAGCCCAAAGGGCGAAGACGCCAGATTGCTCCCCCTACCTCCCCGTAAACCTCGGCGGCCGCTTCTCCATGAAGCTCGCTACACCCTCGCGGAAATCGCTCCCGTTCAGTGCCACCATCATCTCGCGGTTGGCCTCGATCGTCGCCTCGGCCAGCGTCTGGAACGGCACCTCGTAGAGCTGGCGCTTGATCACGGCCATCGCGCTCGGCGAGACGAAATCGGCGAGATCGCGTGCGTAAGCATAGGTTTCCTCGCGCAGCTTCTCCGGCGAACACAGCCGGTTGACCAAGCCCATCCGCAACGCCTCATCGCTGGAGACGCGCCGCGCCGAGAGCAACAGATCCAGCGCATTGGCGTGGCCGACGATGCGCGGCAGCATCCAGCTGATGCCGTGCTCGGCGATCAGGCCGCGCCGCGCGAAGGCGGTGGTGAACACGGTGTTGTCGGCGGCAAAGCGCAGGTCGCAATAGAGCGCATGCACGAGACCGATGCCGGCCGTGGCGCCATTCAGCATCGCGATGACCGGCTTCTTGATCGAAGGATAGTAGCCGTACCGCGTCTGCCAGTCCGGCCGGCGATTCATGTCGAACGGCGGCAGGTTCGAGGCACGCCTGACGTCGTTGGGATCGAGGCCCTTCAGCGCATCCATGTCGGCGCCGGCGCAGAAGGCGCGGCCCGCGCCGGTGAGGACGATGACGCGGACATTGTCGTCGGCGTTCGACGCCTCCATCGCGTGGCGCACGTCGCGCTCCATGATCGGCGTCCATGCATTCATTCGATCGGGGCGATTGAGCGTGATGGTCGCGATCTTGTCGCTCACCTCATAGAGAATGTGTTCGTAGGCCACGGCGCTCTCCCTTGCTTGCCGGCACGCATTGGTGCGCGATCGTTTGAAGAGAGCCTAGCATATCCAGGGAAGAGGCAAGGACTTGCGCGAAGGCGCGATCACTCGGCGGCTTGCGCCAGCACCGGCCGGCGCTCCAGCCAGCCGTCGATGAAATGATCGAGCCAGGCGCGTTCGGCGACATCGTAGACGGCACGATCCGCGAAATGATGATGCCGCTGCCGCGCCCCAGGCGCGCTGAAGCCGTCGTAGCCGCGCGTGGTCCAGCGGCACATCATCGCGAAGGTCACATCGGGGTGGAACTGCACACCGAAAGCATTGCCGGCGCGGAACGCCTGCACCGGGAAATCATCGCCTTCGGCGAGCAAGTCGGCACCGAGCGGCAGCTCAAAGCCCTCGCGATGCCAATGATAGACCTGCGCCGGCCAATGCGGGCAGAGCGCGCGGCCTGCGGCGGTCGGCCTGATCGGATAGTAGCCGATCTGGGTCAGCGCCTGCGCATGCGGCGCGACACGGGCCCCGAGCTGCATCGCCAACATCTGCGCACCGAGGCAAATGCCGAGCAACGGCCGCTGTTCGCGGAGCGGAATTTCGATCCAGTCGATCTCGCGACGGATGTAATCGTCGGGATCGTTGGCGCTCATCGGGCCGCCGAAGATCACGGCGCCGGCGTGCTGATCGAGCGTCTCGGGCAGGGGATCGCCGAAGCGGGGACGGCGGATGTCGAGGCGATGGCCGAGCGCGCGCAGCGCATTGCCGACGCGGCCGGGCGTCGAGCACTCCTGATGCAGGACGATCAGAACCGGCAGCCGGGTTTCAGCGGCGGCGGCGCGCGGCGCCCTCTGAGGGAAGGCGACCACCTCTGCGCCACCAAACCTGTCCGTCCGGAACGACATGGCCTCTGCGAGTGCTATCGGTTCAGACCGCCAGCATAGCTAAGCGATAGTTAACATCGTGTGAGTTTGCGCACACACGCCGCGTGCTTGAAGCAAGCTCCGGGCCACTACGGACGCGGGCGGCGTTATTCAGCGCCGCTGCCTCTGGAACCGGCTGGTGGCGGCCAGGATGAAGCCACGCGGAAAGAAGCGCAGCGCGAGCGGCACAATCTTGATGCCGAAACCCGGCAGCACTGCCCGTTTGTTGGCCATCAGGCCGCGATACGCCTCCCGCGCAACTTCGGCGGCAGAAACGTTGAGCATGGCCGTATCATGTTGCGAGCCAACACCAGCGCGGGCCTGGAATTCCGTGGGCACCGGGCCCGGGCAGAGCACGGTGACGCGGACGCCGCGGGGCGCGAGCTCCGCCCGCAATGCTTCGGTGAAGGAGATCACATAGGCCTTGGACGCGTAGTAGACGGCCATGCCGGGGCCGGGCAGGAAGCCTGCAACCGAGCCGACGTTGAGAAGACCGCCCTTGTTCCGGACGAGTTGATCGGCGAAGCGCAGCGACAGATCCGTCAGGGCCCGGACGTTGACGTCGACGATGCCGAGCTGCGTGTCGTGATCGCGCTCGATGGCATCGCCGAACACGCCGAAACCGGCATTGTTGACGAGATGATCGAGCTCGACGCCTTCGGCGGCAAGTGCTGCGGCGATCCTCTCGCCGGCATCCGCGTTCTCGAGGTCGCAGGCGATCACGATCGGCTTCTTGCCGCCCCTGGCGGCGAGCTCGCTCGCGAGCGCTTCGAGCCGATCCACCCGTCTCGCGGTCAATGCGAGGCGATGTCCATTGGCGGCAAACACACGCGCCAGCTCCATCCCGATGCCCGCCGAGGCACCGGTGATCAACGTTACCCGCTCAGTCACGATCGAAGTCTCTTGAATTGAAGTCTGTGGCCCCGGCAATGGCTGAACGAGAGCATAGGCCGTGCGCGCCATGCAAGCGGCGCAGGCAGCATGGCTGCTTGAGAAGGCGACAGGGGATCAGGAAAGACCGGTATTTGCAGCCGAATCCACAAAAGCGGGGCCGCCCGGCTTACATTAAAGTTTCGTCATGTGGCGCGCAGGCCAGGCAATCCGCCGGGGACGGGTCCGACGGCGCGATCCTTGACCTGGCCACCGGCACGCTCCGCAACGGCGTGCTTCAGCTCGATGCGGTCGCGCTGGGAAATGCCGAGCAGATCGGACGCGCGCCAGACTACATTGTCCTCGAACTCGCTGACCTCTCCGTCGGCATAGACCAGCTCCCACATCATCTGCACGATCCGCTTGCGGCCCGCTTCGTCGAGCGAGCGCATGATGACGCTGGTGAAGTGATAGAGGTCGACGGCCTCACCCTCGACCTGGATGGCATCCGCGATCAGACGGTCAGCGGTGCCGCGGTCGAGCCCGAAATGGCTTTCGATCAGGCTGTGCAGCTTGCGCTGCTCGACCGCGCTGGGCTGGCCGTCCAGCGAGACCACATGGACCAGCAGCGCGGTCGCGGCGAGCCGATAATCGCTGTCGCCGAAGGCGCGGTCCTGGGCTTGGGGACCGACAATGTCGGCGATGAATTGGCGCAAGCCGTCGAGCATAGGTCCTACCGAGATCGATGACGCCGCAAGGAGCGCGGCCGTTACCAGCATTATATGAGCGGGAAACTCAACCGCCGCAACGTGCGTCAGTTCCGCGCGCGCATTACGTTTCGGCAATCTGGGAGGTGCCTTCGGCCTCATGACAAGGGCCGACCCGGCCATGACGATGGAGGATGTATCACCCATCTGCGTCTACAGCGTCATTGCGAGCGCAGCGAAGCAATCCAGAACTCTTTCCGCGGAGACAGCCTGGACTGCTTCGTCGCATCAGCGCAAAATTGCTTCGCAATTTTGTCGCGAGCTCCTCGCAATGACGGAGATGGTGGCAAATTCCGCTGGTCTCACGGTATCTCGTACACCACCATCTTGTCGGCGATGCCGCGGAGCGCGGCCTGTTTCTGAATCGGCTTGATCTCGCGCTGTTGAAGGATTTCGGCAACCGCCGGCACGTCGAGCACCGGGCCGGTGATGTGGATCTCCTGCGCGGTCGACAGGCTCTGCACGCGGGCGGCGATGTTGACGGTCTGGCCGAAATAATCCTGCCGCTCGTTGAGCATCACCGCAAGGCAGGGGCCTTCATGGATGCCGATCTTGAGAACGAGATCGTTGGCGCCGCGTTGCTTGTTCAATTCGTCCATGGCTGCACGCATGTGCAGTCCCGCGGTGATGGCGTGCTCGGGCCTGACGAAGGTCGCCATGACGGCATCGCCGATCGTCTTCACCACCGCGCCCTTCTCGGCCGCGATGATCTCCAGCAGCGCACGGAAATGCGCTCACACGAGATCGAAGGCACTGAGATCGCCGACGCGCTCGTACAAGGCCGTCGAGCCCTTCAGGTCGGTGAACAGGAACGTCAGGGACGTGATCTTCAGCCGCTGGTCGACGTTGAGATTGTCGGCCTTGAAGACGTCACGGAAGGTCTGATTGGAAAGCATCCGCTTGGCGGTCAGGATCGGCTTGCGCTTGCCGATCATCTCATGCAACGCGTCGGCGGCAATCCAGACCGACGGCAACACGCGATTGCCTGATTGGTTCTCGAGCGTGAGACGCAGCGGTCCGGGACGCATCACGGTGGTCCCCGTGGGCGCCTCCAGCTTGTTGAACATGATCGAAAGCTGCTGGCGTTCGCTGGTCGGCTCACCCTGGACATCCAGGAAGTGGGCGGAATGGGTGACCGGCTCGAAAACGATGATGAACTGGCTGGGCAGGTTCAGCGAGAGGATCGCCTTTTCTCCCGCAGGCAGTTCGAGCGCTTCAAGCGTCACTTCGTTGATCAGGCGTGAAAACGATTCCTCGTTGATGTCGACACCGGAGCTCCAGAACATCTGTCGCACATATTCCCAGATCGGCAGCGTGTCGGGATCGTGAGCCCCGATGCGGCGGACCCGCGGACTGACGGTGAAGGCGACTTCGACCATCTCGTCGACGGACGCCTCGTATCCGGCCGCACAGAGAGCGCAGTTGTAGTCCTCGTGCTTCAGCGATTTCAACGTTGCATGCGCGCCCAAGACACCACCGCAGCCCGGACACAGCACGTTCCAGCTCATGTCAAACAGGCCGAGCCGTGAGGCATGCAGGAATCCGGAAATGACCTTCTCCTGATCGAGCCCGGTACGATCGGCAAAATCGAGCACATTGATACGGTTGAGATCGCGATCATCACCATTGGCGATCAGCTGCGCGATCGCATCGACCACCTCTGGGTCGGCGGTCTGCTTCAGAACGGAGAACTGGGCCTGGATGTCGCTCATGGCGAAACTCTATCTAGGGTGGGTCACGCCAACGGCCAGACGCGCGCCTGTCACCGACGCGTGATGCGGAACATGGGTGAGTGGTCCGGCTGGGTGGTGACGACGCCAAGCGGGATCACGGCGGTCGCGGGGTCGGCGAGCTCGACACGGAATGCGCCGATCAGCCGCGCCAGCGCCAGCACGGATTCGGCCTGGGCGAACGGCGCGCCGATGCAGACGCGCGGACCCGCGCCGAACGGCAGGTAAGCAAAACGGTCCGGTGCCTCCTTCGACATGAAGCGCTTTGGAATGAAGGCGTTCGGCTGATCCCACAGCTTCTCGTGCCGGTGCAACAGCCAGGGCGCGATCATGATGATGTCGCCCTTGCCGATCTCGACGCCCGCCGCGTTGTCCTTGTCGCGCGCGGCACGCGCGACCAGGAAGGCCGGCGGATAGAGCCGCATCGTCTCGTCGATCACCGCGCGGGTGAATTTCTGGCGATCGATGTCGGCCATGCTGTCGAGATGCTCGCCGCGGGTCTCGGACGCCACCTCCTCCTGCGTTTCAGGATCGAGCGCGAGCAGGTAGAGCGCCCAGAACAGCGCCGTTGCCGTGGTCTCGTGGCCGGCGAGGATCATGGTCGCGACCTCGTCGACGAGCTGCTCGTCCGAGAAGCCCTTGCCCGTTTCGGGATCGCGTGCCTCGTCCATGAGATCGAACAGGTCGCGCGGTGGCGCGCCGTCCTTCTTGCCGGCCTTACGCCGCTCGGCGATCAGCATGGCCACGAACTCGGTCCAGCGCTTGCGGAAACGGGCGCGGGCAAAATCCATCGGGCTCGGCCAGGACACCGGCAGCACCATGTCGAGGAAATAGGGACGTCCCAACCGCGCGGCATATTCGATGATGAAGTCGCGCAGCGTCGCGCCGTGCTGGTCCATGCCGAACGAGAACATCGTGCGCCCGGCGATCTCCAGCGTCATGCGCTGCATGATCTGGCGCAGGTCGACCGGCTCCCCGGTTTTCGCGTCCAGCCTGGCGATGGTCTCGTCGAGCACCGCCGTCATATGCGGAACGAGGTTCGCGGTCGCGCGCGGCGTGAAGGCCGGCGCGAGTGTGCGGCGCTGGAACGTCCAGGAATGACCTTCCGCGATCAGAAGGCCGTCGCCGAGCACGGGGCGCAGCATGCGGATGCCGGCCGGCGTGCGCGTGTAGTTCTCGTAATTGCTGAGCAGGACGTGCCGGATCGCGTCCGGCTGGTTCAAGATGAAGCTGTTGCGAAAGAAGAATCGGCCCGGGATGACCTCTTCCTCATAGGCGCGCTGCCCCCAGGTCGCGATCATGTTCTGCCGGATAACCGCGAGCCGGCCGAAGAACGACATATCGTCGGGCGCACGCGGGGGAGCCGGAGGGATGATGGGCCGACGCACGCTGGCGATGTTCATGGCTCTCTCCCGCAGGGTGGGACGCAGGTAAATAGCTAGTAAGTCAGCTCGGCAATGGCAATCCGGTTCTCGGACGCAGGCCAGGCGCGTGCCACAATTCGTTCTTCGCCGAATTGGGCGACGATGTTACGTCCAACCTCGCTGGCGGGAAGCCGCAGGGTTGCTGCCGCATCCGTGGGCACGCCCGGCTTGACGTCGGCCGGCTCCTTGCCGTCAAGCAGCACCACGTCGCGCGGCAGGCCGAAATAGCCGCGCGGACGCGACATGATCACGACGGCGCCGGCGTCCTTGTCGGCCGGCCCGAGCGGGCGCGCAGGCCGCAGATGCACGACCTCGGACGAGCGCGGGAAGGGCGAGCGATAAATGTGCGTCGTCGGCGCATCCGGCGAGGTCAGCACGAATTCGAGCGACCAGGCGGGATCGACCTGCGCCGGCCCCCAGCGGCCATCGGAGCCCGTCTTCGAGTTGTGCAGCACACCGGCTTTGCGCTCACCGGTATCAGGATCGACACGGAAGACATCGACAGTTGCACCCGCGACCGGGCGATTGGTCGGCGCGCCGCCGGGCGTGCCGGTGACCAGGCCGCTCAATGTCACACTGGTCTCCGGCGCGATCGCGATGCGCGCAGGCTCACGGCCGGCGATGAACTTGTAGATCTCCCGGAACGCGCGCGGGTGGAAAGCCACCTCGCGATGGTCGAGCGCGCCGAGCACGAGATTGGTGGCGCCCTTCAGCTCCGGTCCTTCGACCGTGACATTGGTCGGCGTGCCGGGCTTGCCGATGAAGCGGCCGTCGCTCTGCGCATATTTGTCCATGCCATCGCTGCGCAGCGTGAGGAAAGCAACGCCCGGCGTCACCTCGCTCTCGCCCTCGTTCAGGCTGCGCAGGAACGTGCCGCGGCCGTTGAACTCGTTGTTGGGCTGGTCGTCGGTCGCGAACACGCCGTGATTGGGCGTGCCGCACAGCACGGCATGGCTGACATCGCCGGCGCCGCCGCTCCTGGTGACGTTGCGGATGGCGTTGCCGCCGCGCGAGCTGCCGACCAGCGCCACGCGAGGCGCGCCGGTGCGGCGCTTCAGTTCAGCGATGGCGGCAGCAAGCTCACGGCGCTGGTCCTCGGTCGAGGAGCGGCCCGCCTGCTCGACCTTGTCGTCGTTGCGCGCCAGGGGGTCGGTGAAATTGATCGCCATCATGCGATCGCGTGCGACGCCATTCGACTCCATCCGCCACAAGGTGGTCATCCAGAGCGCGCCGTAATCGCCATTGCCGTGGACGAACAGAATCGGCGGCAGCTCGGTGCCCGCCGCGGCGACGGGCGCGGTCTGGGCAAGCGCGTCCGTCCGCAAGCTCGCAAGTGCGAAAGGCACGCTCGCAGCCCCTTGCAAAATCGTCCGTCGCGACAGCTTCATCTGTTCCTCCCGGCAGCCCGCCTCTTTGCACTGCTTATAGCGGCCTAAGCACTGGACAGCGAAGGACTTTCGCGGGCATCACTGAATTGGCCGGAATCACCACGACCACTTCTGCCATCCGACATGGAAGGGGATATGACCGAGCAGCCGAACCGCCCGAAAATGGCCGCCGACGGCATCACTGCGCCCCTGCGGTACACCGTGTTCCGGCGGATCTGGCTCGCCAGCCTGCTCTCCAATCTCGGCCTCCTGATCCAGGGCGTGGGCGCGGCCTGGGCGATGACGCAGATGGCGGCCTCGGCAGACAAGGTGGCCCTGGTGCAGACCGCCTTGATGCTGCCGATCATGCTGATCTCGATGCCCGCCGGCGCCATCGCCGACATGTATGACCGTCGCATCGTCAGCGTGATTTCGCTGTCGGTCGCGTTGATCGGCGCGAGCGCGCTCACCGTGCTGGCCGGCTTCAACCTGATCACCCCCGAATTGCTGCTCGCCTTCTGCTTCGTCGTCGGCAGCGGCAATGCGCTGTTCGGCCCGGCTTGGCAGTCCTCGGTCAGCGAACAGGTGCCGCCCGAGGCATTGGCGTCCGCGGTGGCGCTCAACGGCATCAGCTACAACATCGCGCGCAGCTTCGGTCCGGCGGTCGGCGGCGTCATCGTCGCTGCACTCGGCGCGGTGGCCGCGTTCGCCTGCAATGCGATTCTCTATCTGCCGCTGCTTGTGGTGCTACTGCTCTGGCGCCGCAGCAACGAGCCGTCGCGCCTGCCGCGGGAAAAGCTCAACCGCGCCATGGTCTCGGGCGTGCGTTACATCACGAATTCGCCGCCGATCAAGATCGTGCTGTTGCGCACGCTGGTGATGGGCCTGATCGGCGGCGCGGTGATGGCGCTGATGCCGCTGGTCGCGCGCGACCTCCTGCATGGCGGCGCACAGACCTACGGCATCATGCTGGGCGCCTTCGGCATGGGCGCAGTGATCGGCGCACTCAATATCCACGAATTGCGCAAGCGCATGAGCGGCGAGGCCGCGATCCGTGCATGCACCATCTCGATGGCCTTCGCCATGGCCGCCCTCGCTTTGAGCACGGAGCCGGTGCTGACGGCAACCGCGCTGGTCCTGGCCGGCGCGGTCTGGATGGCTGCGATCGCGCTGTTCAACATCGGCGTGCAGCTCTCGGCGCCGCGCTGGGTCGCGGGCCGCTCGCTCGCCGCGTTCCAGGCCTCGATCTCCGGCGGCATTGCGATCGGCGCCTGGGGCTGGGGCCATCTCACCGATTATGCCGGCGTCGAGATCGCGCTGCTGACCGCGGCAGGCCTGATGCTGATCTCGCCGCTGCTCGGCATCTGGCTAGCGATGCCACGCGTCGGCGCGCGCAACGAGGATGCGGACGTGCTGGCCGATCCCGAGGTGAAGCTGTCGCTGACCGGACGCAGCGGGCCGCTGGTGGTCGAGATCGAATACCGGGTCGCGCAAGAGAATGCGCGCGCGTTCCACAACGTCATGCAGGACGTGCAGCTCTCCCGCCAGCGGAACGGCGCCTATGGCTGGTCGATCGCGCGCGACATCGCCGACCCCGAGCTGTGGACCGAGCGCTATCACTGCCCGACCTGGCTCGACTATTTGCGTCAGCGCAACCGCTCGACCCAATCCGAACGCGCGCTGCATCAGCAGGCGATCGATTTTCACATCGGCCCCGAGCCGGTGCGGATCCGCCGCATGCTGGAGCGGCCATTCGGTTCGGTGCGCTGGAAGGACGAGACGCCGGACCGTGCCAACAGCGAGGTGCTGCCGGTGGTCGCGGCCGGGAGCAGTACGTAGGTTTTTGCCGATCCGTAGATGGGGATGACTACTGCCCGTGATCCGTCAGCACCTTGTCGCAGCCCTTGCTGAGCCGGGTGCGATTCTGCTTCAGGCAGGCGAGCACGGCGCCGTCGCCATTGTTCATCACGGCGCGGCAGAAGCGGCTGACATCGCGCGCGCAGGCATCATGGCCGGGCTGCTGTTGCGCTGATGCTGCCGATGCGCACAAGAGCAAAGGAAGAATGAAAAGAAACCTGGTCATCGCGGAATGCCTCTACCCGGAAGAAAGTGCGGGCGAAGCTAGTGCGACGATCCGGAGGCTGCAACGGCTTTATTGCCGGGCTGGAGGCAAGCCACCGCGTGGCCCCGGCGTGACACCGGGGCACATCGCGAGGGGGAGCTGACCAGCGCGACGATCGTTGTTGCGTGCGCTCTTACTGGCTGTCCCGGACGTCAGCGACCTTGCGCGAGGCGCCCTTGGCGAGGTCCTTGTCCATCACCGCGCGGCAGCCGGCGCTGAGGTCCGAGCGATGCTTGATCATGCACGCCGTGATCTTCGGGATGTTGGGGATCTCCGCCGAGCAGAGACGGAAGGCATCGCCCGTGCACATCTGCTGCGCCTCAGCCGTGAAGGCGAAGCTCGCGCTCGTCGAAGCGATCGAGACGATGGCGGCAAAGCCCAGGGCCAGGCTGGTGTCGCGGATCTTGCTGGTAAACGACTTGGTCATTTGAAGCTCCCATTGGCACCGCCTCAGCGGGCCCGTTATCGATGGGAGCTACGATGCTCCGGCAAAACCGTTTCCACTGTGATGACAGTCACGGGAGACCCACCCTCTGTGATCTCGGTCACTTTGGCGCACCCTACTGAAATTCCACCGCAACCGCTGTCGTGTTGGTGTCACGTTAACTCTTGGTTCGCATTAATGGCTCGTCGCGCGGGAAATTCCGCCGGTTTGGTTGCGTAATTGGAAAGATTAGCGATGCGTAATGCGTTGGGCCTGATGCTGGCCAGTGTAGTTGCGGCGGTCGTGATCGCCGCCGGCGGTTGGTTTTATTATTCCACGCGCGCCGACCAAGGCGCTCCGAAGACAGTTGCCGCCCGTGTCGCCGACCCATTGCCGGCACAGGCGAAGCTCGCCGCGAAGGACGACGTCGAGACCACCGCGACCGTCGCGGCCAAGCCAGCCGCTCCGGCACCTGCGCCGGTCATGCCGATGCAGCCGAAACAGGTCTGCGCCAATCCGAACGCGCTGGGTGTGTCCCGCGTCGTCGAGATCGACACGACGGGCGGCCCCGGCTTCGGCTTCGAGCATTTCAAGCAGTTCGATTTCCTGACCGAGAAGGAGGTCGTGCTGACCTTCGACGACGGTCCATGGCCGGTCAACACCCCTACGGTGCTGAAGGCGCTCGCGGACGAATGCACCAAGGGCCTGTTCTTCTCGGTCGGCAAGCACGCGACCTACCATCCGGAGATCCTGAAGCAGGTGCTGGCCCAGGGCCACACGGTCGGCACGCACACCTGGTCGCATGTCAATCTGAACAGCAAGAAGTTGACGGAGCAGCAGGTCAAGGACGAGGTCGAGAAAGGCTTCAGCGCGGTGAAATTCGCGCTCGGCACCAATCCGGCGCCGTTCTTCCGCTTTCCGCAGCTGCAGCACAATCCCGCGATGGTGAGCTATTTCGGCACCCGCAACGTCGCGATGTTCTCGACCGAAATCGATTCCTTCGACTTCAGGAAGGGCGCGACGCCGGAGAAGATCGTCGAGACCGTGATGACGAGGCTGGACAAGCTCGGCAAGGGCATCATCCTGATGCACGACTTCCAGAAGAACACGGGCCTCGCCCTGCCGACGCTGCTCGCGCGGCTGAAGGCCGGCGGCTACAAGGTCGTGCAGATGAAGGCCAAGACGACCTTCCAGACGCTGCCGGAATATGACGAGGCGCTGATGAAGGACATGAAGGTGCCGACCGCGGGCACGAACACCCGCCCGATCGCGAGCGTGGTGCAGACGGTCTCGCAGTAAGCGCGATCAATCCAAACTCTTGCGTCATGGCCGGGCTTGTCCCGGCCATTTGCGTGTCTGGATCAGGCGAAGACGTGGATGCCCAAGCCCAGGCATGACAGCAAGATTGCGGGATCCGAATCGGGCGCTGGTGCCGCAAGAGGGATTCGAACCCCCGACCCCGTCATTACGAATGACGTGCTCTACCGACTGAGCTATTGCGGCGAACCTGCCGAGACCGAAGCAATGCCGGCCCCGATACGCGCGCTCCTGATATCGGGCATGGCCCGAATTGGCAAGGACAAGCCGGGGGCGAAATGCGGCTCACGCGCCCCAGCGGGACCAGAATCCGCGCCAGCCGCCCGCCTGCGCCTTTGCGTGGGCTTTGGGCGTGCCGATTTGTTCCGTAAATTCATCGCTTGGGCCCTCGTCGTCGATCCCGGGATCGTCGGGTGCACGGACGATCGGAATGACGGTCTGGATCGGCGCCGATGCGGGCTTACTGAGGTCGGCCCGGGTTCGGAAGACGGGCGTTGCCGCCGGAGGCGATGATTCGGCGGGCGGCGGAGCCGGATTCGCCGGCTCAGCGGGTGTGACGGCCGGCTCGTCGACCTCCGCAGTTTCCTTCGCAGCTTGCTCCGCGGTTTCCTTGGGAGCTTCCTTGGCAGCTTCCTTGACAACCTCCTTCGCGGCCTCCTTGGCCGGAGGGGGTGAATTGTCCTGCGCGGCCGGTGCCGGCACCGGGGCCACCTCCGGCGGTTCCACCGAGGCCTCGCTGGGAACCGCAGTCACCCGCCTCGGCGGCGGAGCGGCCAGCATGGCTTCCTCGAACGCCGAGGATTCGAGCGTGGGGCCCCTGTCCGAGGGCAGGCTCGCGACCGGCGTCTGCCATTGGAACGCATCGAGGCGGCCGGTGACCGGGGAGACCGGACGCCAGCGGTCGCTGACATAGCCGTCCGCGGTCCAGGCGGGATCGAGGCGGGCGCGCACCGCGCGCAAGGTCCAGGCGCGGGCTCGGCCGCCGTCACCATACTCGGTGCGCTCGAGCTCGGCCATCAGCAGCGCGACGCGCTGGGTCGGATCCTTGAGATAAGGCGCGAGCACCTCGCGCGCGCGGGCGAACTCCGAGGCCTCGATCGCAGCGCGCGCGATGGCGAGCTGCCCTTCGACATAACCGGGCTTGTCGGCGGGGGTCTTCGCGGCGAGAGTCTCCACCCGCTGCAAGCGGTGCCATGCGGTATCGCCGAGCTTCACATGCGCATAGGCTTCCGCAAGATCGGGATGCGGATTGGCGAGCCAGGCGGCTTCCACCATCTTCATGGCGCGGCGCACCTGATGCGCCTCGCTCTCGAATTTTGCCGCGAGCACGGCCGCCGGCACCAGGGTCGGGGCGAGCTTGACCGCTTCCATCGCGCTCTCCCGCGCGACGTCGCGGTCCATCGTTTCCAGCTCCAGCGCACGCGCGGTGAGCAGCACGCCGCGCTGCCGGCGATAGGTCTGCTTGTCGATCAGGCCCGCGGAGAGATTCGAATCGAGGATCGCGAGCGCGCCGCTCCAGTCGCCGCGCGCGCAGCGGAAGCCGAGCACCGCGTGCGAGGCCCAGGTCGCGGACGGCGACAGCTTGATCGCCTCCTCCGCGATCATCACGGCGCCGACCGCATCATCGGCGCGCTGCGCCTCGATGAACAGACCGCGCAGGCCGAGCAGCCGCGTATCCTCGCGCTCGGCCATGACGCGGAAGACGCGCTGCGCCTCGTCGCGATTGCCTTCGAGCTGCGCCGACTGCGCGTGCAAGAGCAGCGCGAGCGGATCGTTCGGTGCATGCCGCCGTGCCGCCTCGGCGTGCCGCCGCGCGAGCGCGGGATCGCCGTGGCCGATCGCGAGCAGGCCATGGGTGATGGCGTGACGGCCGCGGGCATGGCGCTTGTCATGACGCCGGCGGCGCATGCGCCCTGGCATGCGCCAGACCATCGTCAGGACGCTCCAGACCAGCACGACGGAAGCGGCAAAGAGGCCGAGCAGGAACACGAACCTCGGCAGTGTCGTCGAGATGCGGAAGCTGCCCGCGGTCAGGACGAGATCGCCGGGCTGGTCGGCAACCCAGGCCGCGCCGGCCGCCGCCAGAGCGATCAAGACGAGGAAGAGGACGATGCGAAGCATGGTCGATCCCTATACGCGCCGATTGTTGCGCGAATCTTATTGAGTAGATTTGGCGAGATCCGCCATGGCATCGTCGGCGAATTTGCGGGACGCGGCGAGCGCGGCGTCGCGGGCGTCGGCCTTGTCGAGCCAGGCCTGTGCCGCGGCGCGATCTGCCACGGGCAGCGTCTTCAGCTCGCGCCGCGCCTCGGCGAAATCGCTGCGGAGCGCCGCCGCCGTCACGCGCGACACGATGGCGCCGCGATCGTTGCCGACGCCGTCGGTGCGCTCGATCCGCACGAGCTTTGAGGCGCCGGCCTGGAGACGCTCGACAATGCCGGCCTCGCTCGACGGAGCTTCAGCCGGCGGCGACAGCTTCGGCACGATGTTGAGGAGCTCGCGGCTCAGCGCAGCCGACGTCGGGATGCCGGACGATGCAAACGCCTCAAGCGGCTTGAGCATGTCGGGCTTGGCCGTCAGCGACCGCGCCGCGGCCAATTGCGATTGATAGGGATCGCCGTGGCGAACGGCAACGTCGAGCAGCGACGCCGCCACCACATAACGGAGCGGCTTGTCGTCCATCGTCTTGGCCTCGGCGATCTTCTCGCCCTGCTGCGCGAGCTCGGCCCGCTCGGTCTTGCTGGCGCGCTCGAGCTGAGCGATGCGGTCGGTGAGCGCGGCAAGATCGGGCGCGGCAGTCGGCGGCGCGGATTTCGTATCGTTCAGCGCGCTCGCCGTCTTGTCGAACTGCGCGCGCAAATTGGCGATGTCGCCGCGCAGGGCGCTCGCCGCTTTCTCCAACGCATCGATTCGCGCCACTTGGGCCGGATCGGCCGCGGGCTTGGCGGCCTTGGCTTCGACCGCGGCAACGCGTCCGCTCAGCGCATCGACGGTCGCACTGGTGACCTGCGGCGCGGCCGGCGGGGCCTGTACCGCCGGCCAGCCCAGCATCCAGCCGACCGCGATCACGACCGCAGCTGCGACCGCGCCGGAGAACGGTGCAACGACCCAGGGGGAGATCGGCGCCGATACGGGCGCCGCCGCCGACGCCCGCTGCTCTGCCGATTCGGGCTGAGGCTCGGCCTTGAGCTCTTCCGAGCCGGGCTCTTCCACCCTGGCCTGCTCCTGCGCGACATGCTCGGACGGCTCGGGCTCGCCGGCGACCTGCTGCGGCTGGGTCGAGACTTCCGTCGCCTCGAGGTCGATGGTGGGCGGGGTGCGCTTGGCACGACCCGGATCGGGCGCCAATCCAGCGTCTTCAGGCTTGTCGTCGGCCATCGTGACGGTTCCTCACACTTCCATACCAGGGTGGATCAGATTGCGTCGGATTCGGCCCGACCTTTACGCCAAACGGGTGCGCAACGCACGCTCCAAGGAGTCGAATAAGGCAGTTTCGTCCGGCGTTGCGGCCACCAGAACCTGCGACGCGCCGGCCTCGCGCAGCACACCCGCAACGGTCTCGGACAGGCAGCAATGCGGAATCGCCAGCGCCGAAATTTCAACACCTTCGTCCCGCGCCGCATCGAGGAACGCACGCGCGCTACGCCGGGAGTAGTGCAGCACCGCCTCGATCCCATGGGCGGCAAAGCCTTCGCAGACCTCGCGCGGCAAATGCTTCACCGGCGCCATGCGATAGGTCGTCCGCGTCACCACGCGAAAACCTTCCGCACCGAGCTCGCCGCCGAGGTCGCGCGACAGATCCGCGCCGGCGAGATACAGCAGCGCGCTCTTTTTCTTCAGCACCTTGGCGCGCGCGCTCTGCATCACCTTGTCGCGCAAGGACGCGGCATCGCCGCTGGCGACGATCACCTCGGCAAAACCGGCCTCGCGCGCCGCAGCAGCCGTATGCTCGCCGACCGCGAACAAAGGCAGCTGCAATAGACCGAGGTCGGGCAATTGCAGCGCCACGGTGCGGATCGCGTTGGCCGAGGTGACGAGAACGGCATCATAGGAAACGTCACTCTCGCCATGGAAGGCGACCGGCTCGAGCTTGAGCGCCGGCGCAAGCAGCACCGCATGCCCGCGTGCGCGCAGATTGTCCGCCGTCGCCTCGTTGTCGGGATGCGGCCGTGTGACGAGAATGGACATCGCTGGTGTTCCCGGACCATTTGGCGGTGACGCATTGACCAGAACGGCTGCGCGTGACGATTGCGCAAGACGACCCCGGGATGCTACCGGACGTACCAGAACTCTGCTTTACGGATGAGCGCAAGGGCGCAAATTGGATAACAATTCGCCAATGCTGGTGCTGGGCATCGAAACCACCTGCGACGAGACCGCTGCGGCCGTGATCGAACGCGCGGCCGACGGCAGCGGCAAGATCCTGTCCAACATCGTGCGGTCGCAGATCGAGGAGCATGCCCGTTTCGGCGGCGTGGTGCCGGAGATCGCCGCGCGCGCGCATGTCGACGTGCTCGACGGGATCATCGACCGTGCCATGGCCGAGGCCGGCATCGATTATGCCCAGCTCGACGGCGTCGCGGCGGCCGCGGGGCCCGGGCTGATCGGCGGCGTCATCGTCGGGCTCACCACCGCGAAGGCGATCGCGATGGTGCACGACACGCCGCTGGTCGCCGTGAACCATCTCGAAGCGCATGCGCTGACGCCGCGCCTCACCGACGGTATCGAATTTCCCTATTGCCTCTTCCTCGCCTCCGGCGGCCATACCCAGATCGTCGCGGTCACCGGCGTCGGCCAATATGTGCGGCTCGGCACCACGGTCGACGACGCCATCGGCGAGGCCTTCGACAAGGTCGCGAAGATGCTGGGCCTGCCCTATCCCGGCGGCCCGCAGGTCGAGCGCGCGGCGGCAGGCGGCGATGCCACGCGCTTTGCGTTTCCGCGGCCGATGCAGGGACGCCCGGATGCCAATTTCTCGCTGTCGGGACTGAAGACGGCGGTGCGCACCGAAGCGAGCCGGCTGACCGAGCTCACGCCGCAGGACATCAGCGATCTCTGCGCGAGCTTCCAGGCCGCCGTGCTGGATTCGACGGCCGACCGGCTGAGCGTCGGCCTCAGGCTTTTCCGCGAGCAGTTCGGCGCACCGCGCGCGCTGGTCGCCGCCGGCGGCGTCGCCGCCAATCAGGCGATCCGCGGCGCCCTTGATGATGTCGCAAGGCAGGCCGGGACGCAGCTGATCATGCCGCCGCCCGCGCTTTGCACCGACAACGGCGCCATGATCGGCTGGGCCGGCGCCGAGCGCCTCGCGCTCGGCCTGACCGACACGATGGACGCGCAGCCGCGCGCACGCTGGCTGCTCGACGCCAACGCGACGGCGCCCGCGGGTTACGGCAAGACGCGGGCGGGATATTAGCGATGACCGCGCCGCAATCCGTCGCAGTAATCGGCGCGGGCGCCTGGGGCACGGCGCTGGCGGCGGTGGCGGCGCGAGCCGGGCGAAACGTGACGCTGTGGGCACGCAATGCCGAGCATGCCGCGCGGATCGCATCGACGCGCGACAATCCGCGGCTGCCCGACGTGCGGATCGCGCCTGAGATCGTCGTCACGAGCGATCTGTCGCTTGCCGCGCGTGCGGACATGCTGCTGATCGCAACACCGGCGCAACATTTGCGCGGCGCGGTCAACATGCTGGCCTCGCACATCACGAAGCCAATGCCGATCATCGCCTGCGCCAAGGGCATCGAGCACGGCACCCACAAGTTCATGACCGAGGTGATCGCCGAGGCCGCGCCGCACGCGCAGCCGGCGATCCTGTCGGGGCCGAGCTTTGCCGACGACGTCGCACGTGGCCTGCCGACGGCAGTGACCCTGGCGGCAAGCGATGAGGCGCTGGCCAGCAGCCTGGTGCAGGCGCTGGGCTCGCCGACATTCCGCCCCTATCACTCCACCGACATCCGCGGCGTCGAGATCGGCGGCGCCGCCAAGAACGTGCTGGCGATCGCGGTCGGCATCGCGGTCGGACGCAAGCTAGGCGCCTCCGCGCAGGCGGCGCTCACGACCCGCGGCTTTGCCGAGCTGACGCGCCTCGGCCGCGCGCTCGGCGCACGCAGGGAGACGCTCACCGGCCTCTCTGGCCTCGGTGATCTCATTCTGACCTGCTCGAGCCCGCAATCGCGCAACTTCGCCCTCGGCCTCGCGCTCGGGCGCGGCGAGCAGCCTCCCGCCGGCAAGCTCGCCGAGGGCGAGTTCACCGCCCCTGTGCTGATCGAGCTCGCCGCTTCGCAAAACATCGAGTTGCCGGTATCGGAGGCGGTCGCATCCATCCTGAGCGGCCGGAGCACGATCGATGCCGCGATCTCGGGGCTGATGACGCGCCCCTTCAAGGCAGAGGAATAAGCATGGCGTACTGGCTCGTGAAATCCGAACCGTCGGTGTGGTCCTGGGACCAGCAGGTTGCAAAGGGCGCCAAAGGCGAAGCCTGGACCGGCGTGCGCAATTTCACCGCACGCCAGAACCTCGTGAACATGAAGAAGGGCGACAAGGCGTTCTTCTATCATTCCAACGAGGGCAAGGAGATCGTCGGCATCGCCGAGATCATCAAGGAGGCCTATCCCGATCCGACCGACAAGACCGGCAAATTCGTCTGCGTCGACATCAAGGCCGACAAGCCCCTGAAGACACCGGTGACGATGGCCGCAATCAAGGCCGAGAAGAAGCTCGCGGACATGGCGCTGGTGAAATATTCGCGCCTCTCGGTGCAGCCGGTGACGGCCGAGGAGTGGAAGCTCGTCTGCAAGATGGGTGGGATTTAGTCGCATCTTGCCCTGGATCTGTAGGATGGGCAAAGCGCAGCGTGCCCACCATTCAGGATGAAAGCGCGTAAAGCGCGCCTTTGCCCATCCTACATATCTGGCAACGCAAACACCTCGCACGGCGCGGCAATGCCGCGGAGCTTATGCGTCCCGAGCGCGACCAGCGGCATCTCCGTCTCTGCAGCGACCGCGCCTGAGACCAGCACGGTCCGGCCCAGCGGCTTGCACAATCCCTCCAGGCGGCTGGCGAGATTGACCGCGGGGCCGATCGCGGTGAAGTCGAGCCGGTTGGCGGCGCCAATATTGCCCCAGAGCATCTCGCCGAGATGGAGCGCGGCGCCAAACGACAGCGGCGGCAATCCTTGCGCGCGGCGCTCCTTGTTGAGGTACGCCATCCCGGCCTCGGCTGCGCCTGCAGCACGCAGAGCCGCGTCACAGGCGCGGCGCGGCGACGCCTCGAGCACCGGAAAGATCGCGAGCACGCCGTCGCCGATGAATTTCAGCACCTCCCCGCCGAAGGCGTGAACCGCGCCGGCGATGCGATCGAACCAGGCGTCGAGCGCCGCGATGACGTCGGCCGGCGGTGTGGTCTCCGACAGGCTCGTGAAATTGCGCAAATCCGCATAGAGCAGCGCGGCCTGGATGGTCTCGCCGAGATCGCGGCGCAGAGGCGCCGCGAGCACCCGCTCCGCGCTGCGCGTGCCGAGGTAAGCATCGAGCGTCGCCCGCAAGGTGGCGCGCGCGGCGAGCACGGCAAGCGGCGTCGCGGCGAAACGCGCGGCCTGACGTAGTTGCTCGATCTCATCCGCCGTGAACGGACGCGGCCCGATCCAGCCGAGCAGCGGCCCATCGGACCGTCCGGCGACATCTTCATGCACCTGCCCGCGCGCGCTGTCGCGCAGCCAGCGACGGCCGGCGTCGTTGGGTGGATCGGGCGCGAGGCCGCCCGGCGCGAAGCCGAGCGCTTCGATCACCTGGCCGCTATCGGCACGCCACAGCCAGGTCCGTTTCGCGATCAGGGGATGCGGCACCGCCAGCGTCAAGGCGCCTGCCGCGAGCGGCACGCCGTCGGCGACCAGATGCGCGCCGAGTTCCGCGAGCAGGCGGTCGGCCCCGGGACAATCCGAGGCGGCATCGAGGAGCCAGGCGAGGGTCGAAGAGAGGTGCATGGCCCGATGATGACGAAGCCGGGCTGTCTTTGTCACGGGCAATCCTTGACGGAGCGCCGGGCCGCCGCCATGTCCCATCGTCAGACCAGGGATGATCGCCGATGCCCGAGCCGTTCATAGTGCGACGCGAGACCCAGATCGCGGCCCCGCGCGCCACCGTCTTCGCCTATCTCACCGACCCCGAGAAGATCCTGAGCTGGATGGGCTCGGATGCGACCACCGAGCCGTATCCCGGCGGGCTCTATTTGCTCAAGGGCGTCAGCCCGCGCGGCGGTGTCGCCCGCGGTGTCTTCCGCGAGGTCGTGCCGGTGCATCGTCTGGCCTACACGTTCGGCTGGGAGGGCGGCCAGGAAGTTCCGCCCGGCTCGAGCCTGATCGAGATCGACCTGATCGAGCAGGACGGCGGCACGCTGCTGCGCATGACCCATAGCGGCCTGCCGAACGAAGCGCAGGCCGCCGCGCATGCGACGGGATGGGCGCACTATCTGGAGCGGCTCACGATCGCAGCCGCGGGCGGAGATCCCGGTCCGGACAAGGGTGTGTCAGAAAAGAAGTAGCGCTCGGTAGGGTGGGCAAAGGCGCGCCCTTCGCGCCGTGCCCACCACCTTTCACCATGAGCAAATGGTGGGCACGCTTCGCTTTGCCCACCCTACGAGAGTGCGGCGCGCCGTTACACCGCTGCGGTCGCCACCACCTGCGCTAGCAGCTGTTCACGCCTCGCCTGCGAGCGCTGGCCCTTCATGGTCGCGGCGAAGCGCTCGAGGATGCCCTCCTCGAAGGCGGTGACGATGGTGTCGTGGACGTAGCTCTTGCGGCAGATCGCCGGCGTGTTGGAGAGCTGGTCGGCGGCGGCGCGGATCGCGTCCAGCACCTGCTTCTTGCGGCCGCGCTGGCTGCTCGCCGGCGTGATCCGCGACAGCGATTCCACCACGACGGCGGACGCCATCAGCGTACGGAAATCCTTCAGCGAAATCTTGATGCCGGCGATCTCGCGCAGAAACGCGTTCACCTGGGTGGTGTTGACCGCGCGCACGATGCCGTAGGCATCGCGATACTGGAACATACGCTTGCCGGGAACGCTCTGCAAAATGCCGATGGCGCGCACCAGCTTGGCGGCGTCGCACTCCTTGCGCACCGCCTTGCCGCCCTTGGCCTTGAAGGTCAGCACGAAGCAATCGTCTTCCAGCGTGACGTTGGACTTCAGCAGCGTGGTCGCGCCGCGGGTGCCGTTGAGGCGGGCGTAGGATTCATTGCCGGGACGGATCGCGGTACGCGCGATCAGCTCGATCACGGCCGAGAGCGCGAACTCGCGTGTTGGCTCGTCACCGGACAGGAACGCCGAGACCTTGCGCCGGATTTTCGGCAGCGCGCCGACGAGCTTTGCCAGGCGATGCGCCTTGCGCTGCTCGCGGACCTTCTCCCAATCGGCGTGATAGCGATATTGCAGCCGGCCCGCGGCATCGCGGCCCACCGCCTGAAGGTGCGAGTTGGGATCGGCGGAGTAGCGCACCTCGCGATAGGCCGGCGGCACCGCCATGGCGTGCAGCCGGCGGATGGTGCGGGCGTCGCGGATATGCGCGCCGTTGGGACGGACGAAGGAATAGCCCTTGCCGCGCTTGATACGGCGGATGGTCAGCTCGTTCTGGTCGCCGAGCCGCAAGCCCAGCTCCTTGGCGAGGGCCTCGACCGTCGCCGCAGGCGCCGTGTCGTAGGTCTTCTTCGGGCTCGGGCGCCTGAAACCGGTCGGTTTCGGCCATTGTCCGAGGGCCTTGGCCAGGGCAATGGCTGCAGGATCGGCTGAAGCGGGCCGCATCGTCCCGAGATTCTGCTGATCCATCATGGTCTTACGCCTTAGCCCTGTCTGTTATCGATCAATGCCGCTGTTCTGATTTTTGTTCCGAAGGGTCTCTTTGGACCCGGGTTGGCCATTTAGGGTGTTCCGAACGCTATTGCGAGTCCCGAATCAGTGGGGGAAGGTTCCTAAATACCTCCGACCGGCGCATAGGGGCTCTGCGGCGTCCCTTCTGGCGGCTTGGGTCAAGAGCCGAAAGGCGCCTGTCGGCCTGTTTCAGAATTGCGACAGCGGGCCTTCCGGACCTTGATCCTCCGCATGGCCGGCTGCCCGCCGAAGGTCCAGCTTGTGCTCCTTGTCGGGTCCGGTTAGCCCGACGCATAATCCGTCAAACGATGCTGTCGGCATTGCCTGAGCTTGCCGCATGTGGAGGGAAGCATGTCCGAGAAGATCTACGACGTCCCCGCGGAGTGGGCGAAGCGCGCCTGGGTCGACCAGGCCAAGTACAAGGAGATGTACGCCCGCTCGATCTCGGACCCGAACGGCTTCTGGGCGGAGCAGGCCAAGCGCATCGACTGGATGAAGGCGCCGACGAAAATCGAGAACGTCTCCTTCGCGCCCGGCAACATCTCGATCAAATGGTTCGAGGACGGAATCCTCAACGTCGCCCATAACTGCATCGACCGGCATCTCCACACGCGCGCCCACCAGACCGCGATCATCTGGGAAGGCGACGATCCCTCGCAGTCCCGCCACATCACGTACAAGGAGCTGCACGACGAGGTCTGCCGGATGGCCAACATCCTGCGCACCCGCAACGTCAAGAAGGGCGACCGCGTCACCATCTACCTGCCGATGATCCCCGAGGCCGCCTATGCGATGTTGGCCTGCGCGCGGATCGGCGCGATCCACTCCGTGGTGTTCGCGGGCTTCTCGCCCGACAGCCTTGCTCAGCGCATCAACGATTGCCAGTCCAAGGTCATCATCACCGCGGACGAAGGCCTGCGCGGCGGCAAGAAGGTGCCGCTGAAGGCCAATGTCGATGCCGCGCTCAGTAAAGCCGACGGCGTCGACTGGGTCGTCGTGGTCAAGCGCACCGGCGCCAAGGTGGACATGAACCCGACGCGCGACCTCTGGTACCACGAGGCCGCGGCGATGGTGACCACGGAATGCCCGGTCGAGCACATGCACGCCGAGGACCCGCTGTTCATCCTCTACACGTCGGGCTCGACCGGCCAGCCCAAGGGCGTGCTGCACACCTCCGGCGGCTATCTCGTGTTTGCCTCGATGACGCATCAATACGTCTTCGACTATCACGACGGCGACATCTACTGGTGCACCGCCGACGTCGGCTGGGTCACCGGCCACAGCTACATTCTCTACGGACCGCTGGCGAACGGGGCGACGACGCTGATGTTCGAGGGCGTGCCGAATTATCCGGATAATTCGCGGTTCTGGAACGTCATCGACAAGCACAAGGTCAACATCTTCTACACCGCGCCGACCGCGATCCGCGCGCTGATGCAGAGCGGCGACGAGCCGGTGAAGAAGACCTCGCGCGCCTCGCTCCGCCTGCTCGGCTCGGTCGGCGAGCCCATCAATCCCGAAGCCTGGGAATGGTATCACCGCGTCGTCGGCGACGACCGCTGCCCGATCGTCGATACGTGGTGGCAGACCGAGACCGGCGGCATCCTGATCACGCCGCTGCCGGGCGCCACCAAGCTGAAGCCGGGCTCGGCAACGCAACCGTTCTTCGGCGTGATGCCCGAAATCGTCGATGCCGACGGCAAGGTGCTGGAAGGCGAGACCACCGGCAACCTCTGCCTGACGCGGTCCTGGCCGGGCCAGATGCGCACGGTCTATGGCGATCACGCTCGCTTCGAGCAGACCTATTTCTCGACCTACAAGGGCAAGTATTTTACGGGCGACGGCTGCCGGCGCGACGCCGACGGCTATTACTGGATCACCGGCCGCGTCGACGACGTCATCAACGTCTCCGGCCACCGCATGGGCACCGCCGAAGTCGAAAGCGCGCTGGTGGCGCATGAGAAGGTGTCGGAAGCGGCCGTCGTCGGCTTCCCGCACGACATCAAGGGTCAGGGCATCTACGCCTATGTCACCCTGATGGCCGGCGTGCAGCCGACCGACGAGCTGCGCAAGGAGCTCGTGACCTGGGTGCGCAAGGAGATCGGTCCGATCGCCTCGCCCGACCAGATCCAGTTCGCCCCGGGCCTGCCAAAAACCCGCTCCGGCAAGATCATGCGCCGCATCCTGCGCAAGATCGCCGAGGACGAGCCGGGTAGCCTCGGCGACACCTCGACACTCGCCGATCCCGCCGTCGTCGATGATCTCGTCAAGAACCGGCAGAACAAGAAGTCAGCGTAAGGCAAGCTCGTGCCCCGGACGCAGCGCAGCGCTTCTTCAGCGTTGAGCTGCTGAGCCGGGGCCCATCTAACGACAAGCGTGTGGCTTGCTGGGTCCCGGCTCTGCGCAGCAGCGTTTCACGCTGCAGCGCGTCCGGGACACGAGACTAGTTTTCGCGTCAGCCCCCAAAAGACAACAGCCATTCACACCCTCACGCTCTTGTCAGCGGGCGCGGTGGTGCGCCGGCATCTTTCCCGCCGAGTGTTGTTTTCAGGTCATTTACTTTATTTCGAACATTTCCTTTGTTCCCCCTGCTGGCCGGCCCTCGGCAGCCGCGCGTGGAAACCATTGGGTTAACGGGCGCGGTTAAGAATGAGCATCGATGAGGGCTTGGTGCGGCGGCGATTGCCGGGTTCTGCGTCATTTTGGACGATCCGTTTGGGGTTAAGGGGAAGCATCGATGTCGATGAGGATTGCTGTGGCGCTGGCCGCCACCATCGCGGCAGGGGCCTTGACGTCGACGGCGGCGCAGGCGCGGCCGGAAATGGTGGGGTCACACCTGGCCGACTATTCGCCGGGCACCATCGTGGTCAAAACCAGCGAGCGGCGGCTTTATCTCATCCTCGGCAACGGCCAGGCCGTGCGCTATCCGGTCGGCGTCGGCAAGGCCGGCAAGCAGTGGGCCGGCACGACGCGGATCGACGGCAAATATCTCAATCCGGCCTGGGCGCCGCCCGCCGAGGTGAAGCGCGACAAGCCGAACATGCCCGACGTCATTCCGGGCGGCTCGCCGCGCAACCCGATGGGCGTTGCGGCGATGACGCTCGCCGGCGGTGAGTATGCGATCCACGGCACCAACGTGCCGGGCTCGATCGGCGGCTTCGTCTCCTATGGCTGCATCCGCATGCTCAATGACGACATCACCGACCTCTATGGCCGCGTCTCCGTCGGCACGACGGTGGTCGTGACGCGCTGATCGAGGAGATCGCCAGAAGTCAGTCAAAGCCGCGTCGCTCGACGCGGCTTTTTGCTACCAGAAGCGCCAGCCCCGCGCGCACCAGCCGTCGCGATGGCCGCCATTGTAGCTGCGCACGTAGCCGCCCGCGAGCAGCGCGGCCGCGACGTCGGCGGTCCGTCTGGTCGCAACATCGGCGAGGACTCGCCCGTACTTGTCGGCGCCGAGATTGCCGATCGTGACGCCGCCCTGGCCGAGCAGATCGCGCAATGCGCGGGTCGCAGCTTCGGCCTTGTCCAGCTCCTCCTGGCAGGACGCCTTCAATTCAGGCGCATCGATGCCGCGCAGCCGAACGCGCGCAACGAGACCGCGGCCGTCACGGTGGCGCAGGCGCGCGAGAAAAGTGTCGCCATCGACGGTGCGGATGACCTCGACCGGACGGAGGTCGGCATTGCCGGTCTGCTGCAGGATAATTTCGGCATTCTGCCCCTGCTCGTCAGTCGCATGCGGCTGCGGCCAGTTTGTTCCGTGACGAAAGGTGATCACGATCGCCACCGCCACGCCGACCACGAACATCCATGGCAGCAGGCCTGATAATTGGCGGCGGAACGGAGAACCGCTGAACGACGACCGATGAGGATTGATACGACCGGGGGAACGCATCGTTCCACGCTAGAGCTGAGTCGGGCAACCTCGCAAGCGCGTGCCTTCCACGCACTTCAATGCCGACTGCGTCGCTATCGCTGTTCCAAGCGCTCTCCGGCGGTGACCCCCTGTAGTTGCACGGGCTAATCGGCCGTACTTCTACGGTCACTATCGAATGTTACCCAATTTTCAATCTTTGGTTGCGAATACGATTGCTGTAGGGTGACGATCCAAGGAGGCAGAGGTGGGGACATTCAGGTTTCGCATCGGAACCAAGCTCGGCATCGTGACGGGCATAAGTGTCGTATTGGTCGGCGGCATGCTGATCAACCAGATGCTCGGTAACCGTTCGATCGCCGAATCCAATCGCCTGGTCACGATCAACTACCTCAACAAGGGCAATGCGCAGGCAGCGCAGACGGCGATGGCACGGGCGCAGCTCGCCGCTCTCGAACTCGGCTCGGCGCCAACAGCCGGAGAGGTCGACAGGCTCCTCGAGCTTCTCCGCACCCGAGGGGGCGAGGCCGGGTCGGAAATCGATGCCGCGACCGAGCGGGCGACCCGGAAGGTCACCCAGGACGCCTACCGTGAGACCAAAAAATTCGTCGAAGCGTATCTGACCAGTGGCATCGAGCTGGCGGGGGCGCAAAAGGCCCTCATTGCCGCTCCTGCCGGTGGTGCCAGGATTGCAGCGGAATCGGCGAAGGCAAGCATTCTCGCAGAGCACATGCGTCCGGCCGCTCTGGAAGTCAGCAAACGCATCGACGACCTCGTCGGCGTCGCCAACGAATTCGCCGCGCGCCGCAAGGGCGAGATGCTCACCGAGCTGGACCGGGTCGCCAATTTCGCATTGATCGTCGGCGTATTCGTCGTTCTGACGTTGGTCTGGTCCGCGGTGTTTTCCGTGATGAGTATCGCCAGGCCGGTCCGTCGCATCGGCGACGTGCTGCTGCAACTCGCGGGCGGCAACAAGGCGATCGAGATTCCCTACACGGGCCGCGGCGATGAAGTCGGCGACAATGCTCGCGCCGCCCAGACCTTCAAGGAAAATCTGATCCGCATCGAGCAGATGGAAGCCGAGACGAAGAATCAGGAAATCGCCGCGGCCGCTCAGCGCAAGCAGGAGATGACGCGGCTCGCGAGCGCATTCGAAACTGCGGTTGGCGGTATCATCGACTCCGTGTCGGCGGCCTCCCACCAACTCGAATCCGCCGCCGGCACACTGTCCGGCACGGCGGAACAGACCCAGCAGCTCTCGGGAATGGTCGCCGCCGCTTCGGAAGAAGCCTCCACCAACGTCGGAGCCGTGGCGTCCGCAGCCGAGGAAATGAGCACGTCGGTCGTCGAGATCGGCCGCCAAGTGCACGATTCCAGCCGCATCGCTAGCGACGCGGTCAAGCAGGCCGAGCGCACCGACGTCAGGATCAATGAGCTGCTCAAGGCTGCGGGCCGCATCGGCGACGTCGTCAAGCTGATCACCGCGATAGCCGAACAGACCAATCTCCTGGCCCTGAACGCAACGATCGAGGCGGCGCGGGCGGGCGAGTCCGGCCGCGGCTTCGCGGTCGTCGCCAGCGAGGTCAAGGCGCTCGCAGCACAAACCGCGCGTGCGACCGAGGAGATCAGCGCACAGATCGCCGGCATGCAGGCGGCGACCGAGGATTCCGTCGGCGCGATCAAGGAGATCGGCGCAACCATCGCCCGCATCTCGGACATCTCGACGACGATCGCTGCGACCATCGAGGAGCAGGGCGCGGCGACGGCCGAGATTGCGCGCAACGTCAGCGAAGCCGCCAAGGGCACCGTCGAAGTTACGAATAAGATCGCGCAGGTCAGTCAAGGCGCCAGCGCCACCGGCGCGGCATCGGGACAGGTGCTGGCATCGGCGCGCTCGCTGTCGAGCGAAAGCAGCCTCTTGAAGACAGAGCTCGAGAAGTTCCTCAAGACCGTGCGCGCGGCCTGATCTGCAAAACGTCGGCGAGCATTCGCAGTGCTCGCGGGCGTGGGCGGCACCCCCGGGATTCTCCGGGTTTGACGACAGCCATCCCACAACTATAGCCTGCATGTGATGCCGCAAGCAACCTCGTTTGCGGAGCCACTAGAGTGAGCTCCCCCATATGAACATCGACGGGACTTTCCCCGATTCGCTCCAACGAATCGCCGATCTGATTCGGCAACAGCACGGCTCCCTCGATACTTTGCCGCTTTCGCCGGTCGGCGAATTCCAGACCAGGACCGTCGCGCTTGAGAGCTTGATGCGCGAGGTCACCGGGTGCCTTGCGGAGAATTTCCGGCATCGCCCGGCGCAAGACTTCCCGATGCTTTATTTTGCATGCGGCAAGGCTCGTGTCGGCTCGACGGCTCTGAGCAATCTGTTCGGCATGACGGGGATGCCGTCATATTACCAGCCGCTGAAGGCGATCTTGCGCGACGCGCTGGTCGGCCGCCCGCTGACGCCCTGGATCGTTCCATCGGCCACCGACGAGCCGCACATCTTCAGCAAGGAAACGATCGGGCCCTACGTGCTTGCCGAGAGCCTGTTCAATCCGTTGCAGCTCTTGATCGAAGCGGGCTATCCGCGGCACCGGCTCCATCTCATCATGCTTGATCGGGAGCCGGCGAGTTCGCTGGCGTCGTGGCTCGACAAGCTGATCTCGCGCGCGCCAGCAGACGTGTTGCTGCGGCACTATGTGGTCGCAGCGCTCAGCGCGGCTCGGATCTCTAGCTACGCCGAGCGGCAGGGCGTTCCCGTCACTCACTACGTCTACGAGGTGAGCAAGGAGGCTTTGTCGTCCGTGCGCGTCTTGTTCGACCGCCTCGGACTGTCCGGCAGCTTTACCGAGAATGCCGTGACGTCGTGGCGGGAGCCCGGACAAATGGAGGCGAACAACGCGCGCGTCATCTTCCCGAGCGAAGCGGCGATCTACAAGGTGCCCAATCTGCACACCTCCGACAGCGCCTATCGCTACCAGCGCCGCGCGACGGCCTCTCTCAGCGAAGCTCAGCTCGAAACTCTCGAGCGCTGTGGGGTCAATGAATCCTATCGCACCTCCGTTGCGGCCTGCGTTCGCGATCTCGGCCTGAATGCGGCAATGTCGGCGCGACTGTTCGGCGATTGGTTTGCTGCGGCCGCGTGATGAGCATGCTGGACATCCCCACGACCGCCAGATCCGCCCTCCCTGAAAGTGCCGGCGGCAAGCAGCTTCACGTCACAAGCCATCTCCGACGGCTGGAGGCGGAAAGCATCCACATCCTGCGAGAGACGGCGGCCGAGTTCCGCAAGCCGGTCATGCTGTATTCGATCGGGAAGGATTCGTCGGTGCTGCTGCATCTGGCGATGAAGGCCTTTGATCCCGGCAAGCCGCCGTTTCCGCTGCTGCATGTCGATACGACCTGGAAGTTTCGCGAGATGATCGCGTTTCGGGATCGACGCGCGCGCGAGCTCGGCCTCGACCTGATCGTCCATACCAACGCTGACGGATTGAGCCAGGGCATCGACCCTTTCACCCACGGCTCGGCCCGCTACACCGACGTCATGAAGACGCAAGCGCTGCGACAGGCGCTGGACCTCCACGGCTTCGACGCCGCGATCGGAGGCGCGCGGCGCGACGAGGAGAAGTCGCGCGCCAAGGAGCGCGTGTTCTCGCACCGCAGCGCTGCGCATCGCTGGGATCCGAAGAACCAGCGGCCGGAGCTGTGGGGCCTGTACAACACGAGGCTCGCGCCCGGCGAGAGCATGCGGGTGTTTCCACTGTCGAACTGGACCGAGATCGACGTGTGGGACTACATCCTGCTCGAGGACATCCCGATCGTTCCGCTCTATCTCGCAGCTTCGCGCCCCGTGGTCGAGCGCGACGGCGCGTTGCTCATGGTGGACGACGACCGGATGCCGCTCCAGCCTGGCGAAGAGCCGCAATGGCGCTCCGTCAGGTTTCGCACCCTCGGCTGCTATCCCCTCACCGGCGCAACGAGCTCAACGGCGGCAACGCTGCCCGAGATCGTGCAGGAGATGATGGCATCGCGCACCTCCGAACGACAGGGACGCATGATCGACCGGGACAGTCCCGCATCGATGGAGCGCAAGAAGGCGGAAGGTTATTTCTGATGTCCTATCACGAGGCACCGACGATCGCCGCGACCGGTGCGCCGCGGCTCGAGCTTGACGATCGGCCGACTCTGCGTTTCGTCACCTGCGGCAGCGTCGACGACGGCAAGAGCACGCTGGTCGGCCGGCTGCTCTACGATTCGAAGACGCTGCTCGACGACCAGCTCGACGCGCTCGCCTCGGAGAGCAAGACCGCCGGAACCACCGGCGGCGACCTCGACTTCGCGCTGCTGGTCGATGGGTTGCAGGCCGAGCGCGAGCAGGGCATCACCATCGACGTGGCCTACCGCTTCTTCGCCACGAAGCTGCGCCGCTTCATCGTCGCCGACACGCCGGGGCATGCGCAATATACCCGCAACATGGCGACCGGCGCCTCCAATGCCGACCTCGCCGTGGTGCTGGTCGACGCGCGCAAGGGCGTGATCACGCAGACGCGGCGCCACAGCCACATCCTGTCGCTGCTCGGCATCCGCCACGTCGTGCTCGCCGTGAACAAGATGGACCTGATCGGATTCGACGGTGATCGCTTCGCTTCCATCACCGCCGAATACCTGACTCTGGCCGGCCAGCTCGGGATCTCCCAGGTCCAGTGCATCCCGGTCGTGGCGCCCGACGGCGACAACATCGTCGCCGCGAGCACGCGCATGCCCTGGTACACGGGGCCGACCATTACGGCCTATCTGGAATCCGTGGACGCGGCCGGGGACGCCTCGCAGCAGCCGTTCCGGCTGCCGGTGCAATGGGTGAGCCGGCCGCATGCGGATTTTCGCGGCTTCTGCGGACGGATCGCGAGCGGGACGATCGCGGTGGGCGATGCAGTCCGCGCGCAGCCGTCGGGACACCAGACCCGCATCGCACGCATTCTCACGCCCGCTGGCGAACGCAATCACGCAGGGCCGGGCGAGTCCATCACCCTCACGCTCGCCGACGAGATCGACGTCAGTCGCGGCGACGTGCTGACCGCCGGATCTGCCGCGCCGGTGTCGGACCAGCTCGCGGCCCATCTCGTCTGGTTCGATGACGAAGCCATGGTCGCCGGCCGGCGCTATCTGCTCCGGTGCGGCGCCGCCTCGACCGGCGCGGTGATCACGACGCTCAAGCACCGGGTCGCCATCGACACCAGGGCGCGGGAAAGCGCCACCACGCTCGACGTCAACGAGATCGGCTATGTCCATCTCGATCTCGACCGGCCGCTGGTGTTCGAGGCCTATCGCGACAACCGCGACATGGGCAGCTTCATCCTGATCGACCCGATCAGCCATCGCACCGCCGCGGCGGGAATGATCGACATGTCGCTCCGCCGCGCCACCAACGTTCATTGGCAGCGGCTTGCGGTCGACAAATCCGTGCGAGCCCGGCTGAAGCAGCAACGGCCCTGCGTGCTCTGGTTCACGGGGCTGAGCGGCGCCGGCAAATCGACCATCGCCAATCTCGTCGACAGCCGGCTTGCCGAGCTCGGGCGCCATGCCGCGTTGCTCGATGGCGACAATCTTCGTCACGGCATCAACCGCGACCTCGGCTTTTCCAATGCGGAGAGAACGGAGAACGTCAGGCGCGTCGCGGAGATCGCGGCACTGTTCGTCGATGCCGGCTTGATCGCGCTGGTGGCGCTGATCTCGCCGTTTCGCAGTGAGCGCGAGCTGGCCCGCCAGCGGCTCGAGGCGGGTGAGTTCATCGAGATCCACGTCGCGACGCCGCTTGCCGAATGCGAGCGCCGCGATCCCAAGGGGCTCTATCGCAAGGCCCGGGCGGGCGAGCTGCCGGCATTCACCGGCATCGATCATCCCTACGAAGCGCCGCTGGCACCGGACATCACCCTCGACACCTCGGAGCTGTCGAGCGAGGCGGCCTGCGAACGCATCATCCGCTACTTGCGAGAGCACAATTACCTGTGACGACCGGGACGAGCCATGCCGGCGTTATCCGACCGCAAGTTCAGAAGTCGGAAGCGATGCCCTTGCGCTCCCAATCGCCGTAGCGGGTGGGCTCGGGCCCCTGCGGACCCTGCAACTCCTTCGCTTTGACCTCGGCCTCGTTCTTGGCCTGGGCGGCCGCAGCCTGCCGGCGCGCCTCGGCCTCGGCCAGCGCACGCTGGGCGGCCGGCGACAGCGGCTTGCGATCGGGAACGGGGTCACTCATCGCCGCGCGTTCTAGCGCAGGACCGGGCGTAACGCGATGCCCAATAACGCATTCCTGAAATCGGCTCGGAGCGCTGAAAAACCCGCAAGCGATTCTTACATTTGGCATATTCGCGTGTCAGAGATCGAGTTCTCAAGGCATGCGCCCATTGCGGCGGAACTGCCGCTCGTTCAGAACCTTGCTTCCGCATGCCATCTCAACGTTTCGTCCCTCCGTCCGAAGTGCCCGGCCTTGCGGCGCGACGGATTGCCGCCGACATCGTCGACGGCGTGCTGCACAAGCACCGCACGCTCGACGACCAGCTCGACGGCGGCGGTGCCCATCCCGGACTGAAGACGCTGGCCGACCGCGACCGCGCGCTGATGCGGCGCCTGGTCGCCACCGTGCTGCGCCGGCTCGGCACGCTCGGCCATGTGCTGTCCCGCCTGCTCGACAAGGGCATCCCCTCCGAAGCGCCGCGGGCGCAGAGCGCACTTCTGATCGGAGCCGCGCAAATCCTTTGGATGGACGTTCCGGATCACGCCGCGGTCGATCTCTCCGTCCGCCTCGTGCAATCCGACCGCCGCGCCGCGCGCTATGCCGGCCTCGTCAATGCCGTGCTGCGCCGCTGCGCGCGCGAGGGCAAGGCGCTGGTCGAGGAGGTCGCGACGCAATCGCTGGATCTGCCGCCATGGCTGCTCGCGCGCTGGAGCGCGCATTATGGCGAGGCGACCGCACGCGACATGGCATCAGCGCTCGGCCACGAGCCTTCGCTCGATCTCACGGTGAAATCGGATCCCGCGCAATGGGCGAGCCGCCTGCATGGCGAGACGCTGCCGACGGGAACGGTGCGGATGCTGCTGCACGGTGCGGTGACCATGCTGCCCGGCTTCGCCGAAGGACAATGGTGGGTGCAGGACGCCGCCGCCGCGCTACCGGCGCGGCTGTTCGGCGACGTCAAGGGCAAGTCCATTGCCGATCTCTGCGCCGCCCCCGGCGGCAAGACCGCGCAGCTGGCGCTATCAGGCGCGCATGTGACGGCGATCGACCGCTCGCCCGCGCGGGTGGCGCGTTTGCGCGAAAACCTGACGCGGCTGTCGCTGCAGGCCGAGACCGTCGTCGCTGACGCCGTCGAATGGGCCGGCCCGGCCGAGGCATTCGACGGTATTCTGATCGATGCGCCCTGCACCTCCACCGGCACGATCCGCCGGCATCCCGACGTCGCATGGCTGCGGCAGGAATCCGACATCGCCCCCTTGGCCGCGCTCCAGCAGCGGCTGCTGAAGAAATCCGTCTCGCTGCTCAAGCCGGGCGGGACACTGGTCTATTGCACCTGTTCGCTGGAACCCGAGGAAGGCGAGCAAGCGGTGGCGGCACTGCTCGCCGCAGAGCCCGCGCTTCGCCGCGCCCCGATCTTGGCCTCGGAAGTTGCGGGCCTCGACGAAATCCTCAACCGGGACGGCGATCTGCGCACCCTGCCCTGCCATCTCCCGAACGCCGATCCCAGGCTCGGCGGGCTCGACGGATTTTTCGCGGCCCGGCTCGTTAAATCCTGATTTTGCACTGGATTTTGCGACCACGACGCTGATTCGCGCCGTTCAAGGTGGTGTCAGACGTCCGATTTTGGGATTAATAAGGATTCGTCACTGATCCTCTCCCCCATCAAGGCAAGGCGTGTCGGTCGCTCAACGCAGACGTATCTCGACGCTGGTCATGAACCGCTTCGCGCGGAACATGCTCGCGCGCGCGAGCGGCGGCTCCGTTGTGCTGTCGCGGGTCTGGCCCGGCCGCACCGACCGGCTGATCATCGCTCCGCATGACCTGCGCACCGCAGACGCGACCCGAGCCGCCGAGATCTATGCCGGCCGCTTCGTCTTCGCCGGCAAGATCGTCAATTGCCACGGCCGATCGATCTTCGATCTCGAGCCGCCGTCCGAGGATTGGGAGGTTGCGCTGCTCGGCTTCGGCTGGCTGCGTCATTTGCGCGCCGCCGACACGGCGCTGACGCGGGCGAATGCGCGCGCACTCATCGAGGACTGGATCGGCAACCCCGCCAACAAGCGCCGTCCCGTCGCACGCCGCGCCGATGTGCTGGCGCGGCGCGTGATCTCGCTGCTGTCGCAGGCGCCGCTGGTGCTGAACGAGACCGACAACAAGTTCTACCGCCGCTACTTGCGCGCCCTCGCGCGCGAGATCCGCTTCCTGCGCTACACCATGGTCGACATTCCGGACGGGGTGCCGAAGCTGCAGGTGCTGATCGCGCTGTGCTATGCGTCCCTGTGCCTCGCCAACCAGACACGTCATATCCGCACCGCCTCGAAGAAGCTGTCCGACGAATTGCAGCGGCAGATCCTTCCCGATGGCGGCCACATCTCGCGTAATCCGGGCGCGCTGATCGAACTGTTGATCGACCTCTTGCCGCTGCGGCAGACTTTTGCCGCGCGCAACATCGCGCCGCCGCCGGCGCTGCTCAATGCGATCGACCGCATGATGCCGATGCTCCGCTTTTTCCGGCACGGCGACGGGAATTTCGCCCTGTTCAACGGCATGAGCGCGACGTCTTCGGACCTGCTCGCGACGCTGCTCGCCTATGACGACACCCACGGCGCGCCGATGGCGAACATGCCGCATACCGGCTTTCAGCGCCTCGATGCCGGCCAGACCACCGTCATCATCGACACCGGCCCGCCGCCGCCGGCGGGCGTCAGCCACGACGCCCATGCCGGCTGTCTGTCGTTCGAGCTGTCCTCCGGCATCAGCCGCATCGTCACCAATTGCGGCATGCCGACCACGGGCCGCGACAATTGGCGGCCCTTCGCGCGCAGCACGGCGGCGCATTCGACGCTGACCTATCACGAGACGTCGTCATGCCAGTTCATCGAGATGTCGGCGATGAAGCGGCTCCTGCACGGCGCGCCCGTCACCAGCGGCCCGGTCGAGGTCGAGAGCTATCGCGAGGTCGTGCAGAACGGCACGCTGCTCACGACCTCGCATGACGGCTATCTCGGCAAGTTCGGCGCGATCCACCGCCGCGTGCTGATGATCGCCAATGACGGGGCGCGCATCGACGGCGAGGACACGCTGTCGCCGCCGCAGGGCGGACGCTTCAAAGGCGCCGATGCCGATTTCGCGCTGCGCTTCCATCTGCATCCGGCGGTGAAGGCGAGCCGGCTGTCGGATGCGCGCGGCGTCATGCTGGTGCTGCCGAACCGCGACGTCTGGACCTTCGAGGCATTGGACGACAAGGTCGACCTCGAGGACAGCGTGTTCCTGGCCGGCAATGACGGCCCGCGCCGCACCGCCCAGATCGTGATCCGTCAGAACGCCCGCCAGGCCCCCTCGATCCGCTGGAGCTTTGTCCGCTCCACCGCCTCGCCCGCGGTAACCAATGCCCGCCGCAACGCCCGGCGCGAGCCGGAACTTCCGTTGTAAACAGGCGCGATCCGGCCCCATCTACCCGTTGAGAGCGAGGCCAAAAGCTGCTATCGAGCGCTCGCTCGCGCGACTGGCGACCTTGGATGGAGCACCATCGGGAAGCGCGGGACGTATCCGCCGCGCGCCTGGGCATAGACACTCCCTGAACAGAGGATCTTGCTCATGACTGATCATCCCCGCCGCGTCACCCGCGCTCTCCTTTCCGTCTCCGACAAGACCGGCCTGATCGAGTTCGCCAAGGCGCTTGCCTCGCACGAAGTCGAGCTGGTCTCGACCGGCGGCACCGCTAAAGCGATCGCCGCGGCCGGCCTCAAGGTGAAGGACGTCTCCGAGCTGACCGGCTTCCCCGAGATGATGGACGGCCGCGTCAAGACGCTGCATCCGAAGGTGCATGGCGGCCTGCTCGCGATCCGCGACAACAAGGACCATGCGGAGGCGATGAAGGCGCACGGCATCGCGCCGATCGACCTGCTCGTCGTCAATCTCTATCCGTTCGAAGCGACCGTCGACAAAGGCGCGGGCTTCGAGGATTGCATCGAGAACATCGACATCGGCGGCCCCGCGATGATCCGCGCCGCTGCGAAGAACCATGACGACGTCGCCGTCGTGGTCGAGGCGCAGGACTATCAGGCCGTGCTCGACGAGCTCGCCGCCAACAAGGGTGCGACCACGCTGGGCTTGCGCCGTCGGCTGGCCGCAAAGGCCTATGCGCGCACCGCGGCCTATGACGCCGCAATCTCCAACTGGTTCAACCGTCAGCTCGAGATCGACGCGCCCGACTTCCGCGCTTTCGGCGGCCGGCTGATCCAGTCGTTGCGCTACGGCGAGAATCCGCACCAGAGTGCCGCATTCTATGCGACCCCGGACAGGCGCCCGGGCGTCTCCACCGCGCGGCAGCTCCAGGGCAAGGAGCTCTCCTACAACAACATCAACGACACCGATGCGGCCTATGAATGCATCGGCGAGTTCGACGCCAAGCGCACCGCGGCCTGCGTCATCGTCAAGCACGCCAATCCCTGTGGCGTCGCCGAAGGACCGAACCTCGTCGAGGCCTATCGCCGCGCGCTGGCCTGCGATTCGACGTCCGCGTTCGGCGGCATCATCGCGATGAACCGTCCGCTCGATGCCGACACCGCGCGCGAGATCACCAAGATCTTCACCGAGGTCATCATCGCACCCGACGCCAGCGACGAAGCGATCGCCATCATCGGCGGCAAGAAGAACCTGCGCCTGCTGCTCGCCGGTAGTCTGCCCGATCCGCGTGCGCCGGGCCTGACCGCCAAGACGGTGGCCGGCGGTCTACTGGTGCAGAGCCGTGACAACGCGGTCGTCGACGACATGACGTTCAAGGTGGTGACCAAGCGCGCGCCGACCGACGCAGAGATGCGCGACCTGAAGTTCGCGTTCCGGGTCGCAAAGCACGTCAAGTCCAACACCATCATCTATGCCAAGGATCTCGCCACCGTCGGTATCGGCGCGGGCCAGATGAGCCGGGTGGATTCCGCGCGGATCGCGGCGCGCAAGGCGCAGGATGCTGCTAGCGAGCTGAAGCTCGCCGAGCCGCTCACCAAGGGTTCGGTGGTGGCCTCGGATGCGTTCTTCCCGTTCGCCGACGGGATGCTCGCCTGCATCGAAGCCGGCGCCACCGCCGTGGTGCAGCCTGGCGGCTCCATGCGCGACGACGAGGTGATCAAGGCCGCCGACGAGCACGGCATCGCCATGGTGTTCACGGGCACGCGGCACTTCAGGCATTGACACGATCTGCGTAGCGGGCTGCAAGAGCTACGACGATCCTATCGACCTCGTCATTGCGAGCGCAGCGAAGCAATCCAGAATCTTTCCGCAGAGGAAGTCTGGATTGCTTCGTCGCTTCGCTCCTCGCAATGACAGGGGGTGAGATCGCGTAGTGTGGCTAATCCCGCACCCGCATCAACAGCCCGAGGCCCGCGACGAAGAACACGACCAGCACGGCCATGCCGGCCTTCTGGCTGGCGGTCAGCGCGGTGACCATGCCGATCAGGAGCGGGCCGATGAAGGACGTCACCTTCCCGGTCAGCGCGAACAGGCCGAAATACTGCGCGATGCGGTCCTTCGGTGCGAGGTGGATCAGCAACGTGCGGGAAGCGGCCTGGAGCGGGCCGCCGGCTGCACCGATCAGGCAGCCCAGCACGAGATAGGCGCGCTCGGCCGCACTCGAGAACAGGGGAGCGCCTGCTTGCGGCGGCGCGGTCTTGACGAACAGGACACTGTCCTTGTCGACCAGGAGAATCGCGGCCACCGACAGCAGCAGGACCAGCAGGCTGCCGGCGATGACGCGCTTCGGCCCGAGACGATCATCCAGCTTGCCGCCGAGCCAGGCGCCGAGCGCACCGGCAATCGCGAGCATGATGCCGAACGTCCCGATCTGGATCGTATGCCAGCCGAAGGTGCCGGCGGCATAGATGCCGCCGAAGGCGAACAGCGACACCAGACCATCGGTGTAGATCATGTTGGCGAGCAGGAATGCCGCGAGCGATTTCTGCCTCGGCAGACTCTCGATCGACTGCTTCAGCTCCGACAGACCCTCGCGTAGCGCCTCGCGCAACGGCCGCTTCGACGGGTAATCCGGCGTGAACAGGAACATCGGCGTCACGAAGATGATGAACCACAGCGCGGTCAGCGGGCCGGCGGCACGGTCGCCCTGATGCGTGACGGGATCGAGCCCGAACAACGGCGTGAAGCCGAGCAGCGTGCGGCCGGTCTCGGGATTGGCAGCGAGGAAGCCGAGCACGATGATCAGGCTGACGATGCCGCCGATGTAGCCCGTGGCCCAGCCGGTGCCGGAGAGCCGGCCGATCCGTTCCGGTGGCACCAGGGTCGGCATCATCGCATTGTTGAAGACGGTGGCGAATTCCGCGCCGATGCTGGCGAGCGCCACCGCAGTGAGCAGCGGGGGAATGACGGCGGCATCGCCCGGCTTGCCGATCCAAAGCGTGCAGGACGCCAGCACCAGAACCGCACCGAACCCCCCGATCCACGGTTTCCTGCGGCCGGCGGCATCGGCGATCGCTCCCAGCACCGGCGACAGCAGCGCGATCGCAAGGCCCGCCGCAGCCATCGCAAAGCCCCACAGCGACTGCCCGGTGGCGGGATTTGGTGCCACGCTGGTCGCGAAATAGGGCGCGAACACGAAGGTCGTGATCAGCGTGAAATAGGGCTGCGCAGCCCAGTCGAAGAAGATCCAGCTGACGACGGCAGCGCGCGGCGGGTAGGACCGCGGCGCGCCAGCCATACGCAGATCCGGGGCGATCGTCGTCATCACGCAGTCCTCATCACGAACAGTTTTGTCTCTCTCGGCGCAAACCGTATAGCATTACCGAGACAGCTGTGAACCGGGTCGAGCGTGCGACGGTAATTTCGATGATGTCGTCATATACAACACGGCGAACTTTTTTCGCGATCGTCGCCAGTCTGGCGTTCGCTCTCACGCCGGCGGCCGCTCAGGACGCGCGGTCGGGCTATGTCCCGCCGGCACGCGATGCGGTGCGGGCCGTCGCCGCCGAGCACGGCATGGTGGTGGCGCAGGAGAAGATCTCCGCGCAGATCGGCGCCGACATCCTGCGGCGCGGCGGCAATGCGATCGACGCCGCAGTCGCCACCGGCTTTGCGATGGCGGTGACCTATCCGCGTGCCGGCAATATCGGCGGCGGCGGCTTCATGGTGATCCATTCCGCCGACCGCAATGAAGACATCACGATCGACTATCGCGAGACCGCACCGGCCGCGACCACGCCGCAGATATTCCTCGGCGCCGACGGCAAGCCTGACACGACGAAGTCACGGGATTCCGCGCTCGGCATCGGCGTGCCCGGCACCGTCGCGGGCCTCGCGCTCGCGCTCGACAAATACGGCTCGGGTCAGTTCACGCTGGCGCAACTGCTGGCGCCCGCGATCGCGCTCGCACGCGACGGCTTCATCGTCAGCGACGACATGGCCGATACGCTGCCGAGCTGGCACCGGCGGCTGGCACGCTGGCCTTCCTCGGCCAAGATCTTCTCACGTCCGGATGGCACGCCGCTGGGCGAAGGCGATCGGATGGTGCAGGGCGATCTCGCCGAAACGCTGGCGGCCGTCGCCGCACTGGGGCCGCGCGGATTCTACGAGGGGCCGGTTGCCGATAAACTCGCCAAGGCCGTGACCGATGCCGGCGGCATCATGACGCCGGCCGACCTCAAGGCCTATCAGCCGGTCGTCCGCGCGCCGGTGCGCGGCAGCTATCGCGGCTATGACATCGTCTCGATGCCATTGCCCTCATCCGGCGGCGTCGTGCTGATCGAGACGCTCAACATCCTCGAAGGCTTTCCTATTGCCGATCTGAAGCAGGGATCGGCGGCGTCGCTGCATCTCTTGATCGAAGCCATGAAGCGCGCCTATGCCGACCGCGCCCGCCATCTCGGCGATCCCGCCTTCGTCAACGCGCCGATCGAGACCCTCATCGCGAAGGATTACGCCGCCAAGCTGCGCGCGGGCATTTCCCCCGAACGCGCCACGCCATCAAAGGAGCTCGTGTCTGCTTCTGCCGCGCCGCGCGAGGGCAGCAACACCACGCATTTTTCCGTCGTCGATGCCCGCGGCAACGCCGTCAGCAACACTTACACGCTGAACTTCAGCTACGGCGTCGGCCTCGTCGCCGACGGCACGGGCGTGCTGCTCAACAACGAGCTCGACGATTTCACCGCGGCGGTCGGTGCCTCCAATGCCTATGGCCTCGTCGGCTTTGAAGCGAATCTGCCCGGACCCGGCAAGCGGCCGCTGTCGTCGATGTCGCCGACCATCGTGCTGAGGGACGGCAAGCCGGTGCTGGTGACGGGCTCGCCCGGCGGCAGCCGCATCATCTCGACCGTGCTCCAGGTGATCGTGAACGTGCTCGACTACAAGATGGATGTTGCGGCCGCCGTGGCAACGCCGCGGCTGCACCATCAATGGCTGCCGGACGAGGTGCGCCTCGAGCGCGGCTTTCCCGAGGGCGTGCTGCTCGAGCTGAAGGCGATGGGGCACCTCGTCGTCGAGCCGATGGGGCAGACATCGGCCAACTCGATTCTCGTGACGCCGAACGGGCCACTCGGCGCAGCCGATCCGCGCACACGCGGCGCGGAGGCGGCGGGGCAGTAACTGCTTCCGGAATGACGGGGTGAGGGACTTTACCGCCCGACCTGATACGGCCCGCCCTTCTCAAGCGCGCGGTTGTACGCAGGCCGGGCGTGGATGCGCTCCAGGAACGTCATCGCCTTGGGATGGCCCTGCTCGAGCCCGCCGCGGGCTTGGGCGGCTTCGAGCGGAAAGCTCATCTGGATGTCGGCCGCGGTGAACTCGCTGCCGGCGAACCACTCGCTCTTCGCAAGCTCGCCTTCCCAATAGTCCATGTGCTGCTTGATCTGCGGATTGACCAGCGCGGTCAGCGCCTGGTTGCAGACCTTGCGCACCAGCGGGCGCAGCAGCGCCGGCGCGCGCTTCGGCATCAGCGTGAACAGCAGCTTCAAGAGCAGCGGCTGCATCGCGGATCCTTCCGCATAATGCAGCCAATAGGTGTAGCGCAACCGCTCGGGCGTGTTCGCCGGGGGGATCAGCCGTCCGTTGCCATAGGTCGCGATGAGATATTCGATGATCGCGCCCGACTCGGCGATGGTGTTGCCGTTGTCGGTGATGACGGGCGATTTGCCGAGCGGGTGGATGGCGCGCAGCTCCTTCGGCGCACGCATGTCCGGCTGGCGCTGATAGCGCACGATCTCGTAGGGCACGCCCAGCTCCTCGAGCAGCCACAGCACGCGCTGCGAGCGGGAGTTGTTGAGGTGGTGAACGGTCAGCATCGCGGGGTCCTCAAGGCTTGGACTTAGGCTTAAACTTGGACGTGGGCGTGGTCCCGCGCCGTTGGTGCCAGCCCGGGAACACATTGTCGAGCCGTCGCTGCAGATATTTTCACCCGGGTATATTGACGCGGCGAATTTACCCGGGTATTAAACCGGCAGCTCGGTCAATATGGTAATGATTCCAATGCAAGGGACCTACACAGCTTTCGCCGGCCAGCGCCGGCTGGCCTCCGGCACGGCGGGCGATGTCGCGCTTGCCGTCAAACGGGCCACGCAGCCGCTGGACCAGCCGATCATCATCTTCGACGACGGCACGGGCCGGTCGATCGATTTCGACCTGCGCGGTGACGACCGCGAGGTGCTGGCCCGGCTTGCGAAGCTTGCCCCGCCGTCGGCTGAGGCGACGGAAGCGCCCGCAGAGCCGCGCGGACGCGGCCGGCCGAAGCTCGGCGTGGTCGCGCGCGAGGTGACCTTGCTGCCGCGGCACTGGGAGTGGCTCAACGCGCAGGCCGGCGGTGCTTCGGTCGCGCTGCGCAAGCTCGTCGACGAGGCGAGGCGCGCCAGCGGCGACAAGGACCGTGAGCGTCAGGCGCGCGATGCGGCCTACCACTTCATGTCGACCATGGCCGGCAACCTGCCGCAGTTCGAGGAAGCTTCGCGCGCGCTGTTCGCAGGCGACCGGCGGCGCTTCACCGGGCTGATCGCCGACTGGCCGGCCGATATCCGCGACCACATCGTCAAGCTCGCCTACAGCGACCGCGCTTAAACCGCGCATCGCTCTTCACAACCCCATCGACGGCCGAGCCGCGCATTGCGCGGCAACGGCTTCGCACGCCCTGATGAAAGGCCAATGCCATGTCTGCCGCAAAACCGCTCTGGACCACATTCCTCCGCTTCCTCGTCCCCCTGATGCTGGGCAACGCCCTGCAATCGCTGTTCGGCACCGTCAGCAACGTCTATCTCGGCCAGATGATCGGCGTCGACGCGCTCGCCGCGGTCTCGGCGTTCTTCCCGGTGATGTTCTTCCTGTTCGCCTTCGTCATGGGCCTGAGCACCGGCGCCACCGTGCTGATCGGCCAGGCCTTCGGCGCCGGCGAGCATGGCCAGATCAAGATCATCGTCGGCACCACGCTCGCCGCCGGCCTGCTGCTCTCGATCGCGATTGCACTCGTCGGCGGGCTCTTCAGCCGGCACTTGATGGTGATGCTCGCGACGCCCGCGGACATTCTCGATGAGGCCAGCGCCTATGCGCGCATCATGCTGTTGACCATGCCGCTCGGCTTCGTCTTCCTGCTGATGACGGCGATGATCCGCGGGGTCGGCGACGGACTGACGCCGCTGCTGGCGCTGGCCTTGTCGACGGCGATCGGCCTGATCCTGACGCCGATGCTGATCCACGGCACGTTCGGATTGCCGCCGGTCGGCATCACCAGTCCTGCCTGGGCGGCTACGACCGCCAACGCGCTGACGCTGATCGTACTCGCCGTCTATCTGCTGCGGAAAAAGCACGCGCTCGCGCCGGACGCGACGCTGCTGCGTCACCTGCGGCTGAGCGGCGCCGTGTTCGGCAAAATTCTCGGCATCGGCCTGCCGAGCGCGATCGGCATGGTGGTGATGGCGATTGCCGAGCTTGTGCTGCTCGGCCTCGTCAACGGCTTCGGCTCGAATGCCACCGCGGCCTATGGCGCCGTCAACCAGGTGATGGGCTATGCGCAGTTCACGGCGATGTCGATCTCGATCGCGGTCTCGATCCTCGGCGCCCAGGCCGTCGGCGGCGGCGACCGGGCCCGGGTCGACGGCATCGTGCGGATGGGCCTTGCGTTCAACATCGTCCTGACCGGCGGGCTGGTGGCGCTGATCTACCTTGCGCCGCGCGCGGTGCTCGGCATCTTCATCACCGACGGCGCCGTGCTGGACCTGGCGAAGGGATTGCTCAACATCGCCTTGTGGAGCTCGGTGCCGTTCGGGCTCGCCACCGTGTTCTCGGGCGCGATGCGCGGCGCCGGCGTCGCGTTGACGCCGATGCTGCTGTCGATCTTCGCGATTGCCGCAATCGAGCTGCCGGCCGCAATCATCCTCAGCCATGCCGTCGGCCTGACCGGCGTGTGGGCTGCCTATCCCATCGTGTTCTGCGCCATGTTGATTCTGCAGATGGGCTATTACCACCTGGTGTGGCGCAAGCGGGCGATCCCGCGCCTGATCTGACCGTCAAAGTATTATGACCGTCATTAAACGATGGACCTGTGGCGCGCCCTGCGCCACAATGAGGAAAAGCCAACTCAAAAAGCCAGGCCAGGGAGAATGATCTTGACCCGCACCGCCCCGCAATTCCTGTTCGATTTCGGTAGCCCCAACGCCTATCTCAGCCATCTGGCGATACCGGCCATCGAACAGCGGATCGGCGTCAAGTTCGAATATGTGCCGATCCTGCTCGGCGGCATCTTCAAGTCGACCAACAACAAGTCGCCGGCCGAGACGCTCGCCGGCATCAAGAACAAGCGCGAGTTCCAGCAGATCGAGACCGAGCGCTTCATCAAGCGCTTCCATGTCCAGCCCTATGTCTGGAATCCGCACTTTCCCGTCAACACGCTGAATTTGATGCGCGCGGCGATCGCGGCGCAGCTCGAGGGAGTCTTCGAAAAATATGTCGAGGCCGCCTTCCACCACATGTGGCGCGAGCCGAAGAAGATGGACGATCCCGAGATCGCGGCGAAGGCGCTGACCTCATCGGGCCTCGATGCGCAAAAGTTGTTTGCCCGCAGCCAGGAACCCGAGGTCAAGGGCAGACTGATCAAGAATACCGAGGAGGCGGTCGCCCGCGGCGCCTTCGGCTCGCCGACCTTCTTCGTCGGCAATGAAATGTTCTTCGGCAAGGAGCAGCTGCGCGAAGTCGAGGAGATGGTGAAGGGCGAGTAGTCAATGGCGAATGGCGAGTAGTGGAAACGTTACTCGCGTTTCGTCATCTGCTATCCTATTCGCTAGTCCCTATTCGCCATTCGCCATTGTCCGAAGAACAACAATAACGGAGCTTGTCTCATGCGTATCCTCGTGGTCGGCGCCGGCGCCATCGGCGGCTATTTTGGTGGCAGGCTGTTGCAGGCCGGCCGCGACGTCACCTTCCTGGTCCGGCCGCGCCGCGCCGGCGAGCTCGCGAGCGCCGGCCTCGTCATCAAGAGCCCGAACGGCGATGTGACCTTGAAGAACCCGCCGACGGTTCAGGCCGACGCGATCAAGGACAAGTTCGACGTCGTGCTGCTCAGCTGCAAGGCGTTCGACCTCGACGATGCCATCAAGTCGTTCGCCCCGGCGGTGGGGCCCAACACCGCGATCATCCCGATGCTCAATGGCATGAAGCATCTCGACACGCTGGGTGCCAGGTTCGGCAAGGAGCGCGTGCTCGGCGGCCTCTGTGCCATCGCGGCGACGCTGAACGAAAAGCGCGAGGTGGTGCAGCTCCAGCCGATGCAGTCGATCACTTACGGCGAGCGCGACGGCGCGATGTCGGACCGGGTGAAGGCGATCGACGAGGCCTTCAGGAGCGGCATCAATGGCGCCAGCGCCAGCCAGAACATCATGCAGGACATGTGGGAGAAGTGGGTGTTCCTGTCTTCGCTCGCGGCAAGCACCAGCCTGATGCGGACGTCCGTCGGCAATATCCTCGCCGCGCCCGGCGGCCGGGATTTCCTCCTCGGCATGCTGGATGAGACCAGCTCGGTCGCTGCTGCAGCGGGCTACCCGCCGGGCGGGCCGTTCTTCGAGCGCGTCAAAGGCAATCTCACCACCGAGGGCTCGCCGCTGACGGCGTCGATGTTCCGCGACATCAAGGCGGGCCTGCCTGTCGAAGCCGATCACGTCATCGGCGACCTCATCGCGCGCGCCGACGCCGCCAAGGTGCCGGTGCCGAAGCTGCGCATCGCGTATACGCATCTGAAGGCGTATGAGAGGCAGCGGGCGGGGTAGGGCGTCATACACCGCCGTCGTCCCGGGGCTCGCGCTACGCGCGCCCCGGGACGACAGCTGAGTTTATGGCGACAGCTCCGCGCTACTGCAAATGCGCGAGATAGTGCGAGACGGCGGTGATCTCCTCGTCGCTCATGTGATAGGCGACGTCGGCCATCGCGGCGACGCCGCCGCCGACACGCTGGCCGGCTTTGTAGTCATGCAGCGCCTTGACGAGATATTCCTCGCGCTGGCCGGCGAGCCGCGCCACCGCCTTGGTGCCGGCATAGCTGTCCGTATGGCATGAAGCGCAGCGGCGGCCGGCGGCAACCTGCGCGCCCTTTTTCGACAAGTCGGGATCCCCGTCCTCGGCTCCCTTCGGCGGCGTCAGCGTGGCGAAGTAGGCACCGAAATTGCGGATGTCCTCGTTGGTGATCTCTTCGACGATCGGCTGCATCTGGTCGTTCTTGCGCGAGCCGGCGCGAAAGAACACGAGCTGCCATTGCAGGAATTGATCGGGCTGGCCGGCGAGCGAGGGGATGTTCTCGGTCTGCGAAATGCCGTTCTCACCGTGGCAGCCGGCGCAGGCGGCGGCCTTCTCCTTGATCGCGGCATTGTCGGCGGCCTCGGCTGGGATGAAGGCGATCAATGCGAGCGATAGCGCGCCGATTGCGGACCAAGAGAGCTGACGGCGCATGATTGGAGATCCGTTCTGTACTGCGTCATTCCAGGGCGCGTCACTTGGCGCGCGCCCGAATCCATAATCCGCGTTCGTGGTTATGGGTTCCGGACTTGCGCGCAAGTGGCGCGCAGTCCGGAACGACAGCGTGAGGCTTCAAAATGAAAGAGGCTGCGGCCGTTACCCGGTCGCAGCCTCTCCGTCAGGTCGCTACTTCTTGCTGTAGCTGATGCGATAGATCGCGCCGGCCCAATCGTCGGCAACGAGGATCGATCCGTCCTTGGCAAGGATGATGTCGTTGGGACGGCCGAGATAGCCCTGGTCGCCCTCGAGCCAGCCAGAAGCGAAGATCTCCTGCTTCGGGTTTTTGCCGTCGGGCCCGACGATCACGCGCACGATGCGCGCGCCCTGGTACTTGTGGCGATTCCAGGAGCCGTGCTCGGCGATCAGGATGTTGTTCTTGTAGTCGGCGGGGAATTGGTCGCCGGTGTAGAACTTCATGCCGAGCGGCGCGACATGGGCACCGAGATTCAGGACGGGCGGCGTGAACTCGGAGCATTTGTGGCCCATCGCGAACTTGTCGTCGGGAAGATTGCCCTGATGGCAATAGGGATAGCCGAAATGCTCGCCGATCCTGTTGATCATGTTCAGCTTGTCCGAGGGCAGATCATCGCTGATCCAGTCGCGGGCATTCTCGGTGAACCAGAGCTTGCCGGTGCGCGGGTCGACGTCGGCGCCGACCGAGTTGCGGACGCCGAGCGCCCAGATTTCGGCGTTGCCGGTCTTGGGATCGACGCGCCGGATCTGCGAGACGCTGGTCGGCGGAATGCCGATGTTGAAGGGCGGTCCGAACGGCAGGAAGAACCAGCCTTCCTTGTCGACCGCGATGTATTTCCAGCCATGCGCGGCATAGGAGGGCATGTCGTCATAGACGACCTTGCCTTCGCCGAGATTGTCGAGCTTGTTTTCGGCATCGTCGTAGCGGATCAGCTTGTCGACCGCGATGACATAAAGCGCGCCATCCTTGAAGGCGAGACCGGTGGGCATGTTCAGGCCCTTGAGGACGGTCTTGACCTCCTTCTTTCCGTTGTTGTCCTTGATGGCATAGACGTTGCCGAGACCGAACGAGCCGACGAACAACGTGCCCTTGTCACCCCAGGCCATCTGCCGCGCGGCCAGCACGCCCGAGGCGTAGACTTCGATCTTGAAGCCCGACGGCAGCTTGATCTTCTTGACGATGTTGGCGAGCTCGGCGTCGGAGGCGCCGGTCGGCGGGCCCGAGGGCGGCGCGAGTCCCTTCTGCGCCTCGGTCTCGTCGCCGAGGAACCAATCGTCCGGAGGATGGGTCCAGAATTCCTTGGTGCCGGATTCGTATTTCTTCAGCGGCTTGTTCTTGTCCTGTTGTTGCGCGTTGCCGGCACCGGTCCCCGCGAGAAGGGCCACGGCCGCAAGCGCCAACACGGATCGGTGGAACATCGATATCATCGCATCACTCCCCTAAGGCAGCCGTCAGGGCTGCGCGTTATTTTGTTTTGCTAGTCGAGAGGCGAAGTTTTGAGCCCGTCGGGACGACAGACGCAAAAAGGTTAGCACATCTGCCCATCGTGAGAAGCGCGCCGGATGCAGCGCGGCTGCGCTCATCAAAAATTGAGACGGAATGTGAATGAACGGATGAACGCTGCGACGACCGCGTTCCCGCTGCAACGCGGAATCAACCGCGCGCGCGCATCGTCGTCAGGCGCTCCGCCGGGGTGGACATACAAAGGCGCGAAAACAACCCCATGCACAGTAGAAACGACGCAAGTTGATCCGCACCCGGTGGCGCCGGACAGTCATTTGAAGCGTCGAGCAAAATAGCAATTGCGGCGCTTACGAGGCGACGGGGTAGGGTCCGTCGTCAAACAGCGTGTCGTGATAGCCTTTCGATCCGACCTCGCGTGCCAGCGTGCTGCGGACATCGCGACCATCGCGCAGGCTGCGCAGCACATGCGCGAAGTCGAATTCGGGTCGCCAGCCGAGCTCCCGCCGCGCGCGCTCGTTGACATAGACGCGGTCGATCGCGGGGAAGAGTCGCCAGCCGCGCGCTGCATAGAGCTGCGAACACTCCGGATAGAGCTCGCGCACGACAGCGGCGGCATCGCGCGCCAGCGATCCGAGATGACGTTGCTCGAACGGGCTCGTCGCCGAGACGATGTAGCGGGCGAAGCCAATGCCGGGCGCGCGCTCGACGGCCAGCAGATGCGCGCTCACCGCGTCCGCGATATCCAGCCGGCGATAGAGCAGCTCGTTGGCCTGCGCGTTCTCCAGCGCGTAGGCCGACCGCATCGCCGGATCGTCGTCGTCCTCCGGAAAGAAGCGCGAGGTCCGCAAGGTAACGACGGGCAGGGCGCGCTCGCGAAAGAACAACTCGCAGAGGTTCTCGGCCATCAGCTTGGTCGTGCCGTAGATGTTCTTCGGCACCGAGGGCAGCCCCTCGGTGACCCACACCGCCGCCTGTCCCGCCTCAGGCCGCAGCTGCGAGCCGAACGCGCTGGTGGTGCTAGTGAAGACAAAACTCTTCACGCCGGCCGCCGCTGCTGCCTCGAGCAGGTTCAGCGTGCCGGTGACATTGGTGTCGACGAAGTCCTGCTTGGAATGGGTCGCCACATGCGGCTTGTGCAGCGTCGCGGTGTGGATCACGGCGGAGATGCCGTCCATTTGCGCCTGGACGAAGCCGGGATCGACGATGGAGCCGACGGCATCGGTGAAGGGGGAGGGCTTCAGGTCGATCCCGCGCGCGGGGGCACCACGCCCGCGGAGGGTCCGGACAATGGCTTCACCGAGGTGGCCCGCGCTACCCGTAACCAGGATTGTCATGTGAGACCGAATGTACCAACCCGCAAACGACGGAAAACCACCGTCCGTTCCGAAGCGTTTAGCCGACGTTTGCCGCTAATTCATCGCCCGGATGGAACAAAAAGCAAACAATTGACCGCGAAGACTGTTAGGGGGAGTGTAGGTGCTCCCATGTCAATCTATATTGACCGGTTATCGAGATAGTGACGCAGATGAAGAGTCCCATCCTCGTTCTGACGACCGTAAATGCGGCGTACAGCAAAAAGCTGGACGCGCAGGAGCTTGCCCATTGTCTGCTGGATCCCTCTTTGGCGGAGGCGGCCTGCGGCCCTATGTCGTCGTTTTTTGGTGACGTTAGACCCGAATTGCAAATCGCATTCGCTGAGATGCACGGCATCAGCCACGATCAACTGGTGGCCGCAGCGAAGGCGTTTGCCGAATTTTCGGAACAATCTTTTCCACTCGCGGCGTAGCGTTGCGATCAAACTTCGAGCGCCAAGGTGCTGCGAAAATCGCTCTACGCTTAAGGGCTGCTCTGATGGCGCGCGCAGTCAAGTTCTGAGCGCCACCTCGCTTGGGGTGTGCGCAATCGGCAGTGAGCAGATGGGCGCATATCGAGCGCGCTATATCTAAACCGGCGATAGAGCAATTCGCTGGCCATCCGCTTTCTTGAGCGCGCGGTAGATCATATCGGAGATGGTTGCCAAAGGCATCACGACAACCGACAGAACCACTTTCCATTTCTAGCTTTGTCGTGCCATGCATTTTCTCCGACATCGCCGCAATCAGTGCAGCTACGGCAAATCGCTGATAAGAGGATGTCCCTGCAATAGTTTAATCTTTCGATACCCCGACGACATGAGGTCAATCCAATCCGGAAACGTACAAACATAGACCAATGATTTCGTATCGTTATCCAAGTCTATTTCTAAATGCGCGAGAGCTTCGTCGCACAAGGTCGGGCGCTCTTTGAAGGGTATTACCAACTTCTGATAGCGATCATGAATGAGTCTCAGGGCTTCCAGCGAGTCTTCACCACTGGACGCTGATAGCTCCTCAATCCGACTCAAGATCGAAGGGCTATGAGTATTCCAATCCCGAATAGAGATTAGTCCCGGTTCGGAAAAGATCATTAATGCTTCAACATCCTCGCTGGCAGAACGAAGCCACGACACCTTGCTGCGCCACCGCGGAAGGATATTGAGCCGGCCACGCGATTCTATGTGCGCTACCGCAACGCTCACTTTCGAATCTCTCTCGCTGATAAGGGGGGTTCCGCTAGGCCGAGCCATGGGTCAATTTGGGTATAACTCTAGCGCAACGACACAAGGGAAGTCTTGTGGATGTTCTCAATTTGTTCTATCAATGAGCTTGAGCGAAGGCGTCGGGGGCTGGCGAATATCCACATCTGGTGTATTGTAAGTAAAATCATCGCAATATCAGGGGCATTTGAACACCCTTAGCTTCTGATGATTGTCTGATTGGCGTTACCTCGGACAACGGCAGGTCCGCTGTTCGCAAGTTCCATCAGCTTCGACGCTCCCGCGTACCGTAGAGCAATTTGGGTAAAATTCTAGGAGAACAAAATGCCCATCATGGCTGCACAGGGCAGAAGCGACGCCCGCGGAACGGCGCGGCTTTTGGCAAGCATGGCGCTTGCCAGCATCGACAACCCATCCGCAGGCGAATCCCAAGAAGTCGCGCTGAATAATATGTATCGCCTGCTTCAGTCTTTCCGGAAAGACGCCTTTTTTGGACAAGAGATCTCGTCTGGCGAACAAGCTCAAACTGATCCAAATAGACTTACTTTGCGCCCTCCTATTGAGAGGAATGTGAGAGAAGTGCGGGAGGCTCTCGATCAAGCCACCCAGACTGCATTTGGGGGGCAACCGAGAGATCAAGCGATTGAGACCGTCGAAAACGTTTTACGCGCCATCGCATATCCAACAGTTGCGGAGCTTCCCGCCCCAGAGGTAAAAGCGCGTGTCGTTTCTTTTTTTCAAGCATTAGTTGAGCGTCTCTAATAGTGGGCTTGAATGACCCCTCTTGAGTTTCTGAAACAGCAATCAGGTAACGTCGAGAGGGCGCTCAGCGAGACGCTTCGTTATGACTACGGTCCCTCACCAACTCGCGAGTATTATCGCGAGTGCTGTGACCGACTGGAGCGCATCAAAGAAGCTATCAAGACAACTCGCGAAAGCGACCTGTACAAAATCCAAGCGCGGCTTGATGAGCTATCAGGCCTCTCTGTTTGGATATCCCTTATCGAGCGCTCCCGCCTTGGAGAGTTTTCGTGGCCTTTCGCGGAAGCGCTCCGCAAGATGGCCGAAACGCTTCTGGCCGATACGAACCTACTAGGCTCAAGTACCCCTCCCATTGTGCACATTGTGTCAGATGGCGAAGGTTATCTAATTCATTACGAAGGAACCTCACCTAGTAGCAAGAATAAGTTCGCATTCATTGCCTTTCCAAAGCCGTTAAAACATCACGTACTCCTGCATTCTCTCTTCGGTCACGAGTTAGGGCACACAGCCCTTCATACTGTCGGCGCTGGCACGATCCTACAAAAAAAGGTCATGTCCGCGCTGCAGTCACACGGTCCTCTTTCTAATGCTGCGGCGATGACGGCTTGGCTTCATGATAACAACGCGCCACAGGAAATCAAAATTGAGCTTCGCCAATACGAGGCTTTGAATCCCGGCGTAACTTACAGAATGAACGACTTCTACCTGCTTTCGTGGATCGATGAATTTATATGCGATCTGTTCGGATTGATCTTATTTGGGCCTGGATTCGCTGCGGCACATAAGTTCTATTTGAGCCCCACGCATCCTAATCCATATGAGTTCGCGCCCGCGACAGACCCCACGCATCCACCTTATGCGATGCGAGACAGGTTGATCGTTAAAGCAATCCAACTCCTTGGTTGGGATAAGCCGGTTACTTCTCAATCTCCCGTAAGACAGGCCGAGCAGGAATTACTAAACTACATACATCACGACTCTTTTGCCGCTTGGTGCACTCTTCTATCGGATGCCCAGCTGCAAACCGCGATTGATGGAATTCAGGAAGTGTTCGCAAGGTACGGTCAGCTTGGTTATGTTGCACCAACTGACAACAGCCTCACTAAACTAGTTCTTCAATTGCAAAAGCGGCTTCCGCCCATTATCGCGGAACTTGGTCCACTTGGTGAGCCGATACTCAGTGATACCAGCATTTCCCACACGCTATACGCCGGCTGGATTTACTCGCTTGGCCACAAACATCTTACAACCGAGCCGCTGTCGTTTCTGCAAGCCAACATGCTTTGCGATCAAGCGCTGCTCCAACAGCGAGCTATTGCAATCGCCATCCTGAAGAAAATGAAATGACTGTACTTGGCAGAGGCGAATTACTCAGACGATTGCGTGATCAATCGCTCGTTGTTTCCCCTATTCTTTCTAAACGTCAGATCGGGGCTGCCAGCATAGATTTGAGGATGGGAAACGTTGTTCTGATGGTTCGATCGCGCGGATCATCTCACGTAGATCCGGCGGAATCCAAACGATCCCGTTCCTCATCTGAAAGAGACCAACTGTATCGCCAGCAGAAGCATGAGCGATACGAGATACCCTTCGATACAAGGTTTCTACTTCACCCTGGATCGCTAGCACTCGTTCCAACACTCGAATGGATTAAGTTGCCTAGCAACATCATGGGCAATGTGACCGCGAGATCGACGTGGGCTCGGGAAGGCTTGAGTATCGCCACCGCCGTACTTATCGAGCCCAACTACGAAGGTATCGCAACGCTGGAGCTTGCTAATCTTGGCGACATCCCAATTGCGCTATATCCAGGATTGAGAATCGCTCAAATTGCATTTTCATTGGTCGACGGCGACACGACGAGGCCGGACGAGAATAAGAGCCAGTTCACCTTGTCCTTCGAACCGACCCAAGGTGATATTTCGAAGCACGACGGCCCTTTTATTCCCGACACCTAATGCTCGCTATTCACAACACTTTCGCACCTAAACTAGTCGCTGGTGCGCGTATTCAGCGGCTGAGATACTTGCCCTGCGTATTCGGGTATCGTTAGAGGCCGCCCGGGATTCAGTCGCATAATACGCGGCAAGATGGAGGCGGCGACCGCTTCGGCAAGCTTTTGCAGAATTGCCTCCCTGAGGTGTCCGTCGCCTGCCGGTGACGGAGAATTGCCATTGCAAACCCGAACAGCCGCCAGCGGCGCGGAAAACCGCGTCCCGATCCGGTTTGGCTGGATGCTTTGGGAGAAAATTGGAGCGGGCGAAGGGGCTCGAACCCTCGACCCCGACCTTGGCAAGGTCGTGCTCTACCACTGAGCTACACCCGCATCCTGTGTCGGTCGCGTGACGCGCCGGCAACGGCTGTCGTATGCCAAAAGCGGGAGGGGAATGCAACAGCTACCGGCGGCATCAATTCGCATTTGAGGCCCCCATATGGAGCCCGAAGCTGGCCAAATCGGGCGGAAATGTCCCGGAACCGGCGAATCGCGCGGCCTGGATTGAAATTCGGCCCATTCGGCCCAATTTAGGAGCCGACCACAAGCATATGACGCGGCGGCGTGCTAAAGAGCCGCCATTCCAGACATGACGAGGGAATCCCGTGACGATCATCGACCAGGGTAACGGAGCGGCGGGCCCGGCTGCGGCCGACCTGATCAAGGACACCACCACCCAGACCTTCGTGAAGGATGTCATCGAGGAATCGAAGCGCCAGCCCGTGCTGATCGATTTCTGGGCGGAATGGTGCGGCCCCTGCAAGCAGCTCACCCCCGTCCTGGAGAAGGCGGTGAAGGCGGCCAAGGGCAAGGTCAAGCTGGTCAAGATGAACATCGACCACCATCCGGCGATCCCGGGCCAGATGGGCATCCAGTCGATCCCGGCCGTGATCGCCTTCGTCAACGGCCAGCCGGCCGACGGCTTCATGGGCGCGGTGCCGGAGAGCCAGGTCAACGCCTTCATCGAGCGGCTGACCAAGGGCGTCACCGCGCCGGGCGAGGTCAACGTCGCCGAGATCGTGCAGGAGGCCGACGCGGTGCTCGCCGAGGGCGACGCGGCGGCGGCCGCGCAGATCTATGCCGAGGCGCTGCAGCATGATTCGACCAACATCGCGGCGCTTGCGGGCCTCGCGAAGTGCTACGCCGTCTCCGGCGCGATGGAGCAGGCCAAGCAGACGCTGGCCATGGTGCCGGAATCCAAGCGCAACGACCCGGCCGTGAAGGCCGTGCAGACCGCGATCGATCTCGCCGAGCAGGCGAAATCGCTCGGGCCGGTCGCCGAGCTGGAACAGAAAGTCGCCGCAAATCCGCTCGATCATCAGGCCCGTTTCGACCTTGCCACCGCGCTCAACGCCCAAGGCAACCGCGCGGCGGCGACCGAGCAGCTGCTCGAGATCGTCAAGCGCGACCGCAAATGGAACGACGACGGCGCCCGCAAGCAGCTGGTGCAGTTCTTCGAGGCCTGGGGCGGCACGGATGATGCAACCGTCGAAGGCCGCAAACGTTTGTCGACGATCCTGTTTTCGTAACGGCCTTTTTTGAGCATGATCTGTTCGGAAAACCGCTCCACACTTTTCCGGATCATGCGCTAGCAACGCCAGTGGGACCGGGCAGATGCCGATCAACATCGAATATCGCGGGCCCGCCGACCTCCCGGAGATCATCCCGGTCTTTCCGCTGCCGGGCGCGCTGCTGCTGCCCCGCGGCCAGATGCCGCTCAACATCTTCGAGCCGCGCTACCTCGCGATGGTCGACGATTCCTTCCGCGACGGGCATCGCCTGATCGGCATGATCCAGCCCGACGTTGCGCATTCGCGGAAGGATTCCGACAAGCCGGCGCTGTTCCGCGTCGGGTGCGTCGGCCGCATCACCCAGCTCGCCGAATCCGGCGACGGCCGCTACATCCTCGAGCTCACCGGCGTTTCGCGCTTCAAGGTGGTCGAGGAGCTCGAGGTGCTCACCCCCTATCGGCAGTGCAAGGTGGACTTCTTCGCATTCGTCGACGACTTCACCGCGCGCATGGGCGAGGAGGAGGTCGACCGCGAGGCGCTGCTGGCGGTGCTGGCGGACTTCCTGAAGGCCAACAATCTCAAGGTCGACTGGGAAGGCGTCGAGAGCGCGCCCAACGAGGCGCTGGTCAACGCGCTGGCGATGATGTCGCCCTACGGCCCCGCGGAGAAGCAGGCGATGCTGGAGGCGCCCGACCTGAAGACCCGCGCCGAGATCCTGATCGCCGTCACCGAGATGGACCTCGCCAAGAAGCGCACCAGCGGCGATCCGCCGCTGCAGTGAAGGTCCCGCGCGACCTAAAGCGCGAAGCGATCAGGATGAATCCTCATCGCGCTTTGGGTTTTTGTTTGAGCATGATCTTTTCGGAAAACCGCTACGCACTTTGCGCTGACGCGGCCCTTCGGGTCCGGATCATGCTCTAAGCGGCAAACTCGCCCGCCTCGGCCTTTCGGTCCACCAGCCGCGCGATCGTCGAGGCCCGCATCGGCGGGCTGAGATAGAAGCCCTGTGCCTCGACGCAGCCCTCTTGGCGCAGGATGTCCAGTTGCTCGGCGGTTTCGACGCCTTCGGCGGTGGACGTCTTGCCGAGGCTCGTGGCGAATTGGACCACGGCCCGCGCGATCCGATGAGGCTCCTCCATCGGACTGGACAGCTCGCTGACGAAGCTGCGATCGATCTTGATCTTGTCGAACGGAAACTTCTGCAGAAAGCTGAGCGACGAATAGCCGGTGCCGAAATCGTCGAGGGCAATCCGCACCCCGAGCTCGCGCAGCTGGCTGAGTGCTGCGAATACGGTCCCGCTGTCGTGCATGATGACGGTTTCGGTGACCTCGAGCTCGAGCCGGTCTGACGCAATCCCCGAAGCCGCCAATGCGCCCACGATCGTCGACACGAGCTCCCTGCTCCTGAATTGCGCTGGAGACAGGTTGACCGCGATCTTCAGGTCGGAACGCCATTTTGCCGCTTCGGCGCAGGCGGTTCTCAAGACCCATTCCCCCAGCGGCAGGATCAAGCCGGTTTCCTCTGCGACGGGAATGAATTCGCCTGGCGAGACCAGACCGCGCTCGGGGTGATGCCAACGCAGCAACGCCTCGAAACCACAGGTCTCGCCGCTGTTCAAATTGACGAACGGCTGGTAGTGGAGCTCGAATTCGCTTCTCGCAAGCGCCTTCCGCAGATCCCGCTCCAGGTTGCGGCGCGCACGCAGGAGCTGGTCCAGCTCCGGCTCGAAGAAGCGAAATGCGCCACGTCCGGCGCTCTTCGCCGAGTAGAGGGCCAGATCCGCGCTCCTGAGGATCGTGTCGGAATCGGCGCCGTCCTGGGGTGCAAGGGCGATGCCGATGCTGGTGCCCACGATGACCTGATGATCGCCGAGATCGAACGGCGCGCTGAGCGCGGCATGAATCGCCTCGGCGAGAGAGGCCGCGTCCGCGGCTGGATTGGTCACGTAATCGACGATTGCGAATTCGTCGCCGCCCAATCGGGCGACGAACGTCGTCTCCCTGACGCAATCCAGCAGGCGCGCGGCGACCGAACGCAGCAGCAGGTCACCCGCCGGATGTCCGAGCGTGTCGTTGACCTCCTTGAAGCGGTCGAGATCGAGCAAGAGAACCGCCAAATGGAGGTTTCCGCCACGCGTATCGGCAAGAGCGGGCTCCAGACGCGCCTTGAGCAGCACGCGGTTCGGCAGCTCCGTCAGCGCATCATGTTGCGCCATGTAGGTGATCTTGGCTTCGGACCGGCGTTGCTCGGTGACATCCAGGTGCGTGGCCACCCAGCCGCCGCCGGCCATCGGCTGCCGCGTCACGCAGATCAGCCGGCCATCGGCGAACGCGTCGATGCGGCTCGACACGGCATGGATCGGCAGTGCATCGAGCTTGGCGATCTGCCGTTCGGCGGCGAAATCGCTGGCCTCGCCTTCGAGTATGCCGCTGGTGACGCGATGTCTGATGATATCGCGGTGCGGAGTTCCCGCGCGCAGCAATTCCGACGGCAGCCGGTACAGCCGGGCGTAACGCTCGTTGCAGATGACGAGCCGCTTCTCGGCGTCGAACATGCAAAGGCCCTCGACCATGTGGTTGATGGCCGTGTCCAGCCTCAGCTTCTGTTCCTTGAGGTCGTTCTGCGACCCTTCGAGCTGCTGCCGTGCGATGGAAAGCTGGCTGATGATCTCCTCGAACCTGGCGGTTCTGGTCGCCAGACGACGATCGGCAAGCACGCCGATCAGGCTCATCCCCAGCACGGACAATGCGACACCGGCGATGGCGAGCGCGAGGAAGGCCGGAGAAAGCGAAAGCGTATCGGTCGCGCGCGCCGGATCCGGTGTGATCTGCACGGCGCCCATGGCCGTGAAGTGATGCGAGACGATGGCGAGCGTCAGCAGGACGGCCGCGGCGAGCGTGCCCCGATAACCCTGGCGGGTGAGCGCGACCGCCAGCGCAGCGTAGCCGAGGCACATGCCCAGAACGATGGAGAGGAGGACGAGGTCGACGGACCAGGAGACTCGGCCCGGCACTTCAAGAGCCCACATCCCGATATAGTGCATGCTGGCAATGCCGCCGCCGATGATGATGCCGCCAGCCGCCGCGCGCCAGCGGCCGGACGTGACGACCGCGACGCCGAAGCCGACCGAGGTCAGCAGCATTGCCGCTGCGAGAGAGGACGCGGTCAACACGATGCCGTAGCCCGTCGTGACGCCGGGCTCGTAGGCGAGCATCGCGACGAAATGCGTGGCCCAGATGCCGTATCCGATGGCCGCGCCGGCAATGGCGATCCAGATCCACCGGGTTCTCGCGCGCGTCGCGATCGCGCGGTGAAAGATGCTGACCGCGACGATGCTGGCAACGAAGCAGACCAGGGCAGCGAGTACGACGAGCCGCCAATCGTGCTCGGTCGTAAGGCAGGAGAAAACGCGGAACATCCAGTCTCGCCTCATCGTCGATATTGTCGATGCTGGACGGGCTAATCGCCATTCGCGTTAATTTTGTGCCGCGCCTGATTGCACGCTTAGCGGCATGCTAACGTCGTCCGTAAAATTTGATCTGTCGGGCTAACGCGCTTCGCGCTTGTCGCGCTGGGAAACAGCTATGCGCGTTTCCGGCTCATGCTCTAAAGGTGGCCGCGGATGCGCTTGCGTCCGGTGATCATTGCGCGGATCAGGTTCTCGCGCTGCAGGATTCCCATCAGCACCACGCCAACGACGTGGAGCACGACCAGAACGATGACGGCATCCGATGAATAATGGTGAGCGTCTTCGACCCACCACACGCCGAAGAACGTGACGGTCACCGACATCGCTCCCGTGATGGTCGAAACGGCGAGCGAGGCCAGCAGCGCGACCAGCATCAGCGTGCCGGCGGGATTGAGCCCGATGTAGCGGCCGGTGATGCCGCGGCGCAGATTCCAGAGATAGCGGGGCGAGGCGCGCAGCCGGACGCCGACCATGCGGAAGCGCGAATAGCGGCTTCCCCAGACGCCCCAGGCCAGGCGAAACGCGAGAAGCCCCAGCACCGTATAGCCGACCACGCGGTGAAGGCCGTCATAGACGGTCGGCGTGAACCAGGCGGCCAGAACGCCGACTGCGAGAGCCCAGTGCCAGAGGCGCAGCGGCAGGTCCCAGACAGCGATCGTCCGCGGCGCGGTTCGCTCGGCGGGGGTCCGGTCGGACACCCCGCGAGCTTCTGGCATCGCTTCTTCAATCAAGCAAAGACCATCCTCGAGCCCTGCTTTGCGCAGAACGCGTCGCGCAGCCGACCTATTAGCAACCTACTTGGCGATCGTGTGCTTCAGGCTGAGATCTTCGGGGCTGTAGAACAGCTCGTAGAGCTTGCCTTCCTTGACGCCGTAGACCTCGTAGCAGGAGCCTTCGACCTTGGAGCGCCGCACCTCATAGCCCAGTGCCTTGGCCTTGGCTTCGGCTTCGCTGGCGGGCTTCCACGACGCCTTGTCGAGCTTGGTGCAATTCTTGAAACCGTCGGCCATCGCCGTCGATCCCGCGCCAATCCCGATCGTCAGTGCAATGGCAACAACTCGAATGACCTTCACGAACTTCTCCTCTCTGTCGTGGGCGCTGCGCGGAGCCGCGGAGCACACCGAAGGAAGCAAAGAGGGGGGTGAAGTCAACAATGAGGGGCTTGGTCCGCTTTAGATAAGTTCTATTGTTGAATTTAGATCAGTTCTAAGATGAACGAAAACGTGAGCGCTCTCTGCGGAGAATGGGGATTTTGCGTCACCGCCGCGGCCTTACGCCTCATCCGTGGAAGCGCAGCTAGTACCCGGCAACCGACATCACGACGACCGCACTGAGCGCCATCCACCCGAAATGCCGGCCGCGCGTCGCCCAGGCGTTGGCGAGGGCGGAAAGGCCGAGCACACAGGCCATGGTGGCGACGATCCAGTGGCGAGCCGGCTCCGATTGCATCCACGGCACCGCAATCAGCAGCATGCCACCGCCGATCCAGGCTACGGTCGAGGTCTGCCACACCAGCCGGATCAGGGTGCGGAGCCGCTCCGGCTCGATGCGCACGCGGGCGAAGACCTTGGCCTCGCCGAGGTAGCCGTGGATGAGGGCCGAGGCGATGGTCACGACGCCGGCGCACTGGAGCAGCAGATCACGCATCAACGCCTCCATACACTGATGTATGGATCGATAGCGCCTGGCCAGTCGCCTGTCAATACACTAGTGTATGGCACGATTCCGGGAAGTGACATGAACCAACAGCTCTCCGCCGACGACTGGACCAGCCAGGGCCTCAAGGCACTGGCCAGAAGCGGCTTCACGGCGCTGAAGGCCGATCCGCTCGCCAAGGCCATGGGGGTGTCGCGCGGCAGCTTCTATTGGCATTTCGCCGATCTGGCCGCGTTTCACGCCGCGGTGCTGAAGCGCTGGCGCGAGATCGCGGCCGAGCAGATCATCGCCGACGTCGAAGCGGCCAGCGACGAGCCGCTCAGGATGCTGCTGCGGAGATCCTTCGGCGCGCGGCTCGACCTCGAGCGCGCCGTGCGCAATTGGGCGGCGTTCGATGCGAGCGCGCAAGGGGCGGTGCGCGCAATCGACCGCCGCAGGCTCGACTACATCGAAGAGCTGCTGCAAAAGCGTGGGCAGGCCCCGGCAACGGCGGTGGCCCGCGCGCAGATCCTGTACTGGACATTTCTCGGTTTCGCCCTGTCGGGCCCGTCAATCACGGCCGCGCGGCTGCAGGCCATGCTCGACGAGCTCCTGGCGATGGTCTGCGCCTAAAGCATGATCCGGAAAAGTGCGAAGCGGTTTTCCGGAAAGATCATGCGTAAACAACAACCTGAGGCCGTGATGGCGGGTGCGAATTTCTATGGTAAAGGCAGGCGAGTGCCGGAGACTCCCATGAACGCGCCCACCGAACGTCCCGAACCCAGCGTCGATCCAAAACTGCTGGAGATCCTGGTCTGCCCGCTGACCAAGGGCCCGCTGGAATTCGATTCCGCAAAGCAGGAGCTGATCTCGCGCAGCGCCAAGCTCGCTTATCCGATCCGGGACGGCATCCCGATCATGCTGCCGGAAGAGGCGCGCAAGATCGATTGAGTGGATGGCCGTATCGCACGACGGCCATGCAACACTCTCGCTGTCGTCCCGGGGCGCGAAGCGAGCCCGGGACCCATAACCACAGGGAGAGGTTCTGACGCGAGCTGGTAACTCCGGGTCTTCGCCAAACTACATCCCGTGGCTATGGATCGCGGCTCGCGCTACGCGCGCCCCGGGATGACAGGAGAGGTTGCGGCTACAACGCCTCGCCCTTCAACAGCCGCGGCACCTCGCCGGTGAGGCCGGCGGCCTGGCGGATGAAGAGGTTCTTCAGCGGCGGGGCGCGGTCGACGAGGCCGAGGCCGATGTCGCGCACCGTGCGCAACAGCGTCGACTGGTTGGAGAACAGGAAATTCAGCGAGTTGGTGGCGACGCCCATCGCCATCGTGTCGAAGCGGCGCCAGCGCTGGTAGCGTTCGAGTACGTCCGCCCCGCCGATATCCATGCCGAGCCGCGCGGCATCGACCACCACTTCGGCCAGCGCGGCGACGTCCTTCAGGCCCATGTTGAGGCCCTGACCCGCGATCGGATGGATGACATGGGCGGCATCGCCGACCAGCGCAAGGCGCTCGGCGATGAAGGACCGCGCGACGAAATAAGACAGCGGAAAGGCCCGCGGCTTGTCGAGCACCTTGACCTCGCCGAGATGCAGGCCGAAGCGCTGCTCGAGCTCCGCATGGAATTCCTCGTCGCTGAGGGCGATGATGCGCGCGGCCTCCGTGCGGCGCTCGGTCCACACCAGCGAGGAGCGTTTGCCGGTGAGCGGCAGGATCGCGAAGGGACCGGCCGGCAGAAAGTGTTCTTCGGCGCGGCCCTCATGATCGCGCTCATGGCCGACGGTGACGACGATGCCGGATTGGTCGTACTCCCAGCCATGGGTGGCGATGCCGGCGCGCTCGCGCAATTTCGAGCGCGCACCATCGGCGGCGACCAAGAGGCTCGCCGCGATCACGCTGCCGTCGCCGAGCGTCACGTCGATGCCGTCGGAGCGCGCATCGTAAGACGCGACCGGGGTGGCGCTGAGATCGATGCCTTCGGCCTCCGCACGCACCACCAGCGCATCGATCAGCCGACGGTTCTCGACCATATGCGCGAAGGGCTCGCCCGGCGCGACGTCGCCGGCAAAGTTCAGGAACACCGGACGGGTGGCGTCCTCCAGCTTGGAATCGGTGACGACCATGTCGAGGATCGGCTGGGCCTCGCCCCGCACGTCGTCCCAGGCCCCGATCGTCTCGAACAGGCGGCGGCAGGCGGCGACGATCGCAGTGGCGCGTGGGTCGCGGCTCGGCCGCGTGCCGAGCGCGGGATCGGCGACGACGACGGGGATCTCGGGCCCCAGCCCCTGGCGCAGCGCCAAGGCCAGCGCGAGGCCGGCAAACGCGCCGCCACCAATGACAATGCTACCCTGTACCGACATACCAAGCTTCCCGGTCAATTCTCGGTCTTGCTAGCAGACTTGAGCTGGGCGAAACAGTGCGGTGAAACGAGGGCAGCTAGCCCCATTGTGTCATTCCGGGGCGCGACGAAGTCGCGAGCCCGGAATGACGACTTCAGAGTGCTGTGTTCATGTCCAAAGGCCTGATCGACCTGATCGCGATCCTCGACCTCGAGCAGCTCGAGGTGAACCTGTTCCGCGGCAACAGCCCGAAGACGAGCTGGCAGCGGGTGTTCGGTGGCCAGGTGATCGGGCAGGCGATGGTCGCGGCCTGCCGCACCGTCGAGGGCCGGCTGCCGCATTCGCTGCATTGTTATTTCATCCTGCCGGGCGATCCGCAGATCCCGATCATCTACCAGGTCGAGCGTCTGCGCGACGGCAAGAGCTATTCGACCCGCCGCGTCACCGCGATCCAGCACGGCAACGCAATCTTCTCGATCATGGTGTCGTTCCATGCCGAGGAAGAGACTGCGTTCGACCACCAGGACAAGATGCCTGATGTGCCGCCGCCGGAAAAGCTGACGGCGGAGGAGGTGGCGAAGCAGCCGATGTTCAAGGAGATGCCGGACTTCATCCGCCGCTACTACGAATCCGATCGGCCGATCGAGCTTCGTCCGGTCGAGCTCGGCCGCTATTTCGGCCAGAAGATCGACGACGGCCGCATCCACGTCTGGATCAGGACCGCCGCGAAGCTGCCTGACGACCCGGCGCTGCACATGTGCGCGCTCGCCTATGCCTCGGACTTCTCGCTGCTCGACGCGATCATGGCGCGCTATGGCCGCACGCTGTTCGACAAGCGCATGATGCCGGCGAGCCTCGACCACGCGATGTGGTTTCACCGCCCGTTCCGTGCCGACGAATGGCTGCTCTATGCGCAGGATTCGCCGAGCGCGCAATCCGGCCGCGGCCTGACCCGCGGCTCGATCTTCAAGCCGGACGGCACGCTGGTCGCCTCCGTCGCGCAGGAAGGCTCGGTGCGCGAGCGGAAGTCTTAGATCGTTGCCCTCGTGCGCTCGACGAGTACGAACTGTGTCATGCCCCAGGCGAAATACCAGCGTAGCAGCCACGGAATCGGAATGATGAAAAGGCATCCGAGGAAAAAAGCGACGGTGCGCCAAAGCAGTTGAAAACCGGTGGCGGTGAAGACCATCTCGCGGCGCGTTCCGCTGACGTGACGGCAAATCCATCGCGTCCACGCGGCCATGACCCAGGCCCAGCCGACGATCGTGAACACGGCGAGGATCATGAGGATCTGCCAGCCAAGGAAACTCCAGACGCTGCCGGTGAACGTCATCGGCAGCATCTGACCGTTCGAGCTGATATTGGCGACCACCCAGCGTATGAGCACCCAGGACAAGATCGCCTGAATCGGTAGCGTCAGGATCTGAAGGGTGCTGTCGATATGGCCCAAATAGGCCGCCAGCGCCATCCCGATGAAGACGTACCAGAGGTCTCCAACCTGGCCGGTAAAGGCAAGGTTCGGCCGCCGCGGAACGTGCATGCGCGGGAAGAGCCAGCGATAATAGCCTGTCCCGGTCCAGGGCGACGGGATCACAAGGAGACTACCTAGGATCAGCAGAATCCACCATCCCAGGAACGACCAGACGGGAAGGTCCACCGATAGCGGACCACCGCTGGCACCGCCCGAACCGCCATCGACCGGCAAGGACGACGGCGCGGCGCCGGGAATGAGCCCCGGCACCTCGCCGGCCTTCTGCCAGCCCGCCATCCCTTCAGCCCAGACCAGCGTATCGGCGGTCACTGCGCCCTGGGCGATGAGGTCGCGAAATTGCGCCTCCGGAAACGGACCATTCTGCTTGCCGCCGGATGCGTGAAACCAGATGCGATTCGACATCTCGTCTGCTCGCTAGCGAAAGCCAGCGGCGTCACATGGCTGCCTGCGAGCCGCGCGGCGCGAGCTCGGTCTGCGAGGCGAACCAGTTCATGATCCAGCGATACACCCACGGGATCGGGATGATGAGGCTGCACAGGATCGCAGCCACGATGCCGCGCCAGAGAATGTCGAGACCCGAGCCCTTGAAAACGATCTCGCGCCGCGTACCCTCGATGCTGCGGCAGAACCAGCGCATCTGGGCCGCGGCCACCCAGGCCCAGCCGATGATGGTGATGATGGAAATCGCGAACAGCAGATTCCAGCCGACATAGGCCCAGACCGAACCGGTGAAGCTCAAGCCCAGCGGCTGCCCGTTGGAGGCGAGGTTCGCGATCATCCATTTGATCAGCAGCCAGTAGAGCACGATCTGGACGATGAACAGCAGATTGCTCAGCAATTGGCTGCCGACGAAGCCGAGCGCGATCGCCAGAACGATGAAGCCGAAAAACCAGGGCACCAGCGTCATCGCGCTGCCGGTGAAGCTGAGATTGGGGCGCCCGGGGACCTTGATGCAGGGCACGATCCATTTCGTGTACCAGACGAACAGCCACGGCACCGGGATAATGAAGCACGAGCCGATCGCGAGCACGAGCGTGCGCCAGGTGAAGTCCCAGATGCCGAAATCGACGCCGAGTGATCCGCCGCGCACTGCGCCGCCATAACCACCGCCACCCATCATCGGGGGCCCGCCGCCTGGGACCATCGGCGGCGCGCCGCCACCAATCAGGCCGGGAATTTCGGCGGCCTTCTGCCAGCCGGCCATGCCCTCGGTCCACACCAGCGTGTCCGGACGCACCACGCCCTGGGCGACGAGATCGCGGAATTGCCCTTCCGGAAAGGGCCCCTGCTGCTTGCCCTCGGATGCGTAGAACCAACTCGCCATGGAACGTCCCCCTCGAACTTACGTATGTACCGGCCGGGACGCCTGGGTTCACCGCATCCATGCCAAAAATGCATTGTGAAGGATGAACAGCTGCCCTGTACAGAGGCGGCCGTTCACATGACCACCCTTGGCCAAACGTTTTTCCGCTTCAATCTGCAACTTTTTTGTGCCATTTGCCCGGAAAGATGCCAGATTGACGCAGCGCCGGGGACATACGGCGCGGCGCATCCCGGGGAATAGGCCAGACCATGAAACTCGTCGTCGCGATCATCAAACCCTTCAAGCTCGATGAGGTCCGCCAGGCCCTGACGGCAATCGGCGTGCACGGCATGACCGTGACCGAAGTGAAGGGCTATGGCCGGCAGAAGGGCCACACCGAGATCTATCGCGGCGCCGAATATGTCGTGAACTTCCTGCCGAAGCTGCGCATCGAGATCGCGGTCGCCTCCGACGTCGCCGACAAGGCGGTCGCCGTGATCACCGCGACGGCGCGCACCGGGCAGATCGGCGACGGCAAGATCTTCGTCACGCCGATCGACCACGCGCTGCGCATCCGCACCGGCGAGACCGACAGCGACGCGCTCTGACTTTTTGTTTTGACGCGTTTTCTTCACGCGAACCGGTATCCACTTCGCTCGAAAACGCTCTGACACGACTGCTTCGATCGCACCGGGCAACGACGCCACAGCGTGCGACGCCAATTGATGCCGGGGGGAATGACATGGCGGGATTGTTGCGCCGCGCAGCTGCTATGGCTGCGCCAATCGGATTTGTGTCCGTCGTAGCTTCGCCGGCGCACGCGGCGGCCAATGAGATCAACACCGCCGACACGGCCTGGATGATCGTCGCGACCGCGCTGGTGCTGATGATGACGATCCCCGGGCTCGCGCTGTTCTATTCCGGCATGGTGCGCAAGAAGAACGTGCTCGCCACCATGGCGCAGAGCCTCGCCGCGGTGACGCTGATCTCCATTCTCTGGGTGGCGTTCGGCTATTCGCTGTGCTTCGTCGGCGACGGCCCCTGGATCGGCACGCTCGATCGCTGGTTTCTCGCCGGCATGACCTTGGACAGCGTCAACCCTGCGGCCAAGACGATCCCGGAAGCGCTGTTCATGCTGTACCAGATGACATTTGCCATCATCACGGTGGCGCTGGTCGCAGGCTCGGTCGCCGACCGCATGCGGTTCTCGGCGTATCTCCTGTTTTCCGTCGCCTGGTTCATCTTCGTCTACATTCCGCTGGCGCATTGGGTGTGGGGCGGCGGCTTCCTCAACAGCATGGGCGTGCTCGATTTCGCCGGCGGTCTCGTCGTGCATCTGTCGGCCGGCACCGGCGGCCTCGTTGCGGCCAAGGTGATGGGACGCCGTCACGGCTACGGCACCGAGAATCTCTCGCCGTTCGATCTGTCGCTCGCGGTGATGGGCACCGGCCTGTTGTGGGTCGGCTGGTTCGGCTTCAACGGCGGCTCGGCGGGCGCGGCCAATTCGCGCGCAGTGATGGCGATCATCGCGACCCATCTTGCCGCCTGCGCGGGCGCGCTGACCTGGGGCGCGATCGAGTGGTCGACGCGGCGCAAGCCCTCGGTGCTCGGCATGATCTCGGGCGCGGTCGCAGGTCTCGGCACCATCACGCCGGCCTCCGGCTTCGTCGCGCCATGGCACGGCATCGTCATCGGCATCATTGCCGGTGCGGTCTGCTACTGGGCCTGTACCTGGCTGAAGCACCGCTTCGACTACGACGATTCGCTCGACGTCTTCGGTGTCCACGGCATCGGCGGCCTGACCGGGACCCTGCTCGGCGGCGTGTTCGCCACCAGCGCCATCGGCGGCACCGCCGGCCTGCTGGAGGGCCATCCGCAGCAGCTCCTGATCCAGTTTTACGGCGTCGCCGTGACCTTCGTCTGGTCGGCGGGCGTCAGCTTCATCCTGCTCAAGCTGGTCGGCCTGTTCGTGCCGTTGCGCGTATCCCGCGAGCACGAGCTCGAGGGACTGGATATTTCGCAGCACGGTGAAGCCCTGCAATAGGCCCTGCTGCTACGTAATTACCTTCCTGCTGCCCGACACGTGAGCAACATTGTGTCGGGAGGCTGTCGTGCCCTCGTTTTGAGCAGGTGTGATCACCTTTTAAGCGCGACGTAATAACGCACTGCATTGCAATACCCGTCAAACGCGAAAACGCCCGTCTTCATAGTCCGTTAGGCAACACGCCTGATCTGGCACGGCATTTGATTCTAGGGGTCCCGGCTGTGCCCGCGTAGTGAAACTTCTCCCTCGTGGCGAACCAGTCGAGAACGCCCGGCCACGTCCGGACCGGGCCCAAGCGGGGATAGGACCCATGAAAATTGTTATGGCGATTATCAAGCCATTCAAGCTTGAAGAAGTCCGTGACGCCCTGACCGCCATCGGCGTTCACGGTCTCACGGTGACGGAAGTCAAGGGGTATGGCCGCCAGAAGGGCCATACGGAAATCTATCGCGGCGCTGAATATGCCGTGAGCTTCCTGCCCAAGATCAAGATCGAGGTCGCTGTCGCCTCCGACCAGGTCGACAAGACCATCGACGCCATCACGTCCGCCGCGAAAACCGGACAGATCGGCGACGGCAAGATCTTCGTCATCAACCTCGACCACGCCGTGCGCATCCGCACCGGCGAGGCCGATGCCGCGGCCCTCTGATTTCGCGCTCAACCTTATCCAAGCAGGAGTAAATAATATGACGTTCAAGCGTCCCCATGGCGCGGGATTGGCGGCTCTCGCAGTCGGCCTGTTCGCTGCGACCGCAGCCTACGCCGAGCCAACGGTCAACAAGGGAGACAACGCCTGGATGCTGACATCGACAGTGCTCGTGCTGTTGATGACGATCCCCGGCCTCGCACTGTTCTACGGCGGTCTCGTCCGTTCCAAGAACATGCTCTCGGTCCTGATGCAGGTGTTCTACACCGTCTGCGTCGTCACCGTGATCTGGGCCGTGTACGGCTACAGCCTCGCCTTCACCGGCGGCTCCGACTTCATCGGCGGCTTCTCCAAGGCCTTCATGATGGGCGTCACCACCGATTCGAAGGCCGCGACCTTCTCGGTCGACGCCAACATCTCGGAGCTCATCTACATGTGCTTCCAGATGACCTTCGCGGCGATCACGCCCGCCCTCATCGTCGGCGCCTTCGCCGAGCGCATGAAGTTCTCGGCGATCGCGCTCTTCATTCCGCTCTGGGTCACGCTGATCTACTTCCCGATCGCGCACATGGTCTGGTACTGGCCCGGCCCGGACATGATCCAGGACGCTGCCAAGGCGCTCGCTGCGGCGGGTGATGCGGCGGCGAAGACCGCGGCACAGGCCAAGCTCGACGAGATCAACGCCGACGCCGGCTGGATCTTCAAGATGGGCGCCATCGACTTCGCGGGCGGCACCGTGGTGCACATCAACGCCGGCATCGCAGGCCTCGTCGGCGCTCTCCTGATCGGCAAGCGCGTCGGCTACGGCAAGGAGCTGATGGCTCCGCACTCGCTGACCATGTCGATGATCGGCGCCTCGCTGCTCTGGGTCGGCTGGTTCGGCTTCAACGCCGGCTCCAACCTCGAAGCCAGCGGCGGCGCTGCGCTCGCCATGACCAACTCCTTCGTCGCCACCGCGGCCGCTGCGCTGTCGTGGATGTTCGCGGAGTGGATCATCAAGGGCCATCCCTCCGTGCTGGGCGTCATCTCCGGCGCCGTCGCGGGTCTCGTGGCCGTCACGCCTGCGGCTGGCTTTGCCGGCGTCATGGGCGCGATCGTCCTCGGCCTCGTGGTCGGCGTGGTCTGCCTGTTCTTCTGCACCGTCGTGAAGAACGCGCTCGGCTACGATGACTCGCTCGACGTGTTCGGCGTGCACTGCATCGGCGGCATCGTCGGCGCCATCGGCACCGGCATTCTCGTCAACCCCGCCCTCGGCGGCGCCGGCATCATCGACTACACCGCGATCCCGCCGAAGGTCGCCGACTACGACTTCGCGGTTCAGGTGCTCGCTCAGCTCAAGGCTGTCGCCACCACGCTGGTGTGGTCGGGCGTCGGTTCGGCGATCCTCTACAAGGTGGTCGATGTGATCGTTGGCCTCCGCGCCAATGTCGAGAGCGAGCGTGAAGGCCTCGATATCACCGAGCACACCGAGCGCGCCTACAACATGTAACCCTCTCCTCCCGGGCGCGGTCTCCTCGGGGACCGCGCCCACAACTACGGTTCGGGCACATACCCGGCAATGCCCTGACCGTTGAGGGGCTCCGGCGCAAGCTGGAGCCCCTTTCTTTTGACCGGGGCGTTGAAGAAAAGGATTGCCATTCCGCGCGGGCGGCGCAGAAATATCGACCACAAAGATAACAAACGGGAGGTCGTCATGCGTTTGGAAGGCGGATGCTATTGCGGCGAGGTGCGCTACGTGGCCGAGGGCGATGCGATGATGCAGGCGCAGTGTCATTGCCGCGAATGCCAGTACATCTCGGGCGGCGCGCCCAACACCTTCATCGCGATGCCGGCGGCCGGCTTCACCTACATCACCGGTCAACCCAAGCAGTTCCGGCGCAAGGACCTCGAACGCCCCGTCACGCGCGAATTCTGCGCCGAATGCGGCACGCATCTCGTGACCAAGGTTCCGGGCCTGCCCGCCGCGATCCTGAAGGTCGGCACGCTCGACGAGCCGGCGCAGTTCCAGCCGCAGATGGCGATCTACACCTGCGACATGCAGGAATTCCACACGGTCCCCGAGGGCATGAAGACGTTCGAGAAGCTGCCGGGGCGCTGAAGCCGCCATGACGGTGCGCTCCCTCTCTCGCAAGCCAAGCGGGAGAGGTGGGGGAACCTGCCCGCCTGGTCGCTCCCATCCTGTTGTTGTCCGGCCCGATTATTCCCGCTCTGGACGCGGGCGGCGGCCGATGGTTAATCGCGTCTTAACCTCGCCCTATCTATGGTGAACTGAACCGCTTCCCGCCGGCGCCTTGGTGCGACCGGCCGTTCCAAGAGTACTGGCGCCCAGAATGGTCATGACCGCTTCATCCCGTGCGCCGCAGGCCAGTGGAAGCTCCGATTCCGAACGCTCGCCCTTCGTCCGGCTGAATGAGCTCTTGGCCCCGCATCAGCCGGGCAAGCCTTTGATTTCGCTTGCGGTCGGCGAGCCCCAGCATCCCGTGCCCGACTTCGTTGGGCCGGTGCTGGCCAAGCACATCGCCGATTTCGGCCGTTACCCGATGAACCAGGGCACCGAGCCGTTCCGCAACGCCGCCGGCGCCTGGCTGTCATCGCGCTTCAAGCTGCCGCGGTCGCTCGACCCCAAAACCGAGATTCTCGTCCTCAATGGCAGCCGCGAGGGGCTGTTCCTCGCCGCGATCGCGGCCGCCCGCTATGTCGGCCCGCGTCCGGGCAAGCCCGCGATCCTGATGCCGAACCCGTTCTATCCGGTCTACGGCGCAGGCGCTCTTGCGGCCGCTTGCGAGCCGATCCATCTGCCGACGACCGTCGAGAACGGCTTCCTGCCCGATCTCGACGCCATCGACGAAGCGACGCTGGCGCGCACAGTGGCGTTCTACCTGGCTTCGCCCGCCAATCCGCAGGGCTCGGTCGCGAAGCCCGATTATTTCAAGCGCTTGAAGCAGCTCGCCGACCGCTACGGCTTCGTGATCCTCAGCGACGAGTGTTATTCCGAGATCTACACCCGCGAGGCTCCCGGCAGCGCGCTGGAATGCGCCGGTCCCGACTTCACGCGCGTGGTTGCATTCCAGTCGCTGTCCAAGCGCTCCAACCTGCCGGGCCTGCGCGTCGGCTTCGCCGCCGGCGACAAGAAATTGATCGGCATGTTCCTCGAGCTGCGCAACATCGCAGCACCCCAAGTGCCGGTGCCGCTCCAGCATGTCGCGACTGTCGCCTATGGCGACGAGGCGCATGTCGAGGAGAACCGGCGGCTGTACCGGATCAAGTTCGATCTCGCCGACCAGATCATCGGCAATCGTTACGGCTATCGCCGGCCCGATGCCGGCTTCTGCGTCTGGCTCAACACCTCCGAGATCGGCGACGACGTGTCGGTGACGCTCAAGCTGTTCAGGGAAGCCGGCGTGCGCGTGGTGCCCGGCAGCTTCCTGGCGCGACGGCAGCCTGACGGATTCAATCCCGGCGCAGGCTATATCCGCCTTGCGCTGGTGCAGGACGGCGAGACCACGGCGCAGGCGCTGCACCGGCTGGTCGAGACTCTGGGTTAGGCGGGGCCCGTGAGCATGTCGGCAATCGAACGTGTCATTCCTCTGGTCGGCCATCTGCCGCCCTCGATCCGCGAGGGGCTGGCGCGGCGCGTGCGCGAGCTCACCGGCCTCGGCCTGATCGCGCTGGCGGGCGTCGCCGCCGCGGCGCTGATGACGTGGTCGGTGCAGGATCCCAGCCTCAGCCACGCGACCTCGCGGCCGATCCGCAACATCCTCGGCTATGCCGGTGCGATCGGCGCCGATCTCGCGATGCAGATCCTGGGGCTCGGCGCGATCATGCTGGTGCTGACCGTTGCGGTCTGGGGCTGGCGCATGATGACGCATCGCCCGTTCGATCGAGAGGCGTTGCGGCTCGGCTCCTGGGTTCTCTGCACGGTGATCGCGGCAGGCTTCGTCAGTTGCTTTCAGCACGGCGGCGCCTGGCCGCTGCCGACCGGCCTCGGCGGCGTGGTCGGCGATGCGCTGGTGCGCGCGCCCGCGGTGATCTTCGGGCCGGCCGGCACGATCTATCGCATCGTGCTGGGCACGATCCTGTTCGCCGCGATGACCGCGACTTTCCTGATCGCCTGCGGCCTCGGCGCACGCGAGCATGACGACGAGCTCGCGGAGATCGAGGAAGACGACAAGCCGCTCGACCAAGACGAGGAGAGCGATCGCGGCTCGGTCTCGCTGGGCTGGCTATTCCATGCGCTGATGAGCACCAAGGCGCGGCTGATCTGGTTGCTAGGCGCTGCCTACCGCTCGCTGGTCTCGAGCGGTCCGAAGACCAAGGCTGTCGCCTTCAGCCGCCAGGAGCCCAATCTCGGCGGCGGCCGCTCAGCGCCGTCTATCTCGCCGCAGTCTCACGACGAGGACGACGAGGACGAGCACGAAGAGGACGTGGAAGACGAGGAGGAGGAAGAGGAGGAGCCCGCCGCGCGCGCCCCAAAGAAGAAGGCTGCTTCGAAGGCCGCTTCCAAGAAATCCTCCGACAAGTTCGATCTTCCCTCCGTCTCCATGCTGGCCGCGCCGAAGGCCGGCGATCGCCAGCCGCTCAGCAAAGCCGAGCTGGAGAACAATTCCCGTTCGCTCGAAGGCGTATTGCAGGATTTCGGCGTGCGCGGCGAGATCGTGAAGGCCAATCCCGGCCCCGTTGTCACGCTGTACGAGCTGGAACCGGCGCCCGGCATCAAGTCGTCGCGCGTGATCGGCCTTGCCGACGACATCGCCCGCTCGATGAGCGCGCTGTCGGCGCGCGTCGCGGTCGTGCCCGGCCGCAACGCCATCGGCATCGAATTGCCGAACGCGCATCGCGAAAAGGTTTACCTGCGCGAATTGCTGGTGGCGAAGGAGGCGACCGATACGGTGGCAAAGCTGCCGCTCTGCCTCGGCAAGACCATCGGTGGCGACCCTGTCATCATCGACCTCGCGCGCACGCCGCACATGCTGATCGCCGGCACCACCGGTTCGGGCAAGTCGGTCGCGATCAACACCATGATCCTCAGCCTCGTCTACAGGCTGCGCCCCGATCAGTGCCGCCTGATCATGGTCGATCCGAAGATGCTCGAGCTCTCCGTCTATGACGGCATTCCCCATCTGCTCACGCCTGTCGTGACCGACCCGAAGAAGGCGGTGGTCGCGCTGAAATGGGCCGTGCGCGAGATGGAGGAGCGCTACAAGAACATGGCCAAGCTCGGTGTGCGCAACATCGACGGCTACAACTCGCGCCTGCTCGAATTGAAGGCCAAGGGCGAGGAGCCGACGCGGACCGTGCACACCGGCTTCGACAAGGAAACCGGCAAGGCGATCTACGAGGAAGAGAAGCTCTCGCTCGACCCGCTGCCCTACATCGTCATCATCGTCGACGAAATGGCCGACCTGATGATGGTCGCCGGCAAGGACATCGAAGGCGCGGTGCAGCGTCTCGCGCAGATGGCACGCGCCGCAGGCCTGCACGTGATCCTGGCGACGCAGCGTCCGTCGGTCGACGTCATCACCGGCACCATCAAGGCGAACTTCCCGACCCGCATCGCCTTCCAGGTGACGTCCAAGATCGACAGCCGCACCATTCTGGGCGAGATGGGCGCCGAGCAGCTGCTCGGCCAGGGCGACATGCTCTACATGGCGGGCGGTGGCCGCATCAGCCGCGTGCACGGACCTTTCGCCTCCGACGAGGAGGTCGAGAAGGTGGTGCGTCACCTCAAGACGCAGGGACAGCCGGAATATCTCGAAGCCGTTACCGCCGAAGAGCCGACCGAGGACGAGGACGGTGCCGTGTTCGACGCCACCGGCATGGGCGGCGATGGCGGCGGCGATCTCTTCCAGCAGGCGGTTGCGATCGTCAAACGCGACCGCAAGGCCTCGACCAGCTACATCCAGCGTCGTCTGCAGATCGGCTATAACCGCGCCGCATCGTTGATGGAGCGTATGGAACTGGAGGGCATCGTCGGTCCCGCCAACCATGCCGGCAAGCGCGAGATTCTGGTCGAGGAAGAAGACAGCCATATGTGAGGCGAGGAGCCTCTGAACATCATTTCACGCAAATTCGATATCTGCTTTTGCCCGAAATCACGGTAAAAGGGCGCCCAGCCATACAGGACGACGCGTTGATCAGACATCCGGACATTCGATTCACTGCCACCATCGCCGCACGAAGCGCGCGCATGGCCGGCGTGCTTCTCGTCACCGCCGCGATGGTGACCGCCGCGTCGTTCGCGCAGACCGTGCCGGTGCCGAAACCCGCGCCGAAGGGGCGTGACGGTGGCGCGTCCGCCGGCGGGCCGGCCGTCACCGGCGCGACGCAGGCGCCGCCCAATCCGGTGATCCCGGATCCGCGGCGCAACGTGCCGAGCAGCATCTTCCAGACGTTCGACGCCAACCAGAAGGCGCAGGCGGCCAAGGTCAGCGCCTATCTGTCGTCGCTGCAGACATTGGTCGGGAATTTTGTCCAGGTCGGCCCCGACGGCAGCAAGACGCAGGGCGATTTCTACATCCAGAAACCCGGCAAGGTGCGCTTCGAATATGACGCGCCGAGCCCGATCGACATCGTCGCCGACGGATCCTCGCTCGTGGTGCGCGACCGCAAGCTCGCGACCCAGGACGTCTATCCGCTGTCGCAGACGCCGCTGCGCTTCCTGCTCTCCGATCGCATCGACTTGATGAAGGACACCAACGTCGTCAACGTCTCGGCGGACGACGTCTTCGTCAGCGTCACCATCGAGGAGAAGCAGGCCCTGGTCGGCACCAGCCGCCTCCTGCTGATGTTCGGCGCCAAGGACGGCCAGCTCAAGCAGTGGACCGTCACCGATCCGCAGGGCTACGACACCACGATTGCGGTCTACAATCTGGATTCGAGCAAGAGGCTCGACCCCAACATGTTCAAGATCGATTTCACCAATTACAGCACGCCGTCGCCGGGTTGAGCGCTCCGCTGCCGTAGGGTGGGCAAAGCGAAGCGTGCCCACGATTCTCGGACTTGAAAAGACGGTGGGCACGGCGCTTTGCGCCTTTGCCCACCCTACGAGAGCTTGCTAAGACGCATTCCCCATGCGTCTTTCCCTGACAACCTGGAACATCAATTCGGTGCGGCTGCGCATCGACCTGGTCGCGAAGTTTCTCAAGAGCGCGCGGCCGGAGGTGCTCTGCCTGCAGGAGACCAAGTGCATCGACGACGCCTTTCCGCTGAAGCGCTTCAAGCGGCTCGGCTACGAGCACATCGCGCTGAACGGGCAGAAGGGCTATCACGGCGTCGCCATCGTCTCGAAGATCCCGTTCGAATCAAAGGACATCCGCACCTTCTGCGACAAGGTGGATTCGCGCCACATCTCGGTGTCGTTCGGCGACAAGGCGGGCATCGCAAGACCGCTGGTGCTGCATAATTTCTACGTGCCCGCGGGCGGCGACATTCCCGATCCCCTCGTGAACGAGAAGTTCGATCACAAGCTCCGCTTCCTCGACGAGATGACGGCGTGCGAGCCGTTGCATCCGCGCGGTGAGGATCGTCACATCCTGGTCGGCGATCTCAACGTCGCCCCGCATGAGAACGACGTGTGGTCGCACAAGCAGCTGCTGAAAGTCGTGTCGCACACGCCGGTCGAAACCGAGAAGCTGAAGGCGGCGCTCGAAGCCGGCGAATGGATCGACGTCGCGCGCGATCGCATTCCGATGTCGGAGAAGGTCTATACGTGGTGGAGCTATCGCTCCGCCGACTGGACCGTCGGCGATCGCGGCCGCAGGCTCGACCATATCTGGGTCTCGCGCGCGCTGAAGGACGCGGTGCAGGATTTCAGGATTCTGCGCGATGCCCGCAGCTGGGAGCGTCCGTCGGACCATGTCCCCGTGACGGTGACGCTGGAGGTTTAGCCCCGCCTGTCATTCCGGGGCGCGCGCAGCGCGAGCCCGGAATCCATCTTGCAACACAGACGGTGGATGAATGGATTCCGGGCTCGCGACTTCGTCGCGCCCCAGAATGACGAGCGGAGAGAGCTCAGCTCGTGAGCTTCGCGCCCGCCATCAGGATATCGCTGGCGATCTGGCTGGAGCGCACCGCGAATTCGTCGCGCAGGCGCACCGCCGCGGCGGGATCGCTTTCGAGCACACGCTGGAACAGGCTGCGTGCGACGCGGATGACGGAGGAATGCTCCAGCGCGATCGCGCTCGACGGCCGCTTCATCGGCACCACCAGCGCGAGCTCGCCGATCAGCGCACCGGGGCCGGCGATCATTTCGGCGCCGGCGCCGTCCTCGACCCGGAAGGCGCCGCGCTGGACCACGAAACCGGCATCGGCGTCGTCGCCGAGATTGAACAGCACGTCGCCGCGTACGAAGTCACGCTGCTCGGAGCCGATCGCCAGCATGCGCAACGAGGCGTCTCCCAACAGGCGCAGTGTCGGGACACGCTCGAGAAGCGCTACATCATCGTCGATTGACATTCAGGTCCGAGGCTCGAAGGCATGCGATCTAAAACGATTCGCACGCCGTCGAAGCGTATCACGGCACCAGCTTGTAGCCACCGGCTTCCGTGACCAGGATCTCCGGGTTGGCCGCGTCCTTCTCGATCTTCTGGCGGAGGCGGTAGATGTGGGTTTCCAGCGTGTGGGTGGTAACGCCGGAATTGTAGCCCCAGACCTCCTGGAGCAGGGTCTCGCGCGACACCGGCATCTGGCCGGCCCGATAGAGGAAGCGGAGGATGGCGGTTTCCTTCTCGGTGAGCCGCACCTTGCGGGCATTGGCCGCGGTCAGCATCTTCGAGCCGGGGCGGAAGGAGTAGGGGCCGACCGAGAACACCGCGTCCTCGCTGGCTTCGTGCTGGCGGAGCTGGGCGCGGATGCGGGCCAGCAGCACGGCGAAGCGGAAGGGCTTTGCCACATAGTCGTTGGCGCCGGATTCCAGGCCCAAGATCGTGTCGGAATCGGTGTCGTGCCCGGTCAGCATGATGATCGGGGCCTTGAAGCCGCCCTTGCGCAGGGAGCGGACGACCTCGCGGCCATCGGTGTCGGGCAGGCCGACATCCATCAGGACCAGATCGGGGGAGTTGGCCTTCGCGGCGCTGGCGCCCTTGGCGCCGGTATCGACGGCGGAGGCCTCGAATTCTTCGTGTAGCGATAATTGCTCCACCAACGTATCGCGCAGATCGGTATCGTCATCCACGATCAGGATCTTGCGGGCATTGGCCATGGGGGGTCATCCTTTTAGGGTCCGGCTCGGCGCGCATCCATGCCGCACCCAGCCGCGAGGGAAGTTTAAGGTCGCCGTTATTATTGTTGTTCGTGTTGAAGTAGTGGGCTGTTACCGATTCACAAGCCAGAAGCACTCTAACTCAGAATAGCAGGCCGTTTTGATGAATGTCCTGTAATGAATTCGACATTGCGCGTTCACATGAAAAATAAAGCAGCTTCAGTCGGTTACACCAGGAATCGAAGTGCCGGGCCGCTGTCGGCGATCCGCGTTAAGCCTGCTGCCGGTAATCCGCGGCGGGGTTGGCTGACGATGGGAGCGCTGACCATTCCGGTTGCGCTGGGGCGAGGCGGCATCCTCGCCAACAAGCGCGAGGGCGATGGCGGCACCCCCAGAGGCAGCTTCCGGCCCAGGCAATTGTGGTGGCGGGGCGACCGGCACAGCCGTCCCCGGACATTCCTGCCGGCCCGGATCATCACCGGCGAGGACGCCTGGTGCGAGGATCCGCGGGATCGCCATTACAACCAGAGCATCCGGCTCGGCGAGGGGCAGGGCGGCGACCGCCTCGAGCGCGGCGATCATCTCTACGACTTCATCATCGAGATCGACCACAACACGCGCCCCCGCATCGCCGGCCGCGGCAGCGCGGTGTTCCTGCACCTCGCCCGCGACAAATTCGGCCCGACCGCCGGCTGCGTCTCCATGACGAAATCCGCGATGCTGCAATTGCTGCGGCGCCTGGGCCCGCGAACAAAGATCATCATCGGGTGAGGCACGCCGCCGTCATTGCGAGGAGCCCTTGCGACGAAGCAATCCAGAATCTTTCTGCGGAGGGACTCTGGATTGCTTCCGCCTTCGCCAAGGCTTCGGCGGACAAGTCGCTTCGCTCGCAATGACGAAATCGAGGACGTGTATGGCTCCCTGACCCGGCTTACGGCTATCACCGATGCCCGAAGATCGCGCTCCCGACGCGCACATGGGTGGCGCCCAACATGATGGCGGTCGCGAAATCGGCGCTCATGCCCATCGAGAGATTCGTCAAGCCATTGCGCGCGGCGATCTTGGCGGTGAGCGCAAAGTGCGCGGCAGGGGGCTCGTCGACCGGCGGGATGCACATCAACCCGGAGATCGTCAGCCCGTAGGTGTCGCGGCAGCTCGCAATGAAGGCATCGGCCTCGCCAGGCGCAACGCCGGCCTTCTGCGGCTCCTCGCCGGTGTTGATCTGGACGAACAGCTGCGGGTGCTTGTTCTGGGATTCGATTTCCTTGGCTAACGCTTGGCAAATGCTCGGACGGTCGACCGAATGGATGGCGTCGAACAGCGCGACTGCCTCTTTCGCCTTGTTGGATTGCAGCGGCCCGATCAGATGCAGCGCGATACCGGGGTAAGCAGACGTTAATGCCGGCCACTTGGCTTTGGCTTCCTGCACCCGATTCTCGCCAAATACGCGCTGTCCGGCGGCGATAACCGGAGTAATTGCGTCCGCCGCGAAAGTCTTGGACACGGCGACCAGCGTGACCGAGGCGCGGTCACGCTGCGCGTCCCTGCAGGCGCGTGCAATTTCGGCTTCGACTGTGGCGAGCGCATTTGGTGAATCGCCGGTTACCGGCGCGGCGTTGGCTTCTGTCATGACGTCTCTTAGCTGTGACGGAACCCGCGTTAGGTCCAATTTTACCGAGTTCAAGAAACAGTTTTTGAACCCTTCGCTTTACCTTAGCCCGCGGGGTGGGTAGCGAAAATGGCAAGCGTCAGTCTCAACCGCAAGCGCGCGAAACTCAAGCAGGTTCTCGGCATCCGGGCGCGGCTTGCGTTGCTCGCGGTGATTCTCGTGACGCCCCTGATGATCGAGCGCATCCGGTCCCTCGAAGACACGCGCGCGCGGCAGATCGCGCAGGCTGCGGCTGAATTCACCATTGTGGCAAGGCACAGCGCCGATGCACAGCGCGAGGTGATCTCGTCGGTCGAGACCATCCTGAAATCGGAGGCCTTCATCCGCGCCTCCGCCGGCGGAATCACCAAGAGCTGCGACGTGCTGCGGGCGAGCCTGCCGTCGAGCCTCCCCTGGATCCGCACGCTTCTGATCGCCGGCCAGGACGGCCGCATCCAATGCGCCACCAACAACATGTATGTCGGCCTCGATCTCAGCGACCGGCCGTACTTCCAGCAGGCCCAAGAAACCGGCCGCTTCGTGCTGAGCGACTTCATCATGTCGCGGCCGGTGCCCTCGCCGACGGTGATGGCGGTTTATCCGGTGTCCGCCTTCAGCGGTGTGGCCGATGCCGTCGTGCTCGCCACCGTCAATCTCGACTGGATGTCGAAGGTCATGAACAATCTGGGCGGTCGCGCCGGCATCACCGCGGTGCTGGTCGACAGCGCGGGCACCGTGCTGGCGGCGCCGGCCGATCAGCACAGCGCGGTCGGCCGTCCGCTCGACCACATGCCGCTGATGTCCGCGATCGCCGACAAGGCGCTGCGCTCCGATCAGGATGAGGGTTCGCTGTCCTTCCTCGCCGCCGACGGCTCCCGCCGCGCCGTCAGCTATATCCGCATCGCCGGCACCAATGCCCGTCTGATCGCCAGCATCGACGAGGACAAGGTGTCCGCAGCGGTCAGCCGCGACATCCGCACCGCCTATCTGCAGCTCGCCTTCGTGCTCATGTTCGTCCTGCTCGGCGCGCTGATCGCCGCCGAAAAGCTCGTGATCAAGCCGATCGAGATGCTCGCCGACATGGCCAAGCGTCTCGGCGAGGGCGATCTCTCGGCCCGCGCCGCGCGCAATCGCCTGCCCGCCGAGTTCGTGCCGCTGGCCCGCGCGTTCAACGCGATGGCCGCGCAGCTGAGCCAGCGCGAGCGCGAGCTGATCGCAAGCAACGACCGCCTGACGGTGATGGCTTCGATCGACATGCTGTCCGGCCTCGCCAATCGCCGCGGTTTCCAGAGCCGGCTGGATTTCGAATGGATGCGCGCGCAGCAGTATGGCAGCGAGCTCGCGCTTCTGATGATCGACGTCGACCATTTCAAGCTGTTCAACGACACCTATGGCCATCTCGAAGGCGATTCCTGCCTGACGCGGCTCGGCGAATCGCTGTCCGGCATCGCCGCCGACACGATGGGCTTCGCGGCACGTTACGGCGGCGAGGAGTTCTGCCTGCTGCTGCCGAACACCGACGTGACGCGCGCCGTGGAGATCGGCGAGCAGGTGCGTTCGGCCGTGCTGAGGCTCTGTCTGCCGCACATCACCTCGCACCACATGATCGTCACGGTCTCGATCGGCGTCGCTGCGACCAAGCCGAACGAGACCCTGCGCCCAGGCGACCTGATCGAAGCCGCCGACGCCGCGCTCTACGCCGCCAAGCACCGCGGCCGCAACAACGTCGTCGAGCACGGCGTGCAGGCGATCGAGACCAGCGCGGCCAACATGATGATGGTGGCGAGCGCCTAAAAAGCACGACGGGATTCATCGCGCCTTGGGTTGTTGTCTGGGCATGATCCTTCCGGAAAACCGCTTCGCACTTGTCCTGATCGTGCTTTACCCCGCAGCCCCGGCCCGCTCGAGCTCGCTCTCCGTCACCACACGATTACGACCGCCGCCCTTGGCGAGATAGAGCGCGCGGTCGCAACGCTCGATCAGATCCGCGATCGTCTCGCCGACCCGGTATTGCGCCACGCCGATCGACACGCTGATGCCGGGCAGGATCTCGCCGGTCGAACGACGCGTGATGGTGGCTTCAGCGATTGCGCGCCTGATGCGTTCGGCGATCTGGGCGCAGGCGGCCAGATCGGCGTCCGGCAGCACCGCGATCAGCTCCTCGCCGCCATAGCGGGCCGGCAGATCCTGCGCGCGAACCTTCTCGCGCAGCACCTTGGCCATCAGGCGCAGCACCTGGTCGCCGACACCGTGGCCGAAATTGTCGTTGAAGGACTTGAAGTGATCGATGTCGAGCAGCAGCACGCTGAGCGGCTCGCCCCATTCCGCCGTCGTCTGCGCCTTGCGCAGGAATTCATCGAGTGCCCGCCGGTTCGCGAGCCCCGTCAGCGTGTCGGTCCGGGCGCGCTGCTCGGATCGCGACAGCGAATCGCGGATCACGTCGAGCTCGCGGGTCTTTTCCGCAAAGCCTGCCTCCAGCCGCGTCGCCCGAGTGGCGGCCCGCGCCAGCTCGTTCATGAGCTGGGCGACCAGCAGCTTTGGATCGACGCCGGCCTTGCCCTGGTCGGCCACCTGGCTGATGACCTGCATCTGCGAATGATTGTCAGCGATCGCTGTCGCCAGAAACTCCTTCGCCGTCCCCATCAGCGCCTGCAGCCGCTCGGACGTGTCGACCACGACGGCACTCACCTGGGGCGCGACGTAGGTCTCGAACAGATCCTGATTGGTTTGGGCATCGAACGGACGATTGTGATCGATCAGGAGATCGATTGCGTTGCGCAGATCGTCGTGGCCGCCTGCGAAATATTGGTACCAGACCGCAAAATTGGCCGGGGTCGGCGCAACCCGCTGTTCGGCCATGCTCCGCATCGCCCGCCCAGCAATGGACGCGGCATAGTCGTAATCGGGATCGTCGAAGCTGGAATCCATTTGCGGTACGCGGCCTTGTCGAGCCGCAAATTGGCATTGACCCCTTAATCACACCCCAACGCGGCCCTCGTAGTTATGCGGAGGCGGGGTCAAAGTTCCAAAACGCGGCAACCCATTGACCCCCCGAGGTCTTCTATGGCCTAGTCCGCCGTCTTGACGGCCGAACCCACGAAAACCCAACGATTCCATGACCTCCGAACGCTATAACGCCCGCGATGCCGAACCGCGCTGGCAACGCCTCTGGGACGAGCAGGCGATCTTCGTCTCCAAGAACGACGATCCGCGGCCGAAATACTACGTCCTCGAGATGTTCCCCTACCCGTCCGGGCGCATCCATATCGGCCATGTCCGGAATTACACGCTCGGCGACGTGCTGGCCCGCTTCATGCGCGCCAAGGGGTTCAACGTGCTGCACCCGATGGGCTGGGACGCTTTCGGCCTGCCGGCCGAGAACGCCGCGATCGAGCGCAAGGTGGCGCCGAAGGCCTGGACCTACGACAACATCGCCGCGATGAAGAAGCAGCTCCGCTCGATCGGGCTATCGCTGGACTGGTCCAGGGAGATCGCGACCTGCGATCCCTCCTATTACAAGCACCAGCAGAAGATGTTCCTGGACTTCCTGCGCGCAGGCCTTGCCGAGCGCGAAAAGCGCAAGGTGAACTGGGACCCCGTCGACATGACCGTGCTCGCCAACGAGCAGGTGATCGACGGCCGCGGCTGGCGTTCCGGCGCCGTGGTCGAGCAGCGCGAGATGAACCAGTGGGTCTTCAAGATCACGAAGTACTCGCAGGAGCTGCTGTCGGCGCTCGACGGGCTTGACCGCTGGCCCGACAAGGTGCGGCTGATGCAGCGCAACTGGATCGGCCGCTCCGAGGGCCTGTTGATCCGCTTCGCGCTGGATGCGGCAACGACGCCAGCGGGCGAGAGCGAGCTGAAGATCTTCACGACGCGCCCGGACACGCTGTTCGGCGCCAAGTTCATGGCGATCTCGGCGGATCATCCGCTGGCGCAGGCAGCAGCGGCCAAGAACCCGAAGCTTGCCGAGTTCATCGCCGAGATCAAGAAGATCGGCACCGCGCAGGAGATCATCGACACCGCGGAGAAGCAGGGTTTTGATACCGGCATCCGCGCGGTGCACCCGTTCGATCCCTCCTGGAAGCTGCCGGTCTATGTCGCCAACTTCGTGCTGATGGAATACGGCACCGGCGCCATCTTCGGCTGCCCCGCGCACGACCAGCGCGACCTCGACTTCGTCAACAAGTACAATCTCGGCAACACGCCCGTCGTATGCCCGGAAGGTCAGGACCCGAAGAGCTTCGTCATCACCGACACCGCCTATGACGGTGACGGCCGCATGATCAATTCGCGCTTCCTCGACGGCATGACCATCGAGCAGGCGAAGGAAGAGGTGGCGAAGCGGCTCGAGACGGAGCTGCGCGGCAACGCGCCGGTCGGCGAGCGTCAGGTCAATTTCCGCCTGCGCGACTGGGGCATTTCACGCCAGCGCTATTGGGGCTGCCCGATTCCGATCATTCACTGTCCGAAGTGCGACGTGGTGCCGGTGCCGGATGCCGACCTGCCCGTGAAGCTGCCCGACGATGCGACCTTCGACAGACCGGGCAACGCGCTCGATCATCATCCGACCTGGAAGCACGTCACCTGCCCGCAATGCGGAGGCAAGGCCCAACGCGAAACCGACACCATGGACACCTTCGTGGATTCGTCCTGGTACTTCGCGCGCTTCACCGATCCCTGGAACGAGGCTTCGCCGACGACGCCTGATGTCGCCAACCGGATGCTGCCGGTCGACCAATATATCGGCGGCGTCGAGCACGCGATCCTGCATCTGCTCTACAGCCGCTTCTTCACCCGCGCGATGAAGGCGACGGGGCACATCGCGCTGGACGAGCCGTTCGCCGGCATGTTCACGCAAGGCATGGTGGTGCACGAGACCTACCAGAAGGCCGACGGCACCTATGTGCAGCCGGCCGAGGTGAAGGTCGAGGTCGGCGGCAACGGACGGCGCGCCACGCTGCTGACGACGGGCGAAGACATCGCGATCGGCCCGATCGAGAAGATGTCCAAGTCGAAGAAGAACACGGTCGACCCCGACGACATCATCGAGACCTACGGCGCCGACGTCGCCCGCTGGTTCATGCTGTCGGACTCCCCGCCCGACCGCGACGTGATCTGGAGCGACGAGCGCGTCCAGGGCGCCTCGCGCTTCGTGCAGCGGCTGTGGCGGCTGGTGAACGATGCCGTCGAACTCGGCAAGGCTGCGCCCGCGGCCCGGCCGGCCAGCTTCGGCCCGGACGCCACCGCTTTGCGCAAGGCCGCCCACGGCGCGCTGGACAAGGTCACCACCGGCATCGAGCGGTTGCATTTCAACGTTTGCCTGGCCCATATCCGCGAATTCACCAATGCATTCTCGGAGGTGCTCCAGCGGCCCGGCCAGCCCGCCCCTGATCTCGCCTGGGCGATCCAGGAGGCCAGCCAGATCCTGGTCCAGCTGTTCTCGCCGATGATGCCGCATCTGGCCGAGGAGTGCTGGCAGGTGCTTTTCAAGAATGGTCTTGGCCGAAAGGGGCTGGTTTCGGAGGCCGATTGGCCCCAAATCGAACGCGATTTGCTGGTTGAAGACAGCGTGACCCTGGTGGTCCAGGTCAACGGCAAGAAGCGGGGTGAGGTCACAGTTGCAACAGCGGCCCAAAATCCGGAAATCGAGGCTGCCGTTTTGGCCCTCGATGCGGTAAAGCTGGCCCTGGATGGCAAGCCCGTCCGCAAGGTGATCATCGTCCCCAAGAGGATCGTGAATGTTGTCGGCTAGGATCCGTATCGCAGCCCGCTTGCTGGCAGTCGCCGCGCTGGCGGCGCTGACGGCCGGCTGCTTCCAGCCGATGTATGCCGAGCGCAGCGACGGCACCCCAGGCCTGCGCGAGAAGCTGATGGGGGTCGAGCTGCCCCCGATCAACAAGTCCAATGCCTCCCGCGAGGCCCGCGTCGGCGTCGAGATCCGCAACGCGCTGGCCTTCAAGCTTTACGGCACCGCGACGGGCATGCCGCCGACCCACCGGCTCGACATCCGCTTCACCACCAGCCGCTCCTCGCTGATCGTCAGCTCCATGACCGGACTGCCGACCAGCGAAAATCTCGGCATCGACGCCCAGTACAATCTGATCGACGTCGCGACTGGCCGGTCGGTGATGAACGGCTCGACGTTCTCGCGCGTGTCCTATGACATGCCGGGGTCCTATCAGCGCTTCTCGCGCACCCGCGCCGTGCGCGATGCCGAAGATCGCGCCGCCAACGAGATCGCCGAGAACATCACGACCCGGCTCGCCTCGTTCTTCACCGCGGGCACGTAGTTCACTCCCGTCGTTCCGGGGCATGCGAAGCGTGAGCCCGGAATCTCGATCCCAAACCCCTGGATTCTCTGGTGCGCAATGCGCACCGTAGTTCGCGCTTCGCGCGCCCCGGAATGACAATCTGGACCATGGTCGCACTGCGTGGAAAAGAGATCGACGCCTTTCTCGCCCGCCCTGATGCGGGCCGTCCGATCATCCTGCTCTACGGTCCCGATGCCGGTCTGGTGCGCGAGCGCGCCGATGCGCTGATCGCGTCCAGCGTCGACGATCCCAACGACCCGTTCTCGCTGGTCAAGCTCGACGGCGACGAGCTCTCCGCCGAGCCGTCGCGCCTGGTCGACGAGGCGATGACGGTGCCGCTGTTCGGCGGCCGCCGCGCCATCCGCGTTCGCGCCGGCTCGCGCAGCTTTGCCAGTGGCATCGAGACGCTGGCCGAGATGAACGTGAAGGATTGCCGCATCGTGATCGAGGCCGGCGAGCTCCGCCCGGAATCGCCGCTGCGCAAGACCTGCGAGAAAGCCAAAACGGCGGTCGCGATCGGCTGCTATCCCGACACCGAGCGCGATCTTGCCAGGCTGATGGACGACGAGCTGCGCATCGCGAATTTGCGGATCGCGCAGGACGCGCGCGCGGCGCTGATGTCGTTCCTCGGCGGCGACCGCCAGGCCTCGCGCAACGAGCTGCGCAAACTGACGCTCTACGCCCACGGCAAGGGCGAGGTCACGCTGGATGACGTCATGGCCGTGGTCGCCGATGCCTCCGAGCTGAAGCTCGATCCGATCGTCGACGGCGCCTTCGCCGGGCGGCCCGACATCGTCGAGACCGAGTTTGCCAAGGCGATGATCGCCGGGACCTACCCCGGCGTGATCATCTCGGCCGCCCAGCGCCAGGCCGCGTGGCTGCACAAATCCGCGCTCGCCATCGCCGACGGCCAGCCTGCCTCCGCGGTGCTCGAGGGCGGCTATCCGCGCCTGCATTTTTCTCGAAAGCCTGCAGTCGAAACCGCGCTGCGCAATTTCAGCCCGGCGCGGCTCGCCGCTGTGATCGAGCAGCTCGCGACCGCCGCGCTCGACACCCGCAAGCAGTCCACCCTCGCCGCCGCCATCGCCCAGCGCGCGCTGATGGCGATCGCCGCGAACGCGAAACGGCGGGGATAGGCCCCCGCTCTCTCGCCACGTCATTGCGAGCGCAGCTGTCTCCACCCGTCATTGCGAGCGCAGCGAAGCAATCCAGAATCGTTCCGCAGCGGGACTCTGGATTGCTTCGCTGCGCTCGCAATGACGATGTGGAAATAGTTGCGCGCCACCCACGCCCTGACGTCCTCGAACGCGGGAACGACGCCGAGAATTCGGTCTACAGTGCGCCCTTGGCCAGCCGCTTCATCACCTCGTCGAGCTGATCGAGGTTGCGGTAGTTGATCTGCACGGAGCCGCCGGGATCGCGGTGGTTGACGGTGACCTTGAGGCCGAGCGCGTCGCTGACGCGCTTCTCCAGATCGATCGTGTCGGGGTCCTTTTCCTTGCCCCCGCTGGCGCGCGCCTTCTGCGGCTTGCGCTCCGGCACGCCCTCTTCGTGCGCGAGCGCCTCGGCCTGGCGGACGTTGAGACCTTCCTCGACGATGCGCTTGGCGGCGGCGAGCGGATCGGGCACGCCGATCAACGCGCGGGCGTGGCCGGCCGTCAGCTCGCCGGTCGCGATGAAGGCCTGCACCTCCGCCGGCAGCTTGGTCAGCCGCATCATGTTGGCGACGTGGCTTCGGCTCTTGCCGACGACCTTGGCAATGTCGTCCTGGCTGCGTTTGAACTCGTTGGCGAGCGCGTGATAGCCCTGCGCCTCCTCCATCGGGTTGAGGTCCTCGCGCTGGACGTTCTCGACGATCGCGAATTCCAGCGCGTCGCTGTCGCTGATGTCGACCGGCACGATCGGCACTTCGTGCAGGCCGGCCATCTGCGAGGCGCGCCAGCGTCGTTCGCCGGCGATGATCTCGTAGCGATCCTGCGCGCCCTTCACGGGCCGCACCACGATCGGCTGGATCACGCCATGCTGCTTGATGGAGTCGGAGAGCTCCTTCAGCTCGGTGTCCGAAAACGTGCGGCGCGGGTTGCGCGGATTGGCCTTGATGAATTCGATCGGCACCTTGCGCTGTGCGCGCGGACGATCGACATGCTGGGCCTCGCCGCCGACGTCACCGATCAGACTTGCAAGACCCCGGCCCAGTCGCGAACGCGCTTCATCGGCCATCGCCAGCTCCCTTGGATTCACGGTGCAGCACTCCAGAACTGAATTATCGTAGGGTGGGCAAAGCGAAGCGTGCCCACCGATTGTGTGCGGAAGACGGTGGGCACGGAAAACGCCTTTGCCCACCCTACGGGAGCGTCAATGCGTCGTGCGCAGCTCGCGCTCGCGCTGGATCACTTCGGTGGCAAGCCGCAAATAGGCTTCGCTGCCGACGCATTTGAGATCATAGACCAGCACCGGCTTGCCATAGGACGGCGCTTCCGAGATGCGCACGTTGCGCGGGATCATGGTCTTGTAGACCTTCTCGCCCATGAACTGGCGGACGTCGGCGACGACCTGGTTCGACAGGTTGTTGCGCGAGTCGAACATGGTCAGCACGATGCCGTGGATCGACAGGTTCGGATTGAGCGTCGAGCGCACCTGCTCGACGGTCTGCAAGAGTTGCGACAGACCTTCGAGCGCGAAGAACTCGCACTGCAGCGGCACCAGGATCGCATCCGACGCCGCCATCGCGTTGACCGTGAGCAGGTTGAGCGAGGGGGGGCAGTCGATCAGCACGTAGGTGTAGTCGGCGTCAGGCGAGACGTTGTTGTTGAGCGCGCCGATCGCGTCGCGCAACTTGAAGGCGCGACCGGGCGTGGTGCCGAGCTCGAGCTCGAGGCCGGAGAGGTCCATGGTCGAGGGTGCGATGTGCAGCCGGGGCACCGCGGTCGAGACCACGGCTTCGCGCAGAGGCGCTTCACCGATCAGCACGTCATAGGTCGAGCAGGAGCGGTTGCGGCGATCGATGCCGAGGCCGGTCGAGGCGTTGCCCTGCGGATCGAGATCGACGATCAGGACGCGCTCGCCAATCGCAGCGAGCGCCGTGCCGAGGTTGATCGCTGTGGTTGTTTTTCCCACACCGCCTTTTTGATTCGCCAGCGCGAGAATGCGCGGATGGCCATGGGGGACCTCATCGGTCTTTTGGGCCGTCTGTTCTTGCTGCGGTTCGTCAATCACGCTCATCGCGATTCCCCACTCACCCCTCAGCCGCGCCGTTCGGCGGCATTGAGCTCCACGATCCACCCGTCGCCCGTGCGGCTTTGGTGGAGCTGCGGCCGAATATTCCAATATTTAGCGGCTTCGGTCAATTCAGCCTCTACATCTTGACCCTTGAGAAATAACGCCTTTGCGCCTTGACGCATCAGCGGCTCCGCAAAGCCGATGAGTTGATGTAGCGGAGCCAGTGCACGCGCGGTGACGCAATCGACGGGGCCGGTGATTCTATCCACATTATCCCCGATCTCAGCGAGATGTACGACTCCCGGAGACGTGGTGACGCGGATCGCTTCGCGCAAAAAGGCGGCTTTCTTGGCAATTCGCTCGACGAGATGGACGCTCGCGCCAGGTGTGCCGGTCATGGCGCAGGCGAGCACGATTCCGGGAAATCCGCCGCCACTACCCAGATCGGCCCAGCGTTTTGCGGCCGGTGCGAGATCGACCAGCTGGAGCGAATCGGCGATGTGCCGGGTCCAGAGCTGCGGCAAGGTCGAGGGCGCGACCAGATTGGTCTTGGCCTGCCACTCCCGCAGCAGCGCGATGTAGCGATCAAGTCGCTCCTCGGTTTCACGTGAAACGGGCGCGAGCTTGAGGGCCGCGGTCTTGTCGGCGGCGATGATGGAATCGAGCGCTTTGCCGTTGGCCGCGGCCTTGCTGATCTTCGGGCTGGGCGACGCCCCTTCAATTCGGCGCCCAGTGCCCTCGCCCGCTTGGGGTCGTCGCGTTGGCGGTCGATCCCCGCCCGGTCCGCGCTGTTTCACGTGAAACGCCTATGCGATTGGCTTTATGCGATTGCTTTGGAAGTCTTTCGTGCCTCGCGGCGCAGATAGGCCGCGAGAATGCCGAGCGCCGCCGGCGTCATACCGTCCATGCGGCCGGCTTGGCCGACGGTGAAGGGTCGTGCCTTCTCTAGCTTGGCACGCACTTCATTGGAGAGACCGGGAACGAGCTGGTAATCGACGTCCTCCAGCACCATGCCCTCGTCGCGGCGGAAGGCTTCGACGTCGGCGCTCTGGCGCTCCAGATAGACGTCGTACTTGGCGTCGATCTCGAGATGGGTGGCGATGACGGGATCGATGGCCGACAGCTCCGACCAGATCGCGCGGACCTGGCTCCAGCCGATCTCCGGATAGGCCATCAGCTCGAAAGCCGAACGGCGCTGGCCATCCCGGTTCAGCGACAGCCCGTGCTTGATCGCCTCGTTCGGGGTGATGGTCAGGGACTTCGAGAGCGTCCTGGCGGCGTTCAACGCGTCCATCTTGGCGCGATGACGCCGGGTTCTGGCGCTGCCGACGCACCCCAGCGCGATGCCCTTCTCGGTCAGACGCTGGTCGGCATTGTCGGCCCGCAGGGTCAGCCGGTACTCGGCCCTCGAGGTGAACATCCGATACGGCTCGCTGATCCCGCGGGTGACGAGGTCGTCGATCATCACGCCGAGATAGCCGTCGGCACGATCGAACACGGTGAGCGCGGCACCGCTGGCGGAAAGCGCCGCATTCAGGCCGGCAACAATGCCCTGCCCGGCGGCTTCCTCATATCCGGTGGTGCCGTTGATCTGCCCGGCCAGGAACAGCCCGCGCAGACGCTTGGTCTGCAGGGTCGGATCGAGCTCGCGGGGATCGATGTGGTCGTATTCGATGGCATAGCCGGGGCGGACCATCTTCACCCGCTCCAGGCCGGGAATGCTGGCAAGGATCGCAAGCTGGACCTCTTCGGGCAGCGAGGTCGAGATGCCGTTGGGATAGACGGTGCTATCATCGAGCCCTTCCGGCTCCAGGAAGATCTGGTGGCCGTCGCGATCGCCGAAGCGGACGATCTTGTCCTCGATCGAGGGGCAATAACGCGGCCCGGAGCTCTTGATCTGGCCGGAGTACATCGGGGAGCGATGGACATTGGCCCGGATCACCTCATGGGTCGCCGGCGTGGTCCGGGTGATCCCGCACTGGATCTGCGGCGTCGTAATCCGCTCGGTCATCACCGAAAACGGCTCCGGCGGCTCGTCGCCGGGCTGCATCTCGACCGCCGACCAGTCGATCGTGGTGCCGTCCAGACGCGGCGGAGTGCCGGTCTTGAGACGTCCGAGGGTAAAGCCGGCGCGCTCGAAAGAGCTGGAAAGGCCCAACGCAGGCGCCTCGCCGACCCGGCCGGCGGGCCAGTTCTTCTCACCGAGATGAATCAGCCCACGGAGAAAGGTACCGGTGGTGACGACAACCGCCCCTGCCCGAAGCTCCCGGCCATCGGCCAGACGCAGGCCGGTGACCCGCCCGTCGACCACGATCAGCTCGTCGGCTTCGCCCTCGATGACGGTGAGGCGTTCGGTCTCCCGGATCGCCGCCTGCATCGCCGCCGCGTAGAGCTTTCGGTCTGCCTGAGCCCGGGGGCCACGCACGGCGGGGCCCTTACGGCGATTGAGAACGCGAAACTGGATGCCGCCGGCATCGCCGACACGGCCCATCAAACCGTCGAGCGCATCGACCTCGCGGACCAGATGGCCCTTGCCGAGCCCACCGATGGCGGGATTGCAGGACATTGCGCCAACCGTGGAGAAACGGTGCGTCACCAGAGCGGTCACCGCACCCATCCGGGCAGCGGCAGCCGCGGCTTCACAGCCGGCGTGGCCGCCGCCAATGACGATGACGTCGAAACTCTCTCGCTCTGTTCGCATGGACGGACTTCTAGCTCAGAGCTGGGAAAGCCGGAAGTGGAAACTCGGGAGCGGCGTTTCACGTGAAACAGGCGCAAGCCCCGAGTCGGAACCATTTTCGCGAAAACAACCCCATGCACAGTAGGAGGTGCATTGATCCATCTGGTGTTTCACGTGAAACAAATACGGGCTCCTGGCCGAGCGATGCTCGACCAGACATCCTGTCACGTGCCCTCACCGCGCCGCCGTAGCTTCTAGTCGGGGGGGCGCCACGTACCGCGTCATAATCCCTCATTCGAACGCAGCGAAGCAATCCAGAATCGCTCCATTGCGGGACTCTGGATTGCTTCGTCGCAAGGGCTCCTCGCAATGACGGGGAGAGAGCGGCGTTTCAAGTAAACAAAGCGAGGACCCGCCCATGTTTCACGTGAAACAGAAGAAATGGAACAAGGGCTAGTTCTACAATCAAGTACTAGCGTTACTTTCCGATACAGAATTTCTGGAAGATGGCGCCAAGGACGTCCTCGACGTCCACGCGGCCCAAGAGCCGGCCCAAGGCATAGGCCGCCGCTCGCAGCTCTTCGGCCGCGAGCTCCTCGCCGTCTTCTAAAAGGCCCAGACTCCGGCGCAAGCTGTCTGAGGCCCGGCTCAACAAGTCTCGCTGGCGGGCCCGGGTCACCATGGCGCCCTCGGTGGTCCCGAAGAACTCGGAAGCGAATCTCACCAGCGCGTCGACCAGCTCGGGGATGCCGTCGCCCCGGCTTGCCGAGATCCCGAACTCGGCGCTTGGCCCCGCTCCACCGCCCCCGCCGAGATCGATCTTGTTGCGTACGATCCAGACCGAGCCGCTGGACGAAGCACCACCGTCCGCGGATGTCCAGCGCGAGCGCATTGTGTCGAGATCGACGGCCTGCTCGCCCTCCACCAGCCACAGCACCAGATCGGCGTCCTCGGCTCGCGCGCGGGCCCGGCGCACGCCTTCCTGCTCCACGGGATCGTCGGTCTCGCGGATGCCGGCGGTGTCGATGACCGTGACGGGATAACCATCGAGATCGAGCTGCACCTCGATCACGTCGCGCGTGGTGCCGGCATGCGGCGAGACGATCGCGACCTCGCGGCGCGCCAGCTGGTTGATCAGCGTCGACTTGCCGACATTCGGCTCGCCCGCGATCGCAACCACCAGGCCATCGCGCAGCCGTTCGGAATGTCCCTGTGCCGCAAGCACTTTTGCGATTTCGTCGTGAAGCGCCTTGATCGCTTTCACTGCCGGCGCCCTCAGCTCCGCGGGCACGTCGCCTTCATCGGAAAAATCGATGCCGGCCTCGATCAGCGCGGAGGCCTCGATGATGCGCTCGCGCCAGTCGCGCGCGCGGTCGCCGAGCAGGCCCTGCAGCTGGCGCAGCGCCTGGCGGCGCTGGCGGTCGGTGTCGGCGTGAATGAGGTCGTCGAGGCCCTCGGCCTCGGTCAGGTCGAGCTTGCCATTCTCGAAGGCGCGCCGGGTGAACTCACCGGGCTCCGCCGTGCGCGTATTCGGGATATCGGAAATCGTTGCGAAGAGCGCCGCCAGCACCGCCCGGCCGCCATGGACGTGAAATTCGGCAATGTCCTCGCCCGTCGCGCTGGCCGGTCCCGGAAACCAGAGCACGACCGCATCGTCGATCGGCTGGCCTGCGCCGTCCCGGAGCAGCCGCCGGCTCGCCTGTCGCGGCGCCGGCAACCGGCCCGCAAGCGTCGTCAGCACTAGGCCTGCTTGCGAGCCGGAGACGCGCACCACCGCGATCGCGCTGGGCGTCCGGCCGGATGACAGCGCAAAGATGGTCTGGTCTCGCGGATGCATGGCCTATTTGTGCGGCTGCCGGTGAAAAGGCAAATATCCGTTTTCAGCCTGGCCAGCGGCTGGATTTTGCCGCACCAGATCTCGCAACAACTTATGCTGCATCGCAATAGTCTCGCAGCATTTTTGCTGCAAGAATACGTCCCCGCGCAGGAGACAGGCCGGCGGAAATTCAAGTATTATTGTAAGATATCAATAGATTAAAAGATGCCCGAGCTCCGGTGGCTGATACCATTCATGCTGCACTATGCTGCAGCAAAGCCGCAACAAAAAGGCGCCCGAAGGCGCCCTCGAAGTCTTTGCTGCAGTGTCCTCAGGTGTTCATGGAGTCGAAGAACTCCGAATTGCTCTTGGTCGAGCGCAGCTTGTCGAGCAGGAAGTCGATCGCGTCCATCGTGCCCATCGGATTGAGGATGCGGCGGAGCACGTACATCTTCTTGAGCACCTGCGGGTCGGTGATGAGCTCCTCCTTGCGGGTGCCGGAGCGCGAGATATCGATCGCCGGGAAGGTGCGCTTGTCCGACACCTTGCGGTCCAGGATCAGCTCGGAGTTACCGGTGCCCTTGAACTCTTCGAAGATGACTTCGTCCATGCGGCTGCCGGTATCGACCAGCGCCGTCGCGATGATGGTCAGCGAGCCGCCCTCCTCGATGTTGCGGGCCGCGCCGAAGAAGCGCTTCGGACGCTGCAGCGCGTTGGCGTCGACACCGCCGGTCAGCACCTTGCCGGATGACGGCACCACGGTGTTGTAGGCGCGGCCGAGGCGCGTGATCGAATCAAGCAGGATCACGACATCGCGGCCGTGCTCGACCAGGCGTTTTGCCTTCTCGATCACCATCTCGGCGACCTGAACGTGGCGCACCGCCGGCTCGTCGAAGGTCGAGGACACCACCTCGCCCTTCACCGAGCGTTGCATGTCCGTGACTTCTTCCGGACGCTCGTCGATCAAGAGCACGATCAGATAGCATTCGGGATGGTTGTGGGTGATCGAGTGCGCGATGTTCTGCATCAGCACGGTCTTACCGGTCCGCGGCGGCGCCACGATCAACGCGCGCTGGCCCTTGCCGATGGGCGCAACGATGTCGATCACGCGTGCAGACAGGTCTTTCCGCGTCGGATCGTCGATCTCCATGCGGAAACGCTGATTCGGAAACAGCGGCGTGAGGTTATCGAAATTGACCTTGTGCTTGGCCTTTTCCGGGTCCTCGAAATTGAGCGTGTTGACCTTCAGCAGCGCGAAGTAGCGCTCGCCCTCTTTCGGGCTGCGGATATGACCTTCGATGGTGTCGCCGGTGCGCAGGCCGAAACGGCGGATCTGCGAGGGCGAAACGTAGATATCGTCCGGACCCGGCAGATAATTCGCATCGGGCGAGCGGAGGAAGCCGAAGCCGTCGGAGAGCACCTCGACGACGCCCTCGCCGACGATATCGGTCTCGGCCAGCGAGAGCTGCTTGAGGATGGCGAACAGCAGCTCCTGCTTGCGCATGGTGCTGGCGTTTTCGACCCCGTTCTCTTCCGCGAACGAGACGAGCTCGGCCGGGGTTTTCGACTTGAGGTCCTGGAGTTTGATTTCCCGCATTGGGGTGGTCCTGTGGGGTAACCTGAAAAAGAGGGGGGTGCGAGGTGGCTCTGAAATGCGGACGCGAGCAGGTGCAGGTAAGGTCCGCAGGTCTGGCAAGGTTAAGCGCCGGTGAGGCTTCAAACCTGATGCGGTGTCCGGCCTCTGGAAGGCTCGGACACAACCACATCCGCCTGCGTTGGGTGGGATATCGCTAATATAGAAAATCGCTCAACGCTCCGCAAGCCGAAGCGCTGAGCTAATCGCCGCGGGGTTTGCCTAGAACGGCTTCACGATCACCATGACGACGATGAAAATCATCAGGACGGTCGGCACCTCATTGATAATCCGATAGAATTTCTGGCTTCGTGGACGCTTATCAGCGGCAAAATCCTTGACCCAGCGGGAAAAAAAGCCGTGGACCGCCGATAGCACCAGGACCAGTGCCAGTTTTACGTGCAGCCAGCCGAACGAGAACCAATGTCCGGACCAGGCGAGGTAGAGCCCGGCGAGCCAGGTGACCATCATCGCGGGGTTGATGATCGCCTTGAGCAGCCGGCGTTCCATGACCTTGAACGTCTCGGACTGCTTCGAGCCGATTTCGGCCTCGCAGTGATAGACGAACAGCCGCGGCAAATAGAGCATGCCGGCCATCCAGGAGATGACGGCGATCACGTGCAGCGCCTTGATCCAGAGATAGACGTCTTCGAACATTTTCGACGGTCCGGGTTGCTGTCCAGCTCGGGAGCGCTGGGGATAGTAAGAACTCGTTAAGGTCTTACCCCGCACACATATCCGTCCGTAGCGCCTTCCTCAAATCTAGAATCTTAGATTCTTAAGGTTTGAGTCTATGTGACCGTGGATTGGACTCATGCAATTCCGTCCGCGCGTTCGCGCGCGCTTGTTCACATCCATCCACATATTCCGGACAGCCTTTGTCGACTTCCGATAAGTCAGTCGGCTTCAAAGGCTTGCGCGTTTGTATCGGCAGCTTATCAAGAGACTTGTTTGCGCAATCCCGCTTCCCTCTCGGCGGGGCGCCGGACTTGTCCTGACCGGCAGCGGTGTGAAGAAAATCGCCGCTTGTCCCGCCCCTGGTGTCGCGCATCCCTTTCCGAGAGGTTAAGCTCCACAGAAATCCACAAACCGCCCCAACGAAATTCAAAGGGTTTTTGTGCCGACCTCGAACAATTATTTCCATCTCCACCTGGTCTCGGACTCCACGGGTGAGACGCTCATCACCGTGGCGCGCGCGGTCGCGGCCCAATACGCCAACGTGACGCCGGTCGAGCACGTCTATCCGCTGGTGCGCAGCCAGAAGCAGCTCGACCGCGTGCTCGACGAGATCGAGGAGGCGCCGGGGATCGTGCTGTTCACGCTGCTCGAGAAGGACCTGGTCGCCAGACTCGAGGACAAGTGCAAGCAGATCAATGTTCCGAGCCTGTCGATCATCGGCCCGGTGATGCAGCTGTTCGAAGCCTATCTGGGAGCAGCGACCACCGGCCGTGTCGGCGCCCAGCACGTGCTCAACGCGGAATATTTCAAGCGCATCGACGCACTGAACTACACGATGATCCATGACGACGGTCAGCATGTCGAAGGTCTCGACGAGGCCGATGTGGTCCTGGTCGGCGTGTCCCGGACCTCGAAGACACCGACCTCGATCTATCTCGCCAATCGCGGTATCCGCACCGCCAACGTGCCGCTGGTGCCGGGCATCCCCGTGCCCTCGCAATTGGAGACGCTGACGCGGCCGCTGGTCGTCAGCCTGCACGCGACGCCGGAACGCCTGATTCAGATCCGTCAGAATCGCCTGCTTTCCATGGGCGCCGAGTCCGGCAGCGATACCTACACCGACAAGCAATCGGTCACCGAGGAGGTCGCGTTCGCGCGCAAGCTGAGCGCCAAGCACGACTGGCCGCTGCTGGACGTCACGCGCCGCTCCATCGAGGAAACCGCGGCGGCGATCATGAAGCTGTATAGCGACCGCCAGCGCAACCGGCCGTCCGAGTAAGTGTCGCCGATGAGTTTGTGGCGCGGCAAAAGTCCGTTGATCCTGGCCTCGCAAAGCAGCGCGCGCAAAATGCTGCTGGCCAATGCCGGGCTCGAATTCGTAGCTGTCACCGCTGATATCGACGAGCGCGGCATTCAGGCCGCGTCAAAACTTTCGGATCCGCGCGAGATCGGCCTGTTGCTGGCGCGCGAGAAAGCCAGAGCGGTCTCTGCCGGTTATCCCGGACACTTTGCGATCGGCGCCGACCAGACGCTGGCCCTCGGGAACCGTCTCTTCAACAAACCGGCCGGCCGCGCCCAGGCGCTGGCGCAATTGCGCGATCTCGCCGGTCAGACGCACGAGCTGAATTCAGCCGTCGCCGTGGCGCAGGATGGCAGGATCGTCTTCGAGGACGTTTCCGTGGCGCGCATGACCATGCGGCCCATGAGCGAAGCCGAGCTTTCGGCCTATCTCGACGCCGCCGGCGAGGCCGTGACCAGAAGCGTCGGTGCCTATCAGCTCGAGGGCCTGGGCATCCATCTGTTCGAGCGCATCGAGGGCGACCATTTCACCATTCTCGGCCTACCGCTGCTGCCGCTGCTTGCGTATCTGCGGAGCGAGCAGCTAATTGCGGTGTAGATGCGACAGAAGGCTGGGTGCTGATGCGGATTCTCGGACTGACCGGCTCGATCGGGATGGGCAAATCCACTACCGCGAAATTGTTCGCGGAGGCCGGGGTTCCCGTCTACGACGCCGATGCCGCCGTGCATCAGCTCTATGAGGGCGAAGCTGCCCCCGCAATCGAGGCCGCCTTCCCCGGCACCACCGCGAACGGCAAGGTCGACCGGCAAAAGCTGTCGGCGCGCGTCGTGCACGATCCCGCCGCCATCAAGCAGCTCGAGCAGATCGTTCATCCCATGCTCGGCGCTTCCCGGCAGAAATTCTTTGCCGATGCCGAGGCAGCCAAGGTGCCGGTCGTCGTGCTGGACATCCCGCTGCTGTTCGAGACCGGCGGCGAGAAGCGGGTCGATGCCGTGGTCGTGGTCTCGACCTCGCCGGAACTTCAGCGCCAGCGGGTGCTGGCGCGCGGCACGATGGACGAGGCCAAGCTCGATGCCATCATCGCCAAGCAGATGCCGGATGCCGAGAAGCGCAAGCGGGCCGATTTCGTGGTGGATACCTCACACGGCCTTGACCCGGTGCGCGCCCAAATCGCGCACATCCTGGCCGAGGTCGTTAAGATGCCGCAGCGGCGGATCTGATTCGCCACCTCACACGGCTTCTTAAAGACATGCGCGAAATCGTCCTCGACACTGAAACCACCGGCCTCGATCCGCTGCGCGGCGATCGACTGGTCGAGATCGGCTGCGTCGAGATTTTCAACCGCATGCCGACCGGACAGACGTACCACGTCTATATCAACCCTGAGCGGGACATGCCGGCGGAAGCGTTTGCGGTGCACGGATTGTCGTCCGAATTCCTGACGACGAAGCCGTTGTTCCACGAGGTCGCCGACGACTTTCTCGCGTTCATTGGCGACGCCCCGCTGGTGATCCACAACGCTTCGTTCGATATCGGCTTCATCAACGCCGAGCTCGACCGCATCAAGCGCGCTGCGATCCCGCGCGAGCGCCTGGTCGATACGCTGCTGCTCGCGCGTCGCAAGCATCCCGGCGTGTCCAACCGGCTCGACGATCTCTGCTCGCGCTATTCGATCGACAATTCACACCGCACCAAGCACGGCGCGCTGCTGGACGCCGAGCTGCTCGCCGAGGTCTATGTCGATCTGGTTGGAGCGCGGCAGTCGCAGCTGCTGCTGGCCTCCGACACCGAGGAGATCAGGGTCAACAGCGCCGGCGATGCGCCGCGGCGGCAACGTCTGGTGCCGCTCGCGCCGCGGATTTCTGAAGCCGAGCGCGAGGCCCATCGGGCCTTCATCGCGACCATGGGTGACAAGGCGATCTGGAACGAGTACCTGCCCGCTCCAGCCGTGGCGGTCGCCGCTCAGGCCTGACCGGCTTGACCCTGAGCGGCCATTTGTCGCTCCATGTTCTGGCGATACAGACCGACGAAGTCGACCGGATCCAGCATCAGCGGTGGGAACCCGCCGTCGCGCACCGCGGTCGCGATGATCTCGCGTGCGAACGGGAACAAGAGGCGCGGGCACTCGATCATGACCAGCGGATGCAGGTTCTCCTTGGGCACGTTGACGATCCGGAATACGCCGGCATAGGCGAGCTCGAACGAGAACATCACTTTACCTGCGGTCTCGGCCTTGCCCTCGACCGACAACGTCACCTCGAATTCCTGTTCGCTGAGATTGTTGGCGCTGACGTTGATCTGGATGTTGATCTGCGGCGGCTGGCTCTGCTGCTGGAGCGAGCCGGGCGCGTTGGGATTTTCGAACGAGAGGTCCTTGGTATATTGCGCCAGCACGTTGAGCTGGGGAGCCTGGGCCGCCTCGGGAGGGGTGCCGTTACCGTTGGTCATGAAAGTGTCTCCTTACCCGATTGGGGCTGAATTTCGCGGCGGTTGGCTAACATAGGGCCGGCTCGTTCCACAAGGACGAACGGTCCCGGACGGGAATTCGGCCCGCGCTCGCGCCTTGGACGCTCATCCTGCCTTTTCCGCGAAATTTCGCCTTAAACGATTGAAGATGCGCGATTTCCGGCCAGGATCGGGTTTCCCCTTAAGCATAAAACGCGCTACACTTGGCGCTGTGCCAAAAGGCGCCATTGGCCGGGCAAGATTTCGTGCCTACATCCCACGGACCTGACGCGGACCTAATATGGTGATGTAGACTTGCCGTTTCCGAAAGGAACGGTCTACTGGCCGGATTGATTTTCCCGGCAACGAGCCCTGAAAAGACCAGAAAGCGGATACGACGTGGACATCTACACCATCATATTCCTGGCGCTGGCCGTCTTCATCTTCTTGCGGCTGCGTAGCGTGCTGGGGCAGCGCACGGGCAATGAGCGGCCTCCGTTCGATCGCACCGCCGCCCGCAATGCGCTGGGAGGTGCCCAGGACAACAACGTCGTGACCGTGCCGGGCAAGGTGATCGACCAGGCGCCGCTGGCGCCGACGGCCGAGCCGACCGCACCGGCCGATCGCTGGAAGGGGCTGGCCGAGCCGGGCACTGCGCTGGCGCAGGGTCTCGATTCCATCGTCGAGAAAGACTCCAGCTTCGACCCGCGCCATTTCCTCTCGGGCGCGCGCGGCGCCTACGAGATGATCGTGCTGGCTTTCGCCAATGGCGACCGCCGCGCGCTGCGCGATCTGTTGTCGTCGGACGTCTATGACAGCTTCGACGCCGCGATCAAGGAACGCGAGAGGAACGAGCAGAAGACCGAGACGCGCTTCGTCTCAATCGACAAGGCCGAGCTCGTCGGCGCCGAGCTGCGCGACCGCAACGCGCAGCTGACCGTGCGCTTCGTCTCGCAGATGATCTCGGTCACCCGCGACAAGACCGGCAACATCGTCGATGGCAGCGCCGAGACGGTCGCCGACATCACCGATATCTGGACCTTCGCCCGCGACACCTCCTCTCGCGATCCGAACTGGAAGCTGGTTGGCACCGGAAGCGCGAATTAAGACTTTCCTGAAGAACAGCGCGACGGCGCTTTGCGCCGGCGCCGTCGTGCTGTCGTCGTTTTCGCTCGGTGCCGAGGCGGCGCGGCGTCACCACCGTAGTCACTACCATCATCTGCCGCGAACGCCTGCCGCTCCGCCGCGGGCCTTGCCCTATCCGCAGCTCTCCCTGCCGTTCGAAATTCCCGGCGCGCAATATCTGCCGCTGGCCTGGGCGGACGTGAAGGGGTGGGGCGACGACAATCATCTCGCGGCGTACAAGACCTTCCGCGCCAGCTGCAAACCGATCAATGCGCAGAACGGCGCGGCCGAGCCCAAGGCTGAACCGAAGGCTTTGGGTGCTTCGCTGGGTGAGCCCTGCCGGGCCGCCAAGACGCTCGATCTCACCGACGACGGCAAAGCGAAGACCTTCTTCGAGGAGAATTTCACGCCGCTGCGGATCTCGCGGCTCGGCGAGCCCGACGGCTTCGTGACCGGCTATTACGAGCCGGTGCTGGAGGGATCGCGGACACAGACCGATGTCTACAACGTGCCGGTCTATCGCCGTCCCTCGAACCTGTTCGTGCGCGGCTACAAGCAGGATTCGGTCAGCCTGCCCAACAAGGGCCCGGTCTATCGCAAGATCGGCCGCCGCAAGCTGGTGCCCTATTACGACCGCGGCGAGATCGAGGATGGCAAGATCGCCGGCCGCGGGCTCGAGATCGCCTGGCTGAAGGATCCGACCGATCTGTTGTTCGCGCAGATCCAGGGCTCGGCGCGGATCAAGTTCGAGGACGGTAGCTCGGTTCGGCTCAATTACGACGCCTATAACGGCTATCCTTACACGGCGGTCGGTCGCATCCTGATCGAGCGCGGCATCATTCCGAGGGAAGAGATGTCGATGCAGAAGATCAGGGAATGGATGACGCAGAATCCTGAAGGCGCCAAGGAGCTGCGCCGCGCGAACCGCGCCTACATCTTCTTCCGCGAGGTCAACCTCTCCGACAAGGAGGAGGCCGTCGGCGCGCAAGGCATTCCCTTGACGGCGGGACGTTCGATCGCGGTCGACAAATCGCTTCATGTCTACGGCACGCCGTTCTTCATCGAGGGCGACCTGCCGATCGAGTCCGAGCGCGCCAAGACGCCGTTCCACCGGCTGATGATTGCGCAGGACACCGGCTCGGCCATCATCGGTCCCGCACGTGCCGATCTGTTTTTCGGCGCCGGCGCGGATGCCGGCCGCGTCTCCGGCCGGCTGCGCCACCCCATGCATTTCGTGATGCTGGTGCCGAAGAGTCTCGATCCCGCCCCGCGCGCCGCGAAGCTGCCGATCCCGGACCCCAGGCCCTCGGAGAAGATCGCAAAGCTGTTTCCGCAGACCGATCCGGCAAAGACCGGCACGCCTGTCGCCGCGGCGGCGCAAGGCAAGAGCGAAACTGTCGCCGTCGCCGGCCCCGTTCCGCTGCCGGTGCCGCGTCCCGCGATCGAGCCTGCCCCTGAGCCGCGTCGTCCGGCGAAGAATCGTCCTCATCGCCCGCAATGAAACGACCGTCCCGTCCGCCCGTGCTGGAGCCTCGCCCCTTGCCGCGCCGTCGCGCGCTGAGCGAGGAAGAGCGCGAGCTGTGGGATCTCGTTGCAAAGCATGTCAAGCCGCTGCGGAAGCATCGCGCCGCCAAGGCGCATGCCCCGCGCGCCGAGCCTTCGCCCGGGACCCAGGTGACCAGGACTTCGCTACCGGCAAGGCCGGTTGCCGCTGCACCGGCGCCGCGCGCCGCAAAGCCGTCGATTCCGCCGCTTGCGCCGCTCGGCAAGCGCGAGCGGATAAAGCTGTCGCGCGGCCGCAGCGAGATCGACGCGCGGCTCGACCTGCACGGCATGACCCAGATGCGTGCCCATCGCGCGCTGGCCGGCTTCCTGCACCGCGCGCATCAGGACGGCCTCACTTTCGTGCTCGTCATCACCGGCAAGGGACGCAGCGGCGGCGAAAGCGGTGTGCTCCGCCGCCAGGTACCGGAATGGCTCAGCCTGCCCGAATTCCGCGCCTTCGTCGTCGGCTTCGAGGAAGCCGCGATCGGCCATGGCGGCGAGGGCGCGCTGTATGTGCGGATCAGGCGGGCGCGGTCCTAGAACGGCCGCACGATTCCGACGCGCGGGATCAAGGTGACGATCAGACCGAAGATGTTGGTCTTCCGATCCTCGGTCGGAATCAGCGCAGCCTCCTGCTTGGTCGGCAGCATCTTCACGGCATGCAGGATCAGGAACATGCAGACCGCCCAGTTCGAGATCCAGCGCGAATAGTCGAACACCATCGCGAACATCACGAGATAGGCGACGCTGATGCCGGCCAGTGCTGCGATGACGAGCCGCTTGTGCCGCTCGCTCTCGAGCGCACTGATCAGGCTCGCGAAGAAACGCCATAGCGGCGTGTGCAGCCAGATCAGAAGCGCGAACACGGGCACGCCGAGGATGTTGTGCGGCAGGCGGCCCCAGGTGTCCGCAACCTCTTTGGCCAGCGGCTGGTACCAGATGTAGGCGAATTGCAAGAGGTCGGTGCGCGCCGGATCGGCCATCCGGCTCTTCAGATAGGCGATGAAGTCCGCTTCGGGGATCGGCATCGTTCCCATAAACTGCGCGGCGAAGAACAGCGCCGAGACGGCGGCAAGGGCGATCACGCCGAACAAGACATTGCTGCGACTACAGCCGCAAGCGAGGTAGTGCCGGATCACGACGATGGTGATGATCGTCGGCACATACATCAAGAGATGAATGTGATGGATCAGCACGAGAATGATCGAGAACAAAGCAGCCGTCGCCACGAAGAGCAGCGAGCCCGCCGGCATCAGCAGCAGGATGATCGCCAGCGCGCAGCCATAGATGTCGAAATGGCCGAGCGTGTGCATGAAGTTCTTCAGGAAGAACGGCGAGCCCGCGGTGAAGACGAACAGCGGCAGTGTTTTCGCGGAGAAGCCGAACGTGTTCTGGAAGAGCCTGGCATAGAGGCCCAGCGTTGCAAGCCACGTCGTCCCGCCGAGCGCGAACACCAGCCACACCGGCACTTTCGCCGTGAACAGCGCGACGATCGCCCCGATCAGCGCGCGCTTGATGAAGCCGAAATGATAATCGACCAGGAGATGGATGTAGGGGACATAAGGCGGCAGCTGGATCTTGTGAATGAGCACGCCAACGATGATTGCCGCGTTGATCGCGAGCAGGAGCCGCCAGGGATTTTGCAGGATGGGTACGGTCACGCCGCATCAATAGCGTGACCGCTCCAAATTACAAAATGAACCGGCTCAGATCCGCGTTCTTGGCGAGATCGCCGATGTGCTTTTGCACGTAATCCGCGTCGAGCCGGACGGTCTCGCCGTTGCGGTCGGGGGCGGTGAAGGAGATCTCGTCCAGCACCCGCTCCATCACGGTCTGCAGCCGCCGGGCGCCGATGTTCTCGACCGTTGAATTGACGGCAACCGCAATGTCGGCCAGCGCATCGATGGCGCTGTCGGCGATGTCGAGCGTCACGCCCTCCGTCTGCATCAGGGCGACATATTGCTTGATCAGCGAGGCCTCGGGCTCGGTCAGGATGCGGCGCATGTCGTCGCGGGTCAGCGCCTGCAATTCGACGCGGATCGGCAGGCGGCCCTGCAATTCCGGCAACAGGTCGGACGGCTTGGCGACGTGGAAGGCGCCGGAGGCGATGAACAGGATGTGGTCGGTCTTGACCGCGCCATGCTTGGTCGAGACCGTGGTGCCTTCGATCAGCGGCAGCAAGTCGCGCTGCACGCCCTCGCGGGAGACGTCGCCGCCGACGCGGCCATCGCGGGCGCAGATCTTGTCGATCTCGTCGAGGAACACGATGCCGTTGTTCTCGACCGCGCTGATCGCCTCCAGCGTCAGCTGCTCGGTGTCCAGCAGCTTGTCGGATTCCTCGTTGACGAGAATTTCGTGCGAGCCTTCCACCGTGAGCCGCCGCGTCTTGCTGCGGCCGCCCAGCTTGCCGAAGATGTCGCCGATCGAGATCGCGCCCATCTGGGCGCCCGGCATGCCCGGGATCTCGAACATCGGCATGCCGCCGCCGGACGACTGCGTCTCGATCTCGATTTCCTTGTCGTTCAATTCGCCGGCGCGCAGCTTCTTGCGGAAGGATTCCCTCGTCGCCGAGCTCGCATTGGCGCCGACCAGCGCGTCGAGCACACGCTCCTCGGCGGCGAGCTGGGCCCGCGCCTGCACGTCCTTGCGCTTCCTCTCGCGCACCTGCGCGATGGCGACCTCGACGAGATCGCGGATGATCTGCTCGACGTCGCGGCCGACATAGCCGACCTCAGTGAACTTGGTCGCTTCCACCTTCAGGAACGGCGCATTCGCGAGCTTGGCGAGGCGCCGCGCGATTTCCGTCTTGCCGACGCCGGTGGGGCCGATCATCAAGATGTTCTTCGGCAGCACCTCCTCGCGCAGGGAGCCGGTCAGCTGTTGCCGGCGCCAGCGATTGCGCAGCGCGATCGAGACGGCGCGCTTGGCGTCGCCCTGGCCGACGATGAAACGGTCGAGTTCGGAAACGATTTCGCGGGGGGAGAAGTCTGTCATGTCTGATTAGCTAGGGCGGGAGGCGGCCAAGGACAAGCCGCATTTTGGGTCAGATGATCGGCGGGCCGGATTGCCATTGCTTCACGGCCTCGATCGGATGGATCAGCATCAGGATATTGAGCGTCAGATTGTCGCGAATGTGGAGCGCCAGCACGATCTCGAAGGCCAGCCCCAGCAGCACGGTCGCGGTGACAGGCAGCGCGCGCGCGGCCAGGAACCCGAGGATCATGGCCAGATTGTCCGAGACCGAATTGAGCATGCTGTCGCCGTAATAATCCAGCGAGATGGTGCCGGCGCGGTATCGCTCGATGATGAAGGGCGAGTTCTCGACGATCTCCCAGGCGCCTTCGATCAGTATCGCGATGATCAGCCGTGCCGGCCAGGAGAGACGCAGAAACGGCAATCGTGCCAACAGCAGCCAGGTCAGGCCGTAGAACAGGAAGCCGTGCAGGACGTGTGAGAACGTGTACCAGTCCGCGATCTGCTGGGAATTCTCCGAGCTGTTCACCACGCCGTGCCACAGCTTGATGGTGCCGCAGGTACAGATCGGCACGCGGCCCATCGCAAGCAGGATCGCGGCCTGCAGCGCGAGCAGCAACAGCGCGATGCCGACCCAGGCGAGCGGCGGGACAGCGACCTTGCTCTCGCGGGCCTGCACCAGCGTCACGGTTCGCGCACCATCAGCAATGCCGGACCGTCCGGCGTCTCGACCATGCGATCGCGGACGAATCCCGCTTTCTCGTAAGCGCGTATCGCGCGCGCGTTGAGCGGGTCCGGATCGGTGACCATGCGCGGCAGCCCCTGCCGAAACCGTTCGTCGACGAATTGGCGCGTCAACGCCGAACCATGGCCGCGCGCGATCATGTCGCTTTCGCCGATGAACTGGTCGATGCCACGCGTGCCCTCCGGTTGCGGCCCGAAGCCCGTATTCCAGGCGGTCAGGCGGTAGCATTGAAGATAGCCGAAGGGCCTGTCGCCGGCCAATACGATGAACTGGTCCATTGCCGGCTCATCGAGATCGCCGCTGACGAGCGAAAACTGCTCGTCCGGATCGCCCCACCACTCCCTCACATGCGCCTCGCCCAGCCATCGCCGGATCAGGGGCAGGTCGGCCACGGTCATCGGGCGGAAGGCGTAGGTGGACGCCATCGCCTAGCCGCTTGCCAGGCTCTCAATGGTCAGATTCCGGTTGGTGTAGACACAGATGTCCGCGGCGATGTCGAGCGAGCGGCGGACGATGGTCTCGGCGTCCTTGTCGGTGTCGAGCAGGGCCCGGGCGGCCGCCAGCGCGTAATTGCCGCCGGAGCCGATCGCCATCACGCCGGCCTCGGGTTCGAGCACGTCGCCGGTGCCTGTCAGCACCAGGGAGACGTCCTTGTCGGCCACGATCATCATCGCTTCCAGCCGCCGCAAATAGCGGTCGGTGCGCCAGTCCTTGGCGAGCTCCACGGCCGCCCGGGTCAGCTGCCCCGGATATTGCTCGAGCTTGGATTCCAGCCGCTCGAACAGGGTGAAGGCGTCGGCCGTGGCACCGGCAAAGCCGCCGATCACGTCGCCCTTGCCGAGCTTGCGGACCTTCTTGGCGTTGGACTTGATCACGGTCTGGCCGATCGAGACCTGGCCGTCGCCGCCGACCACCACCGTGCCGCCCTTGCGGACCGTTAGAATCGTGGTGCCGTGCCAGCCCGGCGAGCTGTTCTGGGAGTCCTGCATGAAATACCTCGTTGTCCGGCCTGATTTAGGCGGTCCGGGGCTGGGGCACAACGGGCCGTTCCGGCCCTAGATTCCGCTCACCATAGGCGGAAGTGGTGCCATGCTTGAGCGTTCCCGCAGTAGCGAAGGCGTCATTTGGCTGTTAAGAGACTGGCGTTTTCGGCTCCAAGCTAGGATGAAAGCCAGCTTTCAATGCGCACCGCGACGATCAAGCGCAAGACCAAGGAAACCGACATCGAGGTCTCCGTGAACCTCGATGGCACCGGCGTGGCCAATATCGCGACCGGCATCGGCTTTTTCGACCATATGCTCGATCTCCTCGCCCGCCATTCCCGCATCGACCTCACGGTCAAGGCGGTGGGCGATCTGCACATTGATTATCACCATACCACCGAAGACACCGGCATCGCGCTTGGCCAGGCGGTCAAGCAGGCGCTCGGCAACATGGCGGGCATCACCCGCTATGCCGGCGTGCACATGCCCATGGACGAGACGCTGACGCGCGTGGTCATCGACATCTCGGGCCGCCCGTTCCTGGTGTTCAAGGCCGACTTCCCCCGCGCCAAGATCGGCGAGTTCGACACCGAGCTGGTGCGCGAGTGGTTCCAGGCTTTTGCCATCAACGCCGGCGTGACTCTCCACGTCGAAACCCTATATGGCGATAACAGCCATCATATCGCCGAGTCCTGCTTCAAGGGTCTGGCGCGGGCGCTGCGCACCGCCGTGGCGATCGATCCGAAGGCGGCGGGCGAAATCCCCTCCACCAAGGGCTCGCTCGGCGGCTGACATCTCCGTCTTGCGGCGAACGCTGCTGGCGGCATCACTGAATTTCGAGAACGGGGCATCACCATGCCTGTCTACACAGTTCACGCTCCCTCACCCGCCGGAGCCGATCTGCGCGCGACCGACAGGTTCGTGTTCGTGCGCGACGGCTTCCATTTCTGGGCGATGATCTTCGGTCCGTTCTGGCTGTTGTGGAATCGGCTGTGGTTGGCGCTGATCGGCTATCTGATCTTCGTGGCCGCGTTCAACGCGGGGCTGTCGAGCCTCGGCGTCGGGCGCTCTTCGATCTTCTTCGCCGATCTCATCGTCGCGGTACTGATGGGCTTTGAGGCCTCGAGCCTGCGCCGCTGGACCTTGTCGCGCGGCAAGTGGCGGCAGCTCGACATCGTGGTCGGCGACGACGGCGATACCGCGGAGCGCCGCTTCTTCGAGCGCTGGAGCGAGAAGAACGGCATCGCTGGCGATCAATGGACCATCGATCGCGGCGGCCCGCCGCCGACCCGGAATGTGCCGGGTCAGCCATTCTCGAACCCGCCGCCGATTCCGGCCGGCGGCATCATTGGGTTGTTTCCAGAACCGGGAGGGTCAAGATGAGCGTCGCCATCATCGATTACGGTTCCGGCAATCTGCACTCCGCCGCGAAAGCCTTCGAGCGCGCCGCGCGCAGCCTGGAGAGCCCGCAAAAGGTCTTCGTCACCAGCGATCCCGACCAGGCTTACGAAGCTGACCGCCTGGTGCTGCCCGGCGTCGGCGCCTTCGCCGATTGCCGGCGTGGGCTCGACGCCGTCAACGGCATGGTCGAGGCGATCACCGAAGCGGTGCGCGTCAAGGCGCGGCCGTTCTTCGGCATCTGTGTCGGCATGCAGTTAATGGCGAGCCGCGGCAAGGAACACGTCATCACCGAAGGCCTGAACTGGATCGGAGGCGACGTCGAGAAGATCACGCCGCGCGATGAAAACCTGAAGATCCCGCACATGGGCTGGAATACGCTCGAGGTGCTCAGGGAACATCCGGTGCTGGACAAGCTGCCGCTCGGCCCGAAGGGCCAGCACGCTTATTTCGTGCACTCCTACCACCTCAATCCCGCCAGCGAGGCGGACGTGCTCGCGCGCGCCGATTACGGCGGGCCCGTCACCGCGATCGTCGCGAAGGACACCGCCATCGGCACGCAGTTTCACCCCGAGAAGAGCCAGCGCTTCGGTTTGGCCCTGATCTCGAACTTTTTGCGATGGAAACCGTGATGGTTTCCACCGTTCTGACCTCGTCATTGCGAGCGCAGCGAAGCAATCCAGCGTCTTTCCGCGGCGGCAGTCTGGATTGCTTCGCTGCGCTCGCAATGACGGAGTGCTTAGCAGACAAGTCCGTCCCATGACGGGGACGAGAGCAGGTACGATATGATTCTCTTTCCCGCGATCGACCTCAAAAACGGCCAGTGCGTGCGCCTCGAGCAAGGCGACATGGCGCGCGCGACCGTGTTCAACCTCAATCCCGCCGCGCAGGCGCAGAGCTTTGCCGCGCAGGGCTTTGAATATCTCCACGTCGTCGACCTCGACGGTGCCTTCGCCGGCAAGCCGGTGAATGCTGGGGCGGTCGAGGCGATGCTGAAGACGATCAAGATTCCGGTGCAGCTCGGCGGCGGCATTCGCGATCTCAAGACCGTCGAAGCCTGGCTCGACAAGGGCATCACCCGCGTCATCATCGGCACCGCCGCGGTGCGCGATCCGGAGCTGGTGAAGTCTGCGGCGAAGAAGTTCCCCGGCCGCGTCGCGGTCGGGCTCGACGCCCGCGACGGCAAGGTCGCAGTCGAAGGCTGGGCCGAGACGTCGCAGGTCACCGTGCTTGAGATCGCCAAGCGTTTCGAGGATGCCGGCGTTGCCGCCATCATCTTCACCGACATCGCGCGCGACGGCCTGCTCAAGGGTTTGAACCTCGACGCGACCATCGCGCTCGCCGGCGCCATCTCGATTCCCGTGATCGCCTCCGGCGGCCTCGCCTCGATCGAGGACGTGAAGGCGATGCTGACGCCGCGCGCGAAAAAGCTCGCGGGCGCGATCGCGGGCCGTGCGCTCTACGACGGCCGGCTCGATCCGGCTGCGGCCCTCACCTTGATCCGCGACGCGCGCAGGAGCTGACCCATGTTCAAGGTGCGCGTGATTCCCTGCCTCGACGTCAAGGACGGCCGCGTCGTCAAGGGCGTCAACTTCGTCGATCTGCGCGATGCCGGCGATCCCGTCGAAGCCGCGATCGCCTATGACGCCGCCGGCGCCGACGAGCTCACTTTCCTCGACATCACCGCGACCCACGAGAACCGCGGCATCATGCTGGACGTGGTCCGGCGCACGGCGGAGGCCTGCTTCATGCCTGTCACCGTCGGCGGGGGCGTGCGCGAGGTCAACGACATCAAGACGCTGCTGCGCGCCGGCGCCGACAAGGTCTCGATCAACAGCGCCGCGGTGTCGCGGCGCGAATTCGTCAAGGAAGCTGCCGAGAAATTCGGCGAGCAGTGCGTGGTTGTCGCGATCGACGCCAAGCGCGTCAAGCGTCCGGGCGGCGACCGCTGGGAGATCTTCACCCATGGCGGACGCAACTCGACCGGCATCGACGCCATCGAATATGCCCAGGAAGTGGTTTCGCTCGGCGCCGGTGAAATCCTGCTCACCTCGATGGACCGCGACGGCACCCGGCAGGGATTCGACATTCCGCTGACCCGCGCGATCGCCGACAGCGTTCCCGTTCCCGTGATCGCCTCGGGCGGCGTCGGCAATCTCGACCATCTCGTCGACGGTATCCGCGACGGGCACGCCACGGCCGTGCTGGCCGCCTCGATCTTCCATTTCGGGGAATTCACCGTTCGCGAAGCCAAGGAGCACATGGCGCGGCGTGGGCTGCCGATGCGCCTGGATGCCTGACGACTCCGGTTCGTAACGATGCTACATTGGCGGATGGCGATGGCCGCGGTGGCCAGATCTGTTGCCAAGCGTGTTTTTGAGTGAGTCCGATGCCGCGTTTCACGATCCATGATCTGGCCGAAACCATCGACGCCCGCGCGGCGTCCGGCGGCGAAGCGTCCTATACCCGCAAGCTGCTCGACAAAGGTCCCGAGCATTGCGCCAAGAAGTTCGGCGAGGAAGCAGTCGAAACCGTAATCGCTGCAGTCGAAAACGATCGCGCGCATCTGATCGCTGAAAGTGCCGACCTGCTCTATCATTTCCTTGTGCTGCTGAAGGCACGCGGCATAAAGCTGGAAGAGGTCGAGGCGGCGCTGGACAAGCGGACTTCGATGTCGGGGCTAGAAGAAAAGGCGTCGCGCAAGGGCGGCTAGGCAAGGCGAATAGATCGCAACGGAAAGGCGGCGTCATGGATATCCGCGCACCCGAACAGCAGTACAATCCCTACCGCGTCTATACGCGCGAGCAATGGGCGCGGCTGCGCGACGATACGCCGATGACGCTGGAGCCGGGCGAGTTCGACCGGCTGCGCTCGCTGCACGACCGCCTCGACCTGCAGGAGGTCGAGGACATTTATCTGCCGCTGTCGCGCCTGTTGTCGATCTACGTCGACGCGATGCAGCGCCTGTATTACGCCGAGCGCCAGTTCCTCAACATCCGGGATCGCAAGGTGCCCTACATCATCGGCGTTGCCGGCTCGGTGGCGGTCGGCAAATCCACCACGGCACGCGTGCTCCAGGCGCTCTTGGCACGCTGGTCGCCGCGGCCGAAGGTCGAGCTGATCACGACGGACGGATTTCTCTACCCCAACGCGGTGCTCGAGCGTCAGGGCATCATGCAGAAGAAGGGTTTCCCGGAGAGCTACGACCTGCCGCTGCTGCTCAGCTTCCTCTCCGACATCAAGTCCGGCCGCGGCCACGTCCGCGCGCCGGTCTATTCGCATCTGACCTACGACATCGTGCCGAACCAATGGGCCGAGATCGACCAGCCCGACATCCTGATCGTCGAAGGCGTCAACGTGCTGCAGACCGGCAAGCTGCCGCGCGACGGCAAGGCCGTGCCCGTCGTCTCCGACTTCTTCGATTTCTCGGTCTATATCGACGCCGACGAAGCGGCCCTGCGGCAATGGTACATCAAGCGCTTCCTGGCGCTGCGCGATACCGCATTCACCAATCCCAAGTCCTATTTCAACCGCTACGCGCTATTGTCGGACGAGGAAGCCACTGCCACCGCGATCGCGATCTGGGAGCGCACCAACCTCGCCAATCTCGAGGACAACATCCTGCCGACCCGGCCGCGTGCGACGCTGATCCTCAAGAAGGGCGCCGACCACACGGTGGAGAGCGTGGCGCTCAGGCGTCTGTAATCGCCCCGGTGCGCTGCCATGCCCGTTCGAGCATGGTGTCTTTTGTTGCAGACCAATAATGGGTATTCCGCTATTCCTTGGAAAACGGCGGGGGCACACCATGGTTGATCGTCTCAGGAGCGCTGCGGAGCAGCTGGAAGCTCCGATCTGCCCAGATTGCCATCTGGAGATGAAGTGGTTCCGCTCGGAACTGCTCGCCGACGAGCCGACCCCGGTTATCGCGCATCTCTTCGTATGCCCGCACTGCAAGCGCGCGGCGCAGGCAAATACCGTCTTCCACGGAGGCCAGACGACGCCCGACAAGCTCTCTGCGCCGCGCTTCACTGCCTCGGCTGCTTGACATTCCGCGTTGGCCGGATCGCCCGCGCCAGGCCCGATATGACGGTCATTTCCGGGCTCCCTGTTGCGCCTTCGCGACGACGAAGATGTGCCACGTCGTCAGAAACATCGCGGCGACGAGCGGGCCGATGACGAAGCCGTTCGCACCGAAGGTCGCAAGGCCGCCCAGGGTGGCAAGCAGCACGACATAGCTTGGCATCTGGATCGACTGGCCGACCAGGATCGGGCGGAGAAAATTGTCCGCAAGCCCGATCACGAAGGTGCCGAAAGCGAGCAGGATGAGCCCCTTCGTGACTGCGCCTGCCACGAGCAGATAGAGCGCGACCGGAACCCAGACCAGGGCGGAGCCGAGCACGGGCAGCAGCGAGACCAGCGCCATGAGCGCGCCGGCGAGCAGCGGCGCCGTCAGGCCGAGCAGCCAGAAGATGAGCCCGCCAAGTGCTCCCTGGATCAGAGCGACAAGAACGATTCCTTTGATGGTTCCACGAACCGCCAGCGTGAAGGCATCGAGGATTTCGGCGGTATGGCTCGGGCGCAGCGGCAGCGCGTCGCGAATGCGGGCATTGAGCTCGTCACCGTCGCGCAGCAGGAAGAACAGCAGGTACAGCATCACGAGCAGGCTTGCGACGAACTCCAGCGTCACCTGACCGATGTTGATCGCATGTCCGGCCAGTTGTTGCCCGGCAGGGACGACCAGACCCGACAGGCGTTCCCTCAGGGATGAAAAATCGATGCCGGCCAGGCGATCCAACAGGGACGCAGCCCAGTTGGGAAGCGCGGATTTCAGCTGCTGCAGGGGATGAGCGAGGCTGATCTCCCCGCTCTGAATGCGCTGATACAGCTCTCCGCCCTGGTCGATGAGCGAAGCGATGACGATCGCTACGGGGATGAGGACCATGACGACCACCACGACGACGGTGATGAGTGCGGCAAGGCTGTGCTTCCCGGGCAAGGACTTCAGGACCCGTCGATAGAACGGGGCGAAGATGATGGCCAGCAGCGTGGCCCACAACACGGCACCGGAGAACGGCCAGAGCACCCAGGCGAACGCAACGGAGATCGCGCCGAGCAGGATGAGGAATGAACGGTCTTCCGATGTTCTCACGTGTTCGCCAGCTCTTCACTCGTTCGCCACACGACGTCCGTAGCACGACATCGTGGTGGAGCGGCAGTCCTGGCCGCTTCCCGGTCCCTCACCTGCCCGCTTTCGCGATCCAATCCGCAAGCTTGATGCGCCCGGCTAAGGTGGCGGGGCCCGAGCTGCCGGCCTTGTAGACGAAGGCCTCGCCTTCCTGGACGTCGCCGGCCTCCTTGCCGAAGGCGTCGGCGATGTTGGTCTTGTGGGTGATTAGGACCGTGTTGGTGCCCGCCTTCGGCGGCGCGTCGACGAGCTGACGCACGGCCTGCCCGGCCTTGGCATTGGCGCCGGTCGGGTTTGCCATTCCCGATGCGCTGGCGTTGCTGCTGTCGGTCAGGGCATCGACCGGCTTGACCTCGCGGCCCGAGATCAGCTTGCCGGCCTCGACCGCGCGGTTCAGCCGGCTGGTGTAGATATCGCCGATCGGGATCGCGAGGTCCCTGATCGCCATCCCGATCTGGCGCGCCGCCTCCCTGCCCTTCTCGCTGAGCTGACGTTGGGCACTCATGTCGTCGAACTTGAAGGGATAGACGTCCTTCTGGCTGTCGTCGGTCGCGGTGTGCCGGAAGATCAGGACGTAACCGCCCTGCTTGAGCGACGAGATGACATCCGGTGTATCGGCGGCAGCGTGCTGAACGCTTCCGGCGAGGAGGACAATGAGGGCGAGGCGGCAAAGCACGTTCATGCGCAAAATCCTCAGTTGCAAAATGCCCCCTTGAGGATCGTGACGCGCAACGCGCGCGATTTCAATTACGATCGCCGGACGAGATCAGGTTCCCGTGAGATCCGGAACTGTCAGGTGCCGGGACGCGGCGAGGCCCGCGAGCGCCTCCTCGAGCTTCTCGCGGTCGAGCGGCTTGATCAGAAATCCGTTCATGCCCGCCTCGAAGCAGGCATAACGATCCTCCACCAGCGTGTTGGCGGTGAGCGCCAGGATCGGCGTGTGCTGAGCGCCAAGAGCGGCCTCGTGCGCGCGGATGCGCTTTGTCGCCTCGATGCCGTCGAGCTGCGGCATCTGGATGTCCATCAGCACGAGATCGTAGGGAGTGCCGGCGGATGAGGCCGCGAGCCAGGATTCCAGCGCGGCCTCGCCATGGACGGCGATGACGACGCGGTGGCCGAGCTTGGCCAGCAGCGAGCGCATCAGCAAGGCGTTGATCTCGTTGTCTTCGGCGACGAGGATCGACAGGCCTTTCGCCGGCGCGGGGCCGGCGGTTGCCGCCGGCGGCTCCGGCGCGAGATCCGGCGAGGCGACCTCCGGGGTCAGAGCTAGACGCGCGGCGAGCGAGGCTGCGCGCAGCGGCTTCACCAGAAAGCCGGTGAAGGCCGGCGACAGCTTCTCGTGCCGCGAGCTCGACGTCAGCAGCACGAGGCGCTGCAAGGCATGCGCGCGGGCGGCTTCACCGAGGTGGTCGGCCACGGCAGGACCGAGCGCACGATCGATCAGCACCGCGTGCCAGAAACGTTCCGGCAGCAGCGCTTCGGCGACCGCCGCATCCGCAACCAGGCAGGTCTGGCCGCCCCAGCGCTCGAGGCGCCGCGCGATGAGCGAAGCTTCGATGCCGTCGGCGACGAGCAGCATCGACTTGCCGGTGAGGTCGGGGCTCGGAAATGCGGTCTGTCCCGCGCCGCCTTGCGAGGGCGGAAGCGGCGCTGCGACCTCGAAGGTCGAGCCCTTGCCCGGCTCGCTCGTGAGCGTGATCCGGCCGCCCATGCGCTTGACGATGCGCTCGCTGATGGCAAGGCCAAGTCCGGTGCCGCCATAGGTGCGGGCGACGCGCTCGTCGGCCTGCTCGAATTCGCGGAAGATGCGCTGCTGGGCTTCGGCTGCGATGCCGATGCCGGTGTCGCGGACCAGGAAGCTGATCTCGTTCGGCCAGATGCCGGGCTCGACGATCAGCGCCACACCGCCGCTGCTCGTGAACTTGATGGCGTTGCCGGCGAGGTTCAGCAGCACCTGGCGCAGCCGCGCGGCGTCGCCGACCACTTCCAGCGGCAGGCGCTCGTCGACATAGGCGGCGATCTCGAGCGACTTGGCCTGCGCGCGCGGCGCGAGCAGCTCGGTGATCTCCTCGACCAGGGTCGAGAGCGCGAAGGGACGTTGATCGAGGTCGAGCTTGCCGGCCTCGATCTTGGAATAGTCGAGCAGCTCCTCGATCAGCGCCATCAAGGCTTCGCCCGAGGTCTTCACCGCCCTGGCATAAGTCACCTGCTCCGGCGTCAGATTTGTGTCGAGCAACAGGCCGCCCATGCCGATGATGCCGTTCAGAGGCGTGCGGATTTCGTGCGAGGCCATCGCCAGGAAGCGCGACTTGGCGCGGTTGGCGGCGTCGGCCTGGTCGCGCGCATCGGACAATGCACGCTCGGTCTCGGTGCGGTCGGTGACGTCACGTCCGACGCTCTGCAATTCGGCGGGCTGGCCGGCATCGAGGCGGACATAGCCCTCGCGCCAGGCGATCCAGCGCGCACCGAGGGGCGTTGCGATCTTCTGGTCGTGGATGCGCGTGCCGTTGCTCTCGCGGGCGCTGTCGCCCTGCTCCAGCACGTCGAAATCGAAGCGCGTGCCGACCAGCGCGCTGCGCGCTTGTCCTGCGAGCGTGCAATAGGCCTCGTTGGCGAAGGTGATGCGGCCATCGGTAGCGCGCAGCACGATGAGGTCGCCCTGCTGCTCGAACAGGCTGCGGGCGCGCTCTTCCGCCTCCTTCAGCTCCCAATTGCGGTCGATCAACGCTTCGTTGTGGGCGGCGAGCGTCCGCAGCCGCTTATTGACGAAGCGCAGGCGCATGCTCAGCGTTGCAAGGCCGAGACAGGCGAGCGCGAACAGGAAGCTGGCGCCGATCGCAAAGGTGTGGGGATCGTAGCCGGAATTCTCGGACCGGCTGCCGGAGACGAAACCATAGGCGCCGCCGAACGTCGCCGAGAAGATCATGAAGGAACGGATCGCGAAGGCGAGCCTCGGATGCTGCCGCCTGAAGCGACGCATGCGCACCTTGATCCGGAACGTCCGACCCATCACAACCGACCCTTGGCAACCGACCCTTGCCTGAAACCCCGCCGCCGCATGCGACGATGGCCCGCCGACCTTGCGAACAGCTTGCGGCTGTGGCGATGCCTCCGAACAGGGTTGACGAGGTGTTAACGGGTCAGAGCATGATCCGGACCCGAAGGGCCGCGTTAGCGAAAAGTGTGTAGCGGTTTTCCCTCGCGACAAACGCGGAACGCGTTTGCGCGGAGATCATGCTCAGAAAATTTAAAGCGAAGCCGCCTGGAAGCGGCCATGGCCGCCGCGCGCGCCGACGATCAGCGCTGCCGCCTCGCGCGGCGAGAACGTCTTCGAGCGCACAAAGATGCGGTAATCCGCCGGTCCTTCGCTGGAGAGATAGACCACCTGGCCGCCGTCGACCGGCTGCGCTGCGATCGAGACGAGGCGCGTCGAGGGACTAGCCTGGCAGGAGTCCGGCTCGGAGCCGAGGCCGTCGTCGACCACGGCAAAATCCGCCGCGTCGGCATCGTCGGTGATCTGCACCCGCACCGTGGCCCGCGCGGGATCGTCGGTGAAGGCGACATGCACGCCGGCGGTCCAGAACAGCGAGGTGAGCTCGACCGATGTGTCGCCCAGCGCGATGCAGGGGTGCGACACCGAACCGATCTCGGCGCGGGCGAAGACCGCAGCCGCGAGCAGGGGAACAGCCGAGGCCAGGAACTTGAAACGCAACATGACGCTCTACTCGCCGGGCCCAGGGAAACTCACAACCGAAACGCGTCGGGCCTTATGGTTTGCAGAGCGTAAAGGAAAGTCGTTACCGCCGGGTTGATGCGAGGGCGCTTACGCCAATTGGCGCACATCCTCCGCGAGTGCGCGGTAGGACAGCGCTTCGGCAAGGTGCAGCCGGCCGATCTTGTCGGCATGATCGAGGTCGGCCAGCGTGCGCGCCACGCGCAGCACGCGGTGATAGCCGCGCGCCGACAGGCGCATCGTCTCGGCGGCGTCGCGCAGCAGCTTCTGACCCTGTGCATCGGGCTTTGCGATCTCCTCCAGCACGGAGGCGGGGGCCTCGGCATTGGTGCGGACATGGGGCAGGCCTGCGTTCGCATAGCGCGCCAGCTGGATGTCGCGCGCCGCCGCCACGCGGGCAGCGACCTCGGCCGATCCTTCCGCCGGCGGCGGCAGGATCAGGTCGGCGGCGGTCACCGCCGGCACTTCGATGCGCAGATCGATGCGGTCCATCAGGGGACCGGAGATGCGCGCCTGGTAATCGGCGGAGCAGCGGTCGATGCGGCCGCGCTTGCAGGCATAGCCGGGCTCGAACGCATTGCCGCAGCGGCAGGGATTCATCGCCGCGACCAGCATGAAGCGGGCAGGGTAGGTGACGCGGTGATTGGCGCGCGACACCGCGACCTCTCCGTTTTCCAGCGGCTGGCGCAGCGAATCCAGCACGCGCGGATCGAACTCGGGCAATTCGTCGAGGAACAGCACGCCTTGATGCGCCAGCGAGATCTCGCCGGGCTTGGCGCGCGCGCCGCCGCCGGTGAGGGCGGCCATGCTGGCGGAATGATGCGGCGAGCGGAACGGGCGCCGTGCCGTCAGCGCGCCGCCTTCGATCTCGCCGGCGACGGAGGCGATCATCGAGACCTCGAGCAGCTCGCTTGGCGACAGCGGCGGCAGGATCGAGGGCAGGCGCGCCGCCAGCATCGATTTGCCCGCGCCCGGCGCGCCGATCATGAGCAGATGATGTCCGCCGGCGGCCGCGATCTCCAGCGCGCGCTTGGCGCTTTCCTGGCCCTTGATGTCGCGCAGGTCGAGCGTCGAGGCGGCGGGCTCGTGCACCTTCGGCGTCGGCCGCGACAGCACCTGCGTGCCTTTGAAATGGTTGGCGATCTGGATCAGCGAACTCGCCGCAATGATCTGAATGTCCGGGCTCGCCCACGCCGCTTCGGAGCCGCAGGACGCCGGGCAGATCAGCCCTTCCTCGCGCATATTGGCGCCGATCGCGGCGGGGAGGACGCCGGCCACGGGTGCGATCGAGCCGTCGAGGCCGAGCTCGCCGAGCACGGTGAATCCGGTCAGCGCATCCGGCGGGATCGCACCGATCGCCGCCATCAGCCCGAGCGCGATCGGGAGGTCGTAATGGCTGCCCTCCTTGGGCAGGTCGGCCGGGGCCAGATTGACGATGATCCGCCGTGCCGGCAGCGCCAGCCCCGAGGCGATCAGCGCCGAGCGCACCCGCTCGCGCGCCTCCGACACCGCCTTGTCCGGCAGGCCGACGATGGCGAAGGCCGGCAGGCCAGGCGCGACCTGCACCTGCACGTCGACCGCGCGGGCCTCGATCCCCTCAAAGGCGACGGTGGAAACCCGCTGAACCATGCCGAACCAGCCTGCCCTGTCCTGCAATTAGGGGTAGCAGAGCGCGGCCGTCTCCGCAAGAACAATACGGGAACAATCCTCTGGCCCGCGGTCAAATCCTAACCGGGCGTAAACGCGCCGCGGAAACTACGTCTCGAATGCGGTCGGCTCTCCTCAGCACATTCCAACGAATGTCCGCTACTGCTAGGCCTGCGGGATGGGCCGTGGTCTAACGGGTGAAGAGTTCAAATGCTTGCAAATCGCCGGAGAAGCGAACGTCGGGTGTGCAGCCGTCTCGCCAAAATCCATTTTGGCGCGGGCTCGCTGCCGCGGGATTGCACGATCACGGACATTTCGGATGGCGGCGTGAAAGTGGTGGCGGAATTTTTGGAAGTGCCGCCGCAATTCACCATCATCTTCGCGCCCGATTATTCCCGCCAATGCCGCCTGCGCTGGCGCATCGGCTGCGAATTCGGTGCCGAATTCGTCGACTGAACTTCGACGGGCCTGCCTCCTTAACGGGACTTTAGCGTTAATCGGTAAGCATCTCTGATCAGTTGCCGAGTGATCAGAGTATGTCCAAGCGTTCGTCCCTCGCTTTTCCCCCGGCGAGATATCTGTGTTCTGCCGTCCTGATCCTTGCCCTCGGCGGCTGTCAGACCACCGGCATCGAGGACGTCACCGGCGCGCTCGGCGGCAAGAAGGAGTCCGCCGCCAAGGACGGCGCCAAGTCTGACACCAGGGCCGACGCCAGGCCGGAGATGGACGCACTTCGCGAGCGCTATCGCGCCAAGCCCGGCGATCCCGCAATTGCCATCGAATACGGCAAGGCGCTGCGCGACAGCGGCCAGCGTGCGCAGGCGGTCGCGGTGCTCGAGCAGGCCGTGCTCGCCCATCCCGGCAACAAGTCGCTGCTCGCCGGCTATGGACGTGCGCTCGCCGACAACGGCAATTTCCAGCAGGCCTTCGACGTCCTCGGCCGGGCGCATAGCCCTGAGGATCCCGATTGGCGCATCCTGTCGGCGCAGGGCGCAGTGCTCGATCAGCTCGGCCGCAACGAGGAAGCGCAGCAATATTACGCCGCGGCGTTGAAGATCGTGCCGAACGAGCCGACCGTGCTGTCCAATCTCGGCCTGTCCTATATGTTGCAAAACAACCTGTCGAAGGCCGAACAGGTGCTCGGCCGCGCCTATCAGCGCAATCAGAACTATGCGCGGGTCCGCGCCAATCTGGCGCTCGTGCTGGGATTGCAGGGTCGCGAGGCCGAGGCCGAAATCCTCGTGAAGGCAGATTTGCCGCCGGACCAGGCCGCGGCCAAGGTCGCGGCGCTCAAGCAGCTGCTGGCGAAGAAGCAGCAGCGGGCGGACAGGTAGTCCGCCCCTTCTGCTGTGACGCCTACGACGCCTTGCGATGCGGGGCCGAGCTCCGTCCCGACTTGCCCTTCAGCTTCTTCAGCAGCGGCTCGAGCAGCGAGCGCTTCGGCTTCTTCACCTCGCCGCGGCCGGCGAGGCGGTTCGCCATGTTCTGGAACAGAACGGTGGTGCGGTGGCTCCTGGAGACCTCCGCGATCATCTGGCCATTATTGGCCGCGGTCGAGAACAGTTTCGAATCGAATGGGATCACCGCGATCGGCTGGCTCTCCATGGTCTTGGCGAAGGCCTTGACCTCGATCTCCGCGCGCTTGGGCATGCCGACTTGATTGATGCAATACAGCGGCGGCCGGTCGTTCGGTCGCGCCGCCTTCAGCACGCTCAGCATGTTCTTGGTGTTGCGCAGGTTGGCGAGATCGGGCTCGGTCACGATCACGATGTCGTCGGCGTTCACCAGCGCGCGGCGGGTCCAGCCGGACCATTGATGGGGAACGTCGAGCACGATGCAGGGCGTCGTCATGCGCAGCGTGTCGAACACCGCGTCAAAGGCTTCGGCTCCGAAATCGTAGACGCGGTCGAGCGTGGCGGGCGCCGCCAACAGGCTGAGGCGATCGGTGCATTTGGCGAGCAGGCGTTCCATCAGCGCCGTGTCCGGCCGGTCCTGCGACAGCACCGCATTGGCGATGCCCTGCACCGGATCCTGGTTGTAGTCGAGGCCCGCGGTGCCGAAGGCGAGGTCGAGATCGATCACGACGGAATCGAGCGAGAGGTCGCGGGCGATGGTCCAGGCCAGATTATGCGCGACCGTGGACGCGCCGACGCCGCCCTTGGCGCCGACCACCGCGATGACGCGGCCGGTGATGATGGCCTCGGAGGCCGAGAACAGGCTGCAGATCGAGCGGACCACGTCGAGCGTCTCGACCGGTCCGACCACGTAGTCGTTGACGCCGCGGCGCACCAGCTCGCGATAGGGCGCGGTGTCGCTGGGGCTGCCGATCACGACCACGCGGGTGCCGGGATCGCAGACGCCGGCGAGATCGTCCAGTCCCTCGAGGATGTCGCGCGTGCCGTCGGACTCGATGACGATCACGTTCGGCGTCGGCATCGATTCATAGGCTTCGATCGCCGCGGCAAGGCCGCCGTCCTTGGCGCTGAGGTGGGCCTTGGCGAGCCGGCGATCCTGGCCAGCCGCCGTCACCGCGTTGAGCGTCTGCTCGGTCTCGCAAAAGGCTTGCACCGAAATGCGAGGAACCGGCGCGATATGTTCCTCGGGATGCTGCGGATCGTCCGCGTCTTCGTCGTGGATGGCTGTCATCTGCCGGTGTCGCTGAGTTTGGCCTTGTCGGATTCGGGATAGGTGGTGGTCGTCGTCGTGCCCTTGCGATAGCGCTCGAACGCGATGTCGCGCCGTGCGGTATAGGCGGGCGTCTCGGCGCGAGGCTGCTCGAGATCGGCCGGGTTGTCGATCATCGCCGCGAGATTGCGCTGGCTGGCGCAGCCCAGATTGAAATAGGGCCGATTCTCGTTGTAGCCGGGATCGAGGATGTTGGGCCCGACGTCTTCCGGCCACAGCCCGCAGGGGCCGGCGACCGCGGTGATCTTCGAATAGCTGAGGCGGATGGTGGGCAGCAGCCCGGGATCATCAGGACGATAGGGACGCTGGACGATGGCGCGCGTCGGCACGCCGCCGGACGTGAGCACCGAGCGGATCTCGTGATAGGTCGCGGACGCCGCGCGCGAATTGGCGGTGTCGACGGGCACGTCGACGACGACGGAGCCGGTGCCTTCGCGCACCCAGTCCCGTGCGATGCCCGCGACGTCCGCATGCTGCGCCGCCGAGAGGCCGCCTCTGCTCTTGCCGACGAAGATCACGATCGACTTCTTGCCTTCCTGCACCGCAATCGGGTGGCGCTGGCGATAATCGGTCGGCACCGTCTGGGTGACGATCTCGGTGGCGTTGCAGGCGCCCAGCATGACGGACAACCCCGTCAGTGCCAGCGCGATGCTTACGCTGCGACGTCGATCGGCTCTCGTCTTCGTCATCGCCTGATCCCCTCTTGCCCCGTGTCTTGCCCGGTCCCCAAACCGTTCGTCTCAGTCGATGATGAAGCCGAAATCACCGGGCGTGCCGGCGACCGGATCGACGCGGCTCGCGACGCCGTAGAGGCGGTTGACCCGGCCGAGCAGCGCCCTCTGCGCGTCCGAGGCCGGCGCGAAGCCGTCGTCGGGCCGCGACAATTCCTTCTGGGCGACCGCGCGCACCACATAGGGCGTCACGATCACCATCAGCTCGGTCTCGTTGTTGACGAAGTCCTGGCTGCGGAACAGCGCGCCGATGATCGGCACTTGGTCGACACCAGGCAGTCCGTTGATCGCCTGCTTGGTCTGCTGCTGGATCAGGCCGGCCATCGCCATCGAGCCGCCCGACGGAATTTCCAGCGTCGTTTCGGCGCGGCGGGTCTGCACCGAAGGAATGGTGATCGAGTTGGTCGAGTTCCCGGACACGGCCTGCGTCAACGTGATCGAGTTGGTGTTCGACAGCTCCGAGACCTCGGTCATCACGCGCAGGCTGATGCGGCCTTCGCTGAGCACGACCGGGGTGAAATTCAGGGAGATGCCGAACTTCTTGTAGGTGACCTGGGTGGTGCAGACGTGTGTGACCGGATCGCAGGCATAGCCTCCGGGAATCGGAAATTCACCGCCGGCGACGAAAGTGGCGGATTCGCCCGAGATCGCGGTCAGGCTCGGCTCGGCCAGCGTGCGCATGACACCGGCGCTCTCCATCGCCCGCATCGTCGCGTTGACGGTGGCGACGCCCTTGGCGAGCCCGGTGACGCCGAGCCCATTGCTGCCGACGATCGGCCCGCCGGAGACCGAGAACGGGTTGGAATTGTTGAAATTCACCACGGCGGTGCCGGCGTTCAGGCTGGCGCTGAGATCGACACCGAGCTGCTTGACGATGTCGCGGCGGACTTCGCCGACCACGACCTTGAGCATGACCTGATCGCGGCCGCGCACAACGATGTTGTTGACGACCTTGTCCGAACCGCCGACGAGCTTTGCGGCGACGTCGCCGGCCTGCTGGGCCTCGACCGGGCTCGACACCGAGCCGGTCAGCATCACGCTGTCGCCGACGCCTTCGATCTGGACGCCGGGCAGGGACTGCCGCAGCGCCGCACGCATGCCGTTGAGGTCGCGCTTCACCGCGATGTCATAGGAGGCGACCTGCTGGCCGTCGGCGGCGAAGAACACGACGTTGGTCTGGCCGACCTGGCCGCCGATGATATAGGCGCGCTGGGCCGAGCGGATCACCGCATTGGCGATCTTGGGATCGGCCACCAGCACGTCCTTGACCTCGCGCGGCAGGTCGATGACGACGGACTTGCCGATGCCGAGCGACAGAAAGCGCGACCGCGCCGGTGCGCTCGTCCCGACCGACGATACGCTGAGATCCGACGCCTGCATCGGCGCCTGGTCGCCGACCGGCGCCTCCGCGGCACTGACGACGCCGTGAGCCGCGAGCAGCCCCAGCATCAAGATCGTCCCCGTCAGGACCGAGCGCGCGCGCTTCCCCCGAATGCGCAGGCCCGTCCGATCACCCCCGTAGTTCATGCTGTCCCCATCACTTCTGCGACGTCAGTTGCCGTGCCTGGACGCCGTAACGGATCACGTTCACGCCGCCCGGGCGCTTGATCGCCTGGTCCTCGGGCGTGCCGTCGACTGCGTTGGCATCGACGATGCTGCGCAGTGCGAGTGTCAGAGTGCCGCCCTGCCGTGCGGCTGAAAGCGTGGCGATCTGGTCGGGCCGGAGCTCGAGCGTGACCGTCTTGCCGACGACCGCGTTCTGGCCCTCCTTTTCCTTCGGGGCCTGGTCGATCGCGAGCACGCGGATGTTGGTGAGAATGACCTCCGACAGGATGAGGTCGTTGCCGCCGGTCGGACCGTTGCTGTTGCCGCCGTCCGGATTCTTCAGCCGGCGGGTCAGGACGATGTCGACGCGGTCATTCGGCAGGATGAAGCCGCCGGCGCCGGTTTCGGCTGAAATCTCGGTGGAGACGGCGCGCATCCCGGACGGCAGGATCGCGGCCATGAAGCCGGAGCCTTCGGCCTTGACCAGCTTCTGCTCGCGGATCGGCTCGCCCTGCATCAGCGGCACGCGCGCGATCGAGCCTGCGATCTGGGTCCGGGCCTCCGGCCTGCTGTCGCGGCGGATGAAGGCGCTGCTGGCGGTCGCCGCGGGCCAGGCCTGCCATTGCAGGTCCTCGGGCTTCACGGCCTGGCCGAGCTGGATGTCGTTCTTGGCGATGAGGACCTCGACCGTCGGCAGCTTCTCGGCGACGGGAAGGGTGGCCGCGGGCGGATTCTGGTAGCCGCTCGCCAGATATGCAGCGACGCCGCCGGCGCCGAGAGCGATGACGAGAACGACAATGCGTGCGGTATTCATACGCTTCTACTCTTACGCGGGGCACTCGAACCGCACCTGGCGTGTTCCCCCGCGTCGATGAGTAGGCAGCAAAAGTATAAGGGGTGTTGCGAGGCCGAACGTGATCGCTGGCCGCGATGCTGGTTTTCGGCAGATGGTGAACGCGGCGTTATTGAGCCGGCCAACGGCCCCGTAGTTTCACGCATGTCGGAGCACGCGCTTGCGCGAGGCGCGGGGGCGTCATGGTGAATACGTCGTTAGCGCGCGAGGTGGCCGCGAGCATCGTCCGTAGCCTGGATGGAGCGCAAGCGTAATCCGGGGCCGGTGCGAGTGGTGGGCGTCCCGGATTTCGCTAACGCTCTATCCGGGCTACGCGCAGAGCTCTACTTCTTCCGCTTCGCTTCGATCGCGTCCCAGATCTTCGCCGCGACATCAGGGCCGCCGAGCCGTGCGATGGCGCGGATGCCGGTCGGTGAGGTCACGTTGATCTCTGTGAGATTGCCGTTGATGACGTCGATGCCGACGAACAACAGGCCGCGCTCGCGCAGCGCCGGGCCGACGGTGGCGCAGATCTCGCGCTCGCGCGGCGTGAGCTCGGTCTCCTGCGCCGCGCCGCCGCGCACCATGTTGGAGCGGAGGTCGTCGGCCGCCGGCACACGGTTCACCGCGCCGGCGAACTCGCCGTCGACCAGGATGATGCGCTTGTCGCCGTGCTTCACCTCGGGGATGAATTGCTGGATCACCCAGGGCTCCCTGAACGTCACCGAGAACATGTCGAACAGCGAGCCGAAATTCATGTCCTGCGGCATCACGCGGAACACCGCCGCGCCGCCATGGCCGTGCAGCGGCTTCATGACGACGGCGCCGTGCTTGTCGCGGAACGCGTTGATCTCATCGAGGTCGCGCGAGATCAACGTCGGCGGCATCAGCTGCGGAAAATTCATCACGAACAGTTTTTCCGGCGCGTTGCGCACCGAGGCGGGATCGTTGACGACCAGCGTCTTCGGATGGATGCGCTCCAGGAAATGCGTCGAGGTGATGTAGGCGAGGTCGAACGGCGGATCCTGGCGGAGCAGCACCACGTCGAACCCGTTCAGCGCTTCGCGCTTGGGCTCGCCGAGGGTGAAATGGTCGCCGGGCTCGTCGCGCACGGTCAGGAGCTGAACCGGCGCGACCAGCTCCTCGCCGACCATCGAGAGCTTGTCGGGCGTGTAATAGGACAGGCCATGGCCGCGCTTCTGCGCCTCCAAGAGCAGCGCGAAGGTGGAATCGCCCTTGATGTTGATGCGGGCGATGGGGTCCATCTGGACGGCGACGTTCAGTTTCATGGGCTGCCTTTCAGGTCGAGGCGTCGAATGCCGCCAACACATGGCGCGGAAGCGAGCGCGGCGCAATCAGCATGGCGTCGAATCGCAATTCGAATTCGGCATGCTCGGGATGCGCTGCGAGCCAGCCTTGGGCGGCGTCGATGATGCGCTGCTGCTGGCGCGGCGTCACGGCAAAGGCGGCGTCGTCCAGCGTGGCGCGTGCCTTGACCTCGACGAAGGCGATCAGGTTGCGGCGCCGCGCCACGATGTCGATCTCGCCATGCGGCGTGCGGTAACGTTTGGCGAGAATGCGGTAGCCCTTGGCCATCAGGTAGGCGGCGGCGCGGCTCTCCGCGGAAATCCCCGTCTGGAACGCCGCGACGCGCTCCGGCGAGGCGACCTTTGGCTCCGCAGGAGTCTCAGTCTTCGCCATCGCCGCCCCGCGAATCCTTTGCGAGCTCGAGCGCGCGGGCATAGACCTCGCGGCGCGGCCGGCCCGAGAGTGCGACCGCATGCGCCACGGCATCCTTGACGCTGTGCGCGGCAAGCTGCTCGCGCAACAGACCGTCGAGTGCGTCCAATGTCAGAACCTCGGCGTCGGCCGCGGGCGGCGCGATCACCAGCACGAATTCGCCGCGCGTCTCCAGCGTATCGGCCTCGCGCGCCAGTTCGCTCAATGGTGCGCGCGAAATCTCCTCGTGCAGCTTGGTCAGCTCGCGGCAGATCGCGGCCTCGCGCGCCCCCATGATCTCGGCGAGATCGGCGAGCGTATCCTGCACGCGGTTGCCGGATTCGAACATCACCAGCGTCGCGTCGATCCGCGCGAGCTCGGCGAGGCGCGACTTTCGCGCCGCGGATTTCGCCGGCAAAAAGCCTTCGAAGAAGAACCGGTCGGTCGGCAGGGCTGCGACCGACAACGCCGCCAGTACCGAGGACGGGCCGGGCAGCGCATACACCGCATGGCCGGCGGCGCAGACCTCGCGCACCAGCTTGAAGCCGGGGTCGGAGATCAGCGGCGTGCCGGCGTCCGACACCAGCGCGACCGAGCCGCCCTGTCCGAGGGCTTCGAGGATTTTTGGACGCGCGGCCTCCGCATTGTGCTCGTGATAGGGCTTGAGCTGTGCCGTGATCGCATAGCGCTCGGTCAGGCGGCGCGTGATGCGGGTGTCCTCGCAGGCGATGACGTCGACGCCGGCAAGCGTCTGCAGCGCCCGCACGGTGATGTCGCCGAGATTTCCGATCGGGGTCGCGACCAGATGGAGGCCTGGCGCCGCCTTCGGCGCCGCGAGCCGATGGGCATCGATGGAGAAACCGCGCGAGGCGGCGTCTTGAGCTTCAGGCGTATTTATCGGGGCCGGCTTTGCGCGCATAATGAAGTCAACTTAGGCACGATCGGTGGGGCTGGGAACCGGCTCGCCGAAAAAGATCGTGCCGAGGTGAGGGGCGAGGAACGGACGGGAATGTGATCGGTCGAAGATCAACGTCGGGAGGGAGTGAGGGCCCTCGCGCCATATTCGCGACGGAAACGCCGCCTTGATGAGTGAATGAGTGACGGCAAAGAGCTGCCGGGACGGGACGGCGGCCGCGTTAAGCGGTTGTTATCCTTTTGTTTTGGTTAACTATTTGCCGACACACTGTCTGAATCCGCGGCCTGTGTCGCGGAAAGCAATGTCGTGATCGGCTGGCGCACGGCCGGTCAGAAGAGAAGCTGCCATGGTCGGCCCGCGTCATCCAAAGTCTCCCGTTCCGGGGTCCCGATCGCCAGGGGCGACCCGGCGGACTGCGCTCGGCCTGTTGCTCGGCGCGCCCGTGCTGTCGGCCTGCGCCGGCGTGCAGCAAAGTCTCAGCCAGTTCTCCAACCCGTTCTCGAGCTCCGCACCGCCGGCCCAGCCGGCAGGCCCGCAGCAGCAGGCGACGACCGCCGGCACCGGCGGCGTGAAGGTCGGTCTGATCCTGCCGCTCTCCGCTGCCGGTAACGCCGGGCTCGCCGCGCAATCGATGCGCAATGCCTCCGAGATGGCGCTGGCCGAGTTCCAGAACCCGAACATCCAGCTCCTGATCAAGGACGACAATGGCAGCCCGCAAGGCGCGCAAGCCGGCGCGCAGCAGGCGGTCGACGAGGGCGCCGAGATCATCCTCGGGCCGCTGTTTGCGCAATCGGTGCCGGCGGTGGCGCAGGTCGCGCGCACGCGCGGCATCCCGGTGATCGCGTTCTCGACGGATTCCAGCATCGCCGGCCGCGGCGTCTATCTGTTGTCGTTCCTGCCGGAGTCCGACGTCAACCGCATCGTCGAATATTCCGCCGGCATCGGAAAGCGCTCCTTCGCCGTGCTGGTGCCCGACAACGCCTATGGCAATGTCGTCGAGGCCGCGGTGAAGGCGGCGGTGCCGCGGCGGGGCGGGCGCATCGTCACGTTCGAGAAATATGGCGCCGATCGTGCCACCCCCGCGCGCACCGTGGCGCAGCAGCTCGGCAGCGCGGACGCGCTGTTCATTGCCGATGACGGCGATGCGGTCGTGTCAGTGGCGGATGCGATGACGGCCGCGGGCGCGAACCTGCGCAACATCCAGCTGCTCGGTACCGGCCTGTGGGACAATCCGCGCGTCTATGCCAGCGCCGCGCTCCAGGGCGGCCTTTACGCCGCGCCCGACCCGGCCGGCTTCCGCGCCTTCTCCGGTCGCTACCGCACCAAATACGGCGCGGAGCCGATCCGCACCGCAACGCTCGCCTATGATGCGGTCGCGCTCGTCGCCGCGCTGGCGCGCACCCAAGGCGGCCAGCGCTTCTCCTCCGACGTGCTCACCAATCCCTCCGGCTTTGCCGGCATCGACGGCCTGTTCCGCTTCCGCGCGGATGGCACGAATGAACGTGGGCTTGCCGTGATGAAGGTGACGCAAGGCGGCGGTGCTGCGGTGGCGGGATCGCCGAAGAGCTTTGGGGCGTAGTAGGACGACGGGTAGGGTGGGTTAGCGAAGCGTAACCCACCAACTTCGTCCGGCGAATGGGAGCATGGTGGGTTACGCTTCGCTAACCCACCCTACGAGAGTTCGTTACGCCGCCAGATCCGCGACCACCGCATCCAGCACCGGAAATCCGCTGCTGGTCACGCGCAGGCGTCCCGTGCCATCCACGGTGATCGCGCCTTCCTCGCGCAAGAGCGCGATGCGGCGGGGGTCGAGCGGGCGGCCGGCGAGGGCCCTGTAGCGCTCGGGATCGATGCCTTCGGCGAGACGCAAACCCATCAGCAGGAATTCGTCGGCGCGCTCCTCGCTGTTGAGGAGCTCGTCGCTGACGACGCCGTCGCCGTTGGTCTCGACCCGCATCAGCCAGGCCTCCGGACGCTTCTCGGTGGCGGTGGCGTGCCTGATCCCGTCAATGTCGAGGCGGCCATGTGCGCCGGGGCCGATGCCGGCATATTCCTCGCCGCGCCAATACACCAGATTGTGCCGGCACTCGGCGCCGCGCCGGGCGTGATTGGAGATCTCGTAGGCGGGCAGGCCGAGCTTGTCGCAGGTCTCCTGCGTGACGTCGTAGAGCGCGCGTGCGACCGCTTCGTCCGGCGTCTTCAGCTTGCCGGCCTGGTGCAGGCCGAAGAACGGCGTGCCTTCCTCGATCGTCAATTGATAGAGCGACAGATGCTCGGCCGCTTCATCGATCGCGTGCCTGAGCTCGTCGGCCCACATCGCCGGCGTCTGGTCGGGCCGGGCGTAGATCAGGTCGAACGAATAGCGGTCGAACGCGCGGCGCGCGATGGCGACGGCATCGAGCGCCTCGCGTGCGCTGTGCATGCGGCCGAGCGCCTTCAGCGAGGCGTCGTCGAGTGCCTGCACGCCGAGCGAGACGCGGTTGACGCCGGCGCTGCGATAGCCGGCAAAGCGCGTGGCTTCGACGCTGGTCGGATTCGCTTCCAGCGTCACCTCGACGTCGCCTGCGACGGTCCAGTGCTTGCCGATCGCATCTAACACCGCGCCAACCGTGGCGGGCTGCATCAGCGAGGGCGTGCCGCCGCCGAGGAAGATCGAGGTGACCTCGCGGCCGGGCGCGCGCTCGGCAGTCGTTGCGATCTCGCGCGCGAAGGCGGACGCAAACCTCGCCTCGTCGATCGCGGCGTGGCGGACGTGGCTGTTGAAGTCGCAATAGGGACACTTCGACAGGCAGAACGGCCAGTGCACGTAGACGCCGAAGGCTTCGGATTCTTGTTTTGACGCGTTTTCCTGGCGCGAACCGGTATCCACTTCGCTCGAAAACGCTCTAGCGCGGCTCAAGGCAGATCTCCGCCAGTTTCACGAAGGCGCGGGCGCGATGCGACAGGCCTAGGCCAAGCGGCGGCAGGCCGTGTTTTTCGATGCTTTCCATCTCGCCGAAGGTTCGCGTGTGCCCGTCCGGCAGGAACATCGGGTCGTAGCCGAAGCCGGCCGTGCCGCGCGGTGGCCAGATCAGCGTGCCGTCGACGCGCGCCTCGACTTCCTCGCGATGATCGTCGGGCCAGGCCACGCAAAGCGCGGAGACGAAGTGGGCCCTGCGCTTGTCCGGCGTGGTGGCGCCGCGCTCCTGCAGCAGGCGCTCGATCTGCGTCATCGCCGCGTTGAAATCCTTGGATGGACCGGCCCAGCGCGCGCTGTAGATTCCCGGCGCGCCATCGAGCGCGTCGACGACGATGCCGGAATCGTCGGCGAAGGAGGGAAGCTTGGTCGCCTGCGCCGCGGCGATCGCCTTGATCGCGGCGTTGCTGCGGAAATCGTTGCCGGTTTCCTCGGGCTCGTCCAAGCCGAGCTCGCCGGCCGACACCGCCTCGATCCCGTACGGCGCGAGCAGCTCCCTCATCTCGGCGAGCTTGCCGGGATTGTGGGTGGCGATGACGAGCTTGTCCGTGATTCGGCGGTGCATGGGCCTATTGACTACGCCACGGCCAGTTTCTGCAAGTCCACCAGGCGCGCGATGCCCTTCTGCGCCAGGGCGATCAGCTTCAGGAACTCGTCCTGCGTAAACGGCTCGCGTTCCGCGGTGCCCTGCACCTCGATGATGCGGCCGTCGCCGGTCATGACGAAATTCGCGTCGGTCTCGGCTTCCGAATCCTCGGCATAGTCGAGATCGAGCACCGGCGTGCCGTTGTAGATGCCGCAGGAGATCGCGGCGACGTTGTCACGCAGCACGTTGGTCTTCACCATGTTGCGCGCCTTCATCCAGTTGAGGCAATCGGCAAGCGCGACCCAGGCGCCGGTGATCGAGGCCGTGCGGGTGCCGCCGTCGGCCTGGAGCACGTCGCAATCGACCGTGATCTGGCGCTCGCCGAGCGCTTCGAGATCGACGATGGTGCGAAGCGAGCGGCCGATCAGCCGCTGGATCTCGACCGTTCGGCCGCTCTGCTTGCCGGCGGAGGCCTCGCGGCGGGTGCGTTCGGAGGTCGCGCGCGGCAGCATGCCGTATTCGGCGGTGACCCAGCCGCGGCCCTGGCCCTTCAGCCACGGCGGCAGGCGCTCCTCCAGCGTGGCGGTGACCAGCACATGGGTGTCGCCGAATTTCACCAGGCACGAGCCTTCCGCATATTTGACCACGCCGCGCTCCAGCGTCACGGGGCGCAATTCGTCGGGCGCACGGCGGCTTGGCCGCATGGGAAATCTCCAAAACTCACGGGAAAAGGCTGTTCGCGGTGCTTGTAGGTGGGGCGGGGGTGGGCGGCAAGGGCTTATTCACCTCCTGGCCGTCGGCCTGCAAACGCCGCGCTTGTCAGAAGCGGCCCGGATGGACAAATTATAAGTATCTGAGAGGAGTTACCGTCTGTGGCCCATCACGATCCGATCCATCTGATCGCGCCGCGCGCAGGCCTTGCCCAGCTCAACGAGCGTTCCCGCGACATCTTTCGTCAAATTGTCGAAAGCTATCTCGCGACCGGTGAGCCGGTCGGCTCGCGCAACATTTCCCGCCTGATCGCCATGCCGCTGTCGCCGGCCTCGGTCCGCAACGTCATGGCCGATTTGGAACAGCTCGGCCTGATCTATGCCCCGCACACCTCCGCCGGCCGGCTGCCGACGGAACTGGGCCTGCGCTTCTTCGTCGACGCCCTGATGCAGGTCGGCGACCTCAATGAGGCCGAGCGGCAGTCGATCCAGAGCCAGCTCTCCTCCGTCGGCGAGGCGCAATCGGTCGAGGCGGCGCTGGACCAGGCCTTGATGCGCCTCTCCGGCCTGACCCGGGCCGCCGCCGTCGTGCTGACGCCAAAATCCAATGCCCGGCTGAAGCACATCGAATTCGTCCGCCTGGAACCGGAAAAAGCGCTGGTCATCCTGGTCGGCGAGGACGGCCAGGTCGAAAACCGCGTGCTGACGCTGCCGCCCGGAGTTCCCTCCTCGGCGCTGACCGAGGCCGGCAATTTCCTCAATGCGCGGATCCGCGGCCGCACCCTGGCCGAGGCGCGGCTCGAGCTCGAGACTGCACTCGGCGAGGCCCGAGCCGAGCTCGATCAGCTGACACAGAAAGTGATCTCGGCCGGCATCGCCAGCTGGTCCGGCGGCGAGAATGAGGACCGCCAGCTCATCGTCCGCGGCCATGCCAATCTGCTCGAAGACCTGCATGCGCTGGAGGATCTGGAGCGCGTGCGGCTGTTGTTCGACGATCTCGAGACCAAGCGCGGCGTGATCGACCTGCTCGGCCGGGCCGAGACCGCCGAGGGTGTGCGGATCTTCATCGGCTCGGAGAACAAGCTGTTTTCCCTGTCGGGCTCCTCCACCATCATCTCGCCCTATCGGGATGCCGCCGGCCACATCGTCGGCGTTCTCGGTGTGATCGGCCCGACGCGGCTGAATTATGCCCGCGTGATCCCGACCGTGGACTACGCCGCCCGCATCGTCAGCCGCCTGTTGGGGGGCTGACCGGCCTTTCCGCCGATCACGGGCGCTTGATTTTCGTGGGCTTAAGCACGATATCCGGGCCAACATCCCTGAAACGAGTTCGAGACCAGAGCCGATGACCGAGCAAGACCGGCAACCCGAAGACACGACTGCAGCGACCGGCGAGCCCGTGGTGTCGAAACCCTACATCATGCCCGACGATCCCGAGCCCGGCGCGGTCGAGACGTTGCAGAAGGAAGCCGCCGAGGCGCGCGACCGCATGCTGCGGACGCTGGCCGAGATGGAGAACTTGCGCAAGCGCACCAGCAAGGAGGTCGCCGACGCCCGCCTCTACGGCATCACCGGCTTCGCCCGCGACGTGCTCGATATCGCCGACAATCTTCAGCGTGCGCTCGATGCCGTTCCGGCCGAAGCGCGTGCCGCGGCCGATCCCGGCCTGATCGCGCTGATCGAGGGCGTCGAGCTCACCGAACGCTCGCTGCTCAACGCGCTGGAAAAGCACGGCGTGAAGAAGCTCGATCCCTTGGGCCAGAAGTTCGACCCGAACTTCCACCAGGCGATGTACGAAGTGCCCGATGCGTCGGTGCCGTCGGGCACCGTGGTGCAGATCATGCAGGCCGGCTACACCATCGGCGATCGCGTGCTGCGCCCGGCGCTGGTCGGCGTCGCCAAGGGCGGCGCAAAGGCTGCGTCTGCGGCGAACAACAACAACGAGCAGAGCGGCGCGGCGAACTGAGTCTCAGGCCCTCATGGTGAGGAGCCGCGCCCTTGCGCGGCGTCTCGAACCATGCAGGCCCGGCTCTGGCAGCTCGGCCTTCATCCTTCGAGACGCGCGCGAAGAAGCGCGCTCCTCAGGATGAGGGTCTTCCAGTGTTGCGCGCTGCTTACGCGCTCACCGCGATATCCGCAGACTGAATCCGCTTCACGCCGGCCTTGGCCATATCGGCCCAGGCCTTTGCCAGCGAGCCCTGCGTGTCGATGCCGCGGCAGGCGTCTTCCACCACATAGACCTCGAAGCCCGCCTTGCGTGCGTCGAGCGCGGTCCAGGCGACGCAGAAGTCTGTCGCGAGGCCAGCGACGAAGACGCGCTTGATCTTCCGGCCCTTCAGGTAGCCGGCGAGCCCCGTCGAGGTCTTGCCGTCAGCTTCGAGGAAGGCCGAGTAGCTGTCGACGTCCTTGTGAAAACCCTTGCGGATGATGAGCTCGGCGTGCGGGATCGAGAGGTCCTTCGACAGCGCCGCGCCGTCGGTGCCCTGCACGCAATGGTCCGGCCACAGCACCTGCTTGCCGTAGGGAAGATCGACCGTTTCGAACGGCTTCTTGCCGGCATGAACCGACGCAAACGAAACGTGGCCCGGCGTGTGCCAGTCCTGCGTCAGCACCACGTTCGCAAATGCCTTCGAGATCTTGTTGATGACCGGCACCACCTGCTCGCCTTCCTTCACCGCGAGGCTACCGCCGGGCAGGAAGCAGTTCTGCACGTCGATCACGAGCAGCGCGGATGCATCGTCCGGCTTGATCGATGCGGCCGCGAGCAGCGCGGTTGGCGCCAGCGTCGCCAGCGCCGTCGTTCCAAGCATTGCCAAGACTTGTCGCCGAACCAGCATGTATGCCTCCCTCCAGGATGATCCAACGGGAGGAAGCCTAGTTCCGTTCGTGTACGAACAGAAGCCCGAAAATGCAGCCGGCTTTGATGAGCGGTTGGGCTGATCGCCCCAACATCATCGTCATCCCGGGGCGCGCAAAGCGCGAGCCCGGGATCCATAACCACAGGGAGACGTGTGGCGAAAACTCTTCGTTGGTACTGTTATCCGACTGCAACCGTGAGGTCACGCGGTATGGATCCCCGCCCCCGTGCGCAATTGCGCACTAGGCGGGGATGGCACTGAATGTGCTGAAGCCCCGAGCCTCACCCCTTCGGCTGAATCCCGTCGCGCACGGCGCGGAAGCGGGTGAAGGCGGCTTGCCACTGGTCGCGCGGGGCGCTGGCGATGATGCGCAGCGAGGTGCCGCCGGTGGAGAAACGGATCCACTGCACCACGGTAACAGGGGTCTTGTCCTTGCCGCTGACGCCGTCGATCCGGGTCTCGAAACCCTGCTGGCCGTTGATGCGGATCGGCTCGGACATGGTGATGCGCGACTCGCGCACGCCGGGAATCTGGCGCGCTGCCTCCTGGGCGAAGCGGGCGCGGTCGTCTGCGGCTTGCGGGGTGGCGCCGATCAGGCCGAGGATGATGAACGGCTTTGACTCGTAGCCGGCGCTCTCGTCACCGTCGGCCAGGATGATGCTGGAGCCCGGTGCCAGCGTCCGGACGTCCTTGAAGTCGGCGAGATCGGTGATCTTGAACGGCAGCAGTGCGAGCTGCTCTTCGGCCGACACCTGCCTGCGCGTGGTGGCGCTCGCGAACATCTGTCGCACCGCCTCGTCCGTGTAGATCTTGGTCGCATTCTCCGGGATCTGCACCGCGACATAGCCGGAGAAGCCGGCGCCGGGCACGATCATCGAATAGCGCTTCACCGGCGTATCGCCGGCCTTGCCGCTTTCGGTGGTGAAATAGGCTAGACCCGCGGGGGTCTCGACCTTGTCCTGCTTGACGCCGCCCGTCCCGCCGGGATTGGAATTGAAGGCGCTCACGACCTCGCCATAGGCCGCCGGCGGCAGCTCGGTGACCAGCACCTTGACGCTGCCGTCCTCGCTCTCGAAGCCCGGAAAGGTCTTGGCCGTGCTGAGGCCGATCAGCGGCACCATGCCGAGACGCAAGCCGGGCGGAAACACGGCGTCGGCGGCGCAGGCCGGAAGCGCGGAAGCGGCGAGGAGGGCGAGCGCGGCGAGGGGGCGGATCAGCTTCATGAGCACTCTGATTGGTTCACATTGAGGCCGTTCGATGGTTGGCCACCGGGCCGCTTTGTCGCGCGAAGCAGCGCTCGCGGCTGCCCGGCCGGTCCGCCTTTTACCGGGTTTGGGCTTGCGGTAACAGGGCGACCCGGGCCCGCGGGTGCAGGGGCTTGCCGAGGCCCGGACCTGTTAATATTTCCTCACCCGCAAGGGCGGTTGAGCCCGGATATCACCTTCCAAAACCCAATGTTTTAGCGGCAGAAACGTAGCTTCGGTCCTTGCGGGCCCCTCCCCCCCTCCTATATGAGCCTCAATCATCGCAATATCGCGGATGTTTGATCTTAGGGGGTTTCGGTTCGGGTGCCTCTTGGGCCCAGCCAACCTGCCGCAAAAAGAAGGATATCAGGACCATGGGAAAGGTCATTGGGATCGACCTCGGCACCACGAATTCGTGCGTCGCCGTGATGGATGGCAAGAACGCCAAAGTCATCGAGAATTCCGAAGGCATGCGCACGACGCCTTCGATCGTCGCCGTCACGGATGACGGTGAGCGCCTCGTCGGCCAGCCGGCCAAGCGCCAGGCCGTCACCAATCCCGAGCGCACCTTCTTCGCAGTGAAGCGCCTCATCGGCCGCCGCTACGACGACCCGATGGTCGAGAAGGACAAGAAGCTCGTTCCCTACAAGATCGTGAAGGCTTCCAACGGCGACGCCTGGGTCGAGGCCGACGGCCAGACCTACTCGCCCTCGCAGGTCTCGGCGTTCATCTTGCAGAAGATGAAGGAGACCGCGGAAACCCATCTCGGCCAGAAGGTCGAGCAGGCCGTCATCACCGTTCCCGCCTACTTCAACGACGCCCAGCGCCAGGCGACCAAGGACGCCGGCAAGATCGCGGGCCTTGAAGTGCTGCGCATCATCAACGAGCCGACCGCGGCCGCGCTCGCCTATGGTCTCGACAAGACCAAGGCCGGCACCATCGCGGTATACGACCTCGGCGGCGGCACGTTCGATATCTCCATTCTCGAAATCGGCGACGGCGTGTTCGAGGTGAAGTCGACCAACGGCGACACCTTCCTCGGCGGCGAAGATTTCGACATGCGCCTGGTCGGCTATCTCGCCGACGAATTCCAGAAGGAGCAGGGCATCAACCTGCGCAACGACAAGCTCGCCCTGCAGCGTCTGAAGGAAGCCGCTGAAAAGGCCAAGATCGAGCTGTCCTCGACGACGCAGACCGAGATCAACCTGCCCTTCATCACCGCGGACCAGACCGGCCCGAAGCATCTGACGATGAAGCTCACCCGCGCCAAGTTCGAGGCGCTGGTCGACGACCTCATCCAGAAGACCGTCGAGCCCTGCCGCAAGGCGCTGAAGGACGCCGGCGTCACCGCCGGTGAGATCGGCGAGGTCGTGCTGGTCGGCGGCATGTCGCGCATGCCAAAGGTCCAGGAAGTCGTGAAGCAGCTGTTCGGCAAGGAGCCGCACAAGGGCGTCAACCCGGACGAAGTCGTGGCGATCGGTGCCGCGATCCAGGCCGGCGTGCTCCAGGGCGACGTCAAGGACGTGCTGCTGCTCGACGTGACCCCGCTGTCGCTGGGCATCGAGACGCTGGGCGGCGTGTTCACCCGCATCATCGACCGCAACACCACGATCCCGACCAAGAAGAGCCAGGTGTTCTCGACGGCTGAAGACAATCAGAATGCCGTCACCATCCGCGTCTTCCAGGGCGAGCGTGAAATGGCGGCCGACAACAAGATGCTCGGCCAGTTCGACCTGATGGGCATTCCGCCGGCCCCGCGCGGCATGCCGCAGATCGAGGTGACCTTCGACATCGACGCCAACGGCATCGTCAACGTTTCGGCCAAGGACAAGGCCACCGGCAAGGAGCAGCAGATCCGCATCCAGGCCTCCGGCGGCCTGTCGGAAGCCGACATCGAGAAGATGGTCAAGGACGCCGAGGCCAATGCCGAGGCCGACAAGAGGCGCCGCGAGGCCGTCACCGCCAAGAACGAGGCGGATGGTCTGGTGCATTCGACCGAGAAGGCCTTGGCCGAGCACGGCTCGAAGGTTGCCGAGAGCGAGCGCCGCGCCATCGAGGATGCCGTCAGCGACCTCAAGGAAGCGCTGAAGGGCGACGATGCCGAGGCGATCAAGGCCAAGACCCAGACGCTGGCGCAGGCTTCGATGAAGCTCGGCGAGGCCATGTACAAGCAGCAGGCCGAGGCCGACGCCAAGAAGGACGCGGCCAAGGACGACGTCGTCGACGCGGAATTCACCGAGGTCGACGACGACAAGAACAACAAGAAGTCCGCTTAAGCCCCGAGAGGGTGACGATGCGGACGGCTTGGACCCCACACACGCTACCGGCCTCCTCCCTCGCGGGGGAGGCCGTCGTGTCGGGACGGGGCGAGGCGCCCGTTACGATCAATCAATTCCCGACCGTTATGCTGAACGCAGGCACGGTGCCCTCTGCCGCAAGGCGGAAGGCTGCCTATATCGTCGCTTGGCGACGTCGTTTTGCTCCAACTTGAATCGCGATTGGATAGACCGAGTCCCACATGTCCACGTCCACCAAGCGCTGCTATTACGAGACCCTCGAAGTCGAACGCGACGCCGACGAAGGCAAGCTGAAATCGTCGTTCCGCAAGCTCGCAATGAAATTCCATCCCGACCGCAATCCGGGGGATGAGACCAGCGAAGTCAAGTTCAAGGAAATCAACGAGGCTTACGAGGTCCTGAAGGACAAGGACAAGCGCGCCGCCTATGATCGCTACGGCCACGCCGCGTTCGAGCAGGGCGGCGGCTTCGGCGGCGGCGCTGGTTTCGGTGCGGGCTTCGCCTCCTCTTTCTCTGACATTTTCGAGGATCTGTTCGGCATGGCCGGACAGCGCGGCCGCGGCGGCCGCGAGCGCGGCGCCGACCTGCGCTACAACATGGAAATTACGCTCGAGGAAGCCTTTGGCGGCAAGACCGCGCAGATCGAGATTCCGGTCTCGGTCACCTGCGAGGCCTGCTCGGGCATCGGTGCCAAGGCCGGCACCAAGCCGAAGACCTGCTCGACCTGCGGCGGCGCCGGCCGCGTGCGACAGTCGCAGGGCTTCTTCACGCTGGAGCGGACCTGCCCGGGCTGTCAGGGCCGCGGCCAGATGATCGAGGACGCCTGCCCGTCCTGCTCGGGACAAGGGCGGGTGACCCGCGAGCGGACGCTCTCGGTCAACATTCCGCAAGGCGTCGAGGACGGCACACGGATCAGGCTCGCCGGCGAGGGCGAGGCCGGCGTCCGCGGCGGGCCGCCCGGCGATCTCTACATCTTCCTGTCGCTGGCCCAGCACCAGTTCTTCCAGCGCGACGGTGCCGACCTGCATTGTCGCGTGCCGATCTCGATGGTCACCGCCGCGCTCGGCGGCGAATTCGAGGTGCCGACCATCGAGAAGGGCAAGACCAAGGTGAAGGTGCCCGCCGGCACCCAGTCGGGACGCCGATTCCGCATTGCATCAAAGGGCATGCCGGTGCTGCGGTCGCGCCAGATGGGCGACATGTACGTTCAGGTCATGGTCGAGACCCCGCAGAACCTGACCAAGAAGCAGCAGGAATTGCTGGCCGAGTTCGAAAAGCTCTCCTCCGGCAACACCCAGCCGGAAGCCGAGGGTTTCTTCGCCAAGGTCAAGGATTTCTTCGGCAATCGGGCGAATTGACTCGTCTTGACCGTATCGCCTCCGGCCTATACGTCTTTATGACCATTTTCTGACACGCCGCGGTCCCGCGGTTCCGTCCGGTCCCGACATGCCATTGCCATCGTCCGCGCGTGCGTTGAAGAAGCCTCGTCTTGACGACGAGGTGCGCTTTCTCAGGTCGTGGATCGAAAAGCCCCTGCACATGGGCGCGGTGATGCCGTCCGGCAAGCTGCTGGCGCGGACCATGGCGCATTATGTCGATCCCGATTCCGACGCACCGGTGGTCGAACTCGGACCCGGCACCGGCGCCATCACCTCCGCGCTGATCGAGCGCGGGGTCGACCAGAAGCGTCTCGTTCTCGTCGAATACAATCCCGGCTTCTGCGCGCTGCTGCGTGACCGCTACCCGCAAGCCAAGGTGGTGCAGGGCGATGCCTATCGCCTGCGCGATACGCTCTGGAATGTCTTGAGCGCGCCGGCCAGTGCGGTCGTGTCCGGCCTGCCGCTCGTCACAAAACCGATGCTGACGCGGCTGCGGCTCGTCCGCGATGCCTTCACCGCTCTCGCGCCTGGTGCGCCGTTCATCCAGTTCACCTATGCGGTGGTGCCGCCGATCCCGAAATCGCTGCCCGGCGTGTCCACAGAGGCCTCGGAACGGATCTGGATGAACCTTCCGCCGGCCCGCGTCTGGGTGTATCGCAAGCATTAATTCCGCCGGCTCCTCCTTTGCGCGGCGGGCTCGTTTCGCCGAACGCGTGGGATTGGATGCCAGCTCCCAAGATCCTGATCATTCCCGGCTCGCTGCGCACCGGCTCGCACAATGCGAAGCTGGCGGCGGTGGCGGCCTACGAATTCGCGCAGGCCGGCGTCGACGTCACCCGCATCTCGCTCGCCGATTTTCCGCTGCCGATCTACGACGGCGATCTCCAGGCCAAATCCGGCGTGCCCAAGCACGCGATCAATCTGAAGCGCATGATCGGCGCGCATCACGGCGTCCTGATCGTCTCGCCCGAATACAACGCCTCGGTGCCGCCGCTGCTGAAGAACGCGATCGACTGGGTCAGCCGGGTGCACGAGCTGCACGAGGCGCGCGGCGAGGTGTTCCGCAAACGCGTCTTCGCGCTTGCCGGCGCGTCCCAGAGCCGGTTAGGTGCCGCCCGCGCGCTGCAGGCGCTGCGGCTGATCCTCTCCTCCTGCCACGCCAATGTGATTGCGAGCCAGCTCACGCTCGCCTTTGCCGACCAGGCCTATGACGATATGGACAGGCTGAAGAACGAGGGCGATATCGCCGCGCTGAAGGAGCTGGTCGCGCAGTTGATCGACGTTTCCCAACGCATGATGTGAGGTGACATGACGCCAGCCGAAATCGCCCCAAAGGACCGCCTGATCGTAGGCCTCGATCTGCCCAGCGTGGATGCCGCGGAGGCGATGGTCGCAAGGCTCGGCGACAGCGTCACCTTCTACAAGATCGGTTATCGCCTTGCTTACGCCGGCGGGCTGCCCCTCGTCGGCAAGCTTGCCGACAGCGGCAAGAAGGTCTTTCTCGATCTCAAGCTGCACGACATCGGCAATACCGTGATGCAGGGTGTTCAGAGCATCACCAGGCTCGGCGCTACCTTTCTGACCGTCCATGCCTATCCGCAGACGATGAAGGCGGCGGTCGAAGGTTGCGCGGGCTCCGGGTTGAAAATTCTCGCCGTCACTGTGCTGACCTCCTACAACGACGACGACCTGCATGCGGCGGGCTATCGACTCCACGTTTCCGAACTGGTTGAAGCGCGGGCGGCGCAAGCGCAGGCGCTTGGCGTTGCCGGCATTGTCTGCGCGCCGGAGGAGGTCGGCAATCTGCGCAAGGTCGTGGGGCACCAGACGAGTCTCGTCACCCCAGGCATCCGGCCCGCCGGCACGGCCGCTGGCGATCAAAAACGCATCATGACCCCCGGGCGCGCGATCGCTGCGGGTGCCGACTATCTCGTCGTTGCGCGACCCGTGATCGAGGCTGTCGATCCCAAGGCAACAGCCGAAGCCATCCACGCCGAGATCGCGCAGGCGCTCGGTTAACCCACCAACAACAGGGAGAAGAACAATGGCAAAGGGTTACTGGATCGGGCGTGTCGATGTCAGCAATGACGAGGGCTACAAGCCCTACGCGATCGCCAACGGCCCGATCTTCAAGAAATGGGGCGGCCGTTTCGTCGTCCGCGCCGGCAAGTTCACCGCCGTCGAAGGCGCGAGCCGCAACCGCAACGTCGTGATCGAATTCCCGGACTACGAGACCGCGCTCGCCTGTTACAACTCGCCGGAATACCAGGCCAACATCAAGGTGCGCCAGCCGCACTCGATCGCCGACCTCATCGTCATCGAGGGCTATGACGGCCCGCAGCCGCAGGACGGCTGAGGCTCTTTCTTACCCTCCCCTGGAGGGGGAGGGTCGCTGAGCATGGAGCGAAGCGGAATGCGCAGCGGGGTGGGGTGATCTCTCCACGCGGGCACTGTTCGTCGCGGAGGGACCGTCACCCCCGCTCGCGCTGCGCGCGATCGACCCTCCCCCTCCAGGTCCCTCCAGGGGAGGGTAAGAGCGCGTCACCGCCCCAGATCCCCCTCGGTTGCCGGAACTGCCTCCCCCCGCTACAACGGCTCCGAAGAGGATCACACCATGTCCGACATGCGGTTGATTGTTGCGGGAGCCGGCGGCCGGATGGGCCGGGCGCTGGTGCGGGCAATTGCCGAGAGCAAGGGTGCGGTGCTGGCCGGCGCGCTGGAGGCGCCGGGCTCCGACCTGCTCGGCAAGGATGCCGGCGTGCTCGCCGGCCTGCCGGCCAATGGCATCAAGCTTTCCGCCGATCTCTGGGCGATGTCCAAGGACGCCGACGGCATCCTCGATTTCACCGTGCCGGCGGCGACCATCGCCAATGTCGCGATCGCCGCCGAACGCGGCCTCGTGCACGTCATCGGCACCACCGGGCTGTCCGGCTCCGACAATGCGGTGATCAAGAGCGTCACCAATCGCGCCGTCGTGGTGCAGTCGGGCAATATGAGCCTCGGCGTCAACCTGCTTGCCGCCGTGGTCAAGCGCGTCGCCAAGGCGCTCGACCAGAGCTTCGACATCGAGATCGTCGAGACCCATCACCGCATGAAGGTCGATGCGCCCTCGGGCACGGCGCTGATGCTGGGCCAGGCCGCAGCCAGTGGCCGCGGCGTCAGCCTCGACGACCATTCCGAGCGTGGGCGTGACGGCATCACCGGCGCGCGCAAGCCCGGCCATATCGGTTTCGCCTCCTTGCGCGGCGGCACCGTCGCCGGCGATCACAGCGTGACCTTCCTCGGCGCGTTCGAGCGCCTGACGCTGTCGCATCAGGCCGAGGACCGCATGCTGTTCGCACATGGCGCGCTGAAGGCGGCACTATGGGCGCACGGTAAGGCGCCGGGGCACTACTCCATGGCCGACGTGCTCGGCCTATCCGACATCTAAACTGAACAACACGGAAAGCAGTTGATGAGCGAACGTCTTCTCGTGCTCGTGCGCCATGGCCAGAGCGAATGGAATCTGAAGAACCTGTTCACGGGATGGAAGGACCCTGACCTTACCGAGCTCGGTATGAACGAAGCCAAGGAAGCCGGCCGCAAGCTGAAGGCACAGGGCCTGGTGTTCGACGTCGCCTTCACCTCGGTGCTGACGCGCGCGCAGCACACGCTCGACCTCATCCTCGCTGAGCTTGGCCAGGAGGGGCTGCCGACCTCGAAGGACCTCGCGCTCAACGAGCGCGACTACGGCGATCTCTCCGGTCTCAACAAGGACGACGCCCGCAAGAAATGGGGCGAGGAGCAGGTCCATGTCTGGCGCCGCTCCTACGACGTGCCGCCGCCCGGCGGCGAAAGCCTGAAGGACACGCTCGCACGCGCACTGCCGTATTACGTGCAGGAGATCCTGCCCGGTGTGCTCAACGGCAAGCGCACGCTGGTTGCCGCCCACGGCAACTCGCTGCGCGCACTGATCATGGTGCTGGAAAAGCTCTCACCCGAAGGCATTTTGAAGCGCGAGCTCGCGACGGGCGTGCCGATCATCTACCGCCTCAACGCCGACTCGACCGTGGCCTCGAAGCTGGATCTGGCGGGTTAAGCGTCGCGGCAGACACGCTGTCGTAGGGTGGGCAAAGCGAAGCGTGCCCACCATCTATCTATGATCGCGGAAGAATGGTGGGCACGGCGCTATGCGCCTTTGCCCACCCTACGGCAGTGTGCGTGTTACGCCTACTGCAGCCCCAGCTGCCCGGCTTCCCAGCCCAGCATCGCCTGCTTGCGCGTGATGCCCCAATGATAGCCGGTGAGCGTGCCGCTCTTGCCGAGCGCGCGGTGGCAGGGCACGACGAAGGAGACCGGGTTCTTGCCGACCGCCGCGCCGACGGCGCGCGAGGCCTTCGGATTGTTGATGTTGCAGGCGATGTCGGAATAGGACACCGCGCGCCCCATCGGAATTCTCAAGAGCGTCTCCCACACCCGCACTTCGAAATCGGTGCCGATCAGCACCACGCGCAGCGGCTGATCCGGCCGCCACAATTTTGGATCGAAGATGCGCGCTGCGATCGGCGCGGTACCGTCGTGATCTTCCACATAGGTGGCGTTCGGCCAGCGCCGCGTCATGTCGGCGAGCGCGATCTTCTCCTCGCCGTGATCGGCGAAAGCGAGGCCCGACAAGCCGCGGTCGGTGGCGATCACGATCGCGGTACCGAACGGCGAGGGATGGAAGCCGTAGCGCAGGGTGAGGCCGGCGCCGCCGTTCTTCCACTCGCCCGGCGACATCGCCTCATGCGTCACGAAGAGATCGTGCAGCCGGCCCGGCCCCGACAGGCCGGAGTCGAGCGCCGCGTCGAGGATGCTGGCGGAATCCCGCAGCAGGTTCTTGGCGTGGTCGAGGGTGAGCGCCTGCATGAAAGCCTTCGGCGTGATCGAAGCCCAGCGGCGGAACAGATGGTGCAGTTCGTCCGGCGTCACGCCGGCGGCATCCGCCATCGCCTCGATGGTCGGCTGCGCGCGCCAGTTCGCCGAGATGAAGGCGATCGCCCGCCGCACCGAATCATAGTCGCGCAACGCGGCGTTCTGGGTGCCCGGTTTGGTCAGGCGCTGGTCATGTATCGCAAGGGTCATCATGACCGGAAATGTAGGGGAGGGGGCGGCGCGAAACCACCCGATTTCCGACTGTGCTCAGGTCACCGGATTATAGGTCGGGCCACGCCGCGCGGCGTTCAGGGCCCCAACCAAGGCATTGTAAAAGCTCGCTTTTTCTTCCGGCCCGAGAAAGCCTGCGATGCGCAGCCGGCGGCCGCGGGAGATCAGATAGAGGTGCTCGATGCCGTATTCCTCGTCGACCTCCTGGTCGAGCCTGACCCAGAGCGGATTGAAGGTCCATTCGGCAACCTGGCCGCGATGGCTGACGCGTCGCACCCGCAATTCCGTCGGCGTCACCACGATCTCCTCGCTGGCCCGTGCCGCGCGAAAATTGACCTTGAAGGCCCACCAGATCACGAGCACGTCGAGACCGAAGAAGCCGAACACCGGCCAGGCGCCCATCATCAGGAAAGCGACGCCCGTGACGAAGCTGACGGCGCTCAGGAACAGCATCACGGCGAGAAAGCCGGTGCGGTTCAGCGAGCGGTGCGGCGTCAGCAGCGCGGAGAAGATCTGAGGCTCGTCCTCGCTTTCAGATCGCGGCCGCGCAATTTCGTTGCCTGTGCTCATCGTCCATCAGTATATCCCGATCATGGCGAAAATCACCCGCAAGCCGGTCCCGCGCAAAGCGGCAGTTCCAAAGAAAAAGGCAAAGCCGGTCGCGACCAAGCCGAAAGCGCCCGCGAAGAAATCGCTCAAAGCCACCAGACCCTGGACTCCCGCCGAGGTCCACGAGGTCTTCAGTCGTTTCCGCAAGGCCAATCCGGAGCCGAAGGGCGAGCTCGAGCACGTCAATCCGTTCACGCTGCTGGTCGCCGTGGTGCTGTCGGCGCAGGCGACCGATGCCGGCGTCAACAAGGCGACGCGGGCGTTGTTCGAGGTCGCCGATACGCCGCAGAAGATGCTCGATCTCGGCGAGGAGCGCTTGCGCGACTACATCAGGACCATCGGCCTCTACCGCACCAAGGCAAAGAACGTGATCGCGCTGTCGGCCAAGCTGCTCAGCGATTTCGGCGGCGAGGTGCCGCGCACGCGCGCCGAGATCGAGTCGTTGCCCGGTGCAGGACGCAAGACCGCCAACGTCGTGCTCAACATGGCCTTCGGCGAGCACACCATGGCGGTCGACACGCACGTCTTCCGCGTCGGCAACCGCACCGGACTTGCGCCGGGCAAGACACCGCTCGAGGTCGAGCTCGGTCTCGAAAAGGTAATCCCGGCCGAGTTCATGCTGCACGCGCATCATTGGCTGATCCTGCACGGCCGCTATACCTGCCTCGCCCGCAAGCCGCGCTGCAAGGTCTGCCTGATCAACGATCTCTGTCGCTGGCCGGAGAAGACGGTCTGAGACAGCGCCGTGCCGGGTGCATTTATCGCACCTGCCGCGCCGGCTCGATCAGCTCGGGCCGCGGGCCTGACAGGCGCTTGTGCATGTGGACCATGAAGGCCATGCCGAAGATCGGCGTCGCCAGATTGACGATCGGGATCGAGACGAAGGCGGCGATGAACAGACCGGCGGTGAAGATGGTCGCGGCATTGTCGCGCCGCATCGCCTTGGCTTCCTCCGGCGGGCGGAAGCGCATCGCGGCGAGCTCGAAATATTCGCGGCCGAGCAGCCACGCGGCGGCGACAAAGAAGATCAGGAAACCGGCGCCGGCGAACAGCACCAGCGGCAGAGCGATCAGATAGACCAGGATCGTCAGCAGCGCGGTCTTGATGCCCTCGAGCATCGCCTGGCTGAACGGCAGCGCGGCGCCCGGCCGCTCGGCGGGATAATGTTCGCGCTCGACGATCTCGGCGACGTCGTCGACGAACAGGCTCGCCACCAGCGAGGTGATCGCAGGCATCAGGAAGATGCCGCCGAACACAACGCCGAGGCCCGCCGCGATCGAGACGATCCAGGAGAGAACCTCGAGCGAGGAATGCCAGCCCGGCCCGAGCAGGCCTTCCAGCCACACCTCGCCGGAGGTGGCAAACCAGCTGAGCAGCCGCTGCAAGCCGATCGCCAGCACGGTGATCAGCACCAGCGCAAGCCCGATCGACCGCCACAGGATCGAGCGCATCGGCGGCGAGATCATTTGCGACAGCGCCTTGATGGCGGCATCCAGCATGGGGGACCCTCGGAGGTAAACGACCTGCGAGAGGTAGAGATGCAGGGCGACTTCGGCAAGGGCGTGGGGCCGCGCTCCGTCGGCCGCGAGCGCGGCGCGAGCCCTTGCTTACCTCCCCTGGGGTATCGCATATGACTTGTGGCGGCGGTCTGCGCGCACGCCTCGTCCTTCGAGACGGCGCTGACGCGCCTCCTCAGGATGAGGCTAATTATCGTCAGTGCCCGTTGAAACTGCTGCCGCGCACTCCGCCCTCATCCTGAGGACCCCGCCTCAAGCGGGCGTCTCGAAGGATGGCCGCAGGGAAAAGCTCTCAAATGCGATAGCCCTCCCCTGGAGGGGGAGGGTAAGAGTCGCCACTCTCTGCCAGAGTAGCCTACTCGTGCCGATGGCCATGCCCGTGCCTGCGCGCCTTCGCCGGCTTGCCGTCGCCCGTCGGGATCATCACCACGCGGCCGTAGCGCACGCCGCGCTCGGCGATGATGTGGTCGGCGAAATGCCTGACCTCGGCGGCCGCGCCGCGCAGCGCCGTCATCTCCATGCAATTGTTGTCGTCGAGATGGACGTGCAGCGTCGCCAGCGCGAGGTTGTGGTGGCCGTGGAATTCCTGCACCAGCCGTTTCGACAGATCGCGCGCCGCGTGGTCATAGACGTAGACGAGGCCGGCGACGCATTGGCCGGTCTGCGCGGTATCCTCGGCGCTCTGCTGCAGGCCGGCGCGGGCGAGGTCGCGGATGATCTCGGAGCGGTTCTGGTAGCCGCGCGCTTCAGCCGCCGCGTCGATCTCCGCCAGGAGATCGTCCTCGATCGTGATCGTAATCCGCTGCATCAGGTCCTCCGCGGGCGCCGCTCTCTCTCACCTCGCCCTGCTTGCGGGGAGAGGTCGGAATTCAAGCGTAGCTTGAATTCCGGGTGAGGGGGACTCTCCGCGAATCCAATTGTCACCGTCCCTGTGGAGACTCCCCCTCACCCCAACCCTCTCCCCGCAAGCGGGGCGAGGGAGCGCACCGACCTCGCAGCCAAAGCGGTCACAGCCGCGTCGCACGCAGCCGCAGCGCGTTGCCGACGACGCTCACCGAGGACAGCGCCATCGCCGCCGCGGCGATGATCGGGGAGAGCAACAGACCGAACGCCGGATAGAGAACGCCGGCCGCGATCGGAATCCCGGCGGCGTTGTAGATGAAGGCGAAGAACAGGTTCTGCCGGATGTTGCTCATCGTCGCCTGCGACAGTTTCCGCGCGCGGACGATGCCAACGAGGTCGCCTTTGAGCAGCGTCACGCCGGCGCTCTCCATCGCAACGTCGGTGCCGGTGCCCATGGCGATGCCGACCTCGGCCGCCGCCAGCGCAGGCGCGTCGTTGACGCCGTCGCCGGCCATGGCGACGCTGCGGCCGGCCTTCTGCAGTTTTGTCACCACGGCGCTCTTCTGGTCCGGCAGCACCTCCGCTTCGACCTCGGCGATGCCGAGCCGGCGCGCCACGGCCTCGGCCGTGGTGCGGTTGTCGCCGGTCAGCATGATCACCTTGATGCCTTCGCCCGCGAGCGCCTTCAGCGCCTCCGGCGTCGAGGCCTTGACCGGATCGGCGATCGCGAACAGGCCGGCCAGCCGGCCGTCGACCGCCATGTTGATCACGGTGGCGCCGTCGCCGCGCAGCCGTTCGGCTGCGGCGTCGAGCGTTGAGGTGTCGATGCCGATCGACGACAGGTATCTGGCATTGCCGAGCACGATGGTCTTGCCGTCGACCTCGCCGGTCGCGCCCTTGCCGGTCGGGGAATCGAACTGCTCGACTTGCCCGAGATTGAGCTGCTTTTCCTTGGCCGCGCGCACGATGGCGTCCGCCAGCGGATGCTCGCTGGCGCGCTCGACGGTGGCCGCAATGCGCAGGATGTCGTCCTCCGCAAAGCCGGACGCCGGCACGATCGAGACCACCTTGGGCTTGCCCTCGGTCAGCGTGCCGGTCTTGTCGACTACCAGCGTGTCGATCTTCTCCATCCGCTCCAGCGCCTCGGCGTTCTTGATCAGGACACCGGCTTGCGCGCCGCGGCCGACGCCGACCATGATCGACATCGGGGTGGCCAGGCCCAGCGCGCAGGGGCAGGCGATGATCAGCACGCTGACCGCCGCGACGAGGCCGAAGGCGAGCCGCGGCTCCGGTCCGAACCAGGCCCACGCGCCAAAGGCTGCGACGGCGACGACGATCACTGATGGCACGAACCAGCCGGCGACCTGGTCGGCCAGGCGCTGGATCGGCGCGCGCGAACGCTGCGCATCCGCCACCATCTGCACGATCTGCGACAGCAGCGTCTCGCGCCCGACCTTGTCGGCGCGCATGATGAAGCTGCCGGACTGGTTCAGCGTGCCGGCGATGACTTTTGCACCTTGCTCCTTGGTGACCGGCATGGATTCGCCTGTCACCAGCGATTCGTCGAGCGACGAGCGGCCTTCGAGGATGATGCCGTCGACCGGCACCTTCTCGCCGGGACGGACGCGCAGGCGATCGCCGGCGTGCAGCGTGTCGATCTCGACCTCATGTTCGCTTCCGTCGGCATCGACGCGGCGCGCGGTCTTCGGGGCGAGCTGCAGCAGCGCCTTGATCGCGCCCGAGGTCGCATCGCGGGCGCGCAGCTCCAGCACCTGGCCGAGCAGCACCAGCACGGTGATGACCGCGGCGGCTTCGAAATAGACCGCGACCGCGCCTTCATGGCCGCGGAAGGTGGCGGGGAAGATCTGCGGTGTGACCGTGCCGAGCACGCTGTAGACATAGGCAACGCCCGTGCCCATCGCGATCAGCGTGAACATGTTGAGATTGCGCGTCAGCAGCGATTGCCAGCCGCGGACGAAGAATGGCCAGCCGGCCCACAGCACCACGGGCGTTGCGAAGACGAGCTGGATCCAGTTCGACAGCGTCGGATCGATCCAGCTGTGGGGGCTTGCGAGATGGCCGCCCATCTCCAGCACCACCGGCGGCAGCGACAGCACGCCGCCGATCCAGAACCGCCGCGTCATGTCCGCGAGCTCCGGATTGGGGCCGGTCTCCAGGCTTGCGACCTCAGGCTCCAGCGCCATGCCGCAGATCGGGCACGTGCCCGGCCCGACCTGGCGGATCTGCGGGTGCATCGGACAGGTGTAGATCGTGCCCGCGGGCATCTCCGGTTCGGGCGCCTTGTCCTTGGCAAGATACTTGGCAAGATACTTGGCGGGATCGGCGGCGAACTTGGTGCGGCAGCCGGCCGAGCAGAAATGGAAGGTCTCGCCATGATGTTCGAAGCGATGCTTCGAGGTCGCGGGATCGACGCTCATGCCGCAGACGGGGTCTTTGACCTTGGTTGCGGCGTTGCCATGATCGTGGGCGTGATGATGGCCATGGCCGGTATGATCGCCGTGGCCGCCGCAGCACGAGGGAGCCTCGGGCTTGGCCGCCGGCGCTGCAGCTTTCGTGGAACAGCCGCACCCGGCAGGCGTTTCCGCGCTGTGACGATGCTCGTGCTCGTTGTTGTTCATTGCCATGTTCCGGCCTTTGCGCCTGGTCTTGAAACCTATACCCGGTAGGGGTATATAGACGCCATGCGCAAGGACATCAAGGTATCCGTCGGAAAACGTCTCGGCCGGATCGAGGGCCAGGTTCGTGGCCTCTCGAAAATGGTAGAGGAAGACCGCTACTGCATCGACATCGTGACGCAAATCGCAGCGGTGCGCGCCGCGCTGCGCCGGGTCGAGGAAGAGGTCCTGAAGGATCACGTCGCCCATTGCGTCGAGCACGCCATCGCGAGCGGCGACAAGGCCGACCAGCGCGCCAAGATCGCGGAGTTGATGGCGGTGATCGGACGGGCGGAGCGGTAACCCTCGCGCTCTCTTCCGTCATTGCGAGCGCAGCGAAGCAATCCAGACTTTTAGCGCGGAGGCAGTCTGGATTGCTTCGTCGCAAGAGCTCCTCGCAATGACGGTAGAGAAGTCTCGTAGGGTGGGCTAAGCGGAGCGTGCCCACCATCCGTTAGTGATCGCGTGAGAACGTGGGCACGGCGCTTCGCGCCTCTGCCCACCCTACGAGACTGCATCGACATCGTGACGCAAATCGCGGCGGTGCGCGCCGCACTGCGCCGGGTCGAGGAGGAGGTCCTGAAGGATCACGTCGCCCATTGCGTCGAGCACGCCATCGCGAGCGGCGACAAGGCCGACCAGCGCGCCAAGATCGCGGAGTTGATGGCGGTGATCGGACGGGCGGAGCGGTAAGCCTCGCGCTCTCCATCGTCATTGCGAGCGCAGCGAAGCAATCCAGACTTTTACCGCGGAGGCAGTCTGGATTGCTTCGTCGCAAGAGCTCCTCGCAATGACGGTGGAGAAGTCTCGTAGGGTGGGCAAAGCGGAGCGTGCCCACCATCCCTCAGGGATCGCGTGAGAACGTGGGCACGGCGCTTCGCGCCTCTGCCCACCCTACGAGACCGGGCGAGATCTCTCCGCGCGCCGAACCTAAGCCGCCAACTCCCGCGTCTGCGCGCGGTACACCGCGAGCTCGCTGAGCAGCACAAAGTGCTCGGAGAAAACCACGCTGGCTTGCGCGCTCACTTCTTCAGCCGGAATCTCAGTCGGCGTCTCTTCGTCAATCGCCTCAGGAACGAGCGGCGGCGCACGGAGCGCTTCTGGAAACACACTGAACGTGCCCGCCACCTCCTCGAGCGGCTTTTGCTTGTCGGCCCAGTGCAGGGCGGTGTAGTCGAATCCATTGACGATGGTGGGCTTGACCACCTCGAAATAGGGCGAGATGTCGAAGTCGCGGGGCATGTAGAGCGAGGAATCGCGGATGTGCAGGATCTCGCGCCGTGCGGCGCGGCTGCCGGCCTTGGTGATCTTCGGCAGGATCGGATAGCGCACCGCGTCGAACGCCTGCGCGATCAGGGCCGAGCAGATGATTTTGGTCGGGTCACCTGAGCCGATCGCGATCATGCGCCGGCGCCAGCGCTGCGGTATCGGCAGCGGGAACAAATAGCGCATGAGGTCGACGATGTTCTTGGTGTCGTAGCCGAAGCCGATGCGGTTGATCGCATAGCGGCAGACCGTGGTGCGGTCCTCATAGGACAGCCCGACCGGGCGGCAGAGGCGGGTGTGATAGGGGAAATATTTCGAGAGCGGTGCCGAGGTGACGCCTTCGCCGATGTTGGCCTCGATCAGAACATGTGGCTCGCCATTAGGCTCCTCTGCGCCCTCGATCGGACCGACATAGAGCGCGGCATGCGACCAGGTCGACTGGGTCAAATATTTGATGATGCCGGAGATGCGGTTGTTGCCCTCGACCAGCAGCACGTCGCCGGGCGCGATGACGCCGCGCAGATGCTCCGGGTCGCTCGGCGTGAACGGCTCATAGCCCGGCACCTCCTTTGAGAGGTACGCGGCAATCAGCTTGCCGACAGAATCCAGGACCGTCCCCATCTCGAACTCCCCCCACGGCCTTTTCCGGCCGTCTTTTTCCCTTCTCTATCATGGTCGAAACGTGTTGCAATTCGGTTCATCGCTCTGTGAGATCAAGCATGATTGATTCACCATGATGGTTGCTGCGCAACATCAGATACGGCAAGGTTCGCGGGCTGTTCCCGTTCGCCGCAAGTCCCCGGAAACCATGACATGACAATCACGCGCCGCGGCTTCCTTTCGGCGTCCGCGGTCCTTGCGGCGATGCCGGTGCTGCGCGCATCCGCCGCGCCCCTGCCGCGCGAGGCCGACATCGTGGTGATCGGTGCGGGGGCTGCGGGAATTGCCGCGGCGCGGCGTATCATGGCAACGGGCCGCAAGGTCATCGTGGTGGAAGCAGCATCGCAAGTCGGCGGCCGCTGCATCACCGACAGCACGACCTTCGACACCCCGTTCGACCGCGGCGCGCGCTGGATGCACAATCCCGACACCAACCCGATGATCCGGCTGGCGCGCAGTGCCGGGCTCGACGTGCTGCCGGCGCCCTCGGGCCAGAAGATGCGCATCGGCCGCCGCAACGCCCGCGCAGGCGAGACCGAGCAGTTCCTGGCCGCCCTGGTGCGCGCCAACCGTGCCATCGACGAGGCCGCGCGGGGCAAGCTCGATACCTCCTGTGCCGCCGTGCTGCCGAAGGATCTCGGCGACTGGGCCGGCGCGGCCGAGTTCATGCTCGGCGCGAGCTTCGCCGGCAAGGACCTGAAGGAGCTGTCCGCGATCGACAAGGGACGCGCGCAGGACCGCAACGCAGCGATCGCCTGCCGCCAGGGCCTGGGCACGCTGATCGCCAGGCTCGCCGAGCAGGCGCCGGTGGCGCTGGCGACACCGGCGAGCCGCATCGCCTGGAGCAACCGCGACGTCAGCGTCGAGACGCAGGCCGGCAAGATCACCGCGCGCGCCGCCATCGTCACGGTCTCGACCAACGTGCTGACATCGGGCGCCATCAAGTTCGCCCCCGACATTCCCAAGCGAACGCTGGATGCGGCATCGAAGCTCAGCCTCGGCAGCTACGATCGCATCGTGCTGCAGCTGCCGGGCAATCCGCTCGGCCTCTCGCGCGACGACATCCTCATCGAGCAGAGCAATTCGACCCGCACGGCGTTGATGTTCGCCAATATCGGCGGCTCCTCGCTGTGCTCGATCGATGTCGGCGGCTCGTTCGGCCGCGATCTCTCGGAGCAGGGCGAGAAGGCGATGGTGGCCTTTGCCAAGGAGTGGATCGCAAAGCTGTTCGGCAGCGAGGCTGCTTCCGCCGTGCAGAAGACCAGCGCCACGCGCTGGAATGCCTCGCCCTACGTGATGGGCGCAATGTCGGCGTCTGCGCCCGGCGGCCAGCTCTCGCGAAAGATTCTGACCGAGCCGATCGGCAATGTCTTCCTCGCCGGCGAAGCCACGCACGAGACGCTTTGGGGCACCGTCGATGGCGCCTGGGACAGCGGCGAACGCGCCGCGGATGCAGCCCTGCGCAAGATCGGCGCGCTCAAGGACGAGCCTGCAGATGTGCCGACGCAGTCGACCAAGAAGCGGCGCGTGCCGAGGCAGTAGTTACCGCAACACGCCGTCCAACGCCGGCAGCCCAAAGATCACGGCCATCGCAATCAGCGCGTAGCAGATGCCGCGAAACACTTTCTCGCTCGCGCGCCCGAACAGCGAGGCGCCGAAGGCGACGCCGAGGGCGTAGACGGGGCCGACGATCAGCGACAGCACCAGCGATTCGCGGCTGATCAGGCCGGTGGTTGCGTAGCTGACCATCGAGAAGAAATCCGACGCGCCGAAGAACAGCACGATGTTGGCGCGCGCGACGATCGGCGCGATCGGGCGGCCGAGCCAGTAGCCGACGATCGGCGGGCCGCCGGTCTGCGCGAGACCGCTGCAGAAGCCGGAGAGGCCGCCGATGCCGACCGACAGCCAGGCGTGGTCCTTGCCGCGATAGCGCCACCCCGACAGCAATAGCAGCAACAGCGCCGCGACGAAGCAGGAGATGATCCAGCGCGTGGTGACGGGTTCGAGCACGCTGAGGAAATAAGTGCCGATGGGTACGCCGATCAGCGCGCCCAGCACGATGACCGCGGTGGCCTTGCGATCGGCCTTCCGCCAGGCCTCGGGCAGCAGCGGCGCGGCCGCGACGAAGTCGATGACGAGCAGCAGGGCTGCAACGAGCCGCGGCGCCGCGAAGCTGCTTGCCAGTGGCATGAAGATCAGCGCCGCGCCGAAGCCGGAGAAGCCGCGCGCGGTGCCCGAAACGAAAGCGACGGCGCAGAGCGCCGTCGCGATCGTGAGGCTGAAGTCCTTCGGAAGGAAATCAGCGAAGGTCATGCTCTATGACTCCCAAGCATGACTTTTGTCCGAAAACCGCTTCACACTTTTCGGCGTCATGCTCGCAAAACGCCGCCGATCTTCTTGGTGACCTCGGCCACGATCTTGGCGCCGACGGCCTCGATCTCCTGATCGGTCAGGGTCTTCTCGCGGGGCTGAAGCGTGACCGCGATCGCGATCGACTTCTTGCCGTCATCGATGCCCTTGCCCTCGTAGACGTCGAAGACGTTGACGCCCGTGATCAGCTTCTTGTCGACGCCTTGCGCGGCGCGAACGATGTCGCCGGCCTTGACGCCGCGGTCGACAATGAACGCGAAGTCGCGCGACACCGGCTGGAACGCCGAGAGCTCGATCAAGGGCTTGGCGCGCGTCGGCTTCTTCTTGGCCTCGGGGATGCGGTCGAGGATCACCTCGAACACGACAAGCGGCCCGTCGGCGCCGAGTGCCTCGAGCGCTTTGGGGTGCACTTCGCCGAAATATCCGAGCACGTTCTGCGGCCCGATCTGGATCGTGCCGGAGCGGCCCGGATGCAGCCAGCCGGGACCACCCGCCACGATCTGCAGCGCCTGCATCGGCGCGCCGGCGGCCGCCAGCACCGCCAACGCATCGGCCTTGGCGTCGAACACGTCGGCCTGCGCCGAACCGGACCAGTGCCGTCCGAGACCTTCAGACGAAGCAAGGCCGCGGCGCACGCCACTCGCCGCCATGAACTGGTCCTGCGGGCGATCGCCCTTGAACACCTGGCCGACCTCGAACAGCGCGACATCGCCGAAGCCGCGATCGGCATTGGCCTGCGCCGCCGCGATCAGGCCGGCGAGCAGGGTCGGGCGCATGTCGGAGAGATCGGATGCGATCGGGTTCGCCACTTCGAGCTCGCGCTGTCCGCCGCCGAACAATTCGGCGGCAGGTTTTGCGATGAACGACCAGGTCACGGCTTCCACCATGCCGCGGCTCGCGAGCGCGCGCCGCGCGCGGCGGGTGCGCAGCTGCAGCGGCGTGAGCACCGGCTTGCGCGGCTCGTCGCCGCGCTCGAACGGCGTCATCGGCACCTTGTCGACGCCGAAGATGCGGACGATCTCCTCGACGATGTCGGCCTTGCCGTGCACGTCGGAGCGCCACGAGGGCACCGCGACCTTCACCACCGGGCCCGGACCCGCCATCATGAAGCCGAGATGGGTCAGGATGCGCTTCATCTCGACCTGCGGCACCTCGATGCCGGAGAGGCGCTTCACCTCCGTGACCGGGAAGTCGATCACGCGGTCGTCGGCGAAGGCTTTGCCGACCACGACTGTTTCGGACGGCGTGCCGCCGCACATCTCCATCACCAGCTTGGTCGCGAGCTCGACGCCGGGCACCATGAAGGCCGGATCGACGCCGCGCTCGAAGCGGTAGCGCGCGTCCGAATTGATGCCGAGCTTGCGGCCGGTCTGGGCGATGTTGATCTCGTTCCACAGCGCCGATTCGATCAGCACGTCAGTCGTGTTCTCGTCGCAGCCCGAGGCTTCGCCGCCCATGATGCCGGCGAGCGATTCGACGCCATGCTCGTCGGCGATCACGCAAATGGCGGGATCGAGATTGTAGGTGCGGCCGTCGAGCGCCAGCAGGCTCTCGCCCTCGCGCGCGCGGCGCACGACGAGATTGCCCTTCACCTTCCTGGCGTCGAACACGTGCAGCGGGCGCGCACGGTCGTAGGTCATGAAGTTGGTGATGTCGACCAGCGCGTTGATCGGACGCAGCCCGATCGCGGTCAGCCGCTTCTGCAGCCATTCCGGCGACGGTCCGTTCTTGACGCCGCGCACCAGGCGGAGCGCAAAACCCGGACAGAGCGTGGCATCCTCGACCGTGACCTTCACGGGGCAGGGGAATTCGCCCTTGATCGGCTTGATCGTAGGGTCCTTGAACCTGCCCATGTCGGCGGCGGCGAGATCGCGCGCGATGCCATGCACGCCGGTGCAGTCCTGCCGGTTCGGCGTCAGGTTGATCTCGATCACGGGATCGCCGAGCCCGGCCCATTCGGCGTAAGCCGCGCCGATCGGCGCGTCCGCCGGCAATTCCATGATGCCGTCATGGTCGTTGGAGATCTGCAGCTCGGCCGCCGAGCACAGCATGCCGCGGCTCTCGACGCCGCGAATGGTGCCGACGCCCAGCGTGATGTCCTTGCCGGGAATGTAGGTGCCGGGCGGTGAGAACACGCTGACGAGGCCTGTACGCGCATTCGGCGCGCCGCACACGACCTGCACCGGCGCACCACCGTCGCCGGTATCGACCATGCAGACCCGCAGGCGATCCGCATTCGGATGCTGCTCGGCCGAGATCACCTTCGCAATGGTGAACGGCTTCAGCGCCTTCGCCTTGTCCTCGATGTTCTCGACCTCGAGCCCGATCATGGTGAGCTTGTCGGCGAGCTTGTCCAAAGGCTCGTCGGTCTCGAGATGATCCTTCAGCCAGGAGAGGGTGAATTTCACGTGCTCAGCCCTCCGGCAAGCGTTGGTACTTCGAGCGGCTTGAAGCCGTAGTGGGACAGCCAGCGGACGTCGCTGTCGAACAGCTGGCGCAGGTCGGCGATGCCGTATTTCAGCATGGCGATGCGGTCGATGCCCATGCCCCAGGCAAAGCCCTGGTACTCGTCGGGATCGATGCCGCAGGCGCGCAGCACGTTCGGATGCACCATGCCGCAGCCGAGGATCTCGAGCCAATCCTCGCCCTCGCCGAAGCGGATCTCGCCCTTGTCGCGGCGGCACTGGATGTCGACTTCGAGCGACGGCTCGGTGAACGGGAAGAACGAGGGCCGGAAGCGCATGTTGATGTGGTCGACCTCGAAGAACGCCTTGCAGAACTCGTGCAGGATCCATTTGAGGTGGCCGAGATGCGAGCCCTTGTCGATGACGAGGCCTTCGACCTGGTGGAATTGCGGCGTGTGGGTCGCGTCCGAATCGATGCGATAGGTGCGGCCCGGGCAGATCACGCGGATCGGCGGCTTCTGGCTCAGCATCGTGCGCACCTGCACCGGCGAGGTGTGGGTCCGCAGCAGCATGCGCGAGCCGTCCTCCTTCGGATGGAAGAAGAACGTGTCGTGCATCTCGCGCGCCGGATGGCCTTCCGGAAAATTCAGCTTGGTGAAGTTGTAGTCGTCGGTCTCGATATCAGGGCCTTCGGCCACCGAGAATCCCATGTCGGCGAAGATGGTGGTGAGCTCGTCCCAGACCTGGCTCAGCGGATGGATGCGGCCGGCCTCCGCCGCCGTATCGCGCAGCGGCAGGGTGACGTCGACGGTCTCGGACGCCAGCCGCGCATCCAGCGCGGCCGACTTCAGCACGTCGCGTCGCGCCGCAAGCGCCTGGCTGACGTCGTCCTTGGCCTGGTTGATCGCCGCGCCTTGCGTCTTGCGCTCGTCCGGCGACATCTTGCCGAGCGTGGCGAGCAGCGCCGAGATCGAGCCCTTCTTGCCGAGGGCTGCAACGCGCACGGCCTCTAACGCAGCCTCGTCGGCAGCCGCGGCGATGTCGGCGATGATCTGGGCTTGGAGCTGGGCAAGATCGGTCATGGCAATCCCTTTTGGCCAGGATGCTGAGCCGATGATCCTAGCCCGTCACGCCCGGCCCAAAAGCGCGAAGCGCGTCTTCGCGTTAGATTCGCCGGGCATCCACGTCGGAGAAGTGTGCTTGCGCGAGAGATGACGGCCGGGGCGATGAAGCGCGAGACGCGCCTCTGCCCGGGCCATCACAAGCTCAATGCTGCGCAAGTTGCGCAGTTGGGCGGCTTACGCCGCCAGCGCGGCTTTGGCCTTCTCGGCGATCGCCTGGAACGCGGCAGGCTCGCGGATCGCGAGATCCGACAGCACCTTGCGGTCCACGGTGATGCCCGACTTGGCCAAGCCGTCGATAAATCGGCTGTAGGTCAGGCCGAACGGACGGACGGCAGCGTTGAGGCGCTGGATCCAGAGCGCGCGGAAGGTGCGCTTGCGACGCTTGCGATCGCGGAAGGCGTATTGCTGGGCCTTCTCCACGGCCGGCTTGGCGGCGCGGATGGTGTTCTTGCGGCGGCCGTAGAAGCCCTTGGCGGCCTTGTAGACTTTCTTGTGCTTGGCGTGGGCGGTCACACCGCGTTTGACGCGAGACATGACGAAATCCTTCAGAGATGACTTTGGTTATCGGATCGCCGCGCGGACGCGGCAGGGATGGCAATGATCGTGGACGCGATCAGGCGTTCGGCAAGAAGTACTTCTTGACGTTGTCGCCGTCGGTCTTGAACAGCACGCGGGTGCCGCGGAGCTGACGGATCTGCTTCTTCGTCCGCTTGATCATGCCGTGACGCTTGCCGCGCTGGGCGTGCATCACTTTGCCGGTTGCAGTCACCTTGAAGCGCTTTTTAGCGCCCGATTTGGTCTTCAGCTTGGGCATTTGGCTCTCCTAATGGCCACAGAGATCCGCCCGCGAAGGCGGCTGGACCGTCAAAAATGCTCGTTAGAGCGTTGATTGTGCTCAGGTTTTGCGAACGAGCGCGAAACCCGCACGAGACACCGCCACGGCAGCCCGTAAATCAGCCGGGCGATGAAGGCTGGGCTTATGACAGAGCACAGGCCAATTGGCAACGATGAACCGCCGAAACCACCCCGCCGACTATTGGACGCTGCTACCCTCATGTCCAAGCCTTCTCGCTGAAGCAGGTCCAAAATGGCTCATTTCCCGCAATTTCTGATTTCACTGGCCGATTTCGCTCGTCCGCGCCGTCTGGCGCTGTTCGCCGTGCTCGCCGCGGCTGCGCTGCCTCAGGCCGCCGATGCCCGCGCCGGCCGCTATGACGGCATCTGGAACGTCACCTTCGCCACCACCCGCGGCAATTGCAGCTCGGGCTACAGCGTTCCCTTCACCGTGACAGGCACCCGCGTCTCCTCCGCCGGCGGCGGCCGGGTCTCGGGCCGGGTCAACCGTTCCGGCGCTGTCGCCGTGCAGGTCTCGGTCGGCGCGTCCCACGCCAGCGGCGGCGGCCGGCTCGCCCGCGTGAACGGCGCCGGGTCGTGGAAGGGCATCATTTTGGGCGACCAGTGCAGCGGCACCTGGCAGGCGACGCGGACCTGATACACAAACGGCCCGCCGGGGATCCGGACGGGCCGTTGCATTCTCAAGTCCCGAAGCGTTGCGCGTCAGCGCGGCGCCAGCACCATGACGACCTGGCGACCTTCGAACCGCGCGTCCTGCTCGACCTTGGCGAGCTCGGCGACGTCGGTCTTGATCTTGTCGAGCAGCTTGGTGCCGATCTCCTGGTGCGCCATTTCGCGGCCGCGATAGCGCAGCGTGATCTTGACCTTGTCGCCCTCTTCGAAGAACCGCTGCATCGCGCGCATCTTCACGTCGTAATCGTGATCGTCGATCATCGGACGGAGCTTGATCTCCTTGATCTCGACGGTCTTCTGCCGCTTGCGGGCTTCCGCGGCTTTCTTCTGGGCGGAATACTTGTACTTCCCGTAGTCCATGATCTTGCAGACGGGAGGGCTGGTATTCGGCGAAATCTCGACCAGATCCATGCCAGCTTCCTGGGCCATCCGGATGGCGACGACCGTTTCGACCGTGCCCTTGTTGTCACCGGTCTGGTCGATCAGCTGGATCTGCGCATTGCGGATATCATCATTGATGCGCGGCCCGTCTTTGCTGGCAGCGGGCGGAGCTTTATTAGGACGGCGAATGGGTGGTTCTCCAAAGTTGTGAAAGAAGCGGCTATTTTGAAGGAAGATGCGTTTGCGGGCAAGCAAGTCGCTGGTACGAGGCGCGAAAAACCCTCAAATGCGAGGCATTTTGGTCACGGCCCTCGGCACGCTGACCGACATAGACACCTTGCCTCTGTTCCGCAAGCGTCCCAAAGGACCAATAGCGATGCCGGTCGTCTTCGGAACAGGTCCGGACAGCTCAAACCGCACAGCCAGAGTAAACGTTCCATGACCGACGCAATTCCCGATGCCGCGCTTGAGTTCATCGATGTGGACGAAGGGCCGTCCGCACGCCGGATCGCGGTGCGCCGCCGTCCCGGAAAAGGCCCCGGCCTGGTCTGGCTGGGCGGCTTCAAGTCGGACATGCAGGGTGGCAAGGCCGTGGCGCTGGATGCCTGGGCCCACGAGCGCGGCCGTGCTGTGGTCCGGTTCGACTATTCCGGTCACGGCGAATCCAGCGGCGATTTCGCCGACGGAACCATCGGCAGCTGGCTCGAGGACAGTATTGCGGTGTTCGAGCGCTTTTGCGACGGCCCGCAAATCCTGATCGGCTCCTCCATGGGCGGCTGGATGGCGCTGCTGCTCGCCCGCGAGATCAAGAAGCGTGCCGGCAAAGCGTCGCTCGCAGGGCTCGTGCTGATCGCGCCGGCGCCCGATTTCACCGAAGAGCTGATGTGGAAGAATTTCTCGCCCGCGGTGAAGAAGGAGATCGAGACCAGGGGCTTCTGGCTGCGCCCGTCGGAGTACGGCGACGGCACGCCCTATCCGATCACGCGGAACCTGATCGAGGAGGGGCGCAACCACCTCGTGCTCGGCAGCGCCATCGATCTCGGCTGCCCCGTCCGCATCCTGCAGGGCGCGAAGGATCCCGATGTGCCGTGGCAGCATGCGTTCGCGCTCACCCATCGCCTGCCGGCCGACGACGTCGTGCTGACACTGATCCAGGACGGCGATCACCGCCTGTCACGCCCGCAGGACATTGCGCGCATTCTTGCCGCGGTGGCGGAGATCGGGTGAAGTTGCAGTGCTCGCTGTCATTGCCCGCGAAGGCGGGCAATCCAGTATTCCAGAGGCCATCGTGCTTAAGCCGAGAAGCCGCGGCGTACTGGATGCCCCGCCTTCGCGGGGCATGACAGAAACGGGAAGGGAGAAACGTCAATGACGACCACCACCGTCATGCTGCGCGCGTTCTGCGACGCGGTCGAGCAACGCAACGGCAAAGCCTTCGCCGAGCTGTTCACCGAGGACGGCGTCTATCACGACGTCTTCTACGGCGCCTTCGCCGGCCGCGCGAAGATCGCCGCGATGATCGACGACTGGTTCTATCGCACGGCGACGGATTTCCGCTGGGACATGCATGACCCCGTCACCGACGGCACCACGCTCTATGCGCGCTACACCTTCAGCTACAAATCGACATTGCCGGAAGCGAACGGCGCGCGCGCGATGTTCGAGGGCGTTGCGATCATGACGCTGAAGGACGGCAGGATCGCGAGCTATCATGAAGTCGCCAACACCGCGCCGGCGTTTGTCGACTTGAGATTTGCGCCGGAGCGGATCGCGAAGATCGTTGCAAAGCAGGGCGCCGAGCTCAAGGCGCGGCCGGAGATGCAGCGGCATCTAGCCGTCATTCCGGGGCGCGCGTAGCGCGAACCCGGAATCCATTCCTCCACCAACTCTGCCGTCCGATGGATTCCGGGCTCGTGACTTCGTCACGCCCCGGAATAACGGCAGTGAGCTAACGCTTCGACGGATTCGCCATCGGTTTGCGCTGCGCCAGCGCGGCCACCGTCGCGGTGCCGATCGGGCCCGCTTCGTCATGGAGCCAGCATTCGCCGATCGCGACGCCGTCGGTGGCGTGGTGGTTCACCACCTCGAAGCCGATCCACTCCGTCACCGGCAGGCGGTGCAGATAGATCGTGACGTCGCTGTTGATGTAGCCGAGCCCCTGGTCGCCGGCATTGGCAAACGGGCTGGCAAAATCGGCGCCGGTGGCGACATGGACGAACGGTGTCATCGCGGCGCCGGCGACGAGCTCGCGCACCTCGCTCATCCACAGCCGGCGCGGCCCCAGCGAGCCCATATGGCCGACGATGGGGCGCGTCGCCCATTTGCCGTTCATGCCGAGCCGGGGATCGGTCGGCTTGGGAATGTCGGATGGTTTCGGCGCATCCCAGTTCGGCGGCGACCACACATTGCCATCGGGATTCTGCGTCTTGCGCAGCAGCTGGCACGAGGCGCGCGCCATGCTGACGCCGCCGGAAAGAAACTCCGCCTCGACCACGCGGATGCGCAGTCCATCGCGCACCAGGCGCGTCCTCACCTCGATCGGCTTGTCGATGGTCGGCAGCCGGAACATGTCGACCGTGAGCCGCGCCGGCACGAATTCGGGCCCGGAATGGCGCTCCTCGATGACGAAGCCGAGCAGGCCGATGATGACGCGCCCGTGCAGCGATTTCGGATCCCATGGACCGTTGGCGACTTCCGTCGGATGGAATGTGTCACCCTCCCGGGTGAAGAAAGGCATGTTTGTCATGACGCGCGAGATTGCGGGAACGCGCGGGGAAATCAAGGGTGGTGAGGGCGTGTGTGCTCACCATACAAAAGGTGTCATCGCCCGGCCTGACCGGGCGATCCAGTACGCCGCGGCGGTTGTGGTTGAATCGACAGGCCGCGGCGTACTGGATTCCCCGCTTTCGCGGGGAATGACAGCAGAGAATTAGGACGCAGCCCGCCACTCCTCACGCACGCTATCGTCGTGCTCCTTGCGCGCAGCAGCAGATCTCATCGCCTCAAACTCTTCTCGTGACACCAACTGCCCCAGCGCCCACACCGCCGCCCCGCGCACCAGTGGGCTTGAGTCATCGAGTAACCGCCGCGCCTCGTCCGCCAGTGCCGCCTCGCCTGAGTTGCCGATCGCAATCAGCACATTCCGCAAGAACCGGTCGCGCCCGATGCGCTTCACCGGCGACTTCGTGAACAGCGCACGAAACGCGGCATCGTCCAGCCGTGCCAGCTCGGCGAGATCAGGCGCGCGCAATTCGTCGCGCGCGGCGAGCTTGGCCTCGCGCCCCTCCTGCGCGAACTTGTTCCAGGGGCATGCCGCGAGGCAATCGTCGCAGCCATAGATGCGATTACTGATAGCCTTGCGAAACTCGTGCGGGATCGGCCCTTTGTTCTCGATCGTGAGATACGAGATGCAGCGCCGCGCATCGAGCTTGTAGGGCGCGGGAAAGGCCGCGGTCGGGCAGATGTCGAGACAGGCCCGGCACGAGCCGCAATGATCGATCTCGGCGGCATCGTGCGGCAGATCGAGCGTGGTGTAGATCGCACCGAGAAACAGCCACGAGCCGAACTCGCGCGAGACGAGGTTGGTGTGCTTGCCCTGCCAGCCAAGGCCCGCGGTCTGCGCCAGCGGCTTTTCCATCACCGCCGCAGTGTCGACGAACACCTTCACGTCCGACGGCGCGGTCGCCACCAGCCAGCGCGCCAGCGCCTTCAGCCGCTTCTTGATGATGTCATGATAGTCGTCACCTTGCGCATAGACCGAGATCGCCGCGCGCGTGCGCTGCTTCAGGACCGCGAGCGGATCGGAGTCGGGACCGTAATTGACGCCGAGCATGATCACGCTGCGCACGTCGGCCCACAGCCCGCGCGGATCGACGCGGCGCTCCGGTTGGTTCGCCAGCCAGTCCATGTCGCCATGGCCGCCCGAGGCGATGAATTCGAGGAAGTATTTTCCGGCCGCATCGATCGTGCCCGGCGCGGTGACGCCGATGCAGTCGAAGCCGAGCGCGTGCGCTTCGCGCGCCAGCGCCGCCTTCAGCTCAGTCGGGTCGGAGCTCAGAAATCCAGGTCCACATAGGTCCGCGACGCCGGCACGCCGGCCAGCCATTCGCTCAGCAGCGGACGGAACGACGGGCGGGATTTCACCCGCGCGTACCACGCCTTTGCTGCGTCGTCCTCGCTCCATGGCACGTCGCCCAGATAGTCGATCGCCGAGAGATGCGCCGCGGCGGCGAGATCCGCGTAGGTGAGCCGGTCGCCGGCGAGGAAATTGCGCGTCTGCGCCAGCCAGCCGATATAGGCCAGATGATAGCGCACATTGGCTTTCGCTGCGCGCATCACGTCCGCCGAAGGCGGGCCGCCGCCGTTCTCCTCGCTCATGAAGCGCTTGTAGATCCGCTCGGTGACGAGCGGGTGCGAGACCTCCTCGAAGAACTTTTCGTTGAACCAGGCCATCAGCCGGCGCACCTCGACGCGCTCGAAGGTGGTCTCCGGCATCAGGCGCTTGACGCCCATCCCCGCGCCATAGGCCTCGTCGACATATTCGGCGATGATGGCCGCGCCCGGGATCGGCGGCTGTTCCTCGTCCACCAGCACAGGCGTGGTGCCGGCCGCATTCAGCAGCAGAAACGCCTCGCGCCGCTCCCAGCTGCGCTCCTCGACCAGCTTCAGGTCGAGCCCGTATTCACCCACGATCAGGCGGATGAAGCGCGAATGCGGGCAGAACGGATGATGAAACAGCGTAAACATGAAGCCTTTGACTATTTGATGGTGCTTAAGAATCCATCAATGTTTGTGCGGCGCCACACTAGCCCTTCAAAACCGCGAAGCAAGGGCGTGATGTCGCATTTTGCGATTGCGGCATGGGGGCGAATAGGCGAGAAGAGCCCCGCTTTTCCAGCCGAAATGGACCGTAAATATGTCAGACGCAATACGGGCAGTGATCCTCGGCATCATCGAGGGTGTGACCGAGTTCCTTCCCGTATCCTCGACCGGCCACCTCCTGCTCGCGGAGCGCTTCTTCCATCTCGGCGAAGGTGCGTTCTGGGATTCGTTTACGGTCCTGATCCAGCTGGGCGCGATCCTCGCGATCGTGGGGCTCTACTTCAGGAAGCTCTGGGATGTCGTGATCGGCCTGTTCACGGGCGATGCCTATGCGCGCCGCTTCGTGATCGGCGTGCTGGTGGCGTTCCTGCCGGCCGTGATCGTCGGCCTCGTCGCCGGCAAATACATCAAGACCCTGCTGTTCAATCCGTGGGTCGTGTGCTTCACGCTGATCGTCGGCGGCGCCATCCTGCTCTGGGTCGACAAGCTCGATCTCAAGCCGCGCGAGCACGACGCCACCAAGTTTCCGCTCTTGATGTATCTCTATATCGGCATCGCGCAGTGTGTGGCGATGATCCCGGGCGTGTCGCGCTCCGGCGCCAGCATTGTCGCTGCGATGCTCTTGGGCGCCGACAAGCGCGCGGCGGCGGAGTTCTCATTCTTCCTCGCCATCCCCACCATGATCGGCGCGTTCGCCTACGATTTCTACAAGAACCGCGCCGAGATGACGATGGATCACATGAACATCGTCGCGATCGGCTTCGTGGTCTCGTTCATCACTGCTATCATCGTGGTGAAGACGTTCCTGACCTACGTCACCCGCCACGGCTTCGTGCTGTTCGCCTGGTGGCGCGTCATCGTCGGCACGCTCGGCCTGATCGCGCTGGCATTGGGCAGGTAGGCATCTGATCGGACAATGCTGGCCGAGGTTCTCGGTTCACCTCTCCCCGTCGGGGAGAGGTGGGCATCGAGACTCCGGATGGCTCACGCCTTCAACGCAATATAAGCTTTTGACCGGTACTCAGTTTCGGAATGCAGGGCGGCGCGCCCGGCACAGGAGCTGAACGATGACCCTCGTCAGCGGCTGGGGCCGTTTCCCGGTCGTCGATAGCGACGTGCTGCGGCCGCGGTCGTTCGAGGCCGTTGCTGAAGCCATGGTGTCCGGCACCGTGGCGCGCGGCAATGGCCGCGCCTATGGCGATGCCGCGATCGGGGCCGTCAGGACCGTCGCGATGACGGGCTTCGACCGCATCAGGTGGTTCGATCCGGCGAGTGGACGCATCCGCCTCGAGGCTGGCGTGCTGCTCTCGGATCTCATCGACACTTTCGGCCCGCGCGGTTTTCTGCCCTTCGTGCTGCCCGGCACGCGCTTCGTGTCGATCGGCGGCGCCATCGCCGCCGACGTGCACGGCAAGAACCATCATTGCGAGGGCGGCTTCGGCCGTTACGTCGACAGCATCCTGCTGCGCACGGGCGAGGGCGAGACCATCGAGGCCTCGCGCGAGCAGAACTCCGATGCATTCTTTGCCACAATCGGCGGCATGGGTCTGACCGGAATCATCCTCGAGGCGACGCTACGGCTGCGCAAGGTCGAAACGGGATGGATCCGCGAGCGCGTGATCTCAGCGTCCGATCTCGATGCGGCGATGCGCGCGCTCGATGCAGGCGATGCCGCGACCTATTCGGTGGCCTGGATCGATTGTGCCGCGCGCGGCAAGGATCTCGGCCGCTCGCTGATCTATCTCGGCGAGCACGCCGGCAAGGACGAGCTTCCTGCCGGTGCCGCCGCGTTTCCTGCCGGCAAGGATCCCGGTCTCGGCGTCCCCATCGATTTGCCCTCGATGACGCTGAACCGCTTCAGCATCCGTGCCTTCAACGAGCTGTATTACCGCATGGGCGCGCGCCGCGCCGGCCGCAGCCATGTGGTCTCGCTCTATCCTTATTTCTTCCCGCTCGACAGCATTGCCGACTGGAATCGCATCTACGGCAAGCGCGGCTTCCTGCAGCATCAATGTGTGATCCCGGAAAACGGTGCGCGCGCCGTGCTCGGCGAAATCCTCGATCGCGTCGCGCGGCGCGGCGATGCCTCCTTCCTCGCGGTGCTGAAGAAGCTCGGCCAAGGCGACGGCATCCTGTCGTTTCCGCTGCCCGGCTACACGCTGGCGCTGGATTTCCCGGTGCGGGGCGACATCCTGAATTTTCTCGACGAGATCGATCGCCTCGTCGTCGAGGCCGGCGGGCGGCTTTATCTCGCCAAGGATGCGCGCCAGTCGCGCGAGACGCTCAATGCCGGCTATCCCGCGCTGTCGCGCTTCAACGCGATCCGCAAATCGCTCGATCCCGCCGGCAATATCCGCTCCAAGCTTTCACAACGTCTGTTTGATGAGGTCTAGGCCGTGACGTCGCGCAAGTCTGTACTGGTCCTGGGTGGCTCATCCGACATCGGCCGCGCCGCGGCGCGCGCCTTCGCCAAAGCGGGATACGATGTGGGGCTCGCCGGCCGCGACCTCGCCGCGCTGGAGCCCGACGCCGCCGATCTGCGCGCGCGCTACAAGGTCGAGGTCGGCCTCCACACGTTCGACGTGCTCGACACCGCCTCGTTCGAAGGCTTCGTCGCCGGCCTTCCCGCGCTGCCCGATGTCGTCATCTCGATCGTCGGCCTGCTCGGGGTGCAGCAACAGGCCGAGAGCGATCTCGGCCACGCCACCGCGATCATGCGCTCCAACTACGAGGGCCCGGCGCTGATCCTTGGCCTGTTCGCGGAAAAGTTCTTGAGCCGCGGCAGCGGCACGCTGGTCGGCGTGTCCTCGGTTGCCGGCGATCGCGGCCGCGCCTCGAACTATGTCTATGGCTCGGCGAAGGCCGGCTTCTCCGCCTTCCTGTCCGGCCTGCGCGCCCGCGCCAGCCGGGGCGGCGTCCACGTCGTCACGGTCAAGCCCGGCTTCGTCCGCACCAGGATGACCGAAGACATGAAGCTGATCGGTCCGCTCACCGTCGAAGCCCCCGTCGTCGGCGCTGCGATCCTTCGCGCCGTCGAGAACAAGACCGATATTGTCTATGTCAGCGCCAAATGGCGCCTCGTGATGCTGATCATCAAGACGTTGCCGGAAGCGGTGTTCAAGAAGCTGAAGTTTTGAGGCCGTTGCCCTCACCCGCCGCTTCGCGGCGACCTCTCCCGCAAGCGGGAGAGGTGAAACTCACACGCTCATGCGCTGGAACTGACCGGCCGCGCGGAAGCGCCAGAGATATTGCGGGGCGATCGCTTCCAGCGAATCGGGCGTGATGCCGAGGCCTTCCAGCGTCAGCCCGGCGGCCTTCGCCGCATCGGACACGACATTGTCGCGCTCGAGCAGCGTGACCTGGTCGGGCGTCAGCTTGAACGCGCCCGGTGCGAATTGCAGGAAGTTGGCCTGGAAGCGGGCGAGGCCGAACGACAGCGGCACCAGCATCCGCTTGCGGTCGGTGATTTCGAGGATCGCCTCGATGATCTCGCGCATGCTCAGCACTTCCGGCCCGCCGAGCTCGTAGGTCGCGCCCGCCTTGGCCTTGCCGTCGGCGGCATCCGCGATCGCGCTGGCGACGTCGCCGACATAGACCGGCTGCATCTTCGTCTCGCCGCCGATCAGCGGCAGCACCGGCGACATCCGGGCCAGTGCGGCAAAGCGGTTGGTGAACTGGTCCTCGGGGCCGAACATCACGGAGGGGCGGAAGATCGTGGCGGCGGGAACCGCGGCCAGGACCGCCGCTTCGCCGGCCGCCTTGGCCCTGGCATAGCGCGAGGGCGATTGCGCATCGGCCCCGATCGCCGAGACATGCACCAGCTGGGCCCCGGCGGCGGCGGCCGCCTTGGCGACGGTCTCGGCGCCCTTGGCCTGGACGGCGTCAAACGTCTGCGCGCCGCCCTCGGTGAGGACGCCGACGAGGTTGATCACGACATGCGAATCACGCAGCGCCGCCTCGACCGAGGCCGGATAGCGCAGATTCGCCTGCACATTGTGGACCTGCCCGACCCGGCCGAGCGGCTGGAGATATCCGGCGAGTTCCGGCCGCCGCACCGCGACCCGGACCCGGTAATCCCGCTTGCACAGGGCGCGGACGACGCTGCGGCCCAAAAACCCCGATCCGCCGAAAACCGTGACGAGCGTGTCCAGATTCGATGCCATGGGAGCCGTTCCTGCGGAAAAGAGTGCGTCGTGTCAGGCTTGTATCGGGCCGGTTTGCGATGCGCAATCGGCATCCCGAGCCCGGCCTCACGCATGAATTGACAACGGCGTCACCGAACCGTAGTAACCGCCTCCGTGCCCCAAACGGCATGCCCAGGTGGTGGAATTGGTAGACGCGCTGGCTTCAGGTGCCAGTGGCTTAACGGCCGTGAAGGTTCGAGTCCTTTCCTGGGCACCATCCCTTGCTCAAGCGACTGAAATCGCTCATCCGCAGGACATCGAGCTGCTGACCGGTCCACGACTCCGAAGCACAGCGCTCATGGCGCGCCGAATGGCCGTCGTCGCCACGTCGGAAGATGCCGGCAAGGCCGGTGACCCCGAGCCCCCCCTAGGAGGCCTCAGTGCTCGTTGACCGCAGCGCCGAGCTTGATCAGGCTCAGCGAGCGGTTCGCGGTCTCGCGCAGGCGGCAGTAGCTCGCGCCGCCCCGGTACATGCCGGGGTCGACGTTGTCGAAGACCGCGCAGAGGCGATCACGCGACGCGGCGAAAATTTTCTGCGAGTCATTGACCGCCTTGATCGCGTCGGCGAACCCGCCGGCCTGAACCTTCTTCAGCGCCTCACTGGTTTTCTGCGTCCAGACGGCGAGTTCGCGCGCCGCGCAGGCCTTCCATCTGGCGACATCGTCATTCGCGCCCTCTGCCGCCTTGATGCAGGGGTCGGCGACGAGCCCGACGCAGGTGCCGCCGAAACCGCCGGTTTTCTCCACCTTCTTCAGGCAGGCATCGATCACGGCAAGGTCGGCTGGCGCGGTGCTTTGGGTGGTGTCTTGCGCGAAAGCCATCGATGCCAGCGTGAGGCCTGCGGCGAGGATCGCGGCGGCAAGTTTGAATTTCACTGGAAATCTCCGTTCGCGCATCGATGCAACCTTGGTCACCGAAGGCCCGGCGTGGGTTCATCCGAATGTGGAGCAGGAGCCGCTCCCTCACACCACCCGCTTCCCCGTCCGCTCCGCCACCGCCTTCTGCACGAAATACATCATCACCAGCGTGACGATCGTCGTGGTCACGACGACGTAGCCGATCCGGTCAAAATGGAGCAGGGCGCCGTCCGCGCCTTGCGCGATGATCGCAGCCGCGAGCACCGAGCCGAGTCCGCCGGAGAGCTGCTGCAGCGAAGCGCTGACCGCGCTGAACGAGCCGCGCTGGCTCGCATCGGGAATCGCCGACATCAGCGCCTGCGACGGGATCATGCGCGAGAAGATGCCGACGAACATCAGCACGTTGACCAGAATCGCGGTCGCGAGCGAGACGTGGCCGAGATGGGTGTAGATCAGCACCATGAGGACGGTCATGGCGCAGCCGAACACGAAGGTCGGATATTTGCCGAAGGCGTCGCTGGCGCGGCCGACCAGCGGCCCGGTGACGATGCTGAACAGGCCGGAGACGAGATAGATCGTCGGCAGATGCGTGATGTCGATGCCGAGATTATGCACCGTGTAGGCGCTGGAGAACGGCATCAGCATGTACCCGCCCGTCGCCAGCAGCGTCGTGACGGCGAAGGCCAGCGTATAGCGCGGCTCGCCGATGGTCGCGACCAGATGGTGGAACGGGTTTCTGTCCTGCTTCAGCTTCAGATGCGCGTCGACCGGCTCCATGGCGAAGGCGATGATCGCGATCGTCACGATCGACAGCACGACGATCGCGACGAAGCAGACATGCCAGCTCCAGTGATTGGCGAGAAACAGGCCGGCGGGAATGCCGAGCACCTGGCTGGCGGCGAACGCGGTCTGGATGATTCCCATCACGCGGCCGCGCATCTGCAGCGGAAACAGGTCGGTGATGATGGCGAGCACGACCGCGCCGATCACGCCGCCGAACAATCCGGTCACGATCCGGCCGATCAGCAGCACATGGTAGTTCGGCGCCACCGCGCACAGCAGCGTGCCCAGCGCGAAGCCAACATAGAAGAACAGCAAGAGGCGCTTGCGATCGAAGCGATCGGCAAAGCCGGCGGCGAGGATGCCCGACACTCCCGCGCTGAACGCGTAGGCCGACACCGCGACGCCGAACTGCCCCGCCGTGATGTTGAGCGACGGCATCAGGATGGCGCCGAGCGGCGACATGATGATGAAATCGAGGATGATCGTGAACTGCGTCAGCGCCAGCAGCGCGATGAGGAGCGCCTGGTAGCGCGAGAATCCGCGCGGGCGCTGGTCGTCGATCGGCGCAGCGAGCGTTTGTTCGGTCATGGCATCTGATTCACGGTGGGGAGCCCCGTGGAGGGAAATTGGCAGATAGGGTGGGCGGGGACGATGTCCACGGCGCGGAAAGCAAAAGTTTCTGCCGGGACAGGAAGCTCGCGGCGGATTGTGGGATCCGGGCAACAGCGCCTGGGGCGGAAGCCGTCCCCACCTCTCCAACCGAATTAAGCCGCCTTTAGCGAATGTTCCCATAGGGTTGGCCGTCCATTTCCTGCTCCCCGGCCGAATTGCCGGTCATGTCGCGGCAAGTCAGAGCGTTTTCCGATGGAGCAGCGTGCCTCCCAGTATGATCCTGGCGTGTCCGAGCCGTCGGCGGCCCGGACCCTCGTCATCGACCTCGAAGGCGCCCTGTTGCGGTCCGAGCTGCTGTTGGAGGCGCTGTTCTCCAGCCCCGGCCGCCTGCTGGCGCGCTTCGGCGCGGGCGGACGGGCCGGGATGGCGGCGCTCACGAAGATCCTGGCGCGGGCGGAGATCGATTACGCCCATCTGCCCTATGATTCCGATGTGATGAACCGGGCGCTGGCGGCACGGGCGCGCGGGGCGAAGATCTATCTCGTCGCGGATCGGCTCGCCGCTCATGCCGCGGCGATCGCAGCGCATCTCGGCTTCGATGGCGTCGTCACGTCGGCCGATCTCGCCGCGGGCAGCGTGCCGTTCGATCGTGCCTCCATTGCGCGCATCGAAAATCGCGAGGTCCGCAGAGCTGACCTCGCCACCTGGGTGAAGGCGCTGCGGGTCCATCAATACGCCAAGAACACGCTGGTGTTCGTGCCCGCGCTCACGGCGCATCAGCTGAGCCTTTCGGCGCTGGGCTACGCGCTGCTCGCGTTCCTGGCGTTCTCGGTCTGCGCCTCGGGCGCCTATCTGATGAACGATCTGCTCGATCTCGCCGCCGATCGGCAGCATCCGACCAAGCGCCACCGCGCGCTCGCGGCCGGCGACTTGCCGATCTCGTCGGCGCTGTCGGCCGTTCCCGCATTGTGGTTGTTCGCGCTCGCAGCCAGCCTCTGCATCTCGCCGCTGTTCCTCGGCGTGCTCGGCCTCTATCTCGTCACCACGATCGCCTATTCGCTCGCGCTCAAGCGCAAGATGCTGGTCGACATCGTCACGCTCGCCGGCCTCTACACGCTTCGCATCGTCGCCGGCGCCGTCGGTGTCGGCGTGGTGCTGTCGGAATGGCTGTTGATCTTCTCGCTGTTCGTGTTCACCTCGCTCGCCCTGATCAAGCGCTTCAGCGAGCTCAGCATGCGCGAGAGCGCGGGCCTCGCCGATCCCGCCAACCGGGACTATCGCGTCACCGACCTTAACGTCATCGCCGCGATGGCGGCGGCGAGCGCCATGAACGCGGTGACCGTGTTCTCGCTCTACGTCTCGTCCTCGGCGGTGACGCCGCTCTACAGCCGGCCCTGGATGCTGTGGCTGCTCACGCCGCTGCTGCTGTACTGGTTCGGCCGTGCCCTGATGATGGCGCATCGCCGCGAGATGCCGGACGATCCGATCCTGTACGCTTTCCGGGACGGTCCCAGCCGCATCGCCGTCGCGGCGATGGTCTGCATCATGCTCGCCGCGATCTGACCGGCCCGCAAGGTCGCGGCCGCCGCTTGCGTGACCTGCTGCGACTGGCTACATCGCGATCCATTCGACTAGCCTATGATATCGACGCACCGATTCGACCCGAGGTTTTCATGACCGTACGCCTGCACCGCGGCGACCTGCCCGACCTGTCCCGCTACACCGGAGCGGTGGCGATCGACACCGAGACCATGGGGCTGAACCCGCACCGCGACCGGCTCTGCGTGGTGCAGCTCTCGCCCGGCGACGGCAGCGCCGACGTGGTGCAGATCCCCAAGGGCCACACCGACGCGCCGAACCTGAAGGCACTGCTTGCCAATCCGGCGGTCACGAAGATCTTCCATTTCGCGCGGTTCGACGTCGCGGTGCTGTACCAGACCTTCGGCGTCATGACCGGGCCGATTTATTGCACCAAGATTGCCTCCCGCCTGACCCGCACCTACACCGACCGCCACGGCCTCAAGGACCTCGTCCGCGAGGTGCTCAACATCGACCTCTCCAAGCAGCAGCAGTCCAGCGACTGGGGTTCCGACAGCCTGACCGAGCCGCAGCTCGCCTATGCCGCCTCCGACGTGCTGCATCTGCATGCCTTGCGCGAGCGGCTGGATGCCATGCTGGTGCGGGAAGGCCGCAGCCAGCTGGCGCAGGCCTGTTTCGACTTCCTGCCGACCCGCGCCCTGCTCGACCTCCAGGGCTGGGCGGAAGAGGACATTTTCGCGCATTCCTGAACGCCCGGCGCGGCGATTGGCCGGGCCTTGCCGCCCCGTTTCGGACACTTTCGTAACGGCCTGTCGCCGGCTGCATATTTGGGCGGCGCCGGATAGAATGGGGTGCCCCCCTCGACCGGACACGGCGAGCTCCTCGTCAGGAGCCAGGCAAGCAGGAACCCAGGTGAATTCGGCCCAGAATCCCACCTACGACGCCGCGCTCGCGGCCAAGTTCGCCAGCGCGGCGCGCCACAGCCGCCTGGTGCGGATTCTGCGCATCGCGGTGCCGGGTGCGGTGCTGCTGTCCCTGGCCGCCATCGTCGGCGTCTCGATTTTCAATCCGTTCCGCATGCTGTTGCCGAAGCTGCCGGTCGATAGCGGAAATCTGGTGGTGTCGGGCACCAAGATCACGATGGAATCGCCGCACCTCGCCGGTTACACGCCCGACCAGCGGCCGTACGAGCTCTGGGCCAAGACCGCGACGCAGGACATCACCGATCCCGATCATGTCGATCTCAACGACCTGCGCGCGAAGGTGCTGATGGAGGATCAATCGACCCTGTTCCTCGACGCCCGCACCGGCCGCTTCGACAACAAGCAGCAGCAGCTCGATCTGCGCAAGGACATCTTGCTGCGCACCTCGACCGGCTACGAGGCGCGCCTGAACTCGGCCTTCGTCGACATGGGCAAGGGCACGGTCTCCTCGGACGAGCGCGTCGACGTCAAGCTGACCAACGGCACGCTGAGCGCGGATCGCCTGCGCATTACCGAAGGCGGCGACGTCATCCGCTTCGAGGGCAATGTGGTGATGCATCTGGACAAGCTGGATGAGCCCGCCGCTGTTCAGCCTGCACCGCCCGAGCCTGCGCCGACGAAGACACGCACGCCTCAGAACAAATCTGCCAATTCGAAGTGATTTTCATGATGACCTGTTTTCCGCGTGACGCTGTTGTCAGCAAGGCCGCGCTCGCAATCGGCCTCGCCCTGCTGGTCACGGGTGCGGCGCTTGCGCAGAGCACGATGCAGGGCGTGCCCAATGCGATGCAGGGCTTTTCGCAGAACCGCGATCAGCCGATCCAGATCGAAGCCGCCTCGCTCGAGATGCGCGACAAGAAGAAGGAGGCCACCTTCGCCGGCAATGTGAAGGTCGTGCAGGGCGACACCACCATGACCTCGAAGACGCTTGTGGTGTTTTACGAATCGGGCGGCGGCGACAAGCCGGCCGCGCCACAGCCCGCAGCGAAAGGCGCGAAATCGGCGCCGATGCAGTCGGCGCAGCCGGGTCCGGGCGGCAGCTCCTCGATCAAGCGGCTCGAGGCGCGCGGCAATGTCGTGGTCACCCAGAAGGACCAGGTCGTGACGGGCGAGACCGCCGTATTCGACACCAAGACCAACCTCATCACCATGCTCGGCGGCGCGGGCGGCCAGGTGGTCCTGACGCAGTGCAAGAACGTGCTGCAAGGTGATCGGTTGGTGGTCGACATGACCACAGGCGTCTCACGGGTGGAATCGGACAGCGGCAAGGTGCGGGGCCTGTTCGACCAGAACAGCAAATGCGGTACGCAGGCCGGTCCTGGCGCAGGTCCAGCCCTGCCTTTGCCCGGCGCAAGTAAACCGAAATAGATTCAACAACTTGTCTCGGGTGCTCGCGATCCGAGGTTGAAGCTTGGCGGGCGAGCCTGTATCTAGCGCGATAGGCTTTCGAAGCGGGGTCCGCCGCTTTTCGGGCGTGTTTCACTGGGCATGAGACACCCCTTCACCCATGCTGCGTCAGCGAATCGGTCAGGCTGGCGCGGCAGATCGCGCGGATTTCGCGCAAGACGACGCGCAACGCGACGCGAAAGGCTAGAAGGCGGGGATGGTCGATCTCTTCAGCATGTTCCGTCGGCGCCCCGCCAAGCGCGGCCGGCCAGGATTTGCGCGTCAGGACATCACCGCGCTCGGTGACAGCGTCAGCGGCCTCGTGCCCAGTCCTGTTAGGGACGCCCCACCGATTGGCCGCGACCAGCCGCGCGCGGCCGACCAGTTCCAGGGTGACTACGAGGCCGACTATCCGGCCGAGCCGCGCCCGCAGGCGGTTCATCCGGTCCGGACTGCCGCCAGGCCCAACGGTGGCGGCGGGCCGCAGCTGTTGAAGCGGCCCGGCTTCCTGGCTGTGCATAGCGTGGAAAAAGCCTTCGGCAGCCGCCAGGTGGTGCGCGGCGTCAGCATCTATGTGCGCCGCGGCGAAGCCGTCGGCCTGCTCGGCCCGAACGGCGCCGGCAAGACCACCGTCTTCTACATGATCACCGGCCTGATCAAGGCCGATCGCGGCGCGATCGAACTCGACGGCCACGACGTCACGAAACTCCCGATGTATCAGCGCGCGCGGCTCGGCATCGGCTATCTGCCGCAGGAAGCCTCGATCTTCCGCGGCCTCACCGTCGAGCAGAACATCCGCGCCGTGCTCGAAGTGGTCGAGCCCTCGCGCAAGAAGCGCGAGCAGCAGCTCGACTCGCTGCTCGACGAGTTCAACATCACGCGCCTGCGAAAATCACCGTCGATCGCGCTGTCGGGCGGTGAGCGCCGCCGCGTCGAGATCGCGCGCGCGCTGGCGACACGGCCGAACTATATGCTGCTCGACGAGCCCTTCGCCGGCATCGACCCGATCGCGGTCGGCGACATCCAGGACCTCGTCCGCCATCTCACCAATCGCGGCATCGGCGTGCTCATCACCGACCACAATGTCCGCGAGACGCTCGGCCTCACCGACCGTGCCTATATCGTCTATGCCGGGGAAATCTTGACCGAGGGAACTCCGGATGAGATCGTGGCTGATCCGGACGTGCGCCGCCTTTACCTTGGCGAGGAATTCCGCCTTTAGCCCGTTTTTGCGTTTCGTCAAGACGTGTACATCGGGCTCGGACTAGGATAAGCAAAAATCGGACCATTTTTGGGAACGGTTCTTGCTTCATGGCGCTTACGCAGAGATTAGAGTTCCGGCAATCGCAGTCGCTGGTCATGACGCCGCAGCTGATGCAGGCGATCAAGCTGCTGCAATTGTCCAATCTCGATCTCACGACCTTCGTGGAAGAGGAGCTCGAGCGAAACCCTCTGCTGGAGCGGGCCAGTGACGAGGCCCCCGCGGAAGCCCCGGCCGAGGCCGGCAGTTACGGCGATGCCGAGGGTGGCCAAGGCGATGGCCAGGGCGAGGATGGCTTCAGCGGCAGTGCCGAGGGTTTCGAGCCGGGCCAGGAAGAATGGATGAGCAAGGATCTCGGCACCCGCGCCGAGATCGAGCAGACCCTGGACACCGGCCTCGACAACGTCTTCTCCGAGGAGCCGGCCGAGGCTGCGGCGCGCAATGCCCAGGATGCGGCGCCGACCACCTATACCGAATGGGGCGGCGGCGCCTCCGGTGACGAAGACTACAATCTCGAAGCTTTTGTCGCGGCCGAGACAACGTTGTCGGACCATCTCGCCGAGCAGCTCTCGGTGGCCTTCACCGCGCCCGCGCAGCGCATGATCGGCCAGTACCTGATCGACCTCGTCGACGAAGCCGGCTATCTGCCGCCCGATCTCGGCCAGGCCGCCGAGCGTCTGGGCGCGTCGCAGGCCGAGGTCGAAAACGTCCTCGCCGTGCTGCAAAAGTTCGATCCGCCCGGCGTCTGCGCGCGCTCTCTCAGCGAATGCCTGGCGATCCAACTGCGCGAGCTCGACCGCTACGACCCCGCGATGCAGGCGCTGGTCGAGCATCTCGATCTGCTCGCCAAGCGCGACGTCGCGGCTCTGCGCAAGATCTGCGGCGTCGACGACGAGGACATCGCCGACATGATCGGCGAGATCCGCCGCCTCAATCCCAAGCCTGGGATGAAGTTCGGCTCGGCGCGCCTGCAGACCATGGTGCCCGATGTCTATGTCCGTCCGGGTCCCGACGGCGGCTGGCATGTCGAGCTCAACAGCGACACCCTGCCGCGCGTGCTGGTGAACCAGACCTACTATTCCGAGCTGTCGAAGAAGATCGGCAAGGACGGCGACAAGTCCTATTTCACCGATGCGCTGCAGAACGCGACCTGGCTGGTGCGCGCGCTCGACCAGCGCGCCCGCACCATCCTGAAAGTGGCAACCGAGATCGTGCGCCAGCAGGACGGGTTCTTCACCCATGGCGTCGCGCATTTGCGGCCGCTCAATCTGAAGGCGGTCGCCGACGCCATCCAGATGCATGAATCCACGGTGTCGCGCGTCACCGCCAACAAATACATGGCGACAAATCGCGGCACATTCGAGCTGAAATATTTCTTCACGGCCTCGATCGCCTCGGCCGACGGCGGCGAAGCGCATTCGGCGGAAGCGGTGCGTCACCACATCAAGCAGCTGATCGATTCGGAGGAGCCCTCCGCGATCCTGTCGGACGACACCATCGTGGAACGCTTGCGCGCCTCGGGCATTGATATTGCCCGCCGCACGGTCGCGAAGTACCGCGAAGCCATGCGCATACCCTCCTCGGTGCAACGCCGCCGCGACAAGCAGAGTGCTCTTGGTAACGTCCTCTCTACCGCCTTGTCCGATCGCTCCCGCAATCCCGAACCGGCCTGATTGCGCTGGCGCCAAATCGCGCTACTCTCGATGCCCCATCGAGACCGATCCAAGCTGGGCACCAACCAAGCGAGGCATCACATGACTCTCAGAATCTCGGGCAAGAGCATCAGCGTCGGCGAGGCCCTGCGCGGCCGCGTTGCCGACCGCACCGACGAGGTGCTGCGCAAATATTTCGACGGCAATTATTCCGGCCACATCACGCTGAGCAAGGACGGCTTCGGCTTTCGCACCGATTGCGCCCTGCATCTCGATTCGGGAATCACGCTGGAGGCCGATTCGAACGCACCGGATGCCTATGCCAGTGCCGACCAGGCGCTGCTGATGATCGAGAGGCGGCTGCGACGCTACAAGAACCGGCTCAAGGACCGTTCCGCGCGCAAGGCCCATGCCGCCTCCGAGGCGATGGCTGCGCTCGACGCCACCAGTTATGTGCTGGAAGCGCCCGGAGAGGGCGAGGACGAAGTCGCCGGCTACAGCCCCGTCATCATCGCCGAGCAAACCACGTCGCTAAAGCGGCTCTCGGTCAGCGAAGCCGTCATGGAACTCGACCTCAGCGGGGCACCCTGCCTGGTATTCCAGCATGGCTCGTCCGGCCGGGTGAACATCATTTACCGCAGGGCGGACGGCAATGTGGGCTGGATCGACCCGCCGGGAGCCAAGGTGGACGGCCAGGCCGGCGGCTAGGCCCGTGGGCCGGCACCCGTACCATCCCAGCCCTTAACAATGACAGGGGCAAAGCCGCACGCGGGAGTTGGCACCGGGATTGCGTTGGAGTAGAAGCCCCCCACATCTGGACTTGGTAGGGCTTGGGCTAAGTCCCCCTCCTGCTTCATGTTATTGACGCCGGCCGGGCTTGGTCTATCAAGCCAGCCAAATCGGAACCTGACGGTTTAATTCACCTCGGAAAGCTTCCATGCCGATTACCGATCTGGTCGCACCCGAGGCGATTCTCCCGGCATTGAAAGTCAACAGCAAGAAGCAGGCCCTGCAGGAGCTCGCGGCCAAGGCCGCCGAGCTGACCGGGCAGAACGAGCGCGCGGTGTTCGAGGTGCTGCTACAGCGGGAGAAGCTAGGCACCACCGCGGTCGGCTATGGCGTCGCCATTCCGCACGGCAAGCTGCCCAAGCTGGAGAAGATCTTCGGCCTGTTCGCGCGGCTCGATCGTCCGATCGATTTCGAGGCGATGGACGGCCAGCCGGTCGATCTCGTCTTCCTGCTGCTCGCCCCCGAAGGCGCCGGCGCGGATCACCTCAAGGCGCTGGCCCGCATCGCCCGCCTGCTCCGCGACCAGGACATCGCCAAGAAGCTCCGCGCCTCGCGCGATGCCCAGGCGATCTATTCCGTGCTGGCGCTGCCGCCGGCAACGGCGGCGTAACGTCGCCTTCTTCCAGCCTGTCGAGGGTCCGATCCGCTCGGGCTCCTGGATCGCGCGTTGGGCCGTGTCGCCACGCCCCGGTGATCTCCAAGGTAGACGGTATGAAAATCTTCCCGCCTGAGACGCACGGCACATTGGCCGGCGTCAAGGTCCGCTAAGAGTCGCTCGAGACCATTTGGACTGAGTGGACGTGATGCGGAATGGAAGGGCGCCGTTGCGCATCGGCGCGGCGGCGGAAGAACGGCTCCATGGGCGCCGGCGCTTGCGCCTGGCGCTCCTCGGCACGGCGGCAAGCGGTGCATTGTGGCTGACGCAGCCGGGGCCGGCGCTGGCCGGGCCAAGCGGCTGCACGACGGTCGGTGGCACCGCCACCTGCAGCGGCGATCAATCGGCTGGAATCGGGGCCGCGGATTTCGACCAGGCCGCGGTCGGCACGCTCAACCTCAATGCGCTGACGACCGACATCGCGCCGGCTTTAGGCGTCGCCGCCATTTCCTACCATCGCGGCGGTGGCAGCATTACGATCAACAGTGATCTCTCGCTGCGGACGATCAGGGCAACAGGCATCACCGATGCAGTCTCCGCCTCGACCGACGGCGATGTGACGATCAATCACGCGGGCAACATCAGCTCGGCCGGCGGCGCCGGTATCTACGTCACCACGACCGGCGGTTTCTTCGGTACGACCGACATCAGGATCACCAGTAGCGGTACGATCGACGCGTATAGCGACGGCATTCACGCGCGATACCAAGGGCCTGGAGGAAGCAACGGCAACATCGTTGTCGCGCACACGGGTGACATCACGTCCAGGACGACCTACGGGGTGTTCGCCGAAACAGGCGCTGCCACGGTAAGTGTCACGACACTCGGAAACATCAACGCCACTGCTAGCGGAATTCTGGCCGCCGCCGTCTTTGGGGTCACCGTCAGCAGCACGGGAAACATCACAGGTGGCAGTGGGATCGCTGCATATTCCGTCTTCGGCGCAATCGCTGTCTCGCAACGCGGCGACATGGCGGTGACACTCGACGGAATCTACATCGACAACTCGAGCGCCTCCGCGACGGTCGTGCATAACGGCAATATCTCGGCTGGACGCAACGCACTGTTCATAGCGGCGGGGGACAGCATTAGCATCACCAGCCGCGGCGACCTCACTGCCCGCGATACGGGCATCGCCGCGACCGGACTAGGTGTCGGGGTAAACAGCGTCGGCAACATCGCCGTGAGCCACGGCTCCGGCATGTACATCGTCGGGCAAGCCGCAGTCGGGGTCACCAGCCGGGGAAACATCAGCGCGACCGATTACGGCATCTTTGCGGGCATGTTGAACGTGTTCGGATACTTTACGACTGTGGATAGTGCCGGCGACATCGTCTCCTCCGCAGGCGAAGGAATTCACGCCGTAACGATTGCCGGAGTGACCTCCGTCACCAGCCGCGGGACCATCAGCGCATTTGCCGACGGCATCCGCGCTGACGCGCCCGGCAATGTCACCGTGAACAGCACCGGCACGGTTTCGTCCGCGTCCGGCAACGCCATCTATGCGAGCGGGGGAGGCAATCTCGAGGTCACGGCCAGCGGCGGCGTCGTGTCGGGCGCGCTCGCGGGCATCCGGCTGGACGGCGGCGCAACCAATACCGTGAGCATCGGTGCGACGGCCAGAATCATGGGCGGTCTCGATGCAGTTCTGGCAAGCACCGGCAACGACACCGTGAACAATTCCGGTATCGTCAGCGGCAATGTCGTGCTCGGCGGCGGCAACAACGCCTTCAACAACCTGTCCGGCAGCGTGTTCAACAGCGGCGCGACGGTGGATCTCGGCGCCGGCAATCTGCTGAGCAACGGCGGCATGCTGGCTCCGCTTGGGGTCGGCGCGGTCGGCACCACGACGCTGACCGGCGATTTCGTTCAGGGCGCGAGCGGCAGGTTCATGGTGGACGTGGACGCCGCCGGTCACAGCGCCGACCGGCTCAACGTCACCGGCACGGCCGGCCTCGGCGGCAAGGTGGTGGTGGATCCGCTGGCGCGCCTGGCGACGACGACGACCTACACGATCGCGAGCGCAGGCAACGTGAGCGGCACCTTCACGGGCGTGGATTTCCTGACCGCAAACAGCTTCGCGCGCAACGCCCGGCTGAACTATGTCGGCAACGACGTGCTGCTGACGCTCGATCCCGGCCTGCTGTCGTATTCGCTCCCCAGCAATGCCAGCGTCAATGTGCGGAACGTTGCGGCGGGGATCGACGCGCCATTGATAACAGGCGCGGCGCTGCCGGCGGGTTTCAATGCCCTGTTCGCAATGGCCGGTACGCCGCTGATGAACGCCCTGACGCAGGCCTCGGGCGAGACTGCGACCGGCTCGCAGCAGACGACTTTCAACGCCATGAGCCAGTTCATGGGCACGCTGACCGACCCGTTCCTGGCCGGGCGCGGCGATCCTCACGCGTCAGCCGGTGTGACGGGATACGCTGGCGATGCGCCGGCGTATGCCGGTGGCCGCAAGCGCAGCGGTGCCGAGCGTGACGCCTACGCGGCGATCTCCCGCAAGGCGCCGCCCGCGCAGACCTTCGAATCCCGCTGGAGCGCATGGGCCGCAGGCTTTGGTGGCTCGCAGACCACCGACGGCAACGCGCAAATCGGCTCGAATAATGCAACCAGCCGCATCGCCGGCGCAGTCGCCGGCGCCGACTATTGGCTCTCGCCGCATACCGTTGCGGGCTTCGCGCTCGCCGGCGGGGGCACCAGCTTCTCGGTGGCCAATGGCGGCACCGGCCGCTCCGACCTGTTCCAGGCCGGCGCGTTCGTGCGGCACCATGCAGGCGCGGCCTATGTCACGGGCGCGCTCGCCTATGGCTGGCAGGACATTACTACCGATCGCACGGTCATCATCGCCGGTGCCGACCATCTCCAGGCGCGCTTCAAGGCCAACGCCTATTCCGGCCGGCTCGAAGGTGGATATCGCTTCGTCGCGCCCTGGATCGGCGGCGTCGGCATCACGCCTTATGCCGCGGCCCAGTTCACGGCGTTCGATCTGCCGGCCTATACGGAGCGGGCGGTCACCGGCAACGACACCTTTGCGCTCAGCTACGCTTCGAAGATTGTCACCGCCAGCCGCAGCGAACTCGGCCTGCGCACGGACAAGTCCTTCGGCATGGCCGACGGCATTGCCACGCTGCGCGGCCGTCTTGCCTGGGCGCATGATTTCAACCCTGATCGCTCGATCGGAGCAACCTTCCAGGCGCTGCCCGGCTCGAGCTTCGTGGTCAATGGCGCCGCACAGGCCGCCGATGCCGTGCTCGTCAGCGCGTCGGCGGAGAAGGCATGGCTGAACGGTTGGTCCGCGGCTGCAACGTTTGAAGGTGAGTTCTCGAACGTCACGCGCAGCTACGCCGGCAAGGGCGTCGTACGATATGCGTGGTGATGCCCGTGCGGGGCCGGTGAGAGCGGTCAGCTCGTGACCAGCCTGCACACCGACGATTCCCAGGGGGACGAAAGCGCGATCTGGCAAGCGCCCAGCGTCGGCGTGGAAAAGCTGGCCGGAAACGTGATGCGCTGCTCGATCACGGTCAATGTGATCGCGTCGATGGGTGTCCTCCACCCCGCGCTGCTTCCCGCAGAATGGAGCTTTGTGCAACAGGTCGTTGCGCTCCTGATGTGGGTCATCTTGATCTACGCCAGTGCCTTCGTGCGTCCCTGCCTGCGCGTGCAGCCCAATCCCGATTTCATCGCGCTCGTCGCATTCTATGCTCTCGCCGCTGTTTCCGTGCTCTGGAGCGGCCTCGCCACTGCGGCGATCATGAAGAGCGCGGCCCTCGTGGTCACGACCTTCGGTGCGTACTGCCTCATCACGCGGATCGATATCGACGAGATCGTCGGAGCGACGGCGCTGGGGCTATTCATCTTGGTCGCCGCCTCGGCCCTGTGTGCGGTCTTCGTGCCCGAGATCGGCGTCGATCAGAGCTGGATGCACAGCGGCCAGTGGCAGGGAATCTACGAATCGAAGCAGACGCTCGGCTTCATCAGCGCCTATCTGATGTTCTTTGCCTTCTATCAGAAGATGACGGGCCAGGGCTGGATCGTCTTCCTCCTGACGTTTCTCCTGGCATCGACATGCGTCATCGCCTCGGAATCCCGTGGTGCCGGCGCCGTCGCGATTGCCGCGGGCGCACTGCTCGTGACCTCGATGTGGTCGATCCGCTGCATGAGGATCTACGCGGTGCTGCCGGTCATCATGTGCATCCTGGCTGCACTCCTGATCCTGTATTTCTACGTCACCGGGTACGATTCCATCCATCTCGGCGAATCGACCATCAACTTGACCGAGCGGACGTTCATCTGGCAGTACGCCATCAGCCATTTCAACGACGCGCCGCTGCTGGGCTTCGGCATCAACGGATTCTGGACGCGCCCTGCGATTTACGACTATTTCAACCAGAACCACGGCTGGGTGCTCGACAATTACCATAGCGGCTACATTGCGGTGGCGATGGAGACGGGTTTCCTGGGATACGTGCTGTTCGTCGCGAGCGTCTATCTGTTCTCAGAAAAGGTCCTCTACTTGATCGCCACCCGGTCGATCGATCGTCGCCACTGCGCTCTCGTGATCGGATTCGTCGTCCTCAGCTTTCAATCGAATTTCACCGAGACGATGTTCCTTCGCTCCACGATGTTCACCTCGGTGCTGCTCGTTGCACTCTTCTTCGCAGTCTGTCGGCCGGTGCCGCAGCAAGGCTTGCAGCAATGATGGAGCAGGCAGGATGAACGCCATCTGCGCCCGCTGGGCGGCAGCTTTCGGTCTCGCCTTGGCGCTATCGGTGCTTGCGATCTGCTCCCCGGCAGAGGCAGCCGGGCAGGCCAAATCCGTTCCCCCAAAATTGGGACGCGGCATCAACATCCTTGGCTACGACGGCATCTGGGAGGGAGGCCGGAACGCGCCATTTCGTCTGGACAATCTCACTGCGATCAGGCGCGCCGGGTTCTCGCACGTTCGGATCAATTTCTTCGGCTTCAAGTTCATGAACCCGGGGAATGCGCTGGACGAAGTCGTCTTGAGGCGGCTCGATGCCGTCATCGAGGAGGTGCTCGCCCGGAATCTCATCCCCATCCTGGACGAGCACGATACCCATGTCTGTCAGCGCGACGTCTCCGGCTGCGCCGAGAAGCTGAAAGCATTCTGGACGCAGATCGCCGCGCGCTATGCCGGGAAATATCCGAGCCTTGTCTTCGAGGTGCTCAATGAGCCGGGCGGGCAGATGACGTCCGCCGCCTGGAACGCCCTTCTGAACGAGTGTCTCGGCATCATCCGCGCCACCAACCCCCGGCGGTCGGTGATCGCTGCGGTCCTCAACGTCGACGAGATGCCCGTCGAGGAGCTGGTCCTGCCGTCAGACGACCGAAACCTCATCGTCACGTTTCACTATTACGCGCCGCTCCGTTTCACCCATCAGGGCGCACCGTGGTCGCCGAAATTCTCGCAGATCGGCCCGCTCGATTGGGGCGCGCCGGAGGAGGAGCAGAAGGCGCGCGCCGATTTCGAGAAGGTCAAATCCTGGTCCGAACGGGAAAAGCGCCCGGTCTATCTCGGCGAGTTCGGCGTGTACGAGGCCGCTCCAGCCGAAGCCCGAACGCGATATTTGTCGTTCGTGGCACGGAGCGCGGAGCGGCTCGGCTGGGCCTGGGCCTATTGGCAGTTCGACCACGATTTCGCGGCCTTCGACAGCGCGCGCCAAACCTGGAAGCCGGAGATCATCCGGGCGCTGATTCCGGGGCGGTGAGGCGGGAAGCTTTCGGAAGCTGAGCTTCGCCGCGCGATCCGGGCTGGGCTTGAGGCGCCGTCTCTGGGCTCGAGGCGACGTCGGGGCGATATCCAATTCCTTCCCGGAACAAACACCGTTTTCGAAACCATCGAAGTGTTGCCGGCCGAATACAGCGCCCGAAAGCCGGCCGGTGTACCGTGCTTGAGATTTCAATTGCTGATTGTTCGGGGAATGCACGATGAAAAGACTGCTTCTGGCGACGTCGGCGCTGATTGCCGCAGGTTCCGCTCAGGCGGCCGATCTGGGCGCCCGTCCCTACACCAAGGCCCCGGTCGCGGCTGCTGTCCCCTTCAGCTGGACCGGCTGTTATCTCGGTGGCCATGTCGGCGGAGGTGCGAGCAGGACGGGCTTTACCGATCCGGGCGTTATCACGGGATTCGCATTGTTCGGGCCCATGACAACCGGTCTGGTGCCCGGTGACCGGATCGGCGTGAATAGCGACGTCGGCGTGGTCGGTGGTGCGCAGGCGGGCTGCGACTACCAGTTTTCCAGCAATTGGCTGATCGGTATCGCAGGCGATTTCACGGCGACGGATATTCGTGGCATTGCGAACGATCCGTTCTTCGGAGGCAAGGCCGGAAATCCGGCAACGCTCTCAAGTCGAACGGATTGGGTTGCGAGCGTCACCGGCCGTGTCGGCTACACCTGGGATCGGTTTCTTGTTTACGGCAAAGGCGGCGTCGGCTTTGCGCATGATCGCTACAGCCTGGACAATTTTGTCTTCATTGGCGGCGTCCCTTGTGGAACATTTCTAGCCCCTACCGCCTGTAGTGCAAGCACCAGCACCGACAGGATTGGATGGACTGCAGGGGTTGGCTTCGAGTGGGCCTTTGCTCCGAACTGGTCGGCCCTGGTCGAGTACGATCACTATGGCTTCGACAGCAAGCGCGTGGGTTTCTTCAATCCGAGCGGCCCAACGACTGCTTTCATCGATATCCGTCAGGACATCGACATCGTGAAGGTCGGCATCAACTATCGCTTTGGTGGATCGCCAATGGTCGCGAAATATTGAGCGATCTGGACAGGAGACGGCATCAGCCCCGAGCCGCCTCCAAACGCTTGATGATGCGCTGCCCGATCCGGGTGTTCTGATACGCTTGGAAACCTGGCCGGTCCCACGTCATCCGGCGCAGGACCAGCAGGGATCCGTCGCTATGTGATCGCACCGGCTTTTCAGGTTCAGGATCGAGCGTCCAGCCGAGCTTCAACAAATACTCGATCGTCGTTTGATTCCGCTCCAGCACGAAGGCGCGGACGCGGTTCAGCTCGAGTGCGTCGAACACGAACCGAAGCAATGGCACGAAAACGTTCGCCGTTGCTCCGCCGTTACGGTGCTCCTTCTCGCCGATGACGGCGCTGACGAGCGCCTCGCTCGCCGCTGCGTTGATGTCGAGGCGAATGAAGCCGACATGGATGCGGCTGCCGCGCTCGAATATCCCGAGCAGCAGCCGTTCGCGCTGATCGAAGGATTTGATGTAGTCGGCGATATCAGCCTTGGTCATCGCGCGCGGTGACGTGTTGAGGACATGCACCGTCCAGGGGTCGGACAGCCAATCCGCCCAGCGCTGCGAGGCGTCATCGCGCTTGATGGTGCGCAGGAAATAGCGCCCGGCCGGAAACCACAATTGCTGCTTGGCGAGACGCTCCACTTTCGGCGGCATGCCGCATCTAAGCAGTTTCGAGTCGGACGATCAATTTGGATGGCTCAACGTGCAGGTCTCGAGCGTTGACGCCTTCGTGCGAGCCGCTCGTGCGCTTCAGCAGACCGTCGGCAGCAGGCGCCGGACTTCGTCGAGCAGTTCGGGAACCGCCGTCTTGTCACCCGCGAGGTGCTTGAGCAGCGCACTCTGGAATAGACCGTCGAACAGCGCATAGAGCGCGCCTGGCGACGACGCCGGCCGCTTGCCGCCGAACTCGGCATAGCGAGAGGCAATGCGCCAGATCATCGCTTCCAGGCTCTTGTCGATCTCGAGCACATCCTTGCGAAACGCCGCCTCGAACATCGCCTGCGAGCGCAAATCGTACCAAAGCCGGTGCATGCGGGCTTCGTTCTGCAGCGTTGCTGCGAGCTTGGCGAGGAAGCCCTCCGTCAATTCGTCGCGGCTCGTTGCGGTCGCGACCACCTCGTCATAGCGCGTCACGCACTTCGCCTTGTAGTGGCGAACGCAGCAGCAGATCAGGTCGAGCTTGTCGCTGAAATAATAGTGAAACACGCCGTGCGTGAACGCCGAGTTCTGCGCGATCTCGCGCAGGCTGGTCCGGGCGAAGCCAAGCTCTCCAAGCGTTTCGAGCGCGGCCTCGGCGAGCTCGATGCGCCGCGCGTTGAACTTGTCGTCCCGCACGATCTCCGCCACGGCCTCTCGCTTCGCCGTCCCTGTCGCTTGCCGCGCCATCGTCGCGCCGTCTCCCGTCTCTTGGCCACCACGATCACATCGTCGGTCATCGTCTACAGACCATCCTCTTTGACAAGTGTCAAATTTTTACCTTGACAACTGTCAAGTCCCGGGAGGAGTGTGCGCGCCAAGAAATTTGGACAGTCGTCAAGACGCCAGCAAATGGAGGAAATGCACCCACCGGCGCCGCGCCGCCGGAACGGACTCGCATGCCGTTGCGCAACCGCGCCGGCACCGTGCTGCCAGCCGCAGCACGCACCGATCATCAGCGAACAGATCAGTCCAACAGATCAGTCCAAGCAAAGGGAGGACGTGCGATGAGTGAGAAGAGTCTTGATGGCCGCAAAGCCCTGGTCACCGGCGGAGCCCGCGGGATAGGAGCCGCCATTGCAGAGGCACTGGCACGCTCCGGTGCGGCGGTCATGATCGGCGACATTCTCGATGACGTCGGCAAGGACAGCGCCGGCCAGATCGCCAGGCTCGGTGTGAAGACCGGCTTCGTGCATCTCGATGTCACCGACGATGCGCAGTGGGAGAAAGCGACTGCCGCGACCATTGCCACCCTCGGCGGCTACGACATCCTCATCAACAATGCCGGCATCGAGATCACGTCGCTGGTCAGCGAGATCAGAGCCGAGGATGCGCGGCGGATGTGCGACGTCAACATCGTCGGCACCGTGCTCGGCATGAAGCACGCCTTCCGCGCGATGCGGCCGGGCGGACCGGCGGGCAAAGGCGGCGCGGTCGTCAACATCGCTTCCGTCGCGGCGACGATCGCCTTCCCGAGCATCGCGGTCTATTCCGGCACCAAATCTGCGGTCGATCGCATGACACGGGTCGCTGCGATGGAAGCCGGCAAGCTCGGTTATGGCGTGCGCGTCAACTGCATCTATCCCGGCTTGATCCCGACCGACATGGGCCTGCAGCTGGCCAACGACATCGTGAAGATCGGTCTCGCGCCCGACGTCAACGCCGCGGTGGGTTCAGTGGTGGAGCAGACGCCTCTCGGCAAGCTCGCGGAGGTCGGCGACATCGCCAATGCCGCGGTGTTCCTGTGCTCGAACGAGGCGCGCTTCATCACCGGCATCGGACTGCCGGTCGATGGCGGCATGGGCATGTGAGCTGCAAACCTGACAACGAACATTTCGGAGGAACGAGCATGAGCGCGAAGAAGCCCGTCATCGTCTATGGCGCGTCCGGCTATACCGGCCGCCTGGTCTGCGAATACTTACGCGAATACAACATCCCCTTCATCGCCGCCGGCCGCAGCGCGGAGAAGCTCAACGCCGCAATGAAGGCGAACGTGGCCGGCATCGAGACCGCCGACTACGAGGTGGTGGAAGTGCCGCACACCGTGAGCGCACTGACGGAGTTGTTCAACGGCGCCTCGGTGGTGCTCAACACCGTGGGTCCCTTCGCCAGGTTCGGAGGCGAGGTGGTGCAGGCCTGTTGGGCTTCCCGGTGCCACTACACCGACACGACAGGCGAGCAGGACTGGTTGATCACGCTCGAGCAGGAGTGGGGCACCAAGTTCGCCAATGCCGGCCCGCTGCTCGCGCCGGGCATCGCGCAGATGTACACCACCGGCGAGATCGCCGCGCAGCTGTGCCTGGAGACGCCCGGCCTCGACACACTGGATATCGCCGTGTTCTGGGGCGGCAGCCCGACCATCGCCTCGACCCAGACCATCCTGGTCAACGCCGCGATGGCAAAAGCCTACTATTTGGAACAGAACAAGTATGTCGAGCATCAGCCCGACGCCGGTCTCTACAACCTCGCCATCCCCGGCCAGCATGAGCTGGCGCTGGCGCTGCCCTGGGGCGGCACCTCGCACCCGGTGTGGTTCAAGCGCGATCCGCGCGTCGCCAACGTGAAGGTGCTGGGCGGCGTGTTCAACCGCGCGCTGATGCTGGGCGTGCCGCAGATCGTCGCCGCCGCGCTGGATGCGACCAAGGACATGAGCCCCGACGACCGCTATGCCGCGTTGGCGCAGACTGCCGCCGGCGTGATGAACACCATGCCGCCGCGGGAGAACCCGCGCGTCAACAAGTCGCTGGATTCGGTTCATGCCTCCGGCCCGTTGGGGCGCGCGCACTGCGTCATCAACGGCAACAGCAATTACAAGCAGACCGGCTTGCTGCAGGCCTATGCCGCGGCGCACCTGCTGCAGCAGCCGCCCAAGCGCGTGGGCTTCGCCTCGGGCTGCCAGGCCTTCGGTCACCACGAGCTCCTCGGCCAGCTGCGGAGCTTCGGGCTGGTCAGCAGACCGATCCTCACCGTGCACGACTGAGCAGGATCGCGGGTGGCGCGGTCGCGCGCCACCCGCCAGCCGTTTCGGGGATTGATCATGCGCTTTATCGATTACCTCGACAAAGGTGCCTCGCTCGGCGCCGATGCGCCGTGCCTGACCATGGACGGGCGCGATCTCAGCTATCGCGAGGTGCAGTTGCTGAGCTACCGGGTCGCGCGCGGACTCGCGCGATCGGGTATTGCTGCTGGCGAGAAGGTCGCAATTCTTTCCGGCAACGATCCGGTCGCGTTCGCATGCGTGTTTGGCATCTCCCGCGCGGGCTCGGTTTGGTGCCCCATCAATCCGCGCAACGAGGCGGCCGAAAACCGGCTCATCCTCGACCAATTCGACTGCAACCTGCTGCTGTTTCATTCGAGCTTCGCGCCGATGGTCGAGGCGGTGCGTGCAGAGCTGCCGAAGCTGCGCGTCCTGGTCTGCCTCGATGCCGAGCTGCCCTTCGCGCCCTCGTTCGACGGCTGGCTCGCTGGCCTCCCCACCCACCCATATCAACGCGAGACGGTCGACGATCTCGCGATGATTCCCGGCACCGGCGGCACCACCGGAAAGCCGAAGGGAGTCATGCTGTCGGGCCGCAACATCGAGGCCATGACGGCACTGACACTGATGGGCTATCCCTTCAGGGGTCGCCCGGTCTATCTCGCGCTCGCGCCGTTGACCCATGCGGCCGGCGTGCTGTGCTTTCCGATCATGGCGCTCGGCGGCCGCATCGTGATCATGCATCACCCCGACATCGCCGAATTCCTCGATTTGATCGAGCGCTACCGTGTCACGCACACCTTCCTGCCGCCGACATTGATCTACATGCTGCTCGATCACCCCAGGCTCGACTCCACGAAGCTCGGGTCTCTGCAATGCTTCTGGTACGGCGCGGCACCGATCTCGGCCGCACGGCTTGCGGAGGCGCTCCAGCGCATCGGGCCGATGGCGCAGCTGTTCGGCCAGACTGAAGCGCCGATGATGATTTCGATGATGGCACCCGGCGAGCATTACAATGCTGACGGCACGATCGCGATGGAGCGCCTCGCCTCGGCGGGGCGGATCAGCCCGTTGGTGCAGGCCGGCATCATGGATGGCGACGGCAATTTGCTGCCCACCGGTTCACGCGGCGAGATCGTGGTTCGCGGCTCGCTGGTGATGCAAGGCTATTACAAAAACCCTGAAGCCACGGCGGAGGCCTCCGCGCATGGCTGGCACCACACTGGCGACATCGGCTACGTCGACGACGAGGGTTACCTCTATATCGTCGACCGCGCCAAGGACATGATCATCACCGGCGGGTTCAACGTCTACTCGATCGAGGTCGAGAACGCGCTGCGGGCGCACGAGGCAGTCCAGGATTGCGCCGTGATCGGCCTTCCGGACGAGAAATGGGGTGAGCGGATCGTCGCCGTGGTGCAGCCCCGTGCCGGCCAGAGCGTCGATGCGACGGCGCTGGCGGCCTTCGTCAAGCAGCGGATCGGCAGCGTCAAGACACCGAAGCAGATCGAAGTCTGGCACGATCTGCCGCGCTCCAAGGTCGGCAAGGTGCTGAAGCCGGATATCCGAGCGCGGCTGGCAGGTCGCTCCGGCGGCTAGAGCGTGATGAATTGAGGCTTGATCGCCCAACGACGAAGGTGCGCTCCCTCTCCCGCTTGCGGGAGAGGGTTGGGGAGAGGGTGCTTCCGCAATGGGACAATCCCCAAGAGGAGGAAGCCCTCACCCGGCGCGCGGGACGATGCTTCGCATCGCCCGGACGCGCCGACCTCTCCCGCATCCGCCTTCGCCAAGGCTTCGGCGGACAAGAGCGAGAGAGGTGAACGAGCCGCGGCAATCGATTCGACCTAAAGCCATTCCGCTCTAATCCGAGAGCCGCTCCAGCACGTCGCGCACCAGCCCTTGCAGAAGATCGAGCTTGTAGGCCGTCATCGGCAATGGTTTGGCACCCGAGCTCGCCGCTTTCGCCGCTTCCGCGATCGATGCCGCATTGGCAGTCTTGCCACTGAGCGCGACTTCCACGGCGGTGAGGCGAACCGGCACGGGCGCGACGCCGCCGGCAGCGAGACGCACGAGCTGGAACTTGCCGCCGGCGATCACGACGCGGGCGCAGAGCTCCACCAGCGGCCATTCCGCATAGGTCCGGCTGATCGCCCGCTTGTAGGAAGCGCGCTCGCCCTGAAGCGGAGCGGGAAGCGCAATGCTCTTGATCATCTCGCCTGCTGCGAGTGTATGATCGGCGTGCGAGACCGAGCCGTCGCCGAGCAGGTCGGCAATCGTCAATCCGCTGCGCCGGTCCGTGGTGATGGTCGCATCATAGGCGAGCAGAGCCGCCGCCATGGTCGAAGGATGCGGCGCGACACACGGGCCGAGATCGAAGGCAACGCCATAGAGGTGATTGCCGGACCGGGCGGGGCAGGTGCTGCCGCCTTTCTTCAGGCAATCGATGTCGGCCCGGCGGAAATACCAGCAGCGTGAACGCTGCGCGAGATTGCCGCCGAGCGTTGCAACCTGGCGCACCTGTGGCGTGGCGAGCCCTTGCGCGCTCGCCGCAATACCGGGATAGGCAGCGGCGATGCGCGCGTCGGTCGCGATCGTGGCGATGGTGGCAAGCGCGCCGATCTCGGCTGCTCCGTCGGCGTCCCAAGTGATCGTCTTGTCGCCGGTGGCCGAGATATCGATCAGCATTCCCTGCGACACGCCGCTGCGGCGGCGTTCGCTGAAGTCGGTGCCTCCGGCGCGGAATTCCGGCGTAGGCTTGGCAGTGGGCTTGGCGGTCATGACGGCGACACTCATGCTGCATCCCTCCCTTTCAGCGCGGCCACCAGACGATCGGGCCGGAACGGAATTTCGGTCAGTCTCACGCCGATCGCATCGCGGATGGCGTTGGCGATCGCGGGCGAGGTCGGCACGGTGGCGACTTCGCCGATGCCGACGCTGCCGCCCGGCACATGCTCGAAACCGGCCTCGTCGAAATGCACTTCCAGTTTCGGCATGTCGGCAATCCCCGGAATGCGGTAATCCTCCATGCTGCCGCTCAGGATGTGGCCGCTCGAAGGATCGGTCTCCCGCGACTCATAGAGTGCGTAGCCGATGCCCTGGATCACCGCGCCTGCGGCCTGGCTTCGCGCCAGCGCCGGCGCAGCGAGCTTGCCGATCGCGAGGCCCGTATAGGCGTTGAGCACGCGCACATGGCCGAGCCAGGTATCGACCTCGACTTCCATCACCTGGACCGAGCTCGGCACGCCGGCGCCGACCACCATGTGGTTCATCAGACGCAGCACCCAACCGAACACCCGGCCCATGATGCCCGCCTCGTGCAGCGCGGGCCTGACGCCGGGCGGCGGCCTGCCGTCCTCCTGGCGTCTCGCCGACACGGCGATATCAGGAGAAGCCGCGATCATCTCGCGCCATGGCGCGTTCGAGCCCGGAGCAGGTGTGCGAGACGCGGTGCGCTTGATTTCCGCTTTCAGCTTGTCGATGGCAAGCAAGGTCGGCGGCACCACCGAGGCGGTGACGCGGCTGCCGCCGGAGCCCGGTCCGGGCGGCAGGTTGGAGCGGCCGATGCGAACGTCCACATCCTGCGGCTCGAGATCGAACGCCTTCGCGACGGTGTTCGCGATCACGCTGCGCGTGCCCGTGCCGATATCCTGTACCGCGCAGCTTGCGACGATGCGTCCGCCCTTGATCGCGAGTTCGACCGAGGAGCCGGTCTGCCAGAGATAGAGCCAGTAGCCGGTGGCGACGCCGACGCCGCGCCGGTAGCGGCCGGTTTGCGAGGCGGCCGGCTTGCGGCTCTTCCAGACGTCGAGGCCGGCGGCCCAGTCGTACAGTCGCTGGCGGTTGGGATCGGGGTCCCAGAGCCTGCGCAATTGAATCGGATCGACCTTCATGCGCAGCGCCGCTTCGTCGACCGCCTGCTCCAGCGCAAACGACATCGGTGGACCGCCGGGGCCGCGGAACGGCGCGCCGGGCGGCAAATTGCTGAGCACGTCGAAGTCGACGAGCTCTTTTGCTTCGGCCGGATAGATCAGCCGCGCCAGGCCCGCGATCAGCGAGTTCACGGCGGCGCCGGTATCGGCATGGGCGGTGAGCGACAGCGCCTTGAGGCGGCCTTCCGCCGAAGGCAGCAAGGACAGCTTCAGCTCGGCGGCCGGACGATAGCCGGCGACGGAAAGCTCTTCTTCACGATCGAAGGCGACACGCACCGGCGCCTTCGCGGCGCGCGCAAGCTCGATTGCGGCGATGGTCTCCAGCCCGACGCTGCCCTTGGAGCCGAACCCGCCGCCGACATGATCGGCGATCACACGCACCTTGTCGTGCGGAAGGCCATAACGCTTGGCGATCTTCTCCATGCTCTCGTGAATGGCCTGGGTCGAGATGTGCACAATGAGCTGATCGCCATCGAACCTGGCCACCGCGGCATGTGGTTCGAGGCTTGCGTGCTGTTGCGTCGAGACGCGGAAGGTTTCCTCGACCAGCAGCGGATTGCGTTGCGCCCGCGCTTCGTCGAGCCAGCTCCTGGCCTGCTTGGCCTTTTGCGAGAACGGCGCCGAAGGCCCGCGCACATTGCCCTTCCACGACACCGGAGCGCCGCCGGCGCCCTCGGACACGTTGCCGGCACGTTTGCGGTCCTTCTTTTCGAACACGACCGGCGCATCGTCGCGTCGCGCTGCATCGAGCCCGATCACGGCGGGCAAAGGCTCGGAGTTGAAGCTGATCGCGGCAATTGCCTGCAGCGCGGTGCGGCGATCCTTGGCTGCGACGGCTGCAATCGGCGCACCGACGAAGCGAATGACGTTATCATCGTCGAGCAGCGGAACGACCGCGGCAACACCGGCAATGGCGTGCGCCGGCGCCAGATCGAGACCGGTGATCCTCGCATGCGCGACGTGCGCGCGCAGGATGACGCCTTCGAGCTGGCCGTCATGGCCGATGTCGACCGTGTAGCGGGCCAGTCCCGTCACCTTGTCGCGGGCTTCCAGCCGCGGCGCGATGGGATCGTTGCCGTCGAAGCGGCCTGAACAAGCCTCCGCCACCGCGCGAAAAATGCCTTCATAGGCGCCGCAGCGGCAGAGATGTCCCGATAGCGCGGCGGCGATCTCCTCGCGCGAGGGCGTCGCCGCGCCCTTGGTCGCGCGCCAGCTGTCATGGAAGGCGGTGGCATCGACGACAAAGCCGGGCGTGCAGAAGCCGCATTGCAGGGCGTCGTGCGCCATGAACGCCTTCTGCACCGGATGCAATCCGGCTGCTCCGACGCCCTCGATGGTCGTCAGCGATTTGTCGGCGGCCGCCTGCGCCGGCAACAGGCAGCTCACGACCGGCGTGCCGTCGAGCAGCACGGTGCAGGCGCCGCAGACGCCGGAGCCGCAGACGAGTTTGGTGCCGGTGAGGCCGCCATCGCGGATCACGTCGATCAAGAGCGCATCCGGATCGTCGGGCAGCACCAGGGGCCGTCCATTGATAGTCGTGGTGGTCATTTTCGAACTCCCGGTTTGCGGTGGGACTTCTTTGCGGACGGCGCCATTGCGCCGGCGATCAGCATGCGCAGCATGGTCTCGAGCTGTTTCAGGAACGCGTCGACCGGCTGCATGGAAGGGAAAGCGGATTTGGTGCCGTGGATCGCCATCTCGACGCAGCGCGCGAGCTCGCGCACGCTGACGCCGCTTTCGAGGTTAAGCTTTCGCTTGCGGCACACCCGCGCGATCGTGGTTGCGATCTCGTCGGCGAAACGGTTGGAATAGCTCTGGTAGAGATCGCGCGCCTGCGCGAGGTGCTCGGAAAACAGCTCCTCGGTGTGGGGCGAGTCCTTGAGCGAAGCGAGCAGCGACTGCATCCGCGCGCCGATTTCGGCGACCAGGATGTCGGCAAGCTCGAGGCCGGCCTCTTCCGCCGCCTTCGCTGCCGCGATTTCGGCAGCGAGCCCCTGCGCGTAGATCCGCTCGAGCACGGCGCGAAACAGCGCCTCCTTGGAGGCGAAGTGATGATAGAGCGCCTGCCGCGTCAGTCCGGCTTCCTCCGCCGCCTGCTCGATCGAGGAGCGGCGGAAGCCGTGGCGCCGGAACACGCGCAAGGCAGCGTCGAGGATCCGGTCCTGGGGAGGGGCCTTGGCCTGCATTTTGTCAGATTTGACAAAGATGCAGGAACTGTCAAATCACGGATTGATGAGGTCTCGTGCGCGCAAGAGCCAGGGACGCCCCCGCACCCAGGGCTATCGCAATTGAGGTTTTCCCCTGCGGCCATCCTTCGAGACGCCCGCCTGAGGCGGGCTCCTCAGGATGAGGGCGGGGTGCGCGGCAGCAGTTTCAACGGGCGCTGACGCTGATGAGCCTCATCCTGAGGAGGCGCGTTAGCGCCGTCTCGAAGGACGAGGCGTGCGCGCAGGCCGCCGCCACAAGTCATATGTGATAGCCCTGCCGGGTGCGGGCGGGGAAGTCGCCGAATTCCCGCTGGCTGGCGATGGCGCCGCGAAAACGTCACCTCTCAAATGAAAACGGGCACGCCTTCTTGCGAAGGCATGCCCGCCAAAACTCTATTCGTGCGACGAGCGCGCTTTAGTGCACGCTCACCGCTTGAAGCTCGTTGCTCCAGGCGTTGGCGACCGCGGCTTCCCGGCTGTCGGTCAGCATGATCGGCGTGCCGTCGGCGGCGTGGAGGGCGAACAGCTTGAGGCCCGGCGCGATCTTGGGCGCCTCGGGGAACAGGTCCGGTACGTCTTCGGAACGGATCTGCTTCACATAGGCGATATGGCCTTCGCCCAGGGTTGCCAGCGTCTCCGGAGAGACGTTCTTGGCTTCGTATTCGAACGCAACGTGACCTTCACTCATGGTCTCGACTCCTCTGGAACACTAAGCGGTCGAGTCCGCTACTCGTTCCATTATTCGTGCTCATTGATAGCGATTGTCTTAACGATCCGCTCCGGTTCAGGCCGGGCCAGATCGATCGACAACAGCCCGTTCTTCAGATCCGCACCCAGCACCAGCATCCCCTCCGCCAGCACGAAGGTGCGCTGGAAGTGGCGCGCGGCGATGCCGCGATGGATGTATTGCCGGGATTTGTCGTCCTGCTGCCGCCCGCGGATCACGAGCTGGTTTTCCTCAATGGTTACATCGAGTTGGTCGCGCGTAAATCCGGCGACCGCCAGCGTGATGCGCAAACGCTCGGGCTGGCCGTCCGTGCGGTCGCACCTCTCGATATTGTAGGGAGGATAACCGTCGGCGCCTTTGACGACCCGATCGAGCACGCGCTCGATCTCGTCGAAGCCCAGCAGGAAGGGACTGGAGAGCGTTGGAACACGAGACATAGTTTACAAAGTCCTCTCGAAGCGACTTTGGTGCATCAGGGCCCGCGAACGGCACCCCTTGATCAGCAATATGGGCATGTTCCCCTGTGGGTTCAAGCAGGTAGCGGGGATCGCTGTGGATGGGCGATTTTCCCCACTCGCCGGATGTCTCCGGTTCGTCATGGCCGGCATGACCAGTTTGGAGGCGATTTATCCCAGCAAAAACAAACCCCCTCCTACTGTGCATGGGGTTGTTTTCGCACTTTTGTTGTCTGGCCCTTCGGATCCCCTCAGGCCTCGATCCGCTTCCGTCCGTCGCCGCTGAACAGATGCAGCTTCGCCCGCACCGCCGCGACGCGGATTCTCGCGCCGATGGCGGGCGCCTGGGTTCCGGGAATGCGGACGATGACCTCGCCGGGCGGCAGCTCGCCGGGCGTGGCGGCGACGCGCTGGTCCTCCTGCTCGCGGGAGCCGTAGACGAAGGTTTCGGCGCCGACGCGCTCGATCGCTTCCACGGTGAGCGGCAGGGCGACGCCGCCGGCCGGCGTTTCGTCGGTGATGACAAAGTCCTCCGGGCGGATGCCGAGGATGCCGGCATCGGCAGCAGTGCTGCCGGCGAGCTGCGACCGGATCTCCTCGGGCCGCGTCGACATCAGGTTCATCGGCGGGGCGCCGATGAAGGAGGCGACGAAGGTCGTCGCCGGCTTCTCGTAGATCGCCAGCGGATTGCCGACCTGCTCGACCTGGCCGCCGTTCATCACGACGAGAATATCGGCGAGCGTCATCGCCTCGAGCTGGTCATGGGTGACGTAGATCGACGTCGTGTTGAGCCGGCGCTGCAATTTGCGGATCTCGACCCGCATCGCGATGCGCAGCTTGGCGTCGAGGTTGGAGAGCGGCTCGTCGAACAGAAACACCTTCGGCTGGCGCACGATGGCGCGGCCCATGGCGACGCGCTGGCGCTGGCCGCCGGAGAGCTGGCGCGGCTTGCGCTCCAGCATGGCGGAGAGCTCGAGCACGCGCGCGGCTTCCTCGACGCGGGTCTTGATCTCGGCCTCGGCCATGCCGCGGTTGCGCAGGCCATAGGCCATGTTGTTGTAGACGCTCATATGCGGATAGAGCGCATAGTTTTGGAACACCATCGCGATGTCGCGATCGGCGGGTTCGATCTGGTTGACGACGCGGCCGCCGATGTCGATCTCGCCGCCGGTGACCGTCTCCAGCCCCGCGACCATGCGCAGCAGCGTGGACTTGCCGCAGCCGCTTGGTCCGACCAGCACGCAGAACTGTCCGTCGCCGACATCGACGTCGACGCCCTTGATGGCCTCGAAGCCGCCGGGATAGGTTTTGCGGACACTGCGCAGGGTGACGTTGGCCATAAGTCTCTACTTCTCCGTCTCGACCAGGCCGCGCACGAACAATTTCTGCATGGCGACGACGACGAACACCGGCGGCAGCATGGCCAGCACGGCGGTTGCCATCACGATCGGCCATTCGGTCAGCGCGTCGGTGGTGGTGATCATCTTGCGGATGCCGATCTGGATCGTCTGCATGTCGTCGCGCGTGGTGATCAAGAGCGGCCAGAGATATTGATTCCAGCCGAGGATGAACAGGATCACGAACAGCGCCGCCATGTTGGTGCGCGACAGCGGCAGCAGCGTATCCCAGAAGAAGCGCAAGGGGCCGGCGCCGTCGATGCGCGAGGCCTCCAACAGCTCGTCCGGTACGGTCATGAAGAACTGGCGGAACAGCAGCGTCGCGGTGGCCGATGCGATCAGCGGCAGCGACAGGCCGGCATAGCTGTCGAGCATGTGCAGGTCGGCGACGATCTTGTAGGTCGGATAGATGCGGACCTCGACCGGGAGCATCAAGGTGATGAAGATGAGCCAGAAGATCGGCATCCGGAACGGGAAGCGGAAATACACGATCGCATAGGCCGAGATGATCGAGATCGCGATCTTGCCCACCGCGATCAGCAGCGCCATCACCAGCGAGTTCAGCATCATGTTGCCGACCGGCTCGCGGGTCGAGCCGCTCGTGCCGACGAAGATGGTCTGGTAGTAGGTCTCGAAGAAGTGGCCGCCGGGCAGCAGCGACATCTGCCCGTTCGCGATCACGGCGTTGTCCTGGGTCGAGGCGACGATCGCGATGTAGACCGGGAAGGCGACGATCGCGATTCCGATCCATAGGATGATATGGGCGACGTAGCGCCGAAAGCCCTCTTCCTCGACCATCAGTAGGTCACCTTGCGTTCGACGAAGCGGAACTGGATGCCCGTGAGCACGATCACCATGATCATCAGGATCACCGACTGCGCCGCCGAGCTGCCGAGATTGCCGCCGAGCAGGCCGTCGGAATAGACCTTGTAGACCAGCGTCTCGGTCGACTTGCCGGGGCCGCCGCGGGTCATGGTGTCGATGATGCCGAACGTGTCGAAGAAGGCGTAGACGATGTTGACGACCAGGAGGAAGAAGATGGTCGGCGACAGCAGCGGGAAGGTCACGGTCCAGAACCTGCGCATCGGGCGCGCGCCGTCGATCGCGGCGGCCTCGAGCACGCTTCTGGGGATGCTCTGCAGGCCGGCGAGGAAGAACAGGAAGTTGTAGGAGATCTGCTTCCAGGCGGCGGCCAGGATGATCAGCGATGCGGCCTGGTCGCCGTCGAGCAGCGGATTCCAGTCGATGCCCAGAGTGCGCAGGTAGCGCGAGAGCACGCCGAGCGAGGGATGCAGCATGAAGATCCAGAGCACGCCGACCACGGGCGGCGCCACCGCATAGGGCCAGATCAGCAGCGTGCGGTAGAGCATCGAGCCGCGCAGCGGCTTGTCCGCCATCACGGCGAGCAGCAGCGCGAACGACAGCGACGACACCGCGATCGCGAACGAGAAGAAGAAGGTGCGCAGGATCGCCTCGAAATAGGCGCGCTCCCTGAACAGCTCGAGATAATTGTCGAACCAGACGAAGCTGGTCGAGAGGCCGAAGGCGTCTTGGAGCAGGAAGGACTGGATCACCGCCTGCAAGGCCGGCCAGTAGAAGAAAATCAGGACGATCGCGAGCTGCGGCGCAACCAGCGCATAGGGCAACAGCTTCGACTGGAAAATGGCTTGCTTTTGCATGATGCCCCAGAGAAGCGGCAGGCCGGTGACGGCCTGCCGCTGGTCGCCTTACTTCACGGCGGTCTTTTCGAACTGGCGCAGCATGGTGTTGCCGCGCTCGACGGCGGCGTCCAGCGCCTGCTTGGCGGTCTTCTTCCCCGCCAGCGCCTGCTCGATCTCCTCCGCCCAGACGTCACGGAGCTGCACCATGTTGCCGAGGCGCAGGCCGCGCGAATTCTCGGTCGGCTCCTTGTTGGTCAGCTCGAGCAGCGGCGTCTCGAGATAGGGCTGGTCCTTGTAGAAGCCCTCGGCCTTGGCCTTCTCATAGGCCGCCTTGGTGATCGGCAGATAGCCGGAGGCCTTGTGGATGTAGACCTGGCGATCGGTGTCCGAGAGGAAGGTGAGGAACTTCGCGACGCCCTTGTAATCGTCCGCCGGCTTGCCGCCCATCACCCAGAGCGAGGCACCGCCGATGATCGAGTTCTGCGGCGCGCCCTTGGCGTCCGGATAATAGGGCATCGGCACCGCGGTGAAGGCGAACTTGGCCTGCGCCTTGACGTTGCCGAAGAACGCCGACGAGGTCAGGTAGAGCGGGCATTCGCCCGACGTGAAGCGGCCTTCGCCGGTATTGGTGCGGCCGGCATAGTCGTAGGTCTTGTCCTTCTGGAGCTCGACCAGGTTCTCGAGATGCTTGACCTGGAGCGGCCCGTTGAAGGAGAGCACGGTGTCGAAGCCGTCGAGGCCGTTGGCCTTGGTCGACAGCGGCACGTTGTGCCAGGCGGACAGCTGCTCGAGATTGACCCAGGTGACCCAGGAGTTGGAGAAGCCGCAGGTGGCATGGCCGGCCGCCTTCAGCTTCTTGGCGGCGTCGAACACTTCAGGCCAGGTCTTCGGGATCTCGACATTGGCCTTCTTCAGCTCGTCGAGGTTGACCCACATCACGGTCGACGACGAGTTGAAGGGGAAGGACAGCATCTCGCCTTTCGAGGTCGAGTAGTAGCCGGTGATCGCGGGCAGATAGGCCTTCGGATCGAACTTCTCGCCGGTCTCGGCCATCAGCTTGTAGACCGGCTTCACGGCGCCGGTCGCGGCCATCATGGTGGCGGTGCCGACCTCGAACACCTGCATGATGTGCGGCGCGTTGCCGGCGCGGAACGCGGCGATGCCAGCGTTCATCGTATCGGCGTAGTTGCCCTTGTAGGTCGGGATCACCTTGTAGTCGCTCTGCGTGGCGTTGAAGTCGTTGGCGAGCTTGACGATGACGTCGTTGTTGGCGCCGGTCATCGCGTGCCACCACTGGATTTCGGTCACGGCAAGTGCCGGCGAGGCGCCTAGCCCAACCGCGAATGCGGCAGCAGCAGCCGCGCCAAAATGTCGAAGAGCCATCAAGAAAACCTCCCTTGCCCGTCACTAAGAAGCGCTTGCGCTAGCAGCGCCATATGACGTTCACATGACTGTGTAAGCGGGAGAAACGAAAGCAGCAAGCGCCGCCAAATGGGAAGTCGTCAAATAGGCGAACACGGAGCGGTCAGCCACCGCCGTTCGCGCTGCACATGCGTGCGCGCGCCGCAGTGCGGCATTGGTTGATGTGAAGGGTGAGGGCCCCTAGCGTTTCCGCTCGGGACCGCAGACCGTGCCCTTTTCGACCATCGCGTCGATCTCGGCCTTGGAGTAGCCGAACTCGCCCAGCACCTCGGCCGCGTGCTGGCTGAATTTCGGCGGCACGCGGCGCAGGCTGGGCTTGCTGCGGTCGAGCCGGATCGGCGAGGCGACGCCCTTGTACCAGTCCTTCTCGATAATATCGCCGCGCGCGATCGTGTGCGGGTTGGTCAGCGCCTGGTCGATCTTCTGCACAGGCCCCGCAGGCAGGCCCGCCGCGAGCAGGCGATTACACAGCGGCTCGGCCTCGTGCTGGCTGAACACGGCGGCCAGCTCGGCGCGCAGCGCCTCGCGATTGGCGATGCGGTCCTTGTTGCGGGCAAAGCGCGGGTCGGTGCCGAGCTCGGGCTTGCCGATCTCCTTGGCGAGCTTGCGGAAGGTGCCGTCGTTGCCGACGCCAATGAAGATGTTGTCGGTCTTGGTCGGGAAGATCGCGTAAGGCACGAGGTTCGGATGCTCGTTGCCGGTGAGGCTCGGCGGCTTGCCATGCATGAAATAATTCGCGGTGTGCGGATGCATGATGGCAAGGCCGGTCTCGTACAGCGTCGTCTCCAGGAACTGGCCCTTGCCCGACCGCTGCCGCTCCGACAGCGCCATCAGGATGCCGATCGCCGCATAAAGTCCGGTGGTGATGTCGACCAGCGGCACGCCGATCCGCATCGGCCCGCTCTCGGGCGAGCCGGTCGCCGCGATCATGCCGGTCATGGCCTGGATGATGGCGTCATAGCCGGGATTGCCGCCGCGCGGGCCGTCGGCGCCAAAGCCGCAGATCCGGCAATGCACGAGGCGCGGGAATTTCTTGCCGAGGACGTCGTTGCCGATGCCCCATTTCTCCAGCGTGCCCGGCTTGAAATTCTCGATCAGGACGTCGGCCGTCTCCAGCATCTTGAGCAGCACGACACGCCCGCCTTCGGAGGCGAGGTCGAGGCCGATCGAGCGCTTGTTGCGGTTGATGCCGACGAAATAGGCCGCATCCTCCTCGTGGAACGGAGGGCCCCATTCGCGCACCTCGTCGCCCGCGGGCGGCTCGACCTTGATTACGTCGGCGCCGTGGTCGGCGAGGATCTGGGTGCAGTAGGGACCGCCGAGCACACGCGTGAGATCGATGACGCGCAGTCCGCTCATGGCACCCGTTGCGGCTTCAGAACTCATGCCTTCGCTTCTCCTGTGTCGACGTTCGAGCACAGGCCTAGCGAGGTTTGTTTGCGCCAGCAATGGGCCCTCGCGTAGGGCCGCATGCGCGGCTGCGCTGCCATGCCGCGGCGTGGCAAATTCGATCGGAAGCGGCCGGCCCGAGGGGGATCCCGGGCCAGCCAATCCGCGCTGCCGATCAGACGACCGTCAGGCGAACGTCGACATTGCCGCGCGTGGCATTGGAGTACGGGCACACCTGGTGCGCCTTGGCGACCAGCGCCTCGGCCTCCGCGCGGGCAAGGCCCGGCAGCGAGACGGCAAGATCGATGTCGAGGCCGAAGCCGCCTTCCGAGCGCGGGCCGATGCCGACGGTCGAGGTGACGGAGGCATCGGCCGGAACCTTCGGGCCGCCCTGCGAAGCCACGAACTTCATCGCGCCGATGAAGCAGGCAGCATAGCCGGCCGCGAACAGCTGCTCGGGATTGTTGCCGGCGCCGCCGCCACCGCCGAGCTCCTTCGGCGTGGTGAGCTTGACGTCGAGCGCGCCGTCGAGGGTCGCAGCATGGCCGTCGCGGCCGCCGGTGGCCTTGGCGCTGGTCTTGTAGAGGACGTTCACGGACATTTTCGTCTCCTCGGGTCTTTCCAGGTTGGGGTGTGAGCTTTATCGCAGGCAATTAGATTGCGCGCAATCTAAATCGGCGCGTCTCACATTTAATTGTTCGCAATTGAATGCGCCGCCGGCCGGGCCCAGAATGGGAGAAACGCACGAGATTCGTCATGGCCCGGAAATCAACGGCGGTCGACCCGCTTCGCCTCGACAACCAGATCTGCTTCGCGGTCTATTCCGCCACGCACGCCTTCAACCGCGTCTACAAGCCGCTGCTCGATCGGCTCGGCCTGACCTATCCGCAATATCTGGTCATGCTGGTGCTGTGGGAGCGCGACGACGTGCCGGTGAAGGACATCGGCGAGAAGCTGTTCCTGGATTCGGGCACGCTGACGCCGCTGCTCAAGCGGCTCGAGGCCGCCCATCTCGTCAAGCGCACCCGCTCGCGCGAGGACGAACGCCAGGTGCTGATCGCCCTGACGCCGCAGGGCCATGCACTGAAGGAAAAGGCGCGCGCCGTGCCGCACTCGATCCTGGCGGCATCGGACTGCTCGGTGTCGGAGCTGGTGGCGATGAAAGACGAGATCGTCGCGCTGAGGGATCGGCTGAATGCGGTGATCGGGGAGTAGGGGTTAGAGCCGCTTCTTGGCGAAGGCGCGACCGGACGCTGACTTCAAGTACTTCTCGAATGCGACGGCCTGCTTCTCGTTGCTGAATGCGACGTAAGTCTTGAGACGCCAAGGCCCGTATTTCGAGGTGTGGGGCACCTCGCCAGCATTGTGCTTTGCCAGTCTGGTTCGCAGGTCGTCGGTGATCCCGACATAAAAGTGAAGGGAATCGAGGCTCTCAGAATGTAGACGTATTTCACGGCACACTCCCCAGTCGTCGAGGGGGAGCTTACACCCGCGTTCTATCTGATGGGGCCCGGATTCGCCCTTCGGGCTACGCCGCGGCAGCCTTCGCTCACTTCGCTACGATGGAGCGGGGCTGGCTTGCCGAGCCGTAGCTCGCGAAGCGAGCGAAGGCTGGTGGAGCCAGGCGGGATCGAACCGCCGACCTCTTGCATGCCATGCAAGCGCTCTCCCAGCTGAGCTATGGCCCCTTAACCTTAGACGGGGTGAACCTGGTCGATCACCCCGGACCGGCGAGCCTTTCCGACTCGCGCGGTGCACCCTTTTTCACAGATCAGGGCTGATCTCAAGTCTCTTCATCACCTCCGACATCACCAATGATGTCGGTCACGTCCTCATCGCCCTCTTCCTCGTCGGCAATGAAGGTCGAATCGTCGTCATCATCGTCGTCGAGGGTCTCGTCGACCTCGATATCGTCCTCCGATTCGGGCACGACGGCCTTGACCTTGCCGGTGTTCTCCTCGGCATCGGCCTCCTCGAGCGAGACCAATTCCTCGGCCTCTGCCGGCTCCGGCGCGTTGTCCTGTGCCATGTTGCGGGCCTCGGCCCCACGGGGCGCGCGCGCAGGAGCAACCGGGGCGATCGGCACCACTTCGCCGGTATAGGGCGAGATCACCGGATTCTTGTTGAGGTCATAGAACTTCTTGCCCGTGGTCGGGCAAATACGTTTGGTTCCGAGTTCGGACTTGGCCACGGCAGGAATCCTGGGAATGTCTGAAAAGCGGTGCTTCACTTGGCTAGTTGGCGGCCCGCTGTCAATAGCGCATTACGGGAGAACGACATGCCCGTGACGGGGCGCGGACCATGTGATACCTGCGCGCCAGCCCATCGGGCCTATTCAAGGACACAATCTTGACCCATTCCGACCAACCGAGACCGCTCCAGTCTCGCGCCAGCGGGCCCCTGACCGGGAAAGTACGGGTGCCCGGCGACAAGTCGATCTCCCACCGCGCCCTGATCCTGGGCGCGCTCGCGGTCGGCGAGACCAGAATTTCGGGCCTGCTCGAGGGCGAGGACGTCCTCAACACCGCCAAATCGATGCAGGCGCTGGGTGCCAGGGTCGAGCGCACCGGCGATTTCGCCTGGAGGGTCAACGGCGTCGGGGTCGGAGGCTTCGCCCCGCCCAATGCGCCGCTGGATTTCGGCAATTCCGGCACCGGCTGCCGGCTGGTCATGGGCGCCGTGGCCGGCTGCCCGATTTCGGCGGTGTTCGACGGCGATGCCTCGCTGCGCAGCCGTCCCATGCGCCGGATCCTCGATCCATTGGAAAAGATGGGTGCCAAGGTCACCGCGGGCAGCGAGGGCGGGCGCCTGCCGCTGACCCTCCAGGGCGCGGGCGATCCGCTGCCGATCACCTACAAGACCCCGGTCGCCTCGGCCCAGATCAAATCGGCCGTGCTGCTGGCGGGCCTGGCTGCCCCGGGCGTCACCACTGTCATCGAGAGCGAGGCCAGCCGCGACCACACCGAGCTGATGCTGAGGCATTTCGGTGCCGACATCACCTCGGTCCAGGAAGGCCAGCACGGCCGCCGCATCACGCTGGTCGGCCAGCCCGAGCTGCGCGGCGCCAATGTCGTGGTGCCCGCCGATCCCTCGTCGGCCGCCTTCCCGATCGTCGCGGCGCTGATCGTCGAGGGCTCCGATGTCGTGCTGTCCGATGTCATGACCAATCCGCTGCGCACCGGCCTGTTCACCACGCTGCGCGAAATGGGCGCCTCCATCGAGGAGAGCGAAGTGCGGGGCGATGCCGGCGAGCCGATGGCGCAATTGCGCGTGCGCGCCTCGAAACTGCGCGGCGTCGAGGTGCCGCCGGAGCGCGCGCCGTCGATGATCGACGAATATCTGGTGCTGGCGGTGGCGGCGTCGTTCGCCGAAGGCACCACGATCATGCGCGGCCTGCAGGAGCTGCGCGTCAAGGAATCCGATCGCCTGGAGGCGACCGCCGCCATGCTCCGCGTCAACGGTGTCAAGGTCGAGGTCTCCGGCGACGATCTGATCGTCGAGGGCCGCGGCCACGTCCCGGGCGGCGGCACTGTCGCCACCCACATGGACCACCGCATCGCGATGTCCGCGCTGGTGATGGGGTGGGCCTCCGATCAGCCCGTGACCGTCGACGACACCGCCTTCATCGCCACCAGCTTTCCGGATTTCATTCCGATGATGGGTTCGTTAGGGGCCGAGTTCTCATGATCATCGCCATCGACGGGCCCGCGGCCTCGGGCAAGGGGACGCTCGGCAAGCGTCTCGCCCACCATTACGGCTATCGTCATCTCGATACCGGCGTGATCTATCGTGCGGTGGCCTATGCCCTGATGCAGTCAGGGCACGATCTCAACGACGAGGCGGCTGCGGTGCAGGCCGCATTGGAGCTCGATCCCGAAAAGTTCGGCAATCCTGCGCTGAAGACCCAGAAGGCCGGCGAGGGCGCCTCGATCGTCTCGGCAATCCCTCGGGTTCGCGAGGTTCTGGTGAATTTCCAGCGGCAATTCGCCGCCGATCCGCCGGGCGCCGTGCTCGACGGCCGGGATATTGGAACCGTGATCTGCCCCCACGCCGACGTGAAGATCTTCGTGGTCGCCGACCCCAAGGTCCGCGCCCGCCGCCGCACCATGGAGGCCAGGGCGCGGGGCGAGGATGCGGACGAGGCGGCCGTGCTCGCCGACATCCTCCAGCGCGACGAACGCGACAAGAACCGGCCGATTGCGCCTTTAAAACCGGCCCCGGATGCTTACTTGCTAGATAACTCCCAACTGGATATAGAAGGCGGCGTCCGGGCCGCCATCGACATTATCGAGGCTGTCCGAGCGGGCCGGTCGCGGGGTTAAGCCGCCGCCGTCATTGGAGGAAGTGCCCGCTCCCGCTCTTTGAGGTCGATACGCTTCGTCCCGGTTTCGGGACCGGCGCGATCCAGGTTCCGGACAAAGCTTTCAACGTATCGAACGCGCGGGCCTCAGCCGGCCCGCTTCCGCTGTTCTGGTCGCAAGGCCGGGGCAACGAGCGGTCGCTCGAAGGTCTTGCGGACCTTCCGACACTGCGCGCGCGATGCGCCCATGAACCCAACGGCCGGCAAGACATCCGCAACTGGAGAACAAATGGCTTCGACTTCTGCTGATACCTATAGCCCGTCGCGCGACGATTTCGCCGCGATGCTCGACGAGTCCTTCGCAGGCGGCAACCTGCAGGAAAGCTCCGTCGTCAAGGGCAAGGTGGTTGCAATTGAAAAGGACATGGCCGTCATCGACGTCGGCCTGAAGACCGAGGGCCGCGTTGCGCTGCGCGAATTTTCCGGCCCCGGCCGTGACTCTGACCTCAAGGTCGGCGACGAGGTGGAAGTGTTCCTCGATCGTATCGAGAACGCCCTCGGCGAAGCCGTGCTGTCGCGCGACAAGGCGCGCCGCGAAGAGAGCTGGGGCAAGCTGGAGAAGGCGTTCCAGAACAACGAGAAGGTCAACGGCGTCATCTTCAACCAGGTCAAGGGCGGCTTCACCGTCGACCTCGACGGAGCCGTGGCCTTCCTGCCGCGCTCGCAGGTCGACATCCGTCCGATCCGCGACGTTGCGCCGCTGATGAACAACTCGCAGCCGTTCCAGATTCTCAAGATGGACCGACGCCGCGGCAACATCGTGGTGTCCCGCCGCACGGTGCTCGAAGAGACCCGCGCCGAGCAGCGCCAGGAGCTGGTGCAGAACCTCGAAGAGGGTCAGGTCATCGACGGCGTGGTCAAGAACATCACCGACTACGGTGCGTTCGTCGACCTCGGCGGCATTGACGGCCTCCTGCACGTCACCGACATCGCGTGGCGCCGCGTCAACCATCCGACCGAGGTGCTCTCGATCGGCCAGACCGTGAAGGTCAAGATCATCAAGATCAACCACGAGACGCACCGCATCTCGCTGGGCATGAAGCAGCTGCTGGACGATCCGTGGCAGGGCATCGAAGCCAAGTACCCGCTGGGTGCCCGCTTCACCGGCCGCGTCACCAACATCACCGATTACGGTGCGTTCGTCGAGCTCGAGCCGGGCATCGAAGGCCTGATCCACGTCTCCGAGATGTCGTGGACCAAGAAGAACATGCACCCCGGCAAGATCGTGTCGACCTCGCAGGAAGTCGACGTGCAGGTGCTGGAAGTCGATTCCGTCAAGCGCCGCATCTCGCTCGGCCTCAAGCAGACCATGCGCAACCCCTGGGAGGTCTTCGTCGAGAAGCATCCGACCGGTTCGGTTGTCGAGGGCGAGGTCAAGAACAAGACCGAGTTCGGTCTGTTCCTGGGTCTCGAGGGCGACGTCGACGGCATGGTCCACCTCTCCGATCTCGACTGGAAGCTTCCGGGCGAGCAGGTGATCGACAACTACAAGAAGGGCGACATGGTGAAGGCCGTGGTGCTCGATGTGGACGTCGAGAAGGAGCGCATCTCGCTCGGCATCAAGCAGCTCGAAGGCGACCCCTTCGCCGAGCCGGGCGATGTCAAGAAGGGCGCGGTCGTGACCTGCGAAGTGCTCGAAGTGAAGGAGAGCGGTATCGAGGTGAAGATCGCCGGTACCGACTTCACCACCTTCATCAAGCGCTCGGAGCTCGCCCGTGACCGCAACGACCAGCGCGCCGAACGCTTCGCCGTCGGTGAGAAGGTCGATGCCCGCGTGATCCAGTTCGACAAGAAGGCCCGCAAGGTCCAGGTGTCGATCAAGGCGCTCGAAGTCGCCGAAGAAAAGGAAGCCATCGCGCAGTACGGCTCCTCGGATTCGGGTGCGACGCTCGGTGACATCCTCGGCACCGCGCTCAAGAACCGCGACAGCAAGTAAGCGAAACGTCCGTTTTGCTGCATCAAGGCCCCGGCGCAAGCCGGGGCTTTTTTGTTGCGGCATACGCGACTGTCGTCCCGGGGCGCGCGAAGCGCGATCCCGGGACCCATAACCCCAGGGAGGAGTTTGACGAAGACCCGGAGTTGCCAGCTCGCGCGACGACTCCTCCCTGGGTTATGGATCCCGCCCCCGTGCGCAATTGCGCACTAGGCGGGGATGACGACTGCGTTTGCGGCGACCTGCGCGTCCCCCACGAGGCCTTGTTTTCTTCAAATTGCGCCGCAATTGATGTATCCAGATAGGCCGATGGTCACGCCGTGACGGCACAACGCGCCTGATCTTTCATTTGGAGATATTCCGATGTCGCTCGATTCGGACATCATCGTCGATCGCCGCAGGATTCGCCGCAAGCTGACGTTCTGGCGCGTCATCGCGGCGCTGATCGCGATCGCGGCGATTGCAAGCTTCGCACTGATTGCGACACCCGGTGCACGCGGCACCTTCGCATCGGCCGGCTCGATCGCGCGCGTCCATATCGAGGGATTGATCCGCAGCGATTCCGATCGCACGCAGGCGCTGGAGCGGCTCGAGAATTCGCAGGCCGCCGCCGTCATCGTTCACATCAACTCGCCCGGCGGCACCACGGCCGGGTCCGAGCAGCTCTATGACTCGCTCGTCCGTCTCAAGGCGAAAAAGCCGCTGGTCGTGGTGGTGGAGGGCCTGGCTGCCTCCGGAGGCTACATCACGGCGATTGCAAGCGACCACATCGTCGCCCAACAGAGCTCGCTGGTCGGGTCGATCGGCGTGCTGTTCCAGTACCCCAACGTGACCGAGCTCCTGAAGACCATCGGCGTGAAGGTCGAGGAGGTGAAGTCCTCGCCGCTGAAGGCAGCGCCCAACGGTTTTGAGCCGACCAGTCCCGAGGCGCGCGCCGCGCTCGATGCGCTGGTGAAGGATTCCTATGCCTGGTTCAAGGGAATGGTGAAGGAGCGGCGTGGCATGGATGACACGCAGCTCGAAAAAGTTGCCGACGGCCGCGTCTTCACCGGGCGCCAGGCGATCGATCTCAAGCTGATCGACCAGATCGGCGACGAGAAGACGGCCGTGACCTGGCTGGTCGAGCAGAAGGGCGTCAAGAAGGGGCTTCCCGTGCGCGATTACAAGCTCCAGCCGCGCTTCGGCGACCTGCCGTTCCTGAAGACCGCGGCCGCATTGACGCTAGAAGCGCTCGGTTTGGGGTCGATCGCGCACCAGATCGGGCAAACCGGCGTCGCACAGGCGGTGGATCGGCTCGGAATGGATGGCATGCTGGCCTTGTGGCAGCCGGCTGCGTCCAACTGACCGTCGGCAGGCGAGTTCCAGAGCTTTTTCCCGTCCGGCGCGTGCCGGCGCAGCCTGCTTTTTCGGCATTTGTCACGTATTTTCACGACGCCCAACCTTGATTTAGCGTCTTGACAGATCACGGTATTTTCACGGAAATGGTCATCCGCATGCTTCCGGGTCCTATCTCTCGATGATCAAATCCGAACTTGTTCAGCGTATCGCCGAGCACAACCCGCATCTGTACCAGCGGGATGTCGAGAACATTGTGAATGCGATTCTCGAAGAGATCGTAGCGGCGCTTGCACGCGGAGATCGCGTCGAGCTGCGCGGCTTCGGTGCCTTCTCGGTCAAGCATCGCCCTGCGCGCGCAGGGCGCAATCCACGCACCGGCGCCCATGTGCCCGTCGATCAGAAGAGCGTTCCGTTCTTCAAGACCGGCAAGGAAATGCGCGAGCGGCTGAACCGCGACCATCCGGATCCCGGCGGCGCAGACTGAAGCGCGATGTGAGCGCGCTTGAGGGTTTTTCGCGGTCGCACAGGATGCGGCCGCAAGCTTGATTCAAGGCGAGCGAAGCGAGATGCGAAAGTTCCTGACCGCGCTGATCGTGATTCCGCTGGGCCTGATCCTGGTGGCGTTCGCCGTCGCCAACCGGCATTTCGTCACCGTCTCCTTCGACCCCTTCATTGCCGACGACCCATCGCTGTCGATTACCCTGCCGCTGTTCCTGCTGCTGATCCTGGCGGCGGCCCTGGGCGTCGTCGCGGGCGGCTCCGCCGTCTGGTTCGGCCAGCGGCGCTGGCGGCGCGCGGCGCGCCGGAATGACGCGGAGGCCCGGATTGCCAGGGCCGAACTGGCCGATCTGCGGGCCCAGGCGACCGCGGCGAAGCCGGCGTCCCAGCGCCTTCCCGTTCCCTCCGGGACGGGCCTGTACGGGCCCGTCGGGCGAGACAAGCAGCGCGCGACGTTGTAGAAGCGGCCCCGACCGAAAAGCCCCGTTTTCCGGCCGCGGACCTGCGGCCTCTACCCGCTTTGAGACCATGTCCCTGCTCGTCAAGATCTGCGGCCTGTCCACGCCCGAGACGCTCGAAACGGCGCTCGGCGCCGGCGCCGACATGGTCGGGTTCGTGTTCTTCCCGCCGTCGCCGCGGCACCTGTCCCTGGAGCTCGGCCGCGATCTTGGCCGTCAGGTGCAGCGGCGTGCGCTCAAGGTGGCGCTCACGGTCGATGCCGATGACGCAACGCTCGACAACATCATGGACGCGCTGTCGCCGGACATTTTCCAGCTCCACGGCAAGGAGAGCGTCGCGCGGCTGCGCGACATCAAGCACCGCTTCGGCCGCCCGGTCATGAAGGCGGTGCCGGTCGCAACCTCAGCCGATCTCGCGGTGCTGCCCGGTTACGCCGCCGTCGCCGACCGCATCCTGTTCGACGCGCGCGCGCCGAAGGATGCGACGCGGCCCGGCGGTCTCGGGGAACCGTTCGACTGGCACCTGCTCGAAAACCTCGATCTGAAACTGCCCTACATGGTCTCGGGCGGGCTGCACGCCGACAATCTCGCTGAGGCCCTTCGCGTCACCCGCGCCGGCGGCGTCGACGTGTCCTCCGGTGTCGAGAGCGCCCCCGGCGTGAAAGACCCGGAGATGATCAAGGCCTTCATCCGCGCCGCGCGCGCAAGCAAAGATGCAAGTCAAGAGTTGAGCGTCCGATGAACATCGCCAAGCCAAACTCCTACCGCAGCGGCCCGGACGAGCGCGGCCATTTCGGCATTTTCGGCGGACGCTTCGTCGCCGAAACGCTGATGCCGCTGATCCTCGATCTGGAGAAGGCCTACACCGCGGCCAAGGCTGATCCGGCGTTTCAGGCCGAGATGAACGGCTATCTCAAGAACTATGTCGGCCGGCCCTCGCCGCTCTATTTCGCCGAGCGCCTCACCTCACATCTCGGCGGCGCCAAGATCTACCTCAAGCGTGAAGAGCTCAACCACACCGGCTCGCACAAGGTGAACAACGTGCTCGGCCAGATCATGCTGGCGCGGCGCATGGGCAAGAAGCGCATCATCGCCGAGACCGGCGCGGGTCAGCATGGCGTCGCCACCGCGACGCTGTGCGCGCGCTTCGGCCTCGAATGCGTGGTCTATATGGGCGCCGTCGACGTCGAGCGGCAGCAGCCCAACGTCATCCGCATGGAGATGCTGGGCGCGAAGGTGATGCCGGTGCAGTCGGGCACGCGCACGCTCAAGGACGCCATGAACGAGGCGCTGCGCGACTGGGTCACCAACGTGCACAACACGTTCTATTGCATCGGCACGGTGGCGGGCCCGCATCCCTATCCGACGCTTGTGCGCGATTTCCAGTCGGTCATCGGCGACGAGACCAAGGCGCAGATGCAGGAGATCGAGGGCCGCCTGCCGGATTCGCTGGTCGCCTGCATCGGCGGTGGCTCCAACGCGATGGGCCTGTTCCATCCGTTCCTCGACGATCCCGCGGTCGAAATCTTCGGCGTCGAAGCTGCCGGCCATGGCCTCACCCAGCTGCATGCCGCCTCGATCGCGGGCGGCCGTCCCGGCGTTCTCCACGGCAACCGCACCTATCTCTTGATGGACGCCGACGGCCAGATCCAGGACGCGCATTCGATCTCGGCGGGTCTCGATTATCCCGGCATCGGCCCCGAGCATTCCTGGCTGCACGAGGTCGGCCGCGTGAATTATCTCTCCGCAACCGACGACGAGGCGCTCGCCGCGTTCCAGCTGCTGTCCAAGCTCGAAGGCATCATCCCCGCGCTCGAGCCCGCGCATGCCATTGCCAAGGTGATGGAGCTCGCGCCGAAGCGGCCCAGGGATCACCTGATGGTCGTCAATCTCTCCGGCCGCGGCGACAAGGACGTCCCGCAGGTCGGCGACATCCTGAGGGGCAAGAACAAGTGAGGAGTGTGTCGCACTCTCTTCACCTCTCCCCGTCGGGGAGAGGTCGGCTGCGAAGCAGCCGGGTGAGGGGCCTCTCCGCTTACTCGAACCTCAGTGAGGTCTCGATAAGCTCCAGGACGCCCTCGAGATTCTCGTACACATCGGTGTTCGAAACGCGCAAGACCAGGAAACCACAGGACTCGAGCACCTTGGTTCTGGCTTCGTCACGTTCGATCTGGGACGGGCTGGAATGCGTGACGCCGTCAACCTCTATGATGAGCTTACCGTCCAGCGTCACGAAATCGACCACAAACCGGTCCACCGGATGCTGGCGGCGAAACTTCCAGCGGGCGAGCTGCCGGTTGCGCAGCGCCTGCCAAAGCTTTGCTTCCGCGCTCGTCTGTGACTCGCGGAGCCGTCGCGCTCTCGACTTGAATCGCTCCATCCCCCTCACCCGGCTGCTTCGCAGCCGACCTCTCCCCGGTGGGGAGAGGTATAGCACAGCGGCCGCCGCACTATGACCACGCGTATCGATACCCGTTTCGCCGATCTGAAAAGCCAAGGCCGCGCGGCCTTTGTCACCTATGTGATGGCCGGCGATCCCGATCCGGCGACATCGCTCGAGATCGTCAAGGCGCTGCCGAAGTCCGGCGCCGACGTCATCGAACTCGGCATTCCCTTCACCGATCCGATGGCGGATGGTCCCTCGATCCAGGCTGCAGGCCTGCGTGCGCTCAAGATCGGCATGACCTTGAAGAAGACGCTGGAGCTGGTGCGCGACTTCCGCAAGGACGACAATGTCACGCCGCTGGTGCTGATGGGCTATTACAATCCGATCTACATCTACGGCGTCGACAAGTTTCTGGCCGATGCCAAGACGGCCGGCGTCGACGGCCTGATCATCGTCGATCTGCCGCCGGAGGAAGACGACGAGCTCTGCATTCCCGCGCTGAAGGCGGGGCTGAACTTCATTCGCCTGGCGACCCCGACCACCGACGACAAGCGCCTGCCCGCGGTGCTCGCGAACACATCAGGCTTTGTCTATTACGTCTCGATCGCCGGCATCACCGGTGCAGCAGCGGCGGACGCCAATGCCGTCGGCGAAGCTGTCGCGCGCATCAAGCGGCATACCAGGCTGCCGATCTGCGTCGGTTTCGGCATCCGCACGCCGGAGGCAGCGCGCGCCATTGCCGAGAAGGCGGATGGTTCGGTGGTCGGTACCGCGCTGGTCGATGCGCTCAAGAACAGCCTCGATGCCGAGGGGCGGGCGACCGCCAAAACCGTTAACGCCGTCGCCGAGCTGACGGCCGCCCTGGCCCAGGGCGTCAAGGGCGCACAGCAGGCGGCGGAATAGGCCATAATTCCGCTGTTGGGACGGGCGACACGGCGGCTTGCCGGGCAGATGTCCGGCCGCCATATATCCTTCAGGCGATTCCCAGCGGGATCGCACATCGGAGCAAACCATGAACTGGCTTACCAATGTGGTCCGGCCGAAGATCCGCAACATGCTGCGGCGGGAGACGCCGGAGAACCTGTGGATCAAGTGCCCGGATTCCGGACAGCTCGTGTTCTACAAGGACGTCGAGGCCAACCAGTTCGTCATCCCCGGCTCGAACTACCACATGCGCATGGGCGCGGTGGCGCGTCTCAAGTCGATCTTCGACAACGAGACCTGGTTCGACGTCGCACTGCCCGAGGTCACGCCTGACCCGCTCAAGTTCCGCGACGAGAAGAAATATGTCGACCGCATCAAGGATGCGCGGGCGCGGACCAATCTGAACGACGCGGTCAAGGTCGGCTATGGCAAGCTCGAAGGCGCCGCCGTCGTCGTCGCCGTGCAGGATTTCGACTTCATGGGCGGCTCGCTCGGCATGGCCGCGGGCGAAGCCATCGTGCGCGGGATGGAGCTCGCGGTCGAGAAGAGGTCCCCGTTCATCGTGTTCGCGGCGAGCGGCGGCGCGCGCATGCAGGAAGGCATTTTGTCCTTGATGCAGATGCCGCGCACCACCGTTGCGGTGCAGATGCTGCGCGAGGCAAAGCTGCCCTACATCGTCGTGCTGACCAATCCGACCACCGGCGGGGTCACCGCGTCCTATGCGATGCTCGGCGACGTGCAGATCGCCGAGCCCGGCGCGCTGATCGGTTTTGCCGGCGCGCGCGTGATCGAGCAGACCATCCGCGAGAAGCTGCCTGAAGGTTTCCAGCGCGCCGAGTACCTCAAGGAGCACGGCATGGTCGACATGGTCGTTCATCGCCACGAGCTGCGCCCGACGCTGGCGCGGCTCTGCCGCCTCTTGACCAAGGCGCCGGCGCAGGAAGGTGCATCGAAGTCCGTGCAGCCGGTCGCAAGCCCGGCGCAGATCGTATCGGCCGCCGAGACGGCGCCGGCTGCGCCGCACGCGTGAACGCTTCCCCTGACCGTGCAAAGACACCGCTCGACGAAGTGATCGGGCGGCTGTCGGCCCTGCATCAGAAGCGCATCGATCTCGGCCTGGAGCGGATGCACCGCCTGCTCGAGCGGCTCGGCCACCCCGAACGCAAGCTGCCGCCGGTGATCCACATCGCCGGCACCAACGGCAAGGGCTCGACGCTCGCCTATCTGCGCGCGACGCTGGAGGCTTCAGGCTTGCGCGTCCACGCCTATACCTCGCCCTATCTCGTCCGCATCAACGAATGTTTTCGCCTTGGCCGCGTCGGCGGCGGTGTGCTCGTCGGTGACGACGAGCTGCGTGCCGCGCTGGAAGAAGTCGAACGCGTCAATGCCGGTGAGGCCGCGACCTTGTTCGAGTTGAAGACGGCGGCCGCCTTCCAGCTGTTCGCGCAGAACCCGGCCGAAATCGTGCTGCTCGAAGTCGGCCTCGGCGGCCGGCTCGATTCGACCAATGTGGTCGATCAGCCTGCGGCCTGCGTGATCACGCCCGTCAGCATGGATCACATGGATTTCCTCGGCGAGACGCTGGCCTCGATTGCCGGCGAGAAGGCCGCGATCATCAAGCGCGGCGTGCCCGTGATTTGCGCCGAGCAGATGCCGGAGGCGATGGCCGTGATCGAAGCGCAGGCGAGGCGCATGCGTGCGCCGCTGTTTGCCGCCAACGAGAGCTGGCACGTCAATGTCGAGCGCGGACGTCTGGTCTATTCCGACGACCGCGGCTTGATGGACCTGCCGGCACCGCGTCTGTTCGGCCGCCACCAATTCGCCAATGCCGGGCTCGCGATCGCGACGCTGCGCGCGCTTCCGGACCTGAAGGTCAACCACGCCGCGTTCGAGGCCGGCATCCTCAGTGCCGAATGGCCGGCGCGGATGCAGCGCCTCACCTCGGGCGAGCTGCTGTCCTGGGGTCCGCAGGGCTCGGAGATCTGGCTCGATGGCGGCCACAATGCCGAAGGTGGCCGCGTGGCAGCGGCGGCGGTCGGCGATCTCGAGGAGCGGGTGTCGCGGCCGCTGGTGATCATCGCCGGCATGATGGCCAACAAGGATGCGCAGGGCTTCCTCGCCAATTTCGCCGGCCTCACCCGTCACATCATCGCAGTGCCGATCCCCGACATCGAGAATGCGATGCCGGTCGACCGTCTCGCCGATGCCGCGCGCAGCCTCGGCATGCGCGTCGAGCCCGCCCCTGGCGTCGAAGCCGCTTTGCGCGCCCTGGCGCAGCTCGCCTACGAGCTGCCGCCGCGCATCCTGATCACCGGTTCGCTGTATCTCGCCGGCCACGTGCTGGCGATCAACGGCACGCCTCCTGCATGAATTCTCGTGTCCCGGACGCGCGAAGCGCGAGCCGGGACCCAGAAATGCCGCAACATGGGCCCCGGCTCTGCAGCGCACCACTGCGTGCTGCACTGCGTCCGGGGCACGAGAGTGAGAAATGCCAATGCGCTTTGCCGCGATTGCCGACATCCACGGAAACTACCTCGCGCTTGAGGCCGTGCTCGCCGACATCCGCGCGCTCGGCATCGCCGACATCGTCAATCTCGGCGACATGCTGAGTGGCCCGCTCGATGCGCGCCGCACCATCGAGATCCTGATGCCGCTCGACGCCGTGCACGTGCTCGGCAATCACGACCGTTACTTGCTCGACCGTTCGCCGGAGAAGATGGGCTCGTGGGATCGTCCGGCTCATGCGCAGCTCGATGCCGCCCACCTCGATTGGCTGCGCGCGCAGCCGATGACGCGGGTCTTCCGCGAGCAGGTGTTCCTTTGCCATGCGACGCCCGGCAGCGATGAGGTGTACTGGCTCGACACCGTCCATCCCGACGGCGCGGTGGCGCTGTCGCCGCTCGACCGCATCGAGCAGCTCGCGCAAGGCATCACGCAATCGCTGATCCTGTGCGCCCACACCCATCTCGCCCGCGCGGTGCGCCTGCGCGACGGCCGGCTGATCGTCAATCCCGGCAGCGTCGGCAGCCCCGGCTATCGCGACAAGCATCCGGTCCCGCATGTCGTCGAAGCCGGCACGCCGCACGCGCGCTATGCGATCCTCGAACGCATCGATGGTGCCTGGCAGGTGACCTTCCGGCACGTCGCCTACGATCACGAGGTCATGGCCGCGCTGGCGCGGCGCAACGGTCAGCCGGAGCTGGCGAACGCGCTGGCGACGGGGTGGATCAAGTAGAACCTCTCGTGTCCCGGACAAGGCGCATCGCGCAAGCGATGAGCCGCAGAGCCGAGACCCAGAATGCCGCAACATGGGCCCCGGCTCTGCAGCGCATCGCTGAAGAGGCGCTGCGCTACGTCCGGGGCACGAGACCACGTCACTTCAACAGCTTCATCGGATCGGCCGCCTTCTGCTTCAGCTGCTCGAAGGTGCATTGCCGCGGCGCCTTGTCGGGACGCCAGCGCAGGATCGAGGTGCCGTGGCGAAAACGCTCGCCGCTGAGATGGTCGTAGCAGACCTCGATCACCAGCTTCGGCTTCAGCGGACACCACTTTGCCGAACGCTCGGTCGACCAGCGGCTCGGCCCGCCCGGCGCGTTGCCGGTGAAGCCGGGCTCGCCGATCAGCGCTTCGAGCCGATCGGTCAGAGAAGGCTTCGCCTCAGCCTTGATCGCCGAAGTGAAGCCGACATGGTGCAGCAGGCCGTCATCGTCGTAGAGCCCGAGCAGCAGCGAGCCGACGACGTTCCGGCCGGCGATCTTGTTGGTGGCATAGCGGAAGCCGCCGACCACGCAATCGGCGCTGCGAAATTTCTTGATCTTCTGCATGCCATCGCGATTTCCGCCCTGGTAGGGCAGGTCGATCCGCTTGGCGATGACGCCGTCCGAGCCGCCGCCGGATTGCGCCAGCCATTTGTTTGCCGTGGCGTAGCTCATCGTCGTCGGCGAGAGACGGAAGAGGCTGCCCCTGAGATTGGCTTTCGCAAAGACTTCCAGCGCCGGCCGGCGCTCGCGCAGCGTCTTCTCGGCCAGACCTTTCTCTCTGGATGTCGCGAGCAGATCGAAGATGAGGTAGAGCGCCGGTGTCTCCTGCGAGAGCTTCTTCACGCGGCTTGCCGCCGGATGAATGCGTTGCAGCAGCGCGTCGAAGGAAAAGCTCTTGCCGTGCGGCACGACGATCTCGCCGTCGAGCGTGAAGCGGTCGGCCTTCAGCTCCAAGGCCGCGGCGACGACTTCCGGGAAATAGCGCGCGAGGTCCTCGCCGGATTTGGAGCGCAGATCGACGTTGCTGCCGTTGCGCGCCAGCAGGCAGCGAAAGCCGTCCCATTTCGGCTCGTACTGCCACTCCTTGCCGCGCGGGATCGCGTCGACCGAACGCGCCTCCATCGCCACGAGAGACGTGGGCTTGCGGTCGCGCTTACGGGGAGGAGCAGGCAAGGGCGGGACTCGTCATACGCTGAACACGTCCCATCAACGCAAAACGGCCGGCTTTCGCCGGCCGTTGTCGAAAATAATCTTGCGCCAATAATCCTGCGCCAGTGGATCAGACCGCAGAGGTGATCCACTGCTGCAGCTTCGCCTTGGGCGCAGCGCCGACCTGGCGCGAGGCCATCTCGCCGCCCTTGAAGATCATCAGGGTCGGGATCGACATCACGCCGTACTTGGAGGCGGTCTTCGGGCTCTCGTCGACATTGAGCTTGACGATCTTGACCTTGTCGCCCATCGCGCCGGCGATCTCGTCGAGCGCGGGTGCAATCATGCGGCAGGGGCCGCACCATTCGGCCCAGAAATCGACGACCACGGGGCCGTTCGCCTTGAGCACTTCGGCTTCGAAATCGGCGTCGGAAACCTTGCTAACGGCCATTGGGATTACCTCACTCGGTTGAAAGAGAATCGGCGCGACCTGGAATCGCGCCCGGGATCATGCGGTCAACCTATGAACGGCCCCTTGCCGGGTCAAGGACGCTCACACCGAGATGAAGGGATGCCAGCGCCGCGTCCAGCGCGGGGGCCGAAATCTCCATGTATTCAAGGGCCTCGGTCCAGAGCAGGACGGCCCTAACCGGCTTTTGGGGATAAAGCTGCGACAGCACCGCCCGGTACAGCGCCAGCTGGCGGACATAGGCGGCGGGCGCCTCGCCGGCGCTCTTGGGTGGGCTCTGGTTGGTCTTGAAGTCGACGATCAGGACCTCCTCGGGGCGCACGACCAGCCGGTCGATCTGCCCCGATATCAGGGCCGGGGTGCGGCCCGGCCGCTCCAGCCGGCCGGCAATGGCCACCTCCGCCCGGCTGCCGGCGGCAAAGACCGGCGCAAAGCGCGGGTCCGTGATCAAAGCGAGCACCTTGTCGGCCAGTGCGATGCGGTCGGGCTCCGGCCAGTCCGAGGCGTTGCGCGCCATGAAGGCGAGCGCGGCCTCGCGCCGGCGCTCGCTGGCGATCTCGGGCAGCGATTGCAGCAAACGGTGAACAAGCGTGCCGCGTTGCAGCGCCAGCGCGCGCGACTGCACCGATTCGCCCGGTCGGACGCTGCGGCCCTCCTCGGCAGACTGGCCCGAGGGGCGCACGGAATCCTCGTCGATGGTCTCGCGCGGCGCCGGTGTCCGCAGCCAGTCCGGCAGCGCGATGGTCTGGTGCACCGAGGTCGCCGGCGCGCCCAGCGCCGCGGCATCCTCCGGGCGTGCGAACCGGGTCACCTTGCCGAGCGGCGTCTCGATCACCTGCTTGTCCAGGCCCGAGCCTTTGAGCCCGGTGTCGACGAGGTCGTACCAGCTCAGCTTGCGCACCGTCTTCATATTGCCGGGCATGCAGCCGCCGACGATCAGCCGGTCGGCCGCGCGCGTCATCGCGACATAGAGCAGGCGGCGATATTCGTCCTCGGTCTCCTCCAGCATTGCCTTGCGCGCCTCGGCGACGGGTTTGGGATCATCAGCTTTGCGGCCGGCCCAGACCACGACCTCGCCGCCATTGCCGCGCGGCACATGGATCAGCCGCAGCCGCTGCGAGTCCGCGGGCGAGGACGTGGTGTCGACCATGAACACGACCGAGGCCTCCAGGCCCTTGGCGCCGTGCACGGTCATCACCCGCACCTCGTCGCGCGAGATCTCCATGTCGCGCTTCACCTCGGTGTCGGCCGAGCGCAGCCAGGCCATGAAGCCCTGCAGCGAGGCCGGCGCCTTGCGCTCGTAGTTCAGCGCGAGCTCCAGGAATTCGTCGAGCGCGTCATTGGCCTCGTGGCCGAGCCGACGCAGGATGCGGGCGCGTCCGCCGTCGCCGCCCAGCAGCCAGGCGTAGAACGCGAACGGCGTCTCGTCTCGGGCGCGGATCTCGCAGGCTTCGAGGCGTCGCAGCGCCGTGGCGAATGTCTCGCTTGTGGCCGCATGCTCGCCGAGCGCGCGGCGCAGCGAGCCCTTGCGGTCGTGGGCAAGCGTGAACAAATCGTCGTCATCGAGACCGAACAGCGGGCTCTTCAGCGCCACCGCGAGCGCAAGATCGTCCTGCGGCAGCAGCAGCGCGTCGGCAAGGTTCATCAGGTCGATGATGGCGATGTGCTCGGTGAGCTTGAGTCGGTCGGCACCGGCGACCGGAATGCCGGCGTGCTTCAGTGCCTGGATCACGGCGTCGAATGCATTGCCGCGCCGGCGCACCAGGATCAGCATGTCGCCATAGCGCAGGGGACGACGCTCGCCCTCGTGCCCTGTCAGCGTGCCACCTTCGACCAGCCGCTTGATCTCGGCCTGGATGCGTCGGGAAAGCTTGACCTCGGGGCTGGTCACGGCGACGCCGTCGAACGGCGCGCGCCAGCCCTCGATCTCCTGCCGATCGTCGGCCTCCGCAAGGTCCCACAGCTCGATCACGCTCGGGCCGGCATCGCTGAGCGCGTTGTGCAGGGGATGGCCGATCTCCACCGAGTGGATGCTCTTGTAGATCGCGGGATCGCGGAAGACGTGGTCGACCGAATGCAGGATTGTCGCACCCGAGCGGAACGAATAGGTGAAGGCGACCGGATCGAATTTCAGCCCGGCCGCTGTGAACTTGCGATGCAGCTCGCGCCGTCGTGCGTCGAACTCGTGGGGAGCCGCGCCCTGGAACGAGAAGATCGACTGCTTCTCGTCGCCGACGGCGAAGATGGTGCGGTTCAGCCCCTCGCGCGCGCCTTCGCCGGCGGTGAACTCGGAAATGATGTGCGCGACGATGTCCCATTGCCGCGGGCTGGTATCCTGGGCTTCGTCGATCAACACGTGATCGACGCCGCGGTCGAGCTTGTAATGCACCCAGCCCGAGGCGATGCGGTCCAGCATCGCCAGCGTCTTGTCGATGAGGTCGTCGTAGTCGAGCAGGCCGCGCTCCTGCTTCTCGCGGCGGTAATTCGCGGCGGCCGCGGTCGCGATATGCAGCAGGGCCGCGGTGCGGTCGCGAACCGTCACGGCGCGACGCTTCTCGATCAGCCCTGCAAGGCGCTGCGCCTCGGCTTCGAACAGGCGGGCCACGGACGGATTGTGATCGCAGAACTTCTTGGTCAGCACCGCCTTGCGCGGCAGCTTGTCGTCGGTGAGAAACACGGACAGATAGGCATCGACCTGGTCGCTGCCGGAAAACACCTTGGCGGCGCGCAGCCGCGCTGCCTGGTCATTGTCGGATTTGCTGCCGTCCTCCAGCGCGAAGGCAATGTCGTCCCAGCGCGCGCGCGGCAGGAACGGGCCATCGAGAATCTCCGTCTCGACGGCCTCGATCCGATCGCTCGTGTCGACGCCCAGCACCGAAGCCATCTGCGCGGCAGCGGCTTCCGCGTTGCCGGCCTCGTCGGTCCAGGCCATGAAATGATCGCGGCTGAGGCACGCCTCGCGCACGACCTCCTTGAAGGTGACATCGGCGGCGCTCGCCATCGCCGTCAGCAGCGCGCGGCCGGTGACGCTGTCAGGATCACGCGCGGCCTCCAGCAGCACCTTCAGATTGGCGCGCTCCATCATGTCGGTCTGGTCGCGCTCGTCGATCACGGCAAAGCGCGCGGGAACGTTGGCCTCGAACGGAAATTGCTGGAGCAGGCGGGTGCACAGCGCGTGGATGGTCTGCACCTTCAGCCCGCCCGGCGTCTCCAGCGCGCAGGCGAACAGCTTTCGCGCTTCACGGCACAGCTTTGCGTTGGGGTGCGGAATGCCAACTGCGATAATCGCCTTCTTGAGCGCATCATCGTCCAGCGTCACCCAATGACCGAGCGTGGTGAACACGCGCTCGGCCATGTTGGCGGCGGCGGCCTTGGTGAAGGTGATGCAGAGGATTTTTTCCGGCGGCACGCCCGACAGCAAGAGGCGGATCACGCGCTGCACCAGCACATGCGTCTTGCCCGAGCCCGCATTGGCCGAGACGAAGGCCGATGCAGTCGGATCGGAGGCACGCGCCTGCCGCGCGCGCACCTCGTCAGGGATGGGACGCGGCGCCTTCACCATTCCTCGATCCCCAATCCGCCGGCCGCGGACCATTCCTTGATCCGGGCAAGGTCGTCATAGGTGCCGTAGCGGTTCGCCCACATCGGCAGGTTCAGCGAGGTATAGGGCTGGTTCTCGTCCTCGAAGGCGCGGATCAGCGCTTCCAGCTTGGCTCGCGCTTCTGCGGCCGCGGTGTCCGGCGGCTGCGGCTCGTCGCCCGGCTTGAACTTGAGCTCGAGGATGCGCTCCTCGCCCGGCGGGTTGTTGCCGCTGAGGCGGACATAGACGAGCTGGCTCACGGAGGCGCCGGCGTCGATATCAGGGAAGCCGCCCTCGCGCAGGATCGCAGCTTCCAGCGTCAGCTGCGGCGACAGGCCCATGCGGACCTGCTTGCCGGTTGGCGGCTGACCGGTCTTGTAGTCGAGGATGGCATAGAAGCCGCCCTGGCGGCGCTCGATGCGGTCGGCGCGCGCCGAGAGGCGGAAGCTGCGCTGAGGATCAAGCATGATCGAGATCTCGCCACGGGTCTCCGCGACGATCGCCTCGATCGCCTCGCGCCGCGCCGTCTCCCATTCGCCGAACCAGCGCGCGATGCGCTGGAAGCGCGGCCACCACAGCGCCCTTGCCTCGGGCCGCTCCATCAGCGGCGCAAAATGCTTCTCGCCGATCGCGCGCAGCATCCGCGCGGGATCGTCCGGCAGACGCGTCGCATAGCTTTCCGTGAATTCGCCGATGGCATCGTGAATCGCCGAACCGCGATCGGCGGCCGAGAGCGGCATGTCGACGGGATCGAGCGCATCGAGCCGCAAGATACGTTTGGCGTAGATCGTGTAGGGATCGCGCAGCCAATCTTCGATCTCGGTGACGGACATCTTGAGCGGCCGTGTCGCGCGCGGCGGCCGGGGCTCGGGCTGCTTGATCGGTTTCACCTCGGCGGGCTGGTCGAGCGCCGCAGCGAACTGCACGTATGTCTCACCGCCGCGAATGGCCGCCTTCCAGAGCTCGTCGCCGGCCACCGCCTCCAGCCGATGCAGGAAGCGCGAGGCCACCGCCGGCGCGCCGCCGGCCTTGGCGGCGTGGGTGAGGATCACCTCGTCGCCACCGAGCAATTGCGCGAAGTCATGGGCGGAGAGGCCGATACGGCGTTCCGGCAGATCGAGGCCGAGCTCGTGCCGCATCGGCCGGCTGAGCCAGGGATCGATGCGCGGCGCCGGCGGCCAGACACCTTCGATCAGGCCGCCGATGATGACGCGGTCGGCCTGCATCAGGCGCGATTCCAGGGGGCCGTAGATCTGCAAGCGTGCGCCCGGCCTGTCGCGCCGCCGCACCGCGCGATCGCCGAACGCGGTCTGGAAGACGTCCGCGTAGTCCGCTAGCTGCACCAGCAATCCGCTGGTTGTGCCGCCGCGCAGGAGATCGTCGAACGCGCCGGCGAGCGCAAGACCATCGCGATCCTCGAAGGCGAGCGGGATGCCCTGCTCGTCGCGCGACAGCTCGATCATGATCTCGCGATGCCGATGCGCGAGCTCGGCGAAGTCGTAGGGCCTCGCGGGCGGCAGGCTCTCGATCGGCGCCAAGGCTTTTTGCAGGGCATCGACCAGAGCCTGGATGCGATCGAGATCCTCGGCTTTCAGGCGCGCCCGCGGCTCGGCGCGATGCAGCGCGGAGACCTCGCTGCGCCACAGCTTCGCCAGCTCCTCGCGGAAGCGGTTGAATTCGCGCAGGAGGCCGGCCGTGCCCGCAGGCGGCCGCGTGCCGCGCAGCACCGCGAGCTCCAGGCTCTCGATTGCCATCTTCCACGCGCCCGGCGCGCGGCCGAGCCGGCACAGTGGATGCTTCAGCATCGCCAGCAGCGTCGGCGGCTCCAGGCCCTTGGTCGCCGCCTCTGCCGCGAGGCGCGCAAACGAGCCGGCGGAGGTTTCCATCAGCACGTCGCCGCCGGAATCGTCGAAGGCGAGATCCCATCGCGTCAGCGCCGCCATCACCCGCCGCGCCAGCGCGCGGTCGGGCGTCACCAGCGCCGCGGATTTGTCGAGATGGCGCGCCTCGCGCATCGCGATGGCGATGGCGAGCGCTTCCATCTCGGGATTGGGCGCTTCGACCACCGCGAGGTTCTGCATGCCGCCCGCGATCTTCGCGGCGACATCAGGCTGCTTCAGCCGGTCGTGCCAGACCTCGGTCTTGGCGGACGGCCGCATCGATTCCGATGCAAGGATGTCGCGGCCGCCCTCGGCTGGCGGGTGGAGAATCTCGACGTCGCTGCGCTTGATGCCAAAGCGATCGAGCAGCGCATGCATCGCATATTGCGGATGGTTCGACGCCGGATGCTCCGCGAACTTGCCAAGCGAGTCGCGCACGCCGCCGATGCTGCGCCAGGCGTCGTCGTCGAGATCGGTGTCGAGGCCCGGCAGCACCACGGCGCCATGCGGCAGCAATGCGACCGCGCGCAGGAATTTTGCCGTGGCCGGCATCGATCCGGTCGAGCCGGCCGCGATCACGGGGCCATGCGGATGCGCGGTCAGCCGTTTGGCTTCCGCTTCGATCAGTTGGTCGCGCCGCGCCGCGGGCTCGATCCGCTTGATCTCGGCGAGATGAGCGGGCCAGGCGATGCGGGCGATGCGCAGGAATTCGAGCGAGTGCTGCCAGTAGCGGTCGAGGTTGTCAGGCACCAGCCCATCGAGCGCGCTCCAGTCGACGCCGCGCGTCACCATGTCGTCGATCAGGCGCGCGAGATCGGAAGCCAGCGCCAGCGTCGAGGCGGGGCCGCCGACCACCAGCGGCGCCAGCACCGGGCCCTTGGCCCAGGCGGCGACGAGCTGCGCCAGCGTCAGCCGCCGTTCGAGCTCGCCCAGGCGCGGCGGAATGTCGAGCGGCGCGGTCCCGGAAAACTGTTCGCTCTCGCCCGCGAAAGCGAGCTCGTCCTCGTCGATATCGCCGAGCGCGACGATGCGCGGCAGCACCACGGCATCCGCCTTCATCTCGTTGAGGAAGATCTCGCGGACGACGCGCATCGCGCGCCGCGTCGGCAGATACAGCGTGGCGTCCGCCAGCCGCGCCGGTTCCTTGCGCGCCTCGAACCCCTCGACCAGCCGCCCATCGAGCAGGGCCGTGACGACCGTGCGCAGGAACGGAACTGAGATGGGAACGCTGAAAACGCGCATGGGCTGCCTGATTCGAAGGATCAGGCAATATAGGGAGACGGGGTCAAATGGTCATGGGTATGGGCGAGTAGTCCCCGCTGTTCGTGCGACCAGCACAGGTCTCGTAGGGTGGGCAAAGCGAAGCGTGCCCACGCATTTTTTGCGGTCGACAGAGATGGTGGGCACGGCGCAAGGGCGCCTTTGCCCACCCTACGGCACCGTGCCTGGAGCGCCCCTACGCCACGCTCTCCAAAAACGCCTCTTCCGCGGCGTGCACGGCATCGGGCGTGCCGACATGCATCCAGACGCCGTCGAGGCGCAGGCCGAACAGCCGTTCCTGCTCGTTGGCGCGATCGAACATTTTCGTCAGCGAGAATTCGCCCTTGGGCGCGTCGGCAAAGATCGCCGGCGACATGATCGCCGCGCCGGCATAGACGAACGGAACGACCTCCTTCTCCTTGCGCTTGCGCAAGGCGCCGTCCGGCAGCATGCCGTAATCGCCGCGGCCGCCATAGCCGATGCTGGTCGCGGTCGGCGCCATCAGGAGCAGGATGTCCATGCGATCAGGATCGAAGTTTTCGGCGAGCCGCGTCAGGTTCGAGCGCACGCCGTCGATCCACAGCGTGTCGGAATTGACATGGAAGAACGGCGCATCGCCGAGCAGCGGCAGCGCCTTGACGACGCCGCCGCCGGTGCCGAGCACCTGGTCGCGTTCGTCCGAGATAGTGACATGCGGAAGCTGACGCGATGCGACGTGGTCGATGATCTGGTCCGGCAGGTAATGCACGTTGACCACCGCCTCAGTCACGCCGGCCTGGCCGAGCTTGTCGAGCACGTGGTCGAGCAGGGGCTGGCCCGCGACCGGCACCATCGGCTTCGGCATCCTGTCCGTCAGGGGGCGCATGCGCAGGCCAAATCCTGCGGCGAGCACCATGGCTTTGGTCGGTTTGACGGACATCCTTCGCCTTCTCAGACCTTTCGCGTTCGCAGCAATCCTAACACGAGGCTCGATCTGCCGCACCGCATCTCGACCGCCTTAACCACCCGCCGTGACGGTTGTACGACGGGTGTTGCCGTCACGCCCCAACGGCTGTGGAACGGACCTTCTTCTTCTTGTCGCCCACTTTCAGGAAATTGACGCCGATCTGGTCGCCATTGACCCAGGCCAGTTCGCAACGCCGGTACGCGAGCCCCGTGGACGACAGCAGGAGAAAGAATTCCTTCAAATGCAGGCCTTCGACCGAGCCGTCGATGGTCAGCTTGGCGCCGGTCTCGGAGACGTCCTCCATGGTGCAGTCGCGCCGCCAGGTGCCGTCGATTCCCATCATCTGGGCCGAAAACCCGCGCTCGAAAATAACCCGGCTATTTCCGCGCTGATCCGCTTTCGCTGCCATCTGCCCCGCTCCAGCCCCGTAATTTCCGGCTGCCTCGGCGCCAGAGTAGCGACATCTTGGCTAACGGCCGGTAAATCGGTCCTGAATCAGCCTGGCGGCGGCACGTTGGCGAGATACCAGTCGCGCAGATGGGCGAGCGCGGGATGGGCCAGCGAACGCTGGAGATAGGTCCAGATCCGCGGCTGGTGGCGCAGATAATGCGGCTTGCCGTCGCGGCGGTTGAGCCGGGCGAAGGTGCCGAGCAGGCGCGTGTTCCGCTGCGCCGACATGATCGCGTAGAGCTCGGCGAAGCCGGCGGCGTCGAAGCTCGAATCTTGCGCCCGCCGCGCCTTGATGTAGCGCGACAGCAGCGTCAGCTCGATGCTCTCGGGCACGTCGATGCGGGCGTCCTGGAGCAGCGACACCACGTCGTAGGATTGCGGCCCCAGCACGGTGTCCTGGAAATCGATCACGCCGACGCGTTCGATGCCGCTGTGCTGCCCGAGCCAGATCAGATTGGGCGAGTGATAGTCGCGGATGATCCACGTCTTCGGCGCCGCCAACGGCCCCTTCAGCAATTCGCGCCACATCGCAAAAAATTCCGCGCGCGTCGCCTCGCTCAGCGGCGCGTTGCGATCAGGCAGATACCATTCCGGCATCAATCCGATTTCGATCAGCAGCGCCTCGACGTCGAAGACGGGAATCGCGTAGGTCTGCCCGTGCAGCGGCAGTGTCTCCGGCAGCGCCTTGCCGTGCAGCATCGCCAGCACGTCGGTCGCGGCTTCGTAGCGCTCGAGAATCGGTCGCGGCGGATCGCCCTCGATCACGCCCTCGCTGCCGAAATCCTCGGTGATCAGGAAGCCATGGTCGAGATCGGAATGGTGGATGGCCGGCGCCGAGATTCCCTGCGCGCGCAGACCTTCATCGATGGCGACGAAAGGCTTCACGTTCTCGGCCAGATGCACCGCGGCGCTGTAGGATTTTCCGTCGTAGAGCGCGGCGCCATCGGGGCGCTGCGGAAAGTTCATGAGGATGACGATTTCCTCATCGCGCACGAGCCGCGCATAGGAGCGCGTCGAGGCGTCGCCGGCCATGCGCTTGCGCATCGCATCGATGTAACCGGATGCGTCGAGGAATTCGCGCAGCGCCTTCAGCCGCGCGACTTGCGCGGCGCCCTTGCCATGGCCGGTGATGTCGGCGGCACGTGCGTTCGCGCCCAGCGCCGGCCGGTGCGTCAGCGCGATGTCGATGCGGTCCTCGGGCATTGCCGACGGGGCGCGCTCGGGCCATTCGATCAGCACCAGCGTGGCATCGGGCAGCGGCGACAGCCCGATCTCCTCGAGCTCGCTCTCGTCCTCGACACGGTAGAGATCGGCATGCAGCACCGGGAAGGGCGGCAGCTCGTAGCCCTGCACCAGCGTGAAGGTCGGGCTCGGCACTTCCAGCGCGTCATCGCCGGCGAGATAGCGGATCAGGCTGCGCGCCGCCGCAGTCTTGCCGGCGCCGAGATCGCCGGTGAGGGTGATGACGTCCCCGGGACCGATCAGCAGCGCGAGGTCGGCCATCAATTGCGCCGTGGCCGTCTCGTTGTGAAGCGCGACGGCGAATGTGGTTGTTTCCGTCATTCGGCGGCGTCGCGGTGCGCCGCCTGGTCGGTCGGGAAGTCGCAGATCACGACCGTGCCGCGGCCGACGATCGAATCCACCCGCACCTTGCCGCCATGCAGCTCGACGAAGGAGCGCACCAGCGACAGGCCGAGCCCGGCGCCGCGATGACGCGAGCCCTGCGAGCGGCTTTCGAACCAGTTGAACACCTTGTCCTTCATGTCGGCAGGTATTCCAGGGCCCGAATCTGTCACGGTGAAGACCACGCTGCGGTCGGTGCGCCGGGCGCTGATGCCGACGGTGGAATCCTGTGGAGAAAACCCGACGGCGTTGGCGAGGAGGTTATAGAGCACCTGCACCACGCGCTTCTCGTCGCCGACGAAGCTGCCGACATCGGGCGCGATCTCGACCTTGAGGCGGATGCGGTCGGTGGCGAGCCGGTCCTGGATGCCCTCGGCGGCAAGCTCGATGGCCTTGCTGACATCGACCTGCCCGAGTTCCAGCTTCATCGCGCCGGCGTCGATGGTGGCGAGATCGAGGATGTTGTTGGTGAGCGCGAGCAGCGCGTTGGTCGATTTGGTGACGTAGTCGAGATATTCGGCCTGCTTCGGCGTCAGCGGTCCGGTCGAGGGATCGCTGAGGAAATGCGCAAAGCCGATGATGGTGGTGAGCGGCGAGCGCAGCTCGTAGGAGACGTGGTGGACGAAATCCACCTTCATCTGGTCGGCCGCCTCCAGCGCCTCGTTGCGCTCGCGCAGCGCGCGCTCGACATTCTCGGTGTCGGTGATGTCCTGGAACGTCAGCATGGTGGCGCCGTCGGGCAGCGGCCGGATCATGCCGTCGAGCACGCTGCCGTCCTTGCGTTCCAGCTTCAGCGGCACGTCCGCGCGGTTCTCGATCGAGGTGATGGCCTCGCGGATCTGGCGCCAGACTTGCGGATCGTCGAACAGCTGATGGCACCAGCCTTCCACGGTCTGGATGTGCGGCTCGTCGCGCATGGCATCGCTCGACAGCTTCCACATCCGGACGAAGGCCGGATTGAACAGCTGCGCCTTGCCGTTGCTGCCGAACACCGCGACGCCTTCGGCGAGACTGTCCAGCGTCTCGCGCTGGACGCGGATCAGGCCGTCGAAGCGGCGGGCGAGGTCGAGGCTTTCGGTGACGTCGTCGAACAGATAGGTCACACCGCCCTCGGGGTTCGGCGTGGTGACGACCGAGAGCGCGCGGCCGTCGGGCAGGAACCAGGTGTCCTTGGCCGTCTCGACCGCGCGATAGGCCTCGTGCAGCTTGGCTTTCCAGGCGCGGAAATCCGGCTGCTCCGGCAGCTTGCGCGCGGCGCGGAGCTGGTCGAGCACGCTGGAATCGTCCGGATGGGCGTCGAGGAAGTTGCGATCGAGATCCCACAGCCGGCGATAGGAATCGTTGTAGAAGGCAAGGCGCCGCTGGCCGTCGAACACGGCAACGCCGGAGGAGAGCTGGTCGAGCGTGCGGCGGTGCGCCTCCGCCATGCGCACCAGCGCCGAGCTCAGCGCATCCGCCTCGCTGGCATCGATGGCGACGCCGACGCTGCCGCTGCCGACATTGACGGCGCGCACGTCGTAGATGCGCCGCTCGCCGCCGACCACGATCGGCAGCCGCGAGGTGAAATTGGCGGCGTCCTTCAGCCCTCGCTCCATCGCGGTGCGGTCGGCGCTGTCGAGCAGCTCGAGCTTGCGCTCCTGGGCATCGATGGCGCTGGTCGCCTCGGTGGCGCGCACATAGGCCGGGTTGGCGTAGGTCAGCGCGCCGTTCTCCCCCTTTGCCCAGATCGGCCACGGCGCGGCCGCGGCAAAGCCGCGAAGCATCTCGGTCTCGTCGGAGAGTGCCTTGTAACGCAGATGGGTCTCGGCGAGATCGCGGCGCAGTCCGGACAGCTCGCGAATGCGGACGATGGCCTGGCCGCCGATGGCGCGCCCGATCGCTTCCAGCATATGGCCTTGCGCGGTGGTCAGCGTCAGCTGGAACCCGTCGCCGCGCTCGCGCAATGCGTCGACCGCATGGTCCATCTGCAGCGCCGGTTCCGGCGGCAGCCAGGTTCCGAACGCCAGCACGCGCTGCGGCGAGGAATCGCGCGGCAGCACCAACGCGATGTCGCCGGAAATCTGCGCGCGGTTGTCGCCGGCCGGCCACGAGATCAGGATCTGCGGCTCGGCGAACAGCAGCGCGCCGAAGCGGTCGGCCTGGAGCTGAAGTTCCCCGATCCGGGCGCGCAGCCGCGCCTCGTTCGTCGCCGTGCGCACCCGCGTGCGCATCAACAGGATCGCGGCCACCACCGAAAAGCCGAGCAGGGCCAGCGCGGTGGCGAGCACCGCGAGTTCCTGCCGGTTCAAATCCATCACGAGGGAAAGGGTGTCGATGAGGTCGGCGGCCTTTGCCGGCGCAGCCGGCAGCAGCGCTGCGAGAGCGCCTCCCACCAAGCCGTTGCGCGCCAGCGATGTGCACGACAGCAGCGTCCGACGCATCGACACGATCACGCCTGACATAGTTGCCCCAAGACCGCACGAATTGACGCGCGGCGACCCCCGTCGCGCGCGAATCAAAAGACAATACCCTCACCGCGACTCCGCCGGTAAGAGTCCAGATCGTGAACGCAAAGGCGGGTCCCAAAAAAGTGCCCCGCGCGTTGTTCCGGCTCACGTGATTCTGCGGATGATTCGGCTGGGATTGCCGTGCGTTACCGTGTCATGCGGATTGCCTGCCACGATGGCGGTGCGCTCCCTCCCCCCTTGCGGGGGAGGGCTGGGGAGAGGGTGTCTCCGCAACGGGACATCCCCAAGAGGATAGAGCCCTCACCCGCAAGCGGGAGAGGCAAGAAAGCTAGCGCCCGGTCGAGCCGAAGCCGCCGGCGCCGCGATCGGTCGCGGACAAGGTGGCGACGGGAACCAGCGCGGCCTGCAGCACCGGCGCGATCACCATCTGGGCGATGCGTTCGCCGCGCTTGATCACGAAGGGCGTGGTGCCGTGATTGATCAAGATCACCTTGATCTCGCCGCGGTAGTCCGCATCGATCGTGCCCGGCGAATTCAGCACGGTGACTCCGTGCTTGGCCGCCAGCCCCGAACGCGGCCGCACCTGTGCCTCGTGCCCGGGCGGCAAGGCGATCGCGAGGCCGGTCGGCACCAGAGCGTATTGGCCTGGTGCGAGCGTCATGGGCTCGTTGTCCGGCACCGCGGCCATCAGATCGAGGCCGGCGGCCTCGCTGGTCTGATAGGCCGGCAGCGGCAGCCCTTCAGCGTGGGCGAGGCGTTGCAGCTCGACGGTAACCTTCGTGCTCAAGATGCCGACTCCAGGGATTTGCCGGTCACGCTTTTCGCGATCTGCGCGACCAGTTCGATGGCGACCTGTTCCTTGGTCATCGCCGGCCAGGAATCAACTGCAATCTCGCCGTCCTGCGCGCCGTTCTTGCGGCTGAGCAGGTGGACCGTGTTGCGGTCGCCGCCCATCACCCCGGTGGCGGGCGAGACGTCGTTGGCGACGATCCAGTCGCAGCCCTTGCGCGCGAATTTTGCCTTGGCGTTGTCGATGAGGTGCTCGGTCTCGGCGGCAAAGCCGATCACGAGCCTCGGGCGCTTGTCGGTGAGCTTGGAGATCGTGGCGAGGATGTCGGGGTTCTCGACGAGCTGAAGCGGCGGCATGCCGGCTGCCGTCTTCTTCAGCTTCTGCTCGCCCTCATTGGCGACGCGCCAATCGGCGACCGCGGCGGCGAAGATCGCGACGTCGGTGGGAAGCGCGGCCTCGACCTGCTCCAGCATCTGCCGCGCCGATTCGACGTGTTTCACTGTCACGCCCGGGGGATCGTCGAGGTCGACCGGACCGCTCACCAGAGTAACCTCGGCGCCCGCGGCCTGCGCGGCGGCGGCAATGGCAAAGCCCTGCTTGCCGGAGGAGCGGTTGGCGATGTAGCGCACCGGGTCGATCGCCTCGTGAGTGGGACCTGCGGTGATCAGCACGCGCTTGCCGGCGAGCGGCTTCGGCATCGGCGGCCGCAGCAGCCGTTCGGCGGCATTGGCGATCTCGATGGCTTCCGACATGCGGCCCGTTCCGGCTTCGCCGGCTTCGGCCATCTCGCCCGCGTTCGGGCCGATCAGCACCACGCCGTCGCGCTGGAGCTGGGCGACGTTGCGGCGCGTCGCCGCGTTGCTCCACATCAGCGGATTCATCGCCGGCGCCAGCAGCACCTTGCGGTTGGTCGCAAGCAGGATGGCGCTGGCGAGATCGTCGGCATGACCGTTCGCCATCTTCGCCAGCAGGTCGGCGGTGGCCGGCGCCACCACGATCAGGTCGCAATCGCGCGCGAGGCGAATATGGCCGGCGTCGAACTCGCTCTGCGGGTCGAACAAATCCGTGTAGACGCGCTCATGCGAGAGTGCGCTCGCGGCCAGCGGCGTCACGAATTGCTGCGCCGCCTTGGTCAGCACGCAGCGCACCTCGATGCGGCGCTCCTTCAACCTTCGGATCAGGTCGAGCGATTTATAAGCCGCGATCCCGCCGCCGATGATCAGGGTGACGCTGGCCTCGGGAAGGGCGCCGGTGCGCTGAGGCGTGGGGGCGGCGGACGCGGCCGGCGGCACCGCAAACGGCGTCAGCGGCTCCTCGCGGCCCTCGATCAGCTCCCGCAGGATGACCCGGACCTCCTCCTCGACCGACCTGTGGTTCTTGGCCGAACGCAGCCGCAGATAGGTTTTGACGGCGTCGTCGAGCTTGCGGATGGTCAGGCTTGCCATGACGCCCTCCGTCAGGGAATGATAGCGATGCTATCATCCGCGTGATTGCAGTGCAATCATAGATTCCGGACGGCGATCAGAATCCCGATGAAGGTCGCGGCGATGATCCAGAGCGCCACGGTGCGCCAGCGGTTCTTGCGGCCCTCGCTGCGCCCCATGGCCGCGATACTCTCGGGCGACAGCCTGATGCCCTCCCGCGTCATGGTCTCGAGCTGCTCGAGAACCTTCACCGACCGCTCGGCGATCTCCGGCATGCGCATCAAGACGCGCGCGATGTCGCCGGTCCCGGCAAGTGCGCCCTGCACCCGGCCGATCGGCCCGAGATTGCGCTCGATCCATTCGCGAACCACGGGGTCGGCAACCCTCCAGATGTCGAGCTTGGGATCGAAGCCGCGCGCCACGCCCTCGACCACCACCATGGTCTTCTGCAGCAGGATCAGCTCGGGCCGCGTCGTCATGTCGAACAGGCCGGTGACCTCGAGCAGCAGCGTGAGCAACCGCGCCATCGAGATCTCCTCGGCGGTGCGATTGTGGATCGGCTCGCCGATGGCGCGGATGGCTTGCGCAAAATTCTCGACCGAATGGTGCGCGGGCACATAGCCGGCCTCGAAATGCACCTCGGCGACGCGGCGATAATCGCGGGTGATGAAGCCGAGCAGGATCTCGGCGAGGAAGCGCCGCTCTTTCATGCCGAGCCGGCCCATGATGCCGAAATCGACCGCGACGAGGCGGCCGGCCTCATCCAGGAACAGATTGCCGGGATGCATGTCGGCGTGGAAGAAGCCGTCGCGCAGCGCGTGGCGCAGGAAGCTCTGGATCACCTTGCGGCCGAGATCGGGCAGATCGACCTGCGCCTCCGCGAGGCGCTTGTGATCGTTCAGCGCGATGCCGTCGATCCACTCCATCGTCAGCACGTTATGCGTGGTGCGGTCCCAGTCGACGGCGGGCACGCGGAAATCGGGATCGTCGCGCGTGTTCTCCGCCATCTCCGACAGCGCGGCAGCCTCTAACCGCAGGTCCATCTCCATCGCGACCGAGCGCGACATGGTGTTGATGACCTCGATCAGGCGCAGGCGCCGCGCCTCGGCCGAATAGGCCTCGGCCTTGTGCGCGACGAAGAAGAAATCCGAGAGATCGCGGCGGAAGCGTGCCGCGACGTTGGGCCTCAGCACCTTGATCGCGACGGGTCTGCGGATGCCGTCGCGCAACACCTCGCCGCGATGCACCTGCGCGATCGAGGCCGCCGCGACCGGCGGGCCGAAGCTCACGAAGACGTCCGTCAGCGGCCGCTCCAACGAGATCGCGATCGTGGCCTTGGCTTCCTCCTGCGGGAACGGCGGCAGGCGGTCCTGCAGGCTTTCGAGATCGCGCGCCATGATGACGCCGACCACGTCGGGACGCGTGGCCAGGAATTGGCCGAGCTTGAGATAGGCCGGGCCCATCCGCGTCAGCGCGCGCGAGATCCGCGGGCCGTGCTTGGCGCCGCGGCGCTCAATGAGGCGCGCCAGCTTCAGCGCGAGCTGTCCCGGCGGCGGCACCAGGCTCGGATCGACCGCGCCGAACACGCCTTCGCGCGCAAACACGAGCGCGGCGCGGATCAGGCGCGCAATGTGGGTGACGGCAGAGATCACAAACGCCAGCCCGAATGCAGTGCGACGATGCCGCCGGAGAGCGTCTGCCAGCTGACGCGGGCAAAGCCGGCCTCGCGGATCATGTCGGCGAAGGCGGCGGGCTTTGGAAACTTGCGGATGGACTCGACGAGATATTGATACGATTCGGCGTCGCCCGTGACCATGCGCCCGAGCGGCGGGATCACCTTGAACGAGAACAGATCATAGAGCTTGTCCAGCCCCGGCATCTCGACGGTGGAGAATTCCAGGCACAGGAAGCGGCTGCCGGGCCTCAGCACGCGATAGGCCTCGCGCAGCGCAAGATCGATCCGTGGCACGTTGCGGATGCCGAATGCGATCGTATAGCCGTCGAAGCTGCGATCGGCAAACCCGAGCGATTCGGCATTGCCTTCGACGAAAGCGACCTGGGTGTCGAGATGGCGCTTGGCGGCGCGCTCCCGCCCCACAGCCAGCATGTCCGAATTGATGTCGCACACCGTGGCGTGGAAGCCGGGGCCGGCTGCCTTGGCGGCACGGAACGAGATGTCGCCGGTGCCGCCGGCGACGTCGAGCAGCGCGAACGCCCGGTCGCTCCTGGGCGGATCCAGCGCGGTGATCATGATGTCCTTCCAGACCCGGTGCAGGCCACCGGACATCAGGTCGTTCATCAGGTCATAGCGCGACGCCACGCTGTGAAACACATCGTTCACCAGCGTCTGCTTGTCCCCGAGGGGAACGTCCCTGAAGCCAAAATGCGTGGTTTCGCCCGGCCGATCCATTACTCTACTCCACAGGGCGGACCATAGCCTGCCCGCCGCAATGGCGCTATCACACCGCCCTCATAAGGTGAATGCCTGACCATGCCTGAATTGCCCGAAGTCGAGACCGTCCGCCGCGGCCTTCAGCCCGTGATGGAGGGTGCGAAAATCCTCAATGCGGAGGCCCGCCGGCCGGATTTACGCTTTCCGTTCCAGCCCGATTTCGTGGCCCGGCTCAAGGGGCAGGTCGTCACGGGGCTCGGGCGCCGGGCAAAATATCTCATGGCCGATCTCGCCTCCGGCGACGTGCTCTTGATGCATCTGGGCATGTCGGGCTCGTTCCGCGTCATCAAGCCGGACGACGAGGCTCAGCCCGGCGAGTTTCACTATCCGAAGGCCAAGGACTCCGCGCACGATCACGTGCTGTTTCGGATGTCCTCAGGCGCCGACATCGTCTTCAACGATCCGCGCCGCTTCGGCTACATGAAAGTGATCGCGCGCAACGCGCTCGAAGACGAGCCGCTGCTGCGCGGCCTCGGCCCCGAGCCGCTCGGCAATGAATTCGACGCGGCGATGCTGGCGCGCTCTTGCCACGGCAAGACCACCAGCCTGAAGGCCGCGCTGCTCGACCAGCGCGTGGTGGCCGGGCTCGGAAACATCTATGTCTGCGAGGCGCTGCACCGCTCGCATCTGTCGCCGCGGCGCATTGCTGCGACGCTGTCGACCAAGGCCGGACAACGTAAGGGCGTTGCCGGGGGCGAGCCGACGGATCATGCCAAGAGACTGGTCGGTGCGATCCACACCGTGCTGAACGACGCGATCAAGGCCGGCGGCTCCAGCTTGCGCGATCACCGCCAGACCACGGGTGAGCTCGGCTATTTCCAGCACTCGTTCAAGGTCTACGACCGCGAAGGCGAAACATGCACGACGCCGCGCTGCGGCGGCACGATCAAGCGGTTCGTGCAGAACGGCCGCTCGACCTTCTGGTGCCCGAAATGTCAGAAGTGATATCAATCGCAGCCAAAAGGCTGTGAGTCTCTGCAAGACGACGATCCCACCACGCCGACATTGCGAGCGCAGCGAAGCAATCCAGAATCCCTCCGCGGCGACAATCTGGATTGCTTCGCTGCGCTCGCAATGACGCGTGGAGAGAGCTTCCCTCAGAGCGCGAGGCGAAGCAATCCGGCCGTGGCCGGACTGCTTCGTCGCTTGGGCTCTTTCAGCGGATGGCGAAGCGCCCGATTGTCGCCCGAGCGATCGCCCCGCTCAGGACGCCAGTGTCGTGGTCTCGTCCGCCGCAAGCTCGCTGGCGACGTGCAGCATGCCGTGGGCAGCCGAGATGACCTGGTCGATCAGGACATCGGTGGTGGCTTCAAGCTCGAGCCGAGTCTCGATCCAGCGCCAGAGGCCGCGGATCTCGTCCGCCGATTTGCCGTTCGGCGCGAATTCGCTCACGGCAAGGCCGCTGGCGAGTGCGTCCTGGTGATCGTTGCGCATCACGATCAGCGGACGCGCGAGCACCTCAGCAAGGTCGAGCGCGGCTTCCTCGGCGAGCGCGGTCGCGGCGTTGTCGATGCGCTGGCCGCGGATCGGCGTCTGGTTCAGCACGAAGCTGTAGGGCCGCTTCCAGGCGCGGGCGACGCTGAGCGTCGAGACGGTCGCCTCGATGTCGGCGACGCTGGGACGGGCCGGGATCAGGCAGAGGTCGGAATGGCGGATCGCGGCGGTGGTGGCGGCGCTGAGGCCGGCCGCGGTGTCGACGATCGCGAGCTGGAGGCCGCTATCGGCCAGCATCTTCAGGCGCGGCGCGATATCGGCTGCGTGATAGATCGGCTCGACGACGAGATCGTCGGTAGAGCGGCGGCGCTGCCAGTTGGAGAGGGTGCCCTGCGGGTCGGTCTCGATCAGGCGGACGGTGAAGCCGGCCTGCTTGGCGGCCAGCGCGAGGCCGATGGCGAGCGTGCTCTTGCCGCTGCCGCCCTTTTGGGTGGCCAGTACGATCGTATGCATTGAAGATCAATCCTTTGGAGTGCTGGGTCAGGGATACGCCACGCGAACGTGCATCGCTTCTGGATGCTGAGCGCTTCTCGCTCAGGACGTGCCGGCCCGATCCAAAGGGGATCGCGGAGGTCCGAATCAACGGTAAGGATGATGGCGGAATCGCGAATTCCAGCGAATCCGTACCACTACCGGCTCCGTAGTCGTACGTAAGCGCATGGGCAACCGTGCCCCGGACAAAGCGCAGCGCGAAAGCGATGCACTGCAGAGCCGGGGCCCAGAGGGCAACAAGCGCGACTGTTGCTGATATGGGTCCCGGCTCAGCGGAGCGGCATTGCATGCCGCATCGCGTCCGGGACACGCGAGAGTAGTGCGCTCGCGCGGCCTACTTCCGCACGCAGATGACGCGCACGACGGAAGCCTTGGCGTCCGCCGACGCGCCATTCGCCGCGACCCCGTTCGCCTTCAGGAATCCGCGCACCGCCTCTGCCGAGACCATCAAAGCCTGTGACGCCGGTACCGATGTCGCAGGCCCTGCGACCATGGCCGGCTTCAGCAGCGCGATGCCGGCGAACCTGCCGTCGGCGTCGACGGCCGGGCTGCCGGAGAAGCCAACCGCCGGCGGCGGCGAGAGCGCGGAATTGCTGCCCGTCACCGGCGCCAGCGCGGCCTTGAGGCTCGACACGCCGGCCGCGCCGCCCTGGCTTTGCGGATCGGCGATGCCGACGACATCGACATTGGTCTTCACGGCCCCGCCGGCGAGGCTGAGCGGTCGCAACCCGCGCGCGCCGTAGATGTGCAGCAGCGCCAGATCATGCTCCTTGTCCTCGGCGAGACGGTCGGCGCTGCCATGGCCCGCGATCGTGATCGCAAGGCAGCCGTCGGTGACGAGGCGGTCGGTGACAATCGCGCCGTCCTCGCTGACGACGATGCCGGTGCCGTATTCGACGGTCTTGCGCGGCGGCGGCCCGGCCAGTGGTCCCGACGGAAACGCGTTGAACGCGCTCGACATCGCGATCACGACCGGCTCGACAGTATTCTCTGTCGCCTGGTCGTAGAGGATCGTCATGGTGCGGACCTCGTCGCCCCTAAAGGTGCCGCGGACGTAGAATTTCTTCAGGCCCTGCAAGCCCGACAGCACGAAGAAGTCGGGCTTCACCACGGTGTAATCGACCTTGCGCCCGGACGGCTCCTTCTCGAGCTCGGCGAGCTTTGCAGAGGTCGGGTTCGCCTCCTTGCGGCGGCTGAGAACCACCTGCACCGTCCCTGTCGGCGAGGTCCATTTCGAGCCATTGGCGTCGCTTGCCTGCTGCGGCACCAGCTTGCCGGGAATGCCGAGCCGGGCGCCGCTGGTCGGCTCCGTCACGATCTTCCAGCCGACGCTCTCCTGCTTCTTTCGCGCCGTCTCGGCGAGCGCGGCGCGCTCCTGCGGATTGAGCACGCCAGTCGGCTTGCCGCCCTTGGTCTTCTGGTATTCCTTGATGGCGTTGACCATGCGCTCGCTGACGTCGCCGGTGATGGCGCCGTTATACTGGCCGACCCAGGCGAGGTCGGACTGGAGCGCCAGCCGCTCCGCCTTTGCCATGGCATCGGCGGTCGCCGACGGCGTCTGCATTGCGGGAGGCTGGATCGGGACGGTCTGGACCGTTTTCGGCTTGGTGCCGGCGACTTGCGACGTGGTCATCTGGGCATGCGCGCCCGTGGCGGCTGCAAACACCAAGGTTGCCGCAAGCATCGATCTCATGACAAATCCAGCCAGCCCATTGAACGTCAAGACATTGAAAAGCATGCCATTGAAGCACATCTCGTTGGTCGCGAACAACGTAGCGGTGGTTCAGGCCCAAGGTCGAGCCGTGTACACAGGTCCTCATCCTGAGGAGCGGCCTCAAGGCCGCGTCTCGAAGGATGGCCCCAGGTGAGATCGGGGCCTTCATGGTTCGAGACGCGCGTTCCGCGCTCCTCACCATGAGGATCGAAAGCGAGCGCTTGCTAGGAGAGGCGTACGACGATGCTGAGCCCGGACGAACTCGAACGCTATGCCCGCCACATCGTGTTGCGCGACGTCGGCGGTCCCGGCCAGGCGGCGCTGAAGCGGGCCTCGGTGCTGGTGATTGGCGCCGGCGGGCTCGGCGCGCCCGCCTTGATGTATCTGGCCGCCGCCGGCGTCGGCACGCTCGGCGTTGTCGACGACGACGTGGTGTCGCTGTCCAACCTGCAGCGCCAGGTGATCCACACGACGCCCGACATCGGCCGGCACAAGGTCGAGAGCGCGGCCGAGCGGATCGCGGCGCTCAATCCACACGTCCGCTTCGTCGGTCACGCCACCTGGCTCAACGCCGACAATGCGCTCGGCCTGATCGGCGATTACGATCTCGTGCTCGACGGCTCCGACAATTTCTCGACGCGTTATCTCGTCTCCGACGCCTGCTTCTTCGCCAAGCGGCCGCTGATCACCGCGGCGCTCGGCACCTTCGACGGCTCGCTCACCACCATCCGTGCCCACGAGACCAACGAGCAGGGCGAGTTCAACCCGACCTATCGCTGCCTGTTTCCCGAAGCGCCGCCGCCCGGCACCGTGCCCGCCTGTGCGGAAGCCGGCGTCATGGGCGCGCTCGCCGGCGTGCTCGGCTCGATGATGGCACTCGAAGCAATCCGCGAGATCGTCGGCTTTGGTGACGGCCTGGTCGGCCGCCTCCTGATGATCGACGCGCGCGCGATGCGTTTCGAGACGCTGCGCTATGCGCGCGATCCCGCCAATCCGCTCAACGGCGATGGGCCTGTGATCACCGATCTCAGCGCCCATCGCACCTGATTGCGGCCGTTACGCCTTACAGCATGCTCGGCAGCACGCGATCCGGCGGCTTGTGGGCGTCGAGGAAGGTGCGGATGTTGATGATCACCTTCTCGCCCATCTCGACGCGGCCTTCGATCGTGGCCGAGCCCATATGCGGCAGCAGCGTCACCTTGCCGGCCTTGGCGAGCCGCACCAGCTTCGGGTTGACCGCGGGTTCGTGCTCGTAGACGTCGAGGCCGGCGCCGCCGATCTCGCCACCCTCGATCAGCTTGATCAGCGTGTCCTCGTCGGTGACCTCGCCGCGCGCAGTGTTGACGATATAGGCGTCCTTGCGGATCAGCTTCAGCCGCCGCGCCGAGAGCAGGTGATAGGTCGCCGGCGTGTGCGGACAGTTCACCGAGATGATGTCCATCCGCGCCAGCATCTGGTCGAGGCTTTCCCAATAGGTCGCGCCAAGCTCCTCGGCGATCACGGGGGCGACGGGACGGCGGTTGTGATAGTGGATCTGCAGGCCGAAGGCCCGGGCGCGGCGCGCCACCGCCTGGCCGATGCGGCCCATGCCGATGATGCCGAGGCGTTTGCCCCCGATGCGGTGGCCGAGCATCCAGGTCGGCGACCAGCCGGCCCAGGGCTTGCCGTCGGTCAGGATCGAGGCGCCTTCGATCATTCGCCGGGGCACCGCCAGGATCAGCGCCATGGTCATGTCGGCGGTGTCTTCGGTCAGGACCTTCGGCGTGTTGGTGACGGTGATGCCGCGGGCATGGGCGGCTGTGACGTCGATATTGTCGACGCCGTTGCCGAAATTGGCGATCAGGCGGAGCTTGCAGTCGGGCTGATTCACGACCTCGGCGCTGATATGGTCGGTCACGGTCGGAACCAGCACGTCGGCGGTGCGGGCGGCTTCCGCGATCTGCTCGGGCGACATCGGCGTGTCGTCGAGATTGATCCGCGCGTCGAACAGCTCGCGCATCCGCGTCTCGATCGAATCCGGCAGCTTGCGCGTCACCACGACGAGGGGCTTTTTCTTCACCGACATGTCCTGCTCTCATGAGACATCGCAGGCCGCCTCTGTCGCCAAAGGCCGGTCGTTGAGGCCTCATTAACCCGGTTGTTCGACACTGCCCTTGCCGTGTCCGTCCCCGGCGTTTCCTCCAAGCTCACCCGACATTTCCGGCCGGAAAATCGGGGCCAATTGGTTGCTCAAGTGCCCGTTCTCTCTAGCAGAAGGCCGGGCCAAGACAAGAACCACGGCTTAGGGCTTGGAACCCGCGTGGGGCGGGGACAAGGGGCAGGCGCGGCAGGGTTTTTGGAATTTGGGGTGAGGGCCCGGTCTGCCGGGTCTTCGAAGGAGACGGGTTGATGGCGTTGGGGCGTTTTTGTGCGGTGATGGCGCTCGTTTGCACCTGGTTGAGCGCCTCGGTCGGCCCCTCGCATGCGGCGAAGGACAATACTCCGCAGACCGCCAGCGGCCTGCCGGTGCCGCGCTATGTCAGCCTCAAATCGGATCACGTGAACGTCCGCGCCGGCCCGACCAAGGACAATGACGTCGCCTGGGTCTACACCCGCGCCGGCCTGCCGGTCGAAATTACCGCCGAGTTCGAAAATTGGCGCCGGGTGCGCGATTCCGAAGGCGCCGAGGGCTGGGTCTATCACTCGCTGTTGTCGGGCCGTCGCACCGCGGTCGTCACCATGAAGCACAAGGACGATCTCGCGCCGATCTATGACCGGCCCGATCCCGACAGCGCGGTTGCGGCCAAGCTGCAGGCCGGCGTCGTCACCCAGGTCAAGAAATGCGCCGCAGGCTGGTGCCGCGTCATCGGCAATGGCTTCGACGGCTGGATCCAGCAGGAGCGCCTCTGGGGCGTCTATTCGGACGAGCAGGTCAATTGACGCCGATCGGCGTCATCCCGGGATGGAATGACGGGCAAAATGACAATGGCCGGAACAAGCCCGGCCATGACGATCGCATCAGCAATCTCGGATTAGCTCAGCGCTTTTTGCGCAGGCGCACGACCATGTCGATGCGGGAGATCTCGTAGCCCTCGGGCACCTCGGGCATCTTGGACAGCGCCAGATGCGGATCCTCGATGTCGACCAGCTCGTGGCTGTTCTCGAGATAATAGTGGTGGTGAGTGGTGACGTTGGTGTCGAAATAGGTCTTGGTGCCGTCGACGCTGACCTGGCGGAGCAGGCCGGCATCGGTGAGCTGGTTCAGCGTGTTGTAGACGGTCGCCAGCGACACCGGGACCTTGGCGAGCGTCGCTTCCTCGTACAGCATTTCAGCCGTGAGGTGGCGTGCGCCCTTTCCGAACAGCAGCCAGCCCAGCGCCATGCGCTGGCGCGTCGGCCGCAACCCCGCGGACTGCAGCATTTCGTTGACGTCGTGCCAGGGACAGCCGGTCAGGGCCGGCTGGCGGCCGGACAGGAGGGCCGCGGCATGGTCGTCGTCGTGTTGGGACGCGGTATTCTCGTTCATTTCCAAGATTTCGGGCACGCGTGAACAATATCTCTCTGTAATATAAGAACAGAAAGATGCAGATGCAAGTTTCTCGCAACTAGAGCTGTTCTAATCAGGCTTGGAACCGCCTGGGGATCGCGTCATTTTACCTTCATGGATGCGCTTTGCCACCCGAAATGGCCTGTGTTAGAGAGCGCGCGGTTCCGCTTAGCCGATTTTGGCGCAACCGGGCATGGAAGCCCGGTCGGCAGTCCATCCGAAGCTTGCGCAGGTCGCGGCCGGCGGTGGCAATTGGTGTTGCTCTCCGATCGAGGCGGGGCCCATTTTCGCCAAGATACGCCGCTCAATCGGGATTTGAACAGAGGCTCGTGAATGCTGAACAGGCGCAACGGTTACGACTACGAGGATCTGCTGGCCTGTGCCCGCGGCGAGATGTTCGGCCCGGGCAATGCCCAGCTGCCGCTGCCGCCGATGCTGATGTTCGACCGCATCACTGACATCAACGACAATGGCGGTGAGTTCGGCAAGGGCCTGGTGCGCGCTGAGCTCGACGTGAAGTCCGATCTCTGGTTCTTCGGCTGCCACTTCAAGAACGATCCTGTCATGCCCGGCTGCCTCGGCCTCGATGCGCTGTGGCAGATGGTCGGCTTTTACCTTGGCTGGAGCGGGGGCGAAGGCCGCGGCCGGGCCCTTGGTCTGAGCGAGCTCAAGTTCAGCGGCCAGGTGCTGCCGGAAGCGCGCAAGGTTGTGTACAACATCGATATCAAGCGCGTGATGCGTTCGAAGCTCGTGCTCGGCATCGCCGACGGGTGGCTTTCGGTCGATGACCAGATTATCTATCGCGCCAAGGATCTGAAGGTCGGCCTGTTCAAGCAGGGCACGAGCCTGGGCTGAGCGCATCACCGAGAAGACAACGAGCAGAAGACAACGATTGAGGCGAGGCTGTCATGAGGCGGGTTGTGGTCACCGGGATGGGCATCGTCTCGTCGATCGGAAACAACACCCAGGAAGTGCTTGCGAGCCTTCACGAGGCGAAGTCGGGCATTTCGCGGGCTGAGAAATATGCCGAGCTCGGCTTCCGTTCGCAGGTGCAAGGCGAGCCGACGCTCGATCCTTCGACGGTGGTCGACCGCCGCGCGATGCGCTTCCTCGGCCAGGGCGCGGCGTGGAATCACATCGCGATGGAGCAGGCGATCCAGGATTCCGGCCTGTCGCCTGACGAAGTCTCCAACATCCGCACCGGCATCATCATGGGCTCCGGCGGCCCCTCGGCGCGCACCATCGTCGAAGCCGCCGACATCACCCGCTCCAAGGGCCCGAAGCGCGTCGGCCCGTTTGCGGTGCCGAAGGCGATGTCCTCCACGGCGTCTGCGACGCTTGCGACCTGGTTCAAGATCAAGGGCGTGAACTATTCGATCTCCTCGGCCTGCGCGACCTCGAACCATTGCGTCGGCAATGCCTATGAGACCATCCAGATCGGCAAGCAGGACGTCATCTTCGCCGGCGGCTGCGAGGAGCTGGACTGGTCGCTGTCGGTGCTGTTCGACGCCATGGGCGCGATGTCCTCGAAGTACAACGACACGCCGGCCACGGCCTCGCGGCCCTACGATCTCAATCGCGACGGCTTCGTCATCGCCGGCGGCGCCGGCGTCCTGGTGTTGGAAGAGCTCGAGCATGCCAAGGCGCGCGGCGCGCGCATCTATGGCGAGGTCGTCGGCTATGGCGCGACCTCGGACGGCCACGACATGGTGGCGCCGTCGGGCGAAGGCGCCGAGCGCTGCATGCGCATGGCGATGTCGACGGTGAAGACCAAGGTCGACTACATCAACCCGCACGCGACCTCGACGCCGGCCGGCGACCCGCCGGAGATCGAGGCGATCCGAAATGTGTTCGGCGTCGGCGAGAAGTGCCCGCCGATCTCGGCGACCAAGGCGCTGACCGGCCACTCGCTGGGCGCCACCGGCGTGCAGGAAGCGATCTATTCGCTGCTGATGATGAACAACGGCTTCATCTGCGAGAGCGCGCACATCCAGGAGCTCGATCCCGTGTTCGCCGACATGCCGATCGTGCGCAAGCGCATCGACAACGCCAGGATCGGCACCGTGCTGTCGAACTCGTTCGGCTTCGGCGGCACCAACGCCACGCTGGTGTTCAGCCGGCTGGACGTGTGAGTTCTACCTTGCCGACTCCGGCGGAAGGACCAGACGAGATCAACTGGCACGACGGGGTTCTCGTTGACCTTCGAATTTCGGGGTTTGCCGAGGGCGAGCAGGAATTCACCCTTATCGTCGATCTGTATCCGGACGCTGACGTGCACGCGCCGCGACGCCGATACCGCTGCATTGGAACGAACGTTTCCCGTTTCGTCATGAGCGGCGATATCGGGCGACTTCTGAAGAATCGATCCAGCGGGAATATCGATCTGTTGCGCATGGAATATACGGCCGATACAGAAATCCTTGTTGTCTGCCTGTTTGGTGGAACAATCGAAGTTGAAGCCAGATCTTTCCGACTCATGGAATCCACCACATGACTTCGTTGATGAAAGGCAAGCGCGGTCTGATCATGGGCATCGCCAATGATCATTCCATCGCCTGGGGCATGGCGCGGACGCTGCATGCCCATGGCGCCGAGCTTGCCTTCACCTTCCAGGGCGAGGCGCTCGGCAAGCGCGTCAAGCCGCTGGCGGAGCAGCTCGGCGTCGATCTGGTGCTGCCTTGCGACGTCGAGGACATCGCCAGCGTCGACGCCACTTTCGCGGCGCTCCGCGAAAAATGGGGCAAGCTCGACTTCGTCATCCACGCCATCGGCTTTGCCGACAAGAACGAGCTGAAGGGCCGCTACGCCGACACCAGCCGCGAGAACTTTTCGCGCACCATGGTGATCTCGTGCTTCTCGTTCACGGAGGTCGCAAAGCGCGCCGCCGAGCTGATGACGGAAGGCGGCAGCATGATCACGCTGACCTTCGGTGCCTCGGAGCGCGCGATGCCGAACTACAACGTGATGGGCGTCGCCAAGGCGGCGCTGGAAGCTTCCGTGCGCTATCTCGCCGCCGATTTCGGACCACGCGGCATCCGGGTCAATGCGATCTCCGCCGGCCCCATCCGCACGCTCGCCGGCTCCGGCATCGGCGAGGCGCGGGCGATGTTCGGCTTCATGCAGAAGCACGCGCCGCTCCGCCGCGGCGTCACGCTCGACGAGCTCGGCGGTTCGGCGCTGTATCTGTTGTCGGATCTCTCCGGCGGCGTGACCGGCGAGATTCATTATGTGGATTCCGGCTACAACGTCATCCTGATGCCGCGGCCGGATGATTTGAAGGCGGAATAGGGCGACCCTGCCGTAGGGTGGGCAAAGGAGCGCAAGCGACGTGCCCACGATCTCTCGACAAATCGCGATCAAACGGTGGGCACGCTTCGCTTTGCCCACCCTACGAGAGCCTGCTTATCCCGCCGCGATTGTCTCCGCGCGCTGAAACGCCGGCCGCGCCGTGCAGCGCGCGAGATAAGCGTCGAAGGCCGGGCGCGACGGCACCATCTTGAACCGGCGTACCGCGTAATTCAGGCCCGAGCCGATCACGACGTCGGCGGCGGAAAATTCCTCGCCGAGAAGCCACGGGCCCTTGGCGAGCGCGGCGTCCAGTACGTCAAACACCTGCGTCGCGCTGCCCCAGGCCGCAGTCGAGGTCGGGATCTCGATCTTGGTGAAGATCTGGATGATGGCCGGCTCGATGCAGCCCGGTGAAAAGAACAGCCATTGCAGATAGCGCGCGCGGCGCGGATCGGTCACGGCGGGCGCGAGCTTCGTCTCGGGATAGCGGTCGCCGATATAGGCGCAGATGGCCGCGGCTTCGGCGAGCGCAGCATCGCCGTCGGTCAGCGCCGGCACCTTGCCCATCGGATTGATCTTCAAATAATCCGGCGCTTTCTGCGCGCCGGTCGTGATGTCGGTCAGCACGCGCTCATAGGGCAGGCCGCTCTCCTCCATCAGCCAGAGCGTCGTGAACGAGCGCGAGCGGGGCGACCAGTAGAGCTTGATCATGGCGCGGACCTCATTGCTGGAGCAGTCCTGGTAATGTCCGGTCGAGGCTTGTCGTCAATAAGGCACGGACACCGTCCCGCAGCTTTGCGTTGGCCGCCACCTCGGCGGGAGCCGATGGAAAGGCCGCCTCGTCCATCTCCTTGTTGGGACCACTGATCGGGTTGATCCCGATCAGGCGGGACATCATCGGCTGAAGCGGTTCTGGTATCGCTCGACCAGGACATAGCGTTGGCACTTGGTGGTGGCAGCGCTCTGCTGCACGAACTCCTGTCGTTCCGGGTTCCGACGCAGCATCGGCGATCCCGATTCCACGGCATGCGCAAAAGCAGCGGGCGAATACGCAATTCGCCTGACCGACTTTCCGGCTGCGGCGGCACGAAGCCGCGACAGGATGAGATCGTCCAGCCCCCAGCTGTCGACCGGCACGGGTGTGTACTCGTTGCCGAACATGGTGAAGCCGACCTGCTGAACGCCGAAACGATTGGCCGCCGCGGCCAGGAGACCGATCTCGCATGGGCCAGCGTCTGCAGCGCCCGCCTGCTTGGGATTCGGTGTGCCTTTCGGAGTTGCGCCCTTGGCTGCGCGCGTCGTTGGCGCAGCCGATGGCGGTGCAGGCTGCGCCGCGGCGACACTGACGAGGCCAAACAGGGAGAGCGCGGTCAAACAGATGCGAAACATGGAATCGGCGGGCGGGGATCACGGCTTGGAGATGTCCGATCAGGACTTGAGATAAGTCTTAGAGCGAGCCGATGACAGCCGCAAGGTGAGGGTCTCGGCGCGCTACGCGTCGATGGTCCTTCGATTCCACCGATAGTACTTCATCACGAACCCGTTCGACGGCTCGATCTCTTCCTTCTCGAACACAAAGCCTTCGCGCTCGTACCAGCGCCAGGCCTTTTCGTTCTCGCGCACACAGCGCAGATGCATCTCGTCGGGCATTTGCGTGCGCGTGAAGGCGAGCAATTGCCGGCCGAGCGATTGGCCTTGATAGGCCGGCGCGACGAACAGCATGTCGAGATAGAGCTTGGGCAGATGCAGCGCCAGCATCGCAGCGATCGTGCCACGGTCATCGGCGACGAACAGGCTCCAGCCGTCCGCGATCTCGCGCCTGATGCGCGCACGCAAGTTCGCCAGCAGGAAGTCGCTGGCTTCGGCAAGCCCGGTTGAGACCCAGCTCTCCATCCAGACGCGGCCGATCTCGTCGTACTCCTCCGGGCGAGCGGGGCGGATGATCGGATGCGACATCCGCCGGTCAAGCCTTCTGGCTGCGCAGGGATTGCCGCGCGCGCACCTTGCCGGCCGACAGGCACACCACTTCGGAAATCTGCAGCAGCTGCCGCGCCAGCGGGCTGGTCTTGCGCCAGACCATGCCGATGGTGCGCGACGGCTCGGGGTCGCGGAAGCGCGCCAGCGAGACCGAGGCGGAGCGCGTCTCCACCGGCACCGCCATCTCCGGGATCAGGGTGACGCCGATGCCGGCGCTGACCATCTGCACCAGCGTCGACAGCGAGTTCGCATCCAGCATCTCGCGCGGCGGTGCGGACTGCATGTTGCAGAAGGAGAGTGCCTGGTCGCGGAAGCAGTGCCCCTCCTCGAGCAGCAGAAGCCGCATCTCGCGCATCATCTCGCGCGACGGCACCGGTGTGCCTTCATCGGCGCCCGGCCGCACCAGCAGAAACTTCTCCTCGAACAGCGCGACCTCGGTGAGCGAGGGCTCCGACACCGGCAGCGCCACGATGGCGGTGTCGAGCCGGCCCTCCACCAGTTCCTGGATCAGCCGCGGCGTCATGGTCTCGCGCACGCGGATGTCGAGTTCCGGATGCATGCGCGTGAGATTCTTGGTGATCTTGGGAAGTAGGTAAGGCGCGATGGTCGGGATCATGCCGATGCGCAGGCGGCCGGCGAAGCGGTCTTGCGATGCGCGCGCAAAATCGCCGAGCTCGTCGACCGAGCGCAGGATGTCGCGGACCCGTTGCGCCAGCTCCTCGCCGAACCGGGTCAGCGCGACCTGTCGCGCGCTGCGCTCCAGCAGCAGGCCGCCCAGCGCCTCCTCGAGTTCCTTGATCTGCATCGACAGGGCCGGCTGCGAGATCGAGCAGGACTCGGCCGCGCGGCCGAAATGGCCGTGACGGGCCAGCGCATCGAAATAGCGGAGCTGGCGCAGCGTCAGATTGATCATCAGAAAATCCTATCGCAGCGATCACTAAAGTCAACTTCCCCTGATAGGACGCGGCGCTTAGAGTGGTTCTACCTGGTTCAAGGGCGCGAGTTCGACGCCGCCAGAGGAGGTATTCATGGACGACACTTCGAAGTGCCCGTTTTCGGGCGGAAAACCCACGCGCGTGAACCGCGACTGGTGGCCGACGCAGCTCAACATCGAGGTGCTGCACAAGAATTCCGATCTGTCCGACCCGATGGGCAAGGAATTCGACTACGCCAAGGAGTTCAAGTCACTCGACTTGAACGCGGTCATCAAGGACCTCACGGCCCTGATGACGGATTCGCAGGAATGGTGGCCCGCCGACTTCGGTCATTACGGCGGCCTGATGATCCGCATGGCCTGGCACAGCGCGGGCACCTACCGCATCACCGACGGCCGCGGTGGCGCCGGGGCCGGTCAGCAGCGTTTCGCTCCGCTCAACAGCTGGCCCGACAACGCCAACCTCGACAAGGCCCGCCGTCTGCTGTGGCCGATCAAGCAGAAATACGGCCGCAAGATTTCCTGGGCCGATCTGATGGTGCTCGCCGGCAACGTCGCGCTGGAATCGATGGGCTTCAAGACCTTCGGTTTCGCCGGCGGCCGCGCCGACGTCTGGGAGCCGGAAGAGCTCTATTGGGGTCCGGAAGGCACCTGGCTCGGCGATGAGCGCTACAGCGGCGAACGCCAGCTCGCCGAGCCGCTCGGCGCCGTGCAGATGGGCCTCATCTACGTCAATCCGGAAGGCCCGAACGGCAAGCCGGATCCGGTCGCCGCGGCCAAGGACATCCGCGAGACCTTCTTCCGCATGGCGATGAACGACGAGGAGACCGTCGCGCTGATCGCCGGCGGCCACACCTTCGGCAAGACCCATGGCGCGGGCGATCCGTCGCTGGTCGGCCCGGAGCCGGAAGCCGGCGCGCTGGAAGATCAGGGCCTCGGCTGGAAGAGCAAGCACGCATCGGGCCTGGCTGGCGATTCCATCACCAGCGGCCTCGAAGTGACCTGGACGCAGACGCCGACGAAGTGGAGCAACAACTTCTTCGAGAACCTGTTCAAGTACGAATGGGAGCTGACGAAGAGCCCGGGCGGTGCGAACCAGTGGACGGCCAAGGGTGCCGACGCGATCATTCCTGACGCCTTCGACAAGTCGAAGAAGCATCGCCCGACGATGCTGACGACCGACCTCTCGCTACGCTTCGATCCCGCCTACGAGAAGATCTCGCGGCGCTTCCTGGAGCACCCGGATCAGTTCGCGGACGCCTTCGCCCGCGCCTGGTTCAAGCTCACCCACCGCGACATGGGTCCGATCCAGCGCTATCTCGGCCCGCTTGTGCCGAAGGAGACGCTGATCTGGCAGGATCCGATTCCGGCCTTGAACCACGAGGTGGTCGGTGAGCAGGACATCGCTTCGCTGAAGAGCAAGATCCTGGCTTCGGGTCTGTCGGTCTCCGAGCTGGTCTCGACCGCCTGGGCGTCGGCCTCGACGTTCCGCGGCTCGGACAAGCGCGGTGGCGCCAACGGCGCACGCATCCGCCTTGCTCCGCAGAAGGAGTGGGAGGTGAACGACCCGGCCCAGCTCGCCAAGGTGCTCGGCAAGCTCGAAGCGATCCAGAAGGACTTCAACGCTTCGTCAGGCGCGAAGAAGGTCTCGCTCGCGGATCTCATCGTGCTCGGCGGCACCGCCGCGGTCGAAAAGGCCGCCAAGGATGCCGGCGTCGACGTCAAGGTCGGCTTCACGCCGGGCCGCATGGATGCCTCCCAGGAGCAGACGGACGCGGCCTCGTTCGCGCCGCTGGAGCCGCGCGCCGATGGTTTCCGCAACTACATCGGCAAGCGGCATCAGTTCATGCAGCAGGAGGAAGCTCTCATCGATCGCGCGCAGCTCTTGAGGCTCACCGGCCCCGAGATGACGGTGCTGGTCGGCGGCCTGCGTGTGCTCGGCGCCAACGCGAATGGCTCGAAGCACGGCGTGTTCACCACCAAGGTGGGAACGCTGAGCAACGACTTCTTCGTCAACCTGCTCGACATGAGCGCGCAGTGGACGCCCGCTGCCGACGGCACCTACGAGGCACGCGACCGCAAGACCAATGCGGTGAAGTGGACCGGCACCCGCGCCGATCTCATCTTCGGCGCGCACTCGCAGCTCCGTGCCTTCGCCGAGGTCTATGCGACCTCGGACGCCAAGGAGAAGTTCGCCAAGGACTTCGCCAAGGCCTGGACCAAGGTGATGAACCTCGACCGGTTCGATATTGCGGCGTGAGTGTGACACCTCTCCCATAGGGAGAGGTTGGCGCGCAGCGCCGGGTGAGGGGTTCTACTCTCTCGTGGGACCAAACCCCCTCACCCGATTGCTTCGCAAATCGACCTCTCCCCGCTGGGGAGAGGTGAAGAGCAGCGCGCTGACGGATCGAGACCACCAACAAAAAGGGCGGCCTTTCGGCCGCCCTTCGTTTTTTGCTTTGTCGCGAGAGGCCTTACTCGCCGGCTGCTTCGCGCGGGGCCTTCTCGCCTTCGGCCTTGTCCTTGCCCTCGAGGTCCTCGCCGGTGGTCTGGTCGACCACTTTCATCGACAGGCGGGTCTTGCCGCGATCGTCGAAGCCGAGCAGCTTGACCTTGACCTTGTCGCCTTCCTTGACGACGTCGGAGGTCTTCTGCACGCGGCTGGCCGCGAGCTGGCTGATGTGGACGAGGCCGTCCTTGGAGCCGAAGAAGTTCACGAAGGCGCCGAACTCCATCACCTTGACGACGGTGCCGTCGTAGATCTGGCCGACTTCCGGATCGGACGCGATCGACTTGATCCACTTGATCGCGGCCTTCATCGCCTCGCCGTCAGAGGAGGCGACCTTCACGGTGCCGTCGTCCTCGATGTTGACCTTGGCGCCGGTCTTCTCGACGATCTCGCGGATCACCTTGCCGCCGGTGCCGATCACTTCGCGGATCTTGTCGGTGGCGATCTTGAAGGTCTCGATGCGCGGCGCGTATTCGCCGAGCTCGGCGCGGGCCGCGGTGAGGGCCTTGGCCATCTCGCCGAGGATATGGATGCGGCCGTCCTTGGCCTGGGCCAGCGCCACCTTCATGATCTCTTCGGTGATGCCCTCGATCTTGATGTCCATCTGGAGCGAGGTGATGCCCTGTTCCGTGCCGGCGACCTTGAAGTCCATGTCGCCGAGATGGTCCTCGTCGCCGAGGATGTCCGAGAGAACCGCAAAGCGCTTGTCCTCGAGGATCAGGCCCATCGCGATGCCCGCGGTGGGCCGCTTCAGCGGCACGCCCGCATCCATCAGCGCCAGCGAGGCGCCGCAGACCGAAGCCATCGAGGACGAGCCGTTCGACTCGGTGATCTCCGACACCACGCGCGTGGTGTAGGGGAATTCATGGTGCGGCGGCAGCACCGGACGAATCGCGCGCCAGGCCAGCTTGCCGTGGCCGATCTCGCGGCGCTTGGTGCCACCGAGGCGGCCGGTCTCGCCGACCGAGTAGGGCGGGAAGTTGTAATGCAGCAGGAACGTTTCCTTGTACGTCCCGGACAGCGCGTCGATGTACTGCTCGTCCTCGCCGGTGCCGAGCGTGGTCACGACCATCGCCTGGGTCTCGCCGCGGGTGAACAGCGCCGAGCCGTGGGCGCGCGGCAGCACGCCGACCTCGGCGACGATGTTGCGCACCGTCTTGCTATCGCGGCCGTCGATGCGCTTGCCGGTGTCGAGGATGTTCCAGCGAACGATCTTGGCTTCCAGCTCCTTGAACACGCCGGCGATGCGCAGCTTGTCGTATTGCGGCTCCTGCCCTTCGGGGAAGTAATGGGCCATCACCTTTTCCTTGACCTTGCCGACCGCGGCGTAGCGATCCTGCTTGACCGGAATGGCGTAGGCGGCGCGCAGCTCCTGCTCGACCAGGCCGAGCATTTCCTTCTCGAGCGCGGCATTGTCGATGACGGTGACTTCGCGCGGCTCCTTGGCAGCCTTCTCGGCGAGATCGATGATGGCGTTGATCACCGGCTGGAAGTGGCGGTGACCGAACATCACGGCGCCGAGCATGATGTCTTCGTTCAGTTCCTTGGCTTCCGATTCCACCATCAGCACGGCGTCGGCGGTGCCGGCGACGACGAGGTCGAGCTGGGTGTCGACCATCTCGTCGAGCGTCGGGTTGAGAATGAATTCGTCATTGGCGAAGCCGACGCGGGCCGCGCCGATCGGGCCCTTGAAGGGGGCGCCGGACAGCGTCAGCGCGGCGGAGGCCGCGACCATCGCCACGATGTCGGGATCGTTCTCCATGTCGTGCGACAGCACGGTGACGATCACCTGGGTCTCGTTGCGCCAGCCATCGACGAACAGCGGGCGGATCGGACGGTCGATCAGGCGGGAGACCAGCGTCTCCTTCTCGGTCGGACGGCCTTCGCGCTTGAAATAGCCGCCGGGAATGCGGCCCGCGGCGTAGGCCTTTTCCTGGTAGTCGACGGTCAGCGGCAGGAAGTCGACGCCTTCGCGCGGCGCCTTCGCCGCGACGACGGTGGCGAGCACCACGGTCTCGCCATAGGTGGCGACGACGGCACCGTCGGCCTGGCGGGCGATCTTGCCGGTTTCGAGCTTGAGTGGGCGTCCGCCCCAGTCGATCTCGACTGAATGCTTATTGAACATAGAGGTCTTCTTTCATGGGTTCTCGAAAGAAGGGACGGCTCTCGAAAAACAAAAACCATGCGCAAGATTGCGGGACGCTGATCGGCGCGGATGATCAGCGTCCTGCGATCCTGCCATGGTTTTTGGATGTCGGATGGCGTCCATCCTTTCGGGTCATACGGGCGCCTTGCCCGTTGTGCCCAGCCGCCGGATTGCTGCTGGACTGTCAGTCGGCACGAATGCGAACACCGAACCGCGGTCCTCGCCCTTCATGCCCGGATGCTCGCCCTCAACGGCTTGCGTCCGATGTGCGCGCAACCTCGATCAAAAAGCTTGAAATAAGCGCTTTCGTTCGAAACCACGTGCGAAAACGCGCGCCGGTGGCGCGCGCAGGAACTCTTAACGACGAATATTGTGCTTCTCGAGCAGCGCCTTGTAGCGTGCCTCGTCCTTCTTCTTGAGATAGTCGAGGAGCGAGCGGCGGGTCGAGACCAGCTTCAAGAGGCCGCGACGCGAATGGTTGTCCTTCACGTGGGTCTTGAAATGGTTGGTGAGGTTGTTGATGCGTTCCGACAGGATCGCGACCTGAACCTCGGGCGAGCCGGTGTCGCCGGCCTTGGTGGCATTCGTCTTGATGACTTCCGCTTTGCGTTCTGCGGCAATCGACATCGTCAATTTCTCTCGTTGCGACCGGGGCTGGCAGTCAGGCCGGTCAGGTTGAACACACGCTTGGGGATGATTTCGCCATTGCCAACTTCGGCAAGCGCCAAAAGACGGCCTGCCACCGTGACATAGACTGTGCCGCTACAAGTGGGCGCATCCCGTCCGCGCAACAAAACGGCCTGGCCCCGATGGAGCCTTGCCGCATCAGCCCGAGTGACGGCCAGTGCCGGGATGTCGTCCAGCGCGGTCTCAACGGGCAAAAGCGCGTCGGCGAGGCTGCCCTCGCCGGACGCGGCTCTATCGCACAAAGCCTCCAACTGATCCAGCGGAATCATGTCGTTTTCGCCAAATGGGCCGACCAGGGTCCGCCGGAGCGCGCAGATATGGCCGTAAGTGCCGAGAATCCGGCCCATATCGCGAGCCAGCGCCCGCACATAGGTGCCCTTGCCGCATTCGGCCTCGAACACGGCCCGGTCGTTATCCGGTTGATCTACAAGGGTTAAATGGTGAATCTCGACCGGGCGGGGGGCCAGCTCCACGACCTCGCCGTCGCGGGCGAGGTCATAGGCGCGCTCGCCCTGGACCTTGATCGCCGAATAGCGCGGCGGGACCTGCTCGATCACCCCGGTGAAGCGGGGCAGCAGAGCGAGGATGGCCTCCCGGCTCGGGCGCTGGTCCGAGGTCGCGGTCACCCGGCCCTCGATGTCGTCGGTGTCGCGCTCCTCGCCCCAGCAGACCGTGAAGCGGTAGCGCTTGCGGCCGTCCATCACGAAGGGGACGGTCTTGGTGGCCTCACCGAGCGCGATCGGCAAGCCCCCCGAGGCGAGCGGATCGAGCGTGCCGGCGTGTCCGGCGCGCTTGGCGTTGAACAGCCGCTTGAGCACGGCGACCGCCTGGGTCGAGGTCATGCCGATCGGCTTGTCGAGCACGACCCAGCCATGGACGTCGCGGCGGTCGCGGCGGACCTGGTTGCCCTTCTGCTGCCTGGCGCGCGGATCGTTGTTGACGCGGCGCGGCTCCTGATGCGGCTGAGAATTCTCCGCGAAATTGTTGTTCTGCACGTCGCGCTGGTCGGTGTCGTTGCCGCCGATCGTGCCGTGAGCGGGGTCCATGGTCATTGCTCTTCTTCCCGATCCGAATCCGGATCCTGTTCCAAATCCTTCTGCACCGCAGGCGTTCGCAAAAGCTTCTCGATCCGTTCCGCTTCGTCGAATCGTTCGTCGACGCGGAAGCGAATGTCAGGTGCAAATTTCAGGTTAACGCGCCGCGCGACCTCGCCGCGCAGGAACTTCTTGTTGCGTTCGAGCGCAGCGATCACGATCTCGGTGTCGCGGCCACCGAGCGGCATCACATAGACTGTCGCGAGCTTCAGGTCGGGCGACATCCGTACCTCCGGCACGGTGATGATGTGACCTTCGAGGTCGGCATCATGCACATTGCCTTGCGCCAGAATCTCGGCCATCGCGTGGCGAACCTGCTCGCCGACGCGCAACTGTCGCTGCGAGCCGCCGGGCGCGGAACTCTTCTTCTGATGATGCCGTGGCATTTTTTCGAAAATCACCTCGTCATGCCCGCATCCGCGACACGGGCATTGCCATTTGTCCTGTTGAAACGAAGAGGGGTGGATGGCCGGAAAAATCCGGCCATCGCACTCCCGCAATCTCAGTTCAAAAAGATCCGAACGCTTCGGTAAGATTTGGACTTACAGGGAGCGCTGGATCGTCTCCACGCGATAACACTCGATCACGTCACCGGCACGCATGTCGTGATAGTTCTCGAAGGCCATGCCGCATTCCTGGCCGGACTGGACTTCCTTCACTTCGTCCTTGAAGCGCTTCAGCGTCGACAGCTTGCCTTCGTGCACGACGACGTTGTCGCGGATCAGGCGCACATTGGCGCCGCGTTCCACGGTACCGTCGGTGACGCGGCAGCCGGCGACCTTGCCGACCTTGGAGATGTTGAAGATCTCCAGGATCTCGGCATTGCCCAGCATGGTTTCGCGCAAGGTCGGCGCGAGCAGGCCGCTCATCGCCTTCTTCACGTCGTCCACGAGGTCGTAGATGATGTTGTAGTAGCGGATCTCGATGCCGTTGCGCTTGGCGGCCGCAGCGGCCTCCTTGTTGGCACGAACCGAGAAGCCGATGATCGCGGCGTTGAAGCCTTCGGCCAGCGTCACGTCGGATTCCGAGATGCCGCCGACGCCGGCATGCAGGATGCGGGCGGCGACTTCGTCGGTGCCGAGCTTCTCCAGCGAGCCGAGGATGGCTTCCAGCGAACCCTGCACGTCGGCCTTGACGATCAGCGGGAATTCCTTGCGGCCCGCCGTCTTCAATTGCGACATCATCTGCTCGAGCGAGCCGCGCATGCCGGAGATCGAGGCTGCCGCGTTCTCGCGCTTCTGGTGCGCGCGGTAGCTGGTGACCTGGCGGGCGCGGGCTTCGTTCTCGACCACCGCGAGACGATCGCCGGCCTCGGGCGGGCCGTTGAAGCCGAGCACTTCGACCGGCACCGAGGGGCCGGCCTCCTGCACGGTCTCGCCCTGATCGGAGATCAGCGCGCGGACGCGGCCCATTTCGGCACCGGCGACGATGATGTCACCGACGCGGAGCGTGCCGCGCTGGACCAGCACGGTGGCGACCGGACCACGGCCGCGATCGAGCTTGGCCTCGATCACGGTGCCTTCGGCGGGACGCTCCGAATTGGTCTTCAGGTCGAGGATTTCGGCCTGCAGCGCGATCATCTCGAGCAGCTTGTCGAGATTGGTCTTGTTCTTGGCGGACACCTCGACGTCGACGACTTCGCCGCCGAAGGATTCCACCTGCACCTCGTGCTGGAGCAGCTCGGTGCGCACGCGCTCGGGCTTGGCATCGGGCTTGTCGATCTTGTTGATGGCAACGATGATCGGCACGCCTGCCGCCTTGGCGTGATTGATGGCTTCGACCGTCTGCGGCATCACGCCATCATCGGCCGCGACCACCAGCACGACGATGTCGGTGACCTTGGCGCCGCGGGCGCGCATCGCGGTGAACGCGGCGTGGCCGGGCGTGTCGATAAAGGTGATCTTCTTGCCGGTTTCAGGCGATGTCACCTGATAGGCGCCGATGTGCTGGGTGATGCCGCCGGCTTCGCCGGAGACCACGTTGGCGTGGCGTAGCGCATCGAGCAGCGAGGTCTTGCCGTGATCGACGTGACCCATGACGGTCACCACGGGCGAACGGGTCTCGGCGTCGGTCGAATCGTCGGTAGCGTCGAACAGACCTTCCTCGACGTCGGACGCGGCAACGCGCTTGACGGTGTGGCCGAGCTCTTCGGCGATCAGCTGCGCGGTGTCGGCATCGATCACGTCGGTGATCTTGTGCATCGCGCCCTGCTTCATCAGCATGCGGATGACATCGACCGCGCGCTCGGCCATGCGGTTGGCGAGCTCCTGGATGGTGATCGCTTCCGGAATGACCACCTCGCGGATGAGCTTTTCCTTGGGCTCATTCGAGGCGTGGCCCTTCAGGCGCTGGGTGCGGCGGCGGAACGAGGCGATCGAGCGCTCGCGCACTTCGTCGGCATTGAGCGCGGTGACGACGGTCAGGCGCCCGCGCTCCTTCTGCGGGCCGGGCTTGTGGGTGGGCTTGGGGGCTACCACGGGACGCGCGGCGCCGCCGGGGCCGCGGCGGATCTGGCGCGGTGCCTCGTCATCGTCAGCCTCGGCCGCAACGGCGGGGCCGCGGCCAGCCGGTCCACCCGGACGCTGCGCGGTCGTCGTTGCGGGACGCGCCGTCGTGGTTCCCGGACGCGCCGTGGTGGTGGTTCCAGGCCGGGACGCAGGCGCACCGGGGCGCGGAGCGCCGGCGGCCGGTGTTGCGGTCGCGGGGCGCGCGGCGGATGGCTGCTCACCCTCGCCGAAACGCTTCTTGGCCTCGGTCTCAGCCTTGCGCTTGGCTTCGTCCTCGTGACGGTGGCGCTCTTCCTCGGCCTTGCGGCGGGATTCGGCGGCTTCGCGCTCGGCGCGCTCGGCGGCCTCACGGGCGGAGCGGCGCTGGGCCTCTTCCTCGGCCTGGCGGCGTTCCTCGACTTCGCGCAGCTTGGCGTCCGCCAGCGCGCTGGCACGGGCCGAACGCTCGTCCTCGGTAAGGGTGCGCAGCACCACGCCGGAACCGGCGTTGCGGGGCGGGGGCGGAGCGGGACGGGACGGCGCGGCGGGGGCGGCCGGCGCGGGCTTTGCCGTCACCTCAGGCGCGTGCGGCTCGGGTCCGTCGCCAATGCGGCGCTTGCCGCGCTTCTCGACCACGACCTGCTTGCTGCGGCCATGGCTGAAGCTCTGGCGCACGGTGCCCGTTTCGACGCGCGGCTTGAGCGATAGCGTCTTGCTCGGAACGCTCAGCTTCTTGTCGCCAGGGGTCTTGGTATCAACCATTCAGCAGTCCTAATCCTGATTTATCAGTGTTGTGCGTTGCCGCACCATCCAATTGGGTCGTCGTTGTCTCTCAGAAATCCTGGCCGGGTTTTTCGGCAGTCTTGTCGTCGTCCGCCATCCGGTATCGGACCAGGATCTGGCTACGTGACAGGAATGACTTGCTCGCCGGGCCCGCGAGCAGGGCAGCATGTATCACATTTGACCGGGTCAGTGCCAAATCCAATTCTAACGATTTCAGAGCGGTAACGACGGGAATCTGCGCCTTAGCACCGCGATTCCCGGCATTCTGGCGCGCCAGCATGTCCAATTTGCGGATTCCGTCCGCGGCCCCGTCGCTGGCATGGATCAGGACCTCGACCGTCCCTTCCCGAAGGGCGCTCTCGACCTTGCCGAAGCCGGCCACGACCTGGCCCGCCTTGGCGGCGATCCCAAGGGCTTCGGTCATGCTCCGGACCAGGAGCGCCTCGATGTCGGCGGGAAGCGTCTGAGGGATGCGCAGCTCGCGCTTGAAGGCTTTGCTGAATTGGTGACGCCGCACCGCTTCCGCAACCGTCTTGCGTGAGGCGGTGAGCCACATCCCGCGTCCGGGCAGCTTGCGCTTGAGATCGGGAACTATTTGTCCGTCAGGCGATGCGACGAAGCGGATCAGCTCGTCGATCGGCCGGACCTCGCGGCTGACCGCGCACATGCGCATGGTCGCGGACCTTTCGGTCCGCGGGCCATGGTCAAGTTCGAGGTCGGAATCTGCAAGCATCCGGGCGACATTCTCCTTTGCCCTTAAGCCGGCTGATCTTCGGTCACCTCGGCCTCCTCGGCAGGCTTGGCGAGATCGGCCTCGGTGATCCAGCCGGCCTTGACGCGGGCCTGCATGATCATCGCTTCGGCGTCGTCACGGGAGATGTCGATGCCGTCGAGCGCACCGGCGTGCTTGGTCGGCTCGCTGCCTTCCTTGCGCTCGGTCCATCCGACCAGATCGTCGGTGGCGCAGCCGGCGAGGTCCTCGACGCTCTTGATGTCGTTCTCGCCGAACTTCACCAGCATCTTCGAGGTGACGCCGGGCACGTCCTTGAGCGCGTCCTCGACGCCGAGCTCCTTGCGCCTCGCCTCGAGCTCGGCCTCCTGCTGCTCCAGATATTCGCGGGCGCGGTTCTGCAGCTCCTGCGCGGTCTCCTCGTCGAAGCCCTCGATGCCGGCGAGCTCCTTGACGTCTACCATCGCGAGCTCCTCGACCGAGGTGAAGCCTTCGGACGCCAGCAGCTGGCCGACCACCTCGTCGACGTTGAGCGATTCCATGAAGACGCGGGTGGAGTTCTCGAAGTCGGCCTGGCGGCGCTCCGATTCCTCCTGCTCGGTCAGGATGTCGATGTCCCAGCCGGTGAGCTGCGAGGCCAGGCGCACGTTCTGGCCGCGGCGGCCGATCGCCAGCGAGAGCTGGTTGTTGGTGTCGGGCACCACGACCTCGATACGCTCGCGGTCCTCGTCGATGACGACCTTGGAGACTTCCGCCGGCGCCAGCGCGTTGACCACGAAGGTCGCGATGTCGGGCGACCAGGGAATGATGTCGATCTTCTCGCCCTGCAATTCGTTCACCACGGCCTGCACGCGCGAGCCGCGCATGCCGACGCAGGCGCCGACCGGATCGACCGAGGAATCGCGGGAAATCACGCCGATTTTCGCGCGCGAGCCCGGATCGCGGGCCACCGCCTTGATCTCGACGATGCCGTCATAGATCTCCGGCACTTCCTGCGCGAACAGCTTTGCCATGAACTGCGGATGGGTGCGGGAGAGGAAGATCTGCGGGCCTCTCGTTTCGCGGCGGACGTCGAAGATATAGGCGCGGACGCGGTCGCCGTTGCGGAAGACTTCGCGCGGCAGCATCTCGTCACGGCGGATGATGGCTTCGCCGCGGCCGAGATCGACGATCACGCTGCCATATTCGACGCGCTTGACGACGCCGTTGACGATGTCGCCGATGCGGTCCTTGAATTCCTGATACTGCCGGTCGCGCTCGGCCTCGCGCACCTTCTGCACGATCACCTGCTTGGCCGATTGCGCGGCGATGCGGCCATATTCCAGCGGCGGCAGGGTGTCGGCGATGGTGTCGCCTACTTGCGCGCCCGGATTGGCGCGCTGCGCGTCCACCAGCGAGATCTGGTTGGAGTGATTTTCGACCTTGTCGACCACCAGCATGTGGCGCGACAGCCGCAGCTCGCCCTTCTTCGGGTCGATCTCGGCGTGAACGTCAGTCTCGCTGCCGTAACGGGCGCGCGCCGCCTTGGCGATGGCGTCCTCCATCGCCGCGATGACGATGCCGCGGTCGATCGACTTTTCGCGCGCGACGGCGTCCGCGATCTGAAGCAATTCAAGTCGGTTGGCGCTGACTGCCATGGCTAGTCTCCTTGGTCAGGCTCGATCTCGCCGCGCCGCGCGCGTTCGGCGGCAAGGCGATGTTTCTTCGTGTTGGTCGGGGCCGGCTTCTTCTTCGGCTTGGTGTTCTTGGTGGTCTTCTCGCTGATCTTGGCGTGCGGTGCCTGCGGCGGCTCGAGACCGAGATTGCGCCGCATCTCGCGCGCCTCGGCCTTGCCGCGGCGCATGGATTCGGCGATCAGCTCGTCAGTCAGCACCAGCCGCGCATCGCCGATATCCTCCATGGTCAGGAGAACGTCGGCATCGTCGCCAGCCTTGGCATCGTCGCGATGCAGATGCACGCGGTCGCCCTCGACCGCGCCGAGCGTGCCGCGGAAGCGCTTCCGCCCGTCATGGGCGACCGCCATCTCGATCTTCACCAGATGCCCGGAATAGCGCTCGAAATCGGAGCGGCGCACCAGCGGACGGTCGATCCCCGGCGAGGAGATCTCCAGCCGATAGGCGCGGTCGATGGGATCGGCGACGTCGAGCACGGGCGACAGGGCCCGCGAGATCGCCTCGCAATCCTCAATCTGCATCGAGCCGTCGGGCCGCTCGGCCATGATCTGCACGGTGCAGCCAGCTTCCCCGGAAATGCGGATCCGGACCAGGCGGTAGCCCATGCCCTGGAGCACGGGACCTGCCACCGCGGACACCCGTGCCGCGACGCCGGGCTCGACCACGAGCCGCGGCTCGGCCAGCAATTCGGCATCCGTGGAACCAGGGTTCGGTTCGGTCATGTCCAGGGTCAGGGCGCTCGATGGTTAAGGCTTGGTTACGATTTCAAAGCCCGCTTCGGAACTTTCCCGACAACGCGTCGGGCGCATCTCCCGCCGAGCCGCGTTCAGGTAATAAAAAAGAGCGGGTCCTTTCGGGCCCACTCTCACTACGCGGATCGTATGAGAAGATGAATTGGCGCTGATATAGCGCTTTCTTAACCCACGGACAAGGCCCATTGCAGCGGGAACGGGGCCTTTTTGCGCCCGTCTGCAGGCCCTGCGCAACGCTTCCTTCATCAAGCAGGCCTAGATTTTCCGATTGTGGGGCGGCTTGAACCAAGGGCGCACCCGCGGCGTGCCCCGTTCGAGTTGCGTTTTCATGACCGTTGCCACGTCGCTCATTCCTGGACTGGACGATATCGTCAAGCGCGGCGATCCGCGCCGCCGCGGCGAGATCGCGCGTGCCATCTCTCAATTGTTCTTCCGGGACGCGGACAAGCTCCGCCCCGAGCTGATCGATCTCTTCGACAATCTCCTGATCGATCTCGTCCCCCATGCCGAGCTCGCCTCCCGCGCTGATCTGGCCGAGCGCTTCTCGCGCCTGAACAACGCGCCGGTGCACCTCGTCAATCAGCTCGCGCGCGAGAACGAGATCATGGTGGCCGGCCCCGTGCTGCGCCGCTCGCCCGTGCTCGACGATGCGGCTCTGGTCGAGATCGCGCGCTTGAAGGGCCAGGGCCATCTGCTGGCGATGACGGAGCGTCCCGCTTTGTCACCCGCCGTCACCGACGTGCTGGTCGAGCGCGGCGATCGCGACGTGGTGCGGCGTGCCGCCGCCAATGCCGGTGCGGTGTTCTCGCCAGGCAGCTATTCCGAGATGATCAAGCGCGCGGCGCAGGACGGCGTGCTGACGCTCAAGATCGGTCAGCGCAACGACCTTTCCGGCGAGCAATTGAAGCAGCTGCTGGACGGGACGCTCGACGTCATCCGCCGTCGTCTCTCCACCGTGGTCAATCCCGCGCGCCAGGTCGAGATCAAGCGCGCGATGGCCGCGATCGAGGAGGCCGCGCTGCCGCCGGGCCCGCGCCGCGATTTCTCCGCGGCACAACGCACGGTGCTGACCTTGAATCGCGAGGGCCATCTCGGCGAGAGCGCGCTGCTCGGTTTCGCCAAGGCGCACAAATACGAGGAATCGGTCGCCGCGCTGTCGGCGATGTCGGGCGTTCGCCTCCAGGTCCTCGACCGCCTGATCTCGGGCGACCGCTACGATCCGCTGCTGATCCTGGGCCGCGTGCTGAACCTCGGCTGGCCCACGGTGCGCGCGCTCATCCTGCTCTGGTACGGCTCGAACCGCACGCCGGCCGATGCCGACATCGAGACCGCGCGCGTGAACTTCACGCGCCTGATGCCGACGACCGCCGAGCGCGTCGTGAATTTCTGGCGCAACCGGCAGACGATTTAGTTCCGCGCGTCGTCATTGCGAGCGCAGCGAAGCAATCCAGAAATCTCTCCGAGCAGGCACTCTGGATTGCTTCGTTCGCCAGCGCAAATTGCTTTGCAATTTATCGCGGGCTCCTCGCAATGACGGCTAATCGACCCGCCTGAACCGCAAATACGCCGCCTTGCGCCCTTCGCGCGCGGCCTTTCGGCCGTAGCGCGTCATGGTGTAGCCCGGCCATGGCTGCCGGAAATCGTCGGCGCGTTCGGCGAGCCAGACGAAATCAGGCGAGCGCGCAAGATGCGACAGCGTCCAGGCGCAGTAATCGTCGATGTCGCAGACGAAACGGAATTCACCATTCGGCCTGAGCACGCGCGCCATTGCCGCGATGGTGCGGTCCTGGACGAAGCGCCGCTTCCAGTGTCGCCGCTTCGGCCAGGGATCGGGATGGATCAAATCGATCCGCGACAGCGACTCCCGGGGCAGCCAGGCGAGCAGCTCGGCGGCATCGCCCGCGAACAGGCGGATATTGCCGATGTTGGCCGCCTCGATCTGCGCGAGGATCTTGGCCGTGCCGTTGACATAGGGCTCGCAGCCGATGAAGCCGGTGGCGGGAAAGTTTTGCGCCTCGGCCGCGAGATGCTCGCCGCCGCCGAAGCCGATCTCGAGCCTGATCTCGTCGGCTGCGGGATCGAAGATGTCGCGGGCGTCCGCCGGCGCCTCACCCTCGATATCGAGCGCAAGATGCGGCAGCAGCTGCTCGATCAACCCGGCCTGGTGTTGCCTGAGCTTGTGGCCCTTGCGGCGCCCGAAGAAGGCGCGCTCGCTGTCGTCGCGATCGGGGGTTGACTTGCGTTCGCTCATCGCAGCGTCTGATAAAGGCGATGGAGCAGCCGCGCGCGTGGTGCCAGTGAGGAGACATAGAGCTGCTCGTAATGGGTGTGCGCGCCCTTGCCGTCGACGCCGAGCCCGTCGAGAGTCGCGGTGTGCGGCGCGGTGAAGTTGCCGTCCGAGCCGCCGCCGGTATGGGTGTCGATCAGCTCGAAGCCGATTTCGCCGGCGAGCGTCTTGGCATGCTCGTACAGCGAGGCGCCTGCATTGCTCTTCTCGTAAGGCGGCCGGTTGAGCTCGCCGGTGACCATGACGGTGACGCCGTCGGTCTTCGATCGCAGCCCGAGGATCTTGCCGACGAACTCGTCCGCGTCCTTGAGGCTCACCACGCGCAGATCGACTTCCGCATAGGCATCCTCGGGCGTGACGTTGGGACGCGTGCCGCCGCGCACCACGCCGACATTGACGGTGACGCCGCGCGCCAGATCGTTCATCCCTTCCAGCGCCAGGATGACGTTGCCGAGCTCGCGGACGGCGCTGCGGCCGTCTTCGGGTCGCGAGCCGGCATGCGCGGGCACGCCCTTGATGAAAACCCGGAAGCGACCGACGCCCTTGCGTCCGGTGACGATCTTGCCGCCGTCGCGCGCCGGCTCGGTCACCAGCACATATTTGGCCTTGCGCCCTTCCTTTTCGATCAGCGCGCGCGACGTCGGGCTGCCGATCTCCTCGTCGGAGGTGAACAGATGCGTGATGCCGAGCGGCGAGCGATCGCCCGTCGCGCAAAGCGCGCGGAAGGCGTGATGGGCGATGTAGGCGCCGCCCTTCATGTCGTAGATGCCCGGGCCGAACGCGACGTCGCCTTCGACCTTGAACGGCAGGCGCTCGATGAAGCCCATGGGATGGACGGTATCGAGGTGGCTCAGCACCAGGATGCCCGGCTGCTCCTGCCCCCAATTCGTGCGCGCCACGAGATGATCGCCGCAGCCGTCCGTGCCGGCGATGCGCTCGAGCGTGACGGGCAGGTCGCGGTACTGCTCCGCGACCACGGAGACCAGCTTGTTGACCTGTTCAGGTGCTTCCGTCGGCGTCTCGATCTCCACCCAGCGGCGGATGCCATCGAGAATAGTTTGTGAATCGAACCAATTGGAGTCGGTCATGGGCGCATCTGTGCCTTTGAATCGCATCATCGCAGCGGACGCGCATCAAAGCGCGGTCGTAAATGACGACATAGGCCAGATTTGATGCAGTCTCAAATCGCCGTGGAGATGGCGATTCAGCGCTTGTCGGGGCCTTCGCGGGCCGCGATCTGCTCGACCAGATCGACGATCGAGCGGCGCATCTTCGAATCCGTGATTCGCGTGAACGCCTTGGTCAAGGCGAGCCCTTCGGAGGTCGCGAGAAAGTCCGAGACGTAAGAGGGCGAGGCGCCCTCGCTGAAGCCATCCGGACCCGGCACGCCGCTCGGGCCGCCCTCGAACAGGAAGGACACCGGCACCTGCAGAATCTCGGCGATCTGCTGGATGCGGCTCGCGCCGACCCGGTTGGTGCCCTTCTCGTATTTCTGAATCTGCTGGAAAGTCAGGCCCAAAGCTTCACCGAGCTTTTCCTGGCTCATGCCCAACATGATGCGGCGCATGCGCACGCGACTGCCGACATATTTGTCAACAGGGTTGGGCGCTTTCGACATTTCCTCAGCCCTCCAAACACCACCTTCGGCGCAATGATCAAGCATGCCTCGGGTGCAACATCGCAAAATCAAACCCTGTTATTGGGAAACATTGCGGAGAAATTTAGCAACGCACCACTGTCTTTTGCAGCCGGTGCAGAATGGGGAGCCCGCGTGCAGTCTGTCAACCGTGGGACTACGGTTGTCAAAGGATTCCGGCCGCTGCGGCGGCGGCGCGATCAGGGCTGGCGTTTGCCGATTCGTCGGCGGACCGCCAACAGCACGGCCACCGCGACGAGCATCGCTGCGGGCACATCACCCACCCGTGCATAAACGGTCGGTGGGATCGCCGTCGGCAGATTTGCATCCAGAATGCCCTCGATGCCGAGACCGAGGCTCGCCACCGTGCGGCCGACCGGATCGATCACTGCGGAGATGCCGGTATTGGCCGAGCGGACCAGCGGCAATCCGAGCTCGATCGCGCGCATCCGCGACTGCTCCAGGTGCTGGTAGGGACCGGTCGAGATGCCGAACCAGCCGTCATTGGTGAGGTTCACGATCCAGCCCGGACGTTCGTTGCGTGCGGCCACTTCGTCGGGAAAGATCGCCTCGTAACAGATCAGCGGCAGCGCCGGCGGCGCGCCGGCAACGGGGAGCGCATGCCGCACGGTCCCTGGAATGAAGCCGCCGCGCACACGCGTCAGTTGCTCGAAACCGAGCTTCTCCATCAACGACTGGTAGGGAAGAAATTCTCCGAACGGGACCAGGTGCAGCTTGTCGTACACGGCGAGCACGCTGCCGTCGTGATCGATCACGTAGATCGAGTTGTAGGCGCGCGTGATCGGCGTGCCCCGCGGCAGGTCAGGCGCACGGACCGATCCCGTGATCAGCACCGTGCCCTTCGGCAAGAGATCGGCGATTTGCGCCATCACGTCGGCTTCGCGCGTCAGGAAGAACGGAAAGGCGGATTCCGGCCAGATCAGGATGGTGGCATCGCGCACGCCGGTCGATTGCGGGCCGGAGGCGCGGTCCGACAGCGCGAGGTACTTCTTCATTACCTCCGGCTTGGCGGCGTAGTTGAATTTCGCGTCCTGCTGCAGGTTGGGCTGCATCAGCCGCAGCATGGCGCCCGCCACCATCGTGGTCGGATGCAGCGCCAGGCGGATCGCGCCGAAGATGCTCATGACAACCAGGAGCGCGAGCGCCGCGGCCGGCACCCGCCATTGCAGGCGCCGATCGGGCGTGCGGTCGATCAGCGTCGCCGGGCTCGCGAAGATCGCGACCGTCAGGAACGTCATGCCCCACAGGCCGATCAGCGAGGCCGTCTGCGCCAGCGGCAATGGCTCGGAGAGGGCATAGCCGAACGCGTTCCAGGGAAAGCCGGTCAGCGCATGACCGCGCAGCCATTCGCTGATGGTGAGGCTCGCCGCGAGCGCCAGCACGCGCGTGGCGTTCTTGCTCCAGAGCAGCCGCGCCAGCGCAAAGCCGATCGCCGTGAAGATCGCAAGATAGGCCGGCAGGCCCAGCACCGCGAACGGCGTCAGCCAGGCGAATATGTCGGCTTCGACGAAGAAGGCATAGCCGATCCAGTAGAGGCCGGGCACGAAATAGCCGAGCCCGAACCAGTAGCCGGTCAAGGCCGCCGCGGGCACGCCGCCATAGCGGCCGGCCCCGGCGCCGTCGATCAGCCAGACCAGCACCGGGAAGGTGACGAACAGCACCGGAAAGAGGTTGAACGGCGCCAGCGCCAGCACCGACAGCGCGCCGGCCGCCATGGCGACGATGGCGCGCTGCCATCCCCAGGTGAGGATGATGGCCAGCGCAATTTGCCGAAGGCGCTGCGATGGGCTCACTGCGGGCCGGTCCCGTCGCTCGGCGGCGGCGTGGGCGTGTCGCTGGCCGGCGCTTGTCCGCTCTCCGGCGCGGCTTCACGGCGCCGGCTTTCGCGCTGGGTGCGGGGCGCCGGGCGCTCCTTCCGCGTCCCGATGCGCAGCCGCTTGACGCGGCGCGGATCGGCATCGAGCACCTCGACCTCGTAATTGCCGGGGCCCGAGATCACCTCGCCGCGCACCGGCAGGCGCCCCACGAAGCTGACGAGATAGCCGCCCAGCGTCTCCACCTCCTCGCCGGCCTCGCCGGTGACGAAGTCTTCGCCGATCACCGAGCGGACGTCGTCGAGGCTGGCGCGGGCGTCGGCGATGAAGGCGTTGTCGGGCAGGCGCACGATCGAGGGCGGCTCGTCGCTGTCGTGCTCGTCGTCGATCTCGCCGACGATCTGCTCGACGATGTCCTCGATCGAGACCAGCCCGTCGCTGCCGCCATATTCGTCGACCACCAGCGCCAGATGGATGCGCGAGGCCTGCATCTGCGCGAGCAGGTCGATCGCCCGCATCGACGGCGGCACGTAGAGCAGCTTGCGAATGATGTGCGCCTCGTGAAGCGGCAGCGCGAGATCCACCGCGCGCAAGTCGAGCCCGGCCGGCAGCGGCTTCTTGCGCTTGGTCTTGGTGGCTTCCGACACGCGGGCACGCGCGGTCATGAAAGCGAGCAGGTCGCGGATGTGGACGATGCCGACGGGATCGTCGAGCGTCTCGTCGAAGACGACGAGGCGGGAATGGCCGGCGCTTTCGAAGCGGTCCATCAATTCGCCGAGCGGGATGTCGCGCTTCACCGCGATGATGTCGGCGCGATGCACCATGACGTCGGCGATGCGGCGCTCGTGCAGGCCGAGGATGTTGCGCAGCATGGTGCGCTCGACCGCGGAGAAGCCGGTGTCGTCGGGCGTCGAGGCGTCGAGCACGACCTGGAGGTCATCGCGCACCGACCCCGCCTTCCAGCCGAACAGCGTGCGGATGGCGCGCAGCAGCCAGCTATCGGCGGTCGGGCGCAGTACCTCGCCCGGCGTCACCACGGCCGGCAGATTGGCCATGGTGCGCGGATTGTCGTGGGTAGGCTCGGAATCCGGCATCTCAGTGCGTCCCCGGGCGGTCGGCATAGGGATCGGGGATGCCGAGATGAGCGAGGATCTCCGTTTCGAGCGCTTCCATCTCCTCGGCGTCGCTCTCGTTCTCGTGGTCGTAGCCGATTAGGTGCAGGAAGCCGTGCACGGCGAGGTGGCTCAAATGATGGTCGAACGGCTTGTGTTCCGCGTCGGCCTCGCGCCGCATGGTCTCGTAGGCGATCGCGATGTCGCCGAGCATGCGCGGCGCATCGCCCGGCTTCCAGGCGCCCTCCGGCTGCAGCGCGGGAAACGATAGCACGTTGGTCGGCTTGTCGATGCCGCGCCAGTTGCTGTTGAGCGTGCGGATGCCGGCATCATCGGTCAGCATCACGGCCACTTCCGCGTCGGCAACGTCCTCGTCGACGCTCTCGGCGGCAGCCGCCACCGCGCGCTGGATCACGGCTTCGGAATCGGGCTCGCGCTGCCAGCAATCGGCGACGACGAGGACCTCGGTCATGGGAAGGTTGGAATGGGACATTGTGTTGTCTCGGACGAAAGGCGCCGAGCTCGCGCCCTCTTGGGTCCGGTGTTGCCTCGTCAGGACTGACCGGTGGCCGGCCGCTGCGGCGGCCCTTCGTAGGCGGCGACGATCCGCGCCACCAGCTCGTGGCGGATCACGTCCTCGGCCTTGAAATGAACCTGGGCGATGCCCTCGACGCCGCTCAAGAGGCGGGTCGCCTCGGCCAGGCCCGAGGTCTGGCCGTTCGGCAGGTCGATCTGCGAGGGATCGCCCGTCACGATCATGCGGCTGTTCTCGCCGAGACGGGTCAGGAACATCTTCATCTGCATCGACGTGGTGTTCTGGGCCTCGTCCAGGATGATGGCGGCGTTGGTCAGCGTGCGGCCGCGCATGAAGGCGAGCGGCGCGATCTCGATCTCGCCGGTCTGCAGCGCGCGCTCGACGATCCGCGCATCCATGAGGTCGTAGAGCGCATCGTAGATCGGTCGCAGATACGGATCGACCTTCTCGCGGAGATCGCCAGGCAAAAAGCCGAGCCGCTCGCCGGCTTCCACCGCCGGACGCGACAGGATGATCTTGTCGACCTCCTTGCGCTCGAACAGCTGCGCGGCGTGCGCGACGGCGAGCCAGGTCTTGCCGGTGCCGGCGGGGCCGATGCCGAACACCAGCTCGTGGCGCTTCAGCGCGCGGATGTAGGAGTCTTGCGCAGCGGTACGCGCCCGCACCGGGCGCTTGCGTAAGTTGATGCTGTCGAAGGTGGACTTGGCCGATTTGGCGTCGAACTCGAACAGCGAGCCCTGCGCGATCACGGCGCGGATCGCGCCTTCGACCTCGCCCTGGTCGAGGTCCTGTCCCTTCACTGCCTGCGCGTAGAGCATCTCCAGCACCCGGCGCGCGGCGTCGCAGCCGTCGCGGGTGCCGCCGATGGTGATGTGGTTGCCCTTGGAATCGACCACCACGCCAAGCCGCCGCTCGATTTGCGCGAGGTGCTGGCCGTAGGGGCCGACCAGCGCGGAAGCGGCGCGGTTGTCGTCGAAGTCGATGACGACCTGGGTCTCGGGCGGAACTTGCATGTCGCGGTCAAATTTGCGGCTGGGAGCGAACGAAGACGAATCCGATGCGCTTTTGGGCAAGGGTTCAGGCTCCACTGGCTTGCGATAAAGCGGGCTCGCGCACCTTGCGCGGCGTCACGAGCTCGCCGAGAAAACTGTAGCGCTCGAGGCTGTCGATCCTGACGGGCAGGATCTGTCCGATGATGTCGATTGGTGCCATCACATGGGCGGGCTGGAGGTAGGCGGTGCGGCCGACGATCTGGCCCTGCTTGCGCGCCGGACGCTCGAACAGCACGTCGACCGTTGAGCCAATCGCGGCCTTGTTGAAGGCCGATTGCTGGCTGTCGATCAGTTCCTGGAGCCGCTCCAATCGCTGGTCCATCTCGGCGGGGGACACCGTCTCCTGCATGTCCGCGGCCGGCGTTCCCGGCCGGGCGGAGTATTTGAACGAATAGGCCGCAGCGTAACCGATTTGCGTGACAAGCGCGAGGGTGGCGAGAAAATCTTGCTCGCTCTCCCCGGGGAAGCCGACGATGAAATCGGATGAAAAAGCAATGTCTTGGCGTGCAGACCGGAAACGGTCGATGACCCGCCGGTAATCATCGGCGGTATGTTTGCGGTTCATGGCCGCCAAAATGCGGTCCGAGCCCGACTGCACCGGCAGGTGCACGAACGGCATCAAGGCGCCGAGGTCGCGGTGGGCTGCAATCAGGCTGTCGTCGACGTCGCGGGGATGGCTGGTCGAGTAACGCAGCCGCGCGATGCCGGGAATCGCCGCCAGATGTGCGAGCAGCCGGCCGAGCGGCCAGGTTTTTCCGTCCGGCCCCTCGCCGTGATAGGCGTTGACGTTCTGCCCGATCAGCGTGAGCTCGCGCACGCCGTTGTCGGCAAGGCGCTTCACGTCGTCGACGATCTTCGCCACGGGCCGGGAGACTTCGGCGCCGCGCGTATAGGGCACCACGCAGAAGGTGCAGAACTTGTCGCAACCTTCCTGCACCGTGACGAAGGCGGAAATGCCGCGCGCGCGGATCGCGTCGGGCTTCGGCCGGGCCAGGAAGCCGAACTTGTCGGCGGCGGGAAACTCGGTCTCGATCGCGCGGCCTTCGCCCTCGGCGCGCTTCAACAGCTCCGGCAGATGATGATAGCTCTGCGGACCCACCACGACGTCGACGACAGGCGCGCGGCGCACGATCTCCTCGCCCTCGGCCTGCGCCACACAGCCGGCAACCGCGATTTTCATCGCGCGGCCCGCACGCGCGGCCTCGTCCTTGGCGACGCGCAGGCGGCCGAGCTCGGAATAGACCTTCTCCGAGGCCTTCTCGCGGATATGGCAGGTGTTGAGGATGACGAGGTCGGCATCCTCCGCGCTCGCCGTCTCCACGAATCCTTCCGGGGCCAGCGTGTCCACCATGCGCTGGGCATCGTAGACGTTCATCTGGCAGCCATATGATTTGATGTGCAGCTTGCGCGGCGGCGTCATGGAACCCGAAATGGAGGTGGAGGACGGCCCTCAGATATAGGCTGGAGGGCCGAAAATCCAGCGAATGCGGCCTCTTTCGGCCCGTCATTCCGGGGCGCGCGCCGGCGCGAACCCGGAATCCAGAGGTTTTGGCGCGATTCTGGGTTCACGCGCGGCGCGCGTGTCCCGGAATGACGATCCGGGGCAACAATCAACCCGCCAGAGCGTCCGCCTCGACCCGCCGAACCAGGTCCGGCAACTGATGCATGTCGGCAAAAGTTAAGTCGGCGCCGGCTTGGCGCAGGGTCTCGGCATGGCCGCTCCCGCAATGGCTGCCCCCGTAAAAGCCGAACACTTTCATACCGGCCGCCCGCGCGCCGGCGATGCCGGCCAGGCTGTCCTCGATCACGACGCAGCGCTCGGGCGGGACGCCCATTTCCTTGGCCGCGAACAGGAACAGGTCAGGCGCCGGCTTGCCGTTCTTGACCTGCGAGGCCGAGAAGATATTTGGCGCGAGACGCTCATAAAGCCCCGTGCTTCCGAGACTCACCTGCATGCGCGGATGCGAGCCGCTGGAGGCGACGCAGACGCGCTGGCTGACGACATCCAGCACATCATGGATGCCGCGGATCGCTTCCAGGTCGGCTTCGAACGAACGAAAAAGCTCGTCCTGGAGATCACCGTGATAGGCCTCGGGCAGCTTGCGGCCGAGCTCGGTTTCGATCTCGAGATTGGCCTGTTTTGTCGAGCGGCCAAGGAAGCGCGCGAACACCTGCTCCGATGTGATCGGATAGCCGTGCCGGGTCAGCACGTCAGCGTGCGCGCGACAGGAGATCACCTCGCTGTCCACGAGCACGCCGTCGCAATCGAAGATAATGAGATCGATGGGCACTAAGGCATGACCCGGAATAGTGTGAAGCGGTTTTCCGACAAGGTCATGCCAATCAAGACGTCGGCTTGTCGTCGTCGAGCGGGACGCAATAGAGCTCGAGCCGGTGATCGACCAGACGATAGCCGAGCTTGCGGGCGATCTCGGCCTGGAGCTTCTCGATCTCTTCGGAGGTGAACTCGATCACCTTGCCGTCGCGCAGATTGATGAGGTGGTCGTGATGGCTGTCGCGCATCTGCTCGTAGCGCGCGCGGCCTTCGCGGAAATCGTGGCGCTCGATGATGCCGGCGTCCTCGAACAGTTTCACGGTGCGGTAGACCGTCGAGATCGAGATCTTGTCGTCGACCGCAACGCAGCGCCGGTACAGTTCCTCGACGTCGGGATGATCGATCGCTTCGGCCAGCACGCGGGCGATGACGCGGCGCTGCTCGGTCATGCGCATGCCCGTGGCGGCGCAGCGCGCCTCGATATCGGACGCCTTGGATGCAGGAGAATGTTTCAGTGTGGTCATAGCGTTGTCTGCCTGGCGGGCGCTTTCTGCCACCGATGTTACGCCAAGTCGCGTCGCATCAGAAGGGCGTTCAATTGTTCCCCGTTGGGCTGCTTATAGTAGCGATCGCGGCGCCCGACCACCACGAATCCAGCTCGATCGTAAAGCCGCCGCGCCGGCTGGTTATTTTCCTCCACTTCCAGAAATATCGTGCGCACGCCGCGCCCGGCGAGGTGGCCGAGATGGGTCATCAGCAGCGTACGGGAGAGGCCGCGGCCGCGATAAGCCCCGTCCACTGCAACCGAGAGAATTTCCGCTTCGTCCGCCCCGATCCGCGACACCGCAAAGCCGACCGTCTTGCGGCCGAGACGCAAGCGATGCACCAGCGTGTTGCGCTCGCTCATCATGCTCTCGAACTCGCCTTCGCCCCAGCCATGCGCGAAGGCGGCGCCGTGCAGCTGCGCGAGCCGCGCGGCATCGCGCATGGTCGCGGGCTCGACGGCGGCCGTGCCGCCGCGCCACCACTCCGACAGCCATCCCATCATGAGGTCGCGGCTTGTGCTGCGCGCGGCGTCTGTGCCGCCGGCTTGGCGTCGGGCGCTTTCAGATAGAACGGCCGCGCCGGATTGGTGTCGGGATTGGCCGCCGCGCCGAGCCAGGCGATCCAGCTGATGTCGGGCGCGGGCTGCGCGTCGACCGCAACGGGCTGCGGTCCGTCCTTCGGCCAGCGATCGGCGAGAATATTGGCGGCATTGCCGACCAGATGCGGCGCGCCGAATTGCGAGGCCGCGATCGCCGCGTCGATCGCGGCGACACAGGGGCGCACCAGCTGGCTGCCGTCGCCGGCGACGATCTGGAAATAGACGTGATCGTGCCGCGCATCGATCGCGGAGATCACCGGCGCCGTTCCGCTCTGGCCGACGACACCGGCGGCATAGGCCGACAGCGTCGTCAGCCCGACCGCCGGCCGTTTCGCCGCCAGCGCAAGGCCCCGCGCCGCCGAGATGCCGACGCGCAGGCCGGTGAAGCTGCCGGGCCCGACGGTGACGGCGATGCGGTCGAGCGAGGTGAAGGCGAGGCTGGCCCTCTGCATCACGCGCGCGATCATCGGCATCAGCGCCTCGGCATGGCCACGCTTCATGAGCTGCGATTCCCGGGCGAGGAGCTCGCCGGCGTCGGTATCGAGAACGGCGGCCGCGCAGGCTTCGAGCGCAGTATCGATGGCAAGGATCAGCATGAAACAGCAAACGGCGAGTGGCGAATGGAGAGCACTCTAGCGAACCAGGCGCCTGTCCGCCATTCATCACGCACGATTTGCAGGCCCCCGATATGCGCCATTTCGCAAGGAGGGCAAGCGCGCGCCTTGCGGCCAAGCCGCTCTGCCCACCGGCGAGCGGGCTATGCCGCGCGCGCGTTCCTGAATTCCTTGGCCGCCTTGTCCAGCACGAACAGCGATCCCTCCGCCACGCCGAAATAGGCGCCGTGGGTCTGCATCTGGCCGCTCTCCACGGCCTTGCGCACGAACGGGAAGGTCATCAGGTTTTCCAGGCTGCGGAACACGGCGGCCTTCTCGATGCGCTCGACGAATTGCGCCATGGTCTCGTGCTCGCGCTGCTCGACCACCTCGCCCGGCTTGATGAACATCTGCATCCATTTGCCGATGAAGTCGCCGGGCGTCAGCGGCTCGATCTTGTCGACGAAGGCGCGGATGCCGCCGCATTGCGCGTGGCCGAGCACCACGATGTGCTTCACCTTCAGCACCGTCACCGCAAACTCCAGCGCTGCCGAGACGCCGTGCGCGCTTTCGTCGGGCTGATAAGTCGGCACCAGATTGGCGATGTTGCGGACGACGAAGAGCTCGCCCGGCCCCGCGTCGAAGATCACCTCGGGGGAGACCCGGGAGTCGCAGCAGCCGATCACCATGGTCTCAGGCGACTGCCCTTTGACCGAGAGTTCGCGGTAGCGGTTCTGCTCGGTCGGCAGCCGCTGGGTGGCGAAGGCCTTGTAGCCTTCCAGCAATTGCTTCGGGAATGTCGTCATGGCCCATGCCTAATCACATACCGCCAGAGCCGACAAGCCTTTCGAATGGGCAGGCCAAGTGCTATCGCCTGGGGGTCGGACGACAGACCAGGAAGGAACGCCAGCATGACCCGCCCGCGCCGCAGCCATCTGTTCATGCCCGGCTCCAACCCGCGTGCGCTGGAAAAGGCGCGCAATCTCCCCGCCGACGGCCTGATCCTCGACCTCGAGGATTCCGTCGCCCCTGAGGCCAAGGCGGCGGCGCGCGACGGCATTGCGGCGGCGATCGCCGCCAAGGGCTTCGCCAGGCGCGAGATCCTGATCCGGACCAACGGCCTCGACTCGCCCTGGTGGGCAGATGACGTCGCCATGGCCGCCAAGGCTTCGCCGGACGGCATCCTGGTTCCAAAAGTCTCGAGCGTCGAAGATCTCGAGGTGATCGGCCGCAAGCTGGCCGAGCTCGGCGCCGCGCCGACCGTCAAGGTCTGGGCCATGATCGAGACCGCGCGCGCCGTGCTGCATGCCGAGGAACTGGCCGCCGCCGGACGCGATCCATCGAGCCGCCTCTCGGGCTTCGTGTTCGGCCCGAACGACATCTCGCGCGAGACGCGGATCAGGATGCTGCCGGGCCGCGCCGCGATGATCCCGATGATCACCCATTGCATCCTGGCGACGCGCGCCCACGGCCTCGAGATCCTCGACGGCCCCTACAGCGACATCGCCAATTCCGACGGTTTCGCCACCGAATGCGCGCAAGGCCGCGACCTCGGCTTCGACGGCAAGACCCTGATCCATCCCTCCCAGATCGACGCCTGCAACGCGATCTTCACTCCGCCGGAGGAGGAAGTCGCCCGCGCGCGGAAAATCATCGCGGCGTTCGAACTGCCTGAGAACGCCTCGCGCGGCGCGATCCGTCTCGACGGCGCGATGGTGGAGCGCCTGCACGCCGACATGGCCCGGCGCACGATTGCGATTGCGGACGCGATCGCGGCGATGGGGAAGGGCTGACAATCGGTCGTGATCTTTTTGCTCTCCGCTGGAGCGAAAGGTCGGGTGTTATCGCGACTAGTCGTAGTCACAACCCACCGGCCTCGGCGTGCGCTTGTTGATCTCCTCGCCAATTGCGGACACGCAGCCAGGCGCGAGCGATCGCGTCAATAGGTCCTGTGGCGCGGGGCAAATTTCTTCGTTGCCCGAGACCAACTTTCCCGCCTTGAACCGACAAGCAAGCTTGGCTGGGTCGGGTTCAAACTCAGACCAAACACGAACGGGGTCGCCGGCTGTCACCTCAGTGTACAAGACAACGAGCCATTTTTCCTTGCTCTGCACCATCAAGAGTTGGCAGCCGGAGTAGTTTGGCCCGATGTCTTTGGCGCGAGGATAGATGCGCAGCACCATGCCGTGATTCGTGTCTTCCCCCGCGTCCGCGGGTGGCTCAACAAGTTCGCAGTTCTTGCCCTGAGGGCGCATTTCTGCGGCTTGACCAACCCCAAACGGTATAAGCAGGAGAAGAGCGAGCGCAACAGCAGTGACTTTCATGACGCCAACAGTCTCTTGCGCCGTTCGACGGCGGCATGGGCAAGATCGCTCAGTATTCTGATGACAGATGCCGGTGTCGGCGGCAAGGGTTGACGCCGGCGAGGCCGGCAAGGGCGGGATCAAACGAATCCCCAGCAGAAAACCTTTGAGCGCCGGCATCTCTTGCGCGCAGACGGCACGAACAAGGTATCGCCGCGCAGCGAGCTCAGTGGCCGCGCGCCAAAGCAGGTTTTGCTTTCTATCGTCCCGCCCGCGAAACGGCTTTGAATTCACCGCCTGCTCCGGGGGAGGCGGCGATGGCGCTTTGCCGGAAAGGCGTATCGGCAGGCTGCGGCGCCGCCAATTCCTGGCAATACATCCGATCGATGGTGCGCTGCATGAGCGCATAGCAATCGCATGCGACCCTCTCGAGCCGCGCCCGATGGATTTCGACAAACCCGCGCCGGTCGGACGGGATGGCGCCGGCCTCGCGTAGCTTGCTCATCGTCAAAGTCACCGTCGTCCGCCGTACCCCAACCAATTGCGCCAGCGCCTCCTGCGTCACCGGAAGCAGGTCCTCGGGAACGCGGTCGTGAAGCTGCAGGAGCCACCGCGCCATGCGGCCATCCACCCGATGCAGCGCGTTGCAAGCGGCGACGTGCTGGAGCTGCAATAACACGGCGCGGGCGTGGACCTGCACGACATGCCTGATGGCTGCGCTTTGCGCATGGGCCGCGCGAAATTTAGCGGCGGAGATCACCGATGCAGTGCCGGCTATGCGGGCGATCGCGGTGACGGATGAAGGCGACGGGCCGAGCACGGAGAACGAGGCCAAAGCGCCTTCCCGTCCCATCAAGGTGGTCGCGACCGTTTGCCCGTCCGGCATGTCGAGCATGAAGGCGATCGCGCCGCTATGGGGAAAATAGACCGGGTCGAGCTCGTCGCCCGATCGCACCAGGACGGCATCGGGTTCGAACGAGACCTTCTGGAAGTGGGGCGTCAGCAAAGCGAGATCCGCCGGCGGCAGCGCCGCCAATAGCCGATTCCCGATGCCCTTGCGGTGGGCAGTCACGGTGTCCTCTGTTGAACGAGCACCCAATGAACGACGGGAATCATTTGTTTCATTCGCCATGATTATCCGAAATGCGAATTGCGGAACGGTAACGATCCAAACAGAGCTAATAGTCGAGATCAAGCACGGATAATTGCGGTGAGCTTTCCCGCATCCTCGCCGCGCGAACAGTCATACTATTTACGCCCGTTGCCACCCGGCGATGCGCACGAGTTGAAAGCTCTGCCGTACGCTGGCATCAGCCGGTCCGGCAGATGGTCGGGTCTTTCTCGGTGACGATAGCGGTGGCAAGATCGCGGATGCGATCGCGGTGATGCGGAAGGGCTGAGGGCTCGCGCACTCCATCGCCTCGCGACGAAGTGCGCAAGTGCCGCCTCGCTCAGATCGTCTGTCCGCCGGACACCTCGATCCGCTGTGCTGTGACCCAGCGGTTGTCGGGACCGAGCAGGCTCGCGACCATCGGCCCGATGTCGTCGGGCAGCCCGACGCGCCCAAGCGCGGTCATTTGCGCGAACTGCTTGTTCAAATCCGGCATGTCCCGAACGGCGCCGCCGAGGAAGTCGGTCTCGATCGCGCCCGGCGCAACGACGTTGGCGGTGATGCCGCGTTCGCCGAATTCTTTTGCCATGTAGACGGTCAGAACCTCGATGGCGCCCTTGGCGGCGGCATAGGCCGAGAAGCCGGGGAAAGACACGCGCGTCAGCCCGCTCGAGAAGTTGATGATCCGGCCATTGTCGCCAAGCAGCGGCAGCAAGGCCTGCGTCAGAAAGAACGGCCCTTTGACATGCGTGGCGAAGAGCGCGTCGAACTGCTGCTCCGTCGTCTCGGCCATGGCGGCCATTTCGCCCTGGCCGGCATTGTTGACGAGATGATCGAACCTCTCGGTGTGCCAATGCTCCGCCAGCGCCGACCCGACTTTTGCGACGAACGCCGGAAAGGTCGATACCGAGGTGACGTCGAGCTGGAGCGCGACCGCTTTTCGGCCGAGCGCCTCGATCTCGGTGACGACCTCGCGGGCGGCGGCGGCACCGCTGCGATAGGTCACGATGACGTCGCCGCCGTGACGCGCGATGGCGATTGCGGTGTTGCGGCCAAGGCCCCGGCTGGCGCCGGTGACGAGAGAAATGGTAGGCATTTGGAGGTTCCTCGTGGAGTTTCGGCGGGCCCCTTCTGCCTGTGATCGAGCGTCGGATGTTGCCGGATGCTCCAATCGTCTTGCCCAACCCTCCGGAATCTGGCCGGCGACAGACTTGCCTAAAACTCCCGTCCTCTTGCCTGATCGGCCGTCGGCAATTGCCCGCGTGGCCGGCTCAGCCTAGATTGGGCCCGTGACCGAAACGCTGCTCCAGATCGCCAGCAATTACTCCACAGCTCACGCCGACGACAAAGGCGTTGCGTCCACGCCTTTCGCCGGCATCTCGATCATTCGTGAGACCGCGCCGAGCGCGCTCCAATTTGCGATCTCCAAGCCTCTGGTCGCCTTGGTGCTGCAAGGCGCCAAGCGTGTTGCGGTCGGCGCCACGTCCTTCGACCTGGGTGCAGGCGATTCGCTGGTGATCGCGAGCGACGTGCCGACGGTCAGCCAGATTACGCACGCCACAGTCGCGGTGCCCTATTTGTCGCTCGTCGTCGAGCTCGATCCCATTGTCATTGAGGGGCTGGTCGTTGAGATCGGGGCGGCGCCTTATGTCCCGTCGCAGCCGCTGCGGGTCGAGCCGACGGAGCGGGATGTGAGCGACGCGGCGCTGCGGCTGTTGCGCCTGATCGATCGGCCCGCGTCCGCCTCAATCCTCCAGAGCCAAGTGCTGCGGGAGCTGCATTATTGGCTGTTGGCCGGTCGGCACGGTGGCGCCATCAGGGCGCTTGGTATTGCCGACAGCCATGCGCAGCGGATCGGCCGTGCGGTTGCGATCATCCGCGCCGACTATGCCAAGCCTTTGCGTGTCGACCGGCTCGCCAAGGCTGCGGGGATGAGCCAGTCGGCATTTCACCTGCACTTTCGCAGCATCACGTCGCTGACCCCGCTTCAGTTTCAGAAGCAGCTTCGTCTGATCGAGGCGCGCCGCACCATGCTGGCCGATGGCGCAAGCATCGCGACCGCCTCGCATCGGGTCGGCTACGAAAGCGTCACGCAGTTCACGCGGGAATATTGCCGATTGTTCGGCATGCCGCCCGGGCGTGACATGCGCGAGGCGAAGCGGCGTATCGAATCGGCGGCTTGAAGAGTTCTCAAATGGCGACAATCGACAGGATCTACATCCTCGACGGAGGCATTGCGGAGGTCGAAGACGGTTCGATCTATTCTCCCGGCATCAACGTAGGCGTTCCCATGACGTTGAGCTGCAATGCCTATCTCATCGGTCACCGTGGTGAGTGGCTGATCTGGGATACGGGCATTGAGGATGAGCTGGCGAAGCATCCGGAAGGGCGCATCATCGCGCATGGCATACGGGGCATCGTGCGTCGTCCCATCGCGGACCAATTGGATGAAATCGGGGTGCGGCCCCGCGATATCCGCACGATCCTCCTTTCCCACGCGCATTTCGATCATATCGGGAATGTCGATCTGTTCGAAAATGCAAGATGGATCGCTCAGCGGGCCGAATTCGAGGCCATGTTCGGGCCTGAGCCTGACGAATTCGGCTACTCGCTTCAGCACTACAGGATGTTGAAGGAGCGGCCTTACGAGATCGTCGATGGTGATCACGACATCTTCGGCGACGGCGCGGTGCGCATGATCTTCACGCCCGGCCATACGCTTGGGCATTGCTCGCTGATGGTGAAGCTGCCGCGGCGCGGCGCCGTGCTGCTGAGCGGCGACGTCGCGCATAACCGAGAGAACCTCCGGCGCATGCGTGTACCGTCGTTCAATGCCGACCCGCAGGCGACGGTTGCGTCGATGGCCAAGGTGGTCGAGCTGCTACGCCTCGAGAACGCCGAAATCTGGATCAATCACGATACGGCGCAAAGCGAAGGGATGGCTTACGCGCCGAAGTGGATCGAGTAACGCAACGCCTCACCGCGGCGCGTGTTCGGCGCGCTCGAGCGTCTCCAGCGTCGAGGCGTTGGCGCAATAGCCGTGGTAATTCTCCGCGGCGGTGCCGTCGGCGAGATCGCGGTCGCACTGTCCCTTTTGATTGCAGAGCGAGCAGACCCGTTCGAGGTCGCGGAGCAGCAGCGGCTGCGCGCGGCCGAGCGCCTCAGTGCTGATGCCGAGCTGCTCGAGCATCTTCGGCAATTCGTCGGCGGCGTGGCGGCCGTGACGGACCAACTCCTCCAGATCGTCGGGCGCGATCCTGAGATCATTGGCGATCCGGTCGAAATCGGCGCGGTCGAGCTGCCGCATCTCGTTGATCTCGCGGCGGTGCTTCAGCCAGTTCGCGAAGGACTCGATGAGATCCTGGACGATGGGATAGGGCCTGGTTGCGGTGCTCATGGCAAGCTCCATTCGGACGAGCGGAATTGAAGCGAGATAAGCACAATGATGCAGAAGCGCGTTGCGCTGGATCAAACAGGGAAGAGCGGGATTGCCAACCTCTCCCGCTTGCGGGAGAGGGAGCGCACTTCCTGCGCAGCAACTACCTAAACCGCTCCGCCGCCCACGCATACAGGCTACCGGGAATCGGCTTCTCGCCGCCGCGGCCCTTCGGCGAGATGTGCAGGCCGATGATGCTGGGGTCGGTGACGAGACCGAGATAGCTCGAGGGATCGAAGAACAGTCTTGGCTCGGCATGCACGGCGTAGAACGACTGCTTCGGCAATGTGTTCTGCAATTCACCGGTACGCCGCGCCAGCGCTGTGAGTGCCGCGGGCCCGTAGATCGCGACGCGAATATCCGAGAGGCGGTTCGAGCCGCCGCGCAGGCGACGCATCATGAAGGTGATGCGATGGCGCAGCGACAGCCAGTTCGGCGTCAGCTCCTCCTGCTCCATCAGCTCCTCGAAGGCGGCGACGATGCCGTGCGCGGGCGGCAGGTAGAGCACGGAATTGCCGAGCTGGCGCGGCCGCTCCCAGGCGAAGTAGGGCTTTGCCGGATCGATCTCGACCGGCTTCAGGAGCAGCACGTCGGCGTCGAGCCAGAGGCCGAGGCCCTTCGCCATCAGCTTCATGCGGAAGAAGTCGCTGAACTGCAAAATGGTCCAGTCGCGCCAGCTGCCATCCGGCTGCGGCGGCCGCAAGCGTTCGGAGAACGCGTGCGGCAGGATCGCCTCGGCCTCGGCATTCGCAACGCCGGCGGGGAGGCCGGGAATGGGATCGAAGCTGTAGACCGTGACCTTGTGCCCGGCAGCCAGCTGCGAGCGCAGACAGGTCTGGCGCAACGCATCCATCGGGCCGTGCCAGAAGGTGACGATCTCGGGCAGCATGTGTGCAGCTATACGGGCTAATCAGAACAAAGAAAAAGCCCCGGCGCCTTCGACGCCGGGGCTCGAACGGATATCTGATATCAGGCCCAGGCGCGTTCGCGCTTGAGCTTGTCCTCATAGGTGTCGATCGAGGCCTTCTTCTCCATGGTGAGGCCGATGTCGTCGAGGCCGTTGATCAGGCAGTGCTTGCGGAACGGATCGATCTCGAACTTGACCTTGCCGCCGTCGGGGCCGCGGATCTCCTGGTTCGGCAGGTCGATCGTCAGCGTCGCATTGGCGCCGCGCTCGGCGTCGTCGAACAGCTTGTCGAGGTCTTCCTGCGAGACGCGGATCGGCAGAATGCCGTTCTTGAAGCAATTGTTGTAGAAGATGTCGCCGAACGAGGTCGAGATCACGCAGCGGATGCCGAAGTCGAGCAGCGCCCAGGGCGCATGCTCGCGGCTCGAGCCGCAGCCGAAATTGTCGCCGGCGACCAGCACCTTCGCATTGCGATAGGCCGGCTGGTTGAGCACGAAGTCCGGGTTCTCGCTGCCGTCATCCTTGTAGCGCTGCTCGGAGAAGAGCCCCTTGCCAAGGCCGGTGCGCTTGATGGTCTTGAGGTACTGCTTCGGAATGATCATGTCGGTGTCGACATTGATGATCTTCAGCGGCGCCGCGACGCCTTCCAGCGTGGTGAACTTGTCCATGGTTGCGCTTTCCCGCACGTGGTTCAGGGAACCGGCTATTTATCGCGATCGGACCGGGAATCCTAGGCCGAAATCGGCAGATCTCGTCTGCTTGGCCATGAGCCAAGAGAAAGGTGAGCTCCCTCCCCCGCGAGCGGGGGAGGGTTGGGGAGAGGGTTTCTCCTCTAGGAGACTGTCCCATTGTGGAGACACCCTCTCCCCGGCCCTCTCCCGCAAGCGGGAGAGGGAGCGCACTTCGCGCGTGGCAACGGTATTACCCCGCCTTGGCCTCAATGGCCGCCATATCGTCGTCCGACAGACCAAAATGGTGGCCGATCTCGTGGATCAGGACGTGGCGGACGATGTGGCCGAGGCTTTCGTCGTGCTCGGCCCAATAGTCCAGGATCGGGCGGCGGTAGAGCCAGACCATGTTGGGCAGCCGCGCCACGTCGCCAAAACTCTGCTGGGGCAGGCCGACGCCCTGGAACAGGCCGAGCAGGTCGAACTCGCTCTCGCATTCCATCTCGTCCAGAACCTCCTCGGTCGGGAAGTCGTCGACGCGGACGATCACGCCCTCGCAGAGCTTGCGAAAGTCCGCCGGCAGACGCTCGAACACGTCGTGAGTCATCGCTTCCATCTCGGCGAGCGAAGGCGCTTTCAATTCCGTCCACATGTGCCCCTCATACCGCGGGTTCCGTGGCGATGCATCTGGCTTTATAAGCGGCGAGGTTGACGGGCGCCGCCAAAACGGGGAGCGTGGGGCGGTCAATGGGACGTTTCAGGTGGGCGGAAAAATGCGAGCGAAAACAGCGCTGACTCTACTGTGCATGGGGTTGTTTTCGCAGTTTTGCGTCGGTGCCGAGGCGCAGACAGCCAGTTCCGGACTCCGGATGGCCCAATTGGTCTCGCCGGACGATGTCCCCCCGCCGCGCAAGCGGCCTCCGGCGCGTCTGCGCGTCACGCCCTATTACAGCCCGGATGGCGTCTATCCCCGCTACAATCCCGGCCCCGACGCGGTCCGGGTCTGCAACGCCACCTATGTGCAGGAGTACCGGCCGAGCGGTACGGTGATCGTGCCGCGCGTGAGCTGCTACTGGCGCCGGGGCTGACCGTCGATGCCCGCGCCAGCGAGCTTCGCGGTGGCCTCGTGAGGGCCATGATGGCGAGATGGATCGCATTGGCAATTGCCGCCGCGCTTGCCGCCGGACTGCCTCGCGCGTCCGCCGCGCCAAGGGCGACGATCCCGGAGGCGTCGGCGGGGATCGCGGTTTTCGATGTGCGACGACACGCGCGGACATATGACATGGCGCGGCCTGCCGTACGCCGCGATCCGCGCTACTACGCGCGCCCTGTCTACTATCGTCCCTATCCCTACGGCGTGCCGGCGCCGTTCGTCTTCAGCTACGGGCCCTTCTGGTAAGGCGCCGCCTTGGACCGCCGGCTTTGTGATCGTGCGAGGCACGGCGTCGCATCGCGGCGCCGCGTGTCGTTCATTCATGGCGCATTCACATCGCTGTCCGCAACTTAATCCCTGGAGCGACTGCAATTGAACAGCAATGGCGCGGCCGAGACGTCGCAGCTCTGCCGTCCGGGTTCAGGGAGGATTTCATGCTGATGATATTGGGTCGTCGGGCCAGCCCGATGCGCCTGCTTGGGCTTGCGGCCGCCGCGACGCTGATGCTGTCGGCCGGCAGCGCGCGTCGCGCTGAAGCGCTCACCTTGATCAATCCGGCGACGTCGCCGGTAACGAAGGCCGCAACCGACGATCTCGTCACGCAGGTTCGCCATGGCGGGCACGGCGGACATGGTGGCGGCGGGCATTTTCACGGCGGAGGCTTTCGCGGTGGCGGCGGACATGTCGGCGGCTTCCGCGGCGGTGGCTTTCATGGCGGCGGCTTCCGCGCCGCGCCGGCCTTTCACGGCGGCGGCATTCGTTACGGCGGATTCCGTCACTACGGCGGCCATCACCGGCACTGGGGCTATCGCCCCCATTACGGCTATCGCCACTTCCACCGGCGCTACTATTACGGCGGCTATTATCCCTACTACCACTATCCGCGCCGCTGCCGGATCATCTGGACCTATTACGGCCCGCGCCGCGTCTGTCGCTGGCCCCGCTGGCACTATCCGTATCGGTATTACTGGTGATGTGAGCTATTCGAGCAGCGTCATGGCCGGGACACGCCCGGCCATGACGGAGAGACTTGTTAGAGCCAATCCTTCAGCTTCCACGACGAAGCCTTCCACCGCATCAGGTTCTCGAGCTTCCATTGCTTGAACATCGCCGGTGGCCAGCGGCTGAGCTTGGAGGTCTCCTCGACCTCCGGCTTGGCGACGATGCGCAATGGCGCCGCGCGCCGGCGGTGCTGGCGCGTCGCTTCGCTGATGAGATCGACATATTCCGGCTTGTTGGCCATGAAGTGTCCTCGCGAAACCGTCGCGAGGACACTGTCGGCGCCGCCGATTAACGACGCTTTGCCGCGATCGCTACAATTGCAGGAAGTAGCTTAGCGCCAGTCCCTGACGTCGACGAAGTGACCTGCGATCGCTGCCGCCGCCGCCATCGCCGGCGACACCAGATGGGTGCGGCCCTTGAAACCCTGGCGGCCCTCGAAGTTGCGATTCGAGGTCGAGGCGCAGCGCTCTTCCGGCTTCAGCTTGTCCGGGTTCATGGCAAGGCACATCGAGCAGCCCGGCTCGCGCCATTCGAAGCCGGCCTTGATGAAGATCTTGTCGAGACCCTCGGCCTCGGCCTGCTCCTTCACGATGCCGGAGCCCGGCACGACCATGGCGTTGACGTTCGCCGACACGGTCTTGCCTTCCGCGATCTTCGCTGCCGCACGCAAATCCTCGATGCGGCCGTTGGTGCAGGAGCCGATGAAGACGCGGTCGAGCTTGATGTCGGTGATCTTCGTGCCTGCGGTCAGGCCCATGTACTTCAGCGCGCGATGCTTGGAGATGCGCTTGGCCTCGTCCGCGATCTTGTCGGGATCGGGCACGATGCCGGTGACCGAGATGACGTCCTCAGGGCTGGTGCCCCAGGTCACGATCGGCGGCAGCTTTGCCGCATCGAGGCGCAGCTCGTGGTCGAAATGCGCGCCGTCGTCGGAGCGCAGCTTCTCCCAATAGCGCATCGCCGCGTCCCAGTCCGCGCCCTTCGGCGCCTTGGCGCGGCCGCGCAGGAAGTCGAATGCCTTCTGGTCGGGCGCAACCAGGCCGGCGCGGGCGCCGCCTTCGATCGACATGTTGCAGACCGTCATGCGGCCTTCCATCGAGAGCGCGCGAATCGCTTCGCCGGCGTATTCCAGCACGTAGCCGGTGCCGCCGGCGGTGCCGATCTCGCCGATGATGGCCAGAATGATGTCCTTGCCCGTCACGCCCTCCGGCAGTTTGCCGTCGACGGTGACGCGCATGTTCTTCGCCTTCTTCTGGATCAGCGTCTGCGTCGCGAGCACGTGCTCGACCTCGCTGGTGCCGATGCCGTGCGCGAGCGCGCCGAACGCGCCATGCGTCGAGGTGTGGCTGTCACCGCAGACGATGGTGGTGCCGGGCAGCGTAAAGCCCTGCTCGGGGCCGATGACGTGGACGATGCCCTGGCGCTTGTCGAACTCGTTGTAATATTCGATGCCGAATTCCTTGGCGTTCTCGGCCAGCGCCTTGATCTGCTCGATGCTTTCGGGATCGGGATTCGGCTTGGTGCGGTCGGTGGTCGGCACGTTGTGATCGACGACGGCGAGCGTCTTCTCGGGCGCATGAACCTTGCGCCCCGTGGCGCGCAGGCCTTCGAATGCCTGCGGCGAGGTCACCTCGTGCACCAGATGGCGGTCGATGTAGAGCAGGCAGGTGCCGTCTTCGGCTTCGTGCACCAGATGGTCGTTCCAGATCTTGTCGTACAGGGTGGTCGGCTTGGACATGAGCTCGAGCTCCGAAGAATGTGTGTCAGCGATGAGCGCGGCAGAGCGCGCGGGCAACAAAATCGTCAGCGCAGCTTTTTAGGCTGCGCGGCTAAGCTCTGACGTTGCCGAGGTCGCGAAGCGTCCGAAGAACCGGCCAGGCAGCCGCGAGCGATCGTCGATGACGATGCGCTGGATGCGGGCGAAGCTGGTCGGATCTGGAAACATTCTAGAAGCTATATAGCACGCGGAAGTTAAAGCGCGAGAGTTAGCTGCATCGTCATTGCGAGGAGCCCTTGCGACGAAGCAATCCAGACTGTCTCCGCGGAAAGATTCTGGATTGCTTCGCTGCGCTCGCAATGACGAGGTCGGGAAGGGCGCCCGGAGCCCAAAACAAAAAGCGCGGAGCCGAGCTCCGCGCTTTCGAAAGACTTGCCTGGTGGCGAAACTTACTCGCCGACAGCAGCAGCGCGATCCTGCTTCTCGACGATGCGGGCCGACTTGCCGCGAAGGTTGCGGAGATAATAGAGCTTGGCGCGACGCACCTTGCCGCGGCGCACCACCTTGATCGAGTCGATCATGGGGGAGAGCAGCGGGAACACGCGCTCGACGCCCTCGCCATAGGAGATCTTGCGCACGGTGAAGCTCTCGTTGAGGCCACCGCCGGAACGGCCGATGCAGACGCCCTCATAGGCCTGCACGCGGGTGCGGTCGCCTTCGACGACCTTCACGTTGACGATCACGGTGTCGCCGGGGGCGAATTCCGGGATGTCCTTGCCGGCGGACAGCTTGTCGAATTGCTCCTGCTCGAGCTGCTTGATCAGGTTCATGGGTAAATCTCCATCGGCGCGCCCAGCCTTTAAGAAACGGGGGCTGCGTGAAATTCGTCTATCCAGCCATTGCGGATTTGGCCGCTCCTATAAGGCAAGCCGGAGCGTTTGTCACCCGTCTGTCTTGTTTTTTGGCGTTTTTTGGCCGCTCCCCCGATTCGTGGCCTTTTCCCACAAATCCGGACGCCGGGCGGCCGTCAGGGCCTCGGACTCGGTCCGCCGCCACGCCGCCACCTTGGCGTGGTCGCCGGAGGTGAGGATGGCAGGGATCGGAACCCCCTCGAACAGCTGCGGGCGGGTGTATTGGGGGTACTCCAGCAGGCCGTCCGAAAAGCTTTCCTCGGTTCCCGAGGCTTCCTTGCCCATCACCCCCGGCAGCAGCCGGACGCAGGCGTCGATCAGGGCCATGGCTGCGATTTCGCCCCCGGACAGCACGTAATCGCCGATCGAGACCTCCTCCAGGCCCCGGGCGTCGATCACCCGCTGGTCCACCCCCTCGAACCGCCCGCAGACGATCAGGGGGCCGGGGCTCCGGACGAGCTCGGTGACGCGGGCCTGGGTCAATGGCCGACCCCGGGGGCTCATGAGGAGGCGTGGCCGCGCTTTTGAGGGGTCCTGCCCGATCTCGGCGGCATCGATCGCCGCCGCCAAAACGTCCGCCCGCAGCACCATGCCCGGCCCGCCGCCGGCCGGCGTGTCGTCGACGCTGCGGTGGCGGTCGGTCGCGGAGGCCCGGATGTCGCGCGCCTCGATCTGCCAGAGCCCGGACGCGAGCGCCCGGCCGGCGAGGCTCACGCCGAGCGGCCCCGGGAACATCTCCGGAAACAGCGTCAGCACCGTCGCGCGCCAGGGTGAGGGGTTGGTCATTGCATCCCGATCTCGTCGTCCCGGGGCGCGCGAAGCGCGAGCCCGGGTCCCATAACCACCGCAACCCGTGTTGCGATGGCTGGAACTGCCAGCTTAGCCAAAAACTACGCGTCGTGGTTATGGGTCCCCGCCTTCGCGGGGACGACTCGCGGAGGGAGTATTGCCAGGCTCCTCGCCCTCGATCTCCTGCGGCAGCGCGATCACGACGCGGCCGCCCTTGAGGTCGACCTCCGGCACCACCGCGTTGGAGAACGGCAGCAGCATGGTCGGGCCCTTGAGCGGCGCGATCTCGATGATGTCGCCGGCGCCGAAATTGTGGATCGCGAGCACGCGGCCGAGCGCGTCGCCATCAATGGTGACGGCGGCGAGCCCGATCAGATCGGTGTGGTAATATTCGTCCTCGTCCGTCGCGGGCAGTTTGTCGCGCGCGACATAGAGCTCGATGCCGTTGAGGCGCTCGGCCTCATCGCGGGTCGCGACACCCTTGAATGTCGCGACCAGATGATCCCGGGCCTCGCGCACCTGCGCGATCTCGAACTGGCGCCTGCCGTCCTTGGTCGACAGCGGACCGTAGCGGCGAACGGCGAATGGATCCTCGGTGAAGGCCCACAGCTTGACCGCACCGCGCACACCATGCGCGGCGCCGATCCGCGCGACGCAGACCAGCGCCGACATGATCCAGCCTTACGCCTTGGCGGCGGCTTCGGCCTGCGCCTTGCGCTCCTTGCGCGGCACGGCCTTCTGCGGGTTGTTGCGCGCTTCGCGCTTCGCGACGCCGGCGGCGTCGAGGAAACGCGCGACGCGATCGGACGGCTGCGCGCCCTTGGCGAGCCAGGCCTTCACCTTGTCCATGTCGAGCTTGAGGCGGGTCTCGTTGTCCTTCGGCAGCAGCGGATTGAAATAGCCGAGACGCTCGATGAAGCGGCCATCGCGGGGAAAACGCGAATCGGCGACGACGACGTGATAGACGGGACGCTTCTTGGTGCCTGCACGGGCGAGGCGGATAACGACGGACATGTTGGTCTCCTGAGTAGTTGTTAATTCAAAGGTCGGTTTGGTTCGTCATTGCGAGCGCAGCGAAGCAATCCAGGAAGCATCCGCGGAGAAAGTCTGGATTGCTTCGCTGCGCTCGCAATGACGGGCGAAGTCACTTCTTCTTCCCCAGTCCGGGGAAGCCGCCGAGCCCGGGCAGGGTCGGCTTGTTGCTGAGGCCCGTGAGCCCCGGCACATTCGGCAGGCCCTGGCGAAGACCAGGCGGCAGATCCTTCGGCAGATTGGTCAGGCCTTGTCCGCCGCCCGCGCCTTGCATCTTCTCCTGCAGCGCCTTCATCTCTTCGGGCGAGGGCATCTTCATGCCGCCGCCGAAGCCCATCGCCTGCGCGATGCCGGCGAGCGGGCCGCGCTTGCCCGAACCCATGGCCTTCATCATATCGGCCATGTTCCGGTGCATCTTCAAAAGCTTGTTGACGTGTTCGACGCTCTGGCCGCTGCCGGCCGCGATGCGCTTCTTGCGGCTGGCTTTCAGAAGGTCCGGATGACGGCGTTCATCGCGCGTCATGGAATCGATGATCGCGACCTGGCGCTTCAGAATCTTGTCGTCGATGCCGGCCGCCGCGATCTGGTTCTTCATCTTGGAGATGCCGGGCATCATGCCCATCAGTCCGCTGATGCCGCCCATATTGGCCATCTGCAGCAGCTGCTCGCGCATGTCGTTGAGGTCGAACTGGCCCTTGCGCATGCGCTCGGCAGTGCGCGCGGCCTTCTCAGCGTCGATGTTGGCGGCGGCGCGCTCGACCAACGAGACCACGTCGCCCATGCCGAGGATGCGGCCGGCGATACGGTCGGGGTGGAAATCTTCCAGCGCGTCGGTCTTCTCACCGGTGCCGATCAGCTTGATCGGCTTGCCGGTGACCGCGCGCATCGACAGCGCGGCGCCGCCGCGGCCGTCGCCGTCAACGCGTGTGAGCACGATGCCGGTGAGACCGACGCGCTGATCGAACGAGCGCGCCAGATTCACTGCGTCCTGGCCGGTGAGGCTGTCGGCGACCAGCAGCACTTCGTGCGGGTTGGCCGCCGCTTTGATCGCAGCCGCTTCCGCCATCATCTCTTCGTCGAGCGTGGTGCGGCCGGCGGTGTCGAGCAGCACGATGTCGTAGCCGCCGAGCTTGCCGGCTTCCAGCGCGCGTTTTGCAATTTGCGGCGGCTGCTGGCCGGCCACGATCGGCAGCGTCGGAATGTCGAGGTCGCGGCCGAGCACGGCCAGCTGCTCCATCGCCGCCGGACGGTAGACGTCGAGCGAGGCCATCAGCACCTTGCGCTTGTCGCGCTGGACCAGGCGGCGGGCGAGCTTTGCGGTGGTGGTGGTCTTACCGGAGCCTTGCAGGCCGACCATCATGATCGGCACCGGCGGCACGGAATTGACGTCGATGGTCTGACCTTCGCTACCGAGCGTGTTGATCAGCTCGTCATGGACGATCTTGACCACCATCTGGCCGGGGGTGACCGACTTGACGACGGTGGCGCCGATCGCCTGCTCGCGCACGCGCTCGGTGAAGCTGCGCACCACTTCGAGCGCGACGTCGGCCTCCAGCAGTGCGCGGCGCACCTCGCGCATCGCGGCGTCGACGTCCTTTTCGGTCAGCGCACCGCGCCCCGTCAGACGATCGAGAATGCCACCAAGCCGTTCCGACAGATTGTCGAACAATGCCGTTGTCCTCTTTTACCTCTCCCCGCCTGCGGGGAGAGGTCGCCGCGCTCTTCGCGGCGGGTGAGGGGGTACGGGACCATCGACGCGCACCATGCGCGGAGAGAGCCCCTCACCCCGACCCTCTCCCCGCAAGAGCGGGGCGAGGGAGAAGTAAGTCCAAACACCTTTGCGCCCGAGGGCGCACAGCGCTGTCGGGCGTTGACCTCCGGTCCTAAGGCCGGTCGGCGGGTCGAAAAGAAAGCCTTTCCGAGAAAGTGGCGGGGTTAAACGCCGCTCCCGCTCAAAAGTCAAGGAAAGTTAGGGTGCCGGCTCGCCCTTGGTAAGGCAAGGTTTTGAAAACGTGATCCTTTTGTCGCGGGTTCCTTTTCCGCCAGCCCCGCCCATATAGGCGGTGATGTCTTACCCTTCCGACCATTCCTAGAAGCCCGCCGTGCCGATCACCCGCCGCCGCCTTTTCGGATTGCTTGCCGGAGCCGGCGCGCTGGTCGGCGTCCCCTCGCTCTGGATGTCCCGCATGAAAACCTATGACGGTCCCGCCTCCGACCATTTCGACGGCCTGACCTTCTTCGATCCGGACGGATCGCCGCCGAAATCGCTGCGCGAGGTGCTGCGCTGGCAGTTCAGCGGCAAGCGGCGGCGGGCGACCTGGCCGGATTGGGTGCCCAGCCCCCATGCCGACACCCCGCCGGCGCGTGTCGATGGCGATAAGGTGCGGCTCTCCTTCGTCGGCCACGCCAGCTGGCTGATCCAGGTCGGCGGCCTCAACATCCTAGTCGATCCGGTCTGGTCGGAGCGAGTCTCGCCGGTCGCCTGGGCCGGGCCGAAGCGGCACAACGACCCAGGCATCGCCTTCGAGAAGCTGCCGAAGATCGACGTCGTGCTGGTTTCGCACGGCCACTACGACCATCTCGACATCGCGACGCTGTCGCGGCTCACCAAGAATTTCGCGCCGCGCGTGGTCACCCCGCTCGGCAACGACGTCACGATGCGCAGCACCGATCCCACCATCAAGGCGGAAGCGTTCGACTGGCACGACCGGGTCGAGCTCGGCGAAGGCGTCGCGGTGCATCTGGTGCCGACCCGGCACTGGACCGCGCGCGGCCTGTTCGACCGCAACAAGGCGCTTTGGGCGAGCTTTGTCCTGGAGACGCCGGCCGGGAAGATCTACGTGGTTTGCGATTCCGGTTACGGCGACGGCCGGCATTTCCGCCGCGTCGCCGAGAAGCACGGCAAGCTGCGCCTGGCGATCCTCCCGATCGGCGCCTACGAGCCGCGCTGGTTCATGCGCGACCAGCACATGAACCCGGAAGATGCCGTGAAGGCGCTGGCCGATTGCGGCGCCGAGCAAGCGCTCGGGCATCATCACGGCACGTTCCAGCTGACGGACGAAGCGATCGACGCGCCGGCGAAAGCGCTGGTGGACGCGCTGGATGCGGCGAAGATCCCGCAGGAGCGGTTCGTGGCGATGATGCCGGGGCAGGTGGTGGAGATTTAGGTCGTGTATCCATAACCCCGGCGGCGTGATGCGACGAAAGCAATCTCCGCTTTGCTCCCATGGCGACAAGTTCGTGCGGCGCTGCGCCGTTGAACCAGAAGGCCCATGACGCAACAAAACACCATGGATTTCTTTCGGTCGGAAGACCTTGATCGATCAATGGATGGAGCCGGCCTGTGGGATTTTTGCTGAGAATTGCGCTTGCAACCGCTCTCGTGAGCCTTGCTCCAGCCGTCGCCCAGGCGAAGAATGCCGTTGCTTCTCCTGCCTTGCAGAAGGAATTCGATGGCTTCATCGAGAAGTTTCGCGCGGCGCTGAAGGCAAACGATCCCGCCGCCGTCGCCGCTATGACACGATTACCGTTCATGAACGACAACGCAATTCGCGACGCCGCGCAATTTGCCGCCAAGACCTATCGGACCTCGTTCACCGCGAAAAATCGCGCGTGTATCCAGCGCGGCAAGGCCGTCTACGATCGCGATGACTATAAGAACGACAGTTACTTCGTCTTCTGCGGCGAACTCATCTTCGTCTTTACCAAGACGCCGGCGGGGTTCCTTTTTACTGATATCAGCGTGAATGATTGATCAGGTTTTGCGCCGTGCCTCTTACGAAAGAGGCTACTGCCCCGCCTTGATCGCCCAGCTCACATTCACCGTCACCGTCAGCGTTTCCTCGCCCGGTGCAACGGCCGCAGGCGCCGCCATCGGAGCTGTCGCCATGCGGCCCTTGAACAGCGGCACCGGGCCGCCGCCCTCGGTGACGCTGAGCGGCGCGCCCAACGTAACGCCGGTGGCCTTGGCGTAGATCTCGGCCTTGCGGCGCGCGTCGGTCACCGCCTGCTCGCGCGCATCGTCGAGCAGCTTCGATGCCTGCGTCACCTCGAAGGAGATGTTGCCGATGTCGTTGGCGCCGGCGCTGACCAGCGTGTCGATGATGCCGGCCACCTTGGTCACGTCGCGGATCTTCACGGTGACACGGTTGCTCGCGCGGAAGCCGACCACGGGCGATGCCCCGGTGGATTTATTCTGGCCGTATTGCGGCTGCAGCGACAGCCGCGAGGTCTGGTAATCCTTCTCGGCGATGCCTGCGCTCTTCAGCGCCAGCAGCACCTTGCCCATCGCCGCGTTGTTGGCATCGGAGGCTTCCTTCGCGGTCTTGGCGTCGCTGGCGACGCCGGCATCGATTTGCGCGAGATCGGGCGCCGCGGACACCGAGGCTTCGCCGCTCACCGAGATCGCGGAGGGAAAATCGTCGGCGCGCGCCGGCATGGCCAGCAGCGTGGTGGCAAGAACGGCGGCGAGTAGGGCAGGCTTTTTCATCAGTCTCACTTCAGCGGTACGAAAACGTTGATCACGAGCTTGTCCTCAGCGGTCTTGAGCGGATCGGTGAGGTACTCCTCGATGAAGGTGTCCTTGGCTTCCAGCCTCTTGTCGTCGAGGTGGTTGGTGATCGCCTCATAGGTGTTGTCCATGTTGTCGTAGGAGCCGCGATGGACGAATTTCAGCGCCTTGCCTTCAGGCGATCTGCCCACGCTCATGTCCTTGGGCAGGTTCTTCGGGTCCTGCTCGACCGGGATCTCGGCGAGGAAGGTGAAGCCGGTGTCGTCGGTCGAGGTGTAGACGATCATCGAATTGCCTGACGGCTTGATGCCTTGCTTGTCGAGCAGCGCGTTCAGCGCCTTGAAGGCATCGATCAGCGTGTCGAAGGCCGAGTCCCAATTGGCGGTGCCCTTGACCATGACGACCTTCTTGGATTCGAGCGTGGTCTCGAGGCCGAAGGGATCGGCGGTCTGAACCGGGGCAGGCGTCGCGGCGGCGGCCGGGGGCGGGCTGGGCGAGGCGCTGGCGGCGGGTGCTGGCGATGCTGCAGGAGCGGGTGAGGCGCTCGCCGCAGGCGAGGGTGTTGCCGCTGGGGCGGGCGAGGCACTTGCAGCCGGAGCGGGCGAAGCCGACGGGGCCGGCGAGGGACTTGCCGATGCCGCCGGTGCGGGGCTCGGCGTCTGCGCCAGAGCCCCTGACAGCCCAAGCGACAAGGCCGCAGCCGGGATCAGCGCAGCCAAAGCGAGGCGACGGAAACTAGTCATTCTGTTCTCCCCAAGGCCCCGCTTCGTCGGGGCCTGAATTCATCAAGGCCTTACCCACCAAGGCCTTAACCCGGCCGCGCGTCCCGGTTCGCGCGAACCGCGCCGTTCTAACACGCGAGCGCCGAATTCGTCCCATGACAGATGCGTCATGGCTCATGTCCCGACCCGGGTGGCAAATTACTGGCCAAGCCGGCAAGGATCGCCATATAAGGCAGGCGAAATTCGGGAATTTTCATGAGCGGCCTGGCCAACCACGCATTTGCCAAGATGAACGGCATCGGCAACGAGATCGTCGTTGTCGACTTGCGCGATTCGACGGCCAAGGTCACCCCCGACGACGCCCGCGCCGTGGCGTCCGCGCAGGGCGGCGTGGCTTACGACCAGCTCATGGTGCTCTCGAGGCCGCGGCTCGACGGCACCGAGGCCTTCATCAGCATCTACAACAATGACGGCTCGGAGGCCGGCGCCTGCGGCAACGGCATGCGCTGCGTCGTGCGCCGCGTCTTCGAGAAGACCGGCCAGACCACGGCAACGTTCGAGACGGCTGCTGGCCTGCTCAATGCCTGGCAGGGCCCGGCGCCCGATCTCTACACTGTTGACATGGGCGCGCCGAAATTCGGCTGGCAGGACATTCCGCTGGCGGAAGAGTTTCGCGACACCCGCTACATCGAATTGCAGATCGGGCCGATCGACCATCCGATCCTGCATTCGCCTTCAGTGGTGAGCATGGGAAATCCGCACGCCGTGTTCTGGGTCGACGACGTCAACGCCTACGATCTCGGCCGCTTCGGTCCGCTCTTGGAAAACCATCCGATCTTCCCCGAGCGCGCCAACATCACGCTCGCTCATATCGTCGATCGCGAGCACATCACGATCCGCACCTGGGAGCGCGGTGCCGGCCTGACCAAGGCCTGCGGGTCGGCGGCCTGTGCCACGGCCGTCGCCGCGGCGCGGCTGAAGCGCGCCGAGCGCAAGGTCGAGATCACATTGCCCGGCGGCAAGCTCGGCATCGAATGGCGCGAGCGCGACGATCACGTGCTGATGACTGGCACGGCGACCTTCGAATATGAGGGCACCTTCGATCCGGCGCTGTTCGCGCCGGTCGCCTGATGGCCGTCGACATCGTCACCTTCGGCTGCCGCCTCAACGCCTTCGAGGCCGAGGTGATTCGCGGCAAAGCGGAAGCCGCGGGGCTTTCCGACACAATTGTCATCAACAGCTGCGCCGTCACCAACGAGGCGGTGGCGCAGGCGCGCCAATCGATCCGCAAGCTGAAGCGCGAGCGCCCCGAGGCGCGCATCGTGGTCACCGGCTGCGCGGCGCAGATCCAGGCTGCGATGTTTGCCGACATGGCCGAGGTCGATCGTGTCGTCGGCAATGACGACAAGATGCGTGGCGAAGCGTGGCGGAAGACACGCGATGCGTTCGATCTCGGCGCCGGCGAGAAGATCGCCGTCAGCGACATCATGGCCGTCAAGGAAATGGCGCCGCATCTCGTCGATGGTTTTGCGAGCGGCCTGCCGCGCGTGTTCGTGCAGGTGCAGAACGGCTGCGACCATCGCTGCACCTTCTGCGTCATCCCGTTCGGGCGCGGCAATTCGCGCTCGGTGCCGATGGGCCGGTGGTCGATCAGGTGCGCACGCTGGTCGAGCGCGGCCATGCCGAGATCGTGCTGACCGGCGTCGATCTCACCAGCTACGGCACCGACCTGCCCGGTGCGCCGAAGCTCGGCATGCTGACCAAGCAGATCCTGCGCCATGTGCCCGAGCTGAAGCGCCTGCGCGTCTCCTCGATCGATTCGATCGAGGCGGATGACGACCTGCTCGATGCCATCGCCGAGGATGCGCGGCTGATGCCGCATCTGCATCTGTCGCTGCAGTCAGGCGACGACATGATCCTGAAGCGCATGAAGCGGCGGCATTCGCGGCAGGATGCGATTGCATTCTGCGCGCAGGTGCGCCGTCTGCGCCCCGATGTCGTCTTCGGCGCCGACATCATCGCAGGCTTCCCGACCGAGACCGAGGAGATGTTCTCGCGCTCGCTCGACCTCGTCGAAGAATGCGGCCTGACCTTCCTGCACGTCTTCCCCTATTCGCCGCGGCCCGGCACGCCGGCCGCACGGATGCCACAGGTGGCGGGGCCTGAGATCAAGGCACGCGCGAAGCGGTTGCGTGCGGCGGGGGAGGCGGCGCTGCGACAACGGCTGCAAGCCGAGATCGGCGCAACGCGCGAGGTGCTGATCGAGAGCGCGGAGCAGGGCCGCACGGAGCATTATCTGCCGGTGGCGATTGCGGGCGAGCAGGTCGGAAGCATCGTGCCACGATTGATTGCCGGCGTTGACGGCGAGCGGCTCACCACATAAGCCGTTGTCTCTTCCCTTCTCCCCTTGCGGGAGAAGGTGGCGCGAAGCGCCGGATGAGGGGTTGTATCCGCGCACTCACATTGAGAGGTCATGCGCGGAGAGAGACCCCTCACCCGTCTCGCCGCTATCGCGGCGAGCCACCCTCTCCCGCAAGGGGAGAGGGAAAACCTACGACGCCCTTACCTGCCAGAACCGCAGCGTCCGCTTGGCATTCTCCGCCGTCATTCTCGCGTAGTGTCCCTGCGCCCTGGCGATGTCCGCCGGCTTCATTGCGCCTGTCGCGAAACGGCATTCGAGCACGGCCATGGTCGTCTCCCAGCTGAGCTGCGCGGCCTTGCACGGCACCAGCAGGCCGTCCTCGCGGAGACTCTGCATCAGCGGACGAATCACCTCGACGGTCGATCCGGACAATGCCGCCAGGGCCGCCACCGTCTCCTCATAGCGCCGCTGTCTGGCGAATCCGAACAATGTCGCCTCGTCGAGCTGGCCGGTGGCCTTGAGATACCCGATCGCGCGCTTGGCACCCTCGAAATCGCGGACACCCGACATCTCGCGCTCGACGCCGACGGTGACGGCGGCGATGGCGCTCTGGATCTCCTCGAACAGATGCGGCGGAGCGCGCGACAACAGGCGGGTGCGCACGGCATCGGTCGCCGAGCGCAGCAATTGGCGGCGCAGCTCCGACGGCAAATCGACGCGGACCCCGACGCCGACCGCGAGCTCCGGATCGCTTTCGGCCTGGCCGACGATGATGGCAAACCCTTTTCCGGAGACGCGCGCGCCGGGATTGGCGGCGAGCCGCCGGCTGACGCTGGGATAGCGGCGCGCCAGCAGCGCGTCGGTGACGATCTCCTTCAGCCACCAGCGGCCGGCGACCGCGAGCAGATGCGGCTCGCCCTTGCTCGATGCGATCTTCACCAGCTCGCCGTCGTCGAGCCGCGCGGATTCCTGCAGCACGGGGCCGGCGATGCGGATCTCGTCATTGTTGGCGAGGCGGCGGATCACCGACGGCGGCGCCTGCGCGATCGGCGCCAGCTGCGCGCTGATCTCGGCCAGGGCGACGCGTGCTGCCACATCGGCGATGGCGCGCAGCTCGATCGTGCCGATCAGGCGCTCGAGCACGTCGTCGAACAGCGCGATCTGCTCGTCGTCGAAATTGCCGGCGGAGGAGAGGAACAGCTCGGTGACGCGGCGGGCCGTCGCCAGGCCCTTTTCCGGCGAGCCGATCCGAAGTGCGGATTCGACCTCGTCGATGATCGATAGCCCGGCCTTGGTCATCACGCGCGGCTCGTCCTGAGCGGTTACGGAAGCTTTTTCTAAGCAACCGTTATCATTAGAGGTGAGCCCTGAACGTTTCGTAAACCATGGCGCGGTAGCCGGGCACGGCTCCGCTCCTCATCCTGAGGAGCCCGCAAAGCGGGCGTCTCGAAGGATGGCCGCGGGCGAGATGCGGGCCTTTCATGGTTCGAGGCGGCGCTAGCGCGCCTCCTCACCATGAGGGTCGACACCTATTCCCCATTCCACCCGCAGGCCCGGAGCTTCTCATGCATGTGGAGCGGGGCCGGCGCCACCACGCGGATCGGCTCCTTGTTCCGGGAGATCGGCACCACGATCTCGCGCGAATGCAGGTGCAGGCGCGGCTCGCCGAAGCGCGGGCCGTTGCCGTAAATGTTGTCGCCGAAGATCGGCCATCCGGTCGCCGACGAATGCACGCGCAATTGATGGGTGCGGCCGGTCACGGGTTCCATGGCAAGCCAGGCGAAACCGTCGCCCCGACCCAACACCTTCCAGTTGGTGATGGCCTTCTGGCCGTCGGGATCCGGCTTCTGCCACCAGCCGCGTTCGGCATTGAGCCGGCCGAGCGGCATGTCGATGATGCCCTCGTCTTCGGCAGGGCCGCCTTCGACCACGGTCCAGTAGGTCTTGCCGATCTTGCCGTGCTTGAACAAAAGGCCCAGCGATGCCGTCGCCTTGCGGTGGCGGCCGAGCACGAGGCAACCCGAGGTGTCCTTGTCCAGCCGGTGGGCCAGCACCGGCGGCCGCGGCAGGCCGAAACGCAGCGCGTCGAAGGAATCCTCCAGATTGGGGCCACCCTTGGGGCCGCGATGCACCGGCAGGCCGGCCGGCTTGTCGATGACCAGCATCAGCCCGTCGCGATGGAGCACGCGGGCCAGGATCTCATCGGCGGTCAATTGGGGAACATCGAGCAATTGCAGGACTTTCGGTCAAGGCTTTCGTTTACGGGCCGGAACGGCTAACACGCCATCATGAACGATACCACGTCAGATCCCCCCAAGCTGAGCTGGTGGCGCCGCCTGTCCAACGGGCTGAAGCGCACCTCGTCCTCGCTCGGGACCGCGGTCGCCGACCTCGTCACCAAGCGCAAGCTCGACCGCGCCATGCTCGACGACATCGAGGACGTGCTGCTGCGCGCCGACCTCGGCACGTCAGTCGCGGTGCGGATCGCGGACGCGGTCGGCACGGGGCGCTACGACAAGGCGATCTCGGCGGACGAGGTCAAGGACGTCGTCGCGGCCGAGGTCGAGAAGGTGCTGTCGCCGGTGGCAAAGCCGCTCGTGATCGATGCGGCCAAAAAACCGTTCGTCATTCTCGTCGTCGGCGTCAACGGCTCCGGCAAGACCACCACCATCGGAAAGCTCTCGCAGAAATTCGCCTCCGAAGGCCGCAAGGTGATGCTGGCCGCCGGCGATACGTTTCGCGCCGCGGCCATCGAGCAGCTCAAGGTCTGGGGCGAGCGGACCAAGACGCCGGTCATCGCGGGCGCGCAGGGCTCGGATTCGGCGAGCCTTGCCTTCAACGCGCTCACCGCGGCGAAGGAGCAGGGCATCGACGTGCTGCTGATTGACACTGCCGGCCGCTTACAGAACAAGGCCGAGCTGATGAACGAGCTCGAGAAAGTCGTGCGCGTGATCCGCAAGGTGGATGACACTGCGCCGCATGCCGTGCTGCTGGTGCTGGATGCGACCGTCGGCCAGAATGCGCTGTCGCAGGTCGAGGCCTTCCATCGCACCGCCGGGGTCACCGGCCTCGTGATGACCAAGCTCGACGGCACCGCGCGCGGCGGCATCCTGGTGGCGCTCGCCGAGAAATTCAAGCTGCCGGTGCACTTCATCGGCGTCGGCGAAGGCGTCGACGATCTCGCGCCCTTCACCGCGCGCGACTTCGCCCGCGCCATCGCCGGAATTGAATAGCTTCATCCTTCGAGACGCCGCTTGCGCGGCTCCTCAGGATGAGGTCGTGCCACATAATAGGTCCTCATCCTGAGGAGACCGCGAAGCGGTCGTCTCGAAGGATGGGAGAGACGGAAGAGAGAATGGACAAGACCCAGCCGCATCCGCTGTTCAAGCTCGCGACCGAGCTCGGTCCGCTGCTCGTATTCTTTTTCGTCAACGCGAAATTCAATCTGTTCGCCGCGACCGGCGCCTTCATGGTCGCGATCGTGGCGGCGATGGCCGCCTCCTACATGGTGACGCGCCACATCCCGATCATGGCGATCGTCACGGGCGTGATCGTGCTGGTGTTCGGCACCCTGACGCTGGTGCTGCATGATGAGACCTTCATCAAGGTCAAGCCGACCATCATCTACGGCCTGTTCGCCGCGATCCTCGGCGGCGGCCTGTTGTTCGGCCGCTCCTTCATCGCCGTGATGTTCGATCAGGTGTTCAACCTGACACCGCAGGGCTGGCGCATCCTCACCTTGCGCTGGGCGCTGTTCTTCGCCGGCATGGCGGTGCTGAACGAGATCGTCTGGCGTACCCAGAGCACGGATTTCTGGGTGAACTTCAAGGTGTTCGGCGTCACCCCGATCACGATGATCTTCGCCATCGCCCAGATGCCGCTGACCAAGCGCTATCACCTCGCGCCGGTCTCGCTGGAAAGAAGCGAGGCCGAGGCGGGGGATGTGAGCAAGGGGTGACGGTCTCTCCGCTCGTCATTGCGAGCGAAGCGAAGCAATCCAGAATGCCTCTGCGGAGGGACTCTGGATTGCTTCGTCGCACCAGCGCAAAATTGCTTCGCAATTTTGTCGCGAGCTCCTCGCAATGACGGTCTTGGCTAAGACCCCTTCAGCGCCTTCTCCATCTGCGGCATCAACACCGTCCGCAGATTGTCCGGCGTGATCGGACCGACCAGCTTGTAGACGATGGTGCCCTCGCGCCCGACGACGAAAGTCTCCGGCACGCCGTAGACGCCCCATTCGATCGAGGCGCGGCCGTTGGCGTCCACGCCGACATGGCCGAACGGGTTGCCGTAGCGGCCGAGGAAGCGCCGCGCATTGTCGGCGGCGTCCTTGTAGTTGATGCCGACGAGCTGGAAGCGCTTGTCCTTGGCGAGCTCGGTCAGGAGCGGCGCTTCGTCATGGCACGGCACGCACCAGGACGCCCAGACATTGACGAGGCTGACCTTGCCCTTGAAGGCGGCGGGATCGAGCCCCGGCACCTGCGTGCCGTTGTCCTGCAACCCCTCGATCGGCGGCAGCACGGTCTGCGGCGCGGGGCGGCCGATCAGCGCGGAGGGAATCCGCGAGGGATCGCCGCTGCCGAGCCGGAACCAGAACAGAAGCGCAAGGCCGATGAAGGCGATCAGCGGCAGCACCACCAGGAAGGTGCGCCGCTGCGGCGGAGCGGAGGCAGGTTGATCGCTCATCGCGGCTCCGTCGCGCTGCGGCCCGACCGACGGGTGATGCCGCGCTGCTCCAGCTCGCGCAGGCGCTGCGTCTGGCTGCGATAATCGAGCATGACCCAGCCGATCAGGATCACGATCACGAGGGCGGCAGCGGCATAAGAGGTCACGATGAAGGAGGCGTAGGGACCGAGCGACATCGTCATGCAGCCCCAGCTTCTTTCGACGCATTGTCTTCACGCGAGCCGGCGGCCACCTCGCTCGAAAACGCGATGCGACTCGCCTGCATCATCTGCAGCGAGCGGACACGGCGGCGCAAAATCTCGTTGCGCATCGCGGCCAGGTGCAGCGTGACGAACAGCAGCGTGAAGGCGATCGCCATCACCAGCAGCGGAATCAGGAACGATTTGTCCAGCGCCGAGCCGCCCATGCGCATCACCGAGGCGGGCTGGTGCAGCGTGTTCCACCAATCGACCGAGAACTTGATGATCGGCAGGTTGATCGCGCCGACCAGCGTCAGCACCGCAGCGGCGCGCGCCGCGCGCGAGGGATCGTCGACCGCGCGCCACAGCGCCATCAGGCCGAGATACATCAGGAACAGGATCAGCACCGAGGTCAGCCGCGCGTCCCATTCCCAATAGGTGCCCCACATCGGCCGGCCCCACAGCGAGCCCGTGAGCAGCGCGAGGAAGGTGAAGGCGGCGCCGATGGGCGCTGCGGCCTTGGCGGCGACGTCGGCGAGCGGATGCCGCCACACCAGCGTGCCCAATGATGCGATGCTCATCACGCCCCACACGAACATCGACAGCCAGGCATTGGGCACGTGGATGAACATGATCTTCACGGTCGCGCCCTGCTGATAGTCGTCCGGCGCGTAGGCGGCCTGATAAAGACCGATCGTGAGCAGGATGATTGTCGCGGCCGCCAGCCACGGCAACACCCGCGCTGTCAGCGCGAGGAACCGCGTGGGGTTGGCGAGGTCGATCAGCGTCATGGTATCCTGATAATCACCGGGGGCCGCTCAGGCAATCAGCACGAAAGTCCGTGGCGAAAGTTGATCGGGGTCAAGGTTGGTCCGACCCATCTCAATCGAGACCATGGCGCAGGCTCGCCGCCGCCGCGAACGGGCCGATCACGAGGCTGACCAGCGACAGCGCGCACAAGATCGAGAACGGCGCGCCGAAGGTCATGGGACCGACGATCACCGCCTGAGAGGCCGCAACGCCGAAAATCAGCACGGGAATCGACAGCGGCAGCACCAGGACGGCCATCAACAGCCCGCCGCGATGCAGCGTCACCGCGAGCGCTGCGCCGATCATGCCGGTGAAGGTCAGCGCCGGGGTGCCCGCCAGCAGCGTCAGCGCCACCGCCGCCGTGGCGACCATGTCGAGGTTGAGCAACAGGCCGAGCACGGGGGTTGCGACAATCAGCGGCAGGCCGGCGGCGAGCCAATGCGCCAGCGCCTTGGCGGCGCAGGCGAGTTCCAACGGCGTCCGGCTCATCGTGATCAGGTCGAGCGAGCCGTCCTCATGGTCGGCCATGAACAGCCGGTCCAGGGTCAGCAGGCTCGCCAGCAGCGCGCCGAGCCAGAGAATGGCCGGGCCCAGCCGCGACAGCAGCGCCAGATCCGGCCCGACCGCGAACGGCATCAGCACCACCACGGTCAGGAAGAACAAGACGCCAATCAAGGCTCCGCCGCCGACGCGGAGCGCGATGCGGATGTCCCGGCGGATCAGGGCGGAGAGGGCGGTCATGGGATCCTCCCATCGCGCCCAAAGCGCGGTGCGCTCCCTCCCCCGCCTGCGGGCGAGGGTTGGGGAGAGGGTGTCTCGACAACGAAGATTCCCCCGGAGGAGAGAACCCTCACCCGGCGCCATAGCCGATGCAAAGCATCGGCGTTTTCAAGGGACGGCGGCCAAGGGCCGCCTATGCCGGCCTCTCCCGCAAGCGGGAGAGGCGAGGGAGCCCGCGGCAACGGCTGCGTCCACGCTGAGAGCACGGCGCCCAGCCGCTCGGAAAGCTGAGGGTGCATCGGCATCACGCCGTCCCCCCGATCCGCAGCTCTCGCGAATCGACGCCGAGCGGGGCATGCGTCGCCGCGACGATCATGCCGCCGCCAGCCAGGTGCTCGCGCATCAATCCGGAAAACATGTCCTGACCGGCGACGTCCAGCGCGTTGGTCGGCTCGTCCAAGAGCCAGACCGGGCGGCGGACGGTCAGCAGCCGGGCCAGCGAGAGCCGGCGGCGCTGTCCGGCGGACAGGAATCCGGCGGGCAAATGGGTGGCGTGGTCGAGGCCGACCTTGGCGAGGCTGTCAGCCGCATCGAAACGCTCGCCTCCAAGAAAATCAGCCCAAAACGTCAGGTTTTCGGCAACGCTCAGCGCCGGCTTCAGGGCATCGCGATGGCCGAGATAGTGGCACTGCTCCGCCAGGGTCAGCTCGCCGTCGCCCCCGTCCAGCGCGATCGTCCCGCCGGCGGGAACCAGCAGGCCCGCGATCAGCCGCAGCAGCGAGGTCTTGCCCGATCCATTGCGGCCGACGACCGCGACGGCCTCGCCCGAGACGGCCGCGAAATCGAGCCCGGCGAACACCTCGCGTCCGCCGCGCACGCATCTCAGTCCGTGACCGGACAGCTGCATGTCGCCCTGGTTCAATCCGCTCACAGCCGGGCCTCAGGAAATCTTGGGGTAGCGCATGGGAATTTTTGGCTCGCGGATTGCTGCAGCACGATAGTGGCTGTGGCGGCGCGGTTAGAAAGCTTCTATAAGCCCGGAACTACTTGATGCAGCAACTCAACCTGCCCCTGCAAGCGGCCCAGCCTGATACGCTGACGGTGTTAAAATACCCTGCCGGGTATAACTAACAATTGGGATCTCCTACATGACCTCGCTCGACAGCTTCAAATGCAAAAAGACCCTCAAGGTCGGCGCCAAGACCTATGTCTATTACAGCCTGCCTACCGCCGAGAAGAATGGTCTGAAGGGAATTTCCAAACTTCCCTATTCGATGAAGGTCCTGCTCGAGAATTTGCTGCGCAACGAGGACGGCCGCTCGGTCAAGAAGGAAGACATCGTCGCGGTGTCGAAATGGCTGCGCAAGAAGTCGCTGGAGCATGAGATCGCCTTCCGCCCGGCGCGCGTCTTGATGCAGGACTTCACCGGCGTGCCCGCGGTGGTCGACCTCGCCGCGATGCGCAACGCGATGCAGAAGCTCGGCGGCGATGCCGAGAAGATCAATCCGCTGGTGCCGGTCGATCTCGTCATCGACCACTCCGTGATCGTGAACTTCTTCGGCGACAACAAGGCCTTCGGCAAGAACGTCACCGAGGAATACAAGCAGAACCAGGAGCGCTACGAGTTCCTGAAGTGGGGCCAGAAGGCGTTCTCGAACTTCTCCGTCGTGCCGCCCGGCACCGGCATCTGCCACCAGGTCAACCTCGAATATCTGGCCCAGACGGTCTGGACCAAGAAGGAGAAGATGACGGTCGGCAAGAAGAGCGGCACCTTCGAGGTCGCCTATCCCGATTCGCTGGTCGGCACGGATTCGCACACCACCATGGTCAACGGTCTTGCCGTGCTCGGCTGGGGCGTCGGCGGCATCGAGGCGGAAGCCTGCATGCTCGGCCAGCCGCTGTCGATGCTGCTGCCCAATGTCGTCGGCTTCAAGCTGAAGGGCGCGCTGAAGGAAGGCGTCACCGCGACCGACCTCGTGCTCACGGTGACGCAGATGCTGCGCAAGCTCGGCGTGGTCGGCAAGTTCGTCGAGTTCTTCGGTCCCGGTCTCGACCACCTCTCGGTCGCCGACAAGGCGACGATCGCCAACATGGCGCCCGAATACGGCGCGACCTGCGGCTTCTTCCCGGTAGATGCCGCCGCGCTCGATTATCTCAAGACCTCCGGCCGTGCCTCGGCCCGCGTTGCGCTGGTGCAGGCCTATGCCAAGGCGCAGGGCCTGTTCCGCACCGCCAAGTCGCCCGACCCCGTGTTCACGGAGACGCTGACCCTGGATCTCGGCGACGTCGTGCCGTCGATGGCCGGTCCGAAGCGTCCCGAAGGCCGCATCGCGCTGCCCACCGTCGCGGACGGCTTCTCGCTCGCGCTCGCCAGCGAGTACAAGAAGGCCGAGGAGCCGGCCAAGCGCTTCCCGGTCGAAGGCAAGAACTTCGATATCGGCCATGGCGACGTCGTGATCGCCGCGATCACCTCCTGCACCAACACGTCGAACCCGAGCGTTCTGATCGGCGCAGGCCTGCTCGCGCGCAACGCGGCCGCCAAGGGCCTCAAGGCCAAGCCGTGGGTGAAGACCTCGCTCGCCCCCGGCAGCCAGGTCGTCGCGGAATATCTCGCCAATTCCGGTCTGCAGCCCGATCTCGACAAGGTCGGCTTCAATCTGGTCGGCTTCGGCTGCACCACCTGCATCGGCAATTCCGGTCCGCTGCCCGAGGAGATCTCGAAGTCGATCAACGACAACGGCGTCGTCGCGGCCGCCGTGCTCTCCGGCAATCGCAACTTCGAAGGCCGCGTCTCGCCGGACGTGCAGGCGAACTACCTGGCCTCGCCGCCGCTGGTGGTCGCCTATGCGCTTGCCGGCAGCGTCACCAAGAATCTCGCCACCGAGCCGCTCGGCGAGGGCAAGGACGGCAAGCCGGTGTACCTGAAGGACATCTGGCCGACGACCAAGGAGATCAACGCCTTCATGAAGAAGTTCGTGACCGCGTCGATCTTCAAGAAGAAGTACGCCGACGTGTTCAAGGGCGACACCAACTGGCGCAAGATCAAGACGGTCGAGAGCGAGACCTATCGCTGGAACATGTCCTCGACCTATGTGCAGAACCCGCCTTACTTCGATGGCATGAAGAAGGAGCCGGAGCCGGTCACCGACATCGTCGAGGCGCGCATCCTCGCCATGTTCGGCGACAAGATCACGACCGACCACATCTCGCCGGCCGGCTCGATCAAGCTCACCTCGCCCGCCGGGAAATATCTCAGCGAGCACCAGGTGCGTCCGGCCGACTTCAACCAGTACGGCACGCGCCGCGGCAACCATGAAGTGATGATGCGCGGCACCTTCGCCAACATCCGCATCAAGAACTTCATGCTGAAGGGCGCCGATGGCAACATCCCCGAGGGCGGCCTGACCAAGCACTGGCCCGACGGCGAGCAGATGTCGATCTACGACGCCGCGATGAAGTACCAGGAAGAGAAGGTGCCGCTGGTGGTGTTCGCCGGCGCCGAATACGGCAACGGCTCCTCGCGCGACTGGGCCGCCAAGGGCACGCGCCTGCTCGGCGTGCGCGCCGTGATCTGCCAGAGCTTCGAGCGCATCCACCGCTCCAACCTGGTCGGCATGGGCGTGCTGCCGCTGACCTTCGAGGAAGGCACCTCCTGGTCGTCGCTGGGCCTCAAGGGCGACGAGAAGGTCACGCTGCGCGGCCTCGTCGGCGACCTCAAGCCGCGCCAGAAGCTGACCGCGGAGATCGTCTCCGGCGACGGTTCGCTGCAGCGCGTTTCGCTGCTCTGCCGCATCGATACGCTGGACGAGCTCGACTACTACCGCAACGGCGGCATCCTGCACTACGTGCTGCGCAAGCTCGCGGCGTAAGCGCGGATTTGTGAACGATGGCTCACTGCGAAGTGAGTAGAAGCCTTAACGAAGGCGGCCTATCAAAGGCCGCCTTCGCGCGTTTGCGGTACGCTTCAGATGGGCCCGCCCGGCGGAAAACCTCCCCTTGGACGGTGGCCCGGACGGATGAATGTACCGCGCCCCGTAAGACTACGGTGACCATCCGGCGATAAGATTTCCCTCTGAGAGCAACGGTGTGCGGCGTTCGACATGACGACAATGACGGCTTCCCATCTGATTCCACGTTGGTCCGGTGCCCTCTGGTCGGGAGCTCTCGGCATATGTGCGATCATCGCCGTCATTCGTCCTGCCGAGGCTGATCCCCGCGCCGTCGTCGAATTGTTCACCTCGCAGGGCTGCTCCTCCTGCCCGCCCGCCGACCAGATCATCGGCGATCTCTCCAAGGATCCCTCGGTCATCGCGCTGAGCATGCCGATCGATTATTGGGACTATCTCGGCTGGAAGGACACGCTGGCGGATTCGCGTTTCTCTGCACGGCAGCGCGCCTATTCGCGCATGCGCGGCGACCGCGAGGTCTACACGCCACAGGTCGTGGTCAACGGCTCCACGCATGTCATCGGCAGCGATCGCGCCGGCATCGAGAACGCGATCGGCAAGACCGACAAGGGCAACGGCGTGATGAGCGTGCCGGTGACGATGTCGCTCTCGGGCAAGCAGATCAACGTGTCGGTGGCCGCGAGCAAGGAGCCCACGGTCTCGCATGGCGAGGTCTGGATCTGCTCGATCGCCAAGTCGGTGCCGATCGCGATCACCCGCGGCGAGAATCGCGGACAGCAGGTCACCTATCACAACGTGGTGCGCAACCTGCTCAAGGTCGGCGACTGGACCGGCCGTCCGGAGAGCTGGACGGTGCCGATCGAAAATCTCACGCGCGACGGCGTCGACGGCGCAGTGGTCTACGTCCAGGACGGCAGCCGCGAGCGACCGGGCCCGATGTTGGGTGCGGCGTACACGTCGCTGCATTGAAGCAAGCAGAACGTCTCAGCAATTGATGCTTCGCCATTCCGGGGCGCGCGAAGCGCGAGCTATGCTGCGCAATTGCGCACCTGAGAATCCATCGATCCATTGTGCAAGCTGAGCAATGGATTCCGGGTTCGCGCCAAGAGGCGCGCCCCGGAATGACAGTGGCCGGAAACATCGCGACACAAACAAAAAAGGACCAACTTGCGTTGGCCCTCCTTGTCGTGCGTACAGACCCGATCCTGTTCGACCCCGGGGGGCTGGGGGCTGAGGAATCCGGAACCGAAAGGACCGGGTCAACGCACACCAGTCTTTTCGCAATGCAGGGCGGCGGGCGGTTGGCGGAAAAGCGGCGATACTATGATTCCTGCTAACGATCCCGTGACGGTTTGCCGCGACGGAGTTCCACCCTTGCGTGTGCCCGGACGCACTGTCGATTCGACCGGTTGAGCCCCTTGCGGCGCGGAACGGTTGGCGCAATCATGCAAGTGTCATGAACGCGGTTCCCGGGACGGTCTTCGCGGACCCGGGTCATAGCCGTGCGATGAGGAGGCGCTTCCCATGAGTCTGACGTCGGAGGATGCCGAGCCGAGCGAGCAGCGCGCGGCGGCGCGTCCCGCCGCGGCGCATGCGCCGCCGAACCGGGTGACCTTCAACCGGCTCGAGCTGCACCGGATTCTCAATCTCTACGGTCGCATGGTCGCCGACGGCGAGTGGCGCGACTATGCCATCGACTTCCTGAAAGACCGCGCCGTGTTCTCGGTCTATCGCCGTGCCTCGGAAGTGCCGATCTACCGCATCGAGAAGGACCCGCGCCTCGCGCGCAAGCAAGGCATGTACAGCGTGATCTCGGCGACCGGCCTGATCCTGCGCCGCGGCCACGAGCTCGAGCGCGTGCTGCTGGTGATCGATCGCAAGCTGGCGGTAGTGTAGCGGCACGAACGCTGCCGTAGGGTGGGCAAAGGCGCACCGCGCCGTGCCCACGTCCTATCTCAATCGCCGCGAACGGTGGGCACGCTTGCGCTTTGCCCGCCCTACGAAACCGAGCTTACTTCCCCGGCACCGTGCGCGCGCCCTCGCCGAGGTCGCGCTGCATCATCACCGTGTCCAGCCAGCGCCCGAATTTCAGCCCGACGCTGGGATGCGTGCCGATCATCTTGAAGCCGCACCTTGTGTGCACGCCGATCGATCCGGCATTGGCGGAATCGCCGATCACCGCGATCATCTGGCGGAAGCCGCGCGTCTCGCATTCGGCGATCAGCCGTTCCAGCAGCATTGAGCCGACGCCGCGGCGGTGGAAGGACGGATCCAGATAGATCGAGTTCTCCACCGTGAAGCGGTAGGCCGGCCGCGGCCGGTAAGCGCCGGCATAGGCATAGCCGGCCACGCGTCCGTCCAGCATGGCGACGAAGTAGGGATAGCCGCCGTCGATCAGCGCGCGATAGCGGCGCGTCATCTCCGTAAGGTCAGGCGGCTCCAGCTCGAACGTCGCCGTGCCCTCGCGGACGGCCTGCTGGTAGATGGCGGTGATGGCGGGAAGGTCGGCCTCGGTGGTGGGCCTGATATCGGGTGCGGACATGGCGGGAAGATTAGAGTCTTCCCGCGGCGGCCGGAAGGGGTTCCGCCGCCTCCACCCCCGGCATTGCGAGCGGACCCTCCACTTTCTCCGCCGTCATTCCCCGCGAAGGCGGGGAATCCAGTACGCTGCGGCCTCTCGGTCAATCACGACTGCGTCTGGAATACTGGATCGCCCGCTTTCGCGGGCGATGACATTGAGCGTGTGGCGCGCTCCCGCCCCAAACAAAAACCCCGGCCTCTCGGCCGGGGGTTCGTGTCGTTCGCTCGGTCCTGTCGCCTACTCGCGCTGGCCGAGGAGCTGCAGCAGCAGCGTGAACAGGTTGATGAAGTTCAGGTACAGCGACAGTGCGCCGGTGATGGCCGCACGCTCTGCGATGTCACCGCCGGCCGAGGCATAGCCGTAGATGTAGTCGTTCTTCAGCCGCTGGGTGTCCCACGCGGTGAGGCCCGAGAACACCAGCACGCCGACCACCGAGACGATGAACTGCAGCATCGAGCTGGCCAGGAACAGGTTCACCAGGCTGGCGATGATGATGCCGATCAGGCCCATGAACAGGAACGAGCCCATCCCGGTCAGGTCACGCTTGGTGGTGTAGCCGTAGAGGCTCAACGCACCGAAGGTGGCCGCGGTGATGAAGAACACCCGCACGATCGAGGTGTGGGTGAACACCAGGAAGATCGACGACAGCGAGATGCCCATCAGCGCCGAGAACACCCAGAACAGGATCTGGGCGGTCGAGGGGGCCAGACGGTTGATGCCCGCCGAGATCACGAACACCATCGCGAGCGGCGCGAGCATGAACAGCCACTTCAGGGGGCTGACGAACATGGCGTAGCCGAACGGCGTCAGGAACAGCTTGCCGACGCGGACGGCGTCCGCCGTCGGGACGTCGGTCACGGCGGCCATGTAGACGCCGAGCGCGGCAAGGCCGGTGATAGCCAGGCCAATGCTCATGTAGTTGTAGATGCGCAGCATATAGGCGCGCAGGCCGGCATCGACCGTCGCGGCGTCGACACGCCCGGCGGCCCTGCCGAAAGGAGAAGCGTAGTTACGGTCTAGGTCCGACATGGTCGAATTCCCGTTGGTTGGTCCGGTCCGGCATGAGGGTCGCCATGCCGCCGGTTCGTCAAATTCTATCTCGGAGACCGCTGCCAGCCGACTAAATTTTGGCTCACAATCGGGGCCCCGAACCCATTCGATATGTGGGAAACTAACACATTCGCTGCAACCTTCCACGCGCGGCCGAATGTCGCCCTTGGCGGCAATCCTGACGCGGAGCTGACGAGCAGCGTGGTTAATCGCGGAAACCGGGGCGATTCCGGGTCGATCCGCCGCTTCAATTTGTCACAAATTTCGCAACACCGTCGCGGGCTTTTTGTTCAATGCCAGCAGCGTGCCGGCAAGCCCGAGCCCGACGGTGACGACCAGCGCGGCCGCGACCACGCCGGCGGCGCTGCCGGCCTGCCAGACGAAGCTCAGCGTCATCAGCCGCGTGACGATCATCCACGCCGCGATGCTGCCGGCGATCACCCCGAACACCGCGGTGGCAAGGCCGATCAGGAGGTATTCGAGAGCATAGGCGCCGAGCAGCCGCAGCCGCGTCGCGCCCAGGGTCTTCAGGATCACCGCATCATAGACCCGGTGGCGGTGGCCGGCGGCGAGCGCCCCGCCCAGCACCAGGATCGCCGAGATCAGGGTCACGGCGCTGGCGCCGCGGATCGCCAGTGCCAGATTGGTCACGACCGAGCCGACCGTCTCCATCACCTCGCGCACGCGCACGCTCGTCACCATCGGATAGGCGTCGGCGATCTCCTTGATGATCTTGCCGTCGCCCGCCGCATTTCCGCCCGCTTCCGTCAGCGTCGCGATGTGGGTGTGCGGCGCGCCCTTGAAGGCGTTGGGCGAGAACACCAGGACGAAATTGATGCCGAGCCCCTGCCAGTCGATCGTGCGCAAATTGCTGATCTTCGCCGGGATGTCGCGGCCGAGCACGTTGACCACCACCTCGTCGCCGAGCTTGAGGCCGAGCCCGTCGGCGATCTTCTTCTCCATCGAGACCAGCGGCGGGCCGGAATAATCGGCGCGCCACCACTCGCCCTCGACCACCTTGGAGCCCTTGGGCAGCTCGGCGGTGTAGGTCAGCCCGCGGTCGCTCTGCAGCACCCATTCGGAATCGGTTGTGGGCTTGAGCTCCTCGGCGCGCACCCCGCGCGCGGCGACGATGCGCCCGCGCAGCATCGGCACGTCCTCGATTCGGGCGCCGGGGGCGATCCGGTGCAGATAGGCGTCGAACTGCTCGGCCTGCGCGCTCGGAATGTCGATGAAGAAGAACGACGGTGCCTGGTCGGGGAGCGCGGCCAGGAACTGCCGGCGCAGATTGCCGTCGATCTGGGTGATGGTGACGAGCACGGCGAGCCCGAGTCCCAGCGACAGCACGACCGAGGGCGTCAGCGCGCCCGGCCGGTGGATGTTGGCGATCGCCAGCCGCAGCATCGGCAGCCGCGTCCGCGGCAGCCGGCGTGCGATCGTCATCAGCAGGGCGGCGATGCCGCGCAGCAAGGCGAACACGACGACGGAGGAGGCCACGAACACCGCGGCGATGCGCTTGTCGAACGACAGGCCGATCACGACCGCGACGAGCAGTGCGATCACGACCCCCATGAACACGAGATAGCCCGCACGCGGCCGGTGCCATTCGGAGCTGATGGTGTCGCGGAACAGCGCGGCCACCGGCACGTCGTGCACGCGCCCGAGCGGCCACAGGCCGAAGGCAAGCGCAGTGAGGAGGCCGTAGACGAAGGACAGCGCGAGCTCGTCGGCATGCACGGCCGGCACCACCGGCAGCGGCAGCAGCTTGCCGAACAGGCCGACGATGGCAAAGGGCATCGCGGCGCCGAGCGTAAGGCCGATCACGGATCCGATCGCCGCCAGCAGGACCACTTGCGCCAAATAGATGCCGAACACGTCCCGGCCGGTGGCGCCGACGGCCTTGAAGGCGGCGATCACCTCGAGCTTGCGGTCGATGTGGCTCTTGACGGCATTGGCGACCCCGACGCCGCCGACCAGCAGCGCGGCGAGGCCGACCAGGGTCAGGAACTGCGTGAAGCGGCTGATATTGCGTTCGAGCTGCGGCGAGGCATTGGACCGGCTGCGGATCTCCCAGCCGGCTTGCGGCGCGGCGCTGCGCGCATCCGCGATGAAGGCTTCGGTGGCGCGCTCGTTGTTCGCAGCCTCTGGCAGCTTGACCCGGTAGACCCAGCGCACCAGGCTGCCGGGCTGGATCAGGCCGGTGGCGCGCAAGGCCGCCTCGCTGATCAAAAAGCGCGGCCCGAAGCCGATGCCGCCCGCGAGCTTGTCGGGCTCGGCCTCGACCCTCGAGCGGATCTGGAAGGTCGCCGCGCCGATGGTGACGCGGTCGCCGGTCTTGAGCGAAAGCCGCGCCAGCAGGGTCGGATCGGCGGCGGCGCCGAACGCACCGTCACGCTCGGCGAGCAGATCGGCCATCGGCAGGGGCGGCGCCAGCGTCAGCTGCCCCAGCATCGGATAGGCGCTGTCGACCGCCTTCATCTCCACCAGCGCCAGCTTGCCGTCAGCCGAACGCGCCATGCCGCGCAAGGTCGCGGCGGTCGACAGCGTGCCGTGCGAGCGCAGGAACGCGACCTCTTCCGGCTTGGCCTCGCGCTGGAACAGCACGAACGAGACGTCGCCGCCGAGCAGTGTGCGGCCCTCGCGTGCGAGACCATCGCTCAGGCTGGCGGACACCGAGCCGACGCCGGCAATCGCCATCACGCCGAGCGCGATGCAGGCGATGAAGACATAGAAGCCGCGCAGGCCACCGCGCAATTCGCGCAAGGCGTAGCGCAGCGACAGCGCGACGGCGTTCGGCTTCGCGAACGGTTCGGCCACGGCGCTCATGCCGGCGCAGACTGCGTGTCGATGCGCCCGGAGCGCAGGCGGATGACGCGGTCGCAGCGGCGTGCGAGCGAGGAATCGTGCGTCACCAGCACCAAGGTCATGCCGCGCTCGGCATGCTTGGTGAACAGCAGGTCGACGATCTGCTTTCCGGTCGCTTCGTCGAGATTGCCGGTCGGCTCGTCCGCGACGAGGATCGCGGGATCGGGTGCCAGCGCGCGGGCGAGCGCGACGCGCTGCTGCTCGCCGCCGGAGAGCTGCGTCGGATAATGATGCAGGCGGTCGCCGAGCCCGACCGATTGCAGCTCCTCTGCCGCGCGCTTGGCGGCGTCGGGATTGCCGGCGAGCTCGAGCGGCACCGCGACGTTCTCCAGTGCCGTCATGGTCGGGATCAGGTGGAAGGACTGGAAGACGATGCCGACCTGGCGGCCGCGGAAGCGCGCCAGCGCGTCCTCGTCGAGGGCATTGAAAGGCGTGCCATTCACCACCACCTCTCCGCTGTCAGGACGCTCCAGCCCCGCCATCACCATCAGCAGCGTGGATTTGCCCGAGCCTGACGGGCCGATCAGGCCGATCGTCTCGCCCGAGGCGACGCGCAGGCTGATATCCTTGAGGATGTGAACGCGTGCCGCGCCCGTGCCCAATGACAGATTGACGTTGGAGATGGCGATGGTGTCCGCGGCAGTAGCGGCGAGCGAAGAGAGGTCGATGCGAGTGTCCATGGTCCGGTCATATGGCAACTCCGCACGCGGGGTCGAGAGGCGTTACGGATTGTTCATGCACATAGCCGTGTTGATGCTCGCCTTCATGACGATGGCGAACCCGGCTTGGGCAGGCGCGACAAAACCAGTCAAGCTTGTCGTTCTCGGCGATTCCCTGAGCGCCGGCTTCGGCCTTCCGGCCCAGGAGGCGTTCCCCCAAAAGCTTCAAAAAGCCTTACAGGCCAAAGGCATAAAGGTCGACATGTCCAATGCCGGGGTGTCCGGCGACACCACCTCGGGCGGCCGCGACCGGCTCGACTGGTCGGTGCCCGATGGAACTGACGGCGTCATCGTCGAGCTCGGCGCCAATGACGCGCTGCGCGGCATCGATCCCGACGTGGCGCGCGCGGCGCTGACCGACATCGTCCAGCGGCTCAAGGCGCGAAAGATTTCAGTCATGCTCTGCGGCATGCTGGCGCCGCCGAATTACGGCGCCGAATACGCCGCGCGCTTCAATTCGATTTATCCGGATCTGGCCAAGACATTCGACGTGCCGCTCTATCCGTTCTTCCTCGAGGGCGTCGCGGCCGACGCCAAGCTCAACCAGGCCGACGGCATTCATCCGACCGCTGAGGGCGTCGACATCATCGTCGGCAGGATCATGCCCACGGTGGAGGCATTCATTGGCACGATCGCTGAGCAACGGCGTTGAAAACCAGGCAACGCTAACCCTAATTCCCAGGGTTTTACCGGGGTGAGGCGCGGCATGCTTCGCAGAGTCACACAACTGCGATAGGAATCAGGGTACCGGTGATTCGTCGCCGGCTCTAATTTGGATATGGTTCTCGCACTTCGAGGACTGTACCCAAGCATCGGGAGTGCGAAACGATGCCGCGTTTGTTCACGGGTCTGGAAATTCCGGCCGAGATCGGCCAGTCGCTTTCCAACTTGAGGGGCGGCCTCCCCGGCGCCCGCTGGATCGATCCCGAAAATTATCACGTCACCCTGCGCTTCATCGGCGACATCGACGGCGCTTCCGCCAACGAGATCGCCTCGATGCTGTTTCGCGTCGACCGCAAGCCGTTCGAGGTGAAGGTGCAGGGCCTCACCAGCTTCGGCGGCCGCAAGCCGCGCGCAGTGGTCGCCACCATCGCGCCGAGCAAGCCGCTGATGGAATTGCAGGCCGAGCTCGAGCGCATGATGCAGCGGATCGGCCTCGACCCCGAGGGACGCAAGTTCATCCCCCACGTCACGCTCGCGCGGCTACACGACGCTTCCGACCGCGACGTCGCCGACTATCTCTCGATCCGCGGCTACTTCCCGAGCAAGGCGTTCATGGCGGAACGCTTCGTGCTGTTCTCCTCGCGCGCCTCCACCGGCGGTGGCCCGTATGTCGTCGAGGACGCCTATGAGCTGTGTGAGTAGGTTCTTGCTTCGGCGCGTTATAGCGGCGGCGCCACGCCTGGCCGGCTAACGTCGGTCTTCGCAAAGTCCGCACCTTTGAACAGCAGTGGTTCGCTGCGGGTCATGGCCAGCGCGTAGGAAAAGCAATCCCCGTAGTTGAGCGACGCGGCATGACGTCCCTTCCCGTAACGCCGCCAGGCGCGCCGTGCTGCATCGGCTTGTCCGGCATCGACTGCCACGATCTCGGCGCCGATCTTGACGAGCCAGAGATCGAGCTCGCGCCCGCCCGCGTCACCTAACCGTGTCTCGATCACCATCGTTGCTTCAAGCACCGTTGCCGCTGAGATCAGGCGGATCGGATCGTCCACGATCAGTCGCTCGATATCCGCTGCGTCGGCTTCATTGAGCGCGATTGCCACGATCGCCGACGTATCGATTACCATCAGCGTGGCAATCCGTGCTCGTCATATCCGAGAATGTCCTCCGGCGTGCGATCGTCCAGAACTCGCATTTCGCTCCAACGTCGCCTGATCTCGGCCATGTCCTCCAGCAATGCGTCCTTGCGAGTTTGACTGCCGAGCCTGCGCAGTCGCTCCTCGATGGCGCGCTTTGTTGCAGTCGTGATGTTCTCGCCGGTCAATTGGGCCAGGCTTCGCGCCAATTGCTCCGTTTCGGGGTCCTTGATGCTAAGCGCCATGTCGAGGTTCCTTGGTACCCTACCAGGTATATTCTACCATCGGAAATCCCGAGCATATTACAATATTTGTGCGACAACAAAAACAAAACCAGAACACGCCGCCCTGTAGGTTATGCTGCCTTGAATCCCAGCCGATCTGGCTAGATTGGCCTGCCTGTGGATGCCGACGAGTATACGGTCCATTTGCGAAGCAGGACCGACAAGACTTATGTCGGCCCTTCGTTTCCGACGCTTAGCGGTCGGCGGTTTCGAATCGCCAACAAGTACATCGACGGGGCGGGCGGGTATGAATTCGCGACTGTGAAGGACGAGATCGTCCTCCGCACCACGCAAGGCGGGCGCTTCCAGATAAAGGCGACCTTTGTTGAGGATGATCGCTCGTTTCAAGGTGTCACGATTCAAAAATTCACAGGCAATGGTCGCGGACGGGAATACTTCGCGCTTCGTCCCGCGGAAGTTGCAACGCTTCTGAAATTCCTTTCCAACATCAAGCGCATCCATTTCCCAAAAGAGGGCAAGATTAACGTCACGGACGCCGATCTGGAGAAGCTCCTCCTCGACCCCATCCAGATCAAGCGGCTGGCCACGAACAATCAGGAATTGCTCGCGGCTTTCGCGCGCACCGAGATCACAAGCGAAGATATCGTTGCACTTGGCTATCGACGGAAGCAGTTGCTGAATTCAAACGGCTGTTGACCGACGCCGCTTACTTCGAAGCCGTTTTGCGCGAGTATCCCAAAGGACCCGAAGATGTCTGGCAGAAGTTCTTTGAGACCAATCCATGGATTTCGGTTGTGGCCTTTCGTTGATCTATTTCGGCCCGCTGGACGAGCGCAAGCTCGAGCAAACTGTGCGGGGGTTCGATCTCGCTGGTCCGGGCAAGCGCGTAGATGCGTTGCTGAGATCAAATGCGGTGCTTAGCACCACTTGCTTCGTGGAGATCAAGCGCCACGATACAGACCTGGTCGCTGCGAGCAATTACCGCGCAGGCGTCTAGCAGCCGTCGAAAGAGCTATCGGGAGCAGTCGCTCAAATACAGGGCACAGTTTCGGCGGCGCTTGAGCAATGGCAGCCGCGCGAGACGATTGTGGATGGGGAGGGTAACCCGACTGGCGAGACCCTATTCACGACCGAACCACGATCATTTGTGGTCTGCGGCAGCCTCAGCGAGTTTCAAGCGGAGCGTGGCATCAATGAGCGCAAGTTCCGCTCATTCGAGCTCTATAGACGCAACTTGATCCGGCCCGAGGTCATCACCTTTGATGAGTTGTATGAGCGAGCGCGCTTCATCGTTGAGGCTGACCGCGTTCACGATACTGCGTAGGAGTAGACCAAGCGGTGGATGTCGCGTCCCAGCGGGCAGGAAAGAGAAAACCGCATAGCCCGTCCACCAATTCACGGCTTGCAATTTCCGCCGGTCTCTGGCCGTAAAGGGCCATGCTCTCCACCCAAAATTCCTCATTCCGCGAGGCCTACCAGGCCGAGATCGCGTCCGGCGCGATCGAGCCCGATGCCGCGCAGGCCGAGGTCGCCGAGGCCTATGCGGCGCTGGACCTGCGGCTTTCGACCTACAAGCCCGCTCGCAAGCAAGGCCTGCTCAGCCGCCTGTTCAGCTCTGGTGACAAGGACGAGGCGCCGCGCGGGCTCTACATCCATGGCGAGGTCGGCCGCGGCAAGACCATGCTGATGGACCTGTTCTTCCAGCACTCATCGGTCGAGCACAAGCGCCGCGCGCATTTCCACGAATTCATGGCGGACGTGCACGAGCGCATCTACGACTACCGCCAGAGCATCGCGCGCGGCGAGATCGCCGATGGCGACGTCATCGCGCTGACCGCCAACGCGATTTTCGAGGAGAGCTGGCTGCTCTGCTTCGACGAATTCCACGTTACCGACATCGCGGACGCGATGATCCTGGGCCGCCTGTTCGCGAAACTGTTCGAACTCGGCACCGTCGTGGTCGCGACCTCCAACGTCGCGCCCGACGATCTCTACAAGGGCGGCCTCAACCGCTCGCTGTTCCTGCCCTTCATCAAGCAGATCACCGACCACATGGACGTCGCGCGGCTCGATGCGCGCACCGACTTCCGGCTCGAAAAACTTCAGGGCGTGCGGATGTGGCTGACGCCCGCCGATGGCGATGCCGACGCCGCGCTCAACCGCGCCTGGGTGAAGATGACCGGCAATGCCAAATGCAAGCCGCGCGACATTTCGATCAAGGGGCGCATCCTGCACGTGCCGTGCTCGGCCCATGGCGTGGCGCGGTTCTCGTTCGCCGACCTCTGCGAGCAGCCGTTAGGTGCATCCGACTACCTCAGGCTGGCGCACGACTATCACACCATCCTGGTCGACCATATTCCAGTGATGGACTTCTCCCAGCGCAACGCGGCCAAGCGCTTCATCACCCTGATCGACACGCTCTATGACAACGCCGTGAAGCTGATGGCCTCGGCCGACGCCAACCCGATCTCGCTTTACCTCGCGACCGACGGCGTTGAGGCCATGGAGTTCAAGCGGACCGCCTCGCGCCTGATCGAAATGAGCTCGGAATCCTATCTGGCGCTGCCTCACGGCCGCAAGGATTCCACCGCCAGCGGCTCGACCAAGGGCCTGGTGGAGACTTAAGTCCTATTCCCGCCGTCATTCCGGGGCGCGCGGAGCGCGAGCCCGGAATCCATTTCTCAGCGCGCTCCGCCCCACCGATGGATTCCGGGCTCGCGACTTCGTCGCGCCCCGGAATGACGGCTTCGGTGTGTTGGCCGGAATCGCGGCAAGCCCGACAATTGGGCATTGGGCGACTTGAACGGGGGAGGCGAAAGGGATAACCACCCGTCTCAGTTTTCCCCTCCTTACGTGTCTAAAGGACAGGTTCACATGGCGCGCGACAAGATTGCTTTGATTGGCTCCGGTCAGATCGGCGGAACGCTGGCTCACCTCATCGGCCTGAAAGAACTGGGCGACGTCGTGATGTTCGACATCGCCGAAGGCGTGCCGCAAGGCAAGGCGCTCGACATCGCGCAGTCCTCGCCGGTCGACGGCTTCGACGCCCACTACACCGGCGCGAACTCCTATGAGGCGCTCGACAACGCCAAGGTCTGCATCGTCACCGCCGGCGTGCCGCGCAAGCCCGGCATGAGCCGCGACGACCTCCTCTCCATCAACCTCAAGGTCATGGAGCAGGTCGGTGCCGGCATCAAGAAGTACGCCCCCGATGCCTTCGTCATCTGCATCACCAACCCGCTCGACGCCATGGTCTGGGCGCTGCAGAAGGCTTCCGGCCTGCCCCACAAGAAGGTCGTCGGCATGGCCGGCGTGCTGGATTCGGCGCGCTTCCGCTACTTCCTTGCCGACGAGTTCAACGTCTCGGTCGAGGACGTCACCGCCTTCGTGCTCGGCGGCCACGGCGACACCATGGTGCCGCTGGTGAAGTACTCCACCGTCGCCGGCATCCCGCTGCCCGACCTCGTCAAGATGGGCTGGACCTCGCAGGCGCGCCTCGACGAGATCGTCGACCGCACCCGCAACGGCGGCGCCGAGATCGTCAATTTGCTGAAGACCGGCTCGGCCTTCTACGCGCCGGCGGCCTCCGCGATCGCGATGGCCGAGAGCTATCTGAAGGACAAGAAGCGCGTGCTGCCCTGCGCCGCCTATCTCAACGGCGAGTACAGCGTGAAGGACATGTATGTCGGCGTGCCCGTCGTGATCGGCTCCAAGGGCGTCGAACGCGTGGTGGAGATCGAGCTCGCCGGCAAGGACCGCGAAGCCTTCGACAAGTCGGTCGGCGCCGTGCAGGGCTTGGTGGATGCCTGCAAGAAGATCGCACCCGATCTTCTCGGCCGCTAAGGCGCAAACGACATCCCGCCGAAGATCGAAACCCGGTCTTCGGCGGTTTCACTTCCGGGACCCACTGCCGGGGCGGGTTCCCTAGTCCAGAGATCTCGAAGTCAAAGAATCCGGGTTGCAGTTCCTGTGGTATATGGTATGCCAGCCACAAGACTGAGGTGGGCCCATGAGGTCACCGCCCGCGGGTTCAGGGAGCGACCATATGAATATCCATGAATATCAGGCCAAAGCGCTGCTGAACGAGTTCGGCGTGCCGATCTCCAAGGGCGTCCCGGTCCTTAAAGCGAGCGACGCCGAAGCTGCGGCCAAGGCGCTGCCCGGCCCGGTCTGGGTGGTGAAGAGCCAGATCCATGCCGGCGGCCGCGGCAAGGGCAAGTTCAAGGAAGCTAGCGCCGGCGACAAGGGCGGCGTCCGCATCGCCAAGTCGGCCGCTGAAGTCTCCGAGTTCGCCAAGCAGATGCTGGGCGCAACCCTGGTGACCGTGCAGACCGGCCCTGCCGGCAAGCAGGTCAACCGCCTCTACATCGAGGACGGCTCGGACATCGACAAGGAATTCTACCTCTCGATCCTGGTCGACCGCGAGACCTCGCGCGTCTCCTTCGTCGTCTCGACCGAGGGCGGCGTCAACATCGAGGACGTCGCGCACAACACGCCTGAGAAGATCGTCACCTTCTCGGTCGATCCCGCCACCGGCATCATGGGCCACCACGGCCGCACGGTTGCCAAGGCGCTGAACCTCTCCGGCGATCTCGCCAAGCAGGCCGAGAAGCTCACCGCGCAGCTCTACGCCGCCTTCGTCGCCAAGGACATGTCGATGCTGGAGATCAACCCGCTGGTCGTGACCAAGCAGGGCCAGCTCCGCGTGCTCGACGCCAAGGTGTCGTTCGACGACAACGCGCTGTTCCGTCATCCCGAGGTGCTCGCGCTGCGCGACGAGACCGAGGAAGACGCCAAGGAAATCGAAGCGTCGAAGTACGATCTCAACTACGTCACGCTCGACGGCAACATCGGCTGCATGGTCAACGGCGCCGGCCTCGCCATGGCGACGATGGACATCATCAAGCTCTACGGCATGGCGCCGGCGAACTTCCTCGACGTCGGCGGCAGCGCCAGCAAGGAGAAGGTCGCGGCCGCCTTCAAGATCATCACTGCCGATCCCAACGTGAAGGGCATTCTGGTCAACATCTTCGGCGGCATCATGAAGTGCGACGTGATCGCTGAGGGCGTCACCGCTGCGGTTCGTGAGGTCGGCCTCAGCGTGCCGCTCGTGGTCCGCCTCGAAGGCACCAACGTCGAGCTTGGCAAGAAGATCATCCGTGAATCCGGACTGAACGTGGTGCCCGCCGACAATCTCGACGACGCCGCGCAGAAGATCGTGAAGGCCGTCAAGGGAGGCTAACGCCATGACCCAGGACCATCTCGCCGCATCATCTCCGCTCCCCGAGCACGCGCGTCTCGCCGCGTTCGCCGGCGAATGGGATGGTGAGGAGATGGTCTTCCCGTCGCGCTGGAACGCGGGCGGGCCGGCCACCTCTCACGTCGTCGCGCGCATGGACCTCAACGGATTTTATCTGATCCAGGACTCGGTCCAGATGCGCGACGGCAAGCAGATCTTCGCCACCCACGGCATCTTCACCTTCGACCGCGACGACCGGACCTACAAATTGTTCTGGTACGACTCGCTCGGCTACACGCCGCCTTCGCCCGCCTCAGGCGGGTGGGTCGGCAAGACCCTGACGCTGGTGCGCGGCTCGCTCCGCGGCAATGCGCGCCACGTCTACGAGATCATCAATGAGGATTCCTACTCGTTGAAGATTCAGTTCTCGCCGGACGCGGAAGGCTGGTCCGACGTCCTCACCGGCGTCTACCGCCGCATCCACTGACCCTCTCACTCTGTTAGTTTCGCGAAAGCAGACCTCATGTCCATCCTGATCGACAAGAACACCAAGGTCATCTGCCAGGGCTTCACCGGCAAGAACGGCACCTTCCATTCCGAGGCCGCGATCGCCTATGGCACCAAGATGGTCGGCGGCACCTCGCCGGGCAAAGGCGGCTCGACGCATCTGGGCCTGCCGGTGTTCGACACCGTGCGCGAGGCGCGTGAGAAGACCGGCGCCGACGCGTCGGTGATCTACGTGCCGCCGCCGGGCGCGGCGGATGCGATCTGCGAAGCGATCGACGCCGAGGTCCCGCTGATCGTCTGCATCACCGAGGGCATTCCGGTCGTGGACATGGTGCGCGTCAAGCGCTCGCTGCTCGGCTCCAAGTCGCGCCTGATCGGGCCGAACTGCCCGGGGGTCATGACCGCCGGCGAGTGCAAGATCGGCATCATGCCCGCCAACATCTTCAAGACCGGCTCGGTCGGCATCGTCTCCCGCTCGGGCACGCTGACCTATGAAGCCGTGTTCCAGACCTCCCAGGAAGGCCTCGGCCAGACCACCGCGGTCGGCATCGGCGGCGACCCGGTCAAGGGCACCGAGTTCATCGACGTGCTGGAGATGCTGCTGGCCGATCCCAAGACGGAATCGATCATCATGATCGGCGAGATCGGCGGTTCCGCCGAGGAGGACGCCGCCCAGTTCCTCAAGGACGAGGCCAAGCGCGGCCGCAAGAAGCCGATGGTCGGCTTCATCGCCGGCGTCACCGCCCCTCCCGGCCGCCGCATGGGTCATGCCGGCGCGATCATCTCGGGCGGCAAGGGCGATGCCGGTTCCAAGACCGAGGCGATGAAATCCGCAGGGATTACAGTGTCTCCGTCGCCCGCCCGCCTCGGCCACACGCTTGCCGAAAAGTTGAAAGGCTAATTCACTTCTTCGTGCTTTTCCGGGCGAAGTTTCGCAGCAAATAGGGTAAAGGGTGCCTGTCGCGTCGAGCCCTGTCGGGGAGCTCGGCGCCAGCGCCGTTTGTTATGCGCGAACCGAAATCGCCAGGAACTCAAGTATGTCTCGCCAGGACGCGAACGCAGCCTTTGCCCTGTCATCCTTTTTGCAGGGCACCAACGCCACCTACATCGACGAAATCTACGCCCGCTACCAGAATGACCCGTCCTCGGTCGACGCCGAGTGGCAGGAGTTCTTCAAGAGCCTGAACGACGCGCCTGCTGACATCAGCAAGAACGCGGAAGGCCCGTCCTGGGAGCGCGACAACTGGCCGCTGACCCCGAAGGATGACCTGACCTCCGCCCTCGACGGCAACTGGGCCGAAGTCGAGAAGGCGGTCGGTGCCAAGATCGCCGCCAAGGCGCAGACCAAGGGCGCCGACATCTCCTCCGCTGACGTGCTTCAGGCCACGCGCGACTCCGTCCGCGCCCTGATGCTGATCCGCTCCTACCGCATGCGCGGCCACTTCCACGCCAAGCTCGATCCGCTCGGGATCGAAGCCCAGCGCAACCGCGAAGAGCTCGATCCGCGCACCTACGGCTTCACCGAGGCCGATTTCGACCGCAAGATCTTCCTCGATCACGTGCTCGGTCTCGAATACGGCACGTTGCGCGAGATCACCGCGATCTGCGAGCGCACCTACTGCCAGACGCTCGGCGTCGAGTTCATGCATATCAGCAACGCCGCGCAGAAGGCTTGGATTCAGGAGCGCATCGAGGGACCCGACAAGGAGATCTCGTTCACGCGTGAAGGCCGCAGGGCCATCCTGCAGAAGCTGATCGAAGCCGAAGGCTTCGAAAAGTTCTGCGACACCAAGTTCACCGGCACCAAGCGCTTCGGCCTCGACGGCGGCGAAGCCCTGATCCCCGCGCTCGAGCAGATCATCAAGCGCGGCGGCAATCTCGGCGTGAAGGAAATCGTGCTCGGCATGCCGCATCGCGGCCGCCTCAACGTGCTGACGCAGGTGTTGGGCAAGGCCCATCGCGCACTGTTCCACGAGTTCAAGGGCGGCTCGGCCAATCCCGACGCGGTCGAAGGCTCGGGCGACGTCAAGTACCACCTCGGCGCCTCCTCGGACCGCGAGTTCGACGGCAACCGCATCCATCTGTCGCTGACCGCCAACCCCTCGCATCTCGAGATCGTCGATCCCGTGGTGCTCGGCAAGGTCCGCGCCAAGCAGGACCAGCACGGTGATCCCCCGGACATGCGGATCTCCGTGATGCCGCTTCTGATGCACGGCGACGCCGCGTTCGCCGGTCAAGGCGTGGTCGCGGAGTGCTTCGGCCTGTCCGATCTGAAGGGCTACCGCACCGGCGGCTCCGTGCACTTCATCGTCAACAACCAGATCGGCTTCACCACCTATCCGCGCTACTCGCGCTCCTCGCCCTATCCGTCTGATGTGGCGAAGATGATCGACGCGCCGATCTTCCACGTGAACGGCGACGATCCGGAAGCCGTCGTGTTCGCAGCCAAGGTCGCGACCGAATTCCGGCAGAAGTTCCACAAGCCCGTCGTCATCGACATGTGGTGCTACCGCCGCTACGGCCACAATGAGGGCGATGAGCCGGCCTTCACCCAGCCGGTGATGTACAAGCGGATCGCGGCCCATCCCTCGACGCTCACGCTCTACTCCAAGCGCCTGATCGCAGAAGGCGTCGTCACCGAGGGTGAGGTCGACAAGCTGAAGGCGGACTGGCGCGCCCGGCTCGACGCCGAGTTCGAGGCCGGCACCTCCTACAAGCCGAACAAGGCCGACTGGCTCGACGGCAAGTGGTCCGGCTTCAAGATCGCCGACCAGGAAGAGGATGCGCGGCGCGGCGTCACCGGCGTCGACATCGCCACGCTGAAGGATATCGGCCGCAAGATCACCAAGGTCCCGGACGGCTTCCGCGTTCACCGCACCATCCAGCGTTTCCTCGACAACCGCTCGAAGGCCATCGACACCGGCGCCGGCATCGACTGGGCGACCGGCGAGGCGCTGGCGTTCTGCTCGCTGCTCAACGAAAACCATCACGTCCGTCTGTCCGGACAGGATTCGGAGCGCGGCACCTTCTCGCAGCGCCATTCGGTCCTGATCGACCAGGAAGACGAAAGCCGTTACACGCCGTTCAACCATCTCGGTCACGAGCAGGGCCACTACGAGGTCATTAACTCGCTGCTGTCGGAAGAAGCCGTGCTCGGCTTCGAATACGGCTATTCGCTCGCCGAGCCGAACACGCTGACGCTGTGGGAAGCCCAGTTCGGCGACTTCGCCAACGGCGCGCAGGTCGTGTTCGACCAGTTCATCTCCTCGGGCGAGCGCAAATGGCTGCGCATGTCCGGCCTCGTCTGCCTCTTGCCGCACGGCTATGAGGGCCAGGGTCCGGAGCACTCCTCGGCGCGCCTCGAGCGCTACTTGCAGATGTGCGCGGAAGACAACATGCAGGTGGTCTACCCGACCACGCCGGCGAACTACTTCCACGTGCTGCGCCGGCAGCTGCATCGCGAGATCCGCAAGCCGCTGATCATGATGACGCCGAAGTCGCTGCTGCGTCACAAGCGGGCGGTGTCGCGTCTGGAAGAGCTGGCGAAGGGCACCACCTTCCACCGCATCCTCTATGATGACGCCCAGATGCTGCCGAACGAGGCGATCAAGCTCGTCCCCGACGAGAAGATCCGCCGCATCGTGCTGTGCTCCGGCAAGGTCTATTACGACCTCTACGAGGAGCGCGAGAAGCGCGGCATCGACGACATCTATCTGATGCGCGTCGAGCAGCTCTATCCGGTGCCGCTGAAGGCGCTGGTGGCCGAGCTGTCGCGCTTCAAGAAGGCCGAGATGGTGTGGTGCCAGGAAGAGCCCCGCAACATGGGTGCCTGGCACTTCATCGAGCCCTATCTGGAATGGGTGCTGAACCAGGTGAACGGCGTGAGCCGGCGTCCGCGCTATGTCGGCCGCGCCGCTTCCGCCGCGACCGCCACGGGACTGATGTCCAAGCATCAGGCTCAGCTGAAGGCGTTCCTGGACGAAGCACTGAGCTGAGAAGGTTTTTAGGACTAGGTCATGCCCCGCCTAGTGCGCAATCGCGCACGGGGGCGGGGCATCCAGTATTCCGCGGCTTTCGTTTTGATCACGAAGGTCACGGCGTACTGGATTGCCCGCCTTCGCGGGCAATGACGTATGAAATTCATGACCGCTACCGGCGATCCCTTAAGGAAGAGACCATGACTGAAATTCGTGTGCCGACGCTCGGCGAATCCGTCACCGAGGCCACCATCGGCCGCTGGTTCAAGAAGGCCGGCGACCCCGTCGCCGTCGACGAGCCCTTGGTGGAGCTCGAGACCGACAAGGTCACCATCGAAGTCCCCGCGCCCTCCGCCGGCACGCTGAGCGAGATCATCGCGGCCGATGGTGCAACCGTTGCCGTGGGCGCGCTGCTCGGTCAGATCACCGACGGTGCCGGCGCAGCCAAGCCCGCCGCAGCGCCGGCCAAGGCTGCTGCGCCGGCGGCTGCCGCCGCTGCTCCAGCGCCGGCGCCCGCTGCCGCGAAGGCACCGCCGGCCGACGCGCCGCTCGCGCCTTCCGTGCGTAAGCTCTCCGCCGAGACCGGCATCGACGCCTCGACCGTTCCCGGCTCCGGCAAGGACGGCCGCGTCACCAAGGGCGACATGCTGGCCGCGATCGAGCGTGCCGCCTCGGCGCCGACCCCGGTCAACCAGCCCGCCGCCGCCGTTCAGGTCCGCAGCCCCTCGCCGGCCGATGACGCCGCCCGCGAAGAGCGCGTCAAGATGACCCGGCTGCGCCAGACCATCGCGCGCCGCCTCAAGGACGTGCAGAACACTGCGGCCATGCTCACGACCTTCAACGAGGTCGACATGACCAACGTCATGGCGCTGCGCGCGCACTACAAGGACGCGTTCGAGAAGAAGCACGGCGCCAAGCTCGGCTTCATGGGCTTCTTCACCAAGGCCGTCGTGCAGGCGCTGAAGGACATCCCGGCGGTCAACGCCGAGATCGACGGCAGCGACCTGATCTACAAGAACTACTATCACATCGGCGTCGCCGTCGGCACCGACAAGGGCCTGGTCGTGCCCGTGGTGCGCGACTGCGACCACAAGTCGATCTCCGACATCGAGAAGAGCATCGCCGATTTCGGCCGCCGCGCCCGTGACGGCCAGCTCAAGATCGACGAAATGCAGGGCGGCACCTTCACCATCACCAACGGCGGCATCTACGGCTCGCTGATGTCGACCCCGATCCTGAACGCGCCGCAGTCGGGCATTTTGGGCATGCACAAGATCCAGGAGCGGCCGATGGTCGTCGGCGGCAAGATCGAGGTGCGCCCGATGATGTATCTGGCGCTGTCCTACGATCACCGCGTGATCGACGGCAAGGAAGCCGTCACCTTCCTGGTTCGCGTCAAGGAGAGCCTGGAAGATCCGGCGCGCCTGGTGCTCGATCTCTGATCGCTGATGCGTTGCGAGCGCCGTCGCGACTGATGCGACGGCGCGTGTCGAACCATGGAGGCGCGCGTGACGGATAAAGTCGTTGTCATCACCGGCGGCAGCCGCGGCATCGGTCGTGCGACCGCGCTTGCGGCGGCCGTGCGCGGCTTCCGCGTCATGGTCGGCTATGCCAGCAACAAGAATGCGGCCGACGAGGTGGTCGCGCAGATCGCGGCCAGCAATGGCAAGGCCATCGCGGTGAAATGCGACGTCGCCGAGGAAAGCGACATCCTCAATTTGTTCAAGGAGGCCGACAAGTTCGGTACGCTCGGCGCGCTCGTCAACAATGGCGGCATTGTCGGCAAGAGCGGCGTGCGCGTCGACGAGATGTCGGCCGAGCGCATCCAGCGCGTGATGGCCGTCAACGTCACCGGCTCCATCCTCTGCGCGCGCGAGGCGGTGAAGCGGATGTCGACCAAGCACGGCGGCAAGGGCGGCGTCATCGTCAACCTGTCCTCGGTCGCGGCCCGTCTCGGCGCACCCAACACCTATGTCGACTACGCCGCGTCCAAGGGCGCGGTCGATTCCTTCACCGTCGGCCTCGGTTATGAGGTCGCGGGCGAGGGCATTCGCGTCGCTGCGATCCGTCCCGGCCTGATCGACACCGAAATCCACGCCGCCGGTGGCGAGCCCGACCGCGCCCATCGTCTGGCCCATCTGGTGCCGATGAAGCGCGTCGGCACCGCCGACGAAATCGCCAATGCCATCGTCTGGCTGATCTCGGACGAGGCCTCCTACGTCACCTCAGCCATTCTCGATGTGTCCGGCGGACGCTGAGGCGCCGCGCGGACTCATCCTCATCACGCCTAACCTTACGGGACTTTCTCTCATGGCTACCTACGATCTCGTCGTCATCGGCACCGGACCGGGCGGTTATGTCTGCGCGGTGCGCGCGGCCCAGCTCGGCATGAAAGTCGCCGTGGTCGAAAAGAACGCAACCCTCGGCGGCACCTGCCTCAACGTCGGCTGCATGCCGTCGAAGGCGCTGCTGCACGCCTCCGAGATGTTCGAGGAAGCCGGGCATTCCTTCGCCAAGATGGGCGTGAGCGTTTCCGCGCCGAAGCTCGATCTGCCGTCGATGATGAACTTCAAGCAGCAGGGCATCGACGGCAACGTCAAGGGCGTCGAGTTCCTGATGAAGAAGAACAAGATCGACGTGCTCAAGGGCACCGGCAAGATCCTGGGCACCGGCAAGGTCGAGGTCTCCGCCGACGGCAAGTCGCAGGTGGTCGAGACCAAGAACATCGTGATCGCCACCGGCTCCGACATCGCGCGCCTGAAGGGCATCGAGATCGACGAGAAGCGCATCGTGTCCTCGACCGGCGCGCTGTCGCTGGAGAAGGTGCCAGGCCGATTGCTGGTCATTGGCGCCGGCGTGATCGGGCTCGAACTCGGCTCCGTGTGGCGCCGGCTCGGATCCGAAGTCATGGTGGTCGAATTTCTCGACCGCATCCTGCCCGGCATGGACGGTGAGATCGCCAAGCAATTCCAGCGCATCCTTGAAAAGCAGGGATTTGCATTCAAGCTGGGCTCGAAGGTGACCGGCGTCGAGGTGAACAGCAAGGCATTGCTCGCGAAAATCGAACCGGCTTCCGGCGGTGCCGCCGAGACCATCGAAGCCGACGTCGTGCTGGTCTGCATCGGCCGCGTGCCCTACACCGACGGTCTCGGCCTCAAGGAAGCCGGCGTCGCGCTGGACGCGCGCGGCCGAGTGCAGATCGATCCGCATTTCGCCACCAGCCTGAAGGGCGTCTATGCCATCGGCGACGTCGTCGCAGGCCCCATGCTCGCGCACAAGGCCGAGGACGAGGGCGTCGCGGTCGCCGAGATCATCGCCGGCCAGGCCGGCCACGTGAATTACGACGTGATCCCGGGCGTCGTGTATACCACGCCGGAAGTGTCCTCCGTCGGCAAGACCGAGGAGGAACTGAAGCAGGCGGGCACGGCTTATACGGTCGGGAAGTTTCCGTTTACCGCCAACGGCCGCTCCAAGGTCAACCAGACCACCGACGGCTTTGTGAAGATTCTCGCAGATGCGAAGACCGATCGCGTGCTCGGCGTGCACATTATCGGCCGCGAAGCCGGCGAAATGATCCATGAAGCGTGTGTTCTCATGGAATTTGGCGGCAGTGCGGAAGATCTCGCGCGCACCTGCCATGCCCATCCGACCCGCTCGGAGGCCGTCAAGGAAGCCGCGCTTGCGGTCGGCAAGCGCGCCATCCATATGTAGCGAAGCGCCCAGCGCCAAATCGGGCGGGAAACACATGCTGCGCCGCCTTCTTCAACCGGTCTGGGTCCTGCTTGCGATCGTCTTCCTGATCGAAGCCTGGCTGTGGGACCATCTCGAGCCGATCGTTGCCAAGGTCGTCGCAGCCATCCCGCTTGCGCGCTTCAAGCAATGGCTGACCGATCGCGTCGATGCGCTGTCGCCGGCCATGACGCTGATCGTGTTCGCGGTGCCAATCGTCCCGCTGTTTCCGCTCAAGCTGGTCGGCCTGTGGCTGCTCGCGCACGAATACTGGACCAGCGCCGTCTTCACGATCGTGTTCGCGAAGCTCATCGGCGTCGGCGTCACCGCCTTCGTGTTCGACGTCACGCGCGCCAAGCTTCTGGAGATGCGCTGGTTCGAGCGGATCTACGGGCTGGTGCTGAAGATCCGCGCCAAGGCCGCCGCGCTGGTCGACCCGATCAAGCGCCGCATCCGCGAATTGATCGCCGGCGACGGCGAGGGCTGGTCGTCCCGCACGTTGCGTATGATCCAGCGTTTCAGGAAGAGCGTGCACCAGGCGCGCTAGCTGTTCACCACACGCTCGCTGTCATCGCCCGGCTTGACCGGGCGATCCAGTATTCCAGAGACGTCAGTGATTGAACCGAGAAGCCGCGGCGTACTGGATGCCCCGGTCAAGCCGGGGCATGACACTGTCTGTGTGGTTTCGGGCGCGCGCCACACGCTCCCCTCAATGCAAATGCAGCAGATGCGGCCACCACAGGCCGAGTGCGGTCATGATCAGGCCGGCGATCGTCAGCACGCCGCCGACATAGGCGAGCGCGAACATGCCGGTGATGATGGTGGCCGAGGCCAGCACGATGCCGATCTGGAAGGCGGCCGAGGCCAGCTCGAAATGGTGGTATTTCGCGGTCGCCTCGTCGCGGTCGTGCTCGGCGTGCTTGGCCTTCTCCGCAAGCTGCTCGGTGCCTTCGCCGGTCTCGGGCTCGGAGCGGTAGCGCTGCGCGGTCTTGGTCCAATCCTCGATCTGCTTCTGCACGGCGGGCTTCTGCGCCTCGTCCGCGGCGGCCAGCGTCAGCTTGCCCTGCTCGGCCGCGGTCACCACCACGGTGCGGCGGATGCTCTTGGCCTGGAAGAACGCCCAGAGATTGGCCGCCTCGACGTTCTTGCTGATCGATTCGGTCTGGGCCCCCTTGCCGAGCGTCTCCGAGATCGCAAGGAAAAGCGCCAGCACGGCGATCAGAAGGGCGATCTTCTTGTTCGAGCCGGACGCGTGTTCGGCGTGCTCGGCATGCTCCATGCTTTCATGTGCGCTCATGATTCCCCTCTTGGTCGGTTCCGCAACGATTGACCGAACCGCGCGGCCTGCGCAAGAGGCACGCGCGCTATGACGAGAGTGTGTCAGTCTGCCGGCTGCGCCCGTGGGGCAGGCCGCGCCGCGACACATCGGTCGTTCACCGTACCCGCTCAGCCGGAAACTCGACCGCATCCCCGAAGTCGGGCATGTCGTCATACGGGGTGACAAAGAAGCGCGGTTGACGCGGTTCAAACGCGCCGCCGGTCAGGCAGGCAAAGACCAGCGGAAAGGTGTCGATCAAGGTGATGTCGTCTGGAGCGGCCGCGCGGCATTGCTTCGGCAGCCGAATTGCGTTCAGAACGCCGAAGCGCTCGTGGAGATCGGCGTCCGACCAGGTAGATGGCGAGCGCTTGGTCTGGCCGCGGAAGTCCGTGCCATGATCCGACTGCAGGATGATCAGCGCCTTGGGATCTGACGTGACAATCTTGTCGACGAGCGTCAGCGTCTGAGAGTTGGTGCAGCGGAGCTGGTCGAGGAAGGCCGGGCGGCTCGCCGGGTCCCAGCGCTGCAGGTCCGGGGCGGCCGAGCGGAAACCGCAGTCCGCCGTGAAGCGGAACGGGATATGCGGGACCAGGATGTGTGCGTACAGGAAGAACGGCGATGGAGTCGCCTGGACCTCATTCAACAGACGGGTCAGGTCATCGACGCCGCCCCACGCAAACGGCGACTGCCGCCGACCGATGATCAAGTCGATGATCGGTGTGTTGGAGAGAATGGCGACGTCCATCTCGTCCAGCCCGACATTCCCGCGCAGGCAACGCGGCCCGTCGAACGCGCACTTGGTCAGGTTGTCATAGCCGTTTTCAAAATGGACATAGCTGTATCCGGCCGAGGTGAGCCGGGCCACCGTCCGGTTCTTGCCTCGAACGAGCAGATATAGCCGCTCCAGCGGGAAAGCCTTGAGGTCCTTGCCTTCGCCTTCGACGGTGTAGTCGGCGTTGGCCGTGCTCGATATCGAATTGGCCGTCGCCGGAAAATTCGAGCGGGCATTGCGAAATACCGTAAAGTCCTTCGCGCCGAGCGAGGCGAGGAAGCCGCTGTTGTCGAATGAAAAATCTTCCTTGAGGACGTCCTGCCTCGGATAGGCATCGAGCACGATCCAATAGATGTTGGGAGACATCGTGAGCTTCATCGCCGGCTCACCGGCGCCCGGGACCGGGCGCGGCGCGCGCTGCTCCTTCACAAGCGCGGTCGCGATGCGGGTGACGGGCAGGGCGGCAAACGCCAACGACGCCACCAGTGCGATTGTCACGAGCGCAGGTCGGCGGATGACAATCAGGGCACCGATGCCGGTGGCGATGGCCATCACGGTCCAGGCGATCGCGGCCCAGTCGCCGAAGCGGCCCTTCATCTCGTACTCGACCAGCTCGACGCGATAAGCGAAGAAGACGAAGACCGTCAGCCCGACCGCCAGAACGATGCGCCATGGCGGGACCTTGCGCAGCAGCAAGGCGAGACACACCGAGAGAACCGCCGCGATCGCCATGATGCCGGCCGCGTATTGCAACACGCGCGACGGACCAGCCAGCGCGCTCATGTTCGCTGCGTAAAAATTGAGGAGGGCCATCGTGGACAGAAGCACAGCCGCCGCGACCGCGCGGAGCAGGACGAATCTGTCATCGGATCGTAGCGGCATTTCAGTCTCCACCGGCCTGTCTTGCGAATTCATACAGCGTGCGGCCGCCCGGGGTGAGCTCGAGCCGCCGCACGATCGCTGCATGGCGGGTCAAGGCGCGCTCGAATTGCTCGCCGTCATAGCCATCGAAGATGTCGCGCCTCAATCGCAGCATGCGCTGGATCATCGGGTCGGACTTCGGAACGAACTCGATCACGCCGCGGGGTGCCAGTCCGACGAGCCAATCCAGCACCGACGGCAGCGGAATGTTCCGGCCGATCGCGAGATGGTGCACGATCGCGAGCGCGATGACGGCGTCCGCGCGGCTGCGCGAATGCAGCCCCGAACGCTCGGTCTCCGCCCAGCCCTGACCGGGGCTTGGATTTGCGGCATCGCTGAACAGCGGGAGAAAGTCCAGATTGTCCGCGGTTGCACGCGCCACCGCAACGTCGAGCGCATTGAGATCGGCGTCGAACCCGATCACGGACCGGACCCGGTTTTGCAAAAGCGCTTGCGAATACCGACCGGTGTTGCAACCGATGTCCCACGCGCAGGCCAGCGTATTGTTCTGCGCGAAGCAACTGACGAATTTCTCCTTCCTGCTTTCCTCGGTGTCGGAATACGAAAGATTGCCGCGCTCATATTGCTGCCATTCGGTCGGTCCGACGTCTTTCGGCGCGAGATTGGAGATCCAGCGCCGCAACCGGCGCAACATCATCTGAAGCGCGGCTTTGGGCAGCGGCTTTGGCTGACGTGAGGGCTGATCCGGCTCGCGGCGTGCCCGTCGCTGAAAACGGTCCGGAAGCGTGATGTTGGTCAGGACGTCCGGGGAGAGCCACCGTTTGGGCCATCCGATCAGCGCGGCCATGTCGGCGGTCGGAATGCCTTCCAGCGCGCCCCGGTACCAGGCGTTGTGGGCGACGCCGAGCAGCGCGCGCATCAGCAAGGGGTTCGCGAACTGCTCGACGAATTGCCGGTGGCCGTCCCAATAGTCGCCGTCTCGGTACGGCACGAAAGAGGAAATGTCGATGAAGACCGGCCGGATTCCGATGAACTGAATATTGTACGCGGTCGCATCCGACAGCGTCAGTCCGAAATCGAGCGCGAGCAGATGGACATCGAGGTGGAGCAGGGCGGCGCGCTTGAGCAACTCGAACGGCCATTCATATGGATAGGAGATGAACGGGACGCGCGGATGCTCCAGAACTTTCAGTCGATCCGATTCGGCATGGATCAGAGTCTGCGTCGCCTCGTCGGAGCTTGCCTCCTCCGCGGCGACGATCCATCCTCTTTCCATCAGCGCGTCGTAGGCGCCCGACGATTTCAGCAGCAGGAAGTTGCGATATGCTTCGTCGTCGACCGCGCGAAAAACTCGGCCAGCATGGGTGAAGACGTAGCCTGAGGGATCGCGGAACGATCCGGGATCACGCATCGCGGTCCAGTATGGATCTGCTGGTGGCGACGTCCGGCGACGATTTCGAGCGCCGGAAGAAATCCATCACCCGCTTTCCGTACGCTCGAATGGCGATCAGGCCGCCGGCAATGCCGGCAAGCAGCGCCTGTACGGCGAAGGCGCCGCTCCCCGGATCCAGATAGGCATAGGCGCTGGTCGGCATCAGCACGGCGATTCCGGCCAGCACCGCCACAGTCATTCCCGGAGAGGTCTTGTTCATTTTCCACACGCCGTAGACGATAGTCGCGGGTCGCACATGCCGCCTATTGGTCTTTTGCACCATCCACCTACGCGCGTAAACGGAAATCCGCTCTATTCCACCGGTCGTCGACGGCCTGTCTGCCGTTGCGGTGCGGTGCGCACGGCCGTGCCTCAGCGCCGCGGATGCGCGCTGGCATAGACCTCCAGCAGCCGCTCGGAATCGATCCCGGTATAGACCTGCGTCGTCGACAGCGAGGAATGGCCGAGCAATTCCTGGATGGCGCGCAAGTCCCCGCCGCGCGAGAGCAGATGCGTGGCGAAGGAATGGCGCAGCGCGTGCGGCGTGGCGCTGTCCGGCAGCCCGAGCGCACCGCGCAGCCGCTCCATCGCGAGCTGGATGATGCGCGGGCTCAAGGGACCGCCGCGTGCGCCGACGAAGATCGGCCCTTCCGCCGGCAGCGGATAGGGGCACATCGAAACGTATTCCTGCACCAGCTCCAGCACGTTCTGCAGCACCGGCACCATGCGGGTCTTGTTGCCCTTGCCGGTCACGACCAGCACGTCGCCCTCGCCGGGACGCGGCACCTCGCGGCGCTTCAGGGAGAGCGCTTCGGAGATGCGCAGCCCCGATCCGTACAAGAGCGCCATCACCGCGGCATCGCGCGCCAGGATCCAGGTCTCCCGTTCCTCGCCGGCACGCTCGTCGGCATCGGCAAGACGCTTGGCGGATGCCATCGGCAGGGGTTTTGGCAAGCTCTTCGCCACCTTCGGCGCGCGGATCGCCGACAATGCGCCGACCTTGCCCTTGCCCTCGCGCTCCAGGAAACGTCCGAACGAGCGCAGGCCCGCCAGCGCACGCATCAGGCTGCGGCCGGCAATGTCGTCGGCCCGGCGCATCGCCATGAAGGCGCGCAGGTCGGTCGCCTCCAGCGCGGCGAAGCGCTTGAGCGTGACGCGCTCGCCCCAATGATTGCTGAGGAAATCCAGGCACTGCCGCAGATCGCGGCCATAGGCCTCCAGCGTCTTCGGCGACAGCCGCCGCTCGGCGCCGAGATGCGAAAGCCAGCGCGCCATCTCCTGCGCGATCGAGGGATCGGCGCTGGCGAGCTCGATGTGTGGGGCGGCCGCTTTGCTCATGCGCTCTGGACGTGGTGATTCCGCACAGTATATCGCATCACACCAGTTTACTGTTCGCTAAGGCCGCCGCGCGGCGCTAGCCTCAAGGCCTCAAGGTTCCGATTCTCAGCTCATGGACCAATCGTCGCGCAGCAACACCGCCCCCGCCACCCGCATGGTCGACGTGCTGGTGCCGGTCGCGCTCGACCAGACCTATTCCTACAAGGTGCCGCGCGGCATGGAGCTGAAGGCGGGCGATCTCGTCGGTGTGCCGCTCGGTCCGCGCGAGGTGCTGGCCGTGGTCTGGGGCGAGAATGCCAATCCCGATCCGCGCCTGCACAACCGCCTCAAGGAGGTCAGCGAGAAACTCGACGTCCCGCCGCTCAAGCCGGAGCTGCGCTCGGTGGTGGACTGGGTCGCCAATTACACGCTGAGCCCGCGCGGCATGGTGCTGCGCATGTGCCTGCGCATGGGCGAAAATCTCGGCCCGGAGCGGGTGCGCGCCGGCGTGCGCCTGACCGGCGATCCGCCGAAGCGTCTGACGCCGGCGCGGGCGCGCGTCATCGCGGTGCTGTCGGACCGGCTGCTGCACGGCAAGTCCGAGGCGGCCAGGGAGGCCGGTGTCTCCTCGGGCGTGATCGACGGCCTCGTCGATGAAGGTACGCTCACGGTGGAGCCGATGCCGCCGCCGCCTCCGCCGCCGGCGCCCGATCCGGAATTCGGCCGGCCGGACTTCTCGCCGCTCCAGCGTGCCGGTGTGGATGCGATGCGCGCGCTTGCGGCCAACGGCACCTTCCATGTCGCGCTGCTCGACGGCGTCACCGGCTCAGGCAAGACCGAGGTCTATTTCGAAGCCGTCGCCGAGGTGGTCCGCCGCGGCAAGCAGGCGCTGATCCTGATGCCGGAGATCGCGCTCACCGGCCAGTTCCTCGACCGTTTCGCGCAGCGCTTTGGCGTGCGGCCGATCGAATGGCATTCGGAGCTGACGCCGCGCACCCGCGCGCGCAATTGGGCCGCGATCTCCGAAGGCTCGGCGCCGGTCGTGGTCGGGGCGCGCTCGGCGCTGTTTCTCCCTTACGCCAATCTCGGCCTCATCGTCGTCGATGAGGAGCACGACCAGGCCTACAAGCAGGACGACGGCGTGCATTACCATGCCCGCGACATGGCGGTGGTGCGCGGGCATATCGCGAAAATTCCGGTCGTGCTGGCCTCCGCCACGCCGTCGGTGGAATCCGAGGTCAATGCGCGCAAGAACCGCTATCAGCGCATCGCGCTGCCCTCGCGCTTCGGCGGCCAGCACATGCCGCATATCGAGGCCATCGACCTGCGCCGCGAGCCGCCCGCGCGTGGTCGCTTCATCTCGCCGCGACTTGCCGGCGAGATCCGAACCGCGATCGAACGGCGCGAGCAGGCGCTGCTCTTCCTCAATCGCCGCGGTTATGCGCCGCTGACCTTGTGCCGCGCCTGCGGCCATCGCTTCGCCTGCACCATCTGCGACGCCTGGCTGGTCGATCACCGCTTTCGCCAGCGCCTGGTCTGCCACCATTGCGGCTTCTCGATGCCGCGCCCGCATATCTGCCCGAACTGCTCGGCCGAGGAATCGCTGGTTGCGGTCGGCCCCGGCGTCGAGCGCCTGCAGGAGGAGGCGGCCGCGCTGTTCCCGGACGCGCGCACCATGGTGCTGTCGAGCGATCTCATCACCTCGATCGAGACGATGCGAAGCGAGCTTGCCGAGATCGCAGAGGGCCGCGTCGACATCATCATCGGCACGCAGCTCGTCGCCAAGGGGCACAACTTCCCGCGGCTCAATCTGGTCGGCGTGGTCGATGCCGATCTTGGCCTCTCCAACGGCGATCCGCGCGCGGCGGAGCGGACCTGGCAATTGCTCAACCAGGTGATCGGCCGCGCCGGCCGCGAGCAGGGCCGCGGCGTCGGCTATCTGCAGACCCACCAGCCCGATCATCCCGTGATGCGGGCCTTGATCGCCTGCGACCGCGAGGCCTTCTACGACAGCGAGATCGAGCTGCGCGAGAAGACGCTCTATCCGCCGTTCGGCCGGCTCGCCAGCCTGATCATCTCCGCCGGCGACCGCCCGGCCGCCGAAGGCTTCGGCCGCAAGCTCGTCGCGCTCGCGCCGCGCGACGAGCGCGTCGTCGTGCTCGGCCCCGCCGAAGCGCCGCTCGCCGTCATCAAGGGCCGCTACCGCTTCCGCATCCTGGTGAAATCGGCGCGCGGTTTCGACCTGTCGGACTATTTGCGCAGCTGGCTCGCGGTCTGCCCGAAGCCGACAGGCAATCTGAAGCTCGAAGTGGACGTCGATCCGCAGAGCTTTTTGTAGTGGCTATTCCCCACTCTCTCCACGTCATTGCGAGGAGCCCTTGCGACGAAGCAATCCAGAGTCTTTCCGCGGAAAGATTCTGGATTGCTTCGCTGCGCTCGCAATGACGGGACGTAAAAAAGCCCGCGGTCCCCCAAGACCGCGGGCTTGTTTTCATGCGCGCATCAAACTGATGAAAAGTGCGCGGGTAGGCGGCTCGTCGCGCCTTAGGAGACGACTTCCGCGGTGACGCGGCCGACGCCGGCACCGGTGAGGCCGATGGCGCGGGCTGCACCCGTGGAGAGGTCGAGGACACGGCCGCGAATGAACGGGCCGCGGTCGTTGATGGTGACGATCACGCTCTGGCCGCGGTGGGTGACGCGCAGCTTGGTGCCGAACGGCAGCGAACGGTGCGCCGCGGTCATGGCGTTCTGGTTGAAGCGCTGGCCCGAGGCGGTCCGGCTGCCGGACTCGTTGCCGTAATAGGAGGCCACGCCGGAGAAGCTGTGGCCGGTGCCGGAGGTCGGCGTCATCGACGCATTGGCATTGCGCCAATCGGAGGTCGCGTTGGCCTCGGTCTGGGCGTGGTGGCGGTGGTGATGCCGGTGATGCCGGGATTTGGCGGAAGCTTCGGTGGCAGTTCCACCGACGATCAGAGTTGCGGCGACGAAAGCAATCGCCGTGCGCGGCCGGGTCACAAAGCCCAGCGTCTTCAAAGACAGCATTTAATGGTCCCTAAGCTAGTATTGCCACATTTGTGGCAAGTGGAGCCCCCATCAGTTTGTGAGCGGGTTGGCGTTTCGATTCCTAATGAGGCGTGAATTGGGCAGTAAATCCGGTATGTGTCGTCATGAAATATCTTGTTACCGCCGCGCGATATTCGGCCGATGTTCCGAAATCTTCGGCTTTAACGATTTATTAACCTACCGATTACTTACAAATACTGTAAAGCGAAGTCATCGCCGCCAGCGTTTAGAATTCGATAAGTATTCGGCCTGTGGAACTCGCTGGGGCGGATTCACGCCTCAGCGATCCGTGTTCATGGCGGCTATGCGCTAGGGGCAGGAACCAATGGAGGGCGCGGCGGCAGGGCCGGCGCCAATTTCCGTGAGCTGGGAGGCCGCCGCCTCGGCTGGCCCCTCGGCGCGCGATGTGTCGCGCGGCTGCGACGAACTGGCGACAGAACCTCATGCCTTTAATTTGGCGTCATGTTGCACCTGCGCGCCTGCTATGTTAGCAAAGCCGCGATTTTAACGAGCCCGGCACCTCCCGTGCTGGTCGAAAATCGAAGTCCCGCTTGAATTCCAAGGGCTTGGATCGCTAGGCGCCGCTTCGTGGCGACGGTTTTTCCCTTGCGAGTTTGACAGCAAAAAGAGCGCGTCTGTGGCTGCAGAAGATACGTCCGTTTCCGGTGTGTCCGGCCGTTATGCAACGGCCTTGTTTGAACTGGCCCGCGACCAGAATTTGGTCGACGCGGTCAAAGCCGATCTCGACAAATTCGAGGCCCTGCTGAACGAGAGCGCCGATCTGAAGCGCCTCGTCCGCAGCCCGGTGTTCGCGGCCGACGCCCAGTCCAAGGCCCTCTCGGCCGTGCTGGACAAGGCGGGCATCGCCGGCATCGCCGCCAACTTCCTGAAAGTGCTGACGGCCAACCGCCGCCTGTTCGCGGTGGCCGACGTCATTCGCGCCTACCGCGCGCTCGTCGCCAAGTTCAAGGGCGAGACGACGGCCGACGTCACCGTGGCGGAAGCGCTCTCGGACAAGAATCTCGATGCCCTCAAGGTCGCCCTGAAATCGGTGACCGGCAAGGATGTCGCGCTGAACGTGAAGATTGATCCCTCGATCATCGGTGGCCTCGTCGTCAAGCTGGGCAGCCGCATGGTGGATGGTTCGCTTCGCACCAAACTCAATTCGATCAAGCACGCGATGAAAGAGGCAGGCTGATGGACATCCGCGCCGCGGAAATTTCCGCGATCCTCAAGGACCAGATCAAGAATTTCGGCCAGGAAGCTGAAGTCTCCGAAGTCGGACAGGTGCTGTCCGTCGGCGACGGTATCGCCCGCGTCTACGGTCTGGACAACGTCCAGGCCGGCGAAATGGTCGAGTTCGAGAACGGCACCCGCGGCATGGCGCTGAACCTCGAGACCGACAACGTCGGTGTCGTTATTTTCGGTGCCGACCGCGAAATCAAGGAAGGCCAGACCGTCAAGCGCACCCGCGCCATCGTGGACGCGCCGGTCGGCAAGGGTCTGCTCGGCCGCGTCGTCGACGCGCTCGGCAATCCGATCGACGGCAAGGGCCCGATCCAGGCCGACAAGCGCATGCGCGTCGACGTCAAGGCGCCCGGCATCATTCCGCGCAAGTCGGTGAACGAGCCGATGGCGACCGGCCTCAAGGCGATCGACGCCCTGATCCCGATCGGCCGCGGCCAGCGCGAGCTGATCATCGGCGACCGCCAGACCGGCAAGACGGCGATCGCGCTCGACACCATCCTGAACCAGAAGCCGCTCAACGCGCAGCCGGACGAGAACATCAAGCTGTACTGCGTCTACGTCGCGGTCGGTCAGAAGCGTTCGACCGTCGCGCAGTTCGTGAAGGTGCTGGAAGAGCAGGGCGCGCTCGAATATTCGATCGTCGTCGCCGCCACCGCCTCGGATCCGGCGCCGATGCAGTACATCGCGCCCTTCACCGGCTGCACCATGGGCGAGTACTTCCGCGACAACGGCATGCACGCGGTCATCATCTATGACGACCTGTCCAAGCAGGCCGTCGCCTACCGCCAGATGTCGCTGCTGCTGCGCCGCCCGCCGGGCCGCGAAGCCTATCCGGGCGACGTGTTCTATCTGCACTCCCGCCTGCTCGAGCGCGCGGCGAAGCTGAACAAGGACCAGGGCTCGGGCTCGCTGACGGCGCTGCCGGTCATCGAAACCCAGGCCAACGACGTGTCGGCCTACATCCCGACCAATGTCATCTCGATCACCGACGGCCAGATCTTCCTGGAAACCGACCTGTTCTTCCAGGGCATCCGTCCTGCCGTGAACGTCGGTCTGTCGGTGTCGCGCGTGGGTTCGTCCGCGCAGACCAAGGCCACCAAGAAGGTCGCCGGCAAGATCAAGGGTGAGCTCGCGCAGTACCGCGAAATGGCGGCGTTCGCGCAGTTCGGCTCCGACCTCGACGCCTCGACCCAGCGCCTGCTCAACCGCGGTTCGCGCCTCACCGAGCTCCTGAAGCAGCCGCAGTTCTCGCCGCTGAAGATGGAAGAGCAGGTCTGCGTGATCTGGGCCGGCACCAACGGCTATCTCGATCCGCTCCCGCTCAACAAGGTGCGCGCGTTCGAGGACGGCCTGCTCTCGCTGCTGCGCGGCAAGCACGCCGACATCCTCAACTCGATCCGCGACAGCCGCGACCTCTCCGACGACACCGCCGGCAAGCTGAAGTCGGTGGTCGAAGGCTTTGCGAAGAGCTTCGCTTAACAGCAAGTATGGCCGGATGGTCCGGCCATGACCGCTTCGCGAGAGGCAAATCAATAAGAAGCATGCCCGGCGCCCGGCCGGGCATTGCGGTAGGGACAGGCTAGCGGTCCGACGCTTCAGTCGAACCGCCGGGGTGAACGAAGAATGGCGTCACTTAAAGACATGCGCGTCCGCATCGCCTCCACCAAGGCGACGCAAAAGATCACCAAGGCGATGCAGATGGTCGCGGCCTCCAAGCTGCGCCGCGCGCAGACCGCGGCGGAAGCCGCGCGTCCCTATGCCGAAAAGATGAGCGCGGTGATCTCCAACATCGCCAGCGCCGCGGCGGGCTCGCCCGGCGCGCCGGCGCTGCTGGCCGGCACCGGCCGCGATCAGGTTCACCTGCTGTTGGTCTGCACCGGCGAGCGCGGCCTGTCCGGCGCTTTCAACTCCTCTATCGTGCGTCTCGCCCGCGAACGCGCTCTGGCGCTGGCTGCGCAGGGCAAGGAAGTGAAATTCTTCTGCGTCGGCCGTAAGGGCTACGAGCAGCTCCGCCGCCTGTTCGACAAGCAGATCGTCGAGCATCTCGACCTGCGCAGCGTGCGTCAGCTCGGCTTCGTCAACGCCGAGGACATCGCCAAGAAGGTGCTGGCGCGGTTCGACAACGGCGAGTTCGACGTCTGCACGCTGTTCTACTCGCAGTTCAAGTCGGTGATCGCACAGGTCCCGACCGCCCAGCAGATCATCCCGCTGGTCGTCGAGGAAGGCGGTGCGAACGCCAGCGCGACCTCCTACGAATATGAGCCGGAGGAGGACGAGATCCTCACGCGCCTGTTGCCGCGCAATCTCGCGGTGCAGATCTTCCGCGCCCTGCTCGAGAACAACGCTTCGTTCTACGGCGCGCAGATGTCGGCGATGGACAACGCCACCCGCAACGCCGGCGAAATGATCCGCAAGCAGACGCTGGTCTACAACCGCACGCGTCAGGCTCAGATCACCAAGGAACTCATCGAAATCATCTCCGGCGCAGAAGCAGTCTGACCGGACACGAAATTCGGATCGAAGGAGACAGTAAATGGCTACAGCAGCCACACAGATCGGTCGCGTTACCCAGGTCATGGGCGCCGTCGTCGACGTGCAGTTCGAAGGCCACCTGCCGGCCATTCTCAACTCGCTGGAGACCAAGAACGGCAACAACCGCCTGGTGCTGGAAGTCGCGCAGCATCTCGGCGAGTCGACCGTCCGCACGATCGCGATGGACGCCACCGAAGGTCTGGTGCGCGGCCAGGAAGTGACCGACACCGGTCAGCCGATCTCGGTTCCCGTGGGTGACGGTACGCTCGGCCGCATCATGAACGTCATCGGCGAGCCAATCGACGAGGCCGGCCCGATCAAGTCGGAAGGCATCCGCGCCATCCACCAGGAAGCGCCGACCTATACCGACCAGTCGACCGAAGCCGAAATTCTCGTCACCGGCATCAAGGTCGTCGATCTGCTCGCTCCGTATGCGAAGGGCGGCAAGATCGGCCTGTTCGGCGGCGCCGGCGTCGGCAAGACCGTGCTGATTCAGGAGCTGATCAACAACGTCGCCAAGGCGCACGGTGGTTACTCCGTGTTCGCCGGCGTCGGCGAGCGTACCCGCGAGGGCAACGACCTCTATCACGAGTTCATCGAGTCCAAGGTCAACGCCGATCCGCACAATCCGGATCCGAGCGTGAAGTCGAAGTGCGCTCTCGTGTTCGGTCAGATGAACGAGCCGCCGGGCGCCCGCGCCCGCGTCGGCCTGACCGGCCTGACTGTCGCCGAGCACTTCCGCGACCAGGGCCAGGACGTGCTGTTCTTCGTCGACAACATCTTCCGCTTCACGCAAGCGGGTTCGGAAGTGTCGGCGCTGCTCGGCCGCATTCCCTCGGCGGTGGGTTATCAGCCGACGCTCGCCACCGACATGGGCGCGCTGCAGGAGCGCATCACCACGACGCAGAAGGGTTCGATCACCTCGGTGCAGGCGATCTACGTGCCGGCCGACGACTTGACCGACCCGGCGCCCGCGACCTCGTTCGCGCACTTGGACGCCACCACGGTGCTGTCGCGCGCGATCTCGGAAAAGGGCATCTATCCGGCGGTGGACCCGCTCGACTCGACCTCGCGCATGCTCTCCCCGCTCGTCGTCGGCGAGGAGCACTACGCCGTCGCCCGTCAGGTCCAGCAGGTGCTGCAGCGCTACAAGTCGCTCCAGGACATCATCGCCATTCTCGGCATGGACGAGCTTTCGGAAGAGGACAAGCTGACGGTGGCCCGCGCCCGCAAGATCGAGCGCTTCCTGTCGCAGCCGTTCCACGTCGCCGAAATCTTCACGGGTTCGCCCGGCAAGTTCGTCGACCTCGCCGACACCATCAAGGGCTTCAAGGGCCTGGTGGACGGCAAGTACGACCACCTGCCGGAAGCGGCCTTCTACATGGTCGGCACCATCGAAGAAGCCGTCGAGAAGGGCAAGAAGCTGGCGGCGGAAGCTGCCTAAGAGGCGAACGGCGAAGGGAGTAGCGAATACAAGCTGCTCCCGACCGCCACTCGCTATTCGCCACTCGCTACTCGCAGGTTTCTCATGGCCACCTTCCATTTCGATCTCGTCTCTCCGGAAAAGCTCGCCTTCTCGGGCGAGGTCGATCAGGTCGACATTCCCGGCGTCGAGGGTGACTTCGGCGTGCTGGCAGGGCATGCGCCGGTCGTGGCTGCGATCCGGCCCGGCATCCTCACCATCACCAGCGGTGGCAGGCACGAGAAGGTCATCGTGCTCGGCGGCCTCGCCGAGGTGTCCGAGAGGGGCCTGACCGTGCTCGCCGACGTCGCGACCTCGCTGGATGAGCTCGATCGTGCCCAGTTCGCCGAGACGATCGCGGAGATGGAAGAGAATCTGAAGGAGCATGAAGGCGGCGAGCTCGATCAGGCCATCGAGCGACTGGATCACTTCAAGAGCATCCAGCACCAGCTCAACTCCACGGCTATGCACTAAGCCCCGGGGCACCGCTCCGGGGCTCGGGTAAGACATTCCTGCAAAGGAATTCCTGAACAAGTTCAGCGCTCGTCACCCACGTGGCGGGCGCTGAAACTTTGTTGCACCGCGCCGGAGATGGCGGCATTCTGCGCCCCGCGGATTTGTTCCGGGGGCCGGTGGCAGATGAAACGCAAGATCGCAGCGATTTTCGCAGCCGATATTGCCGGGTATTCGAGGCTGGTCGCGGAAGACGAAGAGGAGACGCTGCGGCGTCTCGCCTCCTATCGCGAGGTCGTCGACGATTTCATCGCCAAGGCCGGCGGACGCATCTTCAACACGGCGGGCGATGCCGTGCTCGCGGAGTTTCCGAGCGCGGTGGATGCGGTGCGCTGCGCGATCGACATCCAGGAAAGCTTGCGAACCCGCAACATGGCCTATCCGCCGAGCCGGCAGATGTCGTTCCGCATCGGCATCACCATCGGCGACGTCGTCGAACGCGACGGCGATCTGTTGGGCGACGGCGTCAACATCGCCGCGCGCCTGGAGGGCCTCGCCGAGGTCGGCGGCATCTGCGTCTCCCGCGCGGTGCATGAGCAGGTCGCCAACAAGCTGTCGGTGCAGTTCGCCGATATCGGCGCGCAGGAGGTCAAGAACATCCCGACGCCGGTGCACGCCTATCTGGTGGCGATGCGGCGCGAGGACGGCAGCTATGCCAAGCCGCAGCTGAAGACGGCGGCTTCCAAGGTGGCCGCGGCACCGGTGTGGATGTGGCCGCTGGTGGTCGCCGTCGTCTCGATCGTCGCCATCGTCGTCACCGGCTTTCTCTACAACACCAAGCTCAAGCAGACCGCGAGTGCCGCGGCGCCGGCCGTGACGCCCAATGCGGCGCCGAGCCCAACGCCGGCTGCGGTGGCGGCAACGCCGAGCCCGATGCCGACCCAAATGGCAAAGGCGCCGATGGCTCCGATGGCTCCGTCTAACGCCGGCGCCGCGATGGCGCCGATGCCTGCGCCGTCACCATCGGCATCGCCGATGACCGGCAAGCTTGCTGCCGACAGCGTGCCCTTCATCAACGAGCGCGTCCGCAATTTCCTCGCCGGCGATTATTCTGCGGCCGGCGACTACAAGGCCTTCGCGCTCAATGTCGGCGGCTTCACCGGCTCAGCGCTGAACCAGGCAAGCGAGGAAGCCGCGCGCAACATGGCACTCGAACAGTGCCAGAAGCGCGCCGATGCCGCGCAATCGCCGCGGCGCTGCGAGCTCTACGCCGTCGGCAACACGATCGTTTACACGCACGGCAAGCCGCCGATGCCGCCGCCGCCCTATGTCAGGCATGATGCGATGATCGAGCGGCCGTTCGCCTCGAAGGATTTTCCGATCGTACGCGAGCCGCAAAAAGTCCGGATCGAGAACATCTTCGCCCCCGCGGCGAAATCGCGCTCGGTGGCACTCAGTCCGGGCGGGCAATATTTCATGGTGCTGGGCGCATCATCAGCCGACGACGCGGCGAAGCGCTCGCTGGAATCGTGCGGCGCAATCGCCGGCGTTGCCTGCATGGTCGTTGCGATCGACGACAGTTTCGTCGTGCCGATCCCGACGCTGTTCAGGATCACCGGCTTCTTCAACGCCGCCTCCAATTCCTCGATCGTGGCCGAAGCGCGCGGCGAGGTCGTCCGCAAGCTCGGTGACGCCACGGGCTGGAACGCCGTCGCCGTCGGCACGTCCGGCCGCGCCGGCCTCGGCCTCAAAGCCGCCGACGAGCAGACCGCCGTCAATTCCGCGCTCGCCGACTGCGCCAAGCGCGACAGCGACTGCCACGTCATCGCCATCGGCCCATTCACGGTCGGCCCGATCAATTAGAGATGAGGCCCCGACTGGTGCGCTGGCAGAGGCGCCCCTTTATGCGTCCATCCCGGCAAAATAACCTAACGATTTCAACCCCATCTCTACTGTGCATGGGGTTGTTTTCGAAAGTTCAGCTCGCGAGGTGGGCAAACTCTCGCGCCACGGCGCGGTAAACCTCGCGGCGGAACGGCACCACGAGCTCGGCGACACGGTCGAGGCGCTCCCAGCGCCAGGCATCGAACTCGGCAGGCTGGCCGTTGCGCGGCGTCAGCGGATCGATCTCGTCGTCGCGGCCGGTGAAGCGCAGCGCGAACCATTTCTGGCGCTGGCCGCGAAACTTTGCGAGGCGATGCGTCTGCGGTCCATCGTAAGGCGGGAATTCATAGGTGAACCAGTCGGTCTCGCCGAGATAGTCGGCGCTGACGACGTTGGTCTCCTCCCAGAGCTCGCGCAGCGCCGCATCGCGCAGGTTCTCGCCCTCGTCGACACCGCCCTGCGGCATCTGCCAGTCGAGCCCCGGCAGGATGATCTCGGGCCCGTCGCCCTTGAAGCGATGGCCGATCAGCACATGGCCGTCAGCGTTGAACAGGGCGATGCCGACGTTCGGGCGGTAGGGTTTTTCATTGGTCATCTTGTCATTCCGGGGCGCGCGGAGCGCGAGCTCTGGTGCGCAATTGCGCACCTGAGAATCCATAACCACAGGCGGTGGACGGTTGGAAGCTCGTGGTGATATCCGGCCCACCACTCCCGTCCGGGGTTATGGACCCCCGCCCCCGTGCGCAATTGCGCACTAGGCGGGGGTGACGAGCGGAGTGCTGGGATGAAGCTCGCTACCCCTCCGCCAGCGCAGAAAATTCCTGCACCACGCGCTCATAGACCGGGCGCTTGAACGGGATGATCAGCTCAGGGAGATTCTTCATCGACTCCCAGCGCCAGCTCACGAATTCCGCCTTGTGGCCGCCGCCGCCGGGATTCGCGACATTGATCTCGCTGTCCTTGCCGGTGAAGCGCACCGCGTACCATTTCTGGCGCTGGCCGCGGTAGCGGCCTTTCCAGGCGCGCCCGGCGACCGTGCGCGGGATGTCGTAAGTGAGCCAGTCCGGGACCTCGCCGAGCCGCTCGACCGAGCGCACGCTGGTCTCCTCGTAGAGCTCGCGCTTGGCCGCCTCCCAGGTGTCCTCGCCGGGATCGACCCCGCCTTGCGGCATCTGCCAGACATGGGTGTCGTCGACATGCTCGATGCCGCCGGCGCGGCGGCCGATGAACACCAGTCCCTTTGGATTGATCAGCATCACACCGACACAGGTCCGGTAGGGCAGATCCTCGTAACGCGCCATTCCGCCAGACCTCTTGCCTGCATTTTTGGAAGGCATGCCGGCCCCGCGAGACCCGTGCCGAACCAATTCGTTGATTTAGCTGGATTTTGATTTCAGCATCGCGGTTGTCAATGGCACCAAAAGGATACCTCGGTCGCCCAAGGTCTTGGTCCAGGCGCTGATGCGCTCGATCGAGACGGGCAGGGCGGAGGCCGTGCCGACGGCGATGCCGCGCTCGCGCGCCGTCGATTCCAGCTTGTTGAGGGCGCGGTCGATCTCGGTCGCCGTCGGCACCGCATCGATGGCGATATCGCCCTTGCCGAACGGCACGGCCTGGTTGGCCGCCGCCTGGGGCGCGATGCTGCGGGGCGAGGAGCCGTCGTCGAAGAAGCCGAGGCCGCGCTTGGCCGCCTCGCGGATGATCGGCTGCATCGCCGGCTCGGTCGCGATGAAGCGGGCGCCCATGAAATTGGTGAGGCCGGCATAGCCCTGCATCCGGCTGAGGTGCCAGTACAGGCGGTCCATGTTCTGGTCGGGGCTGAGCGAGGTCAGCAGCGTCTGCGGCCCCGGATCGTTGTCCGGGAAGTCGTAGGGCTCCATCGGGATCTGGAGGAAGATCTCGTGGCGCTGCGTCCGCGCCCGCTCGGCGAGCTTGCCGGGATCGGATCCGTAGGGCGTGAAGGCCAGCGTCACCGCCGGCGGCAGCTTCATGATGGCATCGGTGGTTTTTGCGGCGCCGACGCCGAGGCCGCCGATCACGATCGCGACCACAGGCATCTTGGCAGCCTTGGCACGGTCGGCATCGGCCGCATAGACGGTGAACGGCCTCAGCCCGTCGGCCACCACCGGGATCATGCCGTAGCGTGATTTCTCCAGCAGCTTCGGATTGATCCCGGCCATGACGGGCGGCGGGCCGGATGCCGCCTCGCCCTTGTCGGCAGCATCGCCTGCGCCGATCACCACGTCGTGGCGGGCGCCGGTGGAGCCGTCGATCATGGTGATGGTCTTCTGCTCGCCGGGCGCGGCCTGCTTCGGCGCTTCCTTGGTCTCGTGCTTGGCGTCCGGCTTGCTCTCCGCGCCGTGGCCGGACGCGGCCGGCTTCTCGTCCGTGGCAGTGGGAGCGCGGATCGCGAGCCTGGCCATCGGCTCGCCGCCGAACGGATCCTTGTTGAAGATGGCGAAGCCGGCAAAGCTAATCAGGAACAGGCCGAGCAGGACGGCCACCAGCTGCAGGGCGGTGAACGGCAGCCGCAGCCGGCGTTTCCGGCGCGGCTTGTCCTGTCCGAGCGGGGCGCTCAGATCGTCGGCCGTCTCAGTCATGCGCGATCCCGAATCACTCGTGCCGACGATACCACGCCGCGGTCAAGCGGCGGCAGGCCGGGAGAGGCCGGGGACGACGGGAGTTCCAAGCAAAAAGGGCGGCTTCAGGAAGCCGCCCTTTCGTGGGATCGCGCGTGACGCCGACTTAATTCGCCGCTTTGGGCTTGTCGGTCGTGGCCTTGTTGTCGTTGCCCGGGGTCGGCGCGGCGGAGGCGCTGTTCTTGATGCCGTGGAGCAGGTCGCCGGCGAGCTTGAGCGCCTTGTCGTCCTTGGCGTCCGGCGGGACATAGGACTGCGAGCCGGTCTTCTCGTCGCCGTCGTTCTTCAGATGGCCGCGCAGCGAAGCCTCGCCCTTGGTGTCGGTGCGCGACTTCAGCTCGTCAGGCACGTCCTGCAGCACTTCGATGTCGGGCACGATGCCCTTGGCCTGGATCGACTTGCCCGACGGCGTGTAATAGCGCGCCGTGGTCAGCCGCAGCGCGCCGTTGCCCGAGCCGAGCGGAATGATGGTCTGCACCGAGCCCTTGCCGAACGAGCGCGTGCCGACGATCGTCGCGCGCTTGTGGTCCTGGAGCGCGCCGGCGACGATTTCCGACGCCGAAGCCGAGCCGCCATTGACCAGCACGATGACAGGCTTGCCCTTGGTCAGGTCGCCCGCATGCGCGGTGCGGCGCTGGGTCTCCTCGGCATTGCGGCCGCGGGTCGAGACGATCTCGCCCTTCTCGAGGAAGGAGTCCGAGACGGTGACCGCTTCCTCGAGCAGGCCGCCCGGATTGTTGCGGAGGTCGATGATGAAGCCCTTGAGCTTGTCGCCGCCGATCTGGTTCGTGAGGTTACCGACCTCGCGCTTCAGGCCTTCGGTGGTCTGCTCGTTGAAGGTGGTGATGCGGATATAGCCGATGTCATCCTGCTCGACGCGCGCGCGCACCGAGCGGACGCGGATGTTGTCGCGCACCAGCGTCACGTCGAGCGGATTGTCCTGGCCCTTGCGGATGATCTTGAGCTTGATCTTGGTGTTGACGGGGCCGCGCATCTTCTCGACCGCCTGATTCAGGGTCAGGCCCTGCACCGCCTCGTCGTCGAGATTGGTGATGATGTCGTTGGCCATGATGCCGGCGCGCGAAGCGGGCGTGTCGTCGATCGGCGAGACCACCTTGATCAGGCCGTCTTCCATCGTGACCTCGATGCCGAGGCCGCCGAACTCGCCGCGGGTCTGCACCTGCATGTCGCGGAAGCTCTTGGCGTCCATGTAGCTCGAATGCGGATCGAGGCCGGTGAGCATGCCGCTGATGGCGGATTCGATCAGCTTGGTGTCATCGGGCTTCTCGACGTAATCGGAGCGCACGCGCTCGAAGACGTCGCCGAAGAGGTTGAGCTGGCGATAGGTGTCCGCGGTGGCGGCTCGCGCGCTGGAGCCCATGAACACCGCGCGCGGCTGGGTCACGAACAGCGTCAGCGCCGCACCGGTGGCGGCGCTGAGGAGGATTACTGAAGTCTTGCGCATCATCCGCGAACCTTCTCGCCTTCATTTGCGGCCCACCATGGGCCTGGATCGATTGGAGTGCCGTCTTTACGGAACTCGACATACAGCACAGGTTGACTCGCGTTCGTGGCGAGAATGGAGGCGACCTGAGAGGTCGACCCCATCGTCGCGACCGGCTCCCCCGTGAGCACAAACTGCCCGATGTTGACCGAAATGCGCTCCATCCCGGCGATCAGGACATGATACCCGCCCCCGGCATTGAGGATCAAGAGTTGTCCATAGCTGCGGAATGGGCCGGCATACACAACCCAGCCATCACACGGCGTCGTGACCTGGGCGCCGGGCTTGGTCGCCAGCGAAATGCCCTTCTGGACGCCGCCGACCCCGTCGGAACCGCCAAAATCCCTGATCTTGTTACCGTTAACCGGAAACGGCAGGAGACCCCTGGCCGAGGCGAAGGCGATCGCCGGGGTGGTGCGGGACTTGTCCTTGAACGCGCCCGGGCCCTGTTTGGCGCTGGCAGCCGCCTTGGCCTCGGCCTGCCTTGCGGCCTCGGCGGCTTTCTCGGCCGCCTTGGCGGCGCTTTGCAGGTCCTGCTCCATCTTGGCGATCAACCCCTGGAGATCGCCGACCTGCTTTGACAGCGCGATCGCGCGCGCGCCTTCGGCGTCGAGGTCTTTTTCGCGTGCGGACTGCTGGCGCTGCCGTTCCTCGATCAGGGCGGTGAGCCGGGTCTGGTCGCTCCTGACCTTGTCACGGTCGGAGGCGAGCTGATCGCGCTCGGTGGCGATGGTCCTGCGCAAGGCCACGAGCTCGCCGAGCTCGCCCGCGATTCTTTCGGCGCGGCCGCGCAATTCCGGCACGACGGCACCGAGCAGCATCGCGGTGCGCAGTGATTGCAGCGCATCTTCGGGCCGCACCAGCAGCGCCGGCGGCGTGCGCCGGCCGGCGCGCTGCAAGGCCGCCAGCACCTCGACGATGTCGGCGCGGCGCGAATCCAGCGAAGCGCGCATCTGTTGCTCGCGGCCGTTCAGCGCGCGCAGCCGCGCCTCGGCCTCGTCGATCTTGGTCTCCACGGCGCGCACATTGGCGGCGGTTTCGATCAGCTGCTGATTGAGCTGGGTGCGGTCCTGGCCGAGCGCGGTGATCTCGGCCTTGAGCTTGGCCTGCGCTTCTTCCGCGCTTCGTTGCCTCGCGCGCGCGGCCTCCAGCTCCTGCTCGCGCTGCTTGATCGCATCGGGCGAGACCGCCGCGGTCTGCGGCGGCGGCGCAACTGTCTGGCCTTGCGTCGGAGCTTGCGCGAGGCTTGTGTTCGCTTGCGCGAGGCTTGCGCCGGCAATGCCCGTGATCAGCAGCAGGTTGAGGAGCGGCGCTCGCATCGTGTCGGCAAAGGTGCTCGTTGTGGCGCGCATCACGCGCGGTGATAGGGGTGGCCGGCCAGGATGGTGGCGGCCCGATACAGCTGTTCCAGAAGCATGACGCGGACCATTTGGTGCGGCCAGGTCGCAGAGCCGAACGCGATCGCGAGCTTGGCCTTACGGCGCAATTCGGGCGAAAGTCCGTCCGCCCCTCCGATCACGAAGAAAGTATGTCCGGCCCCCTCGTCGCGCCAGCGTCCGAGATGCCGTGCGAATACGGTGGAGTCGAGATTTTGGCCGCGCTCGTCCAGCGCCACCAGGATCGCCTTGTCAGGAATATGCGCCGAGATCGCCGCGGCCTCTTCGGCCATCCGCGTCGCGGCATCGCGCGCGCGGCTTTCGGCAACTTCATAGACACTGAGCCCGCGGAATCCGAGCTTGCCGCCGGCGTCGCAGAACCGTTCGAAATAGCGGTCGGCAAGCTCCCGTTCGGGGCCCTGCTTCAGCCGGCCCACCGCAATGACAGCAACACGCATGATTTCAGTGCCGCGTTGACAAGACCGCGCGCAACAGGCGCGCGCACGACGCTAGCATGCGCGTCAGCCGATTCGAAATCGGCAGTGAGCCTAGATCGCCTTCGCCGCCCCTGGGCCCTGCGTGTACAACCGCTCGAGGTTGTAGAACTCGCGGACCTCGGGTCTGAACACGTGCACGATCACGTCGCCGGAATCGATCAGCACCCAGTCGCAATTGGGCAAGCCCTCGACATGGATGTTCTTGATGCCGTTTTCCTTGAGGCTCTTGGTGACGTTTTCCGCGATCGCGCCGACGTGCCGGTTCACCCGGCCGGTGGTGACGATCATGTAGTCGGAGTACGCCGATTTGCCGCGAAGGTCGATTGTGACCGTCTCTTCCGCCTTCATGTCCTCGAGGCGGGAGAGGATCAGGCTCAGCGTCTTGTCGGCGTCGGGTTGCGCCTTCAAGGCCGCAGCTTTGGTCGATGTTTTACGCGTAGGCTTGGCAACCTTGGGTAAAACAGGCTTGGACAATACAGATGCGGTCAGGGACCATTCCTTTCACTGTATCGCGAACGCCGAATCCGGCGCCCACCGGTTACACTACATCATGTGGGGTTAAGGGTTTCAATATGCCAGAGAGCCCGTAGTCCACACCATGTCCGTACACTTCGTCTCACTTCGTACCTTTCCAGCTCCCATCCGGGTTCCGTAGGCCGGTCGAGGACAGGTTCAGCTTCAATCCGGTCAGGAACACCCAGGCCGGTGCCGGCCGATCTGCAAGCAGGGGCGCCTTTTTTTCGGGCAGGCGGTAGCGCGATAACGCCTGGGCTGCGGGCGAGCCGAGCGCGCGAAAACTCTGCGGCGGGCGATCGATCACCGCCATCGGCACCTGGGCGGCGATGCGCCGCCAGTCCTGCCAACGATGGAATTGAGCGAGATTGTCGGCGCCCATGATCCAGACAAAGCGCAAGCCAGGAAAGCGGCGGCGCAAGGTGTTGATCGTGTCGATAGTATAGCGAGTGCGAATGACGGATTCGAGACAGCTCACCTCGATGCGCGGATCGTCGGCGACGTCGCGCGCGGCCTGCATGCGCTCGCCGAGCTCGTGCAGCGTGCCGTTCTCCTTGAGCGGATTGCCTGGCGTGACCAGCCACCAGACGCGATCGAGCTGCAATCGCTTCAGTGCGAACTGGCTGATGGCGCGATGAGCCTGATGCGGCGGGTTGAACGAGCCGCCGAGCAGGCCGATGCGCATGCCCGGCGTCGAGGCCGGGACCGCTTGCGCCACGAAGCGCGGCACGACGAGATTATTGCTCAATGCCCGCGCCCCGCGACGTCTACGGCCGGGTCTGCCCGGTGCCGTGGACGCGATATTTGAAGCTCGTCAATTGCTCGGCGCCGACCGGGCCGCGCGCGTGGAAGCGGCCGGTGGCAATCCCGATCTCGGCGCCGAAACCGAACTCGCCGCCATCGGCAAACTGCGTCGAGGCGTTGTGCAGCACGATCGCGGAATCGACCTCGCTGAGGAATTTCTGCGCCGCAGCCTCATCCGCGCTCACGATGGCATCGGTGTGATGCGAGCCGTGGTCCTGAATATGCGCGATCGCGCCGTCGACGCCGTCCACCACCTTCGCCGCGATGATCGCGTCGAGATATTCGGTGTCCCAATCCTCGTCGCTCGCCGGCTTGACGCGCGCATCGGCCTTCTGCACGGCCTCGTCGCCGCGCACCTCGCAGCCGGCATCGAGCAGCATCTCGACCAGCGGCTTAAGGTTCTTGCCAGCGGCAGCGCGGTCGACCAGCAGCGTCTCGGCAGCGCCGCAGACGCCGGTGCGCCGCATCTTGGCATTGAGCACGATCGACTTCGCCATGGCGAGGTCGGCGCTGGCATCGACATAGACGTGGTTGACGCCCTCGAGATGCGCGAACACAGGCACGCGCGCTTCCTGCTCGACGCGCGCGACGAGGCTTTTCCCCCCGCGCGGCACGATGACATCGATGGCGCCGCTCAGGCCCGACAGCATCATGCCGACCGCCGCGCGGTCGCGCGTCGGCACCAGCGTGATCGCAGCTTCCGGCAGGCCAGCTTCGCGCAGGCCCTGCACCAGGCAGTCATGGATCGCGCGGCACGATCGGAAACTGTCCGAGCCGCCGCGCAGGATTACGGCATTGCCTGACTTCAGGCACAGCACGCCGGCGTCGGCCGCAACGTTCGGCCGGCTCTCGAAGATCACGCCGACGACGCCGAGCGGCACGCGCACGCGCTCGATGGTCATGCCGTTCGGCCGCTGCCAGCTCTCGATGACGACCCCGATCGGATCGGCGATGCCGCGCACGATGCCGATGCCCTCGGCCATTCCCTCGATGCGCGCCGGCGTCAGCGTCAGGCGGTCGATGAAGGAGGAGGTGGCATTGCCGGAGGCGCGGGCCTCCGCGACGTCCTCGGCATTGGCAGCGAGGATCGCGGCAGCGTTGGCGCGGATCGACCGCTCCATGGCCTCCAGCGCCCGGTTCTTCTGCTCCGGCGGCGCCAGCGCCAGCACGCGCGCGGCAGCGCGGGCATGGGTTCCGAGATCGGACATCAGCGCCAAGAGATCGCTAGTGCGATCGGCATTGCCGTCGACGGCTTTGAGGGGGGCGGCCATGGGAGTTCAACCTTCTGCTAAGGCGGTGTCCTAGCACGGAAATCCCGCTTTTGCGAAGGGCAGGGAGGGTATGGCAGGTCTCCCGACGGCGGGCCAGCTAGGTCACTGGCCCAGCCCCGACGTCAGGCCGGGCTTGACACGGCCATCCACGCACGAGCTGCGCCGTCATTCCGGGATGGTCCGAAGGACCAGACCCGGAATCTCGAGATTCCGGGTTCGGTGCTAGCGCACCGCCCCGGAATGACGGAGGCGGCCCTTACCCGCCCACCACCAGATCGTCGCGGTGGATCATCTCGGCGCGGCCGCTGATGCCGAGGATGGCCATCACGTCCGGGGAGGAGCGGCCCTTGATCCTCTCCGCGACCTCGGCGTCATAGGCGATCAGGCCGCGGCCGACCTCGCTGCCGTCGGGGCCGCGCACGATCACGGCATCGCCGCGAGCGAACTGGCCCTCGACCTTGATCACGCCGGCCGGCAGCAGGCTGGCGCCGGCACGTAGCGCCGTCACGGCGCCGGCATCGATGGTCAGCGTGCCCTTTGGCTCCAGCGTGCCCGCGATCCAGCGTTTGCGCGAGGTGATGGGGTTGGCGGGCGTCAGGAACCAGGTGCAGCGGCCGCCATCGGCGATCGCCTGCAAGGGATGCTCGATCTTGCCGGAGGCGATCAGCATATGCGTGCCACCGGTCGTGGCGATCTTGGCCGCCTCGACCTTGGTGCGCATGCCGCCGCGCGACAGCTCGGACTCGGCATCGCCCGCCACCGCCTCGATCTCCGAGGAGATGCTGTCGACGACCGGAATGAGCTTTGCGTTCGGGTTGTTCTTCGGCGGGGCGTCGTAGAGCCCGTCGATGTCGGACAGCAGCACGAGCAGGTCGGCGCTCGCCATGGTGGCGACGCGCGCGGCGAGGCGATCATTGTCGCCGTAGCGGATCTCGGTGGTCGCCACCGTGTCGTTCTCGTTGATCACGGGGATGGCGCGCCATTCCAGCAGCTTGCCGATGGTGGAGCGCGCATTGAGATAGCGGCGGCGCTCCTCGGTGTCCTGCAGCGTCACCAGGATCTGGCCGGCACCGATACCGTGCGCCCCGAGCACTTCCGACCAGATCCGCGCCAGCGCGATCTGGCCGACGGCAGCGGCGGCCTGGCTCTCTTCCAGCTTCAGCGGTCCGCGCGGCAATTTCAGCCGGCTGCGGCCCAGCGCGATCGAGCCCGAGGATACGACGAGGACGTCGCGTCCTTCCTTGTGCAGCTTGGCCATGTCGTCGGCGAGCGCGGCGAGCCAGGACGCCCGCACCTCGCCCTTGTCGGAATCGACCAGCAGCGCGGAGCCGACCTTGACGACGATGCGGCGGAATTGACTGAGTTCGGGGCTGGCCATGTGTATGTATGTTGGCGCGCTTGGGCGATCTGCTCTGCATTGGAAACGGCGGAGCGACAGGCGGCGCCGATGAGCCCTGCTTTTGCAGCAGGATGGTGACCGGCGCAAGGCAGCCGGCATGGTAAACGGCGCATGTCGGCCTTGTGCCAGGCCTCCGCCTGGCTCTAACTGCGCTCAACGATAATGGGGCCGAGAGAGGAAACGCATGGATCGCCGCAAATTCATGGCCGGATGTCTTGGAGGATATCTTGGGCTGCCGCTGTTGGCGCAGGCGGGCGGGTCTCGAGCGCAGGCCGGGCTCACGAAAATCATCTTCCCGTTCGCGGCGGGAGCCGGCGGCGACACGCTGTGCCGGCTGATCGCGCAGGAAATGGCGCCGGCGCTGCAACGGACCGTCGTGGTCGAGAATCGCACCGGTGGCGACGGCCTGATCGGCATCAAGGCGGTGAAGGGTGCGAGCCCCGACGGCAGCATGGTGCTGGTGACGACCGGGCCGACCATGTACCTGCTGCCGATGGTGGAGAAGACACCGAGCTTCGACACCGCGAATGATTTCGTGCCGGTCTCGCTGCTGGCGCGCTTCGAATTTGCGCTGGTGATCAACCCGGCGGTCGAAGCCGTCGATTTCAAGAGCTTCGTGACGTGGCTCAAGGCGCATCCCGACAAGACCTCGTTCGGCGTGCCGAGCAACGGCACGATCCCGCATTTCATGGGCTCCAAGCTCGAGAGGGACCTCGGCATTCCCCTGACCCGCGTGCCCTATCGCGGCAGCGCGCCGATCCTCAACGATCTCGTCGGCGGCCACGTCTCGTTCGGCATCACGACGCTCGCGGACGCGCTGCCGCAGCATCGCGCCAAGGGCGTGAAGATCATCGCGGTCGCGAGCGCGGAGCGTTCACCGTTCGCGCCTGACGTGCCGACGCTGAAGGAAAGTGGCATCGATCTCGTTGCGGATGCTTGGTACGGCATGTGGCTTCCCGCCGGCAGCCCGCCGGAGTTTGCGAGCAAGCTCGGCGCGGCCGCGAGCGCGGCGCTTGCCAAGCCCGAGGTGAAGGAGAAACTGACGGCGATTGGCTTGATACCGGTCGGCAGCGATGCGGACGGGCTATCCAAGGAGCTCGCCGCGAACACCGCGCTGTGGCAGCCGATCGTCAAGGCGACGGGATACAAGATCGAGAATTGAATCTGGTTTGCGGGGCCATGACACAGCGGTTACTCGGTGCAGCGCGCGTATTTGCAAGCCACTATCAGATCGTCGTGTGTGACGATCCGTTCAGGCCCCTTGGAAGCGAAGAGAACTGGGACGCGGAGAAAACAAAGCAAGGTTTTGCCGGCGTGCCTGCGTTTCGGATGATTAACACCGAAGCTGATCTCAATGACCATTGGGTTGAGCTCGTGTCGAGCGATCTGCCACCTTCATCGGAAGAATGGCAGCGAATCACGTGCGTGCATTTCCATTCCGGGAGCGGGCGGATCCACGTCATGTCGGTGATCGATCATCATCCGGCACTCTCCGCAGAAGTCGAGTGCGGCGATTATGCCGTCTACGCCGCGGCGCAAAATCTCGGCATCGATCAATCGAGCCTTGGCGAAACCGCGAAACTCTCGGATACCGAAATTGCCGAGCGAAGGGATATTGAGTGGTATCGGCTCTTTCTGGTGCCAGGTAAGCCTGAATTTGAAGGACGCCTGGTCGATCGCTAGCTAGCCGCGTACTCTATCCCCTCATCCTGAGGAGCGCGCTCTTGCGCGCGTCTCGAAGGATGACAGGCCCGGCTGTAGCAGCGGGGCCTTCATGGTTCGAGACGGCGCTTCGCGCCTCCTCACCATGAGGATCGACAATTACATCTTCGTGCGCTGCGCTATCCCGTCCTTGATCGCCGTGAGTTCGGCTTCATCCCAAATGCCGATCAAAACGCCGTTCTTCACCTGCAGCTGATTATCCGCATAGGCGGCGATCTTCTCGCGCGGCGTGGTGATGTGGTCGTTCGGATGCAGCGCCCAGTCGAACAGCTCGGCCTGCAGCCGCGCGATGATGCCGGCGCACCAGGATCGTCGCCGCGATCGACGTATTCGTCCGGATCGGTTTCGAGATCGTACAGCATCGGACGGAAGTCGGAGGCGTGGATGTATTTCCAACGGCCGTCGAACACCATGAACAGGCGGCAGCGCTCGATCGGCTGGTCCAGCTTCAGCCGCACGTCCTGCATCGCGTAGTCGTATTCGGAGAACGCCACCTTGCGCCAATCCGGCGGCGTTGGCCCGCGCAGCAGCGGCAGCAGCGAACGTCCTTCGAGGATGTGGCCCGGCACCTTGCCGCCGAAATAATCGACGAAGGTCGGCGCAAGATCGATCGCCTCGACCAGCGCATCGCTGCGCGTGCCGCGGGTGGCGTCGGCTTCCCGGGAGGGATCGATGATGATCAGCGGAATCTTCGCCGACTGTTCGTGGAACAGGTCCTTCTCGCCCATCCAGTGATCACCGAGATAATCGCCGTGATCGCTGGTGAACACGATCATCGTCGTGTCGAGCAGGCCGCGCTCACCCAATAATTTCATCAGCACGCCCATCTGGTCGTCGATCTGGGTGATCAGGCCCATATAGGTCGGGATCACCTTTTCGCGGGCCTCGTCGCGCGCCATGTTGCGGGAGTAGCGCATGTCCATGTAGGCGCCGAACACCGGATGCGGATTCTGCCGCTCGCGCATCGAGCGGATCACCGGGATCATGTCATCGGTCGAATACATGCTGGCATAGGGCTCGGGCGCGATATAGGGCCAGTGCGGCTTGATGTAGGACAGATGCAGGCACCAGGGACGGCCGTCGGTCTCGGCCTCGCCGATGAAGTCCATCGCGCGCCGCGTCATGTAGGGCGTCTCGGAATGCTCGTCCGGCACGCGCGCGGCCTTGTCGGCGTGCACCAGCAGCCAGCCGTTCTGCAAGCTGCCATCCTCGGCAGCGCCGGAATTGGCCCAATGCTCCCAGGGATTGGTGGCTTCAAAACCCTGCTGGCGGAGATACTCGTCGTATTTCGGGCGCGGCCGCCCCGTCGGATGCAAGCCGTCGTCGCGCTCGTAAGGTTCGAAGCCGCATTCGGCGACGTGCACGCCGATCATGGATTCCGGCGGGATGCCGAGCGCCTTCATGCCTTCGATATCAGGGGCCATGTGGGTCTTGCCGACCAGCACGTTGCGCACGCCGATTGTCTTGAGGTGATCACCGAGCGTGGGCTCGCCGACCCGCAGCGGCCAGCCGTTCCAGTGCGAGCCGTGCGAGCGCATGTAGCGGCCGGTGTAGAACGACATCCGCGACGGGCCGCAGATCGGAGATTGCACATAGGCCTTCGTGAACAGCACGCCGCGCTTCGCCATGGCGTCGATGTTGGGCGTCTTCAGCGTGGGATGGCCGGTGCAGCCGAGATAATCGTAGCGAAGCTGGTCGCACATGATCCAGAGAACGTTCTTCGCGCGCGCCATGAATTATCCCTGCCGTTTCTTGATCGTTTGATGCTGCGATATTGCGCGCGCCAAGACAAGCCGGTGATGCGCGCGCTCGCAGCGATGCACTCCGCTGTCGTCCCCGCGAAGGCGGGGACCCATAACCACAGGGAGTTGTTTGGCGAAGATTCGTCGGTCGGTACTACGACCATTCGCAAAAGATAGATCACGCGGTATGGGTCCCCGCCTTCGCGGGGACGACGGTGGGGAGAGAGTTTAGGCCGACCACGGCTCCGCTTCGGCCGCGCTCTTCGCCTTCGCAGACACCGGGCTCTCGCCGATCACATCGGCCAGCGCGCGCAACGCTTCCTTGACGCCCTGGCCGGTCGCACCGGAAATCAGCAGCGGCGTCTTCTTGGCGGCGCGCTTCAGCCGGTCCTTCTGCTTCTTGAGCTCGTCCGGCTCGACCGCGTCGATCTTGTTCAGCGCAACGATCTCGATCTTGTCGGTGAGCTGGCCGCCATAGGCATCGAGCTCCTTGCGTACCGTCTTGTAGGCCTTGCCGGCATGCTCGCTTGTTGCGTCGATCAGATGCAAGAGCACGCGGCAGCGCTCGACATGGCCGAGGAAGCGGTCGCCGAGGCCGGTGCCCTCATGCGCGCCTTCGATCAGCCCGGGAATGTCGGCGAGCACGAACTCGCGTCCGTCGGCATTCACGACGCCCAGCTGCGGATGCAGCGTGGTGAAGGGGTAGTCGGCGATCTTCGGCCGCGCCGCGCTGACCTTCGACAGGAAGGTCGATTTGCCGGCATTGGGCATGCCGACCAGGCCGGCATCGGCGATCAGTTTCAGCCGCAGCCAGATCCAGCGCTCCTCGCCGGGCTGGCCGGGATTGGCGTTGCGCGGCGCGCGGTTGGTCGACGATTTGAAATGCGCATTGCCGAAGCCGCCATTGCCGCCCTCGGCCAGCACGAATTTCTCGCCGACCTTGGTGAAATCGTGGATCAGCGTCTCGCGGTCCTCGTCGAAGATCTGCGTGCCCACGGGAACCTTCAGCACGATGTTTTTGCCGTTGGCGCCGTGGCGGTCCGAGCCCATGCCGTTCTCGCCCTTCTGGGCCTTGAAATGCTGCTGGTAGCGGTAGTCGATCAGCGTGTTGAGGCCGTCGGCGACCTCGAGGATGACATTGCCGCCGCGGCCGCCATTGCCGCCGGAGGGACCGCCGAATTCGATGAACTTCTCGCGGCGGAACGCCACGCAGCCGTTCCCGCCGTCACCGGAGCGGATATAGACCTTTGCTTCGTCGAGGAATTTCATGGGCCATAGGTAGGCCAGCCGGCCCCCTCCGGCAACCCGAACACCCTGCGAATCGCCCGAATTTCTGGCGATTCTGCCCCTTGCTTAACCGGCCGGCCGCCGCCGGATCAGGAATTTCTGCAGTCCCTCCAGCACCAGCTCCTTGCGCTGGTTGAACACGGTGCTGCGCAGCGCCACCGTGCCGGTCGAGCGCCCCGGCACAAGCTCGGTGACCTGGAGCGCCGGATAAAGGGTGTCGTCGGCGAACACGGGTTTCAGAAAGCGGCTCGATTGCTCGAGGAAGCCGACCAGCGATTCCTCGACCAGGAACGGAAACAGGCCGGCGCCCGGCGCGGTGTGGATCAGGGTCTGGAAGCCGTGGGCGAGCAGATGCGGCATGCCGCGGGCGCGGCAATATTCGACGTCATAGTGCACGGGATGGGTGTCGCCGCTCGCGGTCTGGAATGCGGCGAACACAGCCGAGGTCTGGGTGCGGCTCGGCAGCACGAAGCGTTCGCCCACGACGAAATCCTCAAACCAGCGTTGCGTCGGGATCATGCGATGCCGGGCCGGATCGAAATCGGTCATGTCAGGCTCTCTGGTCGATGTGGCTCGTATCGCTACCGCGATGCGAAGAGTGCGACAATCCGTTCAATTCGGCGGTAGCGGGCTTGTCCCGGCGGCTCACGTCATTAAAACGACCGCAAGCGACTCCGGTCGCCATGATTCCGCGCTCTCTCCTTGTCATTGCGAGGAGCGAAGCGACGAAGCAATCCAGACTGCCGCTGCGGAGACAGTCTGGATTGCTTCGCTTCGCTCGCAATGACGCTTCCCACGAACGACCGCAATGCCCCTGTTCAAGAATCTCTCCGCCTATGACGATCGCTCCGCGCGCCTGGCCGGCATCGGGCTCATGGTGCTGTCGATCTTCATGTTCTCGTTCGGCGATGCCATGGGCAAGTTCCTGGTCGGGACCTATTCGGTGGGGCAGCTCCTGTTCCTGCGTGCCTGCGCGGCGCTGCTGCTGCTGTCGCCCCTGATCTGGAAGCAGCGCGACCTGTTCCTGCATCTGGAGCGGCCGGGCCTGCAGCTGGTTCGCGTCGTGCTGTCGACGCTGGAAGTCGCGGCCTTCTTTCTCGCAACCGTCTATCTGCCGCTCGCCGACGTCATCACCTATTATCTCGCAGGTCCGATCTTCGTCACCGCGATGTCGGCGATCTTTCTCGGCGAGAAGGTCGGCTGGCGGCGCTGGACCGCGATCCTGATCGGCTTTTGCGGCGTCTTGATCGCGCTGCGCCCGTCTGCGCAGACGGTCAGCCTGCCGGCGCTGATCGCGCTCGGCGGCAGCCTCTCCTTCGCAACCCTGATGCTGATCACGCGCAGCCTGCGCAAGACGCCCGACATCGTGATGGCGTCCTCGCAATTCATCGGCACGTTTTCGCTGGGGGCGGTGCTGTCGGCGTTCCACTGGGTGCCGCCGACCCCTGGCAGCCTCGTGATCTTCGCGCTCGCCGGATGCGTCTCGGTGACCGCGCTGTTCTGCGTCAACCGCTCGCTCAAGCTCGCGCCGGCCAGCGTCGTGGTGCCCTATCAATATTCGATGATCGTCTGGGCCGTGATCTTCGGCTTCGTCGTGTTCGGCGACGTCCCGTCCATCGCAACACTCGTCGGCGCCGCCATCATCATCGGCGCCGGGTTCTATATCTACTTGCGCGAACGAGATTTGGGACGTCCCGGCGACGAAGTGAATCCGCCGGCGTAACTCTTGCCCTCCCCCTCCAGGGGAGGGTAAGCTACCGCACCCGTCTTGCACTGCTCCAGCTCTTCAGGGAGGCCCACACCCCGCGCGAGAGGCGGAAGCAGTCGACGGGCGTCGAGGAGCCCAGCGCCAGGAAGCGATGCAGCTGCACGCCGCTCCATTGGAAGCCGCACTTCTCCAGCACCTTGCGCGAGGCCGGATTGGTGACGCGCGCGCCGGCGTAGAGATGCTCGTCCTCGAACTCCTCGAAGAAGAAGTCGATCGCGCCGCGCGCGGCCTCGGTGGCAAAGCCCTGGCCCCAATGCTCGACGCCGAGCCAATAGCCGAGCTCGGCATTGCCGGGCCTGGAGCAATCGATGCCGACCATGCCAACCGGCCCGCTGTCGTGCTCGATCAGGAACACGGTCTCAGCTCCGAGCTCGGCGGTGGCGCGGATGAAGTCGGCGGCGTCGTCCTGCGAATAGGGATGCGGCAGGCGGCGGGTGTTCTCGGCGACACGGCGGTCGTTGGCGAGCCGGGCGATGGTCCTGACGTCGGCCAGCGTCGGCCGCCGCAAGGTCAGCCGCTCGGTGGCGACGACGCTGGGTCTCGCCTCGGCCAAGGTCACGCTCGAAAAATCCTGCAACATGTCCGGCTCCGTGAAAGTCACTAATGCAAAGTGAGCAACGAAAAGGGGAGGCCGGTTTCCCGCCTCCCCTTGGAGCCTTCGATCTGTTGGGATCTTCAGGACTCCGCCGGTTCAGTCGGGACCGGCGGATTCCAATTTGATCCACCGTCTATTCAGCAGCCTCGGCAATCGGAAGCACCGATACGAAGGTGCGGCCGTTGGCTTTGGCCTGGAACGCAACGCGGCCCTCGATCTTGGCGAACAGAGTATGATCCGTGCCCATGCCGACATTGAGGCCGGGATGCCAGGTGGTGCCGCGCTGACGCGCAATGATGTTGCCGGGCGTGACGATCTCGCCGCCGAACGCCTTGATACCGAGGCGCTTGCCCTTGGAATCGCGACCGTTGCGCGATGAACCGCCTGCTTTTTTGTGAGCCATGGCTCGTCTCCGAAATCCTGCGTAGTTCTAGGTCAATTCCTTGACGGAATCATTTCAAAATTTCTCACGCTTCAATTCGTGAATTGGCGTGATCGATTTCCGTTACTCGGCGGCTTCCGCTGCCGGCGCCACCTTCTCCTTCTTCGGACGCGGGCCCTTGGTGGGCTTGGCGCCGTCGGTCAGGATCTCGCTGATGCGCAGCACGGTGATCTCGTCGCGATAGCCGCGCTTGCGGCGCGAATTCTTGCGGCGGCGCTTCTTGAAGGCGATGACCTTGGGGCCGCGCTTGTGGTCGAGCACCTCGACCGCAACGGACGCGCCTGCCACCGTCGGAACGCCCAGCACCGGCGTGTCGCCGCCGACCACCAGAACTTCATTCAACTGCACGATCGAGCCGACTTCGCCTTCGATCTTGCCAACTTCGAGAACATCATCCGGCACGACGCGGTATTGCTTGCCGCCGGTTTTGATGACTGCGAACATCGTTCTTTCTCCGTGTTCAATCCCGGCCTCGGGACGTCTTCGTCCGGGTCGGCTTTTTGTCAGTCGCTATGGGTTTATCTGCGTTTTGCGCGGGTGGGTTTTATCCCTTTGAAAACCCACGCAAAAACAAGCGGCGCGAGAAACGCCCCGCGCCGGCTGTGGGACTTATAGCCGCGATCCGCCCAGAGTCAAGGAAAACTGGGCGAAAACCGCCCGGATTTGAAGGATTTGGCGAGAGTTGCAGCGCGTGGGCTGAATCTGCCGCCGGCTTGCAACCAACGGGTTCCCACCCCGTTGTGTCCTCGCAAATTGGACACGCGGGCAAGGGCTTATCATGGCGACGGACGAACTGGTCAAGACGACGGGCATCGCCCAGCACGGGGCGAGCCGCCTGCCGTCGGTCGATGTCGACAGCTTCAACATCGAGATCAAGGACGAGGACGGGTTTCTCGGCGACCGCGCCTCTAAGGGCGCCTTTCGCGAGATCCTCGAACAATGGCGCAAGCCCTTACGCAAGAGCGGCGAGGATCCGTTCGGCGACGAGCCGTCGGACAAGATCAGCAAGAAGCTCCTGGATGCCGTTCTGGTCGGCGACGACACCGAGGCCACCGCCGTCGTGCACAGCGCGATCGAGGACTTCGCGCAGGAGCTCGCCTACGTCACGCGGCGATTCCTCAAGACCAAGGCCTGGGCCAAGACCGAATGCATCGTGGTCGGGGGCGGCTTTCGCGCCTCTAGGCTCGGCGAGATCGCCATTGCACGCGCCGAGATCATCCTGAAATCGGAGGGCTTCAAGGTCGACCTGGTGCCGATCCGCTTCGACCCTGACGATGCCGGCCTGATCGGAGCCTTGCACCTCGCGCCGTCCTGGATCTTCGAGGCCTATGACAGCATCCTCGCCGTCGATATCGGCGGCACCAACATCCGCTGCGGCATCGTCGAAACCCGCTGGAAGAAGGCGCCCGACCTGTCCAAGGCGATCGTCTTCAAGTCCGAGCTGTGGCGCCATGCCGACGACGAGCCGAGCCGCGAAGCCGCCGTGAAGCGGCTGGTCAAGATGCTGCAAGGCCTGGTCGAGGATGCCGCGGCCGAAGGCTTCAAGCTCGCACCCTTCATCGGCATCGCTTGTCCCGGCGTGATCAACGCGGACGGCTCGATCGAGAAGGGCGCGCAGAACCTGCCCGGCAATTGGGAAAGCAGCAAGTTCAACCTGCCGGCGAGCCTGGTCGAGGCGATTCCCGGCATCGGCGGGCACGACACCGCGATCCTGATGCACAATGACGGCGTCGTTCAGGGCCTGTCGGAAGTGCCGTTCATGCAGCATGTCCAGCGTTGGGGCGTGCTCACCATCGGCACCGGCCTCGGCAACGCGCGCTTCACCAATCGCCGCAAGGAGAACGGCAACGGCAAGGACCGGGATTCCACGGAGAGCGGGAAGAAAAAGGATAAGGACAGCAAGAAGGGCGACTGAGCGGCCAGGGTCGATCGGCCACGCGGCGCTGCCCACCTCTCCCGAAGGGAGAGGTCGAATGGCATCGAGAGATGCCGTTCGGGTGAGGGGTTTCGGTCTCGATCATGCTGACCGCATGTCCGCCCCCGGCCTTACCGCGCCCGGGTAACCTTGACCGGTTAGGTTAAGGGACGGATTGCGTTGCGGGAAACCCGCCGCCCGCTAGGGTCTAGCCGTCGCTTCCACTCGGCCGGCGAAGCCGCCCTTCACGGCCAGTATTTCAATGAGCGGCACGGGACCGCCAGTGTTTACCGCGTCTGGCGGTCCCACCTTGTTTTCCGAACATTGGCATTTGAGAGTTTTCGCTGCTGCCATCCTTCGAGACGCCCGCCTTGGGCGGGCTCCTCAGGATGAGGGCGGAGTGCGTGGCTGCAGCTTCAACGGGCACTGACGCTGATGAGCCTCATCCTGAGGAGGCGCGTAAGCGCCGTCTCGAAGGACGAGGCGTGCGCGCAGGCCGCCGCACCAGGTCCATCGCTGCCCGAGTTCGGCCTTCTTGCGCCTCAACTCCACCCCACACGCGCAAAGAACGCCGCGATCTCGCTCGCCGCGCGATCCGGATCTTCCCGATGCGGGAAGTGGCCGACATCGGGAAACATCTTCAGATCGAGATCGCTGAAGGTCTCGGACAGCCGATCGGTCCACGAATAAGGAAACAGCGGATCGTGCTCGGCCCAGCGCACGCAGGTCGGCACCGCGATCGGCGGCAGCTTGGGCGCTTCGCCCTTCATCATCGCAACCCGCCCTTCATGCGAGGCGCGGTAATGCGCAAAGCCGCCGGCGAGGTTGCCGTCTTTCAGGAAATTGTCGATGAAGACCTCCAGCACCTCGTCGAAGGCGTCGCTCCGGTGCGCCCAGCCTTTGAGGAAATGGCCGATATAGAGCCGGCAGCTCTCCCGGCTCGCACCAACGAGCTGTGGCGCCATCTGCATCTGGTGAAAGGACTGGTACCAGATGTGGTTGAGCCGATCGGGCGCCGCCATCCGCGGCCCGATCCCGGGATAGACGAAATCGAAGAAGAACAGCCCAGCGAATCGCTTCTGCGCCAGCCGGGCCAGGGGCTGCATGACCGCGCCGCCAACATCGTGGCCGACCACGCCGAATCGGTCGATGCCGAGCCTGTCCATCAGCGCCAGCATGTCGGCCGCGTGCCCGTCCGGCCCGTAAGGGCCATCGGGCTTGTCGCTGTCGCCGAAGCCGCGCAGATCGGGCGCGACAAGCGTGAACCGGTCCGAAAGCCTCGATATCACCGGCTCCCAGGTCAGCCAGAATTCCGGCCAGCCATGCAGCAAAAGCAGCGGTTTGCCTTTTCCGGCGCGGACCAGGTGGAAATCGGCGCCATTGGCCGTGACGGTCAGGTGCTCCATGGCGGTTCCTTTTCGAGCCGAGAGGCCAAGGGGTCGACAAGCCGGACGACAAGGGCTGAAAGAGGCAGCGGATTTTCCCCTTTCGCGCCTTGTCTGGCCCGCCATCCTCGCCTATTAACGCCCCCAACCACAGGGGCCCAGCTCCTATATGGCGCCTTCAGGAGAGGTGGCAGAGTGGTTGAATGCACCGCACTCGAAATGCGGCATAGGTGCAAGCCTATCGGGGGTTCGAATCCCTCCCTCTCCGCCAGCTCAACGACGATCCTTCCAAATAGCTCCGCAAAATCAACCTGATGCCGGTGTCGTTCGCCCGGCCAGCACCGCCCGCGCCGTCGCCACGAAGGCCTGCGCCGCCGGCGACAGTGTTCGGCCCTGGCGCTGCAGCAGCGACACGGGTCGCGTGAGGGCGGGGCGCACGAGCGGTCTTGCGATCAGTGTCGGGAACTGGTCGGCCGGCAGCATCGTCGCGGGAAGGATGGCGAGACCAAGACCCTGCGCCGTCATGGCGAGGGCGGTGTTGATCAAGGTCACTTCATAGGTCGGATCGAGGCGCTTGCCCTGCGCGCTCAGGGCCTGATCGATCTGCATGCGGATCCGCGTCTCCCGGCGCATCGCGATGGTCGGCAGTTGCGCCAGCTCGTCCCAGGTGAGGGAGCGACGTGCGGCGAAGTCCGCGGTGCGGCGGCCGATCGCGCTCAGGCGGCCGCTTGTCAGCGTCTCGATCGTCATGTCCGCGAATTCGCCTTCCACGCTGCCGATCGCGAACTCGGCATCGGTCGTGGCCAGCCGTGGCACGAGATCGTCGGCGGCAACATCCCGCATGTCGATCTCGATGCCGGGATGGCTGGCGCGGAATTTCGCCAGCACCATGGGCAGCAGCGCCGATGCGGTGCCGGCCGAGGCGAGAAACGCGACGCGGCCGGCGCGGGCCTGCGCGAGGTCGCGCATGCGGCGCGACAGGCCTTGCGCATCGCTCAGCATACGTTCGGCGGCGTGGAACGCCTCGTCGGCAGCCAGCGTCGGCTGCACCAAACGCGTGGAGCGGTCGAACAGCTTGACGCCGAGCTGGGTCTCGAGCTGCTGGATCAACAGGCTCGCCGCCGATTGCGTAATGCCGAGCTCGCGGGCGGCCCGCGTGATGCTGCGCGTCCGGTACACGCCGGTGAAGGCCTCCAATTGGCGCAAGGTGACATTCATCGGAAAAGCTCATGAATTGATGAGTACTTTCCGGCTTATCTCATAAGCGGGCCTGCAATAAAATGCATGATGTGCGGGCGGACAGAATCCGCGGCAAGGATTGGAGCGAGCATGAGAGCGCAAGTGCTGGTGGTGGGCGCCGGGCCCGTCGGATTGACTGCGGCGATGGATCTCGCCTCGCGCGGGATCGACGTCGTCGTCGCGGAGATCCGCCACGCCGGCGATCCGCCCAGCGTCAAGTGCAATCATGTGTCGGCGCGCTCGATGGAGATTTTTCGACGGCTCGGAATTGCCGCCAAGCTGCGCGATGCGGGACTTCCTGCGGACTTTCCCAACGATTGCTCCTATCGGACCACGGCGACCGGGATCGAGCTTTGCCGCATCGACATTCCCTCCCGCGCGCGCCGCTATAGCGCGACGGGCGGCCCCGACACCTGGTGGCCGACGCCCGAGCCGCCGCACCGGATCAACCAGGTCTATCTCGAGCCGATCCTGTTCAGCCATGCCGCCGCGCAGCCGCGCATCAAGATCCTGCCGCGCACCGAAATCACCGACATCGAGCAGCACGATGACCACGTCGTCGCGCTGGCGCGCGATCTCGACAGCGGACATGCGCTCCGCATCGAAGCCAGCTTCGTGATCGGCTGCGACGGCAGCCGATCCCTCGTTCGGAAAGCGATCGGTGCCAGCCTGTCCGGCACGCCGGTGATCCAGCGCGTGCAGTCGACCTTCATCGAGGCCCCGCAACTGAAGGAGTTGATGGGCGCACACAAGCCGGCCTGGATGGTGCTCGCGCTCAACCCGCGCCGCTCCGGCACCGTTGTTGCGATCGACGGTCACGACCGCTGGCTGATCCACAACCACCTGAAGCCCGACGAGCCTGAGTTCGATTCGGTCGATCGCGACTGGGCCATCCGCGCCATCCTCGGCGTCGACGAGCGCTTCGAATACCGCGTGCTCAGCAAGGAGGATTGGGTCGGACGCCGCCTCGTGGCCGATCGTTTCCGCGACCGCAGGGTCTTCATCTGCGGCGACGCCGCGCATCTGTGGATGCCCTATGCCGGCTACGGCATGAATGCGGGCATTGCGGATGCCGTCGATCTCTGCTGGCAATTGGCGGCGCATCTGAACGGCTGGGCGCCGGCTGCGATTCTCGATGCCTATGAGGCGGAGCGCCAGCCCATCACCGAGCAGGTGTCGCGCTTTGCGATGGACCATGCGATGAAGATGATGGCGCAGCGCGGCGGCGTGTCCGCCGAGATCGAGGACGACACGCCGCGCGGCCACGCGGCGCGCGCGGCGCTGGCGAAGGCGGCCTACGATCTCAACGTGCAGCAATATTGCTGCGCCGGCCTCAACTTTGGCTATTATTACGATGCCTCGCCGATCATCGCCTATGACGGCGAGACGCCGCCGCCCTATGCGATGGGCAGCTTCACGCCCTCCACCGTGCCGGGCGCTCGCGCGCCGCATTTGTGCCTGCGTGACGGACGCTCGCTCTACGACGCCTTCGGCCCCGGCTACACATTGCTGCGGTTCGACCCGGCGATCGATGTGACGCCGCTGCAAGACGCTGCAAAGCAGCGGGGCGTGCCGCTCGCGCTGGTCGACGTTGCGCCGGAGGAGGCGAACGGCGCCTATGCCGAGAAGCTCGTGCTGGCGCGGCCCGACCAGCACATCGCCTGGCGCGGGCAGTCCGCGCCGGAGAACCCGCTGGGCCTGCTGGCACGTATCACTGGCGCTGCGGCGTAAGACGACACCGAGCGGACGGCTGGCGGCGCAGCTCGCCAGGTCAACTTCGAGAAGCCGAGTTCAAAAACAGGAACGCATGGAGGAGGAGAACGTGTTTCACGTCGCAAGGCGCCGCATCCTGGCCGTGTTGACGGCCGCGACTTTCGCGGTGTTGCCGCTGAAGGCAAGCCACGCCGCCTATCCCGAGCAATTGATCAAGATCATCGTGACCTTCCCGCCCGGCGGCAGCGCTGACACCGTCATCCGCGCGCTCGAGCCGCTGGTCACAGCCGAGCTCAAGCAGAGCCTGGTGATCGAGAACCGCGCCGGCGCCGGCGGCAACATCGGCATGGCCGCGGTCGCGCAGGCGAGGCCGGACGGCTACACGCTCGGCGTGGCGCCGGCAGGCGCGCTGACGGTGAATCCACACCTCAACGCCGCGATGCCGTTCGCGCTGAAGGATCTCGCGCCCATCACCCTGCTCGCGGAAATTCCCTTTGTGCTGGTCGCATCCGCGAATATCCCGGCGCGTAACACCGCGGAGACGATCGCGCTTGCCAAGGCGAGGCCAGGTGCGCTGTCGATCGGTCATGGCGGCAACTCGACGGCGATGCATTTGACCGCCGCGCTGTTCACGCACAAGACCGGAATCGCGATGGAGCTGGTCCCGTATCGCGGGACGGCGCCGGCGGCGGTCGATGTTCTCGCAGGGCATGTCCCCTTCGCGGTGCTGGATATTCCGGCATCGCGGCAGTTGATCCTCGATGGCAAGCTCAACGCGATCGGCGTTTCCTCCGCCCGCCGCCTTTCATCCTTGCCCGCTGTGCCGACGCTGGCCGAGAGCGGCATTGCGGGTTTCGAGTCCGTCGGCTGGTTCGGGCTCGTTGCGCCCGCCGGCACGCCTGCGGATGTCATGGGACGGCTGAACGACGCCTTCACCAAGGCGCTGAAGGATCCTGCCGTGGCGGAGAAGATCCGGACCCTCGGCGCGGAGCCTGCGCCGACCTCGCCGGAGCAGTTCGGCCGCTTCATTGAGAGCGAGAGCACGAAATGGGGCAAGCTGATCAGCGAGGCCGGCATCAAGGCAAACTAGAGCGGGCTTGAGGGATTGCCGCGGCTCGTTCACCTCTCCCGCTTGCGGGAGAGGTCGGCGCGAAGCGCCGGGTGAGGGCTTTCTCCTCTTGGGGATTGTCCCATTGCGGAAACACCCTCTCCCCAACCCTCTCCCGCAAGCGGGAGAGGGAGCGCACCTTCGTCTTTGCGGCGATCGAGCCTCATTTCACTGCGCGCTAGCGCTTTCCGCTCGGCCGATAACGCACGTGATCGATCAGCGCGCGCAGCTTCGGCGGAAGATTCCGCCGATCCGGAAAGTAGAGGAAGAAGCCGGGGAAGAACGGGCAATATTCCTCCAGCACGGGCACCAATTCTCCTCGTTCGATATAGGATCGAAACGTTTCCTCCATGCCGAATGTCAGGCCGCCTCCCGCGCAGGCGGTCCGCACCATGACCCACATGTCGTTGGTCGTGATCCTCGGCTCCACCGCGACGTCGAACTCGCGCCCTCCTTCCGCAAATTCCCAGCGGTAGGGAGCGACGTGCGGCGCCGGCCGCCACCCGATGCAGCAATGCTGCGCAAGCTCGCGCGGATGAGAGGGGGCGCCGAACCGTTCCAGATAGGCCGGAGCGGCCACGACCAGCTGGCGCTGATCGCCCGAGACCGGTACGGCGATCATGTCCTGCTCGATCACTTCGCCGAGCCGGACGCCTGCATCAAAGCCCTCGGCCACGATGTCGAATTCGTCATCGGTCACGGTCACGTCAACCCGCACGCCGGGATTGGCGTGCGTGAATTCGGCCAGCAATGGACCGCGAATGAAACGCTCGGCGATCGATGAGACGGCGAGACGCAGCTGCCCCGTCGGCTGCGCGTCACGGTCGCGGGCGCCATTGATCGCCTGTTCGACTTCGGCGAGCGCCGGCGCCACGCGCTGATGCAAGCGCACGCCGGCTTCGGTGAGACTGACGCTGCGCGTCGTGCGCTGGACGAGAGCCACGCCCAACTGGTCTTCCATGCGTCGGACAGCTTGGCTCACGGCGGATCGTGTCACGCCGAGCCGCTCGGCGGCGCCACGGAAGCTCTTGGCTTCCGCGACCGCGATGAAAACGGCGACGAGGTTCAGGTCGGTGGTCATTGGTTAGCTAGGCTTACCACCCCAGTCATCATTGGCCAACTTCTCCCACCTCTCACCGGGGACTACCTCCGAACCACACGAAGGAGGCTCTGATGACGTCGCTCGATCAATACCGCCTGCTTGGCCGCTCCGGCCTGCGCATATCTCCCCTTGCCCTGGGCGCGATGACCTTCGGGACCGAATGGGGATGGGGATCCGATGCCGATGAGGCACGGCGGATCTTCGATCTGTACGTCGACCGCGGCGGCAATTTCATCGACACCGCGGTGAACTACACCAATGGCGCTTCCGAGCGTTTGGTCGGCCAGTTCGCACGGGACAAGCGCGATCGCCTCGTGCTCGCGACCAAGTTCACCATGGCCCGCGATCCCGGCAACCCCAATTCCGGCGGCAACCACCGGCTCAACATGGTTCGTTCCGTGGAGCAGAGCCTGCGGCAACTCGATACGGACCGCATCGACCTGCTTTACCTCCACGCTTGGGATGCGACGACGCAGCCGGATGAGGTGATGCGCGGCCTGGACGATCTCGTGCGCACCGGAAAGATTTTGTACGTCGGCATCTGCAACTCGCCGGCTTGGCGCATTTCACAGCTGCAGACGATGGCAGATCTGCGCGGTTGGTCGCCCTTCGTTGCCCTCCAGATCGAATACAATCTGGTCGAGCGCACCGTCGAACATGAACTCATTCCGTTGGCAGCCACCCTCGGCTTGGGCGTGCTGCCCTGGTCGCCCCTCGGCGGCGGCGTGCTCACCGGCAAGTACACCCGCGCCGATCTCAGGGATTCTCAGGAACGGGCGGTCGGAGCGACACGCGCCTCGATCATCGCGTCGTCCGGCCTTCTCAACGAGCGATCGCTCGCCGCGGCCGAAACGGTGCGAACCATCGCCACGGAGCTCGGCGCAACGTCCTCGCAGGTGGCCATCGCATGGACGCTGGCCAATCCGGCGGTCACCGCGCCGGTGATCGGGGCCCGCACGCTGGAGCAGGCGGAAGACAATTTCGGCGCGGTCGGGATAACGTTGTCTGCCGAACAGATGGCGCGCCTCGACCAGGCGACTGCGCCAGATCCCATTTTTCCAGGCCGCTTCTTGCGCCGCCCCATGGTGGAGCAACTCATCTTTGGCGGCGCCCGCGTCGCGCGGCGCGGCTAGATCAGCAACAACAGGTCGCCGATCTCGACCGACCGCGCGTGCATCACTTCGGGGCAGAACGACATCTTGCACCAGAAAGGGAGACACAATGGCAGTCATGGTCAATCGCGTACTTGCGTGGTGCTTCTATGCGGTCATCTTCACGGCATCCAGCCTGACAACGGCCGCGCCTTGCGGACAGGCCAGTTCGGTGCAGGGCGACAACAAGCGGGTCGTCGCCGATGCATTCGATCGATGGGCGGCGGGAGGAACCAGATTCTTCAATGACCTGCTGCACGAAAACGTGGTGTGGCGCATCAAGGGATCCGGTCCAAGCGCCGGCGAGTTCAGAGGGCGCGAGGTGTTCCTCGATCGAGCGGTCCGCCCGTTCGCCAGCCGATTGTCGACACCGGTGCGTCCTACTGCCGTGAGGATCTTCGCTGATGGTGATCACGTCATCGCGCATTGGGAAGGCAGCGGTGTGGCCCGTGACGGCAGGCCTTACGCGAACAGTTATGCGTGGATCATGCTCATGCAGGATGGCAAGGCGGCCGAGGTCACGGCCTATCTCGACCTCGCACCCTATGACGACGTCCTGCGGCGTATTCCTTTGCCAGCGCAATAGGCGGGGTGCGAGTAGGCTTGATCGCGACAAGGGAAGGTGCGCTCCCTCCCACGCTTGCGGGGGAGGGGTGGGGAGAGGGTGTCTCCGCGCTGGGATTATCGAGATTAACTGAGGACGTCCCTGCGCGGCGAGAGCGCTCACCCGCCGCGCTCTGCGAGCGCGATAGCCGAGGCTACGCCTCGGCGTCCTTTTGAAGGACGGCCGCCGAAGGCGGCCTATGCTCTCCCGCAAGCGGGAGAGGCGGAGCAAGCCTGCAGACGATCTGATACGGCGTTGTCGATGCCGGCCGCAATCGCCCTCCCCGCAGCCCTTGCCAACCCGCGAAATCCTCCGGATGATCGCCGCGTCGTAGCATCGCTTGTGAGGCGTTCATGCGAAAATGCGAAGTCGCCGTGCTGGGTCTGGGGCTCATGGGCGGAGCAGCGCTGGGCGCATTGCTGGATGCCGGCGTCGATGCGCTTGGCTTCGACCCGATCGCAGCAGGTTCGGATCGAGGCTCGTCACATGGTTCTTGTCGCATTTTCCGTCGCTTCAATTTCGAAAACCCCAACTACACCGGCCTGAGCGACGAGGCTCATGCCGGCTGGATCCGGCTGCAGACCGAAAGCGGTCAAACAATTCTGACGGAAACCCCCATTCTGGAGGCCGGCTGCCCCGGCTCCGCCATGGTGGCGTCCTCGCGCGCGGCCGCGATCGCGAAAGGGCGCCCGGATCCGATGTTGACCGCGGCTCAAGCGAACAAGGAATTTCCGGCTTTCAACCTGCCCGGCGACTGGGACGTCGTCGTGCAGGACGGCGGCGCGATCCTGCACACTGAGGTCGTCATGACACTGATGCGCGCACGCGCTCGCGACCGTGTGATTCCGGAACGCGCGAGCTTCACGCCGCACCGCGACGGCGTGTCGATCCGCACGGCGACCGAAGAGTTCTTCGCCGAGCGCGCGATTCTGGCGCTTGGCCCATGGCTCGGTCGCGCACTCCCGCGACTGGGCGCGCTGCTCAACGTGACCCGACAGGCGGTCGGCTGGTTCGCGCCTGCTAGCCCCGACACTGTGGCGCTCGGTCGTTTCCCGATCTTCATTCTGGACCGAGGTCCTGATGACATGGTCTACGGCTTTCCGGACTTCGAACAGCGCGGCGTCAAAGCTGCGCCTCACAACCACGGGCCCGTGGTCGGCCCCGACGACTGGGGTCCGCACGCCACCGATGCCGAACTCCGCCCGATCGGCGAAGCGTTGGCCGCCCTTGTCCCGGGCGCGGCCGGGCCCATCATCGATCGAGACGTCTGCCTCTACACCAACACCGCGCCCGCCGACCGCTTGCTAGACGCGGGCGAGGAATTCATCATCGATCGCTGGCCGGAGTCCCGCCTGATCGTTTGCTCCGCGTGTTCAGGCCATGGTGCGAAGTTCGCGCCCGCCATCGGGCAAAGGCTTGCTCGCCTTGCCACCGATCCGTCCTACCAGGCAGAGCCCTTCTTTCAGCTGTCCCGCTATTCTCAATTCGCCTGAGCGGATGCTGGGATGTTGCGGTGACAGTGCACAAAAACGCGCACCGTCCGGCGGCAAACGCCTTCAAGAGACCCGGCCAGAACCCTGCCTGTGCGACCTCGTGCGATCTTGGCACTATGCTCCTGTTTTGCCCGACGAAGCAAATGACGGGAGATTCCTCGGCTTTTTGGCTCCCGAAATCCTGCCCGACCCGCACCTGATCCAGCCCCCCACCTAACCCATTGATCTTGCAACCCCCGTCTACTGTGCATGGGGTTGTTTTCGCACTTTTGTTGTTCCATGGCTGACCGCGAAGCGTTCAGCCGTCACGGCACCAGATCAGAGCGCCGCGCGGCGGTTTGCGTGAGATCAAACCGCCTGTTCTATCTCCTGCCGGATTGAGGCCTTTCGATCCCGGGCAATCGCGCGATCTGCTCGGCGAGGAAATCGACCAGGAGGCGCACGCGCGCAACGCCGGACCGCTCCGGCACGATCAGCATGTTCAGCGGAACGGGCGGCGGCGAATAGTCCGGCAGCACGCGTTCGAGGCGGCCGTCCGCGAGCAGGTCGCTGACCAGCCAAAGATGCGCCGGCGCAATGCCGCGGCCCGCCGCGAGCGCCTCGCGCGCGGCCAGCCCGTGATCCAGGCGCAGCCGCCCCGAGAAGGGGATCGCATGGCGGCCACCGCGGCGCCCTTGCAGCACGAGCACATCACTGCCTGCGATGTTGGACATCCGCACGCCCTCGTGATGGGCGAGGTCCTGCGGGCGCGCGGGCCGGCCCCGCGCGGCGAGATAATCGGGTGAGGCCACGAGCAGCCGCCGCGACTGGCCAAGCGGCTTCAGCTTCATCGAGCTTTCGGCGAGCGGTCCCAAGCGCAGTGCGACATCGACGCCCTCCCGGACGAGGTCGATCCGCTCGTCCGTCAGGCTGAGGTCGACCGACACGTCCGGATAGATGTCCTGAAAGGCGAAGATGAAGCGGCTGACGTGGAGCACGCCGAACGCCGCGGTGCAGGAGACCCGGACAGTTCCGGCCGGCGCGCCGCGCGTCGAGCGCGCCTCGTCGCCGGCGTGCTCGACGAGACGCAGGATATGCACGCAGTCGGCGTAGTAATTGCGGCCCTCCGCCGTCACGGTGACCCTGCGCGTGGTCCTGGTGAGCAGCGGCACGCCGACCGCCTGTTCCAGCTCTCGAATGTGCCGCGTCACCGTGGATTGGCCGATCCCGAGCTCGCGCGCGACCGCGGACAGGCTTCCGCGCTCGGCGACGCGCACGAAGCTGCGCATGCGCTCGAGCGTAACCTCCGACCTATCCATTTTCCGGCACAATCTTATCCATTGGCCGCTTCTACCGGATCGCGGTCCAGGGCGCTATCTGCCGATCGCAAATCATCAATCCAATGGTGCTGACATGAAAGTGTTGATCGTCTTTGCTCATCCCGAAGCGCGCTCGCTGAATGGTTCGCTCAGGGATGTCGCCATCAGAGAGCTCGAGGCCCAGGGCCACGACGTGCGGGTCTCCGACCTCTATGCCGAGGGCTGGAGGTCCGAGGTCGATCGCGGCGACTTCCCGTCGCTGCCGATCGATGCGCGTCTCGGGGTCGCCGCGGCATCCAAGCAGGCGTTCGAAGCGGGCACGCTGACCGCCGACGTCAAGGGCGAGATCGAGAAGCTGCTGTGGGCGGATGTTCTGATCCTGCAATTTCCGCTGTGGTGGTTCAGCATGCCTGCGATCCTCAAGGGCTGGGTCGACCGCGTGTTCGCCTACGGCTTCGCCTATGGCGTCGGCGAGCACAGCGACAAGCGCTGGGGTGACCGTTACGGCGAGGGCACCTTGGCCGGCAAACGCGCGATGCTGATCGTGACCGCCGGCGGCTGGCAGGACCATTATTCCGCCCGCGGCATCAACGGGCCGATCGACGACCTGCTGTTTCCGATCAATCACGGCATTCTCTATTATCCCGGCTATGACGTCCTGCCGCCGTTCGTGGTCTATCAGGCCGACAGGTTCGACGACGCCGCTTTCGCCGCGGCGGCCGAACGCCTGCGGATGCGGATGAGAACGCTTGCGACAACGTCACCGATTCCCTATCGGCGTCAGAATGGCGGCGACTACGTCATTCCGAGCATGCAGCTCCGCGCCGGGCTCGAGTCGCCCGAGGCGCGCGGTTTCGCGCTCCACCTCGATCGGCCTGATGAATGCGGCGCGGCGGACAAGCCTGGCGTGATTCGATCGACGACAAATCTCCGCGCCGTAACCGCGTAGTTGCGAGACAGCTCGCGTCGCGCTTCCAGGGCTGGGAGCGCGACGCGCTCATCCCATCACGGTTCGCGTCAGCGCGCTCCGTGCAAACTTCTTCAGCGGCATCGGCTTGCCGAACAGAAAGCCCTGCACGAGGTCGAAGCCGAGCTCGTTCGCGGCGACGAGATCGGCGCGGCTTTCGACCCCTTGCGCCACCGCGCGCGCGCCAAAGCCCTGCGCCAGCTCGACGATGTGACGGCACACCGTGCGCTTCAGCCGGTCGCCGCCGCTGCCGGTGACGAATTGCCGATCGGCCTTCAGCTTGACGAAGGGAATCTTGTCCAGGTCCATCAGCGAGGGCCAGTTAGCGCCGAGATTGTCGATCGACAGGCCGATATTATGCAGGCCGACCTCGCGCGCGACCTCGCCCAGGAGATCGAGCTCGCGGATCGCCTCCTCGCTGTCGATCTCGACCGTCAGTCCGCCGAAGGCCGGGTGTGTCGGCACGCGGCGGCAGAGATCGCGCACCGCCTGCGGCTCCCTGAGATAGGAGGCGGGAAGATTGATCGACAGGTCGACCGGACTTTGTTGCTCGAGAAGATAGTGCCAGTCCTGCATGGCGCGATCGATCACGAACTCCGACAGCGCGCGAAAATGCGGATCGTGCGGCTCCGGGATGAAATAGGCTGGCGGCACCACGCCCCAGGTCGGATGCCGCATCCGCACCAAGGCCTCGGCGCCGTTGCGGACCAGCGTGCGCGCGTCGATCTTGGGCTGGTACCAGAGCTCGAGCCAGCCGGCATGCAAGGCCTCGCCGACATGCACGGCCGGGCTCGGCGCCGGCTCCTCCGGCAGCAGCATGGCAACGCGCTCGCGCAGCGTCTCCGCGGCAAAGGGCGTCGTCAGCGGCGGCAGCATCGCAAGGCCGTATTCCTCACCGACCTGCCGCACCGCTTTGACGATGATCGAATCGCGGGCGCCGACGGCGAGAACCTTGCCGGCAAATGCCTCGCGCACCAGGATTTCGAGGAATCGTCCCGGCTCGATGCCGTCGGCGGCGACGCCGAGCAGGATCAGGTCGGGCAGTTCGCTGGCAAGCACGGTCTGCAGCTCGTCGGCGCTGGCGCATTCGCAGGTGACGAAGCCGAGATCTTCGAGGATCTCGCTGAGAAAGGCGCGCAAGTGACGCTTGCTGTCGGCCACGCAGGCGCGCGGCGTCACCTTTCGTCGTCCGAAGGTCACAGGCCTTCGTCCGACGAGCTCAATCATCCCATCGTTCATTGCAACACCACTCCCGTTCCGTGACGGTTTCATAACCGCGGAGCGTGGGTTCAAATAAGGAGAGCTTCACATCGTTCTTGAATTATCTGAGTAACGTTAAGCCCTGCAATTCGAGCTAATTTGTCGACAGATTCTTCGAAATGAATTCGCATACCCGAGCACCACACGCGCAGCGCCGGTTGTTGCAGGTGAAATGCCTGCGCGCGCGATCGGCGCGCGACTTGCCGCTCGACGGCGTCGAGGGATGCACGCGCGCGGTTGCTCCGAGGCGGCGATCAAGCCGGCGCAGCGTTAATCGACGGCGACTTTCAACTCGCGCCTTCCCGCGATGCGCGCGTCGCGGCCTTCCGCGCGTGACGATTCTGCGACAACGGGTCCGGGCTAGCGGCCAAGAATGTGAAGTACATCACACGCGCATTGCTGCACTCGCGCTAAAGGTTCCCCGAGCTGGTGGAGGGCTGTCGAGGACTACAGCTATGTCGATGCGGCGAATGATGTATTGGTGGTTCAGGTTCGTGCTGTCAGGGCGATTCATGGATCGCTTCCTGTGCCTGCCGCGTTAGCCGCGCTGTGCACCGTGGCCTTCGCGGCCGGACCCGATCTAGGTCTGCCCGATCAATTTGCGGAACGCCGCCGCGCCGTCCTGCATCGCGTCGCGTCCCTTCCAGGCCAGATAGCTCAGCTTGCCGCCGATCGTGTCGTGGCTGCGCAGCCGCCGCGAGCCGAGAATGTGGCCGACATTGGAGGGGAAGCGGCTCACCTCGGCGGAGACCAGCGCCGCGATCGCGTCCATCAATTGCTGGAGGCGGACGCCCCATTCGCAATGCTCGATGCCGTCGATGCGAACCTTGAGCGCATATTCGGTGTCATAGATTTCGGCGAGCAGGTCGCGGGCGATCAGCACCCGGTTGTGCCGGAGTGCGACGCGAAGTGCGAGGCGCTTGTCGTCGAGCCGGTCGAGGACCATCGGCACGACGCAGGCATAGGGTGTGGCGGCGACGTCTGCGGCGGCCTTGCTCGCAGCCGCCCTGGTGGCAAGCCGCACCAATTGCCATGAGGTCTTCAGTCGTCGCGCCGCCAGCGCCAGCGCGAAGGGCAGCGCCTGGGGATGGGCCTTCTTGAAGGCGTCGAGCTGCGCGGTGATCTGGGCGACCTGGCCATCGTCGAACTTCGCGATCTTCTCGGGCAGCTTCGCGTTGAACTTCGGTAGCGCATCGCCGGCGCGCAACACATGCAGCATCTTCACGACGTCGTCGAAAGCGGTGGGCGAGGCCGTATATTGCCCGAGCTTGGCGCGCGCAGATTCGGCGCTCTCGGGCGAATTGAGCGTGCTCTCGAGGACCTTGACGACCTTGGTCTGGAAGATCGAGGCGATCTTCTGCACTTCCTTCGGGTTGTTGGCGGCGACCTGGTCGCCGATCGCCTTGATGTAGTCGCGCGCCATGGTCGGCAGCAGGTCGCGGCAGATCCACTCCCAGATCGGGGTGAGGGTGTTGCGCGAGATCCGCCCCATGTTGGCATGCTCGGGCGCGCCGTCGATCAGCAGCAGCTCCAGCGGTGCGAAGAAATAGCGCGACGGGCTGGTGGCGCGCGCCTGGGTCGATCCGTCCTTGCGGAATTCGGCGCGCAAGCGCGCCTGGATGTCGGCCGAACCGGGCATGTCGATGCCGCACAGCTCGAGCCGCTCGAGCTCGCTGAGCAGACAGCTGCGCGACAGCGGCGTCAGCCTCTGCAGAAATTCCGACAGCCGATCGATCTCGTCCATGGCACGCAATCTTTCGCAGCGTGGCCCGCGGGCTTGCGGGCCCAATGCGTGGAGGCATTTGCGCGCTCTCAACCTCCCTAGAGAAGCAAGTCGCCGTTAATTAATCCGTAAAATCCGGGGGGCGCATGTCGGAGCAAGGCGGCCGCACGAGGAGCTTTTCCTCGTCCGAGACCAGGATCTGGGCAGAAAACTCAACCGCTACATGGTCGCGTGCGACGTCGCGCAAGCACAAATTGTGCCGAAGCCGTCATTTTAGCGTAAAAGGGCCCAAATCACCGTAGTCTTACGGAGCAGAAAGTTAACCACAGACCCGCCCCGGTTCCGGTAAACGAGTGACATGGGGTCACAGAATGATACGGCCACCGATTCGCGGCCGTCGGAATGGCACGAAAGCGCTGCTTCAGCTGAAGAGCCCGATTTCGTCCGTCTGAGCGCCGTTCGTGCGCAGGCGGCCGACGAAATGGCGGCTGCGATCGCTCGCGAGCTCAACGGCCCCCTGACCGCGCTGCTGCTCTACATGGGCGAGATCAAGCATCACAGCGATCAGCTCGTCCCCGCCATGGGCGATCGTGCCTATCTGCAGCGGGTGGTGGAGAACGCGCTGGCACAGACCGAGCGCGTTTGCGGCCTGGTCAAGCAGCTCGCCGGCGCTCACAAGGGCGGCTTGTCAGCCCCGTCCAGCACCGAGGAGGCAGAATCGAGGGCCGCCCGCGTGCTGCAGCCGCCGCGCGCACCGAGCGCCGATCTGCTCGGCCAGTCCGGCCAGAAGCGGCTGACCAAGCGCGAGCGCGAGGTGCTGAGGCTGATCAGCGAAGGCTACTCGAACAAGCAGGGCGCGCTGCGCATGCAGATCAGTCCGCGCACCTTCGAGAGTCATCGCGCCGAGGCGATGCGCAAGCTCGGTGCGCGCAACACCGCGGACCTCGTCCGTGCGGCGCTCTTGCATGCGATCGACTGATCCGGGCTGGTTGCGCCGCCCTCGGGCGGCGCGGACGAGATGCCGAAGATCCATCTCGATAGTTTGGAAATCCGCGCTCAGAAATAGTCTTCGGCGAACGGACGTGCGCGCGGGGCGGGACGCAGCGGTTTGATCTCTTCCTTCGGCGCGCTCGGAATGATCGTGATGGTCCAGCGGGGAGGCATGCTCGATTCCTGCTCCAGCACCGAGCGCACGAAACCGGTCACGGTCGACTCGCCGGCCCTGACCGTCGCCATCCGGCCGTTGAACTGTGCGATGCGGAAGCGACGAACCTCCTTCTGGTCGGCGGTCTCGTAGGTGAACATGGAAAACCCTCCTGGTTTTCCGGGACTATCGCCAGCTATGATTAGCCATCTGTGAAAATCGCAAACCGTAGAAGTACGGCGGGAATACACGCGCCGGTAGTTCGGGAGCGCTTTTACGCGAAGTAGCGCGACGAGGGCGCGCCAAAAAGCGAACTAGCCTTGCGGCTCCTGCGCATGCGCGGCGGCGTAGGCCGCATCCATCAGGTCCAGCATCGCGTGGAATTCGGCCTCGCCGAGGCTTTCCGCGGTTTTCTCCAGCCGCAGTGCCAGCGCTGCGAGCCTGAGATAGCCGAACGTTCCGGCCGCGCTCTTCAACGAATGCGCTTCGCGCGCGATCTTGGCGTGGTGCTGCGCAGGCGAGAGCGTGCGGAACAATTGCAGGCGTGCGCAGGTCTCGCTCCAGAACACGTCGCGCACTTCAGTGGCACCGTCCTCGCCGATCTCGCGCACCAGCGCTTCGTACGCCCGCGGCTCGCGCGCGGGTTCGGCATCGAGCGCCATCGCAGGCGCGACGGTGACGTCAAACATGGCCTTGCCTGCCTTGATCACGGTTCGTTGTCGCGCGGCACGTCGCCGCGCGAGGCATGTCGCGTATCTACGGCATTCGAATTTCAGTTCCGGTAGCGGGATGGCCGGTGTTTGCAGGCCGGCATTAGCGCCCGGTTTACCAAGCGGGCGGCGCTCAGTGCGGGCCGAGCAGCCGGTCGTACTGGCCCTTCACGGCGGCGTAGCATTCGCATGCCGTCTGGCGCAGCCCGTCGAGGTTGGTGATCTGGATGTGCCCGCGGCTGTAGTGGATGAAATTGGCCTGCTGCAGCGAGTTGGCGACCAGCGACACGCTGTTGCGCCGGGCTCCGATCATCTGGGCCATGGTCTCCTGGGTCAGCAGCAGACGCGACTCGCCCGACAGATCATGAGTGTGCAGCAGGCAGCGCGACAGCCGCGACTCCACCGGATGGGCGGCGTTGCAGCCCGCGGTCTGCTGCACCTGGGCGTAGACCGCCAGCCCGTGGCGCGAGAGCTGTGCGCGCAGGGTGCTGCTCTGGTCGGCGGCCATGCGCAGGCGGTCCAGATCCACCACCGAGGCGACGCCGGGCACCAGCACGATGGCCGTGTTCAACGCACACGCATCGCCCACGATTGCGAGCGTCCCGAGCAGGCTGTCGCGGCCGATCATGGCGACTTGCACATGCTCGCCCTTGGCCAGTTCCACGACCAGCGAGATGACGCCGCGGTGAGGAAAATAGGCGCGCCTGAGCGTCTCGCCGGTCTCGACCAGCACCGCCTCGTGGGGCAGATCCGCCGTTCGCAGGTGCGGGCGGATCAATTCATAATCGTCCGCCGACAATGCGGACAGGAAACCGTTGGATGGACGCATCATCGTTTCCAAGGCTGCCTCCCCGTTCCCATGCGCCTTCGAATTCGCAGCGCGCGGATGACGTCGTGTGCGGGTAAGTTCCATCATCTTCGCGTCGGGATATATTGGCAATTGAGACAAGTTGTCCGGCCCTGGCGATGCGTCGACGCTGCGTGCACGTCGGCATACAGGGCTCGCATCGTGCTCCCGTCACGCCACCAAGGCCTGGGAACAGCATAACCGCGTCCATCGGCGAGATGCCGTCGGCAAGTGCCGCACTGGTCCCCACGACGCGGTCGCGGCCCAGCATCGCAATTTCGATCGTCTGTCCTTCGGACAGGCTCACCCTGATCGAAACGGATCCACCATGCGGGAAGTAGACGTGTCCCGGCGCAATGCCGATCACCCACGACAGATTTACTGACCATTTCGACCGCCGCGAGATACGGACGCAGCAAATCGAAATCTGCCGCGTCGAGCAGTTGCAGCAGCTGGTTGGGCGGGGGCCCGCTCACGGTCATGCAGGTCAATCCGGCGGGTTCGATGGTCGGCGGGCGGGGCGGCTTCGTCACTCAGGTGCACAGCGCGCAAATACTAACCTGAAGGTTGTGGTGACGTCCATATACCCCTTAGAGGGCAGACAGGCTGTTTCATTTGCGGCGGAGTTAAGAAGCGCACACTGATTCGCTGGCGAGGCGGCCGTCCTGCAACGCGTACGCGGGAATTAGCGGCAAGGGGGCCTCAGGAGCTGGAAGGCATTGCATCCGCGCTGGCCATCGCGCCGGTTCGCGTCGCCTCGTCCGCTTCCGCAAACGACGTTCGTTCCATCCCTCATCGAAACCAAAGGAGAAAGGCGTGCCCCACGGTTCAATCGTTGAATCGCCGAAACGGGAAGCTCAATTGGGGCGAGACGATCTGCGCCATATTCTCGTCGTCGACGATGACCCGATGGTGTGCATGGCCATCGAGGTCTACCTCCAGCGCAACAATTTTCGGGTGACGATCGCCGAGGGCGGTGAAGCCGGACTGCGTGCCCTCGAGGACAAGCAATTCGATCTGATGATCATCGACATCTTCATGCCGCACATGCGCGGGTTCGAATCGATCCGGATTTTCCACGAGCAGGCGCCGGTGATTCCGCTGATTGCGATGTCCGGCTACGCTTTCGCAAATCTGAACTCGCCCGCGCCCGACTTCCTGCGGATGGCGCTGGAGCTCGGCGCCGCGCGTTGTCTGCGTAAGCCGTTCACGCCGGACGCGCTGCTCGCCGCCATCAACGATTGCCTGGCAGAGCATCGCCCCCGCTCCGACGTTGCCACGGCGGTGCAGCTCGGTTAGCGCCGCACGAGCCGCTCGGCCGCAGGGTAACCCTTCGTTTACCTCGAGCGCGGATCGCGCAAATCGCGGCAACGCCCAAGAAACGTTCAAGAGCGCGCGCGGCGAGAGCCCCGCCGATTGCGGGCGGCCCGCGCCAACCGCCTGCGGGCCGGCCCTATCGTTCTTTGCGAGCAGGACTTTCCCACGCGCCTCGTCGCGCAATTATCGGCTCGTTGACCGCGCGGCTCCCGCCGTTGCGACGCGGAGGCGGTTTTGCCGAAAAGCGCTGCAGCATGCAGCAGAACCGCAAACTTCTCTTCAATATCCGTAGTAGCACGGAGGATGAAATTAACGGGACTGTGAAAGGGGATGTCTAACGATCCAGGATAGGGGCTTCCGTCCGTGCCGAGGGTGGCTCGGACGTCGCGTTTGCGGCCCAGGTCAGTAAGGCGTAGCTCATGGATGATCTGTTGCGGGAGTTTCTGACGGAGACCAGCGAGAGCCTGGACACCGTGGACAATCAGCTGGTGAAGTTCGAGCAGGAGCCGAACAACGCCAAGATCCTGGATAACATCTTCCGCCTGGTCCACACCATCAAGGGCACCTGCGGCTTTCTCGGCCTGCCGCGGCTGGAAGCGCTGGCGCATGCCGGCGAGACCCTGATGGGCAAATTCCGTGACGGCATGCCTGTCACCGCCGAGGCGGTGACGGTGATCCTGTCCTCGATCGACCGCATCAAGGAGATTTTGGCCGGCCTGGAGGCAACCGAGGCCGAGCCTGAAGGGAACGACCGCGATCTCATCGACAAGCTGGAGGCCATGGTCGAGCAGGGCATGGCCGCCATGTCAGGCTCGGCGCAGCCGATGCCGGCCGGCACCCCCGTTGCCGATGCGCCGCCGCTGGCGCCCGACGCCCCGGCCGCGGCGCCTGCCAAGGAGATGACCACGGGCTCGCTGGTCGAGCAGACCCTGGAGCGCCCGCTGCGTCCGGGCGAGGTCTCGCTCGACGAGCTCGAGCGCGCCTTCCGCGAGACCGCGATCGAAGCGCCGGTCGCCGCGCCCGTGGCCAAGACTGAGGTCAAGGCTGCACCTGCGCCGGCTGCCGAAGCCGCCGTTGCCAAGGAAGCCGCAAAGGCGCCCAAGGAGAAGGCCGCGCCGAAGAAGTCGATGGCCGACGAGACCGCGGTCGAGGGCGACCGCATCGCCAACCAGTCGATCCGTGTCAACGTGGATACGCTGGAGCACCTGATGACCATGGTCTCCGAGCTGGTCCTGACCCGCAACCAGCTCCTGGAGATCTCCCGCCGCAACGAGGACACCGAGTTCAAGGTGCCCTTGCAGCGCCTCTCCAACGTCACCGCCGAGCTGCAGGAGGGCGTCATGAAGACGCGCATGCAGCCGATCGGCAATGCCTGGCAGAAGCTGCCCCGCATCGTCCGCGACCTCTCATCCGAACTCGGCAAGCAGATCGAGCTCGAGATGCACGGCGCCGACACCGAGCTCGACCGCCAGGTGCTCGATTTGATCAAGGACCCGCTCACCCACATGGTGCGCAACTCCGCCGATCATGGCCTCGAGACCCCCGCCGAACGCCTCGCCAGCGGCAAGGGCGAGCAGGGCACCATCCGCCTCTCCGCCTATCACGAGGGCGGCCACATCATCATCTGCATCGCCGACAACGGCCGCGGCCTCAACACCGAGAAGATCAAGGCCAAGGCGCTTTCCTCAGGTCTCGTCACCGAGGCCGAGCTGGAGAAGATGAGCGAAGCCCAGATCCACAAGTTCATCTTCGCGCCGGGCTTCTCCACCGCGGCCGCCATCACCTCGGTCTCGGGCCGCGGCGTCGGCATGGACGTGGTCCGCACCAATATCGACCAGATCGGCGGCACCATCGACATCAAGTCGGTCGCGGGTGAAGGCTCCTCCGTCACCATCAAGATCCCGCTGACGCTCGCCATCGTCTCGGCGCTGATCGTCGAAGCCGCCGGCGACCGCTTTGCGATTCCGCAGCTCTCGGTGGTCGAGCTGGTGCGGGCCCGCGCCAACTCCGAGCACCGCATCGAGCGCATCAAGGACACCGCGGTCCTCAGGTTGCGCAACAAGCTCTTGCCGCTGATCCACCTCAAGAAGCTCCTGAAGATCGACGACGGCGCCGCCAGCGATCCCGAGAACGGCTTCATCGTGGTCACCCAGGTCGGCAGCCAGACCTTTGGCATCGTCGTCGACGGCGTGTTCCACACCGAAGAGATCGTGGTCAAGCCGATGTCGACCAAGCTGCGTCACATCGACATGTTCTCCGGCAACACCATTCTGGGCGATGGCGCGGTGATCATGATCATCGATCCCAACGGCATTGCGAAAGCGCTCGGCGCCGCCGGCTCCTCGGCCCATGACATGGGCGACGAGAACGGCGCCCATCACATCGGCTCCGGCGAGCAGACCACCTCGCTCTTGGTGTTCCGCGCCGGCTCGTCGCAGCCCAAGGCGGTCCCGCTTGGCCTCGTCACGCGCCTGGAAGAGCTGCCCGCCGACAAGATCGAGTTCAGTAACGGCCGCTACATGGTGCAGTACCGCGAGCAGCTGATGCCGCTGGTCGCCATGGACGGCGTCACCATTGCCAGCCAGGGCGCCCAGCCGATCCTGGTGTTCGCCGACGACGGCCGCTCCATGGGCCTCGTCGTCGACGAGATCATCGACATCGTCGAGGAACGCCTCAACATCGAGGTCGGCGGCTCCTCCTCCGGCATTCTCGGCTCGGCCGTGATCAAGGGCCAGGCCACCGAGGTGATCGACGTCGGCCACTTCCTGCCGATGGCGTTCGCCGACTGGTTCACCCGCAAGGAGATGAAGCCGTCGCTGCACTCGCAGTCGGTGCTGCTGGTCGACGACTCGGCGTTCTTCCGCAACATGCTGGCGCCGGTGCTGAAGGCCGCCGGCTACCGCGTCCGCACCGCGCCGACCGCGCAGGAAGGCCTCGCCGCCCTGCGCGCCCAGAGTTTCGACGTGATCCTGACCGACATCGAGATGCCCGACATGAACGGGTTCGAGTTCGCCGAAGTCGTCCGCTCCGACAACAACCTCGCCGCGACGCCGATCATCGGCCTCTCGGCGCTGGTGTCGCCGGCGGCGATCGAGCGCGGCCGGCAGGCCGGCTTCCACGATTACGTCGCCAAGTTCGACCGGCCCGGTCTGATCGCGGCGCTGAAGGAGCAGACCGCGGGCGCCGCCGGCGCCTCCGAGCTGAGCCGGGCCGCGGCGTAAGCCGGACGGGGATCAGGAGACACCGAGATGAGCAAGAAGACCCAGTCCGCTGAAGGCGCCATGGTCGAGTACGTCACCGCGATGATCGGCGGCCAGCTGTTCGGCCTGCCGATCTCGCGCGTCCAGGACGTGTTCATGCCCGAGCGCGTCACCCGCGTGCCCCTGTCCTCGCACGAGATCGCGGGCGTCCTCAATCTGCGCGGCCGCATCGTCACCGTGGTCGACATGCGTGCCCGCCTCGGCCTGCCCAAGGCCGAAGACGGCAAGGTGCCGATGGCGGTCGGCGTCGACCTGCGCGGCGAATCCTACGGCCTGCTGATCGACCAGATCGGCGAGGTGCTGCGCCTGCCCGAGGCCGGCATGGAGGAGAACCCCGTCAACCTCGACCCCCGCATGGCCAAGCTCGCCGGCGGCGTCCACCGCCTCGACGGCCAGCTCATGGTCGTGCTCGACGTCGATCGCGTCCTCGAGCTCGAAACCAAAGTGCAAATGGCCGCGTGAGCCAACGAAAAGCATCGAAGCCGGAGAACCAAAATGAAAACCTGTTTGGTGGTCGATGATTCCAGCGTCGTGCGCAAGATCGCACGCCGGATCCTGGAAGGCCTCGAGTTCGAGGTCACCGAGGCCGAGGACGGCTCGAAGGCGCTCGAGATCTGTCAGCGGCAGCTGCCCGATGCGGTGCTGCTCGACTGGAACATGCCGGTCATGGACGGCTTCGAGTTCATGGGCCACATGCGCCGCCTGCCCGGCGGCGATCAGCCGAAGGTGGTGTTCTGCACCACCGAGAACAACGTGGCTCATATCGCTCAGGCGCTCAGCGGCGGCGCCAATGAGTACATCATGAAGCCCTTCGACAAAGATATCATCGCCGACAAGTTCGCTGAAGTTGGTTTGATCCCGGTCGGACAAGCCATGGTCTGAGTGTGTCTGGCCCAAAGTGCTTGGGCCAGAGTGTTCCAGTACAGTTCGAAGAGGCCATCCGTGACCCCGACCGAGTATGAGTATCTGCGCAAGTTCCTGAAGGACAATTCCGGTCTCGACCTGTCCGCAGACAAGCAATATCTGATCGAAAGCCGCTTGATGCCGCTGGCCCGCAAGGCCGGGATCTCTGGCATCGCCGAGCTCGTGCAGAAGCTGCAAGGCGGCTCGCGCCAGCTGATCACCGACGTGGTCGAAGCCATGACCACCAACGAGACCTTCTTCTTCCGCGACAAGGTCCCGTTCGATCATTTCCGCGACCACATCATGCCGGAGATCATCAGGGCGCGTGCGGCCAAGCGCAGCGTGCGCATCTGGTGTGCCGCCGGCTCGACCGGGCAGGAGCCCTATTCGCTGGCGATGTGTCTGAAGGAGATGGGCGCGGCCCTCACCGGCTGGCGCGTCGAGATCATCGCCACCGACCTGTCGCAAGAGGTGCTGGAGAAGGCCAAGGCCGGCGTCTACAGCCAGTTCGAGGTGCAGCGCGGCCTGCCGATCCAGATGCTGGTGAAATATTTCAAGCAGATCGGCGAGACCTGGCAGATCAATCCCGAATTGCGGGCGATGATCCAGCACCGGCAGCTCAACCTGCTGCACGATTTCGCCCAGCTCGGCACCTTCGACGTCATCTTCTGCCGCAACGTGCTGATCTATTTCGATCAGGACACCAAGATCAACATCTTCAACCGCCTGGCGCGCCAGATCGAGCCCGACGGCTTCCTGGTGCTCGGCGCTGCCGAAACCGTGGTCGGGCTGACCGACACGTTCCGGCCGATTCCGGAGCGGCGCGGCCTCTACAAGCCGAACGATCCGCGCGCGGCAGCGGCCAAGCCGGTTCTCGCCGGTGCGGCGCCGCGCATGGCGGCGGTGGCGGGACGATAATCATGGCCGAGGAGGGCAAGGGCGTCGAGCGCGTGACTTTCAGCCGCGGTTATGATGTCTGCATCATGGCCATCGACGGCACCTGGCGGCGCGACTGCAAGCTCAACGCGATCTCCGACACCGACGCCGTTCTCACGGTGGAGGGCTCGATCCAGGGCTTGAACCTGAAAGAGTTCTTCCTGCTGCTGTCGTCCACGGGTCTCGCCTATCGTCGCTGCGAGTTGGTCCGTGTCAACGGTGCCGAAATGGATATCCAGTTCTTGCGCGGCAAGAATCGGAAGAAGCGCGGTGCGGCCGGCGGTCACGACGCCGCGGCCTGATCCCGCCGCCACTGTCGCCACGCTTTCCGACACTTTGCTTCACATTTGCTGAAGACTTCGGAGTCAATTGCTCGCAGCAGCTTTACGCGGCCTAAGCGCGAGCCGTGTATCCATTGACGCTCTCAATCTCAGGATACGGCAATGCCCAGAAGTTCTCTTTCCCCGATCTCGTCAAACCTGCCCGACGGCACTGAACGGCGTGCGCTTCAGCTCCTGGTGGTCGACGACGACGCCACGCAGCGCAGCCTGATCACGGTCGCGGCCAAGCAGGCCGGCCACGAGGTCACCGTGGCGCCATCCGTTGCGGACGCGATCGAGAAGCTGCGCGCTGCGCGCTTCGATTGCGTGACGCTCGACCTCGTGCTGGAGGATGGCGACGGCGTCGACGTGCTGCGCGAGATGGCGAGCGCCAAGTTCGCCGGCTCCGTGATCGTCATCAGCGGCATGGACGGCAAGCGCCGCAGTGCCGCCCGCAGCTTCGCCCGTTCCGTCGGGATCGAGCTCCAGAGCCTGCCGAAGCCGCTGGATCTCGCGGCGCTGCGCATCAGCCTCGCCAATCTCGGCAAGACCGCGATGGGCCTGCCGGCGATTCACACCTGGGGTGGTGTCGCCACCGACGCTATCGTGGAGCGGCACCGCGCCTAGCTCGCGGAGCTGCCATGCGGTCAGATGCTGCCGCCCGCCGCGTTGCCGGATTCCGATAGGCATTGCAGGGCGTGGCCGAGGCCCGCCCGGCAGGCATTGAGGGCCGCGCTCGCGCTGGCGTAGCGGGGCGTGACGTCGTCGAGCACGACGATATCCGCGGAACCTTCCGGATCGCTGCCGTGTTCTTGGTCCATGGCTGCGGCGATCCGGCGCATGCTGGTCTCGATCTGTGCGATCAGCAAACGAAGGTCCGCCGCAATCAGCTCACGGCTCGCGATTTCGGGCGTTGCGACGGGAGGCGGCGTGTCGGCCAAATTTAGCATGGATATTCTCCGTCCACCGCAATTAGGCGCCATGCCGCTACTTGTGCGTTAAGTCCATGTCCCGTACAAATACGGGTGGGCCGAATCCGCGCCGAGCGCCATAACGAATGGCGCGGAACGCGAGTCCTTCATGCCAACCGGATGTGGCACATGGCCGAACAAAGCTCTCGCGGTGAAATCTTCGTGGTCGACGACGACCCTGCCGTTCGCGACACCTTGTCGATGGTGTTGAAGGCGGCGGGCTATGAGGTGATCTGTTTCGCCGACGGTGCAGCGCTGCTCTCGGTCGCGCGAAACCGCACACCGGCTGCAATCCTGCTCGACGTGAATATTCCCGGAAAGTCGGGTCTCGACATCCTGAAGGAGCTGCACGGCGAGGACTACCCGGCACCGATCTTCATGATCTCCGGGCAGGGCGACATCGCGATGGCGGTGGGCGCGATCAAGAGCGGCGCACTCGACTTCATCGAGAAGCCGTTCCGCGGCAGCGAGATCGTCGGCCGCCTCGACGAGGCGATCGGTGCCTATGCACGCCGGCAGGCGGAGAACGCGTCGCCGAAATTCGGCTCGCTGCATTTCCCCGGCCGCGAGCCGCTGACGCGCAGGGAGCGCGAGGTGCTCGAGCAGTTCGCCGCCGGTGCCTCCAACAAGGAGGCCGGCCGCACGCTCGGCATCAGCCCGCGCACCATCGAGGACCACCGCGCCAACATCATGAAGAAGCTCGGCGCACGCAATGCCGCCGACCTGATCCGCATCGTGATGACCGCGGCCCAGCGCGCGTCGTAGCGTGATACGTGAGATGCCGTAGGGTAGGCAAAGCGAAGCGTGCCCACGAACTTCACGTGACGCAGTGGAAGAGATCGTGGGCACGGCGCAAGTGCGCCTTTGCCCACCCTACGAGAGCTCGCTGCGCCGCTAAGTTCGCGCTCGTGCAGGCTTCAACACTTGTTCCCGGATTGCGCTGCGCTCGATCCGGGCTACGGCTCTCACCCGCTCAGCGCCTTGCGGATGATCCGTGCCAGATCCGATTTGCGATAGGGCTTGGCCAGCAACATCACGCCGGAATCCAGCCGGCCGTGATGGATGATCGCGTTCTCGGTATAGCCTGACGTGTAGACCACCTTGAGATCCGGGCGCGTCTTCATCAGCTCGTCCGCGAGCTGCCGTCCGTTCATCTTGCCGGGCATGATGACGTCGGTGAACAGAAGGTCGAACGGCTTGCCGGCGGCGACGATCGCGAGCGCCTCCGCGGCGTCCGCGGCCTGCAGGGTGACGTAGCCCAGCGAATGCAGCTGCGCGAGCACGTAGTCCCGCACCAGCCGGTCGTCCTCGACGACCAGGATCGTCTCGTGTCCGCCCTCGATCGTCGCCGGCGTCACGCCCTCGCCGCTCGCCGTCGGCGTCTTGCCGGGCGGCAGATACATCTTGATCGTGGTGCCGTGGCCCTCCTCGCTGTAGATCTTGATGTGACCTGCGGACTGCTTGATGAAGCCGTAGACCATCGAAAGCCCGAGCCCGGTGCCCTTGCCCGGTCCTTTCGAGGTGAAGAAGGGGTCGAACACCCTGGGCAGCATGTGCGCGGGAATCCCGGTGCCGGTGTCGCTCACCGCGATCAGCACGTAGTGCCCCGGCGGCACGTCGTTGGCGCCGGCATAGACCTCGTCGAGATAGGCGGCGCCGGTCTCCACGATCAGCTTGCCGCCGCCGGGCATGGCGTCGCGCGCATTCAGCGCCAGGTTGAGGATCGCGGTGGTGAGCTGGTTGGGATCGACGATGGCGACGCAATTCTCGTCCTCGAACACCGATTCGATCTGGATCTGCTCGCCCAGCGTCGGACGCAGCAATTTCGCGGTGTCGACGATCAGCGAGTTGATGTCGATCTCGCGCGGCTGGAGCGGCTGCTTGCGGGCGAAGGCAAGGAGGTGCTGGGTCAGATCGGCGCCGCGCGCGGCGGCCTCGTCGATCATCTTGGTGATGGCCGCGAGCTGCGGCTCCTTGGCGACCGCCTCCGCAAGAATCTCGATCGTCCCGGTGATGACGGTGAGAATGTTGTTGAAATCATGCGCCACGCCGCCGGTGAGCTGGCCGACCGCCTCCATCTTCTCGGCGTGGCGGATGCGCTCCTCGGCGGCGATCTTGTCGGTGAGGTCGCGGTAGAAGACGTTGAACAGCAGGCCCTCGCGCCGCTTCAGCGCGGTGACGCTCAGCTCGGCCCTGAATTCCTTGCCGTCGCGGCGGCGGCACATCAGCTCGCGGCGGCGGTTCAGCGTCGTGCCGTCCTCTTCGGCCAGGAATTGCTTCAGCCCCGCCCTGACCCTCTCGCGTTCGCCCTCGGCGACGATGAGGTCGATCGTGCTCTTGCCGAGCACCTCGTCGCGGCGCCAGCCGAACAGCTGCTCGGCCTGCGAGTTCCAGTTCAGGATGCTTCCGGTCTCGTCGGTCTGGACGAAGGCGTCGAGCGAGGTCTCGACGATGTTGCGGGCGAGCCGCTCGCTCTCGCGCAGCGATTCCTGCGCGAGCCGCGCTTCGGTCATGTCGCGCCCGACGAAGAAGAAGCGCTTGGCGGGCTCGGACCAGCTGCCGAGCCAGGACAGCCAGACCTCGTGCCCGTTCTTGTGGAGGCAGCGCGTGTCGGCGAGCTTGACGCGCTCGCCGCGGCGCATCGCGCGCATTTCGGCACGGGACTGCTCCAGATGAGCGGGATGAATGAAGTCGGCGCCGCTGCGGCCGATCATCTCGTCCGGTCGATAGCCGAGAATGGTCTGGCTGCTCGGGCTGATCTGCGCGACATGGGCTCGCGCGTCCATGACCATGATCAGGTCCTGCGACGTCTCGAAGATCTGCCGCCGCTCCTCCAGCTGGTTCTGGAGGGCCCGCTCGGCGCGTCGCGCCTCGGTCAGGCTGCGCGCGCTTCCCGAGGCGCCGATGACCTCGCCCGCCGGTCCCTTGATCGGCGACAGGCCGAGCGAAATCTCGACCGGCGTGCCGTCCTTGCGCAGGCGGACCGTCTCGAAGCGTTCGATCGGCTCGCCCCGCGCGATCCGCCGCAGATAGTCCTTGCCGTGCTCGCGGCGGTCGGGTGGGACAATGATCGACGTGGGCTTGCCGATCGCCTCCTCCGCCGTATAGCCGTAAAGGCGTTCGGCGGCCGGATTCCAGCCGGTGATGACGGCATCGAGCGTCTGCATCACGATCGCATCGTCGGACGATTCCACCGCGGCGCTGAACAGGCTCTCGCGCGCCGCATGATGGCTTCGCGCCGCCTCGGTGCGGCGATGCTCCTCGATCTCGCGTTCGAGCGCGGCTGTTTTCGCGCGCATCTCCTCCACCATCCGGGCAAAGGCCCGCGCCAGCACGCCGGTTTCGCCGCTGGCATCGACGGGGATGTCTGCGGGACGTCCGCTGCCGATGGCCTGCACCGCCTCCGTCAGGCGCCCGATCGGGCGGGTCAACGAGCGCGCCAGCAGCACCGCGAGGGCAGCTGCGGCGAGAACGGCCAGCACGCCGACGAGCAGGGACGTTTTTTGAATGGCGGCCGGCACGCGGCCGAACACGGGCGCAGGGATCGTTTCGATGATGGCGACCCATTCCTTGCCCGCGAGCAGGGTCGGCGCCAGCGCTGCCCCGCTCGGCCGGCCCGATGAATCGGTCATGAGCCGCGTGGATCCTTCCAGCGTGCCCGTCAGAGCCCCGAAGTATGGAAAGTCCTTGCGCCAGTCGTTGGGGCGGTCATGCGCTGCGCCGAATTCGCGCATACGGTCGGGATGGACGAGATAGTCGCCGCGCGCGTTTACAACGTGGATCTCTCCGCCGGAGGTCGTTGTCGCACGGACCCGGTCGAGTGCCGGGCGCATGTCGACATTGGCCACGATGATGCCGAACGGCTTGTCGTCGGCTGTGAACAGCGGCATCGCGACCCGCAAAGTCGGCGCGTGGGACGCCCTCGTTCCCCCCTGACGCGTGGCGAGCTCGATGGGAGACACATAGATTTCGCCGGGCGCGAGCCGTATGGCTTCCTGGAAGTAGGCTCGGTCGCTCTTGCGCTCCAGTTCACCGTCCGGGGCGATCCTGACTGCTCCGTTCGGTCCGGAGCGATCGACGTGGACCAGTTCGCGCTGGTCGTTGTCGACGCCGATGATCCTGAACTGCCCGTAGATGGGCTTGGCCTCGATCTCGGCCGCGAGCCGTGCCGCGATACGCTCGCGCCAGGTTTGCTCCGAGACGCCATCCACGGGATCGACCCCTCCGCCGACATGAGCGCGGATCAGGCCGTTGATCGCCGCTGCGGCGCGATAGCCGACCAGATCGCCGCGCACGCCGGCAACGTAGGATTCAAGGTTGGTCGCGAGCAGGCGCGATTGGGCTTCGACCCGCTCCAGCACCCGCGGAATGACGGCCTGTGTGGTGTTGCGATAGCCGAGCCATCCGACCGCGGCCACGGTAACCGCCACCAGCAGGATCATCGCGATGGCCAGCCGCGTGGCCAGCGTCGTTGCTGCTCTCATGGGGAATTTCGCCGGACCCGCCGTATCGCTGCGCCATTTCTGGCTTGCAGCAGAGGAGGTGCCCTTGTCATCGGCGGCCGGAGCGGACATCGGACCCCTCCGGCTCGTGGGCCTTCAGGCAATCTGCGACCACGGCGAGCAGTGTACCGGGCCGGAACGGCTTTTGCAGGCTGGCGACCGCGCCGAGCTTGGTCGCCATCTTCAGGAAATCCGGCTCCGCATAGGCATCCGGCGTGCTCGAACGGCCGGAGATGACGACGATCGGAACGGCCGGGGCCAGCACCCGAATGTGACGCATCGTCTCCAGTCCGTCCATGCCGGGCATGAAGATGTCGAGAAACAGCAGGTCGAACCGGCTCGCCTCGAACAGCGCCAGCCCCTTGCGGCCATCCCCGGCGACCGTCACGTGATGACCAGCCCGTTCCAGCAGCAGCCGGATGGTGAACTGGACGGCCGGATCGTCATCCACGATCAGGATGTTGGCCACGTCTGAAATCCTCCGGAGTCGGCGGAGTTAGTCCCACCAACCGCAAATCAAGCCAATCAACTCGAAATTGTTGCGCGGTTTCTCGTCTGCCGGCAAGCACTTCGGCCGGTGCTGCCGATTTATTGCGCTGCACCGCCAAATATGCCCGCCTGAGTGCATAGCAGAGGTTCGCCATCCGCCAGCCCAGCGCCTTGCCGGGGGTGGATCGCCTGTGAGAAGAGCAGGGCCAATCCTCCGGACGGACAAGGAATGCGATGACCAACAAGAAGAAAACGCCCGACCAGCTCCGCAGCGCGCGTTGGTTCGCGCCCGATGATCTGCGCTCGTTCGGCCACCGCTCCCGCGCCATGCAGATGGGCTACGCGCCGGAGGAGTGGAAGGACCGCCCGATCATCGCGATCCTCAACACCTGGTCGGACGCGCAGCCCTGCCACATGCACTTCAAGTCTCGCGTCGAGGACGTCAAGCGCGGCATCCTGATGGCGGGCGGCCTGCCGCTGGAGCTGCCGGCGCTGTCGCTGTCGGAATCACTGCTCAAGCCCACCACCATGCTCTATCGCAACCTGCTGGCAATGGACGCGGAGGAGCTGCTGCGCAGCCATCCGGTCGACGGCGTGGTGCTGATGGGCGGCTGCGACAAGACCACGCCGGCGCTGCTGCTGGGTGCGACCTCGATGAACATCCCGGCGATCTATCTGCCGGCAGGCCCGATGCTGCGCGGCAATTGGAAGGGCAAGACGCTCGGCTCCGGGTCCGACGGCTGGAAGTATTGGGACGAGCGCCGCGCCGGCAAGATCTCCGACAAGGACTGGCTCGATATCGAGGCCGGCATCGCCCGCAGCTACGGCACCTGCATGACCATGGGCACCGCCTCGACCATGACCGCGATTGCAGAAGCGATCGGCATGACGCTGCCCGGCGCTTCCTCGATTCCCGCCGCGGATGCCAACCACATCCGCATGGCCAGTGAATGCGGCCGCCGCATCGTCGACATGGTGTGGGAGGATCTGACGCCGAAGACGATTCAGACCCGCAAGGCGTTCGAGAATGCCATTGCGGTCGCGATGGCGATGGGCTGCTCCACCAACGCCATCATCCATCTGATCGCGCAGGCCCGCCGCGCCGGCCAGGACATCGGCCTCGACGATTTCGAGAAGGCCAGCCGCAAGGTGCCCGTCATCGCCAACGTGCGGCCGAGCGGCGAGACGTACCTGATGGAGGACTTCTTCTACGCCGGTGGCCTGCCGGCGCTGATGAGCCAGATCAAGCCGCATCTGCATCTCGAGTGTGTCACCGTCACTGGAAAGACGGTGGCTGAGAACATCGCGGGCGCCGAGGTGTACAATGCCGACGTGATCCGCGGCATCGACAATCCCATCTACAAGGAAGGCGCGCTCGCCGTGCTCACGGGCAATCTTGCGCCCGACGGCTGCGTCATAAAACCCTCCGCCTGCGCGCCGCGCTTCCTCAGGCACACCGGGCCGGCGCTGGTGTTCGACGACTATCCCTCGATGAAGAAGGCGGTCGACGATCCCAACCTCGACGTCACCGAGGATCACATCCTCATCTTGCGTAATGCCGGGCCGCAAGGTGGCCCCGGCATGCCGGAATGGGGCATGCTGCCGATCCCGACCAAGCTCGTGAAGCAGGGTGTGCGCGACATGGTGCGCATCTCGGATGCGCGCATGAGCGGCACCAGCTATGGCGCCTGCATCCTGCACGTTTCGCCGGAATCGTATATCGGCGGTCCGCTGGCGCTGGTGCGGAACGGCGACCGCATCACGCTCGACGTCGCCGCGCGCACCATCAATCTCGACGTCTCCGAAGCCGAGCTCGCAAAACGCCGCGCCGCCTGGAAGCAGCCCGCGCGCCGCTTCGAACGCGGCTATGGCTGGATGTTCACCAGGCACATCAAGCAGGCCAATGACGGCTGCGATTTCGACTTCCTGGAGACCGATTTCGGCGCGCCGATCGGCGAGCCGTCGATTTACTGACCGTCGTTCCGGGGCGATGCGAAGCATCGAACCCGGAACCCATTTCACCCCAGCGTATGCGGCCCGATCGATTCCGGGCTCGCGCTACGCGCGCCCCGGAATGACGAGTACATCATGACCAAACTCACCGAAGCCACCCGCACAAAACTCAAATCCGTCTCCACCGCAACCGTCGCCACCGCCTTGTTCAAGCGCGGCCTGCGCATCCAGATGATCCAGGATGTCCGCCCCTTGAGCCCGGACCAGCCGACCATGGTCGGCGAGGCCTTCACGCTGCGCTACATGCCGGCGCGAGAGGACCTCAACACTATCGACGTGTTCAGGGATCGCTCCCATCCGCAGCGCAAGGCGGTCGAGGAGTGCCCGCCGGGCGCCGTGCTGGTGATGGACAGCCGCAAGGATGCGCGCGCGGCCTCGGCCGGCGCGATCCTGGTGACGCGCCTGATGAAGCGCGGCGTCGCCGGCGTCGTCACCGATGGCGGCTTTCGCGACTCCGCCGAGATCTCAAGGCTCGGCTTTCCCGCCTTCCACCATCGCCCCTCGGCGCCGACCAATCTGACGCTGCATCAGGCGATCGAGATCAACGTGCCGATCGGCTGCGGCGATGCGCCGGTGTTTCCCGGCGACGTCATTCTCGGCGATGCCGACGGCGTCATCGTGATCCCCGCGCATCTTGCGGACGAGATCGCCAACGAAACGTTCGAGATGACCGCATTCGAGGATTTCGTCACCGAGGAAGTCGGCAAGGGCCGCGGCATTTTCGGTCTCTATCCCGCCACCGATCCCCAGACGCTCACCGATTTCGCGGAATGGCGCAAGAAGAACGGGCGGTAGTTCCTTCGCCTTTCCCCGCTGCAGTCAGGGCTATCGCATATAGTTCGATCTTGCCTGTGGCCATCCTTCGAGACGCCCGCCGTTGGCGGGCCCTCAGGATGAGGACCGAGGTCGTGGCGACCGCTTCAACGAGCGCGGATGCTGTTTAGCCTCATCCTGAGGAGACCGCACAGCGGTCGTCTCGAAGGACGAGGCGTGCGCGCCGGCCGGCGCCACAAGTCACATGCAATCGCCCTGCCCCTTGCGGGGAGAGGGATAAACGTCACGCCTCCGCCATCCCCGCCGCCCACAGCGCGAACGCGTAGACGATCGCGACTTCGTCCAGCCGGTCGAAGCGGCCCGACGCGCCGCCGTGGCCGGCGCCCATGTTGGTGCGCAGCAGGACCGGGCCGCCGCCGGTCATGGTGGCGCGCAGGCGTGCGATCCACTTGGCGGGCTCCCAGTAAGTGACCCGGGGATCAGTAAGTCCGCCCATCGCCAGGATCGCCGGATAGTCCTTCGCCGCGACGTTGTCGTAGGGCGAGTAGGAGAGGATGGTGCGGAAATCCTTCTCGCTCTCGATCGGGTTGCCCCATTCCGGCCATTCCGGCGGCGTCAACGGCAGTGTGTCGTCGAGCATGGTGTTGAGCACGTCGACGAACGGCACCTCGGCGACGATGCCGGCGAACAATTCGCCGGCACGGTTGGCGACCGCGCCCATCAGCATGCCGCCGGCCGAGCCGCCATGGCCGATGATGCGCTTGGCGCTGGTGTATTTCGCATCGATCAGCGCGCGGGCGCCGGCGGCGAAATCGTCGAACGAGTTCGTCTTCTTCTCGCGCTTGCCGTCGAGATACCAGCCCCAGCCCTTGTCGGCGCCGCCGCGGATATGCGCGATGGCGTAAACGAAGCCGCGATCGACCAGCGACAGGCGGTTGGCGCTGAACGACGCCGGCATCGCCATGCCGTAGGAGCCGTAGCCGTAGAGCAGGAGCGGCGCTGTGCCGTCGAGCTTCAGCCCGCGGCGATGGAGGATCGAGACCGGCACCTCGGCGCCGTCATGCGATTTCGCCATGATGCGCGTCGTGACGTAGTCGGCCGGGTTATGTCCCGACGGAATCTCCTGCCGCTTGCGCAGCACGCGCGTCCGTTTCGTCATGTCGTAATCATAGACTTCCGACGGCGTCGTCATCGACGAATAGGCAAAGCGCAGTGTAGTCGTCTCGAACTCGTAGGAGCCCATCGTGTCGAGCGAATAGGCGGCCTCGTCGAACGCGATGGCGTGCTCCTCCCCGCCAGCGAGATCGCGGATCACGACCGACGGCAGCGCATGGGCGCGCTCGAGCCGCACCAGATGGCCGGCATAGAGATCGAGGTCGATGATGTAGATGCCGGGCCGATACGGGATCAGATCGCGCCAGTTCTTGCGCTCGGGCGCGTGAAGCGGCGCGGTGACGATCTTGAAGTCGATGGCGTCATCGGCATTGGTGAGGATGAACAGGTCGTCGCCGCGGTCTGCGAGCGAATATTGCACGCCCTCCTCGCGCGCCGCGACGAGGCGCGGCGGCACGTCGGGATTGGCGAGGTCGATCAGCCGTTGCTCGCTCGTCTCGTGATCGCCGCCCGCGATCACGCAGAAGCGGCCGCTGGTGCTCTCATGCAGGTGGGTGAACCAGCCGGAATCCTGCTCCTCATAGACCAGCGTGTCGTCGGCCTGCTGGGTGCCGAGCCTGTGCCGCCACACCTGCATCGGCCGATGATTGTCGTCGAGCTTCACATAGAAGAAGCTCTTGCAGTCCGCGGCCCAGACCACGCCGCCATCGGTCTCCTCGACGAGATCGTCGAGATCCTTACCGCTCGCCCAGTCGCGAACGCGGATCGAAAAATATTCCGAGCCCTTGGTGTCGGCGCTCCAGGCCTGCAGCTTGTGATCGTAGGAGTGCCGGCTGCCGCCGAACTTGAAATATGTGTGGTCCTTGGCGAGCGCGTCGCCGTCGAGCACGATCTCGCCGTCGCCGCCACCGCGCGGCATGCGGCCGAACAGCTCGTGCTGCCCGCCTTCACGAAACCTGCGGAAATAGGCGAAGGGACCGTCGGGTGACGGCACGCTGGAATCGTCCTCCTTGATCCGCCCGCGCATCTCGCGCACCAGCGTCTTCTGCAGCGGCGCGGTATGGCCGAGCAGGCTCTCGGTATAGGCGTTCTCCTCGTCGAGATATTTGCGGATGTCAGGGTCGATCACGGCGGGATCGCGCAGCACCTCCTGCCAGTTCGCATCCTTCAGCCAGGCATAATCGTCGGTCACGGTGATGCCGTGCCGCGTGAAGGCATGCGGCCGGCGCGGGGCGACGGGGGACTTCGAAGGCGTCTTGGCTTGGGTCACTCGGTCCTCATCATCTCTCGTTCGCGCAGTGCTTCCTCTTCACCTCTCCCCGCCTGCGGGGAGAGGTCGGATTGCATCGAAGATGCAATCCGGGTGAGGGGGACTCTCCGCGAGTCCAACTCTCACCGTCCTTGCGGAGACTCCCCCTCACCCCAACCCTCTCCCCGCAGGCGGGGAGAGGGAGAAGGCGCGTTCCCTTATATCGTTCCGATTCCGTGGATTGCCAGCTCGCCTGTTCCAAAGGCCGTGCCATCTCACCGGGTTGTTGATCCGTCCCTTGTATGCTTTAGGGAAACTATCCCCGCCGCCGGTCCAGCCCGATGCTGTTCAATTCCTACCCCTTCATCCTGCTGTTCCTGCCGGTCGTGCTCGCCGGCTATTTCCGGCTCGGCCGGCGCAGCAATCTGGCTCCGGTGATCTGGCTGGCACTGGCCTCCATCACCTTCTACGCCATCGGCAGCTGGCAGTTCGTCGCCCTTCTGCTGCTTTCGATCGCTTTCAACTACGGCGTCGGCCATCTTCTCATCGTGGCGGAGCTCACGCACCGGCAACGAAAGGCTTCGCTCGCACTCGGCGTCGCCGGCGATCTCCTCATGCTCGGCATCTTCAAATATGCCGGCTTTGTCGCCGAGAACGTCAACGCGCTGCTCGGCACGCATGTCGCGATCCACATCCTGCTGCCGGTCGGCATCTCCTTCTACACCTTCACCCAGATCGCGTTCCTGGTCGATGCTTATCGCGGCCAGGTCGCGGCCTATGCGCTGCCGCATTACGCGCTGTTCGTGACCTACTTCCCGCATCTGATCGCCGGGCCCATCCTCCATCACAAGGACATGATCCCGCAATTCGAGGAGGAGGAGACCAAGCATCCGGATGCGCATCTCATTCTCTGCGGCGTCATCATCTTCGCGATCGGCCTGTTCAAGAAGACCTGTCTTGCCGACGGCATCCAGCCGCTGGTCGCGCTTGCTTTCGAGGCGCGCTCGCCGAGCTTCGATCAGGCCTGGCTTGGCGCGCTCGCCTACACGTTCCAGCTCTATTTCGACTTCTCCGGCTATTCCGACATGGCGATCGGCATCTCGCTGATGTTCGGCATCTTCCTGCCGGTCAATTTCAACTCGCCCTACAAGGCGACCAGCATCGTCGAGTTCTGGCGGCGCTGGCACATGACGCTGTCGCAATTCCTGCGCGATTATCTCTACATCCCGCTCGGCGGCAACCGCCGCGGCCGCGTGCTCCGCTACGTCAATCTGGTGATCACGATGCTGCTCGGCGGGCTCTGGCACGGTGCGGCCTGGACGTTCGTGGTTTGGGGCGCGCTGCATGGCGCTTATCTCTGCGTCAACCACGCTTTCAGCGCGCTGGCGCCGAACGTTCCCCCGCTGCTGGCGCGCCCCGGCCGCGTGCTTGGCGCCGTGCTGACCTTCCTCGCCGTCGTCATCGCCTGGGTGTTCTTCCGCGCCGAGAGCGTCGCCTGGGCACTGCGGGTGCTCCACGCGATGGCTGATCCCGCCAACATCGTGCTCGGCCGCGAGGAGATTGCAGCACTGGTGCAGGTCGCGATCTACGCGGCGCTGGTGTGGCTGGCGCCGAACACGCAAGCGCTGATGGGATACGACCACGGCAACCGCAAGGTCGGCGAGGCCTTGCGGGCGGGCCGCATGCGGCCCCTGGTGCTCTATGCGGCCTCGCTGGTGCTCGCCTTCGGCTTCCTGGGCATCCAGAGCCACAGTGAATTCATCTATTTCCGGTTCTGATGCAGGGCGCGTTCACCCATCTCACACGTCTGCTGCTGGCAAGCGCGGCCTGCGTGCTTGGCGCCGCAGCGCTTACGTTCGCCGTCGATCCCCTGCAATTGTTCCGCCCCTCGCGCCTGATCCCGGCCTTCTACTCGGAGGACACGCGCGTGCAGAATGCCGGGCTGATCCGCAGCCAGCCATTCGACACCGCCTTCATGGGCACCTCGCTCGCGATCCATTTCCGCCAGAGCGACATCGATCGCGCGCTCGGCGTCCGCTCGCTCAAGCTCGCGATGACCGGCTCCAATTCGCGCCAGCAGGCTTTCGTGCTGGAGCAGGCGATCGACCGCGGCGCAAGGCGCGTGATCTGGGCGATGGACGACTTCATCTTCATCGATGCCGCCGATATCGAGGCCGATCCATATTTGTCCGTCGATCTCTACCGCCGGACGGCGAAAGGCGTCGCCTCCTATCTGTTCAGCGCGGCGATGGCGAAGGAATCCCTGTTCGCGCTGCTGCGGTCCGTCCCGCTGCTGCGGGAGCCGCTGACCCTTGCGTCGCCCTATCTCCCGGTCAAGTTCGCGCTGGCAGACATCGACGACATCTACGCCCTGGCGCGGGATTTCGACGTTGCGCGAGACTACAACGCGAAGAAGACGCTCGCCGCCTTCGCCTATATCACCAGCCCCGTACGCAGCCGCTTCCTCGGCGAGGGCTATGGCTATGAGGCCATGGTCCGGCATTTCGAGCAGGACGCCGCCGGCCTGATCGCGCGCCACCCCGACGTGACCTTCGACATCTACTTCCCGCCCTATTCGATCCTGCAATTCGTCGCGATGCGCGATGCCTCGCCCGCGACACTGAAGATCGTCACCGATCTCACGGCGCACATTGCGCGGCGCCTGACGCAACTGCCCAACGTCCGCCTGCATGATTTCCGCGCGCTCGAGGCGGTCACGCACGATCTCGACAATTACAGCGACGTCATCCACCATTCGCCGGTGATCGATGCGATGGTGCTGAGATGGCTTGCGAGCGGGGAGCACCGCGTCGATCCGAAGGCACCGCTTGCGCCGCTGGAGGAGCTGAAGGCGCAGGTGGAGGCGTATCGCGTCGAGCGATGATCTTCCGCTCTCCTTTTACGGGAGAGGGTGGGTCTTTCCGCTAGCTCGGAATCGTAGGGTGGGCAAAGGCGCGCTTAGCGCCGTGCCCACCATCGATTCAACGGTACGACAGAAGTGGTGGGCACGCTTCGCTTGCCCACCCTACGATACTGCGCTGCGTCCGGGGCACGAGCAGCTTTGCTACACCGCCACCTCGTCGCCGAGATACGCGACCGCCGCCTCCAGCCCGCCTTTGCCGTGCGGGATCTTCAGCGCGTTCAGCCCGACCTCAATCACCCCGAGCGTGCCGAGCAGCATCGGCGCATTCACATGGCCCATATGGGCGATGCGGAAGGCTTGTCCGGAGAGATCACCGATGCCGGTGCCGAGCACGACGCCGCACTTGTCCTTGCAATAGCGTTGCAGCACGGCCGGGTCATGGCCGTTGCTCATGGTCACCGTGGTCACGGTGTTGGAGCGCTCGCTGGCCTCGGCGACGTTGAAGCCGAGCACCTGGCCTTCCGACCACATCGCAACCGCGCGGCGCGCGGCCTCACCGAGCAGGCTGTGGCGGCGGAAGGCGTTCTCGAGGCCTTCCTCGTGCAGCATGTCGATCGCCTTGCGCAAGGCGAACAACAGATGCACCGGCGCGGTGCCGGCATATTTGCGGTAATTCTCGGTGCCCTCGCGCTCGCTCCAGCTCCAATAGGGCGTCGACATGCCGGCCTTCTTGTGCACCTCGAGCGCGCGCGCATTGGCGGCGACGAAGCCGAGACCGGGCGGCGTCATCAGGCCCTTCTGCGAGCCGGACATCGCGACGTCGATGCCCCATTTGTCCATCTCGAACGGCATGCAGCCGAGCGAGGCGACGGTGTCGACCATGTACAGCGCGGGATGGCCGCTCGCCTTGATTGCCTTGCCGATCGCCTCGATGTCGTTCTGCACGCCGGAGGCGGTGTCGACCTGGACCACGACGACGGCCTTGATGCTGTGCTCCTTGTCGCGACGCAGGCGTTCCTCGACCTCGTGCGGCCGCACCGCGCGGCGCCAGTCGCCCTTGAGCACCTCGACCTCGGCGCCCATCAGCGCCGCCGCGTTGCCCCAGCCGATCGCAAAGCGTCCGCTCTCCAGCACCAGCACCTTGTCGCCGCGCGACAGCACGTTGCTCAGCGCCGCTTCCCAGGCGCCGTGGCCGTTGGCGATGTAGATGTAGGACTTGCCCTTGGTCGCGAACAGCTTCGAGATGTCGCTGAGCAGGCTCTCTGTCAGATCCAGCATCTCCTTGGAGTAGATGTCGATCGCCGGACGGTGCATCGCCCGCAGCACCTCGTCGGGCATCGTGGTGGGCCCGGGGATGGCCAGAAACTCCCGGCCCGCGCGAACGGTCATTGCTGTCAGTCCTTATTGCCAGAGAACAGGATGGTGGGTTGCTGATTCACGGTTTTACGCGGCGGAGGGCCTTGAGAAAAGCACGTAAAACGCAGGGCTGGGTTATCGCTTCGTCTCCCGGCATCCGGCCGCTTCGGCCTCTTCGACCGAGCAGAACCAGCGGGTGCCCTTGCTGATCTTCATCTTGATCTGGGTGTACCAGCGGCTGGTCGGCTGGTGATAGATGCACTCGCCGGCGCTGTTCACATTGCCCTTGATGGTGCAATCCGGCGACGGCGCGACCGGCCCCGAGGCCGAAGCGAGCAGCACCGCATGCGCGCCGTCCGGCGGCTTGGTCGCGCCGAGGATCGCGGTCTTCTTGTTGCGCTCCCGCCAGTCCCACGGCGCGATGAAGGCACCCTGCCACATGCCGGCTTTTGCCTCACGCGCGGCAGCCTCGTCGGGCTCGTAGTCCTTGGAGATGCGGGTGTAGGCCAGCGCCCAGCCGTTGCGCACCAGCCATTTCTGGATGTCCTCGCCGCCGACCTCGCAGCGCGCCACGGTGCGGCCGCGCCGGTCGATCGCGCGGGTGTGGCAGACCCAATTCTTGCCCTCGCTGTATTTGGCGAGCTCGTCGCGGGCCGCGACGCCGCAGGTCCAGCGTTCGGTCTTGGTGTTGAGGCAGAGCTGGTCGACCGCCGGCGCGTCGATGCCGCCGAGCCGGATCCGCGTGTTGCCGATCACCACGGCATCGCCGGCGCGAACCTTTGCCGTGCCGGTGATGTCGGCGGCATCAGCCAGCGACGGGATGGCGAACAAGGACAGCGCAATCAGGACTTTTCGCAACATGCCGGTCCGGTTGTGATGACAATCTCGATAAGCCGCGCAATTGTGGTCGGCTTTTGGCCGCCCGGCCAGCGCAGGCCGAACAGATTGGCTTTCAACTTCCTGTCATTGTGGCGGCGTTGCTTACCCTCCCCTGGAGGGGGAGGGTCGGCATGCGATCGAGCGAAGCGAGATTGCATGACGGGGTGGGGTGATCTCTCCACTCGGGCACTGTTCGTCGCGGAGGGACCGTCACCCCACCCCGCTCGCGCTGCGCGCGATCGACCCTCCCCCTCCAGGGGAGGGTAAAAGGACCATCACCCCCGCGCCATCGCCCGCTTCGCCACCGCCAGCCCCATCAGCACGAACGCCGACGTCACCTCCGGCCCGCCGACCAGGATCCGCGTCGGCGTCTTCATCTTGTTCCATTCATAGGCGCGGAACGGGCCGCGGCGGCCGCCTTCACCGAGCCCGGCGACGATCACGTTCAGCGCCGGTGCGAAGGTGCGCGGGTCGGCGCCGAGATGGCCGAGCGCGATCAGCGCCAGCGCGGCGTCGAACACGTTCATCTCGGCCGCCATCAGCTCGCCCTTGACGTAGGACAGCACGCGGTGGCGGATGAAGTCGAAATCGCCAGCGGGATCAATCGCGGCCTGCGCCGCCAGCGGCAGCGCCAGGAAGGCGGCATAACAGCGGCCGAAATAGGCGCTGTAGAGCTCCGGCAGATAATAGATGTGCGAGCGCGGATTGGCGAAGGCGCCGCTGGCCGCGAGGCGCTTCTGGAATCCGATGATGCGATGGACCGTGGCGAGCCGCGCCGGCGTCTCCAAGACCTTCCAGCGCGCAAGATTGCGAAAGCTGACCTCGAGAATGTCGAGATTGAGCGTCGGATCGAGATCGTTGCCGTAAGGGCGCTCGCCGGCGAGATTGTCGATCCAGGTCGCGACCCCGCCCTCATAGTCGATATTGTCGTTGAGCGGCACGGTCACGCGCGGCGCGTTGACGCCGGCGCGCACCTGATAGCCCGCATAGAAGTCCAGGAGCGGCTGGTCGATGATGGCATCAAGGCAGCCGGCCTGCGTCGCCGCCGAGATCGAGCAGGCCGTGGTGTCGCAATCCGGCACGTAGATGCCGAAGCCGAGGTCCTGCTTGATCTGCGCGAAGTAGCGCGAGAAGCGCGGATGCGGTGCCGGCGCCAGGGCGGTGATGACGTTGAAGCGGGCGCCGCCCAAGCCTTCGACCTCCTCGCGGCTGATGTTGACGCAGAAATCGACCATGTCGGCGATCGCGCGCTCCGCCGCGATCTTGTCGGCGACCGAGGCGAGCCCGGTCTCGACGAAGCTGAGCAGGGCCTCGATGAAGAACGCGTCGTAATAGGCCGAGCGATGGCGGATCTGCACCGGCTCCCACATCGGCTCGGCAATGCCCTTCCAGGGCGGATTGACCACGGCGCGCGCGGGCGAGCGCGCGATGAAGACGCGGGCGAGGTTGAACAGCAGCGAGGAGTTCTTGTAGCCGCGCGCGTTGAGGCCCGTGAGCGCCATGATCAGCTCGCGGCCGCGGACGTCGGGATCGCCGATCAGGTTGAAGGCGGCATAGGTCGGCAGGAAGCCGTTGCGGCGGTAGGAGCCGAGCAGATGCTGCGCGCAATCGCGGATCACGCCGTCGATCTGCGCGCTCTGCGGCATGGCGGCGTTGAACGGCACCGGCGGCGGCCTGGGATGGTCGAGCGCGATGCCGTCGACGAGATCGGCGATCGGCTGCCCGACCGCCGCCCAGTCGGGCTCGGCCTCGTCGCGGGCCCGGGTGAGCGCCGCGCGCAGCCGCGTCAGCATCCCCTCGTCGCGCAGCTCGGGCAGGCCGGCGCGGCGGAGCAGGATCCGCAGCGCGGGATTGCCGAGCGCGGTCTTGTAGAATTTGGCCAGATGCGGATCGCCGCTGGCCGTATCAGACAATACGGGATCGCAGACCTCGTAAAGCGAGGGGCCGTCCTTCCGCGCCGTCAGCGCCCGGCAGGCGGCGCCGGCAAAATAATGAAAGCTCATGAAATACCTGGTCGCGGGGGCCTTGGTCGGGGATATCAGGCGCGCTGGCATCTGCGCGCCACCCCCTTGCAAGTCGTTGAAAAGGCTACCCGGATTCGCAGGAAATACAAATGTGATGAACGTCACGGAAAAGCCGGCACGAGGGCTGCATGGTCGATCTCCGGAAGGCTACGGGGAAGCCAATGATGCAGGAATCCAGCCAGGAGAATTAACGAACATATTCAGACACTTAGCTCAAATTTTTGGCAATCTATTGCCCCACGGCCTATATCCGGTTAAGGGTTTGTTTGGTGCGGCGCCGCAAATTGCGCGCAATTCGGGGGCACTTCCCCGGCCAATCCCTCAAACCTAAAGACGCTATCGCGCTACTCAAACAGTGTGCGCGCGCTTGGCCGGTCTTTGGCACAGGAAACGAAGCGAGATGAATGTAAAGCAGCTCGACCTTTCCAGACGTACGATCGCCCTCGCCGCAGCCCTCATCGGCACGGTGTCGCTGGTGATCGGCGCCCATGCTGCTCTCAACATGCGTGCGATCGATGCCGCCAAGGCCGTCTCGACCGACCAGATCACCGGCTCGATCGGCCAGACCTCGCGCCTCGCGCTCGTCATCGGCAATGGCCATTATCCCGACGCCAGCGCGCCACTGACGCAGTCGATCAACGACGCCCGCGCGCTGTCCTCGTCGCTGCGCAAGAACGGCTTTGACGTCGACATGGTGGAAGACGCGACCAAGGACGACATGGTCCGTGCCGTGACCCGCCTGAAGTCCCGGATCACGCGCGACAGCGTCGTCATGCTGTTCTTCGGCGGCTACGGCGTGCAGGCCGGCCGCGAAAGCTACATGCTGCCGGTCGATGCCGTGATCTGGAAGGAAGGCGACGTCCGCCGCCATGGGGTCTCCATCGACGGCGTGCTCGACATGATGAAGGAGCAGGGTGCCAAGGCCAAGCTCGTCGTGGTCGATGCCTCCCGCCGCAATCCTTACGAGCGCCGCTTCCGCTCCTACAGCCACGGTCTCGCGCCGATCAGCGCGTCCGACAATGCGTTGATCCTCACCTCCGCCTCGCCCGGCAAGGTCGTCGACGACGGCAAAGGCGAGCACAGCGTGCTGGTCAGCGAATTCCTCAACAATCTCAGCAAGCCCGGCAGCGCCGAGAGCGTCTTCAACAAGACCCGCCTCGCCATCTCCCGCGCCAGCGAAGGCGACCAGGTCCCGACCGTGTCGTCGTCGTTGCTCGAAGACGTCCGTTTCGGCGAAGCCGGCGGTTAGTTTTTCTTAGGTCTTGCGACGTCTCGTGCCCCGGACGCGACGCATCATGCAATGATGCGACGCTGAGCCGGGGCCCAGTTTTTTGGGCACACTGTACCTGCATCGTCATTGCGAGCGCAGCGAAGCAATCCAGAATCCCTCCGCGGAGAGACCCTGGATTGCTTCGTCGCAAGAGCCCCTCGCAATGACGATCGTGGCCGCTACTTCGCCGCTTCCGCGCTCGCCATCACCGGACGCACGGGATCGCCTTCGCGCAGCAATGCACCGGCGCGGGCGACGACGACGTCGCCTTCGTTGAGGCCGTCGCGGACCTCGATATTGCCGCCCGACATCAATCCGACCTCGACACGCTTGGTCTCGACGCGGTTGCGGCGGATCACCTGCACGACGGTGCCGGCGGACGAATATTGCACCGATGTCAGCGGCACCGCGACGTTGCAGCTTTGCCCGGTCTTGATCAGCGCGCGCCCGCTGGCATTCAGCAAGAGCCGCTTCTGCGAGGAGATGCCGATATAGACCATCCCCTGCTGGATGTTCGGCTCGACGGTCGGGCCGATGCGGCGCACCTTGCCGTTGATGTCGCCGGCGCCTGCGATCCGGACGGTGGCCTGCTGATTGACCGCGAGCTTGCGCACATCGGTGGTGGCGACGAGACCGACGAGATCGTACTCGCTGCGCGCCACGATCGTGAATAGCGCCTCGCCCTTGGCGGAGGCGAAGTTGCCGATCTGCGCGGTCGAGGTTGCGATCACCCCCGCCACGGGGGCGGTGACCTGAAGCGTGCCGCCCTCGGGCAGCGCCAGCCGTGCCAGCACCTGGCCGGCGGTGGTGGTATCGCCGGCTTCGGCCAGCACGTCCGTGACCTTCAGGCCGGGACGCTCGGGCCGCACCGAGGTTTCCTCCCGCGCGATGATCGAGCCGGTGGCCTCGACGATGTCGGAGAAGCAGGATTTCGCGACCTTCAGCACCGTGACCGCCGGCCCTTTGGGCGCGTCGTCATCGGCGGCACCGGCCGGATGGGAGCTGAGGACGAGCAGGCCGGCGACGGCTGCGGGATACAGGCTTCGAGCAACGGCGCGGGGCAAATGACGCATCGGAAATTCCACGGGGGCTGTGCCTCCAATCGATAGCAGATGGCTGCCGCCCGCACTACGGCCGCGTCGTCCCAAAACAGGACGCAGCGCGGCCGCCGGCAGTCGCGGCAAGTCTTTGATGAGTCGCGGAATTGGAGAACAGGTTCGCCCGAAGGGCTCAGGCCGTCAGCGACGCCGATCACCCAGCAGCTTGCCGCTGGCCCGCTCGAGCAGATGCAGACGCGTGCAGGCCGGACAGGACACGGATACGTGCGTGCGGTCAGCCGGCTCGTCGGTGAGCCGATGCTGCACGTTCAGGCCCGTCTGGGGGCATTTGAAGACAATCTGCCGGTCCATGACCGAGATATGACGCCAAGCCGGGCCTCGCGAAATTACGGATGATTACGTAGGTCCGTGGCGGCGCCTCACGGCAGGTTCAGGAACTCGACCCAGTTCGGCTTCTTGCCGGTGGGGTAGGATTTCAGCTTGGCCAGCGCGCCGCTGCCCTGGTCGATGGCATAGACCGTCATGCTGCCCGAGAGCTCGCCGACGGCGGCGAGGTAGCGGCCGGCGGGATCGACCTGGAAGCCGCGCGGCTGCTTCTCGGTCGGCACGCTGCCGATCGTGGTCAGCTTGCCGCTCGCGCCGTCGACCTTGTAGGCGGTGAGCGTGCTGGTGGTGCGCTCGGAGGCGTAGAGGAAGCGGCCGTCCGGCGTGATGTGGATGTCGGCGCCCCAAGGTTTTCCGGAAAACCCGTCCGGCAGCGCGGTGGTGCGCTGGATCTCGTCCCAGGCGCCGCTCCTGGCCTCATAGGTGAATGCCGCGACGTCGCCGTTCAGCTCGTGGAGGAGATAGACGAACTTGCCGCCGGGGTGAAACACGAAGTGCCGCGGCCCCGATTTCTCCGGCACCTTGTGCGCCGGCGGATCGCTCGGCGTCAGCGTGCCCGCTGCGGCATCGAACGCGAAGGCCAGCACCTGATCGGAGCCGAGATTGGTGGCGAACGCGAAGCGGTTGTCGGGCGAGGGCAGGAAGGCGTGGGCGTTCAGCCCGGTCGGGATCACCTGCTTGGGCTCGCCGGCGACGCCGTTGCCAAGCAGTGGATTCAGCGCGACCTTGTTGCCGCCATAGGAGGCGCTGAACAGGAACTTGCCGCTGCGGTCGATGGCGATATAGGCCATGCTGTCGGCGAGCGGTCCGTTGCCGAGATGGCTGAGCTCGCCCGTCTTGGGATCGATCGCAAAGCTCACTGCGACATAGGGCTGCGAGCGGATTCCGGCGATCAGCACGCGGTGGTCGGGCGTGATCGCGAGCGGTGTCGATGAGCCCGGCCTTTCGACGCCCTTGAAGGCGGCCGTCTGCACGAGCGTCATCTCGCCGCTCTCGCTCATCTTGAACACGCTGATGTCGTTGCTGTCGGCATTGCCGACATAGGCGAAGGTTTCGGCCATGCCGGCACGGACTCCAGAAACGAGGGCGAGAGAAGCGAACAGGGTTGCGGCGATCGCAGCGCCTGGCACGCGCGATACGATGCGTCGGATCGATCTCGACATGGGCTCCTCCTGAAAGCCGGCTCGCGGCGTTGTCGTTTTGCCGCGAGGATAGCGGGAGACGCGCCGCCGCACCAAAATCCAGATGGGATCGATCGATGCCGAAATCGCATCGGTCGCGGGATGACGGGTCAGCGCACCGCCGCAGTGCGGGACGGCAAATGCGGCCACGGCGGGCGGTCCGGCGGCCCGAGCATGGTCCACACGGTCACCGCGACCAGCGCGGACGTCATGAGCGTCCAGAGGATGAGGCGTTTTCGCATCAGGCCAATCCGTCGGTGCAAGCTGCGAGGCCGAGGGCCGCGTCCGCCATCCTGCACTGCAAAGAGCGGCGGTTCTATGAGGCCGTTCACAGGGCCGAAACAGTCGATGCCGTTGCGAACCAATGCGCTGCGAACGCATTGAACCGGCATGCCCCGCGAAAACGATCTCGAAGGCAAGCCAGACATGGGCGGCAAGCATGGCGGTCAGGCCGGCCAGCCCAGGCCTCCGCCGCGCCCGCACGAGGGCGAGCGCGACGAGGACGTCGTGGCAAAGCGCCACACCGGCCAAACCGACCGGGCGCCGCCGCCGACCAAACCAAAATAGCGCCTCGCCGCCCGGCATCGCGGCGGCCTGGCGTGGGGAACGGCGGCATCGCTCTGCCGCGTGAGAAAAGGAAGAGGGAGGCTGGCTCGTGTTTTGGATCTGTTGGAACACCGCCTGGTCGCTGATCATCAGCGGCATCTGGATCGCCACCATCGTCAGCCACCCCGACGCCGAATTCGTCGAAGTGCAGGCGGCCCGACGATCGATGTGAGCGTCCCGCCCTTGCGGACGCTCGTCCCGGTTCACGTCATGCTGCCGGGCATGAAGCAGCGGATCATCGGACGGCCGTTGACGTAATAAGGCCAGACCATGGTGCGCCCGGCGCGGTTGGGCTCGGTGATGACCGTGTCGTCAGGCACCTCGACCCAGTTGCCGAGGAGCCGCACCCGGTAATGTCCGTCCCGCGTCTCCCAGTCGACGTCGTCGAGCGCGGTGCCGTCGGCATCGGCACAACAGGGGCCGCCGCCCTTGCTCTTCAGGCTCTCGAACCAGCCCTTGAGGGGAGAGTTTGCGTAGCGCCCGTCGTCGCGGGCCTCCGCGGCGAGCCCGATCAGGGCCCCAACCGCGACGAGAGGGATCATTCTGAACGCCAAGATTCTGAACGCCAAGATCGCCATGTCACCTCGCTCGTTTCACGCACGCGCGCGCGACAGTGCGGGCGAAAAGCCGCCTGTGGTGCGCGTGATGCAATGTCGACTAGGGCCCGTCGGCCGGAGTTCCCGACCGTCTCAGCGAGGCGATAACCGCAAGGCGCAAGGTTTGATCCTAAATTTTCAAGGCAGGCGGTGAGGGGATGAGCGGCTGCGGACGTCTCCGATGAGGAAGCCGCCGCCCTAGGCCGCGACCGCCTGCGCCGCGAGCAGCTGCTTCAGCTTCGCGGCCGGCACCGCCGGGCTGAACAGCCAGCCCTGCATCTGGCTGCAGCCGAGCTGGCGCAGCACCTCGGCTTGCGCTTCGGTCTCGACGCCTTCGGCCGTCGTCGCCATGTGGCGCGCGGCGGCCATGTGCACCACGGCCTGCACGATCGGCGAGGAATCTTCGGACTGACCGATGTCGCTGATGAAGCTGCGGTCGATCTTGATCTTGTCGAACGGGAAGCGATGCAGGTAGCTCAGCGACGAATAGCCGGTGCCGAAATCGTCGAGCGCGATGCGCACGCCGAGCTCGCGCAATTGCTGCAGGATCGCCAGCGCCTCCGCGTCGTCGCGGATCAGCACCGTCTCGGTGATCTCGAGCTCGAGCCGCCCCGGCGCGAGCCCGGACTCCGCGAGCGCGGCGGCGACCTTGAGCGCCAGCGTGCGCGAGCGGAACTGGAGCGGCGACACGTTGACCGCGATGTGAATCGGGCCGGGCCACGAGGCGGCCTCAACGCAGGCCTGCTTCAGCACCCATTCGCCGATCTCGCCGATCAGGCCGGTGTCTTCTGCGACCGGGATGAACTCCGCCGGCGAAACCATGCCGCGCTCGGGATGGCGCCAGCGCAGCAACGCCTCGCAGCCGGTGACGACATTGGCGGTGAGGTCGACCAGCGGCTGGTAGTGCACCTCGAACTCGCCGCGCGCGAGCGCCTGGCGCAGGTCAAGCTCGAGCTGGCGGCGCTGCCGCGCCTTGGCGTCGTATTCGGGGGCGAACAGGCGGAAGGTGCGGCGGCCTTCCGACTTCGCCGCATACATCGCCAGATCGGCGCGCTTGAGCAGATCGTCGAGATTGTCGCCATGATCGGGCGCGATGGCGATGCCGATGCTGGCATCGGTCGGAATCTCCTGCCCCTTGCAGTCCACCGGCGCGCGCAACGCCTTGAGAATGGTTTCCGCCAGTGCCGTCAGCTCGGCCGGATCGGAGGTCGCGGCCTTGACGATGGCGAATTCGTCGCCGCCGAGCCGCGCGACCATGTCGTTGCCGCTGACGCAGGCGCGCAGGCGGCTCGCCACCTGGCGCAGCAATTCGTCGCCGACCTCGTGCCCGTGCGAATCGTTGACGCCCTTGAACTCGTCGACGTCGATATAGAGGATCGCGAACGGCTTGCCTTGCGCGAGCTCGGCGACGCGGCGCTCCAGATGCCCGCGCAGCAGCACGCGGTTGGGCAGATCGGTGAGCGCGTCGTAATGCGCCAGATGGGCGATGCGCTCGTCGGCGCGGATGCGCTCGGTGACGTCGTCATGGGTGGCGAGCCAGCCGCCGGCAGCGGCGGGCTGGTTCTTGATCTCGATCAGCCGGCCATCGGCGGTTTCGACGACGGCGCTCTGGGTGCGGCCGATATTGCTCAGGATGTCGTCGCAATAGGCTTCGACGTCGCCCTCGAACGAGCCGGTGTCCCGGCGGTGCCGGATCACGTCGCGGAAGTGGACGCCGGGCTTCACCAATGCGGCCGAGAGCCCGTACATCTCGATGTAGCGGCGGTTGCAGACGATCAGCCGCTCGTCCTGGTCGAACATCAACAGGCCCTGCGTCATCGTATTCATCGCGGTGTCGAGCCGCTGCTTCTCGAGCGAGAGCCGGTGCGTCACCTGGCGGAAGATCAGAAACAGCGTGAGCACCAGGAGGCCGATCGACAGCACGGCAATGGTGACGAAGAATTTCGTCTGCGTGCGCCAGGTCGCCAGCGTCGCATCCAGCGATTTGGTCGCGACCACGACCAGCGGCTCGCCGGCGAGCAGGCGCGAGGCGACGATGCGGTCCTTGCCATCGATCGGGCTTGCGAGCTGGGTGGTGACGAAGGTGCGCGCGAACACCGCCATCTGCTCCGGCGTGCCGTTGCGGAAGTTTTGACCGATCAGCGCCTCGACATGCGGAATGCGGGCGAGCAGCTGTCCGTTCTGGTGGTGCATCGCGATCGAGGAATCCTCGCCGAGCCCGGTCGAGGCGAAGAAGGATTCGAGCTGCTCGGGCGCGATCGCGCGGGTGACCAGCCCGAGGAACTCGCCGTGCGGTCCGGAGACGCGCCGCGCGAACACGATCGCCGGTCCGCTGCCGAACCGGCCGGGCACGACCTCCACGTCCTCCTGCGCGGCCGGATCGTCCTTGAGACGGTTGAAGTAGCCACGGTCGGCGACCGAGATGTCGGCGACCGGCCATTGCCGCGACGAGTTGATCAGCACGCCCCTGGAATCGAACAGATTGGCGCCGGCGACGTCGGACCAGCCGCTGGCTTTCGCGCGCAGCACCTCGTGCACGGCGAGCGTGCCCATCTCGCTGCGGAAGATTTCGGCGGACTCGATGCCGTGGCTCTCGAGCTCGGCGATGATGCTCTTCTGCAGCACCGCGAAGTCCTCGAACTGGCGGTCGAAATGCCGGGCGAGCATGCGGACGGCGTTTTCGAGGCTGTCGCGGCCGCTCTCGATGGCGTTTTGCCGGAAGCGGTCGACGGTGAGCGCGGTGCCGATCGCGGTCGCAAGCATCAGCACGAAGCCGCCGGCGATCAGCCACGTCAGCGGCGCCCCGCGCCAACGGCGGAGCAACGCGCGCGTTCGCGCGGTCCATCGGATCGATGCGCCCATCCCAGTCCTCCCGTGGGATGCAAGATGCTGCAAAACCGACAAGACCCCGTTACCACAAAGGGTTAGGAAAACATGAATCGGAACGAAATCAGAGGGTTGGTTCCATCGCGCGGGAGATTGCGGCGAGACCGCGGGACCCTCAGCGCTTGATTTCCCACCTCAAGGCTTCCGCATTGCCTTTGGCGAACATCGCCGGGACGTCGAACTTGCCGGTCTTGAGGTCATACCGGCATTTCCAATCCGCCAATCCCTTCACCGCGACGTTCTTCGGATGCTTGTCCATTTCGCCGGACAGCGAGATCAGGAGATAGCGGTTGTTGGGCCAGTCGACGCCGAGCCAGCGATACCCATCTTCGGTGCCCTTCATCAGATTGGCCGAGATGTGGTAGTCGAGCTTCATCTTGCGAGTGTCGGGCCGGCTGTGGAAATAGGCCCAGGCGAGATCGCTGAGCGATGTCTTCGTCGCGTTGACGAAGGCGCCATTCTCGACATGGTAGAGAAAGAGATCCTGCTCACCCGAGCCGGTCTTCTGCATGCGCACCAGCCATTGCGAGTCGGCCGTGAAACGGAAGCCGGCCGGATAGCCCTGCTCGGGCTTCAGCTCGCGCATCTCCTCGCCGCGCCGCGCCCAGACCTGCCACGTGATGTCGAAACCCTCGCCCTCCTTCATGTACTGCTCGAGCCTGGTGGCGCCGTCGGGCGAGGCGAAGGCGAGATCGGCATCGTCGGAGAGCGTGAAGCCGGGCGGCGGGCCGGAGGCGGCCAATGCGGGTGAAGCGGCCAGCGTCAGCACCAGCGCCAGCGATCGCGCGGCACGGGAAAATACGGTCACGGCAAAAATTCCCTTGAAGAATGCCGCGAGGCGGCCTTGATACTTGGACACCCGCATGGTCGCGCCGGTTCATCCCGCGCGCCCTCGGCGGAGGCATAATCCCATCGGCAGTCTTGCTGCGGCAGCCAAATCGGCGCACCTTGCCGGCCTCGGCTGATTTGCCACCCAAGGTCCTTTTCAAATGATCACCGCATCCAAGGCCTTCATCGCCTTCTGTCTGCTCGCGCTGGTCGGCACCGCGCTGGTGATCGGCCCGACCGAGCTGCGCCGCCTGTTGCCGGGCGGGACCAAGGTCACCGTCGCCGCCAAGCCGGAGGCCAAGGCCGAGCCCAAGATCGAGGCCAAGGTCGAGCCCAAGCTTGAAGCCAAGGTGGAGTCCAAGCCGGACACGTCCAAGCCCGAATCCAAGCCCGAGTCCAAGCCGGGGCTCGAGCCGGAACAGCCGAAGCTCGCCGGCAGCGCGCCGCCTGCTCCCGAGCCGAAGGCGAGCCCGCTGGCCGAGACCCAGAAGCAGGTGGCCGCGCTCGGCGATCTCGTCCCGGTCAAGCCGCCGGCGCCGGCTGCGGACGCCGCCCCCCGTTTCGACGTCGCCCGCGTCGACGAGCACGGCGAGGCGGCGGTGATTGCCGGCCGCGCCACGCCGGGTGCCAGGGTCGAGCTGCTGCGCGACGGCAAGCCGCTCGATAGCGTGGTTGCGGACGCCTCCGGCCAGTTCGTGATGACCCCGCCGCAACTGCCCGCCGGCTCTTATGACCTGACGCTCCGGGCCAAGGCACCGGACGGCACGGTCACCGAATCCGGCCGGACCATGCCGGTGACCATCGCCGCGGCGGCGCCGCCGCCCGCGCGCACGCCACCGGTCGCGAAGCAGGAGACCAAGCAGGCCGAGAAGCCCGACGACAAATCGGATGTCGTCGCCGCCCTGCCGTCGGCCTCGCCGCGCCTGGCCTCGGTGCCCGACAAGCAAGCGGCCCGGCCGAAACTGATCGGCGCGCCGAAGCCCAAAGCTTTCACGCATGCGCCTTTCGCGCATGCGCCGGCGGGCACTGCGGTCGCATCGGCCTCGCCCGCGGAGGCGCTCACCGCCGCACCGGCCGAGGCCGCCGGCGGCAGCCGGATCATCGCCCGCGGCGACAGCCTGTGGGCGCTCAGCCGGCTCGCTTACGGCGACGGCGCCCGCTACGGGGTGATCTTCAAGGCCAACCGCGACAAGATTCACAACCCCAACTTGATCTATCCCGGCCAGACCTTCGTGATGCCGCAAAAGGCGGAGTGACACTGCACCGGCATTGGCCGGCCAGCGTTGCGACGCATTGTCCTGTGTCCGTCTGGAACATTCGGTTCCCTCGCGCGTCATTGAGATGCGACGCATTGCGCACGCGGGAGCGAGGGACGTGATCAAGCCCGTGGTTAGGTCAGCGATCATGCCGGGACGCATGGGATTGGCGCTCGCCGGTGCGACCCTGCTGATTGCGGCCGTGCTGCTGCCTGGTAGGGCTGAGGCGCAGTTCGGCTTGCGCGGCGGTCCGCTCGGAGTTGCGCGTTTCGCCGTCGGCCACGTGATCGGCCTGTCGCGCCTGCGCCATTCCCGCATGGCGGTGCGCGGTGGCCGCTACCGCTCCGCTGCGCTGAGGTCGCAAGACCCGCGCGGGGCCGAGCGCGGCCAGCTATCGAACCCTTACGTGCTGCGTGCGGCCCTCACGGCGCAGGCTGCGCTGGCGGGATGGCAAGGCGGCCGCCGTCCGCAGGGTTGGTGGCGTCATCCCGACGGCAGCTACGGCTGGGTCGGCCCGGTGTTCTGGCCGTTCGCGCATGACGATCTCACCAATGCGATCATCTTCGGCGACACCACCAGCCTCTCGCTCTACGGCTACGGCGACATCTATGCCGCGCTGTTCACGCCCTATGCCGCCACCGAGCTGGCCGTCTACACCGTGCCGCAAGGCCGTCGCGCGCGACGAATTCCGGCCGCGGAAACGATGTGCGAGGCCAGCGACACCGGCGGCCTGCCGGTCGAGCGCATCGCGAGCGCCGTTGCACCGAACGAAGCGCAGCGTACCGCGCTCGACGAGCTCTCATCCGCCTGGAATGCCGCGCGCGACACCATCCGCACCGCCTGCCCGGCGCAGGTCCCTGCGAGTGCGGCGGAGCGCCTCGGCCTGATGCGCGAGCGCATCGAGGCCATGATCAAGGCCGTCGACGCCATGGAAGCGCCGCTGTCGAAATTCGTCGGCCTGCTCAATGACGACCAGAAAGCCCGGCTCAACGCCCTCGCGCATGAACGGCGCGCCGCGCTGGCGTCCTACCAGTCCAAGAACGCTGACAGGACCGCGAGCAAGGACGCACCCAAGGACGCGCAGGCGGCCAAGGCCTGCCAGGCGGACTACGATCCTCTTTCTGACGAGAACGCGCAGCGCCAATACGAGCAGCTCGTCCAGCAGCAATGGCCCGCCGAGATCGCCGCCACGCTCCACCTCGACGATGTCGCCCGCGCCCGCTTCGAGGTGCTGCAGGACACCACGCTCCGCACCATGCAGACGCTCAGCGCCTGCCCGACCGAGCCCGCCGCAACCCCGCAGGCCCGCCTCGCCGCCGTGAAGACGCGGCTGCAGACCATGCTGCAAGCCGTCGGCGCCATCGCAGATGCGTTCGACGATTTCCAGGCGGACTTGAGCGACGAGCAGAAGGCCGGGTTCGAGGCGATCGGGCCGAAGCGGGGGGCGTGAGGGGCTCACCGGGCGAGCTTGAAGCGGAATGATATCCACGCTAAGATATACATTATCAAATGTATATCTTGGAGGATACCGTGCAGGTCTCCAAATGGGGCAACAGCCTCGCCATCCGCCTGCCCAAAGCGCTAGTTGATGAACTCGGCCTCAAGGAGGGCGACGAAATCGATGTCGTGGCCGCCCGCAAAGGCACGATCGAAATCGAGACCAAGGAGGAGCGGCGTCGGCGCGCGATCGAGAACATGGAGGCGCGCAACTGGCCGGCCTTGCCCGCCGGCTGGAAGTTCGATCGCGACGAGGCGAACGAGCGGTGACTGCCTTCATCGATACCAACATCCTCGTCTACGCCCAGCAATCCGGCTCCAAGGCGACCATCTCGCGCGATCTCATCGCCCGGGGCGGTACGATTAGCGTGCAGGTTCTGAACGAGCTGATCAATGTGCTGCGCAAGAAGGACAATCGAAGCTGGCGCGACATCGAGCTCGTTCTCGACGACGTCGATGCCGCGCTCGATCCCGCTCTGCCGCTGACCGCCGCGACCACCCGCGCGGCGCTTGCGCTCGCACGGGATCACGGCTTCTCCTACTATGACGCGCTGATCGTTGCTGCGGCGATCGAGGCCAGCTGCGATACGCTTTATAGCGAAGACCTTCAGCACGGCCGCAGCATCGGCGGGCTCGTGATCGTCAATCCATTTCTCGGCGTGACGCCGTGAACACTCGTATCATCGCCAAGTCTGGATTCTTGTGGACTGTGTGCTCTCATCCGCACGCCCAGTCGAACTTCATGTCCTTGAAGTCCAGCTGCGCGTTGCCGCCGCCGAAATTGTAGCCGCCGAAATACTCCTCGAACTCGATGTAGAACGGGCTCAACTCCGGCACGGCCTGGCAGGGCCGCATGGTGCCGCCGAGATGGTTGTGGGCGTGATCCCTAGCCCAATCGTGCAGGCGGAAATTGTCGCGGCCCGGCTTGCCGCCGACATAGTAATAGTAAGGCTGATAGCCGGTCGGCGGATTTTCGCGCACGTACTCGTCCTGCGGGCCCTTGCCGGCGTTGGGATCATCAGCGCGCGGCGACAGCGCGATCGCGCGCGTTTCGCCGAGATCGGCACGCGGCGGGGCCGCAAACATCTTCTTGGCGTAGGCCGGCGCGGCCTCGAAGAAGGCGCTGGCGCCGCCGACATCGAGCCAGCGCGGCCGCTCCACCGTTGCCAGCGCAAGCGGCGCCGGCGGCGCGGCGAATGCGCCGTCATATTCGGCCCGCGTCAGCAGCAGCGCGGCATAGGAATAGTCGAGAATGTCGGTCATGCGCGACAGGCGCGGATGCGATGGCCGTGCCAGCACCGCCTCGCGAATCTCGGGATCGTCGGGCGCGCCGCCGTCATTGTGATCGGGCGCCGTCGCGAAGAACGACAATGCGACGATGTCATCGCCATGCACCCGATAATCCTCCGGCAGCAACAGCGTGAAGCCATGCATCAAGGGATAACCGGTGACGGGATCGAGCGGCCATTGCTCGGATGCAATACCCGGCGGCAGCCCAAACACCCAGCCCTGATCGCGCGCGCGATCCGCGGGCCGGTCCAGCATCTGCAAGTCATAGGCACGCGAAGGCAGGGTAAGCGTCACCGGTCGTCTCCCAGAAACAACCTCGCCGTTGAGGCGATGGTTGGTCGCGGGGAGGAGGGAAGTGGTTCGTGGGAGGCGTCCGGGGATGCTGCCAATCTGCCGGTGTTTTCGACTGACGGGGCAAATCGCGTGGGCTCGCGCAGGGCCTGCCGTAAGTCATTGATTTCGCAGCCCCTGCCTACTGTGCATGGGGTTGTTTTCGCACTTTTTGGTTCGGCTACCCTCTCCGCCGCACCGCCGCGGCATCCACCACATTCTCCACCTCCTCGCGCCAGCTCAGGATCTCCATCGCCAGCACGGGGTGATTGAAGCCCTTGAGCTGGAGGTCGTCGAGGGCGCGGGCCTCGACCCAGGGCTCGACCATGCCGTAGACGCGGCGGCTGACCACGATCTGGTTCGGCTTGGCCTCGCTGCAGAGGCGGGAGGCGAGGTTGGTGACGCTGCCGATCGCGGCATATTCCAGCCGCTGCTCGAAGCCGACCTGGCCCAGCGTGGCATAGCCGAGCGCGACGCCGATGCCGAAGCCGAGGCTGTGACCGCGGTTGCGCCAGCGCTCGGTCAAGGGGCCGATGGTGTCGCGCATCTCCACCGCCATCTTCACCGCGCGCTTGGTGTGGTCCTCGAACTGGATCGGCGCGTTGAACAGGATCATCACGCCGTCGCCGGCATATTTGTCGAGCGTGCCCTCGTACTTGAAGATCAGCTGGCCGAGTGCGGCGTGATATTCGCGCAGCACGTTCATCGCCTCTTCCGGCTCGGTCGCTTCCGTGAACGCGGTGAAGCCGCGCAGGTCGCAGAACACGACCGTGACCTCGCGGCGCTGGCTTGTCAGCAGCCCCTCGGGGCTGTCGGAGGAGGCGATCAGCTGCGCCACCTGCGGCGCCAGGAAACGCTCGAGCTTGCGGATGCGCTCGATCTCGCCGAGCTGGGTCCTGACGCGCTCCTCCAGCGACTTGTTCCAGTCCTTGAGCTGCTCGGTCTGCTCGCGGAGCTTGTCGGCCTGGGCGCGCACCGTCGTGTTCGCCGCTTCCAGCGCGTGGCTCTTGTGGTCGACCTCGGTGAACAGGCGCGCATTGCGCATCGCCAGCACGGCCTGGTTGGCGAAGGTGCGCATCAGGCCGATGATGCTGGGCGCGAACGCGCCGGCGGCACGGCGCAGCACCACGAGCGAGCCCAGCGTGCCCTGCTGGTCGATCAGCGGCACCACCAATACCGAGTTGAAGCCCGCCGCGAGCGCGACCTCGCGCAGCGGCTGCTCGGCGGCATCGCCGAGTTCGGCCAGCGCGATCGGCTCGCCGCTGTCGGCGGCATCGCTCAGGATGTTGCCGCCTTGCGCGATGGTGACATGCGCGCCGTCGGCGGATGTGTCGATGCCGTTGGCTTCGACCAGGTTGAAGCGGCGCGCCTCGGCGTCGAAGCCGTAGATCAGCACCGCATCGGCATGGGTGATCTCGATCGCGCGGGCGGCGATGGTCGCGAGCACCGCGTTGAGATCGAGCGAGGAGGCCACCGCGCGGCCGACCTCCTCGAGCACCTTCAGCTCGTGGATCGATTGCGCGAGATCGCGGGTGCGCTCCTCGACCTTGGTCTCCAGATTCGAATAGGTCTCCTGGATCTGGTCGGCCATGCGATTGAACTGCCCGGCGAGGTCTTCCAGCTCGTCGGAGGTGTGCACGTCGATGCGGTGGCTGAAATCGCCGGCGCCGAGCAGTTGCGCGCCGTCGCGCAACGCCGTGATCGGGATGATCATGCGGCGGGCGAGCAGCGTGCCGGCGAGGATCGCGACCATCAGGCCCATGCCGATCAGCAGCGCGATGCGCACCAGCTGGTCGCGGATCGGCATCAGGGCCTGCGTGGTCGGCTGCTCGAACAGCACGCTCCAGCCGAGCTTCGGCACGAGGCTCGCGGCGCTCATCACCGCATGGCCGTTGAAGTCGGTGCCCGACGTGTCGGCTTCGTGACCGGGCGCAATCGCGGCCGCCACCTGCGGCAGCTTGGAGAGGTCCGCGCCGATCTCGGGCCCCTTCGATGACGTCGCCAGCACCCGGCCGCGCGGATCGACGACATAGGCGAAGGCGGCCTTGCCGACCTGGGCGTCGGACAGGAAGTCGGAGAGGAAGCTGAGGTCGATCTCGGCCACGGTGACGCCGGCATTGAAGCCGGAATGCGCCACCGAGATCGACATCAACGGCGTCCGGTCGGCGAACCAGGCCGGCGCGTAGGTGACGCCGCGGGCGACGGCCTCGGTGAAGCGCATGTCGCGGGAGAGGTCGGCGTTGCCGCCGGTCGTGGTCGATTGCCGGGAGACGCGCAGCACCTCGCGGCCGTCGCCGTTGAGCTGGAACAGCTGGTTGACGACCGAGACCTGGTGCAGCAGCGAGGCGTAGTCGGCGCGGCGCTTCTCCAGCGTGTCCTGGCTCGCCCGCGTCACCCAGCTGATCTGGCGGTCGAGCTCGGAAATCGCCTGCTCGATGCGCCGGGCGGCGCCTTGCGCCTTGTCCTCCAGCCCGTCGGTCAGCTGGGTCCGTGTGGCGCGATAGGAGATCCAGGTCTCCATCGCGCCGTTGACTGCGAGGACGAACACGACGAGGCCGACGAGGGAGACGACGTATTTGGCGAACAGGCCCTCGCGCAGAGATCGTGTCTTGTCGTTCGCTCCTGCCATCCCGATCCTCTCGCGCGGCCACTGACGCTGCGCGCTACGGGCCGTACAGGCCCTTCCAAGCCGTTCTACCACAATTTGGACCGAAGGGCCGTCACGCAGCCGGCGGACCGGCCGGTGTGGTTACCCCCAGTTGGACTCCTGGGCAGGTGGACCGGCGGCGATTGTCGCAGCCCGATCCGTTCGAACGAGGGAGCTTATCGATTGAAGAGCTGCCGCAGCACGTCGTTCATTGGCTGACTGTCCTGCTGCGCGACCGGCGGGTCCTCCAGGGCGGGAGCCGTAGGGGAGGCCTGCGGCGCCGGCGTGGAGGGCGTTGCCGGCAGGCTGCGGCTGCGGCTGGTGCCAGTGCCGCTTCCCGCGCCGCTGGAGAGTCCCTGCTGAATCAGATTGCCGATCGCCTCCCCGAGCGGGCCGCCGAGCAGATTGTTCTGCCCCGGTTGCTGACCTTGCGGATTGGCATTGCCGGTTGCATTGCCGCCGCCCGGCGCGGCGGTGCCACCAAGACCGAGGCTGCCGAGGATGTTGCCGAGCCCGGCGCCGTCGGGGCCGAACAGGCCCTTGCCCATCTCGCGCAGCTTGGCATAGGCGGCGTCCGGATTGTCCAGCATGCCGGCCATGTCAGGGTAGATCCGCGGTTGCGACCAGGAGCCCTGGATCATCACGGGAATGCCGAAGCCGACCGGCTCGTTGGCGCGGCCCTGGCCTTCGGTCGTCATCACGAGCTTCGGCTCGACGCGAAAGCCCATCATCTCGGTGTCGAGGGCGATGGTGCCGGCGCCGGTGACGCGCACCAGCGGCCCGATCAGGTTGAGGTCGGTCGTCACGGCCTGGCCCTTGTCGATGCGGAAGGAGGCCGAGAGCTGCGACAGATCCGTGCTCTGCTCCTGGTTGCTGTTCTGGCTGCTGTTCTGGTTGTCTTGCCAGCCGGACAGCGTGCCCGTCGTCAGCGAGCGGATCATCTGCGCGACATTGATGCCGCGGATGGCGCCGTCCTGGAAATTGACGAAGGCCGTTCCCTGCATGTTTGCCATCAGCGCGCGCTGGCTGTTGCCGGCGCTGCGCAAGGCGAGCTTGGCCTGCAGCTTGCCGTCGATGCGGTCGAACTCGGCAAGGCTCTGGAGCAGCGGCAGCGCGCGCACGCCGACGAGGTCGGAATGCATGGCAAAGCTCGGCGCGCCGGTGGTCGCGTCCAGGATCACCTCGCCCGAGACCTGGCCGCCATAGGCGCCGAGATTGGCCGTGCCGGCCTTCAGCACGCCGCCCGCGAGCTTGGCATCGAGCGCCAGCGGCGCAATGCGCGCATCGCCGATCACGGCCTCGCTCGCGGAGATCCGCACCTGCGCATCGACGTAATTGAGCCCGGACACGTCGATCGGCGCATTGCTCCAGGGCTGCCCGGACGCGCCCTCCGGCGATTTCGCCAGTGGCATGGTCAGCCGCTGGAAGTCGAGGTCGACCTTGACCAGCGGCTTGCTTGCGATGTCGACCGAAGCCCAGCCGTTGAAGGCGCCGTCGCCGAGCCTGCCGTTCACGCCGTTGATCATCACGACATTGCCGTTGAGCCGCATCTCGGCGTGACCGGTGAGCTGGGATTTCAGCACGCTGGGCATGTCGATGGCGAAATCCACCGGCACCGAGGAGGCCGGTGTGGCCGCCTTGATGTCGAACTTGGTCGGATGCTCGCCGACGCGCGCAGTGCCGGTGATATTGACCTTGCGGTCGCGGTCCATGACGGCGTCGGCGTTGATTGCGCTGATGCGGCTCTCGACACGGTCGCGCAGGCGCGAGAATGCGACTTCGCCGTCGGTGATCCTGATGCGCTCGATGGTGGCGCCGCTGGTGTCGAGCGCGAGCGGCTTCGAAGGCGCGGTTGCATTCGGCAGGCGTTCGCGGAGCAGCGGCTGGTAGAGCACGGGATGGGTGACGACGAACTCGCTGATCTCAGGCTTGCCTGACCATATGCTGGCGAGCGACATGTCGGCCTGTACGCGGTCGATTGTGAGGCGCGTGATGCCGCTGCGGTCCTTAGGGTCGGCCAGCGTGAGGTCGTTCAGCGTGACGTTCAGCGTCGGCCACAGGCTGATCTTGGTGGTGCCGTCGATCGACAGGCGATAGCCGGTCGCACTCTCGAGGCGCGAGGCGATCGTCGAGGTCAGGAAGCCCGAGGGGATCCCGACCACGAGCAGAAGTGCGATCACGACCATGACGGCGGCCAAAGCCCCGCCGACGAATTTCAATGCTCTCATGTCGACTTTCCAAGCGACGGACAATCCGCGTCGAACCGGCAGATCACCCGTCCTTTGCGCCCAGAGTTTATCCCCGGACGGGAAGCGGCTCCAAGCGCGTAAAAATAGTCGGGGGGTGCTGCAAAGTTATGTGACTTATGACACACTTCTCCGGCGCGGTTTTACGCGATCCTGAAGTCGATGGTTTCAAGCGATTTGCCGAGAACGATGACCAGGACGTTCACAAGGACATTGAAATGAGCAAGCAGGCCGAATTTGCGGTCATCCTGAAGATGAACCCGATGTTCGCCGATCTCGGCGCGGACGAGCTCCAGCGGCTGTCCAATCTCTGCCACACCCAGCATTTGGCCAGCGGCGAGGTGCTGTTCCAGAAGGGCGATCCCGGGAACGCGCTGTTCGGCGTGCGCCGCGGCCAGGTCCGCATCGAAACCGGCGCCTCCGACGGCAGCCGGCTGACGCTGAACTTCATGGGGCCGGGCGACCTGTTCGGCGAGGTCGCGGTGCTGGACGGCCAGAACCGCACGGCGGACGCGACCGCGGGCGAAGCCAGCGAATTGTTCGTGCTGCGGCGCGAAGACTTCCTCGGCTTCCTCGAGCGCGAGCCCAAGGTCGCGATCAAGATCATCGCGCTGCTGTGCCAGCGCATTCGATGGCAGAGCGAGCGCATGGAAGAATCCATGCTACAGCCGCTGCCGGTGCGGCTGGCGCGGCGGCTGTGCGCGCTCGCGGCCGATTTCGGCTCCGAGGTCCACATCTCGCAGGAGCAGCTCGGCGTCTTCGTCGGCGCCGCCCGCGAAAGCGTCAACCGCCAGCTCCAGGCCTGGCGCAAGGACGCGATCCTCGATCTCCAGCGCGGCCGGATCCTGCTTCGGAACATGACCAAGCTGACCGCGATCGCGCGGAACGAGTAGGGCTTACGAGCACGCTTCGTAAGCCTACTCCGCCGCTGGACGCGCGACGCTCTTCGGTGCCGATGCCGCGTGGGCCGGTGTTGGCTCCTGATGAGAGGCAACCTCCGCGTCCTCGCTGTGCACGATCAGCCGCTTGGCGAAGCGCCAGATCAGGGCGCCGAAATCGTCCATCACCATGAACATCGCGGGCACGAACACCAGCGACAGGATGGTCGAGAAGATCAGGCCGCCGATCACCGCAAGCGCCATCGGCGAGCGGAACTCGCCGCCGGCGCCGACGGCGAGCGCGCTCGGCATCATGCCCGCGGCCATCGCGATCGTGGTCATCACGATCGGGCGGGCGCGCTTCATGCCGGCGTCGATCATGGCCTCTTCGCGCGGCTTGCCGGCGTGGATCGATTCGATCGCGAATTCCACCAGCATGATCGCGTTCTTGGTGACGATGCCCATCAGCATCAGGATGCCGATCCAAACCGGCGTGGTGAGCTGCTTGCCGGTGACGAGCAGGGCCGCGATCGCGCCGCCGATCGAGAGCGGCAGCGAGAACAGGATGGTGATAGGCTGCAGGAAGGTGCCGAACAGCAGCACCAGCACCGCGTAGACCATCATCAGCCCCGCCGTGATGGCGGTCGCAAAACCCTCCGACAATTCGTTCAGGCTTTCGGCATCGCCCGAGGGCGAGACCTTCACGCCCTTCGGCAGGGTCTTCATGACAGGCAGCTCGTAGATCTTCTTGGTGGCGTCGCCGAGCGCGGCGGAGCCGACGAGGTCGGCGGCAACGGTCGCCTGCCGTTCACGATCGTAGCGGCCGATGCTGGTCGGACCCTGGTCGAGCTTGACGTCGGCGATGACCGAGAGCGGCACGCCGCCCTTCTCGCCGCGCTCGCCGAGCGGCACGCGGAGTTGCTCCAGCGTCTTCAGATTGCCGCGGGCGGCATCCTCGAGCTGCACGCGGATCGGCACCAGGCGGTCGCCGACGTCGAACTTGGCGAGCGCCGGTCCGACGTCGCCGATGGTGGCGACACGGATGGTCTGCGACAGGCTTTCGGTGGAGACGCCGAGCCGTGCGGCGAGATCGGCGCGCGGCTCGATGCGCAGCTCGGGGCGCTCCAGCGAGGTCTCGGAGATGACGTTGGCGATGGTGGGAATGCGCTTCATCTGCGTCGCAAGCTCGCTCGCGACGTTGTTGACGATGTTGGGATCGACGCCGGTCACCACCAGCGAGATCGCGCGCAGGCCGTTCTCGTCCAGGAACCAGAAGCGGATATCGGGAACGTTCTCCAACTCCTGGCTGATCGAGAATTCGAGCTCGCGCTGGGTGATGTCGCGGCTGTCCTTGGGCGTGTAATTGATGATCAGGGCGGCGCGCCGGACTTCCTGGGTGCCCGGCGGAACGCGCCCGCCATCGACGAAGATGCTCTTGACCTCGGGCCGCTTGCGCAGGCGCGCGACGATGTCCTCGGTGACCTTCTCGGTGTAGGCGAGCTGGGTGCCCGGCGGCAGCTCGAGCGCAAGCAGGGATCGCGCGCTGTCCTGGGCCGGCAGGAAGCCCTGCGGCAGCAGCGTGATGCTCCAGATCGAGGCCGCGAAGATGCCGAGGCCGATCAGCACCGTGATGAAATAGTGCCGCACCGACCAGGCGACGATGCCATGATAGGACCGCAGGATGCGGCCGGGCGGTGGCTCCTCATGCGTACTGTGCTTGAGGAAATAGGCGGCCAGCACCGGCGTGACGAAGCGCGCGGCGAGCAGCGAGAAGAACACCTGCACCGAGACGGTGATGCCGAACTGCTTGAAGAACTGTCCGGCAATGCCCGACATGAAGCTCGCCGGTGCGAAGATGGCGATGATGGTCAGGGAGATCGCGATGACGGCGAGGCCGATCTCGTCGGCGGCCTCGAGCGCGGCCCGGTAGGGCGACTTGCCCATGTTCATGTGCCGGACGATGTTCTCGATCTCGACGATGGCGTCGTCGACGAGAATGCCCGTCGAGAGCGTGATGGCGAGGAAGCTGACGAGATTCAGCGAGAAGCCGAGCAGGTCCATCGCCCAGAACGCCGGGAAGATCGACAGCGGCAGCGAGATCGCGGCGATGATGGTGGCGCGCAGGTCGCGCAGGAACAGCAGCACGATGATGACGGCGAGGATCGCGCCTTCGAACAAGGTCGAGATCGCCGCGTGGTAATTGCCCTTGGTGTATTCCACCGAGGTGTCGATCAGCTTCAGGTCGACCTCGGGATAGGCGGCTTTCAGCGCGTCGATGCGCTTCTGCACGGCCTCGGCGACCTTGACGTCGCTGGCGCCCTTGGAGCGCTTGATGCCGAGCGCGACCACCGGCTCGCCGTTGAAGCGGGCGAAGGTGCGGCGGTCGGCGATGGTGTCGGTGACGGTGCCGAGATCGTCGAGCCGGACCTCGCCGCCGCCGAACAGCGGGATCATGGTGCCGGCGAGATCGCCCAGCGTCTTGGCGCCGGCGAGCGTGCGGATCGCCTGGTCGTTCTTGCCGATCTCGGCGCGGCCGCCGGCGACGTCGACATTGGTGCCGCGCAGGCTCTGGCTGACATTGACCGCGGTCAGGCCCATCGCCTGCAGGCGATCGGGATCCAGCGAGACCAGGATCTCGCGCTCGACACCGCCGATGCGCTCGACCTGGGCGACGCCGCGCACGCCTTGCAGCGCGCGCTTGACCACGTCGTCGACGAAATAGGAGAGCTGCTCCGGCGTCTTGCCGGGCGAGATCGCGGCATAGGTCACGATCGGCAGGCCGATGACGTCGACGCGCTGGATCAGCGGCTCGGTGACGTTCTGCGGCAGGTTGGAGCGCACGCGCGTCACCGCGTCCTTGACGTCGTTGAGCGCGCGGTCGGTGTTGGTCTCGAGCGCGAATTGGATCGTGGTGACCGACAGGCCGTCGGTGATCGAGGAGGTGATGTGCCTGACGCCCTCGACGCCGGAGACGGCGTCTTCAACCGTCTTGGTGACCTGGGATTCGAGCTCGGCCGGCGCTGCGCCGAACTGCGACACCGCGACCGAGATCACGGGAATGTCGGCCGAGGGCAGCCTTGTGATCGCGAGCTTGGTGAAGGACACCCAGCCCAGCACCAGCAGGATGATCGAGAAGACGACCGACGGCAGCGGATGACGGATCGACCATGCCGAGATATTGAGAGCCATCAGCGTACCCGCGTGCGATCGAGTTCATCGGCGAACATGGTCTTGATCTGGTCGCCGTCATGGAGCGAAGAGCCGGCGTCGGCCACGACGATTTCGCCGACCTCGAGCCCTTCCAGGATTTCCGTCGCGCTGTCGGACGACAATCCGACCCGCACCTTGCGTGTCTCGACGATGTTGCCTTTGACGACCTGCACCGTGAGGTGATCGATGGCGGTCTTGGGGATCGAGACGCCGCAGCTTCGCTTGGCGTCGATCGAGGCGCGCGCGAACACGCCGACCTTGAGCGACGGATTGTTGGTGACGCTGATGCGGACCCGGCCGAGCTGCGTGGTGCGGTCGATCTCGGGGGCAACCAGCCGGACCCGCCCGATCAGATCCGGTGCGTCGTCGCGGCTGATGCGCACGGTGGCGCCGGAGGTGAGCTTGGACATGTGTACCGCCGGGACCTGGGCGTCGAGCTCGATCTCGTTGTTGACGGCGATGCGGAACATCGGACCGGCCTGCGGGGAGGCCGGCGCGCCGACGATGGTGCGGACCTCGGTGACGAGGCCGGGTGCGGGCGCCTTCAGCGAGATCGGGCCTTGTGGGCCGGGCCGCTGCGGCTGGCCCGGAATCTGCGGCGGCGCAGTCAGGCGCGCCAGCTCCTGGTTGTCGGCGACGATCGTGCCCTCGGTGACCAGGAGGTCGGTGACCCTGGAGCCTTCCTGGTCGGCCACGACCACCGCCTCGCGGCGCGGCACGAAGAAGCCGGTCACCCGCACCAGATCGGAGAAGCAGGCATTGGTCGACTTCGTCACGATGACGAGCGCCTCGCTTTGCGTCTCCTTCGGCTCGGGACGCTTGCGATGCTCGAACAGATAATAGCCGATGCCGAGCACGACGACGAACGCCACGGTTCCGGCCGGCTTGAGATATTCAGTCAAATTCATCGCCGGATCATCCTGACCTGGCTCACGGCCATCCGCGCGCGGTCCAAACGGAGCGTTTCCCTGAAATGAAGCGGCGTCCCGCAAGGCTGCGGGACGCGCTTTGGAAGCGAGACCTTACACCACATCACGACTTGTCACTGCAAAGGATACGTCGTGCTCACTTCGATGCGGTGGTCTTGTTTTCCATGTTGACGACCTGCACGCGGCGGTTGACCTCCGCCAGCGGCTGGTTCGCGTCCTTGAGCTTGCTCTTGCCGTAGCCGACGGTGACGAGGTCGGTGGCGGAGATGCTGTACTTCTCGACCAGATAGCGCTTGATCGCGTCCGCGCGACGCTCCGAGAGATCCTGGTTGTAGGCTTCGCCGCCGGCGGCGTCGGTGTGGCCCGCGACCACGAAGGTCGAGCCCTTCAGGTCGGTGCTGGTCAACGCGCGGCCGAGCGCCTGCACTGAGGGCATCGACTTGGCGCTGATATTGGCGGAGTTGTAGTCGAACGTGATCTCGAGATCGATGTTCGGCTTGTCCTTGGCGACGGAGGCGATTTCCTCGCGCTCGGTCGACGACAGCGAGCGCGTCGAGCGGCCGCGCACGGATTGCAGCAGCTTGGTCTCCGCGGCGTTCGGCGCGGATTCGGTCTGCGGACCGATAGAGAGGCCGCGGGTCAGGGGCTTCTTCGGCGCCGGCGCCAGCGCGCGGACGATCTCGTCCTCGGTGACGTTCTTGCTGTTGCCGTCATCGCCCGCAAAGGCGGCCGAGGTCGGCAGCGACAGCGCGACGCCGACGGTGATGATGGACAGAATCGCGGTAAGCCCTTTTGCAGCCGATCTCATAGCCAGTCCCTCCTGCGCAGCCAGCTCGCGTGATCTCAAATTCAAGCAACCCACCCCCGAAAAGGCCTGTTGCGGCATCCGCCCATTGGTCTTCCCAGGGCTGTTCAAGGTTCGAGCCTTGGGCGGGGCCCAACTCAAAAAAATACTAACGCACTCCGTAGCTTGCGAATTCCTGAACGATGTTCGGGTCCATCGCCTTGGCATTGGCGATGTCCAGCGCCCCTTCCTGGGCCGAGCCGTTGCGTTGCTTGGCAAGGCCCCGTCCGTAGAGCGAGGAGGTCAGGCGCGGGTTGATCTTCAGGGCCGCGTCGAAATCGGCGATCGCATTCTTCACCGCGCCCGACTTGAGATTGACGAGGCCGCGGCTGTCCAGTGCATCGACGAAGTTCGGCCGCAGCCGCAGCGCCTCGTTGCAATCCTTCAGCGCGCCCTGGAGATCGCCGACCACGGTGCGGGTCCAGCAGCGGTTGTTCAGCGCCTCGACGTCCTTCGAATTGATCCGGAGGGTGTCGTCGAAATCCTTGATGGCGAGCGAGTAGGCGCCCTTGCTGGCATAGACCTGGCCGCGCCGGTACAGCGCGTTCACGTCGTCAGGATTGGCGGCAATCTTGGCGGTCAGGCTCTTGATCGTGGGATCGTCGGCCAGCGCGGCGGCACTGGGCCCGCCGTCCGTGCTCGGCGCGGGAGCGGGATCAGCCGGCTTCACCGGCGGTGGCGGCGGGGGCAGGGCGGCCTCGATCTGCGGCCTCGGCGTGGGAGCAGGCGTGGGAGCAGGCGCGGGCGCCGGTGCAGGCGCCGCGACTGGAGCCGCAGGCGCCGGAGCCGCGGGAGCGGGGGCCGCAGCGCTCTCGGCCGGCTTCGGCGGCGGCGGCGGCGCGGGAGGCGCGGGCGGCGGCGGCGTTGCCGGACGCGATCCGCCGGCGCCGGGAATGAACGAGAAATCTTCGGCCAATGACGAGGAAATCCACGGCACCTGCTCGCCGCGCGAGGCCCGGGTGACGCCCATCTTGGTGCGGTTCAGCGTCTCCTCGGCCATCAGGTCGGGGACGCGGATTTCCTTCAGCAGCTCCTGGACGAACAGGCTGCGGTCGCCGCCGGCGTCCGAGACCACCGAGGCCAGCGCCGCCGAGTACATCACCAGCGTGCCGTTCGGTGCGATCACCGGGGTCAGGCCGGCCGAGAAGCTGCGGAACCGGCGCTCGAACGGGTTGCGCCTGGACGCGTCGATCAGCGCGATCTTGACGCCGGCGCCGCGGGTGTTGAGCTCGCCGAGGACGGTCTCGAGGCTGAAGCCGTCGCGGCGCACGTCGGACTCGGTCCAGATCTGCGCATCCACCGGCAGCAGATAGCTCTGGCGCGCGGACTGGATGCCGAAACCCGAGAAGAACACCAGCGCGACCGAGCCCGGCTTGATCTTGCCGTACAGCTTGTCGAAGGCGCGGCGCATGGCGTCGCCGGTCAGGTTCTCGCCGAGCTCGACCGAAAAGCCGTCGCGCTTGAGCTCGTCGGCGACGGCGCGCGCATCGTTGATCGGTTCCTTCAGCGGGGCATCCGCGTCCGGATATTTGGCGTTGCCAATGACAAGCGCGAAACGGTCACCGGCCGCAAGCGAGGGGGCAGTCGGGACGAGCGAGATGAGCAAGGACAGGAGAACAAAGAAGCGAATTTTCATAATCAGCGCGGTCCAGCCAAAAAGGCGCCGTTCCAGCTTGCGCCGCGGCGACCTTAACTTACGCTTACCCCATTATCAAACCGGGGACGGGGGGCGTCAACCACTTGGAGATTCGACCTTAATCTGATGATTGACCGCAACGGACGGGCGTGCCGCGAGCGAAAATAGACGGGTTGTCATGACAGTCCTCGGTATCTCGATGCGATCGGCGGACGTTAAGACAACCATGGCGATGAAGACGTGATCGATCTCACATTGCAGGCCCGCCTCCGCCGCAACCCGCCGCGTTTGACCTTTCCTGCCGGCGATGGCTTGGTGGGCGCGATCGCTCCAGAAGATCCAACGCGAAAAAAGCAACACCCATGGGAAACGTCTACGAGATCTACGCCCTGCGCTACGCGACGATGTCGCCGCGCACCCCCCACATGAACTTCCTCGCGCCCGACCCGCATGACAGCGCGGCGCAGGACCTCGATTATTTCGTCTGGCTGATTCGGGGCCACGGCCGCGACATTCTGGTCGATACCGGCTTCAACGCCGAGGAGGCGAGCGCGCGGGCGCGCAAGCTCACGCTCAATCCGGTCGATGCGCTGGAGCGTTTCGGCGTCGCGGCGTCAGCCATTCGTGACGTCATCGTGACGCATCTGCATTACGACCACGCCGGTAATCTCGACCGCTTCCCGAATGCGCGCTTCCATCTGCAGGAGCGCGAGATGGCCTACGCGACCGGGCGCTGCATGTGCAACGGCCTGCTGCGCCACCCGTTCTCGGTCGAGCATGTCACGCAAATGGTGCGCCATGTCTATGGCGAGCGTGTCACGTTCTATTCGGGCGACGGCGAGGTCGCGCCCGGCGTCACCGTGCACCGTGTCGGCGGCCATTCCGACGGCCTGCAGGTGGTGAAGGTCGAGACCGCGCGCGGCTCTGTTGTGCTGGCCTCCGACGCCGCGCATTACTACGCCAATCTCCAGCGCCGCAGCCCATTCCCGATCGTCTACAATGTCGGCGACATGGCGCAAGGCTGGGAGACGATCGAGCGTCTCGCCGGTCACCCTGATCGATTCATCCCCGGCCACGATCCGATCGTCACCGAGATCTATCCGCGCGCCAGCGACAAGGTCGACGCCTGGGCACTGCACCTGCCGCCGTCACGGTCGTTTGCGAAGTGACGGAATCCGGGGCGTGTACTTGTAAGTCCTAAGCGCGGCTCAGATCAGCCGGGCCTGATATCCGCTGTGCTCCTGAAAGCAGCGCTCAAACGAGCATCGCCGGAGGTCCGAGTCGGGCCAAAATCGGACATGTGGCTTCAGGTTGCGTCAGACGACGCAAAGTGCTGCTCTCGGCGGCGTGTGTTATTGTGGTCGCCGCCGTCCTTAGGAAATCCACACCATGAAGCGCATCGGGATCATCGTCGCAGGCTCAGCCTATCCAATGGATGGCTTCAAGTTGGGGCTTCGGGACCTCGGATGGATCGAGGACGAAGGAATCCGCTTCGAACTTCGAGCAGCCGAGGGACAATTGCATCTGCTGCCCAAGTTCGCCCTCGAAATGGTCAGCCTCGGCGTTGATCTTATCGCCGTCATCGGGGCCGTGACGGTGCGAGCGGTTCGGCAAGCGACCTCGACGATTCCCATAGTGTTTGCGGTCGTTGTCGAGCCGCTCGGCGACGGATTAGCCTCCAACTTGGGACACCCCGGCGGGAACGTTACCGGAGTGACCACCTTTGATCCGGAGCAGGCCACGGCGCAATTGCAGTTCCTAAAGGCGATCAATCCCAACCTTGAGCGAGTCGCTATATTGAGTGACCTCGGCGTTTCAGACTGCATGTCGACTTCGAACAGCGGGGCGGCTCGTGGTCTGAGAGTTCAGCCACAAGTCATCCGAGTCGAAGCCCCTTCTCCCGAATATGAAAAAGCCTTTGAGGTCATGGAGCGCGAGCGCGCGCAGGCGCTGGTCGTGCTGGAAGAGCCGATCAATCAAGCCTGCAGGAAGCAGATCGCCGAGCTAGCGATAGCCCACCGGTTGCCATCGGTTTTTCCTGTATCAATGCTCGACGCCGGAGGGCTGATTGCTTATGGGACCAGTCTTCGCGAAGCTGCGCGGCAGATGGCGCAATACGCCGATACAATCTTGCGCGGCGGCAATCCAGGCGAGTTGCCCATCAGGGCGGCCTTATCGCACGAGCTTGTGGTCAACCTCCAGACCGCTGGGCAGCTTGGCGTAACCGTTCCATCCGAAGTGCTTGCGAAGGCGAGCCAAGTTATCCGGTGAATCTTGAAAAGCGCCGACGGCGGATGATCCGTTAGCGAACTCGAAGTCTGCTTTGGGTCAAAAGCGCCGGTTTGAGTCTCAGCCGGCGACTTCCGGTCTGCCCCTTGCTTCGGACACGTTCAGCCTCTGAGACCGGGGGGTGGTGTGGTGTCAACGAGCGTCGGCAGGATTCCTGCAAGCAACAATATCGCGGGGAGATTTTCGAGCCGCTACCTCCGGCGGAGAGAATACCGCCAAATATCCTCCGTCACCTGCTAGCTTATATGTGGCGACCTCGCGATAGCCGACGGCGGTCACTTCGCAGCGCAAGAGCTCAATTGGCGTGCCATGCTTCGACGTCGGAAGCTCGAGATCGACAATTCCGACCCGCGCACCCTGCTTCAAGGCGGGCGCGAGGTTGTAGAGGAAGGCATAGGGTTGGGCTATCTCGTGATACATGTGAACGAGGATTGCGGCATCCAGCGAGGAAGCGGGTAGACGCGGGTCGTGTGGTTCGCCGAGCGCGAATTGCACGTTCGTCAACTTCAGAAGTTCTGTTCGCCTGGCGAGTTCGATGAGGTAATCCCGCGTGACGTCCTGGGCAACGACAGAGCCAGCGGGTCCGACGAGGTGCGAGAGCCGGACCGTGTGGTAGCCACTGCCTGCTCCAATGTCGCCGACTGTCATGCCTGGTTTCAGTTCAAGAACACGCGCGATTTGGCCGGCCTCATTGAGGGCGTCGCGGCGCTCTTCGGCGGCGCGGCGTGGGCTGACGATCCGTGCAACAGGGCGCCGCGGTGAGGGAAACTCGTTTGCCGCGACTCCGGGGGGAGCCAGATAACCTATGTCAGCGGCGTATGCGCGAGTTGCGGCAAACGCCACAAGTAGCATCGCTATATACGTCGCTGCCGTCACGGTCCTACCAAGCTTTCTCAACCGGACTCCCAAAAGCTGATGTCTGCGCCTTATGGTGGGCGCCCTAATACGCCTGCTTGGCGTCGGCCTCTTCGCTGGTCTGGATCAGATCGAGGCTCTGCTCGATCTTGCCGAGCAGGGACGAGAGCTGCTTGCGCTCCTGCGCCGAGAGGCAGGCGAGGATCTCGTCCTCTCGCCGCAGCAACTGCGGGAACAGCTCCTCGTAGAGCGCTCGGCCCTTTTTCGTCAGTTGCAGGCGGAATTCGCGGCGGTCGGCTGCGTTCTCGACCCGCTCGATCAGGCCGTCGTTGAGCAGCGTCGTCACCGCGCGGCTGATGGTGGACTTATGCGTGCGGGTGCACTGCGCGATGTACTGCGCGCTGCAGGCATCAACGCGGAAGCCGAGCGTGGCGATCACGCGCCAGGCCGGAATGTCGAGGCCGTGGCGTTCCTGATATTCGACCGACAGCGCGGAACTGACCTCCGCCGCGAGCCGGTTGAGGCGGAACGGCACGAACTTGAACAAATCGAGCCGCGGCTTGGGCCGCGTTGAAGCCTCGTCGGCCGCGCGCGCTTTGAGCGCGATGTCGCTGGATGTCCTCGCCAAGGAGAGCGCTCCGAATTCCAGTTGACGGCCGGCCGGCTCCGGTCCAAAATAGTTGCACGTGAGACTATCTAGCAGATCAGTCCTCTTCTGACCAGAGCCGAGGTTAGTGTATGGCGCCGGCCAATACGCATCAGGCCAAAACCCAGTTCGGCTACCGCCGTCACCCCGATCAGGACCGCCCCGGGTCGGGCCCCGCGGAGCATCCGGTCGTGATCGTCGGCGCGGGCCCGGTCGGCTTGTCGCTGGCGATCGATCTCGCCCAGCGCGGTCAGCGCGTCGTGCTGTTGGATGATGCCGACCGCATCGGCGAGGGCTCGCGCGCGATCTGTTTCTCGAAACGCTCGCTGGAATATTGGGACCGGCTCGGCGTCGGCGACCGCATGGTCGAGAAGGGCGTGGTGTGGAGTGTGGGGCGGATCTTCCACGGCGAGTCGCAACTCTATCAGTTCAACCTGTTGCCGGAAGACGGGCACAAGCGGCCGGCCTTCATCAATCTCCAGCAATATTACGCCGAGGCTTATCTGGTCGATCGCATCAACGATCTGCCTGATATCGACCTGCGCTGGCGCAACAAGGTGACGGCGCTCGAGCAGCGCAACGATTCCGTGGCGCTGACGATCGAGACGCCGGAGGGCGCCTATCGCCTGCATGCGCAATATGTCATCGCCTGCGACGGCGCGCGCTCCTCGCTGCGGCAGATGGTCGGTGCGGAATTCGCCGGTCAGGTGTTCGAGGACCAGTTCCTGATCGCCGACGTCAAGATGACGGCGGAATTCCCGACCGAGCGCTGGTTCTGGTTCGATCCGCCGTTCCATGCCGGGCGTTCGGCGCTGCTGCACCGGCAGCCCGACGATGTCTGGCGCATCGACCTCCAGCTCAACCGCTATGCAGATCCGGTTCTCGAGAAGAAGCCGGAAAACGTGCGGCCGCGGATCGCCCGCATGCTCGGCCATGACAAGTTCGAGTTCGAGTGGATTTCGCTCTACAAATTCCAATGCCGTCGGATGGACCGCTTCATCCATGGCCGCGTGATCTTCGCCGGCGATTCGGCGCACCAGGTCTCGCCCTTCGGCGCGCGCGGCGCCAATTCCGGACTGGAGGACGCCGAGAACCTGTCCTGGAAGCTCGACCGCGTGCTGCGCGGCAAATCGCCCGCGAGCCTGCTGGAGAGCTACCATCTCGAGCGCAGCATGGCGGCTGACGAGAACATCCGCGAATCCACCCGCTCGACCGACTTCATGGCGCCGAACTCGCACCAGGAGGCGCGGCTGCGCAAGGCGGTGCTGTCGCTGGCCAAGGAGACCGAGTTCGGCAAGCGCATGGTCAATGGCGGCCGGCTCTCGGTGCCGTGCAGCTACGACACGCCGTTGTCGTCGCCAGACGCCGATGCCTGGGCCGGTGGGCCTCGGCCCGGCTGTTCCATGCTCGATGCGCCCGTTGCCCAGCGAGGCTATCTGACCGATGCCTTCCGCAAGGGCGGAACAGACTTCACCTTGCTGTCGTTCAGCAATGGCGTTGGGTTTGATGCGCCCGATAGCGTGAAGAACATTCGCATCGGCGGCGAGGAAGGACTAGGCGATCCCTCCGGCCTCGTCGCCAGGCGCTACGACGCGGGGCCGGGCGCAGCCTATCTGCTCAGGCCCGATGGCTACGTGGCGGCGCGCTTCCGCCATCCGACGCGCCAGGCAATCGCGGCGGCATTGTCTCGGGCCGAAGGGCTGAATTGAGGTTCCGCATGCCGCTCTCCACCAGCTCGAACTTCGCACGCCCCGACGATGCGTTCCGCGCCATCGTCGAGGCGCATCGCGGTCTGACCGAGGAGCAGAGCGCCGATTTCGACGCGGCGCTGGTGCTGATCCTCGCCAACCATATCGGCGACATCGACGTCCTGCGCGAGTCGATCGGACTGGCCAAGCGCCGCATGATCGACGGTCAGCAGCAACAACAGCAACAACAATAACTGGGTAAGGACGAATTGATGGCGAAGAACTTCGCATCCACCGGCGATCTCTCCGAGAAAAAGATCACCTTCTCCGAGATCGGCACCGATCTCTATGCCTTCACCGCCGAGGGCGATCCTAACACGGCCGTGATCGTCGGCGACGATGGCTGCCTCGTGTTCGACGCACAGGCAACGCCGGCGATGGCGAACAAGGTGATTGAGCGCGTGCGCACGGTCACCGACAAGCCGATCAAATATGTCGTACTGTCGCACTATCACGCCGTGCGCGTGTTAGGGGCCTCCGCCTATCACGCGCAGGGCATCGTCGCCTCGCAGGAGACCTATCGTCTCATCGAAGAGCGCGGCAAGCAGGATTGGGATTCCGAGTACGGCCGCTTTCCGCGCCTGTTCCAGGATGCGCAGAGCATTCCCGGCCTGACCTGGCCGACGCTGACCTTTGAAGGCGAGATGTCGATCTATCTCGGCAAGCGCGAGGTGCGCCTGATGCAGCTCGGCGCCGGCCACACCTCCGGCGACATCGTCGCTTGGGTCCCCGATGCGGAGGTGATGTTCTCCGGCGACCTCATCGAATATCACTCGGCCTGCTATTGCGGCGATGCGCATTTGCGCGAATGGCCGATGACTCTGAACGAGATCCGCAACTTCAATCCGAAGGCGATCGCGCCGGGCCGCGGCGATGCGCTGAAGGGCACCGCCACGGTGCGCGAGGCCATCGCGATGACACGCGACTTCGTCACCTCGCTCTACGGCGCCGCCGAGATCTCGGTCGCGAAGGGCCGCACGTTGAAGGAATCGATGGCGGCGACGCGCGAGGTGATGGATCCGAAATTCTCGAGCTTTGCCATCTACGAGCACTGCCTGCCGTTCAACGTGTCGCGCGCCTACGACGAAGCGTCCGGAATCGACGACCCCGTGATCTGGACCGACAAGCGCGACCAGGAAATGTGGGCCGCCTTGCAAGGAGGAGGATAGTCATGAACATCAATACCTCGCCTGACCAGATCATCCGCAGCTCGGCCCAGGTCACGCCGGGCTACATGTCCGGCTTCGGCAACTCTTTCGAGACCGAGGCGCTGCCGGGCGCGCTGCCGATCGGGCGCAACTCGCCGCAGCGCTGCGCCTACGGGCTCTATGCCGAGCAGCTCTCCGGCTCGCCCTTCACCGCGCCGCGCGGCAGCAATGAGCGCTCCTGGCTCTACCGCATCCGCCCTTCCGTGAAACATTCCGGCCGCTTCGAGAAGGTCGATGCCGGCCTGTGGCGTTCGGCGCCGTGCCATGAATACGACCTGCCGATCGCGCAGCTGCGCTGGGATCCGACGCCGCTGCCGAAGGAGGATGTCACCTTCGTCCAGGGCGTGCAGACCATGACGACGGCGGGTGACGTCAACACCCAGGCCGGCATGGCCGCGCATGTCTACCTTATCACCAAGTCGATGGTGGACCAGCATTTCTACGATGCCGACGGCGAGCTGATGTTCGTGCTCCAGCAGGGCAATCTGCGCCTCGTCACCGAGTTCGGGCGCATCGATGCCGAGCCCGGCGAGATCGTGGTGATCCCGCGCGGCGTCAAATTCCGCGTCGAGATACCGAACGGCCCGGCGCGCGGCTATCTCTGCGAAAATTACGGCGGCGCCTTCACGCTGCCCGAGCGCGGTCCGATCGGCGCCAATTGCCTCGCCAATGCGCGCGACTTCCTGACGCCTGTCGCAAACTACGAGGACAAGGACACGCCGACCGAGCTCTACGTGAAATGGGGCGGCTCGCTGTTCAAGACGACATTGCCGCATTCGCCGATCGACGTCGTCGCCTGGCACGGCAATTACGCGCCGTACAAATACGATCTGCGCACCTTCTCTCCCGTCGGAGCGATCGGCTTCGACCATCCCGATCCCTCGATCTTCACGGTGCTGACCTCGCCGTCGGAGACGGCGGGCACCGCGAACATCGACTTCGTCATTTTCCCCGAGCGCTGGATGGTCGCCGAAAACACCTTCCGGCCGCCCTGGTACCACATGAACATCATGAGCGAGTTCATGGGCCTGATCTACGGCGTCTACGACGCCAAGCCGCAGGGCTTCGTCCCCGGCGGCATCTCCTTGCACAATTGCATGCTGCCGCACGGCCCCGACCGCGACGCCTTCGAGCACGCCAGCAACGGCGAATTGAAGCCGGTGAAGCTGACCGGCACCATGGCCTTCATGTTCGAGACCCGCTACCCGCAGCGCGTCACCGCACACGCCGCGAAGTCCTCGACGCTGCAGGACGATTACGCCGATTGCTGGAACGGCCTGGAAAAGCGGTTCGATCCGAGCAAGCCGTAAGGTCTCTTACCCTCCCCTGGAGGGGGAGGGTCGCTCGCGTCAGCGAGCGGGGTGGGGTGACAGACTCTCCACTGAGGCGGTGCCCGAGTGGAGAGATCACCCCACCCCGTTTCGCATTCCGCTTCGCTTCATGCGAACCGACCCTCCCCCTCCAGGGGAGGGTGACACCGTCACCGCTGTGCCACGGGAAACCCATGCCCCATCCCAACGACCCCAGCCTCCGCTCCTTCATCGCCGTCGATCCCGCCTCGGACTTCCCGATCCAGAACCTGCCCTATGGCGTGTTCTCGACTGCGGCAAACCCGACGCCGCGGGTCGGCGTCGCAATCGGCGATTACGTGCTCGATCTCTGGGAGCTCGAGCAGGATTCCCGGCTCGACGTCGGCGCGCTCGGCGTGTTCTCGGGCCCCTCGCTCAATCCCTTCATGGCGCTGGGGCCGAAGGTCTGGACCAAGACCCGCGCACGCATCAGCGAGCTCTTGCGCGCCGATCATCCGGAGCTGCGCGACAACGAGGAGCTGCGCAAGCAGGCCCTGGTGCCGATGCGCGAGGCCCGACTGCACCTTCCGTTCGCCGTCGCCGGCTACACCGATTTCTATTCGTCCAAGGAGCACGCCACCAATGTCGGCGTGATGTTCCGCGGCAAGGACAATGCGCTGCAGCCAAACTGGCTGCACATGCCGATCGCCTATAACGGGCGCGCCTCGACCGTCGTGGTCTCCGGCACCAGGGTGAAGCGGCCGCGCGGGCAGCTGAAGCCGCCGAATGTCGAGTTGCCGAGCTTTGCACCGTGCAAGCGGCTCGATTTCGAGCTGGAGATGGGCGTCGTGATCGGCCAGCCGTCGCCGATGGGCGGCATGCTCACCGAGACCCAGGCCGAGGAGATGATCTTCGGCTTCGTGCTGCTCAACGACTGGAGCGCGCGCGACATCCAGCAATGGGAATATGTGCCGCTCGGGCCGTTCCTGGCCAAGGCGTTCGCGACCTCGATCAGTCCCTGGGTGGTGACGCGCGAGGCGCTGGAGCCGTTCCGCCTGAACGGGCCGGAGCAGCAGCCGGTGCCGCTCGATTATCTCAAGCAGACCAAGCCCCAGAACTACGATGTCGAGCTCGACGTGTCCTTGCGCGCTGCCGGCATCAATGCGCCGGCCAGCATCAGCCGCACCAATTTCAAATACATGTACTGGTCCTCGGTGCAGCAGCTGATGCACCACGCCTCCTCAGGCTGCGCCATGAATGTCGGCGATCTCCTCGGGAGCGGCACCATCTCCGGGCCGGAGAAGAACCAGCGCGGCAGCCTGCTCGAGATCAGCTGGAACGGCACCGAGCCGGTCGAGTTGCCCGGCGGCGCCAGGCGCTCGTTCCTGGAGGACGGCGACAGCCTCGTGATGCGCGGCTGGTGCCAGGGCAACGGCTATCGCGTCGGGTTCGGCGAGGTCGAGGGGACGATTTTGGCGGCGGAGTAGCCTCGGTCGCCGCCACGACTTCCGTCATTGCGAGCCACCGGGTCCGCGCAAAGCGCGGCCCGATGACAGGCTCCGCGAAGCAATCCAGAATCTTTCCGCAGGGGCAGTCTGGATTGCTTCGTCGCAAGGGCTCCTCGCAATGACGTGGAGAGACCTACCGCCTCTCCGGCGGCACGTCGCGCACCCGCGCGCAATGCGCCGCGACATCCTCCACGCTGTACTTCAAATGCACCCGCTTGTCGGACGGCACCTGCCTGGTCGTGCACACGCCCGGCCGCCATTCCCGCGCCGGCCTGATCGGGCGCGGGGCAAACCCGCCGCCGCAATTCGGGCAGACATTGAACAGCTTGGTCTCGACGCAGTCCGCACAAAACGTGCATTCATAGGAGCAGATCCGCGCATTGGTCGCGTTCGGCGGCAGATCGCAATCGCAATATTCGCAGTTCGGTCGCAGCTGGAGCGCCATGTTGAATCTCCGCATATGGAGCTGCGATCATCGCAGATCGTGCGCTGCGCGCGAATGCCGCAGTTCCCTCGATTTCAGCCGGGCTTGATCTCCTTGAGCGGCAGCTTCGAGCTTTCCTTCAGCCGGTCCAGCACGATCGAGGAGCGCACATGCGCCACGCTCTGGTGCGGCATCAGCACGTCGTTGACGAGGTTGGAGAGACCCTTGAGATCGCGCAGCACAGCCTTGAGCACGTAGTCGGCGTCGCCCGTCAGCGAATACGCCTCCTGGATCTCGTCGATCCGGTTCACCAGCGCGCGGAAGCGCTTTGAGTTGTCCGGCGAGTGTGTCGCAAGCCCGACCTGGATGAAGGCGATCACGCCGAAGCCCAGTGCCTCGCTGGAGAGGTCGGCGTGATAGCCCGCGATCACCTTCTCCTCCTCCAACCGCATCCGACGCCGCGAGCATTGCGAGGCCGAGAGACCGGCGAGCTCGGCCAGCTCCTGGTTGGTGAGGCGGCCGTCGTCCTGGAGCGCACCCAGGATCTTGAGGTCGAAGGCATCTACGGAAATCATGCGCGTTCTGTCCATTTGATGCACGGATCGTGCATATTATAGCCGATTGGTGCCCCGTTTGCACGCTCCTTGCGCGCCCCATGAAGGATAGTTCGTGCCAGCAGCCATTTGGGAGAACACCATGGGTCCGTTTCCGCACGATGCACCGCCGGCCACTATTAGTGCCGACAATCCGATGGGCACCGACGGCTTCGAGTTCGTCGAATACGCGCACCCTCATCCGGAAGAGCTGCACGCTTTGTTCAAGCTGATGGGCTATGCGCCTGTCGCGCGCCACAGAACCAAGAAGATCACGGTCTATCGCCAGGGCGACATCAATTATCTCGTCAACGAGGAGCCCGGCACCCACGGCACTGATTTCGTCGCCGCGCACGGCCCCTGCGCGCCGTCGATGGCGTTTCGCGTCGTCGATGCCAAGGCTGCCTATGACCGCGCGATCGCGCTCGGCGCCGAGCCCGCCGATGTGTCGTCTGCGCAGAAGACGCTCGATGTCCCCGCGATCAAGGGCATCGGCGGCAGCCTGCTCTATCTGGTCGATCGTTACGGTGCCACGGGCTCGGCCTATGATGCCGAATTCGAATGGCTGGGCGCGCGCGATCCCAAGCCGGTTGGCGCCGGCCTGTTCTATCTCGACCATCTCACCCACAACGTCCATCGCGGCCGCATGAATGTCTGGGCCGGCTTCTACGAAAAGCTGTTCAACTTCCGCCAGATCCGCTTCTTCGACATCGAGGGCCGCGCCTCCGGCCTGTTCTCGCGCGCGCTGACCAGCCCCGACGGCAAGATCCGCATTCCGATCAACGAGGACGCCGGCGATTCCGGCCAGATCGAGGAATATCTGAATATCTATCGCGGCGAAGGCATCCAGCACATCGCCTGCGGCTGCCGCGACATCCACCGCACCATCGAGGGTCTGCGCGAGGCCGGCTTGCCGTTCATGCCGTCGCCGCCCGACACCTATTTCGAGCGGATCGACGCGCGCCTGGCAGGGCATGGCGAGGATGTTGCACGGCTCAAGAAGAACGGAATCCTGATCGACGGCGAGGGCGTGGTCGATGGCGGCCAGACCAAGGTGCTGCTGCAGATCTTCTCGGCCAACGCGATCGGGCCGATCTTCTTCGAGTTCATCCAGCGCAAGGGCGACGACGGATTCGGCGAGGGCAATTTCAAGGCGCTGTTCGAATCGATCGAGGAGGACCAGATCCGGCGCGGCGTGTTGAAGGTTGGGAACGCGGCGTAGGCCGCCGCCGTCACGCACACTGCCGTAGGGTGGGCAAAGCGAAGCGTGCCCACCTACCTGCCGAACTGATGCGAAGACGTGGGCACGGCGCTTCGCGCCTTTGCCCACCCTACGCGACCTTTGCCGGCGCTAGATCTATCGCGTCCACGCCTTCATCACCGCGCCGATCTCCGCCGCCTCCGGCTCGCGCGCCGCCGACGGCGTGCGTGAGAATCGCGGCGCGGGCGCCGGCTGCTTCACGCCGTGGCGCTCGATGAAGACGTTGCGGGCGACCATGTGCGGATGCTGTGTCGCCTCCGACATGGTCAGCACCGGCGCGAAGCAGATGTCGGTGCCTTCCATGATCTTGCACCAATCCTCGCGCGTCTTGCTCTTGAACACGGCCTTCAGCTTCTCCTTCAGCGCCGGCCAGGCCTTGCGATCCATCTGCGCGTCGAAATCGGCGTCGGTGAGGCCGGCGTGCTCGCGCAGCAGCGCGTAGAATTGCGGCTCGATCGACCCGATCGAAACGAAGTGCCCGCAGGCGCATTCGTAGACGCCGTAGAAATGCGCGCCGCCGTCGAGGAAGTTCTGGTTGCGCGCCTCGGTCCATCGTCCCATCGTGGTCATGTCGAAGAAGAACGACATCAGCGAGGCCGCGCCGTCGCACATCGCCGCGTCCACCACCTGGCCCTTGCCCGACCTCTGCGCTTCCAGCAGTGCCGCCAGCACGCCGACGACGAGATAGAGCGCGCCGCCGCCGAAATCGCCGACCAGGTTGAGCGGCGGCACCGGCGCTTCCTTCGTGCCGATCGCGGCAAGCGCGCCGGTGATGGAGATGTAGTTGATGTCGTGGCCGGCGGCGTTGGCGAGCGGGCCTTCCTGGCCCCAGCCGGTCATGCGGCCATAGACCAGCTTCGGGTTGCGCGCGAGCACGACATCCGGCCCGAGGCCGAGCCGCTCCATCACGCCGGGGCGAAAGCCTTCGACCAGCGCGTCTGCGCTCGCGAGCAGATCCAGCACTTGCGCGATCGCCGCCTTGTCCTTGAGGTCGAGCTCGATCACCTTGCGGCCGCGCCCCGCCACCGACTTCATGCTCTTCTTCGCGCCGACGCGGTCGAGCGTGACGACGTCGGCGCCCATGTCGGCCAGCATCATGCAGGCGAACGGGCCGGGCCCGATGCCGGCGAATTCGACGATGCGGAAGCCCGAGAGCGGGCCGGAAGTGCGGACGGAGGAGGTGGGGGCTGGTTTGTCGAGCACGTTGTTGTTTCCTCGGGTCGCGGGCGCATGCGCCTGATGCGGCAATCGCCTCTGACGTTTCTTCTGTTGAGCGAGTTAATCGGCCGATTAACTTTTCCCGCCTTCACGCCGACGAGGCAAGCGGTTTTCATGCCGCACGGCCAAAATAAAACGGCGCGCACCGAAGTGCGCGCCGCGGAAAATTTGCGTGGAGACGCTAGAGCATGATCCGGAAAAGTGCGTAGCGGTTTTCCGAAAAGATCATGCTCAAACAATAACCTAAAGCGCGATGACGATTCATCCTAATCGCATCGCGCTTTAGTCGGACCGTCAGCGCGCAGCGGCGACCGCGCGTTGTGCCATCACCTTGATCAGATTGGCGCGATACTCTGCCGTGCCGTGGATGTCGGCCAGCAATCCGTTCGCCGAGATGCTGACGCCGTCGATCGCCGACGGCGACCAGTTCGCCTTCAGCGCCGCTTCGATCGCCGGCACCCGCATCACACCGGTTTGCGAGGCGCCGGTGGCGGCCACCCGAACCTCGCCCGACTTGGTCTGTGCCACGAACACGCCGGTCAGCGCGAAGCGCGACGCCGGATGCCGCATCTTCTCGTAGCCTGACTTCGCCGGCACCGGGAACGACACGGCGGTGATGATCTCGCCATCTTCCAGCGCCGTCGTGAACAGGCCCTGGAAGAAGTCATCCGCCGCAATCGACCGCTTGTTGGTCTTCACGGTGGCGCCGAGTGCGAGCAGCGCCGCCGGGAAATCCGCGGCTGGATCATTGTTGGCGATCGAGCCGCCGATCGTGCCGCGATACCGCACGGCGGGATCGCCGAGCACCGAGGTGAGATAGGCAATCGCGGGGATCGCCTTCTTCACATCGCCATTCGTCATGATGTCGTAATAGGTCGTCGCGGCCTTGATGGTCAGCGTGTCGCCCGACAGCTCGACGCCCTGCAGCTCCTTGATCTTGCCGAGATCGATGACGTCGGAGGGGCTAGCAAGGCGCTGCTTCATGACCGGAAGCAGCGTCTGGCCGCCGGCGAGGAACTTCGACTCGCTGCCCTTGGCGAACAGGCTGGCGGCTTCGTCGACCGAGGAAGCGCGATGATAGGTCGTCTGGTACATCTTCGGTCCTCCCTTAAGCCGCGTGGATCGTGCGCCACACCCGGTCGGGGGTTGCGGGCATTTCCAGATTGTTCTTGCCGATCGCATCCGTGATCGCGTTGATCACGGCTGCCGATGCGCCGATCGCGCCGGCCTCACCGCACCCCTTGATGCCGAGCGGATTGCCCGGGCACAGCGTCGTGGTGTGGGACAGGTTGAACGACGGCACGTCGTCGGCGCGCGGCATGGCATAATCCATGAACGAGGCCGTGACCGGCTGGCCGTTGGCATCATAGATAGCATGCTCGAGCAACGCCTGCCCGATGCCCTGCACGAGGCCGCCATGGACCTGGCCTTCGACGATCATTGGATTGATCAGCCGGCCGAAATCGTCGGCCGCGACGAAGTTGACGAAGGAGGTCTTGCCGGTGCCGGGATCGACCTCGAGCTCGCAGATATAGGCGCCGGCCGGGAAGGTGAAGTTGGTCGGATCGTAGAAGGCGCTCTCCTTCAGGCCCGGCTCCATCCCGTCAGGCAGATTGTGCGCCGTATAGGCCGCGAGCGCGACCATCGGCAGGGCAATCGCCTTGTCGGTGCCTGTTACCTTGAACTCGCCGTTCTCGATGACGATGTCGGCTTCCGACGCTTCCAGCGCGTGCGCCGCGATTTTCTTGGCCTTGGATTCCATCTTCTCCATCGCCTTCAGGATCGCGGTGAGGCCCACGGCCGCCGAGCGCGAGCCATAGGTGCCCATGCCGAACTGCACCTTGTCGGTGTCGCCATGAACGATCGAGACCTGGCTGATCGGAACCCCCAGGCGCTCCGCGACGAGCTGGCAGAAGGTGGTCTCGTGGCCCTGACCGTGGCTGTGCGAGCCGGTGAGGATCTCGATGGTGCCGACCGGGTTGACTCGCACCTCGGCCGATTCCCATAGGCCCACGCCGGCGCCCAGGCTGCCGACCGCCTTCGACGGCGCGATGCCGCAGGCCTCGATGTAGCAGGATACGCCGATGCCGCGCAGCTTGCCGTCCGCCTTCGCCTTGGCCTTGCGCGCAGGGAAGCCGGCATAGTCGATCGCCTTCATCGCCGTATCGAGGGAAGCGTTAAAGTCGCCGGTGTCGTAGGCCATGATGACAGGCGTCTGGTGCGGGAACTGGGTGATGAAGTTGGTCCGCCTCAACTGGGCCGGATCGACGTTCAGCTGCCGCGCCGCCGTCTCCATCAGTCGTTCGATCAGATAGCTCGCCTCGGGCCGGCCCGCGCCGCGGTAGGCGTCGACCGGCGTCGTGTTGGTGTAGACCCCGATCACCTCGGCGTGGATCGCCGGGATGTTGTACTGGCCCGACAGCAGCGTCGCGTAGAGATAGGTCGGCACCGAGGACGAGAACAGCGACATGTAGGCGCCGAAATTGGCGTAGGTCTTCACCTTGAGGCCGACGATCTTGTTGTTGGCGTCGAAGGCCATCTCGGCATGGGTGATGTGATCGCGGCCATGCGCGTCGGTGAGGAAGGCTTCGGTGCGGTCGCCGGTCCACTTGACGGGACGGCCGACCTTCTTCGAGGCCCATAGCGCCACCATTTCCTCGGGATAGATGAAGATCTTGGAGCCGAAGCCGCCGCCGACGTCGGGCGCGATCACGCGCAGCTTGTGCTCGGGGGCGATGTTGTAGAACGCCGAGAGCACGAGACGCGCGACGTGCGGGTTCTGCGACGTCGTATAGAGAGTGAAGTGCTCCTCGGCGGTGTCGTAATCGGCGATCGCCGCGCGCGGCTCCATCGCATTCGGCGCGAGCCGGTTGTTGGTCACGTCGAGCTTCACCACATTGGCGGCTTTCGAGAAGGCGGCATTCACCGCGCCCTCGTCGCCGATCACCCAGTCATAGACCTGGTTGCCGGGCGCCTCGGGATGAAGCTGCGGCGCGCCGGACTTGATGGCGGCGTGCATGTCGGCGACCGCGGGAAGCTCCTCGTAATCGACCACGACGGCTTCCGCCGCGTCGCGCGCGAGATTCCTGCTGTCGGCGATCACGACCGCAACCGCCTGTCCGACGAAGCGCACCGTCTCCGGCGCCATCGCCGGCCATGCGCCCATTTTCATCGGGCTGCCGTCCTTGGAGGTGATGGCCCAGCCGCAGATCAGGTTGCCGACCTTGTCGTCGACCAGCTGCTGTCCGGTGAGCACTGCGACCACGCCCGGCATCTTCAGCGCCGCGGACGAGTCGATCTTCTTGACCTTCGCGTGCGCGTGCGGGCTGCGGATGAAATAGGCATGGGTCATGCCCGTCAACTTGATGTCGTCGACGTAACGGCCCTTGCCGGTAATGAAACGCTTGTCTTCCTTGCGCACCACGCGTGCGCCGATGCCTTCAACACCCATGTCTGGTCCTCCCGACCGGAAGTTTCTTTGACCGCGCTGTCCATCGACAGCTGCGACGGTGGTACTTGTTTCGAGGCGCGCCGGTTACTCGGCCGCCTGCGAGACCTTCATGCGGCCGGCCGCATCCAGCACGGCCTTGACGATGTTGTGATAGCCGGTGCAGCGGCAGATATTGCCTTCGAGCTCGGTGCGGACGGTCGCCTCGTCGAGCTGTCCACCATGGCGCTGCACGATGTCGATCGCCGACATGATCATGCCCGGCGTGCAATAGCCGCACTGCAGGCCGTGATTGTCGCGGAAGGCGGCTTGCATCGGGTGCAGCTCGTCGCCCTTGGCGATGCCCTCGATCGTGGTGACGTTGGCGCCGTCGGCCTGCGCTGCCAGCATGGTGCAGGATTTCACCGCACGGCCGTCCATGTGCACGACGCAAGCGCCGCACTGGCTGGTGTCGCACCCGACATGGGTGCCGGTCAGGTTGAGGTGATCGCGCAGGAGCTGGACCAGCAGCGTGCGGTCCTCGACATCGACAGCAACGGCCTTGCCGTTGACCGTCAGTTTGACTGTAGACACTTGAAGTCCTCCCAAAGTGATTTTGATTGGTTCTAATTAGAGACAGCGCGAACGAAACTTTGCAACTGGGTTTTTGCTGACCGCGGTCATGGAAGGGTCATCGTGGTGACGGTCGCCGATGTGCGATTCGGCCACGATGTCTCGTGCCGCCGCCGTCACGTGCTGCGACGTTGCGAAAGACACGCGGAAAGTCGCAACTAGCCTCTGCGATGGCGTGCTCGGCTGCCACCATAATAGGCGCGTGACCTGGTCGCGCGTGCCGTGGTCATCCTAGCCCCTTGCCCCTGGACTTCGGTCCGGTCGTGCGTCCTTCCTCCCTCGGGTGCCTTGCTCGTTGCGCGAATAGGAGCATGCGCCCCCGCCTTTGTAATCGCGATCTTGGTAGTAGGACGTCACGGCTTAAGTCTTTGATTTTGCTTATGGCAGTGCAGCGAAGTGCCGCCGTCAAGCCGCGTCGGCCAGTACAGCCCACTCCGTCATTCCGGGGCCCGAGCGGAGCGAGGGAGCCCGGAATCCATCGGGCCGCAGAGTCCGCGCGGAAATGGATTCCGGGTTCGCGCCAAGAGGCGCGCCCCGGAATGACAACGAGTGAATGGTCCGAAAAAGCAGCACTAGTACTTCCTGGCGATTGAACGCGGCCGCGCGCCCTCCTAGTGGAGCCGTACAAGCAACGGCAACAAGGGTGGAAGCGATGCAGATGAACGACAGTCAACGGATCCCGGCGTCGAAGGCCACGGTGTGGGCTGCGCTCAACGATCCCGAAATTCTCAGGCGCTGCATTCCCGGTTGCCAATCGCTCGAGATGGCATCGCCGACCGAGATGACGGCGACGGTGGTGCTGAAGGTCGGCCCGGTGAAGGCGACATTCAGCGGCAAGGTGACGCTGACCGATATCGATGCGCCGAACGGCTATCGCATCGTCGGCGAAGGCGCCGGCGGCGTCGCCGGCTTTGCCAAGGGCGGCGCGAAGGTCAGGCTGGAGGAAGAAGCGCCCGACGTCACCATCCTGCACTATGAGGCCGATGCGCAGATCGGCGGCAAGCTCGCACAGCTCGGCTCGCGGTTGATCGACTCGACGTCGCGAAAACTCGCCGCGAACTTCTTCGAAAGTTTTGCAGGCGTGGTAGCGCCATCATCGTAACCCAGGGGCGGCAGGGCTGTCGGATCCGAGTTTTTTTCCTGCAGCCATCCTTCGAGACGCCCGCTTTGGGCGGGCTCCTCAGGATGAGGGCGGAGTGCGCGGCAGCAGGTTCAACAAGCGCCGATGCTGATTAGCCTCATCCTGAGGAGGCGCGTAAGCGCCGTCTCGAAGGACGAGGCGTGCGCGCAGGCCAGCGCCACAAGGATATGCGATACACCGCGATGCGCGGAGAGAATCGGATTGCGGCGCGATGTTGCCCACATCCGATGGCGCATTTCGAGCTGCAAAACAAGGGCAGGACGTGAGGCGCGACAACGAGATGAGCGGCGAAAGCCGCCAATGATTTGCACTACTACCTTCCGCCTATACTAAGCGCGAAAAAGCGATGCTGTAATTTCGAACGATGGCTCGCAGGCGAACTGCCCATCACGAGCGCAACGCGCTCAGGCGCCCAACGAGGCGTGCACAACAACACCGCGGAGGGATACATGACCTTTGGAACGAAGGGCTTCTTGGCCGGCATCTCCATGATAGCGATGCTTGCCGCCGTTACACCTGGCGTTCGCGCCAACGACTCCCTGCTCAAGGCGCAATCCGATTCGAATCAATGGGCCGTTGCCGGCCACGATTACGGCAACACGCGGTTCAGCCCGCTCAAGCAGATCAACACCGAGAACGCCGGCAAGCTGACGCTCGCTTATTCCTTCTCGCTGGCGTCGCTGCGTTCGAACGAATCCTCGCCGATCGTCGTCGGCAACACGCTGTACGTTTCGAGCTCGTGGGGTCCGAAATACGTCTATGCGCTCGATGCGGCGACGGGGCAGCGCAAATGGACCTGGGAGCCCGACATTCCCGAGGACGTGCTGCAATACGCCTGCTGCGACGTGAACAGCCGCGGCGTATCCTATGCCGACGGCAAGATCTTCGTCGGCCGCCTCGACGGCAAGCTGACGGCGCTCGATGCCGCGACCGGCAAGTCGCTGTGGACGGCGAAGGTGGTCGACTACAAGCAGGGCTCGGTCATCACCTCGCCGCCGCTCGTCGTGCGCGACAAGGTCATCACCGGTTTCGGCGGCGGCGAATACGGCGTGCGCGGCGCGCTGCTGGCCTTCGACATCAACACCGGCAAGCAGGTGTGGCAGACCTACACCGTTCCTTCGCCGGAGGAACCCGGTGGCGATTCCTGGAAGGGCGATTCCGCCCAGCATGGCGGCGGCGCGGCCTGGCTGGTCGGCTCCTACGATCCGAAGAGCGACACGGTCTATTGGGGCACCAGCAATCCCGGTCCGTGGAACACGGCGGTGCGTTCGACCGGCGACGGCAATTTCGGCAAGCTGACCAACCTCTACACGGCTTCGACGCTCGCGCTCGATCCCAACACCGGCAAGATCAAGTGGCACATCCAGACCACGCCGGCCGACGCCTGGGACTATGACGGCGTCAACGAAGCCGTGCTCGCGGATCTCAAGATCGGCGGCAGCACCGTTCCGGCCCTCATGAAGGCGGACCGCAACGGCTTCTTCTTCGTCGCCAATCGCGAGACCGGCAAGGTGCTGTCGGCGGAGAAATACGTGTTCTCCAACTGGGCCCAGAAGTGGGACGTCGCCACGATGCGCGCGGTCGAGGATCCCGACAAGCGTCCCGGGCCGAACCATCCGGCCAAGGACATCTGCCCGAACCTGATCGGCGGCAAGAACTGGCAACCGATGTCGTACAACCCGCAGACCGGCCTCGTCTACATCCCGTCCAACAACGTCTGCATGGACTGGTCGGTCAGCGATGTCGCCTACAAGCGCGGCGTGTTCTATCTCGGCGCCGAATTCCCGACCAAGGAAGGCCCCGGCGGCTTCCTCGGCGAGCTCGTCGCCTGGGATCCGGTCGCGCAGAAGAAGGTCTGGTCGATCAAGGAAGACCTGCCCTTCAACGGCGGCACGCTGACCACCGGTGGCGGGCTCGTGTTTGCCGGCAACATCCATGGCGACTTCCGTGCCATCGATGCGAAGTCCGGCAAGGTGCTGTGGAGCAAGAATCTCGGCTCCGGCATCGGCGCAGGCCCGGTGACCTATCAGGTCGACGGCAAGCAATATGTCGCCATCGTCGTCGGCCGCACCGCTGCGCTGCCTGCGTTCCTGGGCGAGGTAGGAAAGAAGATGACGGCCGCAGCTCCCGAGGGCGGTTCGCTCTTCGTGTTCTCCGTCCAGTGACAACTCGCGCGCGTATCCTCGAGGTGACGGGATACGCGCGCGCTTTCTCCAGACTTTAGCCGCGGCATCGGGCGTGCCTGGTGTCGCCGTGCCTGGCTCAACAAGCGCCGGCGCAACAAAGCCAACGCAAGGGAGACGAGGATGCGTCCGAATCATTCCGCCACCGGTGCGAGCCGACATCGCGCCATCGCAGGTCTGCTGGCATGTGCTGCCGCCGCGCTGATCGGTCCGGCCTCGTCACTGCAGGCTGAGGAAGCGCAGCCGTTCCGTCTCTGCGCCGATCCGACCAACCTGCCATTCTCCAGCGACAGCTCGTCGAAGCCGGGTTTCTATGTCGAGATCGGGCAGGCCCTGGCGCAGGCGCTCGGCCGGCCGATCGCCTACGACTGGTACAAATCCTATTTCGGCAAGCGCACCGTGCGCGTCACGCTGCTCGGCAAGCAGTGCGACGCCATGATCGGCCTGCCGCGGTCCGAGGATTTCATGGGCCCTGCCGTGATCTTCTCCGAGGCCTTTGCGAAGGAGGGCTATGCCCTCGTGGCTGCCAAGGGCGCGGCGGTCGGCGGCATCGACGGCCTCAAGGGCAAGCGTGTCGCCGTGCAGTTCGCCAGCACGCCGCAAAACCTGCTCGCGAGCCGCGACGACATCCAGAAGGTGACGGTGCTGTCGCCCGAGGAGGGCATGCAGGCGCTCGACCAGGGCAAGGCCGACGTCGCCTTCATCTGGGGACCGGTCGCCGGCTGGCTGAACAAGACCAGCTACGACGGCCGCTACCAGATCGAGCTCACCGAGGGCGAAGGCCTGTCATGGGATGCCGCCATCGGCTTCGCCAAGACCTCGACCGAGCTGCGCGACCGCGTCAATGCCGTGCTGCCGCAGCTTCAGGGCACGATCGGCGAGCTCGCCGCGAAATACGGTTTGCCGAGCGGCGCGCCGGTTCGCTTCGGTGCGGTGCCGGCGGTCACGACGGGGACGGGAACCGGAGCCGGTGTGGTGCAGGTCGCCAATGTGGTGGCGACCGAGACCAAGGGCGACGCGGCCGCGGCAGGCGCTGAGGCCGTCGGCGCGGGCAAGGAGATCTTCAACGGAACCTGCGCGCATTGCCACGGTCCCGACGCGATCCAGAGCGAGCGGAAGATCGATCTGCGGCTGCTGCGTCACCGCTACGGCGACGAGATGCGCGAGAAGTACTGGACGACCGTGCACGAGGGACGGCCGAACAAGGGCATGCCGGCCTGGAAGGAGGTCTATACCGATGACCAGTTCGACAGCATCTATTCCTTCCTGCTGACGGTCCAGACCGAATCGAACGACTGAACGGTCTTGACCGAACCCGATCAGGAGGATGTGGTAGCGTCCATCCGGCACCATCCCGGTGCCGGACGGATTTCGGATGGTTCCGCCTCTTCCGCTGCGGCGGCGGATGCCCATACGGTGCAGCATTCGGCGGTGCAGTCCTGTGAAGGCGCCATGACCAGCTTCCTGATCGTCGACGATCATCCGCTGTTTCGCGAGGCGCTCGGCAATGCGGTGCGGCTGGCCTTGCCGGAGGCGCGGATTGTCGAGGCGGTGTCGATCGAGGATGCCCTTCATATCCTGACGGCCGAGCAGGGCGAGGGCATCGACCTCGCGCTGCTCGATCTCTCGCTGCCGGATGCGACCGGCTTCTCCGGCTTTCTGCGCTTGCGCGAGGCCCATCCGCGCCTGCCTGTCGCCATCGTGTCGAGCGAGGAGGACCAGCGCGTCGTCCGCGAGGCGCTGGAGCTGGGAGCCGCCGGTTATCTGCCGAAGTCGCTGTCGAAGCGCGAGCTGGCGCAATCGATCGAGGGCGTGCTGAATGGATCGGTATCGGTGCCGAAGGATTTCGTGGCAACGCCGCAGCGGCGCCGGGCCGAGGCCAGCAAGGCGCTCGAGGTCAAGCTGCGCGAGCTTACCCCGCAGCAGCTTCGCGTGCTCGAGCTGCTGCGGCGCGGCTATCCGAACCGGCAGATCGGCCAGGAGCTTCAGCTCGCCGAATCCACGGTGAAGGCGCATATCACCGAAATTCTGCGCAAGCTCGGCCTGTTTAGCCGCAACAAGGCGATCATCGAGATCGGCAAGATGGACCTGCCGGATCCCAAGGCCCGGCCTTATGCGCGGGCCGACCGCGGGCGGCCGCAATGACGCGGAAGGTCCCGCTTGATGTGGATCAAGCCGGTCTGATCCGGCTGGGACATTCTCGTTTCGACACCGACCCCGTCGATCCTCTGGCCGATCAACCAGGAATGGCTCACACGTGATGCGATTTCTGATCGTCGAAGACCATCCGTTGTTTCGCGAGGCCCTCGAGGGCGCGCTCCAGTTGGTGGCGCCGGCCGCCGAGATCCTTCAGGCGACGTCGGTCGACGGTGCGCTCGAGCAGGCCGCGGCGGCTGCCGAGCTCGACCTCATCCTGCTCGATCTGTCGATGCCGGGCACCACAGGCCTTTCGGGGATCATCCGCATCCGCAAGGCCTTTCCCAAGATTCCGGTCGTCATCGTGTCCGGGCATCAGGATCCGCAGATCATGTCCGGCGCCTTGTCGCTCGGCGTCTCCGGCTACATCCTCAAATCGTCCTCCAAGCAGGATCTGGCGCAGTCGATCGGCGAGGTGCTGCGCGGCGCGGTCTGTGTCCCTGCCGCCTATCGCGGGCTGGTCCGCCCGCAACGCGCCGCCGGCCCCGCGCAGGATCTCCTGAAACGCCTGCACGAGCTCACGCCGCAGCAATTGCGCGTGCTCGAAATGCTCAAGCGCGGCCTGCAGAACAAGCAGATCGCCTTCGAGCTGAATATCTCCGAGACCACGGTGAAGGTCCACGTCTCCGACATCCTGCGCAAGCTCAACGTGCTCAGCCGCACCAAGGCCATCGTCGAAATGTCCCGGATCGATTTCGCGACGCTGGCCAGCGAGGGGGCTCCGGCACGGCGCGAGCATGCTCCGCCGGATCGGCAGTGATTAGAATCCCGCTTTTTGCCAGGCGGGACTTGTCGCAGCGGCAGCTAATTCATTGACACGTCAAAGCCATATCACGCTGTAAGATGCTACCGGTACGGTGCATGGGGTTGTTTTCAACTTTTGATGTGCGCCAAGTGCGGCTTCAGCTCAGCAGGAACGACAGCAGCGCCCGCATCTCCGCGGGCCTGATCGGCTTCTTCAGCACTTCGAGCCCCTGGAGGCTCGCCTGCTTCGCCGCCTGTTCGGAATAGTCGGCGGTGATGATCATGGCGGGCGTGTCGAGCTTCAAATGCTCCCGCACGTCGGTGATGGCCGACAGGCCGCTCTCGCCGTGATCGAGATGGAGGTCGGCGATCACGACATCGGGCGCGCCGCCGAGCTCGTTGAGGCGCACGAGCGCGTCCGCGCCCGATCGCGTGGTCGCGACGTCGCAGCCCCATCCCTCCAGCAGCGCGGCCATCGCCTCCGAGCCGTTCGGATCGTTCTCGATCAGCAGGATCTTGGCGCCTTCGAGTCCGCTGTAATCGTAGTGACGCGCGGCGGGCGCGACCTCCTGCACCTCGTCGGCGACGTCAGCGAGGTCGGCCGGCTCCAGCTCCAGGGTGAAGGTCGATCCCCTGCCGAGCTGCGACGACAGCCGCACCTCGTGCCCGAGCTCGCTTGCGAAGCGGCGGACGATGGAGAGGCCGAGCCCGAAGCCGGCCTGGTCGGCCGCCGTGGCATCGCCACGCTGGAATTCGCGGAAGATCGCCTCCTGCTGCGCCTGCGCGATGCCGGGTCCGGTGTCGGAGACCTGGACGCAGATCTGGCCGCCGCGCGGCCGGCATCCCATCACGACGCCGCCGCTGCGGGTGTAGCGAATGGCATTGGCGAGCAGGTTCTGCAGGATCCGCCGCAGCATCATCGCATCCGACATCACCGCCAGCTTTGAGCTGCGGATGCGCAAGGACAGGCCTTGCCGCGCGGTGACCGGCTCGAATTCGTTGCGGAGCTGCTCGAACAGGGGCGCCAGCGCGATCGCGCGCACGTCGGGCTTGAGCGCGCCGGCGTCGAGCTTGGCGATCTCCAGCAGTGAGCGCAGCAGGTCCTCCAGCATCACCAGCGAGCGGCTCGCCTGGTCGATCAGCACGCCCGCTTCCTGCGACTCCATCATCTCCGTCAGCGCGGACAGGGTCAGGCGCGCCGCGTTGAGTGGTTGCAACAGATCGTGGGTGACCGAGATCAGCACCGAGGATTTCAGCGAGCTTGCCGCTTCCGCCTGCTGCTTGGCGCGGTAGAGCCCCTCATTGGCGCGCTCGACCGAATGCAGCGCTTCGCGCAATTGGTGCGTCCGGTCGCGAACCTTGTGGTCGAGCGCGATGGCGGTTTCGAACAATGAAAAGGCGTTGAGCTGCTGGTCCATCGAGCGCTCGACGCGCGACATCAACGCCGCATTGATCTTCCTCAGCTTGGCGGCCTCGCGCCTGAGCTGGTCGACCGCATCAGGCCCCTGCCACATGTCCGTCACGACGGGCGCCTTCCGATCGCAACCCCCGTGAAGGTCTGGTTCACATGCATGGAGCCGAACTGCTCGCCGTAGGTGTGAAAGCCGACCACGCGGTTCTGCCGGTACAGTTCGGACATGTCGCGGGCGAGCTGATGCTGCTCGGCATCGAGCCGGCGGAGCAGGCACTCGAAGCCGATATAGAGCGAGACGTCTCCGATCTGGTCGCGGATGTCGGCGAACGTCTCGCGGGCCGCGCCGACCAGGCTGCGCGACGTCGCCGCGGTCAGCACCATGCCCTCGTCGATGGCGCAGAAGAAGTGCAGCGAGCCGTCCGGCTCGACGCGCTGGATCGAGCGCGCGTAATAGGCGCCGCCGACGCGGACCAGGACCGGATGCGAGGCGAAGGAGAACGGATCGAGCTTGGCGTCCATGATGCCGACCACGCGCGAATATTCCTGCGCAGCAGGCTCGGCGTTCAGCTCCCGGACCGTGCGGTTTTCGATGTCCGCCTCGGTCACCACCATCTTCTGCGCCTGCGGCTCGAAATTGTCGCACTTGAAGACGCGGAACGGCAACGAGGTGTTGAGCAGGATCAGCAGGGCGGCATTACTGTGTGCCTTGCCGTCGAAGAACACGAACGTCTTCTCGAAGCGCAGCCCGTCGCCCGCGGACCCGCCGACGACCGGAATATCGTCCAGCGATGCATAGATCGCGGACATCACCGCTTCTTCGCGGCGGCACAGGCCGTCGATCAGGACCAGGCCGAAGGGACTGCCGCGCTCGACCTGCGGCGTGGCCCGCAACAGCTCGTGCCGGAGCTCGCCGCCGATCCTGCGGCCGTCCTCGACGCGGAAGCTGTCGAGGTTGAAGATGGGCCGAACCACCGCGGAGAAGTCGGCACGGCTGAACGCCAGCGCCACGACGCTGTTCTCGTCCCAGCCATCGGGGGCAAGCTCGCCTGCGGTGGTGCAACCGCAGACCTGTGTGTCGTCGAACTGCCGGCTGATCTCGGCGATGAAGCGATGGGGGTCGTAGCTGGGGGAGAGGAACACCAGGATCAGCGCCAGCCCGTCGGACGGGAGCTGGGCCGCGAGCTCGGCCACGGCGCCATCGACGCTCGCGGCCTTCGACTTGGCCACGGCAACGCCCGACGCACCGCCAAACCGGAAATCGGTTTGCCCCACTCCGTTTCTCCCTCGAGGCTTGGTCTAACGCCAAGTGCCTGACAAGTGCCTGATAAGTATTCGAGAGTAAGGCGTTTTGCAGGTCGCCGCAACACGGCAGCCGTCGCGCGCCAGCCCGGATCAGCACGGGAGGAACGCCTCCACTCAGGACGCAGACCGCACGGATTTACCACCCCTTGAGGATTCTGCCCTAATTTTGCGCATGGTTCGGAACGGGCTGCTTCCGGACCGCAGAATGCTGAAAGATCATGAGCTGGGGGTTGGGAATGTCCGGGCGTACCGCGTCGCCGTCGAAGCGTGCACTTTTTCCGACCCTCAGGTTCCGCGCAAAAATCATCCTCGGCTTCGCCGCCGTGCTGGTGATCTCCGCCGGCAGCATGGCCTTCTCCTATTTCGGCTTCGAGCGGGTCGCCTCCGGGGTCGGATCGTACCGCAGCAGCGTGTCGGAGGCCGATCTCGCCCGCAACATCGACCGCGAGCTGCTCGCCTATCGTTCGGCCGTCAAATATTTCGTGGTCACCGGCAAGGAAGACGACGCCAAGGCGGCGCTCGACGCCGAGGCCAGCCTGAAGAACGCCGTCGATCAGGCCGTCAAGGGCGCCAAGAAGCCGGCGCGGCAGGAAAGCCTCAACAAGCTCGCCAAGGAGTTCTCCAATTTCTCCGCGACCTTCGCCAAGGTGCTGCAGGCCAAGCGCGACAGTGCGCTGCTGGTGCAGAACCAGCTGCAGCGCCAGGCCAATCTCCTGAAGTACAAGCTCGACGACATCGGCAACAATGCCTCCGATTCCGAGGCGCAGGCGATCGAGTTCGGCACCAAGCAGGTCAACGCCCAGTTCCAGACTGCGAGCGCAGCGGCGACCAATTTCGTGCTGACGTCCGACCAGGCGATCGCGACCAGCGCGCTGGCACGGCTCAAATTCGTCGAGAACTCGCTCGGTGCCGTCTATTCCATGGACGACAAGATCGTCGCTGGCCTGAAGGACGCCAAGACCATTCTCGGAGCCTATCGCGAAGCGCTGGAGAAGCTCATCGCCAACGCCAAGCTGGTCGATGACCTCGTCACCGAGATGAGCGGCTCGGCTGGTGCGATCCAGCAAGGAGCCACCGCCATGAAGGCGGACCTCGTCGCCGAGCAGCAGCGGCTCGATTCGGAGTCGGAGGCGACCATCGGGCAGACCGAGCAGCTGGTGCTGATGCTGGCCGTCGGCGGCACGCTGCTCGGCGCGGTCCTCGCCCTGCTGCTCGCCACCGGCATCTCGCGGCCGATGATCGCGATGTGCAAGGCGATGCGCGAGCTCGCCTCCGGCAATTTCGACGTCGTGCTGCCCGGCTTGGGCCGCAAGGACGAGATCGGCGAGATGGCCGGCGCGGTCGAGGAATTCAAGATCCAGGCCGTTGCCAAGGCCGAACGCGACGCCGCCGCGAGCGAAGTGCAGAACCGCGAGCAGGCCGCCAGCCGCCGCGCCGAGCTGATCCGCTTTGCCGACGATTTCGAGAGCGCGGTCGGCGCCATCGTCTCCAACGTCTCGGCCTCGGCCGTGCAGCTGGAATCGGCGGCCTCCACGCTGACCCGCACCGCCGAGACCACCCAGAGCCTGTCGAGCCAGGTCGCCGGCGTCTCCGAGCAGGCCTCCTCCAACATGCAGTCGGTCGCGACCGCGACCGAAGAGCTCTCGGCCTCGGTCGAGGAGATCGGCCGCCAGGTGCGCGATTCCCGCCGCATCGCGGAGGCAGCCGTCATGCAGGCCAAGGAGACCGACGGCCGTATCGGCAAGCTGTCGCATGCCGCCCAGCAGATCGGCGAGGTGGTCAAGCTGATCACCGCGATCGCCGAGCAGACCAATTTGCTTGCGCTCAACGCCACCATCGAGGCCGCCCGCGCCGGTGAAGCCGGCCGCGGCTTCGCGGTCGTGGCGAGCGAGGTGAAGTCGCTGGCGAGCCAGACCGCGAAGGCGACCGACGAGATCTCCTCGCACATTGCAGGGATGCAGGGCGCGACCGCCGAATCGGTCGCCGCGATCAAGGAGATCGGCGCGACGATCGGCCAGATCTCGTCGATCTCGACCTCGATCGCGAGCGCGGTGGAGCAGCAGGGCGCCGCCACCCAGGAGATCGCCCGCAGCGTTCAGACCGTCGCCCAGGGCACCCAGACCGCGGCCACCGACATCGGCCAGGTCAACCGCGGCGCCGCCGAGACCGGCTCGGCCTCGGAAGAGGTGCTGAACTCGGCCAAGACGCTGTCGAGCGAAAGCACCCGTCTCCGCGCCGAGCTCGACCGCTTCATGGCAAATATTCGGGCGGCGTAGGAAGGCGCGCCTTAACAAATCCCTACGCCACCTAACTGCCAGTTGCGGCGCCACAAATTTACCGCAGCTTATCCTTTGCCGGTTACCGTGCACACGAGTCAGGAAGCGGGCTGCTTCCCGGCTGCGCCTGGTTTTCCGCGAATGGAATGGGGTGGGGGAATGTCGGTGAAGTCCAAGTCGAGCCAATCGAAGTCGAGCCAATCGAAGCTGCCAACGCTGCGTTTTCGCGCAAAAATCATCCTCGGCTTCGTGGCGGTGCTCGCCATCCTCGCCGGCAGCATGGCGTTCGCCTATTTCGGCTTCGAGCGGATCGCAGGCGCCGTGGCCTCCTACCGCACCAGCGTAGCGGAAGCCGACCAGGCGCGGACGGTCGATCGCGAGCTGATCGCCTATCAGGGGCTGACCCGAGCTTATACCCTGACCGGCGCCGTGGATGACGAGACTGCAGCCAAGGCTGCCGAGGGGAATCTGAAGAACGCGATCGCAAAGTCGATGGCTGCGACGACCGGCGCGGCCCGCCGTGAGCAGGTCGGCAAGCTCGAGGCCGAATTCCAGAGCTTTACGAAAGTCTTCAGCGAGATCATCGCGCTGACGCGCGAGAACGGCAAGATCGCGGCCGACGAGCTCAACAGTGTCGGCAACAAGATCCGATTCAAATTCGACGATCTCGCCGACACCGCGGCGCTGGCGGGCCTCGCCTCGGTGCAGACCACGGCTAAGGACATTACCTCGCAATATCTGGCAGTCTCCACCTCGGTCAGCGCCTTCGTGGCCAAGCCGGAGCCGAAGACCGCTGACGGCGTGATCGCCCGCATCAAGTTCCTCGAGACATTGCTGGTCTCCGTCTACGCGAACGACCAGAAGATCACGGATCGCGTCAAGGAGATCGGCGATCTCCTGAAGCAATACCGCGCCTCGTTCGCAAAGCTGACCGAGAACGTGAAGGTCGTCGTCAAGCTGAACGGCGAGATGACCAAGACTGCGGCAACCATCCTCAAGCTCTCGGCCGAGCTGCGTTCGGATCTCACCGCCGACCAGCAACGCATCGAGGCGAGCGCCAATGCGACGATCGGAGAGACCGAGCAGCTGATGCTGATGATGGCGCTCGGCGGGCTGGCTGTCGGCATCGTGCTGGCCTTGTGGCTCGGCAACGGCATCTCGCGGCCGATGATCGCGATGTGCAAGGCGATGCGCGAGCTTGCCTCGGGCAATTTCGACGTCGTGCTGCCCGGCTTGGGCCGCAAGGACGAGATCGGCGAGATGGCCGGCGCGGTCGAGGAGTTCAAGATCCAGGCTGTTGCCAAGGCCGAGCGCGACGCCGCCGCGAGCGAAGTGCAGAACCGCGAGCAGGCCGCCAGCCGCCGCGCCGAGCTGATCCGCTTTGCCGACGATTTCGAGAGCGCGGTCGGCGCCATCGTCTCCAACGTCTCGGCCTCGGCCGTGCAGCTGGAATCGGCGGCCTCCACGCTGACCCGCACCGCCGAGACCACCCAGAGCCTGTCGAGCCAGGTCGCCGGCGTCTCCGAGCAGGCCTCCTCCAACATGCAGTCGGTGGCGACCGCAACAGAAGAGCTCTCGGCCTCGGTCGAGGAGATCGGCCGCCAGGTGCGCGATTCCCGCCGCATCGCGGAGGCAGCCGTCATGCAGGCCAAGGAGACCGACGGCCGTATCGGCAAGCTGTCGCATGCCGCCCAGCAGATCGGCGAGGTGGTCAAGCTGATCACCGCGATCGCCGAGCAGACCAATTTGCTTGCGCTCAACGCCACCATCGAGGCCGCCCGCGCCGGTGAAGCCGGCCGCGGCTTCGCGGTCGTGGCGAGCGAGGTGAAGTCGCTGGCGAGCCAGACCGCGAAGGCGACCGACGAGATCTCCTCGCACATTGCAGGGATGCAGGGCGCGACCGCCGAATCGGTCGCCGCGATCAAGGAGATCGGCGCGACGATCGGCCAGATCTCGTCGATCTCGACCTCGATCGCGAGCGCGGTGGAGCAGCAGGGCGCCGCCACCCAGGAGATCGCCCGCAGCGTCCAGACCGTCGCGCAGGGCACCCAGACCGCGGCCACCGACATCGGCCAGGTCAACCGCGGCGCCGCCGAAACCGGCTCGGCCTCGGAAGAGGTGCTGAACTCGGCCAAGACGCTGTCGAGCGAAAGCACCCGTCTCCGCGCCGAGCTCGACCGCTTCATGGGCAATATCCGGGCGGCCTAAAGACCGCGGAAAGAACGCGTAGGGGGGATTGGCGAAGCGTAATCCACCCTTTGATGTCACGGCCAGGAATGGAACGGTGGGTTACGGCTTCGCCTAATCTAACCCACCCTACAAATTTCACTCCCTTCCGAACGCCCGCTTCAGCTCGACCTTGGCGCGCTCCAGCCGCGTGCGCTGCGTCTTCGGCAGCGTCTTGCCGGCGCGGTTGATGTAGAAGGTCAGCATCGACAGCGCCGAGCGATAGGCGCCGGTCTTGCGTCGCGAGCTGTGCTCGGCCGAGCGCTTCAACGAAGCCGCGATCCTCTTCGCGCTCGTGAGCTTGAACACCCCTTGCTTGAGGTCGAGCGCATCGCTCATCTCTGTCACGCGTTGCGACCAGCGCCTTGTGGCGCGTTTCGTGCTCTTGGGCGCGGCCGCGCTACGCCGGGTGCTTGCCTTGCGGGCCGTCTTGCGCGGGCCGCTGTTTCGAGAATGTGTCGTCTTTCTGACCTGAGCCATGCGCCAACTCCTTGCGGCTCCAGCGGAAACGAGCGGTGCCCCCGGGCGTTCCGCGGGAACCCGGCCTCATCGCGAACGTTGTCGCAGGTGGCAGGCAGATTGCCGCACCCCGATGATCGGATCGACCCCGTCCACGTCGTGTGAAACGGGGTCGCTTCCATTGATCAGACGCAGCAACCCGATGGAATTGCAGCAAAGCCCAGCGCTGAACTATGCACCCGTCGTCCCGGCGGCCGCGACCGACCGCATCGTCGAGACCAGCATTCCCGCGCGGCTCGATGCGCTGCCGTGGAGCGGATTTCACACGCGCGTCGTGCTCGCGCTGGGCATCACCTGGATTCTCGACGGTCTCGAGGTGACGCTGGCGGGCGCGCTCTCCGGCGCGCTGAAGCAGAGCCCGTCGCTGCATTTCTCCAATCTCGATCTCGGCATCGCCAACTCCGCCTATCTCGCCGGCGCCGTGCTCGGTGCGCTCGGCTTCGGCTGGCTGACCGATCGCATCGGCCGCAAGAAGCTGTTCTTCATCACGCTCGCGCTCTATCTTTCGGCAACGGCCGCAACCGCGCTGTCGTGGGATGTCGCGAGCTACGCGCTGTTCCGCTTCCTCACCGGTGCCGGCATCGGCGGCGAGTACACCGCGATCAACTCGACGATCCAGGAGCTGGTGCCCGCGCGCTATCGCGGCTGGACCGATCTCGTGATCAACGGCAGCTTCTGGGTCGGCGCTGCGATGGGCGCGGTCGCCGCCATCGTGCTGCTCGATCCCGCTGTTATCGGCCCCGATCTCGGCTGGCGCCTCGCTTATCTGATCGGCGCAATCCTCGGCCTCGTCGTGCTCCTGATGCGGATGTGGATTCCGGAGAGCCCGCGCTGGCTGATGATCCACGGCCGTCCCGACGAGGCCCACGCCATCGTCGACGAGATCGAACGCTCGGTGACCGGGCATGGCCAGGACACGGGCGAGGGTCGCTTCCCGAAGATCCGCCTGAGAATGCGCGATCACACGCCGATCGCCGAGGTCGTCCACACCTTGTTCTCGGTCTACCGCCAGCGCGCCCTGGTCGGCCTCGCGCTGATGAGCGCGCAGGCGTTCTTCTACAACGCCATCTTCTTCACCTTCGCGCTGGTGCTGACCGATTTCTACGGCATCAGCGCCGATCACGTCGGCTGGTACTTGCTGCCCTTCGCGGCCGGCAATTTCCTCGGGCCGCTGCTGCTCGGCCGCCTGTTCGATACGCTCGGCCGCCGCACCATGATCATGTTCACCTATGGCGCATCGGGCGTGCTGCTGGCGCTGTCGGGCTATCTGTTCTCGATCGGCGTGCTGAGCGCGCAGGGGCAGACCATCGCCTGGATGGTGATCTTCTTCTTCGCATCGCCCGCCGCGAGCGCGGCCTATCTCACCGTCAGCGAGACGTTTCCGCTGGAGGTTCGCGCGCTGGCGATCGCAGTGTTCTATGCGGTCGGCACCGGCATCGGTGGCGTGATCGGGCCGGCGCTGTTCGGCGCGCTGATCGACACGGGATCGCGCACCAGCGTGTTCGCCGGCTATCTGCTGGGCGCCGTCCTGATGATCGCGGCCGCGATCGTGGCGTGGCGCTATGCCGTCGCCGCCGAGCGCAAATCGCTCGAACATATCGCGCGGCCGCTCGCCTTTATGGAGTAGACTGATGAAATCGGAACTTGCGGAAATGGCGTTGGACCAGAAGCTCACCACACCTGATGACGACGAGACGCCGGAAACGGTGCCAGTGCCGCATGCGTTGGTGCCGCATCTCGATGAAATCGCCATTCTGCTCGACATCGACGGTACGCTGCTCGAGCTGATGCCGACGCCGCGCGAGGTGTGGGTGCCACCGGGCCTGTCGGAAACACTGAAGCATCTGACCGAGCGCACCTCCGGGGCGCTGGCGCTGGTCAGCGGCCGCTCGCTCAACGACATCGACCTGATCTTCGCGCCCGATGTATTCCGCGCCGTCGCTGGCCACGGCGCGGAGATGCGGCTGGCGGTGGACAGTGAAGCCGATGCCCTGCACGCGCCGCCGCTCGACAAGGAGCTGAAGCGCCGGCTGGCCGCCATTGCCAAGCTCAGCCCCGGAATCCTGCTCGAGGACAAGGGCTATTCGCTCGCGCTGCATTACCGCCTGGCGCCGCATGCGGAGAAGGCGATCTACGAATCCGTCTCGCTGATCCGGGCCGATCTGCCGAGTGCACCGATCGAGGTGCTGCCCGGCAAGTTCGTCTGCGAGATCAAGCATTCCGGATTCACCAAGGCGAGCGGCGTGCGCGAATTGATGAAGCACGCGCCGTTCAAAGGACGTCGTCCGCTATTCATCGGTGATGACGTCACGGACGAGACCGTGTTCGCGATCATGCCCGACATGGACGGGCTTGCGTTCTCGGTCGGCCGCCGCGCCATGGGTGTGAATGGCCACTTCGATGCGCCGGCGGATGTGCGTGCGTTCCTGGCGCACCTGCTCGATCCCAGGTGAAACCAAGGCAGCGCCATCTCGCAGACATAAAGGCTTTCATCGCAGCGCCATTGCGCGCCGCGATGCATGCTGCGCAATCGGGCCGGAAACGCTGTCTTTGCAGCGATATTCCCGGGTTCCGTGAGGAAAACCAGTTCCAACGCGCACGCCCGATTTTGGTTTCAATTGGTTGAAACGATGATCAGGAACCATATTGATGAACGGCAGTTAAATGGGGCGGAATGAACAGGAGGGGACGACCTGTGAACTTGATCGTCGTTTCAAATCGCGTCGCCCGCGGCAAACCCAATGAGCCCATGACGGGCGGCCTTGCGGCGGCTTTGCTTCCCGTGGTGGAACATTCTGGTGCGATCTGGGTCGGTTCCTCCGGCCGGGTGCGTGATGGCCATCAGAAGGAACCGTTCGCCGAGATCGAGGCGCTCGGGACAGGCGCGATCGCAACGCTGGATCTGCCGGCGGCGCATTACGGCGGTTATTACGAAGGCTTCGCCAATTCAGCGCTGTGGCCGGCGTTGCATTCGCGCAGCGATCTCATTCGCGTCTCGCGCGAGGATTATGTCAGCTATCGCGAGGTGAACGCCTTCATGGCGCGCGCCTTGATGCGGTTCCGCAAGGCCCGGACTGCGTTCTGGGTGCAGGACTATCATTTCCTCGCGCTCGGCGCCGAGCTGCGCGAGCTCCGCGTCGACGATCCCATCGGCTTCTTCCTGCATACGCCATGGCCCGTCGCCGCAGTGATCCAGGGCGTGCCCAACCATCGCGAGCTGATCACGGCGATGCTGGCGTACGATCTGCTCGGTTTCCAGACCGAGGAAGATCGGCAGAACTTCCTCTCTTATGTCGGCGGCGAGCTCGGCCTCACCATCGAGGACGGTGTCGTGATCTCGCAGCACGGTCGCACGCGCTGCGAAGTCTTCCCGATCGGCATCGATGCGGAGAAGTTCGCGGCCTATGCCACGAAGTCGGCCGCGCATCCGGACGTGTCGCGGCTGCGCCGCAGCCTCAACGGCGAGCGCCTCGCGATCGGTGTCGACCGGCTCGATTATTCCAAGGGTCTCGTCAACCGCATCAGCGCATTCGACCGGCTCTGGACCGAGCAGCCGCAGTTTGCGCGCAGCATCTCGCTGCTCCAGATCGCCAACCCCTCGCGCGGCGGCATCGAGGCCTATGGCAATCTTCAGAACGAGGTCGCGCGTCTCGTCTCCGACGTCAATGGCCGCCACGGCGAGGTCGATTGGACGCCGATCCGCTATCTGAACAAAGGCTTCAGCCAGGCCGTGCTCGCGGGTCTCTACCGCACCGCGCAGATCGGCGTGGTGACGCCGCTGCACGACGGCATGAACCTCGTCGCCAAGGAATATGTCGCCGCGCAAAACCCCGCCGATCCCGGCGTGCTGGTGCTGTCGAAGTTCGCTGGCGCCGCCAACGAGCTCGACGCCGCGCTGCTGGTCAATCCGCACGACATCGACGGCATGGCCCGCGCGATCGCGATCGCCGCATCCATGCCGCTCACCGAGCGCAAGATGCGCTGGGACGCGATGATGAAGAAGCTGCGCGGCCACACCATCCAGCAATGGTCCGCCGATTTCGTCGCCGAGCTCGAGAAGTGCCGCACCGAGAAGGCGGCCGTGGCCCCGCTCGCAGCCCAGCCGCCGCAGGCGCTGCGCTGGCTGAAGTCGGCGATCTCAGGCGTGCGGTTGATCTAGACTAGCTCGTCTCCCTCTCCCCACAAGCGGGGAGAGGTGAAAACGGCAACCTCAATAGCAATACGACACGCCATCCAGGATCGCGCATTGCCGCTTGTTCGGCGCGTTCGGATCGTCCAGCGGCACCACGCCCTTGCCCTGGCCGACGAACACGCCGGGCCCGACATGCACGGAGCTCTTGTTGCCGATGATCACGCTCTGATGCGGCGTCGAGCTCGAGCGCGTGCCGTCCGGCCAGAGGATGGAATCGCCCGAAAGCACCCCGCGCCGGCCGTCGTCGCAGCTGACGTCGACGCCCTGCCGGGTGCAGACCTCAGCCAGGGCCGGCGTGGCAAGAGCGGAGCCGAGGACCGAAATCAGGCTCAAGGCGGCGATGGTCTTGGTGATGGTCATGGCCTCCCCGGTCGTGTTTGGCGGCTTGCCGTGAATCGTCGCGCCAGGGCCGCCCGTGGTTCAGCCGGCAGGCCCGTCCGGCACGTATCGAGCCTCATATTGTGCTGTAAATACAATAAGTTGCGGAAAATCACCTGATTTATCCCCCGATCCCTTGCAAAATCGTCGGCGCCCCTTCAAGAGAGGGCGCTCCGGAGAGATGGCCGAGTGGCTTAAGGCGCACGCTTGGAAAGCGTGTGTGCGGGAAACCGTACCGTGGGTTCGAATCCCACTCTCTCCGCCAGTCCCCTTTTTCGAACCCCCTCTCCCTGCCAGTCTAAGTTTCTACTGTCGCTGATTTCCCGAGCTTTTTGACGCTGAACCGTACTCAGCAAATCAGGTCTGTAGCTGAAGCCTGCTCCATCGCCCTGCTTTCTCCAAGCCTCTGTACTTTCCGAGCGGCTAACGGACGATAAATGCCTTGAAAATCAAGCATTTCAGTTGTCGGAAAAGCAGAAGAATTCGTTTCTTACTTGCCTGGCAAGACCGCCAAAAAATCCAGTCGTCCATTTGGATTTTATACAACGCTCGTTTTGGAATCCCTCGGATTCCGTTTTGCATGGGGTTTTGAACGAGCTTCGTGGTTAGCGCCGATGGAGGCGGGCGCGAATAGGCCGTACAGCGCAGTAGCCGGCGATAGTTCGGGCCAAGGAGGGGCAACACGACATTTTGGGATTGCACGGCGCCAACATTCAATCAAGACTGCCGAGGGGCGAGCGGGCAGGGGCTCATGTTAGCTGTTTCAGATTACGCAGCCATTTCTCATCGGCAGGACGCATTTTCTGGATCGTACATAAGCGCGATTTGCGCTGCGGCAGGGTGCGGAGTTGAGGCCGTCACCCTAGACAACGACAAGGTTGACTACCTTGTGCGCTCGCGCGTGCAAGGAAAGATTTTGAACAAACCGCAAATCGACATTCAAGCGAAGTGCGAGAGGAGCGGTATGGCCACGAGCGATCCCATATCATACTCTTTGGACTTGGATACCTATGACGCCTTGAGAGACGTAAAGGTCTGCATTCCTCGCATTTTGGTTCTGGTGCTTGTCCCTGACGATGTTCAAGAGTGGATCATGCAGTCCGAGCACGCTCTCCTGCTTAGGCACTGCGCGTATTGGGTTTCCCTGAAGGCGATGCCGTCGAGCACTAACACCGCGACTCAGACAGTTCATATATCCAGAATGAACGTTTTCGGCCCACAAGTCTTGCAAACGATGATGGCCAAGATAGCTGATGGGATCGAGCTATGAGGGCTTCTATAAAGGACCAGCTTGCCATTGGCGCGATCCGGCATCTCAACGCCATTGGATATCTGCGAGCCCACGGCTGGGAGCGCTTTGGAGAAGCATCAGGGCGGCCGTTCACTGTCTGGCACAACGCCGCACATCCCAAAGCGGAGATAATCATCCCGGCGGATCGAAGTGCAGCCGACTATACATTGTTATTTCGCGAAGCTCTCCGCGAGCTCGAGGCTGTCGAAAATCGCTCACAGCTCGAAATCCTCCGCGACTTGTACAACTCTGGTTTTGATATTGTCCGACTGGCGTCTCAATCCACACGCACGGCGGATGGCACTGTCGACATCGAGGAGGGGGTCTTGCTGTTCGAACGGGCTAGAGACACGCTGTATGCGGCAGCATGTTCGACGGTGAAACCCCAAGCCGTCTTCCATTCTCGGCGCCCACAAGCCGCTAGTGACTATATGAGGAAAGCAAAACTAGGTCAGACGGAACATGGGAGCTATGTGCTCACCCTTCTGTCACCGGTTGCACCGCAGTTGACACCACACAGCGACACGGACCTCTTTCCTGAGGAGCCCTTTGAGCGGCGAGTGGTCCAGACGTTGGCGCGGTCCGTGCACCTCGCGGTCCGCGCAGCGGAAAGCTCAGTCACGGGAGCTGATTTCAGTCCCTTTCAAGAGGCCGTTGCTAGCGGCGTTAGCGCTAATCTTTGCGAGGGCATAGCTGGCCTCTTTGCTGCGGCCGACCCAGCCTCCGTTGAACTTTCCGTCTCGTGGGCGCTAAATCGGCCCACACCGAATGAGGTCCATTCCCGCACCCTCATAAGCAGTGACATCGTTCCAACCCTTCAAGAAGCTGCACGGCTCTTTCGAGTATTTGACCGAGTTGAGAACTACGAGATCAAAGGGCCCGTGATTAAGCTGCAAAGAGAGGAGACGGCCTCCTTCGGTATGGTTACTGTGTTGGCCCCGGTAGAAGGAAAGTCGCGCAAAATTACTCTCGCTTTACTGGACCGCGACTACCAGACTGCTGTCATGGCCCACCATCAGCATCTATACGTTCGTGTGGTTGGAACGTTAGCGCGTGAAGGAAAGTCTTATAGGCTGGAAAACCCGGCCAACTTCGGCCTCTCGCCTGACGACGAAGATGACATTGACGAGGCCTGATGTTTGACGCGCTGAAGGCGCAGCCGTCCATGTATCGGCTTGGCTCTCAGCATGAAGGCTCTGCTGCAAAGGTAGTAGCGGCGTTGGTGAGCCCCAAGAGGATGAAAGGCCGTCTGACTTTGATGGCGTTGTCTACATACCGTTGAATGGAGGGTGCCATTGTGCAGAGAGCTGCGGGTGCTCTGAGGCGGGCTAGGCCCGGCGAAAGCCACTCAGAACCCAACCGATGGCCCCACCTAGGATCAGTAGGCCGAAAGGCGGCAGAAGGGTAACTAGCCAAGCTTCTTGCGCCTGATCACCTGCAGTACTGTATCTGGCGTCTATCGCTGTGAGAATATCATCGCGCGTGGTCGTCTCGACCTTTCCGCCAGGTCGTGTGGCTTGCTGCTTCAGCTCCACATTCAGGACATCAGCGAGGTCACGGCGTCTCATCGAGGTGTCTAGGGTGATCCGCTGACCGCTGCCCAATTCAATTTCGTATTTCGGTGCGCGCCATAGGCCCGCGTACGTTTGCGGCTTTGAGATTAGAACAGCGAGGCCTACCCACAGGACCGCGAGAACAACCCAAGCTCGAAAGAACCCCTTACGCCACGTCATGCACGCCAGTCCCAACAACGACCTCTCGTGAGGCTCTTTACGGAATACAAAACCCTGCTACAAAAGCAACGCAGAATTTCCTCTGATTTTTTCAATGCTGAAGTCGATGGTTCGCGGTTCCCACCCAACTGTACCTAACTAGCGCGCTCGAACTCCGTGTGCTAGCCAGCACATTATGTCAAAAGCTTTTCGCAGTGAGCTGAGGCCGTGACACACCTCTGCGAGCCCATCTTGCTCTCCGCACTTCAAAAACGGAAGTGAGTTCGTTGTGCGGGCCAGTCCGCGGGGAATGGTTTCAGCAACGATTTCAGCTCAAGTGTTTTGCTTTGTCGACCGTCCAAGATGGACTGGACCAGATCCGGAGCGAGCAGGGTAAGGCGGAGCACCCTGCAGACGTAGGACTCGTTAACTGCCTCACGTTTGGAAAGCTCTGCGGCCGAAGAATAATGTCCAATCTCGATGAGCCGGCGCCATCGATGCGCTCTCGCGAGAGCAGCAATCAGACTGTTGCTTGGGCGTGATCGAGGAGCAGTCCAGTCCTCTACTCCCGCAGGAACCACGATTTGCTTCCGGCCGCCGCTCTGCCGGAAGTCGACTGGGATGCTAACAACGAGCTCGCTTCCGTCGCGGCTGAGCCGCACATTCTGTTTCGGCTTGTTTGTCATGCGGCCTCCGCGAGCGTCCCGCTGGCCTTGAGATCCGCGGCCAGCGTCGCGAAGCCGTCCACCCGAAGATGCAAATCGACCTTTGCAGCCGCGACGACGACCTTAGCCACAACGAGCTGCAGGATGCGGGATTGCTCCGCGGGGAATAATTCGCTCCACAGCTGATCAAAGTGGACGAGGGTATCGCGGACCCATCGCTCGGTCGTCCCGGGCGCGTGGATTCGCATTTTCTTCCAGGTCGCCACGATCAGCTCAGGGGAGGCAAGCACGCGGCGGATCTGGTCCACGACGATCTCCTCAATCTCCCCTGCGGGGACGCGGAAGGCCGCGCTGGATGCAGCCGCGCCTTTGATGGTTTGTTGGCTGACGTAATAGCGGTACAGCTTTCCCCGACGGCGAGTATGAGTGGGAGACATTGCAACGCCAACTGAGTCCAAAATCAGCCCCTTGAGCAGGGCAGGGGTCTGCGCCCGGTGCTTTGCGGCTCGCTTGCGAGGGCTCTCCTGCAGGATGGAGTGCACCTGGTCCCAAAGCTTGCGCTCGATGATGGCGTTGTGCTCGCCGGGATAGGCCGTACCCTTGTGAACCGCGTCCCCGATGTAGGTCCGATTGTTCAGCATCTTGTAGAGCACGCCCTTGTCGATGGCCTGGCCGTAACGATTTCGGAGGTCCTTCTGCTTAAGCTCTCGGGCGAGGAGAGTGGCCGAGCCCAAAGTCACGAACCTGCGGAAGATCCACCGGATGGTCTCCGCGTCCTGGTCATTGATCACCAGCTTGCGATCTTTGACTTCGTAGCCGAACGGCGCCCAGCCGCCCATCCACATGCCCTTTTTGCGAGAAGCCGCGAACTTGTCGCGGATGCGCTCACCGGTTACCTCGCGCTCGAATTGGGCAAAGGAGAGCAAGATGTTGAGCGTCAGCCGCCCCATGGAAGTAGTGGTGTTAAAGGCCTGCGTGACCGAGACAAAGGTGACCGTGCGTCGGTCGAACGCTTCTACCAGCTTGGAAAAGTCCATTAACGACCGCGACAGCCGGTCGATCTTGTAGACCACGACGACGTCTACCTTGCCGGCCTCGATGTCAGCCAAGAGGCGCTTGAGCGCGGGGCGCTCCAGCGTGCCGCCGGAGAAACCGCCGTCATCATATTGATCAGGAACGAGAAGCCAACCTTCCTGCTTGTGGCTTGCGACATAGGCCTCGCATGCTTCCCGCTGGGCCTCCAGGGAGTTGAATTCCATGTCCAGGCCTTCCTCGCTGGACTTGCGGGTATAGACCGCACAACGCAGCTTGCGAACGATCGGCTTGCTCATACCGATGCCCGCTGGCTCTTCAAGCCGAAGAAAACGAGGCCATTCCACCGCGTTCCCGTGATCGCTCGGGCGACCGCCGAAAGCGATTTGTAAGGCCTCCCTTGGTACTCGTAGTCGGCCTCGCGGACCGTCACCCGATGCTCGACGCCCTTCCACTCCCGAATAAGACGCGTGCCGCTGACGGGGCGGTCCGAATTTTTGTGCCGGACCCGCTTGCTGCCCTTGGACGGGAGGTCGGCCGCCAGGGCCTCCAGGCGGCGGACTGTGTCAGCGGACAGGCCGCCGTACGCCAGCTCCTGGATCCGGTACGCCAACCGGCTTTCAAGGAAACGGCGGTTGTAGGGAGGCGGCTCCGAGCCGAACAGCTCGCGCCAGCGCGCCTTCAGAGCGCCCACGGGGGCACTCTTGAGAGCCGAAATCTGCGCCAAAACGCCGCCGCTAGCCATCCGCCATTCTCCAGTCCAAAGGCGCGGCATGTCCGCTCTGGTCGGGCGAGATGTCGAGTGAAACATCTCCCGTGTGGTCGGAAAATCCGCTTGCCTTTCGGGCCTGGATCCGGCTGAGGGCGAGCGCCAAAAGCTCGGCGATTTCGGCAATTCGGTCGTTGGCGGAAGGTATGTGTGGAGATCTTGTGATCATCCGCACTTTTTGGAGATGATTCGGGGAGGAGTCCGGCGGTCAACCTCCCCCGTTCTGGGCTAGGTTTACAGAAACCGATTCACGGCCTGCGGACGAACATGTCTAACCATCACTTTGCGCCAGGACCAAACGCAGAAATCGAGCCGAAAGGTCCGCAACATGCGTTTGAAGGAGCGGTAGCTCTACTGGCGCCCTTCAAACGCCGGCTTGAGGCGCATGCGCCAGCCGATGCAAGAGAGGCGATGGCGGCACAGGATCCGCGCCTCTTAGCCTATGCGGAAGTCCATAGTTTGGCGGAGGGCCTCAATAGTGCGCTGTATCGGGCTCGTCAGGCACCAAGGGTCAAGGATGTGGTGGCCGAACTCGGCCGAGCCCGAGACCTTTGTCGCGAAGCCAATTCGGCGATTGTCTCACTCGGGGAATGGTCCCGTTTCCATCTTCGAATTCCTTCCGAACTTTATGGCGATGGTGTCGAGCCTCGCTGGCTGCCTTCCTACGAAGACGGAAATGCCGGTGAATTCGTTGGACTATCCTCCCGCATAGCCGACCAGATGGAGGAGGTTGTCGGCAAGTTACAAAAGATGTTTGGCGACGGTCAGATCGCTGACCGAGGTGGCGCTCAGAATTATGAAGAGCGATTTCTCGGCCCGGTGAAGAATAGGTTCATCCGGGAGGCATTTGAGGTTTTCGACGCATATCACCCGGGAAGCGCCAGCTCGTCAGACGGCTCGCCGTTCTTCTGCTTCGTACACAAGGTGTTTGAGTTTGCGACTGGCGAGCATGACGAAGACAAGGTAGCCCTTGGATATAAATTACGAGAGCTGATAAGCGCGCTGCACGGTTATAGCCGTGCAAAGGCTAAATATTGGAGCATTGAGCTGATGCTCAACTCCGGCGACCAGGACGACGCAACCAGAGGCGATCTCGAAAGGCGCCAAAGGAAAGCAAAGAGGGAAATGGAGCTGCACGAAGGGAAGTTCGTCCCAGCTCTCGCTCAAAAAGGCCTACCTCCTCAAAAAACCGGCAAGTAGGCCGCGGGCGCGAATCATTCGGTTGACGGCCTCCTTCAACCTCTTTTTCGAGGTGGAAGGAAGCACGATGAATAGTCGGGAAAGGGAGGGGGCCGGGAAGCCCGGCAGCAGCATGGCGGCCGTGGCGCTGGCGTACGCGGCGAAGGGCTGGCCGGTTTTCCCGTGTCATCCTGAGACTAAGCAACCTCTCGTCAAGGCAGACGCGGATCCGGTCACCGGAAAAGCCATCCCAGCGTCCGGCGGCCTTAAGAAGGCCACTACTGACAAGGCGCAGATTGAAGCTTGGTGGCGAAAGTATCCTAACGCCATGATAGGGGTGCCGACAGGCACGCCCATAGGCGCCTTCGTGGTCGATATCGACGCCGGAACGGATAGCAAGACAGGCGAGGTCTATGAAGCCGCGGAAATCCTCGGTCACCTCGAGGCCACATTGGGGTGCCCGCTGCCACCGACACGGGTCTGCCGCACTCCGCGCGGCGGTTTGCATCTGTACTTTCGGTTGCCCGAGGGCGGCGCGACAATGCCACGCAATCGTGCCGGCATCTTGAGGCGCGTCGATGTGAGAGGGGAGGGCGGATACGTCATTGTTCCTCCTTCACTTCGGTCAGACGGCGCCGGTTACGTTTGGCAGAGCGAGGACGATGCTGCCGAGGCCTGGGCCCCAGCCGAACTGCTGGGTTTTTTGGCGGCACCATCTCGCCGCGATGGTTTGCGCCAGACCAGTGCCAGAGCATCGTCAAAAGAGGCCTACGGCTTGAAGGCCCTTGCCGATGAAATCAGCGCCCTGCGAAATGCAGCGGATGGGACTCGCAATGACACGCTGTTTCATAGCTCCATAAAGCTGGCGCAACTTGTAGCCTCCGGGCACCTCGACGAAATAGTCGCCCGCTCCGCCCTTGAGTCGGTGGCGAGGCAGTGGCCAAATCTCCATAAGTCAAAAACGACCATTGCTTCAGGCTTTGCGCGCGGTCTCGCGGAGCCGAGGTCAGTCGCGACGCGCGGAGCCAAAAATCGGCCTGCTGGGCGGGTTGCTGACCTCGCGCCGGCGGCCCCGAAGATTGCCGCCTCTATTCTCGCGCGCCTCGGTTTGGATGAGGATCACCAGATTCAGCTCGACGGAGAACTGGCTCAGTGTCCCCTGACGGACCTAGGCAATGCCGAACGCTTTGCCCGCCGGATGCAGGATCGGCTGATGGCGGTGCCGACGCGGGGGTGGTTTCAGTGGGACGGCTGCCGATGGACGATGAATGGCGCGGAGGACGCGGCGCGAATTGCAGCGCAGTACGTGGCGCGATCGATTCAGCGCGAGGCGAGTGCGCTGTCCGGAAGCGATGAAGACACGGTGGTCGAAGTTCGCTCTCCTGGTGCCAAATGTGAGCGGGAGATCAGGTTATCCGACAAATTGAGGGATTGGGGTCGAGAGACAGAAAACGATCGGCATCTGACGGCATTGCGCAAGCAGGCCGAGCCGATGATGGCGGTCGACCAGGCGCGGCTCGACGCTGATCCCATGAAGATCAACACAAAGAATGGGACGCTTAAGGTCAATCGCAACTGCGGCGACGAGGATCCTATTAGCTTTTATGAGCATGATCCCGCTGATCTTATTACGAAGGCTATTGATGCCGAATACGAGGCAAGCGCGACGTGCCCGGTGTACGATTCCTTCCTCAAGAAAGTGCAGCCCTCGGCAAGAGTTCAGCGCTTCCTGCACCAATGGGCTGGACTCGGGCTCACGGGCGACACGTCAGAACAGAAGCTGCTGTTCTTCTGGGGAAAGGGACGCAACGGCAAGACGACGCTGGTGGAGGCGTGGGCGTCGATTTACGGCGACTACGCGTGCTCGCTTGCCGTTGAAACCTTCATGGACAATGGCAGGGGGCGAAGCGGAGGTCAGGCGACGCCGGATCTCGCGCTCCTCCCGGGAATTAGGTTCGTCCATACTGATGAGCCGGCGCGTAACGCGCGCTTGTCGGAAAGCCACGTAAAGCTACTGACCGGAGGCGACACGATCCAAGCCCGGGAGCTGAACAAGGGCTTCTTTAGCTTCAAGCCGCAGTTCAAGTTGACGATGTCGGGCAACTACCGGCCGAAGGTGGACGGCGGCGAGGCGTCTCAGGGCACGTGGCGCCGCCTGATCATGGTGCGCTGGGCAATTACGGTTCCCGAGCAAGAGGTTGATAGACAGCTATCGGCAAAGCTCAAGGCGGAGGCTTCGGGCATCTTAAACCGATTGCTAGATGGCCTTCGCGATTGGATCGACCACGGCCTGCTCGTCCCCGAGGAGATCAAGGAGACGACAGAGGAGTACCGCAGCGACAGCGACGTCCTTGGTCGCTTCCTCCAAGAATGCACCATGCGGGCGGAGGGGCAGCGCCTGTCTAACGCAGAGCTCCACAACCTGTTTGTCGTTTGGAGCAGGAAGAACGGGGAGCGGCCATGGACAAAGAAGAGTTTGACCAGCGCTATGAAGGAGCGGGACTACGAGCAGTCCCGAGGGGAGGAGCGCTATTGGAAGGACATCGTGGCCACCAAGGCGGTGGGTGACTTCGCGGTCAGCGCCTCGGCTGAGGACGATTTAGAGGGTGAGGAGGCCGAAAACGACAGTTGAAAGTGTCGGGAAATACGAGCGTCCAGGAAGTGTCGGAGCCAAAAAAGCTCGAGAAAAGTGGGGCTTCCCGACAGTTTCGACACTTTCGACACTTCGTTGCACAAAACTGCCTAAGCGCGCGCCCGCGCGCGCAGGAAGGACTGGCTCAGGACACCCAAGTGTCGGAAGCGTCAAGCTGGTCGGTGTCAACCGGGTGTCAACCTTGTCAACCGTGTCAACCTAACTTTTTGAATGCTCTGGCTAGCGAGACCAAGGGGTGCGAATTACCCGCGGTTGCTCGGGAAGCCAGAGGGACCCGTGAAACAAAGAAAGGCCGACCGCGACCAAGCGATCGGCCGGCGGAATGTAGCGAAAGTCTTGAGATGAAACACTCAAGGAGCGCCGTGGCAAACTTAACAGGATGGCAGCACACCCTAGGGCGCGCATTCAGCCGGTTCTGCCTCAATAGCGGACGTGCGGCCGACGCCGTGGCAAGGCAGCTTGTGACCCAAAGCGGTCCTGCGCACATCCCTCGCATGCGTGCGAGGACCAGCGAGACGTGATACTCTACCACCTCATCCTCAAGGCGATGAGGTTCGAATGAAACGGCGCCAGTTCATAGCGGTTACTGCGGCGCTTCTCGTTCTGCCTACGCGTCCTGGGGCGCAGGGAAAACTTCGCCGTATTGGTTTCTTGAGTTCTTTCTTGGAGGTGCGAGGTCGCGACGCGTGGCGCAACGGACTAAGCGAACGGGGCTGGATTGAGGGTCAGAACCTGTTCGTCGAATATCGTCATTTTGCCGAAGCGCCGGATCGCCTCCCGAATTTCGCTGCCGAGTTAGTGGCTTTAACTCCCGATTTAATAATCGCCGCCGGGCCGCAAGCGGCCGTAGCACTGAAATCGGCAACTGCTACCATTCCGATTATCTTCGTAGTTGTGGCCGATCCCGTGGGGCTTGGCCTCGTGCAGAGCCTCTCGCGACCAGGCGGCAACGCAACGGGATTTGCAACCTTTGTTCCGGGAAGTTTTATTGGAAAGCAAATAGAAATCCTCCGGGAATTGGTTCCCCACGCCTCGAAAATTGCTCTCTTGGCCAATCCGAACAACCCACTCCATAGGCGGGCATTAGCCGAAGAGACACCCGGCGTAGCCCGGCAGTTGGGCGTGGCTCTGCCGATAGTTGAAGCGACCACGCCCGAGGAACTGGATAGCGCCTTTGCTTCGGCCGCCGCTCAGCACGTCGATGCGATCACGGTCTTTAGCGATGATCTGATCAATCGCCATGCCCAGCGAGTTATGGCACTCGCAGCGAAGCATCGTCTGCCCGCGAGCTATCTTTTCCGACCATTCGCCAATGGCGGATTGGTCGTCTACGGCCCCGATGTACCAGATCTATTTCGCCGTGCGGGCGGCTATGTTGATAAGATCCTCAAAGGCACCAAGCCTGCCGATCTGCCCGTAGAACAGCCGACCAAATTCCAGCTAGTAATCAACATGAAGATTGCGAAAGCGCTTGGTCTGAGCGTACCACACGCCTTGCTCGCTCGGGCCGACGAGGTGATCGAGTAGGGCTGAACTTCCGCTTGTGGCCCATCGCTTCCGTTGGCATGTCGCAGCGAGATGTCAGCAGCCGGGGGCAAACCGGAACTGCCAGACCGCCGGTCAAGTCGGCGCTTTTGACCCGCAAGAGACATCGGAGCGAAACCAACCGACGGCACCTTGTAGAACGGCTTACGCCGATTCTTTCGCGTCTGGTCGCCTTGCGACGAGGATTGTGCCGATGCATTGCAGGGCGATTTCGTTTCTTTGATTACGTAATCGGATTTGATTGCGCACGATACCGCGATCAGGTTTCGATTTTGATTCCAGCTTCTCCAAAATAATCGCTTCGAGATTAAGTTCATCTCCTGGGCGTACCGGGTTCGGCAACCTCAGCTCATCCCAGCCCATTCCGGCGAGGACATGGAGAGGCCGAGGCTGGAGCTTGGGCGTGAGCGAGATGAAGACTGCAAACGTGTGGGCGCCCGATGCGGTTAATCCACCAAAAATTGAACGTGCTGCTGCCTCCTCATCGATGTGGCGCGGTATCGGATCGTATTGCTTGGCGAACTGAATAATCTCTTCCTTCGAGACCAAATAAGGACCTGCCTTTCTGGTGGCACCAATTTCGGCATCTTCGAAATATATACGGGTCATTGGTCAATCCTTCGAGCGGACTTAACTATAGGGATGGCAAACGCCACTATAGTCTCTGTGCCGCTCAAGGTCAGCACGGTCGGTTCTGGAGGAGGAAGCTAAGGTTGAGTTCGGCTTTTTGAGGTAGACCGGACGCCGACCAGACCAACCGTTCCGGGCAGAGTTTGACCCGAAGCCGACATTGGTCGGCGAGGGCGCCCAAACTAAAAAAGAGGCCGCTGGCAATATGTCCAGCGGCCTCCGCGCTTAACGTGGTTTGCCGCCGGGTGGCGCCCGGACTAGAGATCGATGCTAACAGCGATGTTACGGCCCTGTAGTTCGGCAATTTTCAACCCCTCAGCCATCACCTGCGCGAACTCCGGGTCCTTTGCCACGGCCTCCTGCACTTTGCCGTAGACCTCCCAATTGGCGTAGCGCGTCGTAACCAGCAACTCTCCTGCCCAATGGCCAGTGTGGAAACGGGACAGCCGAAGAAATTCGGCGCCGTGTTTTTCGAAGATTTTCTTCGCCCGCCCGACAACCTTGGTCATTTCCTCGGGCTTGTCGGTTTTGAAGCGAGTGAATTGAACGATCGGCATGGGACTACCTCCTTAGCGATGTAAAATGTCCAAGAGGCATGTATCGAGTGACCTTTGGGAGCGAATCCCAATGCAATCTCGATGAAGGTTTGTCTTCATCGATTGATTTTGGTTCAGGGTTCGCAAGAGACAGTAACGCTGCCGTATCTCGGCTCACATCGTTACTGGCTAAAACCGGTGGGCCGATATCAAGACCTGAGCTGTTCGGGCGTGTAGAGCGGACAGCCGAATGGGACGGAATTCAATGTCATCGGCACAGTAGGACATAGCTAGACTTGCTCACACTGAGTTCTTCGCATTTTGACCCATTGCAGACGACCCACCGAGCCGACATTAGGTTACGTTGATGCTTTCGCATCCGGTCGCCTCGCAACGAGGCCGCTGCCGATGCACTGCAGCACCGTATCGCCTTTTTGATTGCGCAAGCGGAACTGGCCGCGAACGACTCCACAATCGGGCCTCGACTTCGACTCGCGTTTTTCCAACGTGATCGCTTCGAGATAGAGGTCGTCGCCGGGACGTACTGCGTTGGGCAGCCGCAGTTCATCATAGCCCAACCCGGCGGTCGCACGAACCGGAGGCTGTAATTGGTTAGTTAGCGAGATGAAGATCGCAAACGTGTGGGCAGCAGATGCCGACAGTCCTCCAAAAACGGAACCAGCAGCAGCTGCCTCATCAATATGGAAGGGCCTCGGGTCATACCGCTTGGCGAACTGAATGATCTCTTCCTTGGAGACAGAATAGGGCCCAGCCTTCTGGCTGTCACCGACCTCGACGTCTTCAAAATATCCGCTGGTCATTGATCAAATCCTCTACGCACGGGCTGACGAAAGGACCGCGGCATAAGCTGACTTTGGAGACTATAGTCCCAGCGCCGGTCAGAATCACCACCTCTCCTCTCGCCTTAAGCCGTCATCATGCTTGGACGGGCGGACGGATGATCGAATAGCACGCAAGTCCGGTAATGGCCCATTTGCGAAGTTGCGCTAGGTCTCAAGGAGGTCCGCTTGTCACGGGAGAGCGGACCAGATTTGCTCAATCTGAGTTCTTCGCATTTTGACCCGGAGCGGACTTGGAACCGGGAGCTTAGGGCGTCCGATTGAAGTTTAGATCAAAAGATACGTCGGCCCGGAGCGCAGCATGGCAACATCAGACATGGCTTCGCAGTCCCACCTCCTTCCGCCGATCTATTGGCCGTCACGCCAGCAGGATCGCCTTGCATTCGACCGCGCAAGAGAGGTCGTGGAAAAGGCGCAACAGGTGCTTCACGAGTGTCCCAAGCCGGACACGTTCCTTGGCCGCAAAAGTCAAGAGCCGTTCCCGAAGAGAATTGAGCTTGATCTTCGTCAAGTGATGCCGCGCTGCCGTCCGGGACAGTACCCAACGGACGGTACGGGCCAGTTTCGGACCAAGTGGCCTGTTTTAGAACTGCCTGACTAGGCGTACGCTGCCCGGATGGACCTTGGCTTTATCCGGGCACATTTAGCTCAGGCTGAGCGCCACGTTGCGCTGAGCGACGAGCATATTGCCCGCCAGCTCGAAATTATTGATGCGCTGGAACGCGCGGGCGGCTCGACGGACCTCGCTCTCGACGTTCTAACCACTTACCGGATGCTCCGGGCTTCACATGTTGAGCATAGGGATATGATCCGCAGAGAGCTCGGAATGTGAGACACCTTCGTTGATCTAGCTCAAGCAGTACTCGTCTCCACGCCGGACCATCGGGCTATGCCCGAACCTGACAAACAGAACGAGGCTAACGAGGCTAAGCCGTCACGGCTGGACGAAGCGCACCGCGTCATCCCGGAGTATGTCGCCGAATTGCGGGAGATCATACAGAAGCTCCGGCGCAAGATGACCTAAAGCCGCCTCGCTTAGTGGCTCTTCCATTCAGCCCACGTTGACTTCCGCTGCTGGCCCATGGCTGACCTCCGCTCTTGGCCTCGCACCGTCCGCTTTCGACGGCTAAGCGGAAAGCCATCGTGGAGACGCCGAGGGCAGCCTTCGACCAAAAGCGTTCTTTGACCATGGGCGTCGCTCGTGATGGAGCATTCTGCTATTGTGGCTTTTTCATTGTTGAGTATCGGCCAATGGAGCACGCGATGCCAAACAGCGAGGAGATTGAGGCGAAGTCGCACAACCCGGTGCCGCAGGGCTATGTGCTTGGTCCCGGAGATGGTGAACACCTGATCCATTTTCGTGATGGCGGCAACATCTTCATCAAGGCCGACCCGGTAACGGGGTCCAATAATCTTGGCCTGGGCATTCAGCAGCTGCCCAAGGGCTCAGGCATTCCAGTTCACCGACATCTCGACAGGGACGAGGCCTTCTACGTTCTGGAAGGCAGTGGCACGGTCACACTCAACGATGTGCGTCACTCTTGCGAAAAAGGTGGAACGATCTTCATACCCAGGAACACCTGGCATGGTTTCAGTAGTCCAGATCAGGAAATGGTTCTGCTGTGGATCATGGTGCCCCCAGGCCTCGACGGTTTCTTTCGCGAAACCTGCAGCCGACCCGACGAACCGCGAAAAGAATTCACGCGAGAGCAGATCAACGCAATCGGTCTCAAATATGGAGCAGAATACTAGGCGGCCTCAGACCTTTGCCTCGAACCGCTAAGACGCTGAGTCCGCAATTGGCCCGAAGGGGCCGACCCGGTACTTCCGTCGGATGTCAGTTGATTAGGGTGTACCGGACACGCCATGCTCAACCTGATTTCTTCCGGGCCTGACCGATATCGGAAGTCGGCCCGTGCGAAATCGTGGACACGGGTCGTGTTCAGTCTCGGGCCTCCATCGGCGCCGGATATCAGACATTCATCCTGCGGAGCGGATGCCACGTGGATCGACATCTCGGTTCGAGGCGACGTAGTCGATCTCGCCGCGAGAAGTGCCAATGTCCAGTAGCTCCCGGTCACTAAGTCATGCAAGACCGCTTGTAACCTCCGGCGTTCGCGCCGATCATGATACCCACTCAAATATCTCATGAAAAAGCTGGAGACGCGCCGCGTCGCTGCTGCGGTCTGTCTCAACCCTATTGCACCATAGGTCGTGCTCATCGCAGCACCTCCCACCGGTCCATTCCTGTTGAGATGAACATCCCGCGCTCAATATTAGCGCGGGGATGACTTTAGGTCCGAACTTGAAACAGGCGTGTGAAGCCGTTCACACCCGGCGCCTCTTCGCTAGCGTCGGCGCATTGGAATGGGAAAGCCGCAATGATTGCAGGGGGAGTATCCACTAACCATCATCGTCCGCGGAGCGGAGGGCTTTACAGATAGTGACGGCTTCTGGTCTTGGGGTGATGGTGTCTTCGTACTCACGCCGGAGCGCTATGTTCAGGTGCACCACAAGTCAGATGCAGAGGATTGGCAGTCCCGATCGCGCGCGACAGGGAGGTTCACGGTGATTAACGCTTGATGCACGAGGGGAGGGGTAGCCGCTCAAAAGCCCAGTATGCGAACGAGCTGTACGTCCGCTTTTGGGAGGTGAGCCGACCAGGCACGTGCAGTGAGGGCAGCTCCTGACGCGCAGCAAAGTCTCACCGTCCGCCCTCGAAAGTTATACAATCGTTGGTTGAGGTCACGGCCTACTCTATGCCCGCGTGATCTTGCGGGGAACAGATGGGTCGGGTCAAGGCGACGTGAAACCAGATCAGGACCTTGCGTTCTCAATGTAGAAGCCGTGGCGGAGCCGGTTCCAGTGAGTCGTCAGCGAAACTTCGAAATCGCTGACGCCAAGGTCCGTCACGGTAGAGTTGCAGCTCTGTTATGCCAGAAGTGCGGTGCCACGTTGCGACAAACCTTTGAGTATTCTCACCGTCAGCGTGCTGCGAAATTTGGTAGCGAGCGAGGCCCGGTTCCACTGTGTGCGTAGAGACGAAAAATTCGTCGGTAGCGAAGCAGCGGATGACTCTATCGTCCCCTTCGACGTCTCGGCCGTACTGCCGGAGCAGGTTGTCGGTGAGCTTGATAAGCTCCGCGACGGCTTCCCGGTCGAGCACCGTCCTACGAGCAGAGCGTCGGCTAACCAGCCTTCTCGATCGCTCGACCACTGTGAACTGGGCGTAGCCCAACAGGGCCGCGATCTGACGCGCGACGTACGTTGTCGCCCGCATTTTAGGCTCCCCGGAGCGATGACTAGACCCACTACAACGTGGAACTGTTTTTGTTGTTCCGCCATCTTGAGATAGTATACTATTTTTAGTTGCACGCCTCAAGAAGCAGTCCGACGTGGCTTGGTCTTTCGTACTGCCGCCGGAGCGCCATCTTCATTTGTACCGCAAGTCTGACGCAGACGGCTGGCAGTCCAGACGGCGCGCGAACGCAAGGTTCACGGTGATCAACGCTTGGTTCCTGAGGGGAGGGAAGCCGCTCAAAAGCCGTGTTATGCGAATGAACTGTACGTCCGCTTCTCGGAAGTGAGCCGATAGTGCCGTGCATAGTAGGAGGCAGGTTCTGACCCGAAGCGGTTGCTTTGATTTAAATCAACGAAAGCCAATTGGCATCGCCTTTCTTGCTGTTGATGAGGCATTCGGAGCCCAAGAGATTCAACGTTACGCCTGCGGTTCGCCGCGCGATGATTGCGACGAATGACCAGAAAGTGTTTCGCACTTATGGGCCGAACGGTAGCGCGTGGAAGTGCGAGCGCAATGGCGTCTCGCCGCGCGTGCTCTGGAAGTTGCTTGCGAACGAGCTGATAGAGGACGAGCTACAGACGGCTATACCTTCAACTATCCGAATGCGTCTTAGTAAGGTTGGCCTGCAAATTCTAAAAGCGAATTTAGACGGGAAATGAGGCGGTTAGTGTCAAGAGCTACTAACGCTCCACGCGCGAGCCAGTCTTTTGTAGCCGGCCCGCTCGCGGCCAATCAGCGAAATTGCGCGTCGTCTGACGGAGGTCCGCTCATTGCGGCAGCGGACCAGATTTGCTCAACCTAAGTACGTCGCATTTTGACCCCGAAGCGGAAGTTTAGGGTCGGTTAGGATTGCGCCCAGCTCTAACTTGACGAAAACGTAGGCTCTGCGGTCAAGTGCGGCCTTTCGAGGGACGTAGGCTTCACGATGATGGCTTCCCTGATACGGCTCGCAACAATCGCAACGTTCGCTTTTTTCCTGATTTATGCGACCGCTTCTGCTGGCGTTCCCTATTCTTTCTCTGATCATCCATCGCAGGACGGCCGTTGCGTCGGCGACCAGGGCGTAGGCGAAATTGACCGGTCCGAAAAGGCCTGTCTGGCGCAGGTTGGCGACTTGGCCCAACGCGTCGGCCTTGGCTTGCAGGTAAAATTTAGGAATGGGAAGACGAGAATATATCTCGACGAAGAAGCGAAGTGTCAGTCCAACGACGCTGACGGCTGCATCAAGTACCAACTGACCGGATATTTTCCCGAACACGAACTCATTTTGATCGAGGTCGATTATTAACTTTACAATATCGGCCTATATCGCCCGAGGTGGTCAGGCAAAGGCGAAGCGATTGATCGAGGGGCTTCGGAAGGCGGGCTTGCCCGAGTGACCCTCGATGCCGATCGGCGAAGGACCCTTATTGGTTTGTTGCTGACGTCCGCTCTGGATTTTTGCAAGTCCGCTAAGGCGATCAAGCCAGACGTCGGCCTCTGGCCGGCTTCTTCCATAACATCCAATACGCGAATCACCCCTACAGCTCGAAGTGTCAAACCGCGCCGCACGATCCTGATTGGACAGACGACCACGAACTCACGCCTGCTTTGAGGCCGGAAAGTCGTCAGTGAGTCAAAAAAGACAATTGGCGGGCTCTCCGACAAATGTCCGCTAAAGGCCCAGCAACGGATCTTTATTCGATAACCTCGTCGGCCCGAAGCAGTAGACTCGGCGGCACAGTCAGATTCAGCGCTCTTGCTGTCTTCAAATTCACAATGAACTCGAACCTCGAGGGACGCTCCACCGGGAGGTCAGCTGCTTTCTCGCCTCGCAATATTCGATCAGCCAGTTGAACCGCACGAGGAAAATAGTCTCTCTGGCTGGGGCCATAACTCATCAAGAATCCGCGCCTTGCCGCTTCACCGAGGAACGAAAGTGTTGGCAGATTATTCTGCGTGGCGGCGGCAACAAATTTCTCTGCAACAGGGGTAATACCAGGGCCCGAGAGCTGGATGATCCCGGTGCGTTTTGGTCCTGCGATAGCCGAAAGTAGGCTGACGAAATCGTCGTTGACGCTAAATTCCAGGACAGTCGTTTCGACCCCCAAGTTCTCGGCAACGCGGAGCGCCACGTCTAGCTGGCTTCTTCCCGCAGATGGTTGCCAGGCAAAAGCAACACGGTCCAAAGCTGGAACCATCTCGCGCATGAGCTGAATCCACTTGGCGGCAAGGACAGGCGTATCCAGAAATAGCCCGGTGACGTTACCGCCGGGCCTCGCCACACTGCGAATTAGTCCCGCTTGGATGGGGTCAGTCTCCAAATCGATAGCCACTATTGGAATGTTTGAGGTCACGCTAGAAGCGGCGCGGACGGCTTGCGCTCCGACGGCAATAAGAACGCCGACTCCCTTGCCGATCAAATCTCGGACCAACTCGGGAAGTCGTTGCAATTCGCCTTCGCCGGAACGGGTCAAAACAGTCTCCCCTTCAACGTACCCGAGGCGACGCCACTCCGCCTGAAGCACTGAGAAGGTAATGTGATTTCGATTTGTCGTAACGGGATGTAGATAACCTATCTTTCCCTTTATAGGCTGAGCCCGAAGCGACCGAGGAAGATTTGCTGCACCAAGAATGGCAATGACCAATAGTTCCCGTCGCCTCATACCTCGCCCCGAACTGCGTACTGGTTGAAACGTCACATTTGATCATGAACACCAACCCAAGACTATAGCGAGTCGTCGCAACGAAGTTTTGCTACGGGTCGTGAGCGTCGTTTGGAAGGTCGGCCGATTGCCTCCGGTCCACCCCGATAAGCCGACAACTGAGGACGCCGCCCGAACTTCGCATTCGAGCCATAACCAGACCTCAGGTTGTGAAAGCGCATCGGATGCAGACCCTCCGGCCGTGAAGATAGGACCCGCACTGGCTCAGTCTAAATTGGAACTGCCTCGATGACCTGGAAGTGCGAGCCTGCACGAACTGTGCCGCGCATCTCAAATCCGGCCGTTCGACATAGCGCGGAATACTCGTCGTAGCTCCGTTCAAGCGCCCCGAGCATGACGAGCATATTGAGGTCGCTGAATTTCGAGATCGGCCCCTCGTTCGGCGCGTCCACCACACGTTCAATGAGGAGTAATCTGGCATCAGCGGTCATAGCGCGGCGGCATATCTTCAGGATAGAAATCGCTTCCTTATCGTCCCAATCGTGGATAATCGCCCGCATCACATAGGCGTCAGCCCCTTCCGGGATGGATTCAAAAAAGCTGCCTCCGACGATTTCGCATCTGTCGGCGACACCATGTTGGTTCAGAACTTCGGCCGCCTTGCCAACCACGTGCGGCTGATCGAACAGCGTTCCGCGCAGGCCCTTGTTTGCTCCGAGAATTCCCGCCAGCAGTTGGCCTTCACCACCCCCGATATCCGCGACGCGACGAAAGCTGCTGAAATCGTAGGCGGCGATAATAGCTTCGATCGCGCCGCGTGAATTGGCCGTCATGGCTCGGTTGAAGATCGTGTTCTCATCCGGGCGGGTGCTGCGATACTCCCATACGCTCTGACCGTTGAGATGCCGAAAGGCACTCTCGCCGGTGCAGACGCTGTGTTCAAGATGGCCCCAGGCCTGCCAGGCATAAGGTCGGCCAACATATGCGGCCCAGCCGTCGAGCGGAGTCGGCGAGTCGGAACGAAGACACTCGCTCATCGGGGTGAGCGAGAACGTTTTGTTCTCGGCCTCATGGAAAACACCGACTGAAGCCAGCGCCCGCAAGAGCCGATAAAGTGTCCTCGGATGCGATCCGCTGAGCTGAGCAAGTTCGTTGCTGCCTAGGGGCCCGCGACTAAGGTGGTCGGCTATGCCAAGCCGGGCCGCCACGTGAATAGCCTGCGAGATCTGATAACCGTTAATCAGCCGCGTAAGATCCGACAAAGCATTGGTGGCCATGGTCTCACCTCCTGCTGCTGCCCCGCACACAGTAAAGATGCATCGAGTACCAGACGTCCCGCCAAACGGATGATATCTCAGAAATTGCGGTGCGCACCATCTAACACAACGAATCCTTTGGATTCGAGGACCGCGTAGGGTCAATCGCGTCGGGTTGGCTCGATTCGAGTTACGTCCGGTCTACCTCTGACAGCCGACATATTCTCGGCCGTGGGATATGGCAGGGATGGGTCAAAGGCTGCCCTCGGCCGCTCCACGACGGCCTTCCGCTCAGTCCTCGGAAGCGGACGGTGTGAGACAGAGAGAGGGAAGTCAGCCATGGGCCAAAGGCAGACATAGATCCGAGAGATATCAGATAAAGCCTTCGATGTACTCTCGCACCGCACTCGTGTCGCCAGCCGCGGCAGCACAGATGCCAAATGCATGGATTTCATGAGGCAATGCGCTGCTTTGGCTCTTGACGATATCCGTCATTATCGAAGAAACCGCCTCGCGCATACGGCCGGCGCTCAGAAGCGCGAGCGCAGCTTCCTTGCTCCGTGTAAGATGTTCTTCTCGTGTTAGCATTGAAGGCAGGTCGCGGGGTGACGACGTAAAATAGGTTGTTCCTTACTAGTTTGGCAGTCAATCCCTTGAGAGTGCCAAAGGAACGGAGCCCAACGCGCTATGCTATCGCAGGATGTCCGTTGAGGAGCGGTGAACGGACCTCGGGCGGATGCTTCTGCCCATGGCTCGTTGGATACGAACTTACATGCGACGGGCCCAGTGGCTGCGACATCATTGACGCAAAGCAACAATCAGCGTCCAGCAAGTCATAAAGATTAGAATTAGAGAACCCACCGTCCAGAGTGTTGCGCGCGTATCGTGAGTCCTTGCCGTGAAATATGCGGCGAAATGCAATAGCCGCGAGACCACGTAACCGTACAGCAGCCATTGCGTGAGCGCTATTGATGGCTCGGTCAAGATGAAGAGGAATCCAGCGACTAGGAAAAACGGCAAATTTTCGAGATCGTTCAGCTGAATTCGCCGGATGCGGTCCACATATTCATTTGGTGCTAGTTGTTCTGAGTTTGGATGTGGGTTGAGGATGGTCTTCTTGATGTCCTCGGGTGAGCGAAATCCGCCTCTTACTTGCATCATCCGAACAACCGTCAACCACGACATCATGAGAGCTTTGAGAACCATGATGGAGGCAGCGATCGCATAGGTACGAAAAAGCGGATCGTGAAAGCTGAGCTTGTCCATATCGCATCGCCTTCGTTTTGCTCGGTCATTCAACCACACAGAAGCGGGGAGCGGCTAGGCCTCAAAGTCCGCTTCGGGTCAAAGGCTGACCTGGGCAGATCCGCGATGCTATTCCGCTCAGCTCTCGGAAGCGGACACTTGCGAGGCCGGGAGTAAAAGTCGGCCACGGGCCATGAACTGACATGGATGGCGACGCTAAACCGTAGTAGGCTTCGTGCTCGCAAACTCCGCACGGGACGGAATTTGTTCGAGAGATCGGAATGTCCCATGAAGCGCCGCGTCGTCATCGCCATGATCGGGGGAGTTATGTCTGCGCTCTGCCTGCCTCGGGCGAGAGCCGCCAGCAAGGTCTATCGGATCGTCTTCGTCGTTCCGACCGGCCAATATCTCGACGCCAAAGAGGGGGATGCCTGGAAAGGTCTTGTCACTGCCTTTCTGCAAGGCCTGCGCGAGCTTGGCTACCTGGACGGCAAGAACATGACGTTCGCATTTTACTCGGCCGAGGGGAAATTTGGACAAATCGATGAAATCGCGGCCCGGGTCCTCGAGACGTCGCCCGACGTTATCCTGGCTGGCGGTGGCGGCGCCAACGAGGTCGCGCACGCGTTCCAGCGGTTGACGCGAACTGTGCCCATCGTCATGGCCAACAGCTCCGATCCGGCGGCGCAGGGGCTCGTGGCCAGTCTCGCTCATCCCGGCGCCAACATCACAGGCTTCTCAGGCAACACGGGACCGGAGTTTGAAGCAAAGAGATTGCAGTTGCTGCGCGAGGTCGCACCAAATGCGATCCGCGTGGCCTATCTGGGGCTGAAGCTCGATTGGGAAAGTCCGGCCGCAATTGGCGTGCGCGGTGCAGCGGAGAGACTCGGTATCACGTTGCTTCATGCCGAGCATACGCCGTCGAACTACGAAGATGCATTCGGGCTGATAACCCGCGAACAGTTGCAGGGAATGTTCGTGGCGCGCAATCCCTGGAATTTCTCCAACCGGCGCGGCATCACAGGATTTGCAAGGGATCGACGAATGCCGGCGGTGTACCCAACGCGGGAGTTTGCCGAGGTCGCCGGTTTGATCTGCTACGGGCCGAGCCTCTCCGACCTTTACCGACGCGCCGCAAGCCACGTTGACAGGATATTGAAAGGCGCCAAACCCGCAGAGCTGCCGGTCGAACAGCCTACCAAGTTCGAATTGGTAATCAATTCCAGGGCAGCAGGCGAGCTGGGCCTGAACATTCCGGCTGCATTGCTCGCACTGGCCGACGAGGTGATCGACTGAGCGAAAGCTGCCGGTGATCCGACTTCGGCTTTGGGTCACAAGCTCCGATTTGACCGGCGGTCGGGCGCGACCGGTTTACCCCCGACTCCGGACTTCTCGGCGCGACGCACTAACGGTAGCGATGGGCCAGGAGGCGGCATCGGAAATCTAGTCTGAAGGAGCCACCGTCGCTCTGAGAGGCTATTAAATGCAACCGCGTCCGACACTGGCGGAAGTTGAAGCGGCAGCGCGCGTCCTGCATAAAGCCGGAACTCACCGCGGCTGGTGGAAGCCATACAATAAATCTTATGACGAAATGTGCGCGACTGATCCAATCGCTAAGTCAGAGTTCGACGGCCTTGTCGAACAGATGTTGATTGCCGCGAGAGCAGCCAGTCAAAAAACGGAGTAGCAACAAGGGTGCATCCCAACATCAAATGTTCGCTTCGGATCAGAAGCTGTCGTGTGCCGCGATCCGCGTCCCGAAGATGTAGGCCGTACCAATGTCGCTTATCACAATTGAACTTGATGCTGGCGGTTGGAATACCAGTTCCGATTTTCGTTCAGCGCTAAAGACCGCCATCGGAGCCCCAGAATGGCATGGCGACATGGTGGCGGCTTTTTTGGACTCAATCTTCGGCGGCGGTATGAATGCCCTCAAACCTCCCTTCATCATCAGGGGCGTGAACACGACTAATCTCGCACCAGAGATCAAGGAGACAATCCGCGACTTTGCGTTAGCGATGGAGGACACGCGGATACGTCGGCTTGCTCGGACCGGCTCGAATGTTGAGGCAAGGCTTGAACTGGCAGATTAGATGGCACGGGAGAGCGTACTCAGTCCTCCCACTGAGCCCGCAATGGGTCAAAGGCTGCCCTCGGCAGCCGGCATGCCCATGGTCGGATCATCTCTCGGAAGCAGACCTCGCCGCGCTCTGGACTGAGGTCAGCCACGGCCAGGAAGCGACATATGCACCGCAACAAATCACATAGAGCAGCTCGCGACCTATTTCGCCGCGACGATTCTAATGCCCCCTAGTTTGCGCTGTTGAACGAGTTCGACAAATCGAATGTAAGATTCATGAAATGCATCGTGTCCGAGCGGTGTTCCAGCCTGTCGCGCTTCTTCGCGCAAACGTTGGTACATCGCGAGACGATCCTTGAGGATCGGGCCCCATTCATCGGTCAAGTCTGTGACCGAAAGCACCTCAAGGCCAGCACCCTCAACCAGGCGACGATAGTCGGGAATCGAACGGAGTGGCTGAATTGCCATCCCGTCCCACATTAGTTGAGCATCCGCGGCTGATAGCGGTTCATTGGCTACCCAATCGGTAAAGGCCAATCGACCGCCAGTCCTCAGAATACGCTTAGCTTCCATCACCGCCTTTTTCACATCAGGCACGTGACAGAATGATTCCTGGCTCACGACGGCGTCGACGCTCGCGTCTGCCAGCGGAACGTCCATCACGTTGCCTTCGACGATTCGCGCCACGTCCTGAAGGCCAACGAGCTTGGTCAGATCCTGAGCGCCTGCCACGCGCACAGGCGTGAATTCGATTCCAGTGACATTGGCTCCGTACTTGTAGGCAAGGTAACGCACGGTGCCGCCAAGTCCGGCGCAAAAATCGGCGACACGCGTTCCTGAGCCGATCTTAGCTTGCCGCGCCAGTTCATCCGTGGCCTTGAGGCCACCGTAATGATCCTGGTCGTGCGGAGACAATTCCTCCCGGTCGCAGGTTATCGAGATGACCGCGGCTCGCTTGCAGCTTAGCCAGGATGATGTCGCGCGAGATGGGATGCCGATTGTAGAAATATAGCAACTGCGAGGTGGTGTCGTTCATGAATACTGCTCCCAAAATTTTCAGGGCGCATCATATCGACTCCAATGAGTTCTGTGATGGGGTTAAAACCCTAGTTCGCTACTGCAACATGAAACTCTAACGAATGGCAGAGTTGGGTCAAAGGCTGCCCTCGGCGGCTCCGCAATGGCTTTCCGCTCAGCCCTCGGAAGCGGACCGTGCGAAACCAACAGGGGAGGTCAGCCACGGGCCATAACCGGACATCGACAAAGCAATCAGGACAAGCGCCCTGCGGCGCGCCGTTGCTCGAAAGCCTTGACGCTGGTGTAGGCGAGCAACAGCGTGTTGCACGGTATCTTCGCCTTCTCCGCCTTGCTCAGCATGAAGCCGAGGATGTGCTCCACCTCCGTCTGTCCGCCCCGTTCAATGTCGCGCAGCATCGACGTCGAATACTGCGAGTCCTGTTGGGAGAACGTTTCCTCCCACGATTTCATGAAGGCCTCACTAGGCGCGTGGCCGTTGGCCGCAGCGATCGCCGCGCCACAATGAAGCTGATCGAGAAATAGCTCACGGCCATAAGGAGTGCGGACAATCTCACCGACGTTTGCGCGCATCAGGCAGGTCATAGCGGCTGCGGTCGAAAGGTGAACCAGCTTTTCCCACATTCGTTGGACGATATCTGCGACCGCGAAGACCTCCACGCCCTTCGCAGCCTTGAACAACGCGGCGAGCGCTCTCACGCGCTCCGTCATCTCCCCCGATTGCTCGCCAAAGGTAAGCGTTCTCCAGTCGTTGAACTGCCGGATCGCGCCATCCGGCATGATCGTCGCCTGGATCTTTGCCGTGCCACCGAGCACACGGTGCGGACCAAATTTCTCATTCAGGACGTCCATATGGGCAATGCCGTTCAGGAATGGGAGGACGTAGCCGTTCGACGCCACGGCGGGCGCGATTGCAGTGACTGCAGCGTCGAGATCATATGACTTGCAGGTTAGGATCACCCCGTCATATACCGGCGCCACGTCTGCTGCGACCACCGTTTTGACTGCTACTTGTGCGTCCCCGAACGGGCTCTCGATCCGCAACCCTTGCTCAGAAAGAGTCTTGCGCCGCCCGTCGCGGACGAGAAACGTAACATCCGCTCCGCTCTCGGCGAGGCGGCCGCCGAAATAGCCACCGGTGCCGCCCGCACCCAACACTAGGTACCGCATTTGCTTGCCCCGACGTTCGCTTTGGCAGATGCATCAAAGCATGCTGAGCAACCCTTGGGCTAGAGGCGATGTCTGCTTCGGTCAAAACGCGAAGAACTCAGGTTGAGCAAATCTGGTCCGCTCTGCTGCGATAAGCGGACCTCTGTGAGACCCAGCGCGGCTTCGCAGATGGGCCAATAGCAGACATGCATTGTCATCGGAACTAAGTCATGGCCGTGAAGCCGAGGCAGGTCTGTTCTCTCACGGGTTAGTCTGCGCAGCCGCTCTTAGGCGATTGCCAATGTGGGGATGACATACCCCAGTAGGTATAAGGTTCGACCCTTCCATCTCATAGCTAAAAGACCGCGCTTAGGTTAGCCTACCAAAGAAAGTCTTAAGCGAGGAAAGGATACCGCATGAGCCGCCTTCTCGCGCTTTTCTTTGCAAGCCTCGCCCTTCTCCCCGGAGCGGCTCGGGCCGACTATCCGGCGAGAGCGATTACCCTCATAGTTCCCTATGCGGCCGGCGGATCGAACGACACCCTGTCTCGCATCCTGGCCGAGCACATGTCAAAGACGCTGGGCCGGCCCATAATCATTGACAACGAGCCCGGTGCTGCAGGCACCACGGCAGCAACGCGCGCTGCCCGTGCGGCACCTGATGGGTATACGATCATCATGGGTAACATGGGGACGCACGGCGCTGCCCCAGCACAATATCCGGACCTAAAATACGATCCCATCAATGACTTCGCGCCCATCGGTCTCGCAGCCGAAGTACCTGCTGTCATCGTCACGCGAAAAGACTTTCCTGCGAACAGCCTCGCCGAGTTCATCGCGTATCTCAGAGTAAAGCGCGATAAGGTCAATGAAGCACATGTCGGCGTCGGAGCGCCTACCCATCTCTTCTGCACGCTATTGCAATCAATGCTTGGCATCCAAACAGGCCGCATCCCTTATCGCGGCGGCGCACCAGCGATGAACGACCTGATGGGCGGCCAAGTTGATTTCAGTTGTATTTCGTTGAGCGGCGCCATCTCCCAGATCCAGAGCGGAACCCTGAAGGCGATCGCCATCGCGAGTCCGCACCGCGCCGACGTCATCCCTAACATTCCGACGACCGTGGAAAGCGGTCTCCCCCAATTCGTCGTCTCGACCTGGAATGCGATCTTCGCCCCCAAGAATTTGACGCCTGAAATACAATCCAAGCTAAACAACGCCTTGAACAAAGCACTGGATGACGAAGGGACGCGCAAGCGACTTCTCGACATCGGATTTGTCATTCCCGATGCCGCAAGGAGGACACCGGCGGCTCTCGGCGAATTTGTCGCAAACGAGGTACCTCGCTGGGGCAAGGTCGTGACCTCATCCCCAGGCAATAATTAGAGGGGTAGATCATCCGAGGGCCAACGTCTGCTAAGGGGTCACAAGCAGCGGTCGAAGTGAGCACGGCACCGGGTCCGGTCTGCTCTGCCGATAGCCGACAATCCGACGGTTTCAGCGTTGTTCGGCTAAGGGCCAATTGGGGACATCGGGCGTAAAAGGGAAAGGACGAATTTACGCAGCTCCGAAGCTGCTAACTCAGCCTCTTCATCTTAGTGGAATAAGCGGTATTGCAAAATGTAGATCGCCGCTCCGGCGAAGCACCCCAGCAGCGCAAGTCCGCTGATCTTCCGCATGTACCAGATGAATTGAATCTTCTCGATTCCCATTGCAGGTTGCGCTGCCTGCGCGATCGTATCTACGTTTCATGTCTCTGATGTGCCGCAGCCAAATCTTGGGTGAGCGCTCGAAGCAAAACCTTTGCCGACAAACGAGAGAGTGCAACTTTTCTCAGGTATCTTAGCTAGCTTGCTACTTTCCGGAGCTTGCCACAGCCGTTCCGTTCAGAAAAACTGCCCCCTTATTTTCAAAAGCAATATTTGGCGGGAGGGCATTATGCCCGAGATACTGGAAGTAATCCTATGGTGCGCCGCGCTCGCGACATGGCTGATGATGTTCTTCGCATTCATCACGGCGGGTCTGAAGCCATTTGCAAAGAGTATTCGGCGATTGGCGGCAGCGGTCTTCCGGGTCAAGCTAAGGTAGTTTTTAACTGAGCTGGCGCGCGCCGACGCTGTTGACGGCATGGGGCCGCGCCCGTACGGCAACAGCGACGAGCAGTAGACAATTCCGGCCATGAAATGAAAGAGGCCGCCAACTTAGCGGTCATAATTCTTTCGGGATCGCTCCAGTAGGTCAAGGGACCGTGCCGGGTCGCTCCAAGACCAAAGTGCTTCTTGCCAGCGTCATGTAACTGTCCGCCAACAACGAAACTGGCAGCGAGAATGCGAGTCAGAAGCCTCTTCGCCGGCTCTGCAGTAATGGCTCGCTCGCTGCGTAACTTCGTCCGGCGTCATCATGGCCGGGGATGAAGGAAACGGCCGCGGACGCGCTGACGCCATCAATTTGATGACGCTCCTGCTTGCGCAATTCATTGACTAGACGTTCGAGGTTAGGGCGGCAGAGGCGAGGCTTCGAGAAATAAGTCCTGTTGCAACCTTTCACCCACTCGTCGCAGATCGATCGGGCAGTCTTACGGTCGATGTGGCCCGATGTTCGACTGGTCGGTTCCATATCGCGACCTTTCAATTAGGCCCCATGATTCACTTAAGTTAAAGGAGCGGAGAATGTTTCGCGTAACTTCGATGTTGACGGGTTCGTGCCAATGGAACGAAGGCTCTGCCCAATTCCGAAGTGAGTGCCTTCGCGATCTGCGTCAGACTGATTGTCTGATGTGCCAGCACTCCGCCCAAGGCGCGCGCCTTTCAACACGTTCAAAATGTCCGTTCAGGGTCAATCGCTACGGTTTGGTCCGGTTTAAGTTAGGCCCGGTCTACCTCTGACGCCCGACATATTCTCGGCTGAGAAAGGCGGCGGCGATGGGCCAGAAGTCGACATTGTGGGGCTTGCCGTTTTTCCATCGTCAGGTCAGGTTTCAAAATTCGGCCGGGTAAAGCCCGGTGAACCCGTAGGGACGCCCATGCAGCCGGTCACGCAATACGCCAAGAGCGGCGATATTCACATCGCCTACCAGTCGTTCGGTGCTGGTCCGATCAACCTGGTTATGGTTCCGGGGTTTGTATCTAACGTAGAGAACTATTGGGAACAGCCCGACCTCGCTCGCTTTCTGAATCGTTTGGGCACCTACGCCCGAGTGGTCACTTTCGACAAGCGCGGCACCGGAATGTCAGACCGAGGCGTCGAGCTTCCCGGCCTCGACCAACGTATGGACGATCTTCGAGCGGTCATGGACGCCGCCGGCATGGAGCAGTCGGCACTCCTCGGGATTTCCGAAGGCGCCCCACTGTCGGTCCTGTTCGCGGCAACCTACCCCGACCGTTGCGGCGCGCTGGTGCTCTATGGCAGCTTTTCACGGTTTTCCTACTGGTTTCCGACAGACGAAGCACTCGAGGCGTTTTTCGGTTACGTCGAGCAGGCATGGGGCACAGGCGGCAGCGTCCAGAAATTCGCGCCTTCTCGCGCCAATGATGCGGCTTTCCAACACTGGTGGGGTCGCAACGAGCGGCTCGGCGCCAGCCCAGCCGCTGTGAAAGCTCTCATGAAGATGAACAGCCAGATCGAAATCAGCGGTATCCTACCGGCGGTTCGGGTACCAACACTCGTGGTCCACCGGACTGGGGATAAAACTGTCAGTGTAGAGGGTGGGCGCGACGTGGCGGCGCACATTCCCGGCGCCCGGCTCTTTGAGCTGCCGGGAAGCGACCACATTTTCTACGTCGGAGAAAACGCGGGCGAAATTTCCGATGCCATCGAGGAATTTTTGACTGGTTCAAGGACGTCGGTCCCGGTCGACCGGGTCCTCGCAACGGTTCTCTTCACCGACATCGTGGGTTCAACGGAGAAGGCCGCTGAACTTGGCGATCAACGTTGGCGTGATCTTCTCGACCATCATCACGCAACGATCCGGCGCAATCTCCAACGATTTCGAGGCCAGGAAGTGAAAACAACTGGAGACGGCTTTTTCGCGACCTTTGACGGTCCAGCTCGTGGCGTTCGCTGCGCCTCGGCCATTGCCGAGGAAATCAGGCCGCTCGGCATTGAGGTTCGTGCTGGGCTTCACACAGGCGAGTGCGAAATGATTGGTGATGATGTCGGCGGGATCGCTGTCCACATAGGAGCGCGGGTTGCGGCCCTTGCCGGTGCAAGCGAGGTCTTGGTATCGAGCACGGTCAAGGATCTGGTGGCCGGTTCTGGGTTACGCTTCGAGGACCGCGGCACCCGGTCTCTCAAGGGTATTCCGGGGGAGTGGCGCATCTTCGCAGCCGCACGTTAAGAGGTGCCTCCGAGCAGTACTCCTTCTCCCCGCCTGATGGTCTGCAGTGGGTCAAAACGTGAAGAACTCAGATTGAGAAAATCTGGTCCGCTCTGGCTCAGTGAGCGGACATCCGAGTACCACACGCCCGCCCGGCTATTTTTTCTGCTGTTGCGATAGAGGTGCGCTGCAGCCGGAGCAGGGGAGGAGAGATCCGCGGATTACTACTGAACGGCCCGCACATCGGCGGGCCGTTGAGCACTATATCAGTCGATCAAAAGAGACCGGGGAGCAGCATTGCGACTCGCTGGCGATACCTGCGGTACTCGTCCCCAAAGAAAGCGACCAGATCCCTTTCTTCCAGCCAAATTCCCACAAAGATATAACCCGTGGTGACCGAGGCGAAGAGGAAGTGGCCGACCGTCATCAGCGGCGTGGACCAGAAGGCGATGATGAAGCCGAGGTAAATCGGATGCCGAACCAAACGATAGAGGCCCGGCGTCTTGAACTTGATGGGTTGGGCAACCCGCCCCAGGAAGTGCGTGATCACCTGGGTCAATCCGAACAGCTCGAAATGGCTGATCAGGAACGTGCTGTACAGCACGATGATCCATCCGATCGCGCCCAGTGCGGTGACGGCGCCGGCGAAGACCGGGCCATCGATTTTCCACACAACGCTGGATAGCGGTTGCCACTGCCAGAACAGCAAGATCAAGCTAAGACTCGCGAGCAAGACGAAGGTACTGCGCTCGACGGCCGGAGCAAAGAAGCGCGCGAAGAACGACTTGAAAGCACGTCGTGCCATCCCGCTATGCTGCACAGCAAAGATCGACATCAGCGCGAGATTGATCACCAGGGCTGTACTCCAAGGCGCGATCCTGCCATCGTCGATCGTCTTTGGCACTAGGATCCCCGAAACGAAGCCGATGGCATAGATGAAGGTGCCAAGAAAAACGGCATACGAGAGCAGGCCGTAGACGAGGGCGGCCAATCTCGTCGCACGGGACGGTGTAGCCGAAACGGAATTCTGGTCGGAATGCAAAGTCATAGTCATGTCAATCTCCATTGCTGCAAAATCTTCGGAATACGTGCGCGTCAAACCCGCCGGCCCATGTCTAGCCGCGCTGCCGCCCATGCGATCAGTTGGTCGAGAGGACTGTAGGGAGTTGATCTTTGGACGAGTTGTGACGTCTCGGCAGGCCACTGCTGAACCGTCAGCCCAACCTTGACCTGTTCGGCGATTGCGGCCGCAATCGCCTCGTTCGTCGCCCGTCTTAACCGAGCGGCTACGACCAGAACGCGGCGTGACAGGGAGGGCTTCGGCGCGAAACGAAAGGCAAGCAACGATGACGCGAGTCGGCTTGGGCGCGCTGCGCTGCCCGAAACACGGGTGAGAGGCTGGTGGGATAGGGCGGTCATATCGCTTCTCCTGTTGAACGCCATTTCACCGCTCTGTAGATTGCGCTTGTCCGGACTGCTTGGTGGACTCCTTAAGGAAACTCCTATTTTCCCTTTACTTGAGGTCGTTCGTCCGCTTGGCACAAGGGGCGTTGGTAATGAAATACCGTTTTGCAGACTTCGAAATCGATCCCGGGCAGCATGAACTGCGCCGACGGGGCTCGCCCGTTCACGCCGAACCGCAGGTTTTCGACCTGATCGTTCATCTGCTGCGAAACCACGATCGCGTCGTCAGCAAGGATGAGCTGATCGACAACATCTGGGACGGCCGGATCATTTCGGAAGCCGCGTTTTCGAGCCGCATAAACGGGGCTCGGCGCGTGCTCGGTGACAGCGGGACTGAACAACGCTTTATCAAGACTTTGCATCGTCGCGGCTTCCGCTTCGTAGGAGAAGTCGAACAAGTGCCGAGCTCGGACGCCGACGTGGTGAAGCTTGTGCCTAGCGATGCTGAGCCGGAAAATCTAACGCAGAGTTCGGTCAAGGCAGAGATTTCTCGTTTGGGTGACGTCGTTTCGGAAGCAATCAAGGCCGAGGCGATCACCCGCCCTTCAATTGCCGTGCTTCCGTTTGCAAACATTTCCGACGATCCCGAAAACGACTACTTTAGCTACGGGCTTACTGAGGACATCATCCGGCTGCTCGCCAGAAACCGATGGCTTTCCGTGATCTCCCGACATTCCACGATCGGCTTCCAGGGCACCACCGTCGATGCTCGCAAAGTGGGCGCCCAACTTGGTGCGACCTACGTCATGTCAGGAAGCGTGCGGAAGACTGACGACACGGTGCGTATTGCCACTGAGCTCGCGAGGGCCGCGGACGGACAGCAACTCTGGTCGGAAAAGTACGAATTTCCGCTGCTGAACATCTTCGACATTCAAGAGGAGATGGCACGACAGATTGCCGCCACGATTGAACCCGAGCTGTCGAAAGTGGAACAGCAACTGGCGGCTCGCAAGCCGCCGGAAAGCCTGGACGCTTGGGACTGCTACCAGCGCGGCCTCTGGAATCTGTGGCGGTTTACGACGCCGGGTTTTGACATTGCGGAAGAATACTTTCAGAGGTCGATCGCCGCTGATCCGAGTTTCGCGAGAGGACATGGCGCTCTCAGCTATGTGAATATTCAACGTTCTCTCTACGATACGCCGGAAGCCAGGGGCCCTCGGCTCAAAACCGCTTTGCACCAAGCCCGCATCGCCGTATCTCTCGACGAGCTAGATTGCTTCTGCCATTGCGCGCTGGGCCGCGCTCTGTGCCTCACACGGCAGAACGAGGAAGCGTTCGCCGCGATCGGCTTGTCGTTGGAGCTTAATCCCAGCTTCGCACAAGGCTATTTTGCGCAAGGCTTCAACCTTCTATGGTGCGGACGCCAAATCGAAGCGGAAACACTGCTGGACCAGGCCACCATATTGAGTCCACGCGACAGCCACCTGTGGAGCTTCCACCACACCCGTTCGTGGGCACACTTCTCGCTTGGAGAGTACGACATCGCTGTGGAATTTGCCCGCAGAGCGACGCGCCAAACGAACGCGACGTATCGAGCCTATGCCACCTTGGCCGCTTCGCTAGGACGCCTTGGTGACGAAGCGCAAGCAAGCGCCGCTTTGGCAGACTTGATGGATCGCAAGAGTGATTACACGACCGGAACCGCCCGGAGAGAGCTCTTCTTCTGTAGGGACGACCGCTTCTTGGTCAAGTACACTGAAGGATTGCGCTCGGCCGGCGTTCGCGACGACTGATCGTTGCGAGGTACGTTGGCGCACGGACCTCGGCGCATCGCCGATGCTGCGAGTCGTCCCAGGCCTTTTCAACGTGAACGACCAATGCGCGTTGGTGATCCACGCGGCAAGATCGTGGGGTAGACTTGATCATCTTGTCCGTTCCGGATCAATTGCGACAGTTTGGCTTGGCTTAAGTTAGGTCCGGGCTCGCTGCGCGGGAGAGTCCGTTACGGACCAAGATCGACGGTTCAGACCGCTGCAATCAGTTTCCGCTCTACACCCGACAGCCGACGCCCCGCCGAGCATTCCGCTGGGCAGCGATTGGGCCAGAAGCGGAAGTGGGATAACTAGGCTGAGAGGGCGTCGCTTACTATTGTTCGAAGTTGAAACACAGAAGATCGATTTCGGAGTCGGCAAGATTGGCCCGGAAGAATCTGCACATATACTGAGTCTGTATTCTGCTTGCGCGGTTGGGGTCCGCCTCGGTCAAGAAGATGCATTTTCTGCAAGTATCTGCATGGTGACGACCACCGCGCGCGTCGAGTTGCTTCAACATCTCTCGAAGACAATCGCGGAATTTGTTTGCGCCAAGTTCAAGCGTAGCAATGGCATGGACGAGTTGTGTGATAGGATCGCTTACGAGGTTTTTTCTCCTAGCTGGGTTACATCAAGAATCACCGAGCGCTTGTCTTGATCGGAACTTCGGCGCTGAAGGTAGCCCTTGTCTTCGAGACGCTTGACAGTCTGAGAAGCGGTGGGCCGAGTTGTACCTACGAACTGGGCTAACGCGGAAGGGGGCCGCGAGAACCTGTTTGCACGCGCAAGAAATCGCAGTGCCATCCACTCTCGATCACGCAATCCGTTAAGTGCATCATCGAACTGCCAGCTGCCCCTGGCCTGAATTAGCAGGTCGACGGCCTCCCGAGCTGCCGTAATCATCCTCGCCCCTCTACTATGCCTCTGGCAATATCACCGATCAGAGCGAGCAAGGCACGAACAAAAAGACCCCACGTCTACATACGAAGGTTTGCAATCAGTGCTTGCGCGGCACGCCGACCATCATCTGCAATATTCCTAAGAGGCTCTATCCTTACATGAGCCTGACAGCGCTTGCGGCCTCGGGCGCGAGAACTCAGGATGTAAGAAGTCGGGAGCAGACATTCGCCGACGGCATGAGTGTTCAAACGATTTCACCGTGATGGAGTCGCAGGCGGCCCCAAAAGCCAGGCTACCTTCCACTGCAGTGGAGCAGATCGAAGCCGGCAACCTGTTGGCGCGTGGGCGAGCTGCGGTTTGCTAGGCACTGCACCTGCAAGTGTCGTTGCCGTTGCAAGATGGAATGGGCCCGGAATAGAAGCAGCGATGCCCGCGACAATGGACTCTCCCAACGGTGTCTCTGCAAGCGTGATTGTCACCACAGATATGGCGACTACAAGCACCGCGGTCACTCTGCGACTTGAAATGTGCTTCGTCACGAGCGAGACCTCACAACCGAAATGAAAGGCTTGGGACAGTTCGCTTCAATTTAGGACGACGCAACCAATCTCGTGCTGCGTGTCCGTCCTGCCAACTCTATCCTGATCAGCACGATCGTAATCGGCTTCTAGGCCTTCAGGATCTTGTCCGGCAGTCAGGAGCTGTTTCCGCATTTCAGCGAGACGGGCGCGGCAGTATTCGCGATAAAGCAGATCGAATATAGCGGGCATCGTTGCCCCCGTCGGTTTGAAAATTTTCGCCACCAGTGTTCGGACTGTACTAGCCCGTTGATCGCTCCCGAAGCGCCGGAATTGCGATCGCTGACTTTGTCGTCTCAAGAAGCAACAAGGCCACTTACCTAAGATATATTCTATCAGCCTTCTGTTTCGGCAATACTTCGTGAAACAACTCAAGATCGCGACTGCGCGCATAAAAATCCAACTACAGCGCGAACTGACTTACCAGTAGCTGCGAGCGTGGTTGGATGCAACGCCGACCGAGATGGTTGGAAAGCTGTCGTTGCCAACGCAGCCATCGGACCGCATCAAGAACGGTCCATCAAGATATGCAAGCTCAACCCAGTGGAGGCGGTCTTAATTCATCTTGCGGCGAAGCTGTCTGATGATCTCCCTGAGCTCGGCGGCGTACTCCTCAATGATGCGCCGCGCCTCCTCCAGCCGGGACGGCCTCGTTTCCTTATCCTCGGTCTGTTTGTCGGGGTCGGGCATGGCTTAATGTCCCGGCGGGGTGATGCGCGCCGCTTGAGCCAGATCAAGCCTCTGAGTCGTCCCGCATGGGGAACGGCTCAAGGGAATGGCCCTCCTAGAGGCGAACCTTACTCGTCGAAAGCGACCCCGATCTGACCGTCCTTTCGCCAAATAATATGGCAGCGTCTCGAAGTGCCATCCGAGGTTATCGCGAGCACGAATTTGTCTGGGAACCAAAGCGGGCCGTGCGCTTGGATGCGGGCACCGGTCGCGGAGATATCGCGAACGCTGCAATCAACAGCCGATGAGCCGAACACGATTTGCCCGGCCTTAAGAATACGACGCCGCTGAGAGGATCGGTCCTGCATGGTAGGAAGCTCCCACCAATCTCTAAAACGTTTTCTAGAGAAGTGATTTTGGCCGAATATCCCTGCGTCTGCATGGGTCAAAGGCTGTCTTGGCCCGCTCAGGTCGTTCTGTTCGGGTCATCTACGGATAGCGGACGTTGCGGCGCTTCGGGTTAAGGTCGGCCACGGGCCAACAGCGGAAGTCGGGCTGGTCCGCGGAGTGAAGTCCCCCGTCCGTAGGCGAGAATATGCGCGCGGGCGGGGCCACCGAACACGGACGGAGATTTAGAGCGCGTCGTGGGACATCTTCCAGACGGCGGTTAGAATTTGCCGTGTGTTCTCGAACACTGCTGCAATTTCGTATGTAAAAAGGAAGAACGCGCAATAAAACACACCTGGATGGTCGTCGCTCCAAAGTATGAGCCTGCGGCTTAGCGGTATCCGGATTTCTTTCCGGCACACCGTGAGAGTGGCGAGAGTGCCTATAAGGGCGCCGACCACAACGTCCGACGGATAATGATAGCCGAGGTAGATGCGCGGCATGCAAATTACGACAAGGCCGTACAAGATCACGAGCCAGCCCCATCGGCGCCATATCAAGTGCACCCCAACGGACAACGCAATAGCAAAAGCGGCAGTGTCGCTCGGGAAGGAGCTCCAATTCCACAAAGAATCACTCGTGACGTTATAGGGCAACGTGAAGGTGACCGCGGGATCATGGATCGGCCGTAGTCGAAAGGGAACGACAGACCTGGTGATCTTTGTCAGCAAGAGTGCCGCGACTGTCGCCGCAAGTGTTGAAATAACCAGCTCCCGGCGCAGCTTCTGGTCCGGGTCACGCTGGAACCAAGCCAACCACAAAAGCGATGTCACGAGAGCCCCCTTGAACACGGCTTGGTCGGCCAAGAAAATTAGCGCCGAATCAAAGATCGGGGAGCGGTGCGCGAAACCGTTGAAAAGTTCTAAAAGATACTGATCAACAGGGTTCACATGCAAGTCTCCTTCCCGTTCAGCCAACAACGGCACCTAAGTGGAGCACAGGGCCTGCTCTTGGGCTAGGGCAATGTCCAAGTTGGGTCAAAACACGAAGGACTCAGGCTGAGCAAATCTGGTCCGCTTTGGTGCGAGGGGCGGACCTCTTTCAGACGCGGCGCAACTTCGCAGTTGGGCCTAAACCCCACATGGGCTCTGAGGATCGAAGCTTCGCCTCCAGGCCAGTGGCAGATATCGTTCCGCGTTGCTCTAGACCACTTTCGCGGCGTTTCTCACCAGGGTAAGAAACTGTCTCACGGTTGCTGAGGGATCGCCGCGGCGCGTTGCCAGACTTAAGCGTGCGGTTGGTGGTATGGACGTGCTGACCCGCCGATAGGCAACACCTTCGATGTTCATTCGCTGAAGGGACGACGGCACAAAGGTAATCCCGAGACCGGCCGCAACGAGGCTCAGCGTCGAACCGATACGAGGCCCGTGCTGCGTTGATGCACCTAGATTGCCAACGTTGGGATTGAAGCCTGCGGCGCTGCATGCAGCGATGATAGTATCATACATGCCCGTGCCGGGCGGGCCATATAGGATGAAGGTCTCGGGTGCAAGGCGTTTTAGCGGAATCGCGCTATCCCTCGCGACTTTCGCGAGTTGATGATCGGCCGGGAGGGCAACCACCATTGGTTCGTCGAGCAGCCGCTGGATTGCGAGTCCATGTGCATCAGCGGGTGCTGTGCGAATGAACGCAACATCCATTCGCTCGTTGCGCAAACCGTCCAGCAGTTCATTGCTCAGCGATTCCTCCAGGGTGAGTGATACCTTCGGGCAAGTCCTGCTGAACGCCCGGATCGAACGCGCAACAAGCGGATGAAATGATGACGTCGAAGTCACACCGACGCATATACGCCCCAGTTCGCCCCGCGCCGTGCGCCGCGTCGATTCAACGGCTCTCTCAAGCTGCGCAAGGGTGGCGCGAGCATCGTCGAGAAAATTCGAGCCCGCGTCGGTCAGTTCCACGCCGCGAGCCTTGCGACGAAGCAGCTGCACGTCGAGCTCTCGTTCGATCGCCTTGATCTGTTGGCTCAACGGCGGCTGTTGCATTCCGAGCCGCTCGGCAGCCCTGGTGATGTGGCCTTCCTCGGCGACGGCGATGAAGTAGCGCAAGTGCCTTAATTCCATAGCCATATCCAAAACATATGGATTTCCCCTCTGCGATATTATGGCTCGCAGGACCGTCCGGCGCTATGAAAAATAGTGCTTACAGCCATTAGGAGGTGTGGACCGATGATCCTGAGCCGCAGAAAGCTCCTGAGCGCATCCTTTGCGACTGCCGCCGCTGTCGTGTCGCCGTGTCTCGGCAGAGCGGCCGCCTATCCGGTCAAGCCAGTGCGGATCATCGTGCCGTTCGCTGCTGGCGGCCCCAATGATATCGCGGCGCGTCTCATCGCCCAGGGCCTCTCGGACAGACTCGGCCAGCAATTCTATATCGAGAACATCGGCGGCGCTGGCGGCAATGTCGGTACCGGTCAGGCTTCACGCGCTTCGGCGGACGGCTACACGATCCTAACGGTGGCACCCAGCTATGCGGCCAATCCGGCGCTGTTCGATAGCGTGCCTTATGATCCCGTGAAAAGCTTCGATGCCGTGACGCTGGCGGCCACCGCCCCCACCGTTCTAACGGTGCATCCCTCGGTTCCGGCGGCGACCGTTACCGAATTGATCAACGCCATCAAGGATACGCCAGGTAAATACAGCTACGCATCGCCTGGAACGGGCACGCCGCCTCACCTGTTGGGCGAGCTGTTCCGGCTCTCGTTGAAGCTCGACATGGTACACGTCCCGTTCTCCAGCGGAGGCCAGGCGATTCAATCGACCCTTGCAGGCCATGCGCCGATTTCGTTCGGCGCGTTGCCTCCTGCAGTGCAGCACGTAAGAGAAGGCGCGCTGCGCGCCCTTGCCATCACGTCAACGACCCCAGCGGATGCGCTCCCCGGGGTACCGACCATCGCGCAGGCCGGCTATCCTGATTTCGCGGCCGACATCTGGACGGCGGTGCTCGTCCCCGCCGGCACCCCGAAGGACATCGTCGCGCTGCTCCAGCGCGAGATCGCCAGGCTTGTTGTTCTGCCTGATATCAAAGACCGCATGGCCGCGCTCGGTTATCGCCCGGTCGGAGACACGCCGGATGAGTGTGCTGAACACATCAGGGTGGAGGCAACCCGTTGGGCAAACGTGATCCAAGAAGCCGGCATCAAGGTGCGATGATCATGCGATCGCCTGTTGCCGACCATTACGCGCGCGGAGATCTGACCGCCGCCATTCGCGAGGGCCTTGCCCGCATCGGAAAGACCGAGGGCACGGTGACGGCAGAGGACCTCGCGCCGGTGGACGAGTTTCATATCGGCGGCCGTGCCGCAACCGCCGATTTGGCACAGCAGCTCGGCCTCACCCCGGATGATCGCGTACTCGATATCGGCTGCGGTCTTGGCGGACCCGCGCGCCATATCGCGGCCCGCTATGGGTGTCATGTGACCGGCATCGATCTCACGCGCGACTACATCGAAGCCGGCAACGTGCTCTCCGAATGGCTTCAGCTCCATGATTGCGTGTCATTGCAACAGGGTAATGCTCTGTCGTTGCCCTTCGCAAACGGGTCTTTCTCTGCCGCTTACATGCTGCATGTCGGGATGAACATCGCTGACAAGAGCGCGCTCTTCGCAGAGGTCGGGCGGGTCCTGCGCGCATGCGCACGCTTCGCCATCTACGACGTGATGCGAACGGGCAACGGTGCGTTGTCCTACCCGGTGCCGTGGGCAAGCACACCGGATGCGGATGCGGTCACGTCACCTAGTCAATACCGTGACGCGCTTTCCACTGCGGGGTTCGAACTCATGTCAGATCGTCAGCGACGCGACGTTGCGCTTGAATACTTTGCGCGGCAGCGGGCGCAGGTGGCCGCAGGGCCGGTAGCGCTCGGCGTACATACGCTGATGGGCGCGCGACGGCCTGAAATGGTCCGCAATATGAGCGAAGGCATCTCTGATGGCCGGATCACCCCTGTGGAGATCATTGCCCGAAAGCTGTGAGTTGTGCAATCGACCATCATCCGACGGTCAAACGTCCGCTTCGGGTGAAAGGCTGCCTTGGCCCGCTCACATCGTTCTGTTCGGGTCATCTTCGGATAGTGGACGTTGGGCATTTCGGGTGAAGGTCGGCCACGGGCCAACAGGCGACATTCGAAATCGCCCCCTGAGGCCATCTTACCGTCCACCCCTCAGGACGCGGAACGGGGCCGAAAGTTTGTCAGGCGGGACACGAACCGGCGTAAATTTTGTGTCGGTTCGTTGAGCCCGCTTGCAGTTAGGGCAAACGAAAAGGTGCGCGACTAGCGGTTCCGGAGTGTCTCGCAGTAGCTCCGAGCGAAACCACCTCATTGAGATGCGGCAATTCGGACAGTCCGGAACTTCGAGATGATCTAGTGCTTTCTTCAGCCGTTCCATGCCCCACCCCACTTTGGGGAAATACTAGCAAGGCGCCAAGGGCGGGCAAGGTATCAAAGGATACATACCGAGTTAGGACGAAGCAAAATTCACTTACTCTTAACTTCGGGGTGGAGTTCGGCTTTGCGTAAGGAGCAACTTTTCTGGGGGCAATGGGAGGATTTTGGACCGGGCGCACGGCGCCGTCTAAAGAAAAAGGCCCAAGCTTCAGGGCGGTGAAGCCGGGCCTTGGGCTGCCCTTGGGGAAAGACAGCCGCTACCCTTTGGGGAAGGGTGTCGGGAAAACTTGGCAATAGGCAAATCGTTCCACCCCCGGAGGCTCGGCCATTCCCTAGGATGAAGGCCCGCGCGATTGCTTTTTGAACCTCACCAGCGAGCACACCAAAGTGCTCAGCCAGCTTTGCAAAGGGGCAGTTCGATGGATTGGAGTCCGCTGTGGGTCAAAATCGGTCCTTCCATCGCTCGAATTGGACGCAAGTACGTCTCCAACCGTCCAGAAGCGGGCGCCGGATTGGAAAGGGCTTTGGGCTCAAAATGACCAGCCTCACTAGCTGGGGAGGTCAACATGACCATTACCCCAAGCACAATCACCGCCGTCTCGAAGCACGTTCCCTGGAACAAGGGGAAGATGTCGGCGCAAAGCCGCCACTCCGTCCGAAGCACGTCTGGTCAATACGAACCAAGCTCCAGGTCGAAGGCCGAATGCGCGATCTCGCACTCTTCAACGTCGCCGTCGATAGCAAGCTGCGCGGCTGCGACGTCGTAGCCTTGAAAGTCGATGACATTGCGCCAGGCGGATATTCGGCCGACCGCGCGACCGTCCGTCAAAAGAAGACCGGCCGCCAGTCAAATTTGAATTGACTGAATCGACCCGGCAGGCGATCGACGATTACCTGCGGGTTACGGGCAAGAAGTCAGGAGAATACCTGTTCACTGGCCGAAGGCTAAGTGGACATATGACCACCAGCCAGTATGCCCGCCTCCTATCCCGCTGGCTCGCTGACGTTGGATTGGACCCACATCTGTTCGGCACGCATTCCCTTCGCCGGACCAAGGCGACCTTGATCTATCGACGAACCGGCAACCTGCGAGCTGTACAGCTCCTTCTGGGGCATACTAAGATCGAGAGCACCGTTCGATATCTAGGCATTGAGGTCGACGACGCCCTCGCGATAGCTGAACAAGTCGACGTCTGACTTTGGAGGCAGAGCAGACGCGCTCTGCGCTGCCCTTAAAGACGGCTCCGGGCCATAAGCAGCCGCGAGCACCCGCCACAAAAATGAAGGGGTCTGGCGAGGGATCATGGGGCTCGCCTCCGGCAGCGCTTACCCACTGCTCGGGATGTTGCCATCGACGGCAAGTCGCGACAGCTCGTCGGCATTGGCGGCGTAGGCGCTCACTGCGGCGGCAGCGCGACGGTCGAGCTCCTCGCGATCAAGTCCGGCGCGCCCGCCAACGCGCATGCCGATCGAAGCGCCGAGGTCGCGTCCGCGTCCGACGATCCAGTCACCGAACCGCTGCCGCTCGCTGCCGTAGCGGGCCAGCGCGGCCTCTAGGTCGCCCCCATGTCCGACGATGGCCGTGGCCAGGCAGGTCGCATCGAGCGCCGCCTTGGTGACACCGGCACCGACGTGCGGGCGCGCAACGAAGGCGGCATCGCCCAAGAGCGCCACCCGGCCGAACACCAGGCGCGGAGAGGCCAGATCGTAGATGGCCTGGAAGAACGGCTGGTCGCCACGGGTGACGACGTCGGCCATGGGCGAGGCCAACTCGGCTCGGGCCGATCGGCGAAAGTCAGCGACGACCTCGGGCCGGATCAGGGGCGGCGGGATCGAGGTGCCGTGGCATTTTCCACTAGTGTCGGTGCACAGCTCCGCCAGCTGGGCCTCGTCCGCGGGCCGGTACCAAACACAATTGTAGTCGCGGTGGCCGACGCGCAAGTCGCCGTCGCGCGCCGGCACAGCATAGCATAGCGCTAGCGACCCCCCCGGCACGCAGAACAGAAAGTCCCTCTCCAGGATGTCGCGGGCGGCGCGCGCCGCCTCGCTTTCTCGCATGAGGGCGCGCCAGGCGACGTAGCCGGCGTAGGCCGGTTGCAGCTCAGGCAGCAGGCGCGCGCGAACTGCGGAGCGCAAACCGTCCGCGGCGATCAGGAGGTCCCCGCGCGCCTCGCTGCCATCGGCGAAGTGGGCCGTTGCGCTACCCGCTTCGGAGCGCACGTCGATGCACTCCATACCGCGGTGATATCTGGGCCCGCGCAGATTATCGCGCAGCGTCCGATAAAGGGGTGCCCATGCGCTCATCTTACGTTGAAGGTGCACCTCGTGGATCAGCCGATCGGAGTTATCCCAGCAGACGTAGGTGCGGGTCGCCACGCTAAGGGCGTCGTCGAAGGCAAGCCGGAGCCGGCGCATGACCTCGTGTAGTGCCGGGTGTGTGCCTATGCCGGCGCCGCGGCCGGCGAGGTCCTCGTCAGCGCGCTCGAAGACATCGACTTGCCAGCCGATCCGGCCGAGCATATGCGCGGCGAACAACCCGCCGACCGAGCCTCCGATGATCAATGCCCTGCGCGTGGCCATCTCTGCGCCCGGCCTAGCTAGTGGTTCGAAATGCGCCAGAAACTCACACGCTTTTGCTCGAAATGCAAAGCCTCGCCAGCCGCTCAGGGCTTTTGGCCGCTTTGGGTCAAAATCGGCGGTCCGTACCGCCGCGATCAGTTTCCGCTCCACGCCTGACAGCCGACGGCCCAAGGAGTATTCGGCTGGGCCGCTACGGGCCAGAAGCAGCCATAACGGCTTGCGTAGCAGACCGCGATGGTTTCCGCGCATTGCACTAGCGAGGTCTGACGCGTGTTTCTGAGAGGTGCTTGTCCCAATGTGGGTGGATTTGGCCGTCCACTGTTGGCAGGCATTGGACCCATTCGGCTCGTATGCCTCGCGGGTCGATATCTCTGTTCGACACGACGTAGTCAATCTCGCCTCGCGTCGTGCCAATATCCATCAGCTCGCGGTCCGTCAGGCGGCATAATTCCGTTTGCAGCCTCCGGCGTTTGCGCCACTCCTGAAATGCCTTCCAATATGCTTCGAGCGGACTATAGACCGGCCGGTCGATAGTTGCTCTGTGCTGCAACTTGGTGATCTCTTGGACTGTGCTCATTGCCGTGTGTCCTGTTTACTTTTCACAGGACGAACATGATGTACGACGAGCCACCGCGCCTGACATCCGGCTTACATTTTCCTTACCAGCGGCTTATTCTTTGCGTTCGAGGGCGTTAAAGCCTGAAAATCGAAGGCCCTAAGGGATCGTCAGATGCGCTATTTCTTCGAGGAGTACGCATTCGATACTGACCGTCGCGAGCTACATCGCGGAACCATCCCTGTTTCCATCACGCCGCAGGTCTTCGATCTACTAGACTATTTGATCCGGCACAGGGAGCGCGTCGTCAGCAAGGACGATGTCATCAGCGCGGTTTGGAACGGACGCATAGTCTCAGATGCCGCGTTGACGACCCGCTTGAATGCCGCTCGCGCCGCAATCGGTGACGATGGTGACAAGCAGTGCCTAATCAAAACGTTGCCGCGCAAAGGCTTTCGCTTCGTTGGCGTAGTGCACGAAGGGCAGAGGCCCGAAACTGCGTCGGCAAGTTCGGCGGCGCAGAACGACGGCACGGCACAAAGGTCGCTTTCACCGCCTCGCCTCTCCATCGTTGTGTTGCCCTTCGCCAACCTCAGCGGCGACCCAGAGCACGACTATTTCGTCGATGGTGTGACGGAAAGCCTCACTACGGACTTGTCGCGGATCAGCGGCTCATTGGTGATCGGGCGACACACCGCATTCACCTACAAGGGCAAAGCGGCTGACCTCAAGCAAATCGGTCGCGAGTTGAACATCCGGTATGTGCTAGAAGGCTCCGTACAGCGCCACGAAAGCCGACTTCGCGTCAACGTGCAGCTGGTAGACGCTGAAACCGGCACGCATTTATGGGCGGACCGCTTTGACAAACCCGTCACCGATCTGTTCGATATGCAGGACGAGATCATATCTAGGCTAGCTAACTCCTTAGATGCGCAGCTCGTCGCAGCCGAGGCCGTGAGAGCACAACGTTCGGCGCATCCCAATTCAATGGAGTTGTACTTCCAGGGCAGAGCTAAGCTCAATATGGGGTTGACTCCCGAATATATCTTGCAGGCGCGCCACTTTTTCGAGCGCGCCCTGACGCTTGATCCCGGCAATATCGAAGCGCGTCTGGGCTTAGCGCATGTTGATGGCATTGTTGGTGCCGGCTACATGACCGACAATCGGATAAAGTACCTGACCATAGCGGAAGTGGCCGTTATGCATGTCCTGACCCTCGCGCCGAACCACGCCTTGGCTCACTTACATTTGGGAACAGCAAAAATTTTCACGAACCGCGTGTCCGAGGGCATTGACGAACTACAACACGCTTTGGCGTTGGACCGAAATCTGGCCCATGCGCACGGGTTAATCGGTCAAGCCAAGATTTTCCTCGGTCGCGGCGGGGACACTGAGGCGCATGTCTTAGAGGCACTCCGCCTGTCTCCCCGCGACATTCATGCCTTCATGTGGATGCAGTATGTCGGTTTCGCTAAGTTGCAACTTAGTGCCGATAGGGAAGCCGTCTGTTGGCTCCGCAGGAGCATCGACGCCAACCGAAATTATCCGTTTGCGCATCTTGGGCTCGCCGCTGCCCTAGCACTGCTTGGAGCACTCGATGACGCGCGGGCCGCTGCGCAAGCGGGGCTCGCGCTTCAACCTAATTTCAGCATCCGCCGCTTCCGCGCCAGCCCGTCGACCGATAATCCAGCTTACCTCGCCAAACGTGAGCGCATTTATGAGGGCATGCGATTGGCAGGAGTACCGGAGGGGTAATGTCGCAGATGGGTCAAAAGCCGCCGTCGGCGAGCAGCGCGATCTTGTCTGCTCGCCCTAGAAGGGGACGTGTCCACGACAGAACTGGGCGAGTTCCGGAATTCGTTCCGACGGCCGGTTCGCTTGGCGCAGGCAGTTAAGCGGGAGTGCCCTTCGACGCCAAAATGTAAGTTGTTGAAACTTCATAAGTTTCTGAGACGGGCGTGGTTTAGTCGATTGGAGAATGTTCGAACTCGGTTTCTCTCCCTCCGCCACCGGCTCGAATCAATCGCGCCGGCTTATTTGCCTTGCGCGCCAGCAAACGTCGCCAAGCGGCCGAGCAGGGCCGCCTCGGCCTCGGGGGCCAGACGGTAGCCTTCCGCCATCTTGACGATGTCGCCGCGGGCGACGCACGAGTCCCACCAGTCCCTCACAAAGCCCTCGGCGTACCCGCGCGTGTTGAAGCCGTAAGGTTCGGCGACGAGGTCGAAAGCGATCATCAGCTCGAAACATGGCGAGTCGTAGGAGGTGCCGGTCTCGGGACGGCCCACGAAAGCCTCGAAGGATCTGGCCGTACAAAGGCTCGAATAGAGCCAGAACATCAGCCCATACATCAGGTGCGAGCGCTCGTCGTCGTGCAGGGCAAAGAAGCCTTTCTCGTCCACGATCTGCCGGGCCAAGGTGCGCAACATTCGCTCGCCGTGCGGCAGACGGTCGCCGACGGCGGCCAAAGCTCGCACCACGATCGGCGATAACGTTCCCTGCTCGACGGTTGCGATCGCAGCAGCCCGATCCTCATCAGCGGTGTCGTACTCGGACTCCTCGACCAAGCCTCGAATGAAGGTCTCGAAGTCCGGCGCGATGACGGCGATGCTGTAGTCAGCCTCTTGGTCGACGTACACGACCTGCGGCTCGCCGCGCTTTCCGCAGGTCCGGTAGTCCAGCATAATCAGCTCGTGGCCTCCGGCCGGCGTGTCGGCGATGCCGATGCCAATCGGCGGGTAGCCCCATTCCTCGATCATGAACTTGGCGCCGAGCTCACCGCCGAGTGAATATTTGGACGTGCGGCCGATGGCGTAGAGGCCCTCGATTGCCACGTGGTCCTCCGCCCAGCCTGTACGCTCCTTCATCGGGTGGCAGTTGCGCTTGACCATACCGCCGTTGTGGCGGCGCGCGAGATCGACATAGGTGGCCGGCAGCCGATACCCGCCCATCTCCTCTTCAATGGAGGCGATCAGCTCGTCGCTTGGTGGAGGCTCGACATAGTTCTCCAGGGAATACGGACAGTCGTCCCAGAAGCCTTCGAAGTCGAAGCCGTCAAAGGGCCTTTTCGACGTCATCCGCGTTACCCCATCATATTACGGCAGACCCATCCAACCCAGATCCGAGGAACACCGTAGCTTTCTCGACAGACCTCGGCTCCGACGCCACCGCATTCGCTGGGACGGAATGTCGATGCCAGCCATCGTCTGCTGATGATCCATCGCGGACGCCGCACGAGTGTTCAGCACCGACCTGACGGGAAGCCGATACGTGTTGGATTACATTCCGGCGGCTGGTCCAACAAGCTGCCAAACCATCTGCTCGTCAACGAGCCATCCCTGTCGATCCAGGGAATCGGTGGCAATTGCGGCAGGTAGGATGCATACGGCATGACTTTCGCGAGCGTCACTCTGCCCGGAAACCGTGTGAGGAACACCTTGTTCATTCCTCCGTCCAGTCCGCTGTATATCGGGGCGGCCGGCAAATCATCTTCAAGCAATCGCGCGTATTCGAGCTCGTCGGCGCGCCTCTTCTCCAGGGCCCGCCGCGCGATGTCCGGATTGACGGCGAAGGGGGGACATTTTTCGGTAGGGTTGAACACTGGAGGCGACGGCGAATTCGGTGGACCTTGCGCATCGAAGACGTAGCGGCGGTCGCACACATCCACCTTCGGTTCGATTCGCGTCGTCTCGAAATGATCGTTGCCGACCTTGAGCATTTTCCAGAACGCGAGATTGGGACTGTTTCGATGCCGCGCCAGATTTGCCGGTGTCAGGCGGAACGGATAGGCCTGGACCTGGAACGACGGGCGGCCGCCGAGGAATGTGTCGCGCGCCAGCGCATAGATTTCGCCGATCTGTTCGTCGGTCATGGCATAGCAACCGCTCGACCAGCAGTCGCCGTGGATCATGAGGAAGCTGCCATTGCGCTTGTGCGCCTTGTCGAACGTGTTGGGGAAGCCGAGGTTGATCGAAAGATAGAAGTTGGAGTTGGGGTTCATCAACTCAGGTGTAATCGTATAGAATCCTTCCGGAGCTTGTCGGTCGCCCTCGTGCAATTTCGGCCCGAGATCGCCCGACCACCGGCAGATCGGATAGGACTTGAGGATCTGGAAACGGCCGGTCGTGTCCTGTTTCCAGACCTCGAGCTCGGCCTCCTCCTTGAAAAGACGCACGAGGATAGGTGAATACTTCGGCATCCTTTTCTGCTCGAGCAGCGAGAGCAGCTCATCAGGTAGTTCCCGCGTCGCCTTCGCCGGCAACGGCTTGCTGCTTTCGCCAAGACACATGACCGGAGTCAAGGCGGCGGCAAAAGCCGCCGCCAGCACAAGGACACGTCGGACCATGGCGCGGATCACTGCTGTGCCTCCAGCCCTTCCGGCCCGCGCCGCTAAGTCTCGAACCCGACGAACACCGTCGCTTCCTCGACGGACTTCCGCTCCGACACCACGGCATTCGCCGGAAAAGTTTCATCCGGCCAGCCCAGCGCGATGCTTTTCATGATGACCTGATCGTCGGCGATCCCTGCGTGCTCGCGCACCACGGGGGATTGCATGATGCCCTGGCTGTTGATCACGGCGCCGAGCCCGCGGGACCACGCGGCATTGACCAGGGCGGTCGCCACGGCGCCGCAGTCGAAGGGCGTATCGTCGCTACCGTCGAGCACGCGGTCATAGGTGATGATCACGCAGACGGGCGCGTCGAACTGACGGAAGCCGCGCAGGACCCAGTCCTGGCGCTTCTCCATGTTGTCGCGCTCGATTCCCATTGCGGAGAATAATTGCTTGGCGACGCCGACCTGCCTGTCGCGGTGCTTGCCTGCAAAGGCCTGGCCCGTGCGGAACTCGCGCGACTGCGGGATGCCCGCCAGCATCCGTTCGGTATTGCCGGCGCGGATCCGATCAAGTGGTTCGCCGGTGATGACATAGAAATTCCAGGGCTGGGTGTTCATCGACGACGGAGCGCGCATCGCCAATCCAATGATTTCCGCAATCAGTTCCTTGGGCACCGGATCCGGCTTGTAGCCGCGGATGCTCCGGCGACCGAGGATGACGTCATCGAACTGCATGTGTGTGGAATTCCCCTGGCGAGTTCTGAAACAGCCGGGATTTTCGCGATTTCTGCGCCCTCGCGCAAGCTCCGGCGGCGTGTCCTCAACGGTCCAGCCACACGGAACATGATCGCCAATCTGGATTGGCTGACGCTCGCTCCGCCATCGCGCCTCACCCCACCAGCTTCCACTTCCCATCCGCGGCCCGCTTCAATGCGGGGTCGCTCACGCGCACGTGCTCGGCGAGGAAATCGATGAACGCGCGCACGCGTGCCGGGAGTGGCGCGGTGTGGCCAACATAGACGGCGTGGATGTCTTCGCGGTCGCCGGGATTGTAGCTTTGCAGCACCGGGACGAGGCGGCCGGATTCGATATCGGGGCCGATGTGGAAGAGCGCGAGGCGCGCGAGACCGGCGCCGCCGAGGCAGAGGCGGCGGGCGGCTTCGCCGTCGCTGGCGCGTGCGACGGGCGGGGGCAGGGCCTCCTCGGCGTGGTCGCCACGCCTGAACGGCCAGCCGCGGATGCTGCGCGGAAAGGTCCAACCGATGCCGCGGTGGTCGGCGAGGTCGGCCGGAATCTTCGGCGTGCCGCAACGGGCGAGGTAATCCGGCGCGCCGACCACCACCATGCGGCTGGTGCCGAGCTTTCGCGCGACCAGACGCGAGGCGCGCAGCGGACCGACGCGGATGGCGACATCGGCGCGCTCCTGCATCAGGTCGATCACCGTATCGGTCAGCACGAGATCGAGCGTGACGTCGGGATGCTGCTTCAGAAAGCGCGGGATCAACGGCATCACATGCAGCATGCCGAAGGGAATGTTGCAATTGACCGTGAGGCGGCCGCGCGGCGCCGCGCCTGAGGCCGCCTCGCGCTCGGCCTCCTCCATCTCGGCGAGAATGCGCAACGAGCGCTCGTAGAAGGCCTGGCCTTCCGCCGTCAGCGTCAGCTTGCGCGTGGTGCGGTTGACGAGCCGCGCGCCGAGGCGCGCCTCCAGACGCGAGATCAGCTTGCTGACGCCCGATGGCGTCAGGCGCAGCTTTCGCGCGGCCTGGGTGAAGCCGCCGAGGTCCACGACGCGGACGAAGACCTCCATCTCGGCCGAGCGGTTGGTGTCGAAACGGGCCATGTTGAATTCACGTCACAAATGATTGGATTGCGGACATTCTAATGGTTTGGCGGCAGCGCCGCTATCTGCGTGGCTCGTCTCATCCCTTGGAGCAACGCATGCCTCCCGCCGTCCTCGCGCTCACCGCCGGTGCCTTCGGCATCGGCACCACCGAATTCATCATCATGGGCCTGCTGCTGCAGGTCGCCGCCGACATGCACGTCTCGGTGCCCGTCGCGGGCCTGCTCATCTCCGGCTACGCGCTCGGCGTGTTCGTCGGCGCGCCGGTGCTGACGCTGGCGACGCGGCGGATGCCGCGGAAAACCGTGCTGCTGGCGCTGATGGCCATCTTCACGCTCGGCAATGCGGCTTGCGCGCTCGCGCCCACTTACGAATGGCTGATGGCCGCGCGCGTGCTGACCTCGCTCGCACACGGCACGTTCTTCGGCGTGGGCTCGGTAGTGGCCACCAGCCTCGTCGCTGAGGACAAGCGTGCGTCTGCGATCTCCACCATGTTCATCGGCCTGACGGTCGCGACGCTGCTGGGCGTGCCCTTCGGCGCCTGGTTCGGCCTGATGCTCGGCTGGCGCGCAGCGTTCTGGGCGGTGACTGTCATCGGCCTGATCGCATTCGCGGTCGTCGCTGCGCTCGTGCCGGGCCATGTCGGCAACGACGACAAGCCGATCTCGCTTGCCGAGGAAGTGGCCGTGCTCGGCCGTCCGCAGGTGCTGCTCGGTCTTGCCATGACCGTGTTCGGCTTCGCCGGACTGTTCGTCGTCTTCACCTATATCCAGCCGATCCTGACGCGCTTCACCGGTTTTTCGGAGGCCGCCGTGTCGCCGATCCTGCTGGTGTTCGGCGTTGGGCTTGCGATCGGCAATGTCGCCGGCGGCAAGCTCGCCGATCGCGGCCTTGCGCGCGCCCTGATCGGCACACTGGCCGCGCTTGCCATCGTGCTGCTTGGCCTTGCGGCGCTGCTGTCGGTCAAGATCATCAGCGTCGTGCTGATCCTGCTGCTCGGCGTCGCCGCCTTCGCAACCGTCGCACCGCTTCAGCTCCGCGTATTGGAGGCTGCCGGTCCCAGCGGCCGGACGCTCGCCTCCAGCCTCAACATCGCCGCGTTCAATCTCGGCAACGCGCTCGGCGCCTGGGCCGGCGGCGTCACCATCGACCGCGGCCTCGGCCTCTCGGCGCTGCCGCTGGTCGCAGCCGGCGTCACCGCCATCGGCCTCGTTCTGGCGCTGTGGAGCCTCCAGCTTGATCGCACGGCGACCGCAGTCGCGGCGTGCCCGGCGGAATAGGAGAGCGATCATGGAATACCGCAACCTCGGCGCTTCCGGGCTCAAAGTGCCCGTCCTCAGTTTCGGCACCGGCACGTTCGGCGGCCAGGGTCCGTTGTTTTCCGCCTGGGGCCGCAGCGGCATCGAGGAGGCGCGCAGGCTGGTCGACATCTGCCTCGATGCCGGCGTCAATCTGTTCGACAGCGCCGATGTCTATTCGAACGGCGCCTCGGAGGAGATCCTCGGTGCTGCGATCAAGGGGCGCCGCGACAAGGTGCTGATCTCGACCAAGATGAGCCTGCCGATTGGCGACGGTCCGCTCGATGCCGGCTCGTCGCGGCAGCGGCTGCTGGCCTCGGTCGATGCGGCGCTACGACGGCTCGGCACCGACCACGTCGACCTGCTTCAGCTCCACGCCTTCGACGCGTTCACGCCGATCGAGGAGGTGCTGTCCACGCTCGATACGCTCGTGCGCGCCGGCAAGCTACGCTATATCGGCGTCTCGAATTTCGCCGGCTGGCAGCTGATGAAGTCGCTCGCCATCGCGGACCGGCATGGCTGGCCGCGCTATGTCGCGCACCAGGTCTACTACTCGCTGCTCGGGCGCGACTATGAATGGGAGCTGATGCCGCTCGCGCGCGATCAGGGCGTCGGCGCTCTGGTCTGGAGCCCGCTGGGCTGGGGCCGGCTCACCGGAAAGATCCGGCGCGGCCAGCCGCTGCCGCAAGGAAGCCGCCTGCATGCCACCGCACAGTTCGGTCCGCCCGTGGACGATGCGCGCCTCTATGCCGTCGTTGACGTGCTGGATGCGATTGCCGCTGAGGCCGGTCGTACCGTGCCGCAGGTCGCGATTGCCTGGCTGCTGTCGCGTCCCACGGTCTCCTCCGTGATCATCGGGGCACGCGACGAAGCGCAGCTGCGCGACAATCTCGGCGCCGTCGGCTGGTCGCTGAGCGCGGACCAGATCAAGCGGCTCGATGAGGTCAGCTTCGTGATGCCGCCTTATCCGTACTATCCTTATCGCGTCCAGGAGGGTTTCGCGCGGCTCAATCCACCGTTGGTGTAGGAGCTCTCTCAGAACGCTGCGAATTGCGACAGAGCGTCGCGACAATGCGCCATGCAGAAACGCGCCTGTACACGGTTGCGTGACCTCCATAACCTCCGCCGCGCAATTTTTTGGAGATGCGACGTGGCGAAGAAGACGGCGACCAAGAAGAAAAGTGCTTCAAGGCAGGTAAGCAGGGCCTCGAGCAAGACGAGCACCGCCCGAAAGGGCGCCATTGCGAAAACCGCGAAGACGACAGTCAAGAAGGCGGCACCGCGCAAGCCAGCCGCGGTCCGCCGGCCCAAGGGGCCGATCTGGCAATGGTCCGCGGTCGAGACCGCGGCCGCGGTCCGCGCCGGCGCGATCTCCGCCGTGGAGACCGTCGAGGCCCATCTGGACCGGATGCGCGCCGTCAATCCCAGGCTGAATGCGGTCGTCGTCGATCTCGGCGAGGAGGCGCTGAAGGCGGCGCACGTGGCGGACAAGCAGCGCGCCAAGGGCGGCGATCTCGGTCTCCTGCACGGCGTACCCATCACCATCAAGGAAAATGTCGACTACCAGGGCCGGCCGAATTTCAACGGCGTGCCCGCCAACAAGGACCTCATCGCGCCATCGGATGCGCCCGTGGTGCGCAACCTGAAGAAATCAGGCGCGATCGTCATCGGGCTCACCAACACGCCCGAATTCTCCTTCCGCGGCTTCACCGACAATCCCCTGCACGGGCTGACGCTCAACCCCTGGGATCCCGATATCACCTGCGGCGGCTCCTCGGGCGGCGCGGGCTCGGCGGTCGCCGCGGGCATCGGCACCATCGCCCATGGCAACGACATCGGCGGCTCGCTGCGCTGGCCGGCGCATTGCAACGGCGTTGCCACCATCAAGCCGACGCAGGGCCGCATCCCCGCCTTCAACGGAAGCGCGACGTCGGAGCGGCCGATGCTGGCGCATCTGATGTCGGCGCAGGGGCCGCTCGCACGCCATGTCGCCGACGTCCGCCTCGCGCTGGAGGTCATGAGCCGGCGCGATCCGCGCGATCCCTGGTGGGTACCGGCGCCGTTGGTCGGCGAGCGGCCGAAGGGGCCGATCAAGGTCGCGCTGGCAAAGATCCCCGAGGACATGGACGTCGATCCGTCTGTCGCCGCGGCGCTGCGTCAGGCTGCCGATCATCTCGAGCGGTCCGGCTATCGCGTCAGCGAGGTCGAGGTGCCCGACATCAACGGGGTCTGGCAGACCTGGTGCGACATCATCACCAACGAGACCGTGATGATGCAGGAGGCCGCCATGCTGAAGGTCACGTCCGAGGATTTTCACAAGTCCTGGGGCGGCATGAAGGCCAAGGCCAACGTGCTCGATCTCAAGGCCTGGATGCAGGCCACCGCCGCGCGCAACGGTCACATCCGCGCCTGGCAATTGTTCTTCGAGGACTATCCGATCGTGCTGGCGCCGACCACGGTGAAGCCGACGCCGGGCCCGCGCGAGGACACCGTCAGCGCAGAGCGCGTGCGCGAGATATTCTGGGGCGAGATCCGCTTCATCTCCGCCATCAACGTGCTGGGCCTGCCCGGCGCGGTGGTGCCGGTGGCGCTGCATGACGGCAGGCCGATCGGCGTGCAGCTGATTGCCGGACGCTATCGCGAGGATCTCGCCCTCGATGCCGCAGCTGCGATCGAGAAGCGCGTCGGCGCGCTCACCCATCGGCTGTGGGAGCAGATGGGCTGACGCTGCGAGCTATCGCAGCGCTGACGGCGGCCCCTCGTCCTCGTGGGCGAGGGTGGCGCCGTGCGTTCGTTAATCGGCTTTAACCCGGTTTTCAGCCATTTCGCGAGCAAGCATTAGGGTTACTTCCTCGATCTCTAGGCGAATTATTGTCCGCTTTACCACCCGCCTCTAACAGAGGGACGGCGGACAACGCACATGCCTCATTCTAGGCCAATAAGTGCGGCCCGCCCCACGCGGAGGTGGCACGATGCGCAACGAGACGATCGCTATTCACGCCGGCTACGAGCCTGAAGCCACCACGCACGCAGTGGCCGTTCCGATCTACCAGACCGCGGCCTACGCCTTCGACAGCGCCGATCATGGCGCAGCCCTGTTCAATCTCGAGGCCGAGGGCTTTCGCTACAGCCGCATCGCCAATCCGACCAGCGCGGTTCTCGAGAAGCGCATCGCGCAGCTCGAAGGCGGCGTCGGCGCGCTCGCGGTCGCGACCGGGCAGGCGGCGCTGCATTTCGCCTTCGTCAACGTCGCCGATCACGGCGGCAACATCGTCTCGGTGCCGCAGCTCTACGGCACCACGCACACGCTGCTCTCCCACATCCTGCCGCGCCAGGGCATCACCGGCCGTTTCGCCGAGAGCGACAAGCCAGAGGCGGTCGAGAAGCTGATCGACGAGAACACCCGCGCCGTGTTCGCCGAGACCATCGGTAATCCCGCTGGCAATGTCTGCGACATCGAGGCGCTGGCGAGAATTGCCCACGCGCATGGTGTGCCGCTGATCGTCGACAACACCGTCGCAACTCCGATCCTCTTCAAGCCGTTCGACTACGGCGCCGACATCGCCGTGCATTCCCTGACCAAGTTCTTGGGCGGTCACGGCACTACGCTCGGCGGCGCCATCGTCGATTCCGGAAACTTCCCCTGGGCCAAGCACGCCGACCGCTTCCCGGCCTACAACAAGCCCGACGCCTCCTATCACGGCCTGGTCTATGCCGAGCGCTTCGGCAAGACCGCCTATATCGAGCGCGCGCGCAGCGTCTATCAGCGCACCATGGGCTCGGTGCTGTCGCCGTTCAACGCCTTCCTGCTGCTCCAGGGCATCGAGACCGTGGCGCTGCGCATGGAGCGCCATGTCGAGAACGCCCGCAGGGTCGCCGAATTCCTCCGCGTCGATCCACGCGTGGCCTGGGTCAACTACACCGGTTTTCCGGACAGCCCCTATTATCCCCTGGTGCAGAAATACTTGAATGGCAACGCCTCCTCGCTGTTCACCTTCGGCATCGAGGGCGGCATGGAGGCCGGCAAGACGTTTTACGACGCCCTGAAGCTGATCACGCGCCTCGTCAATATCGGCGATGCCAAGTCGCTCGCCTGCCACCCGGCGTCGACCACCCATCGGCAGATGTCCGCGGAGCAGCAGCGCGCCGCGGGCGTGCTGCCGGAGACGATCCGTCTGTCGATCGGCATCGAGCATGTCTCTGATATCATCGAGGATATCGACCAGGCGCTGGAGAAGGCCTGCCCGTTGGCGCGCCGCGAGGCTGCGGAGTAGGCGGCGCCGTCCATGACGATCTTGATCGACAAGGATCAGGTCATCGCGGGTCCGACGCTGGTGCCGGCCGCGCACGAGCTCACGCGCGACGCCGGCGCCGAGCTCACCATCGGTCTCGTCAACAACATGCCGGATGCCGCGTTGAAGGCGACCGAGCGGCAGTTCATGAAGCTGCTTCAGGCCGCAGCAGGCTCGCGCCGTATCCGTTTCCACTGCTTCTCGCTTCCCAGCGTGAAGCGGTCGCCGGAAGCGAAGTGGCATGTCGAAAGCGAATATTCCAACCTTTCCGATCTCGAGCGCGGCAAATTCGACGGGCTGATCGTAACAGGCGCAGAGCCGATCGCGCCCGAGCTCGACCGGGAGCCGTACTGGCGCGACCTCACCAACCTGATCGACTGGGCCAAGGCCAACACGCGTTCGACGATCTGGTCCTGCCTTGCCGCCCATGCCGCGGTGCTGCACCTCGACGGCATTAAACGGCAGCGGCTGCCGGCCAAATGTCACGGCATCTTCGATTGCGACGTCGTGACGGACGATTCGCTGATCCGCTCTGCGCCTGCGCCGCTCAAGGTCTCGCATTCACGCCTGAACGAGATCGCCGAGAGCGACCTTGTGCAGGCCGGTTATCAGGTGCTGACCCGCTCGGAGGAGGCCGGCGTCGACGTCTTCGTTCGCCAATATGCCAGCCGCTTCGTGTTCTTCCAGGGCCACCCGGAATATGACGCGCCATCGCTCCAGCGCGAATATCTGCGTGACATCGGCCGCTATCTCGCGCGCGAGCGGGAGAACTATCCGCACCTGCCGGTGAGTTATTTTGACGCAGCAACGGAAGAGAAGCTGGCTCGCTTCGAGAGGAAGGCGGCACACCAGCGCCATCCGGCGCTCAGCAACGAGCTGCCCGCGCTGAACCTGCGCGGCGATATCGGCGCTGGCGAGGCGGCGGCGGTGCTCTTCCCCAATTGGTTGCGTTATCTCGGCGCGGCCGCCGACGCGCCGATGTCGGTGCGCTAGCCGAAGCGGTCTTGGTTCGGCGTTAGGATTACCCGGGCGTTAGGCTTGTCTCGACCTGCGCACGAATGTTTCAGTAGAGCAAGAAGGCATCACGGGAAACGCAGTCGTGTGGTCGGCACTCCAGGGACGCGTGATCAATCGGCTGGCCCGGCATTTCCGCGCCGCGCCGCACCGGCTGCCTGCGCACGCGCCGATGGTGAGCTTCACGTTCGACGACGCCCCCGATAGCGCCGCAGGCGAGGGCGCCGAGCTTCTGGAGCAACATGGCGGCCGCGGCACCTATTACCTCGCCGGCAGCCTGATCGGTCAGCCGTCGGAGCATTGGCATGGCCTGTCGGATGACGCCATCGTCCGGCTCCACCGCGCCGGGCACGAGATCGCCTGCCACACCTTCTCGCATCAGAGCTCGGCCACGCTCGACGAGGCCGCGATGGCGCGCGAGATCGAACGAAACCGCAGCCATCTCCACGGCATCGATGCCTCGATCACGCTGCAGAATTTCGCCTATCCCTATGGCATCGCCTCGGTGTGGCGCAAGCCGCAGCTGGCAAAAGCCTTCCGTTCCGCCCGCGGCATTCTTCCCGGCGTCAATAGCGGCATCATCGACCTCCAATTTCTGCGCGCCTCGCCTTTGGTCGATTGCGAGATCGACAAGGCGGGGGTCGATCGCTATTTCGACGAGGCGGTCGCGAGCGGCGGCTGGCTGATCTTCTACGGCCACGACGTCACCGACAGGCCGAGCCCCTATGGCTGCACGCCGCATCTGATGCGTCACGCGCTCGACGCCGCCGCCAAGCGCAACATGCCGATCGTGACCGTCGCAGAAGCGCTGCGACGGATCGGGGCGTAGCTTTTTCACCTCTCCCCGCTTGCGGGGAGAGGTCGGATCGCTCTTGCGATCCGGGTGATGGTACAGGCCCATCGGCATTCTCATGTGCGGAGAGAGGCCCCTCACCCCGTAAGAACGGGGAGAGGGAGAACAAGCAGCGTTGCCCCGCAAACAGTCTTGCCACGCCGACGCCAGCATGCGACTGGCCTTGTGACGAATCTCACGGCCTGATCTGCTCCGCCCATGTCTGCTCCGTCCCACGCCCCGCTGCCTGCGCCGACCAACGGCCGCGACGCGCTGTCGGTGCTGCAATCGGTGTTCGGCCTGCCGGGATTCCGCGGCGCGCAGGGCGAGATCATCCGCCACGTCACCGACGGCGGCAATTGCCTGGTGTTGATGCCGACCGGCGGCGGCAAATCGCTGTGCTATCAGCTTCCATCCCTGCTGCGCGAAGGCTGCGGAATCGTGGTCTCGCCGTTGATCGCCTTGATGCGCGACCAGGTCGCAGGCCTGATCGAGGCCGGCGTCAATGCCGCCGCGCTGAACTCGTCGCTGACGCCGCAGGAGGCGTCCGACATCGAACGCCGCCTGCTCGCCGGCGATCTCGACCTGCTCTATGTCGCGCCGGAACGGCTGGTCACGCCGCGCTGCCTGTCGCTGCTGGCGCAGGCGAAGGTGGCGTTGTTTGCGATCGACGAGGCGCATTGCGTCTCGCAATGGGGCCACGACTTCCGGCCTGAATATGTCGGCCTTTCCGTCATCGCCGAGCGCTTTCCCGACGTGCCGCGGATCGCGCTGACCGCGACCGCCGATGAGCTGACGCGCAAGGAGATCGTCGAGCGGCTTCAGCTGACGGGCGCGCCGCAGTTCGTCTCCAGCTTCGACCGGCCCAACATCCGCTACGAGATCGTCGACAAGCGCAATGCGGTGTCGCAGCTGAAGGAATTCATCCGCGAGCGCCACATGGGCGATGCGGGCGTGGTCTATTGCCTGTCGCGCAACCGCGTCGAGGAGGTCGCCGCCGCGCTTGCCGAGGCCGGCATTGCGGCGCTGCCCTACCACGCCGGGCTCGACGGCAGCGTTCGCTCGCGCAACCAGGACCGCTTCCTCAACGAGGACGGCATCGTCATCGTCGCGACCATCGCCTTCGGCATGGGCATCGACAAGCCCGACGTGCGCTTCGTGGCCCATCTCGACCTGCCCAAGAGCATCGAGGCCTATTACCAGGAGACGGGGCGCGCCGGCCGTGACGGCAAGCCGTCGGCGGCATGGATGGCCTATGGCCTCTCCGACATCGTGCAGCAGCGCCGCATGATCGACGAGTCGGCGGGATCGGAGGATTTCAAGCGGGTCTCGATCGGCAAGCTCGACGCGCTGGTCGGCCTCGCCGAGACGCCGCATTGCCGGCGCCGGCGCCTGCTCGCTTATTTCGGCGAGATCGTGATGGGCGAGAGCTGCGGCAATTGCGACAATTGCCTGACGCCGCCGAAGATGCGCGACGGCAAGGTGCTGGCGCAGAAGCTGTTGTCCTGCGTCTATCGCACCGGGCAACGCTTTGGCGCCATGCATTTGATCGACGTGCTGATCGGACGCCTGACCGAGAAGGTCACGCAGTTCGGTCACGACAAGCTGTCGGTGTTCGGCGTTGGCCGCGAGCTCAACGAGAAGCAGTGGCGCACGGTGCTGCGGCAATTGGTGGCAATGGGCCATTTGCGGAGCGACAGCGAAGCCTACGGCGCGCTGAAGCTGACGGAGTCCTCGCGCGGGGTGCTGCGCGGCGAGACCGAGGTCTGGCTGCGCGAGGAGGCACCCGGCACGCGTGTTCGTACCAGCCGCGCGAAGTCGCGACGCGGCGACCTCGCGCCGGCAGCGAGCGCGCCGCAAGGCGATGTCGACCCCGAATTGCGCGCGCGCCTGCGCGCCTGGCGCTCAGAGGTCGCGCGCGAACGCGGCGTGCCGGCCTATGTGGTGCTGCACGATGCAACGATCGACGGCATCGTCCGGGCCTGGCCGACGACGCTGGACGAGCTTCGCAACGTGCCGGGGATCGGCGACAAGAAGCTCGAGCATTACGGCGACGAGCTGCTGCAGATCGTGAGGACGAGGTAGGGCGCGCCACGAAAACTCCGCCGTCATCCCGGGGCGAAGTGGCGAGCCCGGAATCCATAACCACAAGCGGATGTGGCTACGGCAAGCTAGTCACCACGAGTCTTCGCCAAACATCTTCCTGGGGCTATGGGTCCCGGGGCTCGCGACTTCGTCGCGCCCCGGGACGACAGAGGAGCTAGCCGTTCCGGAACGCGTAGCCGTAGCCGTTTAGCGCCGGCGCGCCGCCGAGATGGGCGTAGAGGATCTTCGCGCCCTTCTCGAAATAGCCCTTCTTCGTGAGATCGATCAGGCCCTGCATCGACTTGCCCTCGTAGACGGGGTCGGTGATCATGGCTTCGAGGCGCGCGGTGAGGCGGATGGCCTCCTTGGTCTCTTCCGACGGCACGCCATAGGCGGGATAGGCGTAATCCTCGATCAGCACGACGTCGTCCGCGACGATCTCCTTGCCGAGCTCGACCAGCTTGGCCGTGTTCTGCGCGATCGAGAGCACCTGTGCTTTCGTCTGCGCCGGCGTGAACGAGCCGTCGATGCCGATCACCTTTCGCGCACGGCCGTCCGCCGCAAACCCGACCAGCATGCCGGCGTGGGTGGAGCCGGTGACGGTGCAGACGATGATGTAGTCGAACTTGAAGCCGAGCTCGGCTTCTTGCTTGCGCACCTCCTCGGCGAAGCCGACATAGCCGAGGCCGCCATATTTGTGCACGGAGGCGCCGGCGGGAATGGCGTAGGGCTTGCCGCCCGCGGCCTTCACTTCCTCGATCGCCTGCTCCCAGCTCTTGCGGATGCCGATGTCGAAGCCGTCGTCGACCAGGCGCACGTCGGCGCCCATGATGCGCGAGAGCATGATGTTGCCGACGCGGTCATAGACCGCGTCCTCGTGCGGCACCCAGGCTTCCTGCACCAGGCGGCACTTCATGCCGAGCTTGGCCGCGACGGCCGCGATCATGCGGGTGTGGTTGGATTGCACGCCGCCGATCGAGACCAGCGTATCGGCATTGGAGGCGATCGCATCGGGAATGATGTATTCGAGCTTGCGCAGCTTGTTGCCGCCATAGGCGAGACCGGAATTGCAGTCCTCGCGCTTGGCATAGATCTCGACATTGCCGCCGAGATGTTTTGACAGCCGCTCCAGCTTCTCGATGGGCGTCGGGCCGAAGGTCAAAGGATAGCGCGGAAATTTGTCCAGCTTCATGGGTCATCCCGAGTGGCGTTGGTGTTGGCGGCTCCCTAGCATCGTGTCGGGAAAATGTGCTCTCGAATATTGCGCCAATAATGCGCAACTTCTTGCGAAAATAGCGCTGTTAGCTAATATTCCTTCCAGAAAGTCCATATTTGTGGAAGTTCCTTTCATGGCTGCCCGGCTCGACCGCACCGACCTTAAGATCTTGAGATTGCTGCAGAATAACGGCCGGCTCAGCAATGCCGAGCTGGCCGAAACGGTCGCGATCAGCCCCGCCACGTGCCATCGCCGCACCCAGCGCCTGTTCGAGGACGGCTTCATCGCCACTGTCCGCGCCATGGTCGCGCCGAAGAAAGTGGCCAAGGGCACGCTGGTGATGGTTGGCGTCGTGCTCGACCGCTCCACGCCGGAGAGCTTTGCCACCTTCGAGCAGGCCGTCGCAAAACTGAAATTCGTGCTCGACTGCCACCTCGTCGCCGGCGACTTCGACTACTTCCTCAAGATCCGCGTCGGCGACATGGAGGATTTCAACCGCATCCACGGCGAGCAGCTGATTGCGCTCCCCGGCGTGCGCCAGACCCGCACCTTCTTCGTGATGAAGGAAGTCGTCGACAATGCGCCGCTGGAATTTTGAGCGGGCGTGCCGCTATTGGACGGTGATCGAATAGGTATCGACGTCGCGGCTGCCCCTGCCGGTGATCATCTCGATGGTGAAACTATCCGGGCCGTGGTAGCCCGGATTCGATCGGTAATTGACCTCAAAGGCCTTGATCGGCCGTCCGGTGCACGGCGTGCCGCCGCCGCGGGCGAAGCGGTTAATCTCGATGCGCGAGTCCACGGTGCGCGTCGTCAGCTTGCCGTGCTGCGGCTTGGTCAGCAGCCTCACCACGCCGCCATTGCCCTCGCAGTTCGGTCCCCACGAGCGGTAGTGATGCATTCTGACCATCGCTCCGGAGGGGACCGTTCGATCGAACTGCATCGCACATGCTGGTCCGACTGTTGCGCAGAGTAGGCCCAGCGTCGCGATCCAGGCTTCAAATTTCATTCCGTGAGCCCCCCAGCATCACGGCAATGTCAGCATATCGCAGTCGTTCTGCCAAGCCACCTCGGCCGTCCCGGAAGCTTCACTTGCCTAGCGCACCACACGCGAGCCTCGCCGCTGGAGTTTCGAGCAGGAGCGTTATTCAGCGCACTTGATGCGCGATCCGTGTCATGAGAGATTCATGCAATGCAGACATTCCCCTTCCGCCAGCACAATCCGGCCGGGCCGGCCTATCGGCGCGGCTGGGCCGACGAGGCCGTGGCCGCGATCGAGGCCGACCAGTGCCGCACCGCCGACACGCATCTGATCCGGCTGATCGTGCCGGCGCTATCGGGCATCGACATCTATCTGAAGGATGAGTCCACGCATCCGACCGGCAGCCTGAAGCATCGCCTCGCGCGCTCGCTGTTTCTGTACGCGCTCTGCAACGGCCACATCCGCGAAGGCACGCCCGTGGTCGAGGCCTCGTCGGGATCGACGGCGGTGTCGGAGGCCTATTTCGCAGAGATGATCGGCGTGCCCTTCTATGCCGTGATGCCGCGCACGACGTCGGCGGAGAAGATCGCCGCGATCGAGCATTATGGCGGCAATTGCCATTTGATCGACGATGGCCGCGCGCTCTATGCGGAAGCCGCCGCGCTCGCCGCCCGGCTCGACGGCCACTACATGGACCAGTTCACCTTCGCCGAGCGCGCCACCGACTGGCGCGGCAACAACAACATCGCCGAATCGATCTTCACGCAGTTGCAGGGCGAGCCGCGCCCGCTGCCGGACTGGATCGTGATGGGCGCCGGCACCGGCGGCACCTCGGCCACCATCGGACGTTATCTGCGCTATCGGCAATATCCGACGCGGCTGTGCGTCGCCGATGTCGAGCATTCCGCCTTCTTCGACTGCTTCCGCACGCAGGACCGCTCGCGTGTCTGCGACCGCCCGTCGCTGATCGAAGGCGTCGGTCGTCCCCGCTGCGAGCCGTCCTTCGTGCCCGGCGTGGTCGACCGCATGATGAAGATCCCGGATGCGGCGACCATCGCGGCGATGAACGTGCTGTCGCGCCGGCTGCGTCGTCCGGTCGGCGGCTCCACCGGCACCAACTTCCTGGCGCTGTGCCGGCTCGCCTCGGAGATGCGCCAGGCGAACGTCACGGGATCACTGGTGACGCTGATCTGCGATTCCGGCGAGCGCTATCGTCAGACCTATTACGAGCCCGCTTGGCTCGCCGCACGCGGTCTCGATCCGGCGCCGTTCGAAGCGGCGCTGTCGTCGTTCCTCACCACAGGTGAGCCACTGACGCTGGACGTCGACGATGCCGTCAATCCGCAAAGCGTGCCAGGCCCCACGGCGCGATAGCCGAGATCTCCCTGGGATTTGCGAAAGGGCAAGGTCGTCACGGCAACTTCACTTGCCTTGCGATCTCCTGCGGGTGACGGTTGCCTCTTCTCAATGAGGAGATCCCGCCGTGCGCCTTCCCATTCTCGATCCGAAAGACCTGAGTGCTGAGCAGAAGCCGCTCTATGACGACATGCAGGCCGGCATCAAGGACCACTTCAAGGGCTTTGTGAACATGCGCGAGGACGGCGCGCTGCTCGGGCCCTGGAATCCCTGGATCCGCGAGCCGCGCTTCGGCAAGCCGGTGTGGGAGCTGGTCAAGGCGATTGCGTCGAACCCGCTGCTGCCCGCGCCGGTGCGCGAGGTCGCGATCCTCGTCACCGGCTCGCATTTCCGCTCCGGTTACGAGCTCTATGCCCATGTGCTGGTGGCCGAGCAGCGTGGCCTCTCCGACGAGAAGCTCGCGACCATCGTCGCCGGCCAGCGGCCGGTCGATCTCACCAAGCACGAGGCAGTCGCCTACGACATGGCCTCGGCCCTGGTGAGCGGCGGCGTGCTGCCCGAGCTGACTTATCGTGCGGCCGTGAAGGAATTCGGCGAGCACGGTGCGGCCGAACTGTCCTATCTCGTCGGCGTCTACTGCATGGTCTCGGTCACGCTCAACACGTTCGACGTGCCGGTGCCCGAGTAGACGGCAACTGCTGCCGTCACTCCGCCGCCTTGGTTGCAGGGGGCGGGGGCATCCAGGCTATGCAGCGGTTGCGGCCCTCGGCCTTGGCCTGGTAGAGGGCATGATCGGCCGCGACCATCAGCGCATCGATGCCGGACATGCTGACGGTGGCCTCGGCAATGCCGATGCTAACGGTGACACCGAACTGCACCTTGTCGGCAAAGACCTGCGTGCTCATCACGCGCTTGCGGATGCGCTCGGCTACCGTTCTCGCCCTGGACAGGCTGGTTTCGGGCAGCAGCACGGCAAATTCCTCGCCGCCGAGACGGCCGACGATGTCCGATTTCCGCTTGCCGTCAAGGCAGGCGGCCGCAACCGCCTTGATCGCCGCATCGCCCACGGCATGACCGTGACGATCGTTGACCGACTTGAAGTGATCGATGTCGAGCATCAACACGGAGACAGAGCGATAATAGCGTTGAAAGCGACTCCATTCCGCTTCGAGGTTGTCGAGGAAGTGGCGGCGATTGTGGAGGCCGGTGAGCGGATCGGTGGTGGCGAGCGTCTCCAGCATTGCGGCCTTTTGCGTCAGATCGGTGATGTCGACATAGGTCAGCATGCGCCCGCCATTCGCCATCGTGGTGCAATGGGCCCGGATGCGGCGTCCGTCCGGCGTCTGCAGGTCGCGTACGTGATCGCCGGCCTTGACCTCCTCGACACGCCGCGCCGGAAACTTCGCGAGCTCGCTGTTCGGAAGATTGGGCGCGCTGGCGCGATGCAGACGTCGGACCAGCGAGGAATAGGCCGGGCGGCTCACCGCCTCGTCTTCGCTGACCTCCCAGAACCGCCGCATCCGCCGGTTCATGAAGGTAGCGTGCAGGTCGGCATCGAGCAGCAAAACGCCGTCCTGGACATTCTCCAGCGCATCCCGCAGCAGCTTCAACTCGTCGGAGGTGCGCACGATATCGGTGACGGGCGTATAGGTCAGCATGCGCCCACCGTCGGGCAGCGGCGTGACCTGAACGCGTACGACATCGCCATTGGTTCGGCGCACGTCGATTGGGGTTGGATCGCCCGACTCAATCACACGGACGCGCTCCGCTATCAGTGCATCGAGGTCCGGGTCCGGCACCTCATAGGCGCCGGTATCGCGCCCGTGATGCAGCAGGGTGAGAATGGATGGATTGCTGTCGGCAACCTCGTCGGGCAGGCGCCACATCTGACGAAACGACCGGTTGATCAGCCGCGCCCTCAGGTGAGAATCGAGCAGCACGATGCCAGTCGGCACATGATCGAGTGCGGCGCGCAGCGCCAGCATCTGGCTGCGCATCAACGCGTCGGACGAGCGTTCCCGTTCCTCGCCGGCTGCTGGCTCGATGCTGTTCGGCTGCTCGAAGGCGACGCCGGCCTGACGGTCCGATCGCCAGATCACGCGGCAGGTCAGGATCTCGCGCCCCGCGAGCCGGAGCTGGAAGCGCTCGGGTACGCCCAGGCCACTCTCCATCTCGAGCGTCGCGGCCTCCTCGGTCAGGCGGCGTACCACGCAATCGATCGACGACTGGCCGAAATTGAAAAAGATCTTCCCAGCAAGGAACGTCCGTTCCGAAACCAAGCGGGACATTCGCGGCCTCCAAAGCGAACACGACCGAAGAGCCGGCGTAGTTTCGCGCAAGCTTCTTTGCGGCGATGTAACGCAATCGATGTTCCGGAATGAGGATTAATGATCGGTTGACGGCGATGCGGAATGCTGTCCGGCCGGTCAAGCGCTGCCGCCGCGCCTGAGCGAAAATTCCTTGCGAATGCAGTCAGTTGCGCACCGCATAGAGCGGCGTTCGCAACGTCAGCTGGTACGACGGCTTCGGCATCCAGGCGATCTGCGCGGTGATGCCGAACAGGCGGTTGTCGTTGTCGTCCATGCGATCGAGGTCGAGCCGCAGGACCGGCTGGGTGAAGGATTCCGCGAGCGTCCGGCCCGCGAGCTGGGCACCGGCGAACGACTGGATGCCGAGGCGCCCGGTGAACTTCCAGTTGCTCGGCCATTGGTAATAGCCGCCTGCATAGAGGATCGTGTTCGGCCGGATACTGGCGAACGGGCTGGCAACGGTGGTGTAGGTATATTGCACGCCGGCCAGCCAGCCCCGCGTCTCGTCCTCGTCGAGCGCGTAGTCGAATTCCAGGATGTTATTGAAGGAATTCGTCATGCCCTGCTCGTTCGGCACCGACTGCGTCAGGGTCGATTGCAGCGTGATGGTCGGGATCTTGCCGCCATTCTGCTGGTAGAGATCGGCCTGAACGCCGATGTTCCAGCTCGTGATGTCGAAGGACGACCAGCCGCCGCCGATATCCGTCGTCGTACCGGATACGCCGCCGTAGAGCGAAACGCGGTCGCTGACGTCGACGGTCAGCGGCAGGTCGATCGCAATCGATTTCGCGGCCGGCAGTCCGTTCCGCAGCGTCGTGCCTCGTTGCGCCGCCAGGGCTTGGAATGCGGCCGCCAGCGAGGTATTGCCGAAGCCGAGCGCGAGCGTGCCTGCGGGGATCGTCGCATAGATGGTGCGGAGGTCGAGATAGATGTTCGGGACGGTCGGCCTTGCGGGCTCGTCCTCCTCATCGTCGGCGGCGAAGGCGCCGCCAGCCGGGATCGCCAGACACAGCAATCCCGCCGCGGCAGCGCGCAATGCCGGACAACGGGGTTGGCTGCGAAGAGGCACGTGACGGTCCGACGCGTGGCGATTTGGGGGCAAGACCGTTGTTAGATGGAACGTGATCGCTCGCTTGGTCAAGCGCTATCCGCAGGCGATGGACGGCGTGGACGTGTGCGGTTACCCTGCCGTGATCGCACTGACACACTCGCCCGCCACTGTGCTGGCCGAACAATGGAGGAGACAGCCATGAACACGTCACGCCGCATCCTGCTCACCGGTCTGGCGGGGCTCGCCGTTGCTCCGACTGCTGCGGCGGCTGTACCCACGGCCGAGCCCGGCGAAGTGACGGTTGCGGAGGAGCGCTTCGCGCGCACGATTGCGGCGGCGCATGCGCCCGACCTCACCTGCGCATGGCAGGCGGAGCGTTACGCGGACACGCACTGGCCGGAATATGTCGGGGCAGCGCGCGCGGTGATCGGCGCACGCGTGTGATCAAAGTGCTCTCACCTCTTCACCGCCCGCCGCACCTGCTCGCCGATTTGCGACAGCACGAGCTGTGACTGCGGCAGGATTGCGCCCATGGCGTGGAAATTGTGAACCATCCCCTCGTGGCAGACATGCTCGACCGCCACCCCCGCGGCGAGCAGCTTGCGCGCATAGGCATTGCCCTCATCGCGCATCGGGTCGTACTCGGCGGTGTGGATGATCGCGGTCGGCAGGCCCGTGAGGCGTGTCGCGCGCAACGGAGAGACGCGGGGATCGGCAGTATCCCTGCCGTCAGGCAGATAATCGGAAAGATCGGCTTCGATCGTGACACGATCGATCAGATGGCCCTCGGCAAAGGCCTCGCGCGAAGGCGAGGTCTCCTCGAAATCCAGCACCGGACAGATCAGGCACTGGGCGGCGATGGAGAGGCCGGCGGTCTGCGCCGCATTCTGGCAGACGATCGCCGCGAGTGTGGCGCCGGCGGAATCGCCGCCGATGACAAGGCGGTCAGCGTCGATGCCGAGCGATGCCGCCTCGCGCGCCACCCATTCGGCGGCGGCGATCGCGTCCTCGACGGCTGCGGGGAACCTGTGCTCCGGCGCGAGCCGATAGTCGACCGACACGAGGCGGCAGCCGGTGGCATGCGCCAACGCCGCCGCGATGCGCTCATGCGTGGCAATGCTGCCGGCGACGAGCCCGCCGCCATGAAAGAACACGAAGCCCGGTGCGGGCGCTTCAGTGCCTGCCGGCGTGTAGAGGCGATAGGGCAACTCGCCGCCGGGGCCTGGCAGCATGCCGTCGGAGGTCGTCACATCCGGCGCCTCGGCGCGGGCGAACTGCATCAGCTTGGCCAGCGATTGCCGCCGCTCCTCCACGCTCGGCCGGCTCCGCGCCTGCGGCGCAGCCACGGCCATCATGGTCAACAGACGCTTTGCGAGCGGATCGAGCGGCATGGGGCACTCCATATCGTGGTCAGCATTATAGCCGGTTTGCTCTGTCTTACCCTTTCCTCCAGAGAGGGGTGGCTAGCCCCGCAGCAAATCGTTTAGAAATTGGGACAATAGTGCCCGCATCTTTGCAAGGGGAGGCCGGTCATGGCCGAGATCAAGAAGCCCATCGACTACTCGCCGAGCTGGACCTTCTTCGAGGGCAAATGGCACGACGGCAACGTGCCGATCATGGGCCCGCGCACGCATGCGGCCTGGCTCGGGTCCGTTGTGTTCGACGGCGCGCGCGCATTCGAGGGTGTTGCGCCCGATCTCGACCGCCACGTCGCCCGCGCCAATCAATCTGCGATCAATTTCGGCCTGAAGCCGGTGGTCGATACCGACGCCTGGCTGACGCTCGCGAACGAAGGCATCGCGCGCTTTGCCGCAAATGCCGAGCTCTATATCCGTCCGATGTACTGGGCGCAGAACGGAAGCGGCGGCGGCGTGCTGTTCGACCCCGAGACCACCAATTGGTGCCTGTGCATCTATGAAGCGCCGATGCCAAAACCCGTCGGCAACGCCATCACCTTATCGCCGTTCCGCAGGCCGACGGCCGAATGCGCGCCGGTCGAAGCCAAGGCCGCCTGCCTCTACCCGAACAATTCGCGCGCGCTCGCCGAAGCTGCTTCGCGCGGCTTCCAGAACGCGCTGATGCTCGACATGCTCGGCAACGTCGCCGAGTTCGGCAATTCCAACGTGTTCATGGCCAAGGACGGCGTGGTGTTCACACCGGTGCCGAACGGCACCTTCCTCAACGGCATCACGCGCCAGCGCGTCATCAGCCTGCTTCGTGCCGACGGCGTCACCGTGGTCGAGAAGACGCTGCGCTACGCCGACTTCCTGGCCGCCGACGAGATCTTCTCCACCGGCAATTTCGCCAAGGTCGCGCCCGTGATCCGCATCGACGAGCGCGAGCTGAAGCCGGGCCCGTTCTACACCAAGGCGCGCAAGCTCTACTGGGACTTTGCGCATGCCGTGAAGATGGCGGCATAGGAGCCAGTCCCTCCGTCATTGCGAGCGCAGCGAGGCAATCGAGGGTCTTTCCGTGGCGGCAGTCTGGATTGCTTCGCTGCGCTCGCAATGACGAATTGGTGGCCGCTCACGAGCCGCGCCGCCGAAACCGGCTGAACTGAAACGCCTGGCTCGAACCCCACGGCGTGTGATGCGTCTCGCTTCGCGTCTCGACCAGCTCGAAGTCCGGCCCGAGCTCCGCCGCAAGGCTCGCGCTGTCATGGCGCTGCACCGGCAAGCCGCTGCATTTCTCGGGGCCGCCGGGTGCAAACGTCGCAATGATGACGTGGCCGCCAGGCTTGACCGTCGACCGCAGGCGCTCCACGTAAGCCGCCCTGTCGCGCGGATCAGTCAGGAAGTGAAACGCTGCGCGATCGTGCCAGACATCGTAGGTCCTGGCGGGATGCCATGTCGTGGCATCGGCAACGATCCAGTCGACCGTCGAAGCGGCCTGACCGATGCGCTTCTTCGCCGCCTCGAGCGCATTGGCAGAAAGATCCAGGACGGCGACGTCGCGATATCCGTCCTGCAACAGCGCATCGACCAGCCGCGATGCGCCGCCGCCGATGTCGATGATGGCCGTGTCACGATCTGAGCCGGCTGCGCGAATCATCGCTAGCGAGATCGCGGGGCTATCCTGATACCAGCTGACCTCGGCCTCGCCCTTGGTGGCGTAGACATGGTCCCAGTGGGTGCTTCGGTCAGACATGGCTCGCCCTCCCGCATACAGGGGGCCGGCGTGAATGAAAGACTATTCGTCCTTCTTCGACATCCGCTCGAGGCGCTCCTGCATTTCCTTCATCTGCTGGCGCAGCTCGTCGATGTTGCTGTCCTTCGGCGCCTCGGCATTCGCATCGGGCTCCGGCTCGGGAGTAGTCGCCGGGCGGGGCGCAGCGAACGGCTTGAACATCGAGAAGGTCTGCTGGAACAGCTCCATGTTGCGGCGGACTTGCTCCTCCAACGGAGCAAAAGGAGTGCCGGACAGCGTATTGGCGATCTGCTTGCGGAACTTCTCCTGCTCCTGGGTCAGGGTCGCGATCGACTGCTCCAGATATTTCGGCACCACCATCTGCATGCTGTCGCCATAGAAGCGGATCAGCTGGCGAAGGAAGGTGGTCGGCAAGAGGTTCTGGCCGGCCTTGTTCTCCTGCTCGAAGATGATCTGCGCGAGCACGGAGCGGGTGATGTCGTCGCCGGTCTTGGCGTCATAGACCAGGAAATCTTCGCCGTCCTTGACCATGGCGGCGAGGTCTTCCAGCGTCACATAGGTGCTCGTTCCGGTGTTATAGAGCCGGCGGTTCGCGTATTTCTTGATGGTGGTGGGTTGGTCTGATTTCGCCATGGGCTCTCACTTGCAAACGCGGAGAACGGGAACCTGTCGGGCAATGCCGCAGGGCGGGAAGAGTACGCAACGCAACAAAATAAGCATTTTCAAAGGGCTCACGCTACCGTTTTGTGCGGCACGGTTAATTGCAGAGCAAGATCGTGCTTGCGAAAACGCCAAGAACGCTATTTTGAATGCGCTGCGGTATGAATTCGGTGCCCAGCCGATTGACATGCCTCAACGACGTTAACAGGATGGCTGACGAGACTGGCGATCGCTTTCCAGCCCCGCCTGCCCCCATCACAAGAACCTCAAGCCCCAGGAGATGCCCATGTCAGACGATGTCGTCATCGTCAGCGCCGCCCGCACCCCGGTCGGAAGCTTCAACGGAGCGTTCGCGACCCTTCCCGCCCATGACCTCGGCGCCATTGCCATCAAGGCCGCGCTGGAGCGCGCCGGCATCGAGCCCGGCCGGGTCTCCGAAGTCATCATGGGCCAGATCCTGACCGCCGCCCAGGGCCAGAACCCGGCCCGCCAGGCGTCGATCGCCGCCGGCATTCCGGTCGAGAGCCCGGCCTGGGGCGTCAACCAGCTTTGCGGCTCGGGCCTGCGTACGGTTGCGCTCGGCTATCAGGCGCTGCTCAACGGCGATTCCGAGATCGTGGTCGCCGGTGGACAGGAATCCATGAGCATGGCCCCGCACGCCCAGCATCTGCGCGGCGGCGTCAAGATGGGCGGCCTCGAGCTGGTCGACACCATGATCAAGGACGGCCTGTGGGATGCCTTCAACGGCTACCACATGGGCAACACCGCCGAGAACGTCGCGCGGCAATGGCAGATCACCCGCGCCCAGCAGGACGAGTTCGCGGTCGCCTCGCAGCAGAAGGCCGAGGCCGCGCAGAAGGCCGGCAAGTTCAACGACGAGATCGTTCCCGTCACCATCAAGACCCGCAAGGGTGACGTCGTCGTCAGCGCCGACGAATATCCGCGCCATGGCGCAACGATCGACGCGATGGCCAAGCTCAAGCCCGCCTTCGAGAAGGACGGCACGGTGACCGCGGGCTCGGCCTCGGGCATCAACGACGGCGCCGCCGCCGTGGTGCTGATGACCGCCAAGCAGGCCGCCAAGGAAGGCAAGAAGCCGCTCGCGCGGATCGTGTCCTGGGCGCAGGCCGGCGTCGATCCGAAGATCATGGGCTCGGGCCCGATCCCGGCCTCGCGCGCCGCGCTGAAGAAGGCCGGCTGGAGCGTCGGCGATCTCGATCTGATCGAGGCCAATGAAGCCTTCGCGGCACAGGCCTGCGCCGTCAACAAGGACCTCGGCTGGGACACTTCCAAGGTCAACGTCAACGGCGGTGCGATCGCGATCGGTCATCCGGTCGGCGCATCCGGCGCACGCGTGCTGGTGACGCTGCTGCACGAAATGCAGAAGCGCGATTCGAAGAAGGGCCTCGCCACGCTGTGCATCGGCGGCGGCATGGGTATCGCCATGTGTGTGGCGCGCGACTGATCTTACACGCAGCTGACGCGTGCGCCGCACACGTCAGCGCGTGCGTTGCACGCGACTAAAAAGGCAGCGGTTGCAAATCAAATATTCTTCGCAACCCGATAAGCCTCGACTAAAGAGAAACGCCCGGCTCGATGCCGGGCGTTTTGTTCTTGATGTCCGTCAAACGTCCCGCATAATCCTCAGCTAAAAACGATCACTCAAAAGCGTCCGAAGAGTCCAAGGAAGAGTTCAAGGGAAGGAATTCGATATGGCACGTGTTGCACTGGTGACGGGTGGTACGCGGGGCATCGGAGCTGCGATCAGCAAGGCGCTGAAGGCGGCCGGCTACAAGGTCGCGGCAAGCTATGCCGGCAACGATGCGGCGGCGGAGAAGTTCAAGGCCGAGACTGGCATCGCCGTCTACAAATGGGACGTCAGCAGTTTCGACGCCTGCGCCGAAGGCGTGAAGAAGGTCGAGGCCGAGGTCGGCCCGGTCGACGTGCTGGTCAACAATGCCGGCATCACCAAGGACGGTGCCTTCCACAAGATGAGCCTCGAGCAATGGAACGCCGTGATCGGCACCAATCTCGGCTCGCTGTTCAACATGTCGCGCCAGGTGATCGAAGGCATGCGCGGGCGCAAGTTCGGCCGCATCATCAACATCTCCTCGATCAACGGCCAGAAGGGCCAGTTCGGCCAGGTGAACTATTCTGCGGCCAAGGCCGGCGAGATCGGCTTCACCAAGGCCCTGGCGCTGGAGAACGCCAAGGGCGGTGTCACCGTGAACGCGATCTGCCCGGGCTACATCAACACCGAGATGGTGCAGGCGGTGCCGAAGGACGTGCTGGAGAAGGCGATCCTGCCGCTGATTCCGATCGGCCGTCTCGGTGAGCCCGAAGAGATCGCGCGCGCCGTCGTGTTCCTCGCCGCGGATGAAGCCGGTGCCATCACCGGCTCGACGCTGTCGGTCAACGGCGGCCAGTACATGGTGTGATGCGATCGCATCACGCAGGCTGATATTGTCCACACCGTCATGCCCGGGCTTGTCCCGGGCATCCACGGCCTTACAACAGCCGTCGCCACGGAAGAACGTGGATGGCAGGGACAAGCCCGGCCATGACGGAAACATTGGGCCGATGACTCCCCGCACTGCCACGCTGATCGGCTTGACCGCGATCCTGATGTGGTCGCTGCTGTCAGTGATGACGGTGGCGACCGGAAAGATCCCGGCGTTTCAGCTCGCTGCGATGACGTTTGCGATCGGGGGTCTCGTCGGTCTGCTGACCTGGATCGGGCGGAGCGAGGCGGCGAAAAGCCTTAAGCAGCCGCTCGTCGTCTGGGTCGTCGGCGCCGGCGGCCTGTTCGGCTATCACGCGTTGTATTTCCTCGCGCTGCGCTTCGCCCCTCCGGCGGAAGCCGGCCTCTTGAATTACCTGTGGCCGCTGTTGATCGTGCTGTTCTCGTCGTTCCTGCCGGGCGAGCGGCTGGCGGCGCACCACATCATCGGCGCCGTGCTCGGCCTCGTCGGCACCGTGCTGCTGTTCGCCGGTAACACCTCCGGCTTTGCCCCGGGAACTGTGCCGGGATTGATCGCAGCCTTCATCGCGGCGTTCGTCTGGGCGACCTATTCGGTGCTGTCGCGCCGGTTGAAAGCGGTGCCGACCGATGCGGTCGCGGGCTTCTGTCTTGCCACGGCCATATTGGCCGCGCTGATGCACGGCCTGCTTGAAACTACGGTCTGGCCGGAGACGGGCTTGCAATGGCTCTCGGTCATCGCGCTCGGCATCGGCCCGGTCGGTGCCGCCTTCTACGCCTGGGACATCGGCATGAAGCGCGGCGACATCCGCGTGCTCGGCGCGGCCTCCTATGCGACGCCGCTGCTCTCGACAGGATTCCTCATCGCTGCCGGCTTCGCCAAGGCCAGCGCCAACATCGCCCTTGCTGCGATCCTCATTGCCGGGGGCGGCCTGATCGCGGCCAAGGACATGGTGCTGCGGAAGCGCTGATTGGAAGCTACGGCTCCCAGCTGGGCGGCGCGAGCTCGAAGCCCGCGAACTCGAAAGCGGGCGCCACGGTGCAGCCGACCAGCGTCCACTCGCCTGTGGTTTCCGCCATCTGCCAAGCCAGCGCAGGCACGATCGCCTGCGGCCGCTCACCGCCGATCAGGTCGGTGCCGAGCCGCACCTCGTGCTGCGAGCAGCCGTCATGGGCAATGCGCAGCGTCAAGGGGCTGCCGGCGTAATAGTGCCACGTCTCCACTGCATCGACGCGATGCCAATGCGAACGCTCGCCGCGCGCGAGCAGGAAGTAGATCAGAGTCGAGCGCGAACGCCCGTTGGCGTCCGTGCTCTGGTCGCGAAACGTCTCGCGATAATGTCCGCCTTCGGGATGCGGGCGGAGCTCGAGGCGTGCGATGATCTCGGCTGCGTTCGGCATCGATCCTCGTCGGGATGTGTGCTTCAGGACTTGTTCTTGCGCTCGCGCAGCTCGCCGAACACCGCAGCGGGATCCGCGCCCTTCATGTGCAGCTTGGCCGCGACCGCCGGTTCGTCGGCGCGCAGGAAGACGTTGGCGCGCTTCTCCTCACCGAGCAGGGAAGGAATGGTCGGCTGGTTCTCGGCGCGGAGCTTCGTCACCTCCGCAGCGCGCGCCTGCAGTGCCGCGTTGTCGGGCTCGATGGTGAGCGCGAACTTGACGTTGGAGGCCGTGTATTCGTGGCCGCAATAGAGCTTGAAGTCGTCGGGCAGGGCGCGCAGCTTCAGCAGCGAATCCCACATCATCGGATAGGTGCCCTCGAACACGCGTCCGCAGCCGATCGAGAACAGCGTGTCGGCGGCGAACACCGTCTTCTCGTTGTCGAACACGTAGGAGATGTGGTCGAGCGTATGGCCGGGCGTCTCGACGACACGCGCCAGCAGATTGCCGATCTTGACCACGTCGGCATTGGCGACGCGCAAGTCGACATTTGCGATCTTCGTGGTCTTGTCGTGCGGCGCGACGACGCGGCAATTGTATTTCTGCTTGAGCTCGGCGACCCCGCCGACATGATCGCCATGATGATGGGTGATCAGGATGTCGGTGAGCTGCCAGCCCTCGCGCTCCAGGGCCTTGAGGATCGGGCCGGCCTCCGGCGCGTCGATCGAGGCCGTCGCTTTGGTTTCCACATCGTGGATCAGATAACCGAAATTGTCATTTAAACAGGTGAAAGTACGAATTTCGGCGGCCATGTCATCTCCATCGCGCTCAGCCTCGTCCGACAAATATGGCGTTAACGTTGCGCAGGCAATGCAATATTCCGCGCGCAGCGGCGCCCTCGCGCATGTTACATTGCTGTCATGACCATCGACGTCGTCGACCTCCGCGAGTTCTATTCCCGCCGCCTCGGCATCGTGGCGCGGCAAATGATCAATCGCGGCATCAGGCAGCGCTGGCCCAACGCCGAGGGCCAGCGGGTCCTCGGCATCGGCTATCCCACACCCTATCTGGGGTTGTTCCGCGAGGACGCCGAGCGCTGCCTGGCCTTCATGCCGGCGGCCCAAGGTGTCCTGAAATGGCCGACGGGACGGCCGGCGCTGGCCTCGCTGGTGGACGAATTCTCACTGCCGCTCCCCGAGGCGGCGGTCGACCGCATTCTCCTGGTGCACGCGGTGGAGATGTCGGACGATCCGGCCGCGCTGCTGCGCGAGGTGTGGCGCGTGCTGTCGCCGTCCGGACGCGTCATCGCGGTGATTCCGAACCGGCGCGGGGTGTGGACCCGAACCGACAGCACGCCGTTCGGTCACGGCCGGCCCTATTCGCGCTCGCAGATCACCGAGTTGTTCCGCCAGACCTGGTTCACGCCGACCGCCTGGGGCGAGGCGCTGTTCATGCCGCCCTACGCCGGCGGCTGGGTGCTGAAATCGGCCCAGATGTGGGAGCGCGCCGGCGCCGCGCTGTCGCTGCCCTTTGCCGGCGTCCACATCGTGGAGGCGACCAAGCAGGTCTACCGCGCGATCCCCGCCAAGCGCGAGCGGGCGCGGCTGATTCCCTCGCTCGCCAAGCCCGTGCTGGTGCCGTCCTCGACGACGGTGACGCGCGGCTAGCAGCCTCGCGGCTCTCGCCGATTCAGCGGACCGACATCCTCAAAAACAAATCGTCCCGGCGAGGCCGGGACGATTCAAGTCGGAAAGTCAGAAAAGCTTACTCGCCCGAGGCGACTTCGTCGCTGGAAGCGACTGGAGCGGCCTCACGCTCCGGGCGCGGGCCATGCGGCCGGCGCCGCCGGCGCGGATAGCGCTCGCCGCCACCGCCGCCCTCGAAGCCGCCCTGACCGCCGTTCACCTGCGGCTGCGCGCCGGTGATGAAGGAGGGCAGACGGTCGACGCCGCCGGCATCGGCGATGACGGGCTGCGGCTGGTTGGCGGGTTGCGGCTGCGGCTGATATTGCGGCTGCGAACGGTGATCGCGTTCGCGGTGCTCGCGCGGCTGCTGATTGTCACGCTGATAGGGCTGATTGTCGCGCGGCTGGTGATCACGCTGGTGATGATCGCGCTGGCCGTCGCGGTCGCGCATGAACGGCTGCTGCTGAGGCTGCGGGACGAAGCCGGGCTCCTGGCCGAAGGCCGAGAAATTCTCGCCGTCGTCGTCGCCGTCCTCGCTGCTGGCGACGGGCTCATCGCCGCGGGGCTGCTGGTTCTGACGGAACTGCTCCTGGGCCGCCGCGATCAGGCGGAAATAATGCTCGGCGTGCTGATAGTAGTTCTCGGCCGCAACGGGATCGCCGGAGGAGCGCGCGTCACGCGCAAGCTGGAGATACTTTTCGGCGATGTGCGAAGCGGTGCCGCGAATCTTGATGTCGGGTCCATTGGACTCGTAGACCCGGGTCATCGGGTTCTGGCCGCGCCGGTTGTTGTTGTTATTGTTGTTGCGGTTGCGCATCCGCTGCTTGTTTTGACCGTTTCTCATGTCCTGCCTTTAATTCCAGCCCTAAAGGTTGCACGCATTACTGATTGCTAGGAGTGACCTGGTGACAGCGGTTCACACGACTCGCGCGCACCGCACGCCAGCGGATCCAACCCTGCCGATGTTCGTCGACCGTCGCGTTCAACAAAGACGCGTTCCCCACCCGCCAGCATTCATCGCCAGCGAACCCATTCATTTCGCCTGCCGAAACAAGCCCAGCTTTCTTGCGTTAGTCTTCAGGCGCAATATCAGGCTTTCGTTCACGTTGCGGTCGGAGAGCAGCGCAGCTCACTGGCCAATCGCGCTCAACAGGACCTGCGGCTTGGAACCTGTAAATCAGTAAAGCTCTCGCCCGAGAGCCCGGCTTTCACCCGTAGGTCTACGGGGCCGGCACCGATGTGTTGACCGGAACGTAGTCGTTCCCACGGGATATTCCAAGAGCTTTTTGCGGGCCAATCCGGCTTTTATGGGGGCATTTTTCGGGCCGATACGGCCCGCGGAATGCCCGCCAGGTCTGCCTTGGGTGGCCTGTCCAATGACAACGCGGCGGCCCTCATCAAGGTTTCAATATTTTGGGCCTGACCCTGTCCGGCCTCGACGACCAGGGCGCCGCCGGGGGCGAGGCGCTCGCTCGCCTGCGGGATCAGGGTGCGGTAGGCATCATATCCGTCGTTGCCGCCGTCGAGCGCCAAATGCGGGTCGTGCTCGCGCACCTCGACGCTCAATTTCGGAATTTCAGCCGAGGGAATATAGGGCGGGTTCGAGACGATGAGGTCGAACGGGCCACGGAGCGCGGTGGCGTAGGAGCAGGCGACGAAGCCGGCACGGCCGGCGAGGCCGAGCGCGGCGGCATTGTCCCTGGCGGTTATGAGCGCGTTCTGGCTGAGATCGGTACCGACGCCGAACGCATCCGGAATTTCGTGCAGCAGCGCGAGCAGGATCGCGCCGGAGCCGGTGCCGATGTCGGCGATACGCGGCGGGTGAGAGGCCTGTCGTTCGCGAAGAATTTCGAGCGCAAGCTCGACCACGGTCTCGGTATCGGGGCGCGGCACCAGGGTCGCCTCCGACAGGCGGAACGGCAGGCCCCAGAATTCGCGCGTCCCGAGAATGCGCGCCACCGGCTCGCCGGCGATGCGGCGCTGCGTATGTTGCGCGAGCCGCGATGCTTCGGCCGCGGTGAGGGGACGGGCCGCCTGCGCAATCAGGCCGGTGAGGTCGAGGCCGAGTGCCGCACTGATCAGGATGCGTGCGTCGAGCTCGGCTTCGTCGAGCCCTGCCGATCTCAGTTGCGCAGCCAGCGCGCGCCGCGCGCTCTCGATGGATTGCCCGGTGAAGAGGTTGCTCACGCCTCAGGCCGCCGCGCCTTGCGCAGCGAGCTGTGCGGCCTGGTGCTCCGTCGTCAGTGCGTCGATCAATTCGCCGAGCGCTTCACCCGCGATCACCTGGGGCAGCTTGTAGAGCGTGAGGTTGATGCGATGATCGGTGACGCGCCCTTGCGGAAAATTGTAGGTGCGGATGCGCTCGGAGCGATCGCCGGAGCCGACCTTCTCCTTGCGCTCGGCCGAGCGCGCCGCCTCGACGCGTTGCCGCTCGGCGTCATAGATGCGCGAGCGGAGGATGTTCATGGCGGAGGCGCGGTTCTTGTGCTGCGAACGGCTGTCCTGCATCATCACCACGATGCCGGTCGGGATGTGGGTGATGCGGATCGCCGATTCGGTCTTGTTGACGTGCTGGCCACCAGCGCCCCCTGCGCGCATGGTCTCGATGCGCAGGTCGTCGTTCTTGATGTCGACGTCGACGTCCTCGACCTCGGGCAGCACGGCGACCGTTGCCGCCGAGGTGTGGATGCGTCCCTGTGTCTCGGTGTCGGGGACGCGCTGCACGCGGTGCACGCCGGATTCGAATTTCAGCTTCGAGAATGCGCCGCGGCCCTGGATCTCGGCGATGATTTCCTTGTAGCCGCCGACCGTGCCTTCGCTGGCGGAGATCACCTCGACCTTCCAGCCCTGCAAGCTGGCGAAGCGCTCGTACATCCGGAACAGGTCGCCGGCGAACAACGAAGCCTCGTCGCCGCCGGTGCCGGCGCGGATTTCCAGCATGACGTTGCGGTCGTCCATGGCGTCCTTGGGCAGGAGCGCGACGCGGATCTTCTGGACCAGTTCCTCGATTTTCGGCGCGAGCTCGTCGCGTTCGGCTTCGGCCATGCTCCGCATCTCGGCATCGGTGGCGGGATCGGCGATCAGCGCCTCGGTGTCGGCGAGCTCCTTGACGGCGGAGCGATAGGCCTTCACCGCCTCGATCAGCGGCGTGAGCTCGGCGAGCTCGCGCGTGATCTGCACGTAGCGCTCGGAGGCGAGCTGCCCGAGCGATTCGGCCTCGAGCGAGGCGTGATGCGCGAGCAGGACGTCCAGTTTGGCTTCGGGAAGTGACGACATCGGTTCAGTCTCAAAGGGCGGAAGGGGGCGAGGGCGGCGGGAAAGCGGGCGATCGGCCCGCTACAACGCAAGGCCCTCGGCCTCGGCAAATTCCGTCAGCTTCTGGCGGATCGAGACGCTGCCCGCGGGTGCATCCAGCAGAGGGCCCAGCATCGCTTCGGCCTTCTTGGCGTCGAGGTCGAGCACCATCGCCTTGACCGGGCCGAGCGCGGTCGCCGAGAGCGAGAGCGAGCGGTAGCCCAGCGCAATGAGCGCCAGCGCGCCGATCGGCTTCGACGCCATCTCGCCGCAGAGGGAGAGCGATTTCTGCGCAGCGTGGGCCTGGCGTGCGATGTCGCGCAGCGCGCGCAGGATCGGCGCCGACATGGTGTCGAAGCGCTCGGACACCTTGGCATTGCCGCGGTCGACCGCGAACAGGAACTGGAACAGGTCGTTGGAGCCGACCGAGATGAAGTCGACTTTCTTCAGGAGCTCGTCGAGCTGGTAGAGCAGCGCGGGCACCTCGACCATGGTGCCGATGTCGATTCGTTCAGGCAGCGTGTGGCCGTGCTGGCGCAGATATGTCAGCTCGCGCTCGACCAGCGCCTTGGCCGAGTCGAATTCGGCGACCTCCGAGATCATCGGGAACATGATGCGCAGCGCGCGGCCGCCGCCGGCCCGCAGCAGCGCGCGGATCTGGCCGCGCAACAGGCCGGGACGATCGAGCCCGAGCCGGATCGCGCGCCAGCCGAGCGCGGGATTTTCCTCGATCACCGCTTCCATATAGGGCAGCGCCTTGTCGCCGCCGATATCGAGCGTGCGGAAGGTGACGGGCTTAGGTCCGGCGGCATCGAGCACGGTGCGATAGAGCGCGAGCTGGTCGCTGGTGCGCGGCAGGCTCTGGCCGACCATGAATTGCAGCTCGGTGCGGAACAGGCCGATGCCGGCGCTGCCGGTGTCCTCGATATGCGGCAGGTCGATGGCAAGACCTGCGTTGATCATCAGCTCGACCTTCTGGCCGTCCCTGGTGACGCAGGGCCGGTCGCGCAGCGCTAGGTACTGTGCCTGGCGGCGGGCGCGGAAGCGCACGCGCTCGGCGAAGGCGGCTTCGATCTCCTGCGACGGGCGCACATAGATCGAGCCGGACGTGCCGTCGACGATGATGGCATCGCCGGGATCGGCGATGCCGGGCGCGTTCGGCACCTCGCCGACCGCAGGGATGCCCAGCGCCCGCGCCACGATCGAAACGTGCGAATTGGCGGTGCCTTCCTCCAGCACGATGCCGCGCAGGCGCTTGCGGTCGTAGTCCAGCAGCGCCGCCGGACCCATCGCACGGGCGATGACGATGGCGTTGTCGGGCAATTGTTCGCGCGAGGGTGCGTGATCCTGGCCGACCAGCTGCCGCATCAGGCGGTAGCCCAGGTCTTCCAGGTCGTGCAGCCGGTCGCGCAAATACGGGTCGGTCGAGCGCAGCATGCGCGCGCGGGTGTCGGACTGCACGCGCTCGACCGCGGCTTCCGCGGTCAGGCCGGTCGCAACCGCCTCGTGCAGCTTGTGCGACCAGCCCTGGTCGTTGGCGAACATGCGGTAGGCTTCCAGCACCTCGCGATGCTCGCCGCCTTCGGCGACGTCGCCGCGCTCCAGCATGCGGTCGAGATCGGCACGCAGCTTGGCGAGCGCGGTATCGAGCCGCTTGATTTCCTTCGGCAGGTCCTCGGCGATGTAGTCCTTGATGACGACGCGCGGCTCGTGCAGCACGACATGGCCGAGCGCAATGCCCTCCGACAGGATGGCGCCGACTTTCTGCGCCGAATGGCGCGCCGCCGGTTCCTGGCCCGGCTGGGCCAGCGCGGACAATTCGCCCGAGGCGATCAGCTCGGCCAGCACCATCGCGGTGGTCTGGAGCGCCTCGAGCTCCTCCTCGACGTAATTGCGCTTGGCGCGGTTCTGCACCACCAGCACGCCGAGCGTGTTACCGGCGCGCAGGATCGGCACGCCGAGGAAGGAGTGATAGATTTCTTCGCCGGTCTCGGGGCGGAACGAGAAGGCCGGGTGGCTCTGCGCATCGCTCAAATTGAGCGGCGTCGCCTCGCTGGCGACGAGGCCGACCAGGCCCTCATGGGCGCTGAGCACGGTGTGGTGCACCGCCTCGCGGTTCAGACCTTCGGTGGCGTAGAGCTCGAGCGTGTTGTCGATGCGCAGCACGTAGACCGAGCACACTTCGGCCACCATGTTGGCGGCGATCAGCACCACGATCTTGTCCAGCCGCTCCTGGGCCGAGACCTGCTCCGCCATGGTCTCGCGGAGCCGTCTCAACAAGACGCGGGGACCTCCCGACGCGCTCCGCATGAACCGTCAATCTCCTCCGTCTGCCGGGCCCGGCGGTATCGGCCGGCGGCTGGACCAAAATTCCAGAAAAACAATCAAATTGTTTGTCCGGCGCAGGCACAAGCCCAAAATCCACGGGAAATTTAGCGCTTGTACCGAATCAGCGCCGCCTGAACTGGGACACAGTCTGCGGCAGCCCACCCTGTCCGCCGTATAGCGAATTGAGGCTTGTTTTGCCAAGCAAAACGCCTGCCAAACGCGAAGGTGTGTATACCTTCGCGTTTGCTGCGACCGCTAAGAGAAAATTAGCCTAAGCTTGGTCCGGAAAAGTGCGAAGCGGTTTTCCGGAAAGACCATGCTCAAACGGCAATCTGAAGCGCGACGAGGGTCGCGCTTTAGGCTTGGTCGAGGCCGTAGAGCGTGTGCAGGGTGCGCACCGCAAGCTCGGTATAGGCGGTATCGATCAAAACCGAGAATTTGATCTCGGAGGTTGTAATGGCCCGGATGTTGATGTTCCGTCGGGCGAGCGCCGAGAACGCCTGGGCGGCGACGCCGGCATGGCTGCGCATGCCGCTGCCGATTACCGAGATCTTGGCGACGTCGGTGGCGGTATCGAGCCGCGCATAGCCGATCTTGGCCTTGGCGGCGGTAATCGTGTCCTTGGCACGGGTGAAGTCCGCGGCCGGCACGGTGAAGGTGAGGTCGGTGGTCTTGCCGTCCTCGGAAACATTCTGCACGATCATGTCGACGTTGATGTTGGCATCGGCCAGCGGGCCGAAAATCGAGGCCGCAACGCCGGGCTTGTCCTCGATCTGGCGCACCGAGATCTGAGCCTCGTCCTTGGAGAAGGCGATGCCGGTGACGACGTGGTTTTCCATGATCTCCTCCTCGCCGCAGATCAGGGTGCCGGGCGGCTGGTTGGCATGCGGGTCGATATCCTCGGGCTTGTCGAAGCTCGAGCGGACGAAGATCGGCATGTTGTGGACCATGCCGAGTTCCACCGAGCGGACCTGGAGCACTTTGGCGCCCTGCGAGGCCAGTTCCAGCATGTCCTCGAACGCGATCTTGTCGAGCCTCTTGGCCTTCGGCACGATTCGCGGGTCGGTGGTGTAGACGCCGTCGACGTCGGTGTAGATGTCGCAGCGGTCGCCCTTGACGGCAGCGGCGATCGCCACGGCCGAGGTGTCGGAGCCGCCGCGGCCGAGCGTGGTGATGCGACCCGTCTCGGGGTTGATGCCCTGGAAGCCGGCGATGACCGCGACCTCCTTGCGCTCCCTGAAGCGCTTGATGATCTCGCCGCCGTCGATGTCCTCGATCCGGGCCGAGGCATGGGCGTCGCTGGTCTTGATCGGGATCTGCCAACCCTGCCAGGAGCGGGCCTGGATGCCCATGCCCTGGAGCACGATAGCAAGAAGACCGGACGTCACCTGTTCGCCCGAGGCGACCACGGCGTCATATTCGCGCGCGTCGTGCATCGGTGAGGCCTCGGTGCACCAGGCGACCAGCTCGTTGGTCTTGCCGGCCATCGCCGAGACGACCACGGCCACTTCGTGGCCGGCATCGACCTCACGCTTCACATGGCGTGCGACGTTGCGGATACGTTCGATGTTGGCGACGGACGTGCCGCCGAATTTCATCACGAGGCGGCTCATGACGACGCGTGCATTCCTTCATAAGGATCAGTATGGTGGCCCGCACTGGACGGGTGCCTCGCGGACACCGACCGCGCGTATACAGAGCGACGGGGCCGGGGGCAAGCGGGTTCCTGCGGGGGCCGGGGCGGGGTAGTGGGTTAACCGAGATCATGGCGCGTTACATCGACGAGATCCTGCAGCCCGGCGAGCGGGTGCTGTATTCGACCAATGCGCACTGGATCTTCTACTTTCCGGCCATCGTGGCCTGGATCGCGGCGCTGGCCCTGCTCATCCTGTCGCGACAGGCGACCGTCGACTGGCTCGTTCTGCTTTGCCTCGCCGCCGCAGCTCTCGCGGCGCTGGCGGGCCTGTATTGGACCGTGAAGGGCTGGTTCCATCGCTTCACCACCGAGACCGACGTCACCAATCTCAGGGTCGTGCACAAGACCGGCTTCATCAAGCGCCGAACCTTCGAGATGGCGCTGGACAAGGTCGAGAGCGTCGACGTCGACCAGACCATTCTTGGACGTATTCTCAACTACGGCGACGTGACGATTCGCGGCGTCGGCGAGGGGATCGAGACGATCAAGACCATCGCCTCGCCGCTCGCTTTCCGTAGTTCGATCACCACGCGGTAGGACCGCGCCCAACCATGAGCATGCAGCAAAATACTTCCCTCTCCACCCAGCCGGGCTCGACCGTCGACGCCGCCGAGATCGCGAAATTCTCAAAGCTCTCGGCGGAGTGGTGGGACCCGAAGGGCAAGATGGCGCCGCTGCACCGGATCAACCCGCTGCGGCTCGGCTATATCCGCGACGCCGCCTGCCGCAAGTTCGAGCGTAATGTACGAAGCCTGAACTGCCTGGCCGGCCTGCGCGTGCTCGACATCGGCTGCGGCGCCGGCCTGCTCTGCGAGCCGCTGTCGCGCCTCGGAGCGCAGGTCATCGGCATCGATCCCTCCGTGAGCAACATCGCGGCGGCGAAGCTGCATGCCGACAAGAGCCATCTGGCGATCGACTATCGCTGCACCACGGTTGAGGAGATCGACCCGCGCGAGCGCTTCGACATCGTGCTGGCGATGGAAGTGGTCGAGCACGTCACCGACGTCGGCGTCTTCCTGAAGCGCTGCGCCGCGATGCTGAAGCCGAACGGTCTGATGGTGGTCTCGACGCTCAACCGCAACTGGAAGAGTTTTGCGCTCGCCATCGTCGGCGCCGAATACGTGCTGCGCTGGCTGCCGCGCGGCACGCATGAGTGGAACAAGTTCGTCACGCCGGACGAACTGACGAAATACCTGCTCGACAACCGTCTCGTCATCACCGAGCAGGCCGGCGTCGTCTACTCGCCCTTCGCCGACAAATGGTCTCTGTCGTCCGACATGGACGTGAACTACATGGTGGTCGCTGAAGCGATGGTGTGAGGCTATCGGTCGGCGCGAGCATCGCTCCTATGACGTGGGCGTGATTGACCTGCTTGAGCGCAAGCGGCAGGTTGACTGTCTCTTCCTCGCGCCCGCCATCCCATGTTCACCATCGCCAGCCTCTGGATTCCCTTCACCATCATTGCCGCGCTCGGGCAGGTCGCGCGCAATGCGATGCAGCGGTCGTTGACCAAGCCGCTGGGGACCTGGGGCGCGACCAATATCCGCTTCCTGTTCGGCTTTCCGTTCTCGCTGCTGTTCTTGGGGTTGGTGCTGCTCGCGACTGGCGATCATCTGAGCGCGCCGCCGACCGTGTTCTGGCCGTGGCTCCTATTGGGCGCGCTCAGCCAGATCGTCGCCACCGGCCTGATGCTGCTCGCGATGAATGACCGCTCCTTCGTCGTGACGACGGCCTACCTGAAGACCGAGGCGATCCAGACCGCGATCTTCGGCTTCGTCTTCCTCGGCGACCACCTGACCTGGCTGAAGGTGCTGGCGATCGTGATCGCCACCATCGGCGTCGTCATCACCGCGCTCCGCCCCGGCGGCGAGAAGAGCTTTGCCGAGCTGAAGCCGACCATCACCGGCCTCGTTGCCGCGGCGGCCTTCGCGCTCTCCGCAGTCGGCTTTCGCGGCGCCATCATCAATGTGCCGGATGTCTCCTTCGTGACCGCGGCGTCGATCACGCTGGTGCTCGGCCTGTTCGTGCAGACGCTGGTGCTGACGATCTATCTGCTCTGGCGCGCTCCAAAAGTGCTGCAGGCGATCCTCGGCCTGTGGAAGCCCTCGATGCTGGCGGGCTTCACGGGCGCCCTCGCCTCGCAATTCTGGTTCCTGGCATTCGCGCTGACGGCCGCCGCCAATGTCCGAACGCTCGCTTTGGTCGAGGTGCTGTTCGCACAAGCCGTCGCCTACTACTCGTTCAAGCAGCCGATCGCGCGGCGCGAGATTCTTGGCATAGCGCTGATCGTGATCGGCGTGGCGGTGCTGGTGGGGGCCTAATTGCGGTCTTCCGGCAGGGTCGGCAGCGGCGACACCTCGATGCCTTCCTCGATCAGCGACTTCGCTTCTTCGGGCGATGCCTCGCCGTAGATCGGGCGGTGCTCCTTGTCGCCGTAATGCATGGCCCGGGCTTCGTTCGCAAAGCGCTCGCCGACATTGTCGGCGTTCTTGACGATGTGATCGCGCAGCTCCTTAAGCTTGGCGCGCAGCTCGCGCTCCTGTGCCATCAGCAACGAGGTCGGCCCTGACGGCGCAGCCTCGGGCGTGGTCGCAGCCACGGGCTCCGGCGGCGGCGTGGCGCGCCCGCGCCCCTTCTTGCCGACGATGCGCGGCGCCATGATGGCCTTGCCGACCTTGGCTGAGCCGCAGATCGGGCAGGTCACGAGCTTCCGCCTCACCTGCGAATCATAGGCCGACGAGCTCTGGAACCAGCTCTCGAAGTCATGGTCGCGGTCGCAGCGTAGCGCGTAGCGGATCATGTCGATCCCCGCACGAGGTGCAAATGGTCCGGCCCCGCCTTGGGATCGGAGACGCCGAAGCGGCGGCCGTGCTGGAGCGAGGGAATCGCCCGGCGCGCGGTCTCGACCTTGGCCGGGTCGATCTTGGCCATGATGGTGCCCGGCTCGACGTCGCCCTCGGCGAGGATCTCGCCCCAGGGGTCGATGATCAGGGAGTGACCATAGGTCTCGCGCTTGTTCTCGTGCAGGCCTGCCTGCGCCGCGGCAAAGATGAAGCAGCCGGTCTCGATCGCGCGGGCACGCAGCAGCACGTGCCAATGCGCTTCCCCGGTCTTCCGGGTGAAGGCCGACGGCACGGTGATGAAATAGGCGCCGCTTTCGGCCAGCGCGCGGTACAGCGCAGGGAAGCGCACGTCGTAGCAGATCGTCAAGCCGACGCGGCCCCAGGGCAGATCCGAGATCACCGCGGTCTCGCCCGGCTGGTAATTGGCGGATTCGCGATAGCTCTCGCCGTCCGGCAGCTCGATGTCGAACATGTGGATCTTGTCGTAGCTCGCGAGCACGTTGCCCTCGGGCCCGATCAGGAAGGAGCGGTTGACCGCCTTCTCCGGCGAAAAGCGCAGCGCCAGCGAGCCGACATGGAGGTGAATTTTCAGCTCCGCCGCGAGCGCCCGGTAGGCCCTTAGCGAGGTGTCGTCCTCTTCGCTCTGGAGATGCTCGAACAGCGCCTTGCGGTTCAGCTGCATCATGTTGCTGACTTCGGGCGTCTGCACGTAATCGGCGCCATTGGCCGCAGCCTGCCGGATCAGCTTCGTGGCCTGCTCGAGGCTCGGCCCGGGCATCAGGCCGGTGCGCATCTGCACCATGGCGGCCGTGAACGTGCGGTTCTCGCTCATGACGTAGCCTTCACGCTTTCGAGCATGCCATCGAGCTTGCCTTCGCGATCGAGCGCATAGAGGTCGTCGCAGCCGCCGACATGGGTGCCGCCGATCCAGATCTGCGGGAATGTCGAACCTTGGCCGGCGCGGCCGTACATTTCCTGGCGCCAGGACGGGTTCTTGGCGACGTCGAATTCGGTGAAGGTCGCCTTCTTGCGGGTCAGCAGCGACTTGGCGGCGGAACAATAGCCGCAGCCCGGCCGGGTGTAGATCTCGACAGCAGCAGTCATTTCGTCTGGCGCTCTCATGTCATGAATTCGTTGAATTATATGGGACGGGGGCCGCTCTCGACAACCCGGGCAAAGACCAGCACGTCGACCTGGGCCGCCTTGGCGCGGAGCAGGGCTCGCGCGCAGGCATCGAGCGTCGCCCCTGACGTCAGGACATCGTCGATCAGGACAACGCGGCGGCCCTGGACCTCGGCCTGCCGGTCGGGAGATACCTGGAATGCGCCCTGCACATTGGTGGCGCGCTGGGCCCGCGACAGGCCGATCTGCTGCTCGGTGGCACGCACCCGCCGCAGCACGTCGCCTGCTACCTTGACCCCGCTCTGCCGCTCGATCACACGGGCGAGGGCTCCGGACTGGTTGTAGCGGCGCCGCCAGGCCCGCCGCCAATGCAGGGGCACGGGCACCAGCATGTCGGCGCCGGTCAGCAACTCGCGACCCGCGCGTGCCATCCAGCGGCCCATGGCAGGCGCCAGATCGGTGCGGTCCTGGTATTTCAGCGCATGCACCAGCGAGCGCGCGACGTCGTCGTAGCGCACCGCCGCGCGCGCCCGCTGGTAGGCCGGCGGGCTCGCGATCGCCTCCATCGACAGCATGTCGGGGCCGGGGTCATAGACGAAGGGGATGCCGAGCCGCGGGCAATAGGGCCGTTCGATGAACGACAGCCGCGCCCAGCACGAAGCGCAAACGCCTTCGCCCTCGACCGGCTCGTGGCAGGATACGCACTGTGTCGGCAGCGCGATGTCGAGCGCCAGCCGCGCCGCCCGCGCCAGCACGTGGCGGCCGGCCGTCCACGCGGCTCGAAGCGGTGCGACGATGGAACGGGAAGGGACGGTGTTAGCTTCCATGTGGGGAGGCTAGCGTTGTACGCAGCGGATTGCCAGAACCGTGGAGATCGGCGTAACCAGCGGCATGGCCCAACCCCCTCAAACCCCGCCTGCTTTGTTCGATCGCGCCTTGCTGCACGCGCGGCAGCGGCGTGCGCAGGCGCAGGGTCCCGTGAGCTTCCTGCTCGATCGCGTTGCCGAGGACATGTCAGACCGGTTGGCGGCGGTGATGCGGGAGTTTCACGCTCCCGCCGACCTCTGGACGCCCGGCGCGGGCCTGGTGGCGTTGCGCACGCGGCTTCCTTCCATCGAGCACATCGCGCTCGACGCGGCCGGCGCGGAGAAGCTTCCCTTCGCGCCGGAAAGCCTGGACCTCCTCGTCTCGGCGCTGGCGCTGCAATTCGTCAACGACCTGCCGGGCGTGCTGGCGCAGATCCGGCGGGCGCTGAAGCCGGACGGCCTGCTGCTTGCCGCGATGATCGGCGGCGACAGCCTCACCGAGCTGCGGCAGGCCTTTGCGGCGGCGGAAGCCGAATGCGAGGGCGGCGTGTCGCCGCGTGTCGCACCGTTTGCGGACCTCCGCGATATCGGCGCGCTGCTGCAGCGCGCGGGCTTTGCCTTGCCGGTGACTGACGTCGATCGTGTCGTGGTGCGCTATGGCAATGCGTTCGCCTTGATGCAGGATCTCCGCCGCATGGGCGCGGCCAATGTGCTGATCGAGCGGCGCCGCACACCTAGCAGGCGCGCGACGCTGTTGCGGATGGCCGAGATTTACACCGAGCGCTTTGCCGATGCCGACGGCCGCACCCGCGCGACGTTCGACATCATCTGGCTCTCTGGCTGGGCGCCGCATGCGAGCCAGCAACAGCCGCTCAAGCCGGGGTCGGCGAAAGCGAGCCTGGCGGAGGCGGTGAAGAAGGCCGGGAAGGAGTGACGCGTGTCCCGGACGCGCTGCAGCGTTCTAACGCTGCTGCGCAGAGCCAGGACCCGGTCTGCGCCCTGGGGCCCCGGCTCTGCAGCGCTTCGCGCTGCGTCCGGGGTACAGTGCAATCACATCAGCAAATCGATCAGATGCGGGATCAGCGGAATATCCGCCGGCGGCATCGGGTAGTCGCGCAGCTTGTTGGCGCGGACCCAGGCAAGGTTCTGGCCTTCGCGTGCGGTGACCATTCCCTCCCAACGCCGGCAGATGTAGAGCGGCATCAGGAGATGGAAGGTCTCATAAGCGTAGCTGGCGAAGGTCAACGGCGCGAGGCACGGCTCGGCGACTTCGATGCCGAGCTCCTCATGCAGCTCGCGGATCAGGCTCTGCTCCGGCCGCTCGCCCGGTTCGCACTTGCCGCCGGGGAATTCCCAAAGGCCCGCCAGCGCCTTGCCTTCGGGGCGCTGCGCGATCAGGACGCGTTTGTCGGCGTCGACGAGCGCGCAGGCCACCACCAGTGTCAGTTTGAGATCGGCCATGCGTGGTCGTCACTCGCTGATGATCGTCCGCAACGGTTTGTTAACCTCGTTGCGGTCCATGTTTCCAAGGTCTCCATAAGTCATATTTAATCCACGGTTCCTAGTGTGGGAACGCTTAAACCACACCAGGTCCGACCCATGCGCACTGCGCTTTCCGTTCTCTTCCGCCGGTTCGTCCACGACCGGCGCGGCAATATCGCGGTGATTTTTGCTCTCGCCTGCGTTCCGGTGATCAGTGCGATCGGCTGCGCCATCGATTATTCGCGCGCGACGCTGACCCGGTCCAAGCTTCAGGCTGCCGCCGATGCGGCCAGTGTCGGCTCGATCGCCAAGGCCTCGCCCGGCTTCAAGGCCGCCGGCAACATGACTGCGGACGGCTCCATTTCGGTCGGCGTTACGGACGCCCAGAACATCTTCGATGCCAATCGCGCCAATCTGACCGGCTACACGCTGACGGGCCTCACGCCGACCGTGATCAAGTCCGGCTCGACCGTCACTGCGACGGTTTCGTTCACCGCAACTATGAACACCATGTTTCTCGGCGTGATCGGCAAGTCCGCGATGACCTTGAGTGGCACGTCGAAGGCGACGGCCAGCATGCCGCTCTATATCGATTTCTATCTGCTGCTGGACAATTCTCCGTCGATGGGTGTCGGCGCGACGCCGAGCGACGTGCAGAAGATGGTCAACAACACGTCCGATAAGTGCGCTTTCGCCTGCCACGACCTCAACGACAAGAACAATTATTACGACCTGGCCAAGAAGCTTGGCGTGACCACCCGGATCGACGTACTTCGGAGCGCCACGCAGTCCTTGATGGATACGGCAAACGCCACTCAGACCTATTCAAACCAGTTCAGAATGGCGATCTATGATTTCGGCGGCTCTGCAAGCTCGCTCGGTCTGCGCAGTCTGTTTTCGTTGTCGTCCTCTCTCTCCAGCGCCAAAACGGCGGCCGGCAACATCGACTTGATGTCGGTGAACGGCCAGAACGAGAATAACGATCAGGATACCCCATTCACCGCGGTCTTTCCTGCGATCAACGGCCAGATCAGCTCCCCCGGAAGCGGCACCTCGTCCAGTCCGCTCAAATACCTGTTCTTCGTGTCTGATGGCGTCGCCGACGAGAGTAACACCGGGTGCCTGAAACCGCTCTCGGGCAGCACGCGCTGCCAGTCACCGCTCAACCCTGCACTTTGCAAGACGATGAAGGATCGCGGCATCAAGATCGCTGTGTTGTACACGACCTATCTCGCGCTGCCGACCAACTCCTGGTACATGAAATGGATCGACCCGTTCAATGCCGGCCCCTATGGCCCGTCGCCGAACAGCCAGATCGCACAGAACATGGAGAGCTGCGCTTCGCCGGGCCTGTATTTTGAGGTCAGCCCGACGCAGGGCATCTCGGACGCCATGAACGCGCTGTTCAAGAAGGCGGTTGCCGACGCAAGGATCTCGGGGTGATTGCTTGGACGCATTCCGGGTTCTCGCTTCGCGAGCCCCGGAATGACACCGTGAGGCCTACGACCTGTAATCCCCATTGATCGCCACATATTCCTTGGTGAGGTCGCAGGTCATGACGCGGTCGCGGCCCTTGCCGAGGCCGAGCGAGACCAGAATCGCGATTTCCGGCGCCTTCATCGCTTCCGACACCTGGGCCTCGTCATAGGACGGATCGCGCGCGCCGCTCTTGGCGACGCGGATGCCGTTGAAGGAGATCGAGAGCTTGTCGCGGTCGGCGGGTTCGCCGGCCTTGCCGACGGCCATCACCACGCGGCCCCAATTGGCGTCCTCCCCGGCGATCGCGGTCTTCACCAGCGGCGAGTTGGCGATCGACATCGCGATCTTGCGGGCGGAGGCCTTGGTCTTGGCGCCCTCGACGGTGATCTTGACCAGCTTGCGCGCGCCTTCGCCGTCGCGGGCGACCTGCTCGGCGAGATTGGCGAGCACCTGGTTGAAGGCCTTGACGAAGGTCTTCAGGCGCGGATCGCTGGCGCGGCTGATCTTCGGTGCGCCATGCGCGGCGGCAGCGCCGGTCGCAAACGCCAGCAGCGTGTCGGAGGTCGAGGTGTCGCCGTCGATCGTCACCGCATTGAACGTGTCCTCGACGCCGGCCTTGAGCAGGGCCTGCAGTGCGGCGGGCGCGATCGGCGCGTCGGTGAAGATGAAGGACAGCATCGTCGCCATGTCGGGTGCGATCATGCCGGCGCCCTTGGCCATGCCGTTGATGGTGACCTTGGCCTTGCCGAGCTTGACGGTCGCGGTCGCGACCTTCGGGAAGGTGTCGGTGGTCATGATCGCCCTGGCCGCGGCGAGATAATCGCCGGGCTCGGCGGTTTCGGCGAGACGGCCGAGCACGCCGTCGAACTTGGTGGCGTCCAGCGGCTCGCCGATCACCCCGGTCGAGGCCAGGAAGATCTCGCTCTCGCTGCAGCCGACCGCCTTCGCCGCGATCTTCGCGGTCAGCGCGGTCGAGGCGCGGCCGGTCTTGCCGGTGAAGGCGTTGGCATTGCCGGAATTGACGACGAGTGCGCGCGCCTTGCCGCCCTTCAGCTTGGTGCGGCACCATTCCACCGGGGCCGAGGGGCATTTCGACTTGGTGAAGACGCCGGCGACCGCAGTGCCCTTGTCCATCACCGCCAGCAGCACGTCGGTGCGGTTCTTGTAGCGGATGCCGGCTTCGGCCGTCGCAAGACGGACGCCTGCGATCACGGGCATATCAGGGACGGTTTTGGGGGCGAGGGGAGAGACGGAGGAGGACATCGCGGGCGCCTTGGTAGGGTCTGGACATGCAGATGGCCGGGGGAGCCCCGGCCATTGCGACGTTAGATACTCTTGGCGTCCGCGAAGTGACAGCGAATTCTTACTTCTTCGCCGGCGGCGCCATCTTGCTGTCTGACGGCTTGGCGTCCTTGGAGGCATCCGCCGCCGGCTGGTCCAGCCGCTCGACCTTGGCTTCGGTGCGCAGCTTGGCGACATACTCGGCCTGGGCCTTGCGGGTCACGTACTGCTCGATCTGGGCCTTGACCTGCTCGAAATCGGGCGCCTTGCGGTTGCGCTTTTCCTCGACCTTGATGATGTGCCAGCCGAACTGCGACTTCACAGGGTCGGAGATCTTGCCGGGCTCCAGCGAGAAGGCCACCGCCGAGAATTCCGGCACCATCTGCTCCTTGGTGAAGAAGCCGAGGTCGCCGCCGTCGGCGGAGCCCGGATCCTTGGACTTCTTCTTGGCGAGCTCGGCGAAATCGGCGCCCTTCTCGAGCTCGGCCTTTACCGCCTTGGCCTCGTCCTCGGTCTCGACCAGGATGTGGCGGGCGCGGACCTCCTGCTCGCCGGTGATCTGCTTGGAAGCCTCCTCATAGACCTTCTTCATGGCGTCCGGCGTGGTGGCGGCCTTGCCCTCGTTGGCGAGCAGGCTGTCCATCAGAAGCCGGTTGCGGGCGAAGGCGAGGCGCTTCTTGAACTCCTCGCTGTCGGCGATTTTCTTGTCTTCGGCAGCCTTGCTGACGATCTTCATGTCGATCAGGAACGAGAGGACGTTCTCATCCTTGGTCGCCGGGTCCATCTGGGCGAGGCTCGGCCCGAGCTCCTCCTCGGCCATGGTGACGTCGCTCTTCTTGATTTCCGCGCCGTTGACCTTCGCCAGCACCGGATCATCGGCGGCCCGGAGCGGGCCCGCAAACGCCAGGGACAGCGCCAGGGCGAGGCTGCCAGCCAGGGCGGACGCGTTGCGGAAGCGCTGGCCGGTGATTACCGGGAACGAGGCGGTCATGGAAAATCCTTATGTTGAAGCAGGGGGCTGCTCGAGCGGGGCGGACACTCGCCCAATCAGGGGGGCTTGGCAACGCGAAAAGTCTGTCAAAATGATGAATTAGCCGCAATGCGCCCGCCGTTGACAAGGCCCTGACCGGGCCATATCTCTGCCCGGTCGCGACCATGGCGATGGCGTTTATTTTGCTGCGTTTTTGGCCGTTGAACCCAGACTTGCCCAATTCCCACCCATATGGCGGATGACCCCGCAGTCCGGGCTCTGACGCCGCGAAGCGTCACGGTGAGTTGATAGGCAGGCGGGGAACAACTTCTTGGGCCCAACGCGGTTAAATCGCGAACACAGGAACTAGGCATGATCGGCGCGCTCGCCCGCAAGTTTTTCGGCTCCGCCAACGACCGGCGGGTGAAGGGATATCAGTCCCGCGTCAACGCGATCAACGCGCTGGAGCCTGAGCTCGCCAAGCTTTCCGACGAGGCGCTCAAGGCCCGCACCGCGGAATTCAAGCAGCAGCTCGCGAACGGCAAGACGCTCGACGACTTGCTGGTCCCCGCCTTCGCCACCGTGCGCGAGGCCGCCAAGCGCACGCTCGGCCAGCGCCATTTCGACGTCCAGCTGATCGGCGGCATGGTGCTGCACGAGGGCGACATCGCCGAGATGAAGACCGGCGAAGGCAAGACGCTGGTCGCAACGCTTGCGGTGTATCTGAACGCGCTCGCCGGCAAGGGCGTCCACGTCGTCACCGTCAACGACTACCTCGCCCGCCGCGACTCCGGCTGGATGGGTCAGATCTACAGCTTCCTCGGCATGACCACCGGCGTCATCGTGCACGGCCTCGACGATGCCGAGCGCAAGGCGGCCTATGCCTGCGACATCACCTACGGCACCAACAACGAATACGGTTTCGACTATCTCCGCGACAACATGAAGTACCGGCTCGAGGACATGGTCCAGCGGCCGCACTTCTTCGCCATCGTCGACGAAGTCGACTCCATCCTGATCGACGAAGCGCGCACGCCGCTGATCATCTCCGGTCCGCTCGACGATCGCTCCGACTTCTACAACACCATCGACGGCTTCCTGCCCAAGCTCGACAAGACCGACTACGAGGTCGACGAGAAGCAGCGCACGGTGACGCTGACCGAAGGCGGCATGGAGAAGATCGAGACGCTGCTGCGCGATGCCGGCCAGCTCAAGGGCGAATCGCTCTACGACGTCGAGAACGTCTCCGTCGTGCACCACATCAACCAGGCCCTGCGCGCCCACACGCTGTTCACGCGCGACAAGGACTACATCGTCCGCGACAACGAGGTCGTCATCATCGACGAATTCACCGGCCGCATGATGCCGGGCCGCCGCTATTCGGAAGGCCTGCACCAGGCGCTGGAAGCCAAGGAGCACGTCCAGGTCCAGCCCGAGAACCAGACGCTGGCCTCGATCACCTTCCAGAACTACTTCCGCATGTACGAGAAGCTGGCGGGCATGACCGGCACCGCCGCGACCGAAGCGGACGAATTGTTCGACATCTATAAGCTCGAGGTCGTGGAGATCCCGACCAATCTGTCGATCGCGCGCCTCGACGAGGACGACGAGGTCTATCGCACCCACAAGGAAAAATATCAGGCCATCCTCGCCGAGATCGAGCGGGCCAATGCGCGGCTGCAGCCGGTGCTGGTCGGTACCGCCTCGATCGAGAAGTCGGAAGTGCTGGCCGATTTCCTCAAGAAGAACGGCTACAAGCAGATCGATTTCGGCAAGGAGGGCGCACTCGACAAGCTCTATGCCGCCGCCCGCGCCGGCAAGCCGGCCAAGCTGTTCGCGGTGCTGAACGCGCGCTTCCACGAGCAGGAAGCCTATATCGTCGCAGAGGCCGGCGTGCCCGGCGCGATCACGATCGCCACCAACATGGCCGGCCGCGGCACCGACATCAAGCTCGGCGGCTCCCTGGAGATGCGCATCCAGCAGGAAACGGCCGGCATCACCGACGAAGCCGAGAAGGCCAAGAAGATCGAGCAGATCAAGGCCGACATCGAGCATTTCCGCGACATCGTGCTGAAGGCCGAGGAGACCGTCGAGGTCGAGCCGGCCAAGGGAAGCAAGCCCGCCAAGACCGTGAAGAAGCCCGGCGGCCTCTACATCATCGGCTCCGAGCGCCACGAATCCCGCCGCATCGACAACCAGCTGCGCGGCCGTTCCGGCCGTCAGGGCGACCCCGGCCGCTCGAAGTTCTTCCTGTCGCTGGAAGACGATCTGATGCGCATCTTCGGCTCGGATCGTCTCGACAGCATGCTGCAGCGTCTCGGCCTGCAAGAGGGCGAGGCCATCATCCATCCCTGGATCAACAAGGCGCTGGAGAAGGCGCAGCAGAAGGTCGAGGCGCGCAACTTCGACATCCGCAAGAACCTCCTCAAGTTCGACAACGTCCAGAACGACCAGCGCAAGGTGATCTTCGATCAGCGCGTCGAGCTGATGAAGGACGAGAGCGTCGCCGAGACGGTCGCCGACATGCGCCACGCCTTCATCGACGACCTCGTCGCCAAGCACGTCCCCGAGCATGCCTATGCCGAGCAGTGGGACGTCGCGGGTCTGAAGGACGAATTGAAGCGCGTGCTCGATCTCGACCTGCCGGTCGACGAATGGGCCAAGGAAGAGGGCATCGCCGACGAGGAGCTGCTCAACCGCATCGAGACCAAGGCCGACGAGCACATGGCGGCGAAGGTCGCGCAATGGGGTCCCGACGTGATGCGTTACGTCGAGAAGACCATCCTCTTGCAGACGCTCGACCATCTCTGGCGCGAGCACCTGATCATGCTCGACCATCTGCGCCAGGTCATCGGCCTGCGCGGTTACGGCCAGCGCGATCCCTTGCAGGAGTACAAGACCGAAGCCTTCAATCTCTTCCAGGAGATGAGCGCTCACTTGCGCGAGGCGGTCACGGCGCAGCTGATGCGTGTCGAGATCGTCCCGCCGGAGCAGGAAGCCCCGGTGCTGCCGCCGATGGAGGCGCACAAGTTCGATCCGAACACCGGCGAAGACGAGATGGCCCTCGCCAGCGTCACCCTCGGCACCCAGGCTACCGACGCTGCGCTGCGCGATCCGAAGAACCCGACGAGCTGGGGCAAGGTCGGCCGTAACGAGGACTGCCCGTGCGGTAGCGGCAAGAAGTACAAGCACTGCCACGGGCGGTATGCGTAGTGATTAGGTGATGCTGTCATGCCCCGCGAAGGCGGGGCATCAAGTACGCCCCAGCCTTTCGGCTCAATCACAATCGTCTCTGGAATACTGGATCGCCCGCCTCCGCGGGCGATGACAGTTGAGGGTGTAGCTCGCGCTCAATTCGAGCTATCGATCAAGCTCTCCAGCAGCCGCTTCAATTCGCTCGTCGATTTGTCGCCGTAGCTCTCCAGGATGTGCTCCTCCTGGTCGACCGCGAGCGAGTTGAGCTTCTTGCACAGCACCTTGCCGCGGTCGGAGATGAACATCAGCACCTTGCGGCGGTCGTTCGGGTCCTGCACGCGATAGACCAGCGTGTCGGAGACCATGCGGTCGATCATCTTGGTCAGCGTCGGATGGTTGAGCAGCACGGCGTCAGCAAGCTCGCCCATCGAATGGCCCTCGCCATCCGACAGCACTTTCAGGATGCGCCATTGCTCGACCGGCACGCCTTCCTTGCTCAACCGCAATTCGAGCTGCCGGTTGATCTCCCGGTTGGCTTGCGCGAGCAGGTAGGCGAGATGTTCGGTGATCGGGGAGTTTTCTTTCGACGGTTTTGCCACGGCTAAGACTTCGTCTTGACCCAAATGAGTGAATGTCTTGCAAACAATGCTGCATCTATATGCACTTCAATTCTTGAATATTCAATATTTTCAAAATAGGATCATTGCCCAACAAAAGGGCGGAAGCCGCGGCCGCCTGCTCAATGTGCTTTCAAGTCTGGTCTCAGACAGGAGTTGGCGTGCACGCGACGGTAAACTTCCCGGCTCACGGCGGCCCGGCGTTGCCGCCGTCCTTGCTGTTCAGGAATTTGTCGTCATCGGCGGCGGATTTCGACCTGTCTCCGGTCGATGCGCATTTCATGAGGCGGCGCGGCGCGCGCAGCAAGCTGCGCATCGGCAATTTCCTCACCTTCACGGGCTCGCCCGGAATCTGGGGCCCGACCTCAACCAACAGCGCGATGCTGGCGGTTGCCGAGATCAACAAGCGCGGCGGCATTCTCGGCCGCGAGCTCGAACTGTCGATCTACGATTCCGGCGGACCGATCGAGGAGGTGGTGCGCCGTGCCGAGCAGGCGATTGCACTCGACGAGGTCGACCTCATCATGGGCTCGCATATCAGCGCGGTCCGCGTCGCACTGCGCAAGGTCACCGGCAACCGCATCCCCTACATCTACACGCCCGTCTATGAAGGCGGCGAGCGCACGCCGGGCGTCATGGCGATCGGTGAGACGCCGCGCTGGCAGAGCCGGCCGGCGATCCATTGGCTCGCGGACGTCAAGAAGGCGGCACGCTGGTACCTGATCGGCAGCGACTACGTCTGGCCCTGGCAGTCGCATCGCGCGGTCAAGCGCTATATCAAGGAGGCGGGCGGCCAGGTCGTCGGCGAGGAGTTCGTACCCGTAGGCGAGGACAATCACGAGCCGCATCTGGCGCGGATCCGTGCCGCCAAGCCGGATGTGGTGCTGATCTCGCTGATCGGCACCGACAGCATCACCTTCAACCGCGCCTTCGCCGAAGCGGGCCTTGCCACCTCAACGCTGCGGCTTGCAGGTGCGATGGACGAGACCGTGCTGCTCGGCATCGGTGCCGACAACACCGAGAATCTGTTCTGCGCCTCCGGCTATTTCAACGGCCTGGCCTCGCGCGCCAATGACGAGTTCCTCGGTGCCTATTATTCCATGTTCGGTGCCAACGCGCCGCCGGTCGGCTCCGTCGGTCAGTCGAACTATGAGGGGCTGCGCTTCCTGGAATCCGTCGCCAACCGTGCCGGATCATTGGCCTTTCGTCCGCTGCTGAAGGCCGCGCGGAACACCGTCTACTCGGCGGGCCGCGGTCCCGTGACGCTTCGCGATGGCCGTGCCGAGATGCCGATGTACCTCGCTGAAGCCGACGGTCTCGACTTCAAGATCATCAAGACGCTCTGAGCGACGGCTGCCGATACGCCGCAGCGCTCTCGCGAAATAATACTTGAAAAGGAAAATATTTCCGTCTCTAGTAACCACGTGAAGCCGGTTGACCCGCACCCCCAAGGCGCGGGCGAGAGGCTTCCATCAGTGCCAGGGATCAAGAAGCCTTCAAGGAGAGCGCCGTGACAGTTGCCCTTCCCACGCCAGCCCAACTTCGCAGTGTCGCCGAGCAGTGCGGCCTTTCGCTCACCGATGATGACGTCGCCTCGTTCCGCGGTCTCATGCAGGGCTCGATCGAAGCCTACAATCTCGTTGCCGCGATGCCGGACGAATTGCCCGAGGTGAAATATCCGCGCACGCCGGGCTATCGGCCCTCGGCCGAAGAGAACCCGCGCAATGCCTGGTATCGCAAGTCGACCGTGAAGGGCGCCGCCAGCGGCAAGCTCAAGGGCAAGACCGTTGCACTGAAGGACAACATCATGCTGGCCGGCGTGCCCATGACCAACGGCTCGTCGACGCTGGAGGGCTATGTGCCCGATTTCGACGCCACCATCGTCACGCGCATGCTGGATGCCGGCGCCGAGATCAAGGGCAAGGTGCATTGCGAGCATTTCTGCCTGTCCGGCGGCAGCCACACCGGCTCCTACGGGCCGGTGCACAATCCCCACAAGATGGGCTACTCGGCCGGCGGCTCGTCGTCGGGATCGGGCGTCGTGGTCGCGCTCGGCGAGGTCGACATGGCGATCGGCGGCGACCAGGGCGGCTCGATCCGCATGCCGTCGTCGTTCTGCGGCATTTACGGCATGAAGCCGACCTGGGGCCTCGTTCCCTACACCGGCATCATGCCGATCGAGATCTATGTCGATCACACCGGCCCGATGACCGCGACCGTCGCCGACAATGCGCTGCTGCTCGAGGTGCTCGCCGGCGATGACGGCTACGATCCCAGGATCAAGGCCCCGAAGGTCGAGGAATACACCAAGGCGCTCGGCCAGGGCGTCAAGGGCATGAAGATCGGCATCCTCAAGGAGGGTTTCGAGCAGCCGACCGCCGAGTCTGCGGTGAACGAAAGCGTGCGCGAGGCCGCAAAGCGCTTCAAGGATCTGGGCGCCACTGTCGAGACCGTCTCGATTCCGATGCACCTCATGGGCGGAGCGATCTGGACTCCGATCGGTACCGAAGGCCTGACCCAGACCATGATGTTCGGCGATGGCTACGGCCTCAGCCGCGGCGATCTCTATTCGACCTCGCTGATGGATTTCCATCGCGGCTGGCGCCGGCAGGCCGACTCGCTGTCCGAGACCACGAAACTGTTCATGATGCTCGGCACCTACATCAACAACAATTTCGGTCCACGCTTCTACGGCAAGGCGCTCAACATCTCGCGCCGGCTGACCGCGGCCTACGACAAGGCGTTCGGGGATTACGATCTGCTGCTGATGCCGACCACGCCGATGAAGGCGACCAAGCTGCCGGAGCCCAATGCCAGCCGCGAGGACTACGTTGCCCGTGCGCTCGAGATGATCTCGAACACCGCGCCGTTCGACATCACCCATCATCCCGCGATGTCGCTGCCCTGCGGCATGGTCGACGGCCTGCCGGTCGGCCTGATGCTGGTCGGCCGCATGTTCGAGGAATCCACCATCTACCGCGCCGCCCATGCCTTCGAGCAGATCGGCGACTGGAAGAAGATGTGAACGAGGGACTAGTCCAGACGAACGGAACACCACCACATGGCTAACGCGTTCGTCGCAGCGTTCGAAATCCTGAGCTTCGGTGCGATCATCGTCCTGATCGTGCTGGGGCTCGGGATCATCGCCAGCATGATGGGCATCTTCAACTTCGCGCAGGGCGAGTTCGTCCTGCTCGGGGCGTACATCACCTATCTCGCTTATGCCAAGGGCCTGCCGATCTGGGCGGGCATGGTGGCAGCGCCTTTCGTGGTCGGCGCGCTCGGCTTCGTGCTGGAGGCGCTGATTATCCGTCGATTCTACGCCGCGCCGATCGTTGCCATGCTCGGCACCTATGCGCTCGGCCTGATCATCCGCGAAGTCGTTCGCGGGCTGATCGGCGGCTTCTATCTCACCGTGCCGGAGCCGATCGGCGGCTCGATCGACGTCGGCGCCATGCACATCTCGGCCTGGCGCTTCACCATCATCGTCATCACGCTGCTGGTGATGGGCCTCTGCTATCTGCTGCTGTCACGCACGAGCTTCGGCCTGCGCGTGCGGGCGACGTTGGAGAACCCGTCGCTGGCGCGTGCCTCGGGCATCTCCACGCCGCTGATCTACGGCGCCACCTTTGCCTTCGGAGCAGCGCTCGCCGGCCTTGCCGGCGCGCTGATCGTGCCGGTGTTCAGCCTGTTTGCCGATCTCGGCCTGCGCTTCCTGATCCAGGGCTTCGTCGCGGTCATGGTCGGCGGCGTCGGCTCCTTCATCGGCCCGGTCGCGGGCGCGGGGGTCATCGGCACGCTGAGCGCGGCGCTGCCCTGGGTGATGGCGCCCGTCGTCGCCGACGTCCTCGTCTTCGTCCTTGCTATCGTCTTCATCAAATTCCGTCCGCAAGGTCTCATCGCTGGAAAAGGGGTTTAGTCATGTTCGATCGTACGCAGCTTTCACGCCGCCGCTTTCTCTCCAATTTCGCCTTTGCATCGGGCGCGGTCGCAACCGGCGTCGGCAGCTGGGTGATCCCGGCGCCCTGGGCCAATGCGGCCGAGGCGCCGATCAAGGTCGGCATCGCCACCGACCTCACCGGCCCGATCGCCTATGCCGGCAACGCCGACGCCAACGTCGCGAAAATGGTAATCAAGGAAATCAATGCGGCCGGCGGCCTGCTCGGCCGTCCGCTCGAGCTCTACATCGAGGACACCGCATCCAACGAATCCGTCGCCGTCGGCAACGTCCGCAAGCTGATCCAGCGCGACAAGGTCGACATGGTGCTGGGCGGCATCACCTCGTCGATGCGCAACGCGATCAAGGACCCGATCGTGGCGCGCGGCAAGACGCTCTACATCTATCCGCAGCTCTACGAGGGCAAGGAGTGCACGCCCTACCTGTTCTGCACCGGCCCGACGCCGGCGCAGCAATGCGACGAGTTCATCCCCTGGCTGATCAAGAACGGCGGCAAGAAGTTCGCGCTGCCCAGCGCCAACTACGTCTGGCCGCATACCCTCAACGTCTATGCCCGCAAGGTGATCGAGGCGAGTGGCGGCGAGGTCGTGTTCGAAGAATATTACCCGCTCGACCAGGTCGACTTCTCCGCGACCGTCAACCGCATCATCTCCAACAAGGTCGACGTCGTCTTCAACACCGTCATCCCGCCCGGCGTCGGACCGTTCTTCAAGCAGCTCTATGAAGCCGGCTTCCTCAAGAACGGCGGACGTCTCGCCTGCGTCTACTACGACGAGAACACGCTCAACATCAACCAGGCTGCCGAAATCGAGGGCCTCGCCAGCTGCCTCGACTATTTCAAGGTGCTGACCAAGGAGAACCCGTTCGACGCCAAGATCCAGGCGGCCTATGAAAAGGATTTCCCGGGCAACTTCCTGTTCGCCGCCGGCAGCGCGGCCACCGGCACCTATCGCGGCCTCAAGCTGTGGGAAGCCGCAGTCAAGGAAGCCGGCAAGATCGACCGCGAGTCCGTGGCCGCCGCGCTCGACCATGCCAAGATCGCCGAAGGTCCCGGCGGACCCGCCGAGATGGTGCCGGGCAAGCGGCACTGCAAGATGAAGATGTACACCGCGGTCGCCAAGAGCGGCAATTACGAGATCGTCGGGCGCAGCAACGGTCTCGTCGATCCCAAGGAATGCTGAATCTTCACCTCTCCCGGAGGGAGAGGTCGGATCGCATCGCAAGATGCGATCCGGGTGAGGGGATCTGGTCTCACTGGCTGCCGCGGCCCCTCACCCGGATTGCTGCGCAATCCGACCTCTCCCCGCTGGGGAGAGGTAAACCCGCCGTCATTAACGTGGCTGACTCTCACGATGTTTAACTCGGAATGCTGAAGCCGATGAGTGTGGTAAGAGAGGCCATCGTCGCCGACGCGGACGACGAAGCGGATGGTGCGATGGCTGAAGGCGCAGCGGCGGAACAGGCCAATGACCGCGTCAAGGCAGGACGAAAAATCCTGCCCATCGTCGAGGGCATTGTGTTCGTCGCGGCGCTGTTCGCGCCCCTGGTGCTGCAGGACTATCTCACGGTATTCGCGACGCGCGTGGTCATCCTCGCGCTGTTCGCGCTGTCGTTCGACCTGGTCTGGGGCTATGCCGGCATCATGAGCTTCGGCCAGGCCCTGTTCTTCGGCTCGGCCGGCTACGGCGTCGCCCTGCTCGCGCGCGACCTCGGCATCACCAACATCTTCCTGGTGCTGCCGGCGGGCACGCTGATCGGCCTCACCTTCGCGCTGCTGCTCGGCGGCTTCCTGCTGCTGGGACGGCACCCCTCCAGCGTGATCTTCGTCTCGCTGGGCACGCTGACCGGCTCCTACGCCGCCGATCGTCTGGCGCGCGGCTGGTATTATCTCGGCGGCCAGAACGGCATCCCCTCGATCGCGCCGATGTCGTTTGGGTCTTACGACTTCACGGAAGGACCGGCCTTCTATTATCTCGTGCTCGGCATCCTCGTCGTCGTCTATCTGCTCTGCCGCTTCCTGGTGCGCTCGCAGTTCGGCCTGGCGCTCGCGGGGCTGCGCGAGAACGAGCAGCGCATCGCCTTCTTCGGCTACAAGGCGCAGCACCTGAAAGCGATCATCTTCACCATCGGCGGGGCCATCGCCGGTCTTGCCGGCAGCCTGTATGCCTTCCACGAAGGTTTCGTCTGGCCCAACATGGTCGGCGTCGTGGTTTCGACCCAGGTCGTGCTTTACGTCCTGTTCGGCGGCTCCGGCACACTGATCGGCGCCGTCATCGGCACCGTGATCGTCGAGGGCGTCAGCTTCTGGCTCTCGGACAACTACCGCGACATCTGGCCGATCATCCTCGGCCTGCTGCTCCTGCTCGTGATCCTGTTCCGGCCGCTCGGCCTGATCAGTTTTGTCCTTGGCGAGCGCGAACGGGTCGGCAGCTTCGGCTCCCGGATCAAGGAGAAGCACAATGCTCCTTGAAGCGGCGGGCATCAAGAAAGTCTTCGGCAAGCTCACCGCGCTCGACGGCGCGGCCCTCACGGTCGGCGAGAACGAGTTTCACGGCCTGATCGGCCCGAACGGCTCGGGCAAGAGCACGCTGATGAAGTGCATCGCCGGCGCCGAAGTGCCGACCCAAGGCAAGGTGTCCTTCGTCAACACCGATATCACCGCGTTCACACCGACCGAGCGCGCCCGCGCCGGCATGAGCCTGAAATTCCAGATCACATCCGTGCTGCCGTCGCTGACGCTCTACGACAACATCCTGCTCGCGCTGCAGGCGCAGTCCTCGCTGTTCGACCTCGTGTTCTCGCGCACACGCGGCGCGTTGCACGATCAGGTCATGACCATGTTGAGGCAGTTCCGCCTCGCCGACCGCGCCTTCGATGCGGCCGCCGCGCTGTCGCACGGCCAGCAGCAATGGCTGGAGATCGCGATGGCGCTCGCCGGCAAGCCGAAGCTGCTGCTGCTCGACGAGCCCACCGGCGGCATGAGCCTGGAGGAGCGCCGCGTCACCGGCGAGCTGCTGCAGCCGATCAAAAAGCATTGCTCGCTCGTCATCGTCGAGCACGACCTCGATTTCATCCGCGACATCTGCGACCGCCTCACCGTGCTCGACCAGGGCAAGGTGCTGGCAACAGGCACGGTGTCCGAAATCCAGGCCAACACATCCGTCCAGGAGATCTATCTGCGCCGTGCCTGAATTTTTGGACATCAAGCATCTCGACGCCGGCTACGGCCGCAGCCAGGTCCTGTTCGACGTCAGCCTCGGCATTCCCTGGCGCGGCGGCGTCGCCGTGCTCGGCCGCAATGGCGCCGGCAAGACCACGCTGATGAAGACCATCGTCGGCGAGCTGCCGGCGTGGAAGGGCGAGGTCGCCTTCGACGGCCGCGACATCAGTCGCCGCGCCACCCAGGAGCGCGTCCGCGCCGGCATCGGCTATGTGCCGCAGGAGCATTCGGTGTTCGCGCGCCTGTCGGTGCGCGACAATCTCGCGGTCGGCTCGCTCGCCAGCAAGGACGCATCGGCAATCGACCGCGTGCTGGCCATCTTCCCGAAGCTCGGCCAGCGCCTCGACCAACCCGCCGGCACGCTCTCCGGCGGCGAGCGCAAGATGCTCGCGATCGGGCGCGCCATGCTGGGCGATCCCAAGCTGCTGCTGCTGGACGAGCCCACCGAAGGCGTCTGGATCGGCGTCATCGAGGAGATCACCGAGCGCCTGATCGAGCTCGCCAAGACCATCGCCGTCATCATCGTCGAGCAGCACCTCGACCTCGCGCTCCGCGTCGCCGACTATGCCTACGTGCTCGACCGCGGAAGAGTCGCGCTGCAGGGGGAGGCGGGGGAGGTGAGGGGCAATCCGGAGCTGATGCGCTATCTGGCGCCGTAGGGATGCGCGTGAGGCGATCTAACATCGACCTCGCCTGTCATGCTCCGCGAAAGCGGGGCATCCAGTACGCCGCGGCCTCTCGATCGATAACGACGGCCTCTGGAATACTGGATTCCCCGCTTTCGCGGGGAATGACAGCGGAGACTGGTGGCGGCGTCGAATCCCCGATTCAATTGTCAAACAACCGAACGTGACATCGCGATCCCGCAGCGCTTCCGCGCCCGGGTTTTGCTTCGCTTCTGACGCCCTTCGAGTCGGAAGGGCGCAGGGAAGGCCGGGTACCGGCTGGCACCCACGAGCCCCTGTGCATGATGCGTAGAGTAGACGCTCACAGGGGAGACACAGGTGCAGCCCGATAACCGGCCTTCCCTGCGCAGTGGTTTGACGGCTTATGTCGCGCTCTCCCCGGGGAGCGTTGCACTTTTGCCCCCGTCGCCTCGCCAGATCGCTGATGTGGGCAACCCGGTCGGGCACCCACACCACCGCGGAGACTTGACGCCAGCCTGCGGGCGCCAGGACCACACGATTTTGCCGTACGCTGGCCCTGCTTCGCCTTTCGGCCTCGCAAGGGCACGGCAGCGCCGTCGTACCGCGCCCGCTGATCGCTCACGGGGACTACCCGCCCTGCGACCGCCTCTGGCGCCAACGCCGCCCGCGTCCACCGCAACCCACCCCACGAACCGTGACGATCGCGACCCGCCCCTTCCGGAGGGATGAGATGGCAGGAGGATAGGGTGTTTCGGGTGTTCGGGTAAAGAGAAATTTTGTTTGTCCGAAGTAGCGTGCCTTACTTCACCGCCGAGAACCGGCTGTCGAACGAGTTCGACTGCACCACCGGCGCGGCGCCAGCCATCATCGGGGCATTGTCACCCGCGCCGTCCGAGACCGACGGCTTCAGCGCCGGGCGCGTTGCGGCAAGGCGGGTGTCGGGCTTCGGCGGCTCGGCAGGCTTGGCGGCCGCAACGGCCGGCTTCGGCGTGTCCTTCGCCGCGTCCTTTACTGAATCCTTGGACTTGTCCTGCCCCGGCACGAAGCGAGTCACGGCGGCCTTGAGTCTCGAGGCGGCCGTGGCCGGCGTCGTGGAGGTCTGGGCGGCCGGGGCCGCGGACGCGGTGGCTTGCGGCGCCGGCGTGGTGGTCGCGGTGGTATCGGCGGTGCCGAGCCCCATCTTGCGGCCGAGATTGGAGAAGAAGCCGCCGGATTTCTCGCTCGGAGCTGCTGCGGCGACGCGGGTATTGGTCGCGGGCGCGGCGACCACCGGCTCTTCCCGCGGCGCCGGCGCGCTTGCCACCGCATCAAAGTTCGGCTTGGGCGGGTTGACGTGGCCGGGGATCGTGCCCGGCGCCTTCGCCATCGCCAGCATCTGCAGCGTGGTGCCTTCGGCGCCCTCGGACAGGCCGGTCGAGCCTTCCGGAATCTTGGCGGCGAACACCTTGTTCATGCCGCCATCGATCCCGGTGTTCATCCGCGCCACCGGCGTGCCCTTGGCGACGAGCTTTGCGTATTCGGCTTCGTCCTTGGCCTGCTTCTCGCGCACGGCGCTGGCGACGTCCTCGGGGATCACATAGGCCGGGCATTTTGCGGAAGCGTCGAACACCGGATCGCGCTTGGCATCGGCCGGTTTCGCCGCGTCGAAGACGTACTTCTTCTCGCAGAAATCGACCTTCGGCTCCTGCCGCGTCACCTCGAAATGATCATAGCCTTCCTTGATCATCTTCCAGAACGCCATGTTCGGATTGTTCCGGTGCTTGGCCATGTTCACCGGCGTCATCTTGAACGGATAGGCCTGCAGCTGGAACGCCTTCTGGCCGCCGAAGAAGGATTCGCGCCCCAGCGAATAGATCTCCGCGATCTGCTCATCCGTCATCGCGTAGCAGCCGCGCGAAGAGCAGTCGCCGTGCACCATCAGCTGCGAGCCGGTGCGGCCCAGCGCCTTGTCGAACGCGTTCGGATAGCCGGTGTTGAACGAGAGGTAATAGGCCGATTGCGGATTCATCTGGCCCGGGTTGATCGAGTAGAATCCTTCCGGCGCCTGACGGTCGCCCTCGCGCACCTTGGGGCCGAGATCGCCCGACCAGCGGCAGATCGGATAGGTCTTGAGCAGCGCGAACTGGCCGTTGCGGGTCTGCTTCCAGACCTCGAGCTCCGCCTCCTGCTTGAACAGGCGGACCAGGATCGGCGATTGCAGGTCCATGTTCTTCTCGGCCATCGCGGCGATCAGCTTCGGCGGTACCGGCTGATTGGCCTTGGCATTGGTTGCGAGCGAGACCTGATCGGTGTCGCAGCCGGACAGCAGAACGCCGGCCGTCATCAGCGCAACCGAAGCCAAGAGCGCGCGAGCAAGCGAACGAGAAATCAAGATGGACCCCACACCGTGCCGGGCATTGAAGCGCGAACCCCAATTCTCCCGAAGCGCAATCCGACCGGAAAACCGACCCGCCGAGACGGGCCCGGTCAGACCCCGCTCCAGCGCTTATGCCCTGAAGCCATTGATTAAAATTCTAACCTCTGGGTCATGTGGTCGCAACCCGAGCGGGGATCACGAGGGCGTTGGCCCAGTGGCATGGTCAACAGAGACTAAATGGACGCGACTTGGGACGGAACTTGGGCTTTTGGCCCAGCAGGACTCAGATCGCCGATTTGGGCAAAAAAAGGGTTAACGCTGGGTTACCGGGGCTGCGAAAGGTCTCGTAGGGTGGGCAAAGGCGCGAAGCGCCGTGCCCACGATCTGTCCGTTGCGAGGCGTAAAATGGTGGGCACGCTTCGCTTTGCCCACCCTACCGAGACCGGAATCGAGGCGAATCAGCCCAGTTTGCGGCCGATATCGAGGAATTTCTGCCGCCGCTGCTTGCGGATGGCATCCCCATCAAAGTTCCGGAGCTCATCGAAGGCCTTGGCGATGGCCTCGCCCGTGGTGGCGATCATGGCGGCGGGGTCGCGGTGGGCGCCGCCGACCGGCTCCTTCAGGATGGCGTCGATCACGCCAAAGCGGAGCATGTCCTGGGCGGTGATCTTCATGTTGTTGGCGGCTTCCTGCGCCTTGGTGCCGTCGCGCCAGAGGATGGAGGACGCCGCCTCCGGCGAGATCACGCTGTAGATCGCGTGCTCGAGCATCAAGACCTTGTTGGCCGTGGTGATGGCGATGGCGCCGCCCGACATGCCCTCGCCGGTGATGATCGCGACGTTCGGCACGGTCAGCGCCAGGCACGCATCGGTCGAGCGCGCGATCGCCTCGGCTTGTCCCCGCTCCTCGGCGCCGATGCCGGGATAGGCGCCGGCGGAATCGGCCAGCGACAGCACCGGCAGGCCGAAGCGCTCGGCCATCTCCATCAGCCGCACGCATTTGCGATAGCCTTCGGGGCGCGCCATGCCGAAATTGTGCCTGATGCGGCTCTCGGTGGAATCGCCCTTTTCCTGGCCCATCACGCAGATCGGCTCGCCGCGGAAGCGGCCGAAGCCGGCGACCAGCGCCTCGTCCTCGCCGAACTTGCGATCGCCGGCGAGCGGGGTGAACTCGGTGATCAGGCCCTTGATGAAGTCGTTGAAATGCGGCCGCTGCGGATGCCGCGCGACAAGCGTCTTCTGCCACGGCGTCAGGTTCGCATAGAGGTCGGCCAGCGCCTGCGCCGCCTTGTCCTCGATCCGTCCGACCTCGTCGCTGATGTCGGTGCCGGTGGCGGCGAGCGCGCGCAATTCGTCGACCTTGGAGTCGAGCTCGGCGACGGGCTTTTCGAAGTCGAGATAGCTGCGCATCTGGTCTTGCATCAACTCAATATAAGGGGACGGGGCTTGAGAAGCGAAGCGAGTTGGGATGACGGAAAGAAGTGTAGCGTCTTCAATGGTTTGGCTTGTGCGCTGATGCAGTCGGCCAAATCAGCCGTTGGGCCCCGGCTCTTTCTGCGGAGATCTGGCCGAAGTCAAGGCGGTTTCCTCGTCGTTCTGGCTGGGCTCTCGTGTCCCGGACGCGCTGCAGCGCTTTTATAGCGCTGCTGCGCAGAGCCGGGACCCAGCGCGGCCTGGGCCCCGGCTCAGCAGCGCATCACTGACGTGCTGCGCTGCGTCCGGGGCACGAAGACCTCTCACTTATCCTCACTTCTCCGCCAGCGGGTGCAGGTCGCGCACCAGGCTCTTCAGCCGCTCCTCGATCACATGGGTATAGATCTGGGTCGTCGAGATGTCGGTGTGGCCGAGCAGGGTCTGCACGATGCGCAGGTCCGCGCCGTTGTGCAGCAAATGGCTGGCAAAGGCGTGGCGCAGCACGTGCGGGGAGACCAGCCGGGCCTGCAGGCCGGAGGCGACCGCAAGCTCCTTCAAGTCGCGGGCAAAATGCTGGCGCGTCAGATGTCCGCTCTCGCCGAACGAGGGGAACAGCCATTTCGAGGCTGCCACGCTGTTCTTCTTGTCGGCCTTTGCCGCTTTCGTCGCGGCGAGATAATCCGCCATCGCCTGCCGCGAGGCGTCGTTGAGCGGCACCAGCCGTTCCTTGTTGCCCTTGCCGCGCACCACGATCATGCGGGCGTCGCGCTTGGCCGCCGAGCGCGGCAGTGCCACCAGCTCGGAGACGCGCAGGCCCGTGGCGTAGAGTACCTCGAGCAGGCAGTAGAGCCGCAGCGCCCGCAGCCGCCTGGAGGGCGAGGCATCTTCCGCCTCGCTCAATTCCTTGGCGCGGCGGAGCATGCGGTCGACGTCGGCGATCGACAGCACTTTTGGCAGGCCGCGGCCGCGCTTCGGGCCTGACAGGATCGCCGCGGGGTCGTCACCGCGGATGCGCTCGTTCAGCAGGAAACGGTAGAGGTGCCGCATCGCCGATAGCCGGCGGGCGACGCTGGTGGACTTGAAACCGCGGGTGTCGAGATCGGCGAGATAGTCGCGCAGCGTCTGGGTCTCGGCATTCACGAAGGTATGGCCGACCCGGCCCAGAAATTCGGAGAAATCGGTGAGGTCGCGGCGGTACGCGTCGAGCGTGTTGGGGCCGGCGCCCTGTTCCGCTGCGAGCATGTCGAGGAACAGGCCAATGAGCTTGGCGTCTGAGGGCGGGTTGCGCATGCCCTGGAGGCTAGCTCCTATTTCTTGAGAAATTTGTCCGGCGGGATCGTCACCGTCATTTCCCGCGGCTTCGGATTGACGAAGTTCGCCAGCGCGAAGACCACGCCATAGACGATGCCGGCGATCACAGCAACGACCGTCAGGAAGCGGAACAGGCTCGGCATCGTTCGGGAGTCTCGGGTAGGGGCTCGGCAGCCAAATTAACCAATGAAATCATCCAACATGTTCGCCGTTTCGTGGCAAGAGTCCTCTGGCGAGGGCCCCCATGGGGTCGTATAGGTGGCCAAAGCATGCCGCATCTGGCGGCAGTTCGAGCGAGATCCAGTCGAGCGAGACGATGTCCGACGCCGCGTTGCCGCTTCCTGCTTCGCCCGAGGCCGACATCCTGTCGGCGCTCGGCGCGCGCTCGATCGTGCTCGTCGGCATGATGGGGGTGGGCAAATCCACCATCGGCCGGCGGCTCGCGGCCCGGCTCAAGCTGCCCTTCGTCGACGCCGACACGGAGATCGAGGCGGCGGCCGGCATGACCATACCGGAAATTTTCGAGCGTTATGGCGAAGCGCATTTCCGCGAGGGCGAGACACGGGTGATCGCGCGGCTGCTCGACGATGGACCCGTGGTGCTGGCAACCGGCGGCGGCGCCTATATGCGCGAGGAGACGCGGTCCCGCATCGCCGCCAAGGCGGTCTCGATCTGGCTCAGGGCGGACCACGACGTCATCATGCGCCGCGTCCGCCGCCGTGCCGACCGTCCGCTGCTCCAGACTGCCGATCCGGAAGGGACGGTGACGCGCCTGCTCACCGAGCGTGAGCCGGTCTATGGCAAAGCCGACCTCACCATCGCCTCGCGCGACGTGCCCCACGACAAAATCGTCGAGGAGTGCATCGAGACGCTGCGTGCTCATCTCTGCGGCGAGCAGTCCGCCCCACCACCTCAAGACGTTGCGAGTGCGTTAAGATGACGGCGCCGTTGAAGCATTCCGATCCCATCAACGTCGACGTCGCGCTGGAGAATCGCGCCTATGACATCGTCATCGGCCGCGGCGTGCTGGCCTCGCTCGGCGAGCGCATCGCCGCGCTGCGTCCCGGCGTGCGCACGGCGATCGTGACCGATCGCACCGTGGCAAAACACTGGCTCGAGCCGACCGAAGCATCGCTTGCGGCCGCCGGCATTCCGACCTCGCGCATCGTGGTCGAGGAAGGCGAGATCTCGAAAACCTATGCCGGCCTCGAAAAGGTCAGCGAGGCCCTGATCGCCGCAAAAATCGAGCGCAACGATCTCGTCATCGCGCTCGGCGGCGGCGTGGTCGGTGATCTCGCCGGCTTTGCCGCGGCCATCCTGCGCCGCGGCGTCGATTTCGTGCAGGTGCCGACCTCGCTTCTCGCTCAGGTCGATTCATCCGTCGGCGGCAAGACCGGCATCAACTCGCCGCAGGGCAAGAACTTGCTCGGGGCCTTCCACCAGCCGGTGCTCGTCATCGCCGACACCGCCGTGCTCGACACGCTGTCGCCGCGTCAGTTCCGGGCCGGCTATGCCGAGGTCGCCAAATACGGCGTGCTGGGCGACGAAGCCTTCTTCTCCTGGTTGGAGAAGAACCATGCCGACATCTCTAGGGGGAGCTCGGCCCGCGAACATGCGATCGCGACCTCCTGCCGCGCCAAGGCCGCAATCGTCTCACGCGACGAGCGCGAAACCGGCGAACGCGCGCTGCTCAACCTCGGTCACACCTTCGGTCACGCGCTGGAAGCTGCGACCGGCTTCTCCGACCGCCTGTTCCACGGCGAGGGCGTCGCCATCGGCATGACGCTGGCGGCGCAGTTCTCCGCGAAGCTCGGCATGATCGGCGCGGCCGATGCCGCACGTGTCGAGCGTCACCTCATCGAGGCCGGCCTGCCGACGCGTCTGCAGGACATCGCCGGCTTTGCGCAGGAAGGGCTTGCCGATGCCGACGCGCTGATGGCGTTGATGGCACAGGACAAGAAGGTCAAGCGCGGCAAGCTCACCTTCATCCTGCTGGAGGCGGTGGGCCGCGCGGTGATCGCGAAGGATGTCGAGCCGGCGCCGGTGCGCGACTTCCTGAAAGAGAAGCTCGCGCAGTGATGGCGGGACCGTTCAGATCGGCCGCCCGCGAAACGGCGGGGAATGCCGGGGCGGTCGCGAGGCAAACATGAGTTCGATCTCGATCAATCTTCTGCTTGCGGCCCTCCTGCTCGCTGCCAACGCGTTCTACGTGGCGGCGGAATTTGCGCTGGTGAAGAGCCGCGGCTTCCGCGTCAAGGCCATGGTCGAGCAGAACCGCTTCGGCGCTCGCCTGCTGCAGACCATGATGGGGAATATCGAATCCTATCTCGCCTGCTGCCAGCTCGGCATCACCATGGCTTCCCTCGGTCTCGGCTGGATCGGTGAGCCGACCGTGTCGGCGCTGCTGAGCCCTGTCCTCAGCCCGCTCGGATTGTCGGAGGCCACGCTGCACTTCACCTCGTTCGTGGCGGGCTTCCTGGTCTTCTCGTCGCTGCACATCATCATCGGCGAGCAGGTGCCGAAGACGCTTGCGATCCGGGAGCCGATGCCGGTGTCGCAGTGGATCGCGTACCCGCTGCATGTCTCCTATCTGGTGTTCTATCCGCTGAGCTGGTGCCTCAACACGGCCTCGAGCGCGATCCTGCGCCTGATCGGGGTCCAGGAGTTTTCGCAACACGAGATCCTGACCGATTCGGAGATCGAAGGCCTGGTCGAGGAATCGGCCGTGCACGGCAAGATCGAGAGCGGCGAGGCCGAATACATTCACAACGTCTTCCGCCTCGGCGAGCTCACGGTGTCCGACGTGATGGTTCACCGCACCGCCATGGTGATGATCAATGCCGACCTGCCGCCGGAGGAGCTGGTGCGGGAGGTGCTGGCCACCGAATACACCCGCATTCCGCTGTGGCGCGACAAGCCGGAGAACATCATCGGCATTCTGCACGCCAAGGATCTGTTGCGCGCCATCCGCGCGTCGGAGGGCGAGACCTCGCGCATCGACGTCTCCACCATCATGCTGCCGCCCTGGTTCGTGCCGGAGATGCGGCCGATATCCCAGCAGCTCAAGGCGTTCCGCCGTCGCAAGACCCATTTCGCGCTCGTCGTCGACGAGTATGGCGAGGTTGAAGGCCTCGTGACGCTGGAAGACATTCTGGAAGAGATCGTCGGCGATATTTCCGACGAGCATGACGTGGTGGTGGCCGGCGTGCGCCGCCAGCCCGACGGCTCCGTCGTGGTCGACGGCTCGGTGCCGATCCGCGACCTCAACCGCGCCATGGACTGGCATCTGCCCGATGAAGAGGCAACCACGGTCGCCGGCCTCGTCATTCACGAGGCGCGCTCGATCCCCGACCGCGGCCAGAGCTTCACCTTCCACGGCTTCCGCTTCCGCGTGCTCCGCCGCGAGCGCAACCGCATCACCGCGCTCCGTATTTCACCGGTGCCGCGCGAGGCCGAGCTGGAAGAGGCCAAGCCGAGACGGGCCGGGACGTCGTTCTAACCTTCCCCCGGCGCCTGCGCATTGATCGCGAGCGCGTGCACGCTGCCGGCAAGTTCCGCGGCGAGCGCCGAATTTATCATGCGATGACGGTCGACCCGGCTCTTCCCTTTGAAGGCGGCAGACACGATATAGACACGGAAGTGCGTCTCGCCGCCCGCCCGATGGCCGGCGTGGCCCTCATGCAAATGTGACTCGTCGACGACTTGCAGGCTTTCGGGCGTGAAAGCTTCCTGCAACTTGTTGCTGATAGTGTCTTTCATAGCCATGTGTGCCATTAAGGTGCGCGGTCGCACCCCGTCAATACCCGGACGTCCAGGCCCGTCGCGACCGGGTGCTCAGCGAATTGCAATGTCAAGACTTGAAGGTTTTCGCATTGCGTAGTCAAAGTCAGCCATGCCGATCGATTCATCAAAGTTCTTCGACTCCATCCGCGTGAAGCCGCGGGGCAAGCAGCCGGAAGTGAAGCCGCGCGACACCGCGGTCAATTGCGAGTGGGCGGGCTGCGCCAACAAGGGCTCGCACCGCGCGCCGAAGGGCCGCGAGAACCAGCGCGAGTATTGGCACTTCTGTCTCGACCACGTGCGCGAGTACAACCAGAACTACAATTTCTTCTCCGGCATGAATGCCGAAGCCGTTGCGCGCTACCAGAAGGATGCGCTGACCGGTCACCGCCCGACCTGGAAGATGGGCGCCAATGGCGGCAAGAAGGGCGCGGAACAGATCGACATGGCGGCCGATCCTTTCAGCATGTTCTCCGAGATCAACGGCCGCGCCAGCTGGCGCAAGGGCCCCGAAGCGGAGCCCAAGGCCGAGACCCGCAAGGTGATGAACGCCGAGCGCAAGGCGCTCCAGGTCATGGGTCTCGGCCCCAGCGCCACGCTCGCCGACGTCAAGACCAAGTACAAGGCGCTGGTGAAGCAGCACCACCCCGACGCCAATGGCGGCGACCGCTCGACCGAAGACCGCCTGATCGAGATCATCAAGGCGTACAATTATCTGAAGACGGTCGTGCGCGAGGCGTAGGACTCGCGGTACCTTCCGGTGTCGTCCCGGTTTTCGCGCGGCCGGCAGTGTCGTAGGGCGGGCAAAGCGACTTGTCCGCCATAGCTCGAAGAGCGACGGCGGAAGCGTGCCCACACTTTTTTCCCTCGAGAGAGATGGTGGGCACGGCGCAAGTGCGCCTTTGCCCACCCTACGATTCCCGGACTCGCGGAGAGATCCGCGCCACCTCACGCCACCGGCATCGCCCCGACATACGACGAGCTCGGCCTGATCAACCGCCCCGTCCGCCGCTGCTCGCGCGCGTGTGCGGTCCAGCCGGCGCTGCGCGCGACCGCGAAGATCGGCGTGAACGCCTGCCGCGGGATCGCCAGCGCATCGAGCAGGATCGCGGTGAAGAATTCGACGTTCGTCTCCAGCGGCCGGTCCGGATTCTTCTTGCGCAGGGCGCTGCGGATATAGGCCTCGACCTCGCCGGCAAACGGCAAATCGGTGCCATTGGACGCCAGCGCCTCGACCGCGGTCTTGAGCACGTCGGCGCGCGGATCGCGCACGCGATAGACGCGGTGACCGAAACCCATCATCCGCTCGCCGCGCGCCAGCGCCGCATCCACCCAGGGCTGAATGCGCTCGCGCGAGCCGATCGCGTCCAGCATTTCCAGCACCGGCTCCGGCGCGCCGCCATGCAGCGGACCGGTCAGTGCGCAATAGCCGGCGGTGACGGCGGCGAACAGATCGGCCTGCGTCGAGGCCACCACGCGCGCGGTGAAGGTCGAGGCGTTCATGCCGTGGTCGCTGGCGGTGACGAGATAGGCGTCCAATGCCGTGACCTCGCGCGCGGCCGGCGGACGCCCGTGCAGCATGCGCAGCGTGTCGGCGGCATGGCTCACGTTGGGATCGGGCGCGACCGGCTCGAGCCCCCTCGCGCGCCGCACCAGTGCGCCCGCGATCACCGGAAATGCGCCGACGATCGTCGCCTCGTGCTCCAGCCCGGGCTCGGCGCGAAGTCCGGCGACGGCCGCCCGGAACCCGTCGATGACGCCCATGCCGCGCGTCGCCGGCAGCAGGTCCGGCAGCCGCGTGAAGGCGCGCTCGCGCGCCGCGCCCAGGTGTGAGCGCACATTGGCTTCGGTGAGGGTGGTTTTGCTGGCGCCGTTCCAGAGCCGGGCGGTGACGCCCTCGAAGCTCGAGATGGCGGCGAGCCGCCCGACATGCTCGCCAGCGATGATCAGCTCGCCGCGCTCGCCATCGACATGGCTCAGCACGGTCTCGGCCGCGGGAACGCCGTCCAGCCCGATCTGGCTTTTGGTGAGGTGGATGTTCATGGCCCAAATCTCCTGTTCACGGAGGATAAAGTCATGCCTCTCGACACGTTGATCAATCTTGATTACATAAATCAATATGAAAAATTCCGATGGGCTGTACCTCTCCGCCCGGGAAGCCGCCGCCGAGCTCGCGATCTCCCCGGCTACCCTCTACGCCTATGTCAGCCGCGGCCTGATCCGCTCCGAGCCGACGCCGGACTCGCGCAAGAACCGCTATCGCGCCGAGGACGTCCGCGCGCTCAAAGAACGGCGCGTGCCGTCGCCCGATCCGCGCGGCCTGCGCAGCTTCGATGCCGACCTGCCGGTGATGGACACGGAGATCTCGACCATCACTGAGGAGGGCGCGATCTACCGCGGCGTCAATTGCGTCGATCTTTCAGAGAACGACACGCTGGAGCACACGGCGACGCTGCTGTGGGATGTCGCCGACGTCGATCCGTTCGATCCGGATAATCAGCCCGAGATGTCCGAGGAGATGCGCACGATCGCGGCGGCCGCGCGCCGGGCGGCGCCGATCGACCGCGCCATCGCCGTGCTGGCACTGGCCGCGAGCGTCGATCCCCGCGCCTTCACCCGGGCGCCCGATGGGCGCGCCATGGTCGGCGCACGCATCGTCCGCCTGCTGGTTGCGACCATGCTCAATGCGGAAGCCTCGGCCGAGCCGCTGCATCAGCAGGTCGCGCGCGCCTGGGCGGCGGACAACAAGCACGCGCCCGATCTGATCCGCCGCGCGCTGGTGCTGCTCGCCGATCACGAGCTGAACGCCTCGACCTTCACCACGCGCTGTGCGGCCTCGACCGGCCTCAACCTTTATGACTCCGTCATTGCCGGGCTCGCCGCGTTGAAAGGGCCGAAGCATGGCGGCGCCGGCGTCTTGGCCTCGCAGCTCGTCAAGACGCTGGTCGACCGCGATGTCGCGCCTGTTGTGCGCGAACGCGTCGCGCTTGGCGAGCGCTTTGCCGGCTTCGGCCACGGCGTCTACAAGCGCGGCGATCCCCGTGCGCAATCACTGCTGAACGCGCTGTCGCGCGCCGGCGCACCGCGCAAATTCACCAGGGAAGTGCCGGAGCGGATTGCGGAAGCCACCGGCGAGTTCGTCAATATCGACTACGCGCTCGCCGTGCTGGTGCACGCATTGCGCCTGCCCGCGGGCAGCGAGCTCGCGCTGTTCGCGATGGCCCGCAGCGTCGGCTGGATCGCCCATGCCAGCGAGCAATTGCAGTTCGGCAAGCTGATCAGGCCGCGGGCAAGGTATGTGGGACCGGCGCCGGGGCGGCGAGCGGGGGCCGCGGAGTAGAATACTTTGCCGGTCCCGTTAGCTCAGGCTTCCGGCGAAGCGTTCGGCGAGCCTGTTTTTCTTGAATGCGTCGGCAACCCAGTCCACGAAGACTCTCGTCTTCGCGGGCACAAGCTTGCGCGATGCGTGGTAAATCGAGATTGCGCCTGCGTCACAGTACCAACGTGGCACCAGGCGTAGCAGCGACCCGTTTTCGAGGGCGGGAAGAATGTCGGCGGTGGCAAGCATGGCAACGCCCAGGCCCAACAGTGCCGCCTCGCGCATCGCAGCGGGATCGTTGACCACGATCGACTCAGATAGCGGGGCTTGAACTTCCCGCCCCGAAACATCGCGCATCGACCAGTGCCGGATGCGTCCCGTCTGCAGCGAGCGCATGACGATGCCATCCAGTGCGGCCAGTTCGTCCGGCTTGGTCGGTGATGTTCGCCCGGACATGTAGGCTGGAGACGCCACGGCGATGATGTGTGCTGGCGCAAGGGTGCGACTGACAAGACCGGGCAACAATTCGAACCCACCTCCGATCGCGGCGTCATAGCCTTCACCGACCAGATCGACCTGACGGTTCTCGAAGTGCCACTCAGGGCGGACCTGCGGGTAACGGGCCAGGAAGCCGGGAAGCAGTGGCAGGATATGGGCTGTGCCGAATGTCGGCGGCAGGCTTATCTTGAGAACGCCCGCCGGCTCCTCGCGTCCGGTCGATGCTCCGGCGATCGCGGCCTGCAGTCCCTCAAGATGGCCGGCGATGGCTGTGCGAAACGTCTCGCCGGCCTCGGTGAGCGTCAGCCTCCGTGTCGAACGATGAAATAATCGGACGCCGAGATTGCGCTCCAGCATGGCGACGTTGCGGCTGACGGCTGCCGGAGTCAGCAAAAGGCGCCGGCCAGCCTCCGAGAAGCTGCCGCACTCAGCGCTGCGAATGAATGATTCCAGGTTGGCCAGTGTTTCCATGGGCTCATTTGCAAGTGATCGTTGAAAATCTTACGAGCAACATCCTCCTAATCAAAGGGCAATGTTTGGGTCATCTCTGGGCCACCGATCATCTCGCCTGATCCCAAACAGCTCGGAGCATTCCATGTCCACCATCGGCATCATCGGCGCAGGCAATATTGGCCGCGCAATCGCCCAGGCACTGGCGCGCAATGGCATCGCCGCGACCCTGTCCAACAGCCGCGGCCCGGACAGTCTTAGGACGACCGTGGCCGAGATCGGTCCGCTCGTGATCGCCGGCACCCGCGAGGAAGCTGCGGCCAAGGATATCGTCTTCGTCGCGGTCAACTGGTCGAAGCTGCCTGATGCGCTTGCCGGCCTGCCGCTATTCGGCGGGCGCATCGTCGTTGACGCCAACAATCCGATCGAGGCGCCGCTGTTCAAGCCGGCGGAGCTCGGTGGTCGCGCCTCGTCCGAAGTTTTCGCCGATCTGGTGCAAGGTGCGCGGGTGGTGAAGGCGTTCAATCACCTCTTGGCGCAGCTCCTCGCAACAGACCCGGCGAGCGACGGCGGCAAGCGCGTGCTGTTCTACTCGGGCGACGACGCCGATGCGAAGGCAAGTGTCGGCGCGCTGATCGGCCAGCTCGGATTCTTTGGCATCGATCTCGGTTCGCTCGCGGTCGGAGCCAGGCTGACCCAGTTTCCGGGCGGTCCGCTTCCGGCGCTGAACCTGGTCAAGTTCGGTTGATGGCTTCGAGGATGTTCTCCAACGAGATGAGAAAGGCTGCAAGATGACCACCAATGATATCGATTTCGACCGACTTCTACGGGCCAATTTGGAGCGCGTGTTCAACGAGCGGGACGAGGACAAGCGGCAGGCCGCCATTGCCGAGTTGTTCGTTGAAGAGCCCGTCATGTACGAGCCGACGAAGATCGTTCGGGGACGCCTGGAGATATCGCGCGTCGCCGGAGAGCTTCTGAAGCAGTTCGGACCGACATTCAGGTTCGTACCCGATGGGGTTGCGGTCGGGCATCATGGCTTGGCGCGTCTGGCCTGGCATGCCGGACCCGAGCAAGGCCCTATTGCAGTGACCGGGGCCGACGTAGCCGAAGTCGAAGGTGGAAAAATCTCGCGGCTCTGGGTGTTGCTCAATCCGCCGCAGTGAAAACAAGTCGTGCTGCCGAACTAGGCCTGCGGCGTCTTCGCTGCGACATCACCATTCCGCCGGCGATAGATCCACACGGCTACGCTCAGCACGATCGCGACGGCTACCACCGTCAAGATCCAAACGTGCTTGCCGACATGTCCGTGATGATGCAGCCCGGCATATTCGTGCAGCGCCGACACGGCCAGTACGCCCGGCAGCACATGGGCGGGCGCCCAGACCAGGATCGCCGGGATGTTCACGGCATAGAATTTCGCGGGCGCCATGCCGAGCGCGCCGGCGGTCACGGGCACGAAGGCGCGGATCGGCGGCACGAAGCGGGCGAAGAACACGGCCCAGGTGCCGAAGCGGTGGAAGAAATTCTCGCTCTCGGCGACCAGGCGCGGATAATTGGTCAGCGGCCAGGTGTTGAGGATTTCCCGCTGCCGCCTATGCCCGATCCAATAGGCCGAGCCGTCACCGAGCACGGCGCCGGCTGCGGCCGCGAGCAGCACCCACGGCAGCTGCAATTCGCCGCCGGGGACCAGGGCGCTCAGCGCCAGGATGATGGTCGAGCCGGGAATCACCGATCCCACCACCGGAACGGCTTCGAGCAGCGCCGCCAGGAACAGGGTCAGGTAGGCCAGCCACGGATGGGCGGAGACGAAGGCGATGAGGGGATCGAGAAAGGACGTCACGTCGTCTCTTGAAGGGCTGGAGCATGGGAGCTTCGGACCCTACATAAGTAACCGCATACGGCCAAAGTAACCATTCGCACGGAACGGCGCGACCCGCCCGAATTTGGGCGTGATTCGCAAGGCAGCCCTCCAAAAACCGCGCTCCTTGCCTATCTAAATGAAAAGACAACGGAACTTTGATTGGTGGGCGGGCTTCTGCCGGCTCGTTGTCTCTGATAGGTTGATTTTCAGCACCCAGCCGCAGCCAACGTGCGAATAACCGGTTTCGGGACCGCCCGGGACCTCGGAGGATTGATGACGACCGCCGCCCTGTCCAAAGTTGAGGAAGTTTCCGGTCAGCCCGACATGAAGGTGTCGGTGCGCCAGGTGTTCGGGATCGACAGCGATCTCGAAGTGCCGGCCTATTCCGAAGTCGATCCTCACGTGCCCGAAGTCGATTCCGATTATCGCTTCGACCGCGCCACCACGCTCGCCATTCTCGCCGGCTTTGCCCGCAACCGCCGCGTGATGGTGACCGGCTATCACGGCACCGGCAAATCCACCCATATCGAGCAGGTCGCGGCACGCCTGAACTGGCCTTGCGTGCGCGTCAACCTCGACAGCCACATCAGCCGTATCGACCTCGTCGGCAAGGACTCCATCGTGGTCCGCGACGGCAAGCAGGTCACCGAATTCCGCGACGGCATCCTACCCTGGGCGCTGCAGAACAACGTCGCGCTGGTGTTCGACGAATACGACGCCGGCCGCCCGGACGTGATGTTCGTGATCCAGCGCGTGCTGGAAGTCTCGGGACGCCTGACGCTCCTGGACCAGAACAAGGTGATCAAGCCGCACCCGGCGTTCCGCCTGTTCGCGACCGCCAACACGGTCGGCCTCGGCGACACCTCGGGCCTCTATCACGGCACCCAGCAGATCAACCAGGGCCAGATGGACCGCTGGTCGATCGTCACCACGCTGAACTATCTCAGCCACGACGAGGAAGTCGAGATCGTGCTGGCCAAGGCCAAGCATTATCGCACCCAGGAAGGCCGCGACATCGTCAACAAGATGGTGCGCCTTGCCGATCTCACCCGTAACGCCTTCGCCAATGGCGATCTGTCGACGGTGATGAGCCCGCGCACGGTGATCACCTGGGCGGAAAATTCCGACATCTTCGGCGATATCGGCTTCGCCTTCCGCGTCACCTTCCTCAACAAGTGCGACGAGCTCGAGCGTCCCCTGGTCGCCGAGTTCTATCAGCGCTGCTTCAATGCGGAGCTGCCGGAATCGGCGGTCAACGTGGCGCTCAGCTGACCCCATGCAAACCATCACCGTCGAGCGCACCATTGGTACCACCAAGAAGGCTGTGCTCGCCGGTCTCGGCGCTTACAACGACGAGAAGTTTGGGAAGCAGAAGGTCAAGAGCATCGCGGTTTCGCTGAAGGACGGCCGCAAGATCGTCGGCGGCATCGTCGGGCACCTCTGGTCCACGGTTCTGTTCATCCAGTATTTCTGGATCGACCAGAAGCAGCGCGGCAAGGGTCACGGCACGAAGCTGATCGCGGCGATCGAGGACGAGGCAAGACGGCTCGGCGCGATCCGGGCCCATGTCGATACGATGAGTTTCCAGGCGCCGGGCTTCTATCGTTCTTGCGGGTATCAGGAATTCGGCACCATCGACGGCTATCCCGGCGGCGTCACGCGCCATTCGTTTACGAAGTCGCTATGAGCACATCATCATCCAACTCCAAATTCCGCAACAACAAGGAAGCGCCGACCGAGCCGTTCAAGCGCTCGGTCGCCTCCTGTCTCAAGGCGATCGCGAAATCGCCCGAGCTCGACGTCTCCTTCGCCGCCGAGCGGCCGGGCCTGGCGCCCGGCAAGGCGCGGCTGCCGGAGCCGGCGCGCAAGATGACCAAGCGTGACGCCGCCATCGTGCGCGGCCACGCCGATTCGATCGCGCTCAAGATCGCCTGTCACGATCCCAAGGTTCATCGCAAGCTGATGCCCGGCAATCCGCAGGCGCGCGGCGTGTTCGAGGCGGTGGAGCAGGCCCGCGTCGAGGCGATCGGCGCGCGCCGCATGGCGGGCGTTGCCAAGAACCTCACCGCGATGCTCGACGACCATTTCCACCGCGGCAAGTTCGACGAGATCACCGACCGCGCCGACGCGCCGCTGGCGGACGCGCTGGCGATGCTGGTGCGCGAGCGCCTCACCGGCATGGCGCCGCCGACGGCGGCCAAGAAGATGGTCGACCTCTGGCGGCCGATCCTCGAAGACAAGATCGGCAGGCGGCTCGACCGGCTCGACGGCGTGCTCGAGGATCAGACCAAGTTCGGCGATGCCGTGCATGATCTGTTGTCCGCGCTCGAGCTCGGCGACGAGCGCAACGCCGACAGCGAGGACAACGACGAGAACGAGGAGAACCAGGACGGCGACAATGACCAGTCCGGCGCCGAGGGCTCGCCCGATTCCGATGCCGCGCAGGAGATGAGCGCCGACCAGGCGCAGGCAACATCCGAGGAGATGAGCGAGAGCGCGATGGAAAGCGCGCAGGCCTCGACCTCCGACACCTTCGACGACGGCGAGCTCGGCGACGACGAGACGCCGGGCGAGGCGACGCGCCCGAACCAGCACGGCAGGAACGAGCCGCGCGGGCCGGAATATCACGCCTACGCGCCGAAGTTCGACGAGGTCATCGCCGCCGAGGATCTCTGCGACCATGACGAGCTGGAGCGGCTGCGCGCCTATCTCGACAAGCAGCTCGCGCATCTGCAGGGCATCGTCGCCCGTCTCGCCAACCGGCTGCAGCGCCGCCTGATGGCGCAGCAGAACCGCGCCTGGGAGTTCGACCTCGAAGAGGGCATCCTCGACCCTGCGCGCCTGTCGCGCGTCGTCACCGATCCCTATCATCCGCTGTCCTTCATGCACGAGAAGGAGGCGACCTTCCGCGACACCGTGGTGACGCTGCTGCTCGACAATTCCGGCTCGATGCGCGGCCGCCCGATCACGGTCGCCGCGACCTGCGCCGACATCCTGGCGCGCACGCTGGAGCGTTGCGGCGTCAAGGTCGAGATTTTGGGCTTCACCACGCGCGCCTGGAAGGGCGGGCAATCGCGCGAGGCGTGGCTTGCCGCCGGCAAGCCGGCCAATCCCGGCCGCCTCAACGATCTCCGTCACATCATCTACAAGTCGGCGGACGCTCCCTGGCGCCGTGCGCGGAAAAATCTCGGCCTGATGATGCGCGAGGGGCTGCTGAAGGAGAACATCGACGGCGAGGCGCTGGACTGGGCGCACAAGCGCCTGCTCGGCCGGCCCGAGCAGCGCAAGATCCTGATGATGATCTCGGACGGCGCGCCGGTCGACGATTCCACGCTGTCGGTCAATCCCGGCAACTACCTCGAGCGGCATCTGCGCCATATCATCGAGGAGATCGAGACCCGCTCGCCGGTCGAGCTGATCGCGATCGGCATCGGCCATGACGTGACGCGCTATTATCGCCGCGCCGTGACGATCGTGGACGCCGAGGAGCTCGGCGGCGCGATCACCGAAAAACTCGCCGAGCTCTTCAGCGAGACCAACACGGCGCCCACGCAAGCGGCCGGTCGCTCGCGACGCAAATTGCATTCGTGAGCACGATTGCATCCCGCCGCAGCTTTCTCAGGCACGCCGCGGCGGGATTCTCCACATTCGCAGTCTCCAGGTTCGCGCAGGCGCAAGCCGCGACCGAGCCGCCACCGCGCCCGCTTCACGTCGAGCACGCCGTCGCGGCGCCCGTCAGCGTCGAGGTCAACGCGCGCAGCATTCCCAATTTCGAGCCGCGCGACCGCACGCGCACGCGCTTCGGCTCGCTGGACTATCGCAGCGGCCTGGTGCTGACCTCGCCCTATCGCGGCTTCGGCGGCCTGTCAGGCCTCCGCTTCCTCGACGGCAAGGGCGAGCGTTTCCTCGCGATATCCGACCAGGGCGGCTGGTTCACCGGCAGCATCCGCTATTCCGGCCGCGACATGGTCGGCCTTGCCGACGTCGAGGCCGCGCCGCTGCTCGGCGCCGAAGGGCGGCCGATCACGGAAAAGCACCTCTGGTGGGATTCGGAATCGATCGCGCGCGACGGCAGTCTCGTCTATGTCGGGCTCGAGCGCGTCAACCAGATCCTGCGCTACGATTTTGCCAAGGGCGGAACCCGCGCCCGCGGCGAGGTGATCGCCGTCCCACCCACCTTGCGCAAGCTGCCCTCCAACAAGGGGCTGGAGGCGATGGTCGTCGTGCCCAAAGGGCAGCCGCTCGCCGGCACCCTGATCGCCTTCTCCGAGCGCGGGCTCGATGCCGACGGCAACCTCATCGCCTTCCTGATCGGCGGTCCCACGCCCGGCCAGTTCAGCGTGCGGCGCACCGAGAAATACGACATCAGCGATGCCGTGCTGTTGCCCTCCGGCGAACTGCTCATCCTCGAACGCAAATTCTCCTGGTTCACCGGCGTCAACATCCGCATCCGCGCGATCCCGCTGAAAGCAATCGCGCCCGGTGCGCTGGTCGATGGCCCCGCGCTGTTCGCCGCCGATCTCGGCCACGAGATCGACAACATGGAAGGCATCGACGCCCACGTCACGGCCGAGGGGGAGACGGTGCTGACCCTGATCTCCGACGACAATTTCTCGATGCTGCAGCGAACCCTGCTGCTGCAATTCACGCTGGTGGAGTAGGGTAGTCTCTCCGCCGTCGTTGCGAGGGCAGCGAAGCAATCCAGAATCTTTCCGGGGCGGCAGACTGGATTGCTTCGCTGCGCTCGCAATGACGATGGGAAGTCTGGCTCGCGTCAAACCGGCATTGCGGAAATGCACGCTGTGGGTACCCGCCATTCCCGCCGCGCAACTAGCAATCCGCGCGTCCCTCACTACACTCCCATCATCATCCTCCATCCCCCGGAACTCCCCGCATGAGCGCCCTGTTTTCCCCGATCAAGCTGCGCGGCCTGACCCTGAAGAACCGCATCGTGGTGTCGCCGATGTGTCAATATTCGGCCGAGGACGGCGTCGCCACGGACTGGCACTTCACCCACATCAACAATCTCAGCCTGTCGGGCGCGGCGATGTTCTGCATCGAGGCGACGCATGTCGAGGCGATCGGCCGCATCACGCCGGGGTGCCTCGGGCTCTACAGCGATGCCTGCGAGGCCGCGCTGCATCAGATCCTCAATTCGGTGCGCAAGCATTCCTCCACCGCGATCGCGATGCAGCTCGCCCATGCCGGCCGCAAGGCTTCGAGCGCGCGCCCCTGGGACGGCGGCCAATTGATTCCGGAAGGGCAGGGCGGCTGGCGGACGGTGGCGCCGTCGGCGGTGCCGCACAAGGAGGGCGAGGCCGCCCCGCTGGCACTGGATGCGGCGGGCCTGAAGCGCATCCGCGAGGCCTTCGTCGATTCGACCAACCGCGCCGCGCGGCTCGGCATCGACGCTATCGAGGTCCATGGCGCGCATGGCTATCTGATTCATCAATTCCTTTCGCCGATCTCCAACAAGCGCACCGATGAATATGGCGGCAGCCTCGAGAACCGCATGCGCTTTCCGCTGGAGGTGTTCGACGCGGTGCGTGCGGCGTTCCCTGCTGACAAGCCGGTCGGCATACGGGTGTCCTCGACCGACTGGGTCGAGGGCGGCTGGGATCTGGCGCAAACCATCGAATTCGCGAATGCGCTGAAGGCGCGCGGCGTCGACTGGATCGATGCGTCCTCCGGCGGCGTCTCGCCGCTGCAGAAAATCCCGCTCGGTCCCGGTTATCAGGTGCAGTTTGCAGAGGCGATCAAGCGCGAGACCGGCCTGCCCACCATCGCCGTCGGCCTCATCACCGAGCCGAAGCACGCGGAGGAGATCGTCGCATCGGGCAAGGCCGACATGGTCGCGATTGCCCGCGGCCTGCTCTACGATCCGCGCTGGGGCTGGCACGCCGCCGCCGAGCTCGGCGGAATGGTCGAGGCGCCGCCGCAATATTGGCGCTCGCAGCCCTCGACGCAGAAGGCGCTGTTCGGCAAGACCACGTTCGGGGCGCGGTGAGGGCGAGTGTGGTGCGATGACGGCGCTATAAGCTCCGCTGTCGTCCCGGATCTGCGCTCCGCTCCGCGCGCTTGTCCGGGACGATTGCTGAGTGTGTTGCGCTCGCTCTCACCCCCGTCACGCATCCGTAAAACTCCTCGCCTTCCACCCACCGCAAAACTGGCCTAACCTCTCAGCACTCAACGCCTCGCGGAGGCTGGCCATGCATTTTCGTGTTCGTAAAACCGCCCATGTGTTCGAGCGCGTCGGTCTTGCCATGGCGGGGGCCGCGTGCGGATTGTTCGTCGGCGCCTATGTCGGCTCGGCGATCCCCACTCTCACCACGCAGGGCTTCCTGCTGCTGATGATGCTGCTCGGCGGCATCGGCTTCTATCTCGGCATCGATACGCCGCAGATGCCTTTCGACGATGCGCACAGCCAGATCGATGCCGCCGAGCTCATGAGCGCCGCCGGCACGCTGTGCGCCACGCTCACCGCCTTTGCCTCGGTCGCCGTGATCGTGCTCCGGCTCGATCCGCACATGGCCTGGACCTGGCTCGTCTTGGTCGGCTGGATTGCCGGCGTCGCCATGCAGATCGTCGCCGGCGCCAAGGCCAGGCTGCGGAAGTAGCTCTCTCTCATGACGCGCCCGCCTGAAGCGGGCATCTCGATGGATGGCCTCGGGAAAAGCTCGCAATTCCGAGAGCCCGGTCCTTCACGGCAGGGTCTGGCCAGCCTCGACGGCCTTGCACGGCATCATCCCTCTCCCTGTCAACCCGTCATCCGGTCAGGGCATCGTTCGAAGCATTGCACGCGCATCGGTCTTGAAGAGTTCATCTTTGCTGCCCATCTTGTGACGCCCGCAGGTAGAGGCGTACCCTGCATTTCCTGCGGCTTGGATGCGAGGACCTGGGGATGAGCGGACCGGACGGAAGCAGGCAGTTGATCAAAAAGCACGATTTCGTTCAGGTCAGCGCAATCGCCGGGCTTCTCGCCGCGGCATTCGCCCTGTCCGGCTGCGACAAGCCGGCATCGCAGGCTGCGGCCCCGCCACCGCCGCCGGTGACGGTCGCCCAGCCGGTCAAGCGCACGGTCACCGATTGGGACGAGTTCACCGGCCGCTTCGAGGCGGTGGAGGAGGTCCAGGTGCGACCGCGGGTCGGCGGTTTCGTCAACTCGGTCGAGTTTCAGGACGGCGCCATCGTGCGTCAGGGTGATCTGCTCTACGTGATCGATCCGCGCCCGTTCGAGGCGGTGGCCACTCAGGCGGAGGGCCAGCTGTCCGACGCACGGGCAAGAGTCGAGCTTGCCAAGCGCGAGCTCGATCGTGGTCTGAATTTGGTGCAGACCAGCGCAGTCTCCGAGCAGGTCGTCGACCAGCGCCGCCAGGCCCTGCAGGCCGCGCACGCCGCCGAGATGCAGGCCGAAGGCGCGCTGAAGGCTGCCAAGCTCAACATCGAGTTCACGCATGTGGCTGCGCCGCTGACCGGCCGCGTCAGCCGCCATCTCGTCAGCCCCGGCAATCTCGTGCAGGGCAGCGACACCGGCACCTCGACGCTGCTCACGTCGATCGTCGCGCTCGATCCGATCTACATCTATTTCGACATGGATGAGGCCACGTTCATCAAATACAGCAAGCTGTGGTTCGAGGGACGGCGGCCAAGCTCGCGCGATACGGCGAACCCGGTGCAAGTGACTCTCGCCGGCGAGACCAAGCCGTCGCACGAGGGCACCGTCAATTTCCTCGACAATCGGCTGGACGTCTCGACCGGCACGCTGCGCAGCCGCGCGGTGGTCAAGAACACCGATCTGTCGATCCTGCCCGGCCAGTTCGGCCGCGTCCGCCTGATCGGCAGCGCGCCCTACGAGGCGCTGCTGATTCCGGACGTTGCGATCGCGACCGACCAGTCCCGCAAGATCGTCTTCGTGGTCAAGCCTGACGACACGGTCGAGGCACGCCCCGTGGTGCTCGGACCGCTCGACGACGGCCTGCGTGTGATCCGTGACGGGCTGAAGGCCGACGACCGCGTCATCGTCAACGGCATCCAGCGCGCCCGCGTCGGCGCCAAGGTCGCTCCCCAGACCGCGCAAGCCCCAGCCGGTGGCAAGCCATGAATCTCGGCCGTCTCTCCATCAACCAGCCCATTTTGGCGATGGTGCTGTCGATCGTGCTCCTGATCGTCGGCGCGCTCGCCTACACGACGCTGCCGGTCTCCGAATATCCGCAAGTGGTGCCGCCGACCGTCGTCGTCACCACGCAATATCCCGGCGCCTCGGCGCAGACCGTGTCCGACACGGTCGCAGCTCCCATCGAGCAGGAGATCAACGGCGTCGAGGACATGCTGTACCTCTACAGCCAGGCCACCTCGAACGGCCAGCTCACCATCACCGTCACCTTCAAGCTGGGCACCGATCTCGATAAGGCGCAAGTGCTGGTGCAGAACCGCGTCGCCATTGCGCAGCCGCGGCTCCCTGAAGAAGTCCAGCGCAACGGCGTCACCACGCGCAAGAACTCGCCCGACATCCTGATGGTCGTGTTCATGCTGTCGCCTGACGACACGTTCGACCAGCTCTACATCTCGAACTACGCCCTGCTGCAGGTCCGCGACCAGCTCTTGCGCATCGACGGCGTCGGCGACATCCAGATTTTCGGCGCGCGCGACTATTCGATGCGGCTGTGGCTCGACCCTGACCGGATCGCCAATCTCGGACTGACCTCGGCCGAGGTGCTGGCGGCGATCCGCGCCCAGAACGTGCAGATCGCCGGTGGCCAGATTGCCGAGCCGCCGATCGTCGACCGCGCCTTCCAGCCCAACCTCACCTTCACCGGGCGGTTGAAGGACCAGAAGCAGTTCGAGGACATCCTGATCAAGGCAGGCTCCGACGGCCGCGTTGTTCGCTTGCGCGACGTCGCCCGCATCGAGCTCGGGGCGCTGGCCTATTCCACCAACAGCTTCCTGCTGCGCAAGTCGGCGGTGGCCATGCTGGTGACGCAGCGGCCGGGCTCGAACGCGCTCGCGACCGCAAAAAACATCTCCGACACCATGACGAGGCTCAAGGAGAGCTTTCCCAAGGGCCTCGACTACAATATCGGATACAATCCGACCGAGTTCATCGCCCAGTCGGTCCACGAGCTGATCAAGACCATCTACGAGGCCATGCTGCTCGTGGTCGTGGTCGTGCTGGTGTTCCTGCAGGGCTGGCGGCCCGCGATCATTCCGATCATCGCGATCCCGGTGTCGCTGGTCGGCACCTTCGCGGTGATGGCGGCGCTCGGCTTCTCCATCAACAATCTCACGCTGTTCGGCCTCGTCCTCGCCGTCGGCATCGTGGTCGATGACGCCATCGTCGTGGTCGAGAATGTCGAGCGCCATCTCGAGCACGGCCTCAGTCGTCGCGATGCCGCGCTGAAGACGATGGAGGAGGTCGGCGGCGCACTGGTCTCGATCGCGCTGGTGCTGTGCGCGGTGTTCGTGCCGACCGCGTTCCTCGGCGGCATTTCCGGGCAATTCTTCCAGCAGTTCGCCGTCACCATCGCGGTCGCGACCGCGATCTCCTGCTTCTGCTCGCTGACGCTCTCGCCCGCGCTGGCCTCGCAGATCCTCACGCCGCATGAGGAGAAGCGGCCGCCGGCGAGCTGGAATGTCATTGCGCGCGGCTGGAATGCGTTCACAGGCGTGTTCAACCGTCTGTTCGACCGGCTCTCGCATGGCTATGCCGGCCTCGCCAATTTCGTGATCCGGCATTCGGTGGTGATGCTGCTGTTCTACGTCGTGCTGATCGGCAGCGCCGGCTGGCTGATCGCGACCACGCCGCAGGGCTTCATCCCGGCGCAGGATCGCGGCTACGTCATCATATCGGTGCAATTGCCGGGCGCGGCGTCGCTGGCGCGCACCACCGAGGTCGTGCGCGAGATCGAGCGGATCTCGCTGGATACGCCGGGCATCGTTCGCGTCGCTGCCTTTGCCGGTTTCTCCGGCGCCACCCGCACGCAGGCCGGCAATGCGGCGGCGCTATTCCCTGTGTTCGACGAGCCGGAGGTGCGGCTGAAGAAGGGCCTGTCCGCCACCGCCATCACGGGCGAGCTGCGCAAGCGGTTGTCCGCGATCCAGGGTGCCTTCATCATCGTGATTCCGCCGCCGGCCGTGCCCGGTATCGGCACCGGCGGCGGCTTTGCCATCCGCATCCAGGACCGCCAGGGCCGCGGGCCTGAAATGCTCGCTGCGGCCACCGACGAGCTTGTCGCCGCCGCGCGCAAATCGCCCTTGCTGCTCGGCCCCGCAGTGTTCTCGCCGTTCACGGCCAACACGCCGCAGCTCTTCGTCGACATCGACCGCACCAAGGCGCAGAAGCTGGGCGTGCCGATCTCCAACATCAACGAGACGATCCAGACCTATTTCGGATCAACCTATGTCAACGACTTCAACCTGTTCGGCCGCACCTATCACGTCACCGCGCAGGCCGACTTCCCGTACCGAAAAGAACCGAGCGACCTTGCGCGCCTGCGCACGCGCAATGCGTCCGGCGACATGGTGATGCTCGGCAGCGTGGTCGAGTTCAAGGACGTCTCGGGGCCCGACCGCGTCGCGCGCTACAATCTCTACGCAGCCTCCGAGCTCCAGGGCGAGCCGGCGCCGGGCACCAGCTCGACCACCGCGCTCAACGCCATCAAGCAGCTAGCGAACGACACCTTGCCGAGCGGCTTCACCTTCGAATGGACCGACCTGTCCTATCAGCAGATTACCGGCGGCAATGCCGGGCTCTACGTGTTCCCGATTTGCGTGCTGTTCGTCTATCTCGTGCTCGCCGCGCAATATGGCAGCTGGACGCTGCCGTTCGCGGTGATTCTGATCGTGCCGATGTGCCTGCTCGCCGCCACCATCGGGGTGCGCATCATGGGCCAGGACGTCAACATCCTCACCCAGATCGGCTTCGTGGTGCTGGTGGGACTGGCGGCAAAGAACGCGATCCTGATCGTCGAGTTCGCGCGCGACATCGAGAACGAAGGCAAGCCGCGGCTGGAGGCCGTCATCGACGCCTGCCGCTTGCGCTTGCGGCCGATCCTGATGACCTCCTTCGCCTTCATCCTCGGCGTGCTGCCGCTGGTGATCTCGACCGGCTCCGGCTCGGAGATGCGCCAGGCCGTCGGCGTCGCCGTGTTCTTTGGCATGATCGGCGTCACCCTGTTCGGCCTTCTGTTCACGCCGATCTTCTACGTCGTGGTGCGGAACCTCGCGGAAGGGCGGCGCGACAAGAAGCCGGAGGTGGTGGCCCCTTAAGTGCAAGTGGTGGCCACAGGCTTATCCTCACTCTCCGCCGTCGTCCCCGCGAAGGCGGGGACCCATAACCCCAGGGAGAAAGCGTTGGGCGAGGCGGTAACTCCGAGTCTTCGTCCAACTCGATCCTGTGGTTATGGGTCCCGGGCTCGCGCTACGCGCGCCCCGGACGACGGAGCGCGCAGAATCCCATACTAACGACGAATATGAAATGGATGGGCGCACGCGGGGTTCTTCACTATCATCCGCGCGATTTCGCAGAAGAATGCTGGAGATAAACATATGAAATCAGCACTTTGGGCCGCAGCGGCCTCGGCCCTCTTGATTGCGGTTCCCGCCTCCGCGCAAGGCGTCAAGATCGGCATCCTCAACGACCAGTCCGGCGTCTATGCCGATTACGGCGGCAAATGGTCGGTCGAAGCGGCCAAGATGGCGATCGAGGATTTCGGCGGCGAGGTGCTCGGCCAGAAGATCGAGCTCGTCACTGCCGACCACCAGAACAAGCCGGATCTGGCCAGCTCGATCGCGCGGCGCTGGTACGACGTCGAGAATGTCGACATGATCACGGAGCTGACGACCTCCTCGGTCGCGCTCGCGATCCACGAGCTCTCCAAGGAAAAGAAGAAGATCGACATCGTCGTCGGCGCCGCGACCTCGCGGCTGACAGGCGATGCCTGCCAGCCCTATGGCTTTCACTGGGCCTACGACACCCGCGCGCTCGGCGTCGGCACCGGCGGTGCGCTGACCAAGGCCGGTGGCGACACCTGGTTCTTCCTCACCGCGGACTACGCCTTCGGCTACGCGCTGGAGAAGGACACCAGCGAGATCGTCACCGCCAATGGCGGCAAGGTGGTCGGCTCGGTGCGCGTGCCGCTCAACTCCTCGGACTTCTCCTCGTTTCTTCTGCAGGCGCAGAGCTCGAAGGCGAAGATCGTCGGCCTTGCCAATGCCGGCCTCGACACCACCAACTCGATCAAGCAGGCGTCGGAATTCGGCATCGTCGCCAGTGGCCAGAAGCTCGCCGGCCTCCTGATGACGCTCGCCGAAGTCAACGGCCTCGGCCTTCAGGCCGCGCAAGGTCTGGTGCTGACCGAGGGCTATTACTGGGATCTCAACGACAAGACGCGCCATCTCGGCGAGCGCTTCCTCAAGCGCACCGGCCGGATGCCGAGCATGATCCACGCCGGCACCTATTCGGCGACGCTGAGCTACCTGAAAGCCGTCAAGGCCGCCGGCACCAAGGATCCGGATGCCGTCGCCAAGAAGCTGAAGGAGCTGCCGGTCGACGACGACTTCGCGCAGGGCGGCAAGGTGCTCGAGAACGGCCGCATGGTCCACGACATGTATCTGTTCGAGGTCAAGAAGCCCTCGGAGTCGAAGAAGCCCTGGGACTATTACAAGCTGCTCGCCACCGTCCCCGGTGACAAGGCCTTCTTCACCGCCAAGGAAAGCGGCTGTCCGCTGACGAAGTGACGCTGTCGTGTCCCGGACGTGCTGCAGCGTGCCCGGGACACGCGCCCGCGTGATGCAGGGCTTCACTTCACCAACCGCAACACCACCGCTCCCAGCGCCCCGACCCACAGCGCCATGGCGGCGAGCGCCTGGATCGCGAAGCCCGTGCCGCGCTTGGCCGCTGCTTGCGAATAGCCGACGAAATAGACGATACGGCCGATGATCCAGATCGCGCCGATCCCCGCCGCGATGGCGTCGCTGACATAGATCGCGAACAGCCAGAGCGCGGGCAGAACAATCGGCATCCATTCCAGCGTGTTCATCTGGATGCGGAAGGCCCGCTCGAAATCCGGATGGCCCGCCATCGCAGGCACTTTGACGCCGGTCTTGGTGCGCGAGCGTGAGACGTTGATGGCGGTGAAGAAATAAAATGCGATCGCCAGCAGCGTGACGAGCGCGGTGAGATGATACATCGCGAAACCCCTTGAAGAGAAGCCGCGCTTCAATAGCCGGTCAGCTCGAGATAGCCAACGCCGTCATGCGTGCCGGCAAAGCTGATTGGCCCTTCCCAGTACGAGAAGCCGGTCCCCATCCAGGCTCTGGGATTGAGCGGCTTGCACAGGATCGCGAACGATCGCGACGGTATCGCGATCTCCCATTGCACCGGCAGCTTGCGTCCCGCGACTTCCGCCGTCGCCTTCGGCATCATCTGGATGTCGTTCCCTGCAATCATCTGCGTCTCGCCGCTGGCGCTGATCCAATTGCCGAACGGATAATCCTTACCGTCCTTCTGCCGCAGCCGGTACAGCATCAGCTTGTCGCCGGATGACAGATGCAGTGACAACCAGTCCCAGCCGGTCTGGTCGCCGTCGAGCGGCTGGCTGCTCCATTCCCGGTCCATCCAGGCCTGGCCCGAGACATCGACCGGCTTGTCGTCGATGCTGAGCGTGCCGCGGGCACGGTAGAACGGCTGGCTGTAGTAGTACGAAGCCTGCCCGCGCTCCGACTTGCGGCTGTAGCCGCGATCACCCTGCAATACGACCGGACGATCGGCCTCGAGCGTCAGTGCGTAGCTGAAATCGGTGCTGGACGCCTTCAGCCTCAGCGGCGCCAAGGTGCGATCGTCGGTGCGCTCGAGACCCTTCATCTCCCAATCGTCGATCCAGGCATCGAACGGTTTTGCCGTCACGCCGGCTTGCCCGACGCCACCGCGTGAAAACGTCTCAGAGAAGCGGTGGGTGTCGGCGCGCGTCACCGCCGCATGCGCCATCCACACCTGCTGATTGGCCCAGCCTTCGCCTTGCGGACCCGGCTGCGAAGCCTGGCGGAACAGCGTCCATTGCAGGCCGCAAGGAGCACCGCTCGCGTCGACGAGGTTTGCCGTGAGATACCACCACTCGATACGAAACTCTGGATGCGGTCCGTGGTCGGCCGGAAAGTCGAACGTCCTTCCCGGCGTCACCTTCGCAAAGCCGTCCGCTGTCTCGCCGAGCCCGGCATAGCCCTGCGCGGCCGCGCGGCGTGCGAGCGCCAGCGCAGCGATGCCGCCGGCGAAGGCGCGTCGCGTGATTGCTTCAGCGCTCATTGGCAAACACCTTGACGAGATTCGCCGGCTGCATCCGCGCCAGCCGGACCATCGGCAGCAGCGCCGCAAGCAGCGAGGCAAAGAGCGCCACCGCGACCAGCTCCACCAGCTGCAACGGGAAGACGTGGAACGGCAGTCGCCAGCCGAATGCTTTCACGTTCACGATTGCAATCAGGCACCACGCGACCAGAAGGCCGAGCGGCACGGCCAGCAGCGCCGTGAACAGCGCGACCGAGAGCGTCTTGGTCAGCTCGATCGCGGCAAGCCGCGGCCGCGTCAGGCCGATCGCCCACAGCGGCGCAAGCTGCGGCAGTCGGGAGTTCGCCAGCGTCAGCAGGCTCGTGAGCAAGGCGATGCCGGCGACGCCGAGCGTGAAGGCGTTCAGCGCCGACGTCACCGCAAAGGTGCGGTTGAAGATGCGGATCGATTCCGCCTTCACCGTCGCCTGGTCGGCGACGCTGCGGTCGTCGAGCCCGAACTGCTTCTGCAAGGCCGCGATCAGGGCGGGGATATTCTCTCTCGCGACGATCAGGCCGATCCGCGTCTGCGGCGTCTGCGGAAACTGCCGGAGCAGTGCGGCGACGTTCACCGTGAGCTGCCCCTTGGGGTTGCCGTAATCGGCATAGATGCCGACGATGTCGAGCTCCCAGCTCCCGCCCGGCGCCGGCACCTCGACGACGTCGCCGATCTGCACGTTCAGCCGGCGGCTCAATTGCTCGCTGATGAAGGCGGCATTGCCCGGCACCAGCCGAGTCCAGGCGCGCGGCGCGGTCTCGAGCAGCGGCCAGCGCTCGCGATAGAGCGCGTGATCGGGCAGGCCGAGCAGCTCCACCGGCTGGCCCTGAACCTGCGCTTCGGCGCGTCCGCCCGAGAGGATCGCCTGAACATCGCCGCGATTCTTCAGCCAGTTGCGGATCGCGACGCCCTGCGCATTGTCGGACGCGCTGACGTAGACGTCGGCGGCGAGCCGCCCGTTGAGCCAGCCGATGAAGGTGCGGCTGAAGGTCTCGACCATGGTGGAGACCCCGACATTGACGGCAAGCGCGAGCAGCAGCGCCATCAGCGCCAGCGACAATCCGGAAAGCTGCTGCCGGCTGTCCGCCCAGAACCACAGCGCGAGCGGGCCGCGCGCGAGGCGCTGACCCACGAGCAGGATGATGTCGAGGAAGGCCGGCAGGATCAGTGCCGCACCGAACATCAGCGCGGCCAGCACGCCGAACCCTGCGATCAGCGATTGCCCGTAGTGGAGCAGCATCAGCGCGACGGCGAACACGGCGCAGGCCGCACAGCTCTGCAGGATCAGCCAGCGGCGTTGCCGCTGCTGCCAGGCGCCCGGCTGCGCCGTCGCCAGCACCGGCATCCTGATCGCCTTGATCAGGCTCGTCGCCGCCGCCACGAGCGCGCCCGCAACGCTGATGCCGATGCCGGCGAGCCACCATTCGCCTCGCAGGCTGAGCTGCCCCGGGATCTGCGCGCCATAGAGCCCGCGCAGCGAGGCCGCGACATCGGGCAGCAGGGCGGCTGCGATGAAATAGCCGCAAGCGAGCCCGATCAGGCCTGCGGCCAGCGCCAGTGCAACCAGCTCGATCACCAGCACCGTATTGACCAGTCGCGCCGAGGCGCCACAGGCGCGCAAGGTGCGCAGCATCGGCAGCCGCTGCTCGAAGGCAAGGCCCACGGCAGAATTGACGATGAACAGGCCGACGAAGAACGACAGCAGGCCGAAGGCGGTGAGGTTGAGATGAAAACTGTCGGTGAGACGCTCCAACTCCGTCTCCGCATTCGGCTCTATCAGCTGCAACTGCTCGCCGACGACGCTCGCGAGCGGTGCGGGCTTGCCCTTCGGCTTGCCGATCAGCAGCCGCGAGACCTGGTCGGGCTTGCTCAGCAGCCGTTGTGCCACGCCGATATCGACCACGAGCACACCGGGTGCGAGTTGCGGCATGACGCGCAGCGGCGGCAGCTTTGCGCCGCTGCTGATCGCCGGGGCCGCGCCTTCTGCATGCTCCAAGTCCCTCAGCGTCTCCCGGGCCACCAATGTCTGGCCGGGCGGAGCAACGAAGCTGCTGAGATCCGCGGCACCCAGGCGCGGCGCATTGCCGACGTCGACCGGCAGCGTGACCGGCTCGATACCGAGTAGCCGCACCGAACGCCTGTTGATCTGGACACGTCCCTCCAGCACCGGCGACACCGGCCAGCTGGCGCGGCGGAGCTTTACGAACAGCTCCTGCGGGAAAGTCGCCGCATTGGGAGCGACCAGCATCGCCGTGCGCACGCCGCCGAACGTCGCTGCGGCGCGGTCATAGGCATTGCGGGCCTGCTGATTGATGGCCTGCACCCCGCTCCACAGCGCGGTCGCCGCAATCAGCCCGATCAGCAGCGTCGCGAATTGCATCTTGTGGCGCCGCCAATGGCTGAGCAGCACGGCGAGAACCCAGAGCGCGCGCCTCATGAGATGCGCCCCGCATGCAACGTGAGATGACGGTCGAGCGTGGCGGCGAGATGCAGGCTGTGCGTCACCATCAGGAAGCCGCAGCCGGTGCGCGAGACGAGATCGCGCGCCAGTGCCAGCACCTCCTCGGCAGTGGCTTCGTCGAGATTGCCGGTCGGCTCGTCCGCCAGCAGCAGCGAGGGCTTTGTCGCCAGCGCCCGGCCGATCGCGACCCGCTGCTGCTGGCCGCCGGATATTTGCTCTGGATAACGCTTGAGCAGGCTGCCGAGTCCGAGCCGCTCGACAAGCTCCTTGGTCCAGGCCGCATCATGCCGGCCGGCAATCCGGGCCTGGAAGGAGAGATTGTCCGCGACGGAGAGGCTCGGGATCAGGTTGAATTGCTGAAAAACCAGGCCGATGCGATCGCGGCGCAAGCTGGCCCGTCCTGTGTCCGAGAGCTTGGTGACCTCGATGTCGCCCAGCCGGATCGAGCCGCCGTCGGCGGCATCGAGCCCGGCGATCAGGTGCAGCAGCGTGCTCTTGCCGCTGCCGGATTCACCGGTCAGTGCGACGCGCTCGCCAGCCCCGAGGTCAAGGTCGACGCCGCGCAGAACGTGGACGGGCTCGCCCGCCGAGGAGAAGGTCTTTGAGAGGTTTCGGATGCTCAGCACGGGCCTGCCACTTCTCTTCCACCTCTCCCATAGGGAGAGGTAAGAATGCTGCGTAGCACACCTGATGCGGAAATGCCGGGGTTGCGTTGGCCCTGAAGCCGCTGTTAGCTTCCAAGACGGCCAAATCAAAAAAGTGCCGAAAAAGACATGCGGGGAGAATGATGAGCGCTCAGGGAACGCCGAATGTGGCGGCTAGAACGACCAAGACGCCACAGGGCGCCTGGACCGTTACATTTCTCCTCTTTCTCTTCATGGTGGTGAACTTCGCGGACAAGATCGTCGTCGGTCTCGCCGGCGTGCCGATCATGACCGACATGAAGCTCAGCGCCGAGCAGTTCGGCCTGCTCGGGTCCTCGTTCTTCTTCCTGTTCTCGATCTCGGCCATCGTGGTTGGCTTCATCGTCAACAAGGTGCCGACGCGCTGGGTGCTGTTGACGCTGGCGGTGATCTGGGCGGTGGCGCAGTTCCCGATGGTCGGCACGGTATCCTTCACCACGCTTCTGATCTGCCGCATCGTGCTGGGGGCCGGCGAAGGCCCGGCCTTCTCGGTCGCCGCGCACGCGATCTACAAATGGTTCCCCGACGAGAAGCGCACGCTGCCGACCGCGATCCTGTCGCAGGGCTCGGCCTTCGGCGTCATCCTCGCGGTGCCGGCGCTGAACTGGATCATCGTCAACCATTCCTGGCACTACGCCTTCGGTGCGCTCGGAATCGTCGGCCTGATCTGGGTCGCGGCCTGGCTCGCGCTCGGCAAGGAAGGCCCGCTGGAGGATACCGAGGTCCTGGCCGCCACCGAGCCGAAGATTCCGTACGTGCAGCTGCTGACCTCGCGCACCTTCCTCGGCTGCGTGATCGCGACCTTCGGCGCCTATTGGGCGCTGTCGCTCGGCCTCACCTGGTTCACGCCCTTCATCGTCAAGGGGCTCGGCTTCTCGCAGAGCCAGGCCGGCTTCATCTCGATCCTGCCCTGGGTGTTCGGCGCCACCATCGTCATCCTCACCGGCTGGATCTCGCAGGTGATGATGGCGCGCGGCTACACCACGCGCATCTCGCGCGGCGTGCTCGGCTCGGTGCCGCTGATCATTGGCGGCCTGATCCTCACCGCGATGGCGCATGTCGAGGGCGCCGGCCTGCAGATCGCGCTGCTCGTCGTCGGCTCCGGCCTGTGCGGTGCGATCTACGTGGTCTGCCCGCCGATGCTCGGCGAGTTCACCCCGGCCTCGCAGCGCGGCGCGGTGATCGCGATCTACGGCGCGCTTTACACGCTCTCAGGGATCATCGCGCCGAGCGTGATGGGCACCGTGATCCAGCGCGCCGGCACCATGCTCGACGGCTACCTGACCGGCTTCACCATCAACGCGGCGGTCATGATTGGCTCCGGCGTCATCGGCCTGCTGCTGCTGTGGCCGAACACGGAGAAGGCCAGGCTGACGCGTGGTGCGGCGCCGCAGGGCACAGCGCTGAAGGGCGCGGTGTCGCCGACGTAAGGGGAGGCGCGCTCTTTCTTACCCTCCCCTGGAGGGGGAGGGTCGATCGCGCAAAGCGCGAGCGGGGTGGGGTGATCTCTCCGCTCGGGCACCGTATCGGTGGAGAGAGACTGTCACCCCACCCCGTCTCACATGTCGCTGCGCTCCATGTGAGCCGACCCTCCCCCTCCAGGGGAGGGTGAGCGGTCGCCTCGCTAGCTCGCCATCTCCTGCGCGCCACGAATCAGCTTGCCCGGCCGCCGCCCGGTGGCTTCGCCGTGCCGCCGCGTCACCACGCCCGAGACGATCGTCGCCTCATAGCCGTCGACATCCTGCAACAGCCTGCGACCGCCGACCGGCAGGTCGTAATGCACCTTCGGCGGATGCAGATGCAGCCGGTCGTAGTCGATCACGTTGACGTCGGCTTTATAGCCGGGAGCAATGAGCCCGCGGTCGGTGAGGCCGACCGAGAGCGCGGTCTTGCGCGACTGCGCGGCGACCACGAACGGGATCGACAGCTTCTCGCCGCGCGTGCGGTCACGCGTCCAGTGCGTCAGCAGATAGGTCGGAAAGCTGGCATCGCAGATGATGCCGCAATGCGCGCCGCCGTCGGAGAGGCCCGGCACCGATTGCGGATCGAGCAGCATCTCGCGCGTCGCATCGAGATTGCCATCGGAATAGTTCAGGAACGGCACGTAGAGCATGCCGCGCCCGTCGTCCGACAGCATGGCCTCGTACGCGAGCTCCTCCGGCTGCCTTCCCTGCTGGCGCGCCCGCGGCCCCAGCGCGTTCTCCGGCGGCTGCTCGTAGTCGGGGGGATCGCCGAGCAAAAACATCTTGTCGTAGTTGGGTCGGAAGAACAGCGGATCGTCGGTCGCAGTCGCCGTCTCGCTCAGGATCGCCTTGCGCATGTCGGCTTGACGCAGCTGCATCAGCCGCTCCTTCAACGGCAGGTGCGCGATCGCCTTGTAGCTCGGATGGGTCTGGAACGGATTGCGCGAAAGCTCGAGCCCGAGCAGGAGGCCGACGGGCCGGGCTGCGATCTGCGCGGTGATGGAGAGGCCGCGCCTGGCGGCTGCATTGATCTCGTCCAGCGTCTGGCGCCAGCGGTTTGGCGCCTTGTCGTTCTGCGTGATCGAGAACGAGATCGGGCATTTTGTGCTGTCCGCCACCCGCAGCATCATCGGCAGGTCTTCGTGGATGGTGGAGAGGTCGAGCACGAATTGCAGCACGCTGCGCCCCTGCCGGTGCATCGCGCCGGCAATCGCGGTGAGCTCGTCCTCGCCGGCCTTCAGGGTCGGCGTGAAATCGCCGGTCGAGGTGCGGTGGTTGAGCGTGCGCGAGGTCGAGAAGCCGAGCGCGCCCGCGCGCACGGCCTCGCCCGCGAGCTTCGCCATCGCCGCGTTGTCCTCAGGCGTCGAGGGATCGCGGCGTGCGCCGCGCTCGCCCATGACATAGACGCGCAGCGCGGCATGCGGCAGCTGCGCGCCGACGTCGATGTCGAAATCGCGCTTGCCGAGCCAGTTCATGTAGTCCGGAAAGCTCTCCCAGGCCCAGGGAATGCCGGCACTCAGCACCGGCTCGGGAATGTCCTCGACGCCCTCCATCAGCTGGATCAGGCGGGTGTGGTCGGCAGGCTTGCACGGCGCAAAGCCGACGCCGCAATTGCCCATGATCGCGGTGGTGACGCCGTTCTGCGACGACGGCGTGATGTCCTGGCTCCAGGTGACCTGCCCGTCGTAATGGGTGTGCACGTCGACGAAGCCCGGCGTCACCAGCTTGCCGCGCGCGTCGATCTCTTCGCGGCCTTTCGCGGAGACCTTCCCGACTTCGCTGATCCTGCCACCGGTGATGGCGACGTCGGCCTCGAACAGCTCGCCGCCGCTTCCGTCCGCGACATTGCCGCCGCGGATCACGAGATCAGGATTGCTCATGGTGTTTCTTCCCGTTTTTTGTTGCTTGTTTTCGTCGTCCCGGACAAGCGCGCTTTCAGCGCGGCCGATCCGGGCCTTCGCCGCGACGACAGATGAACCTTGGCTACGCCTTCGCCACCCGCCGCTCCGTGAACGGCGACAGTACCACTGTCGCCAGCATGAAGATCACGGACGCCCCGAACACCCAATGCGGCGCGCTCTGGTCCATGATCCAGCCGAACAGCAGCGGTGAGACGATGCCACCGAGGTTGAAGCCGGTGGAGACGATGCCGAAGGCGCGCCCCGCGGCACCCGCAGGCGCGGCATTGCGCACCAGCATGTCCCGCGACGGCGCGATCACGCCGGAGAGGAAGCCTGCGGTCGCCATCGTCGCCGTCAGGGCCCAGCCCGGCAGCGTCACCAGCGCGATCAGCAGCACGATGACCGCATTCGCGGCGAAGCAGGCCGCGGCGACATAGCCGTGACGCGCGGTGCGGTCCGCGAGGAAGCCGCCGGCGAGCACGCCCGCGGCGCTGGCGGCAAGGAACGCAGTCAGCGCGACATTGGCGATCGAATAGGACGTGCCGTAGCCGCTCATCAGCGCCACCACGCCGAAATTGTTGATGCCGGCGACCGACAGGCTGAGCAGCATGAACAGCGCGGTCAGCGTGATCAGCGCCGGGGTGATGACGGCCTGCTTCGGCGCGCTCTCGCTGCCCGGCTTCTTCTTGTGCGCGCCGGCCTCGGGGATGCCCATGGCCACCAGCAACACCGCCACCAGAATGGCGATCGCGCCGGAGGCGATCAGCGCGCCGACGCCGCCCCACACCGTGACCAGTGCCGCCACGATCGCCGGCGTCACCGCGCCGCCGAGATAGCCGGCAAAGGTGTGGACCGAGAAGGCGCGGCCCATCCGCGCCTCGTCCATGTGCTCGGCCAGGATCGCGTAGTCGGCAGGATGATAGACGCTGTTGGCGAGCCCGAGCAGCACGGCGCAGGCGATCAGCGCAGCGTAGCTGAGGTGCAGGCCGAGCAGGATCAGTGCGCAGCCGCCGAGCGTCAGCCCTACAAGCAGGATTTTGCGCGCGCCAAAATGGTCGACGAGATAGCCGGTCGGCGCCTGCGTCAGGCCGGAGACGACGGCAAGCGTGGTCAGCGAGAAGCCGAGCTCGACATAGCCGACGCCGAGCTTCTCCTTCAGGAACGGGAACAGCATCGGCAGGACCAGCAGATGGAAATGGCTGACCCAATGCGCGATCGAGATGCCGGTGAGCGTGCGCAGCGCACTGTCCGCCTTGCCTTGCTGCGGTGCGGCGAGAACGTCGACCATTGCAGTTCCGTTTCACTCCCGATGGACCGGCAAACTATCGGGGAGGGCGGTTATTTGTCCATGAACGCACGCGCATGGCAGGTAGTGCGGGCAGGGCGCCATCCCGCTAGCGCGCGATCAAAATCGGCGTTCCCACTCAGAACGGCTCGTCGTCAGGGCCATAGCGGTCGCGTTTCGGCGTCGCGATGTCGCCGTCTTCGTAATCGTCGTCATCGTTCGCACGGCGGGAGGAGGGCTTCTTCGCCTTCTTATCCGCGGCCTTGTTCTCGGCGATCTTGGGTGGCTCGCTCGGCTTGTCGGTCGTCTTCCCGGTGGTCTTATTCCCGGTCTTGGTCATGGCGGGTCCCGGATGGTGATGCTGCATCCGAATGTACCGCCAAATATGTGCGGCGCCTGATTTATCTCAAGGGGCGACGAGGTCGTCAGTGCACCACCGGCCCGCCCGCCTTCTTCCAGGCATCGAGGCCGCCGGCGATATGTGCGCTGTTGAGAAGCCCCGCTTCCTTTGCAGCCGCAACGGCCATCGCCGAGCGTTCGCCGAAGGCGCAGAAGAACACGACGCGGCGCCCCGTTGCGGCCGCGACCTCGCGCAGCATGCCGCCGGGCTTGAGGCTTTCCTCCACAGAGGGATAGGGCGTGTGCAGCGCGCCTTCGAGCATGCCGTGCTTCATCCGCTCATTGGTCTCGCGCAAGTCCACGAGCAGGATGTCGGGCCGGCCGAGGCTGCGGATCGCCTCGATCGCGCTGAGCGCGCGGCCCTCTTTCTCGAGCTCCTCCTGATGCAGGCCGACATGCATGTTGGCGGGGATCGCCACGTCCATCATCTTCGGATTTGGCAGCTTCAGGTTGGCCATCAGCTCGACATATTCGTCGACCGAGCGCACCTGGAGCCGCGGATTGTAGCGCTTTTCCTCGCCGATGGTGGAGACGGTATCGCCTTTGTAGTCGTGGGCCGGAAACACCATCGTTTCGTCCGGCAGCTTCAAGAGACGGTTGAAGATCGAATCGTATTGCGCGCGCGCCGAGCCGTTCTGGAAATCGGTGCGGCCGGTGCCGCGGATCAGCAGCGTGTCGCCGGTGAAGACGCGGTCGCCCATCAAATAGGAATAGGAATCGTCGGTATGGCCCGGCGTGTACATCACGTCGAGCGACAGGCCCTCGATCGTCACCTTGTCGCCGTCCGCCACCCGCATGGCGACGACGTCGGCCTTGGTCTGGTCGCCCATCACGGTCATGCAATGGGTGCGGTCGCGCAGCTCGCCGAGGCCGGTGACGTGGTCGGCATGCAGATGCGTGTCGACCGCCTTGACCAGCTTGAGGTCGAGCTCGCGCAGCAATTGGCAGTAGCGGTCGACCTTCTCCAGCACAGGGTCGAGAATCAGCGCCTCGCCGCCGGGGCGGCTGGCGAGGACGTAGCTGTAGGTGCCCGAAACGCTGTCGAAGAGCTGGCGGAAGATCATAGCAGGACCCGGCTTGGAACTGACTTCCAAGATTCTACTACGGTATGGGTCCAAAAGAGAAGCAATTCACTGCGTGAACAGCGAAATCTAGAAGATTCTTATTGCGGGTGCGAGAGCGGCGACGGCATCATCCCAATCCGGCAATGCCTGGATTGCCCTCGACCCCCTTCAGCGTCACGCCGGAGCCCAGTCGCTCCTGAAGCATCCGGCCCGAGCGCAGATATTTGCCGACGACGTCCCATACCGGCGCGCCCTGCTGGCCGTTGACCGAGGCCCAGCCCGCGACCTTGTAGCGGTGGCTGGCGCTGAGCGCCTTGCCGCTACCGAGCTTCAGCTCCGAGATGCGGCTGCCGATCGCAGCGTCCGGCGTGCAGGTGTAGCTGAGCCCGCCGGCGCGCACCATGTCGCCGCCCTGCTGGTAGTAGGGATCGGCATTGAAGAGGTTGTCGCAGACGTCCTCGAGCAGGTCCTTGATCTGGGCCCCCGTCATCTCCTGCACATAGGTTTCGGGATAGGTGATCGCGGTTTCCGCCAGCAGATCCTCCATGGTCATCGCCTGGCCTGACAGTGCGGTGACGCCCCAGCGGAAGCCCGGCGACAGCGCGATCTCGGCATCGAGCTCGGTGCGCAGCGCGGTGCAGATCAATTCGTCCATGGGCCCGGAGAAATTGCCGCGGCGATAGAGCAGACGGTCGGGTGTCGCGATCTTCTCCGACCAGTCGGCCACATGCGGTGCACGGACCCGGCCGATGAGCTCGGCCATCGCCGGATCGGGCTTCAGCAGCTCCGAATAGACCGGCAGCAGATGATACCTGACATCGCTGACCTTGCCGCTGTCGAGCGCGAGATCGAGCACACCCAGAAATTTCCCGTTGGAGCCGGCATTGGTGACGAGCGTCGTGCCACCTGCGTTCTTCACTGGCATAGGCTGCGGTACGGCATCATGGGTGTGGCCGCCGAGAATGACGTCGATGCCGGTGACCCGGCTTGCGAGCTTGAGGTCCACGTCCATGCCGTTGTGCGACAGCAGCACGACGGCATCGACCTTGTCGGTGCCGCGCAAGGCATCGACATGCTTCTGCAGCTCCTCCTCGCGGATGCCGAAGCTCCAGTCCGGCGTGAACCTCTTGGGATGCGCGATCGGAGTGTAGGGGAAGGCCTGGCCGACGATCGCGACGCGATGCCCGCCGAGCTCCTTGATGACAGAAGGCTTGAACACGCGTCCCGTGGCCTTGTCGAAGGCGGGGGCGTCGTTGAACGCGGCCTCCTCGGTCAGGAACACGTTCTGCGCCAGGAACTCGCCCTTGAACCGCTCGAGATTGTCGCGCAGCGCCTGCTCGCCATAGGTGAATTCCCAATGCCCCGTCATCGCCTCGATGCCGAGCAGATTGGCGACCTCGACCATGTCGCGGCCCTGCATCAGGTTGGCCAGCCCCGTGCCCTGCCAGAGATCGCCGCCGTCGACGAGCAGCGAACGCCGCTCGCCGACATCGGCGCGCAAGCGATCGACCAGCGTCTTCAGATGGGCAAAGCCCCCGAGCTTGCCGAAGCGGCCTGCTGACTTCTCGAACTCGAAGCAGGTGAAGGCATAGGCATCGGCGCTGTCGGGCCGGATGCCGAAGCGTTCGAGAAAGGCGCGGCCGACCAGATGCGGCGGCCGTCCCGCCATCTCGCCGATGCCGATATTGACACTGGGCTCGCGGAAATAGACCGGATTGAGCTGCGCATGCGTGTCGGTGATGTGCAGGATCCGCGCAGTGCCGAACCGTTCGAGGTCGTAGATGCTGGCAGCCTCAGCGCCGCGGGCCAGGCGCGGCAGGGCGATCGTTGCAGCGGCAAGGCCTGCACTTTTCAGGAAATCGCGGCGGCGGATCGCCATCCAGGAATTCTCCGCGCCTCTCGTATGGACTGCGTTCACCGCGCGGCAGTCTAGCGGATTTCCATCGCCTTCCAGGCTTCTTTTTCGGAACTAGCCTGGAAGATCGACGCCTTCGCCAGCGCTTCGGCCTCCCTGGCCGCGGCCACCGCACGGTCGAAATCGCCGCCGTCGGCAGCCTTCTTCGCAGCCGCCAGCGCAGATACGGTCACCGTCCACTGGTTGCGCATGCCGGCCGCCTCCTTGGAGGCGGCTTCGGCGGCGGCATAGGCCGCCTTGTAGTCCGCCTCATTCGCCGCGCGCGCGGATGGCGCAAGGCTTAAGGCGAGCAGCATGGCGAGCGCAAGTGACCGCTTCATGGCCGTGCTCCTGGCCCTGAGATCGGCAGGCCGTTGGCGACGTAGGACAGGAAATATTCGACGTCGCGATATTCATCCGCCTGCGGCTCCAGCGGAACCGCGCGGGTCTGGCTGTTGCAGGTGACGAAGCGGCGGCTGGTCGTGCCCATGCCGCTCCATTCGGAGCGGTAGATCGGCATCGCGTTGACGATGCCGAGCGCCGGGGCAAGGGTCTCGGCGCGGATGCGCTCGCCCGGGCTCTGCACATGGCAGCTCGCGCAGGAGAAGTTCATCTGGCCGCGGCGGGTGTAGAAATAGCGCTTGCCGTTCTCGTACGCCGCGAGCGCGCGAGGGTCATCGGGAATCTTGATGTCCATCAGCTTGCCGCGGGAGGTGTAGGCCATGTAGGCGGTGAGCGAGGCCATCTCGTCCTTGACGTAGGAATAGGGCGCCTCGCCATTGGCCTCGCGGCAGCGGTTGAGCGCGAGCTCCAGCGTGATGACCTTGCCTTCCTTGCTGTCGAAGTACGGATAGTTCTGGCGGATGGCGATGCCGCCGTTCGGGAAGCAGTCGGCATAGGTCTTGCCGTTCTTAAACGGGGTCGAGAACATCTCCTTGCCGGCATCGAGCGCGAACTCGTAAGGCGGGAATTCCTCCTTCTCCTGCCACTGCCGCTTCATGTCCTCGTTCATGGAATACGGGCCGTTGACGAAATCCTCGTGCTTCACGTTCGGAAACTTCTGGAAGAAGAAGTTCTGGAACGCCTTGGCATCAGCAACGGGATCCACCTTGTCGGCAGCGATCACGCGGGGCGAAGCGAGGGCGAGCGCGACGAGCGCGGCGCCGAGCGAGCCCAGCAGGAGGTGGATGCGGGCCTTCATCACGCGATCTTCGCGGTGGTCGTGTCCGAGCCGCCCTTGTTGTCGGTCCATGAGATCTTGAGCTCGTCGCCCTTCTTGGCGCCCTTGAAGCTGAACTTGACGTAGGGGTCCTTGGAGACGGCGGTGCCCCAATCGGAGACGAACACGTCCTTGCCGTTACATTCGAACTTCAGCTGCTGAATGAAATGCGCCGGGACCACCTCGCCCTTGGAATCCTTGACGAGGCCGGTGTCCATGGGGTGCTGGATCAGCGCCTGCACCTCGGTGATGTCGCCGCTCGATGTTGCGCGCACGCGAATGCTGGATGCCATGTCGATCTGCCTCGCTTAGCCGCCGCAACCGCCGACGGTGACCTTGACCTCCTTGGTCGCGCTGTAGAGCTTGCCGTCGGCCTCCACGATCGCGGTCAGTTTGGTGGTCCTGGCCATCTTCAGCCGGTTGGCGACGGCAGGGATGGTGCCGTCGGGAATCCTGTAGCTGGCGGCCAGCGCGCTCGGGTTCTCCGCCACGAAGAACGAGATCGAGGTGACCTTCTCCAGCGTCGTCGTCACCGAGATCGGCACGACGCCGCCGTTCTCGGCGATCTCCGGCGCATCCAGCTTGACCTTGTCCGACGGTTCGGCGGTCTTGCCGTAGAGCGCCTTGATCGCGTCGGCTTCGCTCTTCTGCCTGAAGGCCTCTTCCGGATATTTGTCGTTCGCCGCGGCGCGCGCGGGCGCGAACGGCAGACTGCCGAGGCCGAGCAGCGCCACGGAGGCTGCGCCCTGAAGGATCAGGCGCCGCGTCGGGTGGGGCCTCGTGGTCGTGGTCATCTCAAGTCTCCTGGGGCCGCCGGCGGTTACAGGGTCTGCAGGAAATCAACGATCGCGTCGATCTCCTGTTCGGTCAAAATCCGGTTCCGGCCGAACGGCGGCATCATGGTTTGCGGATTGCGCTTGGTCTCGTCGAAGATGATCGCGGTGAGCTCGTTGCGATCAGGGTATTTTGACTTGATGTCCTTCAATTCCGGTCCGATCGTCCCCGGCAGGTCGCCGCCTTTGATGACATGGCAAGTCAGGCAATTGCCCTTGCCGCGGTCGAAGGCGAGCTTCTGGCCCACCGTCACGGCGGATTGCGCCCCCGCCGGGGCCATGGCCATGCCGGCGAGGAGGGCTAGGGCAACAAGCAAAGCGGGCTTGCGAGGAAAGGCGGTCAAGGCATCGTCCCGGAGCGTTATCTCGATGATCTCATTTACGGAATTGTTCAAAAGCACAAAGGACATCGCCTGACAATCAAGACTATGCATGCGGCAAAATGGGGTTAATATCCTCCGCATTGCAACCGACAAGATAGTTCGTTCATGCGGATGGGCGCAGACTAGCAAATTATTCTCGGACGTTCGGCCTTCTGGCCTTCTTTTTTGGTACGCATTTTTGGGGACGTCACTTGGCTGAATATGTCGTCGAATTTGGCAGGGATGGCGGACGGGTCGAGCCGGATGGCCGGCTCGATGCGCCGGCCTTTCATCGCAATCACGAACCGATCTGGGCCGCCCTGGAAAAGCACCTCGCGGATGCGACCGGCAACGTCGTGGAACTCGGCAGTGGAACCGGGCAGCACGTGGTGCATTTCGCCCGCCACACGCCCGGCCTGGTCTGGTGGCCGAGCGATCTCAACCAGCGCCACCTCAAGAGCATCGAAGCCTGGCGCGTGCATGCGGGCCTGCCGAACATCCGCCCACCCCTGCGCATCGACCTCACCGATGCCGATTGGTGCCCGGAAATGAAAAGCGGGCAGGGGCCGACCAGCCTCGCGGCCGTGTTCTGCGCCAATGTCATTCACATCGCGCCCTGGGCCGTGGCCGAAGGCCTGTTCGCCGGCGCCGGCCGTTATCTGCGCCGCGACGGCAAGCTGTTCCTCTATGGCCCGTTCAAGCGCGACGGCAAGCACACCGCGCTCAGCAACGCGGTGTTCGACACCTCCTTGCGCGAAGGCAATCCCGAATGGGGCGTGCGCGACGTCGTCGACGTCGAGAAGCTGGCGAAGGCGGCAGGCCTCGGTCTCGTCGATACGATCGAGATGCCCGCGAACAATCTGACGTTGGTGTTTGCGCGGTAGCTACGCCGGAGGTGCGCTCCCTCTCCCGCTTGCGGGAGAGGGTCGGGGAGAGGGTGCTTCCGCAACGGGATACTCCCCTAGGGGAGAAAGCCCTCACCCGCCGCGCTCTTCGAGCGCGTCGGCCTCTCCCGCAAGCGGGAGAGGCAAGAACTGTCCGTGGCCAGCACCTTGTCAAGACGTCTCAGTCTTCGTCATCCCGCCACCCGATCTTCTCCTTCAAGAACCGATAGCCCAGCACCTCGAAGCCCGCGCGCTCCTTGTTGTCCTTGCCGTAGCCGTGGCCGCCTGCGGCCGGCTCGTAGAACCAGGCCTCATAGCCCATGGCCTGCAGCTTGGCCGCCATCTTGCGCGCGTGGCCGGGATGGACGCGGTCGTCGCGCCGCGTCGTCGCGATCAGGATCGGCGGATATGCCTGGCCGGCCCTCACGTTGTGATAGGCGGAGTAGGTCTTGAGCCATTCCCATTCGTCGGGCTTGTCGGGATCGCCATATTCCGCGATCCAGCTCGCGCCCGCGAGCAGCTTTGTGTAGCGGCGCATGTCGATCAGCGGGATGGTGCAGAACAGCGCGCCGAAACGCTCGGGGTAGCGCACCAGCATGTTGGTGATGAGGATGCCGCCGTTCGAGCCGCCCTGCGCGGCGATACGCTTTGCGCTCGTCACACCGCGGCGGACGAGATCGGCGGCCACGGCGGCGAAATCGTCGTGAGAGAGCCTCTTGCCGGCAAGGCGTCCGGCATCGTGCCAGCGCGTGCCGAACTCGCCGCCGCCGCGCAAATTCGCCTGCACCGTGGTGCCGCCGCGCTCCAGCCACAGCTTGCCGAGCGACGCGTTGTAATCCGGCTTCACCGAAACCGCGAAGCCGCCATAGGCGCTCATATAGACCGGCGCATCGCCGGTCTCTCCGGCGGGGCCGGTCTGCACATAGGGGATCCGCTCGCCGTCAACGGAGATCGCCTCGTGCTGCGTCACCATGAGCCCGTCGGCGGTGAACGTCTTCGGCGCCTGCTTCAGCACGATCGGGCTTGCGACGCCGCGTTCGATCAGCAGCAACGAGGGCGGCGTCAGCGGATCCTGCACATTGGCGAGCAGGGCGCCGTTGCTCTCGGAGGCATGGCGATCGAGCGCCCAGACGTCGACGACGCCGATTCCCGGCAAGCCGGAAAGCGTCTCGCGGCTCCATGTCGCAGCGGAAGGCGTGCAGATTTCGAAACGCGGCCTCAACTCGTCGAGGATCGAAAGGACCAGCCTGCCTGCCACCCAGAAGAAGCCCTGGATCGCCCGACGCGGCGCCGGCTCGAACAGCATGGCGAACTCGCGGCCGCCTTTGAGGAATGCGGAGAGCGAGATGCCGAGCACCGCGTCGGCCTCGTACGTCCGTCCGGCCACAGACCAGTTCGAGCGCGGTTTGATCGCGAGCCAGTCGCCATGGGCCTGCAATTCTATGTCGGTCGGCAGATCCAGCCTTGCGAGCGGTCCGGTCTGATCTCCGATCGAGACGCTGAAGTTGAAGAAATCCAGCATGCGGCCGAACCATATCGTTCGATTCGACGTGATGCGATCGACGTAGCAATATGCCGCCATGTCGTCCGCCGAGGCCTCGAACAGCACCGAAGCCTGTTCGACCCTTTGGCCGCGCCGCCAAAGCCGCACGGTGCGCGCATAGCCCGATGTCGTCGCCATGCCCTCGCCATGCGCGCTCGAAAGCAGCAGCGTGTCGGCATCGAGCCAGTCGACGCCGCCCTTGGCTTCCGGCAGTGCGAAGCCGCCGGCAACGAAGCTTCTCGTGTCGAGATCGAACTCGCGCAAAGTGACGGCGTCGCTGCCGCCGCGCGACAGGCTGAGGATCGCGCGCGAACTGCCGGGCATCGTGGTGATCTGGCTCAGCAGCCAGTCCTCGCCTTCGCTCGCCGCAAGCTGATCAATATCAAGTATGGTTTCCCATGCCGGATGCGGCTTTCGAAACTCTTCCAACGTGGTCCGCCGCCACAGGCCGCGGGGATTGCTGGCGTCCTTCCAGAGATTGTGCAGGTCAGTGCCGCGGCGGCTGACATAGGGAATGTTGTCGGGACGATCGTAGATGCCAGCGAGAATATCGCGGTCGCGTTCGAACGCCGCTCCGCCGAAGGCCTGCAGCGTCAGGCTATTCTGTCGCTCGACGAAATCGAGCGCCTGCTTGCCCTCGATCTCCTCCAGCCACAGCCAGGGATCGTCGTCGGGAGCTTGAAGCGTGGGCCTGTCGTCGACGGACATGAACGAAACTCCGTAAAGTTCGCGGCGGATAGGATTTGATCGAGCGCAAGCCGTCAAGGGCGCACTCCGCTATCATCCCATTGATTGCGTCAGAGGCATGGCCCGCGCCCGTTTGCGTCGGTTGCCCGTCCTTCCGCGCCCCTCCATAGTGCCGGGAATCAACAAGGCCCTCGAAAGCCTCAAATGCCCTTGGGGCGGAAGTGCCGATGCTGGACGTGACTGCAGCCAATGAGATCGCCGCCGATGCCCGCGTGCGCGCCAATGTGGTGCGCCTTGCCGCCGCGCAGGCGCTGACCGGCGCCAACTCGGCGGTGATCTTCGCCACTGGCGCGATCGTCGGCGCCACGCTCGCGCCGGACATGTCGTTCGCGACCGTACCGATCTCGATGTATGTGGTCGGGCTCGCCGCCGGCACGCTGCCGACCGGCGCGATCTCGCGCCGCTTCGGCCGCCGCGCCGCCTTCGTCATCGGCACCGGCCTCGGCGCGCTCACGGGTCTGCTCGGCTCGTTCGCGATCCTGCACGGCTCGTTCGCGCTGTTTTGTGTCGCGACCTTTCTCGGCGGCCTCTACGGCGCGGTGGCGCAATCCTATCGCTTCGCCGCCGCCGACGGCGTCAGTGCGGCCTACCGGCCCAAGGCGGTGTCCTGGGTGATGGCGGGCGGCGTGTTCGCCGGCGTGCTCGGTCCGCAGCTCGTGCAATGGACCATGGACGTCTGGCAGCCTTATCTGTTCGCCTTCAGCTTCCTGGTGCAGGCCGCCGTCGCGCTGATCGCGATGGGCATCGTCGCCGGCGTCGATATGCCGAAGCCCGCGCCTGCCGATCTGCACGGCGGGCGGCCGCTGCTGACGATCGTGACGCAACCGCGCTTCATCGCGGCGGCGCTGTGCGGCGTCATCGCCTATCCCATGATGAACCTGGTGATGACCTCGGCGCCGCTCGCGATGAAGCTGTGCGGCCTGTCGGTGTCCGATTCTAATTTCGGCCTGCAATGGCACATCGTTGCGATGTACGGGCCGAGCTTCTTCACGGGCACGCTGATCGCGCGCTTCGGCGCCCCGAAGATCGTCGCCGCCGGCTTGCTGCTGGAGGCGGGCGCCGCCACCATCGGTCTCTCGGGCCTCACGGCGATGCATTTCTGGGCGACGCTGATCGTGCTCGGCGTGGGCTGGAATTTCTCCTTCATCGGCGCCTCCGCGCTGGTGCTGGAGACGCATCGTCCGCAGGAGCGCAACAAGGTGCAGGCCTTCAACGATTTCCTGGTGTTCGGCATGATGGCGATCGGCTCGTTCTCGTCGGGCCAGCTGCTCGCCAATTTCGGCTGGTCCGCGGTGAACCTCGTGGTGTTCCCGCCGGTGCTGCTGGGTCTTGCCGTGCTCTCGCTGGTCTCCTGGGCGAGGCGCCGCCAGGCGCGGCTGGAGGCAGCCATGGGCGAGTTCCCCGACGCGGTCTAGTTTGGCAAGAGGCTGTCAGCAGCGTTGACACTTCGATCCAGGTCGAAGTGATTTTCGAGAGCCGCGTTGTTACATGATGCTCGTCATCAACAGGCGAGCGTTCAGCCCAAGCGCTCGCGGGGGGAACGAAGGACCAGCGCAAATGCTCGACAATCCCCGCCACATTCCGCCAATCGACGAATCCTCGCTTCGTTACGAAGGCTGGCGCATCGTCGCGGTCTGCTTCCTGCTCGCGACCTTCGGCTGGGGGCTCGGCTTCTACGGCCAGAGCGTCTATGTCGCCGAGCTGCAGCGGGCGCGGGGCTGGCCGGCCTCGCTGATCTCCTCCGGCACCACGTTCTTCTACCTGTTCGGCGCGCTGCTCGTCGTCTTCGTCGGCGAGGCCGTGCGGAAATACGGTCCGCGCCTCAGCCTGCTGGCCGGCACGCTGGCGATGGCGGCGGCCGCAGTCGCGATCGGCGCGGTGCGCGAGCCCTGGCAGCTCTATCTCGCCGATGCCGTGCTCGCCTTCGGCTGGGCCGGCACCAGTCTCGCCATGATCACCAACACGATCAGCCTGTGGTTCGACGAGAGGCGCGGCATGGCGATCAGTCTCGCACTCAACGGCGCCAGCTTCGGCGGCATCGCCGGCGTGCCGCTGCTGGTGGCCTTGATCGGCCATGTCGGCTTTGCCGGTGCGATGTACGCCGCCGCCGGCGCCATGCTGGTGCTGCTCGTGCCGGTCATCCTCCTTCTCGTCGGCCGCCCGCCCGATCGCCACGGCTGGCACGCGACGGCGAAGGCAAGACCGCAATCATCGACGGAGATCCGCGCCTGGGCGCTGCGCGACGTCGGCTTCCTCACGGTGACGATCGCCTTTGCCCTCGTGCTGTTCGCCCAGGTCGGCTTCATCGTGCATCTGATCTCGTTCCTCGATCCCGTGGTCGGGCGCGAGCGTGCCGCCGTGGCCGTCGCGGTGCTGACCGCGATGGCGGTGGTCGGTCGCGTGCTGTTCTCGCTGGTGATCGACCGCCTCAATCAGCGTCTCGCGTCCGCGCTGTCGTTCCTCAGCCAGGCCGCCGCGCTTCTCGCCGTCATCAACCTGCACAACGACTATGTACTGATCGCGGCCTGCGCCGTGTTCGGCTTTTCGGTCGGCAACCTCATCACGCTGCCCTCGCTCATCGTGCAGCAGGAGTTCGACTCCGCCGCCTTCGGCGTGCTGATCAGCCTCAATACCGCGATCAACCAGGTGACCTATGCGTTCGGCCCCGGCGTCGTCGGTTTCCTGCGCGATCTCTCAGGCGGCTATACGCTGCCGTTCTATCTCTGCATCGCGCTGGAGGTGATGGCGGCGGCGCTGATCATAGTGCGCGGGAAGCCGCGTTTCTCCGGGACGACGCGCGCTTAGCGAGGCGTTAGTCCGCCACGATCTTGACGCGATCGCGCACCTTGACCTGCGCGGTGCGATCGAGGCCGTTCAGCACGCGGAAGCGCTCGGCGGGATGGTCGACGCCGGCCATGCGGTGCGAGAGCGATTCCACGGTGTCGCCGGGCTGCACCGTGATGACCTTGATGCGCAGCGGGCGCGCGGCCTGGATTTCCTCCAGCGTCAGGCGGCGGAACGAGTTGACGGTCTCGCGCGCGTTGCGCTCGCTCTCGGTCGATTTCTGCCGTGCCGCGAAGATGAAGCGATAGACGTCGCTGCCGAAGCGCAGCGCATAGACCTTGAACTGCCACTGGTCGCCCTTGGCGGTGGCGGACGCCGCCGGAAAACCGTTGATGGTGAGGTCCTCGGTCGAGGCCTTCTCGACGCCTTCCATCCAGCCGGAGTTGAGGTAGTCGCCGAGCGACTGCTCTCCGGGCACGCGCACGACGTCGAAGCGCATCGCCTGCGCGCCGCCCTCGCGCACGCCGATCACGGCCTGTGCGGTGTTGTCGAGCGTGAAATTGTCCGGCGCCTGGAAGGTGAAGCCGAGCTTCGGATGCAGGAAACGCCGACCGCGGACAAAGCCTTCGCTGGGGTCTTCGCCATAGACGAGGTTGTCGATCGCGGCGAGATAGCTCTCGCGATCGCGCTCGGCGCCTTCGGGCGCCGTGTATTGGCGGGCAATGTTCTGCGCGTTCTGCACGCGTTCCGGCGTTGCCGGATGCGACGAGGTGAAATCCTGCGCGCGCGGATCGAGCGAGCTCTTGCCGGCCTTCAGCTCGGCATTGCGCTCCATCGCGGACAGGAAGCGCGCCGCGCCGTAAGGGTCGAAATGCGCCTTGGCGGAGATGCCGACGCCGATGCCGTCGGCCTCGAACTCCTGCTTGCGCGAGAAGCTCGCCATGGTGAGCTTGGTCTTGGCCAGCGCCAGCGCGGTGAGGTCGGGATCGTTGCTCATGTCGGTGACGACGCGGGTGACGATCGCGGCTTGGCGCGCCTGGTCCTCGCGCATTGCGGCGTGCTTGGACAGCACATGCGCCATCTCGTGGCTGAGCACGGAGGACAATTCGGAGGTGTCGCTGGCGAGCGCAAGCAGGCCGCGCGTGACATAGAGCTGGCCGTTCGGCAGCGCAAAGGCGTTCACCGCGCCGGAATTGAGGATCGTGACCTTGTAGCCCTGGTCGGGCCGGTCGGAGGCCGCGACCAGCCGGTCGACGGTCTTGCTGACGAGCGCCTCGAGCTTGGGATCGTCATAGGTCCCGCCATAGCTCGCCAGGATGCGCTCGTGCTCCTTTTCGGTGGCCGGGGTTTGTGCGACGGCGGGCTTTGGCTTCGGCATCGCGACGGCCGTCGGGGTCGCCGCAGTCTGGAACCGGCCCATATCGCCGCAGCCGGCGAGAAGCCCGCCCAGCACAAGGCAAAGCGCGGCCGGCGCAGCCCGCAGGCGGCGGCAATCACCCAGTCCGTGCCGTTCTAGCACCCCATTCACGTCGATTAACCCGTGCCCGGCCGTTTAAGGCCTTACCCCAGTAGGCTCGTTTGCGCCCAGCAATTCAACCTGTCCCAAGAGACGCACATCGATACGCGGCCCCGTCGTCCCCTCAACCCAGCCCCGAACGCGAATACGCCGATTTTCCAGGGACTTAAGGGCCATGCCGGCGTTTTCGAACGCCGCTAGCGTGCGCTTTGAAATAGTCACGGCAAAGCCACGTGTCCAGTTCCGTCCGAAGTTGAGGTAGGTCGTTGCCCCAGCTTGCCGGACTGACAGGACTTTGCCCTCGATTACCGCAAAGCGCCCGATCTCCGCCAAAATATCGTCCGGACTTTCCGCGTTTTTTATGGCCGACGGGTCAGCCCAGCTGCCCATTTTTTGACGCCGCGCTGCGGCTTCGGACGCCATCAGGGCGGCCGCGCAGTCTTTGTCTACGATCTCGGCGGAGACCACGGCCTCGCCCCGGGCGAGCAGCATGGCCTGCACCGAGATGTCGCTTTCGCCGATGAAGACCAGTGCGCTCTGGCGGCCGTAGCGATCGGGCGTGTCGTCAGCGCTCCGCAGCATCACGTCGCGGCCGGCGAGCAGCGAGGTCAGCGCCTGCTTCGTGGTCGCGGTCGGCGCGATGCCGCTGAGGCGGATCTCGCGGCCGTCGTCGAGACGCATGCTGCGCGCATCGACGATGCCAGCGACGCGGCCTTCGCCCTGGGACTCGAACTGGCAGGGTGCGGCGAAGGCGGTGTTAGCCGCAACGAGAAGAAAGAGGACGATGAGGCGAAGCCGTTGCGTCACGTGACCCGGAGAGGTTGCGCTGCGCGGCAACCATACCTCAAGCGTGGTTGGGTGCGAAGAGGTTTCGCCATACTCCGTCATTGCGAGGAGCCCTTCGCGATGAAGCAATCCAGACTGTTTCCGCGGACGCATTTCTGGATTGCTTCGCTGCGCTCGCACTGACGACGCGGAAACATTTCGTCGTACCTCACCATTCCGCTTTGCGGAAAACACACGCGGCAATCACGCATTCGCTCCGCCCCTCCGCTTGCTGCGCTCTTGCGCATGCGGCATGATTGCGGCAACAGCGAATAGCCAAGAGCAATAACCAAGCCGCCATCAGAGCACGGCGCGATAAGGGAGGTCGTTTTCGATGAAGAGTATTTTGTCCGGCATTTTTGCCGCCGCGTTTGCCCTCAATGCGAGCGCCGCACAGGCCCAGGACAAGCCGCCGCTGAAGATCGGCGGCATTCTCGACATGTCGAGCCTTTATGCGGACATCACCGGCCCCGGCAGCGAGACTGCGGCGAAGATGGCGGTCGAGGATTTCGGCGGCGAGGTGCTGGGACGCAAGATCCAGGTGCTGGCGGCCGATCATCTCAACAAGGCCGATCTCTCCGCCAACATCGCCCGCGACATGCTCGACAACCAGGGCGTCGAGATGATCTACGACGTCGCGGCCTCCGCGACCGCGCTTGCCGCCGGCGAGATCGCGAAAGCGCGCAACAAGATCGTCATGTTCAACGGGCCGGGCTCGATCCGTCTCACCAACGAGGCCTGCGGTCCCTACACCATCCACTACGTGTTCGACACCTACGGCCAGGCCAATGTGACCGGTCTTGCGGCGGTGAAGTCGGGTCTCGACAGCTGGTTCTTCCTCACCGCCGACTACGCCTTCGGCCAGGATCTGGAGAAGGACACCAGCGCCGTCGTGACCAAGACCGGCGGCAAGGTGCTCGGTGCCGTCCGCCATCCGCTCAACACGTCGGATTTCTCGTCCTTCCTGCTCCAGGCCCAGGCCTCCAAGGCCAAGGTGATCGGGCTCGCGAATGCCGGCGGCGACACCATCAACGCCATCAAGCAGGCGGCGGAGTTCGGCATCACCAAGGGCGGCCAGAAGGTCTCGCCGCTGCTCGCCTTCGTCACCGATATCGACTCGATCGGGCTTGAGACCGCGCAGGGTCTGCTGCTCGCGGAAGCGTTCTACTGGGATCTCAACGACGACACGCGTGCCTTCTCGAAGCGCTTCATGGAGCGCACCAAGCGGGTGCCGACCTCGGCGCAGGCCGGCGTCTATTCCTCCGTCACGCATTACCTGAAAGCCGTGAAGGCGGCCGGCACCACCGACGCCGCGGCGGTGATCAAACTGATGAAGGAGACGCCGATCAACGACTTCTTCGCCAAGGGTGGCAAGATCCGCGAGGACGGCCGCATGGTCCACGACATGTACCTGTTCGAGGTGAAGAAGCCGTCGGAGTCCAAGGGCCGCTGGGACGATTACAAGCTGCTCGCCACCGTCCCCGGCAACGAGGCATTCCAGTCGCTGGAGCAGTCGCGCTGCCCGCTGGTGAAGAAGTGACGGCGTGACTTCTTCACGCCGTCATTGCGAGGAGCTCTTGCGACGAAGCAATCCAGACTGCATCTGCGGAAACATTCCTGGATTGCTTCGCTTCGCTCGCAATGACGATGTGGTGATAGGTCGGCTAGACAATAACAAGGAGACGTCCGCATGAACGACATGGTCCTGCAAAAGCTCGAAGGCGGGCTGCTCACCATCACCATGAATCGCCCGGAGCGGAAGAATGCGCTCAACCCCGAGATGGTCGCCGGGCTGGTCGAGGCGGCACGGCGCGCGGCGGATGATCCCGAGGTGCGGGGGGTGCTGTTCAAGGGCGCCGGCGGCTCGTTCTGCGTCGGCGGCGACGTCAAATCGATGGCGCAGGGGCGCGCACCGCTGCCGTTCGAGCAGAAGCTCGCAAACTTGCGCCGCGGCATGGAGGTCTCGCGCATCCTGCATCAGATGCCGAAGCCCGTGGTGGCGCAGCTCGATGGCGCGGCGGCCGGCGCCGGCCTGTCGATGGCGCTGTCCTGTGACCTGCGGATCGCCTCCGAATCCTGCAAGATCACCACCGCCTTCGCCAAGGTCGGCTTCTCCGGCGATTACGGCGGCACCTACTTCCTGACCCAGTTGCTCGGCAGCGCGCGGGCGCGCGAGCTCTATCTGATGTCGCCGGTGCTCACGGCGAGGGAAGCGCACGCGATCGGCATGGTGACGAAAGTCGTGCCCGACGCCGAGATCGACGCCGCCGCGCACGAGCTCGCACTGTCGCTGGCGCAGGGTCCGTCGATCGCGCTCGGCTTCATCAAGCGCAACATCAACAATGCCGAGCACCTGGCGCTGGAGGATTGCTTCGACGGCGAGGCGATCCATCACACCCGCTGCGGCGACACCGAGGACCACAAGGAGGCCGCCAAGGCCTTCGTCGAGAAGCGCAAGCCGAGCTTCAGGGGCGCATGACCATGGCGCCCTATATCCGGCTGCGTCAGATCTGCCTGGTCGCGCCGCAGCTCGAGCCCGTCATCACGGATATCGGCCGGATCATGGGCCTCGCCGTCTGCTATCGCGACGGCAATGTCGCCAAATACGGCCTGGAGAACGCGCTGCTCCCGGTCGACACGATCCTGCTGGAGGTGGTCGCGCCGTTCAAGGACGGCACCACGGCCGGCCGCTTCATCGAGAAGACCGGCGGCCGCGGCGGCTACATGGCGATCTTCTGCTGCGACGATCCGGACGAGCGCGGCCGCAATGCCAACGCGCTCGGTGTGCGCACCGCCAACGTCATCGACCACGCGCCCTATCACGGCGTGCAGCTCCACCCCCGCGACTGCCGCGCCGCCTTCATCGAGTTCAATCACACCGACGGCAGCGACGATATCCTCGGTCCGTATCCGCCGGCCGGACCGGACTGGCAAAAGTTCATCCGCAAGGATGTCACCGAGGCGCTGACGGTGGTGGAGATGCAGAGCCCGGATCCGCAAGGGTTGGCCGAGCATTGGGGCAGGATCATCGGCGTTGCGCCTGAAGGCACCGAACTGAAGCTGCCCAATGCGACCTTTCGCTTCGTCAAGGGCGCCAGCGAGATCATGAGCGCGCTGGAGTTTCGGGTGACAGACGTGGCGCAGGTGCTGCATACCGCCAAGGCGAAGGGACTCGCGGTCGCGGGCAATGAGTTCTTGCTGGGCGGAGTGACGTTTCGCGTGAGCTGAGCGACTCATGCGCAGGGTTGGGCAAAGCGAAGCGTGCCCACCAATTCCGCCACACAAATGAAGCGATGGTGGGCACGGCGCTTTGCGCCTTTGCCCACGCTACTGCTCCGGCTTACCGCCCCTTGAAATTCGCCGCGCGGCGTTCTTCAGTCGCCTTCACGCCTTCCTTGAAGTCCTCCGTCGCGCGCAATCTTGTCTGCTCGGCGAGCTCGTGATTGGTCGCAGCCATCACGCGGTCGGCGAGGCCATTGCGCATCGTGGCGCGGGTGGAGAGCAGGCCGAGCGGAGAGCATTCGGCGATCTCGCCGGCGAGCTTCATCGCCGCCGCCTTGACCTGGTCCTGCGGCACCAGCTCGTTGGCGAGGCCCCATCTGTAGGCTTCCTCGCCGGTGACGCGGCGGCTGGTGTAGAACATCAGCTCGGCGTTGTTCTTGCCGATCAGCTCCGGCAGCGTCACGGTCAGGCCGAAGCCGGGATGGAAGCCGAGTTTTGTGAAATTGGCGGAGAAGCGCGCCTCGGGACAGGTGACGCGGAAGTCGGCCGACACTGCAAGCCCGAGTCCGCCACCGATGGCCGCGCCCTGCACGGCGGCGACGATCGGCTTCTTGGCGCGGAAGATGCGCACGGCCTGGATGTAGAGATGGTTGATCGGGCCGAGACTGTCGGCGGGATCGCCCTTCTTCTCGGCTTCGCGTGCCTCCTGGGCCTGCCGCGCAGGATCGCCGAAATTGGCGCCGGCGCAGAACGCCTTGCCTTGCGCGGAGAGCACGGACGCACGGATCTCGATGTCGCGGTCGAACTCGTCGAGCGCGTCCGCGATCTGGTTGATCAGCGAGATGTCGAAGAAGTTGAGCGGCGGGCGGCGGATCTCGATAGTGCCGACATGCCCCACCTTCTCGACGCCGATATCTTTATACGTGCTCATGATGATCCTCGATTGAATTAGCGCAGACCCAATCCGCGGGCGATGATGCCGCGCAGCACCTCGGTGGTGCCGCCCTGGATGGTGAGTTTCGGCGCGGTCTTGATCGCGAAGTCGAGCTGCCGCTCCAGGGTCTCGCGATTGGTCGCGGTCTCCTCGACGAAGGCGGCGAGATCGCGAACCCGATGCGGCAGCTGCTGCTCCCAGACCGTGCCGATGTCCTTGACGATGGACGCCTCCACCACCGGCTCCTTGCCGGCTTCGAGCATGCCGGCCACCGAGACCGACATGCGCCGCATGGTGTGGAGCTGCGCGACCAGGCGGCCGATGCCCTCAGCGCTGCGCGTGTCCGGATTGGGGCCGACCGCACGCACGAGCTCGGTGAGCACGTAATAGGTCTCGAGGAAGCGCTCGGGGCCCGAGCGCTCATAGGCGAGCTCGCTCGTCGCCTGCTTCCAGGCGCCGTCGACTTCGCCGAGCACATGGTCGTCGGGGATGAAGTGATCGGTGAAGACGACCTCGTTGAACTCGTACTGGCCGGTGATCTGGCCGATCGGGTTCACCTTGATGCCCGGCTGCTTCATCTTGACCAGGAACTGGGTCAGGCCATGACGGCGGTTTTCCTTGGTCGGCGGCGAGGTCCGGAAGATCGCGATCATGTAGTCGGCGATATGCGCCGACGAGGTCCAGATCTTGGTGCCGTTGATCAGATAGCCGCCGTCGGTCCTGGTCGCGCGCGTCTTCGCCGCGAACAGGTCGGAGCCCGAATTCGGCTCGCTCATGCCGATGGCAAAGCAGATCTCGCCGCGGCAGATCCGTGGCAGGATCTCCATCTTGATATGCTCGGGCGCGTATTTCAAAAGCACCGGCCCGCTCTGGCGGTCGGCGACGAAGAAGCGCCGCGTCGGCGCGTTGGCAACGCGCATCTCCTCGGTCACCACGTAGCGCTCGAGGAAGGAGCGTTCCTGGCCGCCATACTTTTTCGGCCAGGTCATGCCGAGCCAGCCCTTGGCGCCGACCCGGCGGGAAAATTCCGGCGCGTCGGTGTCTTCGCGGTTGGGCTTGTGCGGATCGAAGGTGCCGGCGGCGATCTCCTCGGCGAGGAAGGCGCGGACTTCCTTGCGCAATTGCTCGCATTTCTCGGGCAGGCGGATCGGATCGAAACGCAGGGCAGCGGTCATGTCTTCTCTCTCCGATCAGCGCGATGCCACGAGCGGCCACAATTCGTCGGCGCCGCGGTTTGCGACGAGCTTGCCGAGCTCGACCGCCCAGTAGCTCTCCGAGCCGAAATCGTCGCGCCAGGCCAGCGCCCGCAGCGAATAGCGGTGCAGGATGTGCTCCATGGTGAAGCCGATCGCGCCATGGACCTGATGCGCGATGCCGCCGCCTTTTTCGGCAGCTTCCGCGCAGCGGATTTTTGCGGAGGCGGCTTCGAGATAGATCTCGTCGTTGAACGATTTTGCGTTGGCGATGGCGTCGGCGGCGGACGTCGCCGCCGCCAAGGCCGCGGCGGATTCGCCGGCGAGGCGGGCGAGATTGTGCTGCACCGCCTGGAATTTCGAGATCTTCTTCTCGAAGGCGACGCGCTCGTTGGAATAGCGCACGGAAATGTCGAGCATCGATTCCAGCGCGCCTGCGATTTGCAGGCTGCGCGCGACGCCGCCCATCAGCATCAGATGGGTCTGCGCAAAGCCCTTCGGCGCGGGCTTGATGGTGATCGGCTGGGCCTTGTCGAGAGTGACGGTGTCGCTGTGGTCGTAGCCGACATTGAGTCCGGCCTCGATCCGCGCCTTGGCCACGTCGATCAGCGCAATGGAAACGCCGTCCTTGCCGTGCGCCAGCACCGCGAAATGCTTCGCCGTCTTGGCAAAGGGCACGCCGCGGGCACGGCCGGAGAGCGCGCCGTCGGCATCCAGGCTGATGCGGTCCTTTGGCGTGGCCGGCAGCACCGTCATCTCGCCCTCGGGCGAAGCGATCTTCGCCTGCGCCAGCAGCCATCCCGCCAGCATGGTCTCGGCCAGCGGCACCGCGACCGCGAAACGGCCGGCGGCGCCCATCAGCGCAAAGCCGTCGGCGAGGCTCGCGCCCGAGCCGCCGAGATCATCAGCCACCCAGGACAGCGGCAGGCCGGCTTCGCTCAGCGCCTGCCACAGCGGCGCCTGCCACGCATTCGTCTTGTCGTTGTTGATGGTCTGCGGATCGGCGAGATCGGCGAAGATTTTCTCCGCGGTCTCGACGACGATATTGTCACTCTCCGCCACAGCGTTCCCCGTATTTTGCCATTGGCGCGTCCGGTCTGATCGGCCAGTGCGCAGTCTCTTCTTGCGCCCGATGATCGGAAAAAGCCATGGCCCTGACAAGCGTTGATCGCAGGTCCATCTGCGGCGCCGGCATGGGGCCAGGCTCCAGGAAATGCTAATTCCGCTTAGCGGAGTTTGCTCGATTTGCAGGGCGCGGCAAACTCGCTAAACAGGACGCCACACCAGATACAAGGGGAAGGAAATCCGGATGGCAAAAGACGGCTTGTGCGCAATCGTGACGGGGTCCGCATCCGGGCTGGGTGCAGCGACTGCGGAAATTCTCGCCCGCAGCGGGGCGCGGCTCGTCATCAACTATTCGTCGAGCCAGAAGGAAGCCGAGGCGACGGCCGAGACCTGCCGCAAGGCGGGAGCCGCTGAGGTGCTGGTCGCACAGGGCGACGTCTCCAAGGATGAGGATTGCCGCAAGATCGTCGCGGCGGCGAGCGGCTGGGGCCGGCTCGATATCCTCGTCAACAATGCAGGCACCACCAAGCATGTGGCTCATGCCGATCTCGACGGCTTGTCGGCGGAAGACTTCCAGCGGGTCTATGGCGTCAACACGATCGGCCCGTTCCAGATGGTGCGCGCAGCGCGCAGCCTGCTCGAGGCCGGTGCGAAGGCTTCGGGGCGGCCCTCGGCGGTGGTGAATGTGTCGTCGGTCGCCGGCATCAGCGGCGTCGGCTCGTCGATTGCGTACGCCGCGAGCAAGGGCGCGCTCAACACCATGACGCTGTCGCTGTCGCGTGCCCTCGCGCCGCTGATCCGCGTCAACACCGTGTGTCCGGGCTATATCGACACGCCCTGGTTCACCAAGGGCCGCGGCGAGGCGCAGGCCAAGCAGGTACGCGACAGCGTCGTGGCGAAGGTGCCGCTGAAGGTCGCATCATCCGCGGAGGACATCGCCCAGCTCGTCTGCTTCCTGGCGATGCCGGCCTCCAGCAACATGACCGGCGAAGTCGTGCGCATGGATGCGGGAATGCATTTGGTGACGTGAACTCGTCATTGCGAGCGCAGCGAAGCAATCCAGAAGTCCCTCCGCGGAAATAGTCTGGATTGCGTCGTCGCTGCGCTCCTCGCAATGACGATGTGGAGGCGGTGTGCCGCCCCTCCCGATTGAGGTTGCTACCCCTTGATCACGCCACTCGCCACCAGCCGGTGCCAGATGAACAGCACCACCACCGCGCCGATCGTCGCTGTGATGAAGCCGGCGCCCTGGTCGGGGCTGTAATGGCCGATGGCCTGGCCGACGAAGGTCGCTAGAAACGCGCCGGCGATGCCGAGGATGGTGGTGAGGATGAAGCCGCTCGGATTGTTCGGCCCCGGCGCCAGCCAGCGCGCGATGAGGCCGGCAATGAAGCCGACGACGATGATCCACAACAGGCCGCCCATGCTCATGACTTTGCTCCCCTTCCCGAAAGCGTATCGATCGAGGTCCGACTAGATTCTGCCCGAGAGCTCGTTCTCGGTCGGTAGCCGTCCATCCGGCGTCAGATGGTCGACCACTTGCGGCAGATACTGGCTGAGGCCGTTGAGCAGTTCCTCGCGCGACAGGCCGCTCTGGGCGGACAGGCTCTCGATCTGGTCGGCACCGAGTGCGCTGGCGAGATCGCCCGGCGCGATCGGCTTGTTCTCGCCCTTGCCGACCCAGGAATTCGCGGCATCGCCGTGGCCGCCCTGCTGCAGCTGGTTGAGGAGATCGCCGAGACCGCCGCTGAGCACGGTGCCGGCCGCGCCGCCCGCGAGCAGGCCGCCGAGGCCGCCCTTGAGAATGTCGCTTAGCCCGCCGCCGCCTGCACCCGCGTTCACCGGCGGCGGTGCTGGCGATGGTGACGGTTGCGGCGCCGAGCCTGACTGGCTGGTCGTGAAATGCTTGAACGCCTTCCAGGCGAGCAGGCCGAGCAGCGCCATCGTCATCGGCGACATGCCGCCGGAGGATTTCTCTGAGCTCGGCGTAGAGGGGCCGCGCGGGCCGTTCTGCATGCCGTTGAGGACGTCGAGTAGACCCATGGTGCTCTCCTTTGGCGTCTCGTTCGGCGAGCGCTCGCCGCTGGCTGCCCCCGGGGCGAAAACATATGGGGCAGTCATGACCGTTACAAGTCGGATGCGCCGCGATTGGTTGCCGGCCTCGCCTCTGCTATCGAAGGCCGGTCATTCAGGGAGTAAGCCCAGTGGTTGCGGATCGATCGATCGTGGTGGCTGGCGCCGGCGCCATCGGCTGTTTCGTCGGCGGCAAGCTGGCCGCCGCCGGCCGGCGCGTCGCGCTCTTGGTGCGGCCGCGGGTGAAGACCGAGATCGAGCGGTTCGGCCTGCTTCTGACCGATTTCGACGGCTCCGAGACGAAGCTCGGCGCCGGCCAGCTCGCGCTGTTGGAAGACCCTTCGATCTTGCACAGCGCCGGCATCGTGCTGGTCACGGTGAAAAGCGCCGACACCGCCGCTGTCGCCGACCAGATCGCGCAGCATGCGCCTGAGGATGCCGTCATCGTCTCGCTCCAGAACGGCATCGGCAATGTCGCAGTGCTGCGCGAGCGGCTCGGCGGCCGGTCCGTGCTCGCCGGCATGGTGCCGTTCAACGTGATCGCGATGGGCGATGGCCGTTTCCACCGCTCGACCTCCGGCGACATTCACGTCGGAGACGATTCGGTGAACACGGCCGTGGCGCTCTCGGTCTCCGGCCTCAGTGTGCGCGCGAGCCGTGACATCACCGGCGTGCAATGGGGCAAGCTGATCATCAACCTCAACAATGCGCTGAGCGCGCTGTCCGACATGCCGCTCGCCGCGCAATTGGCGAACCGTGACTGGCGAAGATTGTTCGCTGACCAGATGGCGGAAGGGCTGGCCGCACTGAAGGCCGCCGGCATCGTGCCGGTATCGTCGACGCCGATCCCGACGAGCTGGTCTCCGGCCTTGCTGCGGCTGCCCGATGCGATCTTCGGCGCGATCCTCGGGCGGACCATGAAGATCGATCCCGAGGCGCGCTCCTCGATGTGGCAGGATCTGAAGCAGGGCCGCAAGACCGAGATCGACTATCTGCAAGGCGCGGTCATTGCGCTCGCCGAGCAGAACCATGTCGCCGTGCCGCTGATGCGCCGCATTGTTGCGCTGATCAAGGAAGCCGAGGCGGCCGGCAACGGTCCGCCGCGGCTGACGCCGCAGCAGATCCGGGGTGTGACTTGAGGACGAGGAGGGCGTGATGAAGCGTTGTCTGATGATCGGCCTCGCGCTGGCCGCGCTCTGCGGCATGTCGACGCTCGCCTACGCCAGGCCGCCGACGGTCTTGAACTCCCCCGGCTATGACAGGCGTTTGCAGGAGAGCCGGTCGCAGTTGGGTGCTTCGCCGACGGTCGCAGCGCCGGTGGTCCATCCGAAGCGCGGCAAGAAGAAGCAGCCGAACTGAGGATTGCAAGCCGGAGCTCCATCCACGCGTCATTGCGAGCGCAGCGAAGCAATCCAGTATCTTTCTGTGCAGAGACTCTGGATTGCTTCGCTGCGCTCGCAATGACGCCTGTCGTGAGCTCAGCTCTCGTAGGTGGGCAAAGCGAAGCGTGCCCACCGACTCTCTCGATCATAAACAAATGGTGGGCACGGCGCCTTGCGCCTTTGCCCACCCTACGACCATCTCGCAATGACGGCTGCTGCTTCAGCCTTTCTTCGCGGGCTTGCTCGGTGTCGGGTTGAACAGCTTCTTCAGGTCGTTCAAGCTTTCCGACAGACGCGGCCATTCGCAGGAGAACGAGCCCTTGGCGCAAGGCGCGGCCTTCGGCTTCGCGCCTGCGGCCTGCTGCACCTTCGGCCGCTCGACCGGGACCGGCACGCGCTCGACTTCGGTCCGCAGCGCGACCTGCTGCAGCTGCTGCGCCTGTTGCTCTTGTTGCTCGCGCTGCTGCCGCGCGGTGGCCTGGGCCGCTTCGTTGCTGCGGCGCTGCCTGGCGAGATAGGCGGTATAGGCTTCGTCGATCTTCTTCTGCTCCTCCGGCGTCGGGTTGGGGCCGGCGATGTCGAAGGTGCGATCCTGGAGGAAATCGTAATAGGAATAGCCGCCGCCCAGCTTGCGGCGGCCGGCAAACTTGGCGTTGCAATCGGCAAGGGCCGCGGTCTTCTCAGCCTTGGTTGCGGCTTTCTCGGCGGCGTCGGCGCATTCCTCGAAATCGACAGGTGCGCGTTTCCACCATTGCGCCTCGGCATGCCCCGGCGTCAGCAGAATAAATCCTGCTGCGGCAACGAGAAGCAGCGCCGCGCGATGCGATGTAACTACGGCCGACATTCTAAGAGGGTATTCCTTGCAAGACGCAACCCGAACTGAGTCGAGCCAGATTTTTGCCTCTTTATGGCCGGCTTGTCACCCATGGAACCCGGGAAATTCAGGGCTGGGATGCTGACATTTTGTGCTTGACGTGGCGCGGGAGTCACAGCGCCCCGCCGGCAGGCTGTTACACTCGTATTGCGAGCGCCTCACTCCCGGCTGGCGACGCCAGGAAGACGAAGTGGCGCGCCTTCCGGATCTGGCCTTTCGAAGGCGCGGGCGCATGCTGAATGAGACAAACACGGAAGGACTGATATGACGATCACCATCGCAGCGAGCAGCGTGCCGAAGCCCCCGGCTGATATCATTAAAGGTTTCAGGGACGCGCCGACCTCGGTGATCTCGGACAACCTCGGCCGGCTGCCCGGCGCGGTCGGGCTGAGGCCGTATCATCGCGGCGGCAAGCTGGTGGGAACGGCCTTCACCGTGCGCACCCGGCCCGGCGACAATCTCGCCATCCACCGCGCGCTCGACCTGGTCGGGCCCGGCGACGTCATCGTGGTCGATGGCGGCGGCGACGAGACGCGCGCGCTGATCGGCGAGATCATGAAGAACATCGCGCAATGGCGCAAAGCCGAAGGCTATGTGATCGACGGCGCGATCCGCGACGTCGCGGCCTTCGCGGCCGACGACTTTCCCTGCTACGCCCGCGCGGTGATCCATCGCGGTCCGTACAAGAACGGCCCCGGCGAGATCAACGTGCCGGTGACGATCGGCGGCAGCGTGATCGCGCCCGGCGACATCGTCGTCGGCGACGAGGACGGCGTGGTGTCGTTTCCCGCGACCGGTGCGGCCGCGCTGCTGGAAGCAGTGCGCGTCCAGGTCGCGCGCGAGGAGGAGACGCTGAAGGCGATCCGTGAGGGTCGTTACCAGGGCGCTTACGGCAAGGCCTGATCTGGCGGAGTGTAAAGGGGAGGATGACGTGAGCCAGAAGGACGAATTCCACAATCTCGACGACGCCAGCGACGGCCTCTTCCGCGAGCTCGCCGCCGGCGTGACCACGCGCATCTTCTCCGGCGAGCAAGCGATGCTGTCGGTGGTGACACTGGCGCCGCATGCGCAAGGCACGCTGCATCATCATCCCGAAGAGCAATGGGGCGTGCTGCTCGACGGCTCCGCCATCCGCGTCCAGGGCGACGAGGAAATCCCGGTCAAGAAGGGCGATTTCTGGCGCACGCCAGGGAACGTGCCGCACACCATGCGTGCCGGTCCCGACGGCGCCCGCGTGCTGGACATCTTCAGTCCGCCTCGGCCAGAATACAGAAAAGCAGGGTCAGGCTTCGGCACGACCTAAAGCGCCTTGCGCTTTAGCCTATTTTCTTGAGCATGATCTTTTCGGAACACCGCTGCACACTTTTCCGGATCATGCTCGAGCGCCACAGAGCAAAAAGCCGGGCGCAACAACAAGGGAGGGGACCATGACGATCACACGACGCACGCTCTTGGCCGCACCGGCCATCCTCGCGATGGCACCGGCAGCAGCGCAGGCCGGCAAGATAACGCTGGTGGTGCCGTTTCCGCCTGGCGGATCGACCGACGCGATGGCGCGGCTGCTGCAGACGAACCTGCAGACCAAGCTGGGTCGCATCGTCGTGGTCGAGAACAAATCGGGCGCGGCCGGTGCGCTGGGCGCGGCGCAGGTCGCCAAGAGCCCGGCCGACGGCTCGACCTTCCTGGTGACGTTCGATTCCCATGCGGTGATCCCGTCGATCCTCGACAAGCCGCCGGTCGATGTCGAGCGCGAGCTGATGCCGGTGCTGCTGATCGGCACCGCGCCCTACGTGATCGCGGCCGGCGCCGGACGCCCCTACAAGAGCTTTGCCGACGTGGTCGCCGCCTGCAAGGCGAGCCCCGGTGCGGTGAAATACGCCTCGGTCGGCATCGGCACGCTCGGCCATCTCGCCATGACCGTGCTCGGTAGCAAGGCCGGCGTCGAGATCATGCACGTGCCCTATCGCGGCGGCGGGCCGGCCATGAACGACGTGCTCGGCGGCCATGTCGATCTCATCGCGGGATCGGCGGCGCTGGTCGCGGCCCAGCTCGGGACCAACATGCTGCGCCCGATCCTGCAGCTCGGCCGCGAGCGGCTGCCGGCCCTGCCGGACACGCCCACCGCGATCGAGGCCGGCTTCCCCGATTTCGAGACGCTGGCATGGTGGGGCATCTTCGCCCCCGCAGGTACGCCTGCCGACGTCGTCGCGGCCATGGCGACGGCATCCAAGGAGATCCTGAGCGAGCCCGCGACCGCCGCCCAGCTCAAGGACACCCAGCACATGACGCTGCTGCTCCAGGACGGCGCCACCTTCAAGACCTTCTTCGACAAGCAGGTCGCCTATTGGGGCAAGGTCGTGAAGGACAACAATATCAAGGCGTGAGATCCGCCCATGCCCGGGATGCCATCCCGGGTCCAGTGCGCTCGCGCGGGCTTGCGCGTCAGAGCATCTTGCCGACGATCTTCGTCATATCTGCCGCCGAAAACGCGCGCAGCGTTTCGGTGCGGACATTGCCGAGTGCGCTGAGACTAAGGCTGAGTGACATCGCGGCAGCCTCATCTGGAGCCTCGAGAACGGTCACAACGTCATATCGTCCCTGCGTCCAGACGATCTCTTTCACAGTCACGCCGAACGTTTTGGCCATCTCCTTGAAGGCTTCGGCCCGCTTCGGCGAGTCCTTGACGTTTCGGACTCCCTGATCAGTGAAGTTTCCCAGCACGACATAAGCTACCATGGTCGTCCTCCCTGGTTAGAACTTGAGGAAACCGCGCCGAGCTTGCCACGGTGGCTGAGACAGCGCTACTTGCGCGTTGGAACGTCAGCAGATGCGACTTATTCGGTCAGGACAACGGCCGTGCGAAACTGAGCTCATGGCCGTCGGGGTCGGTGAGATGGAAGTAGCGCTCGCCCCATTCGGCATCGCGCGGCGTGGTCGACGGCTGCCATCCTGCCGCGAGCGCCTGCTCATAGGTGGCGTCGACATCGGCGACATAGAAGATGACGCGGCCCCACCAGGACCAGCGCTTGTCGTCCGGCTGCGCAGTCAGGTTGAGATAGCCGCTGCCGGCGCGAAAGCTGGTGAATGCAGCGGCTTCGCCGCCATACAGGAGCTCGAACCCCAGCGAACGGTAGAAGTGCACGGCGCGCCCCATGTCATGCGTGCCGAGCGTGATGGCGCTGATGCTTTCGATCATGTGAGCTGCTCCGCCGAGAGGGGCCGGGAAGCGATTGTATAGCCGCCCTGTTCAGGTTGACGAATGGTCCGGCCCGCCTGACGGCTGGCGAACCGCATTTTGCTCTGCTATGACGGGATCGAACCCGTAGCCACGGGTTCCGCGGTCCCGTAGCTCAGCCGGATAGAGCGACGGTTTCCTAAACCGTAGGTCGGAAGTTCGAGTCTTCCCGGGATCGCCATTTCCTTGTCCGGCTTTGCTTCGTCTGTCGCCCTGCCGAGGGCTGCGCGATGTCAGTCCAGATGCCGACAATTGCGCCGCTGCCCATTTGATTGTAGCATTTCGCGTCAGAGCATCAGTCTATTGTCGATGCAGCCGAAGATTGATTTGATGGCGCTCTGCGGATCAGCGCCGGCCCGCCTGATATTTGTGGTTTGCAGCGGATGACTTTTCAGCGCGACAATGCGGCCTTCGAGCACTGGCTGCGCAAGCAATGCGACGTCGTTGAGGCGGACCTCGCCCACAAGCACGAGCGGATGCAGGAGGATGCGTTCACGTTCCTGCGCGCGACGTTCTTTCGCTGGGCGCGGCGCATCGAGAAGCTCTGTCCCAAGCTGAGGGATGCGCCCGCCGTGCTGTCGGTCGGCGACACCCACATCGAAAATTACGGGACCTGGCGCGATGCCGAAGGCCGTCTGGTCTGGGGCATCAACGACTTCGACGAAGCCGCGGTCATTCCCTATCCGTTCGATCTCGTCCGCCTTGCGACCAGCGCGCGGCTCGCACCGAAGGCGCGGACTTCTAATCGCAATGCGGCGGCGGCCATTCTCGATGGCTATCGCGAGGGGCTCGCGAACCCGCGCCCGTCGCTGCTGGACGAGGAGGAGAGCTGGATGCGGCCCTTCGTGGCCTGCTCCGACGAGGAACGGCGCGACTTCTGGCACGAGCTGGAGGACTATCCGGATGCGGAGCCGCCTTCGCAGGTTGCTTCGGCGCTCAGGAAGAACCTGCCCGACCATGCCGAGCTGGAGCGGTTCGCTTCGCGCAGGAAAGGCGGCGGCGGCCTTGGCCGGCCGCGCTACGTTGCGATCGCCACCTGGGATGGCGGCAAGATCGTGAGGGAAGCCAAGGCGCTGGTGCCCTCCGCCTGGAATTGGGCGCACGGCATGAACGGCAAGCCGCGCTTTCTGGACGTCGCCCGAGGAGAGTTTCGGGCGCCCGATCCGCATCTCAAGTTGAAAGGCGGCTACATCATTCGCCGCATTGCTCCCGATCAGCGCAAGCTCGAGCTCAGCAATCGCAGTCATCCGCGGCTGAGACTCGATCTGCTCTGGGCCAAGGGATTCGATCTCGGCGCGATTCATGCGGGAACGGGCGGCGCCAGATCCAAGATCGAGCACGATCTCGATGGACGCAAGGACGACTGGCTTCACAGCGCCGCAAAAGTCGCCGCCGCGGACGTCCAGGAGGACTTCGAGGAATGGCAGAAGGTCCGGCTGCCGTGGACACCTGATACCCAGGATTGACGTGCGAGGCGCCGGCTGGCGGCTTGCACGCGCTGGGAGCGTAACCGGCATGCGCGCCGATTTGCTCAGCGGGCGCGAAAATTGCTAACAGGGACAATTGCAGGGACCTGCCCGGGTCTCCTGCCTGTAATCCTGCCATACCCAGCCACATCCCGGAGACCATTGATGCCTTTCGACCTGATCCTGCGCGGGGGGCGGGTGATCGACCCGTCCCAGAAGCTCGACGCCGTGACCGATGTCGCCTTTGCCGGCGGCAAGGTCGCCGCGATCGGCAGCGCCCTCAAGGCGGATCCGGGCACCGAGGTGCGCGACGTCTCGCAATTCATTGTGTCGCCGGGGCTGATCGATCTGCACACCCATGTCTATTGGGGCGGCACCTCGCTCGGCATCGATGCCGAGGAGTTCTGCCGCCTCTCCGGCGTCACCACGGCGGTCGATACCGGCAGCGCCGGACCCGGCAATTTCGCCGGCTTCCGCAAGCATGTGATCGAGCCGAGCCAGGTCCGCATCCTCGCTTATTTGCACGTCTCGCATGCCGGCATCTTCGGCTTCTCGCACCGGATCATGGTCGGCGAGAGCGAGGAGCTGCGATTGATGAATCCGGTCGAGGCGGCCGAGGTGGCCGATGCCAACCGCGATCTCATCGTCGGCATCAAGGTGCGCGTGGGCCTGCATTCCTCGGGCACCTCGGGTGCGGTGCCGCTCGACATCGCGCTCGAGGTCGCGAACGAGGTCGGCATGCCGCTGATGGCGCATATCGACCATCCGCCGCCGAGCTATGAGGACGTGTTGGCGCGGCTGCGTCCCGGCGACGTGCTGACCCATGCGTTCCGCCCTTTCCCGAACACGCCGGCGACGGCGCAAGGCACCGTGAAGAAGGCGGTGCTGGAGGCGCGCGAGCGCGGCGTGCTGTTCGATATCGGCCACGGCAAGGGCTCGTTCGCGTTCAAGACCGCGCGTGCCATGCTCGCCAATGGTTTCTATCCCGACACCATCTCCTCCGACATCCATCAGCTCTGCATCGACGGCCCGGCCTATGACCAGGTCACGACCATGTCGAAGTTCCTGTGCATGGGCATGGAGCTGCCGGATGTGATCGCGGCATCGACGGTGAATGCGGCGATGGCGCTGCGGCGTCCCGAGCTCGGCAGCCTCAAGCCCGGCAGCGTCGGCGACGCCACGCTGATTTCGGTGAAGCAAGGCCAGTTCGACTACGAAGACGTCGTCGGCGAGCACCTGATCGGTGATCGCAAGATCGTCTCGGAGGGTGTCGTCATCGGCGGGCGCTGGTGGCATCCGAATTGACGATCGCTAGCCCCGCTCGCGATAGAATTGCAGCAGCCGCGCGCCCGCCGGCGAGAGCCAGTCGGGTGCGCCGGTGATGTAGCCTTCGACGCGGCTGCTCGCTCCGACCAGATAGGTGACGGGCATGCCGACGAGCGGGAACATCGCCCTGGAAGCTTCAGCTGCCGCGCCGTAGGCGTCGGCGTAACACGCGAGGTTCTGCACGGCGAGGCCGCCGAGAAATGCGCGGATCTTGCGCAGGTCTTTGGTGTCCGTGCAGATCGCGACCACGTCGAGCGGCTCGGGCCGCGAGGCGGCAAGGCTTGCGAGCATCGGCAGATCGAGCTTGCAGGCCGCGCACCAGGTCGCCCAGAAATTCACCAACGTGATGCGGCCGGGCTTCGCCGTCACGATGGCATCCCGGCCGTACAGGTCCTGAAGCCTGAGCTGTGGCATCGGGGCGCGCGGCCGAACCAGTGTGAACTGGCTGCGTCCGGCCTCGAACATTGGCGGCCAGCTGTCTTGCGCGCGGCCGGCGGGCGGGATGGCGAGAGAGGCTGCCGCGGCCATCAGGATCGACCGACGCGAGAGCGTCATGCCTTTGCGCGCCGCCTCACGCATGGATATAGGCCCAGCCCTTCAATTGCAGGTCGACGACGCGCCCGATGCCGAACGGCACGAGGTTCGCGCCCGGTATCAGCGGGATCGTGATCTGCTCCTTGGCCTCCGCGATCGTCTTGGACGAGGCGCACATGCTGTAGGTGAGATTGGGCAGCGACTGCCGCATCGTCGCGAGCGGCTCGATGAGCGGAGACTTGTCCGCCCTGAAGACATCGATGCCCTTGCCGTTGGCGATGACCTCGATCAGCAATTTCGCGCCCCTCTCGGCAAAGTGCTTGGCGAGGTTGGCCGAGTAGCTGATCGCGTGGCCCATGACGTAGGACTCGTTGCTGTCGATCAGGATCGCGACGCCCTCGCTGAGACGATCCTCCTTGGCAGCGGCGGCGCCGCCGCCCGTGAGGATTGCGGTGCCGGCGAGCAGACCTCTTCGGGACCATCCATTGGCGGAGATCATAGCCGCGGCACTCCTGCCGCTCAGAACTGGCGCGGGGTGATCGGCGCCTTGCTGCGGCGTCCCCACAGCACGAACAGGCTGAGCGCGAGCAGGACAATGTTGAGCGGCGCTACCTCGGCTTCGCCGCGCGAGAGGTGGAAGACAAGCGCAATGACCTGCAGCACCGCGCAGCCGAGCGCGGCCAGCACCGTCAGCCGCGGCAGGATCCGCGTCAGCGCCGGCAGCAGGATGCCGATCCCGCCGGCGAGATCGACCAGCGCAATCGTCCGGACGAACGTTTCGGAATACTGACCGGCCCACGGCATCATCGCGGCCAGCTGGGGAATGGGCGTGGTCAGTTTCACGAGCCCCGCGGAGATGAAAACGAAGGAGAGAACGACCTGCGCGGCCCAGAAGCCGATGCGAAGGGTGCGGCCGGGGGTGGCGGTCTCGAAGGTGGTGGCGGACATCTTGGTTCTCCGGAATGTGAAGGTTGCCACCATTTGATACTTTCACCGCTTTTGATCATTCTGCGCTAAAGGAATTATTCGTTTCCTGAATGTTGATGATCTCATGGATACTTTGGTCAGTATGAGGGTGTATTGCCTGGTGGCGGAGCTGAAGAGCTTTGCGACCGCCGCCCAGCGCCTGCGGATCTCGCCTGCCATGGCAAGCAAGCACGTGATGCAGCTCGAGAAGCGGCTCGGCACGCGACTGCTCAACCGGACCAGCCGGCGCGTCAGCCTGAGCGAGAGCGGCGCGCTCTATTTCGAGCAGGCGCGCCAGATGCTGGACTCGCTCGACGAGGTCGAAGCCGCCGTCAGCAAGGCGACGGTCGTGCCGCGCGGCACGCTGCGGCTGACCGCGCCGGTGTGGATGGCGAACACGATCTTCGCGGGCGTGCTGGCGGACTATCAGGCCCTTTATCCGGAGGTGCGCCTCGACGTCGATCTCAGCGGCCGGATGGTCAACCTCGTCGAGGAGGGATTCGATCTCGCACTTCGTGCGACGGCCGCGCCCGAGGAGGCGTTGATCGCGCGCCCCATCACCAGCGTGCCGTTCTACCTGGTGGCGGCACCCGCCTTCCTCAAACGCGCGGGCTGCCCGAAGACGTTCGCCGATCTCTCCGGTCAGGCGCTGCTGCACTACGCCCTCTATCCGGGCGAGAGCTTCTCCCTGAACAGGAATGGCACGGTCGAGACCGTCAAGCTCAACCCGGTGCTGCGCAGCGGCAACGAAACGCTGCTGCACATGGCGGCGCTGGAAAGCATGGGCTTCGCCTTCCTGCCGAAATGGCTGGTCACCGAGGACATCGCCAGCGGACGTCTCGTCCACGTCCTGCCCGACGAAGTCATCTTCGAGGGTCGCCTGCTCGCGGTCTATCCCAGCCGCAAATATCTGTCCGCGAAGGTGAGGACCTTCATCGACTTCGTCGCCGCCGACAAGCGGATGAGGTGACCGGATAGTGCGACCACTCGTCAGTCGCGTCCCGCCTCGATGATTGCCTTGGCGAGCCGCGCCGGATCGGAGAAGCACAGCTCGTGGCTTCCCGCAACCTGCACCAGGCGGAACAGGCCGAGCTTCTCCGACAGGCGCGGATGCCAGCCATGGCTGTGCGGCAGCGCGGTATCCTCGGTGCAGTTGATGTAGGATTTGGCCAGCGGCATCTCGGCCGGATTGCTCTTGAGCGCGATCTTGTCGGTGAAGGTCGCGAGCGGATGCGGATTGAGCACGTCATAGGCGCGCTGCGCCGTCTCCAGATCGGCATCGTTGATGAACGCCTCGCGCCAGATCGGGAAGGGCAACACCACCGAGCCGTCGCCGCGCTCGGCCGCAATGGCGTCGAACAGACCGATATAGTGCGGCGGCACCATGTCGTTGAGGCATTCGCCGTCGTTGGGCACGAAAGCGTTCCAGTAGACCAGGCGGCGGATGCGCTCCGGCACGAGGTCGGCGACGCCGGTGATGACCATGCCGCCATAGGAATGGCCGAGCAGGATGACGTCCTGCAGATTATTCTCCGCAAGGTAGTCGGCGATCGACTGGATCGCTTCCTTCAGCCCGGTCGTCTTGGCATCGCCCGGACGGTTGCCCTTGATGGTGGGGGTATGGACCTGATGGCCGGCTGCGCGGATCGGCGCGGCGACCGGCTCGAGCTCGGCACCGGTATGCCAGGCGCCATGGACGAGAACGTAGGTCGACATGTTGTGGCTCCCTCGGAAGACTGCTTAGATCGGTGCGGCGATGACCTTGCCTGGATTTGCCGGCTGAACGCCGGTCGACGTTGTTGCCGCCATACTGAACCGCTGGCGCGTTGCGCGCTTGTCCGACGGTGAACCGGATTGGTCCTGGAGCGAACTGATGGAGCAGCTCAATTCCGAAAGCCGGCCCCGCCGTTTGGTCTGGGACACCGGCGAGACGCGGCCGGAGGAGCAGTTCTCCTACTATCGCGAAGCGATCTGCCAGGCATTCATGAACCTGACGCCGGAATCGGCAACCACCTCACGCTTCCCGGCCAAGGTCGAGGCGATCAAGATCGGCAGCGGTGCCATCAACCGCGTGGTCTTTCCCGAGCACACCGTGCATCGCTCGCGCGCCGATATCGCTGCGTCGACCGAAAGCTGCTTCTATCTGAACTTCAAGCTAGCCGGCCGCTGCCGCGTGGTCCAGGGCGGCTGCGACGTCAGCCTGTCGCGCGGTCAGGTCGGCATCTGCGACAGCGACCGGGAAGTGACCTTGTTGCATGATCGCGGGCCGACGCTGCAGGTTGCATCTTTCTGGGTGCCTTCGCGCGAGCTGCGTGATCGGCTGCCGCCATCCTTCGACTTCAGGGTGAAGCGTGTGTCCGACGATCCCTTCGTCGGTCATCTCATCGTCGAGACCGCGCGATCGCTGAATGCCGACGCGCTGCGGATGACGGAAGGCGAAGCCGTCAGGCTGTTCGGCGTGCTGCTCGATCTTGTCGCGCTGAGCCTGTCGCGCCGCGCGCGTGCGCAGACGGCCGAGGCCGCCAGCTTTGCCGACGCGACCGCGCTCGCGCTCCGCCGCGCCGTGCATGAGCGGCTCTCCGAGCAGCGCCTTGCGGTTGCGGACGTCGCGCGTGCCATCGGCATCAGCGAGCGCTACGTGCACAAATTGTTCGAGCGCGCAGGCACCACATTCTCGGACTACGTCATGGATCGTAGGTTGGACGGCGCGGCACGTGACCTCAGCGATCCTGCGAAGGCGGACCAGGCGATCGGCGCCATCGCGTTCGACTGGGGCTTCTCGGACCTCTCCCACTTCACCCGCCGCTTCAAGCAGCGCTTCGGCTGCCGGCCGCGCGACTGGCGCGCGCGGTGATCTACAGCGACCTGACCTTATAAGGATCTGGCGATCAGCAGCTTCATGATCTCGTTGGTGCCGCCATAGATCTTCTGGATGCGGGAATCGATGAAGATGCGCGAGATCGGGTATTCCTGCATGTAGCCGTAGCCGCCGAACAGCTGCAGGCATTCGTCGGCGGTCTCGACCTGCTTCTCCGAGCACCAATATTTCGCCATCGAGGCCGTCACGGTGTCGAGGTCTTTTGCGACCAGGCGCTCGATGCACCAATCGACGAAGACGCGCGCGATCATCGCCTCGGTCTTGCGCTCGGCCAGCGTGAAGGCGGTGTTCTGGAAATCCATCAGCGGCTTGCCGAACGCCTTCCGCTCCTTGGTGTAGTCGGTGGTGAGCTTGACCGCGCGCTCCATCGAGGCCACGGCGCCGACCGCGAGCGCAAGCCGCTCCTGCGGCAATTGCTGCATCAGCTGGACGAAACCCTGGCCCTCCTCCTTGCCGAGCAGGTTTTCCGGCGGCACCGTCACGTTGTCGAAGAACAGCTCCGAGGTGTCGGAGGCGTGCAGGCCGATCTTGTCGAGGTTGCGCCCGCGCTTGTAGCCGTCCGCGCCCGCAGTCTCGACCACGATCAGCGAGATGCCCTTGGCACCTTGCTCGCCGGTGCGCGCGACCACGATGACGAGGTCGGCGGCCTGGCCGTTGGTGATGAAGGTCTTCTGCCCGTTGATGACGTAGGAATTGCCCTGTTTCTTGGCCGTGGTCTTGACGGCTTGCAGATCCGAGCCGGTGCCGGGCTCGGTCATGGCGATGGCGCCGACCATCTCGCCGGACGCCATCTTCGGCAGCCAGCGTTTCTTCTGCTCCTCCGAGCCGTAATTGAGGATGTAATGCGCGACGATGGCGCTGTGCACGGAGACGCCGGTGGTCAGCTCCGGCACCGTGCTCTCGAGATCGTCGAGCACGGCGGCGTCATAGGCGAACGTCGCGCCGAGGCCGCCATATTCCTCCGGCACGCTCGCGAGCAGCGCACCCATCTCGCCGAGCCCGCGCCAGGCGAAGCGGTCGACCATCTTCTGCTCGCGCCACTTCTCGGCATGCGGGGCCAGGTCCTTGGCGAGATATTTGCGGAACTGGTCGCGGAAGACGTCGAGCTCTTCGGTCATCCAGGAGGAGCGGTAGGGCATGATTACCTCGGTTGATGCGGCGTTCCGGCTTGGTAAGCCAGCGAACCGCGGCAATTATTGTGTTTTCAGGCTGCGCCGGTGACGCTACCAAGGCGCCGGTAACAGCGTCTATCGGGATGTCTGATTGTGGCGATCAAAACCCAGGAGCTCAAGCTCGACATCGAGCGCATCGGCACGGTCTCGGCGATCCTGACGCAGCCGACCCATGCACGCGCCTGCTACGTCCTGGCGCACGGCGCCGGCGCAGACATGCGGCATTCCTTCATGGAGAAGGTTGCAGCCGGCCTTGCCGAACGCGGCATCGCGACGTTCCGCTTCAATTTCCCCTACATGGAAGAGAAGAAGGGACGTCCCGACCAGCCGGCGGTCGCGCACGCCGCCATCCGCGCAGCGGTCGCGGAGGCGACGCGGCTCTGCCCCGGGCTGAAGCTCGTTGCCGGCGGGAAATCCTTCGGCGGCCGCATGACCTCGCAGGCGCAGTCGAAGTCGCCGCTGCCCGATGTCAAAGGGCTCGCTTTTCTCGGCTTTCCCCTCCATGCCGCCAAGAAGCCGTCATCCGAGCGCGCCGAACACCTTGCCGCCATCGCGATCCCCATGCTGTTCCTGCAAGGCACGCGCGACGAGCTTGCCGATCTGAGCTACCTCAAGCCTGTCGTCGAGAAGCTCGGCCCGAAGGCGACGCTGCATGAGGTCGCAGGCGGCGACCATTCGTTCGCGGTGCTGAAGAAATCCGGCCGTACCAATGACGAGGCGCTCACCGAGGTGCTGGACACGCTCGCGGCCTGGATCGACGCGCTCGCCTGAGACTCACGCCGAGTAGAGCCCCCTGTCGCGCGCCTTCTGGATGGCGAGTGCGGCGATCAGGTCGAGCGTCGGCGTCGACAGGCCGGCGGTGCGCGCGAAGGCCTGGGGCGCCTTCACCAGCACGTCGATCTCCATGGCGCGGCCGAGCTCGTAATCCTGCAGCAGCGATGGTTTGTGGTTGGGGGCAGGGCCGCTGCGGCTGGCGCGCTTGACCTCGGGAATGAAGTATTGGGCGATCTCGTTGGCCTCGTTCAGCATGCGCGGAATCACCTCCGTGAAGGCGGGGTCGTCGCGCACGCCGCGCGCGGTCTGGCCGGTGAGCAGGCACAGCACCGACAGCGACATGTTGGTCAGCAGCTTTGACCAGATCGCCTCGCGGATCTCGGCGACCGGCGGCGATTCCAGCCGCGCGTCGTTGAAGACACCGCGCAGCCTGGTGATGCGCTCGCAATTGCGGTCGTCGCACTCGCCGATCAGGAGACGGTTGCGGTCCGGCGTCAGGTTCTGCACCACGCCGGGCGCGATCACCTCGTTGGATGAGAAGACCACGCCGCCGACGATCCGTTCCTTCGGGATGCAGGCGCGCAGGCGCCCGCCGGGATCGAGGAATGAAATGTCCGGCGGTGCCGGGTGCCGCGGCGGCAGGCCGATGCCGTACCACCAGGGAATGCCGTTCTGCGCAAACACGATCGCAGTGTCGTCCTGGAGCAGCGGCTTGATGCTGGAAACCAGCCCCTGAAGCGCGGTCGCCTTCAAGGTCGAGATCACGACGTCCTGCGGGCCGAGCTGGGCCGGATCGCCTGACGCGTTCACCTTGGCGCCGACCTCGGAATCGCCGACGCGCAGCTTGAGGCCATTGGCGCGGGCCGCCTCCAGATGCGCCCCCCGCATCACGCAACTGACCTCATGGCCGGCGCGCGCCAGCCGTACCGCAATGTGGCTGCCGACGGCGCCTGCGCCGAAAATGCAGATGCGCATATTGATATCCCGTATCCATCCCGTGGTGTCGCCCGCAGCCAGCATGACACAAGCCGCCATGCGATGGACGCGGCCGCCCTACGCCGGAAAGATATGGATCAGGGCACGCGCCCTCGGCCATAGTGCGGGGCAAACAACCGGAGGACCGCCGATGACTGCCAGCCCCGTCCTGTGGAGCCTCGATGAACGCGGGGTTGCGACCGTCACGTTGAACCGGCCCGAGGTCAACAATGCCTATGACGGCGCGCTGATCTCAGGCGTGCTCGCGGCCATGGACGACCTCGGCAGCAAGCCCAATCTGCGCGTCGTCGTGCTCCGGGGCAACGGCAAGCACTTCCAGGCCGGCGCCGACCTCAAATGGATCAACAGCGTGCGGCCGCAATCGAGCGAGGCGAACGAGGCGGCCTCGCGGGCGACGTTCGAAGCCGTGCAGCGGCTCAACACGTTGCCGATTCCCACCGTCGCGCTGGTGCAGGGCGGCTGCTTCGGGGGCGGTACCGGCGTCATCGCGGCCTGCGACGTCGTGATTGCCGCCGACAACGCCCTGTTCTCGATCACCGAGGTGCGCTGGGGCCTGACCGCCGCGATCATCATCCCGCAGCTCTGCGATGCCATCGGCGTCCGCCAGGTCCGTCGCTACGCGCTGACCGGCGAACGCTTCGGTGCCGAAGATGCCCGCCGCATCGGCCTCGTCCACGAGGTGGTGCCGCTCGCCGATCTCGAGGCCGCAGGCGTCAAGGTGGTCGAGCAGCTGCTCGCCAACGGACCCGAGGCGATGGCCGAGACCAAGCGACTCGCGCTGGAGAGCTCGTTCGGCGGCATGGCGGTGGACGATGCGGCGTATACGCGGCTCGTGCAATTGCACTCGCTCAAGCGCCAGAGCGCCGAGGCCGCCGAAGGGCTGGCCTCGTTTGCCGAGAAGCGGGCGGCGAAGTGGGGTGGTGGCAAAGGTTAGACGTCAGCAGCCACGGCAAATGTTGTTGATGCTGCGGTAGACCGCATCGTCCTCCTGCCGCAGCTGGCGCAGCGTTTCGAGCGTCGTGCTCTCCGCCGCCGGCGCGGCCGGCTTGCGCTTCGCCGCAAGTTCTTCCTCCTGCCTCTTATAGCAGGCTTCGCGATCGGCCTTGGCCGGGATGAAGCGGCAGTTTTGCTCCACGGCTGCGGCGGGAAGGGCCGTGAGCGCGAGGGCAATAGAAGCGGCGAAGCAGTACCTGACGATGATCGAATTCATGGCCGCACTTGTCTCAGGTTCACCGATGGCGAGCAACCGCGATCTTGCGGGCATGAGGACCGCCGGCTAAGTCGTGATCCAGTTCGAACCAGATTCCGGGAAGGAACGCGCCATGCCGGCCATGACGATCGATGAACCAGCGCGCAAAGTACCGCTCTACGGCGAATATGAAGTCGTCGTGCTCGGCGGCGGTCCGGCCGGCATCGTGGCGGCAGCCGCAGCGGCGCGCGCGGGACGGAAAACGTTGCTGATCGAGCGCTACGGCTTTCTCGGCGGCATGGGCACCGCGGCCGGCGTCACCAATTTCTGCGGCCTGCACGGCAATGTCCATGGCGAGCACCGGCGGCTGGTGCAGGGCCTGGCCTCGGAGCTGCTGGCGCGGATCGATCGCTTGAACGGCCTCAACGCGCCGCATCTGATTCTCGGAAAGGTCTATGCCCAGGCCTATGACACCGCCGCCTACAAGATCGCGGCCGACGAGCTGCTCGCCAGCCACAAGGTCAATATCCTGTTCCACGCGCTCGGCGCCGGCGTCGTCATGGCGGACGAGCGCCGCATCGACGCGATGCTGGTCGAGACCAAGGCCGGCCGGCAGGCGGTGCGCGCGGAGATCTTCATCGACTGTTCCGGCGACGGCGATCTCGCCGTGTGGGCCGGCGCGCCGTTCGAGGTCGGCGACGAGCATGGCCATCCGCTCTATCCCTCGATGATGCTGCGTCTCAACGGCATCGATCCCGCCAAGGCCGGCGAGGCCTGGCGCACCATTCCGCAATTGATGGAGAAGGCGATCGCCGCCGGCACGCACAGATTTCCGCGGAAAAGCGCGATCGTGCGGCCGCAGAAATCCGGCATCGAATGGCGGGTGAATTTCACCCAGGTGGCGCGCGAGGATGGTCACGCCATCAACGGAATCGAGCCCGACGAACTCACCCGCGGCGAGATCGAGGGGCGCAAGCAGGCGCTCGCCGCGTACGAATTCCTGCGCAGCGCGGTGCCGGGGTTTGAGAAGTCCTACATCGTCGACCTGCCGCCACAGCTCGGCATCCGCGAGACCCGCCGCATCAAGGGTGGCTACCAGCTCAGCGGTGAGGACGTGCTGGGCTGTGCCTCGTTCGCGGATTGCATCGGCGTCAACGGCTGGCCGATCGAGGCCCATGTGCCCGGCGACGTCGTCTTCACCTTCCCGCCGATCCCGGAATCGCGCGGCTACAACGAGCTGCCTTACCGGATGCTGGTCCCTGAAGGCGTCGACAATCTCCTGGTCGCCGGCCGCTGTGCCTCGATGACCCATGAGGGCCAGTCGGCGGCGCGGGTCTCCGGTGCCTGCTTCGCGATGGGTGAAGCCGCCGGTTCCGCCGCCGCGCTGGCGCTGTCCGGAAACCGGATTCCACGCGAAATCCCCATTGAAAAGTTGCAGGAAACGTTGAAACAACAGGGCGCCTTCATCGGAGGGGACCAGGCGGTGCCCGAAGGCCTGTAATGCACTGCAAGACAAAGCGGAGGAAACGGGATGATCGGGATTGCGCGGCTCGCGGTAGCGGGCCTGATGGCGATCGTGGCAATGGGCACGGCGCGGGCCGAGGATGCGCTGAAAGCCAAGATCGGCGTGCTCCGCCTGTCTTCGTCGGCGCCGGTCTTCATCGCGCTGGACAAGGGCTATTTCCGTGAGGCCGGCCTGGATATCGAGCTGAAGTTCTTCGACGCAGCGCAGCCGATTGCGGTCGCCACCACCTCGGGCGACGTCGATTTCGGCGTCACCGCCTTCACCGCCGGGCTCTACAATCTCGCCGGCAAGGGAGTGCTGAAGGTGATCGGCGGCATGAGCCGCGAGAAGCCCGGCTACCCCTTGATCGGCTATTTCGCCAGCAACAACGCCTATGCGAGCGGCCTGAAGACGCCGAAGGACCTCGCCGGCAAGCGCGTGGCGATGACGCAGGTCGGATCGAGCTTCCACTATTCGCTCGGCCTGCTCGCCGACAAATATGGCTTCAAGCTGGCGGACGTGAAGATCGTGCCGCTGCAATCGCTGTCGAATGCCGCCGCCGCGCTCAAGGGCGAGACCGTCGATGCCGCCTTGCTCCCGATCTCGACCGCGCGAAAGCTGATGGACGAGGGTGGCGCGAAATTTTTGGGCTGGGTCGGCGACGAGACGCCGTGGCAGCTGGGCGCGGTATTCGCGTCGCCGAAGACGCTGGCCAACAAGGCGCTGGTGACGAAATTCCTCGGCGTGCTCGCGAAAGCCGACCGCGAATATCACGACGTCATCCTCGCCGCGATGAAGGACGGTGTCGCCCCGATCAACGACAAGACCAGGCCGCTGCTGGAGATCATCGCCAAGTACACCAACCTGCCGGTCGAGCAGGTGGTCGGCAACTGCGCCTATATCGATCCCGAGGGCAAGCTCGACGTCAAGAACGTCGACAACCAGATCAAATGGCTGCAGGAGCAGGGCTTTGCCGACAAGGGCTTTGATGCGGATGCGATCATTGTGAAGGAATTCGTGAAGGCGGATTGATGCTGATGGTGCAGTCTCTCGCGGCGGACGATCTGCCACCCTCCCCTGGAGGGGGAGGGTCGATCGCGCCGGCGATGCGCAGCATCGTCCGGAGCGAGCGGGGTGGGGTGAGCCACGGCGGCGGTCTGTCCGTCGTTCGCTCAAACTCTTCGCGGGAAGTTCGAGAGCAAGCGCTGTCAGTATCCTTGCGGATGGACCTTCACCCCACCCCGGCTTGCATTTCGCTTCGCTGCATGCAAACCGACCCTCCCCCTCCAGGGGAGGGTGAAGAGCCCGGGCTCATCGCATGGACCTGATCGCCAACCACATCACCCATCGCTTCGGCGATCTCGCCGTGCTCGACGACGTCTCTTTCACCGTCGGTGCCGGCGAGGTGGTGGCGATCGTGGGGCCCTCCGGCTGCGGCAAGAGCACGCTGCTGTCGATCCTCGGCGGGCTGTTGCAGCCGACCTCCGGCGCGCCGGAGCTGCGCGGCGCGCCGCCGGCGGATAGTCTCAATCCGCTGACCTTCGTGTTCCAGGACTTTGCGCTGCTGCCCTGGGCCACGGTCGAGGAAAACGTCGAATTCCCGCTGCTGCACACCCAGCTCTCGGCCGCGCAGCGCCGCGCCCTGGTGGAGGATGCGCTGCGCCGCACCGGCCTCACCGATTTTCGCCAGACCTATCCCAAGCAGCTCTCCGGCGGCATGCGCCAGCGCGTCGGCATCTCGCGCGCGCTCGCGGTGAGGCCCGCGATCCTCTTGATGGACGAGCCGCTGTCGGCGCTGGATTCGCAGACCCGCGAGCTCTTGATGGAGGATTTCATCCGCCTGCTTGCCGATGGCGGCATGGGCGCGGTCTACGTCACCCACAATCTCGAAGAGGCGGCGCGGCTCGCCGACCGCATCGTGGTGCTGTCGCGGCGGCCCGGCCGCATCCGCGAGGTCGTCACCGTGCCGATGACGCGCGCGGCGCGCGGCGAAGCGGCGGCGCGCGAAAAACTGCTGGCGCTGCAGAATCAGATCTGGTCGCTGATCCGCAACGAGGCGATCGATGCCGAGCGCGAGGTCCAGCATGCTTGACCGCGCGGCAACGGACACGACGGCCAAGAACGAACCGACGCGGCGCGTCCGCTTTCGTGGTGCAGGCTTCGTGCCTGCGTCGAGCCGGTTTGGCGGCTGGATCGCGCTCGGCCTCGTCATCGCGATCTGGCAGGCTGCCGGCAGCGCCGGCCTCGTCAATGCGCTGTTTCTGCCGACCCCCTCTGCGATTGTCCGCGCGATCTATCAGCTCGCGGTCTCCGGCGCACTGTGGCAGCATCTTTCGGCCTCGCTGCTGCGGATCGGCGTCGGCTGGCTCGTGGGAACGGCGGCCGGCGTCGCCGTCGGCTTTGCCATCGGCCTGTCGCGCCTCGCGCGCAGCGTCGGCATCACCTTCATATCGGCGCTGTTTCCGATCCCGAAGATTGCGCTGCTGCCGCTGCTCATTCTCTGGCTCGGCATCGGAGAAGAGCCGAAGATCGCGACGATTGCACTCGGGGTGTTCTTCTCGACCGCGATCTCGGTCTATAGCGGCGTCGATGCCGTGCCGCGCAACCTGATCCGTATGGCGCAGAGCTTCAACGTTCCCTTCGCCACCATCGTGCGCAAGGTGATCTGGCCGGGCGCGCTGCCGGCGATCCTCGCCGGCTTCCGCATCACCGCCTCCGTCGCGTTGCTGCTGGTCGTCAGCGCCGAGATGATCGGCGCCCAATACGGCATCGGCGCCTTCGTGCTGCAGGCCGGCAACCTGATGCAGACCGATCAGCTGCTCGCGGGCGTCGTGATCCTGTCGGTGTTCGGCCTCGCAGTGGGCAAGGTGATCGGCTGGCTGGAGACGCGGCTGTTGCACTGGCGGTAGCGGCATTCACCGCTGCAGTAGGGTGGGCAAAGCGAAGCGTGCCCACGATTCCTTCACGCGTCGCGAAGACGTGGACACGGCGCGTTGCGCCTTTGCCCACCCTACGAGACTGTTGCACTGGAGGTAGCCAACCGTCATTGCGAGGAGCTTTTGCGACGAAGCAATCCAGACTGTCCCCGCGGAGGGATTCTGGATTGCTTCGCTACGCTCGCAATGACGATGTGGTTGGCAGTGCGACCGTCACGCGTTCCCGCGATCTTCCCGAAACAGATCCAGCTTCTGCTGCACCGGCCGGTCCGAGAAGCTGAACAGCACGGCGTCCTCATCCGCCTCGTGCGTGACCCAGTGCCAGCTCGGCACCACGAACAGATCGCGCGGCCCCCATTCGAACACGGTATCGCCGATGCGGCTGCGGCCGCGGCCCTCGATCGGGCAGAACACCGTTGCGTCCGTCGAACGATAGCGCGCGGTGCCAAAACCCTTCGGCAGCAGCTGGATGAAGGTGCCGATGGTCGGCATGGCGAAATCGCCGGTCTCGGGGTTGCTGAATTTCAGCTTGAGGCCGTGGCAGGCGTCCCATTCCTGGCTCGTCCTGGCCTTCTCCAGCGCCTCGCGCGTGTAGGCATAGGGATAGCTGAAGATGGGTGAGGTCTTCGAGCTCCGCTTCACATCGACGGGCAAGAGGTTGTGGCCATAGCGGGCAAAGCTGTCGCCCGCGGGCTTGGTGATTTTCTGCTGATCTTCCTTCGAGCCTTCGGCAAAGGAGCAGTCGAAGAACTGCACCAGCGGGATGTCGAGGCCGTCGAGCCAGAACATCGGCTGATCGGTCTCGTTGGAATGATCGTGCCAGGTCATCGAAGGCGTGATGATGAAGTCGCCCGGCTCCATCGCGGTGCGCTCGCCGTCGACCGCGGTGTGGGCGCCCTTGCCTTCGAGCACGAAGCGCAGCGCCGACTGGCTGTGGCGATGCGCGGGCGCGACGTCGCCGGGCACCACCATCTGCACGCCGGCATAGAGCGAGGTCGTGATCTTGGATTGCCCGCGCAGTCCCGGGTTCTCCAGCACCAGCACGCGCCGCTCGGCCTCTTTGGCGGTGATGAGCTTGCCGGCCTCAGTCATGTAGTCGCGGATGACGTCGAACTTCCAGAGGTGCGGCCGGCAGGCGCTCTTCGGCTCCGGCGTGATCAGGTCACTCATCACCGTCCACAGTGCGGTGAGGTTTTCGCCGTCGATCTTCTTGTAGAACGCCTCGCGTTCCGGCGTCTTGGTCACGGCTTCCATGGTTGCGGCTCCCGATCGTTTTGTTGATTGACAGTATACTGAGGATCTAGGTAGCGTCAACTTGACGAACGACACACAAGATCGTGTCATTCCGGGGCGCGCCGCAAGGCGCGAGCCCGGAATCCATACTCCCGATCGTGGTTATGGATTCCGGGCCCTCGCTGCGCGAGCCCCGGAATGACAGAAAATGAGGGAGGCTCTCCATGAAGCTGCACGGCTATTTCCGCTCCAGCGCTGCTTACCGCGTGCGGATCGCGCTGAACCTCAAGGGGCTCGGCGCCGAGCATCTGCCGCATCATTTGCGCAAGGGCGAGCAATGCGCACCCTCTTATCTCGCCATCAATCCGCAGGGCCTGGTGCCGGCGCTGGAGGACGATGCGGGTGGCGTGCTGACGCAATCGGTGGCGATCATCGAATGGCTCGACGAGACCCATCCCAATCCGCCACTGCTGCCGAAGGATCCGCTGCGCCGCGCCAAGGTGCGCGCCTTCGCGCTGGCGATCGCCTGCGACACCCATCCGGTGCAGAACCTGAAAGTGCTGGCGCGGCTGCGCGAGCTCGGCCTGCCCGAGGAGAAGGTCCAGGACTGGGCCGCCTGGGTCAATCGCGAGGGCCTGTCGGCCTGCGAGACGCTGATCAAGGCCGAGCCGGGTCCGTTCTGCTTCGGCGATGCGCCGACGCTGGCCGATCTCTGCCTCGTGCCGCAGCTCGGCAATGCGCGCCGCTTCGGCGTCGACGTCTCCGCCTATCCGCGCCTGCTCCAGGCCGAGGCCGCCGCCAAGGCGCTGCCGGCGTTTGCCGATGCCGCACCGGAGAAGCAGCCCGATGCCGAGTAAGCCGCCCCCTCCGATCACGATCGACGCGGTCTATGCCGCGCCGGGCTATCTGTTCCGGCGCATGCAGCAGATCGCGGTCTCGATCTTCATGGAGGAGTGCAAGGCGTTCGACCTCACTCCGGTGCAATATGCGGCGCTGGTCGCGATCCACACCCATCCCGGCATCGATGCGACGCGGCTGTCGGCGGTGATCGCCTTCGACCGCTCGACGCTCGGCAGCGTGATCGAACGTCTCCAGGCCAAGGCCTATATCGAGCGCAGGCCGGCACCCGAGGACAAGCGGATCAAGCTGCTCTACCTGACCAAGTCGGGCGCTGCGATCCTGCGCGAGATCATTCCCGCCGTGGAGCGTGCGCAGGAGCGGATGCTGGAGCCTCTCAAGCCCGCCGACCGCAAGGCGCTGATGAGCCTGCTGGCGCAGCTGGTCGATCTCAACAACGAAGCATCACGAGTGCCGCTGCGCGCGGAGGACGCGCTGGAACATCTTGGGAAGGCGGGGTGAGGGGGCGCCCCGGCCCAGCCCAGCGCGCGATCTCGTAGGGTGGGCAAAGGCGCGCTTGCGCCGTGCCCACGATTTCTCTCCTATTTTGCAATGGTGGGCACGCTCCGCTTTGCCCACCCTACGATTGCGGTGAGTGTGGCAACGCCGTCGCCTCACATCCGCAGCAACGCCTGCCGATCGATCTTGCCCGTACCCGTCTTCGGCAGCTCGTCGATGAAAATCACCTCGCGCGGATATTTGTAGGGCAGCAGCTTGCCTTTCACATAGTCCTGCAGCCTGCGCGTCGCATCACTCTGGTTCACCGCGCGGTTGTTCATCACCACCACCGCCTTCAGCGTCATGCGACGGTCCGGCAGCTCGGCGGCGAACACGGCGCATTCGCGGATGTCGGGGTGATCGGCGAGGCACAGCTCGACCTCGAGCGGATAGACCCACTGGCCGGAGATCTTGATGAGATCGTCGGCGCGGCCGCGGAAGAAGTGGAAGCCGTCGGCATCCCGCACAAAGCGGTCGCCGGTGTAGATCCAGCCGCCCTCGCGGATGGTCTCCGCGGACTTGTCAGGCCGGTTCCAGTACAGCGGCGTGTTGGAATCGCCGCGGACCCAGAGAATCCCTTCCTCGTTGTCGCCGACGTCGCGGCCGTCCTTGTCGCGCAGCGCGACCTCGTAGCCGGGTACGCGCAGGCCCGCGGCGCCGAGCTTCTTCTGCTCGGGCTGGTTGGAGAGATAGATGTGCAGCACCTCGGTCGAACCGAGGCCTTCGACGATTTCGAGCCCCGTGAGCGTCTTCCAGCCGTTGAAGACCTCGGCCGAGAGCACCTCGGCGGCGGAGAGCGCCATGCGCAGCGACGAGAAATCCGTCTTGTCCGCCCCTTCGGCCTTGGTCAGCGCGGTGTACAGCGTCGGCAGGCCGAAGAAGACCGTGGGCTTGTATTGCTCGATCGCCGCGAAGATCGACGTCGGCTTCGGCTGCCCCGGCAGCAGCAGCGTTGCGGCGCCGGCCGAGAACGGGAAGGTGACGGAATTGCCGAAGCCGTAGGCGAAGAAGATCTTCGGCACCGAGAAGCAGATGTCATCAGGCGTCAGCTTCAGCACGTTCCGCGCAAAGGCGGCTTCGCTATAGGCCATGTCGTGCTGCAGGTGCACGATGCCCTTGGGCCGTCCGGTTGAGCCGGAGGAGTACATCCAGAACGCCATTTCGTCGCGCTGCGTTGCCGCTTCCGCCAGCTCAGCAGGGAATTGCGCGAGCCAGCTCGCCGCCGCGAGCGCCCGCGGCGCCGCGTGCTCGCCGGCCGCGCCATTGGCGACGATCAGCGTATGCAGCTTCGTCTCCTTGCAAGCCTCCGCATCGAAGCGCGCCGCGAACTCGGCATCCACCACCGCGACAGTCGCGCCGGAATCGGCGAGATAGAATTGCAGGAGGTCCGGCGGCGTCAGCGTGTTGATCAGCAGCGGCACGAAGCCGGCGCGCACCGCGCCGAAGAAGGCGGCGGGGTAGGCCGGCGTGTCGTCGAGAAACAACAGCACGCGGTCGCCGCGCGCAAGGCCAAGCGAGGCGAGACCGTTGCCCCAGCGGCAGGCCTCCGCGCAGAGCTCGGCGTAAGTGCGCGTGCCTGCAGGGCCCAGGAGCGCGAGCTTGTCGCCGCGGCCCTTGCCGAGATTGTCGAACAGCACGCGGCTGGCATTGTAAATGTCAGGAACGGCAAAGCCGATCTCGCGCGCCCCCTCGCTGTCCGCCGGCACCTGGTCACGGATGTCATGGCTCATGCCGCATCTCCGCCGTTGTCTCCGCCGCGGTCTCCGCCGTTCTTGGCCGCCTCGTAGCGGGTCATGAAGGCCGGCGACATTGCGCGCAGCCGGGAATCGTCGATCCGGCCGGAGCGGGTGATATAGCTGTAGGCGAAGTCCATTAGGGGAAGCTTCATGTGCTCGGCGAAATGTTCGTACCAGAATGCACTGGTGCGCGCGGCGTTGACGAGCTTCTGCACGATGGGCTTGCGCGCGGCCTGATAGCGATGCAGCGCGGTCGCAAGATGCGCATCCGATTCCAGCGCCTTGACGAGGGCGATGGCGTCCTCGATCGCGAGCCGCGTGCCCGAGCCGATCGAGAAATGCGCGGAATGCAGGGCATCGCCGAGCAGCACCATGTTCTTGAACGACCAGTGCTCGTTCCAGACCCAGGGAAAATTGCGCCAGACCGATTTGTTGGAGACGAGGCAATGGCCGCCGAGCGTATCGGCGAACACCTCCTCGCAGACGCCCTTGGACTGCTCGACGTCCTTGTAGGCGAAACCATAGGCCTGCCAGGTGGCGTGATCGCATTCGACCAGGAAGGTGCTCATGGTCGGCGAATAGCGGTAGTGATGGGCGTTGAAGACGCCGCGCTCGGTCTTCACGAAGGTCTGCGACAGCGTGTCGAAGCGTTTCGAGGTGCCGTACCAGACGAACTTGTTGGATGAGTAGGACAGCGAGGTGCCGAAATCGCCCTCATAGGCGCGCCGCACCAGCGAGTTCAGCCCGTCGGCGGCGACGATCAGATCGTGGCCGTTGAGCTGGTCGATCGCCTGGATCTGCGTGTCGAAGCGCGGGGTGACGCCGACGTCGAACGCGCGCTGCTGCAGGAACTTGAGCAGCTCCAGCCGGCCGATCGAGGAGAAGCCGACGCCGTCGATGGCGACGCTGTCGCCATGCAGGTTCAGCGTGATGTTCTCCCAGCTCTCCATGTGCGGGGCGATCGCATCGACCGTCTCGGGGTCGTCGGTGCGCAGGAACTCCAGCGCCTGTTCGGAGAACACGACGCCAAAGCCCCAGGTCGCGTCGGCCGGGTTCTGTTCGAACAGGTCGACCTGATCCTCGGGGTGACGCTTCTTCCAGAGATAGGCGAAGTAGAGCCCACCGGGCCCCCCGCCAATCACGGCGATCCGCAACGTCTGCCTCCCTAATTGACAGTATACTTACTATCTAGGGGTAGACTAATGTGCTCCGGCGTCCAGCGCCAGCGGAATTATCGCCAGTGCGTGGCACGCCAAAGCCCGTTATCCGGACGCGCGTTTTGCGGATCCGAAACCGTCAGGCGCGAATCATAGCCAACCCGGGGCGGATTGGCCACCGGGGGTCAGACGCAGCGTTTCACATAGACCCCGTTCACCAGAACCCTGGTACAGCGGACCACCGGCACGGGTTTGCGCACGACCACGGCCGCATTCGGGCCGGCGCAGCCGGCGCGAACCACGCCGCGGGCGCACACCACCGCATTGGCGTCAGTGGCCTCGAAGGTCATGGTGGCGGCGAAAGCGAAGAGCGCAGAAGCAACGAGCAGCAATGAACGCATGTTGTTCTCCCGGGGCTTGTCGTGATCGAAGCTGCGTCTGAAGAAAGTATCTGTGTCAGCGTGCGCGCATCCGGTCGCGTACGCCGCAATTCATCTTTCGTGCTGCGTCCGCCTTATCTGGCGGCGAATGGCGCGAGCACCTCCTTGCAGGCCGGCGAGAGCGATGCCGCCCGGGTGGAAATGCATTGGATGATCCGGCCGCCGCCGGGCGCCACGCCGGCGCAGAGGGTGCGGATGTCGGCGCCGCAGGCCGACCGCGCGATGAACAGCTCTTCGCGCGGCAGCAAGGGCCGCAGCACGATGACGGCAGGTGCCGCGGCAGGCGCTGCCGCTGCGGCCGGTGCAGCACCGGAGGCAGGCGGGGCCGCTCCGCCACCGAAAGCCGCATTGATGGCCTTGGCGCACCCCGCCGACACCTTCGCCTTGTTCTTCTCCAGGCATTCGACCGCGGGCGCGCCGCCCGGCGGCACGCTGGCGCAGACCTTGGGATAATCGCCGCGGCAGGCGCCCTTGATCGCGGACACCTGCGCAGGGCTCGGCTGATTTGCTGCTGCTGCCTTCGGCGCGGCTGCCGCTGCCGGCTTGGCTGCGGGCTCGGCGGCGGGCGCCGCTTCCGTCTTTGCGGGCTCAGACTTGGCCGGTTCAGATTTGGCGGGCGCCGCTTCGGTCTTCGGCGCGGCGGCCTGCTCGACCGCGCGAACGGCAGCCTGGCACCCCGACGACAGGCTCGACATGTTCTTGGCGAGGCATTGAACCGCCTCCACTCCGCCGGGCGTCACGCTCGAGCAATGCGCCATGTAGTCGGAGCGGCATGCGGACCGGATGGCGTTCTTCTCGGCCTCGGTCTGCGCGAACGCTCCTGTTGCACTTGCGAAGAGTGCCGTCGCCAGCAACGCGGTGCGCGTCGATGCATGTTTCAACGTGTTGAACATTTGCATGAATTCCTGCCCGGTCGGGAATGCCGACTATTTTTGAAAAGATATGCAAGCGCAATCGTCGCGAGGGTTAGCTCGCGAGCGGCATCTTTGGCCGCTTTGGCCTCTACCGCAAGTGGATAATGTCGCCGCAATCGCGACGCGACTAGGTCGTCAGTCTCACCATGCGCTTGCCGCGGTTCTCGCCTGCAAGTAATCCGATCAGCGCTTTCGGCGTGTTCTGAAGTCCGTCGAGAATGTCCTCCTGCACCTTGAGCTTGCCGGATTTCACCCAGGCCTGGAGATCGGCGAGCGCGCGCTCGCTGTCCTTCATGTAGTCCATCACGATGAAGCCCTGCATGGTCAGCCGCTTCACCACGATCAGGCCGGGCACGCCGCGCGGCCCATGGGCAGACGGCGCGCCGTCATATTGCGAGATCGCGCCACAGCAGGCGATGCGGCCGTAATTGTTCATCTGGGGCAGGCAGGCTTCGAGAATGTCGCCGCCGACATTGTCGAAATAGACGTCGATGCCTTTCGGCGCCGCTGCGCGCAGCGCCTTGAACAATGCGCCGTCCTTGTAATCCACGGCGGCATCGAAGCCGAGCTCGGAGGTCAGCCAATGGCACTTGTCGGCGCCGCCGGCGATGCCGACGACGCGGCATCCCTTGATCCTGGCGATCTGTCCGACGATCGAGCCGACCGAGCCCGCGGCCGCGGAGACCACGACGGTTTCCCCTTCTTTGGGCTTGCCGATCTCCAGCAGGCCGAAATAGGCGGTGAGGCCGGCGACGCCGAACACGCTGAGCAAATGCGTCATCGGCTCGAGCTTCGGCATTTTGGTCAGGTGCTTCGCCGGCACGGCGGCAAATTCCTGCCAACCGGTGTCGCCGAACACGATATCGCCGGGCGCAAGTCCCGCCGCCTTCGAGCTGACCACCTCGGCGATGGCGCCGCCGGCCATGACGCTGTTGGCCTCGACCGCGGAACGATAGGTTGCGCCGTGCATCCAGGCGCGGTTGGCCGCATCGAGCGAGATGTAGCGCACACGCAGCAAGGCCTCGCCGTCCTTCGGTTCCGGCATCGCGCCCTCGATCATCTTGAAATGCTCGGGGGCGAGCTTGCCGCTGGGCTTTTCCACCAGCAGAATCTGGCGATTGATGTTGCCGCTCATGGCGTTTCCCTCTTCATTTGTTTGACGATTATTGGTGCAGCCGCCGCAAGGAAAACGTGCAAGCCGCATGTGTTGTGCGCTGCACGAAGGCTAGATCGCGCGCTGGCGTTGCGCAACGGGAACATCGCGCCATGGCGCGTGCACGCAAAGCGTGTTGCGTCGCTGTCATATCTGCGACACTATGAAGCGCCGGTGTACGTTGGGGGTAAGCGATGTCCAACAGGTTCACGCAATACATTCTGGCCGCGATGGTGCTGGGCATCGTCATGGGCTCGGCGATCTACAACTTCCTGCCGGACACGCGCGCCGACTGGGCCTCCTCCATCAACCTGATCGCCATGATGTTCCTGCGCCTGATCAAGATGATCATCGCGCCCCTGGTGTTCGCGACCCTGGTCGGCGGCATCGCCCATATGGGCTCGGGCTCCAAGCTCGGCCGCATCTTCGCCAAGACGATGGGCTGGTTCGTCAGCGCATCCTTCGTCTCGCTGCTGCTCGGCCTGATCATGGTCAATCTGCTGCAGCCCGGCGCCAACTTCCCCGGCACGCTGCCGCAGGCGGGTCAATCGACCGGCCTGCCGGTCTCGGCCTTCTCCATCGAGAAATTCCTCACCCATCTGATTCCGACCTCGATCGCGGATGCGATGGCGCAGAACGAGATCCTGCAGATCGTGATCTTCGCCGTGTTCTTCTCGGTGGCGATGGGCTCCATGCCCGAACGTTCAAAGCCGATCCTCGCCATGATCGACGACGTCGGCCACATCATGCTGAAGGTGACGGCCTACGTCATGCTGTTCGCGCCGCTCGCAGTGTGGGCGGCGATCACCGCAACGGTGGCCAAGAACGGTCTCGCCGTGCTGTGGAAGCTCATTGTGTTCATGGGCGGCTTCTATCTCTCGCTGGCGATCCTGTGGACCATCCTGGTCATCGTCGGCTTCATCGTGATCGGTCCGCGCTACAGCCATCTCTTGAAGCTGGTCCGCGAGCCGTTGATGATCGCGTTCTCGACCGCGAGCTCGGAGGCGGCCTATCCGAAGACGCTCGAGGCGCTCAACCGCTTCGGCGCCTCGTCGCGGATCTCGAGCTTCGTGCTGCCGCTCGGATATTCCTTCAATCTCGACGGCACGATGATGTACTGCACTTTCGCGGCCGTCTTCATCGCGCAGAGCTATCACATCGACATGCCGCTCGGCACCCAGCTCGCGATGCTGGCGACGCTGATGATCACCTCGAAGGGCGTCGCCGGCGTGCCGCGCGCCTCTCTGGTCGTGATCGCCTCGACACTGGCGCAGTTCAACATTCCCGAGGCGGGCCTCCTGATGATCATGGGCATCGACACCTTCCTCGACATGGGCCGCAGCGCCACCAACGTGATCGGTAACACGCTTGCGACCTCGGTCGTGGCCAAATGGGAGGGCGAGCTCGGCCCCGAGCACGAGCTTGGCCCCGGCGACGTCGTGCCGGACGACGTGGTCCCGGGCGAGGTGCCCGCGATGGCCGGCCATGGATAGGAGCGAACCATGGGCCGGATATTGGCGAGGCCGCTGACCTCAGGCGTCCTCTTGCTCGCCGCGTCGTTGCTCGCGGCCTCCTCGTGCGCGACGTCGGCACACGCCCAGACCGCCAGCGAGGGGCTCAGCCCGACACTGTCGGCCATCAAGTCGGCCCACACCGTGCGGCTCGGCTATCGCGAGAGCTCACCGCCGTTCTCGTTCCTCGACCAGTCGGGACGGCCGATCGGCTACAGCCTCGAGCTGTGCGAAGCCATCGTCGAGGAGATCGGCGTCGAGGTCGACGATTCCAATCTCAGGATCGACTACGTCAAGGTCACCTCGGACGACCGCATCGACGCCGTGCTCCAGAACAAGATCGATCTCGAATGCGGCTCGACCACGGCCAATGCCGAGCGTGGCAAGCGCGTCGCCTTCTCCCCGCTGATGTTCGTCGCCGGCACCAAGCTGATGGTGCCGAAGGCCTCGACCGTCGCTTCGGTCACCGATCTCAAGGGCAAGACCGTGGTGGTGACCAAGGGCACCACCAACGAGCAGGCGATGCATGCGGCCGACAAGAAGTTCTCGCTCGGCCTCAACATCGTCACCTCGCCCGACCACGAGCAATCGTACCAGATGCTCGCCGACGGCAAGGCCGACGCGTTCGCGACCGACGACATCCTGCTGTTCGGCCTGATCGCGCGCCACAAGGCGCAGGACAAGTTCCGCGTCACCGGCGACTATCTGTCCTACGATCCCTACGGCATCATGTTCAGGAAGGGCGAGCCGCAACTCGCCGCCGTGGTCGAGCGCGCCTTCCGCAAGCTCGGCTCCAACCGCGACCTCGTCCCGCTCTACAACAAATGGTTCACCGCAAGGCTGCCCACAGGCGAGCGCCTGAACGTGCCGATCTCGCTGCAGCTGGAAGAGGCGTTCAAGGCCATGGACGATTCGGCGAGCGCGAATAATTAGCGCTTACTTCCCTTCTCCCCTTGTGGGAGAAGGTGGCGCGAAGCGCCGGATGAGGGGTTGCATCCGCGAGTCCTGTTGCAAGAGGCTCGCGCGCGGAAAGAGACCCCTCACCCGTCTCACCGCTACGCGGTGAGCCACCCTCTCCCACAAGGGGAGAGGGTGCAGCGTGCTTGCAGCTAAGTTTTATCAAACACCCGGTCCAGCGCCGCGTCATAGGTCGCCTGCACCAGAGCCGGATGCAGCTTGGCCAGCGCCTCCATCATCACGCCGGAATTGATCTCGAGCACCTTCCATTCGCCGCCGACACGAACCACGTCGATCGAGGCAAAGACGATGCCGATGGCGCGCGCGGCATCGATCGCGAGCTTCACGCAGGCCGCGCGGACCTCGCCGTCCTGCAGCAGCACCGGCTTTGCGCCGGCATCGAGATTGTGCCGCCAGTCCGAGCCGCGCTGCTTGCTGTAGACGACGCGGGGCGCATCATCGAGCAGCACCACGCGGACCTCCTCCTCGATCGCGACATAGGGCGAGATCACGAGCCCCGTGCTCATCGAAAAGACCTCGCCGGCCGCGTGGTCGAGCTCCGCCTCGGTCGTGACCTTGAACACCGATCGCCCCGATGTCCCCTCGTTCGGCTTCACCACAACGCCCTGCGGATTTTCGGCGAGCAGCGCCAGCATCCCCTCGCGCCAATCGGCGCCGGCGACATGCACGCCCAGCTTCGGGTTGAGGAAGAGCCGATGCGGAATGCAGGGCACCTCCGCCAGCGTCAGCGCTTCGGCGGTGGCTGATTTGTCGTTGGCGAGGCGATGGGCGATAGCGCTGTTGAGGCCGATGTCGTAGCCGAAGGCGAAGTGCCGCCGCGGCCCCCGGCGCATCGCGATGAGCCAGCCGGCGGAGCGGACATCGACCGCGATGCCCCGCGCCGCGCAATAGCGCCCGATCGCCTGAACGAAGATCCGCTCGCCGCTTGCCATGGTGTTTCGTCGTCCCTGGCGCCAAAAGCCGCAAAAATGCGGGCATCGGCGCCAAACCGGGTGAAAATCAGAGCTATTCTTAATGAAATTCCCGCGAGCGCGGCGGAAATTAAGTGCTGCAATGAAGCCCGCGAGGGAAAAGAAATTATCCTCCACGCGCGCCAGGCAGCAGATTCCTTAATCATGTGACCAGTTCTGCCGCAAATGCCGGTTTGACCGGCATCAATTGCATCCGAAACGAGGTTGATTATTGGTCTCAATGGCGTAGATCACACACGCGAAATCCTCCGCCATGGCAAATGGTGACCGCCCCGTTTCAGGGCCGGGCAACGCTTTTGCCCTAAAACCGCACCTATTCGGAATATCGAAAATCATGAGCGCGTTTTACCGAGAGAAGGTTCTTTCCGTCCAGCACTGGACCGACACACTGTTCAGCTTCCGCGCCACCCGCGACACCGGCTTCCGGTTCCAGAACGGCCAGTTCGCCATGATCGGCCTCGAGGTCGATGGCCGGCCGCTGCTACGCGCCTACAGCATGGCGAGCGCCAACCACGAGGAAGAGCTCGAGTTCTTCTCGATCAAGGTGCAGGACGGTCCGCTGACCTCGCGCCTGCAGAAGATCAAGGAAGGCGACACCATCCTGGTCGGCCGCAAGGCGACCGGCACGCTGATCACCGACAATTTGCTTCCCGGCAAGCGGCTGATGCTGCTCTCGACCGGCACCGGCCTTGCGCCCTTCGCCAGCCTGATCAAGGACCCCGAGGTCTACGACCAGTTCGAGTCCATCGTGCTGGTGCATGGCTGCCGCCAGGTCTCCGAGCTCGCCTATGGCGAGAAGCTGGTTGCGACCCTGCGCGAGGATGAGCTGTTCGGCGAGCTGCTCGCAGACAAGCTCATCTACTACCCGACCGTGACCCGCGAGCCGTTCCGGAACCGCGGTCGCATCACCGATCTGATCAGCTCCGAGCAGATCTTCAACGACATCGGGCAAGGCCCGCTCGACATCGCAACCGACCGCATCATGATGTGCGGCAGCCCGGCGATGCTCGAAGAGCTGAAGGCGATGTTCGAGAGCCGCGACTTCGTCGAAGGCAGCGGCAACAAGCCCGGCCATTTCGTGATCGAGAAGGCCTTCGTCGAGCGCTAAGCGCCACGCCATCGTGCCCCGGACGCAGCGCAGCGCCCCTTCGGCGGTCCGCTGCAGAGCCGGGGCCTCTCTCTCCGCATCGCTTGGCGTTGCATTCTGGGTCCGGGGTCTGCGCTTGCGCTTGCCCGGGACACTGCTTGGTTGCGGCCGCTTGCCGCCTAACCCGTCCCTCTGCTGCACTGCAAAACCCGTCCATCCGGCTGATTGATTTGTCTCGACCGAATTCGCTAGCCTGAAACAAGGGCGGCGTCATATCCGTATGACAGGCGCGGGCGTATCGTGACGCCTTCTGCTGGCGAGAGGATCGGAATCGTGGCCGACGACACCAAGACGCATGCATCCCCGAAACGCCTGCCGCTGGCGGAGGAGGGGATCATGGAAACCCTGCTGCTGCCCTTCTCTCCCCGCTTCATCGTGCTGACGATCTGCGCGGTGGTCACCGCGCTCCTGATCGGCATCGGCATCGCCGACCGCAAGATCTTCGACATCCTGCTGATCCCGATCCTGATCTTCGGCGCGCTGACCCTGCTCGGCGTCCGCGATCTCCTGCAGAAGAGCCACGCGGTGCTGCGCAATTATCCGATTTCCGCGCATATCCGCTTCCTGCTCGAAGAGATCCGCCCGGAGATGCGGCAATATTTCTTCGAGAGCGAGAAGGACGGCATGCCGTTCTCGCGCGACACCCGCGCGGTGGTCTATCAGCGCGCCAAGATGGAGCTCGACAAGCGCCCGTTCGGCACCCAGGAGGACGTCTATCGCGAGGGCTACGAGTGGATGCATCACTCGGTCTCGCCGAAGGCGCATGCCACGGAGAAATTCCGTGTCGTGATCGGTGGACCGGATTGCGCAAGGCCCTATTCGGCCTCGGTGTTCAACATCTCGGCGATGAGCTTCGGCGCGCTCAGCCCGAATGCGGTGCGGGCATTGAATGCCGGTGCCAGGCAGGGCGGCTTCGCGCACGACACCGGCGAGGGCGGCGTCAGCCCCTATCACCGCGAGATGGGCGGCGACATCATCTGGGAGATCGGCTCCGGCTATTTCGGCTGCCGTCATCTCGACGGCAGCTTCGATCCCGAAGCGTTCGCGCGCGTCGCCGGCGACGACCAGATCAAGATGGTCGAGCTCAAGATCAGCCAGGGTGCCAAGCCCGGTCATGGCGGCGTGCTGCCGGCCGCCAAGGTCTCCGAGGAGATCTCCAAGATCCGCGGCGTCGCGATGGGCGAGGATTGCATCTCGCCGGCCTCGCATCGCGCCTTCTCCACGCCTGTGGGCATGATGCAGTTCATCGCCGAGATGCGCCGTCTCTCCGGCGGCAAGCCGGCTGGCTTCAAGCTGTGCATCGGCCATCCCTGGGAGTTCCTGGCGATCTGCAAGGCGATGCTTCAGACCGGGATCTATCCGGATTTCATCGTCGTCGACGGCAATGAGGGCGGCACTGGCGCGGCGCCGCTGGAGTTCATGGATCATCTGGGCATGCCGATGCGCGAGGGCGTCAGTTTCGTCCACAATGCGCTGGTCGGCATCAATGCGCGCGACCGCATCAAGATCGGCGCCTCCGGCAAGATCGCCACCGCCTTCGACATGGCGCGGGCGATGGCGATCGGCGCCGACTATTGCAACTCGGCGCGCGGCTTCATGTTCTCGCTCGGCTGCATCCAGTCGTTGAGCTGCCACACCGATCGCTGCCCGACCGGGGTGGCGACGCAGGACCCGACGCGGGCGCGCGCGCTCTACGTGCCGCTCAAGATCGATCGCGTGCACAATTATCACCACGCCACGCTGCACTCGCTGACCGAATTGATCGCTGCGGCCGGCCTCGAACATCCGCAGCAGCTGCGGCCGATCCATTTCAGCCAACGGACGTCGACGACCCAGGTGAAGTCCTTCGCGCAGCTCTATCCGGCGCTGCGTCCGGGCGAACTGCTCGAAGGCACGGAAGACCCACGGTTCCGCGACGCCTGGCAGATGGCGCGCGCCGAGACGTTCCAGCCCGCGCTGTGACATTCCGGCCGCCGCTGCCGCAGGTCAGAGGCGTCAAATTGCCGAGAGCGGAGGGTGGGTTTAACCTCTGGTTCAACTTTGGGTATAGATTTGTCCCATGGACGAGCGACGCGACAAAGCCCGACATCGCGTGCTGAAGGCCGGAACGATCGAGTTCGGCGGCGGCGCGATCGACTGCACCGTCCGCAATCTCTCCGACACCGGCGCCGCACTCGACGTCACCAGCCCCGTCGGCATTCCCGATCATTTCACCCTGTTCGTTCAGGCCGACGGCAGGCATCTGCGCTGCACCGTGGTCTGGCGCAAGGAAAAGCGGATCGGGGTGCGGTTCGGGTGAGGATGTTTCCCTCGCCCCTTGTGGGAGAGGGTGGCTCGCCGCGTAGCGGCGAGACGGGTGAGGGGTATCTCTCCCCGAGTCCAACTTCCATTCGAATTCGCTGAAGCAACCCCTCATCCGGCGCTTCGCGCCACCTTCTCCCGCAAGGGGAGAAGGAAGAGGGCGCGCGCCGTCACCTGCTACCCCGTCTCGACCTCGGTCAACCGGCTGGCCAAGATCTTGTCGATCCGCCGCCCGTCGAGATCGACCACCTCGATGTGCCAGCCGCCGAAATCGAAGGCGTCGCCGACATTGGGCAGCATGCTGAACTGTTGCAGCACGAGGCCTGCGACCGTGTTGTAGCGATGCGGCGGCAGCTCGATGCCGAGCAGCTCGCCGAACTCGTCGACCGGCATCCAGCCGGAGATCAGCAGCGAATCGTCGTCGCGCCTGATGAAGGCCGGCTCGGGCGGTCCCTCCTCGGAATGAAAGGCGCCGACGATCGACTCGAGGATGTCGGCGGCCGTCACCATGCCTTCGAACGCGCCGTATTCGTCGTAGACGAGCCCGACGTGAACGGGCGCCGCTTTCAGGATGGTCAGCACGTCGCGCGCATCTGCCGACACCGGGATGCCGGGCGCCTCGCGCACGAGCGCGCGCAGGTCCGGGTTACGTTCGTTCATGTAGGCGACCAGCAGGTCCTTGGCCTGGAGCACGCCGATCGGCTTGTCGCGGTCGCCGTCGGAGACGGGAAAGCGCGAATGCGGGCTCTTGGCGATGATCTCCTGGACGGCGGCGGGATCGTCGTTCAGGTCGATCTCGTCGACCTCGGTGCGCGGCGTCATAACCGCGCCGACCGGCCGGTCGCCGAGCCGCATCACGCCGGCGATCATCTCCTTCTCGCCGGGCTCGAGCACGCCGGCGCTCTCGGCCTCGCTGACGAGGTGATGGATCTCGTCCTCCGAGACCTTCTCCTCGGCCTTGCCGCCGCGGCCGAGCAGCGCGAGGATCAGCTTGCCGGAGATGTCGAGCAGAAAGACCAGCGGCAGCGATATTTTCGCAAGCGCGTGCATCGCCGGCGCGACCCGCACCGCGATGCTTTCGGGGTCGCGCAGCGCCACCTGCTTCGGCACCAGCTCGCCGACGATCAGGGTGGCGTAGGTAATGAGCGTGACCACGATGCCGACGCCGACGATCTCGGCAATGCCGGGGGACAGACCGAGCTCGAGCAGCCATTGCGTCAGCCGCTGCCCGAGCGTGGCGCCGGAGAACGCGCCGGAGAGCACGCCGACCAGCGTGATGCCGATCTGGACCGTGGACAGGAACTTGCCGGGATCGGCCGCCAGCGTCAGCGCCCGTTCGGCGCCGCGCACGCCCTTGGCCGCGAGCAGCGACAGCCGTGCCGGACGGGACGAGACCACGGCCAGCTCGGACATCGAGAGCAGGCCGTTGATGACGATCAGGACGACGACGATGACGAGTTCGAGCGAAAGCATTGATGTTCCGGAGGTAAGCAAGTGTGACCGGGGCCGGCGCAAGCCATTGATATAGGTATTCGGTGCGGAAGTGCTGGCGATTCTGCGCATTCGTCGGGCAAAGGGAACCGGACAGCGTGCCAAGGGGTCCCGCGACGACCCGACACCCCGCGGAACTACGGATCGTTGCTTAACGAGCCCTTAGTGGCCGGCGGCTAGTTTTCGCGCTTGCAGAAATAATATTCGGGGACCTGAGGATGCGGATCGGGAAGCTTTTCGCGCTGTCGATGCTGACGGTGACGGTGTTTGCAGTCATTCTCGGCGCCGAGGTGCTGATACCGCAGACGCGCATCTTCACGAACCGCTCCGACGCGATCAAGACGGTGGAAGCGTTCGGTGCGATGCTAACGGTGAGCCAGCACGTCGCTGGCCTTCGTGCGCCCTACATCACCCCCATCTTCCAGGAAGGCGCGGCAACGCAGGCGCAGACCGAAGCTGCCGGGAAGGCGGCGAAAGCGGCCGATGCCGGATTCGAGGCCGCAAGGCGCGCGCTCATGGCGGTCGATGACGGCGCCGCGATGATCGAAATCCTGGATCGCGCCGCCCGTCGGCTCAAGGACGTTTACACGGCGGCCGATCGCGCAATGAGCGTTCCCCTTGCGGCGCGCGACAGCGCTGTGGTCAAGGGCTTCCTGCCTGCCGTTGCCGAGGTTATCAGCAACATCGAGCCCATCATGAACCGGCTCGAAGGACAGGTCGTCAATGCCGATTCCTCGCTCGCCGCGCTCTTGAGCCTGGCGCGAACGGCGCAGGATCTGCGCGTTTCGGCCGGCAGCCGCGCCGCCACATTGTCGCCGGCGCTGTCCGCACGCCGCCCCCTGGCGGCGGCCGAATTCGCGCTGATGGATCGCATGCAGGGACGCGTCGAAGCCGACCGTGAGCGCATCGAAGCCGGTATGGAGCAGCTCGGCAATCCGCCCCGGATCGCCACGACGCTGAAGGCCGCGACGGAATCCTATTTTGGAAAAGCAGCCTCGGTCGTGGAGAAGGAGATGCCTGCGGCGAAGAGCGACGGCAAGTACGGCATCACCGCCGACGAGCTGGCGAAGGTCATCGTCCCGGCCATCCAGATGTTCTACGGCGTGCGCGACGCTGCGCTGGCGGAAGCCGCCGAGCGTGCCTCCGCCGCGCGCGACGGCGCGCTGGCGATGCTCGCGCTCGCCGGAATCGCCGTGCTGGCCCTGCTCGGCACGCTCGGTGGCGTGACCATCATGCTGCGCAGGCGCGTGGTGACGCCGCTCGGGCGGATCGCCGACGTGATTGGAGCGCTCGCCGTAGGGCAGCACGAGGTCGAGATTCCCGCGACGGGCCGCAGCGACGAGATCGGCCAGGTTGCCGGCTCGCTCCAGCATTTCAAGGATTCGCTGCTCGCCAAGAAGTCCGCCGACGAGGCGGCCGCGATCGAAGCGGAAGCGAAGCTGAAGCGCAGCCAGCGCATGGATCAGGTCGCGCGTGAGTTCGAAGCCATGATCGGCGACGTCATCAACACCGTCTCGTCGGCATCCTCCGAGCTGGAAGCCTTCGCGGGAACGCTGACGAGCTCGGCTGAGCAATCGGAAAAGGTCACGGCGACCGTCGCTGCCGCCTCCGAGCAGGCCTCCACCAACGTACAGACCGTTGCCGCCGCGGCCGAGGAGATGGCCTCGTCGGTCGACGAGATCAGCCGCCAGGTTCAGGACTCCGCGCGCATCGCCGGCGAGGCCGTGCAGCAGGCGGGGCGGACCAACGAGCATGTCGGCGAGCTCGCCAGGGCCGCAGGCCGGATCGGCGACGTCGTCGAGCTCATCAGCCAGATCGCGGGCCAGACCAATCTTCTGGCGCTCAATGCCACCATCGAGGCGGCGCGCGCCGGCGAGGCCGGTCGCGGCTTTGCCGTCGTCGCCTCCGAGGTCAAGGCGCTGGCCGAGCAGACCGCCAAGGCCACCGGCGACATCAGCCAGCAGATCGCAGGGATCCAGGCCGCCACCGAAGACTCCGTCGGCGCCATCAAGTCGATCGGCGACACCATCTCCCGCATGTCCGAGATCGCGTCCGCCATCGCCGCGGCGGTCGAGGAGCAGGGCGCGGCGACGCGCGAGATCTCACGCAACGTGCAGCAGGCCGCGCGCGGCACCCAGCAGGTCTCGGCCAGCATCGTCGACGTGCAGCGCGGCGCGAGCCAAACCGGATCGGCCTCCTCCAACGTGCTCGCATCGGCAAGGTCGCTCTCGGGCGAAAGCAGCCGGCTCAAGACCGAGGTCGGAAAATTCCTCGACGCGATCCGCGCGGCATAACAAGGTCATTGTGCAAAGAGGCCGCTTCACCTAAACTTGCATCCTGGGGATGTCGCAGCCTCCCCGTGAAGTGGTGATCCCACGCAAGCGCTGCTCGCTGATCTATGGAGCGAGCAATGGACGGGATCGCAATCGAGCTTCCGCTTTTTCTGTTGGCCACCTTCGCCGGCGCGTTCGTCGCCGGCCTCTCCGGGTTCGCCTTCGGCCTGGTCGCGGCATCGTTGTGGCTTTACGTGCTGACGCCACTTCAGAGTGCCAGCCTGATCGTCGGCTTCGGCCTTCTGGTGCAGGGCTATTCGGTCTGGAAGTTGCGCAGCGCGCTCGACTGGCACCGGCTGTGGCCCTTCATCGTCGGTGCAGTCATCGGTGTGCCGGCCGGGGTGTCGCTCCTGACCTGGGCCGATCCGAAGAGTGTTCGCATCGCGGTCGGAGCTGTCCTGATCGCCTACAGCCTCTATGCATTCTTCCGGCCGCAGCTCAAACTCGCGGTCGTCGTGCCGCCGGCCGCTGACATGACGGTCGGCTTCGTCAACGGCCTGCTTGGCGGGCTGACGGGCCTTGCCGGCATCGTCGTCACCATCTGGTGTAATTTGCGCGGCCTGCCCAAGGACGCGCAGCGTGCCACGTTCCAGCCGGTCGCCGTCGTGGTATTCGCCATGGCGGCGTTCTGGCTCGGTGCCAACGGATCGCTCACATCAGACACGGCGAAGCTGTTCGCGCTCGGCGTGCCGTTTCTGTTCGCCGGCACCTGGCTCGGGCTGAAACTGTTCGGCCGGATCGACGAGGCCGCGTTCCGCAAGATCGTGCTGGCGCTGCTGTTCGTCTCGGGTGTTGCACTCCTGTTCTGAGCCGCAGCTCAGAACTCCCCGTGCAGCCGGCCCGAAAACACCGACACCGGTCCGCGGTCGGCGTTGTAGGCCGGGTTGACGATGAGCTGATAGTCGGCGGTGAGGGTGATGTTCTTGTTCACCGCATAGGCGTAGTAGGTTTCGAGGATGCGTTCCTTGCGGTAGTTCAGCGCGCCGTCGCCGACGAGGACACCGAGGCCGCCGGCGGCAAGGAAGTCGCGATAATCCTGCGAGATCGCGTTGATCGCGCCGCCGACGCCGATCACGTCGTCCGGCCGGCCCCATCTCGTGCCCTTGATCGACAAGCCCGCGGACAGGCTGCGATGAATGTCGGTGAAGGCCAGCGTTTCGAACCGACCGTCGTTCCAGCTCCAGCGGCCGAACAGCCCGACATCGTCGGTGATCGCCTGCTCGAGATTGAGCACATAGCCGTACTTCAGGCGTCCGCGCCGGGTCTGCGCGATGTCGAGATTGAGCGCGGGATTGTTCAGTGTCTCGCGGAAGCTGCCCATATTGGCGCTGTCGAGCCAGCCGATGGTCCTGAGCTTGCCGGGCTGGCCGAGCAGCGAGAAGCGCGTCTCGAGCTCGAGCACGTACTGGCCGCGCTCGCCGACCCTGGTGTCGAAATGATTCGAATTGGATTCCGACACCATCAGGAAATAGCCGCCGCGCAGCGCCCATTGCTTCTGGTTGAGTTCGGCCGTGACGCCGTAGGTGAGACCGACCTTGTCGGCGGAATAGTCGAAGGCGCCGGGCGCCCAGAGCGACCAGTTCATGAAATCCCTGCGGGTGTCCTTGGCATAGGCATTGCCGTCGAACACGTCGACCACGGGGAACTTGCCGGCCTGCAAGGTGAGGCGCGACACGTCGACCTTCTGTCCCAGCTGCAGCTGGCTGCTCGCCAGCTCTTCCTGCTCGCCGCCGAAGCCGAAGGTTTGGCGCACGAACAGGCGCGAGGTGTTGTAGTGCGGGTAGGGGAAGTTCGATTTCTGCGCTTCGCCGTTCGGGAAGCCGGCCGCACCGACCGTGTCGTTGAGCCCAAATCCCTGCAGCAGCTCGGGATTGTAATAGACCTCGCCGCCGTCCCACAGCCGCGCGTTCAGGAACAGGCTGTTGCTCCACGTCGCCTTGGCCTGTCGCGACGGCGACAGCGAGTTCGGTCCGGTATAGAGCGCGGGGAACGATGGATAGCCTTGCGGCAGATAGGTGCTCTGGCCGTGGATCTCCCAGCGATCCGATTCCGTGTCGATCAGCGAGCTCTTCGGGTTATAGCCCGGCATGCCGGGCCAATCGACCTTGCGGTTGAGGCCGAGCCTGACCTGCTGGAAGTCGAGCGACGAGGACGTGTATTGCGCGCCCGTGGAGAAGGCGACGTTGGCACTATCGAAGCGGCTGTAGAGATATTCGAGCCGCGCGCTCCAATGCGGCGCGAAACCGTATTCGACGCCGGCGCCTGCGACCCAGCCAGGACGTGTGTTCAGGATCTTCGGGATTTCGGCGCCGGAGGCCGGCGCGTCGAAATAGCGCTCGCCCATCCAGGCAAAGCCGCCGGTGGCATAGACGAGCCACGGACCGCTGGTGTAGCCGACGCGCCCGCGCAGGCTCGCGGTGTAGTCCCATTGCTGCGTGACGGTGTTGGCGGGCGTCGCCAGGAACGAGACGATCGAGTTCGACGTGATGTAGTTGGGAAACGTAAAATCGCCTTCGACGCCGACCAGCCAGCCGGAGTTGAGGCGGTAATTGTAGCCCGCCTGCACGCCGCCGATCATGCCGCTGAAGACGCCGCTGTCGCTGAGTGCGGTGCCGTCGTTCAGTGCAAAATGCGACGAGCCGCGGCCGTAGCCGGCATGCGCGCCGATATAGAGGCCGGTCCAGTCATAGACCGCTCTCAAGGCCGGCGCCTTCAGCGGCAGATCGGCCGCGCGGCCGGCAGTCGGAAAAGCCAGCACGCCCGTGGCAATCGCCGCGGCCGTTCGCAAGCACCGATGTCTGTGACCTCTCAACGCCAAAACGCACGCCCCCAAACGCGAATCTGTTCCACCCGCCGCAATATCCCTGACGGGTCGCGACGATTCTGTCACCAAGCCTCGGCGATTGAGGCGACCGGCCGAGATGATCTCGATTCGTCGCGACTTCGTCCCAAGTTCCTGAACCTGCGGCAAACCTTATTGCGATTAATTCGCAATAGCAACTGATGCGCATCGCCGCAGAGAAGAGTTCGCACCGCTGTGTGACGCGGCTGCAACAAATTCGCCGGGCTCAAAACGAATGACCCCGCCCGGGGGGACGCCGGGCGGGGTCGGGGGCACGACACGGGGTGGATGAGGCGCCCGTGTCGGACGCAGGATCCACGTGGAGATCGGCCTCAGGTACTCAGATCAGTAGCAGGTGCGAACGCGGCCGACGTACTGGCCGAAGGCGTTGTACTGCGCGACCCAGCCGCAGCGGTGATAGCCGTGGTAATAGGGATCGTTGCTGGCGGCGATCGCGGAGCCGACGACGGCGGCGGTGGCGATGCCGGCACCGACACCCCAGACCCAGCCGGGCTGCTTGGCTTCGGCCGAGGTGGTGGTGGACGCGATGCTGCCGGTGACGGCGAGAGCAGCGAGAGCTGCGGCGGCAATCTTGGTCTTGATCGACATGTGAAACTCCATCCGGGTTGAGGCGGTCCGTTGTGGCCCGCGTGCCCAGTTGGACGGAGGCATGCCGTGTCCGGTTCGAAAGCGCATCTGGCGCTGCCGGAATCCGGTCATTTCCCGAATGGTTTCAGGTGGATGCAGGCTAGCCGAGCGGCCCCTTGGCGAGCCTGTTCACGTCGAAGTTATCGACCTCTCCCAGCAGCTCGCAAAAGGCGCGCGCGCCTTGATCGAGCAACTGCTCGCCCTTCGTTGGCTCAGCCAGCGTCGCGTTGCCGACTGCGCCGCTGGCGTTGAGATCCTGCGCCTGCCAGGCGAACGGCGCCGGCCGCTGCGTCGACAGCCAGCGATATTGCTGCTCCATCGCGATGCTGCTCGCGGGAAAATCAGCGATCGCATCCTTGCGCACCTGATCACGATAGCGCGCCAGCATGATCGAGGTCTCGACCGCGCCGCCGTGAATGCCGTGGCGCACTTCATCGGCCGGGAACAATGTGTCCGCGCCCGAGAGCCGCGACCACGACGTCGTCACCACGAAGAGCTTTTGATACGCGCGAAGGTCCTGCGCGACCAGCATCATGGCCGCGCTATTGCCGCCATGGCTGGTGACGATGACGAGCTTTCTCACGCCGCGGCGTGCAACCTCCTCGCCGATCCCAGTCCATTTCTTCAGCGCCATTTCGGTCGGCAGCGTCTGCGTGCCCGGATAGTCGATATGCTCGGTGGAAATCCCGACCCGTTCGACCGGGAGGAAGCTCGCCGCAACGCTCGCGGACAACAGCTCGCGCACACGTGCCAGATAGGCGTCCGCGATCAGCACGTCCGTTGTCAGTGGCAGATGCGGGCCGTGCTGCTCGGTTGCCGCCAGCGGCAGCACCGCGATCCAGCGCGACACCTCGCCCGGGCTCGCATGAGCCCAGTCGATGTCGATCCAGTCGCGGGAGGGCGTCATCGAGGTTTCCTTGCCCGAATTTGTCACGTAATTTGCGCTATGAGGGGATGCGGGCCCGGCCGGCTCGCATCCCCTGATGTCATGCGGTTTTATCGCGTTGCATTCACTTGAACCAGAGACGATTGGACCAGCCAGGGTCGACGGAGTGCCATCATGCCCCCCTTTCATCTGCGGCGAGCGTTAATTGCAGGCTTGTTGGCCGCTGTCGCCTCCTTTGCGCCGGCGCGCGCCCAAACGCTCGACAAGGTCACCTTCGGCACCAACTGGGTCGCCGAGGCCGAGCATGGCGGCTTCTTCCAGGCGGTCGCCGACGGCACCTACAAGAAATACGGTCTCGACGTCACCATCGTCCCCGGCGGTCCCAACGAGAACAACCGGATGCTGCTGATTGCCGGCAAGATCGATTTCTTCATGGCCGCGAACACGCTGATGTCGTTCGACGCGGTCGCCAACAACGTTCCCGTCGTCAGCATCGCCGCGGTGTTCCAGAAGGATCCGCAGGTGATGCTGACGCAGCCCGACGCCAAGGTCGCCAAGATCGAGGATCTCAAGCCGCTGACGCTGTTCGTCTCCAAGGAAGGCATGACCAGCTATTTCCAGTGGCTGAAGTCCGAATACGGCTTCAGCGAGAAGAACGTCCGGCCCTATAATTTCAATCCGCAGCCCTTCATCGCCAATCCCAAGAGCGCCATGCAGGGTTACGTCACCTCCGAGCCCTTCGCGGTCGAGAAGGCCGCCGGCTTCAAGCCCAACGTGCTGCTGCTCGCCGATTACGGCTTCAACACCTATTCGACCCTGATCGAGACCCGCCGTGAGATCGTCGAGAAGAAGCCCGACTTCGTGCAGCGCTTCGTCGATGCCTCCATGATCGGCTGGTACAATTACATCTACCGCGACAATTCCGCCGGCAATGCCCTGATCAAGCAGCTCAACCCGGAGATGACCGACGATCTCTTGGCCTATTCCGTCGCCAAGATGAAAGAGCACGGCATCGTCGATTCCGGCGACAGCTTGAAGAACGGCATCGGTGCGATGAGCGACGAGCGCTATGCCTCCTTCTTCAACAAGATGGTCAAGGCCGGCGTCGTGAAGGCGGATCTCGACTTCCGCAAATCCTATACGCTGCGCTTCGTCAACAAGGGCGTCGGCGTCGAGCTGCGCCCGAACAAGCAGTAGATGCTGAGATCAGGCACGACGGTGCGGCTGGGGCCCACCTCTCCCGAAGGGAGAGGTCGCATCGCATCGTCAGATGCGGTGCGGGTGAGGGGTTACGCTCTCTCGTGGGACCTGAGGCCCCTCACCCGGCGCTGCGCGCCGACCTCTCCCCGTTGGGGAGAGGTGAAAGACGCGGCGCGACCGAGCCTCACAAAGACCAGCGATCGATGGTAGCGAGCTCAACGCCACCCGCCGTCGAGCCCAGTCTGACCGCTCTCGCCGTCAGCCTGCGCGGCGTGACCAAAACTTACGACAACGGCGTGATGGCGCTCGGCCCGCTCGATCTTGCTGTTCGCAAGGGCGAGTTCATCTCGCTGCTGGGCCCGTCCGGCTGCGGCAAATCGACGGTGTTGCGGCTGATCGCCGAGCTCAGCGCGCCGTCGTCGGGCACGGTGCGGGTGGCACGGCACGAGGGCGTGCCGCAGCCGGGTCACGGCATCGGCTTCGTGTTCCAGGAGCCCACCCTGATGCCCTGGGCCAACGTCCGTGAGAACGTGCGGCTGCCGCTGAAGCTCGGCGGCGTGCCGAAGGCGGAAGGGCGCGCGCGTGCCGACGCGGCACTGGCGAGTGTCGGCCTTGCCGATTTCGCCGAGGCCTTTCCGCGCGAGCTCTCCGGCGGCATGAAGATGCGGGTGTCGCTGGCGCGCGCGCTCGTCACCGATCCCGATATCCTCCTGATGGACGAGCCGTTCGCCGCGCTCGACGAGATCACGCGTTTCCGCCTCAACAACGATCTGCTGGCGCTGTGGCGGTCCCTGCGCAAGACCGTCATCTTCGTCACCCATTCGGTGTTCGAATCCGTCTATCTGTCGCAGCGCGTCGTGGTCATGACGTCGCGGCCCGGCCGCATCCAGGCCGACATCCGTATCGAGACGGTCGAGCCGAGGGCTGAGGAGTTTCGCACCTCGGCGGCCTATTCCGACTATTGCCGACGCGTGTCCGCCGCGCTGGCGCCGTCCTATTCGGAGCAGTCGACGCTATGAGCGCGCAAGCTCCCGTGCCGGCAAAATCCTCTGGCGCGCAACGCGCGATGCGCTTCGTGCTGCCGGTCATCGTCTTCGCGGCCGGCCTCCTTGCCTGGGAACTCGTGGTCCGCATCAAGGAGATCCCGCCTTACGTGCTGCCGGCGCCCTCGGTCATCGTGCTGACACTGATCAAGGACTGGGCGGTGCTGTCACAATCGCTGGCGACCACGCTTGCAACCACGCTCGAAGGTTTTGTCACCGCCAGCATCGGCGGCATCGCGCTGGCGCTGCTGTTCAACCAGTCGAAATGGGTGGAATATTCGCTGTTCCCCTATGCCATCGTGCTCCAGGTGACGCCTGTGATCGCGATCGCGCCGCTCTTGCTGATCTATCTGGAGCAGCAGACCGCGGTGGTCGTCTGCGCCTTCATCGTCGCTTTCTTCCCGGTGCTGTCGAACACCACGCTCGGGCTGAACTCGGTGGACCGCAATTTGGCCGGGTTGTTCCAGCTCTATGGCGCATCGAAGCCGCAAACCCTGCGCTTCCTCAAGCTGCCGGCGGCGCTGCCCTATATCCTCGGCGGCCTGCGCATCGCCGGCGGCCTGTCGCTGATCGGCGCCGTCGTGGCCGAGATCGCGGCCGGAACGGCCGGCGCCGGCTCGGGGCTCGCCTACAGGATCGCCGAATCCGGCTATCGCTTGAACATACCCCGCATGTTTGCAGCGCTGCTTCTGTTGTCGCTGGCCGGGATTGTCATCTATGGGGTGCTGGCGCTAGTTTCCCACCTCGTTTTACGGCGCTGGCATGAAAGCGCGCTTGGAAAGGAAAACTGATGGCTGCCGGTTCGATTTCGTCCGAAAAGATCGACCTTCTGATCTATGGGCCGGTGCGGCCGATCCTCGAGAACGGCTTTTCCGATCATTTCGTCGTGCACAAGGCGGAGACGCGCGGCGATCTCGAGCGGCTGACGCCGGCGGTCCGCGACAGGATCCGCGGCGTCGCGGTGACCTACCATACCGTGCGCGCGGACAAGGATTCGCTGTCGCAGCTGCCGAAGCTGGAAATGGTGGCGAGCTTCGGTGTCGGCTACGACCACATCGACGCCAAATATGCCGCCGAGCACAACATCGTCGTCACCAACACGCCCGACGTCTTGACCGAGGAGGTCGCCGACGTCGCGATGGGCCTTCTGATCTCGACCTTGCGCGAGTTCATCAAGGCCGACCGCTATGTCCGCTCCGGGCTGTGGCAGACCCAGAACTATCCGCTCAGCGTCGGCTCGCTGCGCGACCGCAAGGTCGGCATCGTCGGCATGGGCCGGATCGGCCAGGCCATCGCGCGCCGGCTCGACGCCTCGCTGGTGCCGGTGGTCTACCACTCGCGCAACCCCTCCAAGGAGGTCGCCTACAAGCACTACCCTGATTTGATCGAGATGGCGAAAGCTGTCGACACGCTCGTTGTGATCGTGCCGGGCGGTGCCTCGACCGAAAAGATGATCAATGCCGAAGTGCTGAAGGCGCTCGGCCCGCGCGGCGTGCTGGTCAACGTCGCGCGCGGCTCGGTGGTCGACGAGCCCGCGCTGATCCAGGCGCTGAAATCCGGCACCATTCTCGCCGCCGGCCTCGACGTGTTCGCGGCCGAGCCGAACGTGCCCGACGAGCTCAAGACCATGCAGAACGTCGTGCTGCTGCCGCATATCGGCTCGGCCTCGGTGGTGACGCGCAACGCCATGGACCAGCTCGTGGTCGACAATCTCAAGTCCTGGTTCGCCGGCAAGGCGCCGCTGACGCCGGTTGCGGAAACGCCGGTCAAGGGGCGCTGATGATCGCACGTCGCCTTCTCGCATTTGCCATCGCGGCCTTTCTGGCCGCGACCGGCATCGCGCGTGCGCAGGATGCGACGAGCCTGAAGAAGCAGATGCCCGGACAGTGGGAGCTCTCGACCACCGAGCGCAGCAAGACCTGCGTCGTCACACTGAGAGGTGACGCCGCAGGCCAGGGCTACAAGCTGGAGCTGGAGCCGGCCTGCAAGACCGCGCTGCCCTTCACCAAGGACATCGTCGCCTGGAGCGTGAAGGGCCTCGACATCGTGCGCCTGCAGGATGCGACCGGCGAAGCCGTGATCGATTTCACCGAGGTCGAGGCCGGCATCTTCGAAGGCCTGCGCCAGGGCGAGGGCGTCTACATCCTGCAGGACCTCGCCGCCGCGCGCTCGATGGCGAAGTCGATGGACCAGATGATCGGCGACTGGTCGATGGTGCGCGGCAACGGCCAGCCGATCTGCGGGCTGACGCTGACCAACACCGAAGCGGGCCCGGACAATTTCCAGGTCTTCCTCAAGCCGAGATGCGACGCCACGATCGCGCAGTTCAACCCGACGCAATGGCGACTCGAGCGCGGCCAGATCATCCTGATGTCCAAATCAGGCGACGCCTGGCAGTTCGAGGCCGACGACAACGCCCAGTGGCGCCGTGTCCCCGACACCGCCGATCCCCTGATCATGTTGCGCCAGTAGGCGGGGCCAAGCCGCGGGCTCGATAACCTCTCCCGCTTGCAAGCGGGAGGGGTCGGCGCGTTCCGGGCGATGCGAAGCATCGTCCCGCGCGCCGGGTGAGGGCTTTCTCCTCTTGGGGATTCTCGATTGTCGAGACACCCTCTCCCCAACCCTCCCCCGCAAGCGGGGGAGGGAGCGCACCTGCTCCTGGAGTAGCATCCCAAGTCCGATCTCCCTGGGTCCTCACGTGGTCACCTTCGGCGGCGGCGCGGTGCCTTGCGCCCATTTCTCCATCTTGCCGAGCACGCCCCAGACGGCGAGCGCGAGCGAGATCGGCATTGCGAACTGGCCAAGGCCGGGCACGGCCGACACGATGGTTCCGAGCAGCCCGGCAAGGCCTCCCGCATTCGGGCTTGCCGTCACCGAGGAGAGCAGGGCGGTGATCAGCGAGCCGCCGATGCCGAGCGCGGTCTTCTTGCCGTCGAGCAGCTTGCCGATGGTCTCGCCGAGTGCGCCATTGACCTGGCCGAGCATCGGCTTGCCGCCGCCGTTGTTGAGCAGGGTGCTGAGCAAATCGACGACCTGTTTCAGCTGATCGACGGGGGCGGGGCTCATCGGGGCGACGGGTCCGGGCATGGGCGCTGTCTTGTTGATGAGGGAGAACAGCCGTTCGAACAGGCTGACGGGATCGTTGGTGGCAGGCAATGTGTTGCTCGGCACGATCGCTGGCAGCGTCCCGCCGCTTGACGGCGGTCGCAGCACTTGTGTGAGATCTTCCAGCCGCTTCAGGATCTGCGAGAGGTCGCCGTTCTGCCCGGCCGGGCCTGGCTGCTGCATCCCGCGCGTGATGGCGGCGACCGTGGCGGCGTCGAGCAATCCGGTATCCCTCAGGCCGTTCTGCTGCTGAAACAGCGAGACGGCGGCCCTGGTCTTCGGTCCGCTGATGCCGTCCTCGACGAGCGGCGGATTGGCGCCGAGCTTGTTCAGCGCCTGCTGCATCAGCATGACCGTCGAAGCCACCTCATCCTCGGGCTCGGTGCGACCGGCGAATTGCGGGCCGTCGTCGAGCGCGATCGACGAATCCAGCGCCATCATCGCATGCAGGATCACCGCCGTGCCGAGCTGGGCATCGACGTGACCGGGATCGAACACATGGTCGCGGACGAATTTTCCGGCTCTTGCTTCCGGCGGGCCGTACAGGGTCGAGCCGCCATAGAGATAGGGCGAATTGACGCCCTTGGAATGATACCCGAAGCCGTTGAACGCCTCGAGCCGGAACAGCATCCGCGCGATGCCCCAATCCCGCGCACCGATGAAGTTCTCGATTCTGAACGCGTCCACGGCGCCGTCCACGAAGGTAGCGAACGGGCCGCGCCCCTTCGGAACGATCGTCGTCGGGCGATGAAGCGTTTCGCCGTTGCCCAGATAGGTGTCGAAATCGAAGTTGGATTCGCGGTAATGGCAGAGCGCGGTGAAGTACCAGGGCACGCCGGTCAGCCGCTCGATCTGCTGATAGGTCGCCTTGCCGTTGAGCGCCTTGCGGGCGATGGCATTCGCCTCGGCGAGGCGTCCGGGCCGGATTTCGAGACCGGCCCAATTCCGCTCGTATTCGTTCTTGAAACTCTCGAATGAAATCATCTTCCGCTCCCGCAAATTGATTGAATGATCGACTTGCCGTGCAAACCAAGGTGAGCCAGGTGTCGTGATCGGTGCCTGGCTCCAGCGTGATCTGTCGAAAGTCTGGCAGGTCGCCGGCGCGGCGCATGTGAAATGGCTTACAGCTTGGGCGGGAAATCTCGGTAGAACCAGGGCGAGGCCTCCACCGCTCCGGGAACCGGCCGGCGATCCCTCCGTTAGCAAGACGAGACGGTCCGGCAAGGAGTGTTCTGCATGGCCAAGCGCGTCCTCGCGATCGGCATCGAACCCGGCAATGCCGACTACAGCGCATTCCCGCAGCTGACGCCGGAGCTCGTGCGCGACTACATCGAGGCGCAGCTGTTGCGCCTGCGCGATCTCGGCTTCGAGGTCACGAGCTGCCTGATCGATCTCGATGTCACAGCCGAAGCCGGCGTGGTGGCGGCGCTGCGCGATGAGCGCTTCGACTGCATCGTCATCGGCGCCGGCCTGCGCGAGCCGAAGGAGCGCCTGCTCTTGTTCGAGAAGGTGCTCAACCTCGTTCACCGCCTGGCGCCCGATGCCGCGATCTGCTTCAACACCACGCCTGCCGACACCGCCGAGGCGGTGCAGCGCTGGGTGGAGCCCTGACGGGACCGCCCGGGCAGGCCAAGGATCGCTGATTTCGAACTTTTTCTCCGTCTCGAGCGACCAAGACGGAATGGTTCAAACTCGATCGGCTTTGACATGAAATTCGTTGCCCTGGCCTTTTCGTGCCTTCTGCTTGTCGCGGTGCCCGCCAGCGCGAATGACACCCGCACCTTCAATGCGATGGTCGCGTTGGCCAATCGCGGAGATGCGGAGGCGCAATATCATGTCGGCATGATGCACAATAACGGCATCGGCACACCGCAGGATCGCAGCCAGGCATTCGAGTGGTTTCAAAAATCGGCCGCGGCCAACGATCCGCTCGGAGCCTATAAGCTCGGCTGTTATTATGACGGGCAGGGCGTGGGCGTCGTCGCAACGGATCCGGATCAGGCATTGAAGTACAAGCTTGTGTCCGCCAAGGCCGGTTACGCGCGTGCCCAGCACGATGTCGCTCTCATGTATGACCGGCAAGGGAATTCGGAAGAAGCGCTGAAATGGTGGAAGCTGGCAGGCGACCAGGGCCTCCCCAGCGCCCTCTTCAGCCTGTCCCGCGCATATTCTGCGGGAAAGGGCACGCCGAGGGACGTGTCCCTGTCGTATGCCTATTTCAAGCTCTCGAAGGTGGCGCCGGCCAGGAATGTCAACGAGATGGCCTCCATGTTGTCCAAGCCGGAGCTCGAGAAGGCCGAGAAAATGGTTGCCGAATGGAAGCCGCAACCGACCGCCCTGACGCTCAAGGCATTCGCCGGCATCACGGCCGCAGAAGACCACTTGAAGGCCGCCAAAAGCCAGGTGTTCTGATCTGGACTCAAGCGGAATGGCTTTAGGTTGATCAATGCCGCGGTCTCGGTTCACCTCTCCCGCTTGCGGGAGAGGTCGGCGCGTCCGGGCGATGCGAAGCATCGTCCCGCGCGCCGGGTGAGGTTTTCCTCTTGGGGATTATCCCATTGCGGAAACATCCTCTCCCCGACCCTCTCCGGCAAGCGGGAGAGGGAGTGCGCCTCCGTCTAGGTCTTCGCTGCTGCCTCCGGCATGATCTGCAGCAGCGGCTCCGGCTTGATCGAGACCTGACCGGCGAATGGCCGGTCGTGTGCGGCAATCAGCAGGACGGAGGTGGCCACCCCCGTCGCGAACAGGCCCATCGCGATCGCCGATCCCAGCCGGTTGTCGCAATGAACGAGGCCGATTACCAGCAATGCGCAGGCGGCTTGGAGGTACAGGCACCACCATTTGACTGGATTGACTGCGGCGAGGCTGACGATGATCCTCTGCCGCCGCGCATCCAGCGCCTGCTCCAGCGCGGCGATGAGCTCGCGTTGCACATTCGCCTGCCCCGTGCCTTGCGGCGTCATCGTGATGACGAGCTGCAGGGCATCGGCGAGCGCCGGCGGCGTCACTTTCAGCGATGCCTCCTGATGCGCCATCATCGGCCATTCCACCGCGACAGCCTGCCCGACATAGTCGCGCACCAGGCCGCGCAGCTTCGTCTCCTGCTCCGCCGGCAGGCCGCCGGCCAGCAGCACGGCGCTGCGCAGCGCGCTGGCCTCGCGGCTCACCGCGGCACTGGCGCGATCGCTGTCGCCCCAGACCTGCGCTGCGGTGAAGGCGACGAACAGGCCAAAGATGATGCCGAGCACGGGCAGCATGCCCGGCGAGATCACTTTGAGCGATTTGGCACGCTCCTCCGTTGCGACAAGCGCGATGCCTGCGAAGATCGCCGCGGCCATAAGATAGGTGAATCCGAAGATCACCAGCGCCATGACGGGCACCGGCAGATTGTGCAGCCAGTCGCTCATCGTTCCCTTGTCATCTGATTTTGAGACTCTAGATCAGCCGCAGCCCGCGCAAACTCGCATGCCCGTTCTTGCCGACGATGATGTGATCATGCACGGCAATCCCCAGCGGTTTTGCGATGTCGATGATCGCCTTCGTCATCTGGATGTCGGCCTGCGAGGGCGAGGGATCGCCGCTAGGGTGGTTGTGCACCAGGATCAAGGCGGTCGCCGATAGTTCCAGCGCGCGCTTGATCACCTCGCGCGGATAGACCGGAGTGTGATCGACCGTGCCGGTCTGCTGCACCTCGTCGGCGATCAGCTGGTTGCGCTTGTCCAGGAACAGCAGGCGAAATTGCTCCTTGTCGGCAAACGCCATGCTGGTGCGGCAATAGGCGATCACCTCGTTCCAGGATGACAGCGCGTTGCGGCTGTTGACCTCGCCCTTGGCGACCCGATGCGCCGCCGCGGCAATCAGCTTGAGCTGGTTGATCGCGGACTCGCCGATCCCCTCGACCTCGCGCAGGCGCGCCACCGGCGCATGCACGACCTCGGCGAACGAGCCGAAGGTCTTGATCAGCAGCTTGGCGAGCGGCTTGGTGTCGCGCCGCGGCAGCGCCGGAAACAGCGCCATCTCCAGCAATTCGTAATCGCTCAGCGCATCCGCGCCCGCGCTGTAGAAGCGCTCGCGCAGCCGCTCGCGATGGCCGAGATAGTGCGGCGTGTCCTCGGGCTTGCTGTTGTCGTGGTCAGGCTTGGCGGGCATCGGCCGCCAGCATTGCCGGGGACCGGCGTTTTTGCAACCGTCAATTGAGATGGCGCGTCGCGTGTCGGCCGGCGTCCGAGCGGGGGGCGGCGCACGTTAGCCGTGGTTGACCTAAGACTGGGAGATGAGCGCGCAATGGCCGCCCCGATCGTGGGCGTTGTCGCAAGCTGCGATGGAGGACGAATTGGATTGCTTAAGATCGGAAATTGAGTAGTATGAAATCATTGCTACAACTAGCAATTATGTTGCCAAGCTTTGGATAATTAGTCTCTCGTTGAGGTAGCGATCCTTCCTCGCGGGCAAGCCGCGTTGACATATATTGGCCTCTGGAATTGCTTGAGGGCAAACATGGACCATGCCTCTAACGTTTCACCAGAGTCTGCCGTTTCAGTTTCGCTTATTGCAAAGACTCTGGATACGACAGCAGGTTCGGGTTTGCACGCCATCGCTGAGTGGCTTGATCGCCGTGGACTTGGTGCTTTCACGCCTGTGGCGCTGTACGCAGGGGCTGTTACTTTCACTTTTTTGCCGTTGCTGATAGCCGCTTGCTTCGGCGTACCCATGGCGGCGCGATCGGCTACACTGAATTTGCCTTTTTTCTACGACGTCAGCACGATTTTTATGTATCTGGTGTCGTTTCCCTGTCTGCTGATACTAACAACAACTGACCATGCGCTCCTTTGTCGTTCACTCAATCGCGTTCAAGTGGACGGCATTCTGAATACTTCCGAAGGAAGCGCCGTGTTTCTTGTCGCCCGCTGGAATCGTATTTTCCGCAGGATCAATCTGGGGGCGCAAGCTGTGGGCATGCTTGCCGGAGTAATCGCGGTCTATTTCGTCTACCGGTTGATTGCCGACGGTGCGTATACCAGTTGGGAGTCCGGCCATCCGCTCTCTGCGGCTGGCTACATCCGCATGTACTGTGACTTTCTGTTCGCTATTGTGGCAGCGGTCTACGTAATCCGCAGTTCCGCTCTACCAGTATTGTTATGGGAAGTCGTTTCCCATTCGGACCTTCGCATGCTGCCCTTGCATCCGGACAATGCGGGCGGCTTGCGACCCATTGGTCGGTTAGGACTGCGCAATCAGTATGCAATCTCGCTTGTCGGTCTCAATATCGGCTTAGGTTGGCTTGTCAGCCACTTTTTTACGCCCAACGAAGCGCGAGTGGGATTTCTGGTTGTAGCTGTGATTGCCTACTCAGTTGTTGGCCCATTTGTTTTCATTGGCCCTCTGCTCCCATTTCGCGATGCTATGATGAAGAGTAAGGCTCAACTCATGAGCGGTGTAGCGTTACGTATGCGGGCCCAACTAGATGACCTGCGCTCGCGCTTCCAGTCTGGCGTCATTACCGCAGACGATGAACAGATGATCGAGCGATTGCGAAAGATTGGCGCTGTAATCAACGACATGCCTGTATGGCCGTTCGATGCACTTACGATGCGAAAGTTTCTTACGGCTTACGTCATACCCCCCATAGTCAGCTTCATCGTGCCACTTCTGAAAAAGATACTTGGCTACTTCCAAGTTATATGACGCGCGCAAGGCTGCGGAATTGGGCCGTCACCGACCAGCACGAGACCCAATACTGCTGGTCATCGTTCCTATGCGCATGTTGAGTCCGAAACTCTCATCGATAACTCGCCAAAGGAGGCTAGAATGTTGATACGAGGGTTCGCTAGCATCATCGCAGTTCTCTTTGCGTCGTCTGCAGCCTTCGGCAAACCGCTGTCTTACGACGAGGTGCTAGACTTCCTTACGACCGATCGTTGGGGATTTAGATGTCCAGGATGGGTAAGTGGGGAGGGACATGTCGGCTTACAAACGATCAAAGACGGTGTGACCGCCATCGTGAACATCAAGGTGCAAGCAGTCGAGGGATGGTTGCCAATTCCCCTAGGAGACTACAAGCGTTCTATTCCGATCCGGCCGGCATCGAATTCATTTCCGTCAGATTTAAAGTCAAAGTCGGTATGCGGGACTATCTTCGGCCTAGGCGGGTGTTTTCTTGTCGATCGAAGTGAACAGAAAATCAAACTTCACTACTTTGGCGGAGAAAGAACGTTTCTCCCCTTTGATGGTCCTGACAATTCCAAGTATTGCGAACTTCGACGCGTTCTCGGATCTTAGCAGAAATACAGCGAGGTTGTGCTCACCCGATCTGCTTCTCGCCGTGCCGCTCCGACAGCGTGAAGATCTCGACACCCGTCGCGGTGACTCCGACCGAGTGCTCGAATTGCGCAGACAGCGAGCGGTCGCGCGTCACCGCGGTCCAGCCGTCGGAGAGGATCTTCACATGCGGCTTGCCGAGATTGATCATCGGCTCGATGGTGAAGAACATGCCGGGCTTGAGCTGCACGCCCTCGCCGGGCCGGCCGATATGGATGATGTTCGGCTCGTCGTGGAACATGCGGCCGAGGCCATGGCCGCAGAAATCGCGCACAACGCTCATGCCCTGCGGCTCGACGAAGCTCTGGATGGCATGGCCGATGTCGCCGGTGGTGGCGCCGGGCTTCACCGCGGCGATGCCGCGCATCATCGCTTCATAGGTCACCTCGATCAGCCGCTCCGCCTTGCGGGCGATCGGGCCGATCGCATACATCCGGCTGGAATCGCCATACCAGCCGTCGACGATGAAGGTGACGTCGATGTTGACGATGTCGCCTTCCTTCAGCGGACGGTCGCCCGGCATGCCGTGGCAGACCACGTGGTTGAGCGAGGTGCAGGTGGAGTAGCGGTAGCCGCGATACATCAGCGTCGCCGGATAGGCGCCATGGCTGAAGGCGAAGTCGCGGACGAATTCGTCGATTCTGGAGGTCGGCACGCCGGGCCCGACGATGTCGGTGAGCTCGTCCAGGCACCTGGCCACCAGCGCGCCCGCCTTGCGCATGCCGGCAAAGGCGGCGGGCCCGTGCAGCTTGATCTGTCCGGTCTTGCGCAGGGAGGTCTCGGTGGCGTCGACGTAGCTCATGCGTGTCAGGTCTTCTCGGGCTGATCTCGATGTCGGTGGAAAGGCTTGATTTCAGGCCCCAATTTAATGATTGGCAGGCTTCATGCAAGCCGAGGGGCCAGCCTCGGGGGCGAAAGTGACCTAATTCGGGACTTCTACGGTGGTTTCCACCGGCAGGGCGCCGCCGCGGATGCGGATTTCGCGGACGGGGTAGGGAACCCGGATGCCCTCGCGCTTGAAGGCGTCCCACAGCGCCAGCATCACGTCGCTCTTGACGTTGTCCATGCCGTCGGGGTCCGCGATCCAGAAGGTCAGCGAGAACTTCATGCCGGCTTCCGCGAACTCGGTCAAAATGCTGTTCGGCGCCTTGCCCTTGGTGGCGCGCGGATGGGCGGCGGCGGTCTCGGCGGCGAGCTTGGTGACCAGGCGCGGGTCGGCGTCGTAATTGGTGCCGAAGGCGATCTTCACCAGCGTGTTCTTGTCGGTATAGGTCCAGTTGACGACCTTCTGCGTCACCAGATCCTCGTTCGGCACCAGGAATTCGCGGCCGTCGCCGGCGGCGACGGAAATATAGCGCGTCTTCATCGCGCTGATCCGCCCGGTATTGTCCCCGATGGTGACGAGGTCGCCCGGCTTCACCGATTTGTCGGCGAGCAGGATGATCCCCGAGATGAAGTTGGCGACGATCTTCTGCAGGCCGATACCGATACCGACGCCGACCGCGCCGGAGAACACCGCGAGTGCCGACAGGTCGATCCCGACCGCGCCGAGCGCGATCACGATTGCGACCGTGAGCAGCCCGATGCGGATGATCTTCACCAGCAGCACCTGCACCGACGGCGTCAGGTCGGTGGTCGAGTTGATCCGGCTCTCGGCGAAATTGCTGGCGATGTTGGTGAGCCAGAGCGCGATCAGCAGCAGCGCGCCGGCCTTGAGCACCAGAAGCGGGGTCAGCCTGAGGCCGCCGAGTACGATCGCGAAGGAATCCAGCAGGTCGACCGTCGCATCGAGCTGGCCGACGATCGAGAGCGCGGCGACGAACCAGGCCGTGATCGACACTAGCTTGACGATGAAGGCGTTCCGCAGCACCGAGGTCACGAGCCGGATCACCAGCCAGGCGAAACCCAGCTTGGCTGCGACCATCAGGAGATAGGAGCGGCTCGGCCAGGTCGCGTGATACATCACCACGCGCGAGACGATCACGAGCAGCGTGAACACCGCCGTCGAGGCGCTGGCGACCATGACCCGAACGAAGTGTCGCAGCGGCAGCGGCCAGCGCATCGCCAGCGAGGTCAGGTCGACACGGCTGCGAATGCCGGCCTCCGCGGCATAGGCGATGCCGGCCGCTGCCAGGATGAGGCCGAATTGCAGGTAGAACCAGGGTGAGGAGATTTCCGCCCCGACGCTGCGTGCGGTGGTCTGCACGAACTCCATGAAGTCTTTGAGGTCCATGTCCATCGGTCTCGTCGGCAAGCGGGCAGGAATTGATTCGAGGGCAGGGCGCGGCCGGGCCATCGATACACCGTGAAGTGATGCGCGTTAAGGCCGTAAAATACGGGCAGATTGCCGCGAAGCGCGAAAATGGGTTGGCGCGCGAGTCCGCCGACGATAAGGATGAAATTCCAGCGATTTTTTACCCGGAAGGTGGATGGCTTCCCTCGACTCCGTCAGTCTCGCCATATTGCTCGGCGCCGTCCTCGTCATGGCCGGCATCCTCTCGAGCCTGCTTGCGCTGCGCTTCGGCGCGCCGTTGCTGCTCGTCTTCCTGGTCATCGGCATGCTCGCCGGCGATTCCGGCCCCGGTCAGCTCCAATTCGACGACGTCCGCACCACCTATCTGGTCGGCTCCGTCGCGCTCGCCCTGATCCTGTTCGACGGCGGCCTGCGCACGCGCTTTGCCAGCATCCGCACCGTGCTCGCCCCGTCTCTCGTGCTCGCGACCGTCGGCGTGCTGCTGACCGCGCTGGTCACGGCGCCGTTCGCCAAATACACGCTCGACCTCAACTGGGCGGAGTCGCTGCTGGTGGGCGCCGTGGTGGCCTCGACCGACGCGGCCGCCGTGTTCCTCCTGGTGCACACCCAGGGCCTGCGTCTGCGCCCGCGCGTCGGCGCGACGCTGGAGGCGGAATCCGGCACCAACGATCCCTTCGCGATCTTCCTCACTTTGATGCTGGTGGAATACATCTCGGTCGGCTCGAGCTCGGCCGGCCACGTGCTGATGGAGTTCGTGCTGGAGGCGGCACTGGGCGCCGTCGTCGGCGTGTTCGGCGGCCGCCTCGTCGTCATCGCGCTCAACAAGGTCGCCCTGCCGCAGGGACTACATGCGCCCTTCGTGACCACGGGCGCGCTCGTGATCTTCGGCGGCTCGCAGATCATGCACGCTTCCGGCTTCCTCGCCGTCTATCTCGCAGGCATCATCATCGGCAACCGGCCGACCCGCGCCCATAATTCGGTGGTGACCTTCCTCGATGCCGCGACCTGGCTGGCGCAGATCGTGATGTTCGTGCTGCTCGGCCTTCTGGTCTCGCCGAGCCGGCTGGGGGCCAGCGTGCTGCCGGCGGTCGCCGTCGCGCTCGTCCTGATGCTGGTGGCACGGCCGCTCGCGGTGTTCGTGTGCCTGTCGCCGTTCCGCTTCAACTGGCGCGAGAAGATCTTCATCGCCTGGACTGGTCTGCGCGGCGCCGTCGCGATCTTCCTGGCCTCGATCCCGATGCTGGTCGGCCTGTCCAAGGCCTATCTCTATTTCGACGTCGCCTTCGTCGTCGTCATCATCTCGCTCCTGCTGCAAGGCTGGACGCTGGCGCCGGCTGCCCGCAAGCTGCACGTGGCGCTGCCGCGCGCCGAACGCGGCCCGCGCCGCGTCGAGCTCGATCTGCCCGGCCAGCTCGAGCAGCAGCTGGTCGGTTATCCGGTGCGGCCCAAGAGCCTGTATTTCCGCCGCGGTCTGATCCCGTCCTGGTCCAAGCCGACGCTCGTCATCCGCAACGAGAACATCCTGACGCCAACGGAAGCCGACCCGATCGCGCCGGGCGACTACATCTATCTGCTGGCGCCGCCGGAAAAGGCCGAGTCGCTCGACCGCTTCTTCGTCGACATGCAGCCGAGCACCGCGCCGGATCCGCATCTGCTCGGCGACTTCATGGTCTCCGGCGAGCACACGCTCGCCGAGCTCGCCGAGATCTACGGCGTCAAGGTGAGCGAGGACGAGAGCAAGCTCACGCTCGCCGATTACTTCGACGTCCATCTCGATCGCGCGCCGAAGGAGGGCGCCGAGCTCGCGCTGGACGAGATCGTGCTGGTCGCCCGCAGCATCTCCGGTGGCCGCGTCAACGTCGTCGGCCTGCGCCTGCCGGAGGATGACGAGACGCCGCCGCCGCCGACACGCACCCAGGCGCTGCGGAAGAAGCTCGCCGAGCTGTGGTCCTCGGTGGCGGGAGTCTGACGCTGCCGTAGGGTGGGCCAAGGCGCCCTTGCGCAGTGCCCACCAGCAGGAACGACGTGGGCACGGCGCGCGAAGAGCGCGCTTTTCCCCACCCTACGAAGTCTGGTGGTTGGCAGGACAAAGCCAGCGAAGCACTCGTCATTGCGAGGAGCTCTTGCGACGAAGCAATCCAGACTGCCGCCCCGGATAGTCTCTGGATTGCTTCGCTACGCTCGCAAGGGATGGGCCACGGGCCCTCACGTCAGCACCTTCACCCCGCCCAATGACGTGACCCGCCCCTGCTTCAGCATCACGATCTGCGTCGCGAGCTGGCGCAGCTCGGCGACGTCGTGGCTGACATAGACCATCGGCACATTGGCTTCGTCGCGCAGCCGCACCAGATACGGCAAAATCTCGAGCTTGCGGCCCTCGTCCAGCGCGCCGAGCGGCTCGTCGAGCAGCAGGAGGCGGGGCTTCGACAGCAGCGCGCGGCCGAGCGCGACGCGCTGGCGCTCGCCGCCGGACAGCTTCCCGGGACGGCGATCCCTGAGCGCGCCGATGTCGAGCAACTCGATGATGCGCTTGTGCTGCGCCGGATCGGGCGCAAGTCCGTTCATGCGCCGCCCATAGTCGAGGTTCTGCGCCACGCTGAGATGCGGAAACAGCCGCGCATCCTGGAACACGTAGCCGATGCGGCGGCGGTAAGTGGGCACGTGAATGCCCGCCGCGGTGTCGTCGACGATCTCGCCGTCGATCGCGATGGTGCCGCGATCGGGCCGCAGCAGCCCGGCGATCATGTTGACCAGCGAGCTCTTGCCGGCACCCGAAGCGCCGAACAGCCCGATGACGCGCCCCTCGCTGCTGAAGGATGCGTGAAGCGAGAATTCGCCGAGCTGTTTTTCGACGTCGACGCGCAGCATGGTCAATTCCCGTGCAGCCGCTGCGTGGCGCGGCGGGCGAACCACTCGGCCGCGATCAGCGCGCCGATCGCGAGCACGATCGAGACGATCACGAGCCTTCCCGCAGCGGCATCGCCGTCCGGCGTCTGGATCAGCGAATAGATCGCCGACGAAATCGTCTGGGTCTCGCCGGGAATGTTGGAGACGAAGGTGATGGTGGCGCCGAACTCGCCGATCGCCTTGGCAAAGCCGAGCACCATGCCGGCGAGCACGCCCGGCAGCGCCAGCGGCAACGTCACCGTGAAGAACACTTTCCACGGCGCTGCGCCGAGCGTCTCCGCGGCCTGCTCGAGCCGGCGGTCGATCGCCTCGATCGACAGCCGCATCGGGCGGACGAGAAGCGGAAACGCCATCACGCCGCAGGCGAGCGCAGCACCGGTCCAGCGGAACGCGAAGACGATGCCGAGATGGTCGGCAAGAAAGCCGCCAATGAGACCTTTGCGGCCGAAGCTGAGCAGCAGCAGATAGCCGGTGACCACAGGCGGCAGCACCAGCGGCAGGTGCACCAAGGCGTCCAGTATCGACTTGCCCCAGAAATCGCGTCGCGCGAGCAGCCACGCCAGCGCGATGCCGAACGGCGTCGCGACCAGCGTGGCGATGACGGCGACCCTGAGCGAAAGCAGGATCGCCGTCCATTCGGCGGCAGAGATCTCGAACATCAAGTCGTCATATCGGGTCGCAGAAATCAGGTTTGCAAGAATCAGGTCGTCGGGCTGATCAGGAACTTGAAGCCGTATTTTTCCAAAATGGTCTTGGCCGCCGTCGAGCGCAGAAAGGCGAGATAGTCGTTCGTCTCCGGCTTGGCGGTGCTGGTTGCCGCGACCGAATAAATGATCGCAGGATGCGAATCCGCCGGGAAGGTGCCGACGATCTTCACGCCCGGCTCGACCTTGGCGTCGGTGGAATAGACGATGCCGAGCACGGCCTCGCCGCGGGCGACCAGCGTCAGCGCCGCGCGCACGCTCTCGGCCATGGCGAATTTCGACTCTACGGCCTGCCAGGCCCCGAGCTTTTCCAGCGCCGCCTTGGCATATTTCCCTGCCGGTACCGACCTGACGTCGCCCGTCGCGATCCTGCCGTCGCCGGCGAGCTTGGCCAGATCGAAGCCTTGCGCGATCGTCACGCTGTCGATCTTGGAATCCTTCGGCGCGATCAGCACGATGCTGTTGCCGAGCAGGTTGACGCGTGTCGGCTCGTTGATGGTCTTCTTGGAGATCGCGTAGTCCATCCAGTCGGTGTCGGCCGAGACGAACACGTCGGCCGGCGCGCCCTGCTCGATCTGCTTGGCCAGCACCGAGCTTGCGGCGTAGCTGACGCTGAACTTGACGCCGGTCCTGGCGGTGTAGGCGGCGTCGATCTCGTCCAGCGCGTTCTTCATCGAGGCGGCAGCGAACACCGTGATGGTCTTGTCCTCGGCCGCGGCGGGCGCGAGGGCCGCGCCGGCGAGAATGACGAAGGCGGCGAAAAGTCCTGAGAGACGAAACATGGGATGCGCTCCGTGCGAGCTCGCGCGCGCAAGGTGCACGCGCAAAATCTGGCGTTGGGTCGGGCAGATGCGACGGGCGGAAGCGCTGTTCCACGGTCCCTTGCGACGGCTTACGGCCGGCGGGGATATCGCAGTGCAAACATAGCAGGCCGCGGCCCCACGTCAAAGGCAACTGAGTTCGTCATCCCGGGGCGCGCGCAGCGCGAGCCCGGGATCCATAACCACAGAATTGCGTTGGGCGAGGACTCGGGGTGACCACTTCGCGCCACAACCACTCCCTGTGGTTATGGGTCCCGGGCTCGCTTCGCGCCCCGGGACGACGGCGGTGCATTCCGCGGCAGCTTACCTTATGGCTTCGCGTCGCCTGCATGCAGCACCGCCTTGCAGGCTGCCGGCATCTGCGCGAGCGTCATCGGCGGCTTGGGCTTGGGCGGCTCGGGCGGCGGCTTGGGGTGCAGCACCGCGTCGGAGAACCAGTAGGCGAGATCGGCGGGCTTGCAGCCTTCGTCCTCGGCCTGTGACGGCTGGCCCTCGCACTCGCCGGCCCCCGCCGGGCAGCGCATGCGAATGTGGAAATGGTAGTCGTGGCCCCACCAGGGGCGGATCTTCGACAGCCAGGCGCGATCGCCCTTGGCCTCGCGGCACAGCGCCTTCTTGATTGCGGCGTTGACGAAGATGCGCTGCACGCCGGGCTCCCGCGCCGCGTCGCGCAGCACCAGCACCTGGCCTGGTGTGAACACCTTGGGGTCGATGTCGAGCCGGTCCGCGCGAACCATCATCACCGCCGACATTTCCTCGCGCTCCTCGCGCGAGAGCCGGCGGTCCGGCATCGGCGTCAGCCAGATGTCGGCGTCGAGACCGATCTGGTGGCTGGCATGGCCCGACAGCGCCGGCCCGCCGCGCGGCTGCGCGATGTCGCCGACCAGGATGCCGGGCCAGCCCGCGTCCTTGTGCGCTTTGGCGGCGAGCCGCCTGATCAGCGCGATCATGTCGGGATGACCGTAGCTGCGATTCCGCGACAGCCGCATCACCTGCCAATGATCGCCGTTGACCGGCATCTGCTCGGCGCCGCCGATGCAGCCCTTGGTGTAGGAGCCGATGACATGGGTCGGCCCCTTCGACGGCAGCAGCTTGCGCGCGAACAGTTCCTTCGCGGCGAGATCGGGGTCGTTTGGATTGGCGAGCGGCGGCAGCGGCTTCGGGGTGATGCTGCCCTTGTCCTGGGCCAGCGCGCTACCGGCGCCCAGGCAGACGAACGAAAGCAGGAGGAGGGTGATGCCGCGGCGACTCATGCTGACGCTCTTATAGCCCAATGCTGCACCAGGGTTAAGAACGAGGCGCTCAGCCCGCCGCCGGCTCACCGCAGCTCGCCCGAATCGCGTCTCGACCCGCCGCTTCTTAACGGTGCAATAACCGTATCCTGCATTGACCAAAATTCGTGCGTTGAGCGGGGAATACTTGCGGCTGGCATGCAATCGCGCGCGGTTTCGGAACGGATTCAGGCGCGCGCGCAATTTTGCACCAGATCGCTCATTGATTGCGACGCCACACTCAGTCTGATGGCGCCTGCAGCCGCTCGCCACGCCGCGCAAACAGGCAGCAAGCGCCGCCGCGTGCGGACCGCGTCCGGGCAAGATTACTTTTTTTTCAGACACTTGCCCCAAAGCTTGCGGCCGCTGGGCGCGACTGGGACGAGTGAAGTTGAGTTTGGGGTCTCGAAAAGCAAGAAAGCGAAAGCAAAGCGTGCTTGCCCGTGCCGGCCAGAAGGCGCGCAAGTCGCGTTTCGCGCGTGCCTCGCGTGCGCTTTCCGAACGCGACGAAGTCCTGCGCAGCCGTGCCGAGGCGGAAGCCGCGATCGCGGACGCGCGCAAATCCCATGAGCGCCTGCGCCAGGCCATCGATATCCTGCCGCAAGGCATCGTGTTTCTCGATGCCGAAGGCCGCTACGTCCTCTGGAACAAGAAGTACGCGGAGATCTACAGCAAGACCGCCGATCTGTTCGAGGAAGGCGCGCGCCTCGAGGACACGCTGCGCATCGGCGTCGCACGCGGCGACTATCCCGAGGCCGTCGGCAACGAGGACGCCTGGATCGCCGAGCGCCTGCAAAAGCTCTACAAGCCCGGCGCGCGCCACGAGCAGAAGCTGTCCGACGGCCGCGTCATCCTGATCGACGAGCGCTTGACCGATGACGGTGGCGTCGTCGGCCTGCGCGTCGACATCACCGAGCTCAAGCAGCGCGAGGCCTCGTTCCGCCTGCTGTTCGACGGCAATCCCGTGCCCATGATCGTCTGCGCGCTGGACGACGAGCGCATCCTCGGCGTCAACGATGCCGCGGTCGCGCATTATGGCTATAGCCGGGCCGAGTTCGAGCGATTGAAGATCCGCTCCCTGCAGGCCTTCGACAGCGAGCCGCCCTGGACCGTCGATGAGACCGGCGAGGAGCAGGCCGGCCGCACCTGGAAGCATGTCAAGGCCGACGGCGCGCTGATCGACCTTGCGATCTATTCCCGCGAGCTGACCTATGCCGAGCGGCCCGCGGTGCTGCTCGCGCTGATGGACATCACCGAGCGCAAGCGTGCTGAGGCGCGGCTCGCCTTCATGGCCCAGCACGACGGGCTGACCGGCCTGCCCAATCGCAGCCTGCTGCGGCAGCAGGTCGACGAGATGCTGCTGCACACGCGGCGCAGCGCCGAGAAGGTCGCGCTGCTGATGCTGGGGCTCGACAATTTCAAGGCGGTCAAAGACACGCTGGGACACGCGGTCGGCGACAAGCTCCTGCGCGGCGTCGCCAAGCGGCTGCGCTCCACCTTGCGGGAAGAGGACGCGCTGGCGCGGCTCAATTCCGACGAGTTCGCGATCGTGCAAAGCGGGCTGGCGCGTCCCGAGGACGCGGTGATGCTGGCCAAGCGCCTCCTGGCGGCCATTGCCGATCCCTATCTGCTCGACGGCCATTCCGTGGTGATCGGCGCCTCGATCGGCATTGCGATGGCGCCGGGCGACGGCGAGGATTCCGAAAAGCTGCTCAAGAGCGCCGACATGGCGCTGTCGCGCGCCAAGCTGGACGCGCGCGGCAGCTTCGCCTTCTTCGAGGCCGCGCTCGATGCGAAGGCGCAGAGCCGCCGCAAGATCGAGGTCGAGCTGCGCGACGCGATCCAGAACGACGTGCTGCGGCCGTACTACCAGCCGCTGATCGACCTGACGAGCGGCCGCATCACCGGCTTCGAGGCGCTGGTGCGCTGGCCGCATGCCGAGCGCGGCATGGTGTCACCGGCCGAGTTCATTCCGGTTGCCGAGGACACCGGCCTGATCAATCCGCTCGGCGGGCTGATGCTGCGCCGGGCCTGCCTCGATGCCGCGTCCTGGCCCGACGACGTCCGCGTCGCGGTCAACCTGTCGCCGCTCCAGTTCCGCAGCGGCAATCTGCTCTCGATGGTGACCGACGCACTGAAGCATTCCGGCCTGCCGCCGCGGCGGCTCGAGCTCGAGATCACCGAGACGCTGCTCCTTGAGAAGAGCGCGCAGGTGCTGGCGACGCTGCATGCGCTGCGCGCGCTCGGCGTGCGCATCTCCATGGACGATTTCGGCACCGGCTATTCCAGCCTCAGCTATCTGCGCAGCTTCCCGTTCGACAAGATCAAGATCGACCAGTCCTTCGTGCGCGATCTCGCCGCCAACCGCGAGGCCCAGGCGATCATCCGCTCGATCGTCAGCCTCGGCAAAGGTCTTGGCGTCACCATTACCGCCGAGGGCGTCGAGACCGAAGCCGAGCTCAGCTGCCTCCGCGCCGAAGGCTGCCATGAGGGCCAGGGTTTCCTGTTCAGCAAGGCCCGGCCGAATGCGGAGATCATCAGCCTGCTGGCCGCACAGCGCGGCATCGACGGTGAAGAGGACGCCGCGCTGGTGGCGTGACCACTCGCTTCCTCGATATGTAGGAACGCACCGCTCTCTCCGTCGGCCTCTTCGGAAACTGCGGTCGGCGACGCGCTCGTCAGTTCGAGGCGCACCGGTTCCAGCCCGGCGCGTCGTGCTTCCTCGTCGAGGCAAGGCTTGGCAGAGCCGCTCACGGGCCGCCGGCAGGCTCAAGGATCGGCAGATGCGCTTGGTGAGACCAGGGTTGGCCGTCAACGGCGGTGAATCCCATCGCTTCCCAAAACCGCACAGCGCCGGCATTTCCTGCGTGGACGGTGATGATTGCGACCTTCCCTGCAGCGTCTTGCAGCAAGGCGTTCGCGATGGCCCTGGCGACGTTGCGTCTTCTGTAGTCGCGGTGCACGTAAAAACGCCGCATCCGCCACATCGGCACCGGCGCCGGTGCAGGCTCGTTGGTGATCGCTCCGATGCCCGCCAATCTGCCATCGAGGTGGCAGGTGAATATGGCGTGAAACATGGCTCGATCAGTTGCGAACTCCGCAGCCAGACGGGTCATGTGCGCGTGTCCAACTGCCTTGGCGTCGGCCTCCAGCGCGGGAAAATCCGCGGGAAGAGTGTCAGCGGTCTGTTCAAGGGATATGAGCGTCATACGCAGTATCCGGCAATCGCCACAGGTCGGTGTCACGCCGTCGCGCGGCCAAGATCGAGCGATGGCCGTCGGGTCGGGAAGCTCAGTGCGACTGCGACCGCCGCAAGCCCGATCGCGAAGGAGCCGGCGTGCAGCCAGGTGTATTGCTGGAACGTGTCGAACACGATCCCGCCGGCCCAGGGTCCGAGCGCCATGCCGAGGCTGGCGAAGGCCGAGACCGCACCGAACACCGTGCCCATGATGCGCGCGCCGAAGAATTCGCGGACCAGCACCGCATAGAGCGGCATCACCCCGCCATAGGCGAGGCCGAACACGACTGACAACGCGTAGAACTCGCCGAGCTGCGCCACCGCCAGATAGGTCGCGATGCACATCGCCTGCACGAACAGCCCGCCGACAAGGACCGGTTTCGCGCCGATGCGATCGGCCAGCGCGCCCAGCAGCAGGCGTCCCCCGAGGCCTGAGACGCCGGCGACGCTATAGACCGTCACCGCCGTGAGTGGAGCGATGCCGCAGACCATCGCATAGGACACCATGTGGAAGATCGGGCCGGAATGCGCCGCGCAGCAGGCGAAATGCGCCGCTGCGAGCGCGATGAATTGCGGCGTGCGCAGTGCCTGCGCCGCGTTCATCTCGACCTCCGGCGTCGCGTCCGTCGTTGCGGAGCCCGCGGCTGACGGCGCCGGACGCACCAGGAAGCATGCGGGGATCAACAGCGCCCAGGCAGCACAGCCGATCATCAGCATCGCGGTGCGCCAATCATAGGCCGTGATCAGCCAGCTCGCGGCCGGCGCGACCGTCACGGGCGACACGCCCATGCCGGCGGACACCAGCGCCACGGCGAGGCTGCGGTTCTTCTCGATCCAGGCGCTCGCGAGCGCCATCATCGGCGCGTAGAAGCTGCCCACGGCGATCCCGATCAGCACGCCGAAGCAGAGCTGGAATTGCCACAGGCTTGCGGCCTGGCTCGCGGTGACGAGACCTAGTCCCAGCAGAACGCTTCCCGAGAGCACCACGATGCGGGTGCCGAACCGGTCCGACAGCGTGCCCCATAGGAATGCGGCGAATCCCATGCAGAGGAAATCCAACGTCGCGGCCGCCGACACGCCGGCGCGCGACCAGCCCATCGCCTCGGAGATCGGCTGCAAGAACACCGCCAGCGACAGCATCGTGCCAAATCCGATGCAGGTCATCAGCGCACCTGCGGCGACAACGACCCAGCCATAGTCGAAGCGTGACGGCTTGCTCATGCGTTTCCTCAGCGCTTTTGCTCTTGTTGATGGTGCGCGGGAGGGATGGTGACTTATCTGCGGGGCGAGAGCAAGGCGGGTGGCCACCGCCGGCTGACACCGTCTGCTCGTAGTGATAGCATGCCGCGCGTCACTGGCCTGCGATGTTGTTCTCATAAGCGCACACACACACGAACGTGCGAGGAGGCAAGTGCAATGATCCGGGGAGCGCTGTGCAGGCCACGCGGGTGCCGCAGGCTTTTCTTGTCCGTCATTTTCGCCTCCGCCGTCTGGACGGCCCCGGCCTGCGCGCAGGACGTCCGAAGCGCGCCCGCCAAGCCGGGGCCGGTCTTTTCGGAGAGCGGCCCCGATGCCGAGCTCTACGGCGCGGCGGAAGGCTATCCGGTCGGCAGGCGGGGAGCCGCCCCGGAGCTCGACAAGCTCGTCGGCAGCTACAGCCATTTCGGCGAGATCTATCCCTCGCGCCGGGTCGTTCGCGCGACGACGGCCTGGCAATTCAAGCGCGCGCCGGAGCCGTCGATCACCTACAGTTTTGGTACCGAAAAGCTCGGCATCGCGGACTACCTCAAGCGCAACCCGGCGACGGGACTCCTGATCGCCAGGGACGACACCATCCTGTACGAGCACTATCAATATGCGCGGACCGACCACCACCGCTTTGTCTCGCAGTCCATGGCGAAGACGCTGGTGGCCATGCTGGTCGGGATCGCGGTCTCGGAGGGACGGATCAAGTCGATCGATGACGTCGTCGTGAGCTACGTTCCCGGCCTTGCAGGCACGGAATTTGGCAACACGTCCATACGCGCCTTGTTGAACATGTCGTCGGGCGTCGAATTCTCGGAAGTCTACGACGGGAACGACGACATCGCCCGGCTTGGGCGGGCCCTGTTCGCCGGCCCGCCGAAAGATCCCGCCGCCATCGTCGCGCAGTTCAACACCCGAACTGCACCGCCAGGCACCAAATTCCACTATGCCAGCGTTGAAACCGAGATCCTCGGCCTGGTCCTGCGCGCCGCCACCGGCACGCCGGTTGCCGATTATCTCCACGACCGGATCTGGGACCGCATCGGCACCGAGGCGGACGCCTCCTGGGTGATCGACGGCAGCGGGCAGGAGATCGCCTTTTGCTGCTTCAACGCAACCTTGCGCGATTATGCGCGCCTCGCCCGGTTGCTCGCCCATGACGGCGCCTGGGAAGGCCGGCAGCTGATCCCCCGGCAGTGGCTGCTGGATGCCACGACCGTGCGGCCGGCCGACGGCCATCTCGCCCCGCACGTGGCCACGCGCTATTTCGGCTATGGCTATCAGGTGTGGCTCCTCCCCGGCGAGCAGCGCCGATTTGCCCTGCTCGGCATTCGCGGTCAGGTCATCCTGGTCGATCCGGCCTCCAAGCTCGTCATGGTGCACACGGCCGTTCGCCAAAAGCCGAACGAACCCGGAGCGCTCAGGGAGCCGCTCGCGTTGTGGTCTGCTGTGCTCCAACAGCTCGGGCAATGATCGATCAGGGATCGGGCGTGCAGACGCACGCCTGCATCACCTTCATGCGTTTCTTCGTGCTTTTTGTCTTGTTGATGCTTCGCAGCAGGGATGATGGCTTACCGGGCGAGGGGCAGGGCGGTTGAGCCCGGGTAGAATCTTGCGGTTACTCAATCACTTCGTCGGCGCGGGCGACGACGGTTGCGGGCAGGTCGAGACCCAGCGCCCTGGCGATGCGGAGATTGATCCTGAGGTCGAACTTGGTGGGTCGTTCGAAAGGCAGGTCGCCCGGCTTTGCGCCCCGCAGAACGCGATCAACCTGCGCAATCAGGCGGCGCCCTGCGTCTGCAAAGTCGGGGCCGAACGACATGAAGGCGCCGTTCGCGACCCAATCGGGTGAAGCAAAGATCGCAGGCTTCCCGCTCAGGTTCACCAGCCTGATGACTTCGGCCTGGTGGCCGCTGAGCACGACGTCCGGAACGAAAACAAGACCGTCAAATTGGGCAAGGTTGTCCGCGCTCAGCATCGTCCCGATGCTTGCGGGATCATCGATGTTGATGGTTTCAACCTGAAAGCCGAGCTTGCGGCCGGCCTCCAGAACAGGCGTGAGACTCTGTGCACCGCTCGACACCTTTGTCGTGACAGTTCCGAGGCGCACGGCCTGGGGCAGGATCTCCCGCATGAGCTCGATCCGCTTTGCAGTGGTTTCCTCCGAGAAGACCGCGATGCCGGTCACGTTGCGGCCGGGGCGGGCGAGGCTGTCGGCCAGTCCGGATGCGACGGGATCGACGGCAGCAAGGGTCACGATCGGGATGGTTCGCGTTGCCTTGTAGGCCGCGAGAGCGGCAGGAGTGCTGATTGCGATGATCACGTCCACCCGGCCTTCCCGCACGATCTCCTGCGCGAGCGCCGGTAGTGCATCGGCATCTCCGGCTGCGTGACGAAACTCGAGTCGAATCCGCCCCTCGACGTAACCAAGCTCTGCAAGCAGCCTTTTGGTTGCTGCGATCTGCGCGGGAACTTCGACCGGTCCCAACTGGACGACGCGCGGCGTTGCGGAAGACTGCTGGGCGCGTGCGATGAGCGGCCAGCCGATTGCTCCCGTCATCAGCCCGATGAATCCGCGCCGTCGCATGTGACCTCGCTCGAAGCTGCCGTGCGATAGCAAGACTATAGCATGCTCCAAATGCTCGTAAGCCGTCCCACCAGGATCACGGGCCAGATACCGAGCGAGGCGTCGCCGGCAGCACGCCTGGATCAGAGACATGGCCGGAGGGAACACCCCGATCTGTCTTGTGCCCCCTGGCCGGGGGCGCCCAGGCGAGGACTTTGAACCATTCCGCCTTCCGGCTGCACCAACGTCGCGTATGTCGGTGAGAACCGCGACCAAGGAACGCGTGATGAAGGCTCTGAAAGGATCGATCTGCGTTGCAGTCACGGCGCTTGCCTTGAGCCTGTCGTTCGGCGTGCCATCCTATGCCGACGAGGACGAGGCGGGCACGCTGACCCGGCAGATGAAGGAGCTTTATCGGGCCGGGAAGTACATGGAAGCGCTGCCTCTGGCCCAGAAGTCGCTGGCCCTCCGCGAGAAGGAGTTCGGCCCTGATGATGCGCACGTCGCGATGCCGCTGAACGACCTCGGCACGATCCATTACAATCTCGGCCAATACGCCGTTGCCGAACCGCTGTACAAGCGCGCGCTGGCCATCCGGGAGAAGACACTCGGTCCGAATCACGCCGAAGTCGCGATGGTGCTGAACAATCTCGGCGATCTCTATCGCGCGGAAGAGCGTTACGCGGAAGCGGAGCCGTTACTCAAGCGCTCGATCGCCATTGGCGAGAAGCGCGATAATCCGTCGATCGTGCCGGCGTTGAGCAATCTCGGCGCGGTCTACAGCCATCAGGGCCGGTACGATCAGGCCATACCGCTGTTCAAGCGAGGCCTCGCCGTGCTGCAGAAGGCGCTCGGCCCCGGCGATCCCGAAGCCACGGTGCTGATGAACAATTTGGCCGACGCCTATATCAATCGGCATCGCTATGCCGATGCCGAGCGGCTGCTGAAGCGGTCGATGGCGGTGACCGAGAAGGCGTTCGGCCCCGATCATCCCGACATCGCGCAGGCGCAGAACAATCTGGCTGCACTCTATGGGCGTCAGGGCCGTAACGCGGAGGCCGAGCAGCTGTTCAAGCGGTCGGTGGCCACCTTCGAGAAAACCCTCGGCCCCAACCATCCGGATCTCGCCGGCGTTCTGGATAACCTCGCCGGTCTCTACAAGTATCAAGGCCGCTATGCCGATGCCCAGCAGGTCCTGAAACGGTCGATGGCCATCCGGGGCAAGACAAGGCCGATCTGAGGAGCAGCGCAGGATGCGACGAGGGAAGGCGCGATGAAGGCGCTGAAAGCATCGATCCGTGTTGCAGTCACGGCGCTTGCCTTGATCCTTCCGTTCGGCGTGCCATCACATGCCGAAGAGGACGAGACGGACGCGCTGACGCGGCAGATGAAGGAGCTTTATCGGGCCGGGAAATACATGGAAGCCTTGCCGTTGGCTCAGAAGTCTCTGGCCCTTCACGAAAGGGAGTTCGGCCCTGACGATGCGCGCGTCGCGATGCCGCTGAGCGACCTCGGTACGATCCATCACAATCTCGGCGAATACGCCGTTGCCGAGCCGCTGTACAAGCGCGCGCTGGCCATCCGCGAGAAGACGCTCGGTCCGGATCACGCGGAAGTCGCAATGGTGCTGAACAATCTCGGCGATCTCTATCGCGCGGAAAGACGCTACGCGGAAGCGGAGCCGCTCCTGAAGCGATCGATCGCCATCGACGAGAAAGTGCTCGAACCCGACGATCCGTCCATCGTGTTGCCGCTGTGCAATCTCGGCGCCGTCTACAGCAGCCAGGGCCGCTACGATCAGGCCGAGCCGCTGTTCGAGCGGGGCCTCGCCGTGCTGCAGAAAGCGCTCGGCCCCGACGATCCCGAAGCCACGGTGCTGATGAACAATTTGGCCGATACCTACACCCAGCAGCATCGCTACGCCGATGCCGAGCGGCTGCTGCAGCGGGCGATGGCCGTGACCGAGAAGGCGTACGGCCCTGATCATCCCGACATCGCGCAAGCGCTGAACAATCTCGGTGCGCTCTACGGGCGTCAGGGACGCAACGCCGAGGCCGAGCGGCTGTTCAAGCAGTCGGTGGCCATTTTCGAGAAAACCTTCGGCCCTGATCATCCGGATCTTGCTGGCGTCCTCGACAACCTCGCCAGCCTCTACAACAATCAAGGTCGCCACGCCGATGCCGAGCAGGCCCTGAAACGGGCGATGGCCATTCGAGGGAAGACAAGGCCGATCTGAAGAGCGCGCAGGGTGGTCAAGCGAGGTGTTCGCGGTCGGCCGAAGAGCGAAGGTGTAACCGAAGCCACCGAACTTCGTCGCATCGTTAGCGAGCATCGCGAGAGCGCGATGAAATGAGGCTTGATCGTTCCAATAACGGAGGTGCGTTCCCTCTCCCGCTTGCGGGAGAGGGTTGGGGAGAGGGTGTTTCCGCAATGGGACAATCCCCAAGTGGAGAAAGCCCTCACCCGGCGCTGCGCCTTAGCCGAGGCCTTGCCTCGGCGTTCTTTGAGACGACAGCCGCCAAAGGCGGCCTATGCCTCTCCCGCAAGCGGACGAGGTGAACGAGCCCGCGGCAATACGACTTTCCTGACTTTTTTGCGCATTGATGCCGCACCATGTCGGCATGGACCGCCCTCGATCGTCCTTGGGTGGACACGCCTCGGACGTGCCGGAGATGACCCGGCACACGTGATGTGATTTCGTCAATTCGAGCCGTCAAATTGCAACTGGAGCAATGCCAATGAGGATCACCGTCGAAACCAGCGTAGCCGCCCCGATTGATCAGGTTTGGCGCGCCTATACGACGCCAGCCGACATCGTGAACTGGAATACCGCGTCCGACGACTGGCATACGACCAGGGCGACGGTCGACCTGCGGGAGGGCGGCGCCTTCTCGTCGCGGATGGAAGCCAAGGACGGCAGCATGGGTTTTGACTTCGCCGGCACCTACACGAAAATCGTCGAACACCAGCGGATCGAATACGCGTTCGGCGATCGCAAGGCCGAGGTCGAGTTCGTGCCGGGCGCGAAAGGCGTTGTCGTCCGCGTCGTCTTCGACGCCGAGACCACGCACTCGGTCGAACAGCAGCAGGGCGGCTGGCAGGCAATCCTCGACAATTTTGCACGCTACGTCGAGGCGAAGAAGAGGATGCCGTGAGGTGAGCCTACGCGAGCACGGCTTTCGTAGGGTGGGCAAAGGCGCGGAGCGCCGTGCCCACCATCTCTTCGTGATCCCCGACAGGTGGTGGGCACGCTTCGCTTTGCCCACCCTACGAACCGATCGCGCTTGCCGAAACCGACCTCGCGCGGCCTTGGTCAACACGTCGGGAACGGGACGAAAAGACCGGCCGTCCGCGGGCTTGCATGCATCGACTTGCATCAGTCGATCATTCTATCACCCCGTCCGCGCGGGCCAGCATTGTAGCAGGAACTTCGATCCCGAGTGTCTTTGCAGACTTGAGGTTGATGAACAGTTCATACTTGGTCGGTTGCTCGACCGGCAGATCCCCGGGCTTGGCGCCCTTGAGGATCTTATCGACGTAATCAGTGCATAGCCGGTTCAAGTCGATGATATCCGCTCCGTAGGACAGTAGCGCACCGAGTTGAACAAATTCCTTGCCAATGGCAAAAAGCGGCAGCCGATGTTCTGCGGCGAGCTCGACGATGCGCTTGCGTGCAATGAAGAACATCGGGCTGGGAAATAGGAAGAATGCATCGGCGCGCGCGCCCGCATGCGCGGAAAACGCCTCGCCCAGCCCGTCAGGATCTTGGACAGCAATGAGTTGCAAATGAACGCCTACGGTTTTTGATGCTGACTCCGCACCGCTGATCATGCCTTGAATTGTAGACTTGCCGTATGCAGCCGGGTGCCAAATCGCTGCTATCCGAGATGCCTTGGGCAAAGCTTCCTTCAATTGCGCGAGCCGCTTGGGAACAAGCTGCGGGCCGATGAAGGTCAGTCCGGTGATGTTACCTCCTGGTCGGGCGATGCTGGCAACGAGTCCGTCTTCGATTGGGTCGCCCATAACTGGCACAACAACAGGAATCGATTTGGTGGCTTGCTGCACGGCCCGCGCAGCAAGCGAATTCGCTGCAACTATAAGAGCAGGATTCAGACGGACGAGGTCACTCGCCAACGCCGGGAGTTGTTCGACCTTTGAATCGGCTGCTCGAAGCTCTACGATGATATTCTCGCCGTCGATATAACCGCGTTCGCGTAGTCCTTGCTGAAAGGCAGCCACCGAAGTGCGGGTTTGCTCGATCGAGCCGGTGGTCAAGAAGACAATATGGGGGACTTTCTTTGGCTGTTGCGCGCGAGCAAGGGGTGACCAGGCCGCCGCGGCACCGATCAGTGCGAGAAGCTCGCGTCGCTGCATGACAGCTCCGTTCATGGATGAAATGATCGGTACTTTAAAAAATGCAGATGGACGATCGTGCTGGCTCATCCGGCCTGCTGCGATGATGCCACCATACCCCTGTTTTGCCCGACGGAGCAAGCCGACTTCGTAAAATCGAAAAAAGCACAGTGCCGCCAAGGGGGCGGCTACTGTGCATGGGGTTGTTTTCGCGCTTTTTTGTTTGCCGCCTGTTTGCCGGCCTCGGCGACCGCGCCGGCCCGTCCCGAGCGTCGCCTCAGCTGTCCACCTTCAGCGCGGCGATGAAGGCCTCCTGCGGGATGTCGACCTTGCCGAACTGCCGCATCTTCTTCTTGCCTTCCTTCTGCTTCTCCAGAAGCTTGCGTTTACGCGTGATGTCGCCGCCGTAGCATTTTGCGGTGACGTCCTTGCGCAGCGCGCGCACCGTCTCGCGCGCGATCACCTTGCCGCCGATCGCCGCCTGGATCGGGATCTGGAACATGTGCGGCGGGATCAGCTCCTTCATCTTCTCGACCATGGCGCGGCCGCGCCCTTCGGCGCGAGTGCGGTGGACCAGCATCGAGAGCGCATCGACCGGCTCGGCATTGACCAGGATCTGCATCTTGACGAGGTCGGCCGGCTTGTAGTCGGTGAGGTGATAGTCGAACGAGGCGTAGCCCTTGGAGACCGACTTCAGGCGGTCGTAGAAGTCGAACACCACTTCGTTCAGCGGCAGGTCGTATTTCACCATGGCGCGGGAGCCGACGTAAGTGAGCTCCTTCTGCGCGCCGCGGCGGTCCTGGCACAGCTTCAGGACGCTGCCGAGATATTCGTCGGGCGTCAGGATCGTCGCCTCGATCCAGGGCTCGTCGATCTCGGCGATCTTGACCACGTCGGGCATGTCGACGGGATTGTGGATCTCGATCTCGGAGCCGTCGTTGAGCTTCATCCTGTAGATGACGCTCGGCGCGGTCGCGATCAGATTGAGATCGAACTCGCGCGACAGCCGCTCCTGGATGATCTCGAGGTGAAGAAGCCCCAGGAAGCCGCAGCGGAAGCCGAAGCCGAGCGCAGCTGACGTCTCCATCTCGAAGGAGAAGCTGGCGTCGTTGAGGCGCAGCTTGCCCATCGCGGCGCGCAGCGTCTCGAAGTCGTCGGCGTCGACCGGGAACAGGCCGCAGAACACCACGGGGATCGCCGGCTTGAAGCCCGGCAGCATCTCGGCGACCGGCTTCCTGTCGTCGGTGATGGTGTCGCCGACGCGGGTGTCGGCGACTTCCTTGATCGCGGCGGTGATGAAGCCGATCTCGCCGGGGCCGAGCTCCTCGACCTGCTGCATCTTCGGCGTGAAGAAGCCGACGCGCTCGACGTCATAGGCGGCGCCGGTGCCCATCATGCGCACGCGCTGGCCCTTCTTCATGCTGCCGTCGACGATCCGCACCAGCACGACGACGCCGAGATAGACGTCGTACCAGCTGTCGACCAGCAGCGCCTTCAGCGTGGCGTCGCGGTCGCCCTTCGGCGGCGGCAGGCGGGTGACGATGGCTTCCAGCACGTCGGGCACGCCGAGGCCGGTCTTGGCCGAGATCATCACCGCATCCGAGGCGTCGATGCCGATGACGTCCTCGATCTGCTGCTTGACCTTCTCGGGCTCGGCCGCGGGCAGGTCGACCTTGTTCAGGACCGGGACGATCTCGTGATTGTTGTCGAGCGCCTGATAGACGTTGGCGAGCGTCTGCGCCTCGACGCCCTGGCTGGCGTCGACCACGAGCAGGGAACCTTCGCAGGCCGCCAGCGACCGCGAGACCTCGTAGGCGAAGTCGACATGGCCGGGCGTGTCCATCAGGTTGAAGATGTAATCCTTGCCGTCCTTGGCGCGGTAGGCGAGGCGCACCGTCTGCGCCTTGATGGTGATGCCGCGCTCGCGCTCGATGTCCATGGAATCGAGCACCTGCTCCTTGCCCGCCATTTCGCGGTCGGAAAGGCCGCCGGTCATCTGGATCAGGCGGTCGGCCAGCGTCGATTTTCCATGGTCGATATGGGCGACGATGGAGAAATTGCGGATGTTGGAAATGGGGACGGTCGTCATGGGCGCGGGATACCACTCACATCCCCGTGCGGCAACCATATTGCTGTATTTTCAGGGCCTTTGTTCACGCCAAGCTGATTCCATGAGGGGCCAAAACGCGCTACGCACGGCCCATGTCCACGACCTCTCTTCCCTCCTCCAGAACGCGGGCAAAGACCCGCTTGAGTTACGACCGCTTCCGGGCCTTCCTGGTTGCCTGCGCGGTCCGCCCCGAGGCGCGCCTGTGGCTGGTGATCCAATTCGCCCTCCTGCATGCGGTGCTGTGGACCTTCATCCTGATCAATCTGAAGGCGGCGCAGGACGTTCACATGGACGTCGCAGAAGCCTGGGGCTGGGGCCAGAAATTCCTCTGGGGCTATGGCAAGCACCCGCCGCTGTCGGGCTGGGTGGCCGGCCTCTGGTTCGCGGTGTTCCCGGCGGCGGATTGGGCGACCTATGCGCTGGCGATGGCAACGGTGAGCATCGGCATGGTGCTCTGCTGGCTGATCGCCTTGCGCGTGGTCGATGCGCGCCGCGCGTTCCTGGTCGCGGTGATGATCGCGCTCTACCCGATCTTCAATTTCAAGGGCTTCAAGTACAACCCGGACCTGCTCCAGCTCGTCACGCTGCCGCTCCTGGTGCTCGCTTATCTCAACGCATTCGAGAAGCGGAGCTGGCAATCCGGAATCCTGCTCGGGCTTGCCGGCGCGCTGGCGCTGATGACCAAATATTGGGTGCTGACCATGATCGGCGCGATCGGGCTCGCCGCGCTGATCCATCCCAACCGGTTGCGCTTCCTGTCGTCGCCCGCGCCGTGGGTCGCGATCGCCACGATGGTGGCGGCGATGATCCCGCACATCGTCTGGCTGGCGGATGCGCATTTCGTGCCGCTGACCTATGCCGGCGACACCTACAGCCTGCAGGACAAGAGCCAGGTGCATCAGCTCGTCGCGGGCTATGTGCTGCACAATTTCGCGCTGCTGGCCTTGCCGGTGGCGCTCGCGGCACTCGCCATGGCGCTGGTGCCGCCTTGGGTCAAATTGCTGCTGCGAGCGCCCTTGCGGATCGTCACGCGCGCCTGGTCGCGCGGCGCCAATGCAGGCGTCAATGTCTCGCAGGCGCTGAACGTCTGGATCATCCAGCTCATCGTCGCGTTCGGCCCGCCGCTCGGCGCGCTGGTGTTCAGCATCTACATGAAGACCGATTGGGGCATCTCGCTGTTCTTCATGGTCCCGCTCGCGCTGGTCGCGATCCCGACGCTGCGCGTGCAGAGCGCCGCGCTGTTCAACATCGCGGCGATCTGGCTCGTGCTCAGCGCCGCGACGCTTGCGGCCTCGCCCCTCATCGCCGCGCGCGAGATGGAGGCCAATGCCGGCAACACCGCAACCTACGGCGCGCGCTCGGAGCTGGCGCGCAAGCTGACTCAGGAATGGCACATGCGCTTTGCCTCGCGCTGGGCGGTCGTTGCCGGCACCATGGAGTCGATCCAGCCGATGGTGTTCTACAGCCCGGATCACCCCGCAGCGTTCACGCCGAACGAGCCGTGGAGCTCGGGTCTGACGTCGCTCGACGACGTCAAGAGATACGGCTTCATCGGCGTGTTCGATCCGACCGATGGCCGCCTGCCTGGATTCGAGAAATGGGTGTCGGAGGTTGCGCCGAACGCCGAGCGCATGGTGATGAGCACGCGCCGCTTCACGAGCGGCAAGGCCGGCCCATCGATGAGCTGGAACGTCTACATCGCGCCGCCGGGGAAATAGCCGGGCTGCCGTAGTGCCGCAGGGTGGGCAAAGGCGCGAAGCGCCGTGCCCACGAACTTTCACTGATCATGAGATGTGGTGGGCACGCTTCGCATTGCCCACCCGACGGTGCCGAGCGCGTGGCTCAGACCCCTTCCTCGTTGAACTTGCTCTCCACGAGCTCCGTGATCGCCGCCAGCGCGGCTTCGGCGTCGGTCCCTGCCGCCGCCACCGTGATCGTGGTGCCGGGCCCCGCGGCGAGCATCATCAGGCCCATGATCGAGGTGCCGCCCACTGTCTCGCCGCCGCGCGTCACCCACACCTGCGCGTCGAAGCGCTCGACCGCCTGGACGAACTTCGCCGAGGCGCGCGCATGCAGGCCGCGCTTGTTGATGATCAGGAGATCCTTGGAGATCGCGCCCGCGGGCACGCCGGTCGCGGCTTGTGGCGCCTCCTCGCTCATTTGCCTGCGAGCACGCGGCTGGCGATGGTGACGTATTTGCGGCCGGCTTCCTGCGCCATCGCGATCGCGTCGGGCAGCGGTCGCTCCTCGCGCACCTTGGCGAGCTTCACCAGCATGGGCAGGTTGATGCCCGCGAGCACTTCGACCTTGGGCCGGCTCATGCAGGATATTGCCAGGTTCGACGGCGTGCCGCCGAACATGTCGGTGAGGATCGCAACGCCGTCGCCGGAATCGACGCGATTGACCGCCTCGATGATGTCGCTTCGGCAGAGATCGGAATCATCCTCGGCGCCGATCGTGATCGCTTCGATTTGCTTTTGTGGGCCCATGACATGCTCAAGCGCCGCCTTGAATTCGTCGGCAAGGCGCCCGTGGGTCACAAGTACTAGACCAATCATCGGAAAACTCCTCGCGGGCGCTTTTGGTGCACCGCACGAACGCGCCACTTTGACCATCCAGAGCCCCCGCGCAAGAGGGGATGTTGCGTATCTCCCTGAATCTATACGGATGGATGAGGGGAGCTGCGCCGGTCTATTCGGTCGCGATAGTGGGGTTCATATGGTTACCATTTCCCTTCAAACAATCGCCTGAAGGGTTAACGGAAGATGAACTCTTGGTAGTGGTCAAGGCCGCAACAACCAGAGGAAGGGGCGAATAGTCGCGGGCAACGGGGATTCGCGGTATTTCGACACCAAAAATGCTGGTTTTCAGGGCTTCGGCCGGCGGCAGCCGCTCGGCGTCCGCGGCGGCCAGATCGACCACGAGACCGACGGTCGCATGCTCCACGAAGTCGCAGCGGCGGATTCCGAGGCCCCGGATCTCGATCAGGCCGGCCAGGCGAGACGCGGGGCGGACCTCAATTTCATGGCCGAGTGTCGCCAGATGGACACGGTCATCGCCGACCAGCACGGCGCTTTCCACAACGCCCGAGCGTCCGGCCATGATCAGATCGAAGGCAAGCCGCGACTTGCCGGACCCCGAGGGCCCGCGGATCAGCACGGCGAGTGTCCCGACCTTGACGGCGGAGGCGTGAACGCTGGGCCCGCCGTCACTCATAGCGCCGGCAGCCTCACCACGAAGCGCGCGCCGGCAATTATCGGAGTGCCGTCGGCGTCCGGCGGGCCAGGGCGGTTCTCTGCCCAGATCCGTCCGCCATGAGCGTCGACGATCTGCTTGGAGATCGACAGGCCGAGGCCGGAATTCTGGCCGAAGCCCTGATGCGGACGGTCGGTATAGAAGCGCTCGAAGATGCGCTCCAGCGCGTCCTCGCGAATGCCGGGGCCGTCGTCGTCGACCACGATCTCGATCTCGGAGCGCACGCGCCGGCAGGTGAGGCGCACCTTGCTGCCGCGTTCGGAGAAGGATTGCGCGTTGGAGAGCAGGTTGGAGACGACCTGCCCGAGCCGGGAATCGTGGCCGCTCACGGCAAAGGTGTCGGTCGGGCTGCGGCCCTCGAAGCGTGTCTCGACCGCGACGTCGTGGCCGAGCTTGGTTTCATTGGCGACGGACACCAGCGTGGTCAGCAGGCGGCGCAAATCGACCGGGATCGCATCCTGGCGCTGCAGCTCGGCATCGAGGCGGCTGGCGTCGGAGATGTCCGAGATCAGCCGGTCGAGCCGCTTGACGTCGTGCTCGATCACCTCGAGCAGGCGCGCGCGGCTGTTCTCGTTGCGCGCCAGCGGCAGCGTCTCGACCGCCGAGCGCAGCGAGGTCAGCGGGTTCTTCAATTCATGGGCAACGTCGGCGGCGAACATCTCGATCGCCTCGATGCGACTGTAGAGCGCGCTGGTCATGTCGCGCAGCGCGCCGGAGAGGTGGCCGATCTCGTCGCGGCGGCGGGTGAAATCGGGGATTTCGATGCGGGCCTTGATGCGGCGGCGGACGCGCTCGGCGCTGTCGGCGAGCCGGCGCACGGGACCCGCGATCGTGCTCGCCAGCAGGAGCGACAGCATGATCATGACGGCGGCGGCGACGCCGCCGACCTTCAGGATGGCGAGGCGCTCGGCGGTGACCATCTGGTCGATGTCGTCGCCTTGCGTCGACAGCATCAAGGCGCCGTGGATCGCGCGCGAGCGCAGCACGGGGACCGCGACCGAGACGATCACCTCGCCGCGTGCATTGACCCGCACCATCGAGCGCTTCTGGCCCTGCAGGGCGTCGCCCACTTCGGCATAGCCATTGCCGTTCTCGGGCCCGAGCTCGCGATAGAGCGGCAGGTCGCCGCGGTTCAGCCAGGTGCGCACCGCGACCTTGCCGCGCTCGATAATGCCGGGTTGCTCGGCCGGTGGCGGCAGCGGAAAGCGCAGCACGTTTTCGAGGTTGCGGCTGTCGAGCAGCAGGCTGCCGTTGGGATCGTAGATGCGGGCGCGCGTCTTGGTCGGCGAGATCAGGGTGCGCAGCACCGGCGCGACGCGCTCCGGATTGATCGGGAAGTCCAGCGGCGAATACTCGTCCGAGCCGCCATAGGTCTCGCCCGGCTTGAGGTCGAGCAGCCGATCGGGATCGATGGTGATGGCGTTGGTCTGCACCGTGGCGGAGGCCGCGATCGCGCCGGCGATGATCTCGGCCTGGACCAGGAGGCTCTGGGCGCGCGCGTCGATCAGGCCGGCACGGAATTGCGACAGGTACAGGATGCTCGCCACCAGCGCGACGAGGCCGGCGAGGTTGAGCGAGACGATGCGGCGGGTGAGGCTCGAGAAGGACAGCGCGAAGAAGAACTGCCCGGCGCGTTTCAGCCAGTTCAGCGGCCGGAAGCCTTGCGGCTTGTCGTCGGCAACGTGCTCCTGAACGCCGTCGGATGCGAGATCCCCGGCGCTCTGGTTAGGCTCAGGCTGCGTTCGGTCAAGCAATGCTTACGCCCGCGTTAGGACGGCCCGTGCGAAGGTCCCCGCATCCTAGAGCGATCCTCGTCCCGATGGAACGAGAACCGGAGATGCTCTCGATCGCGCTGGAGGGTGCGCCTCAGGCTTCCTTGAAACGGTAGCCGACGCCGTAGAGCGTCTCGATCATCTCGAACTCGTTGTCGACCACCTTGAACTTCTTGCGCAGCCGCTTGATGTGGCTGTCGATGGTGCGGTCGTCGACATAGACCTGGTCGTCATAGGCGGCGTCCATCAGCGCGTTGCGGCTCTTCACCACGCCGGGCCGGGTCGCGAGCGCCTGCAGGATCAGGAATTCGGTGACGGTGAGCGTCACCGGCTCGTTCTTCCAGGTGCAGGTATGGCGTTCCGGATCCATGCGCAGAAGGCCGCGGTCGAGCGCCTTGGCGTCGTTCTCCTTCGGCGCGACGGTCGGGTCCTTCGGCGCCGAGCGGCGCAGCACCGCCTTGACGCGCTCGACCAGCAGACGCTGCGAAAACGGTTTGCGGATGAAATCGTCGGCGCCCATCTTGAGGCCGAACAGCTCGTCGATCTCCTCGTCCTTGGAGGTGAGGAAGATCACCGGCAGGTCGGACTTCTGCCTGAGACGGCGGAGCGTCTCCATGCCGTCCATGCGCGGCATCTTGATGTCGAGGATGGCGAGATCGGGCTGGGTGGTCCGGAAACCGTCGAGTGCGGAGGCACCGTCGGTGTAGGTCATGATACGGTAGCCTTCGGCTTCCAGCGCGATCGAGACGGATGTGAGAATGTTGCGGTCGTCGTCGACCAAAGCGATTGTGGGCATGAGCCTCTCTGCTTTCTGCTTTCCGTTTGGGTCGTGGCTTGAAACGGCGAGCGATCCAGTGATGCGCCGCATACATGGGTGCCGAAGTGGCGTTCGAACCTTGTCACCGAGCAATGCAAGCTGGGCTGAAGTGTGACCAAGTTCCACGAGACACGGCAGATTCGCCGCGTCTCGACCCATAACCGGGCCCCCGTTTACCCGAAAAAAGGCCCACCTTGCAACCACCTGAGCTGAGAAAGCCGATGCAACCGACCCCCGATTTCGACCCCGCAAGGCTCGCCAGATCGCTGCTGAGGCGGTCCCGGCAGGGGGCCTTGGCGACGCTGATGACCGGCAGCGGCGATCCCTATTGTTCCCTGGTCAATCTCGCCAGTCATCCCGACGGCTCGCCGATCCTGTTGATCTCGCGCCTTGCCGTGCATACCAGGAACATCCTCGCGGACTGCAGGGTCTCGCTGATGCTGGACGAGCGCGTGGCCGGCGATCCCCTGGAAGGCGCCCGGATCATGCTGTCGGGCCGGGCCGAGGAGGCCGATTCCGACAAGGATCTGCTCCAGCGACGGTATCTCAGTGCCCACCCCTCGGCAGAAGGCTTTGTTTCCTTTAAGGATTTCTCCTTCTTCCGGATCCGGCCCACGGGAACCCATCTGGTCGCCGGCTTCGGCCGGATCGTCGACCTCAAGCCCGAGCAATTCCTGACCGACCTTACCGGCGCCGAGGACCTGCTGGCGGCGGAGGCGAGCGCCGTCGAGCACATGAACGCAGACCATCGCGATGCCCTGAATCTCTACGCAACGAAGCTGCTCGGCGCCGCCGAGGGCGACTGGCGCTGTACTGGCTGTGACCCTGAAGGCCTCGACATGCAAGACGGGCAAGCCGCGCTGCGGCTGGACTTCCCGGAGCGGGTGACGAATGGCACGGGCCTGCGCAAGATGCTGGTCCGCCTCGCTGGCGAGGCGCGCACGAGGATGGACCAGGGCGCAACCGCTTGAACGCCGCTACCGATCGCCGCGACCCATGACCGTGACGGTTGTCGGGTACGCAGCGAGAGGGGTCATGACGCGTCGACGTTTGGCATGGACTGCGGGTCTGGCGCTCGCCATCACCACCCTGCTGGCTACCCCGGCCCTCGCCCAAAAGGGCGACCTCGCCGCACAGGGGGCGCGGATCAACGCGCTCAACCAGGCCGGCAAATATGCGGAAGCGCTGCCCCTGGCGCAGGCCATGGTCGCGAGCCTGGAGAAGGGCAATGACGGGCGCGAGCTCTCTGCGGCGCTCAACAATCTCGGCCAGGTCTATGCCGGGCAGGGCCGCGACGATCTGGCCGAGCCGGTCTACAAGCGCGCGATCGCGCTGATGGAAAAGTCGCTCGGCCTCGACACCGCCTTGATCTCGCCCGAACTGACCAATCTCGCCGCACTGTATCAGCGGCAGGGCCGCTTCACTGAAGCCGAGCCGCTGTTCAAGCGCGCGCTCGCCGTCAGCGAAAAGAGCCTGTCGCGCGAGCATCCAGATGTCGGCCGGGCCCTCAACAATCTCGCCACGCTCTATGTGAAGCAGGAGCGCTTTGCCGATGCCGAGCCGCTGTTCCGGCGTGCGCTCGCGATCTATCAGAAGGCCGCAGGTCCCGAGCATCCCGCGGTCGCCACGGTCCTGAACAACATCGGACAGGTCGAGCGCGACCTCGACCGCGACGCCGATGCCGAAGCGCCGATCAAGCGCTCGCTCGCAATCCGTGAAAAGGTGCTGGGGCCGGACCACCCCGACGTCGCGCGCTCGCTCAACAATCTCGCCGGGCTCTACCAGCACCAGCAGCGTTATGCCGATGCCGAGCCGCTGTATCGCCGCGCGCTGGCGATCCGCGAGCGTGCGCTCGGGCCCGATCACCCCGACGTCGCGACCTCGACGAGCAATCTCGCCGATTTCCTGCAGGCGACGGGACGGACGGCGGACGCCTTGCCGTTGGCGCAGAAGACGCTCGCGGCCAACCGTGCGCAGCTGCGTGTCGTGTTGCCGATCCTGTTCGCGGCGAGGCAGCAATCGCTGCTCGCGAGCGAGAAGGCGCTCGACGACGCCCTCGGTGCGATCCAGCGCGGCTCGCAATCCTCTGCTGCTTCCGCCGTGAACAAGCTCGCGGTGCGGCTCGCCGCCGGCAGCGACCGGCTCGCCGAGCTCGTGCGCAAGGATCAGGATCTCGCGGCCGAGTCCGAAGCGCTCGACAAGGCGATCATCGCTGCGGTGTCGAAGCCATCGGCCCAGCGTGACGTCGCGGCCGAGCAGCGCAGCCGCGCGCGGATCGCGGCGATCGCGAGCGCGCGCAACGGATTGCAGAAGACGCTCGCGGTCGAGTTTCCCGACTATTCCTTGCTTTCCAACCCGCTGCCGCTGACCGTGAAGGACATCCAGCCGCTGCTGGCCTCCGACGAGGCGATGGTGGTCTATTCCGTCGTCGACAGGCGGAGCTATGTCGTCGCGATCACGCGCGAGAGCGTCGAGTGGAAGGAGATTCCGCTCGAAGCGGACGCGATCACGCAGAAAGTCACCGCCTTTCGCAGGGGGCTCGATGTCGGCAAGGCGCGCGATGCCTCCGGCAAATCGGGATTGTTCGACCTCGCCCTCGCCCACGAGCTCTATGTCGCGCTGCTCGGCCCGGTCGAGGCGCTGACCAAGGACAAGCGCAACCTGCTGGTGGTGCCGTCGGCGGCACTGACCGCATTGCCGTTTCATCTGCTGGTCACGGAGAAGCCGCAGGCAGCGATCCCGGACCGGCTCGAGGGCTACCGCAGTGTTGCCTGGCTGCTGCGGCGCCAGGCCGTCTCGGTGCTGCCGTCGGTGATCAGCCTGAAATCGCTGCGCGCTTTTGCCCGCAGGGATCAAAGCATCAAGCCGATGACCGGTTTCGGCGATCCCGTGTTCAACCCTGCAGCCGAAGGGCCTGCCGACCGGCGCGCCGCGAGCGGCAAGGTCGCCGCACGCAGCATTGCGACGATCGCCTATGCCGACTTCTGGCGCGGCGCCGGCGTGGATCGTGCGCGGCTGCCCAGGCACTGCCGCAACTGCCCGATACGGCCGACGAATTGAGCGCGGTGGCGAGGGACGTCGGCGCGGCAGAGGCCGATATCCATCTCGGCCGCGACGCCAGCGAAACGACGCTCAAGCGTGCAGCGCTTGCCCAATACGGCATCATCTACTTTGCCACCCACGGCCTCGTTGCCGGCGACGTCAAGGGATTGGGGGAGCCCTCGCTTGCGCTCTCCATCCCCGACCAGCCGACGGAGCTCGACGATGGTCTTCTCACCGCGAGCGAAGTGGCCCAGCTCAAACTCAATGCCGATTGGGTTGTGCTATCCGCCTGCAACACCATCGCGGGCGACAAGCCCGGTGCCGAAGCGTTGTCGGGATTGGCGCGCTCGTTCTTCTACGCAGGCGCCCGCGCGCTCTTGGTGTCGCATTGGGCCGTGGATTCGGAGGCTGCGACCCGCTTGACCACATCGACCTTCGAGCTGCTCAAGAAAGAACCGAAGCTCGGTCGCGCCGAAGCTTTGCGCCGCGCGATGTTAGCCTATCTCGATGATGCCTCGTCGCCACGCAACGCTTATCCCGCGATGTGGGGGCCGTTCGCGCTGATCGGCGAGGGTGAGGTAAGATAGGGCGTCGGCGCCGCGATTGTGCGTCGCAATAACCGGGCATAACGCGCAAACGTGCATTTGGTTGCGCGATCATCAGCACTTTCTCGATGCAGCCGTTCAGAGCTGACATGCGCGACGTTTGGCGCGGTCCTTGAATAAACCAAATCCTGCGGGATCAGCTTGGCAACGCCAGCGTTCATCAGTATTACGTCGTTCAGCCGAGGCCGAACGGCCCATATTCACGGTGATCGCGACGGCGCCAGACTTGGCCGCGCTGAGTGTCGCGAGTTCTAGGAGGATTTTTTCGTGCAAGAGACGGGCCTGCGCAACGGTGCCTTCGGCGCCGACAAATTCGGCTTAAAGAATCTCAAGCAGGTTCACTGGAACCTGGGTGCGCCGCAACTCTATCAATACTCGCTCGCAGCGGGCGAGGCGGTGCTCTCCGCCGATGGCGCACTCTGCGCTGACACCGGCGAGTTCACCGGGCGCAGCCCGAAGGACAAGTTCACGGTGCGCGACGCCGCCACCGACAAGAAGATGTGGTGGGCCGGCAACCAGTCGATCACCGCAGAGCAGTTCGAGACGCTCTATCAGGACTTCCTCAAGCACGCCGAAGGCCAGCGCCTGTTCGCGCAGGACCTCTATGGCGGCGCCGACCCGGCCTACCGGATCAAGACGCGCGTCTTCACCGAGCTTGCCTGGCACTCGCTCTTCATCCGCACGCTGCTGATCCGCCCCGAGGCGATCGAGCTGTCGACCTTCGTGCCGGAGCTCACCATCATCGACATGCCGAGCTTCCGCGCCGATCCCAAACGCCACGGCTGCCGCTCGGAGAACGTCGTCGCGATCGATTTCACCCGCAAGATCGTCCTGATCGGCGGGTCTTATTATGCCGGCGAGATGAAGAAGTCGGTGTTCACGACGCTGAACTATTATCTGCCCGAGCGCGGCGTGATGCCGATGCACTGCTCGGCCAATGTCGGCGCCAAGGGCGATACCGCGATTTTCTTCGGCCTGTCGGGCACCGGCAAGACGACGCTGTCGGCCGATCCCAACCGCACGCTGATCGGCGACGACGAGCACGGCTGGGGCCCGAACGGTGTCTTCAATTTCGAAGGCGGCTGCTACGCCAAGTGCATCAAACTCTCGAAGGAAGCCGAGCCCGAGATCTATGCCGCCTCGACTCGCTTCGGCGCGGTGCTCGAGAATTGCGTGCTCGACGACGACACCCGCGTCGTCGATTTCGACGACGGCTCCAAGACCGAGAATACGCGTTCGGCCTATCCGCTCGACTTCATCCCGAACGCGTCGCGCACCGGCCGCGCGCCGCAGCCGAAGAACGTGGTGATGCTGGCTGCCGACGCTTTCGGCGTGCTGCCGCCGATCGCCAAGCTCTCGCCGGCGCAGGCGATGTATCACTTCCTGTCCGGCTACACCGCCAAGGTCGCCGGCACCGAGCGCGGTCTCGGCAACGAGCCGCAGCCGGAATTCTCGACCTGCTTCGGCTCGCCCTTCCTGCCGCTCGACCCATCCGTCTATGGCAACATGCTGCGCGACCTCATTGCCCAGCACAATGTCGATTGCTGGCTCGTCAACACGGGGTGGACCGGCGGCAAGTACGGTGTCGGCTCGCGCATGCCGATCAAGGTGACGCGCGCGCTACTCACCGCCGCGCTCGACGGCTCGCTGCGCAACGTCGAATTTCGTACCGACAAATATTTCGGCTTCGCGGTCCCGACCGCGCTGCCGGGCGTGCCGGCCGAGATCCTCAACCCGGTCAACACCTGGAAGGACAAGGACGAGTTCGACAAGACCGCCCGCGCGCTGGTCGGCATGTTCCAGAAGAATTTTGCCAAGTTCGAAGCCCAGGTCGACGCCGAGGTCCGCGCCGCCGCGCCGGATGTGAAGCTGGCGGCGGAGTAAGCGCTCGGTCTTAATGCAGAAGGGCGGCCGAGAGGCCGCCCTTTTTGCTTGCGCCACATCTCTCCACCGTCATTGCGAGCGCAGCGAAGCAATCCAGAAATCCCTCCGCGGAGACAGTCTGGATTGCTTCGTCGCCAGCGCAAAATTGCTCCGCAATTTTGTCGCGGGCTCCTCGCAATGACGAGTCCGTGGAAGCAGCTACGCCTTGAAATACGCGATCTGCGTCGTGGTCGCGAGCAGCCGGCCGTTCGGCGACCACAGCTCGGCGTTCTGGTCGGCGTAGCTCTTGTGCATGATCTTGGAATCGGCGGTCGCCAGCACGCGCGTGATGTCTTCAGCCACGAGCTCCTCGGCGTCGGTGTGGAAATACGTCGTCAGCGACACCGTGCCGAACGGCACCAGCTCGCGCCGGGCGTGGAAGACGCGGCCGAAGAAGGCGTCCGACATCGACATCAGCGACAGCATGTCGAGCTTGCGCGGCGTGCGGTCGCTGATCCAGATTTTCGAATAGGTGCTGGCGGGCTCGGCCTGCGGGGGGCCCATCCGCATCTCGCCCTCGACGAAGCGGAATTCGTATTGGTTGGCCCAGGATGCCGAGATTTTTGGGAACGGCAGCGTCTGTTCGAACGGCTTTGTTTCAGGATATTGCGCCACCCGGTGCTCCCAGGACGGGCGCCGCTCGGCGAACACCGCGGTGGCGAGCGTTGCGACCTCGCCGCCGCCCTGGCTGAGCTCGACGCTCCAATGCTGGCTGGAGCGGTTGGCTTTGACCAGCCGCACGTCGAGGTCGAACGGGCCCTTGGCGATCGGCGCGCAATAATTGACGGTGACGGCGAGCGGATCGCCGGCGCGTTCGGGATGGTCGATCAGCGCGCGCAAAATGGTCGCGGCCGTGGCGCCGCCGAACGGGCCGACAAAGGCCCAGTACTCATCGCTGGTGTGTCCCTGCCAGCTGCTGTCACCGGCGGTGACGCGCGTGGCCTCGTCGAAGGGGTGCGGGAGCTTCGCGTGCATTGGTGGTCCTCGATGCCTGGCCGCCGTCATTGCGAGCGCAGCGAAGCAATCCAGACTGTCTCTATGGATGCAGTCTGGATTGCTTCGTCGCTGCGCTCCTCGCAATGACAAGCGGTGCGCTGACGGTCATCATATGACAGTCGGCGCCGCCATGTTCAATAACGTCGCTGGTAATGGAAATCCACGCCGCGGAAAATCAGCCCGCGGCGTCGCGCAAATTCGGCAGCAGCGGCGTGGTCGGGTTGACCGGCACGTTCCAGATCTCCTCGGCATATTCGCGGATGGTCCGGTCCGAGGAGAACCAGGCCATGCGCGCCACGTTGAGGATGGAGGCGCGTGTCCAGGCCGGCGCCACCTGCCAGCGCGCATCGACCGCGCGCTGCGCCTCGTAGTAGGAATCGAAATCGGCGCTGACCATGTAATGGTCGAGATAGCGCAGCGCATGCGCGATGGATTCGAAGCGGCCGGGATCGCCGGGCGAGAACTCGCCGGCGCCGATCGCGTTGATGGCGCGCTGCAGCTTTGGTGACCTGCGGATCACGTCGGAGGCATCCAGCCCCTGCTTGCGCCGGATCATGACATCGCCTGCCTCCATGCCGAAGATCGCGATGTTCTCCGCGCCGACATGGTCGCGGATCTCGATGTTGGCGCCGTCGAGCGTGCCGATGGTGATGGCGCCGTTCAGCGCCAGCTTCATGTTGCCGGTGCCGGAGGCTTCCATGCCGGCGGTGGAGATCTGCTCGGACAGATCGGCGGCGGGAATGATCACCTCGGCGAGGCTGACATTGTAGTCGGGCAGGAACACGACCTTGAGCTTGCCGCCGATGGCGGGGTCGTTGTTGACGACGTCGGCGACGTCGTTGATCAGCTTGATGATCAGCTTGGCGTAGCGATAGCTCGCCGCCGCCTTGCCGGCGAAGATCTTCACCCGCGGCACCCAATTGCCGTTGGGCTCGTCCTTGATCGCCTGGTACAGCGCGACCGTCTCGATGACGTTGAGCAGCTGGCGCTTGTATTCGTGGATGCGCTTGATCTGCACGTCGAACAATGCGCCCGGATCGACCCTGATGCCGAGCCGTTCGCCGATCAGGCGGGCGAGCTGGGCCTTGTTGTGGTGCTTGACGCTGCGGAATTTCTTCTGGAACTCGACATCGCTGGCGCGCGCCTCGATCAGCGAGAGCTGGGTCGGATCGTCGAGCACGGCCTCGCCGCAGGTCTCGCGCAACAAATCGGTCAGCTTCGGGTTCGCCAGCATCAGCCAGCGGCGGAAGGTGATGCCGTTGGTCTTGTTGGTGATGCGGCCGGGATAGAGATGATTGAGGTCGTGGAACACGGTCTCGCGCATCAGGTCCGAATGCATCGCCGAGACGCCGTTGATGCGGTGCGAGCCGACGAAGGCGAGCTGGCCCATGCGCACGCGGCGGCCGCTCTTCTCGTCGATCAGCGAGACCGAGGCACGGAAGTCGATGTCGCCGGGGCAGCGCGCTTCCGCAAGCGCCAGATGCTGCACGTTGATGCGGTAGATGATTTCCAGATGCCGCGGCAACAGTCGCTCGAACAGCTCGACCGGCCAGGTCTCCAGCGCCTCCGGCAGCAGCGTGTGGTTGGTGTAGGAGAGGGTGGCGACGGTGATCTTCCAGGCCTCGTCCCAGCGGAAATTGTGGAGGTCGACGAGGATGCGCATCAGCTCGGTGACGGCAAGGCTCGGATGGGTGTCGTTGAGCTGCACCGCGACCTTGTTCGACAGGCTGCGCAGCTGGCCGTCGGACGACAGATGCCGCTTGACCAGATCCTGCAGCGAGGCCGAGACGAAGAAATATTCCTGGCGCAGCCGCAGCTCGCGGCCCGCCGGGCTTTCGTCGTTCGGATAGAGGAATTTGCAGATCGCCTCCGCGCGCGCCTGCTCGGCGCTGGCGCTGACGTAATCGCCCTTGTTGAAGGCATCGAGCTTCAGCGGATCGGGCGAGCGCGCCGACCACAGCCGCAGCGCGTTGACGTGCTGGCCGCGCCAGCCGACGATCGGCGTGTCATAGGCGATCGCCTGCACGGTCTCGCTCGCGTGCCAGATCGCGCGGTCGCGGCCCTTGTCATCGACATGCTCGACGCCGCCGCCGAAATTGATGTCGTAGATCACCTCGGGCCGCTGCAATTCCCAGGGATTGCCGAAGCTCAGCCATTCGTCGGGATATTCCTGCTGCCAGCCCTGATTGATGATCTGGCGGAACAGGCCGTAATCGTAGCGGATGCCGTAGCCGATCGCGGGGATCGACAGGGTCGCCATGCTCTCCATGAAGCAGGCGGCGAGCCGGCCGAGGCCGCCATTGCCGAGCGCTGCATCCGGCTCGCATTTGCGCAGCTCCGGCAGCGAGACGCCGAGATCGCCGAGCGCGACCTCGAAGATCTGCAGGAGGCCCATGTTGTTGAGCGCGTCGGTGAAGAGCCGGCCGATCAAAAATTCGAGCGAGAGATAATAGACGCGCTTGCGGCCCGCGTCGTAGCTGTGTTTCTCGGCCGTGAGCCAGCGATGCACGATGCGGTCGCGCAGCGCGAGCGCCGCGGCCTGATACCAATCGTGCCTGGTCGCCATGCCAGCGTCCTTGCCGATGGCAAGGCGCAGCTTTGCCAGGATTGCGCCCTTGATCTCGGCCAGCGCGAGTTCGTCGATGGGCTGCCCGGGGGCCGGAAAACTGGGCTGGAACGATGAATCCTGCAAAGCCGTCACTTCCTAGGTCGAAGTACTCTCACCAATCTACGCGTCCTGCCCCTTGCACCGGAACTGTCGCCCGGCGGTCGTGCACGCCACTGGCGCAAAATTATGCAAGGAACGGGCCGAGTTGGGAACCCGGAGGAGCACGGAGAAAGCCGGATTCGGTGCTAGATTACGAAAGATTCAGCCATCAGTGTGGAGGAGACGACCATGAGACTGCTGATCGAAATCGCCACTGCAGCCCTGCTCGTCGTCTGCATCAGCGCCACCAGCGCGGCGTTTGCCGCCGGCAAAACCGGTCGCAGCGCCGATGGCCTCAGCTGCGGCTTCACGGTGCCGCAGAATGCGTCGCCCGCAGCCCGCTGCACTGCGATCAAGCGCCAATGCGGCGGCAAGTTCTACGCAAGCGCGTGCGGTGACAAATTGATGTCCGCTGCGAATTGAGCGGAGGTCCGGCGAGCTCAAGCCGCCTTGCTCTGCACCGCATCGCAAAACTCCGCGAGACGATCCGCAAGCCGCAGCGTTGCCGGGCTCGCATCCGGCGAAGCCATCAGCGCCACCTCGGTCTTGTTGATCGGCGCAAAGCCGTCTTTTGCGGTCAGCACGCGGTGATCGGACTGGATCGCCATCTCCGACAGGATGCTTAGGCCCATGCCGGCGGCGACGGCGGCCTGGATGCCGGCGAGGCTCGACGAGGTGTAGGCGGTGTGCCAGGCGCGGCCCGCGCTTTCCAGCGCGTGGATGGCGCCGGCGCGATAGATGCAGCCGAGCGGAAAGCCGATCAGCGGCACCGAGGGCACATCGACATCGACCGGATGGCTCTTGCTGGTGACCCAGTGCACCCGCTCCGGCCACACCGCGATCGCGTCCTTTGCCCCGGCCTCGCGCTTGTAGAGTGCAAGGTCGAGCTCACCGCGCGCGAGATCGCGGGCGAGATGCTTGCTCTGGTCGGCGCGCACGTCGAGCCGCAACCCCGGATGCGATCGCGAGAACGCGCCCAGCAGTTTTGCCAAGCGGTAGGCCGCAAAGTCCTCGGGGATGCCGAGCCGGATCGCGCCTTCGCCGCCCGGCTGGCGCAATACGTCGCGCGCCTCCTCGGCGAGCGACAGCAACCGCCGCGCATAGGAGAGCAGCCGCTCGCCGGCCTCGGTCGGGCGCACGTCCTTGCCGTCGCGGTGCAGCAGCACCTGACCGACGTCCTCCTCCAGCCGCTTGATCTGCTGGCTGACGGTCGATTGCGTGCGGTGGACGCGCTCGCCAGCGCGGGTGAAGCCGCCGGCCTCGACCACCGAGACGAAGCTGCGCAGCAGCTCCAGATCCAGCATCGCCGCCTCCATTGAAAAATCCACTGGACTGCAGTTAATCATTTAATTTCCAAATGACAAGCGGCCTCCCTAGATCGAGGGCAGAAGAAAAACATCCGAGAATGCCCTCATGTCGCTCGCCACCTCGCTTCCCGCCCAGCGCAGCCGCTTCAACACATTGCCGCTCGCGATCGGCCTGTTCTGCCTGCTCTGGAGCTACGCCTTCGTCGCCGGCAAGATCGGCGTCACCCATTGCCCGCCGCTGATCCTGCTCGCCGCGCGCTTCTCGCTCGCCGGCATCCTGATCCTGGGCGCCACGCTCGCCCGCGGCGACGGCTGGTCATTGACCTGGCGTGACGCCGCGGTCTTCGCAGTGCTGGGCATCGCCAACAACGCTCTCTATCTCGGGCTCGGCTACACCGGCCTGCAATCGGTCTCCGCAGGCCTTGGCGGCCTGATCGTGTCGGCCAATCCGGTGTTCACGGCGGCGCTCGCCGCGCTGCTGCTCGGCGAAGGCATGACCTGGCGCAAGGCGAGCGGCCTCTTGCTCGGGGTCATCGGTGTGACGGCAATCGTCTGGCATCGCCTGTCGGTCGGCGCCGACAGCCTGGACGGGATCGTCTTCACGCTGGCCTCGCTCGCCTCCATCGTCGCCGGGACCATCCTGTTCAAGCTACTCGCGCCGAAGGGGTCGTTGTGGATCGGCAACGGCGTGCAGAACCTCGCTGCCAGCATCGCGCTGACGCCAGTCGCGCTGATTTTCGCCGATGTCCACGCCATCGACTATACGCCGGGCCTGATCGGCGCCTTCGCCTTCCTCGTGCTCGGCGGCTCGATCCTCGCCTCCTGGCTCTGGTTTCATCTCCTGAAGACGTGTGGCGCCACCGCCGCCAGCGCCTATCATTTTCTGATGCCGCCGCTCGGCATGCTGTTCGCGTTCCTCGTGCTCGGCGAGCACATCGAGGCGCGCGACCTGCTCGGCATCATTCCGGTCGCGCTCGGCATCTACCTGGTGACGCGGCCGGCGAAGGCGAAGTCGTGAGCGAGATAGAGGCCCCGCTATCTCAACATCGTCGTTGCGAGCGCAGCGAAGCAACCCAGAATCTTTCCGCGGAGGGACTCTGGATTGCTTCGCTGCGCTCGCCGTCTCGGCCTTGCCGATGAACGCCGTTGATCACGACCTCATAGCGATGCTTCAACCGCGCTTGGCTTTCGATACGTAACCGGCGGTGACCTCATCTTTGTGGCTGGCGAACGCAGCCAGTACTTCGGTCTTCTCGCGCTTCGGGACCTTGGCGAAGTCAAGTGTCCGTCCGAGTTCAGCTGCGACCTCGTCGAATTCCGCCGGAGAGATCAGCAAGGCCCGGTGCGCCTCCTCAAGGCCAAGGGGCGTCGTCCCCGGCCTGGTGGCCTTGAACTGGAACGGCCCGCCCGAAACGTCACAGACCCAAAGTGTTCGCATGAACTTGAGGCCAGGCAAGCGTTTCAGATTCTTGGTGTGCCATTCCCTCAACTGCGGATTTTTGGACTTCTGGCCGACGATGGGGTTCTTTACGACCGCGTCGCTGAAGTGATCCACGACCGCTGCAATGGCGAAAACGCCGCCAAGTCGTTCATACAGACTTTGATCCGGAGCGGTTTGCTGGGCCTGCGCATGCGCCTGATTGGCTCCAGCCAAGGCCACGGGGGCGGCTGTCAGCGCCAGGCCTGCGACCACGCTTCGTCTGCTGATGGAAGTCGAACGAGCCCTTGCCATGGGTACCTCCTTACGGGGTTTCGTGAGGCATTGCGGCACCAGCATCGTCCCGTCGAAACCGCGGCCGTGCGCACACTGCGTGCCGGGCGGCCTTGTCGGTATTTGCCGTGCTCCCCATCGGATGGTTCGGAATGGAAATGGTTCCGGAGAAATTTTGCGCGGGATGCAAACCCATGCGCCGGCAGGTGACTCCGAAAATGTCCGCTCCGGGGTCACAAGCAGTAACGCGCTGGCGGTTCAAGAATTTCCGTTCGGCCCTCGGGACATTCCTCTTACGAGCACACGGCCTAGTCCTTCCTGAACACGATCGAGGCCATCCACCCCGTCATCAGCGCCATCGCCACGGTGGCGAGGCCGTAGATCAGGCCGTTCTGCCGTGCGGTGGTGGCGACGAACTGCTCGAAGCCGACCTTGACGATCTCGAACGCGGTCTCGGTCTTGCCGATGAACGCACCGTTCGCGAACAGCTTGATCTCGACCTCATAGGTGCCGATCGGCACCTCCGCGGGCAGCGGAATGCCGGTACGGAACAGCGTCGGGGTCAGGAACGTCACCGCGCTTCCGTCTTCGCGATAAAGCCCGCGCTGGGTGCGCAGGCGAATGAAGGCCGAGCGGAACGCATCGTTCGGCACCACGTCGGCAAAGTCACCGCTGACCCGCTGGGTCAGCAGCACGTTGTTGAGCCCGATCTGCTGCCGCCGCGCGATCTCGGGCGAGGTGATAGCGTCGAACGGGCGGTTGGCGAACAGTGCCAGATAGCTCGGCACCTGCAGGAACTGCCGGTAGTCGGTGTTGATCCAAATGCCGAAGGTGCGCTCCTTCCGCCGCGTCACCATCTCGGCGCGCGGGCCCATCACGGTGACGACGAGATCGTAGGCCGTGCGGTCCGCCGGCGTCGTCGCATCCTTCTCCACCGAGCCGAACAGCACCAGCTCCTCGCCGGAATAGTTCGGCGTCACCGTGACGCGGTGGTTCGAGACCGACACGATCAGCCGCTCGGCCCGCGCAGCGCCGCCGAGCAGCAGGACAAGGACGATGGCGAGAAGTGTGCGCTTCATCCGCTCACTCCGAGCTCACGGATGGTGAAAAGATCCGAGGGCTGGATCACCAGCTCGATCGCGAAGCGGACGCCGACCGAGAGGATGAGCAAGCCCAGCAGCAGCCGCAGCTGCTCGCCGCGGATCTTCTGACCGGCACGGGCGCCGAACTGCGCGCCTGTGACGCCGCCGACCATCAGGATCAGCGCCAGCACGGCATCGACCAGGTGATTGGTCGCCGCGTGCAGCATGGTCGCGAACAGCATGGTGACGAGGGTGAGGACCATCGAGGTCCCGATCACCGTCGAGGTCGGCACCCTCAAAAGATAGATCATGATCGGCACCAGGATGAAGCCGCCGCCGATACCCATGATGGCGCCGATGAAACCGATCATGGTGCCGACGATCAGCACGGGGATCACCGAGAGGTAGATTTTCGAGCGCTTGAACCGCATCTTCAGCGGCAAGCCGTGGATCCAGTTGTGCGTGCGCCGCGGCGGCACCGCGCCGCGCCGGGTCCGCATCAAGGCGCGCAATCCTTCCGAGAACATCAGGCTGCCGACCGTGGTGAGCAGCACGACGTAGGAGAGCGCGATCATCAGGTCGAGCTGGCCGTGCGCGCGCAGCTGGGTGAAGGTCCAGACGCCGAGCGTCGTGCCGGTCACGCCGCCGCACAACAAGACGCTCGCCAGCGCCGGATCGATCGCGCGCCGCCGCCAATAGGAGAGGGCGCCGGAAAAGGAGGAGGCCGCGATGTGGCTCGCTACCGAGGCCACCGCGACCGCCGGCGTGATGCCGATGAAGATCAGGAGCGGCGTCATCAGGAAGCCGCCGCCGATGCCGAACATGCCGGAAACGAAGCCGACCGCCGCGCCCATGGCGAGCACCAGGAAGACGTTGACCGGAAGATCGGCGATCGGGAGGTAGAGCTGCATTGAACCTGCGCACCGGCGAGATGGATCGACGAACGCGGAATGCTCGCGGAAAGGACGGAACGATTGCCGCGTCCCTCAATAGCGGAATTCGCTGGCGGGCGGGACCGGGATTTTCAGGCGTGGTGAACGGGCGTGAGAAGCGCGTGCGGATATCCGCGATCGTCCCCACTCCATGCCGCAGGCGCGGAGAGGCGAAAGATCAGAACGGACTGACCGAGAAATAGCGCAGCCAGAGATCGGTATAGCGGCCTTTTTCCCAGATCCGGAACATCGCCCAGTTCAGGGCCTGGCGCAGCACGTCGTTGCCCTTGCGCACGGCGATGCCGATGCCCTCGCCGAAGAAACGGCTCTCGACGAAGGGACCGCCGGAGAAGGCGCAGCAATCGGCCGAATCCGTGCCGTTGATCCAAAACGCCAGCGAGATGGCGTCGCCGAAGATGAAGTCGACCTCGCCCTTGCGCAGAGCTGCGCGCATCGCATCGTCACTGGAATAGGCACGAAGCTCGGCGTCGGTGAACATCGCCTTCAGGTACGCCTCGTGCGCGGAGCCGGCGATGACGCCGACCTTCTTGCCTTCGAGATATTCGGGGCGGATCTCCGGCATCACCGCATCCTTGCGCGAGACGAAGCGCGCCGGCACGCGGTAATAGGGATCGGTGAAGTCGACGCGCGCGCGCAGCTGCGGGCTCACCGCCATGGAGGCGATGATGGCATCGCCCCGGTTGGAGGTGAGCGCGTCCACCAACGTCTCGAACCGCCGCATCTGCACCGTGCAGGTGACCTTGATCTCCTCGCAGAGCGCGCGGGCAAAGTCGACGTTGAAGCCGGCCGGATTGCCGTCGGCGCCGGTAAAGTTGAACGGCGGATAGTCGGTCTCGGTCAGGAAGCGGATCACGGTCAGGCGCGACAGGTCCGGCCGCTCCGGCCGCCGGCGCGGGTCCCAGAACCCGGGCACGGCCTGCGGGGCGGCTTGGGGTGCGGCTTGGGGTGCGGTTTGCGGCGTGGCCTGAGGTGCCGCAGGCGGTCGCTTGGCGGGGGCTTGCGCGCTCGCCGCGGTGAGGCCGCCGAGCAGACAAAGGCCGGCCGCCAGCCCTGTTAGCAAGCCACGGACAGATTTGAACGATTTCGCCTGTTGCGATGGAGCCATCGGCCGAAGGAATGAATTTCGTCGGGATCGGAGGGCCTTATAGACCATCCGTCCGGGAACGCGAGCGCCGATTGTGGCCAGGGTGAGGCTCAGAGATAGCGCTTCAAATCAACCGCCGCCTCTTCCGGCGTCCGCTTCAAATTGAACGGCGAGACGAACCTGCCGTCGCGGTCCATCAGGTAGATCAGCGCGGTGTGGTCCATGGTGTAGTCGCCGTCCTTGGTCGGGACCTTCTTGGCATAGACCCGGTAGGAGGTGATCACCTTGGCGGTCTCGGCGGGGTCGCCGGACAGGCCCTGGAGATGCGGATCGAAGCTCGACAGGTAATCCCTCATCGTTGCCGGCGTGTCGCGCTCGGGATCGACCGAGATGAAGATGGCATTGACCTTGTCGGCGTCCTTGCCGAGCGCGCGCAGCACTTCCGAGATCTCGAACAGCGAGGTCGGGCAGACGTCGGGGCAATGGGTGTAGCCAAAGAAGATCAGGGTCGGCTTGCCCTTCAGGCTCTTGTCGGTGACCGCCTTGCCGTTCTGGTCGGTCAGCTGAAACGGGCCGCCGATCGCGGCCGGCTGCGCCACCTTGCTGACCCCGCCCATGGCCCAGAACATGATCAGGAGCCCGACGACGAGGCTTGCGGCGAAGGCGGTCGCGATCACCAGCGGGCGGGTGGCGGAGCTCATGGGCGGAAAACTTCCTGTCGCAGGTCAGAAGCAGGCGGCGAAGCCGGTCCTGATCATTTCGAAGAACACCTGGCTGCCATAATGGAACCAGAGCGCCAGCGCGCCGATCACGGCGAGACCGCCGATAGCCGCGCCAGCCCACAGCAGCACGGATGGCATCCGCCCGGCAGTGGGCGAATTGTCCGATAGCCGATGTGATGGGTGCAGCGGTTGAGCCATGACAACGATCGGGACGAAGGCCCCGGTTCCCTGGCTTTCAGATAGGCTTTACGCCCCCTGCGGGCAAGACGCCGCCAGCAGGCAAGGCGCCGCCAGCAGGCAAGACGCCGCCGCCAGCGCCACAGGGGGCCGTCAGGCTGCGGAGGTCAGTGAAGGAGCTGGCCCCGAGCAGACTCAAGTTGCTCCGCCTGCGGAAGCGACCGGCGCGACGGCTTGGCCGTCGAAGCCTGCGCGTCCAGGTAGCAGGGTTTGTACATGGCCTCGAGCTGCTTGCCCCTCAGGAACAGCATCCGCGGGGTCAGGCCGCCCCGCTGGCCGATCCAGCGCCTCACCTGCGAGGGATACATCGCATAGAGCATCTGGGTTGCTTCGGGATTGGTGACGGCGCGGCCGTTGGCGCCGAAATCCCAGGCGGCGTGGAAGCCGAGCGTTGCGTGCGAGGTCACGCAGATCCGGTCGTGCGGGATGGCACCGAGAACGATCGTGCAGGCCGAGGCGCAGAGGCCGTCGATGATGACCGTCTCGCCCGATTGCCTGAGGTCCTGGTATTTGTCGACGTAGGTTCCAATCCGGCCGCCGCGGTCATCCGCGATCCGAACCACCGCGTGAGAAGCCCCCATGCCCGCGATCAAGAGAACCGCCGCAAGCAACCCCGTCAGAAACTTCATTGTCCCCCGCCCCAGTCGAATTCGAATCTGCGTGTCCGGTGGTGATGCACGGCTAGCGTCTGTCGTAACCAAGGTTTTGTCTAGGCAGGCCTGCTGGCCCAAAACAAATTCAAATCCAGTGTTGCGTCCGCGCTGCACCCGGCCGGTCTCTATCCCAAAGTGGAACAAGTTAACGAGGTGTTACGCGCCATACCCTTGATCTCAGTTGCAACCGCTGGCTTCAATCCGGGCAATTACAGGGAGGAACTCATGGAGGGGGAAGCACATGGCTGAGGAAACCGACGTCATCGTCGTCGGCGCGGGACTGTCGGGCCTCGTTGCCGCCACCGAGATCGCCGATGCGGGCAAGCGCGTGATGGTCGTCGACCAGGAAGGCGAGCAGTCGCTCGGCGGCCAGGCGTTCTGGTCGTTCGGCGGATTGTTCCTGGTGGATTCGCCGGAGCAGCGCCGGCTCGGCATCAAGGATTCCTACGAACTTGCCATGCAGGACTGGCTCGGCACCGCCGGCTTCGACCGCGACGAGGATTTCTGGCCGCGCCAATGGGCTGAAGCCTATGTGGCCTTCGCGGCCGGCGAGAAGCGCGGCTGGCTGCGTGCGATGGGCCATCGCTTCTTTCCCGTGGTCGGCTGGGCCGAGCGCGGCGGCTATGACGCGATGGGACACGGCAATTCGGTGCCGCGCTTCCACGTCACCTGGGGCACCGGCCCAGGGATCGTCGAGCCGTTCGAGCGCCGCGCGCGCGAGGCGATGAAGTCTGGCCGATTGATCTTCAGATTCCGCCATCGCGTCGATGCGCTCTCCATCACCAATGGCACGGTGGACGGCGTCAGCGGTGTCGTTCTTGCGCCTGATAATGCAGAGCGCGGCAAGAGCTCCTCGCGCAACGTGGTCGGCGACTTCGCGCTGAAGGCGCAGGCCGTGATCGTTGCCTCCGGCGGCATCGGCGGCAACCACGAGCTGGTGCGGCAGAACTGGCCGGAGCGGCTCGGCGAGCCCCCGAAATTCATGATCTCCGGCGTGCCCGAGCATGTCGACGGCCGCATGATCGGTATCACGGAAAAGGCCGGCGCGCGGCTGATCAACCGCGACCGCATGTGGCATTACGTCGAGGGCATCCAGAACTGGAACCCGATCTGGCCGCGCCACGGCATCCGCATCCTGCCGGGTCCCTCCTCGATGTGGTTCGACGCTACAGGCACGCGGCTGCCGGCGCCGCTGTTCCCGGGCTCCGACACGCTCGGCCAGCTCAAATACATCATGTCGACCGGCTACGATTATTCCTGGTTCATCCTGACCCAGAGCATCATCAAGAAGGAGTTTGCGCTGTCGGGCTCGGAGCAGAACCCCGATCTGACCGGCAAGAGCTGGCGTATGACACTTCGCCGCGCCACCAACAAGGGAGCGCCGGCGCCGGTGGAGGCGTTCAAGAGCCATGGTGTCGACTTCATTGTCCGCGACAAGCTCGATGAGCTCGTTGCGGCCATGAACAAGCTCGCCCGCAGCGATCTCCTCAAGCTCGAGCACATCAGGATGCAGATCGAGGCGCGCGACCGCGAGATCGCCAATCCCTACGTCAAGGACGCGCAGGTCATGAACATCCACAATGCGCGCCGCTATATCGGCGACAAGCTGATCCGCACCGCTTCCCCGCACCGCATCCTCGATCCCGCACATGGGCCGCTGATCGCCGTGAAGCTCAACATCCTCACCCGCAAGACGTTGGGCGGTTTCGAGACCGATCTCGACTCCCGTGTGTTCGGCGACGAGGGCCGCGTCATTCCCGGTCTCTACGCCGTCGGCGAAGCCGCCGGCTTTGGCGGCGGAGGCGTGCATGGTTATCGATCGCTGGAGGGGACTTTCCTGGGCGGCTGCCTGTTCTCAGGCCGCAATGCAGGCCGGGCCGCCGCCAAGGCGGTGGGCTAGGTGGTGCGGCGGTGGATGCACATCGGGACGCTGATCACTGCATTGGCGGCAGCTTCAGCTGCATCCGCCGACACGATCGACGTCAACGGGGTGAAGCGCTCCTACACCGCGCAGCTGCCGGCCAAGCGGCCCGCACCGCTCGTGATCGTGCTGCACGGCAAGACCCAGCGCGGTGCCGACATGGTGACGCGGACGGCCTGGCCGCAGGTTGCCAGGCGCGAGGGCCTGGCCGTGGTGTTTCCGGACGGGCTCAACAACGCATGGGCGGACGCGCGCACGAAGGCGGGGCCTGCCCTGCGCGGACCACCGGCGGGCACCGATGACGTCGCCTTCATCGCAAAGCTCGTCGAGAAGCTGGTGGCCGACGGCACGGCCGATGCAAAGCGCGTCTTCGTCGCCGGCGTCTCCAATGGCGGCGCCATGGCGATGACCTTGGCCTGCGCGCGTGCCGATCTGTTTGCGGCAGCTGCGAGTGTGATCATGAATCTCACCGATGAAGCTGCCGTCACCTGTCATCCGTCGCGGCCGCTGCCGATGCTGCTCATGAACGGGACCGCCGACCCGCTGGTCCCTTATGAAGGCGGGCGCGGATCGAGCTATTTTGCTGCAGACGGATTCTGGTCGACGGACGAAACGCTGGCGTTCTGGCGCAGGCTGAATGGCTGCGAGACCGACGACGCCGGGATGTCCGACATGCCCGACACGGCGCCGGCAGACCAGTCCACAGTGACGCGGATCGGCTCGCGCTGTCCGGCGGGGCACGACGTCGTCCTCTATCGCATCAACCACGGCGGCCACCGCATGCCAGGCTTCGCTCCGGATGCCCGCTTCCCAAAAGTGGCCAGGAGCCTGCTCGGATCGCAAAATGGCGACATCGACGGTGCCGAAACGATCTGGACCTTCTTCAGTCGGTTTCCGTGAACGGCGCATGCATTGCCGGCCAACGCATGCGTGGCAGGCAACGCATGCGTACCGGGGGTGGCACAGTGCAAATCGCTGGGCTAGACAGGGCCGCCATTCCAGTCAGGAGATCCCCAATGAGCATTCAGCGTTTTGAAACCGGCCCGCGCATGAGCCAGGTCGTCGTGCACGGCAACACCGTCTACCTCGCTGGCGTTGTCGCCAATAACGCGGCCGGTGAAAGCGTGACCAAGCAGACCCAGGACATCCTGAAGACGATCGACGGCCACCTTGCCAAGGCCGGCACCGACAAGTCGAAGCTGCTCTCGGCCACGATCTACATCACCGACATGAAGACCTTCGGCGAGATGAACGCGGTGTGGGACGCCTGGGTCTCGCCCGGCAATACGCCTGCGCGCGCCACCGTCGAAGCCGAGCTGGCGGCCCCGCAATACACCGTCGAGATCATGGTGACGGCAGCGAAGTAATTCTTGCGAAAACTTCACGCGCGTTGATGACCTCCGAGGTAATCGATCAATGCGCGTGAACCTTCGATAGTCACGGTCAGCCGGACAACACGGCGCCATCGAAGGAGAGCATCATGACCGATCCCGTCACCATCGCCCGCCGCTACATCGAGCTCTGGAACGAGCGCACTGCTGGCCGCCGCCGCGAGCTTCTGAGCGAAAGCTGGACGACGGATGCGAGCTATGTCGATCCCCTCATGAAGGGCGACGGCCAGGACGGCATCGAGGCGCTGATATCAGGCGTGCAGCAGCGCTTTCCCGATTTCAAATTCAAGCTGATCGGCGAGCCCAATGGCTACGGCGACCACATCCGCTTCTCGTGGGGACTTGGTCCTGACGGCGTCGACAGCCCGATCAAGGGCACGGATTTCGCCGTGCTCAAGGACGGCCGGATCAGGAGCGTGACCGGATTTCTCGATCAGGTGCCGGCCGGGGCGTAGACCTCGGGCCCTCCTCGTGCAGGCGGGGAGGGCGGCCCCCCTCGACGAAGCCATCCCTACGGCTTACCTGTCATGCCGTGCCGCCCCGTATCCTCCAAACATCGGCCGAGCCGGCCGCGCTGCTGCCGGATCGCTTCCAGGCCTGGTTCGCAGCTCGCGGCTGGTCGCCGCGCGTGCATCAATTGGCACTGCTGGAGAAGGCGCGCGAGGACCGCTCGGCCCTGCTGATCGCACCGACCGGTGCCGGCAAGACGCTGGCCGGATTTCTGCCGACGCTGGTGGAGCTGTCGGCGCAGCCGGTGACGCGAGACGCGGGCGCGAAGAAGAGCCTCGTCTCCACCGGCCGCAGCGTGCAGCGCAGCGGCGGCCTGCATACCCTTTATATTTCGCCACTCAAGGCGCTCGCCGTCGACATCGCGCGCAACCTCGAGCGTCCCGTCGCCGAGATGGGCCTGCCGATCAAGGTCGAGACCCGCACCGGCGATACGCCGGTCTCGCGCCGCCAGCGGCAGCGGCGCTATCCGCCTGATGTGTTGCTGACGACGCCCGAGCAGCTCGCGTTGCTGCTCTCCTCCGACGACGCACCGTTCCTGTTTTCTGCCCTGAAGCGCATCGTGCTCGATGAGCTGCACGCGCTGGTCACGTCCAAGCGCGGCGATCTGCTCTCGCTCGGGCTCGCGCGATTGTGGCGCCTCGCCCCGCAGATGCGCGCGATCGGCCTGTCGGCAACCGTGGCCGAGCCGGAGCAGCTGGCGCGCTTCCTGGTGCCGCAGCCCGACGGCAAGGAGCGAACAGCCGACATCGTCGTCGCCGGCGGTGCCGCGCCGCCCGTGGTCGAAATGCTCGACACGCGCGAGCGGCTGCCCTGGGCCGGCCACAGCGCGCGCCACGCGCTTCCTGAAATCTACGAGCTGATCAAGGCCAACAAGACCACGCTGGTCTTCGTCAACACGCGCAGCCAGGCCGAGATGCTGTTCCAGAATCTCTGGAGCATGAACGATGACGGTCTTGCCATTGCGCTGCATCACGGCTCGCTCGACGTCGCCCAGCGCCGCAAGGTCGAGGACGCCATGTCGGCGGGCCGGCTGCGCGGCGTGGTCTGCACCTCCTCGCTCGACCTCGGCGTCGACTGGGGCGACGTCGATCTCGTCGTCAATATCGGCGCGCCAAAAGGCTCCTCGCGCCTGATGCAGCGCATCGGCCGCGCCAACCATCGCCTCGACGAAGCTTCGCGCGCCGTGCTGGTGCCGGCCAACCGTTTCGAAGTGTTGGAGTGCCGCGTCGCGATCGACGCCATCGCCGAGAATGCGCAGGACACGCCGCCCTTGCGCACGGGCGCCCTCGACGTGCTGGCCCAGCATGTGCTCGGCTGCGCCTGCGGCGAGCCGTTTTTCAGCGACGAGCTCTATGGCGAGGTCCGCACCGCAGCGCCCTACGCAAGTCTGTCGCGGCAGGATTTCGACGATGTCGTCGATTTCGTTGCCTCCGGCGGTTACGCGCTGAAGACCTATGAGCGCTTCGCCCGCATCAAGCAGGACAAGGAGGGACGCTGGCGCGTCGCCAATCCAAAAGTGCGGCAGAGCTACCGCATGAATGTCGGCACCATCGTCGAGGACGACATGCTGAAGGTGCGGCTGGTGCGCTCGCGCGGCGGCGGGACAGGATCCACGGGCGTGATCGCGCGCGGCGGCCGGCTGCTCGGCGAGATCGAGGAGGCCTTCATCGAGGGCCTCTCGCCCGGCGACACCTTCGTGTTCTCGGGCGAGGTGGTGCGCTACGAGACCCTGGTCGAGGACCAGGTCTATGTCTCGCGCGCGCACGACAAGGACCCCAAGGTGCCGTCCTACATGGGCGGCAAGTTTCCGCTCTCGACCTATCTCGCTGAGCGCGTGCGCCGCCTTCTCGACGACGGCCGCGCCTGGGGCGGCTTGCCGGAGCAGGTGCGCGACTGGCTGTCGCTGCAGAAGGATGTCAGCAGAGTGCCGGCGGTCCGCGAGCTGCTGGTCGAGAGCTTTCCGCGTGCCAACAAGCATTATCTCGTCTGTTATCCCTTCGAGGGACGTCTCGCGCATCAGACCCTCGGCATGCTGCTGACGCGGCGGCTGGAGCGCGTCCGTGCGCGGCCGCTCGGCTTCGTCGCCAACGAATATGCCGTGGCGATCTGGGGGCTCGGCGATCTCTCTTTCATGATCCGTCAGGGCCGGATCGACCTCAACGCGCTGTTCGACCCTGACATGCTCGGCGATGATCTCGAAGCCTGGCTCGCCGAATCCGCGCTGATGAAGCGCACCTTCCGCAATTGCGCGATCATCTCCGGCCTGATCGCGCGTCGCCACACCGGCGAAGAGAAGAGCCGCCGCCAGGTGCTGTTCTCGACCGATCTCGTCTACGACGTGCTGCGCAAGCACCAGGCCGATCACGTCCTGCTCCGCGCCGCGCGCGCCGATGCCGCCACCGGCCTGCTCGATTTGCGCCGCCTCAGCGACATGCTGATGCGCATCCAGGGCCGTATCACGCACCGGGAACTCGATCGCGTCTCCCCACTCGCGGTGCCCGTGATGCTGGAAATCGGCCGCGAGTCAGTTTATGGCGAAGCTGCAGACGAGCTTTTGGCCGAGGCCGCCGACGAGCTTGTCAAAGAGGCGATGGATAGAAGCGGGTAAGACGTGACGGCAGGCGCGCTAGTTTCGGGAGATGTCGAGGACATGCGCGTTTCCAGAGTCACGATCAGCGATGTAACCTTCGCGGCCGATCTTTCCGGCGCGCTGTTCTGGGACGAGCAGCGCCTGCTCGTCGTCTCCGACCTGCATCTGGAGAAAGGCTCGAGCTTCGCGATGCGCGGCGTGCTGCTGCCGCCTTACGATACCATCGCGACGCTTGGCCGGCTCGCTGCTGTCATCTCCCGCCATGATCCGCGAGTAGTCATCGCGCTCGGCGACAGTTTTCACGACCGCAGCGCGCATGAGCGCTTGTCGGCCGAGGACCGCGACGCGGTGGCCGCACTCCAGACCGGCCGTGACTGGATCTGGATCTCGGGCAATCATGATCCCATGTTGCCGCGCGATCTCGGCGGCACCATCGCGGATGAAGTGGCGATCGGCCCGATCACCTTCCGCCACGAGCCGACCGGCGCATGCGGCGAGATCGCCGGCCATCTGCATCCGAAGGCGCGTGTCTCGGCGCGCGGTCGCTCGATGGAGCGCCGCTGCTTCGCCAGCGACGGGTTGCGCGCGGTCATGCCTGCGTTCGGCGCCTATGCCGGCGGCCTCAGCATCCGCGACGCTGCCTTCGCCAGGATCTTTCCGAAGAACGGCTTTGTCGCCCATCTCCTCGGCGACCGCCGTGTCCACGCCATTGCGGCGTCGCGTTGCTATTGAGGCGCCCGCCGAATTAGGACAGCAGTACGATCGGTATTTTTCCGGAATCGCGCAAAGCCCGTTGTCGGTTTTAACGTTACGCTTGCCGGGGCTGGATTTCATCCCGAACAAGATTGCAACCGGCAAGGGGTCGCCTCGGGCGGCCCCTTTCGATTCCGCATACACCTGGAACAAATTAAGAACACTTTAGCAAGTCTTTGATATATCATTGTGATTCGGTATCTAGCCGACACAATATCTAGCGTTTGTCAGACTCCGCGAGGACTACATGTCCACCATTGCCTTCGACCAGTTTGCCCTCACCCGGATCGCCGATTTCGCGCGCTCGCTGTCGCGGCTGCATCAGGCCGCGCGGCGCCAGAGGGTCGACGATGACCAGTTCGATCGCGAGTTCAACGCGGTGTGTCAGTCGATCTGGGGCTACACCATCGACGACGTCAGCGACGATCTGTTCTCGCCCGAAGATCATCTGTTTCTCGACACGCTGGACGAAGCGCATGCGCGCATCTTCGCGGCCGAGCAGGGCTATGACCTCGTCGGCGATCAGGGCATGCTGACGGACTGGTGGGGTTTCTGCTGGATGATCCTGGCCGAGAAGCGCGGCCTCCTGACGCCGGAAAACCGCGCCGCCGCGCGCGCGGCGATCGAGGAGAAATATCTGGCGGCGCCGAACGTGATCGGGGTGATCATCGGGAGGTAGTGCCGCAAACTCCGTCATTGCGAGCGTAGCGAAGCAATCCAGAATCTTTCCGCGGAGGGATTCTGGATTGCTTCGTCGCAAGGGCTCCTCGCAATGACGGCTCAGATGCAGGTGAGGCTTATTCTAACCCCGCCCGCTTCGCCGGCTTCGCGGTCGTCTTCGGCACCGTCACGTCCGGCAGTGCCTCGCGCACGATCTCGTTTGACGCCGGCGCATCCGCCGACACCGTCTCTGCCCGCACCGGCGCCACCTTCATCTCGCCGAGCCGCGCGCGGACCTGGGCAGTGAGGCCGGGGTAGGAGGCGACCGGGGTGAATTCCGCAGCCTGGTCGTTGCCGACGCGGATGCCCGTATAGGCGACGAGGCCGTCGGTGGTGGCGATCACGTCACCGGCTTTCAGCGAGGAATCCAGGGCAAGATCGACCGGAGCGAGGCCGACCGGCTCACGGCCGTTGCAGGTGCAGTCGGCGCGCAGCGTCTTGCGATAGGCGAACGCATTCTCGCTTTCGGCGTAACGCTCGCCGGTCTGGGAATAAGCGCCCTCGATGCTGGAGCCGAAATAGACTTTTGTCGCGGTGGCAGGACAGAATGCCTGACACATCTGCGCCGGCGAGACGAGGCCGCGCATCAGCGGGAAATATTTGCCGTCGCAGCTGCGCACGCAGAAGGCAGGTCCCGAGCCGCCGGCCGCGGCCGAGCGGGTCGGCGGGACATATTGCGGAGAGGCATTCTGCTGGCTGCTGAAGGGATCTACGTAGGAGTTCGCCTGCTGCGGCACCTCGCGCTGCGGCCGCTGCTGCTGCATACCGCCGAAAAGGAAGTCGAACAGGCCTTCGGCCGAAACCGGAGCCGGAGTTGCGAGCAGCGGCGCTGCCAGCGTGGCGGCCACAAGCATCGCGCGACGCCGCCGGCGCGCATGGGACATGACTGTACGCAATGCTTACTCCACCCGACGCTACTGAACCGGCTGGGACCGAGAGGTCTCAGCACACGATTCACCATAAAGCGGGATGGTAAATGAGCAGTTGAGCGGAGGCGGTTTCAAGACGAGGCGGTGGCCTCTTTAAGGCCGGGCCCAGCTTTGGACGGATGGTGGCTTCCGGGGCACACTGAGGCATGACGGCGGAGAAATTTCCGCCTTCACCCCTTCAAAAATTCCGACGCCTTGTACAGCGAGCGGAACGGCAGGCCGGCCGCACCGAACGTGTCGGTGGCGCCCTCTTCGCGATCGACCATAGTCAGCACCAGCACGACATTGGCGCCGGCCTCGCGCACGGATTCCACCGCCTTCATCGCCGAGCCGCCGGTCGTGGTGACGTCCTCGACGATCACGACGCGCTTGCCGGCCAGCGTCTCACCCTTGGGCAGGCCCTCGATCGCGAGCTTGGCGCCGTGCTCCTTCGGCTTCTTGCGCACGAAGAAGGCCGCGATCGGATGGCCCTTGATCCAGGAGATCTGCGCCAGCGCGCCGGCGAGCGGCACCGCGCCCATCTCGAGCCCGCCGATGAAATCGAGCTGGTCGTCCTTCAGCGCCTCGTAAGTCAGCTCGGCGAGCAGCGTCGCTCCCTCGGGGTCGAGCATGGTCGGCTTGAGGTTGAAGTAGAAATCGCTCTTGCGGCCCGACGCGAGCGTCACCTCGCCGCGGCCGAATGAGCGCCGGCGGATGATTTCGAACAGGCGGGCGCGGGAGGCGGATTTCGACACGGCGGTCCCTCGAACAGCGTTTTTGGAGGAGGCGGAATTTATCCGCGACCGGCGCGACATTCCAGAGGGGGCGTCTCCCGTCAACAGGGATCGGCCATCCCGGTCCGCCGGTTGTGAGGGTGCAACCTTCTGGAGTAGTTCAGGGGGCACGCCTCTTGGGAAGGACACGGAATGACCATCGAGCTCTACACCTGGAACACGCCGAACGGCCGCAAGATTTCGGTCGCGCTGGAGGAGATGAGGCTGCCCTACAAGGTGATCCCGGTGAACATCACCAAGGGCGAGCAGATGGCGCCCGAGTTCCTCAAGCTCTCCCCAAACAACAAGATCCCCGCGATCGTCGACCCCGAGGGCCCCGAGGGCAAGCCCGTCAGCATCTTCGAATCCGGTGCGATCCTGCTCTATCTCGGTGAAAAGACCGGCAAATTCCTGCCGAAATCGCTTATCCAGCGCATCCCGGTCTACGAATGGCTGATGTGGCAGATGGGCGGCTTCGGGCCGATGCCCGGCCAGGTGCACCATTTCATCGCGCTCGAGAACGAGCAGGACCGGGCCTACGGCTTGAAGCGCTTCATGGCCGAGACGCGCCGGCTCTATGGCGTGCTCGATCGTCGCCTGGAGGGGCGCGACTTCGTCGCCGGCGATCTCTCGGTTGCCGATTTTGCCATCCTGGGCTGGGCCTGGCGCCATCCTCGCCACAAGGTTGAGCTGGCCGACTTCCCCAACGTCAAGCGCTGGTACGAGGCCCTGATGGCCCGGCCGGCGGTGAAGCGCGGCATGGAGGCGAAGCTGGATTGAGCCGTTGCTCTGCTGTCGTCGCCCGGCTTGACCGGGCGACCCAGTATTCCAGAGACGGCGGTGATTGAGTCGAGAGGCCGCGACGTACTGGATGCCCCGGTCAAGCCGGGGCATGACAGTGTGCCCTCACACCTTCTTCGCTTCCACCGCCATCCGCACCGCAAGCCCGGCCAGCACGGTGCCCATCAGCCAGCGCTGCACCAGCATCCAGCTCGGCCGGTTCGCCAGGAACAGCGCGATCGAGCCGGCGGCGAGCGCGATCATCGCGTTGACGCTGACGCTGATCGCGATCTGGATCGCGCCCAGCACCACCGACTGCGTCAGCACGCTGCCCGCTGTGGGATCGATGAATTGCGGCAGCAGCGCCAGATACAGCATCGCGATCTTCGGGTTGAGCAGGTTGGTGACGAAGCCCATCGCGAACAATTTGCGCGGGCTGTCGATGGCGAGCTTCCTCACCTGGAACGGCGAGCGCCCGCCGGGCTTCACCGCCTGCCAGGCGAGCCACAGCAAGTAGCCGGCGCCGGCAAAGCGCAGCGCGTCGTAGGCGAAGGGAATGGCGAGCAACAGCGCCGTGATGCCGAACGCCGCGCACAGCATGTAGAACACGAAGCCGAGCGCCACGCCGCCGAGCGAGACGATGCCGGCCGCGGGCCCCTGCGTGATCGAGCGCGAGATCAGATAGATCATGTTCGGCCCCGGCGTGAGCACGAGGCCAAGGCAGACGAGGGCAAAGCCGAGCAGAGCGGAGGTGTGGGGCATGGGTGAACCGGTGCGGGAGATGCAAAGGTTCTAATATGCGCGGGATCGTGGAGCCATCGCGCAATTGCACGGAGGACAATCAGGTGCTCGCTGCGCGTTCGGTGCGCCCCCTCGCCCCGTTCTTACGGGGAGAGGTGAAGAGGAGGCCATCAATGCGCCTCGTCCCAATTGTTCGCAGCGCGTGCGTCGACATGCAGCGGCACCGAGAGCAGCACGGCCGGGAACGGCGCGTCCTGCATCACCTTCTGCACGACGGGAAGCGTGGCCTCGACCTCGTCGTCCGGCACCTCGAAGATCAACTCGTCGTGCACCTGGAGCAGCATCTGCGCCGAGAGCTTCTTCTCGGCCAGCGCATCCTCGACGCGCGTCATGGCGCGGCGGATGATGTCGGCGGCAGTGCCCTGAAGCCGCGCGTTGATCGCGGCGCGCTCGTTGAACGCGCGCACCGAGGCGTTGGACGCCTTGATGTCAGGGTAGTGGCACTTGCGGCCGAACAGCGTGGTGACGTAGCCGTGATTGCGGCAGAAGTCGCGCGTCTCGTCCATATAGGCGCGGATACCGGGGAAGCGCTCGAAATACTTCTTGATGTAGGCGGAGGCTTCCTCGCGCGCGATGCCGAGCTGGTTGGCGAGGCCGAACGCGGAGATGCCGTAGATGATGCCGAAATTGATCGCTTTCGCGCGGCGGCGGATCTCGCTCGGCATGCCCTTGATCGGCACGCCGAACATCTCCGATGCGGTCATGGCGTGAATGTCGAGACCGTCGCGGAAGGCCTGCTTCAGCACGGGAATGTCGGCGATCTCCGCGAGCAGTCGCAGCTCGATCTGTGAATAGTCGGCGGAGACCAGCTTGTGCCCGGGCGTGGCGATGAAGGCGCGGCGGATCTTGCGGCCGTCCTCGGTGCGCACCGGAATGTTCTGCAGGTTCGGCTCGTTCGATGACAGGCGCCCGGTCGTGGTCGCAGCCAGCGCGTAGGTGGTGTGCACGCGGTGGGTCTGCGGGTTGACGTAGGTCGGCAGCGCGTCGGTGTAGGTCGATTTCAGCTTGGAGACCTGGCGCCACTCCAGAATCTTCTTCGGGAAGTCGTGGCCCTGCTCGGCGAGCTCGTCCAGCACCTGCGCGGTGGTCGACCAGGCGCCGGTCTTGGTCTTGGTGCCGCCGGGCAATCCCATCTTGCCGAACAGGATATCGCCGATCTGCTTGGGGCTGCCGACATTGACCGGCTCGCCCGCGATCTGCTGGATCTCGGCCTCGACGCGCGCTGCTGTCTGGGCGAAGTCGCCGGACAGACGCGACAGCACCTGGCGGTCGATCGAGATGCCGCGCCGCTCCATGCGCGCAAGCACCGATACCAGCGGCCGCTCCAGCGTCTCGTAGACCGCACTCATGTGCTCGGAAACGAGACGCGGCTTCAGCGCGCGCCAGACCCGCAAGGCGATGTCGACGCCTTCGGCCGATAGCGGTGCGGCCTTGTCGATCGGCACCTGGTCGAAGGTGATCTTGCCCTTGCCACTGCCGAGCAGCTCGCTTTCCTTCAGCATGGCATGACCGAACCAGCGCTCCGACAGCTGCTCCAGCGCATGCGAGCCGCGGCCGGCATCGAGCACGTAGGAGATCAGGAGCGCATCGTCGATGTTGCGCAAGGTGATGCCGTGCTGCGCCAGCATCACGGCAGTGAACTTGAGGTCGAAGCCGATCTTGAGGATGCCCGCCGATTCCAGCACCGGCCGCAGCGCTTGCAGCGCGTCGTCATGCTTGACCTGGTCCGGCGCGAGGCCGGCATCGAACAGGCCGGCGCCACCGCCGGATTGCTTGTGCGCCAGCGGCACGTAGCAGGCTTCGTTCGGCGCCAGCGCCAGCGCGATGCCGCAGAGATCGGCCTGCATCGGATCGATCGAATTCGCTCTCGTCTCGATCGCGACATGGCCGGCATCATGGATGCGCGCGATGAAGGCGTCGAGCTCCCCAGGGGTCTTGATAATCTGGTATTTGCCGCGATCGACCGGAAGCTTGCGCAGCGCCTCTTCGCGTGCGGCGGCGAGCGAGATCGGCGCACCCTTCGGGCTCGCAGCCTTGTCCTCCTTGCCTGCCGACTTGTTCGGCTGGTTCGGTCGGGCCTGCGCCGGGGTTCCCGTGCCTGGCGTGGGCACGACGTCCGAGGGCGGCAGCGTCGTGAACACGCTGGCGCCGCTGGCATAGCCGGGATCGGCATCGACATTGGCGGGATCGATCTGCGCATATTCGGCGACGCGCCGCGTCAGCGTCGTGAACTCCATCGCCTTGAGGAAGGCGATCAGCTTGCGCGCGTCGGGCTCGTGAACGGCGAGGTCGTCGAGCGGCACCTCCAGCTCGACCTTGTCGTCGAGCAGCACGAGGTGCCGCGAGATGCGGGCCTTCGCGGCGTTCTCGAGCAGCGCCTCGCGCCGCTTCGGCTGCTTGATCTCGCCGGCCCGGAACAGCAATTGGTCGAGATCGCCATATTCGGTGATCAGCTGCGCCGCAGTCTTGATGCCGATGCCGGGCACGCCGGGCACGTTGTCGGTGGAATCGCCCGCGAGCGCTTGCACCTCGACCACCTTGTTCGGCGGCACACCGAACTTCTCGATCACCTCTGATATGCCGATGCGGCGGTCCTTCATGGTGTCGTACATGGTGACGCAATCGGTGACGAGCTGCATCAGGTCCTTGTCGGAGGACACGATGGTGGCGCTGGCACCGCGCTCGCAGGCCTGTCGCACATAGGTCGCGATGAGATCGTCGGCCTCGAAGCCGGTCTGTTCCAGGCAGGGCAGGTCGAAGGCGCGCACCGCCTCGCGGATCAGCGCGAATTGCGGAATGAGATCGTCGGGGGCGGGCGGCCGGTGCGCCTTGTAGTCCGGATAGATCTTGTTGCGGAAGGTGATCTCCGACTTGTCGAACACGATCGCCAGATGCGTCGGCCGGTTGTCCTCGGGCATCTCGCGGAGCAGCTTCCACAGCATGTTGCAGAAGCCGAGCACGGCGTTGACCTGGAGCCCGTCGGACTTGCGGTTCAGCGGCGGCAACGCGTGATAAGCGCGGAAGATGTAGGAGGAACCGTCGACCAAGAAGACATGGTCGCCCTTGCCGGCCGCCTTGGCCGCGACCGGTTTGGCAGCAGCTGTCGCGGGTATCGTCTTGGCAGCAGCGGGCTTGGTCTCGGCAGCTTTCGGCGCGGCCTTGGTGTCAGCTTTGGCGGTGGTCTTCGGAGATGTCTTGGGCATGGCCGCAATGTATGAATTTTTGCGGGCTTTGACAGCCTTGGAAGGGGGATTTTTGCGCTGGTAGCGCGACTATCCCCCGCTGTCATTCCCCGCGAAAGCGGGGAATCCAGTACGCCGCGGCTTCTCGGTTCAATGACTGGCGTCTCGGCGTACTGGGTCGCGCGGTCCCGTCTCCGCGAGGCTACGCCGGGCCCACAGCGGTGCTCGGCCGGTGAAGCTTTAGCGAAGACGGCAAGCCGGGCGACGACACCGTGGGCGCGGCTACTCCGCCGCCTGCAACACCGCACCCGTTTTCCTCGGCGCGATCCAGAACGCATCGGGCCGCTCGAACAGGAAGCGCGCATTAAGCCGCAATGCGCCTTGCCAGATCGCCAGCGCACCCAGCACGCCGGCGACGGTGACGAGCAGCGACACCGTGCCGATATCGGCAATGACACCCGTGCGCAGCAGCAGCGTCCGTGTCGACGCCATCGGCAGGAAGAAGGCGAGATAGATCACGATCGAATGCTCGCCGCAGAAGCGGAGGAAATTGAGCCAGTGCGCCCGCGCGAGCAGCGTGCCCGCCACGATGATGGCGCAGGCGCCGGCGAAGCCGAGCGCGAGCGAGACGATCGCCCACTCGCTGGCGCCCGATGCGACGAGGCCGGCATTGACCAGCGCCCAGCTGGCGAGCGCTGCAAGCGCCAGCGCCGGATGCTTCCGCGCGCGATTCGACAGGGCGAACACGTAAGGCGCGAGCAAATAGCCCGAATAGAAATAGACGAAGCGTGCGCAGAACTCGTCGATGACGGTCCAGCCGGTCGTGATGCGCGCGGTCTCCAGCGCGGCGGCGACCAGCCAGAGCGCGAGCGGCGGGATCTTGCGTGTCAGTTTCGTGACGACGAAGAAGATCGGCAGCAGATAGATGAACCACAGCGTGCCGAACGGCTCGACGAAGGATTCGAGATACAACAGGCCAACCTGATGCCAGCCGGTCTCGGCCGCGAAGGCCGGCGCCTTGAAGCCGAATTGGATTGTCACCCAGACGACATAAAAATAGGCGAAATGCACCACCTTGCGGTCGAGATAGGTTCGCCAGTCCCGATCGATCACCAGAGACAGGAACAAGCCCGAAATCAGGAAGAAATCCGGCATCCGGAACGGCTTTGCGAAGGCCACGACGGCATGCATGAAGCCGATCTGCCCGGCGGCAAGCTCGACCCCCAGCACCGAATGCATCATCACGACCATGACGATGCAGATGCCCTTGGCATAGTCGACCCAGTCGATACGCGCGGCCGAAGGCGCCTTGGAAGGGCTGGCCGCCGCGATTGTGCCTGATCGTGCCATGGTGTCCCTTTTCGAGGCGCGTTCCGCCCGTCCCTGTGTGGGCGTGGGGCAGTTTGGAGCCCAGTGGTTTCCGACTTCTTTACCGGTTCAAATCGCGGGCCGGTTTTTGCATGCGGACTGTTCCATGACCTCGGGAAAATGCTAAACCGCCCCCAATTGGGCTTCCGTTAACCAAGCTGGAACAGGATTTTTCATGCGAATTGCGATGATCGGCACGGGCTATGTGGGATTGGTGTCCGGCGCCTGCTTTGCGGATTTCGGCCACGACGTCACCTGCGTCGACAAGGACGAGAGGAAGATCGCGGCCCTGCATCGCGGCGAGATCCCGATCTACGAGCCTGGCCTCGACGAGCTGGTCGCGAACAACGTCAAAGCCAAGCGGCTCGACTTCACTACCGACCTGAAGAAGCCGGTTGCCGATGCCGACGCCGTGTTCATCGCGGTCGGCACGCCCTCGCGCCGCGGCGACGGTCATGCCGACCTGTCTTACGTCTATGCCGCCGCGAAAGAGATCGCGCAGTCGCTGCAAGGCTTCACCGTGGTGGTGACGAAATCGACCGTGCCGGTCGGCACCGGCGACGAGGTCGAGCGCATCATCCGCGAGGCCAATCCGTCGGCGGACGTGGTGGTCGCCTCCAATCCCGAGTTCCTGCGCGAGGGCGCGGCAATCCGCGATTTCAAATTCCCCGACCGCATCGTGGTCGGCACTTCCGACGAGCGCGGCCGCAAGGTGATGGGCGACATCTATCGCCCGCTGTCGCTGAACCAGGCGCCGCTGATGTTCACCGAGCGCCGCACCGCCGAGATGATCAAATACGCCGCCAACGCGTTCCTGGCGACCAAGATCACCTTCATCAACGAGATCGCCGATCTGTCCGAAAAAGCCGGCGCCAACGTGCAGGAGGTCGCGCGCGGCATCGGCCTCGACAACCGCATCGGCACAAAATTCCTGCATGCCGGTCCCGGTTTCGGCGGCTCGTGCTTCCCGAAGGACACCAAGGCCTTGATCAAGATCGCGCAGGATTACGACGTCTCCTTGCGCATCGTCGAATCGGTGCTGGCGGTGAACGAGAACCGCAAGCGCGCGATGGCGCGCAAGGTGAGCCAGGCGCTCGGCGGCAATTTGCGCGGCAAGACCGTCGCCGTGCTCGGCCTCACCTTCAAGCCCGACACCGACGACATGCGCGATGCACCGTCGATTCCGCTGGTGACCGGTCTGATCGACATGGGCGCGAAGGTGAAGGCGTTCGATCCCGTCGGCATGGAGCAGGCCAAGGGCGAATTGCCCGATATCACCTATTGCGAGGACGCCTATGTCTGCGCGCAAGGCGCCGACGCGCTCGTCATCGTCACCGAATGGGTGCAGTTCCGCGCGCTCGATCTCGACCGGCTGAAGGCGACCATGGCGCAGCCGGTCGTCGTCGACCTCCGCAACATCTACCGCCCCGAGGACATGGAAGCCGCCGGCTTCACCTATGAGAGCGTCGGGCGGCCGGCGGTGCAGGGCTGATAGCTGCACATTCTCGTTGAACGAAACCGTCATGGCCGGGCTTGTCCCGGCCATCCACGTCTTGTTCACTCTCGCTTGAAAGAACGTGGATGCCCGGCACAAGGCCGGGCATGACGACCGGATGCTTCCTTGCCCCGCAGCTTCGACACGCCCCTCCCGATCGACGCCGTGCTCGACGACCTCTCGCGCACGCTGGAGGGCAATAACGCCGCCGTGCTGGTGGCGCCGCCGGGCGCCGGCAAGACCACACGCGTGCCGCTGGCCTTGCTCGATGCGCCCTGGGCTAAAGGCAAAAAGATCATCGTGCTGGAGCCGCGCCGCATCGCCGCGCGCGCCAGTGCCGACCGCATGGCCAAATCGCTCGGCGAGCGCGCCGGCGAAACCGTCGGCTATCGTGTCCGCTTCGGCTCGAAGATCTCGCGCGCCACACGCATCGAGGTGGTGACCGAGGGCATCTTCACCCGCCAGATCCTCGACGATCCCGAACTCTCCGGCGTTGCCGCGATCCTGTTCGACGAATTCCATGAACGCTCGCTCGACGCCGACATGGGCCTCGCGCTGGCGCGTGATGCGCAAACCGGCTTGCGCGAAGACCTGCGCATCCTGGTGATGTCGGCAACGCTCGACGGTGCGCGGGTGGCAAGGCTGCTCGGCGATGCCCCCGTCGTCGAAAGCGAGGGCCGTGCGTTTCCGGTCGAGACGCGCTATCTCGGCCGCAAGGCCGACGCGCCGATCGAACGGCAGATGGCGGATGCGATCGCGTCCGCGCTGCGCGCCGACAGCGGCTCGGTGCTGGCGTTCCTGCCGGGTGCCGCCGAGATCCGCCGCACCCAGAATTTCCTCTCCGAGCGCGTGCAGGACGCCTCCGTCGAGATCGTGCCGCTGTTCGGCGCGCTCGATGCCGCCGTGCAGGACCGTGCCATCGCGCCGGCCCCCAAGGGCACGCGCAAGGTGGTGCTGGCGACCTCGATCGCCGAGACGTCGCTCACCATCGAAGGCGTGCGCATCGTGGTCGACTCCGGTCTCGCCCGCGTTCCGCGCTACGAGCCCGATATCGGCCTGACGCGGCTCGAGACCGTGCGCGCCTCGCGCGCGGCGGTGGACCAGCGCCGCGGCCGCGCCGGCCGCACCGAGGCCGGCGTCTGCTACCGGCTCTGGGACGAGCCGCAGACCGCCTCGCTCGCGCCCTACACCCAGCCGGAAATCCTCAGCGCCGATCTGTCCTCGCTGGTGCTCGATCTCGCGCAATGGGGCGTCAGCGATCCCGCCGCATTGTCGTTCCTCGATCCGCCGCCGCAGCCGGCCTGGAAGGAAGCCAAGAGCCTGCTGACCGAGCTCAACGCGCTCGACGGCGATGGCCGCATCACCGCGGAAGGTAAGAGCCTGCGCGCGCTGGCGCTACCGCCGCGGCTGGCGCGCATGATCGTGGATTCGCATCGCGCCGGCAGCGGCGAGGCCGCCGCCGAAATCGCAGCCGTCATCACCGAGCGCGGCCTTGGCGGCGACAGCGTCGATCTCGAGCACCGCCGGGACCAGTTCCGCCGGGACCGCTCGCCGCGCGCGGCAAGCGCGCGCGATCTGGCCCGCCGCTGGGCCTCGCAGGTCGCGGCTGCGGAGAAGGTGGTGCAGCAGGAGGATCTCTCGACCGGCCTGATGCTCGCTTACGCATTTCCGGACCGCGTCGCGCGCAATCGCGGCAATGGCAGCTTCGTGCTGGCCAACGGGCGCGGCGCGTCTGTCGAGCAGACCTCCTCGCTCGCCCGCGCGTCCTACATCGCGATCGGCGAGATGACGGGGACGGCGGCGAGCGGACGCATCCTGCTCGCCGCGCAAATCACCGAGGACGAGATCGAGCGGCATTTCGCCGAGCACATCGAGACTACCGACGAGATCTCGTTCGATCGTGGCGCGATGGCGCTGCGGGCGCGGCGCAGGCGCGTGCTGCACGCGATCACGCTGTCCGAAGCGACGCTTGCCGTGTCGCCCTCGGAGGACACCGCACGCATCTTTGCAGATGGCCTGATCACCGCGGGCCTCGACCGGCTGCCCTGGTCGAAGGCCGCCAAGCAGTGGCGTGATCGCGTGATGTTCCTGCGCAAGGCCGAAGGCGACAGCTGGCCCGATCTCTCGGACGACGGCCTGATCGCACGGCGCGACGACTGGCTGGTGCCGGCGCTCTACGACAAGATCGCATTGAAGGACATCTCCGCGGGCGATCTCTCCGATGCCCTGATGGCGCTATTGCCGTGGCAGATGCGCGCGCGGCTCGACCGCGAGGCGCCGACCCATTTCGAGGCGCCGACCGGAAGCGTGCTTGCGATCGACTACGAGGCCGAGCAGGGTCCGACCATTGCGGTGCGGCTGCAGGAATTGTTCGGCCTCAACACCCATCCCTCGATCGCCGCCGGCAAGGTGCCACTGGTGTTGGAATTGCTGTCCCCGGCCCAGCGCCCGGTGCAGGTGACGCGCGATCTGCCAGGCTTCTGGCGCGGCAGCTACGCCGCCGTCCGCTCCGACCTGCGCGGCCGCTATCCGCGTCACCCCTGGCCCGACGATCCCGCGAGCGCAGTGCCGACCAGGCGGGCGAAGCCGCGCGGGACGTGAGAACTCGCAACCGGCATTAACCCTCCGCTCATCCTTTTCGTCAAAATGACAGGAGCCCCGGCGTGCCTTCGCTCGCGGTCGGCCTTGTCGCGTGGTGAAATCGAGCTTTCGGCTCGGAAGTGGTGTGATGCGTAACATTATGATCATCGCGGCCGTCATGATCGGCCTCGGCACCTTCATGGCGCAGATGGCGGACAAGATGAGCTCGGCTTCCGCCACGTCGGTGCCGCGCACGACGGTCGCAGTCGCGGCCACTGCGCCGGCCGGCGGCCGCAGCCTGGCCATCTCCCGGGATGGCCGCGGTCATTTCCAGACCGAGGGCCGGATCGACGGCCAGCGCGTCGGCTTCATGATCGATACCGGCGCGTCCGTCGTTGCGCTCAACGAGACCTCGGCCGCCCGCTTTGGCCTGCGTCCTTCGCGCAGCGAGTACAACGCCACCGTCTCCACCGCCAACGGCACCATCAAGGCCGCGCGCACCCGCATTGCCATGCTCGATGTCGGCGGCCTCATCCTGCGCGAGGTCGATGCCATGGTGCTGCCGGACGAAGCGCTGTCGGAGAACCTGCTCGGCCTCTCCTTCCTGTCCCGCCTGAAGCGTTTCGAATACGCGAACGGGCAGATGGTGCTGGAGCAGTAGAGGCGCTCCGCGCCATCGCGCGGTCGTCAATTTCAAGAAGATATCCTTGCTCTGGCCGCCCTCGCGGTAACGTTTCTTCGTTACCAAACTGCCGCAATTATCGGCCATAAGCCTCCATTCCCGCCTTTCGCTGCGGTCCGGCATTCGCTAAGGCTGCAGCAAATCCCGCCCCCCCTTTCCACGAGACCGACTCAATGTTCCCGAAGCCGAAATCCGTATTGTTGCCCAACACCTACGCCTTCGAATCCGAGCCGATGGTGAAGCCCACGGGCTTTCGCGAATACGACGCGCGCTGGTTGTTCCAGAAGGAAATCAACCTGATGGGTGTGCAGGCGCTCGGCATGGGGCTCGGCGCGCTGATCGCCGAGCTCGGCGTCCGCCAGGAGATCGTCACCGGCCACGATTTCCGCGGCTATTCGGCCTCGATCAAATACGCGCTGATCTCCGGCCTGATGGCGGCAGGCTGCAAGGTGCACGACATCGGCCTTGCGGTGACGCCGATGGCCTATTTCGCGCAGTTCGATCTCGACGTGCCCGCTGTTGCGATGGTCACGGCCTCGCACAACGACAATGGCTGGACCGGCGTGAAGATGGGCGCCAACCGCCCGCTGACCTTCGGTCCCGACGAGATGACGCGGCTGAAGGAGATCGTTCTCAATGCCGAGTTCAAGAACAAGGCGGGCGGCTCCTACCAGTTCCACGAGAATTATCCGGCGCGCTACATCGCCGATCTCACCTCCCGTCCGAAGCTGACGCGCAAGCTCAAGGTGGTCGCGGCCTGCGGCAACGGTACCGCCGGCGCGTTCGCGCCGCAGGTGCTGGAGGCGATCGGCTGCGAGGTGATCCCGCTCGACACCGAGCTCGACCACACCTTCCCGAAATACAATCCGAATCCGGAAGACATGGAGATGCTGCACGCGATCCGCGATGCGGTGCTGCATCACAAGGCCGATGTCGGCCTCGGCTTCGATGGTGACGGCGACCGCTGCGGCGTCGTCGACAACACCGGCGAGGAGATCTTCGCCGACAAGGTCGGCGTGATGCTGGCGCGCGACATGTCGGCGATCCACAAGGATGCGCAGTTCGTCGTCGACGTGAAGTCCACCGGCCTGTTCGTCACCGATCCCGTGCTGCAGAAGCAGGGCGCCAAGGTCGCCTATTGGAAGACCGGCCATTCTTACATGAAGCGCCGCACCAACGAGATGGGCGCGCTCGCCGGCTTCGAGAAGTCGGGCCACTTCTTCTTCAACAAGCCGTTCGGCCGCGGCTATGACGACGGCCTGGTCTCGGCCATCGCGATCTGCGACATGCTCGACCGCGCGCCGGGCAAGTCGATGGCCGATTTGAAGAACGCGCTGCCGAAGACCTGGTCGTCGCCGACCATGTCGCCGCACTGCGCCGACGAGGTCAAATACGGCGTCATCGACAAGGTGGTGAAGCACTTCGAGGGCCTGCAGGCCAAGGGCGCCAAGATCGGCGATCAGGCGATCCGCGATCTCGTCACGGTCAACGGCGTGCGCGTCACGGTCGAGGACGGCAGCTGGGGCCTGGTGCGCGCCTCTTCCAACAAGCCCGAGCTCGTCGTCGTGGTCGAGAGCCCGGTCTCCGAGCAGCGCATGCACGACATGTTCGAGATGGTGAACAGCGTGCTGCGCACGCATCCCGAGGTCGGCGAGTACAATCAGAAGATTTGAAGGGCGTCAGGGAAACACAGCCCGCGCCACAATCTCGCTGTCATGCCCCGGCTTGACCGGGGCATCCAGTACGCCGCGGCCTCTCGGTTCGATCACAGCCGCCTCGGAGTACTGGATCGCCCGGTCAAGCCGGGCGATGACAGTTTTCGTGTAATGAATCCTAAGCCGCCACCACCGCCGGGATCGGCAGCGCGGTGACCGACTTGATCTTCTCCATCGCGAAGCGCGAGGTGACGTTCTTCAGCGGCACGGCGCTGATCAGCTTCTTGTAGAACACGTCATAGGCCTGCATGTCCGCGACCACGACGCGCAGCATGTAGTCGACGTCGCCGGCCATGCGATAGAACTCCATCACTTCCGGCATGGCGCTGACGGCTTCGGCGAACCGCTTCAGCCAGGCATCCGAATGGTCGGAGCTCTCGACCGACACGAACACGGAGATGCCGAGCCCGATCTTGTTCTGGTCGACGAGGGCGACGCGCTTGATGATCACGCCGTCGGCCTCCAGGCGCTGGATGCGCTTCCAGCAGGGGGTCGAGGACAGGCCGACCCGGTCGCCGATCTCGGCGACGGAGAGGGAGGCGTCTTCCTGGAGGACCATCAGGATCTTGCGGTCGATGGCGTCGAGGCGGCGGCTGGTCTCAGGGATCTGGACGGCGACATCAGTCATTTGAAGAACTTTGTTCCATTTCAGGGGCAGATTTCCCTGATATAGAGAAAATCATTCCACGGCAAGCCTATAATCTCGGCGTTACAGTGGAATCGCTCTACCGGCGATTGCGCAAAAGCTCTTCAACTTCAACGCGTTGCGGGGCAGCCGGGCCGCCGCCATGGCGGGTGCATTTCAGCGCCGCGGCGGCCGCGGCGAATCGCATCGCCCCCCTTGCGTCCTTACCCTCGGCGAGGCCGAGCGCGAACGCGCCATGGAAGACGTCGCCGGCGCCCAGCGTATCGACCGCCTGGACCGGGAAGGCCGGCGTCTCCTCCAGCGCGCCCGCCTCATTTAGCCAGATCGTGCCGCGCGGGCCCCTTGTGGCCGCCAGGAAGGCGGGCGTCAGCTCCGCCAGGCGCCTCAAGGCCGCGCCGTCGTCAGCGATGCCAGCCGTCTCCTGCAGCTCGGCGCTGGCGAACAGCAGATGCGAGGAGGCCGTGAGCAGACCGTCCTGCAACGCCATCGCGCGGTCGACGCCGACGATGACGGGAATGCCGCGCCGGCGTGCCTCTGCGCCAAGCGAGGTCGCGAACGCCGCGCAGCGGCTTTCGACGAGCACCGCCTGACAATCAGCGAGCAACGCGTCGGCCTCGGGCAGCTTCACCGTCCACAAGGCGGGATCGCGATAGATCGTGAGCGTCCGCTCGCCCGAGGGCTCGATCATGATCGCCGAGACCGGCGTGCTCAGGCCCGGCATGCGCACGATATGCGTGCTATCGATGCCCTCCTGCGCCATCTGCGCGAGAATGAAGCCACTGGACGTCTCCCGCGCATCGCCCATCGGCCCTGCGAACGCGACGCGGCCGCCGAGCCGTGCGATCGCGATCGCGGCATTGAGCGCGTTGCCGCCGCAGATCTCGGCGAGATGGCTGGCGTTCGCCTTGCTGCCACGTTCGGGCAGGGCCTCGACGCGCAGGATGAGGTCGCGCACCGGCATGCCGATGCAGAGGATGCGCGGCGCGATCCCGGCCATCGTCGTTCGGCTCAGCTGCTCTTCTCGTGTATCCAACGGCCGAGCAGATGATGGGCGATCGCGAACGGATGCGGGCCGGCGAGCCCGTCGGGATGCGTCCGTGTCAGCATCAGGGCCGCCTCCTCGCGCGTGAACCAGCGCGCGTCCTCGAGCTCGGCGTGATCGACCACGATGTCCTCGCTCACGGCCCGCGCGCTGCAGCCGATCATCAGCGACGACGGATAGGGCCAGGGCTGGGTCATGTAATATTGCACGTCGGTGCAGCGGATCCCGGACTCTTCCAGGATCTCGCGGCGCACCGCGTCCTCGATGGTCTCGGCGGCCTCGACGAAGCCGGCGAGGCAGGAATACATGCCTGCCGGAAACTGCTTCTGCCGGCCGAGCAGGCACTTGTCGCCGGAGGCGACCAGCATGATCACGACCGGGTCGGTGCGCGGAAAATGCTCGGCCTTGCAACTCGGACAGTCGCGCTTCCAGCCGCCTTCCTTCATCGCGGTACGCGTGCCGCAATTGGCGCAATAGCCGTGGCGCTGGTGCCAGCCCACCATCGACTTCGCCATCGCCACGGCCGAGAGCTCCTCGGGCGGGATCGCGCCCTGCATTGCCATGCCGCGCAGCTCGGTGACGGCGTAGTCGCCGCCGCCGACCAGCTTCTCGGCGGCCGCCTGCGACAGGCCCATGCCGAACACGGCCGCAGCGTCGCGAAGCCCGAGGAACACCGTGCCGGGATTGGCGCCGCATCTCAGCGCCTCGTCGATTCCGAGCAGCGCGCGCACCTTGTCGCCCTCGCGCTTCACCAGCAGCGAGTCGCGATAGACCACATAGGCGCGCGAAGACGGCTTCTGCTCCAGCACAAACAGCTTCTCGTCGTCGCGGCGCAGATGCGCGGCGCGGTCGAGGACGTTGGTGACGAAGGCCGGCTGCCCCAGCGGAAATGCGTCGAATGCTGACATTATTGTTCTTTCAACCCAACCAGATCTTGCGGCGAAGCGCGCTGATGAAATTCTGAACCTCCGCGGCGTCATGCGCCAATGGCGGCATCACACCCCACACCGGCCGCGGCCAGGCCGCGTCGTTGGTTCGGCGCGCGATGATGTGGACGTGCAGCTGCGGCACGAGGTTGCCGAGCGCGGCGATGTTGAGCTTTTCGCATTTGGTGATCTCCTTCAGCGCGCGCGAGACGCGGGAGATCTCCGTCATCAGCTGCGCCTGCTGCACCTCGTCGAGATCGATGATCTCGATCGCATCCACCCGCCGCGGCACCAGCAGCAGCCAGGGATAATGCGCGTCCTTGATGACCAGCACCTTCGACAGCGGCAGATCGCCGATATCGATGGTGTCCTCTTTCAGGCGGGAGTGCAGCGACCAGGCGGGTTCGGGCATATGCGTTTCCGGATGGCCCGATGGGGAACGGGCTTGTTGGGTGCGACCATACGATAGGGATTCCCGGAGGGGAAGGATGGCGCCCCGCTGTCACCGCATACGCGCTCGTCGTCCCGGACAAGCGAAGCGCAGATCCGGGACCCATAGCCACAGGGAGTAGCGTGGCGAAGACTCTTGGTTGCCAGCGCGTGCGGCAGCCCCTGCCTGTGGTTATGGATTCCGGGCTCGCGCTGCGCGCGCCCCGGAATGACAGAAACTACGCCTCCGCCAGCACCCTTGCATTGGCGCGGACCGATGTTTCGCTGACGCGGATGCCGAGGCCGGGGCCGTCGGGCACCACGACATGGCCGGCGCGGTTCGCAACGCGCTCTTCCAGCACGTCCTCGGTCAGCACGTGATGCGGCATGTAGAATTCGCAGCCGAGCGAGATGCCCGGGGTGGCCGCGATCAGCTGCGTGCCGGCGGCAAGGCCGATGCCGCCCTCCCACAGCGTGCCGCCATAGCCGGGCAGGCCGGCGATGTCGGCGATCGCCATGATCGCCTGGGCCTCGAACAGGCCGCCGGCCTTCATCAGCTTGATCGAGACGGCGTCGGCCGCTTCACGCCGCACCACCTCCATCATGTCGCGGCGGTCGAAGCAGCTTTCGTCGGCCAGCACCGGCGTTTCCAATGCCGCGGTCAGCTGCGCCATCACGTCGAGATATTTGCGCGGCACCGGCTGCTCGATGAAGGTCGGCGCGAATTCCTCGACGTCGCGCAGGATCTTGATGGCGCCGAACGGCGCCAGCGCCTGGTTGTAGTCGACGCGCAAATCGACCTTGTCGCCGAATTCCTTGCGGATCGCTTCGAGATGATCGAGGTCCTCGCGATGCGGCTTCACGCCGGTCTTGACCTTGTAGATGACATTGCCGTCCGGAACCATTTTCCGCATGCGCTCGAGATCGGCGGCGAAATCCGGATCGGCGATCGAGAAGGAGAGGGGAATGGTGTCGCGCACGCGGCCGCCGAGCAGGTCGGCGACCGAGAGCCCAGACGACTTGCCGACGATGTCCAGCAGCGCCATCTCGATGCCGACTTTGGCTTCGGCGTGACCGACCAGCGCACGGTCGAGCTCGGCCATCAGCGCGCGTATGCGCCGAACGGATTTGCCGAGCACGATCGGACGCAAATAGATATCGAGCGCGGCGAACGCGGCTTCCGGCGTTCCCGTGAACACTTCCCACGGTGCCGCCTCGCCCCAGCCGATCACGCCGTCGCTCGACGTCAGCTCGATCAGCACGCGCTTCACCGTGCCCTTGACGTTGCCGACGCCCTGCAGGCGCGCCATCTTGATCGGGCTTTCGATCAGGAACAGCCTGATGCGCTCGATGGTTGCTTCGGTCATGTCAGGCCTCCATTGACGTGCCAGACCTGGCCGGTGACGTAGGACGCCTTCGGTGATGCCAGGAAGGCGATGATCTCGGCGACTTCCTCCGGCCGCCCGCGGCGGCGCATCGGGATCAGCGCTTCGGTTGCGGCGATCTGTTCGGGCGACAGCCGACTCTCGCTCGGTCTGTCCTTGACGATCAGGCCGGGTGATACCGCATTGACGGTGATGCCGTCCTTCGCGAGCTCGATCGCGGCCAGCCGCACCAGCGCTTCCAGCGCGGAACGGCTCGCGGCGGTCGCAGCAAAGGGCGCGAATTCGGGTCGGATCGCGTGCGCGACGAAGGACGACATCGCGACGATGCGCGCATCGCGCCCGGCGCGCAGCAGCGGCAGCGCGGTATCAACCAGCCGCGTGAACGCCAGCGCCGATTCGTCCATCGCCTTGCGGAGTTCATCCGCCGGCGTGCCAATGGCGCTGCCGCGACGGGCGTGGCCGCCGACGAGAACGAGTCCGTCGAGCCGGCCGAAGGCGGCATTCGCGGCGGTGACGGCAGCAGTAATGGCGGCTTTCTCGGCAAGATCGCCGAGACACTTTGCGACGATGGCGCCTTTCGCTTCGGCCTCGGCCGCGCTCGCGTCGAGGCCTTCTGTGTTCGCGCGCGTGTGGAGCAGCAGCGCAGTGCCCGGCGCCGCAAGGAGCGTTGCGGTGGCGCGGCCGATGCCGCTGGCGGCACCAGTGACGAGATAGGCGCGATTGATGCCGGACATCACGATATCGCATTTGCCGGCGGCAGCGCGCCGGTGCGGTGGAAATGGCTGAGGAAGGCGCGCGTCGCAGCCTCCCGCGGGCTGTCGATCACCTGCCGCGCCGAACCCTCCTCGACCACGATTCCGTCGCGCATGAACACGACACGCTCGGCCACCTCGCGGGCGAACGCGATCTCGTGCGTCACGATCACCATGGTCATGCCCTCCGACGCGAGTTGCTGGATCACGTTCAGCACCTCACCGACCAATTCGGGATCGAGCGCGGAGGTGGCCTCGTCGAACAGCATGACATCGGGCTCCATCGCGAGCGCCCGCGCGATCGCGACGCGCTGCTTCTGGCCGCCGGAGAGCGTCGCCGGATATTGGTCCGCTTTCTCCGCAAGTCCCACCTTGGCGAGCTGCGCACGCGCGAGCGTTTCGGCCTCCGCCTTGGCCATGCGCCGCACCGTGACAGGCCCCTCCATCACGTTCTGCAGCGTCGTCATGTGCGGGAACAGGTTGAAGTGCTGAAACACCATGCCGGTGGTGGCGCGGAATCTCGCCAGCGTTTTGACATCGGGCAATTTGGCGCCGTCTCCGAACGCAAAGCGGGTGTCGCCGACGCGGACGCTGCCGCCGTCGGGCACGACCAGGAGATTGATGCAGCGGAGCAGCGTTGATTTACCCGAGCCTGATGGCCCGATCAGCGCGACGACACCGCCCTTGGTGACGTCGAGATTGATGTTCTTGAGGACCTCGTTGCTGCCAAAACTCTTGCGAAGGCTGCGGATCTCGATTTTCGGCGTCTCGCTCATTCGCTCACCGCCAGTTGCTTCTCGCCGCGGCGGACGAGGATGGTGAGCGGAATCAGGATTGCCGCATAGGCGAGCGCGACCGCGGTGTAGGTCTCCAGCGGCCGGTAGCTGTCATGGGCGGCGACCTGGCTCTGATAGACCAGATCAGGCACGGCCAGCACCGAGACCAGGGAGGTGTTCTTGAACTGGATGATCGACTGGTTCATCAGCGCCGGAATCATGCGCTTGATCGCCTGCGGCAGCACGATGCGGCGCATGCTCTGGCCCGGCGTCATGCCGAGCGCGGCGCCGGCCTCGGACTGGCCGCGGTCGATCGAGACGATGCCGCCGCGGATGATCTCCGAATAGAACGAGCCGCCATAGAGCGAGAGCGCCAGCGCCGAAGCCGTGATCGGGGTCATCTCGACACCGGCGAGGATCGGCAGCGCGTAATAGAACCAGATCAGCTGCACCAGGATCGGCGTGCAGCGGAACGCCTCGATGAAGGCGAGCGCGGTCAGCCGCAATGCCTTGATCCGCGACAGGCTGCCGAACGCCCCGAGCAGGCCGAACAGCAGTCCGCACACGACGATGACGATCGTGAAGCCGACCGTGACGCCGAGCCCGTTGAGAAAGAGCCAGCGATAGCTCCAGAGGATGCCGAAGTCCCACTGATACATGCGTGCTCTCTTCTTCACCTCTCCCGCTTGCGGGAGAGGTCGCATCGCATCGAAGATGCGATGCGGGTGAGGGCTCTTTCCTCTGGGGGAGTCTCTCCGTGGAGGCACCCTCTCCCCAACCCTCCCCCGCAAGCGGGGGAGGGGGCGGAGTGGAGTGTGCGGAGCGAGCCGGCCTCGAACATTACTCTTACAGCGACACGCCCGGCGGAATGTCCGCTTCCGTCACGCCCACCAGCTCCATATTGGTGATGATGGCGTTGCGGATGAAGCCGAGGCCCTTGTTGAAGTCTATCCAGGTGTTGACGTAGTCGCGCCATGTTTTGTCGGCCTCGCGGCGGAAGCCGGCATTCGAGGTGGTGGCGAAGATCGGCGTCGGCAGCACGAGCTGGCCGAGCGCGGGGTTCTTCTTCAGCACGGTCAGCGACAGCATGGTGATCAGGCACTGCGCGTCGACGCGGCCGGTCTGCAGCGCGGCGGTGGCATCGTCGGCGGTCTTCAGCCGCGTGATCTGCGCCTTCGGCGTCAGGCGGCTGACGACCTGGTCATGCGAGGAGCCCTGGTCGACCGCGATCTTGATGTCGGGCGAGTTCAATTCGGCCCAGCTCTTCGGCTTGAAATCCTTCTTGCAGAGGATGGCGAAGGCGTTGTTGAAGACCGGCACCGAGAAGTCGATCACCAGCGCGCGCTTTGGGGTCGGGTTGAGGCCGAAGAAGATGTCGATCTTGTTGGCCTGCAGGTCGAGCACCGAATTGCCCCAGGTGGTCTCGGTGATCTCGAGCTCGGCCTCCATGTCGTCCGCGAGGCCCTTGGCGATGTCGATGTAGAAGCCCTTCCATTGGCCGCTGGACAGATCCTTCATGTAATAGGGCGCGCCGCCGCCGACGGCGCCGATCCGCATCTTCTTGGTCCGGCGGATGCGGGCGAAGGTCGATTCGTTCGGATCGGCGGTCTGGGCTACCGCCGGCGCAGCCAGCGCGGCCGCGGCCACGGCGCCAAGTCCGACAATCGATGCAACATCACGACGTGTAACCATTGGGATCAATCGCTTTTCTGGTTGGGTGGAGTTCCGGCAGCGTTCTTAGCAAGGTGGTCCCGGCAGCGAAAGCACAGCCTATCGGCTGGGCAGGCCGAAATTTGCCCGGATGCTGGGCAGGATCAAGCGGCAAGAGCCGATACCCGCTTGCTTTCCGCTCCCTTTGGCCCCAAATAGGGACCGGGAGATTGGCGGTGGACGAGCCACTCGCCAACCGGGTCAGGTCCGGAAGGAAGCAGCCCTAACGAGGTCCGGATCGGGTCGCTCGTCAGTCTCCTACCTGTTTTTCCGAGCGAACCAGCGCCGGCGGCACCAGCCGCCAGCGCGCTCCTTTCCGCAAAAGCCGGCCAAGAGACATTTCATTGCGGATCGACCGATGACCGACGCTGGCGCCCCTCCCGAACCCGACAGCGCCGGTCAGGCCGGCAACGCGCCCTACCGGGTGCTGGCGCGCAAATACCGCCCCTCCTCATTTGACGACCTGATCGGGCAGGAGGCCGTGGTCCGCACCGTCTCCAACGCGTTCGAGACCGGGCGCATCCCGCAGGCCTGGATCCTCACCGGCGTCCGCGGCGTCGGCAAGACCACCACTGCGCGAATCCTCGCCCGTGCCCTCAACTATGAGATGCCGGACGGATCGGTGAAGGGGCCGACCATCCACATGCCGACGCTGGGCGTGCATTGCCAGGCGATCATGGAAAGCCGGCACATGGACGTGCTGGAGATGGACGCCGCCTCCCATACCGGCGTCGACGATGTCCGCCAGATCAATGACAGCGTCCGCTATGCCCCCGCCAGCGCCCGCTACAAGGTCTACATCATCGACGAAGTCCACATGCTGTCGACGGCGGCGTTCAACGCCTTCCTGAAGACGCTGGAGGAGCCGCCGGAGCACGCCAAGTTCGTGTTCGCGACCACCGAGATCCGCAAGGTTCCGGTCACGGTGCTGTCGCGCTGCCAGCGCTTCGACCTGCGCCGCGTCGAGGCCGACGTGCTGATGAAGCACCTCGCCAGTATTGCGGCCAAGGAGAACGTCGAGATCGAGCCGGAGGCGCTCGGCATCATCGCGCGGGCCGCGGAAGGCTCCGTGCGCGATTCGCTGTCGCTGCTCGACCAGGCGATCGCGCATGCGGCGGGGCAGGTGAAGGCCGATGCGGTCAGGCAGATGCTGGGCCTCGCCGACCGCACCCGCGTCATCGACCTCTTCGAGTCGCTGGCGCGCGGCGACATCGCGGCCGCCTTCAAGGAGTTCCGTGACCAGTACGGTGTCGGCGCCGACCCGATCGTCGTGCTCTCGGACCTCGCAGAGTTCGTCAATTTCGTCACCCGTGTGAAGGTCATTCCGGCGACTGCCGACAACGTCGCCTATGGCGAGACCGAGCGCGTGCGCGCCAAGGAGTTCGCCTCGAAGATCTCGATGCGCGTGCTGTCGCGGATGTGGCAGATGCTGCTCAAGGGCATCACCGAGGTGCAGGCCGCAACGCGCCCCGCGGCCGCGGCGGAAATGGTTCTGGTGCGCATCGCCTATGTCGCCGACCTGCCGACGCCCGACGAAGCGATCAAGATGCTCGAGCAGAACGGCGGCGGCTCGCCGGTCGTGAGCGGTGGAAGTAGCGCGCGCAGCGGCGCCCCCGCCGCGCCGGTTGCCTCCGCTGCGCCGATTTCGCCAGCACCTGTGCGGATGCCGACATCGTCTCCGACTGCGTTTGGCGGTGGCGCCCGACCTCAGATGGCGGCGCCCGCGCCGGATCCGCAAGGGGCGGCACCCCAGCTGCGGATCACGAGCTTCACCCAGCTGGTTGCGCTCGCCGGGCAGAAGCGCGACCTCATGACCAAGGGCGCGCTCGAAGGCGACATGCGTCTCGTGCGTTTCGAGGAGGGCCGGCTCGAGGTCGCGCTCGAGCCCAACGCCTCCAAGACCATGATCTCGGAGCTTGCGAAGAAGTTCGAGCTGTGGACCGGCCGCCGCTGGACCGTGATCGTCTCGAACGAGCAGGGACAGCCGACGCTGCGCTCGGTGAACCAGGCGGCCAAGCAGGAGCATGCCCGTACCGCGGAAGCTGATCCGCGCGTGCAGGAGGTGCTGTCGCGTTTCCCCGGCGCCAAGGTCGTCGAGGTCCGCAGGCTTGCCCCCGAGGCGCCGGAGACCAATATTAATGCCGACTATGGCAGCGACGATCCGCCTGACGGTTCCGACGGCGACGACGATCTCTAGCGCCAATTCTTTGTTTTCAAGGACACGCACCCATGGCTGATTTTCTCGGCATGATGAAGCAGGCGGCGCAGCTGCAATCCAAGATGCAGGCGATGCAGGACGAGCTCGCCAACGTCGAGGTCGAGGGCATCTCCGGCGGCGGCCTCGTCGCCGTGCGCATGACGGCGAAGATGGACGTCAAGGGCGTCAGGATCGATCCTTCGCTGATGAAGGCCGAAGAGCGCGAGGTGCTGGAAGACCTGCTCGTCACCGCCCTCAGTGATGCGCGCCGCAAGGCCGAGACCGCCATGCAGGAGAAGATGCAGGCCCTCACCGGCGGGCTCGGCCTGCCGCCGGGGCTGTTCGGCCAATAAGATGGGCGCTGTTGCAGGTCCTGAGATCGAGCGGCTGGTCCAGCTGCTCGCGCGGCTGCCGGGCCTCGGTCCGCGCTCGGCGCGGCGCGCGGCGCTGCATCTGATCAAGAAGCGCGAAGCGCTGATGATGCCGCTGTCGAGCGCCTTGCAGGTGGCGCTGGACAAGGTCCAGGTCTGCAAGACCTGCGGCAACATCGACACGCAAAATCCCTGCACGGTCTGTACCGATCCGAAGCGCGACCCCTCCATCATCGTCGTTGTCGCCGACGTCGCCGACCTCTGGGCGCTGGAGCGGGCCAATGCGACCCAGGGTCGCTATCATGTGCTCGGCGCGACATTGTCGCCGCTCGACGGCGTCGGCCCGCAGGACCTCACCATCGACGCACTGGTGGCGCGTGCCCACGCAGCCGAGGTGCATGAAATCATCCTGGCGCTGAATGCGACGGTGGACGGCCAGACCACGGCGCATTACATCACCGACCTGCTTCAGGACGCCAATGTGAAGGTGACGCGGCTCGCCCACGGGGTTCCCGTCGGCGGCGAGCTTGATTATCTCGACGAAGGTACGCTATCGGCTGCGATGCGGCAGCGCACCCTGTTCTAGCCATCCAGACTTTCCACGGAACGGACGACATGACGAAACTTTTCGCCACACGCTTCGCTTTGGTCGCGACGATGCTGATGCTGGTGACCCCGGCCATCTCCGCGCAGCAACGCGACGAGGCGCCGCCGCCGTCCAAGCCCGGCAAGCCGATCAACAATGGCGACGTGCTCTCGGGCGAGCTCAACGCGATGAAGGTGCGCGACGTCAAGAACGGCAAGCGCGTCGCGACCTACCAGATCACGTCGGAACCGCGCCGCCTGCCGCCGCCGAACGGGCTGTGCAATCTCGAAACCGGCCCCGAGACGTTCCAGCTCGTCACCTCCAGCGACGCGCAGGCCGCGCAGCTGAAATCCTTCGTCGGCAAGGAGATCTCCGTGAAGGTGGACGAGGTCGCCTGCGCCAGCGATCCCGGCCAGATGAGCGAAGCCGTGATCACGAAGTGGAGCTTGATCAAGAAGCAGTAGGGGCGCTCCACTCCCTCGGTCGGCATTGCGAGGAGCCCTTGCGACGAAGCAATCCATACCGTTTCCGCAGGGGCAGTCTGGATTGCTTCGCTTCGCTCGCAATGACGGTGGTGAGAGCGTCAGCTTAAACCCTCACCGGCCCCAGCGCCTCGAAATGCCCGCGCTTCTGCAAATACGCCAGCAGCATCAGGCTCGGGATGGCCACCAGCACGCAGATCACGAAGAACATCGCCCAGCCCGTGGTATCCGCCACGAAGCCTGCACCTGATGAGAGATAGGTCCGCCCCACCGCCGCGAGCGCGGTGAGCAGCGCATATTGGGTCGCCGTGTGCAGCGGGTTCTGGCACAGCGCAGAGAGGTAGGCGACGAAGATCACGGTGCCGATGGCGCTGGTGAAATTCTCGGCGCAGATGGCGAGCGCCAGCGCCCATTGGTTGGTGCCGACGATGGCCAGCCAGGAGAAGGAGAGGTTGGCGAGCGCCTGCACCACGCCGCCGATCCACAGACTCGTCGCCAGCGGATAGCGCCGCGCGACAAATCCGCCGGCAAAGCCGCCGATCAGCGTCGCCGCGAGGCCGACGCCCTTCACGATCGCCGCATAGTCGTTGCGGGTGAAGCCGAGGTCGATCACGAACGGCGCCGTCATCGTGCCGGAGAAGGCGTCGGTGAACTTGAACAGCACCACGAAGGCGAGTGCAGCGAGCGCATCCTTGCGCGACAGGAACTCCGAGAAGGCGCCGATGGCCGCATGCAGAACCCGCGCGAAAGCCGTATCGGCCTGTGTCGCGGCCTCGGCCCGCGCCGATTGCTCGGGCTCGGTCGCGAGCAGCGCCGTGATCGTCCCGATGAGCACCATCGCCGCCATCACCACATAGCCCCACATCCAGGCTGATTGGCGCGGAATGCCGGTGCCCTCGAAGCCCGAGACGATGAACAGCGCGCCCGCCGTCGAGACCAGCATGCCGATGCGGTAGGCCGCGACGTAAGCGGCCATGCCCGCGGCCTGCTCGCTCTCCGGCAGGCTCTCGACCCGGAACGCGTCGACCACGATGTCCTGGGTCGAGGACATGGTTGCGACCAGCAGCGCGCCGAGCGCGACATAGAACGGCGAGCGTGCGGGGTCGGTCATCGCCAGCAGCAGGATTGCGATGATCAAGAGCAACTGCGAGAACACCAGCCAGCCGCGCCGCCGGCCGAAGGCGCGGGTGAACAGCGGCACATGCATCGCATCCACCAGCGGCGCCCACAGGAACTTCAGCGTATAGGGCGTGCCGACCAGCGCGAACAGCCCGATGGTCTTGAGATCGACCCCAGCCTCCCGCATCCACACCAGCAGCGTCGACCCTGATAGCGCCAGCGGCAGCCCCGAGGAGAAGCCGAGAAACAGCACGATCAGCACCCGCGGCTGCAGGTAAACGGCAAGGCTCTCGCGCCAGGAGGGCGCAGGGGCGGCGGTCACGGCGGAGGAGGTCGCGTCGGGTGCGGTCATGGGGAGGTGTTAGCAGATTCTGGGGGAAAAGACTCTCGCGGTAGCTGGTCAGACGGGAGAGCTTTCAACACGCTCGGTGTCATCGTCCGCGAAGGCGGACGATCCAGTAATCACCAGCGGCTCGGTTCAATCACAACTGCTGCGGCGGACTGGAGACCCCGTCTTCGCGGGGTATGACGGCGCTATGGTGGTCCGGCTATACCAGGATAGAGATCATCCCAGTTTGGGTTATGCTGCTCGATCAACCGAACCTTCCACGCCCTGTTCCACTTCTTCAGCCGCTTCTCCCGCTTGATCGCATTCTCGGGATCGTCAAACTGCTCGAAGTAGACAAGTCGGGCGACGTCGTACTTCTCCGTGAAGCTTTCGATGGGCTTCAACTTGTGCTGCGCCACTCGGCGGATGAGATCGTTCGTCACGCCGATATAGAGCGTGCCGCCAATTCGGCTGGCGAGAATGTAGACGTAGTAATGGCGTGCACCCATGTGACTATCTCACCACCGTCATCGTCCGCCTTGTGCGCAATTGCGCACTGGGGCGGACGATCCAGTAACCACCAGCGTCTCGGTTCCATCACAACCGCCGCGGCGTACTGGATGCCCCGCCTTCGCGGGGCATGACAGTGTGCCCCAATCTCACTCCCCCGCCTGGAGCTTCCGCGGGAACAACTCGCCCGCCCCCGTCGCCACCAGCCGCGGTCCCTCCCCCGCATCGCTCTTGCTGAAATCGAGCTCCTCGATTCGCCCTGCGCGCTTCTCGATCTTGTCGGCGGAGATCAGCACCTGGCGCACGTCCTCGTTCACGTCGGCAAAATGCTTCTGCAGCTTGAGGACGCGGTCGCGCAGGCGGCCGAGATCGTCGCCGAGCTTGATCACCTCGGTGCGGATCTGGTCGGCGGCATCGCGCATGCGCGCGTCCTTCATGATCTGCTGCATCACCTGGATCGCGAGCATCAGCAGCGACGGCGACACCAGCACGACGCGGGCGCGATAGGCCTTCTGGATCACGTCGTCGAAGCCGTCGTGGATCTCGGCGTAGACCGATTCCGACGGCACGAACATCAGCGCCATCTCCTGGGTCTCGCCGGTGACGAGATATTTTTCGGCGATGTCGCTGACATGCTTCATGACGTCGCTGCGCAGCCGCTGCGTGGCCACGCGCCGCTCCTCGTCGGTGCGGGCGTCGTGCAGCGCCGTCATCGCCTCCAGCGGGAATTTTGCATCGATGCAGAGCGGGCGCTGGTCGGGCAGGAACACGACGCAGTCCGGCCGCTTGCCGGTCGAGAGCGTGAACTGGAACTCGTAGGATCCCTTGGGGAGACCGTCCTGGACAATCGCCTCCATCCGCGCCTGGCCGAACGCGCCGCGCGACTGCTTGTTGGCGAGCACGTCGCGCAACGTCGTCACCTGTGTCGTGAGATCAGTGAGATTCTTGTGCGCGTTGTCGATGATGCCGAGCCGTTCATGCAGCGCGCGCAGGCTCTCCATGGTGTTGCGGGTCGAATTTTCCATGGACTGGCCGACGCGATGCGTCACCGAATCCAGCCGCTCGTTGACCGCCCGCGCCATCTCGGCCTGACGTCCCGCCAGCGCCTGGGTCATGGCGTCGACCCGCCCCGAGGCCTCGCTCTGGGCGTGCAGCACCTGGCTGAGGCGCTCCTCGAGCTCGTCGGCCCGGATCGCATGCGCCATGGCGAGTTCCGCGCCACGCCGCCCCGAGCGCGCGATCACCACCGCGATGACCAGCAGCAGGATGAGGACGAGGGCGCCGAAGCCGATCAGCGCATCGATTGTGCGCACCGGCCAGTCGCCCAGCATGAAAATGATCTCGTTCATGGGCCCTTCTAACGCGATTCGCCGATATTCGCGAACGAAGAGGGAACGATCGGGGTTAACCACCCCCTAATTTTTATGGTTAACGAAAGGCGAAGTTTTATGGTTAGCGAGGGGTTAACGGGTTCCTGGCCGCATTGACCGCATCCGGCGCGCGGCTTAAATCGCGGCCATGGCCCTCAGAGAAATCATTATCCTGCCCGACAAGCAGCTGCGTCTGGTCTCCAAGCCGATCGAGAAGGTCACGGCCGAGATCCGCAAGCTTGCCGACGACATGTTCGAGACCATGTACGACGCGCCCGGCATTGGCCTGGCGGCGATCCAGGTCGCGCAGCCCTTGCGTCTCATCACCATGGACCTCGCCAAGCGCGACGAGAACGGCGAGACCAAGCCGCTGCCGCGGGTCTTCATCAACCCCGAGATCATCGCCTCGTCCGAGGAGCTGTCGGTGTACGAGGAAGGCTGCCTCTCGATCCCCGAATATTACGAGGAGGTCGAGCGGCCCGCGAAGGTGCGCGTGCGCTTCACCGATCTCGACGGCAAGGTGCATGAGGAGGATGCCGAAGGCCTCTACGCCACCTGCATCCAGCACGAGATCGACCATCTCAACGGCGTCTTGTTCGTCGACTATCTATCGAAGCTCAAGCGCGACCGCGTCATGAAGAAGTTCGAGAAAGCCGCCAAGCGCGCGGCGGAGTAGGGGTCTCCGTCGATGCCCCTCCGCCTCATCTTCATGGGCACGCCCGATTTCTCCGTGCCGACGCTGCTCGAGCTGGTCGCGCATGGTCATGACATCGCGGCGGTCTACACCCGCGCGCCGAAGCCGGGCGGCCGGCGGGGCCTGCAATTGCAGCCGACGCCGGTCGAGGAAGCCGCGCGAAAGCTCGGCATTCCCGTGCTGACGCCGAAGACGCTGAAGACCGAGGAGGCGCTGGCGGAGTTCCGCGCGTTCGAGGCCGATGCCGCCGTCGTCGTCGCCTATGGCATGATCCTGCCGCAGGCGATCCTCGATGCGCCAAAGCTCGGCTGCTACAATCTGCACGCTTCGCTGCTGCCGCGCTGGCGCGGCGCCGCGCCGATCAACCGCGCCATCATGGCCGGCGATGCCGAGAGCGGCGTGATGGTGATGAAGATGGATGTCGGTCTCGACACCGGCGACGTCGCCATGGCCGAGCGCATCGCGATCACCGACAGCATGACCGCGCTCGACCTGCACGATCGCCTCTCGCGCCTCGGTGCCGACCTGATGGTGCGCGCCATGGCCGCGCTCGAACGCGGTGGCCTCCAGCTCAAGGCACAGAGCGAGGACGGCGTCACTTACGCCGCCAAGATCGAGAAGGCCGAGGCGCGGATCGACTGGAGCAAGCCCGCGCGCGCGGTGCTGCGCCACATCCACGGTTTGTCGCCGTTCCCCGGCGCCTGGGCCGAGCTCGAGAATGCGCGCGTAAAAATCCTGCGCTGCGAATTGGCGAAAGGCGCCGGCGCCCCTGGCGAGGTGCTCGACGATCGCCTCACCGTCGCCTGCGGCGACGGCGCCATCCGCATCATCGAGCTGCAGCGCGAGGGCAAGGCCCGCATGCAGGCCGCAGACTTCCTGCGCGGCGTGCCGTTGAGGTCGGGATCCAAATTCACCTGACACTGTCATACCCCGCGAAGGCGGGGTATCCAGTACGCCGAGGCTTCTCGGTCAATCGGATAGGCTACGGAGTACTGGATTGCCCGCCTTCGCGGGCAATGACGGCGAAACTGGACACGATGCCCCGCTACAAGCTCACCATCGAATATGACGGCGCGCCGTTCTTCGGCTGGCAGGTGCAGGACACGCTGCCGTCGGTGCAGGGCGCGCTCGAGGCGGCCGTTAAGGCGATGACCGGAGCGGATTTGCGCGTGCACGGCGCCGGCCGCACCGATGCCGGCGTGCATGCGCGCGGTCAGGTCGCCCATGTCGACGTCGACAAGCAGTTTCCGCCGGGCCGTTTTCGCGACGGTCTCAACGCGCATCTGCGTCCGCATCCGATCGCGGTGCTCGAGGCCGAGATCGTGCCTGACACCTTCGAAGCACGCTTCTCGGCGGTCAAGCGCCACTACCGCTATCGCATCGTCAACACCCGCGCCAATCTCGCGCTCGATGTCGGCCACGCCTGGCGCGTGCCGCGCAAGCTCGATACTGGCGCGATGCATGCGGCGGCGCAGCGCCTGCTCGGCAAGCACGATTTCACCACCTTCCGCGACACCGAGTGCCAGGCCAAATCGCCGGAGAAGACGCTCGACCAGCTCGACGTGCTGCGCGATGGCCGCGAGATCACGATCATCACCTCGGCACGCTCGTTCCTGCACAGCCAGGTGCGCTCGATGGTGGGATCGCTGGTCTGGGTCGGCGAAGGGCGCTGGACCGCCGACGATCTCTCCGCCGCACTCGCAGCCCGCAACCGCGCCGCCTGCGGCATCGTCGCGCCGCCGGAGGGACTGTATCTGATGAAGGTGGATTATTGATCGCGCGCGTCGGTGGTTTGGGCTCTCGCCACCATGCCCCGCGAAGGCGGGGCATCCAGTACGCCGCGGCCTCTCGACTCAATCACTGCCGTCTCTGGAATACTGGATCGCCCGGTCAAGCCGGGCGATGACACTTGTGTTTATGGAGGCAACAGTGCCTCAAGCAAAATACCTTGCCAAAATCCCGCGATACACCTTCGTCAGCTTTTCCAGATCCGCCACCGGCACGCGCTCGTTGACCTGGTGCATGGTCTGCCCGACCAGGCCGAACTCGATCACGGGGCAATAGCTGGAAATGAACCGCGCATCCGACGTGCCGCCTGACGTCGACAGCTCGGGTTTGCGGCCCGTCACCTCCTCGATTGCGGACACTGCGAGATCGGTGAACGGACCCGGCTTGGTCACGAACACGTTCGAGTTCGAGGGCTCCCAGACGATGCGCGCCTTGATGCGGTTGCCGCAGGCCTTGGCGAGGCGCGTCTCGACCAATTCGCGCAAGCTCGCCTGGGTGTGGTTGTCGTTGTAGCGGATGTTGAATTTCGCGCGGGCCTCGCCGGGAATGACGTTGAAGGCCTTGTTGCCGACATCCACCGAGACGAATTCGAGATTGGAGGCCTGGAATTGCGCGCTGCCATGGTCGAGCGGCTCGTCCGAGATCGCCACGATCAGCCGCGAAATGTCCGGCACCGGATTGGAGGCGCGGTGCGGATAGGCGACATGGCCTTGCACGCCGTCGACGACGAGCGTGCCGGATTGCGAGCCGCGCCGGCCGACCTTGATGGTGTCGCCGAGCGTCTCGACGTTGGAAGGCTCGCCGAGCACGCAATGATCGAATTTTTCGCCGCGCTCGGCGGCCCAATTGAGCAGCTTGATGGTGCCGTTGATGGAGACGTCTTCCTCGTCGCCGGTGATCAGGAACGAGATCGAGCCTGTCCCATCCGCGCGCGGCTTGCCGCCGTTGGCGGCCAGATGCTCCAGCACCGCTGCGACCGAGCAGGCGATGCCGCCCTTCATGTCGACCGCGCCGCGGCCGTGCAGCACGCCGTCCTTCACCTCTCCGGAGAAGGCGCCGACGCTCCAGGCGCTCTCATCGCCCGGCGGCACCACGTCGGTGTGGCCTGCAAAGGTGATGTGCGGGCCTTCAGTGCCGATCCGCGCATAGAGATTGTCGACGTCAGGCGTGCCGGGCTCGCTGAAGGTCACGCGGTGGCAGGTGAAGCCGGCTTCGTTCAGGGCTTTTTCGAGCACCCCGAGCGCGCCGGCATCGGCCGGAGTGACTGAGGGGCAACGGATCAGATCGCGGGCAATGGAGAGAGCATCGGTCATGCGCCCCGCTTAACATGCATGCCGCCGGGTGGGCTAGCGCTGGGCGGGACAAATTCGATCTCGCGGCTCTGGTCCCAGCGTTTCGCAGGAGGCGCGGCGGATGTGGAATCGCCCTCGGCTGCCGGATCAGGACCGAACCGATTGGGCCCTACGGTGCCGCGCAGGAAGCCGGTCTCGATGAAAGCGGCGAGGGGGAGGATGACGCTCGCCAACGCGAGCGGCAGCATCCAATAGCTGTCCGGAAGGCGGTCCTCGAACTGCTTGTAGAGGCCCGGCAGCACGAAATAGGCAAGTAGCCACCATGCGCTCTTGTTGCGGTCATGCAGGCGCTTCACCATGATCGCGAGATCGATCCAGAGCATCAATCCGGTTGCGGCCAGCTTGAGCAGCAGCAGCGGCAAATCGTCCAGCAGCGACCATCGATAGGCCGCGGGATCGACGATCTTGAAGACGTCCTCAGCATTCAGATTGAAGGATTTGACCTCGCTGCCGAGCGCGGACATGACGCTCAGGCAGAGCAAGAGCAGCAGGATCATGCCGGACAGGACAAAGATCAGGCTGTACCAGAACTCGGCGCGGCCAATGCGGCCGTCGAAGCGGAAGAGGTACCAGGTCCAGTTCATGCGAACGGCTCCGGGCGGAACGGGACCGCCGGAAATTGGTCGCGATAGAGGGAGGGTGGGTTCGATCCTGGCAGCGGATGGTGAATAGCCAATCGCGTAGGGCGCGCGCCCTATTCGCCACTGGCCATTCGCTACTCGCCTTGCATCAATCCCGCAGCAGCTCGTTGATGCTGGTCTTGGAGCGCGTGCGCTCGTCGACGCGCTTGACGATGACGGCGCAGGCGGTGCTCGGGCCGATCTGGCCGTTCTTCATCGGCTTGCCGGGCAATGCGCCGGGCACCACCACGGAGTACTCGGGCACTTCGCCCATGAAGACCTCGCCGGTCTCGCGGTCGACGATCTTGGTCGAGGCACCCAGGAACACACCCATCGCCAGCACCGCGCCCTTGCGCACGATCACGCCTTCGGCGACCTCCGAGCGCGCGCCGATGAAGCAATCGTCCTCGATGATGACGGGCTCGGCCTGCAGCGGCTCGAGCACGCCGCCGATGCCGGCGCCGCCGGAGATGTGCACGCGCTTGCCGATCTGGGCGCAGGAGCCGACGGTGGCCCAGGTGTCGACCATCGTGCTCTCATCGACATAGGCGCCGAGATTGACGAAGGACGGCATCAAGACGACGTTCTTGGCGATGAAGGCTGAGCGGCGCACCACCGCGCCCGGCACCGCGCGAAAACCGGCATCGCGAAAGCGGTTCGGGCCCCAGCCTTCGAACTTCGAGGGCACCTTGTCCCACCAGCTTGCCTTGCCGGGGCCGCCGCCAATGACGTCCATGTCGTTGAGGCGGAACGACAGCAGCACCGCCTTCTTCAGCCATTGATTGACCTTCCACTTGCCGTCAGCGCCGCGCTCGGCGACGCGGGCCTCGCCCTTGTCGAGCGTCTCCAGCGCCTGGTCCACGGCCTCGCGCACCTCGCCCTTGGTCGAGGTCGAGATGCCGTCACGCGCCTCGAAGGCGCTGTTGATGGTGGATTCGAGGGTTGCAAGGGACATCGTGATTTCCTCTGGGGAGCGCGTGGTTTCGCGGGGAATTGGAGCGCTTTTTCGGGATTTGAAGGGGCAGAGTCAAGGCATACTCCACCGTCGTCCCGGGCGCGCGAAGCGCGAGCCCGGGACCCATAACCACAGGAATTCGTTTGGCGAGGACTCGGAGTTATCGATCTCGGGCCACAATCACTCCTGTGGCTATGGGTCCCGGGCTCGCTTCGCGCCCCGGGACGACAGCGGTTATTGTGGTGACAGCCCCGCCAGAAACCCCGCCAGATCATCCGTGACGTGGTCGACATGGGCGGCGTCGCGGCCTTCCAGCTCCCAATCCTCGCGCACCACCTCTTTGGTGCCGTCGGGCACCACCAGCACGGTGGTCATGCCGAGCCGGTAGGGGACGGTGAGGTTGCGGGCGAGATCCTCGAACATGGCGGCGCGGGTCGGATCGACCGCATGATCCCTCAGGAACTTGCGGTAGGTCTGCTCCGCCGGTTTCGGCTCGAACTCGGCGGCGATGATGTCGAACACGCCGTCGAAATGGCCGGCGAAGCCGAGCCGCGCCAGCACGGCATCGACATGGTCGACCGATCCGTTGGTCAGGATCAGTTTTCGCCCCGGCAGCTTTGCGATGGCCGTACCGAGCGCTTGGTTCGGCTCCAGCGGCGAGTGGTCGATCTTGTGGACATAGGCGAGATAGTCGTCGGCGCGAACGCCATGCAGAGTCATCATGCCGCGCATCGTGGTGCCGAAGCGCCGGTAATAGTCTTTCTGGATCGCCCGCGCTTCCTCCGGCCCGACATTCAGCCAATTGCAGACGAACTCCCCGATCCGCGCATCGACCTGCTGCCACAGATTGACGTGATGCGGATAGAGCGTGTTGTCGAGGTCGAACACCCAGGTATCGACATGGCTGAAGCTGCGGGGTGGGCTCATCACAAGTCTCTCGTTCACGGCACGGCAAAGCGCAGCGTCTTGCCGCCGCTCGACATGTCCACGGCACCGAAGCCGGTCGGCGCAAAGCCGCGCGCGCCGCAATCGGTCTGCTCGCTGGTCTCGAACTTGGTCTCGCGTGTGCAGAGCTGCCTGTCGCCGCCCCAGTTCAGCGGCTTGTCCTTCAATTTCACGACGCGGTTGTCGGCATCGACAGCCTCCGCGAAGCTGAAGATCTGCTTCGGCTGGCCGGTCACGTCGGGGTGCAGGCAGGTCTTGGGATCGATGCGATACCAGCCGCGGCTCGTCACGGCCTTGCCGTCCTCGGTCGCGATCGCCGCCATCACCTTGTGCGGCGTGTCGTTGCACCAGGTCAGGCCGGTCGCCGACGGCGTCTGCACTGCATCGACCATGGTCTTGAAGAAATTTTGCGAGCCCACGATGTCGGATGACAAGCCGCGGCTCTTCAGGAAGGCGGCCAGCGCGCTCTGCGTCTTCGGCCCGTCGACGCCGTCGATCGGCGCGGCGTCGTAGCCTGCGATCACCAGGAGCCGCTGGATGCCGGCGAGGCGCGCCTGCTCGTCGTCATATTCGGAATCCTCGGCGAGATAAGCGACCAGGTTGCCGTCCGCACCTTGCGTCGGCGTCACCTGCGTGAAGGGAACCTGCGTCTGGCCGCTGCGGCACTGCCGCGCCGCCGCGATGACGAAATTGTCCTGCGCGACGCAGAGCATGTCGTTGCCGCTTTGCGGGATCGGGGACGCGCCGTAGACGCCGAGCGCGCGGGCGTTGAGCAGGATGCGGTCGGCGGTCAGCGTGCCCTGCACCACGACGCGGCAGGCGGCGGGATCGATCCTGAACCAGCCGCGCGTCGCGGTGGCGGCCTTGTCGTCGATGCCGATCGCGGCCTCGACGACATAGGACATGCGGTTGCAGATCTTGAGGTCGGCGATCGCCGGCGCGGAGGAGAAGAAGAAGGAGACGACGGCCGCGGGCAGCGTCATCAGGAAGCGGGTGAGGGGGGAGCGGGGCGGGCGACGCTCTGTCGGTTCGTCATGGCCGGGCTTGACCCGGCCATCCACGCCTTGCTTCGGCAAAAAAAGAACGTGGATGCCCGGGTCAAGCCCGGGCATGACGCCCTCTTTTCTTCGCCGCTCCTGCATCACTTGTGGATCAGCGTGCCCGTGCCCTGGTTGGTGAAGAGCTCGAGCAGCACCGCGTGCTGCATCTTGCCGTCGATGATGACGACGCCCTCGACGCCCTGCTCCAGGGCGTAGATGCAGGTCTCGACCTTCGGGATCATGCCGCCGGAGATGGTGCCGTCGGCGATCAGTTTTCGCGCGTCCTTCACCGACAATTGCGGGATCAGCTTCTTCGACTTGTCGAGCACGCCGGGCACGTCGGTGAGCAGCAGCAGGCGTTTTGCCTTGAGCGCGCCTGCGACGGCACCGGCAAAGGTGTCGGCGTTGATGTTGAGCGTCTGGCCCTCCTTGGAGGTCGCGAGCGGGGCCAGCACCGGGATCAGCTCGTAGCCGATCAGCTGGTTGAGCAAAGTGAGGTCGACCTTCTCGGGGTCGCCGACGAAGCCGAGGTCGACCGCCTTCTCGATATGCGAGTCCGGATCGACGATGGTGCGCGTCGTCTTGGTCGCCTTCACCATGTTGCCGTCCTTGCCGGATAGCCCCACCGCCTTGCCGCCGGCCTCGTTGATGTAGCCGACGATCTGCTTGTTGACCGAGCCGGCCAGCACCATCTCGACGATCTCGATGGTCGCGGCATCGGTGATGCGCAGGCCCGCTGCGAATTCCGAGACGATGCCGAGGCGCTTGAGCATGGTCGCGATCTGCGGCCCGCCGCCATGCACCACCACCGGGTTGATCGCGGTCTGCTCGAGCAGCACGATGTCGCGGGCAAAGTTCTTCGCGGTCTCCTCGTCGCCCATGGCATGGCCGCCATATTTGATGACGATGGTTTCCTCGTCATACTGCTGCATGTGCGGCAGCGCTTCGGACAGGATGCGGGCCTGGTCGAGCGGAGAGATGTCGGTCATGTCGCGGGTCTCGCTGGCGGGTCGAATGCTGCGCGTTCTATCCGATTGGCGGGGACAGCGCAAAGTGGTCTTCGTGCCCCGGACGCAGCGCAGCGCTTCTTCAGCGGTGCGCTGCAGAGCCGGGGCCCATGTCGCTTCTGGGTCCCGGCTCGGCGGAGCGTCACTGCGTGCCGCACCGCGTCCGGGACACGAGCATCACCTTTTTGCCGCCACCGCCGCCGCGCTCACCGCCAGCCAGCCCAAAATCATCACCGTTCCGCCCGTCGGCGCCGCCATCGGAAACAACGTGTGCCCGGCATATTGCCGCAAGGTGAGGTCGCCTGCGAACAGCGCGGCACCGATCGCGAAGCCGAACGCCGCCACGAGCCCAATTCCGCCGTGCAGAAGGCCGCGCGTGAGCAAGGCGATCGTCGCGAGTATGGCCGTTGCATGAAACAGCAGCATGGTGCTGGCGGAGGCAAGACGATTAGCGTCCGCGCCATGGGCGGCGGCGGCGGCCAGCGCGACGCCGGCGGCGCCCATCAAGCCGGCAAGCCCGATCAGCAGGCGGTACGCCAGCATCACGCGGCCCGCTCTTCCAGGAGCTTCGCCATCGCGGCGCGCAAGCTCTCCATGCCGGTCGAGCTGCGTGACGAGGTCGCGAGCACGGTCGGGAACGCGGCCGGATGCTTGGCGAGTGCGGCCTCGGTCTCGGCGATGCGCGCCTGCAGCTCGGCGGCCTTCACCTGGTCGGCCTTGGTCAGCACGATCTGGTAGCTGACGGCGGAGCGATCGAGCGTCTTGAGCACTTCGAGATCGACGTCCTTGATCCCATGCCGCGCGTCGATCAGCACGTAGACGCGGGCGAGGCTGGCGCGGCCCAGCAGGAATTTGTGGATCAGCTCGGTCCAGGACGCGACCTGGCTCTTCGGCGCCTTGGCATAGCCGTAGCCGGGCATGTCGACGAGGCGCAGGTCGTTCTTGCCGGGGACCTCGAAGAAGATCAGCTCCTGGGTGCGGCCCGGCGTATGCGAGGTGCGTGCCAGCGCGTTGCGCCCGGTGAGCGCGTTGATCAGGCTCGACTTGCCGACATTGGAGCGTCCGGCAAAGGCGATCTCCAGCCCCGCCATCGGCGGCAGCGTTTGGATCGAAGGCGAGGCCCAGATGAACTGCCAGTCGCGGGCGAACAATTTTCGCCCGGCCTCGATCAGTCGCTCGTCGGTCTTGTCGTTCATGCGAGCGGTCTATCCTCTCGTCATGGCCGGGCTTGTCCCGGCCATCCACGTCTGGCTGTCCAGCACCCTCCTAAACGTGGATGCCCGGGACGAGCCCGGGCATGACGGTGTGGAGGCATTTGCGCCCGCAATGACGGCGCTTACGTCGCCTTCCTCGCGAACGTCGCCTTGAGATTGTCGAATAACTCCACCTTCACGCCGTTGCGGCGCATGATGTAGCTCTGCTGGACCACCGAGAGCAGGTTGTTCCAGGCCCAGTAGATCACGAGACCTGCCGGGAAGCCCGCCAGCATGAAGGTGAAGATCAGCGGCATCCAGTTGAAGATGATCTGCTGCGTCGGATCCGGCGGCGTCGGATTCAGCTTCATCTGGAACCACATCGTGATGCCCATGATGATCGGCCAGATGCCGAGCGCGAGGTAATAGCCGAACACCGGAATCGTGGTCGGGTCGAACGGGATCAGCCCGAACAGGTTGAACAGGTTGGTCGGGTCCGGCGCCGAGAGGTCCTTGATCCAGCCGTAGAACGGCGCGTGCCGCATCTCGATGGTGACGAACAGCACCTTGTAGAGCGAGAAGAACACCGGGATCTGGATCAGCACGGGAAGACAGCCGGCGACCGGATTGATCTTCTCCTTGCGGTAGATCTCCATCATCTCCTGCTGCTGCTTCACCTTGTCGTCGGGATAGCGCTCCTTGAGCGCCTGCAGCTGCGGCTGGATCGACTTCATCTTCGCCATCGAGGCGTAGGACTTGTTCGCCAGCGGGAAGAACAACAGCTTCACGATCACCGTCACCAGCAGGATCGAGATGCCGAAATTGCCGAAGAAGCGGTAGAAGAAGTCGAGGCCGAGGAACATCGGCTTGGTGAGGAAGTAAAACCAGCCCCAGTCGATCAGCAGGTCGAACTGGTTGAGGCCGAGCGCCTTGTTGTAGCCGCCGAGGCCGGCGAGCGGGAAGTTGATGCCGACCACGCCGGCTTCCTTGGCGCCTGCGAACAGCCGCGCGTTGGCCGTCGCGGTGCCGCCGATCGCGACGGTGACGGGGTCGAGCAGATAGTCGGTCTGGTAGGTATGGACCTTGCCGACCGGGTTCGACGAGAAACGTGCCTGGAGCTGGGCGTTGGTGTCGGGCAGCAGCGCGGAGGCCCAGTATTTGTCGGTGATGCCGAGCCAGCCATTGGTGGCCTTAAAGTTCACCTGCTTGGCTTCGTCGATCTTGCTGTAGGCATATTCCTGCAGCCTGTGTTCGCCGAGATAGCCGATCAGGCCCTCATGCAGGATATAGTAGCCGGAGACATGCGGCGCGCCGTGGCGCGAGATCAGCGCGAACGGATAGAGCGTGACGGGGGCGTTGCCGACATTGCTCACCTCGTCCTTGATGGTGAAGAGATAATGGTCGTCGACGGTGATGGTGCGGCGGAAGGTCAGGCCGTCGCCGTTCTCCCATTTCAGCACCACCGGTGTCGACGGCGTCAGGCTGCCGCTGCCCTCCTGCTGCCAGACGGTCTGGGCATCCGGCATCTTTGCCGTCACGCCCGTCGCCGCAACCCAGCCGAACTCGGCGTAATAGGGCTCCGCCGTGCCCGACGGCGAATAGAGGACGATCGGCGGCGATTTCGGATCGACCGTCTCGCGATATTGCACCAGCGCGATGTCGTCGATACGGCCGCCCTTCAATGAGATGCTGCCGGCGATCCGCGGCGTCTCGATCTTGACGCGCGGGCTCGCTGCAATGGCGGTCTCGCGCGGAACGACCGCTTGGGGCTGGCTCGCGGCCGGCGTTGCCGGCTGGGCCGTACCGCCCGGCTGCGGCGCGGAGCCCGGCGTCGCCGGCGCGCCGCCTGGCGTCGCCGAGGCGGTCGGCTGCGGCGTCGTCTTCTGGAGCTCGGTCTGCGCCTGCTGCTGGGCGCGCTGTTTCTCCATCTGCGGCACGTTGTAGAAATACTGCCAGGCGATCAGCACCAGGCCGGACAGAATGACGGCGAGGATGGTATTGCGATTGTCGGTCATCTCGTTTGTCTCGTCATCAATCCGGTTTGCGGCTGGTCGCTGCGGCGTGACCCGGCCTCTGGCCGCGCGCCTTGGCCGTATGCCGCGCGGGCTTCGTGAACGCTATGCGCAGATCGTCGAGCATGGTGGCGAAGTCGCGCGAGAGCGCGTCTCTTCGTCCGACCAGGACATAATCGTGGTGGGGCTGCATCGATGTCGGATCGAGCCGCTTCACCAATTCGCGCAGCCGGCGCCGGATGCGATTGCGCTCGGGGGCGTTGCCGTTCTTTTTGGTGACGGTGAAGCCGATCCTGACAGGGCCGGAATCATCGCGGCGGCGACTTTGCAGGACGAACGCGGGACTATTCACCCGCGCGCCATTGGCAACGGCGAGGAAATCCGCCCGCTGCCTCAGCCGATCCATGATGAAATCCCAAAAAGGGGGTCCGGCTCAGGCGCTCAGACGCTTGCGGCCGCGGGCGCGGCGGGCGGCGAGAACCTTGCGGCCGCCGGCAGTGGCGAGACGGGCGCGGAAGCCGTGACGGCGCTTGCGCACCAGTTTGCTGGGTTGATAAGTCCGCTTCACGGGTTTTTCTCCGCTGACCGGGCAATTTGCCTGTAGAATTGATGGTAAAGTCCGGAAGATGCGGCCCAAAACGGGCCCTTTTCGGCCCCAAGAGAGCCGCTCCCAGTGTCGCACCGGGTCATCGCGGACAATTCGCGCGGCTTATAAGGGAGCGCCTTGTTTTCGTCAACGCCGCACAAGCGCGCGATTTTGGTGAATATCGCTGTTTGTGCGAGGTTTTTAACCCTTGAGGTAGCGACTCGCGCTAACAGCGCTTACATCCCACCTTGGCAGATTAGCGATCCGTAATTTGACCGGACATCGGCCGGGTCGCATCCTCCATCAGCCAAGGTCAAGAGGGGCGAGTTTCGTGGCAGCCACAGATCGCCAGCAGATCCAGGATCTGGATCAGCCGGACCAGCCGGCGATGCGGCCCCGCGGCTCGCGCGGGCTGGGGCTGTCCGGCAAGCTGCTGCTGCTCACCGTGCCCCTGGTGATGATCGCCGCCAGCCTGCTTTACGTGCCCGCCATCGCCAATTTCTGGGTCAACCGGCTCAACGACCGCGTTGCGGCCGCCAACACCGCGGCGCTGGTGCTGGATGCGGCGCCGCTCGGCATGGTTCCCGATTCGCTGTCGCGCCAGATCCTGAAAAGCATCAACGCCCGTGCGGTCGCCATCAAGATGGGCCAGCAGCGCCGGCTGCTCGCGAGCGACAACATTCCCGCCGCCATCGAGCATGACATCGACCTGCGCGACGTGACCGCCTGGGAGGCGATCACCGGCTCGTTCCGCATGATGCTGGAGACCGGCAACCAGGCCATCCGCATCGTCGGCCCCGGCGTCGGCAATGCCCAGTTCATCGAGATCGTCACCGACGAGCTGCCGCTGCGGCAGCAGATGTACCGCTTCTCCCGCAACGTCGTCGTGGTCGCGCTGATCATCGCGGTGCTGACCGCGGGCCTCGTCTATCTCGCGCTCCATTATCTCTTCGTGCGGCCGATGCGGCGGCTGACCGCGAGCCTGGTCGGCTTCCACGAAAATCCCGAAAGCTCGGCCGGCATCATCGTGCCGAGCCAGCGCAGCGACGAGATCGGGGTCGCCGAGCGCGAATTGTCGGACATGCAGCGCGACCTGATGTCGATGCTGCATCAGAAGAGCCGGCTCGCCGCCCTCGGCCTTGCCGTCTCCAAGATCAACCACGATCTGCGCAACCTGCTCGCCTCGGCCCAGCTGCTGTCGGACCAGCTCGCCAGCGTGCCGGATCCACGCGTGCAGCGCTTTGCGCCCAAGCTCGTGCGCTCGCTCGAGCGCGCCATCGCCTTCTGCCAGTCGACATTGTCCTACGGCCGGGCCCAGGAGGCCGCGCCCGACCGCCGCATGATCCTGATCGAGCCTGTGGTGATGGAGGTGCGGGAGACCGCGGGGCTCGCCAACGAGGCCTCGATCGCCTGGGTCGCTGCGATCGAGCGCGGGCTCGCGGTCGATGCCGACCCCGACCAGCTGTTCCGCGTCTTGCTCAACCTCGTCCGCAACGCCGCCCAGGCGCTCGAAAGCCATGCGGCGGGCGAGGGGCGTGTGCAGCAGATCCGGATTACCGGGAAGCGCGAAGGCGCCGTCGCGATTCTCGAGGTTTCCGACACCGGGCCCGGCGTCCCCCCGAAGACCCGGGAGCGCCTGTTCGAGGCCTTCCAGACCTCTGGTCGCCCCGGCGGCAGCGGCCTTGGCCTTGCCATCGCCGCCGAGCTGGTCCGCGCCCATGGCGGCGACATCCACCTGGTCGAAGGCACCATCGGCGCCACCTTCCGCATCGTCATCCCCGACCGTCCCGTGGAACTGCTCTCCATCCGCAACGAGCGGCAGAGGGCTTAAGTCGGCCGGCGGCCGACTGAAGCCGTCATTCCGGGGCGCGACGAAGTCGCGAGCCCGGAATCCATAACCACCAGCTGGGGTTATGGATTCCGGGCCTGGCCCTCCGGGCCATCCCGGAATGACGACGGTGAAGTCGAGATGCGCAAAAATCTCCCCATCCCGGACCTTGCCAATCGGGACAAGAGCGGTTAGTCAGAGCGCTCTTTCGCACCCCCTCCGGCTCCGCCGGGGGCTGCTTGCGGGCCCCGCCCGCACTGTCGCGAAAAACGCGCCCGTAGCTCAGCTGGATAGAGCATCAGACTACGAATCTGAGGGTCGGACGTTCGAATCGTTCCGGGCGCGCCAGCTTCTTCCGATGCCGGCAAAAGCAATGCAGTGTCCGGTCGCTCGTCCGAGATCGCGGATGGGGCGCGCCCTTGGAAATCAGATGAAGATATCGCAGGCATTCAAATTCGAGGCGGCACATCGCCTGCCGAACGTGCCGGAAACGCACCGGTGCAGCCGGCTGCACGGTCATTCCTATCGGGTCGAGGTTCAGTTGGAGGGACCCGTGGACCCGCACACGGGTTTCGTCGCGGACTTCTTCGATATTGAAGAATGCTTTGCCGGCGTCCTGGAGGCCCTGGACCACAGATGCCTGAACGACGTCGAAGGACTCGAGAACCCAACCGCTGAGAATATCGCGATCTGGATATGGGACCGGTTGGGCTCGCGTCTCCACCAGCTTTCCGCAATTCGAGTTTACGAAACGGCGGACTGTTGGGCCGAATATCAAGGGCGGTGACGACAACCGCAAGCTGACCCGTTCAGCACGACCAGATCAAAAAGCGACTGCTGCCGGGGCGGCCCAATGGCTCCTGACGAAGTCCCGGATGTGCTCCGGCACGGGCGTGGTGTCGATGTCGCAACGCGTCTGGATTTCTTCCGCAAGCTCTCTCGACACGTCCTTCGACCAATGACCTAGCGGATCGAAGGCGACGATGCGGACGGGGTCGTTGAAACGGCCGGCGATCAGGTTCGAGATGACGGTTTCGATGTCAGTCCGCTCGACCTCGGTTTTCCGGCCGGCTCTGCCGGGCCGTCCGGCAATGTTGTCGAAGATCAGATAGACGATCCGATCTGCCGCATTCTGATGAGCCGCGCATGGGGCGGCCATCGACGTCAATCCATTTCCAGCCATACGCGTCTCCAATGCAATAGAGCCGGTAATTTGTCCGGACGGGACCCGCCTGAATTGATCAAGCGCAATGCTATGTACACGGGCCACTACGGTCCCGCATCAGGACCAAAGTACGATCAGGACCAAAGTATGATGACGCGCGGATCGCGCTTTGTAAGATCGGACACTGCCATTCGAGGGCGAGGAAGCCGCAATCGCGCTCGATCGAGCTCGTCCTTCAGGAGATGCTAATGGTGGCCTTTGCTGCGCTTCCTGTGGCTTACCGGATCCTTGCCGCGACGTTGGGCCGGTTTTGCTTGAGCCAGGCGACGGCCTCGGGTCCATCGACGACGCACTCGAAGGTTTCCCAGGTCGGGTCCTCCAGGGATTCCGCTTGCAGTCGCTTCGCCGCATACTCGACGAGGTCGTGCAAGCCTTCGTATCCTCGTCGATGCTCGAGGGACTCTGCAATCGCCGTGCTGGTCCATCCTCGTTGGGCCAAATCGATGATGCTCGGAGCCTCAGCCTCGCTGAACCACGGCGTGGCATCGAACTCGATGCAGCGGACATTGTCGGCGGTATGGCAAGTGGCGTGGATCATTGGATTCCTCCGCTAGCATTGCATGTCTTGCACGCCCTCAGACTTTGACCAGGTCTCCCAGCAAGTTCGCCGCCACCATGAGCTTCGCGAGCGTCAGGCCGCCGGCGGCAATCTCCTCGACCGTACGGCGGATGCGCGTCGCCTCGGGATGAGCTGCAAGCCAGGTCTCCGCGGCCTGCTGACCTGATTGGCCGATGGTCAGCATGTCCGCGGCCAGGCGTCTTTCGGCAGCTGCGATCAGGTCGACGGCGCGGTCGATGGCGAGGCGCTCGAAATGATCGCTGGCCGGCACGTTGCGCGCAGCGGCGGTGATGCGGTCGAGACGGAAATTGGCCTCGGCGGCAAAGAACGTCGCGGCCGCATCACCGATGCTGCGGCCGGTGCGCTCGGCGACCGTCACGATATCAGGCGCCGAGACCAGGGCGTCGAGGTCGGCCAGATCGCCGGCGAGTCCGGTCGGGACGCCGGCATCGATCAGGTCCTGCCGGCGCTTGCTGCGCGCGGCTTGCAAGTCCGGTGGCAGGGCGCTGTCGAGCGAGGCTGCGACCTCACGGACGGCAGGACCAAACCGAGCGATCACTGCACTGAGACCGTCCTTGAAATCGACATTGCGCACATACCAGACCATGCGGGAGAGCAGGAGATCCTGGATCGCAGCGTAGAGGCCGAGCTGCAACTGTCCGTCGATGAGGGTGTCGAGCGCGTCGATCCCGTCATTGAGCCGCCTGAGCTCATAGATCGCGTCCACCGCCACCTGGGCCATGACGATGGTCGAGATATCGGCGTCGGTCTCGTCGGTCAGGCGTACGATGCAGGCCGGACCCCCGCGGTTGATCACGGCATTGACGAGACTGGTCGCGATGATCTCGCGTCGGAGGCGATGGTGCTCGACCGCGGCCGGGAATTTGTCGAGAATCTCGTGCGGAAAATACAGGGACAGTCTGCGGGCGAGATATGGATCGTCAGGCACGCCGGTTTCGAGCAGGTCACTGTAAAGCGTCAGCTTGGCATAGGCGAGCAGCACGGCAAGCTCCGCCGTGTCAGGGCTTGGCCGCGTCGTGTGCGCTCGGCGATCGCAGCATCGTCAGGCAGGAATTCGACGGCGCGGCTGAGCAGGCTGCGTTGCTCGAGCGACTGCATCAGGCGGGTGAGGAAGCCGGTCTCGGCCATGCCCTTGCGTTCGGCGAGCGAGAGCGCCAGCGTCTGCAGATAGTTGTTGCGCAGCACCAGCGTACCGACTTCGTCGGTCATCGCGGCAAGCAGGGTGTTGCGGTCAGCCGGGCTGAGGCGTCCCTCGCGCTCGGGGCGCGCCAATGCGATCTTGATGTTGACCTCGAGGTCTGACGTATTCACACCGGCCGAATTGTCGATCGCGTCGGTGTTGAGCTTGACGCCCTTCTGCGCCGCTTCGATGCGCCCACGTTGGGTTACGCCGAGATTAGCGCCTTCGCCGATCACCCTGGCGCGAACGTCGGCACCGGTGATGCGGATCGCATCGTTGGCGCGGTCGCCGGCTTGATCGTCGCTCTCCGCCGACGACCGCACATAGGTGCCGATGCCGCCGAACCACAGGAGGTCCGCGCGCGCCTTCAGGATCGCCGTCATCACCTCGAACGGCGTTGCCTGCTCCTTGTCGAGATCGAGCAGGGTGCGCACTTCCGGCGCGAGCGGGATCGCCTTGAGCGAGCGCGAGAACACGCCGCCGCCCTGCGAGATCAGCGATTTGTCATAATCCTGCCAGCTCGATCGCGGCAGGTCGAACAGGCGCTTGCGCTCAGTGAAGCTGATCGCCGGGTCGGGGGAGGGATCGATGAAGATGTCGCGGTGATCGAACGCCGCAACGAGCTTCGTCGCCGGCGAGAGCAGCATTCCGTTGCCGAAGACGTCGCCGGACATGTCGCCGACGCCGACCACGGTGAACGGCACGGTCTGAATGTCGGTGCCGAGCTCGCGGAAGTGGCGCTTGACCGCCTCCCAGGCGCCGCGCGCCGTGATCCCCATCTTCTTGTGGTCGTAGCCCTGGCTGCCGCCGGAGGCGAAGGCGTCGCCGAGCCAATGGTTCTTCTCGGCCGAGATCGCGTTGGCGACGTCGGAGAAGGTGGCGGTGCCCTTGTCGGCGGCGACGACTAGATAAGGATCGTCGCCGTCATTCCGCACGGTCAAGTCGGGCGGCACCACGATGTCGCCGTCGAGATTGTCGGTGAGTTCGAGCAGCGAGCGCACGAAGATGCGATAGGCTTCGGTGCCCTCCGCGAGCCACGCCTCGCGATCGGAAGGCGGCGGCAAGCGCTTGGGCACGAAGCCGCCCTTGGCGCCGACCGGCACGATCACGGCGTTCTTGACTTGCTGCGCTTTCACGAGGCCGAGGATCTCGGTGCGGAAATCCTGTGGCCGATCGGACCAGCGCAAGCCACCGCGCGCAACCTTGCCGAAGCGCAGGTGAATGCCTTCGACACGCGGTGAATAGACGAAGATCTCGTAGAGCGGTCGGGGAGGGGGCAGATCCTCGATCTTGCGCGCGTCGAACTTGAAGGAGATTACCGGACGCGGATGTCCGTCCGGGCCGAGCTGCCACAAATTGGTGCGGATGGTCGACTGCACCAGATTGGTGAAACGGCGCAGGATGCGGTCTTCATCGAGCGAGGCGACGGATTTGAGCTGATCCTCGATCTCGGCAAGGAGAGTTATCTCGCGCGCCGAACGCTCGCGATCGGTCAGGACGAGGCGTGGATCGCGGCGGGCCTGGAACAGCGCGACGAGGTTGGCTGTGATCGCGGCGTTCTTGCGCAAGGTCTCCCACATATAGTCCTGGGTGAACGGTGCGCGGATCTGGTGCAAATAGCGCGACAGCGCCCGGATGGTCGAGACTTCCCGCCAGCCCAGGGCCGTGCGCAAGATCAAGGCATTGTACCCGTCGGATTCGGCGCGATCGGTGACCACCGCCATGATCGAGGCCTCCAGGCGATGGCTGAAGTCCCGGCTGATCTCGATCGGCTGGCCGTCGCTGGTCTCGATCGTCATGTCGTGCAGCCAGACCGGCTCGGGCCTGTTGCCGGGCACGATCTGATAGGTGCGTTCGTTGACCACGCGCAGGCCGTGATTTTCGATCACCGGCACGCGGTAGGACAGCGACAGCGGCGCGGCATCCGAAAACACCCTAAGGCCGAAGCGCCTGGGATCATCGTCCTCGAAGCGGTGAACCGAAATCGTCACCGGGCGGGCCGGTGTGAGCTTCTCGATGGTGGCGATATCGGCGACCGCCTGTTCTACCGTGGAAGCCTCGGTATAGCCGCCGCTAAAGGCCTGGACGTAGCGATTTGCGAGCATGCGCGCCCGCATGCCGTCGGTCGACGCAGCCAGCGCGGCCTTCAGCTTGTCGGCCCAGGTCGCGGCAATGGCGCTGATCCCTGCTTCCAGCGTGGCGCGCTCGACGGCGGGAGTCTTACCTTCATAGCGTCCGATGATGTAGTGGACGCGCGCCAATGCTCCTTCGGGGAAGGACACGTAGGACGCCGACAGTGCCCCCTTGTAGCTCCGCGCCAGGAAGGCGCCGACGCGCATGCGCACGTCAGTGTCGTATTTGTCGCGCGGAATGAAAACGAGGATGGAAACGAAACGATCGAACTTGTCGACCCGCGCCAGCGCCCGGACGCGGGGGCGCTCATAGAGGATTAGGATCTCCATGACGAAATCGAAGAGGGTATCGATGTCGATCTGGAATAGTTCGTCGCGCGGATAGTCTTCGAGAATGTGCTGGAGAGCCTTGCCAGAATGGCTATTCGGGTCGAAGCCGGCGCGCTGGAGCACCCGCGATACCTTGTGGCGAACATAGGGGATCTGTCGTGCCGAGCGCGTGTAGGCGCCCGAGGTGAACAGGCCGACGACTCGCAATTCACCCTCGAGCCGGCCGTCGGGCGTATAGAGCTTGATGCCGACATAATCCATCCGGATGCGGCGATGGACGCGGCTGCTCACGTTGGCCTTGATGACGATGAGCAGGGTCGGCTCGCGCATGAACTCGCGAATCTCCGGCGTCATCACCACCATTTCGCTGCCGCGGCGCAGGACCTTCACATCGGGATCTCGGAGGATGCCGAGGCCCTCGCCGGTCGTGATGTCGTCCGACGCGTCGCGGCCGGGCGAGAAGCGATATTCGCGCACGCCGAGAAAGGTGAAATTGTCGGCGCACAGCCATTGCAGGAACTGGTTGGCCTCGGCGACGTCGTCGATCGGAAGCGGCGGCGGATTGGACGAGAACGTCTTGACCGCGTCCTCGACGCGGTCGCGCATGGCGCGCCAGTCCGCGACGCAAGCGCGCACGTCGTTCAACGTCCTGGTGAGGCCGTCAATCAGCCTCTCGCGGTCCGCGTCGGCGTCCAGGCGGGTGATGTGGAGGTGAATCAGGCTCTCTCGCGCGCCCTTTGCCCCTTCCGGCAGTGCCTCGCCGTAGAAGCGCAGGAGCTTGCCCCCATCATCGCGCTCCACCGCGATGATGGGGTGAGCGACGAGAGTGACTTCGATGCCCTGCTCGGTGAGCTCCGCCATAGTGGAATCGAACAGGAAGGGCATGTTGTCGTTGAGGATTTCGAGCACGGAGATCTCGCGCCCGTCCGGCATCAGCGGATTGACGACGCGGATATCGGCACGCCCCGCCGTGCGCCGCTGCACATGCTCCCAGGCTTGCTCCGCGAGGAAGGCAAGCGAGGAGGCATCGCAACTGGCGAGGTCCTCGACATTGGTGAAGGCGAACAGAAGCTCGGCAAAGGCCCGGGGGGCCTTGCCCGGCTGCACGCTTCCTGCTGCCTCGTGGATCAGAGTTGCCCGGGCCTTGTCGTCACGCCAAGCCATAGCGTCCTCCATCTCCCAGCCGACGAGCCGCAATTACGGTCGGGCATCGTTCTTGGAGTGCGCCTCTTCGAGCGCATCTTCTTGACCGCGATTCAATCGCTTCGGCGAAATCTTCGGTCTTGCGGCCTCGACGATATTAGCATTCCGCAGCCGTCATGGCGCGGGGAGTTGTGAGGCGCGATTTGGGGGCGGAAAACCGGTGACCGATGACCATCGCGTCATTTGGTGCTCTGCAAAATGACGAGGAATTTCAATTGTGTATGAGTTCGTGATTTCATTCTGAATGGCGCGCATTTGCGATAATAAGGAGTCGCATGCGCACAATCGATCGTCTGTTCTCCTGCCTCGCTCTGTTTCTTGCTGTCGCCGCGCCGGTGCTTCCCGCGCGCGCGGCTGAGACCTGCCCGTTCATCAGCGCAAAAGAGCTCGCTGCCGCGATGCCGGCGCTGAAATGGTCTCTGATCTCGAATCAGGACGGCCGCGGCTGCATCTACCAGGCCGGGCGCGGCGACACGATGATGCTGAGCGTGTTCCGCAATCCCGACAAGGACCGCGCCAGGGAATTGTACGCGACCTTCGTCAAGACGCTCAGTGAGCGAATGCCGCTGAGCGCTGTGGTCGGGATCGGCGACGAAGGCCAGGGCGGAACGAGCGCCGCCGGCGCCGAGCGCCAGGAGGCCTCGGTCCTCGTTCTGTCCGGCGACTACATTCTGCAGATCAGCGTCTATCCGATCGGCCGGCGCGCCGACGATGCGCTGCTCGGTCCGATCACCGAAGCTGCGCGCGTTGCCATTGCCAATGTGGGCAAGAGCAGCGAGCGGTTCGGCAATTGCGAGTGGCTCACGGCCGCCGATGCCGACGGCTTTCTCGACAACGGCACGCTGACGGTGCAGCGGACCGGCGCGGGCAGCTGCATGATGTTCGATCGCGAGGCCAACACCATGACGGTCGCGGTGATCGCGATGTCGCGCGACACCGTCGTCGGCATGATGAAGCGCGCGGGTCCCTGCACGCATGTGGCGATCCCCGAGCTCGGCCGCGAAGCCTTCGGCGAGCATTCCTGCACCAAGGGCAACGGCAACGCCGTCACCATCTATGTCTGGAAGAACGGCCGGCAGGCGTCGATCGTGTTCGCACCAGTCAAGCCGCATCCGGAGTCCGGCTCGGTCGAGCGCCTCAAGGCGGTCGCCACGCGGGTCTATGGGAAAATGTAAGGGGGCTGGGTGACCGCCCAGCGGCCCCGGCTTTCACCGCAGGCCCTGCTCGTCGATCAGGATGCGATGGATCTCGATGCGCTCGGGCAGCTCGATCAGGAACTCCGCGTCGCGGGCGAGATGATGGACCTTGGTCGGCTCGCCCTTGGTGAAGGCGGTCATGGCCGCGATGTCGGCCCAGTAGGAGATGGTCGTGAACCACGTCTCCTCGTCGCGGTCCTCGCGCAATTGCTGCACGCCGAGCGCGGTCTTGAGCAGCGGCGGGATGCCTTCGGCTTGCAGATAGGCCTGGTAGGCGTCGGCGATGTCGCGGCGGGTACGGCCGCGCCAGATGCGGGCGATGGTCGGCTGGGTCGGCATGGCATGACTCTCCTTGCTGCCGAACGCCGCGTGGCGTGGTCTCGTTCCAGCGTCTCCATGTCACGGCCAGCGGCGGCCGCAGCTGGAACCTGGCGCTGGCCGGTCTGGCGAATCGGCGGCCGGTTCTTGACCGGCGCCGCCGCAGCATTTCCACATCATTGATCTGAAACAATGATGGTCTTCGCCACAAATGCTAGGGCGAGTCGCGAGGTCGCGTGCGAGGCTCCCCAGGCCGGTCAAGATACTCTCCGCGCGTGATGCAAATCCGAGGGCTCAATGGGACGACTGCTGAATATCGTGACGCCGCTGCACACTGCGACCAAGCGCGACTACATGGGCCGCATGAACGACGACAAGATCGGCTGCTCGCTGAAGGCGCGGGAATACGAGGCCGATTACTGGGACGGCGACCGCCGCTTCGGTTATGGCGGCTACCGCTTCATCGAGGGGCGCTGGGCCCCGGTCGCCAAGGCGCTGATCGAGACCTACGGCCTGAAGGACGGGTCCAGCGTGCTCGACGTCGGCTGCGGCAAGGGATTTCTGCTGTACGAGATGCAGAAGATCCTGCCGGGCCTGAAGGTCACCGGCTTCGATATCTCCAAGCATGGTCTTGCCAATGCGCACGAGCAGGTGAAGCCGTATCTGTTCAACTATCGCGCCCAGGACGTCTATCCCTATGGTGACGACAGTTTCGACCTCGTCATCTCGCTCGGCACCCTGCACAATCTCAGGCTCTACGAGCTCGAGGCCGCGCTCAAGGAGATCGAGCGGGTCGGCAAGAACAAATACGTCATGGTCGAGGGCTACCGGAACGTCGCCGAGCTGCACAATCTCGAATGCTGGGCGCTGACGGCGGAATCCATCCTGCACACCTCGGAATGGATCTGGCTTTACGGCAAGCTCGGCTACACCGGCGATTACGAATTCATCTATTTCGAGTGACCGGGCGCGCGATCCATGGACATCAAGACCGCAAAGGCCGCGATCCTCGTCGAATCCGGCAAGCCGCTGATCGTCGACGAGTTCGATCTGCCTGACAGGCTCGAGCACGGTCAGGTGCTCGCCCATGTGCACACGTCGAGCATTTGCGGCGCACAGATCAACGAGATCGACGCCGTCAAAGGCGTCGACAAGTTCCTGCCGCACCTGTTGGGGCACGAGGCGCTGGCGACCATCGTCGAAACCGGGCCTGGCGTCGTCTCCTGCCAGCAGGGCGACACCGTCGTCATGCATTGGCGCCCGGGCAAGGGCATCCAGTCCAACACGCCGGTCTATGCCTGGCGCGGCAAGCGCCTCAACGCCGGCTGGGTCACCACCTTCAACGAATACGCCGTGGTGTCGGAAAACCGCGTCACCCCCGTTCCTGATACGATCGATCGCACCAGCGCGCCGCTGCTCGGCTGCGCGGTGACGACCGCGCTCGGCGTCGTCAACAACGATGCGCAGATCGCGATCGGCGAAGCCGTCGTCGTGTTCGGCGTCGGCGGGGTCGGCTTGAACATCGTGCAATTCGCCGCGATGGTCGGCGCCTGGCCGGTCATTGCGATCGACCGCCTCGACAACAAGCTGGCCATGGCGAAGGATTTCGGCGCCACCCACCTCATCAATTCCGAGACCGTGAAGGATGTGGCCGCCGAGGTCCGGTCCATCACGGGGGCCGACGGACCCGACAAGGTCGTCGAGACCACCGGCGTCAAGAACCTGATTGAGCTCGCCTACGAGATCACCGCCAAGAAAGGCCGCTGCATCCTCGTCGGCGTGCCGCGCGAGAAGGCCGAGATCTATACCCTGCCATTGCACTTCGAGAAGGTGCTGAAGGGCTCGGAAGGCGGTCAATGCCAGCCTGCGCGCGATATCCCGCGCCTCGTGCGTCTCAGCGATGCCGGCAAGGTGAGCTACCGCGGCATCGTGACCCACGAGTTCGCGCTCGATGACATCAATGCCGCCCTGGATCTGATGCGCAGCGGCACGTCGGGACGGATCCTCCTGAACATCAGCTGAGCGCTGCGCTCGCCGCGCACGCGCGGGTCACTAATCGATCTCCGCCTTGGTCTTCAGTCCGGGCAACACGGTGCGGACGTGCTCGGCCAGCGTCGTCGCCAGCAGCGAGGGCTTCGCCTCCGAGAATTCGAGCGCGATGCCGATGGTCGGAAGCAGGGGCAGTCCGGCCGAGACGACGTGAAGATCGAACGGAACGGCGGTTCGTGTCAGGACGCTGATCGCATGACCGGACCGCGCGATCGCGATCAGGCCGGCGAGGCTGTTGCTCGCGTAGGCGACCCTGTAGCGCCGATTGACCGCGTCCATCGCGGCGCAGGCGGCCCGGTAGTCCAGGCTCATCGGCGCCGCCAGCGCCAGCGGCAGCACATCCTGCGTCAGTATTTTCGGTTCGGCCTCGTTCGCGACCCAGACGAAGCGCTCCTCGCGGATCACCTCGCGCGCTCCGGCATCGGACAGCGAGACCAGCGCCATGTCGATCTGGCGCCGCACCAGCATCGGGCGCAGCTCGGAGGTCGGTGCGCAGACCATGCGCAGCTCGACATTGGGATGCAGCGCGCAGAACCCCTTCAGCAGCGCCGGCAGGAAAGCGATCGAATAGTCCTCCGGGCAGCCGAGGCTCAGCGTCCCCTTGAGACTCGCGCCGCTCATGTCGGCGAGAATCTCGTCGTGCTGCGCCAGCAGCGTCTCGGCGTGAGCGAGCAGTTTCTCGCCGGCCGCGGTCAGCCTCATGCCGGATCCGCTGCGGTGAAACAGCGGCTGCGTGATCGTCTGTTCCAGCCGTTGCATCTGCATGCTGAGCGCGGACTGTGTCCGGCCAATCTGCAAGGCCGCCAGGCTGATCGAGCCGGTGCGGGCCACGACGACGAAATTCCTCAGAAGAGTGAGATCCAGCATCGACATCAGGAAGATTGATATCCAGATTTAATTATATCAACTAGCCTGAACTCAAATTCTTGACTAGAGGTCAGACGTCCCAAGCGTAGGTGGCTGTCATGACCTTGAATGCCGATCCCGATTTCTGGGCGTCCGCCAACACGCATCTGACCCGCTATGGGCCGAGTTTCGAACCCGTCATCATCGAGCGTGCGGCCGGCAGTTTCGTCTACGACGCCGACGGACGCGCCATCCTCGACTTCACCTCGGGTCAGATGAGCGCCGTGCTGGGGCACACGCATCCCGACATCGTCGCCACGGTCGCACGGCAAATGGGGGCGGTCGCTCATCTCTTCAGCGGCATGCTCTCGCGTCCGGTGGTGACGCTGGCCGAGCGTCTCGCTGCGCTTGCGCCCGGTCTCGACCGCGTGCAGCTGCTGACGACAGGCGCGGAAGCCAATGAAGCGGCGATCCGGATGGCCAAGCTCGTCACCGGCAGGCACGAAATCGTCGCCTTCGCGCAAAGCTGGCACGGCATGACCGGCGCGGCGGCGTCGGCGACCTACAGCGCGGGCCGGCGCGGTTATGGGCCGGCCGCGGTCGGATCGTTCGTCATTCCCGCGCCGAACGCCTATCGGCCGCGCTTCAGGAACGTCGACGGCAGCAACGACTGGCAGACCGAGCTGGACGATGCGTTCGCACTGATCGACAGCCAGTCGACCGGTAATCTGGCGGCCTTCATCGCCGAGCCGATCCTCTCCAGCGGCGGCATTCTGGAACTGCCGCTCGGCTATCTCGCGGCCTTGAAGCAAAAATGCCAGCAGCGCGGCATGCTGCTGATCCTCGACGAAGCTCAGACCGGAATCGGCCGCACCGGGCACATGTTTGCCTTCGAGCGTGACGGCGTGGTGCCTGACATTCTCACGCTGTCGAAGACGCTCGGCGCCGGTCTGCCGCTCGCCGCCGTCATGACGACAAAGGCCATCGAGCAGACCGCGTTCGAGCGCGGCTTCCTGTTCTACACCACGCATGTCTCCGATCCCTTGCCCGCCGCGATCGGCGTCACGGTGCTCGACGTGGTCGCGCGCGACGGGTTGGTGGCGCAGGCAACCGCCAGGGGCAACAGGCTCCGGGATGGATTGCTGTCGCTGCAGCAAAAGTTCGAATGCGTCGGTGACGTCAGGGGCCGCGGTCTTCTGCTCGGTCTCGAAATCGTCGTCGACCGGCAGTCTAAGACGCCGGGGTTTGAACTCGGCGCGCGGATCATGGAGGAGACCATGCGTCGCGGTCTCAGCATGAACATCGTCAAGTTGCCCAGCATGGGCGGCGTATTCCGCATCGCGCCGCCGCTCACGGTGTCCGAGGCCGAAATCGATCGCGGTCTCGAGATCATGTCGGAGGCGATCCAGGCTGCTGCGACGACGCACTGATCGGCGAAAGGCCTGACCGGATGCAAATCGCCAGGACATATGGCCGTCCGACGCTGTTCTCGCGGCACGGCATGGTCGCCACCGCGCATCCGCTCGCGGCACAGGCCGGTGCACGAATCCTGATGCAGGGCGGCAATGCGTTCGATGCGGCCGTCGCCACGGCGGCCGCCCTCAACGTGGTCGAGCCGTTCATGTCGGGGCTTGCCGGGTTTGGACTGGCCACGATCTGGGTGGCGATCGAGCAGCGCATTCGCGTGCTCGACTTCGCTCCGCCGGTGCCCGCAAGCTTCCCGGTCGGCAGATACACAAGCAGATTCGAGCTCGAGCGAGGTCCGCAGGCGGCCTCGACGCCCGGCAATCTCGCGGGCTGGTGCGAGCTGCTCTCGCGCTATGGACGCAAATCGCTTCCAGACGTCTTTGCGCCGGCGATCACGCTGGCGCGCGACGGCTTCGCGCTCTCGGACTTCGGTGTTGATGAGATCAACGAGCAGGTGCCGCTGCTCGAACCCTGGCCGGAGCTGCACGCCGCACTGGTCAGGAACTATCTCCCGGATGGAATGCCGGTGAAGCTCGGCAGCATCGTCGCGCAGCCTGATCTCGCGCAGACTCTTGCCGAGATCTCCGAATTGGGGCCCGAGTATCTGTATGGCGGCAAGCTCGGCCGGCGGATCGTGGACTATCTCGCCACGCTCCGCGGCAGCCTGACGCTGGACGATGTCATCGCCGTCAAGCCGCATTGGTTCGATCCCCTGACCGTGTCCTATCGGGGGCTCGAGCTTCACGTCCCGGCGCAGCAATGCGGCGGCTTCCAGTTCGCCCTGACCCTCAAGATCCTTGAAGGCTTTGACCTCGGGCGTCTGCCGAAGGACGGCGCCGATCATCTCGATACGGTCTATCGCGCGATCCGTCTCGCCGCCGGCGAGCGCATCGCCCACGGCGATCTGGGACCGGATCAAGCCGCTGGAGCAATGTCCGACGCGACGATCGCGCGGCTTCGCCAGCGTGTGAGCGACGGCCGGCCGATCACGGGCCCGACAGAGCAATGGATGCCGCAGGATCGTGCCGATCCCGGCCACACCACCTCGTTCTCGATCGCCGACGCCGAAGGCAATCTGGTCTGCATGACGCAAAGTCTCGGCAGCCCGTTCGGCAGCGGCGTCGTGGTGCCGGGGACCGGCGTTTGCCTCAACAATCATCTGCATTGGGCCGACGTGCAGCCGGGAAGCCCGAACCTCGCTAGGCCGGGCGACGCGTTGCCGGTGACGATGGCACCGTCGATTGCGACGCGCGGCAGCCGTCCGGTGCTCGCGCTGGGGACGCCCGGCAGCTACGGCATCCCGCAAACCCAGGCCCCGGCTTATGTGCAGCACATCGAGTTCGGCCTTCCGCTGCAGCAGGCGATCGAGGCGCCGCGTTCACGGCTGTGGGACGGCCGCTTCATTCAGGCAGAGAACCGCATCGCGCCGGAGACCATCGCCGAACTGAAGCGCCGCGGCCACGAGATCGCGATTTTGGACACCGGATGGACCATGCTCTGCGGAGGCATGCAGGCCGTCGCGCTCGATCCGGTGACCGGCGTGATGACGGGTGCCGCCGATCCGAGGCGGGACGGGTATGTCATCGGCTTGTGAGCGGACGCACATCGCGGCGAGCGCAGACAGCGCGTGGCTGGCCGCGTCTCGTTAACAAATCGTTCACCGCCCAAGGCCAGCCCAGCCGTAACCGCCGGTTAACCATGGATATTTACGGTGTAGCAAGCCTCTGAGCTATGACTGTCAGTTGATTTCGAGTCCAACCCATGGCGTTCGGTAGCCGGCCATCTCCGCGAAGCATCGCCCCGACGGAGCAAGCGGCTTCGTGGGAAGCGCCGCGGGCTGCGAAGGCGAAGCCTGACGGCGCCGCGCCGGGCCTGACCAAGGGATCGCTGACCGTCTCCGGCACGCTGTCCTTCCTGCGCGAGAATGGCCGGCGCATTCTGACGCTGGCCCTGGCGCTGTTCGCCCTCGGCGTCGTCGCTCTGATGATCCTTCCGGTCCGCTATGCCGCGACGGCGCTGGTCGTGCTCGATCCGCGCGAGCTGCGCGTGACCTCGGATCAGGACGTGCTGCCCGGCATCGGCCAGGATGCCGCGGCGCTGCAGAGCCAGATCGAGATCGCCAAGTCCGACGGCTTCCTCCGTCCTTTGATCGAGCAACTCAAGATCGCGGACGATGAGGACGTCGCGGGCGGCTATACCGACATGACGCGCCTGCTCGAGAAATTCCGCAACCGGCTCGAGATCACTCGGCGCGGGCTGACCTACGTCATCGCGATTTCCTTCACCTCGAACCGGCCGGATCGCGCGGCTTACTATGCCAATGCCATCGCCGAGGCCTTCGTCGCCAGCCAGGGCCGCGTCCGCACCGAGGCGACGGACGAGGCGGCCGGCTGGCTCCAGGACCGGCTGAAGACGCTGAGCGAGCGCCTGCGCGCCTCGGAAGACGCCGTCGCCGCCTTCCGGCTCGAGCACAACATCGTCAATGCCGGCAAGGAATCCACCACGCAGCAATTGCGGGTGACCGACCTGACCCAGCAGGTCTCCGCCGCCCGCGCGCGCACCGAGGAGGCCAAGGCGCGCTACGAGCAGGTGCAACGCGACGTCAAGGCCAATGTCGAAGGGCCGGTGAAGCAGGATCTCCTCAGCATGCTGCGCGCGCAGCGCTCCGCCCTGAACGACCAGATCGCGCAGAAGAAGGCGGTCTATGGCGACCGCCATCCCGACCTTGCGATCTCCTACAGCCAGCTGGCGGACATCAACCGGCAGATCGAGATCGAGCGGAAGAAGAACATCGACACGGCCAAGTCCGAATACGAGGCCCAGCTGGAGCAGCAGAACGCGCTGGAAAAGCAGCTCAAGGCGGTCGAGACCAAGATGCTGGTCGACGGCCAGGCGCTGGTGAAGCTGCAGGAGCTGCAGCGCGACGCCGATGCCAACCGCAACATCTACGAGCAGTTCCTGTCGCGGTTCAAGACCACCAACGAGCAGCGTCAGCTGCAGGCCTCGCAAACCAAGATCGCCTCGGTTGCGATTCCGCCGTTGCGCTCGACGCGTCCGCCGCTCGCCTTGCTGCTTGCGGCGCTGGCGATCGGCTCGCTGCTGACCTCGACCGCCGCCGTTGCGGTGACGACGAGCCTGTCCGCCGACAAGCCCGAATCCGTTCAGGCCCCTGCCTCACGTGAAGCGGAGGAGGCGCCCGGCCCGCAAGTTACCCCTTCGGCCGCCGCTGCGCGCCCAGCCGAGGCGATGCCCCGCCTTCCTGTCTGGGCGCGCATCCCCGAGCTGGCGCCAGGCGCCGGGATCAACACGGTCTGGCAGAGACCGGTCAGCGCGTCGGCCGAGCTCGATCTCGGCCCCCACTTACGGCCGTTGCTCGAACGCATCGACCGCGTTCCGGTGCGCGGCTGCAAGGTCGCGCTGGTCTTGTCGGTCGGCAAGAGCGCCGGCGGCAACACCGTGGCGCGTTCCCTCAATCGCGCCGCCGTGAACCTGGGCATGATGAGCGTGCTGATCCGCCTCCAGGCTGAATTTGCAGGCGCCCAGCCGCCGGTGACCGAATGGCAGGACGGCTCGACCACGGCGGGACTTCAGTCGATCGACGAGCTGCTCGGTGCCGGGCGCAAGCCCGATGCGCGGCCCGAGGACGATATCCGCTCGGAGTTCGACCTGATCGTCGTCCACGCCGGCAATCTCGCCTTGCAGCCCGACGCCATTGCCCTGGCCGCCCACGCCGACCTGATCGTCCTGGTGGCGCGCGCCGGCGAGCTTGGTTCGTCCGCGATGCGCAGGGTGACCGGGGCGCTGTCGAGATACGCGGCCGTGCCAACCGGCCTCGTCGTCAATCACGTGCCCGCCGGTTCAATGGCGCCTCAGCCCGACGGTGGCGCTCTGGGCCTTGCGGTTTGACGATGACAGCCTTGCGCCGCCGTCTGCTGGCTGCGGCGATGCTGTTGTCGATCTCGCTCGTCCGGCCGGTGTTCGCCGAGGATTGCGTGCCCCTGCCGTCGACGGTCTCGCCTGAGCGGCTTGCCGCGCTCTCGCGCGGCTTCAACGCCGACGGCTGGATCAACGGTGCGCCGCCGAGCCGCGCGCTGCTGCAGCAGCTGCGCAAGGCCGGCATGAGCCATGTCCGCCTGCCGGTGCCGGCGGAGCGCGTGATGCCGCGCTTTGCCGCAACGGACGAGCGCGCGGCGACCCTGCGCGTGCTCGACAGCGCGTTGAAGCAGCTGACCTCGCTCGGATATTCCAGCTCGGTCGACCTTCATCCGGGCGAGCGCTTCAATCGCCTGCACAAGGATGATCCGGATGCGGCGATGGGTGAGATGCAGGAGGCCTGGCGCGCGCTTGCAGAGGTCATTCGATCCTATCCTGCCGATCGCATCTTCGCCGAGCTGCTCAACGAGCCCGATATCGAAGCGGAGCGATGGCAAAAGGAGGTCGAGGCGCTCGCCGCCTTCGTTCGCGGGTTGCTGCCCGCCACCACGCTCATCGTTGGTCCGGTCAACTGGCAGCGCGCGGACTCGCTGCCGCGGTTTCGTCCGCTGGCCGACCCTGACGTCGTCTACGCCATCCATTTCTACGATCCGATGGTGTTCACCCATCAGGGCCATTGGGACGCGCGCGATCCGCTGCACGACATCATGGATCTGCCTTACCCGATCAATGCGGGCGATCCCAAGGTTCAGGCGCTTTGGCAGGATTTGCAGGCGAGGGGCGCGGTCAAGGCGCTCGCCATGCTCGATACCGCGATTGCCGCCGCCAAGGACAAGCCGGGGGCCGATCGCTGGCTCGCGCCCGCGCTCGCATGGCAGCAGCAATTTTCGCGGCCGATCATCGTCAACGAGTTCGGCGTGTTGAAAGCCGGCGCCCCCAGGCAGAGCCGGTTGCGCTGGCTGGCGGAGGTCACCGCCTATGCCCGCGCGCATTGCTGGGGCTGGGCGCATTGGGAACTGGCGCAAGGCTTTGGTCTCGTCGATGCCACCACCGGCAAGCCCGATCCCGACGTGATGCGGGCGCTGCTCGGCGCGCCCGGCCGGCTTGAAAGGTCTCCCGCCGCGCGCGGTGATCGTTAACGGATCCTTACCCCTCGCGCGGCTATCGTGTCCCGGCGCGATGCCAAAGGACCATTGATGAGCGCCGGGTACTCACCGCAAGGCCACAGCGTGCAGGCCGCGCCGTCGCCTCCGGCCTGGCGCGAGCTGGCCGTGACCTTCTGCGTCGCCATCGCGACGATCGGCTCTGCGCCGGTTCTGCACCTCGCCAATCCGGCTCTGGCCATCGCCGTCGAGGTCCTGATCGGCATCGCCATCGTCGTTGCGGTCCCGACCTCCGCGCCGGCCGTCGCGATCTTCGTCCTGTTCTTCCAGAACCTGTTCGTCTCCGTGCTGTCGCCGCTGGTCCCGCTTCCGTCCGATCTCGACTTCATCAAGGGCTACAATTTCCTGGTCTGCTCCGTGATGTGGCTGGCGACGTTCGCGCTTTACGTGCTCGGCCGGAGGGGTCAGTCGAGGGAAATCAATCAGATCATGCGCTGGGGCGTCTTCACCCTCGCCGTCGTCTCGCTCTATTTCGCGATTGGGTTCGTCCAGGATGGACAGCCGGCGGCGGTCTATTTGCGCAACATCGTTCTGCCGCTGTTTCTGTTTCAGCTGTCGCTCCTGACCGCGGCAACCTTTGAGGTGCGCATCACGCCGTTCCTGGTCGCGCTCGCGGTCATCCTCATGCTGTGCGGCTATGTCGAGCTCGTCTTGCGCGATGTCTGGCTGGCCGTCACCAACGGCCATACGTTCTGGGGCTTCGACGAGCTCAAGGCGACCCATTCCGGCGTCTGGGAGGCCCAGATGCGGCAGACCGGCAACGTGCCGGTCACGCTCAAGGATCGTTTCAGCTTCGACTTCCTGAACACGCCTTTGCTCGAAGGCTTCGGCCTGTCGAAGATGCTGCGCATCAACGGTCCGAACATGCACCCGATCAGCTTCGCCTACGGGATCGGCTTTCTCGCCCTGTTCCTGTTCTCGGTCGGACGCCCGCTGCTCGCCCTGGCAGCCCTGCCGCTGCTGGTCTTTTGCAGCGTGAAGGGAGCGCTCATCACCGTCGTCTTCGTGGCTGCGGGCTGGATCGGGACTCGCCTCATCGGTGCCGTGGCGACGTTGTTGCTGGGGTTCGCCGGCATGATCGCCTTTGCGATCCTGGCGATTCGCCTCGGGCTGCAGATCGGCGACTATCACGTCATCGGCTTGATGGGCGGTCTCGACGGATTCGTGCAGAGACCTTACGGCCGTGGCCTCGGCATCGGCGGCAATCTGTCGGAGAGCTATTTTTCCATCGACTGGAGCGCTGCGCAGGCCGCCGGCACGATCGACGGCGCGGTCGAAAGCGCGATCGGCGTTCTCTTGTATCAGATGGGAATCGCGGCTTTCGTGCCGCTGGCCTTCTATTTCGCGATGGCCCTCAAGGCCTGGCGCCTGTACGCCTCGTCCGGATATCTGACGCAGGGCCTTGCCGGTTTCGGCGTCCTGGTCGTTGTACTCAACGGATTGTTTCAGGAAGAGGCCCTGTTCGCGCCGCTCGCGCTGGGCCTGATGCTCTCGCTCGCCGGCCTCGTCATCGGCAGCCATGTGAGGGTGCAGACAGTTGCAAACGAGGATGCCGAGCCCGTTCGGCTCACCGGCTTCCAGCCCGTCACGTAGGCTGCCGGCGCGCCAACGGTTCTGCTCGCCCCGGTGCCTGGACCGCGGTTATCCAGGAACTTCCATTTTTTCCCGGCGTTGAACAGGACCCGCACAAGCGGCCGAAGCACGCGATGAAGAATTTTTCCAACGCCGAATTTTCTCCCGAGGTGATCGAGATCATGACGGCCGCGCTGGAAGCTGCCGTTGCGACCCTGCCGGACCCCGTGCATTCCTCGCACGTCAACGCGCTCGCCGAATCCATCCTGCGCACCGCCAGCGCAGGCGAGCGGAACGTTGCCGACCTGCAAAGGATCGCCCTGATGGAGCTGCAGCTGGCCCCGCGCAAGTGACGAGGCGAACATGAAGACACTGATTGCCGCAATCATCGCGCTTTGTGCGACATCATCATTTGCCTCGGCAAACGGCTGGAGGGCGTACCGCATCCCGGAATCCGCAACCTCGGTCGACATTCCCACCTCGATCTTTACCGAGCCGGCCGGGAAGCCCGATGGATATGGGCAGCAGTTTCGCAGCCACGACGGCAGTGCGGACCTCACCGTTCAGGCCGTCGAGAACCAGCAAGGCCTGTCGCCGGCCGAATTCCTGGCGCGGAAGAATCCGCCGACAGGGATCATTTACAAGCGGATCACGTCGAACTTCTTCGTGGTCTCGAGCATCAAGCGCGACAAGATTTGGTACGACCGGTGCAATTTCTCGCGGGGCTATGTGCACTGCGTGCTGATCAATTATCCAGCCGCCCAGAAGCAGCGATGGGATGCCGTCGTGACCCGCATCAGCCGCAGCCTGCGTGCTGGTTGAGCCAGCTCACAAGACGGAAGAGTCACAAGACGAAAAAGAGCTGCCCGGGCACGCCGGGCAGCAGGTCGTGAGGAATAGAGCCGCGCGTATTTGCGTCTAGCGCGCGATGAAGTGAGGCTCGATCGCTGCAAAGACGGAGGTGCGCTCCCTCTCCCGCTTGCGGGAGAGGGTTGGGGAGAGGGTGTTTCCGCAATGGGACAATCCCCTAGAGGAGAAAACCCTCACCCGCGCCTCCGGCGCGACCTCTCCCGCAAGCGGGAGAGGTTGCACCGAGCCAGTGGCAATCGATTCGACCTAAAGCCATTCCGCTCTAGCGCGCGGTCGTCGATGTGGTCGACATGGTCGGCTTCGAACCCGGCGTATGCGACATCGTCTTGGTGGTCGAGCCGACTTGCTCGCCGGCCTTGACCTTGGTGCGGGTGTGCGAGCGGCTGAACGTGCCGCCGTCATGAGCCTGGGCGCGGGCGTTGGAGTTGAGCACCGGGCCGTTGCCCTTGTTCATGCTGACGCCGGTCTGCGTCTTGCCGCTGGCGGCAGCCGCGCTTCCGCCGGCGGCGATCGAGGAGCCGGTGCGGCCCGTCGCCGAGGTGGACGTGCCGCCGGTGCCGACGGTGGAGGCGGAGGTGCCGCCCGCTGCGGCCGAGCCGCCGCTGCCGCCGGTGATGCTGGTCTGCGCCAGCACTGGTGAAGTGGCGGCAAGCAGAAGCGCGACCGCCGAGGTCGTAACGAGTGTTCTCATGTTTCAATCCTCTGTTCGATGGCAACTTGTCTCAAGGCGACGAGGTCGAGATCGTGCAGCCGTTGACGGTGATGGTGCTGGCGCTGGTGGAGCCAGGTCCTCCCGCCGTCGACGAGGAGCTCGAGACGTGGCCGCCGCCCGCTTGCACGTGGACCGACGATCCGCCGGCCGAGCTCGAGCTCGAAAGTGAACCGCTCGATGCGGTCGAGCCCGTCGTGCCCGAGCTCGATGCGCCGGCGGCGGTGATGCTGCCGTCTGCGTGCTTCTCCACTTTGACCTTGCAGGTCTCGCCAGAGCTCGTCTTTCCGGTCTTTTCCATGGTCTCTGCCGATGCAGCGCTCGCCGTCAGGGCGAGCACCGTGATCGCAACGATTGCCTTGTTCATTGCGGCTCCTCCTCCATAGACGAAAGGGAGCGGCGCGTGCCGCTCCCCGGGTCGGACTAGTTCTTGTCCTTCTTCCATTCGTCCTTGTTGTGGCCCTTGCCCTTCTCGAGGCCCGTGTCGCTGGCGTGGCTGCCGGACTTGCCGTCGCTCATGCCGGGCGATTTCGATGCGCCGGACTGGCCAACGGTGGAGCCGCTGCCCGCCGCAGAACCGCCGGTGCCGACGCTGGACGAGCTCTTGCCGCCGCCGGCCGATGAGCCACCGGTGCCGAGCGTCGAGGCCGAGCCGCTGCCCGAGCCACTGCCGGCCGCCGAACCACCGGTGCCAACGGTCGAAGAGCTGGTGCCGCCGCCCGCGGACGAGCCGCCGGTGCCGAGCGTCGATGCAGAGCCCGACCCGCTGCCGCCAGCCGAAGAGCCACCGGTGCCCACCGTCGAAGAGCTGGTGCCGCCGCCGGCCGATGAGCCGCCGGTGCCGATCGTCGAGCTCGATTGCGCAACAGCGAGCGCCGTGCCGGCCAGCAGCGCGGCCGCAGCCGCAGAGAGCTTCAGGATCCTCATGTCCATTTTCCTCCAGGGTTTCCAAAATCAAATCGCCAATCAGGCACGGGATAAATTGGCAATCGCGCAAACGTTCCTTGTGCCAGACACGTTGACGTGTTGATGCGGCCTTGAGTCAGTTCCGCGACGCGCAAAGCCATCGCGTTCATTCATCCGCCGTTCATCTGCCTGGAGAGGACGTCGTCGTCTGTCTGTTCGCCGCGAGCGTCAGACTCAATGGATTGCGGAATGCTCGGCGCGTCCGCCTCCCTGGCCTGCGCGAAGACCTGATTCCTCGGCCGTTACGACCACGTTTACCAATCATCGCAAGCAAATCGTAGCGGCGGCTTGGTATAGCGCCGGTGACAGGTGAGAATCATGCCGCTGCTCCATGTCCCCACGATCTACGTGCTGCTGCTGGCAGTCATGGTGCTGCTCGGCGCGCTGACGCTTTTCGCGTGGCTGCAAAATCGCGCGGTTCGCGCTCTTGCCTGGTGGGGCGGCGCCGTGCTGGTCATGGCAGCCGCGCTCGGCCTGCTCTGCCTGCGCGGCGTGATCCCGGACGTCTGTTCGCTCGATCTCGCCTACGCCGTCCTGTTCACGGCCTGCGCTCTGATGCTGGAGGGGGCGCGCAGCTTCGAGGGGCGGCGGACGAGCCCGCTTCTCCTGCTCGCGGGCGCGGCGATGTGGATTGTGACCTGTCAGATCCCGGCAATGTACGAGTCCGCCACGGCGCGCTTGATCATCGTCTCGGTCGCCATGGGCTCTTATTCGCTCGGCTGCGCCTACGTGCTGTGGACCGGCCGCGCCGAGCCGCTGCTGTCGCGCTGGCCGCTGATCGTGCTGACCGCGCTCGGCGGCGGCCTGTTTCTCGTGCGTATTCCGCTCCACGTGGCGCATCCGCTCGCCGCGGTGCCGGTCACGCGCTTCGAGGCGCTGCAATCGTTCTGGTTCGCGATCGTGAGCACGTTCACCGTGCTCTTCTTCATCGCCATCAACTATCTGTTTCTTGCGCTCACCAAGGAGCGGAGCGAGCTCGCGCACAAGCGCGCCTCGATGACGGACGCGCTGACCGGTCTCGCCAACCGCCGCGCCTTCCTGGAATTCGGCGAACGGCGCCTGAAGGCACCTGCAAACGGGACGATCGCGTTCCTGCTGTTCGATCTCGATTTGTTCAAATCGATCAACGACACCCATGGGCATGCGATGGGCGATCGGGTGCTGCGCTTGTTCGCACAGACGCTGTCCGCCAATCTGCCGCGAGGCGGCGTTGCGGGCCGGCTCGGCGGCGAGGAGTTCGCCGCGATCGTCAGCGGGCCCGACAGGAAGGCGGCGATCGCGGCCGCCGAGCGCGTCCGCGAGAGCTTCGCGGCGATCGCGCGCGTCGTCGACGGTGTCGTGATCGCAGCCACGGTCAGCGTCGGCCTCGCACATGCGGACAGCGCGCCCGGCGGCATCGAGGCGCTGTGCGAGCGCGCCGACAAGGCGCTCTACACGGCGAAGTCGCTCGGCCGCAATCGGGTCGAGAGCGCGGTGGAGGAGCTCGTTCCGCTCGTGCCCGACGCGCCTGCAGACCGTCCGATTCCGTCCGCGGCGCACGCGCGAGCCGCAACAAAGCGGGCGGCAGCCTGATCCTGCAATCTCCTTTGCGCGATCATCGCATTGTCATGCTCCGGTCATCTTAGCTGCATCGTCCGTTGCTCTTTTCCCGGCGCGCCAGGGCTCCGTTCCGATGACATCGGGACCGAGCTCTGGATTGTTGTTGATGCGTTTTCTTGACGCGAGCCCGACGCTTCGCCCGAAGACGCTCTGGGGAGAGCTGACATGCAACTGATCAAGACGATTGCGGCGGACCGCCGCGCGATGCTCAAGGGCCTTGCGGCCGCGGCAATGGCGCCGCTTGCGGCGCCGGCCTTTGCCGCCGCGGGCCTGCCGCCGCAGCCGACCGGTCCAGCCGCCGCTGTCGCAACCGACAAGTCCTATTGGGCGGCCGTGAAGGGGCTCTATGCCGTCACGCCTGAAATCGTCAATTTCGAGAACGGCTATTGGGGCATCATGGCCGAGCCCGTCAGGCGCGAGTTCATTCGCCAGTCCGACATGGTCAATTATCAGAACACCTATTACGCGCGGCTGCGTGCGGGCACGGATTTCGAGGCGGTGCGCACCAAGGTGGCGGAGGCGGTCGGCGCGCTCCCGGAGGAGATCGCGCTCACACGCGGCGCGACCGAAGCGCTTCAGCTCCTCATCGGCGGCTACAACAGGTTGAAGCCGGGCGACGGCGTGCTCTATGCCGACCTCGACTATGATTCGATGCAATACGCGATGAACGCGCTGAAGGCGCGCCGCGGCGTCGACGTGGTCAAGTTCGACGTGCCGGAGCCCGCCACCCGCCAGGCGGTGCTCGACGCCTATGCCCGCGCCATCGAGGCGAACCCGAGGACGCGGCTTCTGCTCCTGACCCATGTCAGCCATCGTACCGGCTTCGTCATGCCGGTCGCCGAGATCGCCCGCATGGCCAGGGCCAAGGGCATCGACACCATCGCCGATGCCGCCCATTCCTGGGGGCAGCTCGATTTCCGGGTGAGCGAGCTCGAGACCGATTTCGTCGGCTTCAATCTGCACAAATGGATCGGCGCGCCGCTCGGCGTCGGCTTCCTCTACATCAGGAAGGACCGCCTTTCGGCCATCGATCGCGACATGGGTGACGAGGATTTTCCGGAAAGCGACATCCGCTCGCGGGTGCATACCGGCACGGTCAATTTCGCCACGGTGCTGACCGTGCCGACGGCGCTGGCGCTGCATCAAGAGATCGGCCCGGCGGCCAAGCAGGCGCGCCTGCGCCACTTGCGCGATTATTGGGTGAGCCGCGTCCGTGGCTTCAAGGACATCGAGATCCTGACGCCGGATGAAGTCGGCTCATATGGCGCGATCACGTCCTTCCGCCTCGCCGGCAAGACCGGCAAGACCGACAACGAGGCCATCGTTGCGAAGCTTCGCGACAGCTACCGGATCATGACGGTGCGCCGCGCCGGCGTCGCCAAAGGCCAGTGCATCCGTGTGACGCCGGCGCTCTTCACCGACGAGGCCGATCTCGACCGCCTCGTCGAGGCACTGGCCGTCATCACGGGGACGAAGACGGGGTGAGGCGGGCGGACGATTGGCAATCTCTCTCGGCCATCCTTCGAGACGCCCGCTGATGCGGGCTCCTCAGGATGAGGACTGAGTACGTGGCAACAGTTTCAATGGACGCCGATGCTGCTTAGCCTCATCCTGAGGAGACCGCTGAAAGCGGTCGTCTCGAAGGACGAGGCGCGCGCTCAGGCCGCTCAAAGATGTTATGTGCGACTGCCTGGCTCGCCGACCGCAGTCACCGCCATCCCAGCGCCGGCGCCACATGCGTCAAAATCGCCTCGATCGCATGCGCGCAATAGTCCACGCCGAGCTGGTTCGGGATCGTCAGCAGCAGCGTATCGGCTTCGGTGATCGCCTCGTCCTGCCGCAGCTGTTCGATCAGCATGTCCGGCTCGGCCGCATAACTGCGGCCGAAGATCGCGCGGGTGTGCGGGTCGATGAAGCCGATCTGGTCCTCGCTGCCGCGCTCGCCGCCGAAATAGGCGCGGTCGCGATCGTCGATCAGCGCGAAGATGCTGCGGCTGACGGAGACGCGGGGCTCGCGGTTGTGGCCGGCTTCCTTCCACGCCGCGCGGTAGGCTCGGATCTGCGCCGCCTGCTGCACGTGAAAGGCCTCGCCGGTCTCGTCGTTCTTCAGCGTCGAGCTCTGCAGGTTCATGCCGAGCTTCGCCGCCCACATTGCGGTGGCGTTCGAGCCGGCGCCCCACCAGATCCGCTCGCGCAAGCCCTGCGCATGCGGCTCCAGGCGCAGCAGCCCCGGCGGATTGGGAAACATCGGCTGCGGGTTGGGCTCGGCAAAACCTTCGCCGCGCAGGAGGTCGAGGAAGACCTCGGCATGGCGCCGCCCCATGTCGGCATCGCTCTGGCCTTCGGCCGGCCGATAGCCGAAATAGCGCCAGCCGTCGATCACCTGCTCGGGCGAGCCGCGGCTGATGCCGAGCTGCAGCCGCCCGCCGGCGATGAGATCGGCGCTGCCGGCGTCCTCCACCATGTAGAGCGGGTTCTCGTAGCGCATGTCGATCACGGCCGTGCCGATCTCGATTTGGCTGGTCTTGGCGCCGACCGCCGCAAGCAGCGGAAACGGCGAGGCCAGCTGCCGCGCGAAATGGTGGACCCGGAAATAGGCGCCGTCGGCCCCGAGCTGTTCGGCCGCGACCGCCAGCTCGATCGATTGCACCAGCGTATCCGCCGCCGAGCGCGTCCGCGATTGCGGCGAGGGCGTCCAGTGCCCGAAGGAGAGGAATCCGATTTTTTTCATGGCTTCACCCTAGCGCATGTAGCGCCGGATGGGTGCCCTGCGTGTTGACGAAGCCGTGACTCCTCAAGCGCAGGCCACCCAGCTCCGGTCAAGAGCGCGGCGATCGCGAACTACTGCACCTCGGCGATCTTCGGTCCAGGTGACGGCATCTGCGCGTTGGTTGCCGACGGCCGGTTCGATGGCGATGCCGGGTCCGGCGGTCGGGATGCTGCGTCGGGCGGCGCGCCCTGGGATGGTCGACGGGCCGCATTCGTCGGAAGCACGATCACCTTCGCGCCGACTTTCACCCGCTCATAGAGGTCGCTGACGTCCTCGTTGGTCAGCCGGATACAGCCGGACGACACTCGCTTGCCGATCGTATCGGGCTTGTTGGTGCCGTGAATGCGATATTCGGTCTCGCCGAGATACATCGCCCGGGCGCCGAGCGGATTGCCAGGGCCGCCGGCCATGAACCGCGGCAGATAGGGCTGACGCGAGACCATCTCCGCAGGCGGGCGCCAATCCGGCCATTCTGCCTTGCGCGCCACGGTCTGCTCGCCGGACCACGCGAAACCTTCGCGGCCCACACCGATGCCATAGCGCATCGCCTGCGTGTCGTTCAGGACGAGATAGAGGAACGTGTTCTTGGTATCGATGATCACCGTGCCCGGCGCCTGGTGGCTGGAATAGTCGACCACCTGCCGGACCAAGGCGCCGGGAACGTCGGCGTCGGCCTTGGGCGGCTCGACCAGCGGCGCCGGAGAAGGAATCGCAGCCGGCGCGGGCGCTGCTGCAGGAGCCGGAGGTGCCACGTAGACCGGACTTGACGATGCCATCGCCTGCGGCGCGGACGGCTTCCGCACCGGTTGCACGCTTCCGGGGCGAGCCAGCAGGCCGTACCCCAACGCGGCAACGGCCATGGCGCCAATTCCAACGCGCGCGGCCATCGGCAGTGCGATCGTCTCGACCTTCCGGCGTTTGGCCCGCTTGCTCATGTCTCTTCCCAGGTCGTCATACCCAGGAGAGGTACCCGGCAAGGTTTAAGAAACTTCGAAACGATTTGGCTTGGGCTGGAACCGTCGGCGATGGTTAACGGCGAATGTTCGGTTCGCAACAGGCCGGGAGCGCGGCTTAGCCAGATGGCAAAGTGAACGCCGCGCACTTCTCATCGTGAAGATGTCAGAATCTGAAGGGCGCTGAGCCGACCTACTCTCTCCGTGGGTTCCATCCTCATTGAAGAGTTTGCGTTAAGAACTCCCGAATGAACGCACGAGCTTGGTTGGTTGCAGCCTCGTCGTAAGCGAGGGTCGGGTCTTTACCGACGCAATCATCACTATAGGTGAAAGGCTTCTGTGTCTCACGATTAATTATCGTATGGTCGTTATCCTCCACCAAGCGACACCGGCGCACGGTAATCGCGCCCCGTGACACTACAGGCGTCTTAAAGACCGGAATATCGAAGTTGTGTTGTGCGCCTTGATATTCAATCATCGTGGCGTCTTTGCCAGCTTTTGCCAGCCGGTCCACGTAGCTCCGGCAAGCGTCAATGGAACTGTAATTATCCTCCGTGCCAATGAGGATGCGTATGGGCTTGCCGCTCAGGTCGCCGTCTTTGAGATATGTCGTCGTGCAGTCCGGATAGAAGGCAATGTGTGCTGAAAAACGCAAGTTGTTGGCCGGACCGAACGTTTCGTACAGCACATTCATGGCCGAGTAGAGTGCCGACTGTCCTCCTCGCGAGAAACCCATAACAGCGATGCGGCTCGGGTCAATTCGCGGGTGCTTGGCCAGTAGGTCGAGAGCCCGATAGGCGTCGACAACCATGTTGAGGCGGCCCAGTTGTGCTTGATCATTGACTGTCGTCACGATCCCGCGTCCCGAGAAGCTGTCGACTACAAATGAAGCTATGCCGAGTTGGTGTAACTCCTTCGACCAATCCTCAATCCATGCCGCAATACCGGCTGAGCCATGAAGCAGGACCACAGCAGGCAACTTTTCAGTTTTGGTTCTTGGGATACGCAACTCACCAGCAATAGTGACTGGTTGCCCATCTCTTCGACCAGCCAAAAGCTCTGGGTCTTTGAGAGTGACAGACGTGATCGGATAGACTTCTATTCGGGGCATTTGAGCGTTGGCCGTTAAGACCGTTGCTGCAAGAATCCACGCTGTAGCAATTCCTGTCTTCATCGCGCGCTCCATCGAAGTCTTGAAACTAGAAGGTGGACCGTCTTATCAACACATCCTTTGCTGACTGAAGCAATTGCGTGAGAGGCTCGCACTGGTGTTCGGTTCGGTTTAGGTCGCATCCGACAATTGGCAGGCCTTCGACAAAGACAGCTAAGGCCAAAGGCGGACGTTCAGAACGCCCCGACAAATCGCCCTCCGAGCTGACTTCTCGCTCGAAGTGCCAGGGCAGCCTTCTCCGCGTCGTGCGGAAAGATCCATTCTGCCGCCGACATCCAGGCCCGCAATCTTTGCGCCTGTGCGGGATCGCCGACAGATCGGTAGAACCGGCCGGCCAACCGTGAAGCGGCCTGCACCCGGCTGGTCCGCTCCCATCTGAGATCCTGATATGCCTCGAGGCGCGCCGGAATCTCGTCGCGTTTGGCATGCTCCAGGATGACGGCAAGCGCGAAAGCATCCTCAATGGCTTGCGCGGCGCCCTGCCCAAAATGCGGTACCATCGGATGGGCGGCGTCGCCGAGCAACGTCACATGTCCGCGCGACCAATACGGCAATGGCGGCCGATCATAGATGCCCCAGCGAAACGTATCTTCGAGCGCGGCAATTAAATCTCGGACGGGTGCATCCCAGCTCTCGTACTCGGCTGCGAGGGCCCTGAGATCTCCCGGCGCGGACCATGTCTCCTCCATGTCATGCATGGTCGGGACGAACGCGACGATGTTGATCAGCCGCCCCTGCGACACCGGAAAGCAGATGAAGCTGCGGCCATCGCCCATCCACATGTGTAGGCCGCGCAGCTCTACGCCCCATGAAAGCTTTTGCGACTGCACCAAGCCGCGATAGGCCACGATGCCCTCACTCTTCGGATGCGCCGTCAGCCCGATCTGACGCTGGACCACGGAATGGATGCCATCCGCACCGATAACCACGTCCGCATCGTAGACCGCGCCATTGGCAAAGGTCAGTCGCGCTCCGCTCTTCGTAGCTTCGACGGCCGTACAACGATGTCCGAACCGAACTGATCCCTTCACGACACCAAGAAGCATCTCGAGAAACTCGACGCGGTGAACCTGGTAGCTCAGGACGGTTGGAGAGCCTGGGGAGATAGGCTCCCCCATTGACGTCCGTCGCGTTAGTCCCAGGCTCCTTGTGGTGATCTTCTCGAGCTCGTCGCAAAGCGCCGTGCGGCTGAGCAAGATGAGTGCATTCGGTGGGATGGATAGCCCGGCCCCGGCCTCTCGCGGCGTCTCTGCGCCTTCAAACACAGTCACGGTCATTCCCCGCGCGCTCAGCGCAACCGCCGCAGATAATCCGCCGACACCCGCGCCGACGATTGCGATGTTCAGTCTTTCGACCATTCGTTCAATCCACTTTTGCCGAACATTCGATTTCGCATAGCGATGAATCGTCAATTGCCGGCGACATCATCGAGCAGCACCCACCTGGTACCGTCGAAACGCGCCATCCTGGCCTTTCTCCAGCCGATCCGGCTCGATGGAGTAACGTTTATGGTTATACCCGGCAGGAATGTCGGCAGCTGGAGCTCCCGGATGTCGGTGGCCTGCTTGATGAGATTTTCCCGCGATAGGTCGTGGCCGCACTTCTTCAGGACCTCGACCATGATCTGAGCGGTTGCATAGGGGAAGATGGATTCCTCGATATCGTCGTTCGGCGCCCACTCCTTCATAAAGGCTCGAAAATCGCGCATGCCGGCATCGTCATCCCACATCGGGTCTTCAGATGTCTTCAGCCAGAACGCGCTGACCGCCCCTTTCGCGGCTGCGAGACCTGCAGGACGCAGGACAGCTGAAATGCTGCTGACGCCGGACAGAAGCACATGCTGGACCTTCCAGTTCAGTTCATGCGCCTTGCGGATGGCCTGAGCGGCAAAGCGCGCGTTGGAGGCGTGAAACAACGTATCGGCACCGGAGGCCTTGAGCGCGACGATATGTGAATCGACTGTCGGCTCCATGATGTCGTAGGCAACCTCTGCGACCACCATCGTAGAAGCGCGGGATCCCAGAGCGGCCTTAAGGCCGGCCAAATTTCCCTTCCCGAGATCGTCGTTCTGATAGATCACGGCGACTTTCGCATCAGGCTTGGTCTTCAGCAGATAGTCGGCGTAGATCCTGGTTTCGACCGGCTGCGGCATCATGAATGTGGTCGTCCACGGCAGGTTCTCGGGATCGTCGAGCTTGGGCGTGCTCGCGAGCAGCAGGATCTGCGGAATCTGCTTGCTGTTGAGATACTTCGCCACCGCAAGGTTGGTCGGTGTGCCGATCGATCCAACGATCGCAAGCACGTCGTCGTCCTCGACCAGCTTGCGTGTCTGCTGCACCGTTTTGGCCGGCGTGAAGGCATCATCGAGCGAAACGAGTGTCACCTTGCGGCCGTTGATGCCGCCGGTTGCGTTGATCATTTTGAGATAGGCTGCTTCAATCCGGCCGAAGCGGCTCAGCGACGAGATCGGTCCGCTATAGGGAACCGTCTGGCCGAGTTTGATCTCAGTATCGGTGACGCCAGGACCGTATTTCTTGTCCGCCCCGGCAATGGGTGAAAGACCGGCGATCGAGAAACTGAGGGTGGCAAGGATCAGGGGCCGGATCATGGGAGGCGCACCTCGATTTGGCGGCTTCGATAACGTTTTGCTATCCCGGACTGTAAGATGATGCTGTACAATTGTCCCTGCGTCCCGAAACTTTGCCGAAATTTTCCGAAAGAAGCTTCACGAGCAGTCCTTGTTGAAGTCGTCGCACCGTTCCATTGTCGTGGGCGACCGGGTCGTGGACCTGGCGAATGAAACATTGCGGGATAGGTGGGGCGGCATCGTCCCCCTGCGTCCGCGCGCCTGGGCAGTGCTGCGGCTGCTTGCGGCACGGGCGGGGCAACTAGTCGGCAAGAACGAGATCATGGATGAGGTCTGGTCGGATTGCGAGGTCACGGAGGACTCCCTCATCCAGGCGATCGGCGACATCCGGCGAGCCCTGGGCGACGGCGGCAGATCAGCCCTGAAGACACTGCCTCGCCGTGGCTACGTGCTGGTGGCCGGTGAAAGGCCGATCAACACAAACGTCGTCTCAGGCAATACGCCGCAGCCCGCCGGTCTCGAAGAGCTATCGGGATATTCGTCAATGCCGCATCTGTCGATCATCGTCCTGCCTTTCTCCAATATCGGCGGTGATCCTGCGCAGGACTATTTCGTCGATGGGGTGACCGAAAGCCTGACGACAGATTTGTCGCGCATCGCCGGCTCGTTCGTGATCGGCCGCAACACCGCGTTTACCTTCAAAGGAAAACCGGTCGATGCCAGGCAGATCGGCCGTGACCTGAACGTGCGCTACGTGCTGGAAGGCTCGGTGCAGCGTGGTAGCAACCGTTTCCGCCTAAATGCGCAACTCATCGATACCGAAACCGGAAGCCATGTGTGGGCGGACCGCTTCGATAAGCCGGCGGCCGAACTATTGGACACGCAAGACGAGATCGTGTCCCGGCTGGCCAACACCTTGAACGCGGAGCTCATAGCCGCCGAAGCGCGACGCGCGGAACGTTCGCCTCGCCCAGACGCGATGGATCTGTATTTCCAGGGGCGAGCACTCCAGAACAAAGGCGTGACGCGAGCGCTTCTGACTCAGGCCAGGGATTTTTTTGCGCGATCGCTTGCGCTCGATCCTGGCAACATCGAAGCGGCAATTGCCGCCGCCCAGGTCGACGTGTCGGTGGGATCGGCCTTCATGGCCGATGACGTCAATGTGCACTTTCGCGCCGCAGAGATGGCCTTGGACGGCGCGTTGCTTCACGCCCCCAATCATCCCAGAGCGCACATGCTACTCGGCGCCGTGCAGATCCAGACGAATCGTATCGACAACGGTGTCGCCCAATGCCGGCGGTCATTGACGCTCGATCCAAATCTGGCCGATGCACATGGGTTTATTGGCCTCGGCAAGTATCAATCGGGACGAAGCGAGGAGGTCGAGGGCCACATTCAGGAGGCGCTCCGGCTTTCCCCGCGTGATACGCGCGCTTTCCTATGGTATATGTTTGTTGGGCTGGCCAAGTTGAGCGTCAACGCAGATCGCGAGGCTCTCGATTGGTTTCGCCGGAGCCTCCAAGCGAATCGAAATCACGCGCTATCTCATTTTCACTTCGCGACCGCGTTGGCCCTGGTTGGAGACCTCCAGGAGGCTCGATCGATCGCCGCAGCAGGACTCGCACTCGATCCTGGCTTCACGATCCGTCGCTACCGCATCAACGCCAAAGGCGACAATCCGATCTATCTGGCGCGACGCCAACGCTGCTTCGAGGGTTTGCGCCTAGCCGGCGTGCCGGAGGGATGATCCGCAGGGCTGTTCTGGCAGCCGCAATGTCCGCTTAGGCTAAAGCCTGCCTTGGCCAGCTTGCATAGTTCTGTTTGGGTTGTTCTGTTCGGGTTTCTTCAAGAAGCAGACCTCCAAGAGGAGAAAGGCCCTCACCCGGCGCTTTGCGCCGACCCCTCCCGCAAGCAGGAGAGGTGAACGAGCCGCCGCAATCGATTCGATCTAAAGCCATTGCTCGCTAAAGTCCGCTTTCCGCGAGCGGTGCAACGGCGGCAAATCCGCCAACTCGCCAGAAGGGTTTTCGCTGCAGCCAAGTCGGCGGGTGGTCTGCTGCCTGCATCCGCCAATTCTCACGGAACGGTTCGCAACGCGGGGGCATCATCGGGAATTAGCACAACTCCAAGCCGATGTAGCGGCCGGAGAAATTGAAGAAGGCGTGTGCCGCGATGGCGCTCGCACTCGGACCGAATTGGTTTCGGCCGCGGTGGTACGCTCCGCCGCAAGCACGCGGGCGCGAAGACTTTCCAATTCGGACAACAGAGACGTGAGCTGTTCCACACGCTCATGCAGCAGCACAGCGGCGTCAGCCGCTAGGTCACGATCTTCATGCATGTCGTGTAACCCCCAAACCAAGCTTTCGAACGGGCTTGGATCATGGCCCGGCGGTGGACCAATCGGGAAAATGATGCAATCGCGACTGAAATCCGCCGACGTTGTTCCAGCATCAACATATGTGAATCGTATGTTGTTTTAGCCCAAAGTTTGCTTCGGATTGCATCAGGCGCGTGCACGGAAATGCAGCCGAGGTCCGGGTTGAGCGCCGTCCCTCGGCGAGGCACAGTACGCACGTCGGGTGGGTTGAGCCCTTGCGAAACCCATCAAGCCTCGCGAGAGGCGGAGGACGGGTTCGCTGGCGCTCTACCCATCCTCCGGGCTAACGCTCTAGAACCAGGGGGCGGTTATCGCAGTCGGGTTGCTAGACCGGCATCCTGCTAAGCGTGACCCTTGCCGGCATTTTCGATAAAGCCGCCTTCGGAACTTTGTGAGGCATATCCCAAACTAGACTTCCACCCGACCGATCTTGTCTCCGCGAGCGGTGGTTACCTCACAACCTTCGGTAAAAATCGTTCCGGGCTCGCGCTGCGCGCGCGGGGCCAGAATTTCGTGAATGGAACTTCGAGGCTTCTGTTGAATGTCCGCACCGATGCCGGTGCGCGAGGCGTCGAACCAGCTACACAAAGAAATCATGCGTCGGATGGTGCTCGACGCCTGGTGTGTGATCGACTGCGCTTTGCTCCGCGCGCGACGGGCCAATCAGGTCTGCATCCGGGATCAGCGCCAGATCAGCATATCCGCCTCGGTGCGGACCATGTTCAGCCGTGTCGGCGCCGTAGCCATTCGCACGATGATCCGAATCCTTGGCCCATGGCATATCGTTCTTGAAATGGAAGGAATCTCCGGCGCTGGGCGAGGCAGCCGCTTGTGCCTGACCGGCGTCATGCTCCGCTGGATCGTTGCCCCGAGCCTTTTGGCTCGGCTCGGCATGCAGCTTCGTGGAAGCGTCTGAATGGGTCTGTTGCGAGTCACGTTGCGACTGGCCGGGATTGGCGTGGCTTCCCGGTCCATCATTCTCGACATGCTGCTCGGCAGCTGCGGAACCGTCCTTCGAAGCGTGACGCAGTTGCCCAGGATTGGAGTCGTGTCCGGTTGGATCCTGCTTGTCGGCTGCTGCGCCGTTCTCCGAAGCATGCAAGTCACGCTGCGATTGCCTGTGACTTGGATCGTGACCCGGTGGCTCGTGCTCGGCATGCGGCTTGCCTGCTGCTGCGCCGTCTTCCGAAACGTGCAACTCGCGTTGCGATTGTTCATGATTGCGTGAGTCTGCTGCGGCCGCCTGCTCGACGCCGCCATGACCACTCAGTGCGTCGACGGCACCGGATCCGATGTGAGGGTTATCGCTGCCGCGGAAGCTGTCCTCGCGCGCGGCCGCATCGATGGTCTGAACTTCGTCGGCTCTGGCCATGGCATCGCCTGAGGCAGCCTCGAAGGCGAATGATTCATGGTGTCTGTCGGAATCAAGCCAGGGCAGGCCGTCGAAGCCGTTGAAGTCGGGCCTGCCGGGACTATTGAGGGCGACCAACTCGCTGCGGGCGTTCGCGTCAGCCCACGCAAAGACATCGCTCGGGCTGTCCCAAACGGTGGACGCCTGGGCGTGACGGCTGAGGAGTTCGTAGATCGAGAGGCCGACCGCCGTCATCATGAACGCGCCGGCGCTGCTCACCGGCCTTGAAGGGTTGAGTGTCGGCACTGTGATCGTGCTGCCAGCAATATCGGCTCGGGATTCGATGAGCTTGCTCGCCCGCATCGGCATGTCAGCCGACGAATGCTCCAACCGGAGGACTTTGCCGACGGCTTTGGCCGTTTTCTCCGAAGCAGCAGACGTTTTTTGGGGGCTGATCTTGATGGTCACGACCGCGCCGGTGCCGTCGGCGGTCATGATCGTGACGTTATCGGCATCCGCATGGTCGACTGCGGTCGCGTTTGCGGATTGAATGTCGTCGAGCACGGCCCAAATCAGAGCTGCAAGCACGCCGACGCCGCCGTAAAGGCGCGACAGGGCGAACCTTGCGAGTTCCGTCCGGTTCTTTATGCCAAGCTGCGCAGATATCTCTTCGATACGCGCCTCAACTCGGGCTGGAGCGACCTTGATCTGGCGCGCAATCTGCTTGTTCGACATGCCGCTGGCGGCCAGGCGGATGATCTTGTGCTCCTGGTCCGTCAGTGCTTCGCCCAAGGCGCCATGACCGGTCCTGCGGGCTGCGGCTGGCGCCACCAGCCTCAACGACTGCAACAGGTTCTCCGGCTCTTCGCGCATCGGTATAGCAGCGCAGGCACCGGCAGCGATGGCCGCCGCGAGATCGCCACGGGCGATCGATGCGGTGTAGAAGACCAGCCGTGTGGCAAGGCTTTCGGCATTGACGGCGGCGAGCATTCCAGACGCCGTCACGTCGGAAAATCCGTCCTCGACGAGCGCGACATCCGGCGTCAACGTCCGGACGGCTTCGAGGCATTCGGCTCCATTGGTGCAGGATGCAACGATCTCGAAGTCACGCTCCGTCGCAAATAGCGACTCAAAACCCTGCAAGACGATCGGACGGCGATCTGCGATCACGAGTCGGATACGACGCATCTGGTCTGGCCCGCCTGGCTTCCCGCCTTGATTGGCTCAGCAAGGCGACCGGGTCTTGGCGGCGTCACCTTCAAGAGCACCGCAGCAACGCGGAGCACGTCGCTTGGTTCCGCAAGGTGTGAAGCCCAGGGATGCTGGCACCGGAAGCAGCGGAAGGGGCTCGTCCATCCTGCTACTTCCAATGCTGCCATCTTGCCCCTGTTCTGCCCGACGGTGCAACGGTTTCGTAAAATGAGCAGGACGCGCAGCAATCATTCGATCAGATCGTGCTTCGCTCGAGCGGCCAGGGCCGCGGCGGGAAGCCATCCCATCTCGTCGCGCACTAAGCCGTTGATTTTGCTGCATCCGGCTACTGTGCATGGGGTTGTTTTCGACTTTTTGTAACGGGGGTGCAAAAGTATCTGTCCGAACCCGATCTGGTCCGGCGCTCGCATTTTCATCCATTCATTTTTCGGAGACGCATCATGCAGGTTTACAATGTGGTCAAGTTCAAGGTGAAGCCCGGCGAGGAAGGCGCCTTCCTCGATGCGCACCGGGACGGCAAGGCCAAATGGCCGGGGCTGGAGCACGGCGTCATCATCAGGACCGGTGATCAGACCTTCTGCCTCATCGGCACGTGGTCCAGCCAGGATGCGCTGGTGGCGGCACGCTCCGCGATGATCAAGACCCTCGACAGCTTCAGGTCCGTGCTCGAGGACCAGGGCAATGGACGCGGTGTGACGGACGCGGTGTCGGGCGAGGTCGTGCTCGCGCTGTAGCCGGCGAGCAGCCCCGCGACTTCATCACCCGCAAACCCTTGGTCGTGAACCGCTGCGTCTTGCCGCCGGGGCGAATCGGACGCCTGGTGCCGCCTTGCCGGTGCCGGGCGGCTGGTGCGCAGGGACCAACTGGTGGGGCTGCGAGCCGGGGGGTTTAGCTTCTCGCTTTCATGCCTGCGCGGCATGCCAGAATGCTCTCGTGAGTCTGCCTCACCAGCTCTCGCGCTTCCCAAATCGCCTCGTCGGCCTGTTGCAAGACATCCTCTGACGAGCGGGATGACGAAGGCAGCGGCAATTTCTTTCTGCGCAAGACGGAAGCGGTCGCGTCGGCAACATGATGAACCAGCGCGACTGTTGATCCCTTGTCATCGAGGACTGACCAATTCTTCGGGTACCAATAACGTACCTGCCATGGTCGTCCATCGGGTTGGATGTCATAGCGCTGCAGAGACATAACGTGTCCCCGCCCTGTGTGCAGCACGGTCTCGAACGACGCGCTCAGATTGCGAACGCCATCCGCCCCCGCACAAAGTGGGTTGTCCGGAAACGCCTCGAACATGTCCAGACCTGCCAGCGTCTCCCGCGAGCGCGAGACCTCGCGGAGGTAGCTCTCGTTGGCGTCGACTATTCTCAAGTCCGGCGCAAGGACCAATATCGGAAGAGGCGAATGCTCGAACAGCCGCCGCCACACGTTCTGTGCTTCGGCCATCACAGCAGCGGGCGACCGGAAGTTCGGTTGGCGAGTGGCGATCGTCATGTCTCGACCCGTTATTCAGCGCGTCTTGCCGCTTGGCTCGGTGCGGGCAACCTTGTTTTGTCGAAAATAGGCGTTCGCAAGCCTTTTGGGAACATGGAACCGATTGCGACGCTTCCCCCGGCCTGGCGCGGGCGACCTCTCTTCTAGGGGGAAATGGTCGCTTCGGGAACTTCGGCCGTTCGATTTCACTTTCCTAACAGATTGGGAGAATGGCATGTCCTTGGACCGCAACGCTGAGGTTCAGCATCTTGCAGAGGCTGATCGTCACGTCGCCGTCGCAGAACGGTCCATCGGACATCAGCTGATCGAGATAGAGCGGCTACGCGAAGGTGGTCACAACACGGAATTGGCGGAGCAAATGCTGGAAACTTTCCGCCGTACTCTCCAAGAGATGCAGGAGTACAGGAAGCACATCATCAGGACCATTGAGGGTATCGACGCTGGAGAGCTCTAGGTTCTGCAGGTAATCCCAGGAACACGCGCCGGGAACCTATTCGGAGCCAAGCGGCGTTTCAGGTGTTCCCGAGCCAGTGCGATGAGGTTCGACCGCTCGGATCGCGACGCTTGCAACTTTCCAGTTGCCTGCCAGCGAAGGAGGCCACCAATTGAGGCGGCCTGCCTTGCTTCCTGGACAGCTCGTCCGCAATCCGGCGCTGGTGGATACAATGAAGCTGCTCGTCTAGCTTCCTTGCCTTTTCCATCGCTGCGTACAGCTCATCGACGAGCCGTTCGCTCGCTGCAATCGCCGTGTCCGCCCGCTGAAGAAGTTCGTCCTGCATCGGACTATAACGCCGCACGACCTTGGCTTGTTCTGCAGAACAGTCCGCGCGAAAGCCAAGAAACGAAACTTAGGGCCGTGCCAAAGTTCTGCGGCGGTCAGCCCGCGATTATCGCCGCGCGGCGTGAAGGAAACGGTCAGCGGGCGCGCCGACGCCATCCATTTGATGACGCTCCCGTTCACGCAATTCATCGACGAGACGTTCGAGGTAGGACGGCAGTGGCGAGGCTTCGTGAAGTAAATGCTGTTGCAACCTGTCGCCCACCTCGTCGCAGATCGACCGGGCCGTCTTACGGTCGATGTGGTCCGATATTCGATTGGCTGGTTCCATATCGAGACCTTTCGATTAGGCCCCACGATTAACTTAAGTTAGGGGAATGAAAAATGTTTCGCGTAATGTCCGAAGCAGCCGATGGTTCCATCAATCGGAACAGTTGGCATCGCCGAGGCGGCGCAGCCTCATAGGCACTCCAAAGCGACCCGCCTTCGCAATGTGCGCGGCAGACTTGTTGCCACCGTCAGCGCTGGGGTCTGCAACCCGTCAAGTTAGTGAAGCTTCAAATTATTGGCTTGCCGCCGCCGCAGCAGTCGCCACGTATTTCGTGTAGAATTCGGCGACCCGGCCGCGCCACATGCCGACGAACGCCTCTGACGTCACGTTGTCGACCGATTTCCAGGTGCGCTTGAAGGCCGGGAGTGCATTGCCCCAGATCGCGCGTTTACACCACCTCTCACCCTTCTCCTTGCCTTCGCTGCTGGCGCACATGGATTTCCAGGCGAGGCGAGCGGGCTTGCTGATGTGCTCGGCGGCGCCTTCCCAGCCCTGCTGATGGATCAGGTAGAGATCGCTCATGTCCGGCTTGCGGCGCGTGATCCACTCGAATTGGACGCCTTCGGCAATGATTTTGTAGGCGGCCGCAACGGCGTTATCCCGCGGACTGCGGATCTGCCCGAAGCCGAACTTGCCGAACTCATAATGGCTCAGCTGAAACAGCCCGATATACGACCCGGTGCGTTGATTGGGGTTGAAACCGGATTCGATCTTGGCAACCGCCATCATGAAATTGAAATCGAGACCAAACGCGTCGGCAGCGCGCTTGATCTCCTCAGTCGGCGTTCCGACCGGAATGTCCTTGAACGCACGCAAGACGATCTCCGCCGGTTTCTCGGCGGGCGGCAGTTCGGACCAGACGTAGTAGACCAGATAACGAAAATCTGGCGTCGACGCCGCTTTCGGAGCATCGTTGGACGCATCGCGTTCTGGCGGCAGCGTTTGGACGACATCCTGTCCCAACGACGCCAATTTCGGCGCGACGGGTTCGTCGACGATCTCGGCTTCGGTGCGTGGCGGCCCGGAATCTGCTGACGTCACCGCGCCCAGCTCTGCGCTTTCGGCCCGAAGCGCTGCCGCGAGTCTGGCGGATGCCTCAGCGTACACCGCAGGCGTCACCATGTTCGCGGGAGCCGCCATGCGCGCAGCCGGTGTGCTCGCTGCCGCTTCCGGCATGACATCCGGCAAAGTCGCGGCCGGCCTGTTACCGGCGGCCAGATAGAGTCCTGCGGATGCGACAACAGCCACGATGCAGCTGGTCTGCCAGACCTTCATTGCCCGAAGTCCACCGATGGCTTCTGTACGAAGGCTGTTGGCATGGTCCTGCGGCCTGTGGGTGAGTACTCTTGGTAGAATCTTAAGGTTTAAATGTGGTGAACGAGGGCAGGCTTTCGCCTCGCAACTCGATCTGTCCCCCTTTGGTTCACCAGCGGCCGCTGGCGGGAGAGGCTCGTGGGGTCGGCTAGGGGTCAAGCGTGTCGTTTCCGGCGGGCCTCAAGCATTTCCGGTCTGGCTTCAAGTGCGGACGTTCCGGCCGAGACCGCGGTCGTCGCCTTCGGGCCAAAAGAGGTCATCGCGGCAGCGCGATGATGAACTCGGTAAACACACCCAGCTCGCTTTGGACATCGATGGTTCCGCCGTGTTGTTTGACAATGATGTCATGGGTCATCGACAGACCGAGCCCCGTGCCTTCACCAGCTGGCTTGGTAGTAAAGAAGGGATTGAACATTTTTTTCTTCACCTCGATCGGAATCCCGGTGCCGTTGTCGCGGATGCGAATTTCGACCTTATCGTCAAGGTTGTTCGTGGTCGCACTCAGCACAGGCTCAAAGGTCTCGTCTCCCGCCTCGGACTTGCGCCTGGTCGCGGCATAGAAGCCGTTGGAGATCACGTTGAGCAGCGCGCGCGTGATCTCCTGCGGATATACCTCGATTTCGCCTGCGTCGGGATCGAGGTTCTGCGTGAGCGTGATGTTGAAGTCGGACTTCTCTGCGCGCGCGCCATGGTAGGCGAGATTGAGACTCTCCTGGACCAGGGCGTTGATGTCGACGAGGCGACGCTCGCCCGGTCCCTCGCGTGAGTGCAGCAGCATGTTCTTGACGATGGAATCGGCCCGCTTGCCGTGCTGCACGACCTTTTCGAGGTTGCTCTTCAAAAGCGCCGTCAGCTCGTCGACTTCGGTGCGGATCTTGTCGACGAGTTCGGCGGGCTTGAGGGCCTCGTTCAACTCCTCGGTCAACGCCGCTGAAAGGGCTGCGAAATTATTGACGAAGTTGAGCGGGTTCTTGATCTCGTGCGCAATGCCCGCGGTGAGCTGGCCGAGCGAGGCAAGCTTTTCGGTCTGCACCAGGCGGTCCTGTGCGGTGCGGAGGTCGTCGAGGGATTGCGAGAGATCGTCGGTTCGCTGCCGCAGCTCCTTGAGCAGTCGTGTGTTTTCGATGGCGATCACCGCTTGTGCCGCAAAATGTTCCAGCAACTCGACCTGCTTGTCGCTGAACTCTTGCACTTCCTTGCGGTAGACAGCAAAGCCACCGACAAGCTCGCTCTCCTTCAGCATCGGCACAATCAGAACGGTGCGGGCTGCGGCGACCTTGTAGATCAAATCGTCGGGATGCTCTGTGGCGATATCGGCAATGTGAACCAGCGCCTTGGTCTCGACGAGGCGCCCCAGCGAAGGCGCCCCATCAAACGGCGCGATGAAGTGTGGCGGCGTTTCCTGGTCGGGCGCGTACAATTGCGGCACGTTTTTCGCCGCCATTCGCGCCACCCGCCGCAACCTGTCGCCTTCGTATAGGAGCAGCGTCCCAAAACTGGCACGGCAGATGCGCACGGCATTTTCCAGCATGGCTTCGAACACCGGCCCAAGTCCGCCAGGCGAACTGGATATGACTTGTAGCACTTCCGACGTCGCGGTTTGCCGCTCCAGCGCTTCCCTCGCTTCATTGAACAATCGCGCGTTCTCGATCGCAATCACCGCCTGGTCGGCGAAGGTCTGTAGCAATTGCACGTGATGGTCGGCGAATGAACCGGTCTCGACTCGCGTCACGGTGATCGAGCCGATAGGCACCCCATTGCTCATCAACGGCGTGAACAACATGCTGCGAAAGCCGCGCAATCGCGCCAAATCCCTGGCCAGCATGTTTGGCGAGGATTCGGTATCGACAATCTGCATTGGTTTGCCATTACGCAGCAACTCGAAGGGCGCCGCAGACGTTGTGAGATGCCGCGGGAACGAAGCTCCCAATGCTTCGTCAGCGACCGGATTTGTCGGCGTGAACGCCTCTAGGTGTTGCATGCCGTCGATATATCGAAACACTGCCGTAGAGAAACCGCCAATAAGCCTGTTGGCGCTGATCGCAATCGCCTCGAATACCGGCTGTACATCGTCGGGCGAACTTGCGATGACCTTCAATACTTGGGCCGTCGCCGCCTGCTGCTCGCGGGCCTCCTTCAGGTCTTTGCTCAGACCGGCGACCGAACGACGATTCGCTCGGCTGGCCGCTGGCGCAATGCGGCGCTTGCTCTTGGTGGTCTTGCTGCCCTTGCGGGTCTTCGCCTGGCTCGTCTTGCTGCCCGTTCTTGATGGCCGCGCCATATCCGTCCCCAAAGGGTCAAGAAGGGTATCTTATCGGTCCAAACCATCATTCAGGAAGGGCCGGGATAGCCTGAATCGCATGTCACCGGGCCGGGCTGATGTCCGAGAAGGGTCATGAGCGCCGTTTTGACCAGCGGTCGAGCGCTTCCGTTTTACCTCCGACCCCGGACAACTCGCGGCTACGCCCTAATGGAGGCGATGGGCCACATTCGGACATGTGCGTCGTTAGGCTGACGAAGGTCCTTCAACAATCTTCCAATACGAGTCCTTGCGGATCACCTCGTCCGCGCGAAAAGTGTAAAAGTCACATCCTCGGACCTCGATCTTTTTTCCTTCGCCTGTCGTGCCCGTCAGCGTCCATTTTGAAATGCCCGTGTTTGCCATCGTATCCACAAAATGCTCGGCGTCGCCGTAGTGAACATCCGGTAAGCCTTCAAAGCGCGTCGCGAGCCCGTCTCGTACGTTGCGTTTGCCCTCGAAGCGGGAGCCCCAAGGCTTGCTTCCCCTCGGCATCTCCAAGACACAATCGTCGGCAAAGAACTCCATGATGGAATCCAAGTCGTGCGCGTTGAACGCTTCACACAGCGCCGTCAATTTCGATCGAATGTCCATCCTTCCCTCCATCGAGTTCTCGGAAGGGATACAATAACACAAGGGCACACAGGTGAGTTGAAGGGCCGATTAGACGTCTGGTCGATGTCGCCTTCGGGTCGAAAGCGCCGTTTTGACCAGCGGTCGGGCGCATCCGGTTTATCCCCGACTTCGGACAACTCGCCGCTACTTGGAAGCGGTGGGCCAGGAGGAGACATCCTGTGAGAAGTGGGTGGCGCCAAGGCATTCAGCGGAAGCGCTCGCAGATGCCCTGAAAGGAACTGGAGGGCAGGTGTCGGGACGGTTGAGCAGCGCGCCGTTTTTCAGCCGGTGCTGTTTGCAGCCTTGTGATCATCTCGATCTCGCAGTTGATCGCAGGATCGTACACGCTCGAAGCCATGCATCGGTCTTCCGTTCATGGTCGCTGGCATATGGATCGGCTCTAGGCTGTACGGAACAATCAACGATGAGATGTTCCGAAAGACTGTATTGGCATTGGGGGATTCCATTAGCATCGCATTAGCCCGCCTCCTACTTCTCGCCATGTCAGCCAAGAGCGCGCTGGAAGCCTGCCAGCCCTACAAGATGCTGCCGGCGGAGAATTATGAGGAATGGAAGGTGCTCGACCTGTCGTTCCCCCCGCGGGAGCGGGTCGTAGAGCTGCTGTCCGCGCTAGCTTTCGGGAGAAAAAGCGGGAGTTGTTCTCCCTGCCTGCCGTGCGTCAAATAACGTCCATTGATGTTGAGTAGGGCTTCGCGCACAAAGGACGTCTGCCCGAGAAAGGTCACCGTTTCTCACAGTATTAATGCGGGGTTGTTGTTCCGCGGATAGTTTGATGCAGTTTTGAACAGGCTAGCAGCCAACACGACCGGACGCGAGGCAGGCATGCGTACCTCGTGGGACCTAACCGCAATACATGCAGCGATCACCCAGGCGGCGCTCGACCCGTCCTGCTGGACGCCGGCAATGGATAAAATTGCGGCGGCTGCCGGCGCTGTCGGCGCGGCGCTGATTCCGATCAAAACAAGCGACAGGCCCCTCGGCCTTACCTTCACGGCCGGCGTCGCCGAATTGATGGACCGGTACATCAAGGAAGGCTGGTACGAGCACGACGAGCGGAGTCGAGGCATTCCCAAACTGCTCTGCACCGGGATCATGGTGGATCAGGATCATACCTCGCCGGAGGAAATGCGTCGCTCACCATTCTACAACGACCTTCTCGGCAGATGTGGTTTTCGATGGTTCGCCGGCGTGGCGTTAGATGCGGGTGAGGACAATTGGTGTCTTGCAATTCAGCGCAGTCCCAAACAGGGGCCGTTTAGCCCAGCTGAGCAACGACGGCTTGTCGCTCTTCGCGCCCCCTTGACCAGCGCCGCCACTGTAGCACGCGAACTGGGGTTCGTGCGGGCGCTCGCGATCTCCGACGCTTTCGACATGATGGAAACGGCCGCGTTGCTGATCAACCAATACGGACGCGTCGTCAGGACGAACAAGGTGGCCGACAGCAAACTCGGCGATCACCTGCGTATCGTCGACGGGCACCTGATCACAGATGATCGGAATGCCGCGAGCGCGCTCAAGCGGCTGATCGAGCGCGCGCTGGAAAACGCCGACGCGGGCGCGACCATCATGCCGCCCGTTGCCATTGCGCGGCCCGGCCGCCGGCCGATGGCGGTCTACGCGGTGCCAACGAGCGGCGGCGTGGTCCGCGACGTGTTGGCCGTCGTGCGTGCAATTGTGGTTATCCGAGATCTGGAAGAATGCTCCATGCCGCCCGAAGCGCATCTAAGGAACTTGTTCGGCCTGACTTCTGCCGAAGCCAAACTTGCGACGCGCGTGGCATCGGGCGAACACCTCGAGCACGTTGCCGATGAAATCGGTGTTGCCTACCAAACGGCACGCAATCAGATGCAGGCGATCTTCGCGAAAACGGACACGCACCGGCAGGCGGAAATCGTGGCGCTGTTCGCGCGCTTACACTGCGCTGGCCCTCACGCCATGGACGGCGGAGAGGCTTAGCTTCAAAGGACTGCGCACAGAATTTTTCCCGCTTTGATTTGCTTCAAACGGAGGCGTTGCGCAGAACGTGTGGGCTGCTGAGGAAATTTTGCAACGCATAGTACATTTGCATCATGACTGCGGGAGAGAGCACAGTTACCAACGCAGGCAATATTGCCACCTGCTGCCCGTAAATCGGCGACGTGCCGAACTCACCGTTTCTTGTAAGCGGCAGCGCTAGTGCCATCGGCAGGCCCTTTCACTTCCGCCTTACGGGCGGCTCCATATTCGTTCCGGTCGCAGACCTCAATGGGGCGACAAATTGGATCTTGGACGCGCGGCATTGATCGCTTCGCGCAGTCTCACACGGAGAAGGCGAGACCCACAGCTTTATTGGCTGAAACCGCGGTGCTGGCCTTCATCGAATGCGCAATGCCCTGCATTGCCAAACCAAAGGAGGCGAAGATGCCAACCGAATTCCAGCAGACGACCTACGCGACCGGATCTGGACCCTATTCCGTTGCAAGTGGAGACTTGAATGGGGACGGCAACCTGGACATCGTCACCGCAAATGCCAACAATAACACCCTGTCGGTGCTGCTCAACAATGGCAGCGGCAGCTTCCTGACACAGACGACGTATGGAACGGGACCTGGACCTATCTCCGTTGCGATCGGCGACCTGAATGGTGACAGCAAGCTGGACCTTGCTGTTGCGAATGGTAATTCGTTTAGCACGGACAGTATCCTGCTCGGCAATGGCGACGGTACCTTCCAACCCCAGACAAGTGTCGAGGTCGGGGAATCTCACCAGGTGGTCATTGGCGACTTGAACGGGGACGGGAATCTGGATCTCGTCAACGCCAACAGCAACTCCGGTACGGTTTCGATATCGCTCGGCAACGGCAACGGGACATTTCAATCCCGGACCACTGAAGCGGTAGCGTCTGCTCCCGGGCCTATTTCGGTTGCGATCGGCGACGTGAATGGTGACGGCAAGCTGGACCTCGCCACCGCAGACTACAGTGTGAATACGGCGTCGGTGCTACTCGGCAACGGCGACGGCACTTTCCAAGCGGCAGCCAGCTATGCGGCGGGAAGCCAGCCTGGTCTAGTACAAGTCGCCGACCTGAATGGGGACGGTCGACAGGATATCGTGGTCGCAAGTCAAACCTCCAATGACCTCTCGGTGCTGCTCGGCAATGGCGACGGCACCTTCCTGCCGCAGACCAACTATGATGTCGGAGCCGGTCAAGGTTTCGTTCAGGTCGGCGATGTGAGTGGGGACGGCAAGCCGGATATCGTCGCGGTCGCAAATGGAGTGGCGGTGCTGCCCGGCAATGGTGACGGCACCTTCCAGCCGGTGACCACCTTTGCGGCGGGCTCTGGAACTTCCTCCGATGTGCTCGGCGATGTGAACGGCGACGGCAAGCTTGACATCATCGCTTCAAATTTCGGCGACAATACCGTATCTGTGCTGCTGAACACGACCAACAACGATCCGCCCGTCGTGACGGTGACCGCCACCACCAGCACCGCGACCGAAGGTAATGACGTGGTGTTCACGTTCCATCGCACCGGGAGTCTCAGCAGCTCGATGCAGTTGGACTTCGGCTACAATGGTTCGGCCACCAACGAGGTCGACTTTACGTGGGCCGGCAACAATGGTCTTCCGCCCCGATTTGAGGCCGGCTCGGACACCTACGAGCACCGCCTCACGACTTTCAGCGACGGGATGACCGAGGGATCCGAGTCCCTCGGGGTCTATCTTGTCAGCAACTACGGCTACACGGTTGGTGATCCCGGTACCGCAACAGCAACCCTCTACGACGAGGACACGACGGCGGATGAACCACCAACAGCGTCTGTGACGATCAACGACGGTGACGGCTTCATCAGCGATGCAGAGAAGGCGGCAGTTGGTTTCACGATTGTGGGTGTTGATCCTGATGCGGTTGCGATGGTGAGGTTCTCGGATGGCAATCCTCTCCACGATGTTGTTCGTGGACCTGGCGGCGATGGCTCTAGCGCGGTTGATCTGTCCGGACTGACTGACGGCCCAATCACGGCGTCGATCTCTGTGACGGACACGGCTGGCAATACGGCTGCTGGCACCGGCGACACCTCCACGAAGGACACGACGGCGGATGCATCGCCAACAGCGTCTGTGACGATCAACGACGGTGACGGCTTCATCAGCGATGCAGAGAAGGCGGCAGTTGGTTTCACGATTGTGGGTGTTGATCCTGATGCGGTTGCGATGGTGAGGTTCTCGGATGGCAATCCTCTCCACGATGTTGTTCGTGGACCTGGCGGCGATGGCTCTAGCGCGGTTGATCTGTCCGGGCTGACTGACGGCCCAATCATGGCGTCGATCTCTGTGACCGACACGGCTGGTAATACGGCTGCTGGCACCGGCGACACCTCCACGAAGGACACGACGGCGGATGCATCGCCAACAGCGTCTGTGACGATCAACGACGGCGACGGCTTCATCAACGCTGGCGAGAGGTCGGCAGTTGGTTTCACGATTGTGGGCGTTGATCCTGATGCGGTTGCGATGGTGAGGTTCTCGGATGGCAATCCTCTCCACGATGTTGTTCGTGGACCTGGCGGCGATGGCTCTAGCGCGGTTGATCTGTCCGGGCTGACTGACGGCCCAATCACGGCGTCGATCTCTGTGACCGACACGGCTGGCAATACGGCTGCTGGCACCGGCGACACCTCCACGAAGGACACGACGGCCCCGGGAACGCCGACTCTGGCCCTGACGAACGATTCCGGCAGCTTGAACAGCGACAAGGTCACCAGGGATCCTTCCATCACCTATACGGCCTCGGCCGCGGGCGACACGCTGTTGTACAAGGCCGACGGTGCGACGAGCTTCTCGACAATCGCGCCGGTGTTTTTGACCAACGGCACGGCCGATGGTCCACACACCGTCTTTGTCCAAGAGCAGGACAGTGCGGGCAACGTCAGTGCGGCTGCGAGCCTGACGTTCAGGCTTGACACCATCGCGCCGGTTGCGCCTTCGCTCAAGCTGCACACGGACAGCGGCAGCTCGAGCACCGACAAGATCACCAACTCGGGCCTCGTCGACGTAACTGGCCTCGAGACAGGAGCGAATTGGCAATACAGCACCGACAACGGCGCGCACTGGCTCAACGGCACCGGCACGAGCCTGACGCTCACGGGTGATGGCCTCAAGAGCGTGATCGTCCACCAAACCGACGTGGCGGGTAACACGTCGAGCAATTCAACGGCGTTCGCCTTCACGCTCGACACGGCCCCGCCCGTGACCGCCATCGGCGATATATTGGTCACGACTTCAAAGGGAACAAACGCGACAATCAGCGGCACGTCGGAAGCAGGGAGCACGATAACGCTCTTTAAGGACGGCACTTCCGTAAGTAGTACCACCCCCATCAAAGTGGACGGCAACGGACATTGGAATTTCACGATTTCAAAATTGTCGGATGTGGTTCATACGTTTTTGGCACGCGCAGTGGACGTGGCGGGTAATCAGGGCGGATTGAGCTCAGTCGCAGTGCTCGGCAGCTCGAGCGGCGACAAGATCACGGGCGCGGGTGCTGCTGATCTCATCGAGGGCCTCGGCGGCGCAGATCAGCTCACGGGAGGAGCTGGAACGGCGGACACGTTCGTTTTTCACGCCGGCTTCGGAAAGGATACGATCACCAGCTTCGATCTCACGAAGGACGTTTTGGCATTCGATCATAACTTGTTTGCGAATGTCGACGCGATTCTGAAAGCAACCGCGGACGTAAAGGGCAATGCCGTGATCACTTACGATAGTGCCGATACGATAACTCTTGTCGGTATCACGAAGTCTGATCTAGTGAACCACGCGAGCGACTTTTACATCCTTTGATGTCGGCTTCGTGCGCGTTGAGCAAGCAGGATGCGCTCTACCGCTGTTTGACCCCGGCACAAAGGCGTGTCGGGGCCATTCAGGATCCACAGGCCGCGGATGCACGCCGCCACTATATTGTCCTCCGGCCCGAGTGCTCTTGCCGACAGGGGAGGTGCCTTCCGGTACCATCTCCGCCCACGCGCTCGACGCAAATTGCCGCCGCCACGTTACGATGACCACCGCTGCGGTCGTGACGAACAGCACCCAGGGGGCTCACGAAGGGCGCGGTCCAACGACAAACTGTCGACCTTTCGTCGTTTCCCGATTTGGTCGTGGTGTATCTCGGCATGCGCGTCAATGCGTGGACCGGGATAAGAACCTTGTTCGGCTTGGGTCCGCAGATTCAGGACGCAGTCGACAACAGGCCTGAAGGGCTTCTCCTGCATGAGAATTTCATCATGTCCTTGTTTCCATTGAGCCCGTTGCGAAATCCATCATGCTTGGCATAAGCGGGGAATTGATGGGATTCGCTGGCGCTCTACCCATCCTCCGAGCTAGCACGGCCCATAAAGCGGAGCTTACGAAACCGCGCGTGAGCCACCAAACGCTTCCCCAAAAGCGACGAGATGAATTGCGAACTCGACAGCCTCGCGACCGCGCGCTGGTTCCGCAATCGCAAAATTCTCAGACTGCTCTTTTCGTCCCGTTAACCTACTTGCAGCCGGTTGAGGAACGGACCCACAAATCATCGCTTCCTCTTGGACAAGAATCTTGTTGCAGAGCGTCCCTTTGCGGGCGCCGGGAATTCATGGAGGCGTGTATGCGAATGAAGCTTTTCTATGCAGCCACGGTCTGCGTTGCGTTGTCCGCAGCAGCACCACTCGCGCAAGCCCAGGTGGGCGCGGGTGTTGGCGCCGGTGTTGGAGGTGTCGGTGCAGGTGCTGGTGCTGGTGCGGGAGTGGGTAGCGGTGGCGTCGGCGCCGGTGTTGGTGCCGGAGTTGGGGGCGTTGGCGCGGGTGCCGGCGCCGGAGTGGGCGATGGTGGCGTGGGTGCCGGCGTTGGCGCCGGAGCTGGCGGAATTGGCGCTACGGGGGGCGTGGGTGTCGGCGGAGGCGCGGCAGGAGCTGGCGCAGGTGCGAGTGTTGCAGGAGTTGGTGGGGCAGGCGCGGGAGTTGGTGTCGGTTCTAGCAGCGTAGGTACTGGGGGCCTCGGCACCGGCGGGCTTGGCACTGTTGGCATTGGTCCTGGTGCCGCGGGAGCCGTGGGCATTTCAAATAGTGGCGTTGCCAATGGAAACAACAGCTCTGGATTGGCAGGCCTCAATCCTGCCAACGTCGGCACAGCCTTCGCGACATTGGAGGTCGCAGAGCAGCAGCGGGTGTTGCGTCGCTGTGCAGCTGTCCTGAAACAGCCGGATCACTACGACCGAGAAACACGGGCCGTTTGCCGTGTGATAGCCGCCAAGTGAAGTAGAGATCGCCTTTGTCTGATTAGAGTCGACGGATAGACAAATAGAAAGAAGGCTCGGCAAGGGAACGCCGAGCCTTATCTTTAGGCCGAGCGATCTGTCTCACTGCAAGCTGACCTTCGCTCCCAACTCCTTTGGAGAACAAGACCCAGTCTCCGCGAGCACGCAAAAGCGTGGTGATAATAAGTCATGCGTCCGCCGGCTCTCGCGCTCCCGCACGCGCGGGGATTGCTCTGCCGCGAGGAGCGGACCTTCGTCAGACCCCACGTAACTGCGCAGATGGGCGGGAAGCCGACCTTGCTGACATGGCGGAACTCGCTTACCTTGCGTGATGTGATCTGCCCAACATGCGTTCGAACCGGGTGGCCCTTATGCTCCGTCAGCACGAGGTGCCGCCCCTGATCCAAATTCGTCGGCGGTTTGCAAGGTGCACGCGATGGCTTGCAGGAACTCTTCGGGCGCAACACGACCACCGTCGTTATAGGCGGAGCTCGCGGCCATCCATGGCGGACGCAATTATGCGTCAGGAGGTCAGAATGAAGGGCGCAGTCCAACGACAAACTGTCGACCTTTCGTCGTTTCCCGATCTGGTCGTGATCTATCTCGGGATGCGCGTCAACGCGTGGACCGGGATCAGAACCTTGCTCGGCTTGGGTCCGCAGATTCAGGACGCAGTCGACAAGCGACCTGAAGGGCTTCTCCTGCATGAGAATTTCATCATGTCCTTGTTTCCATTGCACCTTGGCATGCGACAATATTGGCGCGACTTTGATGCGCTGGAGGCGTGGTCCCGTTCGATGCCGCACCGCCAATGGTGGCAGGATTTTTTGAAGTCATCGCGCGGCACTGGCTTCTGGCATGAAACTTACTTCATGCGGGGCGGTATGGAGGCCATCTACGATGACCTGCCGGCGCCCATTGGCCTCGCACAGTTCGCGCCGCTGCAGCCCGCCCGCGGGCCAATGTTCTCCGCCCGCCACCGGGCCAGATTATCCGGCCAGTTGCTTCCCTCAGTGATCGAAGAGGCCCAATTTTACGGTGGGGACGGACCCGCGTAGTTTTCGCTCTCGATTCCAGTGATGTCTCGTTTGAGACAAGCGCGTCGGTTTAGTCCGGCCGCGATGGCTTCCGGTCAGATCCGATGGCGGATGACCCGCCAGCCTTGCAAAGGCCTGCGATACCCGCTGCCGGCTTGACCCTAGCCACACCGCGCTCGAGGTGCTCGCTATGTTGGGGTCCGGCGAATCCCGCGGCGACCTTCACTCGTACAGAGCGCAAACGCCACCCTGCCAACGCACACACCTGCGAACCGCTCGGCGGGTTTGACGGATGGTCGTCCTTGCCACACATACACCGTTGACTCGCGTCCTGCCCGGACCACAGGCGGCCGCGATTTGCGTAATCTCATCATTTTCGATCGAAGGGAGCGGTGCAGGCCCCATGGCGTGCGCCGATGTTAGAACCGACAAGGTGAAGGCGAGAACAGCGATCAATCGGATCATTCGATCCTCCCTTGGCACTGGCCCCGCTCGAAAAGCTGGCAGCATGGGTCGCTAGAGGCTTGAGATAGGTCAAAGATCTGGCTCGCAGTGCGCGTGGTTTCAGGGGGACCCCGCTGCTCTGGGGTGACGGCAGGCGCCGCGATACTCGTTCAGCACGGCCCGTTCCATTCAAGACTTGCGTGGACCGGCTGTCGTCGCCCAGACCATTCAGCGTCCCGTGCTCTAACTGTCCTTCGATACTGGCCCGAGCGCTGCCCGCTTCGCATTGTGCGCTTCCCCGGGAGGTCGCGCACCGAGTGCCGCGCGACGATCTTGTATGAGGTTCTCGAGCCGATGTGCGGCAACGTTGAGCGTGGCCGTATCGAGGGTGGATACGTCCGCATCTGCTCTGGCGCGTTGCGCGCTCAGTACCTGGTCGATCTCAGTCTCGATCTCCAACAAATTCGCTTCGTTCTCGGCGTGCCTTATTCGTCTCCCCAATGCATAGAGCAAATCCAGCGCGGGTTCTCTCGGCTTGAGATCGCCGGATCTAAGAAACTGCCATGCCGCCGCAAGGATCGTGGCAAGCGCGCCGAGCGCCATTGGCGCCAGGAAGATGGCGTTGCTCCACTTGTCCAGGAAAGTCAGTTGACTACCGTTGTAGAACTCTGCAGCGCCGGGGTGAACGGGGAGGTAGGCGCCGGCGTCAGTATCGGGCGCCTTGAACTGCGCGAGAACCGGCAGTTCGGCCAAAACGTCTCTGCGAGCGCGTGCAATGGCTTGCGTGAAGTCGGCGATCATATCGTTGTCCAGGCTCTTCTTGCCGACGATGTAGAAAGAAGCCTTCAAAGTGGTCACGTCGTCCTCAGGAACGGGAGGAGATCCGCGTAGTGTTCCCTTTGGGATGTCGAAGCTCTCGTAAGCGCGCTCCTTCTCGGCAATTGCACCGGCATTCTCGATCGGAATCAGGACCGGTGCGCTCTTCGGAGTCTGCGGGAATAGACCTCGCACCAATGATACGTACTTCTCGCTCAGCGGCGCGACGAGAAGGACGGCACGTATTTCCTTTGTGTCGAGGGTGCGGCGAACCTGGTCGAGCGCGACACTTTTGAAAGCAACGTTGGCGCGGTCGAGGTCATATGCCTTTGTCAATACGCTGACGATCTTCTCATTAGTCTCGCCCGCAACCACCCCTATTGTTGTGCGCTTTAGGCCAGCCATGTCCTTGATCGTGGATCCCGGCGGTGCAAACAGCAGCGCAACGGCCTCGGCGAGGACGACGATGGCTTGCGCTTGTGAAAGGTCGCCGACATCACCGCGGACCACAGCAAGGTCCGTCTTGCCGGAGGAAAACGCTTCCGCGGATTCAATTGGGCCGGTCGTCTCCACCACCTTCAGCCGGACCGGCGCGTTGTTGAGGACAAGCCTGCTCGCCAGCGCCGACACGATTTTGGGGGCGTCGCCGTCCAATGACCCAACCGCGATCGACAGCGTCACCGGTTGGACGTACCAGCGATACGCGAACAGGCTTGCGCCCGCGGCCAGCAGTGCTAGCGCCAGGACGACGACGATGCGAAGCCAGATCGGCAGTTTGGCACCGTCAATGCGAATTCTCGACAGATCATCCATAGTACCCGGCTGGCCTTTCGTCCCAACGGCAGGCCTTGCAGACTTCCGAGCACCGCCGATTGGTCAAGGTTAGCTACCCGAACAGCGGGACGACTCTCCACACCCACCGGAGTTGCATTTCTGCCACCAGGAGGCGGCTCTTGAGCCGCCCCCTCCAGCCTCATTCGCGCTCGAGTTTTACTGACAGACATGCATCAGGCCATCAGGGCCTTTGATCATGGTGCCGGGATCGCAGACAATGCCGCCGCGAGCCTTGTAGTCGGCCCATCCGCTAAAGCCATACCAGGGGCCATTCGCCGGGTAGGCCTTTTGGAGATAGTAGGGACTGGTTTCAATCGGACCGCCATAATAGGCGTTGGCCGCCAATGCGCCGCTGCCCACGTATGGCCTGCCATAGTATCCGGTACCACCCCAGTTCCAGGGTTGGGTGGCCGCAACTGCGGCGGCGGTGCCAACCGCTGCAGCGCCTACGCCGGCGCCGACGACGCCCGCCCCGTATCCATATGCAGCCCGCCGGTTTTGTCGGCGTGCAACACCCGCAACGCTCACGGGTGTCAGGGGACGACCGACCCGTGCTTGTGCGCTATCGGTAGAAAGCGAAGCGCCGCCTTGCTCGGACCAACTGAAGGAGAGCAGCATCGCACAAGTGAACGTCGAGGCTGCTAATGCAACGTTTCGTACATTCATCTGCATCATGGACCTTACTCCACCGTTTCCTGCCCCGGCCCGATGATTCAACCTCCTCTTCGAAGCGTGCGTTGCGCTAGATCAACGGTTCCTCCGCTTGTTGTGTCTCAACGAGGCACCAACGCTGACGCACCAGGGGGACTTCCAATCATTGGCTTTTCAAGAGACCCATGACCGTAGACGTTGGCCCGGGGATGTCGGCTTTGGCAAAGCGGACATCGCCCAGGCCTAAAGTCAGTTAGCCGCGCATGTTCAGACCATCACGCGGCAGGTCTGAATCAAATTCAGTCTTCGTCGTCGGCCTGCGCACGACGTCGCTCCACGACATCACTCATGTCGTGAAGTACAAGGACCGCGATAGCCCCCATGCGCTGCCTCTGTTCGGGATTGAGGGTCTTGTAAAGTGGCTGCCACGCCTCGGCGAGCTTATCCAAATCGGCTGATCGTTGCGCCAATGCCTCCGAGCGTCGTTGCAAGAAGGCGATGGGGTCACGATTGCGGATGGTTTCGACGGCATTTTGGTCGGTCCGTCTACCCACTGTTTCCGAAATCTTTGCAACCCGGGCCTTCCGATCCTCCGCCCTGGCACGAATGGCGCTCTCGACAGGCGGCCAGAGCTTTTCCTGGTCAGGTGTCAGCTGCAAGGCGGCCTTGGTCAAATCGATCCGCATATCCATCAGTGTATTTCGGTCTACTGCGTTGAGCCGTTCTGGCGTTGTAGCGGAGGTAGCTTGCGCCCTGGCAATCGACGGTGCGGCAAGAAGGAGTGCAACTGTTCCGATCACTACGATCTTCATCATCGGCGACCTCCTTGGTAAGTGGCCCCCAGGCACCGCGCAAACAATCGTCGGCAGGACGATGCCGCGTTGATTCAAATCAAGAGATCTGGAGAAAGAATTGTGGCGCACAGGTCAGGCGCGAACTCCGACATGTCCGTTCTTGTGCCCCCATTCGGACGCGCGGCCCTCAACCTTTCATCGCAGCACAGCGCGACGCGGCGTTCGTCATACGAACAACAGAAGGCCCCGGGGGGAAACCCCGGGGCCAGCTGCCGGGTACCGCTCGTGGACTAGTAACGTGCTGCGACCGGGGCCGTGTAACCGCCGAAGCGATAGTTGAGCCGTAGGGTGATCATATCGACGTCCTGGCTGACCCCGCTGCCCGTAAGCGTCAAGCCTCCGGGCGTGACCACGCCGGCGAAGGTACCGTTGTCGCGCCCCATCCAAAGATGGTCGTATTCCACGCCGAACGACCAGTTCGGTGCAAAGCCATATTCCCAGCCGACACCAAGGGCACCGCCCCAGCGCGTGTGGCCAGCCGAGGCGAGGCCGACACCGGTGACGTTGTTGAAGATGTCAAAGCGATTGTGAGTGACGGCCGCGCCACCCTTCACGTAGAACAGCGACGCATTCCATGCCCAACCGAGTTGGCCCGTGAAAAGGCCGATGCCATCGGTTTTGCCCGTGGTCGAAATGAGCGGATCGACCAGGCTCACACGCGTTCTCTCAATGTCGGCCCAATCGCCCTGTGCTTCGAGGCCGAAGACGAATTGATTGGTCTGCCAGCGATAGCCGATCTGACCACCGATCAGACCACCGTTGCGATCAGCACAACCGGCCGCCACTGTCCCGGCGAGCGTCACGAAATCCACGCAGCTTTCGGCTCGTCCCCAACCGCCGTTAGCGCCGATGTAGAACCCGCTCCAGTTGTAGATCGTCACGACCGGTGCTGGTGGCGGGGCCTTGACGGCCATGTCGGCAGCCGATGCAGGGGCAGCCAGGCCCATGGATGCCACGCTGACAGCGGCTACCAGGAGTTTCCTCATGAGATTGTCTCCGTATCCCTTGTTGTTGATTGATAACGCTTGTGCACGTAATCGTGCATAAGTACTTCATAACAATCGCGAGTTTAGTCGTGACCGCCTCATGCCCATGTAATAAAATGGCAACACCCAAGCGATATCCGACACGGCGCGTGCGGGTCACAGCGCTCATTCGTTGTCAGGAAGCGGCGCGGATTCGACGGAATCCTCCTGCCCTTCTGAAAGCCACTGGTGAACTTGACTGGACGGGATATGCCGCCGCGGCAGATGCGGATTGATCGTTCCCGTTGATACAATCAGCCCTTCCTCGACCTTTGAGCGCGCAAAGATCTTGGCTTCGTCTTCGGTTGCGAATGTTCTGGTTTGGCGTGGGCTTCGCCTTCTTGCACGCAGGATGCGCGGACGACTCTCAAAAGTGACATACCAGGTTGGCGTCATCTCACGGGAACTCCGAACGCGCAGTCTCGCGAAACTGGCCAACGAGCGCACTTGGTCTGCGGCGTGCTGCCGTGGACGCGTACTTACCGGCGAACGCGCTCACGTGGACTTGCGCCCTCACGCGACTGATTCCGGCCTACGCCAATCCGGTGTGCCCGCTGGCGCTTTGATTTAGGTCAACGGTTATCCCGCACTGAATCGTTCGATTGGAAGTCGGTACTCGAACCGTAAGGATAAGCACAATGATGCGACCAGTCGCCATTGTGGGCTTCGCTGTACAGGAGCGAACATGAAAGCAGTTTCGTTCGGCGCACTCAGTCTTGGATTGCTTGGGCTTTCCGCTGAGGTGCTCGCCGCCCCGTGCTCGTCCTACTACATTTCGGAAGTCACGGTTGTATCCGCGGTCGACACCGAGGCCGGGCGTGTGCAGACTTTTGTTGGATTTGGAGCATCAAGGGAGGAGGCCGAGAAGAACGCCCTGGGATCCTGCTCGCACATTCAGCTCGACCTCCAGACATGCATCGATTCGGATCGCCTCCTCGCTCGTAATGCACCTTCGGATGAGCCTCTCGGTTCGCTTCACATGAAGTACGCGAAGGCGGTGAAGCGCATCACGGGCTGCGATTAGTTCGATCGCAAATCGGTCCCAGAGTAGAGACGTCGCGCAGGGTCATGGCGATTTCCCTTTCTGCCCTGCGACGACCGTGATCAGTCGCATGACATCATCGACACTTTCCCGCACGCCCTGAAGCTTTCCACTCGCGAAACCAAGTTCGGCATTTGCGCCCGGAATTCGATCTTCAAACCTGACGGTCGTTACTTGTGACACGTTGATGTGGATGAGCTTGCCGTTCGGTTCAGTCAGTTTGATCCAGGACATTTCGCCGCGATGTAATGTCATGATCAACTGCATGACCTCGTCGACATTCTCCCGGACGCCTTGAGATTTCCCGCTTGCGAGACCTAGTTCGGCGTTAGCACCTGAAATATGCGTGTCAGATCGGACGAAGGTCACCAGCGCAATGTTGATGTGAACCGGCTTTCCACTAGGCTCGGTCAGTTCGAGAGAACCTAGCGGTTTCGACCGCTGCGCCCGGGCCGAGTGCGACCATGCTGTCGCGCCGCAGATCAAGCCAAGAAAATCCCGTCGCAGCATCCCGCGCCCCCAGGATCAGAATGCAACAATGTAGCCTGCCACGCCCAGCGACAGGAAGACGTCGGAGTCGGAAGGCCTCGCGATTTTCGATAAATCCCCACCTTCCCCGCGGGCCATTTCCAGCATCCGGCATTGTCGCTTGGCCTGCCGAGGAGCAGGACAGCGCCGCGCGGTCGCCGTAGTGGAAGTAGCCTCGGCTGCCCAGTGTGCACCGATGGGACAATATTGGTGTCTCTCCTTTCGCGAGTCGCCGACATCGCAAATCGGCCTCAGGGCTTGACCTGGATCAAAGGCCGCTATGCGTCGGCAGCCTCACAATGTCAGGCGCTGATCGCAGCCGACGGCATGCGATCAAGCCTCGTGAGATCAGGAGGCTCCGATGCTGCAGTTTCCCTCTCTTACAAAACTTGCATTCGCGGGTCTCGCATGCAGCGCGTTGCTGGGAATTGCGGGCGCAACGTTCAGCAGCAAGCCGGCAGGTGCGGTCGTGTACTGCACGTACGTCGGCTATCCCGCCGGTTGCGTTGCGCGCGCGGGAGTGGTGCTGAGGCCCCGACCGGTGGCTCGCGCTGCGGTCCGTCATAATGTCGGTGGCAATGCAAATGGCGGCGTCAATCGCATTGGGGCTGGTCGCTAAGGCGAAGCAGGATGGTTGAGCGCAACTCGCGCTCAGGCCGAAGATGGCAGGGTCTTACGACGAGCAATCTGCTCCCGGGAGGGCCCGGCCTTTGTCAACGTGTCGCGCATTGAGCCCGAGTAGTTTGAGGGTGCGGAGCGACAGATGCCTTTGTTGGCCTATTTCCGCAACGTCGGCGCCGTGTTGCTCGCGCTGCTGTTGATCGCGGGTTTCTATCTGCCAACCTCGCCCGTCGCCCAAAGAGCGGCAGCTAGTCCGCCTGTCATACACATCCACTCGGAGCGGAAATTACCCGCGCTCGTCGTCTTCGATACAACACAGGCGAGTCTTGCGGCGCCGACACCTGCGCCATGGGACACGAACCCTCCGGCGCCGCCTGGCACTGTACCGGCCGGTCCTAATAATGATGCCAGAGTGCGCGACGCATTTGCGCGGCTGCCTCTGCCCGGGTCGCATCGCGCAGCATCGCTTGAACAGCGGAAGCGACAACCGAGCAGGAAATATGCTGGAAGGCGGCATGCGGAGCCGCCGATCCTTCTGGCGGCGCGGCAAGGACCGGCTGCTTGGTTTGGCTTTAGATATTGGTGACGATCTGTCGCCGAGTCCGGTCCGCTTTGGGTCAAACGTGAAGAACTCAGGTTGAGCTAATCTGGTCCGCTCTGGTTCAATGAGCGGACTAACGACCGCCGAGGTGCAACTTCGCCGATGGGCCAGGAGCAAACGCGCCGAACACCGGGACCCGACTGGAGCCACCGTCTAAGTCAGCTATTGTTGGTTCTGAGCGTCGGAGAATTGATCGGGATCCACTCGAAATCACGCTATTGGAACGCCTACAGTTCCGGACCAGAAAGTCCGACCTCTCGCTCAGCGCGCAGGACATTCCCATAGAGACTGCCGATCCATTGTCTTCCGCTCGAGGTTACATTCAAATAGCGGACGGCAGTTTGGATGTGCGGTGCGACCTTGGTCCAGTAGAATTGAGGATATTTGTACACCACGTCCGCGGGCGTGGTGTATCCGAGCGATTTGTTGAGTCCTATCTCCTCGAACTCGTAGAACAGCGCATTTGATTTCTTCATGTAGTTCGGATCGCCGAGTTGACCGATCAGGTCGGCGGCGCGAAGCAACAAACCCTCCTCTTCGTCAAGATCATCCTTGAGTTCATTCGCTGATGCGTCTGCATAAGGAAAACGAGTGTATTCGATGGCTCGAGCAACGCGAGCGGCGTCAATTTCGTCAACTGCGTCAAGACGCTCCACGGTGAATAATTTTGAGCGGTCGACATGATAGGGCGCAAGCGCTGCATCGGAGGAGCCGACTGGTAATTCAACCGTTCGGCCAGTACCATCAACCACATAGGCACCGTCCTGGTCTCCGTGAACTATTCCCCGAACGTAGCCGATGTCGTGTAGCAGGCACGCCAGGATGAAGTGAGCATAGTCGCTAGCCGTCGTTGGCCTAAGAAGGGAGCGCCCGATCAGGATGTCGTGTCCCACCAGCGTGACCAACAAGGTGTGTTCGACGTTGTGGTAGAGTGCATCGCTGTTACCAATACATTCCAGGGCCAGCTTTGCTGCATAGGGGAGCAATTCCGGCAAGCTGGCGTGGGACGAGCCGAAGCGACCACTTGTCTCCGAGATCAGGAACGCACCGAGCGCCTGAGACGTCAGTTCTGGGATTGTTATCATGAGCAATCTCTCACTTTGGTGCCGAACCTTCAGAAGGCCTTCTGCAGGTTCGGGAGGGAGAGGACGACCGAAGTAGTGTGAAGCCAAAGGATGGGTGATAGTTGACTTGGATCAACAGCAGCGACGCCGGACTACGCGTCTGCCCAGTAGCGCCTTCCGCTCAGGGTCAAAACGTGAAGAACTCAGGTTTGGCAAATCTGGTCCGCTCTGCCGCGATGAGCGGACCTCCGTCAGACCCCACGCAACTTCGCAGATGGGCCACGAGCCGCGAGCACCTCGAGCGGTGCGGCTAGGGTAAAGCCGGCAGCGGGGTGTCGCAGGCTCTTGCTGGGCCGCCGGTGATCAAGCGGAGCGCGGCCGCTGGAACGGATTGCGCGGACGACGCGGTCGTGAGCTCGAAGACGCTGGCACTGAGCAACGTACGTGGCATCCGATCCCGGTCCTTCCGATGCTGTCATTCTGCTCCTGTTTTGCCCGACGAAGCAACGGTTTCGTAAAATCAGCAGAATGCGCAGCGGCCGTTCGAAAAGATCGTGCTCAATCAACAGGCTAAGGCGAGGTCACGCCTCATTCGATCGTGTGCCGCGCTAAGCCGTTGATTTTGCTGTCCCCGCCTACTGTGCATGGGGTTGTTTTCGAACTTTTTGTTTGGGAGCGCACGAAAGCGCAACCGAACCGCGCCTGATCCGGCCTCGCGCGCTACTTCATCACCCGCAGGCCCTTGGTCGTGAACTTCTGCGTCTTGCCGCCGGGTCGAACGGGACGCTTCGTGCCGGCGGCCTTGCCGGTGCCGGGCGGCTGGTGCGCAGGCACGAGCTGGTGGGGCTGCGAGCCGATCAGATCGCGGCGGCCCATCTCGATCAGGGCCTCGCGCAGCAGCGGCCAATTGTCGGGGTCGTGGTAGCGCAAGAACGCCTTGTGCAGGCGGCGCTGGCGCAGGCCCTTGATCGCCTCGACCTTGTCGCTGCCGCCGTGGCGCACGCCGCGCAAGGGGTTGACGCCGGTGTGGTACATCGCGGTCGCGGTCGCCATCGGCGAGGGCAGGAAGGTCTGCACCTGGTCGGCGCGATAGCGGTTCTTCTTCAGCCACAGCGCGAGGTTCATCATGTCCTCGTCGGTCGTGCCCGGATGCGCCGCGATGAAATAGGGGATCAGGTAATATTTCTTGCCGGCGCGTTCGGCCGCTTCATCGAACATCCGCTTGAACTTGTTGTAGGCGCCGATGCCCGGCTTCATCATCTTGTCGAGCGGGCCGCGCTCGGTATGTTCAGGCGCGATCTTCAAATAACCGCCGACGTGATGGGTGACGAGCTCCTTGATGTATTCGGGGCTTTCGACCGCGAGGTCGTAGCGCACGCCGGAGGCCACCATCACCTTCTTGATGCCACGGGTCTCGCGCACCTTGCGATAGAGCCGGATCAGATCGTCATGCGAGGTGTTGAGGTTCGGGCAGATCTCCGGGAAGACGCAAGACGGCCGGCGGCAGGCCGCCTCGACCTTCGGGTCCTTGCACGCCATTCGGTACATGTTGGCGGTGGGGCCGCCGATGTCGGAGATGACGCCGGTGAAGCCCGGCGTCTTGTCGCGGATGCGCTCGATCTCGCGCAGGATCGAGCCCTCCGAGCGGTTCTGGATGATGCGGCCCTCGTGCTCGGTGATCGAGCAGAAGGTGCAGCCGCCGAAGCAGCCGCGCATGATCGTCACCGAGAACTTGATCATCTCCCAGGCGGGGATTCGTGCCTCGCCATAGGACGGATGCGGCGCGCGCGCGTAGGGCAGATCGTAGACCGCGTCCATCTCTTCCGTGGTCAGCGGTATCGGCGGCGGGTTGAGCCAGAGATCGCGGTCGCCATGGCGCTGCACCAGCGGCCGCGCATTGCCGGGATTGCTTTCCCGGTGCAGCACGCGCGAGGCGCGCGCATAGGCTTCCTTGTCCTGCTCGACCTGCTCCAGCGCCGGCAGGCGGATCACGGTCGCACCTTTCTGGCGCGATGCGCCCTCGTCGGCGGAATCGAGATCGTCGGCGTGCAGCTCGGTGTAGCCGTCCGGGACCTTGCGGAACAGCGCCACGCCCCTGATGTCGTCGAGCGCGCGCGGCGCTTCGCCGGCGGCAAGCCGATGCGCCACCTCGACCACGGCACGCTCGGCATTGCCGTAGAGCAGCAAGTCCGCCTTGGCGTCCGCCAGCACCGAGCGGCGCACCTTGTCGGACCAGTAATCGTAATGCGCGATCCGGCGCAGCGAGGCCTCGATGCCGCCGAGCACGATCGGCACGTCCTTGAACGCCTCGCGGCAGCGTTGGGCGTAGACGACGGTCGACCGGTCCGGCCGCTTGCCGCCTTCGCCGCCCGCCGTATAGGCATCATCGCTGCGGATGCGCCGGTCCGCAGTGTAGCGGTTCACCATGGAATCCATGTTGCCGCCGGTGACGCCGAAGAACACCTTTGGCTTGCCGAGCGCCCTGAACGGCTCGGCCGAATGCCAGTCGGGCTGCGCGATGATGCCGACCCGAAAACCCTGCGCCTCCAGCAGGCGGCCGATGATGGCCATGCCGAAGCTCGGATGGTCGACATAGGCATCCCCGGTCACCAGCACGATGTCGCAGGCGTCCCAGCCGAGCGCATCCATCTCGGCGCGGCTCATCGGGAGGAACGGCGCCGGCTTGCGCGGGCGGGCCTGGGCCATCAGCGGCTTTTCGGCGGTGATCATCTGGGTGTCCATGGCGCCTACGCATAGGGCGAGGGGCGGGCGAATTCAACCGCTCGCTGTCCGGTGATGCGGTTCCGGCGCCGGTCGGACCGGCCGCAGGAACCAACCGTGCCCGCGTGCATTCTGGTTACGGGTTCGACGCGGGCCCGGGTTGCGCGCGCCTCCATCGTTTCGGCGTCCGTGACGTCGCCTCTGGCGATGGGGGAATCGTGGGTACGGTCATAGAGAACTTGCTGATGCGGAAGCAGAAGCTGGTGGAGCAGCTGGAAGCGGCGCCGTCGGTGGAGGATCGCGACAGAATCGAGCATCAGCTGGAGCAGATCAACACCGCGCTGGATTTTCTGGACAGGCCGGGGTCGAAGGAGGAGCGCTAGACGCGCTCATCCACCTTCAGCGCCTTGGCGTAGACGATTCCCGAATTCGTGATGTGCGTGGTCATCAATTCGCCGAAGGCGACGAAATCGCCGCGTGCGAACAAATCGAGCAGCTTGCGGTGCTCGTCGAAGGAGGTGCGGGTGCGCACGTCGATCGGCGAGGTCAAATTGGTGCGGAGGGCGGCGACGCGGCCGGAGACGAGCTGATAGGATTCGGCGAGATAGCGATTGCCGCAATGGGCGAACAGCGCTTCGTGAAAAGCGGTGTCGGCGCGGCCATAGGCGATGTTGTCCTTTGCCGCGACGGCCGGCTCCATCGCCGCGATCGCGGCGCTCATGGTCGCAAGTGTGCCGTCGCGGTCGTGGCGGAAGGCGAGCTCGGCGGCCTTGGGCTCCAGCGCGATGCGGAAGGTGCAGAGCGCATTGATGTCGTCCGCACTCGGCGTGAAGACGAAGCTGCCGACCTGCGGCCGGATCACGACGAGCCCCTGCGCCTGCAACTGTCCCATCGCCTCGCGCACCGGCGTGCGGCTGACGCCGAAGGAATTGGCCACCATCTCCTCGGAGATGGCAGCGCCTAACAAAAACTCTCCGTCGATGATGGCCTGGCGCAGCCGCTGCATCACCCGCTGCGACAGCGATTTCGGCGTATCGAGCTTGAGCGATCGCATGGTGCGCTCAGATCACCTTGCCGGGATTGAGCAGGTGATCGGGGTCGAGCGCCGCCTTGAGCGTCCGCATCAGCGCGATCTCAGCCTCGCTCCTGGCATGGCCCAGCCATTGCTTCTTCAACGTGCCGATGCCGTGCTCGGCGGAGACGCTGCCGCCGAGCTCGCGGACGAGGCCGTAGATGATCGCGTCCATCTCCTCCTTCGGCTGCTGCGCGACGGATAGGCCCGCGACCCAGGAGACGAGATGCAGATTGCCGTCGCCGATATGGCCGTAATAGACGCTCTCGCAGCCCTTGATGCCGGAAGCGAGCGCCGCCTTGCAGCGTGTGACGAACTCGTCCATCCGCGCCACCGCAAGGCCGATGTCATAGGAGATGTGCGGGCCGAGCACTTGGCCGAACTCGGCGCAGATGTCGCGCACGCGCCAGAAGGCTTGCGTCTGCGCCAGCGACTGCGCCACCGCGGCATCCGCCAGCAGCCCGCGGTCCATCAGCTCCTCGAGCCAGCTCTCAAAGCGCGGCGCATCGACACTCTCGTCGGTGCCCTGCGCTTCCACCAGCACGTAGAGACCGTGGCCTGCGCCGACCGGCGGCTTCACGCCGGCGCGCGTCGTGATCACGTCCCAATAATCGGGCCACATCACCTCGAAGGCGGACAGCAGCGGGCCGAGCCCCGAGCGCGCCGCATCGAGCAGCGCGATCACCGCCGGGTAATCCTTCAGCGCGCACAGTGCGGCCATGGTCGAGCGCGGCTTCGGAAACAGCTTCAGCACGACGCGGGTGATGATGCCGAGCGTGCCTTCCGAGCCGATGAACAGATGCTTCAGATCGTAGCCGGCATTGTTCTTCATCAGCTTGTTGAGGCTGGTGATGATGGTGCCGTCGGGCAGCACCACTTCGAGGCCAAGCACCAGCTCGCGCGTCATGCCGTAGCGGATCACGCGGTTGCCGCCGGCATTGGTCGAGAGATTGCCGCCGATCGCGCAGGAGCCGCGCGAGCCGAGATCGAGCGGAAAGAAGAAGCCGGCCTCGTCCGCCGCCTTCTGGATCGTCTCCAGCGGCGTGCCCGCCTTCACCGTCATCGTCGCGGAGGCGCGATCGATCTCCTCGATGCCGGTCATGCGCTCCAGCGAGATCGCGACCCAGCCCGCTTCCGGCGAAGCGCCGCGGCACAGGCCGGTCAAGCCGCCCTGCGGCACGAACGGCAGATGCGCCTGCCGGCAGGTCGCAATCGCATCGGCAACGCCCTGCGCATCGACGGGGCGGATCACCGCCAGCGGCGTCTGCGGCAGGCTCGCGCTCCAGTCGTTGCAATTGCGCGCCGGCACATCGGTGCCAACGAGCACCGCGGCCGCGCCGAGCCTGTCGCGCAACGCGCCGAGCAATTGGTCGGGATGCTCAATGGGGCTCACCATGTTCATGCGAGACCTCCTTTAGGATTCGACTGCGCCGCATGCGCGCCGCGACGTGGAAAGGGTTTGCACCCGTCTTGTATGTAAGGTACAAGGTGGAAAGTAAAGCAAAAACAAGGCTTCGCCTCGCAGAGAAGATCGTTTGGGATCAGAGGCTTAGCTGGCGGCCGCAACAAAGGGTGGTGTGATGACGGAGGCGATTCGCGGGTTCTGGGTGGCGTCGGCGACGCCGCTGGCAGCGGACGGCAGCGTGGACGCCGCAAAGCTGGCAGCTCACGCCAAGCAGCTGTTCAGCAAGGGCGTTGACGGCGTCGTGCTGTTCGGCACCACCGGCGAAGGCACTTCGTTCAATGCCGCCGAACGCGTTGCGACCGTTGAAGCCGTCCTCAAGGCCGGTGTGGCGCCGGAGCGCATCGGAATCGGCGGCGGCTTTCCCGCCATCAGCGACAGCATCGCGCTGACGCGCGCCGCGCTCGGGCTCGGCCTGCGCCACGTTCTGTTGCTGCCGCCCTATTTCGACCGCAGCGTCACAGCCGAAGGCATCGAGGACGCCTTCGCTGCGATCATTGACGGCGTCGGCGACGATCGCCTGCGCGCCTATCTTTATCACATCCCGCAGATCTCGGGCGTTGCGATCCCGACCCATGTCGCTGCGAACTTGCGCAAACGTTACGGCAGGGTGGTCGCCGGTCTGAAAGACTCCAGCGGCGACTTCAAGCAGTTCCAAGCGTTCCGTGCCGCCGCGCCGGAGCTTGCCATCACCGTCGGCAACGAAGCCGATATCACCCGCGCGATCGCCGCCGGCGGCGCCGGCACCATCTGCGGCATGGCCAACATTGCGCCGGAGCTGGTCAAGGCGATGGTTGACGGCAAGGACGTCGAAGCGCGCATGCAGGCGGCGATCGACATCGTGGTGAAGTCGCCGTCTTTCCTCACGACGCTGAAGGCGATCCTTGCGGCGCAGACCGGCGATGCAAGCTGGCTGCGCGTGCGACCGCCGCTCCGCGCCTTGGCCGACGGCACCGCGCTCAAGCGGAAGCTCGACGAAATGGTGGCGCCCGCCATCGCGTGAGATCGCGATGGCGTCCCGACACGTTGCCGCGAAATTCGCGTGCAGCGTGTCGCCATCGCTGCGGGGGCAATCGGTGATTGTTGCCCCGCGCCTCACGGTGTTTAGAACGATTCAACACTAGAGCGATTCAAGCTCGGCTACGGTTCTCTTCGATTGCGGCGACTGTTACAGGCGCACACTTCAACGTTCTTGACTTGAAGTGGAATCAAAGTGCGTGCCTTCGTGGATGGCTGCGTCAGCGGCCATCGAACCCGTGCCGGCAAGAGCCGAGCAGGTCTTCTCATCGGTGCGGCCGTGCTGCTTGCCGAAAGCCCCTCCAACACCACGAGCGCTCAGGCGCAATCGGCTCTGCCGCCGGTGACGGTTGAAGCGCCGGCGCCGCGGCCGAAGCCGGCCCGTGCATCGGATCAGTCGTCGCGCCGCAACCAAGCCGTCGTGCGCCGCCAACCCAGCCGCAATCCCGCACCCGCGGTGCCGACCTTGTCGGAGCGCGCCGCCGCCGAAGCCGCCGCGCAACAGGCGGCCAAGCTCGGCTATCGTGCAATGCCGAGCGCGACCACGCTGCGCAGCGGCGCCTCGCCGCTCGACACCTCGCAGTCCGTCAACGTCGTTCCGGCGCAAGTGTTGAAGGACCAGCTGCCGCGCAACATCGACGACGCTCTCGTCAATATATCCGGCATCACCCAGACCAACACGCTCGCCGGCACACAGGACGCCGTGATCCGCCGCGGCTTCGGCGACAACCGCGACGGCTCGATCATGCGCAACGGCATGCCGTTGGTGCAGGGCCGCAGCCTCAATGCCGCGGTCGAGAGCGTAGAAGTACTGAAGGGCCCGGCCTCGCTGCTCTACGGCATCATGGATCCCGGCGGCATCGTCAACACCATCAGCAAGCGGCCCGAGCTTTATCAGCACGGCTCGGTCACGCTGCTTGGCTCGACCTACGCCAACAACCGCAACGGAGCCGACGGTACGCTCGACATCACCGGTCCGATCGGCGACGGCGGTCTCGCTTATCGTTTCATCGGTTACGGCGTCAGCGAAGATTATTGGCGCAATTTCGGCCGTCACCGCGAGATGCTGGTGAACCCCTCGCTGGCTTGGTACGGCGACACCACGACGGTCCAGCTCACCTATGAGCACCGCGAGTTCATCTATCCGTTCGACCGCGGCACCGCTTTCGTCAACGGCGCGCCGCTGGCGATCCCGAAGACTCGCCGGCTCGACGAGCCCTTCAACAACATGTGGGGCACCTCCGACCTGATCCAGGGCTCGGTCGAGCAGAAGCTGGACGACAATTGGAAGGTCACGGCGGCCTACAGCTACAACACCGAGACCTACAGCGCCAATCAGCTTCGCATCACCGGCGTCAACGCCAAGACCGGCGTCGAGACCCGCAGCAACGACGGCACCAGGGACTCGCTGAGCAACGCCAGCTACGGCACCTCCTATCTGCAGGGTGACGTCTGGGTGGGTGGCTTCCGCAACGAGATCCTGTTCGGGGGCGAGGCGCTGTATCGCACGATCGACCGCCACGATTTGATCCGCCAGGCGACCCCGAGCTTCAATTTTTACAACCCCGTTTACGGATTGATCACACCGGGAACGACCGTTTCGGCAACGGACAGCGAGCAGACCGACAAGCTCGGCACCCGTGGCTTCTTCGCCCAGGACACGTTCCACGTGACCAGCTGGCTGTCGGTGGTCGGCGGCGTGCGCTGGATGGAATACGAGCAGCTCGCGGGAAGAGGCCGGCCTGTGTTCGTCACCAACACCAATCTGTCGGGCGACAAGGTGCTGCCGCTCGGCGGCGTCATCTTCAAGCTGAACGATCAGCTGTCCTACTATGTGAGCTACACGCAGTCGCTGAAACCGACCTCGACCATCGCGCCCTTCACCGGTGCTCCCATCGGCTTCGTCGTCGACTCCACCATTCTGCCCGAAGAGGGCACCCAATGGGAGACTGGCGTCAAGTTCGATGTCAACAAGCGGCTGTCCGGCACTCTTGCGGTCTACGATATCGAGAAGAAGAACGTGCTGGTCTCCGACCCTTTTACTAGCGGTACGGTCTTGGTACGAACGTCCGCGAAGGCGCGGTCGCGCGGCGTCGAGTTGGACGTGACCGGCAAGCTGAGCGATCAGTGGAGCATGATCGGAAGCTACGGCTATACCGATGCCCGCCTGGAGAACGATCCCATCAACGGCAACGCCAAGTTGCTGAATGCTGCGATGAACACGGCTTCGCTCTATCTCGTCTACGATTTCGGCGACAAGCTCCCCGGACGCCTGCGGCTCGGCGGCGGCGCGCACTATGTCGGTGACCGGCCGGGCGACTCCGCCAACAAGTTCTTCTTGCCGGCTTATACCGTCGCAGATGTCTTTGCGACTTACGACACAGAGATCGACAATCTGCCGGTGACCTACCAGTTCAACATCAAGAATCTGTTCGACAAGGTCTACTATACCTCCAGCACCGGAAACGCGCTCAATGTTGCTATCGGCGACGCGCGGCGCTTCTCGCTCTCGGCAACGGTGAAGTTCTAGCGATGGCAGTGCGGCCGGGGCACATGATCAAAGCTGTCCTGCTCCAGGTCCATTCCATCGCGGGCCTGGTGCTCGCGCTGCTGCTCGCCCTGATCGCGCTAACTGGCGCGATCATGAGTTTCGAGGACGAGATCGTCGATCATCTCAACACCGGCATCATGCACGTAGCACCGCGCGAGATGCCGGCGCTGATGCCGGACGAGCTGGTCGCGCGGCTGATGGCGGGGCAGGATTTCGGCCAAGTCTCGGGTCAAGTCTCGGGTCAGGTCTCGGCCGTCATGCTGTCGAGCGATCCGGCCGCCGCCGTGCGCATCCGCTTCGCGCGCGACGAGCAGGGCGCGCGGCCGAACTCGCTTTATGTCGATCCCTATGATGCGCGCGTGCTGGGTGCGCCGCGTGGCGAGGCGTTTTTCGCGACGGTTCGGAAGCTGCATCGCTGGCTGCTGATCCCCGGCGATGCCAAGGGCTGGGGCCGCCAGATCACCGGTGTGGCCGCGCTCGGCCTGATCGTCATGCTGGTCTCGGGTCTCGTGCTGCGCTGGCCACGTCGCGCGCGCAGCGTGAAGATGTGGCTCAAGCCCAATCTCGGTCTCAGCGGGCGCGGGCTGCATCGCTCGCTGCATGCGGTCATCGGCACCTGGGTGCTTCCGGTCTATCTGGTGATGACGCTGACGGGCCTGTGGTACTCGTTCGACTGGTACAAGGACGGCGTCGTCTGGCTGCTGTCGCGTCCAGAAGTCTCTGCTGCGAAGATGCAGCCAAAAATGTCTGCGAAGGCGCCGCGTGCGGCGGCCCGTTCCGAGCCGACCCGGCCGATCGGGTTCGACCTGGCATGGACGACGTTCCGGCGTGAGGAGGGCGACCGCTTTGCCAGGGCTCTGCTGACGCTGCCGCCCAGCCCCGGCACGGTGATACGGATCCGGTCGTGGGGAAGGAATTCGGCGCTCGACACCGCGCGCGACGAATTCCGGATCGATGCCGTCACCGGTCAGGTCGCCTCCGCCGAACGTTATTCCGACAAGACGTTCGGCGAGAAGATCATCGCCAACGTGCTCGATATCCATCGCGGCGCTGTCCTGGGCTGGCCCGGCAAGCTCGCCTTCATGATTGCCGCGGCCCTGATGCCGCTGTTCTCGGTCACCGGCATTTTGCTCTATCTGTCGCGCCCCAGGCTGCGGCGCCCGGCGCAGGCGCCGCAGGGCCGGCTCGTTCCGGGCGAGTGAGCTGCTGCCGAAGAGGCTAGCCAACACCTCGACAATCGTTCAAAAGCCCGTGGCACGTCCTTGTCAGGTTCACGCCATGAAGCTTCCCACCGTTACCCCCGCCGATATCCGCCGCGCCTTGCTCTTGCGCAAAGAGATCGCGCTGCTCGATCTCCGATACGAGGCGGCCTTTGCCACCGGCCATCCGCTGTTCGCCGCAAACATGGCTGCGGACCGGATTGCAGTTGAGGCCGAGATGCGGCTGCCGCGCAAGGACGTTGCGATCGTGCTCTATGATGACGGCGAGGGGCTGGTCGTGACCGGTGCCGAGCGTCTTGCTGCACTCGGCTACACGAATGTCAGCGCACTCGACGGCGGGCTGACGGCGTGGCGCGATGCGGGCTTCGAGGTGTTCGAGGACGTCAATTCCTATTCCAAGGCCTTCGGCGAACTGGTCGAGTCGCGTCGTCACACGCCCTCGCTCAGCGCCGACGAGGTGGCAAAGCTGATCGCCGACAAGGCCAACATCGCCATTCTCGACGTCCGCCGCTTCGACGAATACGCGACCATGAACATCCCGGGCTCGGTCAGCGTCCCCGGCGCGGAGCTGGTGCTGCGGGCAGGGCAGGCCGCGCCCGATCCCGACACCACCATCATCGTCAATTGCGCCGGCCGCACCCGCTCCATCATCGGCACCCAGTCGCTGATCAATGCCGGCGTGCCCAACAAGGTGCGGGCACTGCGCAACGGCACGATCGGCTGGACGCTGGCGCGGCACGCGCTCGATCACGGCGCCGACAGACGCGGCGCGATCGGCCCGTTCGAGGGCGGGCCGGCCAAAGCCCGCGACGTCGCCTATCGCGCCGGTGTCCGTCATATCGGCGCGAACGAGATGGCGGCGCTGGTCGCAGAGACCGATCGCACGCTGTATCGCTTCGACGTGCGCGATGCCGAGGACTATGCGGCCGGGCATCTCCCCGGCTTCCGCCACTATCCCGGCGGCCAGCTCGTGCAGGAAACCGACATGGCCGCACCGGTGCGCGGCGCGCGCATCCTCCTGACCGACGACAGATGCGTCCGCGCTGACATGACGGCGTCCTGGCTGGCGCAGATGGGCTGGGAGGTCTATGTGCTCGAGGGCGGCTATGACGGAGCGCTGGAAATCGGTCCACCGCTGGTGATGCCGAAGCCTGATCCGGCCCACCGCTACCGCCGTCCCTATGAAGGCACCGATGTGGCCGAAGCTGCGATGCAGGCCTATCTCGATTGGGAATACGGCCTCGTCGAGCAGCTCCGCCGCGACGCCACGCACGGCTTCTATGTGATTTGACCGAGCTCTGGGATGCCAAGCGCACCCATCGCCTCGCCATCTTCTCCCCGTATCCAAGCCCTATTGTGCTGCGTATCGCCCGCGGTCTATGAGCTGCGGCAAGGCTGCCATTTACGGAGATTCCATGTCCGCCCCCGGCCAAAGCCCTGAGCGAAGCGCCAAGGCGCTGCTGCTCGAAGGCGTCAATGATAGCGCTGTCGATCTTTTCAGGAGCGCGGGCTTCACCAATGTCGAAAGGCTGACCAAAGCGCTGGACGGCGCGGATCTGCGGCGCGCGCTCGAGGGTGTGTCGCTGCTCGGCATCCGTTCGCGCACCCAGATCACCGATGAGGTGCTGGGGGCGGCCGACCAGCTTCTCGCTGTCGGCTGCTTCAGCGTCGGCACCAACCAGGTCGATCTTTCGGCGGCGCGCAAGCGCGGTATTCCCGTCTTCAACGCGCCGTTCTCCAATACGCGCAGCGTCGCCGAGCTCGTCATCGGCGAGATCGTGATGCTGCTGCGGCGGATCTTTCCGCGCTCGGTGTCGGCGCATTCCGGGGGCTGGGACAAGTCGGCGGCCGGCAGCCGCGAGGTGCGCGGCCGCACGCTCGGCATCGTCGGCTACGGCAATATCGGCTCGCAGCTTTCGACCTTGGCCGAAGCCATGGGCATGCGCGTGATCTATTTCGACCGCACCGACAAGCTTCGCCATGGCAACACCGAGCCGGTCGAGAAGCTGGAAGAGCTGCTGGCGCAGAGCGATGTCGTCAGCCTGCACGTGCCGGAGACGCCGGAGACCGCGGGCATGATCGGCGAGAAGGAGCTCCGGGCGATGAAATCAGGCTCGTTCCTGATCAACAACAGCCGCGGCACCGTCGTCGATCTCGATGCGCTGGCGCGTGCCTTGCGCGATGGCCATCTCGCCGGTGCCGCCGTCGACGTCTTTCCCGTCGAGCCCTCGTCGAACGCCGATCGTTTCAACAGCCCCATTCAGGGCATCGAGAACGTCATTCTCACCCCTCATATCGGCGGCTCGACCGAGGAGGCGCAGGAGCGGATCGGCGGCGAGGTCGCGCGCAAGCTGGTTGACTATTTCATTACCGGCTCGACCATGGGCGCGGTGAACTTCCCGGAAGTGCAGTTGCACTTGCGTCCCTCCGGCGCGCGCTTCAGTCATGTCCACCGCAATGTGCCCGGCATGTTGCGGCGGCTGAACGAGGTCTTTCTCCAGCGCGACATCAACATCGCCGCGCAATATCTGGAGACCGCCGGCGATCTCGGCTACGTCGTGCTCGACGCCGATCTCGGTGGTCAGGACTCGGCGGCGCTGCTCCAGCAGATCCGCGCGCTCGACGGCACGGTCGGTGCGCGGCTGGTATTCGAGCACTAGACTGCCACCACGTTCCGGTTGCATTGTGCGGCCACTGCTCCCACACTGCGGTCGAATTCGACGTGTTCCAATCAGGTCGAATTTGAGCTTCAGTTGCGTGAGTGTCCGCCATGGAACGGGACGCCGTACTGATTGATCTCGCGCTTCAGGGCGGCGGTTCGCACGGCGCCTTCTCCTGGGGTGTGCTTGATCGCCTGCTGGAGGAAAACTGGCTCAGCATCGCCGCAATCTCCGGAACCTCCGCAGGCGCGATGAATGCGGCGGTGCTGGCGGACGGCTGGACCGCCGGCGGCGCCGAGGGCGCGCGTGAGGCGCTCGACCAATACTGGCGCCGTGTTTCGAAGGCTGCGGCCTTCAGCCCGCTGCAACGCTCGCCGCTCGACCGCTTGATGGGGCGCTGGACCCTCGACACTTCGCCCTTCTACATCCTGACCGATTTGATGTCGCGCGTGCTGTCGCCCTACGATCTCAATCCGACCGGCTACAATCCGCTGCGTGCGGTGCTGGCCGAGAGCATCGATTTCGAACGCCTCGTGCGCTCGCCGATCCAGCTGTTCATCACCGCGACGCGGGTGCGCACAGGGCGCGGCCGTATCTTCCGCAACGCGGAGATCACGGCGGATGTGCTGCTGGCATCGGCCTGCCTGCCGACCATGTTCCGCGCCATCGAGATCGACGGCGAACCCTATTGGGACGGCGGCTTCGCCGGCAACCCGACGATCACGCCGCTGGTCCGCGAAAGCGACGCGCACGACACCATCCTCGTCCAGATCAATCCGACCGAGCGGCTGGAGGCGCCGCGGACGGCCGCGGAGATCCTCAACCGGCTCAACGAAATCTCCTTCAACTCGCCGCTGATGAAGGAGCTGCGCATGATCGCGCTGCTGCGGCAGGCGGCCGATCCCGGCAGCGGCGAGGGCGCGCGCTGGGCCAAGATGCGGACGCACCGGGTCAAGAGCGACATGCTGGCGAAGTTCGGGGCGTCCTCGAAGCTCAACGCGGAATGGGAATTCGTCTCGATGCTGCGCGCCGAGGGGCGCATGGCCGCAGACGCCTTCCTCGCCGAGCATGGTGCCGACATCGGCCGTCGTTCGACCGCCGATCTCGACGTCCTCCTGTCGGAGTGTTGAGGCATGGGTCTCCTCGGCCTCCTCGTCGGGCTCGCTCTGCTGGTCCTGTTCGCCTTCCGCGGCTGGAGCGTCCTGCTGCTCGCGCCGTTCGCCGCACTCGTTGCGGCGCTGTTCGGCGGTGAGCCGCTGCTCGCCAACCTGACCCAGGTGTTCATGGTCAACGCAGCGGGATTTCTGGCGCAGTTCTTCCCGATCTTTCTGCTTGGCGCCGTCTTCGGCAAGTTGATGGACGACAGCGGGGCGGTGACGTCCGTCGCCGGCTTCATGGCGGAGCGCCTCGGCGAGCGGCGCGTGATCCTGGCGGTCGTGCTTGCCGGCGCGCTGGTCACCTATGGCGGCGTCAGCCTGTTCGTAGCGTTCTTCGTCATCGTTCCCATGGCCCGTTCGCTGTTTCGCGCAGCTTCGATTCCGCGTCGCCTGATCCCGGCTGCGATCGTGCTGGGGACGTCGACCTTCACGATGTCGGCCCTGCCGGGCACGCCGTCGATCCAGAATGCGATCCCGATGCCGTTCTTCGGCACGACGCCGTTTGCGGCGCCGGGCCTGGGCATCGTCGCCTCCCTCATCATGCTCGGCGCGGGATTGTGGTGGCTGCATCGCGCCGAAGCGTCGGCGCGCCGCACCGGAGAAGGCTACGGCGATGACGTTGAGGACTCGGCCGAGCGCGCAGCCGCCGACGAGCTCGTGCGCGAGCGCGCGACGACCGCCCGCGAGTTCGACCCGGCGGAGCTACAGCACGGTCATCGCAGCAAGCGGCCTTCGCCGGTGCTGAATGCCATCGCGCCGCTGGTCGTCGTCGTGACTGTCAATCTCTTGATGTCGCTCCTGGTGTTGCCGCGGCTCGATGTCAGCTATCTCGCCGAGCAACGCTTTGGAGATACCACGCTTGCAGCTGTTGCAGGCGTCTGGTCGGTCGCGGTTGCGCTGGCTGCCGCCATCGCCACCACCATCGCGCTGAACTGGGCGCGCCTGCCGGCGCTGCGCCGGACCATGGACGCCGGGGCCAATGCGTCGGTCCTGCCCGCGTTCAGCGTCGCCAGCCTCGTCGGGTTCGGCGCCGTCGTCGCCTCGCTGCCGGCATTCACGATCGTGCGCGACTGGGTGCTGGCGATCGAGGGCGGACCGCTGGTCTCGCTCGCCGTCGCGACCAACATCCTGGCCGCGCTGACCGGGTCGGCGTCGGGCGGCCTCACCATCGCCCTCGACGCTCTCGGCCCGACCTATGTCGAACTTGCCGCTCGCAACGGCATCGACCTTGCGTTGATGCATCGCGTGGCGGTGATCGGCGCGGGAACGCTGGACATCCTGCCGCACAATGGTGCGGTGGTCAGCCTGCTCGCGATCTGCGGCCTGACTCACCGCGACAGCTATTTCGACATCGTCATGGTGGGCATCGTGACCTCGCTCCTGGCGCTGGTGGCCGTGATTGCCCTGGGCAGTGCGCTGGGGTCGTTCTGACGGAAAGCCGGCGTCAGCGATTGACGGACGGGCGAAGGTTGCACGCGTTCCCTGTCGTCCGCGCGCTGCCACTGTGCCGCTGGCCGGCCTGGCCGCACTACAAGTCGGGACCGGTGACGGAGGCGTCGAGCTATTTCTGCGCGCAGTGACCCTTCACCTCTCCCCGCGAAGACGCGGAGAGGGAGACATGCTCCGCTCATCCCGCCGCCATCGCCTGCGCGCCGCCGAGCAGTCGCGCATTGAGCCGGCCGCCGGAGAACAGCATGTCATCGAGGGCTTCGTCGATATCGGCGGAAATGACGGAATTGCCGCCATCGCGCGCGAGGCTCGCTTGTGCCAGGCGCCGCATCAATTCCTTGATGAATGCGCAACTCGTGCCTTCGCTGCGCCTGGCGGCTTCGGCGACGACGGCGTCGTCGAGTGGCAGTCCCTTGCCATAGAGCCGGACCAGTTTGTTGCGGCCGGTCTCGTCGGGAAGCGGCACTTCGATGGCCTGATCTATGCGACCGGGGCGGCCCGCTAGGGCGCCTTCGAGTTGCTGAGGCCGATTTGTTGTCAGCACGAACAGGATGTCAGCGTCCTGCTTCAAGCCATCCATCTCGTTAAGTAATCGGTTGAGCAGCGGTTCTTCGCAGCCGCTCATGTTCTCGCGCTGCCGCGCGATGAGATCGACGTCTTCGATCACAACCATGGCCGGTTGCAGGAGGCGAGCGAGATTCATATAGGCGCCGAGCAGGCCGATTTGCTCCGCTGTGATGATCAGCGTCGTATGACCGGGCAGATGGGCCGCGAGATAGCGGATGGTGTGAGTCTTGCCCGTGCCGGGTGGGCCGTAGAGTAAGATACCCTTCCGGGTCGACTGTCCGAGGCGGCGCAGCACGTCCCGCGTGCCCACGAAGTTCAGGACGTTACGATCAAGTAGCCGTAACGTCTGTTCAGGCAGGATCACCTCGTCACGACTGACGGAAGGAAGCCGGTGCACTGTGATCCCGCGCGAGCGCCCACGGTAGTCGGAATCGGCATCGAGAGAGAGAATCTTGCCACGGTAGGTGCGCGCGGCCTGAACGGCGTCCTCCAGCGCGCTGAAGCACTGCTGGACAAGCGCTGAGCCTGCGGCCCCGGCCGGCGCCATGATTTCGATCCGCACGCCGACCTCGCGGCTGTATTCACGATGAATGGCCAGAAGCACCGCGTAGCGGAGACCAGCGGTTGCGCAAAGCCAAAGACCATTGTCGAGGCACTTGGCTGGTGTCGGTTCGCCGATATCGACGTCGTTGTACTGAAGCGGTGCGATCGTCGCCGCGAAACCGTCGTTCTGCATCAATCTCGACATGGATAGCGTCTCGTAGCGGCGGTCCTCGGCGATACCGAATAGCCGGACCGGAGACGCAAATAATCGGTCGATGGCGGCCTGGACGTCTGCCCGCATGTGGCCAGGAAATTGGCGTACCGTGGTCACCAGCTGACTCCGCGGCACATCGGCGAAGTGCCAATTCAAGACACCGAACGTGTAATTGAACTCCTCCGAGGGGAGGTCCCGCGATGCGCTTGCTGCTGCGAGTACGCAATCGGCGCACAGCCACACCGTGCGGTCCACCAATTGTGCTTCCGACTGCGCGATCGGTCGGCCGCAAAGCTCGCAGCAGGGCCTCGCCGTTTCGCTTGTGATCAGGAGTGGGTGGCCGGCGGCAGCGACACGACGCCTTGCAGATTCCAGCAGGGCGCCTGCGACCGGTGGTGGGTAGGGACCGCAGGCTGCCGCGCCATGCCTCTCCATGTCGGCAATCACGGAGGCGGCTTCACTTTCCGACTTGCCGAAGACGCGACGCAACAGGTCAACGATGAATTCACGCGGAGTATCTTCGTCAGCATGCAGCACGAGCTGAGCCGGCACGGCCTCGACCTGAGTATCGCTCATGAAGTGTCCCCTTGAGCAACCTATAATTGATATGAACAAATAGGGAACATAAAAGGACGCGGCCGTCAAGCGTGACGGCCGCGTCGATTTGGTCGTTCGTTTTCGAGCTCTAATGCGCGCCACCTCCGCCACCCGGCGCCTTCACCCTTCGCGTCAGCAGCACCGCGATCGCGGCGAGGACCAGCACCACGCCGATCACGGCAAAGGTGTCGGAATACCCCATCACCAGCGCCTGGCGCTTCACGGTCTTGCCGAGCGCGATGATGGCCTGCTCGCGTGCGGCGTTGGGGTCGGGGACGCCGTGGGCCATGAAATAGTCCGTCATCTGCGCGATGCGGGCGCGGACCTCCTCGCGGCCGAGCGTGACCGAATGGCCGATGATGTTGGAGTGGAACTGCTCGCGTTTGGTGACGATAGTGGCGAGCACCGCGGTGCCGATGGCGCCGCCGAGGTTGCGCATCATGTTCGAGATGCCGGAGGCGGCCGCCGCATCCTGCGCCGCGACGCTGCCGAGGCTGAGTGCCGAGAGCGGCGCGAGCGTCAGCGCCTGGCCGACCGCACGCACGATGTTGGGCATCAGGAACTGATCGCCGGAATAATCGAGCGACATCTGGATGTTCATGAAGGAGCTCGCGGCGAACAGCAGCAGGCCCACGGTCGCGACATAGCGGCCGTCGAAACGCTGCATCAGCTTCGGCACCAGCGGAATCAGCAGAAGCTGCGGCAGCCCGGTCCAGGCCAGCACGTTGCCGATCTGTTCGGCATTGTAGCCCTGCACTTGGCCGAGATAGGCGGGCAGGAGATAGACCGAGCCGAACAGTGCGAAGCCGAGGAACACCGCCGCGATGGTGCCGATGCCGAAATTCCACTGCGTCAACAGGCGCAGGCGCAGCAGCGGCTTCTCCACCATCAGCTCGTTGGCGATGAACAGCGACAGGCTGATCACGGCGATGACCGCGAGCCGCACGATGAAGGGAGAGCCGAACCAGTCGTCCTTGTTGCCTTCTTCCAGCACGGCTTGCAGCGAAGCGAGGCCGATCGCCATGGTCGCGATGCCGAACCAGTCGCCTTCGCGCAGCAAAGCGAGGTTCAGCGGTTGGCGCTCCAGCGTGAAGAACAGCGTGGTCACCATCACCGCCGTGGGCAGCACGTTGACGAAGAAAATGGTCTGCCAGCCGTAATTCTCGGTGAGATAGCCGCCGATGGTCGGCCCGATCGCCGGTGCGAAGGTCACGGCGAGCGAGAACATGGCAAGGCCGATCGGCTGCTGGCCCTTCGGCAGCTTGGTGAAGACCAGCGTGAACGCCATCGGGATCAGCACGCCGCCGAAGAAACCCTGCAGGCCGCGCATCGCGATCATCGACGGCAGATCATGGGTGAAGGCGCAGGCGACCGAGAAGGCCGCGAACAGGCTCGCGAAGCTCAGGATGATGTTGCGGAACGAGAATACCCGCGACAGATAGTCGGTCAGCGGGATGACGATGATCTCGCCGATCAGATAGGACGTCGAGATCCAGGATCCGTTGTCGGCGCCGGTGCCGATGCCGCCCTCGATGTTGAGCAGCGAGGCGTTGGTGATCTGGATGTTCAGGATCGCCATGAAGGCGCCGATCATCGCCGCGAACACGGCGATCCAGATCGTGGCGCTGGCCCGATTGGGGTCGGCGGCGACGCGCTCAGGCGTCGCGGCCGGAATTGCTTGTGCTGGCGTCGATATTGAGAGGCTGTTTGACATGGCACGACCCTCCGGAAACAGGTTTTGCTTTGGGCGTCGCTGCCGCCTGAGCGGCCGGCGCTGAACGCGTTGCGATCGTCGGGATCACGGACATGCCGGGCCGCAGCGCGATCGGAGGCACCGTCCCGGCGTCCAGCGCGATCTTCACGGGAATGCGCTGCACGATCTTGGTGAAATTGCCGGTGGCGTTGTCGGGCGGCAGCAGCGCGAACTCCTGGCCGCTGGCCGGCGCGATGGAATCGACGTGACCATGCACGACTTGGCCCGGGAAGGTGTCGACCTCGATCTCGACGCTCTGACCGGCGCGGACATGCGTGAGCTGGGTCTCCTTGAAATTGGCGACGACATAGGTGCCCGTGGCCGGCACGATCGACATCAACTGCGTGCCCGCCTGCACATACTGGCCGACGCGCAAGGTGCGGTTGCCGACGACGCCGTCGATCGGCGAGACGATCGTGGTGTAGCCGAGATTGAGCTCGGCCTGGTGCTGGACCGCGGTTGCGCGGGCGGCGGCGGCCCTGGCCTGCACGATCTCGGCCTTGAGAAGATCGACCTGCTTCTGTGCGGAGATGAGGTTGGCGTTGTCACGCGCGATCGCGGCGTCCGCGCCGGCATCGCGCGCCTGCGCCTGCTGCGCATTCTGCACGCTGCCATAACCGGTCCTGGCGAGATCCGTGTAGCGCTTGTTCTCCTGCTGGGCGAAGGTCTTCGCGGCCGTGTCGACATCGATGGTCGCTTTCGCGGCTGCGATCACCGCCTCCTGAACCTCGAGCTGGGCCTGCTTGCTCGTCACCGTCGCGTTCGCGGCGGCGACGTCGGCCCTGGCCTGATCGAGCGCGACGCGGAAGTCGCGATCGTCGATCCGGGCCAGCACCTGGCCGGCCTTCACATGCTCGTTATCGCCGACCAGGACGCGGTCGAGATAGCCGCTGACCTTCGGCGCGATGGTGGTGTTGTCGGCCTTCACATAGGCGTCATCGGTGGAGACGAGGAAGCGCCCGACCGTCCAGTAGTCGTAGCCGTACCAGCTCGCGCCGGCGAGCGCGGCGACGGCCACTCCCGCCAGCAACAGCTTGCGAAAGTTCAGCTTTCGGCGCGGGGTGGGGACCGGCGCGGCGGGCAGAATGCCTTCGGGCGGGCTGGTTGGCACCACGATGGTTTCGCTCTTCGATGGATTGGTATGCACGGTCATGGCCGGCTCCCTGAATTAGGAAACTTGACGATTTCCAAAATAGGGCTAGCTTGAGGACTGTCAATGGAATGACAGGCATCATCTAAAAACATGGCTCAGGCAAAATCGTCATCAGAAGGCCGCCCGCGTGGGCGGCCACCAGTGCGCACCGACGACGAGACGAAGCGCATCGTCATCGAGGCGGCACGGCACGCCTTCGCAGTCGATGGCTACGCAGCAACCAGCACCGAAGAACTGGCGCGTGGCGCCGGCATCTCCACCAAGACTCTCTATCGGCTGTTTCCGGGCAAGGCAGCGCTGTTCGAGGCGATGTGCGCGGACCGGCTCGATCGGTTGCTCTCCGACGTCAATCTTCAGGCCGACAATCAGGCCGACGTCGAGACGAGTCTGGCTGCCGTGCTTGTCGCCTGTGCCGATCTCGCGCTCGATCCGGAGGTCGTGGCACTCCAGCGTATGGTACTGCAGCAATCGGCCACGTTCCCCGACCTTGCCGCGAATTTCTACAGGGATGGCATCTCCCGTACCGTGGCGGCGCTCGCGGGCTGGCTTCGCGATCAAGTCAGGAAGAAGCGCATCGCGCTCGATAACGTCGATGAAGCCGCCGGAATGATGATAGGCATGATGGTGTCGGCGCCGCAGCGCGCGGCGATCTACGCCAGCCTGGCACTGCCCTCGCGCAAGGAGATCGAGAGGCGGGCGCAGACATGCGCCGCAATTCTGCTCGACGGTTGTCGCGCCGCGTCGGCCTAGCGGCCCTGATTTGACAATCGGGATCCGTTGGGCTAGATATTTCGTATGCGAAATAATGGAGCCGCAGCGAAGCACCATCGGCTGATCTATTTGTTGAACGTCGCCCAGCGCCGTTTGCAGCGCTGGATGGCCGCGCAGCCTTCGAGCGAGGTGACGCCGGCGCAGGCGGGGTTGTTGTTCATCCTCGGCCGGCAGGACGGCATTCTGATGGGCGAGGCGGGTGCGGCACTCGATCTCGGGCCGGCCGGGATTTCCGGTCTCGTCGATCGCAGCGCAGCGGCGCGGCTGGTCGAGCGGCGGGCCGACCGCGAGGATGGCCGCGCCTTTCGCATCTGGTTGACGCCGAAGGGGCGCACCGCGCTGGCGCAGGCGAAGACTGGCGCGGCCGAGATCAATGCGGCGCTGACGGAGGGATTCACGGCCGCGGAGATCGACATCGTCGCGCGCTGGCTGACGAGCATTCAGGACAAGTTTCCAAGAAGTTCAGACGACTAACACGGAGCAGACCAATGACCGAGCACGTCCGGATCGAGAAAAACAACGGAATTCTCACCCTCACCTTGGCGCGTCCCGACAAGAAGAACGCGCTGACCGATGCGATGTACGGCAAGCTCGCCGACACGATCGAATCCGCCGAGCGCGACCCGTCCGCCCGCGTGATCCTGATCCGCGGCGAGGGCGACATGTTCACCGCCGGCAACGACGTCGGCGAGTTCGCGGCCGTCGCGGCCGGCAAGTCCGAGGGCAGCCGCAACGTGGTGCGCTTCATCCAGTCGCTGGCGCGCTGCACCCGGCCGCTGGTCGCGGCCGTGCAGGGCCGCGCCGTCGGCGTCGGCACCACGATGCTGCTGCATTGCGACCTCGTCGTGCTCGCCGACAACGCGCAATTGTCGACGCCCTTCGTCAGCCTCGCGCTGGTGCCGGAAGCCGCCTCCAGCCTGTTGATGCCGGCGCGCATCGGCTATGCCCGCGCCTATGAGATGTTCGCGCTCGGCGAGACCGTGCCGGCCAAGTCCGCGCTGGAATGGGGCCTCGCCAACCGCGTGGTGCCGCTGGACAAGCTCGATGCCGAGGCGCTTGCGCTGGCGCAGCGTCTCGCCCGCCAGCCGGCCGGGGCCCTCATCGCCACCAAGCGGCTGATGCGCAACGGCGAGGCGCTGGTCGCGCAGATGCAGGCCGAAGGCGAGCAGTTCGCGCAGCGCCTGCGTACCGCCGAAGCACGCGAGGCGTTTACGGCGTTTGCGGAGCGCCGCCCGCCGGATTTCACGAAGGTGGCGTGAGCCGGCTGCCCCGGACAGGGCCGGCAACTCCGGGGCGCTTATCATTTGATATAAACCTTAACGAAACTTTGGCATGTGGCCGTGCAAGGTGACCGCTCTCGGCGAGCGGGTCTTTGGGTCCATGTCCATTTTTAAGAAATCGGTAAGCACGCTTCTCCTGGTTCTGATGACGCTGTTGGCGGCCGGCGCGCTGACCAGCACGGCCATCCAGATGGTCGGGGCTTTCGGCCGCTATAGCGACAGTCTGGAGACCGAGCGGCTCGCGAATGCCGACAAGTCGATCTTCCACGGCGTGGTTGCCCTGCGCAGCAATCGCGGCGATGCCCAGAGCGCGCTGCTCGGCGAGGACGATCCGCGCGCCAAGCTCGGCGCCGCCGAGAAAGCCGAGCAGGCCGGTTTTGACGCCATCGGCGCTGCGCTCTCCACCGTCGAATTCGCGGCGCGCGACGAGCTCGCCAGCACGCTGAAGCAGCGCTGGAGTGAGGCCGCACCAAAATTCCAGTTGTTCTACGACGAGGCCAAGCTGCCGCGCGCCGAGCGCAAGCTGGAGCGCACCGCACCCTGGTACGATGCGGTCACCAAGGTGATCGAGACCGCCAATCTCGCCTCCACCGCGGTGTCGAACCGCGCCTGGATGAACGATCCTTACATCGCCCGCATGATCCAGGCCCGCCGCCTCGCCTGGCAGGTGCGCGACCGCTACGGCATCCAGTGCTCGACCCTGCGGCCGAACGTCAACGCCAGCAAGCCGCTCGACGACACCCAGAAGCAGACCGTGGCCGGATGGAACGGCGTCGTGACCGCCGGGTGGACCGGCATGGAGGAGCTCCTGGCTGCGCCTGACGTGCCGGCCGAACTCGTCAACACGGCCAAGGATGCGAGGGCCAAGACTGACGGCGCCCTCAAGCAGATCGGCGAGCTCACCAAGGGCTTCGACGGCAGCGGCCGGCCCGCGATGCCCGCCTCGGAATGGAACGCATTGTGCCAGTCCCCCTTCGCGTCCATCGTCGCGGTCGCGAGCAAGGCGCTCGACCTGTCGATCGCGCGCGCTGAGGCGGTCCAGGCCAAAGCGTTGACCAATCTCATCGTGCAATCCTTCGCGTTCCTGCTCGCGCTGGCCGTGACCCTCGCCGGCGTGTTCGTGGTGCGCAATCGCCTGATGCGGCCGGTGCGCGCCATCCTCGACGCCATCGCCCGCATCAGCGCCCGCGACTATGCGACGCCGGTGCCGCAATCGCGGCATCCCGACGAGTTCGGCACCATGGCGGCTGCGCTCGAAAGCCTGCGCGAGAGCGCGGCGACCGCGGAGCGGCTCGGCCGCGAACGCGAATCGCAGCAGGCGCTTCAGCTCGCCCGCTCCGGCACCGTCGATGCCGCCTGCCGCAGCTTCGACGATACGGTGCAGGCCGTTATCCAGAGCGTTGCGGCCTCGACGCGCGAGCTCGACGCCACCGCAAGCGGCGTGCGCTCGCTGGTCTCGGAATCGAGCAACCAGACCGCGGCGGTCTCCTCCGCCGCCGAGCAGGCCACCAACAATCTCGAGACCATTGCCGCCGCGACCGAGGAGCTCTCCGCTTCCGTGGGAGAGATCTCCGCGCAGGTGCAGTCGAGCGCGCGCGAGGCCCGCGAGGCCGTGGCCCAGGCCGAGCAGACCAATGCGACGGTCGAGATCCTCGATCAGACGGCCAGCCGCATCGGCGAGGTCGTGAAGATGATCAACGCGATCGCCGCCCAGACCAATCTGCTGGCATTGAACGCCACCATCGAGGCCGCGCGCGCGGGCGAGGCCGGCCGCGGCTTCGCCGTGGTCGCGGGCGAGGTCAAGAGCCTCGCGACGCAAACCGCGACCGCGACGGAAGAGATCTCGCGCCAGGTCGAGGAGATCCAGGGCGCGACCGGCCAGGCGGTCGCCGCGATCCGGTCGATTGGCGGGGCCATCGGTGGCATCGACGAGAAGATGACGGCGATTGCCGCCGCGGTCGAAGAGCAGCGCGCGGCGACGACGGAAATCTCGCGCAACTTCCAGCAGGCGGCCCAGGGCACCCGCGAGGTCACCGACACGATCGGCAGCGTCGCCAGGCTCAACCAGGAGACCGGCAATGCCGGGACCGTGCTGTCGGAGTCCGTCAAGAAGATGTCGGCGGATGCCGATCGTCTTCGCGTCGCCGTCGAGGGCTTCCTGGGCGCCGTGAAGAGCGCCTGATTTTCGTACTCTTTCCATCGGGCGTCGCGCGGGCATTGCCGCAGCCCGGCACTGCGGGTACATCTGTGCCGCCTCGCTCCCGCGAGCGCAGCGACAGACGCAAGACACATCAGGGATGGAGAGTTCGATGCCGGTCACCCCACACAAGGCCCAACGCCCTTATCGCGGCGTGTTCCCGGTCGCGCCCACCATCTTCGACGAGCGCGGCGAGCTCGACCTCGAGGGCCAGCGCCGTTGCATCGACTTCATGATCGATGCCGGCTCGCACGGCATTTGCATCCTCGCCAATTTCTCCGAGCAGTTCGTGCTTACCGATGTCGAGCGCGAGACGGTGATGCACACGGTGCTGGAGCATGTGGCCGGCCGGGTTCCCGTGATCGTCACCACCACGCATTTCAGCTCGGCCGTGTGCGCGGCGCGCAGCAAACAGGCCGAGGCGGCCGGCGCCGCCATGGTGATGGTGATGCCGCCCTATCACGGCGCGACCTTCCGCGTCCCCGAGAAAGGCATCGTCGAATTCTTCAAGGTGCTCTCCGGGGCGATCAATATCCCGATCATGATCCAGGACGCGCCGGTGGCCGGCACGCCGCTGTCGGTCGAGTTGCTGGCGCGGCTGTCGCGCGAGTTTGCCAACATCCGCTATTTCAAGATCGAGGTGCCGGGCGCGGCCTCGAAACTCCGCAGCCTGATCGAGGCGGGCGGCAAGGACATCGAAGGTCCCTGGGACGGCGAGGAGGCAATCACGCTGCTCGCCGATCTCGACGCCGGCGCCACCGGCGCCATGACCGGCGGCGGTTATCCCGACGGCATCCGCCAGATCATCGATCCCTATTTCGCCGGCGATCGCGAGAAGGCGAAGGCCGCCTACGAGCGCTGGCTGCCGCTGATCAACTACGAGAACCGCCAATGCGGCCTGATCGCCTGCAAGGCCATGATGCAGGCCGGCGGCGTGATCAAGTCGGAGGCGGTGCGCCATCCGCTGCAGCCGCTGCATCCGGCAACGCGGGCGGGTCTGCTGGAACTGGCCAAGGAGCGCGACGCACTGGCGCTCAGGTGGGGGAAGTAGAGCCACATACCCCGCGGCCGTGGGGTGGGCAAAGCGAAGCGTGCCCACCACCTGTTGCCATCGCGAAAGTTGGTGGGCACGGCGCAAGCGCGCCTTTGCCCACCCTACGAAGGCTGCGCTGGGGGAAATAGGTCTCTCCCCGTCATTGCGAGGAGCGAAGCGACGAAGCAATCCAGACTGTTTCCGCGGAGACAGTCTGGATTGCTTCGCTTCGCTCCTCGCAATGACGGGGGCGCTCATTTCGCCTGAAGGCGTCGAATTAACGCAATTCCGCCAGTTTCCGCCGGCCCGGCGATGGCATATTGTACGCCCGCCAACCGGCCCTGCGGAGAATCCCAGGCATCGCGCAACAAGACATCGCGCAACAGCTCTTCTTTTGCCACGATCCCGAGCCAGGTTGGTGCAAACCGACAGAACAGGGAGGCAGTGCCATGACGATGAGGCCGGATCCCACCTTTCACGCATCGCCCAAGCTTGCGATGGAAGCGCCTGCGGAGAACTTTGCTTACACCTTGCTGCTCAGTCCGGATTTCTCAAAGCCGGACGCTCTCGCGGTCATCGACGTCAAGCCGGGATCGCCGACCTATAGCCAGATCGTCCATACCGTCACGATGCCCAACAAGGGCGATGAGTTTCATCACTTCGGCTGGAATGCCTGCTCCTCCGCTCTGTCGCCGCTCGCCGGACACGCCTTCATCGAGCGGCGCTATCTCATCATCCCAGGGCTGCGTTCGTCGCGGATCTACGTCATCGATACCAAGCCCGATCCGACCCAAGCCAAGATCCACAAGATCATCGAACCAGAGGAGGTCTTCAGGAAGACCGGCTACTCACGGCCGCACACGATCCATTGCGGGCCGGACGGCATTTACGTGAGCACGCTGGGCGGCGGCGGCAAGGACGGCACCAACGGACCTCCGGGCGTCTTCATCATGGATTGCGAGACGTTCGAGGTCCTTGGACGATGGGAGATCGACCGTGGCCCGCAGACGCTGCATTATGATTTCTGGTGGAATCTGCCGCGCGACTACATGGTGACGAGCGAATGGGCGTTGCCGCCGCAGTTCGAGAACGGGATCGTCCCGGAAGATCTGCTTGCGAACAAATATGGCCATCGTCTCCACTTCTGGGACCTTCGCGCCCGCCGCAACGTCCAGACCATCGACCTCGGCGCCAATCATCAGATGGCGCTGGAGGTGCGGCCGGCGCACGATCCGGTTCGCGAGTACGGGTTCGTCGGCGTGGTGGTCGACACCACCAACCTCGAAGCATCGATCTGGACCTGGTGGCGCGAGGATGGAAAATTCCATGCCGAGAAGACGGCGACGATTCCTCCTGAACCCGCGCCCAAGGAGAAGCTGCCGCCGCTGCTGCAGGGATTTGGCGCCGTGCCGCCGCTGGTGACGGACATCGACCTGTCGATGGACGACCGGTTTCTCTATGTCTCGTGCTGGGGCACGGGTGAAATGCGCCAGTACGACGTCAGCGATCCCAGAAAGCCGAAGCTTGCGGGCTCAGTCCACATCGGCGGTATCGCGCGGCGCACGCCCCATCCGAACGGCAAGGCCTTTGCGGCAGGTCCGCAGATGGTCGAGATCAGCCGCGACGGCCGGCGCGTGTACTGGACCAATTCGCTCTATTCCACCTGGGACGACCAGTTCTATCCCGACGGGGTTCCGGGCGTGGAAGTCATGGCCAATGTCGGTCGCAACGGTGGCCTCGAGCTCGACAAGAACTATTTCGTGAGTTTCCCCGACGGATATCGTGCGCACCAGATCAGGCTCGAGGGCGGCGACTGTTCGACGGACTCCTTTTGCTACCCGTCGGTCTAGATGGGACGCATGCGAGCCCGGCCCTTGGCTGGCTGTGGCTCGCGCTTGTTGCGAGCGGCCTCTACCACGGGGTCAATCCGGGAATGGGATGGCCGCTCGCCGTTTCGGCCGGGCTCATGGACAAGAGCCCGCGCGCGCTCTTCCGTGCATTATGGGCTCTGGCGGCCGGGCATCTGCTGGCAACACTTCTCGTGTTGCTGCCGTTCGCCTTCCTGCTCGTGCTGGCCGCGTGGCAGCGTCCGATCCAGATCGGTGCGAGCCTTCTCGTCATCGGCTTTGGCGTCTATCGGCTGATCGACCGGCGTCATCCGCGCACGCTGGCACGAATTCCGCCGACGCAGTTGGCGCTCTGGTCATTTGCCGTCGCCATCGCTCACGGCGCCGCCCTGATGCTCGTGCCGATCTATCTCGGGCTCTGCAAGGCCTTCGATCTCGATGCCGGCCATGAGGCGGCGGGCGCGCTGATGAAGGCAAATCTCGGGATGGCGGTGCTGGTGTCCCTGGTGCACGTTGCCGCCATGGTCGGCGCCGGCGGATGTCTGGCGTGGCTGGTCTACCGCCATCTGGGATTGAGGTTCGTCTCGCGAAGCTGGTTCAACCTGGATGCAGTCTGGGCGACCAGCCTCGTTGTGGTTGGCGCGGTGGCGCTCGCTTTCAATCTTGCGAGCTAGCGCTAATTTGGTTGAGTATGTCTTTCAAACGTCATTGCGAGCGAAGCGAAGCAATCCAGATTTTCCCTCTGGAAACAGTCCGGATTGCTTCGTCGCTTCGCTCCTCGCAATGACGGAGGACGTGGTGAACTATCTTGCCAGAGCCCACTCGCCGGTGATGCGAAATCTTGCCTTGGCATCATGCTGCTTGAACAGCGCGATGCGGTCGACCGTCAGCGCGTCGAGCTGCAGCGCCGCAAAATGCTCCCGCAGCATCTGCAGGATCGGCCCGCGCCGTTCCGCATCCAGGCGCCCCGTCAGCGTCATGTGGAAGCGGAATTCTTCCATCACGTAGGGATAGCCCCAGCGGTCGAGATAGTCCCGCTGCCGCTCGCTGAGCTTCTCCGGCTTGCGCCGGACGCGATCTTCCGCCGTCAGCGCGGCGCGAAACGGGTCGAACTCGCGAACGCAATCGGCGGCAAGCTGCTGCAGAGCTTCGACCGGCGCGGCCGGAATAACAGCAATGAAGCCGCTGATGGAATCCACAATTGGCGAGATCACGGGATGCGGCCGCGCCTCGGCGGCGAAGGCCGCGCAGGCAGCCTTCAGATCGGCTTCGGTCTTGCCAGGCGACAGCGCCATCGGTGCCTTCAGCGTGGCGTGAAAGCCGTATTTGCGGGGATCGGCGCTGACCTCGCGCCAGTCCGGCGCGACATGCAGCGCTTGTCGCGGAAACGGCAGCTCGTCTCCGGTATAGGCGTCATAGCCGAGCAGCTCCGCGCCGAAGCGGGAGAGGGCGCTGTCGCTGCCGGCGGCAAAATAGATCGCGTAGCGGGGGAAACCTGTCATTACCTCAGCATAACCAATTCATGCCGCAACGATAGCCTCGCGCGACGTTGCTGCCGTGGTGAGCAGCCGCGTCGCGTCGGTGAGATGCACGAGCTTGCCGCCTGAGATCACCGCGATCAGCCGCGGCCGCAGCTCCAGGCTGTCGTCGACGAGGAGAATGTCAGCGCGGCGTCCCTCCGCGAGCAGGCCGCGATCGGTGAGGCCGGTTGCGCGCGCCGGGCCGGCGGAGACCAGATCCCAGGCCTGAGCCAGCGGCACCACGCCATCGGCGGCCAGGCGGAACGCGGCGAGCAGCTGCGCCGGATAGTAATAGTCCGACGCCAGCACCGAGCAGAGCCCTTTGGCGATCATGTCGGAGGCCCTGCTCCAGCCGGTGTGGCTGCCGCCCCGCACGACGTTCGGCGCGCCATAGACGATGGCATCGCCGTGGCTGGCCGCAGCCCGCGCCGTTTCCTCGTTGATCGGAAATTCCGCGATCAAGGCGCCGAGCTCGCGAAAGTCCCGGCGCATCGTTGGGCTCGCGTCGTCATGCGAGAGCATCCGCACCTCGGCTGCGCGGGCAAAAGCGGCCAGCCGTGATACCGAAGCCGGCACCTCGGCGGCGCGCGAGACCACACGCTCGACCAGCTTGTCAAAATCCTCGCTCGACAGCCCGGTGCGCTCCACCATGCGGTTGCGCTTGCGCGGCTTGGCCATGTCGGCGACCGTGCCGTCCATGTGATCATTGAAAGCGAACAGGTCGACGCGGCCCTCGCTGAGCCATTGTGCGATCTCGGCCTCGGCATCGAGATTGTAGGTCTCGTGCCGCAGGTGGAAGCGGGTGTCGGCGGCGAATTGCGGGCGCTGCCGCTCGATCGCCTCCATCAGGCCGCGCGCATTGTCGGCGCTGCGCAGGCCCGGCTCCCAGGAGCAGGTCGTGGCGTGAAACACGGTGGTGATGCCATTGCTGATCGCCTGGCGGTCGCTGTCGGCGAGCGCAACGTCGATCGGAAAGTCGACGCCGGCGCGCGGCATCATCTGCCGCTCGAAGGCATCGCCATGCAGATCGACGATGCCGGGCAGCACCAGCAGGTCACGCGCGTCGAGCGCCAGCCGCGCCCGGCCGCGAGAGGCATCGATCGCTGCAATGTCCGTTCCGGAGACGAGAAGAGAGGTTTCGGCGAGCTCGGCGCCGATCAAGGCCCGGCCGCCTTCGATGATTATGTCTGTCACGCGACCGCGCTTCGTTTGCTGGCAGGGGAATTGGCGAGTGAGCTTGCCCGTGCTTCGTATGTCGAGAGGAAATCTTCAATCCCGAGCTTGCGGAAATCGGGCAGCGCCGCGCGCAATTTGTCGTGATCCCAGTCCCACCAGGCAAGCTTTGCAAGGCGTCCGGCGATCTCCTCCGAGAACCGCCGCCGTACGATACGGGCTGGGTTGCCGGCGACGATGGTGTAGGCCGGCACGTCCTTGGTGACGATCGCGCCGGCGGCGATCACCGCGCCGGTGCCGATGTTGCGGCCCGGCAGCACGATCGCGCCATGGCCGATCCAGACGTCATGGCCGATATGAACGTGATGCTGGCGCCGCCAGTCGAAGAACTCGGAATCGTCGCTCTCACCCTCGAAATAGGCGCTGGAGCGGTAGGTGAAGTGCGCCTGCGTGGCGCGATGCATCGGATGGTTGCCGGGATTGATCCGGGTCATCGCCGCGATCGAGCAGAATTTTCCGATGGTGGTGCAAGTGATCTGCGCGTCGTTCACGACATAGGAGTAATCGCCCATCGCCACTTCATGCAGGATGGTGCGGGCGCCGACCTCGGTATAGGCGCCGAGCCTGGTCTCGTGCAGCTTGGCCGAGGGATCGACGGTCGGCTGAACCGAAAGAGCTTTGGCGGCCATGTTGCATCCGAAGTGCGAGGGCGGGGCGTTTTTCTTCGAGCGGCTGGATGACGATGTCATGACAACGAGATGACAGGGGATGACGTGCGTAGGATCGCCGCATCGCAGCGCGTGTGTCACACAAGTGTTAAGCACGGGCGTTAGCGGTTGGCTCCAGCTACTCTGGAGCCCCTGTATGCTGGTGGTTGAAGGCCTGACGTGTCGCTTCGGCGCGAAAGCCGCGGTGGACGACGCTTCGTTTCAAGTTTCCCCCGGCGGCTTCGTCGGTGTGATCGGGCGATCCGGCGCCGGCAAGTCGACATTGCTGCGGACCATCAATCGCCTCGTGACGCCGACCGGGGGACGCATCCTGTTCGACGGCGTCGACGTCACCGTGCTGCGCGGCAAGGAGCTGCGGCAGTGGCGCGCCCGCTCGGCGATGATCTTCCAGCAGTTCAACCTGATCGGTCGGCTCGACGTGCTCACCAATGTCCTGATGGGTCGTCTCGCCACGATGCCCGCCTGGCGCTCGCTGTCGCAGGCCTGGCCCGAGCAGGACAAGGCGCTGGCGATGTCGGCGCTCGAGCAGTTCGACATCGCTTCGCTCGCCGCCCAGCGCGCCGACCAGCTCTCCGGCGGCCAGCAGCAGCGCGTCGCGATCGCCCGCGCGCTGGTGCAGCAGCCCGACATCATCCTCGCCGACGAGCCGATCGCATCGCTCGATCCGCGCAACACCAAGATCGTGATGGATGCGCTTTTGCGCATCAACAAGCATTTCGGCATCACGGTGCTCTGCAACCTGCATTCGCTCGATCTCGCCCGCACCTACTGCGACCGCCTGATCGGCATGGCCGCCGGTCGCGTGGTATTCGACGGCGCGCCGTCCGCGCTGACCGATCACGTCGCGCGCGAGCTGTACGATCTCGAAGCTGCCGACGTCGTGGGTGGCCTGCCTGTCCCGGCGCCCGAGGGCGTGCCGGCGCTCGGAACCGCCGCGGCCGCCTAAAGCCGCATCGCACCTGTTCAATTGCCAGTTTGCGTCAACCGACCCCCAACCGATGAAGAGGGTATCATGATCACTCGCAGATTAATCCTGGCCGGCGCCGCTGCGCTCGCTTTCACCGCCTCCGCCTCGGCCGACGACTGGAAGGCCAAATACCCCGAGCTGACCTTTGCGGTCGTTCCGGCCGAGAACGCGTCGGGCGTCACCGAGCGCTGGGCACCGTTCATGACTTATCTATCGAAAGAACTCGGCGTAAAGGTCACGCTGCGCATCGCCAACGACTATGCCGCGGTGATCGAAGGCCAGCGCGCCGGCAATATCCACATCGCCAGCTACGGCTCGGCCGCGTTCGCGCGTGCCCGCCTGACCGGCGTCAAGTCCGAGGCCTTCGCCAACGACATCAACGCCGACGGCTCGACCGGCTACTATTCCGTGTTCTTCGTCAAGGCAAGCAGCGCCTACAAGAAGATCGACGACCTGAAGGGCAAGAACCTCGGCCTCGTCGACCCGAACTCGACCTCCGGCAACAACGTGCCGCGCTTCGAGCTCGACAAGATGGGCATCCACGATGCCGACGCCTATTTCGGCAAGGTCGTCTTCACCGGCAGCCACGAGAACGCGATGCTGGCGCTGGCGCAGGGCACGGTCGAAGTCGCTGCCAACCAGTGGACCAGCGACGACGATTCCACGCTGGCGCAGATGCTGACCAAGGGGATGCTGAAGAACGCCGACGGCTCGGCGATGAAGAAGGACGATTTCCGCATCATCCACAAATCGGCGCCGATCATCAACGGCCCCTATGCCTACAATTCCGACCTGCCGGAAGACGCCAAGACCGCCATTGCCAAGGCGTTCTTCGACGCGCCGGCCAAGGACAAGGCCGCGTTCGACCGTCTCTCCGACGGCCAGAAGAAGGGCTTTCATCCCGCCACCACCAAGGACTGGGATGGCACGATCGAGCTGATCAAGTTCGTCGACGCACTGCGTAAGAAGAAGGCGTCCTGAGTCTTCGGGACGATGCACCTGAGCCGGGTCCCAAAGACCCGGCTCTTTCTTTGACGGGACCTGTTTCGACCCCATGACGACAGCGGTTTCGATCCTCCCCGAGCAGCAGCTCGCCGCGCTCAACGCTGCCTATCGCCAGGCGGTTTCACGCAGGCGGCTACGTCTCCTGTTGGGAGCGGGCGTGTTTGCCGCCGCGCTGGCTCTCGCCGCGATCGGCGCCGAAGTGAATTTGCGCACGCTGTTCACCTATTTCGGCAACTTCGTCAGCTATTTCGACCGCATCCTCACGCTCGACAGCGGCCAGCGGGTCTGGACCGATGTCGGCGAGTGGTTCTGGGGCTGGCGCAAATGGCTGAAGATGCTGGGTGAGACGCTGCTGATCTCCTATGTCGGCACGCTGATCGGCGCGACCTTCGCCTTCGCCCTCAATTTCTTCGCGGCCGAGAACACCTCGCCCGCGCCCTGGCTGCGCTTTACCGTGCGGCGCCTGCTCGAATTCGCCCGCACCGTTCCCGGCATCGTCTTCGCGCTGGTCTTCGTCATCGCCTTCGGGCTCGGGCCGATGGCGGGCGTGCTGGCGATTGCGATCCACTCCACCGGCGCGCTCGGAAAACTGTTCTCGGAGATCGTCGAGAATGCCGACATGAAGCCGGTCGAGGGCATCCGCTCGACCGGGGCGAGCTGGCTCTCCTGCATGCGCTTCGCCATCGTGCCGCAGGTCACCGCCGGCTACGCCAGCTACGCGCTACTGCGCTTCGAGATCAATGTCCGCGAAGCCTCCGTCATGGGCTTCGTCGGCGCCGGCGGCATCGGCCAGGAGCTCGTCGTCGCGATCCGCAAGTTCTACTATTCGGACGTCAGCGCCATCCTGCTCACCATCATCGTCACGGTCTTCATCATCGACATCACCACCGGCTGGCTGCGCGGCCGCCTGTTCGGCAAGGAGGCGCGGACGTGACGAGGCCGCAGGAGGTCGATACGCGCGAGATGCGTGCACGCTACCCCGATGTGTTCGATCGGCCGGCCTCGGCGCGGCTCGCGACGCCCGCGATGATCGTCGCGGCGTTCGCGATTCTCATCTACGGCCTCGTCGATCTCGATTTCTCGCCGTCGCGCTTCTTCGCCGGCCTTAGCCAGCTCGGCTGGATTAGCCTGATGATGATCCCGCCGGATCCCGGCTCCTCGCTGCCGGTCTATCTGAAGGCGCTCGGGGAGACGCTCTCGATCGCGCTGCTCGGCACCACGCTGGCAGCGGTGTTCGCGCTGCCGGTGAGCTTGCTGGCCGCGCGCAACATCGTGCCGTCGAACATCCTGCGCTTCCCGGTCCGTCGTTTCCTGGATTCGATCCGCGGCGTCGACACCCTGATCTGGGCGCTGGTGTGGATCAACGTCGTCGGCCTCGGCCCGTTCGCCGGCGTGCTCGCCATCGCGGTGTCGGATTTCGGCGCCTTCGGCAAGCTGTTCTCGGAGGCGATCGAGGGCGCCGACCAGAAGCAGGTCGAAGGCATCCGCGCCTCCGGCGGCAGCGCGCTGCACGAGATCCGCTTCGGCCTGCTGCCGCAGGTGCTGCCCGTGATTGCCGGACAGGTGCTCTATTTCATCGAATCCAACACGCGCTCGGCGACCATCATCGGCATCGTCGGCGCCGGCGGCATCGGCCTCCAGCTCGCCGAGCAGATCCGCGTGCTGGAATGGCAGAAAGTGTCGTTCCTGATCCTGATGATCCTGGTCGCGGTCGCCGCGATCGATTTCATCTCGGGCAAGCTGCGCTTTGCGATCATTGGGCGAAGGGCTGTGGCCTGAGCAAAGGTGCCGTAGGGTGGGCAAAGCGAAGCGTGCCCACCACCTCTGACGATCGAGAAAGATCGTGGGCACGGCGCAAGGGCGCCTTTGCCCACCCTACGAGACTGTGAATCTTTTGTACCGCGCGTCAGACGAATGTGATTCTCTGGGCAGACTGATCTGCTGGAGAGGATGATGGCTGACGACGGACTTTTTGGTGAATTGCCGGAGCAGTCGGCACGAACCGAAGCGGTGCCGCAAGGCGCACCTCGGCTGCGCGAGCCTGTGCGCAATCAGGTCGAATTGCGAGCGGTCGATATCGACAGCCTGATCGGGCAGGATCATCCAGCGCGGGTGATCTGGGCTTATGTCGAAGGGCTGGACCTGAGCGAGCTGGAAGATCGCGTCAAGGCACGGGAAAACAGGCCGGGCCATCCGGCGCCATCGCCACGGTTGTTGCTGGCGCTTTGGCTGTACGCCGCGAGCGATGCCGTTGGCAGCGCGCGGGCGCTGGACCGGCTCTGCGACAGCCACGACGTCTACCGCTGGCTCTGCGGTGGCGTGTCGTTGAACCATCACGGGCTGTCGGACTTCCGGGTCGGCTGTGCCGACTTGCTCGACCGTTTGCTGGTTGAACATCTGGTGGCCCTGAACGAGGCAGGGCTGGTCGATCTGGAGAAGCTGACCCAGGACGGGGTGCGGATACGAGCGAATGCCGGGACCGGATCTTTCCGGCGGGAGGCGACGCTGGATCGGCAGATGGCGCAGGCCGAGGCCATTGTGGAAGAGCTCAAGCGCGAGGTCGATGCGGACCCGGAAGCCAGCAATCGGCGGATCCGGGCCGCCAAAGAGCGGGCGGCGCGCGAACGCAGCGAGCGGGTGCAAGCCGCGCAGGCCGCGCTGGCCGAGATCAAGCGCAAGCGAAAACAGCTCGACGACAAGGGCGGCAATGGCAAGAAGCCGAAGGAGCCTCGGGCCTCCACCACCGACCCGCAGGCCAGGGTGATGAAGATGGCCGATGCCGGCTTCCGTCCGGCCTATAATGTGCAGGTGGCTAGCGCGGCTGGCGAACTGATCGTGGTCGCGATCGATGTCGACAACAGCGGCTCAGATCGTGGCTTGATGCGCCCGATGCTGGAGCGAACGCGCGCTCGGCTGAAGCGCTTGCCACGCCGCTACCTCGCCGATGGCGGGTTCTGCACTGGCGACGACATCGAATGGGCGCATGGCGAGGGCATCGAGGTTTACTGTCCACCGCCCCAATCCAGGAGCGGTGTCGATCCCTTCTTACCCCGGAGCAGCGACGGTCCTGGCATAGCGGCCTGGCGTGCTCGCATGGCCAGCGAAGCCGGCAAGGCACAGTACCAGGCCCGTACCATCTGCGAATGCATCCATGCCCGCTGGCGCAACTGGGACCTCAGGCAACTGACCGTGCGCGGCATCGAGAAGGTCCGTGCCGTCGTGCTCTGGTACGCCCTCACCAACAACATCCTGCAAGGGCATCGTCTCGCAAAAGCATAGATAACCAACAGCCTGACGCCGCCGGCTTCCCCCATCAAGGGGCGATACCACCCCTTGATGCCGAAGCCGAAACAAAACGAATTGGCTCACAGGCTCTACGGGTCCGGTGTCGTGGAGAGAGCTACGACTCCACCAAAAACTCCACCCGCTCCGCCGCAAACCGCGAATGCTTGGTCACCAGCGGCCTGCCCGTGAGATCGTGGTCGGTGGCGTCCACCACCAGGATCGGCCGCCCCAGCGCTAGATCGAGACGTGCCGCATCGGTCGCGTCCACGATGCCCGCGGTGATTCGGGTTGCGCCGCGGCGATAGTCGCGGACGCCGAAATGCTCCAGCAGCTTCGTCATCGAGCGCGTCGCCGCGAACACGGCGCCGGCACCCGGGAACAGGTCCGCCGACAGCCAGGTCGTGGAAACGCAAATCGGCGTACGGTCGGCAAGGCGGATCGCTTCGATTCGCACTAGGGGCGCGCCGGTCTTTAGTCCCAGCTCCCGCGCGAGCTCGCGCGTCGCGACGTCATCGGTCGCCTCGATCAGCCGGCCATGCGGCTCGCGGCCATCCGCGCCGACGATCTCTGAGAAGCGCGTGCGCGAGCGCAAGGGATAAGCGAGCTTCTGTGCCTCGACATAGGTTCCGCTGCCGCGCTCCGCGCGCACCAGGCCGCGCTCGGCAAGTGCCGCGAGCGCGCGCCGTACGGTGTGGCGGTTGACGCGATAGGTTTCGGCGATCTCCATCTCGCCCGGCAATTTGTCGCCGGCCGCAAAGCGGCCGTCGGCGATGCCGCGCTCGATGCCGTCGGCAACGAGGCGCCATAGCGCGACGCCCGACGAGGCTGTGTCCTGCATGCTCATGTCGCGGGAAACCTACTCCAGAAATCACAGCATTGTCACGAAACAGTCATGGCGCGTCCTTATGAAGTTGTCTATTATCATAGACAACTTCGATGCGGCAAGTTCTGTCAAAATGTTCGGTGGACCAGGTGACCCAGCACAATGACCAGCAAGCGCAGCGCAAGGCCGCAATGGCGGTGCTGGCGCACGCGGAGGCGGGCGAGATCGCCGCTCGCCTCCGCAACTTGGCCTCGGACCTGCCTTTGCCGGACCATCAGGATCTGCGCACGCCGGAGAACGGCCTCGTCATGCTGCGCGGCCGGGTCGGCGGCGACGGCGCGCCGTTCAATCTCGGCGAAGCCACGGTGTCGCGCGCCGCGGTGCGGCTTGCGAGCGGCGAGGTCGGGTTCGGCTACACGCTCGGCCGCGACGGTGAGAAGGCGCGGCTGATCGCGCTGTGCGATGCGCTGGTGCAGTCCCGCGATTTCGGCGGAGCGGTGGAGCGCGACGTTATCGCGCCGTTGCGCGAGCAGCTTATGGTCAGGCGCAAACAGGCGGCGGAAGAGACCGCCGCGACGAAGGTTGATTTCTACACCATGGTGCGCGGTGAGGGGTGAGATCATGACCACGATTGCGGAACTGCCGCCGGGGTTCGCCGACAAGGTGCTGTCGGCGCAATCGACCTTTCGCTCGGTCATGGATGCCATGGCGCGGCCGGGCTCGGTTCAGCGCATCGTGCCGATGGCGGGGGCGCCTGATACGATGATGCGCGGCACCGCCGCGATCGCGCTGACGCTGTTCGATCACGACACGCCGCTCTGGCTCGATGCGCGGATGGCGGAGAGCGCGGACGTGACGAAGTGGCTCAAGTTCCACACCGGCGCGCCGGTCGTGCAGGATTCATCCATCGCCTCGTTCGCGCTCATCGGCGACGGCGGTGCGCTGCCTTCGCTCGAGCGCTTCGCGCTCGGCACGAGCGAGTATCCGGACCGTTCGACGACCGTGATCATCCAGGTCGACAGCCTCGCCACCGGGCGCAGCTTCGAGCTGCGCGGGCCCGGCATCGATGGGACCGCCACGCTGCAGGCGTCGATCAAGCCTTTCGACCTGTTCGAGCGCCTGCATATGAACGAAGCGCTGTTTCCGCGCGGTATCGATGTGGTGCTGGTCGCCGATGACGCCGTGGTCGCGATCCCGCGCACCACGCGCGTCGTGAGCAAGGGAAGCTAGAAGCATGTATGTCGCAGTCAAAGGCGGCGAACGCGCCATCGAGAACGCCCATCGCCTGCTCGCGCATAAGCGGCGTGGCGACGAAAGCGTTGCGGAAATCGCCCTCGACCAGATCTCGGAGCAGCTCGGTCTTGCCGTCGATCGCGTCATGAGCGAAGGCTCGCTCTATGACCGCGAGCTCGCGGCGCTTGCGATCAAGCAGGCGCGCGGCGATTTGATCGAGGCGATCTTCCTGGTTCGCGCCTTTCGCGCCACGCTGCCGCGTTTCGGTGCCAGCGAGCCCGTCGACACCGGCGCGATGCGGGTGCAGCGGCGGGTGTCGGCGACCTTCAAGGACATTCCCGGCGGGCAGATTCTGGGTCCGACCTTCGACTACACGCACCGCCTGCTCGACCCTTCGCTCGCTGAGGGCTTCGTGCCGGAGACGCCGGCCGCGGCCGAAGCTTCGACCGCGCCGACCCCGCGCGTGACCGACATTCTCGGCCGCGACGGGCTGATCGAATCTTCGCCGGAGGCCGCGGACGGCGCCAGCGTCGGCGATCTCACCCGTGAGCCGCTGATTTCCCCGCGGATCGCGATTTGCGCCTGCAGAACCTTGCGCGCGGTGACGAAGGCTTTCTGCTCGCGATGGGCTATTCCACCCAGCGCGGCTACGGCCGCAACCATCCCTTTGTCGGCGAGATCCGCTTCGGTGAGGTCGAGGTCGACTTCGTCGCGGAAGACGTCGGCTTCGCCGTGCCGCTCGGCGCGATCGAGCTCACCGAGTGCCAGATGGTCAACCAGTTCAAGGGCTCGGCGACCGAGGCGCCGTGCTTCACCCGCGGCTATGGCCTCGCCTTCGGCCAGAGCGAGCGCAAGACCATGTCGATGGCGCTGGTCGATCGCGCGTTGCGCGCCCGTGAGCTCGGCGAGGAGGCGCTTGCCCCCGCGCAGGACGAAGAGTTCGTGATGTCGCATTCGGACAATGTCCAGGCAACCGGCTTCGTCGAGCACCTGAAGCTGCCGCATTATGTCGATTTCCAGTCCGAGCTCGGCCTCTTGCGCAAGCTGCGCCAAGAGTTCTCTAAAGCGTTCGCCGATGCCAACACGCCCGATGCCATGAAGGAGGCCGCGGAATGAACGCGCCCGCCTACAACTTCGCCTATCTCGACGAGCAGACCAAGCGCATGATCCGCCGCGCGATCCTGAAGGCAATCGCGATCCCCGGCTATCAGGTGCCGTTCGCCAGCCGCGAAATGCCGATGCCCTACGGCTGGGGCACCGGCGGCGTGCAGGTCACCGCCGCGATCCTCGGGCCCAAGGACGTGCTCAAGGTGATCGACCAGGGTTCGGACGACACCACCAACGCGATCTCGATCCGCAAATTCTTCGCCAAGACCGCGGGCGTTGCGACGACCACGGCGACGGACGAGGCAACCGTGATCCAGACCCGCCACCGCATCCCGGAGACGGCGCTATGTGCGAACCAGGTGCTGGTCTATCAGGTGCCGATCCCCGAGCCGTTGCGCTTCCTCGAGCCGCGCGAGACCGAGACGCGGCGCATGCACGCGCTCGCCGAATACGGCCTGATGCATGTGAAGCTCTACGAGGACATCGCCCGCTTCGGCCATATCGCCACCGCCTATGCCTATCCGGTGAAGGTGAACGCGCGCTACGTGATGGACCCGTCGCCGACGCCGAAATTCGACAATCCCAAGATGGACAATAGCCCGGCACTGCAATTGTTCGGCGCCGGCCGCGAGAAACGCATCTACGCGATCCCGCCCTATACGCAGGTGGTGTCGCTCGATTTCGAGGATCACCCGTTCGAGCCCTACCGCTTCAATGCGCCCTGCGCGCTGTGCGGGGCGGAGAATTCGTATCTCGACGAGATCGTGACCGACGACAAGGGCGGGCGCATGTTCGTCTGCTCGGACACCGATTATTGCGAGGGCCGCCAGGCCGCCGGCCACCACGGCAGCCTCAGTGCCGCGCCGTACAAGGAGAAGGCGCAGGAGGCCGCGAATGGCTGATCACAATTTGCTCGACAACGACGAGCCGCTGCTGGTCGCAACATCCCTCAGCAAGTCGTTCGGCCGCATCAATGCCTGCCGCGACGTGTCGTTTTCGCTCTATCCCGGCGAGGTGCTGGCGATCGTCGGCGAATCCGGCTCGGGCAAGTCGACGCTGCTGCAGATGCTGTCGGGCCAGCTCACGCCGACCGCGGGCCGCGTCTCGTACCGGATGCGCGACGGCGTCACCCGCGATCTCGCCACGCTGGGCGAGGCCGAACGGCGCTTCCTGTTCCGCACCGATTGGGGTTTCGTGCACCAGGATCCCGCGCAGGGCCTGCGCATGGCGGTCTCCGCCGGCGCCAATGTCGGCGAGCGGCTGATGGCGGTGGGCTGGAATCATTACGGCCGCATCCGCGACACCGCCTCCGACTGGCTTACCCGCGTCGAGATCGACACAGCGCGCATCGACGATGCGCCGCGCACCTATTCCGGCGGCATGCGCCAGCGCCTCCAGATCGCCCGCAATCTCGTCACCGAGCCGCGGCTCGTATTCATGGACGAGCCGACCGGCGGACTTGACGTCTCGGTGCAGGCGCGCCTGCTCGACCTCCTGCGCAGCCTCGTCGCCGAGCTGAACCTCGCCGTAATCATCGTCACCCACGATCTCGCGGTGGCGCGCCTCCTGTCGCACCGCGTGATGGTGATGAAGGGCGGCCGCGTCATCGAGACCGGCCTGACCGATCAGGTGCTCGACGATCCGCGCGAACCCTATACCCAGCTCCTCGTCTCCTCGATCCTGCCGCCATGAACCTTGCAATATGAGCCCTCCAATGACCGCCATGATCGACATCACCGACGCCGGCAAGACCTTTACGATGCACCTGCAGGGCGGCATCGAGCTGCCGGTGGTGCGCGGGGTGACCTTCCAGGCCAATCCCGGCGAGTGCGTCGTGCTGTCCGGCCCATCCGGCGCCGGCAAATCGTCGATCCTGAAGATGATCTTCGGCAATTATCGCTGCGACAGCGGCCGGATCGGTATCCGCCATCGCGGTGGGGTGGTCGATCTCGCCACCGCCGAGCCGCGTCAGGTGCTCAATATCCGCCGTTCCACCATCGGCTATGTCAGCCAGTTCCTGCGGGCCGTGCCGCGGGTTGCGACCATCGACGTCGTCGCGGAGCCGCTGATCGTGAACGGCATGAGCCGGGCCGACGCACAGGCGCGCGCCGGCGAATTGCTGCATCGTCTCAACATCCCCGAGCGACTTTGGCAGCTGCCGCCCGCGACCTTCTCCGGCGGCGAGCAGCAGCGCGTCAACATCGCGCGCGGCTTCATCTCGGACCTGCCGATCCTGCTGCTGGACGAGCCGACCGCCTCGCTGGATGCCGCCAATCGCGCCGTGGTGATCGAGCTGGTCGCTGAAAAGAAACATCAGGGCGTCGCCATGGTCGCCATTGTCCATGACGACGAAATCCGTCATCTGATTGCCGACCGCATCGTTGACGTCACCAGCTTTGCCGCCGCGGCCTGAAGGAACTGGGAAATGAAGAAGGAATCCATGATCGCCAATGCCAGGATCGTGCTGGCTGACCGGGTGATCGAGCAGGGTTGGCTCGCGCTTGCCGACGGCCGCATCGCGGAGGTCGGCGAGGGGAGGGCGCCCGCGGGCGCCGAGGATGCCGGCGGCGATCTGATCATGCCCGGCCTGATCGAGCTCCACACCGATCATCTCGAAGCGCATTACGTGCCGCGGCCAAAGGTGTTCTGGAATCCGGTCGCCGCCGTCATCTCCTATGACGGCCAGCTTGCGACCTCGGGCATCACCACCGTATTCGATTCGCTCCGGGTCTGGCGCGAGGACGGCGCCGAGGAGGTCGATGGCCGCGCCGGCGTGCTCGCCGCCGCGATCACCAATGCGCGCGAGGCCAACCTGCTGCGCGCCGATCACTTCCTGCATCTGCGCTGCGAGATCCCGATGCCGAGCGTGGTCGAGGAAGCCAAGGAGCTGATCGACCGTCCGGACGTCAAGCTGATGTCGCTGATGGACCACACACCCGGCCAGCGCCAGTTCCGCGACGAGGTCAAGCTGCGCGACTATTATCGCGGCAAGGGCGGCGGCAAGACCGATGCCGAGCTCGACGAATTGTTCGCAAAGCGTTTCGAATATCAGAGGCTCTATGCCGCGGTGAACATGCGCGAGATCGTGGCGCTGGCGCATGAGTACAACATTCCGCTGGCGAGCCACGACGATACCACCGAGGAGAACGTCGCGGACGCCGTGCGCGACCGCGTCTCGGTCGCGGAATTCCCGACTACGCTGGAGGCCGCACGCGGCCTGCACCAGGCCGGCATCGACATCCTGATGGGCGCGCCGAACGTGGTGCGCGGCGGCTCGCACTCCGGCAACATCGCCGCGGTCGATCTCGCGCGCGAAGGCCTGCTCGACATCCTGTCGTCGGATTATATCCCGTCGAGCCTTCTGATGGCCGCGCTGCAATTACCCGAGCATGTGCCCGCGATCAGCCTTCCGGCAGCGGTTCGCACGGTGACGAAGGCGCCCGCCGAGGCGGTCGGCCTCACCGACCGCGGCGAGGTCGCGACAGGCAAGCGCGCCGATTTGATCCGCGTCCATGTCGCAGGCCACGTTCCCGTGGTCCGCAGCGTCTGGCGCGAAGGACACCGCGTCGCATGAGCGAAATGGTGACGACGGCGCAGGGCGAGGCGGGTGCGATCGGCCCCGGCCGGCTTGTGCTCGTGGTCGGCCCCAGCGGCGCCGGCAAGGATACCTTGCTGCGGCTGGCGCAAGCAGCCTGCAGCGACGATCCCGACATCGTCTTCCCGCGCCGCATCGTGACGCGTGCGTCCTCGGCCGATGAAGACAATATCGCGGTCAGCCCCGACGAATTCCGCCGCGCGCGCGAGCACGGCGACTTCGCCGTGCACTGGGAAGCGCATGGGCATTCCTATGCACTGCCGCTCGAGATCAACGACGACATCCGCGCGGGCCGCACCATCGTCGTCAACGTCTCGCGCACCGTGATCGAAGCCTTGCGCCGGGCCTATGCCGAGGTCGTGGTGGTCGCGATCACGGCGCCGCCGGACGTATTGGCGCAGCGGCTTGCCGCGCGCGCCCGGAAAAGCGACGGCGACATCGCCGAGCGGCTGTCGCGCAGCGTCGACGACGCGTCGGCGCAGGCGGATGTCACCATTCTCAATGCCGGCAGCGCGGATTATCACAGCCGCCAGCTGGTGCGCGTGATCAGGAATCAAGGCTGGCAAGACGAGTTGTCGGCGCGATAGAGAGAGTGTGGGATGACGGTGATCGAAACGATCGAACAGCTGGAAGCCATCTATGGCGCCACCAATGACGCCTCGACCGTGAAAGTCGCCGACCACGTCACCCCGCTCTACCGCATCTTCATCGAGAAGGCGCCGTTCGCCGCGCTCGCCACCATCGGGCCCGAGGGAATCGACTGCTCTCCGCGCGGCGATCTGCCCGGCTTCGTCCGCATCCACGACCCCAAGACGCTGATGCTGCCCGACCGCCGCGGCAACAACCGGGTCGATTCCTTGCGCAATATCGTGCGCGACCCGCGCGTGTCGTTGATGTTCCTGATTCCCGGCTCCGGCAATGCGGTGCGGGCCAACGGCCGCGCGCATCTGTCGATCGATCCGGAGCTGCTGGCCTCGTTCAAGGTCGAGGGCAAGGCGCCGCGCAGCGTCATGGTGATGAACGTGGACGAGATCTACTTCCAATGCGCCCGCGCCATCGTCCGCGCCGACCTCTGGAATCCCGACAAGCGCGTCGATCCGAAGACGTTGCCGACGCCGGGGCAAATTCTTGCGGAGATGAGTGACAACAAGGTCGGCGGTGCGGAGTACGACCGCGCCTGGCCGGAACGGGCGGCGGCAACGATGTGGTGAGTTCCTTCTTCCCCTCTCCCCTTGTGGGAGAGGGTGGCTCGCCGCGAAGCGGCGAGACGGGTGAGGGGTCTCCATCCTCACGAAGAGTGTTGCGCGCGGATAGATACCCCTCATCCGGCGCTTCGCGCCACCTTCTCCCACAAGGGGAGAAGGAAGAAGAGCCCGCCGCTCCGCTTCAATTAAACGCCATCCCGCCGCTCAGCGCGATGGTCTGTCCGGTCATGTAGGCATTGTCGACCAGCAGCATCACGGCCTTCGCCACCTCATCCGCCGTGCCGAAGCGGCCGAGCGGGATGCGGCCGACGAGCTGGAGCTGGCCGCTCATCATGTCGGTCTCGATCAGCGATGGCGCCACGGCGTTGACGGTGATGCCCTCCTTCACCAGCCGCGCCGCATAGCCGCGCGTCAGGCCCTCCATGCCTGCCTTTGACGCATTGTAGTGCGGGCCGATCGAGCCCGCACCGCGCGCGGCACCCGAGGAGATGTTGACGATGCGGCCCCATGCCCGCGCGCGCATCGATGGCAGCACCGCTTGCGTGCACAGGAAAGCGGATTTCAGGTTGACCAGGATGGTGCGGTCGAAATCGTCCTCGGTGAGATCGTCGACGCCGCGCGTGATCGCAATGCCGGCATTGTTGACGAGGATGTCGATCGGCCCGAGCCCGGCCGTGACACGCTCGACCATATCAGCCACGGCTTCGCGCTGCGAGACGTCGGCGGCGACCACGATGGCGCGGCCGCCCTGCTTGCCGATCTCGCCCGCCAGCTGCTCGGCTTGCCCGATTCTCTCGCGGCAGTTGATCGCAACCGCTGCACCTGCTTCGGCCAATGCATGACAGACGGCGGCGCCAATTCCGCGCGAGCCGCCGGTCACGAGCGCCGTGCGCCCCTTCAGAGCATCCGCCATGCCTGGAACCTCCCATATCATTGGCGTTGGGAGCGTATCATGCCGGCCGCTTGCGTGTGTTGAACTCATCGCGAGATGAATCCGTCTGTCCGTGCTTGCGGCGAGAGAAGCGCCCCAGCGCGCGCGCCGCAAATATGGATAGCCATTTCATTGACCAATCGTGCCAACCGCTCGATATTCGGAGCGTCGAAACTGCTCCTCGAGCCCAAGCCGCACCATGAGAACCGATCGCCAGCGCAATCAGAACGACATGCATGCGTGCATGACGCGGCGCTGTTTCTCGGCGGCCACGGGCGCCTGTTGTTGCTGCTGACCGTTTCCTAGCAGCACCTCACACCGAAAATCCCAAGACAGGAACGCCGAACTTCGGCGAACGAGCAGTCATGTCCCAGATCCAGTCGAACGCCTACATCATCGAGATCCACGACCGCGCCGCCGGCATCATCACGCGTGATGAGCGCGGCTTCCGCTTCTTCTCCTCCGAGCGCCTGTTCGACAGCCTCGAAGGCCGCCAGTTCCGTTCGGCCCGCGAGGCCGAGCGCGCCGCCCGTGCGGTGTTCTCCGAGCGTGGCCGTCGCGCGAGCTCGCAACTTTTCGCCAACTGATCCCACCGAAAGGACCGCGTTATGATCAATCGACGACACATTCTGGCTACGACGCTGTTGCTTGCGACGGCCCTGGCTGTACCCGCCCACGCCGAGGACAAGCCGGCGGAAATCCGCATCGGCACGCAGAAGGGCGGTTTTTTCCCGGCGGTGCGCCAGCGCCAGACTCTGGAAAACGCCTTCAAGCCGCTCGGCATCGAGATCAAGTGGATCGACTTCCAGTTCGGTCCGCCGCTGCTGGAGGCCATCAATGTCGGCAGCGTCGATTTCGGCTATGTCGGCGACTCCCCGCCGATCTTCGCGCAGGCCGGCGGCGCCAAGATCCGCTACGTCGCTGCGGTGAAATCCGACGGCAACACCCAGGCGATCATCGTGCCGAAGGATTCGCCGATTCGCTCGCTCGCCGATCTCAAGGGCAAGCGCGTCGCCTTCGGCAAGGGATCGAGCGCGCATAATCTGCTGGTCGCCGCGCTCGAAAAGGCCGGCCTGTCCTGGTCCGACATCACGCCTGCGCCGCTCGCCCCGGCCGATGCGACGGCAGCCTTCGTCAAGGGCTCGGTCGATGCCTGGTCGATCTGGGATCCCTATCTGGCGCTCGCCGAATTGAAGGAGAGCGCGCGCGTGATCGCCTTCGACAAGGACGTGCACAAGCCGAATGCGTTCTACATCGCCAACACGGATTTCGTCGATAAATTTCCTTCGCTGGTCGCCAAGCTCAACACCACCTTCGCGTCCGAAGGCGTCTGGGCCAACGAACACCACGAGGACGTCGCCAAAGCCCAGGCAGACGCGACCGGCGTTGACATCGAGGCCGTCAGGCGTTTCGTGGATCGCTCCAACTTCCGCGTAGTGCCGCTCGACGCCGAGGTGGTCAGGAGCCAGCAAGCGGTCGCCGATCGCTTCGCAAAGCTGGGCCTGATCCCGAAGCCGGTCAACGTCTCCGACATCGTCTGGAAATGGACGCCGGGTTCTTGAACCGGCGCGACTGATCAGCTCCGGCGGCGCGCCCTGGTGCGCGCCGCCTTCTTGGCGGCAGCGGAGCGGACCTTGGCGCCTTTGGTGCGGCTCGCCTTCCGCGCCGTGGCCGAGCGGGACGCTGCGGTTCGGCGGCTTGCGGCTCGCTTGGCCTGTTTCGACAGCGCACTGCGCGATGCGGTCGATCGCGGCTCCTTCTTCAGGACGTTCGTGACGGCGCGCGATACTTTCGGCCTCCGCTTCGGCGTCCGTTTGCCCTGGCCGACCTCATAGGCATATTTGGCGCTGCGCCGCGTCGCCTTCTTGGTGCGTCCCTTGCGCGGTGGCGGCAGATCGACGCCGGCCCGGCGCGCCTCGGACAGGCCGATCGCGATCGCCTGCTTGGTCGAGCGCGCGCCGTGCTTGCCCTTGCGGATCCTGTCGATCTCGTCCTTGACGAATTCGCCGGCCTGCGTGCTGGCCGACTTGCCGGCGCGCTTGTCTTGCCTCGCTTTGCGAATGACTTCCTGTCTCGGCATGGTCTAGTTCCCCTTCTAGAGTGAGAGGGATGTCTGACCGCAACGCGCAAGACGGAAGATCGATCCGTTTAGTTCCGCAGCGCCGCCAGCAACTCGTCCGGCCGCTCGGCCATGATCATGTGGCCGGCGCCGGGCACCACGACGGTCTTTGCATGCGGGATCGCGGCGGCGAGCGCCTTGCCCGCCTTGGCCGGCGTCATCATGTCCTTTTCGCCCAGGATCAGCGTCGTCGGCACCTTCACGCTCGCTGCAGCGGCAAGCGCATTCGTATAGGAGTTGCAGGCCGACAAATCCCTGAACAGCACGCCCGGCTCGCATGCCCTGAGCACCGCCTGCGCGCCGCCATGCATCCACAGGCCCGGCGCCAGGCTGCCGCCGAGCTCCGCGTTGAAGCCGAGGCCCCAGATCGAGACCATGTCGTTGGCATCCTGCGAGTTGGCTTCGGCGGCCTTCAGGAGATCCGGACCCACCGTCATGGTCGCGGCAGTACCGATCAGGCTCAGCGCTGAGACCTTGTCCGGATGCCGCGCCGCCGTTTCCAGCGAGATCAGCGATCCCATGGAGTGGCCGATCAGATGCGCCTTCGCAGCTCCCGCCGCTTCGAGCAGCGCTGCTGTCCAGTCGGCCATCTCCGCGATGCTGCCGAGTGAAGGCCCAGTAGAGCGGCCGTGGCCGGGTAGGTCGGGCGCCAGAACGGAAAAACCGTGATGGGCGAACCAGCGCGTGTGCAGCGCCCAGGTTGAATGGTCGAAGCCGGCGCCGTGGATGAAGGCGACCGCGGGCAGGGATTTGTCGAAGTCGCGGCCGCCGGTTGCGACAAACACATCGGTGCCGTTGACGGAGAGCTTCATGATGTCAGGCCTTTTGCGAGATGCGCAGCGCTTGATTGAGGTCGTCGATGATGTCGCTTGCGGTCTCGATGCCGACCGAGAGCCGCACCAGCTCCTCGCCGATGCCGGCCGTCTTGAGCTGCTCGGCATCCATCTGCTGATGCGTAGTCGAGGCCGGATGGATCACCAGCGTCTTGGCATCGCCGACATTGGCGAGATGGCTGATCATGCGCAAGCTCTCGATGAATTTGCGCCCGGCGGGGCGCCCGCCCTTGATGCCGAAGGACACGATCGAGCCGGCGCCGCGCGGCAGCAGCGTCTTTGCCAGCTGGTAGTCCGTGTGATCCTCGAGCGAGGGATGCAGCACCCAGTCCACCGCCTTGTTGGCCTTCAGCGCTTCCAGCACCAGATGCGTGTTGTGTATATGCCGGTCCATGCGCACGCCGAGGGTCTCGACGCCCTGGAGCAGCTGGAATGCGTTGGTCGGCGACAGGCAGGCGCCGAAATCGCGCAGGCCTTCCGTGCGGGCGCGCATGATGAAGGCGGCCGTGCCGAACTGCTCGTCGAAGACGATGCCGTGATAACCGCCATAGGGTTCCGTCAGCACGCCGAACTTGCCCGATGCGCGCCAGTCGAAGCGGCCGCCGTCGACGATGGCGCCGCCGATCGCGATGCCGTGGCCGCCGATCCATTTGGTCGCCGAATGCATGACGATGTCGGCACCCAGCTCGATCGGGCGGCTGAGATAGGGCGTGGCGAAGGTGTTGTCGATCAGCAGCGGAATCTTTGTCTCATGCGCGATCGCCGCAACCTTGGGAATGTCGAGCACCTCGAGCCCGGGATTGCCGATGGTCTCGCCTATCACGAGCCTCGTGCTCGGCTTGATCGCCGACCGGAACGCGTCGAGATCGCGCGGTTTCACGAACGTCGTGGTGATGCCGAAGCGCGGCATCGTGTGCGCCAGCAGGTTGATGGTGCCGCCATAGAGCGAGCTCGACGCCACGATGTGGTCGCCGGCATTGAGCAGCGTGGCGATCGCCAGATGCAGCGCCGCCTGGCCGCTGGCCGTGCAGATCGCGCCGACGCCGCCTTCGAGCGCGGCGAGCCGTTCCTCCAGCACGCCGGTGGTCGGATTGGAGATGCGGGTATAGATGTGGCCGGCGCGTTCGAGATTGAACAGCGCCGCGGCGTGGTCGGAATCCTGGAACACGTAGGACGTGGTCTGGTAGATCGGCACCGCCCGGGCGCCGGTCGTGGGATCCGGATGCTGGCCCGCATGCAGGCTCAGGGTCTCGAAGGCAGGCGGTTTCGGCGCGGGCATGCGTGGCCTCGTTGGGCGGTCGGTGATGGCGGCCGTTGTGCCATAAAACGGTGTGCCAAGTCAGCCCATTGACAGCGCGACAGCGGCAGTGCGCCCCCTCGCCCCGTTCTTACGGGGAGAGAGGGTTGGGGTGAGGGGCTGCCTCCGCGAAAACGGTGGCAGTTAGACTCGCGGAGAGTCCCCCTCACCCGGAATTCAAGCTTCGCTCGAATTCCGGCCTCTCCCCGCAAGCGGGGAGAGGCGAAGAAGCGGCTCGCAGCGCTAGCCCCCGATCGCCTGCTCGATGATCCGGGCTTCCCGCAGCAAGATCTCCGCGACCTCCTGCTCGCGGCGGGGGCCGAGCCGCGTGCGAACGGCGGAGACTGTCATCGCCGCAGCCGGTTGGCCGTCCGGCGTCTTGATCCAGGTGGAGATCGATTTCGTCCCCTGCACCAGGCCGGTCTCTCTCAGGCCGTATCCGAGGCGCCGTGCGGCGGTGACCTCACCGAGCACGGTCGCGACGTCGGTCCGGTAGGCCTCGAACCGCTTCTCGTTCGCCGCGACGATCCTTCGTGCCTCCTGCGCCGGCATCGCGGCGAGGATGACAACGCCCGCGCTGGAGACGCCGAGCGGTCGCCGCGCGCCGACCTCGATCGACAGCACCTGGATCGGATAGACCCCGATCCGGCGATCGACGCACAGCGTGTCGTTGCCGGTGCGCACGGTCAGGAACAGCGTGTCGCCGATCTCGGCAGACGCGCGCTGGAGCGATGGCGTTGCGGCGACCAAGAGCCGCGAGGGCCGCGGGCGCGCCAGCGCCAGCTCCGGCACCTGGTTGCCGATCGCGTAGCGGCCGCTCCTGCCATGCCGCTCGACGATGCCTTCCTCGATCAGCACGTGGACGATGCGATGCACGGTTGGGCGGGTGAGGCCCGTGGTGCGGACCACCTCGGCCAATGGCACACCGTCCTCGCGCCCCGCGGCAAGAATGCGCAGCACCGCGAGCGCGCGCCGGATCGCCTGCGCGCCTTGTCGCGGTTCCACGGCGCTGCGGGCGAGTTTCGTTGCACGTCTCTTGTCCATAATATGGACAAGAACGCCACAATTCCCTCGACAGGGCAAGCGCGCATCTGGAGATTGCCCTCCGATCGGGATGCCATGCACGAAAGTCATCGGCGCCCGATATGGAATTGGAAGCGCCGCCGGGAGGTTAACATGCGATTAATCTGGATTGCCATAGCCGTTACTGCGATGCTGGCCGGGCCCGCGTTGGGCCAGCAATGGCCGGCGCGCAACGTCAAGCTGATCGTGCCCTATCCCGCCGGCGGCAACGTCGACAGCGCCGCGCGCATCGTCGCCGACAAGCTCCAGGAAAAGCTCGGCCAACCCTTCGTCATCGAGAACAAGGCCGGCGCCGGCGGCATGATCGCGGGCGAAGCCTTCGCCAAGTCGGCGCCCGACGGCTACACGCTGTTCGTCGGCGCCAACGGCCCGGTGCTGTTCGCAACCGAGATCAACAAGCGCGACGCCTATAATTGGAAGAAGGACTTTCTCCCGATCTCGACGATCTCGATGACGCCGCTGGTGCTCGAGGTCCATCCGTCGGTGCAGGCGACCACGTTCAAGGAGTTTCTCGATCTCGCCAAGCGCGAGCCCGGCAAGCTGACCATGGCTTCGCCCGGCCCCGGCACCACCAACCATCTGCTCAGCGAGCTGATGCAGTCCAGCCTCGGGCTGCAATGGGTCACGGCGCATTACCGCGGCAACGCGCCGGCGATCAACGATCTCCTGGGCGGCCAGGTGCAGTTCGCGTTCGACCAGCTCACGGTCAGTCTCCAGCACATCAAGGCCGGCCTGTTCCGTCCGCTCGCCGTCACCAGCCCGCACCGATTGAAGTCGCTGCCAGATGTGCCGACCTTCGCAGAGCTCGGTTACAAGGACTTCGACGGCCAGACCTTCACCGGCCTGTTCGCGCCGGCAGGCACGCCGGCGCCCATCGTCGAGAAGCTGCACGAGACGCTGGTCGCGATTCTCAAAGACCCCGCCGTGATCGACAAGTTCGAAAAACTCGGCGGCGAAGCCACGCCGATGACGCCGGACGAATTCAAGGCCTATCTCGAGCGCGAGGACGCCAAGTGGATTCCGGTGGTGCGCAAGGCCAATATCAGGGCGGATTGATCGATGCGGGTCGACCCCACCGAGCTCGGCGCCGACCGCATCTACCGTCTGATGACCGGCATCGTGGTGCCGCGCCCGATCGCTTGGGTGACGAGCCTGTCAGCCACGGGCGTGCTCAATCTCGCCCCGTTCAGCGCCTTCACCTTCGTCTCGCAGAAGCCGCCGATGCTCGCCATCAGCGTCGGCCGCAAGGGCGCCGACTACAAGGACACCGCGCACAACATCCTCGATACCGAGGAATATGTGATCCACATCGCCGACACCCCGCTGATGCAGGCCTTGCACGACAGCTCCGTCGAGCATCCGCCTGAGGTCAGCGAGGTCGAGCATCTCGGGCTCGAAACGCTCCCTAGCGAGCGCATCAAGGTGCCGCGGCTCGCCGCCGCGCCGGTCGCGATGGAGTGCCGGTTCCGGCAGTGTCTCGAATTCGGTGACGCCAAGAGCCGGCTCATCGTCGGCGAGGTCGTGCTGTTCCATTTGCGCGATGGCCTCGTCAACGACGGCAAGGTCGAGACCAGGGCGCTCGACCCGATCGCGCGCATCGGCGGCCCGCGTTACGCCCGGCTCGGCGAGATCGTGACGCTCAACAGCGTGTTCCAGACTCCCAAATCGAAAGACTGAGCGCGCGGGGCTCATCGCCGGCCGCCGCCCCAAGATCATCGGAGGACATCCAATGCGACTGCTGAGCTATCTCCTGGACGGCGAGGCGCGCTATGGCGCGGCCGTGGACGGCGGCGTGGTCGATCTGACCAGGCGCGTCGGCCGCGACTATTCGGACGTGAAGGCGCTGATCGCGGCCAACGCACGCGCCGACGCGCAGGATGCCGTCGCGGGACAGAAGCCGGACCATGCGCTCGACCAGCTCGTCCTGCTGCCGCCGGTGCTGGCGCCGGAGAAGCTCTGGTGCATCGGCGTCAACTACGCCGAGCGCAATGCGGAATACAAAGACAATTCGGACCTGCCCAAATACCCCAGCCTGTTCGTGCGCAGCATGTCCTCGATATCAGGCTCCGGCCAGCCGATCGAGAAGCCCAAGGTTTCGGACCAGCTCGACTATGAAGGCGAGCTCGTCATCGTGATCGGGCAGGGCGGTCGCCACATTCCGCGCGAAAAAGCGTGGTCGCATATCTTCGGCATGACGCTGTGCAACGAGGGCACGATCCGCGACTGGCTGCGCCACGGCAAGTTCAACGTCACGCAGGGCAAGAACTTCGACCGCTCCGGCAGCATCGGCCCGTGGATCGTCACCGCGGACGAGCTCGACCCGCGTGGTCCCCACGACATCATCACGCGCGTCAACGGCGAGGTGAGGCAGCAGGACACCACCGAGCGGCTGATGTTCCCGTTCGACTTCCTGATCTCCTATCTCTCGACCTTCGCCACCCTCAAGCCCGGCGACATGATCGTGACGGGCACGCCGACGGGCGCGGGCGCGCGCTTTGATCCGCCGCGCTGGCTCAAGGCGGGCGACGTCGTCGAGGTCGAGTCGAGCCGCATCGGTGTGCTGCGCAACACGGTTGCCGCGGAGCAATAGATGATGCTGGATACCGCCACGATCGAACGCCTCGCCGCGCGCCTCGATGAAGTCGAGCGCACCAAATCGCTGATCCCGATGTTCACCAAGGAATATCCCGATTTCAGCATCGAGGACGCCTACGCCGTCCAGCGCGCCTGGACCAAGCTCCAGCTCGGCCGCGGCCGCATCATCAAGGGCCACAAGATCGGCCTGACCTCGAAGGCGATGCAGAACGCGGTCGGCATCAACGAGCCCGACTACGGTGTGCTGTTCGCCGACATGTTTTACGCCGATGCCACACCTGTTCCGTTCGACCGCTTTCACGCGCCAAGAATCGAGGTCGAGCTCGCCTTCGTGCTGAAGGCGCCGCTGCGCGGACCCGACTGCACCATCTTCGACGTGCTCAACGCCACCGACTACGTCACGCCCGCGCTGGAGATTCTGGAGACGCGCATGCACCGCGTCGACCCCGAAACGGGCAAGACGCGCAAGGTCATGGACACGATCTCGGACAACGCTGCGAATGCTGCGCTGGTGCTCGGCGGCCGGCCGATCCGCCCGATGGATGCGGATTTGCGCTGGATCGGCGCATTGCTGTTCCGCAATGGCGAGGTCGAGGAAACCGGGCTTGCCGCCGGCGTGCTCAATCACCCCGCCAACGGTATCGCCTGGCTCGCCAACCGCCTCGCGCCCCATGACGAACATCTCAAAGCCGGCGAGGTGGTGCTGGCGGGATCGTTCACGCGTCCGGTCGACATCCGCCGCGGCGACACCTTCCATGCCGACTACGGCGCATTCGGCTCCGTGTCATGCCAGTTCGTCTGAAACAATAACAAGCAGGGAGCGCACCATGAGTGGCCAAACGCGGCGCAAGAGCATCCACATCGGAGGCTTCAAGCACGTCAACCCGATTCCGAACGCCTGCCGCATCGGCAATCTCGTGATGTCGGGCGTCATCCTCGGCCGCGATCCCGCGACCAATGCGATGCCGGAAAGCCTGGATGCCCAATGCGCCAACATGTTCGCGCATATGAAGGCGACGGTGGAGGCCGCCGGCGGCACCGCCGACGACATCATCAAGATGACGGTGTGGCTGAAGGACCGCTCGCAGCGCGGACCCCTCAATGTCGAATGGCTAAAAATGTTTCCGGACGAGCATTCGCGCCCCGCACGCCACGCGCTGCCGATGGACAACATGGATGGCGGCGCGCTGGTGCAGTGCGACTTCACCGCCGTGATCGATTGAGGAGCTCTAGCGCATGCCGACCTATCTGCCGTTCGACCCCAACCCGCGCCGTCCGATCAAGGCGCCGCCGCCAAAGACCATCGACAGCCAGTTCCACGTGCTGGGTCCGATCGAGAAATACCCGGAACGTCCCGGCGCCGCCTATCGGATGCCGACCGCGACCTGGGAAGCGGCGCTGCGCATGCACAAGGCGCTCGGCATCGAGCGCGGCATCATCGTGCAGACCACGACCTATGGCGCCGACCATGCCGTCGTGCTCGACGGGCTCAAAGCGATGGGCCCGAACTATCGCGGCTGCGCCAATGCGCTGGTGTTCGCGGAAGCCAGCGACTCCTATCTCGCCAAGCTGCACGACGCCGGCGTGCGCGGCGCCCGCTTCAGCTTCCGCCAGGAACTCGGCGCGGTGCTGTCGGACGCCGATTTCGCCTGCGCCATCGCCCGCATCCGCGAGCTCGGCTGGTACGTCAAGATCCAGCCGGAGAAGGACGGCATCGTCTCCAGCGTCGCCAAATACGAGAACCTCGACGTGCCCGTGCTGATCGACCACATGGCGCGGCCTGACCCTGAGGCCGGCAGGAACGATCCGAACCTGCGCAAGATGCTGGAGCTGCTGGCCAAGGGCAATTTCTGGGTGATGCTCTCGCTCGGCGAGAAGACCTCGAAGGCCGGTGCGCCTTACGACGACGTGATCCCGATCGCGCGCGCCTATATCGAGGCCGCCCCCGATCGCTGCGTCTGGGCCAGCGACTGGCCGCATCCGGTCTCGGTGAAGCAGCCGCCGAACGATGCCGATCTGCTCGAGCTAATGTACCGCTACGCGCCGGACCAGGCGGAGCTGGAGAGGATTTTGGTCCGCAATCCGGCCAAGCTGTTCGGCTTTGCCGACTGATCGGCTCCGGTCGCGATCGGCCATTCACGCTCAGGGCGAGATGATCCGGTCGCGCATGGCGATCATCACGGCCTGCGTGCGGGTGGCTGCGCCGAGCTTCTTGCAGCAGCTGTTGATGTGCGCCTTCACGGTGCGTACCGTAATGGTCAAGGCGTCGGCGATCTCGTCGCTGGATCGCCCGACGGCCGCGAGCGTCAGCACCTCGCGCTCACGCGAGGACAGTACGAGCTGCGGAGCCTCGGGCCGGCCGCGCAGCGCCAGCACCCGGTCGAAGGCGTAAAGCGCCATGAGGTGGAGCGCGGGGAGATCGCGCTCCGGCAGGTCGATCTCGGCGCCGCCGAACCACACCTGGCCGGTGCGGCCCGCTGGCGAGATGACCGGGATCACCACGCCATCCACCATGCCGAAATCGCGGGCGCGTCGCACGAGCTCGACGGCGCGCGGCTCCCGTTCCGGATCGTACGGCGCTTCCCTGAACCAGCGGAACGGCTGAAGCGTTGTCCTGCAATGACGCAGCGCAGGATCGTGCCACACATACTGCGCTTCGGAATACATATCGAGAAAGCCGGCCGGCAACCGTTCGGCGAGAACCGCCTCGCGCGGCTGTTCGGTCGACAGCGGGGCGACATATGAAGTGCAGAAATAGTCGAAGCCGTGCTGGCCGAGCGTGCGGCTCATCGCATCCAGAATGCTCGCGGCGTCCGGGAGCTGCCGCACCGTCTCGACGAAATCGAATGCGCGACTGCGGACCACGTCCATCGGCGGCCTACGATCAGGCTTTGAGGGATCGGCGCTACGCTACCCTTCCAGGCACCGAGTGTAGGACGCCAAGGCCGCAACTGCAATCTGCGCGAATTTGCCACGCTCGGAGGGCATCGCCGACGTCCGGCCCCGGTGTGATCACCGGGCCGGCTGCGCCGCCAGGCGGTCGCGAATCTCTGCTGCGATCTCGAACGAGCGCAGCCGCGCGGCGTGGTCGTAGATCTGCCCCGTCGTCATCAATTCGTCCGCGCCGGTCTCGGCGATCAGCGCCTTCAGCTTCGCTTCGACCATATCGGGCGAGCCGACCGCGGAGCACGACAGCGACTGGCCGACCATGGCCTTCTCAGCCGGCGACCACAGCGCCTCCATGTCGTCCACCGGCGGCGGCAACGGGCCAGGCGTGCCGCGGCGCAAATTGATGAACTGCTGCTGCAGCGAAGAGAATATCCGCTGCGCCTCCGCGTCGCTCTCGGCCGCGAACACGTTGACGCCGACCATCGCATAGGGCTTGTCGAGCTGCGCCGAGGGCTCGAAGCGCGCGCGATATTCGCGCAGCGCCGGCATCATCATCTGCGGCGCGAAATGCGAGGCAAAGGCGAATGGCAGGCCGAGCATCGCCGCAAGCTGCGCGCCAAACGTGCTCGATCCCAAAATCCACAGCGGCACCTTGGTCCCCATGCCGGGCACGGCGCGGATCGCCTGGTTCGGCTGCACGTCGCCGAGCAGCGCCTGCAGCTCCAGCACGTCGTGCGGAAAGTTCTCGGACGTGGTGGCGAGGTCGCGCCGCAGCGCCCGCGCGGTGAACTGGTCGGTGCCCGGCGCCCGCCCGAGCCCGAGATCGATCCGTCCGGGATAAAGCGATTCCAGCGTGCCGAACTGCTCGGCGATGACCAGCGGCGAGTGGTTCGGCAGCATGATCCCGCCGGAGCCGACGCGGATCGTCTTCGTGCCCCCCGCGACGTGTCCGATCACCACCGACGTCGCCGCGCTGGCGATGCCCGTCATGTTGTGATGCTCGGCCAGCCAGAACCGCTTGAACCCCCACCTCTCCGCGTGCTGGGCCAGATCGAGCGAATTGCGGAAGGCCTGCGCCGCGTCGCCGCCTTGGCGAATGGGGGCGAGGTCGAGCACGGAGAAGGGGATCATGGGGAGAGGACCGGTGAGTGGATGCGCATTGGGCCTCACATGTAGTGCCCGTCGATGGGAATGTTAGCGCCGCCGCGCAACGGTCGACCATGTCGGTCAAGCATGGATGGATATGGATCGTATTGAAATAGCTGGCGTTTTCAGGCGTCTGGCAAGCGTCCCTGGCGTTGCCGCTGATGCGCGCTGGCAGGGCATCGGTGTGGAGCCTCAGCTCCCTCTCGCGGAGCAGGAACCTGCAGGCCAGCTACGGCACGACGGCGGTTGGGCCTGCGTGCGTCATTACGACCCGGCCCCCAGCCGCGCGGCAGGACCGCCAACTCCGGAATTGTGCGAATTGCCAGTGGCAACCATCGCGAGTTTCATGTTTAGTGACACGTATTGTTTGAAGGCCTGTTTTGTGAACGAAGCCGCATCCTGAGACGCGATTGATTGTCGATGGAGCGGCCATCGTGAGTGAGCACCAGTAAAGCTGGGTTCGCGGAAAATGTTTTGGCAAGGCGTCCTGGCCGCAGGGCTGCGCCGCACAATAGAGAGTTGGATCATGGGTGGTCCTCCGGGCGAAGTGGCTCCTCCGGCGAGCGGCACGCCTGCCCCGGCAAGGAACGGTTTCAAGACCTGGATTGTGGTGGCGGGCTTCATGGTTGTGGCAGCCGCGACATTCGCTTTGGTGCGTTGGGCCGAGACTGGCGAGCAGCCCAAGCTCTCGGTCGCAAAGCAATGGAACGAGGCGATCCAGAAACTCGGTTTCGAGCCGGTCTATCCACCCATCGAGGACATCCAGGTCGGCGATGTCTTTGCGATGATCTCCGACGACGCGGTCAGCGATTCGGCGACAGACGAGCCGTTCGCGGGGCGCTCCATCAAATTGCTGCATCTCGATATGACCTCGGAAATCGAGGACGCTTATCGGGCCGTCTATCAATTCCCCGCCACGAATGCCCGCCCCGACCATGACGGACAGGTCTGGCCGCAGACGGTCGCCACCGACTCGCTGTTTAAGCCGCCCGCGACCCGGACCACCCTTCCGCTCGTGCTGTTTCCGCGCTTCACCATCACCAATGTGAAGCGGGCAAGTGGCAGCGCCAGCGCGATGTCCCAGTTGTTGAGCGGCGGATTTGGTGCCGATGCAAGCTCGACCGAAACTGTCGAGGTCAGGTTTTCAGCCACCGAAACCTATGGTGTTCCGGCGGTGCCGGCGGAGCTTCGGCTGCTCGACTTCTGCGAAGATGACGCGACGAAAGGGTTCTGCACGCAGCAAGGGTTGCGCAAACAGCTTTCGATCCTGATCGGCAAGAGGATCGACGACAAGGTGAAGGATCGCAAGACTGGCGTTGAGCGGCCGCGCTTCTCGGTCGAGCTCGCGCTTGTCAGCCGCGTGTTCCTGGCACGCTCGATTCAAACCAGCATGGGCGAGGATGGCGGTACGCGGGGGAACGTGGGGGTGAACCAGCAGGCTGTATTGCCGGCGGCGGCCGCGCAGGCGGCCCCCGTGGCTGCAGGCGCGAGCGGCGACGGCAAGCCGCAATCCCCCGCTCCGACGCCGCAGGCTGGCCCGAACGGTGCGCTGGGCGGGGCGATCGCGTTCGAGCGCCGCGCGACGTCGAACGTGCTGTTGCCGGATACGCTGCTGCCGCGCCCGGTCGTGGTCGGTTTCAAGAGCGTTCGATTGAGGCCTGTGGAGTGAAGGATGAGCACACGCAAGACACTGATGCTGGCCAGTCTGGCGTTGATCGCGTTTCAGCTGCCTCGCGCTGAGTTGTTCAGCCGGATCGCCGAAGGCTGCACCTGCGACCGAAGCAAGATGGCGTGCAGGATCCAATGCTCCGACATTGGGTCGGGATCCGGCACGGGCGGCGGGTCGAGTACGTTCAGGATTGCTCCTGATGTCGATCGTCCAGTCCCGGAGCGGCCGATCGTCGTGCCCTCGACGGTGCCGGATATCAGGAGTTCGACCGGGCAGATCAACAGGTGATCGGCTGACTGACCGATCGAGATGCCGGTGCATCTGGCGGCTTTGGCTTCGTAGTTTGGGGTGCAGGGGAATGCAGATGATGTCGAAGGGATCGATCCGGTTTTTGATCGCGGCCGTGTTGGCCTGCCTGCTTCAGACGCAGGGGACGCGGATCGCGGCGGCGCAGGCGGACCCGCGGCAAATCCTGACGGCCGTGATCCAGCAATTGCAGACAGGCACGCCGAACTGGACCTGGTACGGCCCGCAGCTCTGGCAGACGATCGCGATGCAGACGGGCAACAGCGGCGTCTACCCGCAACTGGTCCAACTCGGGCAGGTGACCAATGTCGTCCTGAACGGGCAGACCCAGCTCCCTGCGGGACCGGTCTATTCCTTGGTCGCGCAGCATCAGCAGGGCGTGTCGACCTGGCTGTTGGGCATCAGCCTCTATACCAACCGGATCGAATACGCGAACTTCAACATCGGCTCCACGCCCCAGTCCCTGCCGGCTCCACCCGTGCCGCTCCCGCAAACCGCGGCTCCAACTCCCGGAAGCGTGCCAAATCCGCCGGCGAATGCCCCGCCCCAGACAAGCGGCACCTCGGAGGCCTGCCGAAGATTTCCAAATCTCTGCTAGGGAGACATGCAGATGCTGACAAGAAGATGTTGCATCGGCTGCGGCCTTCTTCTCTTCGGCGGCATCGGCGCAGTGGCCGCCGACGCTCGCCACAATCCGGCCTATGGCTGCAGTCTGACCGCGAGCGAAGCCGGCAACATTCTCGGCAACAAGCCTGAGGGGCAGGGCGGCAGCGTGCGCGAGAGGCCGTCAATTCCCAAATCGGGCGACAAGGAATTCGACCGTGCGCTGGCAGAGACGCTGGTCCGGATTTCCGACTGTCTGAACGTCACGCCGAGCTTCGCCTATTTCGACGACTTCGACTCACCGAATGCGTTTGCATTGCGCGAGAAACGCGTGGCCGAGACCGATGGCACGGTGCTGTTCGGCCAACGACTCCTGAAGCAATTGATGGCCGACCCCGAGGCGGGAGATGCCGCGGTCGCCGGCATCTGCGCCCACGAGTTTGGACACGTGCTGCAGTGGAAGGTGGGGGTGGACGAAATTCTCCTCGAGGGGCAGCCCACCGTCAAACGGGTGGAACTGCATGCGGATTTCCTGGCCGGCTACTTCGCAGGTGTTCGCAAGTTGCAGCAATCGAGCTTCAATGCCGCCGCGATTGCGCTGACGCAATTCAACGCGGGCGACAACATGCTCAAGCACCCGAAACACCACGGCACCCCAGAGGAACGCGGCAAGGCGATCGTCAAGGGTTATCAGACCGGACACGACGACAGGAAGTCGCTGTTGGACGCCCTCAATATCGGCGAGAAGTTCGTCAAGAACAACTTCTGACGCGGCTCCATTTGCTTTCACAACAGCGTTATTGCGACCCGGGGCGCCCTTCATCGCAACTGGGCGTCTGGCGTCTGTTGCTGTAGTCTCTTTGGTGCCACTGCACTGCTCGCCCGGAGGAACCGACATGACCACGGTCGCACTCACCCGCCGCAATCTCCTCGTCGCTGGCGCCTCCGTCCTGACGACCGGTGTCTTGGCAACCGGCGGTTCCGGCCTCCTGCTGCCGGCCCGTGCCAGCGGCCTCGCGCCGACCGAGTCGATGTCGGGCGGCGCGAACAATTACCGCAAGGGCGCGGCGATCGTGGATCGCATCGGCAAGGGCGGTTTCTGGATGAGCGGCACCGTGCGCCGCGCCGGGGACGGAGCTCCGCTGGCCGGGCAGCGCATCCAGATCTGGGCGCACACGGTCGAAGGGCAGGAGCATGAGCCGCAGAGCCACGGCGCCACGCTCACCGACAAGGACGGCAAGTTCCGGCTGGAGATGCCGCAGATCATTCCGATCTTCGGCCAGCCGCACGGTCATCTCGCCTATGACAGCGGCGAGTTCAAGACGGTCTTCCTGCGGCCGGTGATGCGGAGCGCCAAGGAGACCAGCCTCGAGGCGCACTTCGTGCTGCAGCCGGCTTGAACCCGATTTGCAGATGAAGGGATGGAGATCGGCCCGGGCGCCCCTGATCTGGGCCGCCCTCGCCTTGGCGATCGGCGTGCCGGTCGCCGCTGCCGCAGCCAGCGAGCAGCTCGCCTGGCGCGGTCCTGTCTACATCCTCGCCGGTTTCGCCGGGATCATCGCCCTCGGTCTCGTGCTCGTGCAGCCTTTGCTGATCGGCGGCTACCTGCCGGGATTGTCGGCCTATCGCAACAGGCGCGCCCATCACTGGATCGGCGGCGCGCTTGCCCTGGCGATTGTGATCCACGTCGCCGGCCTCTGGGTCACCAGCCCGCCCGATATGATCGACGCGCTGACATTCTCGTCGCCGACGCCGTTCTCTCCCTTTGGCGTGACCGCGATGTGGGCCATCTTCATCGTTGCGCTCCTGGCTCTGTTGCGAAGGCCATTGGGCTTGCGGCCGCGAGCCTGGCGCATCATCCATATTCCCCTCGCCATCGTCATCGTCACGGGCAGCGTGATCCATTGTCTCCTGATCGAGGGAACGATGGAGACGATCTCCAAGGCGGCGCTTTGTGCGCTCGTCCTCGCGGCAACGGTGAAAGTCATGATTGACCTGAAGGTGTGGCGAAAGCGGCGGCTGCTGCGCAGCGAGGGCATTGCGCGACAGTAATCCGGCGGATCAGGTCAGCTTCGGGACTTCCCCCGTCCCATCTCTTGTGAGCAGAATGGCGCGCGCCAAGCATCGTCATCGGGCCGGGAGGATCTCGACATGGCAGAGCAGACCATTCACTTCGACGACGGTGCTGCCTACGAGCAGATGATGGGAATCTGGAGCCGGTTCGCCGGCGAGATATTCCTTGATTGGCTGGCACCTCCTCCCGGCTTGCGGTGGATCGACATCGGTTGCGGCAACGGCGCCTTCACCGAACTCCTGGTCGAGCGCTGCAGCCCCGTCGAGGTCCAGGGCATTGATCCCTCGGCAGAGCAGCTTGCCTTTGCGCGAACGCGACCTGCGGCGCGCGTGGCAAAGTTTCACCAGGGCGATGCGATGGCACTTCCTTTCGCCGATGGCAGCTTCGATGCGGCTGTGATGGCGTTGGTTCTCGTGTTCGTTCCGGATCCCGCCAGGGGCGTCAGCGAAATGGTGCGGGTCGTCGTCCCCGGCGGTACGGTCATGACGTATATGTGGGACATGTTGGGTGGCGGCTTTCCGCTCGACCCGATCTACGACGAGATGAAGGCGATGGGCATTCCGGCAACCCGCCCGCCACGGATGGACGCCTCTCGCATGGAAGCGTTGCGGGACCTGTGGCGAGGAGCAGGTCTCGAGGACGTGCAAACGCGAGAGATCACGGTGCAACGGACGTTTTCGGGTTTCGACGACTTCTGGGCAATCAGTCTGAAGTCCCCCGCGCTCCGGCCTGCCGTTGCCGCGATGAGGCCCGCAGACGTCGAGACGCTCATCGCGCGGGTGCGTGCGGCCCTGCCGGCGCATGCGGACGGTCGCATCACCTGCAGTGCGCGCGCACACGCGATCAGGGGGCGCCGGCCCAAATAGCCCGCATTGTGCAGGACGGGTAGAGCACTTCTCGAAACTCATCATCTCCGCCACCGAACGAGCCTGATGGGTTTCGCTTCGCGCGGCAGTGGACCAGAGTTGAGAGGCGAAAATCTCTCGCCGCGTCATTGCGAGGAGCTCTTGCGACGAAGCAATCCAGGCTGTTTCCGCGGGCACATTCCTGGATTGTTTCGCGGAGCCTGTCATCGGGCCGCGCTTCGCGCGGACCCGTTGGCTCACAATGACGGAACCTGGCTGCGCCGCTTAGCTTGCCGCAGCCATCGACCGGGCGTAACCTCGCGCAATGCTCGTCACGTCCCCCGATCTGAAAGCGTTCCTGCTGGCGACGCCGTTCTTCGGTGGCCTTTCGGACGAAAGCCTTGACCTCTTGATCTCGATGCTGGTCGAGCGCGACTTCGAGGTGGGCGCGACCGTCGTGGCCGAGGGCGAGCCGGGGCGCTCGATGTTCATCGTCAAGTCCGGCCGGCTCGCGGTGAGCAAGCGGACCCATGCGGGCGGCGTCATCCCGATATCGCGTTTGGAGCCTGGGGATTTCTTCGGCGAGATGACGCTGATCGAAATGCAGAACCGCTCCGCTACGGTGGTCGCGGAGGCACCGACGGTGCTGTACGAGCTGACGGCCCAAAAGCTCTATGCCTGCTACAAGGCCGACATCCACGCCTACGTGATCGTCCTGCAGAACGTCAATCGCGAGCTGTGCCGGCGGCTGCGCCGGGCCGATGATCGCTTCGCGGCACTGCAGGTGAATGGCGACGATTGATGGTGCGCAAGAGAGAGAGCCGTCGGGAACCCATCACGTTTCGCCACCGAGATTGGCCTCGACGGGTCCTCGCATCACGACTTGTCGTGCGCGTACTTCTCCAGGACCAGCCGATTATATTCGTCCCTGACGGCCCTTCGGGAAACATGCCCCTTCCGGTCTTTGGCAATTTTCAGAAGATCAGGGTCGGTCGGTGCCTTCGATTTCCGCCGAAATCTCGCAAAGAGAGGGGTCGTCGGCTCCGACAATCTTCCAAACAGGCGGTCGAACCATCCCATTGTGTCCTCCCGGACAGGCCGCGAGCTGAAAGACTATCACCATGAAATGAGGGGTCAACGTGCCGTGTGACCGCAGCTTTTCAAAAAGGCGCGCCAGCACAGTTTGCAACGGCCGCAGGCTTGAGCGGCACAGTCAAACATCCGGCTCCTCGGACGTCCGCGAAGGTGCGATCTTTGGACTGGCCAGCATCCCTTGGCCCGCCTAGAGGCGAAGCTTGGCATGGCCCAGTCAAAGTCATTCGATCAATTCATCGGATGCGACAAGGACGGACTGTGGCACTGCAAGCCCAAACGCCTTGGCCGACTTCATGTTGATCACGAGCTCGAATTTCGTTGGCCGCAAGACCGGAAGATTGTCGGGCTTCGCGCCGTGCAAGATCTTGCCGGCATAGACGCCGAGCAGGCGATACGTATCGGAAAGACTGGCGCCGTAGCTCATCAGGCCGCCATCGGCCGGAAACTCTCGAATGTGGAAGATGCCTGGCAATTGATGCTCCGATGAGAGTGCCAATATCTGGCTTCGCCGGGAGTCGAAGAATGGATCGTTCTGCACGACCAAAGCCTTGACGCCAGCCTTGCCAAGCACGCCGAAAGCCGCGTCAAGTTCGGCATCCGTCGTCCCGGCCTGCACGACAAGTTCGCGCCCAAGGGACTTGGCCGCGTTGGCGACCGCCTGCCGGTGCTGCTCGACAACCTCACTCCCAAAGCGTGGATTGACAAGCAAGCCGATGACGCCGGCAGTGGGGACCATCGCGCAGATGAGTTCCAGGCGTTTGCCGCCCAAATCGCCTGTGAAGAAGTTCACGCCAGTTGCTACGCCCGGGCGGTTCATGCTCGTCACCAAGCCCGCGCGAACGGGATCGTCGCCAACGAGAAAGACAAGGGGGATCGCCGAGGTCGCCGATTTGGCCGCGCGGGCAGCGGGATCACCCGCTCCTACAATCAACGAAAGAGGATGGCTGACCAATTCAGTGGCGAAGGACGGCAAGCTGCCGTAGTCACCCTTCGCCCAGCGATACTCGATCTTTATGTTACGGTTCTCGACGTAACCCATCTCTTCGAGGCCGCGCCTGAAAGCATTGGTGTGCGTTGCGGCTTCATCGGGCGAACGCGTGCTGAGAAAACCGATGGTCGGGAATGTCTGTTGGGCTCGTGAAGCAGCAGGGAGCGCAGTCGCAAGTCCCAACCCTGCCATGAAGTCGCGCCTCTTCATAAGCGCCTTCTCCTCAGCCAGCGAACTGGGTGAGAGCTTACGTCGTGCCACAGGGTTGCTCAACGTCCGATTCGGGGCTCAAGCCGACTTCAAGCGATGCCCACCAAGGACCAAAGAGACATGAGCCGCCCGGTCGTTCACCAAGGACGGGCGCGCTCCATCGAACATAGAACCATCAGTGCGTAGGATGGGTAGAGCACTTGCGAAACCCATTATCTTTCGTCTCCGAGCAGCGCATTGATGGGTTTCGCTTCGCTCTACCCATCCTACGAGCTGCATGCGACGAATAAATCTGGTCTATGGCTGAGGCGCAGGAATTGGAAGGATGCTTGTTATCTTCCAACCGTCGCCTGTTTTCACCAGCACTTGATTCATCAGGAACCGTGTCGGCTGCGTAGTCTGTCCAGGCGGTGAAATCATGAAGGTTACTGGCACATAGAGTTGCGCCACCCCCGTCTGCAATTCGATGACCTTCAGTTCGTCCAATTTCGGGTCGAGGGACCAAGTGCCTTGATACAGGGTCTCGAAGCGCTTGATTGCTGCAGCGTGACCCCAGACAGGGGCGCCACGCGTGATCCACAGGAACTGAGCCGAGTCTTGCAGAAGCTCACCAACCGCCTTGAGGTCATGAGCGTTTTGTGCGGCAACAAATCTTGTGAAAAGAGCCTTCACTTCGTCCTCGCTGCCCGCGCGAACCGCGTCAGCCGTAGTCAGGAGCAAGAATGAAGCGAAGAAAGCAAGATGACTTCGTGCACGGAAGGTCATGATCGTCCTCCCTTGATGCCGCGGCGAAATGATCCGCTCGCGATGATCAGTTGCAACAGAAAATTACCCCAACGAGGGTCCAAAGACCACGTGATTTCAGGCGGCATGGCCGGTGGTAGGATTTCCCCATCCGGTCAAAACCCGAGATCGACCGCAGCGCTTCTAACCCGTCGGGCAAAACACCACCCCTCTACGCAAACCCCGTCAATCCCCTTCTGCAAAAACATTCTACTTTACCGAAATTCGGAATTGCGGTATCCATCGCGCATCCCGGTCCAAGGAGAGGGGCGATCGTACGTCGTCACGAACGAGGGCCAGGGTGCGGTGGACGCGGCTGCGTCGGGCACGCGTGGCGGGACCAGGGCGAGATGAACCTCGTGCAGTCCTGGTCGGTGTGCGGAACGGACGGCGCCAACATCCGGCGAAGCCTCTTGGCGGAGCCGGAAGCTGCGTACGGCAAAACCGTGTGGTCCTGACCGTCGTTGCTACGGTCAAGCCTTGCGGAGATGGTTTTGGGCTCAACCGGGCCTGGAAGCATCAATTCGCGAGGTGACGGAGGCCAGAAGGAACTCGGCTCCGGGGAGAGCAGGCATAAGCCGTCAAACCATCGCGCAGGGAAGGCCGGGTGTTTTCCGGCCCACCTGTCGTCCCGCCTGCGCATTTGCGTGTGCAAATTTTTTCGCGCGGCGGATCATGGGTGCCAGCCGGCACCCGGCCTTCCCTGCGCCCTCTTCACAGAAGAGGGTCAAGGAACACAGCAAAACTCGGACGCTTGGCGTTGCGAGAGCGCGGCTTCATGTGCAAACGCAGGAATGATCGGGCTTGCTCACCTCACCCGTCGGTCGAAGGATCAGCGGCGGGCGGCGACCGCCGTCAGCTCCAGCTTGACGCCCGGGCCGAGATCCGCAACGCCGATCGCGGCACGCGCCGGCAGATGCTCCGCGGTGAAATAGCGCTTCCACACCTGGTTGAACGCGGCCTTCTCAGTGAGGTCAGCCATGAAGATCGTCACCTGCAGAACGCAGGACAGATCGGAGCCGGCCCCCTCGAGCAGGGTCTTCATCTGGCGCAGCGCATCGTCGGCCTGGCCCGCCATGTCGAGCCCGGCATCTTCAGGGACGATGCCGCCGAGATAGAGCACGCCATTATGCTCGACGATCTCGTGGAGCAGTCCTTCATAGGGCAGGGAACGTGTGATCACGATGGCATCCGTGGCTGTTGCGGGCTCGCTGCCGGGCGGAGGGCTCGCGTCGATGAGGAAAGCTGGTGCTGCCAGACAGGATTGAACTGTCGACCTCTCCATTACCAATGGAGTGCTCTACCACTGAGCTACGGCAGCATGTGCTGGGACAAGAATCGGCCGCCCGAGGGGCCTACCAAGCGGGCCGATATCTGCCACAAGCCCCCCTCCTGCGCAAGCTTGCTAGCCGCGCCAATACGAGAAAATCGGGCCGATATCGGCGCCAAAATGCCCGGTTTCGCCTGAACTGACCGACTTCACGCCGATTCGGGGTCTGGTATCCCTGCCCAAGAGGTCAGTTGGCCTGGGGGCGGATTCGATCCATCTCGCGTCTCACATGGGCGTATCGCGTTGCCTCTTGAGCTGCCACACTTCGATGGCATCCTGCTGCCGGTTGCTGTGATGGAGCCGCGATGGCTGACGAGACTGACAAGAGCGCGAGGCAGGCGAGGGCGTCCCGGGACGACCGGCTGAAATCGGCGCTCCGCGAAAATCTGAAGCGGCGGAAGGTGCAGGCGCGCGAACGCGCCGCAAGCACCGACCCCTCGCAGAATGAGGATGGTTCCCTAAATGAGGGGGCCGCCGGCAAGATCCGTCGTTGAAAGCCGGCGGCTGGAAATTTGGAGTGCATGCAGTGACCATGGGGCAGGACGAGACACAACGAACCGACCGTGAAGCGCAGCTGGTGCGGTTCACCCGCCCCGAGCAGACCTTTCCGGCGCTGACGCCTGCCGAGATCGAACGGATCAGACACTTCGGCGAAATCCGCACCTATGTGGACGGCGAGTTGCTGTTCGAGACCGGCAAGCCCGGGCCCGGCATGTTCGTCGTGCTCAAGGGCCATGTCGCCATCAGCCAGCGCGACGGCCTTGGTCACGTCATCCCGGTGATCGACCAGGGGCCGGGGCAATTCCTGGCCGAGCTCAGTCAGCTCTCGGGACAGCCGGCGCTGGTCGACGGCCGCGCCGAGGGCGAGGTCGAGACGCTGCTGCTGCCGCCGGACCGGCTGCGCGCGCTCTTGGTCGCCGAGGCCGACCTCGGCGAGCGCATCATGCGGGCGCTGATCCTGCGCCGGGTCAATCTGATCCAGGGCGGCGTCGGCGGTCCCGTGCTGATCGGACCGTCGAACTCCGTCGGCCTGGTGCGGCTGCAGGGCTTTCTCACCCGCAACGGCCAGCCGCATCATCTGCTCGATCCCGATCGCGAACGCGGCGGCGCCGAATTGATCGCGCGTTATTCGCCCAAGCCCGAAGACTGGCCGCTGGTCGTCACCGCCGATGGCGCGGTGCTGCGCAACCCCAATGAGACCGAGCTTGCGCGCGCCATCGGCATGATCGGCGGCGCCAAGGGCGACCGCATCTACGACGTTGCCGTCGTCGGCTGCGGACCGGCCGGGCTCGCCACCGCGGTCTATGCAGCGTCCGAAGGGCTGTCGGTCGCCGTGCTCGATACCCGCGCCTTCGGCGGCCAGGCCGGCGCCAGCGCGCGCATCGAGAACTATCTGGGCTTTCCGACCGGCATTTCCGGCCAGGCCTTGACCGCGCGTGCCTTTACCCAGGCGCAGAAGTTCGGCGCCGACATCATGATTCCCGTCACGGTGAAGTCGCTCGACTGCACGCGCAAGGACGGCGCATTTTCGGTGGCGTTGGAGGGCAGCGATCCCTTGCGCTCACGTTCGGTGGTGGTCGCGAGCGGCGCACGCTATCGCCGCCCCGACATCGCCAACCTCGACACGTTCGAGGGCCGCGGCGTCTGGTACTGGGCATCGCCCGTGGAGGCGCGGCTGTGCGCGGGCGAGGAAGTCGCCCTGGTCGGTGCGGGCAATTCGGCAGGCCAAGCGGCCGTGTTCCTGTCGGGCCACGCCAAACGCGTGCTGATGATCATCCGCGGCGGAGGCTTGGGTGCCAGCATGTCGCGCTATCTCATCGAGCGCATCGAAGCGACGCCGAACATCGAATTGATGTTCAACACCGAGATCACCGCACTCGAGGGCGACGAGGCGTCGCTGCTGCGGCGCATCCGCTGGAAGAGCCGGCTGTCGGATGACGAGGATTCCGCCGACATCCGCAATCTCTTCCTGTTCGTCGGCGCCGATCCCGCCACGTCCTGGCTCGACGGTTGCGGCGTGACGCTCGATCGCGGTGGTTTCGTCGTGACCGGCGCGCAGTCCGAGCAGAACCAGGGCAAGCTGGTGGCGCCGCTGGAGACCTCCGTGCCCGGCGTCTACGCCGTCGGCGACGTCCGCTCCGGCTCGGTCAAGCGCGTCGGCGGCGCCATCGGCGAGGGTGCGCAGGTCGTCGCCTCCCTGCACGGCTATCTCGGCGATGCCGCAAAACCGGCGCTTTAGGCAAGGACAAGAGCAAGGACAATACAAGGGAATGGCAAGCCGAATCCGGCTTGCCATCTTGCCGACAACTACAGACTATCCCCTCGTCGCGAGGCCAATCGCGCGCGGAAAAAACAAGGATTCAACGGGAGGACTAAATGGCTGAAGTCGTTGTGCTCTACAAGACACCCAAGGATGCTGCCGCCTTCGACAAGTACTATGCCGAGACCCACATTCCGCTCGCCAAGAAACTTCCCGGCCTGAAGAATTACGCCGTCAGCAAGGGGCCGGTCGCCTCTCCCGCGGGTCCTTCCGGAATCCATCTCGTCGCCATCCTCACCTTCGACAGCGTGGCCGACGTTCAGGCCGCCTTCGCCAGCCCGGAAGGCAAGGCGACCGGCGCTGATGTGCCGAAATTCGCCAGCGGCGGCGCCGACATCCTGATCTTCGACACCAAGGACGTGTGAGGGATCGATTCAACTTTCGTTGAATCCTGCAAGCTCGTAGCCCGGATGGCGCGAAGCGCAATCCGGGGCCGCGATTGCTTGTGGCACGATTGTCGGAATTCGCTTCGCTCCATACGGGCCCCAAAACCAAGCTGCCGTCGTTTGTGACAGCGCTGCAAAAAGTTCAGCCATGCGTTCTTCGATTTCGCACGATCACGCATGGCTGCGCTCATGCATGTGACGACAACGCAGGTGGCAATCCCATGAGGATCGTAATACTACTCTCGTCACCTCAACGGAGAGTAGGAGAGATGTCATGATCTTTGGGTTGAGTCTGCCCGCCCTCACGCTGATCCATGTCATCATCAGCCTGATTGCCATCATCGCCGGGCTCGTCGTGATGTTCGGCCTGCTCGGCTCGAAGCCGATGCCGGGCCTGACCGCGATCTTCCTGCTGTTCACCATCCTCACCAGCGCCACCGGCTTCCTGTTTCCGTTCAAGGAGCTGCTGCCCTCGCACATCATCGGCATCATCTCGCTGCTGCTGCTCGCCGTCGCCTGCTTTGCGCTCTACGGCATGAAGCTCGCCGGCGTCTGGCGCCCGGTCTACATCGTGACCGCGATGATCTCGCTCTATTTCAACGTCTTCGTGCTGGTGATCCAGTCGTTCCTGAAGGTGCCCGCGCTTGCCGCGCTGGCGCCCGCCGTGCCGCCGGCGCCGCCATCGGGTCCGGTGTTCGCCGTCGTCCAGGGCATCGTGCTGGTGTTTTTCGTCGTGCTGACCATCGGCGCCTGGCGCCGCTACAAGCCCATGGCGCTTGCCTGACCGTTTGTGCGCGCCATTCGTCATTCCGGGGCATCGCGCAGCGATGAACTCAGGTGCGCAATCGCGCACATGAGAATCTCGATTTGACAATCTCCAGAATCCGGGTCCGCGCTAAACGCGCGTCCCGGAATGACTCGAGCTTAAAAGGAGCCCCCACCATGCCCATCATCACCACCAAAGACGGCGTCGAGATTTTCTACAAGGATTGGGGTTCGGGCCAGCCGATTGTGTTCAGCCATGGCTGGCCGCTGTCGTCGGACGATTGGGACGCGCAGATGATGTATTTCGTCACACGCGGCTATCGCGTCATCGCGCACGACCGCCGCGGCCACGGCCGCTCGGCGCAGGTCGCCGACGGCCACGACATGGATCATTATGCCGACGATCTCGCCGCGCTCACCGCGCATCTCGACCTCAAGAACGCCCTCCATGTCGGCCATTCCACCGGCGGCGGCGAGGTCGTGCACTACATCGCCCGCCACGGCGAGAGCCGCGTCGCGAAGGCCGCGATCCTCTCGGCGGTGCCGCCGCTGATGGTGCAGACCGCGGCCAATCCCGGCGGCCTGCCGAAGAGCGTGTTCGACGATTTCCAGGCCCAGCTCGCCGCCGGACGCTCGGCGTTCTACCGCGACATCGCCGCCGGCCCGTTCTACGGCTACAACCGCCCCGGCGCGAAACCGCTGGAAGCGGTGATCGAAAACTGGTGGCGTCAGGGCATGATGGGCGGTGCGAAAGCGCATTACGACGGCATCGTCGCGTTCTCGCAGACCGATTTCACCGAGGATCTGAAAAAGATCAACGTCCCGGTGCTGGTGATGCACGGCGACGACGACCAGATCGTGCCTTATGCGGACTCGGCGCCGCTCTCGGCCAAGCTGCTGAAGAAAGGCATCCTGAAGACGTACAAGGGTTTTCCGCATGGTATGCCGACCACGCATGCCGAGACGATCAACGCGGATCTCCTGGCGTTTTTCAAGGAGTGAGGCTTCACGGACCCTCTCCCCCTTGTTGTGGGGAAAGGGTGGCTCGCTGCGTAGCGGCGAGACGGGCGAGGGCTTAACTTGAGTGGAAATTTCGGGGCTCGCGCGCGTTGAGCCCCGTCCACTTCAGGAGAAGCGCCGGCGATGTCGCCCCAGCTCAAACTGATTGCGCTCGACGCCGACGATCTCGCCGTGATCTCGACCCATGTCCAGGACGCCCGTGTCCAGGCGTCCGACATCATCTGGCGTCAGGGCGAAAAGCGGCTTGTGGTCGGAATGAGCCGGCTGGACTGGGAGCAGACATTGGAGGGCGAGACCGAGCCGCGCCGGCTGGTCGCCGCACTGCGTTTCGACCGTGTGCTCGCCTGCAAGTCGCGCAACATCGACCTCGCCGCGCCGGACAAGGTGCTGGATCTCGTCGGCATTGAATTTCACCCCCAGGATGGCCGCGCCGAGGAGCCCGGCGGCAGCGCCCTGCTTTTGTTCGCCCAGGGCGGCGCCATTCGCCTGGACGTCGAGTGCCTGGAATGCGAGCTGACCGACCTCGGCGCCGACACGCTGGGCACGGGAGTCGAGGGGGAGGGGTGAAGCGGCCGGTATACCAGCCGAATGGGCTCCGGCCCTGGCCCGAACGGCACCTCCCGAGGGTTGACGCAGCTTCCCCGCCGCGCCATTGAGCAGGGACCTGGTGCGCCGACCCGCCCCTCAAGACCAGCCGGAAGCCAAGCGAAACATGCCCGTTCGCCTCGACCGCAGCAGCGCCGATTTTGACCAGCGATTCGCCGCCTTCCTCGCCGCCAAGCGCGAGGCTTCGGCCGATGTGGAGGCCGCCGCGCGCGCGATCGTCGACGATGTGGCCAGGCGCGGCGATGCCGCCCTGCTCGAAGCGACAGCCAAGTTCGACCGCTTGAGGCTGGATGCGTCCTCGTTGCGCGTCTCCGCCGCCGAGATCGAGGCCGCCGTGAAGGCCTGCGAGCCTGCGACGCTGGATGCGCTCAAGCTCGCGCGCGACCGCATCGAGACCTATCACCGCCGCCAGTTGCCGAAAGACGAGCGCTTCACCGATCCGCTCGGCGTCGAGCTCGGCTGGCGCTACACCGCGATCGAATCCGCCGGCCTTTATGTGCCGGGCGGCACGGCCGCCTATCCGTCATCGGTGCTGATGAACGCAGTGCCGGCGAAAGTCGCCGGCGTGTCGCGCCTCGTGATGGTGGTGCCCTCGCCGGACGGCAAGCTCAATCCGCTGGTCCTGGCGGCCGCCCATCTCGGCGGCGTCACCGAGATCTACCGTGTCGGCGGTGCGCAGGCCGTCGCTGCGCTCGCGCATGGCACCGCGACCATCGCGCCGGTCGCCAAGATCGTCGGCCCGGGCAATGCCTATGTCGCTGCCGCCAAACGGCTGGTGTTCGGCAAGGTCGGCATCGACATGATCGCCGGCCCCTCGGAGGTGCTCGTCATCGCCGACGACACCGGCAATGCCGACTGGATCGCCGCCGACCTGCTGGCGCAGGCCGAGCACGACGCCAGCGCGCAGTCGATCCTGATCACGGACTCGGCGCGCCTCGCCGCCGACGTCGAAAAGGCGGTGGAAGCGCAGCTGAAGACGCTGCCGCGTGCCGCAATTGCCAGCGCGTCCTGGGCCGATTTCGGCGCTGTCATCATGGTGAAGAACCTCACCGACGCCATCCCGCTCGCTGACGCCATCGCGGCCGAGCATCTCGAGATCATGACCGTCGATCCCGACGCGCTCGCCGCGAAGATCCGCAATGCCGGCGCGGTGTTCCTCGGACCGCACACGCCCGAGGCGATCGGCGATTATGTCGGCGGCTCCAATCACGTGCTGCCGACGGCGCGCTCGGCGCGGTTTTCCTCCGGCCTCTCGGTGCACGACTTCATGAAGCGCACCTCGATCCTGAAATGCGGACCCGATCAATTGCGTGCGCTGGGGCCGGCCGCGATGACGCTCGGCAAGGCGGAGGGGCTGGACGCCCATTCGCGCTCGATTGGATTGCGCCTCAATCTGTCATGACAAAGCCGCCCGAACAGGACGACTCGACCAATCGCATCGTCGGCGTCACGCTCGACGAGGACTCGATCGGCCGTTCCGGGCCCGACATCGAGCACGAGCGGGCGATCGCGATCTACGATCTGATCGAGCAGAACCTGTTCGCGCCCGAGGGTGCGGAGGGCAAGGGCCCGTTCACGCTGCATATCGGCATCACCGGCAACCGGCTGATGTTCGACATCCGCCGCGAGGACGGCACGCCTGTCGTCGCGCATCTATTGTCGCTGACGCCGTTCCGGCGGATCGTGAAAGACTATTTCATGATCTGCGACAGCTACTACCAGGCGATCCGCACCGCGACGCCGGACAAGATCGAGGCCATCGACATGGGCCGCCGCGGCATCCATGACGAGGGATCGCGCACGCTGCAGGAGCGGCTGAAAGGCAAGGTGCGGGTCGACTTCGAGACCTCGCGCCGCCTGTTCACGCTCATTACCGTCCTTCATTGGAAGGGGTGAGCGCGCATGATCCCGAAAAGTGGGAACCGGTTTTCGGATCGGATCATGCGCAAAAACAAAAGAGCGTAAGCGATGGCTGCGCCCCCACGCGCACGCGATCCGCAATCGGTGCTGTTCGCCTGTGCGATGAACAGCGTGCGCTCGCCGATGGCCGAGAGCCTGTTGCAGCACATGTTTCCGCAAGGCCTCTACGTGAAGTCGGCCGGCGCCAGGAAGGGCGATCTCGATCCCTTCGCGGTCGCCGTGATGGGCGAGCTCGGCCAGGACATCTCGGCCCACAAGCCGCAGACCTTCGAGGAGCTGGAGGATTGGGAGGGGCTGAATTTCGACCTCATCATCACGCTCTCGCCCGAGGCGCACCATAAGGCGCTGGAGCTGACGCGAACGCTCGCCGCTGAGGTCGAATACTGGCCGACGCACGATCCCACCACCATCGAAGGCAGCCGCGACCAGAAGTTAGCTGCCTATCGCGAGGTCTGCGATCAGCTCCTGATGCGCATCCGCCGGCGGTTTGCGAAAGTGGGCGCGGCGAGCGGGTAGCATGCGGCGGCCGTAACACCCGCGTCACAGAGTGAGTGCACGCATGTCGGAACCCTCGAATCAGCAAAGTCCGGGTTCCCGGGTTGTGAAATCAGCCCCCTTCCGATAGGTTCCGCGCGCAATTTCACCCCTGCCTCATCCCCCAAATCACCTGATGCTCGGCCGCCCCAAATTCGTACTTGCCTCCGGTTCGCCGCGTCGGCTGTCGCTGCTCAACCAGGCCGGCATCGAGCCGGATGCGCTCCGCCCGGCCGACGTCGACGAGACGCCGAAGCGGGGTGAGCTGCCGCGCGCCTGCGCCAACCGGCTGGCCAGGGCCAAGGCCGACGCCGCGCTGAAGTCGGTGCAGCTCGACGACGAGCTGCGCGGCGCCTTCATCCTCTCCGCCGACACGGTGGTGGCGGTCGGCCGCCGCATCCTGCCCAAAGCCAATCTGGTCGACGAAGCCGCGCAGTGCCTCCGTCTCCTCTCGGGCCGCAACCATCGCGTCTACACCGCGATCTGCCTGGTCACGCCGCGCGAAGCGTTCCGCCAGCGCCTGGTCGAGACCCGCGTGCGCTTCAAGCGCCTCTCCGAGGACGACATCCAGGCCTATATCGGCTCGGGCGAGTGGCGCGGCAAAGCCGGCGGCTACGCCGTGCAGGGCATCGCCGGGTCCTTCGTGGTCAAGATGGTCGGGTCTTACACCAACGTGGTCGGCCTGCCGCTCTACGAAACCACCACGTTGCTCGGCGGCGAGGGTTTCCCGATCCGTTTCGGCTGGCTCAACTCCACCGCGGTGTGAGCCCCGGTGAGGCGCCGACAAAAACCTCGAAAACAACCCCATGCACAGTAGAATGGCCCGGCCGGTCCGCGCAGCGGCGTATGTGCGGCTGCGCCAGGAACCCGTTTCCCGACAGACTCTTGAACTCCGTCACCCCGCGTAAGCTGCCGACACCCATGGACAACCAGGTCACCAAGCCCACGGGCTCGCTCAGAACCTGCCCGATCTGCGGCAAGCCGCAGACGCAGGCCACCCGCCCGTTCTGCTCCTCGCGCTGTCGCGACGTCGATCTGAACCGCTGGCTGAAGGGCTCCTACGTCATCCCCGGCCGCGACGACGAGGCGGATGACGTCGAATAATCAATCTATATCAATGCCTTAATGGCCTTCCTGAGGTGCCCCGCACCCGCCGCAGCAACCCCACCCGATGTTGTGCACAGAAGGGCCGCGCCCGGCGCAGCCACTTGGCGAAGCCGGGTGGACAGGCCGCTCTCGGCCCACTATAAACCGCCCGCTCGATGGGCTTTGGCCCCTCTCTTGGAGCACGCCCAGGTAGCTCAGTTGGTAGAGCATGCGACTGAAAATCGCAGTGTCGGTGGTTCGATTCCGCCCCTGGGCACCATCCTCTTGAAGGTTCCTTATCCTTCAATAAGTTAAGCCCTTACAGCGACTTGCGCTCGCCCGACTGTGTAACAACGGTGAGCAACATGCTGTATCGGGTGGTGCGTCCAATGAAGCGCGATGGTTCACGGTTTCAGCTCTATGTGCGACGGATTCCGGTGGACGTGCGGGAGCGGCTTGTTGGTCGCACACTGTATTTTCCGCTCGGTGAGGACACGCATGCGGTGACGATCTCGCCCCGTGCTCAGGCCATCCGGTTTTCCCTAAGAGCCGATGAGCCGGCGGAGGTCAAAGCGAGGATCGCGGCGGCCGATCAGTACCTTGAGCGCATCCTCCGCGCCTTCCGGGATGATAGTCCTACCTCCCTCACCAACGCTCAGGCGACGGCCTTGGCCGGACGGCTCTACAGGGGATGGGCCGCGGGCGAGGGACGCGAACGCACGTATGCAGTCGAGCAGGGCCGTGATGGCAAGATGCATCCGGTGCCGCACGACCCCGAGGACGATGCTGTAATCTTCGAGGCGGCGCTGATGCGTCTTGTGCGGCTGGAGACCATGGGCAAGCATGAGACAGACGCGGCGAAACCGCTGCGGGTCCCACTTGATCTCGACAATATTCCACCCGCCGATCCGTGCCCGGAGAGTTCTACACTTGAGATTCATCTGGGGCGCCTTGTCGATCGCTTGCTTTTATCTGAAGGTATTCGACGGGTTGACACCGCGTCGCGGGGTCTGCTGTTGAGAGCTTTTTGGCTGGCGTTACGTGATGCTTTTGAGGTCCGCCTGCGGAATGCTCGGGGCGACTACAGTCCCGACCCGAAGTCAGAGCGCTTCCCTGCTTGGGTTGCGCCGAGCGAGGACAATGCCCCCACAAAGCACCCGGTCCTAAAGGGAGGCTCGTTGACCGCGTTGGTTGAGGGCTGGTGGGTGGAGGCAAAGGCCCGCAACCTAAAGCCCAGCACTCACGAGAGTTACAGTAACTCGATGGCTGCCTTCGTTGCGTTCCTCGGTCACGATGATTGCAGCCGCGTGTCTAGAGGCGATGTGATTTGTTTCAAGGATCACCGTCTAGCAACCATCAATCCCCGCACTGGGAAGCCGATCTCTGCCAAGACAGTGAAGGACAATGACCTCTCGGGGCTCAAAGCGGTGTTTGGATGGGCGGTGTCAAATGGGAAGATGCACACCAATCCCGCCGAAGGTGTCGCGCTTAAAGCTGCAAAGCCTCGGAAGCTACGGAGCAAGGCCTTCACGGACGCCGAGGCGAGGGTAATTCTCGCCGCAAGTCTCCGGGCCAAGCGCGGTGGAGAGATGCCGGAGACATTTGCAGCCAAGCGCTGGGTGCCATGGCTCATGGCATACACAGGAGCTCGTGTCGGTGAGATGGCTCAGTTGCGAAAGGAGGACTTGCACACGCACGGGCGGGAAATCTGGTACCTCACGGTGACGCCCGAAGCAGGCACCGTGAAGACGAACGAAGCAAGAGACGTGGTTCTGCATTCTCACCTGATTGAAATGGGCTTTGTGGAATTTGTAAGGGCCGCACGTCCTGGTCATCTTTTCCTGCGGCCTGCCCAGGATGGCGACGAACAGGGGCGCGTGCTTGGACCACTGCAGGGCGTCAAAAATAGGCTTGCGGAGTTTGCCCGTGCAGTAGTGCCGGATAAGGGTGTTGCGCCGAACCACGGCTGGAGGCACCGCTTCAAGCCTGTTGGCGTAAGAGTTGGCATTGACCGCAGAACGCTTGATGTGATCTCCGGGCACGCTCTTGAAGGTCGCACCGTGGCGGATGGATATCATGGTGTCGAGCTTGAGGATCAAGCGGCTGCCCTCGCCAAATATCCTCGCTACAAGATATGACGTTCAATTATCGGTGATATGGAGAGCAGTGTGATTGGTTAGAGCGTTCCCGCTAGTGACCCACAGCGGGCACCCGGCTCGAACGTCAAAACCGCGTAGCTTCAGACTAGCGCGTCCACGATGGCTTCACTATTGCCAGCAGCGACTTTCATTTCGTCGTTCTTCACATTTGCCATAGCGCACCGATCCTGGACCGACGGTGACGCCACACGAGACGCGTCCGCCCTCCCCTCCAACATAGGACCAACAGGTCTCGCATCGTGGCGGTCTTTCCGGCTTGACAACGCAGTACCAGTATTTTTTCGCCGCTTCTGCTGGACTTAGCCACAGCGCCAAGATGTACAGTGCAAGCAGGTACCTCATAACTGATTGCTCCCAGAAGCCGCAATCTTCTGAACGCTGGTAGCCTTGAAGGTGCCGCCGAAGCCCTTATCGGTTCTCTTCAGCTTCCCTGTCAGTTGGAGGCCAGTCGCCGTTACTGGCTTTTGTACAACGTCCAAGTCGAGAGCAGTTGACGGAATTTCTCTGTCAATGATGCCGCGTGCCTCTCTCGGCCACCACCTGTCAGGTGTCGCCACCCTCACCTTGGCCGCCGTGCTTGGAATTGGGCAGCTTATAGTGAAGTTATCGTCCCTCGCCAATTCCGTGACGAAAGCGTCAAATGGAACCAGAACGCGGACCGGATTCGCAACGTTAACGTCAACGCCTGCGCTGGTAGAGTCGCTTACCAAGCGGACTGTGGTGTCGATTTGAATACTTTGAGGGGGCACTGTTGCGGTCAGGTTGAGACCTTTGCTGTACTCTTTGATACAGACGACGTGGCCTATATTCAGCGGCATAAAGGAGACTGTGCCTCTAGCATTGGCTGACCCAGCGATTGTCAGTTTTGCCGTCAAGCGCAGCGAGACCGGGTCGAGTGCAGCCTCCGTCAAGCAAATTGTCGCCCTTCCTGCGATCGCAAGATCCTTGCTTGAAACATTGGCGTATTCTTTGCCAGTTCTGCGCACGCCGTCGTACAAACCTTTGAATGATTCACAAGCTAGCCTCTCCCCGGTTTTCTGCGCCTCACACTTTAACTTTTCTCCAGCTTGTTGAGTTTCACACGCAGCGATTTTCGCCGATTTTTGCGCCTCGCAAAGATTCCTGGCTGCCACCTTACGTGCTTCGCAGATCGGGTCATTGCCTCTCCTCTGGCATCTGCCAAACACACGAAGCAAGCATGCATGGCAACTATTGGTTTGATCGCAAGGAGTCTTCGGATCGCAGCCGCCCTTCGGCGTGCAATCCTTCTGAGGGCTGCAGTCGATCGATTCCGTGGGCGGCAGCTGGAGTTTATTCCCGAACTTTGCAGGAAATTCCGGAGCACTCGCATTCATGCAAATTGGCCCACGGCTCATTGCTTGCGCCACGATTTTCGTTGGCAATTCAGCATTCACAAAAATCGAAAAATCGCCATCCCGCAGCCAAGAGATGTTGCTTTTGGCTAGCAGAGTAGCGACTGCAGTTCTCAATTTCTCAGGTGTTATCGCCTCTGACTTAGCGGCCTGCGCCTCGCCGCCCTCTTGGGCGAGAACGAAAAAACGCCCCTGATCAGCAATGAAAGCTAGCGCAGTGATCTTCAATTGCAGAGGCAGCTTCTCTGGCTCCCAGCTAACGATTTGCTTCTTAGAATCCTTTTTCTTTAGATGTAGCGCAGATACGACCCCGGCGGGAGCGCGAAACTCGAGAGCACCAAGCAATAATGCCGCTGCCTTGAGAACTTGGTCAGCAAGCGCTTCTGCCGTAGCATCAACGAGGCCCCCGACAATGGGAATTCGATTCTGATTTCTTGTTATAGTGACATCTTGCAGTTCGAGTTCACGAACGGCGAGTCTCAATCGAAACTGAGCCGGCTCGTCAGCCTGTTCGACGTAATCGACGGCCGGTGCAAAGTGAGCACGGATTTTTGTCTTAGCTCCAACCTTTCCCAAGCCCTGAATCTCCGCTTCCCCAGCGTATCGAAGGGTCGCCGTAATCAGTTGGCGATCGAGCACAAGTTGTAGATCGGAAAATCGCTTGTCAGCTGCGCCGATCTGAGCATTCAGCGCCCGCCCCAAGGCGTCTTGATCTAAGGCAACGGCTAGACTTATCTGCTTTATTCGGGAGACTTCTCTGTAAGCTGCATCGAGGGCATCTTGAGGCTTGGTAATGCCTCCTCCTACTCGGACAACTTTCTTCTTTAAAGCTTCTTGGAGAGTGTTGTTTGGAGAGACCGGCTTCTGTGCTGACGAAGTGCTAACCAGTACGATGTTGATAAGAAGAGCAATCAGAAATCTGCCCATGAGAGTTCTCAAAATTTGGAATGTTAAAACTTTAGGTAGCGTACTCTCAATTTTGAGCGCTCAACCAGGAGGATGCGTGCGCGGCAAATCGTCGCAATGTGAGCTGGTGCTGCTTTACAGCATCTCGCTTTCCGCGAGCCATGGTGCTGGCCCGTATTTATGCGGATAGGGGTGATGACCTTCTTAGCCCTCGGCCCTTGTGGCTTGCTCCAAAGCTCCGTGACGGAAGCCTTGGGGTCACCCCTTCCGTGGAGATACAGCGTTAGGATGTAGCCCTCTTAATTAGTTCAGGCGGGGCGTCACCCGAAAGCCACCTTAAAAGGGGCATGAGTGAAGGCCAGGAAGAGAGCTTCGAGGGTGGCGATGGCGGCGTCTACTTAGAGTGCTCCATCGCAGTCGAGACCCTTCAGGGCGGGCTTGGGGGGGTGATGGTCCGGTTGGCACCATCCTCCTAAGGGACAGCTTGAAGCAGCTCCTCCAAGGCGTCCCGATAAGCTCCCCCCCAAGTCCTTTAGCAGAGGCGTAAGCTCAAGATGCCTATTTTACTGGGCCAAAATCGATTTTCACGAACGCGCGGGGCTGCGCTGTGCTGGAGCAAAAAGCGTATTCCATCGCGGCCTTGGCAGCGGCGGCGTCCGGTCCAGGAACGAGCACGGCATCATGAAGGGGTAAAGTTGGGATGCCGCTCTCAAAGAGGTGCGTCACTACTGCAATCAGCAACTGGCTTTCAGCGAACATCAGTTCAAATCCGATGCCGGTCTCAAACAGCCGAGAAATCGGTTCGTGCTTTTGCTCTAGCAGTGCCAAAGCCTGCTTGAGGTTCAACTGGGGAAGCAATGGACTGCAATCGCGTGGCCAACGCCTCAGGGGGCCTCGCGTGAACAGCAAAGCGTTGAGCAGTAGCTTAAAGCCGTCGCGTCCGGTGCCGTCTCCCAACACATCGTAAAGATCTCCGGTAGGCTGCGGTGCTCTGGCGCGGACGTAGGCGAGACGGGGGAAGAGTTGTTGGTAGTCGACATCGGCCACCGGCATGCCGTTCACGCGTATCTGCCGGAAGCGATCCTCGCGAGGCATAGTCATCCAGAAGCCGCCGGAAAGCCTGCCGCCCTGCTGCCAACTTTTGTTATTGAAGGTCCTGCGGAGCGTCCGGCGATAGGAGGCGATGACCTCGCCCTCCTTGCCGAACCGGGCAGCGGCGTCACTGCCAATCAATTCGATATCGGCATTCAGGAGCCAATCATTGATACGTTGGAGTTGCCTACGAAGCGTCCTCGTTTTCTGGCTCTCTGAGTAGTTTATCAAGGTCGCATTGCCGTCATCGTCTCTTCCCGACTTGAGGATGAGAACTTCCGGCTCTTGCTCACGGCGGAAGGAGGCCGGAGTCACCTTCGGAAAGTGTTTCCCGAGATCGAGGGTTATCTTGAAGAGAGACGGAGCTTTAGCCGTTTTTGAGAACCGATACCCTTTTGTGACGCGTTTGAGGACTTTCAGCCGCTCCAACAGATCAAACAGGACGAGGAAGTGCCGGCCGTAGACTAGGTTCCGGTAGCGGTTTGCACCCCACATCATGTTGTTGTCGAGTGGAACGGCAATTGCCGCATCGACCTCGAGGAACGTTGATATAAGGAGATTGCAGGCGACGGCCTCAACGGCGATTGCGAACTTGCGCTGGTCGCTATCTTTGCGGGCGCGAGAGCGAATGCCGAGCTCGGCTTCATACGCGACCAGATGCCGAATGAAGGCCTTGATGGCGTTTTCTAGCTCTGGCGCTTTTGCCCGCAGTTGCGGGTCGAACCGTGCATGAAGTGCGCCATTAATCCGTGTAACCATGGCATTTGGCCGGACGTGCTGCCTATCCTCTTAGTGAACCCGAACAGCAGAACAACGCACCAAGATATCTCCGTCTTGGGCGTCGATAACTTCGTATCCTGGCTCCAACGGTATCCAACTTTTTGCGTGAGCAGAGCCCGGCTGACCCCGCTTTGCAATTACAATGCCGTCTAACTTCAAGAATAAATCCTTTGGGGTCCGCTCGAAGTCTAGCTTAGATCGTTTACCCATGTCGTCTCCTATCCGTTGATGGGCTTCGGTGCTCAAAGTGACCGGCTTGATGCCCCAACATGTGCGTACCGCTAATTGCCCACCAGATGTGCCGTGCGAGAACCTGTCACTGCAAAATATTCGAGGCCTGCTCTGCGGAGTACGGGATGGCGTCCATACCGTTTCACCTTCAGGGCGAGGACGGCCGAAAGGTGCTTTTCCACCACCCATTCGCACGGCTGCTCGACGGCCCGCCCGATCAGTCGCAACACCGGCCCAGACGACCTGGGAAAGGCGTGGAGTTCCGCGACCTTTCTGAGGCGCCCCCTCTCGTCCGGAAGTTCCCAAACGCGATGGTAGCCGCTTGCAAGGCGATGCAAAGCCTTTGCGATTTGAACCGTGCGAAACTCCTTCGTCCGGTGAGAGCCGGGGTCCTCCTCGATCAATGCCGTGACGGCCAGAACGATGGCGACGAAGCGCTCGGGCTTGATTCCTGCGACACGAAGCCGCGCTAATGCGATGCGGGCCCGTCTGTTTGCCGACATGCCCCTGAGCCGCGTGGCAATCTCGGTAGGACCGGCTTCTTCTAAGAGCAGCGCGATGGCGTTGAGTGCCGACTTGATGAACCGATCGGATTCCGCCTGAAGCCGAACGTGCGAGGTTGCAGTAGCGAGGTATGGCTTTAGTTCCGCTGCACTGTACGTCCTATGCCAGTGCGATCCGTGACGAGCTTTATGTTCCACGTGCTTTCGGCAGTGGAAAAGTGCGAGACCAAGCCCCGAAGCCCGCATACTGGGATTACGGCAGCCAGGGATAGCGCAACGATCGGAGAAACCCTGACGAGAGATCAGGCGGCGAGAAATGGATTCCATGGTGCTAGGACTGGGTTCGATCTTCTATTTGGTGGGCGTGCAGACGATCAAGCAGTGCGAAGGCACGCCTCAGAGCGCCTTCATATTCCTTGGCGCTGAGTGAAATTCCACTTGGCCCCTCTCCAAAGTTTTGTAGGCATGCCTCTATAGCCAGCTCTCTTCCCTTGAACGGCTCGCGCAGCGCCTTGCCCCGCGCGACTTCCTGCTCCCGTGTCGTTCGATACATGTTGATTAGGCGCAGGTCCTTGTGACCCCAATGATCACTTGAGGCTGTGATCGACTTTTGTCGGATGACTGTACCAAGGCGGGCATCAGCGAAAATTCGCAGCGCCCAGATTCCGTGCCGGCGCGTGAAACGCAGATACAATCGCTGCCTATCCTCGGGAAGATTCTTTAGGGTCGACCGATCGAACCACCATTCGCAATCGCGGCCGGGAAGAGCCATGAGGCGCATGCAACAAAATGTTGCCAAGTCTACAAGGCGCCGTGTGCGCCCCTTCACGGCGAACGCAATATAAACATGGCCATTTATCTCGACCGTTGCGGCCTCCCGAATTGACCCCCGGGGCAAGCCGGCCAGCAACAATCGATCGGGCGGATGCGGCTTTCCTGCTGTGACCGAGAGCTCCATCTGATGAAGCCACTGCAAGCAACAGTCGATGTCCTCTTGATTCATTGCTGCGAAGTGCATCTTGATCAGAGGATCGTCGCAGCGTGTTACTTCGAAATGCCAAGTCAAGTCTCACCCCCGAATGTCTGCGGTATAACTGCGCTTCGGACAGGCAAAAATCAAACTTCGTGTTTAGTAGGAACACCCCCACATGCTCCTCACCTTGCGGCCTAGGTACACGCGGGGGGGGGGGGACTCTACGCCCTCTCTCGCGAGTACCTTCTCCTGGCTTATGTCTGATGCTGTTGGTAGGAGGTCCCTAGCATCAGCTTGGTAGATGTGTGCTTGGCTTAAGCCTCCACCTGTGCCCTAACGGCCCCCCGGGGGAGAGGGGCACGGTGCTTGGTGCTCTCGCTGCCCGTATGGTTGAAGCGGGAAGGGGCTATGAGGGCTTGAAGAAGACTCGACCGCTGCCCGCCATGGCTAAACGTCATGTACTTTATCTGTTGGCTTGCGTCCTCGGATGTGGCTTGCCCAGTTTCAGGGCCGACCAGCAGAGCCTGAGGTGGTCCCATGGCCGCGCGTTTCTTTATGCATCTGATGATACCCCGCGGCGCAGTACCCGAGCGACCTGCACCCCCGTCCATTCGGTGTGTCCCCGCGAGGTAGGGATGCGCCTGTGGGTCAGGGCGCGAGCCAAACCCTCGTAGGATGTCACCCCCTCATTCTGTAGCTCCCTGAGGGTTGGCATGAGGTCGTGGACCCGTCGAGCGGCAATCCCTCCTCGTGAAATCTTGCTTGCTTCATGGGCCGCCTTGGAAATCGACACTCCCCGGAAACCTCCGAGTTTGGTACCTCGCTTCTTGGCTGCCGCGAGTGCCGCCTTGGTTCGCGCGGAGATGAGCCCAGCTTCCAATTCCGCCACGGCCGCCATCTGTTGGAGGATGAATCGACCCGTGGGCCCCTCGATCATGGGCAGGTCCGCAAAGCGAACGTCAACGCCCGATTCGAGTAAGCGCGAAAGAAACGCGACTGACCTCGTGAGGCGGTCAACCTTGGCAACGACAATAGGAACCCGATGAAGGCGGGCCGCAGCTAGGGCCTGCTCTAGAGCCGGTCTGGCACTTCGCCGCCCGCTCTCAACCTCCTTGAACTCAGCGATCACCTGCCCTTGCTCCCTCAAGTAAGCAGCAACGGCGGACCTCTGTGCGGCCAGTCCAAGGCCGGACGCCCCCTGCTTTGCAGTCGACACCCGGTAGTAGGCAACGAAGCGATTGATTGAAGAGGACATGACCAGCTCCAACATTTGTAACAACGTCCGTTGACCGAAATGTTAGAGGCCTCAGCGCTGCGGCCAATGAGTCAAATTGACTCAAGGAAGCTTATTTTGAACACATGAGTGTTGGCGAAGGGGAGCCGTAGCGATGCTTCGAGGCGCACAGTTCGTTGCGACCTCGAAACAGCGGATTGGCTGGGGCGGTCGAATGAGTAAGTTCGTCCGACGATCTCACATTCGTGCCCTAAAGCAGGGTAGAGATGCCTAGTAGGGGGGGAATTGCAGTGCTGCTGCCACAAGGTCACCAGTCGCGTTTTAGACCCCTTTCAAAATATCGGCCGGGCTCATTCGCTCTATTCAAGTTCGGCGGCCGCCGCACAAATCCAGTTAGCCGAGGCGTGCCTGCGGGATACAGGGGAGCATGCGAGCGCGGGCAAATGGGGAACGCTAGCGCCTAGGATCAAACTCTTTCGACCTATGAATAATCTCCTCCCAGTCCAGAATGGCTATCGTCTTCTGGGACCGGCCCTTCCAGCTTCCTCCGTAGACCACTAGCTTGTCGTTAACCCGCATCATGCCTCGGAGTGGAAATTGGACGTTGGTCGCACCGATCTCTGCCTCAGACTCGACGTCGAATACGGTCAACAGACCGTCATCATTTCCCGCGCAGAATGTCTTGCTATCAATGCCGGCCACGCAGGTGTACTTTGTCGATTCTGATGCAGCGATGTATTTAGTGTATTTTCCCTCCGAGAGCTTAACTTGGGCCAGTGCTCCTTCACCGCAGAGGATTAAGCTGCTGTGATCCATCGGGCACATATCCGAGATGGTAAAGTCAATCGGAATTTTTCGATCTACCGAGAAGTGGTCATTTATGAAGAAGAGGTTTTGTCCGGCTGCCACTACGACCTCTTCTTTAAGCACGCTCATGCGCTGGATACTTCTGCCGAGCGTTAGCTTTTCGGCGCCATATTTCAACAGCGTGGTCTCATCTAGTTTCCAACGTCTGGCAATTCCATCTCGCGTCCCGCTCACGACGCCCCAACTGGCTACAGCAACCGCTGACACATTTTCCTGATAGATTGAATCGAACTCCAAGCTCACAAGAGTGGCGGGGTTTATCGTTTCGAGGCCTTCTTCATTTCCAGCCACCACGGCTCTAGAAGAGCGGGCTAGGCAATTGATGGTTCTTTCGCCGATTCGGTGGCGGTCGGAAACTTTGCCGGTGAGGACGTCCAGTACGTAAACCCAGCCGTCTTTTCCGCCTAGGATTAGCCTGTTTTCCCCAAGCCGCGTTGCGCAAACCATGGGCTCACCAATGGAAGCAGCACGTGTCTTGAGCTTAAGCTGCTTTTGTTCAATCGGCCTATCGCTAAAAACTTGATGCAGGAGGTTCGCGATGTCACGGGAGATTTTACTGCCCTTAGCCACGAGAGTCGAAAGGTCCTCCGTGAAGTCGCTCTCGTCCCGATATGCCTTCTTGAAATGTTCGGCCAGTGATTTCAGCTCATCTACGATTTTGTCTGCTCCTTGTTGCAGGAATCGGAATATGCCCTGATAGACGACATCCTGCTCCAGAGAGAGCTTGATCGCGAAAGCAGTCGCGCTCATTCGCTGAACAACCAACTTTGCGGTTCGCAGAACCTCAGTGTTGCTCACGCGCATTAAATGAACTTCAAAGTGCTGATACGTTATGTGTGTGCGAGTGAGTAGCTCGTTAACGTCGTCCTTAAGTTCCAACACGCTTTGTTGGATGAGCCGCACGTCTATGTAAGGGGTCCGCATAAGCGCTGCGATCTCCGCCTGGGCGCTTATAATTACCTCAGCGTTCAAGGACCGCATCGCCCGCTCTAGATCCGCATACAGTCGGTCCATGGCCGATAGCAGCTGTTCCGTTGGGTAGACGCCCTCCTCGTCATCCTTGTCCCGGAGATCATTCCGGAACTGGTAAAGGCCATCGCGGATAATAAAAATCGTCTCGAAAAACTCCTCGCTCCAATAGTCTGGATCAAGTCTTAGCGAGTCGCAGAGAGCGTCAAGGCTCGTTTTGTCCAGGACGTCCTCTAAGGGGAAATTTGTGCGCCTAACGAGATCGGCGATGGTATCCACATCGTCTCGCACGCGTTTAAGCAATTCATCTCGTGAGCTCACGGTCGTGCCTCGCAGGACATTGCGAATCGTTCAAAGGTTGTAATTATAGCATCCTATCTGGGATTCCGAGCGGCGGTGGAGCGGGTTGATGACCGGGAATTCTGCGGCTGATGCCGTGCACATCGGGATGGCTATCTTTCAACTCTTGGGGACTTACGTGCTGGCATGCTTTGTCGGCGCTGGCGGCGGCGTACTTGTGGCGAAAACGTATCTGGCCGAAAAGATCAAAGCCGCGATCAGGAGCGAATATGAGGAAAGATTGGAAATTCTGAAGGCCGACCTCAAGTCAAGCAACGATACAGAATTGGAGAAGCTGAAAGCGCAACTAAAGGCGCAGGGTGATGTAGCGATTGAACGGTTGAAAAGTGAACTGGCTGTCGTTGCGGCTCAACGCAATGTCGAGTTTTCACACCTCCACTCAAAGCGAGCAGAGATTATTGCGGAAGTCCACGCCGATCTGCGCGATGCGTTGGATGCAGCGGCCGACTACACCAAGGCGTTCGAACCTATTGGTGGCACGTCACGCGCGGAGCGAGGACTGAAGGCGGCAGAGGCAACGAATAAGTTCATTCGGACATTTCGAACAAAGGAGATTTATCTCCCAGAGGCTGCTGCTGATAAAGTGCGTGCTATCGCCGACGAATTGAAGTTCGCGTTCTTTCAGTTCCTCTACGGTGTGGACTATGGAGACCTGGGCGCAGAAAGAACGACGAAATGGCTTGGGATTCAAGCAAAGATAGAGAGGCTTTCTGGTCCGGCAACCAAGGAGTTGCAAAGGGACTTTCGAGGGCTTCTTGGCGATCAAACTACCGAGAGGTGACTGGCCTCTTCTTAGCGGGCCGCGCGGCCCTCAGCCTCGGTCCGGCGTAACCGCTCCTGCGGTGCGCGATGAGCCAGGGCTGCAGAGTTCGCGACTCAGTCTCCGCTGCGTATGCTGTGCGTGCATGGAGGATTAAGTAATGCCTGTCTTCGATCTCTATTCTAAGCGCAGAAAGCGCGAGCTTGGCCAAGCGCCTGATGTGTTCTCTTACGACGAGATACCGCAAGGATTTCGCACTCAGGTAGCTCATATCTGGAGCGACGCCATCGGCGATCCAAACCAGAGCGAGTATTACGCTGAGGACATGCAACAATGGTATCATGAGATAGTGAAGGTACTTCGACGCGAGTACAGCGTGTTTCAGCTTGTTTCTCGGTACATGAATCCGAATGATCCGAGTCAAGCTCGATCTGAGCTTATTGAATGGTTCTTGGCGGAGAAGGAGCCTACCAAGGTTCTTGATGCGATTGAGCTAAGCTTTAGGGTGATCAACAATGTTTGTGGTGAGTTCAATTATGCGGGACGCGGCGACGGTGCTCGAAAGATCGCGACCGAAGCCACCGAAGAACTCAACACTCGCTTCAAAGAGAATGGCATCGGTTATCAATATACAGATGGTCAGATTGTCCGCGTAGATTCGCAACTAGTCCATAAAGTGGTGGTGGTGCCGGCGTTAACCGTCCTGCGCGGCAAGGCATTCAAGAATGCGCAGGATGAGTTTCTGAGCGCCTATGAGCACTTTAGACACGGGAAGAAGCAAGAGGCTTTGGTCGATTGCTACAAGTGCTTCGAGAGCACCATGAAGGTAATCTGTACCAAGCGGAAATGGCCGTTCGATCCGAAGGCGGCAGCCAAAGACCTTGTGAATGTTTGCCTAACAAACGGCCTCATTCCTGCATATTGGCAGGGGCACTTCAGCGGATTGCGCAGCGTACTGGAGTCGGCCATATCGACACCGCGCAACAGACAGGCGGGCCATGGAGCCGGCGCTGGACCTGCGCCCGAGGTGCCGGACGAGCTTGTCTCTTACGTCCTTCATATGACCGCCGCCACGGTTCTCTTTCTTGTGGAGGCGGAGAGGGGGCTTCCCTAGAGCGATTTGCCTTTGGCCTCTTAGGAGCCGGAGTCACCCACCGTGTGCCCGATGGGCCATACAGGCGGGCCCCACGCGGCCAGGGTGGATGCCGCTCAACTGCTCTGATGCGTAACCTTAGCTATATCGAGGCGGGCCGCGCAGGAAGTCGGTCAATGGTCCTGTGACAAACTGATTGGGGCGCCAACCTTTGATGAGTCGGTCCAAGAACAAGCTATCCATGGCTCCAACAGTCAAGCCTAAACCCGCTCCGATGCCGCTCGGCGCAATGGCCTCCGCAGCCAGACCCAGGGTTGTTGCCACAACGAAGCGAACGGATCGGGATGGAATTTTTTCTGCCCAGGTCGCCTCTGTGGCCGCGCGGTGGTAACTTTGAATCAGGCCGGCATCGGGATTTGCTTTTTGAATCCAGCCTTTAAATTTATCTGCACGGTCCAGAAGCTCAAGAAACTCCTTAAAGGAGCGTGTCCCGCTGTTAATTGTTTCCCTTAGCGTGGGAAACTCTGGCACAACTAAATCTCTGAACTGAGCTTGCTGTTCAAGGCTCTCGCCGCGTCGGCGAAGAAACTCGAAATGCTTCAATCTTATCAGGTCACTGTATATTGGTGACGTGACAAGCTCCGCCATGTAGTACGCGGCAAAGAAGCTGTCAGCTCGCGCATCAATGATGTGGCTAAGTACATAGGCCGATGTGATGGTACTATGCTCGACTGGCACTCGAACACGATAGGTCGAGTTTATCGATTGGAAGTCGAGATTTGTGTCAACCGCAAATTGGCCCTCGATGTTGATCAGTCTAAAGTAGAAATCGTCCGGCAGCTTGAATTCGGGCACGAGGTAACGAAGCACGGCCCGTGCGGCTGACTCGATAAATTGTGGGTCTTTCGCGTCTTCACGGGCCAAATCGGGAATTGTCTTTTCTTTCTCAAGCGAGCCGTCAAACCTATGCAACTTCGCCTGATCAACTATCCTCTGGATATACCGTCTCGTTTGTCGAACTACCTAGCGCCCGCTCCAGCCTGACCTCCATATCTTCTCGGAAGTTGAGCGGCTTTTTGCCGATGCCTTCAGCGTGAAGGGTCATTGCGCCGAAGTCGTGCAGCGGCGGGGGGCCGTTGGTCATCACGGCAAAGGCTGGACGAAGGTAGGAAAACTTTACCTCCTTCCTATCGAGCAATCGTAAGAAGTCGCCCTCGGGGAACTTGGTCACATGCGCAACCAGTGCGCCCGCGTTAAGGAGAAGATGAACTGAGCCGTAGAAGAAAAGAGTTTCAGCCAATAGGCACACATCTGCTTGATCAGGCTTGTCGCCGGTCCTCACCACAAGTGCCTGCTCAAACATAGTCGGCCACCTCGTTCTCCGAACTGCAATTCTTCATTGAGTCTCGGGAAAGGGTCAACTTTCTGCGTAACGACGCTTGTAAACATGTCAGCCGGGTGATAGAAATTATCCAACAATTTCAATTGCAAAATCGTTGGCCAGCGCTTCCGCCCTTGGGCACCATTTCCTTTCTACTCACAAATCCTCCCGTAGTTCGGTTCCCATCTGTCCGCTGAATGTTCTCTCGCGGAGCACCGTGGTGTGCCTCGGTGAGAGTAGGAGTGAGAGTAGGGAAGTTTTCGAGCGCTGCTGCCTACTCTCACGTTTTGACGGTAGTTCGATTCCCACCTTTGACAATCGACACGACCGCTGCAGCCGCGCTTGCACGGTGTCAGAAGCGTGAGACAATCAAAATATATTGGCTAGCCCGTTCGTGTGTGCGCCTTGCGGCTAGCGGGCGCACGTACGAGCGCAAAGTTATGACATTAGTGATTATCGGCCGTGTAGGAGGATTGGTCGTTCTCTGCATCGGCTACATTATTGGCGCTGTCAGTCAGAGCGATCCGCTCCCAGACTGCTGCTTGAAATGTCTTCATTGTCACCGGCACGACTGTCTCCGCTTCCAGATGATCGCAGGCGTAGCTGCTTCCGCATGGTGAGTGCGGCGGAACGGGCCATAAACTACAGAACCAACTTGCAATTGTTGATAGGCAAATCAAGCAGATGACGATGGCTGCCGTTCAAAGCATTATACGGCTGCACTCGTGAACTGCCCGAAAAGCCTTACCCCGAATCTCTGTGGCGAGAAAAGGTGAACGCGGTGTGGGGCTTTGTCTTCTGCTAAAAGCAAACCGCCGACCCAGCGCTCGAAAATAGTCAATGCGGTCGGATAATCGATATGGAAATATATGGCCCAAGTTCGTTTGCCCGATTTGCCGCCGCGCTTGTACCGCTACTGCCGGCTCGACAGACCCGACGACCTTGATCACGAAGTAAGTGCGTTCCTGGAGCGGTATGTCTATGCGTCGACTTACAAGGGTATGAACGACCCTATGGAGGGATTTTACGAGCCGAGTGGTAGACTGAAGAGGGAGCCGCAGTGGCGTCAGACCTACAAGGATATTCTGAATGCTAAACGCGCGACCGGAATCGCGTGTTTTAGCGAGACATATGACAACGAGCTAATGTGGGCTCACTACGCTAACAATTACCGCGGCATCTGCATCGCCTATTCGTCTGCTAAGTTAAGGGACAATCTGCCTGAAAGTGCGCGTCTAGTTCGAGTTGCTTACGCTGACGCCCCCATCTATCTCTCAAAGCATGACAAGGCTGATGTCGTTAAAGCGGCTCAAAAAATACTCAGTCAGAAAAAGTACAATTGGGCTTATGAGCGAGAGTGGCGAGTTTTGGGTGATTATCCCGGGCAGCTTGCATATGATGGCGATGTGGTGACCGATGTTTACTTCGGTTCACGAATCTCGCCCGACAACAAGGCGCGTATCCTGAAAGCTATGGGCGGAAGAACTATCAACTTTCATCAAATGGCTGTTGCCGGCTATCGGCACAGTTGGAAAAAAGTGAAGCGGCCGGAGCTGACGTAATCTCCGAATGGCAGCTTCTCGTAGCCTTGCAACGACTTCCAGCCGCTCTGCCGAGTTTAAACTGTGTCAATCACGTTTGGTGGAGTGCTGTACGACTTGCCAGACGAAATACGCAGGCCACACGCCCGCTCAATAAGCTGGTGGGCAATCCAAGCGCGATCAATAATCGGAGCGAATAGCAAGGCATGCGCGAGCGTCGTGACTAGAGCCTCCGTTTCAATCAGGTGCGTCCCATAAAAATGGTACGACTGGCCAGAATGAAGAATATAGCCCTTCAGACCTAGTGCATTCAAAATTTGCTTCACGCGTCGGTCATTTGCGACGCTGCTCTTGCAGTGCAAGTCAAGCATTGGCAGGTGCATAAAGTCGCCATCGGTACACTCAACCCTTGATGAAAGCGCTAGAACTTGTTCCGAGCGCAGGCTCTGGGCCTTTGCAGCTAACGCACCAGCGAATACGTCTGACCGCTCTATCCGCTCCATTGCCGTGGCTTGCGCGTTGTGTCGCTTGGCAGTCCGAAGCAAGTTCGGCATCTCGACGGTGGATTTTGCAGCAACTTGAAAGAGACAATCCCAGAACGGGAAATCCGTCTGCGATCTCAGCTGCAAGGATTGGTCTATTACTGATCGCTCGTCCTCCGTCAATTCGGGCATCAGCTGAATTGGTGGTGACGGGATTGGATAGAAGATGTGAAGAGCGGAGATTCTAGGCTGTTTGCGTAGGATTTCAACGACGAGGTCAGACGCTGTCTGAGGCATGACTAACTTCCTGGTCCATCGATTGAATGCATTGCCCTCTCGATGTGCCTAAAATGCGCGTATTCGAACCCTTCGTAGCGCTCCGAAGGAGGAAGGTCCCTCCCGGTAATTCGGACTCGGTTGAGTTCGTAAGTGCGGCTTGGCAAAGGAGCAGATACGCCCCGGACAACCGCGCACTTGAATGAAGAAATTCCCTCGTCTCTGCAGAAAGTCGCTCTGGTCGAGCCTTCAATTAGAATGTACTTTCCCCCGGCCTCTTCAACAACTGGGGGCGTGACAATGGATTTCAAGCCGCGTGCTAGTTTGACTGCGATTGGCTCGAATAGATCGAGGCCTAGACGTCGATAAGAATCGGCCAAATGGCGGATCTGATTGTACTTGAACTCTCGCGTAAACCTAGAGGTCGCAACTAGGTCTGATAGTTTCACTTGCTCTATTGAAATCGAAACGCCGAGGGTTGAATACTGGCCAACCTTCCTTAGCAGCCCAATACACTCCTCATGTGGGATTCTCTCTAGCTGCGGGATCGTCCCAGCGTCGGCTGGAGTTACTAGCGAGGAGAGCTTCTCGAAGACGGTTCTTACAACGCCGGCATCGAGGTAGCCGTCGTATGAAACAGCATTCGTCTGAATTTTTGGCTGTTGATCCACGCCGACCAGCGCACGCAGTTGAGACCTGTCATTTGGAACAACTATTGTCGCTCGTATTGGCACGAAACTCTCGCCATTCAAAACTGTTAAGTTTGCGCCGAGGCCATCGAGCAGGCGTCGGCGATAAGCCCCGTCGCCAGGCCGATCACCATTCTCCGGCAAAATCGCGTCAATTCTAACGCCGCGCTCTCTGAGGGCGAAGATGGTCGGAAACAGCTTATAAACCCAATCAGTATTGTGCTCGGCTATAATCAGTCGTTCCATTGGATAAGAAAGTGTCTCGGTTATGCGAGCGTAGAATTCGTCCACGTCGGAACAGACACCAGTGCGGTGCGTGGGCCTTCGGATATGCATTCGCTCCTGATCAAAAAACGTCTTGGTCGCCTCCGCGCCGCTCTTGATGAGCGTCTGAGTCACTTCCTCCGTCATCTTGTCGAAGTCGGTTGCCCGGATCTTGCCAGTATTGATCTTCACGAGGTTGACGCTCGGCTGAAGTTCGAGCTGTAGCCGAGTGCTGCCGTCTACCAAGGCGTTAGCCAACTGGAATAAGAACGTCTTGATGTTCCAATCCACTGGAGGCTCAGTTTCACTGTGAAGGCTAAATGCCAAAATATTACTTGTTAATGAGCGCCTCGCTGCTCCGTGGATTGCGAAAACGTGTGCAGGAAGATTACTGAGCAGTCCACCGTCGACATAACGTTTGTCGATCGGCTGGAAGTGAAACGGAATTGAGCACGAAGCACGCACCGCGTCAGATACCAGTTCATTGGGGGTCGTGTCCTGGCTCCACACCTTAGCCTCTGCTCGCGTCAAATCGGTCGATACGATATAGGTCGGAAAAGGCAGCGAACGGAAAGTTATAGGTTGCGATTCGGTAGGCAGTAGCTCCCTAAGGAGAGCCTCCGTCCATTCCTTGATAGGTAACGAGGAGTGGTATCCTTGATCGTAATACAAATCCGCGTAGCTAGAGTACCTGGCGGGCGAATAAAGTGCGCGTTTAGCTGTTCGTTCTGGCTTCTCAAGGAAAATCCCAAAGTCTAATTTCTCTAATTTGCTGCGAACGAACGAGGGTGTTGCACCAGCACCGATTAGCGCGGCGACAATAGAACCGGCTGATGTACCTGCGACCTCTGTGAAACTAACACCTCTCCGGATCGCTTCTTCGTAAGCGCCGGCGAAGGCTGCTGCGCGGCAGCCGCCTCCCTGAAAAACACCAAGGCAGCTTTTGAAAAACGACGTTTTGTCCATGCGCGTTCAATCAACTCATTGCTAAAGGGGCCAAGCCACAGACGACAGCTTAATTCTCGCCTCTCGGGCAAACGCGGGCTCTATGTGGCCAGCGAAGCTGATTAATCCTTCAATGTGATTGCGAAGCGAGCGCACTGAAACGAAGCCTCGATTTCTTTGATGCTCAATCGCGCCAAATTTCACCACAAAGTAGATGTGCATCCGAATGCGGTCTTTGAATTCCTTAGTGAGACGAGGCGAGTTGCCATCAACAAGAAGACCGAGAATGACCTTCCGCGACCCGGGTGGATGCAGTTTGGTCTTCAAAAAGTGGGGTGACAGCCCGCGAGCGCCCATACTCTCGTAAATGTCGCTTACAAGCGATACAGCGTCTTGACGAGAGAAGTCCGGCCTCTTTGTCGAGAATGCGATATCGTCCGCATAGCGAGTGTAGTTGCATCCGTACTTAGATCCGATTGCAAACGTTTCTTCGTCGAATGAATACATGGAGAGATTGGCTAACATCGGACTTGTTGGGGCGCCTTGGGGTAAATAACCCATGGTGGCAGCATAGTACGCAGAAATGGTCTGACGACCATGCTGGACGGCCCAATGTCTGGCGCCAATGGCGCTGGCACGCCTCCTAGTGCAGAGACGACTCATCTCAAACGCGATCAGCGGCTGATAACCCAACCCCCTAAAGACACGGTATGGAGGAATTTCCGAGATGGACTCGAAAAATCTCCTTATGTCGAGCTTGATTAGCCAACGTGCACCGCAGTGTACAGAAGCTGTTTTCTTGATGTCTGACAACTCAGCGTAAGCGCCGCTGGCATGATGGATGTGGCCGCGACTGAGGATGTTGCGATTGATCCAACGCTGAACCTTCATCAAGCGCGGGTCAGGAATAGAAATAAGTCTATAGTTATCTTCAATAGGCTCGGTGACAGATTTCTTAATTCGGAACGATCGATAAGGATCGATATTCCGTTCGACAATCGATCGGAGAAATTCGTAAGACACCCCTGCTTCGATGGCCAGATGTTTGAGGGTGAATACTGGCGGCAGCGTCGCATTGACTGCAATAGTCTTAACGCCAGTTGACACGGCACGTGCGACCGTCTCAGGGTCGTGCCCAGCGGCCAGTGCGTTATCACGAAACTGCTGAGGATGCCAAGAAGACATCTACTTCGACATCCGAAGGATGATGATGGGTTGCGGCCGGAGTGAGGCTACGAACATACCCTCTTGGGGACGGTCGCAATCCAACTTCAGTCGCAAGCGTACGCTTATCCGAAGAGCAGAGGTAGTCCTCGCCCCTTGACGATGTCAAAGACACCGCGCTACCAGCCCTAAGCGGGCCAGCAAGTACTAGATGTTTGGCATCCTCAGCGAGGACGGAACATAAAGCTTATTCGTTGCAACTGGAAGTGGCTGTGGAAAATTTTGTTTGGCTGCCTGCAGCAATTCGGCGTGGCCAGCGTCTGTTAGTCGGTTCTTCGCGTCTATCCACTGGAAGTTCTGGGCAAGCGCAAGATTCGCTCGGACTTCAATTATCGAAAGCCCGGTTCGACTTGCGAGTGCAACTTCGTCACGAGGACGCCTTCTCAGTGCGGCTAGAAGCACCAGCATCGCCAAGCCATTTTCCGTTAACCGAGATAACCAAGCACTGCTTGCAAGGCGCTGGGCGCCCATGCGTGTCAACGCCGTAATTGGATCAGATAGCGCATTGCTCCGAGTGAAGCCGCTCGAAGCGGCAGCTCCAGTCGCCCGACCGGGGAAGAGTGGCTTCCATGCGGCGCCTGGAGTGTAGAGCATTCTCGGAGCGTTGTTGGGGCAGCCATGAGCAAACGCGATGAGCGTACCAGCCCCGTTGTACCCCAGTGATCTTTCGGGGTCTGGTCCTCTTGGATCGTAGCGCATACAAAGCGAGGTCATTCGATCGATAGTACGCTCAAATTCACTGTGAATAGTTGGACACGGGTGGAGGATATGAAGCGTCGGTGTGGACGCATGTTCGAGGACGGATTTCCGGCCGCCTGTCGTGGCAGAATAGGCAACTACATCGAAGGATAGTTTTTTGCCGGAATGCCAGCTCCTCACAGAACGAACTCGCCAAGCGGCGTCCAAGTAGGTGGTAGCGCGTTTCCCGCTGCCTACAAAGTCTGCCACGATTACAAAGCGCCGTACTCGTTGCGAGCGAATTTCGTCCGGACCCGGATGGGAGAGGAACATTGAAGGATTCTCACGGCATAAGCCTGTGATTAGCGTAGAGATAACACCCTCGCTCCCTATGTCGGGGTCTGATGCATCGACTGCCGATGGACCCTTACCCGCTGCACGTAGACGACCATTTTTCGCCAAATGTTCCTTGAAAAGGGCTACGGGCCTTCCACGATACCGTATAACCCTTCGCTCCGCGTACAGGCCGAGCGGGCCTCCGCTCTTTGCTAGGCTCACGATAAGGCTTCGAAGGCCCGCGAACAGAGCATCCGCGCTGACCAAAAGCATCGAATTCAGCAGTGCTTTAGCGTCATCTCGATCGGAGTCGTCAAACTGATCTATCCATTCTGATGCTATTGGATTTTCGGCAAAGGGCATGATGACAGACTCGCGCTTGTGCGGGGACGCCTGAATTCCTGACGCCATGAAGACTCTTATTAGTGGATTGCGGACAGAATTTTGGAAAGCGATAGGTCGGACCCGCGGGGCTGAATTGACATCAATGCTTATCGTGAGTTCTGAGCTGCAAGGTATCTATCGTGCGAGCGCATGTGCCACTCGTACAGACGGGCGTCATGGCAGCAAGACTCGGGACCCGACGGCACCACAGAACCGTGCTTCACAACGCTAACCTCGGCGTTCAAAAAGTGCCAAAATTTCAATCGGTTGCGGGTTGGCTGCGCGATTCCCCTAGGGAGCGCCACATCCCGGGTCAATTTCGCTTAGCTGACTTCCTAATCGCCGAAAAAGCCCATTGGTGTGTTACGGGGGTGGTAAACATTCCCAGCGCCTGCTAGAAATTCTCTCGACATTTCAATTACATTGATGTCGGAAAGCGCAATCCGCCCCTGGGCACCATGGCTCTGACGTCGGATATCCCCGAGATGTGGCTGCCCCTGAGGCACTACCCTCGTTCGGTATACGTGGCCGGCGGCCGCTGATATGATCCTCGGACGGTAAACGGCAGCTCGCCACCATACTTTTTCTGCGATGCCGGCCTTCTGATCGGATCTCGATCCCGCTCGCGCCTTTCGCCTTGCCTCGACAAGAACGCTGAACAAATTCGTCAACGGCTGCCGCGTCCCCGCTCACATCAGGAGATGTGCCATGGCTGCATCGGACTGGCGTCTCGAAGGCGAATGGATGAAGAACTGCAGCTGCGCGTTTGGCTGCCCCTGCGATTTCAACGCACGGCCGACCCAAGGCTATTGCAAGGGATTGGTCGCCATGCGGATCGCCAAGGGACATTTCGAAGGGACCAGGCTCGATGGTCTCTGCTTTGCGATCACGGTCGATTTCCCTGGGCCGCTGCATGAGGGCAACGGGACAATCCAGCCCATCATCGACGAACGCGCTACGGCGGAGCAGCGTCAGGCGTTGTTCGATATCTTTTCCGGCAAGCATTCGGCCGAAGGCACGCTTTTCCAGATCGTCAGCATGATCGTCACCAAGATCCACGATCCGGTGTTTGTGCCGTTCGAGTTCTCCTTCGACAAGGACGGACGCATCGCAAGGCTCCTCGCCAGGGGCGTGCTCGAGACCGATGTCGAGCCGATCAAGAATCCGGTGACCGGTGATCCGCATCGCATCCAGGTGGTCATGCCCGAGGGGTTCGAACATCGGGCGGCCGAGGTCGCATCCGCCAACATCCGCTCGACCGGCGCGATTCCGTTCGAGACCCGCGGTACGCATAGCTCGCTCGCCAATGTCGTGCAGACGCCGGAGGGCGTTGCGGCATGATGCGGCGCTGACACCGACACAAACCTCGGTGTCAGCTCCTCATCGCTATGGACAAGTCGATGCAGGGGCGCTCGATACTGGAACATTTGCTCCACCGCGACCGGCTGATCGTCGCGATCGGGACCGCCGCAGTGGTGGCGCTCGCCTGGGCCTACCTCGCTGCGGGCGCCGGCATGGACACCGAGATGATGGCCGACATGCCGGACATGGCGCCGATGCCGTGGACGCCATTCTATGGCGTACTGCTGTTCGTGATGTGGTGGGTGATGATGGTCGCGATGATGGCGCCGAGCGCGGTGCCCACCGTTCTCCTGTATGCGACCGTCAAGCGCAGGCAAGAGACTGCCTCCCGCGCCGCAACCGATAGCTGGACCTTCCTCGCCGGCTATCTCGTGACCTGGGCCGGGTTCAGTCTCGCTGCCGTCCTGGTGCAAGGAGCGTTCGAACGCTTCGGGTTGCTGTCGATGGCGATGGCGAGCACCAGCGCGATCATGGGGGGCGGCGTTCTGATTGCAGCAGGGATCTATCAGTTCACGCCGCTCAAACAGGCCTGCCTGCGCTATTGCGAGAGCCCGCTGTTGTTTCTCAGCCGACATTGGCGGCCCGGCACGCGCGGCGCATTCCGGATGGGACTTCGCCACGGCAGCTATTGCGTCGGCTGCTGCTGGTTTCTGATGGTATTGCTGTTCGTCGGCGGCGTGATGAACCTCGCCTGGATCATCGGCATCGCGCTCTATGTCGCCGGCGAGAAACTGCTGCCGTTCGGCCAACGACTGAGTTATGCGGCAGGCGTGCTCCTCATCCTGTCCGGCACGATCGTCGTTGCGCGCGCGATGTGAAAAGCGGTCCAAAGACGGTTAAAATGCGCCGCTTTTGACATGCCCATGTGCCTGATTGCTCAAAACCGGCCGACCTCCGTGATGATACGGATGATTTGAGCTGAAGAATTGAGCTACGTCCAAACAGAAACTTAAGGCTGTTTCAGCTACCTTTGCGCCATGAACGGCACCCGCGCGCCGCCTTCGGCCGCGGGTGTCCCTGTGCAGTCGAGGCGGAGACAAGGCGATGCCAATACTGCGAGCGAGCGCAGTTCTGCCCTGGCGGCCGGAGCGGGGGCGCGCGTCGTGATTCCCGCAGGAACAGTCCACAAAGCCGGAAGAACGATCCTGCGGAATGGTCCGCTGCAGATCGCATTGTTCTTTCTGCCCCTGGTCTGGATCGGCTATTTCGCAATCACCGCGTCTGAGCGGATGGATGCGATCCAGCAAGCGCGGTCGCACGGCAACAGCGTCGCCGAATTGTTCGAGGAGAACACCGAGCGCATCTTCGAGCGCGTGGATCAGTCGTTGCTGGTGGTACGGGCACTCTACGCCGAGGATCCGCTGACCTTCCGCCTGAAGTTCTGGTCCGAAAAGGCCCGCATCGCCACCGGCGACGTGGTCCAGCTCGCTCTGATCGGATCGGACGGATACATGATCGAGACGACGGCGGGCTATTCCGGTCCGCCGCTCTATCTCGGTGATCGCGAGCACTTCGTTCATACCATGTCGCAGGCCGACGATCGCCTTTACGTGGCGAAGCCGGTGCTGGGCCGCGCGTCCAAAAAATGGACGATACAGCTCGCGAGAAAGCTGTTCGACCTCGCCGGGAAGCCGGTCGGCGTGGTTGTCGGCTCGATCAGCGTCGACGTCGTCGGCAGGTTCTACGACACCGCAAAGCTCGGCGTCGGAGGAACGCTGATGCTCAGGAATGCGAACCACGTCGTGCTCGCTGCCCGGGGCGTGGACCAGGGCTCCGTGCTGGGACAAAGCGCGCCGAGCCGCGTCGAGAGTGAACTGGGCGACGGCTTCTATGCGCAATATTGGAACGAGAACCGGCCGAACCGCAGCGACCGGCTGATCACGGCGCGCAGGTCGCGCGCGTTTCCGCTCATCTTCACCGTCGGCGTTTCGGAGCAGGAGATTTATTCCCGCTCCGCCTTCAGGCAGAAGGTCTATCTCGGCGGCGCGCTGCTGCTTACGTTCATCATCCTCGCCGCGACGACCTTCCATTGGCGACGGCAGCAGGCGCTGGATCGCGCCCACCGCGAGCGGCGCGATTTCGCCAGCAAGTTCGAGGATGCGCTCAGGAACCTTCCCCAGGGCTTGAGCATGTTCGACGGCCGGGACCGCCTGATCGCGTTCAACGGGCAATGGCTCGAACTCTATGGCCTCGTGCCGGAAGACATTCGGATCGGCATGGACTTCCGGGAGGTGTTCGCGAAGCAGACCGCCGTGCTCGACGTCGAGACGTACCTCGTCGATTTGAAGAACCGGCTCGCTCAGTCGGAGCAGATCTCGAACACCGTGCAGTTTCCGGACGGGCGGGTCGTCTACATCTCCTACGGCCGGCGCGAGGGCGGTGGCTGGGTTGCCACGCATGAGGACATCACCGAGCGCAAGGCGTCGGCGGACCGCATCGAGCGGCTCGCGCATTACGACAGCCTGACCGGCCTTGCCAATCGCAACCTGTTCAAGGAGCGCCTCGACGAGGCGCTGGCCCGCTCGCGCCGGATCGAGCCCGCGTTCGCCGTACTCCTGCTCGATCTCGACAAGTTCAAGTCGGTCAATGATGCGCTCGGCCATCAATGCGGCGACGCGTTGCTGAAGCAGGTCGCCGACCGGATCAAGGCGCAGATCCGTGATGCCGATACGGCGGCGCGAATCGGCGGCGACGAGTTTGCCGTGATCGTGGCAGCGGGCCGGGCGGCGATGCGCGACGGCGCTGCAAGCCTGGCCGCGCGGCTGGTCCAGGCCATTGCCGAGCCCTATCACATCGACGGCCATCCCGTCGTGATCGGCTGCAGCATTGGCGTTGCGCTCGTGCCCGAGCACGGCACGCGGGTCGACGAGATCCTTCGCAATGCCGATCTTGCGCTCTACAGGTCGAAGAATGCCGGCCGAAGCTGCTTCCACGTCTATTCAGCGGAGCTCAAGGCGGAAGCGGATCAGCGCAACGTGCTCGAGATCGAGCTGCGTGAAGCGATCTGGCGCGAGGAAATCGAGCTCTATTATCAGCCTGTGATCGAGCTTGGCACCGGTCAGGTCAAATCGGTCGAGGCCCTGGCGCGCTGGCATCACGCCACCAGGGGCTACATCCCTCCGGCAGAGTTCATTGCGGTTGCGGAGGCGGGGGGATTGATCGTCGAGCTCGGCCAACAGGTGCTCGCCAGAGCCTGTCGCGATGCGATGAGCATGCCGGCCGACGTCAAGGTCGCCGTCAATCTCTCCGCCCTGCAATTTGCCAGCGCCAATCTCGTCGACACCGTGACGTTTGCGTTGACGCAGAGCGGGCTTCCGCAAACCCGGCTCGAGCTCGAGATCACCGAGAGCGTATTTCTCGCCGACACCGAGGAGAACCTCAGGACGCTCCAGCGCCTCAAGGCGCTCGGCGTCTCCATCGCCCTCGACGATTTCGGCGTCGGATACTCGTCCTTGTCCTATTTGACGGCCTTTCCTTTCGACAAGGTCAAGATCGACAAATCCTTCATCGACAGGATCGATCGCTGCGAGACCGTCGCCGTGCTGAAATCCATCGTGCAGCTCGCAAAGACGCTGAAGCTGTCGATCGTCGCCGAGGGGGTCGAGTCCTCCGAACAGGTCAGGCTGCTCCAATCACTCGGTATACCGCTCGGCCAGGGATTTCACTTCAGCAAGCCCGTGCCGGTTGCAAACCTCTCCTGGCAAGCCCCGACGGCGCGCCGGAAACGGCGTGTGGCGTGAGCTGAATTCCTCCGGCGTTTGTCATCATGGCCGGCCACTGCAGCCCCTTGGGCCCAAGAGAGCTGCTCAACTGTCGGTCCGGCGCCTCCGCCGTCCTGGCACTCCACTTGCTCAGTCATGACCCAACCCCAGGCCTCGGCGGAGAGGCCGTTTCAGGTTGAGGCAAGTGATGCAGGAAGTGTCCCGTTCTGGTGCTGCTGATGAACTCCGGCTCGACGCGTTGATCGCCGATTTATGGTGGCGCGTTCGGCTGATTAATACCGACATTCTCGAGGAGGAAGCGCGCGCCGGGGTGTTCGACCCGGTTCAACCGACCTATCCGCTTCTCGCGCTCAACCTTCGCGCGCGGCGCGACAATCTGGTCGCGACGATCGGCGTGCTCGAGCTGCGCGCGAAATCGGTGTCCGAAGCGGCCTGACGACGGCTCGCGGGCGCGCCGGCAGCTCAACGACCTGGTCAACCTGCGCGCTGCAGCGCCCGAGCGCGCGCGGGATGCAATACGCATCATCGCATGGCTCGAATGCCTCCGGCGCTTTGCCGGTAACAGTTGAATTCAGACCGCCGCCGGCCCGTGTTATTGCTGGTCTCTGCAACTCCGCGAGGCCTCCATGCTCCCCGTTCCCGCCGATATCTTCACCGAACCCGAGGACGTCTCGCCCGACGGCCTGGCCAATCTCGGCCCGCTTCGGCGTCTTGCCGGCACCTGGCAGGCGGACAAGGGCATCGACATCAATCCGAAGGCGGAAGGGCCGGAGCGCCGGACCTTCATCGAGCGCATCCGCATGGACCCGATCGATCCGCAGGCCAATGGGCCGCAGCTGTTGTACGGGCTGCGCTATCACATTCACATCAACACGCCCGAGGAAGACATCACCTTCCACGACCAGGTCGGCTACTGGCTGTGGGAGCCGGCGACCGGGCTGATCATGCAGACCCTGGCGATCCCGCGCGGGCAGGTGCTGCTGGCCTCGGGTGAGGCCGGACCGGATGACAGGGCGATCTCGGTCACCGCCAAGCGCGGCGACACCGCCTACGGGATCTGCTCGACCGATTTTCTGGAGCAGGCCTTCCGTACCGACGCTTATCGCTGCGACATCACTTTCAACGACGACGGCAGCTGGACCTATCTGATCCAGACAGAGTTGTTCGTGCGCGGCGCGCCGTTCAATCACCACGACACCAACACGCTCCAGCTGGTGGCGCCGCCCAGGCTCAATCCGCTGGCGGCGATCGTGCACGGTCGTGCTGCAGGCGATGGATCCGCGGCCTGAGCGCTGCCCGGAGGATTGCATGAAACCGTATGTCATCTGCCTGATGCACTCCAGCCTCGACGGCCGCACGCATCCCAGCCGCTGGCGTCCGAAAGGCGCGGGCACGGACTGGTTCGAGAAGATCCATGAAGAGCTCGGCGGTGATGCCTGGGTGATCGGCCGCGTCACCGGATCGGAATTCGCCAAGGGCAAGCCCTATCCCGCGACGAACGCGAAATTCCCACGCGAGAGCTGGTTCGCCCGGCGCGATGCGAAGACCTACGGTGTCGTGCTCGATGCAGAGGGCAAGATCGGCTGGGGGCGCGCGGAGATCGGCGGTGATCCGATCGTCGTCGTGCTGACCGAGAACGTCCCGGATTCGCATCTCGCCGGCCTCCGCGGCGAGAGCGTGTCCTACATCTTTGCCGGCAAATCCGAGATCGACCTCGCCCTGACGCTGGACATTCTCAGCCGCGAGCTCGGCGTGAAGCGTCTGCTGGTCGAGGGTGGTGGCGTCGCCAACGGCGCGTTCCTGCGCGCCGGCCTCATCGACGAATTCAATCTGATCCTCAGCCCCGCGATCGACGGCGCAAAAGGCGCCCCCTTCGTGTTCGATTCGACGGAGGCGGACGGCGACCGGCGCGCGCCGCTCACCGCGATGACGCTGGAGAGCACGCGCGAGCTCGGCGGCGGCGTTCTGCTGCTGCGCTATCTGATCCAGAACGATCCGCAAGCCGCGAGCCGGTAAGGCGCGGCCATGTCCGATCCATCCGAGCACATCGTCATCGTCGGTGCCGGCGCGGCCGGCCTGATGGCGGCGCGCGAGCTGGCGCGTGCCGGCCGCAAGGTGACGATCCTGGAGGCGCGCCAGCGCTGCGGCGGCCGCATTCATCCGCTGCCGGCCGCGGAGTTCGGCTATGCTGCCGATGGCGGCGCCGAGTTCATTCATGGCGAGGCGCCGGTCACGCGCGCATTGCTGCGCGAGGCCGGCCTGTCGCTTCAGGAGATCGAAGGCGAGCGGTGGAGCTTTGACGGGACGAAGCTCACGCGCGAGGCGCGCGACGATCCCCATGAGGCGGAGCTTCAGGCCGTGCTGGGCGGCTTGCAGGACGACCTCACGGCCGCCGACTTCCTGCGCCTGCATTTTGCAGGCGATAACTACGCGCCGATGCGCCATTCGATCGAGCGGATGGTCGAAGGCTATGACGCAGCCGATCCCGAACGCGCCTCCACGCTGGCGCTACGCGCGGAATGGATGGACGGCGGACACGCTCCGCAGGCGCGCATCGCCGGCGGCTACGGTGCGATGATCGAATGGATGGCGGCCGACTGCCGCAGGCACGGCGTCACCATCCGCCTCGGCTCCGTCGTGTCGGCCATTGCGGAGGAGGGCGGCGCGGTGATCGTTCGCTGCGCCGGCGGCGATGTGCAGACCTGCGATCGCGCGATCATCACCGTGCCGCTGCCGCTGCTGCGCGACATCGCGCTGCCGGCCGGCGCGGTGGCCAAGCTTGCGGCTGCCGACGATATCGGCTTCGGCAACGTCATCAAGATCCTGCTGCGCTTCGCGCGGCCATGGTGGCGCGAGCGCATGGCAGACCTTGCCGACATGACCTTCCTGCTGTCGGATGAGGTGATCCCGGTGTGGTGGACGCGCTACCCGGACCAGCGTCCCGTGCTCACGGGCTGGTTCGGCGGACCGCGCACGGCGGAGCTGGAAAGCCTCGACGCGCAAGCCCTGATCGATGCCGGGCTCGGCTCGCTGGCCACCGTCTTCGGCCTGCCGCGCGATCACATCGCGCGCGAGCTGGTGGCGTCTGCTGCGACCAATTGGGCGCATGATCGCTTCGCGCGCGGCGCCTATTCGTGGGCGACGCCGCGCACCCGCGAGGCACAGGCGATCCTCGCGCGTGCCGACGGCTTGGTGCTGTTTTCGGGTGAAGCGCTCTATCGCGGCCGCGACATGGGCACAGTCGAGGCGGCCCTGGCGAGTGGCCTGGAGACGGTGGCCGCGATCCTGCAGAAATAACAAAAGAGGCCCGCATCTCTGCGGGCCTCTCGTCTGTGTCCCTCTTACCAGCGACCGCCGCCGAAGCTGAACGTCACGCCGGGGCCTCCGCCGTAGTACCCATAGGGGCCACCGCCGTAATAGCTATGGCGCGGGTAGTAGCCGTAGCTTCTGTAATAGGGCCGATAATAGCCGTGATGGTGGTGACCGTGCCAGCGGTAGTGCCTGCGGTGCGCGCTGATGTCGGTGGATTGGCTTTCCTGCGCGGTTTGCTTGGCGCTTACGCTGCCGGCCGCGTTCGCCGATCCGCCGGCCAACGCCGCAGCACCGAGGGCGATCGCGGCAATGAGATATTTCATGTCATCACTCCAGTTGAATGTCGCGTGACAACACATGAGCATCCCGCGCGTTCCGGCCGGTGCGGGCGTCGAAACGACGCAGATATCAGTTCCGATGAACGCTCGTTAACGTTTGTGAACGCTCGAAAGGCGCGCGTTCTATCGTCGCATGACGAGGCTTCGCCTGCCGATTGGTGCCCCGGACGCAGCGCAGCGTCTCTTCGACGATGCGCTGCTGAGCCGGGGCCTATTTTCCTGGTGGACCCGCTGCATGGGTCCCGGCTCTGCGCAGCAGCGCAAGGAGCGTTGCAGCGCGTCCGGGACACGAGAGTGGGGCATACAGATTTTCGCACACACTATCACGGATGCGGATCGGGAAAGCCGTGCCGCTCGGAGAGCGCGGCGAGGATCGCGTCCTTGTCTGCGATGAAGGCGCGGCCATGATGGCTGCCGGTCTGGTGCGGCGAAGTCGCCCCAGTCGCGAGCACGAGCAGCGGCAGCGACTGATTCTCCTTGCCGACCAGCGCGATCACGGCTTGCCGCGGCCGTGGCCAGGGGATCCGCTCGACGTCGAGCTTTTCGGCCAGCTGTGGAAACGAGGCCAGCACACCCTCGATCAGCGCGCAGTGCCAGCAATAGAAGCGTTGGCCCGGAAAGGCCGGATCCTCGAAGCCGGGACGCAGCAGAAACAGGCGGTCACGTTTCATAGGTCGCTCCGTGACGTCATCGCCATCGTACGCGTTGACGCCAGCGGACACGGAGCTATTTGAACGGATCCTGGATCGACGGCGACGATTGCCGGATGCGGCGCACGCTGACGGGGGTGCCGTCGGAGACGAACAGGAGCTCGTATTTGCGGCCCTGGCTGTCGGTCGCCGAGCAGGTGACGTCGTTCACCTTCCTGGCGGCGAAGTTGCCGGTCTGGCGGCAGATCCCGGTCGAGGTCTGCTCGGCCGGCACCGGCAGGCCATCGACCTTGGGGCGGTCCTTGGAGTTGAGCAGCACGCGGTCGATTGGGAGTTCATAGGAATTGTCGTCGGCGCGCTTGCCGTTCTCGCCGGAGAACGACACCACATGACTGTCATCGGAGGGATCGTCGACTGCGACCGCGAAATTGACCCGGCCCGTGTCGCCGTGGGCGTAGGCCACCGTCTTGCAGGGCAAGGTGCGGCCTGCGACCCTGAACGTCTTGCAGTGGCCCGACATCAGCGCCAGGAGATCGATGAAGGCGTTCGGCTGCGCCGGCGGATTGTTGACCGGAATGGGCTTGGAAGTCTCGGCAAAACAAGGACTTGCCGAGACAACGAGCAACGCGGCGAGGACCAATCGGCGAAGGTGCATCGTAGGGCTCACGGGGGCCATGGCGGCGGAACAATTCCGCACCATAACTATCGAATCGCAAATTGGTTGCGATCCCGTTTGTGCTGCGAGTCCCGACTGGAATACCACCGCGTCAACCCCGACGGCGATTCGTTCAAATCGCCCGATCCATCCCAGCGGGCACATGCCATCAGGCCGGTGTTTTTTTCGTGGCGGAGCTAGCCCACCGCCGCCTGCCAGCGCTGATCGCGGAAGGAGGGGCGGCGGTGGAGGCGGGCGTCCAGCGCGGCGCGGGCGCGGGGCAGCTCGCCGCTACGCATCAGCGCGACGATATAGGTGTCCTCGATCAGCTCGCGCTGGGCGTGGCTGCCGCCGATGCGCACGACCTCGCCGAGCACCGGCGCGAGCATCTGCACGCAGGTCCGGTAATCCTCATCGGCGAAAGCCGCGAGCGCGCGGAAGATCGCCGGCACCACCGGGCCGGCCGGCAGCTTGCCGTCAGCCAGCCGCTGCTCGATCGCCGCAAGGCGGACGGCGAGCGCTTCGCGATTCTGCATCGCGGCCGCGAACAGCGCCATGTGGACGTCGGCAAAGGAAAGGCTCGATTTCGGAAACAGTTTTTGCGCGGCGGCGTCGGCTTCCAGCCACAGCGCCTTCGGCACCGCATGGCCGTACATCGACAGGCGCCACAGCAGCGAGGCACTGTCGGTGATGACGTTGAGCGGCGGCGCCTGCGTGGCAGTGGGCTGAAGCACGTCGGCGTAGATCGCGAGCGCCCGCGCCGCATCGCCATGCTCGAGCGCGCCGAGCGCCTGATGCCAACGGATATGGCCGTGGAGGAGTCCGGCGCGGCCGTAAGCCGGGATCCATTCCTCGACCAGGCGATCGGCTTCCTCGATCGATCCATCCTCGAACATCGCATGCAGCACCGCATGCGCGGCATGGGCATTCGCCCGACGCAGATTGAAGCCGCGCTCGGTGACGATGCGCCCCCGCGCGACGTCGCCATTCTCCGTCATCGCCCAGCCGGACATCGTGAGGAACCACCAGTCCTCGCCGTAATGCTGCGCGACCCTCTCGCAGAGCTCGTGCCGGGCGCGGTCGTGATCGGCCATGCCGGAGAAGGCGAACAGGCCGAACGCGCCGAGCGGCAGCGACAGCACCACGGCGTCGCGGGGCCATGCGTCGATGTGCTTCAGCGTCGATGCGATCGCCTCCGGCAGCCGGCCCTCGATCGCGAGCGCCAGCGTCTCGACATGCGAGCGCTCGCGCTCGCTGCCGCGCTTCGCCACGAGCTCACGCGCGCGTGCCGCCTTCTGTCGCGCGAGATCGCCCTGCTGGTAGAAGGCATGCACGCGGCCGCGGGCGATATGGGCCAGCGCGAAATCAGGGTCGGCCGCGATCGCGCGCTCCAGCATCTCCGCCGTGCCGGTCCAGCCCGCGAGCATGAGGTCGACGCCGTCACGATAGGCGCTTGCTGCCTCGTGCGATGAGGTGGAGAGCGGCAAGCCGTAGCGGTCTTCAAGCGTCATCGACGTCCCCGTCCTCACGCCGTCCGCGCGCGGCGGCCTTCGATCGGATAGGCCGGGTCGTTATAGCCCGGCGTCGAGGGATGGCCTGATGTCACCAGGCGGTCGATCAGCGCCTCGTCCTCCGCGGTGAAACGATAATCGAGCGCGCTTATGTAGCCGTCCCATTGCTCCTCGGTGCGGGGACCGGCGATCACCGACGAGACGAAGGCGGAGTTGAGCACCCAGCCGACCGCGAATTGGCCGGCGGTGATGCCTTTCTTCTCGGCGTGAGCCTTGATCTCCTGGGCGAGCTGGAGCGATTCCGGCCGCCATTCCGTCTGCATCATGCGGGTGTCGTTGCGGCCGGCGCGCGTCTCCTTGTCGGGCGCCGCATCCACCTTGTACTTGCCGGTGAGCACGCCGCGCGCCAGCGGGCTGTAGGGCACGATGCCGAGGCCGTAATAGGCGCAGGCCGGAAACTGCTCGACCTCCGGCATGCGGTTCATGGCGTTGTAATAAGGCTGGCTCACCGCGGGCCGGTCGATGCCGAGGCGGTCGCAGATGTTGCAGATCTCGGCGAGGCGCCAGGCGCGGTAGTTCGAGACGCCGAAATAGCGCACCTTGCCTGATCGAATCAGGTCACCCATCGCGCGCACGGTCTCCTCCAGCGGCGTGGCATGGTCTTCCTTGTGCAGATAGTAGATGTCGATGCGATCGGTGCCGAGCCGCATCAAGCTCTCGTCCGCCGCCTGCAGCACCCAGCGCCGCGACAGCCCGCCGCGATTGGGATCATCGCCCAATTCGCTATTCATGGGGTTTGCGAGCTTTGTGGCAAGCACCCAGGCTTGGCGGTTGCGCGCGATGGCGCGGCCGACGACCTCCTCCGAGCCGCCTTTCGAATAGGCGTCCGCGGTATCGATGAAATTGATGCCGGCGTCGTGGGCCTTATCGATGATCCGCGTTGATGTGGCTTCGTCGGTCGGCCCGCCGAACATCATGGTGCCCAGGCAAATCGGCGACACTTTCAGGCCGCTGCGGCCGAGCTGACGGTATTGCATGAGCGGGTCCTCGATATGTTATGGGCGCAGCATAGCCGCCGGGTTGCGTCATTGCGAGCGCAGCGAAGCAATCCAGAGATGCCTCCGCGGAGAGGTGCTGGATTGCTTCGTCGCAAGAGCTCCTCGCAATGACGGCGGTGGGTGCGGTGTGCAGCGTTGGCGGCCTTGCTGACCGAACAGCTACCCCGGCGCCTTCAAGATCTTGAACACGCCGTTCGCCATCACGATGCAGCGGTCGTCCACCGTCAACTCGGTGCTCATGAAGATCAGGCTGCGGGTCGAGCGCACCACGCGGGGGCGGGAGATCAGGATGTCGCCGATCTGGCCGGCCTCGACGAAATGCGTGTCGAGCTGCACCGTCGCCAAGTACTCCTTGCCGGAGACGTGGCGGGCCGTCATGCCGCAGGTGCGATCGGCGAACGTCATCATCACGCCGCCCTGGACCATGCCGCGGCGGTTGTGGTGCTTGTCTTCGGTCGCGAGCGCGAACTCGTAATGGCCGTCGACCTTGCGCTCCCACAAGGGGCCGATCAGGTGCAGGAAGCCCGTGGTCTCCAGGATGCTCCAGCCCTCTGATTTCAGCCTTGCGGCGGCCTTGCTGGTCATGTCGTCGTCTATCCTTGCAACGCGATCTCTCCTCGTTTCATCAGGTGCGGTCCTGGTGTAGTCAAGCATCATGAGAGCGTTCGACGATGCCACGAGACGGAATATCGCAGAGGCCTGCGCGGCCTTCGCGCGGCTGCCCGAGATAACCGCGCCGTCGGCGCTGAAGCGCGCCGCGGTGGTGCTGGCGTTGACTGAATCCGACGACGGTGGCGACACCGCCTTCCTGCTCACCAGGCGCGCCTCGCACCTGCGCGCCCATCGCGGCCAATGGGCGCTGCCCGGCGGACGCTGCGATGCCGGCGAGACGCCGGTCGAGGCCGCGCTGCGCGAGCTCGACGAAGAGCTCGCACTCGAGCTTTCAGCCGATGCGGTGCTCGGCCTGCTCGACGACTATCCGACGCGCTCGGGCTATCTGATCACGCCGGTCGTGGTCTGGGCAGCCGACAGTGCTGTGATCCGCCCGAACCCGGACGAGGTCGCCTCCGTCCATCGCATCGCGCTCGACACGATCGAGCGCGACGATGCCTTCGACTTCACCGCGATTCCCGAGAGCAGCCGCCGCGTGATCCGCTTCCATCACCAGATGAGTTTGATCCATGCGCCGACCGCGGCGCTGATCTACCAGTTCCGCGAGGTGCTGGCGGGGCGGCACACCCGCGTCACCGACCTGGAACAGCCGGTATTTGCCTGGAGGTGACGATGGTAAACGGCGCGTTAACGTGACGGTTACCGGATGCCTGCTAAGAAGGCAGCATGCATCATTCGATTCGAAACAAATTGGCGCTGGTTCCGCTCGCGCTCGTCCTGATCTCGCCCGCAGCGCGCGGCGCCGAGGCCGACGCGCTGCCGCCCGCCGTTCGCAATGCCAACGCCCAGCTGCTGTCGCAGTTTTTCGCGCAAGGCGCGGGGGCCTCGCCCGCGGTGCTCGAATATCGCCGCAAGCTCGCGGAATATCAGGCTGCGCGCGCGGCCTTCGATGCCGAGGCCGGCGCTTACTGGAGCCAGATCTCCGAGAAGCGGAAGACGCGGAACGCCAAGCGGCGCAGCGGGCAGCAGATCACGCTCGATGATTACGTTCTGGAGCATCCGCCGCTCTATACCGGGCCGAAGAAGCCGGTGAACCCGGAGCCGGAGGAAACCCCGGACCGGCCGCCCAAGAAGCCCATCCCCGTGGTCGCCGATCTGCTGCGCGCGGCGCAGGAGCACTACCAGTTCACGCCGCAGCGCCCCTCCAGCGAGCTCGAGTTCAAGCGCGCCTATGCGCGCTACGCGCTGGCCTCCGGGTTGACGCGCGAGCAGGCGGTGCGGGTCTATTCGTTCGAGACCGGCGGCACCGGCAGTTACGACGTGCAAGCGGGCATCGAGCATGGCGGCAAGCGCGCGATCTCGACCGCGATGGGCTACAACCAGCTGCTCACCACCAACAGCGTCGAGCTGCTCGCCGAGCAGGGCCACGAATTCATTCGTGCGCTGTCCGAGAAGGTGGCGCGGAGCTCGGGGCCGGCCCGGCAGGCGCTCGAGCACAAGCTCGCCGTGCTCAAGAAGATGGTGGCGCATGCGAAGTCGGTGCCCGACACCTGGTCGGAGCACGAGAAGATCGGTAACACGACGCAGGGCTGGGCCATGCATGCCATGGTGCTGGACATCGACATCGGCCCGATGCTGCAGACCCACAAGCTGCTGACATCCGTGCTGTTCGCCCGCGCCAAGGGCTTCACCCGCCCGCTGTCGGCGGCCGAGCTCGAGATGATGAACCTCACCGGCGACGGCACCGGCCTCGACATGGTGACGATGCCGCAGGCGATGCGCGAGCAGGTGCCGACCTCGAATTTCTTCCAGCGTGGCGGCTACGAGCGCAACCCGGTCGCGATCCGCCACAACACGGTGGCGAAGCTGCTGGCCGTGACGGACGAGCGCATGGACTTCAACAGCAGCAAAGCCGGCGCAAGGGAGCTGGCAGGGGCGTTTTAGGAGCGCCTTCTTCACCTCTCCCCGCTTGCGGGGAGAGGTCGGATTGCATCGTCAGATGCAATCCGGGTGAGGGGGTACAGGTCCCTCGACAATCTCATGCGTGGAGAGAGGCCCCTCACCCCAACCCTCTCCCCGTAAGAACGGGGCGAGGGAGCGCACCGACCGCGACTTCTACTGATCCGGCCCGAACTTGAACTTGCCGTCACCCTCCAGATACGGGCCGCTGCGCATGTAGAGCTGGCCGTTGTGGCCGAGGAAGAACAGCGTGCCCCTGGGCACCTTCTTGGCGCCCTTCAAGAGCTCGCCGGCATTGCTGGTGCCCATCTTGTAGGAATAGGTCTTGCCGTCCTTGTCATAGGCGTAGCCGGTGTCGGGCTTGAGCTCCCAGGGCGTCGCTGCGGTTTGCGCCAATGCGGGCCCAGCCAGTGCGCCGAGCGCGGCTGCGATTGCAAATGTCTTGATTGAAAATGCCGTCATCCCATCCTCCCAAGGTCGGGACATTCCGGGCTTGAACAAATCACGAACGATGCGTCCCGGTCAATTTGCGAAAGCGCCGCAGCGCATCACGTCTTGCCCAGCAGTTTGTGATTTTCCCTTCGTCCCCTCGCGACTATGTTCCGCTTTCCGTCTAGAACGCAACTCGACAAAAATATTGGTGGGGGTGATTCGAATGAACCTTGTCGTTAAAGCCTGCTCGGCTGCCGCGGTGCTGCTTACCGCGCTGGCGCCGGCCGCCCAAGCCGATGACTACCAGCTCAGCCACAACCAGCGGATTTCGTGCAGCCGCGGCCTTGCCCCGGGCAAGCTGAACACGGCGACCTGCAAGTCCTACACCTATCTCTTCAACACCAAGACGTCGGAATATTTCCGCTGCCAGGTCTCCCTGGCGCTGACCCGCGACAACAAGGAAGTCATCAACGTCCAGACCGACGGCGGCTGCACCAAGAAGCCGCGCATTTTCGAGACCGACGGCAAGTATGATTTCGACGCTACCGAGACCGAGCCGCCGAACACCAATTCGTTCTTCGGCCCCGGCGGCTATTCGGTCTGGGCGGCCGACGTCGGCGCGCAGAAGGTGCGCGGCTGCATCATCATCTCCACCGGCCTCGGCTCCGACATCTCCAAATGCCTGGACATGACGTTCCAGTAGCATTGCTGCGGAGGGTGTGCTCGACCATCGCCTCGTAGAAGGTGCGCTCCGTCCCCGCTTGCGGGGGAGGGCTGGGGAGAGGGTGTCTCCGCAATGGGACCCTCCCCTAGAGGAGATAGCCCTCACGCGGGCCTTCGGCGCGACCTCTCCCGCAAGCAAAGCGGGAGAGCTGAAGTGCGCCACCTCACCGCACCGTCGGGTTCCAAAAAAAACCAGCGGGAACGGCCCTTTGCCGCAGTCCTGTTTTGCCTTTTGGATGGGTTGACCCGCATCCCTCATCCGGCCAATTTCGCCGCCGGTTTGGGGAGAACAACAACCATGAAACGGACCATTTTCGGCGCGGCCGCGGCTCTTGCTCTGGCGGCGTCGGCACCTTGCGCGCAGGCGCAATCCTTCGTCAACGTGCTGACCGGCGGCACCTCGGGCGTCTATTACCCGCTCGGGGTCGCAATCGGAAAGATCTACGGCGACAAGATTCCCAACGTGAAGACACAGGTGCAAGCCACCAAGGCGTCGGTCGAGAACCTGATCCTGTTGCAGCAGGGCCGCGGCGAATTGGCGTTCACGCTGGGCGATTCGCTGAAGGCCGCCTGGAACGGCGAGGAGGAGGCGGGCTTCAAGACCAAGCTCGACAAGCTGCGCACGATCGGCGCGATCTATCCGAACTACATCCAGATCGTTGCGACCGCTGAATCCGGCATCAAGACGCTGGCCGACCTCAAGGGCAAGAGCCTGTCGGTCGGCGCGCCGAAGTCGGGCACCGAGCTGAACTCGCGCGCGATCCTGGCCGCTGCCGGCATGAGCTACAAGGATCTCGGCAAGGTCGAATATCTGCCCTTTGCCGAATCGGTCGATCTCATGAAGAACCGGCAGCTCAACGCCACGCTGCAATCGGCCGGGCTCGGCGTCGCCTCGCTGAAAGACCTCTCGACCTCGAGCCCGATCACCGTGGTGTCGGTGCCGAAGGAGACGGTCGACAAGATCGGCCCGCCCTTCGTTTCTGCGATCATTCCGGCCAACACCTACACCGGCCAGGACAAGGACGTGCCGACCGCGGCCGTGATCAATTATCTCGTCACGAGTTCCGCGGTGTCGGACGATCTCGCCTATCAAATGACAAAACTGATCTACGAGTCCCTGCCGGAATTGCAGAATGCGCATGCGGCCGGCAAGGAGATCAAGCTCGAGACGGCAGCCACCGGCAGCCCGGTTCCGCTGCACCCTGGCGCGATCCGCTATTACAAGGAAAAGGGGCTGATCAAGTAGGATCGGCTCTCTCCGTATCGTCATGCCCGGGCTGTCCCGGGCATCCACGTTCTTAGAGGCAGCGTAACCGTGGATGGCCGGGACAAGCCCGGCCATGACGTGTGCGGGGACGGGCCTTTGCTATAACGACCTCCATCAGGGCGCGGGGAATATCGATGTCGCAGGCAGAGGCCACCGAGGGCCCTATCAAGGTCGAGTTCGACAATTTCGAGCACGGTTTTCCGGAAGGATTCGGCCCGGGCTGGTGGGGCCAGCTCGCCTACTGGATCGGCATCGCGTTCGCGACCTTCCAGCTCTACGTCGCCGCGTTCAACTATCTGCCGAGCCAGGTGGTACGCGGCGTCCATGTCGGCTTCCTGCTCCTGCTCACCTTCGGCCTGATCGCCAACTTCACTGCGAAGAGCGATTTCGGCCGTGCGCTCGGCTGGGTGATCGGCGGCGCCGGCTTCTTCTGCGGTCTCTACCAATGGATCTTCTATGCCGACCTGATCGCGCGCGACGGCGATCCGACCAGGCTCGATCTCACCGTCGGCACGCTGCTCGCGGTGCTGATCTTCGAGGGCACGCGGCGACTGATGGGCGCGGCGCTGCCGCTGATGTGCGGCGCGTGTCTCTTCTATTGGTTTTTCGGGCAGTACCTGCCGTCGCCGCTGAACCATCGCGGCTATGATTTCGACCAGATCGTCACGCATCTGTCGTTCGGCACCGAAGGCTTCTACGGCGTGCCGGTCTACGTCTCGGCGACCTACATCTTCCTGTTCATCCTGTTCGGCTCGTTCCTGGAGCGCGCCGGCATGATCCAGCTGTTCACCGATGTCTCGCTCGGCCTGTTCGGCCGCACCCGCGGCGGACCTGCCAAGGTCGCGGTGTTCGCCTCGGGCATGATGGGCACCATCTCCGGCTCGGGCGTCGCCAACGTCGTCACCGTCGGCCAGTTCACGATCCCCTTGATGATCAAGTTCGGCTACCGCCGCGCCTTCGCCGCCGGCGTCGAGGCTACGGCCTCGATGGGCGGTCAGATCATGCCGCCGGTGATGGGCGCGGTTGCCTTCATCATGGCCGAGACGCTCGGCGTACAATATTCGGAGATCGTCAAAGCGGCCGCTATCCCTGCGATCCTCTATTTCGCCTCCGCGTTCTGGATGGTGCATCTGGAAGCCGGCAAGCACGGCCTCGTCGGCATGAAGCGTTCGGAGATCCCGAGCGCCTGGAAGGCGCTGGTGACGCGCTGGTACCTCGTGCTGCCGCTCGCGGCGCTGGTCTACATGCTGTTCGAGGGTTTTACGCCGCTCTACGCCGGCAGCATGGGCCTTGCGCTGACGGTGACGCTGATCCTCGGCACCGCCATCACGACGGGCGCCTCCTCGAACGTGATCCGCACCATCTTCTGGATCGGGCTCGCGCTCGTCGTCGCGGCACTGTCGCGCGACGGCCTCCAGATCGTGCCGGTCGCGACCGTCGTGGTCGGGCTGATCGTGATCACGGCCTTCGTGCGCGGCGGCTTTGCGGCGTTGCGCGCCTGCCGCGATGCGCTCGCCGAGAGCGCGAAATCCGCCATCACGGTCGGCATGGCCTGCGCCATCGTCGGCGTCATCATCGGCATGATGTCGCAGACCGGCGTCGGCACCATCTTCGGCGGCTGGGTGATCGGTCTCGGCGAGAAGAGCCTGTTCCTGGCGCTGGTCATGACCATGCTGCTGTCGATTCTGCTCGGCACCGGCATCCCGACCATCCCGACCTACATCATCACCGCCGCGCTCGCAGCGCCTGCGCTGGCCAAGCTCGGCGTGCCCTTGATCGCGAGCCACATGTTCGCATTCTACTACGGCATCATGGCCGACCTCTCGCCGCCGGTGGCGCTCGCTGCGCTTGCGGCCGCGCCGATCGCCAAGGAGAACCCGGACAAGATCGGCTGGGAGGCGATGCGCATCGCGCTCGCCGGCTACGTCATTCCCTTCATCTTCGTCTATTCGCCGGCCTTGATGCTGCAGGCCGGCGATCCCATGGCGGCCAAACTCGGCTTCTACGGCGCGGTGGCGCTGGCGAGCTTGAAGGCGCTGGTGGCGATCGGCCTGTTCGGCATGGTCGCGATCGGCTTCCTGTTCACGCGGCTGACGCTGATCGAGCGCGTGGTCGCGCTCGGCGGCGCACTCTGTCTGCTCGGCGAATTCCCGTTCAGCGACACCGCCGGCTTCGTGCTCGCCGCCGCGCTCGTGCTGTGGCAATGGCGGCAGCGTCCGCCGGCAACGGTCGAGGCGGTGTGAGTCTCTGTCTTGCGACAGTTGGCGGCGTGAAGGCGCTGGCGCTGTCCGCGTTCACGCTTGTCTGGACGCATTCGATCGCCAAGGTCGAATGGCAGGAAGACTGGCGCCTCACGCCCGCCGGCCTCGAACTGGTGCAGGCCCGCGTCAAGGGCACCGGCCCCGGCATGGAGCCGCCGCCCGAGGCGCGGCTGGTCGATGGCTGGTTTCAATGGCGGCCGCAGCGTGCGCCGATGCCGGAGGTGGTGCTCGGCAATTCCGGCGCGGCGGGGGAATGGCGACTTTGCCATGACGCAAAGTGCCGGACGTTGTCGGAGATTGTCGGGCAGCCGATCGGTGCTAACGTCACAAGAATGAGCATCTGCAAAGAACAAGAGAAATAAGGGGAGATCACGATGGATCGGCTCAAGGGCAAGGTTGCGATGGTGGTGGGGGCCGGCTCGATCGGACCCGGCTGGGGCAACGGCAAGGCGACCGCGGTGACCTTTGCGCGCGAGGGCGCGCAGGTGTTTTGCGTCGATCGCAATGCTGCCGCGGCCGAGGAGACCGCGAAGATCATCACGGGCGAAGGCGGCAAGGCGACGGCATTCACGGCCGACGTGTCGCGCGCCAGTGAGATCGAGGCGATGGTCGCGGCGTGCCTGAAGGCCTATGGCCGCATCGACGTGCTCGACAACAATGTCGGCATCGCCGAGATGGGCAGCGTGGTCGAGGTGAGCGAGGACAGCTGGGACCGCGTCTTCAGCGTCAACCTCAAGAGCGCCTATCTCGCCATGAAGCACGTCATCCCGATCATGGTGAAGCAGGGCGGCGGCTCGATCATCAACATCTCCTCGATCGCCTCGATCCGCCACATGGGCATCTCCTACGTTACCTACGGCACCTCGAAAGCGGCGATGAACCAGATGACGCGCACCACGGCGATCGAGTTCGCGCGTCATCATGTGCGCGTCAACGCGATCCTGCCCGGCCTGATGAAGACGCCGATGGTCGAGCACTCCGCCGGCCTCGCCGCCAGCTACGCCAAGGGCGATGTCGAAGCGATGTGGCGCGCGCGCGACGCGCAGGTGCCGATGGGCCACATGGGCGATGCATGGGACGTCGCCAACGCCGCGCTGTTTTTGGCGTCGGACGAGTCGAAATACGTGACGGGCATCGAGCTCGTGGTCGACGGCGGGATCACGTGCAAGGCGGGGGCGTAGCTTTCAGTCTTCGTCGCCGTCCCGGATTGGCGCTCCACTTGTCCGGGACGACGCCGAGAGCTACTGCGCCAGCGCCAGGATGCCGCCGGCGAACGAATGCCACGCCGCCGTTTCGCTGACCGGCCAGTTCAGCACCTTCACCGCCAAAAGCGCGAGGGTGCCGGTGATGTAGACCGGATGCACGCGCCCTTCGGTGCGCCAGTCGCGCACCATGGCGACGACGAGCAGAAGGGAGGCGACGACAGCCGGCGCGATCGTCACGGGCACCGGCGGCGGGCCGGGCGGTCCGGGAGGCGCGAGGAAGGTCAGGAACCAGCGCGCGATCGCGGCGTCGAGGATCGAGACCGCCGCGAGCAGCATCAGGCGCTTGTGAACCTCGGGCCTGCGCGTATTCATGATCGCCAGCACGAACACCACGGCGAAGAACGCGATTCCGCTCATCGGCACGATCGAGAAGGCGATGCCGGCGTCCTTCTGCCCGAGCGCGGCGGAATGCTGCATCACGTGGACCGAGGCGAGGAAACCGAAAATCGTCATCGCGGTCGCGAGCGATACGCCGGCAATGCCGAGCGAGCGGTGGTTGACCACGCGGCCGGAGGCCGCGAGCCAGGTCTGGAGCACGAAATACAGCGACCAGGTGAAGAACAAGAGTCCATGAAAATGAATCACCGGGCTTGCGGAGAATGTCCGGTGAGCGAGCGGCACCCAATAGGTCGGTGCGAAGCCGAGAAAGGCGGTGGCGGCGCAGGCCAGCGCCATGTGGAAATAAAAGTATCGTGCGGGCGACGCATCACGCGCGCGTACACGACGATCGTCGATCAAGGTCGTCATCAGGAGTGAGTCTGGGAAAGCGGGGTCCGGTTCAAACTCCGGGACGCTGTGTGTGACGAGGCGCACGTTGCTGAACGCACCAAACTCGCCGTCGTCCCGGATCTGCGCGCCCCTAGGGGCTCGCTCGTCCGGGACGACCCCGAGTTTGTGTCGCGGAGCTGCCTCATCCGCCCGCGCTCAATTCTGCGCGATCGAGTTCCTCCTCGAGCCGGTGAAACGCATCGTCGCCGATCACCTCGGTGGCGCGCAGATCGAAGATCGCCTTACGCGCGGCCTCGATGGCGCGGCGGCGGAGGGGATCGGCGGGAAGTTCGCCGTTGCTGATGCCGCCGTTCGGATCGGTCTCGGTCTGCATCAGGATGGCGCGATATTCGAGCCGCAGGATTTCCGCCTCCTCCGACGGATCGCTCTCGATCGCATCGAGCGCAGCGCGATAGGCGACCGCGCGGCCGCGGGCGACCTCGATACCAACGGGATCGTCGTCCTTGAGGTTGAAAGCGAGGATCAGCGGCCGCAGCGTCAGGCCCTGGATCACCAGCGAGCCCAGCACCACCGCAAAGGCGATGAAGACAATGAAGTCGCGATAGGGAAAGTTTTCCGGCAGGGCAAAGGCGGTGGCGAGCGTGACGAGACCGCGCATGCCGCACCAGGAGATGATGAGCCCGCCCTTGGGCGAGGCCATCTGCTTCGGATCTTTAGGGCGATAGAGTCCCTGCGCGATCAGCACCCGGAGACTTGTGCGATAGAACGTCACCCAGAACAGGCGCACCAGGATCACCGTCAGCAGGATCCAGGCGGCGGCTACGCAATATTCCCAGCGCACGTCCGCGTCCAGCCGCGTCCAGATCGGCCGCATCTGCATGCCGATCAGCATGAAGGCGAGCACGTTGAGCACGAACACGGTCGTGTCCCACACGGCATAGGACGGTACCCGCAGCCGCGCCGGGATGCGTGCCGGCGCGGTCCGTGCGACCGTGATGGCATAGACCACGATCGTGAGGATGCCGGAGAGGCCGAGATGCTCGGCGGCGATCCACACCAGGAAAGTGGTGGCGAACTGCACGATGATGGCGCTCGGCGCCTCCGTCACCCGCTCCATGAACAGCGGAATGATGCGGCCTGCGGCCAGACCCGCGATGACGCTGCCAACCAGCGCCAGCGCCATGGTCGGCGCGACCTGGCTCCAGGTCAGATGCTCTGTGGCGACCGCGCCGACGGCGATGCGATAGATCAGCAGCGCGCTGGCGTCGTTGAGCAGGCTTTCGCCTTCCAGCACTTTGACCATGCGATGGGGCAGCTTGACCTGGCTCAGGATCGCGACCGCAGCGGCCGCATCCGGCGGCGCCACGATGGCGCCGAGCGCGACCGCGGCGGCCCAGGGCATGTCGGGCATCAGCCGGTGCGCGACATAGGCGACGCCCGCCGTGGTCAAGCCGACCGCGGCGACGACCAGAGTCGAGACCGGAACCCAGTTGTTGCGAAGGTCGCGCAACGACGTGTCGAAAGCGGCATCGAGTAGGACCGGTGCGACAAAAAGCGCCAAGGCCAGGTCCGGCTCCAGCGCCCAGGACGGGCTCGAGGGCACAAAGGCGATCAGCGCGCCGCCGATGGCGAGAAAGGTCGGGTAGGGCACCTTGATCCGCCGCGCCAGCGCCGATAAGCCAACGGCGCCGAGCAGCAGCGCGATGATCCATTCGAATGTCGACACGATGATCCCCGAAGCCGATCTGAGCGGTGCCACAAGCTAGCACCAATCTTGCCGTATGATGGATAGTACGGCTTCAAGGCAAGACCTCTTCAAGACAACATCTTAAGAGGATGGACGGCAAGGTTTCGACCGCAACGAGCATGCGTTTTCTCATCCACCTGTTCGGCGCCGGGCTGCTCTACGCGCTCTCGCTCGCCCCGGCCGATGCCGCGACCGGCGGCGAGCCGGTGGCCGTGACGCCGGTCGATGTCGCGCCCTGCCTCGCGGCGGCCGCAGCCGACGACATGGACAAGGCGGCCACGGCCTGCGACGCCGTGATCGACAACGAGAAGACGGTGAAGGGCGACCTGATCAAGGCGCTGATCGCGCGCGGCGCGCTCTATGCGCGGCACGACCAGATCGACCGCGCCATCGCCGACGACAGCCGCGCTCTTCTGCTCGACCCCGGCCTTGCGGACATCTTGAACGCGCGTGGCGAGCTCTGGCTGAAGAAGGGCGACAAGCCGAAGGCGGTGCAGGATTTCGGCGCAGCGCTCAGGATCGATCCGAACCACGAGAAGGCCAAGGCCAATCACAAGGCGATGGCGCGCGAGATCGAGCGGATCGGCGCGCAGATGGCGGTCGCGGGCAAGCCCAGCTTCAATTGCGCGCGAGCGCGTCTGGCGGTGGAAAGGGCGATCTGCGGCAATCGCGAGCTCGCCGATCTCGATCGCGAGGTCTTTGCCTCCAATGCCCGTGCGATCCGTGAAGCGCGCAATGCGGCCGAGGCCAAAGCGCTCCAGCGTGAGCAGGACGCGTTCATCGCGCGCCGCAATGCCGATTTCGGCCGGCCGGGGTACGACCTGAAGAAGGCGATGCAGGAGCGCTTGCAGCGGCTGAACGGGGTGGATGGGTATTGAGTCCTTCGCCTCTCCCCGCGTGCGGGGCGAGGGAGAGCAGGCACTGGCCGTCCCTGCCAGGCCCGGTTTGAACCCATCCCTTGCCAGCTGCGACAACGGTGAGAACCCGACGTCACGGAGCCCTATGTCATGTGCGGCACTCACGCCTCCGCGCAAGCGCTTTCGCCTGCCAAGATCTCGCTTCGCGCCCTATTCCTCGGCGCGGCAATCAGTTTCGCTCTCGCGGCCCCCGCCGCGGCGAGCACCGAGTGCGTGCTGGGGAGCAAGGCTGACCCGGCCGAGCTGATCCCGGCATGCAGCGCCATCATCGACCAGACCGCCAATCCGGCCGCCGAACGCAGCGCGGCGCTCGTTGCGCGCGCCGACGCCAATGCACGGACCTCCGGCGGCCAGTCCCAGGCGCTGCGGGATCTGGACCGCGCCATCGCGCTCGACGGCAAGAACGCGAAGGCCTGGCGCGTGCGCGGCGACCTCCTGCGCGAGGCCGGCGGCGATCTCAACCGCGCCGCGGCGGATCTGACCAAGGCGATCGAGCTCGACCCTCGGGATGCCGAAGCTTACGAGCTGCGCGGCGTCGTCTACACCAATCAGCGCCGGCTCGACCGCGCGCTCGCCGATTACGACCAGGCGATCAAGCTGAAGCCGGACGATGCGCAAGCCTGGTCCGACCGCGGCGTGGCCTATTATCTCGGCGGCGACAACGAGAAGGCGATCAGGAATTTCGACGAGGCGCTGCGGCTCGATCCAAACCGCGCGCGCACCTACACCAATCGCGGCGCGGCCTACAAGAAGCTCGGCCAGCTCGACAAGGCGGTCGCCGACGACGGCGAGGCGATCAGGCTCGATCCGAAGGTGCCGGAATATTACGACAACCGCGGCCTGACTTATGCTGCGATGGGCGAGTACGACAAGGCGATCGCCGATTACGACCAGGCGATACGACGGGAGCAGCGCGCCAATTTCCTGACCAACCGCGGCGATTCCTACCAGTTCAAGGGCGAGCTCGGGGCGGCGCTGAGCGACTACGAGGCTGCGCTCAAGCTCGATCCGAATTTCGCGAAGACCTACAACAACCGCGCCGTGCTCTACAAGAAGATGGGCGAGCGGAAGAAGGCGCTGGCCGACTATGAGACGGCGCTGAAGCTGGACCCGGGCAACGAGAATGCGGCGAACGGCCGCCGGGTCATGATCGCCGAGATCGCGAAGTTCGGCGCCGAGTCCCCGCGTGCCCTGAATGCGGAGGCGGGCAACGGCCCGTCCTTCAATTGCGCCACTGCCAAGCGCGAGGTCGAGAAGGTGATCTGCGCCGATGCTCAGCTCGGCGTGCTCGATCGCCAGATTGCCGAGACCTATGAACGCGTGCTGAGGGCCTCCAAGGGACGTTCCGCCAGCGACCTGCGCAAGACCCAGCGCGAGTTCCTCACCACGCGCAATGCAAGCTTCCGCCGCCCCGGCTACGATCTGAAGAAGATCATGCAGGACCGCTTGCAGCGGCTGAACGCGATGGAGAGCTGAAAGCCCGTTCTTCGCCCTTGCCCTGCAAGAACGGGGACAGGGAGAAGACGCGTTCTTTTCGGCTTGAACCGCGGCCCGTTCCCGGGAAAATACCCGTCAAACAAGGCCGGCAATTGATCCTGGTCATGGCGGGACGCTCGTCCTGTCGTCAGGTCAGGGCCAGGCGAACAAAGGGAACGGGAGCGCGGGCATGAACGTCCAGGGCAAAAGCAGCTATCACGAGGTCCACGCGCGTTCGCTGGCGGATCCGGAAGGGTTCTGGGCCGAGGCAGCCAAGGACATCGACTGGATCGAGCCTGCGAAACAGATCTTCGATCCCTCGCAAGGAACCTACGGCCGCTGGTTTGCCGGAGGCGTCGTCAACACCTGCTACAACGCCCTCGACCGCCACGTCGAACGCGGACGTGCCGACCAGGTCGCGCTGATCCATGATTCGCCGCTGACGGGTTCGGTCACCAAGCTCACCTATGCCGAACTGCTGAACGAGGTCCAGGCGCTCGCCGCAATCATGCAGGATTTCGGCGTCACCAAGGGCGACCGCGTCATCCTCTATATGCCGATGGTGCCGGAGGCGGTGGTCGCGATGCTCGCCTGCGCGCGGCTCGGTGCGGTGCACTCGGTGGTGTTCGGCGGCTTTGCCGCAAAGGAGCTTGCCACCCGCATCGACGATGCGCAGCCCAAGCTGATCCTGTCCGCCAGCTGCGGCATCGAGCCCGGCCGCATCGTGCAGTACAAGCCGCTGCTCGACGAGGCGATCAGGCTTGCCGGCAGCAAGCCGAAGGCCTGCATCGTATTGCAACGCCCGCAGCTCACCTGCGAGATGACGCCGAGCCGCGATTACGACTGGGCCAGCCTGCGCCGCAAGGCGCTGAACGACGGCAAGCGCGCGGCTTGCGTGCCCGTCGCCGCGACGGACCCGCTCTACATCCTCTACACGTCGGGCACGACCGGCGTGCCGAAGGGCGTCGTGCGCGACAATGGCGGGCATCTCGTCGCGGTGAAATGGTCGATGTTCAACCTCTATGGCGTCAAGCCGGGCGAGGTCTGGTGGTGCGGCTCCGACATCGGCTGGGTGGTCGGCCACAGCTACATCGTCTACGGCCCGCTGCTGCACGGCGCGACCACGATCATGTACGAGGGCAAGCCGGTCGGCACGCCCGACGCCGGCGCGTTCTGGCGCGTGATCTCCGAGCACAAGGCGGTCGCCTTCTTCACCGCTCCGACGGCCTTCCGCGCCATCCGCAAGGACGACCCGGAAGGGAAATTCATCCGGCAGTACGATCTCTCGAAATTCCGCACCCTGTTCCTCGCCGGCGAGCGTGCCGATCCGCCGACCGTGGAATGGGCGGAGCAGCAGCTGAAGGTGCCGGTGATCGACCATTGGTGGCAGACCGAGACCGGCTGGTGCATCGCCGGCAATCCGGTCGGCCTCGGCATGCTACCGGTGAAGCACGGCTCGCCGACGGTGCCGATGCCGGGCTACCAGGTCGATGTCGTCGATGAAGCGGCAAAGCCGGTCGGCCCCAACACCATGGGCTCGATCGTCATCAAGCTGCCGATGCCGCCGGGCTGCCTGCCGACGCTGTGGAATCAGGACGCGCGCTTCAAGGAAGCCTACTTGAGCGAATTCCCCGGCTATTACAAAACCTCCGACGCCGGCTACAAGGACGAGGACGGCTATGTCTTCGTGATGGGCCGCACCGACGACATCATCAACGTCGCGGGCCACCGTCTCTCCACCGGCGGCATGGAGGAGATCCTGGCCTCGCATCCCGATGTCGCCGAATGCGCCGTGCTCGGCGTCAAGGACGCGATCAAGGGCGAGGTGCCCTGCGGCTTCCTGGTGCTGAAGGCGGGCGTGAAGCGCCCGCCCGCCGAGATCGAGAAGGAGATCATCGCGCTGGTGCGCGACAAGCTCGGCCCGGTCGCCGCGTTCAAGCTCGCCATTACCGTCGGCCGCCTGCCCAAGACGCGCTCCGGAAAGATCCTGCGCGGCACCATCAAGAAGATCGCCGACGGCGAATCCTGGACCATGCCGGCGACGATCGAGGATCCCAAGGCGCTCGACGAGATCGGCGAGGCGCTGAAGGGAAGGGTGTGAGGAAGTTCTGCGGTCATACGGGCGAGGCGCGAGGTCGTCCCCAACTCAACTGTCATCACCCGCGGAAGCGGGTGATCCAGTACCCCGCGGCGATTGTGTGAGCCAATGACCGCCGCGGCGTACTGGATTCCCCGCCTGCGCGGGGAATGACAGCGAGCGTGGAACGGCGCCCGGGGACTTACAATCTCCTCATTCCGCGCTAAACAGGGGCGGTCAACAAGGGACCCTCGATGCCACTTGCCGCCGCGCCACGCCTGCTGACCGCCTTAGCTCTCGCCATCGCTCTCTCCGCCTGCTCGGCGCGCTACCAGAATCCGGTGGCGATGGGCGGCGATGATGACGACGCGGTGTGCCAGAGCCGAGGCTATGCGCAAGGCTCGCCGGAATACGTGGCCTGCCGCAAGGACCGCGACGTCCAGCGCAACGCCGCCACCGCGCGCGCCGATCGCCGCCAGCGCGATCTCGGCGAGTACATGTTGAACAACCCCGTGCGCCCATGATGTGAGCTGCGGCACTATGTTGCCGCCCGCTTCGGATTCGCGCCTTCCGTGACACATCTGCAACGCCGGGGTCAAATCGCGTCGCGATGGTCCTGGTTTGATCGGCATCAAATCCTTCACCGTCCTCTTTCTGCTCTGACGCTGATGTCGCGCAACGATGCGCGGACATGGTTGAAGGGGATTGCAATGGATGGAACGATAAGAAACTTGGCGCGGATCGCGACACTCGGCGCGCTGCTCGTGGGCACGCTTGCATCAGTGCAGGCCGCAGATCTGCCGGCCTACAAGAAGGCGCCGCCGCCGGCGGAGGCGTTCAATCCGTGGATGGTGCGCCTGCGGGTGCTCGGCGTGTTGCCGGATGCGGGCGGGAGCACCGTCAATGTCGCGGGCGTGCCTTCGCTGTCGTCGCCGAATTCAGGTCTGTCGATCAGCGACCAGGTCGTCCCCGAGCTCGACATCAGCTATTTCTTCACCAAGAACATAGCGGCCGAGCTGATCCTGGGCGTGACCAGACATTCGATCAGCGGCACCGGCTCGCTCGCGAACCTGCCGATCGGCAAGACCACGCTGCTGCCGCCGACGCTGACGCTGCAATATCACTTCGACCAGTTCGGCGCGTTCAAGCCGTATGTCGGCGCGGGCGTGAACTACACCGTGTTCTTCAACAATTCCGCCGCCAACGTGCCGGCGGCCATCGTCGGACCGCCCGCGATCGTCGCCACCGCAACGAACCTGCACGTCAGCAATGCCTGGGGCGCTGCCGTCCAGTTCGGCTTCGACTACATGATCGACCGGCACTGGGGTCTCAACGTCGACGTCAAGAAGCTCTGGCTGCGCCCGAACTACAGCGCGACCGTCTCCGGCCTGCCGGTCACCGGCACAGCGCATATCGATCCCTGGCTGGTCGGCGCCGGCGTGACGTACAAGTTCTGAGGGGACGACGCCGAGGGTGTGGCAACGGCCCGCCCTTCTCAAGCCGGGGAGATCACACACCCAAACGAAACGCGGCAGGTTTTCCTGCCGCGTTTTGCTTTGTGTTCGATCGCGAACGAAGAGCGGAGTCTTACTCCTCCTCTTGGTCCTGCTTCTTGCCGCCGAGCGTCTTCAGCTTGGCGAACACGGCGTCGACGTTGAGGTCGTCGCTCGATCGCTCGGCAGGCTCGAACTCGTCTTTCTTGGTGGTCTCGGACGCCGGCAGCAGGGTGGCGCCGCCATAGGCTGCGTCGATCGGCTTTTCCTTCGCCGCGCGCTGCACCTCGAAATCGAGCTCGATCTGCGAGCACAGGCCGAGGGTGACCGGGTCGATCGGGGTCAGCGACGAGGTGTTCCAGTGGGTACGGTCGCGCACGCTGGCGATCGTGCTCTTGGTGGTGCCGACCAGGCGCATGATCTGGGCGTCCTTGAGCTCCGGATGGTTGCGCAGCAGCCAGAGGATGGCGCTCGGGCGCTCATGACGGCGCGAGACCGGGGTGTAGCGCGGGCCCTTGCGCTTGGGCTGGGGCGGCAGCACCACCTTGCTCTCCTGGAGGCGGAGCCGGTAGTCCGGGTTCTTCTCGCCCTTCTCGATCTCCTCGCGGGTCAGCTGGCCGTTGGAGAGGGGATCCATGCCCTTGATGCCCTGGGCGGCGTCGCCGTCGGCGATGGCGCGCACCTCGAGGGGATGCATCTTGGTGAAATCGGCGACCTGATCGAAGGTCAGCGCGGTGTTGTCGAGCAGCCAAACGGCGGTCGCCTTGGGCATCAGAGGTGCGTTGCTCATGGCAAATCTCCTTTGTGCTTCGCCCACCCCTCTGGAGGCGAAACCGGTGGTCATCAGCGATGACAGGGAATTCGCGCTATATAAGCCCGGAGGGGGTAGCCATGCAATGGTTCTGCTATAGATAGTGCCTTGACACCGCCCGAAAGGGGGCCCAATTCCCTTTGAACCGCTGTAGGGTTCAAGCCGACAGTTTTAAGCCTAATTCCCATCCATCGACCGCCCCCGCCAGAAGGCGAAACGGGTGATTCGGTCCCGAGATCGCTCAATGTCAGCCAAACCAGACCTCAAGATCGTGCTTTGTTCTCCCCGCGGCTTTTGTGCCGGGGTGGTCCGGGCGATCGACACCGTGGAACGGGCGCTCGATAAGTACGGTGCCCCCGTCTATGTTCGCCACGAGATTGTGCACAACAAGTACGTCGTCGATGGGTTGAAGAAGAAGGGCGCCATCTTCGTCGAGGAGCTCGCCGAAATCCCCGAAAACACCACCGCCCCGGTGGTGTTCTCGGCCCACGGCGTGCCGAAGTCGGTTCCGGCCGACGCCCAGTCCCGCAACCTGTTCTCGCTGGATGCGACCTGCCCGCTCGTGACCAAGGTGCATCGCGAGGCCGCGATCCACTTCAAGCGCGGCCGCGAGATCTTCCTGATCGGCCATTCCCACCATCCCGAGGTGGTCGGCACGCTCGGCCAGCTGCCGCCCGGCGCCGTGACCCTGATCGAGACCGCCGAGGACGCCAAGACCATCACGCCGAAGGACCCCAACAACCTCGCCTTCGTGACCCAGACCACGCTGTCGATCGACGACACCGCGGAGATCGTCGCACTGCTCAAGGAGCGCTTCCCGAACATCAACGGGCCGCACAAGGAAGACATCTGCTACGCCACCACCAACCGCCAGCTCGCGGTGAAGAAGGTGGCGCCGGTGGTGGACGCGCTCATCGTCGTCGGTGCCCCCAATTCGTCGAACTCGCAGCGCCTGCGCGAGGTTGCCGAGCGCGAGGGCTGCAAGATCGCGGTGCTGGCGCAGCGCGCCGCCGACCTCGACTGGGGCAGGTTCGGCAACATCAAGAGTCTCGGCATCACGGCGGGCGCGTCGGCGCCGGAGGTGATCGTCGAGGAGATCATGGACGCCTTCGCCGAGCGCTACACGCTGCACGTGGAGACGGTCTCGGCCGCGGAGGAGAATGAGTTCTTCCCGCTGCCGCGTCAGGTGCGCCCCGAAGCTGCCGCCGAGTAGACCTTTATGGCGGTCTACACCGACGTCGCCGCCGACGAGCTTGCGGATTTCCTGAAGCAATACGATCTCGGCGAATTGCTCTCCTACAAGGGCATCGCCGAGGGCGTCGAAAACTCCAACTTCCTGCTGCACACGAGCAAAGGCTCGTTCATCCTCACGCTCTACGAAAAGCGCGTGGCGAAGAACGATCTGCCGTTCTTCCTCGGACTGATGACGCACCTCGCCGAGCACGGCGTCAATTGTCCGCTGCCCGTGCGGGGACGCGACGGCGAGGCGTTGCGCGAGCTCGCAGGCCGGCCCGCCGCGATCATCACCTTTCTCGAAGGCGTCTGGCCGCGCAAGCCGAACGCGACCCATTGCGCCGGGGTCGGCGAGGGGCTGGCCCGGATGCATCTGGCCGGCGCCAATTTCGCGGTTCGGCGCGCCAACGCACTGTCGGTCGCCGGCTGGCGGCCGCTGTTCGATGCGGCTTCGAACCGGGCCGACGAGGTGCAGCCGGGGCTGCGCGCCTTCCTCGCCGCCGAGCTCGACCATCTCTCGAGCGGGATCTGGCCGAGCAACCTGCCCGAAGGCGTGATCCATGCCGACCTCTTCAACGACAACGTCTTCTTCCTCGGCGACAAGCTCTCGGGGATCATCGATTTCACCTTCGCCTGCTACGACATGCTGGCCTATGACGTCGCGATCTGCCTCAACGCCTGGTGCTTCGAGCCTGATCATTCCTTCAACGTCACAAAGGCGCGCGCCTTCCTCAACGCCTATGGCCGCGTGCGCCAGCTGAGCGAAGCCGAAGAGGCCGCGCTGCCGCTGTTGGCGCGCGGCGCCGCCATCCGCTTCCTGCTGACGCGGCTGGTCGACTGGCTCAACGTGCCGCCGGGCGCGCTGGTCAAGCCGAAGGACCCGCTGGAATATGTTCGCAAGCTGCGCTTCCACCAGAGTGTGACGAGCGTGCGCGACTACGGGTTGACGCCGTCGGGGCTGGTGGCGTGAGCGAGCTTCCCAATGTCACGATCTATACCGACGGCGCCTGCTCGGGAAATCCCGGGCCGGGCGGCTGGGGCGCGATCCTGAAGTTCGGCGACAAGGAGAAGGAGCTGAACGGCGGCCAGCCGCACACCACCAACAACCAGATGGAATTGATGGCGGCGATCTCGGCGCTCGAAGCGTTGAAGAGGCCGTGCACGGTCGATCTCTATACCGACAGCCAGTATGTCCGGCAGGGCATCACCGGCTGGATCTTCGGCTGGAAGCGCAACGGCTGGCGCACCGCCGACAAGAAGCCGGTGAAGAACGTCGAGCTATGGCAGCGCCTCGACGCCGCGCTGAAGCAGCACGAGGTCCGCTGGCATTGGGTCAAGGGCCACGCTGGCCACCCCGAGAACGAGCGCGCCGATCAGCTCGCTCGCGACGGCATCGCCATGGCGCGGTTGCAGCAGCGGGTGAGGGAGTAGGTGTCATTCCGGGGCGCCCGGAGGGCGAGCCCGGAATCCATTCCTCTACGCGTTGTGACGTAAGATGGATTCCGGGCTCGCGCTGCGCGCGCCCCGGAATGACCAGAGTCTCACAGCTGCCCGAGCAACGTATCTCCGCCCGACACCTCGACTTTGCCGGGCATCGCCTCGAGGTTCAGCTTCTTGACCACGCCGTCCTCAATCAGCATCGAATAGCGCTTGGAGCGGATGCCGAGGCCGTTGGCGGAGGCGTCCAGCTCCATGCCGATCGCCTTGGTGAAGTCGGCATTGCCGTCGGCGAGGAAGATCGCCTCGTCGCGCTGGTCGGTGTCGCGCTTCCAGGCGTTCATGACGAAGGCGTCGTTGACCGAGACGATGGCGATGGTGTCGACGCCCTTGTCCTTCATGGCATAGGCGTTGAGGAAGATGCTCGGCAGATGCATCTTGTGGCAGGTGCCGGTATAGGCGCCGGGCACCGCGAACAGCGCCACCTTCTTGCCCTTGAAGACGTCGTCGGTGGTCTTCACCTGCGGGCCTTCCGCCGTCATCACGCGGAATTTCGCCTCGGGCAGCTTGTCGCCAATCTGGATCGCCATCGTCGTTTCTCCATGGAAATGGGCCGGGGCTGTTCTAGAGCATTTTACCGCCGGAGGGAAACGGCTTCACCGCGCTGTGATGAGGCGACGGTCGCAATTTTCTCGTCATTGCGAGGAGCTCTTGCGACGAAGCAATCCAGACTGTCTCTGCGGAAATAACTCTGGATTGTTTCGCTACGCTCGCAATGACGATGGGGCGCGTGGGCGCGCCCCATCGAGCCGAGAGGCGTGCCTTTAAGCCGCTTCCGCCTTCTTCTCGTCGCGGAGCTGCCGGCGCAGGATCTTGCCGACATTGGTCTTCGGCAGGTCGTTGCGGAATTCGATGTGCTTGGGCACCTTGTAGCCGGTGAGCTGCTCGTGACAGAACTTGATCACGGCTTCGGCGGTGAGGTTCGGGTCCTTCTTCACCACGAAGGCCTTCACCGCTTCCCCGGACTTGGAATCGGGGATGCCGATCACGGCGCATTCGAGCACGCCCGGATGGCTCGCGATCACTTCCTCGATCTCGTTCGGATAGACGTTGAAGCCCGAGACCAGGATCATGTCCTTCTTGCGGTCGACGATCTTGGTGTAGCCCTTCTCGTCCATCACGCCGATGTCGCCGGTCCGGAAAAAGCCGTCCGCGGTCATCACCTTGGCGGTCTCTTCCGGCCTGTTCCAGTAGCCGGACATCACCTGCGGGCCCTTGGCGCAGATCTCGCCGGCCTGGCCGAGCGGGACTTCGTTGCCGTCATCGTCGCGGATCGAGATGTAGGTCGAGGGCACCGGGATGCCGATCGTCCCGGTGAACTCGGTTGCCGTCGCCGGGTTGCAGGTCAGCGTCGGCGAGGTCTCCGACAGGCCGTAGCCTTCGGCAATGAAGCAGCCGGTGATCGCCTTCCATTGATCGGCCACGGGGCGCTGCACCGCCATGCCGCCGCCGTTGGAGATCTTCAGCTTGGAGAAGTCGAGCTTCTTGAAATCGGGATGGTGCATCAAGCCGTTGTAGAGCGTGTTCACGGCCGGGAAGCTGTTGACCTGGTATTTCGCCAGCTCCTTGACGAAGCCGGCGATATCGCGCGGGTTCGGGATCAGCAGGTTGCAGCCGCCGGCGCGCACCGCCAGCAGATAACAGGCCGTCAGCGCGAAGATGTGATAGAGCGGCAGCGCGCAGACGATCATGAGCTGCTCGACATGCGGCGGCGCATTGAGCGCCGGCTGCAGCCAGGCGTCGTTCTGCAGGACGTTCGCGACGATGTTGCGATGAAGCAGCGTGGCGCCCTTGGAGACGCCGGTGGTGCCGCCGGTATATTGCAGGAAGGCGACGTCACCCGGCGACAGCTTCGGCTTGTTGAACGTCATGCCGCGGCCGGCGGACAGCGCGTCGTTGAAGGAGACCGAGCCTGGCAGCGACCAGGCCGGGACCATCTTCTTGACCCGGCGGACGACGAGGTTGACGATCACGCCCTTGAAGCCGAGCAGGTCGCCCATGCTGGCGACGATGACGTGCTTCACCTGCGTTCTCGCGATCACCTGCTCGACGGTGTGAGCGAAGTTCTCCAACACGATGATGGCTTCGGCGCCGGAATCCTTGAGCTGGTGCTCGAGCTCGCGCGGGGTATAGAGCGGGTTGACGTTGACCACCGCGAAACCGGCGCGCAGCACGGCGGCGGTTGCAACCGGATATTGCAGCACGTTCGGCATCATGATGGCGACACGCGCGCCGCGCTGCAGTCCGCGGCCTTGCAAGTACGCGGCGAGCGCGACCGACATCTGGTCGAGGTCGCGATAGCTGATCGACTTGTCCATGCAGATGAACGCCTTGCGGTCGGCGAACTTGGTGAAGCTCTCCTCCAGCAGGTCGACCAGCGATGCGTATTGCGTCGGCTCGATATCGGCGGGCACGCCGGGCGGATATTGCTTGAGCCAGATGCGCTCCATGGAAGACTCCCCTCATTGACCAGGGCCCGTTGTCCTCGGGCTTGCCTCGTTGCCGCCAGTATCCAGCTTGCCGGAACGGGTGGCAAGCCATCGTGGCTTAGGGCAAAGGTCGGGGTGTCGCTACTGGAATCGTCGCAAAACCCGCTGCCGCAGGTGCGAAGCGCGGGCTGGCTCAATTCCGAGAGGCGTTAACTGTTGTTCGCCGGCTTGGCGGCAGCGGCCGGCTTCGCAGCCTTGGGCTTGGCGGGCTTGGCGGCCTGGTCGCCGCTTGCAGGCTTCTCGGCAGGTTTGGCCGCATCGGGCTTGGCCGCAGCATGCTTGGCGCCGGCCGGCTTGGCAGCGGCCGGTTTGGCTGCGGTCTTGCCGTCGCCCTTGCCGTCAGCCTGCTTGGCGTCGGGCTTCACCGCCGCGGTCTTCGTGCCAGCCTCCTTGTTTCCCTCCTTGGGCTTGTCGGCGGCGTCTGGCTTCTTGGCGACGCGCGACTTCTTGCCACGCGGCTTGGACGCGGCCTGCTGGTCGGCATCGGCTGCGACCGCGGCGATCAGGGCCGTGCCGGTGCGGGTCGGACCGGTATAGACCTGCACGGGCTCTGTGGCCGCGGGGGCCGAGGCCATCAGCTCGGAAGCCTTCATCAGCGGCGGCTGCAGGCCGGCCGTGAAGAAGGTGAACTGGGCGGCGCCGCCGGTGGCGGAGGCGGATCCGGTCGCGCCGCCATTGGCAGCAATCAGCGCATCGTCGTCGTCGCTGGCCGGCCGCTTGCGGTTGGGTCCGCACATCTCGTCGCGCAGGTTCGGCGGCGTGGCATCGACCGGCACGAGATTGTCGACGGTGCCGAGCGAGGGGCGCAGCCAGGTGAGGTTGTCCTGAGCGAAGCCGCGCTCCAGCAGCTGCGCCGCCTTCACCGCGCGCGCCGTGCCGGAATTGGCGCCGAGCACCACCGCGATCAGCCGGCGGCCGTTGCGCGTGGCCGAGGCGACGAGGTTGTAGCCGGAGGCGCAGATGAAGCCGGTCTTGAACCCGTCGGCGCCGGGATAGCGGCCGATCAGCTTGTTGAAATTGCCGGTGACGCGCTTGCCGAAGCGGATCGCCGGGATGTGCACGAAGTACTCGTACTCCGGCAGGTCGCGCAGGAACGAGCGCGCCAAGATGCCGAGGTCGCGCGCCGAGGTGACCTGGCCTTCGGCGGGCAGGCCGTTCGGGTTGACGTAGCTCGTCTGGGTCATGCCGAGCTTCCTCGCGGTGTCGTTCATCACCGCGGAGAAGCCGTCGACCGAGCCGCCGACGCCTTCGGCGAGCACCACGGCCATGTCGTTCGCCGACTTGACCATCATCATCTTCAGCGCGTTGTCGACGGTGACCTGCGTTCCCGGGCGGAACCCCATCTTCGAGGGCGATTGCGAGGCCGCGGTTGGCGACACCGTGAGCAGCGTGTCGAGCGTCAGCCTGCCGTCCTTGACCGCCTTCAGCGTCACATAGGCTGTCATGATCTTGGTGACGGAGGCCGGATACCACGGAATGGTCGCGTTTTCGGCCTGCAACACCTTGCCGCTGTCGGCCTCGATCAGCAGGAGCGCTTCGGCGTCCGCCGCGCGCGGTGCGAGCAACGCGGCACAGGCGAGCGTCGCAGCGAACAGGTTGAACAGGGATTTGCGAAGCAGCGGGCGAAGGGCGTGCACTATCCGATTCCGGTCCTTGGAGATCCGCGCCCGAGAGGGTCGGTTCTCGTGATCTGATTGTCGGTTCTGAAATCCAGCGCCGCCGCTTGCGGCGTCGCAAACCTATACCGGCTGGTGCGTCGAGAATAGGGGCTTCGGGCGGGTATTCCGCAACGAAGTAGGCCGAATTTCGACGGTCCTCTCGGGACTTGCTAGGGGGATTTGGCAGCTGTCGCGGCAGCCTCGGCGGCCGTCACGCTGGCCCGCGCGTTCTCCTGCACCATGAACTGGGCCTTGGCCATCTCGGCAAAATGGCCGCCTTTGGCCACGAGTTCCTCGAAAGTTCCGGTTTCGATCACGCGTCCATTCTCGAACACCAGGATCCGGGTGGCGTTGCGGATGGTGGAGAGGCGATGGGCGATCACGAAGGTGGTGCGGCCCCTCATCACTTCGTCGAGAGCGGCATTCACCTTGACCTCGGTGACGGCGTCGAGCGCGGAGGTCGCCTCGTCCAGGATCAGGATCGGCGGGTCCTTCAGCAGGGCGCGGGCGATCGACAGCCGCTGCCGTTCGCCGCCGGAGAGCATGCGGCCGCGCTCGCCGGCATTGGTCTCGAAACCGCCGCTGCGCTCGATGAATTCCAGCGCCTGCGCGCGCTCCGCCGCCTTGCGCATCTCGGCCTCGGTCGCATCCGGCTTGCCGACGCGCAAATTCTCCGCGATCGAGCGGTTGAACAGCAGTGCTTCCTGGAACACCACGCCGATGTTCCGCCGCAGCGAGGTCAGCGTGACGCCGCGCACGTCCATGCCGTCGATCTTGATGACGCCGGATTGCGGATCGAAGGCGCGATGCAGGAGCGCAATCGCGGTCGACTTGCCTGCCCCTGTCGGGCCGACCAGCGCGATGGTCTGGCCCGGCAGCGCGGTGAAGGTGAGGTCCTCGATCGCCGGCCGCTTGCCGTCATAGGAGAACGTGACGTCGTTGAACTCGACGAGGCCCGACAGCCTGCCGGCATCGATTGCGTCGGGTCGGTCGTGCACCGCGGGCACGGCGTCGAGCACATTGAAGAACTCGCGCAGGCGCGGGGCTTCCATGAACACGCTGTTGATGAAGCTCACCACCTGCTCGAGCTTCTGGATCAGCAGCGTCGCGAAGCTCACGAACATCACGATCTCGCCGACCGAGGTCAGGCCCTGGTCGTGCAGCGCGATGCCGAGGGTGAAGATCGCCAGCACCGTGATGGTGGTGGACGCGCGCGTGATCACCGTGACCAGCGCCCACCACGACAGCACCGGCATCTGCGCGGCCAGCAGCTCGTCGGCGACCGAACGCAGTCCTTTGACCTCGGATTCGACGCGCACGAAGCTCTGCACCAGCGCGACGTTGCCGAGCGCGTCCGACGCGCGCGCGGAGAGCTCGCTGTAATGCTCCTCGACCTCCATCTGCATGCCGAAGGTCTTGCGCACAACGAAGGTGGTCAGGCCAGTGAAGACGATGCAGAGCACGAACAAGAGGATCGCCAGCCGCCAGTTCAGGTAGAGCGACAGCGGCAGCAGCACCAGGACCGAAAGGATCGCGGCAAAATGCTCGCGGAAGAAGCCGAGCCACAGCCGCCACAGCGCGTCCGTGCCGTTGAGCATGACCTTCATCAGCCGGCCGGAATGGGTGCCGGAGTGGAAGGTCAACGGCAGCTGCAGGATGTGCTCGAAATAATCGGTCAGCACCGCCTGGCGCTGGCGATGCGAGAGCCGGTCGGCCTGCAAGGCCACCAGCGCGCTGCAGACGATGGTGAACAGCCCGAACGCGACCCAGGCGGCCAGGAACGGCCAGGCCGAGCTCGAGCCGGCCACGGCCTTGCCCGAGAGCACGTCGACGATCCGGCCGAACAGCACCGGCTCGGCGAACTGCGATCCCGCCAGCAGGAGGTTGGCGACCGCGAGCACCCAGCCGAGCCGCGCCTCCTTGCCGAGCAGCTCGAGAACGCGGGTGTAGAGACGGAGAATGGACATGTGGGCGAGGACTCGGCGACGAGGGAGCCCACATTCTAAGCAGGGACCGCCGCGAGATACAGCGCAAGCTTGCAGTTTTGCTCAGTTGATCAGCCGCTCTGCCAGCGGCGGCAGGAACTGGTCGTCGAACACGTCGCGAAAAGCCGGCCGTTTGCGGAATTTGAAGTCCTGCGCGATCTGATCGATCGAGCGCTCCAGGCGCGCCGGATCGATGCCGCCAACGCCGTTGCGCTTGACCTCCTCGGTCAGGATGTTGTCGGCAAGGACGGCGCGCAGGCGCTCCAGCTCCAGATTGCGGTCGCCGTCGTCGATGCGGCTCGCGGCCTCCTCCGCCGCCCGCGCCGGCTCCCTGGCCGTCGCTTTGATGCCCGCGATCAAGGCGCGGACGAAGCCCTTCACCGCATCCGGCTTCAACGCGGCGAAGGCGGTGTTGGCCACCACGGCAAAGCCGTAGGCTTCGCAGCCGTAGTCGGCGTAGCGCAGCACGACGAGATCGGCTTCGGGCACGCCGCGATCGCGCAGGTTCACCGCCGAGAGGTAGCTGAAGCCGGCGACGGCATCGACCTGTCCTGCGGACAGGATCGGTTCGCGCACCGCGGCGCCGATCTTGTGGAATTTGACGTGCGATGCCTTGATGTCGTTCTGCTGCGCCAGTGCCGGCCACAGCCGCATCGATAGATCGCCGTCGGCAACGCCGACGGTCTTGCCATCGAGATCGGGCAGGACGCGGACACCGCGGCTCCTGCGCGCGACGATCGCGTAAGGCGCGCGGTCGAACAGCACGAACACGGCCCTGACCGGCGCCGCGTCGTCCTTGTCACGAAAGCGGATCAGCTCGTTGATGTCGACGAGCGCAAGCTCGCTGTCGCCTTTGGCGAGGCGTGCGAGCGCCTCCGGCGATCCGCTCGCGCTGTTGAAGGAGACGTTGAGACGCTCGGCGCCGAACCTGCCGTCCTTCGCCGCAAGGAAGAACGGCGCCATGCTCGCATCGATGGGACGGTCGAAGGTGAAGTGGATCGCAGTCGAGGGAGCGCCGCTCTCGGCCGCGATGGCCTTGGGCACACTCAATGCGGCGAACGGGATTGCAAGGGCCAGCAGGCACTGAAGGGCGATCGTCTTGAATCCGGACATCGGTCGCGCCGGCCCCGCATTGTTATGGTTTCGTGACGGCTTGCAGCGCCGGCCCGCGACGAGCGTGCGCGCGCGAACATGAACGGTGGATGAGCGGGCTTGCGGCATCGTTACGCAACCCCGTTCAGCTTGTGTTGGGGTTGGGGAACCTACTTAGGGGGCGAGTGTTTGACAGACATCAGCCTGTCGTCAGGCACAATCCGAGGTCCCAAGGAGGGTCCAGATCATGTTTGACAGCTTTTCGAAGTTCGTCGGCCGCAAGGCCGTTCTTGCCACGGCTGCCGTGGTGGCCCTGACCGCCGCTGCCCCCAGCGCCTCCTACGCGGGCGGCCGTCATTGGCATGGCGGTGGTGGCGGCGCCGCTGCTGCCGCGATGTTCGGCCTGGCCGCGACCGGCCTCGCGATCGCAGCCAGCCGCAATGCCTACGCCTATGATCCGGGTCCGGGTTACTATTACGAGGGCGGCCCGGTCTATTACAGCAGCCCCGGCTATGGTCCCTATTATTACGACTCCGGCAACCGCTACACCTATGGCGGCTACAAAAACCCCTGCGCCCACGGCTATTCCGGCTATAGCTGCTATTAACCGATCGGCCATACGTCATCGGCGAACAGGCCGTCGCGCTTGCCGCGGCGGCTTGTTTTTTGCTTATATTGCCGCGTGTTAACACGCCGGCCATTTGTTTCGAGTAGTTTTGAGTACCATGAGTGATTCGCTTGAGCGGCTATATCTGGCTGTGCTCGCGGCCAGAGATCTTGATCCGGCAACATCGCGCACAGCCCGGCTGTTTCAGCGTGGGCCCTCAAAAATGGCGAAGAAACTGGCCGAAGAAGCCATCGAGGTCGTCATCGATGCGGTCAATGGCGATAGTGAGGCCGTGATCCGGGAAAGTGCCGACCTGCTCTACAATCTCACCGTGCTGTGGGCTTCGGCCGGAGTACGCCCCGAGGACGTCTGGCGGGAAATGACGCGGCGGGAGGACATGCTCGGTATTGCCGAGAAACTGCCGAAGACGCCGGCGAAATTGCCCAAAGTCGCGTCACCGCGCATGGCCTCGCGGCGGCCTATTGTCGCGCTCGACGGCCGCGCCGCGCGCAAGCGCCACTGAAAACGTCACAAATCGCCCAAAAACTGGCGATGGACAAATCCGTCCCATGGTGCTTCATCGCGGCGCCATGCTGAAACGTATCTACGACTGGTGCATCGACGCCGCCCACAAGCCCTACGCGCTCTGGATCATGGGCATCGTGTCTTTCGCCGAAAGCTCCTTCTTTCCGGTCCCGCCGGATGTGATGCTGATCCCGATGTCGCTGGCGCGCCCGCAGCGCGCCTGGGTGTATGCAACGGTCTGTACCATCACCTCGGTGATCGGCGGCGTCGTCGGCTATGCCATCGGCGCGCTGCTGTTCGACTCGGTCGGCCAGTGGCTGATCCAGGTCTACGGCCTCGGTGACAAGGTCGACGCCTTCAGGGCCTCCTATGCCGAATGGGGGGCGGTGATCATCCTGCTCAAGGGGTTGACGCCGATCCCCTACAAGCTCGTCACTATCACCTCGGGCTTTGCCGGCTACAACATCATCCTGTTCATCCTGTGCTCGATCGTCGCGCGCGGCGGGCGCTTCTTCGTCGTCGCGATCCTGCTCAACCGCTATGGCGACTGGATCCGGGTTCGGATCGAGAAGCATCTCGGTCTCTGGGTTGCGATCGGCGCCGCGGTGCTGGTGCTCGGCTTCGTCATCGCGGTCAAGCTGATCTAGGGCGGCGGCTTTGCCGCCGCGCCGGCTTCGGTTACGGTTGCCGTCATGATGGTTCGATCCGGCAATCCGGCCGCACGGTCTGGGACGCTGATGTCGGCAGCGCTGCTGCTCCTTCTCGCGGCCGGCGGAACAGCCCGGCCGCAATCCGCCCCGCCGACGCTCGGCCTTCGGGAGCAGGGGGCGCAGGCCGCCCCGCCGCCGTCGACGCCCGCTCCATCGGCGCCGCCGGCAGCTGAGGAGAATCCCGGGCTGATCAACGAAATGGGCAAGCTGTTCGACAAGCTGCCCTCGATCCTGCCGCCGATCAAAAGCCCCAGCGAAACCATGGACGACCTGTCGCGGCTGGCCAAGCCCTCGACCATGGTGTCGGGGCGCGTGATCTGCCCGGTCTCTGCGAACGGCGCACCCGACTGCAAGCAGGCGGCCGACCAGCTCTGCCAGGGCAAGGGCTACAAGGAAGGCAAGAGCCTGAACGCCGATTCCGCGGAAAAATGCTCCGCCAAGGTCCTGATCCCCGGCCGGCAACGTAAGCCGGACGACTGCCGCACCGACACTTTCGTGACCAGCGCGCTGTGCCAGAACTGAAGGCCCTCGCGCGAGAACCAAGGAGCGCCCATGAGCCGTACGGAGCAGGACTTCCTCGGACAGCGCGAGATCGCCGACGACATCTATTACGGCGTCCAGACCATCCGGGGTAAGGAGAACTTCCACATCACCGGCATTCCGATGAACCAGGAGCCTTACTTCGTGAAGGCGCTCGGTTACGTCAAGAAGGCCGCCGCGATGGCCAATCGCGACCTCGGCGCGATCGACGCCAAGGTCGCGGACGCCATCATCCTCGGCTGCGACCGCGTCATCGCCGGCGACATGATGGATCAGTTCGTCACCGATTTCATCCAGGGCGGCGCCGGCACGTCGACCAACATGAACGCCAACGAGGTGATCGCGAACCTCGCGCTGGAATCGCTCGGCTTTGCCAAGGGCGACTACCAGCACGTCAGTCCGAACGATCACGTCAATTACGGCCAGTCCACCAACGACACCTATCCGACCGCCTTTCGCCTCGCCCTGATCCTGCGGCTCGAGAGCTACATGACGGCGCTGCGCCAGCTCCAGGAAGCCTTTTTCGCCAAGGGGCGCGAGTTCGACCGGGTGCTGAAGATGGGCCGCACCCATCTGCAGGATGCGGTGCCGATGTCGCTCGGCGCGGAATTCCGGGGCTGGGGCACCACGATCGGCGAGGAGGTCGACCGCATCTCGGAAGCGCGCGCGCTGCTGCGCGAGATCAATCTCGGCGCCACCGCGATCGGCACCTCCGTCACTGCGGCGGTCGGCTATCCCAAGCTCGCCGTCCGCCACCTCAGCGCGCTCACGGGCGTCGATTTCATCCTCGCCGGCGATCTCGTGGAGGCGACCTCCGACACCGGCGCCTATGTGCAGCTCTCCGGCGTGTTGAAGCGCACCGCGAGCAAGCTGACCAAGATCTGCAACGACATACGCCTGCTCGCCTCGGGCCCGCGCGCCGGCTTCAACGAGATCAACCTGCCGCAGCTGCAGCCGGGCTCCTCGATCATGCCGGGCAAAGTCAACCCTGTGATCCCCGAGGTCGTCAACCAGACCAGCTTCCTCGTGATCGGCCTCGACACCACGGTGACGCTGGCGGCAAGCGCCGGCCAGCTTCAGCTCAACGTGATGGAGCCGGTGATCTCGTTCGCGCTGTTCTTTTCGATTCGCACCATGGAGCGTGCGGTCAACAGCCTGCGCGAGAACTGCGTCGTCGGCATCACCGCCAACGAGGAGCACACCCGCAACATGGTGCTCAACTCGCTCGGCATCGTCACGGTGCTGAAGCCGCTGCTCGGCTACAAGCAATGCGCCGAGATCGCGCGCGAGGGCTACAAGAGCGGCAAGTCGCTGCACCAGATCGTGGTGGTCGAGCGCAAGCTGCTGACGCAGGAGAAGTGGGACGAGATGTTCTCGTTCGAGCGGCTGATCAATCCGGATCTGATCGGGTAGGGTGTCATCTGCAGCTCTCGCCGCGTCATTGCGAGGAGCCCTTGCGACGAAGCAATCCAGACCGTCTCCGCGGATACATTTCTGGATTGCTTCGCTTCGCTCGCAATGACGGGCGGGTAGACCTGGAAGGCCCGAATTCCGCTGCTTGGAATTGTGGTAGCCGCATCGGACACGGCGCCAAAACGCAATACTTGACAGTGGAAAGATTGCCTTGTTGGTATGGCTCTCAGCTTTCAATTCGACCGGCCAACAAAGGATCGTTCCGCAATGTCCATGCCTGCCTTGTTCAAGGGGCGCCTGTCGATCCCCGTGATCGGCTCGCCGCTCTTCATCATCTCGGTGCCCGATCTGGTGATCGCGCAGTGCAAGGCGGGGGTGGTCGGCTCGTTTCCGTCGCTGAACGCGCGGCCGCCGGAACTGCTCGACGAATGGCTGGCGCGGATCACCGAAGAGCTCGCGGCCTACGACCGCGCCCATCCCGACAGGCCGTCGGCGCCGTTCGCGGTCAACCAGATCGTGCACAAGTCGAACAACCGGCTCGATCACGACATGCAGCTCTGCGCCAAGTACAAGGTGCCGATGATCATCTCCTCGCTCGGCGCCCGCGAGGAGCTGAACCAGGCCGTGCACGGCTGGGGCGGCATCGTCTTCCACGACGTGATCAACCAGAAATTCGCGCACAAGGCGATCGAGAAGGGGGCCGACGGCCTGATCCTGGTCGCGGCCGGCGCCGGCGGCCATGCCGGCACCATCTCGCCGCTGGCCTTCGTGGCCGAGACGCGCAAGTGGTTCGACGGACCGATCGCGCTGTCGGGGGCGATCGGCAACGGCAAGGCGATCCGCGCCGCGCGCATCTTGGGGGCCGACTTCGCCTATATCGGCTCGGCCTTCATCGCGACCAAGGAGGCCAATGCGGTCGAGAAGTACAAGGAGATGATCGCCGGCTCGAGCGCCGACGACATCGTCTATTCCAATCTCTTCACCGGCGTGCACGGCAATTATCTGAAGCCTTCGATCCTGGCCGCAGGCATGGACCCGGAAAACCTGCCGACGTCCGATCCCTCCAAGATGAACTTCGGCACCGACGCCTCAGGCGAGCGCGCGAAGCCGAAGGCCTGGAAGGAGATCTGGGGAAGCGGCCAGGGCATCGGCAGCGTCGAGGGCATCGTGCCAGCCGCCGAGCTGATCGCGCGCTTCAAGAAGGAATACGACGAAGCGATCGATCCGCCGCTGTGATCGCTCCCGGATCGAGTGCAGCATGACCGCCATCTACCGCGTCGACGGCAACAACGTCGTCACCAGCCCCGATGCGGCCGGTCCCTGGGACCGGCGCATGCAGCACGGCTCGGCACCGGCATCGCTGGTGACGTGGGCGGCTGAGCGCATCCCGACGGCGGCGCCGATGGACATCGCGCGGGTGACCATCGACCTGATGCGTCCGGTGCCGGTGGCGCCGCTCACGATCGCGACCGAGGTCTTGCGCGAGGGCCGCAAGATCCAGCTCTGCGGGATCAAGCTGCTCGCCGACGGGGTGCAGGTGGTCGGCGCCACCGTGCTGAAGATCAGGCACCAGGAGCTGACGCTGCCGGACGAGGTCGAGGAACTGCCGGTCACGTTGCCCGCGCCGGAGCATTCATTGGTCGAGGACGGTCACGCTGCCACCAGCCCGTTCGTGCGATCGGTCTCGATGCGCGCCGCCCGCGGCCGCTTCGGCCAGGCCGGCGCCGGCGCGATCTGGTTTCGCGTCGACCATCCGCTGATCGAAGGCGAGGCCATCTCGCAGGCGATGCGCGCCGTGGTCGCCGCCGACTTCTCCAACGGCACCGCCTCGACGCTCGACTTTCGCGCCTGGACCTACATCAACGCCGACCTCACCGTGAGCTTTGCGCGCCAGCCGGTCGGCGAGTGGATCCTGCTCGACGGCGATTCCTGGATCGGCCCCGACGGCGCGGGCCTTGCGATGTCGCGCCTCGCCGACCGTCAGGGCTATTTCGGCCGCGCGGTGCAGAGTCTGGTGATCGAGAAGCGGTGAGCGTCACGGCGGGGCCGCGATCGCTCCTTCCGGATGAACGGCAGGCTTCCGCCGCCGCGGAAGGGATGCTCGGCATCCTGCCAGTTCACACACCGTAGAAGATCTTGATCCCCCACAGCACCACGATGATAGCCGTGATCAACGTAATCGCGGCGACCGCACTTTCCAGGGAAGCGACTCTCATTTCACTCTCCGCTTCCCCAGCCCCGTCAGCGGTCTAGTTGATTCCCTGATTCGCCGGCAATTGCGCGGGCATCGTCGCCGTAGACTCCGTTGTGCGCTGTGGTGCGGAAGCAACAACGATACCGTAGAATCCCGGAGTATTTACTCTACCATCCGGTCCCGCCGCTCCCGAAGCCCGCGCGCAGCACCTTGTCACAAGCCGGGGACGACGCTGGCACAGAGACTGCGGGAGGACACGAAACGCCCGCGAGAGGGAGGCACGCATGCCATCGGATCGACTGCAACGCTTCCGCGATCGTCTCGCGCTGCCGCTGATCGCGGCGCCGATGTTTCTGGTCTCAGGCGTCGAGCTCATGGTCGCGGCCTGCCGCAACGGGGTGATCGGCAGCTTCCCCACGGCGAATTGCCGTGGCGCGGAGCAGCTCGATGAATGGCTGACCGCGATCGAGACGCGCTTGCGCCGGTACGAAGATCAGGCCGGCCGCAGGGCCGCGCCGCTTTGTCCGAATCTGATCGTGCACCGCTCCAATGCGCGGCTGGAGCAGGATCTTGCCGTACTGCTGCGGCACAGGCCGGAGATCGTCATCACATCGGTCGGCTCGCCCGCGCCCGTGTTGAAGCCGCTGCACGACGCCGGAGCGCTGGTGCTGGCGGACGTCGCTTCCATCCGCCATGCCGAACGCGCGGCACAAGCAGGCGCCGACGGGTTGGTGCTGCTCGCCGCGGGCGCGGGCGGGCAGACCGGCTGGCTCAACCCGTTCGCCTTCGTCCGCGCGGTGCGCGCGTTCTATGACGGCATCATCGTGCTCGCGGGCGGCATCGGCGACGGCTGCGCGCTGCACGCGGCAGAAGTGCTCGGCTGCGATCTCGCCTATATGGGCACGAAGTTCATCGCAACGCGCGAGAGCATGGCGGACGAACGTCACAAGCAGATGCTGGTCGAGAGCAGCGCCGACGACATCTTGCTCACCACCGCGTTCACGGGACTTCAGACCAGCATGCTGCGGCCGTCGATCGTGGCCGCCGGGCTCGATCCCGACGATCTGCCGGCGCGCGGCGCGATCGACATCGCCGAGGATATCGACGTCGCCGCGCGCGAAAGCCGTCCCAAGCGCTGGCGCGACGTCTGGAGCGGCGGGCATTCGACCTCTGGTGTCACCGAGGTGCTCGCGGTCGACGATCTCGTCGCGCGGACCGTCGCGGAATATCACCGGGCGGGTGGGCGGTAGCGTCGTCGCCTCTCCCACGGTGCATCGCACACGGTTAATCCCGCATGCCTCCAGTCCGCCCCACTTAACGGCGGATTAACCATCGCCAGCCAAGAATCCCCTCGTGGCCGCCAATCAGGACGAGAGGACAGGCGATGGACTTCAATTATCTCAACAGCAAGACGGCTGCGACCATGGACGAGATCCGCGTCCGCGTCGCCCACGCACTGGCCCGCCACCCGCTGTGCCGCAACGTCCGCTTCGACATCGTCAGCGTCCCCCAGACCCGCCGCGGCGGAAATTGGACGGTGACGCTGCAATCGGTCGAGCCGCGCGCAGTCTGGGAGGCCTCGGAGATCGTGGCCGACATCCAGGACGCCTATGATCTTGCGGCGGCGGCCTGATTTCGCTGGGATTTCCGGGGGATGTCGCCGTAGTCCGCGCGATTGCCGCCGCATTGGCACGGTTCAGCCTTAATTATCGCCCAGTTACCGGGCAGTGATCACGTGGACTTGAAGTCGGACGCGGAGAGACGTTTGTCCAAAGCCATCACCATCGTCGCGCTGACCTGTTTCCTCGTCCTCGGCGCCGCCACAGCCGCCATCCTCGGCCGCGACAGCGTTCCCAGCGTCAGCGCCGAGATGATCGCCGAGACGCCCCCGCCCAAGCCGCTCGCGACCAACCGCGCCGCCAAGGCCGACCGCCTGGTTCCGACGCTCGCACTGGCCTCGGCCGCGATCGAGCCGGTCCAGGTCGCCGCCGACAAGTTGGCGCAGGCACCGGTCCTGACCGAGCCGCTGCGTCAGGCCTTCGCCGCCGCCACCCCCTCCGATTTCCCGATGCCGAAGGCGAGCGCGCACGAGGCCCCTGCTACTGCCGAGGTTCCGGCCGTCGAAGTTCCGGCCAAGCCGAAGGTCGCCAAGCCGCAGCCGCAAAAATCCTATTCGCTGCTGTCCGACGTGCAGATCGCGGGCATCAGGGATCGCCTGAAACTCTCCTCGTCGCAGGAATATTACTGGCCCTCGGTCGAGACCGCACTGCGCAACGTTGCCCGCAAGATGCAGGCGAACAGGCTGTCGAATCCGAATGCGCCGCCCAGCGCGCAGATCGATCCGAATTGCGACGAGGTGCAGCAGCTGAAGTCGGCCGCGATGCCATTGTTGTTCCAGCTTCGCGACGACCAGAAGGAAGAAGTGCGCAAGCTCGCCCGCCTGATCGGGCTCGAGAAGGTCGCACAGCAGATCTGATACGCGCGGTTCCTCATCGAGGAGCCGCGGCCATCAGGAACATCTGGCAATCCCCACGCGTTGCCCGCTCCAAAAGAGGGAGTGGATGAATGCGCGCCTCGACAGCCTATTTTGTCGGTGCCGGAACCATCATCGGGGCCATCGCCATTGGTCTCGGTGGCGGTATCGTGGCCGGCAACATCATGAATCCCGTGGCGTCCAAGCAGGGGCCGGACACCAGCAAGGTGGCGCAGCGCACGGCGACATCAGCTACGGCGACGACGAACGCTCCTTCCGAGCGCGTGAACTATCTCACCGGCTCGCAAGCCTTCGGCACGATGATCGCAGCGCCGGCGCAGGCCGAAGCAAAGCCTGAAGCCGCAAAGCCCGAGACGCAAGCCACGCAGGCAAATGCTGCGCCGGCGGCGCCGCAGCCCTCGCAAGCCGCCGCCGTCGAGCCGCCCAAGGAGCCGCCCAAGCCCGCCGCTGCATCGTCGCCACTGGCTGCAAAGCCTGCCGAGCAGCAGGCTTCGACCGAGCCGTCGTCCTCCTCGAACAACGCCTATGCCAAGGCGAGGGATTCCGACGTGAAGCGCGCCGCGTCCGAACGGCGCCGAGCCGAGCGTCGCGAGCGCTGGGCCGAGCGCCGCTATTATTACGAGTCCCGCGAGCCGCGCGGCATGCGCGACCGCACCGATTGGGATGACGTCGCACGCAACATCCGCGAGGATTCGGATGCGCGCGATGTCGCGAGCCGGCCGCGCGGCGGCTTCCCCCAGATCAAGCTGTTCGGGCCTGACGACGATTAGCGTCTAAGCCAGGATCGCCGCCGCGGCGCATTCGGCAATCAAGATCGTCGGCGTCTGGATATTGCCTGAGATCATGATCGGGATCACCGAGGCATCGGCGACATGCAGACCGTCGATGCCGCGCACCTGCAATCGTTTGGGATCGACGACGGCGAGGTCGTCCATGCCCATCCGGCAGGTCGAGGCGGCATGATAGAGCGTCGTGCAATGGCCGCGGATATAATCGGCGATCTCGGCATCGCTGATCGCCTCCGCGCTTGGCGTGACCTCGGTTTCGATCATCTCCTTGAGCGGTGATTGCGCGGCGATGCGTCGGTTGATGCGCACGCCTTCGATCATGGTCGCGATGTCGCTGCCGTTCGGGTCCGACGCGAAATAGCCGGGGTCGATCGCGGGGTCTTCGATCGGATCGGACGAGCGCAGCGTGATCTCGCCGCGGCTCTTCGGTCGCTGCAAGGTTGCATGCAGGGTGATGCCCGGCCTGGACGACAGGAAGCGGACATAGTCGCGGTGCGGGCTGATCGCGCCATAGAGCTGGAGATCGGGCTCGACGTCGGGGCGGCTGCGCACATGGGCGCCGGCGGCGACCCAGGGCGAGGTGCGCGGTCCGGTGCGATGCGCCTGCCACTCTGCAAGGCTCGCCGCGAGACTTTCGTCGGTCCAGGCGCCGACGCCGATCCTCTCCTTGGTGTAGAAGGTGATGGGAATGTTGATGTGGTCCTGGAGATCCTTGCCGACGCCGGGCAGCTCATGCAGGACGTCGACGCCGACCGCCCTCAATTCGTCAGCCGGGCCGACGCCTGATAGCAGGAGCTGTTGTGCCGAGCCGATGGCGCCGGAGGCGAGCACGATCTCGGTGGTGGCGAAGGCGCTCTTCAGTTCACCATTGTCGAGAAAGGCCACGCCGATCGCGCGGCCGCGCTCGATGATGATGCGCGTGACGCGTGCGCCGGTCTTCAGGACGAGATTGGGACGCGCCAGCGCCGGGTGCAGATAGGCCTTGCCGGTGCCGAAGCGCTCGCCGTCCTTGATGACGAACTGGAAGAAGCCGGCGCCTTCCTGGGTGGCGCCGTTGAAATCGGGGTTGTGCGGAAGCCCCGCGGCCTGGGCTGCCTCCAGCCATTTCAATTCGTTGGGATCGACGAAAGGGACGTCGGCAACGTGCAGCGGCCCGCTGGTGCCGTGGAAGGGATCGTCGGCGAAGCGGGCATTGTTCTCGAAGGCGATGAATTTCGGCAGCACGTCGCCCCAAGCCCAGCCTGCGCAGCCCGCCCGCGCCCATGCATCGTAATCCGACGGCAGGCCGCGGATATAAATCATCGCATTCATCGCGCCGGAGCCGCCGACCATCTTGCCGCGCGGCCAGAAGATGCGCCGTCCGCGGCAGCCTGCTTGCGGCTCGGTATGAAACCCCCAATCGACCGCCGTATTGAACATCGTCGGCCAGTCGGACGGAATGTCCGAGGCGGGCGGGGCAGCGCCACCGGCCTCCAGCACCAGAACCTTGCGATTTGGATCGGCCGACAACCGATTGGCCAGCACACAGCCGGCCGAGCCGGCGCCCACGATGATGGTGTCGTACATAGACGAGCGCTCCGCGATCATTCACGTCGCGGAGTGCTTGCAAGTTTCGTGCTTTGCGGATCGGCACAGTGCAATTCCTCCCCATCGACAAAGGGGGGATGCCGTCAGCATTGTGCCCTACGTCATGCCTGCACGGCGCAAGCCTTGGAGGTAATGCGCGCGATCCTCTTCCCGCAGCATCGGCAGCTCGCGCGTGATCCAGGCAAGCGAAACCTCGGGCTGGGTGCGGCGCAGGCCTTCCAGGGCGGATGCCGCCAGGGCCGGATCGTCGAGCATGCCGGCGGCCGCCGTCAGCACGCGGTGCGCACCGACGAAATCTCCGCGCTGGCGCATCGATTCCCGAGCCATCTGCACGGCGCCCCCGTAGTCATGGCCGACGAACCGGGCATAGGCCGCAACCCCGCAATAGATCGCCGCGAGCGGGTCGCGCGGGCTCAGCCGCAGCGCGCGGCGGGCGGCGGCATCGCCGTCCTGCCAACGCCCGGCATAGCACAGCGTCACGCCGTGGAAGGCATGCGCCATCGCGAAATTCGGATTGAGCCGCAAGGCCAATTCGAATTCAGCCAGCGCGTCGTCGAAGCGGCGGCGGAACAGGTATGTGTAAGCAAGGCCGTGATGGGCCCAGGCATCCTCGCGATCGGCCTCCACCGCCGCGAGCGCCGCACGCTCGGCGACCGGCACGGTGGCAGCCATGTTGGCCCAGCCCATATGCGCGCCGAATATATGGCTGGTCGCGAGCAGGCCCAGCGCCTTGCCATAGGCGGGATCGACCGCGACGGCTTCTTCCAGCAGCTTTTGGGCGGCTGCATTGTCCTCGCGGGTGATGCGCCAATAATGCGACAGCGCGCGCATCACGAGATCCCATGCATCCAGGCTGCCCGGCGGTTTCTGCTGGGCCCGGAAGCTTTCGGCGGCGTAGAGCTGCGGCTCGATCGCGGCGACGATCGCTTCCGTAATCTCGTCCTGCACGGCGAAGATGTCGGCGAGTTCGCGGTCGTAGCGTTCGGCCCAGAGATGGCTGCCGGTCGAGACGTCGTTGAGCTGGGCCGAGATGCGCACCCGCTCGCCACTCCGCCGCACGCTGCCTTCGACCACGTAGCGCACCCCGAGCTCCCGCGCGACCTCGTGGATGTGCACGGCGCGGCCCTTGTAGACGAAGGAGGAGTTGCGCGCGACGACGAAGAACCAGCGCAGCTTCGACAGCGCGGTGATGATGTCCTCGCTGATGCCGTCGGAGAAATAATCCTGCTCGGCCTCGCCGCTCATATTGGTGAAGGGCAGCACGGCGATCGCGGGCCGCTCGGGCAGCGCGAAGGCCGCCTGGGGCGGGCTGATACGGACCGGCCCCGACGCGACCGCGCCGATTTGTGTCTGGACATCGCCGACGAAGCGAAAACCCTTGCGCGTGATGGTGCGGATCAGCGACTGGCTCACGCCATTGTCGCCGATCGCCTTGCGCGCCGCGTTGATCCGGCTGGTCAGGGTGGATTCGGAGACGCTGCGCCCGTGCCAGATCTTGTCGATCAGCTCGTCCTTGCTGACGACCCGGTCGCGGTTCTGCATGAGATGGACGACGAGGTCGAAAACCTGCGGTTCCACGGCAATGGGAACCTGCTCGCGGCTCAGCTCGCGCCGGTCGGTGTCGAGAAGGTGGTCCTGGAACAGAAACTGCACGTCGAAAACTCAGGCCTCATTGCGAAATCGGGCAAACAAACAAAATGAAATTTGGGTCGAAAACCGTGTGTCTGCCGAAGGGGGCGCTTGGTTCATCGCAATCGCGTGATGGCAGCCATGCCGTTTTCAGACGGGAATACAACCGCAACTGGAATGTTGCGGTCGTGGGCCGCCGAAATCTGCTTCGCCGAACACCGTCATCCTCAGGCGCCTCGGCACAATGCCCCCACAATAGATGTGGCGAAGGGTGAACGCCCTTTGCCGAATTGAGTGGCCTGCGTAAGTTACCGCTTACAGAAAACACCAACCACGAAGAAACGCCATGCCTGCTTTTCCCGCCGCCACTACCGTGCTCGACTCCCTGCTGTTTCGCGACGCCTTCGGCACGCCCGAGATGCGCGAGGTGTTCTCCGACGCCGCGACGGTCGCGCGCTATGCCGAGGTCGAGGTGGCGCTGGCGAAGGCGGAGGCGAAGTGCGGTGTGATCCCACAGGAGGCGGCCGCAGCGATCGCGGCGCGGACCGACGTCGCCGCGCTGGATTTCGATCTGCTCAGGCAGGAGACGGATGTCGTCGGCTATCCGATCCTGCCCTTGGTGCATCAGATGGTGAAGCAATGCGGCGAGGCGGGCCGCTACGTGCATTGGGGCGCCACCACGCAGGACATCATGGACACGGCCGTGGTGCTGCAACTGCGTGCCGCGCTCGAGATCGTGGAGCGCGACATCGCCGAGCTGCGCAAGATCCTCGCCGATCTGTCGAAGCGCCATCGCGACACGGCGATGGCGGGGCGTACCCATCTGCAGCAGGCGCTGCCGGTGACCTTCGGCTACAAGACCGCGATCTGGCTTGCGATGTTCGACCGCCACGCCGAGCGGCTGGCGCAGCTGAAGCCGCGCGTGCTGGTCGGCCAGTTTGCCGGCGCGGCCGGTACGCTGGCTTCGCTCGGCGACAAGGGGTTCGACGTGCAGAAGGCGCTCTGTGCCGAGCTGAAGCTCAGCGTTCCCGCCTCGACCTGGCACGTCGCGCGCGACGGCTTTGCCGAGGCCGTGAATTTCCTCGCGCTCGTCACCGGCTCGCTCGGCAAAATCGCGCTCGACATCATGATCATGGCCTCGACCGAGTTCGCCGAGGTCTACGAGCCCTTCGTCAAGGGGCGCGGCGCCTCCTCGACCATGCCGCAGAAGCGCAACCCGATCTCCTCGGAGCTGATGCTTGCGGCGTCCAAGGCGGTGCGCCAGCACGCCGGCCTGATGCTCGACGCCATGGTGCAGGATTTCGAGCGTGCCACCGGCCCCTGGCACGCGGAATGGATGGCTATCCCGGAAAGCTTCGTGCTGACCGCCGGCGCGCTGCACCAGGCGAAGTTCGCGCTCGCAGGCCTCATCGTGGACGAGGCGAAGATGAACGACAATCTCGCCATCAGCCGCGGCCTGATTGTGGCCGAAGCGGTCATGATGGGCCTCGCCCCGCAGATCGGCCGGCAGGAGGCGCATGACGTCGTCTATGACGCCTGCCGTCAGGCCAACGAGAAGGGAATGAGCCTTGCTGATGCGTTATCCGCAGATTCACGGATATCGAGCCGCATCGATCGCGCCACAATCGAGGCGCTCACCTCACCGAAAAATTACCTCGGGCTCGCGCCTGCCATGGTCGACCGGGTGCTGGCATCGGCAACGCGTTGAAAACCAAAATGCGTGAAACCGCGTATCTTTCCAAGGCCGCAAGACGCTCGCATACTTGTGTCTCGCGGTGCTAGGTTTAAATTGAGTGAGCGACTTTCGGCAGAGGGCCCGGTATGACTGACCAACGCAATACTTCCACTCCCATCGATCCCGCGAAGCTCGACCGGTTGGCCGAGGTGGCGGTGAAGGTGGGCCTGGGCTTGCGGCCGGGACAGGATCTGCTTCTGACGGCGCCCGCAATCGCGCTGCCGCTGGTGCGGCGGATCGCCGTGCATGCCTACAAGGCCGGCGCCGGCCTGGTGACGCCGATCCTGTCGGACGAGGAGATGACGCTGGCGCGCTACCGTCATGGCCACGACAACAGTTTCGATCGTGCCGCCAGCTGGCTCTACGAGGGCATGGCCAAGGCGTTCTCGGACAACACCGCACGGCTCGCCATCGTCGGCGACAACCCGATGTTGCTGTCGGGCGAAGATCCTTCCAAGGTCGCGCGCGCCAGCAAGGCCAATTCAATGGCCTACCAGCCCGCGCTGGAAAAGATCGTCAATTTCGACACCAACTGGAACATCATTGCCTATCCGAGTCCGTCCTGGGCCAAGCAGGTGTTCCCGAACGATCCGGAAGATATCGCCATCGGCAAGCTCGCGGATGCGATCTTCGCAGCGTCCCGGGTCGATCGCGAGGACGCGATCAGCAATTGGGCGAGCCACAATGCGGTGCTGCGCGAGCGCACCAACTGGCTCAATGGCCAGCGCTTCCGCGCGCTTCAGTACTCGGGTCACGGCACCGATCTCACCATCGGCCTTGCCGACGGACACGAATGGGAAGGCGGCGCCTCGCTCTCCAAGAACGGCATCAGCTGCAACGCCAATATCCCGACCGAAGAGGTCTTCACCACGCCGCATTGCCGCCGCGTCTACGGCCATGTCGTGAGCTCGAAGCCGCTGTCCTATCAGGGCACGCTGATCGACAACATCGCGGTACGGTTCGAGGACGGCAAGATCGTCGACGCCAAGGCCTCGCGCGGCGCCGAGGTGCTGAACAAGGTGCTCGATACCGACGAGGGCGCGCGGCGCCTCGGCGAAGTGGCCTTGGTGCCGCATTCCTCGCCGATCTCGCAGAGCGGTCTGCTGTTCTACAACACGCTGTTCGACGAGAACGCGGCCTCGCATATCGCGCTCGGCCAGTGCTATTCGAAATGCTTCGTCAACGGCGCCCAGCTGACGCCGCAGCAGATCGCGGCGCAAGGCGGCAACCAGAGCCTGATCCATATCGACTGGATGATCGGCTCGGCCGAGACCGACATCGACGGCATCTTGGCCGACGGCAGCAAGGTGCCCGTCTTCCGCAAGGGCGAATGGGCGAAGTAGCCTTCACCTCTCCCGTAGGGAGAGGTCGGATCGCATCGATAGATGCGATCCGGGTGAGGGGTTACGGTCTCACCGAACGCCGCGGCCCCTCACCCGGATTGCTGCGCAATCCGACCTCTCCCCGCTGGGGAGAGGTAAGGATCGGCCTATAGACTTCAGGAGACTCACGTCTAGCGCGCTCTCACGCCGCCGCGTTGCGCAGGGTGGGGTTGTTGTCGATGCTGAAGCGGTTGAACAGCGTCGTGAACGGGCTGCCGTCGGTGGCTCGCACGATCGCGTCGGACGCCGCCACCGCCTCGTAGAGCGCGCCGACCGGATCATCCGCCCCCGGCAGCGCGAGCGCGCCGCGGATGTCTTCGCGGGCCACGTTGACCTCGTCCTCATCGTCGAGCGTCGCCTCCAGCGCATCCGCCGCGCGCCGCATTTCGGCAAGGTCGCCGCCCCCGGAGAATTTGAGGATGTCGCGCCAGTAGGGGCGGACGAGGACGAGCTGGATGAATGCTTCAAAGCTCTCCGCGATGATGCCTGCGCGGCCCTCCGATGACACATAGAGCACAGTCTGCGACGGCAGCAGCACGAACGCGCTGCCGGAGCCGTCACTGCCGACGTGCCGTGGGCCTTCGACGCCGTCGATGGTGAACCAGGGCTCCTCGTCCGGCGCGAAGGAGACATCGAGACTGCGGAGCCTGGCGACGACCTCGCTGTTGGCTGTCAGAATCTCGGGCGTGAGGGGCATCGGTGCGGCTCCTTCCAATACTTTGCGCACTTTGTCGCACCCCGGACAGGATCGGTTCATGTGTGCGAATTCGCAGAGGAAATCGTGACGTTAACCGTTTCGCAGCCGCAACTCAGGGCTGATTGTCGAGCCCCGCGTAAGAAAGAATTAAAAACCGGCAACTAGCGTCCCAGCTTCTTTCGAAAGCAATCCGGGCCGAGACCCGGTCATTCATATTATATCTCCTGGGGAAGCAGATGTCGCGCGCATTGATTGAAATTGGTAGTTGCAATGTCGACCTCGAGCTGCGGCCGATCGAGCCGTCCTGGATCATCGAGGGAAATCCGGTATCCCGCTCTCGCGTCCTGTCGACCAGCGCCGACGGCACCGCGCAGACGATCATCTGGCATTGCACCGAAGGCCGCTTCAACTGGTACTACGACATCGACGAGACGATCATGATCATGGAAGGATCGATCGTGCTCGAAAGCGACGGGATGCCGCCCAAGCGCTACGGCCCCGGCGACGTCATTTTCTTCCGCGATGGCGCGCATGCCAAATGGCATGTCGAAGGCCACGTCAAGAAGATCGCCTTCTGCCGCAAGACCAATCCGGTGATGATCGGTTTCCTGATCCGCGTCGTCAACAAGCTGAAGAAGATCTTCACCCCCACCGGCGAGCGCCGCCCGGCCTCGTTGATGGGCGCCGGCTAGAGCTCGCAAGCGCGTTTCAAGGACGCTTCCCAGCGGCCACGACGAAGAGGGGTCGGGATCAATGTCCCGGCCCCTCTTTTCGTCATGACGGCAGCTCGAGCCGGTAGACGTCGATCGCGGTCTGCGAGAACAACGCCGTCTTTTCGGCCTCGCTCAGCTTTGAGGTGATACGCTTGAAGGCGTTGAAGATCACCTGGTAGCTGCACTGGCCCTTGTCCGGGGGGAAATTGCTTTCGAACATCGCGCGCTTCGGGTCGAACGCCTCGATGCACGTCTCGACATAGGGCCGCCAGGCCGTGGCAAGCTCCTCGGATGTCGGCGGCCTCTCGCGCAAATGGAAATCGTAACCAAGCAGGCACATCGCGAGACCACCGAGCTTCACCACCACGTTCTCGCATCTCGCGATCTCCCGGATCGAGGCGCGCCATTGCGCAAACACCTCCTCGCGCCGCCCTGCGAAGCGGCCGGTTCCGGCCGGGCCGCCGCAATGGTCGAGCACGATCCTGGTGTCGGGGAAGGCGTGCGCCAGCGCTGTGAGCTCGCCGATCTGCGGATGGAACAGCCAGGCATCGAAGCTGAGTTTGAGGGGCGCGAGGCAGGCAAAGCCTTTGCGGAAGGTCGGGTCCTGCAACAATCCCTTCGGCCTGTTCGCATACATGCCCGCGACGACAGGATCTTCGTCCCAGGCCGAGGAATGCCGGATGCCGCGAAAGCGGCCGTTGCCGGCGGCGATCTCGGCTTCCAGCACGCCCTTTGCGGCGTCGCCGAGCAGCAGATTGGCGTGGCTGACGATGCCGGCGCAGATCGCGGCCTTGCCGTAGCCACCGCTCGCACTCATGGCGGCGACGCCGTTGGCGAACTCGACCTCACCCACGGGGCGGAATGCTTCCGGCCCATGCGCGCGATACATCGAACGGCAGTCGACATAGACGGTGGCGATGACGTTGTGACCGGAGGCGATATCGGCGGCCATCTCCTCGATCAGATAGCGGTGCCCGCGATTCCACAGATGGTGATGGGGATCGACGATCGGCCGCAAGGGATCGATGATCTCCTCCCGATGCAGCGCGAGCCAGTCCTCGCGCGGATCGACGAACAGCCCGCTCGTGTTGGCGGGCACACTGCTTGCTGCCATCGGCCTTCGCTCCCTGATTTTTTGTACCCGGAGCTTAGCACCTCATTCTGACGCACAGCAGCGCGCGTTGTTCAGAGCACCATGGCGGGGGCGGAGGAGGTGCGCTCCCTCCCGCTTGCGGGGCCCGCCAGCCGGAGAGGTTGTTTGCCGCCCGATCGATCCAATCAATATCTGTTTGCCTTAGGCCTTGCGCCGTCTTGCTCTGACCTCGACCATCAACCGCCAGTCCGCCGCCGTGGCTGGCTTGACCTCCCCACGCCAAAGGAAGGAGTCGCCGGTGATCTCCGTAAAGCTCCAGCGCGTCAGGTCGCCGGCTTCGGTCGTGCCTTCCTGCACGATGTCGTCGCCACGGGGACGGCCGATCTGTTGCCTGAACACGCGGCGGCCCGGATCGAACCAGGAAATCCGCCACGCATCGATACCCGGATCGTAAACGCGCAGTGTCGTGCCATACCAATTGCCGGCGATCGGAAAGGCCGCGCCGCCCGCCGGCCGGGGAATGATCCAGACGTCCTGCACCGCGCGGCCTTCGAGCACCCAGCCGAAATGGATCTCGCCCGGCGCGGTGTGGCTCGTTCCGTCCGGCCCGAAGGCGGTGATCTCGGCGTCCCAGTCGCCGACGAAGCGGCCGTAGAGCTGGAGCGCCGCGGCGTGCTCGGGGTTGGGTCCGTTCGCGTGCAATAGTCGCGCAAAGTCCGTCATATCGCTCTCCTGTTGCAGGGAGATCAGCATGACCCGCCAACGGCCGGCTTGGAGAAAATTGCGCTTCAGACCCCGTCGAGGATGATCACCGTCGGCTTCGTCGGCAGCGTATCCCGCGACATCCGGAACGAGCGCTCGATGCGCCGGTCGATCTCGAACTGCTGGCCGATCCGGCGCATGAAGTCGTCGAGCGGGGTGGCGAAGCGGTGCATCGGCAGCACCACCGAGGCGCGCAAGCGCTTGGTGATGTCCGAGATCCCTTCGAGCGACATGGTGTAAGTGCCGTCAATCGGCACCATCACGATGTCGAGCCGTCCGATCTGGGCGAAATGGCTGTCGTCGAGCTTGTGGTGGAGATGGCCGAGATGGCCGATGCAGAGGCCGGCCGCCTCGAAGATGAAGATGGAATTGCCGTCGCGGATCATGTCCGCGCCGACATCGTCGCCGTAATAGCGGCGGATGTCGGTCGTGACGTTGCGGACAAAGGTATCGCCGATGCGCTGCGACACGATGGCCGGCTTGCCGTCGTCGCTCCAGCCATGCAGCACGTGGGGAATGCGCTTGTCCGGGTATAAGGAGTAGTGGGTGCTGTGCGCCCGGTTCATGGTGACGACGTCGGGCAGCCGTCCGACCTGATAGGCGCCGCTATAATCGGTGGCGATGCGCAAGCCGCCGGGCGTGTCGATGTAGTAGGTGGAATGGCCCGCATAGGTGATCTCGACCTCGGCAGAGCCGGCGGCCGGCCGGAACGCGACCGGCATGGCCCGCGGAGCAGCATGGGCCATCGCCAGACATTCGCTGCGCTGTGGCTGCTGGGCGAGGGCAGGCGAGAGGAGCAAGCCGAAGAAGGCAAAGATCGTCAGGACCAGTCGAGGCATAACGCGATCACCCGTTGCGCATTCGGCGAGAGTGTATCGTCGAATTTGCGCGACGTCATGCGCCGCTACGGCAGCCGCGCCAATCCGCCGCTTGCCTCTACCAGCTTTACGGCCTTCTTATCGAATGAAATGAAGGTCTCGGCCCCAAGCCAATAGCCTTCATGAGCAATGATCCCATCGGCAAAATCGCCGCCAGCTTCGAGGAGTGCCAACCCAGCCTCAGCCAGGGGACGGTTGACGACCACATTGGAGGCGCTGATGAAGTGCCGGATAGACGCCGCGATATTCACAGCGGAAGTTTTGTAGCCTCGCGAGAGGACCCAGGCCAACTCGCACAGTGCCGAGATCGAGATGGCTACTACGTCTGCCTTTTTGAGAACGGCTTCGGCTGCTTTGCTCTGTTCGGCATTATCCCCGACCAGAACCCGTACCAGGACATTGGTGTCTGGTGTGATCTTCATCGCTTGCCGGACCAGCCGTCAGCTATGATCTCGTTCATCTCTTCGATCGAAAGCGATCGACCGTTCGTTTTCCCTTTCAGGAAGCCGAACGCATCCGAAATCTTTCCGGTGGGCCGAACTGCCCTCACCTCAACTCGACCCCCAGGGAGCTTTTCTATCGAAATCTTGTCGCCGGGATGCACACCAAGGTGCTCCAAAAGGTCTTTCCGGAGCGTAACCTGCCCCTTCGCCGTGACGGTGAGCGTGCTCATGGGATTCCTCAATCCTTGAGATCCTTCGATAAGTAAGGGAATTTCTCCTTACTTTCAAGGGGCGCCGCTCACTCCCGGCGCGGGCTGAACTTCCAAGTGATGGCAACGAGGCTTGCGGTGATCAGGCCGCTGATGAGGCCGGCGAGCGGCAGGGCGAGCAGCAGTGCGGCGCTGGCTGCCCAGCCGATCGAGGAGAAGGCCTCGGCGAAGGTCGCGAGCCGCGATGAGGTCTGCCGGCGGCGGAATTGGCTGCGCCTTGCCTGCACCCGGAACCAGAGCTGGATCGCGGTCGCCGAGGCCGCGCTGACGATGATCGCGCCGGCACTGACCGCGGCCTGGAATGGCGAGGCAAAGGCCAGTGCCGCCAGCAGCGGACCGAAGATCACGGCGATCGCGATCAGCACCACCTCGATCTTGGCGCGAATGACGGCGGACGGCATCAAGGGCGCGGTCGCGACCAGGTCGGGGGCGTCCTCGCCCGAGATCGTCAGCCAGGCGAGCCCGCCGGCGAGCTGTCCGGCCGCCATCACGATGACAGGTGTGATCAGCGTCAGCGCCGCCGAACTGTCGGCAAAGTTGCGCCAGAGCAGAAGCGCCGGCGGCACAAGATAGAGCAGCTGCATCAAGGTCTGCGAGATCAGCCATGGATCGCGCCACAGCAGCATGAATTCCTTGCGGCGCAGCGCCTGCTGGCGCGATCCGCCGCGGAACGCGCGCTCCTCGGTATGGACGCGGCCCGACGTGGCGTAGGCCGCCGCATCGATCGCCGTGTCGGCAAAGCGGTGCGAGAAGATCGCCATCACGCTGCCGAGCATCACGAGCGCGAGCGCGAGAATCAGCGACAGCGCCTCGTTGTCGCCCATCGCTGCCCGCGCCGGCCACCACCAGATGCTGTCGACGTGGGGGGCGTAGGCGGCAACGCTGCCTGAGGTCAGGATGGTGAAGCGCGAAAGCGTGCCGTAGGACATGATCGCCGCGACCTGAAGCGCGATCACGAAGCCCGCGCCGATGATCGCTGCGAGGATTTGGGCGATCAGGCGCGTCCGCGCCGGGCCGATCAGCCGGAACAGGAGAATGGTGACGGCGATCGCGATCGCCGCGGCCGACAGGCCCATCGCAATGACGACGCCGAAGGCCGCGAGCCAGCGCGCGCCGCCGCCGATCACCAGCACGTCGATGAAGGGTGTCGAGAACAGCAGCGCGAGCACGGTGACGGTCAGCGCAATCGCGGCGATGCGGACCGAGAACAGATTGGCGAGCCGCGCCGGCGAGGACATGATCAGGTCGAGATCGGCGCGGGCGTAAAATACCCGTGTCACCGATTCGATCGCCTGCGACAGCATCAAGGTCCAGGCGAGAAAGATCGTGGCCGAAATCACGATCAGCGAGGATTTGTCGAGCGGCAGCTGCAGGTCGGCGAAACGGCCGATCACCGCCCAGGCCGGCAGGTGCAGCAGCGCGGCGAAGCAGACGAGGCCGATCATTGCCGCGCGCGCCCGTTTGCGCCGCCCGCCCGTCATCATGGCGAGCCATTCGCGCCAGGCGAGCCGCAGCTCGTGGCGGGCAAACCAGGACAGCGCGGTGGCCGAGCTCATGCCGCTTCCTGAAGCGTCACCAGCGCGATGAAGAGATCTTCCAGGCTGGTGTCGGCATGGCCGTTCTGCTGGCGCAGCTCGGTAAGCGTGCCTTCGGCGACCAGGCGGCCGGAGGCGATCACGCCGATCCGGTCGGCCATGCGCTCGGCGACCTCGAGGATATGCGTGGTCATGATGACCGTGCAGCCGGCGCGGACACGCGCGCTGAGCAGGCCCTTCACATGGCGAGCGGAGACGGCATCGAGCCCGGTCAAGGGTTCATCGAGGATGATGAGGCGGGGGTCGTGCACCAGCGCCCCTGCGAGAGCGACCTTCTGGCGCATGCCCTTGGAAAAGCCCTCGCAGCGCTCGTGCCGGTGCGCCTCCAGCCCGAGCGAATCGAGCAGGTCCTCGGCGACCGGTTGCGCGATCGACGGCGCGATGCCCCAGAGGCCGGCGACGAATTCGAGATATTCGAGCGGGGTGAGCTTGTCGTAGATCATGGGCTCATCGGAGACCCACGCCATCACCTGCTTGGCGGCGACGGGATCCTGGAGCGCATCGATGCCGAAGATGGAGACGGCGCCGGCATCGGGCCTGAGCAGGCCCGCAACCATGCGCAGGGTGGTGGTCTTGCCGGCACCGTTGGGGCCGACCAGCGCGTAGAATTCGCCGGCGTGGATGGTGAGATCGAGGCTGTCGACCGCCAGACGGTCAAAACGCTTCGTTAACCCCACCACTTCCAGCGCCGAGTTGTCCGGCTTCATGACGGCCATACCATCCGGTTTGCATCGCCCGCGACCATGACCCGAAGATATTTCGGCACCGTGAATCGCACTGCCGCAAATTCCGTCAACCGGATTGGACTAAAGACAAGGCATCCCGACAAGTCACCGTTTGTTGACAGCGCGCGGGCGTTCAGGCTGAATTGATTCCGGACAAATGGCGCGAACGCGGCGAAACGACTGCGTAGCGACTGGACACAAGATGCGGCAAGGCGGCCAAAAGAACCGCCGGATGCATCGGGAGGACGCGCGTCAATGCTGGATTTCGTTCAGCAGCTGGTCAGCGGTGTTGCGCTCGGCTGCGTCTACGGCCTGATCGCGCTCGGCTTCGTGCTCGTCTACAAGGCCACCGAGGTCGTCAATTTCGCCCAGGGCGACCTGATGATGCTGGGCGGCTTCTTCGCCTTCACCTTCATCGGCATGATGGGCCTGAACTACTGGATCGGCTTTGCCGGTGCGGTGGCGGCGATGGCGCTGTTCGGCATGCTGGCCGAGCGCGTGGTGGTGCGGCCGATCCTCGGCTATCCGCAATTCTCCATCATCATGGCCACGATCGGCCTCGGTTATTTCCTGCGCTCGATCGCCGGCATGATCTGGGGCACCGACGACCTGAAGATCGAGACGCCATTCAGCCAGGGCGTGCTGCGCATGGGTTCGCTGGTGCTCGCCTACGACAAGCTCTCGGTGATCGCGGCGACGATGATCCTGTGCACGCTGCTCTGGCTGTTCTTCAACAAGACCACGCTCGGCACAGCGATGCGCGCCAGCTCCGAGAACATGCTGGCAGCCTATTACATGGGCATTCCGGTCAAGCGCGTGGTTTCGGTCGTCTGGGCGATCAGCGCGGCGGTCGCGACCTGTGCCGGCGTGCTGCTGGCGCCGATCACCTTCATCCATTCCAATGTCGGCCTCGTGCTCGGTCTGAAGGCGTTTCCCGCCGCGGTGCTCGGCGGTTTCGGCTCGATCCCGGGCGCCGTGGTCGGCGGCGTTCTGATCGGCGTGATCGAGAGCATGGCCGGCTTTTACCTGCCCGAGGGCTGGAAGGACGTTGCGCCCTACATCGTGCTGCTCGCCGTGCTGCTGCTGAAGCCCGAGGGCCTGTTCGGCCTGCACGTCCGCAAGAAGGTCTGAACGCCATGCGCTTCCTGTTCAAGACCGACTACGAGGACGACATCAAGCTGTTCCCGCATTCGGGCTACGTCGCCACTTACGGCGTCCTGCTCGCGCTGCTGCTGATCGCGCCTTACGTGCTCTCCAGCTATCTTATGAGCCAGCTGGTCTTCGTCTGCATCTATGCGACCGTCGGCGTGGCGCTGTTGATCCTGACCGGCTTCACCGGCCAGGCCTCGCTCGGCCATGCCGCCTTCCTCGCCATCGGGGCCTACACCGCGGCCTACTTGCAGAAGTACAATGTGCCGTTCCCGGTCTATTTCCTCGCCGCCGGGCTCCTGACCGGCATCATCGGCGCGATGGTCGGCTTTCCTGCGCTACGCCTCACCGGCATCTATCTCGTCATCGCCACCATCTCCTTTGCCCTGATCGTGGAGGAGATCCTGGCGCGGTGGGAGAGCGTCACCCACGGCAACGAGGGCATGCGGGTCAAGACGCTGTCGCTGCTCGGCGTCGCCGTGCCGCGCGACAGCCCGACCTTCTATTATCTCTGCCTTGCCGTGCTGGTGCTGACCATCGTCGGCACGCTCAATCTGCTGCGTTCGCCGACGGGACGTGCCTTCGTCGCGATCCGCGATTCGGAGACGGCGGCGCGCAGCATGGGCGTCAATGTTGCGCTCTACAAGGTGAAGTCGTTCGCGATCTCGGCCGCGATCACCGGCTTTGCCGGCGTGCTGTTCGCGCACAAGCTCTCCTTCATCTCGCCGGAAATGTTCACGCTGCAGCTCTCGATCGAGTTCATCATCGTGATCCTGATCGGCGGCACCTTCAGCCTGCACGGCGCCGTGCTGGGAGCGATCTTCATCGTGATGATCGATCCGTTCCTGACCTATCTGAAGGACGACATGCCCGGCATCATCGCCGGCATTGCCGCGACATTCGGAGCGGGCACGGCGACGGCGGGCAACATCCAGGCGAAGGTCGCGGCCTTCGCCTCGCTCAACGGCCTGAAGGGCGCGATCTACGGCGTCATCATCGTGCTATTCGTGCTGTTCGAGCCGCTCGGCCTTTACGGCCGCTGGCTCAAGATCAAGCTCTTCTTCCAGCTGTTTCCGCTCTACAAGCGCGCCACCTTCAAGCGGCATAAGATCTATGTGAAGTCGGAGCGCAATCGATGAGCTATTTCCGCGCCGAGAACCTGTCGCTGCATTTCGGCGGCCTCAAGGCGGTCGATGCGGTGTCGTTCGCGGTCGAGAAGGGCGAGATTCTCTCGATCATCGGGCCCAACGGCGCCGGCAAGAGCTCGATCTTCAACCTGATCTCGCGGATCTACCGGCCGACCTCGGGCCGCATCTTCTTCGAGGACCAGGACATCACGGAGCAGCCTCCCTACGACATTGCCAAGCTCGGCATCGCCCGCACCTTCCAGAACATCGAGCTGTTCGAGAATGCGACCGTGCTGTCGAATCTTTTGGTCGGCCGCCACCGCCATTCGACCACGCAGCTCTGGCAGGAGCTCTTGTTTCTGCCGAGCGTGCGGGCCAACGAGAAGGTGCACCGGCGCAGGGTCGAGCAGGTCATCGAATTCCTCGACCTCGAACCCTATCGCGACAAGCTGATCTCGGGCCTTCCTTACGGCGTGCGCAAGGTGATCGAGCTGGCGCGCGCGCTGTGCTCGGAGCCGAAGCTGATCCTGCTCGACGAGCCGTCCTCCGGCCTCAATGTCGAGGAGACCGACGACATGTCGTTCTGGGTCCGCGACATGAAGAGCGAGCTCGGCGTCACCGTACTGATGGTCGAGCACGACATGTCGCTGGTCAACCGCGTCTCCGATCGCGTCATCGCGCTGAACTACGGAAGGGTGCTGGCGATGGGCTCGCCCGCTGAAGTGCAGCAGCATCCCGACGTCGTCGCCGCATATCTGGGAGCCTGAAGCAATGGATGCCGCGGCGACTCCGGATATCATCTTAAAACTCTCCAACATTGAGAGCTATTACGGGCCGATCATGGCGATCCGCGGCATTTCGCTGGAAGTGCCGCGCGGCCGCATCGTCACGCTTCTCGGGGCCAACGGCGCCGGCAAGACCACGGTGCTGAAGACGATCTCCGGCATCCTCGATCCGCAGAAGGGTGCGATCGAGTTCATGGGCAAGCCGATCCAGCGCATGGAGGCCGACCGCATCGTGCGGCTCGGCCTCAGCCACGTGCCGGAGGGACGCGAGGTGTTCCCGTTCCTCTCAGTGCGCGAGAACCTGATGATGGGCGCCTATCCGCGCAAGGACCGGGACGGCGTCGCTGAGGATCTGGAGCGTGTCTACGGCTATTTCCCGCGCCTGAAGGAGCGCATCAACCAGCCGGCCGGCCAGCTCTCCGGCGGCGAGCAGCAGATGCTCGCGATCGGCCGCGCCCTGATGAACCGGCCGACGCTGCTCTTGCTCGACGAGCCCTCGCTCGGCCTGTCGCCGCTGCTGGTGAAGGAGATCTTCACCATCATCCGCCGGGTCAACGAGGAGCAGGGCATGTCGATCCTGCTGGTCGAGCAGAACGCCAAGGTGGCGCTGGAAACCGCCCATTACGGCTATGTGCTCGAGATCGGCCGTATCGTGATGAACGACAGCTGCGACCGCTTGATGCATTCCCAGGACATCCAGGAATTCTACCTTGGCGCCAAGGAAGCGGGCGCGCGCGGCGAGCGGCGCTGGAAGAAGAAGAAGACGTGGCGGTGAGGGCGAGCTGGCAGTAAGATGAGCTTGCCCAACGCTAAGCAAAGACCGCCGGCAAGGCAGGCAGCGGAGGTAGGCGACAAGGAGGAGAGGTGCATGGCCGGACCGGCGGTGCTGACGGTCGCTGATACGATCGCGAAGAGCTTCTTGCGCGCCGCCGAGACGCGGGGCGACAGGCCGGCGATCCGCGAGAAGAAGTTCGGTATCTGGCAGCCGACGAGCTGGCGAGAGTGGCTCGCGATCTCGAAGGAGATCGCCTACGCGCTTCGCGCCGTCGGTTTCATGCCCGGCGACGTCGCCTCCATCATCGCCAATGCCGTCCCCGAATGGGTCTACGCCGACATGGGCATATTGTGCGCCGGCGGCGTCTCCTCCGGAATTTATCCGACCGATTCTGCGTCCCAGGTCGAGTATCTCGTCAACGATTCCGCGACCCGGGTGATCTTCGCCGAGGACGAGGAGCAGCTCGACAAGATTCTCACCTGCCGCGCGCGCTGCCCGAGCTTGCAGAGGATCATCGTGTTCGACATGGAGGGCCTCAGCGGCTTCTCCGACGACATGGTGATGTCGCTCGACGAGTTTCGCGCGCTTGGCCGCAACCACATGGTCGGCCGCGAGGCGTTGTGGCAGGAGATGATCGACAGCCGTGTCGCCGGCGATCTCGCGATCCTCGTCTATACGTCCGGCACCACCGGTCCGCCCAAGGGCGCGATGCACGCCAATCGCAGCGTGACCCACCAGATGCGGCATGCCAACGACTTCATCCCGGCGCGGGAGGACGAGGATCGCCTGGTGTTCCTGCCGCTGTGCCATGTTGCCGAGCGCGTCGGCGGCTATTACATCTCGGTCGCGCTCGGCTCCGTGATGAATTTTGCCGAAAGCCCGGAAACCGTGCCGGACAATCTGCGCGAGGTGCAGCCCACCGCCTTTCTGGCGGTGCCGCGCGTCTGGGAAAAATTCTATTCCGCCATCACCATCGCGCTGAAGGATGCGACGCCGCTGCAGCAATGGGTCTATCGCCGCGCCATTGGCATCGGCTACCGCATGGTCGATTGCCGGCTCGAGGGCAGGGCGCCGCCGCTGTCGCTGCGCATCGCCAACCGCATCGCCTATGTGGTCGCGTTCCGCAACATCCGCCGCATGATTGGGCTCGACCGCTGCCGCATCGCATTCACCGGCGCAGCGCCGATCGCGCCGGAGCTGATCCGCTGGTATCTGGCACTCGGCATCGACATGCACGAGGTCTACGGCCAGACCGAGAATTGCGGGGTCGCCACCATGATGCCCGCGGACAGGATCAAGCTCGGCTCGGTCGGCACCGCCGTGCCCTGGGGCGAGGTCGCGCTGTCGCCCGACGGCGAGATCCTGATCAAGGGCGACTTCCTGTTCATGGGCTACCTGAACCAGCCGGAGAAAACCGCGGAGACGATCGATCCCCGCGGCTGGCTGCACACCGGCGACGTCGGCACCATCGACAACGAGGGCTTCGTCCGCATCACCGACCGGATGAAGGACATCATCATCACCGCCGGCGGCAAGAACATCACGCCGTCCGAGATCGAGAACCAGCTCAAGTTTTCGCCCTACATCTCGGACGCCGTCGTGATCGGCGACAAGCGGCCCTATCTCACCTGCCTCGTGATGATCGACCAGGAGAACGTCGAGAAGTTCGCCCAGGATCACGACATCCCCTTCACCAATTATGCCAGCCTGTGCCGGGCGAGGGAGATCCAGGACCTGATCGGGCGCGAGATCGAACAGGTCAACGGCAATTTTGCCCGCGTCGAGACCATCAAGAGGTTCTACCTGATCGAGCGCCAGCTCACCCCCGAGGACGAGGAGCTGACGCCGACCATGAAGCTGAAGCGCGGCTTCGTGAACAAGCGCTACGCCGCCGAGATCGAGGCGATGTATCGCGAGCGTGCGGTGGCGTGAATACCTAGCGAAAAAGCGAGGGAGCGATGGCCCCGCCCTTCGCACAATACGGGCCCAAAAGGAGAGGAGACCTCAATGTCGAAGTCGTTCCACGCGTTCGGCCTTGCTATGGGCGCTATCGCGCTCACTTGTCTGCCGGCCGTCGCGCAAACCAAGATCACCAATGAAGGCATTTCGGCAACCGAGATCGTCATCGGCACCCATCAGGACCTGTCGGGTCCGATCAAGGGCTGGGGCGTGCCGGTCTCCAACGGCATGAAGATGGCCGTCGAGGAGGTCAACGCCGCCGGCGGCATCAACGGCCGCAAGATCCGCCTGGTGGTCGAGGACAGCGGCTACGATCCGAAGAAGGCCGTGCTGGCTTCGCAGAAGCTGATCGAGCGCGACAAGATCTTCGCGATGGTGGGACCGATGGGATCGCCCACCGTGCTCGCCGCGCAGGATATCCTGCTCGACGCCGGGGTCATGCAGCTCTTCCCGCTGACGGCGGCCGAGTTCACCTTCAAGTTCGATCCCGCCAAGCCGCAGGAGCGGCTGAAGTTCAACAACCTGCTTCCTTACGTCGAGAGCACGCGCGCGGCGCTCAAATACATGATTGAGGCAAAGAATTTCAAGAAGCCCTGCATCATGCATCAGGACGACGAGTACGGAAAAAACGTGCTCGATGGTTTTAACCAGCAGCTCGCCGCCATGAAGGTGCAGCCGGCCTCGATCACGAGCTACAAGCGCGGCGCCTCCGACTTCTCGGCGCAAGTCGCCAAGATGAAGTCCGACGGCTGTGACCTCGTCGTGCTCGGCGCGGTGCTCCGTGAGCCGATCGGCACGATGAGTGAAGCGAAGAAGCTCGGTTGGGACGTCACCTTCCTCGGCGCCACGCCCGTCAACGTGCTCGAGGTGCCGGCGCTCGGCAAGGAAACGGTGGAAGGCTTGTATGCTGCTTCGAACTTCGAAATTCCCTATGAAGACACCGCAAAGGGAAAGGTGAAGGACTGGCTCGTCAACTACAAGAAGATGTTTGGCGCCGACGCCAACACCCAGGCCATCATCGGCTACAATGCAGTGATGACGTTCGCGCATTATGCCAACAAGGCTGGCAAGGATCTGACTGGCCAGAAGATGCTCGACGCGCTGGAGTCCGGCGACAAGTTCCAGGACATCTTCAATTCGCCGCCGACGGTGTTCTCGAAGACCAACCATCTCGCGACCACCGTCACCCAGGTCCAACAGGTCAAGAACGGCCGCTGGGTGCTGGTGAAGGACAATCTGATGTTTTGATCTCTTGCCTCTCCCCGCTCGCGGGGAGAGGCCGCAGCGCATCCAAGATGCGATGCGGGTGAGGGGGACTCTCCGCGAGTCCAGTTCTCACCGTGATCGCGGAGGCAGCCCCTCACCCCAACCCTCTCCCCGTAAGAACGGGGAGAGGGAGAAGGAAGATAGCCCCTACGATCCCCCGCCTGCGGTGCCCGAGCTCACCGGGGCGAGCTCGTCTTCCCGGCAGCGCCGGCCATCGTCGGCTTTGACGAAGGCGAAGGTTCGCTGAATTCTCAGCCGGCGCGTGACGTTGAAGGCGTCTGCGGCGCGCTCCTTGTTGCCGGCTCCCGGCTGCGGACGACCCGTCGTGGGGTCCCAGCAGGTGCCGGTGCAGATGGAGGCGATCTTGCTGCACACGGTGAAGGGGGCCAGCACGGCCATCTCGATTTCGCCGGTGACCTGCGCCTCCTGGTCGCTCACCTGGCTGTCGAGCGCATAGACGCGGTTGATGCGCAGGAAATTGCCGCAGGAATTGGCCGCATGAATCCGCGCGGCGCAGAAATCGACCGCGTCGGTGTCGGGTGATCGGGCCGCGACCTGCCGGCCGAACACCTTCTTGGGATCGCCTTTCGCCGCGCGGATTTCGTCGGTCTTGCGCTTCAAATGTTCGGCGAGACAGTCCTCCGCGGATTCCAGCTCATGCAGCGGCACGTTCTCCTTGCCGACCAGATTGCATTTGCGGTCGCGCTCGCGTGTCCACCGTCCATATTCGGCGAAGGCAAAGCGTGCCGCGGTCGGGTCCAATTTGCCGATCAGGCCGAGCACCAGGCCATTGAGCTCGGTTTCGGCAAGCGCCAGCGTGGGGTCGGCGCAGATCACCGCGCCCGCAGCGGTGTTGGCCGCAAGGCAGTCGAAATCCGGATCGCGAACGATCGCGGCGCGCTCCTCGGTGACCTTGAGCAGGCACGCCTTGACCTGGTCGAATTCGTCCGGGCGGATCGCGGTCTGGCCGACGATGCCGCAGCTGAGGTTGCGTTGGCGGACCCAGATCGCATTCTCCTCGATTCCAGGCAGGCGATCCGGCAGGCGGGCGAGCCGCGCCTCGATCGCGACGCTCAGCTTCTCGGCGGCGGCGGCAAGGGTCGCATCACCGCAGAACAATTGATTGCCGGGGTCGCGAATCTGCTGGCAGTTGTTCCTGGAGAACAGCGGCAGCCTGTCGGCGATCGCGCGGTCGGATTGCGCCGACGCGGACGCCGCCGGCAATGCCAGCAGCGCAAGCACAGACAGCACGATGAATCGCATTCCAGTCGCCCCCGCACGGAAGGCGCCATGCTAGCGTCTGGTCTTGCGCGGTGAAATGGGTTTGTGCGGAAGAGCAGCGGGAGGTCTGTAGCCCGCATGGTGCGCAAGCGTAATCCGGGGGCGGTGCGAGTGGCAAGAGTCCCGGATTTCGCTGCGCTCTAGCCGGGCTAGGAGGCCGATTCGATCAACGCGCCTCGGCGGCCGCCATCGAGACCTGTACCGGCTCGTCGACATATTTCAGCACGGCCGATTGGTGGAGCACGAACAGCGGCTGATAGCTCCGCGTCGCGTCGTCCCTGATCATCGCCATGCGGCGATTGTCGAGCATGAGCCATTGGCCGTCGAGCTTTGCTGCGGCAATGGCGTGCGCCTCGCCGGCCCTGACGTCGCGCACCACGACCATGCGGAGGTCTTCAGAGGCAATTCCCGCCAGCCGCAGCGCGGCCAGCTTGGCGATGGCATAGTCCTCGCAATCGCCGGCGCCGCGCGCGAAGGTCGCAAGCGGCGAGCTCCAGAGGTCGGCGCTGCCGTCGTTGGCGGCATGGATGGCGAGATTGATGGCGCGGTTGATCTCGCCGAGCCGCGCACGGCCGTCGCGGGCGCGGGCCTGATCGACGATGGCGAGCAGCTCGAGCGCCGCGGGTGAAGCGCAATTGTCCCGGTCGCCGTCGCACAGCGCGAGCTGCACCATGTCGTCGTCGAGCTTGTCCTTCAGCGCGGACCATTTCTGCTGCAGGCTGCCGGATGAGATGGCGAAGGCGAACACGCCAAACGGTTCGGCGGATTTGCGCACGAGGACGCCGGCGCCCGGCGAGAGCAGCGTGCCGGCGCGAAGCTCGGCGGCCGAGCCGAGCAGGATCAAGCCGCACATGACAAGGATTGCGCGAAAGGCGCGCGAGCGAGCAGCGGTCTCCATCTGACATCCCCTTCCCAGGCTTCGCGAGATCCCCCTCGATCTCGTCGTGCCGGGCTTTGTTGCTTTCGCGGAGATAGTGCGAGACGGGCCGTTTTGTTCTGCTTAACGCGCCCGGCAGGGGTCTCAAAACCGGGTGGCAGGCTGAATCGGACCCGCGCGAATTGCGTAAAATTTTACGATTCGACGGCTAGGAGAGCCTCGCTGCCGCGAAATGGAACCAATTGCAGGCAGAAGTTGCGACGGGCGCCGAATCTCACCTATGGCTAACGACCCGCTATTTCACGGGTTCTGTTAGTTAGGTCACAGATTTAACGCCGTATTTGCCGCAGGATGTTGCAGGGCATCACGAACAAAAGATGACGCAAGTATCTGTTCTACCAGTTTTACTTCGAATGACTTGGGACGGCGGGAAATGCGTGCATCTAACCCTGTTTCAACTTCCGAATTCTTGGAATATGACTTCCGCTCCTCTGGGAATGCACCGCCCGGCGCAGGCTCTTACGGTCAAGTGACGCGAAATCACACAAGCAATAGATGGTTTCGCTAAGGACTTGGTAATGCTAAGCAAGCTTAGGTCGTCGATACTTACATAAATTTTAACCCTTTTTACGGTGCCCGGTTGAATTACGCTGGCAAATTTGACGCCGCGACGTCTTTGGACGGCCAGAGTTCCAACTCGCCCGTCTTTGTCCACGTCGATTCCTTTGCCGCCAAGCCCTTCATTGCCAAGGCGCATGGCCATGTGCCCGACGGTGCATTCGTCGTTCCCGACGCCAATCTGATCTTCAACGGCGAGTTCAAGCGTGCCGGGCTCGACCTCGTGCTGTCGCACGACGGTCACGAGTTCGTCGTTCACGATTATTTCAGGGGCGACAAGCGCGCCGCGATCGCTTCGCCCGACGGCGCCCACCTCGGCGGCGACGTCGTCAACGCCCTCACCGGCCACGTCCAGGTCGCCCAGGCCGCGCCCGGCGCCGGTGCGGCCCAGGTCATCGGTCACGTCACCAAGCTCGTGGGCAGCGCGACCGCCATCCGCAACGGCGTCTCGGTGATCCTGAACAACGGCGACAACGTCGAGAAGGGCGACGTGGTCTCGACCGGCGCCGATTCGACGCTCGGCATCACCTTCATCGACGGCACCGTGTTCGGCTTGTCCTCCAATGCGCGGATGGTGCTGAACGAGATGGTCTACGACCCCAACGGGTCGAACAATTCCTCGCTGCTCAGCCTGGTCGCGGGCACCATCACCTTCGTCGCCGGCGAAACCGCCAAGCACGGCGACATGAAGGTCGACACGCCGGTCGCCACCATGGGCATCCGCGGCACGGCGGTGCTGACACAGATCAACTTCGTCGTTCCCGCCGGCGGCGGCGATCCGCAGCCGCAGGCGAGCTTCCAGGTGCTGGTCGAGCCGAACGGCACGACCGGCTCCTACATCCTGTTCGACAAGGTCACGCTGCTGCCGATCGCGACGGTCAACCAGGCCGGCCAGATGATCCAGATCAGCGGCGGCAACGTCTCGGTCACCAATGCACTGATGTCGCCCGATGTGCAGAAGCTGATCACGGACGTGTTCACGCTGAAGTTCACCGACAACAACACCAACACCAAGCTGACCACGAACTACACCGACACGATCACGCCGTTCGGCCATGAGGTGGTGCTCAAGTCGGGGTCCGGTCCGATCGTCACCGCGACCTTCGTCAATCTCAATCCGCAGACGCAGGAAGGCCCGACCACGTCGACGCCGACGCCCGGCCGCATTCCCGGTCAGCCGATCGCGCAAAGCTTCGACCTCGGCGGCAACGTGAAGACGGCGTTCGCGCTGACCGAACGGGCGGACACCACGGGCGATACGCACGCCGACACGATTTCCGGATTGATCAGATTCCTCGATCAAAACCTCGGCGACCTGCCGACGGTGAGCGTGAGCCTCGCCGAGGCGCCGAACTACGTCTACAAGAGCGCCGGCCAGCAGGATGTCACAGGCTCGCTCACCGCGCTGCAGAAGCAGGACATCGCGGCGACGCAGATTCAGATCAGTGTCGTCGCCGACCCCGCCAACAACAATAACGGCTCGGCGGTCTGGACCTACACGATCCCGGACAAGGTCTTCGATTTCCTCGCGGCCGGCGAGACCCTGACGCTGACCTACATGGTCCGCGTCGACACCAATTTCTCGGTGAACCCCGAGTCCAAGTTCATCCCGATCACGATCACGATCACGGGAACGAACGACAAGCCGGTGGTCACCACCGACGTTCCCGTCATCACTTTCGAAGGCGGCACCAGCGTGCCGGGTGGCCCGCTCACCAGCGACGTTCCGACCTCGGGCACGCTGAGCTTCGATGACGTCGATCTCACCGACAAGCATACGGTGTCGGTGGCGCTGACCAGCGCGACCCTGCCCGGCGGCACCGTTCCGCCCGGTCCGCTCGCGGCATTCCAGAGCGCGATGTCGGTCGCGATCGCTGCGGGCGCCGACAGCACCGGTGACGGCACCGGCACCATCAACTGGTCACTGGCCGATCTCCCGGTCTATCTCGCCGACTTCATCCCGAAGGGCGTGGTGCTGACGCTGGTCTACACCGTCACCGTCACGGACTCGCAAGGCGCGACGGCCCAGCAGACGATCACGGTCACGATCACCGGCACCGACGCGCCCGCCGTGGTCTGGATCGCGACCGACAAGGCGGGCGCGCCCTCCGGCGGCTTCTGGAAGGACGCGGCCAATTGGGAGACCGGGACCGTCCCGACCATCGATGACGACGTCATTGTCATCACCGATCAGCTGCACGGTCTGACGCCGTCCTATCCGGTGACGATCGATGCGGCCGCCTATGCGAAATCGCTGACGATGAACGATTTCGGCGGCCCGCCGCCGAAGCTGATCAACCAGAGCTCGCTGACTATTGCCGGTGCGCTCAACATGAGCGCGGACTCGATCCTCACCAACGCCGCGACCGGCACGATGTCGGTCGGCGGCAAGGCCGAGATATTGGACACGAGCGTGCTCACCAATGCGGGCCACTTGACGCTCGCAGGCGGCGGCGATTTCGCTGCCGGTACCACGATCACCAATTCCGGCACGCTGGAGCTGTCGGGCGGCACCTTGAAGATGCTGGCCGACATTGCCAATGCCGGCGGCACGCTGAAGGCTGACGCGGGCACGACGCTGATCGTGGACAATGCGGCCGTCCACGGCGGCACGGTCACGATTCTCGGGACATTGGAACTCGACGGCGCCAGCTTGATCGAGAACGGCTCATTGACCAATTCCGGTACGGTCAACGTCGAGGGCACGGTCGAATTTGCCAATGAGACGGTCTCCAACACCTCCGCCGGCACGATCAGGGTACTGGCGAATGGCTGGTTGACGATCGACCAGGGATCCAGCGTCGCCAACGCCGGCCACGTCACGGTCGATGCCTCGGGCAAGCTGTCGATCAGCGGCGCAACCATCAGCGGCGGCATGATCGACGGTGGCGGCAACATAGACGTCACCGGCGCCAGCAGGATCGACGGCGGGGCGACATTGAGCACGAGCGCCGTCACCGTCGGAAGCGGGGTGACGCTGACGCTCGACGATGTCACCGTTGCGGGGACCGCGATCGCAAATGGCGGCACCGTCAAGATCGATGCGAGCAAGAAACTGACGCTCTCGGGCGCGAGCGTCACCGGCGGCCAGCTTAACGTGCTCGGTACGCTGGCCTCGTCCGGCGCCAGCACCGTCACCAATGCGTCCATCACCAACAACGGCCTGATCGAGGCGATCGGCGGCGTGTTGACGCTCGCCGCCACGACCTCGGCCGCCATTGCCAATGCCGGCACCCTCCGCGCCAACGGCGCCGAGCTCGATATCGACCATCAGGCCGTCACCAACACCGGCACGCTGGCCGCGATCAACGGCGGCACGCTGAAGCTGACTGCGATGACGGTGACCAACACCGGCGGCACCGTGTCGGTCGCATCGGGCTCGTCGCTCGATCTCGCCGGTTCGACCATCAGCGGCGGCACGGTGACGATCGCGGGCACGCTGGAATCGACCGGCACGAGCGCAGTCGACGGCGCCGACCTCAACAACACCGGCACGATCTCCGTGACCAGCGGCACGCTGACGATCGATCCCGGCCTGCTTCATGCCATCACCAATCTCGGGCTGATCGAGGCGGCGGGCGGGGGCATCCTCAAGCTCGCGACCGCGACCGTCAGCAATGCCGGCGGTACGATCGCGGTCGACGGCGCCTCGAAGCTCTATCTGACCGACGTCTCGATCAACGGCGGCACCCTGAGCAATGCCGGTCATCTCTACGGCGTCTCCGGCAGCAGCACGATCACGGGCGCGGTCACCAACACCGGCACGATCGAGGTGCAGGCCGGCACGCTGAACCTCGCTGGCGGCATCACCGGCGTCGGGACGCTGCTCGTCGACGACGGCGCGACACTCGCGCTGGGCGGCGCGGATGCGCAGACCGTCACCTTTGCCGGCGGTACCAACACGCTCCGGCTCGATGCCACGAGCCATGACTTCACCGGCACCATTACGGCCGGGGCCTCGACCGGCGGTACCTTCACCGTCACCGGTGATGCCGATATCGCCAGCGCGAGCGGCGACGCGCTCGTGCTCGCTGCATCCGGCGGAACCAGCGGCAACCATGGCGACGTCATTCTGACGCCAACCGGCGCACTGACCGGCGCGGCCAGCGGGCTCGTCGTCACCCAGAACGGCGCCGGCGACGTCTCGTTGACCGCAACCAAGGACATCACGGGCCTCGCCGGCAACGGCATCACGCTGCGCGACAGTGCGACCGGCTCCGGCGACGTCACCGTCAACAATCTCACCGGCAAGGCGACCGGCACCGGCACGAATTCGGTCGGCGTTCTCGTCGAGAATTTGAACGCTGCCAATAGCGGCGACATCTCGATCACTCAGCTCGGCGGCGCGGCGGGCGGCGCGTATGGCATCGATGCAGCGACGCTGGGCCACGGCGACATCGACATTGACGCCGGTGGCTCGATCACCGGCGGCTCCATCTACGGCATCCGGACGCGCAGCTATGGCAGCGGCAGCCAGACCGTCACGACGGAGGCCGGCAGCATCGTTACGTCGGCCAGCTCGGGCATCGTCGCCGTCAATCGCGCGACATCGATCAACGCTGCGGCCGATAGCAGCGTCACGGTCACCAGCTACGGCACGATCAATTCGGGAAGCAGCCCGAACCTGGCCGGCAATGTTCCGGCCGGCATCGAAGCCGGCTACACCGGCGCCACCAGTGGCACCCACGCCAATACCGGCGTCAACGGCTCGGTGGTCGTCAACAACCATGGCAACATCACCGCCGCGGCCGGTTACGGCATCAACGCCTATAATTACGGGAGCGGCGACGTCTCGGTGACCAGCTTCGCCGGCACCACGATCTCGGTGTCCGGGGCGCAGAGCATGGGAATCAACGCCGCAGCATTGAGCGGCGGCACCGGTGACGTCACGGTCACGCTCGGCGAGAATGTCACGATCTCGGGTGCGGCGAGCTGCGGCATCAGGGCCCACAGCATCGACCAGGGCGACATCAGCGTCACCCTGGCGAACGGCGACAGCATCACCTCCGGCAGCTCCGGCATCGTGGCCGTCAATTTTGCGACGGCCATTGCCGCCGGCGTTGCGAGCACGATCTCGGTCGAAGCACACGGCACGATTCATTCCGGCACCACGCTCAACAACGACGGCACCACGCCGGGCGCGATCATCGCCGGCTACAAGCCCGGCGGAAACGGCACATTCTCGAACGCGGTCAACGGCGACGTAGTCGTCAACAGCGATGCGAACATCACCGCGGCTGCCGGCTATGGCATCGAGGCGTTCACCTGGGGTGTTGGCGACATCACCGTCGCGACCGGCCAGAATTCACAGATCTCCGCCGCAGGCACCGCGATCGCGGCGTTCGATCATGGCGGCGGCGACGTCAGCATCACCAATGACGGTTCGGCCTCCGGGGCGGTCGGCGTGGCTGCCCTCGCCACCGGCGCCGGCGACGTCACCATCGTCAATCATGGCGACATCGGCAGCACGAGCTTCGCCGGCATCAGCGTCACGCAGAATGGGGCCGGCGCGACCGGCTCGACGCACATCACCAATTCCGGCTCGATCTCGGCTCCCACCGGTCACGCAGCGATCTACATCCAGGAGAACGCGACCGGCACGGCGACGATCGACAATTCCGGCACGATCGGTGCTGCGGACGCATCCAGCGTGACCTCGACGACCTATGCGATCGTCGAGACCGGCGGCGCCATCACGATCAACAACTCTGGCGACATCAATGGCAACATCTCCGTCGCCACGGCCACCTTCAACAACAACGCGGGCGGCATCTGGACCGTCTCCGGCACCAGCGTGTTCGGCAGCCTGTCGTCGATCGTCAACGAGGGCGATATCGACCTGCTCGATGCGGCCTCGATTGCCGGGACCGGCCTGAGCATTGCGAACTATCATGAGATCGACAGCTGGGGCACGGCGACGATCTCCGGCGCCATCACCAACGCCGGTACGATCGAGGTCAACGCCGGGATCCTGACGCTGTTCGGCTCGCTGTCCGGCGCGGGGTCGGTTACCGTCGATGCCGGCGCGCTCCTGAAGCTCGAAGGCACGGTCACGCAAACGGTCACGCTCGCCGGTGATGGCGCCGCGCTTCAGATCGATACGTCGTCCTTCGGCGGATCGATCGCGGGGCTGTCCGCGGGCGACACGATCGACCTGTCCACGATCAAGTACGGTCTCGGCACCAGTGCGGTCTATGTCGCCAATGCCGACCCTGCGACCGGAGGCGTGCTGACGGTCACCGACGCCGATGGCAACCACATCGATCTGAATCTGACCGGTGCCGACTACAGCAACGCCCATTTCGCCGGCAGCAGCGACGGCCATGGCGGCACCCTGATCACGTTCAATGCGGATGATGATGCACCGGTCTTCACCGCGGCAGAGGCCTCGCCGAGCGTGAGCTTCTCCGAGCTCGAGAGCACCACCGGCGATCCGACGCTCGATCCGGTCTCGGGTGGGACGGGCGCGATCCATTTCACCGACATCGACCTCACCGATCGTCCGACGGTGACGAACGTCGCGTATGCCTTGACTTGGCTCGACGCCGACCACACCACGCAGTTGACGCTGTCGCCGGACGAAATCACCGCGTTGGAGCAGGCGCTGACGCTCTCTGCGACCGGCAACAAGAACAACGGCGCGATCGGCTGGAGCTATTCGATCGCCGACAGCGCGCTGGATTTCCTCGGCGAAGGCCAGACCGTGACGGTGGTCTCCACCATCACGCTGGCGGACCATCAGGGCAAGACCGATACGGCCGCGGTGACGGTCACCATCACCGGCAAGAACGACGCGCCGGTGATCACGGTCGCAAGCGGCGACAGCGCCGGCGCGACTCTGGACGAGACCAATGCGGGGCTGGACAAGACCGGCACGCTGACCCTGTCCGACGCGGACGCCACCGATCATGTGAGCGTCGCGCGCGATCACCTCTCGGTCTATCTTGACGGTGTGTTGCAGACCGACGACGTCGGCGGGCTGTCGAACACCGATCTACTGAACTATCTGACCGTTCCGGCCGCCGATATCCTGAACGGCACCGCCACCCACGCGCAGTTCACCTGGACCTTCAACTCGCAGGGGGAGGACTTCGATTTCCTCGCCGCCGGCCAGACCCTGTCGCTGCAATACACGATCATCCCGTCGGATGCCGATGGCGCCGGCACCAGCAGCACCGTCACGATCGACATCGTGGGCAGCAACGACGCGCCGACGCTCGATGATGCGACGCTGGCTTCCGTCGCCGGCAACGACAGCGATCCGAGCGGAGCTGCGATCAGCAGCCTGTTCACGGACAAGTTCCACGACGCCGACACCGGTGCGACATTCAAAGCCCTCGCGGTGACCTCCGACGCCGCCACCGCAGCGCAGGGCGTCTGGCAGTACGAGCTCGCCGGCACGGATCAATGGGTCGATATCGGGTCGGTCAGCAACACGAACGCGCTGGTGCTGGGCCCCGATACGCTGATCCGGTTCGTGCCCGCCAACGGCCTTTCCGGGACGCCGGGCGCGCTGGGAGTCCACGCGCTCGACGACACCTATACCGGCGCCATCACGACTGATCTGTCGACCGCGACAATCGATCTTTCAGTGACCGGCACCGGCGGTGAGACTCCGGTCTCGCAGGATCTCACCACCATCGGCACGGAAGTGACTGCTCCCGCCGACGGCCCGGTGATCAACACCGAGAGCTTCCAGGTCGAGCATATCATCGAGAACAACTCCGACATCATCACCGATCTCATGGTCACCGGCTCGGCGGACCACGACTTCAGCGTCACCATGTCGACGGCGCATCCAGGTCTTAGTCAGGTGGACTTCTATCCGGCGTCGGGCTCGCTCGAGGAGATCAACCTCGGTTTCGAGACCGGCGCCACCTACAATCCGACAGCGGCCAGCTCCGATCCTCAAGCCCAGCCGCCGGACATCGAGCAGATCACGCTGACTGTGACGGACCAGGCCACGGGGCTGTTCGACACCGTCCATTTCATCTTCCACGAGGCCGGCGACACCAGCCAGGCCGTTGCCCTGGAAGGCACCAGCGGCAAGGACGTCATCTTCGCGACCGATACGAACAGCACGCTGACAGGCGGCGAGGGCAAGGATCAGTTCGTGTTCGCGCCGGGCTTGTTGTATGACGACAACGGGCAACCCGTCACCGATTTCTCCCACACGATCACCGATTTCAAGGTAGGGCTCGACAAGATCGATCTGCGGCAGTTCTCCGACGTCGGCTGCAAGGGCGACCTCGCCATCGCCCAGCAGCAAAATGGCGACACCCTGATCACCTGGAATCAGGAGGTCTCGCAGCAATCCGGACTGATACAGGAGCACGAGTCGCTCCTGCTCAAGAACGTGGTCGCCGCAAATCTCCAGGCCAGCGATTTCATCTTCGGCACGCATGTCACGTGAGGACGTGCGGGTCCTATCGGCCAACAGGCGCGTAGCTTGACCGCGGCAAAAAATTCACCGTCTACCACCGTCAGGGAATAGCCAATCGCGGGCCGAGGCTCCATGATCGGTGCGCCCGGCGTGGTGCGGGGCGGGAAGTTCGGCTGGCATGAAACGTCTGAGGATCCTGCGGCGGTGGTTTGCGCGGAAGCTCGGCTTTGCGCGGCTGATGTGCCTTGCGCTGCTGGTTCTATTCGCCGTTGCGCGCCTCTGGGATCCGCCGCCGATCCAGGAATTGCGGCTGCGCACCTTCGACATGTTCCAGCTGATCGATCCCAGGCACAAGACGGCGCGGCCGGTCACCATCGTCGACATCGACGACAAGAGCCTCGCCAAGCTCGGGCAATGGCCGTGGCCGCGGACGCGGATCGCCGATCTGATCCAGAGCCTCACCAACAACGGCGCGGTGGCGATCGGCTTCGACGTGGTGTTTTCGGAGCCCGACCGACTCAATCCGGATCTGGTCGCGGGCCAGATGCGCTATCTCGACGACGCCACGCGCGCCAAGCTGCGCGGGCTGCCGACCAACGACCAGATCCTCGCCGAGGCGATCAAGCGCTCGCGGGTGGTGCTGGGCGAGACGGGTCTGCCCGATATCCTGGCCGAGCCCGACAAGTCACTTCCGCTCACGGGCGTGGCGACGGTCGGGGAGGAGGGCGCCGACCGCTTCCTGTTCGAATTTCCAGGCCTGCTGCGCAACGTGCCGGTGATCGAAATGGCGGCCGCCGGCCGCGGCCTGTTCTCGATCAGAAAGGAGCGCGACGGGTTCATCCGCCGCGTGCCGATGGTCATGCGTGCCCAAGGCAACATCATGCCATCGCTCAGCCTCGAGATCCTGCGCGTCGTCACGGGGACACCGACGCTGCTGATCAGGACCGACAAGACCGGCGTGCGGGCCGTGCGCCTCAAGGGCGTCGAGATCCCCACTGACAAGAACGGCCAGTTCTGGGTGCACTATGCCCGCAGGGATCCTTCGATCTACGTCTCCGCGGCCGACGTGCTCGACAACAGCGCGTCGCCGAGCAAGTTCGCCGGCAAGCTGGTGCTGGTCGGGACCTCCGCGGCCGGGCTCAACGACATCAAGACGACGCCGGTGTCCGCGACCATGCCGGGTGTCGAGATCCATGCCCAGGTGCTGGAGAGCGTGCTCAGCGGCGCAGTGATCTCGCAGCCGAACTACGCGCTCGGGATCGAGCTGATCACGGCGCTGGTGATCGGCCTGCTCGTCATCATCTTCACGCCGAATCTCGGCCCCGTCCGCCTGGTGCTTGCGGGTGGGGCCTTCGCCGCCATCCTGGTCGGCGTGTCCTGGTTCTTCTACGTGCAGCACCGCCAGCTCATCGACTTCACCTATCCGCTGCTGTCGACCACCGCGGTCTATCTGACGCTGATCTTCGCCAGCTTCGTGCGCGAGCAGCGCCAGCGCGTGCAGATCCGCGGGCAGTTCGCGCAATACATGTCGCCGGTGCTGGTCGAGCAGCTGGCGCAATCGCCGGAAAAGCTCGTGCTCGGCGGCGAGGAGCGCGAGATGACGATCATGTTCTCCGACGTGCGCGGCTTCACCACGATCTCGGAGAGCTACAAGCACGATCCACAAGGGCTGATCGCGCTGATGAACCGCTTCCTGACGCCGCTGACCGACGTGATCATCGAGCGCAAGGGTTACATCGACAAGTACATGGGCGACGCCATCATGGCGTTCTGGAACGCGCCGCTCGACGATGCCGAGCACGAGATCAACGCCTGCGAAGCCGCGATCCAGATGCTGGAGCAGATCGACGAGGTCAACAAGGAGCGCGAGCAGGAAGCCGCCGACGGCGGCCACGTCTACATCCCGCTCAATGTCGGGATCGGTCTCAACACCGGCATCGGCGTGGTCGGCAACATGGGCTCCGACCTGAAGAAGAACTATTCGGTGCTCGGCGACAGCGTGAACCTGGCCTCGCGCCTCGAGGGCCAGTCGAAGGCATACGGCTTCCCGATCATCGTGGGCTCGCGCACCGCGCTCGCCGCCAAGGAAAAGTTCGCGATCCTCGAGCTCGACTTCATCATGGTCAAGGGCAAGTCCGAGCCGGAAGTGATCTACGCCATCGCCGGCCGCGAGGACGTGATGCATTCGGCCGCGTTCCAGCGCCTGCGCAACATCACCATCGAGATGCTCGGTTGCTACCGTAGCCGCGACTGGCAGGGCGCGCTGGACGCGATCGAGCGCGGCCGCAAGAGCGAGGACGCCGACACGCTGGAGAAGCTGTTCAGGCTTTACGAGGCGCGGATCAAGGATTTCCAGATCGAGCCGCCGCCGGAGGGCTGGACCGGCGCCTATGCCCTGCTGACCAAGTAATGGTCGCCGTCACCGCCTCCCGCAGGGTGGGCAAAGCGAAGCACGCCTACCATATGCAGGTGCATCGAGGTAAGTATGGCCGAGGGGTACGGCGCCTGGCGCCATTGCCCAACCAGAAGAAAAAAGGGCGAGCTGAGTGATGGACGCACAAGTGAAACAAAACGACCGCATCGGCGTGCTCGAAGAGCTCCTCAACGAGCGCTACTCCGTTCGCGCCTTTCTCCCTAAGGAGGTCGATCGCGCCATCATCGAGCACGTGCTGGCGACCGCGCAGCGCACGGCGTCCTGGTGCAACAGCCAGCCCTGGCAGATCATCATCGCCAGCGGCGAGGCCAAGGAGCGCTTTCGCAAGGCGATTTACGCCGAAGCCTCGAAGGGTCTCGGCGATGATTACGACTTCACGCCACCGCGCGAATATGCCGGCGTCTATCTCGATCGCCGCCGCGAGAGCGGCTTCCAGCTCTACAACACGCTCGGCATCGCCCGCGGTGACAAGGCGGCCTACGCCAAGCAGGCGCTGGAGAACTACAATTTCTTCGGCGCACCGCATGTCGCCATCATCCACACCAACGAGCCGCTCGGCATCTATGGTGCGATCGATTGCGGCGCCTATGTCTCCAACTTCATGCTGGCGGCGCAGGCGCTCGGGCTCGGCACCATTCCGCAGGCCGCGCTGGCGCGGCATTCGGGACTGATCCGCCGCCACTTCGATCTGCCCGGCGACCGCCGCGTCGTCTGCGGCATCTCGTTCGGCTATGCGGACCATGCGCACAAGGTCAACAGCTACCGCACCTCGCGGGCGAGCGTGGCCGAGACCGCGACCTTCGTGGATGTGTGATCGCGCGCCGTGAGCCCGATGCCATCGGCGTCGGACGCGCGCGCGAAGACGGCCGTGGAAACGGCCGTCTTCCTCTCGTCCCGTTCGATTGACGCCGGCGGGTCAGCCGCCGCTGCCGCCGATCACGGCTCGCACGGTCTCGTCCGGGCCGAAATCCTCGGCGCCGTCGACATAGAGCAGCGCGGCGAGCTTCGAGCGGGCGCGGTTGACGCGGCTCTTGATGGTGCCGACCGCGCAGCCGCAGATCGAGGCCGCGTCCTCATAGGAGAAACCGGACGCGCCGACCAGGATCAAGGCTTCACGCTGATCCTGTGGAAGCTTGTCGAGCGCGGTGCGAAACTCCTCGAATTCGAGATGCGCATTCTGCGAAGGCTGGGTCTTCAGCGTCTTGGCATAGTTGCCTTCGGCATCCTCGACCTCGCGCCGACGCTTGCGGTAGTCGGACCGGAACAGGTTGCGCAGGATCGTGAACAGCCAGGCCGGCAGGTTGGAGCCGGGCTGGAACGAGTCGATGTTGGCGAGCGCGCGCAGCAGCGTCTCCTGGACCAAATCGTCGGCGCGGTCCGCATTGCCGCTGAGCGAGATGGCGAAGGCGCGCAGACTGGGCACGGCCGCCAAGATGTCGTTACGCAGGGAGTCCGTGAGAGGCATTAATCCCTCCCATTGTTGTTGTCGTTGGATCCGCCCTCATTTTCCACGTGGGGTGACGCTCCCGGCGCATCAAGCTTCTTGATCAGTTCTGCGAACCGATCTGGAACCCCCTGTCGTACGACATCGTCGTACATGGCGCGCAACTGGTGCCCAATCCGGGATTGAATTTCCGGAGTGAGGCCTCCCTTGCCGGGGGTCGTGCTTCTGCTGGCTTGAGACTTGAGATCTTTCATGACCTGTTCCACGTTTCCCCGAGTTAAGTGACTGTAAAATCGAGAAGTTTTCTCAACCGGGAGCCGTTCCCTGGATAGGCACAATTCCAGCTGCGCCAAAAAGTTCCCAGCTTGGCGGAACTTTTGTTGAGGTGAGGCGTAGACAGCCCAGCAGGGGAACCTGGGCCCCCCGCGTGATGCCTGACCTCAGGATTGGACCTCAAGGTTGGCCCGAAGACGAATGGAGTGGGGATGTCCCGTTCACAGGTAGTTGCTGAACACTTGCCGCTGTTGCGCCGGTACGCGCGGGCTCTGACAGGCAGCCAGGCCTCCGGTGACGCCTATGTCGCCGCCATGTTGGAAGCCATGCTGGGCGATCCCTCGGTGCTCGACGAGAGCCATGGGCCCCGGGCCGGCCTGTTCCGGCTGTTCACCCAGATCTGGAATTCGGTCTCCATCAATGACGATGCCGAAGTGACGACCCTGCCGATGCCTCCGGAGCGGCGGCTGTCGAACATCACCCCGCTGCCGCGACAGGCCTTCCTGCTGCTCTCGCTCGAGGGCTTTTCCGAAGAGGAAGTCGCCTTCATTCTCGGCACCGACGTCGCCGAGACGCGCCGTCTTGCCGACGCAGCCGGACGCGAGATGGCCGCCGAGATCGCCACCGACGTGCTGATCATCGAGGACGAGACCTTCATCGCCATGGATCTCGAGAGCCTCGTGAAGAATCTCGGCCATAACGTCGTCGGCGTCGCCCGCACCCATGCCGATGCGGTGGCGCTGGCCAAGAACAGGCGACCCGGCCTGATCCTCGCCGATATCCAGCTTGCCGACGGCTCGTCGGGCCTGGACGCCGTCAACGAGCTGCTGCGCACCTTCGAAGTGCCGGTGGTGTTCATCACCGCCTACCCGGAGCGCTTCCTCACCGGCGAGCGTCCCGAGCCGGCGTTCCTGATCTCAAAGCCGTTCCAGCCCGCGATGGTGTCGGCGGTGGCGAGCCAGGCCCTGTTCTTCCAGCGCAACTCGCGCAACCGTACGCCGAAGGCGCCGGCGGCGTAACAAGGCACTAGCGGCTTGCCGATTGGCGAGTTTGGTCCGGCGTGCCGCGAGGCACGCCGGATTTTTCATGCCGCCCGCCCGCTTGACGGGCGCTGAATTCGCCGCCCATAGCTGATGCCGCAGCTGCGCGTGCGACCACCCCAATCGGAGACGGGCTCATGGACCAGCAACTCCTCGACCGTCTCGCCATCCGCGACCTCGTCGAGAACTGGGCGGTGTGGCGCGATGCCGGCGATTGGGAGCGCTTTGCCACAGTCTGGCACGAAGAGGGCTGGATGTCCGCGACCTGGTTTCAGGGGCCGGCGCGGGATTTCATGCGCGTCAGCCAGGAGGGGTTTGCCAAGGGGGTGCGCATCCTGCATTTCCTCGGCGGCACCAGCATCGATCTCGCCGGCGAGCGGGCCATCGCGCAGACCAAGATGACGATCTCGCAGCGCGGCCTCGTGCACGACGTGCTCTGCGACGTCGTCTGCACCGGACGCTTCTACGATTTCCTGGAGAAGCGGCATGACCCATCAGGTATTGGCAAATGGGGCATCGTCCGTCGCCAGCCGATCTACGAGAAAGACCGGATCGATCCGGTCGATCCCGCCGCGACGCTTCGCCTCGACCAGCCAGCGCTCGCTGCACTCCCCGAAGGCTACCGCCACCTCGCCTACATGCAGGAGCTGATCGGCTACAAGGTCAAGCGCGACATGCCGGGCCTCACCGGCACTGAGGTCGAGAAGCTCTATAGGGAAGGGAGCGAGTGGCTCGCCGGCAAAGGCGAAGTAGACGCCAGACAAAAGTAAGGCGCGACTGGCATCACCACAGTCGCGCCCTACGTCGCCGGCTTATGGGGCAGGGGGGAATAGCCGGCTGCTGAGACGACTCCCGTGCGCGAAAGTCGTTCCACACGTCGCGAAATATTTTGCCGGTCTGCTGCATTTTTCGCACACGGTTAAGTGATCGTAACGGCCAAGAACCCCCGGTCCTTCGGCGGAGTTGTTCCCGCGATCGCCATGGGGCGAGGGATCGACAGCCATGTCACAGATTCAAAAGGTTTTTTTGAGCGCCATCGCGATCGCCGCGACGCTCGGTGCCGTGCAATTGGCCTCCGGCCACGATCTCGCTGACCGCTGGCACGCGGTCGCCGACATCCCCAGCCACAGTTCCAGCATCGCCCCGGGGCACAACGTCAATCGTGTCGCCAAGGCAGACCGGCTCGCCGAGATCAAGCCGGCAGCTGTGCCCACCCGGACGGTGTCGATGCGCCTGAACGACCTCGCCGATACGTCGGTGCTGCTGCGGGTCCCCGCCGTCATCGAGACCGGCAATGCCAAGTCGCCGGTGCTGTTCCAGAACCAGAAGAAGCCCCGCAACAAGCCGACGATCGCCTGTGAGCCGATGGTCAGCTCCCTGACCGAGGTCGCAAGGCTGCTCCAGCCCGGTCGCTGCGTGACCTGATCCGCGCCGCCAGGGTGGCTTGGCGGACCCAGACTTCACATCCTCTTGATCCGCCGTTGCCTCGCGCTATATCCGGGTTCCCTCCCTTTTTGTTTGACCGGGTAAGCGCATGACGACGTCAGATACGGCTGTGCATACGCAGCCTTTCCAGGCCGAAGTTTCCGAACTGCTGCACCTGATGGTGCACTCCGTCTATTCGGAAACCGACATCTTCCTCCGCGAGCTCATCTCCAACGCCTCCGATGCCTGCGACAAGCTCCGCTACGAGGCCATCGCAAGTCCCGCCCTGCTGGGCGAAGGCGACGCGCTCAAGATCCGCATCATTCCCAACAAGACGGCCAAGACGCTCACGATCGCCGACAACGGCATCGGCATGGAGCGGCAGGAGCTGATCGACCACCTCGGGACCATCGCCCGCTCCGGCACCAAGGCGTTCGTGTCCAAGCTGAAAGAGGCCAAGGACGGGCTCGGCCTGATCGGCCAGTTCGGCGTCGGCTTCTATTCCGCCTTCATGGTCGCCGATAAGATCGTCGTGATCAGCCGCCGCGCCGGCGAGAGCGACGTCTGGACCTGGAGCTCCCAGGGCGGCTCCGGCTTCGAGATCGCCCGCGCCAGCGACGAGGAGGCGGCGCGCGTGACGCGCGGCACCGAGATCGTCCTGCACCTGAAGGACGACGCCAAGAAATATCTCGAGACCTACGAGATCGAGCGCATCGTCACCGCCTATTCCGACAACATCCTGTTTCCGATCGAGCTGGTGCCCGAAGACGGCGAGCCGCGCCAGATCAATTCGGCGAGCGCGTTGTGGCAGCGCTCCAAATCCGAGCTGACGGCTGACGACTACAAGAAGGCCTATCAGCAGATCGCCTCCGCCTTTGACGATCCCGCGATGACGCTCCACTATCGCGCGGAAGGGCGCTACTCCTACGCCGTGCTGCTGTTTGCGCCCTCGACCAAGCCGTTCGACCTGTTCGAGCCGAACCGAAAGGGGCGGGTAAAGCTCTACGTCCGGCGCGTCTTCATCACCGACGATGCCGACCTGTTGCCGGGATACCTGCGCTTCATCCGCGGCGTCGTCGACAGCGAGGATCTCCCGCTCAACATTTCGCGCGAGATGCTGCAGAACAATCCGCAGCTGACGCAGATCCGCAAGGCCGTGGCGACCCGGGTGGTGTCCGAGCTGGAAAGCCTCGCCGAGAAGGACCCGGAGAATTTTGCCAAGATCTGGGACGCGTTCGGCGCGGTGCTGAAGGAAGGTATCTACGAGGATTTCGAGCGCCGCGAAAAGCTGCTCGCGCTGTCGCGCTTCACCACCACGTCAGGCGAGAAGCGGTCGCTGAAGCAGGTGATCGGCGATTTCAAGCCGAACCAGACCGAGATCTATTATCTCGTCGGCGACAGCATCGAGCGGCTGAAGTCCAATCCGCGGCTGGAAGCTGCCACCGCGCGCGGCATCGAGGTGCTGTTGCTGTCGGATCCCGTCGATGCGTTCTGGACCTCGATGCCCTCGGAGTTCGAGGGCAAGCCGCTGAAGTCGCTGAGCCAGGGCGATCTCAACCTCGACCTGATCCCGCGTATCGACGAAAAGGACGAGCCGAAGAAGGACGAGCCGGCTGCGGACGAAGCCACCACCATCGCCGTGATCAAGGCCGCGCTCGGCGAGCGCATCAGCGACGTCAAGGCCTCGACGCGCCTCACCAGCTCGGCCTCCTGCCTCGTCGCCGACAGCCAGGGCCCGAGCCGCGAGCTCGAGCGCATCTTGTCGCAGCAGAATCGCGGCATGAAGACCAAGCCGATCCTCGAGATCAATCTGCGCCATCCGCTGGTCACCGCGGTCACCAAGGCGCAGGCCGGCTCGACGGTCGTCGACGATCTCAGTCTGCTCCTGCTCGAACAGGCGCAGATCCTGGACGGCGAATTGCCGGAAGACCCGGCAGCGTTCGCGGCGCGGCTGAACCGGCTCGTCTTGCAGGGACTCGGCGTCTAGCGCCGCTTGCAGCATCGTTCCGACCGGGGGCCGCCCGGGTCGTCAAACCGTTCGGCGCGCATCGGCTCTGGCGCTGCGCGTCCCACTCAACTTGACGTCAATTGGCCCGAGGAACAGTCGCGAACGACGAGATGATGTGTCATATGAAGCGACGTCACTATTCGAGGATTTCCCCATGCGCTTGTCATTCCTCACTCTTACCGCGATCTTCACGCTGCTGGGCGCAGCGGATGCCAGCGCGCAGCGATACGATCCGGCCTATCCCGTCTGCATGCACCGCTACGTCGGTGGCGGCCCTGGTGGCGGAGGCAGTGACTATTTCGACTGCTCGTTCACCTCGTTGGAGCAGTGCCGCGCCACGGCCTCGGGCCTTGCCGCGACCTGCGACCTCAATCCCTATTACGCCTTCAACGAATCGCCGCCGCCGCGCCGGCGTCCCAAGAAGGTGCACTAGGTAAGCGAGCCCAGGACTTCTGCATTCATCGCTCTTTCAGCCTGATCACACGCGTCGGCGCGCTGCCGGCGGGCGCGACCTTGGCTGCGCGCTGCCGACGACGGTTAATCGCGCCCTAACCGGGTTTTACCTTGTCTCTTAACGCCTGGGTCAGGGCGCGCGGGCTAAGCTGCCGGAAACCGCAGACCGCCCGAAAGAGTTTAACAATATGACCACCGGCGTCATCGAGCAGCCGAAAGCCGCGCGCGCACCGTCGGCTTCCAAGATCTGGTTGAGGGCGATCGAGCTCACGGCGCGGATCGAAACGCTGCCGGGCCGTCTGTTCGCCGACGTCATCGACGATTGGGCGCAGCGCCAACCGAACCGCGTTGCGCTGGTGGCGGACGAGGCAAGCCTCGATTACGAAGGCCTGTCGAGGAGGATCAACCGCTACGCCCGCTGGGCGCGCTCGGTCGGCCTTGCCAAGGGCGACACCGTCGCGCTGATCATGCCGAACGGCATCGACTATGTCGCGGCCTGGCTCGGCATCAGCCGTGTCGGCGGCGTGGTCGCGCTGATCAACACCAAGCTCGTCGGGCCATCGCTCGCGCACTGCCTCGACGTGGCAAAGCCGTCGCATCTCATCGTTGCGCATGCGCTGACGGGGATGCTGGACAGCGCGGCGCCTCATCTGAAGACGCAGGCCAAAATCTGGACGCATGGCGATGGCCGCGGCGAGCGCGCGATCGATGACGCGCTTGCCGTTCTTGACGACGGCCCGCTCGCTTCGGAGGAGCATGGCGAGGTCACCATCGACGACCGTGCGTTGCTGATCTACACCTCGGGCACCACCGGCCTGCCGAAAGCAGCCAGCATCAGCCACCGCCGTATCCTCAATTGGGGCTTCTGGTTCGCCGGCCTCACCGGCGCGACGCCGCAGGATCGGCTGTACGATTGTCTGCCGCTGTTCCATTCGGTCGGCGGCATCGTCGCGCCGTGCAGCATGCTGGCCGCCGGCGGCTCGGTGGTGATTGCGGAAAAATTCTCGGCCTCGCATTTCTGGTCCGACATCGTCCAGCACGACTGCACGCTGTTTCAATATATCGGCGAGCTCTGCCGCTATCTGCTCAAGGCCGCGCCCTCGGAATACGAAAACCGGCACCGCCTGCGGCTCGCCTGCGGCAACGGCCTGCGCGGCGACATCTGGGAGGATTTCCAGGCGCGCTTCGCCATTCCGCGCATCCTTGAATTCTACGCCGCGACCGAAGGCAATTTCTCGCTGTTCAACGTCGAGGGCCAGCCAGGCGCGATCGGCCGTATCCCGCCGCTGCTCGCGCACCGCTTTCCTGCCAGTCTCGTCAAGCTCGACCCCGATAGCGGTGCGCCGCTGCGCAATGACGAGGGCTTCTGCATCGCCTGCAGCCGCGGCGAGGCCGGCGAAGCCATCGGCCGCATCGGCACCGCGGACGAGGGCGGGGGACGGTTCGAGGGCTACACCGACGAGGGTGAGACCGAGAAGAAAATCCTGCGCGACGTCTTCGCCAAGGCCGATGCCTGGTTCCGCACCGGCGATCTGATGCGGATGGACGACAAGGGATTCTTCCATTTCGTCGATCGTATCGGCGACACGTTCCGCTGGAAGGGCGAGAATGTCGCGACCTCCGAGGTGAACGACGCGGTGCGCGATTTCAGCGGCGTGGTCGATGCCACCACCTATGGCGTCAGCGTTCCCGGCGCCGACGGCCGGGCCGGCATGAGCGCCATCGTCGTGAACGAGGGCTTTGACATCAGCGCGCTGCCCGCTCATCTGGCGCAGCGCCTGCCGGTTTACGCCCGCCCGCTCTTCATCCGCATCTCGCGCGAGCTCGATGCCACCGAGACCTTCAAGCAGAAGAAGGGCGAGCTGGCCCGCGAGGGGTTTGACCCGGCCGCGGTCTCCGATCCGTTGTTCATGCTCGATCCGATATCCGGCGCCTACGTTTCGCTGGACGAGAAGGCGTATGCGGCAATCTCGGGCGGCACGATCAGGCTGTAGAGCAACCGAAATCGAGAGATAGGTCCAATTTTATCTGAATTGTCCAAGAAGCCATTTACTTCTGTCGGGTAAACAGACCGCCATGGGGAGGCGGTCATCAAGAGCCGCCGCAACAACGAGATCGAAAACAAAAGCGAGCCAGCCATGTCGGTAAGGTCAAAGGTCATTGAAGCGATCCAGCAGATCGCCAAGGAGCAGCACGTCACGCTTCCCGCCCTCTCGGACGATCTGTCCCTGCACGAGACGGGTTTTGACTCGCTCGCCTTCGCCATCCTGGTCGCGCGCCTCGAGGACGAAACCGGCGTCGACCCCTTCACCATTTCCGAGGACGCTGCGTTCCCCGCCACGGTGGGCGATTTCGTGCGGGCCTACGAAAATGTCCCCGCGTGAGATCTTTGCGCTTCGCGACCATCTCGGCGCTGAGCTGAAAGGCCGCACCATCTCCGATGCGCACGATGTCGTGTCGCTGACCGACATCCTGTCGCACACGGTTCTGGGCGGCCGGCTGCACGAATTGTCAGGCCGCGCCGTGCTGCTCAAGCTGTCGGACCAGCTCCGGTCCGGCCTTGCCATGATCGAGCTCGACGGCATCGCCCGTCGCATGCTGCTGTGTCCGCCGGACCTCAATCCGGCGCATCTCGATGCATTGATTGCGGACGCCGGGATCAATGCTGTCGTCACCGATGAGCCCGATCGCTGGGCTGCGTCCGCCGTGCCGCTGATCGTCACCGCGCAATTGCCGCTTCAAGCCGCCGCGCCGGCCAGGACCGAGTGCGCCACCGAATGGCTGATGCTGACCTCGGGCACCTCGGGCGTGCCAAAGATCGCCGGCCATACGCTGGAAGCGCTGACCGGCGCGATCGTCGCTGAAGGCCCCGCACGCGGACCTGCACCGGTCTGGGCGACGTTCTACGACATCCGCCGCTATGGCGGCCTGCAAATCTTTCTCCGCGCCATCCTCTCCGGCGGCTCGTTGGTGTTATCCGATCCCCACCAGGCGCTCGCCGATCACGTCGCGCGGCTGAAGGCGCGCAATGTCTCGCATATCTCCGGCACGCCCTCGCACTGGCGCAAGCTCCTGATGAGCGGCTCGGCCGCGCAATTCGCCCCGGCTTACGTCCGCCTCTCCGGCGAGATCGCCGACCAGGCCGTGCTCGACGGCCTGAAGGCGGGATTTCCCAATGCGTCCGTCGGCCATGCCTATGCCTCGACCGAGGCCGGCGTTGGTTTCGCCGTCAATGACGGGCTGGAAGGCTTTCCGGCCGACTATCTCGGCAACCGCAACGGCGTCGAGATGAAGGTCGTCGACGGCTCGCTGCGCATCCGCTCGGCGCGCACGGCCCATGCCTATATCGGCCGCAATGCCGCCGCGCTCACCGACGGCGACGGGTTCGTCGACAGCGGTGACATCGTCGAGCTGCGCGGCGACCGCTATTATTTCGTCGGCCGCCGCGGCGGCATCATCAATATCGGCGGGCTGAAGGTCCACCCCGAGGAGATCGAGGCGGTGATCAACCGCCATCCCGACGTGCGGATGTCCCGCGCGAAGTCGCGCAAGAGCCCGATCACCGGCGGCATCGTCGTCGCGGACGTGATCCTCGCTGAGGGCACCGATCCTGCGCGCGCGAAAGAGATCCGCGACCAGATCCTCGCGCTGTGCCGCGCCCAGCTCGCATCCCACAAGGTGCCGGCGGTGCTCCGCTTCGTCGAGGCGCTCGACGTCACCCCGGCCGGAAAACTGGCGCGCACCGATGCATAACGTTCTGGTCACCGGCGGCAGCCGCGGCATCGGGCTTGCGATCGGCAAGCGCCTGGTCGCGGCCGGCTTCAACGTCATCGCGGCGGCGCGGCGCGAAAGCGACGAGCTCAACGCGGCCATCGCTGCCGCCGACGGCCGCCTGCATTTCCGCGCCTGCGATCTTGCCGTGATCGATGCAATCCCGGCCTTCGCGAAGCTCGTGCGCGACGAGTTCGGCCCGATCTATGGCCTCGTCAACAATGCCGGTCTCGGCACCGAAGGCCTGCTCGCCACCATGCACAATTCCGAGATCGAGGCGCTGGTGCAGCTCAACGTGCTGTCGCCGATCATCCTCACTAAATACGTGGCCCGGCAGATGATGGCTGACGGCGCCGGCCGCATCATCAACATCTCCTCCATCATCGCGACGACTGGCTATAACGGCCTGTCCGTCTACGGCGCGACCAAGGCGGCCGCGACCGGCTTCACCCGCTCGCTCGCGCGCGAGGTCGGCAAGCTCGGCATCACCGTAAACGCGATCGCGCCGGGCTTCATCGACACCGAGCTGACGCACACTCTCTCCGACGAAGGCCGCAAGCGCATCGCCGGCCGCAGCGCGCTGCGCCGGTTGCCGGAGACGGACGACGTCGCGCGCATGGTGGAATACCTTCTGGGCGACGGCGGCCGCAACGTCACCGGTACCGTGTTCACCATCGATGCCGGGAACACGGCGTAAGCGGAACCCGGCTGCCACAATTGCGTTGATCGCGCGCAATGACAGCCAGCCGGATTTGGTCGTAAGATGCCCCGCAATCGATTGGGTTACGTCAATCGATCTGCCCTAGTCGAAGAGGAGCAGTCGATGGCCACTTCAAACATGACCGCTTCAAATCGGGCCCTGACGGAGCCAGTCCGTGTAAAGCCGGATGAGGTTCGCTGTCCGCCGATGTCGCATCAGAATTCCGGCGCTCACGGTCACGAGATGTATCCGCAGCAATTCGTGCGTCTCGTCGGCTGCCACGACGTCCCTGCATCCCGGCTGCGCAAGCGCGAGGACGAGCAGCTGCACTAGCCGCTCACGGCCGCTGCTTCGGCAAGTCGATTCGTTCGTGTGAAAATTCCGGCGGCCCTCAACCTCTTGGAGCCGACCGTCGATAGCCGCTCTCCCCGCGCGGTCGTTTGATGCCGATCAATGATCCCGCCGCGCCATTGCAACGCGGCCGCATCTTGTTGTCCGGGCCGGTTTCGGCCAATGATCGAAAGCGGGTGCCGGCCAGCGAACCCGGATCGGTCCTGCCACGTATTTTGTTTCGCATTCCAACCATCCGGTAATCCCGATGAGCTCAGGCGAGTCCTTCTATGGCGGCATTCCCGTCTTCCGAGGCTTCACCAGCCTGATGGATCCCGCGCTCTATGCGCCGCTGCCGGACGACTGGAGCATCGGTGTGGCCGATATCGTCGATTCGACCAAGGCGATCGCGGCGCTGCGCTACAAGGCCGTGAACATGGCGGGCGCCGCCGTGATCGCGGCGGTGACCAATGCGCTGCAGGGGCGGGAATTCCCCTTCGTGTTCGGCGGCGACGGCGCCAGCTTCGCGGTGGCGCCTGACGATGTCGAACTTGCCCGCGAGGCGCTGGCGGCGACCGCGACCTGGGTGCGGGAAGACCTCGATCTGACCATGCGCGTCGCATTGGTGCCGGTCAGCGTCATTCGCGCACAGGGCCTCGACGTGCGCGTCGCCCGGTTCGGGCCGTCGCCCAATCTGTCCTATGCGATGTTCTCGGGCGGCGGGCTCGCCTGGGCCGACGCTGCGATGAAGCGCGGCGAGTTTGCCGTCGAGGAGGCGCCCGCCGGCACGCAGCCGGACCTCTCGGGCCTGTCGTGTCGTTTCGAGGTGATGCCGGCTGCGCGCGGCCTGATCCTGTCGGTGCTGGTGATGCCGGCGCGCGGCGGCGATCCGCAGGCCTTCCGCAAGGTGATCGAGGACATCATCCATCTCGTCGAGCGCAGCCCGGAGGGCGGCCGCCCGGTGCCGCCGCAGGGGCCGCCGCTGAAATGGCCGCCGCAGGGCGTGGAATTCGAGGCCCGCACCAGGCGCGGGGGGCCGCTGCTCGCGCGCAGAGCCAGCGTGCTGGCCTATACGCTGTTCGCCTATCTCATCATGCGCTTCGACATCAAGATCGGCGGCTTCGTGCCCAGCCTCTACAGGCGCCAGGTCGTCGAGAACTCGGACTTCCGCAAATATGACGATGGCCTGCGCATGATTTTGGACTGCACGCCGCAGCTCGAACGCGCGTTGAACGATCGTCTCAAAGCCGCCGCGCGCGAAGGCATCGTGCGCTACGGCCTGCATCGGCAGGACGCCGCGATGATGACCTGCTTCACGCCGTCGGCACTGCGCAGCGATCACGTCCATTTCATCGACGGCGCGCGCGGCGGCTATGCCTCGGCGGCGACGGCGTTGAAGGCGATGATGGCAGCGGGTTAGCGGCCCGTGCGCGTCCAGGTCTCGCCGCCGCAGAGCGCGCCGACGCAGCCTTCGACCCGCAGCGCGTCCGCGCCAGTCAGGCTGATGTTGCTCGCATAGGTGCCGCCGTCGTCGGCATTGTAGATCTGGCCCGACCATTTGTTCGGTCCCGCCGGCTCCATGCCGCTGAACAAGGGCAGGCCGATCATCGGACGCCTGGCGAGCGCGGGATTGGGATTCTTGCTGTCGGTGGCGGGCTGGCCGGTCGCGGTGTCCATGGGCTCGCGCAGCCAGACGATGTGGCCGCAGATGCCGCCGCCGCATTTGCTGATCTTGACGCGCGCATCGCCCGCCTGGGTGAGCCAGGTCCCTTCGGCGTTCTGCGCATAAGCGGAAGGCGCACCGATCAGCGCAGCCAGAATGACGGTGAGAGCGGCAAATCTGAATGTCATGGAGAGGAGCCCTGGAATGGAGGCGCCTCCATAGCAGCAAATCGAGCGCGCGCAACGCCTGAAGGAATCACATTCCTGCGTTCAGTTGCCCCAGCGCGCGAAAGCGACCGAGGCGGCGGTCGAGAGCCCGAACACGACCATGGCGCCGCCGACCAGCGCGAACAGGGTCCAGGCCGGAGCCTGCGCGGTCATCAGTCCGATGCCGCCGATCGCGACGATCAGAAGCCGTGCCGTGGAAGCGAGCACGGGCCCGCCGACGCGTGCGGCGCCTTGCGAGGAGAAGTAGAGCGACACGCCCATGCCGAAGAACACGAAGGCTGGACCGGCCCAGTGGAAATAGCTGTGCGCGGCGGCGGTGACGCCGGGATCGCGCGTGAACAGCCCCACCCACAGCGACGGCGCGAGCGCAACGGCGAGGCCGATCAGGCCCACCGTGAGTCCTGAGGCCGCAGCCGCGGTCCAGGCCACACGCCGCGCGCGCTTCACATGTCCGGCGCCGATCGCCATGCCGACCATCGGCACCGAGGCGATGCCGAAGGCGAAGGTGATCGGGATCAGCAGAAATTCCAGCCGCGAACCGATGCCGTAGCCGGCCAGCATCTCGGTGCCGAAGGTCGCGAGGATCTTTGTGAAGATCAGGATGGTGAGCACGGTCTGAAGCGGCGACAGGCAGGCCACCGCGCCGACTTTGAGAATGTCCAGGAACATCGCGCGCTCGAAATGGAAGGCGCGAAGATCGAGCGGCAGCCGGCTGCGGCCGGACAGGAGATACCAGAGGAAGAACAGCGCGGCGCAGCTGAACGCGATCAGCTGGCCGCTGGCGACGCCCGGCATGCCGAGTTGCGGCACGCCGAACAGGCCGAGGCCCAGCGTGCCGCCGAGCACGATCTGCAGCACGCTCGCTCCGATCAACGTCATCGAAGGCAGGCGCATGTCGCCGGTGCCGCGGATCACCGAGGCCAGCGTGTTGACGAGCCAGATCGCGACCGCGCCGGAGAACAGCACCTGTGAATAGCCGCTGGCCTCCTCGAGGACGCGCTCGCGTCCGCCGAGCAGCGCGAAGAAGGAGCGACCGAAGGCGAGCATCATCACCGTGAAGAACAGCCCGCCGCAAAGGCCGATGATGGCGGCATGCAGCGCCAGCGTCGCGGCGCGGTCGCGATCCCCTGCGCCGAGTGCGCGGCTGATCGCAGAGGAGACGCCGCCGCCCATCGCGCCGGCGCTCATCATCTGCGTCAGCATCGCGAACGGAAACACCAGCGCGATCGCGGCGAGCGGGATGGTGCCGAGCCGGCCGATATAGGAGGTCTCGGCCACCGCAACCAGCGTGCTGCCGACCATCGCGATCATGTTGGGGATCGCGAGCCGCAGCAATGTCGGCAGGATCGGCGCGGTCAGGAGGCTTGCGATGGGGGAGGCGACCGGCGCAACCGGCGGGACGGCATCTGCGGGGGCGTCGATCGTCATGTTCACCGGGCGGAATATTAAATGATGATCGACATATTATAAGAGAATGAGGCGGCCGGCGCAGCCCTGGCTCATGCAGGGCTCACCACGGCAGGCCGCATAGGTCGATCGTGCCCAGCGTCGGCGCGCGCACGATGTGGAAGACATAGGGCGCCATGTAGGTGAACCGGATCCGCCCTTCCGGCTGCTCGCAATAGACCTCGCCGTTGAAGGGCAGCCAGCTCCGGGCCTGGTAGAAGGCCGCGTTGTGCGGCTCGCAGACCAGCAGGGCGAAACGGACCGCCTCGTTGGCGCGGATCGTATGCACCGCTGCCTCGATAGCCGTGGTTGCATAGCCACGGCCGCGCTGGTCCTCGCGCGTGGAGACGCCGCCGATGCCGCCGACATGAACCTTCTGTCCGTTCCAGGTGATGGTGCGGAAGTAGATGCCGACGTGGCAGACGAGACCGTCCTCGGGCGTCTCGAGCAGCACGCGGAGATCGGCATTGGCCCATTTGACGTGAGCCCAGGACTTGCCTGCGACCAACTGCGGTGCCCAGACCGCCTGAAGCAGCGGCTCCGCGATCGGCCACGAGGCCTCGCCGTTCAAAATGTCGATTTCGATGCTCATGGCGTGGTCCTCCACAGCTCCGTTTCGTGGCGCGCTTGTTCTGTCTTAAGCGCTTCAAAGGCAATGATATTTTACCACGGCCCGCAGGCCTGATCGACGGTGGCCGATTGCGATCAATTTGTGCATTCGGGAGAGGCTCGCCCAGTCACGCCTTTTCGCAAATTCTAAGGTATTTAATGGCGGCGGAACCTTCTATAAGGGGTGACCGTTAGAACTCGTTCCCCACCAGTTGCGGACAAGAAGCCATGACCTTTACGCTGCCCCCACTTCCTTACGCCTATGACGCCCTCGGCCAGTACATGTCGAAGGAGACGCTGGAATATCACCACGACAAGCATCATCAGGCCTACGTCACCAACGGCAACAACGCGCTCAAGGGGACCGAATGGGAAGGCAAGTCCCTTGAAGAGATCGTCAAGGGCTCGTTCGGCAAGAACCCTGCGGTGTTCAACAACGCCGGCCAGCACTACAACCACATCCACTTCTGGAGCTGGATGAAGCCCAATGGCGGCGGCACCAAGCTGCCGGGCAAGATCGAGAAGAAGATCAACGAGGACCTCGGCGGCTTCGAGAAGTTCAAGACCGACTTCCAGGCGGCCGGCGTCGGCCAGTTCGGCTCCGGCTGGTGCTGGCTCCAGGTCAAGAACGGCAAGCTCGAGATCTCCAAGACCCCGAACGGCGAGAATCCGCTGGTGCACGGCGCCACCCCGATCCTCGGCTGCGACGTCTGGGAGCACTCCTACTACATCGACTATCGCAACCGCCGCCCTGATTATCTCAAGGCGTTCGTCGAGAACCTCGTGAACTGGGAATACGTGGAGTCCCTGTTCGAGAAGGCGTGACGATGTCATTCCGGGGCGCGCGAAAGCGCGAGCCCGGAATCCATTGTCCGTTCGGGTGACGCCCGATGGATTCCGGGCTCGGCGCTGACGCGCCGCCCCGGAATGACAGAAACAAAGGCGGTCGCAGGCGCGACCGCCTTTTTTGCTGTGCGGAATTGCCCTGCGCCGAGCGCGCACGGGTCTGTCATCGTACCGTTTGCATCGGGGGAACACGGCCCTTAATCAGGGCGGGCATCATCCTCGAGCGACCCAGCCCGTTGTCAGAACCTTCCCCGAACAATCCGGCGCCTGGCGGCGACGCGGAATCCGAGCCGCGGCCGGGCCGGGTCCGCAAGCCGATCGGCTGGTCGACCATCATCATCGCAGCTCTGGTGGCGGTGAGTGCGGCACTGGTCTGGCGGCGCGACGGCACCGACGGCGTTCTGGACATACTCACCCACGATCTCTCGCTGTTCTCGGGCATCCTGCCGCGCGTGCTCGCCGGCTGCCTGCTCGGCGCCTTCATCTCGGAAATCCTGCCGCACGAGAAAGTCTCGCGCTCGCTCGGGCCGAAATCCGGGCTGATGGGCCTGCTGATCGGCACCGCCTTCGGCGCAATCCTGCCCGGCGGTCCCTTCACCGCCTATCCGGTCGCCAGCGCACTCCTCGCGGTCGGCGCCGATTTCGGCGCAACCATCGCCATGGTCGTGAGCTGGACGCTGATCGGCTATGGCCGGGCGGTCGCCTGGGAAATCCCGATCATGGGCACCGATTTCACGCTGTGGCGGATTTTGATCTCGCTGCCGCTGCCCGTGCTCGCCGGCGCGCTCGGCCGCTTCGTCTACATCAGGCTCTATCCGAAGCCCCTCGCGAAGGACGACGAGAGTTGAGCGCAGCGCTTCTGATCGACGTTCTGCTGTGGGGTTCGGTGCTCGGCGTCGGGCTGATCGCCTTTCGCCGCGGCGCGCCGGTGTTCAAGGCATCCTTGCGCGAAGGCACGATGGACTTCGTCAACATCGTGCCGCGGATTGCGCTCGGCGTGATCGGCTCCGGCTACATCGCTGCGATCATTCCGCAGGAGGTGATCACCGGCTGGCTCGGCCCGGATAGCGGCTGGCTCGGGGTTGCCACCGCCGTGGTCGCCGGTGCGGCCACGCCCGGGGGGCCCGTGGTCGGCTTCTCCATCGGCACGGTCGCGCTGAAGTCGGGCGGTGGGATGCCGCAGGTGGTCGCCTATGTCGTCGCCTGGGCGCTGTTTGCCTTCCAGCGGGTGATCTTGTGGGAGATCCCGTTCATGCCCGCCCGTTTCGTCTGGTTCCGCTGCGCCGTCTCGGTGCCGTTCCCGTTCGTGGCAGCCGCCATCGCCATGGTGATCGGCAAGCCCTGAGCCGGGATGTCGGTCCAGCCGTGGACAGGCGTAATGTTATAATATAACGTCCGCAAATGGCTCCCGCCGCGTCCCACGCCCATCAGCACGACCATGCTCATGGCCACTCCCATGGTCATGGCGACGAGCATTCTCACGGGCACGATCACACCCACGCCCATGTCCACGATGCGGCTTCGCCGCACCCCGCCCAGGCCGCGCCCTGGTCGATCCTGCGCATGACCATGGCGGGCCGCCTCGCGGCCGCGCTCGCCGTCTGTGCCGTGCTGTGGGGCATCGTCTTGCTGGCAATGAGGTGAGGATGGCAGCGCTGCATTTCCACAATGTCACGCTCGGCTACGACCGGCACCCCGCCGTGCATCATCTCAGCGGCGAGGTCGCGCCGGGTGCGCTGGTTGCGGTGATCGGTCCGAACGGCGCCGGCAAGTCGACGCTGCTGCGCGGCATCGTCGGCATCCTGAGGCCGCTCGACGGCAGCATCCATCTCGGCGGGCTCGACAGCAGGGACATCGCCTATCTGCCGCAGAGTGCGGAGATCGACCGCAGCTTCCCGATCTCGGTGTTCGATTTCGTCGGCACCGGGCTGTGGCGTGGCACGGGCCTGTTCGGCGGCATCGGCAAGGCCGCGCGCGACAAGATACTCCGCGCAATCGGAGCCGTTGGCCTCAGCGGGTTCGAGAACCGCCCGATCGGCACGCTTTCCGGCGGCCAGATGCAGCGCGTGCTGTTCGCGCGGGTGCTGCTCCAGGATGCCAGCCTGATCGTGTTGGATGAGCCCTTCAACGCCATCGACAGCAAGACCACCACCGATCTGCTCGCGCTGGTGAAGCGCTGGCACGGCGAGGGCCGCACCGTGCTCGCCGCGCTGCACGACATGGAGATGGTGCGCAACCATTTCGCCGAAACACTGGTGCTGGCGCGCGGCCCGGTCGCGTGGGGACCGACGGCGGAGGTGCTGACGCCGGAAAACCTGCTGGTCGCGATGCGGATGTGCGAGGCCTTCGACGACAGCGCGGCGGCCTGCGCGGCCGATGATATAAGCTCGCGGGCGGCCTGATCTCCGATGCTCTATGACGCGCTGATCGGTCCGTTCACCGAATTCGAGTTCATGCGGCGGGCGCTCGCCGCGGTGATCGCACTGGCGCTGGCGGGCGCGCCGATCGGGGTGTTCCTGATGCTGCGCCGGATGAGCCTCGTCGGCGACGCCATGGCGCATGCGATCCTGCCGGGCGCGGCGGTCGGTTTCCTGCTCTCCGGCCTGAACTTGTTCGCGATGACCGCTGGCGGCCTGATCGCCGGCTTTGCCGTCGCGATCCTCGCCGGTGTGGTCGCACGCTCGACCGGCCTGAAGGAGGACGCCTCGCTCGCGACCTTCTATCTCGCTTCGCTTGCGCTCGGTGTCACCATCGTCTCGATCAAGGGCACCAATATCGACTTGCTGCACGTGCTGTTCGGCAACATCCTCGCGATGGACGACCAGACCCTGCTGGTGGTCGCCTTCAACGCCACGGTGACGCTGCTGGTGCTCGCAGTGATCTACCGCCCGCTGGTGATCGAGAGCGTCGATCCCCTGTTCCTGCGCACCGTGAGCCGGGCCGGCGGCCCGGCCCATCTCGCCTTCCTCGCGCTGGTCGTCATCAACCTGGTCAACGGCTTTCAGGCGCTGGGCACGCTGCTGGCGGTGGGGCTGATGATCCTGCCCGCGGGCATCGCAAGGTTCTGGTCGCGCGATCTCACCGCGATGATCTGCATCGCCGTGGTGGCCGCTGCGGTGTCGGGCTATGCCGGCCTCGTGCTCTCGTTCCAGACCCGCGTGCCTTCAGGCCCCGCGATCATTCTGGTGGCGACGGTGCTCTACATCGTCTCCGTCCTGTTCGGCCGCGTCGGCGGCATCGTCCGGCAGCTATTTCCCGGCCGGCATCTGGAAGCATGACAATGCGGCTCATCCTGCTTTGTGCACTGTTGCTGATCGCCTCGCCGCTTGAGGCCGCGGAGCGGCTCAACGTCGTTGCGAGCTTCTCGATCCTCGGCGATTTCGTTCGCAATGTCGGTGGTGACCGCATCAACCTGACGACGCTGGTCGGGCCTGACAGCGACGTCCACGTCTATACGCCGGCCCCTAGCGATGCGAAGCGGGTCGCGGCGGCGAAGCTTGTCATCGTCAACGGGCTCGGGCTGGAGGGCTGGCTGCCGCGCCTCGTGCAATCAGCGGGCAGCAAGGCGCAGGTAATCACCGCGAGCGCCGGCATTGCGCCGCTGAAATTAGGTTCGGCCGCTGATCCCCACGCCTGGCAGTCCATTCCCAACGCAAAGATCTACGTCACGGACATTGCCAATGCGCTGGCCGTAGCCGCTCCTGACGACGCGGAGTTCTTCCAAGACCGGGCCAAGGCCTATTTGGAAAAGCTCGAAACACTCGACCGCGAGGTCCGCGAGGCCGTTGGCAAGATCCCAACCGAGCGGCGCAAGGTGATCTCCACCCACGACGCCTTCGGCTATTTTTCCGCCGAGTACGGTATCCAGTTCATCGCGCCCCTGGGCGTCTCCACGGAAACCGAGCCGAGCGCGCGCGATATCGCCGCCATCATCGGCCAGATCAAGGCCCAGAAAATCCCGGCCGTGTTCCTTGAAAATATCACCGACGATCGCCTGATCCGGCGGATCGCGGCCGAGACCGGGGCCAGGGTCGGCGGGACCCTGATTTCGGACGGTTTGACCGGCGAAAAGGGGCCTGCACCCACTTACATTGACATGGTCAGGCACAATATAAAGGCCCTGACCAGCGCGCTTGACCACTAGGGCAGGGGCCACCCCGCCTCGCGTCGCGCGAAAAAGCCTTGAAGTCCGGAGTTGTTATGTCTGAAGCGACCTCCCAGAAGATTCCCGTGACCGTGCTGACCGGCTATCTCGGCGCCGGCAAGACCACGCTGCTGAACCGCATCCTGTCCGAAAACCACGGCAAGAAATACGCCGTCATCGTCAACGAGTTCGGCGAGATCGGCATCGACAACGATCTCATCATCGGCGCCGACGAGGAAGTGTTCGAGATGAACAACGGCTGCATCTGCTGCACCGTGCGCGGCGACCTCGTCCGCATCATGGACGGCCTGATGAAGCGCAAGGGCAAGTTCGACGCCATCATCGTCGAGACCACCGGTCTTGCCGATCCGGCGCCGGTCGCGCAGACCTTCTTCGTCGACGAGGACGTGCAGAAGAACGCGCGGCTCGATGCGGTCGTGACGGTCGCCGACGCCAAATGGCTGTCCGACCGGCTCAAGGACGCGCCCGAGGCGAAGAACCAGATCGCTTTTGCCGACGTCATCGTGCTGAACAAGACCGATCTCGTCAACAAGGGCGAGCTCGCCGAGGTCGAGGCGCGCATCCGCGGCATCAACCCCTATGCGAAGCTGCACCGCACCGAGCGCTGCTCGGTGGCGCTGGCCGACGTGCTCGATCGCGGTGCGTTCGATCTCGACCGCATCCTCGACATCGAGCCGGATTTCCTCGAGGCCGACGATCATGATCACGACCATGATCATCACCACCATCACGACCACGACCATCATCACCACGGTCACGGCCTCAAGCACTATCACGATGAGGACATGCAGTCGCTCTCGCTGAAGACCGACAAGCCGCTCGATCCAAACGTGTTCATGCCCTGGCTGCAGAACCTGGTGCAGGTCGAGGGCGGCAAGATCCTGCGCTCCAAGGGCATCCTCTCCTTCCACGACGACGACGACCGCTACGTCTTCCAGGGCGTCCACATGATGCTGGAGGGCAACCACCAGCGGAAGTGGAAGGATGGCGAGCCGCGCGAGAGCCGCCTCGTCTTCATCGGCCGCGAATTGCCCGAAGAGGCAATCCGCAAGGGCTTTGAGAGCTGCATCGTCTCGTGATGAAAGAGTTTACGCCCGCCTCCGATTCCGCTTCGATCGTTTCCGTCACCGACCGCGTCAAGCCTGTTGCGCTCGGTATGGCCGTGACCTCGGTGCATTTCCTGAGGGATCGCGCCGTCTTCGTCGGCGGCGAGGAGAACGTCGCATTCGTCGATGCCAATTGCGAGATCACCACGGTCGCCGTGCATGGCGGCGGCATTCTCTCGACCGCCTCCGACGGCAAGCGCATCGTGATGGGCGGCGACGACGGCAAGGTGGTCTCGCTCGACGCCAAGGGCGATGTGACGTTGCTCGCCACCGATCCCAAGCGGCGCTGGATCGACGCGGTGGCGCTGCAGGCCGACGGCGCCTTCGCCTGGTCCGCCGGCAAGACCGCGACCGTCAAGAGCGGCAAGGCCGAGGAGAAGTCGCTCGACGTGCCCTCGACCGTCGGCGGCCTTGCCTTCGCGCCGAAGGGCCTGCGGCTCGCGATCGCGCATTACAACGGCGCGACGCTGTGGTTTCCGAACATGGCGGGATCGGCCGAATTCCTGCCCTGGGCCGGCTCGCACCACGCGGTCACCTTCAGCCCCGACAACAAATTTCTTGTGACAGCGATGCACGAGCCGGCGCTGCACGGCTGGCGGCTTGCCGACAACAGGCACATGCGCATGACCGGCTATCCCGGCCGCGTCCGCTCGATGTCCTGGAGCGCGGGCGGTAAGGGGCTCGCGACCTCGGGCGCCGATACCGTCATCATCTGGCCGTTCGGCAGCAAGGACGGCCCGATGGGCAAGGAGCCCGCGATGCTCGCGCCGCTGCAGGCGCGCGTCTCCGTGGTCGCCTGTCATCCCAAGAACGACATCCTCGCCGCCGGCTATAGCGACGGCACCGTGCTGATGGTCCGCATGGAGGACGGCGCGGAGATCCTGGTCCGTCGCAACGGCACGCCTCCCGTCGCCGCGCTTGCCTGGAACGCCAAAGGCACGCTGCTGGCGTTTGCCGACGAAAATGGGGACGGCGGTCTGCTCGAGCTTTAAACTGTCATCCTTCAGGCCGTAGGGTGGGCAAAGGCGCTCTTGCGCCGTGCCCACCATCCTCTCCGCAAAGCAAAAGTGGTGGGCACGTCGCGCGAAGAGCGCGCCTTTGCCCACCCTACGGCAGCTCAATTCATGCGCTTTCTGACGACCTTCCAGCTTGCCGATTTCGCCGACACGCTGATCAGCCTGACCACGGCCTTCGTGCTGGGCACCTTGATCGGCGCCGAGCGGCAGTACCGCCAGCGCACCGCGGGGCTGCGCACCAACGTGCTGGTTGCGGTGGGAGCGGCCGCCTTCGTCGATCTCGCCATGCACCTGACCGGCGCCGACGGCGCGGTGCGGGTGATCTCCTACGTCGTCTCCGGCATCGGCTTCCTCGGCGCCGGTGTCATCATGAAGCAGGGCATGGACGTGCGCGGCCTCAATACGGCAGCGACGCTATGGGCCTCGGCCGCGGTCGGCTCCTGCGCCGGCGCCGACATGGTCGCGCAGGCGGCCGCGCTGACCGTGTTCGTCATCGCCGGCAACACCATGCTGCGCCCGCTGGTCAACGCCATCAACCGCATCCCGCTGAATGAGAAGGCGCTGGAGGCGACCTACTATTTCAAGCTCGCGGTGGCGGCCGACGCATTGCCCGACATGCGCGACCGCCTCGTCGACAAGCTCGAGGCGGCGAAATATGCGGTGGCCGATATCGAAGTCGCCGAGATCAGCGAGGACATTCTGGAGATCGCCGCCAGGCTGGTTGCGAGCGCGGTCGACCCGAACGAGCTGAACGCGGTCGCGACCGATCTGCAGCATCTCCCAGGCGTGCGGCATGCGACCTGGCAAGTCAGCACAACGGAGTAGCGCGGCGTTTTGGCGCGTGGGTTCCCCGCGTCTTCGGTTCCGGAACCGGCGCGCCCCAAACTCGTTGATCCCCAGGACAAAGGCGGTGATCGACATGCCCGGCCGAGATGACAAGCACAGACTGAAGCTCAATCTGACAATCGCCGGTGCGCTGTTCGCAGCAGGCGTTGTGGTATCGGTGATGTCGCTGGCGCAAATCCGCGCGGAAAGCCGGATGCAGCTGGCACAGGCGACGCCCCCGCTCCAGGGCACCCCGTCCGACGAACAGAGCAAGGTGCCCGCGGAGGCGAAGCCCGGCGGCGACCGGCCGACCACGCCGGCCCCCGAGCCCGCGCGGCCGGAGCCGCAGACGCAGGGCGCGGCAGGCGCGGCCAAACCAGCACTGCCGCCGGCCCCGGCCGAGAAGATCGCGCCGCCGATTGAGAAGAAGTAGCTTCCCTCTCAACACTCGGTGTCATTGCCCGCGAAGGCGGGCAATCCAGTATTCCAGAGGCCGCAGTGCTGGAGTCGAGAAGTCGCAGCGTACTGGATGCCCCGGTCAAGCCGGGGCATGACAGTGGAGTGTGGGGCGGCGTCACTCGGCAATGATTGACGGAACGCTTGGGCTTCTCTTACCGCACCAGAATATTCCGGAACTGCCACGGATCAGACGTGTCGATATCCTCCGGGAACAGTCCGGGACGATCCGTCAGCGGGGTCCAGTCGGTATAAAAACCCTTCACCGGGCCGAGATAGGGCAGCTGAATTTCGAGCAGGCGCTCGAAATCCATCTCGTCGGCTTCGACGATGCCCTCGTTCGGGTTCTCCAGCGCCCAGACCATGCCGCCGAGCACGGCGGAGGTCACCTGCAGGCCGGTGGCGTTCTGGTAGGGCGCGAGCTCGCGCGTCTCCTCGATGGAGAGCTGCGAGCCGAACCAATAGGCATTCTTGTCATGGCCGAACAGCAGCACGCCGAGCTCGTCGATGCCGTCGACGATCTCGTTCTCGTCGAGGATGTGGTGCTTCTCCTGCATCTTCCCGGCGCGGCCGAACATTTCATGCAGCGACAGCACGGCATCGTCAGCCGGATGATAGGCATAGTGGCAGGTCGGCCGGTAGATCGCCTTGCCCGAGGCATCGCGCACGGTAAAGTAATCGGCGATCGAGATCGACTCGTTGTGGGTGACCAGGAAGCCATACTGGGCGCCGCGGGTCGGGCACCAGGTGCGCACGCGCGTGTTGGCGCCGGGCTGCATCAGGTAGATGGCGGCGCCGCAGCCGGCTTCATGGGTGTGCGCATTCTCGGGCATCCATTTCTCATGGGTGCCCCAGCCGAGCTCGGATGGCTGCATGCCTTCCGACAGGAAGCCTTCCACCGACCAGGTGTTGACGAAGACGTCAGGCTCCTTCGGCTTCTTCGAGCGCTGGGTGTCGCGCTCGGCGATGTGGATGCCCTTGATGCCGGCCTGCCGCATCAAATCCGCCCATTCGCCCTTGGTCTTCGGCCTGGGGGCATTGAGCTTCAGATCGGCGGCGACATTGAGCAGCGCCTGCTTGACGAAGAAGGAGACCATGCCCGGATTGGCGCCGCAGCAGGAGACCGCCGTGGTCGAGCCCGCCGGGCGCGCCTTCTTGGCGGCCAGCGTCGTTTCGCGCAGCGCGTAGTTGGAGCGCGCTTCCGGGCCCTTCGAGGGATCGAAATAGAACCCGAGCCAGGGCTCGTTGACGGTGTCGATGTAGAGCGCGCCGAGCTCGTTGCAGAGCTCCATGATGTCGGTCGAGCCGGTATCGACCGAGAGATTGACGCAAAAGCCCTGGCCGCCGCCCTCGGTTAGCAGCGGGGTCAGAACCTCGCGGTAATTGTCCTTGGTCAGGCCCTTCTGGATGAAGCGGACATTGTGCTTCTCGCAAAGTGCCTTGCGGCCCTCGTCCTTGGGATCGAGCACGGTGATGCGCGACTTGTCGTAGTCGAGATGCCGCTCGATCAACGGCAGCGTGCCTTTGCCGATGGAGCCGAATCCGACCATGACGATGGGGCCGGTGATCTTCGCGTAGATCTGCGAGGGAGGGCTCATGGGATGGGTTCTCCGGAAAGTGCTGGCAGTGAGGGATGGATCAGGCGCTGCGGCGCTTGTCAGATGCTGCGGCGCTTTTTAGGTGCCGCGGCGCTTGGCGGTGACTTCGATCTCGACCTTCATCTCGGGCCTGGCGAGGGCGCTGACGACCAGCAACGTCGCCGCCGGCCTGATGTCGGCGAGGACCTCGCCGCAGACGGCGAAGTGGGCGTCGATGTAGCTGGCGTCGGTCACGTAGTAGGTCGCACGGACGATATCGGCCATCTCGAAGCCGCCCTCCGTCAGTGCGGCGGCGATGGTCTTGAAGCAGTTGCGTGACTGGCTCGTGACATCTGATGGCATCGTCATCGTGGTGTAGTCATAGCCGGTGGTTCCCGCGACGAAGGCGAACTCGCCGTCGATCACGGCACGGCTGTAGCCGACGGTCTTCTCGAGCGGGGAGCCGGTGGAGATCAGGCGACGGGACATGGTCATGGGCCTCGACTGAAGGGGTGTTTCGCGGGGTTTAAAGGGCGTTTCGGGGGCCTGCGCAACCCCAAAGGAAGGGCCTCGCGCAGGCGCGGCAGGGCGTTGCCGCTCGATGCGGCCTAGGTCGTCGCTACAGGAGCGATCCCTCAGGCCGCGTGCGCCTCAGGCGCGCGAACCGACCTCCGTTTGGGCAGGGCCGCGCCGGTCGGGACAATCATCCCGGCGGCGCCATCGAGCGCACCATCGGTGAACTCGATCGCCAGCAGGCGGTCGCGCTCGAACGGGCCCGGCAGCGAGAGTTCGGCCGTCTTGTCGGCCGAGAAGCCGAAGCGGGCGTAATAGGGGGCATCGCCGAGCAGGATCACGGCGTCATGCCCGCGCGCCCGGGCGGCGGCCAGCGCTTGATGCATCAGCGCGGCGCCGATCCCGAGCTCGCGGCAGGCAGGGTCGACCGCCAGCGGTCCGAGGACCAGAGCGGGCCTGCCTCCGGCGCTGACATGCCACAGCCGCACGGTTCCCACGAGCTTGCCCTCGCGCATCGCCGACAGGGCAAGGCCTGCAGCGGGCGCGCGTCCGTCGCGCAGGCGCTGGCAGGTGCGGCCGTGGCGGTTCTCGCCAAAGCAGGCATCGAGCAGCGTTTCGCGCGTCGCGACGTCGCTAGCACGTTCCGCGCGGATCACGAACGGAGCGGCTTTCGAGGTGAGGGCAACTTGCGGCTTCCGAGGAGCAGTCATGGCACGTCAGTCCCCGCTTGAACCGGCGTGCGCGCAGCACGCCTGTCCAAGACGTCGTCAGAAATCTAAATGGTGGATGAGGAGCCGGCGGACCGGCTCCCGGGTTCGTCAGGCCTCTAGAACCAAGAGGCGGATCAGATGTGATACGTCTTCAGCGGCGGGATGCCGTTGAACGCCACCGACGAGTAGGTCGACGTATAGGCCCCGGTGCCTTCGATCAGCACCTTGTCGCCGATCTCGAGCGTGACGGGAAGCGGATACGGGTTCTTCTCGTACAGCACGTCGGCGCTGTCGCAGGTCGGACCCGCGAGCACGCACGGCGTCATGTCCGCACCGTCATGACGGGTGCGGATGGCGTAGCGGATCGACTCGTCCATGGTCTCGGCGAGACCGCCGAACTTGCCGATGTCCAGGTACACCCAGCGCACCTCGTCCTCGTCGCTCTTCTTCGAGATGAGCACGACCTCGGATTCGATGATGCCGGCGTTGCCCACCATGCCGCGGCCCGGCTCGATGATGGTCTCCGGGATCTGGTTGCCGAAGTGCTTGCGCAGCGCGCGGAAGATCGAGCGGCCGTAGGTCACGACCGGCGGCACGTCCTTCAGGTACTTGGTCGGGAAGCCGCCGCCCATGTTGACCATGGACAGGTTGATGCCGCGCTCGGCGCAGTCGCGGAACACTTGCGAGGCCATCGCCAGCGCACGGTCCCACGCCTTCACCTTGCGCTGCTGCGAGCCGACATGGAAGGAGATGCCGCACGGCTCCAGGCCCAGGCGCTTGGCGAGGTCGAGCACCTCGACCGCCATTTCCGGGTCGCAGCCGAACTTGCGCGACAGCGGCCACTCGGCGCCGGCGCAGTCATAGAGGATGCGGCAGAACACCTTCGCACCGGGGGCGGCACGGGCGACCTTCTCGACCTCGGCGGCGCAATCGACCGCGAACAGCCGAATGCCGAGCGCGAAGGCGCGCGCGATGTCGCGCTCCTTCTTGATCGTGTTGCCGAAGGAGATGCGGTCGGGCGTCGCACCCGCGGTCAGCGCCATCTCGATCTCTGCGACCGTGGCGGTGTCGAAGCAGGAGCCCATGGACGCGAGCAGGGCCAGCACTTCCGGCGCCGGGTTCGCCTTGACGGCATAGAACACGCGGCTGTCGGGCAGCGCCTTGGCGAAGCTCTGGTAATTGTCGCGCACGACCTCGAGGTCGACGACGAGGCACGGCTCGGTGTCGAGGCCTTCGTTGCGGCGGTTGCGCAGGAATTCCTGGATACGTTCGGTCATGGCACTCTCCAACGGCCCCAGCGACGGGAGCCGTATCAACATGACGTCTGATGAGAGTGCTTCGGCCGCATCGCGCGATGGAGGCGCGTCGAGGCCAAAAAACTCAAACCAGACTGTGCTGCCGTGGATTGGTTGGGAGAGTTTCCCGCCCGCTCACCTGGCAATGAAGGACAAGCCTTTTCAGTAGCCCGCGCCGGCGTTGGAATGCCGGTAGAGACCAAAAAAGCCCGATCCGTCGTTGCTTTAAGTCGCGTCCCCCGTTGAGAGCGGGGTGCGCCGGTTCGCCTCCGGCTGCCAGTCACGGTTGCAAAGAGCGAAGTCACCTTCGACATGGCATCTCTTTGAGAGAGATGCTGGGCGCTCCGGGTTTGCTTCGTCTTCCGACTTTCTGGTCTTGCGACCTCGGTCTTCCGACTTCCGCACTTCCGAAGAGCCCCTCGGCTTCTTCACCCCTTGGCGGCTGTCCGGCCTCTTGTCCGGATACCTACCGACTGACACACGACCACAGGCACGTGCGAAATTGGGCAAGTCCGCACATAAGCGTTTTGACTCTGCTTCGCAAGAATTTTTTTAGGCTGCGGACAGAATTGCCTAACATCTGCTTGCGCGCTGTTGCGCGAGCGACGCGGGAGATGAACGCGCGTTAAGTTTTCGCTGCGCTGCGCGTGTTGCCGACGCGCGAGACGCGTCAGCCGCGCTTGGTGAAAGGCTCGATGCGCTGAGCGCCGCGGATGAAGGCGGTCATCACGAGCACGCCGAGTGCGAACAGCACGGCCTGCAGGATATGGGCGCCCTGGTCGCCGAGCCCGAACAGGATCGCGAGCGCCCAGCCGCCCGCAAAGGCCGCGCCGAACACCTCCGCGCCGATCAGGATGGCGGCGCTGATGACGGTGATGACGCTGGGCCAGACGATCCGGCGGGACGATGAGGAAGGCGCGTTCATGGTTTCAGAGGGTCCTGGCTTCGAAGGGCCGCAATCTCCCCGAAAAGGCGGCCGGGAGCAAGGGCAAACGGCCCAAAAAAGCCCCACGCGTGCTATAGCTGGCCGCGGCAATAGAGCCACGAAATCCGGGACTTGTGATGTCAGAACCCCGCCAAATTACGGACCCCGAGACCAATCCGCTGCTGAAGGCCTGGGTGACGCCGTTCGCGACCCCGCCTTTCGACGAGATCAAGCCGGAGCACTTCCTGCCGGCCTTCGAGCAGGCCTTCGCCGACCATTCCGCCGAGATTGCGGCGATCACCAACGATCCCGCGGCGCCCGACTTCGCCAACACCATCACGGCGCTGGAGCGCTCGGGCAAGCTCTTGAGCAAGGTCGCGGCGGTCTTCTACGACCTCGTCTCGGCGCATTCCAACCCGGCCATCCTGGAGATCGACAAGGAGGTCTCCTTGCGGATGGCGCGGCACTGGAATCCGATCATGATGAACGCCGTGCTGTTCGGCCGCATCGCCCATCTGCACGAGAACCGCGCGGGTCTCGGTCTCACGCCCGAGCAGCTCCGCCTCTTGGAGCGCACCTACACCCGCTTCCACCGCGCCGGCGCCGGCCTCTCCGAGGAGGCCAAGACCCGGATGGCCGAGATCAACGAGCGGCTGGCCCAGCTCGGCACCGGCTTCAGCCATCATCTGCTCGGCGACGAGCAGGACTGGTTCATGGAGCTCGGGGAGGCCGATCGCCAGGGCCTGCCGGAGAGCTTTGTCGCCGCCGCCAAGGCTGCGGCGGAAGAGCGCGGCATGGCGGGCAAGGCCATCGTCACGCTGTCGCGCTCCTCGGTCGAGACGTTCCTGAAGAGCTCCGCCCGGCGTGACCTCCGCGAGAAGGTCTACAAGGCCTTCATCGCGCGCGGCGACAACGGCAACGCCAACGACAACAACGCGACCATTGTCGAGATCCTGAAGCTGCGCGAGGAGAGCGCCAGGCTCCTGGGCTATCCGACCTACGCCGCCTACCGGCTGGAGGATTCCATGGCCAAGACGCCGGACGCGGTGCGCAACCTGTTGGAGCGGGTCTGGAAGCCGGCCCGGGCCCGCGCGCTTGCCGACCGCGACGAGATGCAGGCGCTGATCACGGAAGAGGGCGGCAATTTCAGGCTCGCCCCCTGGGACTGGCGCTTCTACGCCGAGAAGCTCCGTCTGCAGCGCGCCAATTTCGACGATTCCGCGATCAAGCCGTATCTCGGCCTCGACAACATGATCGCCGCCGCCTTCGACTGTGCCACGCGCCTGTTCGGCGTCACCTTCGAGGAGCGCAAGGACATTCCGGTCTGGCACCCGGACGTCCGGGTCTGGGAGATGAAGGGGCCGGACGGCAAGCACAAGGCGCTGTTCTATGGCGACTACTTCGCCCGGCCGTCGAAGCGCTCCGGCGCCTGGATGACCTCGCTGCGCGACCAGCAGAAGCTCGACGGCGACGTCGCGCCGCTGGTTCTCAACATCTGCAATTTCGCCAAGGGCGCGGGCGGCGAGCCGTCGCTGCTGTCGCCCGACGATGCCCGCACCCTGTTCCACGAGTTCGGCCACGGCCTGCACGGCATGCTCTCCAACGTGACCTATCCCTCGCTGTCGGGCACCTCGGTGTTCACCGATTTCGTCGAGCTGCCCTCGCAGCTCTACGAGCACTGGCAGGAGCGGCCCGAGGTGCTGCAGAAGTTCGCCCGCCACTACCAGACCGGCGAGCCGCTGCCGGACGACCTGCTGCAACGCTTCCTCGCCGCGCGGAAATTCAACCAGGGCTTTGCCACGGTCGAGTTCGTCTCGTCGGCGCTGGTGGACCTGGAATTCCACACCCAGCCGGCAGCCGCCGCGGAGGATGTCCGCGCCTTCGAAAGACGCGAGCTGGAGAAGATCGGCATGCCCGAGGAGATCGCGCTGCGTCACCGTCCGACGCAGTTCGGCCACATCTTCACCGGCGACCACTACGCTGCCGGCTATTACAGCTACATGTGGTCGGAGGTGATGGACGCCGACGCCTTCGGCGCGTTCGAGGAGGCCGGGGACATCTTCGATCCTGCCGTGGCCAAGCGTCTGCACGACGACATCTATTCGTCGGGCGGGTCGGTCGATCCGGAAGCCGCCTATGAGGCCTTCCGCGGCCGCCCGCCGGAGCCGGATGCGCTGCTCCGCCGCCGCGGTCTGCTCGACGACGCCAGGGCGGCCTGATGAGCATGCGGGCCCTGTTCGGAATGCTGTTCGCCGCCGCGATGACGCTCGCGGCGGGGGCAGCAAATGCGCATCCACATGTCTGGATCACCGCGACCAGCGAACTGCTCTATGCCGCTGACGGCAGCATCACCGGCGTGCGCCACGCCTGGACCTTCGACGACATGTTCTCGGCCTATGCCGTGCAGGGGCTCGAGAGCAAGACCAAGGGCGCCTACACGCGCGAGGAGCTCAAGCCGCTGGCGCAGACCAATGTCGAGTCGCTGAAGGAATACGCCTACTTCACCTTTGCGCGAGCCGACGGCAAGAAGGAGCGATTCCAGGAGCCGGTCGACTATTTCCTCGACTACAAGGACACGGTGCTGACCCTGCACTTCACCTTGCCGCTGAAGAACCCGGTCAAGCCCAGGCAGCTGGTGCTCGAAGTGTTCGACCGCTCCTTCTTCATCGACTTCCAGATGGCCAAGGACAGTCCGGTCAAGCTGGTCGGTGCGCCCGCGGGCTGCCAGATGAAGCTGGAGCGGCCGAACGACGGCACCGCGAGCGCCCAGAAGCTGAACGAGCAGACCTTCCTGGACGGCGAGAACTCGAATTTCGGCATGATGTTCGCCAACAAGATCACGGTGGATTGCCCTTGAAGCCAAAGCTCTCCCCGCTCGCGCGCGGGCTTCTCGCCTGCAGCGCAGTTCTTCTCGTCGTCGGTGTGGCCGATGCCGCGCTTCATGATGTCCTCGCGCAAAATCCGTTCGGCGCGCCGAAGCCGGCGCAAGCACCCGAGCCCGAGGCCAGCGGGGTCATCGGCTGGCTCTTGGCAAAACAGTCGGAATTCTATCGCCAGATGTCGGTGACCATCCGTGCCGCAAAATCCGACGGCTCGGCGGTGTGGACGCTGCTCTTCATCTCGTTCGCCTACGGCATCTTCCATGCCGCCGGTCCCGGCCATGGCAAGGCGGTGATCGCCTCCTATCTGGTCGCCAACCGCGAGACGGCGCGGCGCGGGATCGCGCTGTCCTTTGCCTCGGCCCTGATGCAGTCGCTGGTCGCGATCCTCATCGTCGGCATTTCGGCCTGGGTGCTGAATGCGACGGCCAAGACCATGTGCAAGGCCGAAGGCGTGATCGAGATCGCGAGCTACGCCCTGATCGCGCTGTTCGGCCTGCGCCTGGTCTGGGTCAAGGGCCGCACCTTCATCCGCGCACTTCAGGCCGCCCAACCGTTGCCGGTGATGGCGGGCGTGCCGCACGACCATGGTCACGGCCATCACCATCATCACGATGCGCATGACCATCATGAGCATGATCATCATCACGACGGTCATGCCCATGCCCATGCCCATGTCCATCACGGGCACGATCACGTCCATGACGAGCACTGCGGGCATTCCCACGGCCCCACCCCGAGCGAACTCGCCGGTCCCGGCGGCTGGCGGCGCGGCTTTGCGGCGATCCTGACCGTCGGCATCCGTCCCTGCTCGGGCGCGATCCTTGTCCTGGTGTTCGCGCTCGCCCAGGGCCTGTTCTGGGCCGGCATCGCCGCCACCTTCCTGATGGGATTGGGCACCGCGATCACGGTGGCGACCATCGCGGTTATCGCCGTCTCCGCCAAGGACATCGCCGCCCGTCTCAGCGCCGGCCGCGACGGCGGTGGCGCGCTGTTCATGCGCGGCATCGAGTTCGGCGCCGCGGGCCTGGTCCTGCTGTTCGGCGTCGGCCTCCTGTTCGGCTACATCGCCGCCGAACGGACCACGTGTTTTTGAGGGTGCATCTGCACTTCTCGGCGCTAATTGGGCAAAGACGGTCGAGCGCCAGCTCCGTCATTGCGAGCGCAGCGAAGCAATCCAGAATGTCTCCGCGGCGGCGGTCTGGATTGCTTCGTCGCATCAGCGCAAAATTGCTACGCAATTTTGTCGCGAGCTCCTCGCCATGACGAGCCTGAAATATCTTGGTCGGGAGACTCCATGTCGCGCGAACAATTCTGGTTCTTCCATCCGTTCCGGGTGCGCTATTCCGAGATCGACGGCCAGGGCGTCGTCTTCAATGCGCATTACCTGACCTATTTCGATACCACCATCACCGAATATTTCCGTGCGCTGGGCTTTGACCAATATGCGGATGCGCAGACGAGCGGCATCGATTTCCACGTCGTCAAATCGCTGATCGAGTACAAGGCGCCGGTGCGGTTCGACTGGGAGCTCGACGTCGGCGCGCGCGTGGCGCGGATCGGCAATTCGAGCCTCGTCTTCGAGCTCGCCATCTTCCGGAAGGGTGGCGCCGACGCGCTGGTGACCGGCGAGATCGTGTGGGTCTACACGGACCAGAAGACCCATCGTCCGGTCACGATCCCGGCATCGATGCGGGCGCTGATCGCGACGCGCGAGCGGCACCTCTCGACGTGAAGCCGCCTCACACTGGCAGAAACCGCTTCAACGCCGGCATGAAGAAGATCCCGAGATTGATCGCAAAGCCGATGCTCCAGAGGATCGAGCGCAGCGTCGGGCGATTGCCGAGATAGGTCAGCACATAGGCGATCCGGACGATCAGGAACAGCGCCGCGAGCTCGTCGATCAGCCGCTGCGGCGATTCCCTGTATTCGGCGAGCAGCACCGCGAACGCGAAGAACGGAAACGTCTCGATGCCGTTCTGGTGCGCGCCGAGCGCGCGTTGCGACAGGGCGTCCTCGTAGAAGGCGGGATCGCGCGGCCGGGAATTGTCGAAGCGGCGAAACCTGATCCATTTGACCGAGGCGATCGTAGACAGATAGAGCAGCAGCGCCCCGAAGACACACCATTCCGCGAGCGTCATCGTCCCTCCCCCTTGGGTGCGACCCTAGCGAACCCTGGCTCATCTTGACAAGTTCGGACCAACGCGCGACCCAACCAGCCATGAACAGCGTCGTCCCCCTCGAGACTGCGAAACCGGCCACCCGATCCGCCCTGCCGAGGGTCGGCGTGCTCCTGATCAATCTCGGAACGCCTGATACGGCCGATGCCCCCGGCGTGCGGGTCTACCTCAAGGAGTTCCTCAGCGACGCCCGCGTCATCGAGGACCAGGGCCTGATCTGGAAGCTGGTGCTGAACGGGATCATCCTGCGCAGCCGTCCCCGTACCAAGGCGCTCGACTACCAGAAGATCTGGAACAATGATCGGAACGAGTCGCCGCTGAAAACCATCACGCGGTCGCAACGCGACAAGCTCGCAGCCGCCTTGTCCGACCGCGACAACGTCGTTGTCGATTGGGCGATGCGCTACGGCAATCCGTCGATCAAGTCGGGCATCGACGCGCTGATCGCGAAAGGCTGCGAGCGCATCCTGGCCGTCCCCCTCTATCCGCAATATTCGGCCTCGACCTCGGCGACGGTCTGCGACGAAGTGTTCCGGGTGCTCGCGCAGCTGCGCAACCAGCCGACGCTGCGGATCACGCCGCCCTATTACGTGGACGAAGCCTATATCGAGGCGCTCGCCGTTTCGATCGAGGGGCATCTGGCGACGCTGTCGTTCAAGCCGGAGCTGATCGTGGCGTCATTCCACGGCATGCCGAAAGCCTATGTCGACAAGGGCGATCCCTATCAGCAGCACTGCATCGCAACGACCGAGGCGCTGCGCCGCCGGCTCGGCATGGACGAGACGAAGCTGCTGTTGACCTTCCAGTCGCGCTTCGGCAACGACGAGTGGCTGCAGCCCTATACCGACAAGACCATGGAGCGGCTCGCCAAGGACGGCGTGCGCCGCATCGCGGTGGTGACGCCCGGCTTTTCCGCCGACTGCCTGGAGACGCTGGAGGAGATCGCGCAGGAGAACGCCGAGATCTTCAAGCACAATGGCGGCGAGCAGTTTTCCGCGATCCCCTGCCTCAACGACAGCGGACCGGGCATGGACGTGATCCGCACTTTGGTGCTGCGCGAGCTTCAGGGCTGGATCTGATGGGTGTCCCATGAACCGCCGCCGGTGCCTGGCGCTTCTTGGAATGCTCACAGCGCTGCCGGGCCCGACCCTGGCGCAGCAGCCGAACGCGATACGGCGGCTCGGCGTGCTCTCGGTCACGGCTGCCGATGATGCGATCGGCCGGACGCGCAGCATGGTCCTGGTCGAAGCGCTCGCCGGCCAGGGCTGGAAGGAGCGCGACAATCTCAAGGTTGATTGGCGCAGCGGCGGCGGCAATCGTGACCGCATCGCGCAGCTCGCCGACGAGCTGATCGCGCTCAAGCCCGACATCCTGCTTGCGGTCGGCACACCCTCGGTCGAAGAGCTGCGCCGGCGCACCACGACGATCCCGATCGTGTTCGCCGTCGTCACCGATCCCGTCAGCCAGGGCTTTGTCGAAAACCTCGCGCATCCCGGCGGCAACCTCACCGGCTTTACCGACTACGACGGTCCGCTCGCCGGCAAATGGCTGGAGATGCTGACGCAGGTCACGCCAAAGGTGTCCCGCGTTGCGATCGTCTACAATCCCGCCACCGCGCCGTTCGCGCCCCTGATGCTGCGCACCATCGAGGACGCCGGCCGCGCGCTTCATATGACGATCGAGCCCGCGCCGGTACATGACACGGCCTCGATCGCGGCGCTGGCCTCGCGCAAGGCCGATGGGCTGCTGGTCCTGCCGGATTTCTTCACCATGGCCAACCGCGCGCAGCTTCTGGCCGCCGTTGCACAGGCGCGCGTGCCCGCGGTGTTCTGGAGCCGCACCTTCGTCGACGAAGGTGGGCTGATGTCCTACAGCACCGACAGCGCCGAGCAGCTCCGCCGCGCTGCGGGCTACATCGATCGGATCCTGAAGGGCGCACGGCCGGCCGATCTGCCGGTGCAAAATCCCACCAAGTTCGAGCTTGCGGTCAACCTGAAGACGGCCAAGGCGCTTGGCGTCACGCTTGCCCCGGGCCTGCTCGCAATCGCGAACGACGTCATCGAATAGAGCGCGCCGCCGGACGGTAGCGTTCAAATGAGAGGACGCGAAATCCTTAACGTTCGCCGCTAGGTCTGCGCCTGCTCGCTTTCAAGAGCCTGTCGCAAATACATATCGTGACCGTTCTCTTGCTGTGCGTCTTGTGCAGAATCGCGCCGGTACCGACGTTACTTGCGACCGCTGAACCGGTAAGGTCGTGATCCCGACCAATGACAGCGCGGGAAAGGGCTTTCCCGGCGTCTTGCCCGCCTTGGAGGAGAAATGAGCGGCTTCGACATTTTCGCGATCGTTCTGGTGTTGCTCGTCATCGTCACGCTGGTCGCCGGCGTGAAGACGGTGCCGCAGGGCTATGACTGGACCATCGAGCGGTTCGGCAAATACACCCAGACGCTGAGCCCCGGGCTCAATCTGATCGTGCCCTATTTCGATCGCGTCGGGCGCAAGATCAACATGATGGAGCAGGTGATCGACATTCCCGAGCAGGAGGTGATCACCAAGGACAACGCCACCGTGACGGTGGACGGCGTCGCCTTCTTCCAGGTGTTCGATGCCGCCAAGGCGAGCTACGAGGTCGCCAACCTGAACCAGGCGATCACGGTGCTCACAATGACCAACATTCGCTCGGTGATGGGCTCGATGGACCTCGACCAGGTGCTGTCGCACCGCGACGAGATCAACGAGCGCCTGCTCCGCGTGGTCGATGCCGCGGTCTCGCCCTGGGGCGTCAAGGTCAACCGCATCGAGATCAAGGACATCGTGCCGCCCGCCGACCTCGTCGAAGCCATGGGTCGCCAGATGAAGGCCGAGCGCGTCAAGCGCGCCGACATTCTTGCGGCCGAAGGCCAGCGCCAGTCCGAGATCCTGCGCGCCGAGGGCGCCAAGCAGGGCCAGATCCTCCAGGCCGAAGGCCGCCGCGAGGCCGCCTTCCGCGACGCCGAGGCGCGCGAGCGTCTCGCCGAGGCCGAAGCCAAGGCGACTCAAGTGGTGTCGGAAGCCATCTCCAAGGGCGACGTCGCCGCGTTGAACTATTTCATCGCCGACAAATATATCAAGGCGTTCGGCCAGTTCGCCGATGCGCCGAACCAGAAGATCATCATGCTGCCGGTGGAAGCCGTGAGCATGCTTGGCTCGCTCGCCGGTATCGGCGAGATCGCCAAGGCGACGTTCGGCGAGAGTGCCGCATCCGCAGCCGCTGCCGCGCGCCGCGGCGGATCGGTCCCGTCGTCGGGCCCGACCCCGCCCGCAGTGCCGCCGCAGTAACGGGGTATTTTACAGAGGTCGTGTCATGACCGACATGTTCGTATCGCTCGGCAACTGGAATTGGCTGATTTTCGGCTTCATCCTGATGGCGCTGGAGGTGCTGGCGCCGGGCATCTTCCTGTTCTGGCTCGGCCTTGCCGCGCTGCTGGTCGGCCTGATCTCGTTCGCGGCTGCCATCTCCTGGCAGATCCAGCTCGTGATGTTCGCGATCTTTGCCGCCGCTGCCGTGCCGGTCTGGCGCCACCTCGCCAAGCCGAAGCCGGATGCGAGCGCCAGCCCGTTCCTCAACAAGCGCACCGAAGCCTTGCTCGGCCGTGAGTTCACGCTGGAGAAGCCGATCATCGACGGTTCGGGCACGGTGCGGATCGGCGACACCGTCTGGCGTGTCGCAGGGCCGGATACGCCCGCCGGCACGCGGGTGAAAGTGGTGCAGGTCGACGGCGCGAATCTGACCGTGGCGGCGGCTTAACCGCCGTCATTGCGAGGAGCCCTTGCGACGAAGCAATCCAGAATCTTTCCGCGGCGGCAGTCTGGATTGCTTCGCTTCGCTCGCAATGACGAGTTTGTTGAGACGGCGTCGCCGGACTTAGGCGCCGTTCTTGTTGCGCCATTTCTCCGCAAACCTGTGCAGCGGCATGAACGTCTCGCACAATTCCCGGCCCAGCGGCGTCAGTCCGTAACCTCCACCGGCACCCAGTTCTACAAAGCCCGCCTCGCGCAGCTCGGTCAGCCGTGCCTGCAGCACCGTGGGCGAGGCCTCGTCGCAGGCGCTGCGCAGGGCGCGCGAGGTGAGGGGCTCTTCGCGCAACTCCCACAGGATCCGCAAGGCCCAGCGGCGGCCGAGCAGGTCGAGCAAAGCCATGATCGGCCGCCCGGTGCGCGAGCCGCGGACGCTGCGTTCTGCTGTTGTCGGCCGTTTCGCCATTGCCGCCCTCTTGCGTATTGCTACGGATAATGTAGCGTCGTGCTACGATAAATGTAGCAATGGAAATCGCTCATGTCCCAGGTCTCACCGCGCATCGCTCCGCTCTCGCCGCCTTATCCCCCGGAGATCCAGGCGCAATTCGACCGCATCATGCGCGGTGCGCCGCCGCTGGTGCTGTTCCGGGTGATGGCGGGCCATGGCCGGGCCTGGGACAAGTTTCGCGCCGGCGGGCTGCTTGATCCGGGGCCGCTCTCGCTGCGCCAGCGTGAGATCGTCATCGACCGCACCTGTGCGCTGAACGGCTGCGAATACGAATGGGGCGTGCATGTCGCGATCTTTGCAGGGCCGGCGAAGCTCACCGCGGAGGAGGTGCATGCGACGGTGCTGGGTGATGCGGCGTCGGCCTGCTGGTCGCCGGCCGAGCGGGCGCTGATCGCAGCCGCCGACGCGCTGCATCATCGCGCGACACTTACGGACGAGGAATTCGACGCGCTCTCCGCGCATTACGACGAGGCGCAGATCCTGGAGATCATGCTGTTGTGCGGCTTCTATCGCACGGTGTCGTATCTGGCGAACGGGCTGCGCTTGCCGCTGGAGGAGAACGCGGCGCGGTTTCCGGCGTAGGTCTCTCCACCGTCATTGCGAGGAGCCCTTGCGACGAAGCAATCCAGACTGTCTCCGTGGAGGCAGTCTGGATTGCTTCGCTGCGCTCGCAATGACGAGGTGAGAGGGCGCAAACCCTACGCCACGCCCGCGCGCAGCAGATCGTGCAGGTGCACGATCCCCACCACCTTGTTCGCTTCCGTCACCAGCAGCGTGGTGATCTTGCGCGTGTTCAGCACCTCGATCATCTCGGTCGCGAGCATCGAGGGCGGAACGGACTTGGGCTGCTTGGTCATGATCTCGTCGACGGTCACCGTCAAAAGATCGGGCCGCATGTGGCGGCGCAGATCGCCGTCGGTGATGATGCCGACGGCCTCGCCCGCATCGTTGACGATGCAGACGCAGCCGAGCCCCTTGGCCGACATCTCGACCACGGCTTCCGACATCTCGGTGCCGAGTGGCTTGAGCGGAATCTCCGCGCCGGTGCGCATGTAGTCGCGGACGAATTTCAGCATCGCGCCGAGCTTGCCGCCCGGGTGGAAATGCGCGAACTCCAGCGCCGTGAAGCCGCGTCCCTCCAGCAGCGCGATCGCTAGCGCGTCGCCGATCGCGGCCTGCATCAGCGTCGAGGTGGTCGGCGCCAGATTGTGCGGGCAGGCCTCGCGCGCTTTCGGCAGCTCGATGACGAGATCGGCGGCCTGCCCGAGCGACGACGAAGCGTTCGAGGTCACCGCGATCATGGGGATCGCGAAGCGCGCCGAATAGTTCACGAGGTTCTTCATCTCCGGCTGCTCGCCGGACCAGGACAGCGCCATGATGACGTCGTCGGACGTGATCATGCCGAGATCGCCATGACCGGCTTCGGCGGCGTGCACGAAGAAGGCGGGCGTGCCGGTCGAGGCCAGGGTCGCCGCGATCTTGCGGCCCATATGGCCCGACTTGCCGAGGCCGGTGACGATGACGCGACCCTTGGCGTTGCGGATCAGTTCGACCGCCTTGGCGAAGGGCTCGCCCAGCGGGCCGCGCAGCGCGGCAGCGAGCGCGTTGATGCCGCCGCTCTCCGTCTCCAGGGTGCGGAGCGCGGATTCGATGCTATCGGGAATGGAGCCGGATGATTGGGTCATCAGCGGTTTCGAGCTCGGCATGGTCTGGTCCAGGGAGGAGGGGCGTTCGCCCATTGGCGCCTGCTTAGCACGCCCCGATCAGCGAGGCGACGCGCGCCCGAGCGCCCTCAACGGGTCATTAACCATAATTGTTTAACTCCATTAACGATGGTTCCGGCCGGCCGGCGGGGATGATCGAGAAAGTATTTGATTTCGTTGGGGTAATTCCATCGTGGGGTCGTCTCCAGGCAGGGGCCGGAGCACTGTCGCGCATTTCCTGCGCGCCGCTTTGCCGTGCCTCGCGCTGACTGCCCTCGGAAGCAGCCCGGCGGCCGCCCAGAGCCTCACGCCCGACCTGTTCAATCCCAACCGCGGCGGCTTTGCCTCGCCCGATACGCTGCCGACCCGCCGCACCGCCGGCGTTCTGCAGGCGCCCTCCGACGCGTTGCCGAAACTGCCCGATCCCAATGCCGACCCGCGCCAGCGCCAGCAGACGCCGGCGAGCTCGCGTGTCGGTCAGGTCCCGACCTATGGCCTGCCCGCTGCCACCGGCGCGAGCGGCTCCGGCTACGATTCGCTCAACCGCAAGCGGCAGCAGCCCAAGCTCTATCCGGGCCAGCCGAAGCCGAAGCGCGCCGGTCCCGGTTCGCCGCCGCCACCCGCAACAACGCCGGCCACGACGCTCGGCCCACCGCGCATTGCGCCGCCGCCGTCCGAGACCGCGCACAAGGTGCCGGTGCCGGCAGCGATGGCGGGCAACGCGCCCGGCCAGCCGCTGCGCCGCCGCCTCAGGGCCGATGACGATCCCTTCGGCGCGGTTGGCGATTATGCCGGCAGCTTCCTGATCAAGGGCGGGCTCGAGCTGTCCGCCGGCTACGACAGCAATCCGACGCGCCTCAACAAGCCGGTCGGCTCGCCCGCCTATGTGGTCGCGCCCGATCTGCTCGTGGTGTCCGATTGGGAGCGCCACGCGCTGGTCGCCGATCTGCGCGGCTCGTTCTCGGGCTACACCAACGACATGCCGGCGACGATCAACGGCTTCGCCTCGCCGTCGCCGGTCGAGGCCAACCGTCCCGATTTCAACGGCCATGTCGACGGCCGGCTCGACGTCACCCGCGATTTCAAGCTGACCTCGCAGCTGCGCCTGCGGCTCGCCACCGACAATCCCGGCAGCCCCAACGTGCAGGCCGGCCTGCAGAAATATCCTGTCTACGCTGCTTACGGCACGACGCTCGGCTTCGACCAGACCTTCAACCGCTTCCAGGTCGCCGCCGGCGCCACCATCGATCGCACCGCCTACACCGATTCCAAGCTCACCGACGGTTCGACCTTCAGCAACGACGACCGCAACTTCAACCAGTACGGCGGCGTCGGCCGCTTCTCCTACGACCTCAAGCCCGGCCTGAAACCCTTCGTCGAGGTCCAGGGCGACACCCGTGTCCACGACCAGGCCGCCGACCGCAACGGCTACTTGCGCGATTCGAACGGCGGCTATGCCAAGGTCGGCTCGTCGTTCGAGTTCTCGCGCATCCTCACCGGCGAGATCTCGGTCGGCTATTCCGCGCGCAGCTACACCGACCCGCGCCTCAGCCAGCTCTCGGGCTTCCTCACCACGGGCTCCCTGATCTGGAGCGCGAGCGGCCTCACCACGGTGAAGTTCTTCACCGACACGCAGATCTCGGAGACCACGGTCCCCGGCTCCTCCGGCGTCTTGGTGCGCACCTACTCCGCCGAAGTCGACCACGACTTCCGCCGCTGGCTCACCGCGGTCGGCAAGTTCACCTACGGCACGCTCGACTACCAGGGCCAGAACCGCAACGACAAGACCTACTCGCTCGAAAGCAGCCTGATCTACAAGCTCAACCGCAACATCTGGGTCAAGGGCACGCTGCGCCACGACATCCTGGATTCGAACCAGCCGGGATCGAGCTCGCAGGGGACGGTGGTGATGCTGGGGGTGAGGCTGCAGAATTGAGGAGTAGCTACGATGGCAGCTCGAATTACTTTGGACATCAACTCGGCCGGTGAATTCGAGCTATGGCTTAATCCCGAAGGCCGAGACGTTCTTGTGAAGCAATTGCTGGCCCTGAGCGAGACCAAAGAGCACTTTCACTTGATGCCAAGTGAAGTTGCATCGGACGTTGAAGTTTCGACGCGACCCTATCGACCGAGCGACAAGCTTCTCGAATACGGCAAGGTGCTGTTCCGGCTTGACGAGTGGGACGCGCAGCACTTTCCGCACGTCTTGGAGTGAAGCCCGCCACCCACTCCGCTGTCATGCCCCGGCTTGACCGGGGCATCCAGTACGCCGCGGCCTATCGTTTCAATGACAACTCTCTCTGGAATACTGGATCGCCCGGTCAAGCCGGGCGATGACACCGTTTGCTGATCTGACGGCGGAGCAAAAGGCTCAGCGCGGCAGGTCCGTCTTCCCCATCAAAAACGTATCGATCGACCGCGCGCACAGCCGCCCCTCGCGAATCGCCCAGACCACCAGCGATTGGCCACGGCGCATGTCGCCGGCGGTGAACACGTTGGGGCGCGAGGTCTGGTAGTCCAGCGTGTTGGCCTTGACGTTGCCGCGCGGGTCGAGGTCGACCGCGAGCAGCTTCAGGAGGCCCTCGTGGACAGGGTGGACGAAGCCCATCGCGAGCAGGACGAGCTCGGCGTCGAGCTCGAACTCGGTGCCGGCGATCGGCTTGAACTTGTCGTCGACGCGCACGCAATGCAGCTTCTTGACCTGGCCGTTCTCGCCGGAGAATTTTTGGGTCAACACGGCGTATTCGCGCACCGCTCCTTCGGCCTGGCTCGAGGACGTCCGCATCTTCAGCGGCCAGTTCGGCCAGGTCAGGCCCTTGTTCTCGCGCTCAGGCGGAGCGGGCATGATCTCGAGCTGGGTCACCGAGAGCGCGCCCTGGCGCAGCGAGGTGCCGATGCAGTCCGAACCGGTGTCGCCGCCGCCGATGACGACGACGTGCCTGCCGCCCGCCAAAATCTCCTGGACGCCGCCGAGCGGCTCCTCGGAGACGCGGCGGTTCTGCTGCGGCAGGAAGTCCATGGCGTAGTGGATGCCGGCGAGCTCGCGGCCGGGGATCGGCAGGTCGCGCGGAGCCTCCGCGCCGCCGGTCAGCGCGACCGCGTCGTACTCGTTGAGCAGCTCGCGCGGATCGACATTGCCTTCAGCGCCGACGTGGCTGTTGTAGTGGAAGGTAACGCCTTCGGCTTCCATCTGCTTGACGCGGCGGTCGATGACACCCTTCTCCATCTTGAAGTCGGGGATGCCGTAGCGCAGCAGGCCGCCGGCCTTGGCGTACTTCTCGTAGAGGTGGACGTCGTGGCCGGCGCGCGCCAGCTGCTGCGCGCACGCCATGCCGGCCGGACCCGAGCCGATCACCGCGACCTTCTTGCCGGTCTTCTCCGCGGCCACTTCAGGCTTCAGCCAGCCATTGTCCCAGGCGCGGTCGACGATCGCGCATTCGATGGTCTTGATGGTGACCGGGTTGTCGTCGATGTTGAGCGTGCAGGAGGCTTCGCACGGCGCCGGACAAATGCGGCCCGTGAACTCCGGGAAATTGTTGGTCGAGTGCAGGTTGCGCGAGGCCTCTTCCCAATTGCCCTGGTAGACGAGATCGTTCCAGTCGGGAATCTGGTTGTTGACCGGGCAGCCCGGCGTGCCCGGCGCGACCGAGCCGGTGCCGTGGCAATAGGGAATGCCGCAGTTCATGCAGCGCGCGGCCTGGTCGCGCACCTCCTTCTCGGAGAGCGGAACGACGAATTCCTTGTAATGCTTCACGCGCTCGGCGACCGGGCTGTACTTGCGGTCGTGCCGTTCGATTTCCAGAAAACCCGTGATCTTGCCCATTAAACCCGAAGTCCCTGCCGCTTAAGTTCGTTCCGTTTCTTACTCGCCGTCATTGCGAGGAGCTCTTGCGACGAAGCAATCCAGTCTGTTTCCGCGGAGAGTTTCTGGATTGCTTCGCTGCGCTCGCAATGACGGGATGTGATGCCCTACGCCCCGATCGCGATTTTCGGCTCGGCGTCCGCATTGGCCGCCATTTCGCGCAGCGCGCGCCGGTACTCGACCGGCATCACCTTGCGGAATTTGGGCAGCCAATCCTTCCAATTGGCGAGGATCTCGGCGGCGCGCTTGGAGCCGGTCGCCTTGGCGTGGCGCGAGATCAGGACGTGCAGCCGCTCGACGTCGGAGGCGAGCAGGTTCTTGAACACGTCGACCCGGCCATGCGCCTCGAGGTCGCCGGCATGGTTGTAGGTGCCGGCGTTGATCAGCTCCTCGGACAGCACCGGCTCGAGCTCGACCATGCTGAGGTTGCACAGCTTGTCGAAGTCGCCGGCCTCGTCGAGCACGTAGGCGATGCCGCCGGACATGCCGGCCGCGAAGTTGCGCCCGGTCTTGCCGAGCACGACGACGATGCCGCCGGTCATGTATTCGCAGCAATGATCGCCCGCGCCCTCGACCACGGCGACCGCGCCCGAGTTGCGCACGGCAAAACGCTCGCCGGCGATGCCGCGGAAGTAGCACTCGCCCTCGATCGCGCCGTACATCACGGTGTTGCCGACGATGATGCTCTCTTCCGGCACGATGGCGGAGTTCCTCGGCGGCTTGACGATGATCTTGCCGCCCGAGAGGCCCTTGCCGACATAGTCGTTGCCTTCACCTTCGAGCTCGAAGGTGACGCCGTGGGCGAGCCAGGCACCGAAGGCCTGGCCGGCGGTGCCCTTGAGGCTGACATGGATGGTGTCGTGCGGCAGGCCGGCATGGCCGTAGATCTTGGCGACCGCGCCGGACAGCATCGCGCCGGCGGAGCGGTTGGTGCTGTTGATCGCGGCCTCGATCTTCACCGGTGCGCCGCGGTCGAGCGCAGGCGTTGCCTGCTCGATCAGCGAGCGGTCGAGCACCGCCTCCAGATGATGGTTCTGGCGCTCGGAGTGATAGATCTTCTGGCCCTTCTCCTCCTTCTGCTTGACGAACAGCTTGGAGAAATCGAGGCCCTTGGCCTTCCAATGCGCAACCAGCTTGGTCTGGTCGAGCAGCTGAACCTGGCCGACCATCTCGTTGAAGGTGCGGAAGCCGAGGCTCGCCATGATCTCGCGGACTTCTTCGGCGACGAAGAAGAAGTAGTTGATCACGTGCTCGGGCTGACCGGTGAAGCGCTTGCGCAGGACGGGGTCCTGGGTCGCGACGCCGACCGGACAGGTGTTGAGGTGGCACTTGCGCATCATGATGCAGCCGGCTGCGATCAGCGGCGCGGTGGCGAAGCCGAACTCGTCGGCGCCGAGCAGCGCGCCGATCACGACGTCACGGCCGGTGCGGAAGCCGCCGTCGACCTGGACCACGATGCGGCTGCGCAGCCGCTCGCGCACCAGGGTCTGGTGGGTTTCGGCGAGCCCGATTTCCCACGGCGATCCGGCATGCTTGATCGAGGTCAGCGGCGAAGCGCCAGTGCCGCCCTCGAAGCCCGCGATGGTGACATGGTCGGCGCGCGCCTTGGCGACACCCGCGGCGACCGTGCCGACGCCGATCTCGGAGACCAGCTTGACCGAAACGTCGCCCGTCGGGTTGACGTTCTTGAGGTCGTAGATGAGCTGCGCCAGGTCCTCGATCGAGTAGATGTCGTGGTGCGGCGGCGGCGAGATCAGGCCGACGCCGGGCGTCGAGTGTCGCACCCTGGCGATGGTGGCATCGACCTTGTGGCCGGGCAGCTGGCCGCCTTCGCCGGGCTTGGCACCCTGCGCCATCTTGATCTGCATCATGTCGGAGTTGACGAGATACTCCGTGGTGACGCCGAAGCGGCCCGAGGCGACCTGCTTGATCGCCGAGCGCATGGAATCGCCGTTCGGCATCGGCTTGAAGCGGTCGGCTTCCTCGCCGCCTTCGCCGGTGTTCGACTTGCCGCCGATCCGGTTCATGGCGATCGCGAGCGTGGTGTGCGCCTCGCGCGAGATCGAGCCGAAGCTCATCGCACCCGTGGCGAAGCGCTTGACGATGTCCATGGCCGGCTCGACCTGGTCGAGCGGCACAGGCTTGCGCTTCTCCTCCTCCGCGCTCTTGATCCGGAACAGGCCGCGCAGCGTCAGCAGGCGCTCCGACTGCTCGTTCAGGATCTTGGCGAAGGCGCGGTAGCGCTCCTGCGAATTGCCGCGCGCGGCGTGCTGCAGCAGCGACACCGACTCCGCGGTCCAGGCATGGTCCTCGCCGCGGCTGCGATAGGCATATTCACCGCCGACGTCGAGCGCGGTCTTGTAGACCTGCGCCTCACCGAACGCGTCGGCATGACGGCGCACGGCTTCTTCCGCGATCTCGGCGAGGCCGACGCCTTCGACGCGGGTATGCGTGCCGGCGAAGAACTTCGACACGAAGTCGGCCTTGAGGCCGACGGCGTCGAAGATCTGCGCGCCGCAATAGGACTGGTAGGTCGAGATGCCCATCTTGGACATCACCTTGAGCAGGCCCTTTCCGATCGACTTGATGTAGCGCTTGACGATCTCATAGTCGTCGAGCGAGCCGGGCAGGCGGTCCTTCATCGCAATGATGGTTTCGAACGCGAGGTACGGATTGATCGCTTCGGCGCCGTAGCCGGCGAGGCAGGCGAAGTGATGCACTTCGCGCGGCTCGCCGGATTCGACGACGAGGCCGACCGAGGTGCGCAGTCCGACGCGGATCAAATGATGATGCACGGCGGCGCAGGCCAGCAGTGCCGGGATCGGCACCCGGTCGGTGCCGACCATGCGGTCGGACAGGATGATGATGTTGACGCCCTCGCGCACCGCGCTTTCGGCGCGCGCGCAGAGCTCGTCGAGAACCTGGTCCATGCCGGCCGCGCCGAGACCGGCGTGGAAGGTGGTGTCCAGCGTCCGCGACTTGAAGTGCGACTCCGCCACCTCCGAGATCGAGCGGATCTTTTCCAGGTCCGCGTCGGTCAGGATCGGCTGGCGCACTTCGAGGCGCTTGGTGGTGGCCATGCCCTGCAGGTCGAACAGGTTCGGCCGCGGCCCGATGATCGAGACGAGGCTCATCACCAGCTCCTCGCGGATCGGGTCGATCGGCGGGTTGGTGACCTGCGCGAAGTTCTGCTTGAAGTAGGTGAACAGCGGCTTGGCCTTGTCCGACAGCGCCGAGATCGGCGTGTCGTTGCCCATCGAGCCCGCGGCTTCCTCGCCGGTGGCCGCCATCGGCGTCATCAGGATGGTGATGTCTTCCTGGCTGTAGCCGAATGCCTGCTGGCGATCGAGCAGCGACAGGTTCGAGCGCACGCCGGTGGTCGGCACCTTCGGCAGCTCTTCCAGCACGATCTGGGTCCGCTCCAGCCACTCCTTGTAGGGATGGCTCTTGGCGAGCTCGGCCTTGATCTCGTCGTCCGGGATCAGGCGGCCCTGCTCGAGGTCGACCAGCAGCATCTTGCCGGGCTGCAGCCGCCACTTGGTGATGATCTGGTCCTCGGGGATCGTCAGCACGCCCATCTCGGACGCCATGACGATGCGATCGTCCTTGGTGACGAGATAGCGCGCGGGCCTGAGGCCGTTGCGGTCGAGCGTGGCGCCGATCTGGCGGCCGTCGGTGAAGGCGATCGCGGCGGGGCCGTCCCACGGCTCCATCAGCGCGGCATGATATTCGTAGAAGGCGCGGCGCTTCTCATCCATCAAGGGATTGCCGGCCCACGCCTCCGGAATCATCATCATCACGGCATGCGGCAGCGAGTAGCCGCCCTGCACCAGGAATTCGAGCGCGTTGTCGAAGCAGGCAGTGTCCGACTGTCCCTCGTAGGAGATCGGCCACAGCCGGTTGATGTCCTTGCCGTAGAGCTCGGAGCTCACCGAGGCCTGGCGCGCCGCCATCCAGTTGACGTTGCCGCGCAGCGTGTTGATCTCGCCGTTATGCGCGATCATGCGGTAGGGATGCGCCAGCGACCACGCCGGGAAGGTGTTGGTCGAGAAGCGCTGATGCACCAGCGCCAGCGCGCTCTCGAAATCCTTTTCGTGCAGATCGGGATAGTACTTGCCGAGCTGGTCGGCGAGGAACATGCCCTTGTAGATCACGGTGCGGCAGGACATCGAGCACGGGTAATAGCCGGCGAGGCCGCGGTCGCGGCGCTGGTAGATCGCCTGCGAGATCGACTTGCGCAGGATGTAGAGCCGGCGCTCGAACTCGTCCTCGGTCTTGGCGGTGCCGTTGCGGCCGATGAACACCTGCATGCAGGCGGGCTCGGTCGGCTTCACGGTGACGCCGAGCGAGGAATTGTCGGTCGGCACGTCGCGCCAGCCGAGCAGGGTGAGGCCCTCTTCCTTGATCTGGTCGGCGATGATGCTCTTGATGACGTTGCGCCAGGCGGTGTCGCGCGGCATGAACAGCGCGCCGATGGCGTATTCGCCGGGCTGAGGCAGCGTGAAGCCGAGCTCCCCGGCCTTGCGGCTGAAGAAGGCGTGCGGGATCTGCACCAGAATGCCGGCGCCGTCACCGGCGCGCGGATCGGCGCCGACGGCGCCGCGATGCTCGAGGTTGCAGAGGATGCTCAGCGCGTCCGAGACGATCTCGTGCGACTTCTTGCCCTTGATGTTGGCGATGAAGCCGACGCCGCAAGAATCCTTCTCCAGGCTCGGATCGTACAGGCCTTCGGCTTGGGGGCGCGAATTGTGCTCTTGAATCGGTGAGGTGATCGGATCGGTCGTTTTCGAGGCGACCGTCGCCGACAGCTCTTCTGCCACGATGTTTGCGCGCTCGAATTGCGACCCGTTCATTGTTCCTGTCCTCTCCATGCGGCAAGCTGCCTCACCGCCATCTTCGGCGCACCTTCGGCGTCCCGCGGCACCCGATCCTGGGCCACCGCTCGTCCTCTGCGAGCCGCATTTTCTTAAATTCAGGCCTAGGCGTTCTTCGTCCCCGAGAACGGCTTTGCCTGGTACCTTGCCGGCGCTCGAGAGCACCAGTTCTCGCTGCAATCCCTATGCCGGAACCGCAGGCAAAATGAGACAGTCTTCCTGTCCTAACCATCACCTTGCCAAATTTTTGTCTAGCACACAAGCGCGCGGAAGTCCCGATTCCGCAGAAGTCAATCAATCGCTTTCCAAAAGTTGCGCGGCCCCGGTTTTGAGGCAAACGCGCCCTGATCCGGCCCCGGCGGCGCCGAAATCCCAAATGAAGTTTCGGATCAACCCTTCGGAAGGCGCGCCACGCCGCGAGAAGCGAAAGAGGGCGGCCACCGGGGGGCCTGACAGGAGCGTCTCGATCATGAAGTTTTTCACAAGATGTGTGGCGGCCGCCGCGCTGGCGCTGGCTGCCGGTGCGGGGCATGCCCAGGTTCCCGCGAGCGGTATTGCGAGAGGGGCCGTCATCGCGGTGTCGGATTTCGACGGGCCCTACGCCCCGCCGGAGGTCGCTCCGCCGCCGCGCTACGGTTACGGCTACGAGGAACGCGGCCCGGCGCTGGCCTTGTTGCCGCCGACCGAGGTCTACGCCGTGCTGCGCGAAAACGGCTTCTCGCCGCTCGGCATTCCGCGCCTGCGCGGCAGCGTCTACACCATCGCGGTGATCGACCGAAGCGGCGACGATGGCCGGCTGGTGATCGACGCCCGCGACGGGCGGATCATCCGCTTCATGCCCGCCGCTGATGCCTATGGCATGGCGCCGGCCTATGACGAGCGCCGGGTCGCGCCCTACGGGCCGCAAACCGCGCTGCCGCCGCCGACCGTGATCCGCAGCGGCCCGCCGCGCCCGCCGGCGTCGATCCCGCATGTCGCGAGCCGCGCCGTGCCGCTGCCCAAGCCCGCCCCGCGGCGCGCCGAGACGCCGATCGCTGCGAAGCCGGCCGAGCCCGCGGCGCAGCAGGTGCAGGCAGTGCAGGCCCAGCCCGCGCAGCAAGCTGCCGTGGTGCAAGCCAAGCCGGCCGAGGCCGCACCGCAAGCTGCCGCGCCGACCGTCGGTCAGGCCAGGCTGGCCCCAACGATCCTGCCGACGCAGGACATGCCCGCCGCGCAGGGGCTGGACTAGGCGTCAGCAAACGGAAAGCGCCCGAGAACCCCTCGGGCGCTTTTGCATGAAATGACTGCGCGTCAGCTCCGCGGATACCCCGCCGCATCCAGGATCAGATTCGCCACCTCCTTCCGGTGCGACACCAGCGAGAGGTGGCCGGCATCGAGCTCGATCGTGGTGGCGTTGATGCGCTTGGCGAGGAAGCGCTCGAGATCGGGGTTGATGGTGTAGTCGTTCTTCGATACCGCGTACCAGCTCGGCTTGGAGCGCCAGGCCGCCTCCGTGATGCGGCCGGCGAAGATCGAGGCCGCGGTCGGCCATTGCACGGCGTAGAGTTCCTTGGCCTGCTCCGGCTTCACGCCGTTGGCGAAGTACTTCAGGAAGGCCTCTTCCGAGAGCTTGGTGTAGCCGTCGCGCTCGACGATGCCGGCGCGCGCCGGCCCGGCCGGAAACTGCTTCGACAGCGCGACGAAATCCTCGTTCGCATCAGGCGCGCGTGCGGCGACGTAAACGAGGCCGGTGACCTTCGGGTCGGTGCCGACCTGGCTGATCACGGTGCCGCCCCAGGAATGCGCGACCAGCACGGTCGGCCCGTCCTGCTCGGCCAGCGCCCGCTTGGTCGCTTCGACGGAGTCCTCGAGCGAGGACAGCGGATTCTGCACGGCCGTCACATGCAGGCCTGCAGCCTGCAGGATCGGGATCACCTCCGACCAGCTCGAGCCGTCGGCCCAGGCACCGTGCACCAGCACGACGTTCTTCGCCTTCACCGTCTGCGGTGTCTGCGCATGAGCAAGGCTGAGGGGAGCCGCCAAAAGGCTCGCGGCGACGAAAAGGCTGCGCCAGAGTGACATGATCTTTCTCCGTCTTGTTTGGGGTCGATGCCCAAAGGACGGCGCGCGAGGCCGCAGCGTTACGCCTTCACCGTTCTGTGATGCAGTGCAAAAAAACGCCCCGGGGCACCGGGGCGTTTTCGCAACCTGGAAGTCGTTTGGGTTGGTTGCCTGGTTAGGCGGCCTGCGCGGCCGAGTTCTCGATCACCTGCGCCTTTGCGCCGGCGTTGATCGCGATCTGGCGCGGCTTCTTGGCCTCGGGAATCTCGCGGACGAGGTCGACGTGAAGCAGCCCGTTCTCGAGCGAAGCGTCCTTCACCTGCACGAAGTCGGCAAGCTGGAAGGCGCGCTCGAAGGCACGCGCGGCGATGCCGCGGTAGAGCACTTCGGATTTCGAGTTCTCGTTCGCGACCTTCTCGCCCTTGATCGTCAGGGTGTTTTCCTTCGCGACGATGGAGAGCTCATCCTTGGCAAAGCCCGAGACCGCAACGGTGATGCGGTAGGCATTCTCGCCGGTGCGCTCGATGTTGTAGGGGGGATAACCGGGGCTGCCGTCGGAGCTGGCCTGATCGAGCAGGTTGAAGAGGCGGTCGAAGCCGACGGTGGAACGATAGAACGGAGTGAGATCGTAGCTACGCATGGTCAAGTCCTCCATTGAGCGACTGTTGGTAACCCGCCCGCCAATCGGGCCGGGCTTTAGTCTGTGTGCAGCCTGATGTTCCGGTTCCGAAACACTGGTAGCGGCCTGCACGAAGGTGATATGGGTGGAACGAGACGGCGTTCAAGAGGGCGGGACAGGCGCCTTTTCGGCGCTTTGGCCCCTTGAATTGCAGCACTTCCCGCCCAAGCACGCCCAAATGACGCTGGTCTCGATTCCCGCCAATCCGGTCCCCGAAAACGTCGTCAGCGGCACCATCAAGACCCCTGATGGCGTCGAGCTGCGCTTTGCGCGCTGGGCGCCGCCGGCGAACCGCAAGGGTACGGTCTGCGTCTTCACCGGGCGCAGCGAGCAGATCGAGAAATATTTCGAGACCGTGCGCGACCTGCGCGACCGCGGCTTTGCGGTGGCGATGATCGACTGGCGCGGGCAGGGGCACTCGTCGCGCCGCCTGCGCGATCCGCGCAAGGGCTATGTGCGCGACTTCGCCGATTTCGAGATCGACGTCGAGACCTTCGTGCAGCAGGTGGTACTGCCGGATTGCCCGCCGCCGTTCTTCGCGCTGGCCCACTCCATGGGCGGCACGGTGCTGCTGCGGGTGGCCCATGCCGGCAAGCGCTGGTTCGACCGCATGGTGCTGTCCGCGCCGATGATCGACCTGCCCGGGCGCACCACCTCGCTGCCGGTGCGTGCGCTGCTCAAGACGATGCGCCTGCTGGGGCAGGGCGGCCGCTACGTTCCCGGCGGCAGCGACCGCCTCACCGGGCTCGAACCCTTCATCAACAACCCCTTGACCAGCGATCCCGTCCGCTATGCGCGCAATGCCGCGATCCTGGAGGAAGACCCGACGCTCGGACTGGCCTCGCCGACCGTCGCCTGGGCCGATACCGCCTTCCGGGCCATGCACACCTTCAAGCGCGTGAACTACCCCTCCCAGATCCGCCAGCCGATCCTGATGCTGGCGGCCTCCAATGACGCCGTGGTCTCGACCGCGGCGATCGAGGAATTCGCCTATCACCTGCGCGCCGGCTCCCATCTCGTGATCGCCGGCGCCAAGCACGAGATCCTCCAGGAGCAGGATCGCTACCGCGCCCAGTTCTGGGCCGCCTTCGACGCCTTCGTGCCGGGCACGCCGCTGTTCAAGTGAGGACGGCGACGAGGGGGAGAATCCTCGTTCTCCGTCATTGCGAGGAGCTCTTGCGACGAAGCAATCCAGACTGTTTCCGCGGAGACAGTGTGGATTGCTTCGCGGAGCCTGTCATCGGGCCGCGCTTCGCGCGGACCCGTTGGCTCGCAAATGACGAAGTACGGGTGCGTTACAGCGTCTTCAGATACTCGATCAGGTCGTAGCGCTCGGCGTCGTCCTTGAAGATGCGACCGATGACGCCGGGGCGCTTCGGCTCGCCGTCCTTGCGCTCGAAGGAATGGCCGAGCAGGCTGTTGCCCTGGATCGGCTTGCCGTCGGAGCCCGTCGCGGAGAACTCCGTTTCACCGGTCTTGCAGCGCTCGTTGGCGGTGACTGCGAAACCGACGGTGTCGGGGTCATAGTCGCGGCGGCCCATGCAGAATTTCTGCGGGCGCTCGTTCTGCGGCTTCAGCAGCCAGTACAGCGACGGCACCGAGCCGTTGTGCAGGTAAGGCGCGGTGGCCCAGATGCCGTTCAAGGGCCGCGCGCGATAGCGCGGATCGGGCGCCGGATTGAGACAGTTCTTGCGCGCGAGATTCCAGATGTGCGCCCGCTCGGCCTCCGGGATGTCCTCGTCGTCCATCCATTTGCGGGCGACCAGATCGACCACCGTCATCAGGCCGAGCGCGTAGACCATCTCGTTGGGCGAAGCGCTCGCGGTCGGGATCTGGCACTGCCACCATGTCTGCAGGTCGGCCGTGTTGACCTTCAGGAAGCCGGGCACGTCGACGGTCCGCTTGCTGAGAACGAGGGACTGCTCGGGATCGGTCTTGATCTCGTCGAGCGGGATCGTCACCGCATTCAGCACCTTGCTGTCGCCGCTCGGCTCCCAGCGCTGCGACGACCAGAAGGCCGGACTGTTGATATCAGGCAGATGGCATCCGGAGCACATCTCCGCGTAAATGGCGCGGCCGCGCTCGACCCGATCTGACTTCAGCTTCCAGGCGTCGCCGAGGATGTGCGAGGGCCATTTCGGTGCGAGCAGGCCGCCGAACTTCGGACCCGTTGTGGTATCAGCCGCCTTGAATGGATCGGGGCCTCTCAGCATGTCCTCGATCCAGCCGAGCGTCCTGATGTTGACCGAGGAGCGCCACAGCCTGTCCTCCGGATAGGCGTCGGACAGGTTGAGCAGGGCGGTCACGCCGAGCGCTTCGCCGGCGTTGCGGATCAGCGGCTGCTCGATCGAGGCGTCGTATTGGGCGAACTTGAACCACGGCACCGTCCAGATCGCGGGGTAGCTGACGGGCGCGTCCTGGGCGTGCAGGTTCTTCTCGAATCCCTTGACGCCGCTCAGCGCGAGATCCTGCGAAAACACCTGGTTGCCGATGCGGTTGAGGGCATCGAGGCGGCCGAACCCTTCCTCGGTGTCCTGCTGCTGCTTGCCGTCCCAGGTCTTCTTGGCCTCGATCGTCTTTTCGTAGTTCTTGGCCCAGTCGATCAGGAAGCTGCCGATCGCGCTGAGTCTTTGCTTCAGAGCCGCGCGGTCCGTCTTGCTGGCCTCGGGGCCGAGCACGCGATCGGCAAAACGCTGGAAGCGGAACGGGACGTACAGCGTGTAGGCGATCGACAGGCCGGTTGCGAGCTCGAGCTTCTTCAGGTCGGTCATCGCCGGGCCGCCGTCGAAGCGGACGTCGACGCCCTGATAATGGATCTGGCCGGTATGACAGGCGGCGCAGGTCAGCCCGATCTTGTCCTCTTCGCGCCGACCCGTCGCGGGATCGACGACGCCGGTCATGCGCGCGAAGCCGACCGGCAGGCCGTCGACGTTCTCCACCGGCGTCCAGCGCGTCGACCAATCCGACGCTTGCGTGGTTTCGTAGACATTGGCGTAGCCGAACCGGCGCAGCGTCGCCGTGTCGACCTGGACCGATTGCGGGCTCGGGATGAAGCCGAAGCGCTCGAGATAAGCGCTGTCCTTGATCATGCCGGGCTTCGAGAACAGGTGAAGCTGCGGCTGCTCCAGCGCCACGAACCACTCATAGGGCACCGGGAACGTCGCGGTGCCCTGGCTGACGTGGTGGAACCAGTGCCGGTCCTTCAGCGACCAGTTCTGCTCGAGCCAATAGGCAGCCTTGGTCTCGGGCATCGCGGGCAGCGGCGGCGGCAGGAGATTCACCAGCACGCCCTTCTGGGGCAGCATGGCGCGAACCTGATTGGGAAATTCGGCGACGGCGACCAAGGCGATGAGGCCAACGCCGATGACAACGGCCGTGAGCGCGACCGCCCAGCGAAAGCGGAGCTGACAGGACGACAGCAGCGGCTGCGACACGATCCTCTGGTTGATACGGTCGGGGAATTGGCGTTGTTCGAACATCGTGCGCACGTCGGCCACGCTGAGATAACGCTCTTCGCTCGGCTTGCCCTTGCCGAGGATCTTCAAGAGGACGGGCCATTCGAACTTCATCAGCAGCGGGTAGTACCAGCGTGCGGCGCTGCCGGCGCGCTTGAGGTTGTCGCGCATGAAGGTCTTGATTTCCGCGGCGTTGAGGCCGGGCTCGCTGTTGCCGGTGTTCGGGTCGGTGTAGGTCCGGCCGAAGCTCGCAAGGCGCGCGATCTCGTCCTCGTTGACCTTGCCGTCGACGCCGAGGATGCGCGAGCCGGCACCGCGCTTGTCCAGCGGCCCGCCGCGCAGCGCGTCGAGCTGCGCGCCCGAAACGATGCTCTTCAGGATGTGCTTGAGGCCGTTGGCGATCATCGCAACGCCGCGGACCTGGATGCGGGCCGAGACCTTCTTCAGCCCGGTCTCGCCGCTCGCATTGGCGATGGTCTGCGACAGCGTGTTGAGCGGGACGGTGCCGCCCTCGACGAAGCCTTCGCCGACGAGGCCGCGCAGGAACGGGCAGGGATTGTTCGGCGAGACGTGAATCGAGGGGTCGAAGGGCGGTTTCGAAGCGGGGTCGTGCATGGCCCAAATCCTGAAAACAGCGAATCGTGGAAAGCAGGCGCGCCGTTAGAGCGCGGAAAGTCCTAACAAACCGACAGCACGATATACTACTTCAGCGTGTGACGAAGTGTGGCGGATTTCACTGTCCTGTCAACAAGAGCGGGCTTTCGCTCAGGATTCGGCGGCCCGCTTCACGTCGCTCTGAACCAGCGTCAGCTTGCCGAGCGGCACGCCGGCCTTCAGCAGCCCCTCGCGATAATGGGCGAGGTCTTCGGGCCGCTTCCAGTGGAAGTTGCGCAAGTGCCTGTCGACGTTCAGCGTTGGATAATTTGCCATCAGCACGCGGGCGGCTTCGCTGGCCTCGTCGTTTCGTCCCAGCTGCGCCAACGCCGCGGCCCGGATCGCCAGCGCCTGCATGTGATTCGGGTTGATGTAGAGCTGCTCGCGCGCCCATGACAGCGTCGCGTCATATTGGCGCAACAGATAATGGCTGAATGCGTTCAGCGCCGCCCATTGGTAGCGCGGGTCGCTGTTGTCGCGTTGCGCGGCCATCGAGAACAGCTCGATCGCCTCGCGATGCTCGCCGATCATGAAATGGCAGATGCCGAGCACGCCGCGCGCGCCATTGTCGTAGGGATTGAGCGCGACCGCGCGCTTGGCGGCGTCCATCGCCGCCTCGTGATGCCCCTCCATCGCATGCGCCCAGGACAGGATCGAGAACGCGAAGGAGGAGCGCGGGTCGAGCCGCACGCTGGTTTCGGCGAGGTTCATCGCCTCGGCCCACATCTCGCGCGTGCCCTTGACCCAGCCGAACTGGATGCTCTGGATTTGGATCGTGGCGAGATAGGCGTGCGCGATCGACAGTTTGGGATCGAGCCCGATGGCCTCGCGGAACAGCTCGACGGCGGCCGCCAGATCCTCCTTGGTCTGCCGGTAGTAATGCGACAGCCCCTTGAGGAAGCGGTCCCAGGCGGAGACGTCGGTCGAGAGCCGCGCCGGCGCCGAAGCCTCGGCACGGACGATCTCGGTGGCGATGGCGGCGGACAGGTTGGTCGTGATCTCGTCCTGCATCGCGAACAGGTCGCCGATGTCGCGGTCGTAGCGGCCGGTCCAGAGCTGCTCGCCGGTCTCCGGCGCGATCAGTTCGGCGGTGACGCGGATCTTGGCGCCGGCGCGCCGCACCGAGCCCTGGATCAGGTAAGTCGCATCGATCTCGCGCGCGATCAGCCGCGTGCCGACGTTCTTGCCCTTGAAGGCGAATGTCGAGTTGCGGCTCAGCACCCGATAGAAGGATTGCAGCGACAGCGCATGGATCAGGTCCTCGGTGAGGCCATCGGAGAAATATTCGTCCTGGGCGTCGCTGAGATTGGCAAAGGGCAGCACGCCGACGATCGCGGTACGGTACTGCTGCGAGAGAACCGAGGCCTCCCGGAACTCGGGAGCAAGCGCCGGCGCGCCTTCGGGTGTCCAGGTAAAGACCTCGATCGCATCCTTGATGTTCTTGAAGCGATGGTTGCCGGCATCGGTCAGCGGCACGGTGAGATGCTTGCTGGCCTCCCGATAGGCCTTGGCCGAGATCGCGAATCCGCCGGGGCTCGCCACCGATTCCAGGCGGACGGCGATGTTGACGTCGTCGCCGAACACCTCGTCCTCGTCGGCGATCACGTCGCCCATGTGGATGCCGAGCCGGAACTGCATGGCGCGATCGGCCGGCAGATGGTGGTTGCGCTCGGCCATCAGCGTCTGCATTGCGATCGCTGCCTCGGTGGCGCCGACGATCGAGGGGAATTCCAGCAGGAAGCCGTCGCCGGTGTTCTTCACGACGCGGCCGCCGTGATTGAGGATGATGGGATGGATCGCGGCGCGATGGGCCTTGAAGGCGGCATGAGTGCCGGCCTCGTCGCTGCCCATCATGCGCGAATAGCCGGCGACATCGGCGCAGACGATGGCGGCCAGACGTCTTTCCATATCCGCAGAGCTCCAAGGGGACTTGGGTGAGGAATCCGGGACCGGCCACAGCGTGGCGGTTGCCGCGAATCCCGCATTTCAAGAACCCCGCCTTTATAGAGCAGATGCGCCGGAGCGGAAGCATGATCCGCATTGCAAATTCGAGGTAAATCCTACGCAATCCCGGCGGTGGACGGGGACGGGCGAACCGACTAAGCGGAACTGGGACCGCCAGGACGGCAGCGGGGCACCTTCATGCTGGGTATTCACGAAATCGGGCTTTTCATCCTCTCGGGCGTGCTGCTCAACATCACGCCGGGGCCGGATTCGGTCTATGTGATCGGCCGCAGCATGCAGATGGGCTGGCGCGGCGGCGCCGCTGCCGCCCTGGGCATCAGTTGCGGCTGCTTCGTCCATGTCGCGGGCGCGGCGATCGGGCTTTCGGCCCTGCTGATGGCCTCGTCCACCGCCTTCTCGATCCTGAAGCTGGTCGGCGCGGCCTATCTGGTCGTGACCGGCGTCCAGATGCTGTGGTCGCGCCCTGTGCTGGCTTCAAGCATCGATGAGCCGGTGCGCAGCTCGCTCTCGCGGGTCTTCCTCCAGGGCGTCTTCACCAATGCGCTCAATCCCAAGGTCGCGCTGTTCTTCCTTGCCTTCCTGCCGCAATTCGTCGCAGCCGATGCGCCGCACAAGCCGCTCGCCTTCCTGACGCTCGGCCTGATCTTCATCTTTACGGGGACGCTGTGGTGCCTGGTGCTCGCCGCCTTCGCCGCCAGAGCCGCGCACCGGCTGCGTCAGTCCGAGGCGGCGATTGCCTGGGTCAACCGCGCGCTCGGCGGCCTCTTCATCTATCTCGGCATCCGTGTCGCCATGCTGGAGAGCCGGTAACTCGCTCGAACGAATGATGCGGGCTGCGTAGGGTGGGTTAGCCTTGCGGCTGCGCGAAGCGCAGTCGCTAGGCGTAACCCACTCTTCTGTCTCTGCGGATACGAACAGTGGTGGGTTACGCTGCGCTAACCCACCCTACTACGGTCTTCTCTCAGGCAAACTCCTTCACCAGCGCACTGCCGGCGAGATAGAGGCCGAGCAGGATCATCGCGATCAGGAACCAGCGGCGAAACGCTTCGGCCGGCATCCGCGCCCGCACCGATTGGCCGATAAACATGCCGGCAAAGGCCATGGCGAGGCCGATCGCGCCCGGCACGGCATTGGCCGGCGTCAGCAATCCGACCGCGGTCAGGTTGAAGGCGAGCGCCAGCGTGGCGGTAGTGAAGAACACGCCGAGCGCCTGCACCAGCTCGTCCTTCTCCATGCCGATCGCCTGCATGAACGGCATCGACGGGATCACTTGCACGCCGGTCGAGGCCGAGATCACGCCGGTGATGACGCCGACCACGCCACCGACCCATTTCTCGTTCTCGGGCGCGACGCGGAAGTGGAACTTGTTCAGCCCGATCACGGCGTAGACGACCAGCAGGGCGCCGAGCACGATCGTGCCGTAGCGCGCGTGAGGTCCGGTCAGCGCGCCGGCATTGAGCCAGCAGCCGATCACGGTGCCGATCATCAGCGGCCACAGCCGCCGCAGGATGTCGCGCAAATACGGACCGACGAAGGTCTGCCAGATGTTGGTGACGATGGCGGGAACGATGACGATGGCAATGGCGCGGCCCGGCGCCATGCTCACGGCGAGCAGGCCCATGGACACCGTTGGCAGGCCGAGCCCGACCACGCCTTTGACGAATCCGGCGAGCAGGAAGACGACGGCGATGAGAATGAGCAGCGGGTCGATCATCTCAATACATTGACCGAAGCCGCGCGGGCGCACAATCTGGAGGTTACGGAGACAGCCTTCGCTACCAACGAAGGCTGGAGCATGATCCGGAAAAGTGCGAAGCGGTTTTCCGACAAGATCATACTCCAACAACAAAGAAGAGACATTTCATGCGCTTCGACCTCGTCGATCTCCAGCTCTTCATCGCGGTCGCTGACCAGCGCAGCATCACGCGCGGTGCGGAGCGCTCGCATCTGGCGCTGGCCTCGGCCAGCGCGCGCATCAAGGGCCTGGAGGATGCGCTCGGCGTCGTACTGCTCAAGCGCGGGCGCCGCGGCATCGAGTTGACCGCGGCCGGCGAGAGCCTGCTCGATCATGCCAGGCTCGTGATCCATCAGATCGACGCCATGCGCGGCGATCTTGCCGGCTTTGCCAGCGGCGTGCGCGCCAGCGTGCATTTCCTCGCCAACACGTCGGGCCTGTCGGAGCATTTGCCGAAGGCGCTCGCCGGCTTCCTGCGCGAGCATCGCGACGTCGCCGTCGACATCGAGGAACGCGAGAGCACCGATATCGCGGCGGCGATCGCCGCAGGCGCTGCCGACCTCGGCTTCGCCGCCGAGCACGCGCTGCCGGAGCATATCGAGCGCTTCCCTTTCAGCAAGGATCGCCTGACGCTGGTGACCTCGAAACGCGGTCCGTTCGCCGGCCGCCGCCAGATCGACTTTCAGGAGGCGGGGGCTTGCGACTTCGTCGGCCTGACCAGCGCCACCGCGCTCCAGATGCATATTTCCAGGCACGCGGCGCGGCTCGGCATCCGCCAGCATGTCCGCGCCCGCCTGCGCGATTTCGACGCGATCTGCCAGATGGTCGCCGCCGATGTCGGCGTCGCACTCGTGCCCGAAGCCGCCGCCCGCCGCTGCGCCAAGACTATGCCGCTTGCCATGGTCCGCCTGCGCGATGCCTGGGCCAACCGCCGCCTCGTGATCTGCGCGCGCAGCTTCAAGACGCTGCCGCGGCCGGCCAAGATGCTGGTGGAGCATCTCAGGGCCGAGGCGGTGTGAGGGGCGCTCTTACCCTCCCCTGGAGGGGGAGGGTCGGCTCACATTGAGCGGAGCGAAATGTGAGACGGGGTGGGGTGACGGTCTCTCCACATCCAACAGTGCCCGCGTGGAGAGATCACCCCACCCCGCTCGCGCTTCGCGCGATCGACCCTCCCCCTCCAGGGGAGGGTCAGCAAGTCTACTTCGCCGTCTCCACGCCGGCGTCCTTGATCACCTTCGCCCACTTCTTGGTTTCGTCGGCGATGAATTGACGAAAATGCTCCGGCTCATCGCCGATCAGCGTCGCGCCTTGCTGGCTCAGCTTTTCCTTCACCGCGGGATCCGCCATTGCCTTCGTGACGAGGCCATGCAGCGCGGCGATGATCTCCTTCGGCGTGCCCTTGGGCGCGACCATGCCGTACCAGTTCTCGATGCGCAGATCGGGAAAGCCCGCTTCCGCGGTGGTCGGGACGTCAGGCGCGGTCGGGGCACGTTCGGCCGAGCCGACGGCAATGGGGCGCAGGGCGCCCGTCTTGACCTGCGGCAGCAGCGCCGGGAGATCGAGGAACGCCATCTGCACCTGCTGCCCCAGGAGGTCGTTCACCGCAGGCGCGGCGCCGCGATAGGGCACGTGGACGATGTCGATCCTGGCCGTCAGCTTGAACAATTCACCGGCGAGATGCGGCAGGCTGCCGGCGCCGGTTGAGGCGAAGTTGAGCTTGCCCGGCTGCGCCCTGGCCAGCGCGATCAATTCGCCGGCGTCCTTTGCGGGGACGTTGGCGGCGACGACGAGCATTTCCGGCACGATCGCGACCAGCGTCACCGGGGTGAGGTCGGTGAGGGTGTCGTAGGCGACCTTCTCCATGCTCGCGCTGATCGCGAGGGCGCCAGCCGAAGTGATCGCGATGGTGTAGCCGTCGGGCGGGCTCTTCGCTACGGCGTCGGTGCCGAGCACGCCGCCCTGTCCGCCGCGATTGTCGATCAGCACCGGCTGACCGCACAGTTCCGACATGCGCTGGCCGACGACCCGGGCGATGATGTCGTTGGGCCCGCCGGCGGAAAACGGCACGATCAGCTTGATCGGCTTGGCCGGAAAGTTCTGCGCCGATGCCAGCGATGGCAGCAGCAGGAACAATCCCAAGAACAATGTAACGAGCAGCCTGCTTGAGAGAATCATGCAAGCCCTCCGCTTCCCTTGCTATTGGTTCAAAAGCTTCAACGCTTCCTCGTGAACCCGCGCGTCGCCGGCCGCGATGATGCGGCCGCCGCCCTGGGCCGGCTTGCCTTCCCAGGTGGTGACGACGCCCCCTGCGCCGGTTACGATCGGGATCAGCGCCGCGATGTCGTAGGGCTTCAGCTCGGTCTCGACCACGAGGTCGACGTGGCCGGCGGCAAGCATGCAATAGGAGTAGCAGTCGCCGCCATAACGCGACAGCCGCGCGCTCCTCTCGATGCGGCCGAAGATGGCGCGGTCGCTCTCGTTCATCAGCAGCGGGCTGGTGGTGTAGGTCGTGGCCTCCGACAGCGAAGCGCAGCGGCGGACCTGGAGCCGGCGCTCGCCCGACGGCCCCTTATAATTGGCCGAACCGTTGTCGCCGGAAAAGCGCTCGCCGATGAAGGGCTGGTGCATCATGCCGAAAACCGGCGTGCCCTTGTGCAACAGCGCGATCAGCGTGCCCCAGATCGGAAAGCCGCCGATGAAGGATTTGGTGCCGTCGATGGGATCGAGCACCCAGACGTAGTCGGCGTCCTCGCGCTCGCTGCCGAATTCCTCGCCGACGATGCCGTGCTGGGGGAAGTTGGCCTTGATCAGCCGCCGCATCACCGCCTCGGCGGCGCGGTCGGCCTCCGTCACGGGATCGAAATCCTTGGTCTTGCTCTTGTCGTCGATCGACAGCGAGGTGCGGAAGAACGGCAGGATGGTTTCGCCGGAGGCGGTGGCAAGCCGACCGATGAAGGCGGAGAAGTCGATCACCGTCACAGGCGAAATCCTCGAAGCGAAGGTTGGATGAAGCTTGCCTCCTGCCTAGCTCAATTCGCCTGCCGCGTGCAGCGCTGTCTTGATGTTGCGCCCTGGTATTTTGGATGCCGAAGCGCGCTGCCCCATTCCAGTCATCTGCTGGCCAAATATCGATCACGGAGTTGAAAACTTAGTTCCGAGGTTGCCTTGTTCGTATGCAAACGACTATCAACCCATTGAATTTCCTTATCAAAGAAACTGAATCTGGGTTTCCATGGAAGCAACTGAGCCATGTGCGATTTGCATGGGAAACGGCGCAAAAGCCCTTGCACTTTGTGCGGCGCGGCCGCATATTGTTGCGGTGCGGTAGCGCTCTGCGTTACCGCTGCCCTCCTTGGGCGTTTCCTCCCTAGACTTGGGCCGCTTGCGTCATTCGCGAGCGGCCCTTTTTTCTTAGCCCCGCCGTTTTCATTTTGGGGCGCGCAAGCTTGCGAAGTGAAAGCGCACTCGCGCGCAAGGTCTCGTCGTTGGAGAGAAGCTGAGTCCTATTCCGCCGCGGCCTGGAACGGGCCGAGGTCGGCGAACGGAATCGTGGTCGCCAGCACGTCGGCGAGAACGCCGAAGTCGGAGGCCACTTGCGCAAAGCGAGCACTGCGCTCGCGCCGCCGCTCGTCCATGTAGATCGCGCGGTTGAGCTCGAGCTGCACGGCGTGCAGGCCGCTTGCGGGATTGCCGTAATGCTCGGTGATGAAGCCGCCGGCATAGGGCTTGTTGCGGCCGATCGAATAGCCGAGCCCGCTCATGGTCTCCTCGACGCGATCGGGCAAGAGCGGCGTACAGCTGGTGCCGTAGCGATCGCCGATCACGACGTCGGGCCGGCGCGGCTCGTCCCTGCTGACGCCGACCGAGGGCATCGAATGGCAGTCCACCAGCACCACCGTGCCGAACATCTGGTGCACCTTGTTGATCAGCCGGCGCAGCGCGCGATGGTAGGGCTTGTACAGCGTCTCGATGCGCCCCAGCGCATCATCGACCAGGATGCGGTCGCGATAGATTTCCTGGCCGTCGCCAACCACGCGCGGAATGGTGCCGAGGCCGCCGGCGACCCGCATCGAGCGGGTGTTGGCGAAGCTCGGCAGGCGGCCCGTGAACATGCGCGGGTCGAGCTCATAGGGCTCGCGGTTGACGTCGACATAGGAGCGGGGAAAGTTGACCCGCACCGTCGGAAAGCCGCGCGCGCTCAGATGGCCGATCAGCTCGTCCATGAACGAATCTTCCGACCGCCGCAGCGTCGGCAGGTCGATCCGCGAGGCCGCCAGGAATTCCTCAGGATAGGTCGAGCCGGAATGCGGCGAGTTGAAGATGACAGGCGCACGCCATTCGGCGGGCTCGAAGATCTCGAAGGCTGGCGACATGTCGCCGTCAAACCGGGTCATCTTCTCAGGCTTCGTCCCTTCGTGCCGCACGATCCGGACAAGCTCCGGATTCAATGATTCGGCCGATCACGCGGCTCTTATGTGTCGTCATTGTCCGGAATCGCAACCATTCTGCCAAGCGAAAAGATGTATTGGCCGATTGGAACAGGTCTTAACCGTGCGGGCATCGGGATGTGGACCCGCAGATCCGGCTCGATTGATTCGGAGTTCGTTACGGTCCACAAAGAGCCGGCAGCGGGGCCGCCGCAGGGTTAAGATTTTCACCCCAAATTTACCCTCTGTCGGGCTTAGTGACCTCTGCTGATATCCTCTGGGGATTCGACGTTTCCTGCCATGCCAAAGATCCTGCTCGCCGAAGACGACAACGACATGCGCCGTTTCCTGGTCAAGGCGCTGGAAAACGCCGGTTTTCAGGTCTCGTCCCACGACAACGGCATGGCCGCCTATCAGCGGCTGCGGGAAGAGCCGTTCGAGATGCTGCTGACCGACATCGTGATGCCGGAAATGGACGGCATCGAGCTGGCCCGCCGGGCCTCGGAACTCGATCCCGACATCAAGATCATGTTCATCACCGGCTTTGCCGCGGTCGCCCTGAACTCGGATTCGGACGCCCCCAAGAACGCCAAGGTGCTGTCCAAGCCCGTGCATTTGCGCGAATTGGTCAGCGAAGTGAACAAGATGCTGGCGGCCTAAATCGGCCCCGTTCCGTCCTTGCGCCGGGTCCCCTGAGCCGTTATAGGGACCCCACCGATGAAATGACCTCTAGGGCACGTAGCTCAGCGGGAGAGCACTACCTTGACATGGTAGGGGTCACAGGTTCGATCCCTGTCGTGCCCACCATCCTTCGCTCGCGAAGCGAGTGAAGGATGCCGCGCCGAAGCCCAACGGGCGCAGGCGGGCTGCCGCCGCGAGCTCGGCTCGGCAAGCCGGGAATCTCATTGCGAAGCGTGTCCGGCGTAGCTCGAAGAGCGTAGACGGACTGGTGCGGCCTCCTCGGTATCATTGGAACATTCATAGCCTGGATGGAGCGCAGCGCAATCCAGGGCTCTATCCCCTCGGGCACCGCCCCGGATTACGCGCACGCTCCATCAGGTCTACGATAGTGTCTCCGACGCGAGGCCGCCATGACCGTATCCGTCATCGAACAGGCAAAGATCCAGGCGCAGGTGCTGGTGCCGCTGGTCAAGGCATTGCAGGCCGAGCTCGGCGAGACGCGCGCCAACGCGCTGGTGCGCAAGGCGCTCGGCGATCTCTATCGCCGCTTCGGCGAGGAATTCTGGAAGGCCAAGAACGAGCGCGATCTCGGCAAGGCCGTGTCCTCGGCCTTCCGCACCTATGCCCGCGACGATGCGCTCGCCTATGACGTCGTGGAGCAGACGCATGACGCGTTCGCTATCGACGTGACGCGCTGCGCCTATGCCGAGTTCTACAAGGCCCTGGGCGAGCCGGAGCTCGGTTTCCTCCTGATCTGCACCGCGGACTTTGCCACCGCGGAAGGTTTTGGTCCCGACGTCAAGCTCACGCGCACGCAGACGATCATGCAAGGCGCCTCCCATTGCGACTTCCGCTACAAGCGCGATGTGGGCGGGTCACGATGACGGGCACGATGCGGACGATCTGTCTCGCCGTGGCAATGATGGGGCCGGTCATTGCGAGCGCAGCGAAGCAATCCAGAGTCTTTCCGCAGGCAGCAGTCTGGATTGCTTCGCTGCGCTCGCAATGACGATGTTGATGCAGCCGGCAGATACATGCGGACCGTCACCCCCGCGCAACGGCGAAGCCGTTGTCGCTGGACGTGGCCGCTTCTTCAGCGGCCCTCGAAGGGCGATGGCCCGGTTGTATCCGGGCCTTCATCCTTCGAGGCTCCCGGCGAGATGCATTTGCATCGCGACACTCGCGACTCAGGATGACGGAACGTCGCGTTTGCTCCCGCGCACCGCCGCCGTGCAATGCATGCAGGCGAGGTCTTGTCGGAGCTGGATCTGCACCGCCTTGATCCACGACTCGCCGCCTGCCATTGTCCGGTCCGCCACCACGGCAACGAGCCTGGTGCGATCGGGTTACGGCGTTCGGCGAAATGCGTCGCTGTGCCGGAGATGAAAAGAAGGCAGGCTTTCAAGATGAGCAGCATCAACAAACCCGGCGGCAACTATCTGCCGGTGATCATCCATGATGGAATTGCCTATGTCAGCGGTCAGCTGCCCCGTCGCGGCGAGGACCTGCTGTATGCAGGCAAGGTCGGCGCTGGCGTCGATATGGCGGCCGCGCAGGAGGCTGCGGCCCTCTGCGCCGATCTCTGCATTGCGGCGATCAACAACGCAACGGGCGGCGAGGACAGGATCGTCCAGGTCTTGCAACTCGTTGGATATGTTGCTTCAGCGCCCGGATTTACCCAGCAGTCGCAAGTCATGAACGGTGCCTCCGACCGGCTGATCGAACGCCTCGGCGATCGCGGCCGTCACACGCGAACGTCCGTCGGCGTCGCCGAGTTGCCGCGGGGAGCGCCGGTCGAGCTGAGCATGATTGCCGCCGTTCGGCCGTAGGAGGTCGTTCTATTTGACGAGATATTTGGCGACCGCCGCCTCGTCCCACGCGATCCCGTTGCCGGGCTCCTCGCTCGGCACCGCAAAGCCGTCCTTGATCTGCAGCCGCGTTGCCAGCACGGCGTCGGCCCAGTCGACATATTCCAGCCAATGCGCTGATGGCGTCACGCAGAGCAGATGCGCGCTGATCTCCGAGAACAGGTGCGTCGACATCTCGATGCCGGCCGCATGGGCGAGCGATGCGGCCCGCAGCCAGCCGGTGACGCCGCCGATGCGCTGCACGTCAGGCATCACGTAGTCGCAGGCCTCCGCGGCGAGGGCGCTCTGCATGGAAAACGCGCTGTCAAAGTTCTCGCCGATCTGGACCGGCGTCTGCAGCGCGTCGGCGACGCGGGCATTGCCCTCATAATCGTCGTGGCGGATCGGCTCCTCGATCCAGGTGAGGCCCTCGTCGTCGAGCATCTCACCGCGGCGGATCGCTTCGGTGACCGTCAGCGCCTGGTTGTAGTCGCACATCAGCGTGACCTCGTCGCCGACGGCCTTGCGCACCGCGCGCACGACGGCGAGGTCCTCCCGCGCATCGCTCCGGCCGACGCGGATCTTGGCGGCGTGAAACCCTTCGGCCAGCAGCTTATGCGCTTCCTCCACCGCCGCGCCCGCCGGCATGATGCCGAGGCCCTTCGAATTGTAGGCGCGCACCGGCTTCGGCGCGCCGCCGAGCAGGCGCGCCAGCGGCAGGCCGCGCGTGCGCGCCAGAGCGTCCCATGCCGCCATGTCGATGCCGGATTGCGCCAGCCGCTGCAGGCCGGCGAGGCCCAGCAGCGTGAAGCGCTGGCTCAGCTTGCGCTCGATCTCGAACGGCAGCAGCTCGTCGCCGGCGACGAGATCTGACATTTCCGTGACCATCGCCGTCAGCGGCTTCAGGGCCGAGGGCGTGATCGAGAACAGATAGGCATGGCCTGTCGCGCCGTGGTCGGTCTCGCAGTCGATCAGCACCAGCGGCGCCTTGGCGACCGCCCCGGTCGAGGTCTGGAGCGGCAGGTTCATCGGCACGATCACGGGACGTGCGACAAAGCGCTTGATGCGGATGGTCTCGGTCATGGGTCTCTCCCGTCGGAGCGGCTGCAGGTCGCGCCGATCTTAAGCATCCGTGATCAAACGAAAAGGACCCGCGTGCGCTCGCTGCTGGAGACGCGCTGGCCTCGCTTAAGCCGGAATGAGGCTATTTGGCGTCAGTGCGAGTTGAAACTGCTTCCGCGCACTCCGTCCTCATCCTGAGGAGCCCGCCTAAAGCGGGCGTCTCGAAGGATGGCCGCACGGAAAAGCTCTCAAATGCGACAGCACTGCGCCTCCAGGGGAGGGTCAGAGTCACCTCATCTTGCCGCACCTTCCGTGAACGCCGTCTCGATCACGTCCCCGAACTGCTGCCACGACCGGCCGTCGAACTGCACCAGCCGCATCTGCCTGATCGGCAGATAATTGTTCAGCGAGGTGCTCATCCGGATGTTGGGCAACGCCAGGGAGGGATTAACGTCCCTGAGCGAGGCCGCCTGGCGCATGATGTTCTCGCGCGAAAAGTCGTCGCCGCATTGCTTCAGCACCTGCGCCAGCGCCTCGGCCGCGGCGTAGCCAAAGACGGCTGCGCTATTGTTGGTGCTTTCGACCTGATGGTATTTGTCCATGAAGGCGAACCAGTCCTTCATGGCGGGATCGTTCTTCCAGGCCGGATCGCTCGGATCCTTCAGGAAGGCCGCCGAGATCACGCCGGCGGAATTCTCCAGCCCCGCGGGCGCCATCGCATTGGCGATCGAGGCGGAGGCATCGTTGACGATGAAGACCGGACGCCAATTCATGGACGCTGCCAGCTTGATCACCTTGGATGCGGTCGAGGGCACGCCGAGGAAGACGAAGATATCGGCGCCGGCGCGCTTGAGGATCGAGATGTGCCCGTCGAGATGCTCATCGGCAAGGTCGAAGGCGATGTCGACGAGAACGTGGCGGTTGAGATCGCCAAGGCCCTCCTGGATGCCCTTGTACAGCATGCGTCCGAACTGGTCGTTCTGCCAGAGCACGACGATCTTCTTTCTGGGGTAATAGGCCTGGATGTAGTTGGCATAGATGCGTCCCTCCGACCGGAACGACGGCTGCCAGCCCATGGTCCAGGGAAACGCGCTCGGCTGGCTCAGTTCCTCGTCGCCGGTGGCAACGAACAGCTGCGGGATCTTCATCTCGTTCAGGTACCGGCGCGTGGCGAGATTGCCCGGCGTGCCGAACGAGCCGAACATCAGGTGCACGCCGTCCGTCTCGACCAGCTTGCGCGTCAGCTCCAGCGCGGTCCCCGGGTCGGAATTGTCGTCGCGGGTGATGAAGCGGATCTTGCGGCCATTGATCCCGCCGCGCGCGTTGACCATGTCGAAATAGGCCGCTTCCGCCTGGCCGATTGCGCCGAACTCCGACAGCGACCCCGAATACGGCATGACATTGCCGATGCGGATCTCCTGGTCGCTTGCGGGTTGATCCGAGTGTTGCTGCTGCGACATCGCGCCCAGCGATGCGACGGCAATCACGGAAGCGAACAGCATCCTGCCGATGACGCGCATGTTCGATGCCCTGTGGTTGGCCCCCAGCGAGGTCGGCTCAGCCTGCATCAAGGTAGGTTGATCTAGATCAAGCGTTTGGCAAAGCTGTGGCTCGATGGGCCGCGTCAACGCCGCGCAACCGGCGGTGCGAAGAGGCAGGCGTGCTGACGTGCCGGCAAGGCTGCACGAGGCCGATCGACACCCGCTTGCACAAGCTTGATGGGTTCGTTTCCAGGCGTCTGCGGGGCGAACTGATCAGCTCATGCGAGAAAATGCGGCTTTGAAGTCGATCTGAAAGCCCTCGATGAAGAGCTCAAGCAGGCCGCCGCTCGAAAGAATGCACGATGAAAGTTCCGTGATTGAAAGCGGCTACGCGGCCGTCCAGCCGCCATCCATCGAGAGGTTGGTGCCCGTGATCTGAGCGGCATCGTCGCTGCACAGGAACAGTGCGAGCGCGGCGACCTGCTGGACGGTGACGAACTCCTTGGTAGGCTGCGCAGCGAGCAGGACGTCGCTGATGACCTCATCCCTCCGCATGCGGCGGGCCGCCATCGTGTTCGGGATCTGCTTTTCCACGAGGGGCGTCCAGACGTAGCCGGGGCTGATGCAATTGCAGGTGATCTTCGAGCGGGCGAGCTCCAGCGCCACCGTCTTGGTGAGGCCCGTGATGCCGTGCTTGGCAGCGACATAGGCCGACTTGAACGGTGAGGCGACCAAGGAATGTGCCGAAGCCGTGGTGATGATGCGGCCCCAGCCGCGCTTCTTCATGCCGGGTACCGCCGCGCGGATGGCATGGAAAGCGGCGGACAGGTTGATGGCAATGATCGCATCCCACTTCTCGGCGGGAAAGTCCTCGATCGGCGAAACGTGTTGGACGCCGGCGTTGTTGACCAGGATGTCAACGCTGCCGAAGGTCCTTTCGCCAAGAGCAATGAGTTCGGCGATTTCGCTCGGCTTCGTCATGTCCGCAGGCGAGTAGATCGCCTCGACGGAAAAATCGCGCTCGATCGCAGCACGCGTTTCCTCGACGTCGCCTGGGGCGCCCATGCCGTTGATCACAACGTTCGCGCCGGCGCTGGCGAAGGCCTGCGCGCAAGCAAGGCCGATGCCGCTGGTCGAGCCTGTGACGATTGCGGTCTTACCGTTCAGAATTTTCATCGTAACTTCCTCGTAAAGTTCGCACAGGAGCGGCGCTCGCCTCGGACGCCACGCGCGGTCAAAGTTAGAAGACCAGAGCCTTCTCACCGGCGCGAATTGAGCCGCGAGCCGGCTGTTGCAGATAGTCATGCACCACGGTCCCGAGGCCGAGTGTAAGGTCGGCGCGGATATGGATCGCTGAGACGATCTCCAGGACCGGCAGTTCTGCAACCGGCGCCAGTGCGTGTGGTGTGAGGGCCAGAGCCGCCGGTCCGGTCCAGGCCCCCTTCAGCACGATGTCCTCGAGATGGTACTGAACGAGCTCGCAGATGCGTGGGCTGCCGTCGACGTGCGGGATGATCTTGAGCAGGAAGTTCGGCTCGTGAAGTGCAGCCTTGACCTTCGCCAGATCGGCCTCGCGATGTTTGTAGCCCATCGTCCCCGTGGCGACCCGCACAGGGCCATAATCCAGCGTACCGATCAGCGTGTCGATCTCGGTTCGCAACGTCGGCTGCGCAAGCTTCTTCGGAAAGCCCCAGAGTTCGCGTCCGCCCGCGATGGGACCTTCGTCGTTGAGGAACATGCAATGGGTGTAACCGCCCCTGCGTCCGCGGAACGAGACGGGAATGACCTGACCGCTTTCCGTGTAGTCGCCAAAGCCGTTGGAATCGGGCATCCGGATGAATTCGTATTTGACCAGCGCTTCTCGCTCGTCGACCTCGAGCGGCCCCGGAACCACGGCCCGTAGCTTGGCCGGATCGGTGCGATAGGTGATGATCAGGTATTCGCGATCGACGAACCGGTACGGCCCGGGCGGATAGGCCGGGCTGGTCAGCGGCATGGCGAAGGCTCGTTGTCTCACGTCAGTCTCGCGCATTTGGCTCTCTCCAGGATGAGGTGGAGGCTACTCGCGGCCGTCAAGTTCGAGATCGAAGGTGAAGACCCCATCGGGACTCGAAGGCCGAGCGAGCACCTCGGGATGGCGCAGCGTGCGCAACGCGTCGTGGTAGCCGGCCTGCCAATGGTCCTGCATCGACAGGCGCGAGAACTCGTAGTCCTTGGAGTGCCCCTCGTGATTACGCGCGCGATAGATCAGGTGGACGATGTTGTAGACGTTACGGGAGACCGCCGTGCTGAGCAGCTTCACGTCCTCGTGCTGGCTGAGATCGTCGGGCAACCGGCCGAGCAGGTCCGTGAGTGCGCGCCGCAGGCGCTGCACCCGCTTGAACTGGTCGGTGCTGGCGCGCGTACGGCTGGAATACTGGATTTCCTTATGCCGTGTGATCACTTCGGCCATGTTGGCGGGAAGTTGACCGCGCGCGCTCCAGAGGTCGACCTGAAACGCCAGGATGTCCTGCGGGGCATCCGATTCGATCACCCATTGCAGCGGCGTGTTGGAGACGAGACCGCCGTCCCAATAGTGCTCGCCCTCGATCTCCACCGCTGGAAAGCCCGGCGGCAGTGCGCCGCTCGCCATGATGTGCTCGGGGCGGATCGTATGGGTGGTATTGTCGAAATAGACGAAATTTCCGGTTCGGACGTTGACCGCGCCGGCGCTGAAGCGCGTCAGTCCGCTGTTGAGCCGATCGAAATCGACCAGTCGCTCCAGCGTGGTCTTGAGCGCGCGCGTGTCATAGATGCTGGTCGCATCGCTGGCTCCACCGGGCTGTAGCCAGGGCAAAACGGGGCGGGCGGAGAAGAATCCGGTGGCGCCACATGTCGCCGCAAGACCGGCGCTCATCTGGTTGATGAGGTTGCGCGTGTTGTCGCTCTTTGTCCAATCGCTGAAAGCCGACCACTCCCAGGGCGCCGTCGAAGTGACCTGGGTCCAGAAATCGCGCAGGCGGTCGACGCGGGTCTCGGGCGCGTTGCCGGCGATGATGGCCGCATTGATGGCTCCGATCGAAATGCCGGCAACCCAGTCGGGGTGAATGCTCGCCTCGGCCAAGGCGTCGTAGACGCCCGCCTGGTACGCGCCGAGCGCACCGCCGCCTTGCAACAGCAGTGCGATGCAGTCGAAGGGAAGCTGCCGCTGTGCGGGTGAGAGCTGCGATCGAGGCTGGAAGTTCATGGCGAGTGCTCTTGAATTGCTGATTGGAGGGTTAAGGGCGGCTCAAGTCTTGCTTGCTGACCTTGGGCGGCTCGAGCGTGACTTCTTTCAAATGGTCCCCGGTGGCGACCACGATCACGAAGTTGAGTTTGCCGTTCTGTTGGATCAGTCCACCGGCCAGAGCGCTGCCTGCCGCCGCTTTCTCGGCGACCTGCACGGCATCCGACAATTCCTGCTTGATCCATTTCAGGGCAAGAATGTTGGCGAGGTCTTCGCGATCGAGCTCCTTCAGCGAAGATGTCATCTCCTTGCCCATGATGCTTCCGGTATTTGCATCGATGGCGTTCTCCCACACGCGCTCATTCCGGATCGTGCGAACGCGGTAGACGGGCGGGCCGTCGATCTCGAAGCTGATGTCGGCGGTCTTGGAGCCGTCATGCAGGCGTTCCGCGATCGCCATCGCTCGGCTGAGCGGGACGCGTGTGGTGCGGAATTCCGAGAGAACGCGTTGGATGGCGGCCTCCTCGGCCTGGCTTTGCGCGCTCGCGCTTCGGCTGTCTGCATCTGCAGATTTCTGTACGTCAGCGACGGCGGCTGTCGCGGCGAGCGTGGCGGACCACATGATCAGGGCAAACAAATGCTGCTTCGACATCGGATCAATCTCGGTCTGATTGGTTAATCGCTTGCGACGGGCCTGTGAGCGACGACGATCTCCTTGTCGGAGGGCCCCGGCAGCGACTGATTCGTATCGATCACAACGCGCTCCGGTGGCTTCACGTCGGAGTGGATGCGGATTGAGGGCGGTGCAGGATCAGGCTCGGCAGGATGAGTCGGCGGTTGCGCCGGCAGCACCCAGCTCGCCAGCAAAAGCAGGCAGACCAGCGCTCCACCCACCGACAGAAAATAGCCGCGCAAGGGTAGGGCGGAGTCGGTCGGCTGCCTCGCATGCATGAACATTGCGGATCGTCGGCTCACGGTAGGTCACTCCCGACGGGCAAATCAGTCCGGCTCATCATCAGATACTCCAGGGGCGCGGGTGCCGGCGTGCGAGCTCGACATCGAGATAACCGCGCTCATCGAGCCAGTCCGTTGGACAATAGGCGCTGGCTTTCGGGTTGATCATGAATCCGTCGCGCTGGAGCGCCGTTCGTGTTCCGGTGAGACCGGTCCAGATGGCTTCTCCACTGGTTGGATTCACTTCCATCACGTCAAAGACTTCGACGAAGTTCAGCATGTCAGGACACCGGGCGTCGTCTCACGCCGCCTGCGAAAGGCGGTCGAATTCCTCGGGCGCAACGCCCCTGCGCGCGAGCTCGGACTCGATCACGTCGAACACGCATTCGACCGGCGCGATCCAGACGTTGACCCAGTAGATGATGCAGTCGCGGGCGATCAGAAGGGCCGCTGTCATGCGAGGGTCCTCCGCTCCAGCTGAACCGCGTCGGGCTCGCGCGCGGCAAGCGTATGGGCCCAAGCGATCATCGCGATCGTGATGCCAAGCAGCACGCTCAGGGCCACGAGGCACAAGGCGACAATCACGTTCAGCGATGCGGCGGCGAGGCCAGGCAGCGGATTTTCGCGCATCAATGCAAACAGCAGAGTTGACATTTCGCGTCTCCGTAATAAAATACACCGTATAGTTCATATAAATCACGCGCCACGGCCGAAGTCAAGACGAGTGCGTCACAAGCGCGTGTGCAGGATCAAAGGCGGCGAGGCTCCGCCAGGTTCAACCAGAAGCTTCGAGCAGAGAAGGGATCTGACATGACGAGATTGATGCAGGCGCTGTTCGCAACCATGGTGGTTGCGCTCGGGAGCGCGGCGGCCTTTGCCCAGGAGAACCGGGGCACACCCGAGCAGCGAGCGGCTTGCACGTCCGACGCCTTTCGTCTGTGCAGTGCCTACATTCCCGACCCCTCCGGAGTCGAAGCCTGTCTGCGGTTCAGAAAAGCTGATCTGAGCGAAGGCTGTAAAGCGGTGTTCGAGCAGGCATCCACCGGTTCAGTCAGGGCCAGATAACGAGCGACGTTGCGGCGTGATGTGACCGGGCGCTGCCTTGAACCACATCCGCATCGCGACAGGAGACAGGAGCAATCTTATGAGCACGGTGTACATACCGGCCCTGGCTGCCTTCGGCGGCTCTGCCGTCGGCGCAGTCTCGACCATCATCAGCGGATGGTTCAGCGGACGCCGAAGGCGTCGCGAGCTTCATCATGCCCGCTCGTTCTCGAAGCGCGAACAATTGTACCATAGCTTCATCGAGGAGGCATCACGGCTCTATGCCGATGCCCTGGTCAATGACCAGGCCGAAATCCCGCAACTGGTCAGCCTCTATACGCTGGTCGGACGCATGCGGATCCTGTCGAGCAGCGAGGTCGTTCAGGCCGCCGAGAGAGCTGGGCACCTGATCATCGAAACATATGTCTCGCCAAATCGCACATTCGTCGATCTCCCCAAATTCATCGAGGAGATGGATCCCTTGCGCGATTTCGGAGAGGCCTGCCGCCGCGAGCTGATGAACATTCCGGCGCGGTGAGTGACGTTATGCGCGAGCAGATTGAAGATCGAACGAGGAGCGCGCGCCGCAGGATCGTGCAGGCTGCCATCCACTTCTATGGCGAGATGGGGCACAACAAGACCACCGTCGCCGACATTGCGCGGAGTCTGGCGATGTCTTCGGCAAGCGTCTATCGATTCTTTCCCTCGAGGCGGGCGATCGAGGAGGCTGTGGTGGAGCAGGTGCTCGAGGAGGCGGTCAGCGCGGCGGCTGAAGCGGCTCACGGCAGTGGGCCACCGCTGCGGCGCTTAGGCGCAATCCTGAAGGCCATCGCTGACTGCAATGAAGCTCGACCGGCGAAGCATCGGCGATTGCAAGACCTGATAACGCTGGCCGTTCGTGAGAACTGGACGGTCGTCCTCACCTACGACGACAGGATCCGAGGGCTGGTGCGACCGGTCATCGGTAACGGGCAAGCACGCGGTGAACTGCAGGGCGGCAGTCCGATGGCGCTGACCTGCTGCCTGCTGGAAGCCATGGATGTCCATCTCGATCCGTCGCGCATCGGAGCTGCGACGCTGCGACCGAGCTTCGAGGAGATGCTGAGTTTTTGTACGAGCGCTTTGCGTCGCGCGCCATTCCTGCAGCCGGCCGAGATGACAGCTCCCGTGCAGCTCAAGGTCGCCGGCTAGTGCGGATGCTTCCAATCCAACCATCCAAAGAAGACAGCTAGTGCGTCCAGTCTGTCTCGCAGGCAGCCAGGAAAAAGCCGACGCGCTCGCGCACGAAGCCGGGAAGCTCCTTCTTCAGGTCTTTCGGCGTCTCGCCGACGAGCGACCGGAACAGCATCGGTAGCAGGATCAGGTCGAGAAAGATCTGCGCGGTGGCGCGGCTTCGCTTGGCGCTGAAAGGGCCTCTCGCGGTGCGAGAGAGCTTCTGCGTGGCGTCGTCCAACAACTGGGACACCGCGGCCAGAGAGCGATCGCGGGCTGCGTCGTGAACGTTGCGGCTCAGTTCGGGGAACCGCTGCGATTCCGCGATCGTCGCGCGCACCATGCCGAGCGATTCCTCGACCACCCTTTCGACGATGGCGGTCCCCAGGCTCATCAACTTGTCCTCGATGGTACGGCCCTGGGGCGAAAACCCCTCGAAGTCCGTCAAGCCGTCGATGGTACGCGCAACTACCGCCGCGAACAGCGCTTCCTTGCCGGGGAAGTGGGCATAGATCGTCGGCTTGCTTGCGGGAGCAAGCTCGGAAATGTCGTCGATGCTGGCGCTGCGGAAGCCCTTCTCCAGAAACAGCTGCTGGGCTGCATCGAGAATGCGCGCTTGCGCGTCGCCGGCAAGATCCTTGGGCGGTCTGCCTCGCTTCGTCTTCTTCATCTTGGCACTCCGAAATCACGAATCTGTGCGTGTCGCTTTCTCGCTTGACATGGTTCGGGAAGAAAGGCAAGAAAAAGAAAATATACGGTATAGTTTATTAATACGTTGGGTCTGCACGTCGCTGAGCCTTGGCGGGTGCGCCTGACGAACAGGGTCGCAAAGATGTGGGGCGTTCGACTCCGATCGCCCAAACGGAACGAGGAGAATGTCGTGTCTGTCTTGAGCCCAGCCTCGTCTGGCTTGCCGGAAGGCGTGCTGCTGCGCGAGCTGCATCACAGGGTCACCAACGGTGTCGCCTTCGCCATCAATCTGGTCTCCGCCGCCGCCATTCGGGTCGAGGGGACGGAAGCCAAGTGCGCGCTCAGCGATGTCGTCGAGCTGCTGCAGGGATACGCCGATGTGCATCGTGAGTTGGCCACGCCGGCGGGTGAAACGTTGATCCAGGCCGCGGCCTACATCCGCAAACTGGGCTGTGGCATGCGCCGGGCAGTCCTGGACCGGATGAACATTCAGCTGGCATTCGCGACCCAGTCCATCGCGCTTCAGCCGCAGCGCTGCTGGCATCTGGGGCTGATCGTCCATGAGCTCGTGATGCACGCGGCAAGGCACGCCTGTTTCGACGCCCGGACCGGGCAGATCAGGATCAAGCTGACCCGTACCGGTGCGCTGGTGAATTGCGTGATCCTGGACAACGGCTCGCGTCCCGCGCGGGAGACTTCCGACCGCGAATTGCGAATTGCGAGGGAAATCGCGCGAGCGCTCGGCGGCCGGGTCGAGCAGGGCTTCGGCGCCGAATTCACCTCGATCGTTCTCTCGTTCCCGCTGACCGAACGCGAACGGGGCGCAAACTGGTCGATCGCAACGCGCCAGATGAGGGCCCCGCGCCGCACGAAAGCCGCCGCTCCAGGCGACGCGGTGCTCACGGCAAGCACAGCGACCGGTCAACGCGGACCGGCCGTTGAGACCGATCCCATTGCGGGACCACTGCGCCAGCACGACGGTGAATTGGTCGTCCTTCACCGATCCGCCGATGCGCTCGGCGGGCTGTTGTCAGCTTCCCATCATACGGACGCGCCATGACAAGCCAATTCTCGAACCCTATTCGAACGCCACATCTGGGAAAGGCCCTCGCTGCAGCGACCGTGCTTGTCAGCATTGCGTTGGCCGGTTGCAACGATCACGCGGCGCAGACGGCCACGCGGGCCACGTTGGTCCGAACCACGGTCGTGCAGCCGCGCGATCGGCAAGCTACCATCACGCTGACGGGCGAGGTTCAGGCGCGCTTCCGTGCCGATCTTTCATTCCGCGTCGGCGGACGTGTGATCGCTCGTACCGTGGACGTCGGTGCGCACGTCAACAAGGGCGACGTCCTCGCCCGGCTCGATCCGGCCGAGCAACAGGCTGATGTCGATGCTGCGACGGCGGCAGTGGCCTCGGCCGAAGCCCAGCTACGCGTGGCAAAGGCCACGTTCGAGCGGCAGAAAGCGCTGATCGCAAGCGGCTTCACCACCCGTACCGTTTACGATCAGGCCCAGCAAGGCTTGCGGACGGCAGAGGGCGTGCTGGAGGCGGCCAAGGCGCAGCTGGGCACCTCGCGCGATGCGCTCGGATATACCGTGCTGCGCGCTGAAGCGGACGGCGTCATTACCGCGCGAAATCTCGAGGTCGGTCAGGTCGTTCCGGCTGCCCAACCGGTGTTCTCGCTTGCTCAGGACGGGGAGCGGGATGCCGTCTTCGAGGTCTACGAATCCGTCTTCCTTGGCCAGACTGAGAGCCGCAGCGTCGCGTTGGCTTTGCTCTCCGACCCAAGCGTGACGGTGACGGGGGAGGTGAGGGAGATCTCACCTGCAATCGATGCGAAGAGCTCAACGATCCGCGTCAAGGTGTCCATCGAGAATCCGCCGGCTGCGATGACGCTGGGCAGCGCCGTCGCGGGAACGGTCAAGGCGAAAGCCCAGAAGGAGATCGCCTTGCCCTGGCGCGCGCTGATGGCCACGGGCAGCAGGCCTGCCGTCTGGACCGTCGACCCCAGGACGCAGACAGCGTCGCTGAAGCCCGTCACGGTCGGCGCTTATGAAGCCGGTCAGGTGCTGATCAAGGCGGGCCTCGAGCCCGGCGAGCGCGTCGTCGTCGACGGCGGCAAGCTCTTGAGCGTCGGTCAGTCGGTCACCGAGGAGGGAGGTCGGTCATGAAGCGACTGGTCATGTTGATTGCTGGCACGCTCGCGGCGGCCTCGTTGCTCGCAGGCTGTCAGCAGGAAACGAACGCGCCGGAGCCGGTGCGCCCCGTGCTCTCAATGGTGGCCAAGCCGAATAGCGCTGACAGCACGGTTGCGGTCGGGGTCGTCGAGCCGCGCTACAAGACCAACCTCGGCTTTCGCGTGCTCGGATGGCTGACCTCGCGTGCGGTCTACGTTGGCGACATCGTCAGCGAAGGACAAATCATCGGGACGATTGATCCCACCGCACTCGATCTCGCCGTTCGCGCTGCCAAAGCTCAGCTTGCCAAGGCCGAGGCGCAGCTTGCGACAGCCAGGGCCACGGAGGAGCGGCAACGCACGCTGATCACCAGCGATGCGACCACCAGGCAGACGCTTGATAATGCCGAGCAGGCCCGCGCCGGCGCCGAAGCAAGCGTCGCGCAGGAGCAGGCGAACCTGACCAAAGCGATCGAACAACTCGGCTATGCCCAGATCAAGGCCGACTTCGGTGGCGTCGTCACCGCCGTCGGCGCCGAAGTCGGCCAGGTGGTCTCGCCCGGTCAAACCGTGGTGACGGTCGCGCGGCCGGACATTCGCGAGGCGGTCGTCGATATCGGGGAAGACCTGCCTGTGCCGCTCGAAATCGGTCTCCCGTTCAGCGTCAGCCTGCAGCTCCTTCCCGCCGTTCAGGTCGAGGGCAGGATTCGCGAAATCGCGCCGCAAGCCGATGCGGTGACGCGGCTGCGTCGTGTTCGGATTGCGCTGGACAACCCGCCCGAAAACTTCCGCCTTGGCGCGACGATCACGGCAAAGTTCGGCAAGGATCACAGCAAAGTCTTGCGCCTGCCGGCATCGGCGGTGCTCGCCAAGGACGGCGCCGATTTCGTCTGGGTGGTCGATCAGTCCGCCGGCACCGTCTCGCTGCAGAAGATCGAGGGTGTCGCCGAACAGGCGGGCATCCGTGTCACCGGCGGGCTTGCCGCAGGCACCCGCGTCGTCACCGCCGGCATTCACAGCCTCAAGCCGGGCCAGCACGTCCGCTTCGAACAGGATCAATAGCCATGAAGTCGTTCAACCTCTCCGACTGGGCGCTCGGCCATCGTTCGCTCGTCTGGTATTTCATGATCGCCTTTATGGCGGCCGGCCTGTTTGCCTATCTCCAGCTGGGACGGCAGGAGGATCCTGACTTCACCATCAAGACCATGGTGATCCAGGCGCAGTGGCCAGGCGCCTCGCCCGAGGAGATGACGCGTCAGGTCACCGACCGGATCGAGAAGAAGCTGGAGGAGCTGGAATCGCTCGACTACACCAAGAGCGTGACGGTCGCGGGTCAGACCACCGTCTTCGTCTACTTGCGCGATTCGACCAAGGCGGCCGACGTCAAGCCGACCTGGGTGCGCGTCCGCAATATGATCGCAGACATCAGGGGCGATTTCCCGCAAGGCGTGATCGGCCCCGGTTTTAACGACCGCTTTGGTGACGTCTTCGGCAACGTCTATGCCTTCACCAGCGACGGCTTGAGCCAGCGACAGCTCCGCGACCAGGTCGAGGATATAAGGGCCAAGGTGCTGACCGTGCCCGATGTCGGCAAGGTCGACATTCTCGGCGCGCAGGACGAGGTCATCTTTCTCGAATTCTCCACCCGCAAGATCGCGGCTCTCGGCCTCGATATCCACGCCGTCATGAATTCGCTGCAAGGTCAGAATGCGGTGGCGCCCTCGGGCGTGTTCCAGGAAGGACCGGAGCGGATCAGCGTCCGCGTGAACGGCCAGTTCGCCTCCGAGGCGAGCCTGAAGGCGGTCAATCTCCGCATCAACGATCGCTTCTTCCCGCTGACCGATGTCGCGACCATCACGCGCGGCTACGCCGATCCGCCGTCGACGCTGTTCAGATACAACGGTCAGCCCGCCATTGCGCTGGCGATCGGCATGAAGTCCGGCGCCAACCTGCTCCAGTTCGGCGAGGCGCTGAAGGAGGAGATGACAGGCATCATCGCCGACCTGCCGATCGGCGTCGGCGTGCACCTCGTTGCCGACCAGCCCGTCGTGGTCGAACATGCCGTTTCCGGCTTCACCGAAGCGCTGTTCGAGGCCGTGGTCATCGTGCTCGGCATCAGCTTCCTGAGCCTGGGCATGCGTGCCGGGCTCGTGGTTGCGATTGCCATTCCGCTCGTGCTCGCGATCACCTTCGTCGTGATGGCCTATTGCGGCATCTCGCTGCAACGCATTTCGCTGGGGGCCCTGATCATCGCGCTGGGCCTCTTGGTCGACGACGCCATGATCGCGGTCGAGATGATGGTGGCGCGGCTCGAGATCGGCGATCCCCTGGAAAAGGCGGCAACCCACGTCTATACGTCGACGGCATTTCCGATGCTGACGGGAACGCTGGTCACGGTGGCTGGCTTCATCCCGATCGGGCTCAACAGCAGCAACGCCGGCGAGTTCACCTTCACCCTGTTCGTGGTGATCGCGGTATCTCTGATCGTCTCCTGGATCGTGGCCGTACTGTTCACCCCGCTGCTCGGCGTCACCATCCTGCCGGCCAGGATGAAAGGACATCACGAGCAGAAGGGCCGCCTGACGCAGATGTTCGCGCGCCTGCTGCTGGTCTGCATGCATCACCGCTGGAGCACCGTCGCCGTGACGGCCGGCGCGTTCCTTCTCGCCTTGTTCGGTTTGCAGTTCGTGCAGCAGCAGTTCTTCCCCTCGTCCGACCGTGCCGAGCTCGTGATCGACTGGAACCTGCCGCAGAACGCCTCGATTGCCGAGACCAACATGCAGATGGCTCGCTTCGAGCGCGAGCAGTTGCAGGGCAATGATGCGGTCGAGCATTGGTCCACCTATGTCGGCACCGGTGCGCCGCGCTTCGTGCTGTCGTTCGACGTGCAGACCGCCAACACCTGGTTCGGCCAGCAGGTGATCGTGACCAAAGGCGGCATCGCCGCGCGCGACAAGCTCAAGTCGCAGTTCGAGGGCTATCTGAGGAAGACGTTCCCGGGCACCGACACCTACGTCAAGCTGCTCGAGGTCGGGCCTCCGGTCGGACGTCCGGTGCAATATCGCCTGAGCGGCCCCGACATCGCTGAGGTCCGCGCCCTGTCGCAGAAGCTTGCAGGCGTCATTCGCAGCAGCCCTGATCTCGGCAACGTGGTGTTCGACTGGATGGAGCCGGCGCGCGTCGTCAAGGTCGACGTGCTCCAGGACAAGGCGCGCCAGCTCGGCGTGACCTCGGAAGACATCGCCACCACCCTGAACTCCGTGCTGCAGGGCTCGCCGATCACGCAGGTGCGCGACAGCATCTATCTCGTCAATGTCACGGGACGTGCGACCGCGCAGGAGCGCGCCTCGATCGATACGCTGCGCGACCTGCAACTGACAGGGCTGGGCGGCCAACCCGTGCCGCTGGGTGCCGTCGCCAATCTGCGCTACGAGCTGGAGCAGCCCACGATCTGGCGGCGTGCGCGGATTCCGACCATCACGCTGAAGGCTGCCGTCGTCAGCAACGTTCAGCCGAAGACGGTCGTCGACCAGCTCGCGCCGAAAGTCGCGGAATTCGCCAAGCAGCTGCCCGCGGGCTACGCGATCAAGATCGGCGGCTCGGTGGAGGAGAGTGCCAAGAGCCAGGGGCCGATCATTGCGGTGGTGCCGCTGATGCTGTTCGTCATGGCGACCGTGCTGATGGTGCAGCTGCAGAGCTTTTCACGCCTGTTCCTCGTGTTCGCGGTCGCGCCGCTCGCGCTGATCGGGGTCGTCATGGCCATGCTGCCGAGCGGCGCGCCACTCGGCTTCGTGGCGATCCTCGGCGTGCTGGCCCTCATCGGCATCCTGGTCCGAAACTCCGTGATCCTGATCGTGCAGATCGAGGATCTCAAGAACGAGGGCAGGCCGGCCTGGGATGCCGTGGTGGAAGCAACCGAGCACCGCATGCGCCCGATCCTGCTCACGGCCGCCGCGGCAAGTCTCGCGCTCATTCCAATCGCGCGCGAGATCTTCTGGAGCCCGATGGCCTACGCCATGATGGGCGGCATCATCGTCGGTACGCTGCTGACACTGCTGTTCCTGCCGGCGCTCTACGTGGCGTGGTTCAGGATCCATCCGGACGATGCCGATGCACTACCTTCCCATCGACCCGACGCTGTTGCGCAGGAGGCGTCGGCCGAACAGACCGCCACTCACCACGCACCCGAGCCTGTGCTCGAGGCCCAGATCTAGACGGAGACGACGATGCTTTCGAAGAGAATATCAACCTGCGTGTTGGCTGTGACGGTCGCCGCGATCCCGCTCGTACCCATGGCTGCGTTCGCGCAGTTTCCGCCACCGCCGCCGATGGCGCCGGCCGGCCCGCCTCCGATGGCTGCGGCAGCTCCGCCATCCTTCGCAGGTCCCCCGCGGCCCGGCCCCCTAGCTGGTCCCGGGCCGCGGCTCGGTCCGGCAGCTGGGCCGCGCGCCGATCTCGCCGCGCGAGGTGTCGGCGGAGGGCCCGCTGTCGTGAACGCCGCGCGCACGACGGCGATCAACGTCGGCAGTGGCGGCGGTTATGGCTATGGCGGTGTGCACGGATATGGCTATGGAGCGCGCGCTGCGAGCTATGCTGGCGCATACGCAGCCGGCGCCTATGCCGGGTACGCCTATGGTGGCGCGCGCTCCAGCTCCTACTCGAGCAGCGACTGCTACTACGTCTATAGACGTCATCGCAGGTATCTCGTCTGCGATTAGCCTGCGAGCAAGCTGCATGTGAACGGAGCACTCTCGCTGAGGGCGCTGAGGACCTCAGCGCCAATCGGATTACGGAACGGATATGGAAAGGATTTTCGGCTTCCTCGCCATTGTCGCAGCGTCGATGGCCGCGGCAATTCTGATCCCTGCCGAGCTGGACGCGACAAAGGAACACGCGTTCTGCCGGCTAGACTATGACTCGGGCGTGCGCAGTTGCTCGTTCGAGACGATCGATCAGTGCGTGTCGGCCATCGCCGGACGTGGCGGGAGCTGCTTTCGCAGCGCCGGCAGCGAGGGGGACGCATCGTCTGCCGAGGCTCCGAAGATGCATGCTCGTCATCGCCACTGATTACGGCAACCCCCGCGCCTCCAACTGATGCACCAGCAGCAGCGTCGGCTCCGCGAGGCTCTCGCCGGAGCCATCGAGGCCGAAGGCGCTCGCGATGCCGTCGCGGCTGCGCAGCAGCGTGCTGCGCGGGCAATGGCCGGCGCCGCACAGCGTCTTCTTCAGGGTCTCGCCCTGCGCCACGAGGCCGGCGGAATCGTCCGCGGCCCAGGCCAGCACGATCGGCACGTCGACATTGAGGATGCCGGGGAACACCGAGCGCTTGTCGTACTGGGTGGCATCGCCGCCGAGATAGGCCTTCTCGCTGTCGCTGGCGTCCTTGCCGGCGCGGTAGACCCCGGACACCAGCACCAGGCCGGCGACGTCGGCGCCGGCGGTCTGCAGCTCCGGATGCGCGAGCAGGGTGGCGACGTGGAAGGCGCCGGCGCCGTAGCCGACCGCGACGATTTCGCGGGCGTCGCCGTTGAAGAGGTCGATATTGCCATGAACCCAGGACAGCGCCGCGGCCACATCGGACGCGCCGGCCGGCCAGGTCGCCGCGGGTGCCAGGCGATAATTGACCCGGACCCCGATCATGCCGTTGCGCGCGGCAAAGCACATGACCTGATCCTGGATCTGGCGCGACAGCTCCGGCGCTCCGCGGTCGCCGGTGAAGGTGTCACCCGCCACGAACACCAGCACCGGCCGCGGCGTATCGGCCTTGGTCGCGCTGGCCGCGACATCGAGCACGTTGGCCTCGCTCTCGCCGTAGCGCAGGCCGCGCGAGAAGGTCACCTGCTCGCACAGCCGCGCGGTGCCGCCGGCGGTGGTGTCGGAATCGGTGAGGCCCACTTGCACGAGATCGGAGGGCGGCGGCAGCCGGCCCGGCACGGGTCCGTGCGCGGAGGCCGCGGTCATGGTCAGAAACAGGAAAAATGTCAGATAATTCTTCATGGGTGTGGCGGCCTTGCGGGACTCGTCTTGGCTCGCAGATATGGCCCGTCTTTTCAATTCGTCTCATTAGTCCGCCGGCCTTGAGGCGAATTCGCGGCGCCTTGGCCGACACCGCGCGCAGCCGCCGTTTTATCCCGATCCGTCAAGCCGTTGTCCGGCGCCGCCGAGGCTCGCGCCGGATCTGGCGTTCTACTGTGCATGGGGTTGTTTTCGCAGTTTTTGTTTTGGACGGCCCGTCAAGCCCGCTTCATTGTCCGGAAGGTGATGGAGTAGCGAGGCGCCGCGACCGGCGGGATGCTGTGCTCCCATTGCGACCGCGCCTCGCCGTCCATCATGTAGAGCGAGCGCGGCAGGGCTTTGAGCGTGTGGCGCTCCCACTTCTTGCCCCTGCGACGGCGGAAGCGGAAGTTGCACGGCGAGCCCAGCGAGAGGCCGAGCACCTTGTCGAAATGCGGCTTGTCGCGATGCCAGCCGATGCCGACGCCGACCTCGTATTCGGTGCACAGCACCTGCCGGACGCTGCCCTCCGGCAGCCCCGCCCAGGCCTCGACCTGGTGCGCGACCGGCCGCACCCAGTCCGGGATCGGATCGGCCTCGGCCAGAAGCTGCAGCGTGTAGTCGTAGCGATAGCCGAACGACGCCACCCGGCGGTTGCCCTCGAAGGCGCCGAACTGAAAGCGCTGGAGCGGCAATGCTGCGATGCGGCCGATCAGATCCTGCTCGGTGGCACGATCGATAAAATCGTCCGTGTAGCGAAGGCCGGCCGGGCCTTCCTGCGGGTCGGCGAACAAACCTAGCTGCGTCATGCCTCGCATTTCCGTGATGGAACCTCTTTGCGGCTGATGCGACTTATCTATGACGCGGGAAGAAACGTGCGAGGCTGTCATGGCAGAGAAGCATACCGCCGATCCGGTTGAGATCATGCGGGCGACCGGTCATCCTGAGCTGGAATACGCCGCCGGCTGGACCATCGCCGGTCTCGTCACCATCGGCACCATCGTCGCCGCCTGGGTCTTTGCAATCTAGGCAACCGGAAACTGGAGTTCGAAGGCGGCCCCTTCGTCGGTCGGCTTCAGCCTGATCGAGCCGCCATGGCTCGCCATTACCGCGCGCGCGATCGCCAGCCCCATGCCGGTGCCGCCCTGGTCGCGGCGGGTGGTGAAGAACGCATCAAAGATCCTGTCGCGGTTCGGCGCCGAGATCGGCTCGCCGTCATTGCTGACCGTCACGAGCACGGTCGTCCGCGCGTCGACCGCCTCCAGCCTGATCGTCCCGGCCTTGTGCCGCACCGCGTTGTCGGCGATGTGTGACAGCACGATCAGCGCCTTCTCCGAGGACATGCCGATCGCCCGATCGAGGCTGCCGCTGGCCTCGATCGCGCTTGCCGGAAACCGGTTCCTGAGATCGGCGATCACGGGCGACAGCTCGGTGCGCTCGTTCTGCGGCAGGCTCTCGGCGCGGGCGAGCTCGCGCAGCCGCTGTGCCATCGCCTCCAGGCGCTGGGTGTCGGACAGGATGTTGGCGATGAAGGTCTTCTGCTCGGCCGGCGTCAGGCCCTCGGCCTTGCCCTGAACCGAATCCTGCAACAGCTCGGCCGCGCCCTTGATCGAGGTCAGCGGCGATTTCAGCTCGTGGGTGAGATGGGCCGAGAAGGTCGCGATATAGTCGGAGCGCCGCGCCAGCTGCTCGGCCATGCCGAGAAAGCTGTGCGAGAGCTGGGCGAACTCGCGCGTGCCGTAATGTTTCAGCGGCTGGAATGCCTCGCGGTCGCCGCGGCCGATTCTGGCGGCGCGGTCGATCAGCTCGCGCATCGGCAGCGTGATGGTGCGCGAGAACACGAGGCCGATCGCGATCGTGCCGAGGATCACCGCCAACCCCGCCAGCACGAACTTGGCCCGCTCCTGGTAGAGATGGTCGAAGATGTTGCTCGGCGTCCGCGTCGTGTAGATCACCCCGGCGACGCGGTTGTTGACGATGACGGGCATCGCCGAGAACACGTGCACGCCGAGGCCGCGGCTGAAGGAATAGATCGGCGGCGGCGGCTTGTCCGGCACGCGGTTGCGTAAAGTCGCGCGGTATTGCCCGTGCAGGGCGTCCGCGACCTCCTCGATATGGGCGAGCGACTGGCCGACCTCCTGCCGCCCGGCAATCACCACGCCCTGGGGATCGAGGATGCGAAAGCCGGCCAGCGTCACCTTCTGGGTCTCGCGGATGATCGGCGTCAGCCTGGCGCCGATCTCGACATAGGCTGCTTGCGCCGGCTTGGGCGCGGGCAATGCGTCGGGCCGCCGCCGCAAGAGGTCGTTCGCGGTGAGGTCGAGCGCGGGGCGGATCGGCGTGACCTGATCGCCGGGATCGGGCAGCACGCCCGGCGGCACCTCGGCGCCGAGCATGAGGCCGCCGTCGAGCCGGGCCGCGACCTCCTGCGCATAGATCGTCGCCAGCACGCGGCTCTGCGCGATCAGCTCGGCCTGGGTCTGGCGGATCAGCTGGTTGTCGTAGAGACGGAAGAAGAACAGGCCGACCAGCGGCAATATTCCGACCGTCGCCAGCACCGTGAAGATCACGAGGGTGAGCGAGGGCCGCCATTTGTCGGGCGCAGCGCTCATGCCTCTTTCTCGCAGCGGCCGAGCTTGAAGCCCACGCCGTGGATGGTCTCGATGACGTTGTCGCAAGCAAGCGCCGCCAGCTTGGCGCGGATGTTGCGGATATGGCTATCGATGGTGCGGTCGGAGACCTGGATGTTGAGCTGATAGGCCGCCCGCATCAGCTGCTCGCGGTTGAACACCGAGGTCGGCCGGGTCAGGAACGCGCGCAGGATGCCGAACTCGATCGCGGTCAGCTTCAGCGGCGTGCCGGCGAAGGTCGCGACATGCTGCTCGGGATCGATCAGCAGGCCGCCTTGCGCCAGCGCGGTGGGCCCGGCCTTGGCCTCGCCATTGCGCGGGCTGAGGCGGCGCAGGATGACGTTGACCCGCGCCACCAGCTCGCGCGGGCTGAATGGCTTCGTCACGTAATCGTCGCCGCCGATCTCGAGGCCGAGGATGCGGTCGATCTCCTCATCGCGCGCCGACAGGAACAGGATCGGCACGTCGGAGCCTTTGCGGATCTCGCGGCAGACGTCGAGGCCGTCGAACTCGGGCATGCCGATGTCGAGCACGATGAGGTCGGGTCTGTCGGCGGCAAAGCGGAGAAGCGCCTCCTTGCCGTCGCGCGCCTCGATCACGTCCATGCCGGCCTTCTTCAGGGCGACGCGGATGACCTCGCGGATATGGCCCTCGTCGTCGACGATGAGAATGCGATGCGCCAAGAAACTCTCCGCTCACCCCGCCGGCGGATTGCCGGGCTGCACCTTGACCTGAGCGTCGAGCCGGCGCTGCAGCCGCCAGCTCCGGAAGCCCCAGGCCCGCCAGGCGAGGTCCTGCCGTTGACTTTCTACAAGCCGATCGCGACGTCCCGCAAGACAGTAGTCGCCGCCGCGAAGCGCAATGACCTTGTCGATCGCAGGCAGCGCCTGCGGCCCGAGCGTGAGGAGGTAGTTGGCATCGATCTTCACGCCGTTCCCTCCCATTTCGCTGCTGTGCTTCAGATTATAGTCGGCAATGAATGCATCGAAGTTCACCAGCGAGACACTATAGAGCACGATCGTTAATGCGATCAGGTTGGCGCAGACGAGCCACCGGTTGGACCGGTTGAGCGCGATGCGGGCGACGATCAGGATCAGTCCTAGCGCCACAAGGCCCATCCAGATGAAGGCCGCGATGCGCCAGTAGGTCAGCATGTAGATGCCGACGTAGAGATCGAGCCGCAGAATGGAGGACGCGACCAGCAGCACGTTCTGCCCGACCCAGACATAGACCAGCGGCCGGATCACCGTCGATTTCTCCGCCGGCCCGCCCGGGCGCATTGCCACTAGCACGAAGGCAGCAGCGAGCAGGGCGGTTACGATCAGCGGATAGGCACCGCGATGGGCGTAAGTCGCATAAGTCATGTTGTCGGGCAGCGCCACGTGCCCCCAGAGATAGATGCCGTCGAGAATGGACTGCGCCGCAAACAGCAGGTTGAACAGGATCAGCGAGCGCAGGATGGTGGAGGGGCCGAGAAATTCTGCCGAGACCATGGGCGGCAGCGGCGGTGGCACAGGGCCGTCGACCCCGGTGGTGGTGACCATCGTCTTGCGCCGCCAACGCACATGAATGAAGGGCCAGACCAGGGCCAGCATCATGGACCAGAACAGAACGCGCCACGTGTTGACATATTCGAGGATGACCTTGGGATTGAGCAGGGACACCCATTGCTCGATCACCGGATTGGCCGCGGCGAACAGTGCGACGAAGACGGTGCCGAGTGCCGCAGGCATCAGCCAGAGCGCGACGCCGCGGGTGAACGCCGACATGTTGAAGACCTGGGGGGCGTCGAGGAAGAACCTGAAGGGGCCAAGCAGGAGAAGATTGCGCAGCGCGCGTGCGCGTTCGGTGAGCTCGGTCGTATCAGGATTGGTCGCAAGCAACAGCGCGATCGTCAGCGACGCGACGAGGATCAGGAAGGACAGCGTGTTGAGCTCCTCCACGGCGGGGACGACGCCGAGCGTGAGGATCGCGCCGCCGATCGCCGCACGCCTGAAGTCCAGGGCCGCATGATTGAACAGCACCGACACGCAGGCGGTCGCGATCGCAAACAGCGTCAGCGACAGCCCGATCCGCTGGCCGTAGAACAGCCAGTCGGCGAGCGCGGCCAGCAGCAGCGCCATTGCAAGCTTGGCCGACAGCGCAGAAGGCCTGATAGGCTGGATGTCCGTCGTCGATGTCGAAGCCAGGCTCGTCATGTCCAGAAAGTCTCCGTGAATGGTGGCATCACGAACTCTGAACGGCGTTTGCGCAGAAGCCGCGGCCATCGTCTGCACGGTTTCGGGAGTCTTTTGCAGTTTTCGTGCAGGCGCGATTTTGGCCCTCGCGCGGCGCGAAGTGCTTTGATAGGTGCGAAGCATCATCGCTTTTCGCAAGTGACGCATCATGCAATTGCTCAACCGCATCGGTCTCATCCTGCTCTGGCTCGCCGCGCCGTTCGTTGCATTTCTGGCCGCGAACAAGAACGATCCGTATCTGCTCGTGTTGCGCGGCGCCGGAAACATCGCTCTTGTCGTCGCAAGCATCGCAGTCGTCGTTCTCTTGCTGCGCAGAGGCCGCTGGCGCACCTTGGCCGGCAAGGCGCTCGTCGTGCTCTGGTGCTTGCCGCCTGTCTTGATGTCCGCCGCGCATCTGAAGTTCGAGCTGCGCAAGCATGACGTTCTCGGCGCCAGCGCCGTCGAGGCGCGGCAGCTCGGGCCCCACTTCATGGTCGGCTATTCCTCTTTTTCCGAGGTGGCGCGTCTTGCCGGGCAGGGCCTGATCGGCGGCGTCTACGTCACCCGGCACAATGACCGCGGCCGCACCATCGAGGCGCTGCGGGCCGAGATCACGGCGCTCCAGGATCTCAGACGGGCAGCCGGCCTGCCGCCGCTGGTCGTCGCCGCCGATCAGGAAGGCGGCATCGTCGGGCATCTTGCACCGCCGCTGACGAAGGTGCCGGCGCTGGCGACGCTGACGGGGCTCGCCCCCGACGATCAGCAGGCCAAGGCTGAGGAATTCGGCCGCATTCACGGCCGCGAGCTTGCCGAAGTCGGCGTCAACCTCAATCTCGCCCCGGTGCTCGACCTCAAGCCGCCGGCGCGGCGCAACCGTCTCGATTTCCACACGCTGATCGGCCAGCGCGCGATTGCGACCGATCCCGCCGTCGTCAGCACCATCGCCAGCGCCTATGTGCGCGGGCTGGAAGAGACCGGCGTCGGCGCCACGCTCAAGCATTTTCCCGGCATCGGCCGCGTCCGCACCGACACGCATCATTTCAGCGCCAACCTCGACACGCCGGTGAAGGAGCTGGAGGCAACCGACTGGCGCCCGTTCCGCGAGGTGCTGTCGCATTCGCGCAGCGCGCTCATGGTCGGCCACGTCACGCTCACCGCCGTCGATCCCGATCGCGCCGCCTCGCATTCGAAGCGCGTCGTCGATGGGATCATTCGCGGGACGTGGGGCTACCAGGGCGTGGTGATGACCGACGACCTCGTGATGGGCGCGATCTACCAGAACGACGTCTGCAAGGCCGTGGTCGAGGCGGTCAATGCCGGCGTCGATCTGTTGCTGGTCGCCTATGACGGCGCGCAGTTCTACCGGGTCTTTGCCTGCGCCCTGCAAGGATCGCGACAGGGCAGGCTCGATGCGGCGATGCTGCATGCGAGCGCGGCGCGCCTGGAGCGCGGCTTTTCGACCGCGCAGGCGCGAGCTGCCTCACGCACCGTCAGCGTCGCCCGGCGGAACTAGCCTTTCGCAAACTGACGGTAGTCCGGCTCGCGGTGAAACCAGAACTCGTAGCCGGAGACACCCTTTTGCATGGCAACGTCGTGGATCGGCTGGTTGAGCGGAACGACGGGAACGTCGCGCATGCAGAGCGCGATGAAATCCTTCACGCACCTGTCGTATTCCGCGGTATCGGTGGTGAAGCGTGCCTTGTCGATCAGGGCGTCCATCTCCTTGTTCTTGTAGGAGGAGATGTTGAAGATCGAGTTGTTGCCGTGGAAATTCCAGTAGAAGTAATATTCGGGATAATCGAGCCAGCCGCTGAATCGGTTGAGCGCGAGAGGCAGTTCCTTCTTGTTCAGCGTCGTGCGCCAGTTCGCGCCGGGAATCTTCTCGATTGAAGCCTTGATGCCGATCTTGGCGAGGCTCTCCTGGATCAGGATCGCGGCCGGCTCGCCGACGGTGGCGGTGCCGGTGTCGAGCGACAGCGTGGTCTCCAGGCCGGATTCGAAGCCTGCTTCCTTCAGCAGAGCCTTGGCCTTGTCGAGATCGGTGACGTAAGGAAATGGCTGCGGCCAGACCGGCTTTGAGACCTCGGCCGCGCCGCCATACATGGGAACGGCGCGCCCGAAGAAGGCGCTGGTTTGGATCTGCTCGTAGGGCATGGCCCAGGCGATGGCCTGGCGCAGCTTGACATTGTCGAACGGCGGCTTGGCGGTGTTCAGCGCGACGTACCAGAGCGCGTTCGGGATCGGCACGCCCGAGACCTTGACCTTGCCCTCCCTGATGATCTGCTCGAAATCGCGCGGCGCAAAGCCGCTGGAGATATCCGCATCGCCACGCTCCAGCATGGCGCGGCGGGTGCCGGCGGAAGGAACGTCGCGTGCGATCACGCGCTTCACCTTCGGCAGCGGCCCGCTCTTCCAGTCGTCGAAGCGCGTCAGCACGGTCTCGCTGCCCGGCTTCCAGCTCTCGATCTTGTAAGCGCCGCCGCCGGCCTCGTTGTTCTTCAGCCAGGCCAGCGCCCACGGGTCTTCCGGAGTCGCGTTCTTCTTGGCGAGCTCGGAATTGATGATGAAGGGCACGACGACGGCGACGTTGAACAGCAGCATCTTGTCCTTGCGGACATAGTCGATGCGGAAAGTGTGGTCGTCGACCACCACGAACTGTTCCGGCTTCTCCAGCGACCCCGCCGACATCTGGAAGGTCGGAAAGCCACCGACCTTCACGGCGCGGTCGAACGACCATTTGACGTCCTTGGCGGTGACAGGCGAACCGTCGTGGAATTTGGCATCCTTGCGAAGCTTGAAGGTGCAGGACATGCCGTCGGCCGCGACCTCCCAGCTCTCGGCGAGCTCGGGCGCGAGCTTCTCGCGGTCATACGACAGCGTGCCGTCCGGCAGCGTCTTGGAGGCGTAGGTGAGCAGGCGGTCATAGCAATTCCAGGACAGGCCGTTCACGGTCTGGTTGGAGCCGACGCCCTGCATGTCCAGCGAGTTCGGCCCGAGCTCCTGCACCACCAGCAGCGTCTCAGCTCGCCCCTGCGCCCAGGCGAGGCATGGAGCAAATGCTGCCATACCGGCGACACCGAGGCCTCCGAGCACGACGCTGCGGCGGTTCAAATCGAGGGGTGAAACGCTCAAGGGTACCTCCTGTCCGGAATTGTCCGGCATCGAGAGGCAAGGTGTATGCCACAGGCAGGACGTGCCAAGCCGCCCCGCAAAGGCGCGAGGCGGCTTGGGTTCGACCGGATACGCGCTGCGCGATCGTCTTAGGTCTGTTCGGCCTGCTCCAGCGCGGCGGGCATTTTCGCGACCGACATCAGCGATCGCGCGACCTGGTTGAGCAGGAGATCGGCATTCTCTTCCTCGGCGAGGGATTTGGAGAGCAGGGCGACGATGGCGCTGTGGCGCAGCTGCTGCGCGAGGTTGCGTGCGGTGGTATAGCCGGCCATCTCGTAATGCTCGACGCGTTGCGCCGCAGAGATCAGCGCGAGGTCGGCGGCCGCATCCTCCTTCTCTTCGCCTTCCTTCATGACCTCCTGGCCTTCCTCGATCAGGCCCATCATGCCCTTGCAGGGCTTGGCGCGAGCGTTCTCGCCGAGCAGCTCGAAGCACTCGTTGATGCGCTCGACCTGATTTTCGGTCTCGGCCAGATGCTGCTCGAACAGTTCACGCAGCTGATCGAATCGGGCGGCCTGCGCCATCTTGGGAAGCGCCTTCGTCAGCTGCTTCTCGGCATGAAGAATATCGCGCAGCTCATGGAGCATCAGATCGGTCAGGCCGGCCTCGTCGACGGGCGGCGAACTCTCCGCGACGATCGACGGGGCAGCGCCGGGATCGGAGGACTGAAGCGCAGGCGATTCCGTGAACACCCAGTCCTCGCCTTCGTTCCAAGGACCGCGGGTGTCGATCTCGCCGTGATCACCGCTGCCGGTGGAATCATTGAAATACTGGTTCACGAGGCCCGGCGTCGGGGCGATCCGGCCGATGCTGAAGGCCGGCTTCGACAGGCTCTCGAGCGCGCGCGCAAACGCCTTCATATGCGTGATCTCGCGCGTCATCAGGAATTGCAGCGCGTCCTTGCTGCCGGCGTCGTCGCAGAAATTGATCAGGCGCTCGTAGACGATCTTGGCACGCGCTTCGGCGGCGATGTTGCTGCGGAGATCGACGTCGAGCTCGCCGGTGATCTTGAGATAGTCGGCGGTCCAGGGATTGCCTTGCGAGTTGAACAGATTGACGCCGCCTCCGCCGGCGATCGCAATCAGCGGATCGGCCTCCGCGGCCTGGCGGTCGTTCCGCGAGGGCGCAAGATGCATCCGGGCGAGGCAACCGACGACCTCGAGATGGCTGAGCTCTTCGGTGCCGATATCCATCAAGAGGTCCTTGCGGTCTGGATCCTCGCAATTCAGTCCCTGAATCGAATATTGCATCGCAGCCGCAAGTTCGCCGTTGGCGCCGCCGAACTGCTCGAGGAGCATATTGCCGAAGCGCGGATCGGGTTCGTCGACGCGCACGGTGAACATCAGCTTCTTGACGTGGTGATACATGGAGGGACTCGCGTGCTGGAGGAAAATATGCGCGACAACGAGGCCTCCAGCCGTTCGTTCCTAAGTCTCTCCGAGCTTGAGGCTGTCGTTGCCCGGACGTCTGCCAGCGAGCGCGATGGCTTATGGTGTTACCGCGCTACGTGCGACGGCGCGCGGAGCCGTCAGTTCCTTCCAGGTCGAATTCGCCACATGCACCGGCGAGAAGGCTGGGCGTTCGACATAGCGCCCATCGCCCGCCTCGGCACGCAGATCGCTATCCTTCCAGACGATACGGCCGCGCGACAGCGTTGCGGCCGCACCGCCGGTGCAGGCAAAACCCTCGAACACGTTGTAATCGATCCGGCTCATCTGCCGCTTGGCACTGATGGACTTGCTCTGCTTGGGATCCCACACCACGATGTCGGCATCCGAGCCCACGGCGATCGCGCCCTTGCGCGGATAGATGTTGAGGATGCGCGCGATGTTCGCCGAGGTCACCGCGACGAATTCCTCTTTCGTCAGCCGCCCGGTGGCGACGCCCGCGGTCCAGAGCAGCGCCAGGCGATCTTCGAGGCCGCCGGTGCCGTTTGGGATCCTCCTGAAATCGCCGCGCCCGAACCGCTTCTGCTCGGTGGTGAAGGCGCAATGGTCGGTCGCAACCACCTGGAGCGAGCCGGCTTGCAGGCCAGCCCAGAGGCTGTCCTGATGCGATTTGTCGCGGAACGGCGGCGACATCACGCGCTGGGCGGAATGATCCCAGTCCTTGTTCTGGTATTCGCCGGAATCGAGCAGCAGATGCTGGATCAGCGGCTCGCCATAGACCCGCTTTCCACTGGCCCGCGCGCGAGCGATGGCCTCATGCGCCTCGCGGCAGCTGGTGTGCACGATATAGACCGGCGTGCCCGTCATATCGGCGATCATGATGGCGCGGTTGGTGGCTTCGCCCTCGACCTCCGGCGGCCGTGAATAGGCGTGGCCCTCGGGGCCGTTGACGCCGCGCGCGATCAGCGCCTCTTGCATCAAGGCGACGACGTCGCCATTCTCCGCATGGACAACCGGCATGGCGCCGAGATGGGCGCAGCGCGCGAACGAGTTGTAGAGCTCGTCATCGTTCACCATCAGCGCGCCCTTGTAGGCCATGAAGTGCTTGAAGGTGTTGATGCCGTAGGTTTTGACCACGGTCTCCATCTCGTCGTGGATCTGCTTCGACCACGACGTCACCGCCATGTGGAAGCCGTAGTCGCTGGCCGCCTTCTCGGATTTGTGCCGCCACTCCTGATACGCCGCGAGCATGGATTGGCCGGGATCGGGCAGGCAGAAATCCACCACCATGGTGGTGCCGCCGCTCAGCGCCGCCTTGGTTCCGGATTCGAAATCGTCGGCTGTGACGGTGCCCATGAACGGCATTTCGAGATGGGTGTGCGGATCGATCCCGCCCGGGATGACGTAGGCGCCCCCTGCATCCATGATCTGGCTACCGGTCGGCGCATCGAGCGATGCGCCGACCGCGACGATGGTCTCGCCGTCGATCAGCACGTCCGCGCGGCGCGAATGATCGTGATTGACGACAGTGCCGCCGCGGATGAGAAGGGGCATGAGTGACTCCGAGAGGTGAGGGACCGCTCGAAGGCTAAGTGCACCGCTCACGATGCGACAGGTGAAATTTTAGTCAGCCGCCGCCGCTCCTTTCACGTCGCGCGCGACCAGCCCGTCGATCATCGCGCGCACAAGGCCCGCGATCTCCTTGCGCAGCGCCGGCAACGGCACCGCCACCAGCTTCTGCTCCAGCCCGAGCGCCACCATGCCATGCACGGCCGAGAACAGGCTGCGCGCAGTGATGCCGAGTTCCTCTGGGCAGCGCCCGGGAAACAGCGCGGCCAGCGGCTGGTAGATATGACGGAACAGCTGCATCTGGTCGTGCACCGACCAATCCGGCACCAGTTTGCCCGTCTCCATGCGGTGCTCGAACAGCGCGCGCCAGAGCTGGAGATTTTCGGCGGCGAAATCGCAATAGGCGAGGGCGATGCGGATCAGGGATTCCCGTGGCGATGACTCGCCCGCACGCGTCGCGAAAGTCAGCACCTCGTCGAGCCGGAGCAGCGTGCGCGACCCGACGCGCAGGATCAGCTCATCGACATCAGCCACGAGATTATAGACCGCGCCATTGGCGCAGCCGATCTCGCGGGCCAAATCGCGGGTCTTCAGGCCCGCCAACCCCCGCTCAGCGATCATTTGCTCGGCCGCCTGGATCAGGGCGGTCCGCAATTTCTCTCGCCGTTCCAGAGCTTTAGTCATCTTTAACCAAATTCGTGAGCGTCGCTCAAATATTTATTGAACGATGTTCAAGATTCCTGCTACAAAGCATGTGTGAGCAACGCTCATAGAGAGGGAGCAACCAATGTTCAAGACCGTCGTGACCCTCTTCCGCGGCAGCGTCGCCGCCGCGGGCGAGGAACTGGAAGACCGCACCGCCCTTCTGATCCTGGACCAGCAGATGCGCGATGCGGCCGCAGCCGTCGAGCGCAGCAAGCGCACGTTGGCGCTGGCGATCGCGCAGGACCAGCAGGAAGGCCGAAAGCTCGAGGCCACGAACGCGCGCATCGCCGATCTCGAGACCCGCGCCGTTGCGGCGCTGGATGGCGGCCGCGAGGACCTCGCCAAGGAGGCCGCCGAAGCCATTGCGGCCCTGGAGGCCGACCGCGATGCGGCCATGACGGCGCGCGCGCTGTTCGCGACCGAGATCGCCCGGCTGAAGCGCCACGTCGCCAACGCGCAGGCCCGTATCACCGAGCTCGATCGCGGTCGCCGGATCGCGCGTGCCTCTGACGCGGTGCGCTCGCTTCGCCGCAGCGGCATCGAGGCCGCGCGCCCCTATGAATCGACATTGCCGGAAGCGGAGGGCACGCTGAGGCGTCTGCGCGAGCGGCAGATGGAGGCTCAGGCGGCCGACGATGCCCTGGTCGAGCTCGACGCGGCCACCGGTCCGCTCGCCACCGCCGAAAAACTCGCCGAGCAGGGCTTTGGCCCCCGGCTCAAGACGACCGCAGACGACGTGCTGGCGCGGTTGAAGTCCAAGCGCATGCCGGCGGCCTGAACTCACGCCTGAAGCCGAACGCAATCATCATTCGAAACAACAGGAGACGATCATGAATCAAACCGGCCAGCCCCACAGCGGCGCCTGGGTGAGCTTTACCTACGCGTCCTTCGCAGCGTCCGCCTTCCTCGTCGCCATCGGCATCTTCTTCCTGCCGATCGACCTCTGGATGAAGGGTTATCTCACCATGGGCATCGTGATGATGATCCAGACCTGCGTCACCCTGACCAAGACCGTGCGCGACAATCATGAGAGCAGCCGCTTCGTGAACCGCATCGAGGATGCCAAGGCCGAGCGGCTGCTGATGGAGGTCTCCAAGGCGGCGTGAGGAGCGAACGGCCCCGCCGCAATGTGGGGCGGCGGGGCCCCTGCGGCAGGACGGGCGCATTGTGCTTCGCGTGCAGGTGCGATATGGCTCTCGCGCTTTCCAGAGGCGGAGACGAGCTTTGTCGAAACAATCCCTGCGCGAGGAGGCCGAGCGCCTGATCCGCGAATCGATGGAAAAGAAGACCATCCAGGTCAAGCAGGGTACCACCCGCATCGAGGCGGTCTGCGGCAAGTGCGGAGCGCCGAACCGGGTGCAGGCGGAGAAGGGCCAGACCCGCGTCAAGTTCGCCTGCAAGAACTGCGGGCACAAGCAGGAGACGTTGTAGGCATCTTCGCCTCACATCACCTGATGCACGTCGATCACGACGCGATCCGCATGGCGCGCCGCTGACGCCACGAAGATGTGCTCCATCAGCCAGCGGTACTTCTCGTGTCCCGTCTCGAATTTCGGCACGGTGCGGAAATAGATCAGCTTCGGATCGACCGGCTCGCCGCGCTTGAGTTTGTGCAGCAGCTCGAGCGGGCCGAAGCGCATACCTCTGTTCTCGACGTAGACGGTCGCACCGTCGTCGGTCTCGAAGGCGTATTTCGCCTCGAGATCGATCAGCTCGTTGGGCCGGATGGTCTGGAAGTCCGCGCCGAACGGGAGCACCTTTCCCCGGACCGCGCCCGTCACCTCGCCGCCGATGATCGGAATGATGCGGCGGACGCCGATCCCGGTCTCGCCGGCGGTGATGACGTCGCCGATCCGCGCGGTGATGGTGAAGACGTATTTGGTTTCCAGCGTCGGTGTGGTCATCGCTTCACCTTCAATGCGCCATCATCCGCGTCGGCAGCCAGGTCGCCAGCAGCGGGAAGGCGATCAGGATCACCAGCCGCACCAGGTCCGTCGCCACGAACGGGATCACGCCCTTGAAGATCGTGGAGAATGACACGTCCTTCACCACGCTTTTGATGACGAAGACGTTCATGCCGACCGGCGGATGAATCAGGCCGAGCTCGACGGTCATGACGATGATGACGCCGAACCAGATCGGGTCGAAGCCGAGATGCATGATCACCGGGAAGATGATCGGCACGGTGAGGATGATCATCGCCATGGCGTCCATCAGGCAGCCGAGCACGAGATACATCACCATGATCAGGGCCAGCACGCCGTAGGGACCAAGGCCGAGCCCGGTGAGGAATTCCGTCACCTTCTGCGGCGTCTGCGTCACCGTGAGGAAATAGCCGAAGATCAGGGCGCCGATCAGCACCGTGAACACCGCAGCCGCGGTGCGCGTGGCCTGCAGCAGCGAGGCCAGCACCTTCTCGCGGTCGAGCCGGCCGGTCAGCACGCCGATGATGAAGGCCCCGGTCGCACCGACTCCGCCGGCCTCGGTCGGCGTGAAGCGCGGCAGGAAGGGCAAGCCGTAGAGGCCGCCGATGACGAAGATGAACAGCAGCACCGGTGCCCAGATCTCCTTCAGCCCGGCAAAGCGCTCGCGCCACGGCGTCACCTTGCCTTTCGGCAGGAAGTCGGGGCGGAAATAGCCGATCAGGAAGATCGTGATCATGTACATGGTCATCGCGAGCAGGCCCGGGATGATGCCGGCTATGAACAGCTTGCCGATGTCCTGCTCGGTGATGATGCCGTAGACCGCGAGCACGGTGGAGGGCGGCAGCATCGCCCCCAGCGTGCCGCCGGCCGCGATCACGCCGGTGGCAAAGGACTGCGGATAGCCGAACCGGCGCATCTCGGGATAGGCGACGGCGGAGAAGGTCGCGGCGGTCGCGACCGACGAGCCGCAGATCGCGGCAAAGCCGCCGCAGGCACCGACGGTGGCGATGCCGAGCCCGCCGCGCAGATGGCCGACGAAACCGTTGGCGGCGCGGAACAGCTCGCGGCTCATGCCGGAATGGGAGACGAACGAGCCCATCAGCAGGAACATCGGGATGACGCCGAACGTGTAGTCGGTGACCGTGCGCATCGAGGTCTGTCCGACCAGCTTCAGCGCGGCAGTCCCGTTGACGAGATAGGCGAAGCCGGACACGCCGACGAGGCCCATGGCCATGCCGACCGGCACGCGCAGCAGCATCAGGACGAAGAGGGAAACGAAGCCGATTACGGCGACGGCATCGGTGCTCATGGTTACTCCGTCGCCTTGATCTTGGGGTCGTGCATCTCTTCGGGATGGAAGATCAGCCGGTAGGTGCGGATCGCGATCAGCAGCACGGCGCAGACGTCGCCGATCCAGGCGACCGCGAAGAACGGCCAGGTCGGCATGTGCAGGTCGAAGGTCTGGACGTTGTCGTTGTAGGTGCCGCGCACCTTGTCGAACAGCGTCCAGGTCTGCACGGTGACGACGAACAGCAGCACCAGCGTCGCGAACACGTCGATCCAGCGCTGATGGCGCGGCCCGACATTGCCCCAGACCAGGTCGACCGTGATGTGGGTGCCGCGATAGGAGGTCGCGGCGATGCCCCAGAAGATGAGGATGCCGAGCAGCATGCGGCCGATATCGAAGCTGTCGGGGATCGAATAGTTCAGCGTGTTGCGCAAGAGCACCGACAGGAAGATGTCGAGCGCGACGATGCCGACGAAGCCGGCCGCGATCCATTCGATTGAGTCGATCACGCGATCCATCCAGGAGCGCCTTGCGGGGTGTGTTCCGTCGTGTGCTGTCATTGCTTGATCCCGACTCCAGCGGCGGCTCTTCGCCTCTCCCCGCGCGCGGGGAGAGGCCGCATCGCATCGGAGATGCGATGCGGGTGAGGGGGACTCTCCGCGAGGCCATCTCTCACTGTTTTTGCGGAGGCAGCCCCTCACCCCGACCCTCTCCCCGTAAGAACGGGGCGAGGGGGAAGAGAAAGTCGCCGCGCCGGCGCCGCGTCACTCCGCCAGCGCGTTGTACTTCTTCAGCGAGGCCTTGAGCTCCGCGAGCGTCGCATCGGGATCGGCGCCGGCCTTCTTGGCGCCGTCGCCCCACGTCTTGACCAGCGGTTCGGCGGCCTTCTTCCAGGTCGCGATCTGCTCGGGCGTCAGCTTGTAGACCTCATGGTTGGATTCCGCCTTCACCTTGTCGATGCCGGCGTCCTCGAACTTGCCCCAGTGCTCGCCGACCGCGCCCGCCATCTCGACCGTGCAGTTCTTGTCGATCGCGGCTTTCTGCTTGTCGGACATCGCATTGTACTTGTCCTTGTTGATCACGAACACGAAGGTCGTGGTGTAGAGCGGCGCCTCCATGTCGTACTTGGTCACCTTGTCGATGCCGAACAGCACCAGGGAGCCCCAGGGGAAGGTGACGCCGTCGGCGACGCCGCGCTCGATGATGTCGCGCACTTCCGGCGCCGAGGACTGCACGTTGGTGCCGCCGAGCGAGGTGACGAAATTCGCCATCGTGGCGTGGGCCGGGCGGATCTTCAGGCCCTTGACGTCCTCAGGGTTGACGATCTTCTTGGTGCGGGAATGGAACGAGGAGGGCGAGTGGACGAAGGCGAGGCAATATTTGACGTCCTTCATCTCCTTCTCGGCAAATTTGCGGTACCAGGCGTCCAGCCCCATCGAGCCGCCCTTGGCGTCCGAGATCAGGAACGGCAATTCCCCGGCGCCGATGATCGGGAAGCGGCCGGGCTGGTAGCCGGGATTGACATAGGTGACGTCGGCGATGCCGTCGCGCGCCATGTCGTAATGGTCGAAGGCCTTGCCGAGCTGCTGGGCCGGAAACACCTTGCCCTTGATCGTGCCGCCGGAATCCTTCTCGACCGCGGCGGCCCAGTCTTCCAGCGATTTCTGCAGGGGGTGCGAGGCCGGCACCCAATGCGAGATCTTCAGATCGAAGGTCTTGTCCTGCGCGAGCGCTGGGCTCACGCTTGCTGCCAGCAGCAAGGCCAGACAGGCTTTCCTCATCACGCGTCTCTCCCTTTTGCGACGGCGGGCTTCGTTGGCCCGGTCTCGTTAATTAACATGTTATCTAATTGGCCGGCGCGTTCAAGCCGGAACTGAGGCGCGCGGTGTCGCGCCATCTACGTCAGCCATGTTGCATGGATTTGTCGCTGCTCGGGCGACGACCGCTCTCCCCTTTGCGCAAACGTTATATGATATAATTATCGTCTGCGAGCCCGTGCGACAAGCAGGCCCCGGACCCAGAGCCTACAGGATCGGGCAGAGCAAGTATTGCGGGCAAAGGTCGCAATCAGCGGAGTCGGGCCGGCCGAATTGCTGCTTGGGCAACTGTCATGCCCCGCGAAGGCGGGGCATCCAGTACGCCGCGGCCTTTCGATTTCAATCACTGCCGTCTCTGGAATACTGGATCACCCGCCCCGGTGCGCCATTGCGCACAAGGCGGGTGATGACAGTCTTGGTGAGGCGACGGCGGAGCTCGTTTCAAACACCTGCACAAATTCCGTTTAAAGCTTTGTAGGTGATGCATTCGCCGCTTCATTCGCTTCCAATGCGGCCAAAGCAATGAAGCGAGATTGCCATGACCTTCACCGACATCCCCGCCGGCTACGAGCCGCATTTCCGCAAAGCGCCGCTGACCGATCCCTGGGAGCCGCTCTACTCGAAGAAGACCGACAAGGGCGTCACCGTCGGACTCCGCCTGGCGACGCCGCACACCAACGCCCGCGGGCTGATCCACGGCGGGCTGATCGCAGCGCTCGCTGACGCTGCCATGGGTTACAGCTGCGCCCAGGCGACGGGCTGGACGACGTCGTTCGTCACCATCTCGCTGTCGGTCGACTATGTCGGCGCCGCCGAGATCGGCCAGTGGCTCGCGGTCGAGGGCGAGGCGATCAAGACCGGGAACACGATCTGCTTCGCGCAGTGCCTGGTGAAGGCGGACGACGCCGTGATCGCGCGGGCCAGCGGCACGTTCCGGGTGGTGCCGAAGAAGGGATGATGCTCGTGAGGTGGGCCGCGATGTCGCCCCTTGTCCCGTCATTGCGAGCGTAGCGAAGCAATCCAGACTGCCACTGCGGAAAGACTCTGGATTGCTTCGCGGAGCCTGTCATCGGGCCGCGCTACGCGCGGACCCGTTGGCTCGCAATGACGATGTGGAGATAGCGGGGCGGGACACGCACTCACCCAAACCGCCACTCCGCCGTCTCCACCACGAGATCGATGAACGCGCGCACCTTGGCCGAGAGCAGACGCGAGGTCGGATAGACGATGTGGATCGGCAGCGCCGGCTGCTGGTACTTCGCCAGCACGATCTTCAGGCGTCCGCGCTTCAGGCCCTCGGCGGCCTGATAGGCCAGCACCCGCGTCACGCCGCCGCCGGCCTCGGCATATTGCAGGGCGGCGTCGGCGCTGTTGCTGATGAAGCGAGGGGACAGCGGCAGCCCGATATCGCGGCCGTCGCGCAGGAAGCGCCATTCGGACCAGGGGCCGAACTGGATGGTCTGGTGCGTGGCGAGCGCTTCCGGCGTCTTCGGCTCACCATGCCGCTTCAAATAGCCGGGCGCAGCCACCACGATCCGCCGCATCTCGCCGACCTGGCGTGCCACCAGCGAGGAATCGGCGAGGTGGCCGATCCGCACCGCTGCATCGACGGCGTCCTCCACGAGGTTGACGAGGTGGTCCGACAGCCGGAGCTCGGCCGTGACCTCGGGATAGCGCTTGAGATAGGCGGTCATGACCGGCCCGACATGCAGCCGGCCGAAGCCGACCGGCGCCGACACGACGAGGCGCCCGCTCGGCCGGTTGCGCTCCTCCCGCGCCGAGCCGTCAGCCTCCTCGACATCGGCGAGGATGCGCCGAGCTCGCTCCAGATAGCGCGTGCCGACGTCGGTCAGCGTCACCTGCCGGGTGGTCCGCTGCAGCAGCCGCGCGCCGAGATGCTCCTCGAGCGCCGCGATCAGCCGCGTCACCGCCGACGGCGACAGCCGCAGTTTTCGCGCGGCCGGCGCAAAGCCGCTGAGATCAGCGACCGTGACGAAGACGTGCATGGCTTCCAGGCGGTCCATGGCATTATTGCATATATCGCAACGATGAAGTGTCAAGGTGCTCAATTGTTTTGGGTGCCGAAAGGTCCAGATTAGGTGGGAAAGACGCAGCAATGCGCCGGAATTTCAGGAGATGTTCCGATGACGGAAGTCCATACCTATGCCAGCGACGTGGCCTTCTCGCCGGCGGTGAAGACGATCCAGGCCCGCAAGGGTTCGCGCGAGGCCTATGCGCGCAGCGAGCAGCGCGGCTGGCGCACCGAGGTCGACGACAATCTCGCCGCCTTCCTCGCCGACGCGAACAGCTTCTACTTCGCGACCGCCTCGGCCGACGGCCAGCCCTACATCCAGCACCGCGGCGGCCCTAAGGGCTTTCTCAAGGTGCTGGACAAGCAGACGCTCGCCTTCGCCGACTACGCCGGCAACCAGCAGTTCATCACGCAAGGCAATCTCTCGGAGAATCCCAAGGCCTACATCTTCGTGATGGATTACGCCCACCGCCGCCGTGTGAAGATCTGGGGCGAGGCGCGCGTGGTCGAGGACGACGAAGCCCTGACCACGTCACTGATGCCGAAAGGCTACCGCGCCCGGCCCGAGCAGGTGATCCTGTTCAAGATCGCGGCCTGGGACACCAACTGCCCGCAGCACATCCCGCAGAAATTCGACGCGTCCGACGTCGCGGCCGCGCTCGCGGCGAGGGATGCGAGGATCGCGGAACTGGAGGCGGAGGTTGCGGCGCTGAAGGGGGAGAAGGCGAGCTTAGCCTCCAACGAAAGCTAAAGCAGCCTGCGCGGTGCACCCTCTCCCCTTGTGGGAGAGGGTGGCTCGCCGCGGAGCGGCGAGACGGGTGAGGGGTCTCTATCCTCACGAGCAATCTTGCGGGTGGAGAGAACCCCTCATCCGGCGCTTCGCGCCACCTTCTCCCACAAGGGGAGAAGGGAAGAACAGCGCTACATCGCTAAATCACACTCTCACCTTCGTGCTGGAAGCCGAGATAGCTTGCCGCGACCCGCTCGTTGGCCGCGATGTCGCTGGCCTTGCCGCTGAGCACGAACTCGCCGAGCTCCATCACATAGGCCTGGTCCGCGATCTTCAGCGCGGCCTGCGCGTTCTGCTCGACGAGCAGCACGGAGACGCCGGCGGCGCGGAGCTCGGTGACGATGCGGAAGATGTCGGCGACGATGATCGGGGCAAGGCCCAGGCTCGGCTCGTCCAGCATCAAGAGCTTCGGCTCGCCCATCAGCGCGCGGCCCATCGCGAGCATCTGCTGCTCGCCGCCGGAGAGCGTGCCGGCGAGCTGCTTGCGCCGCTCCTTCAGCCGCGGAAACAGCGCATAGACCCGCTCGATCGAGGCTTTCGCCTTGCTGCGCTCGATCCGGAACGCGCCCAGCTCGAGATTGTCCTCGACATTCATGGTCACGAACAATTCGCGGTGCTCGGGAACGAGACCGAGCCCCATCGCGACGCGGTCCTCGATGTCGAGCCGGGCGAGATCCTGCCCGGCAAAGGCGACGCGGCCTTTCAGCGGCAGGATGCCCATGATGGCCGAAAGCAGCGTGGTCTTGCCGGCACCGTTGGCGCCGACGATGGTGACGATCTCGTTGGTGCCGACCTCGAGCGAGACCGAACGCACTGCCTCGACCTTGCCATAGGCGACATGCGCGTCGGTGACGGACAACAGCGTGCTCATGCCGCCACTCCGAGATAGGCCTTGATCACTTCGGGATTGGTCTTGATCGTCGCCGGCGTGCCTTCGGCGATCTTGGTGCCGAAATCGAGCACCACGATGCGGTCGGCGAGGTTCATGACGAAGCCCATGTCGTGCTCGACCAGCAGCACGCTCATGCCGCCGTCGCGCAGCTCGCGGAGCAGTGCGGCGAGCCGCTGCTTCTCCATGTGGCGCAGGCCCGCGGCCGGCTCGTCGAGCAGCAGCAGCATCGGATCGACGCAGAGCGCGCGGGCGATCTCGACGATGCGCTGCTGGCCGAGCGAGAGCGAGCCTGCCAGCTGGTGCATCTGCTCGGTGAGGCCGACGCGCTCGATCTGCCGGGCGGCCTCGGCGAGCAGCTTGGCTTCGTCAGCGCGGTCGAGCCGCAGCATCGAGGAAACCGGTCCGGAATGACCGCGCAGATGTGCGCCGATCGCGACATTCTCCAGCACGGTCATGTCGGGGACGAGCTTGACGTGCTGGAAGGTCCTGCTGATGCCGAGCTTGACGATCTCCTGCGGCGGCGCGTTGTCGACCTTCCTGCCGAGCACCGAGATCGAGCCCGACGTCGCCGACAATACGCCGGTGATCAGGTTGAAGGTCGTGCTCTTGCCGGCGCCGTTCGGGCCGATCAGCGCGACGATCTCGCGGGCCTGGACGTCGAAGGAGACGTTGTTCACCGCGACCACGCCGCCGAACTGTTTTCGCGCCTTCTCGACCTGAAGCAGGACACCGGCCTCGGTGGGCGCGCGGGCGCGATGCTCCAGCTTCAGCGAGGTGTCCGGCTTCTCGCCATCGGTGCGCTCGGGGAAGAACGACATCAGCCAGGGCCAGAGTCCGCCGGGCGCAAGTTGCAGCAGCGCCACCAGCATGATGCCGAACACGATGGTCTCGACCTGGCCGGAGCCGGGCAGGATCAACGGCAGATAGCTCTGCAGCACCTCTTTCAGGATCACGACGATTGCCGCCCCCAGCACGCCGCCCCAGACATAGCCGGCGCCGCCGACCACGGCGATGAAGAGATATTCGATGCCCATATGCGCACCGAACGGCGTCGGGTTCACCGCGCGCTGGAGATGGGCGTAGAGCCACCCGGACAGGCCGGCGAGCACCGCGGCATGGATGAACACCAGCAGTTTGGCCCGCGGCGTGTGGACGCCGAACGCCTCGGCCGCGACATGGCCGCGGCGTAGCGCACGGATGGCGCGGCCGGTGCGGGAGTCCAGCAGGTTCATCGTCAGCAGGGCCGAGAGGATCACGGCGACCCAGATCGCGTAATAGATCGAGCCGGGCGAGAGCATCTTGAACGTGCCGATCGACAGCGGCGGGATCGCTGAGATGCCGTCGTTGCGGCCCAGAAACTCCAGCTTGCTGAACAGGTAGAACAGTCCAAGCCCCCAGGCGAGGGTGCCGAGCGGCAGATAGTGCCCCGAGAGGCGCACGGTGATCAGCCCGAGCAGCACCGCGAGCGAGCCGCTGACCAGGAGCGACAGCGGCAGCGTCAGCCAGGGCGACAGGCCGTAGGCCGTCGACAGCACCGCGGTGGTATAGGCGCCGAAGCCGACGAAGGCGGCCTGGCCGAACGAGGTGAGGCCGCCGACGCCGGTCAGCAGCACGAGGCCCATCGCGACCAGGGCCGCAAGGCCGATATTGTCGAGCAGCACGATCCAGAACGGGGGCACGCCCGGGATGAACGGGATCGCCGCCATGACAAGTGCAAAGACGAGGATGGGAAGCCGGCTCTGCATCGGGCTCAGTCCTTCTCTTCCTCGACCGCGGGCGCGGCGAGCGAGCGCAGCAGCAGCACGGGGATCAGCAGCATGAAGACGATCACCTCCTTGTAGTTGGAGGCATAGAAGGACGAGAACGCCTCGACGATGCCGACCACCAGCGCCGCGACGGCGGTGAGGGGATAGCTGACGAGGCCGCCGATGATCGCGGCGACGAAGCCCTTCAGCCCGATCAGGAAGCCGGAGTCATAATACAGGGTCGTGATCGGCACGATCAGGATGCCGGAGAGCGCGCCGATCACGGAGGCCAGCAGGAAAGCGATCTGGCCCGACAGCGTGGTGCGGATGCCCGCGAGCCGTGCCCCGAGCCGGTTCACGGCAGTGGCGCGCAACGCCTTGCCATAGAGTGTCAGGCCGAAGAACAGCCAGAGCCCGACGATGAAAGCGATGGTGATCGCGTAGACGGTGATGCTCTGGCCGGTGAAGCGCAGCGCGCCGGCGGTGAAGGCGCCGGACAGCACGGCAGGCCCGCGCTGGCCTTCGGCGCCGAAGAACAACAGGCCGAGGCCCTGCAGCGCGAGGTGGACGCCGACCGAGGCGATCAGCAGCACCAGCACCGAGGTGTGCGCCAGCGGCTGGAAGGCGATGCGGTAGAGATAGACGCCGATCATCGCCACGATCACCAGCGACAGCGCGATGCAGACGGCGACCGGCGGCTTCTGGGCGGAGAAATACAGCGTCAGCGCCAGCACGATGCCCGGCAGCACGACATTGGCGGTGAAGCTGCGCGCGATCAGCCGCCCATGCAGCGCCTTGCGCGCGACGAACAGATCGAAGGCGAAGGCGCCGATGCCGAGCGCCAGAGCGAGCTTAGCCGTGCCCGGCATCTGGCCGGCGGCCAGCGAGGCATAGGTCAGCGCGCCATAGGTGACGAATTCGCCCTGGGGAATGAGGATGACGCGGGTGACGGCGAACACCAGCACCAGCGCCAGGCCGAGCAGCGCGTAGATTGCGCCATTGGTGATGCCGTCCTGCAGCAGGAACAGCATGATGGTGGTATTCAAGACCGGACGCTCCCCCTTAATCCGGACCGGTCCTCCTGATTGTGGTGGACGGTCCGCTCACAGCCATTGAAAAACGCATGCGATATTTGATATGGTCCATAACAATTATCAAATATAACTTCAAGGGCGGGGAACGAACCCGTCCCGAATTTAGCGGGATTACGAGCACGAGGCGATGACCGTTTCCAAAACCGCTGAAAAGTCTTCCGAAAAGCCTGCCGAGGCGGCCAAGGGCCGCAAGGACGCGGGCGAGCCGCAGGCTGAAGCCCTCCAGCTCGGCGAGTTGTCCGAGCAGCTGGGCTATGTCCTGAAACGTGCACAGCTCAAGGTGTTCGAGAATTTCTTGCGCTGCATGGCCTCGCTCCAGCTGACGCCGGCGCAGTTCTCGGTGCTGCTGCTGGTCGAGAAGAACCCCGGCCGTAACCAGACCGAGATCGCCTCCACGCTCGGCATCCTCCGGCCGAACTTCGTGGCCATGCTCGACAATCTGGAGAGCCGCGACCTTTGCGCGCGGATCCGCTCCACCAACGACCGCCGCTCGCACATCCTGGTCTTGACCGACAAGGGCAAGGCCGTGCTGGCGCGGGCGAAGAAGCTCGTCGCCACCAAGCACGAGGCCCGGCTGAACGATCTGCTCGGCCAGGCCAACCGCGAAGCCCTGATCGGAATGCTCGCGAAGATCGCCAACGAGTTTTGAGTTACTCCGTCATCGCCCGCGAAGGCGGGCGATCCAGTATTCCAGAGGCCGTCGTGAGATGCGGAGAAGGCCCGGCGTACTGGATTCCCCGCTTTCGCGGGGAATGACACCGTTGTTGGGGCAGGCGCCTCAATCCACCAAAATCACCCGGATATCGTTCACGTTGGTCAGCGTCGGGCCGGGCTGCAGCAGGTCGGCGGTCGCCTCGAAGAACGTGGTCGCGTCGTTGTTGTCGAGATAGGCCTGCGGCTCGAGCCCCAGGGCCTTCATCTTCGCGAACGTCGCAGCGTCGATCAGCGCGCCGGCGGGGTCGGTCGGGTGGCCGGCGCCGCCATCGGCGCCGTCGGTGTCGCCGGCCAGCGCCGCGATGCCGACCGTGTCCTTCAAGAGCGAGGCCAGTGCCAGCGCGTATTCCTGGTTCGGCCCGCCGCGGCCATTGCCGCGCACGGTGACCGTGAGCTCGCCGCCGGACAGGATCGCGACGCGCTTGCCCTGCGCGCGGGCCTGAAGTGCCAGCCTGGCGTGGTCGGCGGCGACCTCGCGCGCCTCGCCTTCGAGATCGGCGCCGAGATCGATGGTCTCGTAACCGGACTCGCGTGCGAGCTTCACCGCCGCGTCCAGCGATTGCTTGGGCCGCGCGATCAGCTCGAACGACGCGCGCGCGAAGGCGGCGTCATCGGGCTTGGCGCTTTCATTGGCGGGCTCGTCGAGGGCGCGGCGCACCGCATCGTCGATGTCGAGCTTGTATTTCGCCACGATCGCGCGCGCATCGGCCAGCGTGGTCGGATCAGGCACGGTGGGGCCGGAGGCGATCGCGGAAGGATCGTCGTGCGGCACGTCGGAGATCGCGAGCGTCACGATCTCCGCGGCTTTCCTGCCGGCGCGGGCGAGACGGCCGCCCTTGATCCGCGACAGGTGCTTGCGCACGACGTTCATCTCGCCGATCGGCGCGCCCGAGCGCAGCAGCGCCTTGTTGACCGCCTGCTTCTGTGCGAAGCTGATGCCCTCCACCGGCGCGATCCAGTTGGCCGAGCCGCCGCCGGTGAGCAGCACCAGCAAGAGATCGTCCGGCCCGGCCTCGCCCGCGAGTGCGAGGGTGTCGGCCGCGCCCTTCAGGCCGGCTTCGTCGGGCACGGGATGACCGGCTTCGACCACACGAATGCGGCGCGTCGGCACGCCGTAGCCGTGGCGCGTGGTGGCGATGCCGACGAGGCGCTCCGGCGCCAATCCCAGCGCGTCGAGATAATGCCGCTCCGCGGCCGCGGCCATCGCGCCGGCGCCCTTGCCGGCGGCGAGGCAGATCACGCGCCCCCTGGGCGCAGGCCGCAGGTGAGGGGCCAGCACCACGTTGGGATGGGCGGCGGCGACGGCGGCGTCGTAAAGCGCGCGGAGCAGGGGGCGTCGGTCGGTCATGGACGATGGCCTTGAGCAGACGGGAGTGGCGGCGACGAGGTCGCCGCCATCTGCCTACCGCATCGTGCGCCAAAGCGTAAGCGGCCTTTGCCATCATTCGATTGTGCAATCGCGTGATCAAAATTGCCGCGCAAAGAAAAGCCCCCTGCGTGATCGGCGCAGGGGGCTCGTTGTCCGCGCTTTGCAGCTTCTAGCCGCCGGCGTCGGCGCTGATCACGTCACCGAACAGATCCCACTTGTCGCCCTTGAACTTCATGAGCTGGAGCGAGCTGATCGGCGCGAAGTCGTTCGGCCCGGTATTGATCTTGATGCCGGGCAGCAGCACTTCGGTGCGGAAGTCCTTCAGGCTCGCGGCCTGCTTCATGACGTTCTCGCGCGTGAGATTGTCGCCACACTTCTTCAGCACTTCGACCAGCGTCTGTGCCACGCCGTAGCCGACGATGGTGCCGCCGTCGAGCTTGTCGCCTTCGGGGAAGTACTTAGTCATGAACTCCAGGAACGCCTTCATGCCGGCGTCGTCCTTCCACTGCGGATCGGAGACGTCCTTCAGATAGGCGGCCGAGATGATGTCCTGCGAATTCTCGAAGCCGGCGGGCTTGATCACGCTACCGACCGAGGCCGAGACGTTGTTGAGGAAGTGCGTCGGCTTCCAGCCGATTTCGGAGATCTTCTTGATCGCCTGTGCCGCGAATTTCGGCGTGGTGATGTTGATGAACACGTCGGCGCCGGTCGCTTTCAGCTTGACGATGTGATTGTCGATGGTCGGCTCCGACGTCTCGTAGCTTTCCTCCAGCACGATCATGCTCGCGGCCTTGGCGCCCAGGCCGTCCTTCAGGCCCTTCAGATAGTCCTTGCCGTAATCGTCGTTCTGGTAGAGGACGCCGATCTTGGCGTTCGGCATGGCCTTGAGGATGTACTTGGCGTAGATCTGCGTCTCGCTCTGGTAGTTGGGCTGCCAGCCCATCGTCCACGGGAAGTTCTGCGGATCGTTCCACTTGGTGGCGCCGGTGGCGACGAACAGCTGCGGCACCTTCTTCGAATTCATGTATTTCTGGATCGCGGTGTTCGGCGGCGTGCCGAGCGAGTTGAAGACGAGCAGCACCTCGTCGCTCTCGACCAGCTTGCGCGCCTGCTCCACCGTCTTCGGCGGCGAATAGGCGTCGTCGTAGGAGACGAAATTGATCTTGCGGCCGTTGATGCCGCCTTCTTCGTTGATCTTCTTGAAATAGGCGGCTTCGGTGCGACCGATGATGCCGTAGGCGGAGGCCGGTCCGCTGTAGGGCATGATGTTGCCGATCTTGATCTCGGTGTCGGTCGCGCCGGTATCGTATTTCTTCTGGGCCGATGCAGTGGAGGTCGCAGCTGCAATGAGCGCGAGCGCCAGTGACGCGGCCGCAAATTTGCCGGTGACAGCGGGCATTCCAATCTCCCTGTTTTTTTCTTGGTGTGTGCGTCCCTTTTCTTGGCTTGATTGTTTTTGGCGGCGCGAGCGCAATTCAATACGATTTGCCCAGAAGCTTCAAGGAAAAGCCCCTGCGGCAGGGCCGCAGGGGCTGCGTCTTTAGTCGATTGGGACTTACGTCTTTAGCGACTGGTTAATGGTCAGCCGCCGACGTCGCCGCTCAAGACCTCGCCAAATCGCTCCCAATGCTCGCCCTTGAACCGGATCAGTTGCAGCTGCGAAATCGGCGCGAAATCGGCGGCCGAGGTGTTGACCTTGACGCCCGGCAACAGGCCCGCCGGCTCGAAGTCCTTGATGTTGGCGGCCTGCTTCATGATGTTCTCGCGGGTCAGATTGTCGCCGCAGGCCTTGAGCACGTGAGCGAGGCCTTGGCTCACGATATAGCCATACATCACCGAGGCATCGGCGCGGTTCGCTTCCGGATAGTACTTGTCCAGGAATTCGTTCCACGCGATCATCGCCTTGTCGTCCTTCCACTGCGCGTCGGTCGGATCCTTGAAGTATTGCGACGAGATGATGTCCTGCGCGTTCTCGAAGCCGGCCGGCTTGATCACGCTGCCGATCGAGCCCGAGACGTTGTTGAGGAAGTGGAGCGGCTTCCAGCCGATCTCCGCGTTCTTCTTGATCGCCTGCGCCGCGAATTTCGGCGTCGTGATGTTGAAGAACACGTCGGCGCCGGTCGCCTTGAGCTTGACGATGTGGGAGTCGATGGTCGGCTCCGAGACCTCGTAGCTTTCCTCCATCACGATCATCGAGGTCTTGCCGCCGAGCCCGTCCTTGAAGCCCTTCAGATAGTCCTTGCCGTAATCGTCGTTCTGGTAGAGCACGGCGATCTTGGCGTTCGGATGGTTCTTCAGGATGTACTTGGCGTAGATGATCGACTCGCTCTGGTAGTTCGGCTGCCAGCCCATCGTCCACGGGAAGTTCTGCGGATCGTTCCACTTCGTTGCGCCGGTGGCGACGAACAGCTGCGGCACCTTCTTCTGGTTCATGTACTTCTGGATCGCCGAGTTCGGCGGCGTGCCGAGCGAGTTGAAGATCAGCAGCACCTCGTCGCTCTCGACCAGCTTGCGCGCCTGCTCCACCGTCTTCGGCGGCGAATAGGCGTCGTCGTAGGTGACGAAGTTGATCTTGCGGCCGTTGATGCCGCCTTCCGCGTTGATCTTGCGGAAATAGGCCTCTTCGGTCTTGCCGATCACGCCGTAGGCGGACGCGGGACCGCTGTAGGGCATGATGTTGCCGATCTTGATTTCGGTGTCGGATGCGCCGGTGTCGTATTTCTTCTGCGCGGACGCTGCCGTGGAAAGTGTGGCGGCCAGCACGAGGGCAGCCGAGACGGCCCCCAATCGCACATGCATTGCAGGCATCTTGCTCTCCCTAGGTGGGTTTGATTGTGTCGATTGTTCTTGTTGGGAGCGATCGTTGCTCGTCGCTCCGTCGTGTATTCAATACCTATCCACGGCCGTCAGCAAGACAAACGCCCCGCACGAGCATCGCGGGAGCGGAGATCTTTTCGAAGCCGACTCGGAATATTCCGGCGCGTGAGATTTTTGCGGGGCAAACTCACCGCGGGAGTTGCCTTGTGAAGAAGCAGCTATCTTGAATTGTGCCGCCGCGGCGCTCAGTGGCTCATCTCGCTCGAGATGATGTCGCCGAACAGCTCCCATTTCTTGCCCTTGAAGCGCATCATCTGCAGCTGCTCGATCGGGGCGAAATTGTCCGGCGCGGTGTTGATCTTGATGCCGGGCAGCAGCGTGTCGGGTTCGAAGTCCTTCAGGCTGGCGGCCTGCTTCATGACGTTCTCGCGGGTGAGATCGTCGCCGCACATCTGCAGCACCTTCACCATGGTCTGCGCGGCGGCGTAGCCGAACACGACGCCGGCATCGAGCTTGTTGGCCTTGGGCTGGTATTGGGCGAGGAAGTTGTAGAATTTCTTCATGCCGTCATCGGCATTCCACTGCGGGTCGGAGCCGTCCTTGGTGTAGGTCGCCGACAGGACGCCTTGCGAGATTTCGATGCCCGCCGGCTCCAAGACGCCGCTGATCGAAGCCGAGACGTTGGAGATGATCTGCATCGGATGCCAGTTGATCTCCGCCGCCTTCTTGATCCCCTGCACGGCGAATTTCGGGCTGGTGATGCTGATGAAGACGTCGGCGCCGGAGGCTTTCAACTTGACGACGTGCTCGTCGATCGCCGGCTCGGAGCTGTCATAGGCTTCTTCCAGCACGATCATCGAGGCCTTGGGCCCGAGGCCCTGTTTCAGCCCCTTCAGATAGTCCTTGCCGAAATCGTCGTTCTGGTAGAGCACGCCGATTTTCGCCTCCGGCTTCTCCTTCATGACGTATTTGGCGTAGATGCGCGCCTCGCTCGCGTAGCTCGGCTGCCAGCCCATGGTCCAGGGATATTGCCTGGGATCGTTCCATTTCGAGGCGCCGCTCGCCACGAACAATTGCGGCACCTTCTTCTCGTTCATGTATTTGCGGATGGCGCTGTTGGTGGAGGTGCCGAGCGAGCCGAAGATCAGCAGCACATTGTCGCTCTCGACCAGCTTGCGTGCCTGTTCCACCGTCTTCGGCGGCGAATAGCCGTCGTCATAGGAGATGAATTTGATCTTGCGGCCATTGATGCCGCCCTCGGCATTGATCTTGTTGAAATAGGCTTCCTCGATCTTGCCGATCGCGGCATAGGCGGAGGCCGGACCGCTATAGGGCATGATGTTACCGATCTTGATCTCGGTATCTGATGCGCCGCTGTCGTATTTCTTTTGCGCCAGCGCTCCGCTGCTCGTTGCGGTGCACAAGGCGAGCGCGGCCCAGAGGAGCGCAACCTGGGAACGAGCGGCGGCCATTGTTCTCCTACTCCGGGATGGATCGATCGCATTGAACAAGATTGACGCCTGTCGTCAACAAAAAGCCCCCGCGGCTGTCCGCGGGGGCTCCTCGTCTTGGATGATAGCGTCAGCCCGTCACTCGGAGGCGACGTCACCGCTGATGATTTCGCCGAACAGTTCCCACTTCTCGCCCTTGAAGCGCATCATCTGGAGCTGCGCGATCGGGGCGAAGTCGGTGGCGCCGGTGTTGATCTTGACGCCGGGCAGCAGCGTATCCGGCGCGAAGTCCTTCAGGCTCGCGGCCTGCTTCATGAGGTTGGCGCGGGTGAGATCGTCACCGCACATTTCCAGCACCTTGGCCAGGGTCGAGGCGGCGCCATAGCCATAGACCATGCTGGTGTCCGACTTGTCGGCGCCCGGCATGTACTTGTCGACGAACTCGTTCCACCTCTTCATGCCGGGATCGTTAGCCCATTGCGGGTCCGTCGAGTCCTTGGCATAGGCGGCCGACAGCACGCCCTGCGCGTTCTCGAAGCCGGCCGGCTTCATCACGCTGCCGACCGAGATCGACACGTTGGTGAGGATTTGAAGCGGCTTCCAGCTGAGCTCGGCGGTCTTCTTGATGGTCTGGGCGGCGAATTTCGGCGTCGCGTAGATCAGCAGCACGTCGGGATTGGCGGCCTTGATCTTGACGATGTGGCCGTCGATCGACGGCTCGGAAACCTCGTAGCTCTCCTCCAGGATGACCATGGACGAGGCCTTGGCGCCGAGACCGTCCTTGGTGCCCTTGAGGTAGTCTTTGCCGAAATCGTCGTTCTGATAGAGGATCGCGATCTTGGCGTCCGGCTTCTCCTTCATCAGCCATTTCGCGTAGATGTGGGCTTCGCTCTGGTAGGAGGGCTGCCAGCCGATGGTCCAGGGGAAGTTCTTCGGATCGTTCCACTTGGTGGCGCCGGTGGCGACGAACAGCTGCGGGATCTTCTTGGCGTTGAGATATTTCTGGATCGCACTGTTCGAGGGCGTGCCGAGCGGGTTGAAGACGGCCAGCACCTCGTCGCTCTCGACCAGCTTGCGGACCTGCTCGACGGCCTTCGGCGGCGAATAGCCGTCGTCATAGGTCACGAAGTTGATCTTGCGGCCGTTGATGCCGCCCTTGTCGTTGATCATCTTGAAATAGGCTTCTTCGGTCTTGCCGATGATGCCATAGGCCGACGCCGGACCGCTGTACGGCATGATGTTGCCGATCTTGATCTCGGTATCGGACGCGCCGGTGTCGTATTTCTTTTGGGCGAGTGCAGCGCCGGAGGTGAGAGTGATGGCCGCCGTTGCCGTGACCAGCGCGGCGGCTCGCAGTGTTCTTCCAAAATACAATTCGGTCTCCTTGGTTAATTCAACGGGTCTTCAGTTCTTCCTGAGCTTGCCGACGAGTTGCTGGCCCAGGATCGCGACCTGCCTTGCACCATGCGGCACGAGGTAGATGACGAGGAACAACAGCACGCCGAACACCGCGCCGGAGAGGCCCTTGGAGATGCTCTCGGCCATGTTCGGCACGAAGATGATGAAGGCCGCACCGACGAACGAGCCGGGCAGCCAGCCGACGCCGCCGACGACCATGCCGAGGAACAGCGAGATCGCGAGCGTGATGGTGTAGCTGTCGGGTGCGACGAACTGCACCGCGATGGCGCCGAGCGAGCCGGCAACGCCGGTGATGCCGGCGGACACGCCGAACGCCAGCGTCTTGTACAGCGCGACGTTGACGCCCATCGAGGAGGCCGCGATCTCGTTGTCGCGGATCGCCATGAAGGCGCGGCCGGAGCGGGAGCGCAACAGGTTCACCGAGAAGATGTAGATCAAGACCGTCACGATGAGCGTGAAATAATAGAGCCACATGTCCTGCGACATCGGCAGGCCGAACGGCGCGTCCGGCTTGGTGACGACGAGGCCCTGCACGCCGCCGGTCCAGTGCTCGAGGAAGTTCAGCTTGAGCAGCTGCGGCATCGCGGTCGCGAGCGCGAAGGTCGCGAGCGCGAGATAGACGCCGGACAGCCGCAGCGCCGGCTTGCCGAACAAATAGCCGAATGCGAAGCAGACCGCAGCGGAGATCGGAATGGTCAGCGCGTAGTTGATGTTGGCGTGCTCCATCAGCACGGCCGAGGTATAGGCGCCGACGGCGTAGAACGCGCTCTGGCCGAGCGAGAACTGGCCGCTTCCGCCGGTCAGGATGTTCAGCGCCAGCACCGCGAGCCCGTAGATCAGGAGCATCGTCATCTGGAAGATGATGAAGTTCTTCACGAACATCGGCACGATCAACAGCGCCGCCAGCACCACCAGCGAGGTGCCGGTGCCCAGCGTCATGGCCCGCTTCGGAACCGCCTCGACCGCCTCGTGGCCTTCGGCGACGACTTCTTCTGCTGCGCTCATGATCAAACTCGCTTGACGATGTGCCGGCCTAACAGACCAGCGGGTTTGACGACCAGGACGGAGATGATCAGCGCGAGCGCGATCGGGAGCTTCAGCTCGTTGCCGACGCCCGGGATGTAGGTGCCGGCGAGATTCTCGAAGACGCCGACCAGGAAGCCGCCGACCACGGCGCCCAACGGGCTCGACAGTCCGCCGAGCACCGCCGCGGCGAAGCCGTAGATCAGGACGCCGCCCATCATGTTGGGCTCGAGGAACACGACAGGGGCGATCAGCATGCCGGCGATCGAGCCGATCGCGGTCGCCATGCCCCAGCCGAGCGCGATCATCCAGCTCGTGTTGATGCCGACGAGGCGGGCCGATTCAGGCACCGAGGCGGCCGCGCGCATGGCGAGACCGATGCGGGTGTACTGGAAGAAGAAATAGAGCCCGAGCAACAGCAGCACGGTGACGCCGATCATGCCGGCCTGGTGGGTCGAGATCAGCTGGCTGCCGAGGAACGGCGCGGAGCCGAACGGCGTCGGATATTGCTTGATGGTGAAGTCCCAGATCAGGCCGGCCGACGAGTTGATGATCGCAAACAGCGCGATGAAGCCGGCGACGTTGGTGAGCACCGGTGCCTTGGCGAGCGGCTTGAACAGGATGCGCTCGATCGCGATGCCGGCAACGAAGGAAAATGCCAGAGTGATCAGGAAGGCGGCCCAATAGGACACGCCCCACTGCATCAGCTGCCACGAGATGAAGGTCGAGAACATCGCCATCTCGCCCTGCGCGAAGTTGAGATGGTCGATGGCCTGGTAGATCATGACCACGGCGAGCGCCATGCAGGCGTAGATCGCGCCCGTGGCGATGCCGGCCAGGACCTGGTTGGTGAACAGCTCCATTGTGCCGGCTCCCTCAGTAACCCAGATAGGATTTGCGGATTTCTTCGTTGTTCGCGATGTCCTTGGCCTTGCCGGACATCACGATGCGGCCGGTCTCGATCACATAGGCCTGGTCGGCGAGCTCGAGCGCCAGCTGGGCGTTCTGCTCGACCACCAGGATCGACACCTTGTCCTCGCGGTTGATCTTGCCGAGGATGCCGAACAGATCGCGCACCACCAGCGGCGCGAGGCCGAAGGAGGGCTCGTCGAGCAGCATCAGCCGCGGCCGCAGCATCAGGGCGCGGGCGACCGCGAGCATCTGCTGTTCGCCGCCGGAGAGCGTGCCGGCCTGCTGGGTGTGGCGCTGCTTCAAGACCGGGAAATGCGCATACATGCGCTCGATGTCGGAGACGATGCCGGCGCTGTCCTTGCGGGTGATCGCCCCGAGCTGGAGATTCTCCTCGACCGTCATGGTGGTGAAGGTGCCGCGACCCTGCGGCACATGGGCGATGCCGAACCGCACGATGCTCTCGGTGGAGCGGTTGTTGAGCGGCTTGCCGTCGAACTCGATTCCGCCGGTCGAGCGCACCATGTTGCAGATCGCGCGCAGCGTCGTGGTCTTGCCGGCGCCGTTGGCCCCGAGCAGCGTCGTCAGCGAACCCTCGTTGAGCGAGAACGACAGGCCATGGAGCGCCTGGACCTGACCGTAATAGGCGCGCAGGTCCTTGACGTTGAGCAGTGTCGTCATTGGTCCTTGCTCCCGAGATAGGCCTTGATGACGTCGGGGTCCGCCTGCACCTGGGCGGGGGTACCTTCCGCGAGCTTCTTGCCGAAATTCAGCGCGACGACGTGGTCGGCGATCGACATCACGAGGCCCATATGGTGCTCGACCAGCAGCACGGTCATGTGGCGCTCGTTGCGGATGCGGCGGATGAGGTCGCCGAGCACGTGGACTTCCTCGTGGTTGAGGCCGCCGGCGGGCTCGTCGAGCAGCAGGATCTTCGGGTCCGCCGCCAGCGCGCGCGCCAGCTCGACCCGCTTCTGCGTGCCGAAGGGCAGGCCGGAGACGATGGTGTGCGCGACGTCCTCGAGGTCGAGATAGGAGAGGATCTCGTGGACCTTCTTGTTGACCGCGGTCTCGCTGCGGCGGACCCAGGCAAGCTTCAAGGAGTCGCTGATGATGTCGCTGGAGGTGCGGGCATGCGCGCCGACGCGGACGTTGTCCATCACCGACAGGTTCGGGAACAGAGCCACGTTCTGGAAGGTGCGGCCGATGCCGATCTCGGCGATCCGGTGCGGCGGCCGCGACAGGATGCTCACGCCCTCCATCAGGATGTCGCCGGACGACGGCTGGTACAGCCGCGACAGACAGTTGAACAGCGTGGTCTTGCCGGCGCCGTTCGGGCCGATCAAGCCGAGGATCTGGCCCTTGTGCATGTCGAAGGACACGCCGTTGAGCGCGACGATGCCGCCGAACACGACGCTGACGTCGCGAACCGCGAGCAGGGGCGATGTACCCTGCGCGAGCTGTGCCTGCGTCATCTCGTCTCGCTCACGTCATTCAGTGAGCGATGGGGCGATCCGAGCCGCTCCCGGTGATGACAAAGGCTATCTGAATCCCTCGGCCACACGCGCAACTTTTCCTCCTGATTTCAGCTTTTTGCCGATGTCTTTTTTTGAATGCGGCATCAGACCCCCGAGCGCCGCTTCGATGTTCCTTACCATCGCTAGGAGACGCGGTCCAATGTCGTTGATCAAGCGCTCTTCCGTGAAACGGAATGCGGGCGCGCCGCAATTGAATGCGTATGGTCCGGTTCCGTCGTTGAGCTTGAGCGCGACACCGGCCGCGCCGATGTCGTCGTGCCAGTCGCCGACCGAAATCGCAAAGCCGTATTTCGCGACGGTCTCGCCGGAACGTTCCAATCCCTCGCGCATCTTCGGCCAGCGGCTGCCGTAATGTTCGCGCAGGATGCGCGACACGTCAGCGCGACCTTCGTCGTCGAGCGCCCAGAAATAGGCGCGGCCCATCGCGCTGGTTGCAATCGGCACGCGCGAGCCGACGTCGAGTTGAACGCCGACGGTCTCGCTGCCGCGGCTCTGCCCGAAATAGATCATGCTGTGGCGGTCACGGCCGCCGACGGCGACGGCGCCGCCGGTCGCGCGCATCACTTCCTCGCGGAACGGCTCGGACAAATGCCGAACGCCCAGATTGGCCAGCGCCGCGTAGCCGAGCGACATCGCTGCAGGTGCGAGCTGGTACTTCTCGAACCGGGGAACCGGCGTCAGATAGCCGAGCTTGGTCAGCGTGTAGGTCAGGCGCGACACGGTGGGCTTGGGCAGATTGGTGCGCGAGGCAATCTCCTGATTGCCGAGCAGGCCGTCATTGGGGTGGAACGCGCGCAATACTTCCAGTCCGCGGGAAAGCGCGACGACGAAATTCCGATCGGTCGCGGTCTTCTTTCCTGTACGCTTCATCCCTGATCTGCTTCTTGCGCGGAGTCGTTGACAACGTCCGTGCTTCAAAATAACCCTGCCGTCAAGATGCGGAATTAAATTCCGCACCGCGAAATCGAACAAAAGTAAATCCCCACCAAGGAGGGACACCGTGAGCGAAGTGGTCAAGCTTGAGCGTCATGACGAAGTCGGGATCGTCACGGTCAACAGCCCGCCGGTCAACGCGCTGAGTGCCGCAGTCCGCGGTGGGATCCTCGAGTGCATCAAGGCGGCGATCGCCGATCCCGCCATCAAGGGCATCGTGCTGACCTGCGCCGGCCGCACCTTCATCGCCGGGGCCGACATCACCGAGTTCGGCAAGCCGCCGAAGCCGCCTGCCCTCAACGACGTGCTGTCCGAGATCGAAAATTCGCCCAAGCCGGTCGTTGCCGCCATCCACGGCACCGCGCTCGGCGGCGGCCTCGAGGTCGCGCTGGCCTGCCATTTCCGCGTTGCAGTGAAAGAGGCCAAGCTCGGCCTGCCCGAAGTCAAGCTCGGCCTGTTGCCCGGCGCCGGCGGCACCCAGCGCCTGCCCCGTGCGGTGGGCCCAGAGCTCGCCGTCAAGATGATCGTCGGCGGCGACCCGATCGGGGCGGCGGAAGCGCTGAAGAACGGCCTGATCGAGGAGATCATCGAGGGGCCGGCGTCCGGTGGCGAAGCCTTCGTGCGCAAACTGCTGGCCGAGAAGCGCCCGCTGCGGCGCCTGCGCGACGACGATTCCAAGCTCGCGGCGGCCAAGGCCGACCGCTCGATCTTCACCAATGCGGTTGCGGCAATGACCAAGAAGTCGCGCGGCCTGGAGGCGCCGTTCGCGGCGGCCGATGCCGTCGGCTACGCCATTGACCTGCCCTTCGACGAAGGGCTGAAGAAGGAGCGCGAGGGCTTCCTCAAGCTCGTCGCCAGCGACCAGTCCAAGGCGCAGCGCTACGCCTTCTTCGCCGAGCGCGAGGCCAACAAGATCGCGGGCGTTCCTGAAGGCACCAAGCCGCGGCCCGTCAACCGCGTCGCCATTCTCGGCGCCGGCACCATGGGCGGCGGCATCGCGATGTCCTTTGCCAATGCCGGCGTGCCCGTAACCCTGATCGAGACCGGCGAAGAGCAGCTCAAGCGCGGCATGGGCATCATGCAGAAGAACTGGGAAGCGACCGCCGCGCGCGGCGGCATCCCGGCCGATGCGCCCGCCAAGCGGATGGCGCTGATCAACGGCGTCGTCGGTATCGAGAATGTCGGCGATGCCGACCTCGTCATCGAGGCCGTGTTCGAGACCATGGCGGTGAAGAAGGAGGTGTTCGGCAAGCTCGACCAGTACGCCAAGCCCGGCGCCGTGCTCGCCTCCAACACCTCGTACCTCAACATCGACGAGATCGCCAAGTCGACCAAGCGTCCGCAGGACGTGCTCGGCATGCACTTCTTCTCGCCGGCCAACGTCATGAAGCTGTGCGAGATCGTGCGCGCCGACAAGACCGCGCCGGATGCGCTGGTGACCGCGGTGTCGATCGCGCGCAAGATCGCGAAGGTCCCGGCCGTGGTCGGGGTCTGCGACGGCTTCGTCGGCAACCGCATGCTGGCGCAGCGCGGCAAGCAGTCCGAGAAGCTCCTGTTCGAAGGCGCTCTGCCGCAGCAGGTCGACGCCGTCGTGACGAAATTCGGCATGCCGATGGGGCCGTTCGCAATGGGCGACCTCGCCGGCCTCGACATCGGCTGGCGCTCGCGCAAGGACCGCGGCATCAAGTCGGAGATCGCGGACGCGCTCTGCGAAGCCGGCCGCTTCGGCCAGAAGACCGGCAAGGGTTACTACAAGTACGAGCAGGGTTCTCGCGCGCCGCTGCCTGACCCCGATGTCGAGAAGCTGATCGACGAGACCTTGCTGCGTCTCGGCCGCAAGAAGCGCGTCGTCAGCGACGAGGAGATCCTCGAGCGCATGATGTATCCGATGATCAACGAGGGCGCGAAGATCCTCGAAGAGGGCATCGCCGCGCGTCCCAGCGACATCGATGTGGTCTGGCTCTACGGCTACGGCTGGCCGATCTATCGCGGCGGCCCGATGTTCTGGGCCGACAGCGTCGGCCTGAAGCACATCGCCGATCGCCTGGCCTTCTACGCCAAGGAGACCAACGACCCCAGCCTCGAGCCCGCCCCGCTGCTGAAGAAGCTCGCGGCGGAGGGCAAGACGTTCGCCTCGCTCGCGGCCGAGTCGAAAGCGGCGTGATGGCCGCTTCGTCTCAACCTTTGTCATTCCGGGATGCGCCGCAAGGCGCAGGCCCGGAATCCATAACCCCAGCTGGTGGCTATGGATTTCGCGAGTGCTCGCTCAAGCAATCAAGAAAATGACCCATCCCGGCGAACAGTTTTATCCCGAGGGCGTGCGGTGGGACGACACCATCGTCCAGGGCACGCTGCCGGATCTCCTCGCGAAGGCCGCCGCCGATTATGGCACGCGCACCGCGCTGGAGTTCCGCGACCGACCGATCAGCTACACCGAGCTCACAGCTCAGGCCGATCGCGCCGCCGCGGCGTTCCTGCGCGCCGGATGCGGCAAGAACAGCTCGGTCGCGCTGTTCCTCGGCAACACGCCCGATCACCCCGTCAACTTCTTCGGCGCGCTGAAGGCCGGCGGCCGCGTCGCGCATCTGTCGCCGCTCGACGGCGAGATCGCGCTGACGCACAAGATCACCGATTCCGGCTCGCGTGTGCTGGTCACCTCCAACCTCCAGGCCCTGCTGCCGACCGCGCTGAAATTCCTGGAGAAGGGCCTGATCGACAAGCTCGTCGTCTGCGAGGACGATCATTGGGGCAAGGTCGGCACGCCGCAGGCGGCGATCCCCGACGATCCCCGCATCGTCACCTTCAAGACCTTCGTCGAGGGCGCCGCCGCGCCTGCGCAATGGCCTGTCGTCGCGGCCGATGACGTCGCGCTGCTGCAATATACCGGCGGCACCACCGGCCTGCCCAAGGGCGCGATGCTCACCCACGGCAATCTCACCTCGGCGGTGTCGATCTACGACGTCTGGGGCAAGCCGGCGCGCGCCGCCCGCGGCGACGTGATCGAGCGCGTGATCTGCGTGCTGCCGCTGTTCCACATCTACGCGCTCACCGTGGTGCTGTTGTCCTCGCTTCGGCGCGGCAATCTGATCTCGCTGCATCAGCGCTTCGACGTCGAAGCCGTGATGCGCGACATCGAGGTCAAGCGTGCGACCTATTTCCCGGGCGTTCCGACGATGTGGATCGCGATCGCCGCGCTGCCCGATCTCGACAAGCGCGACTTCTCCTCGCTCGTTACCATTGGCTCCGGCGGCGCGCCGCTGCCGGTGGAGATCGCGAGCTTCTTCGAGCGCAAGGTCGGCAAGAAGCTGCGCAGCGGCTGGGGCATGACCGAGACCTGCTCGCCCGGCACCGGCCATCCGCCCACGGGTCCCGAGAAGCCCGGCTCGATCGGCCTGATGCTGCCCGGCATCGAGCTCGACGTCGTCGCGCTCGACGATCCCAGACGCGTGCTGCCGCCGGGCGAGATCGGGGAAATCCGCATCAAGGGCCCGAACGTCACCAAAGGCTACTGGAACAAGCCGGCGGGATCGACCGAGGCCTTCGTCGACGGCCGCTTCCTCACCGGCGACATCGGCTATGTCGACACCGACGGCTATTTCTTCCTGGTCGACCGCAAGAAGGACATGATCATCTCCGGCGGCTTCAACGTCTATCCGCAGATGATCGAGCAGGCGATCTACACCATTCCGGGCGTGCACGAGGTGATCGTGCTCGGCATTCCTGATCCCTATCGGGGCGAGGCCGCAAAGGCCTTCATCAAGCTGAGGCCGGACGCAAAGCCGTTCTCGCTCGACGAGCTGCGCACCCAGCTCGCCGGCAAGCTCGGCAAGCACGAGCTGCCGGCCGCGGTCGAGTTCGTCGCCGATCTGCCGCGCACGCCGGTCGGAAAATTGTCCCGCCACGAATTGCGCCAGCAGCAGAAACCGTCACAATCCACTTCACAAGCATCAGGAGGTCGCTCTTGACCGACGCCGTCATCGTTTCCACCGCCCGCACCCCGATCGGCAAGGCCTATCGCGGCGCGCTCAACGCCACCGAGGGCGCAACGCTGCTCGGCCACGCCATCGGCGAAGCGGTCGCCCGCGCCAAGATCGATCCGAAGGAGGTCGAGGACGTCGTGATGGGCGCAGCGCTGCAGCAGGGCGCGACCGGCGGCAACATCGCGCGCAAGGCGCTGCTACGCGCCGGCCTTCCCGTCACCGTCGCCGGCACCACCATCGACCGGCAATGCGCCTCGGGCCTGCAGGCGATCGCGCTCGCGGCGCGCTCGGTGATCTTCGACGGCGTCGAGATCGCGGTCGGTGGCGGCGGCGAGTCGATCAGCCTCGTGCAGAACGACAAGATGAATGGCTTCCACGCCCAGGATCCGGCGCTGCTCAAGATCAAGGGCGAGGTCTACATGCCCATGATCGACACGGCGGAAGTCGTCGCCAAGCGCTACGGCATCTCGCGCGAACGCCAGGACGAATATTCGCTGGAGAGCCAGCGCCGCACCGCGGCCGCGCAGCAGGGCGGCAAGTTCAAGGACGAGCTCGCCCCGATCACGACGCAGATGGCGGTCACCGACAAGGCGACCGGCGCCGTCTCGATGAAGGAAGTCACGCTGTCGCAGGACGAGGGCCCGCGCCCCGAGACCACGATCGAAGGTCTCGCCGGCCTGAAGGCCGTGCGCGGCGAAGGTTTCACCATCACCGCCGGCAATGCCAGCCAGCTTTCCGACGGCGCCAGCGCCTCCGTGATCATGAGCGACAAGGAAGCCGCCAAGCGCGGCCTTGCGCCGCTCGGCATTTTCCGCGGCTTCGTCTCGGCCGGCTGCGAGCCGGACGAGATGGGCATCGGTCCGGTCTTCGCCGTGCCGCGCCTCTTGAAGCGCCACGGCCTCACCGTCGACGACATCGGCCTCTGGGAGCTGAACGAAGCCTTCGCGGTGCAGGTGCTGTATTGCCGCGACAAGCTCGGCATCGACCCCGAGAAGATCAACGTCAACGGCGGCGCGATCTCGGTCGGCCATCCCTACGGCATGTCCGGCGCGCGCCTCACCGGCCACGCTCTGATCGAAGGCCGCCGTCGCAAGGCCAGGTACGCGGTCGTCACCATGTGCGTCGGCGGCGGCATGGGCGCGGCCGGGCTGTTCGAAGTTTTGCAGTAATTCACAGGAGGATCCGATGGATCTCGCATTCACGAAAGAAGAGCAGGCGTTTCGCGACGAAGTGCGGCAGTTCTTCCGCGACAACGTGCCGCCGGATACGCGGCGCAAGCTGGTCGAGGGCCGTCACCTCTCCAAGGACGAGATGGTGACGTGGTGGCGCATCCTCAACAAGAAGGGCTGGGGCGTCAGCCATTGGCCGAAGGAATATGGCGGCACCGGCTGGAGCTCCGTGCAGCACTACATCTTCAACGAGGAGCTGCAGTCCTATCCGGCGCCGCAGCCGCTTGCCTTCGGCGTCAGCATGGTCGGCCCGGTCATCTACACCTTCGGCAACGAGGAGCAGAAGAAGAAGTACCTGCCGCGCATCGCCAATGTCGACGATTGGTGGTGCCAGGGTTTTTCGGAGCCCGGCTCCGGCTCCGACCTCGCCTCGCTGAAGACGAAGGCCGAGCGCCGTGGCGACAAGTGGATCATCAACGGCCAGAAGACCTGGACCACGCTCGCCCAGCACGCCGACATGATCTTCTGCCTCTGCCGCACCGACAACAACGCCAAGAAGCAGATGGGCATCTCCTTCATCGTGTTCTCGATGAAGTCGAAGGGCGTCACCGTGCGCCCGATCCAGACCATCGACGGCGGCCGTGAGGTCAACGAGGTCTTCTTCGACGACGTCGAGGTTCCCTACGAGAACCTGATCGGCGAGGAGAACAAGGGCTGGGACTACGCAAAATTCCTGCTCGGCAATGAGCGCACCGGCATCGCCCGCGTCGGCGTCTCCAAGGAGCGCATCCGCCGCATCAAGGATCTGGCGTCGAAGGTCGAATCCGCCGGCAAGCCGATCATCCAGGATCCCGCCTTCCGCGAGAAGCTGGCGGCCTGCGAGATCGAGCTGAAGGCGCTCGAGCTGACCCAGCTGCGCGTCGTCGCCGATGAAGGCAAGCACGGCAAGGGCAAGCCCAATCCGGCCTCGTCGGTGCTGAAGATCAAGGGCTCCGAGATCCAGCAGACCACCACCGAGCTCTTGATGGAAGTGATCGGCCCGTTCGCCGCGCCCTACGACGTGCACGGCGACGACGGCTCGAACGAAGCCATGGACTGGACCGCCCAGATCGCGCCGAGCTACTTCAACAACCGCAAGGTCTCGATCTACGGCGGCTCCAACGAGATCCAGCGCAACATCATCGCCAAGGCGGTGCTGGGGCTGTGAATCAACAATGACGCTGTCGTCCCCCGCGAAGGCGGGGGACCCAGTACGCCGCGGCGGTCGTGAGTACAGCCGGCGGCTGCGTTTACTGGATCCCCGCCTTCGCGGGGATGACGTCTGAGGGTGAGGACGACGGCAGGACAATTCCCGCCGATTTGGAGAAAAACATGGATTTTGATCTGTCCGAGGAGCAGCGGCTTCTCAAGGAAAGCATCGACGGCCTGCTGACCGATTCCTACGATTTCGAGCAGCGCAAGAAGTACATGGCGGAGAAGGGCGGCTGGAGCAAAACGGTCTGGCTCAAGCTCGCCGAGCAGGGTCTTTTGGGCCTGCCCTTCAGCGAGGCCGACGGCGGCTTCGGCGGCGGCGGCGTCGAGACCATGATCGTGATGGAGGCGCTCGGCAAGGCGCTGGTGCTGGAGCCGTATCTGGCCACGGTCGTGATCGGCGGCGGCTTCCTGCGTCATGCCGGCACCGATGCGCAGAAGGCCGCGCACGTGCCGGGGATCATCGACGGCAGCAAGACGCTCGCCTTCGCCCAGCTCGAGAAGAACTCGCGCTATGATCTGTTCGACGTCACCACGACCGCGAAGAAGAAGGGCGACGGCTACGTGATCGACGGCGAAAAGTTCGTCGTGCTCAACGGCGAGAACGCCGACACCCTGATCGTCACCGCACGCACCAAGGGCGACCGCCGCGACAAATCAGGCATCGGCGTGTTCCTGGTCCCGGCCAATGCCAAGGGCGTCGCCAGGAAGTCCTATCCCACGCAAGACGGCCTGCACGCCGCCGACATCACCTTCACCGGTGTCGAGGTCGGCCTTGATGCCGTGCTCGGCAACCCCGAGGATTCGCTCGCGCTGATCGAGCGTGTCGTGGACGAGGCCCGCGTCGCGCTCTGCGCCGAAGCGGTCGGCCTGATGGACGAATCGCTCAAGACCACGGTCGAGTACATCAAGACGCGCAAGCAGTTCGGCGTCGCGATCGGCTCGTTCCAGTCGCTGCAGCACCGCGCCTCCGACATGTTCGTCGCCACCGAGCAGGCGCGCTCGATGTCGATGTTCGCGACCATGGCTGGTGATTTCGAGGACGCCAAGGAGCGCAGCAACGCGATCGCCGCGGCCAAGGTGCAGATCGGCAAGTCGCTGAAGTTCGTCGGCCAGCAATCGATCCAGCTCCACGGCGGCATCGGCATGACCATGGAGGCGAAGATCGGCCACTACTTCAAGCGCCTCACCATGATCGAAAACACCTTTGGCGACACCGACTACCACCAGCGCCGCGTCGCCGATGCGGGCGGGTTGATCTGACGCCTTGGCGTCATCCCGGGGCATCAAGAGGCGATCGTCCCGGGATCTCTCCACATCGTCATTGCGAGCGAAGCAAAGCAATCCAGGATCCTTCCGTTGAGGCAGTCTGGATTGCTTCGTCGCTTCGCTCCTCGCAATGACGGAAGCCGTTGAAGCATCGAGAACACCAAATGCAAAACACCCCGTTCGATCTCACCGGCAAGGTCGCCGTGGTCACCGGCTCCAGCCGCGGCATCGGCCGCTCCTCCGCCGAGCTGCTCGCCAGGCTCGGGGCCAAGGTCGTGGTCTCCTCGCGCAAGGCGGAGGCCTGCAAGGAGGTCGCCGACGGCATCAATGCGGCCGGCGGTGACGCCATCGTCATCCCCTGCAACATCGCGCGCAAGGCCGAGGTCGAGGCGCTGATCGCAGGCGCCACGAAGCATTACGGCAAGATCGACATCCTGGTCTGCAACGCCGCGGTCAACCCGTATTACGGCCCGCTGCTCGACATCACCGACGAAGCCTTCGACAAGATCATGGGAAGCAACGTCAAGAGCAACATCTGGCTCGCCGCGCTCGCGATCCCTGAGATGGCCGAGCGCGGCAAGGGCTCGGTGATCATCATCTCCTCGATCGGCGGCCTGCGCGGCTCCACCGTGATCGGCGCCTACGGCATCTCCAAGGCCGCCGACTTCGCGCTGTGCCGTTCGCTCGCCGGCGAATGGGGCCCGAAAGGCGTCCGCGTCAACTGCATCGCGCCCGGCCTCGTCAAGACCGACTTCGCCCGCGCGCTCTGGGAAGACGAAGCCAATTTGAAGCGCCGCACCGCCACCACGCCGCTGCGCCGCATCGGCGAGCCCGACGAGATCGCCGGCGCCGTCGCCTACCTCGCCTCCGACGCCTCGAGCTTCATGACCGGCCAGACCATCGTCATCGATGGCGGCGTCACGACCGCGGCGGTGTAGCCCCGCGCGCCGCCAGCGCGCCCTCGATGGCGCGCACCACGATCAGGGCGGACCGCTCGTCGAGATGCACGCCGTCGGCCCAGCGCAGCTCGCCGATCGGCGGATGGATCGGCAGCCAGCGCCCGCCATCCGGGAAGGCCGTGTGGACGATCGCCTTGCTCATCCTGACCATGCGGGACTCCTCGATCTCCGCCGCGAAGGGAATCTCGAGCAGCAAGGCGCGCGATCCCCGCCGCTCGATCTCGTCGATGAGCGCCTTGATGCGCGCCACATTCACCCGCGCCGCAACCGTTGGGTCCTCGTCGTTCATCTGTTGCACGGCGCGGTCGAGATGGATCTTGTTGTCGAAAGTGCTCGGTGGCTCGCCGAGCAGGCGATCCCGCGCCGCGCGCGCCTCCGCGGGGCTTGGCGGGGTGTGATTCCAGGTCTCGTAGGCGGCCACCGCCGTTCGCACCGGGCGCAGGAACCGCGCATCGTTGTCCGCGCCGCCGGAGAATTTCTCGATCAGCGCGTCGTCCGGCAGGCGCGTGAGCACATTGGCCTCGATCAGGACGATCTTCGGCAGGCTTTTCTGCCTTGCGATGATCTCCAGGCTCGTCACCGGCGAGCCGCCGGCCAGCGCCAGGTTGCGGATGCGGGGCAACGAGAAATATTCCTCCTTCAGGCGCCACGCGACCGAGCTGCCGACCAGCACGATGTCAGGCGTGGGCTCCCGGACATAGCGGTTGAGGGTGACGAGGCTGCCGTCGCGCGTGGTGACGGCCGGCTGCTGCAGGGCCGAGCCGAAGCGCGCGGTGGCGAGGCCGCAGGCGAGCAGCAGCATCGCGGCGCCGCCGGCGCACCTGATCATCCACGAAAGTGTCGTATCCTGCCGCATGGTCAGAACTGGAAGTAGATGAAGGCGCTGTCGGGCCCGGCTTCGAGATAGGCCAGCGCCGCCAGCGCACCATAGAGATACGGCTCCCATCGCCGCAACCGGCCGTCGACCAGCGCGCCGATGCCGGCATGCTGGATGATCACCGGCAGCGCGTAGAGCAGGGCGAGGTTATAGAACAGCTTCGGTGGATTGGGCGCGTCCGTCGCGATGAACATGCCCTTGAGGTAGCTGATCGCGTGGTCGAAATTCGGCAGCTTGAAGAAGATCCAGAGCATCGTGACGCAGAAGAACACGACGCCCATCCGGACGACGCGCAACGCAGGGCGGTCGCCGAGAAGCTTCAGGAACGGGCGCTCGATGGCGAGCAGCAGCCCGTGCGCCATGCCCCACAGCGCGTAGCTCAGGCTCGCGCCATGCCAGAGCCCGCCTAGCGTCATCACGATCATCAGGTTGAGATAGGTGCGCAAGCCCCCGTGCCGGTTGCCGCCAAGGGGAATGTAGAGATAGGTCCTGAGCCAGCTCGACAGCGAGATGTGCCAGCGCGTCCAGAACTCCGAGAACGATCTCGAGATGTAGGGCAGGTTGAAGTTCACCGGCAGCCGATAGCCGAACAAGAGGCCGAGGCCGAGCGCGATCGCGGAATAGCCGAAGAAGTCGGCGTAGATCTGGTAGCTATAGAGGAACACGAGCAGCCAGCGGTCCTGCGTGCGCAGCGTCTCGTGGAGCGGGAAGTCCATGTAGGACGTCATCTCGTTGAGATTGTTCGCCACATACAGCTTGAAGAAATAGCCGACGAGAATCCATTTTGCGGCCTCGACGAAGGCGACGTCACTGATCCGCTTGGGCACGATCTGCGGCATGAACTGGGCCGCGCGCGTGATCGGGCCGGACACCAGCTGCGGGAAGAAGATGATGTAGAGGAAGACCTCGCGCAGGCTTGCGGTGCGTTTCTCGCGCGTCAGGTCGACCAGCAGGCTGATGTTGTGAAACACGAAGAACGAGATGCCGATCGGCAGCGGCAGCCGCAGCAGGAAGTCGAGCGGCGCGACGCCGGTCAGGTGGCTTGCGGCGCCATCGACGAACAGGAACTTGTATTTGAAGAACGCCAGCAGGCCGAGGTTGAAGACGATGCCGGCCGGCATCCACACGGCCCGGTTCTCGAACGCCAGCACCAGGCAGACATGGGTACCGAGCACCGCGACCAGCAGCAGCGGCAGCAACTCGGGCTGGCCGAACCCGTAGAAGAACACGCTCGCGGCCACCAGCAGCTGCACCTGGAAGCCGCGCAGCGGCGGCAGGTAATAAGCGCCGAACACGGCCGCCACGAAGACGCCGAACTGAAAGGAGGTGAAAGTCATGCCGCCCCATTGGCCCGACACGGCATTTAGCATTTTGGTCGAGATGGTCATAGCCTTGTCGGCTCTGCCGGGACGCGACTTCTGGTTGCCGGCGTGACGGGCGTCGCTTACCCTCCCCTGGAGGGGGAGGGTCGTCCCAAGTTGCGCAGAGCGCAACTTGGGACGGGGTGGGGTGAAGCCAAGGCAATGGTCTCAACATCAATCCGACGTAACGCCGCGAAAAAGCTGAGGGCGAATACAACCCCACATGAGCGCATCTTGTGGCGTGCCCTCAAAGAATTACCGATGGATGGCTCACACTTCCGCCGGCAAGCGCCGATCGGTCCATACATCGTGGACTTCTTCTGCCCTGCCAGGTGCCTGATCATCGAGCTCGACGGCGGCCACCACAATGAAGACGGTGTGGCCGCCCGCGATCTCGACCGCCAACGCTGGCTCGAACACGAAGGCTACCGCATCATCCGGTTCTGGAATTTGGAGATCACGACCGATCTGACCGCGGTGATGGAGCGCATCTATGTCGAGCTGTACGGATCGAGCGACGCAGAGACGACACTCTTAAAGCACCGCCGAACCTAGCGGCTCGCGCGACCCTTCTGTTACCCTCCCCTGGAGGGGGAGGGTCGGTTCGCATGCAGCGAAGCGGAATGCGAACCGGGGTGGGTGACAGACCATCCGCGAGCGCAGTGCTCCTGAATGAACGGAAAAGCCTTCGGCGGAACAAATGTGAGACCGCCTTTGTGGCTTCACCCCACCCCGCTCGCGCTGCGCGCGAGCGACCCTCCCCCTCCAGGGGAGGGTAAGTAAGCGTGGCACCCGACGCGTCCAATCTTGACCTTCTGCCTCCAATCCGCTCCCTTTGGCCCAACACAACGACCCTCCGGGAAACGCCAAGAACACATCAAGGTAAGCCGCCATGTCTTTCGTCCTCGCCATCGACCAGGGCACCACCTCTTCGCGCGCGATCGTGTTTCGCGGCGATATTTCCATCGCCGCGAAGGCGCAAGCCGAATTCCCGCAGCATTTTCCGGCCTCCGGCTGGGTCGAGCACGAGCCGGAGGACATCTGGACCTCGACCGTGATGGTCTGCCGCGAGGCGATCGAGCACGCCGGCATCACCGCAAAGGACATCGCCGCGATCGGCATCACCAACCAGCGCGAGACCACCGTGGTGTGGGACCGCGCCACCGGCCAGGCCGTGCACCGCGCCATCGTCTGGCAGGACCGGCGCACCGCCGACATCTGCGCGAAACTGAAAGCCGACGGCCGCGAGGGCGTGATCTCGCAGAAGACCGGCCTGATCATCGACCCCTATTTCTCCGGAACGAAAGTCGCCTGGATCCTCGATCACGTCCCCGGCGCCCGGGCGCGCGCCGCGCGCGGCGAATTGATGTTCGGCACCATCGATTGCTATCTGCTCTGGCGCCTCACCGGCGGCAAGGTGCACGCCACCGACGCCACCAACGCCTCGCGCACGCTGCTGTTCAACATCCACACCGGCCAGTGGGACGACGAGCTGCTGGAAATCATCGGCGTGCCGCGATCGATGCTGCCCGAGGTGAAGGACTCCTCCGCCCGCTTCGGCGAGAGCACGCCGGACCTGTTCGGCGGCGCCATCGCGATCTCCGGCATCGCCGGCGACCAGCAGGCCGCCACCATCGGCCAGGCTTGCTTCCGCCCGGGCATGATGAAGTCCACCTACGGCACCGGCTGTTTTGCCTTGCTCAACACCGGCACGACTCCTGTCGTGTCGAAGAACAAGCTGCTCACCACCGTTGCCTATCAGCTCGATGGCAAGCGCACCTACGCGCTCGAAGGCTCGATCTTCGTCGCAGGCTCCGCGGTGCAATGGCTGCGCGACGGCCTCGGCATCATCAAGCACGCCGCCGAGACCGGTCCTCTTGCCGATCAGTCGGATTCGATGCAGAGCGTCTATCTCGTCCCCGCCTTCGTCGGCATGGGCGCGCCCTACTGGAATCCGCGCGTCCGCGGCGCGCTGTTCGGCCTCACCCGCAACACCGGCCCCGCCGAGCTCGCCCATGCCGCGCTGGAAAGCGTCTGCTACCAGACCTTCGACCTCTGGGCCGCGATGCGCGCGGACTGGCCGAGCTCGGAAACCGCCAGCGTCGTGCTCCGCGTCGACGGCGGCATGACCGCCTCCGACTGGACCATGCAGCGCCTCGCCGATCTCCTGGATGCACCGGTCGATCGCCCCGTGATCCAGGAGACCACGGCGTTAGGGGCCGCCTATCTCGCCGGCCTCAATGCGGGCGTCTATCCCGAGCCGACCAAGTTCGCCGACAATTGGCGCCTCGAGCACCGCTTCAAGCCGAACATGAGCCAGGCCACGCGCGAGCGGAAGCTCGCCGGCTGGGCAAGGGCCGTGAAGGGCGTGCTGGCGAGCGACGAGGGGGAGGGGTAGGCGTAGGCGTAGGTAGGCACAGCGTCGCAGCTCGATGCCGCGAGGCGCGCTCAACTGCCTCCACGTCGTCATTGCGAGGAGCTCTTGCGACGAAGCAATCCAGACTGCCTCTGCGGAAAGATCCTGGATTGCTTCGCTGCGCTCGCAATGACGGAGTGTGGCGCTGCTGTGGTGGCTCAAACGGCGCCGCCCGCTCGCCCATAACGAAAGAAGCAACGAAGCATGATCGTCCCCGACGGCTATTCCGACGTCCCGAACGGCAAGATCGCCGCCGTCGTCACCCATCTGGAGATGACCGCGCCTCCCGCGCGCCGCGACGATCCCCCGGGAAACTGGTCCCTGCGCAAGGTCGATGCGCCCGCGCTTGCCTGGTATCGCGACATCTTCCGTCGCGTCGGCGAGAACTGGCTGTGGCTGGCGCGGTCGCATCTGACCGACACCGAGCTCGCCGCAATCATCCACGCGCCTGGCGTCGAGGTCTATGCCCTCGTCGAGGACGGGCGCGAGGAAGGCTTTCTGGAGCTGGATTTCCGCGAACCCGGGCAGTGCGAGGTGGTCTATTTCGGCGTCACCGCCGGCCTGATCGGAACGGGTGCCTCCCGCTTCCTGATGAACCGCGCGCTGGAGATCGCATGGTCACGCGACCTCCGCCGCCTCTGGCTGCACACCTGCACTTTCGATCATCCCGGGGCGGTGGCCTACTATCAGCGCTTCGGCTTCCGCCCCTTTCGCCGCCAGATCGAAATCGACGACGACCCGCGCCTCGACGGCAGGTCGCCGCGCGATGCGGCGCCGCATGTGCCGATCATCGAGTAGTGTGCGGCTGCCTCCTCACCGTCATTGCGAGGAGCCCTTGCGACGAAGCAATCCAGAATGTCTGCACGAAGAGTTTCTGGATTGCTTCGCTGCCTCGCAATGACGAAGTGCTGCGCTGACGTCAATGTTCTGATTAGCACATCAAAGGGCGGCGGCGCCGTACTGGATGGCGCACAGCAAAGTCCGGGACCTGCTTTTCCGCATGCAATGGGCCTACGATCTCAAAACACCTCCTGCTTCCCCCGAGCCAGCGAAAACCCCCGCTGCATCGCATTGAAGCATGTCGGCCCCGTCTGCTCCGACCGGCACGTAAATCCGCCGCGCTGCCAGATCTCGCCATAAGCCAGCACCGGCAGCGAGGGATCCATCACGGTGTCGCCGGCGCAGATGCGGCTTGCGGCGCCCTTCGCGCTCATCTCGAAGGCGTGGCCCCAGTCGAGCTCGCAATCGGCGGGCCGGCGCGGGCGCGCGTCCATGTTCATGATGTCGCAGCGGAGCACGCCTTGACCGTTGTCGGTGAAGAACTGGCAGGCGATGTTCTTCGACGGCGTCAAGAAACCGATCGGGCGGTCGTCGATCGGGCGGTCCTGGGCGTGGGCGGCGCCGATCATCGGCAGCAGGATCGCTATCAGGATCAGTCCGCGCGGTGCCGTCATGTCATTCCCGCTCAGCTATCGAAATTCACCGCATTGGTGTTGGCACCGCAGACCAGAATCGCGACGCGCTCGGCGGGTGAGGGACGATAGCGGCCGGAGAGCACCGCGGCAAAGGCGGCGGCGCCGCCAGGCTCGGCTACGAGGCGCAAGTGCGACCACAGCGCGGCCTGGGCCTGCCGGATTGCATCGTCGCTGACCAGGACGACACGCTCGACATGGGCGCGCGCGATTGGAAACATCAGCTCGCCGACGCGCCGCGGCGCAAGGCTGTCGGCGGCGATGCCGCCGGCCGGCGCATCGACCGGTGCGCCCGCCTCGAACGCGGCGTGCAGGGTTGGCGATTGCTCCGGCTCGACCGCGACGATGCGTGTCCTGCCGGCGTACCACGCCGCAATGCCGCCGATCAGTCCGCCGCCGCCGACCGCCACCAGCAGCGTGTCGATGCCGGGCGCATCCTGCTCCAATTCCAGTCCGACGCTGCCCTGGCCGAGCAGGGTTTCGGCCTGATCGTAGGCATGGACGGCCAGCGCGCCGGTCTGCGCGACATGCGCCTCGCTCGCGGCGAGCGCATCGGCGTAGCGGCTGCCCGCGATCACGAGCTTTGCGCCATAAGCCCTGATCCGCTCGGCCTTGGCCGGCGAGGTGATGTCGGGCACGAAGATCGTGGCGGGAATGCCGAGCCGCTGCGCCGCATAGGCGACGGCCGCGCCGTGATTGCCGCCGGATGCGGCGACGACACCGGCCTGCGGCACCTGCCGCAGCAACAGATTGGCGAAGGCGCCGCGCGCCTTGAACGATCCGGAATGCTGCAGCATCTCGAGCTTGAAGGTGACGGGCGCTGCCGGCAGGCCGAAATCGGCGAGATCGGCCTGAACAAGCGGCGTGCGCCTGATATGCGGACGGATGACCGGCTCGGTCGCCGCAATCCGCTCCCGATTGATGTCCATTGTCGCTGTCATGATACCGTCCAGGATAGCCCAAGGGAGCGTTGACATCAATTAGGTAATTAGCAAAATGGCTAAATGAAATTTGCCGTCACCTTGCGCGCGCTCGCCAACGAACGCCGCCTGCAGATCCTGGAATGGCTGCGGGATCCGCGGCGGCATTTTCGCGAGCAGGAAGATGGCGACCTGGTCGAGGACGGCGTCTGCGGATTGCTGATCGCCGAAAAGCTCGGGGTCAGCGCGCCGACATTGAGCGAGCACATGCGGGTGCTGACGGCAGCCAAGCTGGTGCGCGCCAAGCGCATCAAGCAATGGACGATGTACAAGCGCAACGAGACGGCCATCGCCGCGATCAAGCGCTCGATCCAGGACGGCCTTTGAGCGCAAGGCCGCCCGCGGACCTCGTTGCAGCCGGCGCAATGCTCCCTTTCCGAGATTTTTGTTGCGTCGCGCCGAGCCCGTCGTGGAGACTGATCGGCCGTTGTTCAATGATTGAGAAGAGCGAGAACCATGTTCCTGATCGGCCAATATGATTCCCCCTTCGTCCGCCGCGTCGCGATTGCGCTCCGGCTCTACGGGCTCGCCTTCGAGCACAAGCCATGGTCGACCTTCGGCGATGCCGACAAGATCGCGCCCTACAATCCGCTCCGCCGCGTGCCGACCCTGGTGCTCGACGGCGGCGAGGCGCTGATCGAGAGCATGATCATCCTGGATTATCTCGACGACCTCGTCGGGCCCGAGAAGGCCATGCTGCCGCGCGGCGGCACCGAGCGGCGCAAGCATTTGCGCATCTGCGCGCTCGCCTCCGGCCTCGGCGACAAGGCGGTCAGCCTGCTCTACGAGCGCGTGCTGCGGAAGGAGCAGCTCGCGCTGTGGGTCGAGCGCTGCCAGGCGCAGATCGCGGACGTGCTGGAGGTGCTCGAGGCCGAGCGCGCCAGGGTGACGACGCCGTACTGGCTGGGGACGCGCATCGGCCACGCCGACATCGCGGTGGCCTGCGTCGTCCGCTTTACCCGCGAAGCGCATCCACAGCTGTTCGATGCGTCGCGCTATCCGGCGCTCGCGGCGCATAGCGCGCGTTGCGAGGCACTGGCCCCGTTCCAGGAGATCGTGCAGCCGCTGTCCCCGCCGAAGGGATGAGGTGCGCTCTGTCATTCCGGGGCGCGCGAAGCGCGAACCCGGAATCCATCGTGCAGCGGATGATGTGGAGCAATGGATTCCGGGCTCGCGCCAAGAGGCGCGCCCCGGAATGACGGCGCTGGCGCTGGCGAGAGTGTCGGACCGCTACAGCAGCCCGATGATGCCATAATACCCCTGTTTTGCCCGACGCCGCAACGGGATTTCGGCAAGGCCGAAAATCCTCAAGCCTTTTCAACCCCATCGCTACTGTGCATGGGGTTGTTTTCTCTACTTTGTTTTGGACGCCCCGCTTACCCCGCGCCGGCGCGCTTTTTCTGCCAGACGAGGTGCACCGCGCAGGTGCAGCCCGGCGGATGCGAGGCGAGATCTTTCGGCATCTCGTCGTTCGCCGGCGTGGCGGCGAAGGCCTTGTCCTGCGACGGGATGTAGTTCAGCACCGGCGCGAGCCAGCGCTCGGCTTCCGCTACCGTCATGCCCTTGCGCGCCGCGTAGTCCTCGACCTGGTCGCGCTCGATCTTGCCGACGCCGAAATAGTAGCTCTCGGGGCTCGCAAAATAGAGCCCCGACACGCTACTGCCCGGCCACATCGCAAAGCTCTCGGTCAGCTTCACGCCGGCGGTCGCCTCCGCATCGAGCAGCTCGAACAGTATCGCCTTCTCGGTGTGATCGGGCTGCGCGGGATAGCCGGGCGCGGGGCGGATGCCCTGGTATTTCTCCAGGATCAGCTCATCGTTGGAGAGCGCCTCGTCAGGTGCATAGGCCCAGAACTCGCGGCGCACGCGGGCATGCATGCGTTCGGCAAAGGCCTCGGCGAGGCGGTCGGCCAGCGCCTTGCACAGGATCGAGGAGTAGTCGTCGTTGGCCATCTTGAAGCGGTCGGCAACGGCGTCCTCGCCGATCCCAGCGGTGACGACGAAGCCGCCGATGTAATCGGGCACGCCGGCCGGGGCGATGAAGTCGGACAGCGCCGCGTTGAAGCGGCCCTCGCGCTTCTCCAACTGCTGGCGCAGCGTGTGCAGCGTCGCGATGCTCTTGGTCCGGCTTTCGTCGGCATAGAGCACGATGTCATCGCCTTGCGCATTCGCCGGCCAGAAGCCGATCGTCGCGCGCGCCCGGAACCACTTTTCCTTGACGATGGTGTCGAGCATCTTGCGCGCATCGTCATAGAGCGAGCGCGCGACCTCGCCGACCTTGGCGTCGTCGAGGATGGCGGGGAAACGTCCCGCGAGCTCCCAGGTCTGGAAGAACGGCGTCCAGTCGATATAGGGCACGAGCTCGGCGAGGTCGTATGCGTCGAAGCTTTTGGTGCCCAAGAAGGTCGGCTTCACCGGCTTGTTCGCGGCAAAGTCGACCGGCACGCGGTTGGCGCGGGCATCAGCGAGCTTCAGCCGCTTCTTGTCGGCCTGCGCGCGCAGATGCGCCTCCGAGATCTTTGCGTATTCGGCGCGCACCTCGGCGGCATAGGCCTCGCGCTTCTCCGGCGAGAGCAGCGCGGAAGCGACGCCGACGGCGCGGCTGGCGTCGTTGACGTGAACGACGGGGCCGGCGCGATAGCTCGGGTCGATTTTCACGGCGGTATGCACGCGGCTGGTGGTGGCGCCGCCGATCAAGAGCGGCAGCCTCAAGCCTTCACGCTGCAATTCGCCGGCGAAGAACGCCATCTCGTCGAGCGAGGGCGTGATCAGGCCGGAGAGCCCGACGATATCGGCCTTCTCCGCCTTCACGGTCTCGACGATCTTCGCCGCCGGCACCATCACGCCGAGGTCGATGACCTCGAAATTGTTGCACTGGAGCACGATGCCGACGATGTTCTTGCCGATGTCGTGGACGTCGCCCTTCACCGTCGCGAGCACGATCTTGCCGGCGGACGAGGAGCCCTCGGTGCCGATGCCGCTCGCAAGGTTGCGCGCCTTCTCCTCCTCCATGAACGGCATGAGGTAGGCAACGGCCTGCTTCATGACACGCGCGGACTTCACCACCTGCGGCAGGAACATCTTGCCGTCGCCGAAGAGGTCGCCGACCACGTTCATGCCGGCCATCAGCGGGCCTTCGATGACATCGAGTGGCCGCGAGGACTTCTTGCGGGCTTCCTCGGTGTCCTGCTCGATGAACTCGGTGTTGCCATGCACCAGCGAATGCGACAGCCGCTTCTCCACCGGCCATTCGCGCCAGGCGAGATCGGCTTCCTTGCTTTCCGTCTTCTTGCCGCGGAATTTATCGGCGAGCGCCAGCAGGCGTTCGCTCGCGCCGGGGTCGCGATTGAGGACGACGTCCTCGCAGGTCTGGCGCAGCTCCGGATCGATGTCGTCATAGACGATCATCTGACCGGCATTGACGATGCCCATGTCCATGCCGGCCTTGATGGCGTGATACAGGAACACCGAGTGCATGGCTTCGCGCACCGGCTCGTTGCCGCGGAACGAGAACGACAGATTGGAGACGCCGCCCGAGACATGCGCGCCCGGCAGGTTCTGGCGGATCCAGCGCGTCGCCTCAATGAAGTCGACGCCGTAATTGTTGTGCTCCTCGATGCCGGTCGCGATCGCGAAGATGTTCGGATCGAAGATGATGTCCTCGGGCGGGAAGCCGACCTTGTTCACCAGGATGTCGTAGGCGCGCTTGCAGATCTCGGTCTTGCGCGCGAACGTATCGGCCTGGCCGACCTCGTCGAACGCCATGACGACGACGGCCGCGCCATGACGGCGGGCGATCTTCGCCTCGTGAATGAACTTCTCCTCGCCTTCCTTCATCGAGATCGAGTTCACGACCGGCTTGCCCTGCACGCATTTCAGGCCGGCCTCGATCACCGAGAATTTCGAGGAGTCCACCATCACGGGCACGCGGGCGATGTCGGGCTCGGCGGCGACGAGGTTGAGGAACGTCACCATCGCCGCTTCTGAATCGAGCAGGCCCTCGTCCATGTTGACGTCGATAATTTGCGCGCCGTTTTCGACCTGGTCGCGCGCGACCTGGAGCGCGGCGGTGTAATCGCCGGCGGTGATCAGCTTGCGGAAGCGGGCCGAGCCGGTGACGTTGGTGCGCTCGCCGACATTGACGAAGGGGATCGCGTCCGTCAGCACGAAAGGCTCGAGGCCGGAGAGCCGCAGGCGCGGTGCGATCTCGGGCACGATGCGCGGCTTGTGCGGGGCGACGGCGGCCGCGATCGCGGCGATATGGTCCGGCGTCGTGCCGCAGCAGCCACCGACGATGTTGACGAGGCCGTCGCGTGCGAACTCGCCGACGAGGCGCGCCATGTAGTCGGGCGTTTCGTCATACTGGCCGAACTCGTTCGGCAGGCCTGCATTGGGATAGGCGCACACGAGCGTGTCGGCGACGCGGCCGATGTCGGCGATATGCGCGCGCAGATCTTCGGCGCCGAGCGCACAGTTGAAGCCGATGGTCACAGGCTTTGCATGCCGCACCGAATTCCAGAACGCTTCCGGCATCTGCCCCGACAGCAGGCGGCCGGACTTGTCGGTAATGGTGCCTGACACCATCACGGGCATGTCGATGCCGCGCTCTTCGGTGATCTCCGCGATCGCATAGAGCGCCGCCTTGGCGTTGAGCGTGTCGAAGATGGTCTCGACCAGCAAGAGATCGACGCCGCCGTCGATCAGGCCGCGGATCTGCTCGCCATAGGACTTGCGCAGATCGTCGAAGGTGACGGCGCGATAGCCGGGATTGGAAACATCGGGCGAGATCGAGGCCGTGCGGTTGGTCGGTCCGATGGCACCGGCGACGAAGCGCGGCTTGCCGTCCTCGGCCGCGACGCGGCGGGCGGCATTGCCGGCTAGGCGGGCGCCCTCGCGCGCCATCTCGTAGACGATGTCGGTGAGGTCGTAATCGGCCTGCGCGATCGAGGTCGTCGAGAAGGTGTTGGTCGCGACGATGTCGGCGCCGGCGCGCAAGTAGGCCGCGTGGATGTCCTCGATCGCCTGCGGCTGCGTCAGGATCAACAGGTCGTTGTTGCCGCGCAGGTCGCGATGGAAGTTCTTGAAGCGTTCGCCGCGGAAGGCTTTCTCGTCGAGCTGCAGGTTCTGGATCATCGTGCCCATGGCGCCGTCGAGCACGAGGATGCGCTCGCGCGCGGCGGCAAGGAGAGCAGTTCGCTTCGGAGAGACGGTCACGGTCATTTTCTCTTATGCCGCCTTCTGCGCGCTCTTGGCGCGAATGCCGAGCAAATGGCTGATCGCGAACACGAGATCGGCGCGGTTCATGGTGTAGAAATGGAAGGTGTCGACGCCGTGCTTGGCGAGCTTCTGCACCTGGCCGGCGGCGACGGTCGCCGCCACCAGCTTGCGCGTTTCGGCATCGTCATCGAGGCCCTCGAATTTCGCGGCGAGCCAGTCGGGCACGGAGGTGCCGTTCCGGGTGACGAAATTGCGCGCCTGCTTGAAATTGTGCATGGGCATGATGCCGGGCACGATCGGGATATCGATGCCGCGCGCACGCACGCGGTCGAGATAGCGGAAGTAGAGGTCGTTGTCGAAGAACACCTGGGTGATCGCGCGCGTCGCACCCGCATCGACCTTGGCCTTGAGCGTGTCGATATCGGCATCGAAGTCGCGCGATTCAGGGTGCTTCTCGGGATAGGCCGAGACCGAGACCTCGATATCGCCGTGCCGCTTCTTGATCCCGGCGACGAGCCCGGCCGAGCTCTGATAACCCTCGGGATGGCTCGAATAGGGCGTGCCGATGCCGCCGACGGGATCGCCGCGCAAGGCCACGATGTGGCGGACGCCGACCTCGTGATAGCGGTCGACGATCTCGTCGATCTCGCTGCGCGAAGCGCCGACGCAGGTCAGATGCGCCGCCGGCAGCAGTGCGGTCTCTTGCAGGATGCGCGCGATGGTCGAATGCGTGCGCTCGCGGGTCGAGCCGCCGGCGCCATAGGTCACCGAGACGAATTTCGGCTCGAGTGGGGCGAGCCGGTTGATCGTCTCCCAGAGATTGCGCTCCATCTCTTCCGTCTTGGGCGGAAAGAACTCGAAGGAGATCGCAGGCCGTTTCAGGTGCCCATCTTGCCGGTCGGCTGTCGCAGGCGTCGTCAGGTCAGTCATGGCGCCACTCACTCCAATGTAGGCCGGCGATCGGATCTAGCTTCGGAGACCTAAAATACGGCAAAGGCCCCCGGGTCGACAGCCCATCATTGATGGGAAGTTGCCCATTTAGGCGCCAATGTGCAGTTTCTTCGTTTGAATCGCGCGTCTGGTGGGAAAGAGGGCGGCCGGCATAATATACTGATTTTAAAAGAATTATTGTTCTTTGGCTTCGTTTCGCGGGCCTGATTTCGTGGTGGGCAGGATAAAACCGTCTACAAACGAGCAGCAATTGGCCCAACCTGAGCCGCTGACGGGCCCGCCCGTCCGTACACGTCAGGCCTGCGCAGCCTGCCCATTGCCGCCGCGACGGCCTCCATTAGGTTAAGCCGCCATGATCCCGCTCTCCGTCCTCGACCTCTCCGTCGTCACAACAGGCACCAAGCCCGCCGCGGCGCTACGCAACAGCATCGATCTGGCGCGTCACGTGGATGGCCTCGGCTATGTCCGCTACTGGCTCGCCGAGCATCACAACCTCGCCTCTGTCGCGAGCCCGGCGCCCGATGTCATGATCGGGCAGATCGCGGCGGTGACGAAGCATCTCCGCGTCGGCTCCGGCGGCGTGATGCTGCCCAACCACGCGCCGCTCGTCGTCGCCGAGCGCTTCAAGATGCTGGAGGCGCTGTTTCCCGGCCGGATCGATCTCGGTCTCGGCCGCGCGCCGGGCACCGACGGCGCCACGGCCTACGCGCTCAGAAGCCGGCTCGACCGTCGCGAGGGCGACGATTTCCTGGAGCGCCTGCACGAATTGATCCTGTGGGAGACGCGCGAATTCCCCGCAGGGCACCCATACAACAACGTCGTCGCCATGCCCGACGACACCAGGCTACCGCCGATCTGGCTGCTTGGCTCCAGCGATTATTCCTCGGAATTGGCCGCCCAGGTCGGCATGGGCTTCGCCTTCGCCCATCATTTCGCATCCCACGACGCGATCGATGCGATGGTGCATTACCGCAATCGATTTCAGCCCTCGGCGTGGCGCGCGAGCCCGCACGCCATTCTCGCGGTTGCCGTCATTGCGGCCGATACCGACGAGGAGGCCGAAAGGCTCGCCTCGTCCTTCGACCTCAACCGCCTTCGCCGCGACCGTGGTCAATATCTGCCGCTGCCGAGCGTCGAGGAGGCCATGGCCTATCCGTATACGGATGCCGAGCGCACCTCGATTCTGCGCAACCGGTCGCGCCTGTTCGTCGGCAGCCCCGCGACGGTGCAGAAGAAGCTGCAGCCCTTGATCTACGCGAGCAAACCGGACGAGCTGATGGTGATCACGGCGGTGTATGACCACGAGGCCCGAAAGAAGTCGTATTCGTTGCTGGCGGAGGCGTTCGGGCTGGCGAAAAGAGAAAGCGCGTAAACCCGCTCTCGTGCCCCGGACGCAGCGCAGCGCTTCCCCGGCGATGCGAAGCATCGTCCGGTGCAGCGGTGCGCTGCAGAGCCGGGGCCCATCTCGCGACTGGGTATCCTGTCCCTGGATCCCGGCTCGCGCTTCGCGCGTCCGGGACACGCCATCAATCCTGCGCTTCGCTGAATGTCGCGCGGAACGGATGGCCCGGATACACCCCGACGATGCGGAACTCGCGCGAGAAGAATTTCAGCTCCTCGATGGCGAAGGCGAGGCCCTTATCATCGGGGTGGCCGTCGACATCGGCATAAAACTGCGTGGCGAAGAAATTGCCGTCCACCATGTAGCTCTCGAGCTTGGTCATGTTGACGCCGTTGGTGGCGAAGCCGCCGAGCGCCTTGTAGAGCGCCGCCGGCAAATTGCGCACGCGGAAAACAAAAGTCGTGACGAGCGGCGCGGTGCCTTGGGGCGCCCATTTCGGTTCGCGCGCCAGCACCACGAAGCGCGTGGTGTTGTGGGCCTCGTCCTCGATGTCCTCGGCGAGGATGTCTAGGCCGTAGATCTTTGCCGCCAGGCGCGAGGCGATCGCGGCCACCGTCTTGTCCTTGCGCTCCGAGATGTCGCGGGCGCTGCCGGCGGTGTCGGCGTGCACGATCGGCTTGATGCCGAGCTTGCGGATGATGCGCCGGCACTGGCCGAGCGCGTGCACGTGGCTCTCGACGCTCTTGATGTCCTCGAGCTTGGTCCCCTTCACCGCCATCAGCTGATGCCGCACCGGCAGAAACCATTCGCCGACGATGAAGAGGCCGGACGCCGGCAGCAAATGATGGATGTCGGCGACGCGGCCGGCGACCGAATTCTCGATCGGGATCATGCCGAGATCGGCCTCGCCCGACGAGATCGCCGACAGCGCGTCTTCAAACGTGGCGCAGGGCATCGGCTCGGCGTCGGGATAGGCCTCGACGATGGCGATGTGGGAATTGGCTCCGGGTTCGCCCTGAAATGCGATCTTCATCTTGCTCATGCTCGGCCTTGTAGCAGCGGCTCAGGATTTGGAAAGGATGCTGCGCGCGGTTTCGAGATCGGGCGGCGTGTCGACGCCGCGAGGCACGCTATCGACGATCATGATGTCGATCCGCATGCCGGCCTCCACCGCCCGGAGCTGCTCCAGGCTCTCCTGACGTTCCAGGGGCGACGGCGGCAGCGATACGAACCGCTCCAGCGCCGCGCGGCGATAGGCATAAAGCCCGATGTGATGGTATCGCGGTCCGTTGCCGTAAGGGGCTGTGGCCCGGGTGAAATAAAGTGCCCGCAACCGCTTCGGCCCGATCGGCGAACCGATCGCCTTCACCACGCTCGGCGCGAGGTCCTCCTCCTCGGTGTGGATCTGCGAGGCCAATGTGACGATGTCGACCGCGGGATCGTCGAAGGGGGGCAGCACCTCGCGGATGGTCTGCGGCGTGATGGTCGGGAAATCGCCCTGGAGATTGATCACGATCTCGGCCTTGCCCTCGGGATCGAGCTTCTGCATGGCTTCGTGGATGCGGTCGGAGCCGGAGGGGTGGTCGGCGCGGGTCATCACTGCCTCACCGCCATGGGCGGTCACGACCGAGGCGATTTCGTCGGTGTCGGTCGCGACCGCAACCCGGCCGATTGCAGCGGCCTCTGCGCGGCGCAGCACATGCACGATCATCGGCAGTCCCGCGATATCGGCGAGCGGCTTGCCGGGCAGGCGGGTGGCCGCCATGCGGGCCGGGATCAGAACCAGGATGCGGGGGTCGATCATTGGGTTCAAAGGTCTGGGGTCAAGAGCCTGAAAACGGAGCGTTTTCCGCACCGGGAAATGGGATGGGGACGGGCCTGAAGCCGGCTCGCTTATACGGGTTGCCAGACCCCGGGCAAACCGATATCTCAATGGCAAAACTCGGGGAAACAATAAGGAACGTTTGATTCTCCCGAGGCTCGTCCTGGCGGCCGCTTGGGCCGCTGTTTCCTTCTTGCGGTGGGGCCTGGCCGGAAATGGACTCTTTCGAACTCAATAAGATTCTCGGTGCCGTGCTCGGCACCTGTCTCTTCCTGCTGGTGACGAGCTTCACCGCGAGTGCACTGTTCTCCCCCAAGATGCCGGAAAAGCCGGGCTTCGAGATCGCGGTGAAGGAAGACGCTGGCCATGGCAAGGAAGGTGGCGCCGCCGCAGCCTCCTCCGAGCCGATCGAAAAGCTGCTCCAGACTGCCTCCATCGAGAAGGGCGCTGCCGCCGCCAAGAAGTGCGGCGCCTGTCACACCTTCGAGAAGGGTGGCCCCAATCGCGTCGGTCCGAACCTCTATGGCGTGGTCGGCGAGAAGCGGGGTGAGGGCCGTGGCGGCTTCAACTTCTCGGCTGCCATGAAGGCAAAGGGCGGCACCTGGACCTTCGACGACCTCAACAAGTTCATTGCCAACCCGAAGGGCTTCATCCCGGGCACTGCCATGGGCTTCGCCGGCATTCCGAAGGATTCCGAGCGCGCCGACGTCATTGCCTATCTGAACTCGCTGTCGGAGCATCCGCAGCCGCTGCCGACCGCGTCTAAGTAAGGCTTCCAGAGCATTCTTCGGAATGCGGCCAGGCTGAAAAGCCTGGCCGTTTTCTTATCCGGGCCTCGCAACGACGTTATCGGGGCGTTTGGCCGCATCCGTTAGGCCGGCCGGACTTCCAAGATGAGGAAAAAGCAACATATTCCGTCGAAACCTCGCCTATATTGGGAACTTAAAGGAGTAGCCTCCTTCAAGACAGGGATGTTGATTTGGCCATTACCCGACGCGATCTCCTGCTCACCGGCACTGCTGCGGCAGCGCTTCCAGCCCTTGGTTCCGTCGCGGGCGTTCCCGTCGCCGGCACGGCACAGGCGCAATCGGCAAGCGAGCTGCCTTCTAATGGGTTGCCTTGGCGCCACGCGCTGTCCCTGTTCGGAAAGGTCAAGTATCCCGCCGACTTCAAGCGCTTCGACTACGTCAATCCGGACGCGCCCAAAGGCGGCGTGGCGCGCCAGATCGCCGTCGGCACGTTCGACAATTTCAACATCGTCGTCTCGGGCGTGAAGGGCCAGGTCGCCGGCGCTGTCGCATTCATCTACGAATCGCTCCTGACGCAGTCTCTTGACGAGGTCTCGACCGAATACGGCGCGCTGGCCGAAGCGGTCAGCCATCCCGACGATTTTTCCTTCGTCAGCTATCGCCTGCGGCCGCAAGCCAAATGGCACGACGGCAAGCCCGTCACGCCGGAGGACGTGATCTTCTCGCTCGATTCCTTCAAGAAGCACCATCCGATGTACTCGGCCTATTACAGCCATGTGGTGAAGGCCGAGAAGGTCGGCGAGCGCGAGGTGAAGTTCGTGTTCGACGCGCCCGGCAATCGCGAACTGCCGCAGATCGTCGGGCAGCTCATCGTGCTGCCGAAGCATTGGTGGGAGGGGACCGATGCGCAGGGCCGCAAGCGCGATGTGTCCACCACCACGCTCGAAGTGCCGCTCGGGTCCGGTCCCTACAAGATCAAGGATTTCGTTGCAGGACGGTCGATCGCGCTGGAGCGCGTCAAGGACTATTGGGGTCGCGATCTTCCCATAAATGTGGGCCGCAACAATTTCGACGAGCTGCGCTACGAATATTTTCGCGACGGCACCGTTGCGATCGAGGCCTTCAAGGCCGACCAGGTGGATTGGCGTACCGAGAACAGCGCGAAGAGCTGGGCGACCGCCTACGATTTCCCGGCCGTGACCGAAAAGCGGGTAATCCTCGAGGAGTTCGCCAATCGCAGCTCGGGCGTGATGCAGGCCTTCGTGCCGAACCTGCGCCGCGCCAAGTTCAGCGATCCGCGTGTTCGTCGTGCGCTCAACTACGCGTTCGACTTCGAGGAGATGAACAAGCAGATCTTCTTCGGTCAGTACAAGCGCATCAGCAGCTATTTCGACGGCATCGACGAGCTGATGGCAACCGGATTGCCGCAGGGAAAAGAGCTGGAGATCCTCGAGACGATTCGCGCCGAGGTGCCGCCCGAAGTCTTCACGACGGCCTATACCAATCCGGTAGGAGGCAACCCGGAAGCGGTGCGTGACAATCTGCGTGAGGCGCTGCGCCTGTTCAAGGAGGCCGGCTACGAGGTGCGCGACCGCAAGCTGATCGACGTCAAGACCGGCGCCCAGTTCTCGCTGGAACTGCTCAACTCGGATCCCAGCTTCGAACGAATTACGCTGTTCTACAAGCCGTCGCTGGAGCGGCTCGGCATTGCCGTGAGCGTGCGGACGGTCGATCCGACTCAATATGAGAACAGGACGCGCGAGTGGGACTTCGACATCGTCACGAACTCGTGGGGCGAATCGCAATCGCCGGGCAACGAGCAGCGCGAGTTCTGGTCGTCCAAGTCGGCCGACATCGCCGGCTCGCGCAACATCGCCGGCATCAAGAATCCGGCCGTCGACAAGCTGATCGAGCGGGTGATCTACGCCACTGATCGCGACGATCTCGTCGCGGCCACCAAGGCACTCGACCGCGTGCTGTTGTGGAATCACTACGTCGTTCCGCAATGGACCTACAACAAGGTCCGCACCGCACGCTGGGATCGCTTTGGCCGGCCGGCGGAACTGCCCAAATACGGTCAGTCGGGCTTCCCGTTCATCTGGTGGTACGACGCAGACAAGGCGGCGCGGATCGCAAAGAAGTCGTGAAGGACAATTCCCGCATGACGCAGATGTCACGCCGCCATGTGCTGGTCTTGGGTGTTGGCGGCGCCCTCGGGGCGTCGCTGGGTGCGCAGCCGTTGCGCGGCGCACGAGCATCGGAAGCGGCGATCGAGGCGCACGGCATGTCGGCGTTCGGCGATCTCAAATATCCCGCCGACTTCCATCATTTCGACTATGTCAATGTCGATGCGCCGAAAGGCGGCACGTTCTCGCTGATCCCGTCGGTGCGCGCCTACAATCAGTCCTACCAGACCTTCAACTCGCTCAACGCCTTCATCCTGAAAGGCGACGGCGCACAAGGTATGGACATGACGTTTTCGCCGCTGATGGTCCGGGCAAGTGACGAGCCTGACGCAATGTACGGGCTGGCCGCCAAATCCGTGCAAATATCGCCGGACAAGCTGGTCTATCGCTTCATGATGCGGCCGGAAGCGAAGTTCCACGACGGGACCAGGCTCACGGCCCACGATGCAGCTTTTTCGCTGACGACGCTGAAGACCAAGGGGCATCCGCTGATCATCGTGCAGATGCGCGACATGGTCAGCGCGGAAGCCCTCGACGATGCGACGCTCGTGGTCACCTTTGCCAAGGGGCGTGCGCGCGACGTGCCGCTCTATGTCGCCAGCCTGCCGATCTTCTCGAAGGCGTACTACGCGTCCCGCCCGTTCGATGAATCGTCGCTGGAGATTCCGCTCGGCTCGGGCCCGTACAGGGTCGGCAGGTTCGAGGTCAATCGCTACATCGAGTTCGAGCGCGTGAAGGACTGGTGGGCCGCTGATCTCCCGCCCTGCCGCGGCAGCTACAACTTCGATGTCGTCCGCTACGAATTCTACCGCGACCGCGACGTCGCCTTCGAGGGCTTTACCGGCAAGAGCTATCTCTACCGCGAGGAGTTCACTTCGCGCATCTGGGCGACGCGCTATGACTTCCCCGCGGTCAAGGACGGCCGTGTCAAGATGGAGGTCGTGCCCGACGATACGCCCTCCGGTGCGCAAGGTTGGTTCATCAATACGCGGCGCGACAAATTCAAAGACCCCCGCGTGCGCGAGGCGCTGATCAACGCTTTCGATTTCGAATGGACCAACAAGACCATCATGTACGGCGCTTATGCCCGTACGGTGTCGCCGTTCCAGAATTCGGACCTCATGGCGGGCAATGCGCCGCCTTCGCCGGAAGAGCTGAAGCTGCTGGAGCCGTTTCGCGGCCAGGTTCCCGACGAGGTGTTTGCGGCGCCGTTCACGCCGCCGACCTCTGGCGGCTCCGGTCAGGATCGCAGCCTTCTCCGCAAGGCGCAGCAATTGCTGACCGAGGCCGGCGTTCCCATCAAGGACGGCAAGCGGGTACTGCCGAACGGCGAGGTGTTCAAGATCGAGTTCCTGCTGGACGAGCCCTCGTTTCAGCCGCACCACGCGCCTTACATCAAGAATCTCGCGACGCTCGGCATCGAAGCGAGCGTGCGCCTCGTCGATGCCGTACAGCACAAGGCCCGGCAGGAAGATTTTGATTTCGACCTGACGATCCAGCGCTTCAGCATGTCGGCGACACCAGGCGATGCCATGCGCGCATTCTTTTCCTCGCAGGTCGCAAACACCAAGGGCTCGTACAATCTCGCCGGCGTCGCCAGTCCGGCGATCGATGCCATGATCGAGAAGATCATGGCGGCCGACAGCCGCGAAGAGCTGACCGTCGCCTGCCGCGCGTTCGATCGCCTGTTCCGCGCCGGTCGCTATTGGGTACCGCAATGGTACAACAAGACGCACCGGCTGGCCTATTGGGATCAGTTCGGCCATCCGCAGAAGCTGCCGCGCTATGCCAATGGCGTCGGCGCGCCGGAGATCTGGTGGTATGAGCCCGCCAAGGCGGCCAAGCTCGAGCAGGCAAAATAGCCATGAGCGCCTATATCGCCCGCCGCATCCTGCTGATGATTCCGACGCTGCTCGGAATCCTCTTCGTGTCCTTTGTCGTCGTGCAATTCGCGCCGGGCGGCCCGGTCGAGCGCGTAATCGCGCAGCTCTCGGGTGCCGATACCGGCGGGACCTCGCGTATTTCCGGCGGCAGCGATTTTGCGCAGCGCGCGCCCGGACAGGTCGGTGCCGGCGGCGATGCCATCAACTCGAAATATCGCGGCGCGCAGGGCCTCGACCCTGATTTCATCAAGAAGCTGGAGGTGCAGTTCGGCTTCGACAAGCCCGCGCCGGAACGCTTCCTGCTGATGGTGTGGAACTTCGCCCGCTTCGATTTCGGCAAGAGCTATTTTCGCGACGTCAGCGTGCTCCAGCTCATCAAGGAGAAGCTGCCCGTCTCGATCTCGCTTGGCCTCTGGCTGACGCTTGTGACGTATCTGATCTCGATCCCGCTCGGCATTCGCAAGGCCGTGAACGACGGGGCGCGCTTCGACACCTGGACCTCGACGGTACTCGTGCTCGGCTACGCCATCCCCGGTTTTCTGTTCGCCATCCTCCTCATCATCCTGTTTGCCGGCGGCTCCTTCTTCAACTGGTTCCCGCTGCGCGGACTCACCTCGGACGGCTGGTCGCAGTTTCCCTGGTATTGGAAGATCATCGATTATTTCTGGCATCTGACGCTGCCGCTGATCGCCATGGGGCTGGGTGCCTTCACCACCATGACGTTCCTGACCAAGAACTCGTTCCTGGACGAGATCCGCAAGCAATACGTCATGACCGCGCGCGCCAAGGGCTGCAGCGAGAACCGGGTGCTCTACGGCCACGTCTTCCGCAACGCGATGCTGATCGTGATCGCCGGCTTCCCCGGCACTTTCATCCACGCCTTCTTTTCCGGCTCGCTGCTGATCGAGACCATCTTCTCGCTGGACGGGCTCGGGCTGCTCAGCTTCGAGAGCGTGCTCAACCGCGACTATCCCGTGGTGTTCGGCACGCTCTACATCTTTTCGCTGGTCGGCCTCGTCATCAACCTGATCTCCGACCTGACCTATATGTGGATCGACCCCCGGATCGATTTCGAAGCGCGGGAGGTCTGATGACGATCACCGCGTCGACGCCGATCGAGACCACAGCGAAGTCGCCGCTCGGCGATGTCGTTCCGATCACGCGCAAGCCGTTTGCGCCTTCGCCGCTCAACCGGCGGCGCTGGCAGAACTTCAAGGCGAACCGCCGCGGCTACTGGTCGTTCTGGATCTTCATCGGCCTGTTCGTGATTTCGCTGTTCGCCGAGCTGATTGCCAATGATCGGCCCTTCCTGATCAAGTTCGATGGCCGTCTCTATTGGCCGGCCTTCGTCACCTATTCGGAGACGACCTTCGGTGGCGATTTCGAGACGGCGGCTGACTACCGCGACCCGTACTTGCAGAGGCTGATCAAGGAAAAGGGCGGCACCATCGTCTGGCCGTTGATCCGCTACTCGTACGACACCCATAATCTCGATTTGCCGACGCCGGCGCCGTCGCCGCCGACCTGGATGCTGACGGAGAAGCAGTGCAAGCCGGTGGTCGAGAAGAAGGGGCTGACGAGCTGCCGCGATCTCGAATACAATTGGCTCGGGACCGACGATCAGGGTCGCGACGTGGTGGCGCGGCTGATCTACGGCTTCCGCATCTCCGTGCTGTTCGGCCTTTGTCTCACCATCGTCTCGTCCGTCATCGGCATCGCGGCGGGCGCGGTGCAGGGCTATTTCGGCGGGTGGGTCGATCTGATCTTCCAGCGCTTCATCGAGATCTGGACCGCGATTCCCTCGCTCTATCTACTCCTGATCCTGTCCTCGGTGCTCGTACCCGGCTTCTTCGTGCTGCTCGGCATCTTGCTGCTGTTCTCCTGGGTCTCGCTGGTCGGCCTCGTGCGAGCCGAGTTCCTGCGCGGGCGCAATTTCGAATACATCCAGGCGGCGCGGGCGCTCGGCGTTTCCAACCCGGTGATCATGTTCCGCCACCTGCTGCCGAACGCGATGGTCGCGACCATGACGTTCCTGCCGTTCATCGTGTCGAGCTCGGTGATGACGCTGACGGCGCTCGATTTCCTCGGCTTCGGCCTGCCACCGGGGTCGCCTTCCCTTGGCGAGCTGCTGTCGCAGGCCAAGGCCAATGTGCAGGCGCCGTGGCTCGGCTTCTCCGGCTTCTTCTCGGTCGCGATCATGCTGTCGCTCCTGATCTTCATCGGCGAAGCCGTGCGCGACGCCTTCGATCCGCGCAAGACGTTCAGGTAAGGCACATGGACGCGATCAACCAGCCTCTACTCAGCGTGCGCGATCTCTCGGTGGCTTTCCATCAGGGGGGCGCCACCACGCTCGCGGTCGACAAGGTCTCGTTCCAGATCAAGCGCGGCGAATGCGTCGCGCTGGTCGGCGAATCCGGTTCCGGCAAGTCGGTCAGCGCGCTCTCGATCCTGAAGCTGCTGCCCTATCCGAACGCCTCCCACCCCTCCGGCAGCATCCGCTTCAAGGGGCAGGAGCTGATCGACCAATCCGAGCAGCAGATGCGCGAGCTCAGGGGCAGCGACATCTCCATCATCTTCCAGGAGCCGATGACCTCGCTCAATCCGCTGCACACGATCGAGGCGCAGATCGGCGAGATCATCCAGCTGCACAATCCGACCAGCAATGCGCAGGCGCGCAAGCGGACGCTGGAGCTGCTGACCCAGGTCGGTATTCCCGATCCGGAGACCCGGCTGAACAGCTATCCGCACCAGCTCTCCGGCGGCCAGCGCCAGCGCGTGATGATCGCGATGGCGCTCGCCAACGAGCCGGACCTTCTGATCGCGGACGAGCCGACCACCGCGCTCGACGTCACCGTGCAGGCGCAGATCCTGGCGCTGCTCGCCGAGATCCGCTCGCGGCTGGGCATGAGCCTGTTGTTCATCACCCACGATCTCGGCATCGTGCGCCGCATCGCCGACACCGTCTGCGTCATGAAGGGCGGCGCGATCGTCGAGCAGGGGCCGGTCGAGCAGGTCTTCAAGACCCCGAAACACCCCTATACGCGCGACCTGCTCGCGGCCGAGCCCAAGCCCGATCCGGCGCCGCCGCAGCCGGATGCGCCGGTGGTGATGTCGGCCGATGATCTCAAAGTCTGGTTCCCGATCAAGCGCGGCCTGATGCGCAAGACGGTCGGCCACATCAAGGCGGTCGACGGCGTCAGCGTCGCCGTACGCAAGGGCGAGACGCTCGGCGTGGTCGGCGAATCCGGCTCGGGCAAGACGACGCTGGGACTGGCGCTGCTGCGGCTGATCTCCTCGAACGGCCGCATCGTGTTCTTAGGGAAAGACATCCAGGGCCTGCGTTTCCAGGAGATGCGTCCCTTCCGGCGCGACATGCAGATCGTGTTCCAGGATCCGTTCGGCTCGCTCTCACCGCGTATGTCGGTCGCCGACATCATCGCCGAAGGCTTGTCCGTACATCAGCCGAAGCTCTCGCGCGAAGAACGCGAGGCGCGCGTCGTCAAGGCGCTCGAGGATGTCGGGCTCAATCCGGAGACGCGCTTCCGCTATCCGCACGAATTCTCCGGCGGCCAGCGTCAGCGCATCTCGATCGCGCGCGCGATCGTGCTGGAGCCGGATTTTGTCGTGCTCGACGAGCCGACCAGCGCACTCGACATGCTGTTCCAGGCGCAGATGGTCGATCTGTTGCGCGAGCTGCAGCGCAAGCGCGAGCTCACCTACATGTTCATCTCGCACGATTTGCGCGTCGTCGCCTCGCTCGCCAGCCACCTCATCGTGATGCGCGGCGGCAAGGTGGTCGAGGAAGGCCAGGCCGCCGAGCTGTTCAGGAATCCGAAGACGGACTACACCCGCGCGCTGTTCGCGGCCGCGTTCCGGCTGGAAACGGCCGGGAATGGGGCGGTGGCGACGTAGCTGCGCTCTACCCATCTACAAGGTGCGCGGCTACAGCCGCTTGATCGCAACGACCTCGCTGCCGGCCGCCTTGATCCGCGCGATCGCCGGCTCGATCGGCTCGATCACCGTTGCCATGTGATGCGCATTGGCGTGAACCATGGTGGCGGCATCGCGCACGATCGCGACATGACCTTTCCAGAAGATCAGATCGCCGCGCTGCAAGCTGCTCCATTCATGCGGCTCCAGCGCACGGCCGAGACCAGCGAGCTGCATGTCGCTGTCGCGCGGGCAGCCGATCCCGGTCGATGCCAGCGAGACCTGGACGAGGCCGGAGCAATCGATGCCAAAGCTGCTCTTGCCGCCCCAGAGATAGGGCGTGCCGAGGAAGCGCTCGGCGACCGCGACGAAATCCGCTTCGCGGTGATCGAGCGGAGCGAGATGCGATCTCGGCAGATATCTGCCGTCGTGCGTCACGGCGAAGCCGCCGTCCTGGCGCGCCACGGCGAGCCTCGATCCCATCACGAGCGTGTCGGCCGGTGGCAGCTTGATCGAGGGTCCGGGGAACGCAAACGTCCGCAGCGCGCTGACCAAGTGAGTTGGGGCGGCCGCCGGCTTTGCGAGCGCCGCATCCGGCAGCCAGCCGACATAGCCATCGCCATTGAGCTGGCCCCACGCCCAACCCTCGCCGTTGCGGTCGTAGACCGTGACACGTTCGCCGCGCAGGGCCTCCGTCATCAGCATCGCGTTGGAAGACGGCTGCTCGCGCACCGGCGCAATCGCTTCGACCACCTCGAATTCCTCGCCGGCGACGTAGCGATCCGCCTGCACCTTACCTTCGAGATATTTGGCGGCGAGGTCGCCGCGCGCCGGTGTCAGCCGCGGGTCATGCATAGCGCTCGCTCAGCAGTGCGTAGATGGCGCGCGCGGCCTGGCACTCGCCGCCTTCGGGCCGTGCCGGCTTCGCCGACGGCGTCCAGCCAAAGATATCGACATGCAGCCAGCTCTTGGCGCGCTCGACGAAGCGTTGCAGGAACAGGGCGCAGGTGATCGAGCCGGCAAAACCGCCCGATGGTGCATTGGTGATGGTGGCGGTCTTGGAGTCCAGCCAGGCATCGTAAGGCGGCCACAGCGGCATGCGCCACAACGGATCGTTCTCCTTCACCGCGCAGCGCGCGACGTCGGAGGCCAGCGTCTCATCATTGGTGTAGAAGGGCGGCAGATCCGGTCCCAGCGCGACGCGGGCCGCGCCGGTCAGCGTACCCAGGTCGATCAGCAGATCGGGCGTCTCCTCGTCGGCCAGCGCCAGCGCGTCGGCGAGCACGAGGCGGCCTTCGGCGTCGGTGTTTCCGATCTCGACCGTGATCCCCTTGCGCGAGGTGAAGATATCGAGCGGGCGGAAGGCATTGCCGGCGACGGCGTTCTCGACCGCCGGGATCAGCACGCGCAGCCGCACCTTCAGCTTCGCATCCATCACCATGCGCGCCAACGCCAGCACGTTGGCGGCGCCGCCCATGTCCTTCTTCATGATCAGCATGCCGCTCGACGGCTTCAGGTCCAGGCCGCCGGTGTCGAAGCACACGCCTTTGCCGACCAGTGTCACCTTGGGATGATCAGGATCGCCCCAGACGATGTCGATCAGCCGCGGCGCGCGGCTGGAGGCCATGCCGACGGCGTGGATCAGCGGAAAGCTCTTCGCCAGCTCTTCGCCGATGGTGCAGGCGAAGCTCGCGCCGAACTCGGCGGCGAGCGCTTGCGCCTCTGCGGCGAGCTCGTCCGGGCCCATGTCGTTGGAGGGCGTGTTGATGAGGTCGCGCGCGAGCATTGCGGCATCGGCAATCCGCTCGATCTCGGCCGCATCGACACCGTCAGGCGGCACCAGCCGGACCTCGGGGCGATCAGCCTTACGGTAGCGGGCGAAGCGATAGCATCCCAGCGCGAACGCGAGCGCCGCGAGCCGTGCGTCGTGCGGTGCATTGGCAAACCGATAGGTGCCCGGCGGCAAAAGGCCGGGCAGGGCGCCGGGCCGAAACAGGTCGCGCGATCTTGCGCTCTCCTCCTCGAGCCCGAACAGCACCTGTGCAATGGTGCCGTCGGTCGCGGGCAGCGCCAGATAGCCGCCCGGCTTTGCGGCAAAGGCGCTGGCGCGCGCGAACTGGCGTTGCGCCGGCGGCAGCGTCTCGGCGACCTGATCCCAGCTCGATTTGGCGACGAAGGTGATCGGGGTGGCGGTGGATGACGTCTCGAAGACAGAAGGCATTGGCGGGTCCGGATCGTCAGTTCAGGCGAGTCATGCGAACGGACGAGACTTCGCAGAGTTTGGCCGCGGCTGCAATCGGCTTTGCCGTCACCGTTATGCGAGCCGCTACTCGCCTCAAGGGGGCCATGGTAGGTTCCGGCAACGGTCGCCAGAATGAAATCGGGGGCGACCGACGACAAACGCGCCGGGAGGACATGCAATGGAGTTTGTGTGGAGCGTGGTTACGTTCATCGGCCAGGCTATCGAGGTGATCTTCGGTTATGTCGAGCACCATCATTGGATCTTCGCGTTCCTTGCCGGCGGCTACCTCTTCTATCTCCACGACCGCTCCGTCCACGCGCGCTTCGATGCGCTCGACAGGCGCGTCGACGAGATCCGCAAGCGGATTGCCATCGAATATTGAGCGGACGAGACGAAACCCTCCTCGGACAAATCTCGTATCTGACGCCGAGAGCTGCCGTTCGCGACGCCGCGGCCGCAGGGCTTTACTAGCGTTTTGGTTGTGGCATTATCTGAGAATATTCTAGATTGTGCCGCTCGCTCTGCGTGACCCGAACGCAGACCGCAGCAGCACGGTGCCTGCCCAGGTTAGATCGATACGGCCGAATCCGTTCGTCGAAGCATTTTTCTTACTGTTTGGGCGGCGCAGCATTGCAGATGAGCGGCGCAAAATGGATAGATCGTTCGTTGTTGCGCAGATTTCCGACCTGCATCTGGACGGGTCGGGCCGGCTGCTTCCGGCCATCGAGACGCTCAGGGCCGCGATTTGCGAGAAGATGGCGGGTGCCACGAATGTTCCCGATCGCATCCTGCTGATCACGGGCGACCTGGTGGACGATCCGACGCCGCGCGCACTCGACGAGGCGCTCGCCGTCATCGCATCCTTCCGGCAGACCGGGCTGTTCACCGACATCCAGGCCGTAGCCGGCAATCACGACGTCAAGCGGCCGAGCCAGCGTGCGGGCCGTCACGACGCCTACGATTACCTGCACCTGCCGCGGAGCGCGAAGAGCGTCTATTACCGCCAGGCCGGCCTCGACCTGGTGCTGCTCGATTCCAATCGCGCAAGCCTCATGGCGCTCGCGAGCGGCAAGATCGGCGAGAGCGCCTACAAGGCGATGGTCGCCGATTCCGCCCGGCTGAGCGCCGAGCTCGCGGGGAGCATCGGTTCTGCCGGGCGCGCCGACTATGCCGAGCCCGTGGACAACCTGGTCCGCGTGCTGGCCCTGCACCATCATCCGCTGCCGCAGGCGACCGGCGAAGGAAAGCGCTTTCTCGGCGTGCCCGACGAGCCGCTGATGTATCTCGCCGCACCCGCGACCTTCCTCGAGGCCGCCACCTCGCTCAACGTCGATCTGGTTCTGCACGGTCATCGCCATGTCGAGGGGCTGACCCGTTATTCCATCCCCGATCCGCGTGCGACGTCGAGCGACAGCGGTGAGGCGTTCTGGCGCACGATCTACGTGCTCTCCTGTCCGTCCTCGACCGGGCAGGCCGGTGACGATGCCGGCTTCAACCTCGTCCATTTCGGCCCCGCGTCCCATGCCGGCCGCACGGAGCACCGCTTCGCGATCACCCGCTATTCGAGGCTCCGCAACGATGCGGCCTTCGGGCCACTCGATTCCAACCTGCCGGGCGGGGTCATCAGGCTGCCCGCGGGACGCGACTTTTCCCGTGATCCGGCCGTCCAGTCGGCGATCGCGGCCGCCTCATCCGGCGCGCTGACACGCGACCAGGTCGCGGCGATCGTCCGCCGGCTGTTCATGCGTGGCAGCTTCTACGATGAGGCGGAGCCGAACTGGGCGAATGCGCTCTACGCCTACGTCGTCTCGGCCCATGCCTGGGCGGAGCTCGAGCGCAAGGCCGCGAGATCCGGGCCGGGATTCGATGTCGACGTGCTCGCCGCGGTGAGAACGCTGCTCGGCCAATTGATCGAGCAATCCGCCGACGTGCTCGGCATCGATCGCGCTCAGCTCGATGAGCTCTACGGGAGAGGCCTGATCAACCGTCACGACTTCCTGCGCCAGGTGCCGCGGCTGCCTCGCGAGGGGATCGACGTTCGACGGCGGGCGCGGCAGAGACTGCAATTGCTGCGGGAGCTGGACCAGCAGGTGAAGGCGCTCGGCCCCGATCTCGGCCTCGGCGGAGGCGCGCCTCCGCAACAACCGCCGGCGCGAGAGGAGCACGTCGGATAGCGCCGTTAACCGGCCGTTAGGGTTAACATTCTATTGCTGACGCGTTCGGCTCGATCGAGCAGCTCGAGAGTCAAAGCGTCATGCGTCAACGGATCAGGCTTACCCGGCTACTTGCTTCCACGTCGCTGGTCGCGACGGTTGCGATGGGCCTCGGCGGCTGCACGGCCATGTCGAAGCTCTCCGAGGTGACGGGCTCGGTCGGCCCCCAGGCGGATGCGGCCTCCGCCGATCGCGCGCCGACCGATCCGGCGCGTGCGGTCGAAGCCTATGGCGAGCGCTACCGCGCCAATCCCCGGGATGCCGACGCCGCACTCGCCTATGGACAGGCCTTGCGCGCCAACGGCCAACGCGCCCAGGCGGCCGCCGTGCTCGAGCAGGCGACCATCGCCAACCCCGGCAACAAGGCGCTGCTCGCTCAATACGGCCGCGCACTCGCCGACAACGGCAATTTCCAGCAGGCCTTCGACGTGCTGTCGAAGGCGCATTCGCCCGACAATCCGGACTGGCGCCTGCTCTCTGTGCAGGGCACCGCGCTGGACCAGATGGGCCGTCATGAGGAGGCGCGATCCTATTACGCGAGCGCGCTGAAGATCGCACCGGGTGATCCCGGCGTGCTCTCAAACCTCGGCCTGTCCTACATGCTGTCGAAAGAGCTGCCGAAGGCGGAAGAGGCGCTACGGCAGGCCCATGCCTCGCCGCGTGCCGGCGCCCGGGTGCGGCAGAACCTCGGCTTGGTCGTCGGTCTGCAGGGCCGCTTCGCGGAAGCGGAGGCCATCGTCAAGGCGGACCTGCCGCCGGACCAGGCTGCGGCCAATGTCGCCTATCTCAAGGAAATGCTGAGCCGCAGCGACGCCCCGCGCGGCGCGCCGAAGCGGACGCCGATCGCTTCGCTGAGCCAGCCCGACTGATCATCTGACTTCCTGGCCTTGGTGGCAGAGCGTATGGGTCCAGCCCGGCTCACTGCATCTCGGTGACCTTGATGGCGGTGGGTCCGAGAATGACCACGAACAGCACCGGTAAGAAGAACAGGATCATCGGCACCGTGAGCTTCGGCGGCAGCGCGGCCGCCTTCTTCTCGGCCTCGTTCATGCGCATGTCGCGATTCTCCTGCGCCATGACGCGCAAGGAATGGCCGAGCGGGGTGCCGTAACGTTCCGCCTGCTGCAGCGCCAGACACACCGACTTGACGCCCTCGAGCCCGGTACGCCGTGCCAGGTTCTCGTAGGCGACCTTGCGATCCTGCAAATAGGACAGCTCGGCGGTGGTCAGGGTGAACTCCTCCGACAGCGCGATCGACTGGCCCACGATTTCGTTCGCAACCTTCCGGAATGCCATCTCGACCGACATGCCGGATTCGATGCAGATCAGGAGCAGGTCGAGCGCGTCGGGAAACGCACGCTTGATCGAGAGTTGGCGCTTGGAGATCGCATTCCTGAGGAACAGCATCGGCGCCTGGAGGCCGAGATAGGCGGCGCCGAGGCAGATGCCGATCTTGATCGGCAGCGCCTGTTGCATGTTTCCGATCACGAACACGTAGAGGGCCGAGCCGATCAGGAACACGATCGGGGCGACCATGCGGGCAAACAGGAAGGTGATATAGGGTGCCTGGCCGCGGTAACCTGCCATGATGAGCTTGTCCCGCGCAGCTTCCTGCGCGAGCCATTTCGTCAGGTTGAAGTCCTCGACCACCCTGGAGACGAGTTGCTTCGGTGTCTGGCGCAGCGAAACCTTTTCGCTCTTGTTGAGACGCTCACGCTCGCGCTGCCGGATGCGCTCACGCTCGCTCGCCACCGCCTTCATGCGCTTGGAGAGGCCCTCGCCGGCGAACAACGGCATCACCAGCGTATAGACGGTGGCACTCGCGGCGATGGCCGCGAGCAGCATGGTCATGAAACGGACGTCGTGCAGTTTCGAGACGAGGAATTCGACCATACGCCACCGTCAGAAATCGAAGTTGATCATCTTCTTCATCACCAGGATGCCGATCGACATCCAGACGACGCAGCCGACCAGCATCAGCTGGCCGGTGGGATGAGTCCAAAGCACCGAGATGTATTGCGGCGTCGTGAGATAGACCAGGAACATCACGATCGGCGGCAGCGATCCGATGATGCCGGCCGAGGCCTTGGCTTCCATCGACATCGCCTGGATCTTTTCCTTCATCTTCTTGCGGTCGCGCAGCACCTTGGAGAGGTTACCGAGCGCTTCGGAGAGGTTGCCGCCCGACTTCTGCTGGATCGACACCACGATGCCGAAGAAATTGGCCTCCGGCAGCGGCATGCGCTCGTAGAGCCGCGCGCAGGCCTCGCCCAGCGGCATGCCGATCGCCTGCGTCTCGATGATGGCCAGGAACTCGCTGCGCAGCGGTTCGGGCGCATCGGCGGCCACGACCTTGATCGATTCGAACAAGGGCAGGCCCGCCTTGATGCCGCGGACGATCACGTCGACCGCATCGGGCAGTGCAGCCAGGAACTTGGTTTCGCGGCGTTTCTTGAGGAAGCCGAGTGCCCAGCGCGGCAGGCCGAAGCCGCCGGCAAAGGCAAGACCGGCGGCGCCGATCAGTCCGCCGCCCGCGAACACAGCGGCCGCGAAAAATACGCCCGCCACGACGGCGGACACGATCCAGAATTTCTGGGGCGTCCAGTCGAGCCCGGCCTGCGACAGGCGGACGCTGAGCGGGACGCTCTTCTCCTGGGCGCGCCGCGCCTCGAGGTCCTTGAGCGTGGTCTCGACCTGCTCGCGGCGCGAGCGCTGGGTCTTCTCGGCCTGACGGGCCGTGGGCGCCTCGGCGCGCGCGACCGAGGCGCGGCGGCTTTCCGCCTTTCGCTCCCCGGACAGCAGCGGATAGAGAAAGACCCAGGCGATGCCACCGACCGCTGCGGTGGCGAGGAAGGCGAGGGCGAGGACCTGAATGTTCATGGCGCTGCTGACCTGCTCACGTCTTCGGCGCGACTTCCGCCGCGTCGAGCGCCGCAGCGAGGCGCTTCTCTTCGCCGTAGTAGCGGGCGCGCTCCCAGAACTTCGGACGGCCAATGCCGGTCGAGCGGTGCTGGCCGATGATCTTGCCGTTGGCGTCCTCGCCGACCATGTCGTAGAGGAAGATGTCCTGGGTGATGATGGTGTCGCCTTCCATGCCCATCACCTCCGTGATGTGGGTGATTCGGCGGGAACCGTCGCGCAGGCGCGCGGCCTGGATGATGACGTCGATCGAGGCGCAGATCATCTCGCGGATGGTACGCGAGGGCAGCGAGAACCCGCCCATCGTGATCATGGATTCGCAGCGCGACAGTGCCTCGCGCGGGTTGTTGGCGTGCAGCGTGCCCATCGAGCCGTCGTGGCCGGTGTTCATGGCCTGCAGCAGGTCGAAGGCTTCGGGTCCGCGGACCTCGCCGACGATGATGCGTTCGGGGCGCATACGCAGGCAGTTGCGCACCAGTTCGCGCATCGTGACCTGGCCCTCGCCCTCGATGTTGGGCGGGCGGGTTTCCAGCCGCACCACGTGGGGCTGCTGCAGCTGGAGCTCGGCGGCGTCCTCGCAGGTGATGACGCGCTCGTCGTGCTCGATGTAGTTGGTGAGGCAGTTGAGCAGGGTGGTCTTGCCCGAGCCGGTACCGCCGGAAATCAGCACGTTGCAGCGGACGCGACCGATGATCTGGAGGATCTCGGCACCTTCCGGCGTGATCGCGCCGAACTTGACGAGCTGATCAAGCGTCAGCTTGTCCTTCTTGAATTTGCGGATGGTGAGCGCGGGACCGTCGATCGACAGCGGCGGCACGATGGCGTTGACGCGGGAGCCATCGGCGAGGCGCGCGTCGCAGATCGGCGAGGATTCGTCGACGCGCCGGCCGACCTGGCTGACGATGCGCTGGCAGATGTTGAGAAGCTGTTGGTTGTCGCGGAAGCGGATGCCGGTGCGCTGGATCTTGCCGCCGACCTCGATGTAGACGGTGTTGGCGCCGTTGACCATGATGTCGGCGATGTCGTCGCGCGATAGCAGCGGCTCGAGCGGGCCGTAGCCGAGGACGTCGTTGCAGATGTCGTCGAGCAGCTCCTCCTGCTCGGCGATCGACATCACGATGTTCTTGATCGCAATGATCTCGTTGACGATGTCGCGGATTTCCTCGCGCGCGGACTCCGAATCGAGCTTGGCGAGCTGGGCGAGGTCGATGGCCTCGATCAGCGCGCCGAAGATGGTCGCCTTGACCTCGTAATAATTGTCCGAACGCCGGCTCTCCATGGCCGGAGGCGGCGGAGCTTTGGCGGGCGCAAGCGGCGGCGAGGCGACGGCCGGCGGAGGCGGGGCGCGCGACACCGTCGGCGCCTGAGCCGGGGCAGGCTCGAGCGACACGGCGCCGGGCTTGGGCGCCCGAAAGTCGGTGTCTGTTCCGCTACGCTTACCGAACACTTAACAACTCCATGCGGCGGCTTATCTTCCCCGCAACTTCTCAATCAGAGGTGAAAGCAGGGACGACTTTTGCTTCTTGGTCTCGCTGCGGCCGGTCAGGCGCTGGGCGATCTGCAGGAACATCTCGATCGACCTGTGGTTGGCGGAGATCTCCGCGATCATCTGGCCGTTGTTGGCGGCCGAGCCGAAGATCTGCGGCTCGAACGGGATCGAGACGACCGGTTGGCTCTCGATCGCCTTGGCGAACTCCGCGGCGGCGATTTCGGGCCGTTTCGGCACGCCGACCTGGTTCAGGCAGTACAGCGGCGGCCGGTCGTTGGGACGGGCGGCCTTCAACAGGTCGAACAGGTTCTTGGTATTGCGCAGATTGGCAAGGTCCGGGGCGGCCACGATCAGGATGTCGTCCGCACCGATCAGGGCGCGCTTGGTCCAGCCCGACCATTGATGCGGAATGTCGAGCACGATGCAGGGCATGGTGGAGCGTAGCGTGTCGAACACGGCATCGAAGGCGTCGGTGCCGAAATCATAGACCCGGTCGAGCGTCGCAGGCGCCGCCAGCAGGCTGAGATGGTCGGTGCACTTCGACAGCAGGCGGTCGATGAAGGCGGTGTCGACGCGGTCGGGCGAGAACACGGCGTCGGCGATGCCCTGCGGCGGATCCTGGTTGTAGTCGAGGCCAGCGGTGCCGAAGGCGAGATCGAGGTCGGCGACGACGGCATCCATTGCGAGGTCGCGCGCGATCGCCCAGGCGACGTTATGGGAGATGGTGGAGGCGCCGACGCCCCCCTTGGCGCCGACCACGGCGATGATGCGGCCGACCGCCTTGGCTTCCGGCGCCGAGAACAGGTTGCAGATCGAGCGCACGACGTCGATCGCGCCGACCGGCGCGAGCACGTAATCGCTGACGCCGCGGCGCACCAGCTCGCGGTAGAGCGTGACGTCGTTGATGCGGCCGATCACGACCACGCGGGTGCCGGCATCGCAGACGGTGGCGAGCTGGTCGAGCCCGCCCAGCAGGTCGTTGCGGCCGTCGCTCTCGAGCACGATCACGTTCGGCGTGGGTGCCGAGCGGTAGGCTTCGATCGCGGCCGCCATGCCGCCCATCTGGATCTTCAGGTGAGCCTTGCCGAGACGGCGATCCTCGCCGGCCGACTGTACCGCGGCGGCCGTCTCCACGGTTTCGCAGAAGGCCTGGACCGAGACGCGCGGCGCGGGCGCAATATGCTCCTCGACCGGCGGAGGAGCTGCTGCCGGCTGCTCTTCGTGTGTCTGGCGCGCGTAACTGATCATTTGCCTGTGTCGCTGAGTTTGGCCTTGTCGGCATCGGGATAGGCGACACCCGTCGGCATTCCCTTACGATACTTCTCGAAGGCGGCGGTGCGCCGTATCGTGTAGGAAGGTGTCTCGGGCCGCGGCTGCTCGAGGTCGGATGGATTGTCGACCATGGCCGCGAGGTTGCGCTGATAGGCGCAGCCGTAATTGTAATAGTCCTTGTTCTCGAACCAGCTCTTGTTCTTCATCGAAGGCCCGATGTCGTCCGGCCACAGGCCGCAGGGACCGGCGACCGCGGCGATCTTGGAATAAGTGAGCCGGATCGGCGGCAGGAACCGCTTGTCCTCGGGCTGATAGGGACGAATGGTGACGCCGCGCGGCGGAACGCCTGCCCCTGCCAGCATGGCCTGGATCTCGCGCATCGTATCCGCGACCGGACGCGCATTGGGCGTGCCGGACGGCACGTCGATGCGAATGGCACCGGTACCTTCGTGCAACCATGCCGATGCGACGCCCATCACGTCCGCGCGTTGGGCGGCGGTCAATCCGCCGCGGGCATGACCGACGAAGACGACGATCGAGCGGTTCTGCTCCTCGATCGCGATCGGATGGCGCTGCTTGTAGTCGTCGGGAATGGAGGCGGTAACGACCTCGTTGTGCTGGCAGCCGCCGAGCGCGAGCGTCAGGCCGACGAGCGCGCCGCCGAGGCGGACGGCGCGTTTGCGAAGCTGGGGTGGTCTTGTGGTCATCGTAGAGTCCCCGTTCCGCCTCAGTCGGTGATGAAGCCGTAGGTGCCGCGGTAGTTCTTGGCCGGTTCGGTGCGTCCGGGCACGCCGTAGAGCCGGTTGATGTTGCCGATCAGCTGGGCTTGCGGATCGGCAGGCGGGGCGAAGCCGTCATCCGGCCGCGACAGGTCCTTCGGCGCCACCGCGCGGACGACATAGGGCGTCACGATCACGACCAGCTCGGTCGCGTTGTTGACGAAGTCGCGGCTGCGGAACAGCGTGCCCAGGATCGGCAGCTGCATCAGCCCCGGCAATCCGCTGATTGCCTGCTTGGTCTGCTGCTGGATCAGGCCGGCCATCGCCATCGCGCCGCCGGAGGGAATTTCCAGCGAGGTCTCGGCGCGGCGGGTCCTGATCGAGGGGACCGTCAGCGAGTTCACCGTGTTCGTGGTCACCGCCTGCGACAGCGTGATCGCATTCTCGTTCGACAGCTCCGAGACCTCGGTCATCACCCGCAGGCTGATCTTGCCCTCGCTCAGCACGACGGGGGTGAAGTTCAGCGAGATGCCGAACTTCTTGAAGCTGATCTGGGTGGTACAGACATGCGTGGTGGGATCGCAGGCATAGCCTGCCGGAACCGGGAATTCACCGCCGGCGATGAACGTCGCCGATTCACCGGAGATCGCAGTCAAATTCGGTTCGGCCAGCGTGCGGATCACGCCGGCGGTTTCCATCGCGCGCAGCGTGGCCTGCACCGACGGGGCGGCGCCGAACTTCGTGGTCAGGTTGTTGCCGTCCACGAGGTTCTTGCCGAGCGCCGTGAACGGGTTCGAATTGGTGAAGCTCACCACCGACGTGCCGTAGTTCAGGTTGGCGGTGAGGTCGATGCCGAGCTGCTTGACGATGTTGCGCTGGACCTCGGCCACCGTCACCTTGAGCATGATCTGGTCGCGGCCGCGTACCACGATCGAGTTCACCACCTTGTCGGCGCCGCCAGCCAGGCGCGCGGCGAGGTCGTTGGCCTGCTGCGCTTCCAGCGGATTGGCAGCGGTGCCGGTCAGGACGATGCCGTCGCCGAGGCCGTCGATCTGGATGTCCGAATTGGGCAGGACCTGCTTCAGCGCGGCCCGCACGCCGTTGAGGTCGCGCTTCACCGCGATGTCATAGGCCGCAATCTGCTGCCCGGCGGAATCGAAGAACACGATGTTGGTCTGGCCGACCGCGGCGCCGATGATATAGGCGCGCTGCGCCGAGCGGACCACCGCGTTGGCGATCTTGGGATCGGCGACCAGCACGTCCTTGATGTCGCGCGGCAGGTCGATGACGATGGACTTGCCGACGCCGAGCGAAAGGAAACGCGCATTGATCTGGCCGTCCGCCGCGGCCGGCGCCACGGGGCGGTAATCGGCTGCGACCGCCGGGGCGATCGCCGGATGGAGCGCCAGCGCGAGGGCGGCCGAAAACGACAGGGCGCGGACCAGTGAGGTCCGCATTGTCGCCGAATCTGGCCTGCATTTGATGTCGACTGTCTTCATCGTGCCTTAGCCGTCTGACTTGGAATGCCGTAGCGAATGATCGAGACCCCCTCGCGCTTCTGCGCGGAGTCATCGAGCGTGATCTCGCTCATCTTGACGTCGACGATGCTGCGCAGCGCCAGCGACAGCGTGCCGCTCTGACGCGCCGCGGAGAGCGTTGCGGTCTGCGCGGGATTGAGCTCGAGGGTGACGGTCTTGCCGACCACCGCGTTCTGCCCGTCCTTTTCCTTGGGCGCCTGGTCGATGGCGAGGACGCGGATATTGGCCAGGATGATCTCGGAGGTGACGATGTCGGGAGCGCCGCTGCTCTGGTCCGGGTTCTTGAGCCGGCGCGTGAGCAGGACGTCGACGCGGTCGTTGGGCAGGATGAAGCCGCCTGCGCCGGTCTCCGGCGAGATCTCGGTCGAGATCGCCCGCATGCCGGTGGGCAGGATTGCCGCCATGAAGCCGGAACCTTCGGCCTTGACGAGCTTCTGGTCGCGGATCGGCTCACCCTGAATGAAGGGCGCGCGCGCGATCGAGCCGGTCACCTGGGTCGCGCCATCGGGGCGCTCGTTGCGTCGGATGAAGGTGGCGCTGGCGGTCGCGGTCGGCCAGGTCTGCCATTGCACGTCTTCGGGCTTCACGGTCTGGCCGAGGCCGATGTCGTTCTTGGCGACGAGGACGTCGACCGTCGGCAGCTGCGCAACCGGAACCGGAGGCGGCGCAGAATTGTCGGTGCCGCTCGCCAGGTACGCGGCGACGCCGCCGGCGCAGATCGCGACCGTCAGGACGACAATGCGTGCCCTATTCATACGCTTCAACTTTCCAACAATACGCCGCGACGCTGCCGCCGCCGTCATCGGCAGTTGACCAGCTATTCGTCAAAGCATGGTTAATGAGGCGTATCTAAATCGCCTTAACGCCGGGTTTACCCTGGGCGTTCAGCGCAGTGCGAGGTGAGCGAGGTCGATCGCCTTCACCCATTCGGTCTCCGGGTAGACCATCAGCGCGCTCAGCGCGAGCGCGATGCCGTAGGGAATGCCGCTCTCCTTGGCGTGCAGCCGTGCGAGCCAGGCCTGTCCTGCCAGCCCGTACGGCAGCGGCCACTGCCGGAACTGGAGCAGAAGCAGCGTCAGCGCGCCGCCGAACAGCGAGGCGTAGAGCAGGAAGTTCATCAGATGTGGGAAGCCGAACCAGAGCGCGACGGAAGCCGCGACCTTGGCGTCGCCGCCGCCCACCCAGCCCATGGCGAAGCAGGTGAAGGCCACGACCAGGAGAAGCGCACCGGCGCCGACATGGCTCAGCATCTCGTAAGGTGCCATGCCACCGGCGAGGGCGAGCACGAAGAAGCCTGCCACCAGCGCCAGCGACACGCGGTTCGAGATCGTCATCGTGAAGAGATCGCTCGCCGCGGCGAACGCCATCAGGGCCGGGAAGAGCAGAAGGCGCGCAAGGTCGAGGATCATGGGCTGCGTCTTGGGGCCTGGGTTTGTCGCGGGAGCTGGCGTCGGGCGATGCTAGCGCGCGATGCTAAACAAACCGACAACGGCGGCAGGGGCGCGGGCCCTCGGGCGCCGAACGCGCCTTCACCAGAAGCTGGCGATGCGTGCGGCGAGCGCGACCGTCGCAACCAGCAGCGCAAGGCAGATCCAATAGACCGGCGAGCCGGCCTGCGCCGCTTCCGCCTCGCGCGCCGCAACCGCGGCATCGGTTCTTACCTTGTGCAACGCCACTGGAACTCGCCGTCTTCAGAAAAACAAACGCCCCGGAGGTCCGGGGCTTTTGTCGTCGTTCGTGGACCCGCTTACTTCAGCGAGGTGCTGATCGAGGTGAACTTGGCGTTCAGCGTGGTGCCGAGATTGTTGACGACGGTGATGATGGCCAGCGCGATGCCGGCGGCGATCAGGCCGTATTCGATGGCGGTGGCGCCGGATTCATCCTTCGCGAAACGCGCAATCAAGTTCTTCATGAACAAAACTCCGTCTGGGTGGGGACCGCCTCGTTCGGCGCTGTCGTTGACGTGACGACCATGAGAGCCGAGCTCTTTCGGGGGAGTTAATTCGATCGGGTAAACCCAGCTTCGGCGCGATGCTTTTGCCCAGAGTGAATTTCGCCTTAAGACGGCCTCTGCAATTCGTTCCGGTTCCGGATGCCTCGCCAACGCGGCGCCTGCTTCACCCTCCCTTAAATTTCGCGGAGTAGGCGTAAGGCTACAGCGGAATTCGCGGAGAGAGGCGACGATGTCGAGCCTGCCCATGCAAGTCGCCTTGATGCTCGGCGAGACCATCGTGAAGGTGATCCCGGTCACCTTCCTGCTCGCGGCGGTCTTCACCGTGCTGGAGCATTTCTGGGCCTGCAATCCCGGCGCGCCGTGGTGGCGCAAGCGGGAGATCGTCACCGACATCTGCTACTGGTTCTTCGTCCCGGTGTTCGCCCGCACCATGCGGATCGGGCTGCTGGTCGTCGGCGCCAGCGTCGTCTTCAACATCCACGATGCCGACGAGCTCATCGCCTTCTACGACAACGGCCACGGTCCGCTGGCGCAGCTGCCGCTGTGGCTGCAGGCCCTGCTGTTCCTGGTGCTGTCCGATTTCATGCTGTACTGGCTGCACCGGCTATTCCACGACGGCGGCTTCTGGAAATATCACGCGGTCCATCATTCGTCGGAGGAGATCGGCTGGATCTCCGCGGCCCGCTTTCATCCGGTCAATCTCTTGCTCGGGACGATCAGCGTCGACGTCCTGCTGCTGATGGCAGGCATCTCCCCGAACGTCATGGTCTGGGTCGGCCCGTTCACCACCTTCCATTCGGCCTTCGTGCACGCCAACCTGAACTGGACCTTCGGACCGTTCAAATACGTGCTGGCGACGCCGGTCTTCCACCGCTGGCACCACACCTCGCTCGAAGAGGGCGGGGACACCAATTTCGCCGGAACGTTCCCGATCTGGGACGTGCTGTTCGGCACCTTCCGCATGCCGGAGGGCAGGCTGCCGCAGGATTACGGCAAGGACGAAGCGAGCATGCCCAAGGAGATCGGAGGCCAGCTCGCCTATCCGTTCCGGCACTAGGGGGCGGGCCCGCAGATATCCGTCCGTTCAAACAATACGCGGCGAGTTTGCGGAACGTTCACGAATTAAAGGCAGGTTAGCCGGGTCGGGCACCGGCTCCGCTGTATTCGGTCGTTTCTGCCGGTTTGTGACGTCCCGGGGGTAAGAGTATGCGTAAAGAAATGCTGCGCCGTCATGTGCGCGTCTGTCTTCTGGTTGCCGCTGCGATGCTGGCAACGCCGGCCGCAGGCCTCGCCGAGCCCGTCGCCGATACCATCGCGGTCAATGTCGACCAGGCCAAGCTGGTGCGGCTGCCCGGCAAGGTGGCGACCATCGTGGTCGGCAATCCCCTGATCGCCGACGTCACGCTCCAGCCCGGCGGCATGATCGTCGTGACCGGAAAGGGCTACGGGGCCACCAACTTCATCGCGCTCGACCGCGGCGGCGAGATTCTGGTGGACCGCCAGATCCAGGTCGAAGGTCCGAGCGACCGGCTCGTCACCGTCTATCGCGGCATCGAGCGCGAGTCCTACAGCTGCGTACCGCTTTGCCAGCGCCGCGTGACGCTCGGCGACAGCGATGCCTACTTCAACAACGCGATGAGCCAGGCCGGTACGCTGAGCAGCAGCGCCAGCGGCGGTGCGGGTGCCGGCGCGGCTGCCAAGCCAAACTAGCGGACCGGCCGGCCTGCACCCCGCCAGGCCGCTCGCCGCTTCGCCGGCATCTCTCCGCGCGCCGTATTTCAGCGCGCTTCGGGACGCGCCTGGTTAACGCAGTCTTAACGGCGCGGTCCGCCGGCTGCGGATCGTCTGAAACACTTAGACAATCAGTTTCCGCTATTGAACGGGCAGATGATCGCCGGTCGCTGGGGAATTTGACGAGATGCCATCGCCTGCACCTACGAGGTTCACGCTGCGGAAGGCGCTGCTCCGGTTTCGCGGCAACCGCCGCGGCTCCGCAGCCGTCGAGTTTGCGCTGGTCGCACCGATGTTCTTCGCGCTGCTGTTCGCCATCATCGAGACGGCGCTCATGTTCTTCTCGAGCCAGGTGCTCGAAACCATCGCGCAGGACTCCGCGCGCGCGATTCTGACCGGCCAGGCCCAGGCACAAGGCGGCTCGGTGGCGGCCTGTCAGACCGCGCCCAACACCGTCTCCGCGTGCGATCAGACGACGTTCAAGGCCTTTGTCTGCACCAAGATCCCGGCGCTGTTCGATTGCAGCAAGCTTTATGTCGACGTTGTCAGCACCAGCTCCTTCGGGACGCTCAGCCTCACCAACTTCGGCACTTCCTGCACCTTCAATCCCTCCGGCATGCAGTACAGTGCCGGAAGCTCCGGACAGGTCGTCGTGGTGCGCCTGTTCTATCAGTGGCCGCTCATCGTCACCGGTCTCGGCTACAACATGGGATGCAACAACAAGCGGCTGATGGTGGCAACGGCGGCGTTCAAGAACGAACCCTTCTGAGGCAGATGGATCTGGGCGGACCGATGCGGGCGATTGCGAACATCTGGAGGAATGCAGGCGGCTCCGTGCGCGGCTTCGTCGCCGACAAGCGCGCGCTGGCGGCGACCGAATTCGCGATCATCGTACCGCTGATGCTGGTGATGTTCTTCGGCACCGTCGAATTTTCGTCGGCCGTGGCGATCGACCGCAAAATCACGTTGATCGCGCGGACATTGTCCGATCTGACGTCGCAGTCGACGACGCTCGACGATGCCAGCATGAAGGATTCGTTCACGGCAAGCATCTCGGTCGTCATGCCCTACGACGCGACGCTTGTGAAGGGCACGATCTCGCAGATCTACATCGACGCCAACAGCGTCGCCAAGGTCCAGTGGAGCAAGGCCGGCACGATTGCGAGCGGCGCGACGCAAGCTACGCTTGCGACCTCGACTCGGACCGCCGGCGACACGGTCACCACGATGATTCCCCCGACGCTCCTGATTCCGTCGAGTTATCTCATTCTGAGCGAGGTCAAGTACACTTACACGCCGACCATCGGTTACGTGTTGAAGTCGAGCGTGACGCTGAGCGATCTCTCCTACACGCGGCCGCGTCAGGTCGTCTGCGTGCCCTACAACAACGTGCCCTCGACCTGTTGAGACTTGCCAGCCGCCCGTGAAATGAAAAAGGCCGTGCGTCACGCACGGCCTTTTTGCTTTGGCTCGATCGGGCCACCGGCCCGGTGGGCTCAGCCCGCAGCGCGCAGGTTGTCGGCTGCCGACTTGCCGGAACGGCGGTCGGCCACGATCTCGTAGGAGATCTTCTGGCCCTCGCGCAGCGAGCCGAGGCCGGCGCGCTCGACGGCGCTGATGTGAACGAACACGTCCTGGCCGCCGTCGTCGGGCTGAATGAAGCCGAAACCCTTGGTCGCGTTAAACCACTTCACGGTTCCCATGCTCATGGGGTAGTCCTTCTCAGATAACACAATGTCGGAGCCCGCTCGCGCGGGCAGGGTTAGATCGAATTTCTGGAAGGGTCGTCAGCGTGTCTGAACCGGCTGTACCGGTGGATGCCAATGTCGTCCGGCCGAAAATCGATTAATTCATTTTATCGGAAACGAGGGTCCGAAACAATCCGGACGTACACGATTTTTGATCCGCCGTGATGCCAACGGCGGATCAATCTACAGATCGGAATTCGAACTCGACGCAGCCGACTAGCGGCGGCGGAACTGGCCGCCGCGCTGTCCGGGACGGGGCGGTCCGCCCGGCGCGCTGGGACGTTCGTCCTTGTGGCGGAAAATCAGCCGGCCCTTCTCGAGGTCATAGGGCGACATCTCCACCGTCACGCGGTCGCCCGCGAGCGTCTTGATGCGGTTCTTCTTCATCTTGCCGGCGGTATAGGCAACGATCTCGTGTCCGGCGTCGAGCTGCACGCGGTAGCGGGCATCGGGGAGGATTTCGGTGACCAGTCCTTCGAACTGGATCAGCTCTTCCTTAGCCATGAATGTCTCCAGGTCGTGGACGGCTAGTGCGAATAGGGTTTGCGGTTCGGTTGGCTGTTTGGCCGACTCTGGCGGCGCAAAAAGGCAACGCCTTGTATCCCATCAGGGGTCCCGGCGCTATGCGCGGAACGCTGTTCCGGACGGTCGACAGGCGATGAATGCATCTTACCACCGGAGCGGCGGCGGCGAGAACCCTTGGAGGCATTCTGCCCACTGCCGGGCCGTCCGTCGGCATGCCTTGCCTCCGCATGCCGTCCTTCACCGTGCCTTCCGTCGCCGTGCTTGCCGGCACCATGGTGGCGCCCGTCGGCATGCCGTTCGTCGGCACGACGCCCGTCACCGTGCCGTGCGCCTTGCGGGCGCTGGCCGGGGCGGCCGCCTGGCCGGCCCTGTCGTTGCTGCGACGGAGCGGGACCGGGATCGCGGCGGCCGGCGTCGGTGCGGTGGTCCTCCCGCGCCAGGGCGACGCGAATCAGCCGCTCGATGTCGCGCAGATAGCCGAGTTCCTCGCCGCCCGCGACCAGCGAGATCGCGGTGCCGTCGGCGCCGGCACGCGCGGTGCGGCCGATGCGATGGACGTAGGTTTCCGGCACATTCGGCAGGTCGAAATTGATGACGTGACTGATGCCATCGACGTCGATGCCGCGGGCGGCGATGTCGGTGGCGACCAGGGTGCGGATCTCGCCCGAGCGGAACTGGGCGAGCGTGCGCTCGCGATGGTTCTGCGACTTGTTGCCGTGGATGGCGTTGGCGGCGATGCCGGCCTTGGCCAGCGTCTTCACCACCTTGTCGGCGCCGTGCTTGGTGCGGGTGAAGACCAGCGCGCGGTTGATCGCCTCGTCCTGCAGCAGCTTGGTCAGGAAGGCGGGCTTGGCCGCGAAATCGACCTGGAGGATGCGCTGGTTGATCCGCTCGGCGGTCGAGGACACCGGCGTCACCGCGACGCGGGCGGGGTCGCGCAGCATGGAATCGGCGAGCTCGGCGATGTCCTTCGGCATGGTGGCCGAGAAGAACAGCGTCTGCCGCTTGATCGGCAGCTTGGCGACGATTTTGCGGATGTCGTTGATGAAGCCCATGTCGAGCATGCGGTCGGCTTCGTCGAGCACGAGGAACTCGACGCTTGAAAGCTTCAAGCCGTTGCTCTGCACGAGGTCGAGCAGGCGGCCGGGGGTGGCGACGAGCACGTCGACGCCCGGCATCAGCGCGCGGACCTGACGGCCCATCGGCACGCCGCCGATCGCAAGCGTCGAGGACAGGCGGATGTGGCGGCCATAGGCGTTGAAGCTGTCGAGGATCTGGCCGGACAGCTCGCGGGTCGGCGACAGCACCAGCACGCGGGCGGTCTTGGGCTGCGGCTTGATGCGGTTATCGAGCAGACGATGCAGGATCGGCAGCGCGAAGGACGCGGTCTTGCCGGTACCGGTCTGGGCGATGCCGACGACGTCGCGGCCGGTCAATGCCAGCGGGATGGTTTGGGCCTGGATCGGGGTTGGGGTGACGTAATTCTCTTCACGAAGAGCGCGCGCGATGGGTTCGGCGAGGCCGAAGTCCTGAAACGAAGTCAAAAGAGGGGTTCTTTCCATGTCAAGCGAACGCCCGGCGCATCAGCGCGGCGCGCGCAAAAGGGTGTCGAGAAGACACCTGCGTGTTTGGGGTGTCGGATGGCTTGGATGATATGGGGCAAGCCAGAGGCCCGTAGAGGGCTTAAGAACACGCGGCTCGCAACGACCCCTTGATTCGCAAGAGGTCTCGGACGTTCATATGGAACATCGACGGGGCGCTTTCAAGGCGGGTGCGCCCGAAACCAGCGGGTGCGGTGCAAAAATACTGCTGCCGGAAATTTAGCCAGAACTGGCGATTTGCTCAGAAAATAGTCCGACTGCCGCTTTCGCATACATTTATATTGCCTAGGATTTGGGCTGTCTGCCTGCGGCGAAACTTTGATTTCTGACGATTAAGTCAATAGATTCAATAAGTTGATGGGGGCTCAGCCCATGGCATGGTTCTTGCGATTCCGTTAATCGCAGGCGGCCGTGGGGCCGTTTCGCAGCGTTTTCACGTCTGCGTCAGGGAGATGAAGCACTCATGTTTAACAAATCCACTCACGATATAGCGGCGTCATTTAGCCGCCGCGGCGTGCTCGCCGCGACCGCCGGACTGATGCTCGGTCTGGCTTCATTGACTGGCGCGAAGGCCGCGGACGGCACCATCAAGGTCGGTGTGCTGCACTCCCTGTCCGGCACCATGGCGATCAGCGAAACCACGCTGAAGGACACCATCCTCTTCCTGATCGACGAGCAGAACAAGAAGGGCGGCGTGCTCGGCAAGAAGCTGGAAGCCGTCGTCGTCGACCCCGCTTCGAACTGGCCGCTGTTCGCCGAAAAGGCGCGCGAGCTGATCACCAAGGACAAGGTCTCGGTCGTGTTCGGCTGCTGGACCTCGGTGTCGCGCAAGTCGGTGCTCCCCGTCTTCAAGGAGCTGAACAGCATCCTGTTCTACCCCGTGCAGTACGAGGGTGAGGAGAGCGAGCGCAACGTCTTCTACACGGGTGCTGCGCCGAACCAGCAGGCGATCCCCGCCGTCGACTATCTGATGAAGGAAGAGAAGGTGAAGCGCTGGGTGCTCGCGGGCACCGACTACGTCTATCCGCGCACCACCAACAAGATCCTGGAAGCCTATCTGAAGTCGAAGGGTGTCGCCCAGGAAGACATCATGATCAACTACACGCCGTTCGGTCATTCCGACTGGCAGACGATCGTGGCCGACATCAAGAAGTTCGGCTCGGCCGGCAAGAAGACCGCGGTGGTCTCGACCATCAACGGCGACGCCAACGTTCCCTTCTACAAGGAGCTCGGCAACCAGGGCATCAAGGCGAAGGACATCCCGGTGGTCGCGTTCTCGGTGGGTGAGGAAGAGCTCGCCGGCATCGACACCAAGCCGCTGGTCGGTCACCTCGCCGCCTGGAACTACTTCCAGTCGATCAAGTCGCCGGAGAACGAGAAGTTCATCAAGGCGTGGCAGACCTACACCAAGAATCCGAAGCGCGTGACCAACGATCCGATGGAAGCGCACGTGATCGGCTTCGACATGTGGGTCAAGGCGGTCGAGAAGGCGAAGTCGACCGATCCCGACAAGGTGATCGACGCTCTCCCGGGCATCGAAGCCAAGAACCTGACCGGCGGCACCTCCAAGATGCTCCCGAACCACCATATCACCAAGCCGGTGTTCATCGGCGAGATCAAGGGCAACGGCCAGTTCGACGTGGTCTGGAAGACCCCGAGCCTCGTCCCCGGCGATGCCTGGTCGAAGGAGCTCGACGGCTCCAAGGACCTGATCGGCGATTGGGTCGGCAAGAAGTGCGGCAACTTCAACACCAAGACCAACAAGTGCCTCGGCTCGGGCTCCTGATCCCGATCTAACGCTCCATTACAAGACCGGAGAGGGCGGCGATCCCGCCGCCTTCCCCACTCATTTCTGCCGGGGTCATTCACAGTGCCAGCCCATTTGTCCGCCCGTCTCTGTTCGCTTGCACTCTCGTTGTTTCTGATTGCGTTCGCGCTGCCGGCCTTCGCCGGTCCGTTCGAGGACGCGGTCGCCAAATTCGCCCATGATGATTTTTCCGACACGGAAGAGGCGATCGGTGCGATCGCGGGCAGCGGCAGCAAGCTGGCTTTTCCGATCATCAGTGCGCTCCAGGACGGCCGTCTCATGGCCGATCCCGACAGCAAGAAGGTCTACGTCACCGGTGCCGACGGCAAGTCGATCGACGCTGCGACCGGCGAGGCCGTCGCCAGCGTTCCCGACGGTGCGAGCGCGGTTCGCCTCAACAACCGCCTGCGCCGCAGCGTCGATGCCGCGCTCGGCAGCCTGACGCTGCAGTCGCCGGATCTGGGAGCGCGCCTGCAGGCGGCACAGTCCGTCTTCAAGTCGCACGAGGAGACCGCGCTTGAGGCGGTCGATGCCGCGCTTGCCAAGGAAACCAACAAATCCGTCAAGGCGGCGCTCGGCGAGGCCCGCGCTGCGATCCTGCTGTTCAAGTCCGACGCCACCGAGGTCGAGAAGCTCGAAGCGGTCGCAACCATCAAGGCGCGTGGCGACCAGGATGCGCTGGCGCTGCTCACCGGCATGGGCGAGCAGCCCGCCTCGGTGACCAAGGCCGCCGCGAGCGCGATCGGCTCGATCCAGAATTCGCTCGCAGTCTGGTCGATGGTGCAGAATGCCTGGTACGGCCTCTCGCTCGGCTCGGTCTTGCTGCTCGCCGCGATCGGGCTCGCCATCACCTTCGGCGTGATGGGCGTCATCAACATGGCGCATGGCGAGATGGTGATGATCGGGGCCTACACCACCTTCGTGGTGCAGGAGGTGATCCGCACCCGCTATCCCGGCCTGTTCGACTATTCGCTCTTGATCGCCGTGCCGCTCGCCTTCCTCGTCGCAGGCGCGATCGGCGTCTTGATCGAGCGCAGCATCATCCGCTTCCTCTACGGCCGCCCGCTCGAGACGCTGCTCGCGACCTGGGGCCTGTCGCTGGTGCTGCAACAGGCAGTGCGCACCATGTTCGGCCCGACCAACCGCGAGGTCGGCAACCCCTCCTGGATGAGCGGCGCGTTCGAACTCGGCCAGATCACCATCACCTATAACCGGCTCTGGATCCTTGTCTTCACGCTCGCCGTGTTCGCGATCCTGCTCGCGATGTTGCGCTACACCGCGCTGGGGCTCGAAATGCGTGCGGTGACGCAGAACCGCCGCATGGCGGCCTCGATGGGCATCGCCACCTCGCGCGTCGACGCACTCACATTCGGCCTCGGCTCGGGCATTGCCGGCATCGCCGGCGTGGCGCTGTCGCAGATCGACAATGTCAGCCCCAATCTCGGCCAGAGCTACATCATCGACAGCTTCATGGTCGTGGTGTTCGGTGGCGTCGGTAATCTCTGGGGCACGCTGGTCGGCGCCTTCACGCTCGGCATCGCGAACAAGTTCCTGGAGCCGGTCGCCGGCGCAGTGCTCGGTAAGATCGCGATCCTGGTTCTCATCATCCTGTTCATTCAAAAGCGGCCGCGCGGCCTGTTCGCGCTCAAGGGCCGTGCGGTGGAAGCATGACCCCTCACATGCTGACGCGATCGCTGGACCGCGGCGCGACGATCTTCCTCTTGGTTGTCGCCGGGCTGGGCGTGCTGATCCCGCTGTCCAACCTGCTGCTGCCCGCCGGCTCGTTCCTGCAAGTGCCGACCTATCTCGTGGCGCTCTGGGGCAAATATGTCTGCTACGCCATCCTGGCGCTCGCGATCGATCTGATCTGGGGCTATTGCGGCATCCTCTCGCTCGGCCACGGCGCCTTCTTCGCGCTCGGCGGCTACGCCATGGGCATGTACCTGATGCGGCAGATCGGCACCCGCGGCGTCTACGGCAATCCGATCCTGCCCGACTTCATGGTATTCCTGAACTGGCAGAAGCTGCCCTGGTACTGGTACGGCTTCGACATGTTCTGGTTCGCCGCGCTGATGGTGCTGGTCGTGCCCGGCCTGCTCGCCTTCTGTTTCGGCTGGCTCGCTTTCCGCTCCCGCGTCACCGGCGTCTATCTGTCGATCATCACGCAGGCGATGACCTATGCGCTGCTGCTCGCCTTCTTCCGCAACGATTTCGGCTTCGGCGGCAACAACGGCCTGACCGACTTCAAGGACATCCTGGGCTTCAACGTGCAGGCGGAGGGAACGCGCGCCGCGCTGTTCGCGCTGAGCTGCCTGGCACTGATCGTCGGTTTCCTGATCTGCCGCGCCATCGTCTCCTCCAAGCTCGGCAAGGTCTTGATCGCGGTGCGTGACGCGGAATCGCGCACGCGCTTCCTCGGCTACCGCGTCGAATCCTACAAGCTGTTCGTGTTCACGGTGTCGGCCTGCATGGCCGGCGTCGCCGGCGCGCTCTATGTGCCGCAGGTCGGCATCATCAACCCCAGCGAATTCGCGCCGGGCAATTCGATCGAGGCGGTGATCTGGGTCGCGGTCGGCGGCCGCGGCACGCTGGTCGGCGCTGCGCTCGGCGCCGTCGTCGTCAACTACGCCAAGACGTTCTTCACCTCCGGCGTGCTGGCGCCGTACTGGCTGTTCATGCTGGGCGCTTTGTTCATCCTGGTGACGCTGCTGCTGCCCAAGGGCATCGTCGGCACCTTCAACGCCTGGTGGGATCAGTCGAAGGAAAAACGCACCGCCGCGACCACCGCGAGCGCCGCGGCCGAAGACGGCGTCACCGAACCCAAGATGGCGGAGTAAGCGGGTCATGAACGTCATGGACACCCGCGCGACCTCCGCGATGCTCTATCTGGACGGCGTGCACGTCTCCTTCGACGGCTTCCACGCCATCAACAATCTGTCGCTGACGCTCGAGCCCGGCGAGATGCGCGCCATCATCGGCCCGAACGGCGCCGGCAAGACAACGATGATGGACATCATCACCGGCAAGACCAAGCCGGACGAAGGTACCGTGCTGTTCGACGGCATCACCGACCTGACGCGCCTCGACGAGACCCGTATCGCCGAGCTCGGCATCGGCCGCAAATTCCAGAAGCCGACGGTGTTCGAGAGCCAGACCGTGCAGGACAATCTGCTGCTGGCGCTCAATGTCGATCACTCGGTCCGCGGCACGCTGTTCTGGCGCGGCAGCAAGGCGGAGTCCGAGCGCATCGACAAGGTGCTGGAGACGATCCGTCTCACCGAGGCGCGCAACCGCCTCGCCGGCAGCCTCAGCCATGGCCAGAAGCAATGGCTCGAGATCGGCATGCTGCTGGCGCAGGATCCGAAACTGCTGCTGGTCGACGAGCCCGTCGCGGGGATGACCGACGTCGAGACGCACCTCACCGCCGAGCTGCTGAAGGAAATCAACAAGACCCACACCGTCATGGTGGTCGAGCACGACATGACCTTCGTGCGCGAGCTCGGCGTCAAGGTCACCTGCCTGCACGAAGGCACGGTGCTCGCGGAAGGAACCATCGACCAGGTCTCGTCCAACGAGCGGGTCATCGAAGTCTATCTGGGACGCTGAGCGATGCTTGAGGTCAAGGACATCAACCTGTTCTACGGCGCGGCGCAGGCGCTGCGCGGCGTATCGATCTCGGCCGAGCCCGGCAAGGTCACGTGCGTGCTCGGGCGCAACGGCGTCGGCAAGACCTCGCTCTTGCGCGCCATGGTCGGGCAATATCCGATCTCCTCGGGCGCAATCGTGTTCGACGGCAGCGATATCACCGGCCTCAAGCCGTATGAGCGGGCGCGCAAGGGTATTGGCTTCGTGCCGCAGGGCCGCGAGATATTTCCGCTGCTGACGGTCGAGGAGAACCTCAAGACCGGCTTCGGTCCGCTCAAGCGCGAGGACAAGCACATTCCGGACGACGTGTTCTCGCTGTTTCCCGTGCTGCAATCCATGCTCGGCCGGCGTGGCGGCGACCTCTCCGGCGGCCAGCAGCAGCAGCTCGCGATCGGCCGCGCGCTTGTGATGCGGCCAAAACTGCTCTTGCTCGACGAGCCCACCGAAGGCATCCAGCCCTCGATCATCAAGGACATCGGCCGCGCCATCTCTTACTTGCGCAATCTCGGCAACATCGCCATCGTGCTGGTCGAACAATATCTCGACTTCGCCTGCGAACTCGGCGACAGTTTCGCGGTGATGGATCGCGGCGCGGTGAAGTTCACCTGCGACCGTTCCAATCTCGATCCGGGCGAGATCAGCCGCCAGATGGCGCTGTAAGCCGGCAAAGACCTGCCGCGACCGGCTGGGGGAGACGGATGCGCAGCGAATTGTCAGCCACATCCACGCTGTTCGAGGCCAACCGCGCCCGTGGCGCGGTGCGCTTCGACGTGCATGCGCGCGCCGGCGTGACGCGTCGCGGCGCCTTGCATGAATCCGGTTCGCTCCGCGTCCGCTTTCCCTCGCCGGAAGATCAGGGTCTGTCCGGCGTGTTCGTCAATACGGCCGGCGGAGTTGCTGGTGGCGATCGCTTCGATGTCGAGATAGCGGCGGCGGATGGAGCGCGGCTGACGCTGACCACAGCGGCCGCCGAAAAGGTCTATCGCACGCCCGGAGCTGCGGCGCAGCTCAACATCGCCCTGAAGGTCGGCGCGGGCGCGCATCTTGCCTGGCTGCCTCAGGAGACGATTCTGTTCGACCGCGCCCGCGTGCAGCGCCGCTTCGACATCGATCTCGACGAGGCAGCCTCGCTCCTGCTCTGCGAAATCGTGGTGTTCGGCCGCACCGCCATGGGCGAGCGGATGGAGCAGGGCGAGTTCATCGACCGTTGGCGGCTGCGCCGTGGCGGCCGGCTGGTGTTCGCAGAGACGGTCCGGCTCGACGGCGACATCGGCGGCAAGCTTGCACGGCCCGCGGTCGCCAAGGGTGGCGCGGCGATCGGCACAGCCCTGATCGTGCCCGGCGACGAGGCCCTGGTCGAGCGCATCCGGGAGGCGTCGGAATCGTTCTCCGGCGAGGTCGGAATCTCGGCCTGGAATGGCTTTGCAATGGCGCGGTTCTGTGCCCAAGATGCGGCGCGCTTGCGCGCCGACATGATGACGGTGCTGGCACGCACCGGTGCGGCCCTGCCGCGGCTCTGGTTGAACTAGACTGGTTGAATTGACGTGCTGAACGGAAGAGATGTCGCATGAACCTGTCTCCCCGCGAAAAGGACAAGCTTTTGATCTCGATGGCGGCAATCGTGGCCCGGCGCCGGCTGGACCGCGGCGTCAAGCTCAACCATCCCGAGGCGATCGCGATCATCTCCGATTTCATCCTCGAAGGCGCCCGCGACGGCCGCACCGTCGCCGAGCTGATGCAGTCGGGCGCGCAGGTGCTGACCCGCGACCAGGTGATGCCAGGCATCCCCGAGATGATCCACGACATCCAGGTCGAGGCGACCTTTCCTGACGGCACCAAGCTCGTCACGGTGCACGAGCCGATCCGCTAAGTGTCATTCCGGGGCGCCCGCAGGGCGAACCCGGAATCCAGAGATTGTTGACCGAGATTCCGGGTTCGGCCCTTCGGGCCGCCCCGGAACGACAGAGGAATGCAAAACATGATCCCCGGTGAACTCTTCATCCAGGACGGCGAGATCGAGCTCAATGCCGGCCGCAAGACCGTGACGTTGACTGTGGCCAATACCGGCGACCGCCCGATTCAGGTCGGCTCGCACTATCATTTCTTCGAGACCAACCCGGCGCTGAAGTTCGACCGCAAGAAGGCCCGCGGCATGCGCCTCGACATCGCCGCCGGGACCGCCGTCCGCTTCGAGCCCGGCCAGACCCGCGACGTGCAACTCGTCGCCATGGCGGGGAAGAAGACGATCTACGGTTTCCGCGGGGATGTGATGGGGAAGCTGTAGGGCAGGCCTGCCATGAATACCGTCCTCAAGGACAAGGTCGAGATTGGACTCGTGCTCCAGGGCGGCGGTGCGCTTGGGGCCTATGAGTTCGGCGCGATCGAGGCGCTTCTGGAATTGATGGATGCCATCCATGCCGAGGGCAGGACCGTTACGCTGGCCGCGGTCACCGGAGTTTCCATTGGCGCGATAAATGCGGCCTGCGTGGTTGGCGCGACCGATCGGGCCGATGCCAAAAGGCGCCTGCAATTGCTGTGGTCGGAGCTTTCGCTGGAGTCGCGGAATTATTGGTGGGGTATCGCCAGCCAGGATTTCGCTTTGTTCGGCGTGCACGGTTTCTACAAGCCTCGTTATGACTACTGGAATGTCTTCCGCTGGACCAATTTCTACAACACCGAGCCCATGCTCGGGACGTTGGCGAGACACGTGAATTTCACGGCGCTGAACAACAGCCCGACCACCTTCGTCGTCACCGCAGTCGACGTGTCGTCCGGCGAGTTGGTGCGTTTCTGCAACCATCCGCACAAGGGCGAGAAGCGGACCGAGATCGGTCCTCGCCATGTGCTGGCAAGCGGCAGCCTTCCGCCCGGATTTCCGGCGACGCCAATCGGCGACGCGAATTTCTGGGACGGCGGCATCGTCGACAACACGCCGCTCGGCGATGCGATTGATGCGTTTTCCGGATCGGACGACGTCGATCGCATCCTGGTCGTGATGAACTTGTTTCGAAGCAAGCGTGCGGCGCCAAAGAACATGATCGAGGTCAATGATCGCTTGAGCGAGCTGCGTTATGGCAACCGCCTGCGCCAGGACGGTGCGAACGCAGCGGTCATCAATGAATTGTTGCAGACCGTGGAGGCGCTCTACGCCGCCGTTCCCGTAGAGGCGCGGGATCCGCAGCTCGTTGACAAGGTCTCGCGTGCGCAGCGTTTCAAGACCCTGGGCGCCATCACCAACATCGACCTGGCCGATGCGGGTCTCATGAAGGAAGCCGGTCTTTCCGCGGAGTCCCGGGACTCCGGCGCTTTTCGCGATTTTTCGGCCGCGGGAATTCAGCGGCGTCGCGAGGCCGGATACAAGCTTGCGCGATTGAAGCTGCAGGACGTATTCAGGACGCGCGGTCTGCTGCCGGTGCTTCATTGACCAGGAGGCTCCAGTGATTTCCCCGATCCGCCTCGTCTCAGAAGCTGCCGAGCTCGCTGCGCATCGTCATAACGGCATGGCGCGCAAGGGCCGCGGCAATGAGCCCTATATCAATCATCTCGCCGAGGTCGCGAACCTGCTCGCGACCGCGACCGACGGCGCCGATGCAGAGCTGGTCGCCGCCGGCTGGCTGCACGACACGATCGAGGACACCGACACCACGCGCGAGGAGCTCGCGCAGAGATTTTCCGAGCGTGTCGCCTCGCTGGTTGCCGAGTGCACCGACGACATGAGCTTGCCGAAGGCAAAGCGGCGGCAGAAGCAGATCGACGACGCGCCCCACAAATCGCCGGGCGCCAAGCTGATCAAGATCGCCGACAAGATCAGCAATACGGGCGCGCGCATTCAAACCGATCCGAGCGCCGAGGAGCGCGAGGAACTCGCCGACTATATCGGCTGGGCCACGCAGGTCGTGGCGGGGTGCCGCGGCGGCAATGCATGGCTCGACGAAAAATTCGACGATGCCGTGAAGGCAGCAAAGGCCTTGCTGTGACCAACCAGACATTCAATCGCAAACGGGGCTTGTGATGTCCGTCCAGATGAAGCGTTCCGTCTATGCCGACATGTTCGGCCCGACCACCGGCGACAAGGTGCGGCTGGCCGACACCGACCTCGTCATCGAGGTCGAGAAGGATTTCACCACCTATGGCGAGGAGGTGAAGTTCGGCGGCGGCAAGGTGATCCGCGACGGCATGGGGCAGTCGCAGGTCACCAACAAGCAGGGCGCGGCCGACACGGTCATCACCAACGCGCTGATCGTCGACCATTGGGGCATCGTGAAGGCCGACGTTGCCATCAAGGACGGCCTGATCGCAGGCATAGGCAAGGCCGGCAATCCCGACATCCAGCCCGGCGTCACCATCATCATCGGACCCGGCACCGACGTGATCGCGGGCGAAGGCAAGATCCTCACGGCCGGCGGCTTCGACAGCCACATCCATTTCATCTGCCCACAGCAGATCGAGCACGCGCTGATGTCAGGCGTCACCTCGATGCTGGGCGGCGGCACCGGCCCCTCGCATGGGACGTTCGCGACCACCTGCACGCCGGGGCCCTGGCACATCGCGCGGATGATCCAGTCGTTCGACGCCTTCCCGGTCAATCTCGGCATTTCCGGCAAGGGCAACGCCTCGCGCCCCGCGGCGCTGGTCGAGATGATCAGGGCCGGTGCCTGTGCGCTGAAGCTGCACGAGGATTGGGGCACCACGCCGGCCGCGATCGACAATTGCCTGTCGGTGGCGGACGATCACGATATCCAGGTGATGATCCACACCGACACGCTGAACGAATCCGGCTTCGTCGAGGACACGATCAAGGCCTTCAAGGGCCGCACCATCCACGCCTTCCACACCGAAGGCGCCGGCGGCGGCCACGCTCCTGACATCATCAAGGTCGCCGGCCTGAAGAACGTGCTGCCGTCCTCGACCAATCCGACGCGCCCCTTCACCCGCAACACCATCGACGAGCATCTGGACATGCTGATGGTGTGCCACCACCTCGATCCCTCGATCGCGGAAGATCTGGCGTTCGCCGAAAGCCGCATCCGCAAGGAGACCATCGCGGCCGAAGACATCCTGCACGATCTCGGCGCGCTCTCGATGATGTCCTCGGACTCGCAGGCCATGGGCCGGCTCGGCGAGGTCATCATCCGGACCTGGCAGACCGCCGACAAGATGAAGAAGCAGCGCGGAGCCTTGCCGCAGGACAACGGCAAGGACAACGACAATTTCCGCGTCAAGCGCTACATCGCCAAATACACCATCAACCCCGCGATCGCGCATGGCGTGTCGAAGCTGATCGGCTCGGTGGAGAAGGGCAAGCTCGCCGATCTCGTGCTGTGGTCGCCGGCCTTCTTCGGCGTCAAGCCGGACTGCATCGTCAAGGGCGGCACCATCGTCGCGGCGCCGATGGGTGATCCCAACGCCTCGATCCCGACGCCGCAGCCGGTGCACTACCAGCCGATGTTCGGCGCGTTCGGCAAGGCGCGTACGGCATCCTCGGTGGTGTTCACCTCCAAGGCCGCGATCACTGGTGGCCTCGCGCGAAAGCTCGGCATCGAGAAGAAGCTCTATGCCGTCCAGAATACCCGGGGCAGGATCTCCAAGAAGAGCATGATCCACAACGACGCGACGCCCAAGATCGAGGTCGATCCGGAGACCTATGAAGTGCGGGCCGATGGCGAATTGCTGACCTGCGCCCCGGCGGAGGTGCTGCCGATGGCGCAGCGATATTTCATGTACTGAAATAGCGCCTCAACGCATGTCCCCGGCGGTGTCCGGGGACGGCTTTTTGCGGTTTTGCGTTCGGTCCCGCCTGGTCTAATGTCCCGCCCGGTATCGTAACCCTTTAGAAGAAAAGCCGGGAGGATTTCTCGTGATCTACGTCGTTGCCACCCTGACCATCAAGCCCGAGACGCGCGCCGAGTTCATCGCGGCCGCCACCGCCTGCATCAAGGAGACGCGGAAGGAGCCCGGCAATATCGCCTATGATCTGCATGAGAGCGTCACGGACCCTGCCAAGATGGTGTTCGTCGAGCAGTGGGAGAATATGGAAGCGCTGGGGCCGCATCGTGCTGCCGAGCACATGAAGACGTTCGGCCGCGTTGCGGTGAAATGCTTCACGGCGCCGCCGAAGATCGAATACATCACGCCCGAGAAGGTCGAGACACGGTAAAGAGGGACGACGCATGATCCGGGCGACGCAGGTCAGGGGACAGCACCGCTTCACGGAAGCACCCGTGGACACGGTCGTGCTCGATTTCGACGATCGGCACCGTCGTCGCATGGCGATGACGGGAACGCGGGGCCTCGAATTCCTGCTCGACCTGGAGCATGCCGTCGCGCTGCGCGGCGGCGATGCGCTGGTGCTTGAGGATGGAAGGCTGATCGAGGTGGTCGCGGCGCCCGAGCCGCTGCTGGAAATCCGCGGCCGCGATCCGCACCACCTCGTCCGCGTCGGCTGGCATCTCGGCAACCGTCACCTGCCGACGCAGATCTTGGCCAAGGCCCTGCGTATTCGCCGCGATCACGTCATCGAGGCGATGGTGAAGGGCCTCGGCGCGCGTGTGATCGAGATCGAAGCGCCGTTCGATCCCGAAGGCGGCGCCTATGCCGATGCCGGCCATGCGCATGGACACGACCATGCGCATCACGATCACGGCCATCATCACCATGACCATGGCCACCACCATGATCATGCCGCGCACGACCATGGCCATGAGCACCACCATCACCACGACGAGCATTGCGATCATCCCGATCATCACCACGGCCACAAGCATGCTCATGACCACAAATGAGCCGGTCGGCGCCGGTGATCTTGCTGAGGGCGAGGCGGCGGCGCTGTACCGGCTGATGACCTGGCTCTCGCCGGCGTTCCCGGTCGGTGGTTTCTCCTATTCCAGCGGCATCGAATGGGCGGTCGAAGCCGGCGACGTCACCGACACGACGACGCTGGCGGATTGGCTCGATGCGATGCTCGCCGACGGCTCGGGCTTCTGTGACGCGACGTTTCTGGTCCACGCCTATCGCGCCACGGAATCGGGCGAGACGGCCGCTTTGAACGAGATCGCCGAGCTTGCAAGCGCCTTCGTGCCGTCGCGCGAGCGGCAGCTGGAGACGACCTCGCAGGGCCGCGCCTTCATCGACATTGCCCGCGCCGCGTGGGATGCCGACGGACTGGATGCCACGGTCGCGGCATGCAGCGCGCCACTGATCTATCCGGTCGCGGTCGGCGTCGTTGCCGCGATGCACGCCGTGCCGTTGGCGCCGACGCTGCACGCCTTCCTGCATGCGCTGGTCTCGAACTGGATTTCCGCGGCCAGCCGGCTCATTCCGCTCGGCCAGACCGATAGCCAGCGTGTGCTCGTGAAGCTGGAAGCCGCCGTCGCCGCCACCGCCAATCGCGCGCTGGCTGCAACCTTGGACGATCTCGGCAGCGCGACGTTCCGGGCCGACCTCGCCAGCTTGCGGCACGAGACGCAATATACCCGGTTGTTTCGGTCGTGAGAGGCGCGGCCTTCAAGTCATCAGGAGAGAGCAAGTCACATGGCGAAATCTCACGGTCCCTTGCGTGTCGGCGTCGGCGGTCCGGTCGGATCGGGCAAGACCGCGCTGATGGACCTGCTCTGCAAGACCATGCGCGAGCGCTATGACATTGCGGCGATCACCAACGACATCTACACCAAATGGGATGCGGAGTTCCTGGTGCGTTCGGGATCGTTGACGCCGGATCGCATCGCGGGCGTCGAGACCGGCGGCTGCCCGCACACGGCGATCCGCGAGGATGCCTCGATGAATCTCGCCGCGGTCGCGGACATGCGCGCCAAGTTTCCCGGACTTGACCTCGTGCTGATCGAATCCGGCGGCGATAATCTTGCTGCCACTTTTTCCCCGGAGCTGGCCGACCTCACCATCTACGTCATCGACGTCGCCGCCGGCGACAAGATCCCGTCCAAGGGCGGCCCCGGCATCACCCGGTCCGACCTCCTGGTCATCAACAAGACCGACCTTGCGCCCCATGTCGGCGCCTCCCTGGAGAAGATGGAGAGGGACGCCAGGCGCATGCGCGGCGAGCGGCCCTTCGTCATGACCAACCTCAAGAAAAGTGAGGGGCTCGACCAAATCGTCGGCTTCATCGAGGCCAAAGGCGGCCTGAAACGGGCGGGCTGACCGGACGCGACCAGTTGGCGCAGGTGTTTTTCGCCGTTAACGAGCTGGGCCACGCCGCAACCCGCGGAACAAATTTGGGACACGGGGATTAACTACCTCCGGCGCCCGGGGCGAATTCATCCCGGCCAGACCATCGGCCGGACGGATTAAGCTTTTCAGGCGACCCAAGTTGCGTACTGATGCCTCCTCCTTCATTATCTCCGGCACTGGGGTTTACCCTGCTTCGGCCCATGGCCGTTCGAGCGGCGTTCATGTGCTCCGTGTTCATTGCCGACCTCCTGCTTTCGCCTGAGTAATCGCGTGGTCAGGCTGGGTTTCATCATCGGCTTCATCGCTCTGCTCGGGGCCTTGCTCTCCGGGCTTGCGGCTTATCGCGTCCACGACCAGGAGCTGGCGCTGGACCGGATCGCGCTGGCGCGTGCGATCGATGTCCATGCGAGCCTGGTCCAGGACCGCCTGACCGAGCGGGAGCTGCTCGCGCGTGTCGCCTCAGGCCTGTTCCGCGCGCCGTCGGTGATCAAGCCGAACATGCTGGAGCCGCTGCGCTCGGCGATCTACGCCTTCAAGACCGACTTCGTGGTGGCTGGGTGGGTCGCCCGGTTGAAGCCGGACGAGCTTGCGGCGGCGCAGGCCGCCCTCGCTGGCGCCGGCTTCCCCACTCCGCAGATCCGCTCGTATGACGACAAGCCGATCAACCCTGCCGATGTCACCCAGCCGATCGACGTACTGTTGGATCTCGAGCCGCGCAGCAACGAGACCAGGATGTTGCCCGGCCGCAGCTACGATCAGGATCCGGTTCGCAGCGCGATGCTGACGCGCGCGCGCACCGAGAAGAGGTCGGTTGCCTCGGACCCGGTGCCGTTGATCCGCGGAAACGGAGCGATCGGCATCATCGTGGCTGCGCCCGTCATTCCCGAGGGAGCGACCGAGCCGGCCGGGTTCGTGACGTTTTCCTACGAGCTCGCCTCGCTGATGCTGGCCAATGACGACATGTCGCTGTTCGCGGTGGCGCTCAGGGATCCGCGCAAGGACGGCGGCGAGCTGATCGCCAACGATCAGGGCGTGGTCTCGACGCGGATGGCGGCGGCGGACGGGCCGGCGCCGTCGGCGACGCGCACGGTGAGCTTCGGCGGCCGCGATTGGCAGCTCGGCTATTACGCGAAGACCAATTCGGTGCGCCGCGCCGAGCAGACCGCGATCATCGTGGCGGCGATCGGCTTTGCCATCACCGCAATGGTGTGCGGCCTGTTCGGTTATGTCGCCTACAACAATCTGCGGCTTAGCCGGGAGATCCAGGTCAGGATCGGCTTCGAGCGCCGGCTGACCGCGGTCATCGACGAGCTCAACCACCGCGTCAAGAACATCCTGGCGGTGATCCAGTCGATCGTGACGCGCACCTTGCGCCACGGCTCGGACATCGACAGCGCGCGCGAGCTCCTGATCGGGCGCATCCACGCCATGTCCAACGTGGTGTCGCTGCTCAGCGAGAGCCAGTGGCAGGGCGTCAAGTTGAAGGGCCTGTTCGAGGCGCGCGCGATTCCGCATGCCGATCGCATCGCGGTCACCGGCCCCGACATCGCGGTCAGCGCGCGAGCGGCGCAGAGCCTCTCGCTGCTGTTCTTCGAGCTCGCCTCGCATTCCGACGAGGGCCTGTCGCTGGTCGGCAAGCACCCGCACATCACCGCCAATTGGACGGTGACGGGCGAAGATGGCCACGAGGTCTTCCATTTTCGATGGGAGGAGTTCAACACCAGCGAGGCGACGCGCCGGCCCGATTCCGATTTCGGCCTGATCCTGCTCGACCGCGTCGCGCCCGAGGCGCTGGGGGGGACCGCCAAGCGCTTCTTCACGGACGTCTCCTACGTCTATGAATTGACCGCGCCGATGGAGACGGTGGTCGACATGACCGAGCGCGACCGCACGGACAAGATCTCGGCGCCGGTCAGGCCGGCGCGAAGTTAGAGCGGAATGGCTTTAGGTCGAATCGATTGCCGCGGCTCGTTCACCTCTCCCGCTTGCGGGAGAGGTCGCGCCGTAGGCGCGGGTGAGGGCTTTCTCCTCTAGGGGACTGTCCCATTGCGGAAACACCCTCTCCCCAACCCTCTCCCGCAAGCAAGCGGGAGAGGGAGCCCAGCTCCGTCGTTGGAGCGATCAAGCCTCATCGCATCGCGCTTTAGCTCTTCGGTCGCAACACCAGATCGACGAGGTTGCGGGCGTAGCCAGGTGTGATCGGCGCGATGCCGAAGATGTAGCGGTAGAACAGGCTGCCATAGATCGCGTCGTAGAGATTCTCAGGGGGACCCTTGGCCTGAATGCTGCCGTCCTTCTGGCCGGCGGCGATCATGTCCACCAGCGCGTCGCGGCGGAATTGCAAGTAGCGGGCGTAGAACAGCTCGGCCGAGCCGGTCTTGGAAATGCATTCTGAGATCACGGCGAGCTGCACCTTGCCGAATTCGCCCTGGAGCGCCTCGGCATAGGCGGCGGCGTGGCGCCGCGCGCGCGCCGCGGGCGTGCCGGCGCTCGCAGGCGGCAGCGGCAGCATCTGCGCGGCATGGTGGAGGAATGCGTCGATCAGCAGCGCTTCCCGCGACGGCCACCATTTGTAGATCGTCATCTTCGACACGCTGGAGTGGCGCGCGATCGCATCGATGGTGGTGGCGGCAAGGCCGGTGGTCGCCATCAGTGCATAGGCGCTTTCGAGGATGGCGTTGGTGGTCTCGATCGACCTTGGCCGGCCGCGCCGGGGCGCGCTCTCCGCCTCTTCACGCCCGTCTTTCGCCATCGCCACGCCCGGTCTCCTCACGCAGAGTCCCGGCATAGCGCAGGGGCGCCTTTCGGCCTAGCAGAATCGCACGCTTTTTTGGCTCTACGCCTGCCGCCGCAGGGCTGCCGGCAGATCCTGCCGTTTCGACCAGGCGATGTAGTAGGCGAGCCCGGTCATCGCGGCGAAGCCGGTGATGCTCACCGCCACCTGCATCACCACCAAGTTCGGCCCGGTGATCAGGATGAGGTGGCCGGCGAAGGACAGGAACACGGCGACACAGAATACCGCGAGCCATTCCTCACCGCATGCGATCACCGCTTGCAGCGGTCTCCATCTCAGGCCGGGGTGATCGGCCGGAATGAGATGGGTCGCAATGAACGCGAGGGCCAGGAAATGGACCACGCGATAGGGCGCGAGGTTTTCCTTGTCGGTCGGCGCGATGCTGTTGAGGAGGAGATCCGGCAGGTAAGCGGATAGCGTCGGCGAATGGCGCATCAAGGTGACGGCCATTGCGAAGATCAAATAGGCGCCTGCGAGGATCCGCAGCCAGGACATGCCGCGCAGCGCCCGCCCCGGCGCACCGGTCACGGCGAACCAGCCGCCCAGCACCATCAGCAGCTGCCAGCACAGCGGATTGAAGGTCCATTCCCCGTCCGGATAGATCCGAAAATTCCAGCCGAACCAGCGCGCGGCAAGATACAGCGCGACCGATGCCGCCAGCGTCAGGTTCGGCCCCCGCAACAGGCCCCACAGCACGAGCGGAAAGAGCGCCATCAGCGGGATCATCAGCTGCAGCAGGTCGAGATTCAGCGGCTCTTCCTGGAGCACGAGACCGCGGACCAGGATGCGCAGCGGATGCTCGAGAATTCCGGAGATGTTGTATTCGTGGATGATCTCCGGCGCCATCGATTGCGAGGCGACATAGGCGATGGCGTCGATATAGATCACGAACAGCACGACATAGGCGGCATAGAGCCGCCAGACCCGACGAAAGATGCGCGTCGCTGCGACCACATAGCCGCGCTCCAGCGCCATCCTGCCGTGGATGATGGCAACGCCGTAGCCCACCACGAACACGAACAGGTCCGCCGCGCCGCTGAAGCCGAAATTGCGGAGCGTCAGCAGGTTGACGACGTTGTTCGGAATATGGTCGACGAAGATGGACCAATTGGCGATGCCGAGCGTCAGATAGAGCCTGGCGTCGTGCTGGAATGCGGCGAGGTTCGCCTTGACGGACGGTTTCATTAAGTAAAATAGCTTTGGGAATCAGGATGATGCTTTTAGCGGCAATCGCCTGCCCATCCGAGTAGCGTTTGCGTGAGCGGCAAGGCAATCGCGCCGAACCGCGCAGAAATGCGGCCCTCGCCCTCTATCGAATTGGGATAGATGCGCCCAAAGGACTTACGACGAAATTTTCTGACCCGCGCCGATCGCTACTCGGCAGGCTCCGCCGACACCTCGTCGGCCACGCCGGCGCGGCTCGCCAGGATGCCGAGGGCGACGCCCCCGATGGCCAGGATCGGCAACAATCGTTTCACCCCGATGGCGCGAACGATCTGAAGCCCGGTGGCGAGGAGCATCGGATCTGCAAGCATGCTCTGCGCGGCCGATTTCGCCGCGCGCTCGGCCGCGATCTGGGCGCGCTTCTGCACCTCGCGCTTGTAGCCCCAATAGGAGCCTGCCGCGGCCAGCGTCAGCAGAAAGAAGATGCCGGCGCCGGCAAGACAAGCCTGCACCGGGCCATATTTCTGCAGCACCCAGATGAAGACGGCGGCACAAAGGAAGCCTGTCGTCACGAGCAGCGCGAAGGCAGCGCCCGCAGCCAGGGAGGTCAGCCGAACAGTCGTGCCGGTGGATGCACTGATGCTGTCGATGATGCGCTGAAACATGGCCTTGCTCCTCAATCCCCGCCAGCCGAATCGTCACGGGCCGACAGCGGCCGCGTGTCGCTGCCGTGTCAAATGAACGGCGGCATCCTTAGCGACGCCAGGCGGCGCCGATCAGGAAGCCGATGCCGAGCGCCAGCCCGACGGTCGCCAGCGGCCGCTGTGTGATCGCATCTTCCAGCGTCTCTTCGATCGAGCCGTAGGCATCTTGTGCGGCTTCCATCATCGCGCTGCCGCGCTCGGACATGTCGTCCATCGCGGAATCCATGTTCTCGCGCGCCTGGCGATAGCCGCGGCGAGCCTGCTTGCTGGTGGAGTTGGCGAAAGTATTGAGCGCGTCGGTGATCTGGTCGGTGAGGGCGGCGATATCGCTTTTCACGGCTGCTACATCCTTTTCGAGGCGGTCTCGGGTGGCTTTGTCGGTCCAGTCTCTCATCCCGGTTTCGGCATTGGGCGTGGACATCGGGAGCTCCGAACTGTGACGGCTGAGATGGGCGGAGAACGTTTCGTCGCCGGGTAAGTTCCGTTCGCTGAAACCGGTCAGGCTTGCGGAAGCTGCGGCGAATTCTCCGGCAACAGGTGGTCCTTCAGGATCAGCGCGACGATCAGGAGCGGCGACGACAGGAACGCGCCCATCGGCCCCCACAGCCAGGTCCAGAACGCGAGCGCGAGCAGCACGGCGAGCGCGTTCAGGGCGAGCCGCCGGCCGATGATCGTCGGTGTGATGAAGTGCCCCTCCAGAAAGGTGAGGCCGCCGAAGGCGAGCGCGGCCATCAGGCCGCCGCCGATGGTCGGAAAGGCGATCAGCCCCACCACGACCAGCACGGCGAACATCGCCACGGGCCCGATGATGGGGATGAAGTTGAGCGTGGCCGCCAGCGCGCCGAGCCCGGCCGGATTGGGCATTCCGGTGAGCGCGCAGATCAGGCCGGTGGCGACGCCGACGCCGACATTGATGAGGGTGACGGTCAGCAGATAATTGCCGAGATGGACCTCGATCTCGTTGAGGATCCGGAGCGTGCGCAGCCGCGCGTCGCGATCGCTGAAGGTCATGATCATGGCTCGCCGCAGGTCGCGCCAGCTTGCGATGAACAGGATCAGGGTGACGAAGAACAGCAGAAATTCGGTAAAGGTCGGTGACAGGAATTCCAGCGTCGGCTGCACCCACTCCACCTTGGGCATGTGGATGCTCGGCAATCCCTCCGAGCCGCCGAGCATGGCTTGCATCTCCCGCCAGAGCGCAAGCGGCCGATCGAACACGTGCAGCTTGTCCCGCAGTTGCGCGCCGAGCTCCGGCAGGCGCGTGCTCCATGCCATGACCGGCGAAGCGATCAGCGCCACGACGAAGGCGACCACCGCGGTCACCGCGACCACGATCAGAACGGCGCCGAGGCTGCGTGGGACCTTGCTTCGCTCCAGGAAGGTGGCCGCCGGAGACAGCATGGTCCCGGTGACGAACGCCATCACGACCGGCAGGAAGAACGCCTTGCCGACATAAAGCACGGCGACGATGGCAATCAGCAACAGGCCGGCCAGCGCGAACGCGACGAATTCAGTGCGGCGGATCACCGGCGGCAGCTCGACATGGCTCTCGGGGAGCGGTTCGCCTTCGCCGTTGCCGGAAATCAAACGGTCACTGGGTAGGACGCGCACAATATCTCTCCCGCACGGAATCCGCGATCCGCGCGCCCATTGATGACCTCACAACGCGTGGGCGGTATGCCGGTTCCATCGCGGCTTCGTGAACGATGGCTCGCTTGACTGTGACGTCGCTGCCGCACGCGGCAACGGAACTTCGATCCAGCCGGCGGAGTTTGTTGGGCAGCGCATTACCTGATGCACATCCAACGGGGCAGCTCATGACAAAGTTGTTTGCAGTCCGTCGCAGCTTCTCGCCGCGCGCCGTCGGCGCATTCGCTTTCGCAAGCGCTCTGCTCATGGCGCCCATGGGCACCGCGAGCGCGCAAACCTTCGGCTATGCGCCGATGCAGCGGGTGTACCCGCAGGACCTGTACTCGCAGGGCCAATACTCGCAGGATGACCTCAACGAGGCGCCGCAGGTCGCCGACGAGGATGCTCAGTTGCCCGACCGGCTGCGCAGGCAGATCGTCAGCTTCGACAGGAGCGAGGCGGCTGGTACCATCGTCATCGATACCAACAGCACCTATCTCTACTACGTGCTCGGAGGCGGCCGCGCGATCCGCTACGGCGTCGGCGTCGGCCGCGAGGGCTTTACCTGGTCGGGCGTGCAGAGCGTCAGTCGCAAGGCCGAGTGGCCGGACTGGCATCCGCCGGCCGAGATGATCGCGCGCCAGCCCTATCTGCCGCGCTTCGTCGCCGGCGGCCCCGGCAACCCGCTCGGTGCGCGTGCGATGTATCTCGGCTCGAGCCAATACCGCATCCACGGTACCAATGATCCCTCCACCATCGGAAAGTTCGTCTCCTCCGGCTGCATCCGCATGACCAACGAGGACGTCATTGACCTGTTCAATCGCGTTAATGTCGGCGCCAAGGTCGTGGTGCTGCCGAAGAACGCGCCCTTGATGGCCAGAGGAGGCGACAAGGCCGGCGAGCCCGTGCGCAGGCGGCCGGCCGTGACGACGCTGCCCTCGGGTCGGCAGGCGTTGAACGTCACGTCGTCGGCCGTGAATTAAGCGTGAGCGAGGTCATATGAGCAGACGCCTGATTGGCAAATGGACTGGCGGAACGGTGATCCTGATCGCGATCTCCGCCGGTCTTGCATCGGCGCCGTCGGCGCATGCGGAGGATTTCTTCTCGGCATTGTTCGGCGGCTTCCGGATGCGGCCGCCGCCGGAAATCCGCATGCCGTTCCCCAATGACGATGGGCCGCGCTACGATGGGCCGCGTCAGCGGGCCTCCTATGGCGGCGGCGCGGCCTATTGCGTGCGCGGCTGTGACGGCCGCTATTTCCCGGCGCAGGGCAGCGATTCCGAGAGCAAGGCGCAATCCTGCAAGAGCTTCTGCCCAGCCTCGGAAACCTCGCTGGTCTATGGCAGCAATATCGACGACGCCTCTACGGAGAACGGAAAGTCCTATTCCGACCTGCCGAACGCGTTCCGCTTTCGCAACGAGATCGTCGCGGGCTGTACCTGCAACGGCAAGGACCCGGTCGGGCTCGCATCGGTCAAGGTCGAGGACGATCCGACCCTGCGCAAGGGCGACATCGTCGCCGGAGCCGGCGGCCTCGTGGTCGCCAGCCGCAACGCCAATGACCGCCGCGGTGTCGCGATGAATTTCTCGCCGCTGCCGGAATCGGTGCGCGCCAGATTCCGCCAGGTCCCCGTGGTGGCGAAGGAGTAGCTTCGGCTTCCGAACGCCGTCCTCGCCAGCCCTACGCCGCGCGGATCTTGCCCAGGAAATCGCTGACTTGCTGACCGAGCTGGCGGCTTTGCGTCTCCAGCATCTCGGAGGCCTGCTTCACGTTCTCCGCGGCACCGGCTGCGGTGTCGGCATCGGCCTTCACGCCGGTGATGTTGTCCGAAACGTTCTTGGTTCCCTGCGCCGCGTATTGCGTGCTGCGGGTGATCTCCTGCGTAGCGGCGCCTTGCTCCTGCACTGCGGCCGCGATGGCGGTAGCGACTTCGTTGACCTCGCTGATGATGCCGCCGATCGCCTGGATCGCGTTGATGGCATCACCCGCAACCTTCTGGATGTCGGCGATCTGCTCGGAAATCTCCTCGGTCGCCTTCGCGGTCTGACTCGCGAGTGACTTCACCTCGGAGGCGACCACGGCAAAGCCGCGGCCGGCATCACCGGCGCGCGCCGCCTCGATCGTGGCGTTGAGCGCGAGCAGGTTGGTCTGCGCCGCGATGGTGTTGATGAGGCCGACGACCTCGCCGATGCGCCCCGCCGACTGCGCCAAGCCCTGCACGGTGCCGTCGGTTTCGCGCGCCTGGGTGACGGCGCGGCTGGCGATGCCCGCGGCATGCGCGGCCTGCTGGCTGATGTCGTTGATGGAGGCCGAGAGCTCCTCGGCCGCTGCCGCGACGCTCTCGACACTCGTGGAGGCCTCGTTCGAGGCCTTGCCGGCAATCTCGACGCGTTCATTGCTCTGGCGCGAGACGGCCGACAGGTCGCCCGAGGTCTTGCGCATCTCGCCGGAGGCCTCGCTCAGCTCGCCCAACGACTTGCGCACGGCGCTCTCGAACTCGCCGACATGGGCCTCGACCACGCGCTGGCGGGCGGCGGCGCCCGCATTGCGCTCACGCTCCTGCTCTTCGATCTTGAGCTTCTCGGCCGCCTGCTGCTTGAAGGTCTCCAGTGCGCCGGCCAGTGCGCCGATCTCGTCATGACGGTCGAGATAGCCGCTGTCGACGGCGAGGTCGCCGCCGGCGACCTTGAGCATGGCGTCGCGGATGGTGTTGAGCGGGGTGATGACGCGGCGGCTGACCAGCATGGTCGCGCCGACGGCAAGCCCAATGGCGAGCGCCAGGAGCCCAAGCTGCACGATCAGCGCGCGCTGCGCGGCGCCGTGTTGCTCCAGCGTATGGACCTTGGCGGCGTCGAGGGCGGCTTCTGCCACTGCGACGGCATTGGACAGGCGACCGACCGTGACCGGGGTCCATTGATTGGCTGTCATCTCGGCCTTGTCGCCCTTCACCAGCGTCTCCGCGAGGCGGTCGCGCAGGGCGAGATATTGCGGATCGAAATAGGCGGACTTGACCGCGGTCATGGCGGATGACAGTGCGGACGGCAGCTGCATGCCCGATGCCGACAATTCCAGCGCCTTCCACATCGCGGCCGTGCCGCCGACATATTGGGTGTAGGACTGGTGAGCCTCGGGCGTGATCTTGCCGGCGTTAAGGCCAGTCGAGACGATGAGCGAGGCTTCGCCGGCAGTGTTGCGCAAGAGCCATGCGTTCTGCTTGATCGACAGCAGCTGATCGATCGCCGCGTCCTGGTGATTGACGGTCCCGGCCAGGACGCTCGAGAGCTTGTCGAGCGTGTCGAGCAGGCCTTGCGTCGTCTCCATGTAGTCCTTCGGCAGGCCGGCGCGGCGCTGATCCTTGGGCTTGGCGACGTCCTCCCAGAACTGCTTCTGCTGCTCGCTCGCGGATTTGTAGAGGCGCGCGAGCTCCGGCACCAGCGTGCCGGATTGCGGAAAGTCGATGGCCGGCAACAGCTCGAGCGCATGCGCCATCGCCGGCATCTCGGCGTCGCGGATCGCGCGCAGATATTTCTCGATGTCGGCGTCCATTGGCGTGGTCGCGTTCAGCAGCCTGTTGCTGGTGGAGCGATCGGTCCGCAGATTGTGCATCGCCTTGAACAGGTCGGCGGACGCGTCCGCGATCTGCGAGATCCGGCTGGCGGTCCTCAGCCGATCCCAGGATGCGTAGGCGGTGAGCGAGAGCGCAACGACCACGCAGACCGACGTGATCGCGATCACGGCCTTGAGCAGCGCGGATACGGTCAGACGATTCAGCATCGAGGTCCCCCAATTTCCATGTCGAGTTCGCGGAGGGCGCCCGGCAACAATCGAAAAGGAGGAGCCCTGTGGCATCGGCAATCACATGCCGTTGGCGCCTCATGGCCAGACGGTTTCTGCATGTGAGAGGAAAAGGGTAAAGTTTTAGGCAGCCAAGCTACCGGTAAAAATACGCATTTACTAGAAGTTGCAATGGGTTGCGTTGATGGAACCAGCGCGCGAGGCCAGCGTTAGGACATCGTTAGCAATTTGCCAGAAGGGGGGTCCCTGCAATGCTGATCGGCGTCCTCGTCACCTTTCTCGTCGTCATTCTCGTGCTTTATCTGATCAACATGCTGCCGATGGACGGCCGCGCCAAGCAGATCGCGCGCGTGATCGTCATCATCATCGGCGTCGTGTCGCTGCTGAAATATCTGACAGTATTCTAGCGGGGGCTACTGCTCCCAAACAAAAAGCCCCGGCCTGAGCCGGGGCTTCGTTCATGCTGCGCTAGTGCAGCGACTTCAGCCAGTCGTCGACGTCCTGACGAACCTGGTCCTTGGCCTTGCCGTAGCGTTCCTGCAGCCGGCCCTCGAGCTGCTCGCGGCGGCCCTCGATCAGTTGGAGGTCGTCATCGGTGAGCTTGCCCCATTTCTCCTTGGCCGATCCCTTGAACTGCTTCCAGTTTCCTTCGATCCGATTCCAGTCCATGACCATCTCCCATGGGTTGATGGCCCGACAACGCGAGGCGCACGCAGCCTGTTCCGCGCCAAGCCGCGACGTTTCGCGCAAGAAAAAAGCCCCGGCGCGGGCCGGGGCTTTTGACGGTTCCGTGACTTCGTTCAGCCCAGCGCCTCTTTATCCAAGAGCCTCTTATCCAAGAGCCTTGGCCTCGCGGCGGCGCGCGGTGAGGATGTATTCGGTGTAGCCGTTCGGCTGCTTGCGCCCCTTGAAGACGAGTTCGCAGGCCGCCTTGAAGGCGACGCCGTCGAAGGCGGGCGCCATCGGCTTGTAGATCGGATCGCCAGCGTTCTGCTTGTCGACGACGACCGCCATGCGCTTGAGCGATTCCATCACCTGCGCCTCGGTGATGACGCCCTGGTGCAGCCAGTTGGCGAGGTGCTGGCTGGAGATGCGCAAGGTGGCGCGGTCTTCCATCAGGCCGACATCGTGGATGTCGGGCACCTTGGAACAGCCGACGCCCTGGTCGATCCAGCGCACGACATAGCCCAGAATGCCCTGGCAATTGTTGTCGATCTCCTGCCTGACGTCATCGGGAGCCCAGTTCGACTTCGACACCGGAATGGTCAGGATGTCGGACAGTTTTGCCCGCGGTCCGCCCTTGGCGAGTTCTTCCTGGCGCGCGATCACGTTGACCTGGTGGTAGTGCAGCGCGTGCAGCGTCGCCGCTGTGGGCGAGGGCACCCAGGCGGTGGTAGCGCCGGCCTGCGGATGGGCGAGCTTCTGCGCCAGCATGTCCGCCATCTTGTCGGGGGCGGCCCACATGCCCTTGCCGATCTGGGCGTGGCCCGGCAGGCCACAGGTCAGGCCCATGTCGACGTTCCAGTCCTCGTAGGCCTTGATCCAGGCCTGCGCCTTCATCTCGTTCTTGCGGATCATCGGGCCCGCTTCCATCGAGGTGTGGATCTCGTCGCCGGTGCGGTCGAGGAAGCCGGTGTTGATGAACATGATGCGCTTGGAGGCGCGCTGGATGCAGGCCTTGAGGTTGACGGTGGTGCGCCGCTCCTCGTCCATGATGCCGACCTTGAGCGTGTTCTCGGGCAGGCCCAGCATCTTCTCGACGCGGTCGAAGATCTCGCAGGTCAGCGACACCTCGTCCGGGCCGTGCATCTTCGGCTTGACGATATAGGCCGATCCCGTGCGGCTGTTCTTGACCTTGGAGTGGCCCTTGAGGTCGTGGATCGCGAGCAGGCCCGAGACGGCGGCATCGAGCAGGCCTTCCGGAACCTCTTCGCCCTTCTCGTCCAGCACCGCGTCGGTGAACATGTGGTGACCGCAATTGCGCATCAACAGCAGGCTGCGGCCGTGCAGCTTGACCTCGCCCTTGCCGTCAGGCGTCTTGTAGAGGCGGTCGGAATTGAGCGAACGCGTCAGCGTCTTGCCGCCCTTCTCGAAATCGGCCGACAGCGTGCCGTTCATCAGGCCGAGTGTGTTGCGGTAGACCAGCACCTTGTCCTCGGCATCGACCGCGGCGACCGAGTCCTCCATGTCGAGGATGGTCGAGACCGCGGCCTCCATGATCATGTCGGCGACACCGGCCGGATCGTCCTTGCCGATCGCGCTGCTGCGGTCGATCTTGACCTCGATATGCAGGCCGTTGTTGACGAGCAGCACGGCGCTCGGCGCGGCGGCATCGCCCTGGAAGCCGGCGAACTGTGCGGCGTGCTTCAGCGCGGTGGCGTTGCCGCTCTTCAGCTTCCCTGCGAGCTGGCCCGCGACGACGCTGTAGGCGGTGACGTCGGTGTGGCTGCCGGTCGCGAGCGGCACGGCGTTGTCGAGGAACGCCTTGGCCTTGGCGATCACCTTGTCGCCGCGCGCCTTGTTGTAGCCCTTGCCGCTCTCGGACGGGTCGTGCGGGATCGCGTCGGTGCCGTAGAAGGCGTCATAGAGCGAGCCCCAGCGCGCATTCGCCGCGTTCAGCGCGTAGCGCGCATTGGTGAGGGGCACGACGAGCTGCGGGCCGCAGATCTTGCCGATCTCCTCGTCGACATTGGCGGTCTCGACCTTCTGCGTCGCCGGCTCCGGCACGAGATAGCCGATCTCCTTCAGGAAGGCGGTATAGGCATCGAGGTCGAGCGCCTTGCCCTTGTTGGCGCGGTGCCAGTCGTCGATCTTGGCCTGCAGATTGTCGCGAAACGCGAGCAGCTCGCGGTTCTTCGGTCCCAGCTCCTTGATGATGCCGGCAAGCCCGGCCCAGAACGCATCCGGCGCGATCCCCGTTGTCGGGGCGGCTTCCTTGGCGATGAAGTCAAACAGAACAGGGGCGATCTTCAATCCGTGGGCGTCGACGCGTTTCATGATGGGCTTTCTTGTTGGAAATGGCTGTTTTTGGCTGCTTTTGACCCGACAGCAGCAAAATGCGCCCACGCGGGGCGGCTTTCCGGACCTATTAGCCCCAAAATCAGGGCGGTGAGAAGACCCCCGGGGGCTTGTCAAAATGTCAAGAGAAGGTGGGAGAAGCCCCACGCACCGGTGTCATTCCCCGCGAAAGCGGGGAATCCAGTACGCCGCGGCTTCTCCGTATCCCAACGCTGTCTCTGGAATATTGGGTCGCCCGGTTCACACCGGGCGACGACAGCGGAGACTGGGGCGACCTCAAATGTTCGCAGCGAGGTCCACGAGCTCGTCGAACAGCACGCCTGATGTCTTCAGCATCTGCTCGATCTCGTCAGCCGCCTGAGCCACGGTCCGCTTCGACGTGTCGATCACGAGCTCGGCAGCCTCAGGCTTCTCGTAATCGTTGCCGATGCCGGTGAACGAGGCGAGCGCGCCGGCGCGGGCTTTCTTGTAATGGCCCTTGGGATCGCGCTCCTCGCACACTTCGGCCGGCGTCGCGACATGGATCTCGCGGAACGCGGTATCGGCGATGCGGCGCGCGGCGGCGCGATCTTCGCGCGCGGGCGAGACCGCCGCGACGATGGCGATGTGGCCGTTGCGGGCGAGATGTGTCGCGACCTCGGCGAGGCGGCGGATGTTCTCGCTGCGATCGGTGGCGGAGAAGCCGAGATCGCTGTTGAGCCCGGCGCGCAGCGTGTCGCCGTCGAGCAGGATCGGCGAGCCGCCATTGGTGAAGAGACGCCGCTCCAGCGCCCGCGCCAGCGTCGACTTGCCGGAGGCGGGCAGGCCGGTGAGCCAGACCACGGCACCGTTATGGCGATAGCGCGCCGAGCGCTCGTCGCTGCGCAGCGCCGATTCCACCGGCACGATGTCGACCGGCACGGCACGCTGGCCGGCATCGACCGACAGCACCAGGCCGCCGCCCGCGATGCGTCCGGACACCTCGATCACGAGGCGGCCGGTGCGCGGATTTTCGGTGTAGGGATCGGTCGCGATCGGATTGGACAGGGAGATGTCGATCTCGCCGACATGGTTGCGGCCGATCGCCTTGTTCTCGCTGCTCGAGAGCTCACCGGGATCGACCGCCTTCTCGATGGCGACAACGGTGGCGCGGCTTTCCTTCGGTCCGCAGCGCACCAGCAATTGGTCGCCCTTCGCGAGCGGCTTGTCGTGCAGCCAGAAGATCCGCGCGCGCAGCCGCCGCGTCTCGCGCGGGGCGCTGCCCACATGCGCGATGATGTCGCCGCGCTCGATGAACAATTCGCGGTCGAGCGTGATGCCGACCGAGCGGCCCGCGCCTTGCCGGCTGGCGACCGGCGTCACCGGCCAGCTCTCGACCGTCTTGATCTTCGCGATCTTGCCCGCGGGCATGATCACGATCTCGTCGCCGGCAATCAGGCTGCCGGATTCGATGCGGCCGGCAACGATGCGGCGGTCGTCGAACTTGTAGATCGCCTGCACCGGCAGCCGCAGCGCCAGCGCTTCCAGCGGACGCGCCGGCTCGAGGCGATCGAGCGCCTCGACCACGGTCGGTCCCTTGTACCAGCCGATGCGGTCCGTACGCTCGGCGACGCCGTCGCCGTCGCGCGCGGAAATCGGGATCACGGCCGTGGGCGTCACGCCGAGGCCGTTCAGATGCGCGGAAATCTCGTCGCTGATGTCCTTGAAGCGTGCGGCGGAGAAATCGACGCGGTCCATCTTGTTGACGACGACGGCGACCTGCTTCACGCCGAGCAGATGCAGGAGATAGCCATGCCGCCTGGTCTGGTCGCGCACGCCCTCCAGCGCATCGATGATCAGCACCGCACCGTCGGCCTGCGAGGCGCCGGTGATCATGTTGCGCAGGAATTCGGCGTGGCCGGGCGCGTCGATCAGCACGATGTCGCGCGAATTGGTGCGGAAGCGGATCTGCGTGGTGTCGATGGTGATGCCCTGGTCGCGCTCGGTTTGCAGCGCGTCGAGCAGGAACGACCATTCGAATGGCATGCCGCGCCGCGCGCTCACAGCTTTCAGCATTTCGAGCTTGCCGTCGGGCAGGCTGCCGGTTTCATGCAGGAGGCGGCCGACCAGCGTCGACTTGCCGTGGTCGACATGGCCGACGATGACGATGCGCACTTGCGGACGCGTGGTGCCGTTCGGGGTCGCAGGCGAAGCGGGAGTGACGATCATGTTCATAGCCGCAAAGCGTCCTTGATCAGAGATAGCCGGCGACGCGCAGACGCTCGAAGGCGTCCTCGGTCTCGTGGTCGAGCGCGCGCCCCGAGCGCTCCGGCACCTTGGTCTGCTCGAGCTCGATCAGGATCTCGTCGATGCTGGACGCCGTCGAATTCACGGGGTTGGTGATGTCCTGATCGCCCAGCGAGCGATAGCGCTTGCCGTCCTTGGCGAGGTACAGGGGGATGATCGGAATGTTCTCGCGCTTGGTGTAGGCCCAGATATCGGCCTCGGTCCAATGCAGGATCGGATGGATGCGCAAATGCGCGCCTTGCGGCGGCGAGGCGTTGAAATGGTCCCAGAACTCCGGCGGCTGGTCGCGCACGTCCCAATTGCCTTCGAGCCCGCGCGGCGAGAACACGCGCTCCTTGGCGCGGGTCGCTTCCTCGTCGCGGCGGATGCCGGCGATCAGGCCGTCGAAGCCATACTTTGCGAGCGCCATCTTGAGGCCCTCGGTCTTGCGCGCGGCGGAACGGGCGGCCGGCGGCAGCGTCGGGTCGACCGCATCGATCGGCGGGCAGGGCTCGACGCGCAGATCGAGATCCCATTCCTTCCCGTAATGATCGCGGAAGCGATACATCTCCGGAAACTTCTTGCCGGTGTCGACGTGAAGGGCCGGAAACGGCATCTTGCCGAAGAAGGCTTTCCGCGCCAGCCAGATCATGACGTTGGAGTCCTTGCCGAGCGACCACAACAGGGCAATCTTCTTCAGCCGGGCAAAGGCCTCACGGAAGATGTAGATGCTCTGCGCTTCGAGCTGGTCGAGATGATCCATGCTCGGGGCGGTCAGCCCGACTGGAATTTGCTCGGAAATGGGCGCGCGAAAGTTCTGCCCATCTGCACCGGAATCCGTCCTGAGAAGATGCATCTCTGCCACTTTGCGTTTGGAGGCGAAAATTCTATAGTTGCGGTGCAGAAGAGAAGAAAAAAATTTCTCTTTGCGCGCTCGAAACGAGACATATATAGAAAATAATTCCAGTCAACCCCGTTTGTGGGGAAGCGAGTATCGCATGCGGTTCTTGCCGGTGTTTCTCGATCTCAAGGCCGGCCCGGTGATTCTCATCGGCGCGGGCGAGCTTTTGCGCGCCAAGCTGCGCGTGCTCGCCGCTGCCGGCGCGCGGCTGCGCGTGCATGCGATCGACGGCAATCATGACCTCGGCCTGGGCTCCGAAGATGCGGCCCGCATCGAGATCGCGGCGAGCGATCCGCTCACGGCCGATCTCGTAGGTGTCATTGCTGTCGTCTGCGCGGGCGCGGGCGATGTCGGTGTGGCCATGTCGGCTCGCGCCAAGTCGCTCGGCCTTCCCGTCAACGTCATGGACGACCTCGAGCATTCCAGCTTCATCTTTCCGGCCATCGTCGATCGCGGCGATGTCGTGGTCGCGGTCGGCACCGGCGGCACCTCCCCGGTGGTGGCGCGGCGCGTGCGCGAGAAGATCGAGGCGCTGCTGCCGGCGCGCATCGGCGAACTCGCCGAGTTCATCGGCACCTTCCGCAAGTCCATCAACGAGCGCATCGCCGAGTTTCCGCTGCGCCGCCGCTTCTGGGAGCGCGTCATCGACGGTCCGATCGGCGCTGCCGTGCTCGCCGGCCGCAAGGCTGAGGCGGACGCTTCGCTCAAGGCGATCTCCGATCCCGCCGTATTTGCCCGCGCCGACAAGCCGGAAGGCTCGGTCGCGCTGGTCGGCGCCGGCCCCGGCGATCCCGATCTGCTCACCATCAAGGCGCTGCGCGCGCTGCAGGACGCGGACATCGTCTTCCATGACGAGCTGGTCTCGCCCGAGATTCTCGATCGCATTCGCCGCGACACAACGCGCGTTGCGGTCGGCCGCCGCGTCGGCAGGCCCGGCATCGGCCAGGACGCCATCAACAGGCGCATGATCGAGGCCGCGCAATCGGGCCAGCGCGTCGTGCGGCTGAAGGGCGGCGATCCCTTCGTGTTCGGCCGCGGCGGCGAAGAAGTGGAAGCGCTGCGCGCCGCCGGCGTCGCCTATTCGATCATTCCCGGCATCACTGCAGGCCTAGGCGCCGCTGCCGATTTCGAGGTGCCGCTCACTTATCGTCACGAAGCGACCCGCATCACCTTTCTCACCGCGCACAAGTCGCGCGATGCCGAGAACGTGGATTGGTCGACGCTGACCGACACGAAGATGACCGTCGTGGTCTACATGGGCGTGACCGCAGCGCCCGCCGTGCGCGCCGGCTTGTTCGCGGCCGGTCGCTCGCCGGAGACGCCGGTCGGCGTGTTCGCCCGCGTCACGCGACCCGATGCCCAAGGCGCGATCGGCACGCTGCGCGACCTGCCGGAACTGGTGCGGCGGATCCATGGCGGTCCCGCCATTCTCATCATCGGCGACGTGGTCCGGCATGCCGGTTCGCTTCGCCGCCAGACTCCCAAGCAAATCATCTCTGACCTATTGGATGCAGCCGAATGACCTCTCCGCTCGAACAGAAGAAGATCAAGATCGCCGGCCCCTCGGTTGTGACGGCCAATCGCACCTGGGACGGCATCGTGGTCTACCGCACCGCCGCCAAAAGCTGGTCCGCCGAGCTGTCGGAAGCCGCCATCGTGCGCAACTCCGACGAGGCCAAGGCGTTGCTTGCGGAAGCCGTGGCCGATGACGTCGGCGCCATCGGCCCCTATATCGCGCCGGTGGAGATCGGCGACGATGGCAAGGTCCTGCCCGGCAATCTGCGCGAACAGATTCGCCGCACCGGCGTCACAATCGGACAGCCGGCCCAGGTTTAAGGCACGCACTTATGTACGCTTACGACGAAATCGACCGCACGCTCGTCAACGAGCGCGTCTCGGAGTTCCGCGACCAGGTGAAGCGGCGCCTGTCCGGAGAGCTCACCGAGGACGAGTTCAAGATTCTGCGTCTGCAGAATGGCGTCTATCTGCAGCTGCACGCTTACATGTTCCGCGTCGCGATTCCCTACGGCACGCTGGCGACGAACCAGATGCGGGCGCTCGCCCATGTCGCGCGCAAATACGACCGCGGCTATGGCCACTTCACCACGCGGCAGAACATCCAGTTCAACTGGATCAAGCTCGCCGAGCTGCCGGACGCGCTCGAAGACCTCGCCAAGGTCGGCATCCATGCGATGCAGACCTCCGGCAACAACATGCGCAACGTCACCTCGGATCAGTGGGCCGGCGTCGCGCCGGGCGAGATCGAGGATCCGCGCATCTGGTCTGAGCTGATCCGTCAGCACACCACGCTGCATCCGGAATTCTCGTTCCTGCCGCGCAAGTTCAAGATCGCGATCACCGCCTCGGACCACGACCGCGCCGCGATCAAGATCCACGACATCGGCCTCCGCCTGATCAAGAACGAGAAGAACGAGACCGGCTTCGAGGTTCTCGTCGGCGGCGGTCTCGGCCGCACGCCGTTCATCGCCAAGACCATCAAGCACTTCGTGCACGGACGCGACATCCTCAGCTACATCGAGGCTATCTTGCGCGTCTACAACCAGTACGGCCGCCGCGACAACATCTACAAGGCGCGCATCAAGATCCTGGTGCACGAGCTCGGCATCGAGAAATTCTCGCGCGAGGTCGAGGACGAGTGGCAGCACATTCGCAACTCCTCGCTCCAGATCGACGACGAGGTGATCGAGGACATCCGCTCGCGCTTCACCTATCCTCCTTACGAGAAGCTGCCGCACATGCCGGACGAGCTGCGCCAGGCCGCGGCCGATCCGGACTTCGAGGCGTGGCGCAAGAACTCGGTGGCGCCGCACAAGGTGCAGGGCTATTCGATCGTCACGATCTCGCTGAAGCCGACCGGCGGGCCTCCGGGCGACGCCACGGCCGAGCAGATGGATGCGCTGGCCGATCTCGCCGACAAATATTCGTTCGGCGAGATCCGCGTCGGCCATGAGCAGAACCTGGCGCTGCCGCACGTCGCCAAGCGCGATTTGCCGGCGCTGTGGAAGGCGCTCGACAAGCTCGGGCTCGCGACGCCCAACGTCAATCTGATCACCGACATCATCGCGTGCCCGGGGCTCGATTATTGCTCGCTGGCGAATGCGCGCTCGATTCCGATCGCGCAGGAGCTGACGCGGCGCTTCGCCAACCACGAGCTGGCCAACCTGATCGGCCGTCTCCACATCAACATTTCCGGCTGCATCAATGCCTGCGGCCATCACCATGTCGGCCATATCGGCATTCTCGGCGTCGAGAAGAACGGCGAGGAGGTTTACCAGATCACCATCGGCGGCCGTGCGGACGAGAATGCGGCGCTCGGCACCCTGATCGGTCCCGGCGTGAAGTTCGACGAGGTCGCCGACGTCGTCGAGGACATCGTGGAAGCTTATCTCGCGCTGCGCGAGCGGCCGGAAGAGCTGTTCATGGACACGGTGAAGCGCCTCGGCGTCGAACCCTTCAAGGAGCGCGTCTATGCCACTCGTTAACGGCGGAAAGATCGTCGATGACAGCTTTGTCAAGCTCGCCGTCGACACGCCGCTGCCCGAGGGCGGCGACATCCTGGTGCCCGCCGAGCGCTTCCTCGGCGAGGCCGAAGGCTTGCTCAAGCGTTCCGGCAAGGTCGGCGTGATCTGGCCCAACAGTCGCGACATCAGCGAGCTCGTGCCGTATCTCGGCAAGATCGCCGCCGTCGCGCTGGTGTTCCCGACCTTCCGTGACGGACGGGCCTACAGCCAGGCGCGGCTGCTGCGCGAACGCTACAATTACCGCGGCGAATTGCGCGCGACCGGTCAGGTGCTGCGCGACCAGTTCGTGTTCATGTTGCGGGCCGGCTTCGATGCCTTCGAGGTCAAGAAGCAGGCCGACGCCGAAGCCTTCATGCAGACCGCCAAGCGCTATTCGGTGTTCTACCAGCCGACCGGCGATGGTCGCATCACCGCGCTGCACCGGCGCATGCAGCTGCGCCACTCCGAAGGGGTCGGCACGTGAACGCGATCGCGCCACAGGTTTCGCCCGTGTCTGCGCTGCCTTCGGCGGACGAGCTCGATCGCGCCCTGCGCGATGCCTCGCCCGCGGAGGTCATTGCCGCGGCGCTGAAAACGGTCGGGCGCGAGAAGCTTGCGCTGGTGTCCTCCTTCGGCACGGAATCGGCGACGCTGTTGAAGGTGATGGCGGACGTCGATCCGGCGATCCCCGTGATCTTTCTCGACACCGGCTGGTTGTTCGAGGAGACGCTGGCCTATCGCGATACCCTCATTGCGACGCTGGGCCTGAAGGATGTCCGCTCGATCAAGCCCGCCGAGGAGGCGCTGTCGCGCGAAGATCCCGACCGCGACCTCTGGTTCTCCGATCCCGACGCCTGCTGCCGCATCCGCAAGGTCGAGCCGCTGGCGCGTGCGCTGAAACCGTTCGACGCCTGGCTCAACGGCCGCAAGCGTTTCCAGGGCAATGCGCGCGCCGACATTCCGGTCGTCGAGGACGATGGCGCGCGGCTGAAATTCAATCCCTTCGCCAACGTCTCGCGCGAGGAGATCGAGGCGATCTTCTCCCGCGCCAAATTGCCGCGACACCCTCTGGCTGCGTCAGGATTCCTGTCGGTTGGGTGTATGCCTTGCACCAGCCGAACGGCTGAGGGCGAGGATGCACGCGCCGGCCGCTGGCGTGGCAGGGCCAAGACAGAATGCGGCATCCACACGATGAAGACTTCGTAGCACAGTCGCGCTGCCACGCTGCGAACAAGAAAATCAGGTTCCGTTGACACAAGAGCGTTTCGCCACGAGTTATGCCTGCCGTCGATGACGCCGATGTCGTCGAGGTGAATGGAGATGGACATGATGCGCCGTATCGTTCCGCTCGCCGCGGGATTGCTCGCGACGGGGTTCTGGGCAGGCTCGGCTCTGGCCGCTGACATCAATTTGCTGAACGTGTCGTACGATCCGACGCGTGAGCTCTATGTCGAGTTCAACAAGGCGTTCGCGACCGCCTATCAGAAGGAAACCGGCAAGAGCGTCGAGATCAAGCAGTCGCACGGCGGCAGCGGCTCGCAGGCACGCGCGGTGATCGACGGCTTGCAGGCCGATGTGGTGACGCTTGCGCTCGCCTATGACATCGACGCGATCGCGAACAAGGGTCTCACCGCGACGGATTGGCAGAAGCGGCTGCCGCAGAATTCATCACCCTATACCTCGACCATCGTCTTCCTGGTGCGCAAGGGCAATCCCAAGGGCATCAAGGACTGGGACGATCTGCTCAAGCCGGGCGTTGCCGTCATCACGCCGAACCCGAAGACATCGGGCGGCGCGCGCTGGAATTATCTGGCCGCCTGGGGCTTTGCGCAGAAGAAGTACGGCTCGACCGACAAGGCCAAGGACTTCATTGGAAAGCTCTACCAGCAGGTGCCGGTCCTGGATACCGGCGCGCGGGGCGCCACTGTGACCTTTGTCGAGCGCGGCGTCGGCGACGTGCTGCTCGCCTGGGAGAACGAGGCTTATCTTGCGCTCAAGGAGTTTGGTCCCGAAAAATTCCAGATCGTTGCACCGCCGCAGTCGATCCTCGCCGAGCCGCCGGTCGCGATCGTGGACAAGGTTGCCGACAAAAAGGGCACCCGCAACGCGGCCGACGCCTACCTTCAATACTGGTACACCAAGGAAGGGCAGGAGATCGCCGCGCGCAATTTCTACCGTCCGCGCGATGCCGAGACCGCCAAAAAGTACGAAAATTCCTTCGCCAAGGTCGAGCTGTTCACGATCGACGACGTCTTCGGCGGCTGGACCAAGGCACAGAAGGAACATTTTGCAGACGGCGGCGTTTTCGATCAGATTTACAAGAACTGATCGGGCGCTGTCGTAGAGGCTTTAGCAGGGGGCCTGGTGAGCGCACTCGCAGCACGACGCCGGACATTGCCGGGCTTCGGTCTCACCATGGGACTGACGCTTTCCTGGCTGTCCGTGATCATCCTGATTCCGCTCGCCGGCCTGTTCCTGAGATCGCTCGAGCTCAGCCCCGAGCAGTTCTGGAATATCCTCTCCAGCCGCCGCACCCTGAACGCGCTCCGCGTCTCGTTCGGCCTCGCCTTTGCGGCGGCCTGCGTCAACCTGGTGATGGGCAGCATCATCGTCTGGGCGCTGGTGCGCTACCGCTTCCCCGGCCGTCGCATCTTCGATGCCATCGTCGACGTGCCGTTTGCGCTGCCGACGGCGGTGGCCGGCGTCGCGCTGACGGCGCTGTTCGCCGAGAAAGGTTGGCTGGGAGCGCCGCTCGCCGCGCTTGGCATCAAGGTGGCGTTCACGCCGGTCGGCATCTTCGTCGCCATGATCTTCATCGGCATTCCCTTTGTTGTCCGCACCGTGCAGCCGGTGCTCCAGGATCTCGATCCAGAAATCGAGGAGGCTGCGGGCAGCTTGGGGGCCAGCCGCTGGCAGACCATCGTCCGCGTGATCCTGCCCTCGCTCGCGCCGGCGCTGCTCACGGGCCTCGCGCTCGCGTTCGCCCGCGCGGTCGGTGAATACGGCTCGGTGATCTTCATCGCCGGCAATCTGCCCAACGTCTCCGAGATCGCGCCGCTCTTGATCGTGATACGCCTGTCCGAATTCCGCTACGCCGATGCGACCGCAATTGCGGTGGTCATGCTCGTCGTCTCCTTCGTCATCATCTTCACGGTCAATCGGCTCCAGCGCTGGGCGCGGAGCCGGATTCCGGCGCGCTGAGGGCGGATCATGACGATGCAGATCGCAGATTCCGTGTCGCTCTCGGCCTCCGACTCGAAGGCACGCGCTCACGCGGCGGCAGCGCGGAACAATTTGCGCACCGAGCCGCGCGCCGTCCGCATCGCCATCATCACGCTGGCGGTGCTGTTTCTCACCGTTTTCGTCGTGCTGCCGCTCGTCGTCGTGTTCGCGCAGGCATTCTCCCGCGGCATCCTCGCCTATTTCGCCGCGCTCGCCGAGCCGGAGGCGATGGCGGCGATCAAGCTGACGTTGATCGTCGCGGCGATTTCCGTCGGACTCAATCTGGTGTTCGGCCTCGTCGCCGCCTGGGCGATCGCGAAATTCGAGTTCCCGGGCAAGACCTTCCTGATCACGCTGATCGACCTGCCGTTCTCGGTCAGCCCGGTGATCTCGGGCCTCGTCTTCGTGCTGCTGTTCGGCGCGCAAGGCTTTTTCGGCAGCTGGCTGCGCGAGCACGACATCCAGATCCTGTTCGCGGTTCCCGGCATCGCGCTCGCCACCACCTTCGTGACCTTCCCCTTCGTGGCGCGCGCGCTGATTCCCCTGATGCAGGAGCAGGGCACGCAGGAGGAGGAGGCCGCGATCTCGCTCGGCGCCTCGGGCCTGCAGACCTTCTTCCGCGTCACCCTGCCCAACATCAAATGGGGCGTGCTCTACGGCGTCCTGCTCTGCAACGCGCGCGCGATGGGCGAGTTCGGAGCGGTCTCGGTCGTCTCCGGCCACATCCGCGGCGAGACCAACACCATGCCGCTTCTGGTCGAGATCCTCTACAACGAATACCAGTTCGTCGCCGCTTTCGCGATCGCCTCGCTGCTCGCAATGCTTGCGCTGATCACGCTCATCGCAAAAACAATTCTCGAACGTCATCTCGACGAAGGACAAGACGCCAGTGACGATTGAAGTCAGGAATCTCGTCAAGAAATTCGGCAGCTTTGCCGCTCTCGACGGCGTCGACCTCAAGGTCGACAACGGCGAGTTGCTGGCGCTGCTCGGCCCCTCCGGATCCGGCAAGACCACCTTGCTGCGGATCATCGCCGGCCTCGACTGGCCGGACTCGGGCGAAGTCTTCTTCAACGGTGAGGACGCGCTGGCGCAAGGCGCCCGCGAGCGTCACGTCGGCTTCGTCTTCCAGCACTATGCGCTGTTCCGCCACATGTCGGTGTTCGAGAACGTTGCCTTTGGCCTCCGCGTGCAGCCGCGCGCGGTCCGAAAGGACGAGGCCGCGATCCGCTCGCGGGTCAAGGAGCTGCTCGATCTGGTGCAGCTCGACTGGCTCGCCGACCGCTATCCCAGCCAGCTCTCCGGCGGCCAGCGCCAGCGCATCGCGCTCGCCCGCGCGCTCGCGATCGAGCCGCGCATCCTCCTGCTCGACGAGCCCTTTGGCGCGCTGGATGCCAAGGTCCGGAAAGAGCTGCGCAAATGGTTGCGCTCGCTGCATCACGAGATCAACGTCACCTCGATCTTCGTCACCCACGACCAGGAGGAGGCGCTGGAAGTCGCCAATCGCGTCGTGGTGATGGACAAGGGCCGGATCGAGCAGGTCGGCTCGCCTGACGATGTCTACGAAACGCCGGCGAGCGCCTTCGTTCACGGCTTTATCGGCGAGTCCATCGAGTTGCCGGTCCAGGTCGAAGGCGGCGTGATCAGGCTCGGCGACCGGCCGCTTCAGCTCGCCGCGGAGGGCCTGACGCCTGGCGCGTCAAAGCTGTTCGTACGGCGACATGACATGCTGGTCGGCCCGCCCGGCAGCGGGGCCTTCGAGGGCGCGGTCCAGCATGTCCGCAATTTCGGCCCGGTGCAGCGGGCGGAGGTGGCCCTGTCCGGCGGCGAGACGATCGAGATCGACGCCCCCCGCGACAAGGAACTGCGCGCCGGCGACACGATCGGTCTCAATCCGCGTCGCTACCGGATATTTGCGGCCTAAGTCTGCCGTCATTCCGCCCCGGAATGACGGCTCAAATTCTCTTCAATATTCACCTTTCAGCCATTGTTGGTATGCAACAACGGCCCCTCATTTGGGGGCCCCGATTCATGCGCGCTGCGGCCGCAATTCTCATCATGTTGCTGCTCGCCGGCTGCGCCGGCAACGAAGCACCGGTCCAGCAGCCGTCGATGTATGCCGACATGGCGGTCCCGGGCTCGAAGCTCGACGTCCAGGCGGCTGCGATCATGATCTCGCAATACCGCCAGAACAACGGGCTCGGCACGGTCGTGGTCGATCCGGATTTGACCAGGCTCGCCGAATCCCAGTCGGGCGCGATGGCGGCGGCCAACAAGATGGACCACGACGTCCGCGCGCCGCTGGCCAAGCGTCTGGCCTCTGGCGCCTATCCTGCCACCGTGGCGGTCGAGAACATTTCGGCCGGCTATCATACGCTGGCGGAAGCGTTTTCCGGCTGGCGCGACTCGCCTCCGCACCGCGCCAACATGCTCAAGGGCGGTGTCACAAAATTAGGCATCGCGGCGAGCTATGCTCCAGGCACCAAGTACAAGGTGTTCTGGACCATGATCCTGGCCTCGACGGAGCCGCGATAAGCCAGACTTGATCCCGGGATGCATTGACGCCGCGGCGGAGTGTCGCCACGGTGGCCAGCCTTTTGCTATTGTTCCCATATGACCGATCATAGCCCGGAATCCGCCAGCGTCCCCGCGAATGCGCAACGCGTTCTGGTCCTCCAGGGCGGCGGCGCGCTCGGCTCCTACCAGGCCGGCGCCTTTCAGGCGCTGTGCGGCTACGGCTTCGATCCGGAATGGGTCGCCGGCATCTCGATCGGCGCGGTCAATGCCGCCATCATCGCCGGCAACGAGGGGCGCGCCCGCGTCGAGCGGCTCAAGGAATTCTGGGAAATGGTGTCGGCCCCGGTGCCGTGGAAGCCGGTCGGCAAGAGCGATCACAGCCGCGAGCTGTTCAATTCCACCAGTGCTGCGCTGATCGCGACCTTCGGCGTGCCCGGCTTCTTCACGCCGCGCATTCCGCCGGCGCCGCTGTGGCCGCCGGGGCATCCCGAAGCGGAAAGCTATTACGACACCGCGCCGCTGAAGAAGACGCTGGAGCGTCTCGTCGATTTCGACCGCATCAACGATCTGAAGACACGCCTGTCGGTCGGCGCGGTCGGCGTCACCTCAGGCAATTTCAAATATTTCGACAATTACGAGTTCAAGAAGCGCGGCAAGAAGATCGGCCCCGAGCACATCATGGCCTCCGGGGCGCTGCCGCCGGGCTTTCCCTCCGTCGTCATCGATGGCGAGCATTATTGGGACGGCGGCATCGCCTCCAACACCCCGCTCGACTATGTGCTCGATGCCGAGGTCGCACGCGACATGCTGATCTTCCAGGTCGATTTGTTTTCCGCGCGCGGCGACCTGCCGAACTCGCTGCTGGAGGCCGCCGAGCGCGAGAAGGACATTCGCTATTCCAGCCGCACGCGGATGAACACCGACAAGAACAAGCAGCTGCACAACGCCCGGAGGGCCGTGCGCGATCTGATCGGCAAATTGCCGGACTATCTCAAGAACGATCCTTCCGTCGAATTCCTGGCGAAAGTGTCGCGCGAAAGCACCGTCACCGTGGTGCATCTGATCTATCGCAGCAAGAACTACGAATCCTCGTCCAAGGATTACGATTTCTCGCACGTCGCCATGGTCGAGCATTGGGAAGCCGGCGTGCGCGACGTGCACCTGTCGATGCGCCACAAGGATTGGCTGGAGCGGCCGCAGTCCGGCGAGACCATGGTGACCTACGATCTCACGGGGGACGTCACCGCGCCCCCGGCAAAAAGGAGTGAATAGAATGGGTACTCTGTCAGGCAAGAACGCCGTCGTGACCGGATCGACCAGCGGCATCGGGCTCGCTTACGCACGCGCCTTCGCCGCCGCCGGTGCCAATGTCGTCATCAACGGTTTCGGCGCGCCGGAGGACATCGAGAAGGAGCGCGCCAAGATCGAGTCCGATTTCGGCGTGAAGGCGGTCTACTCGCCCGCCGACATGACCAAGCCCGCCGAGATCGCCGGCATGATCGCGCTCGGCGAGAAGACCTTCGGCTCGGTCGACATCCTCGTCAACAATGCCGGCATCCAGTTCGTCTCGCCGATCGAGGAATTCCCGCCGGAGAAGTGGGACCAGATCATCGCGATCAATCTGTCCTCGGCCTTCCACGCCATCCGCGCCGCGGTGCCGGGCATGAAGAAGAAGGGTTGGGGCCGCATCATCAACACGGCGTCGGCGCACTCGCTGGTCGCCTCGCCGTTCAAGTCGGCTTACGTCTCGGCCAAGCACGGCATTGCCGGCCTCACCAAGACCGTGGCGCTGGAAGTCGCGACCCACAAGATCACCTGCAACTGCATCAGCCCGGGCTATGTCTGGACCCCGCTGGTCGAGAAGCAGATCCCCGACACCATGAAGGCGCGCAATCTGACGCGCGAGCAGGTCATCAACGACGTGCTGCTCGATGCGCAGCCGACCAAGGAGTTCGTCACCTCCGAGCAGGTCGCCGCGCTCGCGCTGTTCCTGTGCAGCGACGACGCCGCCCAGATCACCGGCACCAACCTCTCGATCGACGGCGGCTGGACCGCGGAGTAAGAGGCGAGGCCGTAGGGTGGGCAAAGGCGCGTAAGCGCCGTGCCCACCATTTTTCCGCGATTGAGAAAGAGCGGTGGGCACGCTTCGCTTTGCCCACCTCACGAATTGCTATCGCTATTTCCCGAACGCCAGCACGTGCAGCCCCAGGCGCTGCCGGACGATCCAGAACAGCAGCACGGTCTCGAAGCTCAGCGAGATCGAGGTCGCAGCCGCCGCGCCGTGGCCGCCGTAGCGCGGCACCAGCGCGATGCAGAGCACGACATTCATCACGAAGGCCAGCGCGTAGGCCAGCGCGCAGATCTTCTGCTGGCCGAGCATGTTGAGCAGCCGTTCCACCGGGCCGATGGCGGCGCGGACCACGAGGCCGATCGCAGCCACGAACATGATGTCGTAGCCGATCATGAATTGCGGTCCGAACAGCCACAGCAGCGGCTTGCCGAGCGCGAGCAGCACGATGGTCGCGGCCAGCGACGGCCAGAACGTCCAGTTGATGGCGTGCGCGACGTAAGCCGACAGGCGCGCCTTGTCGCCGCTGGCATTGTATTCGGCGAAGCGATGCGCCGTCGTCGCCGACATCGCGTAATGGATGAACGAGACCAGCGCCAGCGTCTTCACCACGGCGAAATAGACGCCGACCTCGTCGGAGGGACGGAATTGCTGCAGCACCAGCACGTCGGTGTAGGACAACAGCAGGTAGAAGCTCTCGACCAGCAGGATCGGCAGCGAGACGGCGAGCCAGCCCTTGACGTCATAGACCTTCGGTCCCGGTGTGACGTGATCGGCGAGCTTGCGGTTTAGCACCACCATCTGCCCGGCCATCGCGATCCACACCGCGCCCAGGCTCGCCACCATCGCGGCGACCGCGCCGAGGTGATAGCCGAGCAGAAAGGCGAGCGCGGTGATGCCGATGATGAGCGCCTGGCGGATGATGAATTGCGGCATCAGGCCGAGCTGCATCCAGTCGTGCGAGCGCGCGATGCCGTCCTGGGTGTTGGCGACGACGAAGGCGGGCAGCGTCATGCAGCCGATATAGAGCGGCAGCACCTCAGCCGGATCGATCCAGGGCGACAGCAATTTGACGATGCCGGCAAGGCCGAGCGACACCAGCGTGGACACGGCAAAGGTCAGCCAGCGGCTGCCGGAGAGAAAGCCGCGCAGCAGCGCTTGCGCGCCGCTGGCGCGGTACTCCGGAATGATCTTTTGCGCCGAGGCCGAGATGCCGAAATCCATCATGCTGCCGAGCAGCAGCACCCAGGTCCAGACATAGACGTAGATGCCGTAATCGGACGTTCCCATCCAGCGCGCGAGCAGCACCTGCGAGACATAAGCGAGGCCCGCGCTGATGACGCGGATGACGAAGATGGTGCCGGCGAGCCGCCGCGTCAGCGACGCCTCGCTCGATCCGCCCGCGAGCTTGGCGCGCAGCCGCGCAATCAGGCCGGCCGGTCCGGTCGTTGCGGGTGGTGCATCCATCACGGCCAATTCGAAGAATCCCCAGGGCGACCTGCAGCGGCAGGTGAGGGACTAGCAACGATTCGTTAAGATTCGGTTGGGCGGGGTGCCGTAACCCCCAAACGCGGTGTCGTCCCGGACAAGCGCGCCTCAAGCGCGCGCCGATCCGGGACCCATAACCCCAGGGAGAAGTTGTTGCGTGAGCTGGCAACTCCGAGTCTTCGCCAACCCACTCCCTGTGGTTATGGGTCCCGGGCTCGCGCTTCGCGCGCCCCGGGACGACAGCTGAACGTGGAACGCCAGCAGAGCAACGTACTCGCGTTGACCGGGCCTCACTCCAAATTCGTATTGAACTCGTACGCCTTCTCCGGCCCGACCAGCGTGAACTTCAGCGCGGCGCCCTCGGGCTTGGCGCCCGGCGGCAATCCGTCGAGCTCGAACGAGAAGCGCATCACCCCCGGCGGGCCGTGCTGCACCGGCGCCGGAATCGGCAGCGCCCAATCGGGTGTCGGGCCTTCCACGAACAGATTGACCTTGCGGCTGTCGGGCGTCACCACGTCGACCACCACGTTCTTGGGCCCGTCACGCTTGACGTCGCGAATGGTGAGCGGATTGGGGTCGCCGATATTGGCGGGCTTCGGCACGGTGTCGAGCGCAGCGCGCAAGTTCGCATCCTCGGTCGAGGCGACGCTGTTGAAGCCGAGCTCGGCGCTGGCCTCCACGGGAATGCAGAGCTTCTCGCACACCGCGTAGTTGATCTCGGCGCGCAAGGTCACCGGCTTGTCCGCGGCCTTGGCGACGATGCGCAGGGGCAGCACGACCTGGTCGCGATAGCCGATCGAATGGCCGCCCGCGCCGTCGTCGAATTTCAGCGGTGCCGGCCACATCACCGTCACCGCTTCGACATTATCGGACTTCGAGAAGTCGAACCGGGGTGGAACGCCGGAATCGCCGGGCGACCGCCAGTAGGTCTTCCAGCCGGGCTGGAGCTGGAAGGCAATACCGCCGAGCAAAACCGCGCCGCTGCGCGATCCCGCCAGCAGCCGCACCGCGGAATGTCCGTCGCGCTGCCAAGGCGAGGCGTCATCGGCACGGGCGGCGATGGCCAGCGCCGACGCGAGCAGGGTTGTTGCGACGCCAATCGCCGCACGCAGGGGAACTCTCGTAAGCATAGCACGTCTTTACAGGGTGGCCCCGGGCCAAACCATTGAATTGCGTGTGATGGATGCACTTGAATCAAGGCGCCGCAAGCCTTGATTTGACAGCCGACCGGCCCGACATCAGGATAGGAATTGAAACCGGAGTGCTTGAGCGATGGCTCCCACAGGCAAGAGGACGGGCGAAAGCACCCGCAGCTCGGGCGCCGCGTTGCCCAGTTCCGGCTATCTCGACGGCCGGCTCCTGATCGCAATGCCCGTGATGGGCGATTCCCGCTTCGAGCGCTCGGTGATCTATCTCTGCGCCCATTCGGCGGAAGGTGCGATGGGCATCATCGTGAACCATCCCGCCGGCAGCATCGATTTCCCCGAGCTCTTGCAGCAGCTCGGCATCATCAAGAAGGGCGAGCACATCAAGCTGCCGGAGAACGCCGAAAGCATGAAGGTGCTGCGCGGCGGCCCGGTCGACACCGGCCGCGGCTTCGTGCTGCATTCCAGCGACTTCTACATCGAGAACGCGACGCTGCGGATCGATGACGGCGTCTGCCTGACTGCGACGGTCGACATTCTGCGCGCCATCGCCAACGGCTCCGGCCCCAAGCACGCCATCCTCGCGCTCGGCTATGCCGGCTGGGCGCCGGGCCAGCTCGAGACGGAGATCCAGAGCAACGGCTGGCTGCATTGCGACGCGGATGCGGATCTGATCTTCGGCGACGACGTCGACGACAAGTACAACCGCGCCTTGCAGAAGATCGGCATCGATCCCGGCATGCTCTCGAACGAGGCCGGGCATGCGTAGCTGGCGCTGAGTGTAGCTGGCCTCCCACCACGTCATTGCGAGGAGCGAAGCGACGAAGCAATCCAGAAAACCGACGCGGAGGGATTCTGGATTGCTTCGCTTCGCTCGCAATGACGGAGTGTGTTGAAACGCCCGCGCCCTGTCGTCTGCAACTCTGTCGTTGCTGCCTTCACCACGACGACAGCGCCTTACTCCGCCGCCTGCTGCTGCACCGTCGGCTCCGTCCCCGCCACCGTCGCGCGGCGCATGTCGCGGGGCTGGGACTGGTCGTAGCGGCGGACCCGGTGCATGGTCTGGCGGTTGTCCCACATCACGAGGTCATGCAGCTTCCATTTGTGCACGTAGACGAACTCAGGCTGCGTGGCGTGCTCGTTCAGATCGCGCAGCAACAGCCGCCCCTCGGGCACGCTCATGCCGACGATCTTGCCGGCATGCGATGACAGATACAGCGACTTGCGGCGATGCACGGGATGCGTGCGCACCAGCCGCTGCAGCACCGGCTTGAACATCTCCTTCTCTTCGTCGGTGTATTCGGTGAAGCCGAGCGATCCCCGCGAATACATCAGCGAATGCTCGCAGACGAGGTCCTCGATCTCCGCCTTGGTCTCGTCGTCGAGCGCGTCATAGGCCGCGCGCATGTCGGCGAATTCGGTGTTGCCGCCCTTCGGGTTCACCACCCGCGCCGACAGCAGCGAGAACTTTGCGGGGATGGGGCGGAACGAGCTGTCGGAGTGCCACAGGCAATTGCCGAGGTTGAACAGATTGGCGCGGCTGTCCTTCGGCAGCGGCTTGCCGTCCTTGCCGAGGTTGGAGACGTCGTTCAGGCCCGAGGTGAGGCGGTGTTCATCCGCCTTGGTGATGTTGCCGCCGCGCGCTTCCTCGCGCTGGCCGAAGTTCAGCGCGAACGCCATCTGCTGCTCGTCGGTGATGTCCTGATCGTGGAAGACGAGCACGGCGTACTTGTCCATGGCGGCCTCGATCTCGCGCGCCTGATCCGGCGTGAGCGGCTTGCGCAGATCGAGGCCGGATACCTCGCCGACGAAATGTTTCTGAAGCTGCCGGATGGCGATGGTCATGGCGTTCCTCCCGCATTGACGAGCGGTTTCCCCGCTCTGTTTCTGGAAAAAATGACTCCCGCATCCGGCGATGTCAACGCGCCGCGCGCATGGCTCTCACGCGTTCCGCGCCATCAGCCCGCCGTCGACCGGGATCACCGCGCCGGTGAGGAAGGACGCCGCGGGCAGGCACAGGCTCAGCGTCATATGCGCGACCTCTTCAGGGTCGCCGTAACGGCCGAGTGCGGTGCGGCGCTTGGCGTAGATGGTCTTGTGCTCCTCCGGGATGCGGTCGGTGATTGCCGTGCGGATCGGTCCGGGACAGATGCAGTTGACGGTGATGCCCTCGCGGCCGAGCTCCACGGCAAGCGAGCGGGTGAGGCTCACAACGCCACCCTTCGCGGCCGAATACGGACTGTGCAAGGCGGTAGCGCCGAGCGCCTCGGTCGAGGCGATGTTGACGATGCGCGGGCTCTTCGATTGGCGCAAGTGGGGCAGCGCCGCGCGGATGATGCGCGGATGCGCCGTCAGCATCACGGCGATGCCCTTTGCCCAGGCGTCCTCATAGGTCTCATCGTCGATCGCGACACGCACCGAGATTCCGGCATTGTTGACGACGATGTCGAGACCGCTGAAATGCGCGGCGACATCGCTGACCACACGCTGGATCTCGCCGCCGTCGGCGACATCGAGCTTCCACGCCCTTGCCGCGCCACCGCTCGCCGCAATCTCCCCGGCGACGTCATGCGCGCCTTGCTCGTCGAAATCAGTGACGGCGACATTCGCACCTTCGTTAGCGAATATGCGCGCGGTGGCGCGTCCCATGCCGCTGGCTGCGCCGGTGACGAGCACGGTGAGGCCCTTCACGGACCGGCTGAGCTCCCTGAAGTCGGACATGCTGTTTCCTCGCGCCGAGCTGGTTCTTGCTATGATTGACAAGGCTGGCATCGATCCGCAGACAGGTCAAACAAGCAGAAAACACCAGGGGAGGCCGCGAATGGCAAACGAGCTCGATTTCTCAGGCAAGCAGGTGCTGGTGGTCGGCGGTTCCAGCGGCATCGGCAACGGCATCGCGCAGGCCTTTCGCGCCAAGGGCGCAACAATTGCGGTCTGCGGCACGCGTGCTCACGCAACGGAATATTCGGCCGAGGAAGGCTCCGATCTCGAAGGTCTTGCTTACGCGCAGCTCGACGTCAGCAATCCCAATGCCATCGAAGCGTTCAAGCCGTCGTTCGAACGTCTCGACGTCCTGGTGCTCGCGCAGGGCGCGGTGATCTACCGCCGCGGCGAATTCGAGATGGCGGGTTTCCGCAAGGTCGTCGAGGTCAATCTGATGAGTCTGATGGCCTGCGCGACGCGCTTTCATTCCATGTTGCGGGACGCGAAGGGCGCCCTGATCATCGTGTCCTCGACTGCGGCCTATCATTCCACCATGGGCAATCCCGCCTACAATGCCTCGAAGACCGGTGCGGTCGGATTGACGCGCACGCTGGGCGAGGCCTGGGCCGAGGACGGCATCCGCGTCAACGGCATCGCGCCAGGGCTCGTCGATACCAAGATGACGAAGGTGACGACCGACAATCCGAAGCGGCTGGAAGGCGCACTCGCACGCATCCCGCTGCGGCGATTGGGCACGCCGGCCGACATGGCGGGCGCGGCGCTGTTCCTGGCCTCGCCGCTGTCGTCCTACATCATCGGCCAGACGCTGGTCGTCGATGGCGGCCTGATTCTGTAGGCCAAGATTCTGTAGGCCAAGCCAAGGAACCGCGCTGCGTCTGATCGGTTACTTCGGCTGACCACCGAGGAGGATCATCATGGACACGGATCGGATTGTTGGATCGGCAAAGGAATACGCCGGGCGCGCGGAAGGCGCGATCGGCGACATGGCAGGCGATGCCAAGACGCAGGCATCGGGCAAGGCGCGGGAAGCTGCGGGCACGGTGCAGAATCTCTACGGCCAGGCCAAGGATGCCGTGCGCGACGCCACGGACACGGCCGCGGGTTATGCCAAGGACGCCTATGAGAACAGTGGCGAGACTTTCCGCGACGGCTCGAAGGCCATCGCGCAGAAGGTGCAGGACAACCCGCTCGGCGCGCTGCTGGTGGCCGGCGGCATCGGCTTCGCGCTGGCGCTTCTGATGTCGCGTCCCGCCCGTCGCCCGCCGTCACGCTGGCGCTATTACGGCTGATTGTCGTGCGTCATTCCGGGGCGCGCCTCTTGGCGCGAGCCCGGAATCCATTCATCAACATTGCCGGTGGCACGATGGATTCCGGGTTCGCGCTATGCGCGCCCCGGAATGACATCTGAAATCGTCAGAGACGATTACCGGAACATCTCGGCCGAGCGGCCAACGTTGCCCGGCGGCCGCGGGACCCCAGGATTGGGATTCGGATTGCGCGGTCCGGGTGCCGGCGCCAGCTGGCGCGGGGCCGGCGGGGGCTGCGGCGAGCCGAAGCCGAAGAAATCCCTGAACGAGGGCGTTGCCTGGGCCGGCTGTTGTGGCGGGAGCGGCGGCTTCTTCGGCGCGAGCTTTGGCGGCGCGATCGCGGCGGCTGCGCCCGGTGCGCCCTGAGCCGCCCCGCCGTCCGGCGTCGTTGCCGCCATCGGCGTATCGCCCTTGGCCTGCTCGCGGCCGACTTCCCGGCGCGGCCAGGCATAATCGTCGGCACGGCCGGCGGGAGCTGCCAGCGGCTCACCCTTCACCATGGTCTTTGCCGCGAGCGCATCGACGGCGGCGGGACGCGTGCCTGGTCCGCCCAGCAATTGATCGGTCGAGATCGAGGCTGCAACCAGCGGCACGATCGGCCCGGCCAGCGGCCGCGGCGCGGGCTTGCCCGGCTCGGCGCTGGTGTCGGGGGTCGCAGGCTCGCTCGGCAGCGCGATCGGGCCGGAGCGTCCGGCAAGCAGGCGCGTGATCTCGCGCTCGACATAATGCGCGAGTTTTCGCGCGCCCGGCTTTGTGAAGTAGACGCCGTCGGAGCTGCGGAGCTGGCGGATCTGGCCTTCGAAGTCCGGGCCCTTCTGCAGGAAGCGGCCGGCTTCGTCGACGAAGCCGTCCCAGACGTCGACATAGGTGATGCCGGCCTTGGCCGCGCCCTCACGATACAGCGAATCCAGGAACAGCGTGTCCGCGGTGCCCTTCGGTCCGCGAACTGCGGGCAGGCCGACCCAGAGCACGGGCACGCCCTTGGCCTTGAGCACACCCGCGAGCTCCTCGATCTTCTTGCCGTAGAGCTCGACCCAGCGCTCGTCGCGGAATTCATAGAGGCCGTTCGGGTTGCGCGCAGTCTTTTCCGGCGCGGCCGCCGGCGTGTCGGCGTTGTCGGCGTCGTCCTGCGGCAGGTCGGCATCGGCAGGCTTGTCGTCCGGCTTGGCGGCGGTGTCGGGCTTGGCGTCGCCGGGCTTTGCTTGTGGCTTGGCGCGCGCACCCTTGTCGTTCTTCTTGTCCTTGTCTTTTTCCGCGGCTGCCTTGTCGGATTTGTCGGCGGCCGGCTCGCGGATCGCGACGCGGTCGTTGAGGCCGAGCATGACGACGATCACGTCGGGCTTCTCGGTCTCGAGAATGCCCTTGGCCGCCGCGGCCCAGTCCGCGGGCTCGCCCTTGGGCTGGTACTTGATCAGGCCGGACGTGGTCCTGTGCTTGCGGATCACGCCCATGTCGGGCTGCTCGGCGTAGGCGTCTTCGAGGCCATAGGCGAGCCAGTCGGCCATGGCATCACCGATCACCAGCACGTTCTTCTCAGGAATGGTGTCGCGCTTGGCCGGTGCCGGCGCGCGCGAAAAATCCTGGCGCGGCGCTTGCTGCGGCTGCTGCTGGAATGGTGCGAAGAAGTCGCCGCCGAACCAGCCGCCACCTCCGCCGCCCCGGGGTGGCGGTGGTGGGGCCGAACGCTGCGGCGGCCCGCCGAAGCCGGGGAAGTTGAAGAACTGTGCCGAAGCCGGTGCCGCCACCGACACCAGGATCGCAAGCGCCGTCCCCAGCGCGATCAACGGGCCGGTCTCGGTCAGCGCCTTGAACAGGGACTTCTTCGACATGCGATCTCGGGCGCGCGCAATGGAGGATCGGAGTTAGCTTCATATAATAACGGAATCAGGCGCCAAACGGGCAAATTCCATCGCAGATTCTTGTCCATAGACCGGGGAACACCAGTCCCGGTCAAGGTTTTCAGGCAAAATCCGCCTTCAAGGTTACTTCAGGCGCGATTTTACCGCCCGCGCAGCCGGTCCAGCACGTCGGACGAGGCAAAACCGTCGGCGGGGGCCCCGATCGAGGCCTGGAAGTTGCGCAAGGCCTCCCTGGTCATGCCGCCGAACTGGCCGTCCGGGGTGCCCTTGTAGAAGCCGCGCTGGGCCAGCAGTTGCTGCAGCTCCAGCCGCTCGGTCCGCGAGAGCTCGCGCTCCTGGCGCGGCCAGGGCTGCACGAAAGGCTGTCCCCCGCGCAGCCGGTCGGCGAAATGGCCGATCGCCAGCGCATAGGCCTCGGCCGGATTGTACTTCATGATGACGCGGTAATTCTGCAGCATCAGAAAGCCCGGTCCCTGCGCGCCGGCCGGCGCCAGCAGGTAAGCTTTCTCCGCCGGCTGCGGGAAGGGTTGGTTGTTCGGACGCTTGAGCCCGAGCTTCTCCCATTGCGCGATCGGCATCGCCTTGGCGCGGTCGGCCAGCATGTAGTTGAAGCCTTGCGGCACCACGACCTCGTAGCCCCAGGTCTGGCCGGGCTGCCAGCCGTCCTTCTTCAGATTGTTGGCGGTCGAGGCAATCAGGTCGGTCGGGTTGTCGACGACGTCGCGCCGGCCGTCGCCGTCTCCGTCCACCGCGAAGCGCTTGAACGCGGTCGGCATGAACTGGGTCGGGCCGAAGGCGCCGGCCCAGGAGCCGCGCAGCTGCTCCGGACGCAGATCGCCGCGGTTGAGGATCTCCAGCGCGGAGAGGAATTCGTCCTTGAAATAGGCCTGGCGGCGGCCGATGCAGGCGAGCGTCGCGGTCGATTGCAGCACGCTGCGGTCGCCCATCTGCGTCGAGTAATTGGACTCGATGCCCCAGATCGAGGCGATGATGGTGCGGTCGACACCGGTGGCCTTCTCAGTCGCGTCGAACTGCGCCTTGTATTTGGCGAGGACCTCGCGGCCCTTGGCGAGGCGGTTGTCGTTCACCAGGATGTCGAGATAGTCCCAGATCGACTTGGTGAATTCCGGCTGCGAGTCCATGAGGTCCATGATGCGCAGGTCGGGCGAGAGTCCGGCGGTGAAGCGCTGAAAATTCTCCTGCGTGACGCCGCGCCGTGCAGCATCGGGCCACATCGCAGCGACGCAATTGTTGAAGTTGCCGGCGGCCTCGCGGATCGCGGCGGCCGTCATCAAGGGATGGCCGGAGGCGCCGTCCTCGCCGCTCCAGGGCAATGCTCCCGTCGGCGCGCCGCTCGGGCCAGGTGTGGGTTGCGCCGGTGCCGGGTTCGATCCCGAGAAGATGCCGCCGAACAGGTTCGACAGGCCGTTCTGTGCCTGCGCTTGCGCGCCGGCCGGCAGCAGCAAAGCGGCCGCAACGACTGCGCCGCCAGCCCGTCTCGTCAGTCCTGCCATTGATTGCATCATATCCCACGCGTCGGCCTGAAAACCCGCCACAGGAGGCCTGGTTAGCGTTGCCAATAGCTTAACAAAGGTGAAATTTTGGTGACGGCCTTTTTCTTAACTCTGTCGGGGCGAGGCCCCACATCCGCCTTTGTTGGCGGCTGCAAACAGGCTAGCAAGAATGCCATTGCTCCCGTCCCATGTGCCCCAAGGTATTCGATCGATCCCATGAAGATTCGCAAAGCTGTATTCCCCGTCGCCGGCCTCGGCACCCGCGTTCTGCCTGCCACCAAGGCAATGCCGAAGGAAATGCTGACCATCGTCGACAAGCCCCTGATCCAGTACGTCTATGACGAGGCGAAGGAAGCCGGCATCGAGCACTTCGTCTTCGTCACCGGCCGCAACAAGGCTGTCATCGAGGATCATTTCGACCGGATGTTCGAGCTCGACGCGACGCTGGCCGCACGCGGCAAGAAAGCCGAGCAGGACATCCTGGCGCAGAACCAGCCGGAAGCCGGCGCGGTCAGCTTCACCCGGCAGCAGGCGCCGCTCGGCCTCGGCCACGCGGTCTGGTGCGCGCGCGACATCGTCGGCAACGAGCCGTTCGCCGTGGTGCTGCCGGACGAGCTCGTGCTCAACACGCCGGGCTGCCTGAAGCAGATGATCGAGATGGCGTCCTCGCTCGGCGAAAAATCCAATCTGGTCGCGGTCGAGGCGGTGCCCGATCATCTGACCCACCAATACGGCATCTGCGGCGTCGGCAAGCGCAACGGCAAGATGTTCGAGGTCGACGGCATGGTCGAGAAGCCGGCCAAGGGCACGGCGCCCTCCAACCTCTCGATCACCGGTCGCTACATCCTGCAGCCGGAGATCTTCAAGATCCTGGAGACCCAGGAGCGCGGCGCCGGCGGCGAGATCCAGCTCACCGACGCCATGATCGGGCTTGCCAAGACGCAGAAATTCTACGGCGTCGAGTTCGAGGGCGAGCGCCATGATTGCGGCTCCAAGCCCGGCTTCCTGCGCGCCAACATCGCCTACGGCTTGAAGCGCCCGGAATTGCGCGACGGCCTGATCGCGGAGATGAAGAAATATCTGGGGCAGTAGCATGCGCTATCTCTCAACTCGTCATTGCGAGGAGCGAAGCGACGAAGCAATCCAGTGATGTATCCGCGGAGACGATCTGGATTGCTTCGCTTCGCTCGCAATGACTGCGAGAGAACAGCGCCTCACGCCACCAGCGACAGCTGCGGCAGGCTCGCCACCACCGACTGGTTGCGCCCGCCGGCCTTGGCGGCGTAGAGCGCCTTGTCGGCGGCGGCAACCAGCAGCGCCCAGTCCATGCCGGCGGCGGGGACGAGGCTGGCGATGCCGCAGGACACCGTCGACATCGCCTGATCGTCGGACCAGCCCTGCACCTTGAGGCGGATCGTCTCCGCCACCTTGAAGGCATCGGCGGCCGAGGTGCTCGGCAGCAGCACGGCGAATTCCTCGCCGCCATAGCGCGCCGCGCAGTCGCCGGCGCGGCTCACCGAATCGGAAATGCAGATGGCGATGCCGACCAGCACCTGGTCGCCGGCCTGATGGCCGAACGTGTCGTTGTAGGCCTTGAAATGATCGGCATCGATCATGAGCAGCGCGATCGGCGCCTTCTGGCGCATGGCGCGCCGCCATTCGACGTCGATGACGGAATCGAACTTGCGGCGGTTCTTCAGGCCGGTGAGGGCGTCCGTCGTCGCCAACTCCTCGAGCTTGCGCTCGGCCTCGGCGCGCCGGCCGATCTCGCGCGCCAGCACGAGCGTCGATCCCAGCACGAACAGCGCGAGCGCCAGCACCACGGCGCCGATGCGGATCGCCTCCTTCTGCCAGAGCGCGAACACCGCGGCCAAAGGCTTGCCGGCGACCACGAACAGCGGACCATTGTTCTTGCTGCGGACATAGAGTCGCGGCGTCGGATCGACCGGGCCCTGTCCCGAATAGGAGGCGCCGACCCTGAGATTGTCGGCCTTCCAGTTCTGGCGGTCGTTCAGGTTCGTGCCGATGACGTCGAGATCGAATGGCCGCCGCATGATGATGGTGCGGTCGCGCTTGAGCACGGTGATGGTGTCGTCGGGGTCGAGGTTGAGCCGATCGAACAATTCGTGGAAATAGCTGAATCGGATCGAGCCGGCGACGACGCCCATGAAGCCGCCGTCCGCGTCGCTGATGCGCCGGCTCAGCACGATCGAGTAGGCGCCGCGAAACAGCATGGGACGGCTGATGAACAGCTCCGCGCCGGGATTGTCCCGGTGAACCCTGAAATAGTCTTCCTCGCTGCGGTCCTCCGGCAGCGGATCGAGCGTGGAGGCGTCGATGGTCAGCCGGCCCTCGGCGTCGAACACCTGGATGGCGCCGAAATGCCTGGCGGTGGTTGCGTGGTCGAACAGGATCAGGTGACGAATCGGCTTCGAGACCGTCGCCAGCTCGGGCAGCAGCATGTTGCTGGCGACCGCCTTCAGCGACAAATCGTAGATCTCGACGTTGCGGCTGACGTCGGACTCGATCGTGGTCGCAAGGTTTTCCAGCGTCTGGCGGGCGAGCGCCTCCTCGCCGCGGCGCATGTCGAGCATGACGTTGACGCAAATGGCGGAAAAGCCGATCACCGTCACCACGGACGAGATGATCAGCAGCTTCGCCGAAATCCGCCACGGCCGGCGGGCCGCAACGTCGCGCCATCCAGAGAACATTGTTCGCTCCTGTCCATAGTGGATGCGCCCGAAAGCTTGCGTAGTGTTTAAGCCGCGACGGCGCTGCTGCAATGAGTTAAGAATCGGTTTATGCGGCTGACGGTTTTGAGCAGACCTGATCTTCGGCCCCGGACGAGAGGACGAGTGTGAACGACTACGATGCGTTGCGCGATTATCTGCTGCGGCAGAAGCAGGAGGAGCTCGTGCTGAGCTTCGAGCAGATCGAGGAGATCATCGGCGCGGCGCTGCCGCGCGCGGCCCAGCGTGCCTCATGGTGGGACAGCCTGCGCAGCCCCGACATCCAGATGCCGCAACGCGAAGCCTGTCTCGCCGCCGGCTTCGTGGCAACGCGCATGCCGGATGGCCAGAGCGTAAGGTTCAGGAAGCAGAAGAACGAGCGGCGGCGATAGTATCGTAGGGCACGCCGTCCACCCTCCCCTGGAGGGGGAGGGTCGGCTCGCGATCGAGCGAAGCGAGATTGCGAGCCGGGGTGGGGTGACAGTCTCTCGACTGATGCGGTGCCCGAGTGGAGAGATCACCCCACCCCGCTCGCGCTGCGCGCGATCGACCTCCCCCTCCAGGGGAGGGTAAGAGAGCAATCAGCTCGCCGCTTCCAGCCGCACTTCCGTAAGCAGCCGCATCGCCGCGTCCGCGTCCATCGGCTCGCCGAAGGCAAAGCCTTGCGCGTATTCGCAGCCCATCTGGTAGAGCTCCACGGCGTCCGAATCCGTCTCGGCGCCTTCGGCGACGACGTCCATGCCGAGATCGTGCGCGAGCGCGATGATCGACTTCAGGATCACGGGGCGGGTGCCGCGGCTGGTGGTGCGCACGAAGGACTGGTCGATCTTGATGGTGTCGAACGGGAAGCGCTGCAGATAGGCCAGCGAGGAATGGCCGGTGCCGAAATCGTCGAGCGACAGCCCGGTGCCGAGCTCGCGGATCCGGGTCAGCATCTGGGCTGCGTGCTCCGGATTCTCCATCACCAGCGATTCCGTCAGCTCGAGCTTGAGCGTGCCGCGCGCCACCGAGGAGCGCGACAGCACGGTGCGGATGTCGTGGATCAAATCGTGGCGCAGCAGCTGCCGTGACGAGACGTTGACGGAGGCGAAGATCGGCTCGCGCGAGCGCATCGCGCGTTGCCACACCGAAAGCTGCTTGGCGGTCTGGTCGAGCACGAACATGCCGAGGTCGACGATCAGGCCGGTCTCTTCCGCAATCGATATGAACTCCGAGGGCGCCATGCGTCCGAGCTTCGGATGATCCCAGCGCGCCAGCGCCTCGAAGCCGGCGACGGATCGATCCTCCAGTCGCACGATCGGCTGGTACAGGATCGTGATCTCCTGGCGCTCGATGGCGCGGCGCAATTCGCTCTCCAGCGTCAGGCGGTCGGTCTTCCGCGCGCGCATCGCCGGCTTGTAGACGTCGATGCGGTCGCCGCCGATGCGCTTGGAATGATACATCGCCAGCTCGGCATCCTTGATGATCTCGTCCGTGAGCTGGGTTTGCGGATCGGACAGCGCGAGGCCGATCGACGCCGTGAGGAAGATCTCGCGATCGTTGAAGGCGATCGGCGCGCGGATGGTCTTGCGGATCGTCTCGGCAAAAGCGGTGATGCGCGCCGGGTCCTGCTCCGAGAGCAAGATCAGGCCGAACTGATCGCCGGCCATCCGGGCCAGCGTGTCCTGCGGCTTCAGGATGCGGGTGAGGCGGCGCGCCAAAGTGAGCAGGATGGAATCGCCGACCGCAATCCCGACGGAATCGTTGACCTGCTTGAAGCGGTCGAGGTCGATCACCATCAGCGTCGGCCGCAGCGTCGGCATGGTCTTGGCGAAATGCGCGACCGCATTCAGCCGGTCCATGAACAGCTTGCGGTTGGGCAGGCCGGTGAGATTGTCATGCACGGAATCGTGCAGCAGGCGCTCCTCGGCATTGCGCAGCTCGGTGACGTCGGTGAGCGTGCCGACCACGCGCGAGACCTCGCCGTCCGAGCCGACCACCGGGCGCGCTTTCAGCGCGAACCACATGAAGTGGCCGTCCGGGGTGCGCAGGCGGAAATCCTGCACCAGGCGGCCGCGGCGCTGGTCGAGCACGCTGTCGAGCGCGGCGCGGAAACGGTCCTGGTCGAGCGGGTGCAGCACCTCGAGCCAGGAGGCGGCGGGCCCTTCCAGCGTGCCCCGCTTCAGTCCCAGCAGGGCTTCGGTCTCGGGGCTGGTGAACACCTTGTCGGCCGAGACGTCCCAGTCCCAGATCAGGTCGCCGGAGCCGGCCAGCGCCAGGGCGCGCCGCTCGATGTCGGAGACGACGCCGGTGCTGGCGCCGCCGCCGGCAAAGGCGTGCTGCATCACCGTGAAGCCGATCAGCATCACGATCAGCACGAGGCCGCCGAGCAGGGCAGGGCCGACGATGTCGTTGGTGACGGAGCCCGCGACCGTCATACCGGCCGCCACCACCCAGACCACCAGGAGGAACCAGGTCGGGATCAAGAGCACGGCGCGGTCGAAGCCGTGGGTGGAGAGATAGACGATCAGCGCGAAGCCGGCGAAGGCGATCAGCACCAGCGAGATGCGCGCGATGCCGGAGGCCACTGCCGGATCGAACAGGGCGAGCGCCACCAGCGAGCCGAGGAACGCAAGCCAGCCGACCGTGATGTGCGAATAGCGCACGTGCCAGCGGCTGAGATTGAGATAGGCGAACAGGAACACCAAGAGCGTCGCCGCCAGGATCGCCTCACCCGCCGCGCGCCAGATGCGCTCGGCGTTGTTCGACATGTCGAGCACCTTGCCCCAGAAGCCGAAATCGACGCCGATATAGACCAGCACCGCCCAGGCCAGCGCTGCCGCGGCCGGGAACATGATGCTGCCCTTCACCACGAACAGGATGGTCAGCACCAGGGCAAGCAAGCCGGAGATGCCGATCACGATGCCCTGGTACAGCGTGAACGAGTTGACCTTGTCCTTGTAGGCTTCCGGCTCCCACAGATAGAGCTGCGGCAGCTTGTCGGTGCGCAGCTCCGCGACGAAGGTAACGACGGCGCCGGGGTCGAGCGTGATGCGGAACACGTCCGCGGTGGCGCTTTCCTGCCGTTCCGGCCGGTCGCCGATCGAGGGCGTGATGGTCGCGATGCGCGACAGGCCGAGGTCGGGCCACAGCAATCCCGAGGAGACGATGCGGTAATGCGGGGCGACGATCAGGCGGTCGAGCTGGTCGTCGGTGTTGTTGGCAAGCGCGAACACCACCCAGTTCTGGCCGCCCTCGCGGGCGCGCACCTCGATGCGGCGGACGATGCCGTCGGTGCCCGGCGCAGTCGAGACCTGGATGCGATCGGCATCGCTGCGCTGATGCTCGAGCACGCTGGTGAGGTCGATCGCGGGCGCGTCGCCACGGACGCTGACGGCGTCGAGCGCGCGCGCGGGATACGCGGCGACGAGAATCATGAGGCCCAGCGCGATGGGCGCGAGGCACCTGATCAGACGCAAGGTCAGTTCTCCGCGTTCGACGCAAACTCGTCAGTGCAAGGCGAATCTAAAAGGCGATTTCAGACCGAACCGATGTGGTTCGGTGCGTCGCGATAGATGCCACGAAAGCGAGGAAAATCAAAGGGTTTCCGGCTTGCCCTGTGGGCCGGTGACCAAGGCCTCCAACACAATTTTGCCAATATGTGCGCTCGTTTCCATGCGCCGGTGGGCGTCTGCGGCCTTTTCCAGCGGGAAAGTGCTGTCCATCACCGGCTTGATGCGGCCTTCGCGCAAAAGCGGCATCACTTTCTGCTCGATCGCGGCCACCATCGCGGCCTTGTCCGCATTACTACGGGGGCGCAAGGTCGAGCCGGAATGGGTCAGGCGCTTGACCATGACCTTGGCGATGTTGACGCTGACCTTGGGGCCGTTGAGGGTCGCGATCTGGACGATGCGCCCGTCGACCGCGGCGGCATCATAGTTGCGGTCGACATAGTCACCGGCGACCATGTCGAGGATCAGGTTGACGCCGACGTTGTTGGTCTCAGCCTTGATCACGGCGACGAAGTCTTCGCTCTTGTAGTTGATGGCGCGGTCGGCCCCCAGCTTGAGGCAGGCATCGATCTTGTCCTGCGATCCCACGGTGACGAACACCTTCGCACCGAAGGCTTTGGCGAGCTGAATGGCCATGGTGCCGATGCCGGAGGAGCCGCCATGGATCAGCAGCGTCTCGCCGGCCTTGAGGCCGCCGCGCTCGAACACGTTGTGCCAGACCGTCATCAGGGTTTCCGGCAGCGCGCCGGCTTCCTTGATCGACAGCGCCGGCGGCACGCTCATCGCCTGGGCATCCTGCGCGATGCAGTACTGCGCATATCCGCCGCCGGCGACGAGTGACATCACCTTGTCGCCGACCTGGTGCCGCTTGGCATTGCTGCCGACCGCGACGACTTCGCCCGCGATCTCGAGGCCGGGCAGGTCGCTGGCGCCGGGCGGCGGCGGATAGGCGCCCGAGCGCTGCGCCACGTCGGGCCGGTTGACGCCGGCAGCCATCACCTTGACCAGGATCTCGTCGGGACCGGGCTGCGGAACGCTGCGTTGCTCCGGCACCAGCACTTCCGGCCCACCGGGCTTGGAGATGGCGACCACGGTCATTTGCGCGGGCAGCTTGTCCATGATGTGTCCTTGAGCAAAGGTGCGGGAGGAAACGAGGCCCTTGCTTAGCCAGCGCGGTGCAGGCTGGCAACCGCCTTAGGCCATGTGGTCCGGTCCGCGGACGAGAGGAGGAACGACGATGCCGATGGAAGACGACGACCGCCCGCGCAAGAAGATCAGCCATGAGATTGGACAGGACCTCTCACTCTTGTCAGTGGAGGAACTGACCGAGCGTGTCGCGCTGCTCAAGACCGAGATCGCAAGACTGGAAGAAGCCGCCACCAAGAAGCGCGCCTCGCGCGATGCGGCGAACAGCATTTTCAAGTCGTAGCAGTCGCCCCACAACGACTGTCGTCCCGGACGCGTGGGCCGAACTTTCTCCGCCTCGTCATTCCGGGGCGGCGCGTCAGCGCCGAGCCCGGAATCCATAGCCACAGGCCGTTGATACGGGCACGCTGATCGTGGCCGGCTACTCCATCCGCCTGTGGTTATGGATTCTCAGGTGCGCAATTGCGCATCGTACCTCGCGACGTCGTCGCGCCCCGGAATGACGGCTGAAGATTGTTCCGCACTTCATTCGGCCACTGGCCGACATGGCTAACGAAATCCCAAAAAATTAGCTCGTTTACTTCGGATTAAGCTTTCGGGTTTATGACTGGAACTGTCCTCGTTTGGACACCGAGTGGCTCCTGTCCACTCTGTTTGACGCCTCCCTGTTATCAACTTTCAAAGCCGCCGGTCTCCGGCGGCTCTTTTTTTGCTTCCGCTCCCGCTGTCTAGCATCCCCGTCCGGTTGCATTCCGAAGGATTGACCCGCGGAAACCATATCCGCGCTTGTCACTGGACTCCGCCTCTCGCCCGCGCAATGATTTGTTCATCATAAGCCGGCGCCAAAGCCGGGCAGTCAAACAGTTGCGTAAGAGGCGTTAACCATGGAACGTTTGCAGGCCGAAGGCGCTCTCGTTCAGCTCAGCGAGCGATTCACCAATTCTGCGGCGTTCGGCAGCCTGTTCCGGGAGGGCATGGACCTCGTCGAGGAAACCGCCGCCTATCTCGACGGCGCTGGCCGCGTCGAGGCCAAGGCGCTCGACCGCGCCGTCAGCCTCACCTACGCGACCGAGAGCATGCGCCTCACCACGCGCCTGATGCAGCTCGCCTCCTGGCTGCTGCTGCACCGCGCGGTGAAGGAAGGCGAGATGACGCTGAGCCAGGCCAACCGTGAGAAGACCAAGGTCAAGCTCACCGCCGCCGATCCCGGCCCGGCCGACACCATCGAGAAGCTGCCGGCGCAGCTTCAGGACCTGATCCATCGCTCGATGAGCCTGCAGACCCGCGTCCGCCGGCTCGACAGCACGATCCACACCCCGCCGGCCGAGCAGGCCGCGATCGGCAATCCGTTGGTGCCGCATCTCAACGCGCTGAAGGCCGCGTTCGAGCGGTAGGTCTCACCGGTGCCGTAGGGTGGGCAAAGGCGCAAAGCGCCGTGCCCACCATCTCTCTCTCTTTTGGGATCACAATAGAGGTCGTGGGCACGCTTCGCTTTGCCCACCCTTACGAGTCCTCAGCCTTGGCCGACGACCGGCCCCAAAACAAAAACGCCCCCGGTCTCCCGGGGGCGTTTCCATGTCCAGCCTTGCGGCCGGCTCAATCCTTCTTGAGGAAGCCCGAAAACTTCTTCTGGAAGCGCGAGACGCGGCCGCCGCGGTCCATGATCTGGGCGGAGCCGCCGGTCCAGGCCGGGTGCGACTTCGGGTCGATGTCGAGGTTCAGCGTGTCGCCTTCCTTGCCCCAGGTGGAGCGGGTCAGGTACTCGGTTCCGTCGGTCATGACGATCTTAATCGTATGATAATTCGGATGAATTTCGGCTTTCATGGCAATTCCTCGGCGCTCCGGCGCCTTCTTGGGTGGCTCGCGAATGACGGATTTGGGCGGCTCTATACCTCACGAAACCCGGCAAAACAAGCCATGCTGCCGCGGTGAACCGGGGGTTTGCCCTAAGGGACTTCCCGGATTTGCCACTACTGATGCACCGGCCTATTGGGAGCAAACGAATGCAATGGGTCGGATCTCATGAGCGCAGTGGAACGGCTTGATGACCAATATGTCGATCGGCCCGCAATGAACGCCGCGGACACCCCTTCGATCGAGGCCGAGCTGATCGAAGCGCCGGCCAAGGGCCGCGCCAAGCTGCGGCCGCTGCTGGCGCTCGCGCCCTATGTGATCCGCTATCGCGGCCGCGCGGCGCTGGCGTTCGTCGCGCTCACGATCGCCGCGCTGACCACGCTGCTGGTGCCGGTCGCGGTGCGCAGGATGATCGATTTCGGCCTGACGCCCGAGGGCATCGAGCTGATCAACAGCTACTTCTCGGTCATGCTCGCGGTCGTTGCCGTGCTCGCGATCGCCAGTGCCGCGCGCTACTACCTCGTGATGACGATCGGCGAACGCATCGTCGCCGATCTCCGGCGCGACGTCTTCGCCCATCTGCTGTCGCTGTCCCCCGCCTTCTTCGATTCCGCGCGCAGCGGCGAACTGATCTCGCGCCTCACCGCCGACACCACCCAGCTGAAATCGGCCGTCGGTGCCTCCGTCTCGATCGCGCTGCGCAACCTTATGATGTTCCTGGGCGCGACGGCGATGATGGTGATCACGAGCCCGAAGCTCTCCGGCTTCGTGCTGCTCGCCATTCCCCTGATCGTGCTGCCGCTTGTGGCGTTCGGGCGCTGGGTGCGGCGCCTGTCGCGCAACGCGCAGGACACGCTCGCCGATGCCTCCGCCTATGCGGGCGAATTGGTCGGCGCGATCCGCACCGTGCAGGCCTATACCAGCGAGGGCTTCGCCGAGAAGCGTTTCGGCGGCGAGGTCGAGCAGGCCTATGAAGCCGCGCGCACCTCGACCCAGGCCCGCGCCGTGCTGACGGCGATCATCATCTTCATCGTGTTCGCAAGCGTGGTCGCCATCCTCTGGATCGGCTCGCATGACGTGCTCACCGGCGCGATCACGCCGGGCCGGCTCGGCCAGTTCGTGCTGTATGCGGTGTTTGCCGCAGCCGGGCTCGGCCAGCTCAGCGAGGTCTGGGGCGAGGTCTCGGCCGCATCGGGCGCAGCCGAGCGCCTGTTCGAGATCCTCCACGTCCGGCCCGAGATCGCCGCGCCTGCGGCGCCGCTTGCGCTGCCGGTGCCGGCGCGCGGCGAGGTCGGCTTCGACCGGGTCAGCTTCGCCTATCCGGCACGGTCCGACGTCAAGGTGCTCGACGCGGTGTCGTTCACCGTGCGCCCCGGCGAGAAGGTCGCGATCGTCGGTCCCTCCGGCGCCGGCAAGAGCACCATCTTTCATCTGCTGCTGCGCTTCTACGATCCGCGCAGCGGGACGATCTCGCTCGACGGCGTGCCGGTCAAGTCCGCCGACCCCGGGGATTTCCGCGCGCGCATCGCACTGGTGCCGCAGGACTCCGTGGTGTTCGCCGCGAGCGCCCGCGAGAACATCCGCTTCGGCCGGCCCGGTGCGAGCGATGCCGAGGTCGAGCGCGCCGCCGAGCTCGCCCATGCCGCCGAATTCATCCGCCGCCTGCCCGAAGGTTTCGAGACCGCGCTCGGCGAGCGCGGCGTGACGCTGTCCGGTGGTCAGCGCCAGCGCATCGCGATCGCGCGCGCCATCCTGCGCGACGCGCCGCTGTTGCTGCTGGACGAAGCCACCTCCGCGCTCGACGCCGAAAGCGAGACGCTGGTGCAGACCGCGCTGGAAGAGCTGATGCGCCACCGCACCACGCTGGTGATCGCCCATCGCCTCGCCACGGTGCTCTCCTGCGACCGCATCCTGGTGATGGACCAGGGCAAGATCGTCGAGCAGGGCACGCATGCCGAGCTCGTGGCGGCGAACGGGCTCTACGCCAGGCTGGCGCGGCTGCAGTTCGAGGGGGCGTGAGGCGCCGCCTCACTCTCGTCATTGCGAGCGCAGCGAAGCAATCCAGACTGTTTCCGCGGAAAGACTCTGGATTGCTTCGTCGCAAGAGCTCCTCGCAATGACGTGTGGAGGGAGCTTCGCGCCACAACTGCGGGCCTACCGGCACTTCGGTGACAGCGCCGGCACGTTCGGCCAGGGCCAGTTCTTCCAGCTGCCGTCCGCTTCGACGCAGGCTGATGCCTCAGGGCTGTTCGTCTGCGCAGGGGCGCTCGATGTCGCAAAGCGCTGGTCTACATAGGTCGTCGACACATAGCCGGCGACGATGACGCCCAGCATCACCGAGGACCCCTTGGCCAGCTCGCTCAGCTTCATCGATCGTCTCCATGGCCATGCCTTGAGACAACGAATAACCGGCGCCTTGGGATCCCCGATGTGACAGGCCTCACGCCCGCCATACCATCTTCAACACCGGCCGGCCCGAGGTCGGGTTCACTTCGTCACCGGCATGGGCAAAGCCGTTGCGCTCGTAGAAGCGGATGGCGCGGGCATTGTCCTTGTTGACGAGCAGCGTGACGCCCGACGGTGACAGGCGCTTGGCCTCGTCCACCAGCAGCCGTGCCGCATCCGAGCCCCAATGCGCGGGATCGACCACCAGCTGGTCGAGATAGCCCTCGCCGTCGATGGTGACGAAACCGGTCAGCGCGCCGTCCTGTTCCGCCACCACGATTTGGGCCTTCGGCACCAGATCCCCCAGCCAGCGCTCGCGCCACCAGTCCAGCCGCGCCGCGAAGTCGATCTGCGGATAGGCCTGCTGCCAGGTGCGATGCCAGAGATCGATCGCGGCGGCCTCGTCGGAGGCCGCGTAGGGGCGGAGGTGGAGCGCGCTCACTACCGCTCCGTCAGTTTCAGCTCGATGCGGCGGTTGCGCTTGTAGGCCTCTTCCGTGTTGCCGGTATCGAGCGGCTGGAATTCGCCGAAGCCGGCGGCGACGAGGCGCTGGGCGGGCACGCCGAGCGAGACCAGATATTGCACCACCGAGATCGAGCGCGCCGCGGACAGGTCCCAGTTCGACTTGAAGTTCGGACCGTTGACGGGGCGCACGTCGGTATGGCCGTCGACGCGCAGCACCCAGGGAATGTCGCTCGGGATCTTCTTGTCGAGTTCGATCAGCGCGGCCGCCAAGGTGTCGAGCTCGGCGCGGCCCTCGGGCAGCAGCACCGCCTGGCCGGTGTCGAAGAACACTTCGGACTGGAACACGAAGCGGTCGCCGACGATGCGGATGTCGGGGCGGTTGCCGAGGATGGCGCGCAGCCGGCCGAAGAATTCCGAGCGGTAGCGCGACAATTCCTGCACGCGCTGCGCCAGGGCGACGTTCAGGCGAGAGCCCAGGTCGGCGATGCGGTTCTGCGATTCCTTGTCGCGCTTCTCGGATGCATCGAGCGCCTCTTCCAGCGCCGCTAATTGCCGGCGCAGCGCGCTGATCTGCTGGTTCAACACCTCGATCTGCGCCAGCGCCCGCGTCGAGACCGCCTTCTCGGAATCCAGCGCCTTGCCGAGCTCGGCGGTCTTGCCTTGCGCGTCGTTGCCGGCGGCGGCGAGACCGTCATAGAGCCCCTTGATGCGGTCGCGCTCGGTCTCGGCCGAGGCGAGACCGGCCTTCAATTGCGAGACCTGGTCGTCGAGCGTGAGCTTGCCGAGCTTCTCCAGCGACAACAGCTCGTTGAGCTGGGCGATCTTGGCGTTGAGCTGCTCCAGCGCCTTGTCCTTGCCAGTGACCTCCTGCGACAGGAAGAACTGCACCACGAGGAACACCGACAGCAGGAACACGATCGACAGCACCAGCGTCGACAGCGCATCGACGAAGCCGGGCCAATAATTGAAGGCGCCTTCGCTGCGGCGGCCGCGCGCTAGAGCCATTAACGTCTCCGTTTCTTTCGTGTCCCGGACGCGATGCAGCGTGCAACGCTGCTTCGCAGAGCCGGGACCCATATTGTCCCTGACGCTGGGCCCCGGCTCAGCGACGCATCATTTCATGCTGCGTCGCGTCCGGGGCACGATACCGTCTCAACTCTTCTCGGGCTGGCGCGCGATCCGCTCCAACAGGCGGCGGATCTCGCGGTTCTGCTCACCCTGGCCGTCGGCCCATTCGCGGATCATCTGCTGCTCGGTGCGCATGTGTGAGACCAGCGCCTGGATCGCTTCGGCAAGGCTCGCCATCGCCGCCGTGGTGCCGCGGCCGGCGCTGCCTTCCTCGAACACGGAACGCAGGCGTTCGACCGCGGCCTGAAGCTCCCCGCTGGCGACACCGCCGCCGGAGGCGGCGGCGGGCACCTCGCCATTGCCGTATTCGCGCACGGTGGTGGCGAGCCAGTCTTCGAGGTCGGTGTAGAAGCGGTTCTGCGCCTGGCTCGATTGCAGATCGAGGAAGCCGAGGATCAGCGAGCCGGCAAGGCCGAACAGCGAGCTGGAGAACGAGATGCCCATGCCGCCGAGCGGGGCGGCGAGGCCCTCCTTCAGCGTGTCGAACAGCGCCCCGGAATCGCCCCCCACCTTGAGCCCGTCGATCACCTTGCCGACCGAGCCGACCGTCTCGATCAGGCCCCAGAAGGTGCCGAGCAGGCCGAGGAACACCAGCAGGCCGGTCATGTAGCGGGAGATGTCGCGGGCCTCGTCCAGGCGGGTCGCGATCGAATCGAGCAGGTGCCGCATGGTGGTCTGGGTGATGGTCATCCGCCCCGAGCGCTCCCCGCCCAGGATCGCCGCCATCGGCGCCAGCAGCTTGGGGTGACGGGACGGCGCCAGGCCGGGATCGGCGACGCGGAAATTGTTGACCCAGGAGACCTCGGGATAGAGCCGGATGACCTGGCGGAAGGCGAGGATGATGCCGATGAACAGCACGCCGCCGATCAGGGCATTGAGCCCGGGATTGGCGAAGAAGGCCTGGATGATCTGCTTGTAGAGCACCACGCCCACCAGCGTGCACAGCACCAGGAAGACCAGCATCCGCACCAGGAAGACGCTGGGCGAGGACAGTTTCGTGTACTCGATGTCCATGGTTGATCGGGAAGTGCCAGACCGCATGCCAGTATCATCCGTTACGTAAGCTTGCTTGCGGCGCGCACTATGGCACAGCGCCGGCCCAAAAAAAGCGCCGGATGCGCCGATTTCGGGGACAGCTCGGGGAACCCGGACCGGAAGCGGCGCTTTGATAAGCAGGTCTCTGCAGAATTTCGCCATTCGGGGGGCGCATGAGCGTCGTTTCCGCGATCATCGGGACTGCCGAGCGTGTGCCGCTGCCGGACGTGGTGATCCGCGCCGCGATCCAGCGCCTGTGCTCCCGCATGGCGACGCGCCTGTCCGCCCTGGGCGCCGGCGACGATGCCGCCTTTGCCGGCCGGATGATGCTGCGGCCGATCGCCGAGGGTACAGGTGCCGGGCATGACCAGGTGCCTGCCGCCTTCTTCGCCGATTTGCTCGGTCCCAACCGTAAATTCTCCTCCTGCTTCTACAAGACTGACGCGACCACCTTGCGGGAGGCGGAGGAGGAGGCGCTGCGCCAGACCGTCGAGCATGCCGGCCTGGCCGACGGCCAGGCCATCCTCGAGCTCGGCTGCGGCTGGGGCTCGCTGTCCCTGTGGATGGCGCGGCAGTTTCCGCACGCCAGGGTGACGGCGGTCGCGACCTCACAGGCGCAACGCGCCTATGTCGAGGAGGAGGCGCGGCTGCGTGGATTGCTCAATCTGCGCGTGGTCACGGCCGACATGAACGTGTTCGCGCCGGAGGGGCAGTTCGACCGCATCGTCTCGGTCGAGATGTTCGAGCAGATGCGCAACTGGCGCAAGCTGATGACGCGCGCGCGGTCATGGCTCACGCCGGAGGGGCGGTTCTTCATGCACGTCGTCACCCACCGTTCCGGCTCGCATCTGCTTGACCCCGCCGATCGCGACGACTGGATCGCGCAGCATCTCTATACAAGCGGGTTGATGCCGAGCCATCACCTGGTCAGGCAGTTCGACGATATCTTCGCGGTCGAGAAGGAATGGTGCTGGAGCGGGACGCATTACCAGCGCACCGCCAACGACTGGCTCGCCAATTTCGATGCGCATCGCGAGGCCATCGAGGCCGCCTTGCGCAGGGTCTATGGCGAGGAGGCCGCTCTCTGGATCCGTCGCTGGCGCTGGTTCCTGCTCGCGAGCTCGGGCCTGTTCGGCTACGCCGATGGAACCGAATGGGGCGTCAGCCACTACCGGATGAAGGCCGCCGAGTAATTGCGATGTTCCGTCGCAGCACGCGCCGGTGGACCCCGACTCACAATCAAGTGACACCGTAAAAGCCTTCTGATCTCAGCAGCATAAGCTGTGTGACAATGAGCCGCCCGCGCCATGCGTTGCATCGCAGCAGATGCATTCTATTTTGGCGGCATCAGCCGCGTGTAAAAGGTCCAGAACGGGCCGCGCGCGAGCACGATCAGTTTCAACAATATCGGGGCACCCCACTTCATGTCCGGACTTCGCGCGCGATCGGCATGCGTTGCAATGATGCTCGCGGCCCTTGCGCCGCTTCTGGCAGGCTGCGACGAATCCAGCTCCGCGGTGTCCGCCGCCCAGCCGCCCGCCCCTGACGTCAGCATCGTCGTCGTCAAGCCGCAGTCCCGCGCCGTGGTGCGCGAGCTGCCGGGCCGGATCGCGCCGACGCGGGTCTCCGACGTGCGGCCGCGCGTGTCCGGCATCGTGGTCGAGCGCCTGTTCCGCCAGGGCAGCGAGGTGAAGGCCGGCGATCCGCTCTACCGCATCGATCCGCGCCCGTTCGAGGTCGAGGTGATGGCGAATGAGGCCGCGCTGGCCAAGTCCGAAGCGGCTTTGATGCAGGCCAGGCAACAGGCGCATCGTATCGCCACCCTGACCAGGGATCGCGCCGCCCCCGAAGCCGAGAACGAGAAGGCGATCGCGGCCGAACGCCAGGCCCATGCCGAGGTCGAAGGCCGCAAGGCCGAGCTCGCGCGGGCCAAGCTCAATCTCGACTATGCCACCGTTCGCGCGCCGATCGACGGCGTGGTCGGTGCGGCCCTCGTCAGCGAGGGCGCGCTCGCCGTGCAGAACGAGACCAATCTCGCCACCATCCAGCAGCTCGATCCGATCTATGCCGACTTCACCCAGTCGGTGACCGAGCTCAACCAGCTCCGCCGTGCCTTCGAGACCGGCGACCTCGAGCGCATCGCCGCCGATGCCGCCAAGGTGCGCCTGGTGCTCGACGACAACACCATCTATTCGCTCGACGGCAAGCTGCTGTTCTCCGACGCCAAGGTCGACGCCCACACCGGGCAGGTGACGTTGCGCGGCGAGTTCCGCAATCCCAAGCGCGAGCTGCTGCCGGGCATGTACGTGCGGGTTCGGATCGACCAGGGACTCGATTCCGACGCGATCGCGGTGCCGCAGCAGGCGATCCAGCGCAACGGCGGCGGCGGCAGCGAGGTGTTCGTGGTCAAGGACGACAACCACATCGCGGTGCAGCCGGTGCGCACCGGATCGGTGCAGGACGGCCTCTGGTTCGTCACCGAAGGCCTGAAGGCCGGCGACAAGGTCGTGGTCGAAGGCTTCCAGAAATTCGCGGCCGGCGACAAGGTCCAGCCGCAATCCTGGTCCGAGGCGGACGCGACCGCGGACAACCGGCACGCCCTTAAGCTCACGCGGTAACCGGACGGCGTTGCAAGTGTCGTCCTCATCCTGAGGAGCCCGCTGGAAGCGGGCGTCTCGAAGGATGGCCGGGAGAGAGCCGGGCCTTCATGGTTCGAGACGCGCGTTCCGAGCTCCTCGCCATGAGGATCTAACGAAACAACGAGGATAAACGGCCAATGCCGAGTTTCTTCATCGACAGGCCGATCTTCGCCTGGGTGGTTGCGCTGTTCATCTGCTTGATCGGTGCCATCGCGGTGCCGCTGCTGCCGATCGCGCAATATCCGATCATCGCGCCGCCTTCGATCTCGGTCTCGACCAGCTATCCCGGCGCCTCGCCGGAAAACCTCTACAACAGCGTCACGCGGCTGATCGAGGAGGAGCTCAACGGCGCCGCCAATATCCTCAATTTCGAATCGACCAGCGACTCGCTCGGCCAGGTCGAGATCATCGCCAACTTCCAGCCGGGCACCGATACCAGCGCCGCCTCGGTCGAGGTGCAGAACCGCATCAAGCGGGTCGAGGCGCGCCTGCCGCGCGCGGTGATGCAGCAGGGCATCCTGATCGAGGAAGCCTCCAGTGCGGTGCTGCAGATCATCACGCTGAACTCGACCGACGGCAGCCTGGATGAAGTCGGCCTCGGCGACTTCATGATCCGCAACGTGCTCGGCGAGATCCGCCGCATTCCCGGCGTCGGCCGCGCCACGCTCTATTCGACCGAGCGCAGTCTTCGTGTCTGGGTCGATCCCGCAAAACTCGTCGGCTACGGGCTGACCGCCGACGACGTCAACAAGGCCATCACCGCGCAGAACGCGCAGGTCGCCTCCGGCAGCATCGGCGCCGAACCGTCGACGTCGAACCAGCGCACCTCGGCGTTGGTGCTGGTCAAGGGCCAGCTGTCGTCGCCGGACGAGTTCGGCGCCATCATCCTGCGCGCCAATGCCGACGGCTCGACCGTGCGCCTGCGCGACGTCGCGCGCATCGAGGTCGGCGGCCTCAGCTATCAGTTCAACACCCGCCTCGACGGCAAGCCGACCGCCGGTCTTTCGGTGCTGATGTCGCCGACCGGCAACGCGCTGGCCACCGCGAGCGCGGTCGAAGCCAAGATGAAGGAGCTGTCGCGCTTCTTCCCGGCCAACATCAGCTACGAGATCCCCTACAACATCACGCCCGTGGTCGAAGCCTCGATCAAGAAGGTGCTGTCGACCCTGGTCGAAGCCGTGGTGCTGGTGTTCGTGGTGATGTTCCTGTTCCTGCAGAACATCCGTTACACCATCATTCCGACCATCGTGGTGCCGGTGGCGTTGCTCGGCGCCTGCTCCACGCTGCTGCTCGCCGGCTACTCCATCAACATGCTCTCGATGTTCGGCATGGTGCTCGCGGTCGGCATCCTCGTCGACGACGCCATCGTGGTGGTCGAGAACGTCGAACGCATCATGGCCGAGGAGGGCCTGCCGCCGAAGGAAGCGACGCGGAAAGCCATGTCGCAGATCACCGGCGCCATCATCGGCATCACCCTGGTGCTGATGGCGGTGTTCGTGCCGATGGCGTTCTTCCCGGGCTCGGTCGGCATCATCTACCGCCAGTTCTCGGTCACCATGGTCGCCGCGATCGGCTTCTCCGCCTTCCTGGCGCTATCGTTGACGCCGGCGCTGTGTGCGACCCTGCTCAAGCCCGTCGAGGCCGGCCACGGTCATGCGAAGAGAGGCGTGTTCGGCTGGTTCAACCGCATGCTCGAAGGCGGCAAGGAGCGCTATTCGCGCACCGTCGGCTTCTCGCTGAACCGCACCGGCCGCCTGATGCTGGTCTATGCCGCGCTGCTGGTCGGCCTGTCCTGGGCCTTCGTCAACCTGCCCGGCGGCTTCCTGCCGGTCGACGACCAGGGCTTCGTCACCACCGACGTGCAGACGCCGTCGGATTCGTCCTATGCCCGCACCGAAGCCGTGATCGAGAAGGTCGAGAAATATCTGGCCGCGCGGCCGGGCGTCGACAACGTCACCTTCCTCACCGGCTTCAGCTTCTCCGGCCAGGGCATGAACACCGCGCAGGCCTTCATCACGCTGAAGGACTGGTCGGAGCGCGGGCCTAAAGATTCCGCTGCTGCGATCGTCAACGACATCAACCGCGACCTGGGCTCGTCGATCCGCGACGCAAAGATCTCGGCGTTGCAGCCGCCGCCGATCGACAATCTCGGCAACTCCTCCGGCTTCTCGTTCCGCCTGCAGGATCGCGGCCAGAAGGGCTATCAGCAATTGATGCGCGCCGCCGACCAGCTGATCGCGGAGGCCAATGCCAGCCCGGTGCTGCAGAAGGTCTATATCGAGGGCCTGCCCGAGGCGGGCGTGGTCAATCTCATGATCGACCGCGAGAAGGCCGGCGCCTTCGGCGTCACCTTCGAGGACATCAACAACACCATCTCGACCAATCTCGGCTCGAACTACATCAACGACTTCCCGAACCGCGGCCGCATGCAGCGCGTCGTGGTGCAGGCTGACGCGCGCGACCGCATGCGGACCGAGGACATCCTCAATTACAACGTCAAGAACAGCCGCGGCCAGCTGGTGCCGTTCTCGTCCTTTGCCACGGTGGAATGGGCGCGCGGCCCGACGCAGATCGCCGGCTTCAACTATTATCCGGCGGTGCGCATCTCCGGTGAAGCCAGGCCCGGCTTCACCTCGGGCGACGCCATTTCGGAAATGGAGCGGCTCGCCGGCCGCTTGCCGCGCGGCTTCGGCTACGAATGGACCGGACAGTCGCTGCAGGAAAAGCTGTCGGGCTCGCAGGCGCCGTTCCTGCTCGCGCTGTCGGTGTTCGTGGTGTTCCTGTGCCTCGCCGCGCTCTACGAGAGCTGGACCATTCCGCTCGCGGTGCTGCTCACCGTGCCGCTCGGCATCGTCGGCGCGGTCGCGGCTGCGACGCTGCGGAGCCTGCCCAACGACGTCTATTTCACCGTCGGCCTGATCACCATCATCGGCCTTGCGGCCAAGGACGCGATCCTGATCATCGAGTTCGCGAAAGACCTGCGGAAGGAAGGCAAGCCGCTGGTCGAAGCCACCATCGAGGCCTGCCGCCTGCGCTTCCGCCCGATCCTGATGACGGGCCTTGCCTTCATCTGCGGCGTGCTGCCGATGGCCATCGCCCACGGCGCCGGCGGCGCCAGCCAGCAGGCGCTCGGCTCAGTCGTGATGGGCGGCATGATCGCGGTGGTGATCCTGGCGCTGTTGATGGTGCCGGTGTTCTTCGTCTCCGTGCAGCGCGTGCTGGCGGGGGATCGCGAGCCAGCGCCGGCGCGGGAAGCTGAAGCGCACGGCCGGCCGGCGCCGGTCAAGCCGTAGGGAACATTGTCATGCCCCGCGCAGGCGGGGCATCCAGTACGCCGCGGCCTGTCCGTATCAAACTGACGTCTCTGGAATACTGGATCACCCGCTTTCGCGGGTGATGACAGCGGAGTACGTGAGCGAGCTTCCGCCTTACGCCGGCTTCCGCAAGATCCTCACCAACTCCCCGTGCACGTACTCATTGCCGCACACGACGTGCCCCGTGACCAGCGGGTCGCCCGGCGTGGCGATATCGCTCACCGTTCCCCCCGCTTCGCGCACCATCAGCATACCGGCGGCGATGTCCCAGGATTGCAAATCGCGCTCCCAATAGCCGTCGAGGCGGCCGGCGGCGACGAAGGCGAGATCGAGCGAGGCGGCGCCGAAGCGGCGCAGGCCGGCGACGCGGTCCTGGATCGCGGTCATCTCGCGGCGGAATTCCTCGTGATCGCCGCGGCCGATATGGGGCAGGCCGCAGGCGACCACGCATTCGCTCAGCTGGCGGCGGCCGGCGACGCGCAGGCGCTGGTCGTTGAGGAAGGCGCCCTTGCCGCGCTCGGCGATGTAGAGCTCGTCATTGGCGGGGTTGTAGATCACGCCGGCGATCACGGTGCCTTCGCGGGCGAGGCCGATCGAGATGGCGAATTGCGGGATGCCGTGCAGGAAGTTGGTGGTGCCGTCCAAGGGATCGACGATCCAGGTGTGGCTCTTGTCGGTGCCCTCGCGCTGTCCCCCTTCCTCGCCGATGAAGCCGTAGCCGGGCCGGGCCTTGGCGAGGTCCTGGTAGAGGATCTCCTCGGCGCGCTTGTCGGCGAGCGAGACGAAATTGGCCGGCCCCTTCAGCGAGACCTGGAGATGCTCGATCTCGCCGAGATCGCGCTTGAGGCTGCGGCCGGCGCGGCGCGCCGCCTTGACCATGACGTTGATAGTGGCGGAATACAGCATGTGCTTCTGGTCTTGATCGGGGAGAGGGGCGCGGAAACACGCCTGTTTGGGGGACTGGGTGCCCCGTGAGGGGCCCCGCGTCAAGTCATTTGGACCCGAGCCACTTCCTGGCGGCGGCCTCGGCCTTGGCGCGGTCATCGGCCGGCAGATCCGAGAGCTGCTTGTCGAGCTCGGGGTCGCCCTTGCCTGATGTCTTGGCCACCAGGTGCCATTTGAAGCCCTCGATCTTGTCCACGGGCGTGCCCACGCCGTTGATCAGCACCCATGCGAGGCGGTTCTGCGCGATCGCGCTGCCCTGGCGGGAGGCCTTGCGGAGCAGGGCGACGGCGGCCGGCTGGTTCTTCGGCGTGCCGGTGCCGTTGAACATCGCGATGGCGTATTCGACCTCGGCATCGACATTGTCGGCGAGCGAGGCGGCCTGCAGCAGCCGCACCGCGCGCTCGGGGTCCTTCGGCACGCCGGTGCCTTCCTTGTAGAAGGTCGCGAGCGCGTATTGCGCTTCGGGCAGGCCTGCATCGGCGGCCTGGCGCAGCAGCTCCGCCGAACGCCTGATGTCCTGCGGCAGCGTCTGGCCGTCCAGATAGAGCAGAGCGAGGTTATAGGCCGCCTTGGGCTCGCCGAGCTTGGCGGCGGAGGCCATCAGCTTGACTGCCTCGTTTTTGTCGACCGGGCCGCCGCGGCCGGAAATGCGCAGCATGGCGAGCGCGAACATCGCCTCGCGATCGCCGGAATCGGCGGCGCGCTTGTACCATTCGGCCGCTTTCGCGTAATCGCGCCTTATGCCCATGGCGTTGGAATAGAGCTCGCCGAGCATGGTCATCGCCTTGGCATCGCCCCCTTGCGCCCGCGCGGTGGCGAGCTCGAACGCCGTCTTGTACTGGCCGCGCTGATAGGCGCCGAACACCAGATCGACGTTGGGATCGTCGGACGGCGGCGCGGGGATCACGGTTGCCGGCTTGGGCGAGGCGGACGGCTTTGGAGATGAAGAGGGCTTCGGCGCCGGCGCGGCCTCCTTCTTCTTGGCCGGCGCGGGCGGCTTCGGCTTCTGCTTCTCTGCCGGTGCGCTCGGCGTCGTCGCCGGCGGGGTGATCTGCAGCTGCGCGGCCGCAGGGACGGTCAGCAGCAGCGTGGCCAGCATGGTGATGCACGGGAGCTTCATGTCGGGCGCTAGCCGTGCTCCTGGCGCGCAGGATCTTGGCTCGCAGGATCTTGGCTCGCAGGATCTTGGCCGGCCAGCGCCGTCGCATGGGCCTTCTTGATCGCGGCGTCGACCTCGATCAGCGCGGCCTTGGGCCCGCGCGGATCGGCCCAGATGAAGTCGCCGACCAGCACGAAATCGGCGCCGCTAAGGGCGAAATCGTGGGCCTCGTCCAGCGAAATGGCGAAGCCGACGCAGGGCGGCTCGAACAGCTCGGCCCACCAGTCCAGCCGCTCGGCGATCGCCTGCGCCGAGGGACGCTGGCCTTTCGCATCGGGCTCGCCGAACAGCACGTAATCCGCGCCCATCTCGCCCGCATCCATGGAATGGTGCCGCGTCGTCAGCCCGCCGACACCGGCGATGCGATCTGGCTTGAGCGACGGCAGCGCCTCCTTCAGCGCGGCGATGCCGGGCAGGTGCGCGCCGTCGGCGCCGCCGCGGGCGACGATATCGGGGTGGCCGTCGACGAGGAGCGCCGCGCCCGCCTTCTGCACCGGCGGCGCCAATGCCTTGACGCGCGAGGTCATGCTGCGCTGATCGGTTTCCTTCAGCCGCAGCAGCACGGCGGCGACGTCGGCGGACGCGATCAGCTCGGGCAGCGCGGCGACCAGCGTCGCGGGATCATCGACGACGGGCGTCGCGAGATAGAGACGCGGCGCCGGGCGCGGCGGAAGCGGTTTGTTCGACAAGGTCTAGGCTGCCTTCTGTTCCAGGCTGCTTTGCCATTCGCCCTTGGAGGCGAGGCCGTTCATGCGCGCGCGATGGCTGAAGGCGCGCTGGCCGGCCGCGACGTTCTCAGGCCTCCCGGCCCAGGCCTTCTGCGGCGCGGCCTGCAGCGCGCGGCCATAGGAGAAGGTCAGGTCCCAGGGCAGCGGACCGAGCTTGTGCATGGCGTTGAGATGCGCGGTTGCCTCCTCGTCCGACTGGCCGCCGGAGAGGAAGGCGATGCCTGGCACCGCCGCCGGCACGCAGGCCTTCAGTAGCCGGATCGTCTTCTCCGCGACCTCCTCGACGGAGGCCTGCTTTGCGCATTTCTTGCCAGAGATCGCCATGTTCGGCTTCAGCACCATGCCTTCGAGCGCGACGCGCTGCACGCGCAATTCCTGAAACGTCTTGTTGAGCACGCGCTGGGTGACGTCATAGCAGCGGTCGATGTCGTGGTCGCCGTCCATCAGCACCTCAGGCTCGACGATCGGCACGATCTGCGCGGCCTGGCACAGCGCGGCATAGCGCGCCAGCGCGTGGGCGTTGACGCTAATCGCGGTCATCGAGGGAATGCCGCTGCCGATGTCGATCACCGCGCGCCATTTGGCGAAGCGCGCGCCGCGCTCGTGATATTTCTTCAGGCGCTCGGCGAGCTTGTCGAGCCCGACGGTGACGAGCTCACCCGGGCACATCGGTAAGCCTTGCGTGCCTTCGTCGACCTTGATGCCGGGAATGGCGCCAGCCTGCTCGATCAGCTTGACCAGCGGCGTGCCGTCCTTGGCATTCTGCCAGATCGTCTCGTCATAGAGGATCACGCCCGAGATGTATTGGCTCATGGCGTCCTTGGAGCGAAACAGCATCTCGCGATAGTCGCGGCGGTTCTCTTCCGTCGATTCCACGCCGATGGCGTCAAAGCGCTTCTTGATGGTGCCGGAGGATTCGTCGGCGGCAAGGATGCCCTTGCCCGGCGCGACCATGGCGGTCGCGATTCTGTTGAGCTCAGTCAGATTCATCGAGAGGTCCTCCCAAAACGATTCTGCCCTTGCCCGTGAAAATAGACCGTTCTCGGGCAATTGCCGAGTTATCGTTCGTCGCAGGGTAAAGGGGGGAGGGAATGTCGTGCCACAAAAAGACTGTCATTCCGGGATGCCCCGGAAGGCGCAGGCCCGGAATCCATAACCCCAGGCTGTGGTTATGGATTCCGGGCTCGCCGCGCTGCGGCGCCCCGGAATGACGGAGAGAGGTGCACTGGTTTACGCCACCTCGCGATCGCTTACGCGACGCGGGGGTCCAGCTCGCCCTTGGCGTAGCGCTTGGCCATCTCGGCGGTGGTCAGCACCTTCTTGATCTTGGAGGCCTGGCCTGCGGTGTTGAACTCCTGCAGGCGCTGCTTGCACAGCTTGGTCATCGCCTCCATCGCCGGCTTCAGGTACTTGCGCGGATCGAACTCTTCCGGGTTGTCCTTCAGCACTTTGCGGATCTGGCCGGTCATGGCCATGCGGTTGTCGGTGTCGATGTTGATCTTGCGCACGCCGTTCTTGATGCCGCGCTGGATCTCGGCCACCGGCACGCCCCAGGTCGGCTTCATCTTGCCGCCATAGGCGTTGATGATGTCCTGCAGGTCCTGCGGCACCGAAGAGGAGCCGTGCATGACGAGATGCGTGTTCGGCAGCTTGCGGTGGATCTCCTCGATCACGTTCATGGCGAGAATGTCGCCGTCGGGCTTGCGGGTGAATTTGTAAGCACCGTGCGAGGTGCCCATCGCGATCGCGAGCGCGTCGACCTTGGTCTCCTGCACGAACTTCACGGCCTCGTCCGGATTGGTCAGCAGCTGGTCGTGGCTGAGCTTGCCTTCGGCGCCGTGACCGTCTTCCTTGTCGCCCATTCCGGTTTCGAGCGAGCCGAGCACCCCGAGCTCACCCTCGACCGAGATGCCGCCGAGATGGGCCATGTCGGTCACGGTCTTGGTGACGCCGACATTGTAGCCCCAGTCGCCGGGGGTCTTGCCGTCGGCCTTGAGCGAGCCGTCCATCATGACGGAGGTGAAGCCGGCCTGGATCGCGGTCATGCAGGTCGCGGGCTCGTTGCCGTGGTCGAGATGCACGCAGACCGGAATGTGCGGATAGATTTCGGTCACCGCGTCCATCATGTGCTTGAGCATGACGTCGTTGGCGTAGGAGCGCGCACCGCGCGAGGCCTGGATGATGACGGGCGCATCGACCTGGTTGGCCGCGTCCATGATCGCCAGCGCCTGCTCCATATTGTTGATGTTGAAGGCCGGTACGCCGTAATCGTTCTCCGCCGCGTGGTCGAGCAATTGACGTAACGTGATCCGAGCCATCTGTCTTTGTCTCCCGTTGGGGCCTGCAAGGGCCGCTTGATTACTTGCTACGCAGAACTTCAACGCCGGGCAGGGGCTTGCCTTCCATCCATTCAAGGAACGCGCCACCGGCGGTCGACACATAGGTGAAGTCACCGGCCACATGGGCCTGGTTGAGCGCGGCGACGGTGTCGCCGCCGCCCGCGATCGAGATCAGCTTCTTGGCCTTGGTGCGCTCGGCGGCGTGCTTGGCGGCCGCGACCGTGCCGCGGTCGAACGGCTGCATCTCGAACGCGCCCAGCGGTCCGTTCCAGACCAGCGTCGCCGCATCGTCGATCGCGGCGTGGACGCGCGCAATCGATTGCGGGCCGACGTCGAGGATCATGCCGTCGGTCGGGATCGCGTCGAGCCCATAGGCATGCGACGGCGCGTTGGCGGCGAAGTGGTAGGCGACGGTGGCGTCGACAGGGAGGATGATGGCGCAATTGGCGGCTTCAGCCTTCTCCATGATGCGCAGCGCGGTCGGTGCGAGATCCTTCTCGGCCAGCGACTTGCCGACCGCAACGCCCTGCGCGTGCAGGAAGGTGTTGGCCATGCCGCCGCCGATCACGAGCGCGTCGACCTTGGTCACGAGGTTTTCCAAGAGGTCGATCTTGGTCGAGACCTTGGCGCCGCCGATGATGGCGATGACAGGCTTGGTCGGCGAGCCCAGCGCCTTCTCCAGCGCGTCCAGCTCGGCCTGCATGGTGCGGCCGGCATAGGCCGGCAGCTTGTGGCCGAGGCCTTCGGTCGAGGCGTGGGCGCGGTGCGCGGCCGAGAACGCGTCATTGACCCAGATGTCGCCGAGCTTAGCGAGCTCCGCGACGAAGCCGGGATCGTTCTTTTCTTCCTCTTTGTGGAAGCGGGTGTTTTCCAGACACAGGATGTCGCCGTCCTTCAGGTCGGCAACCGCCTTGGCCGCGGGCTCGCCGATGCAATCCTCGGCAAACGCAACGGGCTTCTTCACCTCCTTCGCCAGCGCCTCGGCGACGGGCCTCAGCGAGTCCTTGGCATCGCGCCCCTTCGGCCGGCCGAAATGCGCGAGCAGGATGACCTTGCCGCCCTTGTCCGCGATCTCGGTGATGGTCGGCGCAACGCGCTCCAGCCGGGTGGCGTCGGTGACGCGCCCGTTCTCCATGGGCACGTTGAGGTCGACGCGCAGCAGCACGCGCTTGCCCTTCACGTCGACGTCGTCGAGGGTACGGAATTTGTTGGTCATCTCTCTTGTCCCGGGCGCTGCGATAGCAGCGGAGCGATGCGCTGCAGAACCGGGACCCACATGACAGCGAGTCCCGCGGTTGAATGGGTCCCGGCTTTGCGGAGCAGCGCTTGCGCGCTGCACCGCAGCCGGGACACGAGACCCCGATCAGATCACCTTCGCCAGCGCGACGGCGGTGTCCGCCATGCGGTTCGAGAAGCCCCACTCGTTGTCGTACCAGGACATCACGCGCACCAGCGTGCCGTTCTGCACCTTGGTCTGGTCCTCGTGGAAGGTCGAGGAGTGCGGGTCGTGGTTGAAGTCGATCGAGACGTTGGGCGCGCTGGTGTAGCCGAGGATGCCCTTGAGCTGCTGCTCGCTGGCGCGCTTCATCGCCGCGTTGACTTCCTTGGCGTCGGTAGCGCGCTTGGCGACGATCTTGAGGTCGACGACCGAGACGTTCGGGGTCGGCACGCGGATCGCGACGCCGTCGAGCTTGCCCTTCAGCTCGGGCAGCACGAGGCCGATCGCTTTCGCCGCACCGGTCGAGGTCGGGATCATCGACATCGCAGCGGCGCGGCCGCGGTAGAGATCCTTGTGCAGCGTGTCCAGCGTCGGCTGGTCGCCGGTATAGGCGTGGATCGTGGTCATGAAGCCGGTCTCGATGCCGACGAGATCATTCAGCACCTTGGCGACCGGCGCGAGGCAGTTGGTGGTGCAGCTTCCGTTGGAGACGACCAGATGATCCTTGGTCAGCGTGTCGTGGTTGACGCCGTAGACGATGGTGGCGTCGGCGCCGTCGGCGGGCGCGGAAACCAGCACGCGCTTGGCGCCGGCGGTCAGATGCGCGCTAGCCTTGTCCTTCGAGGTGAAGATGCCGGTGCATTCCAGCGCGATGTCGACGCCGAGATCCTTCCAGGGCAGCTTCGAGGGATCGCGCTCGGCGGTCACCTTGATCTTGCCGTTGCCGAGGCTGATGGAATCGCCATCGACGGTGACGGTGCCGGGGAAGCGGCCATGGACGCTGTCGAAGCGGAGGAGATGGGCGTTGGTCTCGACCGGGCCGAGGTCGTTGATGCCGACGACCTCGATATCCTTGCGGCCTGACTCGGCGATAGCCCGCAGGACGTTGCGGCCGATGCGGCCAAAACCGTTAATTCCGACGCGGACTACCATGTTTCGTCTCCTTCAATGACCGTTGTCATCCCGCACAACGCGCTATACGCGCCTGCGAGGGTTTTTTAGGGGCGGACGCCCGGTTCGGCCGGGCGGTGCTTGATCATATGGGAGATTAGGTAGTCCTTTTTTGCGGCAAGCTCAACTCTCAGGAAACGCGCTTCAGCACAGCGTTAACCGCGGCCTCGGCGGTAATGCCGAAATGCTTGTAAAGCTCCTTTGCGGGGCCGCTTTCGCCGAACGAATGCATGCCGATGAATTCGCCATCCTGGCCGATCACGGCATCCCAGCCCCAGCGCACCGCAGCCTCGATCGCAATCTTCACCGGCGCGTTGCCGATGATGGTGGCGCGTTTCGCCTCTGGTTGCGCTAACAACAGCTCGAGCGAGGGAACGGAGACAACGCGCGAGGCGACGCCGCGTTCCGCCAGCTGCTTCTGGGCCGCGACCGCGATCTCGACCTCGGAGCCGGAGGCGAACAGCGTCGCCTTGGCTTCGCCCTGAGCGGCGACCAGTTCATAGGCACCGGCCGCGCAAGGGTTATCGTTCGGTGCGGTGGTCCGCAGCTGCGGCAGGTTCTGCCGCGTGAGCGCCAGCACGGTCGGGCCGTCGACGCGGTTGAGCGCGAGCTCCCAGCACTCGGCGACTTCCATCGCATCGCAGGGACGGAACACGCGCATGTTGGGAATGGCTCTGAGCGCAGCGAGATGCTCGACCGGCTGATGGGTCGGGCCGTCTTCGCCGAGGCCGATCGAGTCATGGGTCATGACGTAAACGACGCCGGAGCCCATCAAGGCGGCAAGGCGCATTGCAGGCCGCGCGTAATCGGTGAACACCAGGAAGGTCGCGCCGTTCGGCGCGAAGCCGCCATGCAGGAAAATGCCGTTCATCGCGGCGGCCATGCCGTGCTCGCGGATGCCGTAATGGATGAAGCGGCCCTTCGGCGTCTTGGCCGAGAAGGCGGTCGCGGACTTCGCCTTGTTGTTGTTGGAGCCGGTGAGGTCGGCCGAGCCGGCGAGGAATTCCATCGGCATGGCGCCGGCGATGACTTCGATCACGGCTTCCGAGGATTTGCGGGTAGCCGCAATCATCGGCTTTTCCAGCAGCTCCTTCTTGTAAGCGCGCACGGCCTTTGCCAGCGAAGCCGGACGCTCATGACGCAGGCGGCGCTCGAACTCGGCCCGCTTGCGGCTGCCGAGCTCACCGAGCCGTGTCTCCCACTCCTGACGCGCCGCCGCGCCGCGGCTGCCGGCCGCCCGCCAGGCCTTCAGCACGTCGTCGGCGACCGCGAACGGCTCGAGCGCGATGCCGAGATTTTCCTTGGCGGCCTTGAGCTCGTCGGCCCCGAGCGCCTCGCCGTGCACCTTGGAGGTGCCGGCCTTGTTCGGCGCGCCGAAGCCGATCGTGGTGCGGCAGGCGATCAGCGTCGGCTTGCTGGATTTCTTCGCGCGCGTGATGGCGTCGGCGATCGCGGCCTGGTCCTGGCCGTCGATCTTCTCGGCAGCCCAGCCCGCCGACTTGAAGCGCTTCACCTGGTCGACGGAATCGGCGATCGAGGTCGGGCCGTCGATCGAGATGCCGTTGTCGTCGTAGAGCACGATCAGCTTGTTGAGCTTCCAGTGCCCGGCCATCGCGATCGCTTCCTGCGATACGCCTTCCATCAGGTCGCCGTCGGAGGCGAGCACATAGGTGTGGTGGTCGACGATCTTCTTGCCGAACTCGGCCGCCAGCATCTTCTCGGCCAGCGCCATGCCGACCGCCGTCGAGATGCCCTGGCCGAGCGGGCCCGTCGTGGTCTCGATGCCGTTGGTGCGGAAGTTCTCGGGATGGCCGGGGGTCAGCGAGTCGACCTGGCGGAACTGCTTGATCTGGTCCAGCGTCATCTCGGCATTGCCGGTGAGATACAGCAGCGAATAGAGCAGCATCGAGCCGTGTCCGGCCGAGAGCACGAAGCGGTCGCGGTCCGGCCAGGCGGGCGCTGTGGCATCGAATTTCAGGAACTGCGTGAACAGCACGGTGGCGATGTCGGCGGCGCCCATCGGCAGGCCGGGATGGCCCGATTTCGCCTTCTCGACAGCGTCCATCGAAAGGCCGCGGATCGCGTTGGCCATACGGGTGTGATCGACCTGCGTCATGTCTGAAAATCCGTCTGAAAAGAGGCGCTTGGCGATGGTTGCCCGCGCGGGGAGGAGCCTGGCGGCCACTGAAGGTCGGGCTGGGATAGCACCTCGGTTCCGGGAGTCCAAGGCAATCAAACGCCGGTTTGGCCGCAAAAGTTGCCCGTGTGGACATCGGTTTCCGCTCGGATCGCGCCGGGCGGAATGGACGGATCATCACGGTCATCCCGATAGATCGGTGCATAGTTTTGCGGCGGCGTTGCGCTTGGCTAGCTTGCCACGTAAATTTCTGCTTCTAACCGCTTGCCGAACCGAGTCTTTTGCCGGACGGCAAGCTCCAGGGAAAGGCCACTGGGCAAAGGCCGCCAGGTTCCGCCGCTAGCTGCATGAACGATCGCGTATCCAACAGTTCCGCCATGACGGAGTCTTCCGCCGTCGAGATCGAGATTGCGACCCGCAGACTGATGGCGGCGCTCGACGCGCTCGAAAGTGCGGTGGAGCGGCGGCGCGACGCCGATCGCGACGAGAACGAGCTTGCGGCGCGAATCCAGGCGCTCGGCGCGGATCGCTCGCGTCTTGCCGACGAGCTCGACGGTGCGCTGGTGAAGGCACGCAAGCTCGAGCGCACCAATCGCGAGATCTCCGACCGGCTGGATTCCGCGATCGTCACGATACGCTCGGTGCTCGATACCGGAGAGGACGGATGAGCCACATCAACGTCACCATCAATGGCCGGCAATACCGCATGGCCTGCGAGGAGGGCCAGGAGGTGCGGCTGCTCAAGCTCGCCGAAACGCTGGAGACGCGTATCCAGTCGCTGCGCGGAAAATTCGGCGAGATCGGCGATGCGCGGCTCACCGTGATGGCCGCGCTGACCGTCTGCGACGAACTGATCGACACCACCAACCGCGTCCGCACCCTCGAGCAGGAATTGACCGAGCTCAGGGATTTCCGCAACGCCGCCGTCGAGCGCGCCCGCATGACGCAGACCGCGGTGGTGAACGCGCTCAATGCCGCCGCCGAGCGCATCGAAAAGTCGACGCAGGTGCTGAACCGGACGGTAGGCAACGGCATCGCGATCGGCTGAAGCTCTTCGGAAGACTCGACCAAATTGTTAGGCTCGACGGGGCCGCGCGCCTTACCCTCCCCTGGAGGGGGAGGGTCGATCGCGCGCAGCGCGAGCGGGGTGGGGTGATCTCTCCGCACGGGCACTGTTCGAGTGGAGAGACCGTCACCTCACCCCGTCTCACATTTCGCTGCGCTCCATGTGAGCCGACCCACGGGCGAGCTTCGCTCGTCCCGGACCCCTCCAGGGGAGGGTAAGAAAGCGCCCCGCTCGTTGCACTGGCGATTCGTCAGTATCGTTGTTACATTGCCTCCGCGAGGCTGCGACGTGCGTCAGGAGCCATATATCCCCGGGGCCTTATCGATCCTTTAGGGAACTGTCCCTGGCCGGGCCCGTGGGCTCGGACATATGGTGCCCACCTACTTTCGTAGGGAACTCCGGGATCGAGTGCTTCAACGGCGTCCGCGGCTTCGCACTTTTGTTTGCTTGGTTGCCTGTCGATTCGTGCCTGTCGAAATGACTGCGGCAAATCAGTAGGTGTCATGCCCCGCGCAGGCGGGGCATCCAGTACGCCGCGGCCTTTGTGTGAATCACCACTGCCTCTGGAATACTGGATCACCCGCACCAGTGCGCAAGGGCGCACAAGGCGGGTGATGACGTGGGGGACCAAAGCGCATGTCGAACTCCAAAGCCGAGCTCCGAGCCAAGGCCCTCGCCAAGCGCGATGCGCTGAGCGAGAAGAAGCGCGCCACTGCCGCCGCAAAGCTCGCCAAGCGCGGGCTGCCGTTCACGCTGCTGCCGGGCAGCATCGTCTCCGGCTATTCGCCGATCCGCAGCGAGATCGATCCGATGCCGCTGCTCACGAAGCTCGCGGAAGAGGGCGCCAGGCTGGCGCTGCCCTGCGTCACCGCGCGCGGCCAGTCGCTGATCTTCCGTCTCTTCCATCCGAACGACCGCCTGATGCTCGGCCCGCTCGGCATTCCCGAGCCGTCGCCGGCCGCCGCCGAAGTGATCCCCGACATCATGCTGACGCCGCTCGCCGCCTTCGACCGCCTCGGCCATCGCATCGGTTATGGCGCGGGCCATTACGATTTCACCTTCGCGCATTTGCGCAAAGCCAAGCACATCGTCGGCATCGGCCTTGCGTTTGCAGCGCAGGAGATCGAGGCGGTTCCGGCACTATCCCACGACGTGGCGCTGGATTATGTGCTAACGGAATCGGACGTGTTCGATTTCCGGAGTTCTGAAGTTGCGCATTCTCTTCGTGGGTGATGTCGTCGGCCGTAGCGGGCGCGAGGCCGTCTCCGAATATCTGCCCGGCATGGTCAAGGACTGGTCGCTCGATCTCGTCGTCGTCAACGGCGAGAATTCGGCCGGCGGCTTCGGCATCACGGAAGCGATCTACCAGGAGTTTCTCGAGGCCGGCGCCGATGCGGTGACGCTCGGCAATCACTCCTGGGACCAGCGCGAGGCCCTCGTCTTCATCGAGCGCGCCGACCGCCTCGTGCGCCCCGCCAACTATCCGCGCGGCACGCCCGGCCGCGGCGCCGCTCTAGTCGAAACCAAGAACGGCAAGCACGCCCTCGTCGTCAACGCGCTGGGCCGCGTCTTCATGACCCCGTTCGACGATCCATTCGCCGCGCTCGAGCGCGAGTTGGGGGCCTGTCCGCTCGGTGTGGCCGCCGACGCCATCGTCGTCGACTTCCATTGCGAGGCGAGCAGCGAGAAGCAGGGCATCGGCTTCTTCTGCGACGGCCGCGCCAGCCTCGTCGTCGGCACGCACACCCATGTGCCGACCGCCGACCACCAGATCCTCGCAGGCGGCACCGCCTACATGACCGACGCCGGCATGACCGGCGATTACGATTCCATCATCGGCATGCAGAAGGAAGAACCGCTGCGCCGGTTCACATCAGGAATTCCGTCGAGCCGCTTCGAGCCCGCCGCAGGCGCCGCGACGCTCAGCGGCGTCGCCGTGGAGACGGATGACGCAACGGGGCTCGCGCTGAAGGTCGCCCCGGTGCGCGTCGGTGGAAGGCTGGAGCCGACAACGCCGAAGTTCTGGTTGAGTTGAAGCGCGAAGCCAGATCACACGGTGTCGTCCCCAAACGATTATATCAACTTTGCCCTCAGCAGCGGACATCGACGGGCAACCAAGGGGCATCCGCTTTGGGCCACAAGCAGAACTCCAAGAGATGCTATGGCCCACACAGGATTGTAGCCGTGAGGATGCTTACGTCAGCTCGTCCAACCACCTCTGAGCCAGTTTCGGCTCACCCGGAGTGTTTGAATGGCGAGTGCCCATCTGAAGGAACCGTGCATGAAGCGCGAAGGGCTCCATACCGCATTTGTCGCGCAGGCGCTCGATTCTCGAGCCCAATTCAAGCAGCTGCTCCCTTGCCGAGTTGCGCAAGCCGACCCGTTCATATGAGCCGAAGAGACCCCATTCTCCCTTGGCGCACACTTGCAAAGCCGAGAGAAGCAATTCGCCATATGCAGCTTCAAAGTCCGCGAGCTGCCGTTCGTACGAGGGTCTCATCGGCTTGAATAGGTTCTTGGGTCCAAAAATGCAGCGAGACAGGAGACGACAGCGACAACCGCCAAGAACAGGACCGTGGTAGGGTCGATGAACAGATACAAGACTGCTACTATTCCGGCGACGGTCAGAGCTGGTCCAATGAGCGCAGGGTGCCTCTTAAGCCAGTTGATCACCCCGTGGCGGACCTGAGGGATGTAGGCCGTTGCCGCGAGGAGAGCGACAAGTACAACAAGCCATTTCGACATGGGACGAAGCGCCTTATTTGCCCTACAACCACAATAGCTAAGCACGCTTTCGCCCGCATGAATAATAGAGTTCAAATTATAGCGAGTACCCGGCAGTGTCCTTCTTGGGCCATTTGCGGACGCCACTGACTAGGTGCACCCATCAGCGAGAAGCAGACGGCCGGTCGTCGTGGCATGACGAATTGCGAAAAGTTGCTGCGCCTCAGGATCGTTCAACAACGCTTCGGCATCTACACGACTAGGAAACTCGATTACTACAAGTCTCTCATGCCTCCATTCGCCTTCGAGCAGCGTTGGCTCGACGCCCTGAACGATATACTTGCCGTGATGTCTCGCAATGATCGCGGGGATTGCGTCAATATACGTTTTGAACCGCCCGTAGTCATGCACAGTGATGTCGAGGACGAAATAAGCCTTCACCTGCAAAGCTCCCGCAGCACCCGCCTTGAGTTGGTCATGGCCTATCAATTAGTTAGCCGTCTCAGGTCCGCAATGGGTCATGAGCGCCGTTTGACCAGCGGTCGAGCGCTTCCGGTTTACCCCGACTCCAGACAGCTCGCGGCTACGTCCTAATGGAAGCGATGGGCCAGAAGCGGAAGTGCTGGCTCTGCGTTGCTACTGACCTAGTTTACTTTCTCCTCGGACCTAGAAGGTCCCCAAGCATATGCCTCTTCGGGGCTGCTAAACGCTCGTATGATCGGTTCGGAGAAACCAAGCACTTCGTAGCAGTAGTCGCTTCCGACAAAGGAGAAGTGCCGCGGCTTCCGACCGACCGGATCGGTCGCAGCGTAGGCTTTCAGCAATGCCGAGTTCTCAGCTTCTTTAATGTAGACTCCGCCGTCGTAACGGCCAGTTGTTTTGTCCCCGTGATCGGCGATCGAATAGATCATTTCTTCGATGCCCGAATAGATCTCGCAGGACATTTCGATGCCGTAAGCGCGAAGGCCGGGGTTCGGTGCCACCACGACGAGATAGAGAACGCCACGCCAAAGGCCTTGATCGAAAACAAAAGGTGGGCGTTCGATGCCATCGATTATCGAAGGGTAGGGCCGCCATTTGATAGTGGGATCAGGAAACAACTGGAGTCCTTTTCGGTTTGAAAGTTGGGTCATGGCCGACAACAAGGCGCTGGGTCGAGATTGTCGCAATGGGCCAATCGGCGACGTGAACCACCCTATCGAATGATGTTGGCTTCTCCGATAACGCCGGCCTCCCAAAGATAAAACTTGTCGTTCGCCGTGAGTGCCGAAGTCGCCTCCGCGCCTGATAGAAAGACGAAGCCAAGCGTTCGCCGTTCGCCCGGCATCATTTCGCTTTTGAGCAGCAGATAGCCGTCCCAACCGTCGACTGGAGCTTTGTTCGTGCTGCTGCAGGGACACCCCCACCCCAGCCCGACAGGTGACTTCCTCCCTCCTGCACCAGTTGGATAGAGGTAGACCTCTGCTGTGAGGTCAGGAAGACCAAGGGCAAGGCGTCGTCGCAGGGTGGCTTCTCGGGTCATGGATTTTTCATAGCACCACTGCGTTGCGAAGTCCGCTTCGGGTCAAGTGGCGCCATCGTCGACCATGCCGCGCGAGCGCTCAGTTGAGGGCCACAACCAGACCTCGCTATGGTATGAAGGAGATAGTCAACTGGGCGGCCCGGGGGGTGATGGGGTTCTGGAATGTCGAGAGGCGCGTTGAAATGGACCCTTCTAGGATGCGCAGTCGTTTACTTCCTCCTGACGCTATACGGCCTCGTCGACAGCGGCGAATCGAAGCCAATTCGGATCATACTGTGGGCCGTGATTTTGGGTCTTTCCGCGTATCTGATCGCTACATGGAAACGGCGAAAAACGAATTAGGATAAGGGTCCCACACAGGTCGGCTTTGGGTCATTTGCAGACGTTCCCAGCTGGGCAGGCCACGTCTGCTCGTCCTCGGAAACGGGCAGTCCCGAAATATGAGTGTACGCCTTGGTCCGCAATTGCGAACGAGGGGCCAGAACCCATAACCCCAAGCGCGTAGTTGCTTCGCAAAGCTTGTCACTCCGCGTCTTCGCCAAACCGATGCTGTGGCGTATGGGTCTCGGATCTGCGCTTCGCTTGTCCGTGGCGACGGCGGAGATCGTCGCGCGCAATCACGCGTCAATCTCAGGTGACCGCGCCCCGCGCCGCGACTGGCCAGAGTGCCTCCACGCGGGCATCCGGCGTGTTGAAGCCGCGCACGCCGACATACCAGTCGTAGAGATTGACGGTCGGGTCGCAATGGCCGGGGATCAGCGTCACCTTGTCGCCGATCGCCAGTCGCGACGAAGCGCTGACGAAATCGAGCAAGCCATGCTCGTCGGAGGGCCGATGATAGCGCAGGTCGGGCCGGCCCAGCACGACCGGAAATCCGCTGTCGTTCGAAAGGGCCTTGTGGCCGGCATCGATGACCGAGTGTTCGCCGGCGGCGGTGCTCATCACCGTCGCGATCACGAACAGCGCATGCTCGAACGGATTGGCGTTGCGTGCCCCGTCCGCGAGGTTCTTGGCGTAGTCGGCGTCCATGAAGATATAGGAGCCCGCCTGCAATTCGTTCCAGATGCCGCTCGCGCCTTCGAGCTCGAATGTGCCGGTTCCCGCACCTCCAATCGTCCGGCAGTGAAAGCCCGCGTCCTTGAGGACGCGCAGTGTCTCCGCGGTCGCGTTCGCGGCACCGGCGATGGCAGCGCGCCGCTCCTCCGGCGTGCGCAAATGCTGGGCAGAGCCGTGATAGGCCTGCAGGCCGCCGAACGACAGGAAGCGTGAAGCCGCCACCTGCCGCGCCAGGGTGGCCGCCGCCGGTCCCGGCCTGACACCGCAGCGACCGGCGCCGACGTCGATTTCGACCAGGACTTCGATTTGCGATCCTGCCCGCTCCGCGGCGTGCGATAGTTGCTCGACCATAATCGCATCGTCGACGCAAACGCTGATGCGTGCGTGGCGCGCGAGGCCTGCGAGCCGTTCCAGCTTCCGCAGGCCCACCACCTCATTGCTGACGAGCACGTCGCTCACCCCGCCCGCAACCAGGATCTCGGCCTCGGCGACCTTCTGGCAGCACATGCCAATTGCGCCGCGCGCGATCTGCTTGGCCGCTATGATCGGTGATTTGTGGGTCTTCGCATGCGGACGCAAGCGAACGCCGAGCTTGCCCACTGCCGCCGCCATGGTGTCGAGATTGCGCTCGAAGGCGTCGAGGTCGATGATCAGCGCCGGTGTATCGATCTCGGAAAACGGCGCGCCGATTTGGGCGGGTGGACAGGACATCGAAAAGCCAGCTTGCTGTGTTCGGGTTCGCGCGAATGCGCGGCGGCATTTCTACGGCAACGTCGGCCGCCGCACCAGTGCTGTCGGCTTTTGTGCTCGGCAGGCGGCGGGGAGAATCGCATCACAATTTCGGAATAATAGCATTCTACCCCTGTTTTGCCCGACGAGTCAACGCGCGCCATGGCCTGCCGGCATAAGCCATTGATTCCGCACACCCCGGCTACTGTGCATGGGGTTGTTTTCGAGCTTTTTGTTTTAAGGACGCCGGAGCGTCGGCGTCAGCCCTGCCGAAAGCCCATCCGGAAGGCGCCCCAGTGCTTGCCGCGGATCATGATCGGCGAGGACAGGTCCTTCATCAGCACGAACTGCCCACCGCCCATGTCGCGGCGATAGGTCTGGAGCAGGAAGGGTTTTGTGTTGGCCGCGACCTTCTTCACCGCGCGGTCGGTGAACAGGCGGCGGTTGCGGCAATTGGCGTTGTTCCAGACCGGGTCCTTGCCCTGCGGCAGGCGGTAGTTCGGATTGTGGGTCGGCAGGTACCCGCCTTTGGCCCAGGCGACGCAGAACACGATGCGCGGGTCGGATGTCTGGATCGGGTCCTGGATCGCGGGCAGCATGCGATCGGTGAAGTCGACGTAGGCGGTGTTGTACTGCTTTGGATTGGTGCCGGGGATCTCGCGGTAATTCTCGTCCATGAGCTGGTCGAGCGTGATCTCGCCGCGGTCGATCGCAGCTTCGAACTCGGCGGAGATCCGCTTCGCGGTGTCGATGACGACGCGGATCAGCGGCGCATCCGATGTCTCGACGCCGCTGTCGGCAATCAGCGCGATCAGGCCTTCGGAGGTGTCGAGCAGCTTCGCCACGCGCTCGTCGGCGCTTCGAAGGTCGCGCGAGGAGAGGTCGACGCCCTTGGCGAGCTCGTTGAGCTCGCTGATCACGGTGTCGCAATGGCCGAGGTTGGAGGTTGCCGCGCGCGCGACGCAGTCGATCTCGGCTTCGACGGAGGCGAAGCCCTGCTGGACCCGCGAGATGATGCCGGAGATCGCTTGCGCGCCTTCGCCGGCGGTCTTGGCGCGCTGCGAGGCGTCGCTGCTCTCGCCGATCAGGCCTTCGATCTGGCCGTCGAGATCGCGCACGGTGTCGGAGATCTCATGCGTGGCCTGGCGCGTGGCCTCCGCGAGGTTCTTGACTTCGCTTGCGACCACCGCGAAGCCGCGGCCGGCAGTGCCGGCGCGCGCCGCCTCGATGGTGGCGTTGAGCGCAAGCAGATTGGTCTGCTTCGCGATCGCCTCGATCGAGCCGGAGACCTTCGCAACTTGCGCCAGCGCCGCGCCGACGGCGCTGAGGCGGGCCTCGATCCGCTCCACCGCGGCGACGAGCTCGGAGATGTGGCTGACCGCGGTGTCGACCGCGCCGCGCGACTGCGCGATCTCGCCGACTGCAGCCGACGTCGTGCTTTGCACCGCCTGCGAGGCGTTGGCGATGTCGTGGTTGGCCGAGACCATCGTCTCGGCCGTCTTCTGCAGATGGTGAAACCGTTCCGACTGGCTCGCGACGCGGTTGGCGACTTCCTGGACGTTGCCGGCGATATCGGCGAGCTCGACGCCGAGACCGCCGATGCGGTCGGCGAGCTGGTCGATCAGGCGTTCGGCGAGCGTCCGGTTGGACGCAGTGTCCAACACGGCAAGTTGGGCAAAGGACATGTACGGGCTCTCTCCAGTCGGAGCCGTTGATCGGCTCCTTGGCGGCATTCCGATTCCTAGCTCCGACCTTAGAGGATGATTCGCACCCGGCGTCTTGCCCAGGAGTGCACGCGGGGTGCTACAGCTTGTAAGCCGTGCGGAAGCCGCCCCAGTGCCGGCCCTGCACGCGGATCGGGACGTCGATCTCGCGCATCATCACCGTGTTGCCGTTGCCCATGTCGCGCGCATAGCTCTGGACCAAGTACGATCGCAGGTTGCGTGCGGCAGCTAACCCCGCCGGATCGTTGAAGATGCGCCGGTTGCGGCTGTTGGCCGTATTCCAGGCGACGTCGCCCGGCCGCTGCGGATGCGAATAGATCTTGTTGTGCACCGGCAAAAAGCCGTTGCGGTCGACCATGGCGCAGAACGCCATCCGCGACTCCCTCGCCAGGAAGGCTTCCTGGAACGGCGGCAGGGCGCGGTCGGCCCAGTCGAGATATTTGGTGCGGTATTGCTGCGGGTTGGTGCCGGCAATCTCCACGTAGTCGGTGTCGAAGAGGTCCTCGATCTTGACCTCGCCGCGCGCAACCGCCTGCTCGAATATCTTCGTCAGCGTATTGCCTGCTTCCATGGCACGGGTGACGAGCTCGGTGTTCTCCTCATGGATCGACCAGAGCTTGTCCTCGATCTTCTCGTTGAGCGCGGCGGTGGCGCCGACGAATTGCGCGCGGGCGCCGGCCTTGGATTGCTCGACCACGCGCAGGCGGCAGGCGCCGATGTCCTCTAGGCTGCCTTCGACCGTGGCTTGCGTCGCGAGCCGGCTTGCGTCCGCGCCGCCGATCAGCACGCCCTCCATCGCGATTTCATAGACCGGCATCACGCCGCGCGCGGTCTCGAATTTGAGATGGCAGGGCAGCCGCTCGGTCCTGCGGCGGTCGTCGTGCTCGCTCTGGCGCAGCAGCACGGCACAGCGTGATTTCAGCTTCTGGGCGAAGGTGGTGACGGCCTTGCCGGCGCTGGCGACGCTCTCGCCATGGGTCTCGGCAGCCTTGGTCGCCGCGTCGATCTCGGCCGCGCTCTCGCCGACCGAGATGATGAACTCGGAGGCGCTGGCGGCATTGCCGGAGACTTCGCTGGTGGTGGCGTTCTGCTCGGCGACCGCGCCGTTGACGGTGTCGAACACCGGGCGGATCGCCTCGATCGCCTGCGAGATGCGGTGCACCGCATCCGCCGAGCCGGCGGCGTCGCGCTGCAGCGCGTCGATCTTCTTTGTGATCTCCTCCGTCGCGCTCTGGGTCTGCACCGCGAGCGCCTTGACCTCGGTGGCGACGACGGCAAAGCCTTTTCCCGCGGCGCCCGCGCGCGCGGCCTCGATGGTCGAGTTGAGCGCGAGCAGCGTGGTTTGCCGCGCGATCTGCGCGATCAGGTTGACGACGTTGCCGATGGCGGCGGAGGATTCGCGCAGGCGGTCGACATTGGCGCGGGCTTCCTGCGCGGCGGCGCTGGCCTCGTCGGCGAGCTTGCCGGCCTCGCGGACCTGCGCGCCGATGCCTTGCGCGGATTGGGTGAACTTGTCGGCGGCATGGGCGAAGGTAGAGGCGGTCGATTGCGCCGCGTTGGTCCGGCCGGTCAGGGCGTCGGTGCGGTCGCGAATGGCGGCGAGCGTCGCGGCGGTCGCATCGGCTCCGCCGGCGACGGAATTGGCGGCGCGCTCGAGCTGGCGGATCATGGCGCCGAGCTCGAGTTCCAGCAATTCCAGGATTTCCCGGGCCGAATCACTTTCGGCGGTCGGGGCGGGTGCGGCAGGGGCCGCCGGCTGCGCAGCCTCCGGGGCTGCCGCAGGCGCGGCCGTGTCCGGCAGACGCTTCCGAAATAGTCCGAACGCCATCAGCTCTCTCTTGTCGGGGAACGGTCGGGCGCTATTTTCGCAAGTCGGAATGAAATCAGGGTTAACGGTGCCCGACATCTAGGCAGGCGCCATTACGGCGGCTACCTTTACAGGGCTACCTCAGGAGCAGCCGAGCCCTTTGATTCCGGTGGGTGGGCGGCCTATAAGGCCGCGCTTCCCGCACTCACCTTGACGCACGCTTCCCTCACGAGACCAAGCATGGCCGGACATTCCCAATTCAAGAACATCATGCACCGCAAGGGGCGGCAGGATGCCCAGAAGTCGAAGCTGTTCGGCAAGCTGGCGCGTGAAATCACCGTCGCCGCCAAGCTGGGCACGCCCGACCCCGCCATGAACCCGCGCCTGCGCGCCGCCGTGATCGCTGCGCGCCAGGAGAACATGCCGAAGGACAATATCGAGCGCGCCATCAAGAAGGCGCTCGGCAGCGACGGCGAGAACTATGACGAGATCCGCTACGAGGGCTATGGCCCGGGCGGCGTCGCCGTCATCGTCGAGGCGCTGACCGACAATCGCAACCGCGCCGCCTCCGACATCCGCTCCTTCTTCACCAAGTCCGGCGGCAATCTCGGCGAAACCGGCTCGGTCTCCTTCATGTTCGACCGCACCGGCGTCATCGAATACGACCGCAGCGTCGCCTCCGACGATGCGGTGCTGGACGCTGCGATCGAGGCCGGCGCAGACGACGTCGTGTCCGGCGAGGGCGGCCACGAGATCTACGCCTCGACCGAAGGCTATCGCGACGTTGCCAAGGCGCTGGAAGCCAAGTTCGGCGAGCCGCGCAAGGCCGCGCTGATCTGGAAGCCGCAGAACACGGTGACGGTCGACGACGAGACCGGCGAGAAGCTCTTGAAGCTGATGGACCTGCTCAACGAGCACGACGATGTCCAGAACGTCTACGCCAATTTCGAGGTGTCGGACGCGCTGATGGCGAAGATGGGCGGCTGATACCTCGCTCCGGATTCTGCTGTCGTCGCCCGGCTTGACCGGGCGACCCAGTATTCCAGAGACGCGAGAGGGATACGGATAAGCCGCGGCGTACTGGATACCCCGCTTTCGCGGGGTATGACGACGGAATGTGGAGTGGGCGGCGGTGCTCACCCGAGATACCCCACTTCCCCTGTTACTTCCGTTCTGTTTCTGTTTCCCATCCCGCGGCCAGCCGCTATCACTGGCCCATGACTGCGCTTCCGATTCGTGGCCCCGTTCGCATCATCGGCATCGACCCCGGCCTGCGCCGCACCGGCTGGGGTGTGATCGAGGCTGAGGGCAATCGCCTGATCTACCTCGCCTGCGGCTCGGTGGAACCGCCGGACGATTTGCCGCTGGCGAGCCGGCTGCTTGCGATCCATGAAGGCCTCGCTTCCGTCTTGTCCAGCCACCAGCCGATGGAAGCCGCGGTCGAGCAGACTTTTGTCAACAAGGACGGCGTTGCTACGCTGAAGCTCGGACAGGCCCGCGGCGTCGCCATGCTTGCGCCCGCAATGTTCGGCATTTCTGTCGCCGAATACGCGCCGAACCAGGTCAAGAAGACCGTGGTCGGCGCCGGCCACGCCGACAAGCAACAGATCGCGATGATGCTGAAGATCCTGCTGCCGAAGGCCGAGCCGCCGTCCGCGGACGCCGCCGACGCGCTCGCCATCGCCATCACCCACGCTCATCACCGCCAGAGCACCGCGCTGCGGCTGAAGGTGGTGGGGATATGATCGGCAAGCTCAAGGGCCTGATCGATTCTTACGGCGAGGACTTCGTCATCCTCGACGTCGGCGGCGTCGGCTATCAGGTGCACTGTTCCTCGCGCACTTTGCAGCATCTGCCCTCGCCAGGCGAAGCCGCGGTGCTGTCGATCGAGACCTATGTCCGCGAGGATCAAATCAAACTGTTCGGCTTCCGCACCGATCAGGAGCGCGAATGGTTTCGCCTGCTGCAGACCGTGCAGGGTGTCGGTGCCAAGGTCGCGCTCGCCGTGCTCGGCACGCTGTCGCCGGCCGATCTCGCCAATGCCATCGCGCTGCGCGACAAGGCCGCGGTGGCGCGCACGCCCGGCGTCGGCCCCAAGGTCGCCGAGCGCATCGTCACCGAATTGAAGGACAAGGCGCCGGCTTTTGCCAATGTCGATCCCGCCGTCGTGCATCTTGCCGGTGCCGTCGACGACCAGCGCGCGCCGCGCCCGGTGGCCGATGCGATCTCCGCGCTGATCAATCTCGGCTACGGCCAGCCGCAAGCCGCCGCGGCGATTGCCTCGGCCTCGCGCAGTGCGGGTGAGGGCGCCGAGACGGCGCAGCTGATCCGGCTCGGGCTGAAGGAGCTCGCGAAGTGAGCGACCCCAAAGCCAACCGCATGGTCTCGCCCGAGCGCCGCAGCGACGATGTCGGCGACACCGCGCTGCGGCCGCAATCGCTGTCCGATTTCGTCGGCCAGCAGCAGGCGCGCAAGAATCTCTCGATCTTCATCGAGGCCGCGCGCAAGCGCGGCGAGGCGCTGGATCACGTGCTGTTCGTCGGTCCCCCCGGCCTCGGCAAGACCACGCTGGCGCAGATCGTGGCGAAAGAGCTCGGCGTCGGCTTTCGCGCCACCTCAGGCCCGGTGATCGCCAAGGCCGGCGATCTCGCCGCCCTCCTCACCAATCTCGAAGAGCGCGACGTGCTCTTCATCGACGAGATCCATCGCCTCAGCCCGGCGGTGGAAGAGGTGCTCTATCCCGCGATGGAGGACTTTCAGCTCGACCTCATCATCGGCGAGGGCCCGGCAGCGCGATCGGTGAAGATCGAGCTGTCGAAATTCACCCTGGTCGGCGCCACCACGCGCGCCGGCCTTCTCACCAATCCCTTGCGCGACCGCTTCGGTATTCCGGTGCGGCTGAATTTCTATACGATCGAGGAATTGGAGAGCATCGTCAGCCGCGGCGCGCGCGTGCTCAACGTCGGCATGAGCGCGGACGGTGCCAACGAGATCGCGCGCCGCGCCCGCGGCACACCGCGCATCGCCGGCCGCCTGCTCCGCCGTGTGCGCGACTTCGCCTCCGCGGCCGATGCCGACAAGATCGACCGCAAGATCGCCGACCACGCGCTGAGCGCGCTCGAGGTCGATGCCGCCGGCTTGGACGCCATGGATCGCCGCTATCTCACGACCATCGCGCTCAACTATGGCGGCGGCCCGGTCGGCGTCGAAACCATGGCCGCGGCCTTGTCGGAGCCGCGCGATGCCATCGAGGACATCATCGAGCCCTATCTGATCCAGTGCGGCTATCTGCAGCGCACCCCGCGCGGCCGCCTGCTGACCTCGCACGCCTTCCGTCATCTCGGCATCGCCGAACCCTCGCGCGATGCGGCGGCGCAGTTCGGTCTGTTCGGCACGGATGACAGCGACGAGTGATCTGCTGAACCGCGCGCCGTTCCGGCTTTGATGAATTTCCGTTAATCTCGTGCAAACGATCTGCACGAACGCACCCCAATTCCGCTCCAATCGGATATCATCAAGATGTCGCATCATCATCGGGCTTCCATGATCACGCGCCGTCATCTCATTCGTTCCATCGGCGGCCTGTCCGCCCTCGGCGTCTCGACTGCAGCCTATGGCGTCGGCGTCGAGCCGGTGCTGCGGCTGCGCGTCACGCGCTATCATCCCACGCCGCGGCAGTGGCCGGCGGATTTTCCGCTGAAGATTGCGGCCATCGCCGACATCCATGCCTGCGATCCCTGGATGTCGCTGGAGCGTATCGAGGGCATCGTCGACCGGACCAATGCGCTCAACGCCGATCTCATCGTGCTGCTCGGCGACTATGTCGCCGGCCTGCATCAGGTCACGCGCTTCATTCCGTCGAGCGAATGGGCGAGGGTGCTGGCGCGCCTGAAGGCGCCCCTCGGCGTTCATGCCGTCATGGGCAATCACGACTATTGGGACGACAGGACCGTGCAGCAGGCAGGGCACGGGCCGACCATCGCCCATCGTGCGCTGGAGGCGGCCGGCATCCCCGTCTACGAGAACGATGCCGTGCGCTTGACCAAGAATGGCCGTCCGTTCTGGCTCGCGGGGCTCGGCGACCAGCTCGCCTTCCTGCCGGCGCGGCGCTTCCGGAGCATGGCGCATTTCGGCGCCGACGATCTCAACGCCACGCTGGCGAAGATCACCGACGATGCGCCGGTCATCCTGCTCGCGCACGAGCCCAACATCGCGCCGCTGGTACCCGCGCGCGTCGCGCTGCAACTGTCCGGCCATACCCATGGCGGCCAGGTCCGCCTGCTCGGCTGGTCGCCTGCGGTTTCGCCCAAGAACGGCCTGCGGCTCGCCTATGGCCACTTCCGCCTGAAATGCGACCTCATCGTCTCCGGCGGCCTTGGTTGCAGCATCATGCCGCTCCGCTTCGGCGTGCCGCCTGAGATCGTCGAGGTGACGCTGGGACGGTCAGGGCTGGTTGTGTCCTAACACGCTTGCGCCTCCGGCCGTTTTTGCGCAAAACGAGCCGGTTACCGACAAGCGAAGAGGCTCGCGACGTGACAGCTCATCTCGACGGCGAGATCCGCGACGGCCGCCACCACATGCAGGTCCGCGTCTACTACGAAGACACGGATTTTTCCGGCATCGTCTATCACGCCAATTACCTGCGCTACATGGAGCGCGGACGCACCAATCATCTCAGGCTGATGGGGGCCGAGCAGCAGGCGCTGTTCGAGCAGACCGAGACGGAAGGCACGGGCTTTGCCTTCGTGGTGCGCTCGATGCATCTGGACTTCTTGAAGCCCGCGCGAATGGACGACGTGCTCGATGTCGTGACCTGGCCGGTTGCTGTGAAGGGGGCGTCCATCATGCTGGCGCAGGAGGTGCGACGCGGCGACGATGTGCTGGTGAAAGCCGAGGTCCGCGTCGCCTTCATCAGCGGCGGTCGCGCCCAGCCGATCCCGAAATCGATCCGCCAGCTGATGAAGGCCGATCTGGTTTCGTGATCGCTCGATAGCGGATGGCCTATCGACTCTGCCAATTGCGACGATACATTCGCGGTCCGATCAACCGATGAGGCCATCATGTCGCGCCCGCCGTTTCCACCCTTCACCCGCGAGACCGCCGCGCAAAAGGCCCGCATGGCCGAGGACGCCTGGAATTCACGCGATCCGGTGCGGGTCTCGCTCGCCTATACCGAGGACAGCCGCTGGCGTAACCGTTCGGAAGTGTTTCAGGGCCGCGAGGCCATCGTCGCCTTCCTCACCCGCAAATGGGAGAAGGAGCAGGACTACCGCCTGATCAAGGACCTCTGGGCCTTCGACGAGAACCGCATCGCGGTGCGCTTCCAGTACGAATGGCACGATGCAAGCGGGCAGTGGTACCGCTCCTACGGCAACGAGCAGTGGGAGTTCGACGAGCACGGCCTGATGAAGCGCCGCGAGGCGTCGATCAACGACATCGCGATTGCAGAGAAAGACCGCCGCTTTCACTGGGCGGCGCCGGGCCCGCGGCCGGCCGATGTGCCGGGGTTGGGAACGGATCCGTTCTAAATTCTCACCAGCGGAGCTGCTTCACCCTCTCCCCTTGCGGGAGAGGGTGGCTCGCCGCGTAGCGGCGAGACGGGTGAGGGGTATCTATCCGAGCATTCGATAGTAGCGAACACGCGGATAGATACCCCTCATCCGGCGCTTCGCGCCACCTTCTCCCGCAAGGGGAGAAGGGAAGAGTCGCCGTGGTGATTGTTGCGAACTAAGGCGCCGCGCGCCTTGCCAGAAACCGCGTAATCGCTCCGCCGAGCTTGGCGCTGTCCATCGGCTCCGCCAGCGACGCCCGCGCCGTGGCAACGACTTCCTCCGGCGCCTTGCCGTCGCGCAGGTCGCAGCACACTTGCGCAAACCCCACGTCGAATTCCGGGTGCGGCTGCACGGTCAGCGTTGCGCCGTTGGCATAGAGCAGGCCGGCATGCGGGGTGAAGTCGGACGAGAGGATCGTCAGCGCGTCGTTCGGCGGCTCGATCACCTGATCCTGATGCGAGGCGGCGATCGCGACCGCTTCGCCGTCGACCACTCCGTTCTCCGGCAGCACCTGATAGACGTGCCGGCCGATGCCCCAGCCCTTCTCCGACTTGCGCACGGTGCCGCCGAGCGCCTGCGCGATCAGCTGGTGGCCGAAGCAGACACCGACCATCGGAGTCTTGTTGGCGTAGGCCGTCCGCACGAAATCTTCCAGCGGCGCGATCCAGTCGAGCCCGTCATAGACGCCGGCAGCCGCGCCGGTGATCAGGACGGCCTCGAGGTTGCCCGGATCGGGAAGCGCATGGCCGTTGGGGATGCTGACGACCTCGACTGTCGCGGCCGGATCTTCGGCGCGGATCATACGCGCGAACATGTCCGGAAATGAACCGTGGCGCTCGCGGTATTTTTGTGGGACCTCTCCGGTCTCGATGATGGTGATGCGTGCCATGGGCCTCCCAGGCAAGAGGTTGCGAAGCTCAGCCGCCTTCTGCCCCATGTTGCTGGTGCGGCGCTGTGCGCTCGAGCAGAGCGCTCTCCTTGCGGATCTCGTTGAGAAAGGCCTTGGCCAGACGCGACAGCGGCTCGGCTTCCGACCATAGCATGTAGGCGACCGCCTGCGTCGTCGGCGTGAACGGACGGACGACGAGGCCGCTGCCGCCGTTCTGCCGCGGCGAGAAGGGATCGACCACCGCGGCGCCGACGCCGGCGGCGGCGAGCACGCAAGCCGTGTTGCAGTAGCGCACCTCGACCGTCGGCCGGAACGGCGCGCCGGCCCGTGCAAAGCTGTCGCGCACGGCCTCGCCGAGCCGCGTGCCGCGTTCGAGCCCGATGAAGGGAAGGCCGGAGAGATCAGCGGCCGTGATCACCGGTCGTTCCGCGAGGGGATGCTGCGGCGGCAGCACGCACACCATCTCGCCGGTGTGCACCACCTCATGCGCGATGCCGGGATGGTGCGTCAGTCCGAGCGCGAAGCCGAGCTCGGCGACACGGCTCAGTACGCCCTCGATGATCCCCTCATAGCGCCGCACGTCGAAGAACACCCGCGTCTCCGGTCGGCGGCGCAGGAAGCCCGACAGCGCGGACGGAATGATGCTGTAGGCGAGCGGCGGCGTCGCCACGATGGCGAGATGACCGGAGCGGTTCTCGCGCAGATCGCGCACGCGGTTCTCGAGCTTGGCGTGCAGCGCAAAGATCGCCTCGCTCTCCTTGTAGAGCGCCATCGCTTCGGCGGTTGGAAACAGCCGGTTGTTGACGCGCTCGAACAGCGCAAAGCCGGCCTGCGTCTCCATCGTCTTCAGCGCATTGCTGACTGCGGGCTGCGACAGCGCAAGCTCGTCCGCCGCCGCCACCGTGGTGCGGTGCCGGATGACGGCGCGCAGGATCTCGAGCTGACGCAGGTTCATATCACTACCGATTATAGTCTGAGCCAAAACATCATAGCAAAGCGAATTGATTTTGCAGCAGCGCTTCCCCGTAATGGCAGCAGATTTGCACGTCGCATCAAAGGGTTCGCTCGCCCATTGAGGCGGCACTGCGCACAGATTGGAGGCAATCTTGGTTCGTGTCCTTCGCGCCGCCGCCGCTCAGATGGGGCCGACGCAAAAAGCAGACAGCCGCGAGCATACGTTGTCGCGGATGCTCGACATGCTGGAGGAGGCGGCCGGTCGGGGTGCGAGCCTTGTGGTGTTTCCGGAGCTCGCCTTCACCACCTTCTTCCCGCGCTGGCTGCTCGAGGGCGAGGCGCTCGACCGGTATTTCGAGCGCGACATGCCGAACCCCGCTGTGGCAAAGCTGTTCGACCGCGCCCGTGCGCTGCGCGTCGGCTTCTATGTCGGCTACGCCGAGCTGACGCCGGAGGGCCGGCGCTACAATTGCTCCATCCTGGTCGATCGCGACGGCGAGGTTCTCGGCCGCTATCGCAAGGTGCACCTGCCGGGCTCGGTCGAGCCACGTCCGGGCGCGCGCTACCAGCAACTCGAGAAGCGCTACTTCGACTATGGCGACCTCGGCTTTCCCGCCTTCCGCGCCGGCTCGTCCTGGGCCCACGCCATCATGGGCATGATGATCTGCAACGACCGTCGCTGGCCGGAATCCTGGCGCGTGCTCGGTCTGCAAGGCGTCGAGCTCGTCTGCATCGGCTACAATTCGGCGGCCTACGATCCCAACGGCGGCACGACGGAAGACGGCGCCTTGCGCACCTTCCACTCGACGCTGGTGACGCAGGCCAACGCCTACATGAACGCGACCTGGGCGATCTCGGTGGCGAAGGCGGGCGAGGAGGACGGCTCCGGGCTGATCGGCGGCTCCTGCATCGTCGATCCCAATGGCCGCATCGTGGCGCAGGCGCAGACGCTGGCCGACGAGGTGATCGTCGCCGACATCGATCTCGACCTCTGCCGCCAGGGCAAGGACAAGATGTTCAACTTCGCCGCCCACCGGCGGCCCGAGCAATACAGGGTGATCACCGAGCGTGCCGGCGTCATCGAGCCGGCCGTTCTCGACGCGGATTGATCAACGGCCGGTCGCGGCGTTGGCAAAGGAGCTGACATGACACGCCTTTCGCATTTGCTTGCCTTCGCAGCATTGGCTGCCGTGACGTCGGCGCGAGCCGCCGAGCTGCCGGCGGAGATCAAGCAAGCCGGCACGCTGAAGCTCACGGTCAACTCCACCTACGCGCCGATGGAATACCGCGATCCCGCAACCAACGAGCTGGTCGGGCTCGACATCGATCTGGCGAACGAGCTCGCCAAGCGGCTCGGAGGCCTCAAGATCGTCTGGAGCGAGACGCCGTTCGCCGAGCTGATCCCCTCGCTCCAGACCAAGCGGGCCGACTTCATCATCAGTGGCATCCAGGATCGTAGTTCGCGGCGTGAGACGGCGGATTTCGTCGACTACCTGACCACTGGTCCGCAATTCTTCGTGCTGACCGAGAATGCGGCGAAGGTCGCCACCGATCTTTGCGGCAAGAAGGTCGGCACCACCCGCAGCACCGCATTTCCGATCGAGATCGAGAAATGGAGCAAGCAGAACTGCGAGGCGGTTGGCAAGCCTGCCATTCAGTATGTGCCCGGCGAGAATTCGATCGACGTGCGTAATCAGCTCAAGCAGGGCCGCATCGATGCCGCGGTTCAGGGCAGTGAAACCTTGCCCTACGCGCAAACGCAGGAAGCCGGCAAGTACCGCGTCATTGGTGAGCAATTGTCCACGGGCTATCAAGGCATCATGTTCCGCAAGGACGATGCGGCCTTGCGCGAGGTCGTGACGGAGAAGCTCGTGGCGATGATCGCCGACGGCTCGTACAAGGCCATTCTCGACAAATGGGGCTTAGGGGCCAATGCGGTCGCCCAGCCCATGCTGAACGCGGCGCCGCAATGAAGCCGGCGCCGGCACTCGCGCAAGGCTTTCCCGATCTGTCGGGCATGCGGATCGCGCGCGAGCCGCACTGGTTTCGCTGGATCAGCGCGGCCCTGATCGTCCTCGTGCTGGCGGCGATCGCGCGCGCCTTTGCGAACGGCCAGATCGAATGGTCCTATGTCAGCCGCTTCCTGACCGCAAAGGTCATCCTCGAAGGCATCGTCAACACCATGGTGATGGCGGTGCTGGCGATGATGCTCGGCATCTTTCTTGGCATCGTCGTCGCGATCATGCGGCTGTCGCCCAATCCGGTGCTGAAGTCGGTCGCCGCCGGCTACACCTGGCTGTTCCGCGGCACGCCGCTGATCCTGCAGCTGCTGCTGTGGTTCAACCTCGCGCTGGTGTTTCCGACCATCGGCATTCCCGGCCTGTGGTCCGCGCGCGCCGTCGACGTCATGACGCCGTTCCTTGCCGCGCTGCTTGGGCTCGGCATCAACCAGGGCGCCTACACCTCCGAAGTCATGCGCGCCGGCATGCTGTCGGTCGATATCGGGCAGTATGAGGCGGCGCAGGCGATCGGCATGGGACGGCTGCGCGCGCTGCGGCGGATCGTGCTGCCGCAGGCGATGCGCGTGGTGATCCCGCCGCTCGGCAACGAGTTCATCAGCATGGTGAAGGCGACCTCGCTCGCCAGCGTGATCCAGTATCCGGAGCTGCTGCACAATGCCGAGAACATCTACTACGCCAATTCGCGCGTGATCGAGCTCCTGATCGTCGCCGGGCTCTGGTATCTGCTCGTGGTCTCGATCCTGACGCCGCTGCAGATGCTGCTCGAACGCCGCTTTGCACGCGGCACATTGCGGCTGGCGCGATGACAAAACCCCTCGTCGCCATCCGCTCCGTCAGCAAAAACTTTGGAGAGTTTCAGGCTCTCAACAACGTCTCGCTCGACGTCTGGCCCGGCGAGGTGATGTGCCTGATCGGCGCCTCCGGCTCAGGCAAGACCACGCTGCTCCGCTGCATCAACCAGCTTACCACCATCGATGCCGGCGGCATCTGGCTCGACGGCGAGCTTCTGGGCGTGCGCGAGCACGGCGGGCGGCTCCATCGCCTCAGCGAGCGCGAGATCGGGCGGCAGCGGCTGAAGACTGGCATGGTGTTCCAGCGTTTCAACCTGTTTCCGCACAAGACCGCGCTGGAGAACATCACCGAAGGCCCCACCCAGGTTCAGGGGCGCAAGCTGGACGAGGTGCGCGCCGAGGCGACCGAGCTGCTTCGTCGCGTCGGGCTGGCGGCGAAGGCGGATTCCTATCCGGCGCAGCTCTCCGGCGGCCAGCAGCAGCGCGTCGCGATCGCGCGGGCGCTCGCCATGAAGCCGATGTTGATGCTGTTCGACGAGCCGACCAGCGCGCTCGATCCCGAGCTGGTTGGCGAGGTGCTCGCTGTCATGAAGGAATTGGCGAAGAGCGGCATGACCATGATGGTGGTGACGCACGAGCTCGGCTTCGCCCGCGAGGTGGCCGACCGCGTCGTCTACATGGACCATGGCGCGATCGTCGAGCAGGGCCGCGCCTCCGACGTGTTGGGCGCGCCGCGCGAGGAGCGCACCAAGGCATTTCTTTCGGCAGTGATCTGACATTGGGGGTATGGCGATGAAGAGATTTTTGCTTGCGGCGGCGTTCCTGGGCGCCATGAGCGCGTCGGCGATGGCGGCCGAATTGCCGCCTGACATCGCAAAGCGCGGCAGCCTCAAAGTGGCGATCGTGCCGAACTATCCGCCAATGGAGTTCCGCGATCCCGCCACCAACGCGCTCTCCGGCTTCGACGTCGATCTCGGCGAGGCGATCGGCCGCAAGCTCGGCCTCAAGATCGAATGGACCGAGACCAGCTTTGCCGAATTCATGCCGTCGATTTCGACGGGGCGGGTGGATGCCATCCTGTCCGGCTTCACCGACTATGCGAGCCGGCATGAGACCGCCTCTTTTGTCGACTATTTGCGCAGCGGCCCGCAGTTCTTCGTGCAGGCGTCACGCAAGGCGGAATTCAAGGATGCGACGTCGCTGTGCGGCAAGAAGGTCGGCTCCAGCCGCCGCACCATGTTCCCGGCGCAGATCGCGGCGTGGAGCGAGAAGAACTGCGGCAGCAATCCGATCCAGGTCATCGGCACCGACGGCTCGGCCGACGCGCGCACCCAGCTGCGGCAGGGACGCATCGATGCCGCCGCCCAGGGCAACGAGACGCTGCCCTACATCATGGACCTCGAGCCCAACACCTATGCGACCGTGGGCGAGCCCATCGCGCAGCAATTCACCGGCATTGCTCTGCCGGTGAAGGAGAAGGCATTGCAGCAGGCAATGCTGGAGGCGGTCGACGCGCTGATTGCGGACGGCACCTACAAGACGCTGCTGGCGAAGTGGAAGTTGAGCGACAACGCAATTGAGAAGGCGACCATCAATGCTGGACAGTAAGGCACTCCAGAGCATTCCGCTCGTTCCGGCCAACACCGCGGATCCCGCGCCCGAATATCCCTGGCCGAAGCCGTACAATTCCGCGATGTTCCTGTCGTTCGACGTGGACGCGGAGAGCGCCTGGACCAGCAAGGATGCGGTGCATGCGCAGCGGCTCATCACCATGAGCTATGGCGGCTACGAGGCGCGCGTTGGCACGCCGAAGCTCTTGGAGCTGCTCGACCAGCTCGATCTCAAGGCGACGTTCTTCGTCACGGGGTGGTCGGTCGACGCGCATCCGGCGATGGCGGAATCGATCCTGAAGGCCGGCCACGAGATCGGCCATCACGGCTATCACCATCTGTTGCCGGATCCCGGCGATCCCTGGATCGAGGAGGAGCTGGAGCGCGGCTTCGAGGCGCTGAAGCGCCGGCTCGGCGTCAAGCCGACCGGCTATCGCGCGCCCTATGGCGAGTTCACGGAGGAGCTGCGCGTCGCGCTGGTGCGCCACGGCATCGTCTATACGTCTTCGTTCCGCGACGACGTCAGGCCCTATCGCCATCGCCTCGCCGACGGCAAGCCCGGCACGATCGAGCTGCCGGTGACCGCGAGCTATGACGACTGGATGCACGGCCTCTCCGCGCGCTTCAGCCCGCGCTCGATCTTCCCCAAGGAGCACGTGCTCTCGATGTGGAAGGACGAGCTGGACGAGGTCCGCGACTGGGGCGCGATGGTGACGACCGTGCTGCATCCGCAATGCAGCGGCCGTCCGATGCGGCTGCGTCTGCTGCGCGAGTTCCTCACTTACGCAAAATCGTGCCCGGATGTCTGGATCACCACCGGCGAGAAGATCGCGGAGAACTTCCTGCGCCACGAGGCCGGTAACCGCTAATGTCCATTTCCCGCCGTTTGCTCCTGAAGGCCGGCGCGGCGCTGCCGGCGCTGTCGCTGCCGGGCATCGTCCGCGCTGAATCGCAGTCCACGCTGCGCTTCATCCCGGTCATCGACCTCGCTTTCGTTGACCCCATCTATTCGACCGCGCAGGTGTCGCGAAACCACGGCTTCATGGTCTACGACACGCTCTACGGCATGAGCTCCTCGCTCCAGGTTTCGCCGCAGATGCTGTCGGGCCAAGCCATCTCTGGCGACCAGCTGCAGTGGGACCTCACGCTTCGTGATGGTCTGTTCTGGCATGATGGCGAGCGCGTGCTGGCACGCGATTGCGTCGCCAGCATTCGCCGCTGGGCCGCGCGCGACGGCTTTGGCGGCGAGCTGATGGAGGCGACCGCCGAGCTCTCGGCCGTCGACGACCGCACCATCCGCTTCCGTCTCAAGCGCCCGTTCCCGCTGCTGCCGCAGGCGCTCGGCAAGGCCGCGATCAATGCCTGCTTCATGATGCCGGAGCGGCTGGCGAGCCAGGATCCGTTCAAGCCGCTGACCGAGGTGATCGGCAGCGGCCCGTTCCGCTATCTCGCCGACGAGCGCGTGCAGGGCGCGCGCAACGCCTATGCCAAGTTCGAGCGCTACCAGCCGCGCACCGACGGCAAGCCGGATTGGACCGCCGGGCCGAAGATCGTGCACTACGACCGCGTGGTCTGGACCACCACGCCTGATGCCGGCACCGGCGTCGCCGCGCTCCAGACCGGCGAGCAGGATTGGCAGGAAACCACGCCGCACGATCTGCTCCCGGTGATCAAGGCGGCCGGCGATATCGAGACGCGAATCCTCGATCCCAGAGGCTACGCCTGCATGCTGCGCCTCAATCACCTGCAGCCGCCGTTCGACAATCCCGCCATCCGCCGCGCGCTGTTGGGGGCGATCGACCAGTCCGCGTTCATGACGGCCGTCGCCGGCACCGATCCGGCGTTCCAGGTCTCGCCGATCGGCTATTTCGCACCCGGCACGCCGATGGCAAACGACGTCGGCCTCGACGTGTTCCGCGGCCCGCGCAACTACGACAAGGTCAAGGCTGACCTCAAGGCCGCCGGCTATAACGGCGAGAAGATCGTGCTGCTCGTGCCCACCAACTCGCTGGCGCAAAAGCCGCTCGGCGAGATCGCGGTGGACTCGTTGCGCAAGGCCGGCATGAACGTCGAATATGCCGGCCTCGATTTCGCCGTGGTACTGCAGCGCCAGCTGAAGAAGGATCCGCTTCCGCAGGGCGGCTGGAGCGCCGCGGTCGGCAACTGGCAGGGCATCGACTGGCTCAACCCGGCCGGCAACACCAACATCCGCGGCGAAGGCAAGGTCGCCGGCTGGTATGCGAGCACGAAGATGGGCGCGTTGCGCAGCCAATGGCTGGCGGCCTCCGAGCTCGCCGAGCAGCAGCGCATCTGCCGCGAGATCCAGGCGGTGGCGTTCGAGGAAATCCCCTATATTCCGATCGGCCTGTACAAGCAGCCGACCGCCTATCGCAAGGCGATCACCGGCATTCTCGACGGCACCGCCGTGTTCTGGAACGTGCGCCCCGCATGAGCACAACAGCGATCTTCGGCAGCTACGTGCTGTCACGGAAAGACGGCGTGCAGGACGTGCTGCGCGACCACTGGGTTCTGGTCGAAGGCAAGAAGATCGCGGCGGTCACGCGCGACAAGCCGCGCGCCGACGTGATCTATGACCGCCCGGGCCGCTTCGTGCTGCCCGGTCTGCTCAACCTGCACAATCACTGCTTTTCGGAAGCAGTGGCGCGCAGTCACACCGAGGACGGCAACGGCCGCAAGAACAACCAGAGCATCGTCTACACGGTGCTGCTGCCGCTGACCAAGCGCGGCGCCGACATCCTGTCGGCGGAGGAACGGCTCGCGGTGGCGCGGCTCGGCATCCTCCAGCTGCTCAAGGGCGGCGCCACCACGGTGATGGAGCCGTTCCGCAACTCGATCCCCGAAATGTTCGACGCGGCGGAAGAGATGGGCATCCGCTTCTACGGCGCGCCCTATCTGTTCTCGACCTCCGATGCCAAGGCTGGCCCGGACGGCGTGGTGCAATATTCCGGCGATGACGGCGCCGCGGACATGGCGACATGGGATGCGCTCTATCAGCGCTGGAACAATCGCGGCGACGGCCGCATCAGCCTTGCCATGAGCCCGCACGCCACCGACACCTGCGGTCCCGATCTCCTGAAGGCTTGCGCCACGCGGGCGCGCGAACTCGGCGTTCCCATCACCACGCACATGGCGCAGAGCCGCGCCGAGGTCGAGACCATCGGCAAGCGCTATGGCGGCCGCACCCCGGCAGAATATCTGGATTGGCTCGGCCTGCTCGCGCCCGATCTGATGGCGGCGCATTGCATGTTCTCGAGCGACGACGATCTCAAGCTCATGGCCGCGCGCGGCATGACCGTCTTGAACTGTCCACGCGTGTTCGCGCGCGCCGGCATCACCGCAGCCTTCAGCCGCTTCGCAGAGCACGGCGTCCGTACCGTGGTCGGCACCGACGGCTACAACATGGACCTGCTCGGCGAGCTCAATGCGGCCTCGCTGATCTCCAAGATCACTTCGGCGCGCCCAGATGTCGCGAACTCGCCCGAGCTGATCGAGGCGAACACGACGGTCGCCGCCGACGTCATCAAGCGGCCCGATCTCGGCCGCATCGAGCCGGGCGCGACTGCCGATCTCACCGTCGTCGATCTCACCCATCCGCATCTGCAGCCGCTGTTCGATCCGCGCCGCGCGCTGATCGCGCTCGCCAACCGCGCCAATATCGACCAGGTCGTGGTCGATGGCCGCGTGCTGGTCGATGAGGGACGCTATCTCGGCGCGGATGAAGCGGCGATCATTGCCGCCGGCACCGCCGCAATCGGCAAGATCTGGGATCTGCCGGAGGCGCAGGCGGCGTTCAACGGCTGAGCGCTGCTGACGCCACGACGACGGTGCGCTCCCTCTCCCGCTTGCGGGAGAGGGCGGGGGAGAGGGCTCTCTCCTCATAGGACACTCTCAGTGTGGAGGGAGCCCTCTCCCGGCGCTACGCGCCGACCTCTCCCGCAAGCGGGAGAGGTTGCAGCGAGCCTGTAGCTGCACTGTTCAAATCCAAGCCCTAATCCTCAAACTCCACCAGCGCCTTGCGCATGGTCTCGACCAGGTCCAGCGCCACCGGCGAGGGACTGCGCTGCGCCGGAAAGACCGCGGAGAATTCGAAGTCGATGCGCGGCAAGAAGCGGCGCGCGACGACCCCGCGCGTTGCGAATTCCTGCGCCGTGAAGGGATCGCAGATCGCGACGCCGAGCCCCGACGACACCATGCCGCACATGATCTCCGACAGCGTGGTCTCGACCCTGAGCACCCGGCGGACATCATGGCGATGGAAGACCTGGTCGACGAGATGACGGCTCGACGATCCCGCGGACAGCGAGATGAAGGTCTCGCCCTCGAAATCGCGCGGCTCCAGCACTTCCTTCTCCGCGAGGCGATGGCCGGTCGGGAGCACTGCAACGCGCGCCGGCGCTGGCAGCCGCTGGCTCGGCAGGCCGGAATGCGCGATCGGCACCTCGGCAAAGCCGACGTCACATTGATTGTTCAGCACCCAGTCGACCACGATCGGCGAGATGACACCGAAGAAGGCCAGGTTGAGGTTGGGCCGCTCCTTCAGAAAGTGACCGGTGAGCCGCGGCAGATAGCCGTTCGACAGCGCCGGCAGTGCTGCGATGCGTAGCGAGCCGGTGCGGCGGCCGCGGATTTCTTCTGCTGCCGCAGTGATGCGCTCCAGGCCGACGAAGGAGCGCTCGACCTCGGTATAGAGCGCCATCGCCGCCGCGGTCGGCACCAGGCCGGTGCCGCGCCGTTCGAACAGCTCCATTTTCAGCAGGGCCTGGAGGTCGCGCAGCAACCGGCTGACGGCCGGCTGCGTCACCTTCATCAGCGCCGCGGCCTCGGTCACGCTGCCCGTCAGCATTGTCGCGCGGAAGGCCTCCACCTGCCGCGAATTGATCCGCGCCATTCCCGATTCCAATCATAACATTTTGGCATGCAGAGGGTGCCATTATTCATTGGACGATGGAAGTACAGGTTGCGATCTTTTTCATCAGGACTGGAGACAGCCCGCTTTTTCGGCAGATTGGAGGGTTCAAACCTCCAGATCGCGCCAAAAACCCGCCGAACAGGGGCCGGAGCCCTAATCGGAGAGGGTTTGCGCGGAAGGGAATGCGGAAGGTGCTTCAGCCAGCGAGACTCGTCGGCACGTCACCTCATTCCGGTATTGGAGATCGGTCCACATGAAGACTTTTCGCCTTCTGACCGCGGTCAGCATCGCAGGGCTCATTGCCTCCCCATCAGTCGCCTGGGCCCAGCAGAAAACGCTCTATGTCGCCGGCTATGGCGGCTCGTTCGAGAAGACCATCCGCGACGAGGTGATCCCGGCCTTCGAGAAGGAGAACGGCGTCAAGGTCGAATACGTCGCCGGCAACTCCACCGACACGCTGGCCAAACTCCAGGCGCAGAAGGGCAACCAGCAGATCGACGTCGCCATCGTCGATGACGGCCCGATGTACCAGGCAATCCAGCTCGGCTTCTGCGGCAGGCTCGACGGCCTGCCCGCCGATCTCTACGACACCGCGCGTTTCAAGGACGATCGCGCAGTCGCGATCGGCATCGTCGCCACCGGCCTGATGTACAACACCAAAGTGTTCAAGGAGAAGGGCTGGGCGCCGCCGACCTCGTGGAACGACCTGAAGGACACGAAATACGCAAAACAGCTCGTGATCCCGCCGATCAACAACACCTACGGTCTCGAAGCGCTGGTGATGCTGTCGAAGATGAACGGCGGCGGCGAGACCAACGTCGATTCCGGCTTCAAGATCTTCAAGGAACAGATCAACCCGAACGTGCTGGCCTATGAGCCGTCGCCGGGCAAGATGACCGAGCTGTTCCAGTCCGGCCAGGCCGTGATCGCGGTGTGGGGCACCGGCCGCGTGCAGAGCTTTGCCAATACCGGCTTTCCCGTCGACTTCGTCTATCCCAAGGAAGGCGCGGCGACGCTGCTGACGACGGCGTGTCCGATCAACAAGCCCAATGCTTCGCCGCTGGCGGCGAGCTTCGTCAAGATGCTGCTCGATCCCAAGATCCAGCTCGTGATGCTGAAGGATTACGGCTACGGCCCGGTGCTGAAATCGCTGGTGATCCCGCCGGAGCTCGGCAAGATGGCGCCGATCGGGGAGCGCGCGGCGAAGCTCTACAATCCGGACTGGACCGTCATCAACGAGAAGCGCGAGGAGTGGACCAAGCGCTGGAATCGCGAGGTCGAACGCTGATCGGTCGCCGCGGAGACAGCGCCATGGCCTATCTCGAGCTCGATCGGGTCGCCAAGCAGTTCGGCACGCAGACTGTGGTCGACGACTTCAGCCTGTCGGTGGGGAAGGGGGAGTTCATCTCCTTCCTCGGCCCGTCCGGCTGCGGCAAGACCACGACCTTGCAGATGATCGCGGGCTTCCTCGATCCCACGCGCGGCGCGATCCGCCTCGAGGGCAAGGACCTGACCGCGATCCATCCGGCCAAGCGCGGCCTCGGCATCGTGTTCCAGAGCTACGCGCTGTTTCCGCACATGACCGCGGCGGAGAACGTCGCCTTTGGCCTGGAGATGCGTGGCGTGCCGCGCACCGAACGGGCCGAGCGCGTGCGCGCCGCGCTCGCGATGGTGGGGCTCGCCGGATACGAGGACCGCCATCCGCGCCGCATGTCCGGGGGCCAGCAGCAGCGCGTGGCGCTGGCGCGTGCGCTGGTAATCAAGCCGAGCGTGCTGCTGCTCGACGAGCCGCTGTCGAACCTCGACGCCAAGCTGCGCGAGGAGATGCAGATCGAGCTGCGCCAGATCCAGCGCACCGTCGGTACCACCACGATCCTGGTCACCCACGACCAGAACGAGGCGATGTCGCTGTCCGACCGCATCGTGGTGATGAGCCAGGGCAAGATCGAGCAGATCGGCACGCCGCAAGAGACTTACGAGAAGCCGGCCTCCGCCTTCGTCTCGCAATTCCTCGGCAAGACCAACGATTTTGCCGGAACCATCGACCGGACCGTCTCGCCGACGCAACTGGTGGCGGGCTCCTGGCGCGCACCGGCGCCGGCCGCGCTCGGCGGTCCCGTCACCGTCAGCGTTCGCCCGGAAAGAATCGGCTTTGGCGATACAGGGCTCAGCGCAAAAATCATCACGCGCATCTTCCAGGGCAATCACTGGCTGTTCCAGTGCGACAGCGAATGCGGCCCGGCGATCGTGATCCGCCAGAATGACGGCACGGCGCAGCCAGGCGAAGGCGATGCCGTCCGCCTCACCTGGCGGCCTGAGGACATGAGCGTGCGCGCGAGGGCCGGCGCATGAGCATGGCCGCCGAGGAGCGCAGCCTACGCGCGCCGTGGGCGCTGACCGCGCCCGCCCTGATGCTGTTCGCCGGCGTGCTGCTGATTCCGCTGGCGATGACGGTGATGCTGTCGTTCCACGATTGGGGCCAGTACAAGGGCATCGAGCCGGTCTTCATCCTGAAGAACTGGCACGAGATGGCGACCGATCCCTATTACGCCGAGATGTTCTGGCGGACGTTCCGCATCGCGATCCTGACCACGCTGCTCACCGCGCTGCTCGGCGCGCCCGAAGCCTACATCCTCAACCGCATGAGCGGCCGCTGGAAGAGCTTTTTCCTGCTGGTCATTCTCGGGCCGCTCTTGATCTCCGTCGTGGCGCGCACGCTCGGCTGGGCGCTGCTGTTCGGCGGCAACAACGGTCTCGTCAACAAGCTCCTGATGTCGCTCGGCGCGATCCGTTCGCCCATTCCGTTCATGTTCACCGAAACCGGCATGGTGGTCGCGCTCGCGCATGTGATGATGCCGTTCATGGTGCTCTCGGTCTGGGCGGCGCTGCAGCGGCTCGACCCGCAGATCGAGAATGCCGCGATGTCGCTCGGCGCGGGCCCCGCGACCATCATCCGCCGCATCATCATGCCGCAGATCATGCCCGGCGTGCTGTCGGGCGCCATCATTGTGTTCTCGCTCTCGGCCAGCGCTTTCGCCACACCGGCGATCATCGGCGGCCGCCGGCTCAAGGTCGCCGCGACACTTGCCTATGACGAGTTCCTCAACACCCTGAACTGGCCGCTGGGAGCTGCGGTCGCAACGCTGCTGCTGGTCGCGCTGGTGCTGATCGTGGTCGGCTGCAATGCGCTGATCGAGCGCCGCTATGCCGAGGTGTTCCGATGAGGCAGAACGGTCCGCTCGCGTTGATCTTCCACACCATCTTCGTCATCGTCATGGTGGCGCCGATCCTGGTGGTCTGCCTCGTCGCCTTCACCCCCGAAGGGTTTCTGTCGCTACCGACCAACGGGTTTTCGCTGCGCTGGTTCAGGACCATCCTGAACTATCCCGAATTCATCCACGCGTTCTGGGTCAGCCTCGGCCTCGGCGCGCTGTCCTCGCTCGTGGCGCTCCTGTTCGCGGTACCGGCGGCGCTGGCAATCGCGCGCTATCGCTTTCGCGGCCGCGATGCGCTGGCGGCGTTGTTCCTGTCGCCGCTGATGATCCCGCATGTCGTGCTCGGCATCGCCTTCCTGCGCTTCTTCACCTCGGCGGGCCTCGGCGGCAGCTTTGCAGCGCTGATCATCGCCCATGTCATCATCGTGTTTCCGTTCGCGCTGCGGCTGACCTTGGCGGCTGCGACCGGCATGGATCGCTCGGTCGAAATGGCTGCCGTCTCGCTCGGTGCGGGCGGCTGGACGCTGTTCCGTCGCGTGACGCTGCCGCTGATCCTGCCTGGCGTCATCAGCGGCTGGGCGCTCGCCTTTATCCAGTCCTTCGACGATCTCACCATGACCGTCTTCCTCGCCGCGCCGGGCACCGAAACATTGCCGGTGCGGATGTTCCTTTACATCCAGGACAACATTGATCCGCTGGTGACGTCTGTCTCGGCCTGCGTGATCGCGATCACCATGACCGCCCTCATTCTGCTCGACCGCTTCTACGGGCTCGACCGTGTGCTCGCCGGCAAGGGCGATACGGGACGATAGGAGAACCTATGCGAACGGATTACGACGTCGCCGTCGTCGGCGGCGGACTGCTCGGCTCCGCCATTGCCTGGGGGCTCGGCCGGCTCGGCAAGAAGGTCGCCGTGCTCGACGAAGGCGACATCACCAAGCGCGCCTCGCGCGCGAACTTCGCGCTGGTGTGGGTGCAGAGCAAGGGGCTCGGCATGCCCGCCTATACGGTGTGGACCGTGCAGGCCTCGCAGGCATGGGGACGGCTTGCCTCCGAGTTGAAGCAGCAGACTGGCCTCGACGTTGCCCTTCAGCAGAATGGCGGTTTTCACCTCACCCTCGGTGAGGACGAATTCGGCCAGCGCACCGAGCTCGTCAAGCGCATGCACAACCAGGCCGGCGCGGCCGACTACAAGATGGAAATGCTGCGGCCGTCCGAGCTGAAGAAGGCGCTGCCGCTGATCGGGCCCGAGGTCTCCGGCGGCAGTTATTGTCCGCTCGACGGCCATGTCAATTCGCTGCGCACGTTCCGCGCCTTCCACACCGGCTTCGTTGCGTTCGGCATCGATTATTTTCCGGAGCGTTCGGTCTCGGCGATAAGCAAGAGCGGCGGCGAATTTCGCCTGACGACGCCGCAGGGCGAGCTGCGTGCCGCCAAGATCGTGCTCGCCGCCGGCAATGCCAACCAGACGCTGGCGCCGATGGTCGGCCTCTTTGCTCCGATGGGCCCGACCCGTGGCCAGGTCGTCGTGACCGAGCGCACCATGCCGTTCCTGCCGCATCCGCTGACCACGATCCGTCAGACCGACGAGGGCACGGTGATGATCGGCGACAGCAAGGAGGACGAGCTCGACGATCGCACGCTGAAGCCGTCGATCAGCGGCGTCATGGCCGATCGTGCGCAGCGCATGTTCCCGCATCTGGCGAGGCTCAACGTGGTCAGGAGCTGGTCGGGCATTCGCGTCATGCCGCAGGACGGCTTTCCGATCTACGACCAGTCGGAGACGCATCCCGGCGCCTTCGTCGCCTGTTGCCATTCCGGTGTGACGCTGGCTTCCAACCATGCCTTCGAGATTGCGCGCATGGTGGCGCAGGGCGCGCTCGAGCCGGAGCTGGTTGGTGCGTTCTCCGCCAGCCGCTTTGGTGGCGCAGGTGCTGCCAACAGCAGCGGCTACTAGAGATCACAAGGAGCCAAGGGCATCCCATGTTTAGACGATCCGAACAGGACAAGCGCCCACAGGTGCAGATCTTCGTCGACGGCGTCGCCGTCGCGGCGCGCCAGGGCGACACCGTCTCGGCCGCGCTGCTGGCCTCCGGCGTTGACGCACGGCGTTCCACCGCAGTCAGCGGCGCACCGCGTCTGCCCTACTGCATGATGGGCGTCTGTTTCGACTGCCTCGTCACCATCGACGGCGTCGGCAATCGGCAAGGCTGTCTCGTGCCCGTCGCCGAGGGCATGCAGATCGAGATTCAGAAGGGCAAGCGGGAGATCGGAAGATGAGTGTGGCTCCCAAGCGCAATGACTACGACGTCGTGGTGATCGGCGCCGGCCCTGCCGGCCTCGCCGCTGCGGCCACATCTGCCGAGGCCGGCCTGTCGACGCTGCTGCTCGATGAGAACATCGGCCCTGGCGGTCAGGTGTTTCGGGCGATCGCCTCGACACCTGTGACGGACCGCAACCAGCTCGGCCCGGACTATTGGGTCGGGGCCGATCTCGTGCAGTCGCTGCGCGCGAGCAATGCCGAGGTGATCCAGCGTGCCACGGTCTGGAGTCTCGACCGCAATCTCGACATCGCCGTCTCGATCGGCGGCGCCTCCGCCTTCGTGAAGGCCAAGCGCGTGATCCTTTCGACCGGCGCGCTTGAGCGGCCGTTCCCGATTCCCGGCTGGACGCTGCCGGGCGTGATGACCGCAGGCGCGGCCCAGACCATGCTGAAGTCGTCAGCCCTGGTGCCCGACGGACGCACGGTGATCGCAGGGCAGGGGCCGCTGCTCTGGCTGCTCGCCGCGCAGATTTTGCGGCTCGGCGGCCGCATCGATCGCATCCTCGACACCACCGAGCGCGGCAATTATTTCGCGGCGCTGCGGCACGCCTTTGCATTCCTGACGTCGCCCTATTTCGCCAAGGGCCTCTCGATGATGCGCGAGGTGAAGGCGAAGGTGCAGGTCGTCTCGGGCGTCACCGAGCTCGCCGCGGCTGGCGACGGCCAGCTCGCGAGCGTCAGCTATGTCGCCGGCGGCAAGCGCGAGACCATTCTGGCCGATCTGTTGCTGCTGCATCAGGGCGTCGTGCCCAACGTCAATCTGGCGATGTCGGCCGGCATCGAGCATCGCTGGGATGATTTACAGCTGTGCTGGTCGCCGGTGCTCGATGCAAGCGGCAATTCGTCGGTCGCGGGCATCGCGATCGCGGGCGATGGCGCGGGAATCGGCGGCGCGAATGCCGCTGTGGTGCGCGGTCGCATTGCCGCGGGCGCCGCGGTGGAAGCACTTGCGCCCGCTTCTGCCGCAAAACTCCCCGCAATGGCGACACTTCGTTCCGACCTCGCCAAGGCCGAGCGCGGCCGACTGTTCCTCGACACGCTGTTCCGCCCGGCGCCGCAGTTCCGCATTCCCGCGGGCGATACCATCGTCTGCCGCTGCGAGGAGGTGACCGCCAAGGACGTTCTGGATTCCGTCGCAATCGGTGCGACCGGGCCGAACCAGCTCAAGGCCTATCGCCGCACCGGCATGGGCCCGTGCCAGGGCCGGCTCTGCGGCCTCACCGTCACCGAGCTGATGGCGCAGGCGCGGGGCAAGAATCCGCAGGAGATCGGCTACTACCGGCTGCGCGCGCCGGTGAAGCCGATCACGCTGGCCGAGCTCGCCGCTGTTCCCAAGAGCGAGGCCGACGTCAAGGCGGTGGTGCGCGGATGACACGAAACGTGGATGCGATCGTCATTGGCGGCGGCATCCACGGGTGCTCGACCACGCTGCATTTGTGTCTCGCCGGCCTGAAGCCGCTGCTGATCGAAAAGGACTATGCCGGCCGTCACGCCTCGGGCGTCAACGCCGGTGGCGTTCGCCAACTCGCCCGGCACATTCCAGAAATCCCACTCTCGATCCGCTCGATGGGCATCTGGGAGAAGATTTCGGACCTCCTCGACGACGATTGCAGCTTCGAGAGCTACGGTCAGGTGCTGGTCGCCGAAAACGAGGACGAGCTCGCGGTCTGCCGTGCGCGTGTCACCGAGCTCAATGCGCTGGGCTTTACCCACGAAGAACTGATCGACGCGGCGGAATTGCGCCGGCTCGTGCCGGCGGTGGCCGAGACCTGTCCCGGTGGCGTGGTCTCGCGCCGCGACGGCGCGGCCAATCCGGCGCAGACGACGACGGCCTTCCGCCGCAAGGCCGAGCAGTTAGGTGCGACCGTGCGCGAAGGCGTGGCCGCAGGCAACATCCGCTACAGCGACGGCCTCTGGCACGTCGATGTCGGTTCGGAGAGCTTTGCCGCGCCGGTGCTGATCAATGCGGCCGGCGCCTGGGCCGGCAAGATCGCGGCTGATCTCGGCGAGCCGGTGCCGGTCGAGACCGTGGCGCCGATGCTGATGATCACCTCGCGCGTGCCCCACTTCATCGATCCCGTCGTGATCCTGCGCGGGCGAAAGCTCTCCTTCAAGCAGTTCAAGAACGGCACCGTGCTGATCGGCGGCGGCCATCTGGCAACGCCCTATCAGGACCGCAACGAGACAGTGCTGGACTGGAAGAGCCTTGCGACCAGCGCGCAGACTGTGTTCGAGCTGTTCCCGGTGATGCGCAGCGCCACCATCGTCCGCGCCTGGGCCGGCATCGAAGCCAAGATGAAGGACGACATTCCCGTGTTCGGGCCGAGCTCCCGTCACAAGGGCCTCTATCACCAGTTCGGCTTCTCGCTGCACGGCTTCCAGCTCGGCCCCGGCGCCGGCGCCGTGATGGCGGAGCTGATCGTCAACGGCGGCACCCAGACCCGCGTCAGCGATCTCGGCATCGACCGCTTTCACCCCTCCACGCTCTAAAAAGAAGAGGACATCATGAGCATCACCCGCAGCATCCGCACGCCCATCATGCACCGCGCCGTCGAAGCCAATGGCTTCGTCTTCCTCGGCGGCACCATCGCCGACGACACCTCGGTCTCGATGGGGGACCAGACCCGCAACATCCTCGGCAAGATCGCCGGCTATCTGAAGGAAGCGGGAACCGACAAGTCGCGCGTGGTCAGCGCTTCGATCTTTGTCACCGATCTCTCCAAGAAGAAGGAGATGGACGCGGCCTGGACCGAATTCTTCGGCGACAACCTGCCGACCCGCGCCACCGTCGGCGTCGCCGATCTCGGCGGCGGCGCGCTGATCGAGGTGGTGGTGACCGCACTCAAGGGCTGATCGCGATCGGCGGGACCGAGATCGGGCGATCGCCCGATCTTGCCAGCGCATTCATGAGAGGGAATTCGACCCGCCGCCAGATCGCATGCGGTAATGATTTTCAAAAGCCCGACGCCCTGCCCCCAGCGCGTCGGGCGGAAAGAATGAGTATCAATCCGTGATCCCAACGCCATTGTTGTGACGCGGACCGCATCGATTTTCTACTCCGGGAAACTACCGCATTGGAACTAGGCGTCGTCTGCTCACCGACTGCGCGGACTACGACGCCGCGCCTCCGCCCGGCTCCAGCGCCTCGCCGATCTCCAGCGGATGCGCCATGGTCTCGTGCAGCGCGTCGCGGTCGAGCTCGCCTTCGGAGATGCTGATGACGACGCAGGCGACGCCATTGCCGATCAGATTGGTGAGCGCGCGGCATTCGCTCATGAACTTGTCGATGCCGACAAGGATCGCGATCGACTGGATCGGGATATCAGGCACGATCGACAGCGTCGCGGCGAGTGTGATGAAGCCGGCGCCGGTCACGCCCGAGGCCCCCTTGGAGGTGATCATGGCGATGCCTAAAATGCCGAGCTCCTGCCAGATGGTCAGATGGGTGTTGGTCGCCTGCGCCAGGAACAGCGTCGCCAGCGTCATGTAGATGTTGGTCCCATCGAGATTGAAGCTGTAGCCGGTGGGGATGACGAGGCCGACCACGGAGCGTGAGGCGCCGAGATGTTCCATCTTCTGGATCATCTGCGGCAGCACGGTCTCGGAGGACGAGGTGCCGAGCACGATCAGGAGCTCGTCCTTGATATAGGCGATGAAACGCAGGATCGAGAAGCCGGAGAGGCGGGCGATCGCGCCCAGCACGATCAGTACGAACAGGATGCTGGTCAGATAGAACGTTCCGATCAAAGCGGCGAGATTGAGCAGTGAGCTGAGGCCATAGGCGCCGACGGTGAACGCCATGGCGCCGAAGGCGCCGATCGGCGCGACGCGCACGATGATGCGGATGATGCCGAAGAACATCTTCGCCGCCTTGTCGATCGCGTCCGCAATGGGCTCGCCGGCCTTGCCGAGAAAGGCGATGGCGAAGCCGGAGAGGATCGAGATCAGCAGCACCTGGAGCAGGTCGCCGCGCGCAATCGCGCCCAGATAGCTGTCGGGAATGATCGCCATCAGATGCGCGACGATGCCCTCCTCCTTGGCCTTGGTGACGTAGGTCGCCACCGAATTCGGGTCGATCGTGGCCGGATCGATATTGAAGCCGTGCCCGGGCTGGAGAATCTCGCCGACGAGCAGACCCACCGCGAGGGCCACGGTCGAGACCGTCTCGAAATAGATCAGCGATTTCAGCCCGACCCGACCGACCCGCTTCAGATCGCCCATCGAGGAGATGCCGTGCACCACGGTGCAGAAGATCACGGGCGCGATCATCATCTTGATCAGCGCGATGAAGCCGTCGCCGAGCGGTTTCAAGGCCTTGCCGAGATCGGGATAGACATAGCCGATGAGCACGCCGAGCACGATCGCGATCAGCACCTGGACGTAGAGGATCTTGTACCAGGGCTGGTGCCGGCGCTGGATGGCTGACGGAATTGCGATCTGTGTCATAATGCAGGCTCGGGAACGGATTGATCGTGCACGATTTGCATCATGTGATGGGCGCCGCAGAAGCGATAATCACATTTTTGTCTGTTGGCACGACCATCGATCGTTGCGCCGCAACTTGGGTGGGAACATGACGATCGCAACAGGCTCGGGCGAGCAGGGGCAAGGCTATTTTCCACGTTGGAAGCTCAAGACCTCGGGCGTGATCATGCCGGAGGAGCGGCTGTCCTGGGGGCAGACCATCGTCTCGGGTCTTCAACATTGCGTCGCGATGTCCGGCGCGACGATCATCGCGCCGCTGCTGATGGGGTTCGATCCCAACGTTGCAATTCTGTTCTCGGGCGTCGGCACGCTGATCTTCTTCGTCGTCGTTGCCGGGCGCGTGCCGAGCTATCTCGGCTCGAGCTTCGCCTTTATCGCCGTCGTCATCGCCGCCACCGGCTATGCCGGGCAGGGGCCGAACCCAAACCTGTCGGTCGCGCTGGGCGGCATCGTCGGCGCCGGGGTGCTGTATGGTCTGATTTCGCTGGTCGTGATGTGGTCCGGCGTCGGCTGGATCGAGCGGCTGCTGCCGCCGGCCGTCACCGGCGCTGTCGTCGCCGCGATCGGCCTCAATCTCGCGCCGGTGGCGGTCAAGGCGGTGAGTGCCAATGCGTTCGACACGGGAATCGGGCTCGCCACCGTGCTGATCATCGGCGTGGTGGCCGTTGCAGCGCCAGGCCTGTGGCGCCGCCTGCCGATCATCCTCGGCGCGGCCGGCGGCTATCTGTTGTATCTGCTGTTCGCAAACGGCCTCGGCTTCGGCAAGCCGATCGACTTCACCCAGCTCTCGGCCGCGCCGTGGCTCGGCCTGCCGAACTTCACCACGCCGAGCTTCCATGCCGATGCGATCTTCCTCATCGCGCCGGTTGCGGTCATTCTCGTTGCCGAGAACCTTGGGCACATCAAGGCCGTCGCCGCCATGACGGGCCGCAGCCTCGATGCCTATCTCGGCCGCGCTTTGTTCGCCGACAGCCTCGCGACCATCGTGGCGGCCTGCGGCGGCGGCACCGGCGTCACCACCTATGCCGAGAACATCGGCGTGATGGCGGCGACCAAGGTCTATTCGACCCTGCTGTTTGCGTTCGCAGCCTTGGTGTCGATCCTGCTCGGCTTCTCGCCGAAATTCGGCGCGCTGATCCTGTCGATCCCGGGTCCCGTCATCGGCGGCCTCTCGATCGTGTTGTTCGGCTTGATCGCCGCGATGGCGGGGCGGATCTGGGTCGAGAACAAGGTCGACTTCGCCAATCCTGCGAACCTGATCACCGTCGCGGTGGCGCTGACCGCAGGTGCCGGCGATCTCACGCTCAAATTCGGTGCGTTCACGATCGGCGGCATCGGCACCGCGACTTTCGGCGCGATCATCCTCTATCAGATCCTGACCTCGCCGCTCGCGCAGCGAGCCGACTAGATCCCAGCACTGCAAGGGATGGAACAAATCGCCGGTTCCATCCATGATGGTGCATCCAGGAGAGAACACATGCCGCAAACCGAACGCTCGACCTCGTTTCCCTCGCGCCTCGTCGGCCAATACGCGCTGGTGACCGGCGCCTCGCAAGGCATCGGCCGCGCCGTTGCCATCCGGCTGGCGCAGGAAGGCGCGACTGTCGCCATCAACTACTTCGATCACGCTGGAAAGGCCGAGGAGACCCTTGCCCTTGCACGAAGCGCGTCGAGCGATCGCGGCCACGGCAGGCTCGATCACATCGTCGTCAAGGCCGATATCGGCAATGAGCAGGACATCGCCGCGATGTTCGAGACCGTCCTGGCGCGCTTCAAGCGCCTCGACTGCCTCGTCAACAATGCCGGCTTCCAGCGGGAATCGCCGAGCGAGGCGCTCGACGTCGAAACCTACCGCCGCATCATCGACGTCAATCTCAACGGTGCCGTGCTGTGTGCGCAGAAAGCGCTGGCGCATTTCGTCGCGCGAGGGGCAGGCGGCAGCATCATCAACTGCTCCAGCGTCCATCAGATCGTCCCGAAGCCCGGCTATCTCGCCTATTCCATCAGCAAGAGCGGTATGGCCGGTCTCACCCGCACGCTGGCGCTCGAATTCGCGCGGCATGGCATCCGCGTCAATGCGGTCGGTCCCGGCGCTATCGACACGCCGATCAACGCCGCCTGGACGGGAGATCCCGCAAAGCGCGGCGTCGTCACCTCCCATATTCCCATGGGGCGCGTCGGCGCGCCCGAAGAGATCGCCGCCGTGTTCGCCTTCCTCGCCTCCGACGATGCCAGCTACATCACCGGGCAGACCATCTATGCCTGCGGGGGTCTCACGCTGTTTCCAGAGTTCAGGGAGAACTGGGCAAGCTGAGAATCGGCTTGGGATGACGCGTCCCTCGCGCGGGATGGAGGGGCAGGTCCGGTTGGGGGTCTGCGGCGCCGTGTGCTATCGACCGTGGACGTTGCTGCCGCTATTGGCAGACGCCGACACATGACGGGCTCGTGACCACAACCATCAACATCAATGCCTATAGCGACGCGCTGGTGGTGCTCGGGACCGCCGGCGTGGTGGTGCCAATGGTCCGGCATTGGGGCATCAATCCCGTGCTGGGCTATCTTGGCGCCGGCGCCATTCTCGGTCCGCTCGGGCTCGGCTCGCTCGTTCGCGACATCCCATTCCTGTATTGGTTCACGGTGACGGACGCGCAGAACGTCGAGGGTATCGCCAATCTCGGCATCGTGTTCCTGCTGTTCCTGATCGGGCTCGAGCTGTCGTTACGCCGGCTCGTCACGATGCGACGCTTCGTGTTCGGGCTTGGCGGCCTGCAAGTCCTTGCGACCTCGGCCATGATTTTCGGCGTGGCGCTTCTCTTTGGGCAGAGCTCCGATACGGCCGTTATCCTCGGGGCGAGCCTTGCGCTGTCCTCGACTGCGATCGTGCTCGAGCTTCTATCCACCGAGAGGCGGCTTGCGACCACAGCCGGGCGCGCCAGCTTCGCGGTGCTGCTGGCTCAGGACCTTGCCGTGGTCCCCGTCCTCGTCCTTGTCGCGGTGCTCGGCGCGGGCAGCGGCGGCTCGGTCGTGGCGCACATCTCCACGGCGATCCTGAAGGCCGTGCTGGCAGTCGTTTTCCTGATTCTGATTGGACGGCTGCTGATGCGTCCGCTCTTCCAGATGGTTGCAGGCACCCATTCGACGGAGTTGTTCGTTGCCGCGACCCTGTTCGTCATTGTCGGCGCAGGGCTTGCCGCCCACCAGGCCGGCCTATCGATGGCGCTCGGAGCATTCGTTGCAGGACTGATGCTGGCGGAGACCGAGTATGGCAAGGCCATCGAGGCCACCGTCGAGCCGTTCAAGGGCCTGCTGCTCGGCATCTTCTTCTTCACCGTCGGCATGGCCATCGACTTCCGCGTGTTCGCGCGGGAGCCCGGTTGGCTGCTGGCGGCCGTTATCGGCATTGTCGTCGGCAAGGCGATCGTGCTCATCATCTTAGGCCGCCTCTTCAGGCTGTCATGGCCGGCGGCGATCGAGATCGGCTTCCTGCTGGGCCCCGTCGGCGAATTCGCCTTCGTCAGCATCGGAATGGCGGCGGCCGGCGACCTGATCGAGCCCCGCGTATCGAGCTTTGCCGTGGCCGTCACCGCCGTGACGATGGCGTTGACACCGCTTCTGAGTATTCTCGGACGAAAATTGGCCGCGAAGCTGGGCAGCGAACGCGCGCCCGATCCCGAGCTTGCGGTTCGGCCGCCCGGCGATCAGGCGCAAGCCATCGTGGTCGGCTACGGCCGTGTTGGAAAAGTCGTCTGCTCGCTGCTGACAAGCCACGGCCTGAACTACATCGCCGTCGATCACGAGGCCGCCAGCGTGGCGCGCGACCGCCGCGACGGCCACAGAGTCTATTTCGGCGATGCGACAGAACCGGGATTCCTCGAAGCCTGCGGCCTGATGCAGACGACCGGCGTGATCATCACCGTCCAATCACGGCCGGCGATCGACGCCGTCGTCGAGCGGATCCGGGCGGTGCGGCCGGATGTGCTGATCGTTTCACGCGCGCGGGACGCCGATCATGCCCGCCACCTTTATGCGATCGGCGCAACCGATGCGGTGCCGGAAACGATCGAGGCGAGCCTGCAGCTCTCCGAAGCCGCGCTGGTCGGCCTCGGCGTTGCGGTCGGTCATGCGATCGCCTCGGTGCACGAGAAGCGGGACGAATTCCGGCGCACGCTGCAGCAGGCCGCCCGCATCGCCGGACAAGAGAAGGCTCCTCCGCCCGATCTCACAGGGCGCCGGTCCTCACGATAGCCACTCGTCCGGACGGCTGTGCGCCGCCGACGCTCGTGATCTGGCAAAATGCACTTGCGCGAACTACATCTACGCCATGACAAATGCTGCGCCGGGAAACAGATCGCTCCAGGATTTTATCGAGCGGCACGAGAACCTGTTCGTGCTGACCGGCGCCGGCTGCAGCACCAATTCGGGCATTCCCGATTATCGCGATAGCCAGGGCAATTGGAAGCGGACCCAGCCCGTCAACTTCCAGGCCTTCATGTCGGACGCGCCTACGCGCCGGCGTTATTGGGCGCGCAGCCTGATCGGCTGGCGGCGGTTCGGCCAGGCGAAGCCGAACGATGCGCATCGCGCATTGGCCCGGCTCGAGGCGAATGGGCGATGCGGAATGTTGCTGACGCAGAATGTCGACCGGCTGCATCAGTCGGCCGGCCACCGGCAGGTGATCGACCTGCACGGCCGGCTCGATCTGGTCCGCTGCATGGGCTGCGGTCGCAAGACCCCTCGCGACGCGTTCCAGCACGCTCTCGGCCGCGCCAATGCGGCATGGCTGACGCTGGATGCCGCGGACGCACCCGATGGCGACGCCGATCTCGAGCACGAGGATTTTTCCTCCTTCGAGGTGCCGCCTTGCGAGGCCTGCGGCGGCATCCTCAAGCCCGACGTGGTGTTCTTCGGCGAGAACGTGCCGCGCGAGGTGGTGGCCACGGCGCAGGATCATCTGGCGCAGGCCGATGCCATGCTGATCGTCGGCTCGTCATTGATGGTCTATTCCGGCTTTCGCTTCGTCCAGGCCGCCGCGAAACGGCAGATTCCGATCGCCGCGGTCAATCTCGGCCGCACCCGCGCCGACGATCTCTTGACGCTGAAGGTCGAGGAGCGCTGCGAAGCGGCGCTGGCGTTTTTGCTCTGAGCGCATGGCCAACAGGGTGGCCTGGCTGTTGATCAGGCTCGGCCCGGCACTGTAGCAAGTCTAGTTTGGAGCAATTGCGGCCTTGTTGCCGGCACGCGCGAGCCCATCTTCGAAAAGTTTTGCCTCCTTGTCGCGGCGCTGCTGTAGTCCGGAGACGGTCGGCCATAGTCTCTTCATCGCCCGAATCTGATCGGCAATCTTGTCAAACTCCCGTTTCTCGATCAGCTCCTTGATGGCTCGCATTTCGATGTAGCGATCGCCTTGCGAGTCGAAGGACAGGCCCCTGTTGTATGCGATCGACAGGATCGCTCCGTAGCAATCGGGAGGAAGCTCGCGGGCATTTGGCAGGCGCCCGTCAACCAGGCTCGACCAGCGTTCGATCTGCTTGCCGAATACAATGACCGCGTCATCCCAATCGATCACGATGTCCTGCAAGCTGTTTGCGAGATCGCGCGCGGCTTGCCCTCTGATCGAGACAGCTGTTGTCAGCCGGTTCAGGTCGGCCGAGGCAATCAGGCCGCCCCAGTCCTGATTCATCTGGCTTGGAGAAACCGAACCCAGATCATAACCGATCCCGATGGTGACGCCGCCCATGCCTGTCCATGTTGGATGCGCATAAGTCTTTTCGTAGTTCTCGCGGCCGAGAACCTCAAAGCTCGCTATCATTTCAAGCGCTCTCGGCGAAAGCCTCCGGGATAGCGAGTCGGGAACAGGGAAGTTGGCTGCCCCGGCCGGCGCTGGGAGAACGGGCGCATCCGTTCTTGCAAGGATTCTCGTGACCAGCGCCTTGTCTGTAATGAGTCCGGTTTCAGCAAGGTATCGAATGTTCTTCCGGGATTGCTCGACGTCACCGACGCTGGCCATCTTCAGGATCAATTCGTGCTCCTGCTTCTGGCTTTCCAACTGCTTGGTGCTTTCGAATTTCCTGGTTTCCAGCTCGAGTGAATTGCGGCTCTGCATCGTGGTCGCGACCACGGATCCGAAGATGGTCAGAACCCCCGCCATCAGGGCCGTCGTCAGCGGCGAGAATGCCCGGGCAAGCCAGCCGTTCTCGCGAAGCTTCTGTTCGAGTTCCAACCGCTTGAGCGGGAGCTCGTCGCGCCATCGCTGTTGTTCGAAAAGGAATTTGCGCTCCTCGAGCGGAGTATCGTCGGCCATGCAAGTCACTCCTGGGAATGGCTGCTGCGGGAAAATAATCACGGATGCAATCTTTGGTAAAGGCAGAACGCATCCGCTGCTTGGTCGCGCTGCGCCGGCGATCTCCTCGCGTCAGGTCGAGGAGCGCTGCGAAGCGGCGCTTGCATTCCTGCTCTGATCGCGCAGGCGCGAACACGCCTTGCCTATTGCATAGGTGCCGCGCAAAATAGCCGGGCACAGCGTTGCCGGCATGCCTCATGGCACGGGAATTGCTGCGCTTTTTGGACCCAGTCTTGACGATCAGCACGGAGAAATTGGAATGCTTGAGGGAGCCGAGGTGCGGCTTGCCGTCGATATCGGTGGCACGTTCACCGACATCGTGCTGGACGTGGGGCAGGATCGCAAAACCCGCAAGCTGCTGACGACGCCGCAGCGCCCCGAGCAGGCGGTGCTGGACGGCATGCGGCTCATTCTTGCCGATGCACGCGCGCATATTAGCGACATCGACGTCTTCATCCACGGCACGACGCTCGCGACCAATGCCATCATCGAGCGGCGCGGCGCCAGGACGGCGCTGATCGCAACCGAAGGCTTTCGCGACGTGCTCGATATCGGCACCGAGAGCCGCTACGACCAGTACGATCTCGGCATCGACAAGCCGAAGCCGCTGGCGCCGCGCAGCCTCCGCTTCACCGTGCCCGAGCGCATCGACGCCCACGGCGCCGTCCGCCTCCCGCTCGACGAGACGGCAGTGCGGGCGCTCGCGCCGAAATTGCGTGAGCTCGGCGTCGAGAGCGTCGCGATCGCCTTCCTGCACTCCTACGCCAATCCCGAGCACGAGCGGCGCGCGGCGGCGATCATCGCGGAAGAGATGCCCGGCATTTCGGTGACGGTGTCCTCGGCGGTGTGTCCAGAGATCCGCGAATATGAGCGCACCTCGACGGCTGTTGCCAACGCCTATGTGCAACCGTTGATCGACGGTTATCTCGCCCGCATGGCCGATGCCCTGCAGGTCGAGCAGTTTCGCGGCGCGATCTATCTGGTCACGTCAGGCGGCGGCGTCACCTCGATCGAGACCGCGCGGCGCTTCCCAGTGCGTCTTGTCGAATCCGGTCCTGCCGGCGGCGCGATCTTCGCGGCGCAAATCGCCGCGCGGCTCGGGGAGAGCAAGGTGCTCTCCTTCGACATGGGCGGCACCACGGCAAAAATCTGCCTGATCGAGAAATACCAGCCCGAGACCTCACGCGTGTTCGAGGTCGATCGCGCCGCGCGCTTCCTCAAGGGCTCCGGCCTGCCGGTGCGCATCCCCGTGATCGAGATGGTCGAGATCGGCGCCGGAGGCGGCTCGATCGCCCATGTCGACGCGATGAAGCGCGTCACCGTCGGCCCGGAGAGCGCCTCGTCGGAGCCGGGCCCGGCCTGCTATGGCCGCGGCGGCCAGCGTCCGGCGGTGACGGATGCCGACGTTGCGCTCGGCATGATCGACCCTGATGCCTTCGCGGCCGGCACGATCAAGCTCGATCCGGAGCTGTCGAAACAGGCGCTGCTGCGCGATGTCGGTGCACCGCTCGGCCTGTCGGCGGAAACCGCGGCCTATGCCGTGCACGAGGTCGTCTGCGAGAACATGGCGAGCGCGGCGCGCGTGCACGCCGTCGAGCGCGGCGCGGTGGTCGGCCAGCACACGCTGATCGCCTTCGGCGGCGCTGCGCCGCTGCATGCGGCGCGCGTCGCCGAGAAGATCGGCGTCTCGCGTGTGATCGTGCCGTCGAATGCCGGCGTCGGCTCGGCGGTCGGCTTTCTGGCGGCGCCGATCGCCTATGAGCTGGTGCGCAGCCGGCACGTCCGCCTCGATGATTTCGACACCGAGGCCGTCTCCGACCTCTTGCAGGAGATGGCAACCGAAGCGCGTGCGCTGGTCGAGCCTGGAGCTGCCGGCGCACCGGTGCGCGAGCGGCGCGCGGCCTTCATGCGCTATGTCGGCCAGGGCCACGAGATCACCGTCGAGCTGCCGAACCGGCGGCTCGCCTCGGCCGATCTCGCCTCCCTGCGTCAGCAGTTCGAAACCGACTATTCGGCGATGTTCGAGCGTCCGATTCCGGGCGCGGCGATCGAGGTGTTGAGCTGGTCGGTGCTGGCGACCACGGAGGCGCGCAATCCGCCTGCCGTTGCGGCGGTCGCGCGCAAGGCCGCGGCCAAGGCGTCGGGCAGTCGAAAATTCTTCGACGGCCGGGCCGGAGAAGTGATCGAGATCCCGCTCTATCGGCGCGAGGACATGGCGCCGGGGGTGACCATCGCGGGTCCCGCCGTGATCGCGGAAGACGAGACCTCGACCTTCGTCTCCACCAGTTTCGACGCCCATATCGACGGTGCAGGCAGCATCGTCATGGAACGAAAGGCGGCCTGATCATGAGCAAGGCAAATGGCGCGAGCCTGATCGACCTTCAGATCATGTGGCACCGGCTGATCGCCGTGGTGGAGGAGCAGGCGCAGGTGCTTCTGCGCACCGCCTTCAGCCCGATCGTGCGCGAATGCGGCGACCTCTCGGCCGGCGTGTTCGACCTCAGGGGCCGGATGCTGGCGCAGGCGGTGACCGGCACGCCCGGCCACGTCAACTCGATGGCGGAATCGGTCAAGCACTTCATCGCTCACTTCCCGATCGAGACGATGAAGGAGGGCGACGCCTACATCACCAACGACCCCTGGATGGGGACCGGTCATCTCAACGATTTCGTCGTCACCACGCCCTGCTTCAAGGACGGCAAGGTCGTCGCGCTGTTCTCCTGCACGAGCCATCTCATGGACATCGGCGGCATCGGTTTCGGGCCAGACGCCACCGACGTGTTCATGGAGGGGCTCTACATCCCCATGCTGAAGCTGATCGATCAGGGCGTCGTCAACGAGACGCTGATGGCGATGATCCGCACCAACACACGCCTGCCGATCGATACCGAGGGCGACACTTATTCGCTCGCCGGCTGCAACGACGTCGGCTGCGAGCGCCTGGTCGAGATGATGACGGAGTTCGGCATCGATACGCTCGACGAGCTCGGCGATTACATCTGCGAGCGCTCGCGCGAGGCCGTGCTGGCCGAGATCGCAAAGCTGCCGAAGGGCAGCTGGCGCAACACCATGGTGGTCGACGGCTATGATGCGCCGGTGACGCTGGCCGCGACGCTGACGATCTCGGAGACCGGCATCCACGTCGATTTCGACGGCACATCCGCCGCCTCGAAGTTCGGCATCAACGTGCCGCTGTCCTACACCACGGCTTACACCGTGTTCGGCCTCGGCTGCGTCGTGGCCTCGCAGATCCCGAACAATGCCGGCTCGCTCTCGCCGCTGTCCGTGTCGGCGCCGGCGGGTGCCATCCTCAATGCCCCGAAGCCCGCGCCGGTCGCTTCGCGTCACGTCATCGGCCAGATGCTGCCTGACGTCGTGTTCGGCTGCCTGCGCCAGATCATTCCCGAGCGCGTGCCCGCGGAAGGCACCTCGTGCCTGTGGAATCTCAACGTCCGCGGCCAGACGCGAAGCGGCGCCGGCGGCAATTACGGGTTCTCGATGGCGGTCACCTCGAATGGCGGCACCGGCGCGCGCTTCGGCAAGGATGGATTGTCGGCCACCGCTTACCCGAGCGGCGTGCGCGGCACGCCGGTCGAGATCGCGGAGACGCAGACGCCGCTGATCTTCTGGCGCAAGGAGCTGCGTCCGGATTCCGGCGGGGCAGGGCGCACCCGCGGCGGCCTCGGCCAAATCATCGAAGTCGGCAGCGGCGTCGATGCGCCGTTCGACATCCTCGCCGCGTTCGATCGCATCGATCATCCGCCGCGTGGGCGCGACGGCGGCCGGAACGGCGAGGCCGGCTATGTCGGCCTCAAGTCCGGCAAGAAACTGCGCGGCAAAGGCTTCCAGCAGGTGCCGCCGGACGATCGACTGGTCGTGATGACGCCCGGCGGCGCCGGCATCGGCGATCCCAGGGAGCGCGATCGCGCGGCCGTCAACGACGACATCGCGAGCGGTCTCGTGTCGTCGGAGAACGCCGTCAAGGTTTATGGACACGCGCGCTGATGCATCGACGCGCTTGGTAAACAGAAGAGAGAACTGATCACGCGACGGAACTTCGCAGGCGCAGCGACGCTGCTCCGCAGGTTTCGACGAGGTCTGGTTCGGCATCTTCCTCGTGCTCGCGGTCGAGATGGCGCAGATCACGCCGCCGGTCGGCTTCAACCTGTTCGTCATCCAGGGCCTCACCGAAGACGGCCTCGGCTATATCGCGCGCGTCACCTTGCCGTACCTGGGGATCATGATTGCCTTCGTGCTGCTGCTCACGCTCTGGCCCGGCATCGTCACGATCCTGCCGCGGGTGCTGTACGGGTAAATGGGTCGAGGACGGGCGCCTGCAAACCGGCGGGCTCAAGCCGTCGACTCTATGGCTTCACTCGTGGATGGCTTGCTTGAGCCTCTCTGAGCGCGGTCTCGAGGTCATCTCCCCGGAGCTGATGCAGGATCAACCGTTGCACGCAATCGCCTGGGCCGAATCCCGTGACCTTTGATCTCTGCAAGAAGTTCTCGTCGGGCACGCAATGTGCGGCGCGGCCCGTCAGGAAGAATATCTCGGACGCCGACATTTTCGACAGGCGCCAGCCGAGAGGCAGCGGTATCACGTAGTCGCCGAAATCGACACGTTGCACCCGGGTGATTCGTGCCCGCACGTCCTTGGCATCACGGTTGATGACGCCGAGATCTCGCGTGGCCAGGTCGACGGTCGAGTAGGTTCGCGCGGTTCTGCTGTTGAACAGTGCGACCACCGGAGATACCGCCTCGCTGAACGCGCTGGAGCTGCCTTTGCTGTACTCGCCCGATGTCAGAACGATGAGATGGAAGCGGGCCTGTTTGCAGCATGTGTCCACCCGACGCTGAAGACGATTGATGATCTCGACCGCGGTGGTCACGCCGGAATTCTCGAAATATCCGCCGTCGACGACATGAAATCTCGTGATGTCGCTCTTGGCGGGTGGGGTTGCCGTCGACCCGCTGTCCCAAAACCAGGCCGCCGGCGTAAGCCAGGGAAAGCGCGCACTTGCGACTGCCGCAACGCTCAGCGGAATGTCATAGTCCTCGCTCAGGGGCAATAATTGCGCGTCGGTCCGAAAGCCCTTGTCGAAGCCGAATGGCGCGATGACGCGGCGCCGTCCGGATGCGACTTCGGTCGTATTGAAGAACAGTGCCGGCTTGAGGCCCGCTGGGTTCCAGGACGCCAGCACCCCGCTCTTCAGAGCATCCCGTCCGGTGCCGCCGAAGTTTCGGGTTGCGACATCCGCCCATGCGGCTTCGATCGATTGTTCGAGCGCTCGGGCCCGTGACAAGGCAGGATTGGCCGGCCAGAAGAAGCGTTGTGCGAAATCGGGAAAGAGTGCCGAAGCGACCAGCGGCGAGAGGAAGTCGTAATCGTTGCGCACGAGCTCAAATGCGGATTGCTGCGCCTCGCGCAGTTCCGGACTGCGGGGACCGCTGCTCCCGATTTCCGCAATGCTGCGGCACTGTTGCGTCGTCGGCTTGAATTCCTCGGTCATCGCGGCATAGAGCGCGGCACCGACGCTGCCTCCGGACACGCCGCTGATCGCGAACAGATGCTGGGCGAACCGCTCGCAGGTCGTGTGCAGCTTGGTCAGGAATTGCACGGCCTGCGCGGCCGCGTAGATGCCGCCGCCCTGCGCGGCGACGATGTAGACCGGATAGCCTTGGTCCCCACTGAATTCGGGGTTCTTCTTGTCGGGCCGCAGGTCAAACCATTTCTCGAATTCGCCTTCGACGTCGCCCAGAGGACGGGCCGTAGGCGTTGCGGACCAACGGACCTCCCGGCCGCTCCTGTCGATGCGGCGCAGCTCGTGATCGTCGTTGATGTCGGTCCACGCCAGGATGGCGGCCACGGCGAGTAGCGTCGGAAGGATGGGAAAGTCGAGACGCCGGGACCACATGCTCAAGCCCGTAGCATTCAGCGTAAGACAGCCAATGAAGATCGCAAATATGGAGATCGATCCAAAGGTTTGACCGATCGGCACTGGAAATGCAGCGATCAGGATCACCGCAATGAGGGACAGGATGAGCGAGGCGGCGGAGGCCCGATTTGCGATTTGTCGGAGCCTCGCCTTTTGAGGTGCCGCGAGCCGGCTGCTGCGGTGCACGACAAGAATGCTTCTCAGAACGAACAGCAGGGTGACGGCGCCGAGAACCCATAGCCCCAATCGGAAGTACCAGTCGCCCCGCTTGGCCCAGTCAAAAAGCTTCTTCAGCTGATCGGCGAAGTCGTGGTCCCCGAATGCATTGATCTCATCGATCGATGTCGTCTCGACCTTGAGGTTGATTGCGTCCGCGCCTGCCGCAAAACCCGCGATGGCGGCAACGAGTGGAAGTGCGCCGAACACGATCGGCAGGAACGGAACGGCGTAGCGGGCACAGGCCGTGCGGTACAGGCTTGGCCGGTTTCGATCGAGCAGAAGCACGATGGTGCTGAACGACAGGCACGTCGCCATGCCAAGCAGAAATACGATCGGCAGAACCGCGTCGGCGACGGCAGCACACCGCGAGACGTCGATCTGCTCAGCAAGATTCTCGACCACCAGGCGATAATAGTCGCGCATCTGATCCGGCAGAAACAGAACGAGCGATGCAAAGCCGCTCAGGCAGGCGGGAATGATCAGGACCCTGAGGCAGACGAACACATCCCGCAGGCCATAAGGAATATACCGCAGCGGGGCCACAGCGTTCAGAAGGGCTCGCAGTGCCGTAGCTGCGCGGGTGGGACTCTGCACCGTGTGTCTCCGCTCGCGGACCGGGATTGGTAACGCTTAGCGAGCGGCAGCTACTGGGGCCGCGAGCAAGGACCGGCCGTTCTGGAATCGCACCACGAAGGAAGTGGACTTCTTTGCCACCGTGCTCTTCGCCAGATCCGCCGATGGGATCGAGGCGCATGCGCTCTGGTTCAGCGGGTGGCATCCGTTGCTTCCCGGCAGGGGATCCGGGGATCGCAAGAGATCGAAATCAGTCAGCGCGAGTTGCTTTGAGCTGCCCGGATAGACCACGAGGAATGGCGGCTCGGGAAGAGCGGGATTCTCCTGCGCAAATATTTCCTTCGGAATGCGCGCGCAGTCCCTCATATCCTTCGGAGGATCGCAGACGGCCTGCGCCTGGCCGACGGAAAACAGCGCAGCGCCAACCGCTGCGCAGGACCAGATATGAATGATACCCCGGTTCATGGCGAAAAATCCTTTGCTTTGCAATGAATATGAACGACGCGGCGAAGTTCTGGAGACTTCGCCGCCAGCAATTTGGCGGATCTTCTTCGGCGGCGGCCATCCTATCCCGCGACCTCCATTTCGCGCAACTCGTGCGTGCAGAATCTTGGGGCGGGCTCGATCGGAGCCGCGAGCTCTTCGGGAAGGTGGCCGCGCCGCGGCGAAACGGCCTACCGCGGCGCCCAATGTCCCAAGGCCGTCGCTTCGCCTACCATCCGTTGTGTTGCCCGACGGGCAAAACACGCCAGCACTGGGTCGACAGCCGTCCGCAAAATATTCGTATTTACAGAAGTTCGGTTTTACCGTACAACGCGCGCCATCCCGCCCGCCGCAAGGGGCGTTTCGCGATCGTCACGGAACGCGGGCCGGGATGCGGTGGCCGCGACGGCGTCGGCGCGAGTGGTAGCTGCAGGGCGGGAAACCGTGAGCAGCGACAGGCGCGATACGACACGGCGCTGACAGCGTCTTCGAATGGCCTCGACGGTGAGCGCACGCCAGCCGTGGAGAACCCAGCGAGGACGTGCGCGGACGGAGAAGTCGTGTGGTCCCGACGCCCGAGGTCTGTGCGTCAAGTCTTGCGGTGATGTGGCGGCCAACCGGTGCGCGCATCGAGCATCTGCAAGGCGACGGGGGCAATAGTGCATCGCTCCCCGAGGAGAGCACGAAGGACACCGTGAAAACCATCGCGCAGGGAAGGCCGGGCGACCGGCAACACCTGTCGTCCACCCCGTGCGCGCTTCTTTCGCACACGCGGGACTTCGGGTGCCCGCCGGCGCCCGGCCTTCCCTGCGCCCTTGCGTCAGATAAGGGCGGAAAAGGATAGCAAAGCTCGGGCGAACTACGCCGCGAGGATAGGCAGCTATGTCCATCATTCAACGATCTCGTGCCCCGGATGCGGCTCAGAGCCCTGGCGGTCGTCACCTGCTCGATGACCGTGCTGATTGCGTCAGGCACGTCGATCCTCGGCAATGCGATGATCGGCTCGTTCCGAGAAACTTGGCCGCTCAAAAGCAAAAACGGTCAGCGCCGCTGCCGTTTCAAGTTGCACTGCATCAAATCGCCTTCAGCGCGCATTCCGTGTTTGCACGTTCTTTGATCCGTCGTACACTGTAGCGGCAAGCAGAAGTACAATAGCAACCACTCCGGTGAACGTGGCTCCTCGGCGCGATGCGCCGAGCGAGGGGACGTCTGTTGACGATTCGGTCCAATGGAGGACGATCGACGCTCACTGAACTGCAAATAATCCCTCGCGGCGGCGTTCACGAGACGCAATCAACAAACACAAGAGCGGGAGGAAGTGCAAATGAGGAAACAGTGGCTCAGCTCGGTCTTGCCTGTCGTTGTCGTTGCGACGTTTGCAGCGACGGCGGCATTGGCTCAGTCCGTGGATACGGCCCGTATCGAGAGCGCCGGGCAGAACGATTGGCTTACCTATCACGGCTCGTACAAATCTCATCACTACAGCCCGCTTGCGCAGATCAATGCGAGCAATGTCGGCAATCTGGGCGTGGCGTGGATGCACATTCCCGGACGCTCGACGCGCGGGCTGCAGTCGATGCCGCTCGTAGCCGACGGCGTGCTGTACTATTCGGGCTCTTACAGCCGCGTCTTCGCGCTGAACGGCGCGACCGGCGAAGTCATCTGGTCGTTCTTTCCGGAGCTGGATGAAGCGCTGATCAGCCGGCAGACCCACTCGCCTTACAACCGCGGCGTCGCTCTCGGCGAAGGCAAGGTCTTCGTCGGCACGATGGATGGACGCGCCTTCGGGCTGGACGCCAAGACCGGAAAGGTTCTCTGGGAGACCAGGCTGCTCGACTCGCAGAAGCTCACGGTCGGCTTCACCGGCGCGCCGCTTTACGCGAAGGGCAGCGTGATCATCGGCGCGCAAGGCGGCGAATGGCCGGGCCGCGGCCCGATCTTCGCGCTCGATGCCGCGACGGGAAAGAAGAAGTGGGAGTTCCTGACGGTCGCAGGCACCGACGAGGCCATGAAGACCTGGGGCAACGAGTCCTGGCGCACCGGCGGTGGTGGCGGCTGGATGCCGGGCACCTACGATTCCGAGACCAACACCATCCTGTGGGGCACTGCGAACCCGGCGCCGCTCTACGATTGGTCGGGCGCAGACTACAAGACGCAGGGCGCGCGTCCCGGCGACAATCTCTACACCAGCTCGGTGATCGGGCTCGACATCGACACCGGCAAGCTGAAATTCTACCATCAGGAACTGCCGCACGATGCCTGGGACTTCGACAGCTCCGTCGGCGAGTTCGTGATGCTCGAGCGTGACGGCCAGAAATACGTGGTCCATCCGAACAAGGGCGGCTTCGTCTTCGTCTACGACCGCAATCTCGCCGTGAAGAACGTCTGGCGGCTGGTCGAGAACATCAACTTCGTGAAGGACATCGATCCCAAGACCGGCGCGCTGATCGGCCGTCGCGATTTCCCGGTCGGGAAGGTCACCGAACCACCGCTGTGTCCGTTCATCGGCGGCGGCATCAGCTGGAACGCCGGCTCGTACAGCCCCAAGACCGGTCTCTATTACAAGATCGGACAGGAATGGTGCATGACGCTGGATATCCAGAAGACGACCCCGGTCACAGCGCCGCAGGCCCAGCTCAACATCGGTGCCGATTTCAAGATGGTGCCGCCTCCAGGTGGTGAGATCTACGGACACCTCGACGCGCGCGATCCCATCACGGGCGCGAAGAAATGGGAAGTTCGCTATCCCGAGCCTCCGCTCGGAAGCGTGCTGTCGACCGCGGGCAACCTCGTCTTCGTGCCTGATTCCCGCGGCGTGCTGCACGCCTATGATGCCGAAACCGGCGCTGAGCTGTGGAAGCACAACAACGGCACCGGCCATCAGGGCGGCATCGTCAGCTACTCCGTCGGCGGCAAGCAATATATCGCCGTGACGGCGGGCTTCGGCGGGATGCTGGCAGACGAATATGCGCCGAACTTCGGCGGCGTCTACAAGAGCATGCCGCGTGACGACGGCGCCTTGGTCGTCTTCAGCCTGAAATAGGTAAGCCGCAGATGTTCGGTCATGGAGCGGGCGCAAGCCCGCTCCTCGATCGACGTCGCGGCCCGTGCGTGGATCAGGAATGGAGCGTAGCTGTTGAGACTGCCTTGCAAAACGATTCCGGCGGGGCTGGGCGCCTCGTTGCTGTGGGCTGCGCTGGCCCAGGCACAATCCGCCACGCCCGCGCCGGAGAACGCGGCGTTCGAGGTCGAGCAGGTGTTCGCGGGGACGTGCGGCTTTTGTCACTCTGACGGTGGCCGGGCCGCCGGCAAAGGGCCGCAACTGATGAATTCGCCGCGCGACGACGACTTCATTCGCAATCGCATCAAGCAGGGCAAGCAGGGGGCGATGCCGGCCTTCGACGGCGCCTTCACCGACGCCCAGATCGACCAGATGGTCAAATACATCCGCGCCCTGAAACCGCGCGAGGGTTGAACCGCAGAGAGCGCGGCATGAAGGCATTTGTCCCTGTTATCGTCGCCGCCATCGTGCTGTCGGGGCCGGCGTCGGCGCGAACCCTGGAGGCGATCCGCTCCAGCGGCGTGATCGGGCTCTGCGCACATCCCAATTCGCTTCCCTTCGCGCACAAGACCGGCGATCCGCCCGGCTTCCAGGTCGAGCTCGGCCGGGTTCTGGCACGCGAGCTCGGTGTCTCCCTGAGGCTCGACTGGATCATCACGCAGTACCAGATGCGCAGCGCCGGCTGCGACATTCTTCTGGACGTCATCGCCGATCGCGAAGCGCAAGGCGAAACCCGCCTGAGAATCTCCAAACCATATTATCGCACGGGCGTCGCGCTTGCCGTGCCTTCATCCAGCACGCTCACGTCCTTCGCGAGCCTCAACGGGTCGACCAAGGTGGGCGTGCAGGTTGGATCGATCGCAGCCATGATCATCGGTCAGCGGCGCGTGCCGATATCGACCTTCGGCTTCGAGAGCGACAGCCTGGAGGCCGTATCGAACCGCGAGATCGATGCCGCCGCGGTCACGCCCACTGCGGCGAGCTATTTCAATCTGACCCATCCGGACAATCCGCTCCGGATCCTGGATCGCGATGAGAGCACGGCCGATCTGAACTGGAACGTCGGCGTCGGCATGGTCCGCCCGGACGATGCATTGCGCGATGCCGTCGACGCAGCGATGGAACGGCTGCGCAGCGACGGCACGATCGACCGGATCTATCGCCGCTACGGCATCACGCTGCAGGCGCCGAGATAGCGCGCTGCACGACGGAGCGACGCTGACCCGACTGAGCCGGAATAGCGTCGCTGCCGCGCGAATACGGAGCTCGCGTGCGGCCTCAGGCCGCCGCCTTCTTCCGCGCGAGCTCGGCCTTGTACAGCTCGAACTCCTCGGCGACCGCCCTCGCGAATGACGGCCGTTGACGCAGGCGCTCGTAATACGCCTTCACGTTCGGCCACTTCGCAAGCTCGATCGGCGGCGTCGCCATGGTCCAGTTGATGACCGTGGCGAGATAGGCATCGGCCACGCTGAAATGGTCGAGCAGGAACTCGCGTCCGTCGAGGTAATTGTCGAGATAGTCGAGCCGCGACAGGTTCTTCTCCAGCGCATACGCCTTGGCTTCCTGCGGCGCCTTGCGGTCGAGCAGGGGAATGAAGAGACCCTTGTGCAGCTCGGTGCCGATGAAGCAGAGCCACTGATGCAGCCTTGTGCGCTCGATGCCAACTGTGGCGCCGAGACCGGATTGCGGAAAACGGTCCGCGACATATTGCAGGATGGCGGCGTTCTCGGTCAGCACCACGCCCTCGTCGGTGCGCAGCGTCGGCACGAGGCCGATCGGATTCACGGTGCGGAAGTCGGAGCCGTCGTTCAGCACCTTCTTGGTCGGCGGATCGACTTCGAGATAATTCGCCCCGGCGCCGGCTTCATACAATGCGACGCGCGTCGCCATCGAGCAGGCAAGCGGCGAGAAATAGAGATCCATCTGGTAGCCTCCTTGGGCAATTCCTCTTTGGGTGTCGCTCAACCTGGCCAGATTGATTTTTGTACCATCTTGCATAATATGGATGCGGTCAAGGATTATCTTGCGAAATGGTACAAAAATCGAAGCCGCCAGCTGCTGCCAATCAGCCCGAATCCCGCGGTCAACCCGAGCGCCGCGGCCAGCCTAAGCGCCGCGGCCGCCCGCGCGCCTACGAGCCCGATGTCGCGCTCGGCAAGGCGCTCGATCTGTTCCGCAAGCAGGGTTTCGCGGCCACCTCGCTGGACGATCTCAGCGCAGCCACCGGCATGAACCGGCCGAGCCTCTACGGCGCCTTCGGCGACAAGCGCGAGCTCTACATCAAGAGCTACCAGCGCTATCGCGACGAGGCGGGCGCGGCGATGGTCGCGATCTTCCGCGAGGAGATGCCGCTGCGGCAGCGGCTGGAGCGCATCTACGCTTCCGCGCTGGACATCTATTTGTCCGGCGACACCGGACCGCGGGGTTGCTTCACGGTGGTGACCGCGGCCTCCGAGGCGGTCGGCGATCCCGAGATCCGCGCCATGGTGCTGGAGGGCCTCACCGGGCTCGACAAGGCGTTTGCCAGTTGCTTCCGCCGCGCCAAGGAGAAAGGCGAGCTGCCGGAGAGCGCCGATCCGGTCGCGCTGGCGCAAGTCGCATCGGGAACCGTCCACACCATTGCCATCCGCTCGCGCGCCCGCGTGCCGCGCAAGGAGCTGGAGGCGATCGTGAAGGGCGCAATCGACGTGATGGTGGGAGCTGGGACCAGGGCCTGAGTTACGCCGCGCGAATCTGCGCGAGGAAACGATCCACCTCTTCGCGCAGCCGCTGCGATTGCTTGGCAAGCTCGACCGCCGAGCCCAGCACCTCTTCGGCGGCGGTACCCGTCGCTGCGATGCCGTCGGTGACGCCCGCGATGTTTTGCGAGACTTCGCCGGTGCGGGCCGCGGCCTGCTGGACGTTTTGCGCAATCTCCTGCGTTGCCGTGCCCTGCTGGCCGACGGCGGCGGCGATCGCGGCCGAGATCTCGTCGACCTGCTGGATGGTTGCGCATATCGACTGGATGCCGTCAACCGCGCCTGACGTCTCGCCCTGCACGGCGGTGACCTGTGCGCCGATCTCCTCGGTCGCCTTCGCGGTCTGGGTTGCCAGCGCCTTCACCTCGGACGCCACCACGGCGAAGCCGCGGCCGGCTTCGCCCGCGCGCGCCGCTTCGATCGTCGCGTTCAGCGCCAGCAGGTTGGTCTGACCGGCGATGCCGTTGATGAAGGAGACGACGTCGCCGATCTTCTGCGCGGCGTCGGCGAGGCTCTGCACACGCGCATTCGATCGCTGACCGTCGCTGGCCGCCTTGCCGACCACCTCGGTCGCATGGGCGAGGCGGCGGCTGATCTCGGTCATGGACGAGGATAGCTCTTCGGCGGCTGCCGCAACCGTCTGCACGTTCTCGGAGGCCAGCGCCGAGGCCGACGACACCATCCGGGTCTGCTGCCGCGACTGTTCGACGATGGCCGACATCGATCGCGCCGTATGCTCCATCTCGACCGCGGCCGAGGACACCGTGGTGACGACGTCGCGGATGCTGGCTTCGAAATTGTCGGCGAGCGCCGCGAAAGTCCGCCGCTTCTCCGCCTCGGACTGGGCCTTGGCCTCGAATTGCTCGGCCTGAAGCTTGCCGAAGCTCACGGCATTGTCGCGGAACACCCCGACCGCCTTCACCATCGCGCCGACTTCGTCATTCGCCGTGCTGACGGGAACTTCAACGTCGAGCCGGCCGTCGGCGAGCTCGCGCATCACTGATGTGATCGACAGGATCGGACGCGAAATGCTGCGAGCGATCAGATAGCCGACGATCGCGGCCAACACGAGCCCAAGCGCGGCGATCCCGAGCGAAAGCCACCACGCGCGATCGGCGGAAGCGACATAGTCGGCATTGTCCATCACCAGCTCGACCGCGCCGAGCGGCTTGCCGGAAAAGTCCTTGACCGGTCCCAGCAGGGCGGCGACCGGCGTGCTGTCGAGCTTGTCCTGCCGCACCGTGAAGTCGCCGCCGGTGGCCCGGCCGTATTCGGTCGCATCGAAGAAGCTCTTGCCCTTCAGCGTGCCGCCAAAGAGCTTGAAGCCGGAACCATCGGCGAGATGGAAGGCGATGTCGACATGGCGGTTGGCTTTGAAGTCGTCGAGGAAGGACTGGCCGAAGCTCAGGCCGAATTCAACACTGCCGAGATGCTTGCCGGTTTGCGCGATCGGCACCACGCCGCGGATGCCGAGACCGGCGACGCCGCCCTCGAGACCGACCACGACCTTGCGGTCCTGGTTGGCGGCGACGACCGTCTTGCGAAAGCCCGAGAGGTCGTCGCCGAACTTGGCGGGTTGGTGCACGCGCAGGAACGAGGTCGCCGGCGCCACATGAAACTGGAACTGCTCGACGCCGTACTCCGATTTGGTCGCGGTGAACACCGGACCGAACAGGGTGACGAGCGCGTTGCGGTCCTGTTTCGCCATTGCATCCTGCGTCGCCGGCATCGCGGCAACCACGGTGCTCATGGCGGCGGCGCGGCGGGATTCCTCGGCGATGCGCGACAACAGGGCATCATAATGGCTGCGCAGCTCGCGCTGGTCGGCGCGGTCGATGATCCCGCCGATGATCCACATCGCGCCGAGCACGGCAAACAGGGTGGTCGCTGCGGCCGTCACCGCCAGCGCAACCGTGATCCGCATCCTGAGACCGAGACTCGCCCGCATGTCCGACTCGTTGTTTGAGCGTTGATTAACGAGGCCTATCAACTTCTCGCTAAGAGACGGTGAACGGGATGCCGGAGCGTGCGGTCGTGCGACTCTCGGCCGGTCTCAATAGCCCCTTGCGCGGTCCACCACGTTCTCCAGCTTCCCGCCCGCCTCGAACCGCGCGATCTGCTCGGCGACATAGGCCGAGATCGCATCCGCGTCGGTGTCGGCGGCATTGTGCGGCGTCAGCACCACCTTGGGGTGGGTCCAGAACCGGCTGTCCTTCGGCTGCGGCTCCTGCACGAAGACGTCGAGCGAGGCCGCGCCGAGCGTGCCGTCGTCGAGGCAGGCGAGAATATCGGCTTCGTTCTGCAGGCCGCCACGGCCGGCATTGATCAGCACCGGCGCGCCGAGCGGACTGCTGCGGTTGAGCTTTGCGAAGACGTCACGGTTGAGGATGCCGTGCGTGTCGGATGTCAGCGGCAGCAGGCTGACCAGGATATTGGTCGCGCGCAGGAACGCGTCCATTCCGGCCGTGCCATGGAAGCATTCGACGCCGTCGATCGTGCGCGGGCTGCGGCTCCAGCCGGCGACCCGGAAGCCGAGCCGCCGCAGCACGTCGGCCGCGTCGGCGCCCAACGTGCCCAGTCCCATGACGCCGACCGTGATCGCGCTGGCCGGCCACTGATATCTGGGCTCCCAGCGCTTCTCGCGCTGCGATTGTCGGAGGTAAAGCTCCTGGCGGTGATGCATCAGAACGTGCAGCACGACATATTCGGTCATGCGGTTGGTGAGATCGGGCACGGCGACGCGCACCAGTGGCACCTCGGGCAGGCTCTTGTCGGCCATCAGCGCGTCGACGCCCGCCCCGAGGTTGAAGATCGCCCGCAGATTTGGGAACGCACCGAGATCGCCCGGCACCGGCTTCCACACCGCCGCATAATGCACCTCCGCCGGATCGAGCCCGGCGTCCGGCAGCAGCACCACGCGGCGATCCCCGCAGACGGCGTCAAACCGGGCTTTCCAGCGCTCCGGCAGCCAGTTCTGCTGCGTGCTGTTGATCAGGACGGCCAGTGTGCCCATGGTCATTCGAAGTGCCTCTTCAGGTTCCGCTCGAGAAAGCCCTCCTTGGCACGATCTGCCGGATTTTTCTTGCAATTTTTTTCCGCAGCGCTGTCGGCGCGGGGCATATTGGCGCGTCTTCAGAACAGACGAGGGAAGTGCCGGCCATGCTTTACGCCATTCTTTGCTATCACGATGAGGATTTCGTCGGCTCCTGGAGCAAGGACCAGGACGAGGCCGTGATGAAGAAGCTCTCCGTCGTGCAGGAGAAGCTCACCAAGCAGGGCCGGCTCGGGCCGGTGGCGCGGCTGTTGCCGACGACTGCGGCGGCGACCCTGCGCAAAGAGGACCCGCCGCTGGTGCTCGACGGCCCCTATGCCGAGACCAAGGAGCAGCTGCTCGGCTTCTACATCGTCGACTGCAAGAACCTCGACGACGCCCTCGACGTCGCACGCGAGCTGGCTGCCGCCAACCCCGGCGGCGCCTACGAGGTGCGTCCCGTCGGCGTGTTCCGGCCCGGAGGAAACCTGACGTGAGCGAGGCCGATACCGCCTGGATCGAGACTGCGCTGACCTCGGCGCGACCCCAGGCGGTCGGCGCGCTGCTGCGCTATTTCCGCGATCTCGACACCGCAGAGGAGGCTTTTCAGAACGCCTGCCTGCGCGCGCTGAAGACCTGGCCGCAGAACGGGCCTCCGCGCGATCCCGCGGCCTGGCTGATCATGGTCGGCCGCAACGTTGCGATCGACGAAGTGCGACGCGCGCGCAGGCAGCAGCCGCTGCCGGAGGACGACCAGGCGATCTCCGATCTCGACGACGCCGAAGGCGCGCTGGCCGAGCGGCTCGACGGCTCGCACTATCGTGACGACATCTTGCGGCTGATGTTCATCTGCTGCCATCCAGGACTGCCGGCGACGCAGCAGATCGCGCTGGCGTTGCGCATCGTCTCGGGCCTCACGGTAAAGCAGATCGCACGCGCGTTCCTGGTCTCGGAAGCGGCGATGGAGCAGCGCATCACGCGCGCCAAGGCAAAGGTCGCCGAGGCCGGGACACCGTTCGAGGCGCCCGGCGCGGTCGAGCGCTCCGAACGGCTGGCCGGCGTCGCCGCGATGATCTACCTGATCTTCAACGAAGGCTATTCGGCGAGCGGCGACACAGCTGAAATCAGGAAGCCGCTGTGCGAGGAGGCGACCCGGCTGGCGCGGCTGCTGCTGCGGCTGTTTCCGAGCGAGCCGGAGATCATGGGTCTGACCGCGCTGATCCTGTTGCAGCACGCGCGCAGCGCCGCGCGCTTTGCCGCGGACGGTTCGCTGATCCTGCTGGACGATCAGGATCGGTCCTTGTGGAACGGCACCATGATTGCGGAGGGCCTCGCGCTGATCGACAAGGCGATGCGCCACCGTCGCAGCGGGCCCTACCAGATCCAGGCCGCGATCGCCGCGCTGCATGCGCGCGCAGCGACGCCGGAGGAGACCGACTGGACGGAGATCGACCTGCTCTACGGCGCGCTCGAAGTGGTGCAGCCCTCGCCGGTGGTCACGCTCAACCGGGCGGTCGCGGTCTCCAAGGTGCGCGGGCCGCAGGCCGCGCTCGAGCTGATCGAGCCGCTGGCGCCGAAGCTCGCCAACTATTTCCATTTCTACGGCGTGCGCGGCGCCTTCCTGATGCAGCTCGGCCGCAACGACGAAGCCCGAATCGCCTTCGACCGCGCCATTGCGCTCGCCAACACCTCGGCCGAAGCCGCCCACATCCGCATGCATCTCGATCGCCTGATCCGGGACAGCCAGCCGAGGGCAAAGGAAAGCGCGAAGACGAAGTAGGGCAGGTGCCCCTAAACCGTCATTCCGGGGCGATGCGAAGCATCGAACCCGGAATCTCGAGATTCCGGGTTCACCCTTCGGGTGCCCCGGAATGACGCTGAAATAATTCCGTTTCCGTCTTGTCGGCCCCAGCCGTTCTCCTTCGTCTTAATCCCGTATCCAGGAGAGCCCTCATGCTGAAAGCCATTGCCGTCATCGCCATCGTTCTCGCCGTCGGCATTGCCGCGGTCCTCGTCTTTGCCCTAACCAAACCCGATACGCTCCGTGTCGAGCGCGCGCTCGCCGTGAAGGCGCCGGCCGCTGCGATCTATCCGCTGGTTGCCGACTTCCATCGCTGGACCGCCTGGTCGCCCTATGAGACCCGCGATCCCGCCATGAAGCGGACGTTCGGCGGAACCGCTGAAGGCAAGGGTGCGACCTATGCCTGGGACGGCAACAACAATGTCGGCGCCGGCCATATGGAGATCCTGGAGGCGAACGGGCCCTCCAAGCTCCGCATCAAGCTCGATTTCGAGCGGCCGTTCGAAGGCCACAACACCGCCGAGTTCACCTTTGTGCCGCAAGGCGATGCCACACTCGTCACATGGGCGATGTACGGTCCGGCCCCGTTCCTGTCCAAGGTCATGCAGGTGTTCATCAACATGGACGGCATGATCGGCAAGGATTTCGAGGCGGGCCTCGCCGGCCTGAAGAAGCTCACCGAGAAGCAATAGGACTGCAACGAAGAGGAGAGAAACGATGCTCAATCCCTATCTGTTCTACCAGGACAATTGCGAAGCGGCGTTCAACTATTACGCCAAGGTTCTCGGCGGCAAGATCGACGCAATGATGCGCGCATCGGATGCTCCGCCGGAGATGCCGGCCGCGCCCGGCCGCGAGAAGATGATCATGCATGCGCGCATGTCGCTCCCCGACGGCAGCGTGCTGATGGCTTCCGACGCGCCGGCCGAGCACTTTCACAAGCCGCAGGGCTTCTCGATCTCGCTCACGGTCAAGGATCCTGCAGATGGCGAGCGCAAGTTCAACGCGCTCGCCGACGGCGGCAGCGTCACCATGCCCTTCAGCAAGACGTTCTGGGCCAAGGGCTTTGGCATGTGTGTCGACAAGTTCGGCATTCCCTGGATGGTGAATTGCCCGGCCGAAGGCATGTGACGGGCGCGAGCGCGATCCGTCGCGTTGCGATCCCCTCTCTCCAATGCTGCGGGAGAGGGGACGTACGCTTCGTTACGTCACGAGTCGATCGGTCGTGTCTCCTCTCACCGGATTGATCCGGTGACGTCCTCGCGCGGCGGCGACGATTCCACGCAGCGAGGACAGATCACGAGCTTGGCGCCGAGCTTCTTGTCGTTCTCCGCCTGTATCTCGTCCTGGACCGCCCACCACGCCTCGGAATATGGGCGCAATGTGCCGAGCACCTTTTCCCGCTCCTGATTGGGATCACTTGCGGCCGGCGCGCCGGTCGTGACGCGCCGCTTGGCGACATGCGGACGGTTCGGATCCTTGCCGAGACCATCCCATGCGATGGCGCGGCGCTCCTGCGCCTCTGCGCAGCCGATCAGCGCTGTGCAAAAAGTAAGCACGATGAAGCCGTGTCGAATCATGCCGGGCTTTTGCCTCCATAAGCGGCGCGCGAGAGACACGCGCCTCATCGGTTCAATGGAACTCAAGGCAAAACAAGCTTGCCGGCATGGCCGAATATGAGTCGTGCTTTCGCATCACTTTGCGGACGCAGTGAGGCGCCGGCTGCATCGCACAACAATTGGCGCAATATTGGGCTGTGATATGCACGTCAGAATCGCTATTGGTGAGTCATAAAAGCTACAAACTGGGATGGACGTCACGTGGAAGGGGAGCGACCGATGGCGGCGGCGCTACAGATCAACTTTGCTCTCTGGGGAATGCTCATTTGCGCCAGCGCGAAGCTGGCGCCGGTGATCCAGACGCTCTTTTGAAAGCGGTTGGCGGCTGCCGGCTGTATCAGCGGCAACGCGGATAGATCGCGGCGAGATCGCGCCCCTTCAACAGGAGCAGCCGCGAGCTAAGACCGCCACGGCGGCTGATCCAGTCGCGCACCGGGCCTGGATAGGCGGCAAGCACCGCGACCGATGCTTCCGGTTCGGCATAGAAGCGGCCGCGCCGGTCCACCGATCGCGCGGCGTGGAAGCCGAGCACGGCGCGCTTGGTGACGCAGATGCGCTCGCCCGGCACGATGCTCAGCACCAGCGTGCAGGCGGACAGGCAGGGGCCGTCGATCACGACGCGCTCGCCGCTCTCGCGCACTTTCTCGAACAGATCGAGGAACGGCCCGACCTGTCCACCCGGGGATTGGATGATCCGGATCTCGGCCGCCGCCGGCGCGGCGACGAGCAGCGCGGATGCAAGCATCAGGGTTTTGAGGAAGGTGATGCGTTGCATGGTACTCTCCACGAACTCGATTCCGTAAGGGTGGGTTAGCCGACGGATGCGCGAAGCGCAGTCCGTTGGCGTAACCCACCATCTTTCTGACCGCGTGAGAAGTGGTGGGTTACGCGCCGCGACCGCGCTTCGCGCAGCCGCAGCGCTAACCCACCCTACAAATTCTACCCGTTGCGCCTCTGCCCGCGCAGCGTCGGCAGGCCGATACCCGCCGCATCGAAGCCGCCGTCCACGGCCAAAATTTGGCCGGTGATGTAGCTCGCGCTGCCCGAGCACAGGAAATAGATCGCTTCCGCGAGTTCCTCCTCCAGGCCGTAGCGGTTGAGCGGAATGGCGTCGTGATAGTCGGCGCGGATTTCCTTGGTGTGCACCTGCTTGGCCATGGCGGTGTCGACCGGTCCCGGCGCGACCGCGTTGACACGGATGTTGAGCGAGGCGAGCTCGACTGCGAGCTGCTTGGTGAGGTGCGCAAGGCCTGCCTTGCTGGTGCCGTAGGCCGAGCGCAGCGTCGAGGCGCGCACGGCCGAGATCGAGGTGATGTTGACGATGGCCCCGCCATTGCCGTCGCGCATCAAGGGCACGGCCGCCTTGGTGCAGAGGAACGGACCGGTGAGGTTGACCTCGAGCACGCGGCGCCAGTCAGCCTCCGACGTCTCCATCAGCGGCGCGAACACGGCGATGCCGGCATTGTTGACCAGCGCATCCAACCGGCCGAAGCGCCGCTCGAGCCGCGTCATCGCATGGCTGACTGCGGCCGCGTCGGAAACGTCGCAGGTGAGCGCCAGCGTTACCTCGCTCTGGCCGATCTCGGCAACCGCGCGGCCGAGCTGCTCGCCCTCGATGTCGAGCAGCGCCACGCGCCAGCCTTCTGCGAGGAACTTCTTCGCGGTCGCAAGCCCGATGCCGCGGGCGGCTCCGGTGACAAGGGCGACTTTTTGCGTGGCTTGCGGCATCGGCTGATCTGTCCTGTGTCGGGGAGGGGCGTGCGAGAGCGCCGGCCCCTTTTACTGCGCTTTCGTTTCGGCATGAAAGGCCTCGCGCCGTGCCGATCGAGCCCGGTGTGGCCCAGAATGCGCCAGACGCGGCTGCGCCCGCGGCCTCCAAATAATTTCTGTCCCGCTGTCTGCCCGGCAGAAGGTCGTTCGTCTTGGAGGGGAGCGCGGGCCAGCCGTTTCCGCCCGCAGGACATATCGGAATGGACTGACAGCGAGGAGCCCCATGCGATTCATGATGCTGATGATCCCGCTCGGCTACGAGAATGCGCCGCCGGAGGTGCAGCTCGATCCCGAGCGCGTTGCGGCGATGATGCGCTACAACGAGGCGCTGAAGGATGCGGGCGTGCTGATCACGCTGGACGGGCTGCACCCGCCGTCGACCGGCGCGCGCGTCTCGTTCGCGACCGGCAAGCCTGTGGTGACCGACGGGCCCTTCGCGGAAGCCAAGGAAGTCCTGGGCGGCTATTGGATGATCGAGGTCGCTTCGCGCGAGGAAGCGATCGCGTGGGCCAGGAAGTGCCCGGCTTCGCCGAACGAGATCGTCGAAATCCGGCAGGTGCACGAGATCGCCGATTACTCGCCCGAGGTGCAGGAGATCCTCGCCGGGTTTGGCGACCTGAAGACGTAGACGACACAGCCGCTGCGTGATGTCCCCAATCTTTCAACCCCAGGAGAAAACCATGAGCACCGAACACAAATTCCTCGCCATCTATCTCGGCAGCACGACGGGATCGAAAATGGCGGCGTGGCGCGCACTGCCCGAGGCCGAACGGAAGGCGAAGGAGCAGGAGGGCATGGCGGCCTGGCAAGGCTGGGTCGAGAAGCACAAAGCCGTGATCGTCGAGATGGGCGGCCCGCTCGGCAAGACCCGCAGGATCGACGCCAATGGCATCACCGAGATCAGCAACGCGCTGACCGGTTTCACGGTGTTGCGCGCCGCCTCGCAGGAGGACGCTGCAAAGCTGTTCGAGAACCACCCGCATTTTGCGATCTTCCCGGGCGAGGCCATCGAGGTCATGCCCGTGCTGCCGATTCCGCAGATGTAGCTTCCGGCGATCGTCATTCCGGGGCGGCTCTTCGAGCCAGTTCGGAACGACTGCGGAGACTACGGGGTTAATCACGCCCCATCGCCGCTAGTGACCTTCACGCCCGGCTCATGTAAAGGTCGTTCACATGAGCTGGCGCAAGGAGCAGCGCCGCGCCGAGCGCGGCTATCACCACGGCAATCTGAAGGAAGCCCTGTTGCAGGCGGCCCTCGGGCTGATCGCCGAGAAGGGGGCGGCCGGCTTCACCTTCGCCGATGCGGCGCGCATGGCCGGCGTCAGTGCGGCGGCGCCCTATCGGCATTTCCGCGACCGCGAGGAGCTGTTGTCCTCGATCGCGCAGCGCGGCTTCGAGCAGTTCGAGGCGCGCCTGTCCGCGGCCTGGGACGACGGGCGGCCCGATACGGTCACCGCGTTCGAGCGCGTCGGCAAGGCCTATCTCGCCTTCGCCCGCGAGGAGCCGGCCTTCTACAACGCGATGTTCGAATCTGGCGTGCCGGTCGATGCCAATGCCGCACTTCAGGCGGCCAGCGAACGCGCCTTCAACATCATCCGAGCCGCAGCGGAGCGGCTCGCCGCGCTGACGCCACCCGGCACGCCCCGACCGCCGGCCATGATGATGGCGCTGCACATCTGGTCGATGGCGCATGGCGTGGCCTCGCTGTTCTCGCGGGGCGATGCCGCGCGCCGCAAGCTGCCGATGTCGCCGGACGAGCTGCTGGAGGCCGAAGTGCTGATCTATCTGCGCGGCCTCGGTTTCCCGACCGACCGCCGTCCTGCGGGCAAGGGCGCCGCGCCGCCGCCGGTGCCGCCGGAGGCTCCCTCCGGTTCGGGCGTCCCGCCCGGCGGTCCCTGGGGCAAGCCGAAATAAGATTGCGCGAATAATCACGCGGGCGTGTCTGGCGGCCAGCTTGACAAAATCGCGGGATAGTCTAGCTATGTAAATGTTATTTACATTCACAACGGCGCAGTTGCCGTGATGGAGATGGGAAATGGCCTACACCGCTGATGTCAATCGATGGCGCGGCCCTTCGGACCAATACCAACAGTACGAGCGCCCCCGCATGCTCGATACGCCCTGGCATCCCGGCTGGATCGCCGTGACCATTCTCGGCTTCATCATCTGGTGGCCGATCGGACTTGCCCTTCTCTTTTTCACACTCGGGAGCAGAAGAATGTCGTGCTGGAGCCACCAGGATCGCTGGCAGAACAAGATGGAAAAGATGCAGTACAAGATGGATCGCATGCGCGACCGCATGGATCGCCGCGGCTTCGGCTTTGGCTTCGGCCCGCCGTCCTCCGGCAACCGCGCCTTCGACGAATATCGCGCCGAGACGCTGCAGCGCCTCGAGGAAGAGCAGCGCGAGTTCAAGGATTTCCTGACCCGCCTGCGTCACGCCAAGGACAAGGAAGAGTTCGACCAGTTCATGGCGCAGCACAAGACGCGTCCGACCCCGCCGCCGACCGACCAGCAGCAGGGTTGATCCGAAGAAGTCCACCTCTCAAAGCCTTCAGGCGCATGCCCCCAAAGTCCTGATGGCCCCGAGCCGCCCGCCTGCGCAACCCGCAGGCGGGCGGTTTGGTTCTTGGGGGGAGTGCGGCTGGGCAGCCGCGACGTTCAGATGGCCTTGCAGGTCACCCTGGTCAGCGCGCGGTGGCGAGCTGCGCGCGAACCGACGTCAGGAAATGCTCGTAGGCGTGGTCCACAATCTCGTTAAGCGATCGCGTTCGCGCGAACATCGCCCTGGCTTCGGCGAGAAACTCGTCGCGGGTCGGGATCTTCGGCAGATGCAGATGCGTCATCGCATCGACGCTCTCGTGGGCGCGATTAAAGATGTCGTGCAGCGTCGGCAGTTGCAGCTGGGCCATGTCGGCCCTGTGCAGCGCCGACGAGATCGCGTGCGCCAGCGCGTGAGCGTCGAACTGTCCGGCGAGCTGGCGGGCTGCCCTGTTGATGACCCGTGCGCCGAGCTGCTGCTCGTTGCGCAGCACCAGTTCGGGCGGCGCCTTCATGTTCCAGACGATGCCGAACCAGGACAGGACCTTCAGGATGTAATAGGTCACGTCGACCTCCCACCAGCGAAAGCCTTGTCGCACGCTGCTCTGGTAGGCGTGGTGATTGTTATGCCAGCCCTCTCCCAGGGTGAGTAAGGCCAGCAGCCAGTTGTTGCGGGAATCGTCGCCTGTCACGTAGCGCTTGCGTCCATGGACATGGGCCAGCGAGTTGATGCAGAAGGTCGCGTGATAGACCAGCACCGTGCTCCAGAGGAAGCCGACGATCAGACCTGACCAGCCCGCAACCAGGAAGCAGAGCGCTGCAAGCACGACGGCCGGCAGAAGCTCCAGCCGATGCAGCCACATCAGCTCCGGATAGACCGTGAGATCGCCGACCTTCACGAGGTCGGTCGCGTCGTGCTGCCGGTAAAAAATCCAGCCGACATGGCTGTACAGGAAGCCGCGTTGGCGCGGTGAGTGCACGTCCAATTCGGTATCGGAATGGAGATGATGGTGCCGATGCTTGGCCGCCCACCACAGAACGCTCTTCTGTGCGCTGCTCTGCGCGAGACAGGCCAGGATGAATTGAAACGCGCGCCCTGTCGCAAAGGCCCGATGAGAGAAATAGCGGTGGTAACCTGCCCCGATTGCGAACATGCGCACGACGTACAACGAACCGCAGATCGCGACGGCCTGCCAGGTGACGCCCGACCAGATGGCCGCGAAGCAGCCGAGATGGACCAGCACGAACGGTATGGCGGAGGGGTACATGACGTCGTCATGGTGGTCGTCGGCGAGCGCGTTGGGCGACATGTCTTGGCGTGACCTTGGGTGAGGGGGATCGGGTATTCGCATCGGCCGCGCAGGACGTCGGGTGCGAAAAACCCGCGGATGGCGGACCACCGCGGGGGCTTGAGATGCTCTGCGTGTACATCCCCGGCCAACGCAGCGCCGGCCGAATAGCAAGCGAACTATATGGTCGCGGGTGCCTGGCATGCAAGCTCGTAGCCTCACGGGGAGCTGCGGCATGCTGTTTGGGGGCCACGCGTGCGCCGTGGCGCGGGGGCCAGCCACGTCCTATATTCGGCACCTGAGTAGGACGCGCAAGAATACCGGAGGCGGCAATGGCGGAAGCTGCGATCATGGCGAGCGACAGCCTCTGGCGGAGACTTCGCAGCGAGGCGCAGCGCACGGCCGCTGCCGATCCCGTGTTCGGCAAGGCGCTCGCCGGCGCCATTCTCGCTCATGATAATTTTGCCGCAGCCTTATCCGATCTGATCGGCCAGCGCCTCGGCAGCAATGCCGCCGAACGCGCGCGCTTCGCATCCTTTGCCCGCGACGCCTTTCACGGCGAGCCGGACCTGATCGAGACCGCCAGCCGCGACTTGCAGGCCATCGCATCTCGCGATCCCGCCATCGCCGAGCTGCTGCCGCCCTTGCTGCACTACAAGGGCTACGTCGCGCTGCAAGCCTGGCGCGTCTCGCACTGGCTGTGGCATCGTGGCCAAATCGATGCGGCGCTGCTGTTTCAGAACGAGGCGTCGAATGTCTTGCAGGTGAGCATTCATCCGGCCGCCAGCATCGGATCGGCGGTCTATCTCGACCACGCCACGGGCATCGTGATCGGCGCCAACGTCGTCATCGGCGACGAGGTCACCATCCTGCAGAACGTCAGCATCGGCCGTCGCAGCGAGCTGCCGACACGCTCGCCGCGGGTCGGCCGCGGCGTCTTCATCGGATCGGGCGCGACCATTCTCGGCGACATCGCTATTGGCGATTTTGCCAAGATCGGCGCCGGCACCGTCGTGACGCGCGACATCCCCGCTGGCTGCACGGCGGTCGGCAATCCCGCGCGGCTGACCAACTGCCCCGAGGCAGCATCGGCCGCCTGAGGGCCCTCGCTTACGCGGCGCGGCGATGTTCGCCGCCGTGATGCGGGTTGACCGGCTCCGAGCTGGTCTGGCCCGGCGCATCCAGCACCGCGACGTGGTGGCGGTAGACCATCTCCCAGCCCTTCCATCCGGTGAACAGGAGGATGCCGACTACGACCAGCGACAGCACGACGCCCCACGGCTTGATCGCCGCCTCCGCGCCTTGGGCGTAGCGGAGATAGAAATTGACCAGGGCCAGCACGACCGCGGCGAGATTGCCGACCATGTGATACCAGGCATCGTTCAGGCGGCGGATGCGGGGCTCGCTGAAGAAGTCGGTGAAGCCGGCTGCGGCGGCAACCAGCGCCATGACGATGCCGGCGCCGATCAGCCACATCGCGGCGCGCGCCCAGAAACTGTCACCGGTTCCGATGAACGCCAGATCGGCGATGGGCGCGCCGACCAGGAACGCGACCGGGAACGGGATCAGCATGGGGTGGAGCGGGTGATCGCCGATGGCGGCAGTCGTCTTGGGGTTGATGGACATGGCAAGACCTCGCTGAAAGTGATTTTCCGGACAATTTTTGGGGCGAAAGCTGGTTCCTCCGGCCGTACCATGGACGCGGAACCCGTGCTCCGGGCGCGACGCAGCGTCCTTCATCCCCCTGTGCGAACTGCCTTTCCCGCAGCCAAATGCGCCGCCGGTAACCCCGCATTAACCATCGGCGGGCTCTGGTAAGGCCGGACAGGCGTGCCTGCCTGGGGTCAAGGCCCCTTAGTTTTGACATCTTGGCGGGGAATGCAGGCGGCCGGCTTTGGACTAGCCCTGCACCCCAGAAAGACAAGGCTTTGAGCGGGCTTGCCCGCCGCGCGGGTCCAGCGCGGCTGTTGGGGAACACCGGCCGAGATTTGCTGGCCGAAGGACATTAGGTAACGATCGCCTTGAGAGGATACTGCTTATGAATCCGGCCGAATTGGCTCAGTCAGCCCTTCCGGTTGCTGCCGCCGCCGACGTGTCGCTGATTGCGCTGTTCTGGCAGGCTCACTGGATCGTGAAGGCGGTGATGCTGGGGCTTCTGGCCTGCTCGGTCTGGGTCTGGGCGATCGCCATCGACAAGATCTTTCTTTACGCGCGCACCCGCCGCTCGATGGACCGTTTCGAGCAGGCGTTCTGGTCCGGCGAGTCGATCGAGGAGCTCTATCGCACGCTGTCGGCCAAGCCGACGCATTCCATGGCGGCCTGCTTCGTGGCGGCGATGCGCGAGTGGAAGCGCTCGTTCGAGAGCCATGCCCGCTCGGTCGCAGGGCTTCAGATGCGCATCGACAAGGTGATGAACGTCTCGATCGCGCGCGAGGTGGAGCGGCTGGAACGGCGCCTCTTGGTGCTCGCGACCGTCGGCTCCGCCGGCCCCTTCGTCGGCCTGTTCGGCACGGTCTGGGGCATCATGTCGAGCTTCCAGTCGATCGCGGCGTCGAAAAATACCTCTCTGGCGGTGGTCGCCCCCGGCATCGCCGAGGCGCTGTTTGCGACCGCCGTCGGCCTCATCGCCGCCATTCCTGCCACTATTTTCTACAATAAGTTCACCTCCGAGGTGAACCGGCAGGCCCAGCGGCTCGAGGGCTTTGCTGATGAATTTTCAGCCATCTTGTCCCGTCAGATCGACGAGCGGGGCTGAACGACGGCATGTATAGTGTGAAGGGCAATTTGGGCACGCGATCATGGCCATGAACGTTGCGAGTTCGTCCGGCGGCGGCGGGCGCCGCGGCCGGCGCAAGCCGGTCGTGGCCGAGATCAACGTCACGCCGATGGTCGACGTCATGCTGGTGCTGCTCATCATCTTCATGGTGTCGGCGCCGATGTTGACGGTCGGCGTGCCGCTCGACCTGCCCCAGACCAATGCCAAGAGCCTCGAAAACAACGACCAGAAGCCGATCCAGATGTCGGTCGACATCAAGGGCAAGGTGTTCATCAACGATACCGAGATTGCGCTGAACGAGCTGATCCCGAAGCTGAAGGCGATCACCGATGCGCGCGGCGGCCTCGAGGAGCGCATCTATCTGCGCGCCGACAAGAAGGCGGATTACGGCACCGTCGCCAAGGTGATGGGCCAGCTCTCGGGCGCCGGATTCAAGAAGCTGGCGCTCGTCACGGAAGCGGATCAGGGGTCTTGAGGCCGTGAAGGTGAACGTCGACAAGACACTCGTTGCGTCGATTGCCCTGCATGTCCTCGTGCTGGGATGGGGGCTCGTCACCTTCAGCAGCAAGGCCTACATCGCTCCGGAGGAGTCGCTTCCGGTCGACATCATCTCCACCGATCAGCTCGCCAAGATGATGGCGGGGCAGAAGACCGGCAAGAAGGAAGAGCCGAAGCCCAAGGTCGAGAAGATCGCCGAACCGAAGCCCGAGGAAGACGCCGTCGGCAAGGTCACCGAGAAAAAAGAGCTGATCAAGACCAACTCGCAGCCGGAGCCGCCGCCGAAGCCCGTCGAGAAGCCGGTCGAGAAGAAGCCGGAGCCGCCCAAGCCGGTGGCGGAAGCCAAGCCGAAGGAAGAGCCGAAGCCGCAGGACAAGAAGCCTGATCCGGCCAAGGAAGATCCGATCGCCGAGCTGCAGAAGAAGATGGAGACCAAGAAGCCGCCGCCGAAGCCCGTGGAGCAGAAGGTCGCCGCGGTGCAGCCGCAGCAGCAGCCCAAGCCCAAGGAGCGCACCTTCGATCCCGCGCAGATCCAGCGCGACCTCGACAAGCGCGCCGCGACCCGGCACGAGCTCGCCGGGTCGACGCTGAACGCGTCGGCATCGCTGGGGGCGGCGACCGGGACGGCCGCCAACAATGTCGCGACCTGGCGCGGTGCATTCCAGGGCGCCGTCAAGCGCTGCTTCACCCCCACCTATAACGGGCAGGATGCCGATCAGTACGAGGCTGACATCGACATTCCCATGAAGATCGACGGATCGCTCGCCTCCGAGCCGATCGTCGTCGCAGTGCGTGGACCGTCGCGGTCGATCGCACAGGCGGTGGCGGAGAGCGCCAAGCGTGCCATCGTGCAGTGCCAGGTCTATTCCTTCATGCCGAAGCAGCAGTACGAGAGCTGGAAGCTCATTCCGATGACTTTCGGCCTGAAAGATATGTTGTGACATCCGAACAAAAGAATTTTGCGATGAATGACGTGAGCTCGATGAACCGCCGCCGCTTCATGACCCTGACCGGATCGACGCTCGCGATGCTCGGGAGCGGACGCGCCTTCGCTCAAGGGCAGGAGGGGCGCCTGCGCATCGATCCCACGGCATTCCAGCCGATCCCGATCGCGATCACCAGCTTCCTGCCGGGCTCGCCGTCCGACGGCGACGTCGGCAACGGCGTCACGCAGGTCATCACCAACAATCTGAAGCGCTCGGGCCTGTTCGCGCCGATCGACCAGGCCGCCTTCATCGAGCGCATCAGCAACATGGACGTCGCGCCGCAATTCCAGAACTGGAAGACCCTCAACGCGCAGGCGCTCGTCACCGGCCGCATGACGCGGCAGCCGGACGGCCGTCTCAAGGCCGAATTCCGTCTGTGGGACGTCATCTCCGGCCAGCAGCTCGCCGGCCAGCAATATTTCACCTCGCCGGAATATTGGCGCCGCATCGCGCACATCATCTCCGACCAGATCTACGAGCGCATGACCGGCGAGAAGGGCTATTTCGACAGCCGCGTCGTGTTCGTGGACGAGACCGGGCCGAAGGAGCGCCGCGTCAAGCGGCTCGCGATCATGGACCAGGACGGCGCCAATGTGCGCTATCTGACCCGCGGCTCCGACCTCGTGCTGACGCCGCGCTTCTCGCCGAACTCGCAAGAGATCACCTACATGGAGTTCGGCCAGGGTGATCCGAAGGTCTATCTCTACAACATCGAGACCGGCCAGCGCGAGATCGTCGGCAATTTCCCCGGCATGACCTTTGCGCCGCGCTTCTCGCCGGACGGCCAGCGCGTCATCATGAGCCTGCAGCAGGGCGGCAATTCCAACCTGTTCGTGATGGATCTGCGCTCGCGCTCGACCACGCGTCTCACCGACACGCCGGCGATCGACACCTCGCCGTCCTATTCGCCCGATGGCAGCCGGATCTGCTTCGAGTCCGATCGTGGCGGCAGGTCGCAGATCTACGTGATGAGTGCGGGTGGCGGACAGGCGCAGCGCATCTCCTTCTCCAAGGACGACACCAACGCCAGCTACTCCACCCCGGTGTGGTCGCCGAAGGGCGATTACATCGCCTTCACCCGGCAGGGCGGCGGTCAGTTCGCGATCGGCGTCATGAAGCCCGACGGCTCGGGCGAGCGGCTGCTCACCTCCGGCTTCCACAATGAAGGCCCGACCTTCTCGCCGAACGGCCGCGTGCTGATGTTCTTCCGCGATCCCGGCGGCAACGGCGGGCCGTCGCTGTACTCGGTCGACATCTCCGGCCGCAACGAATTGAAGGTGCCGACGCCGGGCTTCGCCTCGGACCCGGCATGGTCGCCGCTCTTGTCCTCGACCTCGGGCTGACGACATCTGAAACATCGCGCGTTCAGACGCGCGATGTTTTCGAAAAAACGCGCCGATTTTTCCGCGTTCTCTACGAAGGGCAACACTTCCTTCACCTTGGGCCCCGGCGAGAGTTTCCTACCTGCCTGATATATCAGGCGAAAGCCATTTCGTCGTTGCCGAAAACAACTCGACTTTAACGATGTTCCCTCAGAAAGGCTTCACCTGAAGTGGGTAAAAGTACGCGGCAAACAGGACGCGCGTACAAACACCAATGCAGTTCGCAAGCCAGAGCAGAGAGCCGGACCAGGCCTCGCCGACGATCTCGGCGGCGCTGACCGATTCGCTGTTCGAAGCTCCCGGCACGGTGCTTACCGGCATTGTGTTCTCGGCGTTCTCGGCCTCGCTGACGGCGCTCAAGACCGGACAGGTGCTGCTCTGGGGCTTTGTTCCGCTTCTCATTCTTGCGGGAGCTATACGCGCTTTCGATCTCAGTCGATACCAGGCCCAAAAATCGGTTCTGAGCGCCGAACAAGCGGCGCGTTGGCAGAAGCGCTACCAGATTGGAGCGCTCATTCAGGCGGCCGTCATCGGTCTCTGGTGTTCCACGACGCTGTTGAGCAATGAAGATGCCGTCGCCCACATGATTGCGCTCTCGGTCACCACCGGAATCGTGGCGGGAGGGGCCGGGAGAGCTTATGGACGGCAGTGGATATTTCGTCTGCAAGCCACTCTGATCTTCGGACCGGCCGTGATCGCGCTGGCGCTGCACCGCACGCCCTATTACGTCGCGATGTCCGTCGTCTGCGCCGCGTTCCTCCTTTCGGTCATGCGGCTGTCCGGCAATCTGCACAAGATATTCTTGCGCGCGGTTGTCGCACGCGAACGCGAGGCTGCGCTCGCCGGCCAGTTCGACACGGCGCTCAACAACATGCCGCACGGGCTCTGCATGTTTCGCATCGACGGCCAGCTCGCGGTGATGAACCACCGCTTTGCCGCCATGATGAAACTGCCCGGCAATCTCACCCAGAGCAGCATGACAGCGCGCGACATCGTCGCCGCATGTGTCGAGGGGGGATCGATTTCGGCCGCGAGCGGCGCTGCGATCATTGCCGATATCGAAAACGCGCATGCGAAAGAGATCATCACCGCCGACCCCGATTCACAAAGGAACCGTTCGCTGTCATGGACCGTCCAGCCGATGGCTGACGGCGGTGCGGTGGTGCTGCTCGAGGACATTACGGAGCGGCGCACGGCGGAGGCCAGGATCAGCCATCTGGCCCGCTTCGACGATCTCACGGCGCTGCCGAACCGCGTCAGCTTCCGCGACGAGATCGAGCGACTGCTGGCGAGCACGCATCATGCCGAGCGGCTCTCCGCACTGCTGTTCATAGATCTGGACCAGTTCAAGCAGGTCAACGACACGCTCGGCCATCCCTGCGGCGACCAGCTCCTGTGTGCGGTGGCCAACCGCCTGCGCGAGATGCTGCGGCCCGAAGATTTCGTCGCCCGCTTCGGCGGCGACGAGTTCGTCGTGTTCCAGCAGAACCTCGCTTCGCCGGAGGACGCGGCGGCGCTCGCCCGCCGCATCGTAGAGCGGCTGAGCGAGCGCTATCGCATCGACAATCACCTGGTCGAGATCGGCGCCAGTGTCGGCATCGCGCTGACCTCGCCGGATGGCACCAGCGCCGACACGCTGCTCAAGAATGCCGACATGGCGCTGTACCGTGCCAAGGCCGACGGTCGCGGCACCTTCTGCTTCTTCCGCGACGAGATGGCGGCGACCGTCGAGGCCCGCCGCATCCTCGAGCTCGACCTGCGCAAGGCGCTCGCCAACGAGGAGTTCGAGCTGTTCTATCAGCCGCTGGTCAATCTGAAGTCCGGCAAGATCACCACCTGCGAAGCGCTGCTGCGCTGGAATCACCCGGTGCGCGGCACGGTGTCGCCGATCGACATCATCCCGGTCGCGGAGGACATGGGCCTGATCGTCGATCTCGGCCGCTGGATCCTGCGCCGCGCCTGCGTGGAATGCATGAAGTGGCCGGAAGGCGTCAGCGTCGCCGTCAACTTCTCGCCGCAGCAATTCCACCAGCGCGACGTCCTGAGTGAAATCCGCTATGCCCTCGAAGTGTCGGGCCTGCCGGCGCATCGGCTCGAGATCGAGATCACCGAGTCCTCGCTGTTGCGCAACACCCAGCTGACGCACGACATCCTGTCGCAATTGCACGCGCTCGGCGTGCGCATCTCGCTGGACGATTTCGGCACCGGCTATTCCAGCCTCAGCTATTTGCACAACTTCCCCATGCAGAAGGTGAAGATCGACCGCTCCTTCCTGGAAGGCATCGACTCGGACCGTCCGCTGACGCTGCTGCGGGGGGTGGCGCGGCTATCCGCCGACCTCGGTATGTCGGTGGTGGTGGAAGGAATTGAATCCAACGAGCAACTCGAGCTCATCAACGCCGACGGGACAGTGACCGAAGCTCAGGGATACCTGTTCAGCCGGCCAGTCCCTGCCGTGCGCATTCGTCAGCTGCTCAATGCCTCCTACGGCGTTCGCGGCGGCAACGATCAGTCCCTCGCGGCTTCGGCGCGATCGATCGCCTGACCTCCCTTCCGACTTCACAAAGGCTCTTCTTGTCGGTGTTTTTACGGGGCGCAAAAGGTTAACCCTAACGTTTCTAACGCTTTGCAATTTCTTTAAGGAACTATTAACTTGTGCTCACTCGCAGAAGTTGCTTGCAGCGTAGGGGTTATCGATGAAGTCCGGGGCCGAACCGCAAACGGCGCTTGTTCCACGCGGAGCCGCGCTGTTTGAGCGTGTGGATTATCGGCTCATCGAAACGGAAGAGGACAAGGATCGCCTCCATCGGATGCGTTACCATGCCTATTTGCACGCCGGGCTGATTCCGCCGTCGGAATCCCAGCGGGTGACCGACCGTTTCGACGACGCGCCCAACGTCTGGAATTTCGGAGTCTACGTCGACAACGAACTCTGCAGTGCCGTCCGCATCCACGTTCTGACATTCGAATGGCGGATGTCCTACACGACAGAGGTGTTCGGTGACGTGCTGCATCCGCGCCTGGACCGGGGCGAGGTCTTCATCGACCCCTGTCGATTCGTCGCTGATCCGGAAATGCAGCAACGGTTCCCCGAACTGCCTTATCTGACGGTGCGGCTTCCCTTCGTCGCCTGCGAGCACTTCAACGCCGATGTCGGACTCTCGATGGTGCGCACCGATCATCAGGCGTTCTACCGCCGCGTGTTCCTGTCCGAGACTCTCACCGAGCCGCGTTCGTTTCCGGGCTGGCCGACCAAGAAAGCCGTCCTGATGGCTTCGGACTATCCTAGAGTCCGGGAAAAGATCCTCACGCGTTTTCCCATCATGCGATCCAGTGCGTTCGAGCGGCGGATGCTGTTCGAACGTAGCACCCCCCGGATCGCCCCATCGCGGCCGGTTCTCGTTGCCGGCGCGGCTGCGCCGGCCTGAACTCTTCAGTCCGTGAGCGGCTTCAGCCGCTCGGCCGCCGGGGTCGATCCTGGCGGAACGGTGTTTTGATCATCGACCGGCTTGCCTTCACCCTCGCGCCACATTTACAACCCATTAACCATGGCGTTTGCTTTTCGCTGGTTGGGGGCATTTGACCGGCTGTGGCAAGGTTCCGTCAAGGTTGACGGAACGTTCGCTTAACCAACCCCCTGTAGACCGGACAGCAGTGGACTAACGTGAGCGTGGAGGCTCCGGAATGAAACATCCTATGCGTATCCTCCAGGGATTGAAGCTGGCCGCGGTGCTCGCCGTCGCGCTGTCGATGGGCGCCTGCGCCAACAAGAATGCCGCGACGGATGCGATGGCCAATGCGGCGACGCCGGGCAGCCAGCAGGACTTCGTCGTCAATGTCGGCGACCGCGTGTTCTTCGAAAGCGACCAGACCGATCTGACCCCGCAGGCGATCGTGACCCTGGAGAAGCAGGCGCAGTGGCTCCAGACCTATCCGCGCTACTCCTTCACCATCGAAGGTCATGCCGACGAGCGCGGCACCCGCGAATACAACATCGCGCTCGGCGCCCGGCGTGCCCAGTCGGTGCGTTCGTTCCTCGCCTCGCGCGGCATCGACCCGAACCGCATGCGCACGATCTCCTACGGCAAGGAGCGGCCGGTCGCCGTCTGTAACGACATCTCCTGCTGGTCGCAGAACCGCCGCGCGGTCACTGTCTTGAACGCGAGCTCCTGACGATCAGTCAGGTCCCCGGCGGTCAGTCAGGTGCCGTTCAGCTTTGGAATTGGATGATGCCGGCGCCCTCTCGGGCGCCGGTTTCGTTTCAGCATTCTGTGACTGAAAACCCCTTGGTATCAGTCACATTTTTGGCGTACTCCACTTCAATGTGTGGCGCGTCGAGGGTTCCGTCGCAGGCCATTTCGCTTTCGTCGTCAGGGCAAGATGTCATCCAGATTTAAGGTCTTTACCGGCACCGTGGCGACCGCCGCGCTGCTCTCCTTGTGCTCGCCCGCACTTGCGCAATCGGGCTACGGGCAGTCGGAAGATGCCGACCCGGAGATGCGGATCGAGCGGCTGGAGAACCGGCTGCGCCAGCTCACCGGCCAGAACGAGGAGCTGCAATATCGCAACCGCCAGCTCGAAGAGCGGCTGCGGGCGCTCGAGGGCGGCGCGCAAGCCGCGCCCGGGCAGGCACCCAACGTCGCGGCGATGCCGCCCGCACAGATCGCACCGAGCCAGATTGCACCAGGTCAGGCCGCGCCCGGCTACCGCCAGCCGTCGCAACAGCAGGCCGCTCAGCCTGCTTACGAGCAGCCGCAGATCGCCGCGCCCGCGCCGATCGTTCAGGAGCAGCCGGCGCCCGGCGGACCCGGCACGCGCCGCCGCGGCGATGCCTTCGACCCCAACCAGAACCCGAACGCGCCCGGTGCGCCGCGCGCACTCGGCGGCGGGCAGCAGCCGATGCCGGCGGTCACGCCCGGCGGCGGCCGCAATGCCGGCGAGCCGCTCGATCTCGCCAACACCAGCCCCCGCTACCAGCAAGGTGTGCCGCCGGCCGCGCAGCCCGGCTATCCGCCGGCGCAATCGGGTTATCCCGCACCGGCCGGGGGCGCTGCCTTGGCCACCCTGCCGCCCTCGGCGACGCCTCGCGACGAGTTCGACCTCGGCATCGGCTACATGCAGCGCAAGGACTACGCGCTGGCCGAGCAGACCATGAAGAACTTCACGCAGAAATATCCGAGTGACCCGCTGCTTGGTGACGCGCAATATTGGCTCGGCGAGAGCTATTTCCAGCGCCAGCAATATCGCGATTCCGCGGAAGCCTTCCTCGCCGTCACCACCAAATACGAGAAATCGGCCAAGGCGCCGGATGCGCTGCTGCGGCTCGGCCAGTCGCTCGCCGCGCTGAAGGAGAAGGAGGCCGCCTGCGCCGCCTTCGGCGAGATCGGCCGCAAATATCCGCGCGCCTCGGCGAGCGTCAAAGCCACCGTCGATCGCGAGCAGAAGCGGGTGAAGTGCTGATCCGCTGACAAAACCGATGGCGTTGCGCTAAACACTCGGTCCATCCGCGGACGATTGCAGCGTCATGTCAGACGACGACAATTCACCGATCTCGGCGCGCGAGGCGAGGCGGCTCTTCGCGGGCCTGAAAGATGCGCCGGCGCTGGTGCTCGCGGTCTCCGGCGGGCCCGATTCGGTTGCGCTGATGTGGCTTGCGGCCCGCTGGCAGCGCAGCCTCGCGCGAGCCCCGCAAATCACGGTCGTGACGATTGATCACGGCCTGCGCCCGGAAGCCGCCCGCGAGGCGCGCGAGGTCAAGCGGCTCGCCGCCGCGCTCGGATTGCCGCACCGGACTCTGCGCTGGCACGGTGAAAAGCCGAAGACGGGGTTGCCTGCCGCTGCGCGCGAGGCCCGCTACCGTCTGCTTGCAAAGGCCGCGCGTGCCGCCGGCGCGAGCCATGTCCTGACGGCCCACACCCGTGACGATCAGGCCGAGACCCTGTTGATGCGCCTGTTCCGCGGCAGCGGACTTGCCGGGCTCTCGGCCATGGCTCCTTTCACCGCGCGCGAGGGAATCGTGCTGGCGCGTCCGTTGCTCGATGTCCCCAAATCGCAGCTGATCGCGACCTTGCGGCGGGCGAGGATCGGCTTTGCCGAGGACCCCACCAACCGGGACGCCGCCTTCACCCGGCCGCGGCTGCGCGCGCTGCTGCCGCTTCTCGCAGCCGAGGGCGGCGATGCCAGAAATCTGGCGCGGCTCGCGGCAAGGCTGGCGCGGGCCAACGCGGCGATCGAGGTGCTCGCCGACGGCGCCGAGCGCTTCCTCCGCGTGCGGGATCGCGGCGATGCGCCGCAGGTGGGCGTCCGAAGCTTCGAGGCCTCGGCTTTTGCCGCCTTGCCGGAGGAGGTGCGGCTGCGGCTGCTGCTGCGGGCCATCAACGCGCTCGGTCATGAAGGGCCGGCGGAACTCGGCAAGGTCGAAACCCTGATGTCCGTGCTTGATCGGGCGGCCGCCAGCCCCCGTGCAGCCGCAAATGGCCGGCCGGTCCTGAAGCAAACCCTTGCGGGAGCCTTGATCAGCCTTGCCGGCGGGCGTATCCAGATCGCGCCGGCGCCGGCCCGGCGGCGCAAGGGCAAATGAGCGCGACAGAGAAGCGGATTATGACACCGGTCAATTCGCGTCCGTGCCCGTCAGGCCGCCTTAACCAGGCAGGAAAAACCCCGGTTTGGGCGCCATTATTTCAGCGGGAATCGCGGTAAGATGGGATAAATAGTCCCATCTCGTTCCCTTGGCAGCGACCGGGGCGGCACCTAAATTGTATGCGTCCAACGATGAGGATTCCTTGGGATTTCCTCGCATTGACGGAAGTAACGACCCAAGGATCAGGGCCGCGATCCGCGCGACCACGAAGGAAGATCGATGAACGCCAATCTGCGCAATTTCGCCCTCTGGGTCATCATTGTTTTGCTGCTGTTGGCGTTGTTCACGCTCTTCCAGAATCCGGGTCAGCGGGCTTCCTCGCAGGACATCGCCTTCTCGCAGCTGCTGAGCGAGGTTGACCGCGGCAATGTGCGCGACGTCGTGATCCAGGGGCCGGATATTCACGGCACCTTCACCAACGGTTCCAGCTTCCAGACCTACGCGCCGAACGACCCGACGCTGGTGAAGCGCCTCTATGACAGCAAGGTGCAGATCACCGCGAAGCCGCCCGGCGACAACGTGCCGTGGTTCGTCTCGCTGCTGGTCTCCTGGCTGCCCTTCATCGCGCTGATCGGCGTCTGGATCTTCCTGTCGCGGCAGATGCAGGGCGGCGCCGGCAAGGCGATGGGCTTCGGCAAGTCGCGAGCGAAGATGCTGACGGAGGCCCATGGCCGCGTCACCTTCGAGGACGTCGCCGGCGTGGATGAGGCCAAGCAGGACCTGCAGGAGATCGTCGAATTCCTGCGCGACCCCGGCAAATTCCAGCGCCTCGGCGGCCGCATTCCGCGCGGCGTGCTGCTGGTCGGCCCTCCCGGCACCGGTAAGACCCTGATCGCGCGTGCGGTCGCGGGCGAAGCCAACGTGCCGTTCTTCACCATCTCCGGTTCTGACTTCGTCGAGATGTTCGTCGGCGTCGGCGCCAGCCGCGTCCGCGACATGTTCGAACAGGCCAAGAAGAACGCGCCCTGCATCATCTTCATCGACGAAATCGACGCCGTCGGTCGTCACCGTGGCGCCGGCCTGGGCGGCGGCAATGACGAGCGCGAGCAGACGCTGAACCAGCTGCTGGTCGAGATGGACGGCTTCGAGGCCAACGAGGGCGTGATCCTGATCGCCGCGACCAACCGTCCCGACGTGCTCGATCCCGCGCTGCTGCGTCCGGGCCGCTTCGACCGTCAGGTCGTGGTGCCGAACCCCGACGTCGTCGGCCGCGAGCAGATCCTGAAGGTGCATGTTCGTAAAGTTCCGCTGGCGCCCGATATCAATCTCAAGACCATCGCGCGCGGCACCCCGGGCTTCTCCGGCGCCGACCTGATGAACCTCGTCAACGAGGCCGCTTTGACCGCCGCCCGCCGCAACAAGCGGATGGTGACACAGGCCGAGTTCGAGGAGGCCAAGGACAAGGTGATGATGGGCGCCGAGCGCAAGTCGCTCGTCATGACCGAGGAAGAGAAGCTGCTGACGGCCTATCACGAGGGCGGCCACGCCATCGTCGGCCTCAACGTGCCCGCGACCGATCCGATCCACAAGGCGACGATCATCCCGCGCGGCCGTGCCCTCGGCATGGTCATGCAGCTGCCCGAGCGCGACAAGCTGTCGATGTCGCTGGAGCAGATGACCTCGCGCCTCGCCATCATGATGGGCGGCCGCGTCGCCGAAGAGTTGATCTTCGGCCGCGAGAAGGTGACCTCGGGCGCGGCCTCCGACATCGAGCAGGCCACGCGCCTCGCCCGCATGATGGTGACGCGCTGGGGCCTGTCGGAAGAGCTCGGCACCGTCTCCTATGGCGAGAATCAGGACGAGGTCTTCCTCGGCATGTCGGTGTCGCGCACGCAGAACGCCTCCGAAGCCACCGTTCAGAAGATCGATTCCGAGATCAAGCGCCTGGTCGAGGAAGGCTATAAGGAAGCGACCCGCATCCTCACCGAGAAGCGCGCCGATCTCGAGACGCTGGCCAAGGGCCTGCTCGAGTTCGAGACGCTGACCGGCGATGAGATCGTCGACCTGCTCAAGGGCAAGAAGCCGAACCGCGAGTCCGTGCTCGAGCCGACCACCCCGCGCGCCTCCGCCGTGCCCCCGGCCGGCAAGCCGCGCCCGCGTCCCGATCCGGATCCCGGCCTCGAGCCGCAGCCGCAGGCGTAAACCCAGGCGGCAACTGAGATTGAAAAACGCGGCGGCAACGCCGCGTTTTTTTGTTGGCTGGCCCCCGGGGCGCAAGCCAGCGCGCGCGGCCTGAAGCGGGCGGCAGAAGCGCACTGCGCTCCGGGGCAAATGCGCGAAACCCTAAAGAAGAACTTAACGCTTGCGGCCTATCTTGGCCCGCCATGACTGATCAGGTCGTCCACAGCGCGGTTCAACCGTTTTCGGCACGTGCAGCGCTCCCTTGGGCGGTGGGGCTGTTGCTCTATGCCGTGCTGCTGGCCATCGGGCCGCGTCTGCTCGGGGATCCCGACAGCTATTCCCACATCGAGGTCGGACGCTGGATCATCGCGCATGGCACCCTGCCGACGAGCGACCCGTTTTCATTTTCGAAGCACGGCGCGCCCTGGATCACCTTCGAATGGTTGTCCGAGGTCATCTATGCCGCCGTCTACGCGCCGGCCGGCTGGCCGGGCGTCGTCGCCATCGCCGCCGCGGCGATAGCACTCGCCTTTGGCCTGCTCACGTTCTTCCTGCTGCGCGAGCTTTCGCCGGCCCTGACCATGCTGATGGTGATCGCGGCCATCGTTCTGCTGGCGCCGCACATGCTGGCGCGGCCCCATGTCCTCGTGCTGCCGCTGATGGTGACCTGGGCGGCTGCGCTGGTTCGCTGCATGGACCGCAGCATGCCTCCGCCCTATTGGGCCCTGCCGCTGCTGGTGCTGTGGACCAACCTGCATGGCAGCGTGGTGCTGGCGCTCGGGCTGATCGGCCCGGCGGTGCTCGAGGCGCTGCTGCGCGAGCAGCGAAGCGAATGGCCGCGCGTGCTGCTGCGATGGCTGCCGTTCTCGGTGCTTGCCCTGGCGGCGTCCTGCCTGACGCCGCACGGCCCGGAACCGCTGCTGATGCCGCTGACCACGCTCGGCCTCGGCTCCGCGCTCGCCTGGATCGCGGAATGGCGGCCGCAGGATTTCAGCCATGTCGGCGGCTTCGAGCTGCTGCTGCTGGGGAGCATCTTCGCGCTCTCGCGCGGCGTGACGCTGCCGGTGGTGCGGACCATGGTGGTGATCGGCTTGCTGCATTTCGCGCTGGCGCAGATGCGCAATGCGGATCTGCTGGCCATGCTGGCGCCGCTCTATCTGGCGGCCCCGCTGGGCCGCACCTTCGGGGGGCCGAGCGAGAGCGAGACCGACGGCTCCGCGCGCGGCTTGAATCTGGCCGCATTCGGCGTCTTGGCCGCGATCAGCGGCCTGGCTTTGGCGCGCGACATCCGGCCCGCGCCGATTATCACCCCCGAGGCCGCCATCGCCCGAGCCGGCCTCGCCAAGGCGGAGCGCGTGCTCAACGATTATTCCTTCGGCGGCTACTTGATCTATGCCGGCATTCCCACCTTCATCGACGGCCGCGGCGAGCTCTACGGCGGGCCGTTCATCGACCGCTACAACCGTGCGCTGGCGCTGGTCGACCTCGGAGATCTGCTCAAGCTGCTCGACGAGTACAAGATCGGCGCGACGCTGCTTGCGCCTGGCACACCGGCCGTCGCGTTGCTCGACCGGCTGCCCGAATGGCAGCGCGTCTACGGCGACGATGTGGCGGTCGTGCACAAGCGGCGGGCGACGCCGCAATAATTCAAGCGGTGCCGAACGCGGCGTATTGGCCGCCGAGCCAAAACCCGCTCAGCGCGCCTTCGAGGCGCCGCGCCGGTTTGGTGTCCCAGGGCAGCAGCAGGAAATGCCGCGCGCCGATCTCGCGCAGGCCGCTCGCCGCCATCAGCTTCCGGGTCGTGCCGGCGCCGAGCAACACGGCGTCCCGGTCGAACTCGCAGCGCGCAACGGCGAGGCGCGTCAGCGGGTTGTAGGGATTGTGCTCGATCACGCAGACGAGCCCGCCGGGGCGCGTCACCCGCCGCATCTCGGCCATGAACTGCGCCCATTCGGCCGGCACGATATGGTGCATCACGCAGATGGCCGTGACCAGGTCGAAACTGGCGTCGGCGAACGGAAAGGTGCGGCCGTCATACTCCCGGTAGTCGACCGCGGCGTTGTGAGTGCGCGCCTGGATCAGGCTGGCGGACGAGACGTCGATGCCGCTGAGGCGGCCGACCATGCCGTGCAGCAGCGGATGAAGGCTGCCGACGCCGCAGCCGACGTCCAGCATGTCGGGCCTTTCCGCGCCGAGCCGCTGCGCGATCAGATCGCGCAGCAGGTCGGCCTTCGCGCGCATGAAGAAATCATGCGGCAGGCCCGAGAAGTCGATCGAGGATTGGACCACATCACGGTAATTGTCGTGATAGCCGTCGAACAGTTCGGCCATGCGCTGGGTCACTCGTTGACGGCGTGGATTGCGGGTGTCGCCGCGGCCTCGCCGCGATCGAATCCGATGCGTGCCTGCACCACGTAGAGCGGGCGGCGTTTGACCTCGGCATGGATGCGGCCGACATAGAGTCCCACGATGCCCGTCATCAGCATGTTGATGCCGCACAGCAGCGACACGACGACGATCGTCGAGGACCAGCCGGTCACGAGATGGCTGTCCTTGCTGAGCCACAACAGGACCACCCAGCCGCCGTAGAGCAGGGCGAGCCCGGAGACCGTCAATCCGCACCAGATCGCCAGCCGCAACGGCAGATCGGAAAAGCCTAGCGCGGCGTTCACCGCCAGCCGAACCATCTTGAACAGCGGGTATTTGGTTTCGCCCGCGGCGCGCTCGAGGCGATGGAAGGCGACCTCGGCCTGGCGGAAGCCGAGCCAGGCGATCATGCCGCGCACGAAGCGATCCTGCTCCGGCATTTGCATGAGCGCGTCGAGCACCTTGCGATCGATCAGGCGGAAGTCGCCGACATCGGCGGGGATGCCGACGGAGGACATCCTGCCGAGCAGCCGGTAGAACAGATGCGCGCTCGCACGCTTGAAGCGGCTTTCGCCCTCGCGCGACAGGCGGCGGGCGTGGACGATGTCGTTGCCTTCCTTCCACTTCGCGATCAATTGCTCGATCACTTCGGGCGGATCCTGCAAATCGGCGTCCATGACGATGATAGCGTCGCCTTGCGTGGCGTCCATGCCGGCGGTGATGGCGATCTGGTGGCCGAAATTGCGCGACAGGCCGATGTAGCGAAAGCGCTCGTCACGCGCGGCGAGCGCCCGCAGCACGATCGAGCTGGAATCGCTGCTGCCGTCGTCGACGAAGATCGCTTCGGCCGGCCCGTCCAGCCTGGACATGACCTGGTCGAGCCGGCGCAGCAGCACCGGCAACACCGCTTCCTCGTTGAACACGGGGATGACGAGGCTGTAGCGGATCGATCTGGAATTGGCCGCCATGCGAAAGGAGTCCGGCTGGGGTTGCAGGGGCGGAAGTCTATGAGCAGGTGGTTAAGGCCGCCTTGCCGCAACCGTTAAGGGTCTATCGCCCGGAGCATTGGTGAGGGCGGCGGACCGGAATGGTGAAGTGCGGTTAACCACGCTTTGCGGCCGCGGCTTCGCGCTAGGGCGTGCGGCGAATCCTGTAAAGGACGAACCGCTTCGAGGTCTCCAGCACCTCCAGCCGATCCGGCAGCGGATTTGCGGCCGGCGATCCCAGCACATAGAGGTAGTCGAAATCCCGGTGCCAGGTGCGGACGAATTGCGGAGCGTCCGCCGCCGGCTGGCCCGCCGCGATCGCGGCAAGCAGGCCCGACGGCACCGGCCCGCCATAGGGAATGGCAATATTGCGCACCGCCTCGCGCGGCCGCACCGGCTGCTTGCCCGTTTCGGTGAACAGGTTGGGCACGAACGCGTCGGCATAGTGCACCGCCAGCGTCGGCGCATAATACATCGGATAGGAGGTGAGGTCGGCGAAGGGCGGATCTCCCTTGTCGTCCGTGCTGCCGACGAGAACGCGCGAGCCGCGATCGATCTTCTGGAACGAGGCGATCATCGCCGCATAGTCGGCGCGGTAAGGCAGCCAGACCGCCAGAACGACGGCGACATTGAGCAATATGATGCCACTGATCGCAGCGAGCGCAGCCATTCTCCAGGCCCGGCTCGGCAAGGACAGCGAGCAGAACGCCGGCAGGATCAGAGCCGCGGCGGGAATCATGCGAAGGTCGACGAACGAGGTTCCGAATAGTTTTGAGGGAATGACGAGGTAAAGCAGCGCGAAGCCGATCGCGAGCCAAATCCCCGCCGGCTCGAGTCGGAGAACGCCGCGCCTTGCGGCGAACAGCAAACCGGTCATCAGCGCCAGGCCGGTTATCGCCGCGATCGTCAGATTGTAGCCGTTCATGATACGCAGCGGCCAGACCGGCTTGAATGCGGCGAACCAGCTGTTGCCTTCGCTTCCGATCGAGCCTGCGGTGAGATGCATGATCGCAAGCAGCGCAAGCGCCGGCAGGGCGAGCGCGCCAAGCCGCGCGGCCGCGATCGGATACGCGACTTGCCCTCGGCGGATGCGCGACAGTTCGAAGAGGCCAAGCGTCGTGCCGTAGATGCCGAGCGAAAAGAAATGCGCGACATAGAGCACGGCGACGAAGATCAGATTGGCGGCGAAGCGCAGCGGCCAGGGGCCCTCGGCGAGCATCAGATAGACGGCGATGCCCCAGAGCGCGAGGCCGAGCCCGAACTCGAAATTCACGAAGCCCCAGCTGAACGGCAGGCAGTAGAGGAAAGCGAGCGCGGCGAAGCCGGCGAGATGGATGCGCCCCTTCCTGACGCATTCGATCAGCACCGCACCGGTGACGATCAGGAATTGGCTCAGCAGCAGAAACAGCCGCGTGGCGTTCTCGACGCTCATCAGCCGCGCCAGCTGCGGGACCAGCAGGTCCATTCCGAGGTTGGGATAGAAGGCCCACCTCACCTCGTAATACGGATTGGCCCCCGGGGTGCCGTTCTGGCTCAGAATGTACATGCGGGCGAGGTGATTGGGATAATCGACCATCGCCGGAATGGGCGTCAGCAGCACCGGAACAAACGAGACCGCCGCCAGCATCGTAAGCACGATCATCGTCACGGCTCGGTCCGGGTCGGGACGAGCCGGATCTGTCAGGGTCGGCTTGCTGAAAGGAGCCATGTGATGGAGCCGCTGAGGCCGATGACGCGCGCTGGAGCCGGTCCTCACTTCGCAGGCGCCACAATCGTGCTGTCTGCGGTGTCGCGCACGTGGATCACGGCGATGTCGTCCGCATAGATCCGCTTCCAGCCCTTGAGCTGGTCGAGGATCTGCGGGCCCGGCGCATCGGCGCCCAGCAGCGTCGCATCGATCTTGTATTCTTCCAGTAGACGCGGCAGCAGCTCGGGCTTCTTGCCTTCGGTTGCCTTGAAGAAGTCCATGATGAACTTCTCGCCGTAGAGCTCGGCGCGTCCGTCGACGAAAACAGGGATGTCGCGCGAGATCAGATAGCCGCCGAACTGGTAGGCGTTGAAGACGCGCCGCACCTTGCGTTGCTCGAGCAGATCGACCGCCGCAACCGGCGTCTGCGTCATGGTGAAGGTGAAACGGTGGTGCCCCATGTAGAGCGAGGTCGAGGTCCAGCTTGCCGCCATGATCATCAGCGCGCCGAGTGCTGTGAGGGTGCGGCCCGGCCAGCTTTCGGCACCGGCGGCCTCAGGCGCCGGCTGCGGGAACATCTCGCCGAGCGGCTTTGCCAGCACCAGCGGCACCAGGAATGCAAATGCCTCGATGCTCCTGACATGGCTCAGCGCGCTCCAGGTCAGGAACAGGATCAGGAAGATCCGGGGCGCCGACAGCACCACGCCGCGAGAATAGCCGAATGCGATCAGGGCGAGCAGGGCGCCTTCGAACGGGGTGAAGGTGGCGAAGTTCGCCGGCATCCATTCGAGGATCAGCGTCAGCAGCTCGCCGAGGCTGAGGATGTTGGTCGCGCCCTGCAGCGTTCGCCAGCCATAGGGCGTGCAGCAACTCGCGATCAGCGCCCCGATTCCGAACAGCACCCAGCGCATGAACAGGGCAAGCCGCCGGCCCTTCTCGGCATGCTCGACCGCTTCGAGCGAGATCGGGCCGATCAGCGCGAGCCCCAGCACGAAACCGCCATGCAGGTTCGCCCAGAGCGCCATCAGCGGCAGCCAGGTCCAGGACGGCGCGCTCTTGCGGCTTGCAGCCGCCATCAGCAAGCCGACCCACGCCACCATCACCGGCAGCGCCAGAATATGCGGGCGTGCCAGCACGTGGTGGATCGACAGCAGCAGCGCCAGCATCGCGAACAGCACCGCGCGCGGGGCTTCGAGATGCGCCTCGAGCAGATGGACGAAGATTGCGACGGTGAACGCGACGGCGGCCGCGGTGAGGATGACGGGACCCGCCCAGCCCCATTGCGCATGGGAGAAGGCGAACGCGACCTGCGACAGCCAGGACGTCGAGATCCACGGCGCGCCCGTCCGCGTGAAGGAATAGAAGTCGATCATGGGAATGGCGCGGTGATCGAGGATCCATTGCCCGATCTTGATCTGCCAGAACGAGTCGGAATCCTGAAGCAGCGTGTCGCCGAGGAACAGGAAGAACAGATAGGCGCCGGCGCCGACGCACAATGGCACCAGGGCGCGTGCGCGGCCCTGCACCGCGATGCTGTTGGCGAAGGAAAGGGACATGCCGCCTCGTCGTCCTGGTTGTTCTTGCCGGTCCGGCCATGATCCGGACCCGGCGGGCTGCGTGCGCACCATCTCGCCGCGCTTCAGTCCGAGCGGGCGGCATTGGACCACGCCGGTCATAACTTCGGGTAAACCGGCCGCGCCAGACCGGCGTCATATATTTACAATTTAACGGATTGTTTCGAACTTGGATTTACCATGGGCCAATACACGCAATCCGCTCAGTGTTTACGCAGTCGAATTAACTGCGGCGCAATTCTTTGCCTCTACGTTTCGTTCCCATGGTCGGGCGGCGCTGGGAAGCCGAAGAGACCAGATCAGTTGTAGCCTCGTGTACTCATTTGGAGCACTCTATGAAGAACCTCGTTGCGCGTTTCATGAAGGATGAATCGGGCGCCACCGCCATTGAATACGGCCTGATCGCTGCCGGCATCGCGCTGGCGATCATCACCGTCGTCAACAACCTCGGCACCACGCTGAACGCCAAGTTCACCTCGATCTCGACCAGCCTCAAGTAAGGCCGGACGACAAGCGAAATAGCGAAGAGCCCCGTCATCGACGGGGCTCTTTTGCTTTGCCGGTATCGGCGCGAGGCGCGACGATCGGGCTTAAGCCTCCTTCAAGCCACTCGGGTGTATGGCTTGAACGCATCTGCGTCAGCGTATCGCGTAAGGAAGCCGCATGGCCGAAGCTTCGTCCGTCCCGCCAGCCGTCGGCCGTCACGATGCGGTCCCTGCGATCCTCGTCAACATCTCCTTCGTGCTGGCGATCGTCACGCTGGCGTATTTTCCGACGGCCTATCTCACCCATCTCTGGATCTTCGACGCCGACGGACGCGGCATCCCCACTGATTTCGTCAATGTCTGGGCGGCCGGAAAGCTGGCGCTCGAGGGGCATCCCGCGCAGGCCTGGGATTGGGACATTCAGAAGCAGGTCGAGCTTGCACTGCTCAAGCAGGATTTCGTCGGCCATTTCGCCTGGCACTATCCGCCGCCCTTCCTGTTCGTTGCGTCGTTCCTCGCGCAATTTCCCTATGCAATCGCCTTCATCGGCTGGGCCGCGTTCAGCATGGTGCCGTATCTTGCCGTGATGCGCGCGATCATCGGGCGCAATGCGGGCCTCGTGATTGCCATTGGATTTCCGGCCGCCTTCCTCAACATCCTGGTCGGGCAGAACGGCTTCCTCACGGCATCGCTGATCGGCGGCACGCTCTACCTGTTGCCGGCACGGCCGGTCCTGGCCGGAATCTGTCTCGGCCTGCTCAGCTACAAGCCGCAATACGGCCTCCTGTTTCCGCTTGCACTGCTCGCCGCCGCCGAATGGACCGTGCTGTTCACGGCCGCAATCGTCACCGCTGCGATCGCTGTAGTGTCCTGGTTCGCCTTCGGCACCGACAGCTGGCAGGCGTTCTTCCACTGGATCCCGATGTTCTCCCAGGCCTTCCTGACCGAGGGCAGGGCGCCCTGGTTCAAGATGCAGAGCATCTTCGCGCTGGTGCGCTATGTCGGCGGCACCGAGCCGCTCGGATGGATCTTCCAGTGGGTGTTGACCGCAGCCGTTGCCGTCGTGCTGGCCGTGGTGTGGCGGAGCCGGCTGCCCCACGCCCTCAAGGCGGCGATGCTCGCGACGGCGACGCTGCTGACGACGCCCTATCTCTTCATGTACGACCTGGTCGTGCTGGGCATCGCGGTGGCCTTCCTCATCCGCGCCGGTCTCGATGAGGGTTTCGCACGCCACGAGGTGTTGGCGCTGGCGCTCGTCTTTGCGCTGCTTGCGAGCTTCCTGTTTCTCGGGCAACCGGTCGGCTTCCCGGCAATCCTGATCGTGTTCGGGCTGATCCTCGGACGCTGTGCAGCCTGGCGGACCGCCGAGGCCGCATCGGCGCAGCCCGCGATCGCGCGAACGAGCTGAGAAGCTCGATTACGCTTTGATCGGGCTCCAGGTGAGACGCGAGGGGCGTGGGAGCCCTCGGGCCCATCTCGCGCAACCCGAGCATCGGCCGCAAAACTCAGCAGCCGCGCAGGGCAAGTGGCGTCATCTAGTCCTGGAGGGGAGCGAGGGTAAACTGGAAGACGGCGCCCCGCGGTTTATTCACGGTGACCCACAACCGTCCGCCATGAGCCGCAATGATCGACCGACAGATGGCAAGCCCCATGCCTAGGCCGTCGGACTTGGTCGTGTAAAACGCGTCGAAAACACGTTCCGCACTCGTCGGCTCGATCCCCGGGCCCGAATCCCGTACAGCGACGAGCACGCTGCCTGCAACGTCTCTTTCGGTACTGATCTGCAACTCCCGCTTGCCGTCCTCGAGGCTGTTCATGGCTTCCACGGCATTGAGGATCAGATTAAGGAGCACTTGCTGCAGCTGAATGCGCTCACCTTCGATTTGCGGCAGATCCTCAGCGAGTTGCATCTGTACCGAGATTCCATGCCTCACCGCCTCGCTCCGGACCATGGCGATGACGTCCAGAACGGCTGCGTTGACGTCGAGCCGACTTTTGGGCACCGGCGCTTTCCTGACCATATCGCGGATCCGGTGGACGATGTCGCCAGCTCGTTGGCAATCTGTGACAATGTGGTGGAGGGACTCGCGGCCCTTGCCCAGGTTTGGCGGGTCCGCGGCGAGCCAGTTCAAGGCGGCGTCGGCGTTACTAAGCACGGCCGAGATCGGCTGATTGATCTCATGGGCAATCGAGGCCGTCAGCTGGCCCATTGTGGCTACGCGACTGACATGAGCGAGCTCGACTTGTGTCCTTTGGCGTTCGACAATGCCTTTCTTGAAAACATTGACCGCGGCCGCCATTGCGCCGATTTCGTCACGCCGGTCAATTCCGGGCACGTCGATGCTCGTGTCTCCCTTGGCAAGTGCTGCCATAGCCCCGGTCATGCGTGTGATCGGCCGCGCGATCGCGCGTGTGAGTAGTATGCCCATCAACACTGCGATCATGAGTGAGGCTGCGGCGCCCATCACGGTTGCCGTGTATGCAGTAGCATATGCCGAGTTCTGTACGGCGTCACGCCTTGCCAACAGATCGCGCTCAACCTTCTCGATTTCGCGCGCCTTGGCGCGGATTGCGTCCATGGCAGCTTTGCCGGTCGCCCCCTCCAACGTGCGCGCCTGCTCCCGCGTCGTGGGATCCGCCATCAGCGTGATCTCCCGCTCGGCGGTCTCGACGCGCCACGTCATCGCCAGCTTGTTCAATTCATCGAGACGACTTTGCTGGTCTGGGTTATCCGAAGTCTGTTCTCTCAATTTTCGGATTGCCGCGCTGAAGTCGGCGCTGCCTCTGCGGTACGGGTCCAGGAATTTCTCGTCGCCGCTGATCAAATAGCCGCGTAGGCTAGTTTGTTGATCCAGCGTTGCGGCTACTGCCGCCTCTAGCGTGTCCAACACGTCAGTGGTGTGGACCCGCCGGTTTTTGGCCTCTTCGATCACGCTAAGTCTGTCGTAGACGATTGCGCCGCTCACGAATATGACCGCTACCACGGCTGCAAATGCCGCCATCAATTTGTGCAAAATCAGTAGACTCGAAAACTGGGGCACCTGACCCTCAAGGCCGAAGTCCGCGACCGACCAGACAGCTAGCTCGAGATTGCTCCCAAGCGATGGCATTCGCAAGAATTGGTATGGGACCGTGACGGGGCAAAGCGGCGCAGCCTCCGGAGTGGAGCGCAGTCAGTGTCTCGTCGGGCAAGGGGGAAATGTTGCCGTGCCGTCGGACACAACAGGGCCGTCATATCGACGCGACCTTCATGACATCCAATGTTCCGCGAAAGATCATCTCAAGTGCCACGTAGAGAATGACGGCCAGACCGACGTATGCAATCCAGCGATGAGTCTCCAGAAGGCGGGCAATGAAGGAAGCGGCCATTCCCATCATCGCGATGGAAAGGCCCAAGCCGAAGATCAGGACCAATGGATGCTCCCGCGCAGCCCCCGCGACGGCCAGAACATTGTCGAGAGACATCGAAGCGTCGGCAACGATAATTTGCCAACTCGCTTGGATGAGTGTTTTACGAGGTTTGTTTTCCGGGATTGCTTCAATTGCCCCTTTCCTATCGGTGGGGCCCGTGCGGGACGTGCGCAACTCTCGCCACATTTTCCAGCATACCCACAATAGCAGGATCCCGCCGGCGAGTGGGAGGCCGACGATCTGCAGGATCTGCGTCGCTATCCCGGCTAACAGAAGGCGCAGTATCGTCGCGGCGACTATACCGATCAAAATCGCCTTGCTTCGTTGGGCCTGAGGAAGTCCCGCCGCGGCAAGGCCGATGACGATGGCATTATCGCCGGCGAGCACAAGGTCGATTAGAACGACCTGCAAGAGTACGCTAAGAACATCCGTATTGAGAGAATCTAACACGGATCATGGTCCCCGATGCCAGGGAAATGGCAACTCCGAGCGATGGCCGCATACGTTCTTATGGATTGACCGATGCGCGTTACCATCCAAAACAGAGCGGCCAATTCAGCTCTAGTCCGACGTCGCCGGCAATCCGGGCGCCAGGTGACGATCTCCCAAAACGGCGTCGGAATGCTGTCCGACCGGCGCCCCGAAAAGCATTGCGACTTGATCTGGTTCGCCAAAAATCGCTGCGGCGCAACACATCATGGTGAATGCACCTGCGATATCCCAGAGCGTTACATGTTCTGGCGTTACATGTTCGGGCTTTGCCCAGGCCAAGAGCGCGGTGATCATCGCGTCTGAGAAAAATAGAAGACTGAGCGCTGGTAAGACGAGTTGGGAATCCAGCAGGAGGATCATAAAGAGGGCGGGAGTCGCGACCAGGATGCTCAACAACGCGAATAAGCAGAATGTGTCCCGCCGAGGCGCATTCCTGTTCCAACTTGCATGAGAAGCGATCATTTGATCCTCCTGCATACGAGCGCTTTATGTAGGAGCCATCTACTCCGGTCTACTTGGGCGTTTTCCGCCTCTCAAATGAATGTCTTGTTGTCCTATGCCGCCGACCCTCAATCAACGTAAGAACGCCAGCGGTCGTTACGGCAACAATGACAACGGCTGCCAGCCCCTCGACGGAGGCCAAGGTCTCATACCACCTGTTCCAAAGCTCAATCATGTGCTGGCCTCTCTCGAGAGCGCACCCCACGATCGATAGATTTCACCGCTTAAGGACGACCCTTGCATTCAGAAACACAATGCTACTGATGGTCGCGCGCGTTTTGGCCGCGCGGCAACATGACCACGATCCGTTCGGCCCGCACGCGCATCGATCTTTCTACTGGAACGTCAGGATCGAACTGGCTGTTCGATACCAGGAAGATTGCCTTCGCTGTCGCGGAACCACGCGCCTCGCTGAGCGACACCCTTGCTGGCGTAGTTGCCGGCGATCTCGGCGATCCCATTAGCAGTCTTCAGACCAGGAAGGTCATATTCCTCGAACTTGACTCCCCGCGCGCGAAGTTCGCGCACTGTTGCGTCGATATCCTCTACTTCCCAGCCCATCTGCGTATGCTGCCGGATTGCACCCGGCCGAGATGAATATCGCAAACTCGCCAGATACGCAGACGTAGCGCAATCCACCCTCGCGCTGTTCGACCGGGTCGAGACCGAGTTTTTCGGAGTAGAAAGCCCGAGCGCGCTCCAGGTCCTCGGCTGGAAGCAATCTTCACCGCAGTGCTCCTGGTCATCGTCTTGGCTGGCATCCTTGGGCTGCAATAGAGCAGGACGTTGCAAAGTCTGAGCTCTGAGACGGGCTGTATCTCTTGCCAACCATCATCTTCTTCGAATTCTATTTCCTCACGAACGACCTGTTGGCCCTTCTTTGCGAGAAGTACGAGCTGGACTTCGGGCGGTGATGCGAACTGTGTAACAGTCTTCCAAGCAATCAGCCGAGATCAATCTCAGCCGCCTCGTACCCAATCGCCCAAGGCGAGCGCTTTATACAAGTTCATCAGCCCACACCTTGAAGCTGACGAGCGTGTTGGGTCCGAAAGTTTGGGCGATCGGAACATCCGCCGCATCGCGGCCTTGCGCGATCAGGACGCGGCCGATTCGCGGAGTGTTGTTGCGTGCATCGAATGTGTACCAGCGACCGCCAAGATAGGCTTCGAACCAGCCTGTAAAGTCCCCGGGAGCGTGGGGCGGCGGGATGCCGATGTCGCCGAGATAGCCGGTGCAATAGCGTGCTGGAATGTTCATGCAACGGCAGAATGCAATGGCAAGATGTGCATAGTCGCGGCAGACGCCCTTGCCCTCGTTGAATGCTTCCCAAGCCGTCATGGTGGCCCGCGCGTGCTCGTAGCCGAACGCGATGTGATTGTGCACGAAATCGCAGATCGCCTGGACCCGTGGCCAACCCGGCGCCACATTCTCGAACAGCTTCCATGCGATGTCGGAAAGCCGATCGGTTTCGCAGTAGCGGCTGCCAAGCAGATAAACGATGGTATCAGGTGGAAGATCCTCAACCGCGTATTGCGTGGCGGAAGGCGCGATCACATCAGGCAAACCGCTATCGCGCACTGTACCGTTGGCGGAAAGGCGCATGCGGCCGGCGGGCGCAACGAACCGACTGCACCAGTTTCCGAAGCCGTCGCGGTAGGGCGAGATCGGGACGGAAGGCTCGGTGATGAGGTAATCCGGCACAATGATGTCGGATGCCCGGGTAAAATGCATGCCGACGATAGCAATCAATGGTGTGACTTGCTGGAAGTCGTAGATCATTTCGAAGCCAACCCGTATTTTCATCCTTAGGGCCTGTCTCGACTGCATCAACTCGAATGGCTGCGGGGATGATCGTGTTGGCAACGGCGGCCGGCGTCCGTTACTTCAAACTAGAGGCTTCCTTGGTGACTTGCGAACGGGGCGGCTCGATGCGCCAGAATGGATATGCCGCCAATTCTTTCGAATGCTGCCCGAACATATCGACCTGTCTGCTTGTAAACTCCGCAAGGACGCCGAAAAATTCAGTCGGTGACCCGATCGTCGCAAATCTCAGGCCAAATTCAAAAGCAAATTGCACGTTGGCTCGGGCGACCTCAAAAAGCTTCGTTTGATATGCCTGCATGTTTGCCGTGGCTAAAACAAAGCTCTTCGTTTGATCGCTTTCCGTCATTCTCTGACTGACGTCATCTGGCAAGGCATCCACCCGAGGCTCAATGGTAGGAACCTCGTGGTTAGGATCATCCTGAAGCTTAAGAGGCGGTTCAATCGAAACTGCCGCAACCGAGCGAAGAAAATTCTCTTTCGGGCTTCTAACAACGGCCTGTTTGTTCCGTTCGGTCCGCACGGCCATTTTCGGATTGCGGGCGCGCTTTGAGGCTGATGCCGGTTTGCGTTTGCTCATCTGACGCTCCAATAAAATGGGGTGCGACCACAACGGTCATTTCTGAACGGACAACAGGCTTTGTGAGCTGGCGTTCCAACCCGCGCATTGTTGGAGTCCCGAGATCAATCGCACGCTCTGCGATGTCGCAACTCCAACCAACAAGCGTATAGCTGGCGATCTTCCAGACCTATACTCAACGGGTGTCGGTCTGAGAACAATCAGCTCTCCGCTCGTTGTGCTCTCCAGAGACCGCTTTAAGTTGCGGCGACTACGCTCGCATTCGTGCCTTGATCGCGAGACTGGCGGATAGAGGCCGGCAAGCTGATCCGGAAGCTCGGCGACGTGCTCGAGGACCCGAGCGCCCTGTGAAGCTGGGTTACCCACCGAGCGAATGCTCGAGGAAGAAGCGCAGCATTTCCCTTGTGGCATCCGGCCCTTGCGGATCAGTGTAAGACCCGGCGGGGCTGCCGCCTGACCACGCGTGTCCGGCGCCATCGATGTCCCAGTGTTCCGAGATCGCCCGACCGGCCCCGTCGATCAGGACGGTGCGAGTATAGGCATGGCCGTGGGGTACGCGTCCGCGAAGTACCTTCGTCGTCGGCCTCGTCGCCCTGGCGGACTGCTCGATAATCTGATCGCCATTCTTTGGATGCACCGTAGTGTCGCGATTGCCATGGAAAACGATGGTCGGCACAGAAGTTTTGCCATCCGCATTTGCCTTGGAGCCGCCTCCCTGCCGCATGGCGACGAACGCGGAGGGAAGATCGCTCGCGGCCCCGCACGCGAGGCCTGAATGAATACCGACGGCCGCGTACAGGTCGTTATACGTTGCGCCCATGATCGCGGCGGCGGCCCCGCCGGCCGACAGACCCGCGACGTATACGCGCTTCGGATCGATCGGATGCTCGCGCATGATCTGGCGGGTAATACCGGCGATCATCGACGGCTCGCCCCCGCCGCGACGCTGGTCGCCGGTGCGAAACCAGTTCCAGCACTTCGACTGGTTGGCTCCGCTCGGCTGCTCAGGATAGACCACATAGCAATTCTGCTCTTCCGCCAGGAAGTTCATCCGGGTGCCGGCCGCGAAATCGTCCGGCGACTGGGTGCAGCCATGAAGCATGACTATCAGGGGAAGCCGTTGTCCCTGAAAGCGGCTTGGAATGAACAGCTTGTAGGCCCGGCTTCCTGCGGCGTTACTGAACGTACCGGCGATAAATTGTGTGCCCTCGGGCACGATGTCCGATGGGGACAGGGGAGCGCGCGTGATCGGACTTCGCAGGCCGACCCCGGGAAAATCCCGCATGCCGTCGAGCGGTAAGGCGCGTCTGCGTCCCTGAGCAGAGCGGGCCGCCGAGATCGGCGGAGCTTCCCGCTCCTCGACGACGTCGGCAGTGGCGTCGATAGTAAGCGGATCGAGCGGAAGCCGAGCCTGAGCGGCGCTACGAGACTCCGGTCTTGGAGCGTAACCGCCCTGGAGCATGCGCTGCAGGAGCGCGGTGGCCTCGACCAGTTGGCCGGCACGCGTAAGGCGGGTTGCTTCGCGGACTATGTCTTGATTCAGCATCGTTCACCTCATTCTGTCGGCGAGAGCGGCCTTGACCGCGGGAGTGGCGTGGAGGGCCCCCAGCACCGAGACCGACGCGATCGTGGCGCGAGCCAACTCGGGAGTGACGTCTTGGGCGATAGTGGCCAAGCCCAAAACATTGATCTGCAGCATCTCGCCGGCGCGGCGCACCGCTTCGAGATCCTCGCGCGCGTAGTTGCGCAGCCCGAGGTCCAGGTTCTTCCGGACCGTGGATTGTCTGACGACCTCCGCGTGGCGCTCGAGCTGGTTCCGGATTGCTGTCCGAATGAAATCGGTCCGGTTCGAATAGAACCCTTCCTGCACCATGAGATCGACATGACCGAGGTCGATATAGCCAAGGTTGATCGTGATCTTCTCGGTGTCGGGGACCTTGGGGCGCAGCTCGCGCATATTATCGGCCATGGCTAGCATCCATTCTTACCATCCGTATGGATGGCATATGGATGCTATCTAGATGCTCGTAGGCTTCTTTCAAGGGATAGAGCGGATAGATCCGCGCCCAAGAGCACGAGACTGGATGCTGCAGCGGGCCGGCGTCTCGATGACCTCGGTGGAGCTCCGGATGGCGCGCATGCCGCACGACCTCTGCCGCGACTACCGAGCTCATTGTGAACGGCGGTCCAGGTCCTCCAACCCTACTCGTTCGGCCTCGCGAAGGTTCGCTGGAGATCGATCGTACCGGACAGACGTGACGCTGATTCCGCTCTGCTCCTGGCAAACTGCCACCCTCGGAAGGCGGCCTCGACAGGGATGGCGCCGACGCAGGCATGGCGCCCCCGTCCGCTCACCATGGTGCTCCACGCATTTCCCATCTTGTCATTCATCCTGAATAGTTGTTCAGTCCTTGCGGGGCGATTTGCATCTTTTGCGTGAGAAGCGTTCGGCCGCAGGGCGTGCGGCCGGCGTGTGTGGGACAGGAAGCGCGCCATGGTTTATCGGCGGACGCATCAAGTGGTGAAGCGCCTTGCGGCGCGGCGCAGCGCGATTTTGGCGGCGGCGCGGGAGGCGGCGGCGGAGGGCGGGATGGCGGCGGTGCAGATCGCGCCGGTCGCGGTTCGGGCCAATGTCGCAGCCGGCACCGTCTATCGCTATTTCCCCTCCAAGGCCGAGCTGATCTCCGAGCTCATTGCCGAGGTCTCCCGCGACGAGCTCGCGGCGATCCGCCGGGCGGCCGATGCCGCGCCGGGGCCGTCCTCGGCGCTGGCGGCTGCGGTCACCACGGTGGCGGTCCATACGCTGTCGCAGCGTAGGCTAGCCTGGGGCATCCTGGCCGAGCCGGTCGATGTCGATGTCAGCGCCTCCCGCCTCGCTAGCCGGCGCGAGATCGCCGGCGAGATCGCCTCCCGGATCGACGCTGCGGTGCGCGCCGGCCATCTGCCGGCGCAGGACACCGCGCTCGCCGCCACCGCGCTGCTTGGGGCCCTGCATGAGGCTCTCGTTGGGCCGCTCGCGCCCGACAATCTCGAAGATCCCGTCAAGATGCGCGATGCGGTGCAGACGGTGACGCTGCTGGCGCTGCGCGCCGTCGGCGTCATGGACGCCCGCGCCCGCGGCCTCGTGGTCCAGCAGACGCTGCTGCCGACGACCAAGGCGCTGGTCGGCGCGTAGAAATCGCGCCGCGCGTGCGGTGGCGAGGTGATCGCGCTCAGGCCTTTGCCTGAGCATCCTTTTCGCAAAACCCCGGCAAATCCGGCCAAGCAGCCGGCTACTGTGCATGGGGTTGTTTTTCGACTTTGTGTTTGGCGGCCTCTGGCGAGGCTTACAGGTTGGCGTCGCCTTCGGGGCCGACCGAGGCGATCCGTACCATGTTGGTGGTGCCGGGGATGCCGAGCGGCACGCCGGCGACGATGATCACGCGCTGGCCGGCGCGGACGAAGCCGTCCCGGAACGCGATCTGGCCGGCGCGGCTGACCATGTCGTCCTGGTCGCGCGCGTCTTCCGCCACCACGCAATGCACGCCCCAGGCAACCGCGAGCCGGCGGCCGGCGGTGATGTTCGGCGTGATCGCCACGATCGGCGGCTTCGGCCGCTCGCGCGCCACGCGCACGGCGGTCGAGCCCGACGAGGTCCAGCAGATCAAGGCCGGCAGGTCGAGCGTCTCGGCGATCTGCCGGGCGGCGTCGGCGATGGCATCGCCCGCGGTGGATTCCGGTGCCGGGCGCTGGGCCATGATCACCGAACGGTAGGTCGGGTCGCGCTCGACCTCCTCGCCGATCCGGTTCATGGTCGAGACCGCCTCGACCGGGAATTTGCCGGCGGCCGATTCCGCGGACAGCATGATGGCGTCGGCACCCTCATAGACCGCGGTGGCGACGTCGGAGACTTCGGCGCGGGTCGGCACCGGCGACTGGATCATCGATTCCAGCATCTGGGTCGCGATCACCACCGGCTTGCCGGCGCGGCGCGCCATCCGCGTCATCTGCTTCTGCAGGCTCGGCACCCGCTCCAGCGGCAGCTCGACGCCGAGGTCGCCGCGGGCCACCATCAGCGCATCGGAAGCCTCGATGATGTCGGCGAGGCGGTCGATCGCCTGCGGCTTCTCGATCTTGGCCATCACGGCGGCGCGGCCGCGGATCATCTTCTTGGCCTCGATCACGTCGTCGGCGCGCTGCACGAAGGACAGCGCGATCCAGTCGACGCCGGTGACGAGGGCGGCCTCGAGGTCGGCGCGGTCCTTGGGCGTCATCGCCGAGACCGGCAAATCGGTGTCGGGCAGGCTGACGCCCTTGCGGTCGCTCATCTTGCCGCCGACCACGACACGGGTCACCGCATGCTCTTTCGAGGTCTCCTCCGCGATCAGCCGCACCTTGCCGTCGTCGAGCAGCAGCGCATGGCCGGGCCTGAGCGCGGCCAGGATCTCCGGATGCGGGAGATTGACGCGCGTGGCATCGCCCGGCGCCTTGTCGGAATCCAGCGTGAAGGTCTGGCCGTTCTGGAGCTGGATCGCCCCCTCGGCAAAGGAGCCCAGTCTCAGCTTCGGGCCCTGCAGGTCGACTAGGATGCCGATCGGCCGACCGTAGCTAGACTCGACGTTGCGGATCGTCGCCACCAGCTCCCGCATCTTGTCATGCGGGGTGTGGCTCATGTTGATGCGGAACAGGTCAGCGCCGGCCTCGAACAGGCGGCGGATCATCGCGAGGTCTGAAGAGGCCGGTCCCAGGGTCGCGAGAATCTTGATACGGCGAAGACGCCTCATGGCTTATTTCCAGGCGGGGGTGGCAGGCCGGGCGAGCCCGGGGGCGTAGCACCGGGCGGGCTATTGGGCAAACCCGGAACCCCGCCCGGGCCCACCGGACCGGGCAGGCCAGGCACGCGTTGCTGCGCCGGCTGTTCGTTGGCGTCGGTCAGCTGCACCGTCCAGGCCCGCTGCTCGCCGGTGTCGACCTCGAAATAGCCCGTGCGGTCATAGCCGCGCGCCAGGCAATCCTCGGTGCCGCGGATGGTGAACTCCTTGTCGCGCGAGCACATGAAGGCCTGGCCCGACCATTCGCCGCCGCGGTCGTAGTCGATGGCGTAGATGTAGTAATAGCGGGCGACCAGCGTGCCCCGCAGCAACGTCTCGCAGGAGCGGGACGAGATGTTCCACCAGCCCTCGGTGGTCCAGCCCTCGGCATCCTTGTAGCCGAGCGCAATCCCGACCCGGCTCGAGGTGTTGTTGCAGAGGCGGAAATCGGCGGAGGCGGGGCTGGCGGCAAGGCACAGCAGGGCGACCACCAGCACCGGGACCAACCGGGCGAGCAGGTAAAGCGGGGAGCGGGGAGATTCGGTCGTCATTGTCGCGGAAGCTATACCAGATCATTGACGATTTGGCGTTGGGCCGGGGCCAGCCGGGCCGTGGTCCCTTTGCGCCGCGATATGGCAAAATCTGTGACAACACCCACCTGATCCCCTAACGCTAACCTCCACCGGCACGGTTAAGGACGACAGCCATGGCAATCGACGACAAAACCAGAACGGAGCTCGAGGCGGCCGCTTTCCGGCGCCTGGTCGAGCATCTGCGGAGCCGGACGGACGTCCAGAACATCGACTTGATGAATCTGGCCGGTTTCTGCCGCAACTGCCTCTCGAACTGGCTCAAGGACGCCGCGGACGCCCAGGGCGTCGCCTTGAGCAAGGACGAGAGCCGGGAGGCCGTCTACGGCATGCCCTACGAGACCTGGAAGGCGAAGCACCAGGGCACGGCCACGCCCGAGCAGATCGAGGCGATGAAGAAGGTCCATCCCCACGGGCATTGAACGGAACATCGCGGTGCCCTGAGTCGCACCACACAACAGCTTTCTTTGCATCAGTGCAGGAAGGTGTGGGCGCGCTGTGGACGAGCGTGATGCTTGCTTGAACGCTGGGAGCGCCGACCCTAAGGGTCTACCCAGCACGCGCGGTGAGGGATGCCGGCGTCACCTCGTTTTGCCAGTTCCATTGGGAGTACCAAGATGGCCACCTCCGCCGCCGTCCGCGACGACGAGCCCGCGACGAAATTTGCCAAGGACCAGCTCAAATCCATCATCGAGCGCATCGAGCGGCTGGAGGAAGAGAAGAAGGCGATCTCCGACGACATCCGCGACGTCTATGCCGAGAGCAAAGGCAACGGCTACGACGTCAAGGCGCTGCGCACCATCGTGCGCCTGCGCAAGCAGGACCCCAACGAGCGCGCCGAGGCCGAGACCATTCTCGAGACCTACATGCAGGCGCTGGGGATGCTCTGAGGCGCCTCGCCCGGTCGGCGTTGCAGCGCACCAAGCTTGGGCAAAATCTCGGCATCTGCTAGATTGCTCGGTGAAGGGACCGAGCGATGGATGTGCCGGGACCAGAGCGCAGGCTTGCCGCGGTTCTTGCCGCCGACATGGTCGGCTTCAGCCGGCTGATGGAGGTCGACGAGGCCGGCACCCTCGCGCGCCTCAAGACCCATCGGGTCGAACTCATCGATCCCGCCATTGCGAAAAATCGCGGCCGTATCATCAAGACGACCGGCGACGGCATGCTCGCGGAATTCCACAGCGTCGTCGATGCCGTGCTATGTGCGGCCGAGGTTCAGCGCCGCATGGCGCGGCGTAATGCCGATGTCGCGCCGCCGCGGTGGATCCAATTCCGCATCGGCATCAATCTCGGCGACGTCATCGTCGATCAGAACGACATTTTTGGCGATGGCGTCAACGTCGCGGCACGGCTGGAGACGCTGGCCGAGCCTGGAGGCATCTGCATCTCCAGCGCGGTTCGCGACCAACTGGGCGAGCGCCTCGATGGCGTCGCATTCGAGGACATCGGCGAGCAGAACGTCAAGAACATCGCGCGCGCCATCCGCGTCTACCGGATCCGATTGGAGGATGCGCCGGCAAGCACGCCAGCCGGTGCGACGGCCGCCGCAAAGCCGATTGGCAAGTCGAAGAAGCCGTCAATCGCCGTGCTGCCCTTCGCCAACATGAGCGGCGATCCGGAACAGGAGTTCTTCGCCGACGGTCTCACCGAGGACATCATCACCGAGCTTTCACGCTTCCACGACCTGCTGGTGATCTCGCGCAACTCGACCTTCGTGTACAAGGGAAAGTCGGTCAAGGTACAGGATGTTGGCCGCGAATTCGGTGTCGACTACGTCATCGAGGGAAGCGTGCGAAAGGCCGGGGATCGCGTCCGCGTCACCGTGCAGCTGATCGATGCGGAGACGGATCGGCACATTTGGGCCGAGCGTTACGACGGCGAGCTCAAGGACATCTTCGCCATCCAGGACGAGATGACCCGGGCGATCGCCGCCACATTGCCCGGCCGCGTCGAGGCGGCGACGCACGATCGCGCGAACCGCAAGCCGACGGACAACATGGCGGCCTACGAATGCGTGCTGGCCGCGAAGGTCTTGCACCATCGCTCCAATCGCGAAGACAATGCGCGGGCGCAACTTCTGCTCGACCGGGCGCTCGAACTCGACGCGAGCTATGCGCACGCGCATGCGTGGAAGGCGTGCGTCCTCGGCCAGACCTGGGTCTATAACTGGTGCGCGGATCGCGACGCCACCTTCCAGCAGGTGGCTGCAGAGCTGGAAACCGCGCTGGTCCTCGACGACAACGACAGCGACGTCCATCGCATCCTCGCGGCACTCAATCTGAATCGCGACGACCATGATAAGGCCACTTACCATCAGGAACGCGCGCTCGCGCTCAACCCGAATTATGACCTCGTGGTGGTGCAGCAGGGCGAGCTGCTGACCTGGCTGGGGAGGCCGGAGGAAGGCATCGACTGGATCAAGAAGGCGATGCGGCTCAACCCATATCATCCGGAACGTTTCTGGAGCCATCTCGGGCGTGCCTATTACTGTGCCGAGAAATACGCCGAAGCCGCCGAAGCCCTCTCGCGGATCTCACGCCCCGATCACACCCATCATGCGTTCCTCGCCGGGATCTTCGCGCAGATGGGCAATGCAGTGGCTGCTGGCGCGCACGCGGCCGAAGTTCTCAAGCGTGAGCCGGCATTTTCCGTCGCCAATCATCTTTCCACCCAGCATTATAAGCGGGAGGTCGATCGTCAGCGCTATGAGGCAGGCCTCCTTCGGGCAGGCCTGCCGGCTTGATCTGGCGCACGGCGGAGACTGCCTACGATCATCGCAAGATGGGCTACGAGACTGAATTCGTGGAGGTCGCTATGCGCCTCAGCGCAGCGCGGCGGTGCGCACGACGAACGACGTCGTCTCGAGCTTTGCGGTCGCGCTGCCCGAGAAATTGTCGCAGGACAGGCCCAGCATCGGATCGTCGGAGAAGCCCATCGCGATCACGGCCTTCGGCTTGACGAAATAGCCGCGCAGCGCCGCGGTATCGAGTTCGCCCATCAGCGTCACCGACATCGCGCGACTGGCGCTCGGCGACAGCATCACGATCTTGAGCCAGATGCTCTCGCCCTTGGCCGCGGAGAGGCGGGTCGCGGTTGCGATCCTGCCGTCGATGCTCTTGCCGACCACCGTGTTGATCTCCGCTGCCTGGGCCACGCTGCGGGGACGGGTGGTGCGCGGGATCGGCGCGGAGGCGGCGACGACATTGGCGCGGTCGACCGGCGAGGCCGCCGGCGCGAAAGCCAGGGCCTGGAGGGCCGCGTTGGGCACGCTCGCGGTTGGTTGCGGATCGGTAGCCGCAGCCAGCGCCTGGCGCGCCTTCAGCGCTGCGACCTGCGCCGGCGTCGCCTGCTGCGGCGTCGCAGGAACGTCATCCCAGAAGCCGCGCGCATTGATGATGTCGGCCGGGGTCTCCGGCTTGCCGGAAGCGGGCTTGTCAGCCAGGGGCGCCGGCTTCGGCTTGGGCGGCGCGACGATCTGCGCATCGGCCGAGGCGAGCTGGATCGCTGTGGCGATCTGCGGCTTGGCGCGCGGCGTCGGCACCGGCTCTGCGGGCTTGGCGGCGGCTGCGACGACGGTCGCTGCCGCCGGCTTCGCGGCCGGAGCGGGCGCGCCCTCGTCATCCTCGTCGCTGCCGGCCGGAGCTGCCGACTTGCTCTTGAACAGCGCGGCGAAGAAATTCGGCTTGCTGCCGGCATCGTCGCCGCTGCCGCGTCGCTCGATCTCGGCCTTGGCGAGCTCATAGTTCTTCAGCGGCACGCCATCGGTCGGCAGATGCACCGTCTTGCCGTCCGGGAACACGCGCGCGAGCTGGTCATGCGTCATGCGCGGCCAGTGCCGGACGCTGCCGGTGTCGAGGTGCACGAAGGGCGAGCCGGAGGTCGGATAGAAGCCAACGCCGCCGCGCTGCAGGCGCAGGCCGGCGAAGCGGATCTGCTCCAGCGGCACACCCGGGATGTAGAAGTCCATCGCATGTCCCAGCATGTGCTGGCTGGCGCGCGCCACGCCGGAGGAGCGGCGGCGGAGCATGGCGTTGGTGGCGGGAGAGCGATAGGAGGAGATGATCTGGATGGGCTGCTTGCCGTCGACGTCCCGATAGACTTCCCAGAGGATGTCGAACAGGCGGCGGTCCATCACCGTCTCGTCCTGGGTGCGCCAGTCGCGCAGGAAATGGTTGAGCTGCTTCAGCGCCGCCTCGTCATAGCGCCCGTCACGCTTGAAGGTGACGGTGAGGTCTTCGCCGGAATGGGTGTGGTGGAACGAGAGCGTCTTGGTCTCGTTCAGCGCGGCGGCGTCATGAACCGAACCGGCGGCCGCAAGCAGCAATGCAGCCGCGAGGCCGATCCGGGATCCGGCCTTCACGCCCGCATGGGACAACGACAGCACAGCAAGTTGGCGTGCGAGACCAGTCAGCACGTATGAGCCCACCCAGTCGACGAGCGTTCAAATGGACTCTCCCGCCAACCCCGTTAGCAGCGCGAAAGAGGATGAACGCTTTCTTAAAGCGAGAAGGTTAATTTGACGTTGACCTTCCCGCCCCCAAACCAAGTCAGAATACGATCCTAAGCCGTTGACTGTGGCAAAAAAACGCCCGCCGCCCCAGGGCGGGTCGCAGCATGGTTAACGTTAAGCGGCCCCATCCGAGGGATGAGGCCGCTGATTTCATTACATAATTCCTGTAAGCCAAGGGTGCCGAGCGAGGCTCAGCGGGTAAACACCCGCTGCGGACGGCGGCCGACCGGCACCGGCGGCGCGGCCTGGGTGGGCGCCCCGAACAGCCGCTCGAAGAAGTTGGGCCCGGACGAGCCGAAGCCGCTGTTAGCCACGGCCACCCCAGAGGGCAGCGTCGTCGCCGGACGCGAATAGCTCGGCTGGGAATGCGCCACGACGGCCTCGAGGTCCTTGCCGCGGTTGTTCTTCAGGATGTTGATCATGGTCGCGTCGCGGCCATAGACGTCCTTGCGGAATTGCAACTTGCCGGCGTCGTCCACGAACGCGGTCTGATAGGTGATGTTGACCGGGATCGGGGTCGGAAATTTCAGGTCGATCTCGCTCTTGCCGTACATGCTGCGCACGCGCTCCGGCGTGTACTTCTCGTTCGGCATGGCGATGTTGAGCAGCACGGAGGCGTACTGATCCGGATTCTGCACGCGCATGCAGCCATGGCTGAAGGCGCGCTCGTCCCGGGCGAACAAATGCTTGTCCGGCGTGTCGTGCTGATAGACCAGGAACTTGTTCGGGAAGTTGAAGCGGATGCGGCCGAGCGCGTTGGCCTCGCCGGGTGGCTGCGAGATGTGCACCGAACCGTCGCGGTTCTGCTCCAGCCTGAGGCCCATGCGCTGAAGCACGGTCGGGTCCTGCTGCAGGGCCGGCAGGTATTCGTTGTAGACGATCGACGGCGGCACGTTCCAGGTCGGATTGACCGTGATGTACTTCATCGTCTCGGTGAGCAGCGGGGTCGCATGCGAACCCGGCTTGCCGGTCACGACGCGGGTGGTCCAGACCTGCTGGCCGCGCTGCATCACCTTCAGCGTGAAGTCCGGAATGTTGAGGATGACATAGGCATCGCCCAGCGCCGGCGTGCCGAGGTCGCGCGGCAGCCAGCGCCAGCGCTCCATGTTCACCAGCACCACGTCGATCTGCTTGTCGCGCTTGGGGGTGTTGAGCGCCTTGACCGTCTTGTCGTCGAGGATGCCGGTCGGCTTCAGCTCGGCGCTGGTCTGGAATTTGCGCACGGCTTCGGCGACCGCGGCGTCGTAGCGGGTGTCGCTGGCATTCTCGGCGAGGCCGAGCTTGGCACGCAGTTGCGGCACGCGCGGATCTTCCACGACGATCTCAGCCTGTTTCTTGCCGGCCGGGGTATATTTCAGCGCCGGACCGTCGGCGATCTCGATCACCGGACCGCTGCCCTGGCCGCGCAGCTCGGCGAGCTTGGCCTTCAGCTCCTTGTAGAGCCTGTGCGGCGGGTTGTAGCTGTCGAGCGCCGCGGAGGCATCGCTCGCGGTCGTGACCTTGGCGAGCACCTCGCCGGGGTCGACCGGGTGCTCGGGATAGAGGATGTCGCCGCTGACCTGCGACCAATGCATGCGGCCGCTCTGGGCGTGGCGGGCGTAGTCGAACATCCCGGCGGTGAGCTTGAGCTCGGCATCGGCCAGCGCATCGGGCGTCGTGGCGGCGGCGAAATCCGGCACCGGATAGTCGGCGGGATTGAGACCGTCGGAGGCCGCGTCCTTGAGCCGCGCGATCACGCCCTTGGCCGCAGCAGTCAGGCTGCCGCCTTGCGTCCAGACCGGCGCGAAGTCGCGCGCGCCGTAAAACTTCTCGACGGCCGCCCGCTCGTTCTTGCGGTCGAAATGGCGCGAGGTCTTGGCGCCGATCATGTCCTTGAGCCTGTCCGCGACCGGCTGGTCGGCGGCGGGCACGGTGCTTGCGGCCTTCACCGGCTCGGCGGCCGGTGCGGCGGGAGCCGCCGGCGTGGCGGTCGCGGTGTCGGCCTTGGCAGGCTCGGTCTTTGCCGGCTCGGTCTTCGCAGTCTCGCCCTTCGGCGCTTCTGGCGCGGGTGTGGTGGCGACGTCGGACGGCTTGGTCTCGACCTTGTCCGGCGCTGGCGCGACGTCCGTCTTGGCGGAGTCCCTCGCGGCGTCCTTCGTCGAATCCTGCACCGTGGCGGTGGTGTCGAGCTTGATGTCGGCTGCAGTCGGGGGCGGGACGTTTGCGGGCTCGGGGCGCGGGATCGCAGCTTCGATCGCGAGCTCGGCGGCGCTGCTGCGCACCTGATCCTGCGCCAGGGCCGAGCTGGCCGACACCGTGAGGAAGGTTGCCGCGACCGTCATCAAGACACGGTCAAAGCCCACACGATGGTTCAAACAGTCACGCATTGTGTCGCACCCCTCGGGTGAGCTGTTCCTTCGTGGAACAGCTTCGTTATCGCCTAGTGATGAGTTACGGCTAAAACCGCGCCGGCCTCTCGAAAGTTGCACGCCTGCACGCAACGATTCTGACGCAGACGATATACAGGCCCCGATTTTGCAGCCAGCGCTACCCGGGACGACTCACGACAAACTGACTTCAAGGGAGCCTCTTGGCAACGGATTGTACGCTTCTGCCACGCGCTTTTCCCTCTGTCTGTCACTTCCAAGTCACGGTTCAAATCGCAGACGAATTCCGTCGGCACGCGAACGGCTTAGAGCGGTCTCGCACCGCGGCGCGAACCCCCATTCACGCTGGGCTCAGTGCGTCTCCTCACCGCTTTTGCCGCCATGGCTGGGAACCCCGGCCTCGTCGAGTTTGCGGTAGAGCGTCGAGCGGCCGATCTTGAGGCGGCGAGCCACTTCGGACATCTGGCCGCGATAGTGCGAGATCGCGAAACGGATGATCTCGTTCTCCATGTCTTCCAGCGGGCGGACATCCCCGGTCGCAGTGAGCATGGAGAGCGTTCCCACCAGGGGGAGCGGAGCGATTGGTATTTCGTTACCCGACACCAGGGAGGGCGTCGCCGCCGGCTCGAGCATCAGCGGGGCGGTCGGAATTTCTGTGGCGGGATGCGGCTGCGAGGCGAGCAGCGGGAAGTCGCCGAGAGCGAGCTGGTCTCCGTCGCTCATCACCACGGCGCGGTAGACCGCGTTCTCGAGCTGGCGGATGTTGCCGGGCCAGTCGAGCTGGGCAAGGTGGGCCACCGCCTCGCCGCTGATCCCGGTGATCGGGCGGTTCTCCTCGGCGGCGAAGCGCGCGATGAAATGCCTGAGCAGATGCGGGATATCCTCGCGCCGCGCGCGCAGCGAGGGGATCGTCAGCGGCAACACGTGCAGCCGATAGAACAGGTCTTCGCGGAAATGTCCCTGCTTGACCCGCTCCAGCAGCTTGCGATTGGTGGCCGAGATGATGCGGACGTCGACCTTGAGCGGCTTGCGGCCGCCGACCGATTCCACGGCGCCTTCCTGGAGCGCGCGCAGCAGCTTCACTTGCGCCGTCAGCGGCAGCTCGCTGACCTCGTCCAGAAACAGCGTGCCGCCATGAGCCTCGACGAACTTGCCGGTGTGCCGCTCGGTGGCGCCGGTGAAGGCGCCCTTCTCATGCCCGAACAGGATGGACTCGACGAGGTTGTCTGGAATCGCGCCGCAATTGACCGCGACGAACGGCTTGGCCTTGCGCTCGCCGCTGCCATGGATGGCGCGCGCGAACATCTCCTTGCCGACGCCGGACTCGCCCTCGATCAGCACGGGGATCGCGGAGTTTGCCGCCTTCTGGGCGGCACGCATCACGCCCGCCATCGCTTCGGAGCGGGTGATGATGTCGGAGAAGGTGAGCCGTCCTTCGCGGCTGTGACGGATGCGCTGCAATTCGCCCTTGAGCGCGGACGTGTTGAGCGCGTTGCGCAGCGAGACCTGGAGCCGCTCGACGCCGACCGGCTTGACGACGAAATCGGCCGCGCCCGCGCGCATCGCGGAGATCACGTTGTCGATGCCGCCATGGGCGGTCTGCACGATGACGGGGACGCTCAGGCCGGCTTCGCGGATCTTGGCCAATACGCCCATGCCGTCGAGGCCGGGCATCACGAGATCGAGGATGACGGCGTCGATGGCCGGTCCGTCGGGAGCGGTGAGGGCGGCGATTGCGGCGTCGCCGGAGTCCACGACGACCGTCTCATAGCCGCATTTCTGCACCATGTTCTCGACCAGCCGGCGGGCTACAGCGTCGTCGTCGGCGATCAAAATACTGGCAGCCATGGTGTTCCCCGCACGCTACTACTATCTGTCTCGAATCGGGGCACTCTGGCCGAAGCCGATTAACGCACGCTTAATCCTTGATGCCCCCGCCCGCCGCCGCGATTGTTGAACACAGGTTTCCCACACAATGAATTCGCGCTCCAAGTCTGCCTCGAACAAGCCCGCTCTTAAGAAGACCGCTCTCAAGAAGTCCGCTTCCAGCAAGCCCGCTCTCCGTAAGCCAAGCGCCAAACAATCCGTCGCCAAGGCAAGACCCTCCAAAGCTGCGAGCAAGACCGGCAAGCTTCCCGAGTGGAACCTGGCCGACCTCTACTCCGGGATCGACGCGCCGGAAGTGGCGCGCGATCTCGAAAAGATGGATGCCGACTGCGTCGCCTTCGAGACGGACTACAAGGGCAAGCTGGCGACAGGGACAGCAAACGAAGATGGCGGAAAATGGCTCGCCGAAGCGGTGCGACGCTATGAGGCGATCGACGATCTCGCCGGCCGTCTCGGCTCCTATGCCGGCCTCGTCCATGCCGGCGACAGCGTGGACCCTGCGATTTCAAAGTTTTACGGCGATGTGTCCGAACGGCTGACGGCGGCGTCCACGCATCTGTTGTTCTTCGCGCTCGAGCTCAACCGGATCGATGACGATATTTTGAATCGCGCGATGCAGGCCGCCGAGCTCGCGCACTACCGTCCCTGGATCGAGGATCTGCGCAAGGAGAAGCCGTACCAGCTCGACGACAAGCTCGAGCAGCTTTTCCTGGAGAAGGCGCAAACCGGCTATTCGGCCTTCAACCGGCTGTTCGACCAGACCATCTCCAGCCTGCGCTTCAAGCTCGGCACCAAGGAGCTCGCGATCGAGCCGACTCTCAACCTGTTGCAGGACCGCGACGGCTCCAAGCGCAAGAGCGCGGCGGAGGCGCTGGCGAAGACCTTCAAGGCCAATGAGCGCACCTTTGCGCTGATCACCAACACGCTCGCCAAGGACAAGGACATCTCCGACCGCTGGCGCGGCTTCAAGGACGTTGCCGATTCCCGCCATCTGAACAACCGCGTCGAGCGCGAGGTCGTCGACGCGCTGGTCGCCTCGGTGCGCGCAGCCTATCCGAAGCTGTCGCATCGCTATTACGCATTGAAGGCGAAATGGTTCGGCAAGAAGCGGCTGGCCTATTGGGACCGCAACGCGCCGCTGCCTTTTGCGGCGACTGACGTCATCGCCTGGCCGGAGGCGCGCAGCATGGTGCTGACGGCCTATCGCGGCTTCTCGCCCAAAATGGCCGATATCGCCGAGCGCTTCTTCACCGACCGCTGGATCGACGCGCCGGTGCGGCCGGGCAAGGTGCCGGGGGCGTTCTCGCATCCGACCACGCCATCGGCTCATCCTTACGTGCTGATGAACTACCAGGGCAAGCCGCGCGACGTGATGACCCTCGCGCATGAGCTCGGCCATGGCGTCCATCAGGTGCTCGCGGCAAAGAACGGTGCGCTGATGGCGCCGACGCCGCTGACGCTGGCGGAGACCGCGAGCGTGTTTGGCGAAATGCTCACCTTCAAGCGACTGCTGGCCCAGACCAAGAACGCAAAGCAGCGCCAGGCGCTGCTCGCCGGCAAGGTCGAGGACATGATCAACACCGTGGTTCGGCAGATCGCGTTCTATTCCTTCGAGCGCGCGGTCCACACCGAGCGCAAGAACGGCGAGCTCACCGCGACGCGGCTCGGCGAGATCTGGCTGTCGGTGCAGGGCGAGAGCCTCGGGCCGGCGATCGAGATCAAGGCGGGCTACGAGAACTACTGGATGTACATCCCGCACTTCATCCACTCGCCGTTCTACGTCTACGCCTACGCATTCGGCGACTGTCTCGTGAACTCGCTCTATGCGGTCTATGAGAACGCGGCCGAGGGTTTTGCCGAGCGCTATCTCGACATGCTCGCCGCCGGCGGCACCAAGCACTATTCCGAGCTGCTGCGCCCGTTCGGGCTCGATGCGAAGGACCCGAAGTTCTGGGACCGCGGGCTCAGCGTCATCGCGGGGATGATCGACGAACTCGAGGCGATGGGCTGAGGCGCGCGGCGCTTTTGGCGATGGGCGCGCGTAAAACATCTGTTGAACTAGGGCTTCGGCGATGTTATACATATGTATAACGTGCTGGAGCCCATGTCATGAAAATCGAGATCAAGAAGATTGGCAATTCGGACGGATTGCTACTGCCCCGCGAGCTCATGCAGCGCCTCGATCTCAAGCGGGGGCAGCAATTGCATGTCGTGGAATTGCCTGGCGGTGGTTTTCAATTGCTGCCCTACGATCCCGACTTCGAGCGGACGATGGAAATCGCCGACGAGGTGATGGACAAGTATCGCGACACGCTCGCCGCTCTCGCAAAATAAGTCGGCGACGCGCATGAGCGATCCTCAGGAGCCGCTCTGGGTGACCTACGAGCAGGCTGTCGCAATTCACGGCCGCCAACTCCGGCACTTCGGTGGTGCGCCGGGATTGCGCGACGAGGGCATGCTGCGCTCCGCGCTGGAGCGCCCGCTCAATAAACGGCGCTATGAACGGGCGCCGATGGACGAACTCGCTGCAGCCTATGCATTCGGCCTCGCGAAGAACCATGCATTCGTCGACGGAAACAAGCGCATCGCCTTCATGGTGATGATGGTCTTCCTTCATAAGAACGGCGTGGCCTTCAGTCCCGATCCTGCGGAGGCGACGACGATCATCCTCTCGCTCGCCGCCGGCGAAGTCAGCGAGCAGAGCCTGACGCGCTGGATTCGCGACAATTGGAATTCCAAATGACCCGATTTGCGGGAAAACCCCGCTTCGGTGCCGTTGCCCTGTCTAAATCTTTCAGGTATCCCAGCCCGAGAATTCGACGTTCGACTGGGGACAATCCATGGCTGATCATAGCGAAGTGGCGTACACCACTGCCGACGGCAACGACTACGTTGCCCACGAGCAGACCTATGAGGGTTTCATCAAACTGGTGAAATACGGCACGGCCTCGGTCGCGCTCATCGTGATCCTGATGGCGATCTTCCTCACCTGATCCGTCCGTTGCCGCACCGCCAGCGCTGTCGGTGCCCATAAAATTTGCATTCAAGCCGGTTCTAAAACCGGTATCCAACGTTGCGGGAGTAACGCTAAGTTCGCGTGCGCGCTTTGTCCCGCGTCGCCGGAGGGCCTATGAAGATCGCCGTTGCCAAGGAAATCGATCCGTCGGAGCCGCGCGTCGCCGCTTCGCCTGATACGGTGAAAAAATTCAAGGCGCTCGGCGCCGAGATCGCCGTCGAGCCGGGTGCCGGCATCAAGTCGGGCCTTCCGGATTCCGAATTCACCGCCGTGGGCGCCATCGTCAGCACAGACGCGCTCAAGGACGCCGACATCATCATCAAGGTGAAGCGTCCCGAGGCCTCCGAGCTTGCGCAGTACAAGCGCGGCGCCCTCGTCATCGCCATCATGGACCCTTACGGCAACGAGGCCGCGCTGAAGACGATCGCGGATGCGGGCGTCGCGGCCTTCGCGATGGAATTGATGCCGCGCATCACCCGCGCGCAGGTGATGGACGTGCTGTCCTCGCAGGCCAACCTCGCCGGCTACCGTGCCGTGATCGAGGGCGCCGAGGCCTTCGGCCGCGCCTTTCCGATGATGATGACCGCGGCCGGCACCGTGCCCGCCGCAAAGGTGTTCGTGATGGGCGTCGGCGTCGCCGGCCTCCAGGCGATCGCGACCGCCCGCCGTCTCGGCGCCGTGGTGACCGCGACCGACGTCCGACCCGCAACCAAGGAACAGGTCGAGTCGCTCGGCGCAAAGTTCCTCGCCGTCGAGGACGAGGAGTTCAAGAACGCACAGACCGCCGGCGGCTACGCCAAGGAAATGTCCAAAGAGTACCAGGCCAAGCAGGCCGCGCTCACTGCCGAGCACATCAAGAAGCAGGACATCGTCATCACCACCGCGCTGATTCCGGGCCGGCCGGCGCCGAAGCTCGTCAGTGCCGACATGGTGAGATCGATGAAGCCCGGCTCGGTGCTGGTCGATCTCGCCGTCGAGCGCGGCGGCAATGTCGAGGGCGCCAAGGCCGGCGAGGTCGTCGACCTCGATGGCATCAAGATCGTGGGCTACACCAACGTCGCCGGCCGCGTCGCAGCCTCGGCCTCCAGCCTCTATGCCCGCAATCTGTTCTCCTTCATCGAGACCATGGTCGACAAGAACGAGAAGAAGCTCGCCGTGAACTGGGACGACGAGCTCGTCAAGGCCACCGCGCTCACCAAGGACGGCGCCGTGATCCACCCGAACTTCCAGCCGAAGGCTTAAGGAGACCCGTTATGGAGCACGCTGCACAGGTCGTCGACCCCTTCATCTTCCGGCTGTCGATCTTCGTCCTCGCCGTCTTCGTCGGCTATTTCGTGGTGTGGTCGGTGACACCCGCGCTGCACACGCCGCTGATGAGCGTGACCAACGCGATCTCCTCGGTGATCGTGGTCGGTGCGCTGCTTGCCGGCGGCGTCGCCAATGTTTCGAGCGGCTCCGGCTGGGCGCGAGCCTTCGGCTTCGTCGCGCTGATCTTTGCCTGCATCAACATCTTCGGCGGCTTCCTTGTCACCCAGCGCATGCTGGCGATGTACAAGAAGAAGTCGAAGTGAGCGGCCACCTCGGGCTGATGGGATCAATGGGGACCTGAGATGAGCGCCAACCTCTCTGCATTTCTGTATCTCGTGGCGGGAGTGCTGTTCATCCTGTCGCTGCGTGGGCTATCCAGCCCGGCTTCGTCGCGCCAGGGCAATCTGTTCGGCATGATCGGCATGGCGATCGCGGTCGCCACCACGCTTGCCAACCATCCGCCGGCTGACGGTCTCGCGTGGGTGCTGGTGATCGTCGGCATCGCGATTGGCGCCGCGATCGGCGCGGTGATCGCGCGGCGCGTGCCCATGACGTCGATGCCGGAGCTCGTCGCGGCCTTCCACTCGCTGGTCGGCATGGCCGCGGTGCTGGTCGCCGCCGGCGCGTTCTATGCGCCCGAGGCGTTCGACATCGGCACGCCGGGCAATATTCACACCCAGAGCCTGGTCGAAATGTCGCTCGGTGTCGCCATCGGCGCTTTGACCTTCACCGGCTCGGTGATCGCCTTCCTCAAGCTTTCGGCACGGATGAGCGGCGCTCCGATCATCCTGCCGGCCCGCCACGTGATCAACATCGCGCTCGCGGTGGCGCTGGTCGCCTGCATCGTCGGTCTCGTCGTCACCGGCAGCCCCGTGTTCTTCTGGCTGAACGTCATCCTGGCGCTTCTGCTCGGCGTGCTCATGATCATCCCGATCGGGGGCGCCGACATGCCGGTCGTGATCTCGATGCTGAACTCCTATTCGGGGTGGGCCGCGGCCGGCATCGGCTTCACGCTCGGCAATTCCGCGCTGATCATTACCGGCGCGCTGGTCGGCTCCTCGGGCGCGATCCTGTCCTACATCATGTGCCACGCGATGAACCGGTCCTTCATCTCGGTCATCCTCGGCGGCTTCGGCGGCGAGACCGCTGCGGCCGGCGGCGGCACGGGCGAGCAGAAGCCGGCAAAGCTCGGCTCGGCCGACGATGCCGCCTTCATCATGAAGAACGCCTCCAAGGTCATCATCGTGCCCGGCTACGGCATGGCGGTGGCGCAGGCGCAGCACGCGCTGCGCGAGATGGCCGACATCCTGAAGAAGGAAGGCGTCGAGGTGAAATACGCCATTCACCCGGTCGCGGGCCGCATGCCCGGCCACATGAACGTGTTGCTCGCCGAGGCCAACGTGCCCTATGACGAGGTGTTCGAGCTCGAGGACATCAACTCCGAATTCGCGCAGGCCGACATCGCCTTCGTGATCGGCGCCAACGACGTCACCAACCCGGCGGCCGAAGAGGACAAGTCCTCGCCGATCTACGGCATGCCGGTGCTCCAGGTCTGGAAGGCCGGCACGGTGATGTTCATCAAGCGCTCGCTGGCCTCGGGTTACGCGGGCATCGATAATCCGCTGTTCTACCGGGACAACACCATGATGCTCCTCGGCGACGCCAAGAAGGTCACCGAGAACATCGTCAAGGCGATGTAGCGAGGGAGGGACCGTGGCCATCAACAAGGAATGGCACCGGTCCCATCGCATGCCGCCCAAGGCGACGCGCGAGCAGCGCATCGCCTGGCACGCTGCCCACAAGGCGGCGTGCGGCTGCCGCGACGTTCCGGCGAGTCTCCGGCCCGACGTCATGAAATTGCTGCGGAGCCGTCGCAAGCCCTAGTCTGGATCGGGGCCGGCCGCGCAATGATCACCATCGTCAAATGGACCGTCATCCTGCTCGTGGCCGTCTATCTTGCCGGTCTCGTCGTGCTGTATCTCCGCCAGCGCGAGATGCTGTTTCCGATCCCGCCCGTCGGTCGCACCGCACCCGATGCTGCGGGCCTTCCCGAGGCGGAAGAGCATGTCCTGACTACCTCGGACGGCGAGAAGGTCATCGTCTGGCACGTGCCGGCGAAACCCGGTCGTCCCGTGATCCTGTATTTTCCAGGCAATGGTGATTTTCTCGCCGGTCCTGTCGGCCGCTTCAAGGCGATGACCGCAGACGGTACCGGCCTCGTCGCGCTGTCCTATCGCGGCTATGCCGGCTCCAGCGGCGCGCCCAGCGAGGAGGGCCTGTTGCGCGATGCCGCGGCCGCCTACGCCTTCACGACCGCGCGCTACGCGGCGGAACGAATCGTCGCCTGGGGCTTTTCGCTCGGGACCGGCGTGGCGGTCGCGCTCGCCTCGGAGCAGCGCATTGGAAAGCTCATCCTGGAAGCCCCCTATACGTCGACGGCCGACATTGCAGCTTCGTCGTTCCGGTTCGTGCCGGTGCGCCTGCTGATGCGCGACCCGTTTCCCTCCGACGAGCGCATCTCGCGCGTCACGGTGCCGCTCCTGGTGATGCATGGCACCAATGACCTTGTCATTTCGATCGTCTTCGGAGAGCGTCTGTTCGCACTCGCCCGCGAGCCCAAGCGGTTCGTTCGCATGGAGGGCGGCGGGCACGACAATCTCGATCAATATGGCGCGATCGAAACGGCGAGAGGCTTCATTGGCGACTGACGGCTTGGCTCAACGTTACGTTCCCGCGCTCGCCGTCTCCTGCTTGACGTTTCTGCCGCAGAATGCGCTTGCCGCGACCGGGCTCGACGGCGCGGCGATGCGCTGGCCCCATGCGCTGCCCTTTGCCGGCTTGTTGCTGTCGATCGCACTGGGGCCGCTGCTGTTGCCGAAGATCTGGCATCACCATTACGGCAAGATCACAGCTGCCTGGTCGCTGCTGGCGCTCGCCGCGCTCGTCGTCTTCGCCGGCGGCATGGCGATGCTGGCGGCGCTGGTCCATGCCATCCTCGCCGAATATCTCGGCTTCATCGTGCTGCTGTTCGCGCTCTATGTCGTTGCCGGCGGCATTCTCATCACGGGCGACATCAAGGGCACGCCGGCGGCGAATGTCGGCATCCTCGCGCTCGGCACGTTGGGGGCGAGCATCGTCGGCACCACGGGTGCCGCGATGATCCTGATCCGCCCCTTGATCCGCGCCAATCGGCTGCGGCGCCACAACGCCCATGTCGTCATCTTCTTCATCATCCTGGTGGCCAATGTCGGCGGCGCGCTGAGCCCGCTCGGCGATCCCCCGCTCTTCGTCGGCTTCCTCCACGGTGTCGACTTCTTCTGGACCACGCGGACCATCTGGTTGCAGACCGCGCTGGTTGCCGGTCTGTTGCTCGCGATCTTCGCCGTCATCGACGTCTGGCGCTTTCGCAGCGAGCCGCCTCCGACTGACACAAGCCGTGGCGAGCCGTTGCGCATCCGCGGCCTCGTCAATCTGGTGCTGATCGCAGCCATCGTCGCCAGCCTGCTCGCCTCCGCGATGTGGAGGCCCGGCATCGCGTTCGATGTTCTCGGCACCAGGCTGGACCTGGAGGACCTCGTTCGCAATCTGGTGCTGCTGGCCATCGCGGCGCTGTCGGTATGGCTGACGCCCGACGAGCACAGGCAGGCCAACGGCTTCACCTGGGAGCCGATCCGCGAGGTCGCAAAGCTGTTCGCGGGCATCTTCGTCGCCATCATCCCGGTCATTGCCATGCTCAATGCCGGCCATCACGGCGCGTTCGCCTGGCTGCTGTCGGCCGTGACGGCGCCGGACGGCACCCCGCGCGAGGTCGCCTATTTCTGGTTCACCGGACTGATGTCGGCATTCCTCGACAATGCGCCGACTTATCTGTTGTTCTTCGAGCTCGCCGGCGGCGCCCCGCAGGTGCTGATGCATGAGCTCTCGGGCACGCTCGCCTCGATCTCGATGGGAGCCGTCTACATGGGAGCGCTCACCTATATCGGCAACGCGCCGAACTTCATGGTGAGCAGCATCGCCCGCGAGAACGGCATCGAGATGCCGAGCTTCTTCGGTTATCTCCTGCGCGCGGGCGCCGTGCTGATCCCGCTGTTCCTGTTGCTGACGTTCCTGCCGGTCGCGCCGATCCTGCACTGGCATTGAATCTGCCGGCCGATTTGCTACTGCTCGGCCGAGCTGCGATGAATTTCATCGCACCTCGGTTTTTCGATTGCGCATGATCATATCGGAAAACCGCAACACACTTTTCCGGATCATGCTGAGATTGGAGCCGGTGGATGAGCGCGCATGATCCGATGCCCCGGTCGGCCTGGGTCTTTCCGGCGCTGGCCGTGCTGTTGTTCGCGGCCGTCAGCGCGACGGGTTACGTGTTCACGCTGTCGTTTGGCGGACTGCTCTTCGCAATCGTCCTCCTGGTCATCCTGTTCGGCACGGTGTTCGCTGCGGTTCATCATGCCGAGGTGATCGCGGAGCGGGTCGGCGAACCCTATGGCACGCTGGTGCTGACGCTCTCGGTGACCATCATCGAGGTCGCGTTGATCACCACGATCATGCTGGGCGACAAGCCTGCCCCGGCACTGGCCCGCGACACCGTGTTCGCCGTGGTCATGATCGTCTGCAACGGCCTGGTCGGGCTCTGCATCTTCATCGGCGGCCTGCGCTATCGCGAGCAGGGCTTTCAGCTCTCCGGCGCCAACGTCTACCTCAGCGTCCTGTTCGCGCTCGCGACCATCACGCTGATCATGCCGAACTACACCACCACCACGCCGGGGCCGGTCTATTCCGCGGTCCAGCTCGGCTTCGTCGACGTGGTCACGCTGGCGCTCTATGCGGTGTTTCTCTACACCCAGACCGTCCTGCACAAGGATTACTTCGTGCACGAACGTGCCGACGGCGAGGGCGGGGCGGCGCACGTGTCTGCAGGGGCACTCGCGCTCACCGTGGTGCTGCTCCTGGTCTCGCTTCTGGCGGTCGTGCTGCTCGCCAAGAAATTCTCGCTGGTGGTCGATGCCGTGGGCGCCAGGATCGGCGCGCCACCGGCCTTCGCCGGCCTTCTGGTCGCGCTGCTGATCCTGATGCCCGAGGGCGTTGCGGCCGTCGCGGCGGCGCGCAGGAACGACCTCCAGAAGAGCATCAATCTCGCCCTCGGTTCTTCGCTGGCGACCATCGGCCTGACCATTCCTGCCGTCGGCGTCGCGACCTATGCGCTCGACAAGGAGCTCGAGCTCGGCCTCAGCGCCCAGGGCAGCGTCCTTTTGCTGCTGACCTTCTTCCTGAGCATGCTGACCTTCGGCACGGGCAGAACCAATGTCCTGTTCGGCCTGGTGCATATGGTGGTATTTGCCGTCTACGTGTTCATGGTTTTCGTGCCGTAGAAGGAGCTCCCGGTGCTTGCCGCCAAGTCCGACGTCCAGATCGACAACGAAGAGGTCCGGGTGACCGAATGGCGGCTTGCCCCCGGCAGCGCCACCGGCCATCACACCCATGGGATGGACTATGTGATCGTTCCGGTCGCCGCCGGCGAGATGACCATCGTGGCGCCCAATGGCGAACGGTCCAAGGCGCAGCTTTCCGCCGGTAAATCCTATTTCCGCAAGGCCGGCGTCCAGCATGACGTACTTAACGAAACCTCAACTGAGATCGTGTTCCTTGAAATTGAGCTGAAACGCTAGGGGCGCGCCACCCTTTGCCATCGATCCGTCGCAGTTGATCCCTCACAATGCCCTAAAGTTCCCGCATCAGGTCGCGCGGGGAGTGGTCGGAATGCTGAAATACCTCGCAAAAATTTCGATGGATATCTTCCCCTCGGTGCTCGCGACGATCATCGGGGCCTACATCGTCAATCATTACATCAACGCCAAGCCGGCCGCCGACACCCCAGCCGCCGTGACCGCGCCTGCCCAGACCGGCGCCGACGGCAAGCCGACCGATAGCGCCAACCTTCCCGCGCCTGGCGTCAAGGCCAAGGGCATTCCCGAGAAGAGCGTGACGGACAAGGCGGCAGCCGAGAAGCCGGCCGATCGGCCGCCGGCCGCCGAGACCAAGGCCGCAGACGTGGCTCCCGCTGACGCCGCCCCGCGCGGCCGACCCTCTACCCGCGACAAGGCCGCGGCGAAATCCGCACCGGCTGCCTCTGCTCCGGTGGTCGAGGCCAATTCAGCCCCGGCGGCGGCTTCCCCGGCTCCCGACGCCAACGATCTGGCACGTGCTGCGATCGAGCGCCTGCGCAAATCGCCCGAGGGCAAGGCTGCCGAGGCCAAATCGTCGGAAACCAGGCCTGCCGAGGCTCGCGCTTCGGAGACCAAGCCGGCCGAGCCTGCGGTGCGGGACGCTGCCCGCACGCCGGAGGCCCCGCGGGTCGTGAATGTGGAGCCGTCCCCGGTCCGTCCGCTGCCGCCGCCGATCAATGTCTCGACGCCTTCGCCCGAGGCCTATGGCAATGCGGGCTCCAATCCGCCCTACACGGCCTCGGTCGGCAACGACGATCCGAATCGGGTGACGCCGCCGGCCGACATTCCCGTGCCGGTGATCGCGCCCCCGCTCGACCTGCGTGCCGATGCGGGCGCCTCCATGCCGCGGCCGAAGAAGACCAATGTCGCCGACGAGATGCTGTCGGGCATGAAGTCGATGTTCAACGCCGTTCTGCCCAAGAGCGCTACGCCCGACTAGAACTACGCTCAGGCTACACCAAACGGTCAGCCGCCGACGCGGGCGAGACCGCTGCGGGCGGGTTCGTCGCGTGGACGAAGCGCGACCGCCCTGGTGTAGGACGCCGCCGCTTTTGCCTTGTCGCCCAGCCGCTCATAGGCCTGACCGCGCGCGGTCCAGACCTGGGCATTGTGCGGATCCGCCTCGGAGGCTTCATCGAGATCGGCTGCGGCCTCCTTGACCTTGCCGAGCGCGAGATAGCTGATGGCGCGGCCGAGCAGCGGCTCGGCCTTTTGCGGGTTGAGGCCGCTGGCGGCGCTGAAATCGGCGATCGCGAAGTCGTGCTGGTTGTTGCTCTGGTAGATCAGGGCGCGGCCATAGAGCGCCTGCGCATTATAGGGATCGAGGCCGACCGCGCGGTTGAACTCGTCGAGCGCTGCCGCGGTCTCGCCTGACTTCGCCAGGGACTGGGCCTTCGCGGTATGGGCCTGGGCTTCGGTGACGTTGCCGGCGCTTACCGCGCTCTCGGCCGGCGTGGCGGCCTTGGGCGCTTCCTGCGGCTTGTCCTTCTCCGGCATCAGCGATCCCAGATCGAACGAGCAGCCGCACAGCGCGATTCCCGTCAACGCCACCGCGAGCGGCGGCTGCCAGATCCGACGCCGTCGCGCAAAGCCGCGCTGAGGGAAAGGGGAGGCCATCTACGGTTCGCTCGCGCTAGAGCTTGATCCGACAAGTCCTCAAAACAATAACGCGGGCCTGGGGCCCGCGTCATCGAAAACTGAAGTCTTGCTGAATCGGATCAGCGCGGTCCGCGCGGACCTGCACCGGGGCCGCCACGACCGCCGCGATCGCCGCCCGGGCCGGCGCCGAACACCGGCTTCGGCTTCATCGGCAGCAGGCCTTCGCGCTGCAGCTTCTTGCGGGCGAGCTTGCGCGCACGGCGCACGGCTTCGGCCTTTTCGCGGGCCTTCTTCTCGGAGGGCTTCTCGTAATGACCGCGGAGCTTCATCTCGCGGAAAATTCCCTCGCGCTGCATCTTCTTCTTCAGCGCCTTGAGGGCTTGATCAACATTGTTATCGCGAACGAGAACCTGCACGCGGCATCCTCTTCAAGTGGATCGGATTTGAATTCTGGTAAGTCAAAGGGGATGGCGAAACGCGCAAGCCCTTAACCTTGAGCGCGCGGATGTATCAGACAAAACAGCAGATGTCCACCGGCCAAGCGGATTTTCGGGCCAAGTTCGGCCATTAAATGCGGCGAAAATACCTCCATGCGGCCCCGATTTGGGCGGTTTGGCGCCGAGGACGGGGCCGCGCCGGAGCTTTGTTCCGGAATCTTGCAATGAGGGGACCACAATGGACATCAAAAAATATGCTGCCGAAGCCATCGGCACCTTCTGGCTCACATTCGCGGGCTGCGGAAGCGCGGTGATTGCGGCCGGCTTCCCGCAGGTGGGAATCGGGCTGGTCGGCGTGTCCCTGGCCTTCGGATTGAGCGTCGTCACCATGGCCTATGCGATCGGCCACATCTCCGGCTGCCATCTCAACCCGGCCGTCACGGTCGGTCTTACCGCCGGTGGCCGTTTTCCGGCGGGGCGGGTCCTGCCTTACATCGTCGCCCAGGTGGCGGGGGCGATCATTGCCGCCTGGCTGCTCTATGTCATTGCCAGCGGGGCGCCCGGCTTCGACGTCGGCAAGGGCTTTGCCTCCAACGGCTATGACGCGCATTCGCCCGGCCAGTACAGCATGATCGTGTGCTTCCTCACCGAGGTGGTGATGACCATGATGTTCCTGTTCATCATCATGGGGGCCACCCATGGCCGCGCGCCGGCGGGTTTCGCACCGCTGGCGATCGGGCTCGCGCTGGTGATGATCCATCTCGTCAGCATTCCCGTCACCAACACCTCGGTGAACCCGGCGCGCAGCACCGGCCCGGCGCTGTTCGTCGGAGGCTGGGCGCTGTCGCAGCTCTGGCTGTTCTGGATCGCGCCGCTGATCGGCGGCGCGCTCGGCGGGGTGATCTATCGCTGGCTCAGCGAGGAGCCCACCGGCGTCGTTGCGGGCGTGAAGACGGCGTAATCGAAAAGCACCCGGCGGGATTGCAGCCTTTGCTGCGATCCCGTCACTCGTCCCGGGGCGGCCTGATTTCGGTGACGTGGCCCATCTTGCGGCCGGGGCGCGGCGTGCCCTTGCCGTAGATGTGCACGGTCGCGCCCGGCACGCTCAGCCACTTTTCGTAGTCCTTGATCTCGTCCCCGATCAGGTTGGTCATGGTGACGACGTCGCCGTGGCGCACCGGCTTGCCGAGCGGCCAGCCGGCGATGGCGCGGATGTGCTGCTCGAACTGCGAGATGGAGGCGCCGTCGAGCGTCCAGTGTCCGGAATTGTGCACGCGCGGCGCGATCTCGTTGACCAGCACCTTCGGCCCGGTGCCGTTGGCGAGCACGAACATCTCGACCGCGAGCACGCCGACATAGTCGAGCGCGGTTGCGATCTTGCCGGCGATGCTGCGCGCCTCCTCGGCGAGCGCATCCGGGATCGGCGCGGGTGCACGCGATATCTTCAGGATGTGGTCGCGGTGCTCGTTCTCGGTGACGTCGAAGCACTCGACCTCGCCGGTGGCGGAGCGCGCGGCGATCACGGAGATCTCGCGCTCGTAGGGCACGAAGGCCTCCAGGATCGCCGATTTGGTGGCGAGGCTGGTCCACACTTTCGCGATGTCGTCGCCCTCGCGGATGATGGCCTGGCCCTTGCCGTCATAGCCGAAGCGGCGGGTTTTCAGCACCGCCGGAAGGCCGATCCTGGCGATCGCCTCGCGCAGCGAGGAGACGGAGGTGACGTCGGCATAGGCGGCAGTGCCGATGCCGAGCTTCGTCACGAAATCCTTTTCGGCGAGCCGGTCCTGGGTGGTCTCGAGGATCTTGCGGTTGGGCAGCACCGGGCGGCGCGCGTCCAGCACCAGCGCGGCTGCCGCCGGCACGTTCTCGAATTCATAGGTGATGACGTCGACATCGTGCGCGAACAATTCGAGCGCCTCGACGTCGGCATATTCGGCGCAGGTCGCGTTCAGCACGACGTCGAAGGCCGGCGAATCCGGATCGGGCGAGAACACCTGGCAGCGCAGGCCGAGCCGCGCCGCGGCCATGGCCAGCATCCGGCCCAATTGTCCGCCGCCGAGGATTCCGATGGTGTCTCCGGGCTTCAGCTTCACGTGCCTGGTGTCCGTCACGCCTGGTCCTCCGGGCGCTCGGCGACCGCCTCCGTCTGCGCCTTGCGCCAGGCGGCGAGGCGATCCGACAGGGCCGGGTCCGACAACGCCAGCACGGCGGCCGCCAGCAGCGCGGCATTGATCGCGCCGGCCTTGCCGATGGCGAGGGTGCCGACCGGGATGCCCGCGGGCATCTGGACGATCGAATAGAGCGAATCGACGCCCTTGAGCGTCCTGGATTCGACGGGAACGCCGAACACCGGGAGTTCCGTCAGCGCTGCCGCCATGCCGGGCAGATGTGCCGCGCCACCGGCCCCGGCGATGATGACTTTGTAACCCGCGGCCTTGGCGCCCTTGGCGAAGGCGAACAACCGGTCGGGTGTGCGGTGGGCCGAGACGATGCGGCTGTCGGCAGCAATGCCGAGCGCGTCAAGCGTGTCGGCGGCGTGCCGCATCGTGTCCCAGTCCGACTGGCTTCCCATGATGATGGCGATTGGCGCGGTCATGAGGTCAATTGTGCCCAGAAAAACAGAAAGATAGGCCAGATTAATGTTTCCGGCCGGCGGCTCGCAAGGCGGTGGCAAGGAGAAGGGAATCCACTATCCTGTCTTGGTGAATCCCCGCAAGCCTTCATTGAGCAGGATGCCCATGAAGAAACCAAAAAGGGCGAGCTCTGCGAAGGCCGGAAAGGGCCGGACCATCAGCGCCGGCCGATCCAAAGCCGCTTCGAGCCGCGCGGCCAAACCGGCCTTGCGCGGAGCGCCTGCTGCCGACGACAGCAAGGCGGCCATTCGCGGCCTCAGGAGCAAGCTCAAGGCAGCCCTGCTGCGGATCTCGGAACTCGAGGCGGCCGCCGACACCGATTTCCTGCTCGATATCCCCAACCGGCGCGGTTTCGAGCGCGAGCTCGCGCGCGCCATCGCCTACATGAAGCGCTACCGCGCCAGCGGGGCGCTGATCGTGCTCGACGTCGATCGGCTGAAGCCGATCAATGATTCCTTCGGTCATGCCGCCGGCGATGAGGTGCTCAAGGCGATTGTCGCCACGCTGACGCGACAGGTCCGCGCCTCCGACGTGGTCGGCCGCCTCGGCGGCGATGAGTTCGCGCTGCTGCTCTGGAATCTCAGCGAGACCGATGCCAAGGCGAAGGCCGCCGCCCTGGAGCAGGCGATCGACGAATTGTCCTTCGTCTTTCGCGGCCAGCACGTGACCGCGGGCGCCTCGGCGGGCGTCGCCCTGCTCGGTCCGCAGTCCGCGGCAGCTCGCGCCCTGGAGGAAGCGGATGCCGCCATGTACGTGCGCAAGGCGCACCGCCGGCACGAGGCGGCGGATCAGGCTCCGCAGCGAGCGCTCGTCTAGAGGGTTGCAAGATCTTCCGGCACGTTGCCGAACTTGCGCAGCAGCGTCGCATCCCCGAACTCGCCGGTCATGGGATCGCCGCTGCGGCTGAATGCGACCGCGCCGATATGGCCGGCGCCGCGCGCCAGAATCTCTGCGCGTCGCAGCGCCGCCGTCGAGGACTGACACTCCTCTGCCGCGCCTGCGACGGGGGATCCGTCATCATCGATCAAAAAGGGCATTGCAACGTAATAGGTCACATCCGACATGGCGTTGCTCCGATGGAGCATGATCCGGAAAAGTGTGAAGCGGTTTTCCGACAAGATCATGCTTAAAACAAAGCGCGGTCTCTTCGCGCTTTGAAAATCAGGCGGCGCTGCTCTTGCTCCGCATCTTGCTGCGCGAAGTCTCCGGAATGCAGCCCGCGGAAATCGCCGCCTGCAATTCCTCCAGCTCGGCTTCCAGATATTCGTTGGCCATGATCAGCGCCTTGATGGTGCTGCGCAGATTGCCGTCGCACATCGCGATCGCCTGATCGCAGGCCTGCTCATAATGGCTGTTGTCGAGAAGGGCGGTCGCCGACATCTGCGTTGTCCTCGTGTGTTGTCTTGAGCGTTCTCTGAGGTGTTGGGGCGCCCGCGAATGTTCCTATTTTGTTCTTATTGAGTCAAGCGGATTCGGAAGCGGCGGGCGCCGCGCGAGACCGGCTCAGGCGATGATGTCGGGCGTAATCTGGTCTTCGATGAAAGCGATGCGGTCGCGCAACAACAGCTTGCGCTTTTTCAGGCGCTGTAACCGCAACAGGTCGGGGGCGGGCGATTGATGCAACGCATCGATCGCCGCATCGAGATCTCGGTGTTCCTGCTGCAACCGGGTGAGCTCGGCTTCGAGCTCACGCTCATCTTCATTGGTCATGTCTGCGGTGGCCGAAAACCGATAGGCGTGAGATCTGGGCTGTGGATGCCCTGTGGAAATTATCGTCCTTGCGCCGCGTGATCGCAAGCGATCTGCGATCCCGCATCGCCGATCTCCCGCAAGATATTTCTGCGAGGAGCTGCGGCGTGGCGCCGGCGCATTGATATCATGGATTTTTCCGGCGTGGTTCCCCTAGTCACGCTTCGTTACATATGAACTTTCAAAAATGACGCCGCGACGACGGTTACCCATCGACAGGACGAATCGGTGATGTAGACTTAGGCGTCCGGATCGAATCCTGAGGTTCAACCCTACCGAGGAGGTTTCGAATGACAATTCAGGCACATCTCGTTGAATTGGAACGGAAGCACAAACTTCTCGAAAACGAATTGCACGAAGCTCTCGTGCACCTTTCAACAGACGACCTGCAAATTGTTGAGTTGAAGCGCCGGAAGTTGATGGTCAAGGACCAGATCGAGCGTCTGAAGCAAGGCGACACGCTCCACTAGTAACCCCCGTGACAGTGTAGAGTTGATCACATCCTTCACGCAGGGATGAGAGCATTCGTGCTCATCCCTGCTGCAAGGTGTGCACCGTGCAACAGGTTTGCGCGGCGCTCACTCTTGTTTGGACGCGTGGTCTCGACACCAACACTTATCCGCTTCTCGAAGCGCTCTCGATGTCTGCGAGCTCGGCGACGTGATCGGCGATCGCGAGCGAGGACGTCAATCCCGGCGATTCGATGCCGAACAGATTGATCAGGCCTGCAACGCCGTGATCGCGCGGGCCCTGCATCAAGAAATCCTGCGTGGCCACGGCCGGGGGCACGATCTTCGGGCGGATGCCGGAATAGCTCGGCATCAGCGCGCCGTCAGGCAGCGTCGGCCAGTATTTGCGGATCGCGGGATAGAACCGCTCGGCGCGTGAGGGGTCGACCTCGTAATCGATCGTCTCGATCCATTCGACGTCAGGCCCGAAGCGCGCCTGTCCTGCCATGTCCAGCGTCAGGTGCACCCCCAATCCGCCGGGCTCGGGCACCGGATAGATCAGGCGCGAGAACGGCGCCTTGGCGTTGCAGCTGAAATAGTTTCCCTTGGCGAGATAGGCCGCTGGAATCCGGTCCAGCGGCATGCCGTCGATGCTGCGCGCCACATGCGTCGCCGACAGCCCCGCGGCGTTGACGAGGAGGCTGCATTGCAGCGTCATCGGTGCCTCGCCGCCGGCATCGATCTCGATGAATCCGGCCGCCGCCTTGGCACGGATCAGTGGAGTGTGAAACGCGAAAGCCGCGCCGGCGTCCTCGGCTTCGCCGCGCAGCGAGAGCATGTAGGCGTGGCTGTCGATGATGCCCGTCGACGGTGACAGCAGCGCGGCGTCGCAGGCGAGCGCAGGTTCCAGCGCGCGTGCGGCCTCCCCCGAGAGCAGCTGCATGTCGAGTACGCCGTTGGCCTCGGCATGGGCCTTGATCGATTGCAGCTTCTCGGTCTCTTTCGGGCTGGTCGCGACGATCAGCTTGCCGCAATTCTTGTGCGGGATGCCGCGCTCGTCGCAGTAGCGGTAGAGCGCGTGCTTGCCGGCCACGCACATGCGCGCCATCCAGCTCCCGGCGCGGTAGTAGATGCCGGCATGGATCACCTCGCTGTTGCGCGAGGAGGTGACGGTGCCGATCGCCTCGGCTTCCTCGAGCACGATCACCTCGCGCCCGGCCTGGGCGAGCTTTCGGGCCACCGCGAGACCGATCACGCCGGCTCCGATGACGACGCAGTCGACCCTATCCATGGTTGTGCAGGATACCAGTTGGAAGCACCGGTGGCGTATGGCCCGGGCAGGGGCGCGCAGGCGGGGCTTCCGTTAAGAAGGCGTTTATCATGTCAGGGCAATTGCCGTATTTCACGTGACATTATTCTGTTGTTCCCTCAGGCGTTTACCCGATCCAAACCCGCGAGGCCAGACAATCCGACGTTGAAATCGCGGGTGGCTGATGGCTGAGAAGAACTGGCACGTGGGCAGCACGCTTTCGATTGCTGTGCAGGCCCTCCTATGCCTGGCCGGCACGGGCGCGCCTGCGCGCGCCTTTGCGGCATCGGACAGCCTTGCCGTGGCGGGAGATCTCACCGGGCTTGATCCGGGCGTGATCTGGGAAGCCCTGATCGCCGGCATCGTGGTCTGCGCGTTCCTCGCCGCGATCGGGCTGTGGATCCATTCCTCATTGCGCCGGTCCAGGCGTTTGCAGCTGCGGCGCAACGCCTTCATCTCCTCCGCCATGAACAATCTCAACCAGGGCGTGGTGATGACGGATGCGCAGCGCCGCATCATCTTCTGCAACGACCGCTATCTCGAGATCTATGGCCTGACGCGGTCGGAAGTCCGGCCTGGCATGAATGGCCACGACCTTCTCGAGCTTCGTCGCAGGCGCGGGGTGCTGAATGCCGCCTCCGACGCCGAGTTCTACGACAAGGCATCGAGCGTCAACGGCCTGATCACGGAGCTGCCCGACGGACGGGCCATCCTGGTGAAATATTTCGTGCTGCCGAACGGTGGCTCGGTGGCGACCCATCTCGACGTCAGCGAGGAGCGCAGGCTGTCGCGGCAGCTCGCCTCCACCAAGCAGTTCCTGGAGACGGTGCTGGACCATGTGCCGGCCTGCGTGGCGGCCAAGAACATCGAGGACGGCTGCTACATCTTCGCCAACAGCGCCTATGAGAAGTTCTGGGGATTGTCGCGGGACTTCGCCGTCGGCAGGAATGCGCGGGAGCTGTTTGCATCGGCCTCGGCCGCGAGCATCGAGGCGGCCGACGAGGCGGCACTCAATTCGCCGGATGGCCAGTACCGCAACGAGTTCGACGTGGATCGTGCCGGCGCGCAGCGCACGGTCGCCTCGATCCGGATCGTGGTCCGCAACGAGAGCAATAAGCCCGAATTTCTGCTCATCGTGTTCGAGGACATCACTGACCGCCGCTCGCTGTCGGAGGAGCTGGAGAGCACCAAGAAGTTCCTCGAGCTCGTGGTCGACAACATCCCGGTTGCGCTGATCGTGGAGCAGGTCAAGGACGGCCGCTATCTTCTCGCCAACCGCAGCGCCGAGACGATCCTCAACCGCAGCCGCGAAGAAGCCACCGGCCTGACCGCGACCGACATCTTCAACGCCAAGGAAGCCAAGCTGATCGTCGCGCGCGACGAGGCCGCGATCAAGAAACGCGGGATGATCACCGAGGAGCATCCGATCTCGACCAAGGACGGCCTGCGGCTGTTCCTCACCCGCCGCGCCACCGTGCTCAGCGAGGCCGGCGAGCCGCAATATCTGATCAAGACCCACGAGGACGTCACCGACCGCCGGCAGACCGAGTCGCGCATGGCGCACATGGCCTATCACGACGGCCTCACCGATCTGCCGAACCGCGCCGCCTTCCTGCAGGCGCTGACCCAGATGATCGAGGCCTGCGAGGGCACCGGCGAGGAGTTCGCCGTGCTCTGCGTCGACCTCGACGGCCTCAAGGAGGTCAACGACGTCTTCGGCCATGCGCTCGGCGACAAGCTCCTGATCGAGGTCGCCCATCGGCTCCAGGATTCCGCGCGCGGCGGCGTGGTGGCGCGCCTGTCCGGGGACGAGTTCGGGCTGATCATCGACGGCAAGCAGCCCGAGGCCGGCCTCGCGCTGGCGCAGCAGATCGCTGAAGCCGTCGCGAAGGATTTTCAGATCGACGGCCGTCCGGTCCGCGCCGGCATCACCACGGGCATGTCGGTGTTCCCCCACAATGGCACCGATGGCGCCTCGCTGCTCGCCAATGCCGGTGCCACGCTGTTCCGCGCCAAGCAGAAGTCGCGCGGCACGATCAGCCTTTACCAGCCCGAGATGGACCAGCAGATTCGCGACCGCCGCGTGCTGCACCAGGACCTGTCCATGGCGGTCAAGAACGGCGAACTCGCACTCGCCTTCCAGCCGCAGGGGGCCGCGGGCCACAGCGTCGCCGAGAGCGAGATCATCGGCTTCGAGGCGCTGGCGCGCTGGCAGCATCCGGTGCGCGGCCAGGTTTCGCCGGCCGAGTTCATTCCCATCGCCGAGGAAAGCGGCCTCATCGTCGAGATGGGCGAGTGGATCCTGCGCGAGGCCTGCCGCGAGGCGGCGTCCTGGCCGAAGCCGCTGCAGGTCGCGGTCAATCTGTCCCCGGCGCAGTTCATGCACGGCGACGTGGTCGGCCTCGTCCATTCGATCCTGCTCGAGACGGGCCTTGCACCCGGCCGGCTCGAGCTCGAGATCACCGAGGGTGTTCTGATCGAGGATTTCGACCGCGGTCTCGCGCTGCTGCGCCGCCTGAAGGCGCTCGGCGTGCGCATCTCCATGGACGATTTCGGCAGCGGCTATTCCTCGCTGAGCTATCTCCAGGCGTTTCCGTTCGACAAGATCAAGATCGACCGCGCCTTCATCATCAATCTCGGCCGCAACCCGCAATCGGCGGCGATCGTGCGCGCCGTCATCGACCTCGGCCACGGCCTCGAAATGTCGATCATCGCCGAGGGCGTCGAGACGGTCGACCAGCTCGCCTTCCTCGCCAAGGAGGGCTGCGACGGCGTGCAGGGCTACCTGCTCGGCAAGCCCTTGCCGATCGGCAAATATGCCGGCCTCGTCGGCCGCGACGAAGCCATGGAGCTTGCGCTGAAGACCGGTTAGTGATGGGAGCGCTTCGCTCCCATTCGACGGCTTCATGGCGGATTACGATCTCGCGATCATCGGCGGCGGCCTGAACGGCGTCAGCCTCGCCCGCGATGCGGCGGGCCGCGGCCTGCGGGTAATCCTGTTCGAGCAGGGCGATCTCGGCGGCGCGTCGTCGTCGGCCACACCGCGGCTGATCCACGGCGATCTCTCAGTGCTGGAGCGCCGCGGCTTCTGGCGGGTGCGCCGGGCTCTGGCCGAGCGCCGGATCTGGCTCCGGATCGCGCCGCATCTGGTCCGGCCGATGCGTTTCGTGATTCCCGCGCATGTGGACGAGCGTCCACCCTGGTTGCTGCGGGCCGGCCTGTTTCTCTATGACGGCCTCGCCGGCAGGAGCGGCCTGCCCGCGTCGGCGACCCTCGACATCACCCATCACCCGGTCGGCAACGCGCTGAAGCGCCCGTTCGGCACGGCGTTCGAATATTCGGACTGCATCGTCGACGATTCGCGCCTTGTCGTGCTCACGGCGCTGGACGCCGCCGAGCGTGGTGCGGCGATCCGGACCGGCGCACGCTGCGTGCGTGCCGACCGAACCGACATCTGGCGGCTCGCCGTGGTCGATCGCGGCCACCGCCGCTCCATCACAGCCAGGGCGCTGGCCAATACCAGTGGCGGCTGGACCTCGATCGTCGCGGAGACGATCCTGCGCCAGCCACAGCCCGCCGTGACGGCGATGCAGATGAGCCAGATCATCGTGCCCAGGCTGTTCGATTCTGACAACGTCTACGTGTTCCAGAACAGCGACGGCCGCCTGATCTTCGCAAGCCCGTTCGAGCGCGCGTTCACGCTGATCGGCACGGTCGCGCATGATTTCACCGGCGACCCCGCCATCGTGGCGATGCGCGGTGCCGACGTCGATTATCTCTGCGAAGCGGCGAGCCGCTACTTTCGCGAGCGCATCGTCCCGACCGACGTGGTCCGGACGGTCTCCGGCGTCAATTTGAGGCCGGCGTCCGCGCGGCAACGCGAGGGTACGACCCTGTTCCATGCGCGTCGGCGCAAGGCGCCGCTGATCACGATGTTCGGCGGCGACGTCACCACCTCGCGCCGGCGCGCCGAGCGGGCGGTGACGAAGCTGACGCCGTTCTACCCGATGTCGCCGCCCTGGACCGCCGGCGCAGCGCTGCCCGGCGGAGATTTCGCCTGGGACCGTTTTGACACCGAGGTCGACCTCGCACGCGAGCGCTGGCGCTTTCTGTCGGAGCCGGAAGCCCAGCGCCTGGTTGCCGCCTATGGCTCGCGATTGTCGGCCATGCTCGGTGAAGCAAGGACACGCGAGGAGCTTGGCCCGGCCTTCGGCCCCGAACTGACCGGCGCCGAAGCGCGCTATCTCATGAGCCGTGAATGGGCGCGATTTCCGGATGATGTTCTGTGGCGCCGTTCCAAGCTCGGCCTGACCATGCCCGCCGCGGATCGTGACGCGCTGGCGGTGTTCATGGCGGGCGAGAGCGTTTCATCCCGAACCGGTTGAGCTAAACACGATCGGCCGCTAGCGTGCGGCGGAATCGGGGTTGGCAGGGACCATGGCGGAAGAATTGCCCGAAACGAACGTTGCGGCTGAACCGGCTGGCGGAGAATCATTTCCGGCCGCAGGCCAGCCGCTGCTGCGCATCGACGGCGTTGCCAAGACCTTCGGCACATTCCGCGCCGTCGACGGGGTGTCGCTCGATATCAACGCCGGCGAGTTCTTCGCGCTGCTCGGCCCGAGCGGCTGCGGCAAGACCACGCTCTTGCGCATGCTCGCGGGCTTCGAGGCGCCGGACGAGGGGCGCATCCTCCTCGGCGGCAAGGATATCGCGCAGGCGCTGCCGCATGAGCGGCCGATCAACATGATGTTCCAGAACTATGCGCTGTTCCCACATCTGTCGGTGCGCGACAACATCGCCTTCGGCCTGAAGCGCGCCGGCATGCCGGGTGCCGAGATCGCGACGCGCGTGGCGGAGATGGTCGCGCTGGTCAAGCTCGAAGGGTTGGAAAAGCGCAAGCCGGACCAGCTGTCCGGCGGTCAGCGCCAGCGCGTGGCGCTGGCCCGCGCCCTGGCGCGCCGCCCACAACTGCTGCTGCTCGACGAGCCGCTCGCGGCCCTCGACAAGAAGCTGCGCGAGAGCACGCAAGCCGAGCTGATGGAGCTGCAGCGGCGGCTCGGCATGACCTTCATCATCGTCACCCACGACCAGGAGGAGGCGATGACGATGGCGAGCCGGATCGGTGTGATGAAATCAGGCAAGCTCGCCCAGGTCGCGAGCCCCCGCGAGCTCTACGAGGCGCCGCGTTCGCGCTGGATCGCCGAGTTCGTCGGCGACATCAATCTGTTCGACGGCGAGTCCAAGTTGCGCGACGGTCGTCGTCTGGTCATCGGCACGCGTGATGCGGGGGCGCTGGTGGTGGCCGAGCCGCGCGAAGCCGTCGGCACCGGAAAACTGGCGGTCGCGATCCGTCCCGAGAAGGTCAAGCTGTCGCGCCGCGCCCCGGTCAGCGAGGCCGGTCGTGAGACGGCGATCAACACTCTCGACGGCGTGATCGCCGACATCTGCTATCTCGGCGGCACCACCACCTACAAGGTGAAGCTCGACACTGGCGGAATGTTGCAGGCGTCGGTCGCCAACAGCGCGCGGCTCGACGTCGACGCCTACAGCCTGAACCAGCATGTCGTCGCCTGGTTCACGCCTGATGATTGCGTGGTGCTGCAATCATGAGCTCGCGCCGCATCTTCGCAAGGCCGGCGCGCTTCGCCGCGATCGCGCCCTATGTCTGGATGGTGCTGTTCTTCCTGGTGCCGTTCGCCTTCGTGCTCAAGATCAGCCTGTCGCAGACCGCGATCGCGCAGCCGCCTTACGCGCCGGTGTTCGACGTGACGGCGGGATGGGACGCTCTCAAGGCGGCGTTCGCAGCGCTCTCGGTCGACAATTTCAAGCTGCTTGGCTCCGACGACATCTACGTCTTCGCCTATGTGCGCAGCCTCACCGTCGCCATCACCGCCACCGCGCTGCTGCTCCTGATCGGCTATCCGATCGCCTACGGCATGGCGCGGCTGCCGAAACGCCGGCAGGCGGTGGCGATGGTGCTGGTGATCGTGCCGTTCTGGACCTCGTTCCTGATCCGCATCTACGCCTGGATCAACATCCTCCAGCACGACGGCCTGCTGAACCAGGTCCTGCTCGCGCTGCATCTGGTCAGCCGGCCCGTGGTGTGGCTCTCCACCGACACTGCGATGTATATCGGCATCGTCTATTCCTATCTGCCGTTCATGATCCTGCCGCTCTATGCCACGCTCGCCAAGATGGAGCCGGCGCTGGAGGAGGCGGCCTCCGATCTCGGCGCGCCGCCCTGGCAGGTGTTCTGGCTCGTCACCTTCCCGCTGTCGCTGCCCGGCGTCGGTGCCGGCGTGCTCTTGTGCTTCATCCCGATCGTCGGCGAGTTCGTGATTCCCGATCTTCTGGCCGGATCCAATTCGCTGATGATCGGCCAAACCCTGTGGCTCGAATTCTTCACCAACAAGGACTGGCCGGTCGCCTCCGCTGCTGCGATCGTGCTGCTGGTCGTGCTGCTGCTGCCGCTTTTGCTGTACGAGCGGCTGCAGAAGCGGCAGCTGGAACAGGGGCGTTGAGACGATGCGCAAGGTCGCCCGCCTGTCCCGCTTCAACATCGCCTCGCTGGCACTCGGGCTGGCCTTCCTCTATCTGCCGATCCTGATCCTCGTTCTCTACTCCTTCAACGCCTCGCGCCTGGTGACGGTGTGGGGCGGCTGGTCGCTGCGCTGGTATCACGAGTTCTTCAACGATCGCGCCATGATCGAGGCGGCCTGGATGAGCCTGCGGGTTGCGGTCGCCTCCGCGACCATCGCGACACTGCTGGGCACGCTGGCGGCAGTGGCGCTGTCGCGCGGGGAGAGGTTCCGCGGCCGCACCCTGTTCTCCGGCATGCTCTATGCCCCGCTGGTGATGCCGGAAGTGATCACCGGATTGTCGCTGCTCTTGCTGTTTGTCGCGCTGAACGCCGAGCGCGGCTTCTGGACGGTGACGATCGCCCATACCACGCTGACCATGTGCTTCGTCGCGGTGGTCGTGCAGTCGCGCCTCGGATCGCTCGATCGCTCGCTGGAGGAGGCGGCGATGGATCTCGGCTGCGACCCGGTGCGGGCGTTCGTCGCCGTGACGCTGCCGCTGATCGCGCCGGCGATCGTCGCCGGCTGGATGCTGGCCTTCACGCTGTCGCTCGACGACCTCGTGATCGCGAGCTTCACCACCGGCCCGGGCTCGGCGACGCTGCCGATCCGCATCTATTCGGAGGTGCGGCTCGGCGTGAAGCCCGAGATCAACGCGATCTGCACGCTGGTGATCGCCCTGATCGCGGTCGTCATCGTCATCGCCTCGCTCGCTTCGAAGCTGTCGAGCTCGCAGGGCGAGAGCGCGGCGCCGCTGTAGCTGGTCGTGCGGCGAACCGCACGCGGGCCGCGTCCTGCATGGCCGCGCCGAGCTGGCGCAGCGCCAGCGCATTGAGCGGAAACTCCAGCAGGATGTGAATGAGGCTGAGCGCCAGCAGGAAGGTGAACCCGAAAGCATAGTCGTAAAAATAGAGCGCGGTCGCCGCCGCGCTGGCCGCGGCCATTGCCGCGAGCCGTGCCTTCGGCACCTCGGCCCAGCGGATCACGTCGGCTTTGATGAACCAGTTGAGGTAGTGATAGGTGTAGACGAAGGCGAGCAGGCTGGTCAGCCTGGTGTCGAGCACGAGCCCCGGCACGCCGAACAGCCGGCCGAGCGCCGGGCCGACATTGCCGAAATAGTCCTGCCCGACCCGGGCAAAGCTTGCGATGCGGATTTCGGCGGCGGGCGGCAGCAGCAGGATCGCGGCGATTGCGGCGAGATAGACCACCACCAGCGCGGCCTGCACGCGGCTGCCGGACCGGTAGGCGCCGAGCACCATGAAGATCAGCGTGAACAGCGAGACGTGGATCAGTGTCGGAATCAGGATGCCGATCACGGCGAGCGAGGAGCCGCTCGAATACATGATCGCGGACAGCGCAAGCGCCACCATGAACAGCAGCATGCTCTCGATCGCGGTGGCGGTCGCCGCCAGCATGGCGCAGACGACCAGCGCGGCCCACATCGCAAAACCGAACCACGAGGCGTTGTCGATCAGCGCCGCGACCACGGCGACGATGGCGAGGACCGCCGCAATGCCGCGATGGGGCAGGTAGTAGCTGCGGTCATGCAGCCACGAGATCTCGGTGAAATAATGCGCCGGGCCGAGGACGACATAGGCCAGCAGCAACAGCTCGAACGGCACCAGATAGGCGGCCGCGAGCGCCAGCAGCATCAGGCCGAGATGGATCGCGTCGTTGCTTCGCATGATGCCGGGCCCCGCCTTTGGGAACCCGGAGGTTAGATGAGGCGTGGACAATCTTCAATTGCCCACGCCGTTGCTCGACCGCTTTGCTTGCGGCGACCCCTTGCGTCCTGTTGCGTCAGGACTTCACCGCGCCCGCCGTGAGCCCGCCCACCATGTAGCGGCGGAAGGCGTAATAGACCGCGGCCGGCGGCAGCGCGTAGATGAAGCCGGTGGTCATCAGCAGCTCCCACGGCGAGTCGTCGGCGGCGAGGAAGTTGCCGAGCGCGACGGGGAGGGTGATCTCGCGGTCGTTCGACAGCAGCAGGAACGCGTAGAGATATTCGTTCCAGGCCAGCAGCACCGCATAGGTGCCGATCGCGACCAGCGAGGGCATCATCAGCGGCACGTAGACCAGGCGGAAGATCTGCAGGGTGGTGGCGCCGTCCATCACCGCGGCCTCGTCCAGCTCGACCGGCAGCTTGTCGGAGGCCTGCTTGAGCACCCAGATGGCGTAGGGGCTCGCGATCGTCACCATGGCCAGGATCAGCGACCAGTGATTGTTGAGCAGACCGTAATTGCCCATGGTGCGATACATGGGCACCGCGAGGAACGCCGCCGGAATGAAATAGGTGAAGAGCGCGAGGTTCAGCACCGCGCGTCCGCCCGGCACCTTCAGCCGCGAGATCGAGAACGCGGCTGCGGTCGCGATGACCAGCGTCAGCGCGCCGACGGAAGCCGCGATCAGCGTCGAATTCCAGAACTGGACGTAGAAGTCGCGCAGGAAATAATGCTGCTGCTTGAACACGATCTCGAAGTTGTGCAGCGTCGGATGGTCCGGCCACAGCTTGCCCGAGAACGCGTCCTCCTTCGGGGAGATCGCGAACAGGAACATGTGGTAGATCGGGATCATCGTCCACAGGAAAACGGGAATGCCGATCAGCAGCAGCCGCGCTTCCGTCGCGACGTCACGGAGAGAGGGGAGCTTCATCGCGACAACCGTTTCATCATGAAGTAAACGAGCGGCAGGACGAACGGCATCGCGCAGACGATGGATGCCATCGCGAGCGAGAGCTGGTCGAGCCGGAGATAGCGGATACCGAGCGTCGCCAGCACGTGCGTGAGGTCGGCAGGTCCACCGCCGGTGAGCAGGTAGACGCTGTTGAAGTCGCCCAGCGTCCAGATCATCGAGAGCAGCGTGCAGGTGACGTACAGCGTCTGCATCGACGGCCAAGTGATGTAGCGGAATTTCTGCCACCAGCTCGCGCCGTCGACCTCCGCGGCCTCGAACAGATCGTGCGGGATCGCGAGACGGCCGGTGATCAGGATCAGGGTCCAGAACGGCAGCGACTTCCAGATGTGAACGCCGATCGCCATGCTGAGCGCCACGGTCGGGTCGTTCAGCCAGTTCGGACCGTCGTCGCCGGTGAAAGAGAAGATGAGGTGGTTGATCACGCCCCATTCGGGATTGAGCATGAAGCGCACCGACAGGATGGTCGGGATCGACGGCACCGCCCAGGGCAGGATGAAGATCACCGAAAGCCATCTGATCCAGGGGCGCTGCTGCGCGAAGAAGCCGGACAGGAACAACGCGATCAGCATCTTGATGTTGATGCCGATGACCAGGAAGATCAGCGTGTTGATCGCGGCGCGCGCGAATATCGGGTCGTTGTACAGCGCCACGTAATTCGACGGCGCCCGCGCCAGCCAGAGCCCGTAGCAAACGGGATAGACGACGAAGGCAAGGAAGACGAGCAGATAGGGCGCGAGCAGGATGATGCCCCAGACCTGCGCCGGGGTCAGCCGCGACGACAGGGGCGGGCCGGGGATTGCCTGATCGCCAGAGAGCGTGATCGCCATTCTTTCGAAACTCTTTGAAAGGACTTCCGGCCGCACGAGGCGGCCGGTGTTTGTCGTTTACCACTCCCTGCGAGCCACGGGGAGAGAGGGATGGACCTCAGCCCGCGACCTGCTTGATCCGGGCGATCAGCTCGTCCACGGCCTTGTCGACCGGAACCTTCTCGCTGACGACGCGGTTCATCGCCTTCGCCCACACGTTCTCGTTGTTGAGAATCGTGAACTTCCAGTTCTTGGTGAAGTCGAACGCTGCGGTGCCGCCCTTGAACTGGGCGTAGACGGCCTTGCGGTGCTTGTCAGCCTGCCAGAACGGGCTTTCCTGGCTTTCCTTCGTCACCGGGAACCAGCGGCCGAGCGCGCCCTCGATGTAGGGGCGGATGTTCTCTTCCTGCAGCAGGAAGCTGATGAACTGCTTGCCCTCGGTCTTGTTCTTGGCCGCGGTGAACATCAGTCCTGTCTTGACGTCGGAGCGGTAGCGGATGGTCGAACCATCAGGCGCCTTCGGGAACGAGGCCGTGATGATGTCCTGTTCATAGGCCTTCTTGCCGGCCTCGCGCTGTTCCGGCGTGAGGTTCTGGTTCTGGGAATCCTCGAACCATTTCGCCGCGATCGAGATCGTGAAGTTATGGGTCATCACGATGGTCTTGTTGTGGAACGCGACGTTATTGTCGGGATCCTTCCAGGTGGTCGAGGACGGCGGGGTGCAGCCCTTGATGTAGGTGTCGGTGTAGTCCTTCATCGCAAGGATCAGGTTCTCGCGAACCTTGGGGTCGTCGACCAGGAGCTTGCCGTCGTCGTCGACCAGCTTGACGTGATAGGCGTCCATGAAGGTGTAGAACGACTGGAAGGCGTCGGTGGATTCCACGCCCATCGGCTGGCCGACGGCGTAGAGGCGCTGGCCGGTCGCCTTGCGGATCGCCGGCTGCACCTTGTCGCACCAGAAGGTCCAGTAGCCCGCCCAATCGTTCGGAATGTCGCTCAGCTTGAAGCCGGCCTTCTCCAGCAGGTCGTTCCAGATCTGAACGTGCATGCTCTGCTGCTTCAGCGGAAAGCCGTAATAGGCCTTCTTCTTGGTGACGTCGTTGTAGAGAATCGAGGCGTCGAGCGTGTTCTGCACGAACCGGCCCTTGATCGGCTCCATGACGTCGGAGAGGTCCTCGAGCTTGCCCTCATAGGCCCACTTGCCCTGTACCTGCACGTCGTAGCTGTCGGAATAGGCGACGTCGGGCACGGTGCCTGCATCGAGCGCCGCGACGGTCTTCGGGATCATGTCCTGGATCGCGTACTGCGACAATTCGACCTTGATGCCGGTCTTGGCTTCGAATTTCTTGATCGTCTCGGCGAGCGCTTCGTCCTCGGACTTGTAAAAGCCCTTGACCCACCAAACCGTAATCGTCTTTTGCTGCGCAAAGGCGGGTGCGGTGGCGGCAAATAGCCCAGCCGCAGCGACCGCCAATGAAACTGCGCGAATAACCTTGGATTTCACGTTTTTCTCCCTCAAACGGCCGGTGTTTTAACCGGTCGTATAAAACACTAGCGCATGGCCGTCATCCGATCTAGCGGCTTCTTGTCAGACCTATGTCGCGGTTGGAGCGAGGCTGCGACGATGCGAATTCGCGCATCGATCCAAAGGCCGCATCAATACATGCCAATCAATTCGGCTCGTGGTGTCTGGCCTCGTCAGCGCTTCCCCTTGATGCCGGCCGAAGCGGCAGTCGGGCTCGTGTCAGCCGATCGCGCGCGCGGCTTGCCTTGCCCGCTCGTGCGAGCAGGAGAGCGCCATGCCTCGAGCAACATCTTGAGAAACTGGCTGGCATGAGGGGACAGAGTCGCTCCGCGCCTGCGCACGATGCCGATCGTCCGCGACACTTCCGGCTCGATCAGGCGAATGGTCTGAATGATCGGATGGCCGGCCGCGGGCATCGCGAGCTTCGGTAGCACGGCGATGCCAAGACCCGCTTCGACCAGGCCAAGCGAACCGGAGAGGTGAGCCACTTCATAGGACCAGTTCAGCTGCAAGCCGTGCCGCGCCAGCGCATTGTCGATCAGCGCACGATTGCCGCTGTTGCGGCCGACGGTGATGACCCGGTGCGGCACGATCTCCGGCCAGCTGACCTGCTTGCGCGACGCTAGCGAATGGTCGTGACGGCAGGCGAGGACGAAAGGGTCCTCCACCAGTTTCTCGAACTCGATCTCGGCATGCGAAGCCCCGATGAAATTGATGCCGAAATCGACCTCGCGAACACGGAGCAGGCGAGGTAGCTCGGCCAGGGCAGCACGCCCGCGGCCGCGCCGACGATCGCTGCAGCGCCGCTGGTGCGGGAGGAGAAGAGCTGGATTTCGACGACCCAATCGGCCGCGTGAGGCCGCGCCGGATCATGCCTCAGTTGGACTTGGCATTTTCCTTGGCGTTTTCCTTGGCATTCTCCGCCGTCGGCGATCCGTCGGGGCGCTTTCCGCCTCCCGTGATGCGCTGCTTGAGGAGATCGAGGAAGGGAGACGCTGCAGGCGACTGCCGGATCAGGCTTTCGGGATCGGGAAAGATCAGCGGGTCGTCCCAGGGGCCCTGCACCATGAAGGGCAATTGAAAGCCGGACGCCGTGTTGAGGCTCGCCACGCCCTTCATGTCGTATTCGCGCGCCGGCACCGAGGCGGTGCCGGTCAGCGTGATCTTGGCCGCCGGGCCCTCGATGCGGATGTCCTCGGCGGTGGCGATGCCGTCGGAGAATTTCACCGAGATGGTGAGGTTGTCGTACGGCGTCGAGCCGTTGCGGAAATTGCCGCCACCCGACAGCGGCCGTCGCTCCAGCCGCTTCAGCAGCTGCTCGGCATTGAAGCCCGAGATCGCGCCGTTGTGCCCGGTCACGGTGGCGCTGCCGTCGAGGGACTGCACGAGGCCGAACGGGCTCGAGCCCGAGGCGAAGAGCGAGACGTTGATGTTGCCGCGGCCGGACAGCTTGTTGAGGCCGAACAGCTCGGTGGCGCAGGCCTGCAGATCGACGTCGGTGAACTGGAATTGCGCCTTGATGTCGGCGACCGTATCGGACCGCGCGATGCCGAACGAGCCCTTTGCGATCCCGCCATAGACCTGCGCCTCGCCGACCGAGAGCGCCAGCGTGCCATTGCGCACATTGGCGCCGATCGCGGTGCGGCCGAGCTTGGTCGGCCCGACCGTCAGCTTTGCCGCCGACAGGCGCATGTCGAGGTCGGTGGTCGACAACCCGTTGAGATCGAACAGTTGCCTGTTCCAGTCGCGCGCGCCGCTCGCGAGCAGGCGGAACGTCGAGATATAAGGCGTGAAGTCGAGCGCGTCGGCGGCGAGCGTCGCCTGCAGGGTCTGCCGGCCGTTATTGGCGTAGGTCATGACGCCCTCGGCGGCATTGCCGTCGAGCTCGACATTGACATTGGTGAGCGCGATCGAGGCGCCGACGACGTTGGCGCGCGCCTTCAGCACGAAGCGGCCGAAGCCGCCGCTGCCGGGCTGCGGCTGTCCGGTCCAGCGCAGCGCGTTGCGCAAGGACGGGCTGTCCACGGTGAGCGTGCCCTCCATCATCGGGCTGGTGCGGTTGGCGACGCTGCCGTCGAAGGCGAGCTTGAGCGGCGCGCTGGCGATGCGCGCCTTCAGGCCGGAGCGGTCCCCGGAGAGGGCGGCGACGAAGTCGGAAAAGCTGATCGAGCCGTCGACGCGCTCGCCGCGCCAGTCGAACTGTCCGGTCGCGGCAAAGGAGCGCGAGATCGAAGGCCAGGCCAGCGACAGGTCGATGTCCTCGAGCTTCTCGGTGGCATGCGTGGCAACGTCCTCGTAATCGAGCACGCCGTCCTGGATCCGGATTTCGGAGAACGAGACCTGGTTCTCGGCTCCGGGCTTCATGGTGCGCGCGATGGTCTGGATGAAGGGCGTCCAGTTGCTCTCGCCGTCCGGCTGCAGGCTGACGTGGATGCGCGGCCGCAGCAGGGTCAGGTCGGCGATCTCGAAACGTTGCAGCAAGAGCGGCAGCAGCCGCAAATTCGCGGTGAGCACGTCGACCTGGAGCGCGGGAGCGCTGGTGCCGCCGCCCTTGAGGCCGACGTCGCGGAAGGAGATGTAGCTCGCCGGAAGCACCGAGATGTCGATGCTGCCGGCGACATTGAGCTCGAGCCCGGTGACGTCGCGGATCTGCGCCTCGACCGCCTTGCGCAGCGCGTCGCGGTTGATGAGCCAGGAGGTCGCGATCAGGGCGATCAGCGCGATGCCGAGCAGCGCCGCGATCGGCGTCCCGAGGCGCTTCATTCCTTGGGCCATGGTCAATGGCATGTCCTGATCGGGTTGGTCGTTGGAGCCAGAAGGGCGGGCCGCGAAAGCTTGCGTGCCGACGCCCAGATCCTATGGTGTTAAGTGCCGCAACTTGATGGGTTTTCTTGACGCTTTCAAGGCCGCTGCACGGTTATGCCCACGGCATGGGCAGCTTCTATCACCCGGGGGCGGAGCGGAGAACCCCGTATCATTGACGGCTTCGGACGATTTCGCCTAATAATCGCCGCCAATGAGGCGCGACGCCCGCCAGCCGAAGGTTCAGTCGAGGTTTTTTGCATGAACAAGGTCTATCCCGACGCCAAGTCGGCGCTGTCAGGCATTCTCAAGGACAACATGATGATCATGTCGGGCGGCTTCGGCCTCTGCGGCATCGCCGAGGAGCTGTCGGACGCGATCCGGGACTCCGGCGTCAAGGGCCTGACCGTGGTCTCCAACAATGCCGGCGTCGACGGGATCGGCCTCAGCCGCCTGCTCGAAACCCGCCAGATCAAGAAGATGATCTCGTCCTATGTCGGCGAGAACAAGCTGTTCGCCCAGCAATACCTCGCCGGCGAGCTGGAACTCGAATTCAATCCGCAGGGCACGCTGGCCGAGCGCATCCGCGCTGGTGGCGCCGGCATCCCGGCCTTCTACACCAAGACCGGCGTCGGCACCCTGATCGCCGAAGGCAAGGAAGTGAAGGAATTCGACGGCGAGAAGTACCTGATGGAGCGCGGCCTGTTCGCCGACCTCGCCATCGTGCATGCCTGGAAGGGCGACACCGCCGGCAACCTGATCTACCGCAAGACCGCGCGCAACTTTAACCCGATGATGGCGACCGCCGCGAAGATCACGGTGGCCGAGGTCGAGCACCTGGTTCCCGCCGGTGAACTCAATCCCGACCACATCCACACGCCCGGTATCTTCGTGAAGCGCATCGTCGAGGTCGGCACGGCCAAGAAGCGCATCGAATTCCGCAACACCCGCCCGCGTACCGCCGCCTAAGCGCAACAGGAGACTCACATGGCCTGGACCCGTGAACAGATGGCCGCGCGCGCAGCGAAGGAATTGCGCGACGGCTATTACGTCAATCTCGGCATCGGCATCCCGACGCTGGTCTCGAACTACATCCCCGACGGCATGGACGTCTCCTTGCAGAGCGAGAACGGCATGCTCGGCATGGGGCCGTTCCCCTATGAGGGCGAGGAAGACGCCGATCTCATCAACGCCGGCAAGCAGACCGTGAGCGAGCTGCCCTCGACCTCGTATTTCTCGAGCGCCGATTCCTTCGGCATGATCCGCGGCGGCCACATGGATCTGTCGATCCTCGGCGCCATGCAGGTGGCCCAGAACGGCGATCTCGCCAACTGGATGATCCCCGGCAAGATGGTCAAGGGCATGGGCGGCGCGATGGATCTCGTCGCCGGCGTCAAGCGCGTCGTCGTGGTGATGGAGCATTCGGCCAAGGACGGCCCGAAGCTCCTGAAGACATGCAACCTGCCGCTGACCGGCGAACGCGTGGTCGACATGGTCGTCACCGATCTCGCCGTCTTCACCATCGACAAGCATGGCACCGGTGGCATGGCGCTGATCGAGCTCGCCGACGGCGTTTCGCTCGACGAGGTCAAGGCCAAGACCGAAGCCGAATTCCGCGTCGCGCTGAAGAACACCTAAGGTCGTCGTAAGGGGCGCGCATGACGTTACGGTCCGCGCGTCCCGAAGATGCCGAATTCATCGCACAAACCATCCTGAATTCGATGCGCGGCTACCGGCCGCGCGGCTGGTTCGACGTGGCGCTCGGCTGGCCGGAAGCGGAGTGCCTCGCTTTCGTCGCGCGCGTCGCCGTCGCCCCAACGGTGTCGATGTGGCACGTTTCGCAGTTCCTGGTCGCCGAGATCGATGGCAAGCCAGTTGCTGCACTTTGCGCCGTGCCGGCGGCCGGCACCGGACCTGCGGCATGGCGCGCGCTCGAAGAGGTCGGTCTCTCAATTGGGCTCACGGCGTCAGAGCTCGACGCCATCCGCCAGCGCGGTGCCTATTCGCGAGCTTGCTGGGTCCAGGGCGGCGAGGGCGACTGGATGATCGAGCATGTCGCGACTGACCTTGCCTATCGTGGCCGCGGCTTGATGCAGGCGTTGATCGCGCATGCGCTGGACAAAGGGCGGGCAGCTGGGTTTGCCCGGGCGACGATATCGTTCCTGATCGGCAACGAGCCGGCCGAGCGCGCCTACTCGAAGGCGGGTTTTGTCTTCGCGGAAGAGAAGCGCGATCCGAATTTCGAGGCAATCATCGGCGCGCCCGGTTTTCGCATGTTCGCGCGGAAGATTTGAGCAGGCGTCGACCTAATTGGTCGAGGCGCCATGAATGTGCGGACGATGTGCCCCATCAAGCGGGGCCGCTCGGCACTTCGGAGAACCGGGTCAGCCACGCAACCGGGCCGATGCTGGCGACGATGATCAGGAGCGCCGCCAGCGCGCCGTCCTCGAAATTGCCGCGGCTGGCGTATTGGTAGATCGACGTCGACAGTGTTTCGACGTTGAGGGGCCGCAAGAGCAGCGTTGCCGGGAGCTCCTTCAGACAGTCGACGAACATGATGATGACGGCGCCCAGCATCGCGGGCCGGAGCAACGGCAGATAGATCTGCCTCAAGATGACTGCCTGGCCTGCGCCGGCCGCGCGCGCGCTCTCGTCATAGTCGCTCGGAATGCTGTCGAATCCGGCCTTGATCATGCCGACCGGCACAGCCAGAAAACGAATCGTGTAGGCGATCACGACGGCCATCCCGGAGCCGACCAGGACCAGCCCGGGAAGGGAACGTCCGGTCCAGGTCGCGACCGCGCTCAGCGCATTGTCGACCGCCAGGACCGGGGTGAGCAGGCCGAGAGCGATGACGAGACCCGGCAGCGCGTATCCGGCCTGCGCGATGCTCAGCGCGACATATCGCAGAGGATCCGGCCGCAAGCGGTGCGCGATCGTCGTAGCGAGCGCAAGCATCAGCGCCATGAGCGTCGCGAGCCCTGCAAAGGCAAACGAATGGAAGGTGTGGCGCCACAGCAGCGGGTCGAAATTTGCAAGCAGCCCGCGACCGAGAGCCTGATGCGCCAGATAGAGCAGCGGTACCACGAAGCCGATCAGCACCGGCAGCGCGCAGACCGCGAACGCGATCGACGCTCTTGCACCCGACAGCGGGGTTCGCTGCCTCACATGCGGGCTTTCGGCCGAGAACTCGGTGCTGGCGTTGCGACGGCCGTAACGCTCCATCGCGATCAGGCCGGCGACGATCGCAAGCATCAGGCATGCCAGTTGTGCCGCACCGGCAAGGCTGCCGCGGTTGAGCCAGGTGGTGAAGATCGAGACCGTCAGCGTGCGGATGCCGAGATATTCGCTGGCTCCGATGTCGTTGAGTGTTTCCAGCGCGACCAGCGCCACGCCGACCGCGAGCGCCGGCCGCGCCATTGGCAGTGAAACGCGCCAGAAAACGGTCCATCGGCCGGCGCCCAGCGTCTTAGCCGCTTCGGCGAATTCGGCAGACTGAACCTGGAACGTCGCGCGGGCCGACAGATAGACGTAAGGATAGAGCACGAGCCCGATCACGAAGATGGCGCCCGGCAGCGAGCGCAGGTTGGGCAGATGGCCGAGTGCATCGCGCAGCGGCAGCCAGATCGCCAGGGTGCGATGCACGAGGCCAAGCGGCTCGAACAGGTCGGCATAGACGTAAGCCGCAAGATAGGTCGGAATCGCCAGCGGCAGCGGCATCAGCCACAGGAGCATGCCCCGGCCGGCAAAATCGTGGCGCGATATCACCCATGCAGTGCCGGCGCCGATCAGTAATGTGACCGCGCCGACCCCGACGAGCAGAAGCGCGGTATCCAGCAGGGCGGCCGGCAGCACGTAGCTGATCAGGTCGTGCCACACATCGGGCGCCGGCTGCAGAGCCAGCGAAACGATCGAGATCACGGGCGCCGCGACCATGATCGCGGTTGCGATCGCGATTGCGGTCGCGGCGCGCCCGGCGTAGGCACGACGTCTCGAGCGAGGCCGTGCGTCCGAAGTTTCTCCCAGTGTAAGAGACGTGGGCCGCCAGAGATCAGTTGTCAAAGCCGACCTTGTCCACCAGCGAGGCCGCAGCCTTGCGGTTGGCGGCGATCTTTGCGATCGGCAACGGATCTGGGCCGAGCTTGCCGTAGCCCGCGATGGTCGCGTTGACGGCGACACCGCTCCGAACCGGATATTCGTAGTTCTGGTCGGCATACATCTGCTGCGCCTGCTCGCTCACGAGCCACTCGATCAGCTTGATGCCGTTTGCCTTGTTGGGCGCGTTCTTGGCGAGCAGCACGCCGGAGAGGTTGACGTGAGTGCCGCCGCCCTCGAAGGTCGGCAGGATGACGCGGGTCGCCTCCGCCCACGGCTTCTTCTCGGGATCGTTGTTCATCATCAGCGCCCAGTAATAGGTGTTGCCGATACCGATGTCGCATTTGCCAGCGGCGACGTCACGCGCGGCTTCGCGATCGCCGCCCGACGGCTTCTGCGCGAGGTTGGCCTTCACGCCGCGCAGCCATTCCTCGGCCTTGGCCTCGCCGTACTTGGCCGTGTAGGCCGCGAACAGCGCATTGTTATAGATGTGCTGGCCCGAGCGAATGCAGATCTTGCCCTTCCACTTGGGATCGGCGAGCTCCTCATAGGTGATCTTGTCCTGCTTGACACGATCCTTCGAGGCATAGATCACGCGCGCGCGCATGGAGATGCCGGCCCAGTGTCCGTCCGGATCGCGATACTGCGCCGGGACGACCTTGTCGACCGCCTCCGACTTGATCGGCTGGGTGACGCCGGCCTGCACGGCCTCGTCGATGCGGCCGATGTCCACCGTCAGCAGCACGTCGGCCGGACTGTTGGCCCCTTCCGCCTTCATGCGCTGCTCCAGACCGGAGCTTGCGGAGACGACGTTGACCTTGATGCCCGTGTCCTTGGTGAACGCATCGAACAGCGGCTGGATCAGCTTGGTCTCGCGGTAGGTATAGACGTTGACCTCGCCATTGGCGGCTGCCTCCGACACGAAAGACGTGGTCAGGCTCAACACCGCCGCAGACGCGGCGAGGACGCGAAGATAGATCATAAGGGCTGCTCCCAGGCGCGCGATTGAACGCCGATTGAGTAGCGCAGGCGTTGGAACAAAGTCAGCGACGCGATGTCGCGACGGCATGAGCTTAGAGCAATTCCAAAGTATCTTTTAGACTCATTCTAATACCAGAAGGTCATCGGAAACGATTGGCGCCCTACGATCTTGGCGGCCTCGTCTTGCTCGCGCGCTGCGAGACACTAGCCAGCCACGACGTTTCCTCGCGCACCAGGCGGAAGCCGAGATTGGCGGGCGGTACGCCCTGGGCGCAGCCGCCGGCGCGGGCGTCGCGGATGAAGTCGGTGACATAGGCGCGGTGCGCGCCCTCGGCGACACGCACGCCGCAATTCACGGTCGCGCGGCCGGGATTGCCTGAAACGTCGACGCGGGAGCGCACGAAGCAGGTCGAAGTCCACTCCCAGACATTGCCGGCGAGGTCTTCGACGCCGTGCTCGTTCGGGCCGAACTTGCCGAAGCGATAGGCCGTGGTGTCGGAGAGGTCGCGCTCGGATTCGCGCTCGTAGCGGCTGATCCAACGCTTCGAAGGGTCGCTTGCATCGACCGGTACACCGTCATCCCGGAATCTGGAGCCGGCGGCAAAGGCCCATTCGTCGTCGCTCGGCAGGCGGTAATGGTGGCCGGTCTTGCGCGACAGCCAGCCTGCATAGGCTTCGGCATCGTGAAAGCTCACCTGCACTGCGGGACGATCGGGCGCGACCACGACGTCGCGGTCGAGCGAACGGCAGGCGCCGTCCAGCACGCAGAGCTGATAGTCGGATGAGGCGACCTGATTTCGCATGATGCGCAGCGGCCGGTTCATCCGCATGAGGCGCAGCGGCGCTTCCGCCTGCAGTCCGTCGCGGGTGAAATCGCCGGCTTCGCGATAGGAGAAGCTGCCGGCGGCAACCTCGACCAAGGCCGGCTCACCTCCCGCATGGCGCGTCGTCATTCCAGAGACCAGAGGCGTAACGGCCAGCGGCCCCGCAAGCCCGGCCGCGCAGGCGAGTGCCAGTTTGAGCTTGAACGCGATCAGCACGGTCGATCCTCCGCAGAAGGAAAAAAGGGGCCGGTGATGACCGGCCCCTTGTCGCGTCTAGTTGGTGGCGGCCGGTATTTCCGCAGGTGCCTTCACTTGCATCATCAGATCGTCGTTCCACTTGCCTTCGACCTTGAAGTGCGCGGTGGCGCCGAGATCGGCCGCCTCGATCAGGTTATGCGTGACATAGGCGTAGATGCCGGGCTGCTGGAATTTGTACAGCGCAGCTCCCGCCGATCCGCCGCGGATGAACCAGGTCTCGAGCCCGACCTCGGGCGCGTTGCCGAACTTGCCGGTTTCCCAGACATAGTCGCCGTGGCCGCCGATCAGATGCGGGCGGCTGTCGCGATTGGCCTGCGAATGCACGATCAGCACGTTCTCGCCGACCTTGGCGGTCAGCGCGTTCTTGCCGGTGAGTGCGCCGACCTTGCCGTTGAACACGACGTGGGTCGGGATCAGCTTCTTCATCACCTCTTCGGTGTCGGTGAAGGCTTCGCCCGGCGATTCGTAGGACTTGAAATTGCCCTTCTCGTCGCGCGGCACGTACATGTCCTGCTCGCCGATATAGTAGACCTTGTCGTACTTCAGCGCGTGGCCCTTGCCGTCGTTCAGTCCCTCGCGCGGCAGCACCATCACGGCACCGTTCATGCCGGAGACGACGTGCCAGGGGATCATCGGGCCGCCCGGTGCGCAGTGATAGACGAACACGCCGGTCTTGGTCGCCTTCCAGCGCAGCACGACCTGCTCGCCGGGATTGATGAGCGTCAGCTCGCCGCCGCCGAGCGCGCCGGTCGCGGAATGGAAGTCGATGTTGTGCGGCATGGTGTTGGTCGCGGGATTGACCAGCGTCAGCTCGACATAGTCACCCTCGTGCACGACCATGAGCGGGCCCGGCATCGAGCCGTTGAACGTCATGGCCTGGAAGGTGGTGCCCTTGTCGTCGATGACGACCTTCTTCTCCTCGACCGTCATCCTGAACTCGACGATCTTGGGCCCCTGTGTCGTGGCCTGCTCGTGCGCGTGCACGAAGGGCGGAGCGACCAGCTCCACCTTCTGACGCGGCAGCTTGAGATCGCTGGCAGCGAAAGCCGGCGTCGCCAACATCAAGGCGGTCGCGGCGGCGCTGATCAATGCGGCTCTGCGGGTGAACATCGGAAGCATCCTTCATCTGAAATGGTTTTGATGACGGAGTGCAGTGTGCGCCTGTTACGGCAAGCGTGTTTGCGCTGCGACAAGCTTCCGCCGGATTCACCGCCGCAACAGGACTTGGGTTCTCGAATAGCGAATCGGCGATACCGGCTGACCGCGTCCGCAGGGGCGATGCCGATCCAGGCCGAGCGTCATCGCAACCGCATCGACGTCAGCGGCAATTCGTTTGCATGTTCAAGTTGGATGCGATCTCGCCCCGGCTCATGCGCGCGTGGGTGAGATCGCGAAGGAGGCTTGGCGGACGGCCGGTCAGAGCAGATTCACGGCGAGCCAGACCAATCCCCAGATCGCCAGCGCCAGCGCGACGAAGACGGCGATTGCGGCAGCCAGGGCGCGCACCACGCCGACCGGGGCAGGCGCGGCCGGCGCGGGCCGGAAGTCGTCGAAACGCGGGATATGGCCGCGGACGTCGAGCAGGGAGAGAATGAGTTCGAGTGCGAAAAGCCCCATGGCAAACGCTCCGGATGGCCGCGAATATCGCTCACCATGGCCGAGACGGGGCCCTCGCGCTTTGCGCGAGCGCAAAGTCGCTGCCGCGGATCCGGGTTATCTGAATTCATTCCGTGATTTGCCGCGATTGTCTTGCGCGGCGGACGTTTACGAATGGGTAACTCATGAGAGCTGATCTTGCGGCGATCTACGGCGAGGAACGCCTGCCACGCTACACCAGCTATCCGACCGCACCGCATTTCACGCCCGCGATCGGTCCGGACACCTATGCCCGCTGGCTGGCGGAGCTGCCGGTGGCCGCCAGCGCCTCGCTTTATCTGCACGTGCCGTTCTGCCGCGAGATGTGCTGGTATTGCGGCTGCCATACCCAGATCGTCCGCCGCGACGATCTCGTCGCCGGCTACCAGCGGATGCTGCGCAGCGAGATCGCGTTGACCGCCGAAGCCATCGGCCACCGCATCAAGGTCGAGCACATCCATTTCGGCGGCGGTACGCCGACGATCATGGCGCCGGACGCCTTTGCCGAACTGATGGCGACGATGCGCCAGGAATTCTTCGTGCTGCCGTCGGCCGAAATCGCGGTTGAGATCGATCCCCGCACGTTGACCGCAGACATGGTCGAGGCGATGCGGCTCTCGGGCGTCAACCGCGCAAGCCTCGGCGTGCAGAGCTTTGATCCCGTGGTGCAGCGGGCGATCAACCGCGTGCAGAGCTTCGAGCAGACGGCGTCCGTGGTCGAGATGCTCCGCGGCGCCGGAATCGAGGGCATCAATTTCGACCTGATCTACGGGCTGCCGCACCAGACAGTGGCCTCGTGCCTGGAGACGGTACGGCGCAGCCTCGCGCTCGCGCCCAGCCGCTTCTCGGTGTTCGGCTATGCTCACGTGCCACAGTTCAAGAAGCACCAGCGCATGATCAATGAGGCCGTCTTGCCCGATGGCCTTGCGCGCCACGACCAGGCCTGCGCCATCGCCAATGCGCTGAAGGAAGCCGGTTACGTGCAGATCGGGCTCGACCATTTCGCCCGGCCCGACGATGCCATGGCCGTGGCGTTCGAGCAGGGCACGCTGCGGCGCAACTTTCAGGGCTACACCACCGACCGGAGTGAAGTCCTGCTCGGCTTCGGCGCCAGCGCGATCGGGCACCTGCCGCAGGGCTATGTCCAGAACGAGGTGCAGATCGGCGCATATGCGCAGAGCATCGCGGCCGGCCGCCTCGCCACCGCGAAGGGTTATGGCCTCACCGATGACGACCGGCTGCGCGCCGACATCATCGAACGCATCATGTGCGAGTTCGGTGCCGATCTCGGCGACATCTGCGCGCGCCATGGCGCGGAGGCCGGCGCCATGCTGAAAGCGGCGTCTCGTCTGAAGCCGCTGATCTCCGACGGCGTCGTGAGGCTGGACGGCGAGCGGCTCGCCGTCGCCGGGGATTCGCGCTTCCTGGTCCGCAGCGTCGCCGCCGCGTTCGATGCGCATCTGGATCCGGGCAAGCAGCTGCACAGTCGGGCGGTGTGAGGTCTCTCCTCCCGTCATTCCGGGGCGCGCGAAGCGCGAGCCCGGAATCCATCCTTCCACGTAATCCGCTGCACAATGGATTCCGGGCTCGCGCCAAGCGGCGCGCCCCGGAATGACGGCGGAGGAACTGGCACCAGCTTGCGCTTCAACAAAGAGACTTCCGCCCGCGCCGCTATCGTCAATCGGAATGGAGTTGTCCATGCCTTTCCGATCCAACGATCTGGTCGACGACATCATGCAATCGGCGCCGCACACGATCCGCGTGTTTCTCGCCTTCAGGATGGCTTGCGTCGGCTGTCCGATCGCGACCTTCCACACGGTCGATGACGCCTGCCGCGAGCATGGCATCGACCGTGAGAAGTTCCTCGCCGCGCTGAGCGAGTGCGTGCCGGCGTGAAACGGTCAGGAATCGCGCAGGTGTGCGCTGATTCCCGGATGAGGGCGCGCTTTCGCCGTAAGCGGAAGCGCGCCTCATCCCTATCTTCAGGGAAGAGGTGTCAGTTCTCACGCCGCGCCGCTGTCGGCGCTCCGCTCCGCCAGCACCACGATCTTGTGCGGCTCGCGCAGGATGATGCGCTGGCGGCCGCTCTCGACGAGGCCCTGGCTCTCCCAGCCGCTCAGGATGCGGCTGACGGTGTGCAGCGTGGTGCCGGTCATCTGCGCGATGTCCTGGCGGCTGATCGGGAAGTCGATCTCGATGCCGTGGTCGAGCTTCTTGCCGGACTGCTTGGCGAGGCGCAGCAGCGCGTGCGCGATGCGTTGCTCGACCTGCTGCGTCGACATTTCCAGGATGCGGGTGTGACTTTCCTGCAGCCGCGTGCCGACGGTCTGCAGCGTGTTGGCGGCAAGCGCCGGAAAACGCTCGACCAGGCGTGGCCAGGCCGAATTTGGCCAGATCAGCACCACGCTGTCGTCGACCGCCATCGCCGTCGCCGGATACCGCGCGGCTCCGATCGCCATCGCGAGCCCGAACGTCTCACCGGGCGCGACATAGCGCACCACGATCTGCTCGCCCGCCGGCGTGGTCTTGGCCGCGCGGACATGGCCGTGCAGCAGCAGGAAGAAGGACTGCGCGTCCGCCCCCTGCTCGAAGATCGCGCTGTTCTTGGGATAGCGCGCCGAGCGGGCCTCACGCAGGATCTCGTCGAGAGCTTCCGGCGTCATCCCCGCAAACAGGGGTAAATGCGCAACCAGCGATGTGTCGACCTTGGCCATTCTGCCTCCTTGGCATCAGGGAGTGTGATGGCACCTGCAATCGTCAACGAGTTTGCGTTAGCGCAAAACGAGGCGGCCCGGCGGCAGTATTTTTCAAGGTAACGGTCTGAATCGATTGGAGTTGACCCCATGGCTGGCGCCCGATCCCGCAACTTTGCGGGCTGGCCGCTGTTTGCGAACAGCTTTCGCCCGTTTTTCCTGCTCGCCGCAATCCAGGCATCGCTCTCGATCCTGGCCTGGCTGCCGATGTTCTACGGCGAATTGTCGGTGAGCTCCGCGTTCGCGCCGCGCGACTGGCACATCCACGAGATGCTCTACGGCTTCCTGCCGGCTGTCATCACCGGGTTCCTGTTCACCGCAATCCCGAACTGGACCGGGCGCCTGCCGATCCAGGGCGGGCCGCTGGCGGCCTTGCTGACGGTCTGGCTTGCCGGGCGCGTCGTGGTGACGGTGTCGGCGAATACCGGCTGGGCGTTTGCGCTGGTCGTTGATGCGGCGTTCCTGGCATTGGTCGTTGCGGCCGCGACGCGCGAGATCATCGCGGGCGGCAACTGGCGCAACCTGCCCGTGGTGGGGCTGGTGCTGGTTCTGCTCGCCGGCAACGTCGCCTTCCACGTCGAAACGCATTACGAAGGCGCGGCCGACGTCAGCATCCGCGTCGGCATCGGCGTGGTCATTCTGCTGATCGGCCTTATCGGCGGCCGCATCATTCCGAGCTTCACCCGAAACTGGCTGGTCAAGTTCAATCCCGGCCGCCTGCCGGTGCCGTTCGGACGATTTGACGGCGGGGTGATCGGCTTGAGCGCGCTGGCGCTGATCGCGTGGATCGTGGCGCCGCTGAACATGATCACCGGCGTTGCGATGGCGGTGGTTGGCGTGCTGCATCTGGTTCGGCTTGCACGCTGGGCCGGCGATCGCACCACGCGCGAACGGCTGCTGCTGATCCTGCATGTCGGTTACGTCTTCGTGCCGCTCGGCTTCATCCTGAATGCTGTGGCCGCCTTGGGCGAACTGCCGCCAAGCGCCGGGATCCACGCCTGGATGGCAGGTGCGGCGGGAACGATGACGCTCGCGGTGATGACCCGCGCGAGCCTCGGCCATACCGGACAGGCGCTGACGGCTTCGCCTGCGATCCAGGGAATCTATGCTGCAATCATCATCGCGGCCCTGGCCCGCGTCGGTGCCGTCGTGTCGCCCGCGTATAACGATGTGCTGCTGCACATTGCCGCCTGCGGCTGGATCATCGCCTTCCTCGGATTTGCCGTCGCGTTCGGACCGCTGCTCGCCGGCAGCGGGCGACGGGCGCTCGCCACGATGGGCGTGCCCGCTCCCGCGCGCTGAATTCAGGCGGCAGTCGCCGAGGGCTGTGCTGACGGAGGCCGCACGCCCTTGCGCCAATCGGTGATGGTGCAGCCGAAGCGGCCGCGAAACCAGCGCGCCATGGCGCTCTGCGCGGAGAAGCCGAGCTGCACCGCGATGTCGGCCAGAGGCCGGGCGGGATCCTCGATCAGCTGGACCACGAGATCGGCGCGTTGCGCGTCCAGGATGGCCGAGAAGCTTGTGCCCGATGCGGCGAGGCGCCGGTGGATGGTGCGGCGGGTGCAGGCCAGATGCTCGGCGACGCGCTCGACCGTGCAATCGCCGCTGGCGAGCAGGGTGCGTACCACCTCGTCGACCTTCGCCTCCCAGCTGGCCGGCCTGGTCTCGATCGCCTCGATCCGCTTGCGCAAGTAATTCGCGATCAAGGGATGCGCGCTCGGAATCCGGCGCTCCAGGTCGTGCGCCGACAGCAGGATCGCATCGTCATCCGCATTGAAGGCCACCCGGCAGCCGAAGAAGTCGCGGTAGCGCTTGCGGTCGTGCGGCGGCGGGTAATGCAGATGCACTTCCAGCGGCCGCCAATCGCCGCCGAACAGCGACTGGATGATGCGGTGGACGCTGCCGAGCGCCATGTCGATCGACTGCCTCGGCGCGCGCGGCTGCCGGCCGCGCAAATGCAGCGTGATGGTCACGGTCCGTTTGTCGCGCATGACGTCGAGCCGCATGCCGTCATGATGGATGTGAATGAAACGCGAGAACGCCTCGATCGCTTCGCCGACGGTCGCCTGTTCGCGCACGATCAGGCCGACCGCGCCGAAATTGGTGAGGCCGCCGCGCTCGGCGAGACGCAGGCCGAAATCCTCGGCACCGGACGCCGCCGCCGATAATTCCAGCAGGCGGCGCAGGCCCGTGACGGCGATGGGGATGTCCGGCTTGTCGAGGCAGGCCAGCGGCAGCCTGACCTTGCGCATCATCTGGTTGGGGTCGAGCCCGACCGACCGGGCGACCTCGGGGTAATAGCTCAAGCCTGCGCTGCGAATGAGGTCGGTCATGCGACCCGTTCCTGCCAGCCATTCCCGCAGATGTCCCGAAATGTAAAGTTTCTGTCTCAATCCGTCAAATCCGGGAACCGGGTGGCGCATACATAAGAGAAACCGAAGCACTGGCGTGAATGCCGTGCGCACGACGGCGGGGCGCGACGGAGCCTCCGGCCGTCTCGGCCATTTGACCAAGACATTGCTGGATCGGGACTATGCCGGGGAACATGCTTTCCAAGGGCGAGGTTTTCGTCATCGACACTGACGCCGCCTTCCGCGAACAACTTTCCGCCGCGCTTGAGCAGAGCGCCTATGACGTGATCTGCTTTGCCGATGGCGCGTCTCTGCTCTCGGAAGCCAAGGCCCGGATGCCGGCCTGTGTGCTGCTGGAGATGCCGCCGGATCGCTCCGCTCTCGACGTGCTCAGGCGGTTGCGCGAGGAGAATTGCATGGCGCCGGTGCTGGTGACGTCGGCGAACGGCAGCATTGCCATGGCAGTCGACGCCATCAAGAGCGGCGCGACCGACTTCATCGCAAAGCCGTTCCGGACCCACGACATCGTCGGCCGGATCGATGCCGCCATCGATGAATTCGCGCAACCCGGCGCGATCCGGCAACGCTGGCTGCCGGGCTGCGAACCTCTGACCGCGCGCGAAGCCGATGTGCTTGAGCATCTTGCCGCCGGCCTCACCAACAAGGGGATCGCCCGGCGGATGCATCTGAGCGCGCGGACGGTCGAAGGTTACCGCGCCAGCATCCTGAAGAAGGCCGGCGCCAAGAACGTCACCGATCTGCTCCGGCGCATCTTCGGCCAGGGCTCGTAGACCCAGGCCTGAAGCTGCCGGGATCACCCGAGCGTTCCGCGGCCATGGTGCCGCCGCGGCGGCGCCCCATGGATACCTCAATCGAACCAGTTCCTTCCCTGCCGCGTCCAACCACGATGGCGAGGCATTTCATCGCGCGCGTCCGGCTGGCGGCGCGGCGATACCGGCAGGAGGGACTTCATGCGCATCACCGCCAGATATTTGGCAACCACGGGCCTGGTCCTGGTGACCACGGCCCTCGCGTCGCCGTCATGGGCGGCCAACGTGGACGCCACGTCGGCGATCGACACGGTGACCGTCTATCCCGACGGCGCCACCATCACCCGCGTCATTTCCTTGGATCTGGCCTCCGGCGATTCGACGCTGGTCGCCAAGGATTTTCCACTCTCGCTCGATCCGTCGTCCCTCCGCGTCGAAGGCGAGGCGGGCGCCAAGCTCACCATCGGCACGATCGATGCGCGCCCGCCGAAGGCCGCGCCGCCGGTCAACCAGCCCGAGCTCGACAAGCGCCTCGAAGCGCTGAGGGATCAGCGGGCCGACCTGCAGGGTGCGATCGACTCGGCCAATGCCCGGCGCAAGTTCGCGCAGCATTTTGCAGAAGCTTCGCCGGCCGGCCTCGGCGAGAAGGGCGAGGCGCGCCCGATCGCCGAATGGCGCGCGGCCTTTGCCGCGGTCGCCGAGGAGGTCGCGACCGCCGACAGCGCAATTCGCGATGCGACGCGAAAACAGCGCGAGCTCGACCGCCAGATCGCGGAATTGGAAGCCGAGCGCTCGGCCAAGCCGCCGAGCAAGCTGGAAGTGCGGATCGACGTCGCCTCGGCCGCCGCGACCAAGGCGACGCTGCGAGTGACCTATGCCGTGCGCAACGCACGCTGGGTGCCGCTCTACGACGCCCGGCTCGACACCGGCGCCAGGGATCGCAAGCCGCAGCTCGAACTGGTTCGTCGCGCCGAGGTGACGCAATCCACCGGCGAGGACTGGTCGAACGTGACGCTCGGCGTCTCCACGACCCGCATCAGCCGCGGCGGCAGTGCGCCGGAGCTGCATTCGCTGATCGCGCAATATCCGCAGGTACCGAAGCCGCTGGCAGCAGGTTCGGTCTCCGATCTGGCGCGGCCCGCGCCAATGACGCGCCAGGCGCAATCGCCCGCCATGGCCAAGATCGCAGAGGCGGCCGAGTCGCGCGAGCGGGCGGACGAACAGCAGGCCATCGCCGAGATCGGCGACTTCCAGGCGACCTTCAGGATTCCCGGCCGCGTCAGCCTCGGCGCCGCCGAGGGCGCCAAGAGCCTCCGCATCGCTTCGGTGAACGTGCCCGCCGATCTCGCGGTGCGCGCCGCGCCGGTGCTGGATCCGACCGCGTTCCTCGAAGCCAGCTTCAAGCAGACCGACGACACAACGCTGCTGCCCGGCAAGGTCGCGATCTACCGCGACGGTACCTTCGTCGGCCGCGGCAAGATCACGGCGTCCGCCAAGGACGACATTGTGCGGCTCGGTTTCGGCGCCGACGACAAGGTCAAGATCGAGCGCGCCGTGCTCAAGCGCAACGAAGGTTCGGCCGGCCTCTTGGTCACGACGTCGAAGACCGACGAGCGTTCGTTCAAGACCACGATCCGCAACGGCCATGATTTCCCGATTCGCGTCGCGATCGAGGATCAGCTGCCGGTCAGCGAGAACGAGGACATCGTCGTCGAGTTGCTGCCCTCGAGCACCCAGCCGACCGCAACCAACATCCGCGACAAGCGCGGCGTGCTGGAATGGTCGTTCGACGCCAAGCCCGGCGAGGCCCGCGACATCAACTTCGCCTGGCGCGTCCGCTGGCCGAAGGACAAGAGCATGGTGATCGTGCCGGCGGGGTAGAGGTGGTGCCTTCACCTCTCCCATAGGGAGAGGTCGAAACGCATCGAAGATGCGTTTCGGGTGAGGGGTTACATCCTCACGTGTCGCTGCGGCCCCTCACCCGGATTGCTGCGCAATCCGACCTCTCCCCGCTGGGGAGAGGTGAGGGGCAGCCCGCATCGACTGCGGCAGCACATACGGCACGCCGTCAGCCTGATGCACGAGAGCGTCGATCTCGAAAATCTCCCGGATCCTCTCGCGTGTGACGACATCGGCGCGGGGGCCGTCCGCGGCGAGCCTGCCGCCGGCCAGCACGACCAGTCGGTCGGCAAAGCGGATCGCGAGATTGAGATCGTGCAGGATCGCGATCACGGCGGTGCCGGCAGCCGCTCGGCGGCGCGCCGCTTCGACGAGATCGATCTGGTGACGCAGATCGAGGCTCGAGGTCGGCTCGTCCAGCAGGAGGAGGCCGGGACCATGCTCGGCCTCGCCGCAGGCGAGCTGCACCAGCACGCGGGCGAAATGGGCGCGCTGCTGCTCGCCGCCTGACAACGTCGGCAATTGCCGCTCGCGGAAATGCGACAGGCCGACCTCGTCCAGGGCGGCATCGACGAGCGGGCCAGCCTCGCGCAAGCTGCGCTCGCCCGCGCCCATCAGCACGATCTCCTCGACGGTGAAGGGAAAGGTGACGTTGATGTGCTGGGACAGCATGGCACGGCGCGCGGCGAGCTCGCGCGGCGTGAAGCTACCGATGTCGCGCTGCTTGAGCCGCACCTCGCCGGCGCTCGGACGGAGATCGCCGGAGAGCAGCCGCAGCAGCGTCGACTTGCCGGCGCCGTTCGGGCCGATGATGGCGACGATCTCGCCGGCCGCGACCGTCAGGCCGACGCCGTCGAGCAATGTCGCGCGGCCGGCGCGCTTGCCCAAGTGTCGTGCCTCGAGCACCGCTGTCATAGCGCTGCGAGCCCGCGCTGCCGCAGCAGGATGAAGAGAAAGACGGGTGCGCCGACGGCCGCGGTCAGGATGCCGATCGGCATCTCCGCCGGCGCGACGATGGTGCGTGCCAGCGTGTCGGCGCCGACCATCAGGATCGCGCCTGATAGTACCGAGGCTGGCAGCAGCAGGCGATGCGCAGGGCCGATGACGAGACGGAGCAGGTGCGGCACCACGATGCCGACGAAGCCGATGACGCCGCTGATCGACACCGCGACGCCGGTCATGGCCGAGACGATCACGATCGAGATCCGCTTCAGGCGCTCGACATCGACGCCGCCGTGAAAGGCATCGGCCTCGCCGAGCACCAGCAGGTCGAGACCGCGGGCGATGAAGGCGCAGGCCGCGAGTCCGGCGATGAGGATCGGCGCGAGCACGGCGGCCTTGGTCCAGGTTGCGCCGCTCATTGAGCCCAGCATCCAGAACGTGATGTCGCGCAGCTGGCGATCGTCGGCGATGAAAACCAGCAGCCCGATGCCCGCATTGGCGATCGCGGTGATGGCGACGCCGGCGAGCAGGAAGATCGCGATCGAGGTGCGCCCCGACCGACTGGAGATGCCGTAGAGGATTGCGGTGGTCGCCAGCGAGCCCGCGAAGGCCGCCAGCGGCAACAGCTCGGTCTGGAGAAAGCGCAGCGCCTCGCCGAAGCGGGAATCGGTGAAGACGATCGCGCTTGCGGCCGCGAGCGCGCCGCCGCTGGAGACACCGACCAGGGCGGGATCGGCGAGCGGGTTGCGGAACAGCCCCTGCATGATCGCGCCGGCCGCAGCAAGCAGGCCGCCGATCATCGCGGCGGCCGCGATCCGGGGGATGCGGATCGACCACAGCACGAGCTGGTCGCGTGCCGTCATGGCCGTGCTTTCGCCGGCCAAGCCCAGCGCGGCAGGCAGCCGGGAGAGCGGGATGCCGGCGGCGCCGACCGTCAGGGCGGCGATCGCGGTGATCGCCAGCACCACGAGCAGAAGGGGAATTGCGAACGATGCGGCCCGCCGTCCCGCGCGGCGTCGCGCCCTCCGTGCTTCGATGCCGACGGCCACGCTCATTGCCGGCAATTCGCCGTCGACAGCGCCGACGTGAACGCGCCGCCCGCAGCCAGGGCCGGGTAGAGCTTGACCGAGAGATCGCGCGCCGCCGCCGCGGTGCGCGGCCCGAAGCCGAGTAGATAGAGCCCATCCATGGTGATGAAGCTTTTGTTGGCCGCGACCGGCGTCAGCGCAAAGCCGGGGTGCGTGTAGACTGCATCGGCCTGCAGCGATTCCTTGCCGCGCTCGATCGACAGCACGACATCGGGCTTTGCGGCCACGATCGCCTCGTCGCCGATGGTCTTGTAGCCGTCGTAATCGTCGACCGCGTTGGCCGCGCCCGCCAGCTGGATGATCTCGTCGGCCGCGGTCTTGTGGCCCGCCACCATCGCCCGCCCGTTCTGGAGCGACATCACGAACATCACGCGCACCGGCTTCGTCACCTTGGCGCGCAGAGCGCGGAGCTGCGCAAGATCGGCGCCGACCGCGGCGCTGAGACATTCGGCACGCGCATCGACGCCCATGGCGTGGCCGACCAGCTTGATCTTCTCGATCAGGCCTTCCTCGGAGAAGGTCTCGGGCACCAGCACCAGCGGCACCTTCGCCGTCTCCAGGATGTCCATGGTCTCGCGCGGGCCCGAGCCCTGGATCGCCAGGATCAGCGTCGGGTTGAGACCGAGCACGCCCTCGGCCGAGATCTGGCGCATATAGCCGACATTGGGTTTGTCGTGCAGCGCCGCCGCCGGATAAAGGCTCGTGGTGTCGACGCCGACCAGCCGGCTTTCCAATCCCAGCGCATAGAGGATCTCGGTGATGGCGCCGCCGATCGACACCGTGCGGGCAAAATCGGCAACAGTGACGTCGCGATTGCGCGCGTCATGCACGGTGATGCCCGCGGCGTGCGCAGCAGACGCGAACGCGATTCCACCGGAGAGCAGAAGACTGGCGAGGGTGCGGCAAGATGTCATTGCAATTACTTCGTCAGGATCAGCTTGTTCTGCGAGGTCAGGCGGAGACGATAACTGTCCTCGCCATGCGCAATGATGATCTCGCGCTCGGCGGCAAACAGCTCGCGGCTGTCGATACGGCTCCCGCGCATGGTGAGCGTTCGCGTTGTTGCAGAAGGGCTTTGTGCCGGCCCTGCCGCGCTGCCGCTGCTGTCTCCTGATGTTGCTGACATAGTCGGTGTGATGCGCTTTCGAAAACTTGGAGTACCGCCCGTTTGTATAGGCGGCGCCAAGCGCATTCCAACGTTCGCAGTTTACAATCGATATAAACTGCAACCTGATGTCATTGACCGTCAGAGTGTTGCCACGTAACCATTTCTGGCAGCGGGGAACTTGCCCGCCTCTCGAGACAATCAGCCAGCCAGTCGCTCGCGTTGCGAGCGCACGCCAGCCAGACGACATCAAAAACTAAAGTGAAGTGCAGGCTGGGGCTGATATGGCTGACGGGGCTAGGTTTGCGCGCGCCCTGATTTTGGGCGCGTCGGTGGTTTCAATTGCGGCAATGACGGCGGAAGGCAGTCTCGCGCAGACCGCATCGCCGCAGAGTGAAAACGCGTCCTCCGAACGACCGAAACAGGCCAAGCGCAAGCCTGCGAAGCCGCAAGTCGCACAGCAGCCGACGCCTGACGCCCTGAATGCGCGCGCCCAGGCTGGCAGCACGGCACCCGTTCAGGTGCTCGACACCATCACGGCTGCGGCGACCAAGACGGAAGAGCGCGCCGTCGACGCGCTGGCGCCGGTCAGTGTGGTGTCGTCCGAGCAGATCGAAGCCCGCCAAGCCAGCACCATCGGCGATCTCATATACAACTTGCCCGGCGTCTGGGTTCAGAATCGCGGCGATGATCCGGCCACCTCGATCAACATTCGCGGCCTCCAGGATTTCGGCCGCGTTGCCGTCGTGGTCGACGGCGCGCGGCAGAACTACCAGCGCACCGGTCACTTCGCCAATGGTTCGTTCTTCCTCAATCCGGAATTGATCAGCGGCATCGACATCGTGCGCGGGCCGACCGCGAACATCTACGGCTCCGGTGCGATCGGCGGCGTGGCCTCGTTCCGCACCAAGGACATCGAGGACGTTGTCCGCGTGGGAGAGCGCTGGGGCGTCGACGTGAAAACCATCCTCGGCAGCAACTACGGACGCGCACTCGGATCCGCCTTTGGCGGTGTTCACGTCAATCCCAATGTCGACGTGTTCGCAGGGGGTACCTATTCGACGCAGGAGAGCTACAAGGACGGTACTGGCTATGAAGTCGCAAACACTGGCAACCGTCTGAGTAGCGGCATCGCCAAGCTGACGGTTCGTCCGGCCGACGGCCACGAAGTCAAGCTCGGCGCCATCTTCCAGGAGGACATCTTCAGTGTGGGCCAACCACCGCGGCGCGCGGGCGATCCCAATTCGACCAATGCGAACGGCACAAACAATCTGAGCGGCACATCCATCTACGCGTCCAACGTGAAGAATTACACCACGACGCTCGGTTGGAAATACGCGCAGCCGGACGATCAGTGGTTCGACTGGGATGCCAAGATCTACTGGAATCGCACCGAGAACGACCAGATCAAGACCCGGCACACCACTGCGACGCCCTCCGTTTATTGTGGCGGCGTGCCCGGCAACGCCGTCTCGGGATGCATCGGGAGCAATCGCGGATACCTGCTCGATACAATCGGCATCGATGTGCACAACACGACGCGCTTCGAAACGGGAAGCTGGCGCCACGCGGTGACTTACGGTCTGGATGCGTTCCAGGACAAGGTGTCATCTCAAGACAGGACCGGTACATCCGAGGTCACGACCCCCGGCGGTCAGCGCACAGTATCGGGCGGCTTCGTGCAGTGGAGGGCGAACTACACCTCGATGCTCGAGGTGATCGGTGCGCTCCGTTACGACAATTATCAGCTTTCCTCGGCGTCGTCGTCGTCGTCGGGCGGCGATCGCCTCTCGCCGAAGATCACCGTTGCTCTCGTTCCGACCGCTGTGGTGACCCCCTATGCCAGCTACGCGGAAGGCTATCGGGCGCCCTCGATCACGGAGACGCTGGTGAGCGGGCCACATGCCGGCGCGACGGTCAACGACTCGTTCTTCCGTTGTCCGTCGGGCACGCCGGGACCGGGCGCGGATTCGACCTTCTGCTTCGTGCCCAATCCAAACCTGCGCCCCGAGATCGGCAAGAACAAGGAGATCGGCTTCAACATCAAGAAGAACGATCTCTTCACGGCGGGCGACACGCTGCGCGGCAAGATCAACGTGTTCCGCAACGACATCAGCGACTTCATCGATCAGGTCGCTTACGGAAACCCGCTCGTGGTCCCGACCGGGCCGCCACCGGCACCGTCGATCACGGTGCTTCCGTTCCTGCAGTATCAGAACGTGGCGTCCGCGCTTATTCAAGGCGTCGAGGCCGAGGCGATGTATGACGCGAACCTGTGGTTCTTCGGCCTCTCCGGGACCTATCAGAGCGGAAAGAATCTCCAGACCGGCTTCGGCCTCTACAGCATTCCGCCGCAGAAGATCACGACGACGGCCGGCGTGCGTCTGCTCGACCGCACCCTCATCCTTTCGATGATGTGGACGTCGGCAATCGCCAACTACGACATCCCCAGGACCTACACGCCGGCGACGTCGTACGATCTCGTCAATCTTTACGCGCAGTATCACCCGACGCGCGATCTCACGCTCAACTTCTCGGTCGAGAACCTCTTCAACCGCTACTATCGGCCGTACGCCATTCCGGTCGGTAGCACGGGTGACACGCAAAATGACGTGAAGTGGGCGAGCGCCGGTGCCGGGCTCGTGATCAAGGGAGGTCTCAAGTACCACTTTGGCGGCACCTGAGGGAGACACCGGAGGTTCTCTCCAGGGATGCCGAGCTGATCTCGAAAGCCACGCTGATGCGTCAGCGTGGCTTTCGATCCGTCATGAAAGATCCGATCGGCAATTGCCGATCTACAAGTCACAGGAGAAAAGTCGAATGTTCATCGCTATGAATCGTTTCCAGGTGAAGCCCGGCTCGGAAGCCGCGTTCGAAACCGTCTGGCGGACCCGCGAGTCCTATCTCGGCAGCATGGCGGGCTTCGTCGAATTCCATCTGCTCAAGGGGCCGGTCGCCGAGGACCACACGCTGTATTCCTCGCATACCGTGTGGGTCGACAAGGCGGCCTTCGAGGCCTGGACGCGCTCGGAGGAATTCCGCCGCGCTCATGCGCGCGCCGACAACAAGACCGGCGAGAGCCTCTATCTCGGTCATCCGAAGTTCGAAGGCTTCGAGGTCATCATGACCGAGCGCAAGGCGAGCGCGGCGGCCTGATCGCGGCCGATCACGAAGGGAAGCCGGACATGCTGAGCACCGAACTCGCCGATCTCAAGGCGTACATGGCCGACAATCCCGGCGCGGTGGTCGAGGACGTTGCGCGCGAGCGCAAGGTCACCCCGCGCGCGGTGATCGAGGCGCTGCCGCCGTCCATGGTGCGCATGGGAGGCGGCGAGCATTTCCCCGCCGCCATGCAGGACATTTCGGAATGGGGCGAGGTGACGCTGATCGTGCACACCGATGACGCGATCTTCGAGTTCACGGGATCGATCCCTGCGGGCGAGGTCGGCCGCGGCTATTTCAACCTGATGCAGCCGAAGGGCCTGCACGGTCATCTCCGCCACGAGCGCTGCGCAGGAATTGCCTTCGTCGAGCGGCCCTTCATGGGCAAGATGTCGGCCTTCGTCGCCTTCGTGAACGCCGACGGCGGCATCATGTTCAAGGTCTTCGTCGGCCGCGACGAGACGAGGGCGCTGCGGGCGGATCAGCTGGCACGGTTCCGGCAGCTTGCGGACCGGATCGCGCCCGCACTCTAGTTTGCTTCAACGGTCGGGAGATCAGGATGCAGAGCAAGTCCAGGCTTCGGCATGTGGTCCCAGCAATCGCGCTGGCTCTCGCGCCGGCTCCGGCCTTCGCGATCGACGCGGCGCTGTTGCCGCGCAATCTGTCGCCTTGGGGCATGTTTCTCGGTGCCGACATCGTCGTGAAGGTCGTGATGGTCGGCCTCGCCATCGCCTCGCTGGTGACATGGACGGTGTGGCTCGCCAAGACCGTCGAGCTCCGCCGCAAGGCCTCGCTCGCCGTGCAGCGGACACGTGCCCTCGAGGGCAACATGACGCTGGCCGAAGCATGCGCACGGACCGGCGACGCGCGCGATGCGGTCGCGCAGCTGATCCAGTCCTGCGCCAGGGAGGCCGAGCTCTCCGGCGGCATCGTCGATGACGGCCTGCAGGAGCGCATCGCGTTGCGGCTGGAACGGGTCGAGGCGGCGATGGCCCGGCAGATCGCGCGCGGCACCGGCGTGCTCGCGACCATCGGCGCCATCGCCCCGTTCGTCGGTCTGTTTGGCACCGTCTGGGGCATCATGAATTCGTTCATCGGCATCTCCGAGAGCCATACCACCAGTCTTGCGGTGGTCGCGCCCGGCATCGCCGAAGCGTTGCTCGCGACCGCGCTCGGTCTCGTCGCCGCGATTCCGGCGGTGGTGATCTACAATCACCTCGTCCGCGGCATCGCCAATTACCGCGCTTTGCTCGGCGACGCCTCGGCGCAGCTCATGCTGCTGGTGAGCCGCCAGCGCGACCACGGCCATTTCCGTCTGGCGCGAGCGGCGGAGTAGGTCATGGCCGCCAGGCTCGGGACATCGAAGCTCGGCTCGCGCGGCGATGCCGGCGAGCTCGAGGTCACGCACGAGATCAACGTCACGCCGTTCATCGACGTGATGCTCGTGCTCCTGATCATCTTCATGGTGGCGGCGCCACTTGCCACCGTCGACATCGGCGTCGATCTGCCGGCAACGGCGGCCGAGCCGGCACCACGGCCCGACAAGCCGGTCTTCGTCACGGTCAAGCCGGACCTTTCGATCGCGGTCGGTGAGGATATCGTCGCTCGCGACGTGCTCAGCACCTCGCTCGATGCCGCCACCAAGGGCCGCAAGGACGAGCGCATCTATCTGCGCGCCGACAAGGCCGTCTCCTATGGCGAGCTGATGGAGGTGATGAACACCTTGCGCAACGCCGGCTATCTCAAGGTCGCCCTTGTCGGCCTCGACGGACGCAGCTGATGGCCGCGAATGCCTTCGCCCTGCACGAGCCGCTCGGCGAGCGCGACGGCGCGCGCTGGGGCCTTTCGGCGGGCGTGATCGTGGCGCTGCATGTCGCCGCCGCGCTGCTTGCAATGAGCTGGCTCAGGACGCAACCCGAGCAGGGCGTCAGCCTGCCCGCGATCATGGTCGACATGTCGCCGGTGACATCGGCGCCGCAGTCGACGCTGGACGACGTCGCGCCGGGGCCGCTGATGCAGGAGGCGGATGCCTCGCCGCCGGAGCCGGTGCAGCGGCAGGCCGTCGAGGAGACCATCGCGCCGACGCCGCCGCAGGAAAGGCCGGAGGTGGTCGCGCCGCCGGAGCAGAAGCTCGAGCCGACGCCCGCCAGGCCCGAGCCGGCGAAAATCGTGCCGGTCGAAAAGCCCGCGCAGGAGAAGCCGAAGGTGGTTCGACGTGAGGCAAAGAGGCCGTCGGACGCAATTCCGGCGCCGCGCACCAGCGCACCGCCGCGCGCCGAGCGTGAGGCGCCCATGGCATCCGCCATGAGTGCGGGTGCGACGGCCGCCGCGGTCGCATCCTTCAACCAACGCGTTCGCGCGCATCTGATGCGCTTCCATTCCTATCCGGCCGGCGGCGGCGGCCAGCGCGGCGTTGCAAGGCTCAGCTTCACCATCAGCCGCAGCGGGCAGGTGACGTCGAGCCGCCTCAGTGGTGCGTCCGGCATCGCCGCCTTCGACGCCCAGGCGATGTCCATGCTCCGCCAGGCCTCGCCGTTCCCGCCGATCCCGGATGAGATCAAGAACGGCGCGATGAACTTCACGATTCCGGTGGCATTTACGGTGAGGTAGCCCTCGGTGTCATGCCCCGCGAAGGCGGGGTATCCAGTATTCCAGAGGCAGCGAGATTCACTACTGCGGCGTACTGGATCGCCCGGTCAAGCCGGGCGATGACAATGAGGGTGGGGCGCTCACTTCGCCTTCAGGAAATCCGCGACCTCGAGCAGCACGAATTCGTTGTCGTCGGCCTTGTTGGGATCGCGGCTGGAGGAGAACGGCAGGTTGTTGTCGTTGCCGACGATGATGTGGGTGTCGTCGACGCGATCGACGTTCTCGATGGTGAAGAACGGGAAGGTGTAGACGCCCTCGTTGAGCGGCTTCTTCGCCTTCTTGTCGGGATCCCTGATCTTCATCAGGTCGATATAGCCGATTTTGCGCACGGGCTTGCCGACATTGGCGTCGGTCAGCTCGATCTTGTAGACACGCTTGAACTTGGCGAGGTCGGGGAAGCAGTTCTCGCCGCGCTGGCCTTGCGGGCAGGCCTTGTCGGCCGTGCCTTCGCCGTTGTCGCGCTCGATGACGAGGCCGGAGGCCTGGTCGATCATGTTGAAGTCGCCGATGGCGTTGCCGTTCTGCTCGAACACATATTGCCAATAGCGGCCGGTGAATTTCTCCGCGGCGACGTCGAATTCGAGGATGCGGGAGGCTTCCTTGCCGTCGACCTTCTCCCAATCCTTCTTCTCGGCATCCCACAGCGGTCCCTCGAGCAGGCCGTAGAGGAACTTGCCGTCCTTCGACGCGGCGAAGCCCTCGTAGCCCTTGGAACGGCGGAGATTGACGTTGGTGTAGGTCGCGCCCGGCGCGGCCGGCGTTCCCACCGCCCAATTGTCGGGCGAGCGCACCGGCTTGCCGTCGGCCACCGTGTCGAACACGCCGAGGATTTTGCCGGATTTGTCCGCCTTCAGGATATAGGGGCCGAATTCGTCGCCGATCCAGAAGGTGTCGCCGACGATCTGGAAGCCTTCGGTGTCGAAATCGGAGCCGGTGAGATAGCGCTTCTGGGTGTCCTCATGCACGATGCGGAACGGCACGCGTCTGTCGGGATCGTGCAGGAAGATGGTCTCCAGCCGCTCGATCTTGCCGCTGGCCCAATCCATCTTGTAGCGGTTGAGGTACAGCATCGAATCCGGCGAGTTGGCGCGCGCGCCCATGCCGTTGTCGGTGAGGACCCAGAACGTGCCGTCGGGCATGGTCTTGATGCCGGAATGGCCCTGCAGAGGCTGGCCCTTGAACGGCAGCGACACGCCGGTCGGACGTTCAAAGGACTTGCCCATGACGGTGCCGGGCGCGTCGACCCGCTTGCCGGTGGTATATTTGCCCGCCGCCTTGAGATCGGCGGGGGCATCGGCCGGCGCCTCGATGAACGATTCAGCCGGCATCACCACGTGGCCGGCGAGCTTGGCGGGGAATTCGCCCTCGCTCTGCGCGAGCGCGGTGCTCGCGGTGAGAATCATCGTGGCGACGGTGCAAAGAAAAGTCGCGCGCATGTGCGTCTCCTGTTGGCGGACGCAACGCTTATGCGGATCGCATGTTGCAGGATTGTGAAGCCGGGCCAAAGGCCGCAGCTTCGTCTACTCCTTTACCGCCCCCGTCAGCGATGACACGTAATAATCCACGAACAGCGAGTAGAAGATCGCGACCGGCAGCGAGCCGAGCAGCGATCCCGCCATCAGCGCGCCCCATTGATAGACGTCGCCGGTGACGAGCTCGGTCAGGATCGCGACCGGCACGGTCTTGTTGGCGCCGCTCTGGATGAAGGCGAGTGCGTAGATGAACTCGTTCCAGGACAGCGTGAACGAGAAGATGCCGGCCGAGATCAGCCCGGGCACCGCGAGCGGCAGCGTGATCCGGCGCAGGATCTGCAGGCGCGTGGCGCCGTCGACCAGCGCGCATTCCTCGAGCTCGTAAGGAATCGACTTGAAATAGCCGATCAGGAGCCAGGTGCAGAACGGCACCAGGAAGGTGGGATAGACCAGGATCAGGGCCAGTGGCGAGTCGAACAGGCCGAACTGCACCACGACGGTCGCGAGCGGAATGAACAGGATCGACGGCGGCACGAGATAGGCGAGATAAATGCCGAGGCCGACATAGGGACTGCCGCGGAAGCGCAGGCGCTCGATCGCGTAGGCCGCCAGTGTGCTCGCGATCAGCGACAGCGTGGTCGAGCCGATCGCGACCAGCATCGTCGTCTTCAACCATTGCGGATAGGCGGTGTTAAACAACAGATGCTTGATGTGCGCCAGCGTCGGCGAGGAGATCCAGAACGGGTTGTTGTCCCGGTAGTTCATCAGCTCCGCGTTCGGCTTGAACGAGGTGATCGCCATCCAGTAGAACGGAAACAGCAGGATCAGCACGAAGCAACCGAGCGGCAGGTAGATCATCATCAGCCGCCGCAGCCCGGAATCCCAGGCCATGGTGTCGGGTGGCGCCTTCGCGTCGGCGACCGTGGAGCCTTGTGCGACGGTGTCAGTCATTGGCCTCTCCTTGCTGCCATTTGCGGCGCGCCAGGCCGAAATAGGAGAACAGCGTCGCGAACACCAGGAACGGGATCATCGACACTGCGATCGCCGCGCCTTCCCCAAGCTCGCCGCCGGCGATGCCGCGTTGGAACGCCAGCGTCGCCAAGAGGTGGGTCGAGTTCACCGGGCCGCCGCGGGTGATGGCGTAGACCAGCTGGAAGTCGGTGAAGGTGAAGATGATCGAGAACGTCATGACGATGGCGAGGATCGGCATCATCATCGGGAAGGTGATGTAGCGGAAGCGCTGCCAGGCGCTGGCCCCGTCGAGCATTGCGGCCTCGTAGAGCGAGGGCGAGATGGTTTGCAGGCCCGCCAGCAGCGAGATCGCGACGAAGGGAATGCCGCGCCAGATGTTGGCGGCGATCAGCGAGAAGCGCGCCGGCCAGGGCGAGCCGAGGAAGTCGATATTGCTCGACTTCCAGTGCAGAACGTCGACCAGGAGATACGAGATGATCGAGAACTGCGGATCGTAGATCCACCAGAACGCCAGCGCCGAGAGCACCGTCGGGACGATCCAGGGCAGCAGCACGATGGCGCGCAGTAGGCTCTTGAACGGGAAATGGTTGTTGAGCAGCAGGGCGAGCCAGAAGCCGAGCGCGAATTTCCCGACGGTCGCCACCCCCGTGTAGAACACGCTGTAGAATACCGCGTTCCACCACAAGGGATCGGTCAGCAGGTACTGGAAATTCTCGAGCCCGACGAAGATGCCGCGCCGGCCGATCGTGGTGTCGGTGAAGGCGAGCCAGACGCCGAGGCCGAGCGGGTAGGTCAGGAACACCGAGAGCAGCCCGAGCGCGGGCGCAAGGCACATCGCGATCAGGAACGGCTTGTAGTCGAACAGCCGCACGATCCAGTTCGGCTGCCGTTGTGCCAGTGCGGCGGAGGAGAGGGTGGTCACGGACATTAGTGTGTTGTCCTGTTCTTGAAATTCAACACGCCGTCATCGCGAGCGAAGCGAAGCAATCCAGTCTGCTTCCGCGGTGAAAGTCTGGATTGCTTCGTCGCAAGGGCTCCTCGCAATGACGGCCTATCGGCCGTCACTTCTGCCGTCGGAAGTAGCGCTTGCAGCGCTGCTCGGCTTCGGCGGCCGCGGCTTCCGGCGTGGCAGCGCCGGTGGCGACGGACGCGCACATCTGAATCAGCACGTAATCGGCGCTGACCGCGCCGGTCGCCGTCGAGATCGGCCCCTTGTAGCCGTCATAGTAGGTGCTGTTCATCGTGTTCTTGAACAGGCTCACCTTCGGATCCTGCGACCACACGGCAGCCTCGGCATAGGCGGCCAGCGGCTGGGACCAGTAGCCGGAATTGGCATTGAGCCACGGCTCGTATTGGTCCTTCTCCAGCATGTATTGCAGGAAGGCCTTGGCGGCGTTGGGGTACGGGCTGTGCTTGAACACCATGGCGTTCAATGTCAGGCCCGCCATCGGCGAGACCTTGGCCAGGCCCTTGGGCAGCAGCTGATGCTCGCTGTCCTCGGCGATGGCCTTGGTGGCCGGATCGTTCTTCAGCGAGAAGTACAGCGAGACGCCGTTGGCCGTCAGCGCGATCTCCTGCGAGGAATACGCCCGGTTGTTGCTGACGTCGTTCCAGGACGGCGTGCCGGCGATGAAGGTCGGATACAGCTCCTTGACCCAGTTGAGCGCAGCGATCGTCTCCTTGCTGTTGATGGTGACGTTGCCCTCCTCGTCGAGCAGGGAGGCGTTGTGCGACCACAGCGCCCAGTTGGCGAAGCCGTTGCCGTCGCCCTTGGCGTTGCCGAGCGCGAAGCCGGCCGGCTTGCCGGCCTTGTGCAGCTTGCGGCAGAGGTCGACCACGCCGGCATGGTCTTCCGGAACCTTGTCGAAGCCGACCGATTGCACGACCGACTTGCGGTAGATCAGGGGACCCGCGGTGGCGCCGAACGGCAGTCCGATCCAGGATTCGCTCTTGTTCTTCTTGCCGTAGCGTTGCGCCAGCGGCAGCCAGCCGCCATACTTCTTGCCGAGATAGTCGGCGACGTCGGTGAGCTCGATCAGCTTGTCGATGTAGATATGGGGCGCGTCGGAGAAGCCGATGATGATGTCGGGGCCGGCGCCGGAATTCGAGGTCACCGCGGTCTGCTGGTTGATGTCTTCCCAGCCGACGAAGTCGACCTTGACCTCGACCCCGGTGTCCTTGGTGAACTTTGCGGCATTGGCGCGGAACACGTCCTCGTCCGCCTGGACGAAGCGCACCGGGCGCAGCATGCGCAAGGACGCGCCCTTTTCGATCTCGAGCTTGGGTGCCGTGACGTCGGCAGCCTTGATATTGGATGTTTGCGCTGCAGCACCGGTGGCCGCGAGCGTTGCAGCGGACAGGCCCAGCGCCAAGGCATCACGACGTGTGATGTCGTTCCTCATCAGTTCCTCCCTATGATGTCTCCCTTCCCGGCGTTGATCGCCGGTGAAGGGCCGTTTCGGTCGTCGGCGCTTGCTGCGCCGCCCGCCTAGCTGTTCGGCCCGCGGTCCATGCTGACGGGCTGCCAGCGGCGGAGCGCGGTGTTCTGCAGCACCGACGGATTGACGCAGCTTACCGGCCACATGCCCTGGAGCACCAGTGACAATTCGTAGCCCACCCGGCGCTTGCGCGCCTCGTCGAACCGTGCCGAGGCAGAGGCGACATGGGCGGTCAGGGTCACGTTCTCCATGCCGAGCAGGGGATTGTTGTGCGAGGGCGGCTCCTTCTCAAGCACGTCGAGGGCGGCGTGCGCGATCCAGCCCTCCTGCAGCGCCTTGATCAGGCTCTCCTCGTCGACGGTGGCACCGCGGCCGGTGTTGATGAAGATCGAGCCTTTCTTCATCTGCCGGAAGTGCTTCTCGGTCAGCATGTGGTGCACCTCGGGCCGCGCAGGGGCATGCATCGAGACGAAGTCGGATTGCGACAGCACCTCGTTCAGCGTCGCCGGGATCACGCCGTGGTCGTACATCAGCGTTTCCTGGATGAAGGGGTCGTAGGCCATCATGCGCAAGCCGAAGGGCGCTGCGCGTTTCGCAACCGCGCGCGCGACGCGGCCGAACGAGACGAAGCCGAGCGTCTGGCCCATCAGCCTCGGGATCTTGAGCAGCGCCGGCCGGCCCTCGGCCCAGCGGCCGTCGCGCACCATGCGGTCCTGCTCGACCAGGCGGCGGAAGCCCGCGAGCAGCAGCATCATGGCGTGGTCGGCGACCTCCTCGATGAACGTGTCGGGGATGTTGGTGACCGGAATGCCGCGGGCCGTGGCGGCCTTGACGTCGACACTGTCGACGCCGACCGAGCCGAGCGTGATGACCTTGCAGCTCTCGAGTGCGTCGATGATCGACTTGGTGATCGGGATGCCTTTGGCGTAGATCGCGTCGGCATTTTTCGCGGCGGCGATGAACCCGGCCTCGTCGGCCGGCGCCTCGACGATCTCGGCATCGATCGGATCGAGCGCCTCGCGCTCATAGGAATAATCGCTGCCCGCGACCGTGAAGCTCGCACCCTTCGGCGTCAGCACCCTGTATTTCGGCATTCTCTGCTCCCGATTGGTTTCTTGTCGTGGCCCGCCTTCGTGACGGGCCTTTGCGTCTTTTACGCGAAATCGGGGCGGGTGCGTACAATTCATGGTTGTCGCGAGCGAGGTATCTTTCCGCTTTTCCGAGCAAAGGTCGGGGCTTTTACGGAGGTACGTAAGTAACTTGCTAAGGGCTCCGCCACTAAACCTTGATTCGAATTTGATCGATCTCGTCGTGCGCCCGTACCATTATTGCCGGAGCTAACCCGTGAAGTTGAGCAATCTGAAGATCGCGCCGAAGCTTGGCATTCTCGTCGGCGTCACGCTGTTCGGCCTCTGCATCTCCGGAGTTCTCGCCGGCTACCTGATGAAGCGCGAGATGGTGAATGCGCGGATCGACCAGGCCAAGGCGATCGTCGAGCTGGCGCGCAACTATGCCGCCGCGTTGAAGAAGCGCGTCGATGCCGGCGAGATGACGAAGGACGCCGCGATGGCCGAGCTTCGCCGCTACGGCAACGCGATGACCTACGACAAGGGTGCCGGCTACCTGTTCGGCACGTCCTATGACGGTCTCACCCAGCTCGCGCCCGATCCGAAGGTGATCGGCACCAACCGAATGGACGTCGTGACCAACGGCCGCAAGCTGTCGCTGGAATTGATGAACGGCGTCAAGGCCAACGGCGAGATTCTGCTTCACTATGAATATATGAAGCCCGGCCAGGAAACGCCGATCCGCAAGATCGGTTACGCCGTCGCGGTGCCCGGCTTCGACATGTATCTCGGCACCGGCGCCTATCTCGACGACATCGACGCCAAGATGGGCCCGGTCTACTGGCTGCTCGGACTGGCGGTGCTCGGCATCGTCATCGTTGCCGGCAGCGTCGCCTGGCTGATCGGCCGCAGCATCAGTGCTCCGCTCGCCCGGCTCGGCACCCGCATGAAGGATCTCGCCGACGGCAAGCTCGAAGGCGAAATCCCCGGCGTCGGACGCGGCGACGAGGTCGGCGCGATGGCGGCGACCGTCCAGATCTTCAAGGACAACGCGGTCCGCATCCGCGACCTCGAGAGGACCGAGGCGGACGCCAAGGAACGCGCCGCGGCGGAACGCCGCAGCGCCATGGAGGAGATCGCCGACGACTTCGAGCGCAGCGTCAACGGCATCGTCCGCTCGGTCTCTTCGGCCGCAGCCGGCATGCAGACCACGGCGCAATCGATGACCGCGACCGCCAGCGACGCCTCTTCGCGCGCGGCGACCGTCGGTGCCGCCTCGCAGAAGGCGTCCGGCAATGTCGGCACCGTTGCGGCCGCCGCCGAAGAGCTGTCGAGCTCGGTTGCGGAAATCTCTCGCCAGGTCACGCGCTCGACTGAAGTTGCGAGCCGTGCCGTCACCGATGCCGAGCGCACCAACGCCACGGTGCAGGAGCTCTCCACCGGAGCCGAGAAGATCGGCGAGGTGGTCAAGCTCATTCACTCGATCGCGGCGCAGACCAACCTGCTCGCGCTCAACGCCACCATCGAGGCGGCGCGGGCCGGCGAGTCCGGGCGCGGCTTCGCCGTGGTCGCCTCGAGGTCAAGGCGCTCGCCAACCAGACGGCGAAGGCGACCGAAGAGATCTCCGCCCAGGTCGCGGCGATGCAGACTTCGACCAGCGACGCGGTGGCGGCCATCTCCGGCATCACCCAGACGATCGCCGAGATGAGCGAGATCACCGCCGGCATTTCCGCATCGATCGAGCAGCAGGGCGAAGCGACGCGCGAGATTGCGCGCAACATCCAGTCGGTCGCGGCCGGATCGAGCGAGATCAACGCCCATATCGGCAGCGTCACCTCGGCCGCGGAAGCGACCGGTAGCGCGGCCACCGACGTGCTCAGCAACGCCCGCGAGCTGGACAATCAGTCCGGCGCGCTGCGCAATGCCGTGGATGGCTTCCTCGCCAAGGTCCGCGCGGCGTAAGTGCGCTGTATTCGTAGGGTGGGCAAAGACGCGAAGCGTCGTGCCCACCTTTTCTTTTGATTCGCGACGGTTGGTGGGCACGCTACGCTTTGCCCACCCTACGACACCGCGCTACTGCTTCTCGATCTTCGCGTTGGTGATCAGCTTCTCCCACAGCACCAGCTGCTCGTTCACGAAGGTGCCGAGCTGCTCCGGCGTGCCGGAGAAGGCGTCCATGCCGAGCGTGGCGAGCTTGGCCTTGACCTCCGGATTCTCGATGATCTTGCGGATCTCGGTGTTGAGCCGCGTCACGATCTCCTTCGGCATGCCGGCGGGGCCGAAATAGCCCTGCCATGACGAGATGTCGAAGTCCGGCACGCCGGCCTCCTGCATCGAGGGCAGATGCGGCACCAGCGGCGAGCGGTCCTTGGTGGTGACCGCGAGCGCGCGCAGGGCGTTGCCGTTGACGTGGGGCAGGCCGGTCAGGATGTCCACGAACATCATCGAGACGCGGCCGCCCATGACGTCGTTGAGCGCCGGCGGCGAGCTCTTGTAGGGCACGTGCAAGAGGTCGAGCCCGGCATTGTGCGCGAAGGTCGCGCCCGACACGATCGCCGAGGACGAGCCGGAGGCGTAGCTCAGCTTGCCCGGATTGGCCTTGCCGTAGGCCACCAGCTCTCCGACGGTCTTGGCCGGCACATCGGGATTGATGACCAGCATGAAGGGCAGGTCGCCGGTGCGGGCGATCGGGGTGAAATCCTTGACCGGATCGTAAGTGAGGCTCTTGAGCAGATAGGGATTGGCCGAATGCGTGGTGTTGGTCGTCACCAGCAGCGTGTAGCCGTCGGGAGCGGCCTTCGCGACATAGGTCGCGGCCAGCATGCCGTTGGCCCCCGCCTTGTTCTCGATCACGATGGGAACGCCGAGCGCCTGCGACAGATGCTGCGAGATCAGCCGCGTCGTGGTGTCGGTGCCGCTGCCGGCCGCGAACGGCAGCACCAGCGTGATGTTGCGGCTGGGATAGGTGTCGGCGTGAGCGGTGGATGCTGCCGTGAGGCACAGCGCGGCCGCGGCGACGGTCCGCAGGTTTCGGATCAGCCCTGAAATCATGTCTGGTCGTTCCCTCTTTTTGGTTGGCGGGGAACCTAGCTTGTCCAAGGGGGAATCGGAAGATGGCTATAGGTCGTGACCGCGTCCGTCGCGCGGAATTACTTCATCGTCGAGCCCCGGCGCGATGCAAGCACGACGCCGGCGAGCACCAGGGCGTAACCGATCAGGTGGAACGGCTGGAGCTTCTCACCCAGCAGCAGGATCGCCAGCGCCGAGCCGAACACCGGCACCAGATGGAAGAACGGCGCCGCCCGGTTCGGCCCGATCAGCGCCACGCCGCGGTTGAAGAAGAGATAGGCGAGGGTGGAGGGAAAGATCAGGATGTAGCCCAGCGTCGCCAGCGTGATCGCGTCGAATTGCAGCACGCTGCCGCTTGCCGCCTCCCAGATCGCGGTCGGCAGCAGCATCGTCGCGCCGCAGCAGGTGGTGAAGGACAGGAACGAGAGCTGGTGGATCTTCGGCCGGCGCGGGATGAAGGCCGAGTAAAGCCCGAATGCCACCAGCGAGGAGGCGAACATGATGTCGCCCCTGTTGAAGCTGATGCTTGCCAGCGCCGCGAGATCGCCGCGCAGGATGATGATCAGCACGCCGAGCAGCGAGATCGCGATGCCGCCGAGCTGCGCGCCGGTCAGCCGCACGCCGAACAGCACCAGCGACCACAGCGCCACGAACAGCGGACCCGCCGACTGGATCAGCAGCGCATTCAGCGCCTCGGTGTATTGCAGCGCCCAGTACGAGATCGCGTTGTTGAAGGCGAAGCCGACGAGCGACAGGAACAGCATCAGGGCCAGGCTCTTGCGCAAGGCAGGCCAATCGCGCTTCAGATGCGGCCAGGCGAACGGCAACAGGATCAGGAACACGCCGAACCAGCGGATGGTGGTGATCGTCAGCGGCGGAACATGCGCCCCGACGTGGCGCGCGAGCACGATGTTGCCGGCCCAGAACAGCGAGCTCAGGCTGAGCAGCAGATAAGGTTGGTTGTTGAGCCAGCTGGCCGGATTGGCGGCCGGTGGCGCGGGCGAAGCAATTGTCATGGGCGTTTTGTGCAAGCTTGCGCCGGATCGGCGCCGTGGCACAAGTCACAGCGCCGCAATGCTACAATGCAGCCGAGCCTTAAGGAGGTGCCGTTGGCGGTCAATATGTTGAACATCGAGGGCCTGGAGCGGCTCGATCCGAATGCGCCGGTGGTGATGCTGAACCTGATGCGCTTCCACGCGCGCTCGCGCGACGGCAACGGGTCGGGCTGGGACGCATATTTGCGCTACAGCGCGATCGCGGTGCCGATGATCAAGGCGCGCGGCGGCACGCTGCTCTGGACCGGTGAAGCCAAGGCGGTCGCGCTTGGTCCTCACGCGGGCAACGATTGGGACTTCGTCGCGCTGGTCCATTACCCGTCCGTCTCGGCCTTTCTCGACATGATGACCTCGGAAGCCTACGAGCGCGAAGCCGATCCGCATCGCGTCAACGGCTGCGCCGAGCACGTGATCATCGCGACGAGCGAGGCCTACAGCAAGTTCAGGACGAAGTAGGGGGGCGATCTTGCTTACCCTCCCTTGGAGGCTACGGCATTCGCACATCGAAGTTGAAGGCGGGCAGACTCGTAGGGTGGGCAAAGGCGCACTTGCGCCGTGCCCACCATGACCCCGCACAGCAGAAGCCGTGGGCACGCTTCGCTTTGCCCACCCTACGAGGCGAGTTACGTCGTCTGCTTCCTTGACGCCGCGAACACGCCCGACAGCACCAATGCAAAGCCGATGAAGTGGAACGCCTGCGGGTGCTCGCCCAGAAACACCATCGCCATGATCGAGCCGAACACCGGCACGACGTGGAAGAACGGCGCGGTGCGGTTGGCGCCGATCAGGCGCACGCCGCGATTGAAGCAGAGATAGGCGAGCGCCGAGGGGAAGACGGCGACGTAGAACAGGGTCAGGAGGTTCGGCCCGTCGAGCTTCATCACCGGGCGTGCCGACAGTTCCCAGATCTCCAGCGGAATGAGACAGGCGGCGCCGCAGCCGAAGGTGAAGGCGAGGAACGAGAGGCCGTGCATCGGCGGCCGTTTCAATGACAGCACCGAATAGAGTGCGAAGATCAGGAGCGCGAGCAGGAAGATCAGGTCGCCCTTGTTGAAGTCGATGCTCGACAGCGTGGTGAAATCGCCGTGCAGCAGGATGGTCAGCACGCCGCACATCGACAGCAGCACGCCGAAGGCCTGCGCCGCGGTGAGACGGATGCCGAGGATGACCAGCGACCACAGCGCCACCAGCAGCGGCGCGGCCGATTGCAGCAGCAGCGTGTTGAGCGCCTGGGTATGCTCCAGCGCCCAATATTGCAGCGTGTTGAAGGCGCCGATGCCGGTGATCGAGAGCGTGATCATCAGGCCGAGCTTGCCGCGGATCGCCGGCCAGTCCTGCATGAGGTGCTTCCAGGCGAACGGCAGCACCAGCAGGAAGGCGAAGAACCAGCGCAGGAACGACAGCGTGACCGGCGGAATGTGGCCGGCGGCGAGCCGCCCGACGATGGCGTTGCCGGCCCAGCACAGCGCGGTGATGCTGAGCAGCAGGTAAGGCTGGTTGGCGATCCAGCTGTGGCCGGATGTTTCCGCATGCGTAGTGTGGCCGGTGGCGGACATTGTGATGGTTGGGCCCCGCGTCGAGTACGCCGAGCCCTCCGGCCCGGCGAGGTCCGGGCCGGCTGATCCACCCGGCAGGTCCAAAGACACGGAAAACGAGGTTGCAGCAACGGGGGGCGGACGCATCGCGACCATGCCAGCGGCGAAGGGGCCTCTCACGCTTTGGTCGAAGCCGCCTACGCCGGCCCGCAAGGGTCGGGATTTTCCGCGGATATCAAGGGCTTGGACCGGGCTTTGGACCCCGAAAAAGCCCCGTTCTTGCTTGCCTAGAGGGGCTGCTTCCTTTATCCGGTTGGCTGCCTTGCGTGCGGGCGGCTCCGGCCGCCGATTGGGCTGGGCGCAGGCATGATCCCGGAAGAGTGGGCACCGGTTTTCCGCGAGGATCATGCCTTCTAGAGACAGATTGAACAGGATTACCCGCGAATGGCCAATGTTGTCGTCGTCGGCGCCCAATGGGGCGACGAAGGGAAGGGCAAGATCGTCGACTGGTTGTCGGAGCAGGCGGATATCGTCGTCCGCTTCCAGGGCGGCCATAATGCCGGCCACACGCTGGTGATCAACGGCAAGACCTACAAGCTCGCGCTCCTGCCCTCCGGCGTGCTGCGCGAAGGCAAGCTGTCGGTGATCGGCAACGGCGTGGTGTTCGACCCCGCCGCCTTCCTCGACGAGGTCGCCAGGCTCAGGTCGCAGGGGGTCGATGTCAGCCCCGACAATCTGCGTGTCGCGGAAAACGTCACGTTGATCCTGCCGCTGCACCGCGAGCTCGACGCGCATCGTGAAACCGCCAGCGCCGCGACCGCGATCGGCACCACGCGCCGCGGCATCGGCCCGGCCTATGAAGACAAGGTCGGCCGCCGCGCCATCCGCCTGATGGATCTCGCCGATCATCAGACGCTGCCGCACAAGATCGACCGCCTTCTGGCGCACCACAACGCGCTGCGCCGCGGCCTCAACCTGCCGGAATTCGACAGCGCCGTGATCCTGAAGGAGCTGATGGCGATGGCGCCGCAGCTGCTGCCCTATGCCGAGACGGTCTGGCGGCTGCTCGATATCGAGCGGCGCGCCGGCAAGCGCATGCTGTTCGAGGGCGCGCAAGGCGCGCTGCTCGACGTCGACCACGGCACCTATCCCTACGTCACCTCGTCCAACACGGTGGCGGCCCAGGCCGCGACCGGCGCCGGCCTCGGACCGGGCGCGGTCGGCTACGTGCTCGGCCTGTGCAAGGCCTACACGACCCGCGTCGGCCAGGGCCCGTTCCCGACCGAACAGGACAACGAGATCGGCCGCAAGATCGGCGAGCGCGGCCGCGAGTTCGGCACCAATACCGGCCGCCCGCGCCGCTGCGGCTGGTTCGACGCCGTGCTGGTCCGCCAGGCGGTGCGGACCTGCGGCATCAATGGCCTCGCGCTGACCAAGCTCGACATCCTCGACGGCTTCGATTCGATCGAGGTCTGCACCGGTTACAAGCTCGACGGCAAGGAGATCGACCATTTCCCGGCCGGCGAGGGCGCGCAGGCCCGCGTCGAGCCGATCTACGAGACCATCGAGGGCTGGAAGGAGCCGACCGCCAATGCGCGGTCCTGGGCCGACCTGCCGGCGCAGGCCATCAAATATGTCCGGCGGATCGAGGAATTGGTGGGATGTCCGGTTGCGCTGCTTTCCACCAGCCCGGAACGCGAAGATACTATCCTGGTGCAAAATCCGTTTGAGGCTTAACGATATCTTACCGGGACGCGCGTATAGTTGAGTAGAAATGGCTGATTACTACCCGCTGATCGCCCGCGCTATTGCCGCCCTGGACCCCAACGCTCCCGGCGAAAGCCGTCGCGCGCTCTATGAGCGGGCGCGCACGGCCCTGATCGCGCAGCTGCGCAGCGTGCAGCCGCCGCTCTCCGAATCCGAGATCACCCGCGAACGGCTGTCGCTGGAGGAGGCCGTCCGCAAGGTCGAATCGGAGGCCGCCCAGCGTGCCCGCGAGGCCTCGCGTCCCGGTGGCGGCGCCCGTAGCGGCGGCAGTGGCGATGCCTTCCGCCGCGCCAGCACCCGTGCCACCGAGGGCAACCCGGCTGCGGCGCCGCCGCGCACGCGTCCGGCCCCGACGCCGCCGCGCGCCGACCGCCCGTCCTTCAACGTCGACGAGCAGGGCGAGGCACCGCGTCCGCCGCGCGCGCCCCGTTTCGACGCCCCGCGCCCGTCGGGTCCTCCCCCCGCGCCGCCCGAGCCGCCGGCCGGGCGCGATCGCCAGGGTGCGCGCCGTCCGCCCGATGTGGGACCGCCGCCGCCGCTGCCGTCCTCGCCCGGCGTGCGCGGCTTCCGCGACATCACGGCCGATGCCAATGATCTCGGCGGTGCCGCCGCGCAGGCCAGCCGCGCCGCGCGCCGCACCTACGCCAACGTGCCCTCGCCCTCGCCGGAATTCGACCGGCTGGAGCCGAGCCTGGAAAACCGCACCGGCGAATCCGAGGCGCCCTATTCCTACGACGAGTCGATCGAGGAGGCCGAGCGCTACACGCCGCAGCCGCCGTCGCCGCGTGCGCGCATTGCCCCCGACCGCGACGTCAAGAAGCGCGCCCGTACCCGCTCCGCCTTTCCGTTCAAGAGCGCGATTGCCATCGGCATCGTGCTCATCCTGGTCGGCGCCGGCATCCTCTGGGGCAAGCAGCTGGTCCAGATCGTCAACGGCTTTCTCAAGCCGTCCGCGACGCAAGTGGCTGATACGCCGACCCCGGCACAGCCGCAGAGCAAGCCCAAGATTCCCGATCGCGTCGGCCAGCCCTCGGCCAGCGACCAGCCGGTCGCGCCGGTGGCGCAGAAGGTCGTGCTCTACGACGAGGATCCGTCCGACCCGAAGGGCAAGCAATATGTCGGCTCGGTGGTATGGCGGCTCGAGCCGATCAAGGCCTCGGGCAACCAGAAGGCCGACCTCGCCGTGCGCGCCGACATCGAGATCCCCGACCGCAAGTTCAAGATGACGATGTCGTTCCGCCGCAACACCGACTCCTCGCTGCCGGCGAGCCACACCGCGGAATTGACCTTCATCCTGCCGCAGGATTTCCCCGGCGGCAGCGTCTCCAACGTGCCGGGCATCTTGATGAAGTCGAACGAGCAGGCCCGCGGCACGCCGCTCGCAGGCCTCGCGGTCAAGGTCACCGACGGCTTCTTCCTGGTCGGCCTCTCCAATGTCGACGCCGACCGCGCCCGTAACGTCCAGCTCCTGAAGGAGCGCTCCTGGTTCGACGTGCCGCTGGTCTACGCCAACCAGCGCCGTGCCATCATCGCCATCGAGAAGGGCGCCCCCGGCGAGCGCGCCTTCAACGACGCCTTCGCGCAGTGGGGCGATTGAGCCCTTCTGTCGTTCCGGGGCGCGCGTAGCGCGAGCCCGGAAGCCATTTCACCGTGTCACATGCCGCCTGATGGATTCCGGGCTCGGTGCTGCGCACCGCCCCGGAATGACATCTTGGATGGAACGACTACTGCGCCGCGGCTTCCCGCTTGCGCGATGCCGCCGCGGCGGCGTGCTCGCGGTCCATCACGGCGCGGCAGCCGGGGCTGACATGGGCCTTGTTCCGGACCATGCAGGCGGTGATGCGCGGGATGTCGGGAATCTCGCTGGAGCACAGCCGCATCGCGTCACCCGAGCACATCTGCTGGGCTTGTTGCGAGAAGGCGAGACTGGGTGATGTCTGGAGTACGAAGGTAGTGGCGAAGGCGAAGAGAGAGGTGATGGTCTGATAGCGCGTCATGAAGGTTGCGTCCCCGAGTTCCGTGGGTTGAGCCACTTGGTTTTGGGGCGCCGCACGCGGCTTGATCTGCCGCATGTCACAGCCTTCACGCCGGGAGCTTCAATCCCGCATGTGGTCGCTCGATTTCGTGATGCTCGAATCGAAAGTGCTGCGCCGCCCGAGCGAAGTATGCGCCAATGTCACGCGCCCGCAATGGCCGGCACAAAGGAATTCGCAATTGTTGCACGCCAGTCACTCGTGCGCGATCAGATCAGCCAGCCTACGACGCCCGTGCCTGTTCCGCATCGCTCGCGCCGAGCGACGCGGCGTGTTCCTCGACGGCGGTGACGCCCTTGGGCGTCAGCTCGAACAGATCGCCGTCCTTCATCACGTAGCCGTCGGCGATCAATTGCCCCATCTTGCCCTGCCGGTCGTCGGCGAAGGCGACGGACTGGCTGATGTCCCGCAGGATCGAGAGCTCTTCGTCGTGCAACATGGCTTCACGCTCCATTCGCGGGGATGGGTTCGTCCTCACATGCCGTGGCTCTGAAACACCTTGCTGCAGGGCTTCGACAGCTTGGCCCGATTGGCTTGCAGGCAGCTCTGCACCGCGCCGTCATTGCCGAGGTCCTTGCGGCAGAAGCGCTGGGCATCGCGCGAGCAGGCCTGCTGCTCCTGCGGCGTGCCCATATGGCCTTGGGCGAACGTGGGTGACGTCGACAGCCCGCTGAGGGCCGCCAGCGCGATCGTCGCCAGGAGAATCTTGCGGGCCATCGGCGGCTCCAGTCTGTCAGGGGTTGAATTCAGGTCCAGCATGAACTCATCGCCTTGCCACTTGTTCCCCTTGAGGCGCCCGGCGCCCGCTGTTCAAGGTTCCCGCTGCGCTGCTATAACGCCGGCAAAGTGTGAGGTGCTTGATGAAACGCTATCTGGTGTTTGCGCTGGTCGGCCCGTTCGTCGGCGGGTTCCTGCTGCTGCTGACGACGACCTACCAGTCCGGCTATTGGGCGCAGACCAATCTCGCCGAGGTCGGCAAGCTTTTCGCGGTGTTCTTCAAGACTCTGCAATACAGCTACCTGTTCGGCTTCCTCCCCTCGCTGATGATCGGCGCGGTCGACGACATCCTGCTCCACATCCGCCGGATCGGTCCCGGCTTGCGGATGCTCCTGGTCGGCCTGTTCGCCTTCGTCCTGGCCTCGCTCACCTACAGCTCGCGCGGCCCGGATTCGGGCGCGGTGCAGTTCATCCTGTACGGGCTCGTGGGTTTCGTGCCGGCGGTGATTTCGTCCTGGCTCGTGCATCGCTATGTCGAGGAGCCGCAAGCCGCGCCGGCGCCGACCTGACGCGCGGCAGCAACCTCCGCCGCGCTGGCGCGTTCACTCGAGGCCATGGGCATGCCCGACGACGACATCCTCGCTCCGCGCAAATCCCGTTCCGGGAGCAGCTCGCGTGCGCGCTTTTCGCGCGACGAGGCCCGCGGGCCGATCATCGACCAGGAAGGCCACGAGATCAGGCCCGAAAGCCTGGAGCAGGGATTTCGCGAGTTTCGCTTCGAGTTCGGTCAAGGCGGCCCGTTCGGCAATCTGACCCGCGAGCAGCGGATCGCACGGCTCGAGGCGATCGCCAAGCTGCTCGACGTCGCCTTCATCCTGCCCGGCACCAACATCCGCTACGGCATCGACGGGCTGATCGGCCTGATCCCCGTCGTCGGCGACATCATCACCACCGCGATCTCGCTGTGGCTGGTGCGCGAGGCCCGCGCGCTGGGCGCGCCCTGGCACATCACGGCGCGCATGCTCGGCAATGTCGCGGTCGACGGCGTGGTCGGCCTCGTCCCGTTCGCGGGCGACGCCTTCGACGTCATGTTCCGCGCCAACATGCGCAACGTCCGCCTCTTGCGCCGCTGGCTGGAAAAGCAGCCGCGGATGTAGTCTGGCTGAGAGCGCTCGCCGCGAGTCCGACTGGTCGACAATGCGCCGGATCTCCCAGAGTCGTCATTGCGAGCGCAGCGAAGCAATCCAGAATCTCTCCGCGGAGGGACTCTGGATTGCTTCGCTGCGCTCGCAATGACGGCCGGACAGCCCAAAAACACAAAAGGCGCGACGACCTTTCGGCCATCGCGCCTTCTGCGCACATCGAACTTTGTTGCGAAAGCTTACGCCGCGTCGGCGTCGGTCTCCGCGGCCGGGGCCGGCTTGGGCCGGCGGGGCAGCGGGAAGGCATCGCTCTCGTACAGCGAGCGGATGCCGTTCTGGTCGAAGCGCGCTTCCTCGACCTGGAGATAGGCGCCGTTCAGCGAGTCCGTCGGCAACTGCTCCATCGCGAACTGCACGGCCTCGGCCGCCGTGCCGAACCGGCGATAGGTGAAGCCCGCGCGCTTCTTCTTGCGGATGGCGGCGGGGAAGAGCTCGGCGGAGGTGTTGAAGTTGAACGGACGCAGTGGACGCATGGTCAAAGACCTCGTGATCTTCTCTGGGGCTTTAAGCGCGTGGGGTTGGGGAGGGCAGGGGCCGCAATCGAGCGGGCCCGCCACATGTCATTGTCGCCCTCTAATATAGGCCGATTTGACAAAAATGCGACCCCCGCGATGCGAGATGATGAATCCGCGCATGGCAGCTCCGCTGACCAATAAAATCTTTATATTTCAATAACTTATATGGTCTAAACTTTGCCAAGAAGCAGCAGCACGACCAGGATGACCAGCACGACCCCGCCGATCCCCATGCCGGAATGACCAAGGCCATAGCCGTAGCCGCCGAACCGTCCGGACAGGCCGCCGACGAGATAGATGATCACCAGGATGATCAGGATGGTCCCAAGCGTCATGGCATCCTCCCTGGCGGCCGCCGAATGCGATCATCGGCCGCACCGCCAGAGCAGAAAAGCACATCGCGCCGCCGGGTTCCACGGGGGAACCCGGCGGCGCGCCGCGTTATTTGGGCTCGAGCTTCAGCGCCGCGGAATTGATGCAGTAGCGCAGGCCGGTCGGCCCGGGGCCGTCGGGGAAGACGTGGCCGAGATGGCCGCTGCATTTGGAGCAGAGCACCTCGGTGCGGATCATGCCGTGGCTGGTGTCCCGCTCCTCGTCGATGTGGCTCTCGACCGCGGGCTGGGTGAAGCTCGGCCAGCCGCAGCCGGAATCGAACTTGGCGTCCGACTCGAACAGCACGTTGCCGCAGCCGGCACAGACATAGGTGCCGACACGGTGCTCGTGCTCATATTCGCCCGAGAAGGGACGCTCGGTCGCCTTCTCGCGCAGCACGGCGTATTGCATCGGCGATAGCTCGCGCCGCCACTGCTCTTCGCTCTTGATGACCTTGTCCTCGGTCGCTTTCGTCTTGGTGTCGGGCATGGGTCTCCCGTTGCTTTGGTGATCTTTCGATCAGTTGGTGGCCTTGCCGGCATTCACCAGCGTCGGCTTCTCAATGTAGTTATCCGCGAACAGCTTTTTCAGGTTCTCGACCTTCGGGATGTCGTTATAGGCGATGTAAGGCTGGTTCGGGTGCAGCGTCAGATAGTCCTGGTGATAGGCCTCCGCCGGATAGAACGCCTCCAGCGCGCCGATCTTGGTCACGATCGGCTTGTTGAACACCTTCGCGCCGTTGAGCTGGGCGACATAGGCCTCCGCCACCTTCTTCTGCTCGTCCGACGTGGTGAAGATGGCCGAGCGATATTGCGGGCCAACGTCGGGGCCCTGGCGGTTGAGCTGGGTCGGGTCGTGCACCACCGAGAAGTAGATCTGGAGGATCTTGCCGTAGGAGATCTTCTTCGGGTCGTACTTGATCTCGACCGATTCCGCATGGCCGGTGCGGCCGCTCGACACCGCCTGGTAGTCTGCGGTCGCCTTGGTGCCGCCGGCATAGCCGGACACCGCGTTGACTACGCCGGCCGTGTGCTGGAAGACGCCCTGCACGCCCCAGAAGCAGCCGCCGGCGAGCACGGCGGTCTGGATGCCGCTTGCGGGCGAAGCGTCCAATGCGGGAGCTGGGATCACGACCGCCTCCTCCGCGGCCCGGGACGGCATCAAGAAAGCCAGCGTCACGGCGGTGGTTGCGGCGAGCAGGGTGGCGAGGGCGGTTCGGCGCATGGCAATCCTCTTTCGGCAATCCTCTTTTGGGAGGTCTGACAGTCTAGGGGGGACGGGACCGGGCGAACAGCCTGCCAGGCCACGTTTTCGCATCATCCGAGATACGGGCCGAGCCGCCGATTGTTACGCCGGGGCGGACACGAGACCGTGAGGACGCGCAGGGGTGACGCGGCAACCGGCCCGCTTGGCGGGGTGCGGAACTCCGCGCTAGATGAACCGGCGCGATCGACGATCGACCAAATGGTGGCTGGAGCTGGCCTGACAACATGCTGCGCGTCGTATTCCTGATCCTCGCCGTCCTCGCCGCCGGCACTTGCAGTGCCGCGGCCGATCCCCAACCCGGCGACGATCTCGCTTTGTGCCGCGACCGTCAGGCCGAGCTGCAGGCCCGCGCCACGGTTTGCGAGAACCTGCTGAACGCCGATCGTCTCACCGGCAAGGACAAGGCGATCGCCCTGTCCGTGCGCGGCAATATCCTGCTCAACAAGCGCGACCATGTCCACGCGATCGAGACGCTGTCCATGGCCATCGACCTCGATCCGGACAACGTCGTCGCGCTCAACCTGCGCGGCCTCGCCTATGAGCGCAGCGGACAGGAGGATCTCGCGATGGCCGACTACAACCTCGCGCTCCAGAAGCGCCCGGCCTATGGCGTTCCCTACAACAACCGCGGCGTCATCCATGCGCGCCGCGGCGCGCTGCAGAGCGCGATCGACGATTTCAGCCTGTCGATCAAGTACACGCCCAAATTCCTGCTCGCCTGGACCAATCGCGCCCGCGCGCGCACGCTGATGAAGGATTTCGACGGCGCCATCGCCGATTTCGCCGAGGCCGAGAAGATTGATGCGGCCGCGCCGCAGATCGCCGGCAATCGCTGCGTCACCTACGGCATGATGGGCAAGTTCGACCGCGCCCTGGCCGATTGCAACGGCCTGATCGAGAAGCAGCCCAGGAACGTGTTCGCGATCAACAACCGCGCCGACGTCAGCATGATGAAGGGCGACCTCGAGGCCGCGCTGAAGGATTACAACACGGCCATCCAGATCAACCCGAACAACGTCCGCGCCCATGCCGGCCGCGGCCAGATCTACGAGCGGCGGAAGGATCTCGCGCAGGCCCGCGCCGATTATCGCGCCGCGGCCTATTCGCTGACGAGGTTCGACGACACCGAGGTTGCGCGCGCCCGCGCCATCGCGCAGGAGCGGCTCGCCGCCCTGTCGCCGAAAGCAGCGGCGAGCGCGACGACCGGCCGTCGCGTCGCGCTTGTGATCGGCAACGGCGCCTACAAGAACGCCCACCCGCTGCCCAATCCGCCGCGCGATTCGAAGCTGATCGCGGGCGTGCTGCGCGACCTCGGCTTCCAGACCGTGCTCGACACCAAGGACCTCACCCGCGATACGTTCTTTCAGACCCTGAAGGCCTTCGCCGAGGAAGCGGAAAAAGCCGATTGGGCCGTGGTCTATTATGCCGGCCATGGTTTTGAGATCGGCGGCGTGAACTATCTCGTCCCGGTCGACGCCAGGCTCACCGCCGACAAGGACGCCGAGACCGAGGCCGTCGCGCTCGAGCAGGTGATCGCTGCGGTCGGCGCCGCGCGGAAAGTTCGCCTCGTTGTCCTCGATGCCTGCCGCGACAATCCGTTCGCGCCGGCCATGCAACGCACCCTGTCGCTGAAGCTGGTGGAGAAGGGCTTTTCCAACATCGAGCCCGGTGCCGGCTTCATGGTGGTCTACGCCGCCAAGCACGGCGAGACCGCGATGGACGGCGACGGTGCCGCCAACAGCCCGTTCGCTACCGCGCTCGCCCGCGAGATCAAGCAGCCGCGCGTCGAGATCCGAAAATTGTTCGACATCGTCCGCGACGACGTCTGGGCCGCGACCAAGCACGAGCAGCAGCCGTTCACATATGGATCGCCGCCGGGGCGGGAGGATTTTTACTTCGTCGCGGGGAAGTGAGGGGAATACTCGCGCCACATCTGCGGTGCCGTAGGGTGGGCAAAGGCGCAACGCGCCGTGCCCACGATCTCTCTCCTCAAGCAATAGTGCGTGGGCACGCTGCGCTTTGCCCACCCTACGGCAGCGGACTCTAGACGACGATGCTTAACCGCTTCGCCGCCCGCGTGATCCCCGTGTACAGCCACCGTGCCCGCGAATCCTGGAACGCAAAGCTCTCGTCGAACAGAACGACATCGTCCCATTGCGAGCCCTGCGACTTGTGCACGGTCAGCACGTAGCCGTAGTCGAACTCGTCATAGGGCTTGCGCTGCTCCCAGGCGATCTGCTCGACGCCGCCCTCGAAGCAATCGGCGCGCACCGAGACCTTGGTCACCTTGTGGCCGAAATCCTCGTCCGGCGATAGCCGCATCGAGAGGATGCGCGATTTCGAGCGCGAGGTGTTGCGCGACTTCACGCGCCACAGGCCGCCGTTGAACAGGCCCTTCTTGCGGTTGTTGCGCAGGCACACCAGCTTGTCGCCGGCGACCGGAAACGGATCCTCGATGTTCTGGCGCTGGCGCACCCGCATGTTGTAGGCGCGGCGCGTGTTGTTGCGGCCGACCAGGATCTGGTCGGCGCCCATGACGCGATCGGGGTCGAGCTCCTTCCGCGACACCACCTCGCTCTCGCCGTAGCGGCCGATGTCGAGCTCGCGGCCCTCGCGGACGTCCATCGACATCCGCACGATCGGGTCGTCCTGGGCCTGGCGATGCACCTCGGTCAGCATCGCGTCGGGTGTGGTGTTGGTGAAGAAGCCGCCGCCCTGGATCGGCGGCAGCTGCGCGGGATCGCCAAGCACCAGCAGCGGACAGTCGAACGACATCAGGTCGCGCCCGAGCTCGGCATCGACCATCGAGCATTCGTCGATCACGATCAGCTTCGCCTTCGAGGCCGGCGCATCGTCCCACAATTCGAAGCTCGGCTGCTCCTCGCCGGATTCGCGGGCGCGGTAGATCAGCGAATGGATGGTCGAGGCACCGTCGCAGCCCTTGTTGCGCATGACGAGGGCCGCCTTGCCGGTGAAGGCGGCGAACTTCACCTCGCCGTCGACGCCCTCGGCGATGTGCCGCGCCAGCGTGGTCTTGCCGGTGCCGGCAAAGCCGAACAGGCGGAACACCGGCGGCGTGCCGCCGCGTCCCGGCCTGGCCTTGAGCCAATCGCCGACGGCTTTGAGCGCAGCATCCTGATGCGGGGTGAAAGTGGCCATGTCTATCTTGAGGGAGCGGCGAATGAGGCGATTCGCCTTCCCCCAAAACTAACCATTCGCCCCGCCCGTTCAAGCGTAGGGAGGCCGTTCCCCGCGGCCCATCCTTCGAGACGCCCGCCTTTGGCGGGCCCTCAGGATGAGGGCGGAGCGTGTGGCAGCAGTTTCGGCAGGCGAAGATGCCGCTCAGCCTCATCCTGAGGAGACCGCTGAAAGCGGTCGTCTCGAAGGACGAGGCGCTTGCTCAGGCCTCGCCAAGCCCTACTGCCAGCCGGGAACGCCGCGCATGTCGGGCAGCTGGTGGGCGATGCCCTTGTGGCAGTCGATGCAGGTCTTTTCCTTGGTGAACAGGAAGCGCTGGTGCGCCACCGAGGCCCGCGGCGACTGCTTGGTGATGTCCATGGAATCGGCGCTGTGGCAGTTGCGGCATTCCAGGGAATCATTGGCCTTGAAGCGCGCCCATTCGTGCGCGGCGAGCTCGAGCCGGTGATCTCTAAATTTCTCTCTCGTGTCGATCGTGCCGAAGATCTTGCCCCAGACCTCCTTGGAGGCCTGCATCTTGCGCGCGATCTTGTCGGTCCAGTTGTGCGGCACGTGGCAGTCCGGGCAGGTCGCGCGCACGCCGGAGCGGTTGGAGAAGTGGATGGTCGACTTCAGCTCGGCGTAGACGTTGTCCTTCATCTCGTGGCAACCGGTGCAGAATTTTTCGGTGTTGGTGATTTCCAGCGCGGTGTTGAAGCCGCCCCAGAAGATCACGCCGGCGACGAAACCGGCCAGCACCAGGGTGCCGAGGGCGAACACCGAGCTCGGCCGGGTCAGCACCTGCCAGAGCTCGAGCAGAAATGCCCAGCTGCGCGCGATGAAGCCGCGCTTGGCCTTCAGCTCCGCATTGGGCTCGTCAGCAGTCGTCGTCATCGCCGGCCACCCGGACTTGCACGCGACAGCAGCGTGTCGATGTCGGTGAAATCGTTGCTGACCGGCGGATTGGCGGTGTTCTGCGGCACGTGGCATTCGGTGCAGAAGAAGCGGCGCGGAGAGACCGAAGCCAGGAACTGGCCGTCGCGATCCATGAAGTGCGTGATCGAGACCATCGGCGCCTGCGACTCGGCGGTGCGCGCCCGCGCGTGGCAGGACAGGCATTTGTTGCCGTTGAGGTCGACTTGATAGCCGTCGATATTGTGCGGGATGACGGGCGGCTGCTCCGGATAGTTGCGCACCTCCTTCTCGGAGGTGTTGCGGTTCGGCAGCATCGGCGGCGCCGGGCCCTCGTCGTTGAGCGGGGTCGGGCCGCGCAGGCCGGAGGTCACGGTCTGCGCCGTCAGCGAGCCCGTCCCCGCTGCGACCGCGAAGGCGAGCAGGACGATTGCGGATCGTTTCATCATGACATGTTCACCCGCTCGATGCGCACGGCGCATTTCTTGAAATCGGTCTGCAGCGAGATCGGATCGGTGGCGTCGAGCGTCACCTTGTTGATCAGCTTGGATTCGTCGAACCACGGCACGAACACGAGGCCGCGCGGCGGCCGGTCGCGGCCGCGCGTCTCGAGGCGGGCGCGGATGAAGCCGCGGCGGGAGACCACCTTCACCTCGTCGCCGCGTCGCAGCTTCATGTCCTGCGCATCGTCCGGATGCATGAAGCAGACGGCTTCGGGAAAGGCCTTGAACAGCTCGGGCACGCGGCGCGTCATGGTGCCGGAATGCCAGTGCTCCAGCACGCGGCCGGTCGAGAGCCAGTAGGGATATTCGTTGTCGGGCGATTCCGCCGCCGGCTCGAAGGGCAGCGCGAAGATGCGGGCCTTGCCGTCGGGATAGCCGTAGAACTGCACGCGGGTGCCCTGCTTGACGTAGGGGTCGCTGCCTTCGCGGAAGCGCCACTTCGTCTCCTGGCCGTTGACGACGGGCCAGCGCAGGCCGCGCTCCCTGTGATAGGTGTCGAACGGCGCGAGGTCGTGGCCGTGGCCGCGACCGAACTGGGCATATTCCTCGAACAGTCCCTTCTGCACGTAGAAGCCGAACGCCTTGGCTTCCTCGTTGGCGTAGCCGGCCTCGATCTCCGTCACAGGGAATTTGTCGACCTGGCCGTTCTTGTAGAGCACGTCGAACAGCGTCTTGCCGCGATATTCCGGCTTCTTGGCGATCAGCTCCGCGGGCCAGACCTCCTCGATCTTGAAGCGTTTTGAAAATTCCATCAGCTGCCAGAGATCGGATCTGGCTTCGCCTGGTGCCGTGACCAACTGGTGCCAGAACTGCGTGCGCCGCTCGGCATTGCCGTAGGCGCCTTCCTTCTCCACCCACATCGCGGTCGGCAGGATCAGATCGGCGGCGAGCGCCGTCACGGTCGGATAGGCATCCGAGACCACGATGAAATTGTCGGGGTTGCGGAAGCCCGGATAGGTCTCCTCGTTGACGTTGGGGCCGGCCTGAAGGTTGTTGTTGACCTGGACCCAATAGGCGTTGATCAGGCCGTCCTTCAGCATCCGGCTTTGCAGCACGGCGTGGGCGCCGGGCTTGTCCGGAATGGTGCCTTCGGGCAACTGCCAGATCTGCTCGGTATGGTCGCGATGCGCCTTGTTGGTCACTACCATGTCGGCGGGCAGGCGGTGCGAGAAGGTGCCGACCTCGCGCGCGGTGCCGCAGGCTGAGGGCTGGCCCGTCAGCGAGAACGGGCTGTTCCCGGGCGCGGAGATCTTTCCGGTCAAAAGATGGATGTTGTAGACGAGGTTGTTGCACCAGACGCCGCGGGTGTGCTGGTTGAAGCCCATGGTCCAGAACGAGACCACCTTCGTCTTCGGATCGGCATAGAGCTCGGCGAGTGCTTCGAGCCGGTTCAGCGGCACGCCCGACATCTGCGCCGCCTTCTCCAGCGTATACTCCGAGACGAACTTGACGAACTCGTCATAGCTCATGTCGGTGGAGTCGTTGGCCTTGGCCGCGCCCGTCGCCTTCTTCTGCAGCGGGTGTTCCGGCCGCAATCCGTAGCCGATGTCGGTCTGGCCGCGCTTGAACACGGTATGCGCGGCGACGAAATCCTTGTTGACGCGACCGGTCTTGATGATGTGGTTGGCGATCGCGTTGAGGATGTAGAGGTCGGTCTGCGGCACGAACACCATGCCGATGTCGGCGAGGTCGAACGAGCGGTGCTCGAAGGTGGAGAGCACGGCGACGCGGACATGCGGCGCGGACAGCCGGCGGTCGGCGACGCGCGTCCACAGGATCGGGTGCATCTCCGCCATGTTGGAGCCCCACAGCACGAAGGCGTCGGTGGCCTCGATGTCGTCATAGCAGCCGGCCGGCTCGTCGATGCCGAAGGTGCGCATCATGCCGGCGACCGCCGAGGCCATGCAGTGCCGCGCATTGGGGTCGATGTTGTTGGTGCGGAAGCCGGCCTTGAACAGCTTTGACGCGGCATAGCCTTCCCAGATCGTCCACTGGCCGGAGCCGAACATGGCGACGCCGTTCGGCCCGCGCTTCTTGATCGCCTCCTTCCACTTCAGCTCCATGATGTCGAAGGCTTCGGTCCAGGTAACAGGCGTGAAGTCGCCGTTCTTGTCGTACTTGCCATTGGTCTTACGCAGCATCGGCTGCGTCAGGCGGTCGTGGCCGTACATGATCTTGGAGAGGAAGTAGCCCTTGACGCAGTTGAGGCCGCGATTGACCTCGGCCTTGATGTCGCCGTGGGTGGCGACGACGCGGTTGTCCTTGGTCGCGACCATCACCGAGCAGCCGGTGCCGCAGAAGCGGCAGGCGGCCTTGTCCCATTTCAATTCGCTCACTTCGCGCTCGGCGGCGAGGTTGGCGGCGAGCGCCGGTGCAGGAAGGCCGGCGGCGGCCGCGGCGATCGCGGCGGCCTCGAGCTTGAGCATCTGGCGGCGGTCGAGCTTCGGCGATGTCATGATGGCTCTCCGGCCCTTAAGTCGTTTCGATGGCGTGGAACACCAGCGCCGCGGAATAGACATGATGCAGCGACTGGATGGTGTTGAGCATGGTGCCGAGGCTGCCGGCATCCGGCGCTTCGGCGACGACGACGAGCTTTCCGCGCGCGTCGCGGGCATGGATCTCGCAGCCGGGAAGTGCCGCGATCTCCGCTTCCAGTTCGGCAAGGCGCTCGGGCCGCGCCTGCACGATGATGCTGGCGATCTCGGCGCCCGGCGGCGGCACGATGCGCTCGGCGGTGAGCACGCGGCCGGTGATCAGGGCGCGGCGGTTGAGCTTGGCACTTTTGAATGTGGCATTGTTGAATGTGGCTTGGGCCATGATGCCTGTCTTTCGCTTTGAGCGGATCAATGCGGGGAGGGTGGCGGGCCCGGAGGGCCGGCGAACATCTGGTAGATCCAGACGCCGAGCCCATAGGAGCCGACCGTCCCGACCGCGAGAGCGGGCATCACGATTGCGGTCAGGAACAGGAACGCAAAAATCTCCATGCGCTTACGGCGCACGCGCGACGTCGTGTCGTCAGGGGCCGACATATTCGGTCTCTTCGGGATGAGATGGGGAATCGGGACGGCATCCGGGCCGTTGCCTTGCTGCACTTCTGATGCATTCGGGCCGCCACGGCGTTGATCTGGATCAACCCGCCCCCTTGCGCGGATGTCGCAGCGCAGGGGGCAAGACGATCCCCGCTCGGCAGGCCGGCGGCAAAATCATTCTCCCGCGCGGCGGAATTGCCGCTGCGTAGACAGCTTCACCTCACCCATTAAGATGAGCTCAACAACAATAAGCGGGAGAGCGACGCCATGAAGTTCGGCATCTTCTACGAGCTGCAGCTGCCGCGGCCATGGGTAGCCGGCGACGAGCTCGCCCTCTATCAGAATGCGCTCTCGCAGATGGAGCTCGCCGACAAGCTCGGCTACGACCATGCCTGGGTGGTCGAGCATCACTTCCTCGAGGAATATTCGCACTCGCCCTCGCCGGAATCGTTCCTGGCTGCCGCAAGCCAGCGCACCAAGAACATCCGGCTCGGCCACGGCATCCTCCAGCTCACCACCAACCATCCGGCGCGCGTCGCCGAGCGTGTCGCGGTGCTGGATCTGCTCTCGAACGGCCGCTGCGAGTTCGGCATGGGCGAGAGTGCCTCGATCACCGAGCTGGAGCCGTTCGGCCGTGACATGGAGACCAAGAAGGAGGTGTTCGAGGAGGCGGTCGCGGCCATCTTCCCGATGTTCAAGGACGCCGGCAGCGAGCATCACGGCAGATATTTCGACATCCCCTTGCGCAACGTCGTGCCGAAGCCGGTGCAGAAGCCGCATCCGCCGCTGTGGATGGCCTGCTCGCAGCTGCCGACCATCGAGCGCGCCGGCCGCCACGGTTTCGGCGCGCTCGGCTTCCAGTTCGTAAGTGCGGACGCCGCGCACGCCTGGGTGCACGCTTATTACAACGCGATGACAAAACGCCTGCACAAGCTCGCCGATTACGAGATCAATCCCAACATGGCGCTGGTCTCGTTCTTCATGTGCGCCAAGACGGATGAAGAGGCGCGCGCCCGCGCCGATGGCGCCACCTTCTTCCAGTTCGCGCTGCGCTTCTACGGCGCCGCGCAGAACCGCCAGCGTCCCGCGCCCTACACCGTCAACATGTGGGACGAGTACAACAAGTGGAAGCGCGACAATCCAGAAGCTCAGGAGGCGGCGCTGCGCGGCGGCCTGATCGGCTCGCCGGAGACGATCCGCAAGAAGCTGAAGCGCTTCCAGTCCTCGCATATCGACCAAGTCATCCTGCTCAACCAGGCCGGCAAGAACAGCCACGAGCACATCTGCGAGTCGCTCGAATTGTTCGGCCGCGAGGTGATGCCGGAGTTCCAGAACGATCCGGTGCAGGCGGCGTGGAAGCAGGGCGTGATGAGTGGCGAGATCGAGCTGGAAGAGATCGACACCGAAGCCTTCACGGATCGCTACGGCAAGCTGGCGATCAACGTGGCCCCCGCGAAGGCGGCGGCGGGGTAGCGTGTAAGCAACGACAGGCCCTGCTTCCTGGCGCTGCTGCGGCAGCTGCCCGAGCCGGGGTGCAGTCTCCTTGAGACGAAGAAAGCGAAGGGGCTGCGGTCAATGGCGCCCCTTCGCCCGCTGGGATTTGGGCAGGTCTCATCGGCTCGCACGCAGGTCGCCACCGACCGGGCCGGCCTGCTGCTCTTCAGATCGCGCGCCGTTGTCGTCCGGCGAAGAGACCATACACAAAGAGGACGATGATGGCGCCGACGACCGCGCCGATCAGCCCGGCACCCTCTCCAGGACGGTACCAGCCTAGGGCCTGGCCGAGGTAAGTGGCAACGAAGGCGCCGACGATGCCCAGGATGGTCGTGAGAATGAACCCGGAGGGTTCATTGTCACCCGGCATGATGAATTTCGCGATAATGCCCGCGATAAAGCCGATGATGATCGTCCAAATAATTCCCATTCTCCACTCCTCCTGATCAATGGCGACAATGACGAGGCCGTCAGCTCGGCAGACGCCCCTCGGGCGTGTACTTGTCGACCGCCTGCGGCAGCTCGCGCGAGAGCCTCGCGAGAATTTCCTCTTGCGAAAGCCCGGTCTCCTTCTCGAGTTTGTCCAGCACGTCGGGCCCGATTGCTTCCCGCAATTGCGGGGGCGAGATGCCCTTGTTCGGCCCCGTGCCGACCCACGACTGGGCTGCATCACCGTGGCCGTTTTGGTTGAATCTCTCCAGCAGCTCGCCAATTCCTCCCTGCAATAGTCCTCCAACCCCGGCCCCGCTCAGCATGCCCGTCAGGTTTCCGAGCAGGCCGCCAAGCGGTTGTTGGCCGCTGGACGGTTCGAGGGATCCGGCCCCCGGACCTCTGAGCAACTCCGCCAGCTTGTCCCGATTCTGATATCCCGCGATTGCGAGCAGTCCGAGAAGTGCGGTCATCGACGGCATTCCGCGGCTCATCGTGTAACTCCATTGTATGTAGCGCCAAACAGGTCGAACTCGGCCGGTCCGGTTCTGTTCCTGAAGCTTGCCGAATCCGGCGCCGGTCATTTGGAAGCAGGCGCAATGAGAAGCCAATCAAGCTGGAAGGCGCCGATCTAATCCCAGAATGGAATGGCCGGACGGGCGATCATCAGCCAGAAGATGATCAGCACGGCCGCGAAAGCCGGAAAGCCGAAGGCGAACCACCATCGGAAGAGATGGTTATAGCGGGCGGGCAGCTCGCTGTTGCTAGCGACCGCTGCGACGGCGAGATCGCGCATCTGCATCTGCATCCACACCACCGGCAGCCAGAAGGCGCCGGTCACGAGATACAGTGCAATCGACGCCGCCACCCAGCCGTCGCCGAGGGAATACCCGCTCGACCAAGCGAGCCAAGTCCCGGTGATTGGCTGCAGGATCACGGCACTCGCCGTGAACAGGAAGTCAGCCAGCACCACCGTCCGCGCAACCCCGGCGATCTCGCGCGGGTCGCCGCGCAGATGCGCCACCAGCATGAAGAAGGCGATGCCGGCCCCGGTGCCGAGCAGCACGGCAGCGCCGATGATGTGCGCCATCTTCACGAGGAGGTAGAGCATTAGCGATCCTCCCGGATCGCCATGGCGACCAGGTTGAGCATGATCACCGGCCAGATCTTCAGCATTGGGCCGAGCGGCTCGGCCCAAAGTCGCGGCACCAGGACGGTGCCGATCACGGCATAGGTGAGCGAGATGATCAGTGCTGCCCAGAGTCCATAGCGGCTCAGAGGCCGCCAGAGAATGGCAAGGCCGATGACGATGTCGGCGAGCGCGCCCGCGGTGACGACGAGCGCCGCGACGTTCCCTTGCAGCCCGCCTTCAAGCAGCAACGACATGCCGATGTTCCAGCCCGCGCTCAGCGATATGATGCCTGTGGCGATCCAGAACGCGCCGAAGACGCCGAAGATCAGCGGCTTGAGCGTATACAGCCGTGCAAACCATCGTTCTTGCACCGACGCAGGCTCGCGTGCGAGCGCGACTTCGAGATCGCGCGGTGGAGTGCCGGTCAATCGACGCCAGGGCTCGGGATCGCCGGTCGCACCGCGGCGCATTTCCGCCTGTGCCGTCGTGTTGATGGGCGTTCGCCATCCCAGCATCTGCGCAACGTCCCCCGCGCGGAAAGCAACCGAAGCTGCCCAGGATGGCAGCTGCAGGCGGTACGCCGGCCTCCAGCGCAGCCAGGTCCGAAATAGCCCGACCGCGTCGCTGAAGGCGATCTGCCGTGGGCCGGCCAGATCGATGGCGATGCGGCAAGGCGCGCCCGACTGCAGAAAGAACAGCACGGTCTCAACGACGTCGTCGAGATGCACCGGTTGAATCGCCGCCGTGTCGGGGACGACCGGTAGAATCGGCAGCGCCGCCAGTCCTCGCAACAGCGCGCTGCCGCCATAGGCGGCGCGGCCGATCACGACGGAGGGTCGCAGGATGACCCAATCGAGGTCGCGCGCCATCAAGGCGGCTTCGCCTTCCCGCTTGGTACGAGAAAAATCGCTGGGGGCATCGACATTGCTGCCGATGGCCGAGAACAGGACAACGCGGCGGACGCCTGCGCTTTCGCAGGCGCTGTAGAGTGCCGCGCTTCCGGCGACATGAACCCCGTGTAGATCCCGTCCCTGGAGCGCTCCGGCCAGGTTGATCACCGCATCGACGCCCGCAAGGACGCCCTTCCATTGCGAGGGATCGGTTGTGCGGGCGACGTCGAGGCTGGTATGGCGCCGATCGCGCTCTGCTGCCGGGTGGCGCGACACCGACATACATTCGTAGCCTTCGGCCGACAGCCTGGCGTGGATCGCCGAGCCGAGAAACCCTGTACCGCCAACGAGGAGAATTCGCATGACTCCTCCTTCGATAGGCAACCGAATGCCGACAAACGGCTGATCTCATCGGTTGGACAAGGCGGGGCCACCGCACTTGTTCCTCCAGGCGGAACCGGGTAGCCCGACGAACCTCACTGGCTCTGTGCCGGAAGACCCCGAGACAGATGAGTCATTCACGCCATCGAGAGCTGCTGCTACAAATCGGCACAAGCCATAAGGAAAGGACCGGGAGAGAGCGATGCCGCCCAACGGGACAGGTTCAGGCTTTGCCGCCGGCGATGTCACGCCCGCGGTGCTCGCCATCGGCCGCTCGAATTTTCCAAACGTTCTCATCGACACGCTGCGCCGGCAGGCGGACGTCGGCCATTGCATGGTGTTCGCGCTGAGCCGGGCCGGCGCGGCAAGCTGCCTGCTCGATGCCGGCAACATCCCGATCGGCGGCGATCTCGGCGCCGCCTATGCCGGCCAGTTTCACGAAACGGATCCCAACCGCGACGCGCTGTTCGAAGGCGAGGGCGGCGCGCCGATCGTGCTGCCCCACTTCGCGCCGCGCATGTACGGGGCGCGTTACCGAAAAATCTTCTTCCAGGATTCCGGCATTGTCGACAAATGCGCGACCGCGATCTGGGCCGGCGATACCTGCTTCTACGTCAATTTCTACCGCATCGCCGCGCAGGGCCGCTTCAGCGCCGCCCAGCGCCACCGGCTCGGGACGATCGCGCCGGCGATCGCAGCCAGCGTCGCCCGCCATTTCCAGCAGGCGGAGACCGCGACACCCGACCAGAACATCGCCGCGTTGTTCGCCACGCGCGCGCCGCTCTCCGCGCTGACGCCGCGCGAGCAGGAGGTCTGCCGCCGCATCCTCGCAGGCTTCAGCTCAGAGGCGATCTCGCAAGCGCTCGGCATCAGCCTGCATTCGACGCTGACCTACCGCAAGCGCGCCTATGAACGGCTCGGCATCTCGTCGCAGAGCGAATTGTTTGCGATCGTGCTGCGCCTGCTGACGCGCAGCATGAACTAAGGCGTCGGCAACCCTGCAGCCCTCGACGAGAGCCTTGCTATGCGGAAAGTCGGGAACGATAGGGCGCGGTGAGCAGCAGCATGAAAAGCGCTCGTTCGGCCCGGTACTTTGCGGCCGCTCGGCTGGATTCCCGGCCCTGCATCACGACCGCGCCTTGAACGGTGCAGACGCTCCAGTTCCATTTCCTGCGCCTGCGCTGCGCCAGGGTCATCTCGAAAATCGGAAATTCCGGTCCCGCCATCGCCGCCGCTTCTCGCCAGAGATCCAATTTGGGCGGAGTTGAACCCGGAGCGTCGGCCTGTGTCTTCACCCATTTGGGTGAAGCGGAGCTTGCTCCTGCCGGGGCAGGCTGTTGCAGAGCTTTTCCCTGCGGCCATCCTTCGAGACGCCCGCTTAAGGCGGGCTCCTCAGGATGAGGATAGAGTTCGCGGCAGCAGTTTCAACGAGAACTGAAGCCGATGAGCCTCATCCTGAGGAGGCGCGTCAGCGCCGTCTCGAAGGACGAGGCGTGCGCGCAGGCCGCTGCTACGAGTCACGGGCGACAAGTCTGGCGTCAGTCCCTCAGCGGCAATTTGGGGATCGCGCCGAAGAGTGCAGCTGCGCTCTTCTGGTTCCGCGTTCCCGTCTTGGCGAGGACGGCCTTGACCTGCGTGCGGATGGTTTCGCGGCTGAGTCCGTGATGCGCGGCGATGTCGCCGATCGTCTGTCCTTGCGCAATTCCGCGCGCAACGCGCGCTTCGCTCGGGGTGAGATCGAACAGGCCACGAATGAGGGCGAGGCTCGGTGCTTGCGAGGCGGCGACCGGTGTCGCGATGAGAAGGCCAACCGCCCCATCGAAGAGATCGCGGGCTTCGCCCGGCATCGCAACGAGATGAAGAACCACGCGATCGAGATCGCTGGTGCGACGCGCGGCGAAGGAGCACACGGCCTTGTCCGGCGCATCGAGTTGAGCAAGGCCGGCGCGCAGCAGGGTGTCGGCCGCGCGGTCCCTGATGGCGATCCGGTCCTTCGGCAGCCATTGCAGAACATCCGTCATGGCTTCGATCAAGGCGTTGGCGGCCAGAACCCGCCCGGAGCGCGTGATCGCGAGGGCCGGTAGGCCGACCAGCGACAACGCCTCGGTTGCCGCGCGCATCCGGGTGAGGCGCCAGCGCGTCGACAGCAAAGCCGCCCGCGCGAGATGGGGGCGAAAGCGGTCGAGAAAATCGAGGTCCTGCCGCGAAAAGGCGGGCCGGCCGGCCAGTCTTTCCATATGGAAGACGATGATCTCACCGGACGGGCTGCGGACCGCCGTCGCGCAAGCATGCTCGAAACCCCACTTCTTGTTCCATTCCACCCGATATGGATCGCGGTCCCATTCTTCCGGCGAAAACACCTCCTGCTCGCCGACGAAGCCTGGATGATCAAGCGCCAGGAGTCTCGGCGTCGTCTCCGTCCGGCTGGAGAGGTCGCTACGCAGGAACGCCGAGAAGGCCTCGCGGATCGACGGCGACGTCACGACACCATTCCAGACACCGGACCACTGATCGGAGTCCGTGGTGATCATGACCATGCCATGCGCGCCCGCGGCATGTGCGATTTGCTCCAGGACATCAGGCCAGAGCTCCGGAACGGTCGCTGCCTCGTGGATGCGGTCCACGATCTGCTCGAAATCGATGCCCGTCATTGCTGCGCTGGACCCATCAGATTCGACCGATCTTTCAGACGCACGGCGTGCATCTTTGCAGGAGCGTTCGTGCTTCGCTCGTCCAAGGCCCTTGATACCAACCCGCTTCAGCGGAACTCAATTGCTACTATTTCCCGGGTGGGCACCAATAGACGCCTAGCAGAAATCATATTCATATTTCAACTATTTGAGAGATATTGCGTTATCCCAGCGTCGCGCGATCTCAGGACCTGGAGGCCCGGGTGATCCGGGCTCCAGCGGGCCGTTGGCGGGGCGTTTCGTGTCTGCTCCGCCGAATAGGGACAGAGTGTCCCAGGGTCACATCCGAGGAGCAACAACATGACCCTACTTCCTGAGCTGGTTACCGCCGGGACCGACCGGCATGTCTTTGCGGTCATGACCAACACGATGCCGCCGCAAGATCCTGATGACGACGAAGAGGATGAGGACGAGCAAGACGATGAAGAAAACCAGACCGACGAACCGGCGGTCGTGCGCGAGCCGGACGAGGACTAGGCAGGACGCTTGGACATAGTCTGAGCTTCGGTGAGCGCGATCTCCAGCCTGCGTGCAGCGCGCTGGTCCGCCCGGCGGCTTTCAAGGTCGGTCTGATTCCGCGGGCAGACGTTGAATGGGCCACGGTTCTCGGCGCCGCAACCTATCGGCGTTCGCGGGTAGAGGAGGTGAGCATGACTCTCATATTGCTTGGAGTGCTCCTTGTTTTCGGAGGCGTGTTCCAAATGGCGTATCAGCCCATTTGGCGAGGCCGGTTCAGCGGTGGGAAGTGGCTTCGCTCCGGGAGTGATACGCTGGAGCCTGAAAGGCCCGGTAGCGGCTTCGGCGTCAAATCGAACTGGCCTGGACTTGTGATGGTCGCGCTTGGCGGCGTTTTCTTGCTGGCCGGAGCTGCCATCTGAGTAGAAGGCAAGACAAGGATACACGATGGGCCGAACCCCGTCGAGCTGGGCCCTGACGGGAGCGTACCGACGTTCGTGGACACCGATATGCTTTGATGCAAGGGTGCGTATATCCTGGACCTGCGCCAAATATTGCTTACGCTCGGGTTGGGAGCATCGGGGATTGGCGATGCAGCGACGGCACTTCATCACGCTTGTGAGCGGTGCGGCAGCCGCCTGGCCGCTCGCGGGGCGAGCACAGCAGGCGCGGCGGCAACACCGCATTGCGTTGGTTCATTCGGGTATCCCTGCTGATCAGTTGACCGAGACTGCTGGCCCCTTCTGGGTGCGGCGGTTTTATCAAACGTTGCGTAAGCTCGGTTATGCCGAAGGCAGCAATATCGTCGTCCAGCGATATTCAGCCGAGGGGCGCTCCCAGCACTTTACGTCTCTCGCCGCTGCCGTCGTTGGCAGCGATCCGCAAGTGATCGTTGTAAATCTTAACGAGCTGATCGAAGCGTTCGCCGCGGCCACGACAACGATACCGATTGTCGCGATCATGGGAGACCCGATCGCGACAGGATTGGTTGCAAACCTCGCGCATCCGGAGGCAACCTGACGGGTGTCAGCATCGATGCAGGTTACGAAATCGTCGCGAAGCGCCTGCAAATCCTGAAGGAGGCGATGCCCTCGGCCGCTAAGGTCGCTTACCTGACATCGTCGCGTACCTTGATGGATACTCCCCTGGGATTGTCGCTTCAGAAGGCAGGGCAGGCCCTGGGCATCGTGCTGAGCTGGAATTTCCTTCCAGAGGTGAACGATGAGCAACTCCGACGGACCTTTGCCGAGTTGACGTCACAGCGGTTCGACGCTGCCATGGTTGACGCGAGCGGCAGCTTTTTGGCACGACGTGCCTCGATCACCGAGCTAGCCGGGAAACTTCATCTTCCGATCATCTATCCCTTCCGCGACTATGCGGATTCGGGTGGGCTGATCAGCTATGCGCCGGATCTCGGTGAGCTTGCCGAACGGCTTGCCGTTGATGTCCACCAGGTTCTCAACGGGACCAGGCCGGGCGACATCCCAATCTACCGGCCCAGCAAATTCCACCTGGTGATCAACCTGAAGGCCGCCAGCGCCCTGAGCCTCGAAATGCCGCCGACGCTGCTTGCGCGTGCCGACGAGGTCATCGAATGAGGAAGCCATTTGCTGCGGTGCAAGGGGCTGAAAACGGCCCTTAACGAAAGTCCGCCTATGCATCTTCAGCATCCGCCGTTGTGGGCAATGCGGACCTCGCTGTCTCGCCCGCGCGTGCTTTGGTCTTGAAGGTACGCCCCCCGAGGCCGCCCGTCCCAATCGCTGGGGACAGACGGCGGCTCGCGAAGGCGCTAGCCTTGGCATCAAGGAGACGACAAGGGAGCGAAGCTTGAGCACCGCGCCGCGCATCGACATCGACCCGGCCGCCTTCTGGGCCGATCCCTATCCGATGCTCGCCCGGATGCGGAAGGAGGCGCCGATCGCGTTCGTGCCGCAGCTCGGCTCGACGCTGCTGGCGAGCCGCGACGACATCTCGATCTCCGAGAAGCAGATCGACGTGTTCTCCTCGCACCAGCCCGCCGGCCTGATGAACAGGCTGATGGGCCACAACATGATGCGCAAGGACGGCGAGGCGCATCTCGTCGAGCGTCGCGCGATGTTTCCGACGGTCTCGCCGAAGACGGTGAAGGCGCACTGGACCGCCCAGTTCCAGGCCCATGCGAATCGCATCATCGCTTCGCTCGAACCGGGCCGGATCGATCTCATGCGCGACTTCGCGCTGCCGTTCTCCGGCGAATGCCTGAAGTCGATCACCGGCCTCACCAATATCGGCTTTCAGGACATGGACGCGTGGTCGCAGGGCATGATCGAGGGCATCGCCAATTATGCCGGCGACCCTGAGGTCGAGGCGCGCTGCCATGCGGCGACCGCGGGCATCGACGCCGCGATCGACGACATCCTGCCGGTGATGCGCAAGAACCCGGACCAGAGCATTCTCGGCGTGCTCCTTAGCTCGGGCATGCCGATGGAGAGCGTGCGCGCGAATGTAAAACTCGCGATATCAGGCGGCCAGAACGAGCCGCGCAAGGCGATCGCCGGCACGGTCTGGGCGCTGCTGACCCATCCCGACCAGCTTGATCTCGTCCTGGGCGGCGAGGTGACCTGGCTGCAGGCCTTCGAGGAATATGCCCGCTGGATTTCGCCGATCGGCATGTCGCCGCGTCGCATCGCCAAGCCCTGGACCATTCGCGACGTCTCGTTCGAGCGCGACGAGCGCGTATTCCTGATGTTCGGCTCAGCCAACCGCGACGAGAAGCATTTTGAGCGCGCCGATCAGTTCGACGTGCGGCGCGACACCTCCAAGAGCGTCGCCTTCGGCGCCGGCCCGCATTTCTGCGCCGGCGCCTTCGCCTCGCGCGCCATGATCGCCGACGTCGCGCTGCCGACATTGTTCGCGCGCGCGGGACGCATCGAGATCGCCGAGGACGAGGAGGTGCGGATCGGCGGCTGGGCCTTCCGCGGGCTGCAGAATCTGCCGGTGAGGTGGCTGCATTAGGCCGGTCGTGCTTGGGGCACGTGGCGCGTCACACGTTCGGTGTCATCGCCCGGCTTGACCGGGCGATCCAGTACTCCGAGACAGTTGTGGTTGAATCGATGGGCCACGGCGTACTGGATTCCCGCCTTCGCGGGGAATGACAGTGGGAGAGGGGGCTTCACACCTCAGCCCTTGATCCGCGATCATGCCATTCTGCTCCTGTTTTGCCCGACGAGTCAAACGCGCTTCGGATAATACGTAAATCATTGTTTTCGCACGCCCCGGCTACTGTGCATGGGGTTGTTTTGCGACACTTTGTGTTCCGTTCGTCTGGCCTGGACAAAATCCGTGCAGCTCTCACATTCGCGTGCAGAAAAATTCCATCCTCATTCGCCTCGCCGCTTGAAAGATTGATCACGCGCGCAGCATGAACCGCAGTGCTCGCATCGCTATTTTCCCAGACGTCTCGACACTTCTGACGGCCCGCACCATCATTCCGCAAACGTGAATGATGACGGCCGCACGCGGCCCGGAGTGTGGAATGCAGCGTCGAGACTTTCTGAAGCTATCGGCTGGAACTGTCGCCGCCGCTGCGTTCGCGTCCCCCGCGATCGCGCAAGGCGCGGTGAAGGAAATTCGTATCGGCTATCAGAAGACCGGCGTGCTGGTCATCACGCGCCAGCAGGCCGCCCTGGAAAAACATTTCACGTCGCAAGGCATCGAGGTGAAATGGATCGAGTTCTCCTCGGGGCCGCCGATGATGGAGGCGATGAACGTCGGCAGCGTCGATTTCGGCGCGGTCGGGGATTCCCCGCCGGTGTTTGCCCAGGCCGCGGGCGCGGCGATCGTCTACGCCGCCGGCCAGCCCATCACCAACGGCCAGGGCATCCTGGTGCCCAAGGATTCGCCGATCCGCGACATCGCCGACCTCAAGGGCAAGCGCATCGGCTTCACCAAGGGCTCCAGCGCTCACAACGTCGTGGTGCAGACGCTGGAGAAGGCGGGCCTCACCTACGCCGATATCACGCCGGTCTACCTGACGCCGCCCGACGCCGGGCCCGCCTTCGCCAATGGCAGCATCGAGGCCTGGGCGATCTGGGATCCGTATTTCGCGATCGGCGAGACCAAGCAGAACGGCCGCATCCTGATCAATGCGCGCGAGGTCACCAAGACCAATTCCTTCTTCATCGCCAACCGCGAGTTCGCGAAGAACCACGGTGCCATCCTGCAGCAGATCGTCGAGGTCACAGCTGCGGCCGGCAAATGGGCCGAGCAGCATCGCGACGAGGTCGCCAGATCGCTCGCCGCGATCACCGGCGTTCCCTTGGATATCCAGACCGTCGCCGCCAACCGCGCGAACTTCGTGATCGGTCCGGTCACCGACGAGATCGTCGCGACACAGCAGGGCGTCGCCGACCGCTTCTACAAGCTCGGCCTGATCCCGAAGCCGATTCATATCCGCGACATCGTCTGGCGCAACCCGGCAGCCTGACCGTGCCGACAACTCTTCCCATTTCCAAAGGTCTGAACATGAGGCGTATCGTTCAACGCATGATCGCAGCCATCGTGCTCTCGATCGGCATCGTCGCCGCCGCTGTCGGCACGACTTACGGCTAGGGGCACATCGATGAGCCAATCCAACGCCAACATCCTCTGGTTCCTGCCGACCCATGGTGACGGCCGCTATCTCGGCACCGGCATCGGCGGCCGCGAGGTCAACTTCAACTATCTGCGCCAGATCGCGCAGGCCGCCGATCAGCTCGGCTATTTCGGCGTGCTGTTGCCGACCGGGCGGTCCTGCGAGGATTCCTGGATCGTCGCTTCCTCAGTCGCGCCGTTCACCGAGCGGCTGCGCTATCTCGTCGCCGTTCGTCCCGGCCTGCAATCGCCGAGCGTTGCCGCGCGCATGACCGCGACGCTCGATCGCATCTCGAACGGGCGGCTGCTCGTCAACGTCGTCACCGGCGGCGATCCCGTCGAGAACAAGGGCGACGGCATCTTCCTCGCTCACGACGAGCGCTACGAGGTCACCCGCGAGTTCCTGAATGTCTACAGCGACCTGCTCGCCGGCAAGACGGTGGACGTCGAGGGCAAGCACATCCATATCGAGGGCGGCAAGCTGCTGTTTCCGCCCGTGCAGTCGCCGCGCCCGCCGCTCTATTTCGGCGGCTCCTCCGATGCCGGCATCGACGTCGCCGTCGACACCGTCGACAAATATCTCACCTGGGGCGAGCCGCCGGCGCTCGTTGCCGAGAAGATCGCCAAGGTGAGGGAGGTCGCGAGCGCGCGCGGCCGAAGACTCTCCTTCGGCATCCGTCTTCATGTCATCGTCCGCGAGACCAATGAAGAAGCCTGGCGCGCCGCGAACGAGCTGATCAAGCATGTCAGCGACGACACCATCGCGCTGGCGCAGAAGAACTTTGCCCGCATGGACTCGGTCGGCCAGCAACGCATGGCGCAGCTACATGGCGGCAAGCGCGACAAGCTCGAGATCGCGCCGAACCTGTGGGCCGGCGTGGGCCTCGTCCGCGGCGGCGCCGGCACCGCGCTGGTCGGCGACGCCCAGACCGTCGCGGCCCGCATCAAGGAGTATCAGGATCTCGGCATTGATACCTTCATCATGTCGGGCTACCCGCATCTGGAGGAAGCCTATCGCTTCGCCGAGCTGGTGTTCCCGCTGCTCGCGCTGGAGCAGCCTTCCAACGTGACCAAGCTGCATTTCAACGGCGGTCCGTTCGGCGAGACGGTCGGCAGCGATTTCCGTCCGCAGCACCGGGTGTCGCAATCATGAGCCTCATCGACAGCATTTCGCTTCCGCGCAGCATCCGCCTGCCGCGCGTCGACGGCCTGATCCAGTGGATCGTGCCGCTCGCCATCATCGCGGTCTGGCAGGTCGCGAGCGTGACCGGCTTCGTGCCGACGCGGGTGCTGCCGGCGCCGAGCGACGTCGTGCTCTCCGGCTGGAAGTTGCTGCTCTCCGGCGAGCTCGTTCGCAACATCTGGGTATCGTTCTGGCGCGCCTCGATCGGCTTCTTGATCGGCGGCAGCATCGGCTTCGCCTTCGGCCTCGCCAACGGCCTGTCGCAGCTCTCGGCCAAGCTCACCGACACCACGCTGCAGATGGTGCGCAACGTGCCGCATCTGGCGCTGATCCCGCTGGTCATCCTCTGGTTCGGCATCGACGAGAGCGCAAAGCTCTTTCTGGTGGCGCTGGGCGTGTTCTTCCCGATCTACCTCAACACGCTGCACGGCATCCGCACCGTCGATCCGCAGCTGATCGAGATGGGCCGCATCTACGGCATGACCGACGGCGAACTGTTCCGCCGCGTCATCTTCCCGGGCGCGCTGCCCTCGATCTTCGTCGGCATCCGCTTCGCGCTCGGCATCATGTGGCTGACCCTGATCGTCGCCGAGACCATCGCGGCCTCTTCCGGCCTCGGCTACATGGCGATGCAGGCGCGTGAGTTCATGCTGATCGACGTCGTCGTGCTCTCGATCCTGATCTACGCGCTGCTCGGCAAGCTCGCCGACAGCGCCTCCCGCGTGCTGGAGCGTCTGACGCTCTCCTGGCACCCCGCCTTCCAGAAACGTTGAGCAGAAATACCGTGAATCAAATGCAGACAGCCCTCCGTACCTCCCTTCCCGAAACCGAGCTCGCCGGCCGCGCCAACTTCGCGCCGCAGGCGCGTGTCGTGCGCGAGGAGCGGCCGGTTCAGGCCAGCGGCCTGCCGCTCAGCATCCGCGGTCTGCGAAAGTCCTTCGGCGACAACGAAGTGCTGCGCGGCATCGACCTTCACATTCCCGCCGGCCAGTTCGTCGCCATCGTCGGCAAGAGCGGCTGCGGCAAGAGCACGCTGCTGCGCCTGATCGCCGGGCTGGAGAAGATCGATGCCGGCAGCATCAGCTTCGGTCAGGAGATCCAGCCCGAGGACATCCGCGTGATGTTCCAGGAGCCGCGGCTGCTGCCCTGGGCCCGCGTGCTCGCCAATGTCGAGGTCGGCCTCGGCCGCGATCGTGCCTCAACCGATGCGCATGCGCGCGCTGAGAAGGCGTTGATCGAGGTCGGCCTCGCCGACAAGCGCGACCAATGGCCCTCGGTGCTGTCGGGCGGCCAGAAGCAGCGCGTCGCGCTCGCCCGCGCCCTGGTCTCGCGCCCACGCGTGCTCGCCTTCGACGAGCCGCTCGGCGCGCTGGATGCGCTGACCCGTATCTCGATGCAGCGTCTGCTGGAGCGGGTCTGGCGCGACCAGGGCTTCACCGCAATCCTGGTGACCCACGACGTTGCCGAGGCGGTCGCGCTGGCCGACCGCGTACTTGTCATCGAGGACGGCCGCATCGCCCATGACGTCACGGTTAACGCCGCCCGGCCGCGCCAGCGCGGCTCGGCCGAGCTGGCAGGCCTCGAAGGCTCGATCCTGAGCCACCTGTTGTCGGCGGACGATCGTACCTAGATAAAGGGAACCCCGCTTTCGGGGAGCAACGCCATGAATGTAGTGCCCCGCGATCTCATGACCGAAATTCCCGTCTCGTCCGCCGATTTCCGCGGCGCCATGCGCCACCTCACCGGCGGCGTCAGCGTCATCACCGCCGGGCGGGGCAAGGACATCACCGGCATGACGGTGACCTCGGTGGCCTCGCTGTCGGTCGAGCCGCCGACGCTGCTGGTCAGCATCAACCGCGACGCCTCGTCGTTTCCGCTGATCCGCCGCCACGGCGCTTTCGGCGTGAACATCCTCAATGCCGACCAGCTTGACGTCGCCGAACGCTTTGCCGGCAAGGGCGGGCTGAAGGGCGCGGATCGCTTTGCAGGCAGCCAGTGGGTGACGGCAGTCTCGGGTGTTCCGCTGCTGGTCGGCGCGCTCTCGGCCTTCGATTGCGAAGTGGAGGAGATCGTCGAGCGCCACTCACACGGCATCGTCATCGGCCGTGTCAGGGACATCAGGAGCTCGACCCGCACCGCCGCCCTGGCCTATTGGCACGGCCAGTACGTGGCGGTCGATCAGGACGAAGACGCGGCCAGGCTCGCTGATGTCAGTCTTCCCGCGCGCGGCCGGCGCGGCATTTGACCGCCGACGGCGCGCCTCGCGCAAGGCTGGTCTTTTCCGCCTCATCGCTCTAGAAGCGCCTGGAGCCGTCCCGCCGGGTCGGCATTGGAGCGGAACGATGAAGCGCATCGCGACCTGGGCCTTCTACGCCATCGGCGCGCTCGCGATCGCCTATCTCGCGCTCTACGCCTATGCGATGTTCTCCGGCTCTCCGATCGTGCCGGGCGATCCCATCCACATTTTCCGCAAGCCGGACGCGCCGAGTTATTCGTAACGGTCTCGTAGGGTGGGTTAGTTTCGTAGGGTGGGCAAAGCGAAGCGTGCCCACCGTTTCTACCCAGCGAAGCCAGATGGTGGGCACGGCGCAAGTGCGCCTTTGCCCACCCTACGGCACCGCGGTTGCGGCAATCACCCCCTTAGAATCGCCAGCGCCAGCGCCTGCGCGCGTGGCACGATGCTGTCGATCTCCAGATATTCCTCCGGCGTGTGCGCGAGCCCGCCGACCGGGCCGAGGCCGCAGATGGTCGGCGTGCCGACCGCGGCGGTGAAGCCGGAATCGGCGCAGCCGCCGGAGAACTCGCCCTGCAGCGTGGTGAGGCCCACCTGCCTTGCGGCCGCCTGGTAGCCCTCGAACAGGGCCTTCGACTCCGCGCTCTGCACCACCGGCACGAACTCGCCCTTGATCGACAGCGTCGCGCTGGTGCCCGGCACATAGGAGGTCGCGACGATCTTTTCGATCGCAGCCATGATCCGCGCGCGATCGGCCGGATCGACATAGCGCAAGTCGATCTGCCCTTCCGCGTAAGGCGCCGTCGTGTTGACGGACTGCCCGCCCGAGACGAGGCCGACATTGAGCGTGATGCCCTTGTCGAGATCGGTGAGCGCGTGGATCTGCACGATCTTGTGCGCGAGCTCGCCAATGGCGCTGACGCCGGCGGCGAAATTGGCGCCGGAATGCGCGGCCTTGCCGGTGATGGCCATGTGCATGAAGATGCCGCCCTTGCGCCCGGTCACGACGTTGCCAGTCGGCCGGCCCGGCTCGGAATTGAACACCGCGCGGGCCGCGCGTCCCTCGCGCTCGATCACGGGGCGCGAGGAGGGCGAGCCGATCTCCTCGTCCGAGGTGATCAGCACCTTGATCGGATGCGGTGAGCCGCCGAATTTGTGGAAGGCGGTGGCCACGAACACGTTCATGACGAGGCCGGACTTCATGTCGGCGACACCGGGTCCATAGGCGCGGCCATCCCGGATCGTGAACGGCCGCCGCCCGGCTTCGCCCTTGCCGAACACGGTGTCGCGATGCCCCATCAACAGGACCGGCTTCTCGTTGCTGCCGGGCTTTGCCACCTCGGCATGGATCGCGTCGCCGAAGGTGGCGTTGGCTTCGCGTCGGAACGGAATGCCGTGCTCGGCAAAATGCCGCTCGAACCGCGCACCGACCGTATCGACGCCTTCCTTGTCGTAGGAGCCGGAATCGATGTTCACGACGTCGCGGAGCAGGTCGATCATCGCCTGCTTCTGCGACGCCAGCCAATCCGTGATTTGAGCTTCAGACATGTGGTTCCTCGCGTGGTTTTCGGGCGGGTTATAGGGCCTGATGCGCGGATGGCCTAGTCGCGTGGCGCGATCCCGTTATGCGACGAGCGCTCTCAACGCGTCATTGCGAGCGCAGCGAAGCAATCCAGAGTCTTTCCGCGGAGGAATTCCGGATTGCTTCGCTGCGCTCGCAATGACGTGCTGGCGGCCTGCATCAAGCAAAAATGCCCGGGTCTAGCCCGAGCATTCGTCGTCAGCTCGTGTGCTTCGAGGGATCACGCCCCCATCATCGGCATCCGCGGATATTCACCGGGCGTGCCCGCCGGCGGGATCGGAATGCCGCCGTCGGCATATTCGTTGAGCTTGTTGCGCAGCGTGCGGATCGAGATGCCGAGGATGTTGGCGGCATGGGTGCGGTTGCCGAGGCAGTGCTTCAGCGTCTCCAGGATCAGGTCGCGCTCGACGTCGGCGACGGTGCGCCCCACCAGCGCGCGCGTCACCTGCTCGGCGGCCATGGTGGCATGCGCTACCGCCGGTGCGGTCTTGGCGAGGTCGAGGCGGTCGCCGTCCGGCGTGATGATGGCGTCGGGTCCGATCTCGTCGCCCTGCGCCATCAGCACCGCGCGGTGCATGGTGTTTTCGAGCTCGCGGACGTTGCCCTGCCAGCGGTTGGCGGAGAGCACGCGGCGCGCCTCGGCCGAGAGCGGGCGCATCGGCACGCCGTTGGCCTCGGCGTATTTCTTCACGAAATGCTGAGCGAGCTCGAGGATGTCGGCGGGACGCTCGCGCAGCGGCGGAATCTTCAAGTTCACGACGTTGAGGCGGAACAACAGGTCCTCGCGGAACGTGCCCTCGCGCACGGCTTCCGCCAGGTTGCGGTTCGAGGTCGCGATGATGCGGATGTCCACCGGTACCGGCTTGGTGCCGCCGACGCGATCGATCACGCGCTCCTGGATGGCGCGCAGCAGCTTGGATTGCAGTCGGACGTCCATCTCGGAGATTTCGTCGAGCAGCAGCGTGCCGCCGGTCGCCTCCTCGAACTTGCCGATGCGGCGGGCGACCGCGCCGGTGAAGGCGCCCTTCTCGTGGCCGAACAGCTCGGATTCCAAGAGATGCTCGGGGATCGCGGCGCAGTTGATCGAGATGAACGGACGCTTGGCGCGGGCCGAGCGAGTGTGGACGTAGCGGGCCAGCACTTCCTTGCCCGTGCCGGATTCGCCGGTGATCATCACCGAGGCGTCGGAGCCGGCGATCTGCTGGGCGAGCTTGATCACCTTCGCCATCGCATCGTCACGATAGACCAGTTCGCGGGAATCATTGGCGACGGCGGCGAGCACCGCGGCGATCAGTTCCGGATCCGGCGGCAGCGGGATGTATTCCTTGGCCCCGGCATGGATCGCAGCGACGGCGGCGCGGGCGTCGTTGGTGATGCCGCAGGCGACGATCGGGGCGTGGATGTGCTCGGCTTCCAGCCGCAGCACGAGGTCGCGGATGTCGAGCGCGACGTCGACCAGCAGGAGGTCGGCGCCCTTGCCCCCGCGCAGCACGCGCATCGCCTGCTCGTGATCCTCGGCATGGGTCACGGTGGCGCCGTTCTCCATCGCGATCTTGGTGGCGGTGGTGAGCTGGCCCTTCAATGTGCCAACGATGAGAAGCCGCATGTCAGTCTCCTGTCCGTCTGTTCGCGCCGGCGCGCGTCATGTCCTTGCGTGTCAGCCGCGGTCGGCCTTGATGATTTCCGTCATGGTCACGCCGAGCTTGTCCTCGACCAGGACGACCTCGCCGCGGGCGACCAGCTTGTTGTTGACGTAGATGTCGATGGCCTCGCCGACACGCCGGTCGAGCTCGAGCACGGTGCCGGGTCCGAGCTTCAGGAGCTCGCCGACGTCCATCTTGGAGCGGCCGAGCACGGCCGAGACCTGCACCGGCACGTCGAACACCGCTTCGAGGTCGGCGGCGGCGCGCGCCGCATATTCGTCCTCGTTGTAGCCGACATCGGTGCCGGCAGGCGGCATCGGGCCGTTGAGATCGGGCAGCGGGACCTGTCCGTCAGTGTCGCTCATGGCTTAGCTCCCCCTGCGGGACGCGATGTAGCGTCCGACCATTTCGTCGATCTTGGCCGCGATGGCGCCGCGCTCCAGCACGACGCCGCCATCGGCCCATTCGATCCGGCAGTCGCCGGTGGCAATGTCCGGCTCGGCCAGGATCACCAGCCGGCCCTCGAAGCCGCTCTGCTTGGCGAGCCGCTCGATCCTCTCGCGTGCGCTGTCGTAGAGCGCATCGTTGATGCGGACGACGAGATGCGGCGTCGCGACCAGATGCGAGAAGCAGTCCTTGACCAGCGCGATGATCTCGCCGAGCGGCTCGGCGGCCACGAGGTCGGCGCACAGCTTGCGCGCCACCGCGACCGCGACCTCGACGGCCTCCGTCTCCATCCTGGTTTCGATGTTGCCGATTCCGGCGGCGACGCCGCGGATGGCGATGTTGATCTCTTCCATCGCGAGCGCGACGCGGCGGTCGCTCTCGGCCTTGGCCTCGCGCTGGCCGGCGGCAAAGCCGTCCTGATAGGCGCGCGCCTCGGCTTCCGCGACCTTCTGCGCGATTTCGGCCGCGGTCGCGGCCTTCTCGCGCGGCGAGCGCTCGGGCGCCGCGAAGTCGGTATCGAACAGGAATTTTGCCGGAGCGGCCATCAGTACACCAGCTCGTCGTCGGCGCGGTTCTTGGTCAGCATGATCTCGCCCTTGGCGGCGAGGTCCTTGGCGAGATTGACCAGCAGCGCCTGGGCCTCGTCGACATCGCGCAGGCGCACGGGCCCCATCGCGGCCATGTCGTCCTGGAGCATCTTGGCCGCGCGCGAAGACATGTTGCCGAAGAAGAAGTTGCGGACGTCCTCGTTGGCGCTCTTGAGCGCGACGCCGAGCTTGTCCTTGTCGACGTTGCGCATCAAGGTCTGGGCCGAGCCGGAATCCAGCTTCACCAGGTCGTCGAAGGTGAACATCAGCGCCTTGATCCGTTCGGCCGATTCCCGGTTGTCCTCTTCCAGCGAGGTGATGAACCGGGTTTCGGTCTGGCGGTCGAAATTGTTGAAGATTTCCGCCATCACCTCGTGGGCGTCGCGGCGGCGGGTCTGCGACAGGTTGGACATGAATTCGGTGCGCAGCGTCTTCTCCACGCTCTCGATCACCTCCTTCTGCACCGCCTCCATCTTCAGCATGCGGTTGACGACGTCGAGCGCGAGATCCTCGGGGAAGATGCCGAGCACGCGCGCGGCATGCTCCGGTTTCAGCTTCGACAGCACCACCGCGATGGTCTGCGGATATTCGTTCTTGAGGTAGTTGGCGAGAACCTCTTCCTGCACGTTGGAGAGTTTCTCCCACATGTTGCGGCCGGCGGGGCCGCGGATCTCGTCCATGATGCCGTTGACGCGTTCCGGCGGCAGGTATTGCTGCAGCAGCCGCTCGGTGGCGTCGAAATTGCCCATCAGCGCGCCCGAGGCCGACATGCGCGAAACGAATTCGAGCAGCATGTCCTCGACCGTGTCGACCTCGACGGTGCCGAGCGTCGACATCTCCAGCGAGAGCTGGCGCACCTCGTCGTCGTCGAGCAGGCCCCAGATCTTGCCGCCATATTGCTCGCCCAGCGCCAGCATCAGGATCGCGGCGCGGCGCGGACCGGACAGCTGCGCGGCGCCCTTGCCGTCGGCGGCACGGCTGCCGGCGCGCTGACCGAGCGTGGAGATCACGCTGGTGATGTCGTTGGAGTTGGCGTTTTGCAAGGAGGCGGCCATGTCAGATCACTTCTTGATTTACTTGGCGGTTACTTGGTTGGCTCGGTGAGCCATTGGCGAATGATGGCGACGGTTTCGTTGGGATTGCGTTCGGCGAGCTCGCCGACGCGGTGAACTGACTGGGCGTGGACCTGGCCCTGGATGGTGGCGACGTCGATGGCGCTGGCGGCGCCGCTCGGCAGCAGCGGCTGGCTGGCCGGCGCAGCCTCTTCCGAAGCGGCGGGGCCACTCAGCACGCCGGAGATGGCGGCGGCGACTTCGTCCGAGGCGAGAATGCGCTTGACCAGCGGGCGGATCACCAGGAACAGCACGACGAGGCCGAGCAGCATCATCACGCCGAGCTCGACGAAGTACATGACGTCGTCCTTGGTGAACTGCAGCATGCCGAGGAAGCCTGAGGGCTCGCCGATCGGGGCGGTGGAGGGCGCGTCGGCGAAGCGCAGGTTGACGACCTCGACCTGGTCGCCGCGCTTCTGGTCGAAGCCGATCGCCGAGCGCACCAGGGTGGCGATGCGGTCGAGCTGCTCCTTGGTGCGGTCCTGGTAGGCGAGCTCGCCCTTGTCGTTCTTGGTGTAGATGCCGTCGACCAGCACCGCGACCGAGATGCGGTTGACGCGGCCGGCCTCGGTCACCTCGGTCTTGGTGGTGCGGGAGATCTCGTAATTGTTGGTCTCCTCGGTCTTCTTGCTCTGGTCCTTGGCCGCGACGCCGTTGTTCTGCTGGTTGCCGGGCAGCTCGTTGTTGACGGTGACCTGGCCGTTGTTGTCGGCGGTCATGCTCTGCTCTTCGCGGGTTTGGCTCGAGCGCAACACGCGGCCTTCGGGGTCGAACTTGTCCGAGGTCTGGGTGACCTTGTTGAAGTCGAAATCGGCGGAGAGCTGCACGCGGGCGCGGCCCGAACCGACCACCGAGGAGACGATGTCCTCGACCTGCTTGCGCATCCGCTTCTCGAAGGAGATGCGGCGTTCGTCGCCGAGCGCCTGCTCCGGATCGGTCTGGGCGCCGTCGGCGAGCAGCTGGCCGGCCTCGTCCACGATCGAGACCCGCTGCGGCTTCAGGCCGTTGACGGCGGAGGCGACGAGGTGGCGGATGGCACGGATCTGCTGGGCTTCCAGCGCGCCGCGGACGCGCACCACGATCGAGGCCGACGGCTCCGGCGCCTCGCGGGCGAACAGCGGCCGCTCGGGCAGCACCAGGTGGACGCGGGCGGCCTGGATGCGGTCGATGGCGCGGATGGTGCGGGCGAGCTCGCCCTCGAGCGCGCGCAGATGATTGATGTTCTGGACGAAGGAGGTGGTGCCGAGCGCGTCCGATTTGTCGAACACCTCGTAGCCGACGCCGCCGCCCTTGGGCAGGCCGCCCTCGGCGAGCTTCATCCGCAGCCGCGTGACCTTGTCCTTGGGCACCATGATAATGGAGCCCTCATTGCGGATCTCGAACTGGATGCCCTGGCGTTCCAGGTCCTTGATGATGCTGGAGGAATCTTCGACGGACAGGTCCGTGAACAGCGTCGTCATCTGCGGCGTGGTGACGCGCATGATGACGAAGGCGAAGAAGCCGATGAGCGCGGCGGTGACCGCGATCATCGCCCCGAACCGGGCGGCGCCGATACTTTTTAAGAAGTCCCCAAGACCTTGCAAGCAACCGCCCCGACCAATCCGACCCGCAACCGAGCGGCCGACTGGGCAATTATTGCCTAGGTGATGGTTTCGATATGGTTAACGAAGGTTAAGAGGTCGGACAAAAGTGCATCATGAAAAAAATCGGCCTCGCAGGGCGAGGCCGATTTTCGTCAAAAGCCGCAGATTTCCGGATCGCCTACTGGCGATATTGCTGGATGCGGGTGGTGCGAAGACCCGCCAGACCATGCTGGTCGATGGAAAACTGCCAGGAGAGGAATTCGTCGACCGTCAGGGTATAACGGCTGCAGGCCTCCTCGAGGGAGAGAAGTCCGCCACGGACAGCGGCGACGACTTCGGCCTTGCGGCGGATGACCCAGCGTTTGGTGCCGGGTGCAGGCAGGTCCGCGATCGTCAACGGACTGCCGTCCGGCCCGATGACGTATTTCACCCTCGGGCGATGGGGTTCTGTCATGGCGTACTCACAAACTCTCAACCACTGAACTCACGCCGTAACCGTAACCCCCGCGGCTTAAAAATCCGCTAAGCCTAAGGGTTCAATACAATTCTCGTTGAAACTTGCGGGAACGCGGCCTGCGCGGCGGCCGGCAGACGCAATCTCGGCCGGCTGAGCGGGGCAAAAAGTAAATACTTTACTAACGAACGGGGCCTGCGGTGGTGTTGCGGAGGTCCTGATAGTCATCCCGGGGCGCGCGGAGCGCGAGCTATGATGCGCAATTGCGCATCTGAGGACCCATAACCCCAGGGAGTAGTTTGACGAAGACTCGGGGTTACGACCTCATGCGAAAACAACGTCCTGGGGTTATGGATCCCCGCCCCCGTGCGCAATTGCGCACTAGGCGGGGATGACTTCTCGGATGTGGCTCGCCCGTTCGCCTCAATTGCTCGTCGTCGCAATAATGCTCTTCACCTGGCTCAGCGTGTAGCTGGCGCCGTCGATGGTGAGCAGCGGCGGCGACTGGGTCAGGTCGACCGACGACACCACGCCCTGCACCTGCGCGGCGATGCCGACATTGTTGTTCGCGACGTCCTTGCCCGTGGCCGAGATCGTGTACTTGCCGTCCGGCCATTGCGTGCCGTCATTGCCCATGCCGTTCCAGGTGAAGGGGATGTCGGTGCCGGCGGCGGCGCTATATTTGCCGGTGAACACGGTCTGGCCGCTGGAATTGGCGATGGTGATGTCGACGGTGGAATCGGTCGGCACGTTGAGATGCCAGGTCGCCGACGAGTTCTTCATGGTCGCGGTCGAACCGTCGACCAGCGCGGTCTTGCCGACGAAGCCCAGCGCCTGGGTCGCTTGCGTGGTCTGCTGCAGGGTGACGAGCTGCGACAGCGCATCGTTGGTCTTGAGCTGCTGCTCGACGCCGGCGAACTGCACCAGCTGCTGGGTGAACTGGTTGGTGTCGAGCGGATCGAGCGGGTTCTGGTTCTGCAGCTGCGTCGTCAGCAGGGTCAGGAAGGTCTGGAAATTGCCGGCGAGCGCCGACCCCGTGGTCGAGCTCATCGACGAATTCGACGAGGATTTCGGAATGTCGGTCGTTCCGGAGACGACCGCGGGCGCAGTGGCGGCATTCGTGGTGGTCATTGCCTGATACTCCTCACACTCTGATATCGACGCCGCTGCTCGATCCGAGCATGCGGCCATAGCCGCGCCCGATGGGCGCTGCGGGAACGCTGTCGTCCTCGCTGACGATCAGGCGGCGGGCATTGCCGCCATTGTCGTTGTTCTGGCCGGAGTTCTGGCCCGATGAATTCTGGTCGCGCAGGCTGAAGGACAGCCCGTTGCTGCCGGTCTTGAAGCCGGCATCGTCGAGCGCGCGCTGCAATTGCGGCGCGTCCTGGCGCAGCATCTGCAGCGTCTCCGGCTTCTCCACGGTGAGATGCGAGGTGACGTTGCCCGCGCGGTCGACGTTGATGCGCACGTCGATGCGGCCGAGCTCGGCCGGATCGAGGCTGATGTCGAACCGCGACTTGCCGGCGCGAATGGCGGCCGCGATCTCGATCGGGATGCCGCTGACCGGCACCGCCGCATTGTGGGTCGCCGCGGTCGCGGTGAGCGTCGCGGTCGATGCCGTGGCGGCCGAGGTCGTATTGGTCAGCGGCGCCTGCACGGCGGAGGCGGCCTGCGCGCTGGTATCCGTCGGAGCGATCGTGGCTTGCGCGCCCGTATGCGCGGGCGCGGCCGGCGCGCCCTGGGCCGGATCGGCGGCGCGGTCGGCGGGGCCCGCCTTCGCCTCGGTCGCGACGTTATCGGCCTGCGGCTTCAAGCCTTGCGCATGTGCGGCATTGGCGGCCGGTGCCTGCGCCGTGGCGAGGTTCGCCTTGCCGGTATCCTGGCCGATATTGGAGACGTCGGTGTTGGCCTGCGCCGTGGCGGCGTCCTTGAACGCGGTCTTGGGCGTGCCCTGGCTGACGGCGGCGATCAGTCCGCCACCAGCTTTTGCATCGGTCGAGGTGGTCTCGGTCGTGCCGGCCGCGGCCTCGCCGAGCGTCGTCGTGGTGTCGGCATCGACCTCGGCGCCCGCGGCCTTGGCGCTCTTGTCGCTCGTCGTCGCGGTATCGGTCTTGGTGCCGGCGATCTGCGCCGCCGTGGAGGCACTGGCGGCAAGAGCAGCCGCGGCGATCGCCAGCGGCGCGGCGGCGGCATCGCCAGCCTGGTTCGCAGCTGCATTCGGATCGACCGGGACGACCGGCGCGGCAACGATGATTCCGGGATCGGGCAGGGCGGTCTGCGTCACATCGGGCGGCGCGGCGGCAGCCGCGTCGACCGCGGCTATGACGACCTCGGTGCCGTCGGACGTTTCGCCCTCGGTCTCGTCGGATTTGTCCGCCGATTTGGCGTCCGCCGTCTCGGATTTTTCCTTGACCTTGCCGGCGTCCTTGGCCGGATCGCTGGACGCCTCGGCCTTGTCATTCTCGACCGGCGCAGACGGGTCGGTGTCGTCGCTCGCCTTGCTCTGCGACGACTGGTCCGTGGACGAGCTGTCGCGCGAAGGCCGCTCGGGCGCCGGGGCGGACGAGGTCTGCTCGCTCCGGCGCGGTGGGGTGTCCTGCGCCGGCGCGTTGTTGCTGATGGCCTGCGTGTTGCTGTCGACCAGCGAGCCGAAATCATCGCTTGCCGGCGTGTCCTTCGGGGCTTGCGACCGGGCAGGCTTCTGCTGCGCGCTCTGGATTTGCACGCTTGCCACGACATCTGACATCCGACCGACCACAGGCAACCCCTTGCAAGCAACTTCGGACCAGAGGGAGCAAGGAGTGGGCCAGCCTCCGAAATCGGGTATTTCATCAATATAATCAAGGTTTTGATGATGCAGGGGCAATGCCGGGCGGCTGGCAGCGACCCCGCCATTTCTGCCGCCCCGGCAAGAATTGCCCTAAGCGGGGGGCCCGCGTGATTGCTTCACCGGAATGCCGCCTATATTAAAGAGGTTACTCTCAGCCGCTTTCGACTTGGGCAGTCGTGCTCTTCGGGAACCAAGGTTCCGGGGGATCGCCGCCGTCCCCCGAGAAAGCACAGCAATCGCGGATCGCGCTTCGCCGCCGTCACAACGCTTCAGGGCCGATGCTCAACAGTCTGGATCTCGAAGGCCGTCCCGAGGACACCAGGGTCGTCGTTGCCATGTCGGGCGGCGTCGATTCCTCGACGACGGCTGCGCTGCTGAAGGCCGAGGGCTACGACGTCGTCGGCATCACGCTGCAGCTCTACGACCATGGCGCGGCCACCCATCGCAAGGGCGCCTGCTGCGCCGGTCAGGACATCCACGACGCCCGCGACGTCGCGGCCAAGCTCGGCATTCCCCATTACGTGCTCGATTACGAGGATCGCTTTCGCGAGTCAGTCATCGACAACTTCGCCGATTCCTACGCGCTCGGCGAGACGCCGGTGCCCTGCATCGAGTGCAACCGCAGCGTCAAATTCCGTGACCTCTTGAAGACCGCCCGCGAGCTCGGCGCCCAGGCGCTCGCCACCGGTCATTACGTCGCCTCGCGCCGTCGGGCCGACGGCTCGCGCGCGCTGGTCTGCGCGGCAGATGCCGACCGCGACCAGAGCTATTTCCTGTTCGCGACGACGCAGGAGCAGCTCGACTTCCTGCGCTTTCCGCTCGGCGACATGACCAAGCCCGAGACGCGCGAGCTCGCGCGCCGCTTCGGGCTTGCGGTCGCGGACAAGCACGACAGCCAGGACATCTGCTTCGTGCCGACCGGCCGCTACACCGACATCATCACGCGCCTGCGCCCCAATGCGATGGACCCCGGCGACATCGTCGATCTCGAGGGCCGCGTGCTCGGCCGGCACCACGGCATCGCCAATTTCACCGTCGGCCAGCGCCGCGGCCTCGGCATCGCCTCCGGCTCGCCGCTGTTCGTGGTGCGGCTGGACGCTGCGACCCGCCGCGTCGTGGTCGGCCCGCGCGATGCGCTGAAGATGCATCGCATCTCCCTGCGCGACGTCAACTGGATCGGCGATGGCGACATCGACCGCGCCATCGGTGCCGGCCTCGAGATGTTCGTGCGCGTACGCTCTACCCGCAGTCCGCAAGCAGCCTGGCTGCGCGGCAGCAATGGCCGTTACGAGGTCGAGCTCGTCGCCGGCGAAGAGGGCGTCTCGCCGGGACAGGCCTGCGTGTTCTACGACGCACCTTCAGGCCAGGCCCGCGTGCTCGGCGGCGGCTTCATCCAGAGCGCCGCAGCCAAGCTCAGTGCGGGCACACCGCGCCCGCTCGCGGAAGCCGTGCGCGGCTGACGGAATGACGATTTTAAGCGCAATTGGTAGGGCCGGGTTCACCTCTCCCCAGCGGGGAGAGGTCGGATTGCGAAGCAATCCGGGTGAGGGGCCGCAACTCCCGTTGAGACTGCAACCCCTCACCCGGATCGCATCTTGCGATGCGATCCGACCTCTCCCTATGGGAGAGGTGAAGTAAGCAAGGGCAGGGGGCATGGCAGCAGACATCTCGCGGGCCGGGGTCGAGAAGGCCTATGGCCGCTGGGCGCCGGTCTATGATCTCGTGTTCGGCAAGGTGTTCGACGCCGGCCGTCAGTCGACGATCGCGGAAGCCGACCGCATCGGCGGCCGCGTCCTCGACGTCGGCGTCGGCACGGGTCTTTCGCTGTCCGACTACGCGCGCACCACGAAGGTCTGCGGCGTCGACATCTCCGAGCCGATGCTGCGCAAGGCGCAGGCGCGCGTCCGCGCGCTTCGTCTGTCCAACGTCGAAGTGCTCTCGGTGATGGATGCGAAGAACCTCGCCTTTCCCGACAATTTCTTCGACGCCGTGGTGGCGCAATATGTCATCACCGCCGTGCCCGATCCCGAAGGCACGCTCGACGAGTTCGTGCGCGTGCTCAAGTCGGGCGGCGAGCTGATCCTGGTCAACCACATCGGTGCGGAGAGCGGCCCTCGCAAGCTGTTCGAGCTCGCCTTCGCGCCCATCGCCCGCCGCCTCGGCTGGCGCCCGGAATTCCCGTGGGCCCGCCTCGAGGGCTGGGCCACAAGGCACGGCGGCGTCGCGCTCACCGAGCGCAGGCCCATGCCGCCGATGGGCCATTTCTCGCTGATCCGCTACCGCAAGGCCTAGCTGCGAGAGCCCGGCACGCCGCCAAGACGGCAGTGCGCTCCCTCCCCGCGAGCGGGGGAGGGTTGGGGAGAGGCCTCTCTCCAAGCACGATATCTCGCCAGTCATCCCGTCATTGCGAGCGCAGCGAAGCAATCCAGACTGTCTCTGCGGAGGGACTCTGGATTGCTTCGCTGCGCTCGCAATGACAAGGCAGGAAACCGGAGACGGGGCCCGATCACATCGCACTCCGCGCCGGGAACAGCCCGCCCTCCCCGCGCGTTTCCGTCCCATGCGCACGACAAACCTCATTCTTGCGGGCCTCCTGATCGCCGCCTCTGGCAGCGCGATCGCGCAGGCCCCGCCCGCCCCGGCGACGCCGCCACAACAGACCGCGCCGCCATCCCCGCAACGCGCCGCCGGCTGTGCGCCATCCGATCGGCTGGCTACCACCCCCGACGGCACCACGACCGGCCAGTCCCGGGAACCGCTCGGCGACAAGCTCGCCAAGACCGACGGCGTGCTCTGCCCGCCCTCGGGCGTCGATCCCGATATGCACGCCCCCGCGCCCAGCACCGGCGGCAACACCCCGGTGATCCCGCCCCCCGGCAGCCCCGGCGGCGACCCGAACGTCAGGCCGAAATAAGGGCCGCTTCCCTTCGCCTCTCCCCGCCGGGGAGAGGCCGGAATCCGCGCGACGCGCGGATTCCGGGTGAGGGGGACCCTCCACGAGACCGGCGCCGTAAAAAATCGCAAATTCTGGTGAGAAATCGGGCCGAAGCGGACTTGTCGCGCCGACTTGTCGCGCCGAAGCCTTGGCGAAGGCGGAAGCTTTAGCGAAGGCGGATTGACTTACCCCCGCCCCCTTCCTTATATGCCGCGCGTTCGCGAGATCGGCCTTATTCGCCGCCGCGATCCCTGTGGCGGGGTAGCTCAGCTGGTTAGAGCACGGGAATCATAATCCTGGGGTCGGGGGTTCGAGTCCCTCCCCCGCTACCACCTTTCCCCACACTCCTTTGACTTGATTTGGATAGGCCTTTTCGCCGAGCAGGGAGTTCAGCCGGCCTGCTATCTCGACGGCTAAACCACCTGGGTGTCCCGGTTGGCGGAACACGGTGACCGTCTCGACCAAGTCTCTAATGGCTTCCGCGGCCTCTCCGTCGCCTGCACTGACACCTTTACCCACTGCTTCTTCAAGCCTACCGAGTTGCTCCTCATATCTTTTGAGGATGGCCGGATGCAGCACAATTTCGTTCGGGGCGGGTGGTTCGGTTTGCAACTCCTCAGATATCCGCTTTCGTTCGGCATCTAAGGTAGTTGATCGCGGCCCGAGAACGGACGGATCGCCATGTCCCTTCGCGATCGCATCCACCAGTCGTTCGATTTCTCGACTCAACTGCCCTAGCTGCTGCTCAAGGCGGTGTCGCTTTGCATGTGATGTAGCTAGGAGGCGCTTCCGCTCCTCCAGATACGTTCGTACGTATTCCGAAAACACCTTCGGTGCACGCAGTTCGGCCCTGAGCCCGCTGAGGACTGCACTCTCGACCGCGTCTAGATAAAAGGTCTTGGCATCAGAACATGTGCCGCTCTCTTTCGAAGCGGAGCAGCGAATACGAATGCGCCCTGACTTATCGCGTCCATTGGTTGCCATACCCGAACCGCATGAGCCGCACCGGAGCAGTCCGGATAGCATCCGACGAGCCCGACGTTGGTGGCTGGGGTGGATGTGACCGCGCTCTTCCTTGCGTTGCTGAGCAGCCGTGAATAGCCCTGGATTGACAATTGCAAGATGTGGAACTTCAGCCATTTGCCAGTCACTCTTCGGATTAGGTCGTGACAGGCGTTTTCCGGAGTCGGGGTCCTTCACCATCCTGACTTTGTTCCAGACAAGGCGTCCCACATAAAGTTCGTTTACTAGAATGCCGGCGCCCCTCTCATGATTGCCATTGATTGTTGACGCATTCCAGCCTCGCCCCCGCGGAGGTGGTACCCCCTCGTTGTTGAGATCATACGCGATTTCCCGAGGCGTACGACCGTCCACGTATTCCTGAAAAATGCGCCGGATCACTTGTGCCTCGGCCTCGACAACCACTCGTTCACCACTTCTTCCAGGGACCGCTGCGTATCCGTACGTCAGGCCCCCGCCAGCCAAACCTTGCTTAACCCGACCCGCTTGGCCGCGACGCACTTTGTGCGCATTGTCCTCGCGATAAAGTTGTCCGACCAAGCCGCGAAGGCCCACCAGCACGGTGTTAACGACGCCCTCGTGGACCGCCCGGATCTCGATCCCGAGAAATGACAGCCGCTTATGAATGCCAGCCAGATCTTCCATGTCGCGAGAGAGGCGATCGAGCGCTTCGACGATCACCACGTCAAAGGATCTCTCCCGCGCTTGGTCCAACATCCGTAGAAGGCCTTCGCGGCCCATGACAGACCCGCCCGAACGAGCTCGATCTTCATGCGTACTGACAACAATTAATCCTTCGCGCTCGGCATAGATCTGACAAAGTGAAAGCTGATCCTCAATCGATCGCTCGTTCTGAAGATCGGTTGAGAATCGAGCATAGATCGTCGCTCTTTTCCTCGCTTCGATCGATGAGCTGTCTTTCATGATCTTCCCTCGCGGCCACACGGGCAAGTACTCGCGCGAGACGTAAGATCGCCTTGTCTGGATTCGTCTGCAAGGAAAATTTGCAATCGGCCTCCCCCACGATCGAACCTCTAGGTTATCGCGCACCCCAACGAGGTGCACGCACCTGCGCTGGCGCCACTCGACAAGACGACGTGGGGGGAACTGATCATCTCGAGCATCCTTGCTCGGATCATGACCAAGTGTAACGGCCGCCATGAGCTCGTCGTGCAATCGGATGCCCAGGCGAAGAAAAAGACACGAGCGAACGGCTTTGCGTGCGTGGAACTGATACTGCTAGAAACCGTACAACCTCTCCATCTAGCCGATACCGAATTGGAAACCCCGGGCTTCGCCACAGGACTCTATTTCCGCTGTCGAATTCGCCACCAGTTCGGCTGATTGGAGTCCTTAGCTAGACCGTGGGCGAGGAGGCGGTGGATGGTTCAACCGTCCTTAGGCAGGTCTACCTAGCGAGCGGAAATGGCCTTCGCCGTTCTCGCAACGATCAGACAGACTGCTATGGCTCGACCTATGGCCTGGATATTGCGTCTTTATCTCCAGGTGCGCTTCCAATGATGCGGAAGTCTGGAATCGGATGCGTGCCTACGGTGAACAAGCCAGAAGCTCATAATTGCCCCCTCGCGATAAGCGGCTTCAGGATTGGGTGCGGGGGCAGGAGTGGTCGGCACAACGCTTCAGTTTCTCCCTCGCAAGCCAGCTCAGCCGACCAAATCTGGCAGGTGCCTTGCGGGACGTCTCGACGATAAAAGGCAGGGTGCCCCGGGCAGCCGCCCAAGGGTGCGAGGTGGCAGCGTTGCAGTACCGCGACGCTGGCGAGCGAAGTTAGTGGCGCACGTGATAGGGACAGCGCTTTCCGAGGGCCTCTTTGACGAGCGCCGAGTCACATCGTCATTTAACTCCGCTGGCAGCGCGGAGTTGGCAGTTTCAGAGCTTTGAACAGCGCGGAGGGCCGGCCCGCGCTGCCTCCCCTCTAATTCGAACCTTCTGGGCTCGGAATACCTCAACACACTAATGGGTGAGCCATGCCCGATCCTGGCTGTCGATTGCTGTCAGCCAGAACCTTGGGATGCTCTCGCGATCTGCTGCATAAGCTGGCGGACACGTTCCTTGGCAAGCGTCAGCATGAGTCGAGGCCGCCGCCCCATGTCGAACGCCGCTGGAGATCGCTTTTGTCACCAAGGGACGGTTTCTCTGATCTGGATCAGCGACGTCGATTTGCGCCTTCTTAGATCGGATGGGTCACAGCTTCCTTTGACCTCGCTTAAGCTGCAGAGGAGGCTGAATTATCGTGGTGCCGCCAAAACGCCGCCGATTGCGGTTCGGCAGGCGACGGATCTTTGCCGCGCGTACGAGACATCGCAGTTTTTGGCGAGCCGAAGAGGCAAGCGCGTAAATCAGATAGTCTACCTTAGCATTGCGCAGCTAAGGGTCCTTTTCGATCGCCTTCGCCGAACAGATCATGGCAGGCCGCTCGACGACGGCGGCAGCACTTCTCTTCCGCGCGTATTTTCGCAGCCGATCCCGCGCATGCGCACTTTTCGATGTTGCGAGTCGTTCCGCCGAGTTTCGGCGAACCAAAAAGGTGGCATGCCGTTGAGGAACCGGCAGACGCGAATTCAAAGCTATGCTGAGCACAGATAACATCAACGCTGATCGCCCCGCAGCCTCACAGGTTGAGGCCGCGCGAATTCTCGGGATCCATCGCGGAAGATCCTGCGGGAAATTCGGAGCCACGCGCTGACTGTACGCAAAAGGCGCGACTGCATTGCGGCACGCATAGTCGTCATTGCGTTGCTCGTGTGGCTTCATTTTGGGAACGCAAGCCGTTTGGTCGCCCGCGAGAGAATGAATTGACCGATGCTTGGTGAAAGAAGAGCATGCAGACGCTTGCGCCTCTACAAAAATCAAGGGCTGTGCCTGACATCGAGCTGTTCGCCGCGAACTTCATCGCTCAGGAAGCCTGCCGCAGACGCTAGCCCGAGGGACAAACGCCTCGAAGCCAACGCTCGCCGCCGCACCTTGATCTCTCGCAAAGCAAGGGCAGCGTAGAGGCGGTGGGCAACGAGAACTTTGCCAGAATGGCGAACAGCGCCGGGAGCTATCGGCCCGACAAAGGCCGCGGTGTAGTGAGGGAGCTCCAGTGCTTATACGCGAAGACGCTCTGGATAACGAAGTTACGGAGCGGCCGATACCGCCGAACCGGCCGAAGCCTACTGCCTTCATGCAGGTAGTTAAACGCGGTATGCTTGCCCATTTGCGCCGCCGTGCTGTGCATGACTACCAATACTGGTAGGTTGCCCGAGGCCGCTCTCTCGCTAAAGTCCCACTGTACCCTGAGGCGGCGGGCCTCACGGGAAAGCCGGGTGGGTTAGCCTTGTGATCCCCGAGGCTGACTACTAAGCCAGCGGCACGTGATAGAGACAGCGCCTTCCATCCTCCAATGGGGGGTGCCGAGTCACGTCGCCCCCAGCGTTCCGGCGAAGCGGATGCGACAGATAGCGCATTTATCCACCCTCCCTGGTGGACATCGGCGCCGAGTCGCATCCGCGCTGCTTTCTCTCGAACTCGCTAATTGCGTCTAGCTTTCGCGCCTTACAGGGAGATAGGCTGACGAGCTCATTAAGCATTTTGACGAATCGGAACCCAATCGTCCTCCACACGCGAACTCAGCCTGGAGCACGAGCCGGTAACGGCGCGAGGTATTCGAATTCGAAAGCAAGTGTGCGCAATCCGAATGGCCAATTCCTGCATGGTCGAAGAGCCCACGAGCCAGGGGGCGTGAAGTCATACGTCGATCAGTCATTAAACGCGCTGGATTGGCTGAGTGTCAATCCGGCGCGTCGTCCCAATGCGGTTGCCGCTGATCGCAAACGCGCCGAATGGCTGATCTGAGGCGTAACGGCGATATCGCTGCCAACGGCAAGCGGCCCGCCCACATGGGTCGCCTTCGTTTTATAGATTGCGCAGGTCTGTCAGCTTTCGGTAAGCGAGCCCCGATAAAAACCGTTGGGTTTAACGGGGCGTGGCAGGGACAGCGCATGAGCTGAAGGACCACCATGTGCCGAGTCACGCTTCCGTTAAGCTCATTGCATTGCGGATGCGGCAGAATAGTGCCTCATGATGCCCCCCAGGCTGCCAGGCGCCGAGTCGCGTCCGCAATGCTTCCAACTCGCGGGTTAGTTCTCCTTTCGATTTTGATTGTTTTTACAAGTCATCAGCTTCTTGCCGCCGCTTAAAGCTCAGTTTGGAGCAGTTAGCTGGGTGGCAGGAAAAGCGTTGCCAACTGCATGCATGGGGGAAAAGTGCTGATTCAAGTTCTGCTAAGTTCAACTGGCAGTGCGGGGTAGGGACAGCGTCTGCTCCAGCGCAACCAAACGGCGCCGAGTCGCACCCACACTGCTTCCGATCAATTTTCGCCAATACTCAGGAAGGGAAGGGAGACTGCTTTGGCTTAGTCCGGTCCGCTGTTGTCTTGATGCAATTGTGTCCGCCATGTGTGGCGGCGACGACGCTCACAGCGTCGTCGATTCTTCAACGCGGTACTCCCTGTCGCGGTGACCTTGCCCCCAGATTTTATCCAGTTCTGAGTTCGCTCAAGCCATTGGATTTGCCCAGTTGGGCGGTGGTAGCGACGGGAGCTGGCGCGGAGCCATCGGCATAGCGCAGCGCCAGATCCCGGCGCGGGTGGCTGGTGAAGGCGAACTCGGAGGGTGTCTTCCATCCGAGCTGTGAGTGCGGTCGTGTGTAGTTATAATCGGCGCGCCAGCATCCGAGCGCGACGCGGGTCTGAGCCAGCGACGTGAACAGCGTCTCGTTCAGCAATTCATCCCGGAGCCGACCGTTGAAGCTTTCGATGAAGCCATTCTGCATGGGCTTGCCCGGAGCGATATAATGCCAGGCGACGCGGCTCCGATCGGCCCAGGTCAGGATGGCGTTGCTGGTAAGTTCGGTGCCGTTGTCGCTGACCACCATCTTTGGCTTGCCGCGCTCCATGACCAGCCGATCCAACTCCCGCGCCACCCGGGCCCCGGAGAGCGAGGTATCGGCCACCAGCGCCAAGCACTCGCGGGTACAGTCATCGACCACGGTCAAGATGCGGAAGCGGCGGCCATCCGTGAGCTGATCGGAGACGAAGTCCAGTGACCAGCGGTCGTTCGGTGCCATCGGCACCGTCATCGGCGCCCGGGTCCCGATCGCCCGCTTGCGGCCGCCACGGCGGCGCACCACCAACTTCTCTTCCCGGTACAGCCGGAATAGCTTCTTGTGGTTGATCGCAAAGCCCTCCCGCTTGAGCAGAACATGCAGGCGCCGATAGCCGAAGCGGCGGCGCTCCTGGGCGATCGCCTTCATGCGCTGGCGAACGCCGGCATCATCCGCTCGGGTCGTCCGATATCTCATGGTCATGCGGCAGCAGCCGATGGCTTTACACGCCCGCCGTTCGCTCATCCCGTGGGCATCCACGAGATGCGCGACAGCCTTCCGCTTGGCCGCGGGCGTCACCACTTCTTTCCCAAAAGGTCCTTCAACGCCGCATTGTCCAGCATGGCGTCAGCCAGGAGCCGCTTCAGCTTCGTGTTCTCGTCCTCCAGCGTCCTCAGCCGCTTGGCCTCGGAGACGTCCATCCCGCCGTACTTGGCCTTCCATTTGTAGATGCTGGCGTCGCTCACGCCGTGCTTGCGGCATAGATCGGCGACTGACACCCCGGCCTCGTGCTCCTTCAAGATCCCGATAATCTGCTCTTCCGTAAAGCGGCTACGCTTCATGCTCTGGTCCTCGTCGTGGGCCAGAACGAACTTCAAACTGGATTAAGCCCCGGGGGCAAGGTCAGCGGCTTTCAAGGTCTCGGATAATCTTCTCATTCTACCGCGCTTCGTCTGGACTTGCCCTGCCAACATTCTTGCGCCTCTCATGTGCGTTTGGCCTGACATTGTCTTTTATGCACTGTTTTCTATCCACGCCCACGTGTCTGGTCATGCTGGTGTCTCCAATTGCTTTAAGGCAAAGACTCAGTTTAGAGGGGCGCCGATGAGATGGGGCCGACCTATTTTGGTAGGTGCCCTTCATTACTTCTCGCAGATATAACTTAGTCACCCTTGAGAATTTGAGCCTCATGGGAGCAAAGGTGGCCAGCCCCAGTCTTTGTGACCGGGTTGGCCACCAGCGCTTGCAACACCATGCCTAAGGCAGCTACAGGCGAAAAATGCATATATTGGAGCGGCATATCACGACCCTGCGGTCGCAAGCGCTTGCGGTGCTTGTATCCAATCAGGTCCGTGCCTCCGATCAGTCTCTGGGGCTATCAGATCGCAAGGTCGCCACATTGAACATGGACGAAGTTCAGGCAATGCTAACCATACTCGATTGCATGAAACCCAACCTGCGGCCGAAGGAAGCACGGCAGATCGCTGCGCGCATACGCGCGCTTTTAGAGGGGGCGCATGAGTGTCAGCCGGTTCGGGTAGCATGTCTGTGAGCCCACTAGTGTGAGCTTTCGGTAGATTGTCCAACAGGTCGTGAACGAGGAAGCTGGAGTTAGAGAAGCTTTAGCCCACTCCTGGAGACTTGATAGGCACGCATAAGGATACGGCTCTGACGCCGAGAGATCGGGAAGCCATGGTGCCGAGCGTGATCATAGTAGCCTGACAAAGGCCAACCGCGCTGCAATTCAATATTTCGGCCAAGTCCGTCGCCAAGTGGGTCAAGCGTTCCGCAAGGGCAGGCGTCGATGGAGCGTGATCGCTCTATAAGGTTTCTTTGAACGCCGAGCCAAACTCTGCCTGCCACATGCGCCGAAGTCGGAGTGCGACGATTGCGCTACGCCGATTGCGCAGATTGACCCGGCCGAGCCGGTGCGGCGCTATGAACGTGAACATCCCGGTGAGCTGACACATCGATATAAAAAAGCTGGCCAAGTCCAACCGTGCCGGCCGGTTGAAAGAGCAGCCTGCGGGTACGCGGCGAAGAACTGGCCAGGATTATGTCGACACCTGAATCGAGGATGCCTCCCGAAATACGTTCAGCAAGGCGATGAAGAGCGATCGTCAGGGCTGCGCCGCGGCCCTCCTCAAGGCGGGGACGCCACAAGCGTCGGCGTCAAGGTTAGCAGGTCATGACCGACAGCGGACCCCGCTACGAACCTTTGCTTCCCCAAAAGCGGGCGAACGCCTCGGCCTCGAGTAAATCGGCACCAAGCTCTATAGGGGCTCTTTAGCGATCGAGATCTGTTGCTGCGCTGCTTGGAAATACGATCTTTGTCAGGCCGCAGTTATTGCGTCACCTCGGCGGACCTCAAAGAATTCTACACTGCACATCGTCAATCCAGCCCATGAGCTGCTCTAGGTCGCCGACCGCGGTAGCCGGTCGGCGAATCGGCGGAAGCCGACGCAGGCCTGCATAACTAACAGACAAGCGAAGAAAGTCTCGCGGCGATGATGGCGCAACCAAAAGGATTTTCATCCATTTCCGGGCCATTTTTGAGCCGTCGATTTCTTTTTCTCTTGCGCAAGTTGACAATTTTCTTCCCCGCTCCCTAGGAAGTACCGTTTGCGCCGCAGGCCGAACATTCTTCAAATGAGAACAGTATACGCTGCGAAGCATGAGACGGAGGCAATCTTCATTACCACGGTTCCATCACCCCTCGATGCCACCCATTGTCTCGCAGCGGCCCTTCCACCAATTCTCAGCGCAGGGCTCGCGTCGCTGTGATCTCAACGCCGCAGTTGCGCGGATCTGCTAATCCCGTGACTAACTCATTATTTGCTGTTTTTCCTTCTTGGATGAGCAGCAAATTAGTTGAGTTAAAGCCGAGAGGTTCACCTGCGTTTCGCAGCGCCTAGACTGCTGATCACCCGACATATTCGATCATTTCGTCGCTGTGGATAGCTATGACTTCGAAGTCGTCGGCGAGTTAAGCGAAGTTCAAGCTTTGCCACATTCGCACCGCAAAATCGAACTGAGGTCCAAATGAGCCACGTTTCGGAGCAGCCGATCGATCGCATCACAATTCCCATGCTGCAGCGGTGGAAGCAGGACAGTCGGCGTCTCGTCATGACGACTGCCTACGACGCGGTTGCGGCGCGTATCGCGGATCCGTCCGTCGACATCATTCTCGTTGGTGACAGTGTGGGTAACGTTTGCCTTGGATTCGAAAATACGCTTCCAGTGAGTGTTGCGATGATGAACCATCATCTGGAAGCCGTGGTACGCAGCAAGCCTCGTGCTTTAGTCGTCGCCGATATGCCATTTCTAAGCTTCCACGTCAGCGTCGAGGAAACGATACGCAATGCCGGCGGATTCTTGCAGCGAGGCGCAGCTGCAGTGAAACTCGAGGGCGGTGGCAAGAGAATCGAAATGGTACGGGCCCTCGTCGATTGCGAGATTCCTGTGATGGGTCATCTCGGTCTTATGCCCCAGAGCGTCAACGTGATGGGCGGCTTCAAAGTGCAGGGTCGGAAAGCGGATCAAGCGTTACGTTTGCTCGATGATGCTCACCGTCTGCAGGAGGCCGGTTGTTTCGCTTTGGTGTTGGAGGGCATTCCGGCCGAGCTTGCTGCTCGAGCGACCAAGTCCTTGACAATACCGACAATCGGGATCGGCGCCGGCCCGGACTGTTCGGGCCAGGTGCTCGTGTTTCACGACGTGCTGGGCCTCACTGGAGGTCATCGCCCCAAATTCGTTCGCGCCTATGCAGAAGGCTTTCAGCATTTGCATGATGCGCTCTCGCGCTGGGCCGCGGATGTCCGCGGTGGTGCATTCCCGGGACCGCAAGAGTCCTATAGGCTTCCCGAAGGCGTCGGAGAGGCAATTGCCACCTGGGCGCCGTCCAACCCAGCTTGATATAGAGCTCCACATGCAAACAATCACGAGGGTTGCTGAACTTCGCAGTAATCTCGCTAAATCCCGCGGCGCCGATCGACGGGTCGGATTGGTGCCGACAATGGGCTATCTTCACGATGGTCACATGGCGCTGATCGCGGCGAGCCAGGCGCAATGCGACGTCACCGTCGTCAGCATCTTCGTCAACCCCACTCAGTTCGGACCAAACGAGGATCTCAGCAGCTACCCGCGCGACTTTCTACGTGACGAGGAACTGTGCCGTGATGGCGGTGTTGCGATCCTCTTCGCGCCGGATACACAGGAAGTCTATAGGAGCCATTTCGAAACCTTCGTTGAACCGGGCGACCTCGCCAAACCTCTGTGCGGAGTCTTCAGGCCTGGGCATTTTCGCGGTGTCGCGACCGTCGTATGCAAATTGTTTAATATGGTGCAGCCCGATGTCGTATTTTTTGGGCAGAAGGATTTTCAGCAATGCGCAGTCGTGCGTCGCATGGTAATTGATCTCAATCTCCCGATCGAGATGGTCACTGTACCAACCGTTCGCGAACGGGATGGGCTCGCAATGAGCAGCCGCAACCGCTATCTCAGCAAAGAAGAGCGTCAGCGGGCCCTTGCGATCAATCGGGGACTATCCGCCGCGCTCGACGAATTTCGCTCGGGAGAGCGCAACGTAGAAAAGCTGATTGCGGTCGCCAGGGGGCATTTAGAGGCAGTTGACAGACTGCAGTATCTTGAACTTGTCGACGGTGACACGCTCAAAACCGCCGATAGTCCACTGCGGCGCCCGGCGGCGCTTTGTGCGGCAGCCTACGTTGGCTCAACGCGGCTGATCGACAACGTCTTACTGGGTTGCCAACTCGGTAGCGCAATGCGTGGCTAAACCGCGCGCAGCATATTGAGCGGCAAGAAATGCTCAAAGCATCTCCGAAAGGCGCGTCGAGCTGGTAGCGAAGGGCCAACTCCAACGCGACTTTGTTTAGCGACTTAGCGAGGATAGGTAGCCGGTGCGTACGGAATATTGTGGGACCTAAAACTTTGTGTCCGACAACATCACGAGATTTGCTCTACGGCGATCAGCGATCAATTCGACAAACCTTCGTATAGTGCTCTACAGCCCAGGCTATATCACCCATTGACCTTTGTAGAGTTGAGCACCCGTCACGTCGCCTGTACTTTCGACGTCGAACCTCGATCATTGGTCTGCGGGTCAGTGCGAAACCTGGGCTGCTGCCTTGCTATAATTCGTTGAGTTCCAATCAGGTGTTACGACGAACATCTAGAGTCCGGACCTCCGGTTGAGAAGACAGGGTCCTTATAGCAGGCGCGGATCATCGAGATGGGGAATCAGCCATCAGAGCAGCGGAACAACATTCACTCGGGCGATGAACATGGAAGCGAAGGATAGGGCGTCCGCACCCGCGACCACGTGAGCTCTTAGAGTAGCCAATAGCGCGTCCCTCATGCCGGGGGCTCTAGCACAGCCGCAGCATTGGTGATCATTCCGCTTTATAAGTTGCGGCGAATTTGCATCCCACTCTTGATACATGAGTCGATATGGCATTTACCGAGCTTTTCATCAAACGTCCGGTATTGTCTATCGTCGTCAGTTCCTTGATTTTGCTGATCGGCTTGCGCGCGGCCGCCGTACTGCCGATCCGGCAATATCCCAAGCTATCTAATACGGTCGTCAATATCACGACTTCCTATCCTGGCGCTTCTGCCGACATGATTCAGGGGTTCATCACCTCTCCCCTGGAGCAGGCTGTCGCGTCCGCCGAGGGGGTTGATTACATTACTTCCTCGTCTGTGCTTGGTACTTCGACCATCAAAGTCTACATCAAGCTCAATTTTGATCCCAACGAAGCGCTCACGGAGGTGCTCTCCAAGGTCAACTCAGTCAAATACCTGATCCCGAAGGAATCAAGCGATCCAGTTGTCACGAAGTCGACGGGTCAGAAGACTGCTGTCATGTACATCGCCTTCTCCAGCGAGGAACTGGCGGCAAGTGCGATCTCCGACTATCTCTCACGCGTCGTGCAACCGGTTATCTCAACGGTCGACGGCGTTGCAGCGGCAGACATTCTGGGCGGCCAGAATTTTGCGATGCGGCTATGGCTCGATAGTGCGAAAATGGCTGGGCACGGCGTGTCGCCTGCTGAGGTTTCGGCTGCAATCGCCGCTAACAACTTCCAGGCCGCGGCGGGCCAGACCAAGGGCTATTTCACTATCTCCGATGTCACGGCAAATACGGATCTGCGGAGTGTCGAAGATTTCAAGCGCATGATCGTGAAGGCCAATGACGGTGGCTTTGTGCGCATGGAGGACATTGCGGTAGTGGAGCTTGCCGCGCAGACTGCTGACGCTAGTGTCGCGATGAATGGTGAGCACGCGGTCTTTGTCGGCGTGCAGGCGAGCCCGCAAGGAAATCCTCTAAACATAGCGCGAGGCGTTCGAGGGCTGTTTCCAGAAATCGAGCGCAACCTGCCGCCGTCACTGAGGATGAAAGTAGCGTACGACTCCACCAAATTCATTCAATCATCGATCGATGAAGTTGAGAAGACGCTCATTGAGGCCGTCGTGGTCGTTGTGGTCGTGATCTTCCTGTTCCTGGCCTCGCTGCGCTCGGTCATCATTCCTGTTGTCACTATTCCGTTGTCGCTCGTTGGTGTCTGCAGCATGATGTTCCTGCTGGGGTTTTCATTCAATCTCTTGACCCTCCTTGCAATGGTACTCGCTATCGGTCTCGTAGTCGACGATGCGATAGTGGTGGTTGAGAACATTCACCGCCATTTGGAAGAAGGTGCAACGCCGCGAAAGGCGGCCACAGCGGGAGCGCGTGAGATCGTCGGCCCCATTGTCTCCATGACGATTACTTTGGCTGCGGTATATGCTCCAATCGGATTTCTGGGCGGCCTCACCGGTGCGCTGTTCCGCGAGTTCGCGTTTACGCTAGCGGGAGCGGTGATCGTCTCGGGCGTGATCGCTTTGACGCTATCGCCGATGATGTGCTCGCTCCTCCTGAAGCGCGACGAGGGGGGGCGGTTTGCAAGATTTGTGAACCGTGGGTTCGGCGCCATGACACAGTGGTACGGCCGCAAGCTCGACCGCTCGCTTGACTATCGACCGGTTACGGGCCTGTTTGCGCTAACCATGCTTGGCCTCGTCGGCTTTCTCTATATGCACACTTCCAAAGAACTCGCCCCCGAGGAGGATCAAGGGATCGTATTCGCTTTAACGAAGGCGCCGAAATACGCCAATATCGACTACCTCGACTATTACGGCACCAAGCTCGAAAACGCGTTCCAGAAATTTCCAGAGGCTGACTTGAGCTTCGTGCTCAATGGCGTTAGCGGCCAGCAGAGTGGCCTCGCGGGCATGCTGCTCAAGCCCTGGGACGAGCGCAAGCGATCATCGATTGTACTAAAGTCCCTCGTCCAGTCCGAGCTGTCAAAAATTGAAGGCATCAACGCGTTTGCCTTTAGCTTGCCTCCGCTTCCGGGCGGTTCGGACGGGCTACCAGTGCAGATGGTGATCAATTCGACCCTTGGCTTCCAATCCATCTACGAGCAGATGTCAAAGCTGAAGGATGCGGCGCGTAAGAGCGGCCTGTTCATGGTGAGCGACTCCGACCTCGAGTTCAACCAGCCGGTGGTACGAATCAAGGTCGATCGATCCAAGGCTAACGAGCTTGGCATCACCATGCAGACCATCGGCAATGCGCTTGCCACATTACTGGGGGGAAACTATGTCAACCGCTTTAATTTGCAGGGCCGCTCGTACCAGGTGATCCCGCAGGTTCCCCGAGGGGAACGTCTGGTGCCGCAAGCCATCGGGAGCTATTACGTAAAGAACGCGACAGGCTCAATGCTTCCACTATCTACCGTAGTCTCCATCGAGACCGCCACCGATCCGAACGCGCTCACCCACTACAACCAGCTCAATTGCGCGACTTTTCAGGCAGTGCCGATGCCCGGCGTCACGATCGAACAGGCTGTGGATTTCCTGGAAGCCGAGGCGAAGAAACTACCCGCAGGCTTCAGCCACGACTTCCTGGCCGACGCGCGCCAGTATGTGCAAGAGGGTAATCAACTGGCCATCACATTTGCATTTGCACTCATCATCATATTCTTGGTGCTTTCGGCTCAGTTCGAAAGTCTGCGCGACCCGCTCATCATCATGATCAGCGTGCCGATGGCAATTGTCGGCGCGTTGATTCCGCCGTTCTTTGGCTGGGCGACCATGAACATCTACACCCAGGTTGGACTGTTGACACTTGTCGGGTTGATTTCTAAGCACGGCATCCTGATGGTTGAGTTCGCCAATGAGCTGCAGCTCAAGGAGAGATTTGACCGTCGCTCGGCTATAGAGATGGCGGCGCGCGTCCGATTGCGCCCAATATTGATGACCACGGCGGCGATGGTCACGGGCTTCATTCCCTTGTTGACTGCAACGGGAGCTGGAGCGGCGAGCCGCTTCTCGATCGGGCTCGTCCTCGCCGCCGGAATGTCTATCGGCACTCTGATCACGCTGTTCGTTCTCCCAGCGCTCTACGTGGCGATCGCGTCCGATCACCGTGGCGACGCGAGCGCCGACCGCGCGAACCTAGCCGAGCTCGACTTCACCGGCGCTGCTGATGCCGAGATGGCTAGGTAATGACCATCAAATAGATGTGGGTTTGCTCCGTGGTGCGCGCGAAGGAGCCTAGGTCCGCTTCAAGTTTCCTGGGACGTCGAGATCTTCGCGCACTTGGTGCCGAGCTGGGCGCCTCATCTGCTCGGAGAAGAACACTTCGGTGGTCCGCTGCTGGCCGCTAGGCGAAGCGGTGGCGGATATTCACGGCTTCGGAACCAAGCTCGACCCACCGCAGGGGGCAAAAGACAGTTAGTGCTCTCTTGATAAAAAGGTGGATTTACCAATCATCGTGAATGGCTCGGTCCGCCATTCGGATCGTTGGTGGGGTTGCTCTAATCCGTGATGCAGGCCTCCTTTTCGAGAACAAGCCGATCACTCATGTGCCGTCGATCGCTCTCAGCGCGAAACGCCCGGTATGCCAGCTGAATGCCCTCGTCGAGCGAGGTGGTGGCGCGCCAGCCGAGCCCGGATAGCCGGCTGACGTCGAGCAGCTTGCGCGGCGTTCCGTCGGGGCGCGACGTGTCGAAGCTGATCTCACCGCGAAAGCCGACGACGGCCGCAACCATGAGTGATAACTCGGCGATGCTGATGTCCTCGCCGGTGCCGATATTGACCGGTTCTGGAGAGGAATAGGTCTTCATCAAATGGATGCACGCGTCGGCGAGATCGTCGACGTAGAGAAATTCGCGGCGCGGCTTGCCGGTACCCCACACCACGACGTTGCTTCCGCCCGCAATCTTGGCCTCGTGGAAGCGGCGGATCAGCGCGGCCATGACGTGGCTGTATTCTGGGTGGTAATTGTCGCCAGGCCCGTATAGATTGGTCGGCATCACGCTGATGAAATCGGCGCCGTACTGGCTGCGATACGCCTCGGCCATCTTGATGCCAGCGATCTTGGCGATTGCATAGGGCTCGTTGGTCGGCTCCAGCGGGCCGGTCAGCATCGAGTCCTCTCGCAGCGGCTGCGGCGCCAGGCGCGGATAGATGCAGGAGGAGCCGAAGAACATCAGCTTCTCGCATCTGTTGGCATGGGCCGCCTGGATCACGTTGCTCGATATTGCGAGGTTGTCGTGGAGAAACTCGGCGCGCAGCGTGTTGTTGGCGACGATGCCCCCAACCTTGGCTGCGGCGAGGAACACGGCCTGCGGCCTCTTCGCTGCAAACCAGGCGGTCACCGCGGCTTGGTCACGCAGGTCAACCTCGCTTCGTGACACCGTCAAGAGATCGACCTGCTCGCGTGCCAGTCGGCGCATCAGCGCCGCGCCGACCATGCCGCGATGGCCGCCGACGAAAACGGTCTTGCCTTTCAGCTCAAACGCCGCGATTGCCATTTGCTGCGTCCTGTCTGGCTTGGACGAGATCGCTGGCGACCATTTCCTTCACCATTTGCGAGAACGACGTTTTCGGCGCCCAGCCGAGTTTCGCGCGCGCCTTGCTGGCGTCCCCGATCAGGAGATCGACTTCGGTTGGACGGAAATAGGTGGGATCGACCTGTACCAGGGTCTTGCCAGAAGCCTTATCAACGCCGACCTCCTCGATGCCCGTGCCACGCCATTCGATGCTGCGCCCGACTTCGGCAAACGCCAGCTCGACGAACTCGCGGACAGACCGCGTCTGGCCGGTCGCAAGCACGAAGTCACCGGGATCGTCCACCTGCAGGATCCTGTGCATGCCTTCGACGTAGTCGCGGGCATGGCCCCAGTCGCGCTTGGCGTCGAGATTTCCGAGATAGAGCTTGTCCTCGAGGCCGACCTCGATGCTCGCGACGGCGCGGGTGATCTTGCGGGTCACGAAAGTCTCGCCGCGGGTGGGGCTCTCATGATTGAACAGGATGCCGTTGCTCGCGAACATACCGTAGGCCTCACGGTAGTTCACCGCAATCCAGTAGCCATAGAGCTTGGCGACGCCATAGGGCGAACGCGGATAAAATGGCGTGGTTTCTTTCTGTGGCACCTCTTGCACGAGGCCGTAAAGCTCGGAAGTCGAGGCTTGGTAGAAGCGCGTCTCCTTTTCCATGCCGAGGATGCGGATAGCTTCCAAGAGGCGCAACACACCGATCGCGTCGGCGTTGGCGGTGTATTCCGGGCTCTCGAAACTGACCTGGACATGGCTCTGTGCGGCCAGATTATAGATTTCGGTCGGCCGAATCTGCTGCACAAGCCGGATCAGGTTGGACGAATCGGTCATGTCTCCATAGTGCATTAAGAACGGCACATCGGCGGCATGCGGGTCCTTGTAGAGATGATCGACGCGCGCGGTGTTGAAGGACGACGACCTGCGCTTGACCCCATGCACGGTGTAACCGAGACCGAGCAAATGCTGGGCGAGATATGCGCCATCTTGCCCGGTGACACCAGTAATCATCGCGACGCGTCGGTTTGAATTGTGAGCCACCATGATCTCGCTTACTTGCGCCGAAAGAGTTCGCTATGAAAAGCCATTGCTTAGTCGCTTCCCGAAAATCGAGATGCGCACGCGCGCTCCAATCTCACTAAAGAAGCGCGATCGTTAGCCCCTGTCATACACCTCATGAAGGAATACAACACCATATACGTTGATTTATAGGTGGGCCGATCTATGCCAACGCATTGATCTTGAAGGGATGAAACTCAAGCGACGTCGCAACGGCGATGATCCTATGCAGGTGAGATGAATTGTAAGCGTCGGTACGCTCGCTCAGGCGCGCTTTCCGGCTGGTTATATTTCCAATGAGCCAGATAGCGTCCAGCTGTGAGCCTTATCTATCCTCACGCGCATGTATGCATCCGCGCGCTCTCAGGGAGGCGCAGAGGAGCGGCGGGTTGCGGCTTCCGAATAGGAGACCCAGTCTTAACGGCCAACATAACAACTATAGTGCACGCCTGTCCCAAATAGCTGGCAGCAGGCGATGCACAGCCGACGTAAAACAAAATGAGAAGGACTGGTAAACGTTGGTATAGACGGTCGAACGTTTCGATATCGAAAGTTTACGTTAGTACTATGGAGCTTCGACGCCGATCCTCTAATCTTGACCGAACGTAAGTCGCCTCAGTCCGAGTATGACAAGTCTCTTGAGCCGCGCCGGAAATTCGTTCTCAGGAGACTAGACAATTCAAGCTAGAGCCGCCCGTGGAAGATTCCGAGCTTGAAACCCGTTGTTATCGGGCAAGCGAGTTCTATCACGGGGCTCCTATAGCGCGGACGCCGGACTCCTCGAAGTTGGGCTGCATGGATCAATATGTGTGGAATTATTGGCATTCTGGGACGTGGACCGGTCGTTGGGAAATTGGTCGCGTCGCTCAGGCGACTGGAATATCGTGGCTATGACTCAGCGGGTCTCGCGACTCTCGAAGGTCTCCGTATCGACCGCCGCCGCGCTCAAGGTAAGCTGAGAAACCTTGAGGAGCAGTTGCGCTATAGTCCCCCTGTAGGTCAAAGCGGCATCGGTCACACCCGCTGGGCGACTCATGGAAAGCCAACCGAGAGCAATGCTCATCCGCATGCGACGGAAAATGTCGCGGTCGTTCATAATGGGATCATTGAGAATTTCCGCGAGCTGCGAGCGGAGCTGGAACGAAATGGAGCCGAGTTTTACTCAGAGACGGACACCGAGGTTGTGGTGCATCTCGTCGAGTTCTACCTCAAAAACGGCTACTCACCGCAGGATGCGGTGGAGGCGTCGTTGCCGCGCTTGCGCGGTGCCTTCGCGTTGGCATTCCTTTTCAAGAACCACGACGATCTTTTGATCGGTGCGTGCAAGGGGTCGCCGCTTGCGATCGGACATGGGAACGGCGAAGTGTATCTAGGATCTGATGCGATCGCGCTCGCGCCTCTGACCAACACCATTACCTATCTTGAGGACGGTGACTGGGTCGTGCTTACGCGCGCGACGTGCGTGATCTATGGTGCAGACGGCTGTGTCGTCCGACGGGAAACATCAAAGTTTGCTGTCTCGTCTCTCCTTGCGGACAAGGCGAATTATCGCCACTTCATGGCTAAGGAAATCCACGAGCAGCCGACAGTGGTCGCCCAGACATTGGCGCATTATCTCGATGTGGCGGCCAAGCGGGTAGCGCTGCCGCTCGCATTGCCCTTCGACTTCAATTCCATTCAGCGCATTTCAATCACTGCGTGCGGCACGGCAAGCTACGCCGGGCAAATCGCCAAATACTGGTTCGAGCGGCTGGCGCGTTTGTCTGTCGAGATCGATGTAGCCTCTGAGTTTCGATATCGGGAGGCGCCTCTGCGCCGGGGCGATCTCGCGATCGTCATCTCGCAATCGGGCGAGACGGCCGACACACTAGCTGCGCTGCGATACGCCAAGGACCAGGGCCTGCATACGATATCTGTAGTTAATGTCCCGACGTCGACGATTGCGCGCGAGAGCGAATCCGTTCTGCCGACGCTGGCGGGGCCGGAGATCGGCGTCGCTTCCACCAAGGCATTCATCTGCCAGCTGATGGTACTGGCGGTGCTTGCCATCGCAGCAGGGAGAGAGCGAGGTAAGCTGTCTGAAATCGATGAATTGAAGCTCGTGCAAGAGCTCATCGAGGTGCCGCGGTTGGTCGCTGCGGCCTTGTTGGTCGAGCCGCAGATTGAGAAGCTCGCGCGCTGTATCGCCGGCGCGAGGGCGGCACTCTACCTCGGCCGTGGCACATCGGCTCCGCTGGCGTTGGAGGGCGCGCTCAAGCTGAAGGAAATTTCGTATATCCACTCAGAAGGTTATGCCGCCGGCGAGCTCAAGCACGGGCCGATCGCACTGGTCGATGAGGCTATGCCTGTGGTGGTGATCGCGCCTTACGACGGCGTTTTCGAGAAGACCATTTCGAACATGCAAGAAGTGGCGGCTCGCGGCGGCAAGATCATCCTGATCACCGATGCGAGGGGCGCTTCGGAAGCGACGGTGGACACGCTCGTGACCATCGTTCTGCCAACAATGGTCGCAAGCTTTACGCCGATGGTCTATGCCATTCCGGTCCAGCTTTTGGCTTACCATACCGGCCTCGTAAGCGGCGCGGACGTGGATCAGCCGCGCAATCTCGCGAAATCCGTCACTGTGGAATGAGGCTGCAGTGTTGCTATCGAAGCGTCAGGTTTCGGTGCCGACGCGTTCGGCTTGTCTCCTTTCCTCGGTTTGTGGGTCATGGATCTCGACGAGTTCCTGATCCGGAGTCGCTGGTAGATGCCGTGGGGTTTCGCTACCTCGAGCGATACTACCGTCAGCTCGCCTCGGGTAGTAGGATCGGCCACCCTCGCGGCGGCTCGGGGTGCCTGTCGGCTTGCAATGTGCTGGTGAAGCCGTTCAGGAGCCATTTGCAATCCGCCTCAGGATGCCAGGAGTTCCACCCTTGTTGCCCTGATGATGCTCCAAACCGTATGCTGGGATTGGACGGGTCGCGATGCAGTTGTCATGAAGCGCGCGCTCTACAATGCCCTTCTGCCCAGTATCGCGATCGATGCAATGGATAAAATTGGCATCGGCAGTGAATCGTGGATCGACCGTTCCCAACGGAGGAGGATCCTCGCACTGCTCGCTTCTCATCCAACCTAGTGAATGGCAATGCGCAAGCGCGCCGCCGTTCCATTAGAAGCAGGCCCTCTGTCAGCTAACGTGAGGGCGGCCGGCAGCATCACGTCAGATTTTGGTAAGCCTGAGTCCCTATCTGCGCCGCAGGGCCTAGCAAGCCTGAACCAGACGTGGAAATTCATGTCCGACCGGAGCACCAATTGCATGTATAATCGGATCAATGGCTCGTCCTATTTCACATCCTCTCCCCTTGACGAAGCTGATGAGCAAAACGACGCAGACAGTTTCGCGGATGCGTTTCGGCAGCTGCGTTTAGCCCCGTCAAACTCCAGCGGCACTTCGTCTTCGACAACACGGCCCTATTGGCTTGAGTCAAGCCCGCCTATCGTAGAGCTCGATAAGCGGTCGTTCAGAATGGCAGCACAGGGCTATCACAGCGACGAAATCAGGAAAATCGCCGATAACCCGCACGAGTATTCGGACTTCGTCTCTCAGAAAGCGGCGCGAACTGCAGAGGTCGCAGAGGAGTATGGAACAACTCGAGATTCCAATAACGCGCGATACTTCAGCTATCAATTAGGAGACAAGAGTGTCGGCCTTCTACGAATGGAAGGGGGCGACAGCATGACGAATTTCGACGTCGAAAAGTGGCAGGAGCTGTTTCCCGGCCGACCTGGGACGACCGCTACTGTAGATCTTCAGGTCGTTCATCCGCTTGTCGAGAACGCTGGCGATATTCTGCTCGAGCATCAAATTGGAATCGCCGGTGAACGGCCACTGCTGAATTTGCGTCCGGCTAATCCGGAGGCAAGAGCCCGTGCTGCAAAGATGGGGTTCGTCGAGGTTGACGCCGATAACATGGTTCTCGACCCGGTGAAGTCAGACAAGTGGCTGAGGAATGATGACGGCAAGTGGCAGCGAGAAGGCACCGCTTCGCGGTATCTTCGCAAAGCGGACGACAGCCAAGACCGTAAAATCGAGATGCCAGCGAGTGCTCCAACATACGATTACGAGGATGATTTCATGTAACCATGAATCACCGGGCATTTGGCCCGAAGTGATCTAGTCTGCTCCGCACTCCTCTGCGCCGGCGCCGTTTAGCTCAGAGAGTCTTGTTTGGCTCAGAATGCTCTCTCCTCAGTTCTCCTTGGCTGAGCAGTTGCTGATTGTTCGCGCCCGCGAAATAGGGCCTATTGAACAAGCCTATTGCAGAGAATGCTCGCCTGCGGCGACGACCTGTTCTGCCCCCCCCCCCCGCCAAACCGGGGGGGCGGGACGTGTGGCGCCGAGCACGTTGGACGGCTTGGACCACAAGTCGTCCGGCGATGAAGGTTGCGAACAAATAATGGCGTGGACGCCTGACGAGAGTCGGTCGCAACAATGTACAGCGAAGCTGCGCCCAATGGTCAACCCGGGCCCGTAAGCGTCAACGGACGTAACGATCCGGTGAGCACGAGGGTCGTGCAGAACACTCTCACCAGAAAAGCGGTGCGCAAGACGTGAGGGCTACGGGCGAAGCTCCATTTTTGTCGTCACCGCGGTGGGGCCCAGCATAGCCAATCTCGTGCGTTCCGGGCGCACTCGGACAACGCCGCTCTGCAATGGAATAAATAACCTCGCTCCAGATGGAGCTAAGAAGTGCTTAGGCGCAACGGCGGCTCTGGGCAGCATTACCATGAGCGTAGGCGTGGAATGAGTCCGTGCCAGCGTCTTTCGCAGGATAGTCTGTTCTGCAGCCGCCCAAATCCGTAAAGCCTGGAGGCGGAAGAAATTGCTAGCCGCTAGCATATTTGAGGTAAGCCGGGGTTTGGACTGAGAATACCTTGCCAGCTGACTTGATTGTTGCCCACGAGCTTTTAGATCGGGCATGAACTCAAGCTGCAGGTTGGAATCAGATGTCGCCTCGGGCGCTATATGCCTTCAGTGCGTTGTCGAGGCACTTAAGTAACTCTTGTCCGCCAAATGGTTTGGCGAGGAAGCCAATTGCGCCCGCCTCCAGGGCTGACGTGCGCACACGCTCGCTGGGGAACGCTGTAATGAAAATGAAAGGTGCTTCGTAGCCACGCGTCCGCATTTGCGCCAGTAGCTCCAGCCCGCTCATAGCCGACATCTGCACATCGGTAATGACACAGGATATCTCGTTCAACTGCGGCGACCGCAGGAGCGCCTCGGCCGACGCAAATATCTGCACGACGTAGCCACGCGATTTCAAGAGGTTCCCTGTCGCCGCGCGGACTGAGGCGTCGTCGTCAACGACGGAGATCAAAGGCGTGGACAAGATGAGCCCTCCTGACGCAGGAACAGTGGCTGCCAAAGCGTTAGCCACCTTCGGCGAACATGGGCTGGAGCGATGAAACTGTAAAATCATACTTGCGTTTGTTCAGGACGATTCGCACGAAGTCCCAGCGTCTCGCTCATTCTGATCAGCTCGGCCAGCGACCGGGCACGCATCTTTTTCATGACGTGACCCCGGTAGATCTTGACGGTAATTTCGGCGAGCCCAAGTTCGGCGGCTACCTGCTTGTTCATCAGGCCGGCCGTGACCAGTTTCATCACGGCCTGCTCTCGCGGACTTAAGGTCTCAAATAGAGACTGCAGGTTCGCGACGGTTCGCTGAGCTTCCCGTCTTTTGCGATCGCGTTCGGTCGCCGCAACGACGGCATCAAGCAATTCCTGATCGCGGAACGGCTTGCTGAGAAAATCGACCGCACCTCCCTTCATGGCCCTGACGGTCATGGGAATATCGCCGTGACCGGTGATGAAAATGATCGGGATGTGTATGTTCAACCTGGCCAGCTCGGTCTGGTAGTCAAGGCCGCTCAGGCCTGGCAGCCGGACATCAAGAACGAGACAGCTTGTGACGTCCGGAATTGTGCTCTGCAGCATCTCCCGGGCCGATCCGAACGCAACGACCTCCAATCCTACCTGGCGAAAAAGGTTAGTAAGCGAGCGGCGCACGGAGATGTCATCCTCAACGACAAAGACGATCGCCTTCGTCGAGGCCTCGGCATTGCTACTCTCACCTAGCGAGTCAAATGGTCCTGTCACTGGAGGGCCTCCTTATGCACGGGCAGGACAAACTGAAAGGTCGCGCCCGGTTCATCTTTATGAAGAAGCGACAGCCGCCCTCCGTGAGCTTCCACGATAGATCGGCAGATCGAAAGTCCCATTCCAAGGCCACTCGACTTCGTGGTGAAAAAGGGGTCCAACACGTGGTCAGCGTCCTTCTCAGCGATCCCGACGCCGCAATCGGCCACGGCAAGCTGCACGCGCCCCAGATCGTCCTTGGATGATTGAATCAGAAGTTCGCGCGGCCGGTCTGTAATTGCGTCCATCGCCTCGATTCCGTTCATTACCAGATTGATGATCACCTGTTGTAGCTGAATTCGATCACCGAGGATCCTGGGCAGCACGGTCGCCAACTCGGTTCGCAACGTCACCCGGTGGCTCACCAGCTCTCGTGTTACCAGCGCGATGGCGTCCCTTACCACATCATTAATGCCGAGCGGCACCATCTCAATCTCGCCTTTCTTCGCGAGTGCGCGAACACTCCGGATCACCTCGCTTGCCCGGATCGCATCTTCGATGATCCATTCCACTGAAGAGCGCGCTTCGGCAAGATCAGGAGTTTCGCGAGCCATCCAGCCGAGGCACGCATCGGCGTTAGTGAGAATAGCGGCGAGTGGCTGGTTTATTTCGTGGGCGATGGAGGTTGTCAGTTCTCCTAACGTCGTTACACGCGTCACATGTGCAAGCTCCGCCTGTGCCTTTCTCAGGTCTTGTTCGGCCTGATCGGCGCGAATGATGGCTGTGATGTCAGTGCTGACGCCACGGTAGCCGAGAAAATTACCGTTTCCGTCGAAGAAAGGCTTGCCACTGGTGCGGACGTAGATCGGAGATCCCATGCGATTCACGGTACGGTAGACGAGATCCCGAAACGGCTGTCGCGCCTGCAACGTCGCCCGATGCTGCCGCCACTTTTCGGGCTCGTCTTCGACGTCGCACGCAATCTCCCAGCGAAGCAGGTCCATCAATCCTGTGGCCAAAATTCCTGCAGTGCTGGTGTGCTCGGATAAGCGGGAGACCCGATGATCTGGACCGGTCTCCCAGAGCCAGTCGGAAGCTGTCTCGGCGTAGTCGCGAAAGCGCTGTTCGCTTTCGCGCAGCGCGACAAGTGTGTTTTCCAGGCGTTCCCTAGCTGCGTGTTGATCGGTGACATCCATATGGGTTCCGATCAGCTCGCTGACCTTACCATCGCTAGCGGCGACAACATGCGCAACGGAGTGTATGCGCCTTGTCCTGCCATCTGGCAGAAGAATACGGAAATCATATTCGAACCGCTCCTGCTCCTTTTCTCTCGCCTGGCGCTGCACCTCCTGTAACCGTGGCAAGTCTTCCGGATGGATGCGCGAGCGAATGATCTCTATCGATACCGGCTCTTGTGGTTCAAAGCCGAACAATCGATCAACTTCCGCGGACCGATAAACGAAATCCAGCCCGTGGACGTCCCAGGACCAGCTGCCTGTGTGGGTGAGATGCTGGGCCTCGGCCAGATAGGCCTCGCTGCGACGCAACTGCTGTTCTGCTCTCCTCGCTGCCGTAATATCGGTAGCTGCCCCAACAAACTCGATTTCACCAGAAGCGGCTCTCGTGAGCCGTGCCTTTGCACGGATGTGCTTCACAGAGCCGTCTGGCAGCAGCAATCGATACTCGTGCTCGAAACCGCTTAAGTCTCGCATCGCTGCATCGATAACCTCTTTAACCGAAGCCCTATCATCTGGGTGAGTGCGATCAACGACAAGCTGCGGCGAGGGGATCGTTTGAGGATCTAATTGGAAAATCCGAAAAGTTTCCTTTGACCAGAACGCCTCGCCAGTGGTGGCGTTCCAGCTGAAGCTGCCTGTATGACTCAACTCCTGCGCTTGAGCCAAATGCGCTTCGCTCCGCTGCAGGGCAAGTTCGGTCCGCTTTCGCTCTGTGACATCTTCGCAGGCGATAAGGACGATGGGCCGGTCGTCGGCCCAAAGCATGGCCTTGGCGTTTTCACGTACCCACAACACGGAGCCGTCCTTCCTGACTTTCTGGACGTCCCACGTGCGCGATTGTCCAATATCCTCAAGGCATGCCCGAATGCATTTGTGAACGAATGCGCGATCCTCCTCAAGAAATATGCCGAGCACGGAATGGCCGATCAGTTCTGAAGGAGCATAGCCGAGTTGTGTCGCGCCGAATGTATTGACGTTAAGGACAGTGCCGGCTTCATCCACCATGAAGTACATGGCCGGATTGTGCTCGAAGATTGCTCGCCACCGTTTTTCACGATCCTCCAAATCCGCCGCGCTACGCTGAAGCTTGACCGCAGCCACACGCGCAGCCTCTCTTTCCTGGCGGAGCTTTCCGATCAGGTACGTTCCTACGATTGAGACAACAAAGAATGCGACGACCACTGGAAGATCGCGGGGGTCATCGATTTGCAGGCTGAACGCCGGCGGCGCAAAGTAGTATGCGAGAGCAGCGATCGCCATGATGCAAAGCGCGGATGACGCGATGAAGCTGCCCATCAACGAAAATAGCAAGACTACTAACAAATAGGCGAACGCCGTCGCGGCGAAATGGGCATTAAGGTATACGCAACTTAGTGTAACAGCGGCTAGCGTTATGCCGCCGAAGGTCAACTGAGGGGCTGAACGTTTAAGACTGCTGATCTGGATAGACATTTTGAGACCGTCCGGCCTGTTCTCCGGCGGGAGAGCTATAGCATTTTAGGCAAAAATGGGGCGATCTTCGACGCTTTGGTCGAGCGTGTCCGAGATTGATCACCTGCTGCCGAACTCAGCACGTGCGGGGAAAAAACGCATTATAAACATGAGTATAGTTGTCCTAAACTTTCGATGAGGTGCCGCTGACGGGCAGCACTCGAAGCTGAAGCTTCTGCTTTCCGCCCCGGCCGATAGCCCTACGGCATTCGTTCGAGCCTGCCCCCAATGCGCCCTCCTTACGCGCCCGGAACGAGGACCGAGGATCTAGTTCAGCCGAGAGGTTGAAGCTAAACGATCAGGCGCGCCTCCGAACCGGCAAAGAACAGGAACAAGCGGCCGACCCCGGCACAGTCTGCGGAGGAAAGCGCAACCTTCACGTGCCGAGACAGGAACGAAAAGTTGCACGAGTGCTACGTGTGCGATTAGGCCATCGCGCCTAGCTGCGAAGGGGGCGTCTCCAATTGGTTTCGCTGTAATCGAGCGCCGACATGACACCGAACCGACGGTGCCGTGGGCGGCGCGCCGCAGTTCAAATGGAGCTAGCCTGGACCGCCAAAGAGGCGCCCTGAGGAAGCCGCTATTTCTTTGATCGCGTGCTTTTCAGGGGGAGCTGCCCGGCCGCGACGCGGGAGCAACAGCTGTGCGCTGGAGAGCGCAGGAGAAAGTGCCAGCTCGCCTTAAGTCGGCTTGCCGATTTGAGTCAATTCGTGTTCGGATGGTGGCGGTTGAGATTCGGGACCTACTTCATTGTGCTTGTAGGGTCGATAGTGGTCGAAGCTGTGGGCTGGTTGAGCCGAGCCTGCAGCGTCCCATGCTCTAGCTCGTCTTCCCACCAGGATACGAACACGGCCGCGATGCCATTGCCGATGATGTTGGTCAGGGCGCGCACCTCGCTCATGAACTTGTCGATCGAAAAAACGATTGCCATGCCCGGCACAAGCGCCGGGTTTACCACCGACAATGTCGCAGCGAGGGTGATGAAGCCAGCGCCGGTGACGCCGCTTGCTCCCTTCGACGTTAGCATAGCCACGAGCAAGATCGTGAGCTGCTGGTTAAAGGAGAGATCCACCCCGAGTGCCTGGGCAATGAACAATGTTGCAAGTGTCATATAGATGTTAGTGCCGTCGAGGTTGAAGGAATAGCCAGTTGGCACCACCAGTCCGACGACCGTCTTCGAGCAGCCCAGCCGCTCGAGCTTCTCCATCAATTGCGGCAGCGCGCTTTCGGAGGACGAAGTACCGAGCACGATCAGAATCTCGTCTTTGATATAGACTAGGAACTTGAAAATTGAAAAGCCGACGAGGCGCGCGATCAGGCCGAGCACCACCACAACAAACAGCGCGGCTGTTAAGTAAAAAAGCGCGATCAGACCGATTAAATTACCGAGTGCTGCCGGCCCAAACTTGCCGACCGTGAACGCCATGGCGCCGAAGGCGCCGACCGGGGCCGCTTTCATTACAATAGCGATTACGCCGAACACTGCGTGCGCGACGTCGTCAATCATGCCGCGCAGCCGCTCCCCACGCTTTCCCAGAGCCATCAAAGAAAAGCCGAAAAGGATCGCGAACAGGAGAACCTGCAGAACATCCCCGCGAGCGAAGGCGCCGACCACGCTATCGGGAATGATGTTGAGAAAAAAGTCGACGGTCTTCGAAGCTTCCGCCTGCTTGACGTAATTGGCGACCGCCGCAGCATCCGGCTTGACCGCAAGGCCATGGCCGATTTGGACGAGATTGCCCATAACAAGGCCCAACAGCAAGGCAAAGCTGGACACGATCTCGAAATAGAACAGCGCCTTGACGCCGACGCACCCAACTTTCTTCGCATCCTGAATATGCGCAATACCAGATGTGACGGTGCAGAAGATAATCGGCGCGATCACCATCTTGATGAGCTTGATGAACCCGTCACCGAGAGCCTTGATCCAGTCGTTGGTGGCTAGAGATGGCCAGAGGCAGCCGACTACGGCGCCCATAAAGATCGCGATCAGCACCTGAACGTAGAGTATCTTATACCAAACTTGCGACGCGCGTGCAGGCGCCGCAGTTGCCATGGTGGTCATGACGCTTCCTTCCCGAATATACTCGAATGTGAGCCGCCGCGCTTCAGAGGCGGCAGCGTCATACGAGACTCATCATTTTAGCCGTGTCCGATTGAAGACGGTTCCGGGAGCCGGCGCGTCATTCCAAAGGCAGGCGTGTAGTTACGTTGTCCATTCTCGTTAAGCAAGATATGCACCAGATGCCTAAACTGCGGCCGATTTGATCAGTCGTGGACAAGTCGTCTGCCTGGGCGGCATTGGCTGAGTCGAGCGCGGACCGCATTCGCAAGGTCGAACAAATAATTGCAGCGTAGCGCGCATCGGCGGAGTTACGTCTCGACTGGGAGCCTTAGCGTGCTCGATATGCACACAGTGCTGAGATCGATGCAACAACCCGGGGCATCCGTAAAATCGATAGTTTGGATTGCACACATTTGCCGGATGGAAGCGCGGCTTGGGGAACAAGATTGTTCGTAAAAGCCTTTGATGGATGAACTGCGTTGTGGGTGGCGGCAAAGCTCGGTGCGCACGGGGCGTTTGTCTCCAGGCCTGTGCTGACGATCCGCATTGGCCAGGGCGGTCACGAGGACGTCTCGCTCGCGGCCCCTCGCGCCTTTTGCGCCGTCGCAGAAGCAGCCTTACAACGAGTTCTCAGCTAACGCGTTCGTGTTCCTGACAAACGGCGGGCTTCCTGCGGTCCGCTCCACTGCCGGCGCGGTGAGCCGTCGACCAATTACACAGGCATCTCTTCGGCCGACAAATTCTAACGCTTCGTTGCAGGGCCGTCGCTGTCTGCTCGGGAACAAAGATGCCGAAAACCTGACAGAGTGTTAGGTCCCCTCCAAAGTGACGTCGCCGTCCACGCGAATGTCTCTCGCATTCATAGAGCTGCCACTGTTCGCACCCGGCACAGGAATTGCTGATGACAAATGAGAAGTTGCCGCCGTCATATGAACCGAAGCGGACCTGCCACTGGAGTTGTCGATGAGACTTGCGATGCTGCTCTTGCTCGCACAAACGAAGCGCGTGAATTTGGCGGCCGCCACGAGCTGCGGCGCGACCAACTGGCGATTCGCGCCACCTCGCCGCGTGAGCCGCACGTGCAGGCCATCACTCTCACGATACGTCGGCCCGCGCTCCCTGGCGGGCTGACGCAGATGGATGTGGTTTGGGCAGAGATTTCGCAATCCCTTGCGCTCACGATTGAGCTCGCCAGTGTGACGACCGCAATCCTTCTCTTGATTAGCGTGCCCCTCGCTTGGTGGCTAGCGCGCTCAAAGACCTTTGCGAGCGAGGCGGTGGCCACGATGATCGTCCTGCCGCTGGTGCTGCCGCCAACGGCTCTCGGCTTTTGCGTCCTCGTTTTGCTCGGCCCCCACGGACCGGGTGGCGTTCTCGCCTCTTTCTGGGGCGAGCGCACGCTTGCCTTTACCTTCGCCGGAATCGTGGTCGGATCGGTCCTCTCGGCGCTGCCGTTGGTCGTGCAGCCGATCCGTAACGCCTTTGTTGCGATAGGCGATCTCCCCTTGGAAACGACCGGGCGCGTTCCGCCGTTCTATGCCTTCATTGCCATCACCGCGCCACTGGCGCGACTGGAATTCATTAAAGCCGCCGTGGTTGGCTTTTCTCATACGATCGGCACATTCGGCGTCGTCATGATGATCGGCGGCAATATTCCTGGGCGCACCAAGGTGTTGTCGGCCTACGTCGTAGACTTCGTCCAAGCGTCGCGCTGGCGTGAGGCAAGTTTGGTTGCGGGCGGTATGGTGATGTTCGCCTTTGCGACAATCTTCACTTTGGCGCTCATCGACAGACACTGTGCCAGGAGGGGCACCGAATCGTCTTAGCGCTGCCGTCCGACATATCCGATAATGCCGGGCAGCAGTCTAGCAAACTGCGCCCAGTCAACCTTCCGAGGGTACAATGAACAAGCTTGCTATCGCCACGGCAGCTGCTGGATTCGCTTTCAATTCGGTGCACTCCGCGCCTCTGCCCGAAGCAGCGGCCGATGAGCTAGACGTTTCTCAGCAGCGCCTTGCCAAGCTAGACGACTTCTTCGCTCGTGAGATCGCAAGTAAACGTGTGCCAGGCGCGGTGGTTGCAATCGCAAGAGACGGAAAGTTGATTCACTACAAAGCGTACGGCCAACTCGACCCCGCAAAAGGAAGGCCGATGCGGCTCGATGCGATCTTCGCGCTTGCTTCTATGACCAAACCGATGGTGGCCGTTGCGGGGCTCATCCTCATGGAGCAAGGTCGCCTGCCTCTACAAGCCAAGCTTACGGATTACTACCCGGAATTCGCAAACATGAAGGTGGCAGTGCCGCAGCATGACGGCTCATTAGAATTGCGAACACAGAGTTCTGCGATCTACATCCACGATCTTTATCGTCACACATCCGGACTCACCTACGGTGCGCCCGGCAGCTCAGACCAAGTGGCGCGTCTCTATCCCGGTTTCGCCGATCCGCCCCTAAGGGGCGATAAGCAGGCTTTCATCGAATCGATTACCAAGCTGCCGCTAGCGCACCAACCGGGGACTGAATTCGAATACGGCTTCTCGACCGATGTGCTGGGAGCTGTCATTGAACAGGTCAGCGAACACCGATTGGGCGACTATCTCACCCGCAACCTATGGAAGCCCATCAAAATGCGAGATGCCACTTTCCATTTGTCGGAATGGCAACGCGAGCGCCTCGCGCGTCCATTTTCGGAGGACCCCCTGACGGGAAAGCCGCAAGAAATCGAACTCCTCGAAAGCCAGACGAAGTTTGACTGCGGGGGAGCCTGCGCATTTGCGACAGTGGGTGACTACGTGCGCTTTGGACAAATGCTGCTCAATGGCGGGGAGCTGGACGGGCAGCGAATTCTTGGTCCGAGGACGGTGGGCCACATGATCTCCAACCACCTTGGGCCAGAGATCAAAAATAAAGTCGCCAATGTTGAGCCGCATCGTGCCGGCTTCGGCTTCGGGCTTGGAGTGGCTGTACGGCTAACCGGGGGGCTCTCAGCGGTTCCGGGCAATCCAGGAGAGTTCACCTGGACCGGCGCCTACGGCACACAATTCTTCTGCGACCCAAAAGAGCGTCTGGTCGTGGTGGTCGGAACGGCAGCGCCCGGGGAAATCCGGAAGTACTACCGCGAACAAGTCCAGTATATCGTCTATGCCGCGATAATCCGATGACTTTCCGCCAAAAGGCTTGATGATCCGTTTTGGGTAGTAGGTAGACAGTGTTGCTAGTACGGATGGATGTCGACTGAGTTTTGCCGTTGCCATCTATCCGTGTCGGATTGATTGGACCAATGCTTCAAGACGCGATCGCCTTCCGAAGAAGCCCTCGCAAGCCGGTGAGTGTCGCGATGCGCCCAGACGTCGCGCCTTTCCAACGATTGGCTTGCGTGATGAACGCTTCTTGATCATAACTTTATCTCTTGCCTACATCGCCGTAGCGATGACGTGCGACCAGCCGCTATTACCAAAGTCAGATCGAATCGAGCCAGACCCTAAAGCAACGTCAGCGGGGCGCATCGCAGCTCGGTCCATTGCCGCCTCTCTTCCTCGCTCGACGGCCGCTTTTGGACAGGCTGCCTGTGCAGTCGCGATCATGAGAGCTTGAACGCCTCGTTGGTCAGTAATCGGCAAGCCTGATTGGGGGCGTGCAGTGCCGTGCCCGTCAACTGCACCAATTCTATTCGACAATCAGGCTGATGAGTGTAGCGATTGTAGGATAGTCTCCGTGCAGAGGTGAGCCATCGTACTGATTTGTTCATGTGCTCACATCTCCGAAACTGAACACCATTAGCATGACAGATCCATGGCAAAGCTACTGGTGGGTGGCTGGGTTCACAATTTAGCAAATCTCAGTGGTCGGTTGATGTCTTAAGTGTTTCGCTTCGCTGGCCTGGTTCTTGCTAAACCGTCAGCAATTCGTAACGGCCACGACTACTCACTTGGAAGGTTTCATGGATGATGCAACGGAAACGTTCTACAGCGTGATCAGACGCCAGGGTATCACGCGTCGTAATTTCCATAAATTCTGTAGTGTGACGGCCGCGAGCTTGGGGCTTGGTTCGCTCACCCCAAGCAGTATTGCCCACGCCCTGGAAACCAAACCGCGTGTGCCCGTCATCTGGTTGCACGGGCTCGAGTGTACCTGTTGCTCGGAAAGCTTTATCCGCTCGGCCCATCCCTTGATTAAAGACGCGCTGCTGTCGATGATTTCGCTCGACTACGACGATACGCTCATGGCGGCGGCTGGACACCAGGCTGAGGCCATCCTGGAAGAAACTCGTGCCAAGTACAAAGGCCGGTATGTGCTCGCAGTCGAAGGCAATCCGCCGTTGAAGGAGGGGGGCATGTTCTGCATTGACGGCGGCAAACCGTTCGTTGAAAAGCTCAGGTGGATGGCGGAAGGGGCCATGGCGATCATCGCTTGGGGCACGTGTGCGTCCTGGGGCTGCGTGCAAGCGGCCAAGCCCAATCCGACTGGCGCGGCGGCGATCGATAAGGTGATCACCGACAAGCCGATCATCAAGGTGCCTGGGTGCCCTCCTATCGCAGAGATCATGAGTGGTCTCGTGACTTTCATAGTCACGTTCGGAAAACTTCCGGAGCTCGATCGCCTAGGACGTCCAAGTATGTTTTACTCCGAGCGCATTCACGACAAGTGCTATCGGCGTTCCCATTTCGATGCTGGCCAATTCGTCGAAGAGTGGGACGATACGTACGCCCGCAAGGGCTATTGCTTGTACAAGATGGGTTGCAAGGGGCCAACCACCTACAATGCCTGTTCGGCCGTTCGGTGGAACGGTGGCGTCTCATTTCCTGTTCAATCCGGTCACGGCTGCCTCGGTTGTTCTGAGGACAGCTTCTGGGACAAAGGGTCATTTTACGACCGACTCACAACCATCAAGCAGTTCGGCATCGAGGAGAACGCCGACAAGATCGGCATGGCCGCTGCCGGGGTGGTCGGGCTAACGGTCGCTGCTCATGCGGCGGTCACCGCCGTGAAGCGGTTAACCCACAAGCCGGATCGCGCGGCCGATAAAGGCGAACCGAGTTGAGGAGACACGACGGTGGTCGTCCAGACGCCGAATGGGTTCAGTCTCGATCGTTCCGGCAGGCGAATCGTCATCGATCCGCTGACGCGGATCGAAGGCCACCTCCGCGTGGAAGCCAATCTCGATTCCGACAATGTAGTTCGCAATGCGGTCTCAAGCGGGACGATGTGGCGTGGCATCGAAGTCATCCTGCGCGGGCGCGATCCGCGCGACGCCTGGGCGTTCACCGAGCGGATCTGCGGGGTCTGCACCGGCACCCATGCGCTCGCCTCCGTGCGCGCGGTTGAAAATGCACTGGGAATTACGATTCCGGAGAATGCCAATTCGATCCGTAATATCATGCAGTTGTGCCTGCTCGTGCATGATCACCTCGTACATTTCTATCACTTGCATGCGCTGGATTGGGTCGACGTGGTTTCCGCGCTCAAGGCCGATCCCAAGTCAACCTCCGCACTCGCACAGTCTATCTCGCCTTGGCCGCTGTCATCCCCCGGCTATTTTAAAGATTTGCAGATCCGGCTCAGCAAATTCTTCGGGTCAGGGCAGCTCGGTCCGTTCAAGAATGGCTATTGGGGGCATCCGGCCTACAAGCTACCACCAGAAGCAAACCTGATGGCGGTAGCTCATTATATGGAAGCGCTCGACTTTCAGAAGGAGATCGTCAAGATCCAAGCTATCTATGGTGGCAAAAACCCGCATCCGAACTGGCTGGTCGGCGGCGTGCCCTGCGCGATCAACATCGATGGAATCGGTGCGGTCGGCGCGATCAATATGGAGCGACTGAATATCGTATCTTTGATCATCGACCGCTCAATCGAGTTTGTCGAGCAGGTCTATCTGCCCGACATTGCTGCAATCTGCTCGTTCTATAAGGACTGGCTCCACGGCGGTGGCCTGTCGAGCAAAAGCGTGATGTCCTATGGCGACATCCCCGAAAACGCCAATGACTGTTCTGCGAAAAGTCTCAAGCTGCCGCGCGGGGTCATTCTTAATGGCAATCTCAATGAGATACTGCCGATCGACCATGGTGATCCCGAGCAGATCCAGGAATTCGTCGCGCATTCATGGTATAAGTACCCCAGTGATAGCGGTGGGCTCCATCCCTGGGACGGCATCAGCGAGCCGAGTTTTGAACTTGGGCCAGAATTCAAAGGCAGCAAGACAGATATCAAGGAACTCGACGAAGGCGGCAAGTATTCCTGGATCAAAGCGCCGCGGTGGCGTGGCCACGCCGTCGAGGTCGGGCCGTTGTCGCGATACATCATTGGTTATGCGCAAGGCAAAGCCGAGTTCAAGGAGCCCGCCGAGAGACTGCTCAAGGGGCTCAATCTCCCTCTGACTGCGCTGTTCTCGACGCTTGGCCGTACAGCGGCGCGGGCGCTCGAATGCCAGTGGGCGGCGCAACAAATGCGTTATTTTCAGGATAAGCTCATAGTCCAGCTCAAGGCAGGCAATACGGCAACTGCCGACGTTAGCAGGTGGGGCCCGGAAAGCTGGCGTAAGGAGGCCAAGGGCTACGGGTTCACTGAGGCGCCTCGCGGTGCACTCGGCCACTGGATCAAGATCAAGGACGCTAAGATCGACAATTATCAATGTGTCGTTCCGACGACGTGGAACGGATCTCCTCGGGATCCCAAAGGCAATATCGGCGCTTTTGAAGCCTCGCTGATCGGTACCCCGATGGCCGATCCGCAGCGGCCCCTGGAAATCTTGCGCACCATCCATTCCTTTGATCCGTGCTTGGCTTGCTCGACTCACGTGATGAGTCCTGAGGGCCAAGAAATGGCTTCAGTCAAAGTGCGTTAAGTCCATGCTGGATAGGGCTCGGAAGCTCCTCGCCGCCGACGGTGCGGCACCGACTGATCGCAGCATTGGCGGTGGCGTCTCCTACGTTTATGCGCCGGTGCGACTGTGGCATTGGGCTAACGCGGCGGCCATTCTGGTACTAAGTTTAACTGGCTACCTTATTGGGACCGGCACACCAGCAATGAAGGGAGAGGCAAGCGATGATTTCCTGTTCGGCTATATCCGCTTTGCCCATTTCTCGGCGGGATATGTGGCCAGCATTGGCTTTCTTCTACGCATCTACTGGGCCTTGATGGGAAATGCGCATGCCATGCAGATCTTTTGCGTGCCGCTCTGGCGCGGGTGCTTTTGGCGGGAGGTGTATCAGGAGATTCGCTGGTATGCGTTTCTTACAGGGGGGCCTGACAGGCACCTCGGGCACGATCGCCTTGCTCAGCTCGCAATGTTCTTCATGTTTACACAGACGATCACCTTCATGGTCGTCACAGGCTTTGCACTGTATGGGCAAGGTGCCGGTACTGACAGCTGGCAGTACAAGATGTTCGGCTGGGTGTTTTCAATCTGGCCGAACAGTCAGGACGTCCACACCCTGCATCATCTCGGCCTGTGGGTGATCGTGATGTTCGCGCTGGTCCACATTTACGCGGTGATCAGGGAAGACATCATCTCGCGCCGCAGCTTCTTTTCCAAGACCGGCTGAGCGCGGGTGTGGCGATTGACCGGGAAGCGGATGCTCGATTCGAAAGACAAAAAAAGGATCCTCGTGCTTGGCATCGGGAACATCCTGTGGGCCGACGAGGGCTTCGGCGTGCGTGTGGTCGAGGAGTTTCATAGCCGCTACGCGGTCGACAATAATGTCACCGTCCTCGATGGCGGCACCCAAGGGCTCTACCTTGTCAGTTTTCTTGAACAGGCCGATTGCCTGATCGTGTTCGATGCCATCGACTATGGATTGCTGCCCGGGCAGTTGGAGCTTGTACGAGATGACGAAGTGCCAAGATTTACTGGTGCCAAGAAAGTGAGCCTACATCAGACCGGTTTTCAGGAGGTCTTAAGCGCGGCCGACTTTCTTGGCCGCCGCCCGCGACAGCTCGCTCTCATCGGCTGTCAGCCGTTGGACGTGGAGAATTGGGGCGGTCCTCTGACAGCGCCGGTGCGCTTTCAGATTGCGCCTGCGATTGAACTGGCTTGTAAGCTTCTAGCGCAGTGGGGCTCGCCGGTGAAACCGCGGAACGGGCCGCTGCCTGCATCAGAACGGCTGTTGGCAAACAATATTGACCATGCGAGTTATGAGATGAGGGTGCAGCCCGTCTAGCGGCCTGCGACTGACAATGTGCCTTGGCTTGCCAATGACGATTGCCGAGACCGACGGTATCACGGCGCTGTGCGAGTATGGCAATGAACAGCGGCGCGTCTCGGTCATGCTGCTCCCCGATGTACCGGTCGGCGCCAAGGTGCTCGTCCATATCGACAGCGCGGTGCGGGTTTTGGACGACAATGAAGCAAGGCTGATCTCGGAAGCACTTGACGGGCTTGAGGCCAGCCTCAACGGCCAGGACAGCAATCGATTCTTTGCAGACTTGATCGGTCACGAGCCACAATTGCCGGAGCACTTACGGTAGCCGTTCTGCTCGCTTGCGCCGAGTGAGGGTTCTCACAATCGAATTCCAGTCGCACGTAACGTTTGACTGGAAAATATCAGGCGCTTTGCCGTTGGTCCGAGCGCGAGCCGCGGCCAGACGGTGATTGGCATGCGCCTTGCTAACGCTCTGCTAGCAGAACCGAACATCATCAGAAAGGCGTTTGATGAAATTGCAGCCGGCGCAGCATGGTTCGGCGCGACGCCCTCCGTCCGACGTGGAGGGCGTCAGCGTCGATGCGCGCCTAGCCGCGCACGCTCAAGTGACGGTGACTGCGATGCCGCTGTCCGGGACCGAGCTCCGGATCATCCAGCTCGCATTCTTCCTTCCTGAAGTTGTCAAGAAGTTTCGACAAGGCATGCAAGACGCAGTGGGTTCCCGCGGCGTTAGTGGCACACGGGTCGGCGGGCTCGGCCGACGTAGACGGTCGATGCGGACTCTATGCCCTAGGCACGATGAAGTCTGCCTGCTCAGCAAGAGATCGGACCGTTTGCTTGCGATCAACCGCATCTCCGTACCGATCATTAGGGCACACGCCGCCAGCCCTTGCTTCGGCAAGTGCATTGCCGCTCGGTGCGGACAACGGAGCATCGCATCATGAAACCAGCGACCCCCGTTCTACCCGGCGGCGCTGAGCGGGCGACGAACGAGCTTGCCACTGGCTCTGCGAGTCTCGATGTATTCCATACCGGTCTAATGAGTTCGCTCGCCGGCCCCGCCTGGCGCGACGCGGACGAGCGTGGAAGGAACTATCCGAACGCCACCTTGCTGTTAGCAAACGCCGCCGCTGCCGTTCGCGGTCAGAGAAGCGGTGCTCGGACACAACTGTACGGACTCGCAAATCTCGGCGATGGCGAACGCAAGTTGATTGACGAACTGCTCGGAGAAGGTGAGGTGGCCGGCGTGGTTGCGCTGCCAGATGGCTCTTTGGCGCAAATCCGGGAGTCTGTGCTTGCGGGAATCTGGCGCTTGCGCATCGGCACTGAGCCCGCGCATGAATATGTTGAGGTCGGGTCGATTCCGCAGGTTGTCCGGCGTGCCGCAACTGACCTGACGTCGGCCGAGCTTGTGATCGGCTCGCCGCCGAATGGCGCGATGAACGTTCAACCGGTGCTGGCCGAAATACGGGAGCGGGCGAGGGTCTGGCAATTGGGCATGCACGCCCATGTTATCAATCTGACGTCACTGCCGATGAGCATTATCGACTTGGCATTCCTACAGCAAAGCTTGGGCAATGGACCGGTCCAACTCATGTTGCACGGCTACGGCACCTGCCGAGTACAGGCGACCAGGATTAGGAATGTCTGGTCCGTGCAGTTCTTCAATTCTACGGACGACATCATCCTTGATACGCTGGAGGTCGGCGGCGTGCCGATTGTTACGTTGGCTGCCGATGAGGATTTCCAGGACTCAGCCGAGCGCATGCAGGAAATTATTGAGGCGTACTTCACATGAAGAGCTCTCTTGGGCATTCGGCATCGGGTGGGATCCCGCAGACGGTGCAAGCGCGTGGACTTTAGCTTGCGCGGGATGATGACGGAGCGTTGCCCATGAGTCTCGTTGCCCGCAACAAAATCGATGTCCGCGTATTGCTAGCTGCCGACGTAGTCGCCTCGGTCGAGATCCTGCCGCGAGTCCGGCCGCCGCTGGCGCGGATGTTCGCCGGCAAGGAGCCCTCGACAGTGATCAACGTGCTGCCGCGGCTTTTCGCGTTGTGTGTCGCTGCGCAGCAAACTGCATTCTTGTCCGCGATCGAGACGGCGCGCGACGAGGTGATCACCCGCGCAACAAGACGGCAGCGTATTACACTTATCGTTACTGAGCGGATCGCGGAGTTGGCCCGGAGCCTTTTTGTCGGACATCTTACGTTAGATGTCGCCAGTGCGGCGAGGATCCGCTCCCTGATGTCGGAATTGTCAGCATTTGTCCGCTCCGCACAGCCAGCCTGGAGCTCTGCTCAACGCGAAGCTACCGCGCGGATTGTCGCTGCGCTTGCCGCGCTCGGTCTACATGAGGGGGAGGCGCTGAGGTCTGGTAGCCCGCTGGCGGTTCGCGTTGCGGCGCTTAATGACGTCGACGTGAAGTCAATTCCGGCGGGGCACTCATTCCTGTCTGTTGCTGACGACCCCAACATCACGAAACGATTGCTCGGGGATGACTCGAAGTTCTGCCATTGTCCCGATGTTGACGGACATGTGCCCGAGACGGGTCCATGGGCGCGCCAGATCAGCCGGGATCGGGTCCCGGTGGGACCCTTCGGTGCGGCCGAGCGGCTGATGGCAAGATTTAATGAAATCGTGCGGCTATGTGCCTGGCTTAAGGCCGGCGCTCAGATTGGCGCCGCGGAGCATGGGATTATCGAAAGATATAAGCTAGGGCCGCGCCGTGCAGCGGCCGCGGTCGAATGCGCCAGGGGCCGTCTCTACCACGCGGTTGAACTCGACGCTCAGGGTAGAATATCCCGCTTCGAATTTCTTGCGCCGACGGAGTGGAATTTTCACCGGCGCGGGCCGCTTGTACGGAATCTGCAAGGCGCGGTGCTGACGGCTCGAAAACGCGGAGATGCAGTCCATGCGGTGATTGCATCGCTCGATCCGTGCGTCGCGTTCACCCTCAACCTTAGCGAAGTTCGCGATGCATGAAATGGCGATTTGTCTTGGCATCATTCAGATTGTCGAGGAGAAGGTACACGAGCGATCCTCCTCGCGGGTGCGGAGCATCTGTCTGGAGATGGGAGCGCTGAGTCATGCGGCGCCTGAAGCGATCAGGTTTTGCTTTGCTGCCGCTGCAACGCGGACCGTTGCCGAGGGCGCGGCACTTAATATCGTCGAACTGCCAGGCGTTGCCTGGTGCATGAGCTGTTCGAAGAGCGTCGAAATCGCTCGGCGCGGTGAGTGCTGCCCTTGCTGCGGCAGCTATCACTTGCAGGTGACCGCGGGCGAACAGATGCGGGTGAAAGAGCTGGAGATCGATTGATGTGTACTGTTTGCGGCTGCCACGAACGGACGCCGTCCACAAAACGCGCCGAGGTGAATGATGCGGAGAGCCATGAACGATCCCTTCAGGAAGATCGCGACTGCCATTCTGCTCTTCCGCCGGGCGACCAACGGCCGCCGCCGTCAAACCACTCTGGTGAGAGCTATAATCGCTGTCCTAGCTCAGCCAATCACCAGGCGCATAACGCGCAAGCGCTTCCGAACGGCGTCGTTCCGCCTGATTTGAGGGGCTGTGGCAGGAGCCGGAAACGGCTCGTTGAGATTGAGCGCGATATCCTGCACAAGAATAATGGAATAGCGGCGAACAATCGCGCGCTCTTCGCAGCCGATGACCTGCTTGTATTTAATGTTTTGTCCAGCCCCGGTGCCGGCAAAACGACGCTGCTCGTCCGCGCGGTGTCCGAGCTCAAGTGCAGCCGGTGGGTCGGGGTCATCGAAGGGGACCAGCAGACCTCGAACGATGCCAGACGGATTCAGGCCGCCGGCGTGCCAGCTGTTCAAATCAATACCGGCAAGAATTGTCATCTCGACGCTACAATGATTGGCGAGGCTTATCGCCGCCTGCCGCTGCTCTCAGGCGGTATTCTCTTCATCGAAAACGTGGGTAATCTGATCTGTCCCGCCGCCTTCGATCTTGGCGAAGCCTGCAAGATCGTAGTGTTCTCGATTACTGAAGGTGAAGACAAGCCGCTGAAGTATCCCGATGTGTTTGCCGCTTCGTCGCTCATGGTGATTAACAAGATTGATCTAGCGTCGGCGCTCGAATTCGACTTGGGCAAGGCCATCGAATACGCCAGACGGGTCAACCCGAAGATCGACGTGATTGTAGTTTCGGCTCGGACTGGCGAAGGCTTTGCCGCGCTCTACGCCTGGATCGATAGACAGGCGGGCCGTCTGAGGCGCGCCTTCGAGGACACAGGGCGATGAACGCCGCAGCCACCTGCGACCGAACACGGCTGCGCGTCATCGTGACTGGGGCAGTGCAAGGGGTCGGCTTTCGTCCTTACGTCTATGGACTTGCCATTCGGTACGGATTGGCGGGGTTTGTCATCAATGGCGCTGAGGGCGTTATCATCGAGGTTGAGGGCCACCGTGCGTTGGAGTTTGTCGCCGCGTTGCCGCTCGAGGCGCCTCCATTGGCACGCATAGTCGACGTCTGCGTTCGCGAGACTGCCGCGCTCGCGGAGAAGGGTTTTTCGATCGGTACGAGCGAAGCCGGCAAATTGTCGACGCAGATCGTCGCTGATGCCGCGGTCTGCCAACGATGCCTTAAAGAGCTATTCGATCCAGAAAATCGGCATTACCTTTACCCTTTCATCAGTTGTTGCCATTGCGGCCCACGCTACACCATCGCCGAACAGCTTCCGTACGATCGTCGCAACACTGTGATGAGGGCGTTTAGTTTGTGCGCCGCGTGCGTGGCTGACTATGCCGATCCGGCAAGCCGCAGGTTTCACGCGGAGGCGATCGCATGCCCAGCATGCGGTCCTCGGCTCAGCCATGGGATCAGCGATATTGTCGCGGCAATCGCGCGGGGGCAGATCGTGGCGATAAAGGGGCTGGGCGGATACCAGCTTCTTTGCGATGCGCGTAATCAAGAGGTCGTGCAGCGTTTGCGCAGGAGAAAGCACCGCCTTCAGAAGCCGTTCGCGATTATGGTCGATTCCATCGAGCGCGTCAGCGAGATCGCGGAAGCGAACGCGCCCGAGCTAGCACTGCTAGAATCCGTAGCACGCCCTATCGTCCTCCTGCCATCGCGCCACAATCTGGCGCCCGCCATAGCTCCTGGGTTATCGCGAGTGGGTATCATGCTGCCCGTAGTGCCGCTGCATCACCTCATCTTCCATGCGCTTCGCTCGCGAGGTGTGCGTGCGGGTTGCAGCCCCGTCATGGTGGCCACCAGTGCCAATCTTTGCGGCGAACCGCTGCTGGTTGACAACGCGCAGGCGCTGCGGCGGCTCGACGGAATCGCCGATCTTATCGTGACCCATGATCGCGATATCTTGACGGGTGCTGATGATTCCGTGGTTTCGGTGATGGCTGGCCGGCCCCAATTCGTTCGTCGTGCTCGTGGCTATGTTCCCGAGCCGATCCGGCTTGCGAGATCGGTCCCGCCCGTGCTCGCCGTCGGCGGCGAACTGAAGTCGACCGTCACAATCACCCGGGACAACCAAGCGTTCGTCTCTCAGCATATTGGCGATCTAAATACGGCCGAAGGCATCCGTGCGTTCGAGAAGACGATACGACATCTCACATCGATCCTTGACGTGGAGCCTGTGGCTTACGCCCATGATCTGCATCCCGATATGGCTTCTACCCGGTTTGCGGAAGCAAATGCTCACGCGCTGGTCGCGGTCCAGCATCACCACGCACACGCTGCCGCAGTAATCGCCGAGCATGGCCATACGGGACCAGCGCTTGCGCTGGTGCTCGATGGCCATGGCTTCGGCGCCGACGGCGGTAACTGGGGTGGCGAACTATTGTTGTGCGAAGGGACGTGGTTCCGACGCATAGGGCACTTAGCGCCCCTGCAGATGCCCGGTGGAGATCGTGCAGCCCGCGAGCCGTGGCGTATGGCGAGCGCAGTACTACACGGGCTCGGCAGGGCTAACGAAATCGGGCAGCGCTTTGCGGCGCAACGGCAAGCGGTGTGTGTGTCGGACTTGCTCGATCAGCCGGGCGGGACCGCCACCACCAGTGCGGGGCGGTTGTTCGACGCGGCAGCCGCGCTGCTGGGTATTGCGCATTTGCAGAGCTATGAGGGCGAAGCAGCGATGAAGCTCGAAGCGCTGGTGCGGCGGGCAACGATTCTCGAAGCCGGCTGGACGATCGACGGCGGCGTGCTGTCGCTTCGTCCGCTATTTTCGCGGTTGATTGCTGATGACATTGACGCCGCAGGTGGAGCGGGGCTGTTTCATGGCACTTTCGCCGCCGCCTGTGTCGACTGGGTCACGCGCGCTGCGCGAACAACCGGCGTCAATACCGTCGTTCTGAGCGGCGGCTGCTTCCTGAACACGGTGCTGTCGGACGAGATCCCGCGCGGTTGCAGCGCAGCCGGTCTTACCCCATTGGTGCCGCGGCGGCTGCCGCCCAGTGACGGCGGTTTGAGCCTTGGCCAGGCCTGGATTGCCGCTCTACAGATTGCTCAACAGTCGTCCGCCACGGGAATAACTGCCTGATATGTGTCTTTCGGTTCCGGCGAAGATCGCGAAAATCCTACCCAACGACATGGCTCTCGTGTCCATCGATGGCATCAGCCTGGAGATATCGATTGCTCTCGTCGACGAGCTCGATGTCGGCGATTGCGTCCTCGTCCATGCCGGCTATGCGCTCGCTAAGATCGATCAGGCGGAAGCCAAGCGCACGCTGGAGCTCCTGCAGGAGCTAAGCACCGCCGCGCAGGAATGCCGATCATGAAATATTCTGACGAATTTCGCGACAAAACCATCGCGCAGGGACTTGCGCGTGCGATTGATGCTGAGGTCAGTTCGCAAAGAGCCTATCGGTTCATGGAATTTTGCGGCGGACACACTCATGCGATCTCCCGCTACGGCCTCGAGGATCTGCTGCCCGCGAACGTCCGGATGATCCACGGGCCCGGTTGTCCCGTCTGCGTTCTGCCCGCGAGCCGAATCGACATGGCGATCCGGCTCGTCGAGCGATCAGAGGTCACTCTCTGCGTCTACGGCGACTTAATGCGTGCTCCCGGGTCGCAAGGACAGTCCCTGTTGCGAGCCAAAGCGCTGGGCGCTGACATTCGGATGGTTTACTCGACGCTGGACGCTATCCGGCTCGCCGAACAGATACCGGGCCGCGAGGTGGTCTTCTTTGCCATCGGTTTTGAGACCACGACGCCCCCGACGGCGGTCATGATCCGGATTGCCGAGAGCAAGCGGTTGGAGGGCCTGAGCGTGTTCTGCAATCACGTGCTTACACCCTCTGCGATGCACAGTATTCTCGATAACCCGAAGATCCGCAACACCGGCGGCGTCCCAATTGACGGCTTCATCGGACCTGCGCATGTCAGCACCATTATCGGTACGCAGCCTTACGAGCCTCTGGTAGAACAGTTCGAGAAGCCGATCGTAGTCGCGGGATTTGAACCCCTCGACATACTGCAAGCTATATTGATGCTGGTGCGGCAGGTGAATCAACACCGCTACGAGGTAGAAAACCAATACCGCCGTGCAGTGACACGCGAAGGCAATCTGCGGGCCAAGGACGAGGTGTCGCAGGTATTCGAACTGCGTGATCAGTTTGAATGGCGTGGGCTCGGACTCGTACCCAACAGCGGACTGAAGCTGAAGCGGTCTTACGCAAAATTCGACGCCGAGACGCGTTTTGCGATCCATGACATGCGTGTCGCAGACGATCCGGCATGCGAGTGCTGCGCGATCCTGCGTGGCGCCAAACGGCCCGCCGATTGCAAGTTGATTGGAAAGATCTGCACGCCGGAAACGCCCATAGGCGCTTGCATGGTGTCATCAGAAGGCGCTTGTGCGGCGTATTGGACCTATGGCCGAGTTCGTGGTGAACAGGTGAGGCAAAGGTCATGAGCGTGAAAGCCTATCCACGCAAGCTCGACGTAAAGAACGGGCGCGTTGAACTGTCCCACGGATCCGGGGGCCGTGCCATGGCACAGCTGATCTCCGACCTTTTTCACCAAGCCTTCGGTAATGAATGGCTCGCTCGCTGCAATGATCAGTCGGCGTTTGACGTTTCGGCAGGCAGGATGGTGATGACGACCGACGGCTATGTGGTTACCCCACTGTTCTTTCCCGGCGGCAATATCGGGTCATTGGCTGTGCACGGCACGATCAATGATGTCGCGATGTCCGGTGCGCGTCCGCTCTATCTGTCAGCCAGCTTTATCATCGAGGAGGGTTTCCGTTTTTCGGATCTGAAGTCGATCGCGGATTCGATGGGCGCGGCAGCTCGCGGGGGCGGCGTTCACATCATTGCTGGAGACACCAAAGTCGTCGAGCGTGGCAAAGCAGACGGTCTGTTCATCTCCGTGGCCGGGATCGGGCTTGTGGCCGATGGTTTGGATCTGTCCGCCGACAAGGTAAGGGTCGGGGATCGTGTGCTGGTGTCCGGAAGCCTCGGCGACCATGGGGTGGCGATTATGTCAAAACGTCAGAACGTCGCTTTTCAAACCGAAATCGTCTCGGACTCAGCAGCCTTGCATGATCTCGTAGCGGTCATGATTGCCGCCGGCCCTGGCGGCATCCGGGTGATGCGCGACCCCACGCGTGGCGGGCTCGCTGCGGCTCTCAACGAGATTGCGCATCAATCCGACGTTGGGTTCCATTTGCAGGAATCAACCATTCCGGTGAAGCCTGCGGTTACGGCTGCCTGCGAACTTCTTGGACTTGAGCCGATCCATGTCGCCAACGAGGGCAAGCTCGTTGCGATCGTCGCGCCTGATTCGGCCGATGCCGTGCTTGCTGCCATGAAGGCGCACCCGCTCGCGTCCGATGCAGCTGATATTGGCGAGGCGGTGGCTGACGATCACAAATTTGTGCAGATGACCACCGGTTTCGGCGGCCGACGCGTCGTCGACTGGCTGTGGGGCGAACAATTGCCTCGGATATGTTGAACAGGGTGCGCACTCTGCGGCTGACGTCGTTTCAGAAACCTCGACTGATACAACTCCTTCAAGCCTTCGACGTCCACGACCTCGGCGGTGGCCCGCAGCGAAGGTGCTCGCCTCCGACACGCCCAGCGTCCTTTGGTCGAGTGGAAGGATTCGCATGCCCGCCCCAAGGCTAACCGGCACATTCATGATTTCACCGCCATGGGCGAGCGCGGCCATCTGAAACTTCTACGCGGCGTGAGCACGGCCCCAATCACCAAAGCCATCGTCCCGATAAGTTAACCCGCGCCCGCTGGTAGCGCCTGACTTTCCATGGTTTGCGACCCTGTTTCTCGAGAAGGCGTTCGATCGGCACAAGGTTGATCGTGCACGGCCAAAACTCGCACGAGCAGCAACCGAATCCGCCTAACGGCCGCCGACTCCCATACAGCCAGCCTCAGCAGCAGAAAGGGCCGGCTGGAAGGTCGTCGCCCGCAGAACGAGCGTAACTCTCGAGAGCGAGCCTGTGGCTGCCAAGTTGCCGCCACAGGGATGATCCACGACTCCCCGGAGGTCCGGCGAGAAGTTCGCCTGTTGGATATAGGCTCCAGCTCTTTATCAGCGATACCGGATACGGTTGATGGCGAAGACCAAAGGCATGTCTAAAGCCTGGACGTATACGCGTCGTACGATGCTGTTGGGCAGTAGCTTCTTGGGTAGCGCGTTGTTAGGAGGCTTTACGGTGCCTACACCCAATCGGTCGCAGCGCAAGGTTGTCATGGTGTTGAAGGCGGCCGACTCTCCCTTCATCGTTGGGTGCACACAAGACGGCATTACCTCGTTGCGGTATCGTAACGATGCGTATGACACGGATTATGTTCTGGCTGGAGCCGTGCTGGGGACGGCTCACGCTAGAGTTCGGCGTGCCGGATCCGAATGGCATACGCTTCGAACCGGCGTTGATGCAACGAAGCCGATGCATAGCGCGGCCCTTGAACTAGCAGCCCGCGATGCCGGCGTCCTTCTCACGACTCGCCTCGCAGTCGACGAGGCTGGATTGACGTGGGAGATCATGCTGCGGAACGATGGCATGACGAGCGTGGAGGTTGGCGACCTCTATTTACCCATGCCGATGAACACCGAATTTCCGGCAGGGCAACCGGTATCGGTGGCTGTTTTGAAGCACAGCTTCGTCTCGGGGCATGGATCGCACATCCTCTGGATTCGCGGCAACAGCACCGGTCCCTTCCTCATGCTCTTACCGGAAGCGGACACGTCACTGGAATATTGGGATATCCACACGGATTCGGCCGAAGCCAGTGGGACGTGGTGCGCCTACATCTTAGCCGGGGCGGCCGCCGACGAGGCAGGGGCAGGCGGGACTCGCTGGCGCCAGCCCACCCATTCCCTGTTCCTGTCGCCGAACGAGCAACGGCGTTACCGTCTCCGCTTCCAGTGGGTTGCCGATTACGAGGCGGCGCGCACGGCTATCGCGGACGCCGGTCTGGTGGACGTGGAAGTAATGCCTGGCATGACGGTTCCCAACGACCTGCATGTCGACATCGCGCTCGCGTCCTCCATTCCGGTGGAGCGAATCGAAGCGGAATTTACCGGCGATACGGTGGTGCAACGGTTGCCGGATCGGGCTGGCAGGCGACTGTGGCGGATTCGCTTTTCGCGATTGGGCGAGAACCGGCTGACCCTACACCAGCCGGGTGCGCGCCAGACCTTTCTTGAATTCTTCGCTACCGAGCCCGTCGAGACGATGATGAAGAAGCGCGCAACCTTCATCGTGAAGCGGCAGCATCGTGACCCGTCCAAATGGTACGACGGTTTGTTTGGCGAGTGGAATATGGAGACGCAGGTCCTGCTTGGCCCGGACAATTACGATCGGATCAAGGGCTGGCGCGTCTACGAGGTGACGTGCGACGATCCCGGGCTGAGCAAGCCCGCTTACCTCGCGACCAAGAATGCCGAGCATCCTGATGTGGCGGAAGTGGCGGCGCTGGATCGGTATATAGATACGTTCCTCTGGGGCGGGCTGCAACGTACCACACAGGAGGCATACGCGTACGGCCTGTACGGCATACCCGATTGGAAGCAGAACAGGGAAAGCAGCGATCCCGGCCCAAAGGGCCGCCTGCATATCTGGCGGCCTTATGACTATCCGCACATCTTCGCGATGTATTTGGCCATGCACCGCATCGCGCGTGACCATCCCGCGATACCCACCCGCCAGAGCGCGCGAGATTATTTGGTACGCGCCTACGGTACGGCGCTGGCCATGTTCACGGTGCCGATGCGCGTGGTGATTTGGTCTGCCTACCACACCGGCTGCACCAACGAATGTGTGATCCCCGAACTGGTTTCGGCACTCACGAGCGCGGGCTTGACGCGTGAGGCGGCGACGTTGGAGGCGCACTGGGCGCGTAAGGTGCGCGCCTTCGTCGATCCGAAGGCGGACCTGTTCAAGTCTGAATATCCGTTCGATTCCACAGCCTTCGAATCAACGCAGGCACTGGCGCGCTCGGCCCTGGACGACCCTGTCGCCATGGGGATTTCGAAGGCGGCAGCGCGTGCTTTCGCGGAGCGTCAGATCGCCGCAAATCTGTTCTGCCGTGGCTGGTTGGAGCCTGCTTATTACTACCTAGGCAGCGATTATCGCCGCACGGCGGGCGACGCCTATACGCTAACTTACATGGCGCAGATGGGTGGCTGGGCGCTGCTTGATCATGCGCTGAACGATGCAGACGACCCGCATCCGCTCCTTCGTCTCGGCTATGCGTCACAACTCAGCGCGTGGGCTTTGCTGAACAGCGGCCCTGCGTCGGCCGGTCATGGCTATTGGTATCCCGGCGAGGAGAATGACGGCGCAGCCGGTGGCGGCTTCGAGCCGGCGCCGAGCGGGACCACATGGCTCGGTCAACCGCATCACCGTGGAACGTGGTATTACTCGTGCGAGATCGACCTGGGATTTTGTGGGGCGGTCCGCGCTGCTGCGACGATCGTTGCCGACGATCCCATCTTTGGGCAGGTTTGTCACGGTGGCATCATGGAGACGTTCGCTCACACCCTGCGTATTTGGCCACGTGATGGCGTGCGTCGACGGCTCAACGTTCGGCTCCAGTCTCTCGGATTGGACTTGGTGCTGCTCGACGCCCGCTTTCGGGCGGATCGACCGATCATTCTGAATTTGGGGGAGGGGTGGATCAGCCTTACGCCTGAGCCCTTTGCCCCATCTGCATCGGGAGTGACGTTCGAATTGCGGTACGATGACGGGAGAAAGCGCGAGGAAGTCGTCAACATCACGGACAGCCAGATCGTCATCCGCTTGCCTGCGGCGCGCTTACCGGGGGGGCAGGTTCGCTAGACTCCGATTATCGGGTGCGACCGGCACTTATGGCCTGCTGTTTCACGCTGCTTCCGAGGCGATGACGATTATCCCCGCAAATCCCGAGCATCTCGGCGCAAGTGTCCGCATCAACGTGGTGCTGCATTACTCGGGTTCGGCGATGAGCCACCATCCGCACATCCACATGATCGTGCCGGAGGGCATCGACGACAAATTCAATATCCGTTGAAATATGGAAAGAGTGAATGCCATGGCCGCCCTCTCCCGCAAGATCTTTCTGTGGTTGAACAAGGGACGACGGTGCGGTCATATGTTCGGCCTGTAAACGGGGCGCTTGGCGGCTGGCCACGTCGATATCCGCGGAAGCAATCGCCCAATCAATTTCTCGCGCTCGAAGCGCAGTGAGTCAGGCGGTCTGATCGCCACAAACGCGCATGCGCGAGCGCGAGTAATATATGCCGATTCGCTACTTCCCTCGTTCTTTTGCGCCCCGATGCGGCGCATCACGCCGGAAAAATGCGTTCTTCTCTAAAAGCAGCCAGATTGCTGCTCTGAACTCGGAGCGCTGTCACACTTGAGTTTCTAGACTAAGGTGATCGTCCCACGATGGCGACCGGCTATTTGCCATTGACTAAGATCAAAACATCAAATCCGAATCCTCTATCCTTCGGCGAGATTTAGCGGAGGCGAGATCATGCGCAATCGTCTGTTTATCGGTGTGCTTGCAATCCCCATGCTCGTCAGCTTCGGATCGGCTTCGAGCGCGGCTTCGCGGGCTCGCTCGTACATCCCCCCGGCCCCGCAGGACGTATATTGTCTGCAGGGACGTACCTGGGGATATCCGGGCAATTGCCAGTTTTCGACCTATGAGCAGTGTATGGCCACTGCATCAGGCACCTACGCCTATTGTGGTATCAATCCGGTCTACGCGTTCGCGCGACAGAGAGCACAATCGCGCTAGCGTGCGAAGGTCGAGCACGATAGAGACATCAGTCTGAGGCATGCTTAGATAAATGGACCGGCCGTGCCGGGTTGAGGGACCTGGCCCTGCCCTCCGATCCGGACCTCCCCCGTTCGAGCATCGAGCACGCCACGCGATGCGTCACCTCAGGTGCGTCGGACGCAAAGCAAAAGCATCAGGCTGCAGTGATTCATCGGCGTCACACGCAGCCGGGCGTCGCTCTTTATTCAATTCAAGAAAAGAGCAGCGCGAAGCGTCAAACAGACATCTGCTTGTTGCGTTTTTGTTAGCTTCCTTTTCCATGGTGACCGCTCGACTAATCATCTTTGAGTAGTGTTTGACGTGAGGCTTCCCAACGCGAAATCTACCGCTTGGGGCAGAAAATGAGGGAGATCGCCAAATGTTGGATGGCCCCAGCACTGCCTCTTACCGGTGGTTCTCGACGAGGTCTGCAAGAACCTTCCGCACCGAGCCGAAACAGCAATTCGGAACGATTTATCACTATCGCGCGTGTCGACGCGTTAAGTTCAGGGAGCAAGGTCCCACGGTCCGCTCGGCACCCGTTAGTTTGAAATCCTGCGAAGCCTGTCAAATATCGCTGAATTCCTGCACCGATTTTATCGGCTGCGTCGCGATATCGCTGCTCGCTTCCGATAAGAAGGGCGCGTCAGGCAGGGAGTTTTCAAATGAAGGTCGGAGTCCCAAAGGAAATCAAGGCGCACGAATATCGCGTGGGCCTTACTCCTGGAGCTGTCCGCGAATACGTGGCAGCAGGCCACAGCGTGATGATCGAGACCAATGCGGGCGCTGGCATTGGTGCAACCGATGACGATTATCGCAATGCTGGCGCAACGATTCTAACTTCCGCCGTTGAGGTATTCGCCTTGAGCGAGATGATCGTAAAGGTCAAGGAGCCTCAGCCGTCCGAATGGTCTCAGCTGCGTGAGAATCACATCCTCTTCACTTATCTGCATCTGGCTCCCGACCTGGACCAGGCTACCGGCCTCCTGGAATCTGGATGCACCGCGATCGCCTATGAGACGGTAACTGATGCGCATGGTGGTCTTCCATTGCTGGCGCCGATGAGCGAGGTCGCGGGTAGGCTTGCGGTCGAAGCGGCGGGTAGCGCCCTAAAGCGGAGTACAGGCGGACGAGGGCTGCTGATCGGTGGGGTGCCCGGTGTTCAGCCTGCACGAATCGTGGTGATCGGAGGTGGCGTCGTCGGTACGCACGCTGCACGCATGGCGATCGGTCTGGGCGCAGAAGTGACCATCATCGATCGTTCGTTAATCCGGCTCCGCGAGCTGGACGAGCTATTCGAAGGGCGCGTTCGCACCAGGTTTTCAACCATCGAGTCCGTAGAGGAAGAGGTATTTGCGGCGGATGTGGTGATTGGTGCCGTGCTCGTTCCAGGTGCGAGCGCGCCGAAGCTGGTCCGGCGGAGCATGCTGAGCTCGATGCGTAAGAGGGCAGTACTCGTGGACGTCGCTATCGACCAGGGCGGCTGCTTTGAGACATCACACCCAACCACTCACGCTGATCCGACTTACGAAGTAGATGGCATCATTCATTACTGTGTGGCCAATATGCCCGGCGCCGTTCCGCTGACCTCGAGTCAAGCACTGAATAACGCAACTCTGCCGTTTGGTTTGGCTCTGGCCAACAAGGGGTTTTCCGCCGTACTGGAAAATCCACATTTGCGCGCAGGCCTCAACGTCCATCGGGGCCGGCTAACTTACAAAGCGGTGGCCGAAAGCCTCGGGCTTCCCTTCTCACCGATCGAACAGGCTGCGGCGTGATCCCAAAGGCCCTCATGCTGTTTCCTCCGTGACTAAGCCACCGTTTTGGGTGGCTTGTTTTCGGCCACATCAATCGCCTGACCGCTGCCGGCATCTACCCTGACCGCGAAGCGTAGCGGAGGATCACCAGACGAACACCTGGTTTCAATCGCCCGGGCGAGGGGGAGAGAGTGTACTTTTGCCCCATACAGCGCATGTGAATGCCGGTTTGCCGGCAATCCGGGGCAACTGAAAATGCGTCCCGCGGGCCCCGAGAGGGACGCGCATCACGGGTGTGATTGTATCTGGAGCGGCCGCCGCGACCTTCTGACTGGCTGTGGGGAGGGAGCCTGGTGAGGACCTGCCGGTTGCTGCCCGTGATGCTGTCGCGTAAGCCGCGGCTGTCCCGGTGGGTGGAATCAACAAGATGCGGCCCTGGGTTAGACCCGCGGGGACTCTATGATACCGCGCGACGCATCGATCTTAGCCGTGGCACGGCGGGCGTTGGGGAGCATCTCAGATCGTTCCGCTGAGTCTGGCGAAGGTGGTTCATCTGATCGCTAACTGCTGTGAATTGACCATGCGCAAATCAAAGCATCGAGATCAGCCGCCACGCCCAGTGTAGGATTTGCGACAGCGTGTCGACGCGGCGATTTGCGTTATCGAAAATACTCCAGACAAAGCAAGCTCATACTGTCTGGCACAAGACTTGATAGCAAGAAGCTGTCCCGCACCTTTTGCTTATGGAATCGCAGTGATGGCTTACAAGATAATCGCATCCCAGTGCACCGTCTGCGGTGCGTGTGAGTTCGAGTGTCCCAATGCCGCGATCAGCCTGAAGAACGACATATATGTGATCAATCCGTCCCAGTGTACCCAATGTGAAGGGCATTTTGACGCGCCACAATGCGCCGTCGTTTGCCCGGTGCCTGATACCTGCGTGCCGGCAAAGGTCGGGTAGCCGACGAGAGGAGCTCCCGCACGAAACAAAAGGAAGACGCTATCGACAAAGCCGCCTTTCCTATCCGTCTCCTGTTTTTCTCACTTGCTAGCCGCGAGTTCGTGGTGACTTGCGCGAGCCGCTCGCAGAGCGTTGGGACATAACGACCGCGCCGCCCCCAGACCCCGGCAAAGGGACAGGAGTGGGCTTTAGTGCTTCTAAATTTTTCTGGCAAAAGTTCTTCACGACTAAACAGCCGTCGCCACATTGTTAGAATGCGTCAGCTTTTCACTCTGACTGAAGCCACGAGGCGCGATGCCCTGAGGCTGAGAAGATGCATGGGAGAGCGACATGGATGGTCGCGGCGATACCAACGGCAACAGGGACGCTTCCACGATCGAAGCTGACGATTCGGTCGACCAGCGCCTGGGTGAAACCGTGCGGCTGCTGCGGCAGCGCGCCGACCTCTCGATCCAGGACGTCGCCAACAAGACCGGCCTGTCCACCGGAATGATCAGCCAGCTCGAACGCGCGCGCGCGATGCCGTCGATCCGCACGCTGCGCCTGCTCGGCATCGCGCTCGACGTCCCCATCTCCTATTTCTTCGAGAGCAGCGATCCCGCCGACGGGCAGCGCTACATCGTGCGCAAGACCAAACGGCGGCTGCTGCGGCTCACCGTCAGCGGCGTCGTTAAGGAAGCGCTGACCCCGGAAGGCAAGGGCGAGCTCGAGCTCTACGAGCTCACGCTCAACCCCGGCGCCTCCTCCGGCACCGACTTCCTGCAGCACACCGGCGAGAAGGCAGGCTACATCCTCTCGGGCAGCTTAAGGCTGTGGCTCGACAATCAGGCCCATGTGCTGGAAGCCGGCGACAGCTTTCGCTTTCCGAGCGTCGTGCCGCACATGTTCGACAACCCGACCCAGCAGGTGGCGCGCGTGATCTGGGTGACGACGCCGCGCCAGACCGATTCGGCGGCGGGTTGAGGCGCCAAGGCGTGTTCCTGGCATTCCAGTATCCTGTCGAGTTTCCGGCGTGAGTACAATGAACTTTCTGCGCGGGGCACTGAACGCCCAGGGCAAGGCGCGCGGCGAGCAGGAATTCTCCACCCGCGAATTTCTGAAAAGAGACGGTTGGCTTAACATTGCCGAGGAGATGCTCAAGCGCGGCTTCAATTCGGCTTCTCCGGTGGCGAGAACAAGCGCAACGAGGTTTTGCAGATGGCACTGTTCGAGCCGAGCCTGTGCGTCCTGCACGAGATCGATGCTGGCCTCTGCATCGACGCGCTGCGTATCCTCGCCAACGCAATCAACGGCTTGCGTTCGCCGGGTCGACGGTTCGCAATGAATGCGTCCATCTGAACGCCGACTTCTGCGACATCGATTGCGATTTCTAAGTCATGACGGGTCAAAAACTGTATGTTCCGACAGGGGTTCTAGGTACTTTACGGCAAGTCTGAGCACTGGCCTCGATGTCGCCCTTCAATAGCGGCGAGGAGATGATTTGCGTGGTCGGGCATTCCAGTGTCATTTACGGCGATCCACCACACCGGTTCAAAGCGGGTACGTCGCCGATCGTCGAAGCCCGTCGGTCGCCGCTGTCGATTACATCAATTCAATAGTCAAGTTGCAGATCCTCACGTCCCGAGAAGATGCTGCTCGCTTACCCGGAGGAGGGGCTCAGGCCATCAACTTCGTGCGCCTGATCGGGACGCCGGCCGAACCGCGCCGGTGTAACCGTGCGGGCGGGGCGCACTGTGCGATGCCGCTGCTCAAGTTTTTCGGCCTGCTGGCGACGTGCCGTGTGTCCCTTGGACTTTACAATACACGCGAAGAGATCGATGTGCTCGTGCATGCCCTTATCAAGGTGTGGCAAATTGCTCGCGTGACCGGCGAGCGTACACGTGGCAAGGCAGCTCGCGTTGAGCTCTGCAGCTTCGGATCGTGCACGTCATCATCATCGCAGCAGGTGAGCATCTTTAATTTCAGTAAGTTAGAAGCATTGGTAAGCCTGGGTCGGCCAGCCGGCCTTGCGGCCGACTTCCGCCTTCAATCGCAGAGCACTGCAGTCGCGGATAGGCTCCAGAACCGGGTGGGAAGTTTCAGGCAGAGCCCGCCTTGTTCCATTTCGAACGGGGCCACACCAAGAGTTCTCTGCGAAAGCGCCATGTCGGATTCGCAACAACGCCCTTGTCACCGCATGAGGCGCGCTAAGTAGCTTTGATTGTTGCAGTTTTGGTGCTCACGAGACGCTGGCATGCTGGTTGCAAAAGTCTTGGATCAAGAAGCCGCCCTCGCAACAGCTAACCTTTGAAGGACATCAGATGAGTCTCGCCACGACCCAGAGCATCGCAGAAATCAGGGCTCGCAACAAAGAGCTGATCGAGGAGGTGCTGAAGGTCTATCCGGAGAAAACCGCGAAACGGCGTGCCAAGCACCTCAATGTTCACCAGGCCGGAAAGTCAGACTGCGGCGTGAAGTCCAACATCAAATCCATACCGGGCGTGATGACGATCAGAGGCTGCGCCTATGCGGGGTCAAAGGGGGTGGTCTGGGGACCAATCAAGGACATGGTTCATATCAGCCATGGCCCCGTCGGCTGCGGTCAGTACTCGTGGGGCTCGCGTCGCAACTATTACGTTGGCACCACAGGTATCGATAGCTTCGTGACCCTACAGTTCACCTCCGACTTCCAGGAAAAGGACATCGTATTCGGAGGCGACAAAAAACTGGTCAAAATTCTTGATGAAATCCAAGAGCTGTTTCCACTCAACAACGGCATCACGATCCAATCGGAATGCCCGATCGGATTGATCGGTGACGACATCGAAGCCGTGTCACGAGCGAAATCCAAGGAGTATGGAGGCAAGACCATCGTGCCGGTCCGTTGTGAGGGCTTCCGGGGCGTGTCGCAGTCACTGGGCCATCACATTGCGAACGATGCGGTGCGCGATTGGATTTTCGGCCATCTCGAGGATGATGCCAAACCCAAGTTCGAGCCGACGCCGTACGATGTTGCGATTATCGGAGACTACAATATCGGCGGCGACGCTTGGTCATCCCGAATTCTGCTGGAGGAGATGGGTTTGCGGGTAATCGCGCAGTGGTCCGGCGACGGCTCACTGGCTGAGCTCCAAGCAACGCCGAAGGCAAAGCTCAACATTCTGCATTGCTACCGTTCAATGAACTACATCTCACGCCACATGGAGGAGAAGTTCGGTATTCCGTGGTGCGAGTACAATTTCTTTGGACCATCAAAGATCGCAGAGTCATTGCGCAAGATTGCGGGTTATTTCGACGACAAGATCAAGGAAGGCGCCGAGCGGGTAATCGAGAAGTATCAGCCGCTCGCGAACGCGGTGATCGCTAAATATCGGCCTCGCTTGGAGGGCAAGACCGTGATGCTGTACGTCGGCGGGCTCCGTCCGCGTCATGTGATTGGCGCATATGAGGACCTGGGGATGGAAGTCATTGGCACCGGATACGAGTTCGGTCACAACGACGACTATCAGCGCACAGCTCAGCACTACGTGAAGGACAGCACGCTTATCTACGATGACGTCAATGGCTATGAGTTCGAGCGCTTCGTCGAAAAGCTCCAGCCTGACCTCGTCGGGTCGGGTATCAAGGAAAAGTACGTTTTTCAAAAGATGGGTGTGCCGTTCCGGCAGATGCACTCTTGGGACTATTCGGGTCCATATCACGGCTATGACGGATTCGCGATCTTTGCCCGCGACATGGACATGGCGGTCAATTCGCCGGTTTGGAAGAAAACCAAGGCCCCCTGGAAGGAAGCATCGAGCGCCAAGCTCCAGGCTGCCGAATAAAGCAAGTCAACTCGCTCGGGAAAGCCGAGGCGATAACAATCTCGACGATAGCGAAGGATTTCACCAATGGCGCAGAGTGCCGAGCACGTGCTCGATCATGTCGAACTGTTCCGCGGTCCAGAATACCAGCAGATGCTGGCCAAGAAGAAGATATTCGAGAACCCTCGCGATCCTGCCGAGGTCGAACGTATCAAGGAATGGACGAAAACCGCCGAATATCGCGAAAAAAATTTCGCGCGGGAGGCGCTAGCGGTAAATCCGGCCAAGGCGTGCCAGCCGCTTGGCGCCGTATTCGCCTCTGTTGGCTTTGAGCGTACGTTGCCCTTCGTCCACGGCTCGCAAGGCTGTGTGGCCTATTACCGCAGTCATTTGTCGCGGCACTTCAAGGAGCCCAGCTCCTGTGTCTCTTCGTCAATGACGGAAGACGCTGCCGTATTCGGCGGTCTGAACAACATGACCGACGGGCTCGCGAACAGCTACAACATGTACAAGCCCAAGATGATTGCGGTTTCCACAACCTGCATGGCCGAGGTGATCGGCGATGACCTCAACGCCTTCATCAAGACCTCGAAAGAAAAGGGCTCGGTTCCGGCGGACTTCGACGTGCCGTTCGCCCACACGCCGGCGTTCGTCGGCAGCCACGTCACGGGCTATGATAATGCGCTCAAGGGCATTCTGGAGCATTTTTGGGACGGCAAGGCCGGAACAGCGCCGAAGCTTGAGCGCAAACCGAATGGGGCGATCAACATCATTGGCGGATTCGATGGCTATACCGTCGGGAACCTTCGCGAGATCAAGCGCGTCTTGGAATTGATGGGCATCCAGCATACGGTTCTCGCCGACAATTCCGAAGTCTTTGATACTCCGACCGATGGCGAATTCCGGATGTATGACGGTGGTACGACGCTGGAGGATACGGCGAACGCGATTCATGCCAAGGCGACTATCTCCATGCAACAGTGGTGCACGGAAAAGACGCTCACATTCGTGGCGGAGCATGGCCAGGACGTCCTATCCTTCAACTACCCGGTGGGCTTATCTGCAACGGATGATTTCATCGTCGCGCTGTCACGCCTCAGCGGCAAGGAGATTCCCGAGCAACTTGCGCTAGAACGTGGCCGCCTGGTGGACGCCATCGCCGACTCCAGCGCGCATGTTCATGGCAAGAAGTTCGCGATCTATGGCGATCCGGATCTCTGCTATGGGTTGGCTGCGTTTCTGCTCGAACTCGGCGCCGAACCGACTCATGTGCTGTCTACCAACGGCAACAAGGCATGGCAGGAAAAAATGCAGGCGCTGCTTGCAAGCTCGCCATTTGGACAGGGCTGCCAAGCCTATCCCGGCCGAGACCTTTGGCACATGCGCTCACTTCTGTTTACCGAGCCGGTCGATTTTCTGATTGGCAACACCTACGGGAAGTACCTGGAGCGTGATACCGGAACGCCACTGATCCGCATCGGCTTTCCGATTTTTGATCGGCATCACCATCACCGCTCCCCCCTATGGGGCTATCAGGGCGGCCTGAATGTGCTGGTGAAGATCCTGGACAAGATCTTCGACGAGATCGACAAGAACACCAACGTTCTTGGCAAAACGGACTACAGCTTCGACATCATTCGCTGATGAGGGACTGCGCGTGCCGTCGTCCATGCAATGGGCGATGGCACGGCACATGGTCGACTTTGCAATTTGTTCGCCCTGAGAGGAAACAGGATGAGTTCACTGGCGGCCACGGTCCAGAATATCTTCGACGAGCCGGGCTGCGCCAAGAATGGCAGTAAGTCGGAGGCTGAACGCAGGAACGGCTGCACAAAACAGCTGCAGCCGGGTAGTGCTGCCGGCGGCTGTGCTTTCGATGGCGCCAAGGTTGCGCTGCAGCCGTTCACCGACGTGGCTCACTTGGTACATGGTCCGATCGCGTGCGAGGGCAATTCCTGGGACAATCGGGGTGCAGCGTCGTCCGGCTCGGATCTGTGGCGCACCGCATTTACAACCGATTTGAGCGAAACCGATATTGTATTCGGGGGCGAGAAGCGGCTTTGCAAGGCGATCAAGGAAATCATCGACAAGTACGATCCGGCCGCAATCTTCGTTTATCAAACCTGCATCCCGGCGATGATCGGCGACGACATCAACGCAGTCTGCAAGGCGGCATCTCGAAGATTCTCAAAGCCGGTGATCCCGATCAATTCTCCGGGCTTCATCGGTTCGAAGAACCTCGGCAACAAGCTGGCCGGCGAGGCCTTGCTCGACTATGTGATCGGTACGCGAGAACCGGACTACACCACCCCGTACGACATCAATCTGATCGGAGAATACAACCTTTCGGGAGAGCTCTGGCAAGTGAAGCCATTGCTAGACGAGCTTGGAGTACGAATTCTCTGCTGCATCTCAGGCGATGGCAAATATCGCGAAGTCGCTTCATCTCATCGCGCACGGGCGTCGATGTTGGTGTGCTCAAAGTCCATGATCAACGTTGCACGCAAGATGGAGCAACGCTACGGGATTCCATTCTTCGAGGGGTCTTTCTACGGTATTCAAGATTCGAGCGAATCGCTACGGCAGATTGCCCGCTTATTGGTTGAACGCGGCGCCCCGACAGATCTGCTCGGGCGCACCGAATCGTTGATCGCGCGCGAGGAAGCGTGGGCCTGGGGTGCGATCGAGCCGTATAAGCCACGGTTCGAAGGCAAAAAGGCCTTGCTAATGACCGGCGGCGTCAAGTCATGGTCGGTCGTTGCGGCACTCCAGGAAGCCGGGCTTGAGTTAGTCGGTACCAGCGTGAAAAAATCGACCAAGGAAGATAAGGAGCGCATTAAGGAGCTCATGGGGCATGATGCCCACATGATCGAGAATATGACGCCGCGCGAAATGTACGAGATGTTGAAGGGCGCAAAAGCGGACATCATGCTATCGGGCGGCAAGTCGCAGTTCGTCGCGCTGAAAGCAGCGGTGCCTTGGCTCGATATCAACCAGGAGCGTTGCCACGCCTATATGGGCTATGTCGGAATGGTCAAGCTGGTGGAGGAGATCGATAAGTCGCTCTCCAGTCCGATGTGGAAGCAGCTACGTCGACCTGCGCCATGGGAGGCGTTGGCCAAGGCGATGGAGCAGATGCAATCGCCCGCGACCGCGCTCGCCGACCCGGCGCTCGCCGAAGAGTCGCGCCGCGCCAGGAAGATCTGCATATGCAACAAGGTCGATCTGGGCACGATCGAGGATGCAATCTACGCGCATCGCCTGAGGAGCGTCGAAGCGGTCAGGAAGCATACCAATGCAGTCGGTGGCTGCTGCAAAAGACGTATCGAGGACATCTTGGTGTCCGAGCCATCTGCCATGCGACAGGCCGCAGAGTAGGGAGGCGTCATGGCCATCGTCACCGCGCCGACAAAAGCCTGCGCTGTCAACCCGCTGAAGATGAGCCAGCCGATCGGCGGCGCATTCGCCTTCATGGGGCTGGGCGGGGCGATGCCGCTTCTGCACGGCTCCCAGGGGTGCACATCCTTCGGGCTCACGCTCTTTGTCCGGCATTTCAAAGAGGCTGTACCGCTGCAGACCACCGCGATGAGCGAGGTCACGACTGTACTGGGTGGTTATGAGAATCTCGAGCAGGCGATACTGAACATCTACAACCGAGCCAAACCAAAGATCATCGGAATCTGCTCGACCGGTGTCACCGAGACCAACGGCGACGATGTGGATGCCTACCTCAAGCTGATCCGGAGCAAGCATCTGCAACTCGCAAAGTTGCCGTTCGTTTACGTCTCGACACCGGATTTCAAGGGCTCGTTCCAGGACGGCTGGGAGAAGGCTGTCGCGCGCATTGTGGAGGTGTTGGTGGATGAGCCAAATGCCAGTCGCCTGAGGGATCCATCGAGGGTGAATGTTCTGCCGGGATGTCACCTCACGCCCGGCGATCTTGATGAACTCCGTGTCATACTGGAGGATTTCGGGTTGTCACCGTCCTTCCTCCCTGACCTGGCGGGATCGCTCGATGGGCATATCCCCGATGAGTTTACGCCAACGACCATCGGCGGCATCGGCGTCGGCGAAATTGCGGATATGGGCCGCGCGCGCTGCACGATTGCAATCGGCGCGCAGATGCGGCGAGCTGCAGAGGTCATGCAGGCAAAGACCGGCGTGCCTTTTCGTATCTTCGAGCGGCTGTGCGGTCTCTGTCCGAATGATGAGTTCATGACGTTTTTGAGCGAGATCAGCGGCCGCCCGATACCCTTGAAATATCGACGCCAGCGCAGTCAGCTCGCAGATGCCATGCTGGATGCACACTTCCATATTGGCGGCCGCAAACTCGCAATCGGTGCTGAGCCAGACCTTCTGCTCGATTTGTCCGGCATGCTGAGCGACATGGGCGCGCAGGTGACCGTTGCCGTGACGACTACTCATTCGGAGGTGATCGAGCGGATCCAGACCAAGGAGGTGATCATTGGCGATCTCGAAGATCTGGAAAATCTTGCAAAAGAGAGGTGTTGCGACCTGCTGATCACGCATTCGCAGGGAAGGCAAGCGGCGGCGCGGCTGAAGGTGCCGTTCTATCGTGCAGGTTTTCCGATATTCGATCGACTTGGCGCGGGACACCAGCTGTCAATAGGCTATCGTGGTACCCGTCATATGATCTTCGAAATCGCTAATCTCGTGATTGCGCATCGCGACAAAAACGATCAGCCTACGCCAGATAGGTGGCGAACTGCGCGCGGACTGCCACTATGCCCAGGCTATCGCAGCTCCACCGGCGCGACTGAGAGGTCGGTTGCATGAAAGTTGCGTTTGCCACTCAGGACCTGAGACGCGTCGATGCTCATTTTGGTTGGGCAAAGAATATCGCAATCTACGATGTCGCTCCCGGCGGGCACGTGTTTGTTGAAGCGATCGAGTTTGAGGGCGATCTTAAGGAAGACGGCAGCGATGATAAGTTGGCGCCAAAGATCGAGGCCGTCAAGGATTGCGCAATCCTCTACGTCGCTGCCATTGGTGGTGCAGCGGCTGCGCGAGTGGTGGCCAAAAAAATTCATCCTATCAAGGTGAGTAAACCAGAAAACATTCTGGTGTTGCTAGAAAAGCTCGAGCGGGTGCTGAAGGGAACACCACCTCCCTGGCTGCGCAAGGTCATGGCAAAGGACCAGCGGAGAACGTTCGAGTTTGATGAATGAGGTGATATGACCACAAAAATAGAGCAGCAGGCCAGCCTGGTCGACGTGCCATTCCTCATCGATTTGGTCAAGATTTGGCGTGCTCAGGATACCAGCGGAGCCTGGGAAGGGAGGAGCGATCGTGATCTGCTCGAACCCTATATCCTGAACATGGAAAAACGGCGCGCATTGCCGATTATCGGTGATCCCGATCCCAAAACACTGTGGCGGCTTGAGTTGTTCTTCAATGCGGTTGCGCTGTCAGTAGAGAGGGAGACCGGCGTGATGATTCAGCCGATTCTGAAGCTTCATCATGAAGGCTTCGGACGCATAGTGCTCATCGCAGGGCGCTTGGTCGCCGTAAACAAGCAGCTGCGCGACGTGCATCGCTTCGGATTCGACAGTTTCGTCAAGCTGGCGCAGGAGGGGGATAAATATGTCAGGGACGGAATCGACCTGATCCGGAAGTTTCCAGACGTGGCGAACTATTGAGGGTACTCACTCATGGGCGATCGTGAAACACTGAAGGCCGAACTAAGGAAGGTGTCCGCCAAGGCGGTACAGGCCAAGATGGATCTGCACGACCTTTCGGAAGAATTGCCCATCAATTGGACCTCGATCATGGTGGTCGCGCAGAAAGCGTACGATGCCTATGCCGAACATGAGCGCAAGAGTCTCGCCTTGAAGGCGCTAGAGAATACCTGAGGGGGCAATGCATGTCGTTCCAAACACGAGACGGACGCGACTGGACGCCACAATACTTGATCACGATCGACGCCAAGAAGTGCATCGGCTGTGGCCGCTGTTTCAAGGTGTGCGGCCGAGATGTCATGACGTTGAAAGGAATCAGTGAAGGCGGCGAACTTGTCAACCTCGACGACGAGGACGATGAGATCGAAAAGAAAATTATGGTTCTGAATGATCAAGGGGCCTGCATCGGCTGCGGTGCATGCGCCAGGGTTTGCCCGGCCAACTGCCAGACGCACACTTCGGCCGTACCTGAAGCGGCGTGAGCGAACACACTCGTCCTGTCGCGGCAGGCGAGATATACGTGAGGCAAGGCGCAATTGTGATCAGGTGAACTCAGGTGAGGACGGCATGCCAGAAGGATCTCCATCAAACATCGAATAGCAAGATCGAGCGGCGAAAGCGTAAGCATTACCCGGCGATGGTTGGGCCCCGGGCTATGTCATGCCGGCATAATATCCGTTGCTCACGAACCACTCGTCCCCAAGGTTCGCGTATTCGTAGGAGGCGAGCTGCGCCTCGCGCCGCACTAATTGGAATGAAGCTGTCATGATTGAGGCCGAGGAGCCTACTCTCAAAGGCAGTTAGCCACTACATCGGGCGATTTGATCCGGGCGGATGCTGTGCATGTCTGCTTGCGGATCAGGAGAAGCTTACTTTCCCGCCGCGCCGCCGATCGTGGACAGTGGTGTCTGCCGAGATGGTCGATTCTATAGAAGACGGGATGCGCCGGAACACCTTAGTTGGTCTTTCGCAAACGCCCAGTGGGGACGACATTTCGCTGCCCAGTACAGGTCGTTGCAATAGAGCACATGGGCATCGAGCACACTCGCAAAATCAGGATGCGGAACAGTCGGCATGCAGGTCTCTAATTCTCGTTGCGCGTTCATGGGTCGATGTACGTGGTCGGGCAGGGTAACCCATCTGCTATTAGGAACGTGCAAAGTCATTATCATAGGCGTCGGTTTCTTCGGCGGATCGTGCCTGCGATATTACGTGCGATTCCACCCACAGATCGCGACTCGTCGCAGTGAGCTTCTGTAACTCACGCGCAGACTGCGTGGGGTAGTCACCGTAAACGCTGAGTGCTTTGGTCAGGTTGTGGTCAGCTAGGAATTCTATCCTCACAGGCAGAGCGCGCGTGGAGCGAGCTCGATTGCGTGCAACTTTGCTCATAGGAGAGCGGTCTGATGTATGGCAGAATCGTTGGCTCATCCAGCCAGTTCACAACCGGTACTGACGATTCGTCGGAAGCGGGAGATAGTCCCCGATTTGCGGAAACAGTTGCAGGGATGGAGCCAGGTGGGTCGTCATCCGAACCAGCGGCGTCATACTCTCTCGTTTCCGAACCGCCCATTAGAAAGATCCCCGACCGCGAAACCTTCAGGGGAGCAGTCGAGAGGTTCTTGCGCAGCGATATCATGGAGATCGCCGAGAACCCACAAGAATACTCAGATTTCGTGTCCGAGAAGGCTGAGCGCGCAGCAACGGTTGCTGGAAGTTACGTCTACACCTACGACGATCCAAATAAGCCAGCACGATTTTACAGCTACCGGTTGGGCGACGAAATTGTCGGGCTATTGAGAGCAGGAGGCCCGGTTCGGATCAAAGGAGACCAATTTCAACAACAGTTTGGGCGCAACGATATCACGTCCGTGGTAGATCTTAGGGTGACTCATCCGCTTGTGGAGAACGCTGGCGACATCTTGCTAGAACATCTACTGCGAGAGGATGGCGACCATCCGCTGATCATGTCGAAGCCGGCGATATCAGGCATGGAACCCCGCCTTGCGGACATGGGTTTTGTTCACGTGGGCCGTAACCACTGGGTGCTTGATCCTCACCAAAATCCCGAAGTGTGGACGAAGAACGAGAATGACAAGTGGCAGCGTGTAGACAAGCCTACGAAGTATCTTTCCAAAGCTGGGGGAAGTGATGTCGATCCTCAGAGAAGCTACGACTCGGATTCCTCCGACGACGGCGCTTCAATTTACCTGGAGCGCGCCCTTAGGCGAATGCCCCTCGAGTAAATTGACTGCATTAGCAGCACCGGGCCTGAAATGATGGACTTTCGAGCGTTCTATAGCGGACGCAATGCTCTTACTTCAAGGGGGGCGACGCTCGCAGCGTCGCCCCGGCGGCCGAAACGACTGTTCAGCCTTTCTCCCAAGGCTCTTACGATGCTGCGGGGGATACGCGACCCGAGGGCCCTAACGGGGTTGCCACGGCCGTGGCCATCAACGAGCAGCAACGACCAGGCACCGCATGTAGCTATCCGGCAAATCGTGCAGAATGCTTGAAGCCGAAAGCTGTAGCTAGGCGGGCTTCATGGAAGGGCAGCACGGCCCAATTGTCGAACGAACTTGCCTGAATTATGCGTGAGTAATGGGGTGAGCTGCAAAATGGGCTTGCAAGTTGAATTACCGCAGACGCGATCCGCGCCGGCACTTGTACAGTTTTTGCACGTTGATTGCACGACGACAATGAAAAGCGCCTTGCAATAGAAGCGCCCTGCAATAGACGAGCGATGAATGCAGCCAAATCCCATCTATGCGATTTGCGGCTTTAACGACATTCCGAGCCGCCATGCCATGGGATTCGATCTTATGGTCGTCGAAGATGACGGCAAGTATCGGCTGTGGTCCATCATTGTGGTGCGCTGGGGCAGAAAGGTGCTTGGCTATGTCAACAAATGCCCGCACAACAGCGTCAGATTGGACTGGGAGCAGAACCAATTCCTCGATCCTTGTGGCATCCGCTTAATGTGCGGCAAGCACGGTTCGACCTTCGAACTCGGCACCGGGCGGTGCGTCGAAGGTCCATGTCAGGGTAGAGCGCTCACGCCGATCGCGTTGGCAGTTCTGGATGGCGATATCTGCATCGTTGGCGTGCATCTTGTCGAAGACGATGCATGGACAAATAACTGACGACCGCGCTTAGACCGGCCGGTTCTCGTTGCGGTTTTTCACGGCTTCCATCCTCTTTAGCCCGTCGTCATACGAGATCTCCTCACACGACAGATCGAGATCCTTCGTGGCATCGAGGAGGCAATCAAGCTTACCCCGCGGATCGAGCTTCTTGATATCATCCTTGTTCAGCCCCACCAGGTCCATCATCTCCTTCCAAACGGTGGATTCATCGCAGGGTAAGACGTGGAAGTTAATATCGCCGAACTTCACTCTGTACTTCGCCAGCAAATCGATGTTGTTGCAAAACATGAAGTAGCCGCCGGTTGGGCTTAAGGTGCCGTCAAGGACGGTCGCGACGTCAGCAAGATACGCAAAGGAGTGTAGGTAGCCGGCCAGCACCGGAATAGTTCGCACTCCGTCCTGCGCGAACGTTAGAACCTGCTCGATCGAATAGTCCGGCGGTCGCTTCTCGTCCGCGACCTGAGTCTGGAACTTCAGTGCGACGTCGCCACGAAAGCCGAACCGGCCCGGCTTGGTAGTCGCACCTTTGAGTACGGCGTTAAGCAGGCGGCCCTCCTTCTCAAGTCTGCCAAGTGCGGTGTTCTCGATTGCAGTCATTAAATGCGTCCTTGATCTAAGCTCTTAGCCGACCCGTTGGTTGGCGCCAGATCCGATGCAAATTGCCTGCCGCGCAGCGTAGCGGCCCACCCTAAGAAGACAACGCGTCATTGGCCGGCAGCGCCTCTCGTAGCCTTGTAAGAAACCCGACGCCTGTTCCAAAGCCGACGTGCGAAGGCGCGCATCATCAAGCGTCTGCGCGCTGGCACGTGACTTGCTTTTAGCTGCGTTCAAGCTGATGAGGGAAAGACGTGATCAACCTGACCGATAGCGCAGTGAATGCGATCAAGAGTGCGATGTCATCGTCCACCCGCCCGTCCGGCGGTCTGCGCGTCATGATTGAAGCAGGCGGTTGCAGTGGATTCAAATATAAGATGGGTCTGGCCGAGGAACCGAATCCTGACGATACTGTGATCGAATGCGATGGGCTGAAGGTGTTCGTGGATAACAAGAGCAGCGATCGTCTAGTCGGTACGACGATCGATTTCGTCGTGGCGCTGGAGGGCTCTGGATTTACCTTTCACAACCCGAACGCCACCGCGAACTGCTCCTGCGGGAAATCGTTCCGCTGATGAAAAACATTGTTCAAGTGATGAGAAGAAAACATCGAACTGCGCCGGCCGAGCCAAAACAACTGAGGCAATCGTCGTCCACTACAACAAAGCGGGAGCGTCACATTCGCGGTGCGCTCGAAGATATCATCCCTCATTCTACACGGTGCCGACTGGCAGCTGATTGGCGGCGGTGGCAGCATGTTCATGGCAAGACTGGCCGGTGCCTGTACGTCGTGTAAGTTTTCGAGGGCGAGCGTGGGACGTACGCAGGCGCGGCTCGTCGGCAAAATCCGCGGATTTAGTCAGATAATCCTCGTTGCTGGTCCTGGTGGGAAGTGGATTGAGCGAAGATCGCGTGCCGATTTACCTCGATAACAATGCAACGACACGGACTGATCCGTCGGTCGTGAAAGCGATGTTGCCGTTCTTCATCGAGAACTTCGGCAATGCCTCATCCAGGCACGCCTTTGGCAACGACGTCGCAGTTGCTGTGAGGCAGGCCCGGCGAAGCGTGAGGGACCTGTTAGGCAACGCATACGATCGTGAAATCGTATTCACCTCGGGAGGGACCGAAGCCAATAATGCCGCGATCCTCTCTGCGCTGGCGACGCAGGAAGAGCGAGACGAGATTGTCACTACTTCGGTTGAGCACTCCGCTGTACTTGCGCTAACTCAGCAATTAGTGACAAGGGGAGTCAAGACGCACATAGTACCCGTAGACGCTTGCGGCCGGCTCGATATCGAGGCGTTTCGCTGCGCGCTTGGGCCACGCACAGCCATTGCCTCCGTTATGTGGGCCAATAACGAGACCGGAACGCTGTTTCCTGTGGAGTTTCTGGCCGGATTGACCCGTGAGGCGGGCGCGCTGTTTCACACAGATGCGGTCCAGGCAATTGGTAAGGTGCGTTTGAACCTAAAGGAAAGCGCGATTGACATGCTGTCGCTATCCGCGCACAAGCTGCACGGTCCCAAGGGGGTCGGCGCGTTATATTTGCGCAAAGGGACCAAATTCCGGCCGCTAATCTGCGGCGGATCACAGGAACGAGGGCGCCGCGGCGGGACCGAGAATGTTCCCGGGATCGTCGGCCTGGGAAAGGCTGCCGACCTCGCGGCGGAGCGGCTTGAACCCGAGCGCGTTCGTATTGGCGCTTTGCGCGACCGCCTCGAACATGGAATCTTGCGCAATGGGGAGTGCGTTGTGCTCGGCGATGTCAGCAGTCGGTTGGCGAACACGGCCAATATTGCCTTCGACCATCTCGAAGGCGAAGCCATCGCCCACCATCTCGATCGGGCGGGCATAGCTGTGTCGCTCGGATCAGCCTGCAACTCCGGTTCAATGCAGCCATCGCATGTTCTGTGTGCCATGCAGGTGCCGACGTGGCGGATGCACGGCGCCGTGCGCTTTTCTCTGTCGCGTGAGACCTCGTCCGCGGAGGTCGATGAGGTCGTGTGCGCTGTGTCCGACATTGTAGCTCGCATGCGGGCCGTCTCCCGCGGCACAGCTTGGGAGTAGTCCTCGTGAAAATCATGATCCGCCGGTCTCCGGAGGGCCTGTCCATCTACGTGCCAAAAAAGGATCTCGAAGAGAAAATCGTGGAATCCGAGTACGAGACGCTATGGGGCGGCTGGATCAAAGTGGCTAATGGCTGGGTGTTCGATTTGCCTGAGATGGCGAGCGAGACCCGGCTGCCGATCACAATCAATGCGAAAAAGCGGGACGAGACCGGGCTCGATCCGTGAAGACACTCCCGCAAATCGACTTTGTCGTTGCGGCGTCTGCATGGGCGGCTCTCGTTGGTTTGAGGCCCCCGAGCATCATTCCATATCGTCCTGGCCACGCTGAATGGCGCAGATCCGTTCTGCCGACCATGCCAGACGCATTGGCCGGCTTCTTCGCCAGCAAGTTTGCGCCGCCGCAGCGTTAAGGGCAATGCGGTCAGCGGCGACCCAGCATATCGACATTAGCAAAGATAGCGCCGCAGCAAGGGAATTGATGAAGCAGTCAATCGCTCGGTCAGTTGAGCCGCGCCCCGTCGCTGGGGTGTCCAGCAGGATAGGTGGTGCCCATTACTGCCCTTGTCGAGTCCGGAGTCTCGGCGTGTATCGGGCCTGCGAGAGACGCAACGCGGCAAACACATTCGATGGAGCCGGGTTCGGGTGAGCTTAGGGCGAGAATGAATGCGTAAGGCACGGAGCTCTAGGTGAGGATGGCGACGTATCTGTCGCTTTGCCAACAGGCTCATCATTGCTGTTGTGGCATGCGCCAGTGCTAACGTCGCCTAACTCGTGGCCTGCGGCTGCAATTGCACCATTCTGGCCACGGCATGCAAGTTGCTACCCAGCTTCTTGAGGCTCGCTCAAGGATGGTCCTGGGAGGGCGACGATGTCTCCAGGGAAGAAGCGAATGAACGCTGTCGTCGGACGCGGAAAATATGTCAAAGCTACAGTAGATCACAGCAAGATGATGCAGCCTGCCACCGATCATAAGAGCTGCTGCGCTTTGTCCAAGACCGGTGAGGCGAGCTGCGGCTCAAAGGCCAACCAAGGCGGTCTGCCGAGCGAAATCTGGGAAAAGGTCAAAAATCATCCCTGCTATAGTGAAGACGCGCACCATCATTACGCTCGCATGCATGTCGCTGTCGCGCCTGCCTGCAACATTCAGTGCAATTACTGCAACCGAAAATACGACTGCGCTAATGAATCGCGTCCGGGCGTGGTGAGCGAGAAGCTCACCCCTGAGCAGGCCGTGAGAAAAGTGCTCGCGGTCGCGACCGCCATTCCGCAGATGACCGTGCTTGGCATCGCTGGACCGGGCGATGCTCTGGCCAATCCAGCAAAGACGTTCGAAACGTTTCGGCTGGTCTCCAAGGTGGCTCCCGACATCAAGCTGTGTCTGTCAACCAACGGTCTCACACTGCCGGACTATGTTGACACCATCGTCAGGTCCAAGGTTGACCATGTCACCATCACCATCAACATGGTTGATCCCGCAATCGGGGCCGAGATTTATCCGTGGATCTTCTTCAACCACAAGCGATACACGGGCATCGAGGCGGCAAAGATACTCACTGATCGCCAGCTGCAAGGCCTCGAGATGCTTAGCGAACGGGGTATCTTGTGCAAGGTAAACTCGGTGATGATCCCCAACATCAATGATGACCACTTGCTCGAGGTCAACAAGGCGGTCACGTCGCGCGGTGCCTTCCTTCACAATATCATGCCGCTGATCTCCGCACGCGAGCATGGCACAGCATTTGGCATCAAAGGTCAGCGCGGCCCGACGGCGCAAGAATTGAAAGCGCTGCAAGATGCTTGTGAAGGGCAGATAAACATGATGCGGCATTGTCGCCAGTGCCGCGCCGACGCGATTGGTCTACTCGGGGACGATGGCGGCCCAGAGTTCACCGCTGATCAGGTTATGAAAATGGACGTCCAATATGACTTAGACATGCGCAAGGCTTATCAGCAAAGGGTAGAGAATGAGCGCGTCTCCAAAGCCGAGGCCTGCCAAAAGGAGCTTGAGAAGCTTTCCGGAGAGATCAGCGCGATCACTCTTCTGGTGGCGGTGGCAAGCAAGGGGTCGGGGTTGATCAACGAGCACTTTGGGCATGCAAAGGAATTCCAAGTGTACGAGCTTTCCACATCCGGCGCCAAGTTCGTTGGTCGACGGCGTGTGGAAGTCTACTGCCAGAGCGGTTATGGCGAGGAAGATAGACTTTCCTCCATCATGCGCGATATCCGCGACTGCCATGCGGTCTTCGTGGCCAAGATTGGCGGGTGCCCGAAAAGCAATTTGATCAAGGCGGGAATCGAGCCGGTCGATCAATTCGCCTATGAGTTCATTGAGAAGTCGGCGATCGCTTGGTTTAGATCCTATCTCGACAAGGTGAGACGCGGGGAAGTCCAGCATGTAGAGCGCGGCGACGCCGCGATTCCGCTAGGAGCTCGGATCTCTGCGGCGTAAGGGGGAATATGTGCCATTCAAAATCATCGCCTCGCAGTGCACGGCCTGCTCAGCCTGTGAACCCTTATGCCCGAACGTTGCTATATCGGAGAAGGAGGGGAACTTTGTCATTGAAGCGGCGAAATGCACCGAATGCGTTGGCCATTTTGACGAGCCGCAATGTGCAGCCGCCTGTCCGGTCGACAATACCTGCGTGGTTGACAGGTCCTTGCCTCGCTATCAAGCGCCAGGCTAAAGCCCGAGGTCTCATGAGCGGCAAGGTAAGACCTGGTGCTGAATCCGCCGCAAGCGTCGCCCTCGCGGCTGACGGCGTCGCAGGCGCCGGCGTTCGCGCTCTTCGAGACGGCGACCGCTCTGCATTGTCCTGCGGCCGTGCTGCTTGGCGGCAGCACGGCCTGGCGGCAATCTCGGCGGTGCGAGGGCGCTTCGTGGTAGGAGAGCGGCCTCCCAGGCAGCCCTCCCATGGTCGACGTGATTGACGATACGGCGCGTGAGCACGAAATGATGCAGAGTGTCGCCGACGTGAGCTGGGCGGCTTCTCTGCATCTCTAGAGCGAGCTGCGCATGAGGAGGGGAATATGAATAGCATTGTTCGCGACAGCGACATCGTCGAGCTCAGCGACGCACCCGTCTTCAGCTTTGGCCAAAAGCTCCGAGCCAATCGCACCATCCGAAACGATGGGACCTATCCCGGCAAGGAGATTGGTGACGTCTTAGTCAAGAAGGGGGAGGTGGGTTACGTCGTCTCGATCGGCACTTTCTTACAGCAATTCTACATCTATGGTGTGGAGTTCCTGGACAGCGGCCACCGCGTTGGCATGAAACGCAAAGAACTAGAGCCGGCCGACACCTTCGAGGAGATCGATGATCTGCCATTACCGGAGGAGTCATGACTCAGCAAGGCGTTCCGAAATATCGACGGGGCCAGCGAGTCAAAGCCGCAGTCGACCTCACCAACGATAGCTCATTTCCGAATGCGGAGCCCGAGGGAGTGTTGCTCGCCGCCGGAGCAACCGGCGAAATCATCAAAGTCGCTATCCACAACGAAGCGAACGTGCCGGTCTATATTGTCGATTTTGGTGAGGCGCTGCTCATCGGCTGTCTTGAAGACGAAATAACAGTGCTTTGAAGGAGGCTTTCGCCATGAATGCGGCGCTGATGAGGAAAGCAAAGACGGGGCTGCTGCCTCACCCAAACGAGCTCGATCGCAAACGAATTGAGCGCGGCTTGAGCGCGCGAAAGCGCTACCTTTACGTCTCGCCGAAAGTGGCGCCGGTGAGGGGCGGCTACCTCGTCGAGAGCCCTTGTTGTTCGCGCAATGTCGACACAGATGGCGCCCTCATCGATGTCGCCCTAATTCTCTATGACACCGTGAGCGGGATCTGGAAGCTTTTTCGGAAGAATCATGCCCGGGGAATCTGGGAGTTTTACAGCCTTTACCTCCGCTTGCCTTCTGCAATCGACGAACTGAACGCGGATCCTGAGCGTCTGTTCTGGCAATAAGGGACCAGCCTTTTAGTCGAAGAGAGGCCCCGATGGCGTTCACCGCGAAAGAATTGATCGAAATCGAACGACCGCTTGCTGCGGCTAGCGCGGACATGGTCCTTTTTTTGGCTACGGCGCCGTTTTCCGCAGCTTTCTTGGGGCCGCTGGGATGCGTCAGACGATCAAATCGGCCGCTCCCACAATTTCATCGTCTCGATCTTCATATGCTCGATCGATCGTATCGCGGCGTGCAGATTACGGCCGACCCAAAGCGACCGACTAGCGTCCTGTTGGCCAAAAGGAACGTTGTGCGGTGAGCACTGAGTTTGCGGAGTGTGAGCTGGATGGGCGCACACTTATCATCGCAAGAGATGAGCGAGCGGACCAAGGACAGGTGCTTTGTACATGGTGGCCCACAAAAATGCAGGAGCGCGCTGATTGTCACCGGCGCCATGTACTCGAGAAGGGGGAAGAGAAATGTTCTAGGCGAGCGCGGAGAAGCCTGCTCAATCATAAAAAGTATGGCGTCAATGGCTCGGCTTGAGGAGGGCGCCGAGTGCCCGAGGCCAAGCACGTTATAATCGAGATCGTCGGTCTCTTCGGCCCGTGATCGAGAGTGTTACAAAAAAGAGATCGTATGAACTCGCAAGAAATCGTCATCCACGTCCGCTTCGCCCCGAACGGGAGGGTGATACAAATCAGCGAGCGTCCGGCACAGCTCACGCCGGACCAATGGTTTGATGTCCTCAACACCCGTGCCAGCTCGGCTTATCGGCCGCTCACTCGTGGCCGCGGGATTTTTCGGCTGAGTCGGACTGCGGTCGATGTCTTCAGGCAGGAAACTGCGAGGCCGAGATGAGCGAACAGCAACCGGCGGGACTTGATGAGCGAATAGGTCAGAGGGTTTTGCCGTCTTTCCGGCCGATGCCATTGAGCTGAAAGAAGCCGTGGGCTGTTAGCCGGTTGGGGACCGCTGATAGAAGCGAGAAGCCAACGACAGATCGCTTACTTCGCCAACAATTGCGAGGCGCGCGCCGCCCAAAGCAAAGGATCGTTGCAGAAGCGAACGTTGCACATCTGATGTGCAACTTACCTTAACTGGATCGAGATAAGCGATTGGTGGACAAACAGATCGACATGACAGGAGAGAGCTTGAAATTGATCAATAGGCGGCGCTGGGACGGGCAGGCACCTATCGCGCATCTTTGGCGACGACAACCACTATGGCGCCGGCTCATCGCGCCTGTTCCGCAAGCGCGACTGGGAGTCATGGTGCGTTCAATCGTAAGAGACTACCGGGCGTTACGTGCTCGCACCCCATTCCTTCAGCATTAACAGAGGATAGGCGCATGAACTCAGAAGAAGAAATGGAGCTCCCGCAGCTGTATCGGCATCATGTCTTTGCCTGCAACACGCAGCGTCAACCAGGACATCCGCATGGCAGTTGCGGCGCCTCAGGCGCGCAAACCCTGTGGGATCGAATGGGCAAGGCGATCGAAGCGCAAGGCCTCAACGATATCGGTTTCACGATGGCGGGCTGCCTTGGATTTTGTAACTCTGGTCCCTTGCTGGTGGTCTATCCCGGCGGAATCTGGTACCGCGTGACCACGCTGGAGGACGTTGACGAGATCGTCAAATCTCACCTCAAGCAGGGCAAACGTGTCGACCGCCTTGTGATGGTGCTCAAGCGAAGTTAGAGGCTTCCTGGCGACCACTTGACCGGACGCCGCAAGCATGGACGGCGTGCTCGTCCAGGAGCTGCTCGGCCGCTCGGAGCTCGGATCGTCTGAGGTTGACCGTCCAACTCGAGCTTCGGGTCGCTAACAGTAGGTCATTGGCATGGGCGCGGCGCATCGCCTCATGAGGCCAATAGGCAAAGTGGCTCCTTTGCAACGCGCGCCCAAGCAGTAATAGAATTATAACGCGCCAATCTGTTCGTGTATCGTCACTTACGTGCCGCCCGATCCGTAGCTCACAGCGAGAGCAATGCTTGGAATGATTGTCTGCCTCTGGCCAGCTGACGCGGCGATGACGTGTCAGCTGGCTTCCCACCGCACACGGTGAGGGTAGGAGACACGCTTGACGCGCTCGCAGCGTCCAAGTCGATCAAACGGAGTCTCCTTGACCCTGTTCTCGCCCTCAGAATCTGTAAGCGACGCCGCCGCTGACGAGCCATGGGTCGATATTGGCGCGCCCGGTGACGGCAATCGCATTGTTTACGGTCGCGGAGTACTCCGGCCGCAGCCACAGCTTCTTCACGTCCAGGTTGAGGCCCCAGTGACGGTCAAGCATATAATCGAAGCCGAATTGGACCGCCGCGCCGAATTGGTTTCTAATGTGTAGATCCGTGACGGTAAGGCCGCCGAACGACAAATTGGCTGCCGATTGGTTGAAAAATGCAGTGTAGTTGATGCCCGCGCCGATATACGGCTTCAGCGGGCCGAAATCGGTGAAGTGATACTGCAGGGTTAGTGTTGGCGGCAACAGCCAGGCGGTGCCGATATCGAGCCCCGTGAGTGCGCCATTGCCGCTGATGTGATGGCGAGTCGCGGCGACAATAAGTTCAGCGGCTAGGTTTTCTGTGAAGAAGTAGGAGATATCGAGCTCTGGTACGGCTCGCTCGCTGAGCGAAAGCCCTGAACTTGGTGACGACAGCGATGGCGTTCCGGCAACGTTGACTGAACTACCTGCGGTATCCGGCAGAACGCCGAGCACGCGCAGGCGGATCATCCAGGGACTGGTCGCCGCAATTGGAGGCGCTTTATAGTAGACCGGCGCCGGGCCCAGATCCGCACCTCGGACCGAATTGCTAGCCAACGAGCTCGCAAGCGCGAGGACCGATGCCCTCGCCAGAACTGTTAGTACTCTCATCTAAGTCTCCATTCCAAAACTCGCGCGAGCAGCCGCGCGAGATCTCTGTCACATACGATGAACGGAGTAGTATTTGATACCGATCAAAAACAAAGCGACCGTAAGCCAATTGTCCCGCTGAGTTGCATTCGGATCACGGCCGCGAAACATGTTCTATTTTGATCGTTATTGAATCCAGTAGTCAGTTTAAACGAATCCTTTGACGAATCTGCTTCGCGCCATTGGCGCTCCGATTCAAGAAGGGCCGCGGAGGTCGCGCGTGATAAAGGTTACAGAATGCGGCTACGTCTCTCACAGGTTACAAAGCAGCGGGCGCTGGCGATGCCGCTACGAGCAATCAGTCGCGTGCCGTCTTGGCGGAGGTTCCCGCGCTTACTTCGCGTGAAGCAAGCCCGAAGTGAGAAGCCACATTTGTTGCCTTGCTTGTGGCTGGCAGGGACGCTCAGCGTCTTCACGCCTGCCGGCAGGGCGTGCAGTGTCCTTCGTGCAAGCATACCTCGAGATTATCTTGCGTCTTGCCGCCAAGCAGCGACAGCGCTGGCTCACGATCGAGTCCGGCACTTCGTGCCCCGTCTACGTCGATCAGCGGTCGTCGTATTAGGAGCGGATCCCTTACCATCAATGCGAGTGCGCTTGCCGCGTCGATAGCATCGGGATTGACTTGGCCTGACTTGATCCGGGGCGCGGCTCGGTTGAACCAGGAGTTAACGGGCATATTGCGAAAGAAGGTGCGCAGTTCGTCCGTGTGCCATGGCTGCTTCAAGATGTCTTTCACGACCACGTCGTGGCCGGCGGTCTTGAGCGCTTGAATTTGACGCGCGTTATTAGCGCAGCCGGTCTTCTGATAGACGATGATTGTCGCCATGGCCTACCTATTTGGGGTGCTGAGCTGACTGAGGCAAGCCTGTGCGGCTACCGCGAGCCCATTCGAAGTTCTTCGGTCAACTCCGATATCTGCGCACCAAGCGCCGTTACGCATTTGCAACACTCGCCGCTGGTCCGCCAGGTTTCGAGCCGTCCGGCATATTCATTCTCCCGAAATCGCTCGGCTTGCGAGAGGAACAGCAAGTTCCGTTCCACAACTGGAGAGATCGGAATAGATCCCGTGATTCCGGCGTTTGTCGTTGATGTTTGTGGTTGTTTGTTTGTTTTCCGACAGCCGCACAGAATCGGTCACATCGGCAACAGCCAACGATCACGCGCCGCCGGTTGGCTTTTGTATGTGTAATCAGGCGCTTAATGTGTGGTTCAGGCGCTGGCACGGCTGTTGCTAATGAGCTGCAGCAACACTGAGTGAGGGCTGAGTGCACGCCGACGCCCAAGGCGAGCGATGCGCTCCTTCCCTTGAACCCGTGTGCCCCCGCTTCTGTGAGAGAACTAAGCTCGCACAAGAAGCGCACAACTTTTGGCAAATCGGTTGATGGAGAGCAACATGTCTTCACTGAGACAAATCGCGTTCTACGGCAAAGGCGGAATTGGCAAGTCCACCACTTCGCAGAACACGCTGGCGGCGTTAGCCGAGATGGGTCAGAAAATCCTGATTGTAGGATGCGATCCGAAGGCGGACTCGACCCGCCTGATTCTGCACGCCAAGGCGCAAGACACGATTTTGAGCCTTGCCGCGAGCGCCGGCAGCGTGGAGGACCTAGAACTGGAAGACGTCATGAAGGTCGGCTACAAGGACATTCGTTGCGTAGAGTCCGGTGGTCCTGAGCCAGGTGTCGGCTGTGCCGGCCGCGGTGTCATCACCTCGATCAATTTTCTTGAAGAGAACGGCGCCTACGAGAACATCGACTATGTTTCGTACGACGTGCTTGGCGACGTTGTTTGCGGCGGTTTTGCTATGCCAATCCGCGAAAACAAGGCGCAGGAAATCTACATCGTGATGTCCGGTGAAATGATGGCGATGTATGCCGCGAACAACATCTCCAAGGGCATCCTGAAATACGCGAACTCTGGCGGCGTGCGGCTGGGCGGGTTGATTTGCAACGAGCGGCAGACCGACAAGGAGCTGGAGTTGGCAGAGGCGTTGGCCAAGAAGCTAGGCACTCAGCTGATCTACTTCGTGCCGCGCGACAACGTGGTGCAGCATGCAGAACTGCGCAGGATGACCGTTCTCGAATATGCACCCGATTCCAAGCAGGCTGATCACTATCGCAATCTTGCAAACAAGGTTCACAATAATGGCGGCAAGGGCATCATCCCCACCCCGATCTCCATGGACGAGCTCGAGGACATGCTGATGGAGCACGGCATTATGAAGCCGGTGGACGAATCCATCATCGGCAAGACCGCCGCCGAACTCGCGGCCTCGTAAAGGCGCGCGACGGATGCCGGTCTCCTCACCGCCCATCCCGGGAGGCCGGCATTCTGACGAGCGACACTGATCAAAACAAGGTTGCGGCGCGCAAACCTGACCATTGTGGAGACCCCGCAAAATTATGTCTGACGCGCACTTCCTTCCGTCGCTGGCTGCTTGTGCCGTTGATATCAACAGCCAGATGCATAGGGGAATTGCAACCTACCGCATGCTCACCGGTGTGCATCCTGCAGATGCCGATATTACCATTGACAGCAAATTCGATCGCCATGTCGTGGCGTCTATCCTGGCGGCTGCCACAATGGATGGTGGCTCCCTTCCCGAGAAGGCTGGCCTGTCCGGCCTTGAACTGGTGGCCTTGCTCGAGCAGTACTTTCCCACGCTTGAGATCAAGCTCGCGAAGCAGCTTTCGGCTTTCAACTGCGAAGAGGACGACGAGATCGCAATGCTGCGCGATCTCTTGCTCAAGCAACGATCGACGGAAGGGGATATCGGCCGCTGGCTGGCTTCGATGATCGCGCGTCGCGCGATAGAGCCGGACCATCTGTGGGAAGCTCTCGGCTTGCGCAATCGTGGCGAACTCTCTCGGCTGCTGAGCCGTCATTTCGCGCCGCTCGCCGCGCGCAATTTCAACAATATGCGCTGGAAGCGCTTCTTCTACCGCATGCTTTGTGAGAATGAAGGTCTCGTGATGTGCACAACACCCGTGTGCAATCAATGTAACGACTTCAACATCTGCTTCGGTGAAGAAAGCGGTGAGAGCCGGATGGCCGAGCGCCGGCGCGATTTTCTGTTGTAGGCGGCTCGGCCGGTGGTTGCCGGCGACTGACCATCTGAACTGCCGCAAAGGTCCGCTATCGCCCCCATCCGAGAAAGCCTCGCCGGATTCGGTAAGCCGCGCGGGACGTTGAGCGCGCGGCTGACGCCGGTTCCATGTGAGCGAGTGAACCTGTGTTCAAGGCCGCGGCGGCCCCCAAGTCTCGGCGACAATTCTCACATCCTGGCGAGCCGCAATTGCTAACGTTCGAACTCGACGTAACAACAGGAAAGGCGTCCGCTTCATGACCTGTCGCATTTGCGACAATTCATTTGCTCAAGAAGGGCGAGGGCGGAAGCGGTAGGGTCATCAATGGGTTGGCCGGGACGGCAGGCCGGCATGCTGTTTGCTGAATCGTAGGTAGGTCAAACAATGAGGAGCTCTCGCGTGAGCGCCGCCAGCACCGCCGCCAAATCGTCTCGGCCCGACCAGGTGCGCGCCAAGCCGACCGTGCTCAACGACACGACATTGCGCGACGGCGAGCAGGCACCTGGCGTTGCGTTCACCACAGAGGAAAAGCTGGCTATCGCGCAGGCGCTGGCGCGGGCCGGAATCACGGAGATCGAGGCGGGAACGCCGGCGATGGGCAACGAGGAGATCGCCGCCATCCGCGCCATTGTCGAAGCAGATCTTCCGGTGACCACCATAGGCTGGTGCCGGATGCGGGAATCTGATGTCGACGCGGCGATCGAAGCGAAGGTGTCCATGATCAATATGTCGATCCCGACCTCCGATGTCCAGATTGCGGCCAAGCTAGGTGGTCATCGCGACCTGGCGCTAGAACGGGTGAAGCGATTGGTAGGCTATGCCCGTGAGCGCGGACTTGAGGTCGCCGTAGGTGGTGAGGACTCCTCCCGCGCCGAGTTCGATTTTCTTATCAGACTGATGGCGACTGCAAAAGCCGCGGGCGCGCGCCGCTTTCGTATTGCAGATACGCTCAGTGTGCTCGATCCCGACGCAACCTACGCGCTGGTCGGAAATTTGCGTGCGACTACCGATCTCGAACTTGAATTTCACGGTCACGATGATCTAGGACTCGCAACCGCGAACACGCTCTCCGCCATCAGGGCTGGCGCGAGCCACGCCTCAGTGACCGTCATCGGGCTGGGCGAGCGGGCCGGAAATGCACCGCTCGAGGAAATTGCGGTCGCACTCAAGCAGCTCTACGGGCGCGAGACCGGCATCATTCTCCCGGAGCTCGAGAACGTCGCCACGGTGGTAGCAGCCGCGGCCGCACGTGCGATTCCTATGAACAAGGCGATCGTCGGAGAACATGTATTTACGCACGAATCCGGCATTCATGTCGCTGGCCTTTTGAAGGATCAACGCACTTATCAATCGCTTGATCCCGTTTTGCTTGGCCGCTGCAACCGCTTTGTGTTCGGCAAGCATTCCGGACTTGCGGCGATCACCGCGTTACTCAATGAACTGCAGCTCGTCGCCAGCGACGATCAAGCCAGGCAGATCCTGTCTCAAGTCCGCAAATATGCCATCGAGCACAAGCTGCCGGTCGAGCGCGAAACCGTGGCGGCGATCTGGCGCGACGTGTGCGGATGCTTGGCAACCCACCCCGCGTGAAGAGCCGTGTCCAGCAACGTTTGCGTCGACCCGTCGCAAACCGACGCGCCGCAAGGACAGTGTCCGATGTCGCTGATGACGCGATCGGCGTCCAGCTTTGGCACGTCAGATCCCCTGGCGCGATCGCACCTCCAGATCTTACTTCCCGTTCCGCCATGCATGCCGTGATCTCCTACGCAATGACCAGCCATCCCCGGTCTGCCAATCGGCATCTTTTCGCGCGGCTAATTTCTGGTCCGACGACCGTCCGGACGAGCGTCAACCTAGATCGTGGTTTGGTCCTTGATTCCGGATCTTCATCGGGACTGGCTTCGTCACCGGCGGACCTGCCGATCTGGGCAGCGAAGTTGAGAGCACCGCTTTCCGGAGTCAGGCCGTGGCGATGCGCACCAGCTGTGCGAGGCAGGACGGCAGCAGTCAACAGGCGCCACCCCATCTCACTGACTGTCCAGAGCTAATCCGAAGGAGAAAGTTTCGATGATAAGCTCATCCATGCCAGCCGGTATCCTGGATCGGCTCAGCAAGGCCTCGTCGGCAGAGGAGTTTTTCTCGCTGCTTGGCGTCGATTACGACCCCAAAATCGTGAATGTCGCGCGCCTTCACATCTTAAAGCGCATGGGACAATATTTTGCTGAAGAGCAATTCACTGGCGCCGAAGAGCCGGAAATCAGAGCTAGGTGCAAGGCGATACTGGAGCAAGCCTATGCAGATTTCGTGACATCGTCACCGATCGATCAGCGAGTGTTCAAGGTTTTGAAGGATGCCGTCGCAGACCCTAAGAAGGCCGCGGCCTTTGTCCCGTTGAGCGAGTTGGAGTGACACTGTAAGCGAATTGCGACCGACCGGCGCCGAGGCGATCCGATATTGAGGCCTTCTCTTTATCGTTCTCAACTATCGGAAGCCATGACCGGGGTAGCGGTTGTCGTATTCCCGACCCATGTCTGACTGCTCGTTTCGATGGTATCAGCGGTTCGTTGAATTGTGTCGCAGGACATTACTTTCGACCGGCTTTCAATGGTCTTTGCAACTGGTACGACACTTGCTGTTGTCCTGCCATCGATGCCGACAGATGGCAGTCGACCGCATGAGTTTGAAGGAGGACCTATGATGCTGCTTTTACGACCTGCTGAGACCTGCGCTACCATTCCGAGGCCCATAATCTCGTTAGCTTCCTTGGATACCGGTTTTGACGCGATCAGAGCTCCGCAGCGTCGGTGAGATGCCGGTCAATGGATAAGTATTCGCTTCGCGCTACTCCTGCAGTCGGTATGCACAACATCATCTGCATCAAAGCGGTCCCCGATCCCGCTCAGATTGGTGCCCATCTCTCGGCGGATGGGAACTGTGCCATGAAGAGCGCCAGCTTCGGCCCATACGGAATTCCTTCGTTTGAGGGGCGAGATGGATTGCGTGACAGAAGTGTTGCCAGGATCGCCCTCGTTTGCGCCGCCATTGTGGAGTCGTTGGGCCGAACTGGGTCGCAGGTCCTGCGCAGCGTACGAACTCGCCCACTCAGGTATCGAAGCTATCGGTTAAAATCACCACGGCGCCCTGGCGAGCCGCGGTGGCGCTCGTCGAACCCGGCGAGTAACGGTGCGGTTTGGAAGAGCCCTCCAAATTCAGTCGGACGGGTGCTTCTATTGCGACGACGTGTGTTGTTGTGCGGCCGGTCCGAGCACGCAGGCGGGGCAGAGCAGCCAGCCACTTGCTAACTGAAAGTGATCTTCAGGTAACGAAGCGAACAAGCAACCCGTGGCGCCGGCGCCCCTATCGTTGAGGAGGAATTTGAAAGTATGAGCAACGTCAGCAGAACGGCCATGCCAGCGGCCGCCGGCCGCGCAGCAGCCAAAAAAGAGCTGCCGGAGCGCTTTAAGTCGTACAAGCACGTCTGGGTCTTCGTCGAGCTTGAGCGTGGTCAGGTGCATCCCGTTTCCTGGGAGCTTATGGGTGCAGGGCGCGGCCTTGCCGACAGGCTAAAAGTGAATCTTGCCGCTGTGGTTATCGGTCCGGAGGGGCAGCACACACGTAACGCCGCGCTTGAAGCCTTTTGCTATGGCGCCGATCTGGCCTATCTCGTGAGCGACAATATTTTGTCGGATTACCGTAACGAATCCTATACCAAGGCGCTAACCGAACTCGTCAACACCTACAAGCCCGAGATCCTGCTGTTGGGAGCGACGACGCTCGGTCGCGATCTCGCAGGTTCCGTGGCGACGACCCTGTCGACGGGGCTCACTGCCGACTGCACCGCGCTGGACGTGGACGCCGATGGTTCGCTTGCGGCGACGCGTCCGACCTTTGGCGGCTCGCTGCTCTGCACGATCTACACCCTCAATTATCGTCCGCAGATGGCCACCGTCCGCCCGCGGGTCATGCCGATGCCTGTGCGTGTCGAGCGCGATGCCGCTCGTATCGTCGTTCATCCGCTCGGCCTTTTCGAAGACGATATTGTCACAAAAGTATTGTCATTCCTGCCCGATCGCGATGCGCAAACGTCCAATCTGGCCTATGCCGATGTCGTGGTGGCGGGCGGCCTAGGACTAGGATCGCCTGAGAACTTTCGGTTGGTGCGCGAGCTCGCAAGTCTGCTTGGGGCTGAATATGGCTGCTCGCGTCCTCTCGTGCAAAAAGGGTGGGTTACGTCCGACCGGCAGATCGGCCAGACAGGCAAAACCATCCGGCCGAAGCTCTATATTGCCGCGGGCATTTCGGGTGCGATCCAGCACCGGGTTGGCGTCGAGGGCGCGGATCTGATCGTCGCGGTCAATACTGACAAGAACGCTCCGATCTTCGACTTCGCCCATCTCGCGATCGTCAGTGATGCCATTCAATTGCTACCGACGCTGACGGCTGCATTCCGCGCGCGGCTTTTGCCAGAGTCGCGCGCCCGGATCGCGGTCTAGAGGAGATGAGGATGATTGAAGAGAAATTCGATGCGATCGTGGTCGGAGCCGGTATGGCCGGAAACGCGGCGGCATTGACGATGGCCAAACGCGGCATGAAGGTGCTGCAGCTCGAGCGGGGCGAATATCCCGGATCGAAGAATGTGCAGGGCGCCATCCTATATGCCGATATGATGGAAAAGCTGATCCCGGAGTTTCGAGAGGAGGCGCCGCTCGAGCGCCACCTGATCGAACAGCGGTTCTGGATGATGGACGACCGCTCCCATGTCGGCATGCACTACCGTTCGGAGGACTTCAACGAGGAGCGGCCGAACCGCTATACGATCATACGTGCTCAGTTTGACAAATGGTTTTCTTCCAAGGTGCGTGAAGCTGGTGCGATCGTGCTGTGCGAGACCACCGTCACCGAGCTCGTACGGGACGATCATGAAAGGATCGTCGGTGTTCGTACGGATCGCAGAGACGGCGAAATACATGCCGATGTCGTCGTCCTGGCCGAAGGCGTCAATGGCCTGCTCGGCACACGTGCAGGCCTACGCGCGCGCCCGACAGCCGACAACGTTGCGCTCGCGGTTAAGGAAATGCATTTCCTGCCTCGCGAGACTATCGAGGCGCGCTTCAATCTCAGGGGCGATGAAGGCGTCGTGATCGAGGCGGCCGGCACCATTTCTCGTGGCATGACCGGGATGGGTTTCATCTACGCCAATAAAGAGTGCATTTCGCTTGGCATCGGTTGTCTCGTCGGCGACTTCCAGCGCACGGGCCAAACGCCGTACGGACTGCTCGATCAATTCAAGAGGCATCCCTCTGTGGCGCCCCTGATAGCAGGGTCCGAAGTCAAGGAATATTCGGCGCATCTCATTCCCGAAGGCGGTTACAAGTCGATCCCTCAGCTTTATGGGCAAGGCTGGGTCGTGGTGGGCGATGCGGCTCAACTCAACAATGCCATTCATCGTGAGGGCTCGAATCTCGCGATGACTTCCGGCCGTATTGCCGCCGAAGCGATAGGTCTGGTCAAATCACGCGGCGAACCGATGAGTGCGACAAATCTGTCAATCTACAAGAAGATGTTGGACGATTCGTTCGTTATCAAAGATCTGAAGAAGTACAAGGATTTGCCGCCTCTAATGCATACTCACTCCCAGAACTTCTTTCTCACCTATCCGCAGCTCATCTCCAAGGCGATGCAGAACTTTGTGCGCGTCGATGGTACGCCCAAGGCTGAAAAGGAGAAAGCGAGCCTGAAATCCTTTGTCAAGGCGCGGTCATGGTCAGGTCTATTCGGCGATGCTTGTCGTCTTGCGCGGGCTTGGCGCTGACCGCAACAGTGTGAAGTCCAACAATGGAAAGCCAAAGCATGAGTTCCGAACCCGCGGTGCGCGTCGAAGACAAGCTGTATTACAACCGCTATCTTGTCGACGTCGGAAACCCTCACGTCAAGGTCCGTGCGCACACAACGCCATCGCCGCAGCTACTTGCACTTTTGAAAGTCTGCCCCGCGCGGTGCTACGAGCTCAACGACGCTGGCCAGGTCGAGATAGCGGTTGACGGCTGCATCGAGTGCGGTACCTGTCGCGTTATCGCTGAGCCGACCGGCGACATCCAATGGAGCCATCCACGCGGCGGGTATGGTGTGCTGTTCAAGTTTGGGTGATGGTGAACAAAAAGCCGTCGGACGACCGAGGCTAGGCGAGGGGGAACTCATGCTATCCGTGCCGCGTGGCATGTCATTTGCCGGACGGCGGGAATTCGACCACGACGCTTTTCATGAGGACGCTGCGCAACGTGGCTTGCCAACATGACCCGCCGTGACGTTCGTTCGGGAGCCGCAAAGGCCTCGTTGTGGTGCTACTGCGTGGCGCGCCCCAACTGCGTTGATCGAATGGCAGAGTAGAGATCAGCCTCTCGCCTGAGCGGGGACGGGCCCAGCGGCCTCCATAGCGATCGCCACTGACTGCGTGATCGCAGCAAAGCGCACGGCGGTGTGTATCGCTCCGGGATCAACGCCTGCGGCCCTCAGTGTCTTCTCATGGGCATCAATGCAGACTCCGCAACCATTTATGACGGAGACCGCAAGCGACCACAGCTCGAAATCTGTCTTGTCCACGCCCGGATTGCCGATCACGTCCATACGTAGCCGTGGCGGCATCGTCTTGTATTCCGGATCGGAAACGAGGTGAGCGAAGCGGTAGTAGACGTTGTTCATTGCCTCCGCAGTGGCCGCGGCTTTCGCTGCGGCGATCTCTACAGAGGTCATCACGGCGGACGCCGCGGATTCCATCGCGGCCACCAGGGCTGCATTGCGGGTGGCAGCCGCACTCGCTAGCAGAAGCCCGTACTTTCGTTGCGGCGAAAACGTCTCATCCTCGACGACGGAGACCAAGTTAAGCCTGGCATCCTTCGCAAAGTCAGGAATCCTGCCGCTTATTTGTTCGATCCACGACATGCTGGCTCAAGCAACTTTCAAGGTTTCGCCGCCGATTTGGCGGTTGCAGGGACAGAGCTCGCCGGTTTGCAGCGCGTCCAGAACGCGGAGCGTGTCCTTCGGGCTGCGCCCCACACTGAGATTGGTCGCATAAACGTGTTGGATCGTGTTTTCTGGGTCAACAATGAAGGTGCAACGATAGGCGACCCCTTCGGGTGAGCGCACACCGAGACCATCGACGAGCGTTCCCTTTGTATCGGCAAACTGCCAGATTGGTAGATTGTGCAGTTCGACATGTGAACGCCGCCAAGCAAGCTTGCAGAACTCGTTGTCAGTCGAACCACCCAGTACAACCGCATCGCGGTCAGTGAATTCTTTGGAAAGCCGGGCAAATTCGGCGATCTCTGTCGGGCAGACGAATGTAAAGTCCTTGGGGTAAAAGAAGATAATCTTCCATTTTTCCGGAAAGCTCGTTTCGGTCAGCGTCTGAAATGCACTCTGCCCTTCTTCTTCCTGCGCATGAAAACCGGGCTTCACGCCTGTGATGTCGAATGGCGGCAACTGACTTCCAATTCCGAGCATGCTGTCCTCACAAACTTGCTTTTTGTAGATCGTGACGTCACTAATGGAGCAAACTATATGCCACCCGTTCTTAGGTCCAGAATGGGCGCAACAAGGCCGACCCAGCGGCTTAGATCCGGGCTGCTCGCGCGCTTGGTGGCTCGATCAGCACTAAGCTGACGGTCATGTAGAGCACCAAGGCTCGCACAAAGCGTTGGGACAACCTGCAAAACACCGCTATACGTCAGCAGAGCAATGGCCACGGTTGCGGTGCCTTTGAGCTCGACGGCACGCGGGCGCTGGTCAGGCGCTCGGCGGGAAGATGGCCGACCTGAACCGTAGCGGTCTCGTCATCGACCAGCAGGCACTGCAAAGCCGACTATGGACTTAACGTGGGCTTGCGCTATTTAGCGCGCGCAGCTGATCGAACTGCGACGTCTCGCCATTGAACGTCCACAATCGGTACATTCGCAGTGGCGCAGGAGCGGACGCCAGAGCTAAGGCGGCTTCCGAAATAGCGAAGAGTTCGATGGACGATCGCGGCGCCGACCTGCTCGGCGGCCCCACTGTCGCGTTAAGGTCGTCCGGTCGTTGTAACCAAAAAGCCGCAGCTCGGGTTGAGGCCCGGGTGCGCGCCACGATCAAGGCAGCAGCGTGCCAACTCCGCGGTCAGGCTCGCCGGTCGGCAGTTCCCGCTCGCTTGGCAATAAGACCGATCACCTCCCAATCAGCAAATTCGCCAAAGAACGAGAAGTAGCTGGCCGGGCCGACGGATGCGGCCTCGGCAAGGCTGTTTATAGAAGACTACAGGACATTGCTCTGCTGCGGGTGGTTGCGATCGAGATGTTTTCTCCCCTGGCAACATCGATTGCGAGTATCAGCTGCGTGCCATCTGCTCGCCTCGACTGTCGCTGCACCTGCTACCGATGCGTACGCCTTGGTGCGCGGCGCCCTGAGCCAGATCGGCCAGTAGCCTATCGAGATCGTTTTTTGGAAGGCAAAGAGCTGCCCGGAACATTATTCGGATCATCTCATATAGACCATCGATCACGGCCGGGATCTTGTTGGTGTTCTTCTCGCATCGGGGCATAGCTGTCGAAGGTGCTCATGCGGATGTGGCAGGCGTTGCAAGCAACCGCTCGGCAGCCCGAGCGGAACGGCGCGCGCGACCTCCGCGAATACTTCCCCGCCATTGCTAAGCCGTAGCGCATCAAAGGAGCGGCGTGTGATGCGCGCCAAAAGCGGCACGCCAGATCGGCCTGTTTCAAGAGTCAGAACCAAGGTGACCTCTGCCTCGCCGTGCGGCAGAGAGGCTTTTATGCGTGCTGGAAAAACATTGAGGATAGAGCTTGCGCGCCGAGGCTCGCGCGCGATGCTGACGTCGTCGGCAGCGATGCGCAGCCGCAGCTGCGCTCCCGGTGTAAGCGGCACTCCAGGTATCAGAAAGCGAATAGCTTTGAGGCGGAGCATGATCAGCCCATAGCGCCCGTCATAGCCGCCGACCCTAGTATCAAGACAGACTGCCGCTTCGCCGCGCTTGGCAAGCGCCGGATCACTCTGAAGGACACTGAGCGGACCGGCCGCAGTCACGGCGCCATCCTTCATCATGACGAGATGATCGGCAAAACGCTCGATATCAGCGATGTCATGGCCGAAGTAAATCATCGGCAATGGAAGCGTTTGCCGCATTCGCTCGAGAAAGGGCAGGATCTCGCGTTTGGCGGAGCGGTCGAGCACAATGAGTGGATCGTCCAGCAAGAGGAGCCGAGGCTGCGCCAGCAGCGCGCGGCCAAGGGCGAGTCGCTGTCGCTCCGCTCCGGAAAGAAGTGATGGCAAACGCTCGAGCAGTGGCGCCAAGGCGAGCAATTCGACCACACCATCAAAATCGATCAGTGTCGGTTCCGATTTTGACGCGTTGTATAAGAGTGTGCGTCGTACAGACAAATGAGAAGAAAGAATCGGTAAGCGAAATACATACGCGACGTGACGCAGATGAGGCGGTCGAAACGTAGTCTCATCCTGCCAGATCTCCCCGTCAATCGCACAGAATCCATTCGGCAGGCGCTGGACCCCAGCGATGCAGCGCGCAAGTGTTGTTTTGCCGCACCCGGGCGGACCAGAAATCGCTGTGACGCCTTTGGCCGGTACGCTGAATTGCGTATCTAGCGGAATGCTGCCGAGAGAGCCGTTGAAGGCAACTTCGATATAGCCCTTTTTGGCTTCTCTGATGAAGCTTCGCATGTTCTGCATCTTCTCATCTAAGTCAGGAGGCCAATGGCTGCAGTGGAGCTGATGGCCATGCTTTCGACGATCCAGTCTATGGCGCGGCAGCACGGCCTTTCCGCTCACGTGAGGGGCCTAGGGTGGGAGGGGCGGACTGCAGATTGGTATCAAGCTCTTGTTGAGCAGCTCCGCGCTGCTAGGATTGTGGCAACCGGACGTTGCCCGCAGCGCCTGCCAGTGAGAAGTACGCGCCCTTCCAGCAGCGCAAGGTTGTCAGTCTGCTTGGCGTGCCGAGGGCCTCTGATGAACGTTGGAATGGCGCGGCTTGAGAGGCTTGGCGGTGAAGCTGTCGGAACACGCCGGAGCCGGATACTGGCTCGGGGCCAGAATTCGGCATAACGGATCCCACAGCTTGCCGAGCCGATTTGAAGTTTGCGTCGGTCGCCACAATGGTGGCCTTTGCACTCTCAGGTGCGAGTAGCATCAAAGCTAGGTCGATCAGGATGAATCGAATAAACCTCATTGGAATCCCGGCTCCGCCGCGACCGCTTCCTTCGCGGCAACTTGCTGATGCTTACCCAGCAATCGGCGTGCCGTTTTAAGGAGTATCTGGCCGGCTATTGGCAAGGGAGGCTTTGCATCGGTGTCCACCCTTCGTCCTAGATAGCCGCATTGTATTGTAGGACTTTGGACGTTCGCGTCGCCACCCGCACATGCAGGGCTATGAGATGGCACCTGAGGGTGAAACCATGCCTCTCGCGTTGGAGATGGTGCTTCGGCGAATGTGCGGCACGCGTCAGTGATGCACAAGTCCCTGCCTCCGGCCGACGCACCTTCCGATCTGCGCGAAGGAGAAGGTCGGCAGCCGCTCGCTTGGAAGAAGCGCTGATATGAGACGATATCCGCTGCCCGCTCGTTCAAAGTGCTTGAATCGATCGTAACGTCAGGATGTAGGCATTACGAAGCAGAACGCCATATTGGGAGCCAACATCGGCACATAAGCGCTAAACGGCGGATTCCTGTTTGATCCCGGTCCTCGCAATGCGTGTTGCGCCTAGCGGTACGATGATTCCGAGCGCTGGTATCATTGCGGCGCCCGGAACAGCGAGCCAGTCGCTGCCGAGGCGCTCCAATCCGGTAAACAGATCAGCTTGGCGGGACCAAGAAAAAACAGTGAAGTATATGCGGCTTAAGAGAGGTTTTGTGAATCAAGCGCGACGAATAGGCGGGACTTGCAATACGCATCGCTATGCAGCCGTCCTCGCTACGATCGCGATCGCAGCGACGTGGTGCACAGGATACGCTTGCGCGCGAGATCGTCGGGCCGAGGAAGTTTTGGCGTCGTGCAAACCAGACGTGATCCGCTTCTGTGACCGCTTTACAGGCCGTTACGATGCTGACGTGGCCATGTTTTGTCTAACAGAAAACTTCAAAAACTTGCGCCGCGAATGCCGACGCGTGATGCCGACCGCCGCCGCGGACAGAAACGACCGGTCGGGACAATCTCTCAACAGGCGCCCGGTAGGCCTTCATCGAGAGTGAAGCACGGCAATTGCGAAGTCGAACGATAGTGAGGTGTTCAGCCTGACGGGGTCTCCGGCTTTGGCCAGCTCGGTGGTTGCAAGTTGATCGGACTGGAGCATCAGCCTGCCGATGCGCAGTTCAACTATCTGATGACTGATCCGCGGATCGATTGGCAGCAGTTGTGCTTCGATCAGCACTGCAGCCATTCGGCGACTTCGAGGCTTTCGTCATGTTGCTATTGGTTCGCGGTAACGGGTCCGACCGACAACTGCGTCAGCTGAGGGAAGAATGCCCGGACATATGCTGGAAATCCGTACTCCGCACCAATCTACACCGTCGTGGTCGGCGACTAGGTGTTTTTGGGCAGGTGGCGGTGGGGTAGGAACGGGCAAAAGATTCGCCCGAATATTTGCGTCGAGGGGTTGTTTCATTACGGTTTCCTTAGATTCTCAGCTTGGGACTACCTTGGGCTGGACTGCCGGGCTCAAGGTAGCAAAGTGAGGTAGGAAAACCTCTTGTTAGCCGCTGATCGACTTCTCAAGGCATCCGCTTGATGCGATTGCGGCGTTCTCGATGGGCGCTTCAGGGGAGTCGCTTCGCCCGATCGTGGTGCTCTTGAACGAATACACTTTAGAGCTCAGGGCTAAAGGGAACGCCGTCGACATAAGTCTTTCAAACGCAGAAAGCTGTTCATGCAGACGCTTCTCAACGGCCTCCCGCTGCGCGCCAGGCAGTTCAGTGCCAAGCAATCGACGGCAACGCCAGATTTCGTTTCGGAGCCATCTGATCTCACTTAATGTATCATCAATCGAAGTCATCACAGATATTCGTCCCTGGGCATCAAGCATGGCGATCGTCTGAGCGGCCGTTGCTTGGCTCCGGTTATATCTACCGAATAGTTGAGCCGAGGACTTACGACGTCCCGCGCGTTCGTCCCCGGAGGCGGCGAGCAAGATATGTGCAACTCTTACCAATCAATATCACCCTACGCCGCGCGTGTGACGACAAATCGCGGCAGAATTTCGCGGTTTCACGGCGTCCCGATCGTGTGTCCTGCACAATTTCAGCGCTCTACAAGATTGGTTGGCCGACCAGCAGTTAAGTAGATCCGGCCTGCTATAGGCATTCACAATCGCCTACCCGATAACCAATCCACGGGGAGGTGGACCTTATCAACAACATGGGAAAGCCATGAGAACGAACTTTGAGGAGGGCAAACCAGCCTGACTGCGATCCACGGCACGCGCCAGCCAATCAAGAAGCGCGGTTGCGGGTGGTAGTACAAGGCAAAACGTCGATGGACGCAGGGTCGAGGCAGTTGAGCATTCCACAGACGGTCATTGCTGTCGACATCCGCTGCGCACGCCTCTGAAAGATCGATTGAATAGCTTGGATCGCACGCTGCACCAGCTTGTAGCGTTGTTGATTTGTAAATGATAAAGGCTCACATGGCAGGCGTTGACGTCCCTTCCCAAATGGAGATCACGACGACGACGACCTGTTGATTTCCAGTTTTCTTGCCTGCGGGCGATGGCCAGGAAAGCCCTTTAAGATGGTCGGCATGGGGCGCCCGGCCGGCATCGTCAGTACACTTGCCAGTTGGAACCGCGAGACGGCGTCGATGATGGATTGATGCGGGCAATAAAATGTGTCTGACCCAGCCAAGCCGCGCCTTTCTATCGCTACGTTGTCCGTCAGCTTATCGACAGCTAACTTTCGTATCACGAACGTCGCTACTCGCTTGCAGGCTCTGAAGGGCGCAGATCCCGCAGGCGAGACCGGGGTGGATTCCGATATCAACCGGTCCACGAGCGAGACGTCGCCTCGTTCGCTGCACTGCTTGCAGTTGCTCGGCGGTACTTGCGCAGGCGTATTTGCGCCAGTCGTGCGGGACTGCCCGGTTGTGAGATTTCGGTTGGCCGGTGGAGCGTCAGCCATAGTGGGGGATTACCAGTTGTAAGATGCGCCGCCCCGGCGCGTTCGCTCTATTTTTACACCAAGAAACGATATCGATGAACGCAGAACAGCTCGGGGCTGGTGCTCCTTCCGCAACTTCCGATTCAGAAAGCTCCGAACCCGGCTCCGCGGCCGCATCGCAGTGGGGAGAGGCGTTGAGGGACATGCACGGGCCCGCCGCCGAGGAGGCTGCCCGGCCCGAGTTGCTGGCCGACTGGGCTGCCGAAGACGGACAGGGGCAACATGAGGATCGGCAACAGGCAGTAAGTCGAACGAGAGCTTGGCGCGGCACGGGTGATCTCAATGAGCTGCTAGATCTGTCGTCCCTGTCCCTGACCGCCTTATCTGCGCCGATTCTGGCCGGAGTGCGCCGCCTGAATGTCGACAACAATCAGCTGGCAAGCCTGCCCGAACGCCTTCCAGAAACGCTTCAGGAGTTGGACGCGCGCGGTAACCGCCTGACCCACCTGCCCCGCCTTCCAGCCGGGCTCCAGCGTCTGAACGTCGAGCACAATCAGTTGGCGGACCTGCCCGAGCCTCTCCCGGCCGAGCTCGAATGGCTCAGCGCCAGCCACAACCGGTTGACCAGCCTGCCTGAGACGGTCCCGCACCAGCTGATATGGTTCGGTGCCAGCGACAATCTGCTGACCAGCGTGCCCGAGACCCTGCTGACGCACCTAGGCCGTGAGTCGAGTGTTAATCTGGAGAATAATCCGCTCGCCGATTGGGTGCAGGCCGGCCTGGCAACAGCGATGCATGCCGGACACTATGCCGGCCCTCAGGTTTTCTTCTCGACCACCTATGGAGCGGTGGAAGTTCAGCCGCGGTCCCTGCAAGAGGTCGCCGCGGACTGGCTTGAGGGCGAGCCGACGGCAATGTCCACTTGGCAGCACTTCGCCCATGAGGCGGGGGCCGCGGCCTATGCACGCTTTCTCGACCGGCTCCGGGGCACCGTGAACCACCATCATGAGGCGTTCCGTCAGGCGGTCGCTGAAGATCTGCGGCAGGCAGCTGTCAGGCCGCGTTTGCGTGAGCAGTATTTCGAATTGGCTTCGGGAGCGAACGGGAGCTGCGAAGATCGCATTACTTTGGTCTGGAACGGCATGCAGACTGCACGCCTGAACGCTGATGTCGAGGACGCGTCTATGACGGGCGACTGGGCGAATTGCTCCAGAACGGCCGCGTCATGTTTCGCTTGGAAGCGCTGGACGGGATCGCGCGCGAGAGGGTCAATTCACTTCGTCGTGCCGATCCCGACGCGGATGTCGATGAGATCGAGGTCTACCTTGCCTACCAGACCCGGCTGCGGGACGCGCTGGAGCTGCGGCACACGGCTCCTGACATGCGCTTCATGAATGTCTCTCACGTGACCGAGGGCGATGTGGCCAGGGCCGAGGTATTGGTGCGGCAGCAGGAAGCGGCGGAATTTCCGGACTATTTGGCAGCGCGCTGGCAACCATGGGAAAGCGTGGTGAGGCGCATCGCACCCAAAGATAATGCTGACATGCAGGAGCGGCTCGTTGACGCGATGGGCGTACCGTTTGAAACCCGCTTGAATGAGCGACTGGCCGAGCACGGTCTGACAGGTGATGCCGATGCCGAACGGGTCCTCGGCGCCCACATACGAGACGAGATCGCCCGCGAGATCAAAGGCGCGATCATGCATCAGGTGCTCGGCAAATTGGGCCTGAAGCTATGAGCGCCTCCCGAAGGAAGCCTCGTCGACCCGCCTAATCGCTCACAAAGTCAAGGCATTCATCGTTTCTTCGAGGACGGGGCTGCCTGCATCAGCCATTGGTCAATGAGCTGCCGCCGATTGCCGGCCGCGCTGTCCGTGCGCCCGATTGTAAGGATGGAGATCCAAAGGAAAGTCGTATACCGCAATTTATGCGTTCGCGTTGCGAACGCCATTGAAGTCAGCGGTCCAACGACCACTCATAGGCCGGACGAACAGATGGCTATCAGTCCGAACTCTTAAGTAGCCCTTGTGCAACGTAGGCTATCGATATCCGTTCCCCGTCGACGGTCAGGCCTTCGCAGCGTCACACTCGAATCCAGATCGCGAAACATGCTGTAATTGCGTCGAATCCATTGATGCAGCTCGGTGGACCAATCCTTCTCGTCGCGCAGATATCCAGTGAAGGAAAAGCTCAGCCGGTCTATATATCGTTTAAGGAACAGGGGAAGTGCGGAAATCCGAATCACCCGCTCGTGATCCATTACTTCCGGCAATTCGCCACGCAGCACGAATTCATTGTGGACGGTGACCAACGACGCCGGCGGAATTCGCCGCCGCAGCATTTCATAAGCGCGAAAGGAGATGCGGTCTGCGCCCGCGACGAAGAGGATGATAGGGGCGACATAGCAGCGCGCTGTCTCCTTCATGAAGCCTATCTCCTCGCACATCTTGAAGAATTCGTCGAAGACGTGAAAGCCGAGGTCAATGACCTTGGGTACCCGATCGTGGATGATCAGAGGGTCCATCAGCTGCATCTTGCCGTAAGTGTCAATCACATCAGCGGTCTCCGTGATGTTGGGCAGGTAGTCGAGCAATGACGGCTCTTTCAAGTTGACATCGAACGATAGCGCTGTGCCGTTTTTCAGAAGCAAGAACTCGCTCATGGCCCGAGCGATGAGCGTTTTACCGACCTGCGGGCTAGGAGAGCAGATGATGTAGATGGGGGTCGCTAACATAGCCAGCAGATCAATTCGTTCCGTACGTGGGCCCGACCGGAGCTCGCCGGATATGCCGCTACTTTTCGCCGGCCCGGGTGGCGGACTTGGCCCCCGCCAATTCCGTCAAGTTGATGCGATCAAATTCGCTCCAGACATTTGCCAGCCAATGCCGGACATAGCCGCGCAGGACGAAGGAGTTGTTCGCGGGTTCATCGTTCCGTCCCTTGTTTGCCACGAAGTCTATGAATGGGACGGATGCGACTTCCACCTGCTCATAGGCCATCTCGTTGAGCTTCGGTATGGTCAACTCAGTCGCATGTTTGATGCGGTGAAAATAGGAATTATATGTCGCCTGATCCCACTGGAAGAATTGAGTGTCGTTGATGAAGTTCTTGACCAGGTAGTACTTTGCGCCGCTCATGAAAGTCGCGGTTTCAGCGATCTCGTCTAGCGAAGCGATGGATGATCCCAGGATGTGGAACACGGCAAATGTGATCTGGCCCGACCGGGCCGAGTCCAGAAAGCCGATGTCCCGCAAGGAAGCCAACGCAGAGGACAGTAGGCCTGCCCGAGCATCGATGACAGTGACAGATAGCCCTGAGTTCAAGGTATCGAAGATCTTCATCTGGTCCGCCGTCGTGGTCATATCGACGATCTCAGTGATCTCGGGATAAAAGCGTTTCAGCGTTCCGCGGGGCGACTCTGTGTCGAATGCGCGTGTTTGCACGTTGTTGACGCTGAAGTAGTCCAGTAGCGTTCGTGATACGGTCGTCTTGCCGACTCCTCCCTTGTCCGCGCCGACCACAATTACAACTGGCTTAACCATCAACATCTCCTGAGACACTCGTTATTGCCGCGCGCAAAGTGCGCAATCGGCGCGTCTCTGCTTTTGGGTGCGATCATGGCAGAAAGAAGGGGCAATGAACCTTCGATGCTGGAGCTCTGCAACTGATAAACGTTTTCAACATTGAGCGAGTAACATCGTCCGATCATGCAGGCCGGAGAATGGGAGTAATCGCTTGTATTGGTGATCTACGTGAGGTTTGTGGGCAGTTGGAATGCGCGGGGCAAGAATCAACTGTCCGCCTGTAGTGATCGTTGTAACGACATAGGTTATTCATAGATGCCGTTGCCGCCGCTATCTACTTTTCATGGAGCGACGGAAACTAACGTGGCGTCAGATTGGGCGCTCGATGAAAGCGCAGATCAAGGCGATGCGACGCGGTGCGCCTATCGCTTGGCAGACCACAAGGGTCTGCTGGATCAGACGGTCGTCTTTTCGGCAGAGAGCGAAGCGGCTGGTTAATTTCTGAAAGATCACCCTGAACGACCGAGCTCGCACTCTCACTCTGCTGATGAATATCGGGATATGCGAAAGCTGGAGCGCGTTGGTGACGCAATAGCAACCATGCGTCTGTTCGCTCTGCGGCGGGATTATCGGGCCACGGAGAACAAGATCGAAGGAGGAGCGGGGCGCCGGCGGACCCGCATCATAGGAGGTGAAGCGATATCGGACGCTCCGATAGAAGAAGCGCGCGTCTGGTGGCCGGAACGGCGATCTTTGTGTTGGACACGGATTTCGCCGAGCTACGTCCTACCAGTCAAGGAGGTTCTTACTGGAATAATCGATAGCCATGGCACTCTTGTTAGCCGCTTCCTTGAAGCGGCAGACCGCGTACGCTCCGGTTTAAAGCGCCCACTTTGACAACCTGAAAAGGTTGTTTAAACGCATTTGCGTAGAAGCGGCCTCGAGCGGCCGTATGGTAATGGCTTAACGACGGATCTCCACGAGCTAAAGGCGGGTGCTAGATGCACTCTACGCGCAAAGGCGATGCGCTTGCTAGGCGGCCGGCGCTGCCAGAAAGCTTAATTTTAGCGGCGTTGTCGGCCCGGCGTCTGGCTGATCGGCACCTGGCGGGGGTGTGGTCCCGGTTCGCATGGGGGTGCACTGCGTTGCGTCGTTCGAGGAGCGGCCAACGATAATTGTGAGCAGACCCTCGCCCCACAGCCGCTGTGCTGCTCTCTTGGCGTCCTCCAGCGTCACCCCATCGACCAGGGCATTGTGCTTTTCGAAATAGTCGATGGGCAGCTTGTCAATCTGATTCTGCAGTAGCGTTCGCGCAAGCTTAGATGATGTGTTGAGAGCCACCTGTTGCGAGCCTTTTAGGTAGGACTTTGCGTCATCGAGCTCCTGCTGAGTAGGTCCTTCCTTGGCGATGTGGCGGACCTGCTTCTCGATTTCTTCGACCGTCTCGCCGGCACGATCTGCGCAGGTGCCGCTGTTGCCGAGAAAAATGGCTGAATGGTCCAACCAGACAAGGTGCTCACGGACGAAATAGGCCAGCCCGCGCTTATCGCGGACTTCGCGGAACAGGCGAGACGTAAGGCCGGCGCCGCCGAGGATGTGGTTGACGATATAGGCGGCCATGAAATCCGGTTCGCTCCGACGAACGGCCGGACCTCCAAAAGTCACAACTGTTTGCGGCACATCGACCGGAATGAAGACCCGCTGTGGCGGCTTTGCTGCGATGACTTCCGCAACCGGCACCGCTTCTGCATTGCTCGGCAGGCCGCCAAATGTCTTGTCGAGCAAGTTGCAGACGACCGCTGGATCAACGTCGCCGACAATAGCGACTTTGAGCGTGTCTTTTGCGATCACGCGTCGGACATAACCCTTGAGATCCGCAACCTCGATCTTCGGCACGCTTTCCAGCAAGCCTTCGGCTGGGCGAGCATAAGGATGATCCCTAAACGCGACTTCGAGAAACTTGCGATGAGCCAGGGACGAAGGATCGGTCGAGGCGTGCCGAAGGCGCGCAAGCACAGTAGCACGGGTCCGTTCGACGTCGGCCGAGTCGAAACGCGGGGAGGTTAGCGCCGTCCGTAACAGCTCGAAGGCCTCGTCCGCGTTGTCCTGGAGCGTGCACAAGGCACCGCGAAAGTGATCAGGTGTCACATGAAAGCCCAACTCAATGGCACGACGGTCTAGCCGCTGATGAAAGGTCCTGAAGTCAAAGTCGCCGGAACCTTCCTTGAGCAGGCCAGACACCATGTGACCGACGCCAGGTTTTTGAGCGGGGTCCTGAGTCGCGCCGCCGGTGAAGGCATATTCCATCGTAATCAATGGGACGGTAGAATCCTTCACGAACCAGGCTTCTATACCGCAAGACGAAATTAGGCGCTTGATCCTGGTTCGGCCAAGTGACCGCGCGGCGGCACCCGAATTTGGCGAAGCGAGCATAGCGATGGAGAGCGACGCTCCGCCGAGAAGGATCCCACGTCGTGTGCAAGGATAAATCACTAGAGCTTCTCCCAGTGTCGTGGAGTAGACTCTTTTATGAGATAGCCGGTCACCGCTCGTTTCTTGTCGAGCCATTTCCGCACTGCCTCGTGCACCTGCCGTGCACCGACAGCGCGGATGTCGTCCGGCCAGCGTTCAATATCCTCGATGCATAGTCCCGTCGTCAGGCCGCGGCCATACCGGTGCGCGAGCATTTCCTGACTGTCCTGGGCGTAGGTGACTTGCGCAATCAGCCGCGTCTTCGCCCTCTGCAGATCTTCGGTGCTCACGGGATTACGGGCAATGTCGGCGATTACCTCGTCGATGGACTGCTCGAGCAGGCTGAGTTGGACGCCAGGTTTTGGTATGGCGGAAATCTCGAATAGCGAGGGATCGAGTGCGGCAGATTGGTAGCTCGCTTTGGCAGTGACCGCGAGCTGCTTTTCGACGACGAGCGAGAGATAGAGATATGAGTTGACACCGCCGCCCATCAACTGCTCGAGCACCTCAAGCGCCGGACCCTCCCCAGGGGCGGCGGTGCGAGCCGACGGTACCAGATAATAGCGGTGCAGGGCTGGTTGCTCGACGCGGGAATCGGCCAACGTCACTCTGCGCTGCGCGGCCGGCGTCGGCTCCTGCGGCCGCAGGCGCTGCACGGGAATCGACGGTTGCGCAGGGATGTCGCCAAACGTCTCCTTCACCAGCGAGAGCATCTCCGTGCTGGTTACGTCGCCAGCGACAATCAGGATTGCGTTGTTGGGTGCATAGAAGCGCTTGTAGAAGGTAAGCGCGTCCTCTCGGGTAAGCTTTTCGATTTCCTGGCGCCACCCAATAATGGGGTGGCCATAGGGATGGTTAAGGTAAAGCGCCGCCATCATCTGCTCAGCAAGCCGGTTACCTGGTTGGTTGGCGACGCGCATATTGAATTCCTCCAGCACGACGTCGCGCTCGGACAGCACATCCTCGTCCTTGAGATTGAGACCGATCATGCGGTCGGCTTCAAATTCCATCATCTTGGCGAGGTGCTCGCGAGGCACGTGCTGGAAGTAGCTGGTGAAGTCGAATCCGGTAAAGGCGTTCTGATAGCCGCCGGCGCGCAGCACAGCCTTGCGGAACTCATCCGCCGGATGTTTGGATGTGCCCTTGAACATCAGGTGTTCGAGGAAATGCGCAAGCCCCGATTTGCCAGCTGGTTCGTCCGCGGAACCGACCTTATACCAAATCATCTGAGTCACGACGGGTGTGCGATGATCCGGGATTACGACGACTTGCAGGCCGTTCTGAATTGTGAAGCATGCTGGTTGATCTGATTTGCCCGGGTCGGCAAAGACGCTAGCCTCGTCAGGAAGGTATAAGCCGGTGCCATTCTCCGTTTTGCGCTCGACCGCCGGGGCGGTGCGCGTCGTCGACTCCGACCCTTCAGCGGCGCTGCTTGCCGCCTTGCCGGTGACCGAAAGCCGGTTCTTCATGGCATCGCCTTTCGTTTCATAGTCGTCATTATGGTAGAAAATCCGACACGGCGGGGAGCCGCGCCTCGTCTTGGCAAACAGTGGAGCAAAATCCGGACCAATCGCCGGATGGCGCCTCGCGTACGCAACGGCACACAACGACGTTGCGCGCAACGCGTCAGGAGAACTTCGCGTCCAATCGAGACTTCAGGTCAATCGAGCACGATATGTCGTCAGCACAATACCCGGCAGGCTCGCCATCACACGTCTCGCTCTAAAAGAGTGAGTGGCTTGACAATATTTCTCGTGGCCGCGAGGTGGCACTCGGCGAGCAGCAGCTTGGAGTATGCTGCGTCGAAGTAATCCAGGACGAAGCTGCCAGAATAACGTAGATTATCGGTCGCGCGGATTAGGTCATTCAGTGCGAGCCTGACCTCACAAGGTCGATCTGGCCAATCGCTCTTCGTGGTTCGTGTACGCTCTACATAAAGTCATAGTCATCATCATACTGATCGTTCGTGGGCGTTGCCACACTTTCGGTAAACTTGGCATTTGCTGCTATTGTCTTCAATCGCGGCAAGATACAAAGGCGTTTTGCCCGCTCGCTGCCATTTGCCGTCTTTGTTCTTCCGTTTGTCCTCGTGCTTGGCGGGATCAAGCACCATGATCGCTCACTTACCTCAAGAAAGCCCGACGCTGCTGCGCGGGATTTCGCTTCCGTATTGGAAGAGTGGGAGAGCACAAGCGGTTTGTTACCGTCGATCTGGACCTGATGTTCAAGCAAGATACGCCCGCGTTATCGACGAGCGGGTGGGTAAGCCCAGCGGTCGGCAAGCTGAGCATCAAGCTTCGCTATTTCCGCCTCGCTCCTCATCGCTACGCTTATCTTGAACGAGCCAATGCGTTCCGGCCGCCCGCCTGCGGTGCTGAGCTGGCATCCCCAGCCTCCTTCTTGCCTTCAAGGGCGAGGGACAGTCCGAAATTGTTGCGCAGCATCGGGTTTGCGGGTTCCGCTGCGAGAGCTTGGCGGTATAGTTCTTGGGCCTCCCGATGGCGGCCCTCGTGATCGAGGACCACCGCTTTGGCATTCAATGCGCGCAGGTCGCCAGGGGCTGCCAATAACACGCCGTCGAGCACCTCGAGCGCATCATTCGGACGGTTGCGGGCCAGCAGGACTCGCGCAAGAGGAATCGCCGCATCGATGTTGTTCGGCTGTTGCTTCAATGCATCGAGCAGAGCCCCTTCATCAGAATCCCAGCCGAGCGCGTACGAAATGCGCTCGCGCACCGCGGGATCGATTTCTTCGCTGTGTGCGAGGTCAGATTTGGACGTCTGCTGCGGTGAGAGCCTATGTTTATCTGGGGCAGCGCAGCCAGCGAGCAGCACAATAGCCAGCATCGCAAGCAGAGCGGGCAGCGGCCCTCGACTGGCGGAGCACAAATGCCGGCGGCACCTGGTTTCATTTTGTTTCATCGGCTACTCACGGGGAAGTGCTGCGCGTTCTTAGTTTGCAGCTGCTAGGAGCCCTCCTGACGAAGGCGCCTTGGGGAGCTTGACGGATCCAATCGGTTGAACCGTGAAGTCGGCGGCGAGATCTTGATAGGACAGAACAGGCAGGTCGATCCCGTTGCGCGTGAGAAAACCGCGTACGAAACGGCGGATATCCATCGACCCAAGGACGACAGGCTGGCTCTTACTTTGCGCGATGGTGGCATGGATCTGACGAAATTGTGCAAGCAGCTTTTCGCTCTGCCATTCATCCAAGACGAGGTATGGGCCGACGGCAGTTTCCCGTACTGCGCCGCGGATGATTTCCTCGCTCTCACGCTCGATGATAAAGGCGACCACGACGCGATGGGCGTTAGCATACCGAAAGCAGATTTGTCGCTTTAAGGTAGCACGAACGTATTCGGTGAGCAGGACGGCGTTTTGCTCGCGCTCACTCCATTCTGCCAATGCCTCCAGGAGCAAGCGGGTATTGCGGATTGGAATGCCTTCATCGAGCAATCGGCGCAGGACCTCGGCGATCCGAGGGACGGTGGCCGTACGCAGCACCTCCTTCACCAGGTCAGGATATTCCTGCTCCATCCGGGCGAGCAATTGGCGGGTTTCCTGGATACCTACCAGGCGCTGTGCATAGCGTGTCAATGTGGAATGGAGACGTAAGGCAAGAACTTCGCTCAGGCGATGATATCCGATTCCAGCGGCCTTGAGGGCCGCTGCATGCCGTTCTTCGATCCAGACACGATTCGTTTCCGGGTCTTGCTGAAAGGGGATGCCGCTCAACTCGATGTTCGCCACATCGTCGTTGAGCGCCAGGTGCCCGGGATTGATCACATCGCGCTCAACTGGCACACTATCGACATCCACCCTGAATTGCGACGAGGACAAGCTCTCGCCGATTTGGGCCGGGATACGCGGAATGGTGATGCCAAGGTCCGCCGAGACCAGCCTTGAAACACGCGAAATGCTCTCTTCCAGCTCGTCTTTGTCGATTGAATCCGTCAGATTCGGTGCAAGGAACAACGCGATCGGAAGTGCTTCCGCATGTGCGGTCTGCTTCTGGGCGGCTACCGGAGCCGGCGCCGAAGCAGCGGCGCTCGCTCCTATTTTAGCGGCAGGCTTGTCGCCTTTGGCGCCGATCTTGACGAAGCTGGCGGCAGCGAACAGGACGGCTAGCACGACAAACGGGGGCAAAGGAAAGCCGGGAACAAGCCCCATGAATACCAAGACGCAGGCCGCTAGCCTAAGCGCCTGCGTACTTGCGGTAAGTTGGTGAACGATATCGGCGCCGAGTTTGAGTTTGGAGGGCCCGTTGACGCGCGTGACAATGGTCGCAGCGGTAATTGACAGCAGCAACGCCGGAATCTGCGAAATGAGCGCATCACCGATCGTCAAAAGCGTGTATTGATGCAACGCGTCATCGAGCGACATACCCTTTGAGAGCAGACCGATGCTGATTCCGCCCAGCATATTGATGCAGATCACGACTAGTCCTGCGATCGCGTCTCCCTTAACGAACTTCATGGCGCCATCCATCGCGCCATGAAGTTGGCTCTCTTGCTCCAAGGCGGCACGTCGGCGGCGTGCTTCGTGTTGATCAATGTGATTGTTGCGCAGTTCCGCATCGATCGCCATCTGCTTGCCTGGTAGCGCGTCAAGCGTGAAGCGCGCAGACACCTCTGCGACGCGTTCGGCACCCTTGGCAAGAACCATGAACTGCACCATGGTCACGATCAAGAATATGACGATTCCGACCGCGATATTCCCTGAAATGACGAAGTCACCGAAGGTGTGAATGATGCTGCCGGCGTCGCCCTCGGCAAGGATCAGCCGCGTTGTTGCAATCGTTAGCGCCAGTCGAAATACGGTGGAGATCAGGATGACGCCCGGTAGCGACGAAAAATCAAGCGGTGTGGTGAGATAGAGCGCAACCATCAGCAGCAATATGGCAAAGCCAAGATTGAAGCCAATCAGCATATCGATCACGATGATTGGGATTGGCATGATCATCATGCCGATCGCTAGAAGCAGCATCAAGGCAACCATGAAATCCGGGTGGGCCGGAGCGCGCACGATGAAGTCACGCAAGACGTTGGCCATGATAGATCCCTATTGCTTTTTGATGAGGGCGGCCCTGCTCGCGCGCAGTGACACATAGCGCTGGAAAGTCTCGCGAGCCTCGGGCATGCGGCCAGCGTGCCGCAGGGCGTGACTGCGCAACAGCGTCATCGGTATGCGCGAAGAAGGTTGCGTATCGAGTGCGTCCAGCCGGTCCAACACGTGGAGCGCTTCATCGCCAAGGCCCTCGGAGATTAGCGCGTAGGCTAGAATGCGGAGTAAACCGATGTCGTTGGAATGCTCGCGAGCTGCAATTCGCAACAGAGCCAGACTTTGTGCGCTCTGCCCGCACGCGAGATGTACATACGACAGCGCGCAAAGCAGGTCGCGCTCCGGCCCGGAGATCGACAGAATATCGCCGGATTTGGAGACTTCTGGAACCAGGGGAGCGGGCTCATGCTGCAATCCATCAGGATCGGCCATGGCTAGCCCTTGATTAAGCTGTTTTGATTTTGCCGGAGCATTAGTAACCGCTGTAGTTCCTGCTGCAGGATTGCCAAACACTCTCGCGCCGTCTTGTCATCTGGCGTCGCCTCCAACGTTCGCGTCAAGCGCTCCAGAAGAACACCATGCTTGTCGGCGCGCAGTACGTCCGGATGACGGAGGCGTGGAACGACGAAGGAGAGTAGTCCGCGGGACAGATTGGGACCATAGAGCGAAGCCAATATCGCGCGTGGATCTACCTCATTTGCCCCTGCTTCGCTTTCGAATAAAGTGACGCGTGAGATGGCGCCGACGGAGTTGACCTCGAGCGCCTCGTCGCTCGCAACATCAATTGGCAGATCATGCGAAACCGCATCCCGCCACGACGCGCGCTTCGTGCCGCTATCCGCATGGGCGCCTCCGACCTCGAGGTTATCACCTCGCGAGGGAGACGAGCCGATGACCGGTGCGTGCTGGCCCGCATCTAATCCCTGCGATGAGATGCCGGGCCCTACAGAGTGATGGGGCAGCCTAGCCATCGCCTTCTCCTTCTTTCTTGCAGGCTAGAGACCTTAGTATGGCAAGGCGGCAGATCGGCCGTTGCGACTGAGCAGAACGCGTCCATCCTCAATTCGATCAACGGTCCATCCATTGCTTAAGAGCGCGCCGACGAAATACTTCTGCCCGGCAATAAGCAGATAAGGTTCGCTTCCGCGCCAGACGGCTTGGACAGCAATCGAAGTCGGCATCTTCTCTTCTTTCACCGTGACGGCATTCACAAGGGTCGTGGTGCCGTTGGTTTGACGATCGAACCATTGCTGGATCTCTTTCCATTTTGCGACGAGGTTCGGCGTAATTGTGCCTTCCGCGGTCAAAACGCCGGGGCCGCGCCCGATCCTAACGTCCAGAAGGCCCGCTCGCTCGATCTCTTGCCGCAGCGATACGGCCATTTCATCAGCAGCTCTCGGATCAAAATGATCGACGGTTCGCTTAGTGGCAATCTCGACCGTGCGCGACGACTGTGTACTTGGCACCACCGCTCTATCGCCGGGGGCGAAGATAGTTGAGGCGGTGCCGATCACGACAGAGCTGAGCAGAACCAGACTGAGTGCGACGATCGAGCTGCGAGAGCGCTTGCTCGAAGAAACCGGCTGGATATCCATTGTCGACCAGCGGATGGATAGCGCGCCAGCATGAACGACGGCGGGGAGGGGCACTCTGACGCGCTCACCTGAAGCGATGCTCGCGAGACCGTCTATGCTGATATTGGCGGCGAGCGCCTCGACCTCGATCGAATCGTGCTGCGCGATAATACGAAGGTGATGCGGCTCAAGCCCTTGTTCAACGAAGATCATGTCGGCATCGAGGCCGCTGCCAACAATGCTGTCGCCGCCCGCTGCCTTCCCCTTGAGCCCGGTATAGAGTCCCGAAAGCACCTCGAACTCGAGCGAAGCAGAGCCCTTCACGACAACCTCCTGAATAACGAGAGAAGCCGTACGGCAGTGCCGTACGGCTCATCCAGATTTCGTCATTCACACCGCGGCGACGGTAGCAACGCGGTGAGCCACCCGTCAGAATTACTGAACGCGCTCGTCCGCGACCTTCTTCTCGGACGAGAGCTCGGTCGTGATTCGACGCATTGCCACGGCCTGGGCCTGAACCTTCTGGCTAACACGCTCGAACTCAGCCATCTGGTTCTGGAAGCCCGCATCGCCCGTCGGCTGGGCACCAGCAGCGCCGCCATTTCCGCCAACATTGTCAACTGCCATGTCTATTTACCTTTCTGTTGGGATAACCTTGGATCTAAGTTGTTACGAGGTGTGGGCCGGCGAGACGAACGCAGGAATCGAAAGGAACATGGGCGTACCGCCGAGCGTGCTGAGCCCAAGGTTCAGCTCCGGGCTCTTGCTGAGAGTATCGGACTTGGGTTGTGCCTCGCCCTTGTCGCCGGCGTCTTTGTGGTCTACGGCCTTATCATGGCTACCCTTGTCGGGCACCAAGGCGTGGACCACCGTGTCAAAGACCTTGTCCATGGTCCCGCCCAGTGCCGAACCAATGGCCGCTCCGGCAGGGCCGCCAAGGTATCCGCCGGCAGCGCTTCCGATCATTTCTCCGATCATCGCATTCTCCTATGCTCGTCTTGTTGCGCTCAATAGGCGACTGCTCGCCTAGATCTCAGCGGCCTCATGCTAGGGGCGCTAGCTTTCGAAAAGCTGACGAGCCTCATGTTGCGACGAGTGGGTTGATGCGTCGGCAGCTTGCAACTGTCGCAATCGTCACATCGCCCGGGCATTCCTAGTTCCGCCCAAAGTCAGCTTGGCTCAAGGCCGGGTTGCGCAGTGCTTAGCTGCGCGTTCAGGAATGAGTTTACCGTGCGGAGCCCGCGCCGGCGCGTGGCCCGCCGGATCGAGCGCGGAAGCGGAATAAGGCCATGGAGTTGTGCGGGTCTCGGCCCGCGCTTGACTCGTTTGGTTAACATAGGCGGCTTGCGAAAAGTCAGGTTAACGAAGATCCCAATGCCGGGGAGGCCGGTCCGTGCGCTTGTTCAGCCGATCGATCGCTGCTCACAGATGATGCGCGCGGCCGGCGGGAGCGCTGATTGCGCGGTGAGGGTGGGATCACAAGCTAATAACCGGCAGACGTCGCGTCACTTATCGCGGAGACATAGGGCGAGCTCTGATCCTAGACCAATCTTGCGAACAGGTGCGTTGAAGCTTGCGATACAGCTCAGCCAAGGATGCGGCTCGGACGTTCGATCGATGTCAAAGTAGATGGGGCTTTGCTCGCTCATTGTCGTCAGCTTTTCGACAGGTATTCGGGCTACAGTCTTTGTGAGTTAAATGGGCGTGATGTGATCGTGCACTACTGTGATGCGGCGAAAAGAAGATCTCATTAGGGCTGGTGGTTCTGGGAAGAGAAGTAGTCGTTCGTCGATGAGCTAATGGCGCGCCCCTCATGCAAATCGAAGCAGCGTGCCTTGGTTGACTATGCGCGCAGCGTTCGCAGTTTTACAGATCGTCTATGCAACAGGAGTAAACTAAATGCCGTATCTTCCCGTGGCTGGCCTTCCGGTGGTGGGCGCGGCCGACTCGATGAACGGAGTGGTGCCAGAAGGCGCGGTTGTCACTCCCGCCTTCAACGCCTTGTTGGGACAGTATGCTCCGGCGAGCTACCAGTACCTACCGGTAGCCTCACCAGCCCTCGTCAGTTCGGTCGCCGTTCCGGTCGTGGTCACGCCAGCCGCCGTTACGACCCAAGCGTACATGATGGCGCCTCCTCCTCCCACCATGCTGATGAGCCAGCTGAATCAAAATTCTGAGCCTGCTGTGGATCCGGTGTGGACGCACGAGGTCAAGGATGGCAAGGCCACGATCAACCTTGGGGACAAGTATACGATTACGGCCGATGAAAAGGATGGCACCTGGACAGTTCGCAACAACCAGACCGGTCATGTCACGGTAATTCATGGCGATCCCCACGTTGATGCCGACGGAGACGGCAAAGACGACTTCGATTTCAAGAAGGATATGACACTTGAGCTCGACGACGGCACGAAAATTACCGTCAATAATGTTGACTACGGTAATGGTCAGGCCATCTCTTCAAAGCTTACCATTACCAACGGCCACAACGCGATGGTTGTCGAGGGGCTCGGCGACGACAAGGATGGAAAAAACAATCTAAAGGTGACGCAGTCCAATGCTGGCATGACCCTTGACGAGTTGACGTCCGATGGTGCCCAAACGATCCATGAGAGTGGCCAAGGCTGGGTCGATGGGGCCGGACGCGCGGTGAATCAGGCGAGTATCGATGCAGGCGAACAAGGGCGCGGGCCGGGTAACTACCAGTATGCAAGCGCAGCGCCTGCCTCTACCGCCCCTGTCTTCTTCATTCCTCCTCCGCCGCCGCCTCTTGCGATGGTGCCTGTTGCGGTCGCCCAGGCGCCCACGCAGTCGTCTCAGCCGGCGCCAGTCTGGTCGCATGAGGTCAGGGGCAGCAGGGCAGAGATCAAGCTTGGTGAAAAGTATTCGATGCTCGTGGACGAACGTGACGGAACGGTGCTCATTCGCAACAATCAAACGGGCAAGATCACAGCGATCAAGGGCGACCCCCACGTCGATGCCGACGGTGACGGCAAGATCGATTTTGACTTCAAAAAGAACATGACCTTCCAGCTCGACGACGGCACGAAAATTACCATCGACACCGTTGATATTGGCAACGGCAAAACGATGGCCTCGAAGCTGACCATTACCAACGGCAACAACGCCATGGTCGTCGAAGGACTTGGAGACCGCTTCGACGGTAAGAACAATCTTAAGGTGACGCAGTCGAATGCAGGCCGTACGCTTGATCAGCTGACTTCAGATGGAGCCCAGACGATTTATGAACAGCCAGGCTCGGGCTGGGTTGATCGGTCTGGACGCCAGGTTAACCAGGCGATCATCGACAGCAATGAGAATCCAGGCACACCGTCGGACGCTTGAGTTGGCCGCAAGCCTGGCTGGTCCTGCGAGGCGTTCCCAGATTATCGGGTAAGTCACTGAAGCGGGCGTTAGCGCCCGCTTTTCGTGTTCGGCGATGAAGATAGTAGATGCGGCGGCGTATCGATCAGGATCGCCCCGCTCATCTCGCAATCGGGGCCTCCTAAGCTTGGGCGCCAATCCGGGAGCTATGCAGGTATCTGAGCAGCGAGCGCCAAAGCTGCCGAGGTTACGATCTTAGAGGATCTCTCTGGCGCGCCATTTCGCGGCGGCTGCAGAACCGATCTAGGACAGCCAGCTGACGGAATTGATCATAAAGGGGAAGCGGTTGGTTGCGCTTTGAAATGTGCTGACTGAAAAGCACTCGTGATGAACCCTCATTGAGGACTGTGGCGCACCGCCGCGTAAGCTAGTCGCTGCGGCGTCTTCCGAGAGTTCCAAGTGCGATCGGATTGCGACCGGCCGCACCGCCGAGCTGGAGGATCACCCAAGACGCATCTAGCGGCTGGTTTGGCAAGTCGGCCGCTTCGCCGGTCGTTCTTGGTGCGGCTTGCCCTCCGAAGATCCTTCCCTTTGCGCGTCTGATAGTCCGGGCCTTCACCCATCATCTAGCTCGCTCATAGCGTCATCCATGTCTGACTGGGAATCGCTTATGACCTGGGTGGCGACGGCAACCAGAGCCTTTTCGAAGGCTCGCTGCAACAATGCTGCGGGCGAGTTTTCGCCGCCGTTCGCGGCGTTATCGGTGTTTGCGCCAGCTTCTGGCGCCGTTGCTGCGATGTCGGCTGCGCCTGTGTCCATGTCATAAAACCGAGATAGCGGCGGTGCCGCGAGATGACGTAGTCCGGCCGTTCTAGCAGGGACAGCTTGCAAGAAGCTGACGAAGAGTGAGGCTGGATTGATGCCGTGATTCCCTGTGCTCAGTGACTCGGGTGGCTCCGCCCTTGGAGTGTGATGTGCAAAGGACGCTGCCGGCTGGAATCATTCGGCCGCTGCGTAGCTGCGGAACATCGGCGCGTTCGGTTCGACTCCAGGCGCGGCTGAGAGCCTGTGGATCGGATGGGCATCTGCGTTCCGCTGTAATAGAGAGCTGGCCTCTATCTCACGATACGAGCTAAGAAAGCGCACGACAGAGGTGCGCCTTGCGCGGCTTCTGAAGCAGGCCAGCGCGTGGAAGCAGCTGCCTTCGGCCGGGTTGCAAAAAGAAGATGAGAGACCTTGGGTGGCGGGCAGAATTTTCGCGGGTCAATCCGGCGATCTTGATGATATTTATGCTTTGGATGATCCGGGGGCATACTCGCTGAGAGCTGCTATCAGCAGGCCATTACCGCCAGATGCTAGAGTCCTCGCTTTGCGAATGATCAATCCCAAGGAACGAGGACAAGCGGCAGCGTAAGCAGTTTGATGTTAAACGTGCTCAGGGGGCGGTCGTACCCTGACTCTCCTGATCCGGAACGCCCTTACCCTCGTCTGGACGCATGATCGTCTCGCGGTGCTCTTAAATCGCAGCGTGAGTCGCGGGGCTGGCGAGCCAGTCCTGAATTCGCAGCTAAATTGCAATGTTCTTCTCCGCGGGCCGTCGTGTTCTCAGCGAACCGTATGAAAAGCTATTTCATGCATCCGGCTCGCGCGGTCTTTGACTAGGCCGCTGCCCCTTGCGAGCTGGTCATATGAGTGGCCGGAAAAGAGAAGAGTGGCCGCGGAATGCCCCCGGGTCGCCTCTGACCAGGTGTCCTGCCATCTCTAAGTCTTTGTCGGCCACGGGGAGATCACCCGTGGCACGGCTGCAGCCGTTAGCGGATGGGCGGATCTTCCGCATCTACAGGTTGGTCTTGCTCTAACGCTTCGGGCCAAAGGGTCGGATCGAGCGAAGGTGTGAGACGAATGAAGTCCTCCTCTTTCCATTCGGCCGTATGAGGCACTCCGAGCATGGCGAAAACTGTTGCCGGGTTGTCTTTGCTTGGCTTCACTCCGCTGCGCTCCAGCATGTCGATCTGAGCGCCGGTGGCTGTTTGAGGCGTAAACACCCAAGTGTCCTTGGCGAGATGTCCGTCCCACATGCGGAACTCGGAAAGTTCTGGCGGAGCTGCGGAAGACCCAGGTTGGGGCGGTCCCGCCTGCAATGGCCGGGCATGGGATGGGCCGGCGTGCGACGGCTCACCCTGGAATGGGGCGGTGTGCGATGGTCCTGCATGCGATGGGCCCGTTTGCGGCTCACTGTGCCGTGGCTCGCCATGAGACGGGCCGGCATCCAGATTCTGCCATATCAGATCTTGATCGAAGCCGGGATGTTCCTCGATCGCCTGAGCGATGGTCTGCGGCGAGAGATGCTGCCGGCCGTTTTCCGGCTCAGGCGCCGCGACAGCCGCTGGCGCGGCATATAGATTATCCTGCCAAACCGAGTCTGGCGAACGGGGATGCGCTAAATCTTCGTAAGGCGAATACAGGTGTCCGGTATCAAAGTATGGAGAGTACGGATGGCCCGCGTTCAGATAGGGTGAATAAGCCTCGCCCTGCAGCACTGAATGGGCGACGCCCCGCGCCAAAGCGGGAGCCTGTGCGCCGCTGAGCTGCTGCTCGAATTCGGTTGCATCTGAAGCCGGTTGTGCTGTGTCGGGCTCCGGGCTCGTATTCGCCGGGGCGACTGCATTGAAATCCACCCTGTTCCTCCTTCCAACTGATGACGCGCATCGAGTTACGCGAAGCCTCAGCTAGCTCGGAAGCACGCGTGCGGAGGGCCGCATTGATCTCTAATGCCTCGCGCCGCCTGCAAAAACGGCACTACCTAAGTTTCCCTTGGGCGTCTGGGTCTCTGATCCCTCTATCAGGGTTGCTCCAAGCAAGGCAGCCGCTCAAACCTCGCATGCTCAAGCTGGCGACCGTAGCTTTCGAAAAGCTGACGATCGGATGAATATAGGCGTACGCCTGCCGGACCGACTTTGCTCGGAGCGGCCTTGCATCTTCGACCTCACTTCTGGCCTAAACCGGTTTCGCGCAAAATGCCCTCATGGTGCGGCGTTTCGGGAGAACCTTCCGGCCGCCCGTCTCGCAAGACCGTGCTCGAGGAGCCGCGAAACAACATCAAAACCGACTCGCGTTGTGGCCTCTCGGCTGCGACGGGACTGCGTCGGGCCTGCGCTTCCGCCACAAGGCCTTTAAGGGTCTGATCCACCAGCGCAACAAATCGGGGTGGACCAGAAGCAAGGATGAGTCCCTCTCCCGGAGCCGGCTTCACGATATAGCGATCATCCGAGATGTTGAGGGCGTCGAGCGCGGAGTTCAACGCATCGAAGCTGATCGGGTTCAAGACGATGAGCCGGCTTTGCGCCTCGTGGGCGGCGGAGATGTAAAGGAGGAGCCCGTCGTAATACCACTGAAGATTGTACAGGGAGGTCAAACGGTCAAGGAATTCTCGTGGCGGTAGGTCAGGCATTCGTCCGCGAATCCGCCCTTTGACCTCGGCGCTGACATTGACCCTGATATTGAGATTGTTGCCGAACTCCTGCAGCGCCGCAGGAAGATCCTGATCGAGAACGGTGTAGCTATATGGGGCAGACGGCAGGGAAAGGGATGCAGCAGACGAGCGCATTATGCCGATACAGACTAAAACGCCGGCACAAAGAGTTCTTTTTAGAATCTGTACCATCGTAGATCGCGCGAGCATTCCCGGGCGCCTTCCGCTCATCATCAAGTGGAGTTTCGTCGTAGCTTGAAAGCAAAACGTGATCTTTAGATGACGCAGTCAGACCGATCTCCGTCAGGTTTTCGTCAGCTCGCCGGCCTATGAAGTTGATCGGTTCATCGGTAAACGCCTAGGTCTCATCACACGAGCACAATGACTCATCCCATGTTGTTAGGCGCAACGCCGATTTCTCCAAGTTCGGCCGACTGTCTTTCCAATGCCTGCTCGCCCGCAGCTGCTGGCGAGCAGGCGCGCTTTGAGCAGTCCCTGGCGCAAGTAGCTGCAAATCAGGGATCCGCTTTCCCGCCCGCCGATCGGCCCGTAGCGGCTCCGCCGATATTGGAGGTCCAGCGCACGAATGTTCTGGCAAGTCCCCCGGGTGACCGGATCCTTCAAACCCTTTCCAGTATGTACCAGGGCCGCGCCGTTCCTCCGGCGATTGCGTCGGTTGCCGTGACTGGTGTGGCGCCTGGACCGGCTACGCAGCCGCTTCTGCAGACGGATAACGTCGGTGCACATGCGACTGGTAAACCGGTTGGAGCCGATTTTGAATCGATGATGACGAATCTGCGAGACGTATACAGGGACGTTATTCAGGTTTCCCTCGTCTCCAAGGGCACTAGCGCTGTCAGCTCGTCGCTAAACAAGCTGCTATCGGCCGGCTGAGTAAGCTGATGACCGGCGATATAAAAAGGGATAGCTGTGGCGGCCGTCAATCGTGGCGGTGGCTTCGCATGTGTCTTGCGATGCCCCTTCTCTTCTCGCTGATCGGCTGTAAGGCTGATCTCTACACCAAAATTCAGGAGCGCGAGGCTAATGAGATGCTCGCGCTTCTCCTTAGCAAGGGCGTTGATGCTGTCCGCGTTGTCGCCAAGGACGGAACCAGTACAATCCAGGTCGAGGAAAAGCAGCTCGCTTATTCAATTGACCTGCTAAATGTCGAGGGGTTGCCGCGCCAATCCTTCAAGAATCTCGGCGAGGTGTTCAAGGGATCGGGCCTCGTTGCCTCGCCGATCGAGGAGCGGGCACGTTACGTTTATGCTCTAAGCGAAGAATTGTCCCGCACGATCAGCGATATAGATGGCGTCCTTTCAGCACGTGTCCACGTCGTTCTGCCGAAGAACGACTTGCTGCGACAAGATGCGACCCCGTCCTCAGCCTCGGTCTTCATTCGCCATGGCTCCAGCGCGAAGCTCTCGGCACTGTTGCCGCAGATCAAGATGCTCGTCGCAAACAGCATTGAAGGCCTGTCCTATGACAAGGTCGCCGTCGTCTTCGTGCCGGTCGATCGCGCTCCAATCGAGCAGTCTATCGCGCCGGTACCCCCTACGGTTCAGTCAGCAAGAGCCGGCTCAGCGCCGTTGCTTGCGCTTGCTGTGGGAGGCGCCGGAGCGCTATTCGGCATCGTATCTTGCGTATTGCTGGGTCCGCGCATGCGTCAGTTTGGACGATCATCGCGCAAGCTGAGCATGTTTGGTAGCGGCTCGCGTGCGTCTGCTGAGCAGGCGGCGGACAAAAAGTTGATTGCTGATGCGACATAGTCAGGACGCTCATGTCGGCATCAATGTCATCCACAAAACCCAATCGTTCGTTCACGCTCGCAGCCGATCGGCTTCGCGAGCTTGCTGCCTCGGTCGATCCCGGTCGTCTTGCTGGGCTTCTTGACCCGCTGCTTTCGCCTTCCACGTTGGCTCGGCTACAGCAGAGTGCCAGGCTGCAGCCAAGGCTCGCCGAACTGTTGCTGGGCAGCAAGGTTGAGGTGAGCTGCGCCGACTGGGACGAAGATGCTCTCCTTGGGCATGCTCCGCGGCGGGCTGCGCTGCTCGCGGGCAGCATCTGGCATGCACGCTCCATCCTCAAGTTGGTTTCCAGGCACGATTTGCCGATATTGGTGCAGGTGATCGGTGCCGAAGCGCATGCCTTCGCAGTCCGGCATTTATCCAGTGCCGTCGCAACGACCCTGATCGTGGATCCAGAGCAATTGTCGCGACAAGTCGAATATGACGGGCACGCTTGTCTCGGCGCCTGGCTGGAAGAAACTTCATCGCTTGGTCGTATCCGCGTGCTTCTACGCTTGCCTGTTGGGACGGCGGCCGAGAGTCCAGCTTCTGAACACCGTAGTGCAGCAGGCCCCCTGCTTTCCCTCGTCATGGCGCATTTGCGTACAGAGGCTGTCGGAGCATGACGGCCGATGACCCCGCATCACCCGCGGCCCCGCAGATTCGGCCACTTGGACCGCTGATCCCAGCTGCGCAACTTGAGATCTGGCACGATGCCGTGCGGGCGCGAGCCGCTGCCGAGCGGCATTTGCAGCGGGTTCGCGGGTGGGCACGCCAGGCTTATGAGCGGGAACGGGCGCGGGGTCGCGTCGAGGGTGCAAAGGCTGGCGCAGAGGAAATGGCGCGGCTGATCGCGCAGGCGGCTTTTGAACTGGCCCAACGCAAGGCGGTTCTGGAGCGGGAATTGCCGCAACTGGTCTTCGAGATCGTTCGCGATCTGCTTGGCGCGTTCGACCCGGGTGAGCTGCTGGTCCACGGCGTTCGTCATGCCATCGAGCAAAGATATAAGAACACGGAGCTTTGCCTCCACGTATCCCCACTGAGGGCCGACCTGCTCGCCAGTGAGTTCAAGGACTATGACGGACTTGAGGGCCGGCCGAAGGTCAGGATTGAGGCGGATCCGGCGCTGAGTGCGGACCAATGTGTCTTGTGGAGCGAGTTTGGCAATGTCGATCTTGGACTTGCCGCGCAGCTCCGCGCGCTGCGTCTCGGGTTTGGCTTGTCAGAGGAAGCTGAATCGTGACCGTGCAGCGACCAACCCACGATGCCGCGGCCGCAGAAGGTACTGTAGAGGCCGCACTCTCGTCCCTGAGATCTTCCGCCAAGCACATCGATACACGCGCCGTCCGCGGCCGGATCACGCGGGCGGTGGGCACGCTGCTGCACGCCGTCTTGCCGGAGGCTCGGGTCGGAGAGCTATGCCTGTTGCAGGATCCTCGTAGCGGCTGGTCGCTCGAGGCCGAGGTGATCGGCCTGTTGCCGGACGGGGTGCGACTCACGCCCATCGGGGAGATGGTGGGGCTATCCAATCGTGCGGAGGTGGTGACGACCGGGCGAATGCAGGAAGTGGCTGTCGGCCCCGATTTGCTCGGCCGCGTCATCGACAGTTTTGGCCGACCGCTCGATGGCAAGGGCCTGATAAAAGCCGGCGAAGCCAGACCGCTACGCGGCAGAGCGCCCAATCCGATGAAACGGCGCGGGATTGAACAGCCGTTCCCGCTAGGCGTTCGTGTCCTGGACGGCCTTCTGACATGTGGAGAAGGTCAGCGGATTGGAATCTATGGCGATGCGGGTTGCGGCAAGTCGACGCTGATGTCGCAAATCGTAAGAGGCGCGGCGGCCGACGTCACCATCGTTGCGCTGATCGGCGAGCGCGGTCGAGAGGTGCGTGAATTCATCGAGCGTCACCTTGGCGAAGCCCTTCATCGTTCCGTCGTTGTGGTGGAGACCTCCGACCGTTCGGCGATGGAGCGGGCCCAATGTGCCCACATGGCGACCGCACTGGCGGAATATTTTCGGGATCAGGGGCTTCGCGTCGTTTTGATGATGGATTCGTTGACCCGCTTTAGCCGCGCCATGCGTGAAATCGGCCTCGCCGCAGGAGAGCCGCCGACCCGGCGCGGATTTCCGCCCTCGGTTTTTGCGCTGTTGCCGGGCTTGTTGGAGCGGGCCGGCATGGGCGAGCATGGCTCCATTACGGCCTTCTATACGGTGCTTGTCGAAGGTGACGGCACCGGCGATCCAATAGCGGAAGAATCACGCGGCATCCTTGATGGCCACATTATTCTGTCCCGCGCGCTGGCCTCTCGAGAGCATTTTCCGGCTATCGATGTGCTGTCGAGCCGCAGTCGTGTCATGGATGCGATCGTGTCGGTGCCGCATCGCAAGGCGGCATCTTTGTTCCGTGATCTGCTCTCACGCTACGCTGAGGCCGAGTTCTTGATCAAGGTCGGCGAGTACAAGCAAGGCTCTGATCCGATGACCGATCGAGCAATCGCCTCAATCGAGCAGCTGCGGGCCTTTTTGCGCCAGGGGCAGGATGAGGCGTGCAGCTTTGAGGAGACGGTCGCATGGATATCGCGTCTAACGGCCTAAGTCCCGTTCACGCCTCAAAGCTGCGGCTCGTAAAGGACATGCGGGAACGAAGCGCCCTTCGTGAATTGTCCAACTTGGAAGCCAAGCGCCACCTCGCGGTTCAAGCTGTCCAACAAGCTTGCGAGCATCTTGCACATGCCGAAGAGCGCCGCGCAAAGCTCGAGGCGGAGCTCTATCGGGAGATGCTAGCGGCCGATGTGATATCTGTGTGCGAACTGCAGCGACGCTATCATCTCATCATCGGGCGGCTCACAGACGAGATCAAAGCGGCGCAGCGCGTTCTTGACGAGGCCCGTGCTGCTCAAGAGCAAGCTGAGGCTGCGGTTCTTGAGGCCCGATCCGTTTGGACCAGGCGTTCAGCGGCGAGCCAGAAATGGCGTGAGATCGATGACGACGTTCGGCGCATCACGAATTCACATTTCGAGGCTGCCGCCGAAATCGAAGCCGATGATGAAGTCTTGCTCCGCTACCGGCGAGGCCGATCAGGGCAGACGGGAGGTGAGCGAACATGATTGCAGATCCTCTCCCGCGCGAGCTAGGGGCCTGCGACGCGGAAGCCGCACCCGCGCTATATCGGCCGGCTGAACGCGCAGCCTTCATGCCGACGCTGATCCTCTCGCACGCAGTGACCTCGTGGCTGAACGAGATCGCAGCGTCGCGTGCGCCTCTGCAAGCGCGCCTCGGCGAGAAGCCGATGTCTGTGCGCGTGAGCCGAGCCGTCTGGCAGGCGGAGCCGGCTGCGACGTCGATGCTTGACTGCGTCTTCGACGTAAATGGTGAAACCTTGATCCTGTCCTTGCCAGTTCCGCTTGCGGAAGCGCTGATTGCGACCGTGCAGGATCGCCTTACCTTACCTTCTGAGCCGACGCGTTCGCTGGTCCTGGAACTTGCGCTGGAACCCCTGCTTGCCCCGCTGGAAAGAATGACGCAGCGCAATCTGCAGCTTGTTCGCACCGAGGAAGCGCGGAATATCAGGCCTTATCTTGAATTTGACGTCGCCTATGGTGAGCTCGCCAGCAAGGCGCGGCTGCTTCTATTCTCGCCACTTGACGGTCCTGTTCCGCCGGCTTTCGCCGCGCTCGGCGAGCTGCTCGGCCGATTGCCGCGACAGACGGCCAGGCTGCCTTCCGAACTCCCGGTCATCGTTGCAGGCCAAGTCGGTTCGCTTCGCGTCGCGATCGGCATTCTTCGCCGAGCAGAGCAAGGCGACGCGCTGCTCCCGGACGTAATTCCACTCGCGCGAGGCCAGATCATTCTCGCTGCAGACCGATTGTGGGCCCCTGCAGAGATCGGCGGCGACAGGCTGGTGCTGCGAGGACCATTCCGCTCGCGATCCCACCCCCTAACAAGTGAAGACATTATGCCCCCAAGCCAGGTGCAACAGCAGCCTCCGTCAGAGGCGGATATCGACAGCATCGAGATCACACTCATATTCGAATGTGGCCGCTGGCCGATGCCCTTGGGAACCTTGCGAACCCTCAACGAAGGCCACGTGTTCGAACTTGGCCGTTCTCTGGATGGGCCGGTCGATATCCTTGCCAACGGCCAACGTATCGGCCGGGGCGACATCGTGCGGATCGGGGACGAGCTGGCCGTCAGGCTGCGCGGCAGGTTGGCCCTTAATGACTGAGGTTCAACCCAGCATCCTTGCGCTTCTTGCGACTACCGTCGGCCTTGGCCTCCTGGCCTTTGCTGTCGTGACAACGACCGCCTTTATCAAGGTCTCGGTTGTTCTCTTCCTCGTGCGCAATGCGCTGGGGACTCAATCGATACCGCCGAACATCGTCCTTTATGGCGCGGCACTGATCCTGACCGTCTTCATCAGCGCTCCGGTCTTCGAGCAGACCTATAATCGCCTTACCGATCCGCAACTTCGCTACCAAAGTTTCGATGACTGGGTGACGGCCGCCAAGGAGGGACAGGAGCCGCTCCGAGCTCATTTGAAGAAATTCACCAATGAAGAGCAGCGCCGCTTCTTCCTGTCCTCAACGGAACACGTCTGGTCGGAGGACATGCGCGGCAGCGCCACGGCAGATGATTTTGCGATACTCGTGCCGTCGTTTTTGATCTCCGAACTCAAGCGTGGATTCGAAATCGGTTTTCTTCTCTATCTTCCCTTCATCACGATCGATCTAATTGTAACGACGATTTTGATGGCCATGGGTATGTCGATGGTATCCCCTACGGTAATATCTGTCCCCTTCAAGCTCTTTTTGTTCGTCACGATCGACGGCTGGTCACGTCTCATGCACGGGCTGGTATTAAGCTACACGACGCCAGGAGGTTGACCATGAACGAAGCCAGCATCCTTACGCACCTGAGTCAATCGCTCGTGCTCTTCATGATCTGGGTTCTGCCGCCGCTGCTCGCAGCACTCATCTCTGGACTGATCATTGGCCTCATTCAGGCGGCAACTCAGCTCCAGGATCAAACCCTGCCACTGACGGTCAAGCTTCTGGTTGTCGTCGCCGTGCTCGCCGGGTTTTCTCCCGTGCTCAGCGCGCCACTGATCGACCAGGCCGAGCACATCTTCAGCGAGTTTCCAGCGCTCACCGCAAGATATTAGCAGCGCTTGGATGGCTGGCCTGTCACCCGCGGAGGCGCAAGCTCTCGTTCAGGGCACGATCGAGCTCGTCGCCGCAACCGGCCTGAGTGCGGCCCGCGCCCTCGGCATCATGATGGTGCTTCCCGTCTTCACCCGGCCGCGCATCAGCGGTCTGGTTCGGGGAAGTCTGACGATTGCGATCGGCCTGCCGTGCCTCGCTCACATCAAGCTCGGTCTGCAGGCCCTGGACCCGAACACGCGCCTAGTCAGCGTTACCATGCTTGGCCTGAAGGAGGTGTTCGTCGGTCTTATGCTCGGCATCCTGCTCAGTATTCCACTATGGAGCATACAGGCAGTCGGCGACATCATCGATACACAACGCGGAATTTCAAGCCAAGTTGCGGGGGAGGATCCCGCGACGCACAGCCAAGCGTCCGGAACCGGGCTTTTTCTCGGCGTTACGGCGGTTACGATCTTCGTTCTGGTCGGCGGGCTGCAGACCATGGTGAGCGGCCTCTATGGCAGCTACCTAGTGTGGCCTGTCTATCAGTTTCTGCCTGCCGTGACAGCGCAAGGGGCAATGGAATGTCTGGCCCTTCTCGATCGTATCATGATGACGACCTTGTTAGTCGCCGGGCCGGTGCTGGCCCTGCTGCTGCTGGTCGATGTCTCGGTCATGATGCTCGGCCGCTTTGCATCGCAGCTCAAGCTGAACGATCTCTCCCCAATGATCAAGAATGTTGCATTCGGGGTCATCATGGTCAGCTACGCCGTTTATCTGCTTGAATACGCCGGAGCTGATATCCTGACTTCGAACAACATGCTCGAGGATCTGAAGAAGCTGTTGAAATGAGCTCTACGAGTGAGGAGAAAAAGCTTCCTCCGACGCCCAAGAAGCTGCGCGATGCCCGCAAGAAGGGGCAGAGCGCGCGCAGCTCGGATCTGGTGAGCGGCGTCAGCGCGTGTGCCGGTTTCGGCTGCCTGTGGTGGCGAGCGGGTGCGATCAAGGACAAGTGGCAAGAGACGGTCCAACTGGTCGATAAACTGCAGGAGCAGCCGTTCACAAGCGCGGTGCCACAAGCGCTCAGCGGCTTGCTAGAACTTTCGATCGCCACGGTCGCTCCGCTGCTCGCCGCTGCCGTGACAGCAGCTCTTCTGGCCAATGTCCTGGCCAATGGCGGCTTTATGTTTGCTTCGGAGCCGCTCAAGCCGAAGCTCGAGAAACTGGATCCCATCAAAGGTTTGAAACGTATCGTCTCGAAACGTTCGGCCATCGAGCTTGGCAAGACACTGGCTAAAGTGGTGTTGCTTGGTGCGACCTTCTTTCTCACGGTGACCGCCAGCTGGAAAGCGCTGGTGTACCTGCCAGTCTGCGGCATGGGCTGTTTTGGCTTCGTTTTCACCGAGGTTAAACTGCTGACTGGGATTGCCGCTGGAGCTTTTCTGGTCGGCGGATTGGCTGACCTCCTAATCCAGCGCTGGTTGTTTATGCAGGACATGCGCATGACTGAAACGGAGGCCAAGCGGGAGAATAAGGAACAGCAGGGCAACCCGCAGGTGAAGTGTGAGCACCGGCGTCTGCGGCAAGAGTCGGCCAACGAGGCTCCGCTCGGCATCAGTCGTGCCACGTTGATATTGCGGGGATCGGCAACGTTGATTGGGCTGCGCTATGTTCGCGGCGAGACCGGCGTGCCGGTCTTGGTCTGCCGCGGCGAGGGCGAAGCTGCTTCACAACTGCTTGGTGAGGCGCGCGCGCTGCGTCTTACCATTGTGGATGACGATGTTCTGGCGCGTCAGCTGCTCGGCAAAGCAAAGCTCGGCAACCCGGTTCCCTCGCAATATTTCGAGTCGGTTGCAAAAGCACTCTATGCAGCGGGGCTGGTCTAGATCATCCTGTCCTAACGCTGCGATTTGCAACGTGCGCCCGATGGACGCTGGGACCTTGCGCGAGGGGTCGATGGGCTCGCCCAGGTGGCCTCTGGGCCACGGCCTCGCCGACCGGATCACGCGGATCAGCTGCGGCGCCAACCGTAACAACTTGTTCGCCGATTTCGAGTGCTTCCGCGCCTGCACCCTCGAGGACGTCGACTTGTACGGTAGCTAGAGTGCGGCCACTTGGATGAGTCGGTACTGCTGATCATCAACTAGGATGGCTCCCATCTGGAGCACGCTCTCAGCGGGTCTGTGGCGCCGACGAGCCGCTCGTTCAGCCAAATTATGGCCGATGGAACAGAAGAACGCCGCCTCCCGCTAGGCTTTCGGCCGTGTAGCGCTGACCGTGGATCGAAAACACGGTCATTGGGACGCCCCGGCTCGGCAGAAGGCCAAGGATCTGCAATATGTCGATCATGGCAGGCGAAGCCTCTTGCGGGCCGTGCGTCCAGCCGTCGCCCAACAACTCTCCCAGTTCAGGCACTTGGGGGAAGGGCTGCTGGGCTGATGCCGGTGCGGCAGATGGCAGGGGAAGGTTTGGTGCCGGTGCCGAGGGAGGGTCCTCACGCCATTCGAAAGGTGCCGGCGAATCAAAGCCGGGCGCAAGACCGCCGTAAATATCTGAGGAAGTCCTCCGGGCCGCAGGCGTAGCTTCACCCGGCAAAGCGGGCCGAGGGTGATGAATGAGCTGAACGTCCTTGGGGCCTTCCGGTCCCAAGATGGCCGTATAGCGTTCGCCGCCGATTTGGTAGTTCATGATCGGATGTTCCGCAACAGGCAAGAAGTCCCAATCCCCCAAGGTGGACAGCATCATGTCGGGGGCCAGCTGGGTGCGGTGGGAAAAATTCTCGGGAACGACGAACGAAACGTCAAACGTGTCGCCGACAGGGGGCGAGCGCAGATGGACCAGCTGAACATCATTGAGCCCTCCCGGTCCCAAGACGGCGATATAGCGTTCACCGCGAATGTCGTAGGTCTTTACCCGCTGTGCTGCATCCGGCAGGAGCCCCCAGCGGCGAAGCGTGTGTATCATATTGGGCGCGCCCTGGGTGCCGTGGGAGAAATCCCCGGGAACGCTCAAAGCTGCATTAACGACGTCGCCGGCCGCCGCGAACCTCTGCTCGAGCGTGGTCTGGGCCGCTGGACTCATCGTTGGCCAAGGCACCGGTGCATCGAAGGTCCGGGGCGGCAATAGGTTCTCGCGATCCGCGGCATCGAAAAGCTCTTCCTGAGCGACACTTTGCACCGGCGAGGGGGGCGATTGAACCATCGTTGGCCAAGGCACTGGCAAATGTGTGGTCGCCAGCAAGAGGCCCTCGCGATCCGCCGCATCGAAAAGCTCGTCCTGGGCGACACTTTGTATAGGAGAATAGGCCGCTAAACCCATTGCATGCATGACCTGCGGTACATCAAACCCGGGCGGCAATGAGCCGCCCCCATCCGCAACGCTCCCCATCGGCCGCCCATCGGCCGGCGGCGTGGGCGAGGGCGCGGACGGCTGAATGAAATGAGGCGAGCTGCCTCCTTCCCCGCCCAAATCGTTCTGCAGGGTAGTCGCGCGATAATCGCGGAGGCCGTTCAAGGCGACGATGAGGGTCTTGTTCTTTGGAAACAACCTGTCCGCGTGGCCAAGCAGCCTATCATCACTGAGCTCGGCTATGGACAAGGGTCGGAGAGCTACCGCCAGTTTGCGCAGATGGCTTGCATAGGTCCCGGCCGTACTCTTGCCGATCCGTCGACCAAAACCTGCATTGGCGGCCTTCCTGATGAGCCTCTCATCTTCCCTGGAAGGACGATAATGTGTTGAGATGGGGCCAGCGTCGGCGTCAGGCTCGCGGTACTGACTGACTATTGACAATGCTGGGGCGATGATCTTATCGCCTCGCAGCAGCTTCTTAGCGTGATCGGCCAACGTATCGTCATCCAGTCCAGAGATTGATTTGCCAGACTTCTTCAGTGCGTCCGCCAAGTTGCGAAGCCGACGATCATAAATTTCGACAGTGATTTTACTCAGCGGTGGCACTCGATCGAGAGCAGCAGCCGACGCCGCTTGGATGAGGCGATCGTCTTCCTCAGTGACATCATATAGCGCCGCGTGAGGATATACGGGGCCCGCCTCTCGCGCGCCTGCCAGGTGCTGCTCAAACGCAACATGCGGCTGTTGCGGCTGTTCCACGCTGGCATCTGACGCAGTAGGCTCTCTATCGGCTGGGTTGATCGTGTTGAATCGATCCATGGTCAGTCCGCTGGCATGCTCTTTCGCTAGTTCGCTACTCACGTTAGCTTTCCAAAATCTGACGCGGCCGGGCGGAAAAGTAGAATGACAGGTGAATAATGGCCGGCGCGCGCTGCAGCCTCGCTCGAGCGGGCAAAGGAAAGCGCCGGATAAAAACCAGCCTCTTCAACTCAAGCGTGGTGTGATGCGCCACAGTCGTTCGCGATCGTCTTGATCGTCAGATCTCGTCCCTTCACAACGCTATGATCGTGAGGACCGGGCCATTGGGGGGCTTTCGATTACTCGGAGGTCGGGCGTGGGGCGACGACGTGTCGCTCGCTCCTTGAAAGAACGAGATATCGATATCGGCTGCACCAGAGTTGAGCGCACTTTTGCGCGTTCCTGACCACATCCGCAGGAACGCGCGCTTTCAATAAAGCTCGCGATCTCTGGTTCGTGGTCGCCTGCTGCGAGAATAGCAGCGACACGAAGCCATCCGTATCCCACCTCACGGTCCATGTTCGCTCTCAAGACAGGCTCCGACATGCTGGGGCGGCAGAATGGCTCAGGGATTACCGAGGGCCATTGATCCATGAGCCAGAGGCCGAGCGCGTTTTGACTGCTGATGGCCCGGTCGTTGCTATTGAGAGGCAACGCTAGCCCGTGAAGCCGCGTGCATTCAGACACCCAGGACCAACCATGCTCTTATTTCGCTTAACCCGATGTGCGCCATGATAGTGTCCACCGGGCGGCAAGTGTGGTGCTCGCGCAAGTGGGCATTCCACTGATCGGATAGGACGACGATGATGCAGACCAGCTGCCGAGCGCGTTACTGAGCTGGAGCCAGAAATAGGTGCTCCCTAGCCATCACAGCGTGGCCAACGATCGACGTGGTCGCCATGCCTAAGTCACGCTCTTGGTTATGCCCGATAGATCGTAGGCTCTCTCTTCCGGCGTCGATCTCGCAGAGGCACGTCCGGTCACGCTTTCACGCCGAAGCGCTCAGGGCGGCGATGGCCGCCTTGTGGAGCACGCGCACGCCCCCTGGAATTTCTGGACGAGATCCATTGGTGGGGGAGAACAGATCTGCGATCTGTTCTCGCTGAGAGCTAAATCCTGTGCAGCACTGCGCTTGATCGTCACCACTTCGAAACATGGCGCGGCCTTGTGTGTCACGATCGAGTCGCCTCTCCTTTGGCAACATGGCAGCAGGGATTGTGATTTTTCCAAACATCCCGCCCAAAGCCGCTATCGGAGCGGCTGCACATTCGGTGCTGTCGTTCCCGCCGCGTTCGGGGCTGCCGTACCTGCTCCATCTTCTGCGTTGCTCTTGTTTCGCGGGGAGGAGGCACCATAGTTGGCCAGAGGAATGGTGGCGCGATCGCCATTACTTATGATGACAGACTGATTATCCAGGAAGTCGAGCGGATCGTTTACCATAACCGCCAGATTGCTTTTGGTCGAGCAACCAAGCGCGGGTTCGAACGAATTGTCGTTCACGGCTGGTCCGACGATCAAAAGCGACGGACAAATCGGAGGATGGGCATCAAAGGTGATCGCCTCGATCCTCACGCCGGAACGGGGCGGCAAATCGATGGGGGAAGCGGACAGGCGGATGTTATAAGGAGCAACGCCCATGGCGCGGGCCTCGTGCGCCACCTGGACAATGAGCCTGGGTGAGCCGGTGACATCCACATGGAGTGCATCCCGCCGACCGCCACTGACGTTCGCGAGGAAGCTCCGCAGCTGACGCTTTTCGGAGCCACGGAGGCGCTGCAGCAACAAGATACGCTTCTTCTGCTCGACCTGTATTGCTGGTTCAGCCGGCCCGAGATGGGTGGACGCACTATTGGCGCAGCCGCCCAATGTTGCCCCAATAATGATCAAGTGACACAAATGTCGCAAGGTCATTTGACGATCCTCATTCGATGATAAAGCCGGCGCTGCCGGTCAATCCTGGTGCGCTGGTGCGAGGAGCATCGCGCTCTCGCGGCGGGCGGGCCACCGTGTTCGTCAAAATGCGCCCCGCATCTGAGGGCGGTGAGATGCGGTCGGTCGGCGCACTCATCTTGTTTGGGTTCGATGCCGGCCGCACGATGTAGGGCGTGACAATAATGACCAGCTCGGTTTCACGTTTCTGAAAGGATGAGGAGCGAAACAGCGCACCCAGGATCGGCACATCGCCGAGCCAGGGAAACTCGCGAATGTCAGTGTTGAAGTTTCGCCTGATGAGGCCGCCGATTGCAAAGCTCTGACCGCTGGCGAGCTCGACAACGGTGCTCGCGCGTCGCGTCGAGAGTGCAGGGACCGCCATGCCATTGATTCTGACTTCGCCTTCGCTCGACAATTCGCTGACTTCGGGCTTCACGCGTATATTGATCTGATTGTTGTTAAGCACCGTCGGGACGAACTCCAGGCTCACGCCGAACTGCCGGAATTGGACCGAAACCTGTCGATTGTCCTGCATGACCGGAATCGGAAATTCCCCGCCGGCGAGAAAGCTTGCGGCTTCGCCGGACATTGCCGTCAGATTCGGCTCAGCCAGGATTGAGGCGAGGTGCTCGCTCGCGAGGGCGTCGAGAACAGCGCTGAGGTTGGTATTGCCGGCGCTAACCCCGATCCCGATCGTGCCGCCGCCGCCGGCCGCGCCGGACCCGCCCCCTTTGCCGCTAATAAGAAAAGCGCCGTTTGGGCCGGAGGCGGTGAAGTTGATATTGAGATCCTTGACGGCGCTGCGGGAGACTTCTGCCACCCTTACGCTGAGATTCACCTGCAACGAGCCAGCCACCTGGATCTTGTTGGCAACCAGCGCGCCCGCTCCAAGAAACTGCTCAGTGACCTTCCTGGCGTTCTCGACAACATCGGCACTGGGCGCAGTACCGCTAAGAATCGCGCCGCGGGGGGTATAGCTGACCTGTATCGGATAGTCGCCGATCTCGGCCTTCAGCGCAGCCCGCAGATCCTCGATCGGTTGAGTAACGACAATACGCAGCTCAGCCAGAGCCTCTCCCTTGTCGTTCAGGGCGAACAGGCTCGTCCGTCCCGACCTTTTGCCGAAGACGAAGATCGTGGTGTTCGACGGCGCCTGATAGTCGGCAATCGCCGGGTCCGCGACAAAAATGCTCGCAGCCGGTCCGGTCAGATGAACTGTCTTGCCCTGTGAGGATGTAAGGCTGAGCGTGCCAGTGGTGCTGCCAGACGCCGCGCGTGGCTGCTCTGCGTTGCCATCTCGCTTTGTCTGAGCTGTGGCAGCAAACGGAAATAACAGAGCGACTGCGCACAGGCCGTAGCAGAGGCGGCGAAAGGTGGCATGGTGCGAGCGGCCTGCCACCATGGACGGCTCATCAGCGCCGGCGGCATTGTTAACGATGTTCAAGGGAGTATCGCTTTCAAGTTCGATCGGCTAGGCAGCCGAGGCTGCGCCAATGAGTTCAAGGGTGTAACCGACACCGCGCGCGGTCTTGATCCTGAGCGTTGCACCCGCCTGGCTCAAATGCGTGCGCAAGCGATAGATCCCGACTTCCAGCGCATTGGTCGAGACCTCGTCGTCAAATGCATACAAGCTATCTTCGAGCGATGCGCGCGGTACGGTACGGCCCGCGCGGTTGAGCAGATGTTCAAGAATGCACACTTCCCGGCGTGCAATTCTGAGGATACGACCACCGACAGATACTTGTCGCGCGATCGGATCGAAATGCAGATTCCCGAATGTGACCACCGGCGCCGTCATTTGCGTTGACCGTCGCAAAATCGCTCGCATACGAGCAATGAGTTCGTCGGTGGAGACGGGCTTAGGCAGAAAATCATCGGCGCCCGCATTAAAAATCGCAATCCGCCGGCCGAGGTCATTGAGACTGCTCATCATCATGGTCGGCATTGACCGCCCCTCGCGCCGCAACTGCTTCAGCCAGTCCAATCCGTCTCCATCGGGCAAAGCCGACTCGAGCAGGACCATGTGGTAGTTCGCACAATCGAGCGCGGCCGCCGCCTCATCCAGCGTGCGTGTTACGTCGACGGCGAAGCCGCAATCTAACAGCACTTCCTTCACGTGGCGGGCAAAGTCCGCATGATGATCAACCAGGAGAATTCGCATTTCATTGCCTCTTGTCCATCCACGAAGACCTGAGCGCGTCACGATCGAGCATGGGGCTCGATGGAACTGAGAGGAGGCTGGGATGGTGCGAGTTCGGACAGCCCGAGACAAGAAGGCGGGACAGGTTGACTGGCTTTCAATATCTGCCGGTCGATTGTCATCGGATAGACCCCAGACCGCTGCCAACTGCTTACGGTGTCGGCGCCGCTCAACATGTCCCTCATGCCAGATCTGACCTTGTTTATGAGGCTGACAGCCGCGGCAGTCCGCCGGCGCGTACGTGGGCCGATCAAAGTTGTTCTTGCACGCACCGACCCGCTCCCTGCAGTACGAACAGCGCCGAGCCGCGCAATCGTAACCAGAGCGCGGGAGACGAGCGGATTTGTGGCTGAACAGATAAGCGGAACGGACATGGAATTTCCCCAATTCGTCTTGGTCTGCGGCCAGTTTTGCCGGGCTGTCGTGCCTCTCGTGTGGTGAAGTCACGACAATGTAAGTCTTTCCTGCATTCGAAGACACATCACGCGGCGCATCTGGCCAATTGCGTCACCGGCCAAGATGCACGCCGAAACGATCAATGCCTCTCTCGGCGGGAAGGGCACCCTCTCGCTTGCAACTGTTCGCACGCAAGATGTGCCCGTGCTGAAGTTCTGCCGCGCACGAGGTACCCTCATAGGTCGCAGTCGAGCGAAAGCTGCGAGCGAATGCCGAATCGAGCTCCACGGTGTTGTCATCGCGCATAGATCCCAGTGGCTACACCAGAGCCATTTCGTCTCACGGAGTACACGGCGCCGGAATGATCGGATCTCGGTTGTGGAGTTGGAGTGTGCCCGGCGAGGCCCATATTGCGGCCGCAAGCGTTCTCGCGCGGTGCATCTTGCGTCGCTTGTGAGGGATCGGCGCTGCGTCCTTCGATCTGCCCATAGGCCATGAGGGGCGCTGACCTTGGAGAGGAGCCGACCAGCAGCATGATTTGGCGGCGCGGCGAAGCATTGTGCTTTTGAGACGTTCGCAATTCTTGCTACCTGTCAGGAAGAGTTCACGCGAGCGGATTCTGTGTCGCGGTTGTCAGAAATCCTACAATCTGACGCTATGTGAGGTTCAAGTGCTTTCGACCGCTGGTTAGTAGCAGTGCTCTAGTACTCACAACGAGCCTGAAGCGATGACTACACGTCCGAAACCGAACTATTGACCTGCGCGTAACGCTTATCCCTCTCCCCAATGTCATGAGCATTTCGTCGGTCCAATGAGCGTAGCGCGAGCTATAGGCGATGACGCTGTGTGAAGGCAGTCCTCTTTGCTGTCCCTGAAGCCTTGAGGTCACGATCGTCCGGTCGACCTTATGCATGCCAATGCAGCAGGGAGACGGTGGCGAGCCGCGTAACGCTTCTATGTGAAGCGCAGGAGCTAACTTCTGGAATGCAGGCGCCCAAGCTCGCAAGCTGATTTGACCGGCAAGGGACTGGAAGGATTGCCAAACGACATTCTTGAATGCGACCTCCATAGATCACGAGCGACTATGGAGCGTTTGGGCAAGATCGGCAAAATCGATTGTTTTGATGGAACGCATCCAGGTAGCGAATAGACCATTGTGCGACGCCAGGACTTGCTGCGTGAGCGAGACTCTGTTGACTTGATCTTTGATGCGATCGCGTTCGAGCTCTAGGGATTGATCGCGCCATCGATGGCAAGTCGCGCGCGGAAAAGATCGATGCGCGGCCTGAGTGGTTCACGTCATCTGAACTGTCTTCCAAATGTGTCGGTGGCGACCGGATTGGTGCGAGGAGAGGCCGCAGCACTCGAATAAGGGCCCTGGAAGAGCGAGCAATGGCGCGAGTGTGTCCTCCTCCACACTCTCGAGTACCTCTTGCAATGCGGGCGCGCCTTCGTCCCCCGCGCAGGTCAAGGGATAGGTTGATCAGAGCCTGTGGTCAAGCCGTTGCCGTTGTTCGTGAAGCGGCGTCGCTGGGATGACCCGTTCCTTCGGATGGTCATCTCGTCATCATTAAGGGACCTACGCGCAGGGCTCAGTCGCCGATTGGCTAATCGTTACTCTCCAGTCTTCCGCTTGAAGGGATTGTCTTCGCTGGCGACTCGATAGCGTTCCAAATTGCCGCCCAGGAACAAGCGCTCAGTCTCACGGGTTGGCGCTCTGCCAAGCGAACACATCAAATCCACATCCGCATCGATGTTGTCGTTATCCTCCACATTCATTCCAAGGCCAATACTGCTCAGTACGTCGTCGGGCGTCCAGACTGCGAACTTTGGTACGACGTAGGTATGCAGCGTGTCGGCATCGTTTGCGATCGCTCTCGCCCAGTGGTCACGGGAAACGCTGAGTTTCGAAGGCTCTTCAACCAAGGACACGAATGGAGAAGCGGTCTTACCACGCATATGCCATCCAGCCTGGCGTGCCAGGTCCAGGGGATGTCGCTCCAGAGGATGTCCAATGGAAGAATGATCTCGCGCCGTGTTACGGACGTGCAATATGGCAGATGTGGTGGCTTCCGTGCGCGGTTTGCAATCACTGTCCTGGTTCTGGAAACGACGCAGCGTGAGATATGTCGAGTCCGCTATATTGTCGTAAATGCGATCCCGGTCGACGCCGTTGTCTCCCGCTGGCGCCCATCGCGCTGACTGCTTTTCGGCGAGGACAATCTCGTTCTTGAGCTCTTGGAGCGTGGCGCCCATCAGCGTTGCCGCAAGCTGGGCGCGCGCGCCGACAAATGATGGGGCTGGACAGCGATCGATTTGCGAAGCCTCCACGCCTGGAGCAGACGAGGACTTGGCGATCGCGGAATTTGCCGCTAAGGGGAGTGAAGCCGAGGCTGGGTAGAGAGAATCTACGTCGTCTAGATTCAAGTCATTCAGGTGCTGCTCGAAGCTTTCTTGACCGTCTGAACCGTGCGCCGGTGCGCTGATCTGCGCGTTAAGCTCGTCCTGTGGCCCGTGGACCCAGCGCGGCTCCTGTAGCGAATTGTGAGCCTCAAAGGGAGTGTCTGTGGCATTTCCTGGATCGACATTCATCTCTGGCTCCCGTCGAAGTGCAGGCGGTCGGCGTAGATTGTTGCAGGTGCAGCTTTCGAGAAGCTGACGAACCAGGAGGGAGGTCATTAGCTTCAGAATGAGTCGAATAGATTCGGTCAACGAGGAGAACGGTCTGCTGGACGGAAGCCGCGCGAAGCGCTGCCTTGTGCCTTCCGGCGTTGGTGTTCGATCAGACCAAGAAGGGGTCCCCGGACTGAGCTTGTTCGGACCGCCGCGTCAGCTTCGCTCCACCACCTCATTGTGGACGCGTCATCTTGGGAGAGCGCCCTTGCACAGCAAGACGGACGAACTGACGCTTACGGCTAGTCGAATTGCTTTCGTAGATCGTCTCCTTATGCAGATGTGAAAACTGCATTCTCTCACCCGTTAGGACTGCGATGGACAAAGCACAACCGGCTTGCGTTCTGTGGTTTCCAAGCGGAGGACGATGCAGGATCAAATCGTTCAAGTCGACGCGGGCGAGGCTAAGCCACTTCAGCAAACCTGACCTACGAGGTTGTGATGTTGGAATAGCGTCACAGCGACTTGCGCCTCGTTGCAACAGGCGGCTTTGGTACAGGCGCGAGCGCGCGTGGTGTTTGGACTCAGACGAACGGCTTGCGAGCACGACGTCTTTAGAAGCGCAATCTGCAGTACTTACCGAGGGAGAAGAGCACATGAAGTATACTGGCCGAGCACTAACGATCCTGTTGGCCTTGCTTTCGGCCGCGAGCGTGAGCGTGCCGGTGAGAGCCGATGAGCAGCCCTCGCCGAAATACACCGAGGTGCTCAGTGCGCTTCAGGCGGGGAAGAATGTGAAGCTCATACTGGACATGAGCCGCTGTACCGCGGCGGAGGGTGGCAAGCCTGCGTCGGCGACGCAAGCCGGTCTGGTCATCACAGCCTTCAGGGTGACCACCCAGCACGGCATCAGCTTTGCCAATGCTCATCAAACCGTCGACAGCTCCGGACATGCCGTGACCGAGTACATCCGCCATAGCCTTAGCCGCGAAGGCAAGCTGACGGTGCGGGCCTCGAAACTGGTCGTCGGAACCACCGAACTCGTGAACCAGGGCGAATTCATCTGCGAACTGCCGGATGGCGCGAAGTTCATCTGGTAACGAAGAGCACCGAGCAGGGGGCCGGGTCAAGACGAGAGCCTTCGATCGTGCGGAGACCTTTGCACGGCATGATAGGGATCGTTTGGTTCGTCAGGAACGATCGGATGTGATCTGGCCGCCGTTCCGCCGGGCGAGGATCAAGTTGCACGAACTTGCTGCTTAGGCAAGCCATGACGGCCGCCGATCTCCATTCGATCTCAGGGACTGGAAGATCGGCGCTTCCGGCAGTCGTCGTATGGGTTGGAGCCAAGGCTCTCAGTTGAATGGATTCAGATGAGGTCGCCAAGGACGTCCGCACACTGTCGGCGGTCCTGGTGATTATTTTCAAGTCGATCCAGCCGGGGCTCGCGATGATGACACTCGACCCTAGGTCCCCCAGGATGCGCTCGTACCTTTCATTGGCCTCTCTTGGGGTCCTTTCACCTGAAATCTCAGTGCTGCCGAATGCAGCCACAAAGTGATTGAACCATTCCGTTTAAGATCATCTGGGCTAGCCGCTATGGGTTAGCTCACCGGTCAGGCGCAGATCTAGGCTCCCTGAGCAAACGGTCCGTCGTTTCGGGAGCTCGAGCAGCCGCCCGAAATGCCGACGAGCACCTCGTTCAGCCAAATTGCGCCCAACGGAAGAGAAGAGCGCGGCCGTCGGCTGGACTGATCGCGTTGTATCCATCCATGCTCCGGTCGGCGGGCATGGCCACCTCTTTCTAACGCTACTCATGTTTGCTTCGCAAAAACCTAACCTGGCCACGCGGAAAGCTAGAATGAATAATGAGCACCAAGGGCCGTCCCGACCCGAGGATCAGTGCGGCAAACTTAGGAGACGATATAGGTTTGGGCAGAAACTCTCATTTTCTAAGCACGGTACCCGGCCAGTCCCTGCGCTGGCCAGTTGGACGGGAGTATTATTGGTAGCCCGAAACTCTGCTTTCGACATTTCCGAGCGTCGGAAAGGCAAATCGCCCTTTCCGAAGCCTGTGCCATCAGCCTTTTGTCGCCGACTTTCTGTATGGATTAGATGCGCTAGCGGTCCGATAGTCATCCAGGTTCCCGCCCAAAAATAGGACCTCACGCTCTTCAGTTGGGGTATCACTCACCCATGCCAGATCGGGTTCATCATTCTCAGTTCCGTCCTCGAGAATACTGACGATCTCTTCCGCCGTCCAAGTTGTGACCGTCGGCACCGTGTAGGTGTGCAACTCATTCGCGTATTCTGCGATGACTTTGGCGCCATACTGGTTGTCATCGTCCGGCGAAAGGAGCATTTGTGAGGCCTCCTCGGACAGCGACACAAAAGGCGAAGAACTGGTATCGCCCCTCATGTGCTCTGCCGCTGCGCGACCCAGATCAAGTCGTTGGCCTCCCCAGATATTCCAGGGGGCAGCGTCGTAACGCAAAGCCGCCATAGAGCGCAAATGGGCCATCGCGCTTTGACCGTCCAACGCATGTGGCTTGCAATGACTGGCGTGGTTTTGAAACCGCTGCAGCTCCATGTATGACGATGCCACCGCGTCGTCGTAAACGCGGCCACTATCAACGCGGTCGACTGACGATCCACTCGCTCTTGACCATTTTGCTGATCTTTGCGCAGCGAGTTCAATTTCTCTTCTGAGTTCCGGAAGGTTCGCGCAGGTCAGCGTTGCGGCAAGCTGCGCGCGAGTTCTGACAAAGGGTACCGCCGCGCAGCGTTCGTTGTCCGGAATGGCTTGCGCTCTCTTGTTGCCATCGGTCACGGTCCGGTTCGATCCAGTCTCGGGCGAAGCCGATGTCGCGAGGATTGGCTGAGCCTCTCTAATCCGCTGCTCAAGGTTTGCCTGCGCTGTCTCTTCCTGTTGCGGCTCGAGGTAATTCATCTGAGCCCCGGATGGGTTGACGTTGTCAAATGGGTCCATTTCGTTCTCCCTTTGGTACCGTGTCAATCTCACCCGTACAAAGTTGATCAATAAGGCGCAGAAACCGAGCCGCGCGCACTGCTACAAAATACGCCGGTCTGCTTCTCGAAGTGTTGAGGGCGTACGGGTGGGACTGACCCGGGTCCTGGTCAATCTTCTCTTCCAGAGTTTGAAATCAAGTCGGCCCTCCTGCCCGGACAGAAATGTTGGTATGCTAGAAGGCTTAGCTGTCGAACAGCTGACCACATTCATTGCTAGGAAACTCGGATCCCTTGTGACTGTGCTGGCAAGCCTGTTGTTCAGTGCAGAGCTACGTCTGGCGAGATGGCGTCATCGTCGCTGTCGCGCTCGATGGCAGCGCCGTGAGAAAGGTCCGGGAGAGGCGGCCCGGCGCAAACCCAGCTATCGGTGAGCTCGCTCTCGCGTGGAGAAGTCTGTCTGAGTTAGCTTGCATTGGTGCGAGTGAATGTCTTCGAAATTGCGTCGAGATGTTAGCTGTGATCTGAACAGTTGGATCTGGCCGCAGCCATCGGGCTCGTGACCGGACCGATGGTGGTATGAAGCTCAGTGTCCTCTGTTGGGCTGCTGACGTGAGGGTTCGCGTCGCTGGTCGAAAAACAAGAGCGGCGCGTGTGACTTCGATCCGGGCATCCGCAAATAAGGTGGGTAACAGCTGAACTCATAACATTGAGAGGCCGCGCGGCCGCGAGACGTTGAATCGCCAACCAGACGTGGCGGGGCCCGAGCGATTCGGGTACATGAGAGCCGCGGCGGTGAGGATCGGCGCACGGGACGCCTCAGCTCGAACAGGACAGACTGGGGAGCTGACGCTTACAGTCGATGCGCCACACAGTGCACAACAAGGTTGGTCGCGCCTAACAAACATATCGCCGCGAAAGCCTGTGGTGTGACCTGCAGGCGTAGTCGAACAAAAGACCTAGAGCGGTCCGCAGTCGGTCATACCGGCCCCTCCTTCCCTTCTCTGAGCTGGGCGTTTCCAGCCAACGTAGCTATAGACCCCAGACCAGTGATGCCGACTGCCTGCGCCGCGTTCAGGTAGAAAAGGCCTGATCTATTCACAGCGGCGGAGACTTGCTCCCGAACCGCAGAATAAGTGGTGCCGAACCCAACGCATGAAGAAGTTGACTAGCATCAGTTTTCCTACGTCATCAAAATCGACCAGCTGGGATGCCACAAGGAAGCCGCTCTTGGCGCTCGGGGGGCTCATGGCAGGACGGTAGCAGGGACGGAGATGGCTTAGGTCAGAACGCCGGGGCTGCGGTCCTCCACCAGCTGGCGCGGAGCGTGTCATCCGTGATCTTCCTCGCCGACGGTTGCCGCAGACCTCGGCGCTGGGCAGGCGGTTCGATCCGGCATTGTTGAAGTTGATAGCCCGCGATACTGCGGGAGAGGCGCGCCCCACCCCATGCGCCATTACGTGACACATTCCCGTACCCAACCAGGTGATTCTGCGAATGTTGATGCCCGCGAATTTGACGCTCCAAGGCCGCCTGTCTTCGAAGGTAACGGAACCAATGCACATACTCCAATGCAGCGGGCGGCACGGTGGTGCAGAAGAGAGCTCGGTTTCCAAGCGTTGGCGCAACGAGGCATCTATAATCTAGAATGTTTCATCTCATTATTAGATGGTTGGCTTGGCGCGGCCTTAATGATCGGATGTCGCTTTGCAACGAGGGCAGCATGCGATTGATCAACAATGTCCCGAAATCTGTCATGTGCTCTCGAACGCATCAATGCATGTTCTTCGCTTTAGCCGACGCTGCCAATTGAAGTCGCGCAATCACGCAGCACGCGTTCGGGGAGCCTGATCAGAGGCCGTTTGGGTTAAGCGAGCGGTGGAAGGATGGACAGTCGCAATAGAAGAGGATCCCACCAGACGAGAGTAGATTGAAATACTCAACTATTGCGGTTGCGTGGTCTCGACCTCTAAAGATCATCGAGGTTCGAACGTGAATGGGCATCCCAACACCTTCCTGTGAAGGGGTGCCTTCGTGAATTCTGGAGAGCCGAATTGAGTGTGCTCGTGTGGAATCAACTGGCCGCCGGAAGCTGGCTGTCACGACGGCGTCAATGGGCCGCCAGCGTGGTCGAATCCTTTTGCGGCCGCGCCCGCTCGCAGAACATCACAGGATGTGGCCGAGGCTTCTTCGGTGAGGGTCCTCTAACATCAGCCGACCGTTTGTTATTCATTCTTCAAATCGGCTGCCCGGCGCACATTCACCCTGAGCTTGCGCGAAAGGGCAGGGTAATCGCCGAGTTTGACTTGTCCTCAAGGCCTACCAAGTGGCTCAGAGGCTGCATTAGGGGCTGTTATGTCTTCGGTTAGCTCCATGCTTCATCTTGGCCTTAATCTTCATGGCGCTGGTGGTCATTCCGCCGCGTGGCGCTGGCCGGGCACAAATCCAAGTGCCTTTTTCGATATCGAGCACTACGTCCAGGCTGCGAAGGTTGCGGAGCGTGGTCTGCTGGATGCTGTATTTCTCGCCGATACTCCCGCGATAAGTTTCGACATTACGCACCAGCCACCGCTTAATGGGCTCGAACCGACCCTAGTTCTCGCCGTGATTGCACGAGAGACGCGCCGGATTGGCCTGATTGCGACAGCGTCGACGACCTACAATGAACCCTACAATCTCGCCCGGCGTTTCCAATCGCTCGATGTCATCAGCTATGGCCGCGTTGCGTGGAACGCGGTCACGACGTCGAGCCCGGCGACGGTAGCAAACTTTGGCGGCCGAGAAGTCGGGCGAGCGGATCGCTACAGACGCGCCGAGGACTTCGTTGAAACTGTCCGAGCTCTCTGGTTGAGCTGGAGCGGCGAGGTGGTCATCGCCGATCAGGCTGCGGGAGTTTACGCAGATCAAAGCCAATTCCGCCTGCTCGATCCCGATACCAATAGCTTCGGCATCCGAGGCCCGCTGACGCATCCCGCTTCGCCCCAAGGTCACCCAGTCATCGTTCAGGCGGGTGGCTCGGATCCCGGACTACGGCTCGGTGCCCGCAGCGCAGATGTCGTGTTTGCGGCGGCGGGAGACTTGACAACGGCTCTGCAGGAGGCAGAGCGCCTACGCGCGCTCTCTCGGCAATTCGGCCGTCCTGCGGCTCCGCTCATCCTTCCAGGCCTTGTCACCTGTATCGGGGGCACCGAGAAAGAAGCCGCTCGCCGCAAAGAAGAGCTTGATGGATTGATTGATCTGGAGCGCGCCATCGCCGCTCTTGCACGAAGCATGGGCGTGGCAGTCGAGAAGCTCAGCCTCGAGAGGCCAATCCCAGAGGAGATTTTGCCTGATCCAGATCACGTTCCGTTTTCTGTCGGTCACCATCGCACGATTGAAACTCTGGCGCGTCAAGGCCGGACGGTTCGCGAGATCATTAGCAGCGTTCAAGCCTTTGGCCACCGCCTGCTCGTGGGTGCACCCGAGCAGATCGCGGATTCGATTGAGGCATGGTTCCGCGCCGGCGCGGTCGATGGTTTCAACATCATTCCGGATGTTCTGACCGATGGCACTTCAGCGTTTGTCGACCATGTGGTTCCGATCCTGCAGAAGCGCGGGCTGTTCCGTAAAGAATATCTGGGACAGACTCTGCGAGAGCATTTTGGGATCTCGATTCCTCTTGTGCCGGCACGAGCCACAGCTCGCTCACCGCTCTGACGCTTCCTCAACACCAATGCTCTGGAGACTGAATATGCATTTCTCAAATGCGCTGTCAGCGAGGCGCTTCACTGGCAAGTCGAACCTTCAAGCAAGAACGGTTGCGGCCACCCTTGTCATGCTCTTGGGCCTGTCGCACTTGGCGCCCAGCGTTCACGCTCAAGAAAGCTTAGCCGGCAGCGTCAAGCGAGGAGGCGTTATTCGTTACGGTCATTTCCAAGAGCCTGCCTGCCTGTTCGGAGGATGGGTTCAACAATGGTATCTGCAACGCCAGTATAGCGATAATCTGGTTGCGCGCCACGAGGACGGCAAGATTTTGCCATGGCTGGCCGAGTCTTGGACCATCTCCGACGACAAAAAGGTGTACACATTCGAGATAAAGCCGAATGTAAAGTTTACCGACGGGACTGCCCTCGATGCGCAGGCCATCGCTGACAACATCAACGGATGGCTCAGCAATGACCCCGATCTTCGCAATCCGACTGCCGCTCCTTATCTCGGCGATAGCTTCGAATCGGCAAGGGCAATTGCTCCTCTGAGGTTGCAGGTAAAATTGAAGGTGCCGTTCCAGCCTTTGCTGAACGTGTTCGCCCAATCCTCACAAGGCATTCTCTCGCCATCGGCGCTCAAACGTGGACTTGCGGTCAATTGCGAGAACCCCGTCGGTTCAGGTCCATTCATTGTCGACAAGTGGCACCATGGGCGAGAAGTCACCTTCCGCCGCAATCCCGACTACAATTCGGCGCCGGCCACCGCAAAACATCAAGGGCCGGCTTACGTTGACGGGATTAGTTGGAAGTTTCTGCCAGATCAGACTGTCCGATACGGCTCGCTGATCGCGGGCGAGACCGATGCCATATATGACATTCCGGCTGTCGCATGGAAGGACGCCAACTCCCGATTTCCAGTATTGCGGCACCTGACCGGGGGCACCCCTCTGCGCCTTGCACTGTATACGGCCCGGCCCCCCTTTGACGACATGCTCGTCCGCAAGGCCTTTGCCTATTCTACTGACCGAAAGGCCGCGGTCGACACATCCTTCCTCGGTTCTTTGCCATTTGAAGGTAACGGTGCGCTAAGTCAGAGCTCGCCGGAGTACCTGCGTGAGCTCGGGCAGTCCTATGGGTACGATATTCGAAAGGCCAATCAGCTGCTTGATCAGGCGGGTTGGAGCGAGCGAAACCTGAAGGGCGTTCGTATCAAGGACGGTCGTCCGCTGATCGTGCGTATCTCCTATTCGAACGCTTTTCTGAAGCCGGATGGCGAGCAAGCCTTGCAAGTTATCCAGCAGCAGGCACGGGCGGCCGGTTTTGACATACATCTCCAACCCACCAATCCGGCTGATTTCTTCGCCGGAAAAAACCTCGGGCCCGATGATTATGAGGTCGTTCTCCTCTATTGGGTTGCCCCCGGCGCTGAGATATTCCGGATCTCGTGGAAGCCCGATCAGAATGGCGAGCCCAATCGCTTCAATCCTTCACGCTACCAGGATTTGAAGCTTTGGGACATCATTCAAAAGGCGGAACAGCATTTCAATGGAGCTGAACGTACCGCGCTTTATCAGCAGGCGGAGCGGAAGATCGTGGATGAGGCACCCGTCATTGGCCTTACTGTGCTGGACGTAACTTTGGCGACCAAGCCGAGCCTGAAAGACGTTTGGCTGGACCGTGGGTCAGTTGGCGAACCTGTGTTCTATGATGCGCATTTCGACGACAAGAAATGATGCCATGAAGATAGCCCGTCATCCCATTGTTTGGTTCACGCACCGGATATTGTCCGGTGTCGTGGTGGTGTGGGCTGCGGCAACGTTTGCGTTCTTAATTCAGTGTGTGCTGCCTGGCGATCGCGCACAGATCATCATTAATGTGACAAGCGGCAACGTCGGGCCGGCATCCTTGGCAGAACTCGCGGCGATCAATGCGAAATACGGCTTTGATCAGCCGCTTGTGGTTCAATACGGAAAATACATACTGGGAATCCTGCATGGAGATCTTGGTGAATCCTACCAGCAGCATCGGCCAGTCGCAGGGATCATCGCGGAGCAGATCGGGCCTACGATTATTCTGGCGGTTGCCGCGCTGTTGATCGCATGGTTTATCGCCATCCTGACAACCTTGTTCATCGCCGGCAGAGACAACATATGGTCGAAGCTGCTCAATGACACGCAAGTCTTTTTGGCAACAGTGCCGCCTTACTGGCTGGCCACAATTTTGCTGGTTGTTTTTGCGGTAAAGCTGCGCATTCTTCCGGTCATCGGTGGAAATTCTCCGGTCGGGCTCATTCTGCCGACACTCGCGTTGGCTCTTGAACTGTCGGGCTTTTTCGGACAAGTCGTTCAGAACGAGTTCACGCGCGTGCTCGAGCAGCCCTTCGTCACGTCCGCGCGGGCCCGAGGTATGACTGATTTTGGCGTGAGGCTTCGCCATGTCCTGCGCCACGCCGCACTGCCCGGGATTACTTTGTCAGGCTGGGCGCTGGGCAAACTTCTTTCGGGCGCGATTTTGATCGAGGTGGTTTTCGCCCGTCAAGGCCTAGGTGGAGTCCTCGTCGCTGCAACGTCCTCGAGAGACGTTCCGATTGTCTCGGGAGCTGTTTTGATCTCTGCGGGCGTATTCGTTCTTGCCAATTTGATCGTCGATCTGACTTACCGGCTGGTCGATCCGAGGATCAAGTTGACATGAGCATGTTCGCCGAAGTCACCATATCTCGTTCGCTCAAAGAAGTCCTGGCCATCACGCGCCATGTTCCCTTCCGGGTTACCGTCTCTCTTATCATAATTGGCCTCTTTGCCTTCGCGGCCTTGGCCCCAAAGGTACTGCAGACGCACGATCCGCTCGCTATTGATTTGAGATCGTCATTGCAGTCTCCGTCGATCATTCATTGGTTCGGAACTGATCAATTGGGGCGAGATCTTTACTCTCGACTAGTCGAAGGGACGGGCCAATCCCTCGCCATCGGATTTGGCGCAACGGCGCTGAGCATGTCCATTGCGATCGTTTTCGGCGTCGGCGCAGCGCTCTCTGGTGGCGTAGTGGACAGCATCCTCAGCCGGATTGTCGACGTGCTCTTCGCGATTCCCACGCTCTTGCTCGCCCTTGTGTTCGTGACTGTTTTTGGCCCGTCGGTATTGACTGAGGTCATAGCTGTCGGAATCGGCACAGCGCCAGGCTATGCGCGCATGATCAGGGGCCAGATGCTTGCCATCAAAGGGACAGGGTATGTGGAGGCCGCCAAGGCGATGGGTCATCCATTTCCCCGTATTGTCTGGAGGCATATTCTTCCGAACGCCATGAACCCGCTGACGGCAATGATGACGATCGGCGTAGGTCAAGCGATTATATGGGCCTCAGGTCTTGCTTTTCTAGGCCTTGGCGTCGCTCCCCCGGCGCCTGAATGGGGCGCGCTGCTCAATGCCGGGCGCAACTATGTGATCTACGCCTGGTGGCTGGAGATCATACCCGGTTTGGCGGTGACGGCGTTTGCTCTCAGCGTCACCATCGTCGGGCGCCATCTACAGGACCGTCTGGAAGGAAAAACGTGAATGTCGCAGGGCCGCCCCCAGCCTCTCTTGCAGCAGGCAGACCTCCTCACGGTCGATTCGCTGCGCATTTCCTTCGGGCGGGGCAGCGCCCAGAATGCGGCTGTGCGCAGTCTATCCTTTTCCCTGCGGCCGGGACAATGTCTTGCGATCGTAGGTGAATCCGGCTCAGGCAAAAGTGTAAGTGCGCGGGCTCTCATAGGGCTCGCTGGTCGCCACGCCGATGTTCATGCACGCCAGCTGAGCTTCGAGGGGACGGACCTGATCGGCCTCAACGATCGTGCCTGGCGGCGCATCCGCGGCAACAAGATCGGCTTTGTATTACAAGACGCACTCGTCGCGCTTGATCCGCTTCGCCCGATCGGCAAAGAGGTTGCTGAAGGCTTACTCCTCCACAATGCGGTATCATCGCGCGAGGAGCTCGCGCAGCGGGTCATTGCTCTCCTTAAGCTCGTCGGTGTCCCTGAGCCCGAAACCAAGGCCGCGCAGCTGCCGCATCAATTATCGGGCGGCCAGCGCCAACGAGCTCTCATGGCTGCGGCACTTGCACTCGATCCAAGCGTCCTTATCGCCGACGAGCCGACTACCGCTCTCGACGTGATGGCGCAAGCTCATGTGCTGGCACTCCTCGAGGAGACCAAAACGAGGGGCAAGGCGCTGATCCTGATCAGTCACGATCTGGCAGTGGTCTCCCGCGTGGCGGACGAGATCCTCGTCATGCGAGGAGGCGAGGTCGTCGAACGCGGCCCCGCCGTCCAGATATTCAAAGATCCGCGACACCCCTATACTCGTCAGCTGCTGGATGCTGTGCCATCAGGCCGGCCACGGGGCTCACGGCTGTCACCATCGACTGTTCTGCGTTCGCCTGGCCGGCAAGCGCAGCGACCCGTGCAATCGTTGCCGCAAGCTCGTTCCATCCTGCTCGAAGCGACAGGTCTGGTGAAGCGCTTTGAGGGCCTGGATGGCACTTTACGGGCGGCTGTGGACGGCGTCTCCTTCGAACTGCGATCCGGAGAGACTTTGGGCATCGTTGGTGAGTCCGGATCAGGAAAGTCGACGATGGCGCGCATGGTCATGGCGCTCGATGTGCCTGACGAGGGAGCGGTTGAGTTTGCAGGCCGGCCCTGGACCACGCTCGCCGAACGCGAACGACGGCTTCGGCGGCGCTCGATATCGATCATCTACCAGGACCCTCTTGGTTCGTTTGATCCACGATGGACGGTCGGACGCATCATATCCGATAGTCTTTCGGGCGACATCGAGAGATGGCAGCGGCGAGAGCGCGTTATCGAGCTGCTCGATATGGTCGGACTATCCGAGGCGTTGCTGGACCGACGGCCGCTCGAGCTCTCCGGCGGCCAGCGCCAGCGCGTTGCGATAGCCCGTGCGATTGCACCAAATCCTGCCGTAATAGTCTGCGATGAACCGGTTTCGGCGCTCGATGTCTCAATCCAGGCACAGGTCTTGGATCTGCTGGGCGATCTGAAGGGCCGGCTGGGCGTAAGTTATCTCTTCATCTCGCATGATCTCGGTGTCGTTCGGCATATCAGCGATCGCGTCATCATTATGCGTCGCGGGAGAATCGTCGATAGCGGGGCCACTGAAGAGATATTTCGTAATCCACAGTCTGATTATACGAAGAGCCTTATCGCGGCCATGCCGCGCCTTGTGCGTGTTCAACGCAGTGGTCATTCAGCTACGATTCTCGAAGAAGGTATCGTGTGAATGTCTTCGAATTCGACTTCCTTTCTCAAAAATTGTCTGTCGCCGATCGCGGGGCAACCGCGTTTGCCCGCCATTTGGTCGCGAATTGCGCCCTCGCTCATCGCTTCGTCGGGACAATCGGTGGACCCCAGGTTTAAAGTGGGGACCGGCCGGCGCACGGAGCAGGCCCGGCCGAGTTCGAACATTGATTAAGCTAGAGGCCGGGCGATCCGCACGTGTGGAGTTGCAAGCTGTCGATTTCCTGCCTGCAAGGAGTGCGGCTCTTGCTCTCCTGCAAACGAGCTCGGGTCTCGCTTCACGACGGCCTAGCCATGGAGCGTTCCCGACAAAGACCGTGTTTGTCAGATTCGAAACATTCGGCGTCAATCTCGAATTTATGACGCCCTATTCAGCTCGCTAATTTCGACTGACGCGGCTGGCACGCTCGTTGCTACCGATGAGGTAACGCCGTGCTAAGTGCAGCCCTTCATGAACGGTCACTTTTCCGCCCGCAAGCCGCGGATCCATTCTGAAAAAGAAGCAAAGACCTAGTTTGCGCATTCGATTTGAAGGAGAGTGATGTGGAGTTTCCCAGAGCTGACGAAGTCAATCGCGCTGTCAGTTATATGGGCACTGTCAACGGATCGTTATCGAGGTTGGCGGGCTTGGTGAACAAGCGCACCGAGTAGCAGTGGGGACGCATGACTAGAATTCGGCTGACGTGTTCAAGCGTCGGCTGCGAAGGACACCGACGCAACAGGAGCCTCATCGACGCATCGTGTCGCCAATTCGCAGACGAGTTCACCACAAAGCGCATAGCTTGGGTGCAGGCCCAGCACAAAGAGGTCAATAACAGGACCTCCGAAATCCGGGCAATACGGAACCCTCGGCATGTCGCATAGGATCGGCGCTGATAGCGAGTGCACCGTGAATGAAGGGGCAGAGCACTGCTCAGATCCGAAGAACAAGCTTTCATCAGATGGCGAGTTCGTTCGATACTGGAGCCGAGCTGCCGATCGGCTGCGCGCAGTGGCTGCTGTCGGCAGGCGAACCGAGGAGGCGATCAAAAGGACCGGGATTGGCTTGCAGCTATCCTCCGAGAACTTTAGCGATCACGACCTCTCAGATTTTCCAATGCGACGCTGTACTCTCAATCGTGCGCAGCTCTACGGGGCAAAGTTGGATCGTGCAGATCTTTCTGAGGCGAACCTTATCTGTCCGGGGCTGGAGCGGGCAAGTTTCCTCGGGGCCAAGCTTGATTTTGCCTATATGCACGCGGTGGCAGCGCAAGTCTGCAACTTCGATGACGCCAGTCTGCGCAATGTAATTGATGCAACCGGAAGCCTGTTTCATGGATGCAGCATGAAAAGAACACGCTTTGACAACGCGATGCTCAGCGGTCTCCTCCTTTATCAGTGCGACGCGAGTGATGCTGCATTTGATGGCGCGGAGCTGCAGGGTTCAACTATCAATGAATGCTTCCTTCCTTCCGCTTCTTTTCGCTCTGCAAAGCTGAGCCAAGTCACGATCACGAAGGCGCATCTGGCGGATTGCTCGTTCTTCCAGTCAAAGGGAGAATGTTTATCGATCGTGCGTCCCACCTCCATCGATGGCCTTCTCTTGGAAGGTGCTCATCTTCCGTATCTGAGACTCTCAAAGGTGAGCGGGCGGATTCGGGCGAGAGCCCTGAGCGCCCCATTCGCTGATCTTCACCTGTCAAATCTCGCGAGCGCGGAGCTGGAACATGCGGACCTTACCGAGGCGCGGCTTCTGTCCGTAGGCTTGTCCGACGCGAATCTCCGCGGTGCTGTGCTCAATGGTGCATCTATTCATTCCTGTCAGCTAGATGGGGCGGACCTATCTCAGGCATCGGGCGAAAGCATTTCGATAACAGAGAGCACAATGCGAGCCGCCAAACTCACCGGTTTTCGCGGCCGCTGCGCCTTCGTACGCGACTGCGATCTCGAACATGCGGACTTGTCCCAGGCTTACCTCTACCGGTCGATGATCACTGGTGATCCGCCGCCATCAATGGCATTGAACCATGCAAATCTCGAAGGGGCCAATCTGGTTCAGGCATATGTCGCCGCGGGTATGACCGATAGCAACCTGGAGGCAACACGCGTCGCATACGTTCGCATGAACCAATCGTCCCTACGCAATGCGAACCTGAGTGGGATATCGCCGTTCCAGGCCAGCTTCGTGAAGGTCAACTTTTCAGGTGCTAAGATAACCACTTTCGAGCCACCGTTTTTTGCTGACCGTTGCCGGGGACTGCAGGTGGCTCTGGAGGGGGGGCAGCCGAGCGAGTCATCAAACTATCTGGCTGAATTCTCATCGTTGATCAGACGTGGCCGAGAAGGGTCAACCTGACTCGTTTGAGAACCGCAAGAATAGAGGGAGTCAACGTGCCAGTGCGTTTAGAACAGTTTGGTGCGGTGGTTCGCGCTGTAAGCGGGCGTTAAAGCTCTTTGGAGCTCGTCTGCCTGCGCGGCCTCACGCGGGATGCCCCGGCCGCGCATCTTACCGAGATCCAAGCGCTCCACTCTTTTGGCGTTCAAGAAAACTGGAGTAACAAAATGCATCTGGCAGGTCTTTCCGCAGGCAAGGCGTTCATCCGGGAGGTCGCAAGAACAGGTCAGACCATTGGCACGGTACACACCCTCGGCGCCCTGCATCTTGGGCATGCAGAACTGATCAGAAGAGCCGCCTTGGAAAATGATGTCGCTATTGTCACAGTGTACCCGAACAAGATCCAGCTTAGACCAGGTGGGAGCTACGATTTCAATTTGGACGATGATATTGGACTCGCCCTACGTTCGGGAGCGACTGCCGTGATTTCCTCGAACGACACTGAAATGTTTCCGCCTGGCTATCGAACCTTTGTATCGCAAGGTGACTATCATTTGCGTTTAGATGGGCCGGAGGCATGCTTGAAGGAAGCCGTAACCGGTGCAGTCCGCTGGATCTGCTATGCGCGGCCAACTCGCAGCTACTTCGGCCTGAAAGATATCGGTCAGGCGATCCTGGTGAAGCGCGCCGTCGCAGACCTCCTTCTCGATTGCGAGATAAGGTTTGTGCCGACCGTGAGATACAAGAACGGAGTGCCGATTTCGTCGCGCTTGAGGCGATTTAGCCGTTCCGAGCTTGATGAGCTGTCGTGCCTCTTCACGGCACTCAACCATTTAAGGGAAGAGATCGTCCGAGGAGCGTCGAGCGTCAAGGACCTGGTAGCGTCGGCTACATCCCAGATAAAATTTCGACGGTTTAAATTCGATTTTCTTAGGATTGTCGGCGCCGACAGCTTCGAAGATCTAGAGCAGGTCAAGCTCCCTTTCATAATTATTGGGGCGGCAACGGCCCATGGCCTGAGGGTATTCGATAATATCTACGTTCCAGATCAGGATACACTCCAAAACGGTGCTCCGGATCTGTGGATCGATCTGCCTGAGCGGTCCTAGGCAGGCCGTCATTTGATAGCATGATCTTCATAAAACGAGTGCGCTAGCTTGGCATTGAAACAACATGTCGAACAGAATCTGAGCTGATCGTCGGCAGTGAAGCGGCAAAGCGACCACCATCTGCCGGGGGATGAGCGATCGGCCATCGGGTGTGGCGTCTGTGAGCAGACGTGAGCTCCTAAGCGTGCCTATTCTGACCTTCCATATGATCGAAGCGGTCGCCAAGCGCCTTGGAGGCGCCAGCAACAGCTTTTTGAAGCCTTCCAATAGCGGCCTCAATCGGGCTGCAGGGTGGAGAAGTCAAAATTGCGAGTCTGGTCGATCGGATTGCGGTCTTCTGTATTTTTGAACTGGCGGGCTTCTCGTATGACAATGTTTAATCGTTCCTCCCCGAATGTTGTACCGCAAAACAGTGTGACAGATCGAAATCAGGCTCTTTGATTTTTGGTAAAAGGCCGAACTGGCGACTGCTCTCGACGAATCACGCTTTCGCACTATGTCGTCAAGATCGTGCGACTCGGAGGATACTTGGCAGAAGCCAACGATCCGCCTTCAGCAAATACCGTGATCTGGCGCGGACTATCGCGACTGACCGACATCGAACAGGGAACCGCAATCGGGGTAAACTTTACGAGTAATTGGAAGCAAGCGGAGTCCGTCAGTCGCCGTGGCTCAATGGCAGACTGCAGCTGAGCCTCATCCCGTCGATTTTCATTTCGAGGTGACCGTCCAGTTACTGAAATTGAAGTTCATTCCTCCTGGTGACGACGTAATCTCGGCGCCGTATTGGACGCTTCCAACCCTTATGTCGCCAAAGTAGCCCTTCGACTTGATCCATTCTAGGATACTCTTGATGTCCACCGTGCCGCTGTTGGTCTTCGATGTGCGAAGCAGCGAGATGACTTTGTGACCATTGAAGCCTTCGAACACGTTCCAGGTCGATCCACCTACGTTGACATTGCTGTAGATCGGGATCGCGGCCCCGGAGGGGGCGTAATGATAGGAAATTGGCTTAACGTTGCCGCCACCTTCCGGATTTCCGGTGTAGTTTGTCCAGAGCATGATCTCGTGCTCGTTTGAGCTGTCCCAAATATCATAAGCAGTGTCCCAAGCGCCGCCATTAGGCACTTGCTGGTCGAAGCTCGAGGTCAAACTCTTTATGGAGCTGAGCGGCCTTCCGATGTTGAAAGTCTCGTGCGGATAGCTCTTGATGCCAGGAGTGTTAGGCTGGTTCGACCACACGTCCCACTGGTTTGCGGCGTTCACTGAAATCGTCTGAGGCCCAGCGCCCGCCCCCCATACGTCGTTGTTCCAAGAGTAGATGCCGAGTGAAAAGCTCCCGTATGGAGCGCTAGATTTCCAAATCGGAGCTTTCGCCAATCCTGGGGCGGCAGCAGATGATGTTTTGACTTCATTCACGGCCTGCATAAATGGGTCACGATGCTCCTGTGTTTGGAGGTTTTCCGTGGGGGACCCGGGCGAGCCGGCACAACGTATCCGATTGGTCTCCAAAAGCGTCTCCTGTTCGTTGCAAAAACAAGTCTCCTGTGTCCCCGCCGAGCACGTGCCCTAGCTTCGTGGCCGGTTCAACCCGAGGCGGCATCGATACTCAGAGACTAAGCTGGGATGCTAGGAAGCTTGGCTTTCAAGAAGCTGACGAGCTCGGGGCGAATAATTGGGCTCGATCACGGTTCTTCGTCTCGGATGCGGGCCGTCGGGCCTGAGACAGAGAGACCGTTCCATTAGATGAGCGGCCTCGTTCGAACATAGTCAAAGCGAACGTCAAGCTGCGAGTGGGACCTCTCATTTCATTTGCCGGAGCTCGCAAAATCGGTTGTTGTAAAGTCATGCCTCAGCATCGATCGTGCCCTCATGGTCTCGCTGAATCGCTTCTCCATGGAGCTTGCGCTCAGAATTTGGCCCCGGTCTATCCTCACCTTTGTCGCTGCCATTCTGCTGCCGGAAGCTTTCGATCGAGACCAGGCTCAATCAACGTACCGCCCACCGAGAAATGATCGCTCGATAGCGGACGCGTGACCTTCGGTTGGGCTCCAAGGGCGTGCAGGAACTTGGCTGCAATCTCGCCTCGAGCAGCAGCTCGCGGGTTTTCGGGAAGGTCGAATGGGTCTCAGTCCGGATCGTCCGCACCAAGCCCAACAACCCGCGAACAGATGGAAGCCGACTGTTGTGGCTTGTCCCGCAGCCGGGAAGAGGGGGGACGATCAAAGAAGCACGTGGAAGCGGCGAAAGGCAAAAAAAGGGCCAGCCTTGTGAGTGTCTGTTCGCTTGACGTTGTCTTTCGCGCACAACCCTTATCCAGCCAGTGCTGGCAGCTCTCAGTGTTCCACTGAGTAGACAGTCCGAAAGTCAATGCAATTTTTACTGCCCGACATGGTAGGGCCAGGCGAGCTGATTGTGAGGTAGTCTGGTCGAGAAGCCCGTCGCAGCCAAGCGCCGCGGCAGCTCGAAGCGATGAGGCGCCCCTAGGCCGTAAGCTCTCGAGAGCAGAATCTGCAGAGATGATCATGTCCAGGCGTTTGGAAGATGATAGGGCCGACGATACGTGTGTTATCCCGCTCAGCAAGCTGGATGTAAGTGAGAGCAAGCGTTTTCAGGATGACCGCATATGGGCTTGCTTCGAGCGGCTGCGAAAGGAAGATCCCGTTCACTACTGTCAAAACAGCGCTCATGGTCCATATTGGTCCGTGACGAAATACCGGGACATCGTTGCGGTAGACACAAGCCACAAAGCATTCTCATCAGAGCGAGGTGTCACAATTGTCGACGTGCCTGATGAGCACTGGATGCAGAGTTTCATCAAGATGGGGCCTCCCAAGCACGCCGAGCAGCGCAATACCGTGAGCCCGATCGTCGGACCGGAAAGCCTGACGAAACTCGAAACCTTGATCCGCTCTCGAGTTAGGGCGATTCTCGATGGCTTGCCGCGCAATGAAGCCTTCAATTGGGTAGACTTGGTCTCCATAGAGTTGACGACGCAAATGCTCGCCACGCTCTTCGACTTTCCGTTTGAGGATCGGCGACTCCTGACGTATTGGTCAGACGTAGCTGTTACAGCTCCGAAAGCAGGCCATGCGATCGACAGCTGGGACAAGCGAAGCGCCATCTTGTCCGAGTGCCTGGACTATTTCACAGACCTTTGGAACGAGCGCATTAATGGCGAGCCGCGCCTCGACCTGATTTCCCTGATGGCGCATTCGCCCGCCACACGCAATATGGAGCCGAGTGAGTTTCTCGGGAATCTGATTCTGCTGATCGTTGGAGGAAATGATACGACGCGCAACTCGATTACTGGCGGCCTCCTGTTCATGAGCGAGTACCCCTCCGAATTGCGAAAACTAACTGACAGTCCCAAGCTGGTCTCGAGCGCCGTGTCCGAGATCATCCGATACCAGACGCCAATCGCACATATGCGCCGCACTGCCGCGGTCGACAGCATCGTAGGCGGGAAACAGATCCGGAAAGGCGACAAGGTCGTCATGTGGTACATCTCCGGCAATAGAGACGAAGAGGTCATTGAGAACGCCAACAGTTTCGTAATTGACCGGAAGAATGTGCGGCAGCACCTCTCTTTCGGATTCGGAATCCATCGCTGTCTTGGTCGACATCTTGCGGAACTGCAGTTGAGAGTCCTCTGGGAAGAGATTTTGAATGCGAGATTGGAGGTCAAGGTCGTCGGCGAACCCGAACGAATTGCATCCAACTTCGTGCACGGCTATTCCGCGCTCCCCGTGCGGATTGAAGCCTAGGCCCTGGTCGCGCCAGTCCGGACCGCCGGTGCGCGGTCGGTGTGGATTGATCTGAACTATCTTGTTCAAGCTGCGCAGATGGTCCGATCGACCGAAACAATTGCTATCGCCAGCTACTCATGAACCGGGCAGACGTTTGGAGTGCCTGTGAGAAGTGACATGTCAGGCGCGGGTCTCGACTTCCAAACGCCTGAAATGCCGAAAGGGCCTCAACGGCAACTCCGACGCCGGCTTTTCGGGTTGCCTTGGATAGCCGGAGCCGTTGGGGCCGACGAATTGATACTGAAGATTGTGGCGAATTGCAGCGATTCTCCTTGGCGAAGCGATTTTGTTGTTCCCCGAAGTGATTACCTCAAGGCACCTTGGGAAGGCCGTCAGTAATTTGGCAATGCCTGTGGCCGACGTTTCTCCTGATATCCTTCGGTGGCCTGTTCCTTATTTTCCGATAAGCGCTGGGCGACATGCATCTGAAGAATATCTGGATCATTGTCCCGAACTAGTGGGAGCTATTCTGGTAGTGGAGCCCAAACTAACCTTTCTGCTCTTTAGAGCCGTGCCGACAGGCGGTTCGCTGATCAAGGTGACGCTCGGTGTGCTCAGTACGCTTGCTGCTATATTTCTATGAGGGTGATTTAACCGACCTGGGCGATAGTTTGGAAGGCTACGCAACGTCGAGTCTGCTCAGTTCGGACGGCGAGAATGTTGTTGCCGATGGCCTCCGGCGTCTCGCCATAACAGTGTATTGGTAAGCTCTTAGGTCGAAATCTGTTTTCTGATAGCGGGACGCATGTTGCGAGCGCAGGGCCGCCGGTCGACATACGCCGGCCATTTCTGCTCGGCCAAAAATTGCCGTCCAGAAGGCCGTTGGAGATGACTTGGCCCAGTTCGCGTGAACAGAGGCACCGCATTGGGGCGGGATTATCTCGCGAACAGGGCAGATCGGGCCCCCGTCACGTCTCAGCTGATCACACGGGCACTGATGCGGCTAGTTCAGCAACACGAGGAGCTGGGATGGCAGAGCAACTCAAGGCGAGATTTTCTTTCTTGTGCGCCCGGATGAATGCTCTTGATCAGCTAGTCGTCAGCAAGGCGGTCTACCCAGACAGGCTGCGCACTCGCGACTGTTCGCGGTGATGCCCGGACTTATCCATTCAGTCGATAGATCTGATCAAGAAAATCAATTTTACTGCTTGCAGCGTCGTCATATAGATCGTCGAGAGCGGCTGGGGCTAACCTAGGAAAGCGATGTCTCGAATGAAAAAGTCTGTGTTAGTGACCGCGAGCGCCCTCGCGCTTGCAACGGCGGTGCTGCCTCCTTTTGCTGCAAAAGTTGCCGCGCAGCCGGCGCCGGTAGCCGATACATCATATCCTGAGTGCGTGGATGACCCGTTAAACGGTATCTGCGATCTGTTTTTTTGCTTGACCGATCCCTCGTGCGTCCGACACTGACAACGGGAAACATGTCAAGCAGAGAATGAGGATCGAGCCTCGTGCGGCCGCTGCTCCGACAGCGGTCGCATCCTCATGGCGTACGGTTGCGCTGGCAGATGGTGCAAGCCGCGCCTTCTTGTTCTCTAGACCATCAGGGTGACGGCTCCCTCACAGCCAGTCGGTGACGTCCGCCAATTGCGCAACTGCCGCATCGGCGAAAATTGGGTAAACGGCAACAAATCATTTCAGACGGCGACGCCGCGTTCCGACAGGAACCCTGCTCAATGTAAGGCTGCTCCGATCTTCAGGACAGATTGCTTTCTGTGCTATGCCCCCATAGCCGTCCTCCGCCTGGATGTTTCGCATTTCGGACATCATAGATGTCATCCTTACCTGTTCGGGTATGCTTAGGGCAGCGGTCGTGGCGTTACGGACGTTCGTCTATGGTCGGGCACTAAATTGAGTGGCGCCGTCTCCGGCATCATAAGCATGGCACAGAGCGCGGCCGCGCCCGCGAAAAGCATGTACCAGGCGGGCACGAGTGCACTCCCGGTAAGGTGGATGAGCCAGGTGACGATCGGTTGAGCGGTGCCCCCAAAAATCGCTATTGCAAAAGCGTAAATCGTCGCGAAGGCGCCACCACGAATGTGCCTGGGCAAACCTTCGGCCATGCTCACGTAGAAGGCGCTATACGGAATCGTTCCGATCAGAGTGAGGACGCCGAGACCTCCTAGAAGTGCGAAGGCACTGCGGCTCTCTGCAATCCACAAGAATACCGGATAGGTCATGAGCAATGCAGTGACCTGCGGCCATATCATGATACGTCGACGGCCTGCGCGGTCGGCGAGCAGGCCACCCAACAGTGCTGCGGCAATCCCCACCGTGTTGCTGATGAGCGTAGTACCAAATGCAATAGGCGCGGAAACGCGGAGGGTGTTCAACGCGTAAGTGGTCATATATCCTGTAACATAAGTAGTGATCGTGCAGCTGGCCAAGATGATGAATCCCAAGCTCATGATGCGGCCATCGGGAGGCGAACGCCCCACAGGCTGGGTGACCGGAACCGGCGCCTCGGGGCAGTGCAGCGTTTCGGGCAGGGCGCTCCGCAACCAAAGTCCAAACGGCAACGTAGCGGCGCCGAGCAACAGCGCGATCCGCCATCCGTACGCATTGAGCGCCTCGCTTGTCATGGTGAGCGAGAGTATCTCTCCAACCAACGCTCCGGCCGTCGCAGCTAACTGTTGGCTCGCGGGCTGAAAAGAGACAGCAAGCCCCCGGGCTTTGATGGGGGCTGCTTCCATCAAGTAGGCCGTCGTCGGACCGACCTCACCTCCGAGAGCAAAGCCTTGCAGCAAACGCGCGACGATGGCTAGTGACGGAGCGGCGAGTCCTATTGTCTCGTACGATGGCGTGCTGGCCAATAGCAGGACGGCGGCGCTCATCATGGCAAAGCTGGCGGTCATCGCGGGACGGCGGCCAGCCCGATCCGAATACGAGCCGAGCACGACGGCCCCGATCGGCCTGGTCACAAAACCCGCGCCGAAAGTTCCGAGTGACAGCATGAGGCTGGCGAACTGGTCAGTTGCCGGGAAGAACGCCTGACCGATCTGTATTGCGAAAAAGCTGTAGGTCCCGAAGTCGTAGAATTCGAAAATATTGCCGATGGTCGCGCCCAACACCGCGCGGCGTGTCAAGCGTCCGTCTGCCGGACCGAGGAGGGGATCCGGCCTCTCTCGAGTAAATTGCCTCGCCATTCCTCGACCTAATCTGGAGCGCGATGCCTAGCCCGAACATTTCGACCAGACCCGCAAAGTTGCATTCCACTTGCCCGAGCTCGTCTTCACAGCTATCGCCTGTCCACGTGTAGGCTGAAGCGTGCAACGACGAACCTCATGGTAACGTCTGCAATAAAAATGCCCGCCTTTCGTGGCCCACTTCACCCTTGGTCTGATCGCTAGCCGTGCCGGCAAGACAAATATGAAAACCTGCTGCGGTTGTCGGGCACCGCAGACATTGCGCTGCTGTGGGGAGTTTGCGACAAATTGGAGGACACCGAACACGATTGGCGGTGTCCGCGCAATTTCAGCCGATTCCGGGTTGCTTTCGCTCCTGAAGCAGTCAGCGAGCCACGCCCTTCGTCGTCAAGGCGCTCGCCGCCGCTCAGCGCGCCTGCGGCGGTCGCTCGCGCGGCGGACAAGATCCACCAGTCATCGGTGCTCCACCTTTGCGTCGCGGCCGGGTCGCCTTATTCAGGACTCGAGCGAATTCTCTTTCCAACACCCTGACACGAGCGCCATCTGCATGACGCAGAGCGTGAATAGAAGCCGCGACAAAGTTGGCGGGTCGTATTGCCTGACCTGAGGATGTAACCTTCCGCTTGACCGTTGTAGCTTCGGACTGCCGGGCTGAGGTTGCATCATGGGGCGCAGATCGGAGGCAATGGGGACCTCGCGGAATGCCCATCACAGCAGCGGCAGGCGCAGTCCCGGGATCACCCGCGCCGCTGTACCTTTAGCCGTACGCGGGATGATCGTCGGCTGCCTTGCGTCTGGGCGACTTCGTTCTTCATCTCATCAGGTGAACACTTCACTCCGCGCTTACCGGAATCTCACGTAGGTCTCGCTCTCGTCTGTTCTCGCGCTGGCGCGGCTATCCGGCCATTCTGGTTAGCGGCCGCGAGCATAGGCGCGACGGCAGCCAGAACGACTGGTCGCGGGCAGCGGGCGAAATAGACATGTTCGGTGCAAGACTGGGTCTGGCCGCGGTCCGCATCACATGGACCTCATAACCGGCTTTACGGCCAAATGAACGCAATGCACGACGCAGACGCGCGCCTCGATTGCGAGGCCAAGCGGAATGAGACTTGGCTCGGAGATATCGCATCCGACGTGGCAGATGCGGCCGCGGGTTTATCTCCTTCTTCGACCTTTGTCAGCTTCTCGAAAGCCAGCATCTTTAGCGTCTGAACTTGGCCTCTCGATGACGCAGCTACCCATCTCTGAATTCGTGACGAACCCAGCTCATTCCCTGGGGAAGATCTTCAAGAGGCCGTTGTTCTCATAACAGGAAGGAGAGCTTTATGGATCCGAACCCGATCGATAATGCCCGTTCACCAGAATCGCCTACGGCGCACGTCTGGACACAGGAAGATCGTGATTTGTTCAGTCAGATCATGAATGAAGCTGAACCATCATCATCTGCCGCACCTGAGGAAGCGGTAGATGTCTCATTCGCCGTTCCACAGAGGTTTTCACACGGTTCGCAAATCGCCCCCGACGCGATGGTTCAGAGGCTATTCCACCATGGTCTCTTGCCGGACGCGGACCAGCGGACGATGACTTATGAAATCCTAGGTCACCGCTACACGGCCGGTTTAGATGAGTCCAATCGTGTTCGTCTTGTTCTTAACCCTGCGGAGGACCAAGTGGTTGGGGCCGGCCGGGCGGGGGTACCTGACTTCGGAGCGTTCTTCTCGGAGAACCGGCGCTTCGGAACGCCGCTACCACAGCAATGGGCGACACCTGCCCTAATGGACAAGCTGCGCCAAGAAGGTTTCATGCCGACCGCAGATAACTCCACCACAATCCTACTCAACGGACGGGCCTACAAAGCCGAATTAACCGAAGGAGGGTTCGTTAGGCTTACACGGGAGCCAACCCGGCTGTGAACCGATCGCGCGGGGCTGGAGGGCTGCGATCACTTCGGTTGTCCTTAGCTGGAGCGACATTCGCCGCCCAATAGTGGATTAATCGCGCCGCCAGTGGGTACGCATCCCCGGGCCCACTGGCAGCCCAGGAGATGAACGGTCATCCTGGCCGTTTCGTCTCGTGACGCCGGCCTGTCAACCCCACCCTGCCATATTGCTCCGGTATTGCATCATCTGAGGATGTTACTTTCGCTTGATCGATGTAGCTCCGACTATCGGCCAGTCCGGGATGGCAGCATGCCGCGCAGGATCGGAAGTTACTGGAGACGCGCGGAATGCCCATTCCACGTGGCCAGCGCCGCAGCTTTAGCCGCCGGGCATAATCGTCTCGGCTGCTTTGCTTCTGAGCGATCCCAACAAACTTTGCAGGATGGTGTCGTGCAGGCCGAACTGTTCGGAGCGTTGCTTCGCGAGGCGACCGGGAATTGCACGGTCAGACCGGGCTCGGCCGCAAGCCAGCACTCGATGTCGGCTGGGTCCGCGCAAGTTGGGTAGCAAAACCGGTGACCTGGAAGGGGTTACTCGGAAACGGCGTAGGCTCTGGCGATGCGAGCCTAGATTGCCTTGGCGGACGCGCGAGGTATTTTCAAGGAGATGGCAGCAAAGGTCGCGTAGCCGCAACGACTGTCGCAAGTGGCTGCGCGCAGCGGTAGGATCGCGTGAGCGTATTTTCGGTCGGCAGTCCGGCCAATTGGCACTACCAGATCTGGGCGTTTTGCAAGCAGGACCTTCGCCTTAGGATCACGGCAAAGAGCGCATGCACATAGGTGTGCGCAAACAGCTTCGAAACGCGGAAAAGAACGCCATGGCGAACATCAATCTCAGCTCCCAATCCATTGCAGGTGCACGCGCCGGACAGCGAGCCATCACCGCCCTCAAAGTCATCAAATGCAGAGCGCTGGCCCCGAGACGTCGAGGTTTCCAGATGACACGCGGAATGAAGCCGATGGCGCGGATGGTCGCAGCAACAAGGCGCGCGCTCGCCATGTACGATCTCGACCGGTGCTGCGCAATCTGGTGGCTCTATCGTCTCCACTTCGGATTCACCGGCGACGTGATGTTGGGGCTCGCCACGGTCTCGGTTGCCCAGGAGAGATCCCGCTGCGGAATTTAGAAATCGTGCATCGAGCGCGTCCCAGCTCGGTCGCAATGGCGCGCACAATCGGCCTTGAAGCGAGCTCCGTCCGGGCTAAGAGATCGATAAGAGATCGAGCTGTTATTAGTGGAACGATCTTTTATTCGGGGGATGGAATTGCGCTCCCCTTGTCCAAGTTGGGTGATATGCAATCGCAGCAACCCGGCGTATAGCGTGATCTCGACATACCAATCCTCGGCGGCAATTGCGCGCCGAGGACTGGTCATCAGCAAACTTCAGAACGGCATAAACAATCTGAAGTCTGGAGCCTCCGTATTGAGGTCCTTAATCGAGCTTGTAAGAGGCCTGAAAGAATGTGCCCCACCGTTCCATGCTGTACTTCGCAAATCCTGGCGGTAACCTGTCGCAGCCGGGTTCGCAGTTCCTGCTTTCGGCCTCCTTATTCGTCCACATGGCCCAATAGCGGCCTCCAACGCCTAGACTGATATTCTTGGTGACAAAGTACGACAAAAGGCCTTCAATTTGGACTCCGCCGCCACCATTGCCGTATTGTTCAGAAAAGGTGGTCTTATCTCGCAAGAGATGATAGTCGCGGCCTTTGAAATCGGTCCAGGGCAGGTAAGCGACGTCAGCATTCAGCCGCCAGCGCCCGGTCAGCATAGTTTCGGCGCTCAAGCCGATTCGAGGCGCATTCCATTGAGTATCCTCCGCACCGATGATTCTAGTGTCGCCCGGCTTGAGGCATGCTTCATCCTGAGGGGCGACCTGAACGCAACCCATGGAGTCTGAGCTCTGGCTGTAATAGGCCCAGCCTATAAATGCACCGACCTTGTGGTTCGCGCTGCGCAGGAAATCGTAACCGGCGTCCGCCGTGTAATATGCGAACCTTCCGTTTGACTGACCTGAAAGAGTATTTTCGTACGGGTACCCTTTGTGCCGGACCAGCCAATCCTCATCGTTCATCTTCCCCTTGTTGAAGCTTCCGATGCCAAGGTTTCCCTTCAGGAACGCTCCCCAGGGACTGTCGACACGGCCGAATACCTCTCCCGAAAGCCCGTCCAGTCCTTGATAAGTGAGCCGCGATAGGAGTAGGCTGGGGTCTCCGGCATAGCTACTCTCAAGTGCGCCATGATCCCACTGGAATCGTCCCCGGCTCAACCAGAGCCGCGAGCCGCCTTCGAACGACCAACCGGGCGCGTAGGGAATGGGTGGTACGCTGCCCGCTGATTTCGCATACGGCGCATTGGGCCTTGGTGCGGTCTCTGGGTCCACGCCAAAGTGGTAGTTCAGACCAACTCTTCCGAAGTGATAGTTGCTGGACAGGCTGGTTGTGTTCGCCGGCAGAATCGCAGGCGGAGATAACTGTACCGTCGAAGCGGTGGCGACACTCGGTCCGGCGAAATGCAGATACTCGTACTCGACATTCACCGACCATGCAGGCGTAAGGGCTTGCTCGAGACCGAGCCCGATGACGCCACCAACTCGGCCATAGTCGAAATGGGTTTTCTCCTGTAGCTTGTCCTTCGGTTCCACGTTGTTGACGACGTCGCCCCGATTGTTTTGCCAGGCGACGCCTGCCTTGAGATAGGCAAGCGTCTTCCCGAGCGCGCCGAAGGCGTAGCCGATGCGGCCGGTCCCGGTCGTAAAGAGGTTGGGACCTGCGTTGCAGTTTGCGCTTACAATCAAGTGGGAGGCGGCTAGGCAGGTGTTTGAGCCGTTGGCGGCAGCCGCGCTGGCATCCAGTTCGAGGCCGAACACCCAACTGTTATTCTGCCAATTGTAGCCGATCTGGCCACCCGCGACGAACGATGGAACATCGACGACGCCGCCATAGATCGACGGGCCAAAGGGATTGCTAAATGAGGTTCGGCCGTACCCGCCGCCGCCGTGCCCGCCAATGTAGCCTCCAGACCAGTTCCACACCGCTGCTGGCAGTACTTGTCGCTCGAGCTCCGCCATAGCTCTACCCGTTGTGACGAGCGCCACCGTCGTAGCACCCAAAAAGAGAACTCCTGATCGCATAATGATTGCCCTGCACTTTGCCGAGACGCGGTCCCGCTCGCTAAGTATCGCCGCACGGCAAATCGTCGGAGCGACCAGACGCGTAATGACGCGCCGGGGCGGCTCCGAAGATCACCGCACTACGATTGGTGATGAGGTCCTGAACGAAGCAAGCGGCGTGCCGGACTAATTCGTATCTTCTGCACGCGTTTTCTAAGAGTGTGTCGCGTCAACTTCCTTACGGTGGTTTGAACGCGAACAATTGACCGTCGATAGCCCTACATTGCGCAGCAAGAACGCGCGCATGTGCGACGTTTATTTTTGTTCATTGAAGTGTGCGCGCACCCGTTCCGCTCTCACTGCGTAATCTAAAGTGCAATCTTCTTGTCTCCGCGCCAGCTGCGGTGATGGCAAGCAGCTGGTCGTTGCGAGTACAGCTCGTCTTAGTTTTTAGAAGTGTGATCGAGCAAGAAAGCTAAGAGTCCTGCCCGGACCGCTTTAGCGGCGCCCGTCGTCTTGCGGCTTTCGTCACCTTCGTTGCGTCCTTGATCGCGTAGGAATAGTTGACCGGAACGAGGGCAAGACGGATAGAGCGCGGGCCGAGCTCTATCACTCTTTAGCGGCTGAAGTCATAGCCAAAACAGGTCTCAGGGTCGCGACTGAATAGGAAAGGATCTTCTCTGCGCTGCGCGCGAAAGTAGATCGAGGGGCAAAGATCAAGTCACAAGCGATCCTTATCAGGTGCTGTTTGTGAACAGCACATCTGCGACTCTGACGTCAAGCGGCACAATCAGCGTATGCTAAGATGCTATCAGGCATAGTTTCTGCAACCATGTCAGCTGCGGTTGGGAATTGATTGAGCATCATCAGATTGTGAAGTAAATGCGAGATCGGGCACACCCGCGGAGATCTTGCCTACGTTAGGCTCTACAGATGTTGTGAAATCCACGTCGCGGCTATACGGCATGGAAAGCACATTCCGGGCCTTGGGCCACCGCACTCTGCACGCCAGAGATGTCGAACAACGCTGCGCTCGCAACAATTTGTAAGCTCGAGGAGGCAGCAAGAAAAGCTGGGTCGGTCCATGGCCGTAATGAGTTGCCGAAACTCTTCCCGTAAATTTCGCAGGCGAAATCAAGTTCTTCAGACCGCGAGCTCGATCCATGTCGCCTAGCCCGTTGGGCATCAACACTCACGGATGGTTCTTTATTCCGCGATAGGTCACACGTCGGATCGAATAAGAAAGTAATCGTAAGTCAGTTCTTTACCAGGTTGTACGTGACGCGCCGTTAGAAGTCAGCAAAGATCGTGTTGATATGTGTTTGGCTGATTGCTGTTGTTCATGAAGCGGCGTTGTCAGCATTGTACTTTATAACACCGCCATTTGGCGTTGTGGTCTCTTGGATGGGCAGGCTTACCAAGTAGAGCTTGAAATGTTGGAGCTAGAGCTTCGTACTGCTCAGGCGTCACCGCGATGTCAACGATTGGGTTGTGAATCCAAATCAGCGAAGCTTTAGGCAGACGCCGATGTCGGCGAATTAGGCTGCGGAGATCGCTCGGCTGCGCCAGCAGAACGAACAGCTGCGCTGGAGCGCTATCTTACAAAAAATCGACCGCGATCGTTGCCGGACCGGAACTGCCATTTCGGATGTCTGCAGAGACCTCGTCGAGAGCTTAGCAGAGTCCTACTCGATGCGCGCCCAAAGCGCTGCACGGTTTACCTTTACTGCAACGTTTTCAGCAATACCCCTTCGCGCAAGGTTTGCGAGGTGAGCCACATGCTCAAGGCAATTTATGCCTAGCAGAGTTGTGAGTGGCCGAACGAAAGGCGCTAACGATGGTCGAAGATTTACGTAGCGCGACGATGTGCAAGGTGGCCGTTCTGCAACATGTCGCCTTTACCAAGAACCGCCCGTCAGGTTTGAGACTGACGTCCGAAAGTCGACACTTAAATGGGTTGGGAACGCCGGAGAACCTCGCATTTTAAAGCGGCATGCTGCTTGCTCCATCGAAAACCAGCGGACGCAATTCCGGCATGCCTGCGCTTTGAAGCCGAGTGTGCATCCTCCGAATGCTTCCACTCACCTAGCAAGATGCTCAAGGCTGGCTACTTCAGGACAACTCCCATGAAAAACTCTCTTTTTGTCGCAGCCTCGCTATCCATGAGCTGTTTGATGGCCGCGGGGCTGTCCCCGACGCTAGCGCCTGCGAGCGGGGCTGAAGATCCGTTTCTTTGGCTTGAGGAGATCGAAGGGTCGCGCGCATTGGCTTGGGCTCACACCGAGAACGATAAGACACTCAGTGCGCTCCAATCTGATCCACGTTACCAGCGCTTCTACGGGGAAGCGCTCCACATTCTTCAGGCCAATGACCGGATTCCGTACGTCTCAATGGGACGGCGCGGTCTCGACAATTTCTGGCAGGACGAGAGCCACGTGCGCGGCGTCTTGCGGCGTACGACGCTTGAAAGCTATCGCAGCCAAGCTCCTCGATGGGAGACCATCCTCGACGTGGATGCTCTCGCTGACGCGGACAAGAAGAACTGGGTTTTTAAAGGGGTGAGCTGCCTTCCGCCCGAAGAGCGCCTATGCTTGCTCAACCTGTCCGAGGGCGGAAAGGACGCTGTGTTCGTCCGGGAGTTCGATGCAGTTGCCAAAACCTTCGTCACAAACGGCTTCGCACTTCCCGAGGGAAAACAGCAGGTCACTTGGGTCAATAGCGACACGGTCCTGATTGCACGCGATTGGGGCGAAGGGACCATGACGCAAGCCGGTTACCCTTTCGTTGTGAAGGAGCTCAAGCGCGCTCAGTCGCTGGCGGAAGCGCACGAGGTCTTCCGTGGCGAGCCGACCGATGTCGAGGCGACACCATTCGTGCTGCGCGACAGTGAAGGCACGATCCATGCGACCGGCGCCGACCGCCGCATCAGTTCGTTCGAGCATGAGTATGTTCTCTTTGGCTCCAAGCCGATTAAGCTCAATCTGCCAAAGAAGTCGACCATCGGGGGCATCGCGAGTGGTCGCCTGCTGGTGACGCTAAATGAAGACTGGATGCCGCCGTCCGGAAACACCCCCTTCTCAGCCGGCTCGATCATCTCGTATGACCTGGCCGAATGGAAGCAGGATCCGCTGCGCGCCACGCCCACCCTCGTTTTCAAGCCTGGGCCTCGACAAGCGATCAGCGGAATCACCGCCACAAGAAACTTGTTAATCCTGACGATTCTCGACAATGTTCAGAGTAGGGCGTTCGTCTACAAGTACCATCAAGGCGCCTGGCAGGCCACGCCGATCCCGCTTCCAGATAATGCGAGTGTCGGTGTAGCTGCGGCATCGGGTGAAACCGACGAGGCGATGTTCACCGTCTCCAGCTTTCTTAGCCCGACGATGCTCTGGTACTTCGACGCCGCAACCGGTCGCCTTGAGACCCTGAAGACGACACCTCCTCGGTTCGACCCCTCGAGACATGTCGTCGAACAATTCGAGGCAATCTCGCGCGATGGCGCCCGCATTCCTTACTTTCTGCTACGACCCAAGAGCGCAAGGTTTGACGGATCAACTCCAACGCTTCTCTACGGCTATGGTGGGTTTCAGATTCCGCTCGTCCCCTCTTACGCGGGCCTCACCGGACGACTCTGGCTCGAGCAGGGCAACGCGTATGTTGTCGCGAACCTGCGCGGCGGCGGTGAGTTCGGGCCCCAATGGCACCAGACTGCCCAAGGAGCAACGAAGCAGCGGACATGGGATGATTTTATCGCCGTCGCGGAGGACTTGATTCGGCGCAAAATCACTTCTCCCCGCCGGCTAGGCGTGGTCGGCGGTAGCCAAGGAGGCCTCCTGGTAGGGACCGCAATCACCCAACGACCCGAGCTCATCAATGCGGCCATCTTACAGGTTCCGCTGTTCGATATGGTTCGGTTCACCAAGCTGGGCGCCGGGGCCTCCTGGATCAGCGAGTATGGCGATCCCAGCATTCCCGATCAGCGCAAGTGGCTCGAGGCTTACTCGCCCTATCAGAGGTTGGTGCCAGGCAAGACCTACCCGGCCCCCTTCATTCTCACGTCCACCAAGGACGATCGCGTGCATCCAGCGCATGGCCGCAAGGCAGCGGCAAGGCTCGCTGCGTTGGGCCAACCGTACCTCTACTATGAGAATACCGACGGGGGGCATAGCGCCGCCGCCAACCTCATTGAACAGGCACGGCGGATCGCTTTGGAATATACGTACGCATCCCGGCGGCTTGTCGATGAGTGATGGCGAGGACTAAGATCTACTTCAATGATGACGCTTGACGGACGACGTTATCGGCAGCGGCGTCAGCAAGCCCGTCTTTGCTCATTCTCGGCGGGCGATGGTATCTCGCTGGCGATGAATGCGAGCGATCGGCTACGTCCGCCGTCTCGCCTATAGTCTCTGTAGGTTACTCAAGGCCGAGTTCTCGTAATGCCCACGAGGCATTTCGTGTGAACAGCCCTCAGGGCAAAGCCGCTGCGTTAGCCTCTCGATCCCATGGCCAACTTCATTGGCAGTGCGGATGCAGATAGGGATAGCGCCTTACTCATGAAGTCGCGCCAGAACAGCACTGAGAGCATGTTCTGAGTGGTTGCAGAAATTACCGTGGCAGTTTGAGCCGGTATTGATAGCCCACACGTACCATTGATCGATTGCGCAAAGGCCTGTCAGCTTGCGGTAAGCTATCACCGATACAGAGCCCTTGGGGTTAACGGGATGTGGCAGGGACAGCGCTTTTGCTCCAGACGCGATCCGCGCCGAGTCACTTTCCGCTAGTCTCAACGGCAGTGCGGATGTGGTAGGGACTAGTTGGCCTGGTTTCACGCCCGGGTCGGTTAGTACCGAGCCGCACCCGCACTGCTTTACATCTAGCTCCAACCGATCGGGGTCGCTATCTCGACAAGCTTCGCAGGTACTCTGGCGAAGGTCGGTACACCACCTGAAGAGGTGAGGGCCACGGACTTCCTTCTCTGCCGCAGCGCGCGCAATGAGTGGTGTTGGACACTACATGCCGCCACGAGAGTCGCCTGAATCGCGAGTTCGGCCGCTAGCGCTTCGGCGATGAAGGCTATGCCATGGTGGAGCTGGTCGCGTTATCTTGACGGTCTGCACTTACTCTCAGTGTCTTGCTGACGTCGATGCAACAGGACTGACGGAGGCGGTAGGTCGTGTTCCCACTTGTGGTGTAGCTCGGTCCGAGCAAAGCCGTCCGCACGCGCGCCATCCAATCGCGCCGTAGCGGGCGGACGGCTTTGGGGGTGGTCACCCTCGGCTGCAGCGCTCCCACATAACTGGCGGCGGGCGGCCTGGATAGCGCCGGGCAAGTTGAACGCCTTCGTTGATGCTGGCTCGCCGTATGGGGGGCCGGGTGAAGATTGAACTTGTGGACAAGGTAAGGCCCGCTTCGAACATCACCATTCAGGAGCGTCGATCAGCAGACGGGCTTGATGGACATGTCTCCATGATCCTCGGGAACGGCGTGCTCTACGATCCTGATCTGGAGCGTTTCTTCCGCGATCTTCCTCTCAATGGCGTTCGCTCACCTGTCGCTGAGTAATGCTGAGGCTTCGTGCTTTAAAGGCGCTCCACGCGAGGTTAGCACAGCAAGTGTCGGATACTCACCAGATTGGCGGCAGCGAAAGGACCAAGACTGCTGCGAACACGAACCCAGCCGCGATGTTGAACATCGTGAACTTACGCGTGGCAATGCGGGCATTGACAGATATCTGCACACATAGATCATCGAGGTAACGCTCGGTAACGCTGTGGTTTTCTTGCGGCTTATAGCGCTCCGTTACCCGCGCATGATAGCGCCCGACCGGTATCTCGGCGACGTGCCTCCAATAGAGAAGGCTTTTGTCGTCGTCATCTTGCTGATGAAAGCGGTCTAAGATCTGTGGAACGAACGACAGAATGCACACAAGACCGGCCGCGGCGAATAGGGGCAGGGCAACACAGAAGGCTACAGCGTAGCCAGCGGGCAGGGTGGCCTGCCCAGTCAGCAGGTTTATGGAGCCGATGATCCATGCTGAGGAAAACGTCAGCAACGCAGCGTTCTTTGTCTCCGCGAATCTAACGAAGTCGATGTTGCGGCTAAGTTGGGTTGAGAGGAGTTTCTCAAACGCTTCTTCCTGGTCGTCCTTCATCGTTCGCCATCAGGTTTGTGTGTCGACGAGCGAGTAGCTGGTGCTTCTGCCGCCGGCCGCATCTTTCTTGAGGATGCCGTGTGCAATCAGTTCCTCAATGTCCCTTGCCGCCGTCGCCTGGGACACCTTCGTGAGCTTTGCCCACTTCGAGGACGTCAGCTTCCCCTCAAATCCATCGAACACGCGGTTGAGGACAATCCGTTGACGTGCATTGAGCTGGCGAGCCGCGTGACGATCCCAGAAGTCCGCTTTGCGGAGGATTCCCCCGAGAATGGCATCCGCGCCATCAAAGGCGCGATCCAGGCAATCGAGGAACCACGACATCCAATCGGTGATGTCGAGGTCTCCTTTCTGGGTTCGTTCGAGGATGGTGTAATAGTCACTCCTCTGGCGCCGGATCTGCGCGGACATGCTGTAGAACCTTTGCGCGCTCTGTTCTGACCGGGCGAGCGCAAGGTCAGCGATTGCACGGGCAATACGGCCGTTTCCATCTTCGAACGGATGGATGGTCACGAACCAAAGATGCGCGAGAGCGGCCTTCAAGACGGGATCGATGCCGGCGGCCTCGCCGTTGAACCACTTCAGGAAACCTCGCATTTCCTCATCGAGACGATCGGCCGTTGGCGCTTCATAGTGCACGCGCTCACGACCCATCGGACCCGAGACAACCTGCATTGGCCCGGTCTCGGCCGTGCGCCACGCGCCAACCACGATCTTAGTCATACCGCTTCGACCGGTGGGAAAGAGCGCCGCATGCCAGCCAAAGAGGCGTTCAGCTGTGAGCTCGTCCGCGTAATGTTCGGTGGCGTCGAGGATCATCTCCACCACCCCTTCGACGTAGCGGTCGGCCGGGGTGAGGGCACCAATGTCCATGCCTAAGCGACGGGCAATGGACGACCGGACTTGGTCACGGTCGAGAACCTCACCTTCGATCTCGCTCGACTTCATCACTTCTTCGGTGAGGGTCTGAAGAGTAGCTTCAGCTTTAAGCTGGAAGCCGAGGCGCTCCATGCGGCCGAGCAGACGACCCTGCTTATGACGCACGGCAACCAAGCGGTCGGCAATTCCTTGCATATTCCAGCGGAAAGTCGGCCATTGCGGTAATTCATGGATATACGGCATAATCTCATCATTCCTTGCAGAGATTATGATGCGTATTCTCATCACCGGCAAGCCTATTCTCCCCAAAAGGTGCAGAGGAAAGTACGGCCGACCTTTGCATGGCGGACCCGCAGAAACTGCCCCGCCGTGTCCTTAAAGGTCTTGCGTTCGCGAGGACGAACTTCTTGATCACTGCGAACGTGCTTCCCGTGCAGCTCAAGGTACCACTCCTCTGCAAAATGCGCTGGTTGGGATCCCAGGCGCCTTGGCATGGGTGCAGCCACGCATCGAACGGCGAGGGGGCAGCATGGCTCGCAACGTCTTCTCAGACCCGCAAGAGCGGTGAAGAAGTTGCGCAAGGTATCGAGCAGCGACAAGGAAATGCTCATGCCGATTGATCCGCGTGCGCGTGCCCGCGAGGAGCCGCCACTCGGTGTCACATCCGAGCAGGAGAACCGAACAGCCGAGGAACTTGCCGCAGCGGAGCAGGATTGCTGGGCAGTGCAGGTGGTCTACTTTATGTTTCTGAAAACATTATGATTTTTGAGATGTCAACGATCGATGACATTCAGGAATGTCGGCGAATGGTGACATATTGAATTGTCGACGAACGACGACATATGCTAATGTAAGTGAACGCTGACATTTGGGATTGCCATGCTTATCCGTACGCCTGCCGACCTCGGCGCCGTCATTCGAGACAGACGCAAACGCCTCAAGCTAGACCAGGCGACACTCGCCAAGCGGATCGGCGTCAGCCGTCAATGGGTGATTAACGTCGAGCATGGTCATCCCCGCGCGGAGCTGGCCCTTGTCCTCCGTGCTCTCGACGTTCTCGGCATCCCGGTGGACGCCAATAGTGGAGGGTTCACCAGCCGCGGGTCAACCTCCGCCGTTGATATCAACGCCATCGTCACCAAAGCCAAGAAAGGCAAGACATAATGGCCGAGCTCATTGCACTCTTGGATGGCACCGAAGTCGGTCGCGTCCGCAGTGACGCGCGCGGCCGGCTGACCTTCGTCTATGACAATGCATGGCGCAACTCGGAGGGGGCCTATCCCCTCTCGATTTCGATGCCGCTTGCCGCCGAGGAGCACGGTCCAGCCACTGTTCAGTCCTTCTTGTGGGGGCTGCTTCCTGACAACGAGCAGGTGCTCGAGCGCTGGGCCAAGAAATTTCAGGTATCGGCGCGCAACGTGTTTGCCCTCATCTCTAACGTCGGAGAGGATTGCGCCGGGGCCATCCAGTTCGCCACGCCTGATCGATTGGAGGCTCTGAAAACAGGCAAAGATGATAAGATCGAATGGCTGGATAAGCCGGAAATAGCAAATCGGCTTCGAGTCTTGCGCGAGGATCACGCTGCCTGGCGTCTGCCCAGCGACACGGGTCAATTCAGTCTTGCAGGCGCCCAGCCGAAAACCGCGCTTGTCCTCAAAGACAACAAATGGGGCATTCCGTCCGGGCGCATACCAACCACCCACATTTTGAAACCACCGACGGGCCATTTCGATGGTCACGCCGAGAATGAGCATATCTGCCTGCAGCTCGCACGCGAACTCGGGCTGCCAGCCGCCGAAACCAAGGTGATGCGCTTCGAACAGGAAATAGCGATCGTGGTTGAACGCTACGATCGGCAGGTCAGCGGGAACGACATTATCCGCGTTCATCAGGAAGATATCTGTCAGGCCCTGGGTATCCCGCCGACCAAGAAATACCAGAACGAGGGCGGACCTGCGCCTGCCGATGTGGTCGAGCTCTTGCGGACCTACTCGACAGACCGCGAGGCTGACGTTGAGACGTTCGTCAGCGCTTTGATCTTCAACTGGCTCATTGGAGGCTCTGATGCTCACGCCAAGAACTTTTCATTGCTTCTGGGCAGCGGTCCTCTCGTGCGTCTCGCTCCCCTTTACGATATCGCCAGCATTCTTCCTTACGACCACGTCGATCAGCGCAAAATCAAGCTCGCGATGAAAGTCGGGGGTGAATACAAGCTCGATCACATTGGCTTGCGTCACTGGCAAAAATTTGCACGCGAGACGCGCGTCGATGCGGACGTGCTCATCACCAGGCTGATCTCCATGGCCGGGCAGATTCCTGACCTGGTGACGGACATTCGCGCCGACGCGCAAAAAGAGGGGTTGGAAAACGCTGTCATCCAGCGATTGGCAACGGCATTGGGCACGCGAGCCAAGGATTGCGAACACGCTCTAAAGGGGATCTAGGATACGGATCATCCATCAATTGAAGGGAGTCTAACGCAACCACGAGCTTGTTCATGCTGATTCGCCGCTCGCCGAACGGCTGCCTGACAAGCCCGTTGCCGCGTTCCCTTTGCTCGTCCCGAGTTACGGCTTGCAAGCACTCGGCCGTCGCTCAACTTCGCAGGTCAAGAGTGTGCCTATTAACCAGCCGAACAGCGCCCTGCGTAACGGTCTTCGCGGCAAAATCGGTGTACCCCACCATTCTCGAATCCGAAAATATCACCGGGTAAATGAAACGGGCCAATCTGGCGTCGCCCATCGGAGGGCAGCTTGTCGGCCCGTACCGCTCCTTTACTGACATGATAGACCTATTCGCCGAGTCCACTCTCGATGTAGATCGTCACCGACACTTGTTGTAACGCTGACGATGCGTGGAGGGTCGTGGTGATTTGCGCATTGTCGGCATAGATGGGCATTCCCGGTGTGTTGATTTCCTCCCACGGACCTCCGCGCTTCGTATTCTGTATGTTGTGTCCGATTGCCGCCTCAATGTCGTAAATCCGACAGGAGCTGTCGGAGCAACTCCGCACGAAACGCTGTACGTGGGCATGTTCTTCTCGTCCAACAAGGCGCAGCTCGAGATTTTGTGGGTGGCACGGCGGTTGCTAATGAGCACAGAGATCACCGGATGAGGTGGGTGAAGAAGGTAGCAGGCGGACTTTAGTGTTCACACGTATGAGACTGTTGCCGGTTTCAACAGACGTCTTGCCAGACGCGGTTATTGCGGATGCGTCATTCACCACGCCTCCCGCGGCTACAGGCCAAGCCGCTGCCCCATCCCAAGTCACACAGACGTGCTTCGGTAATGAAGCGAAGGACCCGGAGAGGGTTTACACGAGCGCGAAGGGCAAGAACTTACACGAGCTCAAAGAGACTTCTGTGGAAATGCTGGATGTCATCGGAATTGGGATCGGCCCATTTAACCTCAGTCTTGCAGCGCTTATTGAACCTACTCCGCTCCGCGCACTTTTCCTGGAGAAGCGAGAAGCAGTTTTCTGGCATCCAGGCCTTGCACTGCCGAACAGCCGCCTGCAGGTGTCGCCGCTCAAGGATTGCGTGACCCTAGTCGATCCTACTAGCCCATACTCATTCCTCAACTATTTGGCACTGCATGGTCGGCTCTACAGCTTTGTCAACAAGCGCAATGCTTCAACGTCCCGGCAGGAGTTCATTGAGTATTACCGGTGGGTCGCAGGGCGACTCAATACGCTCCGCTTCTCGGAGGACGTCACGGATGTTGTTCCGTTTAAGAACGGCTACCGCATCAGCACAAATACAACCACATACTTGGCGCGCGCTGTTGTTGTGGGCGTTGGCGTAGAGCCAAAGATCCCTCCCTGCGCGAGATCTCTTCTATGTGACACTGTCTACCATGCAGCCGACTATCTCGAGCGGCAGCTTCCGCGTGCAAACGAGCATGTGCTCGTCGTGGGAGGTGGTCAGAGCGGGGCTGAGATTATTGAGGACATGCTTACTCGTTCTTTATCCACCCAAATCACGTGGGCAACGTCGCGTTCAAACTTGTTCTCCATCGACGACAACAGCTTTGTGAACGAGGCTTATACGCCCTCCTATAGCCGTCGCTTTCACGCCCTACCACTTCAGCAGCGCCGGGACCTGGTCGAGGGCGAGATGCTTACGAGCGATGGTATTTCGGTCGATTTGTGCAATCGCCTGTATGAAATGCTGTACGAACGCAGCGTGGATGGCACGCTGGCCGACCGTTTTCGTGTGCTGTCCAGCGTAGTCGTGAAAGACATCAAGTCCCACAAAAAGCGCTGGCGAGTAGATCTAGATGAGATCGCAACGCAGCGAAATAGCTGCATCGTTGTCGATCGTATAGTGCTTGCTACAGGTTTCCAGCCACGTACGCCGCCCTTCTTGGAAGGCCTTCTCGAGGGCGCGTGTACGGAAGATGGCCTGCCCGTACTCGGCCCGGACTACGCAGTCCGCTTCGGTCGGCACATGCCAGGACCAATTTATCTACAAAATCAAAGCCGGGTGCAGCACGGATTGCAGAGTGCCAATCTATCTTTGGTAGCTTACCGCAACAGCCAAATTATTAATAGCCTGCTCGGCCGACCGTTCTATTTGAATCCATCCGACAGGCAGATGATCGAGGTTTGCGCACCTTCAGACCCGTCTGAACGAGACACCGATGTGGTTGCGATGCGATCAACCCGACAGGTATTGGGTAGCACATGAACGGCGGCTCGACCTCACCGCTGCAGGGCCGGTTTGCGGATGGAACGGCCAACCCCGCCGACCAGCTTCCAGGCACGCTCGACTACCGCGCCTTTGTACCATTTTTGATTGCCTCCATTGTCGTTGCAGCAGCTTACGGCACCAGCTTTCTATTACCGGACTACATGGATGCGCTCGAAGCGGATGGTGGAGCCGCGGGTCTTATTATTTCCAGCGGCATGGCTACTACTCTCGTTTCCTGTTGCTTGGCTGGGTGGCTGGCAAAGCAGATAGGCCTATTACCCACGTTGACTATCGCATCGCTCATTATGGCGGTAGCCATGCTGGCCTTTGCCGGCGCTGCCTTCGATACGCGAGCGGCGTACGTTGGAGGACTACTGGTGGGCGCTGCTTGGTCAGTGTTCTTCATTCTGGCGCCGCTGCAGGTCATTCGCCATCTACGGCCATCAGCGCGTATTCAGTATTTGACGGTCCTATCCGGATCACAAATGGCTGGGCTCGGCCTAGCGACTCCACTTGGTCACTTGCTTGCGAAATACACTGGTTCGCTGGCCACGATTTATGTGGTGCTTGCGATTGCGTGCGTGATTGCCGCCGCCTGCGTAGACCTGACAAGACGCGCGATGTCGAAGCTATCGGCACTGGCTATGCCGGATATCGCGATTACACTTGCCGCGACTACGGCACTGCTTCAGCAATGCACAGCGCTCCCGATCGCCATGATTGGGATTTCAGCCTGTATCTTCGCGGGGCTGTCCACATATCAGAGCGCGTATTCCGCATCACGTCACTTGAATTCCGATCTGTTCTTTCTGGTTTTTACTGCTGCAAGCGTGGTACTACGCTTCTCAGTCGCTCACCTCATGGGCAGCCTGCCGTTATGCCGACTGGCGCTCACGCTCATCCTATTGACCGCTGCGTCTCTGGTGCTGTTCCTTCTCAACGCTGGCAGCACCTCACTCTATATTGTGGCCACAGTGCTGTTTGCCGTCGGCTATGGGTTAAGTTATTCAACCTTGAACACGATCGCCGTGAATCTCGCCGGCGATCACGGCGTCTCAGTACCCACTACCTCGCAGATCTTTACCCTCGCATACTTCCTCGGGCTCTTCGGCTTTCCCCTGGTCGGAGGGCAGTTGGTCCGTGGATTCGGCCTTGACGTGATGTTGCTGAGCCTATTGAGCGCGACCGCTCTTAATGCGGTGCTGGCAACTCGCCTCGGGGAAAGCGCAATCGATCCGCCTCATCTTAGGAAGGAGCTCACACATGCTGACTGAGGCACAACAATCGAGATGGCATAAGGATGGATATCTTCGATTGGAAGGGTTCTTCGATCCAGCCACGCGCGACAAGATTTCTCGTTACGTTGAGGAAGTTGCACGTTGGGATGTAAGCTCCGATAAGTGGATGTTGTGGTTCGAGAAGACGAGTGACAGCCGGAAGATTATCTCCAAGGCCGAGAACTTCTTAGACTACCATGGCCCTCTACGGGAGGCGCTCCTGGCCGATGGCCGCATTCGCATAGCGGTCGAGACACTCTTGAATGAGAAGACGCGGATGCTGAAGGAACTTCTGATCTTCAAGTATCCGGACAGTGGCGGATACCGCCCTCATCAGGACATCTACCACGTGCCGCACAAGATACCCGACCGCATGGTTCACGCAATTGCATCCATCGCTGTGGACGACTCCGACCCGGGTAACGGTGGGCTCTTCTTCACGCCAGCTCGCCATAAGGAAGGAATGTTTCCGATGGATGCCGGCGGCGTGATTTACCCGGAGATCGCCGAAACCTTCACATGGGAGCCGGTGAAATTGAAAGCTGGTGACGTTTTCATTTTCGACGATTATGCGCCCCATTACTCCTTGCCAAACAAGAGCGATCGGTCGCGTCGTGCGATTCACTTGGTATTCCAGCGCGCGTCCACTGGGGGGGCGACACGCACCGAATACAACAGCATGAAACGCGCCTACAACCCACCAGAGGAAGCGGTGGCCGATCTTGAGAACCTAAAGCGTCCCAATGGCATATTCTATCGCGACTGATAGCCCCGTCTGAGGAAGACCAGCGTGTACACGAGGCAGCTCGATCATTCTCTGATGAGATCGGAATACGGAGTTCTGGTCTGGCGCCTTTTGGAGCATCTCCCGGAGGGTCTCAGCCCAGCATTTGGCGCTTCAGTCGTGGAGCTCGCTCCAGGCGATGCGGTCGACCCACACGATCATCAGGAGCACGAGCTGTGGCTGCTGATCTCTGGTCGCGGAGAGTTCGAAGTCGACGGCCAGGTCCGTAATGTTAGCGAAGCGACCTTGTGTTACATGTCGCCACATCAGACGCACACTATCCGCAATATAAGCCAAGACAGCACTCTCAAGTTTATCTCGATCTGGTGGGATTGACGTGCGCACTTATTTTGTCTGTCCTGCGCCGCCTTGCCCTAACGGCAAACTACATCTGGGCCACATCGGCGGCGTGTATTTACTCGCTGATATCTTCGTCCGCTTCCAACGCATGACCGGCCATCGGGCTTACTACATCACCGGCTCAGACGAGCACGGCACACATACGCTCGAAACGGCACGAAAGCTCGGCCGATCCTTTAATGAGGTCGCAGAACAATACGTTCACCAGATCCTAGAGTGTTTGCGTGCCGTACAAATTACGCCTGATGTGTTCGTGCGCACATCTAGCGAGAGTCACAAGGAAAATGCGCTAGCGATATTCCGCGAGCTGCAAGAGGCCGGCTACGTCGACGTACGGCAGGGCGTCCAACTGTATTGCGAACGTTGCGATGAGCTCGTTGCGGACTCGCTCGCAACTGGCCGTTGCCCGGCCTGCTCATCGCCTTGCGATAGCAATCTGTGTGAGAACTGCGGGCTGGCTGTTCAGCACGGCACAATCCGTGACGCACGGCACGTCACCTGCGGCCGCAATCTTGTGCTAAGAGCCATCAAGCAGGCCGTGTTCGACATGCCAAGGCTCGCTCGCCAGCTGGACGAAGCCATTGGAGAAAGCGCGTGGCCCGAGCCGATACGCGCCAGGGCGCGCGCTTGGCTACAGCGGGAGGTGCGCGGCTTGCCGATGACCCGCCATTTTAGGCACGGAGTTGAGGTAAAACAGCCTGACTCTCTGACCGGCCAAACGCTGCTTACATGGTTTGAGGGCCTCTGGTGCTTCGACACCGGAATTCGCGAGCAATGCGCCCGCTTAGGTCTGGACACAAACGCGACGTTGCACGACCAGAACAGCGAGCTTATCTTCTTCATGGGGCAAGATAATCGCTTCTATTACACGCTAGGTGTGGCCGGCGCTCTGCTCGCGCGCGGCTACCCAATTCCAAAAAATCACTCCGTCCAGGATTTCTACAAGCTGGAAGGCGAGAAGTTCTCCACCAGTCGTGATCATGCTCTTTGGACCGATGAAGTGGCGCGTGAGGTGGGGCCAAACGTACTCCGTTATGCACTGGCGCGAGTGGCCAAGCCCTTTGGAACCGACGCAAACGATTTTGATCTCGAGGGCCTCATCTCGGCAGCGTCACGCATTCGGGTCTGGGAAGATGCGTTACGGCGGTGTGCAGAAAACGCGCGTATAGTAGAGAGCACCGAACTCTCCCCGAATTTACGCCGCTTCGCTGAAGATTATGCCGATGCGGTCACCGCACTGCGTTTCTGGGATGCGCTTGATATCATCGACAGCTACTTCGAGCTAGCTGGCTTCGCACATGCAGACGATTGGACATGGAATGCTGCGCAGATCTCGCTGTTCCTGAGCCTACTCTATCCCGTAGTACCTGAGCTAGCGATGGGCTACGGCCAGCACTACTTTGGCGGTGCGTGGCGGCCGTCCCTCGAGACTTCGGCCGTAGCAGCTCAGCCAAAGCCGTCGGTGGACTTTCCCCGTTTCAGCGCGCCAATACCCGAAAGCTTTGCCGCAGAGTACCATAAGCGCTTTGGCAAAGAACAGATTTCGCAATCATGACGATCAGAATGACGAAGCCATGAATTCCCGCATCTCACAACGCAGCGCTATCGCTCAGGGTTTTGCGCCGTTCAACTCCTCAAGTGCGAAGCATGGTGTCAATTTCAGCTACGGGCTGGCCGACCCGGTGATGTTTGCAGAACTGCCGTGGCCAAGCGCGTTTGACGGAGGTACAGGTGTGACCCTCGCCGATCTGCCCCAGTATACGGATGCGGCGGGTTTACCCGAACTCCGCACAAAGCTCGCACTGAGGTACGGTGTGCGGCATGACCAAATTATGCTTACGGGTGGAGCTTCACAGGCCTTACAATTGCTGGCCGATGGCTGGATTGACCCCGGTGACGTGGTCCTGATGGAGGACCCCTCCTACTTGGGTGCACTGCGTACGTTTTCGATCGCGGGTGCAACCGTGGTCCAACTAGGTCTGGCTGCAGAGGGAGTGGATCTGAACGAAGTGGAGGCAGTGCTGCAGACCATTGCCCGGGTGAAGCTTTTCTACACGATGCCAGCATTTCATAATCCAACCGGGCGCCAGATGTCGTGCGACCATGCGGCCAAATTGGCAGCACTGTTGGCCCGCAGTGGCGCTCTCTTGGTGCAGGATCTTGTCTATGCTGAGCTGCCCTATAACGGTCCAGTGCATTGGTTGGCGCCGGGCGACAACGTGATCAATGTCCATAGCATCTCAAAAGTCGCCGGACCGGGACTACGGGTAGGCTGGGTGCTTGCCGAGTCGGACATTATCAACAGGCTTGCGCTTCTCAAACGAGACGGCGGCGTAAGTCCGGTTCTAAGCAATATCGTTTTGGGATTGTTGCAATCGAGCGCTCTTGACTCTCACATAACACGCTTGCGCGAGCACTACCGAGCTAAGCGAGACGGCGTACATAGGTTATTGCAGCGCAGCCGGATTTGCGAGCCGGACTATAGTGTGCCGAGCGGGGGCTTCTCGTTTTGGGTACGGCTTACCGCGGATACGGATCCGGAGCGGCTTATTGAAGCTGCAAGCCGCGAGAAAGACGTGCACCTTATAAGCGGTCGGAACTATGGCCCACGAAGTGGCCGTCACGTGCGCCTGTGTTTCAGCTATCTTCCAATATCTCTCATTGAGCAGGGGCTGGAGCGCTTGGGTAATTTGCATGCTAAACTCTAGATGCGTGTTGTATGTTTCAGCAGAGTGTTCCCATCTGACGCGGGGGCGCAGGTCCAGCTCCAAGCGCCGACACTTTTGAAGAGAGTGGGCTTAGCGGGCTTATCTGCCTGGCGCAGGAGCTTCCATTCCCAGGGCAGAAGTTCGTGCAGGCGCGACGCGAGAAGATCGGCAACCGGAGCCAGGACCTCGGCGAGCCAGGCCTTGGGATCAACGTCGTTGAGGCGACAGGTCGTGATCATCGTCAGCGTGATTGCGGCACGGTCGGCGCCACGCTCGCTACCAGCGAAGGTCTAGTTGCGCCTTCCCTGCCTTCCAATGAGCTCAGCGCATCGGTCAAGCAGATCTTGCCATCGTCGAGGAAGCCGGCGAAGTCGCCCCAGCGCCTGAGCATGTCGTTTCATAGGCGTCAGGACGTCGGAGGAACGCGAGAGGGGTTTTCGCGCTTGCGCAACAACCAGGCGTGCATGTCCTCGAGAAGCGGCTTGCTTTTTTGCTCTGCGCTGCGCGCGGAAGTAGATCGAGGAGCAAAGATCGAGCCGCAAGCGATCTCATCACGTGCGTTTGTGAACAGGACATCTGCGACTCTAACGTTAGCGCATGCTAAGATACTTATCAGGCGCAGCTCCTGCGTGACGTGGCCCCCAGCTTTTATCCAGTTCTGAGTTCGCTCAAGCCATTGGATTTGCCCAGTTGGGCGGTGGTAGCGACGGGAGCTGGCGCGGAGCCATCGGCATAGCGCAGCGCCAGATCCCGGCGCGGGTGGCTGGTGAAGGCGAACTCGGAGGGTGTCTTCCATCCGAGCTGTGAGTGCGGTCGTGTGTAGTTATAATCGGCGCGCCAGCATCCGAGCGCGACGCGGGTCTGAGCCAGCGACGTGAACAGCGTCTCGTTCAGCAATTCATCCCGGAGCCGACCGTTGAAGCTTTCGATGAAGCCATTCTGCATGGGCTTGCCCGGAGCGATATAATGCCAGGCGACGCGGCTCCGATCGGCCCAGGTCAGGATGGCGTTGCTGGTAAGTTCGGTGCCGTTGTCGCTGACCGCCATCTTTGGCTTGCCGCGCTCCATGACCAGCCGATCCAACTCCCGCGCCACCCGGGCCCCGGAGAGCGAGGTATCGGCCACCAGCGCCTAGCACTCGCGGGTACAGTCATCGACCACGGTCAAGATGCGGAAGCGGCGGCCATCCGTGAGCTGATCGGAGACGAAGTCCAGTGACCAGCGGTCGTTCGGTGCCATCGGCACCGTCATCGGCGCCCGGGTCCCCATCGCCCGCTTGCGGCCGCCACGGCGGCGCACCACCAACTTCTCTTCCCGGTACAGCCGGAATAGCTTCTTGTGGTTGATCGCAAAGCCCTCCCGCTTGAGCAGAACATGCAGGCGCCGATAGCCGAAGCGGCGGCGCTCCTGGGCGATCGCCTTCATGCGCTGGCGAACGCCGGCATCATCCGCTCGGGTCGTCCGATATCTCATGGTCATGCGGCAGCAGCCGATGGCTTTACACGCCCGCCGTTCGCTCATCCCGTGGGCATCCACGAGATGCGCGACAGCCTTCCGCTTGGCCGCGGGCGTCACCACTTCTTTCCCAAAAGGTCCTTCAACGCCGCATTGTCCAGCATGGCGTCAGCCAGGAGCCGCTTCAGCTTCGTGTTCTCGTCCTCCAGCGTCCTCAGCCGCTTGGCCTCGGAGACGTCCATCCCGCCGTACTTGGCCTTCCATTTGTAGATGCTGGCGTCGCTCACGCCGTGCTTGCGGCATAGATCGGCGACCGACACCCCGGCTCGTGCTCCTTCAAGATCCCGATAATCTGCTCTTCCGTAAAGCGGCTACGCTTCATGCTCTGGTCCTCGTCGTGGGCCAGAACGAACTTCAAACTGGATTAAGCCCCGGGGGCAAGGTCATGCGCCATCTCAGCAGCGATTGGGAATTGATCGAGCGCCGTCAGATTCTGAAGTAAGTGCAAGATGAGGGGCATCTGCGGAGATCTTGCCTAGGGTAAGCTCTACACACGTTGGGAACGCCGCGTCGCCTTATACGCCATCGAAGGTACGTTCCGCCCGCGGGCCGCCGCACTCTGTGCGCCAGGGATGTCGAACAAGGCTGCGCGCGCAATAACGTTCAAGCTCGAGGAGGCAGTTGCAAAAAGCTGGGTGGTCACTGGCTACAATTGGTTGCCGAAACTCTATAAATGTCAGACTGCGAACTCAAGCCAAAGCCGCCTAGCCCGTCGGGGCATCAACATTCACCGATGGTTCTCTATTCCACGATAAGTCACACGTTGGATCGAAAGACAAATAATCGCAAGTAAGTTCCTCACCAGGTTGTACGTCACGCGCCGTTAAAATTCGGCAATAATCGTCTTGATATGTGTTTGGCTGACTGCTGTGATTCATGAAGCGGGCGTTGTCAGCATTGTACTCTATAACACTATCATTAGCCTTGTAGTTTCTTGGATAGGCATGCTTATCTAGCAGAGCTTGAAATGTCGGAGCTAGAGTATCGTACTGCTCAGGCGTCACCGCGATGTCAACGATCGGGTTGTGAATCCAAATCAGCGAATCTTTGGGCAAAAGGGCGGCGGAGAAAAGTCCGATACCCCCAAACTGGTCTGGCTTCAAAACAGTTTCAATAATCAACATTGAAGAAATCTCCTAACACCCAGCAAAGCTAACTGACCTGAGTCGCGAAATCTCCTGCACAAATCGGTAGGGTCGTCTAATCGCGTCTCACGTCCCAAATTGGAGTTTTTCGCGTTCGTTGCGGCAGCGGCTGCTGCGGATTGCGTCCCGCGGTACCGCCATCTTGGCGGTGCTGGAAGGGGCTGCAAATCAGTGGGAGTCCGAGCAAAGATCCGCGTCTCACGGCGGCGAGTTCATGTCGTGCGATCGAGACTGTAAGCCTAGCAGCGTCGCGATACGCTTACTTTCTCGGCGGTCCGGCAAGCCGCCGACAACGGCTTCATCGAGACCTTCAAAAGCAGCTTTCGCGCCGAATGCCTCATGGCCACTGGTTCCCGCCCCTTGCGGATGCCCCAGGACAGAAGAGACATGGGCACATCGTTGGCGAGGGCCAGCACGTGGGCGGTCGGCAGTCGAACGCTGATTATGCCGCACGACCAGGTCCGCGCAACCAGCGCGCCATCGTGATCACGGGACAAAGCTCTACTGTTGGGTGGTCTAAAGTTCGGTCTCCTGAAAATCTCGAGATATAACTGCTGCCGTGCGGAACTCGTCGGTTGGGTAAGCAATGAGGTTCGCACACGTTACCCGACCATTGCTGATCCCCAAGTACGGTGCTGATAGGTTCGAGGCGGTCGACGAGATGCTGGGCAGCGCCTCGTTGGCGAGAGGAGCTTTCTGGCGGTACGCCACGACCAGGATGTGCATCTGAGGCTAATGGACGACCACATCCATCTGCAGCCAACTAAGCTCAGCCGAGGCCTTTTCGATGGGAGCGGGAAGCAGCCTCTTTACTCGGATGATGCTTTCCCCTGTCTCAGAGCCGAGGCCCCTGATCAATGCCAATCATGTAAGACGCAACGGCAAGAACACCGTAGGTGTTCTTCGCAGCTTTGGCGTTCGGAAGGATCAAAGGGCGATGGCTGTGCGGCTCAACGAGGAGCGCACAGCGATGATCGCGCAGGTTAAACGGGGGGTAGCGCTCACCCGTGCCCCCGGGAACCACGCCAAGCTCGCAAGACTCACTTTAGCAAGCTATGATCCAATAAGACGTCCAATACCGGAGCTATGTGGACGGGTTCTGAGCGTGGGGATTGTCCCTCGGCATCTACATTCTCGGCTGATGGATGAGCCAAACGTCATTGGGGCCTTCCGGCCCCAAGAGGGCGGTGTAATGCTCGCCGCGAATGTCGTAGTGCTTTACCGGCTGCGCCTCGTTTGGCAAGAGGCCCCAGTGGCCGAGCCTCGAGCGCGTCGCGTCCGAAGCTTGTTGGGTGCCGTGGGAAAAATCTTCGGGAACGGCGAATGATGCAGCATAAATCTCGCGGGCCGCGGGCGTCGTCCTCACACCCCTAGAGGAGGACGCCGGAGCGGCTTGCTCCATCGACCGTCCAAGCCGCGATGATGAGGCTCGATTCTCTGGCTGCTCGCTGGGCTGCGGAACGTTTTCCGGTCGAGATCCCAGAGGAATGGCAGCGCCTGGCGGATTGAGTGGGGTGCTACCCCTCATCGTCGACGCGGGCACGAACAGCGCCGTGTAGCGGTCATTGTGAACGATAAAACTGTTGGGTCGGCTGTCCTGGCTCGGCAGGACGCTATGACCAAACGCAGCGGACGCGTGCTGGCCGCCTTGCCGGAAACTGAAGGGAAGAACGGTCGATTCTGAATCCAGGGCTTGGCGATGACCCTCGGTTGGCTCAAGCGACGACGATGGCCCGGCGTTTCCCACCATCGCCGAGAGCAGATCCTGATCGTAGCCTTCCGCAGGAACGACGAGCCGACCGCTGGCCTGAAACGGTGCGTCAGCGTCTTCCATTAGCTCGCGAACGACTGAACTGCCGGGCGCGCTCAGCTGGCGTCTGATGGCATCCCCTTCCGTATGGCTTAGTGTTCTTTGCCTCTTCGCAGGGTTCAACTCCCCGGTGTAATCCTCACCCATGAGGACCGCGTGACTTGAAGAGGAAGCGCTCCCGGTCAGCTCGTTCCGAGCCGGTTGGTAGCCGTCGCTCCAGTTGAACTGGAGAACAGCTTTTCCGCAGTCCGGTCCCTGGTGATCGCGCGCGGTTGGGAGAGACAATGTTAGGATGGGTTCGTCCATCATCCCTCGCAGCGGGTCCTGATCGTGACCCTCCGCAGGCAGCTCTATCGGCCAAGTCCAAGCTTCCCGCGGCGCGCTGTGCTGGGCAGCGGTGTCCCCGAGGTGCCTGGTGACAGCGTCTTCGGGATGAGGACCATGGGCCCCCTGGTGCCCAAGTTCCAAAGCCTCGATGAGTCTACGCTCTTCCTCAGACAGAGGAAGATAGTAGCGATCTGAAGAAGAAGGAAGCTCTGGAACGGCAGGGGAATCAAGCTGCGGCACTTCATCCAAGTACGGCTCAAACTCCGCTTGCTGCTGTTGCGGTTGTGACACTGCGGCCTGGTCACGGTCGAATGGGTTGATGCGGTTAAATGGGTCCATGTCAACTCCCCGGGTTTGAGTCGGTTGGCGATGCCCCGCCGATAGCGACGCTCGCTCTCGCTCTATTAGAACCAGCTGTCGACAAGCTGACGCGCTTAGAGACTTACCGGACTGTGATCTCAGATAAGTCATTTCGCCGCTCCTGACCGCGACTGATGAGGAAGCCGAGCGGGCGGTATACTTTGCGTGTTCGGGACGAGCTCAACGGCGTCGGCACTCCGACACGCCACGACCTCGGCAATTGATTGCGGCTCTTCGCCAACTCAACTTCGACGCCAGCTCGATCAGCTTTCACCATAAATCTTACGGTTTGTGGCGACAACGGTTCCTTGGCTCGCACGCTCCGTTGCCGCACCGCGCCGGATGCTCTCGATCGGATTGTAGTTCTCAGCTGGCGCTGGTGCTCGGCAGGAAAGTCATAGAAGACCGATAGGCCATAGATTGGCGATCCTTGTCAGGTAATCAACGTCACGCGCATGTTTGGCGCGGCTCTCGGCGAAGGTATCAAGTGCATGCTCCGCGACCGCCCGGCTCGGCGCTATTGGGATCCTGCATGGCCTTCTTCTTGCCGCTCCGAACCAGCTCGGGATATCTTTGAGCACGTTGGCGGCCTTTTGCTGCCAGCTCTCGTATTCGCCCTTTGATTGATCATTCAAGCCAGAAATCACCGAAGGCGACAGGTTCGTTGCCTGCTTTCCAGCAGGGCCGAGAGCGCCTCCTGGATCGAGTGTCGACGTAGCGCCAGCTAGGGGCGGGCAGCAGGGGATCGAGGCTCCTGCTCCACACCCACTCGGACTAGCAAAATCACCGAGGTGGAGCGGATCCAAGGGGCGAGCTGCTCGCACGCCGGTCCTCACATTGGGCCTAGAAACCTCGATCGCGCCGATATGCTTTGCGCGTGCGCGCCGATAGCCGTGCCTGCACGGCCCGGCGCGACATCCGCGGCGGCTTCGGTTCGCCCGGGGTCTCCGGACTGCAGCAGTTCCGTCTCGACGGCCCGGACGAACAGATCACGCGTTATGTTGCAGGAGTTTGTAGCAGTGATGATCAACCGCAGACGGCTGACCGAAGGGCAGGATGTTGATCGTCTCCTTCGGCCCGCATCGGCTCCCTGGAGAAGTTCTCGCAGGTTCGCCATCCACCTGGGTACGCTGCCTCTCTGAGCGCGTCACCAGCCATCCCGTGTAGCTCCCGTTTTCCTTGTATTCACCGCGGTCCCTTCAAGACCCTATGGGCAGAACCCGACAGCAATTGCGATTGAGTCGATCTGAATCGGAAAGAGATGATTGTCTGAACCAAGCTCGCGAGTCCTGGCATGTCGATTGCTAAGAAGTGCCCGCTACATCATGCCACCAACTAGACGCGAGGCCGAGACAGATCCAACCTGCCGTCGAAACCAATTCTCTAGCAGACAAGCGGCGCTGTTAATTGCCGCTCCGCCAACGGAGCCCGGTCATGCTGATCGACACATCCAAAATATTCGACTCCATTCGCATCAACAAGAAGGAAGCGCAGGAGCGCCAGACCGCGGCGCTGTGCGAATGGCCTGGTTGCCAGAACAAAGCGACCCATCCGGCGCCCAAGGGCCGCGGCAATGCCCGTGAATATTGGCACTTCTGCATCGATCACGTTCGCGAATACAATCAGTCCTACGATTTCTTCTCGGGGATGGACGCGGAAGCGGTCGCGCGCTACCAGAACGACGCGCTGACCGGCCATCGTCCGACCTGGAAGATGGGCGAGAACATCAGCGCCCGCAAAATGGCCGGCAGCGCGGCCGGTTTCGAGGACGACTGGCATGCCCTCTGCACGCTCCTCGAGCTGAATGGACGCGCCGGTGTCCGCCCCCGCTTGGAGGCCAAGCCTGAGGCGCGCAAGATTTTGAATGCCGAGCGGAAAGCGTTGCAGGTGATGGGCCTGAATGCCAATGCGACGCTCGGCGACATCAAGGCGAAGTACAAGGCGATGGTCAAGCAGCACCATCCCGATGCTAATGGCGGCGACCGCTCTACGGAGGATCGCCTGGTCGAGATCATCAAGGCCTACCATTATCTGAAGACCGTGGTGCGCGAGAGCTAGCCCGGACATGACTTGAACGGCTTCACCCCACACGCCGCGACGTAGCCCTATCGTGTGAAGGCTGCATCCGAGCTGGCGTGTAATCGGCTTCAGACCCCCACGCCTATGCCCGAGAGGCGAAGCATCTCCGTCACGTTAGCCTGAGTCTTTATCGAGAGCGCGCCCCGGATCAATCAACGACGAGCCTTTGATTCTTTCCTCCTTCATTTGCTTTCTTCTCGGCTTTGCAAGGAGGGGGCAAGTCCTCACGAGGCCTGAAGGGGCAGTTCGCAAAGGGCGCCACAGCAAACGCCGAAAGCTCAGCTCCTCGTCTGCTCAAAGACTCCGCAAGACTAAACTGCCGCTCCGCTGCTCGACTTCAAGAACGGAAAGCCGCTTGCTCTCTGGCTTGCGCCTTAGGACCACACCCATCCGCGTTCCGCATCAATGCAGGTGAGGCAACCGGCCTTTAATCACGCTCTTGATCCATATCAATTCGAGGTCGCGCCTGAGACGTTGTCGCATGTTTGGCGTATGTCGCATCCGCTCCAAACATCTCAGACCAGGCCGTCTTTGTCTGAGTGCCTCTCTCTTAAGGGCCATTTTGCCAAATCGGAAAGTGGTACGAGAATTGCTGTGCCCACCATGCTGGTTCTTGGAAGTCCTGATGATCGCATGCACGCTGTCGTCCTTATCAAGCAGCTGGTTGTCAATGTCCGCGAGTGGCGGCCCAACATGCGCAAGCGCCTAAGGGGGGCTGCACCGGTCGGTGACCTGAGGTGTGTCGAGCTGCGCGAAGAGTTCCGTGCCGAGCGCACTTCTTTATGCCGGCGCTCTAGATGTTGGTATGTTCTTACGAGAAGTGCTGACCTTGTCCGCCGCAACCGCTGCATCATTTGCCAGTCATTCTTTCGAGAGTCTGGATACGCACGCGACGATTCGGCGGCTCGGATAGTAATCCGACCGCTCGGCAACGAACGAAGTCAGCTCCGCGTTGGCTCAAACCTACGGGCGGTCCGCGCCGGTTTGCTCCACCTACTGATCGGTGCGCACCTGGACCGGGTCAAACACCTCGGGCCCGGCGCTTTCCTTCGCGCGGGCGTCCAGCTGCAACAAGCAGAGCCAACATTTGTGTAAGTAAAATGGAAATAGAAATGGATGACCAATCGCACGGCGAAATGCCACTCCCTTCAAGCATACGGGAAAGCCGCGGGCCAGACCTATTCAGCTTCGTCGAATGCGCTACACAGACAAGATCAATCAAAGCGCTGTTCGAGCTTCTTGTGAATTGCGCGAGCAATGAAGGATTTAATAAGGTCGCGTACGGAGCACTCACCTGCTCGAATGAGCGTCGTCTGCTGGATTATCTGCCGCCACCGCCAACCATAAACTTCCCGTCTGATTGGTGCCAACGCTATGCTGAGCAAGAGTATCGAGCGATCGACCCGGTAGTCCGGCGGACAGCAATGTTGCCAAGACCCTTTCTTTGGGATGAACTAACCCGTCGATATGAACTGCAGCCCCGTGAGCTGCGCGTCTTACGCGAGGCCAGAGAAGCTGGTCTTAAGCATGGCATAAGCGTGCCATTGTTTGGATCGCAAGGCCGATTGGCGTTCGTATCGTTTGCATCTCCCTTCGATGATGCCAATCCACAGGATTGCATGGCTCATCTCACGACATTGGCGTCGGCGTTTCACAACGCTGTCGCGCAGATTACACCGCCACTTGATGAAGATTGCGAGACAGACATTCCGCTAACCGAGCGAGAAACAGAGTGCCTATACTGGGTCGCAGAAGGAAAGTCAGCCTGGGTCATCGGGCGACTTGTGGAGGTCAGCGAGAATACCGTCAACTTTCACATGAAGAACGTCGTCAGAAAGCTAGGGGCGGCGAACCGGACAAATGCTGTACACAAAGCAACCCGACGCCGCCTCATTTAACTCCTCGCCCGTTTAAAGGCACGATCAAAGGCCCCGTTCTCGGGCAGGCTCTTCTGTTATTGCCGCGGATCGGGAGAACCGATCCCAATTGGCTTTAACGAGCGGCTCAAACCAGATAGCTGGGCAGGCAAGCACATCAGGCGCGCCTATGCGGTGTCCCTCGACAGCGGCCGGTGTGGACTTGGGGCGTCGTCGTTGCATGCAAATCTCGTTGCGCCAGACTCAATTGGCCTCTCAAGCGATCTAGCGTTGCTAAACAGGCTGCTCAACGTGATGGCGGAAGACGCTGACATCATCTTCAATCTTTTCGGCAACCGTCCGGAGGCGATCGAGGCTGCGCCGGCCGTCCCGTCTTTATCGATCAAGGCAATCGAAGTGCCGCTGCCTGATGCGATCCGCCGAGGCAAGGTGGTTCGCCCTATGGCAGCGGCTTGCCGGTGGACGAAGCCATGGTCGCCGAAGCCGTGCACTTCACCCCGGGGGCAGCGCCGCCTTACAATTGTGGCGCGATTTCGATCAACGTGAAGCCACCAGCTCGTTCAGCGAGGTCAATTGCCTATCTAGGCATTGTGGTAAGGGTTCTCCAGCCATCGACCTTGCCACATGTTGATCTGGCAGGAGGTGAGCAGGCCAGGACAATATTGCCGTGGCGGCCGCTGATGGCAAACGGTCTTGATCTTGATCCGTCGCTTGAACTCCTCGTGCGGCCGCTCAATGGTGTTAGTAACCGGTATGAGATCTGCCGGTGCCAAACGTTCCGCTGCGGTGTTCTACAGCGTGGTTTATGGTCCTACCATCGGCACAGAGGCAGCGGGCGCACGAATTGCGGGTCCGGCGATACAGGCAATGAGCCGGGAGTTCGAGTTGGGAGCTGGCCACCTCTGCGACTCACTGCGTTGTAGCAAGAGCGCTGACTCGCAGGTGGCATCTCGCCGCAGCTCAGATGCCGATGAGACGAGTGATTGGACTCGGCATCCAGCCAAGCTTCGGAGGGACGTTTGGCGTGGCGGCAGGCTCCGCCGGCAGCACTGATGTGACGCGGAGTGCGTCAAAGGCTGGGAAGATTCTGCTGGCCCGCGATGAGGTGGTGCTCGAGGTCATGGGCAACAGCATGGCGCTCTACGCGCATGCGGACGCCTTTCGCCCCGTGTGATTGTCGGCAGTCCGCTGCTGGCGAAGCAACTCGCGCAGGCTCTCGACAACCGACAAGATCGTCCTGGTCACGCCGGCCAATTTGGAGGAGGAAGGTATTCTTCCCAGATTCGGATGCGTGAGAGGCCCAGAAGCGACAACGCGAATACGTTGGGACCTTCGCCAGGCACAATAGTGCCCGCTGTTCGATCTTCCGCCGATTTGCCTCAGCAATTTGGGCAAGGGACTTCTTTTCGACGCACATGGGGCAGGCGCTGCGCTAACAAGCGGCGGGCTTTAGACAGCCGAACGCGACGACCACCTCGCGATCTCTTTTGGCGCAAGGCCGATCTGGCGCCAGTTCAACCCGCCACCTCAACAGTTTTGACCGCCAGCCTTAGTACCAATCCGCTTGAGCCACGTTCTTCCATGATTGGCTTCAAAGTTCGTGCCAATTCCGAGCGTGCAGCAAGGCTCTAGTTAATGGCTGTCGGAGTGGCGGGCAAGCACCGATGAAGCCCAGTGCACCTATGGCCGGAGGTCCTACGAGATGGTGTAGGATCGCGGCTACTCTCAGAAGTCACCGAAACTGCCGCGGACTGCAAAGTCTTTCGCAGGAGTGCCGCCACAATGAAACTGTCCTGTTGGTGCATGTGCTCGGTCAACGTGCCAGGTCCTAGTCTCTAGTTCTGTAGTCTCACGGAGAACGGAACTTAACGAAGGAGTTCCGCAAGTGTTTCGGTGTCCAGCTGTGGGCTGCCTTCATCAAAAATCTCACCTCGCATCTGCGTTTGCGCGACATCAAAGCGGGGGGATCAGCTCTTGACTAGATGAGCAAGACGCGGGCCAACTTCAGTAACGGTTCTTGCTTCATGGCACTTACGCAGAGATTAGAGTTCCGGCAATCGCAGTCGCTGGTCATGACGCCGCAGCTGATGCAGGCGATCAAGCTGCTGCAATTGTCCAATCTCGACGTCATGACCTTCGTGGAGGAGGAGCTCGAGTGCAATCCGCTGCTCGAACGAGCCAATGACGATGTAGCTGGCGCCGAAGCCCCGACTGAGGTCGATCAGGTCAGCGGCGAACAGCTGGCCGAGGCTGCGGCGCGCAACGCCCAGGATGCGGCGCCGACCACTTATACCGAATGGGGCGGCGGCGCCTCCGGTGACGAAGACTACAATCTCGAAGCTTTTGTCGCGGCCGAGACAACGTTGTCGGACCATCTCGGCGAGCAGCTCTCGGTGGCCTTCACCGCGCCCGCGCAGCGCATGATCGGCCAGTACCTGATCGACCTCGTCGACGAAGCCGGCTATCTGCCGCCCGATCTCGGCCAGGCCGCCGAGCGTCTGGGCGCGTCGCAGGCCGAGGTCGAAAACGTCCTCGCCGTGCTGCAAAAGTTCGATCCGCCCGGCGTCTGCGCGCGCTCTCTCAGCGAATGCCTGGCGATCCAGCTGCGCGAGCTCGACCGCTACGACCCCGCGATGCAGGCGCTGGTCGAGCATCTCGATCTGCTCGCCAAGCGAGACGTCGCGGCGCTGCGCAAGATCTGCGGCGTCGACGACGAGGACATCGCCGACATGATCGGCGAGATCCGCCGCCTCAATCCCAAGCCCGGCATGAAGTTCGGCTCGGCGCGCCTGCAAACCATGGTGCCCGATGTCTATGTCCGTCCGGGTCCCGACGGCGGCTGGCATGTCGAGCTCAACAGCGACACCCTGCCGCGCGTGCTGGTGAACCAGACCTATTATTCCGAGCTGTCGAAGAAGATCGGCAAGGACGGCGACAAGTCCTATTTCACCGATGCGCTGCAGAACGCGACCTGGCTGGTGCGCGCGCTCGACCAGCGCGCCCGCACTATCCTGAAAGTGGCAACCGAGATCGTGCGCCAGCAGGACGGGTTCTTCACCCATGGCGTCGCGCATTTGCGCCCCCTCAATCTGAAGGCGGTCGCCGACGCCATCCAGATGCATGAATCCACGGTGTCGCGCGTCACCGCCAACAAATACATGGCGACAAATCGCGGCACGTTCGAGTTGAAATATTTCTTCACGGCCTCGATCGCCTCGGCCGACGGCGGCGAAGCGCATTCGGCGGAAGCCGTGCGTCACCACATCAAGCAGCTGATCGATTCGGAGGAGCCCTCCGCGATCTTGTCGGACGACACCATCGTGGAACGCTTGCGCGCCTCGGGCATTGATATTGCCCGCCGCACGGTCGCGAAGTACCGCGAAGCCATGCGCATACCCTCCTCGGTGCAACGCCGCCGCGACAAGCAGTGGTCAACGGTCAACACTCAAGCATCGGCAGGAACTGGCCTCCAGGAAGAAACTTCCAGCCGTCGATTTGGACTCCACAAGCTACGCTTTGGATTTGCCTGAACGTGCGTCTATGGCGCGACATTTGTTGATTGGTGATTGAACGAAGCCGCTCGCGCCGACTGCCGTCTGACAGGATCCGAGTGTTCTCAGAGCCGACCCCTTCAGACAGGAGGTTTTCTGTTGCCTCAGGTGAGCCGCCGCATGCTCGAGGACACGACGGTGGGCAGTTTGTCGCCGGCAACGCAGCCGATCATATCTGAACCGGTATCGAAGCCTAGCCGAGTTTTTTTTAGCCGATCTCCCGCTTGGAGATGTTCATACGTTCCAGGTTCACCTTTTGGTGACAGGGATCTCTTGGCGACATCTCAACCAGATGGTCTGTGCGTTGCACTTTTTCGACGGCGTGACGCTCGGCCACAGTGAGATTCCCGAGCGCATCGCCTACGCGCGAGAGCCTCGCAAGCTGCCGATCGTGCTGATTGCCGAGAAGGTGGTGAGCTTGCTGAAGGCAATCCTGAGCCTAAGGAGCCGCATAACGCTGGCAAGGTCTATGCCGCAGGATTAAGCGTGTCGGAAGTGGCTTTCCTCGTGATCCCGGATATCGACAGACAGCGGATGGTAATCCGCGCCGAGGGGCACAGGCGGCATGGACGTCATGCTCTCGCCACGACTTCTTAACGTTCTAAGGGGCCTATTGACGGCTAACCCGACCGACACGCAGGCTATTTGCCGGCCGGGAACGTTAGCGGCCGCTTAATGCGACCGTTCTGTATGCTGCGTGCCGCTCGGCCCATATCGCACGGATCTGAACAAACGCGTGACGGTGCACACAGTGCGACATAGTTTTGCGACCCATCTTTTAGAGTGGCGCCGACATTCGTGTGATCCATTGTTGATGCGGTCTGCGCCGCAACAGGCCAGGCACTTGGCGCCTTCTATGCTTTGACGGTCGCATGGGCCAGCCGACTCGGCACCGGATTGCCCAGGTCGTTGGGAAGCCGAATTCCGCGTCGACGTCCTGAGCGGCATTCGGGCTCTGGGGTAGGTGAGGGGCGGCGTCATCGGAAACCTCGAAAGCACGGGCTCGATCCAAGCGAAGTCGGCGTCGACGTCCTCGCTCTCGCCGCGATGGTGCACGCCGCCGACAGAGGGATGAATCGGCTCCGCGGGAAGATCCAACGTAGCCGCGCCGACGTGCAGGTCGGTGGGCAACGCCTTACTCATAGAGTCTTGAGATACTCGACAAGCGCTCGCCGTTCGGCGTCGGTCAATTCTGGTCCGATCACGCCCGGCGGCAGTTTCCTTAAGTCGGTTTCCTTGCCCTCGAAGGAATGTCCGCGATTGCTATTCCCAAGCAGCGACACATCGAAGTTCGTCAAGCCGGCCGCACAACTGTCGGCCGACTGTGCTTTGGTAACAAGTCCGACATTGATCGGGTCGAACGCACGGCTGCCGACGCAAAACGACGTCGGCCGCTGGCCCTGCGGTACCAACATGTCTCTCAGGGTCGGAACGGACCCGTTGTGCAGATAAGGAGCTGTCGCCCAGACACCGTCCAACGGGCGCGCCCGGTACTGAGGTTCAAGGGCGAGAACAGCTTCGTCCTTCCCGTTGCGGCTTGCACGCGCCCCGACATAGACCCGCTGGTTTTGGCAGTTCTTTCTCGGTCCCCACATTTGACGCTTAGTTTCTTCAGAAGTGCCGTTCGCAATCATCCATTGGTCAATCGTCTTGCCCACCACGTCCATGAGCGCGAGTACAAACAGAGGATCTGCCCCTTTATCTGCCGGAAGGCCACAACCTCCGGCTTTGTTGAGATCATCTGCAGGATTTAATCCGAGTGACTCGGGTAGGTGAACGCGCCGCGTCGTGAGGACGCTGGATTGTTGGGGGTCGGTGCCGATCGCTGTGACCGGCATCTGGACCACGTTGAAATAATGCCGTCCGCCGATCTCCACCCAATTCTTCTCATTCTTGGCTGAGCGATCGGGGTTCTCTGGGCTCCAGAACGAATCTTCCGGCCACTTTTTGTCGAAGGCAGTATCGTTGACCGGGCCCCGGTGGCATTCAAAGCAGTGAGCGCGATAAAGATCGCGACCTTGTTCGGCGAGCTTTTCATCAGTCGCCCAGGCCGGGTCACCGCGGAATTTCTCCTGCGCGTCCTTCCATTGGGGGGCCACGAGGCCGGTAAATTTTCTGCGGCCTGCATCGCCCGCCGAAAAGGGATCGGCGCCGCGAAGAAGCTCTTCGAACCGCGCGATTTCGGATAGATGTATCGACGAGGCAAAAAGCGGCCGTCCGGGCGCCGCCTCTGTCATGTTGATTTTTGCGCTGACACCGAGTGCCTCGCCGGAATTGCGAACGAGTTCGTTGAGAACAGAGGCGTCATACTGTGCCCAAAGGAAATACGGCGTGCCCCAGATTGGCGGAAAGCTCACGGGCGCATCGTGCCGCGCGAAATTGCCCTTGAGGAGTGGGTCCCGGAGTTCGCCAGTCACGGGATCGAGGAGGTTCGTATAGAAAACCTGGTTCCCGATCCGGTTTAGCGCATCAAGTCGACCGAACCCTTCGTCGAGATCCGCCACTCCCTGGTCCGTCAAAAGTCTGTCGGTCGCTGCCTTTTGGTTCTTGATCTTCTGAAGTGCAAGCTCCAGATCGCCTCGAATCTGCTTTCGATCGACGCTTTGCCCTTTGATCCGCTCCAGCTTGCTGGCGAAACGCTCAAATCGCCATGGCAACATCAGTGTGTAGCCGATCGATAGCCCGATGACTCTTTCAACTTCGCCGAGATTGACCATCGCCGGCCCACCGTCGAACCGTATGCTGACATTCTTGTATTCGAGATGCCCCGTATGACAGGCGGCGCAGGTTAGTCCGATCTGATCTTCATATGGGGCGCCCGTCGTCGGATCGACACCGCCCTTGAGGATGGCAAAACCGACCGGCAAAGCGTTCGGATTCTCGGGCGCGCTTGGAGCCCAACCGGAGGTCGCGGTACCCCCATTCGGTGTATCGTCGTGATAACCATATGAGGGCGCATTACCGGTAAAGTCCATTGAGCCAGGACTCGGGATGAAGCCCAGGCGGCGCAGATAGTCCTCGTCGCTCAAGCTCGTATAAGAGAAGGACGGCTCCGGGCGTTCCAGGGCCAAGAACCACTGATAGGGGACAGGAATGGTCGCCGTCCCTTGGGACGTGTGGTGAAACCAGTAACGTTGGCGAGAGCTCCAGTTTTGCGGCAACCAATAAGCGCTTCCGATTTTTGATGGCTCCGGCAGGGTCGCAGGCAATAATTGAGCGACCAGATTTGCGTCGTTCTTGATTTTAAGGGCTGCATCGCGAACCTTCTCCGGCGCGAAATACACCAGGCCGGCCGCCACGATCACGACAACAAAAGTTGCCAACAACAGCTGGTGATATGAGGCCAGCGCATCACCCAGGAATAAAAACGAGAGCCAAAAGAAGGTCTCCCCATAACAAGCACTCCATCAATCTTTTCGTTGAGTCGAGCCGAGCCGGCAGACTGCCGCAAACGGCCACGGCGTCTGTTACTTGTTCAGCAGTCGGCTATTGATGAAGGCGACCACGTCAGCCGTCTCGGCTGCCGTGCGCCGGGTTATTGTCGCCGCCGCCGGGCCCCCCTGCAAGAACGACGGGAACCAACCGAAATTGCGAACATTCCAATCTTCTTTCGGCCAGACCGCGCGGTTCACGCCAAGCGCTGCGAAGTTTGCAATTTTCCTGGCGAGTGGCTGCGCTGTCTCGGTGTGACAGCTGACGCAATCGGTATTGAAGAAGTGGCTCTTGTTCGGATCGGCAATGGTATTGACGATCTCGATGATGCGGCTGTTGGGTACGTTGCCATCGATAAACTCGGAGGTCGAAACACCCTTGCGATCAGCGGCGGGCAAGGGCGGATTTTGCAACGCCGCGTGTCGACAGGTGATCGGATTTTGATTGTTCGTACGCGGTTGCGGGACGACATGTTTTCCGCCGATGATGCTGAACATCTGTGCTGCGTGCAGGCCATCAAGCGTCGGGCCGGGCACGGGTATTAGGCCTGCTTGCGGGACCCTTAACATGGACACGAAAATCCACGGCTCGGGCGGCGCGATGCCCATCACTGCCATGGTGTTGAGGCGCTGAGGCGAGAGATGCTTCTCAAGCAAGGTCTTGAGCGCATCGCGAAAAGCCTTGGCCGATGCTCCTACAAGGCCCGGATGCACGTTCAGATCACCGGCAGTCGAGACTTTGACTTTACCAAAATGTCCGGCTGCAAGCTGATCGCGCAAGGTCGCGACGTCACGAACGATCGCCTTGAAGGCTTCGTCGTCCGGTTTGAACCGCGGGAACGGCACGCAACCGTCCAGAGGCGGATCCGCCTCGAGAGTGAAACTGAAGATAAGGTGACCCGCGGTGTCGTGAACCTTAAAGCCGTCCGGCCCATTGGTCACCGGCTGAATGATGAGGCGGATTTGCGGTTGTCGGCCAAATTGGGCGATGACATCCGGCGCCAATCCCGGCGCGCCGGGATCGATACGGATGCCAGCCACAACCCAGGCGTCGATCTTTTTCACGGCATCGGGCAACTGAATTTGACGTACACCCGAATCAGGCACGCCAGGACGCTCCGGATTTTCAGCGTTGGCTATAAAGCGCGCGAAGTCCGCGTCGGAAAACAGCCGCTGGGGAGATCCAGAGGGACCGGCGAGATCGGACACTGCGATCAGATTGGCGAGGTCGCCCGCCGACTTCGGCGGAGGAAAGAGAATGGACACATCATTAGGCGCAAGCGGCTTTGATGCAGCTTGCGCCGGAGCCGTTGTGACGTCCAAAGCTGATGCGAACATCACTCCCGCCGCAAACAGTCGTGCAAGCCGCCGACGAAACCTCAATCTGTGCATTTCACCCCTTGTCACCATTGGAAATCCCCCTGTAAGACCAAAAACTTCAAGCATCAGCTGTCAAAAGCGGCGGTCCGCCGCTACGCTCTCTCGCTACGGCAATGCGAGCGACGGGATTAAACTCCTCATTCCTCACCGTAGAATTGGCTTTGCAAGGTCTTGAGTTTCGTCGGATGCAACGCCTCCTCAATACAGCCGAGGAACATCTCACTTCTTGCAGTGACCCGCGTCCTGTCGACCGGCGCATGTGCCATGTCCGTTTGCAACGCGCGTACGGCCGCCCAGTCGTTTGCACGATCCTTGAGTAACTCGAACAGTGTTCGGCGATTGTTGGGCGGAGATAATCGGTCGTCCCTATACCGGTGCAATCGGAAGTGGGCGACAGTGACCTTGGCCGAGATCTTGGCATCCCTGAGCGCGTCGGGAAGCGTCAGCAGATCGAACCCTTCGAGCTCGCCCAGCTGCTGCATTTGATCCTGCGCTTCCTGATATTGCTCGCGGCCGATCAGTTGATACATTCCTCGCGGGCGAAACAGCCAACCATCATCCGTTCCGGGTCGGTTGCCGAACAGATTGCCGTCGTAGCCAAGGACGAAGTTGGCCAATTCCTTGGGATGGTTGAGTAATGAACCAATGTCGAGCGCGGGCTTGTTTGCGGCCGCAAGCTTTGCGTTATTCTGGTCGATGCGATCGCGCCATTTCTGTGGGAGTTGTGAAGCCGCGCTGTACGAGAAATTCTCGCTGCTGCGCGTAAAGTCGGCGCTGTCGTAGGAGACTGACCCAAGAATATAGGCCAGGATACGAGGATCCGCCTCCTCGAGGCGATCCCATTCCTGCAACAAGGCCTTAACCTGCTCGGCCTGATAATAGGCCATGTAGCTCTTGCGATATGGCGGAACAGGTGGAGGAGCCGGTGAATGGTCCTTGCTCGATCCGTTCAACTGGCGCTCGTAGGCGGCGAGTTTTTCTTGATACTTCTCATAACCGCGCTTCTGCAGCCAATTGCTCTCATAGCAGGCGAGCAACGGCTGCGGCTTGATCTTTGCAGATGGTTGATATTCCTTCGCTAACTCGCCGGCGTAGGCAGCGCGTGCGAGCTTGGCGTCCTTAAGCGTTTCAAATGCGGACGCGACCGATCCATTCAGAAGATGGAATAACTTCACCTGCAGGCAATCAGCGTTGCTCTGCCTTTCGCGGGACTGATCAAAGTCGTCCTTCGGAACGCAGTCCCAAAAGCGGCCGCTGCTCAATGAGATGATATCCTCGGTCTTCTGAGACAGCGTCCAGCCGAGTGGAAGGCTGTAAAACAAACCTGTGATGTCGGTCCGGCCGAACGTCGGAAAGTGCTGCACACTGGGAGTCACTTCGACCTCCGGCCGACGATCAATGCTGGTTGCATGATTGAGCGCGACATAGGTTCGGGAGGTTCGCGTGCTCAGAAGCGCTCGTACCGGCTCCATGAGCTCACCGAACATGAATGACCCATGATCACCGAATTGCCCGCTGACGAGCGACAGCAGGTAAATCCTGAACTTCGGCGCATCGGATGTGCCCTTGATGGTGTTAAGCTTCTCAATTAGGTCGAGCGCGGTCTCAATTCCAGAGTTCTCCACGTATCCGCCGTCCACCAGGCGCGCCTGCGGATGAGAGGTTATGCAGTCATTCTTGACCGAGACGGTCGCTGCCGGCGTCACCCACGGAAATCGCGCGCTCGTGAAAGCAGCTGTGCTGAGCGGAATATGAAGCGAGTGGCTCTTGACCGTTTGGTCGGCCCCGGTGCCCGCGCGTTCAAGCGCTGCAAGAACACACAGGTCCGTGTCCTTCGGGTGCAGCGGATCAAAATCGAACGGAGAGATGACAGCCCGTTTGCCGCTGCCGGCATCTGTCGTGTTGAACAATAGAGCCGGCATGTTGTTGCCGGGCGCCCAATGGGACTGATAGTCCGCCTTTAGCAGGTTGGATTGATCGCCGGTGCCCTTGTGGCCGCCGAGCATTCGGTCCCCGGCGTTCTCCAAGGTGTATTCGAGAAAGCGCGCGCGATCGAAGGCCGGGATCGCAAACGGTGAAAACATTTGGGTGAAATCGGTAAACAGAAAGCCGGCGACCAAAGGCGACAGAAAATCCGTTGCCAAGACGCTTGCAACGCGCTGCTCGACCGGGCCGGGAGCATCAATATCTTGGACCCGCCCAACCCCGGCGAGGAAATCTGCGATTTTGGGGCATGTCTTTCCATCGACGGCATTCGAATCAAGGGACCCATTTTCGGCGTGGAGCGCAGTGGCGAAGATTGCCGAACCGACGCTGCCCCCGGACACACCGCTTATCGCAAACAGATGTTGGCGAAATGCCGGACAGAGATCCTGCAGCCGCGCAAGGAACCGCGCCGCGTTATTGGCGGCATAGATCCCTCCGCCTTGAGCCGCCACAATGAATACTGGATATTCGCCGAGCCTCTTCGCTTCCTCCACCCGCGGCTTCTGTAAAAGCCACTCGCGGAATGCGCCGGCAGCGGACATGCGCGCTTTCTCCGGTGGGCTGTTTGCTTCTGAGACGGTACGCAGTTCGTGGTTGTCACTGCCGAATAAGGAGGCAAGCAGAAATAAGCCGCCAAAGACAACCGGAATAAACGGAAACGCAAATCTGATGGTCAAGAGAGAAAAATGGACCGCCAGACCAAAGACGCAAACCGCAAAGAGAGCGATCACGCCGAACGATCCGAGAAATTGTGCAAGCCTATCCGGCAGCAGGACGAATGCTGCTGTCAATAGCACGATGCCGCCGATCGAGAGCGCGAGAAACCTGTAGCGGATGAAGTAAGCGTTGTTGGCGCGGCTCGCGATATCAATCGAGCGATCTCTTGACCCTATTCGCCAAGTAAATGCCACGAAACAGGCGAGCATGATCAGCATGGCAATCGCGAGGATGAGCAGCATGTTCCGCTCAAACGCGAGCGCCTGGTCCTGAATGCGGAAGATACTGCCGACTTCCTCGACCTCTCCAATCTTTTGCGCCGGTCGCGAGGCGAATTGGCCTGCTGTGGCGGCGATGATCGGCAGTGCTCCAAGCAAGACGGGAGCAAGTCTTATATAGAAGGCCAGGCGCCCTGAGGGCTTAGGGATTTGCGGCAGGGATGCAGTTGTGAGCTGAAACGCACTTGCCCAAATGGCGATGGCAATCACACCTAAGGCAGCGAACTCCTTGAACGTCACCCAACCAAGGTCGTCCGCGGCTATCCGATAGAGCTCCTGAATCTGATCTGGCAGGTAGAGCAACACTGAGATAGCTGCGGACAGAACAATTATCCATCGAAGGTTGCGCAATAGGGTAAACAGCTGCTCGCGCACACTCATCGCGTCATCTCCCTCACATACTTATGGAGCTTGCTGGCAAGCCACTGAAAGAGGCTCTGGTACTAGGCATTCGCGCCAACTCTCGTCGAAATTGTTCAGCCCGTAGCGTACGGGCGGCTTGAAAGAGATTGACTTTTAGGACGCGCTCTTAGGTAGCGCGTCAATTATTGTGCTCGTCCCTACAGGAGTGTGCCAGGTTTGTCGATATGTTCTGCGTGGCGATCGCAGAGTTTTCCTCCGGCTGGCGGTTCATCGTCGGGCAAATCGCTTTCCTATGACTCCTCTTGAGAGGGGTGGCGCAGCCTTATCACACACGCTGAGCACAAACCGCACCGTTGGCTGTAGGAAGTTACGCGCTTGCCAGGCACAGGGTGCCAGATGGCCCGCGTGGACGCTGCGGTGGAATCGCCCGCGATGGCGACGTCTTGCTGCTTGAAAGAAAGGCCTCACGCTCTTGTTCAGCATGGCTCCGGGCGGAAACGCAAAAAAACGGCAACGCCGCTGCTGTAGTCTGTGAGGCTACGAAGTCCCGGAGTGTGGGTGCTGCTGCGCGCCCTGCCGACGCTACCAGGAGCGATGCCGACCTAGGATTGAGGAGTGCCTGCTGCGACCCGTAGGCCGCAGAGAAATGGCTGACGCTATCGAAAGGCTGTAACTTTCCTCCGGCGTTCCGCGCATAGCTCGCTCCACCCACTCGTGATTGACGGAACCCGCACTGCTATGAAAGTGTTGCACCTTTCTGACCTTCATCTTTCGGCGAAACACCAGCACGACGAGGAGATTGTCCTAAAGGCTGCAATAGAAGCAATCGAAGCTCGCCGGGACGAGGCTGGCGCTTTCGATGTTGTAATCTTTTCGGGCGATCTCGTGAATCGCGGCGGGGATGAAAACGTTTTTCAAACGGCCACATCCACGTTCATCAAGCGCTTTCTGAACGCTGCCGGCGCTTCTGAAAGCCAATTTGTTATATGTCCCGGCAATCATGACATCGATCGTGATGTCGTCCGAAGAGTCGGCTACATCGAAGCCGGCCTTCTCAAGACACTTACTAATCGGAGTGAAATCAACAAGTTTGTCGACGATCATTGGTCTCACCCGATTTCCTCCGCTCCCCCTCCATTTGCACGGTTGTCAGGATTCTACCGTGATGTTTGGGCAGCCGCTTCAGATAGCTGCATATCGACCAATCTTTTCCTGAAAGCCTACATCATTAAACAAAGCGATGGTGACATAGGTATCGCCTGCTTCAACACGGCATGGCGCTGCACGGGCGAAGCGGACGACGTTGACAAGGGAAACCTGATTCTCGGCGAAAGAGTCGTCGATCATGCTATCGAACTCTTGCGTTCGGCTCGCATAAAGATCGGCGTCTTCCACCATCCCCTTTATTGGTTAAATGAAGCTGACCAAGTAGCTGTCGAAGGGCGGCTCCAAGCTGCGTTTGACTTACTCGCCTGCGGTCACATTCATCGTCCAGGACCCGAGTTGCGTAAAACGACGATGGGCGATGCGATACTTTCACAGGCCGGCTGCCTGTATGGAAGCCGTGAGTGGTTCAACGGCTACAGCATTGTGGAGACCGACAGCAGCGACACTGCAATTGTTCGCTTATACGAATTTTCAGATCAACGTCGAAAATTCCTGCCAGCCACGCGAGTTGTAGACGAGGGCATTGTCAGATACCCATTTTCCTCCTCTGGAGGCACCTCTACAAACACACTTTCAACAATACTGCGCAAAGCCCGCCCAAATATCCGAAGGTTAGCAAATGACCAGATAGCACTCGCGGGCATTGCAGAACAAAGTAGAGATATTGACGAACACTTTGTTTGCCCGCCGTTAAACAGGCTTTCACAGGCAATCCCCACCTCACAGGTCAATGATTCTCCAGAGAATGACCGCGAGAACTTGTTGGGCATTCTGAAAAGCAAAGAAAACGTCACCATCGTGGGTCGGTCAGAGCTTGGGAAAACGACCGTTGCTCACTATATCGCCGTTAAGGTTTCAGAAGGCTTTGGCGATCAAGCGCGCTTTCCTTTGATTGGAAAGTTTGCTGAGTTCGACTCGAAGGATGGGAGTCTGTGGAGACTTTTCCGCAGTTATGCAAATGAAGTGTCAGATGGTGCCGCGACGAGAGCCTTTGTTGAAACCAATCCGGTATTCGCAATTGTTGACGACGTAGATTTGTTTGACGAGCCCCGCGTCAAGGCTCTCGGCTTGCTGATCACGAAACACAAGAATGTCCGTTGGTGCATATTTGTCCGGGCAGCAGCCGGCACGGAGTCTCTTTCGACGGCTTCCGGCAATGCCTTTCCAAACACCGAGCAGTACGTCATCGGAGAGTTACGTCGGGGAGCGATCAGAGCCCTGTCTGATACCTACTTCGTAAGTAAAGACGAACAAGATCGGCGCTATCAGAGCCTGATGGAGCAGTTGCAGCGTATCGGCCTTCCCAGAAGCGGCTATGTCGTTTCGCTTATCCTTTGGGCGTTGAAGAATAGGTCCCAGGGCGAACTGCTAAACGAAGCCGTTTTGTTACAGAACTTGATCGATCACATTTTAGGTCGCATGGATTACACGGGAGCGCTTCGTCGTGAGTTTGACTTCACCATGAAGTCGCTAGTCCTTCAGAACCTAGCTTTCCACTTTAAGACGACTAATGAAGTCCAATCCAAAAACGACGTGGTCGAGTTTGTGATCGGCCTGCTCAAACGTAAAGGACTTAGATATGACGCAGCCGAAATTGTTCGCGCGTTTATCAAGTGCGGCGTTTTGTACGAGGTCTCTGAAACCCTCTCATTCCGCTACCGACGCTTTCAGGATTTTTTCTTTGCTGGGTATCTCCGAGATAACCCTGCTGATATCCAAGATATCTGCAAAGGGGAACGCTGGCTAGAGTACACAAAGGAGCTTGATATCTACACGGCGCGATTTCGTCACGAGAAGCAGTTTCTCGCGTTTGGGCGACAGATAATCGAAGGCATCAACCGCCCCGAGCCGCCTCTCTCCGTTGAGCAGCTCGAAGACTACCTTTCCGAAGGCCAGAATCTCGACTTTACGCAGGCGCAGCTCAGCAAAATGCGCAAAGAACGCATGACGGCCGAGAAAATCGACGAACTGATGGATAAGGCCGACCAGCGCATCGCCGAAAAGCGCGAGAAAGAGGCGCGTGACAAAGCGAAGACTGGGATCGAAATCCGAAGCAATCGCGTAATCAAGTTTTCTATGGCAGTGGAGATGTACAGTGAGTTCATCCGAAATCTTGAGTTTGTCGATAAGGAAGTAAAGACAGCGCATCTGGAACATTGCTTGACGTGCTGGGAAACAATTCTTCGTGGCTTTCTTTCCGGCCTCAAAGAGGCAATCGATGATTTAATTCACGATATACATAATGGAGGCGAAGTCGCCGCCAAAGTGAACAAGAAAGGAGGCACGCTCTCCCCTGAAAAGCTGTCCCAGCTATTTAGGTTCATCGAGGGTACGATCAAGCATGTCATGCCGACCATCGTTGCTGAGATCGCCTATCAAAACCTTGGAAGCGAAAAGCTGGTTGATTTTATCGATGAGCAGATACGCAGCGAGAAGACATCTGCAATTCGCACGCTGCTCTGCTCTTTCATGTTGCTCGAGATCGACTCGTCGCTAGCTATAACCCGGATAAGTGAGTTTTACGGATCGGAAGACACGCCACGGTGGGTGACAGCTGTCATAACCGAGCGCCTGTACAGCTATTATCGGCAACGACCTCTGGCGGGCGCAACACGCAAAAAATTTGAGGAACTTGTTGTGACGCTAGAAATGCGCTTGGCCGGTGAATCTCGGCCAAGAGTTCGAGGAAATTATTTATCCGCCTTGAAGAAGAAGGCATTCAAAGAACCAAAGTCCTAAGCTCTTATTCTGGATGAAGCGCCACCTACAGTCAAACATCGAGCCAAGTCGCCGGACTTGCGGCGCGGATTTGGGGCGGCGGACTCGATCATGGCCATGGATCACCAAGGGTCGCGCCGGGCGGCGATCATGGTTCGATGAACGCTGCTGCGCCCGGATCACGCCCCGGCCTGCCTTGACCAGATCGAACCACCGCTTCAGGTGCGGATGCGCTCACCATTCGATCCGTTGATCGACCGGGGGCGGTAGCCCGCGGGTTCATATCAGTTGTTTGGTCATCTGATTCAGCGTCCGGAACGGGCCTCGACGGCGTCCGTCGGCCTCACGCCTATCTCGTCGCGGGGCCCGAGCGCGGCGCGTTCACGCCGAGTATTGCTGCACGATCGCTTTGCCGCGCGTCGAGAGTCCGCATCTGGCGACGTCCGATCGGGATTGACGTTCATGAATTTGCTCATCGCCGCAGTCCCTTGAGGAAGCTCGGCTCGTCGAGCGCGAGATCCCAGTATCAAGTCGTTATCGTACAGGCCCCGGCAAACTTATCGACATTCAGGTCGATCCCGAGGGTGGCGAACGCCTTTAGCGCCGTTCCGAGGCTCGGATTCTTCAGCCGGCCAGTCTCGAACTGCGAGATCCACTCCTGGGTGGTCCCCAGCTTCTCCGCGAGTTGCTTCTGGGTCAGCTTCCGCCGATGGCGGGCATCCCGGACGGCCAGTCCTAGATCGCTGATTGTCTTCAAAAATCAGGCAAGCCATTCCGTATGAGATTTAACACATATGGGACGGATATGATTTTTACGCGATATCGCGGCGATGTAAGCCTTAGCAACTATGCAGAGCTATGAGTTAAAACTCATGCCGGTGCGATCGGCGCTCGTCTCGTCCAGGAACAGCCTGACGCAGCGATCTGAACGACTTCGCCACGTTGGTTGCGGGTCTTACCGCACACACGATGACCGTGCTCCGGCCGGGTGAGTATCCCGCGGAGACGTTTCAATCCTCGGCCTGAAAGCGGATAACCGCCGCTGGGTGCACGCCTCAATTTTCCCGGCCTTCGCGAGCACGGGGGAACTCCATGGGCATACAAAATGAGACTCTCAGGGCCTCGACAAAACGCGTCGAGCGAGAGTATACCGGAACATACTGTGAACCATTCTTCCAGTTGCAAATCTTGAACCTGCTCTCGGCTTTAATATCTTTCGCCTTTTCATGGGTTTAAGGCCGGCTTGATCAGCTCTTGGGAGGAAGTTGGCGCAAGGAGCGTGCACTCATTGTCCCTGTTCCGCCATTTGCATGACGACGCGTTCTTGGCCTTCTCGCGCGATCACAAGCACCTCTATGCCGCTTGTCTGCTCGATCTCCATGAGCGTTTTTTTTCGGGGGCGCCGGCATTCCCGACCCCTCTGCAGGTCATGCACGCCATCTACGATGTAATGCGCGCCAATCCCACGTTGTGGAGCGAAGCCGATGATTTCGGCAGCCTGCCGGAAATGATTTCGGCCGGTCGCCGCCGCATTCGCAGGGCCGATGTCGCGCTCGCCTCCGAGAAGGGTGAAAAGGCGCTTGGCCTGGCACGGCAGCTCTATGCTCGGCTCCTCGCCTGGGGGTGGCTCGAGGAGGAGGAATATGGCCTGCGCGTCACAGTGGACATGGCGATGGGACCTCTCCTCGTTATCCAGCGGTTGGCGAGCCTCAACAAGGATCTGTCGCAGCGCTTCGGGGGGCTGATCGTCCAGATACGCCTTAATCTCGAAGCGGTTGAGAAGCTTACGCCGGAGGTGACCGATCGCAAGCAGCGCGAAGCCGCGCTCGCAGTCCGAGAGGCTCGCAACCAAGCGGACCAATTCACCAAGAGCTTGCGCGCCATTCTCGCCGACCTCAAGCGCATCAGGCGAACGGTGATGGAATCAAAGACCGTCGGCGGCCGGCTCGAGGCCTTTTTCGAGGAGTTCGTCGACCAGCTCTTGCTCAAGGATTTCGAATCCATCCTCACCGTCAACCATCCTTACCGGTTCCGCGACGCCATCGTCGACCTCGCGCGCAGAATTTCCTACACGCCGGCCACCATGCAAGTGCTGGCCGAGGAGTATGCCGCCGCCAGCATGGCGACCGGCGTCGAAGACGGCCACACGGCGGCGGCCGACGACCTGCTGGCTATCGAGAACATCTTCGAACAGATCGGCGAGATGTTCGATCGGATCGAGACCTTCCGGCGGCAACTGGAGGCGCGCGTCCGAAACACCATCAAGTACGCGGAGCGCGGCGCACAAGGCCTGGTGGGCCGCGCCGGCGACCTCGTCCGTCGTCTCGACGCGCTGTTGCGAGACGGACACCATGAGCGCGCTACCGTGGAGTGGAACGTCGAACCGCTTCGCTCTCCCTGGTCGGAGCACCACCAGGCACCGAGCCGCCAGCCGCGCCGGCCAGTCGAGGCGAGGGAGCTTTCGGCGCCGCCTTCGGATCCGCTCTTTGAGCTGAGGAAGCAACTCCGGCTCGAATACATTGCGCGCATCGCGCCGCGGCCGGAGGACGTCCGAACGTTTCTCGAGGGTCAGGTCCCGCCGTTCGGAACGAAGGAGGCGCGCTTCTTCGAAATCGGGACGGTCGACGACTTCCTCGCGTTCGACTGCGCTCGCCGGTACGCCCTCACCGGCGAAGTGCCACCGCAGATCGCCGGAAACTTCGAACTCGAACCGTCGCCCGACACGCCGCCGCACGATAGCGAATGGCTGCGCTGCGCGAATTTCGTGATCCGTCGCCGCGGTCTTAGCAGCGGCTTTGGCAAGGGAGCGGCGCATGCTTAGCGAATTCGAGAACATCGAGCGCTCCGCCGGCGCCGACAAGGCCGCCGATCTGCGCAAGGCGCTGCACTTCCTGCTGCGCCGGCAGTTCGTGTTTGCGGGCGACCCCCGGACCGGCACCGTCTACAACTCGATCATGGACGGCCGCTTCCGCGACGCGGTCGACGGCTTTTTCGATACCTGCGGTTACCGCGTCCACCGCGATCCGGAGGCGCAGTGGGCGGGCATCGTCGCCATGGACGAGGACGTGCCGCTGCCGCGGATGAAATTGGACGAAACCATCGTGATGCTCGTCCTCGCCGCCTATTGGCAGCAGGAGATCAACGCAGGCGCGATGGAAGACCGTGCGGTCGTGGTCGCCACTCTGAACGATCTGTTCGACCGGTATCGGGAGATGGTGCAGCCCAACGGCGGCAGCGCCATCTCGACTCAGCGCTTCCGCGACATTCTCAAGGAGGCAGCGCAGCGCAGCCTGGTCGAGATCGGTGACTTCGACAACGAGCAGCAGGACTGCGAAATCAGAATCCGCCCCATGATCAAGCTGATCAGCGGTGGCGACGCCCTGCAGCGGCTCGAGCGATACGTCCGCAGCGAGGAGGTCCGCTTTCCCCGGGACGCGGGAGATCAGGCATGATGGAGTTGCGGCATCTCGCCATGGTGAACTGGCACCTGTTCGACGTCGCCGACATCGCCGTCGCCGGCCATATCGGCGTGCTCGGCGAGAACCGGTCGGGCAAGTCGACGATCCTGGACATGGCCCAGGTCGTTCTCACCGGCGGCAACCGGCGCTTTCTGCGCCTGAACGCGGTCGCGGGCGACAGCGGAAAGTCCCGTAGCGGATCCAAGCGCAGTGTCGTGGACTACTGCCTCGGTACGCTCGGCGAGGACCAACGCCGCCGGGACGAGGCTCGAACCTACGTCGCGCTCGGATTCGAGGATACCGACGGGGACCGGCCTCCAGTCACGTCGGCATGGCTCTCGAGGCACGTAAATCCGACAGCAAGGAGACGGTGCTCGCGCTCTTCGTTGCAGTCGGATCGATCCTGACCGCGAAGGACTTCATCGAGTGCAAGGGCGCGCAGCAGTTCCCGGCGCAGTGGGAGGACGTGCGTGCGCGTATCGTGTCGGCGGTCGGCGAAGCGAATTTCGTCAATCACCGGGACCGGGCCGGAGACTACGTGCGCGAATACATGCGCCATCTGGTGCCGCACGCGCCCTTGTTCGGCGAGCAGAACGCGAGCGCTTTGCAGAAGTCGATCGTGAATGCGATGACGCTCGACCACAATCAGACCGCCACCCAGTTCGTGCGGGACTACATCCTCGAGGATAGCCGCATTGGCATCAAGGAGCTGCGCGAGTCCATCCAGACCTACCGGAACATCAGCGAGACGATCCGCAAGATGCGGGAGAAGCTCGACGCGCTGAAGGCATTGCGGGCGATCCTCACGAGCCTTGAGGAGACTCTGGAGACCAGATTCCGCGAGGAGTGGATTGCCAAGCGGGCCAGTTGGCTTGCGGCTCGGGCAACCAATCGCGACCTGCGGGCGCGGCTGCGCAACGAGGTGGCGCAGCTCGATGCGGCGACGGCCGAGCTCGCCGACATCGATGAGGACGTCAAGGCCATCGACAAGGAGATCGAACGTCTCACGACGGCCATTGCCGAACACGACGCCAAGACGGGCCGGAAGGAGCTGTCGCAGACCGTTGCGGTGGCCGAACAGGCCGCGCAGCGCGCCCTCTCCGAGTTCAGGAGCCGGGTCGAAAGCATCCGGCGGCTTCCTCCACTGCTTGCGATGTACGGCTGCGGGTTCGACGCGTTCATTCCCGCCGTCGAGAGACTCGTGGGCGACGCCAAAGCTGCGGAAATCGGCGCTGTGTCCGACGGGCTCTCGGCGGCCGAGGAGGCGTTCGTGTCGGCGGCTCCGGCATGGTTGGCCAAGGTCGATGAGGCGAGGCAGGCGATCATCGCCGAAGCGTCTCGGCTGCGCGCGCAGCGCGGCGAACTGCTCGAACGCATCCGACAGCACGACTCCGGAGTTGCGCGCGCACACCTTGAGCCGGACACCGAACGGCTGTGCCACAGGCTCCGCCAAAAGGGCATGGCGCCGCGGGTGCTCTGCGAACTGATCGAGGTCGCGGATCCGGAATGGGCGGGAGCCGCCGAGGCACTTCTCGGCCGCGACAGGGATGCGGTGTTCGTCGACAGGCCGGACATCGGTGCGGCGACCTCGATCTTCAAGGACGGTCGCCGCGAGTTTCGGCACACCTCGCTGGTCAGCCTAAACAAGCTGGAGCAATTCCGGGCCAAGCCGGACCGCGGAACGTTTCCTTCGATCTTCCGTACGGATGACCCGGATGCGTTGTCGTTCATCATGCGGCGCTACGGCTCCGTGCGCCTGGCCGATACGCTCGAGCAATTCAACAAGCCGGGCAGGGCCGTCATGAAGGACGGCCTGTACGACGACGGCCTGGTGCGGACCCACCGATCGGTCGATCCCTCGCAGCACAAGATCGGCAAGGCGGCCCAGGCGAACGCGCTCAGAGCGCTGCAGGACCAGGCGGACGCGCTTGAGGACGTGCTTGCGCAGAAGGCGAGGGAGGCTGAGGCGGCCGATGGCGCATTCTTGGCCCTGAAGTCCCTTTGCGCCGATGGGAGCGCGAGCCTGAAGGCCTGCGCGGTAGCATTCTGCACCGCGCAGGCCGACCGAGGCGCGGGCAAGATTGTCGGCGCTGGACGGAGCCGGCGATGACGGACTTCGCGCCAAGAAGAAGGCTCAGCTCGACTTGAAGGAGCGCCGCCGCGGCGAGCGGGAAACGCAGCAGAAGGCCTTCAACAAGCACAACGGCGAGGTGCGGTTCATCGAGGGCAAGCTCGGCGACGGCGATAATGTGCCCGGCTCCGAGCTCAACTTGAGGGTCGCCCGCTCGATCTTCCTTAAGAACCAGCCGCTCTACGCCGCGAGCAAGGGGCGCGGCGTACCGGTCCCGCCTCGGTGGGCGCGCGCAGAAGATTGAAGCGGAGAAGCATCGTTCCATCGCCGAGAAGGCGCTGAAGGATGTGGAGGCATCGGATGTGGAGCGCAAACGCATCGAGCGCCAGGTGCGGGAATTCCTGGACGGATACTTCGAAGAGTTCGGCACAAGCTCCCAAGTCGGCATCGAAAGCGAACCGCTCCAAGAGGTAAAGCCCTGGATGGAGCAGTTGATCGATGACATCGAGTCCAACGAGCTGCGCAGGTACGAACGTCAGGCGCGCGAGGCCGCCGAGAAGGCCTCCACGCTGCTCCGCGGAGAATTCATCAATGCGCTGACGTCCCGGATCGGGAAGATGGAACGGGACCTGCAGTCGCTCAACCGCAGCCTCCAGACCCATCCCTTCCACAACGAGCGCTATTCGTTCCATCGCACCCAGGTCGTGGAATTCCAGCCGATCCTCAAGATCATCGAGATCGGCAAGACCTCTCCGGAGGCGCTGGACATGCTCTTCCGGGGCGACGTTCCCGACGATTTTCCGCACAGGGACACGATCATGGCGCTGGAGGCATTGCTCGAGGATCCCGAGAAGGACTTCACCCAGTTCGAGGATTACCGCAATTTCTATACCTTCGAGATTCACATGGAGGACGTGGCGACCGGTCGCTCGACGCGATGGGAACAACGCCGTGGCACCGGCTCCGGCGCGGAGCAGCAGGTGCCGATCTACGTCGCCATCGGGGCTTCGCTCGCCGCCGTCTACGGCAGTGCAGAACGGCGCGCAGGCAAGCCTTCGGGCTTTGCACTTGCGATGTTCGACGAGGCGTTCTCCAAGATGGACGGCCGAAATCAGCGCCAGATGATGGCGTTCTACAAGAAGCTCGGCTTGCAATTCGTAATCGCAGCGCCGTTCGAGAAGCGCGTGGCGGTCCTGGAGCACATGGATACGATTGTGGAAGTTGACAGAATCGGCGAGCAGTCGAGGGCGAGCGTTGTTTCGCTGAAGGAAAAGGCCAAACGCGAACTCATGGCGATCGATCCTGACCTCATGTCCGACCAGGATCTCGCCGCCCGGCTCGCTGCCGAATAATCATGCCTCGCCGCTTCACCGACGCGAAGGACCTGCTCGACGATCTTCTCGATCGTTTCGAAGCCGGTGCTGCAAGTCCGATCGCGCATCCGGACTATGCGGCTTTCCCGTCCGTCATCGATGCCGACGCCTTTCTAAAACGTATTCGAGAAGCGGAGGCTGCCGGCGCAGTCTCCCTTGGTTGGGGCCGCCGCGGCAAGCGGGACCAACTCGCCCACGTGCGGCTGGCTTCGCCGGAAGCCCTGTACCAATACCTCGGCCGCACGCCGGCGCCGCAGATCGCGCAGGACGCCGTCGCGCGGCTTGTCGGCGGATCGGCGCTGCACGATTTTCTGAAGACAGGCGCTGCTCAGATTGCCGCGGTGTGGGGACGGGGGAAAACGTGGCACGGCTTCGCTTCGTCCGATGTCGATACGCTGCGCCACGCCTTCGATCTCGCCCAGGCCATCCTGGACAACAAGCATCTCGATGTGGACTATAAGACCTTCTCGCGACGGACGGTGAAGCACAGCAAGACGTTGGAACGCGTTGAAGGCGTCGTGGTTCGGCTCCTGAGTGGGGTCCTCGAGTTTCCTCCGGGCGCGCGGCCCCGCGAGGCACTGCGAGCGATCGGGCTGGAACGCTTTGCCCCGCCGCTGCTGATCGCGGGTAAGGTCGATCTTCTTGGGGCCGATCTCGCCGGAGCCACTCCGCTCTATCTCGGTATCGCGCCTAAGGAGGCAGATCGTGTCCGCTTCCGGGAGCCGCCGGCGTATGTTTTGACAATCGAAAACTTTGCAAGCTTCAACAGGCACGTCGCTGAGGCCGACCCCTCTCGACTGGGTGCTACGCTGTATGTTGGCGGGTATCCCTCGCTTGCCACCCAACAGGCCTTGCGCACTATCTCGGCAATGGTGTGCGAACAAACCCCGATCTTTCACTGGTCGGACATCGATCCGGATGGCACCTGGATATTCCACACGATCGAGCGCGCCGTCGGGCGACCGATCCTGCCGCATCTCATGAGCGTTGAGATTGCGGAGCGCTCGGGGCAGGCGCCGACCAAAAAGTCCGCACCCGCTCGTTGCCCACCAAACTCCGGCATCGCTTCACTGGCGGCATACTTGGCCGAAGATGGATCCAAGATCCTCGAGCAGGAGGAGCTTGATCCGATTCTTCCTACGCCCCGTAGGCGTTCGGACTGACGAGGGCGCCAGCTTACGTAGCGGACACGCTTGGCCATTGACGTAAGCGGCTCGGTGACAAGCTGGAGCCCTTGCTGGCCGAGAGGGTGAGGGGGCGCATGAGACCGGCGCGTTGCGGACGCGCGATCTCAAGCGTGCGACGGTGGAGAGCACCGTTCAGCCCAAGACCATCACCTCCCGACCGATGCAAGCTGGAGCATGCGGCGATCAACCAATCGGCTGGCCCGCGAGTGCGGCCTTAAGCTGCGGCAATCCTATCTGCGCATCGGCTCAGGCGCCGCTCAGTCATTGAGCCGTGATCGGCCACATGAAGAGACGGGCATCTCGGTCGCTGCCATCTCAAAGGGCCGGGAGGGGGGACGCCGCCAACATCGTCTCCACCGCCGTCGACCACAATCTCCGCCTCAACCCTCAGCCTTTCGTTGCGCCCAATCCGCAACGCCTTGTTGCTGATGCCCGCGGTCGCGCTCGAGCATCGTCCTGCAATATGGAGGCTGAGAGGCCAGATTGTTTGCGGATCGAGAAAGGTTGCGGCAATGCATCAGGCACTCATCCCTCTGAGCACAATCAAGAACAAGATCGAGGGGTCCGTGCCGCAAGGTAAGATCAGCAGAGGGTTTGAACGAGCTACTATGCTCCAGCTCGGGCGGTTGGCCCGGCTCGGCCCTCGTTTGTAGGCTGGCTGCGCGGGCCTGAACCTGGGCCCGCATTGACCATCTCCACCATGGCTTTTGGCAATGGCTGCTGTAACGCTGTTTTATTGACTTACCCAAAAATACCCAACTTCGATCTGAATGGGTGCGTAAGGGCGGGAAATCACGGCTAGCGTTACCAACACTCGCGGCCCTGGAAGACGACAGGCACGTGAATTTGAGGGCCGAAGAGCCCAGAGGAGGGACCAATGCCAAGGACGCTAGCCGCACCGCGCGGCCATTCTTACCATTTCGTCAAAGCCGCTTTGATTTGCTCAACTCTCTTGTCCGGTGCGGCTGCATCTTTCGGCCAGGCCAAAGCGGAGGATATCAACTGGCGCCAGTTCGAGGGCGCTTCGATCGTTTGGGCTTACGACATCCATCCATATGCTGACGCGGTTGCAGCACAGCTTCCTGAGTTCGAGAAGTTGACGGGCATCAAGGTGACGCCCGAGCTTTATCCGGACGATGCCTATTGGAATAAGCTGACCATCCAGCTGAGCACAAAATCGCCCTCGTGGGACGTCGTCGGCACAGGAATTCAACCGGCTTGGGATCTTGCGCCCGGTCAACTGCTTGAGCCGCTCGACCGCTATCTGAACGACCCTAAGCTCACATCGGCAAGCTATGACTACAAGGACTTCTTCCCCTCATTGCGTGACGCGCTGACTTGGCAAGTCAATGGCGGGCAGATCGAACCCGGCCGGGGTCAGGTGTGGGCCATCCCGCACGGGTTCGAAAACATCCAATTGTTCTACCGTAAGGACATTCTTGACAAACACGGTATCAAGGTTCCGACAACCCCGCCGGAAATGTCGGCGGCATGCGAAAAGCTAAAATCTGCCGATCCCGCGATCACGCCCCTGGGTGTGCGAGGAGTGCGCTTTTGGAGCAGCATCCACACGGCCGCGATTTCAATCGCCAAGTCCTATGGTGTACACGACTTCGTCGTCAAGGACGGCAAGTTGGAAACCGGTCTGGATTCTCCCGAGTCGATCGCCTTCCACAAAGACTACGTGGGGATGATCAAGAAGTGTGCTGCCCCATCCTTTGCCAACGACAACTGGTACCAAGTGGTCGATGGCATCAATTCGGGTCGGACAGCGATGGCGATCGATTCCAACATGTTCGGGTTCTGGAACGATGTTGCCGGCAAGCCCGCTTCGGGCAAGATTGCCTTCGCTCCGCCACTGCGAGCTCCGAACGGCAAGACTTTCGAATCGAACATCTGGATCTGGTCCCTGGCTATGAATGCTGCTTCCCAGAAAAAGGGAGCGGCCTGGCTCTTCATTCAGTGGGCGACGTCAAAGCAGGTCGAGCTGAACGGTGCCATCGCCGGCAAGCTCGTCAACTCGCCGCGTGCTTCGACCTGGAGCGACAAGGTTTGGCTCGACTATGCGGCTAAACCGGAATTCACAAATTTCGTGGATACCTTCAAGACTGTTCAGGACAGGGCTGCGCTCGCCTTTACCCCGCGCGTAGGGTTTGCCGAAGCCATGAACGCCTGGGCAGTTGCCATGCAAAAAATGGTCAATGGTGCGGACGTGAAGGCGACATTGGCCGACCTCGCCTCCGAGATTCGCTCCTCCATGTAAGGCAACCGGAGAGCGGCATCACCAGATTGCCGCCTCCACTACCCCCGCGAATCTTTCGGGACGTGAGCGATGAACCTTCGAGGCATCGACGCAACCGTGACACTACAATCATCGGTAGGCCAACTGGCACCGTCCAAAAAGGAGCAGGTGCAAAACGCCGGGCAGCATGCTCTTGACTGGTGGAGCCTTGCTGCGATTGCTCCCGCGATAATCATACTGCTCGGATTTCTCTTTCTGTTTTTCTATGGCGTCTTCCAATCGCTGACCGATCTCAAGCTTGGCCGTCCCCTGGTTCGCTTCATTGGGGTCACCAACTATGAAGTGGCAATCAAGACCCAAGATTTCTGGAACAGCGTGCGGGCGACCACGGTGTATGCCTGCTCCGCGGTCCTCGCGGAGGCGTTCTCTGGGCTTGCGCTCGCTAAATTGTTTGCAAGCCGCGTGTTTCTTGCTCAACTGATGCGGCCTGTCATTCTCATTCCGTTGGTACTGCCGCCAATGAGCGTCGCCTTGATGTGGACCACAATGATGGATCCACAAAACGGGATTCTGAACTATTTGCTTTCGCTCGTCGGGATCGGCCGCTTCGCCTGGATTTCGGAAGCCGGTACGGCGATGTTCTCGCTAGTTCTCATCGACATATGGACTTACACACCATTTTTTGCGCTCATCATCTTCGCCGGTTTGCAGGGCATCAACGAGGAGATCAGAGAAGCCGCGCGGATCAATGGCGCTAAGGGTTGGGCGACGTTCCTCCATATTGAGCTTCCACTCATTGCACCGTATGTCCTGATCGCCGCAGTCTTTCGGCTAATCGAGTCGCTCAATCAGTTCGATATCATCTTCGGAACAACCCAGGGCGGTCCAGGTGACAGTACCTCCGTGCTCTCGGTTCGCGCCTACATCACGGCGTTTCAAAACCTCGCCTTCGGGCGTGGTGCCGCGCTCATGGTTGTCAACTGGTTGATCGTGCTTCTCGGGACCTTGGCCATGGTAAAATTGTGGCGGTTGGTTCGGCAGCGCGTAAGCTAGAGGAAGCTGGCAATGCGCTTCAACCGCTCAACGCCCGCAAGCTTGTTCCTTAATGGATTGGTTGTTGTCTGTACGCTCATCCTGACATTTCCGCTGGTTTGGATCGTTATGATGTCGCTGAAGCAGCAGGCCGAGGTCATGACCTGGCCGCCGCGCTTTGTCTTCACTCCAACATTTGAAAACTTCCGGGTTTTGTTCGATGCGGCCCAGGCCGGGGCGACAAGCTACGGCACCATCAAGGTTGATTTCCTGACGCCGGTCGCCAATAGCGTCGTGATATCGCTTGGCGCGGTGCTCGTATCGCTGATCGCCGGCGTGCCCGCAGGTTACGTCTTGGCAAGGCGTGATATCCCTAGGAAGGAGGACATCGCGTTCTTCATTCTGGGCTTCCGCTTCGCGCCGGCACTCCTTGTCGTCATACCGCTGTTCAACGTGTTCCAAACAGTTGGCCTTTATGACACTTATGTCGGCATGATCTGGGTTTATCAGGTCGTCACGCTACCAATGATCATCTGGCTAAGCCGATCATATATCGAGGACATCCCAAAGGACATTGAGGAGGCGGCGGCCATGGATGGTGCAAAGCCGCTCCGTGTAGTCTGGCACATCGTTCTTCCGCTTCTAAAGCCCGGCTTAATCGGCGCTTCATTGCTCATTTTCTTGCTTGCCTGGCACAATTTCGCTCTTGGCCTGATCCTCAGTTCGACGAAAGCACCGGTCACCGTCGCCCTGCTCAAGCTGCTTAATCCAGGCGTTCAGTTCTATCCGGTCATGGCTGCGGGTTTGGTGGTGACCATGATCGTGCCGGTCGTCCTGATTATCCTTGGCCAGCGTCATCTCGAACGTGGCCTTACCTTCGGGGCCGTGAAATGAGCCCCAGACCATTGATGTTCTTCGGAACGACCAATCTTGACCTCTGCTTCAACGTCGAGCGGCTTCCAACGCCGGGTGAAAGCCTGATGGGAAGCTTAGAGCAGAATGCGGGAGGCAAGGGCGCAAATCAGGCGGTCGCCGCCGCTCGATTGGGGCTTCGGCCGAGCTTCTACACCCGGCTTGGCGATGATGACGCTGGCCGATCGTTGCTGCAAGCGCTGCGCGAGGCAGGTGTCCGCCTTGATGCCATTGAGGTATGCCCGGGGGAGATATCCGGTTCTGCTCTTGTCCTCGTCGGCGACGACGGCTCCAACATGATTGTCATAGACCCGGGAGCCAATGCAAAAGTCACTCCGAGCATGGTCGAGAAGGCGGTCGAATTCATTGAGCAGGACGCAATCGTCGTCGCCGAAATGGGCATGCCGGTCCCCGCGCTGAATCACCTTTTTGCATTGAAGAGCGTCAAGAAATTCGATCTCATTTTCAATCCGGCCCCCGTGAGAGCGGGCCTGTCGCCCGCGGCGTGGAGGAGTGTCGATTTCGTCACACCAAACCAGACGGAAGCTTTCGAGCTCACCGGTGTCGAGGTGCATGACTTCCACGGCGCCGCTCACGCAGCTGGAAAGCTTCTCGATCTCGGGCCGAAAGCAGCGCTGATCACGCTAGGTGCGCAGGGAGCCTACTACGCCGATGCCAGCGCGACTTTCGCGCTCCGGGCATTTCCTGTGAAGGTCGTTGATACGACCGCCGCGGGCGATGCCTTTAATGGAGCTTTCGCTGCCTCTCTTGCTCATCGGTTGCCGATACGAGAAGCGATAAAAAAGGCGCTCGCGGTTGCCGCCTTATGTGTGACGCGACGCGGCGCCCAAAGATCAATGCCTAGCAGTTGGGCCGTCGACGAATTTCTGAATTCTCAATCGATCTTGGAGTTGGAATGACCGAACAGTTCTCAGTTGCAGACAGGACCGTGCTTGTGACCGGTGCAGGTGGAGGCATTGGCTCAGCCATAGCTAATGCTTTCCGTCAAGGCGGTGCGAACGTCCTGGCAACCGACGCGAATTTGGAAAACCTGCGAGATATTCTAACTCGTTTGCCGCACGGCAATGGCATCCTGCCGATGAGCATGGATGTGTCACGAGAAGATGATGTCGGCAGGGTGCTTGATGAGATCGCCAAGCGCTTCGGCAGGCTCGATGTCCTGATCAACAACGCCGGAATAAAATCGGCACAGGCGCTTTTGACCGGAAATGCCGATCGAATCGAAAAAACCATCCAGATCAATTCCGTCGCAGTGCTTCGTTGCGCGAAGCTGGCGATCGAGCGCTTCATGAAGAGCAAAGGCGGCCGCATCGTCAATGTCGGGTCCTCGTTGTCATCTCAAGGTGCTGTTTTCAACTACCAGGCTGGCGGCGCCGACTATTGCTTGTCAAAAGCCATTGTGCACGATGTGACAAAGCTGCTCGCTTATGAATGTGCTCCGTTCAAGATCAACGTCAACGCGATTGCTCCCGGGATTATCGATACACCCATGCACGGGCGTCCGCGGGAGGAAACCGAAGCGCGCCATAGTGGCCGAATTCCGCTGGGCCGGGTCGGACTGCCAGAAGATATCGCAGGGTTTGCAGTGTTCCTGGCCAGCCCCGCAGCTTCCTACATGACCGGGCAGATTGTCCATGTGAATGGTGGGATGCTGATGAATGGTTAGCGTCAGCTCTAATATCAACTGGCCGCCGATAGAAGGGATTATCTCCGATCTGGATGGCGTCGTTTATCGTGGCGGCACCGCAATAGCGGATGCCATAGAAGCGTTTACGAGATGGCAGAAAGCAGGCGTGCCATTCTGCTTTGCGACGAACAATTCAACGCATACCCCGGAGGACGTCGTCGGCAGGCTGAGAGAATCTGGTCTTTCGATCGGACCGTCTCAGGTCGTTACAAGCGCTATCACCGCCGCAGGACTCGTTCGAACCAATTATCCGCACCTAACGCGAATCTATGTCATCGGAGCTCCCTCGCTTGTGACGGCCATGCGGGATGTTGGGCTGGAGGTCACTGACCGAGCGCCTGAAGCCGTTGTGATGGGGCTTGACCGGGATATCACGCATGAGAAGCTGCGAATTGCGGTTGAATCGATCCTCGATGGAGCTGTGTTCATAGGAACCAATCCCGATCTTCTGCTGCCGACGGCAAGCGGGTTCGAACCGGGCGCTGGTGCGACCATTGCAGCTGTGGCCGCTGCTACGCAAGTGCAGCCTTCGATCGTTGGAAAGCCGCAAGTGCCGATGATCGAGACAGCGCTCTCGCGCCTCGGTACGAAGCGCGAGTCGACCATCATGATCGGAGATCAAGTTCCTACTGATATTCAAGCCGGAAAGAGGGCGGGTCTTGCCACGGTGCTTGTTACAACCGGCGTGCCAACGCGTCAGGATCCGTCGTTGATGGCTCCCGACTTCATCGTATCGAGCTTGCGCGAGATTGAGGTAAGTGCTGCTCGCGCGGCTCAACCGCGACAGAGGAGGGCATGATGGCCGACGTTCGCCTGGAAGGCCTCAAGAAGACTTTTGGGACAATCGAGATCCTGCGTAACATCGACCTGACTATCGATCACGGCGAATTTGTCGTCTTCGTTGGTCCGTCCGGGTCGGGCAAATCGACACTTCTGCGCATGATTGGCGGGCTCGAGCCCATCAGCGGTGGGCGGCTCCTCATCGACAATGAGCTCGTCAACGACATCGATGCGGCCGATCGCAACCTCGGCATGGTCTTTCAAAGCTACGCTCTCTATCCGCATATGACGGTGAAAGAGAACCTGGCCTTTCCCCTGCGCATGGCCAAAGCCGCGAAAGCTGAGATCGCCGCCAAGATAGCCAAAACAGCATCGCTATTGCAGATCGACCATCTATTGGAGCGCAAGCCTCGACAACTTTCAGGAGGGCAACGCCAGCGCGTCGCAATCGGGCGCGCCATCATGCGAGAACCAAAAGTGTTCCTGTTTGATGAGCCCCTGTCCAACTTGGACACCGAGTTGCGCGTGCAAATGCGTGTTCAGATCGCCAAGCTCCACAACCAGCTCGGAAATACCATGATCTATGTGACGCATGACCAGGTCGAGGCGATGACCATGGCCGACAAGATAGTCGTCCTCAAGGAAGGCAACATCGAACAGGTCGGAAGCCCCCACGATCTTTATCACAATCCGGCCTCGCGCTTTGTAGCAGGATTCATCGGCTCGCCGAAGATGAACTTCCTGGACGGCAAGGTCGAGGCAGCTCACGAAAATGGCCTAGACGTCCGACTGGAGGCCGGTTCTACAATCTTCGTTCCGGTCCAGCCAGACCAAGACTTGGTTGGCAAGCCGGTCACCGTTGGAATTCGCCCGGATGACTTCTCCTCGCCGGCACCCGGGCAGCAGGAGATCTCTATTGGGCTCGACGTGGATTTCGTTGAGCATCTCGGCAGTGTCACGTACATCTACGGTGTTGCTGGAGATGAAACGGTCGTTGCCAGGGCGCCACAATCCGGCGCGCGCAATAGCGCCGGAAAGCTCACTCTCTCAGCTGCTCCAGCCGATTGCCACCTGTTCATGAGTAATGGAAAGGCGGTACGGCGGTTGCAAGTGCCTGCGACTTGGAGCTAGTCTTGACGTCAGCCGTGCAATGATGCCGGCTCAGGATCGATACTCGGACGGCTGAGGTGAAGGGAGCCGGCATCAGGCAGTTCTTCCGGAATTCCCGCTCGTTTGTGCTTGGAGCAGGAATCGGGTCGGGCATGACCGCCAGGGCCGCCGAACGCGCAGGCGCAGACTTCGTGCTCGCGCTCAATGCTGGCCGTTTTCGCGCGATGGGCGGGTCTTCGCCCGCCTCAATTCTTCCGATACGAAACACCAACGAGTTCGTAGCTCGTTTTGGTCGAACCGAGATCCTCCCGAGCACGAAATTGCCGGTGTTTTTCGGCGCCTGTACCTTCGATCCGCAGCTCGATATCGACCGCTTTCTCGATCGCATCATCGGGTGGGGCTTTTCCGGCGTAACCAACTTCCCTTCCATTATCCATATCGATGACGTCAGAAGAGCGCTTCTCGAGAAGTGTGGGCTCGGCTATGAGCGGGAAATCGAACTTCTGGTGAAGGCGGAAAGACGTGGCCTCATGACGGTCGGCTATACCCGCACTCAGTCCGAAGCACGACGTATGGTTGAAGCGGGAGCTGAGGCGATCTGCATCAACTTCAATCTCAATCGGGAGTACGAAGGCGGGACCGACCCATCCATTAGCCTATCGGAGCTGGCTGCGCGGACAAGCGCGGTCGTGCGCGCGGCTCAATCTATCGACAAGGGCGTGATCTGTTTGCTTGGCGGCGGACCGATTACGAAGCCGGATGAATTGCTGGACATATGTCGCGAAACAGGTGTTAAGGGATTCATCGGCGGCTCATCGCTCGATCGCGTCCCACTGGAGATGTCGGTCCTTGAGGTTACCTCCGGGTTCAAGACCATCCACTTGCTGCGCGAGAAAGTTGATCTGCTCGAGCGCCAGCTTCAGTTGAGCGGCTTCACCCACGGCATCGTTGCACAGTCCTCGAGCATGAAGCGTGTGCTAGAGACTGCAAGGCGCTTGGCTGGTAACACCAATCCTGTGCTGGTGTGGGGCGAAGCGGGATCAGGCAAGCGACGCATAGCCAGCCTCATTCATGCCTTCAGCGACCGAAAGCGCACGAAGCCGGCGCTGTTTCAGTGTCGCCGCGGTCCGGCGATCGATACGATTGGTGCGCTGTTGGGTTCCGAGGGCCATGCGAACAGGAAACGACAACTATCGCTTCTGGAAGCCGCGAGCAATTCTACGGTTTTGCTGATGCATGTCGATCAGTTGACCTCGGATGGGCAAGAGCGTCTGGCCGACTATCTCGAGACGGGTAGTTTCACGCCCCTGGACGGCGTATCCGTTCTAAGATCGAATGCCCGCATTGTTGCAACCGCGACTGTAGCTCGCGGAGCCGGCTTGGAGAGTGTTCTATCTCGACGCCTTCTTTCACTCTTTGTTGGGTTAGACATAGAGCTTCCCGCTTTGCCGAACCGGCTGGAGGACCTTCCGCAGCTCATTCAGCATTTTACCGTAGAGGCCAAGGGGGATTCGAACGCTCAGATTTTGGCGATAGAAAAATCCGCGTTCTTAGCGCTGGCAGGCCATCATTGGCCCGGAAATTTGAGAGAATTGCGCCAGATCGTCAATCAACTTGTCGCACAGAAAGATGCTCACATAGTCGCGGAGGTACTTAAGCCGTTATTGAGTAGTGGAGTACACCCCAAGCCCACATCGGCGTTCTCGGAGCGCGAGTGGATCATCGAGGGCCTAAAAAGAAACAGGCTGCATCGCGGAAAGACTGCGGATTTTCTGGGACTTTCGAGAAAGACACTTTACAACAAGATGAAGAAATTGCGGATCTTAGAGTAGCCTATTCTCGCTTTTTGCCTCCAGTTTCCTTCGAACTCGTCGCACCCGACAGCCAGAATTGTGGTATCGATAATTCCTGTTGGCCACCGCTGACCAACTCCATCTCGTCCTCAATCCTCATCGCAAGATCCTCTTCCCGCACATGCAATATACCTTGCAGACTGGAACTAAGTCGCCTCTCGGCCACCGTAATTTCGGAGTTCGTAGTAGCAGCGAACATCGTTTTGAAGTTTAGGCTTGCGAACCATTCCATACGCCGAAGTTCGATCTCCCGGCCTGGACTTAATGGCATGCCAACCGGCGGCCACTCAATGATCGATGCAGGTGGGAAATTAACCACTCCGGAAATTCCCGCACCTTTCAATAAGTCCCGAAAATCTTCCCAGCAGGCGAAAGGGTCTATCATGACCATCGCCGCATAAACGTGAACGCATCCTTTGTCGGACAGGGCTCGCAAGTCTCGCAAAAGGCAGTCGTTCCAGTCAATGACAGGCAACGTTGCCATCACAAGCAACGATCCTTCTGGCAGGCTTCGCAAGGAAGGAGCGTAGATCCGCGGCGGCGAGCCATTGACTGCTGTCGAAACAGCGGTGGCGAGCCTGGAGACAAGTTTAGCCTTCACGGTGTTATCCGATCTGCTCAATTCGGAATCGTACCCCTTCTATAGACGATTTTCGATCTAGTGTAGACTAGCGTTGATCCGAGCGGGAACGGATCGTTCTCGATACTAAGCGCGGCGGGCAACTCAGGCCCTACGCCCGCCGGTGAGTCATTCTTAAGAAAGGCCACAGAGACGCGGCCGCCGGGTGGTGATACAATGACGGCCAGATCCGAAGATGAAATAGTCGCCCAGGATTGCTCTACAGGGCGGGCGATGCCGCGCAATCCTTCGCAAAAAGGAGAGGCTTGCTTTACAAAGACGCGGTCGCGCCGGCGCGCCAATCGCTACGAGACGGCGTCTTGAATGTACTCTCGCCAGCCACCAACCAGAAGCAGATGGACAGCGACCTTGCCTCGGGCCCCAGAGGTCTAAGAGTTTATCTGTGAGACAAATGAGGTAACGTCAGTTCGGCTTTTCCGTCCGAGACCGCAGCATTTAAGCTGGCGGCAGCAGCAGACAGGACTGGCACCGAAACTGAACTTTCGTTTGCTAGGCGTACTGCACACGCAATATCCTTTGCAGCATTCGCGATGGAGATCGCCAGTACATCCGGTTTCTCGCCCAACAAAAAGGCAGCGAAGGCTTGGAATATTCCGCTATTGGTGGAGCCACGACTAACCAAAGAGCGAAGCGTCACAAGATCGATGTCGAGACCATTTGCGAATTGGCAGACCTCTCCTGCTACCGCCGCTATTCCCATCGTCATGCTGTTATAAACAAGCTTGAGCTTGTGACCTTGTCCAACATCTCCGACATGGAATACGCTCTCACAAAATGCACTGAGAATGCCTTCAGCAACCGGAAAAACAGCGTCAGTCGATCCAACGATCGCGTTGAGAAGGCCAAACTCCGCTTGCTCGGGGCTGCGAGTTACTGGGGCGTCTATGAAGTGCAGGCCACCTTTTTGAGCCTGCTGGGCTAGAGCGATTGTTGAAGCAGGATAGGAGGTGGTGCAGTCAATTATCAAATCGCCTCGAGACATATGAACAAAAAGCCCATCTTGCGCAAGGCACACTTTCTCAACTTCGCGGCTCGACGGCAAAGACAACACCACAGCACTTACCTGCCGCGCCAACTCAGCGATGGAGGAATGTTCACGGGCACCCGCGCTGGCCAAGCGATCCGCACCGGCACGATTCTTGTTGGCTTTGATATGCAACTCGACGTGCCGACGCAATAGGCTCAGCCCAATTCCGGTGCCCATACGCCCGACTCCGACAAGCCCGACTTTTTGCTTCGCCGTTCTAGCGCCGGTGTTCGGTGGTGGTTCTTCGCCAATCATGATTCACCCTGAAAAAACCCGCGACTTTGTAAGATGGGTAACAATTCATGATGATTGGTAATCGTGTAGTCTGGACGCGCCGCGCGCAAGCGCGCGTCCGAAACAAATCCTCCTGTAATGGATATGCTCTTCAGCCCGAGATCGCGTGCAATGTCGATTTCGACGGGCATGTCGCCGATGATGAAGGTACAGCCAGGGTCTAGTCTGTTCTTCTGCAGGTACAAACGAAGTCGTTCTCCCTTGCTCATGGATTTGTACTGAGTGGCGCGACTTTCAAAAGCCAGCACATCCTTGATGTAGTCGCTGATCCCGAGTCTTATCAATTGGGCCCGAAGGGGGGCAACTATATGATTGCTCACGATTATGGGTAGAGCGGCTTCGCGGTGCGCTAGCTCCAACATTCTGCGCGCGCCTTCGCGCAGAGTGGCCTTTTCCGCAAGAGGTTCGTAGGTGTCATGAAAGACAGCACTCCCATTGCGGCCCACAGCCGCAATCTCTTGCTGCGACATCCCGAGACTACGATAAAGAATAGACAAGGGAACGTCGCAGTGTTCCCGAAGCGTGGCCATGTCGATCGTTGCATGGCCAAAGTGGGCGAGAATAGCGTTGGTGGTTTGGAGCAGCGCGGAGGCATCATCTAGCAATGTTCCATTCCAATCGAAAGCGAGGACTGGTTTCACTATTCAACCTCTCGCTCGATTGAGTTCAGACAGCTGCCGACCAATGCTCGCAAATTCCTGTCTGCTCGTTGCTGTCCCGCAGGAGTAGGCATCTTGAATGTAAAGGGAGACAAATCGAAGCCCTCCAATCTGTGGGCTAGTAACGATACCAGGAGGTGGAAGGGCAGATAGGACAGCGTGGCTGCGTTGATGGATGCCGCCATACAATCCTCGATGCTTCTCAGAACTTCGGGCTTCATCCGGTGAAAGCGGAGGCTTTGCGCGCGCTTTTCGGGCGGCAGGCGCTTCCATGTCTGCCAAAATACGAGCTCTTCTAGTGTGTCGATACCGATGCCGTAGTAGTTCGGAGCTACGATTGGTGGCGAACCGATTGCCCAATGTACGGCCGTGGCTCCAGCGGCAAGGAGCATTCGCGTAACGGCTCGGCTCGTATCGCCGCGAATGAGAGCCTCGTCGACCATTATTATTGTTTTTCTAGAGAGGTTAGGCTCCGACACTCGGTACTTTTGAGCAATGCGAGACTGTCGTTCCTCCAGCGTGCCGATAAGGGTTCGTTCAACAAATCGCGTTGCAATGACTTCGCGACGTTCGGCGAAAACGTTGTGTCCAGCGAGCGATGCAAACAGCCCGTCCGCGTACGGGCCCCCCGTACGCGGCATGGAGGACACGATTATAGGCGTTGAGTATGATTTTGTTTGCAGTCGCTGCGAAACAGGTCCGCCCAAGGCGACGCCGATGTTGTAGCGGGTTTTGAAATGTGACTGGCCTTGGATCGTCGTGTCTGAACGTCCCAAATAGAGGGTTTCGTATACGCAGAGTTTGGCCGTGTATCGCCCAGTGCTTACGGAATGATCCTTGCTGCGTCCGGTTTGACCGTCTACATACTGTATGTGGCCGGGCGAGAGTTGCTGCGTCGTACCTTCAAAAGCAGTAAATGCGGAATCTTCGGAGGCAAATAGCAAATACCCGTCACTTGTTCGCATGGTTTCCAAAGGGCGCAGACCGCTTTGACTGCGGTATGCGACAAGGTTTCCTTCGTGGTCCAGAACGAGCGCGCTAATGGCGCCATCAATACGCCCATTAAGCTCGCGAAAGACGGCTTCGTAATTGGTGGCGAGGCCGTGGCGCCAATACGTTTGTTCACAGGAACGTTCAATCCATTGGAGCAGGATCTCAGCGTCGCTATCAGGAACTAACGGTTGCCCTTGACCAAACAATTCTCCTCGGAGTTCTGCGGCATTGACTAAAGCTCCATCCAGAGAGATTGCTAAATGGTGGCTGACGTTGACATTGCTTTTAATTAGGCGAAGGTTGCCGGGTCGGGCATGGATCTGGGCAATTGCGACATGTGGGCGAAAACTCGAGTCCTGTTCAATGGGCTCTATACGCACTGAGGCGCGCGATGAAGGAAGCGCTGTCGCATATCGAATGCCACGCTTGTACATGAACGCAGCAATTCCGACGCCTGCCTGTCCACGAAGCGTCAGTTTCGAAACAATGTGTTCGAGACGTTCGTAGACGGTCGTACTGGGAATTCTTGGCGGACATAAAAACGCACCCGCGACACCGGACATTCACGTTTCCTCTTGGTAGAACTGCCTCGTTGCCCGCAAACGGGCCGACGCATCTGGTCTAAACGGGGCTGGCTCGCCTTAAGCAATCATCGTACCAACGGTTGCGAGCTCGGCGGACACGCCACCGGAGCAATGGGACTGAAAGGTCGTGGAGTGTTGTCCCTGGCGGGATGAGGTTTGTTGTCTGTATCCCGACACTCGTGTCCTGACTGCGACGAGTTAGTGCGAACAGCACAAAGCCAACCAGATGGTGTCGCCGTTAGCGCAGTCTACGGCTAGCTTGCGTGCGGCTTACTTGCGAGGACGTGACCAAATCCAGCGCGGCCGTGCTCGTGCAAGGCCTGCCTCAGTACTTGGCCGGAATCAGCTACCGACATCATTGATTGATCAAGAGCGTGTTGCTGGCAATGATCGGCGGGCGATCGGTGCGGTCAAGCCTATCTGGGAATAGTCGAGCGTACAGAGCGTTGACTCTTGCGTCGTCAATAGACCTGCGGAGGCAGCGCTCGCTTGGGGCAGAGTTATCGATTGTTATCAATTGCGAAAGCAGCTTCGGAAAGCTGAGCATTGGCAAGACTCACTCCACGTGCCCGGGATGAAGAGACGTCCTTCCGAACGGCCGTGAAACTCTAAGACGAGTCATTTGTTGCTCAGCCCAATCTCCTGCGTCCCTGCGAGGACGACGTCCCGCGCCGTTGGCGTCATCATTTTGGCTGCGACCGGCAGAGCCAGGCAACGAGACGGCGTATACCGAAATCTCGATCTTGAGTCACAGCGACATTCAGACTGCGTGGTTGTCCGAAGCCGGCTTTGTTGTATGACCGCCCATTTGAGCCGGCTAACGTTGCCGATCTCATCGACCCACCGCATCCAGCCTTTGGCTGTACTGATCGCCCCAGACTGCTCGGCTGCCTGATTACGGGACGTCCCGCCTCAATTGCGGCCACGAGACACTTGCGGAGGTGGAGAGAATACGGGTTGTCCGTCCAAGTCGACGTCCTATCCTGCCAACATAGTGAGCCAAAAATGCAAAGGAGTTCAACTAATCTCCTCCCGCTTACGTCGTCGAAAGATGCCGTAGCGAGCCGGACCGGCATCTCGCTTACGGAGTTTTCGTCCACAAGACGCCATCAGACCACACGTGCTCTACACATCCCCACTCGCAGGAGGCCGCCACATGCGGGAAGAATCCACGTCCGTTGCGGTTGGCACTCGTATTGCAAAGCAGCGGAATGCCCGTGAGCTTTTCGTATTCGACGAGAAGTTCGGCGACCCGGTGCTGAGAGTTTCTGCAAACTGTCTGCAGTCGAGCTGACCCATCGAGATGTACAACAGCAGGGATTTTGTCTCGCCATTCTGCGCGCGTCTCGTGATCGAACAACATGTAGGGGTCCGGCGTTCCCGGCTTGAAAATATCAGGCGCGCGATCCTCAAGACATATCGGCGCCACCGGCCGGAAGTGCTCGCGAAGCTTGATATCGTTCAGATGATCCTTCATTTGGGATGAGGTCGCGGCCGCGAGAATGCTTCTGCTACCCAATGCCCGAGGTCCCAGTTCGGCGCGGCCGGCAAGGAAAACGACGGGCTTGTTGCGGGTGAGCATGGTCGCAAGTTCATGCATACTACACGGCGAGGCTTCCCAGTCGGGTGGCACGTCGCTCTTTTGTAGCATTGGACCGCTATATACCGACCATTCCAGCGGCCCAAAGCCGTTGTCGGCCGCCATTGCGCAGCACGCTGCTCCGATTGCCGAGCCGCTGTCATTCGGGAACGGGGGCACCCAGACGGTATCGAACAGGCCTGTCGCACGTATTGCGCTGTTCCACTTGATATTGAGGCCGCAGCCCCCGGCTATGCACAAATTGCGCGCCGTCAAGTGCGAATGCCGCTGCAAAGCAATGGCTAATTCGCGGACGAGCAGACGTTCGAGGAAGCAATGAAAAGATGCGAGCACATCTTGGGGACGTGCGGTCGCCAAGTGTTGCGCGCTCGCGTCAAAAAAATCATGCAAATTAGACAGCGCCGATTCCATACTCTCGATGTCGGTCCGAAAGCTGGCAAGCGTCGTATCGGCCGCAAAGCGCTCCTGGTAGACGTCTTGAAAGATCTTGATGATTTCTTCGTCGACAGACCCGAGCGCGATATAGGCCATTAATTTGCCGGCAACACCCAGGTTGAGCTTGCCGGCACCACCCGGGTCCACTTCGCCAGGGTCACCCAGGTCCCAGTTTGAGCGCTTGATCTGTCTATACGGTCCAAAGTGAAGCCCCGCGACGGCATAGACGTGCCCAACCATCGGGAATAGGCATTCGATGAATCGGGCGCTTCTGCGATCTACATAATAGAGACGTGGAAAGGTGCCGCCGTCCCAGACGAGGCAAAATGCAGGCTCTCCAACTTTGGCGAAGGGGCTGGTACAGTATGCCGACGCCACATGGCTAGCGACATGCGGAAAGCTTCTATAAGGAAAATCTCTGCCCTTGAGCCTCAGGCCAACCGCGTCCCGCGAGGTGAGAAGTCCTTCTGGACGACACTCGACATACGGCCCTCCTTTTAGAGTAACAGGTGCAGTGCCGCTGAAGACCCGGAACTGCGACTTCACTCTTCCCGCCCAACCATCGACTACAAACTTGTCAACTTCCTTTGGATCCAGACCATGCTCCGCCAAGGCATCGACAATCGCATCAAGGTTGTCGATCGTTTGATATCGCGGATTATTGTTGCGCTTCTCCTGCTCGACGCAAAAAATAAGCCGGTCGTCCTGAATCAGAGCAACTGCTCCGTCATGCGACAGCTTGATACCGCAAATACGCATAGTGCCTCCCTTTTTGCGCGACATTCAATGTGAGCTGAGAATCGAGCTGGACGCCGAGAGCCTGGAGGCAGGCGCTTTTCACAGTCGATTCCATCTCCTGGCACGCTTTGCTTGTGTTCGACTTCGGTTACTGTTCATGCCGTATCTCGTCTCGATAAGCCTCTTCGGATTGGCGCCCAGCCTCTACAACGGAAGTCCGATCGTAGATGCCGGGCGCGCAGTGCACGACTAAAGCCAATATAAGTGGGAGCAAGCCAGCAGCAGACAGCCGCAGCATGTCCCGGATTTCGGGTTCATTCCTCTGCGGGCCTTTGCCCCGGCTCTTCGCCGAAAGGAGCGAAGCCCGTCACCCCAGATATGTGACAGCCTCCCTGGTGCCCTCTACAGGCCAGACGCGATCGGTGGGGAGACGGTAGCGATTGGTCGAAATGCCAGGTCGGGCTTCGTTCAGTTCAGAGTTCTTGTTACCCGAACCCATGCTAACACCACATCGCTGCTTGGTCGTCGGAAAAGCTCAGTTGAGCTTTCAATGCTTCTCAAATCCGACCATTTTCATAGTCCAGCGGTTGACGCCTCCCTTATCGTTGCGATGAACGAACATCTTCCTGATCGTTGTCTCGAGAGTTCTGCGTTCGATTCCGGATAGGAACGGGATGTCAAGCTGACGGGTCTGAGTGAATTTCTCCACGACCGTCTCGGTTGAATCGCAGGGCGGCAGCTGTGAGGCAATCCCGTGCGTGGTGTGGAGATCCTCGATAAAGTAGAACCCTCCCGGCTCGACGATCGGAAACAGCTTCGCTAGAGCAAGCTGCTGATGATAAGCAGCGTGTGAAGCATCATCGATAATGATTTTTACTGGAGGGAGCGAATTCGCAAGGTGTTCCAGGGCTGCAGCATCGCCCATGTCAAGGCGTTCGAAGCGGAAGCGATCCATTTTGAAGGCGCTGAAATCTGCGATGTCGCAGCCGACGATCTTGGCGTTGGGAAAGAACTCCAACCACATCTTGATAGATGGAATATCGTCAACCTTGCGACCGACCATTATATTAGGATCGAGAGAACCGTTACCGTGCTGCAATCCAATCTCGACCATCGTGAAGGGTTCGTGCCGGAATTCCTCGAACAAAAAAGAGTAGAAGCTGGTGTAGCCATGGGCGTCGCCAACTTCATCCCCCTTATCGGTTCCTAGGGTATTTGCTCGTTTGGTCAAATTTGGAAAGCTCATTGCAACACTCACCTGGATCATTTCGGCCGGATAGCTTGTTCGTTTCAAATAGAGTGCCAAAACGAGCAGTACTGATTTCGATGGCCAATTTCCATTTGGAGGCTGTCGCAAGCGGGACAAACGGGCGCAAATCCGACAACCTGTTGTAGTCATGATGAAGCTGCGCCGTCATCCATCTCTGCGCGATGAACGAATGCGCCAGAGACATGCGAAGTCGAATTAGAATTTGCAATCTCTCGGCCTTCCGCCTTCTCGTTTTGACTCAAAAAGCGTGCTGGCATGCGTATTTGCGCCATACTGGATCTGATCGAGATGGGTCTAGTGCATCGCCAAGGGCAGCTCGGGCTGGTCGTGTCCCGGAGAGTGGTGTAGCTGATTAGCAAAGCCGCTCGCGACGCGCGCCCCCACAGAGCGCCGTAGCGAGCGAGCGGCTTTGCGGGTGGTCATCGATGATTCGTCGGTAAGGTTTGGGTTGCGACACCAACCTGATTCGAGGAACCACCGATGACCGACGACATGATGAACCTGCGCGCGCTCGTAGAGAAGACCCCTGATGCCGACCTGTTGCGCGAGATGATCGGCTTTGCGGCCCACCGGCTGATGGAGCTGGAGGTCGAAGGCCAGACCGGAGCGGCCTACGGCGAGAAGAGCCCCGAGCGGCTGGCTCAGCGCAACGGCTACCGCGACCGGAGCTGGGAGACCCGGGCCGGCACGGTCGAGCTGCGCATCCCCAAACTGCGCAAAGGCTCCTGCTTCCCGGGCTTTCTCGAGCCGCGGCGGATGGCCGAGAAGGCGCTCACCGCTGTGGTCCAGGAAGCCTACGTGCAGGGCGTCTCGACCCGCTCGGTCGACGACCTGGTGCAGGCGATGGGCATGAGCGGCATCTCCAAGAGCCAGGTGTCGCGGCTGTGCAGTGAGATCGACGACAAGGTGAAGGCCTTCCTCAATCGCCCGATCGAGGGCGACTGGCCCTATCTGTGGATCGATGCCACCTACGTGAAGGTGCGCCAGAACGGGCGCATCGTCTCGGTCGCGGTGATCATCGCGGTCGGCGTCAACAGCGACGGCCGGCGCGAGGTGCTCGGCATGGATATCGGTCCCTCCGAAGCCGAGACGTTCTGGACCGCGTTCTTGCGCAAGCTGGCGCGGCGCGGCTTGCGCGGCGTCAAGCTGGTGGTCTCCGACGCTCATGAGGGGATCAAAGCCACGGTCGGCAAGGTTCTCAACGCCACCTGGCAACGCTGCCGCGTGCACTTCATGCGCAACGCCTTGGCCCATGCCGTCAAGAGCGGACGGCGCGTCGTCTCCGCCTTCATCGCCACTGCCTTCGCCCAGGACGACGCCGAGGCGGCGCGGGCGCAATGGCGGCGCATTGCCGACCAGCTCCGCCCTAAATTGCCGAAGCTTGCCGCCTTCCTCGATGAGGCCGAGACCGACGTGCTTGCCTATATGAGCTTCCCGGCTGTGCACCGCGCCAAGCTGCACTCGACCAATCCGCTCAAAAGGGTCAATGGCGAGATCAAGCGCCGAACCGAAGTGGTCGGCATCTTCCCCAATGAAGACGCCATCATCCGCCTCGTCGGTGCGATCCTGCTCGAGCAGAACGACGAGTGGGCGGTGCAGCGCGGCCGCTACATGACACTGGAAACCATCGCCCCATTGGGCGATGATCCCGCCGTCAGCTTCCCGGCAATCGCCAGCTGACCGATCCGGCCCATGCCGGCGAACGTGGTGACCCGCACTCAGCTACACCACGCCACGGGGCACGATCCTCGGGCTTGCTACGTGCTGCGAACTCCCGAACTACTCGATCGATACAAAGAGGCAGGAGCGGTACGGAGTGCGTTCGCACAACCGGGGCAATACCGATCCGCAGCTGCGCCAAGACTACTCTTGAGCTGCCTTTAGGAAAATTACCGCAGTCGGCCGCCTCTTCATCCAACTTGATCCCGTCTCAACACTGCGGAGGCCAGGCATGTCCTGCCGAGTCTATGCCGATTTCTAAGAATTGAGGTCGGTGCCATCAGCCGCAAGATGGACGAACACTGTCGAGGGGCGGACTGCCGATCAACCTCAACGCCTAAACATCCCCTCTTGCCGCTTGGTGAGGCGGGCGTTCGTGCGCCGGACAAGCCTCTGACGGGTCTCTCAAAATTGTTGCTAGTGAAATTCACGTCGCCAACGATATGAGATATCTCAATTGTGATTGAACTAGCTCAAAACATCGTGCAAGGTGGGATTGCCGTGTGGCTCCTTAAGGCCTGCGCAGACAAATCAAGAGGACGCGAATGCAAAGAAGCTGGGATGAGGCCGTCAACCTGATGAGAGAACGCATCGAGGGGACGATCAGGCAAGTAAACGAGGGTTTCCCGCACTGGGCCGATCCCCATACCGGGATATGGCGGACGACCGAAAATGGTGACTGGACGGGTGGTTATTGGCTCGGGATGCTATGGCTGGTTTCCCGGGAGGAGGGCGGTGCGCGATATCGCCGTCTAGCTGAGACGGTTTGCGCGCGCCTGGCTCCGCGAATTACCGACGATACGGCCTTCAAAGGGGCGACTTTCTATTACGGCGCAGGACTGGGTTCCCTGCTTGCGGGAAGCGAGTCGGCTCGCGCATTGGGGCTCGCCGCGGCGTCCGACCTCAAGCGACGTTTCAATCCGTCGCTCGGTTTGGTTCCCTTGGGAGCCAAGGCAGAAGAGGGCTCGCAGGTCGGCCAGACCGCGAGCAGCATCGACAGCCTCGTAGTTTCCCTGCTGCTGTTCTGGGCGGCGCGGCAATCCGGTGATCTTGAGACCAAGGATATTGCTAAGCGTCACACAGCAAGGGTGCTTTCGCTTCATCAACGCGAGGACGGCGCCTTCATCCAATCCTCAAAACTGGACCCGAAAACCGGAGAACTTCTGGAGCGCTACACTCATAAGGGTTACAGCGCGAACAGCGTCTGGGCGAGGGCACAGGCATGGGGCGTCTTGGGAGCCACGATTAGTTGCCTTTCGGGCGGCATTGACGAAAGCTTCCTTGCCGCGGCGGTGAAGGGAGCGGATTGGTGGATCGACCACGCCCCCGCCGACGGCGTTTCGTACTGGGATTTTGACGATCCGGCGGCTCCCAACACCGAGCGTGACACTGCTGCTACCGCGTTCATGACATCGACTTTGCTGAAATTGAGCTCAATCGTGCCGTCCGAGGGTCAGCGTCGGAAATACCGAGACGCTGCGGAGAAGGCAGCGACTGCGCTCGTGGGCGGCTTTCTGACGCCGGTGCGCCCTGAAGACAGAAGGCCCGTCGGCATGTTGGTGGAGGGCTGCTTCAACAAAAGAGAAGATTCGCGCCGCGAGGATTTCATCAACAACGCCGAACTTATCTTCGGCAGCTACTACCTGTTCGAGGCGCTGCTCATCCTTAGCGGCCGCCTGCAGCCGTCCGATGTCTAGGAGTCCGGTCATGAGGTTGATTCAATTTAAGACTGCTGAGGGACGTCGGCAGGTGGGCGCCATCCTTGAGAATGGCGCCCCGCCGCTCGTGGTCAGGAATGCAGCGAGCGTCCGCGAACTCGCTCTCGAAGCCGCGCGCGGGAGTGCGTCTTTGGAGCATCTTGTTTTGGCACGCGGGTTTGATGGAGAAGTCGACTACGATGCACTGATCGCCGATCAAAGATTGTTGCTGCCGCTCGATCATGTGGAGCCTTCCCGCTGCCTCATTTCGGTGACGGGCCTTACCCATCTCGGAAGCGCCGAGTCGCGGGATGCCATGCACGCGAAATTGGCTGCGGCCGATCTCTCCGATACGATGCGGATGTTCAAGCTCGGCCTTGATGGCGGCAAGCCGAGCCCCGGCACCATCGGGGTACAGCCCGAGTGGGCGTACAAGGGCGACGGATCATGGGCGGTGCCTCCTGAACATGCGTTAGGACTGCCGTCGTGGGCTGAAGATGGTGGAGACGAAGCGGAGATCGTGGGCCTCTACATCATCGGAGATCAAGGAGAGGTGTTGCGCGTCGGCTTCAGTCTCGGCAACGAGTATTCCGATCACGTTATGGAGCAGCGCAACTACCTCTATCTTGCCCATTCGAAGTTGCGGCAGTGCTCGTACGGCCCTGAGGTCCTACTCGGTCCGCTGCCGAATGAAGTGAATGGTAGCGTCCGCGTGAAGCGGTCTGGCTCGACAGTTTGGTCCGGACGATTCGTCTCTGGGGAGGAGAACATGTCCCACTCGATAGGCAACCTTGAGCATCATCACTTCAAATATCATCAGTTCCGTCGCCCCGGCGATGTCCATGTGCACTTCTTCGGCGCGAGCGTCTTGAGTTTCGCTTCGGGAATGATACCGCAGAGCGGCGACATCTTCGAGGTGGAAGCTGAGGCGTTCGGTCGCCCGCTTCGCAATCGGATGATCGCCGACGAAAAGACCGAACTCGTTTCGGTTAAGGTCTTGTAGGGGGTATGGTGGGGCGATCGGACGTGCCTGCCACTTCAATCGGGATGCGCCGGTCGGCCGGTTGTCGCAAACCTGTTGAAAATCAATGGTTTCTCGTCCAAATCCGGATTGCGGGCTGGTCTTGCGACGTCGAAGTGCCCTAGGATGACAGACTATAATGCAAAAATGGTACCCCGAAATACAACCCGGCAAGGCCCCAGCCTTTCTCCGTCTGCTTGAGGCGATCGAAAAGGACATTTCGTCGGGGAGCCTTGCGAGCGGGACGAAGCTTCCGACGCAACGCGACTTGGCCGAGCGTCTCGGTCTCAGCGTGGGTACCGTGATCAAGGCATATGCGGAGGGGCAACGAAGGAGTTTGCTGATTGGTCACGTAGGCCGAGGGACGTTCGTCGCGGAACAACGACAAAACTCTCAGTCGCGCGGGCGGGTCGCCGACCTCAGTCTGAACATACCGGGTCCTTCTATCCTGCCGAAGGTCCTTGCCGGCAGCACTTGGACCTTTCCGAACGAAATTTCGGATTACGTCGGCTACCTTTCGCAATCAGGCGTTCTAGACCACCGCATTCAATTTGCCCGGTTGTTGCGCGAGACCGGCTTCGACACGTCGCCTGATAATCTTGTTATCACCAACGGCGCGCTGCACGGTATCTCTCTTACTCTGAGCGCTATCTGCCAGCCCGGAGACAAGGTATTCGTCGAGGCAACCACCTATCACGGCATGAAGTCCTACGCTCATTTCGCGAGGCTCGATCTCGTCGGGCTTCCTATGGATGAGGAGGGTCTCGTTCCGGACGCATTCGAGAAGGCAGCAGCATCCCGCGCCGCGCGCGTGCTGTTTACGATGCCGACCGTGCAGAGCTCGACCGCCGCGATCATGGGGCCAGCGCGTCGGCAGGAAATCGTTCGGATCGCGCGCAAGCACGATATCCTTATCATCGAAGACGATGCCTATGGCTTTCTCGACCAGGCTAGCGTTCCGCTTGCGTCTCTAGCGCCGGAGCGGACATTCTACGTCAACACGCTTTCCAAATGCCTCGCGCCCGGCCTCAGGCTCGGCATGCTGATCGTCCCGGAGCAATACATTCCCCGCATTCATCAAGCCATGCGGGCGACTTGCTGGATGGCTTCCCCGATCTCATCCATGATCGCTTCGGAGTGGATCGAAAACGGCACGGCAGCGAAGGTTCGTCAGTCCCTGATCCAGGAAGCGAAAAAGAGGGTCAAGCTTGCCTCGCAGATTCTGCGCCCGTACGTCCGTGCCGGTCACCCGACAAGCTTCCATGTCTGGCTCGATCTTCCCAGCGGATCCGTCGAACAGGTCTCCGCACGGGCGCTGCAGCGTGGCGTGATCACCACACCCACGTCCGCTCTCCTGGTCGATCCGACGCTGATCTCCGGTTTGCGGATCTCTATTGGCGTTCCGGACCGGCTCGAAGAGCTCGAATGGGCCTTGCGGCAGTTGGCCGGTGCGCTTGAGGTCAGCCACGAAGCGGACATGTCCATCATCTGAAGCCGGAATGCGAGGGCGCATCCCGGTCCGATCGCTTTGTCGCGATCGCGATGGTTCAGGCGGTCTCCTCGAAGGAATAGGACGTCTTCACGGTCGTATAGAATTCAGCGGCGTAGCGCCCTTGCTCGCGCGGTCCATAGGATGAGCCCTTTCTACCGCCGAACGGTACGTGATAATCAACGCCCGCTGTCGGCAGGTTCACCATGATCATCCCAGCCTGAGCATTGCGCTTGAAATGGCTCGCATATTTCAAGCTTGTCGTACAGATGCCGGACGACAGCCCGAACGGTGTATCGTTTGCGATTTCGAGAGCTTCTTCATAGTTTTTAGCACGGATCACCGTCGCCACCGGCCCGAAGATCTCCTCGCGAGCGATACGCATTCGGTTGTCAACTTCCGTGAAGAGCGCGGGAGACAAGTAGAAGCCGGGCGTCTCCCGTTTCAGTAACTCGCCTCCGGTGACCAGCCTGGCCCCTTCATCCTGACCAAGGCGGATGTAGCGTAGATCTTGGTCAAGTTGGCGTTGATCGACGACCGGACCGATATGCGTCCCGACCTTACATGCGTCATCCACGACCAGAGATGTCATGCGTTTCGTCATGGCAGCAACAAAAGCGTCGCGGATGCCGTCGGTTACGATCAGGCGAGAGGAGGCGGTGCAACGCTGGCCGGTCGCGAAGAAGGAGCTGTTCACCGCACATTCGACGGCAACGTCGATTTCGGCGTCGTCCAGCACGATCATGGGATTCTTGCCGCCCATCTCGAGTTGAACTTTCTTCATTGGATCGGAGGCCGTGCATGCTTGGGCGACGTGCTTTCCTGTCGCGACCGAACCCGTGAATGAGATGGCCGCGATCTCAGAACTTTTCAGCATCGCCTCGCCGATAATCGAGCCACGCCCCATCACGAGGTTGAATACTCCTGAGGGGATTCCCGAGTGTGCGATGATTTCGGCCAACTTATGCGCCGATCCCGGCACTAGTTCCGCGGGCTTGAATATGACCGTGTTTCCGTAAGCCAGAGCAGGAGCGATTTTCCAGGCAGGAATTGCGATCGGGAAATTCCAAGGCGTGATGAGCCCGATCACGCCCAACGGCTCCCGCGTAATTTCGACGTCCACGCCGGCGCGGATCGAGGGTACTTTCTCACCTGCCAGGCGCAGACATTCACCGGCGAAGAACTGGAATATCTGTCCGGCACGCGTGACTTCTCCTACTCCCTCCAGCAGCGTCTTGCCTTCCTCACGAGAGAGCAGACGCCCAAGCTCTTCCTTGCGGGAGAGGATCTCAGTCGCGATGGCGTTCAAGCAGTCGTGCCTGGTTTGGATGCTCGAGCGTGACCAGTTTCGGAACGCTCTGGATGCGGCGTCGATGGCTCGTTCAGTGTCGAGGAGCGAGGCATGTGCATAGTCCCCAAGAATGTCGTTCGTGTCTGAGGGATTCACGTTGGGTACAGCATCCGCTGCGGCGGTCCATTCACCGGCGATGTAATTCAAAGTCATCTGATTGGGATCCATGTCGGAGGAGGGGCATTGCGAGAGGGGCCTCGGGCGGTAGTCACATTCGCTTGCAATTCTGATTTCATATAAATTGAGATATATCAATGCGTAATTGAGATGATCTAATGATTGACCGGTTCAAAGATGTGCAGTAGCGTTGCGGACAGCCAGCAAGATGCCCAAGAACCCGTCCTAAGAGAGGATCCCACAGTGAATGCTCAACCCAATGGCAGACCGGTCACCGCCAAGGTGGGTGCCCTGAATGGCATCGTCGTGCTGGAAGTGGGGATGGTGATGCAGGTTCCGCTTGCCTGCCAGGTTCTGGGTGATCTCGGAGCAGACGTCATCAAAGTGGAGCGGCCGCAGGGCGACATCACCCGCGGTCTCGACTTCGAGGCTACGCGGGTGGGCGGCATGAGTTCTTACTATGCTGCGATGGGGCGCAATAAGCGGTTGCTGTCGTTGGATCTTAAGAACCCGGCCGCGAAGGAGATTCTGCTTCAGTTGGTCGATAAGGCCGATGTGCTCCTGCATAACTTCCGGCCGGGTGTCATGGAGCGCCTGGGTCTAGGCTACGCCGAACTGAGCGCCCGCAATCCGGGATTGGTGTACGCCGCGGGCTTCGGCTTCGGCGAGACTGGACCTCTGGCCGATAGACCAGGACAGGATATGTTGGCTCAGGCTTTCAGCGGAATGGCGCGCGGCGGGCTGGAAGAGAACGACCCGCCTCACCTGACCAATTCGCCCATCGTCGACTACGGCGCGGCCATGTCTCTTGTACAGGGAGTGCTCGCTGCTCTCATCGAGCGGCAGACTTCCGGCCGCGGCCAGGTCGTCTCGACCTGCCTGTACGACGTGGCGCTCGCGATGCAGCTTTGCGAGATAGCGAGCGAGAGCATCTACGGCACGAAGACCAATTGGATCAAGCAATCGATCTTCTTCAGGACATTCGACGGTTGGGTGTCCGTGGTCATGTTGTTTCGGGATAACCCGCTGGGCCTCATGTGCAAGGCTCTCGGACTGCCGGACATCAGCATGCGGCCGGAGCTTTCGACGCTGAGTGGACAGGTTGAGCATCTTTCGGTCGTCAAGACACATTGTGAAGAGGCGATTGCGGCGCTCACGACGGAAGAAGTGGTACGAAAGCTGTCGGAAGTCGATCTGCTCTGCATGCCCGTCAATGAAATTGCCGACGCGATCGCTCAGGAGCAGACCGCGCACAACGGTATCATGTGGGACGTAGAAGTGCCGGGCCGCGGGACCGTGCCTCTCGTCGGCCTTCCAGTGCGTCTGTCGCGAACTCCGCCCGGGGTGCGCATTCATCCGGCGCCGATTGGCGCCGCCACTGACGAGATTCTCTCCTCGTTCGGGTTCAGTGTTGAGGCCATCGCAGAGGCGCGCAGAAAAAAGGCCTTTGGTTGATCCTGGCAGGTCCTTTCAGTAGGGCCCCAAATAAAAGTTCAATTCGAGTCCGAGTACGCAAAATGACTATCTCCGACCTCGTCATCGCGACAACGCCGTCTCCGCATGTGCGACAGTTGAAAATGAATCGACCCGCGAAGCGCAACGCACTGAGCAACGAGCTCATCGCCGCGATCGCGGGCGCTTGCCGAGCCGCAGTCGCCGATGAGGACATCCGTTGTATCGTTCTTACGGGCGGCGAGGCGTTCTTCTGCGCCGGTGCTGACATCAAGGAGATGCAGCAGCGCGGATTCGAGGCCATCAACAATCCGGCCAGGCGAAACGACTGGAGGGACATCACGAATTGCGTCAAGCCGATCATAGCGGCTGTCGAGGGCATTTGCTTCGGGGGCGGGAACGAACTCGCAATGCTCGCCGACATCATTGTGGCGGGCGATGGCGCTCGGTTCGGACAACCGGAGGTTAACATTGGCGTCATTCCGGGTGACGGGGGAACGCAGCGCCTGACACGCGTGGCGGGAAAATCTTTGGCGATGTTGATGGTCCTCAGCGGCCAACCCATCTCGGCCCAAACCGCGCTGCTGGCCGGGCTCGTTGCGGACATCGTACCAACCGGTTTGGCGACGGCGAGGGCGGTCGAGATTGCCGGTATGATCGCGGAAAAGCCGCCACGTTCGGTCGAGCTCGCGAAAGCGGCGGTGCTGGCTGCCTACCAGACACCTCTGGAGGCTGGCCTGGAGTTCGAGCGCCAAGCCATCCGGGTCGCCTTCACGACCGCCGATCAGCAGGAAGGGATGGACGCATTCTTCGAGAAGCGTTCGCCGAACTATCGGGGACAATAAGCGCTTCAGTGGGCTGCCCTGGTTCGAGCGCCGAGCTCCCCGTCTTGTCCGCGAAATGGGCGATATGCCCGCTGGCGCCAGTAACTCTCGCACACCATCCTGATCTGTACCCTCCGGCTCGCAGTTTGACTTCTCGTTCATCGGCTTCGCGAACGTGTACTTGCCGAGACGGTCTCGCCGACTTCGCAACTCCGACTCACGCCATCGACCGACCAGCACCGCGGCCCGCGAGAACGCGACTGCCAGTCCGTGGCAAGACATACGATCGTTTGAGATGGAGCGGGTGCTAGTCCAGCGGATGTGAGCGAACGCGATCATGTCGTTGCCTGGAAGGGGAGCATTTTTCCGGAAATAGGCGTGCGCAGCGCCGGTGATACCTCGAGACAGCCAGAAACCCGCTCGGCGCTCAAGCAATTCGCGACTTAGCCCAATAAAATCAGAGCCTTGTACGTTGCGTCGAGCATTTGGCCCCGCTATCCGCCGATAAGAAAGATGGAGATGGGATGTATCAATTCCGTATTGGTATATTTCAATCTTGACATTGGGCTATATGCGTGGTGTGCTCGGACGTCGATTGGTCGGCAATGGATCGCACGGCCCTCGAAGACCGTGAGAGCGAACTCCGTTCCCGGATTTCCTACAGCGGACGTGCAGCAGACGCTGCAAGGGGCCGCCAACAAAAAATAAGGCGACGCGACGCGCAAAGCGCGTGAGTAGAGGGAGAGGAATAATGACTTTGGGCGAGGGGCCTGCAGCAGCCCATGCTTTTTGGATTTCCGAATGCGCCTTGATCGCGCTGGAAACTTCTAAAAATTGTCAGGAGCGATGGTACGGCGCGCGGAATGCGCCTCCACGGCCATAGCAAACGTCGCCGACGCTCGATGACCGCTCGGCTCGCATCCGGCTCTTCAATGAGCCTTTTCAATTCATTCTGACAACTGGAAGCAGCATCGATGCAAGCCTCTATACAAGCTTTCGATTATAGCGCCAACGATAACGCCATTGAACTGGAAAAGCCCGTTGCAACAAGGTCGATGACGATTGGCCTTGGCGGCGGCGTCGCTCTCGAGTTCTATGATTGGCAACTATACGGCTTCATGGCGGCGTTCCTGTCTCCGCACTTCTTCCCGGCTACCGATCCAGTCGTATCTCTGCTCGCAGGGCTCGCAGTTTTCGGAGCAGGCTTCGCAGCTCGTCCTATCGGTGCAGCAATTCTCGGTCCCATCGCGGATCGCATCAGTCATAAGACGGTGATGATGGTCGCCGTGTCGGCGATGGCGCTTTCTTCGCTCCTGATCGCACTGCTGCCCAGCTACAAAGACCTTGGTATCACCGCCACGATCATACTGGTCACTCTCCGATTGGTCCAAGGCTTGGCCGTCGGCGCAGAGGCTGGCGTCGCAAATGCGATCGCGATCGAATTGGCTCCGCCCGGCCAGGAGGGGCGATACCTCGGTTTAATCAACGGTACTTTTATCATGGTAGGCTCAATTGGAGCGAGCTTAGTCGCCTTCCTCGTCAGCGCTGCCGTCAGTCCTGAAGTCATGAAGGATTGGGCTTGGCGCGTTCCGTTCGGCGTTGGTGGCGTTCTCGGTTTGCTGATCATCTATCTTCGCCGGACCCTTCCGGAAACTCTGATTGCCCGTGCCATGCATCATGAGGACGAAGGCTCGCGTATTCAGGATACGACCGGAGGAGTTTGGAGGGCGCTCTGGAAGGCGCGCCTTTCGCTGCTCGCGGCAATTCTGGTTGTCGGAAGCGTGCAACTCGCCAACTATACCTACAACTTCGGCCTGCCCAACATCGCTAACGGCGTTTTCAAGGAGAACAGCACCTACGTGTACGGCATCGTGACTCTCATGGGGGCTATCTGGATGATTTTCTCGCCAGCGATCGGTGCCTTCGCGGACAAGATCCGGCCCTCCCGCGCTTTTGTCATGATGCGGCTACTGCTCATCCCCTCGTTCTTCTTGCCGCTGCTCTACGTCGAGAAGAACATTGTGGTCTATTCCGCTATCATGCTTGTGGGTGGCACGCTGGTCGGCTGCAACATGGCGCTATACAATTTCATTGCCACAACCTTGATGCCGAGAACCGTTCGGACAACCGGCGTTGCCTTAGGTTACGCTGCCGGAGCGACGATTTTCGGCGGTACAACGCCATTCCTGCTGCTATGGCTTCAGCGCTCCAATCTCTCTTGGATGTTTCCGGTCTACGGCACGGCCGTCGCACTGCTCAGCATCGCGGTGTATGTGATAGCTAAGAAGCGGGGCGGCGTCTACGTCGGGGACTAGGCGCTTCGAATGAAGCGGGGCGCGCCGCACCATCGCGGCGCGCTTGGGCGGTTCGCCTTTGGCCGATCGCCCCAAATGCACATTTGTCTATGAGATCTGAAGTGCGAACAGGACCAACCTGCCCTGAATTCCTCAGAAGAGCCAAGGCTGGGATGCCTGTTGCGCATCTGCGCGGCAGGGAGCCTGAATTTGCGCCCGCTATCGTTGTCCTTTCTTCCGCATTTGCGCAACATGAGAGGCCAAAGCAGGATTGGTTTTCGTCCGATGCGACTATCTTCAGCGTGGTGGGCTCCGAAGCGGCGCCGCTTCCTCGCAAGGCAAGCGCTTCCGGGCGTCGACTTCCTTCTGGGATCCTCAGAATTAACTCTTATGCCGTGCCGAACGCTGAATTCCTAGACCACCAGAGTCTTCAGGCTTATGGCGGGGTCCGCGAGAGCCTCTACCGCGGGGCTAAGCCGCCTGCTGATCATCATCTCGGCGAAGCGTATCTCTCTCGCTACGGAGCTCAGGCTGCCAAATCCGCATGCGGCCACGAGGCGTCTGTCGGCGGCTAGGTAAAACGCGATCTGGCCCTTTGGGCGGAGATCTCTGATGACTGGCGCTTGTCCCTCAGGAGAGAGGCCGACGATTTGCAGTGTCTCGTCGTATTGATCTGACCAAAACCAGGGGACGTCTTCGTAAGGGCGGTTCTCGCCCATCATGTTTGCCGCGGCCGCCGCACCTTGCCGCTGGGCATTGCGCCATGCCTCCAGCCTGACCCGCTTTCGGTAGAGGCGATGTGGAAACGAACAGCAATCCCCCGCCGCGAAAACGTTCGGATCCGAACTTGCGAGCGTCTCGTCCACCAAGATCCCATCGTCGACCGCCAGTCCGGCAGCTTGCGCAAGGTCGACATTCGGCGTTGCTCCGATCCCTACGATCACCAGGTCAGCCTCATACGAGCGACCACCGGCCATCACCACGTTGGACCTTCCTTCGCTGAAATCGATGCGCTCGACAGTGGCACTTGTCTCGATGCGTACGCCAGCTCGCTCATGCTTGGCTCTGATCATTTCGGCCATCGGAGCCGGCACCGCCCGTGTCAGCAGCCGCGGTCCTGCTTCAAGTATCGTGACCAACGCACCTCTTAAGACCGCGCTCACGGCAACCTCAAGCCCGATGAATCCGCCGCCGATCACGACAACCTTGCATCCCTGACCGATCGCCCGGCGGATGCGCGCGGCGTCTTCATACGTCCGCAATGTCGCCACCTTCACTCCTTCGGCGACAGGGACCAGCAGTTTTCGAGGTCGGGCTCCCGTCGCCAGCAGGAGCCGGTGGTACGCTATCCCTGATCCGTCTGAGAGCCCGACCATGTTCGCCGCGCGATCAATTGAAACCGCTTCACTCCCCTGGCGATAGTCGATCTCTAGCTCGGCAAACCGTTCCGATGTCACAATCAACTTTGGCCCAGGGTTGATCTCGTCGATCAGGACCCCCTTCGATAAAGGTGGGCGCTCATACGGAAGCATTGTTTCATTGCCGACAAGGACCACCATGCCTCGCCAGCCTGCCTGCCGCAGAGCGACAGCAGCGGCCGTTCCGGCCTCACCCGCCCCAACGATCACGATTGCCGATTGATCACTCACGCGACTAATCCATTTCCGGCCGGCGGCCGCTCATCGTTTATCGCTTCCTCAAAAAGATTGCGCACCAGTGATTTGAGTAGGAGAGCTTCCTGCCAACGGTCCGTGGTGTCTTTACCATCGCGATCGGTGATTGCATAAGGCTGCGGGCCGAGTTCGCATGTGAAAGACAGACAGGCGTCCGCATGAGTGCGCCGTTGCCAGCTCTTAAATCCGTATTTCCACCACCGAAGGAACAGATCGAGCCACATCTTGTGTTGGGGAAATGTAATCTCGACCTGTATCTGCTCGCGGGACGCAACGCGGCCATGAAATGCCCAGGTGCGGTCGAGTACTTGGCGCACCAGGGCTTCGTCTTCGTCTGAGATCGGATACCAGAATTCGCGGCCCACCAAGAAGTGCGAGAGATCAGCAAGCAATCGCATCTCTGGGACCAGATCCAGCAGGTCGAGCGTAAAGAGAAGATCCGTCGTCATCCTGTTGCGATGCGTTTCGAAGTAGATCGGCATCCCCGCATCCTGCGCCACCCTGATCCAGCCCTCCAGCAGCGGGATACAGTCGGCGAGACGGCGCGGGCGGATGTCCGGTTGGACGTTGAGATGCAGGACGTCGAGATCCCGAGCCAGATCAATGGCGTTTTTCAAGTGGTCGATCGTCTGCGGAAAGCACACGCCCTCGACGGCAAGCCCCGAGCCGGCCAAGGCGCGCGCAACCAGGGCAACCTGCGCAGGATCGGTACAGGAGGTGCTGATGCCATCGAACCCGGCCTCCTGGATCATCGCGATGTTATGGTCGATCGAACGCTCGATTCCGTCGGGCTGGCGCCGTTCCATTGCCCAGAGTGACTGGAGTATAAGCAAACTCCGCTTTGACATCGTGCCGCATTTCCGCGTATTTGGTCCGCTTAGATTTTGACGAAAACGGTGCCGTTCTCGACCTTCACCTCGTAGCTGCGCAGGTCGATGCAAGCTGGAAGCGTCCGGGCCGCACCGGTCCGGTAGTCAAAGGTCCCGAAGTGCTTGGGGCATTCGATAATATTTCCATCGACGATGCCATCCGCCAGGTGGATCTTCTCATGGGTGCAGTGACCATCGATCGCAAAGTAGGCGCCGTCAGGCGACCGAACGATCGCAAAACTCGCTCCTGCATGGTCCCAACGGAGCGCCTCTTCCGGCCGCACCGCCTCGGCCGGACAAGCCGCCACCCATTCACCTGTGGTCGTCACCATGTCTTTTCCCCTATTCCTGAACTTAGAGTGGAGGGCAAATCGCGGTTCTCCCATTCGCTACCCTTATCCACGGGCCCACTTCTTGGCCTTGATACGCTTGGTGAGAGCCTCGTCGGCCTCTGGCGAGCCGTCATGGAAAGTACCAAACCACTCGTCCAGAGGGATGCGCTTCTCGCCGTAGTTCACCTCGAAGTACTTGTGATGCAAGTAGTGATAGTAGTTGTCGGTATCGACGGCATGTTCGTCGTCGAGATACATGCGGTCAAAGCCAACATGGGATTTCGCGGGTGATAATCCGGCGTGTATGAGCTGGAACATTGAATGCAGCGGGTGTGATGGCACGACCAGATGGATCAATACTCCCGTGAAGTAAAATAGAGATTCGACCGGGTGCATGGAGAGGCCAGACCAGGGTCCCGGATTGACGTTGTTGTGGTGAATCTTATGGATCCAGTGGTAAAGAGGCCCCATGTGGAGCAGGCGATGGATGAGGTAGAAATGCAGTTCTCGCCAAGCTGGAACAAGCATGAGAAGCACGATGAAGTAGACGGGATGGGTGGCAAACGCGACCCATGGCATGTAGCCATTCGCGTATCCCCACCACGTCACCGCTTCAACGGCAGACCAGATCGGCACCCCGGCGCCCAGCGTGTAGAAAACGTTCTCGGCGGTCTGGTTACCGAACAAGAACGTCGGATTTTCGATGTCGGGCCATTTGGCATTGTATTTGAACTGCTTCTGTTGCCGACGCTGGATGTAGAGGACAGTGTGGAATCCGCCGTAGAGCAGGACCGTCAGTCCTGCGTTCCGGAGGAAGATGAGAGCGATCCACTGCCAACGGAAATCCCGCATTGTCTCGAGCGCGGGTGTGAGATAGAGCCACGAGATAGCGGCGACCGCGCAATAAAGTGCGTTCCAAGGCCAAAGGTATCCCGGATAGCCAAATAAGAATCGTAGAAGCTTCAGCGGTTGCGTAGGCCATACAAAGAGCGGCGCTCGCTTCAGCTTCTTGTTGGGTGTCCAGTGTCCGCGCTTGTCCCTCTTACCGAACAGGGCGTCATCCACAGATGCCTCCTTAGAAGAGATATTTCAGAGCTTAGAACGAACAGTTGGGCTAGCGAAGGGAGGCCCTACCGGGGCGTCTCCTCGAGTGCCGTCATGAATGCCCCGTACTCGTCGTCTCCAATCGCGGCGACCTCGGAAGATCCGGGGAACGAGTTCGCTTCAACGTCCGTCCGAAAGGCGCGAAGGGCGTTGACGCGATCCTGCTTGATGCGCTGCCGTAGCGCGCGAAGATCTCCGTAGGCCCTCGCATGCCGAGGGCGCCGCTCTTCTTCGCCGCAGATGTCGGCGGTGAACAGAAAGATGACGTCCGCACTCGGTCCAGAACCCAGCGAAACCGTGACTAGGCCCGTCCGTGGCTGGATTGCGGCCATGACACGCGCAGGAACGAGCTCGCATTCCACCGCGAACGCACCGGCGTCCTCAAGACGGCGGAAGCGACTGAAAAGCTCCAACGCTTCGTCCGCGTTCTTGCCGAAAGCGCGAAGCTTTCCCACCCAGGTCGATTTCCTTGGAACAAGCCCCAGGTGACCCATCACCGGAATGTCCTCCGCCGCCAGCATGGCGACAGTCGCCATGCCGCGTGCGGTGATCACCGCATCTGCACCGTCGGTCAGCGCCTTCAATGCGGTGCGTAAGATATCGTCCTGTGTTGCGGCATCGGTAAAGCCGAGCGCTGCGGTGATGAAAAGTCGCTTCGAGCCGGCGCGCACGGCCGCCACGTTGGGGGCGCGGGTCACCAGCATCTCGATACCGGCTTCTTCCGCCGCCGCCGCCTCGTCCGCCGTATCAGCGGTTACTTGCGTGTAGCGTTTGCCCGCTTTTCGGGCCGTGCGGAGGTCGGCCACCGTCACTGTGCGCTCAGCCTCGCGCGCCGTCCAATCGTAAATTCGCGGCATCTTGCTAATCAACTCGCTAGGTTCTTGCAAAAGGGACGGTGCCCGGCGTTCCGCATCTGCTTTGCTACCGCTTCGAACTTCGCGATTGCCGACGCTTACGTGGTCGAAGCCAACAGGGCAGTCGGAAGCTGTCTGATCAGCCATCCGGCTCCTCATCAACGCGGGGCGAAAATTTTGCGGTACATGTCCTCGGCAGCCCTGCGCGTCGCCATACCGGGAATAACCCCGAGTTTGGTGCAGACGAGAGCGCCGCAGCAAATCCCAAAACGTGCGGCCTCGATCACGTCCTTGCCTTCAGCCAGAGCCACAGCGAAGCCTGAGTTAAACGCATCGCCAGCGCCGGTCGTATCCACGACCTCGACTTCGGCGGCCGGGATTGCTGTGTCGATCGTGTCAGTGACAATGAGCACGCCGCGGTCGCCAAGTGTTACAACTACATTGGAGGCGCCCCGCTTGCGCAGCAACTCGACGAGCTCCCGCGAGGGCCGCGGATCGTCCGGCCTGAGGCCCAACAAAATACGAAGTTCGCTCTCATTTGGCGTAAGATAGTCGATGAACTTGAAAATCTCATCCGGAAGCGGCGCCGCAGGAGCTGGATTAAGAATAGTTTTCTTGCCGTGCTTTCGGCCCAGCTCCATGGCGCGCATTGCGACGTCGACCGGAGGCTCGAGGACCGCCATCACGACGTCGCTTTCCCGAATGCGGCTCTCGGCACGATCCACAAAATCCGGATTCATAGCGTTCGTGGCACCATAGTCCATGATGATAAAGTTCTCGCCCCGGTCGTTGAGGATGATGAAGCCAACAGCCGTGGGACTTTCGTCGATTTGCTTGACATAGGCGGCGTCCACGCCCTCGGACTTGTAGAGGTCTGTCGCGATATCGGCGAACTTGTCTTTGCCAATGATGGCGACCAATGATGACTCTGCGCCTAATCGCGCAGTCGCAACTGCTTGATTCGATCCTTTGCCGCCAGGACCCATATCGAAACTGCTGCCCAGCATCGTGACGCCGAAGACCGGAATGTTTGGAGCGCGAATGGTAAGCCCCACTGCGAAGCTGCCGACGACGGTGATTCTTGGCTTTGTCATCAAGTCCTCCCCTAAAATGATGCTTGAAGTCAGCGCTCAAACGTCGGCGCCGTATGAGCTCGGGAATATCAGAAGCTCATCGTGCCGGCGCAGTGTGGGGCCGGTGAGTGTCAGCACCGTCTCCTCCGTGAATCCTCGCAGCGAACTTAAAAGGATACAAAACGTGCGTCCAGGAATGCGGCTGCAAGTTCTTGTTCTTCGTTATTGGCCAGGCTAAATGTGAAATTCGCCGGCGGAAATGGACAAAGCACGCTTGAATTTATATAAAACGCGCATGTCAAAGTTGTTGCAGCGCACGCTTTTTCCTGAGAGCCATCAGTACGTCGTTCCTGACGTCGCGTGGATTCGCTGCGCTTTTACGGTACTACGAGCTGGTAAAGCTATCACTGCCCCGGACCATCGTATCGCGCGAGATAGCTATCCGGGCCAAGACATTCTGTTCTGCAAAGCGGGTCGTGGTTTCGTATCCAGCGAGGGGAGGACATTAAGTGTTGTCCGCAATCAGTTGATGTGGATCGCCAACGAGACCCCGCATGCGCACTGGCCAGATGAGAGCGATCCCTGGACAGTTCTATGGGTGCGGATCGATGGACCCAATTGTGCGGCCATTCGGCGCAAGGTGTTCGGCGACGGCCCAACCCTCACGACGATCTTGAAGCCGAGCGAGATTGAACGATGGTTCGATGAGTTGTTTGATGTCTTGCGCGCGAGAGATGATAACGTCGATATGGCTCTCAATCACATAGTGTCGGAGCTGTTGCACTTGATAGCAGCGCCTTCACCCAGGCACGGTGAATCTCGTCTTCCCGCCCCATTGCGCGCCATCGTCTCAGAGATGCAGCACGCGCCAGAGCGACCTTGGCATGCCGATGAGCTGGCCTCCGTCACCGGTCTCAGCCCCGGACAAACGCGGCGCCTATTCCAAAAGTATTTGCAGATCAACCCGAGGCGCTGGCTGATCCGAGAGCGTATTATGATGGCACAAAGGCTACTCTTGGAAACTGATGCACGCCTCGGGACTATCGCTGAACGCTGCGGCTTCTGCGACGTCTATCACTTCAGTCGCGAGTTCAAGCGTAGCACCGGCACCGCCCCCCGCACTTGGAGGCGGGCCGAAGGGACTTGAATAAATATCTTTCTGCTTGCCACATTTACTCACCCTTTGGAGCACATCAGGTTCTTCCTGCGGTGGAGCTTGTTAGTCAAGGTCAACGAGCCGGGGTGGGGAGCTTGGGAGTGCATTGGGCTCTGTCAGATGGCTGCCACACTGCAACTCTAAGCTGATCGCGCTGGCTTGCTCGTCCGGCCGCTCGATCGAAAAACAAGACGCTCGCGCTAACCGAGACAGGAAGCGGCAAGGCTTGACGGCCCGGCAGCTCCGCAATGCTCTGCACGAGCAATGGATGAGTGCGAGCTGCTTTACCCAATATTACTCACATCCCTTTGCGCGCCCTCTTTGTGGCGGATGCACTTGCTCCTCAGAATGGCGGGGACGCGGCCATCGTAGAATAATCGATAGGCGGCACGTCTAAATACCAGGATAAATTTTTAGGAAAGCCCATGTCAGTCGCCCTTCCAACCCCCATCCAGCTTCGCAGCATCGCCCAACAGTGTGGTCTCTCGCTGACCGATGAAGACGTTGCCTCCTTCCGGGGGCTGATGCAGGGCACGCTCGAATCGTACAATCTCGTCGCTGCGATGCCCGACGAATTGCCGGCGGTCAAATATCCACGGACCCCTGGCTATAGGCCATCTTCGGACGAAAATCCGCGCAACGCTTGGTACCGCAAGACCACCATCCAGGGGGCCGCCAGCGGAAAGTTGAAAGGCAAGACGGTTGCCTTGAAGGACAACATCATGTTGGCCGGGGTGCCTATGATGAATGGCTGTGCCACCCTTGAAGGCTACGTACCCGATTTCGATGCCACGATCGTGACGCGCATGCTCGATGCTGGCGCGGAAATAGTGGGCAAGGTTCACTGCGAGGCGTTTTGTCTCTCCGGCGGTAGCCACACCAATGCAACCGGCCCGGTACACAACCCACACAAGAAGGGCTATTCGGCCGGCGGTTCCTCCTCCGGAAGTGGGGTTGTGGTCGCGCTCGGCGAGGTCGACATGGCGATCGGCGGCGACCAAGGCGGCTCGATCCGCATGCCGTCTTCGTTTTGCGGCACATACGGTATGAAGCCGACCTGGGGTCTCGTTCCCTACACGGGAATCATGCCGATTGAGGTCTTTATCGATCACACCGGACCGATCACGGCGACAGTAGCCGATAACGCGCTGCTGCTGGAGGTGATTGCAGGCGACGACGGCTACGATTCGCGCATCAAGGCACCAAAGGTGGATGAATACACCAAAGCGTTGGGTGCCGGCATCAAAGGAATGAGGATCGGCATCCTTAAGGAAGGATTCGAGCAGCCTTCGGCGGAGGCTTCTGTCAATGAGTGCGTGCGGGAGGCGGCCAAGCGCTTTAAGGATCTCGGTGCGACCGTTGAGACCGTCTCGATTCCGATGCATCTGTTGGGAGCGGCGATCTGGACGCCGATCGGAACTGAGGGCGCGGTCCAGACCATGATGTACGGCGACGGCTATGGTGTCAGCCGAGGCGATCTATATCCAACGTCGCTCATGGATTTCCATCGCGGTTGGCGGCGGCAGGCGGATTCGTTGTCCGAGACGACCAAGCTGTTCCTGCTGCTCGGCACCTATATCAACAACACCTTTGGATCCCGCTTTTACGGCAAGGCGCTCAACATCTCACGCCGGCTCGCTGCAGCATACGACAAGGCCCTCGAGAGTTACGATCTCCTGCTCATGCCGACGACACCGATGAAGGCAACGCCGCTGCCGCCTTCCAATGCCAGCCGCGAGGATTACTTCACTCGCGCGATCGAAATGTTCACCAATACCGCGCCGTTCGACATTACGCATCATCCAGCCATGTCACTGCCCTGCGGAATGGTCGACGGATTGCCAGTCGGCCTGATGCTCGTCGGTCGTTACTTCGAGGAATCCACGATCTACCGTGCCGCCCATGCCTTCGAACAAATAGGTGACTGGAAGAAGATGTAAGGCGAGCTGCGCTGGCGCGCGGATGGATCTATATGACTAACACATTCATGGCGGCATTCGACATTCTGAGCTTCAGCGCGATCATGGTCTTGATCGTGCTGGGCCTCGGAGTCATCGCGAGCATGATGGGCATCTTCAATTTTGCCCAAGGCGAGTTCGTGTTGCTCGGTGCCTACATTACTTATCTCGCCTATCATCATGGTCTGCCGGTGTGGGTCGGTATGGCTGCCGCACCTATTCTCGTCGGATTGCTGGGCTTTGTGCTCGAAGCGCTCATGATCCGCCGGTTCTATGCGGCACCCATCGTGGCGATGCTCGGCACTTATGCGCTCGGCCTCGTCATCCGAGAGACGGTGCGTGGCCTCATTGGCGGCTTGTATCTGACGGTTCCGGAGCCAATTGGCGGATCTATCGGTATCGCCACCATGCACATCTCGGCCTGGCGCTTTACGATCCTCGTGATCACGGGCTTGGTGTTGGGAGCCTGCTATCTGCTGCTGTCGCGCACGAGCTTCGGCCTCCGCGTTCGGGCGACACTTGAAAACCCGGCTCTGGCGCGCGCATCTGGCGTTTCGACGACGTTCATCTATGGCGCTACTTTTGCCTTCGGTGCAGCGCTAGCGGGGCTCGCCGGTGCGCTTATTGTGCCCGTTTTCGATCTATTTGCCGATCTCGGAATTCGTTTTCTGATCCAGGGATTTGTTGCGGTCATGGTTGGTGGGGTCGGCTCCTTCATCGGACCAGTAGCAGGCGCTGGGATCATCGGCGCTGTCAGCGCGGCGCTGCCATGGGCTGTGGCACCGGTCGTCGCCGATGTGCTCGTCTTCGTACTTGCTATCGTTTTCGTCAAGTGTCGGCCGCAAGGCCTCATCGATCAAAGGGGAGTGTAATCATATGATTGTTGATCGCGTCCAACTTACACGCCGTCGTTTCCTTTCGAACTTCGCTTTCACGGCTGGTGCGATCGCTACAGGAGCCGGCAGCTGGGTGATCCGGCCCGACTGGGCCAATGCCGCCGAAGGTCCGATCAAGGTCGGCATCGCGATCGATCTCACCGGCCCGATCGGCTTCGCCGGAAAGGCGGATGCCAATGTTGCCAAGATGGTGATCAAGGAGATCAACAATTCCGGCGGACTGCTGGGCCGACCGATCGAGCTCTATATCGAAGACACCGCCTCCAATGAATCGGTCGCGGTGGGTAACGTGCGCAAGCTGATCCAGCGCGACAAGGTGGACATGGTCCTCGGCGGCCTCGCCAGCTCAATGCGCAACGCCATCAAGGATGTCATCGTTTCACGGGGCAAGACGCTCTATATTTATCCGCAATTCTATGAAGGTCAGGAATGCACACCATACCTGTTCTGTACCGGCGCCACCCCGGCGCAGCAATGCGACACATTTATACCTTGGCTAATCAAAAACGGCGGCAAGAAGTTTGCCCTTCCAGGCTCAAACTATATCTGGCCGCGCAACCTGAACGCATATGCTCGTAAATTGATCGAAGCCAATGGCGGGGAGGTCGTGTTCGAGGAGTATTATCCTCTCGACCAGATCGATTTCTCCGCTACCGTCCACGCAATTATCTCGAACAAAGCTGATACCGTCTTCAATACCGTCATTCCTCCAGGCGTCGGTCCCTTATTCAAGCAGCTTTCCGAAGCGGGATATCTCAAGAACGGCGGACGGCTTGCTGCCGTGAATGAGGATGAAAATTATCTCAGCCTCCATGCTGCCAATGAGATGGAGGGGCTTGCAAGTTGTCTCGACTATTACAAAGCAGTCGCAAAGGATGATCCGATCTCCGCCAGAATTCACGGAGCCTATGAGAAGGAATATCCTGGAGAGTCCCTGTTTGCAGCGAGCAGTGCCGCGCCCAGTACCTACCGCGGGCTGAAGCTTTGGGAGGCCGCCGTCAAGGAAGCTGGAAAGGTCGATCGCGAGTCAGTCGCTGCAACGCTCGATCACGCCAAGATCGCGGAAGGTCCGGGCGGACCGGCCGAGATGGTTCCTGGCAAACGTCACTGTAGGATGAACATGTACACGGCGGTCTGCAAGAGCGGGAAGTTTGAAATCGTGCAGCGCAGCAACGGGCTTGTCGAGCCCAGGGAATGCTGACGACCCCCCCCAAAAAAAATAAAGCCATGAACGCGGTAGAAAGGCCCTCGGTGCCCACACTAGAAGTCAATCTCGCAGCTGCCGAAATCGGTGAAACAGCCTTTGCAGGAGGGGTTAGACCAGTCCTGTTCATCATCGAAGGGCTAGTGCTTATTGGAGCAATAGTGCTCCCGATGATGCTCCACGACTATCTTACGGTGTTTGCGACCCGCGTCGTGATCTTGGCGCTCTTCGCTCTCTCATTCGATCTCGTGTGGGGGTATGCCGGGATCATGAGTTTCGGGCAGGCCCTCTTCTTCGGCTCGGCAGGCTACGCCGTTGCGTTGCTTGCACGCGACCTCGACATCACCTCGATCCTTCTGGTGCTGCCCGCAGGCACACTGATCGGTCTCGTCTTCGCGTTGCTGCTCGGTGGTTTTCTCCTCCTCGGCAGGCATCCGGCCAGCGTGATCTTCGTTTCGCTCGGGACTCTTACCGGTGCCTATGCCGCCGATCGTCTCGCTCGCGGCTGGTACTACCTCGGTGGCCAGAACGGCATTCCCTCGATTCCGCCGATGACGCTCGGCACTTACGAATTCTCGGAAGGGCCGGTGTTTTACTATCTTGCACTGGGGCTTCTCGTCACTGTCTACCTGGCATGCCGCTTTCTGGTGCGCTCGCAGTTCGGGCTCGCGCTCGCCGGCCTGCGCGAGAACGAGCAGCGCATCGCTTTTTTCGGATACAAGACACAACATTTGAAAGCCATAGTGTTCGCGATCGGCGGCGCCATCGCAGGCTTGGCCGGCAGCCTCTACGCTTCCCAGGAGGGTTTTGTCTGGCCCAATATGGTCGGCGTTGTTGTCTCCACCCAGGTCGTGCTTTACGTGCTGTTCGGCGGCTCGGGTACGTTGATCGGCGCGGTGATCGGTACGGCTATCGTCGAAGGCCTATCCTTTTGGCTGTCGGACAATTACCGGGACATTTGGCCGATCATTTTGGGCCTGCTTCTGCTCGGCGTGATCCTTTTCCGGCCCCTCGGACTTATCAGCATGGTGCTCACGGAGCGCGAGCGCGTGGGCAGCTTCGCCGCGAAAGCGCAAAAGAAGAAGGCAGAGCATCATGCCGCTTCTTGAAGCCGCAGGCATTCGCAAGATCTTCGGAAAACTTACAGCTCTCGAGGAGGCGGCGCTCACCGTTGGCGAGAACGAGTTCCACGGATTGATCGGGCCCAATGGCTCGGGCAAGAGCACGTTGATGAAGTGCATAGCGGGGGCGGAGGTGCCAACGCAGGGCAAGGTCAGCTTCATCAATACAGATATTACTGCATTCACGCCCAGCGAGCGCTCCCGAGCTGGCATGAGCCTGAAGTTTCAAATCACATCGGTACTGCCAACCCTCACGCTCTACGACAATATCCTCCTCGCGCTGCAAGGGCATTGCTCGCTGCTTGATCTTGTCTTGTCGCGCAGCCGCAGACAGCTGCACGATCAGGTCATGATGATGCTGACCCAGTTCCGTCTCGCCGATCGTGCGTTTGATGCCGCCGCAACGCTTTCCCACGGCCAGCAGCAATGGCTAGAGATCGCGATGGCGCTCGCCGGCAAGCCACAGCTCCTGCTGTTGGACGAGCCTACCGGAGGCATGAGCCTTGAGGAGCGCCGCGTCACCGGCGAACTCTTGCGGCCCATCAAACAGCATTGCTCCATCGTCATCGTGGAGCACGATCTCGATTTCATCCGCGACATCTGCGACCGCCTCACGGTCCTTGACCAAGGTAGGGTGCTGGCGACAGGAAGCGTGGCCGAGATCCAGGCCAACAAAAGTGTCCAGGAGATCTACTTACGCCGTGCTTAAGAAACAGTTCCTCGACATAAGGCATCTTGACGCTGGGTACGGGCGCAGCCAAGTGCTGTTTGATCTGACCCTCGGCATTCCCTGGCGAGGCGGTGTCGCCGTACTTGGCCGTAACGGTGCAGGAAAGACCACGTTGATGAAAGCCATTGTCGGCGAGCTACCAAGCTGGAGAGGCGAGGTGGTCTTTGATGGCCAGGCATTCAATCGTCTTCGAACTGAGCAGCGTGTGCGCGCCGGCATTGGCTATGTGCCGCAAGAGCACTCGGTGTTCGCACGCCTCTCGGTGCGGGATAATCTCGCAGTGGGATTACTCTTTAACACCAACGCTTCAGCGATTGACCGCGTCCTGACGATGTTTCCTAAGCTCGGCCACCGCCTTGATCAGGCAGCGGGCACACTTTCGGGTGGCGAGCGTAAGATGCTAGCGATCGGGCGCGCCCTACTGGGAGATCCAAAACTATTGCTGCTGGATGAGCCGACCGAGGGAGTTTGGATTGGGGTGATCGAGGAGATCACCGAACGCCTGACGGAACTCGCGAAGGAGATCGCGGTCATCATTGTCGAGCAGCACCTCGATCTCGCATTGCGGGTCGCGGACCACGCATACGTACTCGATCGTGGCCGCATCGCGCTGCAGGGCGCAGCAGGGGACGTCCGCGGTAATCCCGAACTTCTGCGGTACCTCGCGCCGTAAGTGTCTAACCTCAGTCCTGGATAGAGCCACTTCCAGCCTTTCGCTCCGCGACCTGACTGCGCAAGGCCTCGCAGTTCGGGACCGGCCCAAGCGCTGTCCGAGCGAGGCGAGAGTGCCCGCGGAACCATTGCGGCATCTTACGGCAGCAGCCGAGGTACCCCTCAACCTGCTTGTATCCAATCCATAGGTCGGATGCCTGATTGATTCGCTGATCACGGCCATAGTGAGCACTGTTCTGACGAACCTGGTGCTCAGCAAAGAGTCTCAATTGGTTAGTTGGCTCAAGAGTTGCCGATCGGCGGATCGGCTCGATCGCAAGCTCTGCTCCGGCCGCGCTGACTTTTCGCTTGTCTGGAAAGGACAAGCAATGATGTCTGCCAACCGAGCAAATTTTCGCGCTCATAGCACCGACTTCGCATTGTTCGAGAATGACGACGCAGAAGTAGTGAGGTGCATGGGGGAGCCTGAACGGCTCGCATAGACGCCGCGCCGTGGTCTCGGCAAGGCACTTAGACCTTCGGTGATCTCCAACTGATGCATCTACCCAACTTTACCCAACTCCGCCCGCCTCCGTTCTTATGCTCCGTTTTCAGTCATCCTAGACCACGAGAGATTAGAATGGTCCGGGAGAAAGATCGTGTCTCACCATCGCGCGGACGACCAAGAGGCAGTCCGGGATGGTAACCTATCCAAAAGTCCTGCTTCTGCATCGCCGGCAGTGGCGATTGTCGCCACGCTGGACACCAAGGGTCGCGAGGCCTCTTTTCTATCCGACATAATCCAAAAATTCGGTCGAAAGACCGTCCTGATCGATATCGGCACATCGTCGGGAGGCAAGGCTATCGATTCTGCGAGGCGCTCGCTTTCACCTGCTGAGCTCCTGACACAGATCGCCGCGTCGACCCGCGCGAAGGTGGCTGAGCTTGGAGGCAATGGCATAATCGACGCCATTGTGGCCGTTGCGGGAGGGAAGGGGAGCGCCGCCTTCGGCGAGATCGTCTCCGATTTGCCGTACGGCTTTCCAAAGCTGCTGGTGACAAGTGCGCGGCCTGCGCTTCTCGCTGAACTGGCAAGCCATCACGACATCATATTGTACCCGACGCTGGTCGATCTCTTTGGTGTCAATGCCTTCACGGCAAAAGTGCTGGAGAATGCAGGGCGGGCGATCTCCGCCATGCACTATCAATCCAACAACAGCAAACGCGAGCGGAAGATCGTTGCGATCACAGCCTTTGGCGTGACGACGCCTGCGGCAGATCAGTGCGTGTCCCTGCTTGCCGATGCCGGTCTGCACGCGATCGTGTTTCCAGCCAACGGAGCCGGTGGCCGGAAGATGGAGCAGCTGATCGCTGCCGGCGAATTTGATGCAGTGATCGACCTGACTACGACGGAGTTGGCCGATGAACTCGTGGGAGGCACGGCCAGTGCGGGCCCCGATCGGCTCAAGGCGGCTGCGCACCAACAGATCCCGCAAGTGATCGCGCCCGGCGCCGTTGACATGGTTAACTTCGGTCCGCCCTCCAGCGTACCCGATCGATTCCGAAACCGGCGCTTCTACTCCCATACGCCCTACACAACTCTGATGCGTACGACGCCGGCCGAGAACACTGATATCGGCGCGCTTACGGCCGAGCGGCTGTCGCAGGCTAAGGGGCCTGCCATTGTGCTTTGGCCGGCTAAAGGTGTGTCGGACTACGACCGGGAGGGTGGCGTATTTCGAGACGCGGAAGCCGACCACGCTTGGCTTGAGGCAATCAAGACCAATGTCCGGCCAGAGATCACAGTCCGCGAGCTCAGCTGCCACATCAACGACCGTGAATTTGCCGAGACCGCCGTGACGTGGATCGTCGAGCAGCTCGGGCTGGGAGGCTTTTCTCGTGCAAATATTTGATCGCGCGGAAATTCTTTCGAGGATCGCAGCCCAAGTTGCGGACCGAAAGGCGATCCTCGCCGCGGCCAGCAGCTGTGGGTTGGTCGCCAAATGCGCCGCGCTCGGGGGAGCCGATATGCTGGTCGTCTACAGCACAGGTCTGTCGCGGCTCATGGGCCTTCCCACCAGTCGCATCGGCGATTCCAATGCCCGTACGCTTGAGCTCGCTGCGGAAATTCGCAACGTCGTATCTTCTGTGCCTGTGATTGGGGGCGTTGAAGCCTGGGATCCTCTCCGGCTTGATCTTGATGCCCTTCTAGACAAGTTCTCCGCTGCCGGCTTCTCCGGCGTGATCAACTACCCGACCATCTCCACCATGGGGGAAAAATGGCGTGACCGCCGCGGCCGTGTCGGGCTCGGCTTCGAGCGCGAGCTTGAGTTGATTGCGACTGCTCGCAAGAAGAACATCTTCTCGCTCGCCTACGTCGCAAGCCCAGAAGACGCCAAGCTCATGGCGAGCAGAGGAGCGGACTGCATTGTCCCTCATGTCGGCGCTACTCGCGGCGGTCTGGTGGGCCACGAGGATGGACAACCGATCCAGGAGGCGATCAGGAGCATCAACGAGATCAACGCGGCAGCCAAGGCGGTTCGATCAGACATCATTCTTCTCTGCCACGGCGGCGCAATCGCAGAGCCGCAGGACACGTATGAAGTTTATCGGTCGACCGATTGTGTCGGCTTCGTTGGCGCCTCCTCCATCGAACGGATCCCAATCGAACGTGCAGTGAAGACCGCGGCAGAGGAATTTAAGGCCGTTCCTCTGCCCCGGCAAACTGATGTTCATCGCAAATAAAAAAGAAACCGGAATGAAAAAGCCAATCAGCCAATCAGGCATGGAAACCAGGACAGCGCTTCCCCCAGCGGGCAGATCCCCGGAGTATCGCGAAACTGATCTCCTCGTGATCGGTAGCGGTGCGGCCGGTCTGTCCGCCGCTCTCTATGCGGCGAAAGCTGGACTACGGGTGATCGTCTGCGAAAAATCGCCGCGCCTCGGCGGAACGACAGCTCTCTCTAACGGCATGATCTGGGTGCCCTGCTCGGTTCAAGCGCGGTTCGCGAAAATCGACGACTCGCTCGCCAAGGCTCGGACCTATCTTCAGCATGAGCTTGGCAATCACTACCGGCCGGACTTTATCGAAGCCTATTTAGAGGACGGTCCAACCGCGCTTGCTTCGCTTGAGCACGGGAGTGAGGTCAAGTTCACGCTGGCCCCAGCGCCCGACTATCACTCCAGCCAAATCGGTGGCGCAGACAAGGGTAGGGCGCTCAGCCCTGCGCCCTATGATGCGCGCCTTCTCGGCAAAGACTTCGATCTCATCGGAGATCCCATTCGGGTTGTACTCGGAGGGATGATGATCTCGTCCGGTGAAGTCCGAAGCTTTCTCAATCCGTTTCAATCCATCTCGTCCCTCAAGCACGTCTTGCGTCGCGTGAGCCGCTACGCACGCGATCGCTTGAGCTACAGGCGCGGTACGGAATTCAGTGGAGGCAACGCGTTGATCGCACGCTTGCTGGTGAGCTTGCGCAAGCTCGATGTCGAACTATGGCCGGCGTCTCCTCTTCTTGAACTCATCAAGGAGGATGGGCGAGTCACAGGTGGAATCGTGAAACATGCCGGTTCCGAGGTACGCGTGCTTGCTTCCCATGGCGTCATCCTCGCAACGGGTGGTTTCGCCCGCAACGCACAGCTGAGAGCGGAGCTGAGCGGACCACATCTGCATGACGATACGCTGGCTCATCCCGATGTCATGGGCGATGGCATTGAGCTTGCAAAGAAGGTCGGAGCGGCAGTCGACAAGGATGTCGCGTCCGCAGGCTTCTGGACACCGGTATCGATTCTCAAGACGGGCAGCACCTCACGGGTGGTCCCGTATGGTTGGCTCGATCGCGGACGTCCCGGCGTCATTGCAGTCGCGCCGAACGGGCGCCGGTTCGTAAACGAGTCCAACTCTTACCATGACATCTGCCTGGCGATGTTCGCTAACGGATACCCCACAGACAAGCGGTTCTATTTCGTCTGTGATTCCGATTTCGTTCGCCTCAGAGGCATGGGGCATCTGTTGCCGTGGCCATGGACGGTAAGCATCGGCAAATACGCTCGGCTTGGATATATCAAGGTGGGCCGAACAATCCCAGAGCTCGCCCGAGAAATCGGGCTCCCCCCCGACGTGCTCGAGAGGACGATCGAGGAGCACAACACCCATGCCGTCATAGGGATCGATCCACTCTTCAAACGCGGCGAGTCGACCTTCAACCGCACGCTTGGAGATCCAAGGGTCGGAACCAAGAACCCAAATCTAGGACCGATCCGGAACGGCCCCTTCGTGGCGCTGCCGATTGTTCCGGCAACGCTGGGCACTGCATTGGGCCTCGCGACTGATAGCTGCGGCAAAGTTCTCGATGGTCAACGCAAGCCGATCCAGGGTCTCTACGCCTGCGGCAACGATATGACATCGCCAATGCGCGGAATCTACCCCGGAGCAGGGATTACAATCGGTCCTGCGATCGTCTTCAGCTACCGCGCCGTGGCGGATATACTCGCCGCCTCAAGCACGAAGAATCGCGTAGCATCCTAAATGAAGGAATGCGATTGCTGTCCTAGCTTCTCTCGAGGTTGTATATGCTCGGTGTCTCGTTCAAGCTGGATGGCTGATGTGGGCAAGGAGCGCCATTGTTAGCCTCTCTGGCTTGATGCCAGGGCGCCAAACAACGAGAGGCCGCCGCGCGCATGGTAATCTCTCGAGCGTTATGTTCTCGGCGCGACTTGGTCTTGGTTCGACGAGTGATGATAAAGAGCCACGACGATCCGCCTCCTCTTCCAACTACCGATGATGCCTGACCTCGGCGGGCCTGCACACACAATCGGACGATACATTTCTGCATGGTCAGGATCCGCTCCGAAACACGCAGCTCGCCACGCGCAGTTCGCGACGCGGCGCGGCTACTATCTGGAAGGGACGCGTACAGCTATGATCGCGGCGACATTGCCGGCTCATCGTGTGGAAGACCGGCAAAAAGCTGGCGATTCGGAAAAGGAATTTAATCGCCTGTGGACTACGTCGGGCGAACAACCAGCGCGCTGCGCAACCTGAATGTCTTCCATTTGGGGGGCTCTGTTTGAATATGAACGATGTGACGCCTGACGTGCGCGCATTCTTGGTGCTCTGGGCGCAAGCCTTCAACGCTCACGACATCGAGAAGCTGGCAGCCCTATACGCACCTGACGCCGTGCTCTACGGTACAACGAGCCCGGAGCTTCATTCGGGGGCAGAAGAGATTCGCATCTATTTCCGTAACACGGATTCGGTGAGTTTTGAGACGTGGCGTTCAGTCAGATTAGGGGATGGCCTCGTTCTGGTTGTGGGCAATTACGTCTTTTCGCAATCTTCGACAGACGACGTTGGGACGACACCGGCGCGCTTTACCCTCGTACTCTGCCACAAAGACAGCTCGTGCCAGATCTTGCATCATCATTCGTCCCGCAGACCCTGATGGTTCGCTCTGGCGACTTTGACCGAACCGAAGGGGCATGGAACATCAGGTCCAAGCCTTCCCACTATCTCGGATCGCTTGAAATGCGGGCGTGAACCTTCTTCGCACCACAATTGTTACTCTGATGCGAAGGTCAGCATTCTTCCGTGACCGTGGCGTATCTCGCGGCGATCTTACTCCTGATCGCGGCTCGTTCGAGGGTTCTGGCATGTAGCCTCGGAAAAGCGCTTACAGAGTGGGCAAGCAATTGTCGTCCGTCATAGTTGGTGCGTGTCCTCGTCAGAGTTCTCTCTCTCTCTCTCTCTCTCTCTCTCTCTCTCTCTCTCTCTCTCTCTCTCTCTCTCTCTCTCTCTCTCTTCTTTCTCTCTTTCTCTCTTCTCCATGGCTGGTTTGGCGGATCACGACGGCCATTTCTTCTGGTGAGCCTTCTGATCCCATTGTTGTGGCCATCGAGGGCGGGAAAGGATGACCGCAAAGTGCTCTCAGTTCTGGGTGCTGAATCCAAAATGTGTATCCGCCGGTAGGCAAAGCCGAAAGTCCCACCTCGAGGCTGAAACCTCTGCCGCATAGGCGGCGGATCTTACGAAATTGGCTCTGATTGCTGAGGTCGCTCGTCCGATTTACCCAAGCTTACCCCGATGCTCGCCTCAAGCCCCGTGACCAGGCGAGATCATCTGGAATAATGGCGACTAGAAGCAAAGACTGCATCCCATGGCTCTAACCACGTTCTAGTCCGCGAACGCGATTCATTCTCCAGACGCGATCGGAAATGAGTCGGCAGTATCAAAAGGGGCGATGACGAGATTCTGTTTAGTTCTTCCGCTCCGCTGGCAGGCCGGTCGTCTGCTTCCTCCCTAGACTTAGCCCGCTGTTGGAGAAATCCGGCAGCGGCCTTTTTTAAAGTGCCGGCTGCGCCAATTATTCGTGCGTACCTCCCGAGGTAGTTCGCTGAAGTTGGAGCGGGGGGCCATGGAAGTGCGTGCAACTCGCAGCGTTGTTGAGTTTCGTGTTGGCGCAAATCAGTGACGAGATGCTCATCTCGAATGAGCGATTGTCTTTGCCCGCCGTATTACTTCGCCTGCGGTCAGAGAGGCGCCGGAATTCGTCAAAGCATCGCGATAAGTCGACGAAAATATGCCGATCAACTGCGCTAGTGTGCCAGTCAAACTCAATTACTCCGATACAATTTATGAGGTCACAGAGGTCGGCCTGGTACGGCAGCGCGATATCCCTAGGTGTGGTGCAATCTGAACCTTAACGCCGCACCGCAGACGTAGTTGTTGTCATGTTGTAAGTCCACATTTGCCAGGTTGGTATGGGCTATCCTTTTCTTTCGGGCGGGCTGATAAGCTCAGGGGCGATGCTTTGCTACACGCGTCATTATGGCCACCACAAACCGGAAAATCCGCAGGCCGCAGACTAGAGTTCGGCTATTGCGCACTCCGGTCTTGTGAACCTCTCAACATCTAACAATCAGAATTATTGAGGCAAATCATGCCGTTTACTGACGTCGTGCCCGTTGGCACGTCAGAAGACAACATTCTCGAAGTCCTGGAAAGTATTAAGGACGAACTCGAGTCGGATTCGAGGCTGGTTGAGCGCTGCCGAAGTCATGTTCCTGCCATGCAGGTCATGTCGCGAGACGAATCAACGATTCTGATCAAAGGCACATTTGACGAGGGCCTGCGAAAAATGATGCTCGCGCTCGGCAGAGATCCTTCATCGATTGAATTCGAGGTATCTATCTCGTTGTCGTCCGGCACGACCTTGGTTTACACGGCAAGTGATGCTCGCAGTATGGCTAGTTCTCGGGCAATCATGGAGCATATCGAGCGGGAGCTGGACGGTATTCTCGACAAGTTCTTCAGCAAAATAACTTACAACGCGCGCAAGGCCCGCGCGAAGGAGTACATCAAGAAATATCTCCCCAAAAAGCTCGGGCCGATGATCCGTGCGCTGGATCTTAACGGTGAACAGGGAACCGTGAAAAAGGTTGTCACGGTCATCAGCCGTAAATGAACGCATTTCCGAACGATTGGTTTTTCATTCGACGTATGCTCGACACGATCGGCTCGCGAACGCTCTTCGTGTACGTCTACGGTGCCACGTTCATCACTTGGTTCATTGGTGTCGTTCAGAGTTGGGGCTTCGATTTGAGGTTTCCACATCAGTGGATGCTGATGTTCCTCTGCGGCCTTTGCTATTTCGCAGCCGCCCGAATCTACCAGACCTGGGGGCCAGGCGTGGGCAGCCCGGATTATGCTCAGCTTTATCTGCAAGAGACTGACTTTACGTCCCGGATCAAGGCAGCTTTGGAATCGCGTATCCGTGCGGAAACCGAAATAGATGCAGCAGAGTACGGCAGTTTGCTTAGGAAGATTGGCTCCTTAGATCTCGTCCAAGGAGATAGAGAGGCAATTCTGCGCCATGTGAAGGATACTTACATAGGCGCTCGCGTGATTGAGATCGTCGCAAGGGAGTATGGATCGATATTGAAACAGTCGAGTGCGACGGGCCGACTAACGCAGTTTCGGCAGGCCCAAATATTCTGCTATGGGCTTATATACCTTTCCATTGCTCTCTCTGCTGCCAACTACGCGATCACGATCTGGAAGGTCGTGTCTAAGGCGTAGGTGACCATCTTCCTTCAGGCCAAGAGATTCGCGCAGCACACGTGCGAACTCGGCTGCGACTTGCGGCGTAACTTCCTTGGCCCCCACTCTCTCCGCAGCCCGCAGGATTGCCTTGGTATCCCTGTCCATCCGTCCCCCTGGGCTCAATTGTCCCGCAACTGTTGGACGCAGTACAAATGAAGGGTAAAAAGGCGAATCGCTGCCTTGACCTCCCTATTCTGCCACTAAATGTTGTAAAAACTGATTACCTTGGGTGCAGATATGGGGAATGAACAGGTTTTTAATGTCAAAGCTGCAGGTCGTGCACCAACGCTTCGAGGCCCAGCTCGGGCCAGGTCAGTCCAAGGTTGCAGGAAAGCAGCTCTGGCCTTGCTTAACGTGCTTACGACGGGCTCACGATGATCGACCACGCCCTGACGCGAGAGACCCATTGCCCTTGGCAGCGCAGGGACGAACCTGCAGAAGCGCACGCAGGTTTGAGGAGGCGGCCCGGCTCGGCGGAAGGTCGGCGGTAGAGGCGCCGACACCGTAGGTCGACGGCAACGCATCCCTCATAAAGCCTTTGGACACTCGATAAGCGCTCGGCACCATTCGATCAATTCTGATCGCATGACGGCAGGCCGCCGGCGGCAGCATCATTGGTTTTCCTTGCCCCGAATGACTGTCCGCGATTGCTGTTGCCAAGCAGCGACACACCAAACTTCATCAGCCCGGCCGCACAGCTCTCGACGTCCTGCGCTTTCCTAGCAAAGCCGACATTGAGTAGGCGAACACCCGAGCTCCGGCGGCAAAACGAGGTCTATGTGCGCCTACCCGCGCTTGGCCCCGAACGCCGGGGATCAAGGGCAGTGGTTTGGAATACGCCAACGAAGTTCAAGGCGGTCGATCCTGACACGCTCAATATAGCGAGAGGCAAATGTTGATTGAAAGGACGCGTTAATGCGAGACAAGGTGTGAGACGAGCTGAACAGGATACCCTGACGCGCAAGACCAAGTCCCCAGAAGGGCTCACGGATCAGTGTCGCACAGCCCGCTACCGACCGTTGCGTCGCATCTTCGCGCGGTCGCCGCGAGACTGGTCATGCCTCTTCAGCGCACGCCCAAATGTTGGCGGTGTTCTGGACACAAGTACCAAAATGCCGCAGCGGCCGGTGCAGTGTGCAGCGCCCCGTCGCCGCTTGGCTGCCACGGGGGCATCCCAACTATTATCCACCACATCGGCAGTGATGAGGCGTAGCCCAAGCAGCGGACATCGTGGTGAGGCGGCGCGGTTGTCAGCGCCAGTTTGGGTCGTATCCGGCGCGGCGGAGCCTATCAGAGCGCTTGGCCAAAAGTGAGAATGTCGGCTGCGAATAGCCCGGCCTGAGTGTGGCTAGTGCCCTCGGCAGAGCGGACGCGTGAATATCCGCTCGCCAATCTGGCTCGCGGGCTTCAACAAGCCTGCTCCAGGCAGGTAGCAGATCTCCAAAGGTTATTCTGGAGGTCATTTTTGTGACCGGCATGCAACTTGCTGAAAGATCCGAAGGCGAGCGAGGCTTTGTGACAAGCAGTGACATCATTCGCCAATGTCGCCAACACGGCACGCATCGTGAAGATTGTAAGAGACGGCGCAATTGTGAGGATGCTGACAAACGCTAAACATGCCGCCGCCGGGGTCCACGACGCGATCGCGCGTTTGGTCCGCCGGGTCCTGCGATTTCTTAATCGACTTTCAGAGCAAATTGCGCCATTCGGGCCAATCGATCCGGGCCTCGATGGGGCGCCCCGTGAGCCGCCAACAAGCCATCCGGCAGGCGGTCTGAATGGCACACCTGGACCACAAAGCGCCAAGCTCATCGAAGCAGCCGTACGACCCAATAGAGCGGATCGAGGGAAGTAAGGCCAACGACAAACCGTTTCACGCACACTCGGAGTTTCGGATGGATCATCAGGTTTGCCCTGTGCATGCGCCTGCTTCAGCATTTTTAAGATGCCGGTAAGACGCCGCCTAAGTTCGTGGTGGATCTGTTCCGGCAAGTGTTCGCCAAGCAAGAGCGCGATGCTTACGCCCGTTCCATTTTGATCGGACAGAAAGACAAAGCGGAGTGCGGCCCCTTTCCGCCATCGGTTGTAAAGGCGCTATCGGGCAGGCGGCCGCGCTGCCGCTGCCGCCCTGGCTGCCGTGCGAGGGGCAACCTCACAATCGAGGACAGCGGGCTCGGGCTGTAGCGCAACGAGTTAATCAACCTGCGGTTAGCAGAGATTGACCAACGGCTTGCTTGAAAATTCAAGAGCGTTGAGTGAGTGCGATGGCGCCGGAGGGGACAACGTAAACATTTTGCAAAGCGGGACTCGACGATTTTACGAATGAAGGCTGCTTTAAGCTTACCTGGACTATTCAACAATCGTGCTGAACCTCTCCATATTTTAGCCGGCCCCGCCGTTAACACACCGCCGCGAAACGGGGAGTGGTTTGCGATGGACAATGTGATTGGTGAGATTGCGGGACCGAGGCTGAAGACGTTCGGGCAGCGCAAGATGACGCCGCGCGTATGCGTGGTGGACAGCAAGCGCCATCTGCGCGCTTTCATGAGCGAGGTGCTAGAGGATCTCGGCTTCGTCACCAGCGAATGCAGTAGTGCGAGCGAGCTGCGAGCTATACTGGCCGCCGATCTGCCGGACCTGGTTCTGCTTGGCATTGGCGCCGATCGCGTCGAGCCTGGCCAATTCCTGGAAGTTCTCGTACGCACGGGATTCCAGGGCAAGGTTCTCGCTGTCGGCGCGCGAGATTCGATTGTCGTGAAGGCGGTGCAGCAGGTCGGCGGAGAATATGGACTTGGAATGCTGCCGCCGCTCACGACGCCCTTTGCGGCCGACACACTCCGCGAGCGCGTGACGATGCTGCTGCCCGAGGAGCCGGCCCCGAGCCCGGCGGTGCACGTCGGCGAGGCGCTACATGGGGGGTGGCTCGAGCTGTGGTATCAGTCGAAAGTTGACGCCCGCTCGCTGGTTCGCCGTGGTGCCGAGGCGAAGGTGCGCATGCGACACCCGACCTGGGGCGTGGTCCCGCCAGCGTATTTCATTCCGGAGGGGCATGACCCATTTTTCTGCGAATTGTCCGAGTTCGTGATCGAGCGCGCCCTGCAGGACTGGCATTATCTCTTGGAACGGCAGACCGCGGTCGATCTATCGATCAACCTGCCGGCACCGTATCTGAGAAAGCCGCAGGCCGTCCGCGACCTCTGCCGCCGGATGCCGATGCATCCGGCCTTTGGAGGGCTGACGATTGAGATCGCCAGCAATGAGGCGATCAATGATCTCGAGTTTCTAGCCGAGATCGCTCGCGAGATGAGCTTTCACAATATCGGTCTATCGATCGACAATCTCGGCGCCAATTGGCCGGAGCTGATGGGACTGGACAGGATCCCCTTCATTAAGCTGAAAGCCGGCCGGCAATTCGTGGCCGGCTGCGGCAATGACCAGCTAAAACGCACGGTGTGCCGTCACATCGTCGAGCTCGCACAGGGCTACGGCGCGCGCGCCGTCGCTGAAGGCATCGAGAGCGGGGCTGATCTGGCGACCGTGAGCGAGCTCGGTTTTGACCTCGTCCAGGGCTATCTGTTCGGCAAGCCGATGCCGCTGAAGAAGTTTGCTCAAGCCGCTTTGACGCCGACCATGATGCAGCAGGAGTGAGCGGCGACGGCTTACATATAGCGCAGCGCGGAGAACACCCGGACGACCAACAGCGTTGCCGCGACGACTATAGATGTGATGTAGCGCGCACTGAGATCATACGTCCATATGAAATTGGGCGGGGGGCTCGTGGAACAGCTTCTGTTCGTGCGACGGCTTCAGTCTGGAGACGGTGATCACCTGAAGCGGGATGGGGCTAGTCTGAATCGATTTTGGAAATCGAATCAGCGCGTTCCGATTCACCGTGCTGGCCGGATAGGAAGCGGGCATGAATGAGCAAGCCATATTCTCTGGGTTTTCGAAAGGGCGTAATAGCCGCGATTGAGGACTGTTGTCCCACAATCGGGCCGCCAAGCAGTTTGGGGTGGCCGACAGCACGGCGATTGGCTGCTTGTTTAGACGCGCGCGATGAGACCGGCAGCGTTGAGCCCGGCGAGATCGGTGGCCCAGGCCAAAGAGGATCTCGGGCGAGTATGCTGAAATCGGCGGCTTTGATTTGTTGCGACAGTTAGACCGATAAGGAATAGATCCCGGCTTACGATCTGTAGTCCGGCGTGGCATTCAGTGTCGCGCTTATGGCAAGGCAAAATAGCCGTCCGAAACTTGCGAGGTCTAAAGGCGCAGAGACGCGTTACTGTCTCTTCGGCGTTCTGTTTCCGTTGTGTGGGCTCAACTGCCACGAAGCCAAACAACATGCAGTCCGTAAGAACCATTGAAGTCTTCAGGCGGACCAAACGGAGGTCATCGCCGCAACAGCCTGAAATTGCTGCCGACTACAAGTTTCGAAAATTGAGGGATTCAGTCCGTGGTTAAGATGCCTCGGAAGTTGCATCGTTCTCCTTTTACGCTCCTGCCGATAATCCAAGCCCTGGCAGCAAGTGATCAAGCTCATCAAACAAGTCGTGCATTGAACAACTCCAAATCGCAAAAAAATGATCAAGGTACCCGTTGAAGTAGCTGCTATCGTTATATACTATTTGAGGTAGATATTGTTCTCGAGGCGGTGGGTCTTGTCCGCTTCGCGAGCGCATGCAGCGAAACAGTTCCGATCTCTTCGCATGAGGTCGCACGGGTTGAATGGGGAAGACGCAGTTGTTGTTCGAGGATTTTCCAAGCATCAGTTCTGAGACAAGGCGAACCTTGCGCAAGCTCGAAAAGAAAGCTGGTTTCGTTTCATGGACTGGACATGGATTGCGTTTATGATCTGCACTGTTGGTTAGGCTGCAAATCGACGTGGTGGCCTTATATGCGAGTATTCTTTGAGAACGGCAATGGCTGTGTCGGCACGCAGAGGAACGTTGGATTCTAAAATACTGGTGGTGTGTGTCAGGGGGCGGCCGCTTGATTGAACACTAGTGAGCACGCTCAGACAATTCGGATGCGTATTATCAAGATTGTCTTGCCGATTAGTCGCCAACCACCGCCGCGGAGCGTGTTTAGACAGCAGGGAGAGGCACCGTCATGAGTGGAACTATGGCTGTTGATAGCGTTATTCCGCGGGCAAACATCGTCAAGCACGGGGATCGGCTTGGTGCCGAAATCAAGAACATCACGCTGTCTGACGATTTGCCTGACGATGTCATCGTAGCGTTCCGCCAGCTGCTGCTAGAGCATAAGGTCATCTTTTTCCGTGATCAGCGGCATCTCGACGATGCCCAACAACAGCGTTTTGTTCTGCGACTCGGCTCGCTGGCACGGAATTTGACAATGGCGGACACGATGGGCGGTTTAGCGATCCCGCAGGAGCTGCCTGATCGCGCCTGGAGTCGTCTCAATCACATGGACGATGAGCGCGTCCGCACAGCCATCTCGGTGCTGCGGCTCGCAGCGGTCCCGCCTTCTGGCGGCGACATTGCTTGGTCGAGCAGGGCGGCTGCTTATCTCGATCTTCCCTATCCTTTGCGGATGCTCGCAGATAATCTCTGGGCTGTGAGCTTCGGGGTATCTGATCTCACTGCGACAGAGGGAACCACCGAAGCCAGCAAGCGGCCTTGGTGCGGCGTATCCACAGGAACGATATACGAAACGGCATATCCGATTGTTCGTGTTCATCCCGAGACTGGCGATCGTATGCTCTCGCTCGGTCGTTCCATACAAAACTTCGTCGGCCTGCAGCGCTATCCCAGCCAAAAACTGTTTGAACGGCTGCAGTCCTATCTCATCGCGCCCCGGAATACGCTGTGCTGGAAATGGAAATCAGGCGACGTCGTAATCTGGGACAATCGCGCGACCGAGCCGTACCCCGTCAGCAAATCCAGCAACCCTTACTGGATGATGGACCAGCTTGCGATTGACGCCCGCGTACCGCACGAGAAGAGCTCAAAACCGAGGGCGGCAAAGGCGGCCTGACATTGTCCACATCTCCCGGATCATGTGAGACGCCCGGAGACCCAAGTCCAAGTTGCGGCCCTGCAATGTCACGGAGCCGCCCGTCTTGTGCGCGAGGACGGCTAACGGGCGCAGCTGCTAAGCTTCTTCCAGCCCTAACGGCATTAATCTCAGGCATCGTCTCTGCTCCGCCGGTCAAACCGATGGCGCTGCATTTTTGATGATCTGATGCATCCGTTGGCTCTAGCTCCGCGAGCAGCTCCCTTTCATCGTCTCGGGATAGTCAGGCCCGAGGTCGCTCACACCCAATTCAGACAAATTCGCCAACTGGCGAGGCGCCCGATGGAAGTGATTCACATCGTGCCGCCCCGGCAGAAACGATCCCGTGGCGATCGCGCCGGCGTCTTAAGTGTCGAAGAACAAGCCCTCAATCGAGCCTTCCAGGAGGCACTAAATTGCGCCCCTGCAAGCGCATCGCAACTCACCGATCTTGGGCCAGCGGAAAGGGCTCATGGTCGAGCCGTACATCAGCTTAATCCTTCGCCCGACAGCTCTGAGGACGACTCTGCCCCCATGCTCTTACGCACCAAGGTAGCAAGGCCTTCTATGCCCTTGCAGAAGTCTTTCAATGGGACCATTGCGATCACCTGAGGCCTTGCTGACAAACCGACCAAAGCTCTAACCGGACTTTTCGAAGACTTCCGTTTCAAGCCACCGTCGGCAGGATTACGCGAGCAGCGCAGACCCTCAGTTCGAAGATGCTTGGCTTTATAGCAGGCCGCTCCCAGGGAGGCCAAACGGAACCCTGCTGGCAGTACATCGGCTGGAGGAGGAGATCGGAATCATCGGATATAGATTGATGAAGCACGTGGGCCGCTCCGGCTCGATTCCGCCCGACCCTTAGCGACGTGGCTCAATAATCACGTCTTGTTTCGGCCAAGCCGTGCCGGCTTGCGCCCTCTGGACATCGGCTTGGGCGGCATTGCGCCTTTAGCTGGCTGTGTGAATAATTCCGACAAGTGAATACCCAAAGTCGTGGCGATGCGTTCCAAGAGATCGATAGTCGGGTTCTCTTTCTTCTGCTCGATGCGCCCCATGTATGAGCGGTCGATCCCGGCATCATAGGCCAATCGGTCTTGCGGAATGCCGCGCTCGACGCGGATCCGGCGCACATTCCAGGCCACAAGCGCACGAGCGTTCATGCGCAGAGGCAGCCATTCCGATGATTATGAAACCACTGGTTATAGCCAGACTATTACAATAAGCTGGGACCCAGCAGTGGCTGTCCTCCCCAATTGCCCGAGAAATCAGGCAATGGTGAGGTGCTGACGCGGGTAGCGCGCTCCGTCTTCTCGTCAATCATCGCAAGCGCTGTGGCGCGGGCAATAGCTTGCGACTAGCAGCAGAGAGGGCCACCGCGCTCGGAAGTACCTGCGCTGTTTTCGGTGCGCCGCGACTGGATAGGATGAATGTTCAATTAGAGCTCGAAAGGGAAACGAATATTCTCCAGCTGGCAGGTTCTGGTTATTGCCTTTCACACGTCTGACCGGATCGTCACCACGAAGCACCATGACCTTCCACTAGAAACAGCAAGGACAACCTAGTTGCGGCGGTGTGGACTGCGATGAAAGGAGAAAGCGCAGCATGAAGCCAACAGGCCAATGTGAGCCGATATGCGATTGCGTCTTGGCGCGAAAAGGAGATTGGCGTGCGACCATTGGGTAGGTACCAAAGCGACCTGAAATTAGTTATCCTCGCTTTGATTTCGGTAGATTTTTCAGCTGGGTAGGAGTTTTAAGCAGTGCCGGCCGAGCCGAAGATCGCAGAATTGGCGCCCAGCGTCGACGAGCTCACGTCCTACGACAAGGAGCACGCCGTTACCTACATGCGTCTTCTTGATGCCGACGCTGACAAGGCAGATTGGCGTGAAATCGCGCGCATCGTGCTTGGGCTTGACCCGACCGTTGAACCGGACCGAGCCCGACGTACGTTCGAAAGTCATCTGACGCGCGCCAAGTGGCTAGCGGGCAAGGGCTATCGTGATCTGCTACGCAGCGGTTGGCCAAGAAAATGATCAGCGCGGATGTCGAGGTCATCGCAATCCTCGCAATCGCAAAAGTTGATTGTTCCATCAATTAGTTGTGTGGGAGACGCGCACAGGATACGCAAGCAGCCGGAAAGCGCCACAATCATCGGCTGCATTTGCCCGCGTCTGAAGATTATGCGGGAAAGGTGCTGTGGCAGATACCGACTGGAGATCTGAGGAAGCGTACAGCGGGCTGAAGACGGCAGATGCTGCCGACCTGGCCTGGGAGTGGCTGCGCCGGGATGGCGACTACCAAGAGGACTATGAGCGGTTATCTCGCCGCGAACGTTCAAGCGCGGCGGCGGGCGAGTTCCGACGCAAGTGGGGGCTCTCGTTTTCCTGCTGATCCGCAAAAGACCTTCGATAAGCAAGCCGTCTTTTGGGCGCCTGAGGTGCTGCCGACCGTACTGGGTGTGCGGGCGGCTGGCCGCATTGGCCCCAAAACTTATCAGCTCGATTTGAACAATCTGCCGGGCGGCGAGCTTCGCCGTGCGCCGGATGGATGGCATGCGATCGTGCCGCTCGGGGGCACGAAGCATCGCCTTTGGCTAAGAGAGCTTCCGCGGAGCGGATATGCTGTCGCCGTTGATCTGCCACTCGATGCCGATTTCGAGCTTCGCCTTCGGGCCGCACGTCGATTTTGGCTTGCCCTTCAGCGTCGGGCGCTCGGAGATGCCCCACTTGCTTTGCCCGCGTTGAAGCGGCGTCGGCTGATCCTGGCGTTGCGCGCAGTGGACGGATGGCAGCAAGGAAATAGCTATCGCCAAATCGCGCAAGGCCTGTTTGGAAGGAATCGTATTGCCGAGCGCGCCTGGAAAACAGACGATTTGCGCAGCCGAACCATTCGACTTGTTAAGCTGGGGCAGCGGCTCATGCGCCTACGCTGGCGCGCATTGCTCGACAAACGCAGGGGCATGGACGACAAGTAGTGGGTTGCGGCGCCATAAATGGCCTTACATTCCGTGCTGCCAGCCAATTCTTCTGCTGACTGTCACGATGGTGGATAGGATAAAGTCCTTGCGCTCCGATATCTCATTGTTGCTATCTTCATTGCTGCAACAGAGCGGCGCTACTTCCTTGGGTTTTGCGGATTAATCCTTGAATAGTTTTCCTAAACTGAGCGCTCTCGACCTGAGAGCATTGATCTCTTCTGCATCGGATTGAGGGTCTGCTAGACCTCAGGCCGCCTGCGCAGGTGCTACCTTCTTGCAAAGACGAGCCAGCCATCGGCAAAAAGAATGTGCGATCTCCGGGTGCGCGCTGCGATCTACGGCATAGGCCCGATATCGCATGCCACTTGGAGTGCGGGTGCCAGGGATGATCTGCAAAGCGCCCCCTCTGACCAGATCTCCGACGATGATTTCCGGCGCGACAAGAAGGCATTTTCCCGTCATGACGGCCGGCAGAGCAAGATAGTTGTGATCATACCTGGCGCCCACTCGTATGTCGCTCGAAGACAAATTCATGGCCCTCAGCCATGTCGGCAGGATGTCGGGACGGGATGTGACGTTCAGTATTGGGGTTGTGCGAACGATCGAGAGCTCTCTGCCTCCGACCAGATTTGGCGGGCCGACGCACACGAGCTCCTCTTTGTAAATCTCCCAACTGTCGGCGGGTTCGATGACGGAAAGATCCCGTGTAATCAAAATATCGAAGTCATCCGAAGATGTCGGGTGCGCCAGCGAGCTGATGATGTCCACGATAACGCCACCCGCTTCAGAAGAGAAAGCCTGCAGATTCGGAATAAGGATAGAGAAAGAAAAGGTCGACAGTGACGTGCGGACCACGATCCGATTCGTTCCCGCGCCTGCACGGCGTCGCATTCTCTTCGCGGTGAAGCTGACGGTTTCGAGCGGTTCAGACACTGCATTTGCGAATAGCCTTCCGAACTCGGTTAAATCGCTGCGCCGTCCACGCCGCTCGATGAGATCAGCACCCAGATAATCCCGCAGTACAGCCAAATACCGGCTGACCGAACTTTGCGTTGTCCCCAAAGTGGTGGCCGCGCGCGTGACGCTGCCTTCGCGGGCGACCGTCACAAAAGCCCGGATGGCATTTAGAGGAACTTCATCGTCTCGAGCCGCCATTGTCTGCTCCGGCGCCAGAATCAAAGCCCATCACAATATTCGATGCCCATAGCCCGATCGCTGCGTATCAGCGTCCGAAACGCATAAAATCCTTGTGAGCGCGATACCTGCGCCGGTAGCGCACGACATCAGTGTCTCAGATAGTGTTTGTCAGACTTAAGTCCTTTTGCCGCGCGCCGGCTTCGGCTTGCGGCCTTTAGGTAAGGTTGCAGGTGGCGGGGCGCCCTTGGATGGCCGAACAAACAGTGCGGAGACAGCTACGCCGAGCGTCTCGGCAAGGCGATCAAGAAGATCGACTGTCGGGTTCGCTTCTTGGCGCTCAAGTCCGCTCATGTAGGAGCGATCAACTCCTGCATCGTAAGCCAATTGCTCCTGCGGAATACCGCGCTGGACGCGGATCCGGCGCACATTGTAAGCCACAAGCGCACGAGCTCTCATGCGCAAAAGCAGCCATTTCGACGATCATCAAACCACTGGCTATAACCCTCCTAAAAACGTCACCGGATTGAGGGTAGGCGTGCCACCGTATCGCCCTTCCCGGACGCTACGTAGCGGCCCGCACATGCGCCGGTATGTCGACCGTCTTTCAATTCGCGGCAGCGCAGGATTTCCGGGCGCTGGCCGAAGCTCACCCGAACTGCTTCTCCCTTGGCAGCGGTTCGATTCCGCTACCCAATTCGCACGAAGGGCCTCGAGGCAAACAAAGATACTGACTGACACAGGCGATGTTCCTCCATTCATCGAAATGGAGTTGCAGCTCCGATGAAATGAGCCGGCGTTGGCGATCGCAGCGACAGCTGTTCAGCCATCTTTACAGTGGTCTTTATCCCCGGATCAGCGCAGACGGCGGGTTTCAGGGACCCTAATATCGTCCTTCTCTGGACTCAGAGAATTTAGAGTACTGATACAACATCTTTGTACGTCCCGCACGCCGCCATCAGCTGAGACGGAATTTTAGGATCTCCCGTCCGATGACGCACGTGTTGTGTCAGCGCGCTCAAGAGGCACGCCGGCGAACTCTCTTGGCCGAGGCTCAAGGAGCGCCGCCGGTCGGGTTATCAGGTATAACGGCCAGTTCAAAATCAAAGCCGTACGGCAACTCGTAAACTACTTTGGCAGCAGCCATTGACTGCACAAGAGTGGCGTCCAGCGAGCAAAGTCTCGGAGTGTCGACTTGGAACGCGCAGGCGATACCGGAGGGCAAGCGGTGAGACGTCGCGAATTGGACCCGCCAATATGAAGCCGACCAGATGCCACGCGTATCGCTACACATATGTATGAGCCGGAACGAATTGGGATTTGGCGTGCGGTTGAGACTAGCTGAGAAGTTTCGGCTTGGGCGTTGTCCGGACCATTCGGACGCCGCGGGCCGGCACGTCAGAGGTCACTCAGCTGAAGAGTTCGATGTTGCCCAGCGGTGCCAAGAGCGACGAGGCTGTGAGGAAAGCGTTGTTGCAGAACACGGAGAGCAGCGCGGACGCGACTGGCGCCATGTCCGATGCTGCATCTGCCAGCCGCTATGCTAGCGAAGCTAGCGGGTGGCTCGGCGATCGGGTAGTGAACCCTGAAAGTGCTGATCCTGGCAGATGCCGCAAGACAGCCAAAGCTGGCCCCCTTCCTCCCGTGAGGGTCAAGCCCCTCACGGCGCTACCAAGTGGTGTTTTTGAGAAGTACCGCAGGGCCTAGCTGGACTGGTGGGCAAGCCATCAATGACGACGTTGTCCCTAGCGTGCCAGGGGCGAGAAAAAGGTAACGGCGACGTGACTCGGCGCTCGCAATCCTGAAAAGCGCTGTCCCTGCCACGCGCCGCTAACTTTGGTGGCAGCCTTGCCCGGTTCGGTATCCACCCTGACACTTTGCCCCCCTATAGGGCGCTGCCAAGTTGTAGGCTCAGAACGACTGCCAATCACCGACCTGAACTGGTCAGATCGGAAATTGTAAGGTGGTCCGCTGCGTTGCGAACAAATTGGAGGCATGCCAAAGTTGCGCGAAAAAGGGTTCCACCCTGCCGCTCATGAGAGAGCTAAGAAAATTGGCGGGGTCACACGGGAGGAGATGGAAGCGATCACTTGAAAGAGTACCCGCTAACTTCCATACTATCAGCCTCCATCGGCAAAAACTGACGACGGGGTCGGGAAACCCATGACGCTCCTGCCAACGGGTGGTGGCTCAGCCGCCGGAAGCAGCGCTGGCGCGACTCGGCGCCGATCGATTGGAGCAGATCGGGCGCTATTCCGGCCGCGTCTGCTTTGCAGATTGAGGTTAGCAGGACGTGACTCGGCGCTGTCCCATTCTGATAAAGCGCTGTCCCTACCACGCCTCGCTAACCTAACGGCTCTGTACTCAGGCTAGCTTTCCAAAAGCTGACGAAAGCCGTGCAGCAATTCATAAACGAAAAGCAGCTCTTGCAGCCGCTTGCCGACATGCTTAGTGAATAGCGTCATAGAGATTACCTCGCGCAGCCAAAAACGAAACCGATCGCTCCCAAGCCTGGCACAGAGTATTTTCTGTTCGGTATAGGCGGGGCAAGTACAGACTTCAACGAATCCCGTCATCGCGACCAGAAAATTGGTCTTAGTGCATGCGTATTCGCACAGCATGATAATGCATGCTAGCCTGTTCAGTTGAAGGATCGGCCTCAGAGAGTGAGTGGTGCGCGCCAAATTCGTATTCGCTTAGCCTGAATCTTCGTGAATGCCGCATCAGGCTGCGCAACGTGCTGTCGACCGTACCGGACCAGTGTTGTGGGCGGGCAGCTTTGCCGTATACCTGGCTATATCGCGTGTCCAATCGGTTAGCTGGTCGGCCGGCGAGTTGTTCAAATGACGAATACACATTCGTTGACCGCATCCCCCACAGGGGCAGGAAGTCACAGTGGATCACCGTCTTCAAATAACGGTCCAGTCGCGAGGAGCGGGTTCATCTCGAACAAAGCTCAGGATCGTCAACCGGCCATCGATGAGTCGAGGCGAAATCACATGGCTCCGGGCTCGCGCCGTCAGAGCCTACGCCGTTTTCCGAGGTGCAGTCAACGCCATCGACTTCGATCGGTTCGATGCTCCGGCATCGGGTCTGCGAACGCGCGCCACCGCGTAGCTATCGCTTAAGAGTGCTGTCAATTGTTACTACCAGATCTGGGTGTTTGGGGAAGCAGTACTTGCATCAGAAGGTTCGGAAAGGTCGGGTGCACATATGCGTGTTCCCATCAAGCATCGAGACGCGCAATGCCATGGCAAACATGAACCTCAGCTCCCAATCCTTTGCCGACGCATGCGCGCGACAGCGGACCGTCACCGACCAAAAACTTACCAAAATTAGAGCACTGGTCCCGAGACGTTCAGGTTTCCAGATGAGACGTGTCATGAAGCGAATAGCGCGGGTCGCAGCAGCAATAAAGCGCGCTCGGGCACTCTCTGATCTCGACCGGTGCTGCGCAATTTGGTGGCTCTATGGCCTCCATTTCGGCATCAACTGCGACGTGATGTTGGGCTTGCCGCGGTCACGACCGCCCAGGAGAGATCCCGCTGCGGCATTTAGGACTCGTGACATCGGCCACCTTTCATGCGAGCGCTGGCACTGTCCCACCAAACTTGCCACCAGGTTGCGCGTTGGCTGGCGGGCCAAAAATCGCAACCTAACGCCACACATCTCAAGTCCTTCCCAGCCCACTAAAGTCGTAATCACATCTAGTACCGGCGGACTGCGCGGGGCACAAATGGCGCCTGGAAATACGTGAGCAGACCGCACAAGCCTGTTGGCAGCATCAGCAGGCTGAGAGTTGTGGCGTGGATGATGCCGCTCATGCAGTCCAGCATCTTTGACCTGACGGGCCCCTGAGCGGAGATCGGCCAATCGGACCGCTTGATTTGTGAAGTCTGCCGATCGGGAGCAAGGACGCGACGCTCGCATTTCACCATTGACCTTAAGCGGAAAGGAATATGCCGCGCCCGGGACCGCAAAGGCTGCGGAAAGTGGTCGAGTAGCTCATCAGGCAAGTCTGGCAAGCGCATTGCGATGGATTAATCCTCACGAAGGGGCCCCCGGGCAGGCTACGTCTCTCTCGATCGAAGTCTCGTGAGCCATATCCCTGCGGACTGCCAGCCATTCAACCGTGCGCCGCCCGGGAAATATGCCCTCACGCCGGTTTGCAACGCCATTCAGACCCTTATCCACTTTGGATCGGCGAACACATGCATCAAGCGGCGGCCATCCACGTCTTCTGGTTCGGCGGTATCCGATCGAGGTCGGGGCTTCACCGTCACCAGCCTCATTATCGCGCCAAATTAGTCTAGCGCTTGACGTCCGGGGCACAAGCCCAGTTGCTCAACATGCTCATGGACCTGCAGGAGGATCTGACGCTAATGTCTCTCTTCATCCGTCCAGATCTCGCCGTTCTCGAGCATATCTGCCACCGCGTTCGTCGGTCCAGCAGCGATCGCAAAACATCGGCCTGATCCGCTGTCGCGCCGTTCCCTTGGCGAGCAAGACAGAATCTCGCCTCTCGACTCGAGGTTCCTGGAGATTAAATTGCAGGGTCGACCTCCCAAACCAAAAAAAGCCAGCAATCTAAACTGAAGTGCGGACGGAAAATCGAATCCCACTTAATCGGAGCGTTTTTCAACGGCCAACTCGCTTACCCTGCGCGCGCACATGGCCCCAGCTAGTTTGGCTCTCCCCTTAACGATGACCCGACCATCCCATGATGAGAGCTCGAGGACTCCCCCGCACTCCGATGCCTGCAGCGCTCGTAAGTCGGTCCTACCCAGAACCTTGGCCCAATACGGATAGAGCTTACAATGCGCCGACACGCAGACCTGATCCTCATCGATTGCGATTCTGGGCATAAAGACCCTCGACACGATGTCAAATTCAGCGAGCGGTCCGTCCGAATTGACTTGGGTTGTGAGAACGATACCGCGGCAATCGATCTGAGCTATGCTTTGAATATTCGGCTCATAATCGAGAACGACACGTTCGTTCTCGACGACAACAACGAAATCGTCGTATGCCTTCCGAATCTCTCTGGCTGGGACACCCATGCGTTGTTGGATAGCGTCAAATTCCATCGGGTCTGCCGGAGCCGTATGGATGGCCGGAAGCGCGACTTGTATGGTGTCGCCTTGCAGCCAACCTGTGAGAAACCCACTCCGAGAATGATAGGAGATTCGATCCCACCGACTGGACCCGTCACGAAGAAGCCAGTACGTCGCCGCAAACGTGCCATGACCACAGAGGTCAAGTTCGACGTTTTGCGTAAACCAGCGAATTTGAAAATGGCCAGATTCTTCTAAGGGGCGAAGAAACACAGTCACTGGCTGGCGAAACAGTCGCGCCAGCCGCTGGCACTCGGCCGTCGTCGGATATGTATCATAGAGCACGACTGCCGCCGGATTGCCGGCGAAGCGGCTATCAGCAAACGCATACACTATTGTTGGTGACTCGCCATCCAATGGTGTCGCATCAAACATTTCCTCACTTGTGCTGCTAGTCGGCAGAATGAAACCTCTATTTTCGGCTGCCATGTCTCTACTCCAATGCCTTAGGTGCAACACATATGGCGTGTCTCCAAGCTCTCGGTGGGTGTTACCTTGGATATGCGCGTTGAGCCTCGGCTCTGGCTCGCTCATGTAAAAATCCATATGGTTCCGTGCGCATAACGGGAACGAGCTTGCTCTCCATCTGTCTTGCGTTCACCACTCTCGCATAAGTTCCCGCTATCGCGAACTCTCGCAGCACAGCTCTCATTTCGCGAATGTCACGCTCAGTGTCGTGTGCGAGAAACGAATATTCGGGTTGGCCCTTAATGTCGCGATTATAAACGAGCGTCGAGACATCCGTCGGCCCTCCTCCGAAGTCGGCAAGTCCGCTCAGGCTCATTGTCTTGCTGTAAGGCACATCCGCTAAGAGTTCGCACCTATGCACATGAGTAAAACTCGATGTTCCTAGGCCAACTATCAAACCATCTGAGCGGCTTATCTCGCCAAATATTGAGTCGTCGCCAAACGGACTGCATTTCCACCAGTCCGTCTCGCACAATTCCTCAGTCCTTGGGCCGGTCACGACCATTGAATAAGCTGGATGTTTGGTGCGCTTAGAGGGAAGCTCTCGCATCACGAGATCGGCCAACACACCTGTCTCAGACTTCGTCTTCGTCCAATGAAAGCATCGCGTGGCGCAATAGCTCAACGTGAAGGCAGGGAGAATAACTGTAAACGAAGCAGAGACACGCTCCAATGCTTCTAGAAGGATGGACGCCACCTCGCTCGCCGTTACGTTCTTCAATGCTGCAAGCGACGAATGCAGGACAATTGTGCTGGGGGCCCGTGTATCAATGTGTTCAATAATTTGTGCGAGTTCGTCCCTAAATCCGGCGGCTTGTCCGCGGTTGTGCGTCGCACCCGCTTTAAATCCGCCACGATCAATCGATTGAATTCGCATTGCCCACTCCTCAAGCGACAAATTTTGCGCTCGATAAACGTCCTCCCCGAACGTCAAGCCGCCTTCCGCCAACTTCAGCTGTATTTCCAGGAAGTTCATGGAATCAATGTCATACTCACAAGCTGCCCTACTGGGTAGCGCCGATCTTCCCTTGACCGCCTGTACAGCTTCCAGCAGAGCGTCTAACTCTCGTGCCGGTGCACTGGCTTGGGGGGTGCCGCGCTTCACATTCGCTCTGAGCGCTTGCTTAGCTGAGCTCTCAAGCGCGCGTTGGTCGAGCTTTCCATTGGCGGTAACAGGAAGGTCCATAAGAGGCACAACGAGCCTCGGAACACGATCTTTCGGCAGTGCATCCGATAGCTGCCGGTGAACATTATCCACGTCGGCACTCGCCGGAGTCACCATGCAGACAAGCTCCTGGGTCTCGTCTTCGTCCACCACTACTACCGCCGAGTCCGCACATAGGCCCGTCTTATCGATCGCGCTGGTAATTTCCCCCTTCTCCAATCGGGTTCCTCGATACTTGATCTGATCATCCTTCCTTCCGATAAACCGCAAGCCATGCTGTTCCGATGCCACGACATAATCCCCAGTGCGGTACAGTACTTGTTCGCCGTCACAAGTCCTGAATGCCACGAAGCGCAGTTTCGATTGGACTTCATCAGCCACGTAGCGTTGGGACGTCTGCACGCCTCCCACCCAGAGCTCACCTTCGATTCCAAATCCAACGCTGGACTGGGTTTCGTCAAGAACATAGAAATCGACATTGTACGCTGGTTTTCCAATGAACATCGGGAGGTCTGCCTCACCACGAGGGCAAGAGTGGTAACTAACGGCAACACAGCATTCGGTGGGCCCGTAGCTATTTATTAGCGCCGTGTTGGGGAGAACCGAATAAAATCGTCGCCTAATTGAGTTTGTTAGGGATTCGCCGTTGCAGACTACGTATTTGAGTCCCGTAAACCGTGCAGCCATGTGGGGGAGACGTTCGAGGCTTCCAAGGAAGCGTCGCAGCAGCGTTGGAACCATCTGAATGACATTCGTGCCGCTTTGAGCTAGAAAATCGATTGTTTGAATGATTTGTGTTTGCAATTGCGTGGTAGGCAAGACAATTGTCCCGCCGGTCGCAAATGGCACTAAGAACTCGGGAATCGAGACATCGAACGCAGGCCGAGTAAGTTGCGAAATGCTGGCGCTGTCTGAGAAATCGATCATGTCGATATACCAGTCAAGTAGATTCAGAACTGCCGTCTGGGAGACGGGTACGCCTTTCGGGACTCCCGTGCTTCCGGATGTGTGCATGACGTACGCGATGTTTGGGAAAGCCGCATAGCCGCCGTCGTGTGCGGAAATGCGGTGGACGCGCATTGAACCGACTGCGTCCAAGCTAACGATGGCGCGGGCGCCCGTGTTGCGACGTATGTGGTCCAAGCGTTGGCCAGACTCCGTTTCATCAACAGGCACAAAGGTAACACCCAGCAGTTGGGTGGCGAGAACAGCCGTAACCAATTCCACAGATCGCGGAAGTCTGAGGATGACTGCGTCACCACGGCGAACGCCAATGGCTTCCAGCTGATCCACGAGGCTGAACGCAGACGTTCCGACCGTGCGATAGCTTAAGTCGCCATTCTCACTCGTACGCACAGCGGTATTCGATGGAAATCTTTCCAAGGTCTCCGTGATAACATCGGCTATGTTGTTGTGGTCAAAACGCAAGGGTCGGCGGCCACCGGCAAGTGTCGGTATCAAAGCTTGCGTCATTGAAATTGTCATCGGTCCTTCCTCCGCTAAGTAGGCAGCTCATTCGTGTCCGATCATGGTTCTCTCGTGCTCTCGATTTCACCACCTTCGACGATCACTTCTTGCTCGACGCAACCTGGGCCGGTTGGTGGAGGTGAGGGGCCGGAGAGTGGTCCTGTTCACGCTAGGCTGGGAATGGTGTGATCGACCAATCGATGAGGTCGACGGCGCGCTGAAGTATCGCCTCGGTCTGGGCAAGGCTGGGTGAAGCGGCGATGATATGGCCGATGCGGTCTCGGTAATCGCCCTTCCTGATAATCGGCGTCTTGGGTTCAACATGGAATTTGACCTCGGCTACGCCTGGTACGGCAGCCGCTCGACCAGCGCCGTCGATCCGATCGAGGATGCCATCGCGATCGGCATTGAAGATCCGCACGGCCGCAGTCTGTGAATGCCTTCTGCGCAAGTCCCATACCTCGCCGATGACAAGTTTGATGTGCTCGGTGATGAGATCGACACCGTAGGCCAGCTGAACCATTCTAGGGGCGTTCCCCCCAGCAAGACGCGGATTGACCTCGATGACCACTGGGCCGCGCGTCGTCCACCGGAATTCGATGCAGGCTGGCCCCCAGCCAAGGCCAAGAGCTTGCAAACAGCTCAGCGAAACATCGGCGATGCGGTTGTGATCCTGATCGCTCAGCGGGGCCGGTAAGGTGCTTTTATGATAGAGGAAATGCGGCGGTGGGTCGAAGTCGGCGGCGCCAATCCCAATGATCTCATTTCCCATTATTTCGGTGTAATAGTAGGGACCGTGAGCGAATTCTTCGACAAGGATTCTTACCGAAGATCGCCATCTGTGCGTTCCGCCCAGTAGATATGTCGTATGTTCAGCTAATTCATCGACGCTGCGGCACAATCGAACACCGTAGCTGCCGTTGCCTACCGCTGGCTTGACAATCACCGGCAACCCGATCGCCGCGGCAGAGCTTTCCACCTCCGTCGCATCCAATGCCAAACGATAGGCTGGTATGGGAACGCCGGCCTCCGCGAGCAGCTGACGTTGAGTGAACTTGTCGCAGCATCGTTCAACGGATGAGGGGTTCGGTCCCGGTAAATCGAAATGCCGACACAGCTTGCCAACTGTCGCATAGACCGCCTCCCTGGCACTCGTGATGCCAGCAATGTCATAGGTCGCATGTAGCCGGGAACATTCGCGGATCAGTTCATCGAGATTGTTTGTATCGATATGGACTGCCTCCGTTCCTTCCGCAGCAAGATAGTCATACTGAGTAGGATTAGCCGACAGCGTGATTGGATGAAGGCCGAGACGCTGGGCGGCTTGGACGTATTGCAGACCAGTACCGTGTGTGTTGCCTTCAACCAGGATGAGCGCTCGTCTTTTCATGGCTGTTGACCTTCTGGTGGGTACTGTGCGGCGGTCTGAGCGTGATCGGCATCAGGCGTTTAGCCGTGCCTGAACTCAGATTGGTGGTGAGGCTGGGTCTTCCGAACAAGTTCATGTAGCCCTCCAGGCAAAGTCTGCGAGGTCTCTATGGTCGTAACGGATACCTCATCGTGTCCTATACAATCGGCGTGCCACTGAAAGAGTTGGAGGAGCGAGGGCAAAACCATGCGCTTCGAACGGCGCCGGCGGGATACTTGGCCTCAGCGGGGTCGGATTCCGAGCATAGACGTCTGCAACCGGACACAGTGCGACTGACAAAATGGACGAGAAAACGACCGTCGCCCTGCCAAAGATCGTGAATGCGGCGGCACGCGGTTGAGCTCGCTAGCGAGCGGTGCGCCAACACAGGCCGACTGGCGGGTTGCTGTCACTTGATGGCGGCAAGCGAATTGCATGAGACGCGCGATTGGGCTCTTTGTCGCTTCAGATTGCCTTTGCGTGAGAGCAAAATCTTGGAGGAACGCAGGATTACAAGTTGTGAGACGATCCACCTGTATCTGCCGCAAACACTGCGATTTGGCGCACCACTTTGCATGTTTCTAATAAGCTGCGCTAATAGCCTCTGGCTAGACATCTGAATATCGGAGCACCGTCGCACGGGTAAGCGCTTTACCATCGAATGGAGGCTCCCCAGGTCGCCACTCGTCTCAGACATTATCGGCGCGACCGGGATGCGGATCACCCGCGCCATTGTCGCGGGTCAGCGCTTTTCGACCTGGTGGCGACCTACCACGATGTCCGCTGCCATTCCGCCATCGAGATGATCCGAGCCGCACTCGTAAGCAATGATTGAGACGAACATGTCTTCGCACTGAACCAGTCGCTGGAACAGGCCCAACATGCTGAATTGCGACCGGAGGGGGTAGCAGCCCGCCCGCAAAATGGCGGTCCTCGTCTACAATGCGCTTCGGCATGGCCACCTACACTGATCGGGAGCCGACTGCTAGAGGAACAATATCGTAGCCGTGGTGGCGCCAATCTGACGCGGCGAAGCCAAGTCGCTCGGCTTCGTTTTACAAGCGGATCCGAACGGCCAATTGGCTGTTTCTTAAGAGGGCAGCAGCCTGCTTCAGAGGAGGCAATAGCAGCGGACGATCTGGCGGGTGGCATACTTGTCATTGGTGGAGAGTGAATTGACTGCACTTATCAAGGTGCAAAGGCGTTCCGTCCGATAGTTGGGTGGTCTCGGTGCCGCCTCGAAGATCTCGCGAGGACTGGGGCGCAACGCAGTACCCGCAGCGGCGCGTTGGAGTAGCGGGTGACAACTGCCCAGTGGCATGCGGATCGATCCGCCGTCGGTCCAAACGGACCAAGCTTGCGCTCAACGCAACCTTGCGCATTCTTTGGAGGAGAGACTTGCCGGCGTGGGCGTAGCCCCAAGTTGCGTTCCCGTTCCTGGTCCCGCCGTTCCGCGGAAGGGCCGGCTTGGCCGGCGAAAGGATCGACGAGGGGCCAAGGCCTGGAGCCCTCAACACATTGCTTGTCGACCGACTCCCCCGGTCGACAAGGCTATGCGCATCAGCCACGAAGCCATTTCGCTCACGGAGTGCTGGGCACATGGCAGTAACGAGAACGCAATGGAATGCTACGTCAATATTTCCCGAAAGGCACAGACCTGAGCATCCACAGCGCTGAATCTCGATCGTCTCCCCCTGACCTTGCCCCCAAGTTTATCGAGTTCTGAGTTCGCCCCGGTCGTTGGATTTGCCCAGTTGGGCGGTGGAAGCGACGGGAGCTGGCGCGGAGCCTTCGGCATAGCGCAGCGCCAGATCCCGACGCGGATGACAGGTGAAGGCGAACTCCGATGGGGTTTTCCATCCGAGCTGCGAGTGTGGTCGTGCGTTGTTGTAATCGGCCCGCCAGCATCCAAGCGTGACGCGGGCCTGGGCCAGCGACGTGAACAGCGTCTCGTTCAACAATTCATCCCGCAGCCGGCCGTTGAAGCTCTCGATGAAGGCGTTCTGCATGGGCTTGCCCGGCGCGATGTAGTGCCATGCGACGCGGCTCTGGTCGGCCCAGGTCAGGATGGCATTGCTGGTGAACTCGCTACCGTTGTCGCTAATCACCATTTTGGGTTTGCTCCGCTCCATCACCATCCGGTCCAGTTCCGCGCGACCCGGCCCCCCGAGAGCGAGGTGTCGGCCACAAGCGCCAGGCACTCGCGGGTGCAATCATCGACCACGGTCAGGATGCGGAAGCGGCGGCCGTCGGTGAGTTGATCCGAGACGAAGTCGATCGACCAGCGGTCGTTCGGCACCATCGGCACTGTCATGGGCGCTCGGGTCCCGATCGCCCGCTTGCGGCCGCCACGGCGACGAACCGCGAGCCTCTCTTCCCGGTAGAGCCGGAAGAGTTTCTTGTGGTTGATCCGATAGCCCTCCCGCTAGAGCAGAACATGCAGGCGTCGATAGCCGAAGCGACGGCGCTCCTGGGCGATCGCCCTCATGCGTTGGCGCAGGGCAGCATCATCCGCCCGAGACGTCTGGTATCTGATCGTCATGCGGCAACAGCCGATGGCTTTACACGCCCGCCGTTCGCTCATCCCGTGGGCATCCACGACATGCGCGACAGCTCTCCGCTTGCCCGCGGGCGTCACCACTTCTTTCCCAACAAGTCCTTCAGCGCTGCATTGTCCAGCATGGCATCAGCCAGCAACCGCTTCAGCCGGGTGTTCTCGTCCTCCAGCGTCTTCAGCCGCTTGGCCTCCGAGACCTCCATCCCGCCAAACCTGGCTTTCCATTTGTAGATCCTGGCGTCACTGACGCAGTGCTTCCGGCACAGATCGGCAACCGAAACGCCAGCCTCGTGCTCCTTCAAAATCCCGATGATCTGCTCTTCCGAAAAGCGGCTGCGCTTCATGCTCTGGTCCTTGTCTTGGGCCAGAGCGAACTTCAACCTGGATTAAGTCTGAGGGGCAAGGTCACCCCTTTTCTGTGATTTTCTGTTGGCAGTACAACTGAAGGCTGTTGGCCCTCGCCACGAGGCATACAGCTCGCGGAAGCCACCAGCCCGACCCCATGTTCGGGGGCGTCGCTCGACGGACCGGCTGGCTCGAAGGCCCCCAACCGCATGGCGTCGCCGAGTATCGGCGCACCGTCCAACTGGAACTGCGCGTAGCGCATCAGGTGCGCGCCGCTGGCGACCAGGTCGCCGGACGGATTGAGCGGCAAGGCATCATCGCCAGGGCTGCGCGATCACGGTCTACCCACCGCGCTCGGCGTGCCCGACCGCGACATTGCGGTGGAGCAGGTCGTGGGCGAAGAAGGAAGCGACGTCCATGCCGAGAGGTGCGAGCAGGGCCTCATCGAGCACGTCTTCGAAAGGACGACCATGCAAGCAATTCCAGGATTTGCCCGAGGACGTAGAAGGCGGCATTGTTGTACGACCACATCCTAGCGAGCGGGGTCACCTGGTTCAATTTGCTCATCCGGGTGACCATGGCGGCCAGCGCGTCATCGCCCCAGCCGGTGTGCTCTAAGACGTCTCCTTCCCAGCCGCAGCTTTGGGTCAGACAATGGCGGATGTTGATCGAGGCTGAGACTTCCGGGCCGCAACGGTAAAGTACGGCAGGCGGCGCGAACGTGGTCGTATAGGTCGAGTCGCCGTTGCTCTGCGACTTGCAAGAAGGCGGTGCCGGTGAACGTTTTGGTGATTGACGCGATCTGGAATAAAGTGCCGTCGTTGACCTACTGGGAATACAGCACATTCGTACACCTAAGCCCGCAGTCGCCGCGCATCTATTGTGGTAGACGCCGAGAGCGTTTCGTGGAACTCCAGCGCACGCCATCTCAGCACGTGCTTGGTGAGTAATGCCGGATCGACGCGATGGGACAACGATAACGGGACTTCAGACCTGTCATTGGATCATCGGTCGGACCGCACACTAACTCATCTTTGACAAAGGTTTGTAGGAGGCTTGTTGGCTGTCCGGACATGTTGACCGTTGTCGTCGTCCTATTTCATATACCGCCTCCGCGCGCTCGCGCGTGATGAAGCCGTTCTTAATATCCTCCTCGACTGCTGCACGGTCGCGCTCCTTCGGATCCCCATATCCGCCACCGCTGCCTGTCACGATGCGGATCATTTCGCCGGCGTGCGTGGTGAAGCCGGAGACGAAAGCAAATCGTTTGCTGGAACCGTCTTTGCGGATGAACTGGACGTAGTTGGGCGAGCCCGCTCGACCGCCGGCGAGCGCCCAGGATGGGAACTTCGAGCGGGTATAGCCGACGGTGAGGAAGCCGTTTTCGCCGCGGATTCGGTAATCCACGACGATGCCGCGTCCGCCGGTGTACTTGCCCTCGCCGCCCGACTCCAAATTGAGCTCCATGCGATCCACGAAGAGTCCGTTACGGGCCTCATTGATCTCTGCCGGGCAGTTGTAGGTCTCGCCGTGGAAGCTCGAGAAGATTGCAGTGTTGCCATCGCGGCCCAGGCTCGCCCCCCAGCCGCCGAGCTGCGGCTCGACGATCGTGTATTGGCGGCCGCTCTCGGGATGGATGCCCCCAGTGAAAGTGCCGCAGAGGGAGCCAAAATGTCCGGCCGGCAGCCGTTCAGGCATATATGGCGCTAGGCAGCGCCACATGAGGTCCATTCCTCGTAGCTCGGTCTCGTAGTAAAAACCAAGCGGCGCCGGTTCTTGAGCATGAAAGACCGAGCCTTCGCGGGTCAGCAGCCGGATCGGACGGAAGGAGCCTTCGTTGGCCGGCGAATTGGGATCAGTCAACGACTTGAACAACATCTGCGCGCAGACCATTGCTCCGTCACGGCTGGAGTTCACCGGGTTGGTCGATTGCACCGGGTTCTTGCGCAGGTCGACCACGAATTCGGTGTCGGAGATCGTGATCTTCACATTGAAGATGCGCCCATCATCCTGCTCCTCCGAGAGCTCGAATGCGCCCTTCGGCAGTTTCGCGAGCGCGGCGAGCGAAACCTTCTCACCAAAGTCCATGAAGGAGGACACGGCATTCTCGAAAGTCTCAACGCCATATTTTTCGGCGAGCTCCTGCAGGCGTTTTGCCCCAGTGCGCACGGAAGCGATCGCTGCCCAGACATCGGCTTCCAGAACGTTCGGCATGCGCGAATTCACCTTAAGAATTTCCATTACTGGGCGGATCGGCTCGCCCTCCGAGATGATTTTGATAGCGGGGAGCCGTAGCCCTTCCTGGAAGATCTCCGTCGCCTCGCCGGTGAGCGAACCAGGCGCCATGCCACCGAGATCTGAGTTATGGGCGATATTGGCCGTCCAGGCGATAATGCGCCCACCCGCGAAGACGGGCATGGCAACGACGATGTCATTCAAATGCGTGACACCGCCGTAGTAAGGATCGTTTGTTGCGAAGATGTCACCCTGCAGGATATCGTCCGGCCCGACGAACTTTTTCGCGATCACCTTCACAGCTTTATCCAACACCCCGACGAAAGCTGGGATACCTGCGCCCGACGACGCGAGCGCGCCTTTGGCATCAGTGACGCCAGTGCCCATGTCGAGCACCTCGTAAATGATCGAGCTCATCGCGGTCTTCTTCATGACTGCAAACATCTCGTCGGCGGTGGCCTGAAGCGAATTCTGAATGATTTCTAGCGTGATCGGGTCGTGGATCTCCGTCGGCATCGCTGTCACCTCTCGGCCCCCAATTGAATATGGATATTGCCGTAGCCGTCCATCTCGACCCGGTTGCCAGGATGGATAACAACTGTGGAGCTAGGATCCTCAACGATCGCTGGGCCGTTGAAGGTCATCCCCGGCTCGAGCTTGCCGCCATCGTAGATCGCTGCCCGGTGAACGCCTTCGAGTGCATAGTCGACGTTGCGATGACCCTTGAGCGCGGCCTCAGTCGGGGCTCCAGTCGCCTGTCGCTTTCTCATGGTAAGTTTGTCAGCTTCAGCGAAAGCGACCAAATGGATGCCGACCATTTCAACGGGGGCGTCGAGCCTGTACGTGTATTCTCGCTCGTAGGTCTCATGGAAGGATGTTCCAATCTCTGAGAGGCGCTCGTCGGTGAGCTGGCCTGCCGCGATCAACAGCTCCGTAGTATGTTCCTGATTTTGGTAGCGGAAATTACCATATCGCAGGAAACGGATCCGGCAAGCCTCGATGTCTTCGGCCGTAAATTGGGCGCGAGCCTGCTCTTCTGTTTCCGCGAAGACCTGCTCGATGCCCTCCGCGGCGCCTTGCTTCAGCTCGGTGAGCCGCGTCACAAAATAGTCACGACGTGGATCCGAGATCATCATGCCCCAAGCCGAGAAGACGGAAGCGTCGACCGGCACGACGATTTTACGGATGCCGAGCTCGGCCGCCAGCGCCACAGCATGCATAGCGCCACCACCCCCGAAGGCTATGAGAGTAAACTCGCGCGGGTCATGCCCACGGTTGAGCGATACGAGCTTGAGCGCATTAGCCATGCTGTTGTTGGCAATCCGGATGATGCCGCGCGCCGCCACGTCGGCGTCCACACCGAGCTTTTGGCCGACAGCTTCGATTGCCACCTTTGCAGCAGCCATGTCGGCGTCGACCTCGCCGCCGCAGAAATAGTCTTTATTTATGCGGCCGAGCCAAAGGTTTGCGTCTGTGGTAGTCGCATGGTCTCCTCCCCGGCCGTAAGCGGCGGGCCCCGGCACGGCGCCGGCCGATTGCGGGCCAACATGGAGCTTGCCAAAGTCATCAACCCAGGCGATGGAACCGCCGCCGTTTCCGATCTCGACAAGATCGACCACCGGCACCATGATGGGGTAGCCCGCTGAGGTAGGGTTGCGCTCGATCCAGTAATCCGTCTTAATCTTCACGTCGCCGTTCTCGATGAGCGAGCACTTGGCTGTCGTGCCGCCGATATCGAGCGCGAGCACGTTCGGCTCGCCGATCAGCTTGCCGAGTTCGGCCGCACCCAAGAAGCCGGAGGCAGGTCCCGACTCCACCATCTTGATCGGAATTTTCGAGACCGAATCGAGCGAGTCTACGCCGCAGTTCGACTGCATGATATAGGGCTTCCGGCTGAACCCTCTTTCCCTCAATCCGGCAAGCAGCCGCGATAGGTAGCGTTCGGCGATCGGCTGCACATAGGCTGACAGGACCGCAGTGCTGGTGCGCTCGTATTCACGCCATTCGCGCGTGATCTGGTGTGAGGATACGACCGAAACTTGAGGCCAGAGCCTCTGCACTTCGGCGACCGTAGCCTGCTCATGGCTCGGATTGGCGTAGGAGTGAAGGAAGCAGATGGCGACCGCCTCGACTTCTTCCGTCTTGAAATCCTCGACGATTGCCGGAAGGTCGGAGAGGTCCAGCGGCTTCAGTTCCTCACCTTTGTACGACATGCGGCCGGGAAGCTCGCGCCGCAGGTAGCGCGGAACGAAAGGCTTCGGCTTCTGATAAAGCAAGTTGAAAAAGTCGGGTCGGTTGCCGCGCGCAATCTCGAGCGTGTCGCGAAAACCCGCAGTAGTGATGAGCCCAACGTTAGCCCCTTTTCGCTCGGTCAGCGCATTGATGATGACGGTGGCGCTGTGGGCGAAGAAGTCGACCGACGCTGGATCAACGCCTCCCTTCTTGAGGACATTCAGCACGCCCTCTTCGAAATTGCGCGGGGTTGTATCCGTCTTCGCCCTGATAACGCTGGATTCGCCCGTCGAATGATCGACCTGGAAGCAGACGAGATCGGTGAAAGTGCCGCCGACATCTGTGGCAATACGGATGGTCTTGGTCGCCATGAGCGGCCTCCCTTTTTCCCATCATAAGAACGAACAACCGAGTACGTTTTTGCCATGATCGCGTCATGTAGCTCCGTATTCTTGGGAGTAATCATCATGTGCAGATGAGTCGGCGGACGTGGGCGTGCTTCTCGTCAAATTGAGCTCGATCATCCTGCGGTTCTCGGGCATGCTTGGACATCAATCGCGCTTTGGGAGAAAGCGATCCTCCTGCAGAAGCTCAATGCCTCGATAGCCAGCCACGATGGGCGACCTTTAGGCTTGCGGCAAACAGTTGGCACAGGCGTCGTGACCACCCTTGTCTTTGGCGAGCGGAAAGAACCATGTTGATGGCCCACCGTTCTCGATGGCGGCGAGCGGGTAAGGTTTGCTCCCATTCGAGATGACCATTTCGCAGCCTACGTCCATAACCATGCTTGCCGCCATCAATTTTGTCACCATGCCGCCCGAACCATGGCGAGCGGTGGAATGACCGGCCATGGCCTGTATCTCGGGGGTAATGCATCGCACCTCTGTGATCATACGCGCAAACTGGTTCTCTTGCGGATCTTCCGTAAAGAGACCATCCACGCTGGAAAGCAGAATGAGAACGTCGGCATTGACCATCTCGGCAACCCGTGCCGCTAGCCGGTCATTGTCGCCAAAACAGATGTCTGTCGTTGCGGTCGCGTCGTTCTCGTTAACAACGGGTACAGCGCCAACTTTCAGAAGTTGTTGGAGGGTTGACCGTACATTGAGATACCGATGCCGGTTGTCGATATCTTGGGCTGTCAATAGCAGTTGCCCCACGGCGAAGCCATGGTGTTTCAGACTCTGTTCATAGGCAATCATGAGTTGAACCTGACCGATCGCGGCAGCCGCCTGCTTCTCCTCAGCTTGCAGTCTTCTATCCGATCGACAAAATCGACGTGACCCAGCCGCGACAGCGCCGGAGGTAACGATGATCACCTGCTGCCCGCGTCCGACAAATCGGGCGACATCCTCAATTAGCGTTTCGAGCCAAGATCCGCGTATTTCGCCAGTGTCTGCATCGAAAACTAGTCCGGAGCCAATTTTCACGATCAGCCGGGCAGCCGAAAGCAGTTGGACTGAGTTCGCTATTGCTGCGATCGAGTCTTGCTGCATGCCTCTCAACCTCTTCTTGCGATTTAAGAGTCAGTTCGTTGCGTCTGCGCAGACTGACGACGAGTTCCAAATTCCACTTTTCTCGAGGCCACGCTCTTCTCAAGAAGTGCTGAGCACATCGGAGTCTAGGTAGTGCGTTTTATAGGCGTTCTTGCTATCCACGTCCGGTCTCACATCCAATAGCGAATTGAATGCATAAGTAGCCCCTTCGCAAATAAGCAATGAACGCACTGTCTTCAACGGTAGAAATATCCAGAAGCATCATCGTCGACCTGCGTCTCTCATGCTCTCGAATGTGCCGACCTTTCGCGACGATCACTTCTTGCTCGACGCAACCTGGGCCGGTTGGTGGAGGTGAGGGGCCGGAGAGTGGTCCTGTTCACGCTAGGCTGGGAATGGTGTGATCGACCAATCGATGAGGTCGACGGCGCGCTGAAGTATCGCCTCGGTCTGAGCAAGGCTGGGTGAAGCGGCGATGATATGGCCGATGGTGTCTCGGTAATCGCCCTTCCTGATAATCGGCGTCTTGGGTTCAACATAGAATTTGACCTCGGCTACGCCTGGTACGGCAGCCGCTCGACCAGCGCCGTCGATCCGATCGAGGATGCCATCGCGATCGGCATTGAAGATCCGCACGGCCGCAGTTTGCGAATGCCTTCTGCGCAAATCCCATTCCTCGCCGATGACAAGTTTGATGTGCTCGGTGATGAGATCGACACCGTAGGCCAGCTGAACAAGTTGACGATGGCCTCCCCCAGCAAGACGCGGATTAACCTCGATGACCACTGGGCCGCGCGTCGTCCACCGGAATTCGATGCAGGCTGGCCCCCAGCCAAGGCCAAGAGCTTGCAAACAGCTCAGCGAAACATCGGCGATGCGGTTGTGATCCTGATCGCTCAGCGGGGCCGGTAAGGTGCTTTTATGAAAGAGGAAATGCGGTAGGGGGTCGAAGTCGGCGGCGGCGATCCCAATGATTTCGTTTCCCATTATGTCGGCGCAATAGTAGGGACCGTGAGCGAATTCTTCGACAAGGATTCTTACCGAAGATCGCCATCTGTGCGTTCCGCCCAGTAGATATGTCGTATGTTCAGCTAATTCATCGACGCTGCGGCACAATCGAACACCGTAGCTGCCGTTGCCTACCGCTGGCTTGACAATCACCGGCAACCCGATCGCCGCGGCAGAGCTTTCCACCTCCGTCGCATCCAATGCCAAACGATAGGCTGGTATGGGAACGCCGGCCTCCGCGAGCAGCTGACGTTGAGTGAACTTGTCGCAGCATCGTTCAACGGATGAGGGGTTCGGTCCCGGTAAATCGAAATGCCGACACAGCTTGCCAACTGTCGCATAGACCGCCTCCCTGGCACTCGTGATGCCAGCAATGTCATAGGTCGCATGTAGCCGGGAACATTCGCGGATCAGTTCATCGAGATTGTTTGTATCGATATGGACTGCCTCCGTTCCTTCCGCAGCAAGATAGTCATACTGAGTAGGATTAGCCGACAGCGTGATTGGATGAAGGCCGAGACGCTGGGCGGCTTGGACGTATTGCAGACCAGTACCGTGTGTGTTGCCTTCAACCAGGATGAGCGCTCGTCTTTTCATGGCTGTTGACCTTCTGGTGGGTACTGTGCGGCGGTCTGAGCGTGATCGGCATCAGGCGTTTAGCCGTGCCTGAACTCAGATTGGTGGTGAGGCTGGGTCTTCCGAACAAGTTCATGTAGCCCTCCAGGCAAAGTCTGCGAGGTCTCTATGGTCGTAACGGATACCTCATCGTGTCCTATACAATCGGCGTGCCACTGAAAGAGTTGGAGGAGCGAGGGCAAAACCATGCGCTTCGAACGGCGCCGGCGGGATACTTGGCCTCAGCGGGGTCGGATTCCGAGCATAGACGTCTGCAACCGGACACAGTGCGACTGACAAAATGGACGAGAAAACGACCGTCGCCCTGCCAAAGATCGTGAATGCGGCGGCACGCGTGGACGGCCTGACTCGATCACCTTCGGCATCAAGATAATCTCCGCCGGTTGTAATGACACCGACGCCACACTGCCCTTCGATCCGGTCTAGAAGATGGGCCAGGACGCGCTGCCTTCAGGCCGAGATCCGCGTCGCAACAGACGATATGCTTGGCGGCCAGCAATTGCGCTGTTCAATGCCGTTTGCAACAACAAGGTTTGCACCCGATCGTGGCGTTCGATGCCGGGACGTTTTGTCGACGCGATCCGGCGACCAGTGAAGCGATCCAGTTGAGTCGATATTGACGCTTACCTGCCCGGTGGGTGCGCGGTCCGCGCCGATTGGCCGAACGCCGGATCCTAATCTAATTTCGGCCGACAACCACTATTGCAATCCACAGGTCCCGGACTGTGCCATCGACTTCATTCTCGGGCGTTGCGCAGGGATGTCACGAACCTGGAGCCAGTACGACGGCGCGCTTCGAAGTGTCATCGAAGACGGGCAAGATCCGCCCGTCCAAGAAATTGCTGGAGAGCGTCGGCGGTTGGACGCGAGCGCATCATGGTCGGTGCCAAGGCGATGACACCCGCTTCATCGTCACCAAGCTTGCAAGTGGCAAGGCCAAGCGCTTACGAGAATATCCCCTGCGCGGCGCGGACCAGCCGAGAACCACATCAAATCCTGCAAGGTGCATCCCACCGCCGACCGAACGTCCTGCACAAAGGCTAGCCAATTGTGTGGCTCATCATCGCGCGAGGGGTCCGCCGGACGCTCATACATGAGCGATGAACTGCAGACGCTGTGCTTCTTGGCCGAAGAAAATTCGATCTTCATTGGTGATGTGCTGCTGACCACCATGACCCGCAGCGCGGCCTTAACTCGAATTTGCTGGCCCGGCTCGGCGCCAAGCCCAATCCTGCTTAAAAGCGGCTCTGCGAGTGCGCTAGTGCAAACCAGCGGCTTAGGTGAACAATGAAGATCTGATGAAAGGCAAAACCCATCGGGTCTCAGTGAGCGAAGCCGGTCGACTGGCAACGCCTGGAGACAAATTATCATTGTAGCGGCGACGCTTAAAAATGGGCCTCGTCCCAGGCGCCGTCGAATCGGTTTACATGTCATTTAATGCAACAATGTTTTTCGATTGAGCGTGCGCGTGGGGGGCGGCCAGAGTGCCCACCGCAGCCGTGCTGCGGATTCCAGAAATGTTCTCCCTTTTCATTTCCCGATCTTCTTCCTTTGGTTCTTGGTGAACACCGCAGTTGCTTGTTGCTCGGGAGCTTGGAGAATAGTCTCGCTCCCCGTCCGGTTTAGCGGAGCCTCGAGGCGAGCACGCAATGGTGGATTAAACGTGAGAGTTGAATCCGGAAAGGGATTCCTTCGAAGCGATTGCATGCGAATCCGGCGCATGCGGACGGTATTTCGTCATTGTTAGCCTGTCTGATTGCCTTCGGCTGCACGCGCTCGTGCGGGATCGCAATGTCCCACTGAAGCAGGTCTCGCGTGCCGAGATCGTCTTGTTGAGCGTGGGTGGGGTCGCGGCCACCTATATCAGGCGTCGGACCGTCAAGTCCAAGACCTGCACCTGGCGCTGGCAGGGACGCTTTGCGCAAGAGAGGCCGGAAGACGAACGAAGCTCGTGCGCAAATAGTGCTGCCAGTGCCTTTAATCTATTGCTCCGCGTCCGCAAGTTGTGCGACAGTTGGAGGAACGGCGGGCGGCGGCTTGTTATCAGCACATGGGCTGCTCACGCTGTGCCGAATCGAACGTGGTGTTCGACTCTGTATTTCCGATCGTCAGTCGATAGCTCGACGCTCCGCTGGTTCTCTCCATTTGCTCTCCAGATCTGAGTGCGCGCGCCCGTCCGCATCAGCGGCCGAGAGTTTCGTGCGGTGTAACGCCTGGGAAGAGACCGAAATCTAGCTCTCGAATTGAGTACCAGGCGCCCGCGAACATTCTCGACGCGTCAACTGCGCCGAATGAATCCTTCTGCGTGCGCCACGTACACTGATCTGCGTCTACAGTACTAATCGCACGGTTATGACTCGATTAGGACGAGCTGGTCCAAAGTGGCTACGCCTTCGTGCGTTTCGTACATAGTTTCCGGGCCGATAACGAACGCAATCTGTCAACGTAACTGTGCGAGAGGCGAAATGGTCCGCACCCGCGTCGCCAGTGGCTCACCTAGCAGCTGGCGTTCGAGAAGGGCCCTGTCAATCGAGAGTGATAGGGGCGAAGATGGCCGATCTCTGGGGTGAGCGGCCACACTTGAAGTGAAGCATTTTGAGGTCTTTGATAAGAATGAAGTTGCGGAAGCGTCACCTGTGGCCTGTCACTGCAGCATCGCTGACCTTGCCCCTCAGACTTAATCCAGGTTGAAGTTCGCTCTGGCCCAAGACAAGGACCAGAGCATGAAGCGCAGCCGCTTTTCGGAAGAGCAGATCATCGGGATTTTGAAGGAGCACGAGGCTGGCGTTTCGGTTGCCGATCTGTGCCGGAAGCACTGCGTCAGTGACGCCAGGATCTACAAATGGAAAGCCAGGTTTGGCGGGATGGAGGTCTCGGAGGCCAAGCGGCTGAAGACGCTGGAGGACGAGAACACCCGGCTGAAGCGGTTGCTGGCTGATGCCATGCTGGACAATGCAGCGCTGAAGGACTTGTTGGGAAAGAAGTGGTGACGCCCGCGGGCAAGCGGAGAGCTGTCGCGCATGTCGTGGATGCCCACGGGATGAGCGAACGGCGGGCGTGTAAAGCCATCGGCTGTTGCCGCATGACGATCAGATACCAGACGTCTCGGGCGGATGATGCTGCCCTGCGCCAACGCATGAGGGCGATCGCCCAGGAGCGCCGTCGCTTCGGCTATCGACGCCTGCATGTTCTGCTCTAGCGGGAGGGCTATCGGATCAACCACAAGAAACTCTTCCGGCTCTACCGGGAAGAGAGGCTCGCGGTTCGTCGCCGTGGCGGCCGCAAGCGGGCGATCGGGACCCGAGCGCCCATGACAGTGCCGATGGTGCCGAACGACCGCTGGTCGATCGACTTCGTCTCGGATCAACTCACCGACGGCCGCCGCTTCCGCATCCTGACCGTGGTCGATGATTGCACCCGCGAGTGCCTGGCGCTTGTGGCCGACACCTCGCTCTCGGGGGGCCGGGTCGCGCGGGAACTGGACCGGATGGTGATGGAGCGGAGCAAACCCAAAATGGTGATTAGCGACAACGGTAGCGAGTTCACCAGCAATGCCATCCTGACCTGGGCCGACCAGAGCCGCGTCGCATGGCACTACATGGCGCCGGGCAAGCCCATGCAGAACGCCTTCATCGAGAGCTTCAACGGCCGGCTGCGGGATGAATTGTTGAACGAGACGCTGTTCACGTCGCTGGCCCAGGCCCGCGTCACGCTTGGATGCTGGCGGGCCGATTACAACAACGCACGACCACACTCGCAGCTCGGATGGAAAACCCCATCGGAGTTCGCCTTCACCTGTCATCCGCGTCGGGATCTGGCGCTGCGCTATGCCGAAGGCTCCGCGCCAGCTCCCGTCGCTTCCACCGCCCAACTGGGCAAATCCAACGACCGGGGCGAACTCAGAACTCGATAAAACTTGGGGGCAAGGTCATCGCTGATGCACGTTGTGGCCGGCCGCGACGCAAACGACGCTGATTTGATCAGCCGGCGGAGCCTGCCGATGTACGCGGTTTGGCATACACCGCGTCGTAGTACACTAGGCCGCCTTGGCTAGCCAATCGGTCCCGTCCTTGGTCGGCAAGCGTGTGAGCCCACATAGCATCCGGCACACGACTGCGGTCCACTTGCTGAGTGTCGGCGTTGATATCAACACCATTCGCACCTGGCTGGGACACGTCTCCTTGGACACGACGCATGTCTACGCAGAGGTCGACATGGAGATGAAGGAAGGCGCTGGCCAGCGTCGACATCTCCGGACGGTCGGCGCACCCACGCCCTGCCAGTGCGTCGCCCTCGTTGATGACCTTCCTGAAGGCCCTGCAGCGGCCATCGCACAATGATTATGTGCTGCAGACCACCGAAAACGCGGCGGAGCCCTCGCTCACCGAGGCTGCGCAAGACAATGCATGACGCAACATAGCCGTCGTTATGTTGAGCAACACATAGTGACGGCGTCGGCAGGCTGTAGCAGGCCCATCGCGAGCCGGATCCGATCATCCAGGCCGTGTGCTGGGCGCACGGCAGGCGCAAGTTCTTCGATTTCGCGGCTCACGAAGGCGCCGATCGCCACCGAGGCGGTCAGGCGCATCGGTGCCCTGTTCGCCATCGAGCACGAGATCAACGATCTTGCTCCGCAAGACCGCCTGCGCGTGCGCCATGAGCGTCTGATCGTTCAGCTAGAAGCCTTGCGGCGCGAGCAGGGCGCCAAGCTCTCCAAAAGCAACGACACGACCAAGGCGATCAATTGCTGCCTCAGTCGCTGGAACGCATTCACCCACTTCGTCGATGACGGGCACTTCTGCATGTCGAACAATGTCGCCGAGCGCGAGCTAAGGGCGGTCGCCGTGAAGAAACTCGACCTTCGCCGGCTCCGATGAGGGCGCCCGGCGTCCGCCTGCGATCTATACTCTTATTGCCAGTGCCAAGTTCATCGACATCGGCCACAGGCGTGGCTCGCCGATGTGCCGGAGCGCATCAACGATCATGCTACCCAGAGGACTGGCTGAGCGTCTGCATTGGAACTGGCGAAAGCCAATGCCGAGCTATGTCGAAGCGGCGTGAGCCAAGAGGACACATGAGAGCGACCGGTCTGCCCGCAGCAGACAACTCGGCGGTGACGGCCGCCTGCCAACAGCTCATCGACGACTTCCTGATGCCCCCGCTTCATGCCCACGATCCGGCCGACGCAGTTCAACTATCCCGGCGATACCCTGGGAAAGTGACCCGGCACCAAATATTGCTTCATCCAACGCTACCCGTCCGGCTTCCCCAAGAACCCTGGCGAAGAGTTCGACGCTCCGTTCGCCGGCCTTGACTGCGATCAGCCGCAATCACTTAAACATCCAGTCGCACCGTCACACCGGAGAATGGTTCTGCTCGCATTGCGGCCTCACCCTTGCTGAAGCGATCGACACGCTAAGATCCAAGGGGTTTGCTTCATACACCTTGAACATCGGAACTGTGTAAAGCTCAGGTACCCCCGCGGTCGGTCCTCGGCGGACGGATACAAAGACGCAACCCGTGCGATCGGGACAACTTTGCGCATAAATCGAGCGCCAGCCGCGCTAAAATGGCCGACAACCAGCGCGAACAAAAGAGTATTTTGTTCTTCGGCTTGGGCGGTTCTACTAGGTCCGCTCCAGCTGGAAGCTATCACCGAAAGAGGGGCATCTGGTGACTCTAGGCGCAAAGGAATTGCACGAGAGTGCGATAATAATTGATGCCGTATGTCCACTTCTGGACGAGCAAGGGCGCCAGATAGCAGACTATCGAGCTGGCGGGGTAACGGCGATTGCGCCGACCGTGGGGGCACGTAGTGGCGCAGAGGTTGCGCTGCGGACAATTGGAGCGTGGCATAAGTTGCTGCGTAAGCGCGACGATTTGATACTGGTTCGTACCGCTGCCGATATTCGCAGGGCAAAGTCGCAGGGTAAGACGGGCATTATCATGCACTTCCAGGGACCTGGGCCGATCGAGGATAGTCTCGACCTAGTCGACGCTTTCAAGGCGTTGGGTGTCGGCGTCATGCAGCTGGCGTACAATGTAAAAAACCAGCTCGGCGACGGCTGCGAAGAGCGGACTGATGCTGGCCTGAGCCGTTTTGGACTGCAAGTAGTCAAGCGAATGAATCAAGCTCGCATGATCATCGATTGTTCGCATACCGGCCTCCAGACGACTATGGATGCGATCGAAAATTCTTCGGCGCCAGTAATCATTTCGCATGCAAATGCCAAATCCGTTTATCCCTCACCACGCAACATTTCCGACGAGTTAATCAAGGCGATTGCCGGGACCGGCGGGACGGTCGGCGTCGTGGGCTTTCCTGGCTTCGTTTCAGGCGACAAGCGCCCGACGATCGACCAATTTATCGATCATATTTCTCATATGTGCGATCTGGTCGGCACGCAGTACATCACGCTTGGCATTGATTACTTTAGTGACCAGTTCCCGTACGTTGACGAGAAGACAGCGAAGATAATGTATGAGAAGGCGCTGGCTAACAACAGCTGGAGCCCCAAGGCTTATCCTCCGCCCCCGTACTATTACCCTGCAGGGATTGAAACACCCAAAACCATGCTGATGCTGACAGAAGCTCTGCTGCTGCGCGGTTTCACGGCAGGAGATATTCGCAAAATTTACGGCGAGAACCTCCTTCGGATCTATGAAACTGTCTGGGGGAATGAGGCCAGCTTTGGCGTTTGAACAACTTATACAGTGCGGCGCCGCCCATTCGGCGGCTTAAGACTTCGCGCCTAGGTGCCGGAGCAGCACAAACTGTGCGGACAACATTGAGCTGCGTTGCAAATAGAACAGCAGGAAATGGACGATGACGATTTCACGGCGGAATCTTGTTAAAGCAGGTGTGGCCGCTGGAGCCTCTGTATTCACTGCGCCGATTCTGCGAGCGCAAACGATGCCGTCCCCTGCGCGGACTGTGCGTATGCGCGGTAGTAATGTTACCAACTTCGATCCATACGTTACGACCTCTTACGATACTGTTGACCACGCCTTGGCAATTTACGACATGTTGTTTGCCCTCGATTCCAAGTTTGTGCCGCAGCCGCAAATGGTGGGGAGGTGGAGCCTTTCAGATGACAAGAGGACTTACGCGTTCGAGCTCCGGGACGGCTTGGGTTTTCATGACGGCACCCCTGTCAGGGCTGCAGATTGTGTCGCCTCAATGCGCCGCTGGTTCCAGACGCCCGGCGGACAATTAGTCAAGGATCGGGCAAAGGACGTCTCGAAAACGGACGAAAGAACTTTCATAGTCGCGCTTAAGGAGCCGCTGCCGCTACTGATCGATCAGCTGGCCGAGCCCTTAAATTACCAGTTGTTTGTTATGCGAGAGAAGGATGCAGAACGCCCGCCGACGGAGCCGGTAACCGCGCGCGTCGGATCGGGGCCGTTCAAGTTCAACGAAGCGTTTTTCAAGCCGGGTGCAAGCTTCGTCTACGATCGCAATGAAAACTATGTCCCGCGCAAGGAGCCCCCCAATGGATTGGCGGGCGGCAAGGTCGTCAATGTCGATCGCGTCGTCTGGCACCTAATCCCCGATCAGCAGACCGCTGTGGCGGCCCTGCAATCGGGTGAGATCGATCTCCACACCTTGCCGGAGCCCAGTCTTTTCCCCCTGATCGAGAGCGATCCTAATCTGGTGCTCGAAGATCTCCACAAATCAGGCCTTAATTATATAGCGCGCATCAACTGCTTGCAGAAGCCGTTCGACAATGTGAAGGCCCGCCAGGCGTTGCTTCATCTGGTTGACCAGGAGGCGTTCCTGCGGCTTATCAACCCAAATCCAAAATACAATCGTACAATCACGTCGTTGTTCGGAACCGATACAGCCTATGTCAATGATGTAAATACCTCATGGCACAAAAAGGGGGGCGATCCGGGAAAGGCTAAGGAGCTTTTCAAAGAGGCCGGCTATGCCGGCGAAAAGATTCTTATTCTTCAACCAACTGACTGGCTCGCTGCTAACAACGTTTCGCAGCTCCTGGCGGCCGCATTGAGGAAGATTGGAGTCAATACCGAGCTTGTGCCGAGCACCTGGGCCGCGCTGGGCCCGCGCCGAGCTAAAAAGGATTCCGTTGAGAATGGCGGTTGGAGTATTTTCGTTACCACTCCCACTGATTTTAGTCTCAGCGACCCGCTCTCATCCTCGTGGATGTTCTTAAATGGCGAAAAGGGGTGGTACGGCTGGCCGAAGAACGATGAATACGAGACTCTTCGGGCTAAGTGGGCGGACACCGGAACGGTCGAAGAACGCAAGGCGCTGGCCCGCAAGATGCAGCAAATTTGGTGGGACACCGTCGGGTTCGTTTTCTTAGGGCAAACTAATCAGCCTATCGCGCGCCGCAAAACTCTGACCGGCCTCATCGGCGTGCCAGCGTACAACCCGATGTGGAACATGCAGAAAGGCTGAACGCAATGGGCGCTTACATCGTTCGCCGATTGATTTCGGCCACCGTCGTCATGGGGGTGGTTGGAATTTTCGTCTTTCTGCTGCTCAGGCTGGCGCCGGGCGACCCAGCGGCCATCATCGCCGGCGACATGGCCGCGCAACAGATGGTTGACGGCATCCGCGAACAATTGGGGCTGAACCAGCCGCTACCGGTTCAGTTTGTGGGTTGGGCGCTGGGGATCCTGAGCGGCAATTTCGGAACCTCGATTTTCGGCGGACTGCCGGTTCTCAAGTTGATCTCGCAGCGGCTTGAGCCGACCCTTTCACTTTCGATCATGACGATAGTACTTTCGGTTGCGGCCGGAGTATCATTTGGTGTCTTTGCTGCGTGGCGCGCCGGCGGCGTTGTCGATCGCATGCTCATAGCCTTCTCGGCTCTTGGCTATTCCGTCCCGGTGTTTGTGATCGGCTATTTCTTTATATATTTGTTCGCAATCGAAATGCGCTGGCTGCCGGTCCAGGGATATGTATCTATCGACCAGGGACTCGGTCTCTGGTTCGTGCATTTGATCCTGCCCACCTTGGCTCTGAGTCAATCCTATATTGCTTTCATTGCCCGGATCACGCGGGCGAGTATGCTCGAAGTTCTGTCGGAAGATTACATGCGAACGGCAGCCGCCAAGGGCGCCTCACTCTACTCCATGCTTTTTCACCATGCTCTTAAAAATGCGGGCGCGCCGATCCTCACGGTGATCGGCGTAAGCTTCGCCTATCTGATTGGTGGTGTCGTCATCACCGAGACTGTATTCAACATACCCGGTGTCGGCCGCTTGGTCGTCGATGCGGTCAACAACCGCGACTATCCCGTCATCCAAGGCGTGCTGATCCTCGCCTCGGGCCTGTATGTTCTTGTCAATCTTACCGTCGATCTTGCCTACACCCTGGTCGATCCTCGTATCAGGTATTGATATGACCACTCTCTCCGCGTCAGTTGAAGCCGTTCCGATGAGCCGGGTAGGGCTCTCCGATCTTCGCCGGCTGGCAAGTCGTCATCCTTTAGCTTTTGCGGGCGGCAGCCTTTTGGTGCTCGGGATCGTTATCGCGTTGGCCGCGCCACTTTACGCCAGCGATCCCGGGAACATGGATCCCTTCAAACTCCTCCAGTCACCTTCGGGCGCAATGTGGTTCGGAACCGATAACCTGGGGCGCGACGTCTTCGCGCGAACAGCGTTTGGCGCCCGGATTTCTCTGTTGGTAGGGTTGGTGTCGACGGCGATTGCGGCTTTGGCGGGCCTTCTCATCGGTGCTATCGCCGGTTACAGCCGTAGCTTCGATAATGTCATGATGCGAGTCATGGACGGATTGATGTCGATCCCTACGATTTTGCTGGCCATTGCCCTGGTGGCTCTGACGGGAGCAGGGATCGGCATCCTCATTGTCGTAATCGCAATCCCCTATATCCCGACCGTCGCGCGCCTCGTTCGTTCAGTGGTTCTGAGCGTTAGGGAGCGCCCCTATGTTGAGGCCGCGTTCTGTGGCGGTGCCCGCCTGCCGAAAGTACTCTGGCGCCATATCCTACCGAGCACTATCCCGCCCCTAATGGTCCACAGCGCCAACGTCTGCGCGGGCGCGATTCTGACGGAGGCAGCACTCAGTTTCCTGGGCGTAGGCGTGCCGCCGGATACCCCCAGTTGGGGCAACATGATCGCAAGCTCGCGCTTATACCTCTCTATTGCCCCGTTGACGGTTTTCGCCCCCGGCATCTGCCTTGCCATCACCGTGCTTGCCGTCAATCTGTTTGGGGATGGCTTGCGCGACCTGTTCGATCCTCGCACAAGGAGGAGGCGCTGACATGCGCATGCACAGCGACGTAGGGCATGACCTGCTTCTGGATGTGCACGAGCTGGAGACGCACTTTTATAGCGAAGACAGCGTCACCCGCGCCTTGAGCGGCATCAGCTTTCAGGTCAACCGGGGCGAGACGCTCGGCGTCGTCGGCGAATCCGGCTGCGGAAAGAGTGTCACTGCGCTTTCCATTCTTCGCCTGCTACCCAAGCTGACCGCCAAGACGGTTGGCGGCGAGATCCGCTTTCAGGGACGTGACCTGCTGAAACTGTCCGAAAGCGAGATTCGAAAGATCCGTGGCGACCGCATCGCCATGATCTTTCAGGAGCCGATGACGAGCCTGAATCCCGTTCATACTGTCGGTCGTCAGATTGCCGAAGCCGTGCAAATTCATACGAAAACCTCCCGTGTAGAAGCGATGGCAAAGGCGGAAGAGATGCTTGGCCTCGTCCGCATCGCGGACCCCGATCGCCGCCTGAAGAATTATCCTCATGAAATGTCAGGCGGCATGCGCCAGCGCGCGATGATTGCCATGGCGCTGGCCTGCTCACCGGAACTCCTGATTGCCGACGAGCCGACCACCGCCCTCGACGTCACCATCCAGGCGCAGATCCTGCGGCTGATCGTCGATCTGAAAGAGCGCATGGGAACGGCCGTGATGTTCATCACGCACGATCTGGGCGTTGTCGCCGAGACATGCCAGCGCGTGATCGTCATGTATGCCGGCCGGATCGTGGAGCAGGCGAATGTAACGGACCTGTTCGCACATCCTGCACACCCATATACCCAAGGACTGATGCGCTCGGTGCCCGATCCGCGGCGCGGCCGTAGACAGCACCTTCCGGAAATTCCCGGGATTGTGCCGACTCTGCGCGCGCCGATAGCCGGGTGCAGCTTTGCGCCCCGATGCCCTTTTGCAATCGGCAGGTGCCACGAACAGATGCCGTTAATGCGCAATCTGGGTCCGGGCCATGCTGCGGCTTGCTGGCGTTTCGAGTAGGTCGTGAGCCCATGAGCAATCCGCTGCTGAAAGTCGAGAATCTAACCAAGCATTATCCGGTCGCGACGGGCTTCCTGAAGACGACCGGCCCCGTCGTGCGGGCGGTCGAGGACGTCTCCTTCTCCGTCGCAGCCGGCGAGACGCTCTGCATCGTCGGCGAGTCCGGGTGCGGCAAGTCGACAGTCGCGCGGCTCCTGATGCGGATTGTCGAACCGACGGGGGGGCGCGTGCTGATCGAGGGTACCGACATTGCGAGCCTCGATGCACGTGCGCTGCGGGCGTGGCGCCGCCGGATGCAGATGGTCTTCCAGGATCCGTACTCGTCGCTCAATCCGCGTCTGACCGCGGGGCAGATCATCACTGAACCGGTCGAGAATTTCGAGCGCCTCAGCCGCAAGCAGCGCCAGGCGCTTGCAGCGGACCTCCTTCAAAAGGTCGGGATGCGGCCCGAAATGATGCATAGGTTTCCGTCCGAATTGTCGGGCGGGCAGCGACAGCGGCTCGGCATCGCGAGGGCGCTGGCGCTTGAACCCTCGCTCATCATCGCCGACGAGGCGGTCTCGGCGCTCGACGTCTCCGTGCAGGCGCAGATTCTGAATTTGCTGCTGGATCTGCAGCAGCAGATGGGCATCGCCTTTGTCTTCATCTCGCACGATTTGAACGTCGTGCAGCATATCGGCCATCGGGTCGCGGTCATGTATTTGGGCCGGGTCGTGGAACTTGCCACGTGCGAGGCGCTGTTCGCGAAGCCGGTCCATCCCTACACCGAGGCTCTGATCATGGCGGCGCCGGTGCCGGACCCGACGCGGAGGCGGTCTGAGGCCCCCGTAGAAGGCGAAGTGCCAAGCCCCATTAATCCGCCGAGCGGTTGCACATTCCATCCGCGCTGCCCGCTCGCTATCGAGCGTTGTCGCGTGGAAGTGCCGCCGTTCGCGTCATTGGTAGACGGGCGAGTCGTGGCTTGTCATGTACGCGCTCCGGTCTCGGACATGCAGGCTCAGAGGGCGATGGCCACCGATTCTTCTCTCAGTCCTCTGGCATAGCCATGGTCCTTCTGGCAAGTATCCGAAAGGCAACCTGGTATTTCGCCAGAGGGCGATTGTCTCGATCTGCCGGGGTTCTTCTCCGGGCGACGTACCCGAGGTGGGAGGCCGCATTCTGGTGTCATGGACGATTCCAAAAGCGACGCTAGCAACCACGCTTGATCAAGGTTTCGTCTCTATGCGCGGCAAGACCGAGCCGCGAAACTATTCTGTAGATGATGGAGTGAGATTGCGAAGTATGAATACAATGGAGCCGACACTCAGAAGTGACGCTGTGGTGAGCCAAGACAGCATGGTGCGCAATGATGGGCTGCATCCCTGGTTTGACCGGGATAATACGTCCTATATCGCTGAGTGAGCGCCATCATTTAAAGCAAGGAACGATCTGTTGACTGTTCAGTCTGGCAGCGTCGACGTTTCTGTGGCGGCGTTGAAGGGTCTTCTGGCGCGCGTGTTTGTGAGCAACGGCTGCTCCGCCACAACCGCCAGCATTCTCGCGGCCAATTGTGTGGAAGCCGAAGCGAGTGGCTCGCTCAGCCATGGAATATTCCGCGTAGACGGTTATGTTGCCTCTCTGCGTTCAGGCTGGGTTGATGGCGCGGCAGTGCCTGAAGTATATTTGAAAGGATCTGGCTATGTGTTCGTTGATGCAGGGAACGGCTTCGCGCAGGTTGCTTTGCACGCGGCGCGCGATCTTTTCGTTCAGCGCATTCGCGAAAACGGCGTCGCAATTCTATCGATACGTGGGTCGCATCATCTCGCCGCACTTTGGCCAGATATAACACCCTTCGCAGAGCAAGGGCTAATCGCGATCTCTATGGTCAATAGCTTTGGTTGTTCAATTCCGGTGGGCGCAAAGAAGCCACTTCTCGGAACCAACCCTTTTGCTTTCGCCGCGCCCATCAGTGGACAGGCTCCGCTGGTTTTTGACTTCGCTACGACGTCAATGTCCAATGGTGACTTGCAGCTTGCTGCTCGTAAAGGCCTTACGTTGCCGCCAGGAATTGGCGTTGACAGCAGCGGTGAGTCGACGACTGATCCGAATAAGATTCTCAATGGTGGAGCGCTCGTACCTTTCGGCGGGCACAAAGGGTCGGCGATTTCTCTGATGATCGAACTGATGGTTGCCGGGTTAACAGGGGGCAAGTTCTCTTCAGAAGTAGATTGGTCCGCTCATGCCGGCGCTCAGACACCACATACAGGACAGATCATCATTGGAATCGATCCTGCCTTTTCCGATGGCTTTTCCGATCGCAGCAATCAATTTATCACCATGCTCCGAGATGCCGGAATGGAAAGCTACCCAGGATTGCGTCGGTGGCGTATCGAGCACAAAGGATCCGTGACGATCTCCTCAGCCATGTTCGACAACTTGACTGAATATGCGATGGAAGTGAAATGATGATGGCGCACTGGAACATGTGAATCATAAGAAGTACCCGCTGATCGGTGTTACTGTTCAAAAGCTACGCAAGCAGTTCGGGCTGACTCTGAATGATCTGGCGCAACAATCGGACTTGTCCATTTTCGCCCTGTCGAAAACAGAGACCAGCCAAGTTTCGCAGACCTACGACGCAATCGTAGTCTTGCTACAGGGCTTGCTGTCGACGTATCCGAGCTACTTGGCAGCACCCCAACAAGGCTGACGCGGCGGGACGCTTCATCGTGACCGGCGAAGTCGAAGGAATTATGCAGAAGACGCCTCTACGAATATGAAATGCTCACCGCCCAGCTTTCAACCAGACAGTTCACGCCCTTTAGAGGCGAACTTCAAGGCTCGAGTGATCCGGCATTTATCTAAGGCAAGTCAGATGACGGTCCGGGCCGCGCAAGCGCGAGTGATTGTGGCATTGAAAGCATGAAGGTTGTTATATGAGTGGCGCAATTCGAACTGGCTCCGATCTGATCGCCGTGGTCGGCGCTGGCGTAGCCGGGATTATGACGGCATATGCCTTGGCGAAGCGAGGCCTAAATGTGGCTGTCTTCGATGCACTATCCGGTCCGGCCGAAATGTGCAGCCGCGCTAATGCAGGTATCATCGCTGTCGGTCATGCAAAGGCTTGGGCCGGACCGAGCGCACTTGGTTCCATGATCTGCGCTTTCGTCGGGCGAGACCCATCGGTCAAAGTAACCCTCCCAAGGGATCCAACGCTCTGGCGCTGGGGACTTGAGTTCCTGCTCAACTGTTCACCGTCGGCTCATCGAAAGAATACCAACAAACTGCAACGTCTGAGCCGCTATAGCCGTGATCTCGCTGCAGCAGCCGGAGCCGAGATGAACCTAATGCCGGAGATCCGGCATCAAGGAGCGCTCTATGTGTTTCAGGAACATGCGCAGTTCAGCAGGTATGTAAACTCGATCGAGGATCATGGCCGTGGCTCCGTCGAAGTCTTAGGTCGTGACGCATTGATCGCGCGAGAATCCGGGTTGTCCGGTATGTCTGACCTAGTTGGCGGACTGTTCAGCGCAACAGACTGCGTGGGTGATTGCCGCCTGTTTACCCAGCGCACCGCTGCCTATTTGACCAAAACACATAATGTAAGCCTGCATTTTGACACCCGTGTCACTGGATTCCGTCGCGCTAACGACATCATCGAGGCCGTACAAACGACTTATGGGGACATACCATGCGCAGCGGTCATCTTGGCGACAGGTGTCGAAACACCTGACTTGACGCATTCTCTCGGCTTTCGTCCCAACATATACCCAGTAAAGGGCTATTCCGGGACATGGAAGATCATCGATCCTGCTGGAGTGCCTACACTGCCCTATATCGACGAGACGAAACTATTAGCGGTAGCAACTTACAACGGAAGCCTCCGCGTGACGGCAATCGCGGAATTTGCAGCGCGCGAGCGATCTCTTTCGCAAGAAAGCATCTCGCACATAGCTGAATATGTGCGGCAATCCTTCGGGAATGCGGTTGATTTGGAAACACCTGAATACTGGGCTGGCCTGCGCCCTACCACTCCGGCAGGTCCTCCTTATCTGGGCCGAGTCCGCATGTTCAAAAATCTTTGGATCAACGCGGGGCACGGGCAGCTCGGCTGGACGATGTCTTTTGGCTGCGGTGAACTTCTAGCGCAGAGAATCATGGGCGAACAGACGTCACTAGAGAATGTGTCGGCCACAGCCCCCTGGCTTATGTGAATAGCAGGACGAAGTCTGTCTTCGATGGGGAGATGATCAGCGGAGAAGGTCAGACCAAAGTTGCTCGCACTCTGGAATGCTAAAAAAAGGTATCGCAATGGGCGCACGCGCAGACCAACTTACCAAGATTGGGACACCCCTAGATTATACGACAGGACTTCCGATAACGAGGCCGTATCATAATGGGCAGCGCGACTTCGTAGCATTATTCAACGCGCGAGGGCTAAGCGGCTTAAAGTTGGAATTGCTTGGTGGCGATCATGCAAATGACGATGCAAAAGGCATCGCCCTTTATGATCAGATGCGCAAACAAGGTGCGATTATATTCGATGTCAACTCTACAATCGTGGCGCAGGCGATTACTAGGCGCGCCATCAATGACAAAATCAACCTTATCACGCCGTTCAGCGGGCGGAGTGACGCAGCGGACGGACGAGCGTTCCCATACGTTATTCCGGCGTCTCCTACTTATTGGTCCCAAGCTGCGACAATGCTCAGATACATTACGACGGTGGAAGGAGGTTCCCTAAATGGAAGGAAGATCGGGTACTTGTCAGGCGCTTCCCCGACAGGGCTGGGTCAATCCACGCTACCACTTCTCGAGATGTTGGCTCGGAGATATGGTTTCGAGCTGAAGCCCATCCTTTACTCATCGAGCGGCGATCTAACATTAGCCCTTGACGAATATATTAAGTCCAAGCCCGATTGGACGCTAATGTGGGATGGTGGCGCGCTGAAAGTCAAGATCCTGCAATATGCTCTGAGCCAGGGCATTCCGGCCGATCGCATCGCTTCGATAATTTGGTTGTCAGAGGCCGATCTCAATCAACTTGGGTCTGCCGCTCTCGGTATGCTGAAATACGAAGGCGTTGCAACAGGAAGAGATGTTCCGCTGATCCAAGCGATCGAACGCGAGGTCCGTAGAGGAGGGTTAGGAAACGGGCCGGATGCAGATGTCGGTTCGACATTCTATAATATCGGTGTAGCGTCAATAGCGATTATTGCTGAGGGTGCGCGGCTAGCGTCAGGTCCGCACGCGAAACCGCTTACGGCTGAGAGCCTCAACGAAGGACTACGCTCGGTCAAAGGCTTTACCGCGGAGGGTCTGATGCCGCCGATCACGCTAACCCGGAACGATCACCAAGGAGGAGGAGCAGGCAGAGTATCACGGTGGACGAGCCATGGATGGGAATCGTTGACGGATTGGATTGTAAGCGATCAGGATCTAGTATGGCAACTTATTCACTCTTCGTCTGCAAGGTGTGATTTGGGTGTTCGCTGCTCCTCTTAGAGACGGGCATTCTTCAGCTGAACGAAGGCCCCAAACCTTAGTGTGACGATCCAGGAAGCCGATCATCGAATGACAGATCTGACTGCTCCTTTGTTGCTGTCTCATCGCGTCGACCCAGCACTGCTCGGCCAAGCAAGTATGGAGATGCAACGCGACGGAGTTCCCGGAGTTGCCCTCGGTGTTTACCATAGGGGCTGCGTCGGGACCGCTGGCCTGGGCGTAACGAACGTGCTTCATCCGCGACCCGTCGACGGCGACACCTTGTTCCAGATCGCGTCAATCACCAAGACTTTCACCGCCACCGCCCTTTTACAGCTCGCCGAGCAAAGGCGCGTCAACCTGGATGACCCGATCAGCGCCCACCTACCCGAGTTCACCGTCGCGGACCCGGAGGTCTCGACCTCTGTTACTATCCGCGATTGCTTGACCCACAGCTGCGGCTGGGAAGGAGACTTCTTCGAGGACACCGGTTGGGGCGATGACGCTCTGGCCGTCATGGTCGGCCGGATGGACAAGCTGGTCCAGGTCGCGCCACTCGGTCGGATATGGTCGTACAACAACGCTGCTTTCTATCCCCTGGGTCGCATCCTGGAGGTGCTACACGGCCGTCCCTATGAAGACGTGCTCAATAAGGTGCTACTCGCGCCTCTCGGCATGGACGGCGCCTGCTTCTTCGCCCAAGATTTGCTCCACCGGAACTTCGCCGTCGGGCATGCCGAGCGCGGCGGGCACACTGTGATCGCGCGGCCGTGGGCGATGCCCCGCTGCGTCAATCCGTCGGGCGGCGTTATAGCTAGCGCTGCGCACCTGATGCGCTATGCGCAGTTCCTGCTGGAAGGCGCTCCGGTGCTCGGCGACGCCCTGCGGTTAGCCGCCTTCGAGCCGGCCGGTCCGTCGACAGATACCCAGACGATTGGGTTGGGCTGGTGGATCGACGACATTTCCGGAGAACGGGTTGTCAGCCACACTGGCGCCGCCAATGGCCAACCCTGCTTCTTCGCAATGATTCCGTCGCGACGCTTTGCGCTCGCTGTGCTCACCAATGGGGCTAACGGGTGGATCACAGCGCAGCGGCTATTGGCATGGGCGATGCGAACTTACTTCGGCCTTGTCACGCCCGAGCCGCGAGCGCAGCAGCTCGCCGCTGTTGACGCTTGGCTGGGGACCTACGAGACACGCATTGAACGGCGCGTGCTGCGCCGTCAGGGAGAGCAGCTCGTGCTCGATCAGGTACCGCTGAAACAGTGGCTTGATGGTCTGGATCCGGCGGCGCTACCGCAGCACGGTACGGAGGTTAAGCCTATTGGTCCGGACGCGATGCTCATCGCGCCGGGCGAGCGTGCGCAGAGGGTTGGAACGGTCCTGCGCAATTCGGATGGCGATATCCGTTGGCTGCGTTTCAACCGACGGGCCGCACTGTGCAAATGAACTGAAAGAATCCGGCTCCGCCTGATCGCGAACGATCATCAGTGATGTGCATCGCAAACTAAGCGCGTTAGCCTATTGGTCAACAGCGAACGCGACGACCTCATCCTGCGCGAACTGAAAGCCCCGAATTTCGGATGCGAACAGATGGCGAAGCGGATGTTCGATTGGACATGGCAAATGAAGGTCGTGTTAGTCGAATTGAGATGATTGAGGCCGCGACAGAATGGGCGGTCAACGGAGCGACACGGATGGCGGAGGCAGGTAGGCGACGCTTGTTCACACGTGCGGCTAAACCAGCTGGAAGCTCTATGATGGGCGTCCGTTTCGGCAGGGATGCCTGCCGCTGTGCCTTTGTTCGCCTTCATACACCTTGAATGAGGTCATGCGCTTGAATCGGGCGCTGAGCGTCGCGGTAAATCGAGTTACGACCAGAAGGTTTTCCTTTCGAAGAGGCGTGTCATGAAGCGAATAGCGCGGGTCGCAGCAGCAATAAAGCGCGCTCGGGCACTCTCTGATCTCGACCGGTGCTGCGCAATTTGGTGGCTCTATGGCCTCCATTTCGGCATCAACTGCGACGTGATGTTGGGCTTGCCGCGGTCACGACCGCCCAGGAGAGATCCCGCTGCGGCATTTAGGACTCGTGACATCGGCCACCTTTCATGCGAGCGCTGGCACTGTCCCACCAAACTTGCCACCAGGTTGCGCGTTGGCTGGCGGGCCAAAAATCGCAACCTAACGCCACACATCTCAAGTCCTTCCCAGCCCACTAAAGTCGTAATCACATCTAGTACCGGCGGACTGCGCGGGGCACAAATGGCGCCTGGAAATACGTGAGCAGACCGCACAAGCCTGTTGGCAGCATCAGCAGGCTGAGAGTTGTGGCGTGGATGATGCCGCTCATGCAGTCCAGCATCTTTGACCTGACGGGCCCCTGAGCGGAGATCGGCCAATCGGACCGCTTGATTTGTGAAGTCTGCCGATCGGGAGCAAGGACGCGACGCTCGCATTTCACCATTGACCTTAAGCGGAAAGGAATATGCCGCGCCCGGGACCGCAAAGGCTGCGGAAAGTGGTCGAGTAGCTCATCAGGCAAGTCTGGCAAGCGCATTGCGATGGATTAATCCTCACGAAGGGGCCCCCGGGCAGGCTACGTCTCTCTCGATCGAAGTCTCGTGAGCCATATCCCTGCGGACTGCCAGCCATTCAACCGTGCGCCGCCCGGGAAATATGCCCTCACGCCGGTTTGCAGCGGCTTGTGCTCACCTCCATACGCTACGCGATGACACGACGTCTCAGTTTCCAGCTCGCGTTATCCTTAGTCATAAATAAATCTCCGTTGAACAACGGCCAAATATGCGGAGCTAGTTCGGATCTAGTGACGAGGTGATCGGGCACTTTGTTTGCCGGTGCCAGCACTTGGATGACCTAAAGGCCGTGCTTAGGACTGCTGCTGCGAGCTTCGATAACTCGTTGTAATGTTGAGGCGCCCCGGGTCCTTGGTGCGGCGATGACCGGCTTGAACACCATCGGTTTGGCGGTGGTTACGGTTAGAGCCCTTTCGTCCGTAAAAGCTGTACCGCTGGGGTGGCCAACACGCTCGAGATAGATTGGTGTTGCCGCTCAGGTGCCGGTAAATCGGACAATTACGCTCATCACAAGCAGTAACGAACGTCTGGCGGCCTGATTGCGGGTGCCATTGCAGAAATGGAAGATCCACTACAAGAGTAGGTAGATGCCAAAGCGGACGCGGGGTCCTACCGTCCTCCTGTTCCTCTGCCGATCATCGAGCCAGAAGCGGACATCAAAAGGTCATACGGACAAAATCTTGCGACGTGCGGAATCAGAGTGGGCTGCGCATGCACACCTCGATGACGAGCTCTGGCGTTTCGATTTGGGCGCCGGAGAAGGCGACGAATTGGGAGTGCGTGCCTACGGAAAATCAATCAGGCAAGGAGCAGGTCTATGGAACGTCAAACGATTGACGTGGTCACGGCGATCAATCGGCTTGCCGGTTCGGAGCCGGAGAGAGTTGCGCTGAGGCACGGCGCAGACGAACTGACAAATGAGGCGCTACGATCAAGATCGGATGCCCTTGCAACAACCTTACAAGAGCAGGGTGCTCGCGGTGTGGTTGTTGGCTATTCGGGAGGGCGGGACTTCGACTGGGCGACGGCGGTCATCGCAATTTTGAAAGCTGGATCAACGTACCTACCGCTCAATCCATCGCTGCCGGCTTCCCGTACATCCTTCACGATCGAGCAGAGCCGCTGTATTTTGCTAATTGGCCGAGAGCGGCCGGGTTCGCTCAAGCTGTTCCAGGATAGCAGCAAAGCAGCTCCTCAAGTCGCAGCTATAGAGGCGGCACTGTCCCGGGTGCAGACCTCGCCGGTTGTGCCATCGTCGAACGTGGATGGACTTGCCTACATTCTGTTTACGTCTGGTTCGACGGGCCGGCCTAGAGGCGCAATGATCGAGCGCGCCGGCCTAAACAACCATTTGGCGGCAAAGATCGATGCTCTAAGTCTCACTCGGACGGATTGCGTCGTGCAAACGGCATCGCACTGCTTTGACATCTCGATTTGGCATCTTCTTTCTGCGCTTTGCGTTGGAGCCTCAACATCAATCACCGATGATGCGACACTGAGGTCGCCGTCATCGTTCCTCCAAGCAATTCAACGATACGGCACTACCGTCGTCCAACTCGTTCCGTCGATGCTGGCAGTGTTTGTTGAATATCTGCAATCGCTTGCCGCGGCAGAGCGAGCGATGGACGGCTTGCGGATTATTTCTACGGTCGGAGAACCTCTAACGCCCGGATTGGCGCGTGCGTGGCTTCCCTTGTATCCCCGCGTTTCCATTCTCAATCATTACGAGCCGACCGAGTGCGCCGACGGCGTAACGCATCATCTGGTTTCCGTGCCGCCTGCACTGGCTGAGCCTTATGTGCCGATCGGCAGGCCAATTCAAAACGTTGAGGTTTATGTCGCGGATGGGCCACGGCTCTGCAATGTAGGAGAAGAAACCTGTGTTACCGGTGTCGGTGTCGCTGCCGGTTACGTCAATGACCATGTCCGCACCAAGGATGCGTTTGGGCCAGACCCGTTCTCAAACGACCTATCCTTCCGGCGCCTATATCGGGCAAGTGATCTTGGACACCTCCGGTCCGACGGCCTTTTGGAATGTCTCGGTCGACGGGATCGTCAGGTCAAAATTCGGGGCACAGAATCGAGTTGGGAGAAATCGAAGCTCGTTTGTCCGCTCATCCCGTGGTGCATGGCGCCGTCGCAGTCGCATCTGCCTGCGCAGGTGTAAAGCTTACGGCGCGAGATATAGCTGGAGCGGAGGCGCAAGCCGAATCGAGGCGGCTGGTTGCGTATGTCTCGGCTTCGGCTGAACTTGCGGAAAGCGACCTTCAGAAGTTCCTTGCTGAGGCACTCCCCACCTACATGCTTCCGGAAATAATCATCCTCGTCAGCGGTATTCCACTAACTAGGAACGGAAAGGTCGACTTTGCAGCACTGCCTGACCCGGCCAGTGTTCGGTATTGTCAACGCCCTTCGAGGAGCCGCAATCAGACCTCGAAGTCCGGCTTCGTCAAATCTGGTCCCGCATTTTGCGTATCGAGAACATCGGTGTGAGTGACCAATTCATAAGCCTCGACGGAGACACGCTCCGCGCAATGCTTATATTGGGGCAGTTGCAGACCGTGCTCGGAGTGAGAGCGGATTTCAGGCTGGTCCTGAACGGGACGATTCGATCTCTTGTCGCTTCGATCGAGGCTCGCACTGAGCTCAATCCATGCACGGCTTTGACATGCCGAAAGCTAAACGGATTACCTCTGACACACCTCCAGGAGCACCTTTGGTTTTTGGCGCAGCTCGATCCATCTGCCCGGAACTACATCATTCAAGGCGGGCTGCCGAATAAGGGAAAAATCGATTTAGCTCGGTTCAATCTCGCCTGGACCGAGGTCATTCATTCTCACCAGGCACTTTCGGCGCGCTTTATCGACGAGGACGGTCCGGTTCAATGCTTTGATGCTCCGCCATGCACAAATCTTGAATTGAGCGATGCACCTCATCTCACCGCCTCCGGGGCGGAGGAGCTCATCGCGCAGCTTCGGCGGAAAGAGCTGGAAGACAATTCCGATCCCGGACGGGGCCACTTGTTTCGCGCGCGCATGGTCCGATTTGGTCCTGACAATCATCTCATATTGATCACTGCTCACGAAATCATCCTGGATGCCTGGTCGATTTCTGTTCTGCTCAGAGAACTTCAGCAGCAATACTTAGATGCCGTGGCGCCTTGGCCAGAGAACCTTGCGTCACTCTCGGGCTACGCAACTTGGGAAAAACAACACGTTTCTCCAGAGGCGCTCGAGAATCGCCAGATTGGTGATGATCCGCCGGTGCTTTCGCTTGGAAGGGCGCGCCCGCAAACAGATTCATACCGCGGCGCCTCGCATCCAGTGTTGCTTGGCAGGGGTCTATCCAGCCAGGTCAGAGAATTCGCGTGCCAAAATGGCTGCACCACGTCGACAACATTGCTGGCGCGCTTCCAGCTGCCGCTACGAATGTATAGCGGTCAGGACGATATTGTCATCGGCATGCCACACGCTGTACGGGATCAACCTGGCAGCGCTGACATCGGCATTTTCCTGTTTATGTTGACGATCCATGCCGCGATCGATGTCGGTCAATCCTTTGCTGCTCATGCCACGCGCCTCCAGGGCCTGGTCAGCGAAGCCATCGCAAAAGGGGCCTATCCATTCGGACGGATGGTCAGAGATACTAGGTTATGTCTCCAACCGGGTCGATCACCGATCTTCCAGGTCATGTTCAACATGTACTCAGATGCCGCCGAACCAGTTGGTCGGGACGAGTTGGCTCTGACATTCCGCGAGTATGACACCGGCTATGTCAAATTCGATTTGACACTGTACGCGCAAGATCACGGCGATGAAATTGCGCTCCGGCTGGCGTATGCGGAAGACATATTCTCGAGTGATCTGGCTGTTCGCATGGTCAACAATTTGCGCTGTCCCATTGCCGCTTGCGTTGATAAACCGCTTGTGCCCTTTGAGCAACTAAGCTGCCTCAGCGCCTCAGACCTCACTTTAGTGGAGTCGCTGGATGGGTCGATCCAGCGATATGAATCTGAATATCCGCTTGTTCAAGCCTTCGAGCAGATCAGCGTCTCCAATCACGGCAAAGTAGCATATTTTGGCAAGTTCGGGAAGGCCACGTTTGGCCAGCTGCGTGAGCGCGTAGCAGCTATCCGCTCGTTACCGCGGGATATGAAGGTGGGCGCCGGCGATCAGGTCGCCATGCTTGTTGACCGGTCGCCGGACGTTGCCGGTGTCGTGCTTGCGGCGCGAGGCTTGGATGCTGTCGTTGTGCCGATCGCGCCGGATTATCCGCGTGATCGAATCCAACATATCCTGCGAGATAGCCAGCCAAAACTCCTGGTTCACCCGAATATCAGGGAGCCTGGCTTTGACATACCTTCGATGTGTCTGTTGGCCTTAGAAACGTGCGGTGTGCCGAGGGATGATGTCGCGCGGAACGACACACCGTCAGATCACCGAATTGCGAACCTCATATACACGTCCTCCTCAACAGGCCGGGCGAAGGGGGGTCTCATACCGGAAGCGGCCATTCTCAACCGCCTGAACTGGATGGGGCGGTGCTTTCCCTCCGATGGCACCGACGTCATGGTGGTCCAGAAGTCCGCCTGCCTTGTTGCGTCCGGTTGGGAATATTTTGGTGGGCTTCTGAGAGGTGTGCCCACGCTGATCCTCACCCAAGGGCAGGTGCTAGATCCGGATCTGTTGTTGTGCAGTTTGGCAAAACATTGCGTGACACGCTGTTTTGCGTCTCCGCCAGTCCCGTCCGGTCTCATCGGGTCCCAGGAACGGCAACCGCAAAGTACCGCCTGGAGATTGGTCACAAGCAGCGCCGAACCTATGCCTTCCTCGCTGCCCGGTCGATGGCGTTGGCTTTTCCCGGGCGTGCCGTTGTGGAACTTCTATGGTGCGACGGTATGTGCGTCCAATGCAGCCGTGCACGAAACATCGGATGCGGATGACAGCTCGGCGTTTGTTCCAGTGGGGCGGCCAATCGATAACTTCAAACTCTACGTGCTCGTTTCACGATTGAAGAGAGTGCCTGTTGGAGCCCCCGGCGGACTCTGCATCGCAGGCCGCTGTCTGAGCGCCGGACACTGGCAGGATCAAGACCGGACTGACCGTTCTTTCGTGCCGAATCCCTATAATGGTGGACAATACAACGTGCTTTATCGAAGTGGGGACATCGCACGCATCTCCACCAGCGGCCTTCTTGAGATTTGCGGCCGATCGGACAACCAGTTAAGGGGCTTTCGCATCGAGCCGGAGGAGATCGAGGTCGCCCTTGAGTCTCATCCGGCAATCGCAAACGCCGCAGTCTTCGCAGAAGGCATCGATGACGATCGCCGCATGACGGCGAGCGTGTTGCCCGCTGGCGAGAACCTCAGCTCTGGAGAGATTCTCGCCCACCTGCGCAGCAGGCTGCCATCTCCCTTGGTTCCCGCAACCTTCAGGTTGGTTGACAGTGTTTCCCCGACGACGAGCGGAAAGATTGACCGTGCTCGCCTATTTTCCCTTCCTTATCGCCAGATAAAAACCAATCCATCTTTCGAGCCCCGCACCAGGAACGAGCGGATTCTTTCTCGGATCTGGGGGAATCTATTAGGCGCCAAGGGGGTCGGAATCGACAGCAATTTCTTTGATATCGGCGGCGAGTCTCTTCTGAGCGTACGTTGCGTCACGCTGGCGCGCAAAGCCGGGCTGAATCTCACCGTCAACCAACCTTATCGAACGCCGACCATCAGGGACTTGGCGGCCGGGCAAGCGGAGGCGGCGCCCCACAACGTCGCTTCCTCGGACAGCTTACTCCCTGTGACACCCGCAATATCGTTTTGGAATTCTCTTATCGGCCTCGACGAGTATTTCAAAATCGGCGATCTGTTCTTCTTGGGCGGCGGCCTCCTGAACATCAAGGTCCTGGACCGCGCTCTCGCCCATGTCATCGAGAGGCACGAAGGCCTCAGGCTGCGCGTTGCCCGAACACAAGATGGACTACGGCTGGGGATTCGGCGTTGTCCGGCTGAGCGCTTCGTGGAGAAGATCGATCTCGTCCGGATGAACGGCCCAGACCAGCGCAGGACAATCGAGGGCGTCTCGGCAAGACGCCAACACCTGCTTCGATTTGATGGCCACACGCCTCTTGTTCACGTCGCAGCCTTCCCTACTTCAGAAAGCGGCGATTACTATCTGTTGGTGCTGATGCATCATTTCGTAGCGGATGGAATGGGCTATCGGCTATTCCTGGAGGTATTGGAGGGCGCATACAACGCTCGTGCTGCAGGCCATGATGTGAATGGCCCCAAGACCGTACAAAGGCTCTCTCCTTGGTTGAAACGGCTCGAGCGCTACGCGAACAGCGAAGCACCAGACAAACTCAAGCACTGGGAGGACATTGACTACGATCAATTCAACTTGCGTGTCAGGGAGGCGTCCTCGCGCGGCACGAGTGTTGCCGAGGGAAGCGCGCGAGAGCTTCGCGATGCAGGTCTCGGAGGTCGTCGTGAGGACGCGAACGGCCGTTCGCTTCGGGTACATCAGGCCAAGTACCCTCTTGAGATCGACGAGGAACCGACAGCGGGTTCCCTCGGTATTGGCGTCAGAACGGCGTATTGTCAGGACTTTGATGTGTTTCTTGCTGCCCTGTCCGGCGTGTGCGGAGCCCTGTCCGGCAACTGTTCGCTCTGGGTCGATAACCTGACCTCGGCACGAGGCCGGCTGTTTAGCGGTGTCGATTCATCTCAGATCATTGGCTTTATCAGCGAGCTCGTTCCGCTTCCTTTGAATGTCACCGGACGAGAGTCGCGTTCCGACCGTGCTCGTTTAATACACCGGCAGCGCTATGCGCTGCCGCGTGGGGGAATAGCCTTTCGGGCCCTGAAATTCCAGAACCGAGATCAAGCCGTGCGGTATCGGCTCGATCGCCTGCCACTGCCCAGGATTGGGGTGAATTATCGCGCCGGTTTGCAGCGCCATTTCCCACGCCGTTTTCTAGGCACGGACCCTTATCCAGTTTGGACCGGCGAACACATGCATCAGGCAGCTGCGATCCACGTCTTTTGGTTCGACGTCGGATATCAATCGGGCCTTCTACAGATTGATGCAACGTATGATCCGAGCATGGTCGCTTATGAGGTGACCCGCCATCTTTGCCGGGTCTTGCAACAGGAGCTATTGCAGACGATCAATGAATTCGTAGCGCTGAGGACGCTGTGAATGATGGATGAGCGCAATACGGAGCTTGTCGTCAAAAGCGATCGCGATGCGATTCCGAAGAAAAGCCGGCACATGGATCTATCGGACCAAAAGCTCCCCAGCCTTCTTCTGCGGCTTGCCATTCCATCTGTTATCGGGTTGTCGATCAACGCGTTGCAGCAGCTCCTCAATGCTATCTTTGTTGGCTCACTTGGTGCGCAGGCGATCGCAGCGGTCAGCATGACTATGCCGGTCATTATCCTGCTCGCGGCTGCGGGAGAGGGGATCGGTGTGGGTACTGCATCCTTCATATCTCGTCATCTTGGTGCTGGTAATGAGTTGGAGGCGAGTCGAGGTGCGAGTACGGCACTCGCGCTCGCCGCTCCGATCGGAGTGATCATGACCGTCGGACTGCTTCTGAGCCTACGAGCCATCTTCGTCGCACTCGGGACAACTCCAACCATCCTTCCCATCGCTCTCGACTACGCCACGATCCTTTTACCGGGGTCCACTTTGATGCTCCTAAATATTGTCAGCGGCTTCATCGCAAGAGCTGAAGGCAACACACGATTCAGTATGTGGGCGATGCTGAGCGCTTTCATATTGAACGCCTTGCTTGATCCTATCTTTATATTCTTACTAGAGTTGGGTGTGCGAGGTGCGGCCCTAGCAACGATCGTATCTCAGATCGCTGCAATGAGCCTCTACATCGGATATTTTGCCAAGGGGTGGGGCACTGTCTTCGTCAGAATCTCTCAGGTTTCGTTGCGGGTGGATCGCATCGGAGAGCTCGCGTCCATTGGGGCGCCGGCGACCGCGACGAGTATCTTATCGGCTCTTGCCGGTATGCTCTTGTACGGAGCGGCTGCCCGGTTCGGTGACGAGTTCGTCGCGGCGGTGGGAATAGCTGTAAGAATTCTGACAATCGGAGCGCTGCCTGTCACGGGTTTTTGTATCGGCTCTCAAGCTGTCCTGGGGTTCGGTTGGGGCGCCCGCGACCCTGCCCGTGTACTGAGGGTCGCGAAGTTCATGCTATCTATCACGCTTGCGCTTTCCTTTGCGTATTCCGCAGCCGTTATGCTTTTTGTCCGGCCTTTGGTCAGGTTGTTCAGTGATAGCGATAAAGTCACCGAAATTGCCGTCTCGAGCTGCATTGTCTTTCATCTGTTTTTTGGGCTTTACGGTATTCAGAGTTTCGTGACGACAATGCTTCAGTCGCTGGGAAGAGCACGTCTCAGCGCCGTTGTCTCTTTCGCGAGGGAGGGATATCTCTTCATGCCGGCCGTACTTTCATTTCCTGTCATATCGGGCTTCAGTGGAGTGTCGGCCAGTAAAGCTTTCGCCGAGCTGGGCGCTGGAATGATCGCGCTGTTTGTCATGTTGCGCCAGTTCGCTGAACTCAGGCGAGGAATACCGGCACATTCCGCCAGGAATCGAGAGGGCTCCTTGACTTCGTCAGATACCATCCCGACCAAGTGATACGTTCCTCGCGGGCGAAACAGCCAGCCGTCATCCGTTCCGGGCCGGTGGTTGCCGAAGTCGTTGCCTCGTAGGCGAGAGCGTAGTTGGCTAGTTCGATGGGATGACTAAGCATAGCGTTCATGCCGAGTGCGCCTTGTTTGCGGCCGCACGTGCTATCCCGTCGATGCGGTCGTGCCATTGTGCGGGCTTGTGAAGCTGCGCGATCGTGTCAGCTGGCGTGGTGTAGCTGAGTGCGGATCACGTTGGCCGGCATGGGCCGGACAGCTGGCGATTGCCGGGAAACTGAGGGTGGGATCATCGCCAACGGCGTGATCGTTTCAAGTGTCATGTAGCGGCCGCGCTGAACCGCCCGCTGGTCGTTTTGTTCGAGCAGGATGCCCCAATCAGGCGGGTGATGGCTTCTTCATTGAGAAAGATGCCGACCAGTTTGGTTCGAGGCGTGATCTCGCCGTTGACCCTTCCGAGCGGATTGGTAACCGGTATGAGATGTTTCGGTGCCAACGTTCCGCTACGGTGTTCTACATCATGGCGTATGGTGCGACCATCGAGACAGAGCCACCGGGAGCACGATGTGCGGGCAGGCCGATGCATTCGATGAGCCGAGAGCTCGAGTTAGTAGCTGGCCGCTTCCGCGACTCGCCCGGTTGCGCCGGGAGCGCGAATCCGTAGTTGTCGTGTCGCGCGCAGCTATCGTCATCATGTGTCTGGCAGGAGGTGCGAATGCGACGGGTCATTGGCGTTGATGTCCACCGAACCTTCGGGAAGATCGTATTTTGGGAAGACGGCAGGCTTCGACATGCAGGCCGGATCGATATGAAACGGACTGCGCTGGCGAGATTTGGCAAGACCCTGCTGGCCAGTGATGAGGTGGTGCTTGAAGCAACAGGCAACAGCATGGCGGCACTCGCGAGTGCTGACGCCATTCGTGGCGCGAGTGATTGTCGCGAATCCCTTGCAGGCGAAGGCGATCGCCCAAGCTCACGTCAAGACCGACAAGATTGATGCTGGTACGCTCGCCAGCCTGCAGGCAGCGAGCTACCTGCCGCAGATCTAAAGCGTGATGACATTAGGTTCGATAGCCTGAATTTTTGAGGTAGTTGGCGCATTCCTCTGAGGTAAAGGCATCGAGTGCGTGGCCGATTGCTGCGCAGACAGCGTCGACGGTTCGCGGCAGCTTTGCGGACCAAGTGCTTAAGTTTGGCAAAGACTTGTTCGATCGGGTTCAGGTCTGGCGAGTATTTTGGCAGGAAGAAGAGTTTGGCGCCGACCGAAAGGATGAGCTGGCGAACCACTTTGCTCCTGTGGCTACCGAGATTATCCAAGACGACGATGTCACCGGGCTGAAGGGTCGGCAGGAGAACCTTCTCGACATAGGTGCGGAAGCTCACGCCATCGATCGGCCCCTCGATGAACCATGGCGCATCGATCCGGTCATGGCGCAGGGCCGCCAGGAAGGTCATGATCTTCCAGCGGCCGTGGGGGACTTTTGCGTGAAGTCTGCTCCCGCGCGGCGCCCATCCCCGCAAGGGGCCATGTCGGTCCTGGTCCAGGTCTCGTCGATGAAGACCAGCCGTTCAGCTTCGACGCGATCTTGATACTTTGCCCACTGGGCTCGCCGCCGCGCGACCTCGGGACGATCGCGTTCGCCAGCCGCCACGCTTTTTTTTGAAGCTGAGCTTCTCGGCATGCACGAAGTCCCATACCGAGTGATAATCGACTTTCAGGCCGCGCCCGGCGAGCTCAGCAACGAGACCGCGTATGGTGAAATCGCCGTCCTTGATCCGCTGCGACAGCCAGACCGCGTGCTCACCCGAGAGTGCCTTCGGCTTGTAGCCGCCGATCTGGCTAGGCTCGACACTGCCAGTCTCATCAACCCGCTTCATCCAGCCGATGGCTGTGCTGATTGCCACCCCAAATTGCTTGGCGGCCTGATTGCGGGACATCCCGCCCTCGATCGCGGCCACAACACGCTTGCGAAGATCAAGAGAGTACGGCTTGCCCATCCATGCTGGCCTCCGTCCAGCCAGCATGGTGAATCAGAAACCGGCTGATTTGGGAATCCCAAATCGATTCAGCATAAACCCATCCCGCTTTAGACGCCTGACGCGGAGATCGAACGCAAGCGCAGACTGGTGGCGCGGCGCTACCAGGTCGTCCGGCATCGCACGCGGCTCAGGAGCGAGGTACATTCTATCCTGCCTGCACACCTGATCCCGAAGTGCCACATGCCGACCTCGTCAACGCCAGCGGCCGGGCCTGGTTGGCCGCTCAGTTGCCGGATGATGGGCGAGCGGCCGTCGATCGGCACGTCCGTAGCTGGACCGGCTGGCGCAAGACCTGGCCCTGCTCGATCGCGAGATCGCGCAGGACGCAATCGTGGATTCCGCGGTCAACAGACTGATGACAATCACCGGCCGTGAATCTGCCGGTCGCCGCCGGCATCGCGGCGGCGATCGGCGAACATCAGCCGGTTCAACAGCACGCAGAAGCTGGTGAGCTATTTCGGGCTGAGCCCGCGGGTGCGCCAGTCCGGGCTGTGAGTCGCCCACCACGGTCGCATCAGCAAGATCGGCCGCAGTCATGCGCGCGCCATGCTGGTCGAGGCGGCCTGGGCAGCGGCCAAGGCGCCGGGTCCACTGCATGCGTTTTTCGTACGAATCCGCGCCCGGCGCGGCCATCAGATCGCCGCCGTGGCGGTGGCTCGCAAGCTGACTGTGCTCTGGTGGTGACCTTGCCCCCAAGTTTTATCGAGTTCTGAGTTCGCCCCGGTCGTTGGATTTGCCCAGTTGGGCGGTGGAAGCGACGGGAGCTGGCGCGGAGCCTTCGGCATAGCGCAGCGCCAGATCCCGACGCGGATGACAGGTGAAGGCGAACTCCGATGGGGTTTTCCATCCGAGCTGCGAGTGTGGTCGTGCGTTGTTGTAATCGGCCCGCCAGCATCCAAGCGTGACGCGGGCCTGGGCCAGCGACGTGAACAGCGTCTCGTTCAACAATTCATCCCGCAGCCGGCCGTTGAAGCTCTCGATGAAGGCGTTCTGCATGGGCTTGCCCGGCGCGATGTAGTGCCATGCGACGCGGCTCTGGTCGGCCCAGGTCAGGATGGCATTGCTGGTGAACTCGCTACCGTTGTCGCTAATCACCATTTTGGGTTTGCTCCGCTCCATCACCATCCGGTCCAGTTCCCGCGCGACCCGGCCCCCCGAGAGCGAGGTGTCGGCCACAAGCGCCAGGCACTCGCGGGTGCAATCATCGACCACGGTCAGGATGCGGAAGCGGCGGCCGTCGGTGAGTTGATCCGAGACGAAGTCGATCGACCAGCGGTCGTTCGGCACCATCGGCACTGTCATGGGCGCTCGGGTCCCGATCGCCCGCTTGCGGCCGCCACGGCGACGAACCGCGAGCCTCTCTTCCCGGTAGAGCCGGAAGAGTTTCTTGTGGTTGATCCGATAGCCCTCCCGCTAGAGCAGAACATGCAGGCGTCGATAGCCGAAGCGACGGCGCTCCTGGGCGATCGCCCTCATGCGTTGGCGCAGGGCAGCATCATCCGCCCGAGACGTCTGGTATCTGATCGTCATGCGGCAACAGCCGATGGCTTTACACGCCCGCCGTTCGCTCATCCCGTGGGCATCCACGACATGCGCGACAGCTCTCCGCTTGCCCGCGGGCGTCACCACTTCTTTCCCAACAAGTCCTTCAGCGCTGCATTGTCCAGCATGGCATCAGCCAGCAACCGCTTCAGCCGGGTGTTCTCGTCCTCCAGCGTCTTCAGCCGCTTGGCCTCCGAGACCTCCATCCCGCCAAACCTGGCTTTCCATTTGTAGATCCTGGCGTCACTGACGCAGTGCTTCCGGCACAGATCGGCAACCGAAACGCCAGCCTCGTGCTCCTTCAAAATCCCGATGATCTGCTCTTCCGAAAAGCGGCTGCGCTTCATGCTCTGGTCCTTGTCTTGGGCCAGAGCGAACTTCAACCTGGATTAAGTCTGAGGGGCAAGGTCAGTGGCATTTGCTGACGAAGGGCGAGGATTACCTGTGGGCGCGCCCGGCGCGGGTCGCCAACAAGATCCGCGCGGTGCAACTTCAAGCCGGACATCCGCAACAGAAAGGTCGCCGCCGTGGACCAGCCTATGCCTACAACATCAAGGCGCTACGCGACCGCGAGATGTTGATCGCCAGCCAAGCGGAGCAAAGCGACGAACGATTCGTGTCGCAATGGAAACCGCGGCGGCCAAAAACCGGCGCGTGGGCGCCTCAGCTCGCCAAGACAAAATAGGCAGTCTGGTGATGCTTGCAGCCGACACATCACGCTTCGGCACGAGGTCGCCCACTCTCAACAACCATAATCGCGGCTAACGGCAACTTCTAGCCAGGAATGCAGTCCCATTCCACGCTAGGTGCTGCCGCCGTACTCGGGCCGGTCAAGGCCAAGCCTTGCGGTGGCCGCAAGCGCGGTCAGCCTTGACCGCCCCTGCGCGCGGCGGCTGCGAGATCGGTCGCCGGGACGGAAGAATGGCCCGCAGCGCAGCCGAACGTAAGAATGGAGGCGATTCCCGCAATCGTCATCGCGGCGCGGTCATAAAAAATCGCTTGTCCATCTCATCCGTCGAGTGCAGCTTGCGGTGGCCGGAAGGTTCATAGGCGAGCACTTCGGCTTCGACCTAATCCACTAAGACCGCAACGCTAGGCAGCTGGGGCGGAGCTGGTCGGCGACGCACCCCCATTGCGTTCGCGCTGCCTCACATTGTTCCCGGCGAACGCGGTGGTGTTGAAGGCGGAGACGATGTGCCGTCCGTGCCGACCGGCATGGCCCAGCATATTACGCATGAAGTCGACGCCGGGGTTGTTGAAGACGGATCGATACACGGGGGAATAGGCGCAAAGAGAGCGTCTGCCAGCAGCTTCGAGGCTGATGCCGCGGTCTTCAGCTAGGCGGACGTTCGTGTCCTATAGCACACGCCATACGGCGCGCCCATATATGCCAAGTGTAGCTTCTACCAGAGTTGGGTTCCCGCGTGGAACGGCAGCGAGTTGAAGTAAAGCAGGCTGATCCGGATGGCCGTGGTCGCAACGGGGACGCCAGCGTTTGCAAAAGGCGAGGTATCGGTCGATTGGGGACGCGGGCATCGGATACGGTATGCCGAAGCCTGTATCACTTCCGAACAAGCGGTGTTGTAGTTCAAGACGGACTGCGGCGTAGCGCTTCAGCCACAGACTCCTCAAAAATTGCTAGACCTTCGTTCAAGGTTTCGCGGTCGATCGTAAGTGCGGGTAAAAATTTTATAACCCGATCATCTGGTCCGCACCGTTCGATCATTAATCCATTTTCGAATGCCTTACGTGTGATCGTATCCGAAATTTGCGCCGCAAGGCAATCAAAGCCGAACACCATGCCGCGCCCCCGAACCGCAAAACTATTTCCATATTTCGCTGCAATCGCTGAAAGTTGGCGATGTAGAAAAGTGCCTGTGCACTTGACCTGATCTGCGAAGATTCCCTCGCGCCAGTAGATGTCGATTGCGGCGGTTCCAGCCACTAGCGCGAGATTATTCCCCCGAAACGTTCCCGAGTGCTCTCCCGCTGCCCATCCATCGAGTTCGTGCTTGATCAACAGCATTGAGAGAGGAAGGCCGTATCCGCTCAATGATTTCGACAGCACGACTACGTCGGGCGATAGCGTCGCAATCTCAAAGCTAAAGAAGTCACCCGTGCGACCACAGCCCATCTGAATGTCGTCTATTATGAAGAAAGCGCCGACATCTTTGGCGATCGTCTGCACCGATCTCAGCCATTGCTCAGAGGCGACATTAATCCCACCTTCTCCCTGCACTGTTTCTAGTAGAATGGCAGCTGGGAGGTCCACTCCGCTGCTCTGATCCATCAATGCGGTCCTGAGGTGTTCAGCGGTATTCACGGCGGGCCCGAAGTAGCCGTCATATGGCATGAACGTCACGCCCGAGAGAGCAGCGCCTGCGGGTTTGCGATAGAAACGGTTACCGGTTGCAGCAACGGCTCCTAGACTCACCCCATGATAACCGCGAGTGAAAGAGATAACGTTGTGACGTCCTGTAACTTTGCGCGCGAGCTTTAACGAAGCTTCGACAGCATTCGCTCCCGTTGGGCCGGTGAACTGAAGGCGATATCTCAAATTGCGCTTTTGCAGGATAATTGAGTCGAAGGTCTCCATGAAGTTGATCTTCGCGGGAGTCGCCATATCGAGAGCGTGTACGAGCGCATCCGACTGGAGATAGTCAGTGATAGCGGCTCTTATAGCATGATTATTGTGTCCATAGTTCAGCGCTCCAGCGCCAGAGAAGAAGTCAATGATTTTGCGGCCGTCGTTCGTTAAAATAACCGATCCACGGGCGTTGCTGAAAATTGCGGGAAACGCGCGAGAATATGATCGAACGTTGGATTCTAGAGCTTCCATTGTTTTGAGGTGTTGAGAGGTCCTCGGAGCGGTGTTCATTATGGCTATCCTACCATGTGAGTGCATCGAAAAGATGCAGCCCTTCTGTAAGAAGAGAGCGGCATCATCTACTCTGGCGCCGTCATTTAGGCACCTACCAACGCTGGTGGCCCAGAACCCAGGTTAGGTACACTGCTCCCATAATAGCACGTGCGAGTCTGTGATGGCCGTGCGAGTTCAGCGCGAAATGACATTGCTGACCAACGCTGGATCGATCTTTGCGGTCTACCGCACCCTCGAGAGTGCCGCGGCTTAAACCGCGAGCCCGCTTCGCCGGTCGAAAGCCCCATGGCAACGGCATGGCCGAGGCATTCGAAGTCTTCGAACGCTGACTACGTCCGGTTGAGCCACCAGAACACTCACGGTCCTGTCAGGGTTGCCGCTCAAGCGCGCAGTTCATCACATCACCCACGCTAGGCGGGTGTACGAGCGCGCAAGTCCTGTTTTCGACTCACTTCGGGTCACCAAAGCGAAGTTCCCAGCCCGTTCACGAACACAGGATTCGGCTCCCCGTGGTTATGGCAATGGCGCACAACTTGGCAGCTTCAAACTAACGACGTGCTTCAGCATGCCCCTTCATGCAAGCAGGGGTGAGCTAAGGTAGACAAATTCAAATGCTGGCACGAGGATTGCTCTTCGGGGAAGCAATAGGCAAAGGCCAATCGCCGACAGCAACATCTCCGCGTTAGCACTGATGGTATTTGGCGAGTGATGTTTGCTACTCTAGATCGACAGACAATGGTCGTCCCATATCAAATACGTTCAACGCTCTGATTGTGCCGCAAGGTCAACTCGAGCCAGGAGAACCGCTATGAGACTTCTCATACTCACAGGCCGTCCGGATTGCTTAGGTGAAAACGATGTTCCCATCGGAAACGCGTTCCGTCGTTTCGGCTGGGAAGTGATTTTCGGCGAGATCACTGGTATCGGATCAGAAGACTTTCGCTATTTTACACGCGGAGTCTTGGTGTCTCCAAGCGGAGACCCGCACCAGCTTGGCTCGGCTGCACAGGGCGCCAAGGGCGTATATTTCATCGACGAATGCCAGCTCGTCTTGGTCAACGGGGGGCCGCCGTCGAGCATCTCCCGTGATGTATGGCAAATGCTCTGGCTAGCCTCGCAACATACTAGGTTCGTCAATAGCATTGCGGGTACGTTATTTCTAGAAACAAAGCATGCATTGGGTCTCATCGTGCCGAAAGAGCATCGAGCAGTTGCATATGCATCGAACGAGTTCTCCGTACTTTGGGAACGCTACCGCCAGAGTCCCGATCTCTCCTGGGTTGCGAAGCCGGCAAACGCGTATGGCGGAGAAAATGTCTTCTTGCTTCCTCCCAACGGACCGAATGTTCGAGCCATCCTACAATGCCTAACTGGAAACGTTGACGCGCAGAGCAAATTCGGGGGACTCACCGAACGCGCACCACTCGTGGAGCGGTACCAATTCCAGTACGGCCGTGAAGGTTTTGTGGCTCAATACGCTCTTCTTGAGCACTTCATCTCTGAAGTGCGGCAGGGCGAAAAGCGCGTCATCGTTGCCTGTGGGCGGGCAGTTGCTTGGCACGGCCGGAAAGCGCCGCTTGATGATCACAGATCTAATATTACGCAAGGAGGTAAGCCAATTCCTGTCGACTTGCATTCCAAAGAGGTTGAACTGGCCGAGTTGGTCGGTCGAAAGCTGATGGACTATGGCGTGAATTTCGTTGGGCTTGATATGGCTTACCCTTACATCATTGATGTTAATCTTACGAGCCCGGGAGGGTTATACGACGCGAAACTGGCCTCGGGCGTAGATCGATCCGATCAGGTAGCAAAGCTTATGATCTCCCTTTCAGAGGCCGAAACCTATGGACTGAGGGCACTAAGCGGAAACCGTCGTGTGCATTCATGGGCGCGGCCCTCAGCCGCGTCCGGTCAGTCGGACTGAGGCGACGCCTACCCCACGCGGTTGTCGTGAGTGCGACAGACGTGCGTAGTCGGGAAGCGGCTAACAATTGGGAACTGTACCAGGCCATTTGTAGCCGCTCGCTGCGCTCCTCACGGATTTATGCGCCAAATCTCGAGGGACTGCGGCTAGCCCATCCATAGCCATAGCGATACTTCTCAACAATACCACTCTTCGGGCAAGGCAGCCTTGACCGACGACCGCCATCAATGTCCGCCAGAAACGCCTGTTTCTGTGATTATCTCCCGGCCGATTGCTCGTTCGATGACGCTCCTGGATCGATAGAGCTATCGTTCAGAAAGGACGGGGCAACAGATGGGCGTGTCGCATAGCGCCTCGCTCTTTGCCTCTCGAGCGCCGCATCTGCTGGTGGCCTACCACTGACTTTCCCGGGATCTGAGGCCCAAATTGCACCCCGATTGCTTAGGTGGAGCCATGGGCGCGGCAGAGCTGGTCAGAGTTGCACAGCCGACCCAAATTTGCGCTGAACGTAGCACCCGCGGTACACAGACAAGGAGCCATCTCTCCATAGCCCGAAGGTCTGGTCCTAGGGCCGTGAGGCAGCGTGGCCCTTTCTGCTCCCCTGAATTCGCACAAGGATTCTAGAAATGTCGCGTTCATGGTTGATGCCGCTAAAGCGGCCTATAACTGCTCCGTTATTGGGTTAGCAGTCGCGGAGCAGCGACTGCATGCGTATCTGGCCGACGCGTTGAACGAGACATTCGCACGTGCGATGACTTAGGCCCTCATGAGTTTCGAGGCAATGCACCTACGTATCCTGGGACTCAAGAAGGCAGGAACGTGCGGCATAGGCACTTTGCGGCTGACCTCAAGTCTTGGCCCAACGGGTTAGACCAGCCTTGGGGATGGCCTCTTTTTGTTCGTGCGCCAACGGCAGCAACGGAAGGCGCGGGCCACCGGCGTCACGACCAAGCTGTCTCATGGTCTCCTTGATTGCGGCGTAGTAGCCCCCGGACTGGAAGCAACGATAGAAAGCGAACACGTCTCGGCCGAGCGCATCCAACGTCTTATCGCGAGTGAGCGCCTTGCCCCAGTAATCGCGAATCAAGGGACCGGCGATTTGGTGTGCCATTGCGACTACTCCATGCGCACCAACGGCGCGCGCCGGAACGATCATTGTTTCATAGCCGACGAAAACACGAATTTTAGTACCCACGCGCTGCATAAGCTCGCTTACCTGAGCGATAAGTCCGGAGCTGTCCTTGATGGCGACGACCGTTGGAATCGTGGACAGCTGCTCCACGAGAGCGGGGGTGATGTCGACGCCCGCCCGGCGGGGACTGTTGTAGAGCATGAGCGGCAGCGACGTGTTCCGCGAAATGTTGTCGAAGAATGCCACGATCTCGCGCGGGCTCGGCATGGCATAGATCGGCGGAAGAACCATGCCGCCGGCACACCCCGCCGCGCCGGCTGACTGACACGCTTCCAGGACATCTTCGACGCGCAGGTCGGCAACGCCCGCCAGAAGGGTACGCGACGGCCAACGTGATTAACCGTCAACTTGTAAAGGTTCGCACGCTCCGCTTTTGTGAGTGCATAGAATTCTCCGGTGCTGCCAGCGGCGACGATGCACCTGCGCGCCATTCGCGATTGCCTCGTCGATGAGGGCCTTGTAACGGGTATCATTGATGACACCTTCGGCTCCGTAGGCAGTGACGAGCAAGGGAAAGATGCCGCCCCAGTTTACTTGCGTCATGTTCTACTATCCTTTGTCGGAAGATGCAGTTGAAGGTGCGGCCGCCGGCGCAGCGAGAGGGCCGAAGGACGGGCGTGTTCCGTAAACCGTCCGACGAAAGCGGCGAACCTCGGCTTGGAGTTCGACAGCAGAAGATCACGCGGAGCGCCGCTCGCAGCGACGACACCGTTGATTCATGAAGACCACCCAATCGGCCAACGCATAAGGGAAACCGATCTCCTGGATGACGATAACCATTGTCATTCCCTCTGCGTCGAGTTGGCGAATAGCTGCGTTCGCACACCAACTCCGAGCCCAGCGCCGAGGTCGGCTCGCCGAACAATATGACGGTTGGGCTGCATGGCCAGCGCGGAGGCGATGGCGACCGGGCGGTGGGGTAGTGCGGCTTGGCGCAGAGAGTCATCATTGGTTAGCGTCATCCCAGCCCCAGACGAGGTCGCGGACAATCTTGCATTTACCGGGCCGAACGGAACAGCCACTTAAAGTGATAGATCTACGATCCGACGGCTATGTCACATGTCCGACAGCGCACAAATTCACCGGGGCCGTTCGATGAGGATGACGGCTTTCCTACGGAAGATCCATTATCCCGGACACGCAGCAAAAAGAAGGGGCCGGGTTCGTCGAACTCAGGAGACAGCGGTACTTGGTCCGTCTATTTCCTTTTGGGCGGGCAATATACCAAAGGCCAGAACTGTATCTGGGAGCTCTTTGTGCGCAGCTGGCACGATTGGTTCTCTCGTTCCTCAGGTCGCCGCAACGAACCAAAATGGTACGCTCCTTGCACGAAGGCGATTAACGTGTGAGGTCGAATCCTAAGCAAGTGAAATATCGGCAGATACGTGCCCTCACAAAGACGGTGCATCCGGTGAGCACGATTGTCATATCCGCTGTGAGGCCGAAGTCGGGCTCATGGATATGGGCCTGCAGTTAGCGGCAAGGCCGCTGGAAGACCTCAGCCGCAAGGCGTTGCCGTCAACTCCCGCTTGAGATTCAATGAACTTCAGAAAGCGAACATGACCCAGCTCCATGGCATTTACATTGATCACAAGATGACCACCCCATTCGCGATGGCGCAGCTATCGGCGAAGATAAAGTCGTTGGCTACAGACCTGGCGAGGAGTGGAATTATTCTGCTCGCAACTTGCGTGCGAGTTGAAGCCTATGGCGACGCGGCCGCTGTTACAGATATTGAGAGCACGATATTCTCTGGTCTCTCATACAAACGCATTGAAGGTCCAATCGAGATTGCCCGGCGCCTCGCGGAAATTGCATCCAGCGCTCACTCCCAAATCCTCGGCGAGAGTTACGTCAGCCATCAGCTCGCGAAGTCAATCGAACTTGTAGATCTGAAGTGTCCGATTTCCCAGGTCGCACGGTTCGCACTCGATATCGGGCGTGCCGCGCGTGAGCGACAGGGATTTATCGCGTCCTTCAACTACGATCAGATAGTCCGAGACATCATAGCGAGCCGATTTACGGATGGAGAGCGACCCGATCGACTTTACGTCATTGGGGCAGGTATGCTCGGTCGCGGGCTGATCAGGAGCGGCGTGGGAGAACGATTCCGCGCTACTATAGTCGTAACCCGCAATCCTAAGGCTCTTCGCAAACGTCTTCGACGTTACACCGATATAGAAGTTGCGCTCTTGCGCCCGGAAGAGATTGGACAAGAGCGCGAACCACGTTCGATCGTGGTCATTGCAACCACGGAAGTCGATGATAAATACGAGGCCATCCTGCAGAACGGGCTCCTGCGATTGGAGCCACGGACTATCGTAGACTTCTCGTCGGTCCCAGCGTTGTCAAGTGCAGCAATCAAGAGTCTTAGCTATCTGAACATGTACAGCGAAGAATTTCTCCAGTTCATCGAACACAACAATAGACAGCTGGCTCCAAAATTGCCGCTCTTGTTTTCTGACATAGAGGCAACGTTGCGAGCGGTGCAGATCCATATTGCTGCAACGACGACAGAGCCGGGGCAGTACACGCAGCGAGAAGGGTAGCAGTGCGGTCCGTATGGCTACAAATGACTCGGCGAATGATTCGTCCACAAGAGAGTTGACACTTCCAGAACTGCTCAAATTACGTGAGGCATCGGGCATCCATTAACCAGCTTCAGATCAGCTACGGGGACGAGTGAATGTCGTCGTGAGACCTCAACGTCTGCTTGGCGCAGGAGCTGTCTTGCACTCCAAGCATGACCGCATCGCGCAGTGCCGTAGTAATCACGAACTGAATGCGGTGATTTATGTCAGCCCTAACGAAGCAAAGCGTTGATGCCGACATCGAGGCAGTGCTAGACATCTCCAGGACGTCTGGAATCTCGCTTGAGTTGTGGCGTTGAGAGTTGTCCTCATGGTCAACGTCGCCACGGCAGCGACGCAATCGAGAATCGTAGGCGGATATGAACACCCTGCGTGCCCTCGGTCAAACAAGCTCAATACTTACCTGCGCGCTTCCCTGCCCGACTGGGACGAGCACCCCTGATCATTGTCCTTAGGGCGCGCTCGGACCGTCTGGTCGTAACTCCATCGCCGCTGACGCTCGGCGTCCAACACATCGACCTGCATTCGCACATAACCTCAAAGCTAGACTTAAGGTCAAATCCTCGGGCCGCATCTCAAACTACGCAAGGGGGCGGGCCGCCGGAGAGATACCGAGCTCTGTCTTCAAAGGTTTGGAAGACGCTTGGCGTCAGGTAAGTTGTAGCGTTCGGCGGCATCGATGGGCGATCGACAAGCGGCAGCATTGTGATGGCCGAATGAGGCATATGGCGCAGTGGCGATCCGAGTGGTGGATCAATCCGGCCTACGGTCGCTGCTGCTGGACTGCCATCGCCAGTACCGCGGCCTCGAGTTCGACCTGCATACTGCGCAGATCGCCATCGACTTTAGAATATTGTGCTCGATGCGCAGCAGCTCTTTTTCCTGTCGCAGCCGGTATCTCGAAAGCCGGTCCGCCCGACACCTGTGCCCCTGCGTATGTGGCGCCACGCCGCCGATACGGACCCCTGCCGTGATCTATCGCCAAGTGCCTCAGCGCAGAGACACGCAGATGGAGCGCCTTAGCCAGCGACCTGACTGAGCGACGGCGAGACCACCAACTAAATGGCTTTGCGTCTGTACTCCTTGGTAAACGACCGACTTTGACGTTCTATTCGACACCTCTTGTCTCCTCCAGCCTAGTACAGCTGTCGGTTCTCAGAGGGGACTCAATCGGCCCATGACCAGCTTTCTGTTGGTGGTTCTCCTCAATACCTTTTAGGCGGTTGTATGTTTTCGGACAAACAGGCGGAGCGAGGAGCGTACAATGCCTATCATTGAAGGAGCTTGATCTTGGTAGCTCGTCGACAATGCGGAGAGCAATGTGATGCTGGCACAGCACTTGCTGAAGAAAGTGGGGCGCCAAGTGTATGAGAGGAAAGTACGCTAGTGCTCCACGCGGTCCTGCCGTTTACGGAGAAAGGTGAGTCATGAATGAAAAGCTGATCTACTTATCCGGCGAGGATGTGAAGAATTTGAGAATATCATCTCGGCAGGCGCGGGACGCCATCTTGGCGACGTTCCGTGACTATGCTGTAGGAAAGGTCGTTGGATTGCCAAAGTTGAGCATTGATACTCCTTCTTCTTTATTCAGCTCGCTCAGCTCATCATCCCAAGCCTACGGCATTGCCGCAACAAAATGGATAGCAGTTGCGTCGGAGAAGGAGGGCATCGGAAGAGCTAGAGTGAACGGTTTGATCTGCGTGAGTGACTACACGTCCGGGAGCCCTGTTGCTGTCCTCGATGGAAACTCTATCACTTTGATCAGGACAGCGGCGACATCCACAGCTGCGGCGAATTATCTCGCGCCGAAGATGCCCGAAAGTATTGGTCTGGTTGGCTGCGGTTTACAAGCCCTCAGTCACCTCGACGCTTTCGTAGACCTATATCCATCACTTCGCAAGGTCTATCTCTATAGTCGGAGCAGGGGGTCTGCCGAGTCAGTTGCCGTCGCTGCAGCCGAAAAACGCCGCGAGCCAATTATTACGAAGGATTCGGATATGCTGGTGAGTAAATGCGATATTGTGATATCTACAATTCCAAGTGCACCAGATCTAGAGTCTTTTCTGGACGCGCGGTTGCTTCAGTCTTCGTCCTTCGTTTCAGCAGTGGATGGAGGCAGGAGCTGGCGGTCGGACAGCTTAACTAGTTTCGACAGGCTTATCACAGACAGTTTAGAGCAATCGGGGTCCCCGGTTGACGCAGCTAGTCGTCCGGTTAAGCACATCGTTTTTAGTGAAGACCTGCGCCATCTCACAAGTGGCTCCTCGGAATCCAGTTTGCGCAGCAAGACACTATTCGCATTCCGGGGCTTTGCGATTGCCGATTTGGCGATTGCCGATTTAGCGCTTCGGCAGGCGCGTGCTCTCGGAGTTGGCACAACTCTGCCACGCTGAATGGAGTATAGCCTCTTAGGGCCTCGTTGGACACGCGTCGTGTAGGAGGCCGATAGGGGTTGTGATCGGAACAAAAGGGCAAGACGAATGATCGCGCCGTGGCACAGCAACACCACCGGTAGCTAAGAGTCGCAATCGCCCGAGATCCTGCTATAACTTTCTGGCGCTGGAGTGGGAGCAGGCAATTGCGCTCCATCAAGCAACAGCGCATTGGTCATGTGTGACCTCCCGCGCGAGCGGGTACGCTCTAATCCGTGCGTCCTTCATGTGCGGCGCCGCGTTCTACGGCTCGGGGTTGCGGTCTTAAGGAGCACCTTGCACTCAGTTGCGACAGGTAGACTGTCCTGTGCTGCAGCAAGTTCAAGAGCATGCCGGATAGCCGCTCAGTTGGTCAAACTGAACCTCCTCCAAATGAGTGGACACCTGTAGTAGGCTCATTGAGCCCGGAGGTGTTGAATGGAACGTCAACGTCGGTCATTGACCGGAGAGTACATGCGCCAAGCCGCTGAGTTGGCTTTGAGTGGGCGCTCGATCGGGTCTGTTGCCAAGGAACTCGGTCTGCGTCACTCGGTACTGCGGCGCTGGGTTGACAAGCTCCGGCAGGAGCCGACATCGGCGGCGTGGCGCCCCACCACGCAGGCTACGCCGATGTCGGCGGACCAGGCTTCGGAGATCGCCCGTCTACGCCAGGAGAACGAACGGCTGCGCACGGAGCGCGACATTTTAAGAAAGTCGATCGCGATCTTCGCCGGAACCCGGACATGAGCTTCCGCTTCATCGAAGACCATCGCGACGCCTATCCGGTGCGGCTGACGTGTGCGGTGCTCGAGGTCTCGCCGACGGCTATGACGCCTGGCGCGATCGCCCGGTGAGCGAGCAGACCAAATTCAATGCCAGCCTCGTGGCCGCGATCCGGCAAGTCCATCAAGAGAGCAGCGGGCGTTACGGCAGTCCTCGCGTTCATGCCGTCCTGCGCCGGCAGGGCCGAGCTGTCAGCCGCGGCTGGATCGAGCGCGGATGATGCGCCGGACGGTATCCGCGCTATCATGGCACCGCCGTGCCGTGTGCGCACCGTCGACAGCCGTCATGACCTGCCGATCGCCCCGAACCTGATCGCGCGTGACCTCACAGCGCAGGCCCGAATCGGGTCTGGCTCGCCGATATCACCTACATCCCCACTGCGGTGGTGTGGCTGTATCGTATCTGCACAGGCTTGGCTAACGGATATCCTTGCCCGCATCGCCGCCCACCCAGCTCATCGGCTGGACGAGCTTCTGCCCTGGAATTGGACACCGACATCAGTGCTCTCCGCTCAAGCCGCATGACCACGCACCTCAACAAGGTTCATCACGTCATCACCATCACCCCGGGTCGCAAAGAATCTCGGCGAAGACGAAGACTGGCTGCGAGACGTCGCTAACGGAATGGAGATCGAGGAGGTAACCATCTGGGTCTTTGGCGTTGGCGAAGACGGCGTTCAGGCGTTCACCGACTTTGGCATCGAAAACCTGATCGAGCTCGTCAGGTTCTACAAAGAAAACCTCAAGCTGCTCACGCGCTGGCAACGGGAATGAACCAACCAGCTCTGCGGCCTACGCCGAATGCGTACGCTGTATCTGGCTGCCGGGATGGATCTCTTCAGCCGGAAGATCGTCGGCTGGGCCATGCGCGATCATATGCGGGTCGAACTCGCATCCGCGGCACTGGCGATCGCCATCCAGCAGCAACGGCCGCACTCCGGATTGAATCCACCACTCCGACCGCGGTGTGCAATATGCGTCACGCGTCTGCAATGCTCTCACGGCGCCGGCGTCACCCCATCGATGAGCCGCAAGGCGCCCAATGGAGAGCTTCTTCCACACCCTGAAGACCGAGCTCATCCATCATCGCCACTACAACACCCGCGCCGAGGCCGAGCGCGATGTCTTCGCTCCATCGGCGGCTTCTACAACCGAGCAAGAGTCCATTCCGCCATAGGGTATATCGAACCGAGCGAAATGGAGTTAAAAGCGGTCTAAATCCGTCCACTTTTTCGGGGGAGATCACTTTGCCGCCATGGAAAGCGGGGGAGCGGCTTCCGGTCCCACGGGATTTTTGAAGTTGTTGTCTTTGCGGAAATCCGCAAGCGCTTCTTTTGCTGCCGCCAGGAGAGCGGGATCCGAAAGAACGTCTGCGGCTACACCAGCCATAGCTTTTGCCGCGAAGGCGATTCCTTTGTGAGCAGCGGGGGATTTGCCTTGCGCAACCAGCTGCCAGGAATGACCTGGCGTACCGATCGCATAGCTTGAGACTAAGCACTGAACTGTAGGAACGACCCAGCTTACGGTTCCGACGTCCGTAGAGCCCAGTGAATCGGTGCGGAAGCCATCCGGCGGGCAGATTTGGCTGCTGAGAGGGTCTGAGCTCACCGGCAAACCATACCGGCCGTATGCGGAGCGAATATCGTCGGACGAGAGAGTGCTTTGGATGCGTCGGGCGAACTCCATATCATAACTGTCGAACCCGACGCCGCCTAGCTGAATCAGGTTAGCATGCATGACTTCTTCCAAAGGAGCGTTGGGAACCAAGTTCGCTTCGCCCGAAAGTTGTTTTATCTCCACTCGGGTCTCTGTCATCAGCGCCGCGCCCTCCGCAATCTTCTTGACCCGCTCGACTAGACCCCACATTTCATCGAGCTTAAGTGCCCGTACAAGATGACGCACAACGGCACGCGGCTGAACTACGTTCGGCGCGATACCTCCGCCATCCACGAGAGCGTAGTGGACGCGAGCCGAGGAGGGCATGTGCTCGCGCATGTAATTCACCCCTACGCTCATGAGTTCGACAGCGTCAAGCGCGCTTCGCCCAAGATGCGGCGCTGCCGCGGCGTGGGCGGCGCGACCATGAAAGGTGAATTCAAGTTCGGCGCACGCAAGTGAAGCCGCAGGCCACACGCAGGTAAAGGCTGACGGGTGCCAACAAATCGCAACGTCGACATCGTCGAACGCGCCATCGCGAACCAAAAAGCTCTTGCCAGATCCGCCCTCTTCTGCAGGGCAGCCGTAATAACGCACACGCCCAGGCAGCCCGGCTCGCGTCAGCCAATTTTTTACCGCGACTGCAGCCAAGAGCGAGGCGGAGCCTAGCATATTGTGACCGCAGCCGTGTCCTGAACCGCCCGGAACGAGAGGCCGCTGTTCCGCTACACCGGCTTCCTGGCTCAAACCAGGCAGTGCGTCGTATTCACCGAGAATGGCGATGACCGGGCCGCCTTCACCCGCTTCACCCATGACCGCTGTCGGTATTCCCGCAAACTCAGAGACTGTAAAGCCTTCCGAGGCGAGCGTCTGGCGATGTTCGCTGAATGCAAAGAACTCCTGGTAGTTCTCTTCGGGTCGACCCCAAATCCGGTCGCTCAAAGCGAAACACTTGGTTTTGTGACATTCAACGAACTCCCAAACTGGCTTTGTGCTCCTCAGCATTGGAATCCCTTGCTTGAGATCGGATCACTTATTCGCGCTTCGCATGTTCCGCCGATACGGGCACTTAACTCGCATGGAACCTACATCGGTGAACCAGGAGGTCTTCAGACGCGCACCTACCGCGAAAACGCTGTCTCGCCACGAGATTGAGCGATCTACCGCGACAATCGTCAGCAAATGCGCCACCGCCTGAGATGGAATGCGGCGTCGAGGCTGGTTGACGTGCCGAAATCCATCACTGGTCTGAATGCGCCGATTTGCCGCGTTTTGCACTCTCTGCTGGTGCTCGAAGAGCTCTCAGCAGTGCTTCGATGCCGACCTGATCGACCACCGGTCGACCGCCGCTTCGCACCGCGTTGCAAGTTCGCGAGAAGTCTCTGTATCCAGAGGGAGCCGCTGCTGTGCGAAGCAGCGCACGACCATCGTATGGCTGTCATCTCGATGATTACGTAAGTAGGCGTGGCATGAGTAAGTCCTTTGCTCCGCCTCACCGGCCCTAACAAATCTTTCCGGGGGAGTTGGCGTCCTGTTGTCGCGTTAGGTCCGACCACCTATGCGGTCATGGCATCTCGTTCTCGATCAATCGGCGCGAGACGGTCGGCGTCGTCTGCGAATCCGGTTGCGGCAAGTCGACGATGGGCGATGCGTGCTACGCGTGATCCAGCCGGCGCCGGCGAAGTCACCTTCGGTGTCCAGCACGTCCGCAGCCCCGGCCGCACTGATCTGCACGCGACGTGTTTGAACACGCAGGTGGTGTGCAGGATCTGTCCGCCTCGCTCAATCCGCGCACAACGGTCGGGTCCATCCTCGGCGTGGCCTTTAGCATCCACAATCTCGCACCTAACGTCAGAAAGCGCGAGGAGGGCATCACGGAACTTCTTTTAAAAGAGGCCTCAAGGTCGAGCACATGCGCCGCTGTCAGCACGAATTCGCCGGCGGCCAGCGCCACCGTATCTTAATCGTGTGCCCAATCACGGTCGAGCCGAAACTGATCGTCTGCGACGAGCCGGTCTCGGCGCTGGTCGTTTCCATCCAGGCGCAGGTCGTCAGTTGGAGGACCTCCAGGCCGAGCTGAACCTGGCCTATTTCTTCGTGGCGCACGATCTCTCGGTTGTCGAGCACATCTCCGATCGTGATCGGGTGATGTATCTCGGCCGCATCGTGGAGATGCCGAAGGCGAGTGACCTGTATCGTAATTCGCAGCATCCCTGCACCCAGGCGCTTCTCTCCGCCGTGCGGGTGGCCAATCCCAAGCTCGAGCGCAACCGCATCCGTCTCAACGGCGAGGTGACGAGCCAACACCGTCGTCGGGCTGCCATTTCACACCCCTTGCGCGATCGCCCAGCCGCGCTGCGCTGAAGAGCGCGGCGGAGCTGAAAGAGGGAGCGAGCCGTTAGAGGCCTCGGCAGGATCAAGTACTGCTCCGTCGCGCGCTCATGTTACGAGTGACCGCCGAGAATGGACATTTCGCTGCCTAGGCGGTCCGCGTTCTCTGTTCGAAATCGAGGCGCGTCGGCGTGGAAGATCGTCGGATTATGGGCAGTTCTTGCCTCGGGGTTGCAGCTTTGCGCCGCTGTTGCTCTTACAAAGAGCTTCTCGCCAAAGAGATTGCAGATGAAGGTCGGCGTTCCCAAGGACGTCAAGACGAATGAATATCGCTTTTCCTAACGCCTGCGGCGCAGTGATCATGGACGTCGCGCTCGACCAGGGCGGATACTTTGAGACCTCGCGGGGCGACAACGCACGCCGCTCCCACGTACTAGGTAGACGGTGTCATCGATTACCTAGCCGCTAACATGCCTGGAGCTGTCCCGCTCTTCTCGAGCCAAACTCTGAACAGCGCCGCGCTGCCTTTTTTGCTTGGCTCTCGCCAACAAAGGATTTGCGGCCTTCCACGAAAATCGGCATCTTCATGTGGGCTTGGATATTTAACAGCGGCCGGCTCACTTACAAGGTGGCCTCCTGATCAGACTCATCTTCGTTCCGGCGCACCGATCCGAACAAGCGCTCCAATGTGCGGCGGGCCCGTATGGCCTCAGGGCCAACGTGGAAAGCCGCGGCCTGTCCATCTAGATCGCGGTCCGACTGCGTTGAGCGTTGCGCTATCGCAGATGATCTAGCCATGTTGGACAGTACCGCTCAGTCCAAAGCTCCGGGTCGGTGATATCGTTACGTTGGTGCCCCTCATGCAGCAGCTCGCGAGCTACAAGAGGCATGAGCGCGATAGTTCCGCCGCCGATCACGCCCATTACCATTCAGCGCACCAGCACGATCGTGATCGACCGCGAATTGATGGTATAGCGCACTCCTGAACGATAGCGCGACTAAGCTTCTCAGACAGCAGGCGAATCGGTACAGAAGCGCTTCCATAACAACAACGCGCGATTAGCGGGAGATAAGCAAGGCATTGAAAGCGAATGCTGCTGCCCACCAGCTGTCGCGCCACGACACCGCCGATGGACAGACCCACGGTTCGCGCAATGCTGTAGCTGATACCATTCAACGCCACTGCGGCCAGGAGGGTTTGCAATGGCACTTGCTCCTAATGGAGGACTGCTGAGCCGGATCCATCAGCGCCATGCCGGTGCCGACTACGATGCATAGTGCACCAGTAGATCGAAGTGATCAAGCCAAGCGAAGCCAAACAAGGGCCGTCAGCGCCGACGAGAGCAATACAGACGAGACCAGCCCGACGGCACGCCGGTCAATGTTGGCGAACGCCGGCTGGAATTGAGTGACGGGCGAGCAGATTGCGGATGTTGCTCGCGGCAGCAGAGATGGAGATGGCGATAGCTGCGGCTAAGAGATCGTTTCCTCATGGGCGAGAATTGCTACGGCCAAGAAGGGTGCGATTCTGGTCTTGGCCTCATTGATGTAATGCTGAAGCACGACGAGGAGCTCGCGATCCTGGTGACGATCGAGTCAAGGTAGACCGCTTGCCGAGGCAAGTCGGGGAATAGCGTGCTGTGCTCGCTTTCTTGCATGGTTGAAGCAGTGGGAGCGGGGCGTATGGGGAGACGACGGCAACCATAGGCTTGGAGCCTGCTTCATGTCCGAATGTAGCCGCCTAGGAGTTGCGGGGGCGATAACGCGTGGAATTCACCTTTAGCGATGGTCACACGGAAGGCGGAGTCGCCCTCGTCGCATCATTGTGAAGCCACGCATAAAACCAAAAAAGCCGGCCTATCGAAAGCCGGTAGAGTTCGTAACGCGCCCTAGAAACTCTTCCAAATGATCATTGAATCTCAGATTGTTGTATGACAATCCTGGGTAAATGTACTATTTCAATTTTAGAGGCGATCGAGCCGCCACGGCGACGGTTGCGGTTTGATGCGATCAGGAGTGCCAGCATGGCTGAATCGCGTGATGTTGCGGTCGTTGGCGGGGGCGTAGTCGGCGTGAGTTGCGCCCTGATGCTGGCGCGAGAAGGTCATAGCGTCACCGTGGTCGAGGAGGGGCTCGTCGGCCATGGGTGCTCTTGGGGTAACGGTGCCCAATACAATGCGGGATCGGCTCTTCCAATGGCCCATCCCGGTGTCATGTGGCGTGCGGTGCGCTGGTTGTCTGACGCGAACGGTCCGGTGCGCCTTTCCCCGCGTGAGTTACCCCGGACGCTCCCATGGCTGGTCCGCTTCCTGCGCACGGGGCGCCTGCAGGCTTGGGAGGCGGCGTATGCGGCGTTGCACGCTCTCAACCAGCCGTGTGCCGGCCTCTATCGCGAAATGCTTGGCGATACCGCTTGGAAACGATTGTTCCGACCGAACGGTGCCCTCCATGTATGGCGGGACGTATCATCCGGTGCGCTCGATGAGCGGGTGGACGGTCTGCGGACGAGGCACGGCGTGGCTTTCGAGAGACTGGGCGCCGAGCAGTTGCGCGAGGTGGAGCCGGCTTTATCCCATGAGTACAGGCGCGGGATCTACTTTCCAGGCAGCGGTCATGTGACCTCACCTCCGGCGTTGGTGGAGGCCCTGATGGAGCGAGCTGCTGCGGTTGGTGTTTCGATTCGGACCGCGCGGGTTCAGGCCATAGAGCCAGGCACCGAAGGCGTAATGCTGCAGACGAGTACCGGGCCTCACCGCTGCGACAAAGTGGTTATCGCAGCGGGTATCGCTAGCCGCGATCTGGCGCGCTCCCTGGGGATTTCCCTGTCGGTGGCCAGCGAGCGTGGCTATCACATCACCATGCGCGGTACTTGCGGCGCCATCAGCCGCCCAGTAACCGACGCGGTTTCGGCCTTCGTTGCCACGCCGCTCGACGAAGGGCTGCGTATCGTGGGCATCGCCGAATTTGATGCGCCCGATGCGCCGCGCGACGCGAGGCAGAACAAAAAGCTGCAGGCATACGCTCGCGCGATGCTGCCGGACATATCCATCAACGAGGTGACTGAGTGGATGGGCGTACGACCATCGACGCCAGATAGCCTCCCGATCATCGCCCCCCATCCAAGGCACGCCGCCATCTTGTTCGCCACTGGCCACGGCCACATGGGCATCAGCGGAGCTCCTATGACGGCGTCCATCATTTCGGATCTGGTCGCAGGCCGCGCTTCCCGGATCTCACAGGCACCTTATCGGCTCCGATAAGGCTAGGCTGTCCGGCAGCCAGTTTCTTCTTGCGCGCATGGGTGAATATTGATTATGTGACAATCGTAAATTGACATAGTTCAATAGGAGGAGGTTTCAATGCGCCGTCGGGTAAGTGCGATCGCCGCTGCTGTTTTTGGTGCGGCCATGCTGTTCGGGCCGGCCCCTGTACCGGCTCGCGCCGAAAACCCCTCCCTGGTGCTCGACCGGATCAAGGCGAGTGGCAAGCTCAAATTTCCAGTAATGGTTGCGGAGGAGCCCGGCTACATCAAGGATCCTCGTACCGGCGAATGGTCTGGATTCTTCGCCGACTGGGGCAAGGATATTGCTAGTCTGCTTGGCGTCCAGATCGAATATTATGAGACGACCTGGGGCAATCTTGCTGCCGATTTCCAGGCCGGCAAGGTGGATCTAGCGGTAGCTCTGAACCCCAATCCGCGTCGCGGGCTCGTTATCGACTACGTGGCGGGATCCATCGTCGAAGGCATCTGGGCGCTCGTCGCGCGCCCCGGCTTCGCGCCAAAGACCTGGCGTGAAATGGACAAGAAGGAAGTTCGCGTCGCTGTGCAGAAGGGCGGCACCATGCAGGTGATCGCTGAAGCGGTGATTCCCGGCTGCACTATCGTTGTGGTGCCGACGCGCGACCAGGCGGTGCTGGAATTGCAGTCAGGCAAGGTCGATGCGATTATCGTGGCGGACCAGGACGCCGCACTCCTCGACTCGAAGGGCGTCGGCAAAGCCGTGGTGCCCACACCGGTCCTGCGCAACCCGGCGACGATAGGCATTCGTCGCGAAGCTGGAAATGAAGGCTTCTCGAACTTCCTTGCCAACTGGATGTCGCAGCAGAATTCGCTCGGTCTCGCCTGCTCGCGCATCACTCGTTACATGCTCGATCGCGGCATCGACATGAAGGTGGTTCCGCAGTCCGGCAAGTATTGCTGACGCCATGCGTGCGAGCCGTCTGTTCACTGTCATCGACAGCCACACCGCAGGGCATCCGACCCGAACGGTCATGGCGGGCATCCCTCCGCTGCGCGGGCAGAGTGTGCGCGAGCAGCGGGATGATTTCCGCAACAACCATGACGGTTTGAGGACGCTTTTGCTGCATGAACCGCGCGGGCATGCCGCCATTGCGGCGGCGGTGCCCGTGCCCTCCCGCGAAGCGGACCAGGGGCTGTTCTTCATCTTCTCTTACGTTTACGCCGACATGTGCGGTCATGCCACGATCGGCTACATCACCAGTCTGGCGGCTATGGGAGCTCTCCCGCAAGGCTTCAAACAAAATGGCATGTCCATAGAGACGCCGGCGGGTATCGTCCACGTGACCGGTATCTTCGATTCCGGCCGGCTTACTTCCGTCCTGTTGCGGAATGTACCCTCTTACGTTCTTGCCTCCGACGTTATTTCGGAGATCGAAGGCATCGGCAGAGTAGCGTGCGACATCGCTTATAGCGGTATCACATACGCGCTTGTCGACGCTGACCAGGTCGATCTTCCCTTTGATATCAACCATACTACCGGATGGTGCCGCGCGGGCATCTCCATCAAGCAAGCGCTTCATAGTCGCAGCGGAGTGCCGCGGGTCGATAGCGTGTTATTTCATCGTTCGATCGAGGGTGGTGCGCGCCATCTTGTCATTTTGGCCGGCAATAAGTTCGATCGTTCGCCCTGTGGCACTGGTACCTCCGCCCGGCTGGCCCAACTCCACGCCCGAGGCCAACTGGAAATGGGCGCCTCGTATCGCGCAGAGAACATCCTCGGTGTGCCCTTCGAAGCCAAAGTGGCGGGCTTGGCTAAGGCGAGAGACGGTAAACCCGCCGTGATTCCGGAGGTGCGAGGTATGGCTCACATCAGCGCGTTCTCCACCCTTGTGCTGGAAGCGGACGACCCGCTGCCCGCAGGTTTCCTTCCCACCTGACGGAGAGCGCCATGAAATTCGATCCGTCCATTGTCTTTGCGAATTGGGACATCCTTGCTTACGGATTGCTGGTCACTCTGAAATACACGATCTACACCTGCGTCATCGGAGTCGCGATCGGCCTTCTTGTGGCGCTGCTTCAGCTCACCCCATGGCCACTCGTGCGATGGACCGGGCGAGTCTGGGTCGAGTTCTTCCGCAACATCCCATTGTTGGTGTTGCTGATGTGGACCTACTACGCCCTGCCAATTTTTCTTCAGATCCAGATCGGCAAGGAAACGGCGGGCGTTCTGGGTCTCGGCTTCTACGCCAGTGGCTTCTATGCCGAGATCCTGCGCGCCGGCGTCCAGTCGATCGATCGTGGGCAGACCGACGCAGCCGTCGCGTTGGGCATGGGGTACTTCCAGCGCATGAAGCGGATCATCTTGCCGCAGGCACTGCGCCGCATGGTGCCGCCACTGATGGGACAGACCATCATGCAGCTCAAAAACACGACCCTTCTCTCGGTTCTGACTATTCCTGATCTGCTCTATCAGGCCGGCTACATCGCCAGTTTCACCTACCGGCCGATGGAGGTCTACACCGTTATCGGCGCCGTGTTCATCCTCATGCTGTTTCCCCTTAGCGCACTTTCGCGCCGGTTCGAACGCAAGGAGGCCGCGTGATGATCGCGATATCTACCGAAGTAGTGCTGAGTGTGCGTGGCATCGAGAAGTCTTACGGGAAGAACCATGTACTGCGCGGCGTCGATCTCGATGTCCATCGCGGGGAGGTGGTCTGCCTGATTGGTGCGAGCGGTTCGGGCAAAACTTCGCTGTTGCGCTGCATGAATCTGTTGATGGAGCCCGACCAGGGGGAGATCGTCATCGAGGGGGCGCCTCTATTCCGCAGCGCGGGTGATGAGCGGCTGAAGCTCTCCGGCAGGCAGGTCAGCGCTGTGCGCATCAAGACCGGCATGGTGTTCCAGAGCTTCAACCTATTCCCCCACCGCACCGCGCTCGAGAACATTATCGAAGCCCCGCTGGTGGTGAAGAAGGTGCCGCGTGCCGAAGCTGAGGCTCGAGCACTCGAACTCCTCACCCGAATGGGTCTTCCCGACGCCGGCAATAAATATCCTTCGCAATTGTCGGGCGGCCAGCAGCAGCGCGTCGCCATCGCCAGGGCGCTCGCTATGCAGCCCACCATCATGCTTTTCGACGAACCGACCTCGGCGCTGGATCCGGAATTAGTGGGCGAAGTACTCGCCGCTATCCGCCAGCTCGCCGCCGAGGGAATGACCATGGTCATCGTCACCCACGAGATCGGCTTCGCCTATGAGTTGGCCGATCGCGTTGTCTTCATGGACCAAGGAGTCGTTGCTGCCAGCGGTGCGCCCCGTGAGCTCCTGCTGTCAGCCGCCAATCCGCGGCTCGCCGCTTTTGTCGGACGTTTCACAGAACAAGCTCGTCTGCTCGGCCCACTCGCCGGGCAGCCGGCCGCACTTTCATTCACATCTCCCAACTAAGGAAAACAGATCATGACTGGTACAAACTGGGGTGGTATTTTCCCTGTTCTCGTCACTCCGTTCGGAGCCGATGGCTCCATCAATGAGTCCCGATACAAGGCGCTCATCGACGAAGCCATCACCAATGGCGCACAGGGCATCGTGGCGGCCGGCAGCACTGGCGAATTTTATGCACTTACGACGGCCGAGCGCGCGCGGCTCTACACGTTGACGGTTGATCATGTGGCCAAGCGCGTGCCAGTGCTGGCAGGCGTCGCCGACTTGCGCGTAGAAGACGTACTGGAAGCTTGTCAGTCAGCGGTTGCTGCGGGCTGCGCAGGCGGCATGATCCTTCCACCCATCTACGCTATGCCGAGCCCGCGTGAGATCGTTGCTTTCTTCGAGTACATCTCCCGGAACACGTCGCTGCCGCTGATGCTCTACAACAGCCCCCGCCGCGCGGGCGTTGACATCACGCCGGCTCTTGTAGAGCAGCTCTCTGCGTTGCCAACTGTGGTCGCCATCAAGGACAGCTCCGGCCTTATTACTCAGGTAACTGAGCTTGTGCAGCGCGTGGGCAATAGAATTCGCGTTTTTGTCGGGTACGAAACCATGATCGTTCCGGCCCGCGCCGTTGGCGCCCATGGCGTCGTCGCCATGGCCCACCAAATTGCGGGTCCGTTGATCCGGGATTACTGGGACAAGGCGCTCACTGATGATAAAGCGTTGGATGCCCTCGGCCGGGATGTTTTCGCCTTCTACCGTTGCTTCCAGTCCGGCGCCTATTACGCCGCCATCAAAGAGACCATGAGCCAGCTTGGCCGCGACGCCGGTGGCCCGCGTCTGCCCTTGCTGTCGTTGGCAGCCGAGCAGAAAGCGGCCATCGCGAAGATCATCGCCGAGTCCGGACTTGCTCGCTGGGCCAACGTTTAAGGAGAGCATGCGGTCCTGTCTGATCGCAGGAGAGGTCGAGGGTTTATGGCGGCGCCGACGACCGAAGAGGTGGATTTTCGGATGTGCAGATAACTAGCGGCTGCAAATCAAAAATTGCATGGCGCGGCCGACGTAACGACGCGTTTCATACCTGCATCGACGCAAGGTCCATGCAGTCGGGCTTGGCTACCAGCATCTGAGCCCAATTCATCTCGTTCAAGGAATAAAAGATGTATACCAAACTTGCACTCCTCATCGACGGCGAATGGATCGAGGAGACCAATGCTGGGAGCGAGATCGTTTTCAATCCTGCGACCGAACAGCCTCTTGGCACGCTGCCGCACGCCGGAAAGGCGGAGCTTGACCGCGCACTCGCGGCGGCAAGCCGGGCCTTTGAGGGGTGGAAGCGTACTTCGCCTTACGAACGTGGCCAGATCTTGCGCCGCGCCGCTGATCTGATGCGCGAGCGGGTGGAGCACATCGCAACCGTGCTAACCCTAGAGGAAGGTAAGACCCTGGCGGAGGCGAAAGGCGAGATCACGGCCGCGGCAGAGTTTTTTGACTGGTTCGCCGAAGAGGGCCGGCGCACCTATGGGCGTGTTATTCCGGCGCGTCTGCCGGATATGCGCCAGACAGTCACACAGGAGCCGGTCGGCCCCCTCGCTTGCTTCACGCCGTGGAACTTCCCGGCGGTAACGCCCGCTCGCAAAATCGCGCCCGCTCTTGCCGCTGGTTGCACCTGTATCATCAAGCCGGCTGAGGAAACGCCCGGCACCACGCTAGAAATCGCACGGGCGCTCACCGATGCAGGAATACCCAAAGGCGTGCTGAACGTGGTCTTCGGCGTACCGGCAGACGTCTCTGAGTACCTCATTCGCTCGCCAGTGATCCGCAAGATTTCCTTCACCGGATCGACCCCGGTTGGACGTCATCTCGCTCGGTTGGCAGGAGAGACGTTGACGCTTGCCACCATGGAGCTGGGCGGCCATGCGCCCGTGATTGTCGCGAAAGACGCTGACGTTCAGCGCGCGGCGGAGCTCTCCATGGCAATCAAACTGCGCAACACTGGCCAGGTTTGCACCTCGCCGACACGTTTCTTCGTGGAGCACTCCGTGTACGAAGAGTACCTCGAACACGCTCGCGTATTCGTGGAGAAGCAGGTTGTAGGCGATGGCCTGCAAAAGGGCACCACGGTGGGGCCTGTCGCAAACACTCGCCGCGTCGCTGCCATGGATGACCTGATCTCCGACGCCTTATCACATTCGGCCCGCCTTGTAGTCGGAGGCGAGCGGCTGAAGGCGACGGGCCTGATGTACAGGCCTACCATCCTGGCTGATATGCCCGACCAGGCGAGGGCCATGAGGGAGGAGCCATTCGGCCCGCTTGCACTGGTACAACCTGTTGATGACGTAGAACAGGCCATCGCACGAGCGAACGCCTTGCCATACGGTCTGGCCGGATATGCCTTCACCCGCTCCGCCGCGGTTGCCAATCGGATAGCAGGCGAGCTGGAGGTGGGCGTCATCGGGATCAACCAGATGGTAGTGACGATCCCAGAAACGCCTTTTGGCGGAATCGGCGACAGCGGCTGGGGCCGCGAAGGCGGCAGCGAGGGGTTGGAATCCTACACTGTAAGAAAGTATGTCGGTCATCTTCATGCCTAGCTGGTGATGAAAGGAATGGGAAAGGAGCGCGGCACGTGAGCTTGGATGGGACATTTTCGGGGTGGCGGCCGCGGAAGCTCGCCTCCGAGGGACCGCGTTACCTTGCCCTGGTCGGTGCTCTGGAGCAGGACATCGCTGACGGACGGCTGTCTGACGGCGACCGTCTGCCGCCCCACCGTGACTTGGCACGAGAGCTCAATCTTTCGGTCGGCACGGTCAGCAAAGCCTATCAGGAAGCTGAACAGCGCGGGATCGTCAGCGGCCATGTCGGGCAGGGCACTTTTGTCCGACGGCGTTCCGCTGCCGGTGCCGAGGTGGCATCAGCAAGGCATGAAGCGCTCAATTTAGCGTTGAATGTGCCTGCCCAAGGAAGCGAAACGCAGATATTGTCCGCGCTATTTGGCGAGGTGGTGCGCGAGCGTGATCTTGCACCTTTGCTGGGCTACCATCCACACGGCGGCATCAGAAGACACCGCGAAATCATCGCAGCCTCGTTGTCTGATACAGCGTTCGCGGTTGAAACTGAACGCCTGTTCCTGTGCAATGGTGCTCAGCATGCCATAGACGTCGCTCTGCGCCTGGTGGCAAAGCCCGGCGACAGTATATTGGTGGATGCGTACACCTATTCTGGGTTCAAAGCCATCGCCGCTGCTAGTCACCTCAACCTGGTCGCTGTGCAGATGGACGGGGAGGGGATGGATCCGGAGGAGCTGAAACAGGCCTGCCGCACGTCCAGAGCGCGGGTGCTCTTTTGCATGCCGACCTTGCAGAGCCCGACGGCTCGCACCATGAGTGTTGCTCGTCGGCAAAGTATCGCGGAAGTTGTGGGCGAGCTTGAACTCACCGTCATCGAGGATGATGTCTACGGCTTTTTCTTCGCCGAGCGTCCTGTACCGATCGCCTCTTTGGCACCAAGCCGCACCTTCTACGTCACGTCTTATTCCAAATGCCTTGCACCAGCATTCCGGCTCGGCACATTGACCGTTCCGAAGGCCTACATCGCGCAAGCCGAGCTCCTCCTCCACGCATCCGCGTGGTTCGTCGCTCCGATGCTGAGCGAGACAGTGTTGCGGTTGATTGAGAGTGGCAAGCTTGAAGAACTTCTGCGTGAGCGGCGCGTGCAGGCGCTCGAGCGGTATCGGGTGTTTCTGGACGTGTTTCCGAAGGCCGAAAGGCTTCAGTTTCCAGCCTTCTACGGCTGGCTGCCGTTGCCACAGGAGTGGTCCGCAGATCAATTTGCCGCCGCTGCGCGTACTCGTGGCATTCTTGTAACCCCCCGCATTGCCTCCGCGGTGGGAGAAACTGAACCCGGGGCAGTTCGCATCTGCCTTGGTGCGCCGAAAGACACCAAAGAGCTCTCTAATGCCCTTCAGACTCTTTACGATATCCTGAGGCGCCACCCGGTGAACGTTGTTTCTGTCGCATAACCGCTGATGATGCGGTCCGTCCTGGGTGTGGGCGGAAGCGGGCGAATTGTAGCAGCGATGCCGTGCGCCGAGCTGACTATGAGATGACCGGCGAGGCCGGCTTGGTGCACGCCCGACATGATCGCCGACTTGCCCAGAGCTCGATTCCGCCTTTTACCTCCTTGAGGTCTATTCAATGACTATGGTCAACGCCCTATGCGACGAATTTTCTCACCGCTTGGGCATTTTAGGCGCGGGAAGGCTTGGCTTAGCCTTGGCAAGTCGACTGAAATCCCTAGGGCTGGATGTGCCGCTTTGGAGCCGAAGACACGAGACTCGTGCTCAGCTGCGCGCCATTGCTGCAGGAACCTACTTGCCAGTGCGCTTTGGTCACCTCGCTAAAGTTGATGTTCTGTTTTCGGCTATACTGAATCAAGCTCTTTTCCGCCTTCCTTCACACGAGTGGTGGCGCAGCTTCAATGGAGTCATCTTTGCATCAGGAATCGACGCGAAGGTCCGAGAAGTTTTACCACAGGCGTTGGTCGTTCGACTGAGTCCGGCCATCCCGCCGGGCGTCGGCGAAATCGCATGCATTGGACTTGTGCATCCGCTTTGGCGGATCACCGCTTGGATTTGGCAAGAGCAGCTTCAGAGTTGCTTGGACCGGTGACATGGATCGACGAAGAAGCCCTTTATGATCTTAGGACGCTTCTTGCTGGCCCGCTTCTGACGCTTCTGAGATCGGCCCTGTCGCGAACGGTCGAGAAAAGTCTGGAGGCGGGGCGGCTTCCGATTCAATTCAAGGATGAGCTCCAAGACATCCTGTTCAAACAACTGGTGAGGCGATCGCTCGGCAGCAACAAGTCGTCCCAACGAGCCGAAAGTGAACGCTCGACGCCCGGTGGCGTAACAGAGGTCGCCCTAGCCGCAGAGAACATCTCAGTGGCGAGCTCTTCGGAATTGTTGAGTTGATGTTGCGCCGGATGACTCACCTGCGGAGGAGCAAGAGACTTGATGCACCAGAATGCAAGGTGTGGACAGACTCTAGCGTCATCGGCTTTGAGTGGTGTGGTCACTATGAACAAGATTAATCGGACAGCGTATTCGCCGCAGCGCGCGCTCGGCGCGGCGTTTTCCCTCCGTCACGGAGTGCTCGGCCGAATGGGAGACGATTGCTTTAACGTAGTCACCGCGGCCGGTGGCTGGTCACTGCGGGATCGGCGATCCGGCTTAAACAATCATATCTGTAAAGAGAGAAGTACATGCGAAATCGTGACGACCGCACCGAGGGAGGTGTGATGTCGGCTAACTCTACCGCGTTTTTCGGGAGCGTTGACAAAAACTTCCGCCGCGCCATGACTTTTCTCGATCTCCCTGAGGGTTTGGCGGAGCGGATCATTCAATGCAATTCGACGTACACGGTCCGCTTTGGCGTGAGACTGCGCGGTCGGATTCACAGCTTTATCGGTTGGCGATCAGTCCATAGCGAGCACTCTGAACCCGTAAAGGGTGGCATTCGCTACGTACCGAATGCGGATGCCGAAGAGGTGGAGGCGCTTGCGGCGCTAATGACACTTAAATGCTCACTGGTCGACGTGCGTTTTGGCGGCTCCAAAGGGGCTCTGAAGATTGATCCGCGCGAATGGACGCCGCAGGAACTCGATCGCATTACCCGCCGTTTCACGCAGGAACTCAACAAGCGCGGTCTAATCGGTCCCGGTGTCAACGTTCTGGCCCCTGACGTAGGGACGGGCGAGCGGGAAATGGCTTGGATGATGGATGAATTCCGCCGCGCAAATCCGACCGACGTTGTCAATGCGCGAGCTTGCGTAACGGGAAAGCCTTTGTCCAAGGGGGGGATTTCCGGTCGCACTGAGGCGACGGGGAGGGGGCCTGCAGTTTGCGACCCAGAGCTATCTTCGGGATCAGCGCAGCCCAGGCTTGAATGGCCGGCGCAATCTAAAAAATTCTTCTGTTGTGGTCCAAGGCTTTGGGAACGTCGGCTATCACGCCGCTAAGTTCCTCTCGGAGGAGGGCGGCGCCCGAGTGACCGTCATTGCGGAACGGGATGGCTATGTCGCCAACCCGAAGGGCCTCCCAATTGAACTGCTGAAGCAGCACCAGCTTCTAACGGGCAGCATTCTGGGCTTTCCCGGTGCAACGTCCGTCTCCGGCGACATGACCGGCATTGAATTAGCCTGTGATGTTCTCATCCCTGCGGCGATGGAGAGTGCAATTCATTCGGAAAACGCAAGTCGTATAAAAGCTCGCCTTGTGGTAGAAGCCGCCAACGGCCCGTCACTTTCGAGGCTGATAGGATGCTGCGTTCTCGCGGAGTGACAATCCTTCCAGATCTCTATGTCAACGCCGGCGGCGTCGTTGTCAGCTACTTCGAGTGGGAGAAGAACCTGACGCGCATTCCCTTCGGATTGATGGAGCGTCGGCGTAGAGAAAGGCGAAATCGGACCATCGCCGCAGCCCTCGAACAGATGACCGGGAAGGAGATTCCTGCTGACATGCGCGATGAATTCCTTGGAGGAGGCGCAGAAATCGACCTTGTTCGATCCGGTCTTGAGGATGTCATGCGCAGCACTTGGACGCGCATCGCAGATTTGCTCCAGGAGCAGCCGGAGCTCGGCGACTACAGGACAGCCGCCTACGTCGCATCCATCCGACAGGTCGCTGAAGCATACGAAGCGATCGGCATCTGAGCAGCCGGGACAATAGCAAGACGCAACGTGTAAGGCATCAGAGCGAGCTCTCGCCTCTCGTTCGCAGGAGAGCTGTCGGGCGCCACCCCTATCGCAGGCCAGAGCGCGCCTAAACAGCAATGGCCGCGCAATTCGTTGAATCCGACTTTAGCGCAATGTTTTCGGGCACCCAGAGCGCGGAGAGGATGTCAACGCAACCGTCGCACCATGAAGTCGAGGAAAAGACGATTCCGCTTGGGTACCAAGGTGCGCTTCAGCGTAACGGCCGAAGTGTGGAGCGGAGGACTCTCCCAATCGGGCAACACGCGGACCAGTCGCGTATGCTTGAGGTCATTCACGCACATAACGTCATTCAGGATGCCGATCCCGACCCCGCTAAGTAGAAGCTCGCGCACTAGGCTGATGTTGGCGACGGTAGTGTTGGCGGCCACTTCGACGTGCCGACGTTGCGCACGCTTCAGGAATGTCCAGACGCCATCTCGCTGTTGGAGTTCGGTGACGACGCAGCGATGCTGGGACAGCTCTTCAAGTGTCCTCGGCATGCCGTGCCTCTCGATATAGTTCGGGGAGGCATAGGCGGCACGTCTGAGCGACGTCAGCTTTCGGTGAATGAGCCTGGAATCGGGTAGCTTTCCCAGAATGATGGCGATGTCGATTTGTTCTCGAACCAAGTCAACCATGCCATTGTTAGTCGCCACGATCAGGGAAATATCGGGGTACTCAAGTGCGAATTCTGCAACTGCCTTGCCGAGCCAGGCATTGCCGAATTCCATCGGAATGCTGACCCGCAGCGTGCCGCGGGTGCCGGACTGCAGTTCGTCGATTTCTACTCGCGCTTCCTTGACCTCAGTATCAATCCGCTGCGCATAGTCGAGAAGGCGCGCACCTATTGAGGTCGGTGCGAGGCCGCGGGAGTTGCGCTTCAGAAGCAGCGCACCGACCTGCTCTTCGAGAGAAGCTAGTCTGCGACTGATCGTCGCCTTAGAAAGACCAGTTGAGTCGCTGGCGCGCGTCAGGTTTCCGGACCGAACGACCTCCGAAAACAACAGCAACGCATCAACTTCGAACCGGCAAGCCATTTTCCTCGTCGGTCAGAATCTGAACCGCATCTTTTCAAATTTAAGTATAGCCGAACTTGGAGCTGCTAACTAGCCTTGCACTCGCTGAAAACGGTCGTCGGTTGCTTTGCAGTAAGCACGTAGTGTGGGGTTTGTCATGTCGTCTGAACTCGTGACCTACGAGCTCGAGGGTAATATCGCGATCATCGGCTTGAATCGAGCCAACAAGCGGAACGCGCTGAATGACGATGTCCTGCGAGCGCTCGGCGATGCGGTGGTACGTGCCGGCGACGACGCGGATGCTGGCGTGATCTTCGGCCATGGGCCAAACTTTTCCGCCGGGCTCGATCTTGCGCAACTAGCGGAAAGGTTGCGTCCGGATGCACCCACTGTCAGAAAGCGCAAGCGCTACATCTGGCACACGACCTTTGACCTAATTGCAAGAGGAACGATACCGTTCGTCGCCGCGCTGCATGGGGCCACGATAGGTGGCGGGCTCGAACTGGCGGCAGCGGCGCATATTCGTGTCGCGGACGAGACGACCATCTTCGGGCTACCGGAAGGGCAGCGCGGCATTTTCGTTGGGGGTGGCGGTTCGGTACGTATCCAGCGGATTATTGGCTACTCTACCATGGCTGACCTGATGCTAACTGGGCGAATGCTCACAGCCGAAGAAGCGCGAGAGGTCCGACTGGTGCAGTACATTGTTGATGCGGGCGGAGCGCTGGAAAAAGCGAAGAGCTTGGCATCCAAAATTGCGCAGAATACGCCCCAAACGAACTGGCAGATCACCAACGTACTTCCGCGGATGAATGATCTCTCGCATGACGACGGATTGTTCATGGAATACCTGAATACGGCGATGGTGAGGCCGCTGGAGACCGTCGAGCGCTTGAGAGAATTTCTGGAAAGGAGAACGAAACCTACCGGACTGAGCTGATCGATAATAGCCGACAGCTCGAAGCCTTTGGCTTTGGAGGGTTGTGAGAACATTAGCCGTGTCGCTTTTTCGACCGCGCCCGCGGGGTGGTCTTCGGCAGAGATTAGGGACGTGTCTCCGACGTCTATCAAGATGGGTTAGTCCGTGTAGTCTCGCGCTCCCATAAATCTGGTTCTAGGCAACGTTCCGGCGCCACGTTGTCATCGAGGAGGTCAATGTTGCGGGCGAAATCGGCTGCCGCCAGATGATGAATCGTCTGACCAGGCGATTGCCTGATTCAATAGACTGGTAAAAGTCAAAAGGTGTTTGCGGACGTCGCGCCGAGCATCAGCGCGATCCGGTGCCAGTCGGTGGACGGTGGCCGTGCCGTGGGTACCCGCCTTCACTCTAGCTTCCCTTCCTCAAACAAGTGAACGGCTCGTCAGGAATACATTCCGATCGAGCACGCTCGGTAGTCTTCTGCAAGGATGAGCGACCATGGGGCGCTATTCACTGCCGCCTGAACCGTCCCGTAGAAGAGATCCGTTGTGACCACGCCTTGTTAAAGCGTGGCCGAGCTTCCAAGAATAGCGGTCGACTGGCTGGAAGCGGCATTCCCACCATTGCCATTGACCAGGACTGCATTCGTGTTCGCGACCTGGCGGTCGCCGCATGCGCCTCGGAGCTGCTGTACGGCCTCGATGACTGCGAATACGCCATACATGTTCGGCTGCACGCATGACAGGCCGCCCCCATTGGTGTTGACAGGTAACTTTCCGCCCGGCCGCGTCAGACCGCTGGCAATGAAGGGCCCGCCTTCGCCTTTGCGGCAGAACCCGAGATCTTCGACGAACAGGATTGGGTTGATCGTGAAGGCGTCATAGAGCTGCAGCATGTCGATATCATTTGGCTGCATTCCCGCCATGGCGTAAGCGCGCCGGCCAGAGTCCTGCGCGGGCGTTACAGTGAGATCGGCCATGTTGGAGACAGTACGATGCCAGACCGCATTGCCAACACCAAGCAAATAGGCGGGCCTTTGCGGCCGGTCCTTGGCGGCGTCGGCGCGCATCAGGACGAAGGCGCCGGCGCCGTCCGTCACGATGCAGCAATCGTGCACGGTAAAGGGATCGGAGACCATTCTGGCGCTGAGGACGTCGTCAATCGTCAGGGGCTTGCGGCTGAATGCGGCGGGATTGAGCTGCGCCCAGGATCTGGCTGAGACGGCGACTTCCGCGAGGTGCTGGCGAGTCGTGCCGAATTCGTGCATGTGACGGGCCGCGATGAGGGCATAGCTCGAGGGTGGATTGAATGGCTGATACGGCGCATCGAAGGGTGCCGGATCGAGCATGTTGCGCGCTGCCGTTCGTGCCTTACGCCCGAATGTAGCGGTCCTTTGTGTGCTGCCGTAACACACCAGCACCGCATTGCACAGACCGGCCGAAAGCGCGAGCATGGCCGGTTGAAGGTGCGCAACGAAGGCGGATCCGCCGATGTTCGTGCCTTCAATGAAAGAAGGCCGAAGGCCGAGATATTCAGCGACATTGAGTGGCCACATCGCGGCATTGAGATTGGCGGTGCACAGCCCGTCGATATCCTGCAAGCGCAAGCCTGCGTCCCTTATTGCTGCGTGGGCTGCCTGCGCCAGGATTTCGATCTCGCTATAGCCGCGGGCTTCGCCGCAGCCAGCCATGCCAACACCGACGATTGCGGTCGCACCGCGTAGATTGTCTCGAGCCATGAATGCCTATTTCACTTCGCAAACCAGCAGGCCTTTGCCATCGATCTTGACGACCTTGGTCCGGACCTTTGTACCAATGATAACACGATCCGGCGAAATCCCCCGGACGCTGCTCATCAAGCGCACGCCCTCCGCCAACTCGACAATGCACACATTGTAGTCACCACCGTCTTCCTGGCTCCGGCGGACGGTCGTCGTAGAGTAGACGTGGCCGTCTCCCACGGGAGAGAACCAGGACAGGTTGTTGGCACCGCAATGAGGGCAGATGGTTCGAGGATAAAACACCGACCGGTCGCACTCGCCGCAGCGCTGGATAATCAGCCTGCCTGCGTCGAGCGCGCGCTGATAGGCCTCCTCCGGGCCGGATACCTGTTGCGCTTCATTCATGGCAGACCGACCTCCTTTGCATTCTCCCGATCCTGCAACTCGCGCCAGAGAATCTTCCCCGCTGGCGATTTCGGCAGCGAGTCGACGAATTCCACTGTTCGGGGATACTTGTAGGCCGCCATGCGCTGGCGCGACCATTCGATGATGTCATTTTCAGTTGTCCTACCCCGCACATTATCCCGCAACCTGATCAGCGCCTTTACTGTCTCACCGCGATAGGCGTCTTTGACGGCGATCACGCAGACCTCGAGTACGTTTTCGTGCTGGTAGAGCACGTTTTCGACTTCCGCCGGCCAGACCTTCAGGCCCGACGCATTGATCATCCGCTTGGCGCGATCAGTCATGTAGAAGAAACCGTCCGCGTCGCGATATCCGATGTCGCCGGTGCGATAGAAGGACCGGCCGTCAATCTCAACGAAGGCTTCGCGCGTTGCTTCCGGCTGGTTCCAGTAGCCGCTGAAGAGCTGCGGCCCGTGCACGGCGATCTCGCCGATTTCGCCGATAGCAAGTTCCTGGCTGTTTTCAGCATTAATGATGCACGCACTAGTGTTGAAGAACGGTATGCCGAGGCATTGTGGTCTTGGATCTTCGATCGGATTGAGGTGCGTGGTGGCCGCCGTCTCGGTCATGCCGTACGCCTCTATGAAGGGCAACCCAAGCGTCTCGTTCAGCCGTTTCCACACTTCTTCGGGCATTGCGGCACCGCCCGAGGTGATGCGGCGCAGTCTCGACAAGTCGAATTCGTGGACCCTGGTGTTGGTCAGCAAGTCGATGACGGCGGTAGGAGCCAATGATGCGTGGGTGACGCCGTAATCAACCATCACATTCGTGGCGAGGTCGCGCTCCCATCGCGGTACAATTGCGATGGAGGCGCCGGCACAGACAGGACCGGTCACCGCGTGGTTGAAGCCCGATACGTGATACATCGGCGCCGCTCCAAGAGAGACGTCCCCGGGCCGCAATCCATGCCACAAGGTCAGTCCGGTGGCATTATGCCCAAGGCTGCGATGAGTGTGCATGCAGGCCTTCGGCTTGCCAGTGGAACCAGAAGTGTATGGCATCGCGCACAGGCTGAGCGCTCCCGCGCGCGGCGCCTCCGGCGAGAATCCCGCATCGAGCAGGTCCATCCAGATACTGCCGCCGCTCACCTTAGTGCGTCCGGCAGATAGCCAGTCGGGGAGCTTGTACCTGGTCTCCTTCGGAAGGTAATCCGAATATGTCGCCACGATGAGCGTGCCGATTTCCGAATTCTTGGTGGCTGCAATGGCGATTTCCGCCAGATCTTGCGCGACAATCATTGCGCGTGCGCCGCTGTCTCGAAGGTAGTGCGCAACCTCGACCTCACGGTTCATCGGGCTGATCGGTACCAGGACAAGGTCGGCGCGGAATATCGCATAGCACGCAATCAGCCACTGTGGCGAATTCTGCATCAATAATGCGACCCGGTCGCCGCGTTTCAGGCCCGCGTGCTTCTGCAGCCAGCCGGCCAAGCCCTCCACTTTTCTATGAAAGTCGCCGTAGGAGATCGAGGTGCCCAGGAAATGGATAGCTGCAACATCGGGGAAACGCGAAGACGTGACCAGAAGATTGTCAGTCAGCGTCGAGTGCGAAAGCGCGAACGCTCTGGTGAAATCGCGCCGACGGAGGGCCGCGTCTGTCATTAAGAAGGCCTTGCAGGTCATGAACTGCTGAAAATCCTACAGCGAGAGGCTTCCACCATGAAAGCAGGCAAATTTGAAAACAAGGGGTGCAGATTTGGGGATTGGCAAGGATCGGCTTTGAAAGTTTGTATTTCGTATTGCCTCACCATGGCGACGGAGAAAAACTGCATCTGCAACGGTTCGGCCGTTAAATGACTGCGCGCCCTTGGCACATTTCGGTGCAAAACCTCCCCGCCGGAGTGTCACGTTTCAAACGCGCAAGCTCCGGAGAGTCTTTGGAGTTCGCATGACGCTGAAGGATTTGCGCAAAAGTGGGGAGCAGTGGGCAGACAAGCGGTGCAGATGTGGAGATTGGCAAGGATCGGCTTTGAAAGTTTGTATTTGGGCGGAATCTGCGAGAATAGCTCCCAGGCTGGGTGCGGTGCTCTCGAAACTTTGTTCGGTTCGAAGAGGTGAGGTAACAGCGTGGCTGATGCTAAGCGGGTTCTGATTGCCGGCGCCGGTCCGGTAGGAATGGTGGCTGCTGCCACACTGGTGAAGCAGGGAATTCCCGTTACCGTGCTGGAAGCGGCATCTGATCTCAGCACGGAATCCCGGGCGTCAACTTTTCATCCGCCGACCCTCGACATGCTCGAAGATATCGGAGTGGCGAAAGACCTTGTTGCGCAAGGTTTGATCGCTCCGACAGTCCAGTATCGCAACAGCGAGGGGCCCATCGCGAACTTCGACTTCGGTGATGTTTCCGATCTCACAGGTTATCCGTACCGGCTGCAGTGCGAGCAGTACAAGCTGACACGCATCATCGCCAAGGCATACGGGGCGGATCCGAACCTCAGCATCGAGTTCGGCTCCGAAATACTGGAAGCACACCAGGGGGAGGACGGGGTATCGGTAAAGGTCCGCAGGCCGGATGGTTCGATAGAGCAGCACGAAGGCCTCTGGCTGATTGGCGCTGATGGTGCCAGTAGCGCCGTTCGCAAATCGATTGGCATCACGTTCGATGGGTTCACTTGGCCGGAGCGTTTCCTGGTCATCTCGACTCAGTTCGATTTTCTCGCGATCTTTCCCGATCTGGCCTCGGTGAGCTATGTGGCGGACCCCATCCAATGGTACTTCCTGCTCAAGGTGCCCGGCATGTGGCGAGCGATGTTTCCGATTGGCCCGGAGGTGCCGGATGAAGAAGCGGGAACCCTACAATACGCAGCATACACCCTCGCACGGCACTTCGCCGTGGCTGCGACTGCGGCGATAGATCACGTCACGCTATACCGCGTGCATCAGCGCGTGGCGGCGACATTCAGGTCAGGCCGCGTATTTCTTGCTGGCGACGCGGCTCACATCAACAACCCTCTCGGCGGGATGGGCATGAACGGGGGCATCCATGATGCCGTCAACCTCTGCGGGCGGCTCACGAAAGTCTGGCGCCGCGAAGCAGATCTTTCCGAGCTCGATCGCTACGATCGCCAGCGCCGCCTTGTGACTCTGGAATACGTTCAGAAGCACACGATTGCGAACAAGCGGAACCTCGAGTCGCGGGATCCCCGCGAGCAACAATCGTTCCGTGAGGAAATGGCCCGGACGGCGGCAAATCCCGAACTTGCTCGCAACTATCTGATTAAAATTTCAATGCTCGCGAGCCTGAAACGCGCGGCCGAGCTCGGATGAGCGGTAACGGGGGAAAAGATGGCGACACATGATCTCTCACTCCGGTTCCTTCGGAATGCACGCTGGGAAGCACGAATCGTCACGATCAATCGGTGTGTGATCGCCGGATGGACGGGAAGAGATCGTGTCGCGCTCGAAGCGCACATCGCGGAGCTCGAGAAGATCGGAGTCAGTCGACCGGGATCTGTCCCGATCTTCTACCGTGTATCGGCCTCGCGCCTCTCGACTGCCGAGACGATCGAGGTAATCGGCAATTCATCCAGCGGAGAGGTGGAATTCCTGTTGCTCCAGAGCGGCGGAAGGCTCTGGGTAGGGGTCGGCTCCGACCACACCGACCGCGAAGCCGAAGCCACCGGCGTCACGCTCTCAAAGCAGATGTGCGACAAGCCGATAGCGAGCGAGTTCTGGGCTTACGACGATGTCAAGGAGCACTGGGACGACTTGATCCTCCGCTCATACGCCGTGAACGACGGAAACCGCATCCTGTACCAGGAAGGAGCCCTTTCCGCGATTCGGCCACCCGAGGAGCTGATTGCCCTCTATGCCGCCGGCGGAATGCTCTCCGATGGCACGTTGATGTTTTGCGGTACGCTCGCTGTGCATGGCGAAATCCGACCCGCGCAAGGACTTGAACTTGAGCTCAGCGACCCACGGCTTCGTCGATCAGTCCGGAAGACCTACCAGGTCGAGCAGTTGCCGGTACTTGGCTGACGCTGCGCCTTTTAATGTTGGAACTAAGTAGAGGAGCCCTCATCGTGCCCGTACAGAAATCGCATGACGAGTTTTACATGCTGGACATGGAGTCCGGGTGGGAAACCCCGCCTAACTATCCGTCAGGAATCAAGCAGAAGATATTGTCAGGCGCGCTTGATGAGCCGCACCGTCGCGGCAGCCGCACCAGACTTCTCAAGTTCGATCCGGGAACGTTCACGACCGCTCCATTCGTTCACGAGTACTGGGAGGAAGTGTTTTTGGTGTCCGGCGATCTCACCGTCGGAAACGACGAGCAAGGAAAGGGTGGGCAGGGATTCGCTCCGTTTACCTATGCTTGCCGTCCGCCGGGCGCATTTCACGGCCCATTTAAATCTGAGGGTGGCTGCCTATTGCTGGAGATTCACTACTTCGACCCTGCTTAGGGCGCAGTAGCGGCGCGGCACGCAAGTGTGCTTGCGATCAGGAGCCATCCGATCGGCGATGACGCCGAGGGGCGTCTTTCTCCAGATTGCTCGCCGGGCTTCATCTTGGCGCCATCCGGATCGCGCCATCGAGCCGGATGGTTTCGCCATTGAGCATCGCATTTTCCGCGATGTGAACCGCGAGGGCAGCATATTCATCGGGGCTGCCAAGCCGTGCAGGGTGTGGTACCTGCTTGGCGAGACTGGCCCGGACTTCCTCGCTCAATCCCATCAGCATCGGAGTAAGAAACAGGCCAGGCGCGATGGTATTCACCCGGATCTTGATCGAAGAGAGATCGCGCGCAATCGGCAGCGTCATTCCGGCGATGCCCGCCTTTGAGGCAGCATAAGCGGCTTGGCCGATCTGTCCATCGTAGGCGGCAATACTGGCCGTATTGATGAAGACCCCACGTTCCTCAGCTTGCGTCGGTTCGGCTGCGAGCCTCTGAGCGGCAAGGCGAATCACATTGAACGTACCGATCAGGTTAACGTTGATAACGCGCGTGAACAGGTCGAGAGGGTGGGGACCGTCTTTGCCGAGCGTACGCTTGCCGCCGCCGCCAATCCCGGCGCAGTTGACCAATACGCGCGCCACGCCGTTTGCCGCCTCGCCCTTGTCCAGAGCGGATCTCACTTGTTCATCGCTGGAGACGTCTGCGACAGCACTTATACCCTGAATCTCCGCCGCGACACGCTCGACACTGTCTCGACTAATGTCGATGACGGTCACTTTCGCGCCTTTGCGCGACATGGCGCGGGCCGTTGCCGCGCCAAGGCCCGAGCCGCCGCCTGTCACGATCGCCGGAACGCCGCTCAAATCCATGATTTCCTCCTGATCAATGTTGAGAGCTCGCTTCAATACCTTGAAAGTTCGGTGCCTCAGAGCGAAAACTTCGAACAGCTTTGTTGCACTTTTGAAGCTCCGTCAGTTGCCACAACCTCCGCTGCTTGACGAGGTCGGCTGCCCGACCATTTCGAGAATCGGCTGGTCCCATAGTCGGCGTCCCCTCACCGAAGCGGAAGCTGAAATGTCCTATGAAATGTTGTCGACGTCTCGCGAGTGTCACTACAGCGCCGCGGTCGCGCTTCACCTCGGAAAATCGGCAATGATCTCGCTTCAGTCATCGGACTCAGTGCGTGCCGCGCATATCGCCATGGGCCGGCTCTTGGAAAAGAGGCGCGTGGATCAAGTTCTGCTATCGAGCGAGCACAATCGTCCGCGTCAGAATTAGGTCCAACCCTCCCGTACAACCTTGCTTGAGCATTTCGAACCTGCCGCGTAGCGAGATGAGCAGCTTGCGACCGACAGTGTACAGTCAATCCGGAGTGAAAGGTTGCTATCAACGCGGCACCTCATTCAGTCGCCCGGCTACAACCGGCAGTGCTTGCGATTAGATGCGCCCGCACAAGAGGAGTTTCGCTCGATGCTCAACCTTTTCGCTGGTAACGGGGAAAAACTGCATCTGAAACGGTTCGGCCGTTAAATCGCTGCGCACCCTTACTGCATTTCGCTGCAAAACCTCCGCGCCGGAGTGTCAGCTTTTAACCGCGCAGGCACTATCTGGTCTGGTGAGTCCTTGGAGTTCGCATGACGCTGAAGGATTTGCGCAAAAGTGGGGAGGAGTGGGCAACAATGACCTTTGATCTTCGAGCGCCTCTGATTAGCTCTGCCGAGGCCCTGCGTCTTGCGAGCGCGTTCCGGCGTGGCGCAACGCGTCGCGACGTGATCAGGATGCTGATGGCGGCCGGCATGTCGGCAGCGGCGGCCGGCACGGTCGCGAGCGTTTCTGAGACCGCGCATGCGCAAACCCCGCGCCGCGGCGGCAGGATTAGAGTTGCAGGCGGCGCGAGCACGGCCAACGAGCCGCTCGACCCCGCAAAGGGCTCGAATCTGGTCGAGTGGGCCCGTGCCAAAATGTTCTACAGCGCGCTTACGGTGATTGATGAGACCCTGACCGCACGGCCCGCTCTCGCAGAGGAGATCGCACCGAGCGACCGCGCGACCGTGTGGAATATCAAACTGCGTCGAGACGTTCGCTTCCACGACGCCTCATTGCTGACCTCCGCCGACGTTGTCTACTCTCTGCGGCGCCTGAAGGATCCGGCGCTCGGAGCGGGCTCCCGCATCTTCGCCATGCAGATGGAGGAGGTCGCTGCGACCGGACCGCACGAGTTGCGCATCCGGCTCTCCGGACCGAATGTTGACCTGCCGATCATCCTTGGTGCGGGCGGTTTGATAGGCCTCCTGATCGTCAAGGATGGCACTACCGACTTCCGCACGGCGAATGGAACTGGCCCCTATAAGCTCGCGGAGTTCAAGCCCGGTGTGCGCACGATCGGCGTACGCAATCCCGAGTACTTTAATCCCGGCAGGCCATATCTCGATGAGATCGAGCTGTTCGGCATCACGGACGAGCTGGCGCGCGTCAACGCGCTGCTCTCCGGCGATGTCCAGTTTATCAGCTCGCTCTCTCCGCGCTCGGCGCAACAGATAGCGTCGGTCCCGAACCTCGCGCTGTTCGAAACCAAGGGCGGCGGCTACCAACCGCTCGCTCTCAGGCTTGGCCGGGAGCCCGGATCGAATCGGGACTTCGTGCTGGCCGTCAAGCACCTGCTCAACCGCGAGGAGATCCGCCGGGCGGTCTACCGGAATTTCGGAGTGATAGCGAACGACCAGCCGATCGACCCGACCAGTCCCTTCTACGATCCGAGCTTGCCGCAGCGTCCGTTCGATCTAGAGAGGGCGCGTTTCCATCTGCAGCGCTCCGGGTTCGCCAACCAGACTTTCCCGATCGTCGTCTCGCCGGCGGCGACGAACTCCGAGGAGATTGCGCAACTTGTGCAGCAGACTGGCGGGCAGATCGGGCTCAAGTTCAACCTGCAGCGTGTGCCGGCTGACGGTTATTGGTCGAACCATTGGATGAAGCATCCGATCTTCTTCGGCAACGTTCTCCCGAAGCCGAGCCCCGATATCGTGTTCACCCAGAACTTCCAGTCCCAGGCAGTTTGGAATGAGACTGGGTTCCGCAACGAGCGCTTCGACAAGTTGCTGCTCGAGGCGCGCGCTGAAGCGGATACCACCAAACGTCGCGAGATGTACGGTGAGATGCAGCGCCTCGTGCATGAGGATTCGGGCGCCTGCATCCCTGTGTTTGCCAGCATCCTTGAGGCGCACGTCGGCAAGCTGAAAGGTCTGCGGCCAATCCCGATCGGCGCCATGATGGGCTATAACTACGCGGAAAACGTCTGGCTCGATCAGTGAGTTCGATCACGCAAAACCCTGAGCGGTGCGACAAGTCTGCGTCGGTAGACGGAGAGCGGTCATGAGCCTGACGGTGCTCCGTCTTGTCCTCATCAGGATGGCGACTGCGATCCTGACGCTCGCCTTCGTGTCGGCAGCGGTCTTCGCCGGCACCGAGATTCTGCCTGGCGACGTCGCCGAGGCGGTTCTCGGGCAGAACGCGACGCCCGAGGCTATCGAAGGCCTGCGCCAAGCTCTCCACCTCGACGCGCCGGCCTACGTCCGCTACTTTCTTTGGTTGGGCGCCCTTCTTTCGGGGGATCCCGGTCGCTCGCTCGTCAATAACTTGCCCGTTGCCGGGCTGATTGCAAGCCGGCTGCCGAACTCGCTCATGCTCGCCGGGGTCACCGCGGTCGTGTCCGTGCCGGTCGCGCTCACGCTCGGGATCCTCTCCGCTATCTGGCGCGGTAGTCTCTTTGATCGTGTGGCCAGCTTCCTCACGATGTCGGTCGTTGCGGTGCCGGAGTTCCTGATCGCCACGCTGTGTGTAATCGTCTTCGCGGTGCACCTGCACTGGTTCCCGGCGCTGTCCTACGCGAACGGAATTGTCTCGCTCGACCAATTCTTCCGCGTGTTCGCCCTGCCAGTCTTCACGCTTAGCTGCGTGCTGATCGCGCAGATGATGCGCATGACACGATCCGCCGTCATCGACACGCTGCGCTCGTCCTATGTCGAGATGGCGGTGCTGAAGGGGGCGCGGCCAATGCGGGTCGCGCTGATCCACGCCTTGCCAAACGCCATCGGTCCGATCGCGAACGCGGTCGCACTGAGCTTGTCTTTCCTTCTCGGCGGCGTGGTCATCGTCGAGATCATCTTCAACTATCCAGGCCTCGCTCGCGTCTTGGTTGATGCCGTGTCGGTCCGCGACATGCCGCTCGTCCAGGCCTGCGTGATGATCTTCTGCGCGGCCTATCTTTTCCTGGTAATGCTCGCCGACATCGCCGGCGTTCTCTCGAACCCGAGGCTTCGCCATTGATGAGCGCTGACCCAACGATCGCGGCGGTCGAAGCGCAGGCTACGCTGCGCCACCGCGTCCGCCTGCCGCTAGCTGGCATGATCGGTGCCGCCATCGTCGCGTTCTGGATCGTGGTGGCGATCATCGGCCCCTACATCGCCCCGCACGACGCCGGCACGCTGGTCGATGACGGGTTCGGGCCTATGCGCTGGGGGCTGCCGCTCGGCAGCGACTATCTTGGGCGCGACGTGTTGAGCCGCATCCTCGTCGGTGCGCGTTACTCGATCGGCGTTGCAGCGGCGGCGACCTTCCTCGCCATCCTGATGGGTGGCACGCTGGGCATGCTCGCTGCCGTCTCGCGCGGGTCCGTCGACATGATGCTGAGCCGCTTCTTCGACGGGCTGATCTCGATTCCGAGCAAGATGTCGGCGCTTATCGTTGTCGCCGCCCTCGGCTCCTCGATCCCGGTGCTGATCGTCACGATTGCCGTGATCTATACTCCTGGGGCCTTCCGTATCTGGCGGGCGCTCGCCGTGAATGTCAACGCGCTCGACTTCGTCGAGGTCGCACGCGCGCGCGGGGAGGGTACCGGCTATCTCATTCGCGAGGAGATCCTGCCGAACATCGCCGGGCCAGTCCTCACGGATTTCGGCCTGCGCTTCGTATTCGCCGTGCTGCTACTGTCGAGCCTCTCCTTTCTCGGGCTGGGCGTGCAGCCGCCGAACGCCGATTGGGGCTCGCTCGTGCGCGAGAACATGAATGGCCTTGCCGAAGCCGCAGCCGCAGTGATGGTCCCGGCGCTCGCGATCGCGATACTGACGATCGGGGTCAACCTCCTCATTGACAATTTGCCGGCCCGCGGGTCCTCGACCGGGGAGCACTGAGGATGGCTCCTTTGGTGAAGGTGGAAGGCCTGCGCGTGACGGCACGCGACGAGCGCTGGCGCGACAACGTCATCGTACAGGATGTGAGCTTCGAGGTGCAGCCGGGCGAGGTCGTCGCGCTGATCGGCGAATCCGGCTCCGGCAAAACCACGATTGCGCTGTCACTGATGGGCTACGCCAGGTCCGGCGCCAGGATCGCCGGCGGCAGCATTCTCTTCGATGGGCGCAACGTGCTTGGCATGACGCAGCGCGAGCTCTCGTCACTGCGCGGCAGCAAGATCGCCTATGTGCCGCAGAGTGCGGCGGCCTCCTTCAATCCTGCGCGTCCGCTTTTGAAGCAGGTGATCGAGAGCGCGCAGCTCCACCGCGTCATGTCGCAGGCCGATGCCGAGGCAAAGGCGGTCTCGTTGTTCCACGAACTCGTTTTGCCCGATCCCCAGCGGGTCGGAGAACGCTTCCCGCACCAGGTCTCGGGTGGCCAGTTGCAGCGGCTGCTCGCGGCGATGGCGCTTGTCACCGATCCGAAGCTCGTGATCTTCGACGAGCCGACTACCGCGCTGGATGTGACAACACAGATCGAGGTGCTGCGGGTCTTCAAGAAGGCGATCAGGGAGCGCGGCACGACCGCGGTCTACGTTTCGCACGATCTTGCCGTTGTCGCGCAGCTGGCCAACCGCATCATCGTGCTTCGCGACGGTGCCATTCGTGAGGTCGATACGACCGCGCGCATCCTGACCGAACCAAAGAACGAGTACACCAAGAGCCTGCTTGCCGCGGCCGAACCGCTGGTGCGGACGGCAACCATCGATGCCTTGCAGGCGACCTCCGCGCCGCCCGTAATCGAGGTGAAGAGCGTCCTTGCCGGCTACGGCGTAGTAAATCGCGAGGGCATACCAGCGATGCCGGTGCTGCGCGATGTCAGCCTCACGATCAAATCGGGCACGACACTCGGCGTCATCGGCGAGTCCGGCTGCGGCAAGAGCACGCTCGCCCGCGTCATCGCCGGTCTCCTGCCAGCCGCCCGGGGCGAGATTATGCTTAATGGTGTGAAGCTGCCGCTCAGCGCCGCCGAGCGCACGCGCGACCAGCTGCGCCGGGTCCAGATCGTGTTCCAGACGGCCGACACCGCCCTCAATCCGGCGCGCCCCATCAGACGCATTCTCGGCCGGCCGCTCGAGTTCTATCACGGCCTTTCTGGCGACAAACAACGACGTCGCGTCGCCGAGCTCCTCGACATGGTGCGCCTACCGGCGAAAATGGCTGATCGCTATCCGAACGAGCTATCGGGCGGCCAGAAGCAGCGCGTTAATCTCGCAAGGGCGCTCGCAGCCGAGCCGGCCCTGATGCTATGCGACGAAGTGACCTCGGCGCTCGACACCGTGGTCGTCGCCGCCATACTCGACCTTCTCGCCGAGTTGCAGCGCGAGTTGGGCGTCGCCTACCTTTTCATCAGTCACGATTTATCGACGATCAAAGCCGTTTGCGACGAGGTGATGATCCTATATGCTGGTCAGATGATGGAGCACGGTAGCCGCAGCGCGCTGCGCCAGCGCCCGCTGCATCCTTATTCCAATCTCCTCATCTCCTCGGTGCCTGAGTTGCGTCAAGGCTGGCTCGACGGCATCAACGAGACGGTGTTGAAGGAGGCGTCCGCCGGCGTCGCCCGGCCAGCCCGTGGCGAAGCCTGCAGCTTCTTCGAGCGTTGTTCGGTACGCATTCCCGGCCGCTGCGATGTTGAGCCGACGCCCTTGCGTCAGCTCTCGAAGGGTGCCCGCATCCGGTGCCAGCGCACAGAAAAGGAACTAATTGAGCTGGGCGCTCCGTCCGGGTGCCAGTATTGAACTCGGCGCGTCGCTGCATAGCGTCACGTCGGAGCAGCGGGTTCGATCATCGAGCCGAGCGCGAGTCCGCCATGGCAGGCTAGGCAAGTGAATCTAAAGTTCGCCACATAAAGTCCGCTCGGCTTTGTGGCAGAAGCGTTTGACGTAACCCAAGATCTGGTCTGCAGACTTGGTCCATTTGAACTGCCAGGGGACTTTGTTGTGCAGGTCGATGAAGGTGTGGATATCGGCCTCGAGCTGCCGGGCGGAATTGTGAACGCCTCGCGAAATTTGCTTTCTGGTGAGTTCAGAAAACCAGCGCTCGACCTCATCGATCCATGACTCGAATTCGGCGTAAAGTGAATATGATCGTGCGGCCGTCGGGCGAGCCACGCCTTGATCTTTGGTGTCTTGTGAGTCGCTTAGTTGTCCATGACGATCCGGACATGGAGCCCTTCGGGGACCTGAGCATCGATCCCTTTGCTGGCGCCTGTAGCATTTGCCGATGACGAACCCTGACGCGACATCGAGTGCTGCAAACAGCGTGGTCGTACCATGCCGTACGTCCAGACGACTGGCGTTTACGCGATTGGTGGAAGCGTCTCTGAAATACGCTTGAGCGGATAAACCTGCCGGTTAAAAGTGGCAACACGCCCCCGAGCATGACTGTGCAAGGAGCGGCGTGTGCTTGGCACCCGGTTCAGAACGAGCTAAGGATCGAACAAATCGTTCTCCTCGTTGTCCAGGTCGCCGCCGGCGTTCCCCGGTGATCACCTCGATGCGACCATGGGAGTCACCGTCCCTGCCTGGCATCAAGCACAGAGCTCTTGCCATCGCTTTAAGACCACCGATGTTCACGCCAGGGTGTATCCGCGGCGATCTCGCGACGGTGAGGCGGGGGGCTCGCCGATTACTGAATCATCGTAAAAACGGAAGGGAAACGCCTACCGCGCAGCTAACGACGTTGCGCCGGGAGGCCTGCCGCTCATGCACGCGCCGTTAGCCACGCAGTACGAGTGGCTCGCGGCTGTTTTCCGCGCAGCTCGCTAGGCGTGGTCGAGTGCTCAACGGCTTCTGCCGCGATGTGCGTCGAAGCTGACTGCGTTATCTGGAACGGCGCAGCCAAGCTTGACCCGGCGATCTTCCATGACCAGCTCCAGCTTTCGGCCCGATACTTATTGGTCATGCAGTCGCGCAAGCGGCGCTCTGCCATGAGTAGCGAGGACGACAATCGCGAACAGCGCGCCAATCCGCAGTGACTGGCAGCGCGCGAGGACCCAAGTGCTCTGTGGCCAGTGGTTGAACGCTTCGCCGATTCAGAAGGCGCTGCCCGAGTGCGTTTGCGAGCGCGCGGAAACAGCTGGCGGATCCGCAGTCAAGGGCCAAGCGTCCTCAGGACCGATCTTTTCTAGAGCTCAGATGACCTTTAGCGGCTTGCTCGGGGGGAGCCAATGTTGACGAGATAAAGCTTCAGAGTTCGACGCTCAGGCGCAGAATTACTGCTCCGCGAGCGTCTCCATTGGTAAATTCAGATCGCCGGACCACGTACTATTCGAGAGATGCACCACTTGTCGGCTGGCCTTAGCTCGGCAAAAGTTAAGCTTTCAACAACGGAGTAGATGAGGATGATTTCGGAGGTGTTCATTACCTGTGCGGTTACTGGAGGCGGGCCGGTAAGGCAGCCGAATGTACCGGTAACCCCGGAGCAGATTGCGGAGTCGGCGATCGAGGCCACGCGGGCGGGAGCGGCGGCGGTGCACATCCATGTGCGTGATCCCAAAACCCAGCGTGGGTCGCGGGATCCGGCGCTGTATCGGGACGTCGTGGAACGCATTAGGAGGTCGGATGTGAATCCAGTGATCAATCTGACCGTGGGAATGGGGGGGGACCTCGTGCTCGGTGGGCCCGACACTCCACTGCCGCCGGACCCCTCGACGGACGTGGTGGGGGCGCTTGAGCGACTGGTGCATGTGGAGGAGTTGCGCCCGGAAATCTGTACGCTGGATTGCGGGTCGATGAACTTCGGCGCCCGTGAGTACGTCATGATCAACACCTATCCAACGCTGCGTAAAATGGCCGCACGCGTAAAAGAGCTCGGGGTGCGTCCTGAACTCGAAGTGTTTGATACGGGTCATCTGATGCTAGCGCACGACTTGATCAAAGAGGGACTGATCGACGATCCGCCGTTGATTCAACTATGTATGGGGATTCCCTATGGTGCGCCTAATGACCTGACGACGCTGACGGCGATGGTCAACCGGTTGCCGCCGCGCGCTGTCTGCTCGACCTTCTCGATCGGTCCGATGCAGCTTCCGTATGCGGCGTTAGCTCCGTTGATTGGCGCGAACGTGCGGGTGGGATTGGAGGACAACCTTTACCTCTCGCGAGGGCGGCTCGCGACCAACGCCGAACTCGTGCAGCGGGCAGTCGAGATTCTCGAGAGGATGGGGGTAAGGGTGATGAGTCCGGATGAGGTGCGTCAAAAGCTCAAGCTCAACGTCCATTCCTGAGACATCCAAACTAATGGCTGACAAGTCGAACATCGCCGCGAGGTTGCCGCGAGCAGTCGGGCTGCTGGGAGGTGGGGTCATCGGTGGCGGCTGGGCCGCGCGGTTCCTTCTCAACGGCGTGGATGTGCGACTGTATGACCCCGCGCCCAATGCAGTCGAGTATGTGCAAAGGGTGCTGGTCAACGCCCGGCGCGCGTATCGGCGGCTGACGCAGGTCTCGCTGCCGGCTGAGGGTGCGCTGGCGGTGGTGAACTCGGTCGCGGACGCAGTGCACGGCGTGGAACTGGTGCAGGAGAGTGCGCCGGAACGGCTTGACCTTAAGCAGCAGCTGCTCGCCACGGCCAGTCGGGCGGCTGGGCCAGGCACGCTGATCTGCTCATCGACCTCGGGGCTTCGGCCGTCGCTGCTGCAGGCCGCCATGGATCGCCCCGAGCTCTTCCTCGTTGCCCACCCTTTCCATCCGGTGTACATGCTGCCGCTGGTCGAATTGTGCGGCGGCCAGCGCACGGCGCCTCAGATGCTGGAAAGCGCAGCGGCGATCTTCCGCGCAATGGGGATGCACCCGCTGGTGGTGCGCAAGGAGGTCGACGGGTTCATCGCGAACCGGTTGCAGGAAGCGGTCTCGCGCGAAGCACTGTGGCTGCTGCACGACGATCTGGCCACAGTGCAGGAGCTCGATGACGCGGTCCGCCACTCATGGGGGTTGCGTGCGGCAGCCGTGGGCGTCTATCGCATGGCAGGCGGCGCGGTGGGCATGCGTCAGAACATCGAGCAATGGGCATTCAAGTGGCCGTGGTCGAGGCTCACCGACGTGCCCGACCTGAACTGCGCCTTCCTGGACAGGGCGGCCGAGCAGGCAGAGGAGCAGGTGAAGGCAGACCCCTTCGACGTCCCTGCCGAACAAAAACGCGACGACCTGCTTGTGGCTGTGTTGCAGGGGTTGCGCTCACAGGGCTACGGCCCGGGCGAGACGCTTGCGCGTTGGGAGAGGGGACTGCGCGAACGCGTTGCTCAGCCTCAGCCAACTGCGGGCTCCGGCCCTCTGAGGATGCCGACGGCAGAGATGCCGTCCGACTGGATTGACGGCAATGGGCACGTCAATGAGAGTCGCTATCTTCAGCTCTTCAGCGGCGCCACTGGGACTCTGGAAAGTTACATCGGCATCGACGGCGAGCACCGATCAAACTGCGGCGGTTACTACACCGTCGAGACGCACCTGTCTCATCTTGGTGAATTGTATGTCGGCGACCGCGTCGAGGTACTAACGCAAATTCTCGGTGTCGACGATAAGCGCCTTCATCTCTTCCACGTTCTCAGACGCGAGGGTGACGAGAGGCCGGTGGCCACGGGCGAGCAGATGCTGATCTACGTCAATGCAGCGACCCGACGCAGCGGACCCGTGCAGGGAAAAGTACGGGAGCGCGTGCTGGAGCTGGCGCGGCTGCACGCGATGCTGCCTCGTCCGGAGCGCGTTGGTGCAAGTATCCGGTTGCGCTGAGCACGGACCACCGCGGTCCGTTCCCGGCGCGAGCAACAGTCATCACGTTTGAAAGCGGAGTTGCATAGCGACGCGACGTTCAACCCTGCCTCTCTTCGGCGTCAAGGTCATCGATTTCGGCCAGTACATTGCGGGCCCGGCCGTGGCGATGATCCTCGCCGACCTTGGGGCTACCGTCGTGCATATAGTCCCACCATCCGGTCCCCTCTGGGACTTGCATGCGGGATTGTGGTGAGAAGTGACAGGCCTTCGACGATCGCGTGTGCTCGGCGCCGAAATCCCAAGAAATGCCCCAGCGTTGCTGGATTTCTTAGTCATGGTTGCTTTTCGCGGTTTCTGGGTGTCGAAGCGCCGTACAACTTTTTTGGGAGCCCCCCCTGAGTGGTGGCAAATACGACGAGCGTCGAAGCAAGTCTTATGGCTGCTGGTGTGGGAGTGGGCGGGAGCAGGGCGCCAGTTCGCAGTGACTGGAATCGTGCCGATGCCGAGGCGCTTTACGGCTTGCCCATTTGTCGACCTGGCGTTTCAGGCGCAGAGCGTTCATCGCGACAACTTCGATCCAAACCGCATGGAAACCGCAAGCCTGCTCAGCATCACAACCGGAGGCTGTCCGGAAGACTGCGGCTACTGCTCGCAAAGCGCCATACGACACTGGTGTCAAAGGTCACCCCTCTGATGGATCCTGCCGCTGTGGTCGCCACCGCGCAGCGCGCCAAGCATGCCGGCGCGGCTCGCTTCCGCAAGGCTGCGGCCTGGCGCAGCCCAAAAGACCGGGATCTCGATCAATGCCACATGATCACGGCGGTTAAGCGGATTGGCATAGAAACGTGCGTCACGCTCGGCATGCTCACGCCGAAGCAAGTCTCGCCGATGCCGGGCTCGATTTCTACAATCACAACATCGACTGCTCGCCCGAATTCTACGGAAAAATCATTACGACGCTGACCTTGCAGGATCGCATCGACACGCATGTGCGCGAGGCCGGCATCAAGGTCTGTTGCGGTGGAATTATCGCTATGGGCGAACGCGTCGAGGATCGCCTCGGCATGCTCGTGCTTCTCGCCAATTTCCCCTGCCAACCGGAAAGCGTGCCGATCAATCTCTGGAATGAAGTCAAAGGCGTGCCGGTCAATGAGGCCGCCGAACGCCCGGACCCGATAGCGCTAGTGCGCCTGGTCGCGACGGCACGCATCATGATGCCGAAGAGCGTGGCGCGATTGTCGGGCCGGACGGGTATATGACGGGCGAACTGCAAGCACTTTGCTTTCTGGCCGGCGCAAATGCGATCTTCGTTGGCGATGTGCTGTTGACGACCAAAAATCCGTGCTAGAGCGCGACACGAATTTGCTGGAGCGGCTCGGTATCACCTCCGCGCTTGCCTGAGTGTGGCTGAGCAGCGAACGCGCTCTGGCGCAGAACCCGGGTAGGTGGGGAATGCAATTTACGCTGATCAAGGGCAAAATTCATCGCGCGTCGGTGACGGAGACTGATCTCCTCGGTGAAGGCGCGATTTCGATTGATCGTGCGCTGCTCGATGAGGCAGGGTTTCCGATCAATGAGCGCGTCGAGATCTGCAATATGGAAACTGGAAGCGGAGCGCTGCGCGGCTCGCAACCCCCGGAGACAAGATTACAATCATCGCTTATGCCTCCTTCGAGAGGCGGAAGCCAAGCTCTTCAGAGCACGTATTTTCCGGGTCGGCCGGGAAAATCGCGTCTTGCGAAGCTGACAGCCAAAAGACTGTTCCTGAAGCCCCAGGCCTTTGAGCCGCCGAGAATGACGCGGCCAGATTTCGCAAATTATGTCGCAGCCCTGCATGCCCTGAAGGATGCCCTCGGCTGCGCGGCCTCAAGCCGCGCGATTCTTCAGCAGCGGTCATGTCGCAAATTTTGCCATCCTGACCACGCTGCCACCTGCTTGTTGTCGATTCCCTCGTGCACGCAAGCATTCATGAAGGTGCGCGGGCCGCCGGGCTGACGTTCGGATAAGCGAGCATAACAACCCCCACTCGGTCGAAAGCACGATCCGTTACTGGCGAACCAGCGGCGGAGTGGGCCGCGTCTGGATCGTGGTCGAAAGCATGTACAGCATGGAGTGGAAGGCACTTCGATCTGAGACAATACCCCTGTCATCCGGGTACCGCGCACCCCAGGGTGCGCGCGTACGCGGAATCTGCCGATCACGCTTCCGTTACACCAGCACCACCTGAAGGTGCTCCTCAGGATCGGCTGAGCGTTCCTCCCTGGCGGTTACAACGCCGCTGGATCTTCCACACGTAGCATAACGGAAATGTGGGCTGCACGAGAGGGATATGCTAAAGATCGCCATCGTCTGATCAGTTGAAGTTGGTCGAAGAAAGACGAAAGACGCAGGTTTAATTGCCAACGTGATGCTGATTGCATCAATCGAGATCAAATTCTCTCTTGCATTGAAATCCCGGCGAAGGCGCTTGAACAGAGTACGCCGCTTCGCGAAGGAGGCGCACATCAAGTCACACTCTGGCGCCGCAGTCCGTAAATGCCGTGAGAATTAGAATTGGAATAGGCAACGCCGCACTTTGACGTGCGAGCGTGGTGCTGCGCAATAGGAAAATGCAGGTCAGGTCCATGCAACTGCCAACAGGAGGCGAGAATGTGCAACGACCATCATGCTTCCCACCACAGTTCAGCGAAGTGCTGCGCGGTATGCGGCGGAAGGTTTGGGCTTATCCGTTACTACTACTGGCAAACGGCGCTTTGTTCCAAAAAGTGTGTCGATCGCTTCAGGACACGCCGCGAGGCCGACCACAAATGGCTTCGCTGGTTGCGAACGGCTTGATACGCGACATCCGATTAGTCACGGCAGAAGAGCGTCCCGAAATAGTTCTGAAGCAATCATCGAATCAGGCGTGACTCTGCAAAGAGTATGGGCGAACCAGGCGGCAGAAAACTCGGCAACAATCATTGACTTCAATGCTTACAGGATGAAGAAGGGCGCTGCGGCCAGGCCGTCACCCGACGCAATCAGCTCGATCGCACCTTATGAGGTGGCCGCAGCCATCTGCTTCTTCTGGTCCTTGCTGGCCTTGATCCCGTTTGGCACCCTGGATTGGCCCGCGTCGGAACAGGAGCCTTCGTGAGCAATCCTCAACGCCGCCGCGATGGGCTGCCGGAAAAGGCGACATCCTGTTTCTGCATTGCGCCGGAAGGGCGCTGCGCATCTGCCGCGCTTGGCAGCCATCGCCTGCGAACCGTGACAAACGGACGTCGCTGCCCTCCACTGCGTGCAGCGCAGGCGAGGTGCAGGCGATCGCAGCTGGCGCCAAGCCCGGCCTCCCGAACTGGCATTCGGCTGGGCCCGGTCGTTGATCGGTTGCTCGCGTCACTAGATGTGGAGCCTCAACAGGTTGTTCCTGGTTAGGGCGAGTCTGCTGATCGGGGCATGGGCCGATACTGCCAAGCGGGCGGTGCCAATTGTAGCTGTGAAGCCATCTTGGCAGTTCGTCGGCTCGCTGTTTTGAGGTGTTGTATAGCTGCGGAAGTTTTTGATTCCGGAAAGCCCGCGAGCCACACGCCGCTTGTTCCGCATGCAAGTGATTCTCTAATGCTGACGGTTCGAACGCCAGGAACGACCATGGCTCCTGTCGTGCTCGTCGGGGTCAATAATCCATCGCTGGAATGTCGTCGCTGGCTCGACGGGTGAGATACCGTTTCGAAGCATTCAGTGACAATCCGCTCATTAGTGAAGCCTGATAGGGCCACCACGCCGATTAGGGCGATCTTTGCTTTTGCGCAAGCTTGCCTGTCGGGCGCCCCACTTCGGCCAACTCGTCAACTCCGAGCAACCCTTGGCCGCGCACCAGTTCCTTCGCAGCGCGATCGGGCCCATCGTCGTTCCGGCGTACCGATCCGAATGGGCGCTCCAGCATGCGGCGGACACGTATGGGCCCAGGACCAACGTGGAAAGCCGCTGCCTGTACCTCCAGGGCGCGGTCCGACTGCGTCGAGCGGTTGCGCTGTCGCAGATAGTCCAGCCATGTCGGACAGTGATAACGCTCAGTCCAGAGTTCCGGGTAGGCTATGTCGCGCGCAATCGACCAGCCATAAGCGCCGGTGCGCTGACGAAACAGCTGCACGTCCTGCATCACATTGTGAAACGCTCGCGCATTCTCTCCCGGTACGCGGTAGTCAATCTCTACCACAAGCGGTCCGCTGCGGCCGGAAAGTTCGAGCCGAACTTCGGGATCCGCCAGCATCTCGGCTTCTTGCTCACGAGCGCTGATGCGTGGCATCGGCAGCCAGAGTCCCAGGACCGGTGTTACAAACATTAAAGCAGCCGAAATGAGAAGCGTTGTTTGTACGCCCGTGACATCGGCCAGAGACCCCCAGGCCCAGCTGCCAATGGCAATTCCGCCAGAACTGGCCGCCTGGTATGCCGCGAGCGATCGACCGCCGACCCAGCGCGGCGCTGCCAACTGCACCCCAATGTTAAACAGCGCCCAGGTGATCATCCACGCGGCGCCGGCGAGGAACAGCGCAGCTGCCGTCAATATCGGCGCTCCGCTCAGCGCTACTGCGGTAACCGCGCCGCCCATCGAAAGAGCGCAGGTTCGGATTGCCGGCTCGCCAGCCAAGCGCTTGCGCAGCTCGGTGATATTGAGTGCTCCGACAACTGCGCCGAGACCAAACGCGCTGAGCATGGTGCCATAGGTCGCTGCACCACCATGCAACAGGTCGCGGGCTACAAGGGGCATGAGCGCGATGATCCCGCCGCCGATCACGCCCATCACCATGGAGCGCACCAGCACGATCGTGATCGACGGGGAGTTGATGATATAGCGCATTCCTGAAACAATGGCGCGACTGAGCTTCTCGGGCGGCAGACGACTCGGTACGGAGACGCGCTTCCATAGGAACAGCGCGGCGATCAGCGGAAGATAAAGCAAGGCATTAAGTGCGAATGAAGCTAGGGCACCCGCAGTTGCAACCACGATCCCGCCGATGGCCGGACCCACGCTTCGCGCAATATTATAGCTGATACTGTTCAGCGCCACTGCCGCCGGAAGGGTTTCCAACGGCACTTGCTCACTAACCGAGGATTGCCAGGCCGGATCCATCAAGGCCATGCCGCTGCCGACGACGAAGCACAATGCGAGCAACAAATTCGGAGTGATCAAGTCGAACCAAGCCAGCCCCGTCAGCGCCGACGCGCCGGCGAACGCGATAGCGACTGAAACCAGTGCAACGATACGCCGGTCGTGCATGTCCGCGATCGCACCGGCCGGCATTGAGATGAACATGACAGGCAACATCAGGGCGGTCTGCACTAGCGCGACCTTGTCGGCCGACGATGTCATCTGAGTCATGGCCCAAGCGACGCCGACGCTGCGAATGAGAGCGCCCAGATTGGCAAGCACGCTCGCGATCCAGATACGCCGGAAGGTGAGAAAGCGAAGTGGTGCGATGATGCCATCAGCGCTAAAGGTCTTCGGCTTGTACGAAGTGGTCATCTCGACCCCTGCCCCGCATCCGATGATTGGATTGCCCCGGCCGTTGACGGTCCAAAAAGCCTGGCCGCTAGCAAACGGTCAGACACTTCATCCGATTTGCGCAGCTCGAGTACGAAGCCCTTACAGCAATGGTCAACGCCCTGAAACTGCCGCGGAGCAAGGTCGCGAGGATGCTGCCCGCCTCGGACGTGAGAAAGTGTCTGTGTTATTGTAAGGGCAAGCGCCAAGGAGCGACGCCGTAGGTTTGTCAATTCGAGCGTCAGGAGGTGGTCCGGATGTGGCGTTATCTCGATAAGCCGGCTTACCGCTCTCGCGGCATATTTCGGTCGCCGCGATCCCACCCTTGTCCGTGATACAGTTCGTCGTGAGTAGGGCGCATCGGCCCTGCCGCGGTACGCCGGAGTAGGTTGAGCTACTTCGTCACGCGAACCGCAGAGGAACTTCCGCCAAGTTCTTATATTTTGCATCGTCTCGTCGGAGTGGATGGCTATGCGATCGATTGACGAGCCACTTGGTCGAGCTGGCTCTATAGAAATCAAGTCGAAAGGAAACCGCTCAGGAAAAGCGTGCTAGTAAGTAGAGTAGAGCATCGAGACGATTGTTTTTTTGCGTTGTACGCGAACGAGCGATGAAAAACGGCGTCAGGACCAAGCAGAGGAAGTGCACGGTTCACTCCTCCGACGGCGACTCGATCGGAATGGCAAAACCTGTCTTCACACGATCCATAATGACCATCGTCTTGAAGCCTTTGATATCCGAGTTCTCATAGAAGAAGCGACGCGTGAACTGCTCATAATCCTCCATGGTACGGGCGGTGATGTAGAGAACAAAATCGGCATCGCCGGTGACGTAAAAGCCGTTGACGACCTCAGCCGAGGATTTGATGGCCTTTTTGAACTTGTCGATGATATCTGAACGCTCTCGTTCAAGGCTCACCAGCACAAGCATCTGGATGGGCCTTCCCACCGCTCTTGCGGAAACGATCGAGACGTCGGCTTCAATTATTCCGTCCGAGCGCAGTCGCTTCAACCGGCGCTGACATGCCGTAGCGGAAAGCCCAGCCATTTCACCGATGACCTCGGAAGTCAGTCGGTTATTCTTCTGGACGATCTCCAGGATGCGGGCGTCTATCCGGTCGTATTGCATGATTGAGCTCCAGCCTTCAGGTGCATTCCGTCGCGAAGTACATATGCGTTGCAGGAAATCGTCCGATTTACTTGAATATGCGGCGCAAATTTCTATGCACTATCAGTATCCTGATTGCATGGGCAATTTCAACAAAATGACCGCGTGGGACCCCCAAATGGCGTTTCAAGGTACCCGGCACAAACCTCCGCACTCGGCCGGTCTGGCAAGCAAGTATCTGGAAAATCTGCGTCGCCATGATTTTCTGTCAGGAGCGGCGCTCGTCGACGGTCAGTGGGTGTCCGGCGACCATCGAGACCATGTGGTCGATCCCGCGACGGGCGAGGCGATCGCGGATGTTGCGCGTTGCGGGGCCTCAGAGATGGAAGTGGCGATAGCTGCGGCTGAGCGGTCTTTTCCGCTCTGGCGGGAATTGCTGCCGGCAAGGAGAGGTGCGATCCTCCGGAGTTGGGCCGCATTGATGCTCGAGCATGAGGAGGAGCTCGCGATCCTGGTGACGAGCGAGCAGGGTAAGCCGCTCCCCGAAGCGCGTCAGGAAATAGCGTATGGTGCTGGCTTTCTTGAGTGGTTTGCAGCAGAGGGGGAGCGGGCATACGGGGAGACGATCCCGAGCCATAAGCTTGGAAGCCTGCTTCATGTGCGAATGCAGCCGATAGGTATCGCGGCGGCGATAACCCCGTGGAATTTTCCCATAGCGATGATCACCCGGAAGGCAGGGGCGGCCCTCGCTGCCGGTTGTCCAATCATTGTGAAGCCTGCTCCCGAGACGCCGCTTTCTGCGCTGGCGCTGGCCAGGCTAGCCCACCAGGCTGGGCTCCCGCAGGGCGTGTTTCAAGTGCTGGTCGGTAATCCCATCGAACTTTCGAAGCCCCTGTTGAGTGATACGAGAATACGCGCTCTTTCGTTTACGGGTTCTACGGAAGTTGGCCGCGTGCTTCTTGAGGGCGCAGCCGAGAGTGTCAAGAAAGTATCACTCGAGTTGGGTGGCCATGCTCCTTTTCTGGTGTTTGACGACGTCGATCTTGAGAAGGCCGTCAAGGGTGCGATGGTGGCAAAATTTGCTACGTCTGGTCAGGACTGTTTGGCTGCCAACAGAATCTACGTACAAAGAAGCATTTATGGCGCCTTCGTTGAACAGTTTGCCGCCAGGATCGGCCGACTGCGAATTGGCCATGGTCTGGAGCCGACCACAGATATCGGGCCAATGACCAAGTTGTCGGTCGCCGACAAATGCAGGTCTCACATCGATGATGCTGTGAAGAAGGGGGCGCGCCTTGTCTCGCCCCAGCAGGGCGCGAGCTTTGGTCCCAATTTTGTCCCTCCGACGTTACTCAGCGATGTCGCCGAGGACATGCTCATCGCTCGGGAGGAAACATTCGGCCCAGTAGCGGCCGTGCTTCCATTCGACTCTGAAGAAGAGGTTATCGCCCGAGCAAACGCTAGCGAAATGGGGCTTGCCGGGTACGTCTACACGGAGAATCTACGTCGAGCGATGCGACTGTCAGAGCGTATCGAATGCGGCATGATCGGTATCAATACTGCCTCGTTTACCGGCCCACCCATCCCGTTCGGGGGATGGAAACAATCCGGGCTTGGTCGCGAAGGGTCGCGACACGGATTATCGGAATTTATGGAACTGAAATACGTCTGCTTCGGCGACCTGGCGGCTTAGGAGAGTGACATGACCGACATCAAGACCATTGCTGAACGGGATCGCTCAAGTGTTCTGCACCCCTTTACCCAGCTCAAGGACTTCGCCAGTGGTAAGATTGGTGACCCGACAGTCGTGACTGGCGGAAAGGGGATCCATATCAAGGACGCAGAGGGCCGCAGCTATATTGACGGCTTTGCTGGCCTTTATTGTGTAAACATTGGCTACGGTCGCACCGAGGTAGCCGAAGCCATCGCGCGCCAAGCCTACAGCTTGGCGTACTACCATACATATGCGGCGCACACGACCGAAGAACTGGCTACGCTTGCGGACCGCCTCGTGCGCATGGCGCCTGGCAAGGCAAGCAAAGTATTCTTTGGGCTCTCGGGATCCGATGCCAACGAGACTCAAGCAAAGCTCGTCTGGTACTACAATAATCTACGCGGCCAGCCTAAGAAGAAGAAGATCATCTCGCGTGAGCGCGGGTATCATGGTTGCTCGGTGATCTCCGGTTCGATGACTGGCATGTCATTCTATCACGATCATATGGACCTGCCTTTCCCAGGGGTTCTCCATACAGGCACACCGCATCATTATTGGGGCGCTGAAACGGGCGAGACCGAAGAGGACTTTTCTCGCCGGCGAGCGGCCGAGCTTGAGCAACTAATCGTGCGAGAGGGTCCAGAAACGGTCGGTGCTTTCATTGCTGAGCCGGTGCTCGGCACGGGCGGTATTACGCCGCCGCCTTCGGGTTACTGGCGTGAAATCCAGGCAGTGCTAAGACACTACGACGTTCTTTTGATTGCCGACGAGGTCATCTGTGGATTCGGTCGAACCGGCGCGGACTTCGGCAGCACGCTGTACGGGATCGAACCAGATCTTGTGACAGTCGCCAAGGGGCTGACATCCGGGTACATGCCTCTTTCTGGAGCCATCGTCGGCGAGAGAGTCTACAGGGTCATGGAGGAAGCTGCCGATCGCGTCGGAGCATTCTCCCATGGTTATACTTATTCCGGTCACCCAATCGCAGCAGCAGCAGCCAATGCGGTGCTCGACATCGTCGAGAAGGAGCAACTAAGCGATCGCGCCCGAACTGTCGGCGCGCACTTTCAAAAGCGGCTCGGGGAGCGGTTTGCACAGCTGGAAATCGTCGGAGAAGTTCGAGGGGTGGGTTTGCTCGGGGCGATCGAGTATGTCGCGGATCGGCAGACAAAGCGGCGGTTTGATCCGGCGCTGAAGGTTGGTGCCCGCATCTCGAAGGCGGCTCGCGACCGGGGGCTTATTGCACGAGCGATGCCGCATGGAGACATTCTCGGCTTTGCTCCGCCTCTCGTTGTTTCCGAGGCAGAGATCGACGAAATCGTTGAGCTTGCCTATCAAGCAACCAAAGAGGTAATGGACGAACTGGCAAACAAGTAGGACGTCTCGTGAGCCGGAAGCCTTCCTGCTGGCCCAACCCCGCGTCCAGCAAGCTATCTTCCCTCAAAAGTCGACACGGTCCCCCGTTGGTGACAAAGGAGCTGAGGCCTTCATTTGAACAACAGGTCTCGCTCCATTGAACCAGTTGAGCTTCCTACTTTGGAATGTCTGCTAAGTTGGGAACTTTTCCGGTGTTACGGGCTCTGCCCAGCCCTCGCGGGCAGGCTTGGCACGATGAACCCCATTCGGTCAGAAGGTCATGCCGGGATTGGGCCATTTCGCTTTGATCTTCGGCAGGATGGCCGTGGCGCCCCAGCATGCAATTGCCCGTTGGCTTGACGCCAGACTGCATGGCTGCAAGCTTCTTCATCTCACTGGCGTAGTTGCCACCCCATTCGACGGCAGCAATTGTCTCCTCGGCGCAAGCCCCGGTAACATCCGCCAGGGAAATACCAGTCCCAAGCGCGGCAACGAGGCAGCATTTATCAGAAACACCAGGCATAGGCGGTATTGTGTCTCCGCCACCTGCAATGAACAATTTTTTATAGAGGTGCAGGACCCGGCCAACTATTCTGCGCCGACGTTATAGCTGACCTAACGAAGGTCACCTTCCGACAGGCCGGACCGCGTGCAGGTTTTGGGTACGCGGCAGGAAAAACAAAAGACCTCGACACTCAAGGCCCTGCTCGACCTGACCGAAGGTTTTATGACAGGGGAGGTGGTGCTGTTCGCCGGTCCTGGCGCGCTCGAGCGAGCAGAAGCTACGAATGCCCTCGGGGCCGACGAGATCCGCTGGCATTCCATGCGCCAAAGCAGCGTTCACAAAGAGTCATCACCGCGCTATTGGACTCAACTCCACTCTGGTGCCCAGTGAGAGGCTCCGGAACCGGACGTAACGGACCGTTGCGGCGCGATGTGCGCGAGCGTGTGATGGAACTTGCGCGGCTTCATGCCGAATTTCCGCGGCCGGAACGTGCCGGCGGAAGCATCCGGCTTCGCTGAATACGAGTACTCGCCGATTAGTCGTGCAGATCGCCAAGCGTGGCGGTCCGCAACGAGCCACATAAAGGGTCGTTCACCAGCCAGCCAGCATCAGCACGGAAGTGCCGCTGCTTCCACTCGCCTCAGGCGTGCTGCTGACGCGCTCAAACCTGCCTGAACAGCACTCGCAGAAATCGCTTCGAAGGCAATGCGTCTCGCTTGGTGAGGCTCGGCAGGCGGACGAGCGCATTATCGAGGCAGGGCCACCTAAAGGATAATCTTGAACGAAGTTGCATTACCGTACGCTGCGTCCGGCTACACATCCAGGATGACGTCATACCTGCCGGCGCCTTCCCAGGCGGGACAAGCACCGCTAGCTCACGACTCAGATCTGTCGAGGCCGGATTACCGCTGCGCGCCAATTTCCAGAGGTGCGCCCGTTGCCGCCGCACATGCCTGACTTTTAACTGGCTGGCGTGGCCACGTGCTTAGAACCCTGGCGGCCCTTAGGACTACGTCAGTTAAGAAGCAGGCCACTATCCGCCAACACAGTAAAGCCTGTGATGATGTTTGCGCCGAAGCCAAGATAGAGAATCACTTCTGCTAGTTCGGACGGCTTAGCAACACGTTTGAGTAGCGTCGACTCAGCAGACGTGCGGCGGATTTCTTCCGGCCATTCAATCCAGTTGCTATCGATAAATCCCGGAGCAATGGCATTGACTCGCACCTCCGGAGCGAGCGCACGCGCAAAGTTCTTCGTGAGCACGACCACGCCTGCCTTTGCGGCGGCGTAAGGGATCGTGCTGCCACGCGCGTTGAATGAAGCCGTCGAGGCGACGTTGACAATCGCCCCGTTCGACGCCTTCAAAGCTGGCGCTGCGGCCTTGCTACATCGGAAGACCCCGAGCAGGTTGACGTCAAGCAATGTGGCCCAGAGTTCTTCGGTTATGAGATCAAGCCGGTTAACTGGGATTGGCTGCTTCACACCGGGCGTGCCAGCATTGTTCACCAGGAGATCCAGCCGGCCAAGCGCGGCCACTGCATTAGAGACCATGGCTTCGGCCGAAGCCGCGTCTCCCACGTTGCCTGGCGCTGCAATCACGTTCCCGACTGAGCTCAGTTCTTCGACGGCTTGCGGTCCCCGTGGATCATCGGGCAGGAAATTAAGAGCGACAGTCGCCCCAGACGCCGCGAGCATCCTTGCCGTGCCCAGCCCGAGGCCACTTGCCGCGCCTGTCACAAGAGCTGTCTTGCCTTTCAGGTCGAATGAAATCATGTTTGCTGGGACCCGTGCGATTAGAGTTAGAACGATAGATCGTGGAGAGTGATTAAGGCGCGCTCCGTCCGTTCTAACAGCCGCACCGCGTTGGAAGTCTCCGAATTTGGAAGACGCCGTGCAGAAATTGTGCGTTTGGTGCGAGAGTCCTTACAATTTGCGGTCTCGGATTGTCGCGATTTTCATTTTTCCTTCGTGCTCGTTGTCCCTTTAGCCGAGCTTCCTGCGAAAGTCTGATCGCGTATACACATCGTCCGTGGTCTCATGGGATGATCCACGCGAAGCCTATTTCCGAAATTCAGGTGATCGCGTCCGGATCCTGACGTAGCTAGCTGCCCTTCGATCGAGTAAGAGGAAAATAATAGATGCTGAGTGGTCCCCGTCGCGCCGAGTACAAGGCTGCCACGTTCGGGGGCGCGGCGTGGTCTCGATGAATGTCTCGTTCGCTCTTCGAAAACACTGTGAGACGAGCCACACACTCGCGTCGTGCAGATGCGCTGCGTGATGACGAATACTGCCCCAATAAGACGGTTCGAACTCATCACTTGGTTCGGTAGTTTCTGGGTTCGTGGTCTCCCCTCCCAGGACCGAGAATGGCGCCTCTGATCCTCTATCCTAAACTTATGGTCGCCTTCTTCCAGACGCCCCGGGCAGCGCAAGCTCGACGCCTCAGATCCACAATATTAGCTAACGCCTGGCCGTTCAGGAATCTCTGAATGTTTTCCACAATGATCGGGAACGCTACGCATCGCGTAGCCTGTCGGAGTTCCCGAGATGTGCGGTGTTGCTATTACATTCGACATTCCCATAACGGGCTCTCCTAGGGAAGCGGTTCCCGATCAAACAGATCTAGCATCTCGCGTAGCACGCGTGCAGCCGATTGTGTGGCATATCGGCGATGCGCGCGAACACGCCGCCAAGCCAAGCTTTCGGGGGTCGATGTCGTGAGACGCGCTGTCATGACGAGCGTGGCCAACACCGCAACACGCTCGGCGACGCGGTCAGAACCGGCGAACAAGCATACCTTTCTTCGAGCGCAAACCCGCGCAGCGCTCGCTCGGCTGCATTGTTGGTGAGGCAGATCCTTCCGTCATGGAAAAAGCGGGCAAAGCCGTTCCATCGCTTGAACAGACAGCTGATTGGCTTGAGCACTTTGGGACGACGCGGGAGCCGGGCGATTCCGCCCGGAGCCAAGCCTCAACGTCGGTCAGCCCAGATTCAAACAAAAACTCTCAGCCCACGTTGCTTTGACGCCAGGGCCCCTCAAGTTGCGCCAATCGATGCAGGATAAGTGATAGCTCATCTGTGCCTGCGAGATCGACACCGCCGTCCGCACCTCTCTCCAACTTCTTTGTAAACAGGCACGCTCCCTGGCCATCATGCCAGATCATCTTCAATAGATCGCCCGGCGCGCCCGGAAGCAGAACAAATGATCGCTCAGGAGCTCGCGGGGCAGCACCTCTTGCACTTGCAAGGACAGTGAGACGAAGCCTTTGCCCATACCGGTGTGGCCGTCGCCAGCCACACCCGACCTCTCGTAGGGATCGGAATCATCGCCGCTCCCAGAGCCTCGATAATCCGACGAAGCGCCAAAATTCGACCCCCGCATCGACAATGACACGCCGTCCGCCAGCCAGCTTATCTCAATCCGACGCTCCGTCGAATGTGCCTTCGCGTTCGCCGGTGAGGCCGCCACCGACGCGGCGACGCCACGCTTGGCCACAACCGACCTGATAAATCGGATTTGCTCCGGCTCCGCCGCGAGGGCTCTTCGCCAAGTTACCAGCAGAGAACGGGACAAGCCATATCGCCGCGCTGTGGCCGTAACCAGGCGTGGGCTCGGACATGCTTTCCAAAACAATCCGAGCCTTCTCCTCTTCTGACCAGCGCGGCCGCGGGCCCGTTCAACCACTCAAGTCGATTCAACGTACCTGATCGTATGGCTGTCCATACGAACGAACAGTCGTCAACCATCAGGCCATTCCGCCGCAAGGCATCTGTCGTCGGAGGCTTACCCCGCATAAAAAGTTCGTATACCCGGTTTCGGACACCGAATTTCCAAGTTGAACCCCGCTCCAATGGGATATTTCGGCGCTCAGTTCTTGGTAAATTTGTTGCAAGGAGATGAAGACAGCACACTCTGAGGAGAAAATTCTCTAGAAAAAGTCGATCTCCATAGGAGCAGCTGAATGATAGGCGCATGCCGGGTAAGGATCTTCACCGAGGGGCAAATCGATGGAGTTTGGTGCTTGGCCTCATGTTAGGGGGAATCTCGCGTCCGCACGACAGAACGCTTCGGCGTTCCTGGACGGTCTACTTCCGGACGATGGTCACGCCCGATTGGCTCGGCAGAACTGGGGCGCAACCTGGGCCGGCACCGGTGATGCCTATCGCCGTGTTGCTGACCTGAACATAAACAGAAAAGAGTACGATGAAGCCACTGAGGCTTGGCTTTGCGCCCTCACTGCCTTCGAGATCGCCAGGAGGCTAGTTGCGGACGATGATCCGCGAAGAGCGGACGTTTCAGCCAAAGTCGAAGATGGCCTTCAGAGGATCGGACTATGCTTCGGCCATGAGGTCCAAAGCGTACAGATCGCGTGTGACGATCTGGGGGCGTTTCTCGCCTACTATCTGCCTGCTGGAACTCCCAACTCACGGACGCCGGCGGTCATTTGCGTCAGCAACGAAGAAGAGAAGGGAGTGACGTTGCTCGGCAGGCTCTTGCCTGTCGTGATTGGCCGGGGGATGTCCGTCCTGGTTGTCTCTCACGAGCACATCGCAAATCACGCACGCGGCGGATCCCAGATGGTATTGTCACATTGTTTGGATCATTTGTCGGTTCGACCTGACGTTGATAGTAGTCGTATCGGAATTTACGGAGACGGATTATCGGCCTCCCTAGCCACCGATTTTGCCGTATACGATCGCCGCATTGCTGCGGCGGTTTGTGATGGGGGCATTTGGAATTGGACGCGCTCCCGAAGATCCATCGATTGGATGACGTCGACCGACGACTGCGCAGAAAGGAACATGGAGTCGGGGCGTCGTTCACGGCTAGCTCGACTGCCGAATTGCCCAATACTCGTGGTAGCCGGGGGGCGCGGCATCGTCAGCGTGTCCGAGGCTATCAAACTGCAGAGTGCTTGCATGGCTGAGCGCATCGAGGTGGACTTGGTCCTGCCGCAGCTCATTCGAGGAGGCTTGTGCGAGGAGGTCGACAACTTCGTTAGCTCAGACGACCGCACCTTCAGATGGCTGGAACAGAAGCTCGCACGCGAACCGGTTCTCCTCCAACCTTGTGGATCAGCTCTCATAAAGTCGTGAGTCGCCCGCCGACCAACAAATCGTTCGCGGGGGTTTGGACGGATGCTCAGTGCAGCGGAGGGAGCGATGTGGTGTCAAACGCCATCCGGAACTGCCCCCTTTGCGTCATGAAGAACTGCCCCCACCATCGGCATTATGATCTCGGTTGAAGGTTGTTTCCGCCGGTGACGGGCCGGAGGGAGGCGGAGCCGACCGGAGGGCCGTCACCGGCGGTCGGCGGCTTGATGAGGCCGCTCTTGCGCTTGGCGCGGAGCCGATAGCTGTCGCCGCGGATCGTCAGCACGTGGCTGTGGTGGAGGAGCCGGTCGAGGATCGCGGTGGCGACCACGGGATCGGCGAACACGGTGCCCCATTCGGCAACGCTGCGGTTCGAGGTAATCAGCATGGCACCGGTTTCGTAGCGCCGGCTGACCAGCTGGAAGAACAGGTGCGCCGCATCAGGTTCGAGCGGCAGATAGCCGAGCTCGTCGACGATCAGCAGCTTTGGCTTCGACAGGGCGAGTAGCTTCTCGTCCAGGCGTCTCTCGCCGTGCGACTTGGCAAGACCCGCGACCAGCGTCGTCGCGGTTGTGAACTGCACCGTGTAACCGGCCAGGATCGCCTCTCGCCCGAGCGCGATCGACAGGTGCGTCTTACCGACGCCCGGCGGACCGAGCAGCAGCACGTTCTCGCCGTTGGCGATCCAACGTGACGCGGCCAGGTCGCGGATCTGCTTCGGATCGATCGACGGCTGCGCCTCGAAGTCGAAGCCCGCGAGCTCCTTCACGGCCGGGAAGTGTGCAAGTTTTAGTGCCATCTCGATGCGGCGATGATCCTTGCGCGCAATCTCGCGCTCGCACAGCAGGATCAGTGTCTCACGCGCCGACAGGTTCGCGCGCGCCGCCTCGTCGAGCAGGCTGTCGAGCTGATCGCGGATCCCGGAGAGCTGCAGTCGCGCCAGCATGGCATCGAGCGGATCGGCTGTTGCTTCCATTATCTTCTTTGCCCGCGCCATCAGAAGCTTCCTCCGACCACGGCTTCGTATTCGGCAAGAGGGCGTAACAACGACGGCGGTGGAGACGGCGCCAGCACCGCCGCGATCTCCGCCCGGCGGACCGCGCCATCGCAACCAGCAACACCGTCAAGATGAGCGGAGTCGACGATCCGCAGCCGGCGTCCCTCCGATTGCTTGTGGAGCGCAACCTGGTGCAATCCATGGCGGATCCGCACTTCGCCGGCCGCGATCGTCACCGCCACGCGCTCGCCAATAAGGCGCCACGGCACCGAGTAGCTGTTCGTGTCGATCTCGACGGCGCAATCATTGCCGACGACGCGGGTCAGTTCACGCAAGGATCCGAACGACGGCTGCCCGCCGAGCGGCTTCAACCGGTGTGCCTCGTCACGCGCAAAGCGAACGATCGGCGCCTCGCCGGTCGTGCCGTGGATACGAACGTTCGCAACCTCATGCTCCCACCTGTCGAGATGCGCCTCGAATGCTTCCCAGCTTGGGAAGGAATGGCCGGCGATTGCGTTCTTCTTCACGTAGCCGACGCCGTTCTCGGTCTTGCCTTTCGTGCGCGCCCGATATGGTGCGCAGGCGCGAGGACGGAAGCCCCAATGTTTTGCGAAGGCGATCAGCTTGTCATTGAACTGAACCGATCGGCTCACCGCGTCGTGGCGCACCACGAGCGCCCGTGGATTGTCCATCAGCACTTCCTCCGGCACACCGCCGAGGGTCGTGAATGTGCTCTCGAGCCCGGCAAACCAATGCTCCTGCCTCTCGGCCCGGAACGCACGCACATGGAGCCGTCGCGAATGCCCGAGCGTTGCCACGAACACGAATGCCTTGACTTTTGCCCCTCCGATCTCGACCAGGCGCTCCCCGAAGTCGATCTGCAGCTGCCGGCCCGGCGGCGTCTCAAACCGCGTCGTCGCCAGCGCCTCCGCCTTCAGCACCTGGCGATAGGGCTGCACGGCGCGTTGCAGCGTCCGCCGGCTGATCGTCACGCCTTCTCGGCCAACAGGTCCTGGCGCACCACGTCGGCATTGCCGCGATGCCGAATGAGCCTCTCGCGCAGCCAACCCTCAAGGCCATCGAGACGCTTGGGCCGCTCAGGCGACTTGAACGGCTTCACCCCGCCCGCCGCCACGTAGTCCTTTACCGTGTGATGGCTGCAGCCCAGCTGCCGCGCAATCCGCTTCACACCCCACCCGCACGCCCTCAGGCGCAACATCTCCGCCACGTCATCCGGCGTCTTCATCACCTGCCCCCGTGGATCACTCCACGTCGAGCCTTCAGTGATTCGTTCCTGCTTCATTCACTCTCTCCTCAGCTATCCGAGGAGGGGGCAATTCCTCATGACGCCGAGGGGGCAGTTTTCCATGGCGCGCGACAATGTGGCCTAGGTGCCTGCTCGACGCCCGCCTTCGGGGTCAGCTGCAGTGAATCTGTCATCTTCGGCGGAGGTAAATGATGGAACCGCCAAGCGAAGCGGCCCTTGCCCGTTCAGGCCTATAACACGCCAATACTCAGCTTTTGGGATGCCAGTCGGCTATTCTTCGCGATCGAGGTCAGCCGCTTGTTGAGGTAGTCTAGAGACGCTTCGTCCAGCCCCTCCAATAGCGCCGAGTTCAGAGCTTCCCTCCTTGTCGAGAGCTTTGAGATCTGAGCACGAGCCTTCTCAGTAAGGGACATTTGAACGAACCTTGCATCATCTGGTGATGGCTCTCGTGCCAGAAACTCCATCGTTTCCAGTTTTTTCGTTTGGTTGGTAACGAACGCAGGATGAATTCTGAGTTTGTTTGCAACCGCTATTCCCGAGACGCCGCGACCTTGATCGAGCTCGTCGATGGCCATGAGGATCAACCACTGCGGCTCAGTCAAGCCTAGTAGCTCCGCCCAGTTCTTATGTATTTGCTCAAGTTGGGAATGGATCTCGACAACGTTCCAGATGAGGTCTCTGACGGCCCTGTCCACTGTTGGTTTTTCAGCCATGTTGGTTGTTCCGCCAAACCTCAGCGACGCCCGAAAAACCGCGGCGTGACTTTACCTCCCTACAGATATCTGGCTTTAGGCGCCCCTGAAAGGCGCGGAGGACATGGGTGCCATGTAAAAAATCAATTGATATTTGCAATTAGTTCTGATAACTCTATGCTTAGATTGTCTGAGGATCTCTTCAGCGATCATGCGAAATCTCCAAACAGAACCCTCGGGATGCCCCCTGGGGGTTCTTTTTTTGCGCAGCGGCCCCGAAAAGAAGAATTGTCGTCCAAAAGCCACAGTAGGGCAAAAAACAATAATTGATGATATTAATTAATTGATGCAATTGATCGGGGGGATTAGATCTTGGCCCGACGGAGAGGGGGCGCCTCGACGTCGTCCGTCAAGCACCCGCCCAATAGGTGAGGCTAGCAGCGGCGGATCTTTGAAGGACGGAAGCGACGTTTCCAACTTGGAGGTTCAACAATGAAACTGATGAAGAGCCTAATTCTTGGGTCTGCCGCAATGTTTGCGGGCGCGGGAGTTCAGGCAGCCGATCTCCCCGTGAAGGCCAAGGCCATCGAGTACGTCAAAGTCTGCTCCCTGTATGGGGCCGGCTTCTATTACATTCCCGGAACGGAGACCTGCATCAAGCTGGGTGGCTACGTGCGCGCCAGTGCCGCGCTGGGTGCGCAGGGCCTCTGGGCCGCTCCCGCCGGTGGCCTGGGGGGGGCGCACAATCGTCTCAGCAACTACTATACCGCCCAGTCGCGTTTTGATCTCGGCGTCGACACGCGCACTGCAACTGAATATGGCGTTGTTCGAACGTACGCCGAGTTGACATTTACGTGGACAGCAGGGGGATATGGCGGCGCCGGGAGCACTGCCGTAAACGGCGCTACTGCGTATAATGGAAGTAATCCCGCCGGGAGCGGCAGCGGTATGATTTCCGGTGGTAACCTTTCCGTCTATTACGCGTTCATTCAGTTTGCCGGCTTCACCTTCGGTAGGACGCAGTCGCAGTTTGCCTCTCCGTGGACCAACTATCCGGCGAACAGCTACGATGGTTTGCCGGGCGGCGCCGGGTGGGAGGCAGTCAATCAGGTTGCCTACACTGCGGATTTCGGGCAGGGCATCACCGCCAGCTTCTCGGCTGAGGATCAGGTCGTCGGCCACACGACCAATATTTGGAACGTGAGTGGTGCAACCGCAGCAGGTCTTGCCACAGGCTCGTACGGTGCTGGCGACATTGGCGGAGTGCGGGCTCCAGACCTCGTGGCAGCGCTTCGAGTAGACCAGGCTTGGGGGCTTTTCCAGGCGTCAGTTGCTGCGCATGATAATCACGCTGGCTACTATGGCGTTGACGAAACGACCGGTCACCCCAGCGATAAGTGGGGGTGGGCCGGACAGCTTGCCTTGTCAATCAAGAATGTCCCAACCGGAGCGGGTGATACGATCAACCTCCAAGGCGTGTATACCAACGGAGCGTCGGTGTACAACTTCCAATCGTACGGCCCCACCGCTTTCGCGCTGTACGGCGGTGCGGGTGTGCCGGGAGCTTACCAGAGCGTCGGTCTCGCCGGGGTCTCGGACTCCGTTTTCGTTGCTGGCGCTGGCCAACAGTTGACCACGACTTACGGCTTCAATGGCGGCTATACCCACAACTGGAACGCAAACTGGAACAGTTCGCTCTGGGGCGGATTCGGTGCTGTCCGGTACAACAGCACTGCCAAGGGCTACATCTGCGGCGCCTTTGTGACGACGCTCGCGCTGTCGAGCGGTCTCGGCGGCTGTAACCCTGACTTCAATTACTCAGTTGTGGGTGCCACCACACGTTGGAATCCCGTCAAGAACCTGACGTTCACGGCCGAAATTGGTTACTTCATGCTTGACCAGAAGTATGCGAGCGGAAGCACCGTGACTCTGCCGGTTCAGGCCGGCATCGCCAAGCCCGGGGCTGCGTATGAGCTGAAGGATCAGAACAGCCTAGCGCTGCTGCTCCGGGCTCAGCGCAACTGGTGAGTTTTCTTGTCCAACTAGAAGGAGAAATCTGAACGGCTCTTTAGACTATTCTAGCCTCCAAGAAGGCCTCCGGCATGCCCGCCGGAGGCCTTTCTGATTTGTCGTAGACTTCATCCATCTGTACTTGACTGGCCCAACACCTCGCTCTTGCCGATGACCAAATCTTCAAAGCCGTTGCCCCCCGTTAGATTGCGGGCTCGTCGGACCTCCAGATTCACTGGCACGAGGACGGTATTTAACCGCGCACTAGAGCATGCTGTTTTACACGGAAACATAGCCTGAGTTTTTGAAGTAGTTGGTGCACTCCTCCTCGGAGAAGAGATCGAGGAGTTCACCGACCTTTCGCCAGGTTGCCTCCACGTCACGAGGTTCTGCAGCTCGCAGGAGGTGTTTGAGTTCGGCGAAGACCTACTCGATCGGATTGAGGTCGGGGCTATAGGACGGCAGGAAGATACGGTGGGCGCCTCTGGCGCGAATGGCTTAGCGGGCCGCATTGCCCTTGTGGCTGCCAAGATTGTTGAGAATGACGATCTCGCCCGGTGCGAGGGTGGGTGCCAGCACCTTTTCGACATATAGCGTGAAGAGCTCGCCGTGGATGGGACCATCAATCACCCAAGGTGCGCTGATCCGATCGTGACGCAGCGCCGCAATGAAGGTCATGGTCTTCCAATGGCCGAAGGGCGCAGAGGCCTGGAGGCGCTGCCCACAGGGTCCCCAGCCGCGCAGCGGTGCCATATTGGTTTTGATCCACGTCTCGTCGATAAAAACCAACCGCGCGACGTCGATCCTGCCTTGATGGGCTTTCCAGCGGATCCGCTTACGGGCATGTCGGGGCGATCTGCTCGGCTGGTAGAAGCGCTTTTTTGAAGCTAAGCCCCTCAGTGTGAACAAAAGTCCACACCGCCCGCACGTCCGTCTTAATCCCGCGTGCAGCCAGTTCCTGCGTCAGCTTGCGCAAGGTGAAAGGCCCCGAGCGAATGCGCTTGCGCAGCCAGTCGGCGTTGGCATCCGACAGAACCCGCTTCTTGTGGCCGCCGATCTGACCGGGTGACAGACCTCCGGTATCCCGTCTCGGATTCTTCCACTTCGTCACACAGGAGGGGCTGATCTGGAGCGCCTCGGCATTCGAACGAACCGTCTCGCCGGCGTCAGCTCGCGCCAAAGCTCGTTCACGGATGTCTTCCGAATAGGGTCGCGTCATCCATGCTGGCCTCCGCCCTCCAGCATGGAGGTTGAATCAGAAATCCCACTCGCTGGGAATCCCGATTCCAGTCAAAAACAACATGCTCTAGGAGGGTATCAGCCGCATTCATCCGAGTCGCTGAACCAGCGTCTTTCGCCTCGGATCGAATCGCTCTCGAAGAGGAGAGAGACACTTTTGCGCGGCCTACTCGGACAGATCGCGTAAGTTCGCTAAACCGCCGCGATCTCCGAGTGCGCCAATTTAGATCTCCGCGCTGCTGTTCACCATCCATTGGCGCCTCACCTATTCAACTTCGAACTGATAGTCGCCCTGGCGCATAGCATCGACTGCAACGTGGTCGCGGAGGTTTGCGCTTGCCGGCATTAATGAACGCTTTCGCAACAGCAGCCTTATTTCAGATGCCGAGAGCGCCGCGATTCGAGCTACGCAACGCTTTGCGTTGCCAGCTGCAAGATAAAGGCTGCGGTGGCGAGCGCTTGCCGTGCGCCGCCACATAGATGGGAAATCCAAGAGAGGCGTGAGGATCGTTCGCAGTGGACGCCTTGATGCATGCCTGCGGCCACAACATGCACCGTTCCATCGCACTTTGCATTACACTCGCTTTGACCGCGCCGGGAGAACTTCGCGAGAAGCATCCGCGTGTGCTTCCAACCGGCCAAAAAAACGGAGCTCATTTGTGCGCGCACGGTTCAAGACGAGAATCTGATAGAGAGGGCACAGTAACCAAATCTGCCGACCAACTCACCCTGAACACCACTGCATGGCGTACTGCGCCTCGCTCCACAACGGTATCAGCCAATCACTATCCGCCGCTTGGTAAACGAAGGTAGTCTCTCGCGAAATTACGGTTAATGACGGCGAGGTCGTCAGCACCATTCATGATGCGAGGCCACCAACATCAATTGCCGATGTTGGGAAGGAACACTCGAGATGCCAGCTCAGAGCAGAGGGCGCTGCGGTCCAAGCGCGTCCGCTAGGTCGCCGAGGAGGTCGCCCCCCCGCTAACCCTCAGACTGAATGCATCATTCGTGCAGCGGCCTTCGTCATCAACGATCGAAAAAATGGCGAGGCTGTTCCGGAAGCTCGTTCGGGAGCGGCTGGCAGAGACCCTTCGTTCAGGACAGGACGCCCGTGTTGCGAGGATTTCGGCATACGTGACGTGCGTACCGCCAATCTGCCTTTGGTTCGGCAGCCGCGCTTCGGCCAGCGACTCCTTCGTGCATACGCCGTCATTCGGGCCGCCACCCTGATCGTCGCGCCGTCAACGACGTGGTTCGCACTGAGACCCTGATGCGCCTCATCTAATCAGAGCGGTCGCTGCTCACCGAAAGCCTGGATCCGAATCGGCGCTGGCAGGAATGATGGCTCTCTGGCGCGGTACATCTCCGTTGATCCAGGCCTCGCAAAGCAGCGCCCGAAAGATGGTGCCGGCGAACACCGGGCTCGCATTCGAGACCGCGCGCGATGGGGCAGGGCTGCTAAACAGATTTCTCGAAAGTGGCGCAAATACCCGAAAGGAGCGGTCGCGACTTGCAGGAAAAAATCGACAGATGGGTCTAATGCAGCGGAAACATCACTGGGTGCGATGGTATTCTCAGTCATCTGAGGGCCTGCGGCGTCCCAGCTGGATGGCCAAGGTTGAGTTGCACGAGAGGTAACATGGACAGTCAGAATTCCACGAGAGTATTCGACGGATCCACTCGAGCGTCTAAGTTGATGGGGCGAATTGGTCTTATTCTGCTGTCGACAGACGAGGTCGGTGGTGACGCGTTCACCTCTATCATTCCCAAGAATGAAATCGCGGTCTTCACAACGAGGACGGCCTACGACCATAGAGGTGGAGGGTTCTCGTTAGCAACCTCGTTCGCTCAGGTCGCGGGCACCCTCCCGCCCGCGGGTCGCCTCGATGTTCTCGCCTTTAGCTGCACCAGTGGTACGGTCGCAATGGGCGCAAAAAGCCTGCTCTCGGAGCTAGCGAATGCAAGACCCGGCCTAAAATACACATCACCTGCGGCGGCCGGACTCGCCGCGCTGCGCAATCTCAAAGCAAGACGGGTAGCGCTCCTTACGCCATATCGACGTGACGTGCACCGATCGTTTCTTCCGTTTTTCAAGGAGAATGGATTCGACATCACCGCCGACGGCACATTTGAGAAATCCACGGACGCCGAAATTGGAGAGTTGTGCCGCGAGTCACTTTTTGGAGCTGCAAGAGCGCTCGTTCGTTCGGCATTGCCGGATGCGCTGTTCATTTCGTGTACAGCCACCCCTATCGTGCCGCATATCGCTGATCTGGAAAAGGAGGTCGGCATACCAGTTGTTAGCAGCTCTCAGGCAATGGCTTGGGATGCGCTTCGGCTTGTGGGTTATCGTCATTCCATCGATGGATTCGGTAGCCTGTTGGCCTCGACGCGTTGAAGATCGTCGGACAGAAAATGAAGATCTGGTCCAACACGGGTGTCATCATCGGCCGCAGCAGAGCCAAGAACCCACGCTTGAGATAAGAGGCTGAAATTATTGCGGTGCCGAAAGGGCGGTAAGCGCTTCTGCAATCAGATAACCGCGGACCATGTGGGAATGTGGCGACGTGAGATCGATGTCACGGCGGTCGCAATTGCGTCCAACATCATCTACCCGCCTGGGCGCACCGAAAACTCCGTTAGATGCTATGGGGCGACGATTGGTGAAGACGATCCAACGGCGATTCTTGATGCCTCCTTCGGTCACACTAGTGGCGGCCATGGGTGTAGCAGGCCTGATCGCCATTGGCGGCTTGCTCATCGCCACAGGAAGGTCGGCCAAGCCAGTGTTGGTGATCGAGGCGTCGGGCATGTAAACCAGGCGTATGACTTTATGGCGAGAATCCGCGCCTGTTTCGACCTTGTAGCCGAAGGCGCTTTTCCAGGCGTTCGGGCTGCGGGCTGTAAATCGGCGTTCAAGTTTGCTTTGAAGCAATTTTCTCTGAATTTTCGGTTCAGTTGGGGGATATTCAAATCGCGGATGTCGACGGGCAATGCGGGAGAGGGCAGGTCTATTGCAGTCAATTGGCTGCGTTAGCCGATCTCCGCTAATGCGCGTAACAGGTGAAAAAGTTGCCGCATTGCTGCGTTAGAACACGAGTAGTCGCTGTGTCCCGGCGAGCCCGACTTGCTATTCAAGACCTCACGGCAACTCGACGTCTGGCGAGGGCGTCAATGGAAACTATTGAGAACAACTTGCTTTCTGTCCTCGAAAACGAGCCAATTATTGCGATGGGGCATGCCATGCATCGCGAGCCGGAGTTACCGAGTAATGGGTGGACTCGGCAGCGGATCCTGGAGTTCTGGACAGATCCGGTCTGGAGTCTAAACGTCGACCTTAGAAGCATCGGACGTCCTGCTTGTACGGACGACAGGGTGGACAATTCGATGCCCGAAACGATCGTGAATGTCGTTCAATTGGGTGGCCTGCGGCATCGGATTGCTCCCTGGCCTGGCTTCAAGCTGTACCGGGCGCGCCAGCGCAAAAGGCAAGCACAATAGAAGAACTCATCATCTCAGCCAAGGAGTAGAAATCATGACGATCCCAAAGGCCGCGCAGGTGTTCCCTCGCTCTGAATATCTTCGACGATTGTCCTCCGTCAAGTCGGAGATGGAGCGGCGCGAGATTGAAGCGCTCGTGCTTACAGTCCCGGCCAACATCACGTACCTTTCGGGATACACTTCGAAGTCGGGATATGTGCCCCAAGGTCTGGTAGTCTCGATTGACGATGAAGAGCCGACCTTCCTCACGCGCCGCATGGACGCACCGGCGGCACTCCATCAGATGTTTATCGATCGAGGCCGTGTGATCGGCTACCCAGAAGCGCTCATCGCTAATCCTGACCGCGATGGATATGATGCAATAATCGATTTCCTCTTGGACAAGGGAATCGGCCGCAAAAGTATCGGCCTTGAAGCGAAGTTTCTGCCGGCTGTGACAGTGGAGAAGTTCAGGTCGCGATTAGATGCGAACGTCGTTGATTGCACCAACGCGGTCACCTGGATCCGGGGCGTGAAATCTGATCTGGAAATTGCGATGATGCGAGAAGCTGCCGCTATTTCCGATGCCGGGATGCTCAAAGCAAAGGAGGTAATCCGCCCGCGCGTGCGCGAAGCAGATGCGTCTGCGGAAATCATTGCTACGCTTGTGCGTGGCGCTAACGGCAGGCCTGGAACGGACCTCGCCGGCTTCTTTCTATGCGCTACGCCCCGAACGTCCACGTGTCACATTCGCTGGACCGAGGACGTCTTCCAAGAGGGCTCACAAATTAATCTTGAATTTAGCGGGGTGCGCCACGGCTATACGTCTCCATTGATGCGTACCATGTCCATCGGCAAGCCGTCAGATCAAATACGTCGGTTGCACGAAGGAGAGGTGGCTGGCTTGGAAGCCGCACTTGATGCCGCCAAGACCGGCAGGACCTGCAGCGATGTCGCGGCCGCTTTCAACGCCACACTCAAAAAACATGGCTTCGAGAAGGAGTCGCGTTGCGGGTACGCTGTCGGGATTGATTGGACAGAACCAACCGCAAGCCTGAAGGAAGGCGACATGACCGTTCTGAAGCCAAATATGACGTTTCACCTTATGCTAGGAAACTGGATCGGTGAAGATGTTGGTTACGTCATCAGCGAAACGTTTCGCGTGACTGATGCCGGCGGCGAATCGTTCACGAAGCTGTCGCGCGAACTCTTCGAGATTTCTTCGTAGCGAAACTTAAATCGGAAGTGCCTGCAGGCATGGCAATGCCCGGCCTGCAGGATGTCCGGGGAGGATTGAATGCTGCGCTTTGACGCGTAATCAAGACAAAATCCTTCTGACATGAGACAGCTGAGCGCAATAGGTCTTTTCGCCAATGCCGTCCAAGCTTGTCTCAAAAAACGGCGAAGGGCATGTCCATCGTATCCCAGACTCGTGGCGATCCCTGCAGCTCGAACCAGAACGAGCAAACATCATCGATCTGCGAGGCAAGCTGTTCTCCCATGGAGAGGCGGATGAGCGGGTTACAGTCACGGCAACCCAATATTGAGGGCTATCGGCCCGTCGCACGTCGTTAAAAAAATGCCGTGAGCCCCGTGCCACAAGCTCTGTCTCTGCCGCACGCCTCATTGTAGAGGAATAAGGTGGAAGACGGACATCTAAAGCGCTTGCGCCTGTCACAGAGAACATGGTCATCGCTAAGGATTCGATCCTGTAGCAGCGATCCTCCCTTTTTAATCACGACAACGAGATCGTTGCGCTGGCGGATAAGCACCCGAAAAACGCCACATACATCTACATGCCGATGCCGAATGCCCGCGAAAGAACTCAGCTACTTTTGATCATTCCTCTCACGAAGGGCGTGGAAGCCGCGGCCTTGATGATCTCGTGCCTCAGCTCTTCGGCAAATAGTTGGGCAACTCGCGATGGAGGCCGAAAAGTTGAAGTCACTAACGCAATACGCTGAGGTACAACGGGTCGAAACTTGACGAGCACGCATCTATCATCACGGACGACCCGGCTCGGCCAGGGATCGATCAACGCTATGTACCGCCCGCAAGCTGCTGCTGCGAAGGCCACTGAAGAGCTATTAACCTCCAGTGCCACTTGCATCTTTACGCCCGCCGCCTCGAAGCATTCGCGAACGAGGTAGCTGGCTGGCGAGCCGATATATGTACCTATAAGAGGATGACCCTCCAGATCGCGCGGCGTGACATGGTCGTAAGTCTCGAAAACGTGACCTCGATGGGCTGCTGCAACAATCTCGCTTTCGCCGATTATCTCGACGTCTAGGTCGCGGTCCGCCACAGGCGCATGTAACAGCCCGAGATCCACCTGATGATGGGTTGCTGCCTTGATGACCTCGGCACGAGATACTGTTACGATCCTCACTTTGACGAGCGGGGCTTTGTTCTGCAGAGCCGCCGCCGCCTGAACGACGATAGAACTTGCCAACGTCGGGATCGCAGCGATCGCTAACTGTCCGTCGCACCCAGTTCGGAAGTCATCAATGCGATCTTCGAAGACCTCCACGTGCGTGAAAAGGCGCGAGGTTTCCTCATAGAGGCGCACGGCGTCTTCTGTCGGAATCAGCCGGCGCCGCTCTCGCCCGAACAGTACCAAACCGACGTCCTGCTCCAACTCAATCAGTGATTTGCTAACTGCAGGCTGGGTCACTCCGAGCCTGTCTGCGGCAATTGTTACATTGCCCGTCTCGAACACAACCCTGAACACCTCGAGCAGTCTTAGGTTGTGCCGCCTCATTACCGACCGGTTATCTAGTCCGCAGAACTATTCATTAGACAGACTGTTTCGCGCGCGCAACCCTTGGGACGAACTTCAAAGAGGCGGAAGGACCTAAAATGCTGCTGTTCGAGAGATCGGAGTACTTGGCGCGTGTTGCTCGAGTGAAGAAGGAGATGGCGCAGCGCGGCATCGATCTTCTGCTCGTGGCTTCGCCGGCAAATCAGTTCTGGCTCACGGGTTACGACGGGTGGTCTTTCTATACGCCTCAGATGGTGGTGGTCAGCCAGCAGCAAGAAGAGCCGATCTGGATCGGCCGTGGCATGGATGCTGTCGGGGCGAAGTTTACCGCCTTTCTCGCTCCGAAGAACGTCGTTCCTTATCCGGACAAGTATGTCGGCTCATCAGAGCTTCACCCGATGCAGTTCGTCAGCGAGGAACTTCAGCGTCGTAGATGGGATCGCGGCAAGATCGGTGTCGAGACCGACGACTACTATTACACATCCAAGTGGGACGCGATCCTTAAAATGAATCTTCCGAATGGCGAATTCGTCGACGCGTTCCTGCTGGTCAATCGATGCCGGATGGTAAAGTCAAAACGAGAGCTCGAGTACATGCGCCAGGCGGGCCGCATTGCTGCCGCAGCGCAGCAGGCCGCACTCGATGCAGCGCGTCCCGGAGTTCGCCAGTGCGACGTCATGGCCGAAGTGTACCGAGTGACGACGGCGGGACTGCCTGAGTTCGGTGGAACGTTCCCGTGCAAGCCGCCGAATGCCATGGTGGGTGAATATTGTTCCGCTCCGCACTTGTCGTGGACCGACGCGCCGCTCGTTGAGAACGATCTTTTCTATATCGAACTCGGCGGCGTCAGGCATCGTTATCACTCGCCTCTTTCGCGGTGCATCTATCTTGGCAAGCCGACGGAGCGCATGGCTTTCACGGCCAAGGTGATCGCGGAGGGCCTAAACGCAGTGTTGGAAAGGGTGAGGCCGGGCGTTTTGTGTGAAGAGCTGGCTGCCACGTGGAAAGCAGTAATTTCACGATACGGCGTCGAGAAGGAAAGCCGAATTGGCTACCCCGTGGGCATTGGATACCCCCCGACCTGGGGCGAACTTACGGCCAGTATCCGCGCGGGAGATCGGACTGAACTTGAGCCAAACATGACCTTCCATTGCATTCCGGCGATCTGGACCGAAGACTACGGAGTGGTGATCTCAGAAACGTTCGCGGTGACTGAGCGAGGCGCCGACGTCTTTGCCGATTTTCCGCGCGAACTGCTGTGCAAAGCCTGAGGCTCGCAATGGAAAGCGATCTGCTGCGAGGAGGGCATAACGTCTACGGTCATCGGATCGGGATCCTGATGATCGAAGGCCGCTTTCCGCGGCCGCCCGGTGCGATCGGTAATGCATCTTCATTCCCGTTCCCGGTGATGCACCACGTCGTAAAGGGGTTTTCAGGCAGCCGGACGGTACGCGATCTCCCCAGTCTTGATCCGGAAAGCAGGGAATTCCGAGAGGCGATACAGCCCTGGATCGACGGTGCTCGTTGGCTCGAAGATCAGGGCTGCCAAGCCATTACGACGTCGTGCGGCTTCGCAGTTTTATTTCAGAATCATTTGCTCGAGGCAGTTAGCGTCCCGGTATTCGCGTCATCGCTCATGCTAGTCCCCTTCATTGCCGCTACCCTGAGAAGAGGGCGTCGGGTCGGTGTAATTACCGCCGATGCAGCCAGCCTGTCCTCACGCCATCTTCAAGAGGCAGCTATCCACCCTGCGAGGATTCACATCGTGGGGATGGACGGTTGCCCGGAGTTCGCTGCAACGGCGTGGGACGACAGGACAACGTTGGACTTTGCTCGGATCAAGAGCGAGGTGGTTACGGTTGCCAAGCGACTGGTCGACCAAGCTCCCGACACAGGAGCTCTCCTCCTGGAATGCTCGTTGCTTCCGCCCTATGCTGCAGCGATCCAGGCGGAAATCTCCCTTCCGGTATTCGATTTCACCCACCTGGTGTCTCTCGTTCATCATGCGTGTGCGAGGACAACGTTTTCGGGCCTGCTCTAATGCTCAACCGTGTCATATCGTGCCTCTATCCTGTCAGTACGCTCGCCGCCTTACTGCTGGTTTGGTACGCCGCTGTGAAGATCTTTCGGGTCCCACCGTATCTCCTGCCATTGCCTGGTGACGTGATCCAACGCATGCGGGAAGACTTCTGGTTCCTGCTTCATCATAGCTGGATCACCATCTACATCACGCTGGGCGGATTTGTGCTGTCGATCGCTATTGGTGTTCCCCTCGCGATCGTCCTGGTCGCATCTCGGGTGCTTGAACGTGCGGTGATGCCATGGCTGATTCTGAGCCAGACGTTTCCGAAGGTCGCCTTGGCGCCGCTCATCGTGGTCTGGTTCGGCCTGGGGCTCGGCCCAAAGTTCGCGATTACGTTCCTGGTCGCTTTCTTTCCGATTCTGATCTCAACCATTGTTGGCCTGCGGAGCATCGAGCGTGAGATGCTTGAGCTCGCGAGTTCTGTCCGCGCCAATACTCTCCAGATGTTCTTTCACTTTCGCCTCCCCATAGCCCTGCCGAATATCTTCGCCGGCGCGAAGGTTTCGATAGCGCTTTCTGTGGTCGGCGCCGTGATCGCCGAGTGGGTAGGAGCCAATGTCGGTCTTGGTTACCTCTTGCTGCAGGCGAATGCAAATCTGGATACGACGCTGTTGTTCGCGGTGCTCATAGTGCTGCTGATCATCGGGGTGGTGTTCTACTACGCGGTCGAATTTGTCGAGCGGCTGGTCATACCCTGGCACAGCACAATACGTCTGCAGAACGTGACGGCGTGATCTTCGTCACGCAACCGACCCAGGAGTGGAGGCTATGAAGATCTCAAAGCGGACGATCGTACTTGGAGCGGGGGCATTCGTCCTCTCGGCTCCCATTATTCGGCAGGCGAAAGCATCGACACAGATCAGCTTTAGACTCGATTGGGCAGTTTACGGGTCGCATGCGCCATTCTATTTGGCGCTGGAAGAGAAGATGTACGAAAAGGCTGGACTGGATGTCAGCATTGGCGAGGGCCAAGGCTCGGCCACAGTCGCGAAGATCGTAGGGCAGGGCAACGACCCGATCGGCTTCATCGATTTCACGAGCGCAATCAGAGCCATCGAACAGGGCATTCCGCTGGTTGCGATTGGACGGGTGATTTCGAACGCCATGTGCGTCATTAGTCATGCGGACGCGCCCATTCGCGCGCCCAAGGAGCTGGAGGGCAAGGTCGTTGCCTATGCACCCGCCGAGAGCACTGGACAGATGCTTCCCGCGCTGTTGCAGCGATCCAACGTCGATGCAGGCAAGATCAACGTGCTCAACCCGGCAACGGGCGCAAAGAATGCGGTCTTTCTGCAGGGGCGGGCCGATGCCATCCCGGCCAACGTGAACGTGCAAGTCGCACAACTCGAAGAACAGGGAGCCAAGCTCCACTATTTCCTATTCAACGATTTCGGCATTGAAATGATGAATAATGGACTCGTGGCCAACATAAATTGGGTTCAGCAGAATCGCGATGCGGCCAAGGCGTTCGTTCGTACCTCGCTGGATGCCATCAGGGCATCTAAGGAGAACCCCGACAAGGCCGTCGACCTTCTCGTCAAACGAGTGCCACAACAGGCGCGCAACAGAAGGGTTCTACGCCGGCAACTCGAGTTGACGTTTCCCACTTTGGATACACGCAATACGAAGGGGAAGCCGCCTGGCTTCATGGCCGAGCAGGACTGGCGCGAGACGCAGGACTTGCTTTTGAAATACGGAGGGCTTCCCAAAGCAGTTCAACTGAACAAGCTCTATACGAATGAATTGCTTGAGATCTGAGCGCCCTATGGCTCAGCCGATTACAGTACACCGTGTCTCGAAAGCCTTCGGAGTCGGCAAGGGCAGCATTGAGGCTTTGCGGGACATCGACCTTGAAGTGAGCGCCGGCGAGTTCGTCGCCATCGTCGGCGCATCGGGTTGCGGAAAATCCACATTGCTGCGTCTCGTCGGCGGCCTGATGGCACCGACTAACGGACAGGTTAGGATCGGCGGCAAAGTGGTCAGGGAGCCTAGTCCAGGCATCGGTATCGTGTTTCAGACCCCGGTACTTCTTCCATGGCGCACGGTACAGCAGAACGTCCAGCTACCGTTGGACATTCAACGTTCCGGCAAGGAGTTGACACGAATCGCGGAGTTGCTGGCGCTGGTCGGCCTCCGTGGCTTCGAACATAGCAGGCCTTACGAGCTGTCCGGTGGTATGCAACAGAGGGTGGCGCTCTGTCGAGCACTCGTCACCAATCCGTCGTTGCTCCTCATGGACGAGCCGTTCGGCGCCCTAGACGCACTGACCCGCGAGCAGATGAACCTCGAGCTCCAGCGGGTATGGATGGAGACAGGAAAAACCGTGCTTCTGATCACGCACAGCATCACAGAGTCTGTCATGCTGGCTGATCGGGTCGTGGTAATGTCGCCCCGTCCAGGACGCATCCAGGAAATTATAGAAATCGGGCTGCCGCGGCCGCGCGATTTTTCTTCGCTGCGCGACCCAGAATTCCATAGCGCCTGTGAGCGCATACGCATGTTGATGAATGCATCTGGATTTGTGGAGTAATCGGCCGTGAACAAAACCATTCAAGCCGAAACAGTCAGATCGCATCGCCCCATCGTCATGGGCGACCGCGGCATGGTCGTGGCCGGTCATCCCAAAGCCTCCGAAGCGGGAGCAGCGATTCTGCGCAGCGCCGGGAACGCGATGGACGCTGCGATTTCCGCCGCCGCAACCTTGGCTATCGCTATCCCATTCATGAACGGTCTCGGTGGGGACGCGATTGCTCTTTACGGTAAGCCGAACGGTGATGTCACCGCGATCAACGGCTCCGGCGCGACGCCACGCGCGGCCTCAGTAGGCGCGCTGCGCAACCGCGGTCTGAACGGAATGCCGCGGCGCGGCCCTGTGCCAGTCACCGTACCGGGCGTGGTCGCAGCCTGGGGCGAGGCACTGGATCGCTTCGGTAGTCGCTCTCTTGCGGAAGTTCTGGAGCCGGCAATCGCGCTTGCTGAGCAGGGAGTTGCGCTGGACGTCTCGGCGGTGGAGTTCTTCAACGGAATCGAATACGCGACGCTTGCACATGAATTTCCTGCCTTGAGAGACAAATTCGGTCCGGCCGGCGGGCGCCGCCTCGGAGAGCGCTTGAAACAGCCCGAGGCCGCTGAGACCCTGCGCATCATCGCAAAACGAGGCTGGAGATCGTTTTATTCGGGCGATCTTGCCCGGCAATGGCTTGCGGAAGCGCGAGACCAGGGTGTTCTGATTGATCTCGAAGATCTCGCTGCCCACCGAACCTCGTTCGACCGGCCATTGTCAACGATCTGGCGACAAAAACGAGTCCATGTGCCGCCACCCAATTCGCAAGGTCTTGCACTGCTCGCCATGCTGGCTCTGACCGAAGCTCAACCGGCTGCGCCGCCCTCTGACAACTCCGATCCCCTGATCGATCCCGTGGCTTATTTGTCACGCAAATCCGTCGCATTTGCGATACGCGACACTTATTGTGCCGATCAACGCAGAGTTTGCCTCCCGCCTGATCTCCTCTCCTCCGGTCGTCTAAGTACGTTATCACTCGACTCCCAGCCCGCCATGAGCACGGCGGGTGGTGGTGATACATCCACATTGGTCGTCATGGACGCTGCCGCGACGCAGTCTCCTGGGTTCAATCGCTATTCGAATCGTTCGGATCGGGCATTGTGTGTCCTCGTCACGGCATCGTACTGCACAATCGCGCCATGCTCGAACGCCTGGATGATGATCCGGTCCGCGGTCTGCGTGGCGGATTTCGTCCTTTCCACACACTTTGCCCGGCGTTGCTGACCGGCGGGTCAGGCGTGGAGCTTGCGATAGCTACGCCGGGAGACCATGGGCAGCCGCAGTCACTCTTTCAGGTCATGAGACGCCACTTCGAGCTTGAAGTAGACATTCAATGCGCCATCGAGTGGCCTCGTCTACGCCACGATACGGGACGAGAAGTGATGCTCGAGAGCAGATGTCCCTTGAGCTGGGACGCTGCCCTGACGAAAGCCGGCTGGGCCGTGAAGAGGGTAGACGCCTGGTCCCGTCTCATGGGAGGAGTGAATGCGATCCGAAAGGAGGGATGCCTCCTTATGGGTGGCGCGGATCCCCGACGATCTTGCTATGCAATCGCCGAGTGACGACCATCCTGCAGAATGAGTGGTCCGAGCCCGTACTGGCGAGGTGTACTGCCATCCGGCGGCCGCCGCAATGCTTGGTGCTTTTGCCTTGGGATAATTGAACCGGCCGGTGTAAGCCAAGATTTAGCCTCTGAAGGATGTGCTGCTTTCAAGGACACCAGAGACCAGCAGCTCAGCCACCTTCCCAGAAATCGCCTATTCATTCTCTGGCGCCTGGATTTGTTTTGCATGCAACACATTCGACATTCCAAGCGCTGGAAAAGTTTAGGTTCGCCCGACGTTTCTATCGCGGAGCAAAAAAGTGCCGATGCCGGTTGCAAAAGACTTGCGGTTAGCAGTATTTCTTTAGTTGCCGCTCGTCTCTGCGCTTATTAGGCGGGAAGTGCCTGTAGGACATTTCAAGAGCTAATGGCGCGCTTCGAGTGAATTGCTTTGAGCGATCATTGCCGCTGCCCCGACGTCCTACTGCGCAAGGGACCTGCCACAGATGACCGATCCTACTCGAGCTAACCGGCACTTCGCCTCCCCGAAGCCAAAACCAACGTACTATGGGGCGCCTGTGGGCATTCTAATGTTCGAGCGTCCCCGCGACTCCTTTGACCGCCCATTCATTCCGGGAAGCGTCGGGAACGCCAGCACTTGGAGTGTCCCTGTGCGATACAAAACGATGCCCGGTCTCAACTTTAGCAGAATTCTTGGGACTGACGTTGGCGATGTAGCGGAGATCGTTGCACGCGCCGCGGCCGAACTTGCAGACGAAGGTGCTCAATTGATCACGTCCAACTGCGGGTTCATGATTCGCTACCAAGAGGCGGTTCGACGTGCGGTCGATGTGCCGGTACTTCTGTCCAGCCTGCTCCTCGGTCCTTTCCTCGAAAGGCTACTGCCCCAGGGCAAGGCACTAGGCATCATCACCGCAAAAGCATCCTCTCTCTCTCCGGACCTGCTGGAGTTGGCAGGGCTGCGCACGAATTCTGAACGAATTGTGGTTTCGGGACTCGAGGATGCTCCCGCTTTTACTGCAGCCTGGTTGTCGTGCAACGGCGATTTGGATATGGCCGCGGTCGAGAGCGAAACAGTTGAGGCTGCGGTGACACTGCTTGAGACGCGCCCGGATATTGGGACGTTGCTCCTCGAATGCTCAGAGCTGCCGCCCTACTCAGCGGCGGTCCAACAGGCTACCGGCATTCCGGTCTTCGACTTTACCTCCATGGTGGAGTTCTTTATCCGTGGCTTGATACGTAGGCCTTTCAGCGGCATAGGCTAAAGCGGGATGGAGTCAGTGTCATAGCCGCGATCCAGGGCGGGATGTTCCGCAAACGGGCCGGCAAGCAGTTTGGGGTGGCGATCACCACGGCCATCGGCTGGATTCAGCAGGTCGAAGAGGCGGCAGCGTTGAGCCTGGGCAGATGAGGCGTCACAAGCCGAATGCGCTTTAGGGAGACCACGCAGTCCGGCTGTCTCAGCGGATCAGGGACGGCGATTTACGTGGTTTCGTTGGTGAGCTCGCCCGTCGCGGCCTGAAGATCGACTACCAGTGGTTTGGGACTTCGTGCATGCCGAGAAGCTCAGCTTCAAAAAAAGCGTGGCGGCTGGCGAACGCGATCGACCCAAGGTCGCGAGGCGACGAGCCCAGTGGACAAGTATCGAGATCGCGTCGAAGCTGAGCGGCGGGGTCTTCATCGAGACCTGGACCAGGACCGGTAGGCCGCCCTTGCGGGGATGGGGCGCCGCGCGGACATAGACTTCACGCCAAGGTTCCTCACGGCCGCGGGAAGATCATGATTTCCCGGCGGCCTTGCGCCAAGACCGGATCGAAGCGCCATGGGTCATCGAAGGGCCGATCGATGGCGTGAGCTTTCTTGCCTATGTCGAGAAGGTTCTCCCGCCCGTCCTTCGACCCGGCGATATCGTCATCCTGGACAACCTCGGCAGCCACAGGAGCAAGGCAGTTCGCCACCTCATCCGCTCAATTGGCGCCAAGCTCTTCTTCCTGCCAAAATACTCACCCGATCTGAACCCGATTGAACAGGTCGTTGTCAAGCTCAAACACCTGCTTCGCAACGCTGCCGCGCGAACCGTCGACGCAGTCTGCGCCGTTATCGGCCACGCGCTCGACGCCTTCCGCGGAATGTGCCAACTACATCAAAATTCAGGCTATCGAACCTGAAGCTCCTTTGGCAGAATCTACTGCGCCAGTGTTTTTCAAGACTTTGTTTCGGCGGTATAGGCAATGTTGAGAAAGCGGCCGAAGGATGAGATCGACCATGGCGTGACGTACTGCGGGCATGGTCGGTTTGATTCTTTTTTCCGCGCCGTGTGTGCGAGGCGGACGGCATTGCAGGAGGGTGTAAGCAATCATAGTCATTAAAATGTGACGATGTAGGCCTTGCCATGATCGCCCTTCGAAGTGATCAGTCCAAGCTCCTCCTTCTGCTGATCGCGCCGCTCGATCCATTGCACTTCCAGACGCAAAGGGGACGCGGGCGCAAAAAAAGTCCCTTTGCTCGCGCCATTATGCAGGATTGTTGCAGATTACCGCGATTCTTTGCAGAATTCCACCTCCAGGACCAAATAGTTTCATTCGGAATAAGAAGAATAGTCACCTGAAGGAGAGACAAGTGAGCGCTGGAGAGGGAATGATGAGTTCTTCAATTAATCGTAGGCAGCTCGTGCAGGCGAGTTCGTCCGTCCTCATGCTGGGAACACTAAATTCTATCGCGGGCCGCTCTTGGGCAGCCTCCAATGAGCTACGGGTATCCGTGGGCGGAGGTGAATGGGGAAAGGCGAACATCGAAGCGTATGTGAAACCATTTCAAACTGAAACCGGAATCAAGGTGACTTCAATCACCGACGATTCGACCCTGGCGCAGCTCGAGCTCATGGTGACTACGAAAAACGTGAGCCTCGATGTGATCAATCTAGGCGCGCCCTCGGTATCCATCGCAGGTCCCAAAGGGCAGCTCGAAGAGATCGATTACTCCATCTATAAAAAAGAGGAGCTCGATGGCATCGCTGACTTCGCCAAAGAACCGTTCGCGGTCGGTGCGCTCATGTACGCGAACGTTATGGTCTACAACACGCAGAAGTTTCCGCCTGGTCAGGCGCGGCCAACGTCTTGGGCCGAGTTCTGGGATGTGAACAAATTTCCCGGCGTCCGCGTGCTGCCGAGCGGTCAGCGTGGCGTTGAGGGCCCTTGGGAGGAGGCTTTGATGGCGGACGGCGTTCCTATGAACGCGGTCTATCCCATGGACATCGAGCGTATTTTCAAGAGCTTGGACAAGATAAAACCGCATATCCGCAAATGGTGGACTGTTGGGTCCGAGATCCAGCAAATCATGCATGACAAGACGGCCGACCTTGTGAATGCCTTTGATGGCCGGGCTACCCAGCTGATCAATCAGGGTGCGCCACTCGAGATCAATCGAAATCAGGCGAAGCTGCGATGGGACTATTGGGCGATCCCGAAGGGCAGCCCGAATGCGGCCAACGCGCAAAAGTTCATTGAATTCGCTACCCGTGCCGACCGCCAGGCGGCCTTCGCCCAACTGCTGAATTACGGCCCAACCAACCGGCACGCGTTCAAGCTAATCCCCGATAAAATAGCCCGCAATCTCGCCAGCCATCCTGACTATGTAGCGATCAGCCTTCCCTCGAAACCGCAGTGGTACTCTGAGGTTGGCGTGGGTGGTCTAACCAACGCCGAGCAGCTCCGCCGGCGCTGGAACGAGTGGGTTCTGCTCTGATAAATTACTATCCAGGTGAGTAAACCGGACGGCGCTGCGCCCACACGCCGGGCGCGCTAGTCCGGCTGGAGTTACGGTCGAATTGCTTAGGAGCAGAGTTTGCTGGCTACGCACGTCAAAGATTCCCCCAGAATTGCCGAGGATGAAGCATTGAAGAGCTTGGTTCCGACGCAAATCGAATTTCGAAGTGTTACGAAAATGTACGGCCCCGTTGCAGCCGTCAGGGACCTTTCGCTGACTGTTCATCGCGGGGAGTTCTTGACCATTCTCGGTCCAAGCGGCTCAGGCAAGACGACGACATTGATGCTGCTGGCCGGCTTCGAGGCGCCGACCAAGGGCGACATTCTGATCGCTGGGAAATCAGTCGCCGCAGTGCCATCTTATCGGCGCGACCAAGGCATCGTCTTCCAGAGCTATGCGCTCTTTCCACACCTGACGGTGCGAAGAAATCTCGAATTTCCGCTAGAAATGCGCGGCATCAAGGCGGCCGAGAGGACAGCGCGAGTCAATCGCATTCTCGAGCGTGTGCACCTCAGTGATTTCTGTGACCGCATGCCATCGCAGCTAAGCGGTGGCCAGCAGCAGCGCGTTGCGCTTGCTCGCGCACTGATCGCCGATCCACCGGTCCTCCTGCTCGACGAGCCGCTTGGGGCGCTTGATCGCAATCTTCGCGAACAGATGCAGGTTGAGATCAAGAGCCTGCATAAAGATTTTGGCATCACCACCGTGTGCGTAACGCACGATCAGGAGGAGGCACTAACGCTGTCGGACCGGATCGTCGTCATGAGAGAAGGCCGGATCGAGCAGACGGACACGCCGGAAGCGCTCTATGATCGACCAGCAAGCCGGTTTGTGGCCAGTTTTCTTGGCGAAGCCAACATTCTCGAAAATCTCGGTTGTGACCTCGAACTCGTTTCAACTCAGCCGCCTGGCACGTTCTCCATGATCCGACCGGAGCGTATCTGCCTCCTGCCTGGCGACAAAACCAAACGTGCCGATGCAGGCCAGCGCCAGTCTGTCACCGGCACCGTGGACGACATGATCTATGCCGGCCCCTTGCGCAAATACCGTGTGCGCGTTGGAAATAATTTGCTCATGGTGCGTGAGCATGTTGCTTCGGGACAGCAAATATTCCGACCCGGCGACGAAGTGCGTCTCGAATGGTTGCGCTCCGATATCCGGTTTGTTGCCGCGTGAGGGGCTGGGAGGTTCAAGGCACATGCAGACGGTTCAGAAACTCGTCCGAATGCCTATCGGGCTCACTGCACCGGCGCTTACAATCCTGCTAGTCGTTTTCGGCTTACCGATCGTTTTGCTCTTCCTGACCAGCCTTAATGCGCCTGCATTCTCGCTCCTCAACTATCAAGCGTTTTTGCACCAGCCGGCAAACGTTCGTGTACTATTGCAAACCGTTCAGGTCAGCGCAGTAGCTACGGCTATTTGCGTGATCATCGGCTATCCCATGGCCTATCTGATCACGGTCGCTTCGAAGCGCCTGCGTATGGTGCTGCTCGTGCTTGTGATCATCCCCTATCTGACCAGCCTTTTGGTGCGCACCTATGCGTGGATTGTGATACTTGGAGACAACGGATTGGTTAACAGCCTGCTGCTCAGCATAGGGTTGATCTCTAGCCCGCTGTCGCTCATCTACAGCCGACTGGCCGTCTATATCGGCATGGTCCATATTATGCTGCCGGTGATGATTTTACCTTTGGTCAGTGTCATGATGGGAATCGACAGTCGTTAGTGGCGGCTGCTCGAAGCATGGGCGCGCGTCCCTTTTCCGCTTTCTGTCGCGTGTTCCTCCCTCTCAGCCTGCCGGGAATACGCAGCGGCTTGTTGCTCGTCTTCGTATTCTGCCTCGGCTTCTACATCACGCCTGCCGCCCTCGGCGGGCTACGCGACGCCATGCTATCGACTCTCATCGCTGCGCAAGTTGCCAGCTCCTTCAATATCGCGCAAACCGCGACTTCGGCGTTCATCCTCCTCGGCATCGCCGCCGTGGTGCTCTCTATCCTTGGACTCGACCTCTCTGATACTCAGACCTCTGAGGCGACGGCAGCGCGAAAATCTTGGAGCCGCGGTCTACCTTCATTCAGAACTCTGACGCGGTATTTTAATGAACTTGCTAGTCCGTATCGGGCGAAGCGCTGGGCGGCCAAGCTCTACCAGGCTGGCGGTAGCAGCGGCTGGTGGGCGATCATTGGCACGTTGTTCGTCCTGCTCGTTATGTTCTACTTGTTGTTTCCGAGCGTTGTCGTCATTATCATGTCGTTCAGCGGCGGGGAGTTCCTGGAATTCCCGCCCTCTACCCTCTCGCTGAAATGGTACAGGTCCTTCTTCGGCGATCCTTCATGGACCGGTGCAGCCTGGACAAGCATCCAGATCGGAGTCACGGCCGCAGTCCTATCGACCATCGTCGGGACGCTCGCGGCATACGGCCTTAGCCGCACCCTTCCGCGGGTTCGCAGCTTTCTCACTTTGATCATACTCGCGCCGATCACTTTTCCCAGTATTGTTGTCGGCATTGCTGCTTATTTTGGGCTGCTCAATCTCGGACTGATCGGTACCAATACGGGGATTATCCTGACCCATAGCATTGGCGCCATTGCTTATGTAGTGGTGATCGTTTCAGCTACTCTGGCCAATTTCGACCGTCGGCTCGAGCAGGCGGCGAAAAGCATGCGGGCTGGACCTTTCCAGACCTTCAGGAAGGTGACATTGCCGCTTATCCGACCGGGTGTCATGGGCGGAGCTCTATTTGCGTTTATCCACTCCTTTGATGAGGTCATCAAAACATCGCTCGTTAGCGGATTCTCAGTTCGCACCTTGCCGCTTAAGATGTGGGAGAACATCCGAAACCAGATCGACCCGACAATCGCTGCTGTGGCGTCGCTGCTGATACTTTTGCCATTACTTTGGCTGATTCTCCTGCACGTGACGGGCTGGCGCCCGACGCCGAGGGCTCCGCAAGGCGAGCCGCTCACCTGAGGAACGTTAATGGTCTGACCGGTCGGTAAGTAGTCACGCTAGCTCACTAGGACGAGCCATTTTCGGTGTGCAATAGAAAGACCTGTTGGCTCCGCATAGAGGTACCCCCTGGGAAAGCTACTGTACTACAGGTCAGGTAGTCCGACTTCACGGAGGGCATCGCCGCTGAGTTGCGTGTCTCAGACATAACCAGCACGTCAAAGCGGTGTGAGTCCTGGTCTGAGCCGCGCAAACTCCTCCAAAAATGAGTTGAGTCCGTCACCTGGGAAGGGATGGACCATGAAGCCAAGTCGGTTCACAGATGAGCAGACCATTGGGGTTCTGCGCGAGCAGGAAGCCGGAGCAGCAACGGCCGATGTTTGCCGTACCCACGGGGTCTCCAGCGCGGCGTTCTATAAGTGGAAGGCGAGGTATGGCGGCTTGGAAGTGTCCAATGCCAAGCGGCTCAAGGCATTAGAGGACGAGAACGCCAAGCTGAAGAAGCTGTTGGCCGAGGCGATGCTCGACAACGCCTTGCTCAAGGACGTTGCGCCAATAGAATGGTGACGCCCGTCGCGAGACGAGAGGCCGTCGCTCATCTGTGGACTACGTTCGAGGTGAGGGAGCGGCGGGCTTGCAAAAGTCCTTGGCGCAGATCGCGCATCGGTGCGCTATCGCGGCCGGCGAGCCGACGATGCACTCATACGTGCCCGTCTGCGCGAACTGGCGGCGATCCGCTGCCGGTTCGGCTACCGTCGTCTGCTCTGATCATGAACCATAAGAAGCTCCGGCGTCTCTATCGCGAGGAACGGCTTCAAGTCCGCCGGCGTGGTGGACGCAAACCGGCGCTCGGCACCAGAGCGCCGTTGACCGACCAGCTTGATGCCTGTCGAAAAGGCATCATTCTGCTGCACGATGCCCAGGCCCGAACGGTCACCATTATACCGGCATTTTTGCGGTATCTGCGCGAGAACGCGTTTCGTCGTGCATCTCGTACCGGCTGGCACGGTTCAGAGCAAGGTTCAGACCACTCCTTGATTGAGCCGCTGAGGTTTTTAGTCCGATTTGCCGGTGACAGGACGTCTTCATGGAGAGCGTTTGTCTGTCTTGTGCATAACCGCAGCGCTAAACCCTGCTGTGAAGCGGCTCTTTGGAGCTGGAGCTTCGCCCGACCGATTTCGCCGCTTGGGGATGGTTGATGAAAATGCCTTGTATGGCGCTTCATCTGGCAGCGTAAGGCTGTCCACTTGTGCATAAACGTCCCTGAGACGAGGCGCGGCGCCAATTCAGCCTACTCAGCACGCTCAAATGGCGACGACTAGGATCGCTATTGCGCCGCAATCCTTCGCGCGCTCCCATTTGACGAGTACCGGTGCAACCTTCTCCATTATCGGATCCGATAGTCCTCACCACATTAGGTAGGTATCGAGTCTCTGTTGACCACTGTACACCAGCAAGATCGCATTGGATGAAAACGTGCTGATACGAGGCGCGCAATGGAAAGTACAGCTAATCCGCTGGATCGCAGAGCACACGCGTTGAAGTTCATTGAAGGAACTCGCGTCGTTAGCGAGAGTGAACTGCAAGTCAACAACATTACACCTTATCGTGTCACAAAGTCTTATCGCGAACAGATCATCAAAAGCGGCTACTACGATCAGCTGAAGTATATTGTTGAGCCATCAGTCAAGGAGTACGAAAGCCCAGGCAGCTTGGATACTAGCGGCGAGCACGATAACACGGTCGTGCCGGGACTTCAGCACAAGTACGCTCAAACCGGTTTATTGCTGGTGACAGAACGCTGCGGCTCGTATTGCCGTTACTGTTTTCGCAAGCGCATTGTGGGCAAGGTTTCGGATGAAATCGCACCGGACTTCGCTCAGGCCGCGCGATATATTGCGCGGCATCCTGAGATGACCAACGTACTCCTTTCCGGAGGCGACCCGTTCGTGCTCAGCACCGTCAATCTGAACAAGATCGTTGACCACCTGCTCCCAATACATCATTTGAAGTCGATCAGATTTGGCACAAAAATGCTGGCCTATAACCCAAGGCGGTTTGAAGATTCCGCTCTACCGGCGCTATTCCAGCGTATCCACAAGGCAGGTAAAACTCCAATCATCGTCACGCATTTCGATCACGTAGGTGAGATCTCATCTGGCGCGGAGCACAAGGTTCGTGCTTTGCGACCACAGGGCGTGCAATTCCTTAACCAATCCGTGCTTCTAGCCAAAGTCAACGATGATCCCGAAATATTAGCGGCGACCTTCGCCAAATGCCACGAAATCGGAGTGCGACCTTACTACTTATTTCAAGCCAGGCCGGTGAAGGGTGCATCGCACTTCCAAGTCGCATTGCGCCGCGGACTAGAAATAGTACGCGGCATCAACCAACGTCTAAGCGGGATCGAGAAGACATTCAAATACATCATGTCCCATTACACAGGGAAAATAGAAATATTGGACCTAGGACAGGACGGCCGCCTGTATATGCGATACCACCAGAATAAAGTTCCCGAGAAGATCGGCAAGATCTTTTCCCGGCCGCACGTTGCGACGGCCTGCTGGCTTGATGATCTGCCCGAAGAATGAGATCTACCGCACGTTCTCGAGCAACGAACTCGATGAAGCTGCGGTGTCCCTGCCGCTCACGAAGGGCATCCAAGTTGAGCGGCCAGCGGGACCTGGTCCTGAATTCGGTCAAATCGAGCCGCTCCATTGATCATAACGTGGGCGAGATCAGGCCGGGGCAGTCACAGGGGTTCTCTCCGGAAGAGTGTCTTCGTCAGCTGCTGTCGCGAGCGCTGTCAAGGATTTGCTGACGTGCTCGTCAGGTCAATTTAACGTTAGGTGTTTGCTGGCTCCGAAGTCGAAATCAAGATAGCTTAAACAGGTGGGTACGGCTGCTACGCCGACTAAGATGATCTTTGCCGTTGCTCGAATTTGCGGCGTCGGCCGCCGCGCTTCGGCCAACTCTTCAACCTCAATTGGCGCCTAGCCGCGCACCTCGCTGCGCGAGAATGCTCCATCTTCGCTTTGACGCACTAGCCCGAACGGCCGCTCCAGCCTGCGGCGAACACGTGGGAATCAGGGCCAACGTGGCAAGCCACTGCGCGTCCATCTAGGACGAGCTCCGACCCGCCTCAAGCGGTTGCGTTGTCGCAGATAGTCTGGCCATGTCGGACAGTGATAACGCTCAATTCAAAGTTCCGGGTCGGCGATGTTGCGCGCGATAGACCAGCCATAGGCCCCACTTTCTGCATCAAATTATGAAACGTCCGGGCATCTTCCCTCGACACGCGGTATTCAATCTCGACCACAAGCGGGCCGCTGCCTGCTGAAAGTTCGAGCCGAACTTCGGGATCCTTCAACATCTCGGGCTTCTTGCGCAAGATCGCTGATCCGTGGCATCGGCAGCCAAAGGCCTAAGACCGGTGTTACAAGCATTAACCAGCCGAAATCAGAAGGGTTGTTTGTGCGCCCGTGACATCGGTCAGATAACCCCAGACCCAGCTGCCAATGGCAATTCCGCCCGATCCGGCCGCTTGGTAGGCTGCGACCGATCGACCGACGACCCAGCGCGGCGCTGCCAACTGCACTCCAATGTTAAATAGCGTCCAGGCGATCCTCATTAATGCTTGAGTACGAGAAGGAGCTCGCGATCGTTATCCGTGGTCGGCTCCAGACCATTGGCCCATTCTAAGCTGAGCTATTCCCGCGGCAACATTCCACGGGGGTTATCGCCGCCGCGACACTTATTGGCTGCATTCGCACGTGAAGCAGGCTTGCAAGCTTATGATCGATGATGTCTGAACGCTCTCGTTCAAGGCTCAGCAGCACAAGCAACCATATTGGTGATCGCGAGAGTGACATCTACGAGCTTTTCTGCGCTGCACAGGAGATCGGCACTCATTTCCTGATCAGGACCTGCGCCGATCGCTTGGCTGGAGACGGGGATCACACGATCGATTGGAATTGGATCACCGACCTACCTGTTGGTTCCCGCACTGCGCGATTGAGAAGCTGGAATGGTATGGTCTGAGATGGAAGATCGAGGTATTCCACAAGATCCTCAAATCGGGCTGCAAAGCTGAGGAGTCGAAGCTCAGGACCGCCCAGCGTCTGACCAACCTGATCTCGCTCTTTTGCATCCTGAGTTGGCGGGTCTTCTGAATGACGATGCTCAACCGTTCCGCCCCAGACGCGCCCCCACCCCTCGCGTTGACTGCGACTGAAATCGGTGTGTTCGATCGGCTCGTCAACGACAAACCAAAAGCAAGACGGAAAACGCTTTCGGACTACTGATCAATATCGGCCGGCTCGGCGGTTACCTCGCCCGCGCCAGCGATCCGCCGCCCGGCAATATGGTCATAGGGCGCGGGTTTTCACGCCTCACCGACATCGCGCTGCGCGCCATGGTCGGAGGAGAATTTGTGGGTAACTGAAAGCCGGTGAGGACCGCGTAGTTGTCACTCAGGCAACCTGATTTGCTTGGTTGCTCTGGTCGCCAATTCCAGGGCAGAAGTTCGTGGAGCCTTTGGACTGGATGTGCGGCGTTGCGTGCCAGGACGTCGGCGAGCCAGGCTTGTGGATCCACGTCGTTCATTTCGGCCGTGACGATGAGGCTGTACATCATCGGGGCACGGTCGCCGCCGCGGTCGAAGCCACAGGACAGCCAACACTTCCGCTCCAGGGCGATACCGCACAGAGCTTTTTCGGCAGCATTGTTAAAGGGCATGATGTTGCCGGCGCCTCAAGTTCTGTCTTCAAGTTCGGTGGTGAGACTGATCTTTCGGGATTAGTCTGTCGAAGCCGGGATAGGGCCGTCTGGAGCACGGAACGGTGGCAGGCCGTCTTGACGATGAGTTGCGAGCTCCCGTTCTTACTTGGCCGCCCCCGACGACTTGCCCGGCTGCGCTGTGAGCGCGGTCCGTAGATGTCGTGCAAGCCCCTGGCTCCTGCGGCATGGACATCCATCGATCCTTCGCCCAGGTGGCGATATTGGAGGATGGCGCGACAATCCGACAGCTTCGCGTCGATCTCGTCCACGATCGGCGTGTCGCCTTCGCCAAGACGGTCAGCCTGGATGATGAGGTGGTCATCGAGGTGACGGGCAGCAGCGCGGCGGTCGAACGTCCTTCTGCGCCCGCATGTTAAGCGCGTGGCGGTCGCCAACCCGAGAATTGTTCGAGCAACCGCCTATACCTGGTCAAAACGGACAAGGTCGATGCTTGTACCCTGGCAAAGTTGCATGCTGCCGGCTCTTTGCCTGGGGTCTGGATTGCCGACGAGGACACCTACGGCCGCCGGCGTCAGATGACGGAGCGCGCTGCCGTTTTGGCGCAGATCGTCCGAATGAAGGGGCGCATGAAGGCAATCCTACATGCCAATCTCATACCGCCCTACAAGGGCCATCTCTTCGGCAAGTCGGGGTAGCATTGGCTGAACAGTCTGCCTCTTCGTCCGGAGGAATATAAGAAGCTCCAGCGTCTGATCACGCAACTCGAACGCGTGACCAAGCAAGTGTCGGAGATTGACAAAGCTGTGGCGCAACACGCTCTGGACGATCCGCGGGCTCTCACAAACTGATGACAATTCCTGACGTGAGTTCGATCGTCGCCTCGACTGTACTGGCCTCCGGGAACGGCTGGCGCGACGGCCTCTTGCGAGCCACATTCGTCGTCCTGGCTCCGGCCATTTCGGTAGCGAGTTCGTCTTCAGTCGCTGAGGCCTCGAGCTCCTCCAGCGTCCGTTCGAGCTGATCCAGCAGCCTTCAGTATTGCTCGTGCGCGTCCCAACGATCGCGCGGCGTCTATCGCAGCGTAGCCGCCCTCAGGGCGGACATAGCCTCGTTCATCGAACCACATAACCCTGATCCCAAGCCGTTCCGGTGGACCAAGTCAGCCGATGATATCCTTGCTTCCATCGAACGCTTCTGCCGTTACAATGCCCTGGTACAACACGACACAATGTTGCGAACGTCAGGTTCAGGACACTAAAGCGGGATGGGTTTAGGCTGAATCGATTTGGGATTCCCAAATCAGCCGGTTTCTGATTCACCATGCTGGCTGGACGGAGGCCAGCATGGATGGGCAAGCCGTACTCTCTTGATCTTCGCAAGCGTGTTGTGGCCGGGATCGAGGGCGGGATGTCCCGCAATCAGGCCGCCAAGCAATTTGGGGTGGCAATCAGCACGGCCATCGGCTGGATGAAGCGGGTTGATGAGACTGGCAGTGTCGAGCCTAGCCAGATCGGCGGCTACAAGCCGAAGGCAATCTCGGGTGAGCACGCGGTCTGGCTGTCGCAGCGGATCAAGGACGGCGATTTCACCATACGCGGTCTCGTTGCTGAGCTCGCCGGGCGCGGCCTGAAAGTCGATTATCACTCGGTATGGGACTTCGTGCATGCCGAGAAGCTCAGCTTCAAAAAAAAGCGTGGCGGCTGGCGAACGCGATCGTCCCGAGGTCGCGCGGCGGCGAGCCCAGTGGGCAAAGTATCAAGATCGCGTCGAAGCTGAACGGCTGGTCTTCATCGACGAGACCTGGACCAGGACCGACATGGCCCCCTTGCGGGGATGGGCGCCGCGCGGGAGCAGACTTCACGCAAAAGTCCCCCACGGCCGCTGGAAGACCATGACCTTCCTGGCGGCCCTGCGCCATGACCGGATCGATGCGCCATGGTTCATCGAGGGGCCGATCGATGGCGTGAGCTTCCGCACCTATGTCGAGAAGGTTCTCCTGCCGACCCTTCAGCCCGGTGACATCGTCGTCTTGGATAATCTCGGTAGCCACAGGAGCAAAGTGGTTCGCCAGCTCATCCGTTCGGTCGGCGCCAAACTCTTCTTCCTGCCAAAATACTCGCCAGACCTGAACCCGATCTGACCTGCCACTGCATTTTCATCCAGCGGCAGTTAGAGTCTCGGGGTTTTGTACGCCAAGTGGCGCTGATGGAGCAACGGACGATCGGCGGAGCTGGTCGGGGTTGCGCAGCCGATTGTCCGTTGCGGTGAGGTGGGCGGCGTAGGCCGCGGGGGTCAGGTATTTCAGCGACGAGTGGGGACGCTGGAGATTGTAGTCGGCGACCCAGTTGGCGATCTTGGCGCGGGCGTCATCGAGATCGAAGAACAGGGTCTCGTTGAGTAGCTCATCGCGCATCCGGCCATTGAAACTCTCGACGAAGCCGTTCTGCATCGGCTTTCCCGGCGCAATGAAGTGCCAATCGATGGCTGCGTCCTTGCACCAAGCGAGCATGGCGTTGCAGGTGAATTCGGTGCCATGGTCGGACACCATCATTCCTGGCTTGCCGCGTCGCTGGACGATTGCCGTCAGTTCGCGGGCTACGCGCCGCCCCGAGATCGACGTCTCCGGAATGGCGCCCAGGCATTCCTTGGTGACGTCGTCGACGATGTTGAGGATGCGGAAGCGTCGGCCATTGGCGAACTGGTCGTGGACGAAGTCCAGCGACCAGCGCGCGTTCGGCCTCGCCTCGACCAGGATCGGGGCACGGGTCCCCACGGCCTTGCGGCGAGCCCGCCGTTTGCGGACGGTGAGCCCTTCCTCGCGGTAAAGCCGGTAGATCCGGTTGATCCCCGATGGCTCGCCCTCCCGCCGCAGCAAGACGAACAACCGGCGATAGCCGAAACGCCGCCGCTCGTTGGCGAGATCGCGCAATCGGCCACGCAGAACTGCGTCCGGCGGGCGGCTGGAGCGATAGCGGATCATCTTCCGATCCGCTCCCACAATCGAGCAGGCCCGCCGTTCCGACAGGCTCATGACGGCCTGCAGATGCGCGATCGCAGCGCGCTTGGCGGCGGGCCCTACCATTTTTTTTTGAAAGGAGCTCGCGAAGTGTGGCCGCATCGAGCATCTGCTCGGCCAGAAGCTTCTTCAGCTTCCCGTTCTCCTCTTCCAAGGCCCTCAGCCGCTTCGCTTCGGAAACGTCCATGCCGCCGAATTTGGCCTTCCAATTGTAGATCGTCGCCTCGGAAACACCGTGCTTGCGAGCCAGGTCGGCTGTCTTCGCCCCAGCCTCATGCTCCTTCAATACCGCGATAATCTGCTCTTCCGTGAACCTTGCTCGCTTCATCTGTCCGTCCTTCTTCGGGCCGGACCCTAACTCCTTCTGGAGGAAATACGCAGTGGCAGGTCAGATCGAACAAGTCTTTGCCAAGCTTAAGCACTTGGTCCGCAAAGCTGCCGCGCGAACCGTCGACGCTGTCTGCGCAGCAATCGGCCACGCACTCGATGCCTTTACCTCAGAGGAATGCGCCAACTACCTCAAAAATTCAGGCTATCGAACCTAATGTCATCACGCTTTAGCGTCCCTTCATCGGTACAGTTCCGAGATGCTTACCGGCATCTACCAGCAAGATCTCCCCGGTCACGTTGGATGCGCTCGTGAGAAAGAAGAGTGCAGCTTCGGCCATCTGCTCAGGCGTACCGGCCTGGCGCAGGGGCGTTGTCTGCTCCATCGCCTGCTTCGTTTTCTCGTATTCGGCTAAACCCAGTCCGTCCCGGAGCCAACGCGACTGGATGAAGCCGGGACATATCGCATTGACTCTGACCGCGGGACTGAACCAAAGCGCTAGCGTCAGCGTGAGCGTATTGAGTGCCCCCTTGGACGCAACGTAAGGAATTGAACTGCCTAGGCCGGTAGCGCCGGCTGTCGAAGAAATATTGACAATGGAGCCGCGTTGCCTACTTTTCTCCCACTGCTTTTTCATATTTGGCCAAACCGCACGACTCATCATGTACGGGCCAGCGACGTTGACCCACAGGATGCGATCGAAATCCTCAGCCGTGAATCCGTCGAGGTCGCCTGGTTTCTGAAATTTCGTGGTTCCGGCATTGTTGATCAGCCCGTCAATTCGGCCCCACTTCTTCAGGGTCTCTTCGGTTAACTTCCGACAGTCACTGTCCTGTCCCATATCAGCCTGCACCAGTATGGCATCGACACCATGGGCCTTAACCTTAGAATACGTCTCGTCAGCTTCTCTCCTGCTTTTTGTATAGTTAATTGCGACATTCCAGCCGCGACTAGCTAGATCGACCGCGCAGGCTGCTCCCAGCCCTGTCGCTGATCCGGTCACGATTGCTACTTGGGTCATGCTCTACTCCGATATAATGCGGCTGGCTAGCAATGCGGCTCCCGCTGCCTGAAAGACCGACAAGGGCCGTCGAAGACCTGTCCCGGTACATCCGAATAGCTCCCCCTTTGATCCCGGAGAGTCCCGGCCGTGTTTGGGTCAGCAGTCATTCGCGATTAGTTTAGAACGACGAGTCCTTCGATCACTCAGGTAAGGCTTGGTGGGTTGATTAGGTGTTCCGCATGAGGGTAATCATGCATCTTTCAAACTCAATCACCAATGCTGGTAGGTTACGGAAGCCGCTTGGTTTGTTTCGTTTCGGCGATCCGCCCCAAGCCCCGAGGCATTGTGCCGATGCAGGCACGAAATCTAGGTGCCGTCACTGGCGCGCCTATCGCAGCTTAGATCCGAACAACTAGGCTGAACTCGAGGTAACAGCGGTCGTACGAGGCGCGTTTATTGACGAACGGACCTTAGATGGTCGTGCCACTCAGCGCTACGCAATCTGTCTGCGCACCCAACCGCCAGCTGCATCCTACAGCCGCCTGGCGGCTTCGAGCAGCTGGCGCTGTCTCTCTCAGTGAGCAGAATCTTCTGCGAGCGCTGACGCCCACCGAAGTATAAGTTCCCACCTTATTGGACATGTTCAGGCCGCCGCACGATCACCTCAAATAGCGTCGCGACAGCACTCAAATTAATACACGACATTTTGCAATCTCTTACTTGGATGCTGCAGTTTCAAGTGTGAACGTTTAGCGCGAGCTTTTTACGAACTTCATCGGCGCACATCACCCTTACTCCAATGTGCCCGAGAATATGCACCGCTCGGCGCACAAGATCGGCATTCGTCGCAAGCAACCCCGGCGATAGGTACAAATTGTCCTCCAATCCCACTCGTACGTTCGCACCGGCCAAGGCTGCCATTGCGACATAGGGAAGCTGCATCCGACCGATCGAGAACGCCGAGTAGATAGCGCTGGGCGGAAGCGCTTTTACCATTGCCATTAGTGCGGCAGGATCGTGTGAAGCGCCGTAGCGGATACCCATGCATAGTTGGATTAACGGCTGCTTGATCAACCCTTCGGCGATCAGGTCGCGCACTGTCCACAGATGGCCAGTATCGAACACCTCAAGCTCAGGACATACACCAAGTTCCCTTACGCGCGCGGCCATCATGCGCAGCGTTGGATAGGTGTTGATCATAACATAGTTGTGGGCGCCAAAGTTCATGGAACCGCAATCTAACGTGCAAATCTCCGGGAGCAGCTCCTCCACATGAACCAGTCGCTCAAGTGCACCCGCCATGTCCGTCGAAGGGTCAGGCGGAAACGGGGAGACAGGCTCCCCCATCACAAGGTCCCCTCCAATTCCTGTCGTCAAGTTGATTACGGGATTCACGTCGGAATTCCGAATGCGCCGCACGACTTCTCGATAGAGCGCAGGTTCGCGTGACCCTTTCCTCGTTTTGGGATCACGTACGTGAATGTGCACCACCGCTGCCCCGCTTCGTGCTGCCTCGATTGCCGACTCCGCAATTTGCTGTGGAGTGACCGGGACATGCGGGCTACGCTCCACATTTGATCCACTTCCCGTCACTGCACAGGTGATGAACGCCTCCGAAATCATTCCGCCTTTCTCCTCTTTTTGACGATCAACCCGCAAAACCTGGCAGATTGATCATAGGCTTGTCACGCTATCGATTCTGAATATCTGCCATCAAAGCGTGGCAAAGCCTTCATTAAGGCCGGCTCCTTCAGAACGCCCGTCGATAGTTCCGCCTCGGAGCTACGGACGCGGCGGTGCACAGGAAGCAATCGGCGTGCCGCTAACAGGCTCCTGCGGAGGCTCCCCTCAAGAGTGAACGGGGGTCTAGCTGGCTGCTTACCTTTGGAGTGACACCGAGGTTTGTCCGGACCAAGACAACAGAGTAGCCAAATGAACGGGGCGCATCGAATAGTGGCTCAAACCGCATATAAAAGGGTGGCCCAGCGCTTAGGTTGGGAAACTACTCGAGCCGGCGGTGTTGCTTTGGATGCGTACAGGAGAGGAGATAAGAACAGCGAGGGATGACAAGCAGAGCCATTTCGTTGCCGCGCTCCTACCGCGAATCTGCTCGGTTGATGGTACTTGCGTCTGTGCGCGTTCAGAAGGCGAACCGGCGAGCCCCGCGTGTGGGGAGAAGATGAGTCCCGCGCCGTTGAACGTGGGTTATGGGGGACTGTGCTGATCCAAATTCTAACAGTCCAGCCGCCGAAGCAGAATGGGAAGCGCCCTACAGCGAAGTGACGCAACGCACAGGTCTGATCACGTAAAGCCGCTAAACTCCATGGTGTTAGCCATGCGCAGGGAGGCGCTTCCATGCCAACGTTCCAGACATGAGATCGCCAATTCACAAGGCCCACGACTTCCAACCAATACGGCCATCAACGAGGTGACGCAGTCGCTGAATGTCTTGAATCACGCCTCATGGACGCAGTGCCCAGCAGCAGGCATTCGCCGCTCCCGTCTCGTGCGCATAGCCTTATTGCGGCGAGTTCTTACTAGCTGCAAATGCTCGGCTGCATTAATGCTCTGGAAGAGGCGACGCTTAAGGCCGATGTCCTTACGACCACTTGGCGGACCAACGTTGAAAAACACCGATAGTACGGCTGGCGCTGGGAGGTGGAGATGTTCGGCAAAGCTATGAAGTATGCGTGACGCAGACCACCAAGTGGCTGGTAAGCTGCTCGCCTGGCTGGATCAAGAGGCCATAGAAAGTCGAGCGAACCGCATTCGCCGGCAGGGCCTTCCCTGGCTCGGCAAGCAGATTAGGCTGATTGCATACAGGAAATTGCGACCCGAGAGTTATGCCTTCTTTAGCATCGATCGGCATGCCTTCGGCTCACGAGCCGTTGGGCGCAGCTAGTCCAGTGAGGTGATCGAAACCATCGCACTGAATTCAGAGACCAGGGCGACCTTCGCACGCTGAGCCTTCCTTCGGGTGTGGACGAATAGAGTTTGCAATCGCGCCGTCATTTCGATTCCGCGTGGATCTGCCGACGCAGCCCTCCTTCAGCGAGGGCTCCTCGACGATGCCGGTGGTCAGGCCAGCCGGCTGAGGAGGACAGCAGCTGCCGCCGATGTCGATCGAATTGTTTTGGTACAACGGTCCTTCGGCGCCCCCGCCTCTTGGAAAACAAGAGGGTTGTTACAAAAGCGTTGGTCGCTCGGAAACTAACGACGCTTGACGGTGCGGTGGTCTCGGCCGTGGCGGCCTGCGATCCTGGTGGCGTAGTTCGCCGGGTCATCGGCGACTCGCGGGTTCTCGGCCGCAAACGCCCAGATTGCCGCCGAACCGCGCCAGCTCAAGTTCGATCCTCCGCGCACGAAACGTGCTAGCAGATCTTTCGTGGGTAAAAAGCCAAGACGTGCAGACGTGGACCCAGCGCTCGCTTCTATTATCTGAGAGCCCGCGAGTGTGCTCGAGCAAGGGTAACCCGATCAGGAGTCACAGGAACGACTTCGAGCAACCAGGGGCTTGGAGAAGACGGGAGCTCAATAGCAGTTAACAAGCCGGAATTTCCTTCACCAGAAGCGGTAGTGTCGCAATCATCATTCTTGCTGTACGAGAGCCAAATGCGAGCCAAATGCAGGTGTAATGGACCGCCCCACGATGGGACTAAGTGCAGAAAATGACGTAAGCCCGGACCATCTGTTCGCTGAGCCGTGGCGTCATCGAGCCATCAATGCTGTGTCACGAGCGTTTCGTCGCATTCTTCGTTTTCATGTGCAAGGTAACCATCAATGTCAGGACTCTCGGTAGAAACCCACCTGGGCGATCACGTCGCAAAGATGGCAAGCAAGATCAAAGAACTAGAAGAAAAATATGAAACGACAACGGTCGGAGAACTGATTTCGAAGCGCGCAAGGACGCACGCGTCCACGATTGCAGTCGACGTATTTGACCGCAACGAGCGTGCCACTTATTTGGAGATTCACCAGTTGTCCAATAAGTACGGACACGCACTGCGGACATTTGGCGTGCGCAAGGGGGATCGCATCGGCGTTATGTTAAGCAACCGTATCGAGTTTCCAATCATCTGGTTCGCGATAGCAAAGATTGGCGCGGTCATAGTCCCTATCAACATGCGTTATACTCCGAGGGAGATCGAGTACGTTCTCAGCGAGACACAGGCGACGTATGCGGTGGTGGAGAATCGCGCGTGGCCAGTGTTCGCCGCTATGCAGCCGTGGCCACGGCAGCTGGAAACGCAACGGATACTCCTTGTCGAAAAAGCGTCCGACGGAGCCACCGCTTCGCTTGAGCAATTGCTCCAGGGAATCGAGGAATCAGACCTGAAGGAGGACGTCTGCCCCAACGATCTGCTGAATATTCAGTTTACATCAGGAACAACCGGCTTTCCGAAAGGATGCATGTTGACACACGACTATTGGGGCGTGAGCTCATACCAATGGGCCTGTTGGGATGGGCAGTTGTACCGCAGGCATTTGTCTGCCCAACCATTCTTCTATATAGACCCTCAATGGCATCTTCTGAGTGCGTATCGGCAGGGCGGGACATTCTATTTGGCGCCGCAGGTGAGTTCGACTCGATTCCTCGGTTGGGTCAGGCAGCACCGCATCGAGTGGTGCCAATTTCCCGAGCTGGTAGCACGCGAGGCAGAAGCCGCAGATGAGAACGGCACCACATGTTTGAAGCGAACTATAAATTGGGGTTGGAATCCCAATACTGTGCGCCAGTTTCGGGAACGATTTCGGGTGCCCACTCAAGATGCATATGGAATGACGGAAATTGGCTTTGGCACTCGAATGGCAGTTGAACTCGACGAATTTGCTGAATCGGGTTCTGTGGGAATACCTGTTCCATTTCGTTCGCTGCGGTTGATGAATGAGGATGGTACTGCCACGGCCGTTGGTGAGGTTGGTGAGCTGTGGGTGAGCGGACGGGGGATATTTGAGGGGTACTGGAATAAACCGGATGCAAATGCCGCTCAGTTTGAAGGCAATTGGTTCAAGACTGGAGATCTGATGCGCCGCGACGAAATTGGCTTTTATTGGCTGGTTGGACGCAAGAAGGATATGATCCGCCGTTCGGGTGAGAACATAGCGGCCCGCGAGATCGAAGCGGTTATCCGCGAGATTCCGGAAATTTCGGATGTAGCCGCGGTGCCCGTTCATGATGCTAAACGTGGCGAGGAGGTTAAGATCTGCGTTGAGCTAAAACAGGGACTCCCTCCTGGCGCCTTGTCCGTCGAGCGCATACTTCAACATGCTCGCTCCAAGTTGGCCATATTCAAGGTGCCGCGGTACATCGCCTTTCTTGCAGCACTCCCGAGAACGACTTCCAGCAACAAAGTTCTCAAGCGTGAGCTGATGAACGTGAGCGACCAGCTTTCTGGTGCGTACGATGCTGAGCAGAAGCGATGGCGCTGACGCCGACAGTGTTTAATCGGCTCCTATGCTGAGAGTAACCGTACACGGCAAAGGGCGGTCATTGTATCAAACCGGCGCAGAGCTCTAAGGATCACTTCCCTCGAATCGATAGACGGCCTTTAAGGGGCGCGCGAGCCAGCTCGACGACCGCGCATACCTCCGCAAACTATCCCATGATAAGAGAGCAGGTGGGATCTCTGGGGTGGTCCTCACTGGGGAGGATAGGTCTGCTGCCAGAGATCGGAGCGATCTCCGACGACCGCAGCCGAGGCCTGCTGGCGCGCGGCAACATGGCGTCGGGGCTCTAACCGTGCACGGTCTTCTCGATCTGCCAGAGTCTTACCATCCGCTCGACCGTCGGCGTTGCCACGATCGTGCTCCCTGCAACATGCAGCTCGTAGAACTTGCGCCTGCTGTGGGATCAGCAGCCAGGCAATGTGATGCTATCATTGCCGTGTTATAGGCGGCGTAGCCATCCACTTGCAGGATGCCGCGATAACCATTGAGATGGCGGACCGCACATTCGCCGGCGCCGCTGTCTTCGAAACGATACGTCACCGTCGGGGCATTGCTGCGGCCAGACGTTCGGTCAGCCCTGGCATAGGCCCATAAGGAGGCCGTCCTTGTCGATCCGGAGCCGGGAGCGAGCGTCGGTAAAGTGGTTTCGTCGGCAAAGACCCGTTCGGCCTTCTTGACCTCGCTGAAGATGCAGTCGGCCATGATCTCGAGCTCGAAGCCGAGCTTGCCCATCCATTTCGCCAGCAGCTGCCGGTGGAGTTCGACACGATCCGTGGCGTAGTTAGCCTCCTGCCGGTAGAGCGGCACGCCGTCCGCATATTTGGCGACGGCGATCTGGGCCAGAAGCGCTTCCGTCGGAACGCCTCCTTCGATGATATGGACCCGGGCCGGCGCCTGGATCACGCCGTCCGCGTTCTTAAAGGCATACTTGGGACGGCGCGTGACGATCACCCGGAACATCGCCGGCACCACATCCAGACGCTCCGACACGTCCTCGCCGATCAACACCTTCTGCTTACCAGCATGCTCAGCCAGCTCTTCCGGCTCAATGACAGTTTCGATCCGTTCCAGATGGGGCGCAAAGCCCTTGCGCCGACGCGGTGCACGCCTGCCGTCCGCTTGCGCACGACCCTTGCTGACCTGGGCCTTGATCGCGGCAATACCGGTCTCGATCTCCTCGAAGACAAAGGCCTGCTGTTCATCGACGCCGTTCGCCAAGCCGGGATACGGACACGATGAGCGGCGGCTCGGGCGCCATGTATGAGCAATTGTTTGCGAATGTAGCCGTCGCCGCGCTTGCTGATACCACCCAAACGCTCCTTGCCCCCGGTCGAATGCTGCTGCGGTACTAATCCAAGCCAGGCAGCGAAATGCCTTGCTGAAGCGAACTGATGTGGATGATCGACAGGTGCCGCCAGGGCGGTAGCGGCAAATGGGCCGATGCCCGCCACCTTCATAAGACGCCGACAAACTTCATTGTCTTTGGCAGTCGAAAGGATCATCTTCTGGTAGCTTTCAATGTGCAGCTTAAGGTCTTCGATCTGATCGATTAGGATTGAAGGGCTCTACGCGCACTCTGCGGAATACGCTTGTCAACGTGCACGAGTGCCATGAGCTCTCTCGCGTTTGCTTTTCCCTTCCCGGTCACGATCCCCAATCGCTCAAATGACCACGCAGAGCATTTATCGGGCCTGTGCGCTGTCGGATGAGCAAATCCCGCGTTCGATGCAGCATTGAAAGTCCTTGCTGCTCGACGGATTTTACACGGACAAAGCGCGTGCCAGGCCGTTGGACAGCTTCCCGGTACGCCTCCGCATCAGCAGCATCATATTTGTTTGTCTGCACGTAAGCTCGTACGTAGCGGGCCGGCATAAGACGTGCTTTGTGCCCAAGCCTTGTTAGTTCACGAGCCCAATGATGAGCGCTGCCGCAAGCCTCAAGACCAACGAGACAACTTGGAAGCCTTGAAAAAACTCGAGGGCCTTCCCGCGGGCGAGTTTCTCGCGGATAGTGTCTCTATCCGCCGTAATCCAGTGAATTTGAAACCAGGTCTTCGAGATATCAAGCCCGATTGTTGTCATAGCCATAGCTTATCCTCGTTGGGGTGCTCTTTCGCAGCTTATCAGGGCGGGGCCGTCCATCTCATTTTGTGCGCAATGACCGGCTCCGTGAGGTGAGCTCTCACGATCTCTGGCGCGCTGCTGAAGATCGACATCTACAGGCACTTTTCACGCCATTGCCAATTTCGGTGAACGAATACTGCGGTGATTTGAAAGATTTAGGCGCACGTCGGGGTTGTCTTCCGGGAGAAGCTGTTCATGCAGGCAGCGGCCATCGCCATCGATGGCAGCAAGAAGGCCACCACAGCCGCGACTTAACTCACATCCAGGAAAATCGACGTGCGTGCCCAGTACCGACGTCGTCGAAGCTGCGCTTACGAGCGACGAGCTGAGGAAAGCGCAAGAAGTAAGCGCATCGACCGCGGCTGCTGACGCCTGCACATTCCTCTGAGCTTGAGCGGCGGTTGAAATGGCAGAAGTGATCTCGGCCGCTCAGTCGTAGTACACGCAGAAGCGCGCCTCGATACTCTCACGGGGCTTTGCACTAGGATATGCGCGACGAATATCGAACGCCGAGTGAGGCGCCATGGCATTGCAATGCGCTTCCGAATCATAGCCCTTAAACAAAATGAGCTCGTCCGCTGTCATCTCGGGAAAATAATACCAACGCTGAGCTGGATTGAAGCGCATGACGCAAAACTTAAGCTTGGTGCCACGAAACGTGTAGTCCACCACGACACTGTCGTTATCGTCAACGGTGGCGTCATCGCAGAACGCTAAGGGGAAATCCTGCGGAGGCGGCGAGAGGGCATGCCAAGTTTGAACGATGATCAATCGAGAATACACTCTGGACGGAATACCTTGCAATTGGTCCTCGATCGCGGCAGTTATGGGGCCGGAGATCGGTGCGTAATCAATATGAGCCAATAGACCCGGCTCACATCCTTCGGGAAAGGATCTCCCGCTGGTAGAACGAACAATAACAGCTTGTCGGCGGGGCACGACCCACGACGCATTGAAGTAGTGCTTGATGAACGGAACCATGTCTTCCAGGTATCTGTGGCAGAAAGTTCTTGGATCCCCCTCGTTTGCACAGGATATCTTGTGCTGAATGAGGGTGAAACCTTCGCGGTCGAGAGATAGTTCGTCCAAGATGGGACGCGCGTTGCGAATAGTAACGTTGTAGCCAACCATTGGCGGCAGGACGACGTGTATTGGCCGAGCGCCTGAACTAGAGGCCATGTCGCATCCCGGGAAAACAACTTCGGGAGCTTTTTCGTCGGACGTGCGTCGAGCAAAGTTAATTTGGCTTTGCACAAACTCCAAGTGATCGCGGTTTACCATTGACGAGGCTGGTCTCGCATTTTCCATGGCTGCTTATCTCCTCTAAGATACGGTTTCTCGACACGTCAGGTCGCCGCTACTTACAGCTTTACTCGAGAGAGCTGGTGGCACCCTGAAGAGTACAGCAAAAGAGAAGGGATTCTTCCTATCGAATCTGGCAGGAAGCGCAAGATCGCTCCGAGGTCGGGCAATTATGATGACATGAACGATGGGAATCCAACATGGGGGCTCGCCGACCTATGCCCTTCATGTAATTCGCGAGTTGGTCCGAATATCGAGTTCGATCTCACGCGTCACCTCGATGATGCACTCTGGATGGTGGCCGTTCTCGACAAGAGCATATTTCAAAGCTTGGGCGCGGCTGACAAAAAGGCCGCCAAAGGAGCCCCCTTGTTCGCGGGCAACCCAGTTGCCGCGCTGGTTCCTGCCAACAAAAACAATCCGCGGTGCAGAGCCAGACCAAGGAGGCCCCAAGAGCTGAGTCATCATGTCTCATCCTTGACCTGCCGGTTCAGGTTCGTCAGTCGAGTTGCTAATAGTGATCACCGGTTTCCAAGTCTTGATCGTATTTGTGACCCTAGCTTGCATGACGCCTCTCAACGGATAGGTGGTGTCGAACATCGGATCGACTGCCAGCGGTCCAATCTGTGGCTCTGGCCGCCCGCCACAGAGTTCGGCTGCAGGATACGTCAAACCTGGACGGAGCTCCCCTACGAGTTCTGGGGGCAACGCGGAGTTCGGAAATCACTAATGGCTTTGGCTCTGCCGCTGCTTTAAGGCATCGATCCGATCGCTCCTTAAGGCCTAGGCGCCGCTGAAGAAGGCTGTAATCGATATCAAAAAGTCGGCCACTCGCCGGCTGGCAGAACTTCACCAACGAAAAAGATTAGCTACCGTCTCGAAGCTGTGCGTTCGGAAGAGCGCTTACAGCACACCGCCCCCGCTGTCTTGCAAAACGCATCGGCTCCTGCCTGGCGCCGCACCGGGGCGCGGCTTTCACGCTTTTGTTTGCGATTGATCGCTAGTGAGGCAGCAGACACAATTGTTAGAAGTCACACCAGCCCATAGATCCGCCGAGCTCAAGTCGCTTCCGGCCTCTGCTGCGAGCGACCGGGGCTATGGAGGGGCGCGGTCCGCCGGCGGGTGCCCCATGTCTTTGCCCGACGGCAAAGCGACCGACCATAGCCATCCGGCAGGGCTCATGGGATGCTCCAGGTCGACTGCTACGTGATGGCAAGCTCGCCGAGCGGGGACACTCAGCTTGCATTCTGTTGAGCCCACATCCAACGTAAGTTCTGCGAACTTGCCACACCTGACCCCGCGCTCATTGCGGGGCGAGGCGCTCAAGCATATCCCGAGTTCTATGCGACAGAGAAGGACAACGCGGCCGCAGAGCCGATGAGCCTCATTTTCAGGCTGCTCTCCCGACTAAGTGCTGAAGCTTGGCTGCTTCGGCATTTTTGGGGATGTTCAGCTGGCTGCTCATTTCCGTTTGGTCGACGTCCTCGGCTCAACGAGTGGCTACGAGCCGCAAGAAATTGTTGAACAGCAGAGACCCGTATTCGGTGAGTATCGATTCCGGATGAAATTGCACGCCGTAAGTTGTTTGATTGCGATGTGCGAGAGCCATGATCTCGCCTTCCTCGGACCGCGCTGTGGCCATGAGGTGCGGTGCGGAGGCCGAGTCGAGCTTGATCACGAGCGAATGATAACGACCGACGGAAAGTGGGGAAGGCAGCCCCTCGAATAACGGCCCCCATTCATGCATTATGCGAGAGGATCGCCCATGCATGGGGCGTAGAGCTCGCGTCACTCGTCCGCCGAAAACGCTTCCAATGCATTGATGGCCGAGGCAAATCCCGAGAATGGGGATGCGCCCGGAAAGTTCGCGGATGACGTCCATAGATATTCCGGCCTCACTTGGCGTGCAGGGGCCGGGAGAGATAATGATCGCGCGGGGATTAAGGTTGATCACGTCGGCGACGCTGATCGCATCGTTCCTGACAACATCGGTTGATTCGCCTAGCCTCTGAAAATACCGGCCGATGTTGAAGACAAAAGAGTCGTAGTTATCGATAATGAGGATCACAGCGGACCAGGTACTTCACTACCAAAAGCTTCAAAGATTCGCTGTGCCTTCGCAAGCGTCTCAGCATACTCGGCGTGCGGATCCGACATCGCTGTTATTCCGCCTCCCGTTTGAAACATGGCTTGATCGCCATCAATAGTTACGGTGCGAATCGTGATGTTGGTATCCATATGCCCATTAAAGCCAATGAAGCCGATTGCCCCGCAATAGATCTGTCGAGCCACTCGCTCAATTTCCGTGATAATCTCCATCGATCGCACCTTTGGCGCCCCGGTGATCGAGCCCCCTGGAAAGCACGCTCGCAGCAGCGTGACGGCGTCTTGGCTCCCTGAAAGTTCACCTGTGACAATCGAGACGAGGTGGTGCACCGACGCGTGGGATTCGAGGTTGCACAGCCCGGCAACTTCGACCGAGTGCGGCGTGCAAACCCGCGACAGATCGTTGCGCAGAAGATCGACAATCATGCAGTTTTCAGCGCGGTCCTTTTCGGATGCGACTAGAACCTGCGCGCGGTGCAGATCCTCCGCTGAATCATTGCTTCGCGCTATCGTGCCCTTGATGGGGCGTGTTTCGACGTCTCGTGCGTCGAGCTTGAGAAAACGTTCCGGTGAGCTTGAGGCGATGGTGAGCTCGCCATAGCGCAACAGGGCCGCAAACGGCGCCGGATTGAGGGACCGAAGGCTGCAGTAAAAGCTAATCGGGTCGAATGAGGTCGGCATCCTCGCAGTGAAACGCTGCGCGATGTTCGCTTGAAAGACGTCTCCTGCCAAAATGAGGCCGATGACGCGCTGTATGGCAGCGATGTATTCGTCAAGGCTGAAGTTGGACTGCCATACGCCTAATGTGCTAGGGAGTTCCTTTAGAGCTGGCGTCGGCATGTCAAGCAAGGCGGCGAACTGATCGGAGCGACGGCGTGCTCGTTCAAGTCGAGGCGCAGGCTCCTGAGCCGGCCAGCCGGTAGAAACGATCCAGCAGTTGTGATCCCGATGGTCGAAGCTGATGACCACGTCATAGAAATGCAGGACACATTCGGGCAAAGCGCGACCGGCAATCGCAGGTGCCGGCAATCGCTCAAGCGTCCTGTTTAGGTCGTAGCCCAAATAGCCGGCTGCACCGCCCTGAAAGGGTGGGAGATCTGTTCGGTTCTGTTGCGGGTATCTAGCGAGCAGACTCCGGAGAGCCTCCCACGGATTGCCCGCAAGAGCGACGCCGTTCCAACTCGCTTGTCCATTGTTGACTAGGTAGCTACTGAATGGATCACACGTCACATATGAGTAGCGCCCCAATTCGTGCCTGACGGCGCTGTCGAGAAAAGTCAGGTTCGGTTGACTTCCTAGACGCCGCATAGCAACGGCAGGTTCGATCCATCGGAGTTCGCGGACATGCATTTGACAACCAGTTGCTCTGCTCTGTGACAGGTGTTCCGTTCCATCTGGTTAGGCGCTTTTTGCCGGTTGCTGTATGGGCAGGCGGTCCTCTAAGGAGCCGCCCGCATCTGAAGGGAAGCGCGAGCAATCTGTTTTTTTCGAGCTCGATTGCGTTCACTGAGCGTCCTTGGAAAGCGTAGTCCGGGCCGAATTTTCCCGATGAAGCTGCCTTCACCTTCTCGGTGCAACCGGCGTCGATCACGAATTGTCTGTGCCCTGCGACTCACGGGCTCGGTCTTGCTCTTGGCGCTGTCACAGGCCAGCTGCTTGTGAGCCTAAAGAGCTTAGAGGAGGAAAATCAGTCGAGACGACCTCGCCATGCACATATTTGGAGGTTTTTCTTGTTTTGTCGCAGAACTTCCTCAGGAGGCCCCTCGCCAGAGCAACGAACTGGCTAGTTTCGAACTTGCCGCTTCGCCCGACGACCGAGAAGCGACTATTTGAGCGCCATTTTGTGACGCCCGCATCGTGCATTGGCCCAGCCATCTTTCAGGAGGCCGCATCCATTAGACACTATAGTCGGCCGCGAGCCGTAGCTCCCGAAGAGGGCGCACACGCCTGATTGATTCCTGGTATAAAGGATGCCCCTTGTAAGCTGCGAGCTCGGCGTCGCTGTCGAATTCACCGTAAACGATGACATCGATATCGTTCCCGAGGGGGTCGCTCTTGCGATTGCGGGCAATCTCCAGCCGACGTGGATGTGGGATTTTCGTGAGGATCGATAGACCTTCGATAACGCCCTCAATCTGGGCCTGGTCCTTGGCGGTGAACAACACGATGTGACGAATCATGGATGATCGGCGATCCCGGTGAGTGGAGCTGGGGTTACTATCTCGAACGTGAGCTCGCTGCAATGGCGGCGCAGCCCGCGGTTGGTACTCGAGCCTTTGCTGACGAACGGCCGCAACACGATCTCGCTCAGAGTCGAAATCGATATTGCGTAAGGCCCTTTTCGCAGAAATCGTGCAATCTGGCTGCATTTCCGCCGTCTTTGAGCGAGAGTAGGCTTTATACCTTTGCCCTCGAAAAGGCGCGAGCTTCAATCGAGTTTCAGAAGGTATCCTACCAAGCTGACAATGATGAATGCATGAATCCTGCCGCAGAAGCCAGGCACGACAATCGTGATAACAAAGGGCTTGTCCGCTTTGATTGGACGGTCATCGAGGCCGAAGCTTTGTATGGGCTTCCGTTTTCAGACCTGATATTCCGAGCGCAGAACGTTCATCGCGAGAGCTTCGATCCAAACCACGTCGAGGCCGCTAGCCTACTTAGCATCAAGACAGGGGGCTGCCCGGAGGATTGCGGCTATTGCTCCCAGAGCGCGCACTTCGCTACAGATCTGAAGGCTACCCGGCTGATGGACGCTGGCGATGTACTGGCCGCAGCAAAACGCGCCAAGAATGCAGGTGCAACTCGCTTCTGCCTTGCTGCGGCTTGGCGTGGTCCAAAAGAGCGCGATCTTGATCGGGTCTGCGACATGGTCAGGGCCGTGAAAGGTCTTGGCATGGAGAGCTGCGTCACCCTCGGTATGCTGACCGCGAGCCAGGCAGTAAAGCTTTCTGAAGCTGGGCTCGACTTCTACAACCATAACGTCGATACCTCGCCTGAATTTTACGGCAGCATCATCAAGACCCGTACGCTAGCAGATCGCCTCGAAACGCTGGTGCACGTTCGCAGCGCCGGGGTCAAGATCTGCTGTGGAGGCATCATTGGAATGGGCGAGCGCATCGAGGATCGCCTGGGCATGCTCGTGCTGCTTGCAAACCTCCCAAGCCATCCGGAAAGCGTTCCGATCAACCTATGGAACGAGGTCAAGGGCGTGCCGGTCAACGAAACCGCCCAGCGGCCTGATCCCATCGCCGTGGCGCGCCTGGTCGCGACTGCTCGGATCATGATGCCGAAGAGCGTGGTCCGGTTGTCGGCCGGACGGCAGTATATGACGGACGAACTGCAAGCTCTGTGCTTTTTAGCTGGCGCGAACTCAATCTTCATCGGTGATACGCTGCTGACGACAGAAAACCCCAAGTTGGATCGCGACGCGCACTTGTTCGCGCGGCTCGGCATCACGTCCGAGCTTGCCAAACGAAACAGCGCAGGCGATCGAGGCGCTGACGGGCGAGTGTGAAGTGAACATCACCCTCATGAAGGGCAAAATCCATTGCGCTTCCGTGACCGAAGCCGATCTTCACTATGAAGGATCAATCTCGATTGATCGTGCGTTGCTGGACGCGGCGGGGGTCCTGCTCTATGAGCGCGTCGAGATCTACAACATGGATACGGGGGCGCGCTTTGCAACCTATGTCATCGAGGCACCGCGTGGGTCTGGTATCATTGGTTTGAATGGTGCTGCCGCACGATTGGCGATGCCAGGAGACAAAATTACTGTAATTGCTTATGCATCCTTCGACGAAGCCGAAGCAGAGGCGTTCCAACCGCGCGTCGTGCTCGTTGACCGCAACAATGGCATTCTCGCCCGTTAAGACTTGAGTGGCATGTTCAAGCTCGTCGTCGGCGGCTATCGCCAAAAGGCCGGCAGCATCGGGTGGAGTGCGCAATGAGCTCGTCGCGAATGGATAAATTCGGACCCTACGTCAAGGCCTTGCGCTCCCTGCAAGATGACAACCGCTTGCGCGGTCTCAATTCGCGTGCCGGAATTGATTTTTCATCTAACGATTATCTGGCGCTTGCGAGTGCATCACGTATGAAAAAGGCCGTCTTGGCGGCCATCGAACGCGGCACCCCGCTTGGTTCGGGCGGTTCGCGACTTCTGCGCGGCAATTGTGAAGAGCATGAATGCCTCGAGGCGGAAGCCGCTCAGTTCTTTGGCGCAGAGACCGCGCTGTTTTTTGCGAGTGGTTACGTCGCAAATTTTGCGGTCCTGACGACGCTGCCACAGCGCGGCGATCTGCTCGTCCTCGACTCTCTGGTTCACGCCAGTATTCATGAGGGCGCGCGAGCCGGCAGGGCCGAGTTTCGGATAGCTGGCCATAACGAAATCGGAGCCATCGAAAGTGCGATTCGCGACTGGCGCGCGGATGGAGGAATGGGACGGGTCTGGATCGTCGCGGAAAGCCTTTACAGTATGGACGGCGATTTCGCCCCCCTGGATGATCTGGTCGCGCTCGCCGATCGCTACGACGCTTTCCTGGTCGTTGACGAGGCCCATGCTACTGGCGTTTACGGTGAGCTGGGCCGAGGGCTGACCAGCCATTACGGTCGCCGTGAAAATCTCCTGGTTGTACATACCTGCGGCAAGGCGTTGGGAGTGGCGGGAGCGCTTGTCACTGCTTCCGGTGTGCTACGCGACTTTATGATCAATCGTTGTCGTCCGTTCATCTTCGCGACCGCGCCATCACCCTTAATTGCCGTTGCCGTCAGCGAGGCACTATCCATCTTGCAGCGGGAGCCCGAGCGTCAGCGGCGCCTCGCAAGGCTGGTTGCATTCACGCATCGGAAGATGGAAGCGCGTGGTGTGCGATGTCCGTCCAGCTCGCAGATCCTCCCATACATGGTCGACGACAATGCTCATACGATGCGGCTCGCCTCTGCGATGCAGGATCGCGGCTTCGATATTCGCGGAATTCGGCCGCCCACAGTACCAGCGGGGACAGCGCGCTTGCGAATTTCACTGACGCTGAACGTCAACGAGGATGATGTGGTCTCCATGGTCGATGCCCTCGCTGAGGAGACGAAGGAGAAGGCTCGATGAGTATGCGCATCGTGGTGACCGGAACAGATACCGGGATTGGTAAGACTGTGTTCGCCGCAGGCTTGGCCGATCTTATCGGCGCGAGTTATTGGAAGCCGATACAAGCCGGCCTCAACGGAGAAACCGATACCGAAACCGTCACAAGGTTGGCTCGTCTGTCAGCCGATCGAGTCGTGCCGGAGCTCTACCGGCTTCGAACGCCCGCATCGCCCCTCCAGTCTGCCGAAGTGGACGGGGTTCGCATTGACGCAGCTTCCATAAGTCCGCCAGACACGGAAGGACGGCCTCTTATCATCGAGGGCGCCGGCGGGCTTATGGTCCCGCTAAGTGGGGATACACTCTACATCGACGTGTTTGAGCGGTGGCAGCTTCCGGTCGTGGTTTGCGCCAGTACAAAACTCGGTACAATCAATCACTCGCTGCTGTCGATCGAGGCTCTTCGAAGGCGGCAGATCACGATTCTGGGTATTGCGTTCATCGGCGAACGCAACCCGGAAACTCAGACTGCTATTCGTGAGATTGGCCGCGTGCGCTGGTTGGGACGACTGCCTCTGCTTTCGCCTCTCACGCCAGAGGCGCTTCAGACGGCATTCAAGTCTTCATTCCGAGCTGACGATTTCAGTTGACATGCCAACCCCGAGCTCGCCAATTTGGCATCCGTTTACGCAACACGCGCTTCAAGGCGAGGTGACAAGGATCGCGCGCGGTGAGGGGGCTTACCTTCACACCGCCGACGGCCGACATATCATGGACGCGATCTCGTCCTGGTGGGTCGTGACCCACGGCCATTGCCACCCACATATTGTCAGCGCCATCCAGGACCAGGCGGGCAAGCTCAACCAGATTATCTTTGCGGGTTACACCCATGAGCCAGCCGAGGAGCTTGCGGCTCAACTCCTGCAGCTCACGCCGCCTGCTCTTGAGTACGTTTTCTTCTCAGATAGCGGTTCGACGAGCGTCGAAGTCGCGCTGAAGATGGCGCTCGGGTATTGGAACAACATCGGCAAACCGCGGACTCGCATTGTGGTGATGCAACACTCCTACCATGGCGACACGGTCGGAGCGATGTCGGTCGGAGCCCGTGGTGTGTTCAATGCAGCCTATGAGCCTCTGCTATTTGACGTCACACCAATCCCGTTCCCGGCATCGGGTCGCGAGCGGGACACGCTCAGTGCGTTACATTCAGTGTGTCGGGAGGAGATGCCGGCGGCCTTCATCGTGGAGCCTCTGATTTTGGGGGCGGGCGGAATGCTGATGTACCCAGCCTGGGTGCTGCGGGAGATGAAGCGGATCTGCGAAGACTGGGGCGTTCTCTTCATTGCAGATGAGGTCATGACGGGCTGGGGTCGAACCGGATCGCTGTTTGCGTGCGAGCAGGCCGACGTCACTCCAGATATCGCGTGTTATTCGAAAGGGCTCACTGGTGGATCGCTTCCGCTCGCAGTGACGCTCTGTCGCGCTGATATTTTCGAGGCGCACTATTCGAAAGATCGCAATTTGACGTTCTTCCATTCGAGTTCATATACGGCGAACCCGCTTGCCTGCGCCGCCGCAAAGGCCAATCTGGATCTTTGGCAGAACTCCGATGCGCGCACGCGCGTGTCAACCCTCGCATCTATGCAAGAGCACGCAATTCAGCCGTTTCAGGCTGATCCGCGCTTTGCAAACGTTCGTCGGACCGGCACCATCACTGCGCTTGATCTGAAAACAAATGACGCCGGCTATCTCGCCGGCATCGGTCCGAAACTGCAAGCCTTCTTCAAGGACCGAAATCTTCTGCTGCGTCCGCTCGGGAATACGATCTACGTGATGCCGCCTTATTGCGTTACAGCCGCAGAGATTGATCAGATTTATGCGGCGATCAGGGAAGCTGCCGATCTGTTCGCTTGATGCACGGCGAGCAAGAACCGCGAAGATTTGGAATGATCTCTTGCGGTGAAGACCCTCAAGCAGAGCTGAAATATTGCAGGATTTGCGCGGCCAAATGCCGTTCGTTGCATTATCCAGGATAAAAATAGCAGTTATAGGTGGGAAAGTTTGGCGCAACTGCTCTCAGAGGCCGCGCCAAGAAGGCGCGCAGCAGGGTCATTCTGCGGCGCCTGCGGGTTCTTGCATACCCGAGAATCGGAATTGGCGACGCCGCACGTCGTGTGCGGGCGCTGTGACGTGGAAGCGGAGAATGCATGGAACTGATCTAGGTGGCGCCAAAAGGAGGCAAGCATGCGCAATAACTCTCACGTTTTCCACGGTGGAAGGTGCTGCGCTATTTGTGGCGGGAAGTTCGGGCTGATCCGCTACTACTGCTGGCGAACGGCGCTTTGCTCCAAAAGGTGCGTCGACCGCTTCAAGTCGCGGCGGGAGGCCGACCAAAAATGGTTGCGCTGGTTGCGAGCAGCTTGACAGCTGCCACTGAGTGAGCTCCCTTGGATAGTGCATTAGCCGGGTGATGCCTAGCGCACCATCACCCGACAGGCCAGCAAGTCGAGCGAGGCGCTTTCAAGGGTGGTGTGGAAACTAAGTGAGACGGAGCACGGCAACAATCATCGGTTCCAATGCTTACAGGCTCATCAGGGGCGTTACGGCTAAGCTGTCATCGGGCCGACCTCGCGACCGCCTCCAATGATGCGCTCAAAGCGTACTATTTCTTCTGGCTTTCTCTCGTATGATGCCGTTCGCCCTGATGGGTCTGTCTGCAGAACGGAAATCCTTCCTGGTCGATCTCAGCGATGGGTGTGATTTTGAGGGAAGCAGCTTCCAACTCATTCGTCGGCACTTGCCGCAGACCGGCTGCGAGATTGAGCGGCTATTATTATGGTATCGGCCACGAACGGCTTGCGAACTCTAGCCCGCCAACGCTCTCCGAGACTCGCATCGATCAGCCTCGCCGAGGTGGGAGGGCAAGGAGGCCCCAGGAACTACTGCGGCAGCGGCAGACTCGGTTCTTCGAATTGGTCTAGCCGCATTGCGTAGTCTGTCGGATGGCGATCATCGACCGCCTTGCTCGCTTGCATGGGACACTCGAGAAAGACATGGCGGCCTCCGGTGGGCTCCATGCGAATGAGATAGATCGTGGGTAGAGCTATGGCTTGAGCGGGGATGCCATGTCCGATCCATTTTCAATTTACAAAGTCTCGCTTAAACGTTTCCGTCGAAGGTGGTCGTGGTCCATCTCCGCGACGAATGGCTCGTTGGTCATGGCGGGAACGCAAAGCAGCCGAGCCGCGGCGCGCTATGAAGCCAACAAAGCTCTCTTCCTGTTGTTGCAAAGTGCGCCGTATCGACGGCGGCTTCCGTGTGGTTCGAGCAAGTAAAACTGTATCGTCGCGCTTGGAACGTGCCTTGATCGATGCCGCGTCGGGACGTGAAGCCGCTCTCCTCTTCTGAACAAAACCCTTTCCGTGTCCGTTTCTACCATCAAAGTCGTAAAGTTGTCCACGCATGAGCCACACTTCAGAGTCGCCCTTGCAGGCCGTCACCATTCCAGTCCTGCAGTAATGGAAAACGGAGGGACGCCCGATCGCAATGAAGACAGCTTACGATGCGGTGACGCATTCGCAGCTGCGCAGAGGTTGCAGCACGATCGTGGGCTCCAAGGGAGGGCCACAACATAGGTCGAAAAACTGTGCGATTGACGTGAGCGATCTGCTTTCGTCGGATTCCGAAAAAAAGGCCGTGCGAAAATTCCGCACGGCCAAGTCAGGGAGGAAACGCCCCAAAGGGCGGCTGAAGAGAGCATAAAGTGAGTGCCCGCACTCACTGGAGCTCCAAGCTTGCGCCTACGGTCAAGTCGCGCAAGCCGGATGTTGAAATATCCGTTTCTTGTGCTGATTGAGCCCGAATTTAGCGCATGCGTCGCATGTTTTATGCGAATTGAACCGTTTAGATGCAGCTATTCCGCGAGACGCTCAGTTCAAAATGATCACGTCTCCACGCTCTGTTTTCGTCTTAACCCAACAGCAGTTAGGTCGTGCACCGGCACGGGGCGCGCGCGTTTTGCGCACGAGTTCAGCATTTGGAAATCAATCTAAATTAGGCAGCGCTCGTTGTTGATTGAACGAAGCAGGTTGAGCCAGTCCGATCAACGTGCGCGTGTTACTTGCTGACCTGCGATTGTCAGCAGTACTCAAACAAATCAGGTTACACCGAGGGACAAAAAGTGAGCAAGAATTCCTCGGACACTGGCGAACGTCCGTCCCTCAGATGGGGCTTTCGAGTCGGATTGCGCGAGCAGATGGCAGTGCTCGGGATTTCCGGTGTGCTGGTCACCGGCGTAATCTGCGCCGCAGCTCTGCACTACGCGAGTATCGTTCAACGAGAGGCGAGCGCGAGCAATGAATTGAAAGCCCGTGTCGTTTCATTGTCACAAAGCTTTCTGCAGCCTGGCCAAATCGCGACCGAGTTCCTCCGCAAGCCGGTGAAATGTCGGTCGAGACGCATGCGGATATTCTTGATCGCCAGTTCGAAGATTTAGGTTGGGTGGAAAAACTGATCGGGGAGCTGCCCGAGGATGATCCGCTGCGGCAGGCAGCCTCACTGCGGCCGGTAGTTAATCTCTATGCGACCCGCTTTGGAAACGTCGTTTCAGCACAACGCAACCTAGGCTTCAATGAGAATGACGGATTTCAGGGCAAGTTGCGCATAGCCGTGCACGCCTTCGAGGAGCGATTGAGCCAGGTGAAGCAGCCGCGCCTGACGATCTTGATGCTGATGATGCGCCGCCATGAGAAGGATTTTATCTTACGGGGCGAAGAAAGATACGGCGATCAGCTTCCGCCAGGGAGATGGAGTTCGAAACCGAACTTGCTCAGGCAAGCCTACCTACGGAGGAGAAGAAATCCAAGTGATCTTCCCCCGAAAAAGTGGACGGGTTAGGCGGCTTTTAGCTCCATTTCGATCGGGGGCGACATATCCGATCGCGGAATGGAGGCGGGTTCGGTTGCCCTATTGGTTCGCGATCGACGTAACGCCCGAGGGGCGGATGCATATCCAAGGCGCCTATGGTGCAGTCATCGAGACGGACGCCCTTAAAGAGATCATGCGGGCGGCGTGGGGCAAATGGAAGGTCAATCCTCAGCGCCAAATCAAGATGGCCTGGAGGCGCTGCGATGACGGATGGGCAACTTACTGCATGCGCAACCAGCGCCGGGTCGCCAAACGTATCGGCCAGACTTTTACCATGACCCGGCCGCTACAGCAGGAAGCCGAATGGACCTACGGTGAAGTGCGGCGTATCATGCGAGGGTTCGAAAGTGACCTATATCAGCCATGACTACGATAAACGAAAACCTCACTGAAAACATCTCAATCTCCATGAGCTTTACCGCGAGATTGCGCACCAATTTTGCAATTGGGCATTTGCTCGCGGCTGCTCGGTTCTCTCGTCAGACCGGGAGTGTCCAGTCGGCACATCAGAATGACGATTTTGGCGACTGGTGGGAAGAGATGCTGCACAATTCAGTCGCGTGCTTATTTCTAGCCACAGCTTCCCTCGAGTCTTATGCGAACGAGTTGTTTGCCGATCGCGAAACAGTCTTTCCAGGGCTTCCGGCTCATGTGACCGACAAAGTTTGGGAACTCTCGGAGCGCAAACCTCCACTCGAAAAATTGGATATCGTTTTGGAGCTCAAGCAAAGGCTAGCTCTCGACAGAAAGGCTGACCTCTACAAAGCGTTGCTGGCCGTTGTGCGACTCCGCAATGAGCTAACCCATTTCAAGCCGGAGTGGTCAGATGAAGCGGATAAACACAAGAAGATCTCCGATGTATTGAGAGGTCAATTCCAGTATGACGATCGCCATTTCAAAACCGAAGACATCTTCCCACGCGCTTGGGCTGGCCACGGCTGCACCAGCTGGGCAGTGAAGACGGTCACAGCTTTCCTTAAGGAGTTTGAAATCCTGGCTGATCTTGCTGGCCGAACGGATTGGAAAGCCTTTGAGGCTCGCCTAGCTTCCTAGGGCGACCTCTTTCGAAGGTCAGCGGCGGCTGACATCAAAATACAAATGAGCGTCTTGACACGCTAGCCGTTGCGCAAAGTGTCTTGTCAGCAGTGGCTTACATGGCGATCTGGTCAACTTGCCGCCGACTCGCAAATCGCGCATCTCGACTCCCGTGCATCACCAACACGGGACTGACAGATGACCACCGACTACGGAACGTTTATCCCGACCGCCGACTATTTTGATCTCGTCCGCGCGCTGCTCGATCTCCACGACGAGTCTGGACCGATCTCAAGTCCAGAGGGACGCTGGCTTGAGAATGAGATCAAGCTGAGGCTTGGCCTAGTAGGCGACGTCTGGCCGGCTGAGATTTACGGCGATCTCGTTATTGACGCGCTCGAAAGTGCCGAAAGGCCGCGCACCTAAACTAAAGTCGATCCGTATTTCCCCAGGGAAAAGGAGCAAAACTTGCGCCTTTTCTATTGCTTCGGTTCTCGCGTCTGGGTTGAGTGTGCGGCGGGAGAGGCTGATATGGCGAACGATCAAAACGCGCTACCGGACCTTATCGAGGTCATTACGCGCGTTCAGAACGGTAACGAACCTGAAAATAGAGAGGTCCGAGTAGAGCTTCGAATCGACAGCGTCACTCTGGCTGCTGATGCATGTCTGGAGTTCGTTGTTGAGCTCAACCGGGCAAACCTGTCTCTCGACCTAGACGGTTTCGAGGTCGTCCCGAAGAGTCGGCATGGCGAACCGACCAAGCCAAATGACGTTTCGGTAGAGCATAAGCTTACCAAGGAAAGCACGAAGCAAGCCGAGGCAGGCGCCACCGCTGAACTCAATCTCAGTAGTCAACCCAGCGCAGCTTTAAATGCCAAGGGCTCCGGCAATGTCGCTTCCAAGACCATTGAATCTATGAGCGCACAACAGACCTACAGTCTACTAAGGGTGAAAGCGCGCGGAAACTTGCGGTGGGAGGTTTCCGAGCCGGGAGACGGAGACAAGCCCTTAGGCGACACCTATTTGAACGATGACGTCCTTTGCAAGATCAAGGCGCTACCGGGAGCAAACATGCTTGCGGTGAAGCTAGCTGCGTTTGCCCGAAAGCGGGATATTCGCGTGACGCCCGTCAGCAAGGTGAGCAAGTTGGCTTTCAAAAGTAAGAACCATGAGAAAATGCTCAATGCCTTGGTGGGAAAAGCGTTAAGCCATAGCGAGAGCAATGGTGGCATTATCACTTTTTCTGTTTCGGAGATAGTTGTTGAAGACGACGGACTACACCGATGATCCGATAAGTCGGGAATATCTGGAGAGGATCCCGCGGCTTCTCGATCTTGAAGATACCAACTTCGTCAACCAAGCCAAATTTTGTGGACTCGACCCGGCCACAGATTTTCAAAATTTGGATCTTTGCGAGGTCGATTTTTCAGATTGTGATCTGCGCGGATTTAATTTTTCAGGTTCAGATCTTCGCGGGTGCTATGGCGTCAATGTCAGATGGGAGGTTGATGATCCCATCTTTGACGGGGCGGATACGGACGATTCTCTTTTTTCACATCGACTGGGTCAGGAAGGTTATTTCCAGGATCACCCGGAGGAGCTTGATGTCGTCAATAGGCTTTCCGTAGACTATTGGGCGAATGTCATCATACGCGTGGAGGAGCTTTTACAGGATAAGGCGTCTGACCGCGGCGCAATGATCGCACGAGCGCTGTTTGACAAGAGCACGGACCCCACCGTCCGCATGAACATCCTCCTGTTTATGAAGGTGACCACCGAGCACTCTCGCGATCATAAGCTGTTCATTTTCGACATTCTCTCCGGCTATAAAAACGATCCCACGGTCACGTTGGCGGCGATCCGAGCGCTTAATGTGTTCTATGGGGACGAGCGAGACGCTTTCAACTGGCTTATCAAGTGTCTCAATCATCCTAGTCGGGAGGTGCGCCGAACTGCGTTTCTTGGAGCATTGAGATCGGGTAGGATCAAAGAAGGCCTAAACCAAATCATGTCCTACGTTCGAGAGCACGCAGACAGCGCTCAGCGTCGTGCATTCGTGGGCGTGACGTCGCGATTGATCTCGTCCTTAGTGAATTCTGCGGTCTACAATTGGCGAGACAAGTGCTTTTACGATTATCATCAGGTGCTATCGACAAGCGACGTCATGGCTTGGAATCCCGAGGAGTTTCGCTCATTTGAAGGCAGGCACACAAGGAAGGCCTCAGGATTGTTGGTCAAGGCGTTCCTGAAGCGGCGCCTTAACTTGATAGGTAAGTTCGGCGAACGCTACGGCTTTTTCTTCCGATACCAGGAAAAGGCCAATGGCCCCATTTTGGTGCTTGGCGGCAGCGAAGTTGAGCTATCGGAGCCTGTTCGTGCTTTGTTGGCTCAGCGTCGATAACTATTCACGCAGCGAAACTATACTGAATCGCCTCAATCATTGTCACGCGATCTCGCAGCGGGCCTTCTGGCAGCACACCATAGCGCCCGGTCGTGCTGGCCTTTGTGTGCCCCGGCAACACGCCATGTTGCTCATCGAGGTAGCCGGCGGCGCGGAAGGCATCAGTGACGTTGTGTCGAAGGCTGTGGAAGTTAACGCGCTTGTCGACCTTCACACCGACAGCCTTGAAGTAGCGATTGAAGAATTTTGAGGCTTCCCCGAAATAGCCGCGCTTGTCGCGCTCCGCTTCCGGAAACAATCGCTGCTCACCACGGGCTACCACGGCGGCATGATACTCGATGAAGCCCAGCTCAATCAGCCTGGAATGCACCGGCACCACGCGCATTGAGCCGTCTGTCTTGGTGGACTTGGCGGAGCCGTCCTCATCCTCGTCCCCGACCTCGGTGATATGGAAGATCCAGATGCCATGAGGCTGCTTCACATCGGCGGTTAGCAACTGGCACAGCTCGCCCAGGCGTGCGCCCGAATAGATTGCGATCAACGGAATCCAATAACGCCAATCCCTGACTGCGGCGTTGCCTGCCTTGTTCTCGGCACCGTCGCCAAGGCATGTGCCGAGCAGCGGCGAATTGAAAACCGTCTTGAGCTGATCGCCGGTGAACGGAAAACGGTTCTTGCGGCGCTTGTCGATCGACAGATGCATGCCGCTCATAACGTCGTCGTCAATATACTCGTTTTGCAGCAGCCATCGCGCGAAGCTGCCGAGCGCTGCCAGATATTTGTTGATCGACTTCTGGCTGATCGTTGGCTTTTTGACCGTCTCGTTTGCCTCAATCACCTTGCGGAACGACATGCCCTCGAATGCCTTGCTGTCCGCCGCCTTCACCGGCCACCGGGCCAGCTCTTGCTTCCAGTTGCGAACAGCCTTGCGCGTGATCACAGAGACGTGCGAGGCCTCGCCGACGAACTCCGCAAATAGCTTCACAATCTTGCGGTTCTGATCCCAGGTGTCCGGCCGCGCGTCTCCAATCCGCTCGGCTTTGAACTTGTCGTAAAGCTCCATGAGCGTTTCGCCTGGCGCGGCAGCCCGCTTGCCCTGGGTGAGATCAGCCGGCATGACTGATCGGATCAGAGGGGACGCCGGCCCAGTTACCGGCATCGCGTTCGGAAGCACGCTCCAAAACCTCGATCTGTGCGCGCTGCAGCCGCTGGCAAAGATCGCGATATGCCGGCGAGCCCTTGGCGATCACAAGCCTCTCGGTCTGGATCACCTCGTCAGCCTTCCATTCGATCAAGGCTGTCTCGCCGCGGGCGAGGTGCTTCCGTAACTCAGAAAGCTGGATAGCCCGCCGCTCGCGGTCGAGCTTCGCGGCATCCCTCATGACGATCAGATCAATGGTTGCATTGAGCTGCACCAACAGGTCGTCGGACCAGGGCACGTGGCCCGCCCCGATATCGGTTGCCAGCTTGTCCGTTGCCTCACGCAGCGTTGCGTCTGTTGGTAGCGCCGCGCGTGCTCGGCCGTCCTGGCCCAGCTCGGTCTCATAGTGCGACCACACCGCCGCCTGGAGATCGGCGGGGGTAGGGGCGCGACGCTGCTCCAGCTCTGCGAACTGAGCACGGAATGAGGCGATCACGGGCGCCGCTCTGTCACGTGCTTGCCTGGGGTCGCTCGTCTTCAGAGACCGCCAAATCCTTTCCGCTTAAGCACTGGCTGGAGCTTCAGCGGGACTCCAACGCGGACATAGTAAGGCGTGCCACCAGGACGTTTTTGGATGTTCGTGGCGATCGACATTCGAGTCCTCGTAACCGTGACTCGTAACCACTACTCGTAACCGCGCAGCGTGAAAAGGTTTTTTAAATCATGACATTGTTGAAGTCGTTGAATTTTTGCTGGGGGTTCCCAGGGTCCAGGTCCCCCACCCATCAAGAGCAGATTTGCCCCCCCGTTAATGCCAAGCGCAGCCGCGCGCGGCAATGAAGAAGATCATCCAGGCACGCGGATCAGCCGGATCTCGCGCGTGAAGTGACGGACCTCCTCGTCATGCTCCGCACGTCTATTTCCGGGGTGTGTTGTTAGGGCAGACGAGTTCGGCACTATCGAGTGCAAGGTGCTCGATCCTCAACTTTGTTTGGTTCAAAATTCGACAGAGACCAGGCTGTTGGGGCCGGCCGAGTGCGAGCTGCGGAGTACCGGGCGTAGGCCCCTATCTTATCGCTCCGCTCTCGGTAGTCGCCGCTTCGATGCACATGCGCCGCAATTTCGCGCGATCGCCAAGGTGGAATTCGCCGAAAATCTCTATTCGAGCGAGGAATTTTGACGTTTAGGGGCGCCGCGTGCGCGATGGCCGTCTCGCTGGGCTGCAAGGCTAAAAGTCGAGAGTGAAGCATCGGAATTTGGCCCAGCAGGCGGTAGGCACAGACCGGGAAAGGGCAGGCGGAAGCACAGGGAGCTGAGGCAGACGATCGATCGAAGCAAAGCGGTATTGGATTTTCGCTTACTCGATCAATTCACTAGGAAGCGCGCTGTGCTATCATCGCCTTCAAGTTGGGGGGATTCTCCGATGTTGGACGCCACTACCACAGCACTTCTGCGGCAGATACTCGAAACGGTCTGTGTAAAGGTGCCTGGGAGTGATGGTGGCGTGCGGGCATATGTCGCCTCGAAGCTTCTGGAAGCCGCCAGCAAAGGTGAGAGGACGCGCGAGGGTCTCGAGCAGATTGGCCTCGATGCGCTTCGCCACGCGCCGAGCATGTGGCGGTAAGCGACTAAAATGATGCCGTACGTCAGCTGAAGATTCCGAATCTTGGAGTTGACCGCCTCCGAGAAGAACACGCTACAAGCTTAGGTCATACCCCAAGAGCCTATTCCCTGAAAATTCAACATTGTAGGCAGATTTAGAAGCAGCCGTCCACCCAACCGGCCAGGCTTCGCGCAGTCGGTGCACCTGGTACTCTCGTCGATGATGCGATATGGCGTCAGAAAATTGAACTTGTGAGAGTTACCAGAGTCTCAGCTTCCACGTGTTGTCATCTTGCTCCCGTTCCGGCGATCACCGCCGCGATGAGGCCGGGGCTCCCGCAAGCAGGCCGGTTTCGAACGAGTAGCAACGGCCATAGACGGTGGCCATTTCGGAAAGTTGAGCTTAACGGGAGCTTAGAGGCCAAATGCTTCGACGTAGGGCTTAGGTGCTGCTGGCCAGTTCTGCATCGTAAAATGACCTGGGCTGATCCAGGCGAGGGCGGGCGGAGTGCTCGCGACGAAAGCTGCGGTGCAGATCGAAAGTATTGTGTGAGGCTGGCTATGTTTCCTCGGGTTTGGAAGGCCACTTAAGTCGCTGCGGCTCCAAACGCCGTTGAGCTATGGTGCATTGACCGGTGGTATGGGCGCAGTCGGTCGCGGCACGAAGTCAGTATGGAGCTGACCGCGTGCGGACACCATGATCGCAAAGGTCACAAGAAGAATGAAAAAGCCGCGCATTTGACGAAATCAATCCGAAAGCCATGTAGCAATTATGAGACGTCTCGCTCCAATGATTTCACAAGGGCCACGAAGCGAGAACTACGAACCCGCGGCTCGTGAGGCGCGAACACCTTCGGTTCGCAAAAGCAAGTATGCATTATGCTCGTAGTCCTGCGGACAAACAGCAAACTCGCTCCTGAGAACGACGAAAACATGCATTCTCAACGGAGAAGAGAAGGAGTTTTGCATCGGATTTGAACAAAAATGCTGATGGGGCGGGACAGCAGCGGCGGCTGCATTCGCCTCTTTGGCGCAATGGAGGACGGCTCCATGCGCGATCACAACCTTATTTCGGGTAGCCTGTTGGCCCTGACCGCTGCCGAATCGCGCTTCTCTGCTCTAGCTTGCTCGCATTTGCCCTGATCTAGACAGATGTGAGCTTTCAGGAGGTTGTCCATCCGGTCCGGAACGAGGAAGCTGAAGTTGTCGAAGCTTTAGCCAATCCCCGGAGGACCGAATGGACACCCATAAGAATGCGCCTCTGACGCCGACGGTCGAGAGGCCATGGTGCGGAGCGTGATCGAAGGTGGCTTAACAAAGGCGGCAGCGGCGCTCCAATTCAACGTTTCAGCCAACTACTGTCGCCAAGTGGGTCAGACGTTTCCGCGCGGGGGGTGTCGATGGGTTGCGTGATCGCTCCTCACGGCCCCTTTCATTGCCGAGCCAAACCCCAGCTGCCACATGCGCCGAAGTCGAGGTGTTGCGCCGGCAGCGCCACACGGGCAAGCAGATCGCGTCCGAAGTCGGCATCTCGCCAGCGACCGTCAGCTGTATCCTGCGGCGGCTGCGATTGAACCGATTGCGCGATCTGGAACCGGCCGAGCCGGTGCGGCGCTATGAGCGCGAACATCCAGGCGAGTTGATCCACATCAACATCAAAAAGCTCGGCAAGTTCAATCGTATAGGTCATCGCATCACCGGCGATCGAATGGGGCAGAGTGGCTTGTGTGCCCGCGGGGAAGGGCCTGGCTGGGAATACGTCCACATCTGCGTCGACGATGCTTCCCGGATCGCCTTCAGCAAGGTCATGAAGAGCGAACGCCAGGGCTGCGCCGTCGCCTTCCTCAAAACCGCGATCGCTTACTACGCAAGCTTGGGCGTCACGGTCCAGCGGGTGATGACCGACAACGGGCCTTGCTACAAATCCTTCGCCTTCCGAAGAGCCTGCAAGCGCCTCGGCGTCAAACACATCCGCACCAAACCATACACGCCGAAGACCAATGGCAAGGCTGAGCGCTTCATCCAGACCAGCCTGCGCGAGTGGGCTTATGCCCGTGCCTACAAACACCTCAAAAAAGCGAGCCGACGAACTGCCAAGATGGCTTCACAGCTACAATTGGCACCGCCCGCATGGCAGTATCGGCTCGATGCCACCGATAAGCAGACTCGCCCTGACCAGGAACAACCTGTTGAGGCTCCACATCTAGAGCGCGGTAGCTGTACTCAGGGAAGCGGTAGAGTTCTGCCTGCGCACCGAGGCAACAAGCGGATCCTGGAATACTCGTGGTGGACACAGTACTGTCTCCAAGACATGCCTGGACCGCTTCGGACACGACGAGAGGCCTCCGCTATTTCAATTTGAGCTAGGGAGTGGCACCTCGATGGCAGCAGATCTTCCGGAGCCGCAAGAGCTGTTTGAGTCACCATATATTCGCGACGGTGGCCAATTGGTCCGCGACGATGAAGGTGTGGAGCTACCCGTATCAAGGCTGCGCGCGAAGAGGCGACCACACTGCGCTCTACGAGATAGCCCGCGAATGGGCTAGGAGCAGGCCGCGTCGCCCCATGCACTTGAAGTTCGAGAGTAGCCCTGTCTGAGCTGGCGTTTCCAGCGTCCAAGGGGAACGTGATGAACTACACGTTCCCATCCGGAGCGTTGATGCTGTTTCAACACTCGGCCGCCCCTATCTAAAGGATAAAGCAAGTCACGCACACGACAAGACGTTACGTGTTGTCTCGTGAACTGCCGGAACTGGCAGCACCAACGCGTTTGCTGCTGCTGCAGCAGCCGGAAGATCAGAAAAAATCCCCATCGTATTGCGCTAGGGGAAACGGAATTGGATGGGATTGAGACTGAAATTGAGGAGTGGCTGGGGGCAAAGCTAGCGGCAAGAAAGAGCCGACCCGATGAGCAGAAAGACGGCGAGTGATCGGCCATTTTCGCCGTTAATCGCTATGGACGCAATGCTAGGTTGTTCCGCGGCGACTGCCTGGGGGAGTAGCATGGTCAATGCATTTCGCAACACGGTCATGGCTGTCACTTTTATCGCAAGCGCGACCGTCAGCATTTTTTGGGATCTTAACGGCTACATCGCCTGTGGCCTTGCGCTAGTAATCTCATTCGCGGCCGGCTATTGCGTCGAGCGCGCCTTCATCAATCGGTCCCATCGCGAGATGATCCACCTCTACGGCGCCGACTGGCATTCGGCACAGGACCGACGCGACGGTGCATGATCGGCATCCCAGCTGGTCGGATGAGCGACCGTTGAGACACGTCGCACGGTTCACGCTGATCGACCTCTATACCGGTACGGGTGCCGGCGCCATAGCCACTGCTTCTCCGTTTCGGGCTAAAGGGAAATCATTCGTTGACTTCGGAAAGCGGATTTTCGACCGTTTGGCAAGCGGGCAAGCACCGAACGTCAGCGGCTTCCGTGCCTTTGCACACTCTTACAGTCCAAATCACGGGCGGCCTGACGTAAGATATTCGCGCGCTTCCCCGATCCGGAATCCTGCTCAGCTCGGAGCTACAGCCTCTTCAGTCCGGAGCAGCCAGACGTCGATCTACACAGTGGAGACGAATGCAAGCTTAGCTGACGGTGCAAAGCTTGGCCAAGCGGTCAACGGTGCTCAAAGGTGATGGCACTGGTCCGGGCATTCCATACGTACGCGAGGGCGACAGCGGGCGTAGCAAGCAACAGGACGCCGACAGGTCTCGGCGCTCGAAGCCAAACTCTCAAGGATCTCGATGCTGCCGTTGCGTCGCCGGAATTGGTCGAAAGGGCCGCGGTCCGATGGGGCAGAGTTGCAAGTCCAAGTGGACGCTTGGAAGCGCATCCAGGAGAACATGGATCAGACGTCCTGTTGCGCCTGCATCATCTGGGCGGCGAAGTGCGCCCGCGGGCGACATAACGCTCCAGTTGGTATCGCGCCGCCGTCCTATTTGTCTCGCTATACCAGGCGCGGGTCTGAAACCCGTTCGCAATCACTAGTTAAGCGAGCGGACTATTGCACGCTCCGTTCGGGATGTTGTACAGGAGACGAGCGGCGCGTGGAAGCTGGGCGATTACATCTGTGGCTTACGTGCGGCGTGCGACGCAGCGTATTCGGTCTGCGGTTACTGCTGGTGTTCTTGGGGCAGGCAAATTTCGAGCGCTGGGATTTGACCAAGGTGAACTCGTAGCTTACACCTGCGCCTTGCCGACGATAGGAGGGAATCGTCGTGTTTTTTAATCAAGGGATTTTCGATGGCAATTCCCACGATGCATATGCATCGCTTTTGACCGCGCGGGCTTCTAATGTATAAGTGGATTTCGCTGGCGACGAGCGCTGACCTCGCGCAGTTGCCCAATCACATCACCTCCGAGTACAACCCGGGCAAGGTCGCCAAGACTTTGAGTCTGGGGATCTCGGATGCGGTGAAGGGCGTCCTCATCGAATATAATTACATCGATAAGGACTATCGCAGCACCTACTATAATTTCTATTCGAAGAAGGGGCAGTACTATCGCAGCGACTGCGTGCGGCTGCATTTCTTTGACCAGACGGTGACATTCGATGACGTCGCCTGTGCGCTCGTTTGTCCCGATCGCCAGATCGAAGAGCATTACTTCGGTTACATGGTGTTGCGGCCGACGGGCATCGCCACAATCGGTCGGACCGTGCTTTCTCCGGACATTCGCAAGGGCGCAGGTCGGTTCATCATCACTGCCGACCATAAGGTGCACTTGCTCGGCTATAAGCTTGAGATCCGCGGGTTTCCATCGATGGATCAGCATGTCGATATTTCGGTGTGTGCGCATGCTGCCTGCTGGTCGATCTTGCGCCACTACAGCGAGCGCTACAACGTTCATCGAGAATATCTGGTCCATGAGATCACGATGATGGCGCACGATTACAATCCGGGCGGATTGGTGCCGTCAAAAGGCTTACAGATCGCTCATGCGGAACGAGTGTTCCAGGAAGCGGGCACATTCCCAATTCATATTGCGCGCAATGCTGGAAGCCATGACCCTCAGTTCTATCGGCAACTGATCGCCTATGTTGAGTCAGGCTTTCCTCTCTTTGCCGCGATGCATTCGCGGCGCCATGCCGTTGCGCTCGTGGGCTATGAATGGCGTCAACCTGTGAGAGGTCAGTCCGGGCTTCGGTATGCCTGGGACGAAGTCGAAACCCTTGCGGTTGTCGATGACAACCATCTGCCGTATCTGTGTATTCCGAAGTCTGCTGGAACTCCGTACGCCGCGGAAGCGATTGATGCCTTTATCGTGGCGCTTCCCGAGAAGGTCTACTACCCGGCCGATGCCGTCGATCGGCTGGCTCCCGCCTTGCTAAAGCTTGGCCCCGCCATTGGTCTTCCGCCCGGCAACGACGTCATCATCCGCTACTTCATCACCACTGGCTCTTCTTACCGCCATTTCGCGCGAGAGCATGCCTCGGAATTTGACCCGAAGCTCCTTCAGTGCATCATGACGCTGCCGTACGCCCAATTCATATGGGTGGTGGAGTTTTCGACGGAGGAACAGTGGGCTAATGGAAGGGTTGAGGCGCGTGCGGTCATCGACGCCACGGCCAGCTTGCGCGAGGCAACGCCCATCTGGTTGTTCCATAGCCGCGACGGTGCTCTGATCTTCGACCGGAAGAAGATTGGTCAGACCGCTGCCGGAATGGGTGGCCTGAAACTTGCCAATACCGGTCATGCAGGGTTCTCGCGGATGGACCGCAACCTGCGACCGACACAGACGAAATAGCGGACGGATGGAAAACCCGCTTCAGACTTCAGGGAGATCACGATGGCTGGCGATGCAGACGACAAGATGAATGAAAGACCTGAAGTGCTTCAGGGGCTTGCGCCTGTCGACGCCAAGCTGCTGCAGGAGTTCCTCAAAGAGATGGACGAGAACGTTATTCCCGACATCGTCAAAGTCGTCGAGGAGAGGCGTCTGCAGGCTGCTGAAAGCCGCCAGTGGCAGCTCAAATGCTGACGTAGCGACTTACTTGAGCGGTTTTTTCAGCCGCTCGTAGGCTGCACGGAGGATTGCTTCAACTGCCTCCGCGGCCTCAGCGTCCAGGGCCGGATCAGCCCGCAAGAGGCTGGAAATTTGCACCATCGGTTCCGGCTGACTCGCGCGGTAGGGCGCGTTGACAAAATCTGAGGGGTTAAGTCCAGCCCAGGCGGACAGCGCCGCCAAGCTGGCGGCATCGGGACGCCGTCCCTGCGCCATCCGCGTCAGAGTTGAAGCGCTCACGCCAGTCGCTTCTGACACCTCTTTCCAGCTCACATCTCGGGCTTGAACGGTCGTTTCCAGCGCCCGATAGAAGGCATCCCCATCGAAGCCTTTGACATCATTAGCGTTTCTTGCGCCGTCAGAAATTGCCATTTAGCAATTGACTTTCTAATTCGGTTTGGCTATCTGTTGCTTAATAGCAATTCGAATTCGAAATCGCAAGGAGAAAGCTATGGCAATTGGTATCCTTGACGCGGAAGGTTCCGGGCATAGTCACCTCGTCAAGGTGAAAGTGAACGAGCACCCGGTAAAGCTGCTGCCCCCGCATCAAACTGGCGAGCAGATCAAGATCGCAGCGATCGACCAGGGCGTTGAAATCGACAAGCACTATTTGCTGGATCTCGTTCTCGACGACGGCACCCACCGCCGCATCGAAGACGGCGAGCGGGTGGAGCTTCACGATCACATCGTCTTTGTAGCGCGCAAGCCCGAACACATCGTCGCCGTCACCGTCAATGAACAACCGGTAAGCCTCAAGGGCCGCTCCGCCACCGGCTCAGAGATCAAGGCCGCTGCAATCGCTCAAGGCGTGGCGATCCAGCCCAACTTTGTGCTTCAGGAAGAGCTGCCCAATGGCACCAGCCGTATTGTCGGCGACAACGATGTCGTCCATCTGCGCGAACATCTTCGGTTCACGGCGATTGCGCCGGACGACAACTCCTAGGCAAGAATTGCCATGAAAGCGGAAGTTTCTGCCGCCATCGAAGATTTGAGGAAGCAGTTTCCCGCTGCCACCCTTAACACGCGGGACGATGGGCAAGGCGGGGTCTACCTGACGGTCGAACCGGTCGCGTTGAGCGACCGGTTCGTCCCAAACAAGACATGGGTGGGGTTTCATATCCCCGCGCAGTATCCTTATGCCGACATCTATCCCATGTTCATCGGTGGGGAAGTCCGGCGTGCGGACGGTCAGGGCTTTGCGCCGCCGGTCACTGTGGGGCACGCCTTCGAAGGAAGACCGGCTTTGCAGATCTCTCGCCGCAACAGCATGGCCCAGAACGGCAAGCAAAAAGTTTGCGCCAAGGTGCTCAAGGTTTTAGATTTTTTGGAAAGATCAGCGTGATGTCCAAGTGCAGGCTCCACATTGCCCGTTCGGACTACGAGTTACTCTGGCATCATCTCTATCAGGAAGACAGAGATGAGCACGGAGCCATCTTGCTTGCCGGTTTGTCCGACCTCGACACGATCCCGCTCCTCACTGTCCGTGAAGTGCATCTGGCCAAGGACGAAATCGACTATGTTGCCGGCAAAATCGGTCACCGTGCTCTAACGCCCCAGTTCATTCATCGGTTGATTACGCGCGCGCGAGACGAGCGGCTTGTCTATTTGGCCGTTCACAATCACGGTAGCGATCGGCATGTCGGATTCAGCGATATCGATCTGCAATCTCACGAGCGCGGCTATCCCGCTCTGCTGCAAATCGCCAAGGGCATGCCGGTCGGTGCTCTCGTGTTGGGACAGCGGGCCATACAGGCAGATCTCTGGATGCCAGATGGCAGCCGTCGCGAACTCGACCAAGCGAGCGTCCTTGGTATGAAGATCGATCGCCTCGCTCCCCACCTATCGAGAAATTTGGGTTCGATGGACGATCAATATGATCGCCAAATTCGGATGTTTGGCCGCGTAGGCCAGCAGACCTTGTCGCGCGCCCACATTGCGGTGGTCGGCCTCGGCGGGATCGGTAGCCTTCTTGTGGAATATCTGGCGCGCCTAGGCGTCGGCCATTTCACGCTAGTTGACGACGATGCGGTTGAAGCGTCCAATCTGGCGCGGTTGATCGGAGCATCGCAAGCCGATGCTGAAAATCGAACACCCAAGGTTCAGCTGGCGCGACGCCTGATCCAGCAGGCCAACCCATCCGCGCATATTGTGCACTTCAATGCTGATGTGGCGAAAGCTTCAGTCGCGGACCGCCTCAAAGGCTGCGACTACGTCTTCCTTGCGGCGGACTCGATGCGGGCACGACTGGTCGTGAACGCGTTGGTCCACCAATATCTCATTCCAGCCGTCCAGCTGGGCTCAAAAGTCCGGGCCGATGAGCAGGGGCAAGTCATCGATGCATTCAGTGCTATTCGACCTCTTCGTCCTGGTGTGGGTTGTCTTTGGTGCAATCAGCTGATCGATCCCAATCTCCTCGCGAAAGAGGCCAAGACTGATGCGGAACGAAAGGCCCAAGCCTATGGCGTTGAGGAGCCTAATCCGAGCGTGATCAGTCTTAATGCGGTCTCCGCAGGACATGCGGTGAATGACTTTCTCATGGATTACCTGGGTTTACGAGTTGATCGGCCGTTGCGCTACCAGCATATCAATGCCCTGACCGGAAAGATGCAGCTGGTCGAACCGCGTCAAGATGTTGATTGTCCGGAATGCTCGAAAGGCGGGATGCGGTTCGCGCGAGGTGATGGCGTAGATCTGCCCTGTATTGAAGGCTAACACCCGGCCCGTCCTCTTGACCTAGATTGTAACCAACGCAGCCACAAGGCATGCCTCTCAGGAAAGCCGCTTCGCTTTTCGGATATCTGCGGGGCGATCGAGCGCTTGCGGTAATCTGATAGCGCCTTGAGCCCATCCTTTGGCGGGGCCCAGCGCGGAGATCGTTAGAGCATGCGCGCGTCTGCTCACTTGAACTGAGGGGACAATCGCCTCCCTCGAGGATCATCGCGACGGTGGCGACAAGAGTTCGAGGCAATGGTTGCAGGGTTGCCTCAGGAAATCATTCGCTGATCTCCGGAGAGTTAGATTCCGAGCTGGAGCGGTGGATTGCTGGCGCGACCCTCGCGCAAAGACAACGCATTGGACGCGCGATGAGAAAGTCTCAATCGCGAATCTGGCCGCAGGCGCTTCGGCGAGTATGCGGTGGAAGAACTTGTCGCCGAACTCGGGGCCGCGTTCCTTTCGGCTGATCTCGAACTGACACCGGAGGTGAGGGACGCCGCCTAGTCGGATTGTGGATTAACGTGCTGAAGAACGACAAGCGCGCCATATTCACCGCTTCATCGCACGCGCAGCGCGCGGCCGATTACCTGAACGGCTTGCAGCCGAATACCGACGAGCGGCGAGGGGAGACCGAAGCCGCCTGATTGTGGATGCCAATCCGCGATAAAAAAACCGGCGAGCGTCACCGCTCGCCGGTTTTGATTTTCGTTCACGTGCACGCGACGTGGAAGGCCGAAGTGTTAGTGCGTGTAGCCCTTCACAAGCACCGGGCTCTCATTCAGAAAATCATCCGACTTCAGGCGGTTCAAGTCATAGTCGGACTGGGCAACGATAATCGGGCTCTGCACGAGGTCCGTGTCTGAGATGCTCCGGTCGATGCCGACAAGATGGCCGGCCCACACCGAACCATCCTTCGAACGCAGGAGGCTCAACTCGCCCATCACGACGCCCTTTTCGTTGCGATAGGTCAGCATGGCGCGCTTTCCGTCCGAACGGCCCGTGAGGTACCACCAGCGCGGATCGGGTTTGCCGTCTTCCGAATAGCCATGGAAGCGGCCACGAACCACGCCGGCACTATCGAGGTTCGAGATGCGGAATTCATACTTAAACTTGGTGGTCGTGTTGATTTTGCCTTGGCCGGGGGGCTGTTCGCCCGGCTCGTTCGTAAACGCCGCCATATCCTGACGCAGATACAGGTATTCGGCGGCCGGATCGACCCACTGCGGCGCGTGGGTGGCCGCGACCTGCTGAATGCCACCGGCCAAGACACCCGCGATGCCAAGCGTCTTCGCCAACACCAGCCCCCTGCGGACCGACGGATTGCGGATGAGCTGGCTTGCACCCGACTTCGCCCAGGCAAGCAACTGCTTGAGCGGCGAAACCGTCGCCGCCGCTTGGGCGGCGGCCGAAGCTTCGGCGATCTCGGGAGTGGCGACTGCCGCATCGCCAGAAGCGGTCACGACGGCGGCATGCGAGATGCGCGACGTAACTTCGACCGGCGCTATCACAGCGGCATCGTGCGAGATGCGCGCGGCTGTATCGTCCGTTGCGGTCGCCGCTGTGTCGCGGGAGATACGCGCGACAGCATCGTCGGACTGCGGCGCCGCGGCATCACGGGACAGCGGCACGACCACGGCATCCATTGCCGCGGCGTCATGCGAGATGCGCGCGCTGGTATCACCCGGCGCGCGCGCCGCAGCATCGTGCGAAATCCGCGCGACTGGCGGGGTAGTGTTGGGGGAGAGTGACGCCGGCGCGTCATGCGAGATGCGTGCGGTAGAAGACTTATTCCCAAGCTTGGCCATGGCCAATCCTATTAGGGCGGTGTTGAACCTCATACCGCTGCCCTCGACGCGTATGAGGACCACGCGCCAAGGTTAAAGGATCGATTCTGAACGCAAGCTGTCCGCATCCTTAACGTGTGGTAATGATGCACTAGGCAGACACGCGGATTTCCGGCGGCAAGTCATTGATCCAGCGGCATCAAAGCCCTTGTGGTAAAGCCCGTGGAGGTAGTGAGCGCCATTGTGTCGCATGCCACCAGGCTACCGGCCACCGCAGTAATTGTCGCAGGCAATGAGAGCGTTGGTATCGGCTTACGTCGTCATGATGCGAACCCGCTGCTATCGCGCCACCGCGCAGAAGCTCTGATTCTCCATAAGAGCGCGGCGATGCCGTTCCTTATCGTCTCAAACCAAATGGACCGGCTGATCCGGCCGGCCGACCCGCGACGTTTATAGGAATCGTGGCTGCCAAGGACCTCCTACCGGCTGCCGCCGGCGTGGCCGAATTGACGAAATTCCTGCAGCTGGACTTTGTGCGGTCGTTGCGTAATGCATGTTCGGAGCCAGGCGATCCGCTGGCGGCCCGCAGCGGGCGCGAGTGGCGCAATGCCGCCTGGATCCCCGGTCAGATGATCTACGGTCAGCGGCAGGTCAATGGGCAGTTCCGCTCTTACGCGGCGGCCCTGGCCATCATTGCGCACGAATTGCTGCATGGCTTGATCGGTTCAACCGCGCGTTTGAATTTCGATTTCAGTCGGGCGCGTTGAACGAAACCTACTCAGACATCTTTGGGATCATTGTTTCCAACCGCCACATCCCAAACATCGACAATTGGAAATGGGAGATGGGTGAGGATCTCACCGAAACCGGGCTGCCAATTCGCGATTTTCGTGAGCTGACTCGGTTCAACCAGCCCGCTCATAGGGACGACTATCTCGGTGTTTCGATCGACGAGGATCACGGTGGAGTGCACACCAACAGCGGCATTCGTAACAAGGCGGCGTTCAACATTCTGACCGCAAGGACCGGCGGCAAGCAGCTATTCACCCCTGTCGAGGTGGCACGGCTTTTCTACACGACGCTCGTGAATCATCCAACTCGCACCTCCGAGTTCATCGACAGCAGGAGAGGGGCGATATTGGCGACAAGGTCGCTGTTCCTGTCCGATCGGCACCGCGATCAAAAGATGAAAGCCGTCCAGTCCGCATTTGACGACGTCGGCATTGTCGATGCGGGCGTAGGGGTTTGAACTTCCTCACTGCCACAGGCTCAACGGAACTGAATTTTGCGCTCTCGCGGAAATCGCATTCGAGTGTGGCTTAGCTGGTTGGAATGCCAAGCGCATGGCGCCCGGCGCTATCCAGCACTACGACTTCATTCGTCGTGAGCGGGCCGCGAAGCCGCTCCTCGATCGTGATGGTCGTCGGAGCAGGCGGAGTCCCATCCGGCTGCTCAAGGACGATCTCATAGACCTGGGCGTCTGCGGTGGCCTGAATGATGCTGAACCAGGCCGATGCGCTGCCATCAGGTAGCAAAACATCGCAAGTAAGGGTGAAGCGGTCCGGTCCTGTCAGGGCGAGATCGAAATTCGAGCCGGCCGGCTTGATCAACCGCCCGAAGCCGGTCGTCTTCCAACGCGTGAACAAGTCGATCCATTCCTTCGGCCAGGGCCCCCCATGTGACTTCGGCGGCATCGGACTTGCCGCGTTCAGGAAGTCAAGGACGTCCTGATGCTTGTTTTTCAAGTCGTCGTAACTCGTCAAGTCCACGCGCTTTGCGGGTGGCAGCCGCAACATGTGTATCGCGTCAAGCGCGCGAAACATCGGCAGGATGTGCAGCTCGAATAGCGGGCGTCGGTCAGCCATCATCGCTCTTCCAGTGACAGAGTGCCCCAGAGTGGCCGCTGTGCGATCCGCTCGTTGGCGCTTGCGCGGGCACTTTCGAACTGACTATCAGAAGCCGGCTTAGCGTCGCTGATCAGCGTGACGGTGAACTCGTTCCCGAGCGCTGTGACGGCGTTGGTAATGTCAAAGTTCACATTCGTGGGATGATGCGCGTGACCGTGCCCTTTCCAGACTGTCGCGGAGTCAGCGAGATAGCGCTGGCGCTCCTGCTCGCCGAGCGTCGAGATGTTTACGGCGGGCGGATGCACATAGGCGCGAATCGCATAGGTCGTGTCCGGCAGAACCGCAACGTCGCGGACACGCAAGATTCGCCGCTTCTCGCCTGCAACGCGCACTGCGCCCGTCGTCGTCATGCGCGGGCCAGCTTGCAACGACTCGAGATCCCGCTGTGTGCGGGCGGCGCTCGCGACGGGTACGGCAGGCGCATCGATCGAGAAGTCATACTGGTAACCGTAGGCGAAGCCGGCCGGCATTGTCGCGGTCTGAGCGGTGTCCGCCATCACCGGAGTGAACGGTTCGACCCAGATTTTGGTGTTCGGTGTCGTGAATGGTTGCGGAGACGTTGCACTGGTGTGCACACGCTGCCAGCGCGCCCAGATGAGGTCAATATATGCATGGAACGACCAGTAGATCGGATCGCGAGATGCGCTCTCCGGATTTCCCATCGTGGGGCCGATGTCGCCGTGGATGGTGTTGTGTGGCCCCTTCTCCACCCATCCATAGCTGCCGCCCGATCCATCCGGAGCAAGCGGCTCACCTGCGAACAGGAGCCAATCCGTTTCCTGCACCATCTTGATTCTAATTTCGTCCGCATCCCACTGGATACGACGAGTCAAAGGCGTAACCGCGTGCGCGCGGCCGTCATGGAATAGCGGCGAGGTCCTGTCCTCGAAGGCCGTCGGAAAACGCATCCCCGACGCTGGCTTCGTCCAGTCCCAAAACGGCAGGCTTACGTCGGCGGTACGCGGAGGATCCGCAGCGCGCAACAGCGCCTCGAAGCCAGCGAGATGCGCCCGATGCCAGGGAAAGAAAAGCTCGCTGCGGTGCTCACAAGCGCCGATAGATCCGTCTGGACGGACGCGCTCAAAATCATTGTGCAGAGCTGCCTGCCACACGTAGCCATCCTTGGCTGTGGCTGACGCGAGCCCACGTTGGACAATAATTTTGAATGCGTGCTTGTAGTTGTCGAGCTCCGTCGGCGTGAGGTCATCGATGTTCTTGCGCTGCGGCATCGCGGCGAAGGCCGGCGTACTTCCGAGGCCGACAGGAAGCAGGGCTGCAACGCCCGCCTGGCAGGTCGTTCTGAGAAGGTTGCGCCGCGTCAATCTGCCATTGTCGTCCCGCATCTCAGCCTCCGCAGTTAATCGCTATGCAACATTTGTCACTTCAGGAGTTTGCGCAACGTCGGATAGAACTGCACCCAGACGTTATCCATGCTGGCATGCTGCCGGTGACAGCTCTCGCAGACCTGATCGGGAAATGCCGGTGCGAACTCGCGAATGTTGGGCGACCGTTGGTCGCTGAAATCGTAGTAAGCCCATGGCGTCGTCTGGCCGTCGGGACGCGCCGAATTCTTGACAGCAACCTCCAACCCGCGCCGTTCACCGTTGAAAACCCCGCTCGACAGTACGCCGTCCGACTCCTTGCTTGCGGCGCTAAAAACCTCCATCACGAGTATCGTCGGCTCCGGGAAAGTCCTGGTTCTCCGGAAATGCTCATAAGCCTCCGGATTGATGTAGACGTTATGGAAGAGTTGAGGGGCGGCGCGCGCGGCTTCGACGGAGGTCATAGTCGGAAGCTCCTCCTTATAGGCAAGACCCAAGTTGGAGCCGACAAAAACCCAACCCTCGAAATCGATCGGCGCTTTCAGCCTGCCGTCGGGGCCGTATTCTGGTTTCGTAGCTGACTGGCCTACAGCGGAAGAAGACGATGCAAGCCATGTAACGGCGAAAACCAAAAAGATATGGATGGAGCGACGATGGCGCATGACCGCATTTACCACCAGCAGCATGTAAAACATTGCTCACCCCCTTCCGGTATCCTTCGGGAAGTCCACTAGCTCATTGCTTGCGGGATCGGGGCTCCTGCCGTAATCCAATCTGACAGCAGCTGGATATCGGCGTGCGCCATCACCCCCTGCATGGGCCCTGTCCCGATGATCGCAACCAGAAACATGCTGCGATCGGGCTCGCCCGGAATGATCCAGCCGCCGCGGATAAGCGCGGCCATCAAATCCAGCGGTATGTCGAACAGCGATTTCAGTGATACTGGCCTGCCGTTGACGTCGGGAAGTACGAGGTCGTCATGCGCGCGTCTGGCGCGGGGGGCGACACGCTTGATCAACTCCGCGACCTGCGCGCCGAGGGCGTCTGGAGTTGCGCGCGCCGGGCGGACGATCATGCCAGTTGTCGGCTGGCCGTCGACAAGAATGCGGTACATGAAATGGCCCGTGCCGGCATCCACGCCGTCATCGGTCTTAAAATTCCAGGAGAAGGTGCGCGCGCCCGATTGTGGCGTGCGTTCGTCCGTCACGACCTTCACCAGCGTCTGCCTGGGATCGAAGATCGTGATCGCCAGATGCCTTGCGTCTTGAGGGACCTGGGCGGTGATGTCGAGCGTATCCCACGCCTTTAGAATCGGCGGCTCCGCGATCCGCGGCGCGGCCGCCAATGCGGCCAGCGCGGCGCCTTCCGCCGCGATGCATTGATAAATCGTTCCGCCGGAAGCGTAAGCGACGATCGGTTCCGTTTTGGTGAAACGAAAGCGATTGAGGAAACGGCCGACGCCGTTGGCGTCGAACCATGTCGCGCCGCCATCAATCGTCCCACTGGTCGTACCATCTGGATTGCCTGACGTGAAGCCGTGGCCCCACCCGCCGACCCATCCGACCTTCTCATTAATGAAGCCGATCCCCTCCAACTCCACGTTCCGCTGCGGATCGGTGATCGGGATTCGCTTCCAACTCTGACCGCCGTCAGTCGTCTTCAGAATTGCGGCTGCAGTGTCGTTCTCCAAAGACACAAATCCGACTTGCGGAGTCAGGAACTGGATCTTCCAGCCCCATTCGCCGGTCGGGAAGTCGATCCCGGAATTCTGCAGCTTGTTTTCCCAGGTCTTGCCACCGTCAGCGGTGAACATGATCACGGGCTTCAACTTGTCGTAGGTGGTCCCGCCGTTGCCGCCGACCACCCAGCCATGCAGATCGTCCACAAAATAAGTATCGATCAGAAGATTGGCGTGGGCCGCCATAGAGATCGAATTCCAGGTTTGGCCGCCGTCTGTCGTGTGCATAATCGCGGCTTCCCGATTCGGATATTGCGTCCCAGAAGCAAAGACGACTCCCTTCGAGGGCGAGGAGATCCCGCAGATCGCGCTGGGCAGTGGCGGCAGGCTAGCGGTTACGTCGACCCAGGTCTTGCCGTCCTCCGTCTTCCACAGGCGCTGCCGCCGCGTGATCGAGCCGACCCAACCGTCGGTCGGGCTCGTAAAACTCATGCAGCGGAGCCAAGTATCGGCATCGACCGTGTGCTGGACCGTCCAAGTCGTGCCAGCGTCTTCGGTATGCACGATCTGGCCAGCACTGTTCACACCCCACCCGACCTGCGGGCTGATGAACCAGATATCGTCGTAGCGTGTCTGGACTGGAGCCGTCGTGGGATGCCAATTGAAAGCCATGGGTCTTCCCCCGGCAAAAACAAAACTGCGCGAGCCAACCGGAAACATCAGCATTCTATGCAATCAGGCAACTCTAATACAATTCCAGGATGCAATCAAATCACTTCATCTTAAGCGCGCATTTGCCGCAGCCCTCGCGGCTTGCTTCGCCCTGCGTGGGGCTTTTCGCAGCCTTACGGCGCAATTCAGGCGGTTCTGCGCGGCGGTAACAGCCTTCCTCTGATTGCGTTCGACCTCGATCACCTCAAGCAGATCAACGTCGCTTCGCCGGCATGGTCGTAGCGCTACGCTGAGCGGAGAAGGAGCACACCTCTTTCACGGCAATAATTAAGCCTAATCCATCATGCCTTAGCGGCTTGCCGGCACGGTCACGAGATTGACGTGCCGGATTTCGCTCGGCTGCGGTGGACGCGCCGCGCCACCGCTTGGTACGATCTGCAGGCGCAATCGCAACCGCCCCTCTACAAGAGCGGCCCGTGGTACGGGAATCGTGGCGGTCTCGCCGCGGGGCGCATTCGGAATGCCAAGTGATCTGACTGTGCCGAGGAGTTCACCTTGCTCGGTCATAACCTCCAGGCGGGCGCCGCGCGGCAACGGCCCGGTCACGATCTGAATTTCGACTGCTTCATCGGCCGCTAGCGGGTGCAGCGCCTGCAATTCGATCACGCCGCTCTCCTGCCCAATCAGCGGGCTCGCAAGCAGCACGCTGGCGCAGATCAAAAGCACACCGGTCGGCAAGCCAGTTCGCATCCGGTCGTCAGTCTGTCCTAATTCGGATGGCGCTGACAAGTGGTGCGGGCGCTGCGGCTGCAGTCGGAGCCGCCGCGGGACGAGGGGGAGTCCCGATCGGCACGACACGCACATCGAGCGGAACGGTTGCCCCCGTCGCGGCCGAAGCCAGCGAATCCGGCAGCGGCACCGTGAACGTGGCCGGGCCGTGATGAGGATGGCCGAAAACGGTGATCGCGCCGGCCGCAACCGGTGCGCTGCCCGGACCGGCGGACACCAGCACGCGAAAGCGGCGGCCGGCGTCGTCATGACCGAGGTTCAGGGTGACCTCCACGACGGGGTTGCTGTCCGCGGAAGCATTCGATGCCAGCGCAGCCGCCGGCACGTCGGCGATACCGCCGGCTGCGGTCCCCGCCCCGACAGCTGCGGAAGTCACCCGGGCGGAAAATACCTGCGGAGAAGCCTCGGCCACGGGGCCCGGCGCAGGCACCTGATCGTCGCCCGAACCCGGCGAATAGTCGTAGTCGAACAGCACAGTCGCGGCGTAGTCGCCGGCCTTGGTTTGCGAGACCGGCTCGCCCTTTGCATTGCTGAAGAACAGGAACTTCTCGTCGGACCAGGCGGTGAGATCGGCGCCCTGCGGAAGGATTGGACGTCCCAACGCGGTCTGCCGGCGCGTCCAGAGCGTCCAGAGCCGATCCAGATTGCCATGGTGCAGGAAGAAGATGGGGTCCACCGGGGAGTACATGGAGATCATGAAGGCAACGCCGCCGCCGCCCATCGCGCCATGCACGTTGTCGTGAGGGCCGCTCTCGAGAATGCCCTTGATGCTGCCACTGCTATGATTGGCAGCCTTCGCACTCTGGAAGCCGGCCGGAGCGCCGACAGCGCCGCTGCCGGCAAACAGCGACGTCCGCACGGCAGTACTTATGGTGCTCATCCTGACCGCCAATCTCGTGCTGGAATCGAGATCCGGATTGGTGGCCGTCAGACCTCGTGCGCTTGGCTGGTCGAAGAACATCTGCTCCAAGATCTGCCAGAAATCAGCCGGCGTGGTGAGCGGAAACGGCCGGAGGGCCAGCGCGGCCTTCTGTGCCGACGAAAATGATGCGTAGAGCGCCGTGATGGCCGGTTCGAAGGCCGTCTTGAATTTCTGGAACGTCGGGATGAACGCGCCATTGTTGGGATCGAGCACGTCGTCGAACATCGCCGGCGGCACGCGCGGCGTCTTGGTCCAGTCCCAGTAGGGCAAGGCGAATTCCGGATCGCCGGAGAGATCGCGCAGCGTCACCTCCAGCCAGCCGAGATAGGCGCGATGCCAGCCCAGGAACCACCAATTGCCGTGCGGGCAGTCGAGGAGATGAACGATCGCGTTACGATACCAGTTCCGCGGATCGGTCGGAGGCAAGGCCAGCATTTTCTTGATCCCTGCCTTGTAGCTGGCAAGAACACGCGGAGGCATCGCCGGGTCGGTGATCTCCCAGCGGCGGAATTTTGGCGTCTGGGCCGATGCGACGGACGGAAAAGCCTGCGATACCGCGAGCGCGGCCCCTGCTGCCAGCAGATCGCGGCGAGTCGGAGAAGGACGAGCGGCACGGATCATAGTTTTCTCCAATCCATTTGGCATTTCGTCGCGCTTAGTGATTGTGATGTGCCGCCGCGATCCCACCCGTCCCGTCGGGAATACCGATACGGACGTTCTGCATCATGCCCTGGTCCTCGTGATCCAGGATATGGCAATGCAAGACGAAGTCTCCGATGTAGCGGCGATAGCGGGTGTACACGTAGGCGGTGTAGCCTTGGCGGATGAACAGCGTGTCTTTCCACACGCCCTTCAGGTTGGCATATTGGGGCTCGTCGGCATCGCCGCTCACGCTCACATCCTGGCCGGTGGAGTCTTTGATGATCTTGGCGACCTGAAACGGATTGACGTGGATGTGGAACGGATGTCCGAACGCATTGACGGTGGATAATTTCCACTCCTCGATGCCGCCGAGCGGCAGCAACTGGTCAATGCGGTCCGGCTTGTAAGGCTTGCCGTTGATCTGGAAACCCGCCCCCCCGATCTCGAATTTGGCTTCCCGTTGCGGTGGCTTGATATCGGTATCGGCGATCGCGGCGTGCGGGACGAATGAATCGAGGCGAAGGCCGTTCGTCAGGTCGTTGCGCACCTTCTGGCGCGCGGACAGGGGCATGAAGCTGTCCGCAGCTGCGACGAGCTGCGCCTGGACGTACGCCTTGGGATCGGCGACGGCGACGCCCGCGGCAACGGATACTTTGCCGAGAAACTGACGGCTCTTCACCTGGCTGTTCACGGTGCTGGTGGCGGGCGCCGCTCCGTCGAGCACACAATACTCGCCGGCCTCCGGGAACACCACGAGCACGTCCTCGCGATAGCCCGGCTGAAGTGTGCTGGTGGAGCGCTCGACGACCTGCGAACGCGTCAACCCATCGGCGGCGAAGGCGAATTGCGGCAGCAGATCGTTGCCGGGACAGTTGCGCGTCACCCAGTCCTCCTGCTGTTGTGCTGCAATCAACGCATAGGGATCGGCGTTCGCCCGCATCTTCTTGAATTGCAGATTGACCGTATCCCTCACGCCGGCATGGACGACGCGCCAGCGCTCGATCGCACCGGCACGGGCGCCGGCAAAGGTCGGGATCACCTCACCATTGATGCTGGTGTAACGGCCGGACTTCCGCCACGTCGTCGGGCCGAACTGATCATAGCCCTCGATCCCACCGACATCCGTCGAGGCACAGATGTAGAGACCGCTGGCATCCTGCTTGATCTGCCCATTGGCATCCCGGCACGCGTACTGGATCTGCTGCAGCAGGATGACTCGTTCGCGGTACTTTGCTCCATCGCTATTGCGCAGCAAGGTATCGATGTCGCCATGACCATCCGGACCTGGCGGGCGGTTGCCCCGGACGATCAACGCGCCGGCCATGCCGCTCGACACCTGAAGCGCGGTCGATCCATGCCTGTGCGGATGATACCAGTATGTTCCCGCCGGATGATCCGGCGGCAAGTTGTACTCGTACTGAAAGCTGACGCCCTGATTGATACTCAGCAGCACGTTGTCGCTGTTGCCGGCGGGGCTGACCCACAGACCGTGCGCATGCAGGTTGGTCCGGTTAAAACAGTTCGGATTGTTGATGTCCGGATCGGTCGGCGGGCATCGCGGGTCTGCGGGCAGCTTGTCGTTGTTCAGCGTGATCCGTACGGTCTCGCCGGGGTCGATCTCTATCGTCGGTGCGACGAACGGGACTTTCGGAGCCTCGACTTCCCGGACGTCGCGATACGAGCGCAATTTCACCGAGTCGTATTGATTGCGCCCCGGATTATAGATCCTGGCGTCCGTGTATTGGATGTTCAGGTTGATCACCGCTTCTCCGCCGGCGACCGGCGCGGCTCGCGACGGCGCTCCCGCCGCCGTCGGCGCCGGCGCACCGACACGCGGCGATAGACGCTCGATATTGGCAACCGGGGGGTCGACGGCAATGCGCTCCGTGACCTGCCCCGATGCGATCCCGGTGCCGGCGAGTTGAGCAAATGCGAGCAGAAACGCGCCCTTGCAAATCCTGCTCAAGACGGCGGAGCAAGATGTCCTTCCAAAATCCGTTTTCGAGAAGAGAGCGTGCGATGATAGGCAGGCCGGCATGGCGCGATACCTCGAATGATCGGTCTGGTGCGAGCAATCCTTGAAGCCGGTGATCGTCGCGTCTAGGGCCGCTTCACCGCGATGAACGAGGCTACATAGCCTGCTGGGGCCCCATCATGCGGCTTCGCACGAATGACGCTGCCGACGAGCGCAGGCACCTGGTTGACGCCGGCCGGCCAGCGATAGTTGAGCTGGCCGCGATAGTCATATTCCCAATTTGCGGTGCCAGTGCCGGGACGCCCGAGACCCACGATCTCCACCGTGGGCACTCCCGTGGCGGGATCCTGCTTGACCGTGCCTTGCAGATCGAGCCCGCCACCCGGCCACTCGATCGCTCCCTTCAACGTGGTGCTCGTCGGGATCTCGAAGGTGAAGACGGCTTCGGCGAAAATCAGCGCCAGCGCCTTCTCTGCCGCCGTGTTCGGATCATCCGCGACCGGCGTCGGGTTGTTGTGAAAGCTTCGATAAGTCCATTTCCCCGCCAGGCTGCTCGCCGAATTTTCTTCTGAATGCGACAAGGCCGGCAACAACACCAAAGAGAGCGCCGCAATGGACGCGAACAGATGTCGACGCATATCACGCTCATGAAATTTAGAGTTGAAACATCGTCAATATACCCCTGTGCTAGCACAACCGCAAGACGTCGTTTTCGCGCATCAGCATCCGCCGGCTTCAAGATCGGTTCGCTCGCAAATCCAGTTTCGCCTCTCCTTGATCGTCACATCCTGCATAGCCATCGATTCCGCAGTCATGCAGGCGTGCGCCCATTGCATCTCCGGGCTGCCGAACTCAGGACGAACCAGCGTGTTGTAGGAAATGACGCCCTGGATGTACCGTGGACGAAATTCCCTGCTCTTGTCGGTCCGTCGACATCCTCGATTGCGCCCTGCCAGCACCGGCCCGCCGGAATCACCCTGGCAAAAGGCGCTCTGATGATGGTCGCCCGCGCCAGGCTTGAACTTGTACTGGCCGCCAGCATCTTTCTGCAGTGGCACCGGCCAGGTCAGATTGAAGCGACCGAGAGTGCCCTGGTCGGCGTTCGAGAAACCGTAGCCTGCGATCGTCGCGTCAGGAAGAAAGCCTCCTGCGCTCGCCAGGCGAGCCGTTTCGACCGGGTCCGCAGGGTACGGGGAGGCCAGTTGCAGCAGCGCCAGGTCATCGGCGTAGTAGACATTGTTGGTCTTGGCGGAGCCGCCATAGCGGCCATAGACGATCGCGCGCGACAGCTTGCGCTCGCGTTCAGCCGCAGTCAGCGTGACGGCGTTGTCCGCGGTGATCCGGAATTGGACGAGTTCGTCCACGCCCATCATCAGGTCGGCGCCCTGATCGGCGCCTCGCGTGCTCGGGGGATCGTCCCCGATCAGGCAATGGGCCGCCGTCAGCACCCATTGCGGCGAAATCAGCGTGCCGGTGCACAGCGCATCCCAGCGGCCGGCGGCGCTATTGTACTGGCTCATCTGCACGACTTCAGTGAACTGCGACAGGGAGTATTGCTCGCAGCGGCGGCCGGCGGCAGTCGGGCCGGCTATGCAGGACTTTGCGCGCGTCGCCAGTTCTTCGAATGGAATGTCGCAGTCGGTCAGGCCGCTGTCGAAGGTCTGCGGACCGGCTCCGTGCTGCGGCATCGCCGCCGGAGCTGGCGCTGGCTGCGCAAGCTGGGAGACTGCGACATTCGAGTCAGCGATGATCACGGCCGTTGCGCCCTGCGGTACGACATGCGTCGTCGCGGACGCAGATTGCCGATCCGGATCAACGCTCGATCGTGGAGACGGTGGGGCGGGTGGAGGGCCGACCGGCGTACCCGGCACGACGATGATGTTGGGACCTATCGTACCGGGAGGCTGCCGGGTCGCCGGGACCACGATCACATTCACGCCTCCGTCGGCAGATCCCGCAACCGGGGGCGGAGAAGCTGCAGCACCGGCGGGCGACGCTGCACTCGTAGCGGCCCGGCTGCTCAAGCGCCGCGTGCAACCGGGCCCAACGCAGGTGCCGCTATCCACGATGTCGGGAGCAAGGCCGCTACCTGAGCGGGCCGGTGCCGCCGCGCCCGCCGCTACTGCCCCGGCGTCGTGCGCCCTGAGGCAGCCCGGCCCGACGCATTCGCCGGGATCGGTGATCGGATCGACCGGCCGCAGTCCGGTCTGTGCTACGACAGCAATACTGCCCGGAACGAATGAAATGGTTCCGAGCGCGACCGCAACAAAAAACCGCTTTCCGATTTTCAATTGCATGGAAAAATTCCAAAGTGACAATGCACAACCTTTAGCCGCACTGCTCGGCTGTATCAACAGGATTGCGCACGGCGAATCGAAGGCGGGAGCGTGTGCCTTGAGTCAAAGGATCGGGTCGCTGCTGGTTGCGCTGCTGTTGGCCGTGCCTGCGCAGGCGGGCACCGCCTGCGACCCGGACCCGTGCCGCGGCATGATAGGCAAGCCGTTTTCAGTAGAATTGGCCGAGGAAGCGCGGCTTATCGCTGGTGCGAAATCCGTGAGACCGAGCGGACCGGGCATCCCGACCAGCGCCGACGTGCGCGGCGATCGGCTCAATGTTCTTCTGGACGAGAAGCACATTGTCGTCGGCTTCAGGTGCGGATGATATCTGATGATCGAGTTCAGATCGGCTGACCGCGCTCCGGAAATATGTCCTTCTAGCTCGAACAAGGTGCGGGCGGCTGACGTTGATCGAAGGGCATCAGCCTTAAATCTTGCCCGCTCGTTCAATCCGGCCTCCGTGAGGTCGTACGCACGACCGAGCGCACGCCTGGGCCTTTGCAGGACACATCACACCGTCATCGATCAGGACGATAAAGACCTATACCGTCGATCGCTTGCAGGATTGAAGCGCCTCCATGAGGCAAATAAGCAGACCAGGTTCGAGATCAGCGACAATGAGGCGGACCGGCTCGCGCTCTTCGCCGGTGGAATGACGCTCGGAACTGTAATCGGAGTCGTTGCGGCCGGTTTGGCCGAACTATTCAAGGCCGCAAAGCCGACAGAACCTGCAACTACGAAGCCAGCGGAGGAGAAGCCACACTTCCGTTTACCGACGCGGCCGCTGATCCACGTGCTCGAGCGGATCGGGCCGGGCAAAATTGCTGTTGCAGGCCGTCGCCCTTTTCCTGCCAATCTCGGCAATATGTTCGCGACCCAATTCGCTCTCAGTGGACGTTGGCAGCAACGATCCCCGCTACTACTTCCAGGGTGAACCGACAGAGTCCGGCGTTCTCATGATCTTGAAGCATCCCAATCCGCGTGCCTTAGCGGAGCTGTTTCCGCATATCGAGCGGCTGTTGTTCGTGATGGGATCCAAACGAATCAACGATGCGAAGCACATCGCATGGGAAAGCGAAGAATATGGTCCGTACGTGATAAGGTTCGTGCTGGTGCAACTGCGTCCCGGACAGCGCCCTTCCTGATCGTACGTGAAGGTTTTTTTCCAAGCGGTATCATTCGGATTGGTGTGCCCCGCCATTTTTGTCCAGACCGTCCAGAGCCTGTCGATATTGGCATGATGCACCCAAAAAACGGGATCTTTGGCCGACGCCCGGAAATTGCCCACGTCTCCGCCGACCAGGTTGTGCACGGCTCCGTGCGGATCAAGTTCGAGCGGTACTGAGAAGCACTTCCGCCAATCCGCCGGCGACGCCGGCAACACGGCCTTTCTATTCGAACGGAGACCGGGACAACGCGCCCCTAGGATGTCTAAGTGGATTCGATGCGTCCGTGCCTTCAGTGAAGATCTGCGGCACGCCGTCATCCCCAGTAGGGCAGCTCGAACGCCGTCGTGGCGCCGGCCTCTCTTGAGCGGCGCGCTTGAGCGTCGCCTCGAAGAAAAAGAGAAACGGTCGATGCCAGGAGATGAAATGCTCCGCCACGGTACTCGGACGCAGTGGATTGGTCTTCGAGTGTGTTCGCACTGGTTGTACAGATTTCCTAGATTGCCCGGGGCGTCCATCGTGCCGTGGACCGCCGACCAATAGTACCACCCGAGGGGATCGTCCCGATTTGCTTGTGAACGGGCCTTCATCTTGCCGACCCCGGCTCGTAAGGCGGCGACCTTCTGAGGATCCTGGGAGAACGATTTGATGTTTTGTCGCGTTCTCACGGCGCCGGTCTCCGCTCTAGCCGGCCCCGACGACGACTTGAGGAAGACCGATAACCGCGGCGTAGGAGAGCAACGTCCTTGGGCATACGTAAAGCCGGGCCGGCAATACCTGTCCTTAGATCGATTATTAGGTTCGTGGCTGCTCCGCTTTGCCCGATAAGTTCGGGTTGAATGAGACGTTTTACATGTCCTGACGCAGCGAGAAAGGTTTTCTTTGGCATCCCATTTGAAAGTCGCGCCGTGGTTTTCCAGTTGCGCCGGCCTACCCTTGGCTTGCACCCAAGCGGCCATGCCGGCTTCGAGAATTCCTTTCACTTGGTCGAAACCCATGTGCCCCTCCCGGCGTCACTTAGAGTCGACTACGAACTTAGAGAAGATGTGGCTGACGTTCAGCTTCTTAGCCTGCAAGATCACGTTTCCGTTGCTGTCCGTCACCGCCTGAGTATCGTGACAGCTGAAGCAGTTGACGAAGCTGTTCTGCGTAAAAGACTCCATGGCCAAACTGGAGAGTCCGTCTTCGCCAGCGCCGATCGCTGCCGGGTTGTCCGTGTCCATTCCCGCGGGGTTTGCGATCGACATGTTTGTCTTGAATTGATCGGGCTTGTCCATCCAAATCGCATCGACGAGCCGCTAATTGCGGCGTGCATCGTTTGGAGCGCTTTTCGCAAACAGCGCGGTCATGGATTTGTTGAGGTCTACGATATCGCCGTCCTCGTCCGTCCCGGTCCCAACAGATTTCGAACCCGCGAACATCCGGTAGATGGAAGTTTGAATTGGCTTCCCGCCCGTCGTAAAGGTCTGGGATTTCTCATCGAATGCGACTGCCATCGCAGCTTCGGTGAGAAATTGATTGGCCGCAGATGCAATAGTCCCGCTTTTGTACAAGACAAAGTCCTGCGTGCTGATCGGACCATCGAGCCCGCCAGGTCAACCGTTCTCAACCGATGGCTGAGCGCCGGCCGCCGGAGCGAGATCGCGAAAGCCATTACCGTCGACGTGCTCGAATGTGGCCAAGACGAATTCAGGGTGCCCCTCGAGAATGAATACGACGTGGAGTGCGAGCAGAGCGACAGTCTCGGTTCGAGGTGGTGCGGTCTCATCGACAACCAATTTCGAGCCGTCGCGTTTCAACGTGGGCACGCTTGCCTCGGCGACTGTTATGTAATCAGCAGGCGGATTGTTTTTCGGAACGACTCGCCAAGCCGATTTGAGCTCCACAGCTCCTTTCGACAGTTCGAGTTCAGGGTCAGCACTCTGGACCGCAGCCTTCGTCGTCAGCTTCTTTGCCGACACGAATTCGGCGAACGTCTGATTGATGTGAATGGCGTAGAAGATCGGTTGGCCATCTTGATCAATCAGAAGGCCGGCGAAACCGGCTTGGCGCACGCCTGCGTTTATCGAGCTCGGATCGTTCGGACCGGGAATTCGCACCGTCGCGACGTCGAAATTGTTGGAGCCTTTCAGGCCACGAGGCGCCACCGCCAGCAAATTCAGCCTCTTCGCCGCGAACTGAGGGGCGATCTGAGGCCCGGATACATCGCCGATCGTCGGATAGGATAAGAACGCTGGATTTCCGTTCACGGGGCGAGCGGCAAAAAGGAAGTTGTGCCAAGCCGGTTTGTAGAAGACGCAATCCGGCTCCGGATGTGGCGGCGGGCGATCAAAGGCGGGAGCCGGCGTATTTGGTAACCATTGCGACTCCGCAGGGCAGTCCGCGCAGCCGAGTGTGGGAAAGAGAAGGGCGAAGGCGATCGTCGCGGCCGCTTCTGTCCGAACCTCGAAGGCGTCTGAAACTGGCGCGTCAGAAAATAATTGTCGATCCCGGCCAAACGTTAATGTGGTCAAACGGCATCTTGGGCCGGCAAACGAAATTCAAAGCCTGGCAGTAAAGCGAGGGTATCGACTGGCTGATTGTTACGTCTTTTTACGGCAATTTGCAATTGTATTTTAAGGGGCCTCATAATGTTGGCCAAGCGGAAGGCTTAGCTATAGTTCGATATCGATGATGTCGCCGGCGAAACGTATCTCTCTTCAATGGAAGAGATTGGCGCATGAGTTGTGACCGAGGAGTTTCCCTGGCCTCAACGTCGAGGGGTAGAGCCCGTCGAGACAGCTCGTTGTCGTTCGTCTCGCATGCCCTTCATGTCTTTCAAGCCTCAACAAGACGGCTATCTCCAAACAGCGCGGTTGTCGGGGCCTTTACATTTATAAGTTGTTGCGACATCCTTGTGCTAAGCAAGGGGGGCAGGATGAAGAGCGTTCTGGCGTTGTGCGCCGCACTGGGTTTATGCGGTTGCGCGTTGTTGCCATTGGACGAGCGGCACGGCGCCGCGACGATCGAGACATTCAAGCAGAGCATCCAATGCGAGATCGCGGCCGTCGCCACTGACCCACGATTTGCACACTTTCAACTCTCGAAATGGCTGGTGAAGACGTCGTTAGATATGACGTTGATAGACACGTTGTCTGGAGATGCGAAGGCTACCGTTCCCATTCCGAATCCTACGCTGCCCAACATCTTTCCGGGTGGGTCGCTCAGCGGAAAGTTCACCCACACCGGCCACGTCGATTTCGCCGTCTCGATTCCGGAAGCCATCGCCATCTATGGCGACAAATGCCAAGGACCCGATCCCTCCCAGACCCATCTCGGTCTTGCAGCCTGGATAGCTGCCACTCTTGACCAAATCCAGCCCGAGAACCACGGTGGGCTGAGCTACACCGTCGACGTAGACGTAATCGCCAGCGTCGGGTCCCGTTTTGGATTCGTCTTCAGCATCGTCAATACAGTCGATTCCGGCGCCGGTTATCAGCGGGAAGGTGTGCATCATCTCGTCGTATCGATGTCGGAGCCGACACCGCCGTCAGGCCCGTTGGCCGTGCGGGTCGTTGGACCGGTACGCGTCGTCGACAGCAGGCCGGTTAGACAGCCCCAGCTACAGCCCGACGCATCGTCAGGTCAGCAAGGCGAGGTAACGCCGGAGCCCCCCCATGTCGCGAGCAAACCACGGGTGCGACGCGTGCCACAACTACCCTATCGCAATCCCGCTCTCGAAGATCCGAACTTGAACAGGATGCTCCAGCAACAGGCTCCGGTCAGGCTTGCCCCGGGGACCGTCTTACGATGAAGGTCTATTCGATCGATGGGGGCTGGGCGCTCTCCAGCACGACCGCTCGGCCCAGCCCTCTGACGAACTGTTCCTTCAAGACGCCCTGAATTTTCACCTTCTTGCCTAGATAATCAGCTTGGGTAGGCGGGATGCTTTGTGGGCCGCTCGGTGGCCGTTGTATTTCGAGCGGTGTTCTCAAACGCACGACGACCGATTTGTCCGAGCCGGGTTGCTTGATGACCAACCGCGAATTAGTGAAGTAGTTCGTGCCTTCGTTCTCGAGGACGCCCTCGACTACGAGATTGCTATTCAAGAGTTTGTCTTTGTTCTGGATTACTTGCGAAGGGGTAAGCACCTGGGACGAGCGGATAGGACCTGACGTCTGACCGTGCGCCGGAACCGAGGCTGCAAGCAGCAAGGCGATGGCTGCGAAGCTTGGAAGACGATCGGGCAAGCCAAATCTCCTCGATGAACCGATTGACATCGCCATCTTTTTAAGGTTGCATTGGAGCTATACTACAACATTTTAATAGTGCGCGGATGGGCTTGTCATGCGCAATTTTCTCCTCGTCAGCTTTACGCTTTGCGTTGTGGCCGTTTCGGTCCCGACCGCATGGGCTACAGAGCCGCCCGCCGGTGGAGGCGAGTATCCCAACACGGAATTCGCTGATCGCTTCCGTCGGTTTACCACCAAACGCGGCTTTCTGAACCTTACAAAATCGATCGTTGCCAATCGTGTCGCCGTTGAGACAGGCATATTGACCGTGGACGCGGCGGACGAACGCGGAGGAACCCTGATCAAAGGCCGCAGGTCGATCCCCGTGATCGCGCTCAAATACAAGGACACGGCACAAGACCCCTATTCAGTCTCCAATCTCGAGCAAGAGCTTTTCAAAGGGCCTTGGCCCACCGGCACTATGTCGGATTACTACAAGCAGATCTCGTACGGGCAGTTTTCGGTGGAAGGACAGGTGCTTCCTTGGTGGAAAGCCAGCAAGCCGGGTTCCTACTATGAGGGCGTCGTGCAGGAGCAGCAGCAGGGTGGTATCACGAAGAGGATCCCTTGCAATGGCATGTGCTCGACCGCAAAGCTCGGCGAACTGCTCGTCGCAGCACTTACCGCAGCCGAAAAGAATCTCGATTTCTCGAAGTACGACAACGATGGACCCGATGGCGTGCCGAACTCCGACGATGACGACGGTTACGTCGACTTCGTCGCGTTCGTCCATCCGGGGCGGGGAGGCGAGTGTGGTGCCCCTGACGGCCAGGTCAATAACAACATCTGGTCACACCGTTTCAGGCTCACGGATCTGAACGGCAAGGATTACGAGACGAAAGCGAAGGCGAAGGATGGTCGCCGTATCAGGATAGACGATTACGTCATCATGCCCGCGCTGGATTGCGACGGAAAACGCATGATCGAGATCGGCGTGTTCGCTCACGAGTTCGGGCATGCGTTCGGTCTTCCCGATCTCTACAACACCGGCAGGTCGGCCAAATCGCAAGGCGTGGGCACCTGGGACCTCATGGGAGCGGGCTCCTGGGGAGGCGACAACAAGACGCCGGAGCGGCCGTCGCATATGTCGGTGTGGTCGAAGGCGTTTCTCGGGTGGGTATCGCCGCTCGTGCTGACTGAGGACATGACGCATGCGACGCTTCGGCCGGTCGAGGACTTCCCGGACGCGTTGCGGATTAACGTTTCCAACGACGTCTACTATCTCCTCGAGTACCGGACGAAGAAGGGCTTCGACGATTCCTTGACGGGCCCCGGCGTCGTCATATGGCGGATCAACAACGCGGTGACCCAAGTCGGCTTGCTCAACAACACCGTCAACAACGATCCCAGCAACGAAGGCGTCGCGGTCATCCAGGCTGATGGATTGCTCCAGCTCGAAGACATAAAACAGTTCAACCGAGGTGATGCCGGCGACCCATATCCGGGTACTTCGAACAACACCGCTTTCGACAATGGCAGCAAGCCCGCGAGCACCGGTAAGATCGCCATCTGCAACATCAGCCTGACGGCGGCGGCCGCATCATTCGACGTCCACGTCGGGGCCGGCTCCTGCCGGAACTAGAGACCGGCGGGCAAACTTAGCGGTGGCGGGGGCTTCCATTCAGCAAGGGGCCTACGTCAACCTCATGCCGGGAACGAAATCGAACAATTCGCTCCACGGAACGGTCGCAGTGCCGCCAGTGATTTGGTCGATCACGATCCCAGTTCCCGCGGGCGAACAGAAGAACGGTCTCACCCGGTGATCGTCGTTCTCGTAGAGCACCCGAAGACGCGATGGGTCCTGCGGCAGGACCGTGATCTTGCGAATTCGATTCGCTTCGAGCTCGTCTCTGTCGGAGCAGAGGTTGACGAAATTCGGTCTCTTCCACCGTCCAGTCAGCCACGCCGCTCCCTTGTCGGACTTTTCGACGACGTCCTCGTAGACGCTGACCGCCTTCACAGGGTCGAGAATGCCGGCTGCGGCGACGAGCCCGTCTAGTTTCGGTACATACCGTGACGATGCGATGAGCCGATTCTTTATCGCGTTCGGGTTTTCCTCCCCGAGCGACCGTATCAGAGCCGCGGTGAACGACACGAAAGCGGCCGCTACCGAGGTGCCGAAGTTCTTGACGCTCGCGCCTTGTCGGGAAGTCTGATCGATGGCACAGCCGGGCGCGGCAATATCGACGTACTCCGGAGAGAAATTCGAGAAATTCGCCCGGCGCCCATCCGGTCCGTGCGCGGCGACCGTAATGGCTTGGTCCTGGAGGCGCCAAGCTGCCCGCCGAAGAAAGCGGGATACAGCGGCTTGATGTTCAGATCTTTCCCTCTATGACGTTATGAAGCCGGACGGGCTTGGTGACAGGCAGGGCGCTGAGGTCATGCTCTAGCATCAGATATCCGCTATGTCATTTGCAGGCTCGACGGACAAGCCATTGCGTTGCACGAACGCGCTCACACGCGCGCCGACTTCAGGAAAGAGGAATAAGAGTGCAGGCATGCATGCCGTTGACGGCACGTATTTTCGGGCACGCTGCCGTAATTGGGCGCGCATCACCTCGCGTCGCCGCTTCCATTTTCCCGTGAGATCTTGGCTCTCCAGCAATGCCTCGTGTCCGCCGACCTGGATCGCAAAGCCGAACGCCAGCAGATTCTCGGGGTGCCTCTCGGCAATTTGATGCGCACATTGAACCAACGTATCGAATTGCCATCCGACCGCGTGACCCTTCAGTCCGCTCAAGACAGCATGCATCATGTTCCTGAAGCTGCCATCCCGTGCGGGATAATCGGGAACAGCGACGTCGTGCACCGCTAGTCGCTCCTTGATTGCGAGCCAGCGATCCAGGTGCTTTGGATCACCTTCCGCATTCCTGGTCATATTCTGCGCCCAATAGGCCGCCACCTCATCGCGCAAATTCTGCTTCAGGATCTCGAAAGATTTGCCCTCTTCCGTCTCAAAATCGAAGTAGTAAGCGCGTTGGCGGTCGAGCTCTTTCTTTACCGCCCTGAGAGGGACGATCTCTTCGCGCCATTCGTCGGTTATGATGCCCGCATCGCACAAGGGTACGCGATAATGGCAGCGCAGGTGGAAGTGGCGGGTTTCTTCCGAAATGCGCACGGTTTCATCGTCGACGACGAAGACGTTCGAGTTGTTTGAAAACAACAGATCGTCGGTTGTCATGCGCCGGTAGCGTTCCGAGAAATGGGCCAACACCCAAATCAAATGCGCGCTCTCGTCGCGATAGAACATCCGCCTGCTGACCACCACGTCCAGAAAAGTGGTCGAAAGCTGCGCTTCGAAGGCAAATCGCCCTTCTGCCGAAATCGCTTGTACATCGGGCTTGCGCCACGCCTTGGGATCGCGTGTGGAAGCCCAGCGCCTTTCTTGAACGATCGCTTCAGTCTCGAAAGCAGGATCAGCACGCAAACTGCGTTCGATCAATTGCTTGATCCGCTTGTGGGCCTCACTCTCGCGCAAACCATGGTATTTTCGCGCCCGAATTTCTTCTTCAGTTAATTCGCCACGAGTCTTTGCCGGGCATGAACCATCTTCTGTCTTATGGCGAAAGAAGAAGCGCTTATGCATGTTCGCAACGAGGTAAACTGGCGTGGCACAGATCGCGCAGATATGGCGCGGCCGTTCGTTTTTGAGCGCCTCACGCATGCCGACGCGGGCTTCGACCAGCTCGCCATAGCGATGCGCCTCTATAAAGGCTTTTGTCTGTTGCACCTCACCCGAGACGAGGTCGATGACCTCGACAATCTCGGGAGTGTGCACCGGCGTCGCGTAGGCGCGCGCGTCGATAGTGACGTTGCGGTCGGTCAGGGCCATCGTCGGGATACCCAGCGGAAAGCCGAATGGACCAGCGAACTTTGGCTGATTCGACGGTCGAATTGTTCACTTATTGCGGTCGCCGAGGCACGGCGCCATTACTTCTAAGGAATAAATTCCTTCAAGCAAATTAAGTATCTCTATACAAGGCAGTTTCTTTTTCGCGGGATAGAGCAGCCCGGGAGCTCGTCAGGCTCATAACCTGAAGGTCATAGGTTCAAATCCTATCCCCGCAACCACCGATGCTTGCGATAGCAAGCCATCCAAAGCCCCGGCCTCCGAGAGGAAGTCGGGGTTCTTCTTGCCTGCCGCAAATCGCAGGATCGCAGCCAGATCACCGCGCAGCACGATGGCGAGCTGTTCCGCGTGGGGCACGAGCGTCACCTGATCGACCAACGTACGGAACACCTCCGCCGCCTCGGCTTTCTCCTCTTCGCTCTGCAGGCTTTCATAAAGCGCCGAGATGCGCTGCCGATAGATCTCCGCCATGTTCGGGTGCAAGAGCGGCGGAGGCTCTTCGGCGTTCGCGAGCAGATCGGTCAACTCCGCCTTGCGAGCTTCGAGTGCATCCATCTCAACCTTCATCGACGGTTGATACATGCCATCTTTGATCGCGGTGATGATGCCTCGAATCTGCTTTTCCACTCTTCCCAGCTCACTCTGCCAAGCATCCTGATCCTTCCGACGCTCGATCCGCAGCCGGTTGACTTCACGGGTGAATTCCTCGCAGAACTCCTTGAATAACTCGGGCTCCATCAAGTGCGTCCGGAGACCGCGCAATATGGATGCCTCCAGCGCATCGCGCCGGATGTTCAGGCGATTATTGCACGTCCCCTTGTTGCGCGTCGTCGCGCAGCCGAGCAGGTCCTTCGAGATCATCGTGTACCCGCCGCCGCAACGACCACATTTCACTAGGCCGGCGAAGAGATACCTGGGCCGCCTACGGTCATTGAGCTTGTTCTCGCCGGAGGCCGAGGGTCGTAGGCGAGCGTCTGTTGACGCGCCTTCACAGCGGCCCAGATATTCTGGTCGACGATGCGCAATTCGGGGACGTCCAGGGTCACCCAGTCGGATTCGGGGTTGAGCCGAGAAACTCGTTTGCCGGTATCAGGGTCCTTCAGATAGCGAAGCCGGTTCCACACGAGGCGACCGACATAGAGTTCGTTGTTGAGGATGCCAACGCCGCGCTTTGGATTGCCGTGAATGGTCGAAGGCCCCCATTCGGCGCCAGGTCCGGGCACACCCTCGCGGTTCAGTTCGAAGGCGATCGTGCGCGAGGATTTGCCGCAGAGATAATCTGCGAAGATGCGGCGGACGACATCCGCTTCGGCCTTGTTGATCGTGCGATCGCCGCGGATTGGCTCACCATTGGCAGCGAACTGCTTAACGACGTCATAACCGAAGCACAGCCCCCCGCCAGACTTGCCGTCCTCGATGCGGCCGCGCAAGCCTCGCCGCGTTTTGTCCGCCAGGTCTTTCAGGAACAGGGCATTCATCGTGCCCTTCAGTCCGACGTGGAGATGTGTGACGTCGCCCTCCGAGAGCGTGACGATCCGCACGTCGGCAAAGGCCATGCGCTTGAAGAGCCCTGCAATGTCCTCTTGATCGCGGCTGAGGCGGTCCATCGCCTCTGCAAGTACGATTGCGAACTTCCCCCGGGTCGCGTCGCTGATCAGTTCCTGGATGCCGGGGCGAAGCAGCGATGCGCCAGAGATGGCCCGGTCCGTATAGCAGTCGACGACAGTCCAACATTGTTTCTCGGCGTGCAGCCGCCAGAGCCGCAATTGATCCTCGATCGAAGCGTCGCGCTGGTTGTCTGATGAGTAACGGGCATAGAGCGCGACTTTCATGACGCCTCCTTATTCCGGGAGACGCTCACGCTGCCGGTTGTCTTTTTCGGCTTGGATGAAGTCCCGCGCGGCGTGCCGAGCCAGCAGGCGCACCAAATTGACGATGCGCGGATCGGGCTTCGATCCGGCGGTCGCAGCCGAGGGGCCGGGCTCCGCATCGGCGACCACACGAAGCACTTCGTCTGTTGTTCCTCTCGGTCGCACCACCGCGGTGTCCTTGTCGTTGCGCGGATCGCTCCGCGTCTTGACAAAGATGGCAAGTTGGGAAGGCAACGCAAGAAAAAATAACGTTTGATATCAATGTATTGTGGCGTGCTGCGGCGCTGAATCGAGATCGGAAGCGTAGCGGATCGGGAGTTGGCGAAGTCCAGCGCACGAAAAATATTTTCGTGATCAGCTCTGCGAGATGCAATCTTGTTGATCCCCACGTCGGACAACGCACCGCCCTTATATCACCGCTGCCGACGTCATACCGGGACAATCTGTTGCGGCAAATCCTGGATTCGGCTATATAACCAGATATATCATGGAGCCAGTCGGTGAGCAATAACGCGCAAAAACGGGCGATCGAAAATTACCGATCTCGGCTGACTAAGCGGGGCATCGTGCGGTTTGAGCTCCAAGCCCTCAAGGCCGACCGCGACCTAATCAGAACGCTTGCACGTAAGTTGACCGAGGAAGGGCCAGAAGCTGGGCATCTCCGACGCACTGTGCAACAAGCCGTTTCTGGCGAGCCATCGAAGCCTGGTGGCATCCTCACCGCGTTACGTCGCTCGCCGCTCGTTGGCGCCGATCTCGACGTAACTCGTCCACGTGAAGAAGGGCGCAAGGTCGATCTGTGACGCGCTATCTTCTCGACACCAACATCATCAGCAATGTCGGCAAGCCGCAGCCGTCGGAAGCCCTCCTGGCTTGGATGGCGGCCCAGCGCGACGACCATTTGTTCATCACCTCGCTGACCCTCGCCGAAATCCGTCGCGGCATCCTGGAGAAGCCGAACGGCAAGAGACGAGCAGCGCTTGACGCCTGGTTCTCAGGTCCAGAGGGGCCTCAAGCTTTGTTCGCGGGCCGCATCCTGCCGTTCGACGAGAAAGCGGGCCTCATCTGGGCGGGGTTGATGGCGGAAGGCAGCGCCGCCGGCCGACCACGCAGTCGGCTCGATATGGTCATCGCCGCCGTCGCCGGCGCAAACGAGTGTGTCGTGGTAACGGACAACGAGAAAAATTTTGCTGGAATCCGGGTCATTAATCCGATCCGCGGATCGATGTAATGCGGCCACAAACTGAATAGCATATGCGAGGGGCAAAATGGGCCGAACCCTATCGAGTAGAGAGGCGGCACTCGAAATCGTGCCGCGGGATGCACAATCGTCACTGTCGGATCCGCTAGTTGCAATCCGACGTAATCCGTAGTCCCGCTGCTCGTCCTCGAACCGGAACACCGGACGTCGGCGCGATGTGTTAGCTCTCGCGAGGCCGAGCCCCAAATCCAGCCCTCTCGCGGCGCTGGATCAGAGCAGGATTAGCCGACAGATTCGCATTTGAAGCAGCGCCACATCGGGGCTCCCTTACCATCACGACTTGCGGACAAGGTCATCGGCTTCTTGCAAACGAGGGCAGACGGGAATGGCACTGGAACGCGGCATTTGGGGTCGGGGACGAAGGAGCCGCGCAGAGACTAACTGAGAGGGGCCGCCGGTGCTCCGCGAAATCAGGTGAACCAGACGGGCCCGAAACCGACCCGCCCGCGGCGAGCCTTTCGACTTGTTCGACAAGTTGGTCTCTGGCCCGTTGATCGCGTATCCGGAAAAAAGCGCGGATCAACCTAAGTCCCTGCAAATCGCTTCGCGCTGAAGGCGCGTTGTCATTCATTTTCCAGCTCCCTGCCCCTTCTGTAGGCAATCCAAGTGGCGAGTGCAACGAGGTTTTGCGTCGCGCATGGGTTGCAGTATAAATTCGGCAAAAAGGAGGAGTCCTTACGAGCAACGACTCCGACAATCGGCCTTGGAGCTCGCCTGGATACCGATGCAGATTTCGTTCGAGGCTACTTGGCCGGAGGCCGCAGGGGCTGTCCGCCCACTTGCGGGCTGCGGGATCGCGCAGCGGATCGTCCTGACAGGCGAGACAGACGTAGCGCTGCCGCCGTTCGCCAACATCGTCGGGCATGGCCGTCATGGGCTTGGCGCACGTCGGGCACAGCTTCCGGCTCGAGTAGAGCGCCGTCATCGGATTTCCCCTGCAGAGGCAGCTTAGTTCCATGCGCCTTGCGAACACAAACGGATCGGCGAAAGTTTTCCGGCTGCGTCAGATCACTTGACGCGAAGCGCGTGCCGCATTGAACTTCAGCTTTCAATGATGTTGCGGGGTGGCGTCGTGGAAGAGTTCTACAAAGGCTTCGCGCAGTGGGCGCGCGATCTGGCCGAGAAGGCGGACCCGTTCACCCGGCTGCGCTTGCTTGATCTGGCCCAGAGGTACGATCTCAGGAGCAGGCCTGGAGCAAGTCACGGACGACCGCCGGGGCCACGCGCAACGCCGCCAACGCTGCTCTTCTCCAGATCCGGCGAAGGCTGACGCGAGACAGCGACCGCGGACTCCTCGGAGAGAAACGGGCGCGGATCGCAGGGCGCACGAGCCCGGAGCTGATCCAGCGGGCGAAGCAGACAAGTTCAGCGAGACGTTCCTGAAGACGATGGGGTCGGTCGACCCCGACCTCAAGCTCGGCTTCTGAGGTGGCGGAATTTGACTTCGCGGCTGCGCTTCGCTGGGCGCGGTTCGATCTCGGCACGACCTTGGCGAGGCGCTCTGACCGCGAACTCCCGTTCCTTGGCGATCGACCTGAGGCCGGACAGGAGCTTCTGCTTGATACCTGCGTCTACATCAATGGCCTGCAGGGACGCGCGCCGCGTGTCGCCGCTGACCTATTGGAGCTCCGGCACCCCAACCATTCAACTGTCGCCATCCAGGAATTGATGCATAGGGTCGGCGTGCTGGATCGCAGGCATCCCGGGACCTGGCCATCAAGCAGATGGGCGCCTTGATCGCCAGCATGCCGCTTCACCGGATTTTCAGATGCGGACATCGCTGGCCGCGCCGCGCTCCTCTCGGGCATGCTCTGCCGGCTGCAAGGCTAGACGACAAGCTCCGAGCGCTTCAGGACTGCGCTCTATTCTTGCAAGCCCAAAAGGCCGGGTTCACGGCTCTCACCGCCAATGTTGCGGTTTCGACTACCTTCTTCAGCTGGTTCCTACCGGTCGCGTGCTGCTTTGTCGACGCTGAGATTGCGAAAATTCCGGTCCTCGCGTGGATAAGAAGCCCGCCACGCCGCTCTTTACGCGGACGATCGAAGAGTGGGATCGAGTATGATGCCGGCAATTCGGGCGATCGCCCATGATTCGAGGTAGGTTCCTATGGCGTGGCTCGACCTCAACTATGTCTGGAAGCAGAAGCCGATTCCTGTTGTGCTGCGCCGAACTGGGCGTGGCGAATGGCTTCGGGCGCGGTTGCCATTTGCTGCCGACAACCGGCAATGGCTACAGAACGGGCGACGAACGCCGCCTGAGTGGATCGGCGGTACAGAGGCCTATTGGGGGCTGCCGAAATCCTGGTTCAACGACTTCGTCGATCGGGCACTGCAGCGCTACGGCAAAGTCTATATCATCCAGCCTTACCGCGAACAGGAGATCTGCGCGCGGGCGTGCCAGGAAGCACACGGGCACGAATGCCAGTGCTCCTGTATGGGCGCCAATCATGGCATCGGCAACGACGGCAGCTGGTTCGAGGTCTCCGACACCTTCTCGATGCGCTGGGTCGGGCGCGAGCTCGCCTGTCGTCTGCTGACGGCCCGATAAGGAAGAATGCCCGATTAGACGCTGACGTCATCGAGCAGCGGAGCACCTAAAGACACTCGTTCGATGGACTCCCAGCGCCTTCGACAAGACTGCGCACTATCAAGGGTAATTCCCGGACTGAGCGCGGCACGCACCCAGCCTGATCGGCGCGTCGTTTTCGGGCCTGCCAGCGCAAAGTCATCCACATCGACATGGATGCCTTTCTACGTGCTCTGTCGAGCAACGGGATATTCCGGACCTGCGCGGAAAACCGCTCGCAACAGGCGGTTCGGCCGAGCTCGGCGTCATAGCCGCTGCGAGCTATGAAGCCCGTAAGTTCGAGGTACGATCTGCTATGTCTTCGGTTACAGCGGCGGCGCCGGCTAAACTGCCGAAGTCGTCCCAGACCCCGCCAACTCCGCCGATAACTTTGAGTTTTCTTGGGGATTGAGTTTACCTGCTGCGCGCAAGTCGGAGCTTTTGGTTCATAGTCCTTCCTCTCTGGAACCGGAGCACGTTGGCATGACCCAGCTAACTATTGTCATCACTAACTGTAACAGCGTGGATCGTGCCGAAATCAACGTGCTGAAAGGTACGCTCAACATCAAATACGGGCCAAACGGCCTTGGCAAAAGTACCTTGGCAAAGGCCGTTGTCAGCCAAATTCGCGGAGATGGTACCCTCGGTGACCTCATGCCCTTCAAAAGCCGAGGCAAGGCGGATGCACCGCCGCCGTCTGTGCAGGGTATTGACGGTCTAGCTTCCGCCCTTGTCTTCGATGAGGATTACGTCCAGCAGTTCGTTTTCCAGAAAGACGAAGTCCTCAAGAACAGCTTCGACATCTTCATTAAAACGCCCGACTATGTCGCTGCTATGGATGCCATTGACGTTCTGCTGGCTGGCGTGAAGCAGACGCTCACCAACAATACAGAAATCGAGCAGACCATTTCCGATTTCAAGGAATTGCGGGATGCGTTCGGCAAATCGAAGCCCGGCAACATTCCGAAGAACAGCAAGATTCATAAAGCGTTCGGCACCGGTAATAAGACCGAAAATATTCCTGAGGCACTGAAGCCCTTCGAGACTTTTATCAAAAGCCAGGAGCCGTCCAAGTGGATCAGCTGGCAGATCAAAGGCAACGAGTACCTAAAGCTGGGCGACAATTGTCCCTATTGCGCCACCCCGCTTGTTGGTGAGGGGCAGAAAGACGCAGCCCTCGCAGTCGAGAAGGAATTCGACGCCACAGCGATCAGCCACCTCAATGCGCTCAAGGCGGTCATCGAAAGGCTCGGCAAATATTTCAGCGAGAAGTGCTGCGAGAATCTGCAGAAGGTAACGAAAACCAGTTGACCTGACCGCCGCCGAGGTAAGTTTCCTTACGAGCCTCAAGGCCGAGATCGACGGCATGATCACCCAGCTGGAAGGTCTCCGGGCCATCTCCTTTTTCTCTCTGCGAGACGTGGACCAAAACCGTGAGAAGATCACCCCGCTGAAGATCGACCTAGCGCTCATGGACAAGCTCGATTCCCCCGGGACCCGGAGCATCATAGATCCTGTCAATGCGCAGCTTGAAGACCTGCTTACGAAGGTTGGCGACCTGACCGGAAAGGTCAACAAGCACAAGGCGAAGATCAAGAAGGCGATAGAGGCCAACCAAGTCAGCATCAACACGTTCCTGAAGTCCGCCGGGTACAAATACGTCGTTGAGATCGTTCCGGAGGAGCAATCCTACAAAATGAAGCTGGTGCATCAGGATCTGGCCGGTCATCTGGAAACTGCGTCCAAGCATCTGAGCTACGGCGAAAAGAACGCCTTCGCCCTGGTTCTTTTCATGCACCAAGTGCTGAGCGAAAGTCCGGATTTGGTGGTACTGGACGACCCCATTTCGTCGTTCGACAAGAGCAAGAAGTTCGCCATCCTGCACGAGCTGTTCCAGGGCAAGGCTAGCCTGAGAGGGCGGACGACGCTTTTGCTGACCCACGACATCGAGCCCGCCATCGATGTTATCAAAAGTACTAAGGAGGTGTTCCAGGGGGCAAAACCATCGGCATCTTTTCTTTCTTCGCGCGGCGGCATTGTGAAAGAAGTGCCGATCGCAAGGGAAGACATCCAGACCTTTGCCAGGGTCTGCAGGGCTAACATCGCCACGCTGCAGGACCCGATCCTGCAGGCCATTTATCTCCGGCGCGATTATGAACTGCGTGATGAAGTCGGCGTGGAGTACAATCTGTTGGCAAGCCTATTCAAAGGCCGCGTCGTTCCCACGCTGCAGACGGCAACTGAAAACCGGAACATGACCCCGGAAGAGAAACAGGCAGCAGAGGAAAGTATCCGAAAAGAGCACCTACCAGCGTTCAACTATGATGCGCTGGTCGCCGAGGTGAACGACGTGAACGCCATCCGCGCCAAATTCGCGGCCACGGATGTCGGCTACGAGAAAATCCAGCTGTTCCGGATTTTCAACATCGAACACGACGATGATGTGATCCGGAAATTTATCAACGAGTCGTACCACATCGAGAATGAGTACGTGATGCAGCTCAATCCGCATAAGTTCGAGAGCATCCCCGAGTATGTCATTGATGAATGCGTTCGCATGCTGCCACCTATCCAATAGACCTTGTGGAGTTGACCGGTGCTAGCAATTCATTGACATCGACCTCGGTAAGCTCATTGCTGATCGCGAGAAGCCTTAGGGCATCCTGTTTCCAGGGCAAGAGCTTCTTGACCATTCCAAGACGTCATCAATCGGCTCCCACCCATTTCTTCCTCCTGCTTGACGACGCTGCGCGTCCGTAGATTTCCACGGATAAGGTGATCGTCGTTTCCGAGGCGCGCGTAGCGCGAGCCCGATGACGAAGGGAAGTTGCGAGAGCGCACAAAAAAAACCCGGCATCGCCGCCGGGAGTTCGCACTTGGTCGTTCGCCGGAACGGCTGGATCAGAAGTCCATGCCGCCCATGCCGCCGCCGGGAGGCATGGCGGGCGCGGGAGCGGCCTTCTTCGGCAACTCGGCGACCATGGCCTCGGTGGTGATCAGCAGCGCCGCCACGGAGGAGGCGTTCTGGACTGCGGTGCGCACGACCTTCGTCGGGTCGATGATGCCCTTGGTGACGAGGTTGCCGTACTCGCCGGTCTGGGAGTCGAAGCCGTAGGAGTACTGATCCTTCTCGAGGATCTTGCCGACCACGACCGAGCCGTCTTCACCGGCGTTGATCGCGATCTGGCGAGCCGGCCAGGACAGCGCCTTGCGCACGATCTCGACGCCGGTCTTCTGGTCGTCGTTCTTAGTGCGCAGGCCCTTGAGCGCCTCGGAGGCACGGAGCAGGGCGACCCCGCCGCCCGGCAGAATGCCTTCCTCGACAGCCGCGCGGGTCGCATGCATCGCGTCATCAACGCGATCCTTGCGCTCCTTCACCTCGACCTCGGTCGCGCCGCCGACGCGGATCACCGCGACGCCGCCGGCGAGCTTGGCCAGACGCTCCTGGAGCTTCTCACGGTCGTAGTCCGAGGTGGTCTCCTCGATCTGCGCCTTGATCTGGGCCACGCGAGCCTCGATGTCGGCCTTCTTGCCGGCGCCGTTGACGATCGTGGTGTTCTCCTTGTCGATCATCACCTTCTTGGCGCGACCGAGCATGTTGAGCGTGACGTTCTCGAGCTTGATGCCGAGGTCTTCCGAGATCGCCTGGCCGCCGGTCAGGATCGCGATGTCCTGCAGCATGGCCTTGCGGCGATCGCCGAAGCCCGGAGCCTTGACGGCCGCGACCTTCAGGCCGCCACGGAGACGGTTCACAACAAGCGTGGCCAAAGCCTCGCCCTCGACGTCCTCGGCGACGATGACCAGCGGCTTGCCGGTCTGCACCACGGCCTCGAGCAGCGGCAGCAGCTCGTTCAGCGAGGAGAGCTTCTTCTCGTTGATGAGGATGTAGGCGTCGTCCATCTCAACGCGCATCTTGTCGGCGTTGGTGACGAAGTAGGGCGAGATGTAGCCGCGGTCGAACTGCATGCCCTCGACGACGTCGAGCTCGGTCTCGAGCGACTTGGCTTCCTCGACGGTGATGACGCCCTCGTTGCCGACCTTCTTCATGGCGTCGGCGAGGAACTTGCCGATCTCGGCATCGCCGTTGGCCGAGATGGTGCCGACCTGGGCGATCTCGTCGTTCGAGGTCACCTTCTTCGAGTTCTTCTGGAGGTCCGCCACGACGGCTTCGACAGCGAGGTCGATACCGCGCTTGAGGTCCATCGGGTTCATGCCGGCAGCGACCGACTTGGCGCCTTCGCGCACGATGGCCTGGGCGAGCACGGTGGCGGTGGTGGTGCCGTCGCCGGCCGCGTCAGCGGACTTGGAGGCGACTTCGCGCACCATCTGCGCACCCATGTTCTCGAACTTGTCGTCGAGCTCGATCTCCTTGGCGACGGTGACGCCGTCCTTGGTGATGCGGGGAGCGCCGAACGACTTGTCGAGCACGACGTTGCGGCCCTTCGGACCGAGCGTGACCTTCACCGCGTTGGCGAGAATGTCGACGCCGCGCAGCATCTTGTCGCGCGCTTCAACCGAGAATTTGACTTCTTTGGCTGCCATCTGGATTTTTTCCTTGAGGGTTTGACTGGAGGGAGGAGAGGGGCTCTTAAGCCGCCTTCTTCTTGGACTCGCTGACTTCGAGAACGCCCATCACGTCGCTCTCCTTCATGATCAGCAGGTCCTGGCCGTCGATCTTGACCTCGGTGCCGGACCACTTGCCGAACAGCACGCGGTCACCGACCTTCAGGTCGATCGGGATCAGCTTGCCAGCTTCGTCGCGGCCACCGGGGCCGACGGCGACGACTTCGCCCTGGGAGGGCTTTTCCTTGGCAGTGTCGGGAATGATGATGCCGCCAGCGGTCTTCTCTTCTGCGTCGATGCGCTTGACCACGACGCGGTCGTGAAGCGGACGGAATTTCATGCAGTCCTCCTAAGTAATTGCACGAGTTGAGGATTTTTAGATGATTAGCAGTCGTTGCCCGCGAGTGCTAGCACAGGCGAGGCAAAAATAGGACGGGAATTTTGCGGGAGCAAGGGCTTCTAGCAGAAGAAATTGGCACTCCCGCCGCGCGATCGGCTACTCGTTAACGATCGCCATCGCGTCGCAGCCTCGAAATCGAGCTTCTTCAGCACGACATCGAAGATATCTGGTGCCGGCTTGGACTCATCGACGTCCTCTGACCACGTCGCCACATCCACCAGGTCGGCGATAGCCGCTGCGTCGATATATTTTTTTCAATTCGTCTTTCTTGGCGGAGGAGGCCGTGACGATGCGAAGACCGGCGCCCCACGCGCGCCGCAGCAAGACCGCGACCTGAGAATGGACGGATGACAGCATCTGCGTCGGCTTGAAGCGCTGGACGCGCCACCCGTCGAGCTTCTTTCCGTAGTTCCGCTTCTCGTCCTCGGACTGGAACACCGGACATCGGCGTAACGTGTTAGCTCTTGCGAGGCAGAGCCACAAATCCATCGCCTCTCGCGGCGCTAGATCAGAGCGGGATTAATCGGCAGATTCGCACTTGAAGCAGCGCCACATCGGGCTCCCTTACCATCACGACTTGCGGACAAGGTCATCGGCTCTTGCAACGAGGGCAGACAGGAATGGCACTGGAACGCGGCATGTGGGGTCGGGGACGAAGGAGCCGTGCAGAGACTAACTGAGAGGGTCCGCCGGATGCTCGGCGAAATCAGGTGAACCAGACGGGCCCGAAACCGACCCGCCCGCGGCGAGCCGTGGCGACGGCAGCGAGGACTAATTGCAAATCTTTTCTGGATATCGGCGCGTCTGGGTTTGTGTGGCCGCCGAACTGCAGCAGCTTTTCGACAGCTTCTAGGACTTCACGGGCCATCATGGCGTCCTTCAAAGCAACCATGGGAATCAGTGCTACCAGCAGTTTACTGAAACCCGAGCGTCAGCACGGAACAAGGTTGTTGTCATCAAACTTTTTCCGGCGAAATCCTGGTGCAGGGAGTAAATGAAAAAGGCCGCCCGATGAGGCGGCCTTCCTTTTTGTTTAGTCAGCTACCACCGGGCCTAAAGGGGAGGGCGCGTTGGACTAGGAACTTTCCACTGTGTCGTCGGGTAGGTAAGCGTCCAGGTCGATGGGGTGAACCGTGTAGTTTTGCTGCCCCTTGAGAAGGGACGCGTAAAAGCGGAGCAAGCCATCCGAACTCCAGCCGTAGAGCTCGGACGCTGGCTTGTAGGCTATGCGTCCGGCAAACCAGTCATCCTTTAGAATGCAGACCCCATGGATGAAGGTGTCGGGATTCTCGAGCCTCTCTTGGAGCCGCTCCTTAAACTCGGCAAACGTGTCCCCGAAGCCCTCTTGTGCGAAGGCTAGGACGTAGTTGCGCGGTGGGACATTACGTATTTGCTTGATTGGCTCCGTAGCCACGATCCGGCCACCCCCGCCCACAAGATTGGGAACGATGTAGTGCCGTTGTTTTCCTAGCGCGCGAATTTTCCGAATTGCTGTTAGCGAATTTTCAAATTCAGTTTTGTCGAGGCGCGACTTCACTTCGATCGTCGCATAAACGATCTCAACTGGAAAAAGACACGCGCCGAACTCAGATAGCAAGGGAGCGTTGTGGAAATTGTCATAGATCACAATGTCGACCTGCGGGCTGGCCTCGCCGTTGGCGGCGATGATCACCCCCGTCCCTATCGAGAAGCGCTTCGGGAGGACGCGCGTCAGGATGCCTTTGATAATTTCCTCGGCAATCCGGCCGCGTTCGCCCATATGAGGCATCAACGTCGCGAGTTCGTCACGCGATTGGCGCGCCATCAGTTGGAGCATCCGCAAGTACGTGAGGTGCTGACCCGATCTGGGCGTCATTTCGCATCACCAATTCTTCGACCCGCCGCATCGAGCGGTTACGTGGCCACAGCGATCGGCCACCGACCTGCTACAGTACTCATTTGATGAGATATCGGGCTTTCCGAATGCGCGAATTTCACAAGTATCATCAATGGGTGAATGAATGGAGAAAGTTCCGCTGTGGCATTGAAAACTAAAGAGAAATCAGCGGATTTTGATTCCGCCATTCGGAGGTTCGATCCCTCCCGCCCCAGCCACCGGTATTATCAAGCCTCCTCAATCCTTCTCCCATCTCCTTCCCTCGCATCGTGCGCTTGACGACAAGACCTTGTTAATACGAGGCTGTTCTCCTCAAACCATGTCTTGCGTCCGCATCTCTCGTCACCCGCCTCGGGCCGCCTTGAATTAAAAACGGAATCAAACTAGATAATCCCTCGAAGAGTGACTGGGCATTGAGCCCAATCGAACTTGGGAAGTTCTGAAATTATGACCAAGTTTTTCAACGCCAAGAATCTTCACTCCCTGCCGGACGGCGGGCTGGACGAGAAAGGCAAGCGCAAGCAGAAGCTCTATACCGATGAACACCATCGGAGCTTCAAACTGCTCGTGACCGGCAACTCGCGTCTGTTCTATTCGCAGTGGGAGAAGCCCAAGCACATGCTGAAGGAGAGCCAGAAGCGCCAGCCCAAGCTCACGCCACTCGGCAGCGTCGAGGATTTCTCTTACAGTGCCGCGCTCGCCGCGCATCTCAAACTGCAGGACGACATCAAGCAGGGCATCTATCCTGAGGCCACCAAAGGCGTGGGCCGCCGCAAGACCGGCCCGACCTTCGAAACCTATGGCACGAAAGTCGTCGCAGGGTGGGCTGACAAGCGCAAGAACGCCAAGGATGCCGCCGGCATGAAGCGGATCATTCCGATCTATTGCACGGCGATCAACGACCTGCCGATTGAGAAAATCGGCACGCCCGAGGTGCTCGACGTCATGCGTCCGATCTGGGACGCCAAGCCGGCGATGGCCGAGGAAGTGCGTGCGCTGGTTGCCCGCGTCTTGAAGGCGGCGGCGAGGGAAGAACTGCGTCCCATGGGCGATCCGGCAAGCGTTGAGGCTATCGTCGCGGTGCTCGGCAAGCCCGTCAAAAAGCGCGGGCGGATTCGCGGACCCATGAAAGCGCTCAACGGAGAGAAGATGCCTGAGTTCATGGTCGAGCTGCGCGCCATCAAGAGCCAGTCGGCACGCGCGCTTGAAGCGCTGATCCTCTCCAACCTGCGCACCAATGCGGTGCGCTATCTGCACATCGACCATCTCGATCTGGAAGGCGGTGCTGACGATCCGTTGCGGCCGGGACCGAAATGGACGGTGCCGAACGACCTGATGAAGGTCGATGACGACGGCCATCCGTTCATCCTGCCGATGTTGCCGCGTCTCGTCGCCGTGCTCAAGGAGCAGATTGCGTACCTGCAAGAAATCTTCCCCGGCCAGCCGGTCGGGCTGTTGTGGCCCGGCGATGCCAGTCAGCTCAAAAATCCGTTCGAGCAGCCGATCTCGGAAAACACCATGCGCGATCTGCTGGTGGATACGCTGAAGAAGAACGCGACGCCGCACGGCATGCGCGCCACCTTCCAGACGTGGGCGGAAAATGAGCTGCAGGACGACGGCGAAACCATGAAGTTCAATCCCGATGCCATCGGCTACTGCATGGCACACAATCCGGGCGACAAGGTCAAGCGCGCCTACCGGCGCAATCGGCTCTGGAAGCCCCGCATGGGCATCATGAATGCATGGGAGCGCCACCTTGCGCGGCCGAGGCCGCAGCTCAAGGCGGTCGCCTGAATATGCGGCGTTGGAGACGCGACGGAAGGCTCCTAGCTGAAAATTAGTCTTCACCGCGCGCTACCAACGGCGCGCGGTTGTACGTCGGGCCATTGCTCGATATAGCGCGTGATCTCGCTCGCCATCACTACCACCGAGTGTCCGTGCTTCTTTGCCTTCAGTTCGCCGCGCGCGATCACGCGGTCCAGTTTTGCCAACGACATCCGCAATTCGATGGCAGCCTCCCGGCGTGTCAGGAACAGCCGCTGCGTTGGCGCTGGCACCTCTCGTTGCGCCTTGTGCATTCCCGTCATGGCCCGTCTCCTCTTCATCGGCGCTCCAGCTATCATCAGTCGCGGGCTTCGATCTCCCGGATGTAGCGGATGAAATTCTCGCTGAACCCGTCGATGTGGGTCCATCGGCCACAACCAACGCCGTTCCTGTTGGAGGCGAAAATCTCTCTCACGGCTAATCTAGGAATAAGTTCGCGCGACCCATCACGGTCGCAGAGGGCTGACCCGAGGTGAACAAGTTAATGCTGAGGTCGTTGAATCGGCGGCTAAGTCGTGCAGATAGGTGGGTTGCTCTGAATGTCGTTGAGCTCAACTCCGCCTGCGCGAGCCGCCGACTGACTACGAATCTGGGGGTCAGAGGTTCGAATCCTTTCGGGCGCGCCATTCAAATCAAGCACTTACAAAAGCTCACCGTTGAGAAAGAAAGATTAAAACGGTTTTTCAAACGGTGGATTTTGTGGCTGGCTGTAGCGAGATCTCGCGCAATCAGTGACGGACCATTGCCCCAGTTACGCAAGAAGCAATTTGGCGTTGTGATTGATTGTTCGGCGTTCTTCGCCGGTTCAGCCTTCTGGGTTGGTGGCCGGCTGCAAAACGGGGGTGAGAATCCCTCCCTAGGTCTCAGCCAAGCAAAACGGTAGCCTTCGCAGGCGCTTGAGCGATGTATAGTCTCCCGCGCGTCATTTATTCCACCCGTGGTACACGGGAGACGCTGTGGACTTCGAACTTGCGGTGAGCGTGATGTCCGCTTCTGCAAGCAGAGCGGGCATATCACAGCATTAGCGTCTAGTCCTTTACTAAAGCTGGCGATTATTTGTTGTCGCGCTCATCAACACCCTCGATCAGTAGTTCAGTTAGCTCCACCGATTGATAATTGCGGCGACGTCGCCGGCTGTGGAATCACGCGCGATGCGCAACAAATCACGTTCGGAGATAGGCGCTCCGGCGGGCAAGGCCGACGATGCCGACTCAGTCCATCTGACGATTGAAATCTCCCGCTCGTTCGAGATCGAGATAATAGGTTGGCAACGGAGGAAGGATGCCAGTCGCCGCCGCAACGCATTACGCGACAACTGTTGCGTGCCAGCAACAGACTCGCAATCGATATTGATGCAGTCTCTCCTTCAAATAATTCAGTTTTTAATAACAAAGCCATTCTTCGGGAGTGCGCCGTGCTTTTGCGGATATTGCCGCTTACAGCGGCCATTTTTGTCGCCGGATGTGCAATTCGACCGCTACCCGAACACGTATCCGGGGTCACAACGCCAACTATCGTGAAGCAGATCCGCTGCGAAACGCGGCAAGCCATCATCGACCTCACGCTCGGCTGGCTGACGGCGGACGAAAACCTGAAGAATCGCCGCGTCGATCCTCAAGCCCACGCCATCGGGTGGGAATTCAAGAATAGACGCCGCCCGATCGCTCAATTTGAGCCGAAGCTCTTCCACGGCCATGTCAGGGATGTCGTGGATACGTTCTACACGGCGGGCGTTGCCTACACGTTCGACCTCGAGATGACCGAGGCAAACAATCTCCGTGCGGAATTAAATCTTCTCAAGCCGTTCACGGACTCGAATCTGAAATTTGGCCTAAAGGGCCAGGCCGACCGCTCCCGCAAGAACCAACGCCTCTTCACGCTCACTGATAATTTCGGCGGACTTCTAAAGCTGCCCGAACACTACTGCAGCGGCGAGTCGATCGGACGCAACTACACCCATCTCGTTCCGCCGGACTACATCTACCCGATCACCGGCAATATCGGCGTGAAAGGCTTCCTGGGCGATTTCATCAATATGTCGATCTTTGATAATCTTGGAGGACCAAAGGACGAGCCGAAGGGCCCACCAACTCTGGTCGATGCGCTCGAATTCCAGACCATGGTCAGCGGCGGTGTCACCCCATCGATCCTGTTCACGCAGGTCACCCCGGGCCTGCAAGTTGTGGACGCGTCGTTCACCGGGGAGGCTATCCGAACGGATCTGCACAAGATCACCATGGGCGTCGCCGTGACCAAGCCCGGATTGCGCTCCCTTGGACAACTTCGAGCATACCCAGCGTTTCCGAGCCTGCTGCTCATCAGCGCTCGCCCGAGGACGTCCGCAGAGGCGATCGCCGCCGACGCCGTCAATCAGGCCCTCACGCTCAACCTGTTCCGAACCAACATCGTTGTCGCAAGATAGAGGAGTATCAGCATGCCGAAAAGGACCAAGAGCAAAGCGAAGAGAAAGACGAAGGCTTCATCCCCGAAGCGAAATGCCAAACCAATCGAACCAGTCACCCCTCAGTATGTTCCGGAAAATGCTTCGGTCGTGATGGCACTTCACGACGTGATCAAGGTCGTTAAGATGATCGAGAACCACGACAAACTCACGGCGTTTATCAGAACAATCAAAAATAAGGGGGCCGAAGTACGCATTCCCGCGCAGACGGTCAACTTGGTCAAGGATTTCGTCGCCACGAAAGGGCTTCACACGAACGCGGTCGGCAAGCAGATCGTCAATGCCCGCAAGAAAACGCTGGAAGATACGATGTTCAGAACTGCTTCCGCCACCGCCGCTGCAGCCGACGACGGCGATCCCAACCAGTGCGTTATGGGACGTGTGGAGCGCGGATAAGAGGTGATCGCGCGGCGTCGGGCGCCGGCCACAATATCGCGCGCGCACGGATCCAAGCCCAACGCAGGCCGGCGATCGCAAGCAGCGTGAACGACACCGCCAGGATCAGCGTGATCCATGCCAGCGACCAGGTCTGAAAACCCTTTCAGAGCGAGGCGCGATGAATGTCGTCCTGCAGCATCATGTAGACGGCATGGCCGAACGTCTTCTATCCCTCGCCAATCCTAGGGACGGCCGAAAGCCCCCCGATTCTGTAGCTGGGCGTTTGGCCCAGATATTGTCGAGGGAACCTTCCGGCGCATCTTCTCGAATTTGTCGATCGATCGGCTGTTCGATGACGTACCTTCCGAAGCGCAAAAGGCTTTCCCCGCCGATCAAGCCGCGCTGACGTCGACCTGAGCGAGAAGGTGATGAGGGAAAGGGGTCGATTGGTTGATGAGCTCGATTAAGTCCGCAATATCCCAACTGTCGGAGCAGGGCTCGGGGATGCTGGCTCGAGCGATCCTTGAGACGAGCAACGCCGACCTAACGTAAAAGATTGAAAGATCGGCAAAAGCCATGCCGATGGGCACTATACGTCGCCTTACAACGCAACAGTCTGAGCGCTTAACAACCGGCTTTGCGGACGGATCGCTGGTTTGGCGGGCAAGTAGTTTGCTCAGGATAGATTTTAGCTAGATTGGCAGCGTATCGATGCATTCGCGATGAAGCCGGCGCTTTGGAATCCTCAAACAATTCCTCGACCAACGGTAGTGCTGGCGAGCGCGGAGGAAGGTTCGATAGTCGCGATCCTCCGCGGAAAATCCCTCCCAGCGCCCGATCCTCTTCGCTGGCCGTACGCCTGAGCGCGCTTACGGTGATGTCACCCCGACCACCCGAGCGATGAGTTCGAATTCAAGTATGGAGCGAGAGCCATCCCGCACGGTCGGATCTGGCGGCCACTGGATCCGAGCGAATCCTCGATGCAGCGAGTCTGTGAGAGTACCTCTCGCCAACCGGGCCAGACCACGCGCTTTGATGCAGACTTGGATGTCTGCCGGCGGGAATAGGGCGCTCCTGCCGTCTGCCAGCGTGGCGCTTGGCGGCCAGACCTCGAAGCCGAGATACGAGATGCCAGCGGCGGCCGCAAAGCAGCCGATCGCAGCGAGGAAGCTGATAATCCGCAAGCGCCGGGTCAACCGCGGAATATTGTCCAACGTGACGCTATGCTTTGCATTCTCAATGTCGCTGATTTGGTCTTGGGACAGCTCCGCGGCGTGCGCCAGACCCTCTTGGCTCAGATCGTGCGCAAGCCGTAACCGACGCACGTTCTGCGCCAGAATGCGTCACGCTGCGTGAACGTCCCTCCGTGCCATTTGCACGGTAGGCCACCGGATTCCAAAATTGGCTATGGAAAATTTTCCATAAAGAGATGGCGTCCCGAGACATGGGCCTATAGAATAAATTCCATAAGGCCGGGAGTCTCGACAGCCAGGAGGACTGGCCGATCAGGGTTGAAGACAATCGGCACCGTGAACACACGAAGAGGTTATTGCCATGCCCGCCGGCCTCCTTCGCCGGCAGACAGCTTGAATCAGAACCAGCCTGATTTGGGAATCCCAAACGATTCAATCGCTCGAGACCCGCTCTAGAAGCGTAAATTCAGACTGCGGGATCGCAACAGCGGCCTACTGCTTCCAATTGGTCAAGTTCTGATAGACGGGTGGCGAAATGCGAGTCCCAGAATTCGTTACTGGTCCGCCATAGGCGTGGACGGCTACGGCAATGCGCTGTCCGTCTTGGATAATGTACACACAAGCGCCACTTTGCCCGCCGGCCGTGTCGATGTCATAGACCACCTTGGTCGGATTGACGCTGGCAATTGCTTTGGAATCGTACCACAGAGTGCCGGCATCCTTGTCGCCCGGATAACCGGTGACGTTAGCCACCGCATTGACCAGACCTGAGTCCTCGAAGCTCCCGTAGCCGATTGTCCCCACGGTCTTCCCTAGCTCGGTGGGAATGATGATGGCCCCATAATCATAATTCTCGTCGCCAGAATCCGCCCAACCCTTGACCGTCCAGAAGTGGCTGCTCGTAACAGAACCGAACGGCAGTTCCGTGCCATTTCGCCCTGGCATCACTTGGATTGTTTTCACCCAGCCGTCCCGGCCTGGCACCCCGCTGTTTGTTATGTAGACGCAATGGCCCGCGGTAATGAGCGTCCGATCACTGATGAACCAGCCAGTCCCTATCCATTGCGAGCCATCACGTGCAGTGATCAGCAGCGAAGCATTGATCCGATACGGGTACTTATCTGTTTCCGTGACCTGGATCCGATTGTCTTGGCCATGAACAGTTTCGAGGGTGATGCCTTCCCTAAACGACGCTGCGCCAATGTCGACCAAGGTTGCTGCGGGTGCCTCGGAGGCAGTCGCCGCCTCAGCTACCACCTCCGGCCGAAGCGCTTCGACCGCTTCGCGCGGCTTTACTTCACCTTCAGCCGTTCCAACCTCAGGAGGCGAGATCAATCGCTTTTGCGCCGGCGCAGCTTCGATGGCGACGTTGCTGATGGGAGTATGCGGTCCGGTTGGCGTGACCGTCTTTTCGGCTTTCCTCGCCGGCGCCTTTTTCGTCGCCTTTTTTGCGGTTGCCTTCGTCGGCATATATCCCTCCTGCAAAAACAAATTGAGGCCGCGGCCATTGTCGGCGGCGGCTAATTGTCATCCTAACGAACGTGACGCTTCCGCTGGGTCACAACTTGTGGTAAAGAAGTATGAATAGTCTGATGAGGGTAGGAAAACAAGGTTTGCGCGCAAATTTGAGTAGCTTGCGACTTTAGGCGCCAGCGACGATTTTTGTAACTGCACGCCGCGAGCGGGGCGGTATTGGATTTAAGTCAGTGCGTCGTCGCACATCGGGACTCCCGATTATTTGAAGCACGGCGCCTGTACACCCACGCTCGCTGCAAAACGTAGAGCGCTGTAGAGCCGTGAGCGCGGGTGTGATCGCAGGAGAGGTGATCGGTCCCAACGGCGAGCCAATTGCCGGTGCGAGGGTGATGATTGTGAAGGGTCCTCAACATGAGGACGTTGCGCTTCTTACCGATGCGAATGGAAAGTTCACGTTGGGTGTCCGAGGAAGCGGGATTTACCGTCTACTTGTGAAGACATCTGGTTTTCCTAGCATGGAGCAAGATGTCGAAGTGACAGGACAGACGACAATTTCAGTACGAATAAAGTTAGGGGGAAGCTGATGACAACGCCTTCGCTGACTGTCTTTTCAGGCGTACTTGAACGTGCCGAGGATCGTTTTCTTCTAAGGTCTGGCGGTTTGGTCGCTGAGCTCGTTCTTGCATCAGACGAAACAAGGGAAAACCTGGCCGCTGTGATCGGTCAAACTATATCCTTCACGGGCCAGCAGACTGTAGCCCGGATTGAACAAGCGAAATTATTGCAGGAAGTCGGCGCTGCGGAGACTTCCACAGTGTCGCAGCAAGCCCGCTTTGCGCCGGTATTCGCTGCGATCGACCAGAATAGTGCCGCCCTGACGGCCATCCCCAACGTTGTTTCAGTAAGGCCGGGCTTCCGTAGAGCCGCCGGCCATCTGACGAGCGAGCCAGCCATAGTTGTTTCAGTTTGTCGGAAGCTCGACATGGATGAGCTTGCTCCTGCCGCAGTCATCCCGAGAGCAATCGAAAGTATTCCAGTGGATGTGGTTGTCGCCGACCCCCGAGAGATTGTGGGCGACGGCGAAGGCCGAGCAGAGGCCGCTACCGCCACTCCGGCTACGGCGGTTAATTCGCTGTGGCGCGAAATACTTTCGGAGGCCCCCGTGTCGGAGGCCGCGAGAGCCACGCCGAAGATTGGTTACAAGCCGCCGAAGGGCATCAAGCTCAAAGCGTGCAAAATCCGGGATGTTCTTTGTCATATTGGTCCCGATGCTGGTTGGTCGACTCTAAAAGCCTTTCTGCTCGGAACTAAGACGAGCCTCTCGGTGACAATGTACGAAATGACGGCGGATTACATCATCAAGGAGCTTGTGGGTCTCGGTCGTGACACGCCGGATGCCAAGCTGTCACTCGTGCTTCAGGAGAATACGAACGAGACTTCTTCGGTAGCAAAGCTAAAGCGAGCTTGGAATCACGAGCGCTTCAACTACGCAAAGGCCGTAGTGAGTGGTCCACACAGGATTTTTGCGAACTCGTTTCACTCGAAAGTCGCGGTGCAGGACAGCGAAGCGATGTGGCTATCTAGCGGGAACTGGAGTCCTCATTCACAGCCGCAGGTCCCCGCAGGTCCAAGCCCGACCATCTATCGGCTCGGAAATCGCGAATGGCATGTTGTGATCAAGAACCCCGAGCTGTCGGAAATATTCGAAGGCTTCATTCTCTACGATCTCGATACGGCAGCGAAGGTAGCGGAAGAAGAGGTTGCTCCGCTCATGCCGGAGCTCTTCGTGCCAGAGAGCGCGTTGATTCAAGCCGAGGCCAGAGTGGTGCAGCCAGCTCCGTTTGCCACCAAGCACATCGTTCGGAGCGCTGAAGATGCGATCAAAGTGCAGCCGCTGATGACGCCTGACAATTACGGGCCAGCGATTCTCGAGCTCATCAATTCTGCTGAAGACACCCTCTACATGCAGTATAGCTACATACGCGGGCCGAAGAATAACGATCTATACCGCGATCTCCTCAAAGCAGTAGCCGGACGCATGAAGAAGGGCGTCGATGTTCGCGTGATCGTCGATACGCGAAACGAAGCCGACGCCGATGTAGATCTCGTGCTGGCACTAGGGTGGGATAGCTCGCGATGGCGCCGCCAGGTTAGTCCAGTGCACAACAAGGGTATATTGGTCGACGGCCATTTGACGGTAGTCGGAAGTCAGAATTGGTCGAGCGATGGGACGCAGATCAATCGCGACGCCAGTTTGATCTTCGACGACGCGGAGATTGCCGCCTACTATGACGCAGTCTTCCAATTCGATTGGGCTAACCTTACCAAGCCCATTGGTGCACAGGAGACTGCTCCGATAGTGGCACAGCCCGGAGATCCGACACCTGTCGGTATGGTCCGGGTGCCATGGAATGCTTGGTACGGATAGCCTCGAGGCTTTAGATGGAAAGCTTCGGAGACCTTGCCTCTGGTACGGCCCCTGATGGTCTGGTCGAGAGGGCGCGGACTTTGCTGACCCGAGGTGGCACCCTCGAGTCGAGCTTCGGATCTGGGCCGATTCCGGATGCGGAGTTGACTAAGGCCGTCGCGAGCCAGCTAGCGAAGCTCGCGCCTGGCAGTCCGCAGGTCCCCGCAGGACCGGGGCCGGCTGAAATAGCAACAGCCAAAAAGGCCATCGATACCGCACGAGCGGCACTTGGCAAAGGACCAACGCACAAGCCGTCGGAAGAGGACCTTTCAGCGCTTGAGCTCATCGTGCAGACCGTTGGCCGTCCCGCATTGCGCTATCGGGATAGTCGTGTCGAACTGCCGCCCAATCGGCTAGGCGATAACTCTCGATGGGTGGTCCTCATCACCCAAGAACGAGAGAAGATCAATCAGCTATCGAGCAGCATCGGACGGATCTATTGCTCGCAAGGTTCCTCCGTACCGGTCTTGGGGACCGGTTGGCGGGTGGGGCCAGATTTGATCGTGACTAACCGGCACGTTGCGCAAAGTCTGGTAGTCGACCGGACAGCGTCTCCAGATAGCTGGAAGGTGAACAAGGATAAGAAGCCCGTTGTTGATTTCGCGTACACGGATGGAGTTGGAGGCCCATCGCTTTGTGGCCTTGGCGACCTTCTATTTTGCGCCAATCCCGATGATGTTGATATGGCAATCTTCAAGGTGATGCCCGGATGCACTTCACTGCCTGCCGCCATACAGATCGATTGGAGTGAGGCCGCGCTAGGTCAGGTTCTTCCAGCAACCCCGCAATCGCCAACTAAGTTCCAAGGCGAGGAAATCTACGCGGTCGGGCACCCATACTGGCCAAATGCAAATGAGCAAGCACGCAAGCTTTTCGGGGATGTCGATGGCCGAAAACGCTGTTCGCCAGGTCTCGTGACCGGCATCGATCCGACGCGACCCATTCTATTGCATGATAGTTCTACGTTGTCCGGTAATTCGGGTTCTTGCATAGCCGTCGTTGGTTCAGGAGGTCATGTGGCCGTAGGGCTCCACTTCGGCGGAAAGGAATTAACGACGGGGATTGCGAATGCCCTCGGTTCAACTAATTACGCCATCGCGTTCGCTCGCCTTGGTAGCCATCCTGCCGTTCCAATTTTGAAGCGATCACCATGAATGAACACGTCCCAGCTCCGGTCGATACACTCAGCCCTGAGCAGCGCGCTGATCTTGCCAGGCTGTTGGCCGAGCAACTCGTGCCGCGCAACGTCCAGCTCTTGGGCGAGCGGGTGCTTGGAGCACAAGCGGTGGCAGATATCATCGGTAACAGGCCGGCGCCGCCGATGTTGGCGATACAGCTGGTCGAGCGCATGCAACATGAAGGGCGGCTTGCCGATGCTGTGTCTATTCTCCGGACCGAAACCCGCAACGGGAACCTTCTGCAAGGCGTGAATGAGATCTTGGCCGGGCGGCGTCCCGAGGATCTTGCTGGACTACAAGCTACGTTACACGCAGCGGACGATCCCTTCTTTTCGAATGATTTTATCGAGCTCTACTATCCCCGTGTGCAGCGGACAGTATGTGCGATTGCGCTGGGAGATCCGGTCAACGGCCTTCGAGGAACGGGCTTTCTCATTGGCCCCGATCTCGTTCTGACTAATTTCCACGTTATACGTGAATTTTTGGAAATTACTGGGGAGGGGGAAGAACAAAGCATAAGAGCTAAGGACGGCTGCAACGAAATCTTCTGCTTTTTCGACTATCTGTCAGCGCCGCGCCCACGAGTGCCGCCTGACGACGCGCGCCCGCATTCAAGCACCATGGTCAAAGCACTACGCAATGGGTGGTTGATCCGCGCTCGCAACAGGCTCGATAACGAAGGTATCTTTCCCTACGCGACGCAGGCACACAAGCGATTTGACTATGCCATCATTAAGCTTGAGCGAGAGATCGGAAAAGCTCCGTCGAGGCGGAGTGGTGGCTCGATGCGTGGGTGGCTCAATCTTGATAGTGGTGTAAGCTTTTTGGATGATGTCGGAAGCAGGATTGTTGTGCTCCAGCATCCCGAAGGAGCCGAGCAATTGTGGGACGTTGGTGTCTACGACAAGGTAGACCCAAGCCAAACTCGCATATGGTATACGGTGAATACCGAAAGGGGAGCTTCCGGTGGCCCGGCCGTCGACCGAAGAGGGCGACTATACGCGCTTCATAACGCGAGGGTCACAAATGAGGATGGTTCATCGACTATGAACCAAGGCGTTCGGATAGATCTGATCTTCGAGGATCTCAAGACGGCCCCTGTGGTCTCTTTATCTCCGCCAACTGATGACGATCCGGGTTATTGGTCCCTCTCGGAGAATCTTGAGGACCCTCGGCCGATCATCGGGCGCCAAGCCTTTCGGGAGACGGTTCAGAAGATGATGACTCCCACTGGGGACCGATTGATTCAAGTCGTTGGCGTGAAGGACAGTGGTCGGCATTTTTCGATTGATCTTCTACGCCGCATCGTCGGAACGGGCGTCCCCGTGATCCGGATTAGCCCGACAGATTTGCGCACGTTGGATCCAAAGGCCTTTGTCAAAGTACTCGCCGGTGAACTTCAACTTCCTAACATCACCAGCATCCCTGACCCGAAGCCAACCGAACCCGTGTCACGCTGGCTGAGTAACGATCTTCCGGCGTGGCTGTCGCAGCAATTGGCAACGGATCAAGCTCGTATCCCTTCGCGTTATCCCGCCTGGATTGTTGTCGACGCGGCGGTTCTAGAAGGTGAGCGTGTCTCTTGGGCAGAGAATCTTAATGACCTCGTTTCGGCCCTAATGGGTCCTCCAGATGTCGCGCAAGTGACCCCAGAAATTCCACAACTTAGATGGCTCTTGCTTGGTTCGCCCAACAACGTATTTCCACCCAGTCGACACTCTCCCATCGTGGATGACCTGTCACATGCGACCAACACCAATTTTGCTCAAGATTTTGCCGATTGCCTATCACTCGGCTGGCGGTCAATCGAGCGTGCGGCTAGTATCCCACCATCTCTTCTGAAGAATATGGGTAGCACGTTCGTGAATGACGCGATCCGTGACAACAAGATCGTTCGTGCCTATCTCGCGGAATACGTCCGTCGCTTCATCCGAGGCCAGTGAGAGCTGTGATGAACACGCCCGCAGAAAATCCTACTAATTCCAGCTTCAACATCGAAGATCTCCCAGAATGGGCGCGCAGAATTGTCCAGGGAGAGAAGCCATCGACTTCGCTTGCCGACGCTGCCGCCAGTCTTGCTGGCGACATCTCTTGGCCAGCGTTAGTTAACGCTGCAACGGTTTCGTCTTTTCTCCCAGGCGACATCGTGGCGGGCGCGAATCTCGATGAGCAGCACCGTAGGGCCGCAGAGCGAAACGTTATGAGCTTTGCCGAGGAGGTGCATGGGCCAGATGGTACGAAATGGGCTTTGACGCAGGAAGCGCGCAGGTCGGTGCTGCGCGTTGCCAGCCAGCAGGACATTGCGGCCGCACTAGTCCGGACGGCTCCGCAGTTCGGTGATCCCCTTAGCGTTGCGCTGCGGGAACAGCTCTCATTTGCGCCCGCCAGCACGGAGACATCCATCGACGTTGAATCGAGGCCGCTTTCTACGCTTGAGGCCCAAAGGGTTGCTGCAACCTGGCTGACCGGTGTAACTCAAAGCAAGGTAGATCTCGATGATCTCAGTCGAGAAATCACACTTCGCCGCCTCCTTCGGCCCTTCAAGCGGATGGTTGGGGCGGAGGGTAGCGATGGAACGCAGATAGACCAGACCAAGGTTCGGTTCTTCGGCCGTGAGGCCGAGATTGCTAGATTGCGGGAATACGTGGGTGTAGTGCCCGCTCCGAGCATTCTCGGTTCAGTATCGCGCTTTGCTATTCGAGCCGGACAGGCTCTATCCGGTGCAAGACCGCTGATTATCTGCGGGATAGGCGGTGTTGGAAAAACAACTCTTATCGCGAAATTTGTACTGGAGCATGCAGAGGCTGCGCGATTTCGGTACCCATTCACCTACCTCGACTTTGACCGAGCCACGTTGAGCGCTCGTCGCCCGGAGCTTCTACTTGCGGAGATGTGCTGGCAGGTAGGGGCCCAATTTGCAGAACTAACCCCTGTAATGCGAACCTTGTACGAGAAAGCGACGTCGCTCTCGACGGCTTTCGACGTGACGGCGGAAAAGGTTGCGCCTGACGCTTCCGCATTGGACGAACTTCAGAGGTATCTTTCGGAGGGCTCACGAGACGTCGCGGCTTTCGCGCTACTAATGCCGCTGCTGTCGACCTTCCGCAAAGCGATCGATGATCACATCTCCAGCTTGGAATCTGTGTTGGAGTGGAAGAGACCTTTTCTGCTCGTTCTAGATACCTTCGAGCTAGTACAGTACTCGGACGCCGACGTGCGTCGGATCGAGGACTTCATTCGCGTTCTAACAAAGTCGCGGAACGGCCTAGGATGGCCTAGACTTCGTCTTATTGTGTCCGGTCGAAAAAGGCCCGATAAGCTGCTCGACAAGAGTCCACCAGATAACGAGGTGATCAGCTTGGGTGTCCTGGATCGACACGGTTGTGTCGAGATGCTTCAGGCACTTTCGAGCGATGCGGGGACGCAGATTGGTCAGGACGATGCCGAGCAGCTCGTCGACGCAATGATTGCCGGACTCCACTCCACGAAGGCGGGAGGCCTACATCCTCTGTCACTTAAGCTTCTTGGAAGCGTACTTGCGAGTGCTAAGGATTCGGCTGGCAATTCTGTAGTAAGTCAACTCGTTCAAGATTTGAAGGAGCAGCCCAAAGAAGACACCCCACTTCGTAAGGCATTGATCGACGGCATACTGGTCCGGCGCATTCTCGAGCACGTTATGGACAATCGAGTGAGGGCGCTCGCCGATCCCGGCTTAGTGGTGCGTCGTATTACACCCAGCGTAATTCGCGAAGTAATGGCGAAAGGAACCCCAAAGCCAGGTTCCCCTAAGGACATCATGGAGGGCGACAGTCTTAAATTCGAGCCGTGGATATTGGCAACCCAGGGCGCGCGCGGTTCAGATCAAGACGAGGCTGACGACATCTTTAATGCGTTCATGCGAGAGGTGTCGTTGGTCGAGAGCGACGAGTACGGGTTGCGTCACCGACAGGATCTACGGCAAGAAATGTTGCCTCTAATCAAGGCGCGGCGTCCAAACCGCTTTAATCTACTTCACTCGCTGGCCTACAGCTATTTCCGGCAGCAGGCTGCTCTTCATCCTGATGATCTTTCCTCCCGCGCGGAAGCGATCTATCACGGCCTCTGGCATGAAGTCTCGATTGACGAGATTGATAGTATTTGGCCTTCCAGTTCGGGATTCGATCCGCGGTTGGACCCTGACGAATTCGAACACATGTCGATAGCGCACCAATATATAAGCGCCAAGACGCGGCAAGCGATGTCGGTTGACGAGATCAAAGCTCTGCCGCGGTCAGTCGCCATCGAATGGTTGATCTCAAGACAGGATACGTTCCTAGAAGACGATTATCCCAACGAAGTTGCACGAATAGCGCTCGCTGCCGCCGGTGATGAATATTCCGGTCTCGACAGTCACATTCCCGCGGCCGCGATAGTCTCGCGTTTATTGTATCGGACCGGCCAATGGGCGGATAGCGAGCGCTTGATAAAACGTCACTTGATCGACTTGATTGACAGTCGTCGCCCCGCTAATTCCGCCTCTTCCTTCCAAGACCCGGATCGTGTGTCGATGCTTCGAACCTGGGCAACCATGTCGGCAAAGTCGGGTGCAGATAGGGTGCCCCTGAATGCGGCGCTCTGGTTGGCGGATCGACGAGGGCTCGAACCGGTTGTTCGAACGGAGCTGTTGTCTTTTGCGGTGCTCGGGCATCGATTACTGAAGGATCGGTCGGACTGGGACCAGGATGAGCATGAGGAAGTCGCGCGTAATGTTGTCGCGACTGCCCGTCTTGTTCGTCCGAGCCTTTGGCGTAGATATGGCCGCGCATTGCGGTTTGCCATTCTCGCGTCTGACGGAGATATCGCCGACTTGCTCGAAATCTATCTCGATCTCGTTAGCACCATTTCTCACGAGGAGGAGGCGCAGCCCATCGTAATCAGGATGCTCACTGAGGCGTTTCGCGGATCTGACCAGGGATTGTTCCGTCGACTCGAAACTGTGAAAGGCGAGGCGCCAGCCATGCGCCCAGCCGATCTGGAGCAATTGTGGCTTGAAGGACGAGATCTCATCATAAACTCCCTCCGATTGCGGCCCAACCTGCAACTCTGGTTGAAGCAGATCGTGATGTTCGATCACTACGATTGGGTCCGTCCCCTCGGGAACGCATTGTCTCGATCGTTCGGAGGAGAGCGTGGTGACGCGCTACGTGACGCACTTGTCGGACAGAAGTTTCTCGCTAATCTAAGTAACCGACCGCTCACGCTTGATGGTCTCTCCATCTGCCAATGGGCGAACGCCGGCGGCCAGCTACTTCGGCTTGCCGCAACGATCGACAAATTTTCTGACGAGTTTTCCTCCGACGCGAACGATGAAAGCGAAAACTATCCGGAGACTGCCTTCGGAATCGCTGAAGCTTTGCTTTTGTGGCACGATACCAATCTTGCTTCGCTCGGTGGCATAGAGGAGCCCCAACCACCTACCGAGGCCCCTCCGAGGAGACGTGGCAGGTCGCCAGCTCCTGCTCCGAGGCGTGCGACCAAAACAATGAGGAAGAAAGCTTGAGCGTGGGCTGTCCGCCGTACGACGCTCGAGTGATTTACGCTTGCGGGAATCCCAAACTACTCCCAATTAAGGTCCCAGCCGAGATCATCCTTGAGTGTGCTAGTCAGAATCTGATTGCTGATTGCCGAACCGGAAGAGTTATTCTTGCTGAGGTCAGGGCGCCCGAAGGCAATGATTAGGGTGTTTGTCTAGGTAGGCCTCATCGAGCGAAAGTGGCTCGATAATCGGCGTGTGCTCGGCGAAGATCTCGCGAATCTGTCGGCTGATCGCCTTGTAGACTTCGAAGCGTGGCTTGACGATCCCTGATCGGGCCTGACGCTTGAGAGTCACAGCGGCCAGAAACCTTACGGCCGGCCCACTCGGGCAGGAAATAAGCGTGGCCGGCGGGGGGAGCTTTTTGCAGCAGCGAAAGAATGCTTATTCAGGAGGGCCGGCTTCCTAGCATGGTAAAGAGACACGCATGTTATTGCTTTCTCTAACGTTCTCGACAATGAACGAGGTCCTGCTCACATCATTCCGCAGCCGCGGCGCGCTCGGGCTCACCTCCGCCTTTTCCCGCGTGACGGTGCTGCCTGCTCGGCCGTCGTCCGGGTTCCGTGGCTGCGGCTACGATCTGAGATTCTGGCCCTGCAAGCAGGTCGCCTCGCCCTGACCGCGGTCGGCGTCGGGCGGAACTCATTGCCCGGTCGTATCACGGGACTGTGGTGTGTGCCATCAACCAGGGGCCCTTAACGGTCGGGCCGTGCCGGACTTGCAATCATATGTCACTTGGAAGACAATGCCCGCCGAAGTTGTGAAGTGGTGCCAGGTGACCAGCGGATCACACCGGGTCGAAATTGATACTACCTTCGATCATTTAGGTCGACATTCGATGCCATCATCCAACGGACCTCATGTCTGTGTCGATATGCGTTTGCCGCTCCGGTTTCTGCTAGACGCGGCAGAACGAGCCTTGGGCGAAGATCCACGGAATGCCTCGACAGGGGAGCTCTCCGTCGCGCGACGTCCGGGATTGGACGTATCGCTCGCCGAGCGGTTCGGCGCAGCGTTCACCGGCAAGCTCTGGAAGACCGGGCGGCGGCTGCGCGTTCGTCATCTCGACGGTGACCCCGCCATTCACGCCAAGATCGCAAGCTGCGCTAAGACGTGGGAGAAATTTGCAAACATCAAGTTCGATTTTGGCGATCATCCCGAGGCGGAGATCAGGATCTCGTATGATCAGGACGGGCAGTCCTGGTCGTATGTCGGCACGGATGCGCTGTCCATTCCTCAGGACGAGGACACGATGCACTTCGGCTGGTTTACACCCGAGACTGAAGACAAGGAGATCGCACGCGTCACGGTTCACGAGTTTGGGCATGCGCTCGGCATGGTCCATGAGCACCAGCATCCGGACAACCCGATCAAGTGGGACAAGGATGCGGTCTACAGATATTACTGCGAGGAATTGAATTGGACGAAGAAGGACGTGGACCTCAATGTGTTCGCGGCTCAGACGCGGGCTGAAACGCAATTGGGCGGCTACGACGTTCATTCAATCATGCATTATCCGGTCGACCCTCAGTTCACCACCGACGGCAAAGCCGTCGGAGAGAACTTTGTACTGTCTGCGCTCGACAAAAAATTCATTGCGCAAGTGTATCCGAAGGCGGCGCCGAAGCGGGCCATGAGTATGCCGCCGCCCTCGCTCCAGGTGGCAGCCGATGTGCCGAAGATGATCACGCGGCGCTGGGGATGAATTGAATCGTTATTCGGGACAAAATGAGGTGTTCCGGTGGCCGAATTGTTCTTTACGCCTAAAGAGCCTGTAACGGGTCCCCAACTCCATGCCCTGATCATCGGGGTCGACCACTATCCATATCTCGGCAAAGCAAAGGCCGTCGCCCGAAAACTGCCGGCTCTGGACAATCTACATTCGCCCTCCGTTTCCGCGCGCATGCTCGCGCAATGGCTAGTCGATCACGAGACCTGGCTGGACGGCGTGAAGCTCGGTTCGGTGGATCTGCTCGTTGCGCCCGTGCCCGCTCAGGGAGCGGTCGCGCAAGCGCCATCTGGGCATCTGGAGGCGATCGCAGCAGCATTCGATACCTGGTACGATCGCTGTAATCAAAGCAGCGAGAACGTCGCCGTGTTCTATTTTTGCGGGCACGGTTTACAGAAGGACGCACTTCTGCTGCTGCCGGAGAATTTCGGAATCTTTAGGAACAATCCCTGGATGCACGCGATCGATTTCGACGCGACTTTTGCCGGTATGTCGAACTGCGCGGCGCGGACACAGTATTTCATCATCGATGCGTGCCGCCAGTGGCCGCAGAGCGTCGTTCAGGATCTCAATGTCAGCGGTGTTGCGCTGGGGCGGGCCGATATCTGGAAGCAGAAGCGCCGGTATGCTCCAGTGTTGTACGGTGCGGCGACCGGCCTGCCGGCCTTTGGCGACACCGCCGGCAACGCCAGCCGCCTGTCGAGAGCGGTTATTGACTGCCTAGAAGGGAAGGCGGCGGTGAAAGAGAACGACAAATGGTTGGTCAGCGACGAGCGTCTCGGCCCTATCGCGAAGCTCATCGTCGAAGCCGGCAATGACCTGCTCGACAACACGGACGATCACCAGATCGTCGATCCGACGACCGGCGAGGCTTCAGCCAGCAAGCGCACACTGGTGGTGTTGCCCAAGGGAATTCATCCTCGCGCGCAGGTCGAGTTCGTGTGTGACCCGATCGAGGAAACGGAGGATGGACAGTTTTACCACGAGGGTCTGGACCCAAAATCCGATGAGTGTCGAGCTGATCGCAAGGGCCATTGGTCGGTCGAGCTGCTTGCCGGTTACTACAAATGTGGCGTGACGATCACCCATGCAAAAGAGGGAGATTTTTTCTTGCCCTGCGAGACCATCATGCCGCCGTTCCGGTCGGTGCGCGTACCAGTTGTGCGAGGAGATCGTGGATGATGAGCGGGACCATCACCCTTCTCTCCAGCCAGTTTCAAACTGGAACCCCTCTTGTCATCGAGCTGCTCGATGGTGACTTGAACCGCAGATGGCAAGGCGCGGTAATTGTAAACGAGCCGGCCCCGTTTCCCATCCATCTCGCGGCAGGAATTGGGACCATCGTCGTGGCATTTCCGTCCGGGCACACCGTTCCGGTCCCGCTGATACCCATATCCGGTGAGGCTAAGGGGGGGATCAAGGAAGGGTCGATCGAACAGGGAGCGATCAGAGTCGAGCTGCCACGAATGCCGGAAGCGGCGGCGCTCGCCGACGGTCGGCGATTGCCATCAGGCCGATCGCTCGAAGATGTCTGGGTCAGGCTGTGGTCACAGGGTAAAGTCGGCAGGTGGAGGGTGCAGCGCTGGAAACCTACGTTTCACCCCAACGCGGACGGCAGCGTGTCAGGTGAATTTCGCTCGGGCGAGCTTCATACGGGGCAGCACTTCCTGCAGATCGGAACCGGCTTGTCGCAGCCGCGAATGACAGCGATCCCGATGGATGGTGCGACTTTCGTGTTGCGGCCCGATCCGCGCCGCAGCGATGACGCCGTCGAGGTTGCTGTCAACATCGATGTCGATGCCGGGAGCCCCGGAGCGCGTACATTGTTGCGCTATCTCTCGAATGGCGATCTGGAGCGCGCGCGGATCGTCGGGGATACTCTGCTTCCCGGAGATCCCGAGATGCTCGATCTGACGACTGCAGTGATTGGTAGCTACTACCTGCTTGCCTGCGGTGACATGGATCGGCTCGAGCGTCTTCTCACCGCGAGCATGTCGAAGTGGGCCAATTGCCTGCCGGATTTTGCCGTGATCGCGGCCTGGGGATGTCTTCGCCGGGAACAGCCTGATGCAGTGCAGGCGCGCCAGCACCTTCTCGATGCGTCCAAATGCGGAGTGCCTGTCTATACGCGCGGATTGCGCCTGATGGTCGACGGCTTGCGGATGGTCATGACCGACGAGGCGCTTCGCAATAACGAGGTTGATGGCGCCGACAAGTGGCTTCGAAAATTCGCCGGCGTTGCCGATTGGCGTGCCACGTTCACGACATTCCGTGCGGCACATCCGAATAAGCCCACCAGCTCGTCAACGAGCATGAACTGGTTGACGGAAGCGGGGCGGGCCAGGTCGGATCCTCTGAGCCTTTTTCCCTGGGCCTCGGCGTCGCGATCAGTCTCGCCGCACGCCGGGCGCGATGAGTCCAGCGGCCATCTTTCTGCGGCGTTCAGCCGCGCGTTCGCATCTCTCACCGGCAATGTCGGCGCAGCAGAAGCATACAAGGCTTTCAACGACAGCATCGCCCAACTTTGCGGGGCGACCCCATGAGTGGCGCCAGCGCTCTCTCGACCTACAGGGCAGCCGCGGTGAAGCTCCGCGAAGTCGCAGAGTGGAACCGTTTCGATGGGGAGTTTCAGGAGCCAGCATCCAGTAGCGGCCGGAAGCGCGGCCGCCTGATTCCTCTGGTCGATGCGAACATCGTCAAGTTCTTCATGGATCCCGATCACGAGGCGCGGTTGGTCGACTCGTTCGCGAGCCTGCATGCCTCGCTCGGGTCGCAACAAAGCCGAAAGGTGCGCGAAGGCGAGGAGACGGTTCCGCAGCACCTCATGACGTTTGCCCGCGTCACTGCGGAGTTCATGTTCCTGAGCTCGGAGATTTCGATCGGCAACGAGGCGCGGCAGCTCTGGCGGGAGGCGCCGCTGATTGCGCCCGCCCACGCCGAGGAAACTGCGAGCATGTTGCGCCAGATCGAGCGAAAGATCACCAATCTCTACAGGCGCGTTGCGCTGATGACGGAAGCAGAGATTCTCCAGGCCGACGGTAAGGAAGCCGCCAAGACTGTCGAAGCGTTGCAGGAAAATCGGGAAAGCGAGCGGGTTCCGGGGCTCGTTCGTGAAATGTCGGGCTCTTTCGAGAAGTTGTTCGGTCCGAAAGAGCGTCAGGACAAGAATGATCAGGACAAGGATTACAAGAATAGTGAAATGACGGCTCTCGAAGAGGGCTTGCGGTGGTTGCGGTTGATGCGAGACTCGAAGCTGCGCCCTCTGCTCAGCCATCCGATGTGCGATGACCAGGTGCTGCATCCTCCGATCGATAAGATCGAGCGGCTGGCAAGAAAGCTCGTGAGTCAGAAAAAGAAGGCGGCTTTGACGCGCGGTGAATCGTCGACCCGTGTATCCCAGCTGGCCTGGCAGGATGCGACCGTTGTCGTGCAGGCTGGCATTCTCAACGAATTGGCGAGACAGAGGACGGAAGATGACGAGGAGAGGCGCTTCATCCTGATCACGGGTGACGAGACCCTTCATGCGGTCTACGCCGATCTGTTCTGGAGTGATCCCGATGCCGATCCAGCGCATTATGTGTTGCGGCATCCGCTGCAATACATCCCGATCATGAATGCCCGCGACATCCCGAATGGCTATCGGGCGAAAGCGTTGTTTGACCAGTTATTGAAGGTGCTCGATACCGTCACTGACTTCGTGACGCAGCGTAGGTGCGACGCCTTTGCGTTGGGCTACGATTTTCGGCGGCGGCCCCACACGCTGCCGCGATGGCTCGATCAGCTCGAGATGCTGTCGCTCCGTCGGCTTGCGGATTTGTGGCTCGAAGCGACCATCGCGTCGAACGCCATTTGCGCGGGACTTGCGGTCTACGATTTTGGTATCGACTATCTATCCCAAAGGCTCGATCAATTGGCGGGCGACAAGGACGCCCGGGACCCTTTGATCAAATTGCACAAGGAGATACTTGACGAAATCGAGGGCACGCAGCTTCCGCTGATTGCCCAGGAATTGCTGACCGAGGCGAGCGGCGCGCTCCGCCGTCAGAAGGCGACGGGCGTTGGGAGAGCGCGGATTCCGCTCCTCCTGAGAGAGCGATTCGAGGACGTTACGCGCACTCAGCCGATCGACGAATTTGTGATGGGGTTGGGAAACAAGGGCGGTGAAGCAAGTCTGTATCAGCTCCAGGCGGCGATGATGGATTGGCCGCCTGCCAAGACTCTTTTTTTTGCTGGCATGGTCGCGGCCGTTGCAAACAATTTCGAGCGTGCATCGAGGCAGCTTGAACATGCACAACAATTGGCCCCCGTCGCCCCGGCGAGCGGATCGGCCAAGCGTCGGTTCGACGTCCACGAGATTTCGTATCTTCAGTGTGTGGTCGACCGGATGCGCATGCGCGACGAGTCCATCTTCAAGGAGGTGCGGCGTCGGTTGGAGGGGCTCGTCAAAGGCGCATCCGAGGAGTCTTTCGAAAGAGCCAGGGCCTTGAGCGAGCAGGGCTCGCTCTTTCTCATGCGCTATTTCAACTTGAGATTCGGCGTCGAACTAAATGATCGAGCGGATATTCACGACTTGGTCTCCAGAGCGCAGCACTATCTGGACGAGGCGCGCCGCGCCTCGTCGATGTTGGGTCGGGAGCGCAACGATCTGGTTCGCGCGCTCGACATCCAGATTCACACCAACACGATTGGGGTGCAGATCGTCCGAAGCGGCTTTTTCGACGGGCGGCCGACCCCGGTCAAGGATGTCGACACCAGTCTGGGCGTCCTCGAGAATATGAGGGACGATCCGGAGGATCAGGATCACATCGTCGGATTCTGGGAGCAACTGGCCCATTGGCTGGCGGCCCCGCCGGGCCGTCGTCGCGAGGAGGCCGCGTCGGTAGCGAAATTCTGTAGGTCTGGTCTGAAAGGTTTGGAAACGCTCGGTGACGAGTATCAGGCGCCGACCGATGCCCCCGTCTTTCGATTTGTGGCTGAACGTGCCGAGGCCGAGTTTTCCGAGGTCAGCGCCTGAGGTCGGGCTCGCCGGTCACTTGCGGCCGGGACTCCGTCACGGCCAATTATGCGCGCCGCGCGGAATGATCGTCCCTAGCGTAAATCCAATCCGCTGGCAGTTGATCGAGAATCGTCGATGCTGCTGCTCGATGTTTGATTTGTGCAAACTGATCGTTGGGACGGTAACCGATCTGCTGCGGTCGCGCAAAGCTCAAGGCGGAGATTTGCTGTTGAGGCAACAAATCAATGTGCTGCGGCGTGCTTATCCCAAGAGACTTCGATTTGCGTCGATTGACCGGCTGATATTGGGAGGTATCTGCCGGCTGTTCCCCAAGATGTATGATGCTCTTGCAATCGTCCGACCCGATACCGTCATCCGTTGGCATCGCGCCGGTTTCAGATCGTATTGGCGCTGGAAATCCCGGCATAGCTGCGGCCGCCCGACTGTTCTGTTGGAAGTTCGCCGACTGATCCGAGAGATGAGCATCGTCAATCCATTGTGGGGATCACCCAGGAGGCAGCTCGATCTGTCGATAGTATGGCGGTTGAGTTCTCCGAGCGTGCCCTGGAAGGGATGGCAAAGACGTTGCGGCGATAGTGACGGTTTCACGGCGCGCAGTCAGCGAATGCAATTGCCGACTGCACTCAGTGCATCGCTACTCTACTCACATCATTATCGAAAACTGCAATTGGCGACCGCAGTCTCTATCCTGCTGCCCGACCCGATTTCCCTGCAACTGCTTACGTGATGCTTGCGCGGGAGACCAGATTCGCAAATTGCTCCACAAGTCGGAATAGTCAGTTTCGCACAGTGTGCTACCCAAAATTGTACCCAACGTAAAATGCTACAGTCTGAAGGCTCATCGGCCTTCATCGAACCTCGCCTTTCGGGCGCCATCCGACTGGATCTGCGATCCAGCGGTTGATGTCGGATTCATGCCAGCCGGTCCCGTTGGTGCTGATTTTGAGCTGAGCCGGGAACGTGCCCTCGGCGATCTTGCGGTAGATGGTAGACCGGGACAGCCCGGTCGTCTCCCTCCGGTGGGGGCCGCCTTGTCGGGTTAAGACGAGTGCTGTGTAACAGCGCTTATGGACAGCAATAAGTTCAGTGCTCAAATTGAACGGTTTGAGGTTGTCGAGACTGGCCGTCGCCGTCGCTGGACCGATGATGAGAAACTCAGGATCGTTCTGGAGAGTTTGCAGACACCGCGTGCGGTCTCGTCGATAGCATGACGATACGGCATCTCGCGCTCGCTGCTGTTGACTTGGCGCCGACTGTTTGGGACTCGCACGAGCGATATTGAACGCCCTCAGCCAGCCTTTGTGCCAGCGATGTTGATGCCGGAGGAACCGCCGGCGCCGCCAGTAGCTTCAGTGGGGTTAGCGAGTGGACGCATGGAAATTGTCGTCGGCAAGACCTGTCGCGTGATCGTGGACGCCGGCGTTGATATGACCGCATTGTCCCGCGTGCTGGATCTGCTGGAGCGGCGATGATCCCGATCGCGGCAGGGGCGAGGATCTGGATCGCAACCGGTCACACCGACATGCGCAAAGGCATGCAGGGTCTGGCATTGCTGGTGCAGGAGGGCTTGGGGCGAGATCCTTTTGCCGGCGACATCTTTGTGTTCCGTGGTCGTGCTGGCACCCTGATCAAAGCCCTTTGGCACGACGGGGTGGGGCTGTCGCTTTATGCCAAGCGATTGGACCGTGGCCGCTTCATCTGGCCAGCGACGGTGGATGGGGTGGTGTCGCTGACGGCAGCTCAGATGGGCTACTTGCTGGAGGCGATCGACTGGCGCAACCCGCAACACAGCTGGCGGCCGCAGAGCGCAGGATAGGTTGCGCAATAGTCCCGTGAGATTGCAAAAAGCGCGCGCCAAGTCGCGGCTTTTGTGATTCCATCGGTGCATGGGTGACGGTCCCGAGAAGCTGCCGGAACATATTGAGGCGCTGCAGGTGGCGTTGCTGGCGACCCGCGCCGAACTCGCCAGCGTTCGCGCCCAGCAGTCTGACGACCATGCGCTGATCGCTCACCTGAAGCTGCAGATCGAAAAGCTGAATCGGGATCGTTATGGCCCTCGCTCGGAGCGTACCGCGAGGCTGCTGGATCAACTCGAACTGACGCTGGAGGAGCTCGAGGCCTCAGCGACTGAGGACGAACTCGCTGCCGAAATGGCCGCGGCCAGGACGACGAAAGTGGCCTCGTTCACGCGCAAGAGGCCGTCGCGCCAACCGTTCCCGGACCATCTGCCTCGCGAGCGGGTGCTCGTGCCGGGACCTGTGACGTGCGCCTGCTGCGGCGGCTCGCGATTGTCCAAGCTCGGCGAGGACATCACCGAGACGCTGGAGGTGATCCCGAAATCCTGGAAGGTGATCCAGCACGTCCGGGAGAAGTTCAGCTGCCGTGATTGCGAGAAGATCAGCCAAGCCCCGGCGCCCTTCCACGTCATCCCCCGTGGTTGGGCCGGCCCCAGCTTGCTGGCGATGGTGCTGTTCGAGAAGTTCGGCCAGCACCAGCCGCTGAACCGGCAGGCCGAACGCTATGCCAAGGAAGGCGTGCCAATCAGCCTGTCGACCCTCGCCGACCAGGTTGGTGGCTGCACAGTTGCGCTGACGCCCTTGTTCCGGCGCCTCGAGGCCCATGTGCTGAGTGCCGAGCGATTGCACGGGGACGACACGACGGTGCCGGTCCTGGCCAAAGGCAAGACCGACACCGGCCGCATCTGGGTCTATGTCCGCGACGACAAGACTTTTGGCGGGCAGGCCCCGCCGGCAGCAGTGCTTTATTACTCGCGCGATCGCGCCGGCGAGCATCCCCAGGCCCATTTGGCCGGCTATAGCGGCATCTTCCAGGCCGATGCCTATGGCGGCTATGGCAAACTTTACGAGGTGGGCCGCAACGCAGGTCCGATCCTGGAAGCGGCGTGTTGGGTCCATGCCCGCCGGCCGTTCTTCGTGATGGCTGATCTGGCGGAGAATGCGCGCCGCAAGGTGCAAGGCAAAAAGCCAGCGGTGATCTCGCCGCTGGCGCTGGAAGCAGTCCGCCGGATCGATGCCTTGTTCGAGATCGAGCGCGGCATCAACGGCGAGACGCCCGAGCGGCGCCGGGCCGTCCGCCAGGAGCGCAGCGTCCCGCTGGTCGCTGATCTGAAGGTCTGGATGCGTGTACAACGCGCCAAGCTCTCCCGGCGCAACGATGTTGCCAAGGCGATGGACTACATGCTCAAGCGCTGGGATGCGTTTACCCGCTTCCTCGACGATGGTAACGCCGCCGAACGAGCCCTGCGCGGTATCGCCCTCGGGCGGAAGTCTTGGCTGTTCTGTGGCTCCGACCGCGGCGGCGACCGTGCCGCGATGATGTACAGCCTGATCGTCACAGCCAAAATGAACGACGTGGATCCACAAGCCTGGCTCGCCGACGTCCTGGCACGCATCGCTGCACATCCGGTCCAACGGCTCGACGAACTTCTGCCCTGGAATTGGCGCGACCGAAATAAGCACGTCAACCAAGCAGCCTGAGTGACCGCTACGCGGCCCTCACCGGATGCTTACGCCCGGTCCTGGCGAGGACAGTTTTCAAACGGATGATACGGTCTGGTTCGCGCATGGCCGCGCTGCTTCCTGCTGGCTGTTTCTGACTGGCCGATCCAGACAGGAAAAGCCGTTGCGGGCGCGCAAGAGAGTTTTTGGCGTCGCCGCACTGCGGCGTAGAGCCGGCGGAAAATAGGATGGATCAAATTCCGATGCTCCGGCCTCGTCCAAGATCGATGCCGTGGGCGAAGGCCAATTCCTGGCCGAGCCGGCGGCCTGATTCGAACGCGATGCCGAGATCTTTCTTGCGGTTGGCGAGGATGGATTCCAGTTGCGGATCACGTTCGAGGCTTTTGGTCATATCGCCCATCGCCGAGCGCGTGGCCTTGTAACCGGATATGTCACCCGCCTGATACTGGCGCAAACTGGCCTGATCGAGCTTCTGCCAGCGCTCCACGAAGCGCTCGGCGCGCCGGCTCGGATCGGTGCGGAGTTCAGTTTCGAGCTGGAGCGCCCGGATAGCACGGGTGACCTGGCCGCCAGCCGCCTCGCGGACCAATTCCGGGTCCTTCTTGTAGGCGGCTTCGGCGTCGTGCGAGCCATAAGGCCGCACCTCCTCGAAGACCTGGCGGGCCTCTTGTAGTTCTTTGACCTGCTCGGGACTTGCCTCGCCGCCCATCTCGTGCGCCTCGAAGATCGCATCCACGGTACGGACATGGCGCACGAGCGCTCGGGTGCGCACGCGACGCAATTCCTTTTCCGCCTCTTCAGCCACCTTCCTTTCCGGCACTTCAGTTTCGCGCCGCTCGGCTCCCGTACCGCTCGTTTCCCTTTCCGGCGTTTCCCCCTCCGGCCTCCGTCCGCCATCCGCGCCGGGCACATCTGAAGGAGAACGAAGGCCATCGAACATGTCGCGCAGCTTTTCCGGCACGACCTTGCGCACGATTTCGGCCACGCGCTCGCGGAAGGTGATCCCACGCCGCTCGGCGTAGCTCTGTACCGGATCGGCACGGTCGTAGTCAGAGGCCATATCCTTTGCGCGGTCGCGCGACAGGGTGCGGATAAGCCGGTCCTGATTGGCAAAATCGTCGCGGCCATAATGCAGGTCCACGCCGTCGCGGTGCCGCGACAGGGCAACATAGCTGCTGTGGGCGTCCATCCCGGGCGTCGCCAGCACATGGGCACGGTCTACCGTCATGCCCTGAGCCTTGTGGATGGTCGCGGCATAGCCATGGTCGATCCGGTTAAAGTCTTTGAGGTCGAAGCGCACGGATCGACCGTCGTCGGTGCGCACGGCCATGCTTTGCGCGCTAAGCTGCTCGACGGTCCCGAGCGTACCGTTCTTCACGCCAAGCCCTCGTTCGTTTTGCAGGAATATGACGCGGTCTCCGCTGGCGAAGCTGCGCCCACCGCGCTCGACCACTACACGCACCTCATCGCCCAGATGACCGCCGGCCCGCATCCGCTCGCGCGCTGCCTCGTTGAGTGCGCGGACTTCATCGTTGGTGTGGGTGAGGATGATCCGGCTCTTGTCGGGCGACGCCTGACGGTCCCGGTCCCAGCCCTCAATCAGATCGCCCCGCGCCTGCTCGCGGGTCTGGGTCTCATGCACCATGCCGTGGGAGCGGTAAGCTCCAAGCGCATTGTCGGTTTTGCTGTTGGCGAGATCGCGCGTGGCGTCGCGCTGCCAGTCTTCCCGCTGGCGGCGCACGTCGCCGATTTCCGCCCCGCCGTGACGCTCGTAGATCGACCGGAAGGCCGCGCCCGCCTCGATGGCTTGCAACTGCTGTGGATCGCCGACCAGCACCACCTTTGCGCCGGCCTCAGTGCATGGGACAGCACGCGTTCCAGCTGTCGGGTACCGACCACGCCCGCCTCGTCGATCACTAGCACATCGCGCGACGTGAGCAGGTCGCGGCCCTGTCCCCAGCCATGCTCCATGCTCGCGATGGTGCGCGACGCAATGCCCGATCCACTTTCGAGGTTTTCCGCCGCGATGCCGGATAGCGCCACGCCCCGGACCTCGTAGCCCGCCGCTTCCCAGGCTTCTCGCGCCACCGCCAGCATCGTGCTTTTTCCCGTGCCGGCATGGCCGACCACAATGCCCAAATCGCGCCCATCCGTGACATGCGCCAGCGCATCGGCCTGCTCGCCCGACAGGACAAGACCGCGCCGTTCAGCAAGCGCCAGCACCGCTTCGCGATCCTCGTCACGCACCTCGTGGCGCTCCCGTTCTGCCATCAGTTCGGCCGCACGACGCAGACGCTGTTCGGTCTCGATCATTTCGCGGGTAGTGAAGCGATCCTCGCCGCGAGCGTCCTTGCCGAGTTCGACCAGATTTGACGCGCCGCGCATCGCGCCCATGACCTCGTTGAACTGCTCGATGCCATCGCTGTGCCGGTGCGCAAACTTCGCCATGTCGCGCTGCGTGAAGGTCGATTGTTGCTGAGTGATCGAGTCCAGTGCGGCGGAAGGATCGGCAATGAGCCTTTCGCCATTGTTCCGCGCGATCTCGCGGTGCATCTCGCCGCGGTCGGCCTCGATCCCTTCGCCTTCGATACGTTGCGCCGGCGCGCCGATCTGGCTTTGCGGCTCCAGCGTAATGCCCTGTGCTTCAAGGCTGCGGTGATCGATGCGCGCGTCGATGTCGAGTTCGGCCAGGCGCTCATTGGTTATCTCCGCCAATCGTTCGCGCCAGCGCTCCACCATCTCAGTGCGGTTCCACTCCCGCACTTTTTGGCCAAAGCCGTTCTCGTCCACCGCTCGCATGGTCAGCATGACATGGGCGTGGGGCTTGGGCATGCCGTGCTCGGTCATGTCCCAATGCACATTGAGATCGGCGATCATGCCCCGATCGACGAATTCACCGCGAACGAAGTCGCGGGCCAGTTCGATGCCCTGTGCCTCACTCATCTCGCGCGGAATGGCGAATTCGACCTCACGGGCAAGCTGGGCGTCCTTGCGGATTTCGAACGCCGCCGCATCGTTCCAAAGCCGTTCACGATCGCTCCACGCTTCCGGCGCGTTGTCAGGCAGCATCACCTCGGAATGGACGACGCCGCGCTTTCCGGAAAAATCGTGACTACGCTCAAGGCGCTCGTCACGCAGCCGCGAGCCCGCGCGGTAGGCGGCAGAGGCCACCGCGCTTGAACCAGACTTGCGGCTAATGACCTTGACGTGAAGATGATAGATCGCCATTGCGATCAGATCAGTCGCACGGCAGAGCGCACGTCGGAACGACGTATAAGCGCGCCCTCCCTCGAAAAAGTCTCGGGAGGGACTACCGCGTCCCATGCCGTCCTGACGAGCTTACAGCATTGTGCGGAGTGCTCGGCTATCATTTCTCCATCAACGCTTATGGAGACGATGATGCGCAAACCGCGGGACTTTGATGCTGAGCTGAAGGCACTTGGTGACAAGGCTCGCAACCTCAAGAGCCGTAAGGTGCAGCAGCTCGGTGAACTGGTCGTTGCCACCGGGGCAGACAGCCTCAGCGCGGATGAACTGGCGGGTGCGCTGATCGTACTTGTCGAGACAAAAGAGGCCGGAAAGAGGGAGGCTTGGGCCAGTCGCGGAGCCACGTTCTTTCAAAGCCGGTCGCGGCGAAATGCACCAACAACTGAGCGCAACACGGACGGCGCTCCTGCGCAACCGAGTGGCGCGCAACCGGCATCAGGCCGCAAGGGCGCGGCATGACATGCGCACCTGGCAGGTCGAGCGCCGCAAGCGCACGCGGCATCTCATTGAACTCGGCGGCCTCGTCGTCAAGGCCGGCATCGTGGACCTGACCGGCGACGACCGCACCACGATCCTCGGCGCGCTAATCTGGATCGCCGAGAAACTAAGGGGCGATCAGCGCGAACAGACCCGAGCGATCTGGGCCGCAAAAGGAAAGCAGGCGTTCGACATGGAAACTGAACCTCGGGCCGGCTTATCGCGAGCTAAGTGACGGGACGGCACGTCGCTCCGCGCGCTGGTACGCCTGACCCGGTCTGGACCACCGCCCACAATCGCGCTTTACGTTTCGCGCGAACTCGCAACACTACAGCGGCCCGTTGGTCCGCTCCGCCCGAGCGTAGGAGGGCGCCGCAGTTGCACGCGCATTGTACGTGACAACCGAGTCCCCCGAGGGGTGCCGTAGTGCACCGCCTAGGGAACGCAAGTCGAGAGCAGAATGTCGGCCCCGGAAAGTACCTCTTGCGCGATCCTACGCCAGGCCGACGGCGAAAGCTCTACGCGCTGTGTAAAGTTTGCGATCTTGTGATGCCAACTGCTCGACGTTCGATATCGGGGCCTGCTGGCCAGAAAAGGAAGGCTACAGGCGGCTGCGATCGAGACGCTTGCCTACTCGGTGCCTTCCGACGTGCACGACGATCTCCATAGAGTGAAATATGGGGGCAAGCGGCTGGTTGACGCCAGCAAGGTCCTGGCGATGCTCGATGGCGACAAGGACGCTCGTCGTCAGGTAGACGAGGCTGTTCTGTTGCGAAAAGCGGCAAGTTGGCGATACGAGCGGGAATGGCGTTTGATCGGGCAGCGCGGGCTACGAGACTCCCCGCTGGAGCTCGAAGAGGTGATCTTCGGAATGCGCTGCAAGGAAGCTGTGAAATACGCGGTCATCACCGCCCTGGATGACAGGAGACGACCTGTCCGCTTCTATGAAATGCACGAAATACACGGCACCTTCAATTTGAAAAAATTCCCACTCGACGACGGAGAAATGAGAGCTTTTTTTCCAAGGCGGTCTCGCGACATCCACGAAGCGTTCCAATCCGTCGCTGCCTCAGATGTGGAAGGGAAATCACCATGATGGGGGGCGTTGCGGGATTCGCTGGTCGAGGCCCGTCAGCACGCAGGAGCGTATGACTTCACCAACGCGCAATGCGTTAATCGACGGCCGGGTGGGTTGCCGTCTCCCTGCGGGATCGGGCTGTCGGCTGACGCTGAAACCCCAGCTTCGCCGGGTTTTCACCCTTCGGGCGTCCATCCCTGACGGAAGTCGCGGAGAGCGGAGACTCGCCAGCGCCAGCGATCCCCGGTGGAGGAGAGGTAGAGTGGGGCGGTTTTTTCATGACGGGTTAAGGGCCGGAGGAGAGTCTTCCGGCGACCGTCATGGAGATTGCGCCTATGAATATGCAGATTCTTGATGCCCGCCGCGACGCCCGTGGCGGTTACAGAGTGGATGTAGGTCGCGGCGAACGCGTGGGTCGCGTATCCTCCGAGTGGTTCTCCCGTCCGGCAGATGAGCGCTATCTGTCACTTAATGAACTAGCCCGGTCGGTGCGCGATCGAGCAGACAGAAGCCGGACGCGCGTGGTCGAAAGCGCACTCATCCATGTGGAGGCGAACCGCGCTGATCCCGAACGTTTGACCCTGATGCTGCCCGGCTCGGACAAGCCGGCCACGCCCACTCACTGGAGCTTCGGTCAGCTTGCAAGCCAGGTTGGCGCTCCGGCCACTTATCTGCGTCAGCTTCCTGCGGCACTCGCTGGCATCAATCTACAATATGGCCTGACCGCCAGTCGCGCCGAGCAAATCAAAACGCTGGAGACCGACGACGGCCGCGTTGAGCTTCGCGCCGTCACCAGTCCAGACTATGGCCGGATCTTTGACCATGAGCTGGTTGAGGCCGTGCAACGCATTGCCGGCAATGGTACAGGCGATACGCGATGGAAGGTACCGGGCGTGCTCGACTGGTCGACTAGTGTCTACAATCCTAACGTCAATATCACCCAGGATACGACGACACTCTACGCCTCAGATCGCGATGTCTTCCTGTTCCTGGTCGACGACCTCAACCCCATCGAGGCCGGCCGGCTGCCGGACGGCTCGCCGGACCTCTATTTCCGAGGCTTTTACTGCTGGAATTCCGAGGTAGGAGCGAAGACGCTCGGCATGGCGAGCTTCTATCTCCGCGCCGTCTGCCAGAACCGGAATCTCTGGGGCGTCGAGGAGTTCGAAGAGATCATCATCCGCCACTCCAAACACGCCGCCTCACGCTTTGCCCACGAGGCGGCGCCAGCCCTGGTCAGCTTTGCCAATTCATCAGCGATGCCCTTCATCAACGGCATCAGGGCGGCGCGAGAAAAGATCGTTGCACGCACCGACGATGACCGCAACGAGTTCCTGCGCAAGCGCGGCTTCTCGAGGGGCGAGACAGCGAAGATCATCGAAAGGGTTCTGTCGGAGGAGGGGCGCAAGCCCGAGAGCGTGTTCGATTTCGTACAAGGCATCACGGCGGTTGCGCGGGGCAAGACCCATCAGGACGCGCGACTCGATATGGAAACGCGCGCGAAGAAACTGCTCGACTGCGTAGCCTGATACCCGGACTGCCGGACATACGGAACGGCGTTTCTCCGGCTTCGTGCCTTTCCGTCTTTCCTGATCGTCGGTTTGCAGCGCTGCCCTGGAGAGGAAGAGGGCCGCGCTGCGCTTCGTGACGGGTTGGAGGTCCAGAGAGAGTCTTTGGGCCGCCCGTCGCGGAGTATCACCCATGGTATCTGCCGTTCAGAAGATCACCCTGTCGTCCTCGCGCGACATTCCCTTTAACAAGCTGGTGCTCAGCCAGTCGAACGTCCGGCGTGTGAAGGCCGGGGTGTCCATAGAGGAGCTGGCTGAGGACATCGCTCGTCGTACCTTGCTCCAAAGCCTCAACGTCCGGCCGGTCCTCGACACCGAAGGCGCCGAGACCGGCATGTTCGAGATTCCGGCCGGCGGCCGCCGCTATCGGGCGCTGGAGCTGTTGGTGAAGCAGAAGCGTCTGGCCAAGACCGCGCCGGTGCCTTGCGTAGTGCGCGATCCCGCGACCACCATTCTCGCCGAGGACGATTCGCTCGCCGAGAATATCCAGCGCGCGCCGCTGCACCCGCTCGACCAATTCCGCGCCTTTCAAACTCTGCGCGAGAGGGGTAAGAGCGAGGAGGACATCGCCGCTGCCTTCTTCACCTCGGTCAACATCGTGAAGCAGCGCCTGCGGCTCGCCTCGGTCTCGCCCGCGCTGCTCGAGGTCTATGCCGACGACGGCATGTCGCTCGAGCAGTTAATGGCTTTCACCGTCACCGCGGATCAGGGCCGCCAGGAGCAGGTCTGGCAGGCCATCTCCGGCTCTTGGCAGAAGGAGCCCTATCAGATACGCCGCATGCTGACGGAGAAGACGGTGCGCGCCTCCGACCGGCGGGCCGTGTTTGTCGGCCTCGACGCCTACGAGGCGGCCGGCGGCGCGGTATTGCGCGACTTGTTCCAGTCCGACGACGGCGGTTGGCTCGAGGACGTCCCTCTGCTCGACCGTCTGGTCACCGAGAAGCTGACAGCAGAGGCGAAAACGATCGCCGCCGAAGGTTGGAAGTGGATCGAGGTCGCGATCGACTTTCCTTACGGCCATACGCGCGGCTTGCGCGAGCTGGATGGCGTATCCGCCGATCTCACCGCCGAAGAGCAAGCAACCATCGAGGCGCTCGAGGCCGAATATGCCAGGCTCGAAGCCGAGCATGACGGCGCGGATGAGCTTCCAGATGACGTTGACCAGCGACTTGGCGAAATTGAGACGGCTCTCGGCGCCTTCAACGATCGACCCGTCATCTATCAGCCGGCCGACATCGCCCGCGCGGGCGTGTTCGTCGGCATTGACGCCGAGGGCAAGCTCTTGGTTCATCGCGGCTACGTCCGGCCCGTGGACGAAGTGCCGCCCGTGACCGAACCGGAGCAGGGCAGGGGCGGCGAACCCGGTGCCGCGGCCCTGGACGGCGCCGAACCATCAGCGCCCGTTGTCCAGCGCGCCGTCATCACCATCGGCGGGCAGGTCGCGGAGCCCGACGAGGAGGATGACGATGCGGTGAAGCCGCTGCCCGACCGTCTTCTGACCGAGCTCACGGCGGAGCGGACGCTGGCGCTGCGCGACAAGCTGGCGATCACGCCTTCGGTCGCTTTCCAATCGGTGCTGCACAAATTCTGCCTCGACGTGTTCTCCCGCTATTCCTCCTATGGAACGAAAATGGAGATCTCCTTGCGCAGCGCCAGCTTCCCGGTGCAGGCGCAAGGGCTGAAGGATACGCCGGCTGCCAAGGCCGTCGACGCGCGCCACAAGACCTGGGAGCAGCGCCTGCCGAAAGACAAGGCCGATCTCTGGGACTGGCTCACCGGGCTGACGGGCGACGAGCAGGCCGCGCTCTTTGCGCACTGCGCCTCATTCGGCGTTAACGCGCTCTACGAGAAGGGCGACCGCTACGGCGGCGGCGCCACCCCGCACGCCGTCGAGCAACGGATCGCGGATGCCGATCGCATCGCCCTCGCCGTCGACCTCGACATGGTGGCGTCCGGTTGGCGCCCGACGGTCGAGAACTATCTCGGCCGGGTCCCGAAGCGCCGCATCCTGGAGGCGGTGCGCGAGGGTGCCGGCGAGCGAGCCACTCAACTTATCGACCATCTGAAAAAGGGCGACATGGCCAAGGAGGCCGAACGGCTCCTGGCCGAGAGCGGCTGGCTGCCCGAGCCCCTGCGAATGGCCGATGCCGACCAGGCGGCGGCCGTCGACGCCGCGGAGCCCGAGCTCGGTGATGAAGCGCTGCCGGAATTCCTCGCCGGCGACGACGGGGAAACACCGGCCGATCAAGCGGAGGAGTCGCACATGATTGCTGCCGAGTAGAAGCACTGGCTGGGGCGACGAGGTTCGCCCCAGCCTATTTTTATGCGCTGCGAGCCACTCGTGGCTGCACCCGCAAGCCGTCGATCCAGATCGCGATCCGGCCGGCGGCCACGAGGCCGGAGGTTTCCGCCACGAAGCGCCGTACCGCCCCAGTGCTGCTGACTTCGAAGCGATGTCGATAGCCGTGGGCTACGGCGCGATCGGTGAAGCCTTTCAAAGCAGCAAACCCTGCCGCTTCCTGGATCTCGAACTGAACCCTCCACCGCGTGCGCCGCGGCCGAACATCATCGAGCACTTCGACGCTGATACGGTGCTTGCTCCTGCTGCGAACGGTGACCGGTTCGATCTTCTTGGTGGGAAACCTCAAGATTAGAGCCATCAAATCCTCCTTGATCGTGTGAAGCGGTTCGATGGTCTTGTCGGGGCTCGTGAACCGCATGCCGAGACCCGCCCCGCGTAAAAGCGAGGGCAGGTCAGCGGCAGCCTGTTGACCAGGCCGTTCAGCTCTTGAGGCTCGCACCACAAGCGGTTCTTGCTGCGCGAACGCACAGCGACCCTGACGCAGCAGAGATAAGTTCCTGCCCGCAACGTTTCAAGACGTCGGGGGCACAGAGTGAGAGTGCGGCCGGAACGGGTTTGAGCCGGTCCGGTCTGAGAGAGAGCGCCGCCGGCTCGCTCCTTCTCGCTCTCCTTAAGGCTCCCCCTCATGAACCATCTATTCCCGACCGCGGCCGACGAGGCCGCCCCGATCTCGCCTGTGCGCACTTCCCAGGGCGCCAGCGTTATCATCGCTGCGGCTGAGCAGCTTCTCTCTCATCTTGAGCATGGTCGACGTATCGATGCCGCAATCCTGCGCGCTGCGATGGAGGTGGCCTTCGGCGCATCCGATGCGACGGGCGCATGGGATTGGAAGACGGCCTATGACGCTTGTGAGGTCACTACCGTCCTGTTCCTGCGCAAATACGGAAAGGCGCTCTTCCGCAAAGCCGCTTCTCCGGCTTCACGACTTTCCGCCTTAGACAAGATCGAGGGGCTTCTGCCTACCCACACGCGCCGCTCTGCCGAGAATGAGACTTTCCAGCAATTCTCGACTCCGATTCCGCTCGGCCTGGCTGCGCTGACCGCGGCCGCCATTACGCCGGCGGATCGCGTGCTGGAGCCGTCCGCAGGCACAGGGCTGCTCGCCATCCTCGCCGAGATCGCCGGCGGCGTGCTCGTGCTGAACGAACTGGCCGAGAGCCGGGCCACGTTGCTCTCTTCCCTCTTTCCGGCCAGCTCCGTCACGCGCTTCGTCGCAGCCCAGATCGACGATCACCTCGGACCCGCCGTCGTCCCGAGCGTCGTGCTGATGAACCCGCCGTTCTCGGCGATGGCGAACGTCTCCGGCCGCATGGCCGACACGGCGTACCGTCACATCGCCTCGGCCCTGGCGCGTCTCGCCGATGGCGGCCGGCTGGTCACGATATCAGGCGCAAGCTTCTCACCCGAGGCCTCAGCCTGGCGCGATGCTTTCGCCCGTTTGCAGGAACGAGGCCGCGTGGTGTTCACCGCCGCCATCGCCGGCGCAGTTTATGCCAAGCACGGCACCACGATCGAAACGCGCCTCACCGTCATCGACAAGACGCCGGCCGATGACCCGAACGCATTTCCGGAGTCGCCGGGTGTGGCGTCCGATGTCGCGACGCTGCTCCGTTGGATTGGCGAACACGTTCCACCCCGCCTGAGCGTCGCGTCAACCGCCGCACTTCCCATGTCAGCATCGCCGGCGCCTCGCACCGTCCGCGGCTATCTCGCGAGGACCGCCCTAAAGTCGGTCAACGCGTCGGTCGCCGATCCCGAGGCCGTCGACCTTGCCTACCAGTCATTCGATTGGACGCCGCCCGAGGGCGCGCGCCTCAGCGACGCCATCTACGAGGAATACCGTCTCCAATCCATCCGGATCCCCGGCGCGCAGGCGCACCCGACCAAGCTGGTGCAGTCGGCCGCGATGGCCTCGGTCGCACCGCCGAGGCCGAGCTACAGGCCCCGGCTGCCGGCCAACCTCGTCAGCGACAGCATTCTCTCCGACGCCCAGCTTGAGACGGTCATCTATGCCGGCGAGGCGCATGGTGACTATCTCGCCGGCGCCTGGACGGTTGACGAGACCTTCGACCTTGTCACGGCCGCCCGCGATGATGCGCCGAACGCCGTTCGCTTCCGTCGAGGTTTCATGCTCGGCGACGGGACCGGTGCCGGCAAGGGTCGCCAGTCCGCCGGCATTATCCTGGACAACTGGCTGCAGGGTCGGCGCAAGGCGGTCTGGATCTCGAAGTCCGACAAGCTGCTCGAGGACGCGCAGCGCGACTGGTCCGCGCTCGGCATGGAGCGTCTGCTGGTCACGCCGCTCTCGCGCTTCCCTCAAGGGCGCGACATCCCCTTGGCCGAAGGTATCCTATTTTTAACCTACGCTACGCTGCGGTCCGACGACCGCGGCGAGAAGCTTTCGCGCGTCCGGCAGATTGTTCAATGGTTGGGCTCCGACTTCGACGGCGTCATCATCTTTGACGAGAGCCATGCCATGCAGAATGCCGGTGGGGGCAAGGGCGAGCGGGGCGATGTCGCACCCTCGCAGCAGGGTCGTACGGGCTTGCGCCTGCAGCATGCGCTGCCAAATGCCCGCGTCGTCTATGTTTCGGCGACCGGCGCCACCACCGTCCACAATCTCGCCTACGCCCAGCGGCTTGGCTTGTGGGGCGGCGAGGATTTTCCGTTCGCCACCCGCGCAGAATTCGTGGAGGCGATCGAGGAGGGCGGCGTCGCGGCGATGGAGGTGCTCTCCCGCGATCTGCGCTCGCTCGGCCTCTACACCGCCCGCTCGCTTTCCTACGACGGCGTTGAATACGAGCTCGTCGAACACCAGCTCACCGACGAGCAGCGGCGCATCTACGACGCCTATGCCGGCGCCTTCAGGGTCATCCATAATCACCTTGATGCGGCAATGCAGGCCGCCAACATCACCGGCGAGACCGGCACGCTCAATCGCCAGGCGAAGTCGGCCGCGCGCTCGGCCTTCGAGTCCGCCAAGCAGCGCTTCTTCGGCCATCTGCTCACCAGCATGAAGACGCTGACCCTGGTCCGCTCCATCGAGCGAGACCTCGCCGACGGCCATGCCGCCGTGATCCAGATCGTGTCAACGGGCGAGGCGCTGATGGAACGGCGGCTCGCCGAAATTCCACCTGAGGAATGGAATGACGTGCGCGTGGACATCACGCCGCGCGAGTACGTCCTGGATTACCTCGCCCATTCCTTCCCGGTGCAGCTCTATGAGCCCTTCACCGACGCCGAGGGCAATCTCTCGTCCCGGCCCGTCTTCCGCGACGGCCAGCCGGTCGAGAGCCGCGAGGCCGTCGCCCGCCGCAATGAGTTGATCGAGCGACTCGCTTCGCTCCCGCCCGTTCCCGGCGCGCTCGACCAGATCGTGCAGCGTTTTGGCACGGACCTCGTGGCGGAAGTAACCGGACGTTCGCGGCGCGTGGTGCGCAGGGGTGACCGCCTTGCCGTCGAGAACCGTGCCGCCTCCGCCAATCTCGCCGAGACCGCCGCCTTTATGGATGATCTGAAGCGCGTGCTTGTCTTCTCGGAGGCTGGTGGCACCGGCCGCAGTTACCATGCCGAACTCTCGGCGCGGAATCGCCGGCTTCGGGTCCATTATTTGCTCGAGCCCGGCTGGAAGGCCGATGCCGCGATTCAGGGTCTGGGTCGAACGAACCGTACCAACCAGGCGCAGCCGCCGCTGTTCCGCCCCATTGCGACCGACGTGAAGGCGGAGAAGCGCTTCCTCTCGACCATCGCGCGCCGGCTCGACACGCTGGGTGCCATCACGCGCGGCCAGCGCCAGACCGGCGGCCAGGGCCTGTTCCGGCCGGAGGACAATCTTGAGAGCCACTACGCTCGCGATGCGCTGCGCCAGCTCTATTTGCTGCTCGCGCGCGGCAAGGTCGAAGGCTGCTCGCTCCAGATCTTCGAAGACGCCACGGGCCTGAAGCTCATGGACGCGAACGGCATCAAAGACGAGCTGCCGCCGATCACGACGTTCCTGAACCGGCTGCTCGCGCTCACCATCGATCTGCAAGGTGTGCTGTTCGCGGCCTTCGAGCAATTGCTGAACGCCAAGGTCGAGGGCGCTATTGCCAGCGGCGTCTACGACGTCGGCCTGGAGACTCTGCAGGCCGAGAGCTTCATCGTCACCGATCGGCGCCCGATCTACACGCACCCTACCACCGGCGCGGAAACCCGGCTGCTCACGATCACAGAACGCCGGCGCAATCGCCCTATGACACTTGATCAAGCCCTCGATTATCTCGCCGATACTCGGGCGGTGCTGCTGCTCAATGAGCGCTCGGGGCGCGCCGCGGTGCAGATCCCGGCGCCGAGCCTCATGCTCGATGACGGCGAGATCGAACGTCGCGTGCGGCTGATCCGTCCCATGGAGCACCATCACGCTTCGATGAAGATGATGGACGAAAGCCACTGGCAGCCGGCGGATCGCGAGCCATTCGCCGTGGCATGGAACGGCGAAGTCGTCGACGTCCCCGAGTTCGCCGAGAGTACTCTCCACATCGTTGCCGGCTTGCTGTTGCCGATTTGGAAGCGACTTCCGAACGAGTCGACCCGCGTCTATCGTCTCCAGACCGACGAAGGCGAGCGCATCATCGGTCGCAGAGTCTCGCCAGCCTGGGCGGCGAACGCTTGCGCGACGGGCACCAGCAGCCTGACCCCGGACGAAGCTTTCTCGGCGCTGATGGAGGGGCGCACCGTCCTCGACCTCGCCGAGGACCTGCAGCTTCGTCGCGTCCGCGTGATGGGCGGCCATCGCATCGAGCTGTCCGGCTTCACCGATGCGATGCGTGACCGGCTGCGCGCCTACGTCCTCTTCAGCGAGATCATCTCGTGGAAGCTGCGCATGTTCGTGCCATCAGATGCGACGGGTGCCGCGGTGTTGGCAAAGGTGCTCGACCACTATCCGGTCGCGCGCGTCAGTGAGCGGGAGGCCGCCTGATGGCCCGCCACAACGCCTCCGAACTGGCCCGCCGTCTCGCGCGTGACGCCGAGGCGGTGTGCCGCCATTACCTGTCCAACGGGCGGCGCCAGGGCCGCTACTGGATAGTCGGCGACGTTCGCAATACGCCCGGCCGGTCGATGTTCGTCCGGCTCAGCGGACCGGAATCAGGTGCTGGCGCCGCCGGGCATTGGCGAGATGCCGCCTCGGCCGAACATGGCGATCTCCTCGACGTTATCCGCGAGAGCTGCGGCTTTACCAATTTTCGTGATGTCGCCAATGAGGCGCGACGCTTTCTGAGCCTGCCGCGTCCAGAACCGGAGCCAGAGACAAATCACCACAGATCGAGAAAATCGCCCGTGCCCCTCGGATCAACAGAGGCGGCGCGGCGACTCTTCGGCATGTCGCAGCCGATCGCTGGCACACTCGTAGAGGCGTATCTCCGCAATCGCGGCATTACTGCTTTGCACGAAACAGGAAGCCTGCGTTTTCACCCACGTTGCTACTACCGGCCCGATGACCACAGCGCGACCGAGACTTGGCCGGCGATGATCGCAGCCGTCACCGATCTGAACGGCCACCTGACCGGCGCGCATCGCACCTGGCTTGACCCCGACGGCTTCAGCGAGACGACGCTCGGCAAGGCGCGGATCGACACGCCGAAACGGGCGATGGGCGACCTGCTTGGTCACGCCGTTCGATTTGGCGTCGCTGGCGAAGTCATGGCGGCCGGCGAGGGCATCGAGACGATGCTGTCGCTCCGCAGCGTCCTACCGACCATGCCGATGGTCGCAGCCCTCTCGGCGGCGCATCTCTCCGCCATCCTTCTCCCGGACACGCTGCGCCGGCTCTACATCGCCCGCGACGACGATCCTGCAGGTAGCGGCGCCATGGCGACCTTGATCGATCGGGCGCAGGAGGCCGGGATCGAGGCGATCGTGATCTCGCCACGGCTTGGCGACTTCAACGAGGATCTTCGCCTGCTCGGATTTGACGCCCTTCGGGCCGCGAGCCGCGTGCAGATCGCGGCGCAGGACGTCGCGCGCTTTATGGAGCTGGCGGCATAGCCGGAAGGGGGCGAGGGGTGACGCGGCCGCTTCGTTATCGCGAGGCCGGTGATCGTGCTTCCCCTCAGCGCCGGAGAGGACCGCCCCACGGCCTTCTGAGAGGGCGATCGGGCGGCAAGCGCCCCGGGCTGGCAACCTCGTGGGCCGACTATTTTCCGTCGGCGGCAGGGCCGCCTTTACATCGCGAGGCAAAATGGTCGGCTCCCTTCGGTCCTCCGCTCCGCTTCGGCCCTTCGCTTCGCTGCGGGTGCAAGTCCGTTCCGCCTGCCGCCTTCGTCGCCATGAAGGCCGCGATGGGCGCGGTCGATCCGGCGAGGAAAGCCGCAATGACCACCGACCACGACAACGACTTCGAGCCACACCACAACTCATCCCCAACCGATCACGTCCTCCAGGAACTCCAGCTCTACGGCTACCGTCCCTTCCACGATGAGCCCGATCCGCGGCCGCTTCCCGAAGCACAGATCCTTTCCGGCAGCATCTCCGCTATCTTCGACGCTCTCGTGGTGGCGCTGTCTGACACCCGCCTCGAACCTGACCTCGAGGACCTGCTCTGGTCGACGGTGAACCTCTTCCATCGTGCCATCGACAGGATCGAGCGCGAGCTCGACGACAACGAGCTGGCGCAGCAGCGGTCGCAGCGGGAGCAGGACGGCAGCGAGATCAAATCCGTCGAGCTGGAGCGACTGACGGCAGAGGGGCAGACCCAGATCGAGCGACGCAACGCCTTCGAGCTGATGCGAGACCAGGCCGCCGATGAGTTCGAGCGCCATACCCACTCCGCCTGGCGGCCGCGCAACGGATCGAAGGTCAACCACCGCAATCTGACCGCCGCGATGATCGATAGCCGCGATTTCTTGGCCGCGAAGAAGCGCGCCGACAATCAGGTGCTCATGCCGCCCGGCCCGAAAGTCGCGCTGACTGGTGGTTTCGACTTCAACGATCATCGTTTGATCTGGGCCAAGCTTGACCAGGTGCACGCCAAGCATGCCGACATGGTGCTGCTGCACGGCGGATCACCCAAGGGCGCCGAGTTGATCGCCGCCAAGTGGGCCGACAACCGCAAGGTCCCGCAGATCGCCTTCAAGCCCGACTACAAACGAAAGCCGCGTGCGCACCGAGGTCGGCTTCCTCCTCCATCAGCGAACCAACTCGATGAATTGGCGAGGACCGTACGACCAGTTTTTGCCTGCCGCCGCTGCCGACGCTGTTCTCGGCTTCAGCGAACATTGCAGCCAGATCGTCACCAACTTCAGAAGCAAACTCTAGGTCGATAGGAACGGTTCGATCGAAAACGGTCAGCTTCTTGGCGTCAACTAAATCTTTTACCGTCCTTGCATCCACGATCCTGCTAGGTTGATGGAACTGTACGCGCTGCTTCTCTTCGAATAGCCATCCAAGCGTGCCGTGTGGAATTATGATTGTATCAAAAAACTCAAAGGCACCTTTAAGGGAGCCGAGCAATTCAAGTGTCAATAGAGCGGTCGGGTCGAATGCTGCCGTTTTCGCGGTTGAATGAAAGAAACGGCGAGCGCCGCTATATGCATAGACAGGCGAACGTCTGCGGGCGTCTTGTGTATCCGAATTGGCAATTGCGGGCATCAACATCATTTCGAACAAAGTTCGATTCAAAAGATGCCCGGCGCCAAACATCGGAAGGTCACCTGCGCGGAGTTGTTCCCAAGTTCGCGTCTCCCACTGCTGCCACTCGGGATGTCGTTCTACTATGTCCTTCAACGACATCCGCTGAACGGGTCCGTCGTCGCCCGATAGAGCTGCGGCATTCTCAAGCCAGCGCGTTGTTTGCTCGTCCTCTCTCCCTGCGCCAATTGCTGCGCCGTAACACCCAATCAGGATTCGCGGGTCGCCATTTGATCGATCTGCGGCTTCGTCAATCAACTGACGTGCTCGGCCAGAGCCCAAATGATGCGCCAGTTGGCCTGCACGCAACAATTCGTCCGCGGTGCGCTCACTCCGCCGCTCCCACTCTTGCTCAACGAACGCGCCTAGCGACGTCCAATCTCCAGAAGCGATCGCGAGATTCACTAAGAGGACGCGATCATCATGCTCATCGCGTTTTGCGCGAAGTGTCATCACAGCGTCACGACAAGTCCGAACGTCGCCTGTCTGGTAGAGGGACCACGCTCTGATCGCTTCAAGGTAATCAGATTGGGCCAACAAGTCAGGGTGTTGATTCAGTAGCTGGAGTACGCCATCGTAGTTCTTTGTTTCGAACAGCGCATGGGCCAGCGACTTACAAGCCGACAACTCATGCGTTCGGTTGAAGAACTCGCGGCCGTAGATGACCATTCGCGACCAATCACTCTGCTCTTCGAGCCGATGAACCAGATTAGCGAGATCAGCCAGGGAGTTAGACGCTTTGAACTCGGCTTCTCTGGCCTCGATTGGATTTGCGCCCTTAGCTTCAGCGAGAATACGTTTCAGTCGGCCTCTCAGCGTCTCCACATCATTGCTGCTTGGAAGCTCATATATCCGTTCTTCCGCAAGGTCTGTCTGCCCGGATTGGATGAGCATCTGTATCTCGACAGACGATATGTAGATAGGATTCAGATGCTTTATTAGCTTCGCTTTGTGCTCAGCTATATAAGCCGCAACTTCCCGGGCAGAGCTTTTCGTTAACGCTAAGCTGAATCTCGCTAGGGCGACTTCAGGTGAGCCTCCATCGGAAAGCGTATCTTGCCGACCGAGTTCACTTTCAACGGCCTGAAGATCGAGTTTAAGGCCAAATTGTAGCGCCATCGGCAAGCGGCGAAGAGAATGTTGCGGATTGCGCATACTCATCTGCAGTTCTGCGAGCGCAGCCGTTCGAGAAGATGGGTCGCGCAACTTCAGCCATAGTGCACGGTCGCTTGCATCATTGCTCGCCCAAGTACATCCAAGAGCCGAGGCAAGTGCGGCCCCGCGTTCATAGAGGACACACGCCTTGCGACGCTCTTCCAAAGCGGATGCATCATCGGCTAGAGGGATTGGGTCTGCATCGAATGGTAGGTGCGATCGAATGAAGGATCTAAGTTCGACGGGTGCGGCTTGGACTAGATGAGCGTCGGCCGCCTCAAAGGCGAGTGCCGGCGTCTGTTCAAGGTCGGCATCCTGCAACTCATTCGCTGTCGATAGGGCTTCCGGCCACATCTCGCTGTCGAGCTGCTTCTTAAGCAGAAAGAATTTTCCGTCCGAAGAGATGTTGCTCGTTGATAGGCCCGCTCTGTAAAACCAGTCTAGCGCATCGGGTTTGTCCTTCGCGTTGATAACAACAACGAATGACGCAGCGCGAGCATCGTTCGAATTGATAAGAGACAGCTTGCGAAGCGCTTCCGACGCGCGGTCGTTATAGGAATCGAGCAGAGCTTCGGCAATCAAAACGGCTTCGGTGCGCTTGATGTGGCGGGCCGCATCCAGAGCTCGGTTCGCCTCCTGTTTGTCAGGTTTGGCGAGCAGCACGCGAGCACACCAAGCAAGCGCGTCAGCCTTTATTTCAGCCGAAGTTGCTGCAAGCGGGCCGTCCATTAGGCTTTGAGCCAGATCGGTAGCTTGCTCTAGGTGAGACGAACGTTCGAAGAATCGAATTCGACGCACTCGCGCAGCCCGCTTATTAGTTTCAGCATCTACGAGGAAGCTGGGGACGGCGGCTGTGAGAGGACCCATCCCGTGGTTTGACAATCGCTCCTCGATGCGAGCGAGGGCGGTCGAACTGTTGGCGGCGTCTTCTGCGATCCCCTGAAGAACGTTAACGTCCGCGATCACAGTTTTGTGGCTACGGACCGGTTTCCTCAGCTGGTCCCGGACATGGACATACACATCCGACGCCCTCGATGGAGGAGCGGCAATATCGAAATGGTCTGCATCAACTGGTATTGGCGCGGACGGAAGCCCCACGTCAGCACTATCCGGTTTGACAATCATACCGAACCAGCGAACGGGCCGCGTCTCGACGAGACTTTGAGTATCGATGCCAGTTCGCGAGGCGTAACCCCGATAGAACTGATTTAGATCGCGCAAATCTGGATCGTTTCGTTCAAGTCCGCGTGCGGCGTTAGATGGTCGCGCCAATAGCCGAAGGCGTCCCGCCCACGTCGCGAGGTCCGCGCCCCGATGCGGTGTCCCCAAGAAAGTTACCCTGCTGATGCGCCTCAGTAGGTCCGCGACCGCCGGTTCGGACGGCGCACGCTCATTGGCCGTACGCAGCATCTGTTCAAAGACCAAACCGCCGAAGCTATGCGCCACGACCGCAACATCGCCGCTTCTAAGCCGCTCCTCGGCAAGGAGACGTGCGAGAACGTTGTTTGCTCGGTCAACTCGAGCCATTGAATGGCCGCGCCACAGCGTCGGAGAAGCATCGTATCCGACCACCCAAATGGCTAGATTCTGGACGTCTTCGGCTAGCCAGAGGGGCCAAGGCTCTGGTGGCTCTCCGGACATCCAAATCGGATGCCCGCCGCGGCGAAGGCCGTGAATGAACACAACGTGCCTGTCCACGTTTTTTCCGTTGGAAACCAAGAATAAGTCAGCCAGCGTCGCCTCCTGCAAGGGCAGGTTGTAAATTGGCCTGGGCGATTCAGTCAAACGCGACTTTAGCCCGTCGGGGCGGCGGCCTGCCCAGCGAGCTTGCTGCGCGACCCTTCCGCAAACATCTGCTACACAACGGATGGCGGGAGGCTAAAAGTGTAATTATTTCAATGCTATTTGGGCTTTCTTTGCGGATCCCGTAGGAAGCGCGATGCTTCCTACGAATGGCTGCCCTTGTATCCTCGCTGCGTCACCAGATGAGGCCCAAGGCGAGCGGATCACTCCACTCTTTTTGAGCGGCCTTGGCGTTTTTGTGTGGCGAACGCCGGGTTGGTTGGCATGCGATCGGCAGCGATTGGCGGGCCGAATCAATGAGACTTCAGGAGTCGACCAAGGCGTGGGGAATATGAGTAGCCTCGTCACAATGTCACGTCTCAAATTCGAGACCGATTAAAGAAGATCGCCCGGGCTCGCAGCCCAGCGCACAGCTGCACGGCATCTTCAACTTGGGGGCCCACTGTGCAGATCGATGGTGATTGCAATCGAGGCATCGACTCGCTCTCAAGCTGTGTCCTTGATATAAGTGTTCGCTCGAATCGGTTTTTCCTTACAGCCAGATTGGCGCGCCACATGAAGGCAATTCTATTTTGCAATATCGGTTGGATGAGCCGTTACGAGGGGCTCGCTGGCAAGCCAGATAAGATAGTGGGGGGTGGAAAATTTGTGGCCGAGAACGAGACCGGTCTCGAAGTCTGCAATTTTCTCAGCTGTCGCGACGGTTACGTCTACGGACACGTTGAGACCATCCAAGGGGAGAAGGACCGACAAATTCAAATCGAAGCTTTCGGCGGGGCTGGCGAATATGCCGATGACGTAGACGTCGTATGGACAGCTACCGATCCGGAGGAGGGCGGTCGGAGAGTCGTCGGTTGGTATCGAGCGGCAAGAGTCTTTCGTAGCCGTCAGAAATTTTCGACTGTTCCTTCGCGACAGCATGCAAAAGACGAGATAGATAATTATCGAATTTCAACGTTAGCTGAAAATGCGTTTCGTCTGAATCTCGAAGATAGAACGCTGGCCATGGGCCGCGGCCGCGGATGGATGGGCCAAACGCCGTGGTGGGCACCGACTTCTGAAAGCTCGCCGGAGGTTCGAGAGTTTGTAAGAAGAACGCGCTTGCTGTTGGGTAGACATTCGAGCCTTAGCCGGGGGGAAGCCAGCCAAAGCAAGCCAGTGAGAAACAGCCCCGGCGCGACTAGCGACCCATACCTAAGGTACATCGAGGCGTATGAGATTGAGATCTCGCCAAGGCACGACAAGCTACAAGGGAGCTTCGAGCGCTATCTCGCGAGAGCAGGTGCTACCCATGTCGCACCAAACGTGGCGAGTGTCGATCTGCGCTATAGCGATGCGACGAGAGGATTGACCTTCGTGGAAATCAAGCCTTGCGATAAAGCCAGTGCTCGTTACGCGATTCGAACTGCAATTGGGCAGCTGCTTGATTACAGGCAGCGGGCAAGCGCAGATGTGTCTCTATTGATTGTCCTTGAAACACTGCCTTCCGATGAGGATCGGTCTCTCGCAACTCAGAACGGTTTTGGCGTAGCGTATCCCGTCCGAGGTACATTTGAGGTTTTGTGGCCGACCTCGTCGTAGGTGGGGCTATTACTCGGGGAAGGTTTAGCAAAGAGAGGCTGCGGACGCCCCCTACCTACCCTCCCGTAGCCGTCAGAGGTTCTTCGTCATGGGCGAGGTAACAAATGAGCTGGACTACTCTAGCGAATGGGCTCTCCGCTGGATGTGCATTCACCGCTGCGGCGCTCTGGCTCTATTCAGCCCGTGTTGAACTCTGGGCCGACGGCCAGACAAGTCCGAGGACTGACAAGATAGTCATTCTTAAAGAGGGTCGATTGTACGACGTTACGGGCACAGCAAAGGCGCGATCGCGCTGGAGCGCATATGCGGCCATCGCGGCGGCCGTTGCGGCCGTCCTCCAGGGGCTCACCTTGCTAATGAGCTGAGAATTTGCCCTTCTCCACCTCCACAGGGCCGGGTTCGCTAGGGGACACACCGGGGGAACTGCGCGGCGGGTCTCAGGGCGTACCCTTGGCGTCTGCAATCCGAAAAAGTAGTGGCTGCATGATCGGTGATAACGACGGTGCAACGCCATCTGTCGCCGCGCCGGCTAGCGTGCCACGCGTCCTTTACAGTGCATGCCGAGGCCGCACACGGGCGAGCGCAAATCAATGGAATACAAATACCAACGTGCGACTAGTCGTTAATGCGAGCGTTGATCGACAGGTTGAACTGGAATACGGTGCCGCAAGCCATTCATGTGCGAGTCACGCAATGGTTGCACCCGATGTAATAGTACAGAGACTTGTTGATCTGTGCATCGCGTATCGAATCCCCCTGATTCGAATCGGGGGAAAGCCGTTAACAACGTTCTTTCAGAGAGAGGACGTCGAAAAATACTTTGTCGGTTTCGCAAGGCGGCTCGCGTCTAACGAAATCCGAGAGTTTGACGATTACGAAATCAGCGCTCACACTAAAGCATTCAGCGACCTAGCGGATGAGATTGGTTTCGATGAACTAGAGCGCTTGATCAAAGCACATCTTAGCACCCGCATGCCTGAGTATCTGTCATTAAGGGCCAAGGAGCTTAGGACAATGGTTGAAACTAGTCCCCCCGTCCCGGTGCCGGAATTTCCGCCGGAGAAGTTACAGGCGATCGAATTTGGATTTCGCGAACTCGGCCTTCTGGCTGAAGCCGAGTATCACCAGTCAATCGAGGAAGTTGTTGCCGGGGGCGATAAGGAACAAGTGGCCGCGCGGATCGGCCGTCTAGTTGGCGTCGTGATCAAGAAGCCATTTGCCAATGTTGAATACATGACTGCCCCGTCGTCTCGCACTCATGCGTATCGATCTTGGCACCTGAAAGACAAAAGCGATTTCGACGCGGCCGCGAAGATGAACAAGGCTCAACACGACTTTCTCAATACAATTCGAGATGAGGTAAAGCCGGGGTTCAACACATATCAGTTTGCGCAAGAAGCCCAGAACGAATCCGGCTTCTTCGGATTATATGCCCAAGCTTGCGGAAGATACATTTGTGGAGATAAGAAAATCCGCGCAAGAGTTGCGGCCGCATTGAAGGCGGCAAAACTAGGTGGAGTATCAAAGGCACTGACGCCAGAGGCGATTGTCGGGGCGGGCGGCCTCACTCTGGGTGCTTACCTCGTCGAGGCCCTCCCAATCTTTGGGATGGCAGGAGCTCCCGTTATCGCAGGGCTAATACTGATCCTCTATACCTTAGGCATTGAGGCATTCTGCAAGCGGAGCGGCGACCTCCGAACGGACGAACTTGAAAAGCACTAGCCGCCCTAATTGGTCCTGGCGCTCCGACGGGCACGACACTATTCCAGTAAGGGTATGTCTGCCGGCAAGCCGGGCAAGTGGGACTGATGCTGGAGGCTATAGCCGACGAGCTGAATGACCGAGAGCTGATGATGCCGCGAGGTGGACGCTGATGTGTTGCCTGCGGCCAACCTGTTGCGGATACTTGAGGCTGACTCAAAACGAGGGCCGCTCGGGCATCCGCCAACTCCGAAGCCTTGTGCGGGGAATCCGGGAAAGTCACTGCACAGCTCCCATGGCATAGACTTCGCGGGAGACGTACGTGTTGCATATGACGGCAGCCACGGTGCTGTTCCTTGCGGATGCGGAGAAGCGGCTGGTCTAGCTAGATGAGATTCTCGCTTTCCAACCAGCCTTGGAGCTGCGACTTCCGCTTAATCAGCATGTCCGCGACCGTATCAGGGTTACCAATTCCTGATTGCTTGCAGTATTTTCGTATGAGGTCGTCATTTGCACTCAAAATCTCGCGGAGAGAGTTTGCCACAAGATTTTTGTCAACGTTGGTCTTCAATTCACGCAGTATCGCTACGCCGTACATTCCACCTTCGCGAAACTCAAAGCAATTTCCGAGATCAATCGCCTCAATTTCTAGTCTTCCCCCATCTCCAGGAGTGACCGAATAATTCTCTTCGCCCCCATGGTCCCCTGATCCAATCCAAACGAGATAGGGGATCAGGCCGCTGGCCGCGCGAAGGGCCGCGAGCACCTTAGCGTCGGAGAGGTCGTCAGAGCTTAAAGAGCGGCTCTCGGAGCTTCGCAGCCGCGAGATCGCTGCCCTTTGACCTAGGGCAAGCCCGAACTCAACCAGCGCAACAGGCGCATTGACCAGCTCGCCAAGCTTAGAGCCAAGCCACTCTTGTGGTATGCGATCGTGCTTTGCATAAGCAATATGCCCTGCCCCGCGCTTGACCCACGAGCCCTGGCCGCGCTTAGGGCGTGAAGTATCTAGCTCCCACGGTTCTTCGCTACTCATTTGCGATGCCTCCCCACCGGCAACTTGACCGATTGAATATATTTCACCGTCTGCGCTAAAGACGGCCCCTCGGAGTATCGTCCAAGCGTCTCGCCCGGCCCCTCGTGGTCTGTCAGGTATTCAATCATCCATCGCGAGCCACGGCTTCTGCAATAGGGGCGCCTCGTGCGGGCGCGTAACAGCACTGGTAAACATTCGCGTCGCCTGCTAAAAATTCGCCTTGTATTTCAATGGGAAAAGCGTCGGACAGCGTAATCCGCCCCTGGGCACCATACCGGTGTTCGCGTCTGTTCGCTGGTGTCCGCTGACGTCTTTTCCAAAAAGGATTTCAAAGACTTACATCCCCAGGCGCGCGGGTGCGTGCGGCTCCGTCCGTTGGCAGCCGCTGGCACGGCTGGTAGTTTTGCTGGCACCGAATCCGCTCTTGTTGGGCCATGCCAGCACGAGGACGCCATGCTCAACGACACCAAAGTCCGCAACGCCAAGCCGACCGAGCGCGACTACAAGCTCACCGATTTCGACGGGCTTTATCTGCTGGTCTGCAAGAACGGCAGCCGGCTGTGGCGCTTTGCCGTCGCTCGTTTGGATGGCCGCGCTCGTCTGGGTGAGTGCCACGACCAACCGGCCGCCGAGCAGCCACACTAGGCCAGCTTCGTCAAAACGGCTTAGCCGGTCGTAAGATGGATGCGGTTGCTCTGGCGGTGTGTGCAGACCGAACAGTTCCGGCGCGGTCCAGCCAAGCGCGTCGGCCTGCTCACCCCACCGGCCGAGAAACCTGCGACCATCCTCGGCGGCTTGCCGCCAGCGGTTGGTGCCGACGCAATCCGGACACCGCGCGCACATGGCCGAAAAGGCGTAGACGTAACGGCTAGGAATCGTGTGCGTTTGCGGAGGCTGTCCCGCTACAGTCCCATGCGCTGTCCCATGTTTAGAGCGCGGTCCCTCTGTCCCTATCCCTAAGGGGTGGGACACTGGGACAGAAGGCTCAAGGGCTTGCGCCAGCTGCGCTTTCACTGTCTCAGCGCTTGTATGGCCTTGGGACAACGATTCCTCAATTGTCCCAGTGTTGTCCCGTGCACTGTCCCGCGTTCTGGCGAGGACCGCCAGCGCGAGTGCCCTTATGCCGCCGGGTTTAATGGCCATCGTCTGCACGCTGGTCCCCTTCCGCCTCGAGCTTCTTTTTGAGCCGATGAACGGTGGATTTTGAGATGCCAGTCTCGTCAGCGATCTCGCGCACGCTCAATCCATCGTCCAGCAGGGCCTCCACCCTCGCGAGATTCACGTCCTCGATATCGCGGGTGGTCCAGACTGATTCACCGTCACGAGTTTCAAGACGAGCCTCGAACGGCTTGGCCGAGTCGCCGTGAACGCCGCGTGCCTTTTCTAGGTGAACCTCAAATCTTGCTCCTTCTACGGGCGTGTAATCCGAAGGTCGCCGCAGGCTGATGGATGTATCCAGGACATCCTCACGTCGGCTGGTCCCACGCTGCTGGCCGCCCTTGCCTGAGTGATGCACGATCAAAACGGAAATGCCCCGCCGCCGGAGCTGCAATAGCCAGCCTTGCATCGGCCCCCAGCTTTCCGCGTCGTTGTCGCGGACGACCGAGGTCAGGCAGGAAAGATTGTCAAGGATCAGAAAATCGATGTCCCTCAGCAAATGATCGAGTTTTGCTTGTATTTCCGGCGCAGCGAGATTGCCCACGCCGCCTTCTTCAATCAGGTCGCCTGCCAGTATCCGTAACATATCGTCCTCCGGCTCAACTGTCGTGCCCGCCACGATACTGGCCAATCGCTCCTGCAATGCCGACGCAGGCATCTCACCGTCAATGAGGAGGACACGCCGTGGCTTAGGCGCGTTCCATCGGAGAAATTCTGTGCCCGTTGCGACAGCGTAGGCGATGCCGAGTGCGACGTGTGTCTTGCCGGTGCCGCGTGACGCGCACCATTCCAAGGCCTTTTTCGGGAAGGATAGGATCGAGCACCATCTCGCGCCGCTTGATCTCAAGCGCGAGGAACAGCGGCCGCAGACGTCGCGCCGGTGCGGCTCCGCTTTGATCTGACGTTGGTGATCGTGGCGCAATGGTTTCCACCGTCGCCACTCCCGGCGGAAAATCCGGCGCGACACTGTGTGCATCGGCCACATGCCCGCCGTTTAATAAATAGTCGGGCACACGGTGCTCGGCGGGCACCTGCGGCATGTCCAGACATTGTCGACGGTGTCGACGCCAAAGCGGTTGGTGCCGCCACATACCGGGCAGGGGCCTTCTAACGTGCGGCGACCAACGCGGCGCAGCTTGATGCCACGTCGGTCGAGTTCATCTGCGATCAGCACCGCGCGTGCCTCGATGATCTTCTCTGCTGGAACGTGATAATCGGCAATTGCGGTCATTGGGCCGCCCGCCCGGTGTCAGAGGCCTGCGCGCCCGTTTTTCGACCCACGATCTAAGATCGCAGCGCCGATACAGTGGTCGTCTCCCCCACCACAGCGCGGGAGGAGGGCCCTCGCGCAAGGCGCACAGTTTGGCCAGCGTTGAGAACGCCAGGGCATGCCAAGTTCGAGCGTGATGAACCTGGCGGCTTGGTGGCGCGTCAGATACTCGCCCTGCGCGGCAGTCGGTGCGGGCTGACAGCTAGTCGCAGCAGCATGAGCAGCAGCATCATTCATCGAGCGGCTCCGTCCGATTTCCGATGATGCCGGAATATCGCCTGACACTGACGGGTGTCTCGCGGTTTGATTCTCACTCTTTAAGAATGAGAAGAATTGCTGCCTTGGCCTACTTTCGCTTGTTAAGCCAGCGATAGAGCGTCGAAAGCGATATAGGCTTACGCCCGAGTTCGCGCAGACGCATATTCACGCGCGGCAGCAATCGTTTCGCCGGTTCATCGGCTCTCGCCACCGACTGGATCACAGCGATCATCTGCCTTTTGTCTCGATCCTTCGCGGCCCGCGCACGTTCGGCTTGATCGGATGACGCCTTGTGCCGTTCGTCACGCCGTATCTTGCCCACGTCCTCGCTTGTGAGAGGACGCGCAGGCTCGGACAAAGGTTGAAACCACGGAATGGTGGTGGTTGGCTGACTTTCGGACGCAGACACTCGCGTCCTGCTCCGTCGCTGTTTCCTCCGCCATCGCGCTTCTGCTTGCGCCTGCATGAGCAGCGGCGGCAGCGCGGTGCAGAACCGCACGTTCGGTGATCAGCCTAGCCGCCGCATGGCAAGCTATCACGTTGCGCCAGCATTTGCGCCGGCCTTCAGCGGCACGACGTTATCAGCCGGGGGGGACGATGCGTTCGACCAGCGCCGCGAGTGCCTCAAATGCACGGCGCTTTTCGGACAAGTATTCATGTCTGTCGTAGACACCGCGCACGCCGCCAATCACGTGGCCGAGCGCGCGTTCGGCATGGTCGGTCGGCACCCCGGCGCGCGACATCAGCGATCGCGCCGTACGCCGCAGATCGTGCAGCGTCCAGCGCGGCAGCTTCGCCTCAGGGTCATGCTCACGCAAGAGCGCAAGCACCTTCTGATCGAAACTGGCCTTGAACTTGCTAAAGCCGCTGATCGGATGTTTGCCGTCCGTTGTGAACACGAAGCCGGCCTTGCCGATCTTCGGCACGTCCGAAAGCACTGCCTGGGCCGCGTCGGACAGCGGGATGACCAGTTCGAGCCCGGTCTTGTAACGCTCCTGCGGGATGGTCCATTCGGCCTCGATGACCTCCCTGCGCTGCATGCCGGCCGCCTCGCTGCGCCTGACCGCCGTGAGCAGCAGAAACCGCACCAGATAGCCAAAGACATGCTGCGAGGCTCCCGCGGCCTCCCATACGGCGCGCAATTCGGCGTCGGTCAGGATGCGTTGCCGCCGTCGCTGGCTCGGGCTGGTGCGGGCCATCCCCCGCACAATTGGACTGCGAAAATCATCACTACGCGAGGCATGCCATGTCATGACCCGGCGCAGATGCGCCAGCACGTGATCGGCCATGGGCGCGCCGGATTCGTCCGCAATGCGGTCGAGTATGCGGACGATATCGGTGCGGGTAATGTCCCCGATCTGCCGGGTGCCAAGCCTCGGCAGCACGTGGCGCTGTAGCGTCGCGCGGCGCTCGTTGATGCTGCGCAGCCGCTTTCCCTCACGGGTGAGATATTCCTCGACTACGGCCTTGAGCGTATCGCTCTCGGCGCGCTCCGCCTTGCGCCGCTCGCTCAGCGGGTCGCGATTCTTGGCGACGGCCCCCAAAATCGCCTTCGCTTCCTTGCGCGCCGCAGTCAGCGTGAGCCCGTTCTTGAGGTGCATGCGCCTCGACCGCGCGCCCGCGCGGTACTGCACCACGTAACTCTTGTGGCAATTCGCCGTCACCATCAGTCCGAAGCCGGGTAGCCCCTCGTCCCAATAGAACGTGCGGCCTTTCTCTGGCGCGGCAGCTTTGGCGACGCCGACGGGTGTGAGTTTCAGTTTCATAGCTCGCTCCCTTCGTGATGACGGGGTCGGGGGTTCGAATCCCTCTTGCGGCACCAGCACTTAGCTCAGATTTTCAGCCTTAGATATTGCTCGGGGTAAGCGCCGGGTAAGTGGCGGCACGGCCGCAGCCCGCCCAGCTCAACAGCCGACTTCCGCAATCCTGTGAATGGTGGGGGGTACAGGGGGTCGCCGCCGGCGCGGACAGCGACGAATCAGGCAGTGATGGCCTACATGCAATCATTGCGTGTCCGCACCGGGAAAGGCCAAAAATGTCGGTGTTCTTGCAAGCTCTACGAGTCCAATTTTTCCGCGGAATCGGAGCCGACGCGGCTGAGTTGGGACCCTTCAAGGATTTCAATTTCTTTGTCGGAGCAAACAACGCCGGTAAGTCCACCGTCCTAGATTTGATCCATCGATACGTTTCGACTGCTCCGCAAGAGCCGAAACCGAACAAACTGGATACTCACACCGGCTCGACGAGCGGGCCCTTCCAATTGTTGATTGGAGTGGCAGAGCCAACCTTCCGAGCTGCGGCGATCGACCGTTGCCGCCAGTCCGCGAAGGGGCGTTTTGATCATTTGCCCAATGCATTTGAGGTCAACGTAGCCAAGATTTGCAAGGCGCTCGCTCCGAAGGGCATCGTGTGGGTGCAATTCAGAAACGGAAGGATCGCAAGCGACCTAATTGTAAACAAGCCGCTCATTTCGTCTCTCAAGAACACCCTGTCCCATCACGAATGGCAATCACTATGGGGGCTGGTGACAGGCTCAGGACACGGAGATATCGAGCAACACTGGATACCTCAAACCCTCACCGCATTCTTCGATCACCTTAAAGTATCGAATCCGAAGGTTCGTTTCATTCCGACGAATCGACAAATCGGAAAAGCGGCGGAGCAATTCCAGGATTTCAGCGGTCGCGGTTTGATCGATCGTTTGGCCGAACTTCAAAGTCCCGATCACGACAAGCGGGAGGATTGGTTCCTCTTCGAGAAGATCAATCGGTTTCTGCAAATTGTAACGGGCCGTCCTGATGCAAGGATCGAAATCCCTCATAATCGGCAGCACGTGCTTGTCCACATGGACAACAAAGTGCTGCCGCTCTCAAGTCTTGGAACGGGAATCCATGAAGTCATCATGATTGCTGCATTCTGCACAATCAGTCAGGAAGAAATAGTTTGCATAGAGGAGCCTGAGAGCCACCTGCACCCGCTGCTACAGCGCAAGTTAATTGCCTATTTGCAAGCGAGCACCTCTAACCAGTATTTCATCGCCACGCACTCGCCGAGCTTCATCGATACCGAAGGGGCAGCGATTTTTCACGTAACCAATGACGGTACGCAGACGAGAATCAGAGAAAGCGTTCTTCGGCATGAGCGTTTCACAATCTGTGCTGATCTGGGGATTCGTGCATCGGATATCGTTCAGTCGAACTATGTAGTTTGGGTGGAGGGACCGTCCGATCGTGTGTACGTGCAGCACTGGATTGGCCTAGTCGATCCAAAGCTGAGAGAGGGCATCCATTACTCTATAATGTTTTATGGAGGGCGCCTTCTCAATCATTTGTCGGCCGATGACGAGGAGGTTTCCGAATTCATCAAACTGCGAGCACTCAATCGGAATCTGTGTGTAGTCATGGATAGCGACAAGGCGACCGCACACACTAAGATCAACGCGACGAAGTCGCGCATAATCGCGGAATTCGAAAAGGGCGGCGGTAAGGCTTGGCTAACTAGAGGTCGCGAGATCGAAAATTACATTCCGTTTGAGCGCCTGCACGAGGCTTTGAAGACTCTCTATGCAGCGAAGTATCACTCTCCCTTCAGTGCGTCGCCGTATGCTCATGCGCTGCATTATTGGCCGAAAGCGACCAACGCACGGAAATCTAGAAAGCTGGAGACAGGAGCAGATAAGGTGAGAATCGCAAAACTACTCACATCCGAACCCATGGAATTGAGCCAGCTTGATCTGAAAAAGCAAGTCGCCGATCTAGTCGGGCGTATTCATGCCGCAAACGGCTAGCCGATGGTGCGAACTGAAACACTTTCCGTTTTGAGGTGCTTATGAACTGGACTGTCACAAAATTATGGAGTGAGGTTCTAGGTCGGAATAACCAAGTCGTAGAACTCACGCTCCGAAACTGCTTGCCAACGGTCGAAACTACCCTCCGCTCTGCGGGCACGGCTCCTATTGATTTTACGTTGCACGACGATCAGCATAGTTTCCGTGTTGCAGAGCGTATGGCATCGCTTGCCGACTTCTCATTTCTAACTGATTTCGAATTGGCGCAGCTTCTTCTCAGCGCGTATTTGCACGATATTGGGATGTCACCGCGCAGAGAGAACGTGCAAGCTCACTACAACTACCTTTGCACTGCTGACGACAAATTGCTCAATCCAATCGAACGAAAAGAAGTGCAGAATTGGCTCGATGAAAACTGGCCCAAGTTAAATCTCCCACTAAGTGGGTTGAACACAGTGTCAGGTATCAAGCTCGCTGACGAGGTTTGTGCATACTATTGCCGTTCAAGGCACAATGATTGGAGTGAAGACTGGATACAGGACAACCTAAAATCTATTACTCCCGGGCTTTATCCAGGCTGGATTGACGACCTGTCGATGCTCTGCAAAAGCCATCACGAAGGGTATAGCGAACTTTGTGAGTCACGGTTTGACGCTCGCCTCGTCGGATCTCCCGCTGCGTCTGTGAACATTCGATTTCTAGCAGCAATTCTCAGGCTCGCGGATGTCCTTGAATTTGACCCGGAGCGAACTCCACCTGTCATTTTGCAACACCGCGGGATTGTTCCGAAGAGCAGGGTATTTTGGCATCAAGATCAAGGTATCGCATTCAAGTTCAGTGACGATCGGTCGAAATTGATATTCTCGGCTCGAACGCCTGACGCGAGAATTCACAAAGCTGTTCTTTCCGTCGCGGACTATGTCGACGCAGAGTTGACATGTTGCCACAACCTGAATCAGCAAGGCGCCTTCGCGCAAGGCGTGATCTCAGACACTGAAAGACGCGCATATATTTGGCAGTTGCCAGCAAATTTGACCTTAGATGTCAAAGAAAAGGACGATAGCTTTACCTACATCGAGGGTACGTTTAGACCCGACGTGCCGAGATTGCTCGAACTCCTTTCAGGCACCCAACTTTACAACGATCCGCGTGCGGCTGTGCGCGAGCTTATTCAAAATGCGGCCGATGCAATTTCGGAGCTGATTGGTCATGAGCGTCTCAGGCAGGATGACGCTGACAATCCAGAGCATGAGAAGACGTTTGCATCGCTCCATAAGATTCGGCTGACGTTTGAGCGTGAGGGGGAGCGACTTTGGCTAAGATGTGCGGACGATGGGGTGGGGCTGAACAAGAGCCAGATTGAAAGACGTTTGTTGCGAAGTGGCGCAAACGAAAGACCCGAATTCAAGGCGCTAGAGCGGGAAGCTCGCGCAAAGGGGTTTAGCGTATTTCGAACTGGGCAGTTCGGTATCGGTCTCCTGAGCTATTTCATGATAGCCGACAGAGTAGAATTCGACACGAAGCGGAGCGAAGAGGCCGGAGATGGTGGCGGAAACGCTTGGACCTTTGTTACTGAAGGAATTGCAAGCTTTGGAGAGCTAAAGCGAAGTAGCCGTGATAGGCACGGTACAGAGGTTCGTCTCCGGTTGCGCGATGACCTTATTCCGCCGGGTCCAGGTGAAGATGACAAGTGGTTCACGGGACTGGAGCGGTACCTTCGAATGACCATTCGGCATTTGCCATGTCGATTCGAATTACGTAACAACTTAAAAAGCGCGCCTATCCAATGGTCGACCGGCCCCCGCTGGACCACCGAGGCTGCGACCTTTGCGCCAGACCTAATTGCGGATTTGAAAGAAGAGTCGAAAAGGGCCGAGCTCTTGCCGCTCGACGAGCAGGAGCGGCTTGATCGTGTCGAGTCCCGATGGTCCGAACTCAAGGCCAGCGCGTTCGAGCGATTACGTTGGTTTGGTCCTGTTGAGCATACTGGGACCTATTTTCGAGCCCGTCATTGGGTGCCGTACTTCGAGCTGAATGGTGGCGCGTCGCTCGTGTACATCGATTTTGTCGACAACTGCATCAACCGTACGCCGGATAACCGTGACGGCCTAAGCCCAAGGGCTCAAACATACTTTTCTTGGAAAGGCTTCCAAGCGCAGGGGCATGCTTTCCAATCTGCCGAGATAGGCATTATGGAGGTGGACATATTCTCCGATGCAGACATCTCGATCAATAGGAATGCCATCTCTAAACTAAATAGAGAAAGGCTGGTGAATGAACTTAGAAAAGTAGAGAGAGATACAATTAACAAATTTCTTGCCGCTCATCGAGCGTCGACATTCCACATACTGAACAAGAGGATTGCCGGAAAAACGTCAAAGTATGCAACGCCGGTCACGCCGGGAAGCTTCCATTGGAAGGTTGATCGTGAATGGAAGCAAATATCATATCCGTTTGCAGTGGTATCAGCTGCGTCGTTCGAGCATGACCAGCCGACATGGACCGAAGCGACGCTCCTCGACGCTACTATGCCTATAATAAAGCGCTTTTCGCTTCGGACTGGCGACGATGTCGAGCCAGCTGCAGCATTTGGCGGCGCTCGGTTGTGTGCAGTTCAAGTCAACTACGGCGTGCGTCCGGCAGGAGTCTTTTTAGAGCCACCAGCTGGCAGGAATTTACTTTGGACCAGCCAATTCCCGCCAGAATGGAATCAGCTGCTTTTCGTTAGTACGACCGAAATGCACTTCTGGAACAACACCCATCCACTCGTTCAGAAATTAAATAGGCATCCTGACACGTTGCCGCACGGCCGCACTAGGGAGGATCGGTTCTTGGAGTGTCTCACGAGCGAGGTACTGGCCGCGCGCTTTCTATTTGCTGAGATGCCTCGCGGCTTTAGAATGCTCAAGGCCTTGAGGGATAGCCGCCCATCCGAGTTTTTGCAGTTCATCCGCCTGCTTGAAGCAGATACCATGCCGATCTATTGGCAAACCTTTGAATCGATTTTCAGCGATGACACACGGACCTTTATGATCTCGGGGACCAATATCATAGACATGCCCCGGCCATTCAGTGACAAAGGCCATCTTATCTTGCCGGACGGCGTCGTGCTCGCAAAACCAAATCGTGAATTCCAATTGACACCAGTCGACCGTGCTCATCTGGAAAGATATCTAAACGGAGCTGCAGAAGCTGATGGGTGAGGCCAAGTCCGGCTTCTCAAGCGCGGTCAGTTCCCTCGGCATTAGTGGCGCGCAGCGCGCTATTGATGCAGTCCGCGATGATAGCCTGCATAATCGACGCCTGCGTCTGCTCTACGGGCGTTAATGATTCGAGGGTCCTCACGACCATGTCCGGCACGGTGTGAAGATGCTTCCGGATGATTTCTGCTTCTTCGCGATAAACAGTCACTGCTTCGTCAATCGTTACAAGCTGCTGGCGAGTCGCGGCGTTTTTCAGTTCAAGCTTCTCAGTTTGGAGCATGTGAAGCTTGATTTGATTCTGCCGCAGCGGCGAAAGGTCAGGGTCGGCGGCCTTCTTCGTCTTGTCTTGAATCATCCAGCGCAACATGTCGCCGGCGGGAATCTGCCACGGTTCGACTGGTTCCTCGCTTCAGGACGGGGCCGCCGTTCTCGATTGCGCGATCAAGGTCATACCGAGCGATGCCGAAGGTCCGGCAGAACGCTTGCTTCGTCATCGTTGCGCCGGGGCCGACGCGATCGGGATGGGATGCGGGCGTATAGGGCAGCGTTTCCATGGGCTCGAACTCCGGGTAGTTGGTTTTTGCCATGGGGAGACTCCTTTAGAGCTTGGGGGGGTAACGGCGCCGCGATCGAAAGCGTAGGTCCGTCGTTGCAGGCGATCGTCGGCCGGTGTGTATGCGGGCAGGCGATTCGCGACCAGCGTCCACATCCCCGAACGCACGCGCCAGCGCTGCATAGCTTTGCGGATGAACGCTGTTGAGACTCGCGCTGCCCGTCATCGCTCGCCAGCGGACGACCCTGCGGGCCATGTCGTGGCCGTGGCGCTCTGCGAAGTCTTGATAGATCGATTGGAGTTCGGCGCGAGTCATTGGTTCGTCCTTCGACGCGAAAGCGCATGCCGTCTTCCGAGACCCGAGGCACGAGAACGCCAGTGGTATTGGCAAGACTGACAGCGGTAAGCGGCCTCGGTCTTGTTCTCGATGCGGTCGAGGCGGATCGGCACCATGGCAACATTTTTGCGGTTTTAGTCGGCGACACGGCGAAGGTGGCGAAAACCCGTTCCGCTGGCGGGGACACCTCGATGGCAATGCCCGTGAACACCGCGTCCCGCTGTCCGATCGCGCCATGGCTATTTTGGAAGAGATGCAGCAGATTCGAACGTCGGACTTCGTGTTTCCCGGGCTCATGCGCGGCCAGCCGCTCAGCGACATGAGTCTGACGGCCGTCGTGCGCAGGGCACTCCGTCAGTTGGATGCCTTGGCGGCTCCCGGTAGTCCACAACAAGACAAGCACGAAGAAAAGAAAAGCCTGGGCAAGGATATCATCAAAGCCCAGGTCGCTTGGGCGGAGCACCACAGGGCCGTCGAAACCAGATGGGCGCAACTGCGCCAATCGGGCGATCAGCGGATGACGTTAGTCCAGCGCGAGGCCTTCGCAGGCGACATCTATCGCATCTGGAGGGACGTGGTTATGAGGTCGGCACATGCGGTAGCTCGATCTCCGTGCCGAGATCCTGTCTGGTGCTGTCTTCGAGATAGAGTTGGCCGACCACCAACATGAGACCCGCGAAGAACAGCACTAGAGCAACCGTCATGAGGTCGTGATAATCGTCCATCGCTGATCCACCAACCTTGCCGAATCAATGCCTTTGGGCAGCTGCGTGCTCTCTCGTGAACGGCTTTGACGAACTCCCTTGGTCGAGGCCCTTAACGGACGGTCCACTATCGCGGCTGCCGCGCTCGTGGCAGCTGATAGTTCGTGCGGCGATGCCGCACGTACCAGACGGAATGCAACAGGAGAGCCAGGTATGGGATTGTCCCCGGCACGCTTAACAAGTCGCCGTGTGACGAGGTTTCCCAAGGCGAGGAGAAGATCCTTCGCTTGCTGCTGCACGCCAACATTGGCAGCGAGGCTCTCAAGGATGATCGCGCGACCGTCGCTACCGTGACGTTCGAAGATCTTGAGCAGCCTGCGCTCGAGGTGCTGCGGATTGTTTAAGATTACGTTTTTCATGCATTTTTCTCTCTGAATCCGAGCCTGTGGGTTGGATCTGCACTAGGCGTCCGCCCGCAATTCGGTGCACGCCGGTCTCCGACTGAGGAGACGTCGGCTGATATCCGCCGGCTCGGCCTCCGGGGCGAAATTGCGTTCCACGAGCGACGCGCGCGACTCCCGCCGCGCGCGATGAAAAACAGCCGAGTGAAGTCAGGCGGTTTTCTGGTGCTCGAGCCGCTGGTTGTCGTTGCCGGCTTGGATCGGTATCTGCCGCGGTTTCATCGCTTCGGGGACGCGCGAGATCCCTGAGGAACATGGAAGCGAACAGGCCCTTGACGCCGACCTGCATTTCATCGGCAACGATGTTGTCCTGGGCCGTGACGACCGGGATGCCGGCAAACCGGGTCCGCTTGTGGATGAAACGATTGCGAAGCTCAATCATGGTGACAACGTGTTTCTTCATACTGAAATGAACCAATAACGTTTCCCGCACTCGCGGACCGTTGCTCTTCATGTGTCCACCCAAAAAGAGCGATGCTGATGTTGACGCTGCGATCTGTTGTCGCGCGGGTCATGAAAATTTGTGCGTAGTGATTTGTGGCTAGGACTTCCCCGCTAGGCTAGCAGTCGAAAGTATAGCTTAGGACGAGCTGATCTATCGGCGGACGGGGACTCGGAAAGATATTTGAACCAGCGGACGCCGATGCGTGACTTCACGCCACGCTTCTAAATTAAAACCGCGCTCGCCGCGCAGGTCGTGTTTAAAACGCCCAAGGTCGATGAGGCTTTATAGCCTTTGAAAGGTCTTCGTCGCTATCAGCGTCGCCTATGAGTATGCCAGCTCCTGCTTTATGGGAGGTCCGAGAACGAGTTTGCGCAGGCAAGCCGTCTGCTTAGTAGTGCTGTCCTCGATTTTGTTCGAAATGACGTAGCCGCCGTGTCGGCAGTCGGTACGACGAGTATTAGACGCCGGCACGCTGGTCGTCATCCCGTCGCAGTACTTATCGCGCCCATCCGGCTGCTTCGTCATTTCGTAACGGTCGCCTTAGGTCGCGAAGTTTGTTGTCAGTCAAGGTGAGAGCGTGAGGGGAGATGATGCCATTTGTCATGGTCCGCGGACGAGCTCACTGTGGACAGCCAGCCTTGATCCAAGTTTCAATTGTCTGGACATCCTCTTTCGAAAGGAAGGGGCCTCCGACGGGCATGCGAGGAAAGCCGGTTAAGCCGTGCGTCAACGCAGCAATGATATTTGCGTTTGCAGCCGCGTCCGTTCCGATTACATCCGGCTGTATCAACGGATTGCCGAATGCTTCGCTGTGCAGAAGTTCGTCAAGTGAATTCCATCCGAATTCCGGACCATGGGTCGAAAGAAGTGGCGGTCTACCGTTTCGCTCACGCCAAGCATCAATCGCTCTATCTAGGATTGTTTTCACATCTGTAAATGAAATTACACGTGTCACGATAAAAACCTCTTTATTGTTTTCTCAAGTTGAGTTTAGATGTACCGCTCCTTAATCAGCAAGGTATTTTCAGGTGCCTTATTTAGAGCTTTTGAGCAGATCACATTTCCTTTGGCCATTGTTGGGAGTTGCCATCCTTGTCGATTCCGGCGCGGCAACGGCGGAATCGATTAATCATTGCAGGACGATGCCGCAGCGTGTGGATGCGCTAGATTTTCCGAGCCGCCATGCGTGGAATCTGTTCATGGTTCTCAATCATCCCTCTGCCGACAAGACGATCGCACGGGGGGCGCCTGACTGCGCGAAACCGTTCGGGGCCCCTGGCACAACTTCGGTCTGGGAGACGTGGCGCTTGGCGCGTACCGAAGTTTTCTTACGTGATGGCTCCGAACCCCCACAATGGGCCGACCTCAGTCTCCCGACTGGTACCGGAGGTGTTGGTCAGACGCCAGAGGAAACCTTTCACGTTGCGCGAAACGAACCGAGGGTAGCGGGAGACAGTGCCCGGCCCAGTATCCAGATCGATACGGGACCCAACCAAGGAGTATTCACCGACAGCGGGGGAATCGGCGAAACCCATATGAACAAGGTGACTTATGAGTTTATCAAGCAGAACTGCTTGTGGAGTTCCGATGGCCTTAAGCGTTACGCAATGGCATTCGTCGATGGGAAAAAGCCATTGCTTGTGTTTCCGGCCGACTCCATTGAAGTAAAGGCCGTTTGGCTTGAGTTCACGCCACAGGCGATTGGGGAGGGAAAGCCCCGCCGCTACTACACGGCGCGAGAGGGCGACAAGTTGTACGGGCTGACCACGCTACACGTTCTGACCAAGGATGTTCCGAATTGGTTTTGGGCGACCTTCCACCACAAGGATGCGCCGGCTAACCCGTTCGAACTCTTTGATACCCACGGCCAACCCGCTCAGCTGAAGGGGACAGTGTGGGAAAACTACGTTCTCGGTGGCACCCAGACCGACTTTGTCACTTCGACCGGAAAAGCGTCGATACTGTCTGACCATTACATTGAATTCGGTTTCCAGAAATCTTCCTGCATCACCTGTCACGCCACGGCGCACGGATCGCCAGATGGTACGGTAGGGCCAACACAGCCCATGGCATTGGCATTATTGAGAGACAAGACGGGGGACGACGAAAGGGGACCCCCGTTCCCCAGCTGGTATTTGAAGGACGGCAAACCGTTCTTCATGCAGACTGACTTTGTGTATTCTATCCCGTTCAGGGCTCGCCGCGAAATGGCGGCGCCGCCCAACCGATGCTTGTGGCAATAGGTTCTTCGCGCCCGGAGCAATGGTTCCGCCGCGACGAGACGAATGGAGACGCCTCAACCTCGAGGGGTAGCTGCATGCGCCACCGGTGTTTGATGATCTGTCTTGTTTCCCTTAGTGCTGTCGCTCCGGTAGCAGCCCAGGATGCTGGTTTCAGTAAGACCATTCAGCTGCGCACCGGGCCGGTCACGCTTGAGCCCGTGCAAGCCCCAAAACCTGCGCAGGCTGCGCCCTCGCAAAAGGACCTGCCGGGTTTGAAGAAGGCAAAGGGGGCGGCAAAGGTCGGCCGCCCCGAGCAAACTCCGGCGATCACGGACGAATCCGGCGGGGCAGCCGCCCTTCCTGCTCCCGCGCCAAAGCCGATCGAGAGCGACAGGGTGCTCCTCGGCTTTGAACGCCGGCTATCCGATGCAGAGTCCCGACAACTTGCCGCCAAGGGCATCGTCGTCGAGGAATTTGTCGGAGGCACAGTCTATACGGCGAGGGTTCAGCAGACGCTCACAAGCCAGCTCGCGACGGCGTCCGCAGGCATCAATTCTATCCAGCATGTCGTGGCGCTCGATGAGAAGAACGCTCATATCAAGGTGGATCCATCCCTTCTCGGCAGTCCTTCGCCGCAAGAGGAAGGGGCCGCGCTGCCGGCCGCTTCTCCGATCAAAGTCAGCGTGCAGGTTTGGCCAGACGTCAACCTCGAAGCCGCGAAAACCCAGATCGCAGCGTTCGGAGAAATCACACGGGTAAGCCCGTTTACTCAAAAATTCGAACTGACTGTCAAGAGCGTCAGCGCCATTCAAGAGCTTGCGAAGCTCAAGAGCGTCAAGTTCATCGAGCCGGTGTTCACGCCCACACTGCAAAACACCCACGTCGACCGGAATATCGGCGCTGACCTCGCGGCGAAAGCCCCCCACTTCTTGACTGGAGCCGGCGTCCGTGTCGGCGTGTGGGACGGTGGACATGTCGCCGAAGACCATCCTTCCTTCACCGGGCGGCTGTCGGTAGATCTGGATCGTGAGCGTGGCGTATTGCGTCACGATCATCAGCATTCGACCCACGTTGCGGGCACTATCGCAGGCAATGGGGAATTTTCGGCTCCGATAATCGCCGGCGACGCCGCATCAAATAAAGAAGGCGCACTGCCGGCGTTTGGAGACGAGGTCAAGAGAACGATACTGGCTGACGCTGCGTCAGCGCCTGCCGGACCCGCTGCCACAGGCGATACGGAGGATCATTATCCGGGCATCGCGCCCAAGGCGGAAATTCTTTCATTCGACTTTATCGAAGCAGATCATGAGCTTCTCGGGCTGCTGATCGAAAAGCCACTGGCAATAGATCTGGTGAACAATTCGTGGGGCCTGAATCTGACTTCGCAGAATTGTAGCCAACTTGCGACCTATTCGCCGCTGGGGACCGCCGAATTCGACGCGATAGCTAGCGGAGAAAGAGGCAACCAGACCGTTCGCCGCATCCCAATCATCTTCTCGGCCGGGAACGCTCGCAATGACGGCATTTGCGGCATGAGCCTTGCGCTCGGATTTCCGAACTTCCGATCGATTACTCCCCCTGGGACCGGCAAGAATGTCATTACGGTCGGTGCGATCGATGCCGACAACAACGATATGACGGAGTTCTCATCATGGGGACCGACAGCGGACGGACGGATCAAGCCGGATGTCGTCGCGCCTGGCTGCCGGCAATTGGGAGCAGGGGAGCAGGGTATTGTGTCGGCGGTTCCGGCCACCGGCATCGGACGGATGTGCGGTACATCGATGGCCGCGCCGGCAGTAGCCGGCACAGTAGCGCTTTTGATCGAAAAGATGGGTAAACTCGGCTTCCAGAAGTCGGACGTCTACCCTTCAACATACAAGGCTTTGCTGATTCACGGCGCGGAAGACCTCGGAAGACCAGGGCCCGATTTCGTCTATGGCTTCGGTCGCGTTCGATTGATACCGACTCTGACCTTGATGGATCAGAAAGCATTTTTTCAAGCGACGGTGGCTCGTGAGAATGAGATTCAGACACGCGTTGTGGTCGTGCCGCCGAACCGCAAGCGTCTGAAAGTAACACTCGCGTGGGATGACAGGGCAACCGGCCCCTTCACTTCCGAAGCGCTTACCAACGATCTGGATCTGCTCCTGGTTTCTCCGAGCGCGGAGCAGCATCTGCCGTTCATTCTCAATACGGTACCCGGAAAGGAAAACGAAGTTGCCGGGCGCGGCGTCGACCATCGCAATGTGGTCGAACAGGTGACTGTCGACAATCCCGTCGCCGGCAACTGGAGCGCTGCGGTGCGCGCGACGAAGATCGGATCCCCTACAGGAGGACAGAGCTATTCGCTCGTCGTCTCAACGGAAGAGTAGATGGTGGGCTGAGATCGGCCGGTTCAATGTTTCATCAGGCGGGGGAGGAATTCCATGAGAAGCTTAGTCTGCTTGACGTTAATGACACTTGCACTGGCGACCTGCCCTCCTACTCATCGGGCGAACGCCGGAGGACCGGATGTTATTTTGGGTGAGCTAGTTGGCGCCCGCGTGTATGCACAGTCCAATGGCATCGCCGCGTTGACGGTCGGCACGACTTCCTGCAATGCTGGCGATTCGGTGCTCAATTGGCTGAAGCTCCCAGACAACAAGCACCCTGTTATCTCCATGAACATGTACCGTCTGCTCGACGGACGCATGACCCAGATCGGTCAGTCTTGGGTGAAGCACGGATTCGTGGCGCTTCAGCAGAACGTCTGCGGATTTGGTTGCCAAGCCAATCCGAGCGGGAGCGGTTTGGGCGTAGGATGCTCTGACCCCTACGGCGCCAATACCAACCAGGGCCCCGATCTTGGTTCGCGCCGCCTGATCAATCCAACCACGGGTTTCTATGACGGCCAGAAGGCTGCGCAGGAGCTCAGCGCGTTTCAGCCATCGCCTTCGGGGATCGACCACGGGCTTCAAGTAAGCGAGTCGGATCTCGCGGTGACGGGCGCACGCTATTTTGTCGAAGGACAGTACGTCGCGGCCGACGACTCCGCAGCCGGCAACGGCGACAACAACGTTTCACATCTTGAAGTGCGCGTGACGCGGAATGTCGACGGAAAATTCTCGATCGAGAATGTCGATCCAGGGAATCATCCGACCCGCCGCGAGTTACCCGCTATTCGCGCCTGGCCTTATGCGGAATTCAGCAGAGTGAGCGGTGCATCGGATGACGGCACGGTCATTGTTGCCAGCAATGTCATCAGACTATCGCGCACGACGTATCGATATGAGTATGCCATCTACAACATGAACAGCGAGCGAGGCATCCGGTCGTTCAGCATTCCGATAGGAAATGTTGCCGTTTCAAACATCGGATTCAGCGCGGTGCGTTCACACGGCGATGCGACACTGTCGAACGATCCTTGGGTATCATTGACAAGCGATGGTCGGATCGGTTGGTCAACCCAGGCGTTTTCGGAAAACGAGGGGGCGAACGCCATCCGGTGGGGGACCTCCTATAATTTCTGGTTTGAGGCTCCTGCAGCTCCAGCCGAAGCCGACGCCGAACTAACCTATTTCAAACCTGGAACTGGACCGTCAAAGGTGCAGGCTAAAGTCAAATTTCCCCGAGTATGATTCATCAAGAGCCATTTTCGCGAGGAGGGATTTATGCGAGTCAATTGTGTAATGCTCGGAACTGTAATTGCTGTATTCGTGGGTGCAACCTCATCCGTCCATTCGCAGCCGACCGCAGAACCATGGAAGGAGCCGCAGGACACGAGTGCGGCTTTGTTTGACAGCGATCGTTACGCCTGGAAGGTTTTTGTCGCCCTCAATTGGCCCGCCAATGTCGCTGGCAAGCAAGCGGATTCCAGCAAACTATTCGGAGCGCCAGGGCCTGTCGTCTGGGAAACTTGGAGAAACGTTCGCCCCGACGCGCCGGACACAGTGTTCCGGCGAGATGGTGCGAATCCCGGCCCTTGGTTGGGCGGCGGCGGTGCAGGACCCGCGGTGGCCCGGGAGGAACGAGAATTCGTCCGAGCGCCGGTGAAGAAGATGACAGGGTTTGCACTTCGTCCGAGAGGACCGTTGTCGGCCGGGATCTCTCCACAGTTCGACGAACCTGTCGCCGATGGAGGCAACGAAGTCAGGCTGAACGAGACCGCTTATGCGTTCATAAAGGAAAAGGAACTCTTCAATATCGAAGGACAGATCAAAAGCGTCAATGAAGGAATCGAAATTCTGAAATTTCCTCCAAATGCGAAGGAGATCAAGGCGACTTGGCGCAAGCTAACAAACGAGGCCGAGAAGAGCAGATATCACTGGACTGAGGTTTCCAGAGCGGGCGGTAGCAAGGAAGTTTGGGGATTGACGGCGCTGCACATAAGCACCAAGGACCTCCCGAACTGGTTGTGGATGACGTTCGAGCATATTGACAACAAGCAGGGCGGCGCGTGGGAGCTCAAGTCGGTCGATCGTTTCGCATGCCCAACGGCGCCCCATGATTGCGAACAGGCGCCGACTGGTATCGGACTTCAAGGCACCAAATGGGAGAACTATCGACTAAGGGGGACGCAGACAGACTTCGTTGACACGAAGGGCGCTCAGACGAAGCTTGCCAACAGCAAGCTGGAAGCTATCCAGGCAAGATCATCTTGCATCACGTGCCACGCATTCGCGACTGTCGATAAGAACGGCGGGGGTCTGAATTTTGCTTTCGTCGTTGGACCGCCCCCGACGGACTGGTTTCTCAACCAAAATGGCGAACGCCTATTCATGCAACTCGATTTCATGTGGTCCTTGACCCAGGCCTCCAACCGCAATTAGGTAACATACACTTCGTCGCGGAGGATTGCAGCGGAGTTTGGAGCGGCTACACTAACCCTCTTTTCCATCGATCGACTGATTAGATTTCATACGAAACCTTATCAGTGGTCAGCATTGGGAAGTCTTGACCTGCCACTGCGTATTTCCTCCAGAAGGAGTTAGAGTCCGGCCCGAAGAAGGACGGACAGATGAAGCGAGCAAGGTTCACGGAAGAGCAGATTATCGCGGTATTGAAGGAGCATGAGGCTGGGGCGAAGACAGCCGACCTGGCTCGCAAGCACGGTGTTTCCGAGGCGACGATCTACCATTGGAAGCCCAAATTCGGCGGCATGGACGTTTCCGAAGCGAAGCGGCTGAGGGCCTTGGAAGAGGAGAACGCGAAGCTGAAGAAGCTTCTGGCCGAGCAGATGCTCGATGCGGCCGCACTTCGCGAGCTCCTTTCAAAAAAATGGTAGGGCCCGCCGCCAAGCGCGCTGCGATCGCGCATCTGCAGGCCGTCATGAGCCTGTCGGAACGGCGGGCCTGCTCGATTGTGGGGGCGGATCGGAAGATGATCCGCTATCGCTCCAGCCGCCCGCCGGACGCAGTTCTGCGTGGCCGATTGCGCGATCTCGCCAACGAGCGGCGGCGTTTCGGCTATCGCCGGTTGTTCGTCTTGCTGCGGCGGGAGGGCGAGCCATCGGGGATCAACCGGATCTACCGGCTTTACCGCGAGGAAGGGCTCACCGTCCGCAAACGGCGGGCTCGCCGCAAGGCCGTGGGGACCCGTGCCCCGATCCTGGTCGAGGCGAGGCCGAACGCGCGCTGGTCGCTGGACTTCGTCCACGACCAGTTCGCCAATGGCCGACGCTTCCGCATCCTCAACATCGTCGACGACGTCACCAAGGAATGCCTGGGCGCCATTCCGGAGACGTCGATCTCGGGGCGGCGCGTGGCCCGCGAACTGACGGCAATCGTCCAGCGACGCGGCAAGCCAGGAATGATCGTGTCCGACCATGGCACCGAGTTCACCTGCAACGCCATGCTCGCTTGGTGCAAGGACGCTGCCATCGATTGGCACTTCATTGCGCCGGAAAAGCCGATGCAGAACGGCTTCGTCGAGAGTTTCAATGGCCGGATGCGCGATGAGCTACTCAACGAGACCCTGTTCTTCGATCTCGATGACGCCCGCGCCAAGATCGCCAACTGGGTCGCCGACTACAATCTCCAGCGTCCCCACTCGTCGCTGAAATACCTGACCCCCGCGGCCTACGCCGCCCACCTCACCGCAACGGACGATCGGCTGCGCAACCCCGACCAGCTCCGCCGATCGTCCGTTGCTCCATCCGCGCCACTTGGCGTACAAAACCTCAAGACTCTAACTGCCGCTGGATGAAAATGCAGTGGCAGGTCAGCATGCCTCCGGCGAACTGGCCCGAATGTTGGAGTGGGCCGAGGCGCGCTTATTGCGGTTGGAGGGCGAACTAACGGCTGAGGGGATCGGGGCGGCCCTTCGGGAGCGGGAACTGTTTCCGAGTCCTGATCCGCTGCGGACGCCGGAGGAGGACGAGGATTGAACACGACTTCACAAAACACCTCTCAATGGAAGAATGCTACAGGCGAGCAGACGGACCTTCACCACTTGTGTGGTTATCGCTCCATTGCCTCTCCGCTAGTCTGCGAGGCCTTATCGATACTTTCCGGCAAACCCTCGCAGGGCGCAACCTCTTGGAAACTCAGCCTCTGCCAAAAGAAATCCAACCCTTGAGACAATTGCGATAGTTTTTCTCGTAACGTAGAGAGAACTCAAGTTGGCCGACCACGTCGGAAAGAAGATTAGTTCTATATATATTAGGCCGAAACCGTCACACCCTCGCCAGCATACCGCAAAGCCCTGTAAGTCAGATGCTTATTGTATGCCGAGGGTGTTGCTGACCTTTGACCTTGCCCCACGGGCTTAATCCAGTTTGAAGTTCGTTCTGGCCCACAACAAGGACCAGAGCATGAAGCGCAGCCGCTTTTCGGAAGAGCAGATCATCGGGATTTTGAAGGAGCATGAGGCCGGCGTGTCGGTTGCCGACCTGTGCCGCAAGCATGGCGTCAGCGACGCCAGCATCTACAAATGGAAGGCGAAGTTCGGTGGAATGGAGGTGTCCGAGGCCAAGCGGCTGAAGACCCTGGAGGACGAGAACACACGGCTGAAGCGCCTTTTGGCCGACGCCATGCTGGACAACGCCGCCTTGAAGGACCTCGTGGGAAAGAAATGGTGATGCCCGCTGCCAAGCGGAAAGCTGTCGCCCATCTCGTGGACGTTTACGGAATGAGCGAACGGCGGGCGTGTAAAGCCATCGGCTGCTGCCGCATGACGATGAGATACAAGGCGGCCCGCGCAGATGATCTCGGCCTTCGCCAGCGCATGAGGGCGATCGCCCAGGAACGTCGCCGTTTCGGTTACCGACGCCTGCACGTGCTGCTCAAGCGGGAGGGTTATCTGGTCAACCACAAGAAGCTCTTCCGGCTCTACCGGGAAGAGAGGCTCGCGGTACGCCGCCGTGGTGGCCGCAAGCGGGCAATTGGGACCAGGGCACCAATGATGGCGCCGATGGCCTCCAACGATCGTTGGTCGCTCGACTTCGTGTCGGATCAGCTCACCGACGGCCGTCGCTTCCGCATTCTGACCGTGGTTGACGATTGCACCCGCGAGTGTCTGGCGCTGGTGGCCGATACCTCGCTCTCGGGCGCCCGGGTGGCGCGGGAACTGGACCGCCTGATCACCGAGCGCGGCAAGCCCAAGACGGTGGTTAGCGACAACGGCACCGAACTCACCAGCAACGCCATTCTGACGTGGGCCGATCAGAGCCGCGTCGCTTGGCACTACATCGCGCCAGGCAAGCCCATGCAGAACGCCTTCATCGAGAGCTTCATGTATAGACGGCCCCGCGGGTGCAAGAGGTTTTTACAGCATTTTGGATATCGGTCGGGTGCGTTCATGTATACGGCCTGTTAGTGCGACCGATGCCATGGCCGCTGGCCCTGATGGAGATCGCGGATCGAGGCCTCATCAACGGGTCGCGCTTGTTGCGCTTAAAGCTCTTCGGGCTTGCTCGATCCCCAGCTCCGCTGGTGTCCATCATGCTGTCATTTGCCCTCACACCATAAGGTGGCCAACATACGCGGAAAGTCAGGCCGCGAGCTTTGACCGATAGAATTCTCCGGTCGTCATCATCGCCCAGACGATCCGGGCCAACTTGTTGGCAACGGCGACGGCGACGACCATGGGCCGACGCCGTTCAAGCAGGGCTTCGATCCAGCCGCCTCCAACCCGGGAGCGTGCCTTTGGGTACCGAACGACGTTACGTGCTCCGATGACAAGCAAGTGCCTGAGATAGGAATCGCCCTGTTTCGTAATCCGGCCGAGCCGATCCTTCCCGCCAGTGGAATTCTGCTTAGGCGTCAGGCCAAGCCAGGCCGCGAACTCCCGCCCGGAGCGGAACATGGTCGCGTCCGGTACGGTCGCGGCGAGAGCCGTGGCCGTTATGGGACCGATCCCGGGAATCGAGGACAGCAACTTCGCCATCGGATTTACTCGCTGGATCTGAGCTAGCTCGCGCTCGATGGCCTCGACCTGCCGGTCCAATTCCTTCAGTTGGTTCATAAGAACGGCCAGTGCGATGCGGGCATGGGCCGGCAGCGTCAACCCCTCGTCATCCAACAAGTCCACCAGACCATCCACCCGTTGCCGGCCTTGCCGACAATAATTCCGAACTCAGCAAAGTGAGCCCGAATGGCGCAGGCTGTCATGGTTCGCTGGCGGACCAGCAAGCCTCTTGTACGATGAAGCATCAAGAACCCTTGGCTCTCGACGCTCTTGATTGGAACGAACCGCATATTTGGACGGGTGACGGCTTCGTAGATCGCGGCCGCGTCAGCGGCGTCATTTTTGGCTCCTCTTCGTACGTAGGGTTTGACATAGGCCGGCGGAATCAATCTTACATCGTGTCCAAACCGCCGAATCTCCCGCGCCCAGTGATGAGCGGTCGCGCAAGCCTCGATGCCGACCAAGCAAGGTGCGAGCGAGGAGAAGAACGACATGATCTCGCCTCGCCGGAGGCGCTGGCGACTGGTCACTTGGCCTTGGCTGTCAACTGCATGGATGTGAAACACGTGCTTCGAAATGTCCAATCCAATTGTCGCGACTTTCATAGGGAATAGCTCCTGTTAGCGGGTCCGTACATCGCCAGTATATCGCCGGCGCCGAGGGAGCGGGGCCGTCTTCCCCATCAACGGCCGGCTGCGGGATGAACTGTTGAACGAGACGCTGTTTACCTCGCTCGCCCAGGCCCGCGTCGCGCTCGGATGCTGGCGCGCCGATTACAACGATGCACGCCCACACTCGCGGCTCGGATGGAAGGCCCCGTCCGAGTTCGCCTTCACCTGCTACCCGCGCCGGGATCTGGCGCTGCGCTATGCCGAGGGCTCCGCGCCAGCGGCGCGGCAACAAGAGCTACCAACCCTCCATGATCATGGACTGAACACGATCCACTTGCCACCGATCGGCGCTCGTTTCCCGCGCAAGGCGTTGGTGACCCGCCGCCGACGGCTCGGCGGATACTCTTGCTGAAGGTATTGCCATGAAGAAAGTTCTCCGATTCATCGAGCGCCTCGCTCATTGGGTGGCTCTTGTCCTCGCCATCGTGGCGATCGCCTGGATCGTGCCCTCGTAGGCCGCCCTGCGGAGAAGAGCGGGAGCCAGCCAACCTTCGCCGGCGCGGACCAGAAGCAGAAGCGCCTGGCGATCTATCTAGATGGCACGTGGAATTCCGTCGACAGCAACACGAACGTCTGGCGGATGCGGGCGCTCACCGCCGCGAAGAGCGGGAACGACAAACCGCAGTTCGTCTACTACTCGGTCGGCGTCAACGGCGCCCTCGGCGGTATGTTCGGTCAGGGATTGGACGACAACATCCGCCTAGCCTACGAATGGCTGATCGAGAACTACAACGACGGAGACGAGATATTCATCTTCGGCTTCAGCCGCGGCGCCTACACGGCGAGGGCTCTCGCCGGACTGATCGCCATCGACGGTATCCTGAAGGCCGGCTCGCCGATCGGCGTCGCCGAGTTGTTCGAGCGCTACAGGAAGGGCGACGAGGAGACCATCTGGAAGCTGAGGGACATGCAGTCGTCCGGCGACGCCGACAAGCTGACCGAGCAGCAACGTTGGCTCCTCAAATATTCCCAGCCGGCCGACGTGAAGATGATCGGCATCTGGGACACCGTGGGCTTGGTCGGACTGGCGGCCGGCAACATCGCCGGCATCAGCCGTTCTCAGTTCGAGTACCTGCAGCCCGGCCTGTGCATCCACATCCTCAACGGATATCACGCGCTCGCCGTCCACGAGCACCGCAACGACTTCGCTCCCACGCTTGGGACCGTCCGCCATCCCAAGGATCCGAAAGCGGTGATCGCGCCGCCGCGGCCGACGTCGGGAGTCGAGCAGCGGTGGTTCGTCGGCGCTCATGCAAACGTCGGAGGAGGCTACGAAACCGATCTGCTCAACCAGGCGCCGCTTCGCTGGTTGATGAAGAAGGCGGAATCGCACGGCCTCGCCTTCCGCACGGACGTGGAACTAGAAGGCGACTCCGTGACGGCACCGATCGCCGGTTCCTACGGCAAGTTCGGTTACGGTATCTAGCGATGGATCACGTCTCGCTCTATCGCCCGATCGGCGCCGACCCCGAGGAGCGGGACGACGGCACTCATCCCACTGTCAATGAAACGATCGACGTGAGCATATTCAAACGATGGCGCGCCGATGCCGCTTATCGCCCCGCCAATCTGGTGGAATGGGCCAAGCGCAAGGGCGTCGATCCGGCCCAGCTGCAGACGTCGGTCAAGGCCGAGAATCCGCAGGTATCGGTACCTGACCAATAGTGCTAGCTGGCGCCCTACGACGAGCCGAATAGGAAAGCTATTGCTTCAGGCGTCGGCCATACACGACCCTGCGCTCTCATGACCAACGATTTACTAAGATCGGCCCCAAAAGAACGGGCGGCGGCAACCAAGACGATGATCTGCTCGATCGGAGAGGGTAGGTGCATTCAAAAAAAGAAGCCGCTCGCGCCGGAGATCCAGCTCCGTATACCGGTAGAGATGGTCCAGCCAACTGTCGTGCAGGTAGTTCGACGGGAACAGCCGGGCGTTGTTTTGGCTGGCGCGAGGCCAGCAATGCGCAGGTGATTGAGGATTTGGCTCAGACCGATCGCGGATCACCTCATCTCAATCGTCGCTCGACAGAGCGACCAAACGATGATTGCCAGGCGCGAACCGTCGCTCGAACGAAAAGTGGACGTATCTGGTGCGGTTTCTGGTGCGGTAGTCGCGCTGAGGGCAGCGAAGACTAACCAAGATATTGATATTCTTGGTGGGCCCGGCAGGACTCGAACCTGCAACCAGACCGTTATGAGCGGCCGGCTCTTACCATTGAGCTACGGGCCCGCCGCGGGCGGCCGCTGAAAGACGGCCCGAACGGCGTGCGGGCTCCTTTATAGGGTGGTAGGCATTCTGGCAACGCCAAAGAAAGGGCTGATCGAGGCACGCGAACAGGCTGGCTGACCAGGTGAGCTTCTCGTCGTCCTCGGGCACAAGCGCCGACACCGCCTCACCATGCCATGCCAATCCGATATCCCATCCGTCCGGTATCGAACCTGACCAAAACACCGTGGTCGCTGTGCCGGCCTTGATCGCCGCTCGCTAGGCTTGTACGCCCGCGCCACGATCTAGTTTTGCAGGCCAAAACTCGCGAGCTGCTGCCGATCTACAATCATGATCTCGCGTTGAGTATTGCCGATGAAATCGAGCACGCCGGCACTACGCAACTGCGATACTGCGCGTGAAACTGCTTCAATAGTCAGGCCAAAGGTAATCAGCGATGGCGGCAGTCTGATGATTTGCGTGCGATACCTCGCTAACATACGCCTGCGGTAGCCGCGCCGAATCGAGGGCGCTGTTCGCAGCCCCATCGCGCTTGTTTGCAAAATCACAGGCTCTGAACACGAAAGGATAGGAAGAGACGGGGAACAGGTGTAACTCCGGTCGATGAAAACATTTCGGGCGGTAGTCCTCACAGTCGAGGGCGAAATCATTCTGACGATTGGTTTAGTTTGTGCCACCGAGGACGAGGCTAAGGCACGTGCTGAGGACCTGCTCGAGGACGATCCTGTAGAACTCTGGGATGGACCGCGCAGAATTGCGCGCTTCGAGCCCGAGTACTAGCCAGCCTCGCACGGGAGCGGCGTCTCTCATCGTCTCTTCGAACAAGATGCAATCGGCGAAACTTGAAAACTCAGCGGAAATATGCGATCTGGTGTTTTCGCCCAAGGAATGGTCTGAAAAGCGGGCGGAACGTGGCAGATGCCTGAGATGGACTTCACGCGGGCCGAGCGCAGCGGATCCAACACGATTTTCCCGCCGCAGCTGAAGGGCTAAAATCATCCAATGCGGAGACTCTTCTACGGGCACTTTGCCTGAGCTGTTGTTCTGAGCTCGAAGGCGATCCGGGTCCCCTCCGCAAGAGCGGCGTAGCCGGCCTTCTCAACCGCCCTGATTTGCACGAATAAGTCGACTCCACCATGATCAGGCTTGATGATACCGTAGCCATTCGCCGCGTTAAACCCCGCTACCATGCCAGCTGCCACGTCAGTATCTGAAGTTAGATGACCGCGATGTGGCCGTTGTTCGCGCAACCATCCGTCCCTTACCTGGTGGGTGCACGTGACAATCGCAATCCGCTTTGCAGGCTATGGCGACTGGCATTCGCGCCCGGACGGGCGATTGCGGCGGCGATGTCTTCGACTGGCATTGTGGCGTCGCGACGTCAGAGGAGGCGCGGGAAGTTTACTTGCGAGCGGCTTCTCAATCGTGTCGTTGAGCGCTCGCTCCTCAGTGATCGTCACGGCCGTTCGTTCGAGCGAAGCAAGAAAGGCGCGTCCCCCGTCTGTTATGATCCAGTGCCCGGAATCTCGCTCAACCAATTTCTGCCCGAAAATATTGAGACCTGGTGCCCGCCCGGCCAACCGCTTCATGCGAGCCGTCCACTCCGGGCCGCTGGTGTAGAACACTGTCAGGTAATTCTTCAGGACGGCGAGACTGGCGCGGCCCTCCGGTTGACCGGCGAGAATTTTGAGTATCGAGAGCTGAAAACTCACATCCGTCAACCAAACGCCGCAACACGAACGCCGTATATATTAGCGGCCCCCCTGCTGAGCCCCGCGCTCCGTTTCCAAAACAAGAACATGAACAGTAATGCTAACGCGCGGAACGTCGCACAGTGTGGGCGCAAGCTTAAACTGCCGTTCCGAATGCGGGAAGGGGCCTTTTGATCGTATTCATCGGCTACGCCGGAATATTGGGCTGCCAAGCATCCAAGCTGAGTGACGCTGGACAGCCCAGAGCTTTACGAAAGGCAAGCCTAACGTCTCCCAGCCACCAGCCAAATTCGCGGGAGCGCCAATCGAAGGTCGCGACGTTGCAAGAACAGTGAGACTACCATACGCGCGTGAATGTATCCGCGCCCTACAACTTGCTGGGCTTGCCGTTCTGGTCAACGTAAAACAGCGTCCATGACGTTGGCATTTTGGAGCCATTAAGTTTGCCAACCCAGCGGGTAAAGGAATTACACTGGGCAAAAGTGACAACAAAATACAACCCCCTGGGACTAACGGCTCCGGATGCGGGATAGGGGATGCCTTGGCACGCAAAACCGGGAGCGTGGTTTGTGAAAGTTCCTTGTATTGCCCCGTTGGTGGCGGAGAAAACGAACAGTTCTGAACCCCGTTCATTCTTCCAGGATGAAGGAGCAGGAAGACCTTGCGCGGTGGCCTCGCTCGATACCCCGAAGCATTGGGCAAGCAGCAAAAGTCCTAGAAGTCTCTTCATATTCAAAACTCGAAAGAAGTAAGTCGCGTAAGGGCGCAACATAGATCGTGTAATTTGGTACAACTTCAGGTGACGTTCGCTGCCTTATCTTGCATTCGGCCGTGGAATGCGGCGCATATACCCGAAGTCGCGCCGGATCCCGGCGCCCTACGGCCTGAATCTCCCGAAGAGTGGTCGCGGCGTCCGCGCGGTAAGCCGATGCTCGGCTACTTTGATGTGAGGCGAGCGCTCCCGGTCGCCGAAATGGTCGGCGCGGTGCGAGAACCAGAGGACGAGAGCGACATCGGTTCTGGCGATCTTCGCCAATTGCGCATCGATTTGCTGGAAAGCAAGTTTGAAGGCCTCCCGGCGTCTCGCAAGCAACCGGCTGACCTCGACAACCTCGCATCAGTCCTCGCTGGGTGCGTTAAGCCCCGTATCCATCCGTTTACGCCGCTGGATCGGCAAAGCCATAAGAAGGTCTGCGTTTACAATGGAGCACTCCTCGGGGAGAGATCGTGGGAGTCCCGAGGAAAGTCATCCGTCATCTTGGCGTGACAGTGCTCACTTAACCCCGCCAATTCTTGGAGTTTCAACGGCAAGGAAGTGGCCTTAACAGCAGCAAGGTAGAGCTGGCTCGCGGAGCACGTCGTGAACTGAGCTTGAGCACTGGCAATATTGGGCAACGAGGTGCTGTCGCCGACAGTACCACTTGACGGTTGGCCGGTATGGCGTCAACGAGAAAAGCCAATAGGAACTGGACATGGATGTGATTGATCAAGCGAACGCCTCGGATTTGCCGCCCGACTTGCATAGGCCTTCAAGGCGCTTTTCTTGGATCCTCGTGCTTTTGGCCGTCTCCATTGGCCTGTGCGCTGGGGGTGCCTATTATTGGACTAGCGCCGAGACGCTTTCCGGGACGTCATCGGCGCGTGAAGCTGCTCAGATGACAGGCTTGTCACACGAAGAAAAGGAAGCTCTCTGGGAGATCCGATTGGGACAACAGAAGGCAAGTGATGAAATTGAGAAGGTAAGTGATGGAATTGCAGAGCTCAATCGTAATATGGGTGCGCAGCAAGCCGATTTGAAGCGGATGGCGGACCAGATCGAGGCATTGACGGCCAAGATCGAGTCTTTGCAGAATTCACCCGTCCCTACAACTGTGCCCGAGGCTCCGTCTCCACCAGCAGCCCGTCCTGTATCGAGGCCGGTGAAGAGAATGGTCCAGCCCTCTAAGCCAGAAGGCCCAATCTCGATCGGGGGTGCGCCGCTAATTGCTGATCCCGGCTCCGATCAGCGTTGATACACTCGATGGTTTTGTCGCGGCCGCTTCAGCCTCCCGGCCCGTCGGCCGAGCCTCAGTCGATTTTTCTGCGTCTCTTGAGTTCGAGAGATCAAAAGGTCGAGGGCTGCCTCAACCAGTCCGACGAATGGCGTTGCCGTCGGTACCGGCTGGATCATGTTTTCTTCAACGCGTCTGAAGCACCGACAGCGGACTCTGTGACCCTGCTCAACCGAGCTCAGTACGCGTGTTGGACGCATCTAAGCGACGGCGTGTCTCCACGGCCTCGTTGGAGCATTCCTTGCGGCTCATATCGACCGAGAGCGACCTGCATCAATATGGACTTCTGTCAGGGAGCCCCGCTCTGACCAGGAAATGATCCGCGATCGCGAGAATTCTGCCGGCAAGCTTTCCGGCCGCCGAGTGGATACCTCTGGCGGAAAGATGATCGCGATTTCCGGGGGCACGCTGGCGCGACCTGTGGCTGTCGTTCTCCCTAATTGATACGAAACCGTTGCCTATGAGCACTCCAGAGAGAGCGCGCGAAAGTGGGGTCGCATCAGGGCTCCCGGTGTGATCGAAGGGCCGATCAAGGGCGAAGCGTCCTGGCCTATGTCGAATAGGTGTGGATGCCATCCCTCCTGCTCGGCGACACTGCCGTCATCAAGAATCTCGGCAGCCACAAAGGAAAGATAGCGCGGCGCGACATCCGACCGGAAGGCGCAAAGCTGTTCTTCCTGTCGCCCCACAGCCCGAGCTCATTCCAATCGAGCAAATCTCCACCAAGCTCAAGACCCGGCTCCGAAAGGCCGTCGAACCGTAAACGCGGCGTAGACGCGCACGGGTGTCTTGCTGGACTGTTTCACGCCCCCCGGGATGCGCCAACTACCTCGTCAACGCCGGATACGCCTCAACATGACGCACTCACGCTTAAATCATCAGAATGGCAAAAGCGGGTAACGGTAAAGAGAACGATACCATCCTTTGTCGGGTTTGTTGGGTTCGTGACCCTGGTGTTGGAACGGGTTCGCAGAGCCGAACCGACGGAAACGCAATAAACGAGGGCCTGGCGCAATCAGCGAAGTGGCACGAGTTTTGATGCTTTCCTTGCGGTGCGGCAGGCGTTGCCGGCTGAAATTATGTTTCGGTTACCCTCATGGGGAGCACGGAGGAGGGAAAGCGGAATGACGGGCCTCCGTCAAAATCGCATGCTTCAAATTGCATGCTATTGGATGCCGGGGATGGCAGAGCTCGCGACCTCGAACCTATGGGCGAGCCGACTTCGGGAAGAATATTTTGAAGGCTGGCTCCAGCCGCTTTTTATGTGCGGCGAGTACTGGTCTAGCAGGCTCGAGAGTTTGTGCGCGCTCGGGCGGTGCCCTGACGTCAGAAATGCAATCCGCATCGGCTCTTCCCTAAAGCCTTACAGGAGGTGCCCGCATGAGCTTGGATATTGAATGCGATGTTGCGCATGTCAGCCCCGTCACAGGTCAAGTGTTCCGCGACCTTGGCATTGAGCCGATCATTAACTGCACCGGCGTGCGTACATCCTACGGTGGATGCAATCCAACCCGACCTGTAGTCGCCGCGATGGAAGCGTCGGGTCAGGGCTTTGTCGTTCTGGATGAACTAGCGGAAGCGATCGGACGGAAATTGGCGGCGCTCGCCGGTGCCGAATGGGGGCTCGTGACCGCTGGTAGTGCCGCAGCAGTAAGCCAGGCGGTCGCTGCTTGCGTAGCTGGTAACAATCCAGAAAAGATGCTGAAGCTCCCGTTACGAGGCGAGAAGATGGTGGTCGTCGCTGCTGATCAGCGAATGGCTTACGAACACGCAATTCGAGCGGTCGGTTGTATGGTGCTTCCGATCAGCCGTGCCTCAGACCTGGATCAGCTTCAAATTGAGAAGATCGCAGCAATATGCGTTGTTGCCTCAGATATTCCGAAGTCGGCGTTGTCGTTCGAACAAATTGCTCTGCGCTCCAAACAACTGGGAATTCCGCTGATCGTAGACGCGGCCGGACAGGGGCCCAAGTTTCCGAACGTTTGGCTTCAAACCGGTGCCGATCTGCTAATTCATTCAGGCGGGAAGTATATCAGCGGACCGCAATCTACTGGCTTCCTACTCGGCTCGGAAAGATTGTGCAGAGCGGCGTATCTAAATGGGCCTCCTGGCCAGTCGTTTGGTCGGTCAATGAAGGTTGGTAAAGACGAGATCATTGGCGCTTATGTCGCGTTGGAGCAATGGGTAAAGGGAGGGGCTGGTCGTGCGATGGAAAGATGGCGCGAGTGTATTTCGATAATAAAGCGCGAGTTTTTGAGCGTGCCTGGGCTCTTTGTCGAAGAGATAGAGCCAGACGCTTCATTCTGCAATCCACGAATAGCAGTTTCTTGGGAGATTAGAACATTCTCAGTGAACGCCGACCTCATCGTCAAAAAGCTGGCCAGCGCCCGGCCACGCATTGTGTTGCACGACTGTTGGCAAGGCCCCCAACGGATCGTAGTCGATCCGACCAATCTGACCAAAGTCGAAGCCGAGATCGTTGGTCGTTCAATCGTTCATGTCATTGCAGAGCCGCCGTTAGCGCCAGCGGCACCACCAGAGGGCGCTTTCGAGGACCTAGCGGGAGCATGGCAGGTCTTTATCGACTTTCTTCACGGCAGCGCGGTCCATGCGTTCAGGCTACTACAGGATCGCCAGAATATTGCGGGCACGCACATTGGCGCCGAGGTCTCAGCTAGCTGCCGAGGCAACATAATTGGCTCGAAGTTGAAGCTGTTATCACAATTGCCGGGAGTTAGACTATGAGTTCGAAGGAACGCTTCGCGATGGCAGCCTGACGGGCATTGTTCACTTGGGTGCATCCGCACCCAAGTACAGCGGCATTACCTTTAGGCGGCAGTTCGGACAAGCGACTTGGCGCGCTGAGCGTACCCGAACAAATCACGCCGATCGTGTAAGATGTACAAGGTGTGGCTAGGCAGCGGCCTTTTTAGGTAGGTCCGAGCAAACTGCAGAGAATCATGGTGGACAGTAAATCAGCCATGTCCATGCTCGCTTAGTCTTGACGGCCTGGCCAAGCTGATTGAGGCGTATTTGGCCCCCTGCAAATCCAAGTGCATGCCGGCCGCTTGATAGGTGCTTAGTGTGGACGGTTACATCAAGACCGGCTGAGGCGTCACGGTTAACCCGATCAAACGCTTTGAAAATCGGCTTGCCACATACTTCGTATCATGACCATGGCTGGACTCGGACGAAAGTGGCTGCAAACAGAGTCTTCTTTGCTCAGGTGAGCCGCATTAGGTGAGACACTCGGCATATGCGACAGGAACCGAGAAGATCACGACGCCTCTGGGAGGATGATAGGCTGATCGTTGTGGCACTGGGTGCTGCAGGAATTATCAGCTACGGCACACTTTATTATTGCTGGGGCCATCGCAAAAGAGGCTTCCCGTGACCTCGCCGTCACAGAGGTGTGGATACTCGCTTGCTTCTCCTTGGCGTTGTTTGCCAGTGCGCTGATGTCGCTGATTGCCGGCCGGCTCATGGACCGATACGGCGCAGGCAAAACCATGAGATTCGTCTCATTCGCTGGAGGTGCTAGTCTGGGAATCGCAGCAATATCTTGGAATGCGGTCGTTTTCGCGATCGCCCTATTCGGCATGCAACTTGCGTCGGCCTTTCTCTTTTACGAGGCCGCATTCGTGTTTTTGATTCAGCGAGATGCGGTTCATGCCAAAGGGCAAATTGCTCAATTGACATTGATCGTGGCTTTTTCGTCAACGCTGTTTTGGCCGCTGACCTCGCTGTTGCTCGCTTCGATATCCTGGAGGCAGGTCTGTTGGATCTATGGAGGCTGCAATGTTCTTCTCGCCCTCCCTTTAATCCACTTCGTTCTCGTCGGGCCCCCCGTGACACTTGGACATCAGCACAAAGTCCATGGGCCGCAAGCCCGCTCCTTTTCCAAGCTGATCGATCTTGTCTTGGTATCGGTCGGCTTTTCGCTAACGACCTTTGTTTTCTCAGCACTTCTCGGCCAGATGATCCCAATCCTTTCGTCGACCGGTTTAGATATCGAGCGGACAGCGTTGGTTTCGACGCTCTTCGGCCCGTCCCAGGTGGCGATACGGCTATTTGCAGCTTCGTTTACCGAGAGAATATCCCCAATTCAGCTCACCATGCTCTCATGTGTTATGCTCTCGGCTGCTACATTCGTCATTATGTTGGCGTCTCACACGCTCGTCGGAATTCTAATCTTCATTGCCTTCTTTGGGTTTAGCTCTGGTCTAAACAGCATCTGTCGTGGAAGCTTGCCTCTCTCACTCTTCGGGCCGGACGGGTACGGAACACGTGTCGGATTGATCACGACGTTCCGATTGTCTACGGCGTCGTTTGCGCCGTTCTTCTTCAGTTTAATCCAAAGCAACTATGGTATCGTGCTCGCATTGGCATCTCTAGCTCTCTGCGCAATAGGAAGCACGCTTTCATTCGCATTTGTGAGCGCTCGATCAAAACGAGAGCCGAGCCGTTGAAGAAGTGTGTTTCCACCTCAGAGTCAGCGCGACCTAGACTTGACCGGATAGTAAACAATTGTCGGGGCATCTTCGATGGAGAAATCACATGCCTAACAAGTTTAAGTCGCCAGGCCAAGGTCGGCGCGATCCGGCAGAGCTGTGCTGTGCAAGATCCGGGAGTCGCAATCAACTGCGCGAGCCGACTGGAGCGACCAACGTGGGCAGACCCAGGCGCCGCAAGCCGCACTCGAATGACCCAAGCGCAGGCTGAGCAGGGGCACGTTGATTTGGCCATCGCGATTGACGCCGCCATCGGCGGGGCGTTTCGCAGCGTGTTGCGGCTTTGCCTAGGACGAGGCAGGGAGTGCTCCGCGCGGTGACGGTGCTTTGGAGCCTTTGAATTTCCGCCTGTATAGGAGAAGGGCCAAGCTAGCCGATGCTCGGAGTCGTCTCGTCTCAACTTCGCGCGGCGGCCGTCTTAGCTCGAGGAACCATTAAGCGCGCCTACTAGGACTGGCAGTTTGCGAACCTGGCGGACCTCGCCCAATTAAGCGTAGTTGCGGTACGCAAGCGGCCGCAGGGGGCGTGACTGCGATCGCCTTCGGCAGAAACAACAATATTGAGGTCCGATGATCGCCTTCCTATCTGACCGCGCAAACGCCGTTACTGCCGTGGGGATCCTTTGTTCTGGAGCAGCGATGGGGTTAGTAGTGAGAGGGCACCAGGAGGCAGGAATAGCGCTCGGACTCTGGGCCATTATCGCAGATGATGTGGACGGCGAAATTGCCCGGCGCACCAAGAACCGTACAGCGGCCACCAAAGCCATTGGTAAAGCTCTCGATGCGTTCTCGGACCTCATCTTTGGATCGGTCATCCCGGCAATTGTCATCGCATCTTTCATCGATTTGCCAGCATCTGCGGTATTCACAGCCTTCATGATATTGATCGGGGCTCTTCGCCTGGCGTATTTCGGCTATTTCGGATTGGACGATCGCGGTTATTCGACCGGTCTACCTCTCTCTTACGCTCTGCCAGTGCTCGCGGCGATCTTGCTAATTGACCACACGATCGCGCCGCTTGAGTTGGGCATCGTTCTTCCTGCTGTCTTTGTACCGCTATCGCTGCTCCACATCGCCCCGTTCAAGATCAAAGCCTCAGGCACTCTGGTGCATGTCATTACCATCTGCGTAGCGGCCACCGGGTCCGCCGGACTGCTGATTGCGAGTAGAACGGGCGCATAATCGGTGTGGCCTAGAACGCGATAAGGCTGAGAAATGTCGAGCTTAATTGATGGCGTGGTATTTGCCGGAACCAGGGGACTTGCGACCCGCTGTCTTCTGTTTGTCATCGAGACCTGCGGCAAAGACCACATCGCGGGCATTCTCGGCGCTTCCCGGTACGAGAAAACATGGTGGCGGCATGAAACCAGTGAGGAGCTTTGGCAAGTCGCAGATCGCTTCGGGATACCGTTCTTCGAGTCGATAGACGATGTTCCTCCTCTCGGAAAATTTCTCGTCAGTGTCATGTGGAACAAGATCTTCCCTGCCCGAATCCTCGCAGGCTTTGAGCGAGGAGGCATTAATCTTCATCCAGGCCCGCTCCCTGAATATCGCGGCAGTTTTGCGCGGACGCATGCCATACTCAATGGCGAGAAGAGCTTCGCGGTGACTGTCCACGAACTCTCGGAGCGAGTGGATAGGGGCGATATCATTGGCGAGTTGCAGTTCCCCGTACTGCCTTCAGAGACAGCTCTTTCTTTGGATACCAGAGCCCAACGTTATGGCTACGCGCTGTTCTGCCAGGTGTGGCTGCGTTTGTTGGACGGGTCCTTCACTCGGCGGTCCCAAGACCAGTTGATCACTCAAGATAAGCGCAAGCCTTGCTTCTATCCCATGCGCATGATGACCGCACTTTTGGATTCGTCGGACGTTCCACGCAGCGCCGAAGAACTCGATCGGCTCTACCGCGCGCTATATCTTCCACCACGTATTGAGCCTCCGAAGTGGCTCGTGGAACGAGTCCTGACCAATGAGGTTCGGACGCTCATCCGTCGTGTTTAGCCTCAAAGGGTAAGGTTTGACTTGGCGCGCAGCGCGGCAGGTAATTCGGAATACTTGAGATCGCGCTTTTCGAGGAGGTCAATGAAGGCCAGTTTGTTGCCAGCACACCGCGGCTCCGAAACCTGACCGTGATCTTAGCTCTGGAGGGCGTGTTTTTGGAGCATCCAGCCTATCGAGAGGTGCCGGCGAGCCGGCGACCCGACCGCCTGGGCGTCGCCTTAGGACGCATGAGGAGGGCTAGCTGTGTGTGGAATTTGCGGATTCATTGGACGGATTGCCGATAAGTCAGTGACTGAACGGAACCTCGCGCGTTGCGTTCAGAGGCTCGCCCACCGCGGGCCCGACGCGAGTGGCAGTTGCGTGACGTCCTCGTTTGCCTTCGCGCATCGGAGGCTCTCTATCATCGATCCGGACCCTCGGTCGAATCAACCGTTCCTCGATGATGAGCTCGGCCTGACAGTCACTTACAATGGGGAGATCTACAATTACCGAGACCTAAGGCGGGACTTGCTCAGGCTCGGATACCGCTTTCGCACAGAGTCGGATACCGAGGTACTTTGCAAGGCATTTGCTTGTTGGGGGATTGATAGCGTCAAACGTCTGCGGGGAATGTTTGCTTTCGCAATCCACGACCGAAAGACCGGCACAGCGTTCCTCGTCAGAGATCGGCTCGGAATTAAGCCGTTGTACTACGCGTGCGCAGATAATGGAATTGTCTTTGCCTCACAGCCGTCAGCCATTCTGCATTGGCCAAGAGTCCGCTCAAAGCTCGATCCGGTTGGATTATCAAGCTTCCTCTCGTACCGTGCCGTCTTCGGCGAGAGGTCGCTGTTTGCAGATGTTCAAAAGCTGCAACCTGGCACTTGGCTGAAGATCACAGCGCAATCGCACGAGCACACGCGTTGGTGGGATCCTGCGCGCCTCGATGATAGTGGTGATTGCAGTTCTCTCGAAACGTTGATCGGCAGCGCCGTGAAGGAACATCTGGCGGCCAACACCCCAGTCGCCGCGCTGCTTTCCGGAGGGCTCGATTCCAGTGTCTTGGCCTTCGAGCTTTCAAGGCAATCTTCGCAAAAGCCGACATGCTTCACTGGCGTCGTATGCGATGATGAGTACGATGAAAGCCCCTATGCTGTCGAGGTCGCTAAAGCCCTCAAGCTCGCCCACGTCTTGGTTCGGCTGCCCGGGGCAACGAGCCTGGATGTCGTTAAGCGCCTTACCGCATTACGTGGTCATCCAGTCGGCATGCATAACGAAGCGGCGATGTATTTGCTCGCGCTGGCGGTCGGCCACTCTCACAAGGTTCTCCTGACCGGCGAGGGTGCCGACGAGATATTCCTTGGATATAGCCGGATCTTCAGATTGTCCTTCGACCTTCGCCGACAGGCAGTGCTAGCCGCTTTGCCTGACGTAATTGGCCGCCCGGCGCGACGTCATATCGGCCTTCCCAAGTTCAAGGCGAGCGAATTCGACCTCTTTCTTGCGCGGTACACTTACTTTCCCCAAGCCGAAAAGCTGCAGCTGGGGACACCGGCATGGAGAAAGGAGATTGTTCACGATGCGGACCTGATCGATTGGATGAATAACGCCTACCATTCAGGCGGCGCCACTCCGGTCGACCGTATGAGGCAATTCTTTGTACGGCATCATCTGCCGGCACTGCTGGAAATGGTCGACAACACCACAATGGCAGCCGGGGTGGAGTCTCGAATGCCCTTCACAGACCATCGTATCGTTGCGTTGGCTCTGCGCATGCCGTTTTCCGAACATCTGCGTTGGAGGCATGCCGTCGCCCCGTTTCAGGCGGCCTTCGCTTCGATTGAGAAATTTAGCGAGACGCTGGACGTTTCCAAGGCCGCTCTGCGCACTCTTTACAGAGATCGAATACCCGCAAGCGTGATCACGAGAAAGAAGCTCGGGTTTCCGTTGCCGTTAGGTAAGTGGGCGACAGACCAGAGCTCGGCGCCGTTTCGAGATTTGCTCTTTAAAGACTGTCCCGCGGTCGCCGATTATCTCGATGTTGGCGCGCTCCGACGATGGTATGAACGCCACTCTCAAGCGGCCAACGATAGATTCGGAAAACAACTTTGGTTGATCTGCAATCTAGAAGTCTTCCTTCGTGAACTATCTTCATAGATCTTTGTAGGATTGGATGCGGTGGGGCGAAGGCAATCCTGAATTCCAACCCATCGGTGGCAAAGCCTCGAGCCTATCGGTACGGAGCGGGAGGCCAGACGCGAAAAGGAGAATGGTTGGACGCGCGATCGTGCGATCCAGTGCGCATGATGCGTTCTGAGGGCGGCTGGAACTGCGGTGAACTAGACCTAATGCATTTAGACACGCGCGAAGGTAGTCGACCATGCTTGCCGCCTAACTGTTCGTGCCCCCGGAAAACGCACGTCAGACTAAGGCGCTGCAGGAATGCAGGGCCGGCCATCCTGATGGCTGGCTATGCTACTGTCGGACGCGGCGTATACCGGCGCTGCCCGACCGATGGCACCGATTGAATCAGCTGATGGTGCCTATGTTGGGCTTTTACCGGCTACCAAAATACATCAGCGTTCGGGACCAGAAACGCTCGGCGTGTCAGGCCGAAGTTGAGGGCTAGTATGAATCCTGGGCAGCGGAAGCGCAACATTCGCCATTTTTGGAAGTCCAGCAAGAATGACCGCCCTTTCCCGGTCGGGACCGAACTCCGTCATGCTGGCAAAGCTCTCGTGGTTGACGCGCGTGGCAGCATCCGCCTCGGCGGGATCTTTGAGAGGATCATTGAAGAACACGTAATCGACGTCGGCCCTGGTCACCACCACCCAATGAGTGATGGTTTTACCTTCGAACTCGATGCTGATCATCACGATGGGATACCACCCCACCGCCATCCATTTCGAGAGGTCGTCGAGGCTGTAAGTGCCAATATGGACAGGGATGCCGCGCTGGCATGCTTCGGCGAGATCTCGCTTCTGGAGGATCTGCATCACCTCCACCTCGCCGCCTTGTGAAGCGCGAGACTGAAGAAAAAGCCCATCATGGCTCACGACTACGAGGGTTGCGAAGCCGCGACGTTTGAGAGCTAGTGCCAGACCAACCGGTCCGCAACCACCGTGAATGGTGGTTGCCTCTCGCCAGATCTCGAGCTCAGCTGTTTCATTCGGCTGATATCGCTGGTCTAGCGCGGACATGACCATCATCAGGGAAGATGGTCCACAAGTGAACTTTCTCTTTTGCCGATACAGAGGAACGTTCCTGACCATTTGATTTGTTGAGCTTTCGAAGTCAGGACGCGACATGAGGGCACCTCAGATGGGTATGAAAGAAGCTTAGCGAGGTCTCATCTGGCGCAACGACTCGCTGATTGTCATCAGTGCAATCGCTGTCGCTGCGATGAGGAGGCCCGGCGCGAGCGCGATCCACCATGCGGTCATCAAATAGTCTCTGCCGAATCCCACCATATTACCCAAGCTGGACATCGGCGGTTGTATCCCCAGTCCCAGAAAGCTCAGGGTGCTTTCCAGGAGAACCGTCTCGGTGAGCCCAAGGGTCATGCCGACCACGATGGTAGGTGCACAGGCAGGCAGAATATGCCTTGCGTAGATATGGACCCGCGAAGCATTGTAGGTCCGCGCCGCCGTTACATGGAGCCGATTGCGGGCCGTCAAAGCCAGTCCTCTCGCGATGCGGGCGTGGCGCTCCCAACCGTGCAAGCCCACAAGACACACAAAAAGCGCGAGGGAATTGCCAAATATTGTTATGACAAGGAGTGCGGTCATCATGAACGGCACAGCAGCCTGCATATCGACAAGCACCATGACCCCTTCGTCGATCAGTCCGCCAAGCTCGGCAGCGAGAAAGCCCAATGAAACGCCGAGCAGCGTACTGATGAAGGTCCCGCCAGCCGCAACGAGCATGCTGATCTGGACCGAATATATCAAGCGAGCCAGCACGTCCCGGCCGAGCTCGTCGGTGCCCAACAAATGTTCCAGCGTGCCGCCGAAGAGCAGTGGTGGCGAAAGCCGTGCATCCAACGAGATCTGTGCTGGATGATAGGGGGAGATCACCTGGGCCAGTGCGGCAATCAACAGACATCCGATAATCCATATGGAGGCACCATAGAGTCCCAGCTTGAGTGGCCTACGCGGATCGCGTCCGGTTTTCGGCGAACGAACGATGTTCGAATTCCAATCACGCGCCCAGACGGTACTCATCTATGTCTCCGAGAAGTTCGACCGCGGATCGAGCCAGGTGTAACCGAGATCGACGGCTAGGTTGGTCATGATCATCGCAGTGCCAGCAAGCACGATAATTGCCTGTACCACTGGAATATCTCTGTTTCCGACGGATGTGACGAAGAGATTTCCGATACCAGGCCATGAGAAGACCGTCTCGACGACCGTCGAACCAGTTACTGCTCCGCCGATGAGTAGGCCAAGTATGGTCAGGATTGGCACCGCCGCATTGGGCAGTACGTGGTGGATCAATATCCGCGAGAACGGAATGCCGCGCACAAACGCAGCCAACACATACCGGCTATCCAGCGATTGACGAACGGCCACGCGCGTGTAGCGGGCAAGCACGGCCGAGCTTGCGGCCCCCATGGTGACTGCCGGCAAAACCAAGCTGCGCCAGCTGTCAGCGCCGCCGGTCGGCAACCAATTGAGCTGAATTGAGAACGCCAACATCAGGACGATTGCCAGAAAGAAGCTGGGAACGCACAATCCCACGAGGCTCGCGATCGTGCACGCACGGCCTATGAAGCTCGATGGAAACACCGCGGCAGCTATTCCTCCCGCAATGCCCGTGACCGCCGCCAAGGTCAGAGCAGAGCAGGTGAGCATTAGCGTCAACGGAAGGTGGCTGAGAACGACACCGAGTGCATCCTGTCGGTAGACGTAAGAAACGCCTAAGCTGCCTCGGACGACGTTATGGAGATAGGCCAGGTATTGTACCAGGATCGGGCGGTCGAGCCCCAATTCGCCCGAGTATGCGGCGCGCATGTCCGCGGTCGCATCCGGCCCGAGTAAGACGGTTACGGGATCGCCCGCGCAGCGCATAAGAATGAACACGCTTGTTACCATCAAAACAAGCGTGACCAATGCGCGGCCAATTTTGCTCGCAAATACCTTCTGGGCTTTTCGCCTCATGCGGCTCTCACCTCTCCGCCGGCAAGTGCCGACGCCCTATTGGCTGCGAACATGGCTTTGAAGGTAATGCCATTTCAACGCCGAGTTCAGAATTGGGCACCGCCCTCAGCAGGGACTTCATGTAATCCGTCTTCGGGTCGAGCAGTACCTGATCGCGCGAGCCGCTCTCAACGATGGTTCCGCGCTTTAGGACGGCGATCTCTGAGCAGAGATAGGCGACCGATCTGATATCATGGCTGATGAATAAGAGGGAAAGGCCCCGGCTCTCACGCAGATCCGACAGAAGGTTCAGGGTCTGAGCTTGAACGGTCATGTCGAGTGCGGAGACGGGCTCGTCACAGATCAGAACCTCGGGATCGAGAATAAGCGCCCGCGCTATATTGACCCGCTGCGCCTGTCCGCCGCTTATCTGATGTGGCAATTTGCCAAGGATCTCGCCCGATAGGCCAACGGCGGAAATTGCTGCAGCGAGCCGAGCCTGACAACATGAAGACTTCATTTTGAAGTTCACAAGCAGGGGCGCGATAATTTGTTTCCCGATCGGGGTGGCTGGGTTCAGTGCGTCGATAGGGTTCTGAAAGACAGGTTGGACACGCAGGCGGAACGCAGCCAATCGAGCCCGCGTCAGCAGCTCGCCATCGAAAAAGATCTGGCCCGCTTGTGGCGCTGTCAGGCCAAGCAGAAGCTTCGCAATTGTGCTTTTGCCGCTGCCGGACTCCCCGATCAGCCCATGGGCTTTCCCGCGACGGATGCTCATGTTGATCTTGTTCAGCCTTGAGCCGCCTAGGACCTCCGCAGCGGAGCGCCGAGCAGCCGGGTAGCAAAAGTCGATATTGCGCAGCTCGAGAATGGGCTCGGAGGACGCGCGCGATGTGCGAACGCGAGGAGGCCCGATTGGCAACGTCATTCATGCCTCCAAGTTGTGGCATGCCACCACTTGTTGTGGAATGCCCTGCAAGGCGGGCCTTGTGTGCCGGCAAATGTCCATCGTTCCGGAGCACCGAGATGCGAAATTGCAGCCGGCCTGTCGCTGAGTAGGGTCAGGGAGGCTACCTGCAGGGCTGTTCAGACGCCGGGGCTGCCCCGAGAGCGGGGGGACGGCGGAGAATAGCGCGCGCGTATAGGGGTGCAGGGGAGTGCGCCCGACAAGATCGGCGCACCCGATTTCGACCAACTGGCCGGCGTAGAGAACGCCAATGCGATCCGACCGCTGCAGGGCAAGGCCGAGGTCATGGGTCACAAAGAGGATTGCCATGTCTGAGCGGAGCCGTTCAAGCAAGTCAAGGATCTGCTTTTGCGTGGTTACGTCGAGAGCCGAGGTCGGCTCGTCTGCGATGAGAAGCTTGGGCTTCATCGCGAGCGCCATTGCAATCATGACGCGCTGATTCATTCCGCCAGACATCTCGTGCGGATATTTTCTCATCGTCTCTCTGGGGTCATCGATCCCCACTTCGCAGAGCAGATCTGCAGCTCCTTCGTTCGCCTCTCGCTTGCTCAAGCCGCCAATCATCTGGACAGTCTCGCGAAGCTGGAATCCAATGCTCCGGACCGGGTTAAGATATAGACTTGGCTGTTGGTAGATCATTGCGCGCAGGCGCCTATCGACATCGGTAAGAGGCCTGCCTTCGATGTGAATGTCGCCGAGACATCTCAGCTCGGAACTTGCTACTCCCATGATGGTCGAACACAGGACGCTTTTTCCGCTGCCGCTTTCGCCGACAAGCGCGAAAAACTCACCTTTCCGCAACTCGAACCGAACGGCATCCAGGAGGCGCGTCTCGGGCCGGTCTGCAAGAACGACAGTCAATCCATCAATGCTCAGGAGCGGCGGGCTGCAAGCCGCAATGGCTGGGCGCCCGGCATTCCCGTGCTCAAAGGTTTGGACAGAGGGCGCTTCAAGTGCATGCGAAGTGGTTTGGTCCATGATTCCACCTTCCGAGCAGACAATATTCTTCTGCGTCTGGCCCAAGGCGTTCTCGGCTAGACGTTGATTGCGCCTGGCCGAAAATCCATCAAACCCGTCGGCGTCGGTGTCCACTTGATGTTGGCGCGCTTTCCGAAGAACTCGCCAAGCGAATGGAGCACCGTTCCTGGTGGATCAATCTCGTCGAATATGTCGAGCATCTCTTGATAGGCGGCTCGTCTTTCTACCGCATCCTGCGCCGTCAGCAAGATCGTCTCCAACACGCTGAATCTGTCGTTGCGCCAATACCCACCCCTCTGAAAATTGCTTTGAGACCCCCAGCGCGAGACGAACGAGGCGGTGGGGTCGGGGTAGTATGTTCCATCGGACGAGTTGTTCACAGCGCGACCCAGACGGTCTTCCACCTGGGCCCAATTCTCTTTCATTTGGATGTCGACGTTCAGGCCGGCAGACCTCCACATCGCTGCGATGGCTTGAGTTTCGATAAGCTCAGCCGTGTAATAATTGCCGACTGTTTTGAAAGGAATTGCTGCCCCGTTATAACGGGCTTCGGCAAGAAGTCGCTTCGCCTCTGCCGGATTGTACCGGGGGATTGACCGGTCAGGATTGTAGAGAACGCCGTAAGCAGGATGTTGATGGGAGGGCGGCACACTTATGCGCTTGCGCCAAATGCTATCGACAATGGTCTGCCTATCGATTGCAAGGTTCATGGCGCGCCTTATGCGCGGATCCCGCAGCACCTCGTTCGTGGTCGAATCATAGACCAACGTGCGGAAGGACATCGTGTCGCCTCCAACCACGTCCAAACGGTTGTCAGCCGCGAGGAGATCGAACTGATCCGGCGCTACGGTCGTGACAATATCGAAGTCGCCGGCGCGAAGGCCGGCGACGCGTGCCGCCGGCTCGCGCACCATCCGAAACTCGATTCCCTTCAGCGGCGGCCTTCCACCCCAGTACCCGTCGTGCGCCTCAAGGCGTATGTAGCGGTTTTCGACGGCCTCAACGACCCGGTAAGGCCCCGCCGCTATGGGAGCCCTGGCCCATTGATCGAATGTCGCGGCCTTCAGATAGCCCGATTTCGAGACGATGCCGGCTCCATAGGAGGTCAGGCGTTTGACAAAAACAGGATCGGGCGCCTTGGTGCTAAACTCGACAGTATGTCGACCGGTTGCCCGCACCGCGCTCATCGATGGAAAGCTGATTTGGCCAACGCCAAAACCCGGACTGTCCTTTGCGAGCATACGCTCTGCACCAAAAGTAAATGCGACGTCCTCTGCCGTTAGCTCTTCGCCATCGTGGAAGCGAACGTCTTTCCGCAGAGACACGCGATATGTGGTGCTGTCGAGGGCTTCGATGCTTTCAGCCAACATCGGCCGAATCTGCCCGTTGCGCTGATAGTCGATTGCAAAGAGCTTGTCGTAAATACTCTCGAGTACCCGGAAGCTCACGAGCGCCGTAGCACGGGGATGGAGCGGATCGAGCTCGACGCGCAGATCCTGCATTGCAATCCGCAGTGCCGTTCGGCCAGCGTCTTGGGCAAAGACAGAGGTCGATGGGAGCAAGCTCAGCCCGCCGACAAATCTGAGAACCTCGCGTCGGTTGCGAACAGTCATTGAACATCCTTTAGTAGCATCAGCTATGATTGCAGAGCTTCTGGACCACGTGCTCACGTTTGGTCAGGGCGGGACTCGCACAATGTTTTTCTGCGGGGCCGTTCGAGTACTGCGAGATATAATTCACGCCATGTGACACCATCATGACAAACCTAGGTGCCTAGGTAGCTCTGGACAAGAAGGCTGCCACTCCCGTAGGTTGGGGCTGCGGAATCGGAGCGGGAAGGTGGCCAAATGAAATTTGTAATTGTGATGCTCGATGGCCTTCGTCCTGACCAGCTAGACGACGCAGTTACGCCGAATCTCGCCGAGCTGTCCAAAATCGGCCTTCGACTTGACCGCCATACCTCATCTTTTCCCAGTGAGACGCGGGTTTCATCGGCCGCGCTGGCCACGGGCGGACATAGCTCGGCTCATGGAATCATCGGCAACCGTTTTTTGGCAAGCGGTCGGTCCATCGACGGATCTTCGCTCTCGGCGCTCCTGACGCTCGGCAGCGAACGCGGTGGCGTCCTCACCGCCACTACGATCGGCGAAGTCTTGGCGGCTCATGGTCGTGCGATGCTGACGATCGGATCTCAGTCGCAGGGCTCTTTTGGACTTTCGAGCTGGGGCAGTTGGCAGGCTGGTGCGCCGGCGTTCTGGGTTCATGACCCATCGAAGTTCAGTAACAACGCGGCCGTTCGCCGGATTGCGTCATGCTTTCCGGTGCTCCCTGCCGACGAGCGGCCGGCGCGTGCTACCATTGAGCGTGTCGTCGATCTATTCTTTTCATTTCTCACGAAAGCAGCGCTTCCGGAGGTCAGCCTGCTGTGGCTTTCGGAGCCGGACATTGCATATCACATGTTCGGACTTCAGCATCCTACGGCCCGTGAGGTGCTCCACGAGGTCGATCGGCAATTTGGGCGCATTTTCGCTTGGTGGAGCGAGAAAGGAGAGCGAGAGGGGGTACAGCTTATTGCTGCATCCGATCACGGGCACGCCATCATTGGAGAAAAGGTCTCCGTATTGAACCACCTGCAGCGGTCGGGATTCAAGGTCGGATACGAGCTCACGCCCGACGTAGACGCCGCAATAACCGCTCAAAGGGTTGTCAACATTTGGGTCCGGGACAGAGAAGGCCATCTTCTGACAGAGATGTATCACAGCCTTTCCGAGCAGCCATGGTTTGGCGTGGCTTTCTCACGTAAGGCCGCCGATGGCTCTCCACTTATCGCCAACACCCTCCCGCTTTCGGCTGTCATGGCCGAACACCAACGAAGCGCGGATCTGTCGTTTGTTCTCGCCGATTGCAGCGCGGCCAATTGGAACGCTCCGCCCGACGCCGTGTACTACGATGGAGCCTATCCGATCGGCGTTGGCATGCACGGCGGGCTTTCGCCGCACGAGCTGTCTTCATTATGCATCCTTGCTGGCAATGGCTTTAAAAGCGGAGTTGTTGCTGCCCCGACCAGCATCGTTGATCTGGTACCGACGATCCTGTCCAGCTTGAGACTGCCGCTACCGTCGACTGTGCAGGGCCGTATCATCCATGAAGCTTTGCAAGATCGCGGGGACGGAGGTCAGTATGATGTCGAAGATGCGAGCGTCTCAATTGCCTCTTCAGCGCGCCGCGCAACTGTCTTCCGGGAGCATTACGGGCGGCGTTTTTATCTGAGGGGAGCGGCCGTAACGCGGCTGGCGCAACCGAAGAACGATAGACGTGACGCTAATCCGACGCAGTTGAGCACCTGAACCACGGACTATTTGGCCTATGTATCAAGGAAAACGTTGGGAATTTGTTCGATCGAACATCGAAGAAGCTATTGCGTCGAGCCGATTTCGGCCAGGCGAAAAACTTCCGAACGACGTCGAGCTTGCTCTCAAATATGGTGTCAACCGGCACACCGTAAGATACGCTATTCGGAGACTTGAGCAGGAAGGACTGCTTCGTGTCGAGCAGGGGAGAGGCACCTTCGTTGTCGAACATCCAACAACCTATCTTCTCTCCCCTCAAACCCGGCTGACCGACAATCTCATCTCGCAAGGCCGCTTGGCACGTCGTAAGATCCTGTCTGCTGCAACGGTACCGGCAGACGAGCGACTGGCCGGCTACCTCGACTTGCAGGCCGGTGACGATGTGCTGCGCATCGACACGCTCAGTTACCAGGACGAGATCCCGATCGTCATCGCGCATAGCTACTTTCCGGCGAAACGCACTCCCGGACTGCTGGACAAATTCTCTGGCACCAACTCGATCTCGACAGCTCTCAGGCGCATCGGAATTGACGACTACTCGCAGCAATGGGTTACGATAAGTGCGCGTCTGCCCTCCGCCCAGGAGGCGCGCCTGCTTGAAATGTCCACTTTGGCGCCGGTCTTCGTCAAAGAGAGCCTTGATTGCTCCGGCCGTATTCCGATCAAATTTGGCGAGAATGTACTTTGCGCACCAAGAATCAGCTTCAGATTCGACTTCAAAGAGATTAGTTCCGCGGAGCAGTCGCTTGCAGGAAAGTCTCGATCCGGGAAAGCGCAAGCGAGCAAATCGAAGTCATCTATCTCCTCCAAGGTCTAGGTCTCGTCCCATTCCTGCGGTCAAAGCGGCTGGCCCAAAATGACTGTTTCGCTACAACATCGCTTGGGATGTGTTTTCACATTCTATGCCGGGACAAGCGCTCGTGTTCTGCTAAGACAATGGGCGGCCGCTTTGATTGCGGCCTCCGTCAAGCTTACGGTTTCTTGGCCGTTCTTACCCGCCCGGCGTCGAAGGCAGCCGCGAATGTCGAAGACGCGCAGCGACAAACCTTCCGTGACCGTCTCGAACGTCACCCTGGGCGATAGGATCAAACGTAGTCGGCTTCTGCGAAGATGCGCTCGGCGGTACGCAGATCTTCCGCGTCATCGATTTCGTACCACCTGAGGCCATCGCATCTCACCGCAGCAAGCAGCAGGCCTCGTGTTTCCACGAGATAGGAAAGAAGCTCCTCGGTGTAGGCCTGGGTAGCTCCGGCCCTGATCGTATCGTCTAGGGCCGGAATGACCTCTGTCCGCAGAGTAGACGCGGACAGCCGTAACAGATTCATCGTCTTGTAGAGAGGGGGGCCACCCGCGATTAGATCTCGCGCTGTTTGCTTCAAGCGAAATTCTGAAATGAAGCCAAGATCGGACAACAGGACCGCCGATCCCTGCATCAGCGCATGGAAGGGAGCGACAGCAGCAGCGTTGGGCGCTTTAGTGATAATCAGCTGCCGCAATACATTTTCCTCGAAGAAGACGTCGCCCTCAAGAACGAAGTAATCTCCGGAAAGCAGTGCGTCACGCGCCAGCCAGAGCGAATAGGCGCTCCCAGTACGGTCGTAAGCGGAGGATTCGACGTAGTCAATCGTAACGCTGCCAAAGCGGCTGCCGCAGGCCTCTTTGATCGCCTCTTTGCGATACCCCACAACGATCGTTACGTGTTCCACGCCAAGACAGCCAAGGTTATGTAGCGCGTTGTACAGGATGGGGGTGCCATGGATTTGGACTAGAGGTTTTGGGCTTAGATCCGTTAGCGGCCGTAGACGAGAGCCCACTCCAGCGGCAAGAATGAGAGCATGCTTGGGAACATTCACAGGCATTTCAATTCGCTTTCTTCATCCCGCCTATCGCTCTGCGAGCATCGTGGAAGGCCTCTGTTAAATCTCAGGTGCCGCAGACTTGTCAGACCACCCCGCGATTGAAGGAGGCAAGCATGAATTGTCGCCGGCGCATACACTTGCATCAGCCGCTGTGTGTGCTTCCTCGAGCTGTAGCGAAAGCTGTTTCGCCATATCGAGAGCCTCTCCAGGAGTTTATGTCACTGCCAATTGCGTGACACTGGTGCGGGGCCGACGAAGAGGTGAGGGACTCATCGCAGATTTTGACCAAAGGAAGCTTCAGGTGACAATCCCTGCTGCCATGGACTAGCGGGGCTGCAGATATTGCGTCTCGGCCACGGCGAGTTCGTCATACCTCAGGAGCTCGAATATCTCGCTGAGCGGTGCGATCTGAGGCTCAATGGTCGCAACGCTCTCTTGAGCTGCGATACTATCGCAGACGCGCCGCATCGCAGCTGCCGCAGCTCTCATGGAGTGATTGGCCCAGACGACCGTGGAGATGCGCGCATCCCGATAGGCTGAGACTGGCGTTCGATAGTACGTGGTCGGAACGATCACGACCGGTAGCCGGTTCCGCCACTCGGTGACGAACGAAAGCATCTCGTCCGCGGTACTCTTTCGTGAATGAATCAAGATTGCATCCGCTCCCGCGTCGGCATAAGCGTGAGCCCGCAACATAGCTTCGTTCAATCCGTGCCCGGCAATCAGCGCCTCGATCCTGGCCACGAGAACAAGATTTTCGGCGACTGCATCCTTTACAGCCTGCAGACGACCGGAGAATTCATCGATATCGGCGAGCGGATGCCGCTCACCAATGAGCGAGTTCAGCTTCGGGAAGCAGCTGTCCTCAAGCGAGACGCCTGCCGCGCCAGCCTGACGAAGTTTCCGTGCGAGCAGGCGAGCATTGTTGAAATTGCCGAAGCCGCCATCCCCATCAACGAGCACAGGTAGCTCTGTCGAGTCCACTATGCGCTCGACGCTCTGGACGAGCTGGCTCCATGAAGCTTCATTGGCATCACGATAGCCCAGCGAGCTGGCAATCGACAGACCAGACGCCCAGAGCCCCTTGAAACCTGACCGCTGTGCGATTGTGGCGGATAGGCCATCATGCGCTTCCATCAGAAACGAGAGCTCGTCATTCGAGCAGACCTGGACATGAAGCATTTCGGCAGGCGACGGCCGCGCGCATTGATGACCTGCGGTGGGCCGAACGGCTTGTGGTTGATACTGCATGCCTAAATCCTGTAAGCCGACCTAGTTTGCCACCAACGTCACTGCTCATATCGTTTCGGCGTGATGCCGCTCAATGACCAGCATTGGTAGTTTATTGGTTCGGCAAAGGCTTGCATGATCGCCATAGGAGGCGCGCCGAACGCAAAGCTTTCGCTTTGGGTTGATTGGCCTCGCGCCTAAGGCTGGAAAGAAGGGCTTGGATGCAAAATGAACGACCTGGGTTCGCGAGCCCGTGCTACTCCCCGAGGAGAATTCCCACACTCCTTCGGTGGAGGAGTGCTTAGGGAAAGGGTGATATCCGGCTCACATAGATTTAGACGCAAATATCGACAGCCACAGTTGTCGTAATGCCGCCGTCGGATTGACGACAATGTCGAAAGCCCGTCGATAGGGCTACAGCAGGATAGCGGCCTCATGCGAATGCAACGGCAATCGCCGACGAACTTGTCCGGATTCGCCGATACCTTGCAGACGCCACTGAGTGGTATAGCATTTGCTGATGCCATTCCTGTTCTGTCGACTCCAGGAGAAAATCATGGCGGATGTGAAAAAGGGTGTGCTGTCGGAACGAGAAAAACAGTGCTTGCGATGGATCGAGCAGGGGAAGTCATCCTGGGAGATCGCAGACATCCTGAACGTGAGCGAGAACACCGTCAATTTTCATGTCAAGAATGCGATGCGAAAGCTGGAAACCTCCAGCCGCACTTAATGCGTCGTCAGAGCGCGACGTCAGGGTATTATCTAAGATGACGGCATCGGTTCCGTTGCCCCTAATGCAAATATGGCGAAGTGTTAGGCGCGACTTTGGGTTGCTCCGGCGGAATTTGAAGCAAATTACGCGCCCGCAGCTGTTTATAAGGGTGTGCTTCTATTTCGTCGCCGATCGTCACGGGGCGCCGTGGGCCACCAGGGGAGGTGAGATCGCGGCGCAAAACGCTCTTGAAAGCTCGAGGGTCTGTCGGATCCCTGTGTTAACGTTCTGATCGATCCGTCCCCGTGCTGCGGACGCGGCGGTCGGATGCGTGTCCCAATTGGGAGGCGGTCGTAGCGGTTTAGGTACTAAAGTCGTTGTCATCGGAAAGGCTGTGTAGACAGCCTAGGCCGGGCACGAAGACGGCAATGATAGTCCGTGAACCGATTTTCGAAAGCGTGCTGTTAGACGTTGGCCCATACTCTAGCGCTCTGCGCGCTACCAAGTGCGGGCAATCCTCACGAAGCGTAGCTGGCTCTATGAGCGACCTCTTCGCTGACCTCCAATGCGAATGTTCGGTTCTTCCGATGATGTAGCGGATTCGAGATAAACTAAACATGTTTGCGGCGGAAGCCGCGATCCGGTTATCTCTGGAAAGGCAGGCGACTCCGAAGTCAAGCTGACTGAGTTGGACCACGACCAGAGGGCGCCATCAATGATGTGCAAAGTTGCAGTATCCACGGGGAGGCGAGGTGTGCAACGCGACTACAATCGTTGCGCAATGTAGAGCTCATATGCATTCTCCGCGAGGTGGATACGACAGGTGCGCAGAATTGCTGCTGATGATTTCGCCATTTTGTTGCGCAGAAGAACCTGATCTGGTGCTTGTATGTTGTTTGTTGGCTCAATCCCAAGACGTGTTGCAGCGTAGGTCGTTTCTTGGGCATTTTTACTCTCACGTCGCAAGCGCAATTCTCCCGGCAGTCTGTTAACGAATCGAGTTGTCGGCGTGACTTCGTGTGTTGCGCAGGGAAAAAGCTCCTCCAACTCGGCAATGCTTGCAGCCGACGGGTCGGAGATCGCCATGCATACCACCCTTAGCATGATGTCGATCTGGCTGCTGATCAATGCGCTGATCGTTGTGCTGATGATGCCCGTCGACAAGTCTGCCCGGTGACGCCAACAGGAGAACCTCGGATGCGGAGGTAAGCAGCATCGCTGCGTCCCAGTCTTGCCACTGAAGATCGGAAATGCTGGCGCTGTCTCACAGATTGTCCGCCGACACGCTGTGATGTCCGCTTGGCAACCAATGGCGGCAACGGAACACGGTCGTGCAGCCCCCGAACGGCTGAAACTTGCGACTCCTTAGCCGGCACGCAGCTTGCAGTAAGCGGCGCATGACATTGCGCAGGCCGCGCTATGTCATGCGCTTCCATGGTTTCCGCCGCGTCTGCTTGACGCGCCAGGGCCGGCCAGCGTGGCCCGCCGATCTTATCGAGAAAAGTCCATGAACACGCCACCACTCTTCTCCGCGGTGTTGCCTTCGATTGCTTGCTCCACGTCCACGGCGCTTTCACAGGAGCGAACGGATGCCGCCGTAACTGACGACCCATTCCTTTGGCTCGAGGAGATGGAAGGGCGAGGCGCATTGGCTTGGGCTCGCGGCGAGAACGAGAAGACGCTCGGGGTGCTTCAGTCAGATCCTCGCTATCGGGGCTTCTACGAACAGGCGCTCACCATCCTGCAGGCCAAAGATCGGATCGCAGATGTTCCATTCGAAGGGGGCGGTTTGGAGCAGTTCTGGCGAGACGAGAATCAGGTGCGCGGCGTCTGGCGGCGCACCACGCGTGAGAGCGATCGTAGCCAACACCCAAAGTGGGAAACCATCCTCGACGTGGACGCCTTGGCCGCCGCCGAAAACAGAAATTGGGTCTTTCAAGGTCACAGCTGCCTTCCGCCTGAAGAGCGCCGTTGCCTGATTAGTCTTTCCGATGGCGGAAAGGATGCCGTGTCCATACGAGAGTTCGATCGCGCCGCCAAGACCTTCGTCGCGGACGGCTTTCATCTCCCCGAGGGCAAGCAGGACGTCAGCTGGGTCGATGGTGACACCCTCCTTGTTGCACGGGACTGGGGCGAGGGGACTTTGACGCAAGCCGGCTACGCTTTTGTGGTGAAGGAGCTCAAACGTGCTCAGCCACTCAGTGAGGCTCGTGAGATCTTTCGGGGCGAGCCCACCGGCGTTGGGGCGTCCCCCTTCGTGCTTCGTGACAGCGAGGGTAATATTCATGCGACCGGCGCCGCCCGCGCAATCAGCTCTGTCGAGTCCGAGTATGTGGTCTTCCGCCTCGATGGGCCGGTCAAGCTCAATCTGCCGAAGAAGGCCGAGATCGCCACGCTCGCGTGCGGCCGCCTGCTTGTGGAACTTGATGAGGACTGGTCACCGTCCGCGGGCATCTGCTTCACGGCCGGCTCGATGATCTCGTATGACCTCGATGAATGGAAACAGGATCCGTTGCGCGCCAGACCATCGCTCCTCTTTCAGCCGGGGCCCCGGCAGGCACTGAGCGAGTTCACTTACACAAGGAACTTTTTGATTTTGACGATCCTTGAGAACGTTCAGAGTAAAGCGTTCCTCTACAAGTACGATCAGGGAGCTTGGTCCGCGACACCGATCCCGCTGCCGGAAGATACAAATGTCAGCCTGTCAGCCACCTACGATGAAGCCGACCGGGTCATATTCACCGTCTCGAGCTATCTCAGACCAACCTCAGTTTGGTCTTTTGATGCCGAACGCAAAAGCTTGGAGGAATTGAAGAAGGCACCCTCTGCCTTCGATGCGTCGAACCATGTCGTGGAGCAGCTCGAGGCCATTTCGCGTGATGGCACGTCAATTCCCTATTTTCTGGTGCGGCCCAAAAACGCAAGGTTTGACGGCACGATCCCGACACTTCTCCATGGCTATGGCGGTTTCCAGGAGTCGCAACTGCCGTCTGATCTGGGACCGATGGGGCGGCTATGGCTCGAACAGGGCAATGCCTATGTCGTTGCGAACCTGCGCGGGGGCGGTGAGTTTGGTCCACAATGGCACCAAGCGGCCCAGGCGGCAACGAAGCAGACGACATGGGATGATTTCATTGCCGTTGCCGATGACCTGATCCGTCGGAAGATCACTAGCCCGCGCCAGCTGGGCGCGATTGGCGGCAGCCAGGGCGGCTTGCTCGTTGGCGCCGCGATCACCCAGCGTCCCGAGCTCTCAACGCGGCGATCATCGAGGTGCCGCTATTCGACATGCTTCGATACACCAAGCTGGGCGCGGGCGCCTCCTGGATCGGCGAGTACGGTGACCCCGCCATTGCCGAGCAGCGTGCGTGGATCGAAGGCTACTCGCCATACCAGAAGCTGGTGGCGGGCAAGACCTATCCCGCTCCCTTAATTCTTACCTCCACCAAGGACGACCGCACGCATCCAGCGCACGGCCGCAAAGCTGCCGCGAAGCTCGCCGCGCTGGGCCAGCCTTACTTCTATTACGAGAACATCGACGGTGGACATAGCGCCGCGGCCAATCTCGTGGAAGATGCGCGTCAACTCGCCCTTGAATACACCTATGCATCGAGGCGGCTTTGTTCTGAGTAAGTTCGGCGGACGGGCTGATCGAAGTCGATATCTAGAGACCATTGATTATCTCAACTCCTCACATTGCTCATCTGAATTCATGGAACGCAAGGCGAGAGAGCTGATGAGGGTGGTCGGACTCGATGAAGCTCGTCAGATGCGCAAATTACCGGTCTGAACAGCTTCCGCCGCTGGCGAGCGGATTTCCTGGCGTCCCAAGCACAACATGACGAGCTGGAAGTAAGTTGCCAGATGGGCTTCCTGGATTGAGGATTGTCAATCCGCGCCATGCCTGCGTTGAGCTACGTGACATGCCCTGATCAACCATCTATTTCTCGTACGGTGAAGTCGCTACGCAAGCGGTCACGAATGCGACCATTGCTTATTCCTCCGCGCAGTCGCCGTCAGAGGCCGCGGCGACGCAGGAACGGCAGATCCAATCGACGCACAGCGTGACGCAGCAGTCGCCTCGGCTGCCACCCCGGCTGCGAAGCGCGCGCGGCACTTAACTCAGGTAAAGTGCTATCGTTCTCACGCAGCATAGATCCAAATCGACAGCGATTGTTGATGGCCTGGAATGATTGTCTTTCCGCGGTGAGAAAGCGTTCGCGCAGGGTTGCACAATATTGTCTGCCAACTGCACGAGCGGGCGGTATGACCCCGACACATTTCGCGATCGTCAAAACTTCTATTAGGACGCTACTCATTCGCCGAACGTGAGGAGGTCGCCACATCGAGTGGACGCCAAGGACCATGTTTCGCTCGACGGATGAGCGGGGATTCCCTCCGGTCGTCATCGATTTCCAAAGAACCGAGTTGGTATTGGTAGCAGAATTCCCGATCGGTAACTCTCTGGGTCGCCCAACCGGGCTTTGGCTTAAAAGTTCCCGTTCGGTAACCTTTTTGCCTCTTCATATCGGAACAGCGTAAAAAATCCCGCTCGGTAACTTTTCGCTGGACATTCCCCGTTTCAGCTCATAAAGTTCCCGATCGGTAACTTTATGACGAGAGGAGCTATGAACACGCCTCCAAAGGGTACTCCCCCCTCTTGGGGAAAGGACGCTCCTGGCGAGACCGGTGTCGCGCGCCAAGCCGCCGAGTTCGCTGCAGCATTCGGTCGCCTCATCCAGGAAGAACGCAAACGCCAGGGCCTCCGGCAGGACGAGCTGGCCATGGTGAGTGGGACAGGAAAGCGCTTCATCGTCGACCTCGAGGCCGGAAAAAGCACCTGTCAGCTCGGGCGCAGCCTGCACGTGGCAAACGTGCTCGGGCTGCGCATCGAGGATGTTCTCAAGGATGCCCAAGCCCGCCGCGCGAACACTTCCGAGACACCGGACATTCCCGACAGCGACGAGGAGGAGCCTCATGGACCGTCTTCCCGTCTACTTTGAGACGCGAGAGGTCGGCTGGATCACGACCGCCGACGAAGCGTCAGGCTTCACCTATGCCGAATCCTGGCGCGGGCTGACCGGCGCCTTCCCTGTGTCGCTCACCATGCCGCTCTCGCGGGCGTCGCACGATGCCTCGGCAATTCTGTCATGGGCGGCAAATCTGCTGCCGGAGAACGCAACTCTCGGGATCGTAGGTCATATGCTCGGCAAGTCGCCGGCCGATGTCATCGGCCTTCTTGCCGAGATGGGCCGCGACACCGCCGGCGCGCTCTCCGTCGGACAGCCGGGCACCGGGCTGATCGCCGGAAAATGGCGAGAGATCCCCGACAAGGCCGCGCTCGAGCGCATCCTCAATGAGCTACCCCACAAGCCCTTCCTCGTCGGCGAAGATGGCGTGTCGATGTCGCTTGCCGGTGTGCAGACGAAGCTCGCCGTCGCTCTGGATGGCGACACCCTGTACATACCGATCGACGGCGCGCCATCGACCCACATCATCAAGCCCGATGGCGAGCGCTTGCCTGGCGCCGTCCAGAACGAGGCATTCTGCCTGACGCTCGCGCGCATGATCGGAATCCCGACGCCGAAGGTGACGACCGGGACGGCAGGCGAACGTAGCTACCTGTTGGTTGAGCGCTATGACCGCCGTCATGACGGCAAGAGGTGGCGGCGGCTGCATCAGGAGGACTTCTGCCAAGCCCTGGGCCGACCGCCAGCTGCCAAGTACCAGAACAACGATAGAGGCCTAAAAGGACCATCATTGGCCGACATGGTCGGCGTGACCCAGCGCCACATGACAGCACAGGAGACCGCCCGTTTCGTCGACCTTGCCATCTTCAATCCAATGGTGTGGAACACGGATTCCCATGCCAAAAATTACTCGCTGATGCTATCGGCGCGCGGCGCCGCCATGGCGCCAGGCTACGACATCGTCTGTGCGGCGCCATATCCGAAGATCACACGCAACATGGCGCAGAAGATCGGCGGGCAGAAGCAGGCTGATCAGCTTGGACGAAACCACTGGGAGCGCTTCGCCATGGACTGCAAGCTCTCTCCAACACAGACGATCCGTCGCGTCTCCGAGATTGCTCAGGCCGTGACGCACCACGCAATGGTGGCCAAGGCCGAAGTCGAAGCCATGCCTGCCCGCGGCGATCCCGTCCTGGACACGGTCGTCGAGGCGGTGATTTCGCGCGCACGCGGCTACCTAGATCGCCTGAAGCAAACGGAGCCAGCGCCGAAAGGCGCAGCAGCCCTATCGTCCTAGTATTACAGTTGCTATTTTCGGTGAGTTCTGAATCCATGGGTGACCATGATACGGGATCTGATGATTGGTGGTGCGTCGGTTGAAGATACGCTGACGCTGCGGGCTTCCTCGTTGCGAGATGCCAAGCAACGCATCCGTCCGCTGTTTACGCAGGAACGGGTGGCGCCCTCGGCGTGACGGTTTCTCGACGGACTGTTGGGTAACGAGCCGCGCAACACGGGTTGGATGCGGGCTGAAGCGGCCGGCGATCCAGGCCCGTGGCGCCAGCAGGCGATCCTGGGTCGGGAGCAGTGGGATGCCGACGCGCTGCGCGACATTGTTGCGTTAGTACGCGCTGGAAACGTTTGCCGATGAGGACGCGGTTCTGGTTATCGATGAGACCGGGTTTTTAAAACAGCGCCAAGCGTCGTGCGGCGTCGCACGCCAGTACACTGGCTCGGCGGGCAAGATCACCAATTGCCAGATCGGAGTGTTCGCCTCCTATGTGTCGCGGCATGGCCATGCCTTCATCGATCGCACGCTCTACCGGCCGAAGGCATGGACGGACGCCCCCGCTCGCATGAAGGCACCGCATGTACCGAGCGATGTGGGCTTTGCGACCAAGCCCAAGATCGCGTCGAATGATCGCTCGTGCGATCGCCGCAAAGGCGCCGTTCTCGTTCGTGGCGGCGGACAGCGTGTATGGCACGGGCGAGATCGAAACCCTGCTGCGCGAGGCGGGCGAAGGCTATCTTCTGAGTGTTGCTTCCAATCACATGTTCCGTTCCTGGGGCAAGCCGCAGCCTGTCGCCGGCACCACCTCCGCGATCGCGCAGAACCTTCCCAAGAACGCCTAGCGCCGCCGTCCGGCGGAGGCACCAAAGGTCCGCGCTGGCACGACTGGGCCTATCTCGAGTTGGGCCGATCTCGACGTCAGTGAATACAACGACGACCTTGCCGGGGAATGGACGCGGGGTCTTCTGATCCGCCGCAACATCGCCGACGGCAGCTTCTCCTTCTTCTCCAGTTGGTGCCCAAAGGGCACCTCCATGCAAAGGCTGGTGTCGGTAGAAGGCCATCCCTCGCCCATCGAGGACAGCTTCGAAACCGCCAAGAACGAGCTCGGCCTTGATCACAACGAAAGCCGCTCCTGGCATGGCTGGCATCGCCATGTCTCACTCGTCATGCTGGCCTTCGCCATGATGGCCGTCATCCGTCATCGGGTCAATGCTGAGCCAGCGCTCAAAAAAAACGCGACGCCGGCGCACCGAACATCGTTCCTGATCCCCTGGTCGATCCAGGAAATCCGTCGCATCGCTATCAAGCTCGCTCAACGGCGCATCTCGATCGACCGTGTTCTCGCATGGTCGCTCTGGCGGCGAGCTCACCAGGCCGACGCTCGCCGCGCTCACCTCAGACGAAAATGCAACTGTAATGCTAACTTAGATGAGCCCAGAGCCTCTCTTCGCGAAAAGTCTAATCAGTCTCAAATTATCTGACGTCGGACAGGTTGCCAACTGCGTTGTTCAACAAGGACCTACAGAATGCAGGCGTGAGCTTGCCGCGGTGGATCACGACGTTTTCGTGCCCCATCGCGGCTCGCGCGCTCTGCCAGTGCCGATTGTAGCCGCGCTGTTCATTGGATTTCACATGGCAAGCGGCGAATTCGGCGTCAGCCGCCGTCGCCAACTGCCACGCATGTACCGGCCGCTTCGTATGGATGTGCACCCACATCGGATTCGCCGCCGCACCGTTGCGCAGTGCCTTGGGCCGCAGCTTAATCTCGAACAGCGTCCCCGGATCGCCGCTCAACGCGCGCGGAGGATCCGGACGCTCCAACTCCCCGGCCGCTCGTAACCCTTCAAGGTATTTCTGCGAGGGAAAGCCGTAGCTCTTCATGCAATCGATCATGATCGCGGCTCTTTGCCTCTTCAATGAGTTTGCCTGTCCCTGCACCTCGGAATACATCGTCTTGAGCCGGACTATCTTGTCGTGCACTTCGGGCACTTGCGCGGGCGTGAGCAAGCCACTTCGACGAGGCTCCTCCAACGCGGCTACACAGGCTTCGATCTCGGCGGCCTGTCGGTGGAGGCGCTCGACGACGATATTTAGGACGTGGTCGGCGTCCTCCGGTTTCATCTGACGCGCTTGCGAGACGGCGCTTTGCTGAGCGGGCAGATCGAACTCCAAAAGTTCGTCCAATCGCTTGAGCAGTCCCGTCAGCGCTTCTCTGGAGGGCGGAGCCTGCCACATCGTCAGGTTGCCGCTCGCCGACGATGACGCCCGCGCGCGGGCCTCCTCCGCGCTCGTGAGTTTCTTTGTACCCAAATCCGAGAGTACGATAACCTTGCGTGTTGAGCCCGTGCCAGCGTCGGACCCGGCGAGCTGCGGCTCAGCGCCCCCAGCTGTCGAACTCCCCTCGCCTGCGGCCGCTGCGCGCCTGCCTTTGCCCTTCCTGCGCGCTGCAGTGCCTTCGGCCACCCCGGCAGTATGTTCCGGCAGCACAGCCCAAGACGGCGGTTCAATCGTGGCTGGTGTCTTTGGCTGAAGTGCCAGCAGCCGCATGACTTCGTCCGCTGAAAGCCACGCACCTTCCACTATCTGATCCAGCAATTCTAACGGAAGATCGGCTCCCGCTCCGGCGTCCGTCAGGCTGGCAACCATGCCGCTCACTCCTGATGCAAATTCCGAAAGCCGCTCCATGACTCCTTCCAGAACGTCGCGGTGCTCAGCGTCAAGCGGCGATCCGTTGCGGTTCATCACGGCCTCGGCCGTCGAGGCGAATGCCGGAACAACATCCTCGATGAAGGTCCCGAGCAGACGCACTCGCCCGTCTCCATCGATAAGGGCGTCTCTGACGGCTGGTCCCAACCTGCTCGCTAGGGAGAGCTGCGCGAGAGTGATCTGCGATTCGAGATACTTGTACTTCGTATTGAGTGCACAGCCGGTATGCAGTCGTAGCGCGGCCTCTTCGGACTTCCGCAACTCGGGCGTGCTGCTTGGTAGGTCGGCAGTAGCCGCGCAGACGGACTGCATCCGCTCCGAGCGCAATGCCCTCTTTCTCCACCACTCCATGCAGTGCTCATAGTAGGGCTCCACGCCTGAAAGCACGCGGTTCAGCTGGTCAGGCGAAGCGGTGCGGATGATCCTGCCGAGCAGGGCTGCTGCTTTATGTCTGCTCTTCTCCAGGTCATCGAAAATCGCAGCAGCCACGGCGTTACATTCGTCGGCCGCGCCCAGCGTCTCATCGCGGAGCTGGCGAGCCCGATCGTCGGGCAGAATGCGCCGCGCCAAACCTTGGGGTAGAGCAGCGTAGTAGTCCAGAACTGCTAAGCCTGCTTTGACGACTTGATCGATCAGCTCTTGCCTCTCGGACAAGGTCCGGCCGCCCTTGGCTGCCCTACGACAAGTATTAAGGTCCTCAAGCAGGCTGTCCAACGTTCGCTTTGCTGCCTTAACCTCATCTCGTGTTGGCGCCGCCACATCCGAAATTGGTTGCCGGTTCACGAGCGGCGCGGTTCTATCTTGAGGCTCGGAGCGCATCCGCTCCACGACGGCCTCGAAAGATTGACTGCGTTCCCCAGGAGCGAGGCCGAACTCCAGGCTCGAACTGCTCGATACCCCTTGCTGTCGGCTCCTCCAGATCCAACGTACGATTTGCCAGCTCGGCCGATGCCCGTCATATTTTATCTCCGATAGAAGAGCCGAGAATGCGCAGCCTTCCTGGCTAAACCGCTTCGCTGACGAGTAGCTGACCAAGAGCGTTTTTCCCGATGCACAAGCCCATGTCGCCTCGGGTCCACTTCCATCGCAGCTGCTGTGCTGCTGAAGTCAGCGATGCCGGGATAACCGCCTCAGCTGCGGGATCATCACCTGCAGTACATGACCGCAGCCTGAAGCGCGAAATTTCCGCGAGCGCGCCGGGGGCAGCACACCGCCACTCGACAGCCTTGCATTGGGAGTTCATTTTCCTCTGGAAATTGCCCGCGATCGGCGCAGCAATAGGCGCGCGGACGTTTCGGGCGAAAATCCGTACGCGGGACATCGCGCATAATCTAGTGTCCTAACCAGAAGTTCGTGGCCTTTTAGGCCTTGGCCGACACAGTGTAGGCAGAAGCGTTCCATGGAGCTGAGAATGTCGTCAGCTGATTTGGTCCATCGGAATGGGCTGGGATCGGCGTTGTGCTGTTCGATGAAGGACGCGATCTCAGTACGTAGCTCCGCCACGCTGCGGTAGATGCCGCGCCTGATTTTGCGCTCGGTGATGAGGGCAACGAAACGTTCGACCTGATTGAGCCAGGATGAGCTGGTTGGCGTCAGATGGACGTGCCAGACCGGTCTTTTGGCCAGCCAGTTACGGATCAGCGGCGTCTTATGGGTTGCCTAATTGTCCTTGACGAGATGAACGTCCAGATCATCCGGCACGGCGACTCTCGATCTCATCGGAAACTTGCGGAATTCTGTGGCCCGTGATGCCCGTAACACTTGCCGATGACCCGGCCGGTTGCGATGTCGAGAGCGGCAAATAGCGATGTCGTGCCATGGCGCTTGTAGGCGTGACTGTGGTGTTCCACCTGACCAGGCCGCATGCGGAACGAGGGTTGGCTCCGATCCGGCGCCAACATCTGCGGCTTTTCGTCGACACACAGCACGATGACTCGCTCGGGCGGGACTACGTAGAGGCCGACAACGTCGCGAACCTTGGCGACGAAGTCAGGACGGTTTGAAAGCTTGTAGGTCTCCAACCGATGTGGCTGCAGGCCGAAGGTGCGCCATATCCGCTGTACCGTCGAGACCAACAGCCCACTGGCCCTCGCCATGCTGCGCGAGCTCCAGTGAGTGGTGTTGGGCGGTTTCGTCTCAAGGGGGCGGACGATTACTGCCTCGATCCGGGCATCTTCGATCGTGCGCGGCGGCGCTGGTCGACCCCGGAAACCCGTCGCATCGCTATCAAGCTCGCTCAACAGCGCATCTCAATCGACCGTGTTCTCGCATGGTCGCTCTGGCGGCGAGCTAACCAGACCGCGGGCGCACGGCGCGCTCACCGAATGCTAGGAACAGACGCATGTGGCGACAAACCCGAGCCGCCTCACCGCCGGAAAACGTGGCTGCACATCTGCGCTCAAGGCTTCCGGGGGCCGTCGCCCATGATGGGCGAGAGAGCCTCGTCGACATGTCGAATTGGCATCACGGCGTCGGCGACGCTGTCGGATTCGCAATTGAAACGCGCGCCAGTAGACCTTCCTTGCCTCCCGTAAGCCCGTACTCCTCTGCAGGCTTGCCGTCGAGTTTGGCCGCTTCGGCGACGCCCTTCGTGAGCGTGTCGAAAGTGTCATCCGAAAGACGCAGGGCGCCAACACGAAGCCGTCGTCGCCATCTGGCTCCGCGTTCCCACCCTTCCATCCACGCAAAGCCTAAGTCGCTACTACGTTTGACGGCATTGAATGCTTGAATGAGCGCGCCAGCTTGGTTGATGTCTTTTTTTGACTTATCCGCAAAGAACACATTCCGTTTGGTCGCGATGATCAGTTTGTGGACGCCATAGCGCTCCGGGGCCGGTACAAGGACCGGCACGCCGGCGTCGTGCAAGACAACAGAGCGGATGGGCTCATGGATCAGTTAGTCTAGGAGCCGCAACACCTGCGCTCCTACGGACGGCCCCAATGGAGGCATCTGCGTCAGTCTGGAGGAGTAGTCGTCGTCGCCACGGTTTGATGTAAGGAATTCGACCTTGAAGCCGGTGGCATTGGCAAACCGCTAAACAGCTTGGTTTCATCGGGGGAGAATGAGGGCGCAGATGTCGGATCCACCTTTTCAGGATCTCTTCGATGTCGGGCATGCTTTCATCGATCCAGGTCGAGATGCCCTAAAATCGCGATGTCCATATCCTCGGTCGTCACGAGCTCGTCGGGCAGCTTGAGGCCGACTACGCCGCTGTATGTCCGATAGGTCATCGAACCAACGAGCGTGGCGCGAAGCCGGAAAAGTCCGGCGCGCGCGAGTTCGTTGACGACGAGACCTTCCATGTGGGGAGGAGCAGGGTAGCCGGCCCGCCTCAACTTCGCTGCCAGCTCGCGTCGCGCGCTATAGCCAATCTTGGTGCGCTGGAAAGCTTCCGCGCGTTGGCAATCTCGGGATCATCGGTCGGACCGACATATTGAGGGTCGTCTTCGTCGGTCCCTCGCCACCGAGCCTCAATAAAGATCTCTCGACAGCGATTCGGCGGCTTGATCGTGCAAATCCGCCTCAACGGAGGCCTTCGAAAAACTGAGGCCCGAGATCACCGACCGCAAGCAGCGCGAAGCCGCGCTCGCCGTCCGCGAGGCGCACATCAGGCCGACCAGTTCACTAGTCTAAGAGCCTGCGGGCCCTTCTGGCCGACCTGAAGCGCGTCCGACGGACCGTCATGGAGTCGAAAACAGTCGCTACCCGGCTGGAAGCCTTCTTCGAGGAGTTCGTCGAACAACTCCTGCTGAAGGACTTCGAGTCCAATCTCACCGTTAATCATCCGTACCGCTTCCGCGACGCCATCGTCAGTTTCGTGCGGAGGATCCCCGGAGTACACAGCTCCCAGCATGGCAGCCGACATCGAGGACGGTCGGATGGCCGCTGCCGACGACCTGCTGGCCATCGAAAGCATCTTCGATCAGATCGGGGAGATGTTCGAAAGGATCGAGGCCTTCCGCAGGCAGCTCGAAGCCCGGGTCCGCAACACCATTGAGTACGCCGAGCGGGTCGGGCAGGGACTCGTCGGCCGGGCCGGCGACCTGGTGCGACGCCTGGATGCCCTACTGCGGGACGGCAGGCACCACAAGGCGACAATCGAATGGAGCATAGCTTCGTTCAATCCGTGACCGGCAATCAGCGCCTCGATCCTGGCCACGAGAACAAGATTTTCGGCGACTGCATGTTTACAGTCCGCAGACGACCGCAGAATTCATCAATATCGGCGAGCGGATGCCGCTCACCAATCAGCGAGTTCAGCTTCGGAAAGCAGCTGTCCTCAAGCGAGACGCCCGCCGCGCGAGCCTGAAGAAGTTTGCGTGCGAGCAGGCGAGCATTGTTGAAATTGCCGAAGCCGCCATCCCCGTCAACGAGCACAGCTCGCTCTGTCGAGTCCACCATGCGTTCGACACTCTGGACGAGCTGGCTCCACGAAGCTTCATTGGCATCACGATAGCCCAGCGAGTTGGCAATCGACAGACCAGACGCCCAGAGCCCCATTGAATCGTGAGCGCTGGGCGATTGTGGCGGAAAGGCCATCATGGGCTTCCATCAAAACGAGAGCTTATCATTCGAGCAGACCTGGGCACGAAGCATTTCTACAGGCGAGGGCCGCGCACGTTGTTGACCTGCGGTGGACCGAACGGCTCGTGCTTGATGCTGCATGCCTAGATCCTGTAAGTCGACCTCGATTGCCAACAACGTCGCTGCTCATAGTTTTTCGGCGCGATGCCGTTCAATGAACAGCATTGGTAGTTTATTGGGACCGCAAAGGCTTGCATGATCGCCGTAGGAGGCGCGACGAACGCCAAGCTTTCGCTATGGGTTGATTGGCCTCGCGCCTAAGGCCGGAAAGAAGGACTTTGGATGCAAAATGAATGACCTGGGTTCGCGAGCCCGTGCTACGCCTCGAGAGAGGAGTCCCACACTCCTTCGGAGGAGGAGTGCTTAGGGAAAGGGTGATATCCGGCTCACATAGATTTAGACGAAAATATCGACAGCCACGATTGTCGTAATGCTGCCGTCGGATTGACGACAATGTCAAAAGCCCGTCGATAGGGCTACAGCAGGATGGCAGCCTCGTGCGAATGGAGCGGCAATCGCCGAAGAACTTGTCCTGCCTCGCCGAAGTTTGTTGGCGCCACTGAGTGGTATGGCATTTGCTGATGCTTTCCTGTTCTCTGGACTACAGGAGAAATTCATGGCGGATAGGCGAGAGGTTGTTCTGTCGGAACGGGAAAGACAGTGTTTGCGATGGGTTGAGGAAGGGAAGTCATCCTGGGCTATCGGAGTGATCCTGAAAGTGAGCCTGAACACCGTCAACTTTCATGTCAAGAATGCGATGCGAAAGTTGGAAACGACCAGCCGGACGCAGTGCGTCGTCAAGGCGCGGCGTTTGGGTCTTCTTTGAGCCGCGGTTTTGGTGGCGCTGTGGCGAAATACAAGCAGACGTCACGTGGCAAGTGTACAGCGATGATAGAGGTGCTGATACTATGAACAGTGCGTGCTTCCATGTCATCGCTGATTGCTACGGTGAGGCGCAGCGCGGACAAGGTAATCAAGCGACCGGCGCACGCGCATCACACTCTCGAAAGCTTGTCGGTCTGTCGAATCCCAATGTCCGTCCTCCCCTTGCCGGCGTGGTGGTTCGATATGTGTCGGAAGCTGAAATCTGGTGATCATAGCGGCTGACGTGCTGAAATTTGTGATCACCCCAGCGCGGCTCGGACGGCGCGGGCCGGACCTTAAGTCCGCAATGATGGTCGGCAGACGCATTTCCAAAACACGCTGCTGGTAGACCCACAAACTAGCGCGCTTAACCAAGTTCGGGTGATTCGCACGAAACGTTGCTGGCTTAGTGACCGACACTTCGCGAACCATCAATGCAGACGTCGTGTTCTTGGATTATTGGGGCGTGTTCCATGCGTGCAACTCTCTTGTTAACCGTTCGCCGCAGGAAACTGAAGCGAAGGTCAAATCGTCATCCGGATGCACAGGAATGGAAGCGGAGTGCGGTCGCGTCAGGGCTTTCTATCGTTTGCATATTGGGCGACAGCTAGGCGATCTGACAGAAAAATGAGACCAGACCTTCGCATCCGTGGCCCGATGTGTTTTGCCGCTGCTCTTGATGGCCGGAAGACTCTTCGCTAGATCACAACGGTTCACTAAGGAGGTGCCGACGTGGCAATGGGTATTGTGAAGTGGTTCAATCCGACAAAGGGTTATGGATTCATTAGGCCCGAGGATGGAGGCCCCGATGTCTTCGTGCACGTCAGTGCCGTGGAAAAGGCCGGTTACACCACTCTCGAAGAGGGGGCCCGCGTAAGTTATCAGCCCAAGGCCGGGCGTACGGGCAAGATCTCAGCTGAAGATCTCCGGGTTGGCTGATCCGAACGCCGGATGACGTCTTGGACGAGAGCGGGGGTCTCTGTCTCGGGTCGATCAGGATAGTTGTCAGGTAATGGTGAGGTCTTGTTGACGTGATCAGCTCCCCTTCTCAGCTGAAGCAACATAGCCGAGGCGTGCGCTGTCCAGGCATTTTTGATTGCGACACCGGTGAAGCGCTGTTGGCGCAGAGCCGTCAGTCCCGCGACAAATAGTTCTCGGTGCGGGCTGGTAGTGATTGTGGTTCGAGTGCGGTGATTGTTTCATCACGAGGGCCGAGCTAGAAAGGCGCGTCAGCATAGCGCCGCACCGTGCCCTGGCGCAGAGTCTGGCGTGTCTGCTCTGCCTGAACTGCCTGCTGAAGATGGTCCGGAATCTATTGCCTGGCATGCGCCGCCTGAGGCACGAACTCGTCCTGGACCTCCATCAAAGCCGTCGGGCTCGACGCGGAGGATTGTCCACGCTCTGCTCCTTCTGTCAAGGACAGCACCGCTACACCGGAGAGCTTGCGAGAAGCTGACGGGCTTTGCCGCTGGCTGCGAGAAGGTTGACGCGCCAGTTGCCGCACTCGATCTTGCCGATCAGGGGCTGCCATAATTCTAAACGCAATTGTTCAGACCGCTGCCGCCAGCCTACGTATTTTTTGTGAAGCCACTCCCCCATTCCACAGAGTGCCCGTAAACCCTGTTTCATGCTGTGGTTTACGCGAATTCGATCCACATATACTTCGGCATGGTTGTCCGCCTCAATCCACGTGAGAGGTGTGCCAGATCGTGCCAATCCTTGGACTTACAGATCTCACCGTTCAGTCACTGAAGCCCGGTCTGTATATGGACCGGAAGACGCCGGCCTTTGCCTTGCGCGTCCGCAAGAGTCGAAAGACCTGGATCGTTGTCAAATAACCGCACCAAAAGCGGCTGGGTCACTATCCTGACTTGAAACTTGCTGAAGCACGCCGCCGCGGCTTTGCCGCTCTTGGTACTCCCGTTGGGGAAAATGAAACGTCAATGACCTGGGTCAAGAACATGCTGCTTGATTTGAAGAAGCCGATCGATAACGCAAGCGCCAAGGAGGGCGGAGAGACATCGAGAATGATAGGGGGCTAAGGCGCCCATGAACTCATTTTCGTGCTTTGCGTTACGACACGGATTTGCGCCTGCAGCATGATCGTACCATACGCTACCTTGCGAGTAATCAGCGGAATCCGATTTATGCGCGCCGCGAATCGTCGCCCCTCTTGAGGCAGTCACTCTGCAACCCTAAGGTTCATTAGGGGTACAAAATTCCACTTCTGAGCAACTGACCCCTTGAATCGGTCGAGCCAAGTAGGATTGCCATCTTTCGTGACGTGGCTTTTGTTGCCGATGCACAGCTTAGTGTCGGCGATACTCAGAATAGCAATTCCCATCGCTGCTTGGGATCGGCAGGGTTGTAGACTGCAAGCGTCAGCGCTACTTCCGGAGCGATGCGATCGCCTTCCTGTCAACGTTGATGCGCGAATGTCGGGTTGCAAACATTTTGCGTCCTGATGGACATTGGGACAGAACAAAATAGGACAAACTCGACAAGTATACACAGCCAGGGAGGTGCAGCAGCCTTTTGGAAGAAGGGCACGCTGCTTGCTTGGGTGCAGTGAGCGTCACCGGTCTTGCAGGGGCTGGTGATGCTGGGGCGGGCCTGACATGTTTCAAGACCATTTCGGGTCCGCCTCGTTACTCCTCCCGAGGCAACAATGGAGCAGCGTATTCGAGCGGCTTCAGCGGCTATCGCGTTCGCTCATGCGCTCGGTCGCGAAGTCCTCAGCGTGTACGAACATGAAGGCCGCAGGTACAACAGAATAAGCGTCCGCGTAACCGGGAGCATAACAAACGGTTACGACTTTGAAAGTGAGTGCCACATCGCCGGTGCGCTGCCGAGTATATATCACTTCGGTGCTGAGTCGCATTGGCTACTGAGGCCCAAGTGCCCACGACTCTACAACGGCCTCGATTATTGCACCTCAACCCCCTTCTCCGTGAGAGTGACGGACAATGGTGTCTAGATAGTCGATTGGCGGAGGAATTCCTTCACATATAACATCTGGTGGGTGGTCCGTGCGATAGAAGGAAGCCGACGAAGGAAACTGCGCTAGCAATTGACGCTGTACTCGTTTTTCACCGCAATCACGGTCGCTTGCCTGTGGGCGCTTGGAGCCTGGCGTGGCTGGGTATCTTGATGAATGAGCCCGATGGAGAAAGCGTTGTTACCATGCCGCTCCTTCTCGTTGAATTTCTGTGCGGTTCGGATTGGCCTGGCGGACCCCAAGCGGTCGTGCTGTTGTGGGTGTTGATTGTGTGCGAATGCCGCCGCCGGAGCGAGCGCTGCTAAAGGCTGGTGGTTGCGGCTTTCGCTCTCTTGCTCAAGACATCGGTTGTTTCAGTCGCGACAAGTAGGGTCGCCGGCAGCCAGATGGTGCGAAAAACCTACATGATTCTGTCTATGAGAATGCTCGAGGGCATTGGCATGTCGGTTGCTTGAATGTGTGACGGCACCAATTTGGTCACGATATTCCTTCAGCACCCGATCCAGGTATTCAAATGAAACGTGCCCACTTCATCTGGCAGACGTCTCTTGATGCACTTTCCAAAACGCGTGCCAGCATCGCGAACTCTGCTACCTTCGGATTGCCGTTTGCTTTGCCGGCCAGAATCCGACTGTCCTGCAACGGGCTCGCGACCGACGGCGGTCCTCAACAAGATGGCGTACACCGTGGTTAAGACGTTACGCTTCTGGACGATCGTTTGCGCCACCTTTAACCCGTGGCTCAAGTGCCCGTATCGGCCAGATGCCAAGCCTGGGTTCTTGGAGCTAAGCGCCGGCCTTGCATCGGTGGCCACACATGGTCAATGAGCTGTTGCAGGACGATTGGGATCCTGAGAAAATAGTCAGGCAGAAGGACGAGCTCAAGGTCAAGCTGCTTCGTGCCCAATCGGTCGTCGCCGAATGTAAGGCAGGATTGGCGGATTTGGAGCGGAGGCTTGAGGGTCGAGCAATCTCATTGCCGATCGATGAACGCCACCGCAACTCTGCGGCAAACAATTCAATACGTGACGCGCTACCGCACGAAGCGCGAAGCATCGATGATCCTGTTGACTAGGAAGCTGCCGTTTCGTTTTCCAGGCGATCATGAAACCATTGAAAGCTGCCGTAACCCACGTTAACGGCGAGAATACCGACCGGCTTGCGAGTCATCATTTTTACGGACCCGGGCGGGCGAACTGGCGGCCTGCCGTTATGCTGGGCGTTTTGGTGATCGCGGTGCGTTGGGCCGGCGGATGGGGCGCGGAGTAACACCACCTGCGGGACGTCTCCCTGCGGTGTTGACTAGATGTGGTCTTTCAGGAGGTTGTCCATTCGGCCCTGACCGGGAACTCTGAAGTCGCCAAACCACAGCGATTCGCGGAGAACCGAATGGACACCCACAAGAATGCTCCCCTGACACCGAAAGGTCGAGAGGCGATGGTTCGTGCCGTCGTGGATTTCGGCCTGTCCAAAGCAGCCGCGGCGCCCAGTTCAATACGACGCCGAAAACGGTTGCCAAATGGGTCGGCCGTTTCCGTATGGAAGGCGTTGATGGCTTGCGCGACCGCTCGTCACGACCTCATTCACTGCCGAGCCAAACAGAGCCTGCCACATGCACCGCTGCTGAGGTCTTGCGGCGCCAGCGCCACACCGGCAAGCAGATCGCGGTCGAACTCAAGATATCGACGGCCACTGTGAGCCGCATTCTGCGTCGTTTGGGACTGAACCGGATACGCGACCTGGAGCCGGCCGAGCCGGTGCGCCGCTATGAGCGCGAAACACCGGGCGAGATGATCCACATCGACATCAAAAAGCTCGGCCGCTTCGACAAGATCGGCCACCGCATCACCGGCGATAACCGGTCAGAGCAACAACCGAGTGGTCGGCTGGGAATTCGTCCACGTCTGCATTGACGATCACTCCCGCGTCGCCTTCTCCCAGATCTTGCCCGATGAAAAAGCCGAGAGCGCCGTAGCCTTCCTCAAAGCGGCCATTGATTATTACAAAGGCCTCGGCGTCACCGTCACCCGGGTCATGACCGATAACGGCAGTTGTTACAAAGCCTTCGACTTCCGCGACGCCTGCCAGGAGCTCGGCCTCAAGCACAAGCGAACCAGGCCTTATACGCCCAAAACCAATGGCAAGGCCGAACGCTTCATCCAGACCGCGCTCAGGGAGTGGGCCTATGCGCAAGCCTATCCCACCTCCGACCGCCGCGCCGAGGAGTTGCCCCGTTGGCTCCATCGATACAACTGGCATCGCCCCCACGGCGGGATAAGATCTCAAACGCCGATCAGCAGGCTCGGTCTAACCGAGGACAACCTCTTGAGGCTCCACAACTAGAGCCGCCTGTCTGGAGGGCTGCTCACGCAGATGTCTGGATTGAACGTCAAGAGCTGTCCCCCTTACTCAGGGCCAGTTCGGTCGTTTTATCCATCTTCCCGGCCGTAGCCTCGTCAGCTTTTCGAAAGCTTCTCCGCATACGGATAAACGCGTTGATCCTGGACGGGAGGCGGACGTGCACTCGCACAATTTGGACTATCCAGTGCTGCCCCTCCGCCATCCGTACAGCACGTCGGACTAAACGATCAGCAGCCGAAACTGGCGGAAGGAAGATGCCTTTGAGCCGCAACTGAATACAGCGCGCGTGGCAGGCCTTGCCACGATGCCGCGGTCGCAATCCGCCGTCGAATGTCTCGCGCGCGGATTATGATTACATTCACGAGATGGTGAGCGGTCCCAGTACTCGTCGGAAACTGTCACCATCTACGGCTGAGAAGTATCTTCAGATGCTTTAAGGTGGCGGAGTTTGCCGGCGAGGGCGGCCAGTCGCTCCAGGCCAGTGATGACAGTACACTAAACCAACTCGCCAACACAGTGTTCAAGGAGAACAAGCACGCAGGTATGGCTTTCCGGACGCTTCAAGAACAGCGCCGAGGTTCAGCAGCAGCAGTCGGGATCAGGCGCGCGTGAGTGCCGCGGCTTCGGCGGGTACTGGGCGTACACCAATTGCTCCCAGTGAGGCTGATGCGCCGATTATCGAAATCGTTATCAAGAGCAAGCACTGGGCGCCGACGACTTTCTAGATGCAAAAAAGCCGAATCCGGCGACCCGCTTGATTGGCATGAGAAGGCCGACCGTTGACGAAGCTGTCGGATTTTGAACCATCGCATGATGCTTCGTGTTTTTTGCGCATCTGCAAAGTGCTGCTGCGCAGGTGCACGGTCCGGGCCTCTTCTGCGTCTTATAAATGTCATCTTGCGCGCGCCAGTGACGCGCGCGGCGGTTAGATCGGGCCAGCGGCTCCATACCGAGCGTGGATGCGTGACAAAGCACGAGGAGGTCGATGACAAAGCGTTTTCGCAACTTGGCCCTATTGTTCATACTCACCTCCATCGCTGTCTTCCCCGCCGCGAAAGCGCAGGACCGCCGGACTATCACCGAGCCTGTTGCACCTCATACGGTGTGCGAGCGCCTCGTGCCGTCTGGCAAGCAAGATACGACCACATTGCAGCATGCCATCGACGAGTGTCCTTGCGGGGCCGCCGTGTATTTAGGGCGTGGCGAGTTCCGATCGGGCCCACTCGAGATGAAATCGGGCGTGACATTATGGATCGGACGCGGGGCGACGCTGATCGCCATTCCCGAACCTGCTGCTTACGACAAGGGCCTCGGACAATGTGGTCGTATTGCGGAAAAGGGCGGCGGTTGCCGGCCATTCATCAGCTTTTCCAAAACGAGCGGCGGTGGCATCTACGGAGAAGGCATCATCGATGGTCAGGGCGGCGCAATAATTGGCGGCGGCGCGGAAACCTGGTGGCAGCTAGCGCGCCGCGCTCAGGCCCAGGGCGGCAACCAGAACGCCCCGCGCTTGATCCAAATCGATCATGCGCGGGACATCACTTTTTCTGGTGTCACCCTGCGCAACGCTCCCAACTTTCATGTCGCGATGAACCGGGTCGAGGGTGCCACGTTTTGGGGCCTCATAATCGATTCACCGGCGGATGCGCGCAACACCGATGGCATCGATCTTGGCGCGAGTCAGGATGTGACCATTACCCGCAGCTTGATCCGTACGGGTGACGACAACGTCGCAATCAAGGCCGGCGACAATGGCTCAAGCAGCCATATCTCGATCATTCATAATTTTTTCGGCTGGGGGCATGGCATGTCGATCGGCAGTGAGGTGAATTCCGGGGCCAGAGACATATTGGTGCGTAATCTGACGCTGGATGGTACGACGTCCGGTCTGCGCATCAAGAGCGATGTTAGCCGAGGCGGTCTGGTCGAGGGCGTAACTTATGAGTACGTGTGCCTCAGGGGAAACCGGTGGCCGCTAGCTTTAGATACAAAATATGATCCGCGCGCACAAGGCACGAGAATTCCGGTCTATCGGCGAATCGTTCTCCGTCATGTGCATGGCGACACCGGTGTGTTGCTGATGCGCGGCGTAGACGAGGAGCATGCACTTGACGTGACACTCGAAGATGTCCGATTTGCCGATTCCGCCACCTGGCAAGTTGAGCATGCGAACGTCACCGCAAATCACTCTGACGTATCACCGCCGCTGCCCGGACGAGCTGCAAAACCACTGCTGCGCGGCTCGGAGGTATGTTCCAGGGCGTTCCGCAACAGCAATCGGTAAGCACTACATCCGGCGCCGAACTCGGGTGGTGAGTTCAGCGTCTGCGCCAAGATTACCGGTGAAGAAGGTCGGCCTCATGTCCGGACTGGTTTGCAATTGTCTGACGGTTTGCAGGGCCGGGAATGCGAAGGTGACGTGGAGGCTCTGGTTTGCCGTGAAAAATGTGTTGCCCATGCGCGGCGGCTATCCCCGCAGAGATAGGCGTCGACTGCGTCGAGGTGCCGCTGACTCAACGAAGTGTAAGATCATGCCTATCTTCGTTCACCCTGCTGCACTTCTGACGGGATGTTTCTGCATCTCGTCAGCATACGCTCAGCCACTGTTGGTGTCGCATGCCGCCAATGCCGATTATCACTCCGTGCAGCAAGCCATTGACGCGTTGCCGGATGAAGGCGGAGATGTTCGGATCGCGCCGGGTATCTATCGTGAAAAGGTCAAAATTTCCAAATCCAGTGTTCATCTCTCAGGGACTGGCAACAAGCCGGAGAATACCGTCATTGTGTATGGCGACGGCGCTATCAATGTAGGAGGAACCGCCCGGTCGGCGACGCTGGATGCCACTGGCGATGACGTCCGGCTCGAGAATTTGACCATCCAGAACGATTACTCTCTCAACCCGGCCAATCTACCCTCGCAGGCGGTTGCACTATCCGTTACCGGAGACAGGAACGTCGTTACGCGCGTCCGCCTGCTCGGCGCCCAGGATACGCTGCTTGCCGGAAAGGGTCCAAACGGCAGAATGTCACGTCAATACTTCTCGAACTGCTACATCGAAGGGCATGTCGATTTCGTATTTGGCAACGCCAAGGCCTGGTTCCGGAAATGTGAGTTGCACGGCATTGCCAATCAAGCGGTCGTCTTTACCGCTCAGAGCAAGTCAGCACCGGACGAGGACAGCGGCTATGTTTTTGATCATTGCACTCTAAGTGCCGACCCTGCCGCGCGCGATATCGCGCTTGGCCGCCCCTGGCGGCCGTACGCCACAGTGGTCTTTCTGTCGGCAAAGATAGATGCGCAGGTCATTCCGGAGGGCTGGCGCGAATGGGATAGGGGCAAGACCAACAACTTGAGCACGAGCTATTATGCCGAATATAGATCCTTCGGGGTCGGGGCTAACCCCTCAGGCCGCGAACCTTACTCCCATCAACTGACAGACGGGGAAGCCGCGAGATGGTCGCTGACAGCGTTCTTCGGGGGTGCCACAGATTGGCTGCCTGCGGAACCATATCGACGGAAGAAAACGCTGATGGTGAGGGAACGACGGCGATCCTCGGACGAATGACGGAGAGAGCGGACATGATGGAGAGTCGTGTCCAGCAACCAAACTGCCGGAGGCCGTGAGAGGGGCAGCGCTTCGGCTGTTACTCCACGCTCAGAGGAGCTCGTTAAGACGCTCCATCGCTCCCGGCGGGATGCGATCATCCGCCAGTCTACTCCAAGCGTCGACCTGACCTACATCAAGCGGCAGCATGATAGACAGGAGCAACGCCGGTTTTCTCGATCGGCGCTCTGCTGCACTCGCTGCTCATTACACGTTCCTCTCGGCCACCAACCGGCGCATCAGAGGAACGGCAGCAAAATTAACAACATCCTACGGCAAAGGGGGCTTCAGAGCGCGAGGCCGTGCTCATTGAGCACCTTATCTCTTAGGGCGCCCTTGATTTCACGGGCGATCTCTTTGCTAACTGCGGCACCCAACACTCGCTTGGCATCTTCGACGAGGCCAGCTTCAGCCCCGGTCAGGCCTTGATCGGCGAGCTGTTGCTCCATTCGGCTGTCGAACTCCTTTCCCATTGCACCAATGAGTTCGTCCTGCGCCTTGGCATGCTCTTCAGGTGCGATGCGGCGAATCACATCGTCCCAAGGCTGCCAATCCATTGCCAAATAGTCGGCAAATTCGGCCGCCTCCCTCTCACGCACGGATGTCTCTGCCCTGTCAACGTCAGAGTCGGTAACCCCGGAGACCTCAAAGAAGCGCATGTCCGGCGCGACGTGTTGTAGTCCGAGCCGGTCGCGCAGTTTGTTCTGATAGGCAAGAAAGACTTCAACGGCGTCGATGCCGTCTACATTGTCGACCGAGGCGAGCGAGTGAGCCTTATCGCGCGCGATAGCCTCGAGCGCGTCCATGCGGAACATGACGCGCCCCAATTCGACGAGATCGGGAAACCGTGCCTTGTTGTCATAGAGGCCGTTCTCGACTTCCGCGATGAGGCGCGCGGTCTGCATGCCGTTCCAGGTTAATGTTCTGCGATCATCGCAGCTCTGGTTGGCGTCCCATGCCAGTTGAAAGTACTGGGCACGCAAATGGGGGGTGTTTGCCGCCTGACGCAGATCATTGGCCACCGACTGCCGAAATCCTTCATTGTCAGAGTTGACGGACTCGAACAGCTTGCCAAGGAAAAGTCCGTATTCCAGAGCGCCCGGCTCTTCTGCAAAGTGCTGCCATGCGGCAAGCACCTCCCGATCGCCTTCCTGTGGATTGCTCTTCAACCATTCTGCGACTGTTCCAGCGAGAGCGTCCGCCTGCTCATCGTCTGTCCCGGACGATTCACTTTCGTCGTCGTGCGACAGGTGAACAGTCGGGCCGACATAACCCTCCGCGCTCAGGATTGTACTCAGGTTCGCCCGGACCTGCTCAGATAGCGGATTATCCGTCAGAACTATGGTGCCACCGGCGCGTGACGCCCTCAGCAGGTCCTGGGGCACACTCGTCAAATGGTTTTGGCTCACGTCGATAAACCGGAGCGAAGCTGGAAGAGCCGGCGGCAGATCCGTCAGTTGATTTTGGCTTAAGTCGAGAGACTCAAGCATAGCAGGGAGCTCCGCCGCTAGACTCGTCAGCTGATTGTGGTTGATGTGGAGAGATTGGAGCGAAGCAGGGAAGGCTTCGGGTAGGTTCACCAACCGATTGAGGTTGGCGCTAAGAAATCGGAGCGCGGCAGGTAGAACCGCAGGTAGGCTCTCCAGCCGGTTCGAGTTCACGTCGAGGCGTCTGAGCCCGGATGGAAGCGCGGGCAGGCTGCTCAGCTGATTGCCACTTACATTAAGACGTTGGAGCGAAGCCGGAAGTTCGTCAGGCAGATTGGTAAGCCGGTTGAAGGGCACATCGAGCACGACGATTTCGCCTGGAAGTCTGGGCAGGCTGGTAAGGGACAGCGATTGGAGATCGAGCATGGCATCTTCACCCAGAGCATTGACCCGCCTCGCCGCTTCTTCTCGGTCCTCAAGGGGTCCCACGTGCTGTTCGGCAGCCCAATTCTCAAGCGTCTCGTCTTCTTCGGCCGCCGCATGGATTGAATGCCCGGAGTTTGCTGCGAAATGGGTCACGTATGCAGCCCACTGTGCCGCCCCCGGCCCGCCGTCCGCCCCCTCTTGCTGAGAAGATGCAGAAGGAATGCCTCCGTCGGGCCGAACCTGTCCTGTCTCAAAAGGGTCCATTTCACCTCTCTTGCCACACCGGGCCAACTCAGCCCGTGACGATACCATCTAGGACCTAGGACACTTCTCTTTCGACAAGCTGACGGTTCTATTCGCAAACCGCAGCGATGGCATCGAACAGGCGTAATTTCGGTGCAACGATTTGGAACAGTGAATCCATTGCGGTCCGTTATCTCTGCCTACACCTTTCCGCACCGACGCAGCACCGGCTTCAACATGGAGCCCGGGGCGCGGCAACGGTGCGTTACCTCAAATGGCAGGCGGGGGTCCCTTTCGGCCGAGTGCGTGAAAACCGACGAGCGGAAGGCGCTCGAACGCTCACGTCCGCGGCCGTCCTTTCACTTGCCAAGGCAATCGGTGCAAAGCTGGTCTTTGCCACGGGTCGCAAACCGAGCCGCCTGGGCGTTTTGCAGCGAGACTCGTCAGCTGATCGACAGGTGGCCGTACTAGCGGCAGAACGCTTTCACGTTAGCGGTCCTCCGGACCTGTCGGCCAACGGAATGGCAGCGAGCCTTGCAGCAGCATCGAGCCATTCGCCGCCTCCAACTCATGTGAAGCTGAACCGCCGTCGACAGGTGCGGGCCGCCGCGGGCGCACGTGCGCCAGCTCGAATGATTATTGCGCCAGCCGCGCAAACTCCTGCTCCGCGGCCTTGCGCAACGGCACACGGATTTCTTAGTTTTCTGACGACGGAGATAAGATGATGGACACAGGACAGGCACAGCGAAGCGCAGGTTCTGCCCGGATACGTTTGAAGAAGGGGAGCAGGAAAGCTACCTCCGCGGCTTCAACCGTGGCTTGGCAAATTTTGTCGAAAGCTTGACAGGGTATCGGACCCCCAGCTCCGTGCGCGCGGATCCTGGACGAGTGGGTTGGCGAACAGGGGCAGGGCTCAGCGGAGAACCGCGGACAGGGGCGGTCACGAATCAGGGCTGCGGACCGCATGCGCTCGCACTTGGTCGATTTGTCATCCCTGTCCTTAACCGCTTTGCCCAACGCCCTGCCGCCGCGACTGCAGGACGTCCGCGCCATACACAACGAGTTAGGCAGTCTGCCCACTAGCATCCCGTCCGATCTCCGCGAACTATTTATTAGCCACAATCGGTTGACCAGTTTGCCAGACGCTCTCCCGGCGAGCCTCTATCGCTTGGAGGTCAGCGATAACAGGTTGACTAGTCTCCCAGATAGCCTCCCGGCGGAGCGGGGATCCTGAACGCAAATAACAACCGACTGAGTAGCCTGCCCGACGCTCTCCCGAGCAGCCTCACCTCACTCGCGGTTAGTGGCAATCAACTGACCGAACTCCCCGAGTCCCTCCCGGGCGGGCTAGTTGAACTCGATGTCAGCAGAAATCAATTGGCCAATCTCCCTGAAACCCTTCCGAGCTGGCTGGAATCAATCGATGTCAGCAGTAACCGGTTGACTAGCCTGCCTGAGGATCTGCTACCGGGGAGTTTGAGCCGTCCGCTGCAGAACGTCGAGTTCGGTGATAACCCATTCCCGGACGAGGTCCGCGCTCACCTCGCAGCACCCCATCTTGGGCAGCTGCCTCTGTACGAGGCTGCCGCGCACTGGCTCGGGGACGATCCGACGGCGTTGGCCGAGTGGCAGCACTTTGCGGATGAGCCTGGCGCCCAAGACTACGCCCGCTTCCTGGAAAGGCTACGTGGGACCGTCAACTATGGCAATCACGAGTTTCGGCAGGCCGTGGCGGATGATCTGCGGCAGGCGGCGACCAATCCGAGATTGCGCGAACAGTTTTTCACACAGGCTTCTGAAGCCAACGCGAGTTGCGAGGATCGTGTTACTCTGCACTGGAACGGCATGCGGACCGCGCGCCTTAATTCTGACGTCGAGGAGGGGGTGTATGATGATAGACTCGCCCAACTGATCCAGCGCGGCCGCGTTGCGTTCCGCCTGGACGCGCTGGAAGGGATAGCGCGCGACAGGGTCAAATCGCTCCTCACTCTCCACCCTAACGTAGACGATGTCGAAGTTTACTTGGCCTATCAAAATCTTCTTCGCGAGCCGCTGGAGCTGATTCACGTCGCCCCTGACATGCGCTTTCTGACGGTTTCTCACGTGACATCCGATGATGCGGCGCGCGCACTGGACTCGATTCGCGAGCAAGAAGCGAGCCAGTTTGCTGACTACATGGCAACCCCTGGCAACCCTGGGAGACGGTGCTGAGGCGAATCGCTCCTGATGAATATGAAGCGATGCAAGATCGGCTCGTCGAAGCCATGGGCGAGGAGTTTCAAACCCGCTTGGATCAGCGGTTGGGCGAGCACGGTCTTTTAGGCGATCCGGATGCCGAACGGGTGCTCGGAGCCCAAGTCCGAAACGAGCTCGCCAGCGCGATCAAACGCGATGTCATGTACCGTGTGCTGACCGAGCTTGGCGGCCTCGAACTCTGAGGTCTCGTCACGCCGGAGATATATCTGTTATTGCTTGTAGCGGAGCCAAAAAATCGATTGTCAAGCCTCGCCAATTGCCGCGAAGGTGCTTTGCACTTTGGAAAATGCGCGCGCTTTTCGCTCTTACGGAGCGATAAAAACGCGCGCAAGGCGAGGCGTATCAGCTAAACAGTTCCTCGGCACGAGATGTCCGTCAGTCGAAAGTTGTGAGCGGGCCAGACAGCGCTGCGGCGGCCAACCAGCTCGTTCGACGTGGGAGTTAACTGTTCGCCAAATCTACTTGAATTTGAGTCAATCCAGGCGAGATCCATCTGGGAAAGCAAGTGTTGGAGTATCGGATTCGTAGCTTACGATGGCCAATCCATCATGCGGCGAAGTCGTGCGCGCGCCTGATCGAGGCGCTTCCGAGACTGCACGACAAGCCGTGCGGTTCCGCACTCTGCGGATTGAAGCGAACCAATGAAGTCTGCCGGATCTTCATTTGCCGAGTTGACTTGCCAAGCTCATCCCTTTGAACTGCGCGCTGCCTGTCCGATCCCGGGCGCCGAGAGGCGCGCGGGATGACTGCTGAGAACTCTGGACAATCTGCACGTCTCCTTGAAAAAAGCTGTCTGGGCGATTTGATGTCTGAACGCGCTGTTCCACTCATCAAGGCGACTAGAACAAGCCCAGCGCCAAAGTTGATGCGAAGGCGGACAAGATGCTCGTCACCACGACCTTAGACACTGTTAGCGGCTGAGTGAGTTCCTGCCTGATATTTGAATCCCTCGCACGATCGACGGGACGATCCATTGCCATCATCGGTTTACGAAATTCGTCGACTTAAACAGGCCGGCGAAGAGGTGCGAAAAAATCGGCGCGCCCACGCTCTGTCACCAGGCGGCTGGCGATGCGAGTCCGTCAATCGCGCGGCAATGTCCTGATCTCGTCAGCTTTTCGAAAGGTTGCGGCTACAACAATCGACAGCCTGTTTCTTGCTAGACGATCTGCTACGAGGCCATAGCGATTGCTGTAGGGCCTATACAAACATGAGGAGAGCAGGGTGGATCCGGTTGACCCATTTCTCGATTCAGGAGCTTGGATGCGGGAGTACGCCGCCTTGCAAGAGCGGACCGCGCAGCGAGGAGACAACCCAAGCGAGCACGGTGGTTTTGAACGGCGGCTGGAGGATTTGAGTCTCGATCCGTCAGATGAAAGCAACTCAAGTTCGCCTGATCGGGCTCCCGCAGGAGGGGGGCGAGCAGTTCGGCGGCAGGATTTCGGCGGTTCGATGCGGGTGCCGCCGGACTCCACTTTTAGGGAGAGTGCGCTGGGCGGCACGCGGCGGAGCGTAGACATTCCCAGCTTCCAGCTTCCCGCTTCGGCGCAAGTGCCGCAGTCCGGCTTGCGAGATGATCTGTTCAGCAGCGCGCGCTACAGCTTTCCGGAGGCAGAGTCTGCCGCGTCGGCCAAGAGCGGAAAAAGCGGCGGATTATGGTCACGCTTCAAGTCGGGAATCGGCAAGGCTTTTGGCGGGAGCAGCAGCGAAAAGTACTCGCGCAATGCGGGACAGGGGGATGCCTTTTCCACGAATCTTCGCATTGACTATGCTCGGCAGCCGGGCCGGACGCGCGCTGTCCCAGAAGACGACGAGGTGCTGATAAGAGATTTCAGAAACAAGGCGGCGGGTAACCTCACAGACGGCACGATCAAGAATGCCGCAGCCGATTTGCGCCATTTGAGCGCGCGCCTGAGCACGGCTGGCAGGCCCTCAATTGCGGACCGAATCCAACGGGAATCAGAAAACGCGCAGCTGGACAACCCGGAGGTGGAAAACCGTCAACTGGAAGCTGAGCTGGATGATGATGTCGATACCTACGCAAAGGACAGAAGCAGACGCATTAAGGCGGCCTTGAAGAAACTCCGTGAGGTCGGTGCCGGAAACGCCCTGGCGCCTGATCTCCGCCGACTGGCGCCCCACCGCGCGGACGCAATCCTCATCGACATGTGGTCGGCGGCGGAAAAGGCGGTGCACAGGATCGAGCCGGAGACGATCGACAGGCAAGCTCGCCGCATGTATAGGCTGAGTGAGTGGCTGCAGACGCATGATCGGCCGCCAATGGCTGGTAGACTTTCCACTCCAGCCCTCGACCGGGATGTCGAGAAGTACAGGCGGGAAACCAAGGACGGCAAGATCAAGGCTGATCTCGTCAAGCTTGGCCAATACCAGCAAATCCGGGAGGCGAACAGGGCGCTTGCATTGCTGCCTCCTGAGGATCCGGGCCAGCGTTCTTGGGAAGCCGCTCGACAGAGGCACTCACTGCAGGCGCCTCCTGCAACGCCAGCTACCCCGAGCGCCGGAGCCTGGGATTGGCTTGGCGAGCAGATCCACGGGCCCACAACATCGATGCGAACGCCCAGCGATTGGCAGGCCGGTTCGTCGCAACAGCTTCCCGAAACCCCGGCAAGGCCGAGCGCGGCAGCCCGGGATTGGCTTGGCGAGCAAATCCACGAACCCGCCTCACCAGTCCCAGCGCCGCACTGGGCCGCGCAAGCTCATCCGCCGCTCGAGCTTCCTGCTACTCCGGCCACCCCGAGCCAGGGAGCCTGGGCCTGGCTTGGGCAACAAATGCAAGAACCCGCATCACCGTCATCGGTGAGGCCCCGATCGTCAAACATCTACGGCGGTCTCGACTCCTTCGTTGATCTGGATCCACCCACACCGCACGACTTGCGTGACGATGCGCGCTCTGCGCCAGCACCTGAATTTGCAGCCCCCTCGTGGTTCGCAGGACCGCCGGGGCCGGCTCCGGAGCTGCGGGATATCGGAGCGATCGTTGGCGGCGACTGGCGCCACGGCTCCCAGGCGGCTTCAGACGTGTTGATCGATGTATTGAGCAATATCAATCTGCTGCCAAACCAGTTTGGGCCAAGTTTGTTTGCGATCAATGGGGAGCACTATTCCGCGACTGTCGGCCCCGAAGGCCCCATGGATGTTCGCCTGATCCATCACCCGCGCGCTGGCGGGATAAACGAAGCTGGCCCATCGCAGCCCCTCTATCGTCCCCCGCAGATCGTCAGGGCCGCGCGACCCGACGAAGGTACAGTCGATCTTGGGTACTTGATTCGGGGCGGATGGGAGCACCGGGAGCGATTCCTGCCCGATTACCTTGTCCGCGTCCTTGAAGGCCAGCGCATCATGCCCGAAGTCGGGCGTCCGACCTATTTCGAGATCCGTGGAGTGCCTTATAGGGGCGAGCTGGTGGAAAGCGAGGGACGCCGGCGCGTTCGCGTCTATCCCGAACGTGGCTGAAGAACCAAACTTGGCTGTTTCCAAATGCTCGGCGGGCAGTTCGCGCGCGGCCTTCGCTCACGTCGCGCTTGAGGGGCCATGCATCCCGTCGATGTAGATTGCAGAGGTGAGGCGTGACGTTCTCGATGGTGCTGGCGGTCGGTTTATCGTGCTACAATTCCAGTGCTCGTACTCAGACACGAGATTGGTTTCGAAGACGACTGTCTCTCGCCAACGCCGTGTGCACCCCTCTCGATAGAGACCCCCTGCAACACTTACCCGAGGGTTCCTCCCGAGAGCTCTGCTCTGCGTCGAACCCCCCTCGAGAACTGCTCCTCATCCAGTAAACTTCTCTGGACAACGAAAAACGAGAGGCCAGGGGATCCTCCGATTGCCGCTGAAGCTCGCCACGTAAGTCCTTTCGAGCTGCTGAAGCTCCTGTGAAGGGAGGGAAAAATGGCAAGGGTATGGATTGGTCCTCAAGATGATCCAGTAGGCAGCCGAAGCTGCTCCTTAAGAAGCTGCTCTGGACCGACAGGGACCTGTCCTTCGCGGAGAGCCGACGGTACGGGCGTATTATTCTGCCCGGCCTGATGCCATCTTGGCAATTAGCTTCGTGCGGCGCGCGGTCTTGCACAGGGGTCGCCATCGATGCTTGTCGGCTCCGTAGGTATGGCGTCTTCGGGATTGATAAGAGTCCGGTTGTGCGGGGGAAGGATTGAGATTAGCGCGAGTGTGCCTTGGACGCACGATGGGGACGACGACCCCCCCGTCGAGCGAAAGGTCCGTAGATACTCTAATGCTTTAACGAGTCAGTTGCTATTAGCGTCCCCGCTGAACTCGCGCCCGTCACCGCCGGGTCAGCGACTTCCGGTCAAGCCGAGCAACAATGCTTGGCTAGCGCAGATGCGGCGGATCCTTTCAAAGAAATCGCCAAGCTCAAGTCTCCCCCGGGTCACGAGGAGGCCGTAGCAGAATGGCGGTTGCGATGATCAGAAGAATATCAACGTAGATAGCAACAGATTGATCGCGTCTTTAGTATGGGGAGTGTGCGTAATGCTTGTCGGGTTATGAATGTATGACAGTCCCACCCCTGCATATATTCCCGGAGCAAGATGGGCGGTATATGTTGCGGTGATTGCTGTTGTTTCGCGATGCGCAAGCTGCCCTTTGGCGAGGGCAGCATCCACCACAAATTTGCTCCAGCTCGTGTTGCTAGCAACGAGTGCAATCAGATCACTGGGCCGGCTGTCAAATGCTCCCCTCGCGTAAAGACGAAGCTCACAATACCGGCTGATCCTGTTCAGGTCCGGTGGAGCTTCCATAATGGAGAAGCCGCCATAGATGCCGCGAGATGGGGTCCCATCGGGGTCGTTCTGCCAGAACTGCCTGTCCGCAGCGATGTAGTGAAAGTTATTCCCGCTTTCCCTCCCTCGCTTGGGATCCGTCAAACTCGTGTACCTGCTGCTGTTGAAACCAACGCCCGCCCGCAGCCACGTATCGGGTACGCCGGGAGCTGCCTTGCTCTTGTAGCCGGCTTCATCAATGAGAAGAATGCCTGCATGGGGCGTGCGCCAGTTCAAGCCCGTTGGATTCTCCGTTATCTGGACATAGGGACCATCTGGACTAATTGAGCGCTGGACGGAGACCTTGTTGTACAAGCCACGGTCAAAATTGTACTTCAGGTTGACCGCAGGCGTCGGTGCGGCATTGGTGCTCATGCCCCCCTGGAACAAGGCAGACATGTTCGATCCTGTAATCCCTCCGAACAATGTGCCGGTGAATTCATTTTGGTTTCTAAGATAGCCAAGTTTGAGTTCTAGCGTCCTGTCGAAGAAAGTCTGGTAGTAGGCGAGCGTATTGAGCCCCACTCGATTTGGTCCCGCGCGATCCCACGTCCAGTGTTGCTGCTCGGCCCCCAGTACAATTTGTCCGTCGGAAATGCCAAGCCGGCTGAGATCGTAGGTGACGATCATGAAGTTTGCCGACGCGAAGGTCGGATTCTGGCCCATATAGAGCTGGTTTGCGATAGTGTTTCTGGCGGCATTCGGCAGCAGGTTGTTTGCAAAGCTGTTGTGTGTCCAGCCGATGTAGCCGATGCCGACATCTGCAAGCGCCGATCTAACGCCGCCCTTGTCCTGATCGATCGTGTCCGCAGCGCCAGGTATGTTAAACCACACCCCTTTTTCACGCAGATTATCGTACCGTGCGAAGGGATCGACCGTCTTTCGCGTTCTTGTCTGAGCAGCACTGTCCGCACTTGCGCTCTTTTCGAAAGGCACACCGGGACTTGGTATTGGCGTCGGGGCAGGAGAGCTGATTGCCAGGTCGATCCGGAGCTTTTCGGCCGGATCAGAAGCCTTTCGTCTTTTGCTGGCCTGATCCACAGGGTGGCTACTAGGATCAAGCCCGCTGGCGCTTTGTGCCAGTACGGAATTGTCGATCAGATAAGCTGCGAGCGAAACTGCGATAACAAGCCAACGTTGCTTTCCCCTCGGCTTTAAATGGAAGGAAAGTGCTTTGTCGGCCGGGTATCCCCACGGAAAACTCGTCTTAAGAAAGCAATCACGCACGGCGCACCTTGCTTCCATCTCTGCCGGCCATGAATAGAATGCGGTGCGGCCTGATTGGCCAAGAGTAAGCTCTCAGGGTTTTCACGTCCGAGGGCGAGGGAGACGAGCTAGATCTCGAGGTTTCCGACGAGAACCGCCGACGCTTTGTAGAGCTGTTAGCTCGCGACGCGATGATCTGCTTTGCAACAATGCCTATGAACGACGCCGGTGCGCCGAGAGTTAGCCCCGAGCGTCGGTTCATCAAGCTGCTAAGGACGAGCGCGCAGCGCCCTGCTGTCATGGATACAAAAGCGTTGCGAATGTCCACCTTGCTCACCGTGAGTCAGCCGATTTTGCGGTGAGGCCAGGCTTCACGAAGCGCTTCATTGGTTTCGGTGTCACGGAAATACGAGACAATCGCCGCGCTTGCCGAGGCGCCTTTGATTGGCGCGTCCGGCAATCACACGGCTAACCTGATGGCCTAGGAGGCCGGAGGAATCAGCCATACAGCAGGTTTGCTGGCTACCCGCGAGCAGGTTGCTGGCTCTGTTACCGCGGTTTTCACGGCCAAATCTGTGTTGCATCCGAGTCCTGACGTGTGCAGCGTTCGTTGGTCCGCTTGCCATGTATCCGTGATCTCAAACAACCTGCCAGAACTGAGAGTTGAACGGTTGCAATGATAACTGGTCCAATCGGCCATTGCGGCTCGGCCGTTCAACCGGTGTGCCTATGTGGCCTGTCCCGGATGAAGTTTGTGACGTCGTCAAGGCCTGAGGCGAGGCTGCTCCATCCAACGCAATGCAGGAGGGCGCGGACATCTGCATTCGTGCGACGTTCGAGAAAATCTGCAACAGTCGTCTGAATGAGGAGAAAATGCGGCGCCATCGGCAACGACGACGACAACCATTGCTCGCTGCGGGCCTTTATCATGGAGAACGAGCGCAAATCGTCGAGTTGCTCAACGGGATGGCATCCAAGCAGGAGCAGTCGATCGGAAACGTCGCCAAGATTACTGAATATGCACGCTGGAAGCCCTTGGAGCACGTCAGCATCACAGGCTCTCGCTTCGACAAAGAAATCTGCTGGAAGGGATGTTGAGCGAAGAACTATGGAGTTGGTTGATCCATCGGCCGCTCCAGACTTGCGGCCGCTATTGCAAAGGCCATCAAGACAGATTCTCGCGGTTTTAGTGCTGCCACTTGTCCTCTAGGCCCGTATGCTTTTGGCGCGTAGCTTTGGGCTAAGCTTGAACAATTTGTCGAGACGACAGAAGTTCAAGATGTACCCTCAACGATGCGCCCATCACCCGGGGACCGTAAAGGAGGCGCAACAGAAAGCTGACGATGGGATCGAGGAACTCAACCGCCCGGTCGCTGGCCAGCGTGGTGACCCGAAAGGGATCCTGGATCAGATCACCATGCTGACCTCGCGAATCGAATCGCTGCAGAGTTTTAACACCTCTCCCATCTGCCGCTCCCGTGCTCCGTTGTCGCCAGCCCGGGTGTTTCAAGCGACGCCAGGAAACCTTCGGCCGTCCAAACCAGAAGGGCTCGTTTCTGTCGGAGGCGCGCCAGTGATCGCAAGGATCGAAGAAAGCCGAGCCTTGAGGTTGAGACTGCTGCAGGTGTACTCGAGGCTCCAACTCCGTTCGAGGAGGACCATTGCTTCGCAAAGCTGCTCCGGCCGCAAAATGCCCGAAGCTTGTGCTGAGGCCGACGCATCGAGTGGGGTTTCGCTGAGGCGCTCACTGCAATCGAGACCACTCGGCGCAGCTAACGGCCGAGCGTTCCCGCACAATAGAGGGGGCCGGAGCGGCGGAATCCGCTGAGCCTCTCTTTCAATCGGCCCACTTCTGATCAGCGCTCGCCGATTTGAGGCTATATTTAACACCGCCGCTCCATCCTCGAAATCGGGCCTGTCTGTCGGGGGCGCCTCTTACGATCATTCCCTCGCGAAGAGCTTAGATGTGTTGGAAACTGCTCACATGCGTGGCTTAGCCAATAGGGGTACGGTCGAGATAAGTGTCGAATGCGGCAGCAACTGCACGAACGACAAACCAATGCTCCTGCTTGACCCGAACTAGACCCTCTTCAATGTCCACTATCCCCTCTTCGACAAGCATTCCCAGCCGGCCTGCAGACTTGAGAAGAGGAATCGGATCAAATCCGTGAGCAGCACAGATCGCTGGTATGTCGGCGTGCAAATCGCACATTAGACGCTCGATGATTGTGGCGCGGAGGCGATCTTCGGCCGAAAGACAATGGCCTTTTGAGATTGCCAGGCGGCCGGCTCGAACGTGTCCGTGATAGGAAGTGGTTGCGATCTCGTTCTGCACATAACCCTCACGCAAACGGCCGATGGCGGACGGACCTAAGCCGATTACGGTTTTGCAGGTATCAGCCGAATAACCGAGGGAGTTGCGGCGCAGTCGACCAGCTTTCTGCGCCAGCGCGAGCTCGTCGTGAGGCAGGGCGAAATGGTCGAGCCCGATCTGGTGGTAGCCGGCCGAGACCAGGGTATTTGCAATGGCTGCGGCTTGCTCAGCGCGGGCAATATTGTCCGGCAGCGCTGTCTCATCGAGCTGGCGCTGGCGTTTCATATAGGAGGGGACGTGAGCATAGCCGAAAACCGCAAGCCGGTCTGGCCGCATGGCCAGAGCTGTCCGCGCGGAGTCCACGCAGGACCGCACGGTTTGATGCGGTAGTCCGAAGAGCAGGTCGAAATTGATGCGGCTGATCCCATGCTGGCGTAGACTTTCGACGACAGAAGCCGTCAGCACCTCGCTCTGCACGCGGTTGACCGACTTTTGAACCACCGGATCAAAGCTTTGCACGCCGATGCTCGCACGACTGACCCCGGCCGCTTGCAAAGTTTCTACCATCTCAGCCGTGACCCCACGAGGATCGATTTCTATTGCGATGCTAGCTGATTTGCTGAACGCAAAGCAGTGGCGCAGGAGTTCCATCAAGGGGAGAAAATCGCTCGGTGCAATGCTGGTCGGCGTCCCACCGCCGAAATGCACGTCGCTCACCGGCAGGGCGCGCGGCACTTGCTCTGCGACCAAGCCTATCTCGTCTCGTACTGCTGCCAAGTAATTGCGGACCGGTTGCTCGCTGCGAGTGAGGCTTGTAGGGAAGCCGCAATACCAGCAGATGGAACGACAGAATGGAACGTGGATGTAGAGCGATACGGGCTCGTCGGGCGGCAGCCGCCTCAGCCATGTCTCACAAGTCTTGGCACCGACCGTCGCGGAGAAATCCTGTACGGTGGGATAGATGGTGTACCAAGGCAGGCGAGCATCGCAGTACTTGTTCAGAAGGGAGGTCTGCAAATCCTAGCTTTCCAATGATCAGGCCAGCATAAAGCTGACGGATATCCTCTCTAAATGTCTTTGCGATATGTCAAACCCGCCTAGTGTGGGCTCTGAGATCTGGCGCCGTTTTCGATGTTCCTGCTAACGCGGCTTGGAGGTAGAGCGAGGGAGTGAGAGTCGCTCGTTGGGGGCTATCTGCACGTTCGAGATGTGAATTTCTCGTGCGAGCACGGTTGAAGCGGCCGACGTTCCGACGAGCCTGCAACCATCAATTGCTCATCCGAGGGCACGTCGTTTCCGCACTCTCCGATGGCCAGTCTCTTGCAAGGAAAAGTCGGACTTATAGGTCTCTTCAGGAGCAGCTGAGCTTCGCGGTGGATTTTCAAAGCGTGCTTTCGAAGCACAGGCTGATTTGGTTGCTTACAGAGTTCAATGGATGCCTCCCGTCCAAAGCCGACGTGCCACGGAAGAAAAGTTTCTTGCTGCATGTGAGCGAGAGGGCAATGCTACAACGTGACGCGACGTGCGATTCAAGTCCCTTGGCGCAGCCGACGGAAACTCGTTTTGATCTCTAGTATCGAACGCATAAGCCTCAATTCCGCCACGCTGCTTGTCTCATTGCCACAAGCATCATCACGGATGTACTGATGATGTTGGGGCGAACCCGGCGCACTTTCAGTCCCCCCGGCGAAGTGCGTCGGGGCGCCTTGGTTCGGCGGCATCTCGTTCCTGCCAAATGCAGCTCACCGACTCACACCGACTGTGGACGTTTTGTCGATGGCAAAGGGAATCTTGGCCAGATGCATCGGACGTGACACTTATTATCTGCGACAATTTCTATTCTGATATCATCAGCTGAGTTGTTTCGTTTTTAGGAGCGCCTTTGCGGCTATCGATTGGTGTCAGTCCGCGCATATCTATTCCGTTAGCTTTCATTGGCATCGCATCGATGCAATGCACCTGCAGCTCTCAATTTCACATAGGCCGCCCGGTCGGGGCGTCGACCATCAGTCACTACGTTCTCAATGCTGTGAGCTGCAGCCGTCTATGCAGGACCCTGCTGGGATATCTTGCGCCTTTTCAACGCATGAAAATGCGTTCCTATTCTGGTATTCCGCTCCATTCACAATGGATCGAGGAAGTCTGTGGTTCGGTAGACCAATCGAGCCTGGAGATCCTCTTGCGCGAATGAGAGCTGAGCTTACCCAGGCATCGAGGAGATTGCCGCTTAGCTTGATCAGTTGAAAGTTGGCACCCCATCCGATCTCTGTTGCACAACGCCGAAGGCATCGAACTCACTCGGGGACCGGGAAAAGGATAATTATTGTGGGACGGCTCGCAAATGGTGCTGTCGCCTTCCCTACCAATGTCTTGAATGCTTCAAGGCGCTGAGCTCGCAACCAATCGACCGCCTTTAAAGCGCTTTCGTCACGTTTGATTTTGGCGAAATCAACAGTTGGTACGACACTTGCTACTCTGACCTGGGCCTACTGGTGAAGCGCATGCAAAGTGTCCAGATGGCATCCAATAGTGGGCGAGCGCTCAGACTCCGCGAATAACAAAACGTCGAGTTCAGCTCATGGACTGGAATGTGGCTCCGCCTGAAATAGGCGCAACCGAACACGATAACCGGGAGCTCGATCGTGGTACTGAGGCGCCCATTATGGACCTCTTTAGTTTTACTGAATGTGCGAACCAGACTCATTCACTCAGAGCGCTGTTCGAGCTTCTTGTAGGCTGTGCCGCCAAGGAAGGCTTTAGTGAAGTCGCTTACGGCGCTCTCAACTTCGTTGATCCGCTTCGGCTGGCGGAGTATCCACCTCCGACTGTCGCTGTGAAGTGGCCACCAGACTGGTGCGACCGATATTTCAAGCGAAAGTACCATACTATCGATCCGGTGGTCCGGCGGACGCCGATGCTTTCGCGGCCGTACTTGTGGGATCAACTCGCCGACTACTATCAACTTCAACCGGACGAGAGACGCGTACTGGACGAGGCGAGAGAGGCGGGCCTGAAGCATGGCATGAGCGTGCCGTTGTTTGGCCCGTTGGGTCGGGTGTCTGTGGTGTCGTTTGCATCCGCGTTAGACGATGCTGACCCTCAGCAGCGCATCGGTCATCTCAACGCGCTGGCCTGTCTCTTTCACACCGCCTATAGCGAGATCGCTCGTCCTTGCAACGATGGATGCGAGAGAAAAGTGGCATTGTCGAAGCGAGAGATTAGTTGCATGCGGTGGGTGGCAGAGGGCAAATCGTCGTGGGAAATCGGAAGGATCCTGGGAATCAGCGAGAATACAGTCAACTTTCATGTCAAGAATTCGATGCGGAAGCTGGGTGCAACCAGCCGAATTCAAGCGGTCGCTATCGCTATTCGCCTCAATGTTCTGTGAATTTTTGAGGAACGTGGCGCCCACTGCAGATCCGTTGACCCAGTTTCTGGCATGTTGAACATGGCACCTTAGGCGAGCTCGCAGATGCGACGGTCCTTGGGGCAAGTCCGCTATCTCACGCTGCGTGAGGTTGTGCGACTTCATAAGATCGATGAAATTGTCGAATCGACTGACCTCTTGCCCAGTGCGTTGGGGCATCTCGGTCACACACGCCTTAGCCTGTGCATCCATTGCTTAGACGAGCTTGCACCTGATGCTTCGGAACTGGGGTAGGGGCCGGCAGGGAGAGGAGCAGTTGAGGAGAACCCCGACCGCGGCCGGGGTTCCCATTCACGCAACCGCGTGGAGGTCAGTATCTAGCAAAGGGCGAGCCAAACTTGTAATTGAGGCGTGCCGTGATGAGATCGACGTCCTGGTGGACGCGATCTGCACCAAGAGCCGCTGGGAAGCTGATGTTGCTGCGCTGCATGAAGAAGTGGTTATACTCGACGCCAGCTGACCAGTTCGGCGTGAGGCTGACTTCGGCACCGGCGCCCAGCACGCCACCCCAACGCACATCGCTGGTTTTGCCAATCTCGGTGCCAGTAGCCACCGAGTTGATCTGATAGGTGTTGCTGGTCACCGCAGCACCACCCTTGCCATACAGGAGCACGGCATTGAACGCGTAGCCGATATGGCCCGTGAGTAGACCGAATGCATCTGTTTTGGTGCCAACGGTGTTTGCCGGAAAGGCGGTGCTGATATTGGAGCCGTTGAAGTCGGCCCAGTTGCCCTGACCTTCGATGCCGTAGACCATGTTGAAGATGTGCCAACGATAGCCAATCTGGCCGCCAATGGTCCCGCCAGTGGAATTGTGGCAGCCCTCGGGAGTGGCGCCATTGAAATCCCAGCAATTGTGGCTCGTTCCCCAGCCGCCATTTGCACCGATATAGTAGCCGGACCAATCGGTAATGGGGGCCCCGGCCGGCAGCGGTGCCGCTTTGACCTTGACAGGCTGCCCGGCCAGGTCCGTGCCGAAGGAGGGAGCGGCCGCAACGAGTGCGCCGATGCTTGCAGTCATAATCAGAATGTTTTTCATTCGAGTGTCGTTTCCTTTCGGTGCCCCCCGGCGCCGTGCGTTTAACAATATGAACGCGAATTGCTGTAACTGCCGCACAACATGTCTTGGAAAGAAATGTCTCCAATCGTACGCGGCGTCAGATTGTGGAGCGCGCAAAATGCCGCTTGTCCGCATCCATTGCGGGTCCGGCAGTGGCGGCTCGCGCGGATCCTTCTGTGAAGACGAGCCGTTCATGATGACCTGCGATGGGAAGAAACGTTGGCCGGTGCTTGGCTCCTTCGGTCGCTAACGAATGGCAAAGCGAGAACGTGCCTACACGCTCCGTACATGCTGCCGGCTCAGACCGCTCGGCAATGATGACCTTGATTGCAGACTCGCCTCGGGCGCCCAAGGTCAATTTTTTGCGCGGCGCGGTTGTGCTATCGCTTGCAATCGTGAGCGACGCCGTGATGATCAATCGCAGGCTCGAGCGCTTTGGCTCGGGCCCTGTCACGAGTGTAGCTCGATGTCCGTCAACGTCTACGTCGATCGAAGGGGGGCTAAGCCGATGCGGGTATGCTTGAGAACACGTTTATCTGAAGTTGCGCAAGGTCATGCCGAGCTCAAGGTCAGGAGAGAAACGGTAGGCGGTTTCCCGGCGAGCGATACTAGCGCGCCGGCAAAAAGTCTGCGTGACCACACTTTGGCCCGATTTATCTATCGCTTAGGGCCCGTTTAAATGCGTTTACCAGGCCAGACGCTCCCAGCGCCGCGGGTGCAAGCGCTCACTGCTCGGCCGACGGCGCGAGTTCAGCGCGCAAGTTGCGTATCGCCTCGTTTGCCAGATTCAGGGTATTCCGTTCGCCGTTTCTTATTGAGCACTCAAGGTAAGTGCGCAATCGACTATGAAGGACGGCCTTGACATTATGTGCAAGCAACGGATCCTTCTCGACAAAGCCCCAAGCCTTGTCAAATGCGACGGTCACGACAGCATCTGGCACCGGCACTTGGTCGGAAGAAAACTGATCCATGTCAAACACTCCTCGACATCCTGATACAAGGGAGTACCTTCCCAAAAGCTAACCGAGATTTCTTGACGTATCTGAGCAAGCAAGACATCAGCGAGCAGACGCTTGATCGAGCTGCGCTCGGTGCTTTTAGAGAGTTTATAGAAATTTGTTGAAGATCAGATGACCGAATGTCGTATTCACAAGTGCAGTCGAACAATTCTCAAGGGAGTGAAACGAGCAGGAATTCTAGCGCGCTTCTTTACCGTAGTGAGCTGTCGATTGGCACGACAATAAATTGTGGATCTTCTTCTTGCAATCGCAAGATCCGCGCCAGGCCGGTCACGACTAACCGGACGTGATGAAAATGGATCGCTCCGCTGCGTTACTCAATCTGAAGTCAAGAAGCGACCAAGGCTGCAATACTAGCCGGCCTCGGGAAAGCTTAGTTGAGGTTCTAAGTACGGACAGGTGGTGCGCGCCCCGTCTTAGCGCCACCAGTGCGCGGCCGGACCATGTCGTGGTGCCTCCCGGAAAGACTGCTCAACGTGCGGAGTGGCTGGTCGCCAGTTCCGAGAATTAATCTTTCGGAAGGGACAACATACCACCAACATGTCGCCTGTTGGCGCTCGATCACAAGCAAGAAATCACATCCGCTAGGCCTGCTGTGGGGATCGTATTTGGATGTGCGATTTCCGGACGCTACTTGTTTGCTTTCTGAGATGTCCGCAGCCCGTTGTCGCGCTCTTCACTCTGCAGATGGTTTTCTGCTCTCAGTGTGGTGTTTGTTCCAGGTTAGTCACCCTAGGAGAGGAAGCGAGTTGCAAGGCGGCCCACAACGGATTTCTTCTCATCTGGCAAAGGAGGGTCGGTCCCGTGCATTGCGGGTTTCCAAGAGAGAGTGGCGTAGGAAGGTCGGCCCAGCGAGGGATCGGAAGCGCCGATAGCCATTCGGTGTCTCGAACGTATGTCTTGGGTTGCGCTTGCCCGCTATCAGCTCTTGCTGGCACAGGCGTCGAAGAACGGCAAGGTCTTGCTAGATCGTACGTAACTGCGTCGTCCACGCGCGAGATAAAGCGAGCCTGCTCTCGAACATTGTCGCGAGCAGTTGCGACATAGAAAGCCAGCGGAAGCGACCCGCTTATGGACGGGGAGCCCATAAGCCGCATACCCTCGATCCCTGGTGCGGACGACCTTGGCACGGTTGTCAGTCCAACGATAAACGTGCGGTCAGCGCCATCAACGTCCAGAAAAAAGCCAAATGAAACTTCAGTCTGCCGCCGCATGTGAAAAAATCAGCTTGGCGATCGTCATTCGATTGACGGAAGTTCGTAGCGCTGTTGGTAATGCCGCCACAGTCTGATCGAAGAGGCGCCCCAAAAACTGAAGGTCCTCGGGGTGGTAAACGCCACGGTCTCGTGACAGTCGCATTCGTCCATCGCCGGAGCTCGGATCGCCGCGCTGGCCGAGCTCCAGCTCCGCCGTAATCATTTGGCTTATGAGTGCATTGAGCATTCGGATCGCTTCGAGCTCGTTACCTTGTTCGCGCATGAGCGCCGCCACGATGTCGAGTTGCAGGTCGATGCGATCCTCGAGATCCTGTATGCGAGAATTGGAAGGGTCAAGTTCCACGGTATTTCTCCAAAGTGGTGAAATGCAACAGAGGCGGAATAAAGGTGTCGTTTCCCGTTCGCCAGACGGCGGATGCGTCGCCGGAAGGCGGCACACATGTGCCGCGAAAGGATTGCAAAGGGGAAATGAGCGAATATGGAAAAGCCGACAAGCGTTCTGGATGGGCCGGAAGTCTATTGGAGCGAGCCGTCCAGCGCGTCGGACAATTGCAGTGACTCGAGTCGGACCGACACAGGTGGTTGTACTTCCTTGCTTGGAGCTGCGGCGACACGTGCTGGATTGTTGACGCTATCGGTCTGGTCAGAGCGAAAAATCCGGCCCGCTCCGGTGCAAAGGACAGGTCACCTGCCCGAGTTCTATGCTGCGGACCCATTTACCTTCGCCGAACAGTGTGCGTGAGCTGTCTTCTTGGAGCCGCAAAGTGTCATTGCAAAGGCGAGAGACGACAACCTGATAGATTGCGCGCCCACCTGCGATTATTCATCGCACTGCATTGCTCCGCGTATTTCGCTGTCGGACATTGCGTGATGCAGTCACGACAGATGCGAATTGGGCTGCGGCCAAGCTGCAAGGAGTCATTGTCACGAAACATTCGTGGACTGTTCTTTCCGTAATCCGGCGTCGACTTATGGGATGTTTGGGTCGAATTAGTAAAATCGAAAGTGTTGATGGGAAGCATCCAGTTCGTTGATAGCGCCCGCGAGCAGTCTCGCCGCCTTCTCGGAGCCGGTTGACCGGTTTTTCCCACGGTCTAGGCTCAGAGCATACGGGATGTCGGGCAGGGCTGCTGCTCCGTTGATCCGTGACGATGATTGACAAAGCAAAAAGTCGCATGAGTGCGCGTTTGCGAATATGCGCCCAAGAAGTTCTGCATTAGTCCCAAGCCGAACAGAGAGGCAGGCAATGTCGGCACCGACATCCGCCAGCTGTGGTTACCCGCAGTACCCGGCAATGGCCTATGTGGTGGGTCCTGATTGATCCATGCCGTCCCGCTCTCTCCTCCCTGGTTGGAATTCGAGCTTGCGCGATATGATCAGTACAGGAGAATGCGTTCAATGGCGGTCCGGCCATCAATTTGATCGAAGTAGCGAACGCGCCTCGAGCTGAGCCATTGCGTGACTGTAAACTCGTTAGCTTTGCGTCCTCGTCCTGAACCTTCAATCACTTGACGGCAGAAGGGTTTTGCCATGCCTTCAAACTCGCCAGAACTGCAATCGATCGCTTCAGAGGTCGTGTGCTGCCGAACGGATCAGGACAACTGGGCTGCTATTTGTCAATCATCGGACGTAGCACATCCGTCAGCTCGACGTTGGCTAGCTCTGCGAGCGCCGCAGCGAACGCGAAAAACGCTCCGAAAGCAGCGAGTATAAAAGAGCTGGCGAGTATCGCTGCGACAACGTTCTGGGGAGGTCTCATCAATTCGTGATACTTTGCGTTTGCGCGCGCCGGCGGTACGTACGAATCAGTATTTCTTGAGACGTTCAACACGGCCGTCGCGCCAGCGGTAAACCAAAAATCCAGAAGCCGAGTTGTCTCCCTTTTTGTCGAACCGGACCGGGCCAATCACGGTATCGATCGGCCGTGAACGGAGTGCGATGGCGACGCGCTTAGCGTGGAAGGAGCCGCTCCGGTTGACCGCCTCTGCCCAGACTTGCACAGCTGCATAGGCATATAGCGTGTAGCCTTCAGCGGACAGGCTGGAAGCTTTGAGTCCAGCGACCGCGCCGGCCGCGTTGGCATTCCCGGCGGGATTGGGCATGAAGGTAAACAATGTTTCATTCCCGGCGCTGCCGGTTATGGCCCAGAATTCGGAGGTCATCAGCGGATCGTTCGCCATGACTACAAAGTCTGCTTTTGCTTCTGCTGCTTGGCGTACAAACAATCCGATTTCGGTATGATAGCCGCCAATATAGGCGACGCGCACTCGATCCCTTTTCATTCTTAAGACCAACGCTCTGAAGTCCCGTTCACCCGCAACGTAGCTTTGCCGACTGACTTTTCGTCCGAATCGATGAAGCTGGGCTTCAACCACGTCGGCGATGCCCTTACCAGCAGTGCTCTTGTCGTCGAGCACCGCGATGTTCTCGTTGGGATGGTTCGCGTGAATGTACTCGGCGGCAACGGCTCCCTGTTGGTCGTCGCGGCCGCAGATCCGAAAGACAGTCTCAAGGCCGCGCTCTGTTAGCTGAGGAGTCGAGGAGCCTGGTGACACCTGAACGATGCCTGCTTCGGCGTAGATGTCGGAGGCCGGGATCGACGAAGAGGAACAAAAGTGACCAACCACCAACAGGACTCGCTCTGTCGCGAGCTTATTCGCAACCGCGACAGCTTGCCTTGGGTCGCAGGCGTCGTCGGCGACACTCAATACAACCTTCGTGTTATCGGGAAGTAGGCTCGAAGCGTTCAAGACCTTGACCGCCGCAGCTGCACCATCGCGCATTTGCGCGCCGAACGCGGCGCTGCTTCCGGTCATCGGGCCAGCCACGGCGATCCTTACTTCAGAGCCGCGCGCGGCCGGGGCGGCAAGAGCGCAGAACAGAACCGCTGCACTTGCAACAGAAGCGCGCCTCCTATTTGCCATTGTGAAGCTTCCGATAAGTGAACAGTAAGCACATATGATCAGACATTCCTGCAGGTTGAGATCGCTCTGCGCCAAACGTGCGTTGTCGAGCCTCCAATTGTGCTCGAGCCTACAATTTGACGTTACGTGCGGATCAAGCCCTTTTGGGGAGAACGATGGTTGAGTCAGAGGCGTGGATCGGGGCGGGCCATGACCATTTGTCCGCTTGAGCTCATAAAGCTCTGGCCGCATCTGAGAGCGGCCGATCAATCTAGCGTTTATCGGGTCCACCCTCAGCCTACGTGGTGGTACCGGCCATGAACGCGTCAGTACGGCTGATCTTCCAACCCGCCAAGAGCCAGATCGAGATATTGCATCAGGCACGGATCCCAGCCAGCCAGAGCGCGGGGGGCGCTTAATCGTGCAAGTACCTTCAGGATCATCGAAACGCGTGAATCGGCCCCGGCGATTTCGCTAATCAGCAAGCGCGCTGCAACCGCGACAGCCTTTGCGCGTTCACCGCAAGGGTGCTCGCCGCGATCCATGCAATCGCGAAGATCGTCGCGGATCCTGCGCCACCGGTCCTCACGCTCCGTAGCTAAATTGCAGATGCATCGGGACGTTTGACCACGCGTTTCGACTCGCGACATGGCATTCAGAGTGGCAGGCAGCTCATCCACACTTACTTGCACCTCGCCCTCGATTGTCATGGTTCGCAAACGATCGCGCAACAGAGTTGCTCGAGCGACTTGAAGTTCTATGCGCTCTAAATGTTTGCGCAGTAGGTCCGTGAGGGAGGTCGTGCCCTCCATGGCTTTCCGGATCTCGACAAGTGAGAAGCCAAGCTCACGCAGCGCGCGAATCTGCTGAACCCGCTGCACGCTCTCACGATCATACATCCGGTGGCCGCCGTCAGTACGCTCTGTGGCTGCTAGGAGTCCTGTGTGCTCATAATGGTGCAGCGTGCGAACCGTTACACCGGTCGCCTCTGCAAGTTCGCCAATGCGCCATCGACGCCTTCTTGGTGTAGGTCTGTTCATGTTGTTCAATTTTGAAGCCTACAACCTGACGTCACGTATGATTCAAGCTGCTTTCTAAGCGTCAGCCTGAATCGCCTTCCATTCTCCAGCGCGAGAGTGGTGACTATCCTTAGAATGCCGGCGGATCAACCCTGAGGGGAAAGGGTGATCAACAAGTTCGCTAGGCATGCCAGTTGAGTCTCGCCCGCCACTGTACGCTCCAGGATGAGCTTAGCGATTGCCGTGCGGTTTTCTGGGCTCCGCATCGATGGGGGTAGCGCGTCGACGGCGCCGTCATAAACTCGTCCGAGGGCAGAAAGCTCTTCTGGATCGAATACGCCGCTGGATAGCTTCAACCTTCAGCTCCTTGTTTGAATTGGGTCCTGGTCCAGGGCAGCGCACGTCGTCAAGACGTTTGGCCGCGGTAGGGCCAAAAGAAGTCATACCTGCGGCGCAGAGCGATGGAGATGCGGTGTACTGTAGAGTGATGCCATAGGGCCACACGCGAGCGCGGACGTTTGGCTTCGTCTGCGTAATCGACGACCTCTATGCTCACGATGCATTTTGTTGCGGCTCCACGGAAGTTGATCGCCTCCATTTATCGGGAGCAACTACTAACTCAGAGAGTTGACGACAGGAGCCCTGTGCCGGTCCCGCCTTCTGGAGAGAGCGCTTGGCGCGCGCGGTTGCAACGTAGCGCCTGGCCTAAGCGTGAACGTGCTCCTCCGTCCCTATCTCTAAAGCAAGGCCAACACTCTCCGGTTCGGGCATCGCGCCTAACGCCAATGCGCGAAAGATATAAAGAAGCTCTCATAAATCGCGCGCCCGAAGCGTCCTTATCCCGCGACAAAGGAGCCAGGCAGATGGTGGGTGTTGAGACAAGTGTTGGACGTGAGGTTCGTAGACCTCACGAACGTCCTTACGGCAACGGCGAAACGGATTGTACGAAGTTTCCGGCACTGCCCGATCCTCCCGGAGTGCTGGTGACGGTGTGCTCTTGTGCAGTCGCCATGCGCGTGGCCTCCTCGAGCAATATCTCCCGTATCCAGAGGCTTTCCGGGTCATTGTTGTGAAGTGCGGGCCATTGGACCGCTTCAGTGAAGACGGGGAATGGATCCGGAAGCTCGACAATCTGAAGAGGCATCATCTTTTGGAAATGCCTCACGAGCCCTAATGGCATCGTGCCTATGCGGTTCGTCCCAACAAGGAGGGGCGGAATCATGCTGAAGCTCTGGACGAGAATGTCGATGCGCCGAGCGGGGCCGAGATCGATCAAAAATGATTGCTCAAATGGCGTCTGAGAGACTCCGTGCTTAACTGCAACGTGACTCATCGACATATATCGATCGAATGTAAGCCGGCGTTGCAATTCCCTGTTCATGCAGCAGCCTACGCAGACGAGTCTCTCCTCGAATAGGGCAGCTCTGGGGTGCGCGCTGGACATAAGAAAATCTGGCAGGATAACAAAATCGAGTTCGCCGCGGCGAAGGAGCTCCTCGTTCTCGTCGGTCGGCGCCGCTAGTTCGAAGCTGACGGTGGGGGCTTCTCGCGTGACGCGCTCAACGACGTTTTTTAAGAATTCAACTGTTATGAAATCAGAAAGGGCGATCCTGAATCGTCGGCTCGATCGGGCTGGATCGAACACGTCGCGCGCCACAATTGAGAGTTCAATGTGAACCAGAGCCTGGCGTACAGGAGCCGCGAGCGCTTCCGCGCGCGAGGTCAAAACGAGTTCGCGCCCCCTCATTCCAAACAGTTCATCACCGAAGTATGAGCGCAACCGGGCAACGGCTGCGCTCATGGCCGGCTGACTGAGATTAATCTTGCGTGCCGCGGAGGTGAGACTGCGCTCACTTATCAGAGCATCCAGCGCGACGAGAAGATTTAGATCCAGACCTTTGAAACGCATCTCTTCCTATCCGGCACAGACGTCCTTGCTGCGCAAAACGTGCGGTTGCGGCCGCCTGGGGCGATCGTCTTGGCTCGCCCAAACGGAGATCGGCTCAACCCTGCCATCGCGAAGAGAAGCTCGCGAAATGATCACAAGAATGGACAGCCTGCGGTAAGCCGAGCGGCAGGGGCAGGAAAGCGTCAAGAGCCTCCAAGCTAATTGGTCTCGCCCATTCCAGTCGATCACGGAGCTGGGCCCGTTCAGCCCGCCGATAGCAGTCATCCCAGGGTCCGCGAGCGCCGTGAGGTCCCCAAAGCGCTCCGTCGACGGCTGCGTCGTGCAGCGCTAGTCGCGACGGCCAACGTACAACCTGACGCAATGTGCGATTCAAGCCATTTTATTGGCCAAGCGAAGGAGTTGTAATGGAGGCGTGTTCTATCCGCGCTAGTGCGAGCGGTAGCTCTGAATGCAGGCCATCAAACCACACCTAGGAAGTCATCACGCTTACAACTGAAAAGTCTTCGCAATGGATCGCTGCATAGTGAGGTCGTGGCAGTGTCTCCCCAGGAGACGCGGGAGCGAGCGAAGGGACCGAACACGTCGAAAGGGCCTGTAACGTGATTGGGATATTCGGAGCGGCAGCTTGCGCTAAGCCTAACAGCGCCTGCGGGTTGGAGGCTTTTGCTCACCAGATGCCATGTTGGATGCCTCCTCGAGCAATATCCTCCGCATCCAGATGCTTGCGGGGTCGGTATTGTGGAACGAGGGCCACTGCACGGCCTCTGTGAATATGGGTAGGGGGAGAGGCGGTTCGATGATCCGCAGTGGCATCCGCTTTTCGAAGTGTCTGGCCAGCCGTAAGGGCATCGTGCCAATACGGCTCGTGTCCAACAATATGGGCGGAATCAGGCTAAAGCCTTGCACGACGACCTCGATTCGTCTCCTCAGACCGTGCTCAAGCAAAAACCATTCTTCGAGGTTCGGTCTCAGTGCCCGTCCGAACTTGGCAGTAACGTGCCCCATAGAAATGTATTTCTCGAACGTAAGCTGTCGGGATAGCTGCTTGTTCGTGCGGCATCCCACACACACGAGGGTCTCGTCGAACAGCGTCGCCTTAGGGTGCGAACTCGACATGAACAGTTCCGGCAGAATGAGAAAGTCGACCTCGCCCCGACGAAGCAGCTCATCGGGTTCATCGGAAAATGGCAGCAATTCGAACCGCACGGCGGGAGCTTCTTGTGCCATGCGGTCCACAATTCTGCGGAAGTAAACGATCGTCATGAAATCTGAAAGAATGACCCTGAAGCGTCGACTCGACTGAGTCGGGTCGAACGCGTCGCGCGATATGATTGAGAGTTGGATGTGCAGCAGGGCCTCGCGAACTGGACCTGCAAGCGCCTCTGCGCCAGGTGTCGGGACGAGCTCGCGACCTCTCATAGTAAATAGTTCATCGCGGAAATAGGCGCGGAGCCGCGCGATCGCAGCGCTCATAGCGGGCTGGCTCAGGTTAATTTTGCGAGCCGCCGCTGTGAGGTTGCGTTCCGTCATCACGGCATCGAGCGCAACGAGAAGATTTAGATCAAGTCCCTTGAACCGCATGTTGTGAGTCTATCCATAGTGTGGATGTGTTCTATCGAAACAATCGATTTTACCAAATTGCTGGATGTTGGATAGCAAACTGAAGTTTGAAAAACGAACCAGGCACACCACAATGGTTTATGGTCGTTCAGGTGAGCTCAGAGAAAAGCTCCTGGACATGCGAGCGCACCGCCGCGTCCGTTTCATGGGCGTCTACAGGCGCGGCGTGCGAGTCGTGTTGCGTCTCCGTGCGATGTGCGCTCGTTTGAGCGCAGAGCGGGACCCGATAAACCTTCGTATGGAGCTGTCATCCGTTTCCATATTCGAGGTTTACCCGCGTACACTTGAGAGCGCTTTCAGCATCAATCTAGTGTCAGGGAATAACGGCAGGCGCAGATTGCGGATGCCAAGCATTTCAGGCGCCATTCCAAACGGCTCGCCTGTCCAGCGTATTTGGGGTCTGTTTAAGATGTATAGGAGCCAGTGTGATCTGATGCCGCTCGGATGCGTCATCGATGACGAATCGCGCGTCGGTGGCTTGCCCGCAACCGTCAATTCGCCGGACGGCGATGCAACGCAGGGCGCAAGCGCTCCCTGGTGCAGACCGGTTCTGGCTAGTCCAATTGCCTCAACGGGGTCTTCCGCACGGGCATGGCACATCAGCAGGATGACGAGCGCGAACCAAGCGATAGCTATTTCGCGAGCGGAGGCGAAGGGCGCGGGTGCAGGCCTGCGGTGCGGAGCTCCGACAAAGTACAGCGGCGCATTTCAGTATTGATCGGCAGCCCTGCAGGTAGAGATCACGTGACGGCCTCCCGTTCAATTCATCAGGCGCAAGGACGCTCGCCATGAACATTGCCGTATCCCCGACTGCGGAACGTGCGTCTGCGCGCGCTCAAGTGCAGTGGAGCCTTCGTTGGGAGAGCGAGCTGCGGCTCGCCGATCATGCCGAGCTCGCGGAGTTCTTTCGCAAGAGTTATGGGCCCACAGGTGCGTTCAATGCGCAGCCCTTTGAGGGAAGCCGAAGCTGGGCCGGCGCAAGACCGGAGCTTCGTGCAATTGGTTACGACGCGCGCGGGGTAGCGGCTCACATCGGGCTGCTACGTCGCTTCATCAAAGTTAGTGAAGTCGATCTCCTTGTGGCGGAGCTGGGGTTGTATGCGGTGCGCCCGGATCTCGAAGGGCTCGGAATAAGCCACGCAATGCGCGTGATGTATCCCGTACTGCAGGAGCTTGGTGTTCCATTCGGCTTTGGCACGGTTCGGTCGGCGCTTGAGAAACATATGAAGCGACTGGTCGAAAGGCAGGGACTCGCCACCCTGATGCATGGCATTCGCGTCCGTTCCACACAGCCAGATGTCTATCCCAATTTATCGCCAACCCGCCTCGAGGACGCGATAGTTGTAGTGTTTCCGCTGGGACGCTCGATAAGCGACTGGCCGGCCGGGACTGTCATCGATCGGAACGGGCCTGAGTTGTGACAGAGCGCTTCACCCCATCCACTGTCCGCTGCGACTACGCTGATGTGAGCGGAAGTCGAGCTGTCTATCTGACCTTTGATGACGGGCCGAACCCATTTTGTACGCCAGAGGTGCTCGATGTGCTGGCGCAACATCGGGTTCCCGCGACATTCTTCGTCATCGGCACGTACGCGATCGAGCATCCGGACCTCATCCGACGAGTGATTGCGGAAGGTCATGAGGTTGCGAACCATACGATGACCCATCCTGATCTATCCAGATGCGGACCTGCGGAGCTACAGGATGAAGTGCTGACCGCGAGCGAGGCGATCCGTCTGGCGTGCCCGAAGGCCTCGCCCAGGCATATGCGAGCGCCTTACGGCATATGGACGCAACAGGTGCTCGCAATGACGGCGAGCGCTGGTCTCACGGCTCTGCACTGGTCGGTCGACCCGAGAGATTGGTCCCGCCCTGGAGTTGATACAATTGTGAATTCGGTGCTGGCGAACGTTCGACCGGGTGCAATTGTGCTCCTGCACGACGGGTATCCTCCCGATGAGGAGAGACTGTGCACCGATGAAACGCTGCGCGATCAGACCGCCACGGCCCTCACATATCTGATCCCGGCACTACAACGGCGCGGGTTTGCAATCCGTCCACTTCCTCAACTTCACTGAACAAGAACTGACACCCAATGGACCTGCTCGCGACAACCAGTGCTGCCGCTGTTTCAAGTTATGCGGTACTCTCGACTATCTATAAGAGCGTGCAAGCGCTTTATGCCCGGCCGGCGATCAACTCCTCATTACAGGACAGCTTGGCAAAAGCGGAGGTGGTCCTTCCCACCGTGGACGTCATCGTGCCATGCTTCAACGAGGATCCAAACACGCTCGCCGAGTGCCTGGAGTCGATTTGCAGTCAAGACTACGCCGGAAAGATACAAGTCTATGTGGTCGATGACGGATCTGCAAACCGCGACATGGTCGCGCCCGTACACCAGATATATGCCAACGATCCGAGATTCAGTATCATCTTGCTGGCAAACAACGTCGGAAAGCGCAAGGCGCAGATCGCTGCGATACGCCGCTCATCCGGTGATCTGGTTCTCAACGTCGACTCCGACACGATACTTGCTGCCGACGTCGTCACGAAGCTTGTATTGAAGATGAGTGACCCGGAAATCGGTGCGGCGATGGGTCAACTGATAGCAAGTAATCGTAACCAGACCTGGTTGACCAGGCTGATCGATATGGAATATTGGCTCGCGTGCAACGAAGAGCGCGCGGCACAGGCGCGCTTCGGTGCCGTCATGTGTTGTTGCGGCCCTTGTGCCATGTATCGGCGTTCCGCGCTGACGTTGCTTCTCGATCAATACGAAGCGCAGTTCTTCCGTGGGAAGCCGAGTGATTTCGGCGAGGACCGCCATCTAACGATACTTATGCTCAAGGCGGGGTTTCGAACCGAATACGTCCCAGACGCGATAGCAGCCACAGTCGTCCCGCACAGTCTTGGGCCATATCTGCGTCAGCAGCTTCGTTGGGCGCGCAGTACCTTTCGAGATACGTTTCTTGCATTGCGCCTGCTCCCAGAGCTCGATGGTTATTTGACGCTAGATGTTATCGGGCAAAATCTCGGCCCATTTCTCCTGGCCATTTCAACACTTGCTGCGCTTGCACAGCTCCTGATCGGTGGCTCTATACCCTGGTGGACGGGATTGACGATCGCTGCAATGACTATGGTCCGGTGCAGTGTGGCAGCGCTTCGCGCTCGCGATTTGCGGTTTATCGGCTTCTCGCTCCACACACCGATCAATATCTTTCTTTTGCTACCATTGAAGGCCTATGCGCTTTGTACATTGAGCAATAGCGATTGGCTATCGCGAAAAGTGACCAATGTGTCGGGCGGAGAGGAGAAACAGCGTGTCATCTTGCGCCGGAACGCTGGACGAAGTGCGGCTGGTGTAGGGGGGGGGCCTAATCCCGTTCATAAGGCGGGGTTAGCACACCGCCCATCGAGCCTGGCCGCCACGGAGAGTGTTTCCGGTCGCGATCGCTCGACTGCCTACAAATAAGTGGTCGGCTCATGACTCCGGACGCAAACCATCAGCTATTAGAACGAGAGTTGGCTGCCGACGACCCATGGCGCCTTGACGGTAGTGTGTTCGAGCAGGAGCGATACGCGCAAATGCTCCGGATGTCATGCGGCAGCGGAGTTACTGCGTCTGCCCTCGAAGTAGGATGCGCAGCCGGTGCATTCACGAAGCTGCTAGCGCCGCTATGCGAGCGACTTACCGTGGTGGATGTCATGCCGCAGGCAATCGAGCGAGCGCGATTGCGGACGAGTAAGTGGTCACATATTACTTGGGTTACCTGCGACATTCAGCGGTTCTCGACCACTGAGCAATTCGATTTAATTGTCGTGGCCGAGGTCCTTTACTACCTCAAAGACGTGGGCGAGATGCATGCGGCTATCCGCAACCTGGTGAGTATGCTTGCGCCAAGTGGCACTCTGATTTTCGGGTCCGCGCGTGATGAACTATGTCGACTCTGGGGGCATGCTGCTGGTGCTGAAACTGTGATCGCTCTCTTTAACGAGAGCCTATCGGAGGTCGAGCGTCGACACTGCTGCACCGGGGTGGCGAACGAAGACTGCTTGATCGTCCGGTTTCGGAGGCCAGGCGCCTCGTCCGAACAATCTAACGTCGGTCATTAGGCCAGGAGGACGTATGCGCATCTGCGGAATAAAGCTGACACATGACGGAGCAATCGCTGTCGTCGAAGACGGTCGGCTTCTTTTTTGTGTCGAGCAAGAGAAGCGCGGCAACGGTCCACGGTATCAATCCGTCGACAATCTCGATGCGGTCGTGCTCGCCCTGGCGGAGCATGGCCTGGATCCACGGGATATCGATCAGTTCGTCATTGACGGCTGGGACGGGGAGAATGAATCGCAATTCCAGCTGCCAAGCGGAGCGGTGCCGGTCGCGCTAAAAGGCGCGCCCTATGTCGAGCGTCATGCTGAGGGCCTCCTTGATCCCGTCGACGGCCTTGGCCTCCTGCTCGGCGGCAAGCAGTTTCCATATAAGAGCTACCCGCATGTCACGGGCCATGTCGCGTCAGCATATAGCACCAGCCCCTTTGCAGCCGCGGGAAAACCCTCGTTCTGTCTGGTATGGGATGGCTGTATCTTTCCGCGTCTTTACTATGTTGAGCCGCGCGGCGCTCGGTTCATTGGGTCGCTGTTTCCGATGATTGGCCACGCCTATGCTGCCGCGGGCCTTCACTTCGGGCCATACCGGCAGCCAAACCGCTCCAGTTGGGATCTGGGTATCGCCGGTAAGCTGATGGCCTACATTGCGCTTGGCTCCGTCGATGAAAGCATTGTGGAAGTGTTTCAGGAGCTTTACGAAACACGCTTGGCGGCCGACACGGAGCAGGCTCGCCGCTATCGCGAAGACATCAACAATGCGGAATCGTCTCTTGCAGCTATGAACGAGTTCTTCGAGGCAAGCGCATTGCGCCTGGCCACCAAGCGAGCGGAGGACGTCCTCGCCTCGTTCCATGTGTTTCTGGAGCGTCTTCTTGTTAAGGAAATCGCGCTGCTTCTGCTAAGATATTCGTCGCTTCCGGGGGCGCGAAATCTATGTGTCGCCGGAGGTTGCGGTCTCAATATCAAATGGAACAGCGCGCTGCGCGCAACGGGATTGTTCGATGATGTCTGGGTGCCGCCGTTTCCGAATGACAGCGGCTCGGCAATCGGCGCGGCGTGCGGTGCTATGGCAGCGCAGAATGGCTTCGGTCCTTTGGAATGGTCAGTTTACAGTGGTCCCGCCCTCCAGGAGAGCGAGGTTCCGCCGGACTGGGAGGCCGCTCCTTGCAGTTTGAGTGAACTTGCGTCGATTCTTGCCGACAACAAGCCCGTCATCTTTCTTTCCGGCTGTGCCGAGCTTGGGCCGCGGGCGTTGGGCGGTAGAAGCATTCTTGCAGCCCCAACGAGCCCGGCAATGAAGGATCATCTCAACGACATCAAACGTCGCGAGCACTTCCGACCGGTGGCGCCCATTTGTCTGGAGGACCGCGCACCGGAGATCTTCAGCCCGGGCACGCCAGATCCTTACATGCTGTTCGATCACCAGACCCGGGCGAATTGGCGCGACAAGGTCCCCGCGGTGGTCCATCTTGACGGCTCGGCGCGGCTGCAGACAATTTCCCGCAACTCTCCTCACAAAATTGCCGCGCTTCTCGTCGAATTTGAACAACTCACGGGCATTCCGCTGCTCTGCAACACGAGCGCCAACCTCCACGGACGGGGATTTTTTCCGGACGCTGCGGCAGCTTGCCAATGGGGGCGTGTCGAGCATGTTTGGTGCGAGGGCATGCTCTGGAGCAAAACGGTCGTCAAGAGGCCATCGTCCACGGAACGACTTCTGTCAGCCTAAGATGAACATGTCCACTGTGGCGATCGACCTTGCCGGTGTAAAAAAGTCATTTGGCGACAAGCTTATCGTCAACGACCTGTCGTTCTCGGTCGCGCGCGGAGAGTGTTTCGGACTGCTAGGGCCGAATGGAGCTGGCAAGAGTACGATTGCGCGCATGCTCCTCGGCATGATTTCGCCCGACGAAGGCAAGATTACAGTCCTCGATGAGTCTGTGCCTTCCCGCGCTCGTGCGGCTCGTACGCGCGTCGGGGTGGTGCCGCAGTTCGACAACCTCGAGCTCGAGTTCACAGTACGAGAGAATCTGCTTGTGTTTGGCCGCTATTTTGGCATGAGCGCCCGCAGGATCGAGGCGGTTGCGCCCTCGCTGCTTGAGTTTGCGCGTCTGGAAAGCAAAGCGGACGTGCGTGTCTCCGAGTTGTCCGGTGGCATGAGGCGGCGGCTGACGCTGGCGCGTGCCCTGATTAATGATCCACATCTGCTCGTGATGGATGAGCCGACCACTGGGTTGGATCCGCATGCACGCCACCTGATTTGGGAGCGCCTGCGGGCCCTTCTTGCGCGTGGCAAGACGATCCTCTTGACCACTCACTTCATGGAAGAGGCCGAGCGCCTGTGCGATCGCTTATGCGTGCTTGAGAGTGGATGCAAAATCGCAGAAGGCAAACCAGACGCCTTGATCGACGAGCATATCGGCTGCAACGTGATTGAGATCTATGGCGGTGATCCCAATCAAGTCAGAGAGCTGATCGGGCCTTATGCGCGGCATATCGAAGTGAGTGGAGAGACGCTTTTTTGTTACGCGCGATATCCGGAGCAAGTCCGCGTGCAGCTGCGCGGGCAAGCAAACCTTCGCGTACTGCAGCGCCCTCCGAATCTCGAAGACGTGTTCTTGCGGTTGACCGGGCGCGAGATGGAGAAATGAGCGATGGATAATAGTTATGCGTCGGTGATGCCGGCTAACGCGTACAACTGGATCGCGGTATGGCGACGAAATTTCCTGGCATGGAGGAAAGTCGCGCTTGCATCGCTTCTCGGCAATCTCGCAGACCCCATAACCAATCTGTTGGGCCTTGGCTTTGGCCTCGGACTCATCGTGGGACGGGTTGAGGGGACTTCGTACATTGCCTTTTTGGCGGCCGGTATGATCGCAGTCACTGCGATGACATCCGCGACCTTTGAAACCCTATATGCGGCCTTTGCTAGGATGGGTGTCAAGCGTACCTGGGAGGGAATTCTGTTCACACAGCTCACGCTCGGCGATATCGTTCTAGGTGAGTTGGTGTGGGCGGCTAGTAAGTCCGTTCTAGCGGGGACAGCAATCGGGATTGTCGCTGCGGCGCTGGGTTATGCATCCTGGACGTCCATTCTTTGTGCGTTACCAACAGTCGCCCTTACGGGTCTTGTCTTCGCCAGCCTGGCAATGGTCGTCATATCTCTTGCGCCAACTTACGATTACTTCGTGTTTTACCAGTCGCTCGTCCTTACGCCCATGGTGTTTCTCTGTGGCGCGATCTTTCCGACGAGCCAACTGCCTGACTCATTTCAGCACTTTGCGGGCTTGTTGCCGCTCGCACATTCGGTCGACCTTATTCGTCCAACGATGCTTGAGCGCGGAGCGGACAGTGCCGCCCTGCACGTAGGTGCGCTCTGTGTTTACGCGGTCTTGCCCTTTTTCGCATCGACAGCACTATTTCGGCGCCGCCTGCTGCGTTGACGTGAGTTGAGAGAAACGGAGAAGATCAGATCGATGCAGTGCCATGATGCGCTGCGATAACTCGGGAGTGATACCTGGTGTTTTACAGCAGCTTCTGAAATGACCTTAAGAGGCCGCGATCGAACCAGCTCTACGGCCGCCTGTTCGGTCGATCGGTGTCGGATGCCAACACCCCCATTTCTGCGCGGTCTGTCGCTAGCCCGCCGAGACGGAGCTTGCAAAGTCGTGTTGTGCTGTCTGGCCTGCGCAGCGGGGGAGCATGAGTATACAGGTTAGTTCGGTGGGACGGACGTTGGCGTTCCCATCATAACGAGCGGAGAACGGAATGTTGTGCCTGGGACTGAGTGGTGGCCTTGATAGAATCTATGAAAGCTCTCCGGAGCTGCCGAATACATTTCTTCACGATGGCGCTGCAGTCCTTGTGCAGGATGGGCGTGTAATTGCTGCTGTCGAAGAGGAGCGCCTCAACCGCGTCAAGCACTCCAACAAGTTCCCCAGCAATTCGATCCGATACTGCCTTTCTACCGCAGGAGTCGAACTGGGCGAGATCGACCGTATCGCGTTCTACGCGACTGAAGCCTATTGCAAGACCATGCTCGAGCGTCTCTCTGTTTCTCAACCCGTTACTTTGGACGCAAAATTGTTGCTGCGGCAGCTGCTGGCACGGGAGTTCGGGGCCGAGCTCGATCTGTCCCGGCTTTCCTTCGTGAATCACCACGAAGCGCATGCCGTGAGCGCGTTTGCCATGTCCGGATTCGAGCAAAGTCTCGTCTTTGCGATCGACGGCGGCGGCGATTTTCTCTCAGGCTTATTGGCGGTAGGGTCTGGCACCGAAATTACGCAACTTGTAAGTTTCCCGGAGCATAATTCCCTGGGGCTGTTCTATCTCGAGACGATTCGATATCTCGGTTACGGGATGTTCGACGAGTACAAAGTGATGGGGCTTGCACCGTATGGTGATCCCAATCGCTATCGCGAGCTCTTCGCGCAGTTCTACGAGTTGTTGGATGGCGGTGACTATCGCGTTCACCTGGATCGAATCGGACCGGCCCTGGTCCGCAACATTCAGGTTCGGCGAAAGGGACAGCCATTCACCCAACAACATCGAGATGTCAGCGCGTCGCTGCAGGAAGCGCTGGAGCGGATCGTGTTTCACACTCTGCGGCACCATCGCGAAGCGACGGGCATGACACGCTTGTGCCTAGCTGGCGGGGTAGCCCATAATTGCACGCTGAACGGAAAGCTGCTCTATTCGGGTCTGTTTGACGACATCTTTGTTCAACCCGCGGCGCACGACGCTGGTTGCGCACTCGGCGCTGCATTGATGGTATCAAACAAGTTAGGCAGGCCAGCGCCGCGCGAGCGACTGCCGGACGTTTATTGGGGGCCCGATCTCGGGAACGAGCAAGCCATAGAGCATGAGCTCAACGCATGGTCAGGCCACCTCGACATTCAACGAAGTGATGACATTGCATCCAGTGCGGCAGACTGGATGGCAAATGGCGCTGTAATCGGCTGGGTTCAGGGCCGCTCTGAGTTTGGCCCACGTGCGCTTGGTAACCGCAGCATTCTCGCGGACCCGCGGCCTGCGGAAAACAAGGACCGCATTAACGCGATGGTCAAGAAGCGCGAGGGCTATCGCCCCTTTGCGCCATCTGTACTAGAGGAGGATGCGAGCGAGTTCTTTGAGCTCCCGAACGGCACGCGGCAGCTCCCGTTCATGAACTTCGTGGTTCGTGTGCGTGAAGCCAAATGCAGCGTCCTCGGTGCGATCACGCACGTCGATGGGACCGCTCGGCTGCAGACCGTATCGCGTGAGACAAACCCCACCTATTGGGATGTAATTAAAGCGTTCAAGAAGCGAACCGGCATTCCGATTCTTCTGAATACCTCATTTAACAACAACGCCGAGCCGATTGTGCAGTCCGTGTCAGATGCGATCACCGCGTTCTTAACGACTGACCTGGATGGACTTGTTGTTGGCCCGTTCCTCGTCAGGAAGCGGCTAGCATCACTGCAGGATTGGAGTGCGCTGGGCGTGTCATTGCCGCCGTATGCATCCCTTCATCGTGTTCGCTCCTACACAGCGCCAGATCGACAGGAAACGGTTTGCGAGATACGCACGGGACATTCTAGTATGCGTATCTCAACTGAGCTTTTCGAGATCTTGATGCGGATCGAAGGCGAGGCGTCACTCGGGTGGCTTTTCGACGCAGCCATGCTGGACCAGGCCAAGCGTGAAGACCTTGTGAAGGAATTGCGGCTCGTATGGGAGCTGCGGGGCGTTCGCCTTCATCCGCTGCGCGGGGCTTCGGGCCACAATAAAGTGCGAAGCGGAGCATAGCCGTAAGTCATGAGCATGGCCACGCCTATGCCTGCATTTGAGCGGGCCAGTCCATCCGACGCCCAGAGGGCATTGGGCACCGGACTTCCGGCCGGTCGATGCAACACCGCTGAAGAAAGGACAGAAAGTGTTGAGAGAACGCGGCCATCACGGATAGCCCTGCTATGAAGTTCTACCGACGCAGCTCGCCGGCACCGCGATTTCAGACCGTGACGCCGGGCAAAAAGATGCCGGAGATGTCTTTATCGATGTCTCTTGTCCAACCAGGAGCGCGCGAAAAGGCAATCGAGATGGGTAGCGATTCGATGAATGATCGGTTTGTAGTATCCCGACGACGTACGGGGTTGGGCGACTGTCTGTGGTCACTGGCAGCAGCTTGGCGCTTTGCAAAGCAGACGGGGCGGACGCTAGCCATCGATTGGCGGGGGTCTTGCTATCTTGATGAACCATTCACCAATGCCTTTCCGGTCTTCTTCGAACCGGTTGACGACATTGCCGGCGTGCGGGTGATTTGCGACGACGACATCAATAAGCGCTCGTTTCCGGGACCATTCTTTCCGGCATGGTGGAATAAGCCATCTCTCGATTGCGTCTATCGCCCGGACGAGCAGATCTTCCGGGAACGCGACCAACTCGATCAACTGTTCCAAAGTCAGAGGGATAGCGACGCTAACACGGTGGTGTGTGATGCCTGCCTGATGTGGCGCTGCGATCAAGAGGCGGAGCGAGAGATCTTTCGGAGTATCAAGCCGCGAGCTGCAATTCAGGCGCGGATTGATGCTATCTACCGCGAGCACTTTGAGCCGTACAGCGTGATCGGCATTCATGTCCGGCATGGTAACGGTGAGGACATTATGGGGCATGCGCCCTACTGGGCGGACGCGGAGCGCGCCTTTCGACAGGTCTGTAATGCCGTTGACAAGGCGAGGGCGTTACCACATGCGAAGCCTGTGAGGGCGTTCCTGTGCACAGACAGCGCGCTCATCCTAGAGAAGGTTTCGGCAAAATTTCCTGATGTTTTTGCGATTCCAAAGCAGTTCCAGGCGCCTCACGCCGGCCCGTTGCACAACGCCGGTCTTGGAGCCGAGGGTGGCTTTTCTGCCCTCACTGAGATGTATCTTCTTGCGCGCTGCGACACGGTGATCCGTTTCCCCCCAACGAGCGCCTTCACGCGCTATGCGCGTCTCTTTTCTCCACGCGTTATAGAATTCGATTTGAACGATCCGAGCAGGTTGATCTTGGTCGAAGACAGCTCGCAAGAGCTGGTGGTTTCATGAAAGTTGTAAGCCGCTTGATCAACGTGATTGCCGCTCCTTGCATCCAAGAGTGCTGCCAGTTCTTGTATGCGCGGCAATCGTCTGCCCAGTGTGATGCTGTTGGCGCGAATCACAGCAAGAACAGAACGAAGCCAAGGCCCAGTGCCTTCGATTTAGCCGTGACGGCGATAACAACGGCCCTAGAGTGCTGCGCAGCGTAAGCAGACGGAACAGGTCGTCCTCATCCTTCGGGCCAGCCAGAAATCGAAGCTAATCAGTGCTCGAGCGTGGATAAACGTATCCGTACGCCAGCGATATCCCAGTTCTGCTCAGAGCGACAAATCAAGATCGACGATTGACGAATCTGACGTGCGAGGCTGGTACGTCAGTTTTGGAGTTAGTGCGGCAAAATGACTATGGTCGCTCCCGAGCGATCTTTGACTTCGGCGAGGCGTCGACCAGCCGCAGGTTCATTCGGTTGCGCGATCAAGAAAGCGAGCGCGGTCCGTACCCCTGTGATGAAGCAGGCAAGTGTGCTAGAGAGCTTACGTAGCTGATTTGCCATCGTGGTTGTCACAAAGCACACCCACGACTGTCTGAAATCCGCCAAGTGTACGGCGTGCGCGACGTTAGGACGCAAAACGGAAGGGATTTACCTGCACCGCAGTGGCGCAAATCCTGCTACGCGTGCGCCGGCGTAACAGTAGAGGAGGCGGGCTTGGGTCTCGATCTGCCGAATGACAATCTGATTAGAGAGCCGCTGGCCGAAACACATTTTGGTTGCCTCGTTCACGCCGATAAAGCGCGCGATGATCGTAGAGAGCAGAAGGCGATGTTGCTCACCGGGGCATCACGCGGAATTGGTCATGCCACTGCCAAGCTGTTCTCGGAGGCGGGCTGGCGCGTGATTTCTTGCGCGCGCCAACCTTTCGACAGCGAGCGATGCCCCTGGGAGGTAGGGAATGACGATCATTTCCAGATCGATCTCAGCAATCATCGAATGCTGCCGCGCGCAATCACCGAGGTCAAGAAGCGCTTGGCCGGTGCGCCCTTGCACGCGCTGGTGAATAATGCCGGTGTCTCGCCGAAAACGCCCACTGGCGATCGGATGACGTCGTTGACCACGTCCGCCGAGACCTGGATGGGGGTGTTTCATCTTAATCTAGTGGCTCCGATCCTGCTGGCGCAGGGTCTGTTTGACGAGCTAAGAGCCGCGTCTGGATCAATCGTAAATGTGACTTCAATCGCAGGCTCACGGGTGCACCCATTCGCCGGTAGCGCCTATGCGACGTCGAAAGCGGCGCTTGCGAGCCTCACACGCGAACTGGCCTTTGATTATGCGCCGCATGGCATTCGCGTGAATGCGATCGCGCCCGGCGAAATCAAGACCGACATGCTGTCGCCAGACACGGAAGCTCGTCTCGTGCCAAGCATCCCGCTGCGCAGAGTGGGGACCCCGGATGAAGTGGCCAAGGTTATCTTCTTCCTGTGCTCGGATGCGGCGAGTTATGTCACGGGAGCCGAGGTGCCGATCAATGGCGGGCAGCATTTGTAAAGCCGCCGCTCAGGCGGCCCAGCTGACTTGTCCTGCAGCGGCACGTATGTTCTCCGCTGACGACGCGGACACGATCCGAAAAAAGTGAAACGAGGGCACATTGCAAGTGTGGTGTCGTGCCATAATCAGGTGTCACGGTTCTATGTCATCTCGTCAACACTTGAGGCTAGATCGAGAGTGACATGCAAAACGAAGCTCGCCAATCCCAACATGGCAACAGGGAGGATAATCAAGACAACGGAGAGAGGCTCATGCTGCATATCCCATCCTCGGAACGACCTGCCTCGCAACCGGAGCCGGAGCGTAATCCCTCGGGGCAGCCGTCGTATGAGAGCGCGCTGGCCGGCATCTTCGAAATATCGAAAATAGTCAGCGCTCCTGGTCGGCTCGAAGTCACGTTGGCCAAGGTCCTTGGCCTCCTGCAATCGTTCGTGCAGATGCGACACGGCATCGTCTCACTATTAGACCATGACGGCATCCCAGAAATTACAGTTGGCTCCGGCTGGAGCGAAGGCAGCGACGAACGTTACCGCACGTGCCTGCCGCAGGAAGCAATCGCCCAGATCGTGGCGACAGACAGGCCTCTTGTTGTCGAGAGCGTAGCCGACGAGCCGGCCTTCAGCGCTGCGGACCGGGAGCTTCTCGGCGCCTCCGACAGCATGCCCGTATCGTTCATTGGGGTTCCTATTCGTATTGATCCGAGGGTGGTTGGTACGCTGACGGTAGACCGTATCAAGGACGATAGTTCCAGTCTTCAGCTCGAGCACGATGCGCGGCTGCTCGTTATGGTCGCCAATTTGGTGGGGCAAACAGTGAAGCTACATCGCTTGTTGGCCTGCGATCGCGAACGATTGTTAGTGGACAAAGACCAGCCACAGAAGATCGTTGAGCTTGGGATGGCCGCTCGCGAGCGCAAGAAGCTTCACGCCCACGGGATCATTGGCGACAGCGCCGCGCTGAGCGGGCTGCTCGAGAAGATTGCGGTTGTAGCCAAATCGAACAGCACGGTTCTGCTACGTGGCGAATCCGGCACCGGCAAGGAGCTCGTAGCCAAGGCCATTCACGAGTCCTCGTCCCGTGCTAAACGACCGTTCGTTAAACTGAATTGCGCGGCGCTGCCTGAGACGGTTCTGGAATCGGAATTGTTTGGCCATGAGAAAGGTGCCTTTACCGGTGCGGTAAGCTCGCGCAAGGGCCGGTTCGAGCTTGCTGACAAAGGGACGCTATTTTTAGATGAGATCGGAGAGATTTCAGCTCCGTTCCAAGCGAAGTTGCTGCGAGTTCTGCAAGAGCAGGAGTTCGAGCGCGTCGGCAGCAATCACACGATTAAGGTCGATGTTCGGGTCATAGCTGCGACCAACAAGAACCTTGAAGAGGCCGTGGCAAGGAGCGAGTTCCGCGCGGACCTCTACTATCGTATTAGCGTAGTTCCATTGTTACTGCCGCCGCTGCGCGAAAGACGCAGTGATATTCCGCTGCTAGCCCGAGAGTTCCTCAGAAAGTTCAACAGCGAGAACGGCCGTACGCTCACCCTGGAGGCCAGTGCGATTGATGTACTGATGAACTGCGGGTTCCCGGGAAATATTCGCGAACTCGAAAACTGCATCGAGCGAACAGCGACGCTGTGTACCGGGCCGTCGATTGTGAGAAGTGACTTTGCATGCTGCCAAGGCCAGTGCCTTTCCATGATGCTCTGGAAAAGCACATCGGACGACAAGACCGACCTGGCGGTACCCATGCGACCCTTGCATGCAAAGTCGATCACTCCGCTAGCTCAAGCCACGTCGCCACCGCTGTCTGTCTGCGAACCGGCCCCACTGGCACCTGCCGGCACAGTTCTCGTTGGTGGTGCGAGCATGACCGATCGCGAGCGGGTCATTGCGGCCATGGAGAAATCTGGCTGGGTGCAGGCCAAGGCAGCGCGCCTACTCGGACTAACCCCGCGCCAAATTGGCTATGCGCTGCGGAAATACGGAGTTGAGATAAAGCGGTTCTGAACGACCACATCCGCCGGAGCCGCTACTGCCAAACAGATACGTGAAGAATGATCCCGAAGAGGCAATCTACGCAATCGCAAGAGAGGCGGCCGGCCTGCGGCAACGACGTGGCGCGCAACATGGATTTGAACGCCATGAGTTACAGAGCCTCACCTGCTGGCCATACAATCGCGAAACGTCCGTAGCTCGAACAGGGAACAAGCTATCGTCCCTATTCTACGGACGAGTGAGCGACGGTGCTTAACCTTCGATCAACCAAATGTCAGCAGAGGTTGTGCGGCAGTTATCCTGCGAGGATTCCTTGGTCTCTCGGCTGGCGTGCCGAGCGGAACGGTGTTGTCGGTGCCCTGACCTGTGTCGGCATTCGTTCGTTAAGAAAAAGCGGGCTGGAGCGCGTTATCGTCCCATTTAAGCCTTCGCGACAGCGAACCGAGTCCAGAACGGCGGCGGTGGTACAACACTTGCTGTTCTCTTCGCAGCTATCGCAACTTTTGGAGCAACATCGTGCACAATGTCGTCTGCATCAAACAAGTTCCGGACTCGGCGCAAATTCGTGTTCATCCCGTGACCAATACAATCATGCGTCAGGGAGTGCCGACCATCATCAACCCATATGACCTCTTCGCGCTCGAGGCCGCGCTTGAACTGCGCGATCGGTTCGGCGGCGAAATTACTGTGCTTACCATGGGACCGCCCTCGGCAGAAGAGTCCTTGCGAAAGGGGTTGGCTTATGGTGCCGATCGCGCCGTCCTACTCACCGATCGCTGCTTTGCGGGCTCCGATACACTGGCCACAACGTATGCACTCGCAACTGCCATCCGGAAAATCGGTAAGGACTATGGCCCGACAAATCTCATTTTCACGGGAAAGCAGACTATCGATGGCGATACTGCGCAGGTTGGGCCTGGCATCGCAAAGCGAATGGGCGTAGTGCAGCTAACTTACGTTGCGAAGATCAGATCCTTGGACGTCGCCGCTCAAACGATTGAAGTGGAACGACGCTGCGAAGGTGGTGTGCAGGTGTTGCAAACCAAATTGCCGTGCCTCATCACGATGCTTGAGGCGACAAATCAGATCCGGCGCGGCGCGATGGCGGATGCCCTGCGTGCCGCGCGTGCCAAAATCGTGAAATGGAGCGCGCAGGAAGCCGGTGTCGAAGACACCTCCAACTGCGGGCTCAAGGGCTCGCCGACGGTCGTTAAGCGTGTGTTCGCTCCCTCTGCACGGGCCGAGAGGGCGGCGCTGGTTGAGGCCGCCGAGCAACCGGCGCAGGCGTTGATAGACGCAATTTTCTCGCTTCAACCGAAGCTCGAAACCGATCTTGCGGCACTTGCTCGTGACGCCCGATCTGGAGAGTCCAGGCCATCATAGTAGAGACGCCCCAGGAATGTATCATCGCCGCACCCGTGTCGAAGACCGCGCAAGATGTAGCCACGCATCTCGGCCAGCTACCAATAGGGTCTGCCGGTACCGTCGAACTCGCAAGCAGCCGGGGCCGCATGCTCCGTCGATCACACGATCGATGCCCGGAGTCGCGCGGGATTGTCGGGGCACAGGCAAAGAGGCCTGCGCCTGTTCCAGGGGCACCGTTCGGCCGTGTTCGACGACGTGGAAGGCCATTGCGTCTTCCCGTAACGGTCACGAGCGAACACGGAATAGTCAGCGATCCGGGTTACCGTACTGGCGCTGCCGTCTGCACCCAAAAGCGCTGTCGCTGGCTTCGGGCGCAAAGTCAACCTATGCGTCGCCAAGCCAATCTCCGCGATTGAGCAGACCTGTACGCATGTGAGCGGCCGCTGGCGCTTCGCTGTTTGCTTTCTGACAGCGGCGCGTAGCCTCTGACACTCGCAATGAGGAAGCGTCAATGCCGTTGTATCAAACTTGTTTGAATCTTACGAAGCGATTTCAAGAGTTGGCATGATGATTGCTGTTTGTCACTAAGAAGTTAGAGTTGTAAATCGCGAACGGGAAGAACGGGCGAGGGTCGCTTTGAGATGCTTTGTGCCGCCCAGGAGCGGTATGACACCAGGGACCAAAGGCCTTGAGAGCATCATACGTACAAATTGGAGTCTACAATGCTGTCCCAGGCTCACGGCAGTTCGGCGAAATGGGGCGAGCGGCAACCGCGATGGCTGGATCCGTTCGCCCAAGATCGCGAAAGCTGCACGCGTGCCAAGCGGCCAGGCACGCCACTCGCGCACGCGACATTAGCGTCAAAATGGCGTGGGCGGCGCAGTATCCGTTTTGAGTCTCCGCGCGAATGCTGATCGTGGCGGGCATTGCGGCGTCGGACTGCTGGTGGAAAGGAATCCGACCGGATTCCCCGCGCTCCAATAATGAACGCATTCCCTTCGATGCTCATGAGCTGGACCGAGCATACCGCTGTCTGTCATCGCGAAGGAAACTACCAAAAGTTCGTCCGGAAGGTGAACGCAGTCATGGTCCATCGAAGCCAATGAGCCCAGGGCGGTTAATAGATGGCCCGGACACGAAGTTGCTTCGTCAAAGGACCGTTCTTCTCATCTGCAGGGGTTAAATGACATCTCAAGCGTCTCGATTTGCCGCGGATCAGCCTCCGAAGATTTGCTACGAGTACTTGACCGAGCAAGCGCGAGCCTTGTTCGGCCCGCATCCGTTCGCCTCTCAGTTGTCCGAAGATCAGGTCGCCAGCCTGCTGCCCGAATACCTGGCGATGTCACAGGCGTTCCCGTACCTGCAGGCGGGCTCCCAAAGGGACCTCATATTCGATGCAATGCATCACAATCGAGATATTGCGAGAGACATTGAACTGACCAGCGTGGTCGCGAACTTTATCTGTTGGGATGAGACCGGCGGCCACGGCCGAATTCTCCAGGGAGGCAAGGCCGCGCTACCCGATATTCTGTTGACAGAAAACTTTCACTCCAACCTGTTGAAGAAAGATGCCTCCCAACTACTCGGCCGAGGGATACTGCCCAACTATAGCTCTAAGACGAAGCAGTATCTGCATTCTCTCTACGCCGGATTGTCATCGAAAGACTCCCTCGTTCGTTGCGCTTACATGGTAGCTTTTGAGCTACATGCTGCGGACATGATCCAGTCGCTGTGGACTACTCTGGCCGAAATGTTTAAAGTGCAGCCGGACGATCTGGAGTACTTTCGCAGCCACGTGGGCGGAGAAGATCCCGCGGAGAAGTACCACGGAGAAATGACAGGCCGGCTGATTGGTGAAATTGTGCAGGCTGACCGTAGTGATCGCTTCTTGGATGAATTCCTCCGAGCCTATCGGCTCAGCGTCCAGTGGTGCCGCGATCTCATCGCAAATGCGGCGCGCACGGGAGATGATCATTCGGAGATCGAACATCATGGCCGTTGCCATTGTGGCTCTGTCAAGTTCTACGTCAGAGCGCCGCGAGAGCTCTCTGGAGTTCGTTGCAATTGCTCGATTTGCCAAATGTCTGGGTTTCTCCACTTGCTCGTCACTGGCGATAAGCTACGCATCGAGCGCGGTGAAGACCTCCTCACGACATATCAGTTCAACAAGAACATTGCTCGGCACACGTTTTGCCGGCTTTGTGGGGTAAAGCCATTCTATAGGCCGAGGTCGAACCCCTCCGGGTTCAGCGTAAATATTCGATGCCTGGATAGAAGGACGATCGCACGCGTAAGAATAACCGAGTTCGATGGCGAGCATTGGGAGCGAGCATTCGTCTCAATGCACAAGGACCCGGAGTCCTGCTTCGAAGACCAAAGGAGTGAGCTCGAATGGCGCGCGCAATGAGTGATAAATCCCGCCAGCTTTCAGAAGAAATGCTGACAAAGTACCGCATAGAGCTGTTAGTAAAGGGGACGGCCGTTATTGCCCCCCAGATATTATTCACTCAAGCCGACTTGACCAAGATCGATCAGCTGCAGGCTGAGATTGCCGAAGAAGAAGTGCGGGAGGGAGATGCCGGCGACTTGCACAGCGTCTTTGTCAAGCGCGTAAGGGTAGATCCACCCGGCCGTGCGCCTAGCAACGTGAGTGGTACAGCTTCAGGGCTGATCATGGAGCTACTAGAAAGTAAAGACCGCAGCTTCGCCCTTAGACAGATCTTCGGAGCATCCTCAGATTACGTGGTTCGCCGATGCCAAATGCATCGTATGCCGCCCGGTTCTTTCGTGGGAATCCATTTGGATGCGAAGAGTGATCCGGACTTTGAGTACGCGGTGATTGTGCAGCTAGCGAGAGACTTCGAGGGGGGTGAGTTCGTAGTATATCCTACCGGGTACGAACAGCATGTATTCCGACCACCATATGGCTCCGTGCTTGTCACGACATGTAAGGTACGGCATGAAGTAAAGCCGGTGTCGAGCGGGGAACGCCGATCTCTCGTCTACTTCTGTTCAAAAAGGGGCGGCGCAAACCGCCGGATCATCGAAAGTTCTACCGACCGGCTATGAGGTAGCGCGCCTGATATGAGTCTCTGAGTACCGAGTGGCGGGCGAGCTCTCCGGGAAATTCAAACGCTTTCACATCTTGTGGTCAGTGTTTCTCGTAACGTCTACGACAGTTCTGGTCGGCAGCCATGGTTAACATTGGTCCATGTACAGGCCACCACGCCCCTCCGAGCAAAAGTTGCTGGCTGGTCATGGCCATCTTATCGCTGGGTGAAACCAGGGAGGGCGCTTCGGCGCTGCGCGATGCTGTATTCCGGGTAGCGCGGGGGTTCGCAGATGGTAGTGGCGAGCCTCTCGATTCCCAAGATGCGCCTCTTGTCAAGGTGGTAAGGTCGGGCACGCATCAGGCGGATGATGGCTCGACTACAAAGAGAAGCTGGGCATAGCCGAGCGTTTTTACGACACGGGCAACGATGCAGCAGCGTTAAGAAGGCCGGCGAGCGTAGCGTCCTTGCCGGACTCGGTCGTATGCGCGCCTCGCGCGCTACCGGCGGAGCCAGCATCGTTCGCAAAGCCAGGCCAATCCGTTCCCATGAAGCGGAGGTCTTGAGAGTATACAGGTCGACTATCATCAACGAGAACAAGTGGGAGGTCTCAGCTGCCTACAGTATGCTCTTGCTGTTGGTAGCTTGGATGAGCATCTGCGTAACAACTTCAGCCAGGGATCGCTGCTCAGCTTTCCGAATCAGTCGCTCGACGAAGATCTATTCACTATAAGGTCAGCCCTCATCCTCACCCGAAGATTGGTGACGTACTCGTGCAGTTGCGCAAGTCCGTCGCTCCAAACGGAGCCGCTTGATCATGACTCTAATCACCACCGACAGAATGTCGGGTTGACGGACGCAACGCGCTTAGCGGATGCCGTTGCGCAGGACAGCCTGTTGCAGCGATCGATCAGCTGGGTGAGAATATTTCCCGCGCAAGGTCACGATCATTATCCGACGTTTAGCATTAAGGATAAACCTAGCCTCTCGCCCTGGCCGGCGCTGCAGTGAGTGAAGGCAGCCGCCGCGCCGAACCTATTTGCTCAGGCCGTGCCCTTGTATTTTGGGGGGTGGGAAAACGGATGTGTTCGCTAGGACCTTAACAGTCGGTGTTGCTGATCGTGGGCCGCGGCCCTGTCGGGCGCAATCACAACGCACTCCACGGTACCGGCCTGTTTGTCGGCGGCAAGCGGGATCACGCCTGCCTTACGTTTGCGGTCGAATAGCAATCCCTCTTTGAAGAAGCGATCATGCGCCGCTTGAAAGGATGGTGATCGCACATTTCTTACAGATAGAATGACGTTGCGACTGGAATAGTCGGGGCCTAGCAGCCGAACTGCAATGTTGTGTAACACCGAGCCGCCACCCCAGCGGCCGTTCGCTTCATTGAACAGCAACCGTCCGTCTTTGGCGAAAATAGCGTCGATATTGATCATTCCGCGATAGCCGAGGTCTCTCGCTAGCGCCACAAATCGGTAGGCATGCTCCTGGGCAGTCAACCATTGCTCGTTCTCTAGATCGCTGGGAAGCTCAAGCCCTGTCCAGATGAGAGCCCTTTCGGACCGATCTGGGCTTTTATGCAGGCGTATGTTTCCACTATTGATGAAAGCAATTGATGCATCATCCTGGATTGCATACTCGAGATAAAACAAGGATCGGGCCAAGTGGTACGATTCAACGACCAGCGTCTTACACGATGCTGTTGTGATCTCGGAGTAAAGCGCGTCAGGATCAAGCGAACGCCAGGAAGTCCACCGAGTATCTCTGGCTCCAGGTAGGGGATCGCTTTTACTGCTCGTCAAAATGACATTTCCGACCCCTCCAGCTCCATTATCCAACTTCACGATGACCCTGCCGGTCTCGGATTTGAGGTGAGTGACTGCTTTTAACAGTCCATTTGGATCTGTCGCGACACATCCATGAGGGATCGGAAGTGCGACGCTTGTTGCCAACTGACGGAAGTGACTCTTGCGATTCAGTAAATCAGGACCGCGCTGCAGGGCGAAGTCGTCGCCAATCTTTGGTATGCTTAGTTTGGCCGCCAGGTGTGCGACGCCTTCAGTAAAGTAGCAGGGGTACAATCGCCAGGTGGATTGTTGACGAATATGTCTTTTAATTCGCGCGACAACAGTCTCGGACAGCAACGCGTAATCATTGAGGATGGTCGGTTGGCGGCTCGTTGGTACAAGCAGGCGAAGACTCGATGCATCGAAATCGAGCGTCGCGCCAATGAAGGATAGCAGATCCGCCGGGATCACTACCGGGGAGACGATTAGGTCGCGCTCCTGAGCAAACCACGCTGAACGGAATGCCGAGTTGGCGGCCAGCGAAAGTTGAGCCTTTGTCAGATGGACGCCTGACATCTGAGGCGTACCGGCATTCATAATTAGGATCCGCGGCATTCGCGAACCTCCGGGCATCTGGACTTGATCAGGATGGGTTGGTTATGGCAACCACGGTCGAAGGGTTTTGCAGCGAGTTGCGATTGCGGCGATGGCCATCGGGGATAAGGAGCATGACCAGCGATCGGTCCGCGGATCTGACCGGCTGAGGCATCCGAAGTCCTTCACACCCATATATCTAACACCTCAAGAGCCTACGATTTAACGTTACGTCAGGTTCAAGCCCCTTTTTGCGGACCCAATGAGAACGTGGCCAAGCTCATGCCCGAAGAGGGCGCCCGAAGAGCTGGTGTCGCAAGCATCAGCGGTGCCCTGACGGGGAAGCCTGTGGGCGAGGCCTTTGAGGATCGATCCCGCGAATGCGCCGGAGGCGTGTCCAACGAATGACCCCAGTCGCCGAGTTTCGACGAAATCTAGAGTTGGCCAGGGTGCGTATGCGGGCCATCACCATCGATGACCAGTCCGACAAGGCGAGATGAACGGCGCGAAGCAATCGTCATCGGAGCCACCGCTGAACGAGCGAGCAGCTCGAACCCGGTCGTGGCCGCAAGGATTTTGAGCGTGGGCGTAGAGCGCGGCCTGCTAGTGTCCCTCCGTGTGTAGACGGCATACGGACCTAATTTTCTCTCAGGAGAACACGCCGCTTTGCTTCCAGAAGATGCCCATCCAGCGTCTCGTGCAGCGTACGCCGCAGCTCCGGCGGGATCGAGCTATCTGTATCGATCAATTCTCGAAACTTTCGAATGATGTGTTCTATCGTTGCGATGGTTCCAAGTGTTTCAATCCTCTGCCAGGGCATATTCGATTGTCTCCTTTGGCGCGTTGCCCACGCTTCGTCGCCGGTCCTCACCTCAACGACCGGGGCTCGAACAGCCTCTGGTGCATCAAACGTTGGCTGTCGGGCTAAGTGTTCAGCGCGAGCTGTTTTGACCTGGACTTGCGCAAGCGGCGCTCCCTGAGAAACCGGCACAAGTAACGCGCATTCGCGGCTGCAACAGTGTTCTCGCGAGTAAGCCACTATTGATCGCAAGGTTGCGGCATCAACGAGCTCGGCTGTCAGGCGTTCGAAACCGCGATCAACCGGTTCAGTCGAGCGGCTGCAGCGCCCCGATCAAGTGATTCTTGTCCGAGCGCCACGCCTTCCTCTAGGTTCGAGGCCCGCCCGGCCACCACCAGTGCGGCCGCCGCATTCAGAAGGGCGGCATCACGAAAACGACCTGGCAGGCCATCGAGCACGTTTTGTAACGCAAACGCATGAGCCTCGACATCACTGCACTCCAGCGCATCGGCGCGGTAGCGGGGGAGCCCGGCTTCTTCCGGCGTGACTTCGAACGTGCGGACTGTACCCGCCTCAACCGCAGCAACAAAGCTTGTGTCGGTGAGGGATAAATCATCGAGCCCGCCCGAGCCATGAACCACCCATGCCGAATCGGCACCAAGGTTCTTCAAGACTTGCGCCAGAGGCTGCACCCATTCGGAAGTCGGCACTCCAAGGATATGCCGCTTGACCCCGGCTGGATTCGACAGAGCCTCGATTAGATTGAACATCGTGTGGGTTCCAAGTACGCCCCGGATCTGCCTGATGCGCTGCATCGCCGGAAAGTCGGGTGACGCAAACACGAAGCCAATGTCGGCTTCGTGCACACAACGTGCAATTGACTCTGGCTTGAGATCGACCTTTACGCCGAGGTGCGCCAACACGGCTGCCGTGCTAGAGCGCAAAGACGCAGCGCGGTTGACATTCTTGGCGACGGGAACGCCGACGCCGGCGACGATGAACGAAGCGCACGTCGATACGTTGAGCGAAGACATAACGGTATCGCTCGTACCAGCGATATCGATGGGATCACATCGCGTCTCGACCCTTGGCAGTATATTTCGCATTGCGGATGCGGCGCCGGTGACTTCTTCGACCGTCTCCCCGCGGACCCTCATCCCAATCAACAAGCCCCCGATTTGCGAGGGAGTTGCGTCGCCGGACATCATGCTGTCGAAGGCTGACGCGGCCTCATCGCGGGTCAGAGTGGCGCCGGTGGCAACCTTACCGATGATCGATTTAAGCGGTTCCATCGAACTTTATACGTTCCTTCCAAACTAGGGTCCGTCCGTTCAGCCAGGCCCCTTCACAACCGGGTGCGCTGCTGCAGCTGCCGCTCTATCCGCACTCGCTAAGCCGCTCGATTCCCGGAGGCGGGCGTCGGATGAACGTGGCGTCTGGCGACGCTACAACCTGACGCTACGTGAGGGTCAAGCTCTCTCCATTCGGTGGGGCTCTTGGTGATGCGAGGATTATAGCTCTGTCTCGCGCCCGCTTCCTGTCGAAGTTCCGACCGATCACAGGGCGCGGATTTCCGGTGCCGCCGTGGCGGAGCCGCAGAGTGGCTTCCGCACGTGCTGTGAATATGTCGATGCCAATTTCAGGCTGAGCTTAGCTCGCTCTACGAAATGATCCCATGCCACTGTGATGAACCTGCGCATGACAGCCTCCAGGGAGCGATGGATGCGTCCGTTGACCGGCCCCGCATGAAGTGGTGAGCCGTTCGGTGAACCCTTATGTGACGTGTTGTAGGTCAAGCTGGGACGACTTCTGGAGAGGAGTAGGAGGGACAGGTCGCAGCATCTTCACCTCGATCCGCTGCTCTTATTGCCGATGTCCCGCCCGGAGATCACGTAGCGACATTGCTGACTGAGACGATCTTGTTTGGATCTGAGGCAGGCAGTGATAGCGGTACGATCTGGTATGTGACTGCTACAAAGTCGGAATACGTCTCCCATGCAGGCCTCTTTCTCGTCTGCGGTCGGCGTTCGATCACTCGCCTTGACCGGCGCAAGCATTACAGTTGCCATTGCCAGGCCTAGGGCGATATCGCGGTAGTAGAGTCTGAGGTGCGGAGCCAACTGAATTCGTTGCTTTTGCATCATGAAATTCCATCAATTTGGTGGAGCTAATTATGGTTCTTGTTGCCCGGAACGCACCACGTGCAAAACGGGAAACAGGCGGATCTGCTTAGCTGTCTGCAAGCTCGTTGCTCTACTTTTGCCGTTCTCACTGTAGCGGGCTCGTCATTTGTCCAGGACGACAGGAAACGACACCATGCACGTCGGCAAAGCCTTACGAAGGGCGAGGTACTAACATCCGCGCCGACGCACCAGATGAACGTCTTGGAGTTGCTGATGATTGTGCGGCCAGTGCATGCCTCCATGTCTCGAGGAGTGCTTGAGTCTGCCTGGCATGACCTGAGGTACTATGGTCAGCCTAGTCGCCGGCCGATGAGCGACGGCGGACTCGCCACGATGCCGCTCGAACCGGCCCTGGCCAGCTCTGGCGAAGCATAGAGATCAGAAGGCGCGGATGTGCTTATGTCGCTGTTGATGATGCGCTCGGCCTTGCAAGAGCGACCATGATGACGGGTTGAGAAAATGTTTGGTGTCATCGCGCTTCTTTTCCACTATATTTGAAGAGGTTGGGCGGGGTTGTCTGTGAGTTAGGTTGCGTCTTGTCGAGTGCTCGGACCCTGGCCGCGCAGACGTCGCAACCCGCGATTAGTTCAGCAGAAGCAGGAGTAGCATTCGAGGAATCGGGCGCAGGCTCGCGCCTGGATGACGTGAGGCTCTCTGTTCGGTCGTCCCGGTCTATTGTGGATACTTGAGGCATTCCAAATGCACGTGAACACTGTCACTCGACTGATTGTCAGAGGTGATCCCCACTTGTCCAGAACCCTACAATCTAACGCCACGTGCGATTCAAGTCTTTTGGTGGGAGAAATGGTCTGAAGCTGTAGGTGGCTGTGCATTCTTCGTATGAGCATCGACTGCAATACGCATTCGTCCGTTTCTGAATGATTACTTTGGACTGGGGCTGATGCTGCTCCGGTAGCCGGCGCCACGAGCGTCGCTCCTACGTGATGATACGGAGTGTCGCTGTCGCAATTCGTTGATCTAAGGATTGCATGCTCTCGGCATGAATCCGAAAAGTAAACTGTACCAGCCCGATCACTGGCGAGGCCGCGCGGAAGCAACGCGAAAGAAAGCGGCAGCGCTCATCGACGGAAAAGCCAAAGACAAGCTCCTTAAAATTGCATTGGAGTACGACAAGTTAGCGCGGCGTGCCCACGTGTGGCAGATGCGGAAGAATGACGACGATACGTGGCCTGAGCAAGAGCTGTAACGTCGGTACCGTCCTTAGCTCAGCCTGTCGATCTCCAGCCGACCTAATGGCTAGGTAGATATCGGTCAGCAAGCAAGTAAACTGCCGCCTGTACGGAGCATTGAGAGAGCCAGAAGGAAAGGCACCTGACGTCCTATGCCACACGCCCGTGAGCGCCCAGCCGGCCGCTTGGCCTACGTTCCTTTCACCTTGTTTTGTCAGCTTCTCGAAAGCTAACTGTCACATAAGGGAATACGGGCCCTAGTCCTCACTTGCAGTCGATCCGTTGCGCCTCGCTTTGAAGCCCGGATGCCACTCGCCGCAAACGCGTTGAGCTGCTAAAGGTCAATTTGGCGCGTCCTCACGCTGCGGCGGCACATCAGTGGTGCAAATTCGAGACATCTGGGTAAGCCGAAATGTCCTTTGCGTCCGCCGGCGCAGCGCACTCAATGTCCAGGTAGCAGCGCGAAGCGCCCTGGCACCAGTTTGTTCGCAGCGGTGGCAGCCCGCGATCGCGAGAGGCGCCAGAAGTCCATCGGGCGTTTGCCATGCGCGAGAGTGTTTCACAAGAACGCCGCGATGACTAAGTAGATCCCGGCCCAAAGCAGCGTATTTATGAGGAGTGCGGCCAGAAGCCACAAGTTCCACCTTTTCTGGGGTCGCCGGGAGGGACGATCGGCGCCGAAATGCATGATCGTTGGGTGCTTTGTTGCGCGCCAATTAGTCGTTTGATTAGGCTGAGCGCCGGTCAATAGAAAAATGCCAAGCTTTGCATGCCTCCTATCACTCATAAGTTAGCAGTCCTCTTTTCATTGGGCATCAGAACCGATGTTCGTTGCGGCGGCCGTCCGGCCGATTTATTGCTCGTGCACTTTCGCTACAGCGAGGTCGCGTTCTGTCAGCACAGCAAGCGACATGCCACGAGGTAGAACCTGCTGCAGCGCTTTTGATGCGGTCGATTGGTGACACGAATCCGTTGCGCGACGTCTGAGTCGCGACATTCATGTCAAAAACAACACCCGCATTAGCGACAAAAAGGTGAGCGGTTCGCGAGCGCCATGCCATTGACAACGCGTTAGGAGCTGCATCTCAGTGATGCGGGAAAAATCGGGCGACATTCGCAGTTGCAGTCGATGAGATCGACTAATCATTGTTCCTGACCGTTAGCTTACGACCAAGACAGCAGGTGATCCGCCGAATGGTTCAGTTCAAAGAACGGGCATGCCTGCGTCCGCGGCTGTGTGTGTGCCGATTTGGACGCCATAAAACTGAACCATTTTCACATAAATGGCGAATTAGGACTGTTCAGCCTTGGCGAGGAGGTCGTCGAGTGATCAAGTACTCTCTCACGAAGCAGCAATGTCGCCCCGATCTATCTGGTGCCACTACTGGTTTTGCGAGCATCATGAGATCTAGATGTCATCGCCAATAAGGGAGCATGCCATGATGAAGACGAATTCATTGAAGACGAGGTGACGCGTCAAGAGTCGCCGATTTCGCCTGCTCAGCCAGGATGGGCGCTATGCTGGCAATGAGCGGTGAATACTGCCTGGTATCAATGACAAACTGGCTTCGCCTCGGAGAGACTTAATGACAGACTTACACGAGTAGCGGGAGGTCCAACCGGCGCTTCAATTCGCCCAACGCGCAGATATTGGTACCGCTCATGCTAAGGCAACCGGCGGACTGAGGCCGCAATACGCCTTAAAGCAATAATCGAAGGAGAGTGAGTGATGACAGACATCTACGGCTTTATCGGATGGCGCGCTGTGGATTGGGTTAGGAACGCTGGGCGGAGGACCGAGCAGGTTAACTTGTTACGAGACAACGTCATCTACGTAGACTTCAGGGCTATCCGAGAGGCGAAGGAGCGGGCGTGCGAGCGAAGATGATAGAGAAGCTGGAGGGCGGCCGCGTGCAACACGGCCGGTTCGCTACTGCTCCAGGGTCAGGCCCTTGCGGTATGTTCCTTGTGCAGGGGCCTTGTGGGTGTGAACTTAAGATAAGTGCATTTGTCCGTCCTGGCTGGGAGCATGTCGCTGTTTCTACCCCGCGGCGCTGTCCGAATTGGGACGAGATGTGCTTTGTGAAAGACCTGTTCTGGGATGAAGAAGAGTGCGTCATGCAACTGCATCCGCCACATTCGACGTACGTGAATAACAGCCGCTATTGCCTCCACTTGTGGAGACCCACCTATCGAGACATTCCGATGCCGTCCCCAAGCTTCGTAGGCGTCGTTGGATTAAGTCCCTCAGATGCGGCAACGTTGTTCGCGCGAATGAGCGCGACAGCATGACGGCCTGAGCTAACAAAAGTCCAGCAGAAGGTGAGGTCGAGCAGGTGCACAAGCACAGGCTCGGTCTCCCGCAATGACGTGTCACATGCGAGTGTATGTCGGGCTCGCTTGACTGTTGTAAAGTGCAGGCCGGCTGAACCCGAAATGCCGCCGTCAAACAGGAGCGGCTAACGGCACACTGAGTCGGCGAGAGAAAATGTCTGCGCGACTTGTTGTAGAGTTAACAAGATCGTAACTTGTGTTTAAACCTGGTTTTCAGATCTGTGCTGAAGGTGCGTCAGCCGCAACAACAGCATCTCACTGGCCGATGGCCGATCACGGGGAGCGAATTGCGCAATTTGTGGAGGCGAGGTTGCGCCGGCCGACCGGCGCAACACGATAAAGGTAAGATCGACCACCAAACCGACGGTCGCGCTGTCCAGCGTAGTCATTATCCCGAATGCATCTGCAGGTCCGAGCTCGCCCTCGGTAAGCGTGCAAGAGTCACTAGCTATTCGGCCATCACCTCACACCTGCAGCCGCGCTAGTGAGCACGCAAGATCGCGCAACCAATTGGCCGTAGCTTCCCAAGGCTGTTTGGCGGTCAGCTCTTCGTCAGTTTGCTGTGATATCATCCGCGGCAAGATGTAGGCAGCGCGCTCCCTCTGAGGACGCGTGCGCCGAAGAAGCAGGTGAACCAGCATGTATAATCAAGTCGATGGCCAGTACACATGGGTTATTCAAGCTGACGGATCGAGTAGGCCCGCAGACAGTAACGAATTTGCGCAAACACTCAGCCAACTCGCGCGACGGGAGAGCCGGCCGTCCGGCGAATTGTTCGACAGAATGGGGCTCTGCTTCAGCAAGCCACATACCTCAGATGTAATCCTTGATAGTCCAAGCACCTCGCGCCACAGCATATCCTCTCTGTCCTCGAGCTCCGAGTCATCCTCGGCAGCTAGCCCTGTTCGCTCTCTATTCGATTACAGGACTTCTGAATTGCCCGAAGCGAATGTCAGCGGAATCTGTGTTGGATTGGTAGCGGAGTGGCTCCTAGACCTCCCAAGCAGCCCGTCATCCCGAATGAGGGCTCTGCTCCCGGACACTGAAAAGCACCGCTCAGCAGCAAGCCGGCAGGAACAGTACGAAAAGCTCAAGGCTCAATTGAAAAACGATGGGGCGGAAGGGTCTCGCGACCTCCAGGCAAGAAGCACAACGCTACGCCACGCTGACCTGCAACCGTCTGCTGAAGAGACGCGATATAGGTTTGATACATCTTCGTGCATTGACCGGATCGTGAAGGAGATCACCAAGGATGAGTCCATGTATTTGGTCAGGATGCGTTTCGCCGCAGGTGGCGCCCACATCATTGCGACAGTGACGTCGAATGGAGCGACGACCCTCTTTGATCCCAACTATGGCGAATTTGATGTTCCGTCGGATCGGGTCGGAGGGTTGTTCAGGAGTCTTGCGGAGCGCTACAGGAGCCCCCCGAACAACCTTGATATATTGACTGTCGCCACACAAAGGATGACATGAGGACTTTATAGGTTGCAACGGACCTCGCCGGATGCCACCGCGCGGAACTTCATCGGTCGATGCGCGACAGCCGCGGTGCCTACCATGGTGCATTCGCCACGGTGTTCGGATGTTGGACCCGTGCTCTGGGCGGATGCTCTCTGGAAGTAGTGCAGAGAGGGGGAGAATGTTTAGGCGATCAGGTCGTCAGATCACTCAGATTTGAGCCCGCGCCCTCGCCGCCTCAAGGCCAAAATGGCCAGCGCTTGCACTCGAGCAGGATCGATGGCCTGTTAGCTAACTTCCGATGCCCGACCCCCAATCGCGCACAGAGCTAAGGTTTGACTAGGCACCCACAGAGCCGGCACAAGCTGTTAGTTCGACTGCTTCGGAGTCCTGGCCGGCCCTTTCGATACTGAGTCGCCAACCGAATAGCTGCAGCCGACGACAATTGCATGCAGTCGTACCGGCGGCCAAACCGAGCCCTCACTCGCCACGAGCTCCGCAACAATCCGCGCCTCTCGTCGCTGCACTTTTCGTAACGTCCGGCTATGGGTGAAGACCTCATCCACGATCTAGCTCAGTGGCAACACTACGCACTGCGTCCTTCCACGTCTCGCGGTCGAACTGTGCCGCCGAGCTGGACTACAAAGCCATTTGAGAAGTGACCTTGCCGAATAGTGCGAGTGACATCCTTCTCCTACGGAACAATCGCATGCGGCATTTAGCTTGGTCTGGAAGACCGTCGCCCGGTAGTGCCGATCTGATCCCAGTCTGACGCCGGAAGCAACCGGCGCGCGACACGACGTTGGTCGGACTGGATGGATCAGATGTTCTCTCTGCCACGCTCGCACTACTGGTTGAAGTTAGCAGAAACGTGACTCGGCGCCAAAATCCCCACGCATACTCGGGGCAAGCGCTGTCCCTACCACGTGCTGCTAACTTCAACATCGATGTAGACGGGGGAGCTTTCCGAAAGCTGACGAAACCGACGCGAAGCATCAAGCGAAAGCGGGCCGTGCGGGGGAGGCCCTCCTGTTTTTGAACCCCGCCACCCGCCTAGCGAAAGGGTCACTTGAAAGTATGGTTGAGTACAGACACAAGCTCTTCCCCAATATGCGCTGTGCCAGCGAGAAGGTGGCAGCAGAACGCTTAAATGCGGGGTAAGGCTAGGAAGTTATGGATAATGAGGGGCGATGCCGCGGAGACACCGAACGATGCCGTCGCGGAGATGAGGTCGATAGCCTCTTGCAAAGAGAGAGCTAATCCGCCGTGCTCTTCTGGTACGGTTGGCCGAAACAGTCCATGCCTTGCCAAAACCATATGTAGGGTCGGAGGGAAGGCTTAGCGGCCATCCGCGTCTGCGAAAGTGAGCTGACTGAGCTCAGCGATAAAATTGGAATATCGTGCAGTTGCATGCCCTTCAGCTAAGCGATCCTGACCGCGTTTCGTGCCAATTCATCCGAGAGGCTACCTTGGCCAGACATTGGTATAGTGTGGATGCAGGCGCAGTGCAGGCACGAGCCGGGACCGGACTGTCTTGCAGCCGCCCCGCCGGCGAGCTCTTTTGCAAAGCATCCCCGTTCCGATCGGATACCGTATATATTGGACGCAAAGCAAGCCTTGCGATTTTAGTGTGTGATCACTCTTAAGCATGTCCTGCCGTCCGCAGCAGGGGAGTTGAGGGGAGCCCCGTCCGCGTGACCAAACGAGGCGCAGAATAATCATCGCACTTTCCACAAAATACTGTGGTTTGTGAGAATGTTCACCGGGTCCAAACAAGCCCTTAGGCCACAAGATGTAAGTGCGATACTTCACGAAAGGCATTTCGTCGCCTCCAGCTACGCTCCAACAGAAGAAAGCGGACAAGGAGGTCGAAAGCGGACAGGCGGCGCCGAGTCTACGGCACGCCAAGGGTTCGAACATTTGGATGAGCAGAGACAGCTTCGTGAGTCAAAATCGCCATAGACCCGCTCATCGTCGTACCGCACGCGGTCCTGTCGTCGCGGAAGGAACGGTCAAGAAAATTGAGTTGGGGTGCTGCCGCCGCGGATAGACCGATGGGCCGGACCTTCGGCGGGCTGGCAACGGGCTACCGGCCGCTCGATGCAAAAAACCCTGACATTATTGCCAGGGTTTCGCATGTCATCGAGAATTTGAGAAGTGGATCAGAAGTCCACACCGCCCATGCCGGGGCCGCCAGGCATTGCTGGACCAGTCGTAGCCTTCTTCGGCAGCTCGGCAACCATCGCTTCCGTCGTGATCAGCAGCCCGGCCACCGAGGAGGCGTTCTGGACCGCGATGCGCACGACCTTGGCCGGATCAATGATTCCTATGGAGAGGAGGTTGCTGTACTCGCCTGTCTGCGCATCGAAGCCAAAAGAGTACTGCTCGTTATCGAGCACCTTGCCGACCACGATTGAACCGTCTTCTCCGGCATTGATCGCGATCTGGCGGGCCGGCCACGACAGTGCTCTGCGCACGATCTCGACGCCGGTCTTCTGGTCGTCGTTCTTGGTGCGCAGACCCTTGAGCTGCTCGGAGGCACGGAGCAGGGCGACGCCGCCGCCCGGAACGATGCCTTCCTCGACAGCCGCGCGGGTCGCATGCATCGCGTCATCAACGCGGTCCTTGCGCTCCTTCACCTCGACCTCGGTCGCGCCGCCGACGCGGATCACCGCGACGCCGCCCGCGAGCTTGGCGAGACGCTCCTGGAGCTTCTCACGGTCGTAGTCCGAGGTGGTCTCCTCGATCTGCGCCTTGATCTGGGCCACGCGCGCCTCGATGTCGGCCTTCTTGCCGGCGCCGTTGACGATCGTGGTGTTCTCCTTGTCGATCATCACCTTCTTGGCGCGACCGAGCATGTTGAGCGTGACGTTCTCGAGCTTGATGCCGAGATCTTCCGAGATCGCTTGGCCGCCGGTCAGGATCGCGATGTCCTGCAGCATGGCCTTGCGGCGATCGCCGAAGCCCGGAGCCTTGACGGCCGCGACCTTCAGGCCGCCGCGCAGACGGTTCACGACCAGGGTCGCGAGCGCTTCGCCCTCGACGTCCTCGGCGACGATGATCAGCGGCTTGCCGGTCTGCACCACGGCCTCGAGCAGCGGCAGCAGCTCGTTCAGCGAGGAGAGCTTCTTCTCGTTGATGAGGATGTAGGCGTCGTCCATCTCAACGCGCATCTTGTCGGCGTTGGTGACGAAGTAGGGCGAGATGTAGCCGCGGTCGAACTGCATGCCCTCGACGACGTCGAGCTCGGTCTCCAGCGACTTGGCTTCCTCGACGGTGATGACACCCTCGTTGCCGACCTTCTTCATGGCGTCGGCGAGGAACTTGCCGATCTCGGCATCGCCGTTGGCCGAGATGGTGCCGACCTGGGCGATCTCGTCGTTCGAGGTGACCTTCTTCGAGTTCTTCTCGAGGTCGGCCACGACGGCTTCGACCGCGAGGTCGATACCGCGCTTGAGGTCCATCGGGTTCATGCCGGCGGCAACCGACTTGGCGCCTTCACGCACGATTGCGGCGGCCAGGACGGTCGCGGTGGTGGTGCCGTCGCCGGCAGCATCCGCAGCTTTCGAAGCCACTTCGCGCACCATTTGGGCGCCCATGTTCTCGAACTTGTCGTCGAGTTCGATGTCCTTGGCAACGGCAACGCCGTCTTTGGTAATACGTGGCGCGCCGAACGACTTGTCGAGCACGACGTTGCGGCCCTTTGGACCAAGAGTGACCTGCACGGCATTGGCGAGAATGTCGACGCCGCGCAGCATACGATCCCTCGCATCTACTCCGAACTTGACTTCTTTAGCTGACATAGAGAATTCCTTCAGTTCCAATTAAATGATCCTCCAGCGCGCCCGGTAGGCTCTCCTCGGAGGGTGAGCTGTGCGAGCCCAGGATTAGGCGACCTTCTTCTTGGAGAACACATCCGTGAGAACGCCCATAATGTCGCTCTCCTTCATGATCAACAGGTCTTGCCCATCGATCTTGACCTCGGTGCCGGACCATTTGCCAAACAGCACCCGCTCACCGACTTCGATGTCGATCGGAATTAGCTTGCCGCTCTCATCGCGGCTGCCCGGCCCAACTGCAATGACCTCGCCCTGCGATGGTTTTTCCTTCGCTGTGTCGGGAATGATGATGCCGCCAGCGGTCTTCTCTTCGGCGTCGATGCGCTTGACCACGACGCGGTCGTGAAGCGGACGGAATTTCATAGAGGTCTCCTGAGCGTTTGAACAAGTTGAGATTAGGCAAACGTGGCCAGTAAACTATAGCAAGAGTCAGGCCAGAAATGCGCCGAGCAATCTATCCGTACAGTTCTGCAAAAGCATTGCCCGGCAGCGTGTGTGCTTGTCCGGAAGCATACGCGCTGAGGCGCACAGCCCCCCCGGCTGTTGTGAAAATGACATTGCGCTTCCTGGAAACACGCGCATTGAGCCGCGGGACACTTCAACCTTGCTCGGGCGGCGGTTGCACTAATCGAGAGTGTTTCGACGACGTGGGGATTGCACATGATTACCTGACGGTACAATCTAGCAAGTCTGGCCGGCGAAGCGTGCGGTCCACAAGGGTTATCGAAGAGCGGCTCGTCAAATCTGCCGGAGTCGTGCATGCGAATAGTATGCAACGATATCGAAAAATCAGGTTCTGCTTCTTGTAAGAGGCGGCCTGCTCCAAGGCAGGTCACCACCGAATTGTACCGGATCGCCGGTATCCTGCCGTGGCAGGGCACTTAAAGCCTACCGACTTGACCCTGGTCATTCGTAAGCCGACAGCACTGAAGAAAGTTGCAAGCGCCGCGAAAGCTTGATTGCGCCGAGCGACGCGTGCATCGGGGCTTTCGCCGACCTCGTTCCTCGCCTACGCTTCCGAGGGAAAGACCGTCGGGAGCTACTGGCAGCGAATCTGAGATGGCGGCCATCAGTCGGCAGAGCACATTCGGCGCAATTGTCGATATCCAACAGGTGACGCTCAAAGGAAGGCGGTCTTCGGCAACTTGAAAGAGCCAATACGACGATCTGGCTCACTGAGGCCGCGCGTTCCGACGATAAGTTCGAGAATTGCATCGCGATGGATAACCTCTCAGTTTGATGTCGATGGCATCCAAACAGCTGTCGTGGATCAAAAGGACTGACTGACAAATGAAGCTTATACCTTGATATACATTGTGCAGCGGCTTCTGGCGTGTGATGTCGAAATTCACCAAATCTCCGCGCACCATGGAAAAGCAGCTGTGTCGTCCGTAGAAGTACATCAGCACATTATCTCACTTCTTAAGAAGCCGAATCCAGTCATCCTGGATATCGGCTGCAATGACGGGACTGATACGCAAAAATTCCTAGAACTCTGCCCGCAACCCCAGCTCTACTGCTTTGAGCCGGACCCCAGAGCGATCGCGCGCTTCAAGAAGAAGCTCGGCCCATCCCTCAATAGGGTGAAGCTGTTTGAAATAGCCATCAGTGATCGAAACGGGACGATCGACTTCTACCCCAGCAATGCAGATGGCGATGCAAAGGATTGGGACCTATCCGGTTCAATACGCCGTCCGAAGAACCATCTTACCGAGTACGATTGGGTCCGGTTTGATCATCCTGTCTCGGTTGAAACACGGCGGCTGGACGACTGGTGCAGCGAAGCTAAGCTGGACGGAGTCGATTTTATTTGGATGGACGTTCAGGGAGCCGAAGCCGACGTTATCGCCGGCGGTATGCGGACGTTCAGCAACACGCGTTTCATCTACACCGAGTATAGTGACCGCGAGCTCTACGAAGGGCAGTTGTCATTGCAAGCCATTCTTAACTTATTGCCATCCTTTGAAGTGGCGGCTCACTATCCGCGCGCAGTGGAAGGTGATGTATTGCTCAAAAATGCGCGCGCCTAGCGGCTCATATCGAGCGTCTCATTCATGACCTGACCAGCGGACTCCGTGCTGGCCACAGCTGCACAACGGTGATCGTCAAGCGGCTATCGTGAGCTGGACAGGCAGTGCGGTTTGTCCATTGGGCCGGCGTGCATGTCGACCGACCCATTGGGAGCGGCCAGCGCCATGGCGGTCCTGGGGTCCACGCGGCCCGGAGGAAGGCAGGCCGTGCGGCTACCGTGGCGATCGAACCGTAGCAGCACGGGCTCGCGCGCTCTTGGCGCCGCTACGTCGGACCCGCTCGACCGACACTCGCCAGGATCTAATGCCGATCACGCCGAATCTGATCGCGCGGCTTCACCGGCGCAGCCAAAACTAGGTCCGGCTGGCCGATATCACTCCATCCTAACCGCATAGGGCTCGCTGTATTGGCTGCCGCCATGGAGCTCATCAGCCGCAAGATAGCTGGCCGGGCGAAGCGCGACCTCATGAAGACCGAAGCGTCTTTTCCGCGCCGTCGTTGCCAATTCGCCAGCAGCGGGCAAGAGTGGATTGATCGACTTTCCGATCGGGCGTATACAGTACGCGCAGGCTAAGGTCGCACGGCCGCTGCCAGCGCTTGCGTGCCCGCATCGATGAGCCGCAAGGGTGAATGCTAGGATAATGCGCCATTGAGAGCTTCTTCCGCACCGTGCGCCACAAACGGCAAGTAGGCAACCGGTGCGAGAGTCCCGCTAGCGCGTGATTTGGAGAGTTCGTGAGTTGAACCGCGAGCCGTTTCGCATAAGTTCAGGTGTATCCTGCTCGGTAACGTCGATGATTGAGGGGCTAAGAGGCTTATAAGGACTCGTATGTTTGGACAACGAACGGGTAGTCCAGGATATGTAGCGGGATCCTTTGCCCTGCGGTGTCTTTGTTCAAATTGAAACAAGGGGCCACGCCCTCAGCGGCAGGCCACTCATCGCGCAAGTTCAGTAATCCGTTGGCGTGGCGTGTGGCTTGCCCGTGCGTGACCAACTTTATGGAAAGCCCGGCTGTATTGCACTTCCCAGAAGGGCGCGGCCAGCGCTCTGGAGCGTTCCCTCGTTTAAAGCTGCGTGCTGGGCAACCACGAAGCTGTCGCACATGGCCCGTGCTAGATTACTGGCGTTATAGAGCGCCTCAGTTCCAGCCAGACCGCTGGCAATTCTGCAGATCTCAGCGCCCTGCCGCGCGGCGTTCGTCGCCGCGAGCCGCATTAGCGTCGTGGTGCCAAGATTTACCTCACCCTTGAGCGCTTCCTTCCACAGCTCCTCGGTGGCGTCGTAAAAGAAAGAACGAGCGGAACGTAGCATCGCTTCGGCTTTGGCGATTTCAAGCTGCACATAGCCGCGCTCAGCCATCACGGGCGCTCCAGTGATCGAGGCACGGGTTGCGGCCATGGCGATCACCTCGTCTATTGCAGAACGCGCAATCCCGATGCCAACAATCGCATGCGCCTGCGCGGCGAAGGCGACGGATGGATAACAATAGAGCGGCCCATCAAGCGTCGGCGGACCGCCGCGGATCAACGTCCATTCCTCTGGCACAATGACGTCGCTGACGACGACGTCGTGGCTTCCGGTGCCTTGCAGTCCGATGACGTCCCAATTGGGCCGAATTGTCACCTTCTCGGCCGGCATCACCGCTACACGCGGAAGATCACCGCTCGGATCGTCTTCCAACGTGATACCAACTCCTATCAAATCCGCCTCTGGCGAGCCGCTAGCGAATGGCCACACGCCGTTCACGATAAGTCCCTTGGCGCATCGCTTAGCGGGTTGGAGTGGGAAAAGCGCACCCGCCAACACCACGTCAGGTCCATTGGCGTACACTTTGCGAAGCGTGTCGTCCGGAAGAGCAGCGAGGTAGCGAGCTCCATCCCCGAAGCTGGCGACCCAACCGGCGGAGCCGTCGGCCTCGGAAATGCGCTCCACCAGCCGACAAAAATCGGCCGGCGTTCGCTCCTCACCGCCGAATCGCTTGGCAGCCATAGCCCGATAGACGCCGACGCGTCTGAAACCGTCGATGATTTCTTTTGGAATCTTCTGCGTGCGGCTAAACTCGTTGCGACGCGCACGGATCTCGACGAGTAGCGGCGACAGATTAGCCCAGGTCGCAGCCGCGGCGTGGGTTCTGGAAGTCACCGTTTCTGGTGGAGCGTTCATAGATCATCCTCCGTGTCTTGAGCCGGTCATCGCCGCGCGTCATTCATATGGGCGCCGCATGGCAGGCCAGGTGATTTGGCCCCGCTGGACGGCGTTCTCAAAGCAGTCGCACTTGATATCGAGTCCATGAGATCGGACACGGTAGCTTCCCAAACTTGTGCGGCCGGACGCCTGACCGAGATATAGCTGTCGCCCTGCCATTGGGGCTGACCGGCAAAGCAGCCGATAGGCTGCGGCGGGATCGATCCGCGTTTGTCGAACTGAATCTCCGGCGGTCGATCGGGGCATGCGGTGCATGTCGTTTCCACATGAACGTGTGGTCACACTTGTGACAGGCCGGGTCGAACCACGTTTGGAATTCTTGAGTTGTGCTTGGGAGAGCGCCCAAGCCTGCAGTCTCTTGCCCGTCTTCCCAGCAATTGACGTGCCATCAAGCATAGCTGCCGGCTTTGTCTGAACTGCGCGAGATCACTCCGCCGTGCCGTGCCAGCGCAATGCTCTTGCGCTCCGGTTTGCTTTTAGGCACAAGATGTCCTTAACAGGCCGCGAAGAAAACCACAGAGGCGGACCGCGACCGCCACCAACCCGGTTCAACGTTCCTCTCCTGAGGTTACCAACAGCCCAAATGTGCTGCTCCTGCGACTGCTGGTGAGCGCTTGCTTAGAAGCAGAGTTCAAGAACGCAGGTGTTCGTGAAACGCACGGCGGCTCCGGACGCAATTGCACGATCAACTCCGCGTTCGAGGTGACTGCAAGAGTGGTCCGCTCATGCGAGCGAAGACGAAGCGTTACGAACAGGTTTCGGTGGCTTTCCGGGCTTGCCAGCGACAGAGGAGTCTGGCCACGTTCTGACATACCGAACGCAAGTTCGAGCACATTCCTGACTGGCCGACCCTCTTGCGGCCGGTGGCGCCTCTTTCTTCGGCGATCTACCAATGCTTGCGGCCTTCCAAGCTTGCCAAATTCGTGCGACAACTATGCGCGCACCACGAGCTTTGTGACAGACCAGGCACGACACGTTTTGAAGCTAGTGCTCTGTTCCCACTAAGCGAATCCGTGCTTGAAGGGCCTGATTGTGGAAGCGCGGTTACCAGATGCTCTCCGGCCTGTAGGCGCGGTGCGCGCGCTGAAACATGGCTGTTGTCGCACCGAATTGACCTGCGCAGATAGAACAAGAAACCTGCTAAGTCTCGCCGCGACTTAGAACCTACCAGCCCCCGCGTAAAGGCGACGCACTTTGTAAGCTTCGAGTTTCTTCTCGTGCCGAGCTCGTCATGGAGGACGGCGAACGAGACCATCTAGCGAATGATTGACGCGCGGCTGGTTTTCCGATGGTCCCGGTCACCAAATGGCTCATGCAGGAGGGCTGTCTGGTACGGATACAGGTAGCATGTTGCTTTACAGCCCGGCCGGGTAGTCATGCTGGTTGTTCTGTGTGATCCCTCAGCCCTGGCTGAGCTCGGTTATAAAAGCATGACCGAGGATGCATTACCCAATCGGAGACGAGAAGCTCTCGGGATCGTCGCGTGCTCTCGAGTTCAGAGCCTGCAATGCTTCGCATTGCAATCTGCTACCCGAACCACCTCCATTGGGTTGGCGGCTCAATCAGGAGGCATGAATGCTGCCGGACGCGCTATGTGTGTTTCTTGTTGCTGGCCGCGCGTTGCCAACATGAGTGCGTAAAACACGAGGAGAATTAAGAGGCCGCGCATATCTAGGAGTCCTGAAGCGATGACAATTGTAGAGCGGATAGTATCCGGGCGTATTTGTGGTAGACGTTGGACCAACAATATTGCGCGGATCTGAAGCGATGTATCAGGCGGCAGACGATTGCCGGGAGCGTGAAGGCGCTAGCATCAGCTCACGATATCGACCTTGCCGGTGTCGATCCGATACAGGCCCCCGACGACCTTCAGTCGGTTCTGCTCGACTGCGCCGTTCAGAATTGGACCTGTCGATTTCAATTTGTTGACGTTATCGATCACATTTTGTCGGGTTGCTTGGGCGATCCCGTCGCCGGCTTGGTCGCGAGATGCTTTCACTGCAGGAGAAAGTGCAGTTACCAGGGATGAAATGTGCCCCGGCGGCCGCTTATCTTCATGGAGCGACTTGATCGTGGCGTCTATCGCACCGCAATGATCGTGGCCAAGTACGAGGATCAGCGGCGTGTTGAGTATGGCAACCGCGTATTCCATACTGGCGAGCGTATCATCGTTAGCGAAGTTACCGGCCACGCGGCAGACAAACAGATCACCTAATCCGCTGTCGAAGACAAGTTCGGGGACCACGCGGGAGTCGGCGCAGCTCAGAACCGCTGCATATGGATTTTGTCCCTCAACCAAGACCGGCCGCTCGCGGCTGAAATTGTCGGCTCGTGGTGCGCCCTGGACATAACGATCGTTCCCCTTCAGCAACCGATTCAGGGCAGCATCTGGCGAGAGCAGGTTGTTTGGCTTGGGCGGGCCTTTTGCTTCCTTCGCATCGACAATCTTACTGCCGAACCGCAGGAAAACTGTCGAAACAGCGAACAGCAACAGTGACCGGCGCGAACGCGCGTGCCTGGTTAAATGGTGCATGTCTTGAGAATGGGCTGCTTTCATGTGTCGCCTCATCGCACGGCCTTACGCCACCCGGTGGCGTCGGCTTCCGCTTCGCTGCAGAGCCAGCGTCCACCGCGCGTCTTCGTCATGTCGAGTTGTTCGTAACCGGGTTGCCCTGGCAGGTAGTAAATGCGCTCGCCTCTGCGCTCGACAGTGCCTTTTATCAGGCACTCGGGCGACGGGGGTTCCGAAAGCAAGACGGATCCAAGCAGAACTTCCTGAGCGTCGACCGGAACCGACGTCGCGCCCACGATAATCGTGCCCCGATTGCGGCGAGGCCAGTCCCAGGGCGCGATGAATGCGCCGGACCACAGTCCCGCATTGGCTGTGCTCGCCACCAACTCATAGACAATGTAGGTATGGTGAGATGCACCAGCCGATAGCGCCAAGCCCGAGCGTACCATCCAGGCGTTTACATCCTCGCCTTCGATGAAGCAGCTGCCGAGGGCTCGCCGATACTCATCGACTCTTTCGGTATGACAATCCCACGTTCGCCCATTCGAATGCTTGATGAGCAGGTCGCGAACAGCTACGCCGCAGGCCCATTTCCGGCCCTGTGCGTCGAGGCAAATCTGATCCGTCTCAGGAGCTTCGATGCCTGAGAGCCGGACGTTTGTTTTCTCGATCTCGATCGTATTGCCATCGAGGATGCGCGGAGCACCGCTGAGTGTCTCGGCGAAAACCGGAGATGTGATGAGAGCGATCAATACGAACATACTTCCGGGGTGCTTCATCCCGACAATAACCTTTCGCTCCTGATCCATGTTCATGCACGATCCGGTGCCGATACATTCGATTGCTCGACCGCAGATGTCCGTTCGGCTTTCGATGTGTGCTTTATGAGAGCCTGGCGTGAGTTCGAAGCTACGACCTGACGCTGCGTAAGGATCAAGAGATTTCTTCCGTGTGCGTGCGGCGGTATCTTTCGATCATCGACGCCTCTCTTACCCTGAACGCGCTGTACCCTCTGCACCTGAGGAGGAGATCCTCGTGGCGCCGAACTCGAGATGCCGGACAAACCCGAGCCTTGGAAGGCTGTGCTACCTCTTTGCAAAAGTGAGGACAATGAAGCGTCGGTGCTTGCGGCGGAGTCAGGCTTGGAGGAGCAACCTTGCCATGGTTGATGACGACTTCCATCAGCAAACCGGACAGTTCCGACGAGGGCGATGAATTCGCCCCAAAAGTCGTGTCACGAAAAAGATCCTCAAAAATGATCTGGTCTGACTCGCTCTGGCCTGTGTAGGCAAAGTACGCGACGGAGTTCAGCCTCAATGCTCGCCGCATAAATGAAGCGTTCTTTCGAGCAAATCGCGGAAATCCGGTACCTTCTTACGCCGAGCCATATGATCGTTGCTACCAATCGCACTGTGGCATTTGGCTCCTCCGCGCTGCACCATAGGTCGTTGGTGCTACCGCCCATACATTTGCACAAGAACTGAATTGTTTATGACTCAGGCGGCGCTACGGGCGGCCGCTATTGGTCGTGACGGTTCCTGCGATCTCGAGTGGCTTACCCAGGAACGCTAGCATCAGCGCCCGTTTGCTCCAGGAATTGGAACGGCTGCGATATGGAGCCGCGCTTTGCCGTGGATGCTCCGGGCGTGCGCAAGCTACCCACGTGTTCGGACAATCGCGAGTGCCATCCTGATGTAATTCAGTGTGAGGGTTCAGTCCACAATACGCGTTTGCCCATGGCGCACGCGGGGCGAATAGCTCTGGTACGGTTTAGCCGACTCAAGCTACACATCATTCTTCAGCACCTCACTAATAATGGGAATGACATGGTCGCAGTCGTTCGGGAAGTATCGGTCTCATCTTAAGCGCTTGAAGTAGATGGTTAGCTCAGAGCGGAATTCGCAACCAAAGACGGTGCCACGGCAGGTGGAGCAGAACTAAAGAAGCGGTTTCCCAAGCTTAGAATCCGGGTCTATGACGTGCAGACAAATGAGTGCGAGGAAATCTAGAGCCGAGTCAGTGGCGCTCGACGTTCTGCGTACAGCTCCGGAGCTTCCCGGCCTGCGACTCGGAAATGGGCAGGCGCTCAGCGGGTATGCCGGGCTTGCTACCAGTGTAACTTCCTCGCCCATTTCGTCTCGGCATCGGTTCCTAGGGCCGGGTCAAAGTCGCTACGCTCATGCTCCTGCGCACGCCACGCAGTCACGCGACGTGCGGAGCACACACGCCGAATCGGCCCGGGCCCGAGGCATCCCCCAGCGCTCTAGCGAAGAATGCATGAGAGCTGGTGCCCGCACAACTTGGTTGCTCTCACTGGGTGGAGTGCAGGCGGGCAAACCACATCTCGCAAACTAGTACGCCGCTGAGCTCGACACCTGGCGGAAAAGCGCCATCGTGCTGCTCGACCTTTCGTGCGGCGGGCCGAAATGCTGCGAGAAGGGCAGGCGCACTGTTGCGGAGCCGTAAACATCACAACCGCAGACCGCGTATGTCTTGCAGGTGGTACGAGGCGTTCGACCGTACGGCAGCTGCGGTCCGATGTTGCTTTGCGCGACCGTCTACTAAGGCCTTCGGTCTCCTAAGTCTTCCTCTTCCTTTGGCTCGGTGCGTTGGAACCAGGATCCCGGATGAAATTGAGCGATCCGCTTGGCAAAGGAGGATTGTGGCTCCCAATCTTGGCCTTCGCTCTTCTCGAAAGTGATGACCCCGTTGTGTGTAAAATAACGTGGTCCTTGGAGATCGCAATTCACCAAGAGCAGAATACGCCACAGATCGCCTTTCTCGTTCGGCTTTTCATTCCGCTTCGGTAAGTAGTCTACCCCAACAGGTTCAATGATAGTGCAGCGGCCTTGCCCTAGAAGATCGCCGAGCCGGCCTTGCGGCGTAGTCACAAAGTTGAAGTTAGTCGGATCATGCAGAAAGCGAAGATTTGCGTCCTTTCACCATCTGCGACTTCTCTGGCGATCAACGAGAGCGCTAGGGCGCGCCAGCCCAATTCCATGGGCTTCGCATAGGTTGACGCCAGTTCAGTCGTACCGTCGAGCGCAACTTTCCAGGTGATAGCGTACTGTTCGTCTGATTTGTTGTCTCGGTGCCTGGTCCATGAAACGAAAACATAGTCGTTTTCGCCAAGTTCAACGACGCCCCACATCTGAGGGACGAACTGTGCCACCTTCGAGACATTGGAGATAATTTGTTCTACCGTCTCACCATCTTGCGCTCGCCAAGTTGACTTGAGTCTTTCGACAACTGGGATGTCGCTTGCGCGAATACTGTTGCTCATGGTCGCCGGCCAGGCTAGGCAGATTAGAAGTGCGCTCAGGCAACGCCATAGCGCGGGTCTTCCCGACATTCTCTTCATAACCCTCGGCCTATCGCGTTTCATCCGTACATCTTTCAAAGCGGGCCAACCTCGAACCTGCTAGGAGCGAGCGAGCCCAAGAAGTTTACGGAAACGCGTCGGGGCACCCGCGGCTATCCCGTGCGGGCAGGCGCTCCCCTCTATGTCACGCGCCGCTAACTTCCCTACCCAGCGACAGCGTCAATTGGCTGAGCTGGACATGCCCAGCGGGAGAGACTGGGCATGTTCGAGGGGCTTGCATTCTTCGTTCCAGGCAGCAGGCGGAGATTTGCACGGTTGTTATGTCATTCTTGTCGACTTTCCGACCTGCGCACGTTCGATGTTTCCATTCAGTGAATCGGCCGTAGCTTGTGCATCCTTGTCCCGCACTCGATAGTTTGCGGAGAGGTAAGCGCCTCGATGCCAAGTGCCTAATGAGAATCGGCAGTGCGTTTGCCGTCCTTGAACCGTGTGGTTCGCTGTCGTTGCCGTCGGCATTCGATCTACATGATGGCTGGGGACACGAAGCCGACTTAATCGACAAACTTTGAAGCGTGGCTGGCACGCAAATCAACCTGCTCGCCGCGTATGTTTCTAGATTGCGCCGGTTGCCTTGACGTATTCAATGCGGATCCTCTAGTTGAGAAAATAGCTGGCCAGCCGACGTGCTGGGCGAACCGCTGGAAATCGGAAGCCGCATCGAATGCATTCTGCTCGAAACGGCGGTAATCCTCGCCGCGCAGGCTGGTTTTGTCGGGTTCATTGATGGGGCCGCCTCGCCTCAAGGCAGCTCCGATGCTCACTCCGACATCTGGCAAGAGTACTTGCGATTGCAGCAGCTCTGTTTAGAGAATCATAGAAATGCACGGTTATTCGCCGAGTAGATGTCACAGAGTAGCTTGGCACATAATCTGAGAGGTTGACGGAAGAGTCCTCCTGCCGATAATCGAAGTCGTCGAGGTTCTCCGAATCCCACTTGATCCGGAGCTAAGAGGGAAGCCGGTGCAAATTCCGGCGCTGCCCCCGCAACTGTGAGCGGCGAGCTACTGTCCAACGATGTCACTGAAGCCCGCACGGCTTTGGGAAGGCCGACAGCAGCGATGACCAGCGAGCCAGGAGACCTGCCCCGACGATATATATTGGTCCACGGGCGGGGTGTCTCGGTGGTGCGCCAAGCAGCCGTCGCACGCGCGACTTCCTCTGCCTGCGTCCGCCATGGCCTTTGTCCCCAACAGGGGTTAAAACTATGTCTCTTCTCTCTCTTCCGGTTGCTACGCTCGGAACGCCACGCATCGGTCCAAGGCGTGAGCTCAAACTGTCTCTCGAGAGCTACTGGGCGGGAAAGATCAGCGAGCAGCAATTGCTTGAGGACGCATCCGGCCTGCGCGCCGCGAACTGGGCTCGTCAGAAATCTCTCGGCGTCACGATCATTCCGTCGAATGACTTCTCGCTGTACGATCAGGTGCTCGATACAAGTGTCATGGTTGGTGCTATCCCGGAGATCTACGCCTCGAAAGGAGAAGACATTTCCCTCAAGACGTACTTCGCCATGGCTCGCGGATCACAATGCGACGACCAGGATGCGAGTTGCGGTCTTGGCCCACGGGGGTCTGGCCCACCTGCGCAGGAAATGACTAAGTGGTTTGATACCAATTACCACTACATGGTTCCCGAGTTTCACAAGGGACAGGCGTTCGGACTTTGCTCTCGCAAACCCATGGAAGAGTATGAGGAAGCAAAGGCGCTTGGTTTCCAGACCCGCCCTGTCTTGATCGGGCCCGTCACATTCCTAAAGCTCGGCAAGAGTGCCGATAGTGCGTTCCAGCCCCTGTCCCTACTGGATGATTTGATACCGGTCTATATCGAGGTTCTGCATGAATTGGCCGAACGAGGGGCAAGTTGGGTTCAGTTTGACGAGCCCTGCCTGGTCCTTGATCTGGACGAAGCTGTGCGAAAATCATTGCTACATGCCTATAGCCGCTTCGCAAAGGAGGGACCGGGCATCAAGATCATGCTTGCCAGCTATTTCGGCGACCTAGGCGACAATTTGGATACAGCCTTGAGCCTCCCAGTTTCCGGTCTGCACGTTGATCTGGTGCGGGCGCCAGAGTTGTTGGATCAGATCGTCGCTGTCGACCGAAGTGATCTCGTCATTTCGCTCGGGGTCATCGACGGCCGGAATGTATGGCGGTCGAACTTGTCGTCGCTCCGTCAGAGGCTGGAGCCCGCGATTGCGAAGCTCGGCAAGCACCGTGTGCAGCTCGCTCCATCCTGCTCGCTGCTTCACGTGCCGGTCGATGTTGAACTCGAGACCGGGCTCGCGTCTGACGTTAAGAGCTGGCTTTCTTTCTCGGTTCAGAAGATGCGCGAGCTTGCGATCCTGGCGCGGGTGCTCGCTGGCGACCAGAATGTCGGGCTCGCTCTAGCCGATTCGGAATGCGCTGCGACTGCCCGCCGGACTTCGCCGAAGATCCATGATGCCAATGTCGCTGCCCGGATGAGGGCGATCGACCAGACGATACGCCGGCGCACAAGCCCGTTTGCCCGTCGTTCCGAGATCCAAAGGGCACGCTTTGGACTACCAGCGTTTCCCACCACGACGATCGGATCGTTTCCTCAGACCACAGAAGTCAGAAATGCTCGGGCGGCGCATGCGCGAGGCGCGCTGAGCGACGAGCAATACGATAGGTTCATCAAGGAGGAGATAGCCCGCGCCGTACGTTGGCAGGAGGACATTGGTCTTGACGTCCTCGTGCACGGCGAATTTGAGCGCAATGACATGGTGCAGTACTTTGGCGAGCAACTCGCCGGCTTCCTATTTACCAGGAAGGGATGGGTACAGTCTTATGGTTCGCGCTGCGTCCGGCCCCCGATCCTGTTTGGCGATGTAGCGCGGTCGAAGCCGATCACTGTGGACTGGTGGCGTTACGCGCAATCACTAACTAGCAAGCCAATGAAAGCGATGTTGACCGGACCGGTGACGATGCTGAACTGGTCGTTTGTTCGCGATGATATTCCTAGGAGCGAGGTCTGCCGTCAGCTTGCGCTTGCGATCCGCGACGAAGTGCGCGACCTCGAGAATGCCGGTGCGGCCATGATCCAGATCGACGAAGCTGCACTTCGCGAAGGAATGCCCTTGCGTCGATCGGAGTGGAAGGCATATCTCGATTGGGCCGGAGAGTGCTTCCGCATCTGCTCATCAGGCGTTACCGATGAGACGCAAATCCATACACATATGTGCTACTCCGAGTTCAACGACATCATCGGTGCGATCGCTGCAATGGATGCGGATGTCATTTCAATCGAGACGTCGCGATCGAAAATGGAACTACTGGGCGCATTCAGCAAGTACGAATATGCAAATCAAATCGGACCTGGCGTGTACGACATCCACTCTCCACGCGTTCCCGAGGTAAGCGAAATGAAGGAGCTGATGCTGCTGGCTCGGACGCGTTTGCAAGAATCACAGCTCTGGGTCAATCCGGACTGCGGCCTAAAGACGCGCAAATGGGAGGAGGTGCGGCCTGCGATAACCAACATGGTCGCTGCCGCCCGCGAACTGCGCGCTGCATCGTCTCCGCAAAATCATTGATCCGGCGCTCGGATCTGTTCTGGACCAAGCTATTCGCTTGTGGTCAATACCGCGCTCCATAATCTCGCGGCAAGCCTTGGGGCCAACAAAAAGTGCTTGGCCCCAGTTAATGGTTGGACGGATGTGCACGCGGAGAAACGACGCTGACGGCTCGCGTTACTTGGCCAAAAGAGAATAGCCGACGGTTCATCAAGGCGAGAACATTCGCCGAGAATATGGACTCATATCGATACGTTTATCGCAGCTCCTTATGCCGTGCTAAGCGATCGTTTGGTCTGAGAGACAAAATCTACACCGAGGTGTCGCTCATAAGAAGAGTGGAAACGGTTGCGACAACAATGAGAGGGGTGATGCCGACGTCACCGCACGGGCCTTCTATTCTTCGCTCGGACATGTTTCCCCGTCAGGCGCTCTCATTCGATGAACTCTACATAGTGTCCGACGAGAGGACGCCGAAGCCAGTTCCTGCTTCAACTCACGCCAATCTATTGTGCAGGATCGCCGCCGCTATCCGAGCCAGATACGCCAATGCGTCGGCTGCACGGCGACGTGCTCTCCGGTATCCGCGTTGATCCATCCGCCGAACGCCCGGCGACAAGGAAAGACCACCCGGTGAATCGAATTGCCCTCGATCACGGCAATCTCCAGATCCTGATCGAAGGGCGGCATGATTTCGAGCCGCTCCCAGATCAAATCGCCATTTGATCCTGAACAAAGTTCATCGCTGCGAGCTGACAAATTCAGAAAACCTTGTGAACATTACGAACAACGCTTGGCGTCCGCCCAGCAGGCTCTGCGCGATTCGACCGGACGGCGCGGTCTTGATGGCGTGAGCCGCGGCAGAGAGCTGTCGGTGGCATCGTTGGTCCGGAACACGGTCCGCTCGGTGAACCGAAATATTTGGATTTTCGCCGGCGAATGGATCTGGGGCAGCTCAAGGCCTCGGCTGTTGCTATTTGTAACTGTTCTGCACGAACTGAACTGGTCTGCAGCTCCAGTAATCTGGCCCGTGGCGGGGTAAATGGCCCGGTTGTCTGTCATGTCACGTCCCTTGTTGGTGAGACATCTCCGTGTTCTGCGGCGTCATCCCTTGGAGTGCGGGCGACCGCAGCTGCGCGCTCGCACGTGCTCCAGCGAGAGCGCGAAGACGCCGGATTCGGTTGACACCAATAGGAGGGAGGTAGCGACGCTCGGAGCCCATAATCGGGCCTGTCCGCAGGTCGATAAAGTATACGCCATCGCAAGCGGCGCAACTAATCATGTGTAGGTCATTAACCCGCGGCTCGGCTGCGCCCGGATGGAGTCCTAAAAAGTGATTACTGGTGCTCGGACATGAGAGCATCATGGGCTCGAGTCGTTCTTTCCGCCATGCGTCTGACCTTACTAGAAGATCACCTCTATCAGGACACAGCCGCCGCAGCATTGATACGGGTCAAAAGTTTCGTCCGTCCGGGAAGTACTTGAGCTCAAGCGGCCGCCACGTGCCGCAGACGCCCCCGTTGGCAGTGGACATGTTCGAACTCGCGCGCCAGCCAGGGCCTCGCACTCTCTGCAACAGGCCAACGCGTTGATTTGAGGCGCAACTAACGCTGCATGGCCTACGGCAGCATTGAGCACCGCGCCGTTACATCTGGATCTATGTTCGGAGGATCAGACAGACCTCTCGGGGCCTGCTTGAGGCAGATCAAATACTCTCGGTGCGAATGGCAGAATAGTGGTCAAGCGAACCACGGGAAGAGAGGGGCATGCCTACATTTAATGTTCGGTTTATTAAGACCGTTTGTGACGATACCGGCGGCGAGCACCGTGCGTGCCAGGCAGCATTCAAGGTCGATGCCACCTCCCTGAGTGCTGCTGCTCAGCAGGCCGAGACTGAGTTTTGCAAGCAAAAGAGTGTCCGCGATTGGACAATCTTCGCCGATGTGTTGGAGCTTCGAACCCCACCTGCCTTAGCTAATCCGTCCACATCAGCCTTTCGAGCATCCCGCAAGGATGGCATGAGTAAGCAAGGGTTTCGCGCTTCCTGAGTGTTCCACGGAAGCGCGACATCTTCAGCACCGACCAAGGCTCGTAGTTCACCGGCGCGACGTTTACCGGCGCGCTCGCCAGTCATGGCATCGCCATCAGCATGGACGGCTTGCTTGCCCGTCGCGACAAAGGCGAGCATGCCTATGAGACTGTGTCCTACGCGCGTGTCTCGATCAGACGATACCTCGCCTGATACAATGGCCGGTTCCGCCTTCGAGCCTTGGCGGCGCTCCGGATCAAGCTCACTTCCGGCCGCTGCCATTCCGTGCAGTAGCTTTACTATGGCAGACGCTCCACTTACACAATCATCGGCAGTCGGTCTACGAAACCTGAAGGCACGGCCAATACGGGTAAGCGTGACTTTACATTCGTACGACGAGTGGTCGAGATTGAAGGAAGTCGTGGTGGGTACGGCCACCAATCATGCGGCTCGGATCGCGAGCTCTCTTGCGATCTATTCCTACATATCAATCTTAACCTTCGCTCGGAGTGGTATTATCCGCGTTCTCTCGTCGACGGCAGCAGGTACGTAAGCTGGCGCACCGGTCCGCCACCGGATCAAGGACGCTATCTCGACGAACTGAACGAGGACGTCGAAGGAATTGTGGACACGTTGTTGGGAGCTTAATGTGATCGTGCATCGACCGATGAGCCTTCTGCTGGTGCGGTCTCGTGCGGTCACCGATTATTTGCCAGAAGCAATGCGCAAGTGATAGTCGCGCCCGAACCATTCAAAAAGAATTTCTCAGCTTACGACGATGACGACCTGCTGTTGTCCAGTCTCTACATAAATATCAACGTCCTTTCGGTCTCTCCTGAGGTTCGTTTTAGTCAACGACGCCGGCCCCGAACTGGCCCGGATCCTTGAACGCAATCGCTTTCCGGTCGTCCGGCTCGTCACCGCCATAGGTGGATCTTTGCCGAGGGAATTGCTTTACTGTCGACACATTCCGTTAAGACGGGTCGGAGACTACTTCAACTAGTACCGGAGGCGGCGGCTCCTAAGGCCATTGCTTTGGAGCCTGATAGCGGCGAGGGTGTCCTTGCTAGGACTTGTCGAGGTTATGCTGCATCAACTAGTTGCCAGAACCCAAAAAACTGCAGCGTTGGCTCCGCAGAGCCGCAAAGTAGCTGGTTAAATTCAATGTACTCTCGCCACGTTTCAGGTCGACGATTGTCGAGTGCGCCTCTCAGCGGACCGTAAGTTGGGACGTGAACACGCTCACATCTGCGGCACCATCGTGCCCGTGACGGTCTTGATGTATCAGGAATGGGAGCTTTCAAATGATATTTGATCGTCCAGTGACTTTAAGGGAGACTGTTGCGTCGATGTCACCAAGCCGATGAACGGCCGATCTACGCTCGTGCGACAAGAGATAGCACATGTTCGACATCTATTTGAACCGAAGACACGATATTTTGGTCGTCCCGACAGGCTTTTGGGATCCCGGCGGGATTGGACGGCGATTGGAAGAGAAAGAAGCGGGCGGTTCGTTCCGTGAGCGACGTCATTCGTCAAGATGTACAACGGCGTGGTTACCATCGACGTCGTTTGATCTCGTACCGGTCCAAGGCGGCAGTTGAGACCTCGTCGCACTCCTAGTCGACGCAGCTATCTCATGCTGAACCGTTCTTCGGAAGCCTCGGGCAGGATGTGGCCGATGCCATCGAAAACGTTGCATAAAGCGACCAGAGCAGGCGGGCGTCGCGTATTGGGCTTAAGGAGCAAGCTTTGCTTTTGAAAGCGGGGCGCGCCTCTGGAGCTTACCTCAAAATAGGTGTTATGAGGCTCTCCTTGAGTCAATGGCGTGCGCGTGAGTTTTCACGTCTATACTGAAGATACTTACCGGCTAGCCGCACGGTCGGGCGAGCATCAAAGTCGTTAAGCGGCATTGGGTATCCATATAGCAGCGGCCCGGAGTGGTCGGCTCATATGAAGCGCATCGCAGGCCGCGCGCCCCAACTCGGTATTTTCGGCCAAAGCTGATGCGGGGGGCCGGATGCTGGATCCTCACCGAGGAGGGAAGGGAATATCTTGAGACGGTCGAACACTTAGTTCGGTGTACTATGCAGGCGCAGGTTGAGCGAGAGACCGCGTAACAGTCGAAAGCTGAGCAACCGCCCCCTCGATTTCGCAGCTGGGAACGAACGCGGGCAGAAAGTGCCCTACGGCAAGCGATTGAGCCTACGTAAACCGCTACCGGGGTGACGGCCAGCCGCTCAACCCTGTGCTGATCGTGACCTACTCAACTAGATCTTGAAGTCCACATTTCGAAACAGTGGCTTTGTAATGGGTATTGCGAAATTGTTTAACGCGGCTAGGGATATTGGCTTGATTTAAACCTGAGGGATCGGGAACCTGGCCTCTTCATGCACATCAGCGTGGTCGAGACGGTCGGCTAAACTGATCTCGCGGTTGGCTTCCTCGTTCCAGAGTGTGTCGGTTGCTTAGCTGCGAATAGAAGGGAATCGATTGGAACGTTCTCAGAGCGCGGGCTGTATATGAAGTTTACAGTTCCACAGCTGTACTAGCCCAGACGACTCGCGTTTGGAAAGTATGACCAAGTTATGCCTGGCGCCACTCCTATCATATTGTCTGTTTTTGCGGTCGTCGTGCCGTGAAAACTATGCTACAAGCCGCTCCTCTCAAAAGGAGCATTCATCGTGAAGAAAGCAACCAAGAAACGCGTTAAGCGGCGCGAATGGACGCGGGCAGATATCAAGGAGCTCAAAGTCCATTCCAAGGCCCGAACCCCGGTCATAAAAATAGCAAAGATGACCAAACGCAGCGTCGGTGCGCTCCGCCAGAAGGCCTTGCATCTTGGAATCGGACTCGGACATCAGCGGTAGTTTTGAGCAGCGCTGGTACTAGCGCGGTAGGGCGGCTCCCTGGGCCGCCCTCAGGACCCATAGAAATTTTGTCGGAAATTAGCTTTGCGGAGCCGCGCCGAGATGGTGTCTGGATGGTGTTTCAGTGTCGCGGTGGGAGCTCCAGCATCCTCTCATTATTGATGGACTTTCTTAGACGCGGTCTCAACAGCTGTAACCAATCGGCAGTGAAGACATTGTTCTTGGTGATGGCCCTGTCGAGGATCTCCCACATGAACGGCCGATCCAGTGTGTTGACCGACCAACGGCGGCGCTTACTGGAGGTGGCGGCTGGATCGCTCCCGCGCTGAGAAGATTGCTGCGTCTTGCCGTGTGTGATGTCCGCGATATGGTCTGCTTCTTTGCAGCACTCCGCTCATATGCCCAAACTATTTGTATATGCCGAGCTTCAGGGAGGTGCATGCCTCAGTTACCTCTTTAATGGCCCAGCGCATGCATCTTCTATACGTAGCAACCTTCCACGGGCCGCGCGCGGTCTTTGGCAAACGTCCGTATAGTTCTTTTCAACCTTCCCATATTCCCAGCTATTCTTCGTGCAATTGAACTGTTGCTAGATTTCGTTTTATCGGTCGAACAATCGGGGAAGCGATTGCAGTTATCGTTCTGTGATCCCGCCCGATGGGACTGAACGGGTCTCAAGTCATGAGTGGCAGACAAAATTCTTGTCCTTTCGACTCTTTGTACGCAAGCGGGTGCCCCATGTGATCCGGCGGCCGCCTTCGTTTCGCCCAATCGAGCTAGCGCCGAGAGATGGCGCTTGCCAAGCACGAGTGTCTGAATGATGAGCGGACGTCTTGGTCGTTCACCTGAAGTGTGCTTTCTCCTTGGTCTTCCACGATCCGGGACCACACTGCTGGCACATTTGCTGCAGCTCCATCCAGACGTTGTGGCTCCGCCTGAACCCTGGTTGATGCTGGCGCTTGAAGCATTTGGCAAGGTGGATCGGCGCCATCCGGCGGGCAGCTCACTAATCGAGGCCGCGACCTCCGAATTCTTGGGACGGATAGATCGCACGATCGTTAGCCGCGCTTTCGCAGATGCAGCATACGATCAATATCTGGCAAAAGCGGGCAAGCGCATCATCATAGATAAGACACCACGCTATTGGACCGCGCTTGACTTTGTCGGATCCGTTTATCCGGAAGCGCCACGAATCCTTCTGATGCGCAATCCCTACGCGATCGCCGCTTCACTGAAATCGACGTGGGGCATCCCACTGCGGGCAGAAAGCGCGCAGCCGGTCAGCGTATCCAGTCTCGCTGATCTCATGCTTCGACTGCCCGATGGTATAATATCTTCACTGGCCGATTTGGTTTTGGGTCTTCCTAGGCTCGCCGCGCAACGTACTCGCGCGCAGACTCATTTCGTGCAATACGAACGGCTCGTGGCGCGCCCTGACGAGGAAGTCCAGCGTCTACTGACAGCGCTCGGCTGTGATCCAGGAGGCGTCGAATCGGCGAGCATGGGACGAGCAGATTATCTTCAATCCAGCAGCTTTGGAGACCGAAAAATCCTGGAACGAAACACCATCGACGAAAGCTCTGTCAAATCATGGCAATCTCAATTGAGCGTCGAAGAGATGCAAACCGTGACCGATCTGATCGGTGCCGAGCTTTTGGTAGAACTCGGATACGAGCAGGAACTGTTGCATGCCCAGAAAGCCGGAGTTCTGGACAGAGGACGGGAAATAACCGAGCTCTATGGTCGGGTATTCCGAACCTGGTGGGATTTGCGAAGTGCCAAGGCGGGAGGACCGTCCAGCTTATCTCACGCTGGAGAGTCGGTCCACAATGCTTGGAATATTTCCGAGAACCGGGACGCGGCTATCGAAATGTTGCGAGGCGAGGTCGCGCGGCTTGAGCAGATCCTCAGGATCTCCTAAGGACTCTGATGCTTGTGATCAAGCCTCGCTGGTTGATTTAGCCAAGATCCTTAACCGGCACGCTGACCTCCCGATCAGGTGTGCCGCACGCGCCGGCGTACGTGCGGGCACAATGCGATATGCTGCCGCGTCCGAAGTTTGCTGTCGAACGGGGCTTGGCTTCATTGATGAGCCATGCGCCATGACCCGCCGTTTCTGCCGCGAATATTCCCCGCTCTAGGCTGGAGCCATAGAGCGGCGAAGAACAGAGATCCTGCACTGAAAATAGGATTACATGCTGCCGAAACATCTGCACCGTCTCGAAGCTGAATCGATTGAAATCATGCGTGATGTGGTCGCCGAGTTCGAAAGGCCCGTCATGCTTTACTCCATCGGAAAAGATTCAAGCGTTTTGCTACACCTTGCTATCAAGGCGTTCTATCCGGCAAAAATACCTTTCCCCCTGCTTCACGTCGATACGACCTGGAAGTTTCGCGAGATGATCAGCTTCCGAGACGCGACAGCCAGGCGGCTCGGCCTCGACCTGATTGTCCATGTCAACAAGGACGGCAGCGCGCGTGGGATCAATCCGATTGATTCCGGCTCCGCCCTCCATACCCAGGTCATGAAAACGGACGCGCTGAAACAGGCGCTCGACCTCCACGGGTTCGATGCCGCCCTTGGCGGAGCCCGGCGCGATGAGGAAAGGAGTCGCGCAAAAGAACGGATACTCTCCTTCCGTTCGGCCGGGCACGTATGGGACCCCCGTAACCAACGACCGGAGCTCTGGAGCCTGTTCAACACACGGATTCGCCGGGGCGAGACCATGCGCGTGTTTGCGATGTCAAACTGGACCGAGCTCGATGTGTGGGAATACATCATGATCGAGAAAATTCCGGTCGTTCCGCTCTATTTCGCAAAACGAAGACCGATAGTGCATCGAAATGGTGCGATGATCATGGTTGACGACGAGCGATTTCCGCTTAACTGCAATGAAACGCCGGAAATGCGGATGATCCGCTTTCGCACCCTTGGATGTTATCCTTTGAGCGGGGCTATTGAATCCGATGCGACGACCATCGAAGGTATCGTCGCAGAAATGCAGACCGTGACCGTGTCTGAGCGTCAGGGGCGTCTAATTGACACCGATGAAGCCGCTTCAATGGAGAAGAAGAAGCGGGAAGGCTACTTTTGATGTTTACAAAGCCGACAACGGAACCGGTTCCGGCACGGACGAAGGATCAGCTGCGATTCATCACATGTGGCTCGGTGGACGACGGCAAATCGACGCTGATCGGCCGATTACTGCACGACAGCAAGATGATCTACCACGATCAGATCACGGCGCTGGAACGCGACAGCATCAAGTACGGTAGCACCGGGGACAACATCGACTTCGCGCTGCTTGTGGACGGCCTCGAGGCCGAACGGGAGCAGGGCATTACGATCGATGTTGCCTACCGCTTCTTCACTACGCCGCGGCGCTCCTTCATGGTGGCCGACACCCCCGGCCACGAGCAGTATACCCGCAATATGGCTACCGGCGCCTCGCAAGCCCAGCTCGCTATTATCCTGACCGATGCCCGCAAAGGCGTGATGGTTCAGACGCGCCGCCACTCCTTTATCTGTGCGCTGCTCGGTATTCGTCATATCGTGCTGGCAGTGAACAAGATCGATCTTGTCGCATACGACAACGAATGCTTCGATCGGATCGCGAGCGACTATATGGCCTTTGCCGCCGGTCTCGGCTTCACCTCGATCGTTCCAATTCCGATCTCGGCCCGATACGGCGACAACGTCGTAGACCGCTCCGCGCGTGCCGACTGGTATCGTGGTCCCTGCCTGCTTGAATATTTGGAGAGCATTGACATCCAATCCGGTACCGCAAGCCAGGCTTTCCGCTTTCCGGTACAATGGGTGAACCGACCAAATCCGGATTTTCGAGGCTATGCCGGGACGGTGGCTTCCGGGAGGATCTCGGCGGGGGATGAGATCATTGTCGCCACGTCGGGACGGACCACGCGCGTCAAGCGGATCGTGACCCACGATGGCGACCTTGTCGGCGCCGAAGCCGGCGATGCGGTGACCATTACACTGGAAGACGAAATTGATATCGGCCGTGGCGACATCCTTTCCCGTCCGGATGATAAACCGAAGGTCGCCGACCAGTTCGCTGCTTATGTGATTTGGATGGACGAGGAGCCGCTCGCTCCCGGACGCAATTACGTCCTGCGGATCGGATCGCAGACGATTTCCGGCAGCATTACCGAAATTCGGCATCGGATCGACGTCAACACTTGTGAGCATCTGGCCGCCGGGATGGTTTCGTTGAACGAGATCGCGTTCTGTAATGTTGCGACCACAATGCCCGCAGTATTCGATGCTTACGACGTCAATCGGAAGACCGGATCATTCATCTTCATTGATCGTTACACCAATCGTACGGCCGGGGCAGGCATGATTGCCGCTCCGCTACGGCAGACCGCCAATATTGCTAGGCAAGCCCTATCCGTGGATAGGGGGGAGCGTGCCGCGCTCAAGAATCAGAAGCCTTGCGTCATTTGGTTTACCGGCCTGTCTGGCGCGGGAAAGTCGGCGATTGCGAATCTAGTTGATCAAAAGCTGTTCGCAATGTCGCGGCATACAATGCTGCTGGATGGCGACAACCTCCGACACGGACTAAGCGCCGATCTGGGCTTCTCGGAGGCGGACCGCGTGGAGAACATTAGGCGTGTCGGTGAAGTTGCCAAGTTGATGGCGGACAGCGGCTTGATTGTGATCTGCTCGTTCATTTCGCCCTCGAGAGCCGAACGGGACAGGGTGCGCATGCTGGTTGGCAAGGAAGAGTTCATAGAAGTCTTTGTCGATACGCCGATCGAGGAATGCGAGCGGCGAGATCCGAAAGGGCTGTACTCAAAGGCGAAATCAGGCAACATAAAGAACTTCACCGGAATCGACGCGTGCTACGAAGCACCAGAAACACCGGATATTCATCTCAGGACTATGGAGCAGAACCTAGAGCATTCAGCGAAAGCGGTAGTGGACGTCTTGATAGCGCGCTCAATTCTTGATGGTTAGATGTCCTCGCGCCACGTCAATTCGCACAATAGCCTGCTGGCGCGGCACAGGCGATCTGGCTCAGGCGGGTCCTGCGATAAAACGTTTCGTTCGAAAGGAACACAATGGTCGCACCCACTCGTGTACTGCCAGCTTCCGGTTATGTGCTCGAAGTGGATGGCCAATTCAAAACCGAGTACGCAAGCAAAGATGGAGCATGGTCAGAAGCGGTGGAGCTCAAGAGACGCCGTCCCATGCTGCAGATCAAAATCTACGATGCGGTGAGAAAGGCCAGAGAGGAAGTCCGACTTCCTCTAGGTTGAGTGTTTGCTTGGCGCTCTTGTTGCGCGTGCGGCGAAGGACACGCCGAGCTGCCCTTCAAGCCGAGCCGGGGGCGCGAATCGGCTGGCTTCAATCTCCCACACGGTCCAAAGCTCGGGGCGCGATTTTCCGGGCTGGCTATCCGGCGAGCCTGGGCTTACTCCAGGTATATTGACCAATCTGAAGCGAGATCGGTCGCGATCCATCCTGTCGTGGCCTATGGTAACGTCCGGCAAGCTTGCTTCCTTTTGGCCGCCGCTCGTAGGCGAACACCGTCGGCGTACGCCCAGTACCTTCGCATCGCGAGGCAACGCTGCCGCGAACATTAGCCATCCTGCGAAGGAGCTCCGTCGCGTGTTAGCGTCATGCTCCAGTCCGCCCTCCCATCGTTGCTTGCCATGAGGGCGGCAATTGACGCGGCAGAAAAGGAAAGGGAGCTCATCGCTGGCAGCGACAAAGAATGATCTCTCGATGAGCCGATCTGGTCAGCCATCGACGCGCTTGACCGCAATGTAGACGGCGTAGAACGCGAGTGCACATCAACGAGCGGGCATGCGGAGTAATCAAAGCGAGCAGAACGGATCGGAAGTGACTATCGTCAACTAGAGTGCCTCATGGGCGAGGTACTAGCGCTCACCGCTGATGATGCCTGGCTCGCCAGCTCAGGCGTTTGGACCGCTGTAAATCACGGTACCTTGACCGCCGCCATGATCGCTCGGTGAGAGGTCCCGCGGCGAGCGACGTGTAGCGCGAACAATGGATGCAGCCGACCTAGCGATCGATTTGAGAGATGGACCCGCGTCGCCACTCATTTGAACGCGGGTCGACGCCTCCTAGCAAATCAGGACAATATGCTCTGTCGCACGGCCGCTCGCCGAAAGGTGTCGCACTGATCCTTGCTAAGCGGCCAGCATCCAGGATCGCTCGATCGCCATCAAGTTGAGGCTCGACTGCGGGCGGCAAAGTTCGCCCTATTCAAGCGAAAGGACCTGATAACAGCAAAGCGATGCAGGAGTGATCTTGCCGGCACCGCGGAGAAGCTCCGAGCATATGGCGCTTTGGCCTGGATGGCACGTAAACGGGACGACTAGCCCCAATTCGGCCCGGCCCGCGCTTGCAGGCGGAATGCTTGCGATAGGTCAAAATTGAACTCTCAACGTTCAACCCGCGCTGTGAATCCTCTGTCCTCTGCTGCTTACGTCAGCTTGTCGCCGCCAAATAGGATTACGTCACGAAAAATTCACGTGAGAAAATCCCAGGAGAGGGTTGAACCGCCCGTAACGTCAAGTTGTACGATCTTCGAAATCGGCAGCCATCATGATCCGAGATTCTCCAACCAGCGACGGAGTGCAAATGTATCAAGTCCCAAGCAACGCATTAGACTCCCGCTGCAAACCATGATTATCGAGTGTGCCTTGCGTTGATCATGCGGGCACGTGGACTCCTGTCTCATCGCCTGGTTAGCGTAAAGAGTGCCTGACCGGACAGGCTCGCACGTAAATCGTCAGCCGACTGGCGCTTCATAGCTGCAAGAGGGCGACCGCGCTCAAGCTTGCACATACGTGACAGTGGATGAGAGCGTTAGTACGGCGCCGGTTGCGACCGAGCGTTTAGTGCCAAAGGCTAAGTCAGAGGTCTGAAGGGCATCAATGAGGAGCTTTGTGAAACATCGCTCTCATCCGCGATGAGATAGGGAGGTTGTCACCCGACAGCCGTTAAGGCCGCGGACATGAAGCGGGTCTGCGATACATGTCGCTTCATTCGAAGCTGTTGATGAGGAATGGGACGCGCGCCCCAGCGCTCCCTGCTGTGCGTACTCCAGGTCATCGACCAATACAATGTTAGGAGGAATGGTTTGACAAGACAGCGGTCTTTGCTGACGCCTGGTCCACTATCGTTATCGCTGGCGGTCAGGAGCCAGATGCAGCTTGATCTCGCGTCTCGCGATGACGAGTTCAAGGAGGTGACCGCCTGCATGAGGCGGCTGATGCTCAGCTTGCTGGGAAACGCTGAGGAATATTCGGTGGTCCCTATTCAAGGAGGTGGCTCCTTTGCAATGGAGGCGGCCCTCTCTTCATTTGTGTCCCGAGCCCACAGGCCGCTCGTTTGCGTAAACGGCGTCTATGGCGAGCGCATTCTTCAAATTTTGCGGCTGTGGGGTGTCGAAGCACTGAAGCTTGTCAAGCGCGCGACGGATCCGTTGGATCCGGAAGAGATCGGCGAGTATCTAAGCCGAAATCCCGGCGTTACGCACCTGTGTTTCGTGCATTGTGAGACAACAACCGGAATCATCAATCCACTGCACGAGATCGTGGAGGTGGCGAGGCGACGTGGCGTAAACACCATCATCGATGGGATGAGTTCCTTCGGCGGCCTCAATATCGATCTGAGCCAGCGTGGACCTGACGTACTGGTCACATCGAGCAACAAGTGCATAGAAGGGCCGCCTGGAGTAGCGTTCGTCATCGCCTCGCGCGAGCTACTAGAGAATGCGACTCAAGAACCGAGATCGTTTGTGCTCGATGTGAGAGATCAATGGCGCTCGCTCGAGCGCACGGGTGAGTGGCGGTCGACCCCTCCAACCCACGTCGTTCAGGCAACGACAATGGCTTTGAAGATTCTGCACGAAGAAGGCATCGATGCCAGGCGCTTGAGGTACGAGAAGGTCAGAGACGACCTCATCAAGGAACTCGAAGGGATAGTGGCTCCGTTGTTGTCCCCCGAGTTGCAGTCCCCGGTCTGTGTTGCCTTCAGTGCGCCGCCCGGAATAGTGGACCAGCCAGGATTCGATGGGCTGTATCGCCACTTGGCGGCCCATAATCTTTACGTCTACTCGAAGCTGCATCTTGCGACGCGGAGCTTTCGGGTCGGTTGCATTGGGGAAATCCAATCCAGCTGGATTGAGCAGTTGGGATGCGCCTTTCGTTCATATTTCCGATCCGGTCAGGCTCGGTCAGCACGGCCGGCGTCGGGCCTAGAGGCATATGGGGCGCGCCTAAAGATACCGGCTCAAGCAGCTGGAGAGCGGCAGCTGCGGCTTTGCGCCGAGACTGCTGTTCTGCATGCGGGCTATCGACGCGACCCGGTGACGAAAGCCGTCGCAGTGCCGATTTACCAGAATACAGCTTATGAACTCGATGGCGATCTAAGTCACATCGCTGACGTCTACAACGTCAAGGCGGATGGGTTCACCTACACGAGGATTATCAATCCGACGACTCGCGCGCTGGAGAAGCGCTACGCCGCCGTCGACATGGGCAGCGACTCGCTCGCCGTTGCGTCAGGTCAAGCGGCGACGTTCCTTGCTATCGTCAACCTTTCAAGCGGCGAAGTGGGAGACAATATCGTTGCCTCTCCGTATCTATATGGCAATACCTGGAACCTGCTCCACAACACCTTAAAGCGTTTGGGAATCAGCGTGAGGACAGCAGATCCTCGAAGGCCCGAGACGTTCGAACGTGCCATTGATGATCGCACGATTTGCCTGTTCGGAGAGGTAATTTCGAATCCCTGTCTGATTCCGCTCCCCGTCAAACAGCTGGCGGAAATCGGCCGAAGGTACGGCGTGCCTCTGGTCGTAGACAATACGACCACGCCATTGGTATGTCGGCCGTCAGACCTGGGCGCTGCAGTTACGACGTACTCTGCAACAAAATACATATCCGGTCATGGCACGACCCTCGGCGGACTAATCGTTGACAGCGGCAAGTTTAGCTATCGGGGAGCCTCTCGCTTTCCCTTGTTCAACGGTCCCGACGAAGCGCATGGCGGAATTGTCTGGCACAACGCTGTGCGCGAAGTCGATGATCTAGGAAAGAGCGAGTTTCTCCTAAAGGCTCGCATGACCTGGTTGCGCGATACGGGTGCGGCCATCGCCCCGTTTGCGAGCTTTCAACTAATCCAAGGACTTGAAACGCTGCCGCTTCGCATGAAGCAGCACTGCGCGAATGCCAGGATCGTCGCCGGCGTTCTAAAGGAGCATCCTAAAGTGCGTCGCGTCTTCTACCCGGGGCTCTTTGAGGGCGCCGATCGGGAAATCGTCGATCAGACACTCAACACCACATACGGACATGGGGCGATGGTCATGTTCGAAGTGGAAGACGAACTGGCCGGGCGCAAGTTCATCCAGAACGTTGACTTGATGTATCACGTTTCCAATGTGGGAGATGCCCGCACGCTCGTGACTCATCCTGTCTCGACGACCCACACCACTGTCCCGCGGGAAAAGCGCGAAGCCGCCGGCATATTTGGTGGCTCAATCCGGCTTTGTGTCGGCATCGAAGATGTTAACGACATCTTGCGCGATCTGGACAAGGCGCTTTCCGCAATCTGACAACCCGCAAGGCGATCAGGAAGAGGTTCTCATGAATCAGGCAGACGCTTGGAAACTGAGGTCATCACGCTATGAGGCCGTTCAATTCAGTCGGGAGATCAATAAGCAGCTTTCGGAGCTAAGGCCGGACAATATCACGGGGGCGGCCTACATTGCGAAAGATTACGCTGTCATCACAGCGTGCACGCTTGCGACCGTGTCTGTCTCGTGGTGGCTCTACCCGCTGGCCGTTCTCCTGATCGGTGCCTATCAACGCGGATTGACCACCATCGCTCACGATGCGGCTCACCGCACGCTCGCGAAGAATACGACCTGGAACTATGTACTGGGCATTCTGTTCGCTTCCTATCCCTTGTTCCAACGGCACTGGGCCTACCGGATTTCACATGTCTACTTGCATCATCCCTATCTCGGCGACCCGGACAAGGATCCCGACCTGAAGTTTTTCCTGGCCAGCGGCGTCTACGATGTACAGCCTCCTGAGAGATACGCTTTCAACATCATCTGGAAGCCGATCTTCGGCGGCGCGACAGTAGCGTATCTGAAGTATCTTTGGACTAATCGGTTTTCGATCGAAGAGACCGAAGATCAGAGCCGCTCAGGCATACTTGTCGACAGGTATGGCTTCTATTTGTTCTGGTTCAGCATCCTGGCCGGGTCATATGCTCTTGGTCTGCTCCATATCGTCGTCCTGTTTTGGATCGTGCCCTATCTAACTACGTTTCAGGTTCTCGGCTGGTTTATCGAACTCGCTGAGCACTCACCCATGTGCGAAACAGAGACGCAGAACGTCTATCTCACCAGGAATCGGAAAGGAAGCTTCCTCGAACGAGCCATCCTAGGGCAGAATCTCGATGAGTACCACCTTGAGCACCACCTTTCACCCGGCATCCCGTTTTGGCTGCTGCGCAAGGCTCAGAAAATCCGAATGCAGGATCCGAACTACGCGAAGGTCGCCGCCACCTGGGGCGGGCTCTTTGTCGCGGGGCCTCAAGGTCAGCCTAGCGTCATAACTCAGTTGAAAGAGCGAAATCGACGGCTGTATGAGCAGTCCGTTGCCGGCGTTCGCACGCGAGGCGAGGTGGCGTGAGGTTGCAACAGCCCGAGCGCACCCAAGCCGTTGTCGCCGTCACTTCGAACCGTCTTCTGGTCGATGGTGTGCATCGCGACTGGTTACGACGCAAGTACGTGCAGGCACTCCATCGTCATGCGGGAGTGGCTTGCGTCGTATTGCCGACCGTCGACGCGGAAGATGCTAGGGACGAAGTCGCCCCGGCCATCATGCGCCGGCTCGACGGTCTGGTCTTGACAGGGGATGAATCGAACGTGGACCCCGCCGTTCTGTCAGCGCCCGCGTCCTTTGTGGATTTTGATCGGCAGGATGTTGAGGCTGGGATCCTTGACCGTCCGCGGGACAGGCTCTCTGCCGCAGCCATAGAGAGCGCCATCGCCCTCGGAATGCCTATTCTGGGCATCTGCCGTGGGCTTCAGGAACTCAACGTCTATTTTGGCGGCACACTCCGCCCATCGCTTGCGGAGTGGAGGCGAGAAAGCGGCGCCATGCATGCCGAGAAGCCAGATCGTCCCAGGGACCGTCAGTACGATGCCGCGCACCCCGTCAGGATATCATCCGATGGCGCACTCTTTCCAATCGCGCGGATGATCGAAGCGCAAGTCAACTCGCTGCACAATCAAGGCATCGAGACGCTTGCCCCAGCGCTGAGGGGCGAGGCGTGGGCGCCTGACGGTCTGGTCGAGGCAGCTTCAGTGATTGGCGCTCCGACGCTGCAAATCGGCGTGCAATGGCACCCCGAATGGCACGTCTCAACCGACCTCCTCAGCAAGCAACTGTTCAAAGCATTTGGAGAGGCGTGTGTTGGGTACTGCCGGACTAAGAACGGCTAGAGGCAGATCGTGATATTGCAAACGAAACGCGGCTCGCGCGAGCCGAAGGGGCCGCCCTCCGAAACCGACGCACGCGCCTGGGCTTCCGAGAGCTCCGCCCGGCCTCGCGGGCACAAAAAGGGTGGACGCTTGACGAGTGGCTTCGTTCTAGGAGTGTTCTTTGTGGCGCTTTATGTCGTTCTGAGCGCGGCAGGCGAGGTTTATGCGGCATCGTATTTTCAGCAAGCCGATGTCTTCGTGGCGCTCCTGCTGTCTTTCGCAGTGGTTTGTCTGACGTTCAACTTCTTCGCTCGCCACGAGGGAGGCGAAGCAAGAGCCGGTAAATGGCCGCTCCTGGTCTTCGTCGCACTTAACGTCGTGACGGCGATCAGCTGGATCGGCCTATTTATAGGACTGAAATACGCTGAACCTGCGATCGTGGCCGCTTTCATGGTGGCGTTGGGGCCTGCCGCAACAGTGTGGTTAAACGCCCTGATCAGGCGCAGGGGCGCCCCGCCAACATCCGATATTGTCGTGAGCGCTGCGATTGCGACGATCGGGACTTACATGATTTGGATCTCGGCCAGCGGCAATGCGGGCGTGCAGTGGGGGGCTCGATCGTCCTTTGGCATCGTCTTGGCCATCCTGGCCGGCCTATCGCTCGCCCTTACAAATATACTTGTCAAGGTGCTGTTCGATCGTGGGTTTTCCGGCCGACAAGTGCTGGCGCATCGCTTTTATGGAACCATTCTCTTGCTGCTGGGGCTGGTCGACTATTCATCTATCGTGCCTGAGATCTCGCAGCATTGGCTTCCGATCGCAGCAATTGGGCTGTCGACAATCGTTTTGCCTTTGCTCTTGATTCAGGAGGGCATTCGCCGCGTAGAGCCCTTCACCGTCAACATGGTCCTGTCCACCGCCCCCATCGTCACCTTCCTGTTCCAGTACTTCGATTCTCGCATCGTGCATTCGTCACATACGTTCGTTGGAAATGTCCTCATTACGGCTATCGCTGTCAGCAACATCTACTTGCAGTATCGGAGATCCGCATGAAAGAACGGAAATGTGTAGTTGTGGACGCATACTCTACCGGCCGCTACCTACCCGAAGAATTCAAGCGCTATGGAATTGGGACCGTGCATGTGATGTCGGCCGCACAGATTCCACCCATATTCCAAGCGCATTTCGATACGGATCTGTACGATGAGGTCATGCGCCCCGGTGAACGCATGGGGTATGATGAGGTCGTTGAGTATCATCTTCAGGCTCTACATGGCAGAGAAGTTGAATTCGTTATCGCGGGTTGCGAGTCTGGAGTCGAACTCGCCGATTCGTTGTCCGAGCGGCTGGGCTTACCTTCAAACGGGACCGCGCTATCGGCGGCTCGGCGTGACAAAGCACGATTGTCTTGCGCGCTGACCTATGCCGGTGTGCGATCGATCAGACAAATCGTGTCTGACAATGCTGTAGAGATCGCAAGCTGGAAGCGCGAGGCGAACTTCGACGAGATTGTGATCAAACCTCTGAACAGTACGGGCACCGAGGACGTATTCTTTTGCTCGACAGATTCCGATATTCAGCGTGCTCTAAGAACGATTATCGGGAAGACGAACCGTGTCGGAGCATTGAATCGTTTTGCCCTCGGGCAGGAAAAAATTAACGGTCAACAATACACCGTAAACGCCGTCTCGATCCACGGAGATGCCTTCATTACGGAGGCCTGGACCTATGACACCGTTCCTGTCGAGGGGGCATCATCGGTCTGCTCACTCGAGAGATTGTTGGACGGCAGCGAACCTATCGTTCAGGAGCTCACTAACTACCTGAAACGTGCGTTGCAGGCACTTCAGATCCTCGAGGGACCGGCTCATGCCGAGATCATTGTCGATCATCGGGGGCCCGTTCTGGTGGACTTCGGGGCGAGGCTTCAAGGGACTATGTCGGCAAAAGCACGAACCATGGCGTTGGGGCACAACCATATCACGCTGACCGCTTGGCGCTACGCAAATCCCGAAGGCTTTGGTGAGTACATGAGCATGCGCGGGCCGTACAAGCGGACGGCGCACGCACTATGTGTCTCCCTGATCTCCGACAGGGGCGGTGTCGTTGCCGGCTACCCGGGACTCGAAGCAATCCGCAAGCTCCCGAGCTTTGCGGATGCCATTGCATTCGTTCCAATTGGTGAAAAGCTGGTTCCGACCATCGATTTGGCGTCGACACCAGGCATCGTCTATCTCGTGAATGGCGACGAGAGTCAGCTTGACGATGACTATCGCGAGTTGCGAGCAATGCGAATGGACCAGGTGTTCGAATTGGTGGCGCGGGATAGCCAGTGATGGCAACTGAAGCAACCTTGACCGCAGCCGTTCCCGCCCACGCGGCGATGATCGGCGTAAGCGACTTCGACGGTGTGTTGCGAGGCAAACACGTCTTAGGTGAAGATCTCTCGGGTCGAGATAAAGTCATCAAGTTCTCTGAAGCAGTGCTGGCGTGGGATTGTTCGGATCGGGTCATTCCGATCAGTTTCACGCAGCAGCCATTAACAGCATTTGGGGATGCTGATCTGCGTATTCTGTCTGCCACCGGCCGCTCGGTGTCTGATGTCGGTAATCAATATCTCTACCTCGCCGAGTTCATTGGCGCACATGAGAACATCTGCCCGCGAGGTGTTCTGCGTAAGGTCCTGAGAAGGGCTGCTGACCTCGGATACAGATGCGCTGTCGGATTCGAGTTTGAATTCATGTTGTTCAAGGAGAACGCCGATACAATTGAGGATAAGCCGTTCAGCGAATGGGTTCCTTTAACGCGGGGTGCGTTCGGCTACTCGATTATGCGCTCTGTTGCTCAACATGAGCTGTTCGATGAGATCTTGGCCCTTTGTGAAAAAGCTAGAATACCTCTCAGCGGGCTGCACTTCGAAACGGGACCGGGCGTGGTCGAAGCGTCACTTCGTCATTGTGATGCTTTGGAAGCTGCCGATCGAGCAACCATATTCAAGTCGATGATAAAAGCATGGGCGCAAAGGCGAGGCATGATGGCTACATTTATGGCCAAGGTTTCCGAGGATTGGCCGGGCCAGTCCGGCCATATTCACATTTCGATGTCCTCGGGCGGTCAGAATGCGTTTCACGACAGCAATGCGGTGGGCCACGTCTCAAAGCTTATGAGGCAATTCATCGCCGGACAATTGAACTACATGAACGAGTTTTGTGTGCTCGCTGCGCCGAACTTCAATAGCTACAAGAGGTTGGTGCCTGGCTGCTGGGCACCAATCTGTCCAAGCTGGGGATTTGACAACCGTTCCTGCGCGGTTCGCGTTATCTCGGGAGAGCCTTCTGTCCATCGTCTGGAATATCGGCTGGCAGGCGCAGACGTAAACCCATATCTTGCGCTCGCATGTGCCATTGGTTCCGGAATATTGGGGGTCGAGACATGTGTGGCACTACCCGCGTCGATCGCCGGTGATGCAAGCGTGGAAATGACCGCAAGACTACCTCAAAGCCTATCAGAGGCAACTTCTCGTTTTGCACAGTCGGAAGCAGCGAACGAGGTTTTCGGAGAAAGGTTTGTTGAAACGTTTTCTTGCTCGCGCCGTTGGGAATGGGACGCCGTTCAAAATCGAGTGACCGACTTTGAACGTCGGAGATACTTCGAGATCATCTAGCTGGTCTTGACGGTTCAGTGCTTCATTCCTCTCGCAGCCTGTGAAGGGCGCTCCTCTTGTTAGGGGAGAACCGTGGGGAGCTGATGAGGTCTGCTGCCAACTGCTCTGTGGCCGCAATTGCGATTGCTTCGGTGCGATGCAGGTAAGATGCGCTCGACTGATTCAAAGGAAGACAAAAGGGCAATATTTGTCCAGTGGAGCGAAGCCGAAGAGTAGTGACGCGCGACGCTGTAGAACCGCGGAGCTCCGCGCGCGCGACGAGGTTGGCGTAGATCAGTGCTGACCAGGACGCGTTCCGCGCGGCGCTCTGAATTCACTGCCAGCGAAGAAGGACCAATCGCTTTTGGTCCTGGATTCATGAGAGCGAGAAATGCTGCTTGGTCTATTTCGCGAAGATGCGTAAAGGATTATCCCTCCAGCGCCGCGATGACGCGCTCTACAGGAGAGTACGCTTCGCAGACAAATGAGAAGAAGCGGCCGTTGAAATATACCCGCGATGAGACGTAGATGAGTGCGCGACCCAGCAGACTCCACGTCAGACGCTGGATCCCGGCAATGCAGCGTATGAGGGTGGTCTTGCCGTACCCTGGAGGACGACAGATTCCCGTGGGTCCGTCGGCATGAACGCTGGATCGCAACTAGACTAGTGAATAGTTGCAGGAGGTCAGCTGAACGGCGGCTGCGATATAGCTCAGATCTGCTTCCCTCACGTGCCCGCACTTGGGCCGTTTATTTCTACCAAAATAGCGACAAGAATAGTCAGAAAAGCGACAACCAGCATCCCGCCGAGGGTAGCTGTATTGCTTGAGGTCGGCGTCTCTGCAGCTAAGAGGTTAAAAGGCGGACCGGCAGGATTGCACATGCCGTACGTCACGAGGGGGATGTTAATCCTATCAGCGTCATCGAGGAAATTGCCAGTCGGGCGTTGGGGCGTGCGGATCATGCATATAAGGCCGGGTTCCAGCCCCGCGGAATTGCCAGCCAGCTTGACCGGCCGGAAGTTGTCCGCCGGTTGACTGGGGGCGGCTAGCGTCGTTTGGCTGTCGTAGGAGCCGCCAGTCCTGAAGCTTGATAGCACCTCTCCGGGACCGTTCTGCTTGAATGTCGCCACAGCTTTGACGCTCGAAGGACCTGCGCCAGCGGCAGCACTCGTTGGGTCTGAAAATTCAGGTGCAAGCAGCATCAAAGCCAGGTGGAACAGGATTAATCGGATCAGCCTCATTAGAACTCCGAGATAGTCGCTGCGGCTTGCGTTCCTTGCGCGAGCTCCTGCTCGTTATCCAGCAATTTACGTGCCTCCAGAAACGATCCGGTCGGCCTAGGCCAGAGTAAGGTCGCATAGCCTAGGCCAGCGTGTGGAATCGCTCATCGTTTCGTCGAGTTTCAGACGCAGCCGCTTACGTCGCCCGATCGCCAACACCAGACGTCGACCGTCATAGCTCTCAGGGACGATCCGCTGCTTTTAGCAACATCCAATGGCGCCGTGCCCCCGTCGAGACGACTTCAAGGTGGAAACCTTCGGCCTAGGCATAAGGTCAGTCATACGCGATGCCGCCGCGCTGTTGCTGCGACCTGGCGATCACGATGTATGGCTTCGCCACCTCCTCATGCTTGGTAAAGCTAGGTTGAAGGCATTCGATTTTATGGCCTGCGGTTAGGGTTGAGTGGAGACACCCAATGTCTATCCGCCATCGACGAGGATGGTTTGACCATGGATGTGGTCAGCCAAGCTCGAGCTGAGAAACATCACAGCATCTGCAATTTGCTGCGGGGTCCTCGCGGGGTAAATGCCGAGCGTCTAAAGAGTGAACCATCTCACTCAACCTGGTACGGATATTTACGGCTTTAAACGATCCTTCGCTCTCCTGCCGCCCGGAGGCCGCTAACTCCCGGTGAGGCGAGGAAGCCGCGCCGCAGGATGATCCTGTTGAGCTGGGCGGATCGCTGGCCGGGCAGAACAGCCGCCGAAGCCGGCGATCCTTACGACTCTCTCCGAGCCTTCGCGGCCCACAGGACCGCTCGGCCCATATTCGTGCCGAAAATCTCACGGCAGGCGATTCCCGGGTGGCTGTTGCGCATCAGCCAGCCCGGGCTAGCGCTTTCGCAAGCGCTAGCTTCCCAACGGCAACCGCGTCTCGTCCTGTCGCGAAGAAGACATTCCACTCCAAGAAGCAAGACGAGCCGCACAATTCGTTGGCCTGGCTTTTGCTACCGCAGTTTTTTGGCGACGCGGTCGGTGCATTCAAAGCGCTAGATCGGTAGGGCCACAATTTCGGCACTGGCAGCGCAAGGAGGCACTATGCAATCCACCAATGGGGATGCACTATCGATCAAGACTATCGATCTTCAGGACCACTCTAGAGTCCTTGCGATCCTAACAACCGCATTTACGATGTGTCCTTTGTTGAGGTGGCTGTACCCTGAACCGCGGGAGTACCTGCAGCATTTTAACGGATTTATTAAGCATTACTGCGGCAGTCCATATTCGAGCGGCGCATACCTTAACGACGGCGACAAGGGGGCGATCTTATGGGACACAGCTGGCGAAAAGCGCGACAACACCAGCATGATGGAATTCCTTCTGAAAAGCGTTCCTGCGCACCGGCGTTCCGAAACCGAAAGAGTTTTCGAAACTTTCGGTAAGTACAATCCGCATCAGCCGCATTGGTACGTGACCATGGTAGCCATTGATCCCATACATCAGCGATCAGGGCTCGCACGACATCTTCTTCGGCACGCAACCGAGATCTCAGATGCCGCGCAGAGACCTGTGCACTTGGAGGCGACCAGTCCGCACGCGATGCGACTTTATGCTCAACAAGGTTGGAGTGTTTTGACGGAAGTCCAAGTCGGCGGTTCTCCACCGTTCTTCCCCATGTTACGCCAACCCAAAGCGTGATCGCTTGAAATGTTCGCAGGGGCTCTTGATGGTTGATCAACAACACGAAAGACGTATTGATGATCTATTTGAGACTATGAAGGCAGCGAACGAAACCTTCCTTGGTTATCCCTTCGCTAAAGGATTCAGCTACGAATCGTTGTGGCGTTTCATGACTGTTTCAGGCAACAATTTCGGCGGCCCCTTTGGCCCCCAATCCTATCGGATCAGCTCCCGTCTTCTGGAATGCGAAGTCATCGAGTTTTTTACCAAGCTACTCCGAGCGGCTCCTTCTGAAGCTTGGGGTTAAGTTACGAGTGCAGGGGCTGAAAGAAATGCGTATGGGCTATATCTCGGTCGAGAACTGTTTCCAGATGGACTAGGATACTTCTCGAGTGACAGACATTACAGTGTGAGGAAGGCTGTTCGGCTTCTCCGACTCGAGCATGCTGTAGTGCAGTCCGGCTGCAGTGGAGAAATTGCCTATGACGATCTTGCGCGAAAGGCGACCGCTTTCGACATCGGTCAGCGATTGTGGTAGCAAACATTGGGACCACAATGAAGGAGGGCAAGGACAACGTCAGCAAGGTTCGCGAAGCCTCACATGGCGCCGGACTTGAAGAGAGTTGCATTCATTCTGATTCGGCTCTGTGCGGGCCATATGCACCGTTCCAAAACCCGAGAACCGCCTTAGATTCTCTCCCCGGTGTTGACTCGACAATGCTTAGTGGTCACATGTTGTCTGTCGCTCCCGTCCTTCGGGATTGTTTTAGCGCGCTAAGAGCACGTTCAGCGGCTGCTGCGAACTTCGAACTACGTTGATGCCACTTTGAGCGGATCGCGCAGCGCGTACACCGATTGTTCGGCCGCGTTGGCCGCCTGCTTTTGCCATTGATGATCGCCGCTGAAGGAAATGGTGCCGTTTACCTGTCGCGGTACATTGAAGCCCGCAAGACAGCTTTTTGTAACCGCTCAAGGCAGCTCAGCAGAGCCTCGAATGGCGTGAAGCGGCCTGATTCATGGCGGAGTGCGATCGCCCTCACCACAGATGAGCTCCTGAAAACCCGCGACGCTTTGTCTGCACTTGGCGATTATGGCGGAAGCGACGGAAGTTTTGCCACGGCTCAGCCAGTCCGCGCGCACTTCATGTTCTGTCGCATTCGCCGGTGCTGACCGTCAAGCGTCTGGCCGCGCTTCTCAGTATTGCGGTGCCTGTATCCTCGCGAGCAACACCAGTCGAGAATAAGGTCTTGAAAGAGCGTGCCGGCTACGCGCGCAAACCCCATCTTCGCCGCGCCGGACGCGCTGTCGATCATTAGCCGCCCCTTCGGCAAAGGACCCATTCTTCCCGCTGCGGACATCTGACAGCTGCTATGCCGCGCTGACAATCGTTGACGCCGCGAGCTGCGGCTTGGCGCCCAGGACGGCTGCGTGGGTGGGGGCGGACTTGCGTGAGACCCAAGCGACGCTGGAGGAAGGGGAAGTAATGGATGGCCGAGACAATTCTCCGAAGGACGCTCGAGAGCGGTTGACCTGGCATCGATGCACAGCATCACGAATGATGCGCTCCTGGCGATGAGCAAGGACGATCATCAGCTCGACAGGAAAGGGCGTTACGTCTGCCGAACGTCTGAGGCAATCGTATTAAATGCCTACCAACAGCGCGGGATTAACAAGCCGCACTGTCCGACCGGTGGTGGTTCGCGGGCTTGCTCGCATTCAGCCATATCTCTTGGCAGTTTGTCAGAGATGCTACACCACCCGACCGAATCCTTCCACTCGCTAGGCGGCTGAAACACCGGAAAAGTTGTCCTTTATCTGTCTGCGGCCGCGGCATGGGATTTGCCCTATGAGCTGAGAGGCTCCGGAGCTCTGTTCGTGCCGCGAGGCACCGCAAAGGAAGGAAAAGAGCTTGCCAAAACTGCGATCGGAAACACTTCGGGTGGTCGGCAAAACCGTCAACAGCATTCTGGGCGGTACGGACGTAAGCGACGATAGACCAGTGCATTTGTTCTCGACGATCGCCGAGAGGTTGTTCCGACGGAGTTCCGCCATGTCCCACGCAATAACAGGAGTGCATGGACCGAGTTGGATCAGAGGGGATATTTCGCTAGCCGGCACGGGGGAGTGGCGAATCAAATTGGCAGGTTCTTGCCTGCCTGCAACGCACAGATGATCATACCATGCCTTTCCGCTGGAGGACCGCGCGGAAGCTGCGCTTGCAGGTCAGAACAACCGCCTCCAGCTTTCGCGATGTTCACTTTAACCTGCATCAGGAAATCGAACGCTATGATTGTCCGTAGCCTGCACGACGTTGAAGCGACCAATCACTTCGTAGATTGGGGCAATGGTACTAGCCACCGCCTTTTGACGGATAAGGACGGGATGGGCTTTAGCATCTGCCACACCGTGGTGCGCGCTAACACCGTTTCGCTTCTGCAATACCGGAATCATCTCGAGGCCTGCTACTGCATCGCGGGAGAGGGCGAGGTCGAGGATATGGACGGCAATGTCTTTCCCATTCGCAAGGGTGACATGTATGTGCTTGACAAGCATGACAAGCATTTCCTGCGCGGGGGACGGGATAAGGACCTGATCCTCGTTAGCATCTTTAACCCACCCCTTAACGGAACCGAGCGCCACAAGCTCGACGACCCGGCAGGATCCACGTATTGAGCGATGCGAAGACACGTCACTCTCATATGAACCGCTAATTGCCGGAAGCATTCGATGGCGATCCAGCACTGCCTTCCACCGCACAGCGCGGATCTCAGAAAAAATCATCGCCACCGTCTCGGCTGAGCCGCGGCCCAAGTATCGTTCGGCCGAGCTGATCAATCACTTCGGCATTCCAGGTCCAAACGTCTTACTGCGCAACACGTGGCGAGAGCCCCGAGGCCTACGCTGAATGATCGCGCACTCAATTGTACGACGTCGGGCAACGCTGTGGGACAGCTGACATAGCACCGCTATTGCTATCGCATTGATTGCGGTCGACTTCACCTTTGGCACGATACATGCGTAATCCTCTAAAGGGCATAGAGGAGAAGTCGTTCAATGAGAGGGCTCACCAGAAACTTAGGCCCGCTTCGAGTGGCAGCTGCGACACTGCGTGCGACTGTGATGCGGGAGCTTGGCAGGGAGATTGAGGGATCTGGGGGCGAGGTTTCGTCGCATCAATGCAGGCCAGGTTAAGCCCTGAACAGATCCGAACCAGTGAGAGCGATTTGTCTTGGTGCCGCGCCTGGATAGGACAGGCGAGCATGATGGCTGAACTGCTGAAAGTGTGAAGATGGTGCTTCGATCTTCTCTCGGGCGCGCGATCGCCTACGATCCACGCGATCGGGATAGACATTCTGCCACGCCATCAACCTTCTCCAGCGTATTTGTTGGCAGCGGCACGCCCGCCATCCGCTGCGCTCAGTTGGCTGTGGCGATGGACCACGTCATTGGTGCGGCGCTGTGTGGCGACTCCATATTTGCTCAGTGGGCGATTGGTGCGAACATTCGGTGCATGGAAAGTATTGAAGAGCTCTCATCCTTTTTAAAGGCTGAGCCGGTGGATTGGATCTTCTCAATTGCGCATCCATTCACATTGCCGCAGGACGTGTTTGGGCGAGTGCGTCGAGGTGCTTTCAAATACCAGGACGGCCCATTGCCACGATGCACGGCGACGCACGCGACGTCCTGCGCGCTCCTGGCGCAGAAGACCGAATATGCCATCAAGTGGCACCGGATCGATCATGGCGTTGATCTCGGTGACGTCGTGGTTCAGCGCCAAGTGCTGGTTGCACCCACAGATTCGGCGCTGACCCTGAACCTCAAATGTCATGATGCCGCGATCGAGGGCTTTCACGAACTCTTAACCGGCCTTGAGAGCGGGAAACTTGCGGCCTGTCCGCAGCCGCTAGTGGACAGAAGTTCTGATCCGAGACAACGATGGGCAAATTCGGCGGGCTGTCTGCGATGGGATGGATCTGCGCAGGAGTTGTCAGCGGTGACACGGGCCCTAGACGTTGGGCCGTATGATCCGAATCCAATGTCTCTGCCCAAGGTTCTCTTAGGCGATCAGGCAGTCGCAGTCAGACACCTGGAGATATTGTCTCGGAGCTCGGGCCTTCCGGCAGGCTCCCTGGTTGAAGTCGATGCCGAGCATTGGCGTGTAGCGACGGGGACAGAGGATGTAGAGGTTTGCTTTGGCGAACCCGAGGGGCAGATGCTGGACGCGCGAGCCCTGGCCAGGCGCTTCAATGTGGAGCAAGGTAGTCGCCTTCCTATCGCGAGCGATGAACAGGTGCAGAGCATAATTGCCGCACATGAATTCCTAGTGCCTCTGGAGGCGTTTTGGTGGCAGCGGCTCCGGCAGTTTAGAAGATTACAATTTCCTTTCCTGTCATCGTTCGTGGCTGCAGCGCCTTCACGATGGCAGTCGAGTTCGTGGTCCAGCCTGAGCACCTTGGCCAAACTATCCGCACATGATCGCTCGGATTATTTGGTAACGGCTTGGCTGATCTATCTCGCTCGGATCACGGGAGAGAAACAACTGCAACTGGGATGGAAGCCTGTATGTGATGGATTGCAAGCTGGCTCCAAGCTCGCCCAGATGTTGATCGCCTCCGTCGTGCCGATGGATGTTTGCATTGAGCTTGCTCATGATTTTGAAGAATTGCGCAAAACCGTAGCGGCCGAAGTCGCTCAGCTGAGGACGCACGCTAGCTTTGCCCGGGATCTTATCGCGCGTTGCCCAACATTGAGATGGGTGGAGGCGTTACGGTCGCGCAAGCCTTGGCCGATTGGCATTGCAATCACGACAGAGAGCGGTTCCGTTGCTGACGATCTGACGACGAGCCACAAAGCCGGCCAAGCCTTATGCGGCGATTTGCTGACTTTTGAGGTTCGCGCTCTGGATGGGAGCTTCCGCTGGCATTTTGATGCCGCTCGATTGGCGCCGAAGCAGATCGACCGCATGACGCAGCATTTGCAAGCCTTGTTAGGCGGCGTGATAGCCAATGTGGGGCAGTCTGTCGGCGGAATCGACATTCTGCCAACCGACGAACGCACCTATCTACTTGAGGCTTTGAATCGGACGGTGGCGCCCTGTTCGTTTGAACGATGCATCCACGACCTATTCGAGGCGCAGGTGCAACAGGCACCGGAAGCGGTGGCGGTGGTCCATGATAAGGAGAGACTGAGCTATGGCGAGCTGAATGCGCGGGCCAACCGGCTGGCGCATCACCTGATCGAGCTCGGAGTCAAGCCTGACCAGCCGGTGGCGATCTGCGTGGAACGCAGCCTAGCGATGGTGGTTGCTGTCTTGGCGATCCTGAAGGCCGGTGGCGCCTATCTGCCGCTGGATCCGGCTTACCCGTCAGCGCGGCTGCGGCAGATCGTTGACGACGCAAAACCGAAACTGCTGCTGTGCGATGTCGCCGGTCGAACCGCACTGGGCGCCGAGGCCGTGGCTGATGTGACCGTGGTCGATCTGGAGAGGGCGACCCTGGCCTGGGCCGAGCGGCCGCCTTCGAACCCGGACCGCGGCACACTTGGCCTCACATCGCGCCATCTTGCCTATGTCATCTATACCTCCGGCTCAACGGGAATCCCAAAGGGCGTGGAAATGTCCCACGGCGCGCTTGTGAATTCGCTGGCGGGGATTAGCTCGTCAAAACTGCGCACACTTCAATTTGCGACCCTGAATTTCGATGTGTCCTGCCAGGAATTGTTCATCTGTTGGAAGGACGGCGGAGGGCTTGTGCTCCTGCGGGAAGAGACCCGGAGGCACTTCGCCGACCTGCTGGAATTTGTGGAGCGGGAGGCGATCGAGCGGCTTTTCCTTCCATTCGTCGCATTGAACCATTTTGCGGAAGTCTGGAACGTGCAGCGCGTGCAGCTGCCTTCTTTGAGAGAGCTTTACACAGCCGGCGAGCGATTGCAGACCACTCCACCGCTGAGGGCGTTCTTCGAAGCACACCCCAACGCGAGATTGATCAATCAATATGGGTCGACGGAAATCAGCGTCATTTCCGAGCACCGCCTTGCTGATGATCCGTCATGTTGGCCCGAGATGCCGCACGTCGGGCGCCCAATTGCCAACACGCGGGTGTACCTGCTGGATGGCCATGGCGTGCCGGTGCCGTTCGGTGCGGTGGGCGAGCTTTACATTGGCGGGGCGGGGGTGGCGCGGGGCTACTTGAACCGCCCTGAGCTGACCGCCGAGCGGTTCATCGCCAGTCCCTTTGTCGAGGGCGATCGGCTGTACCGGACCGGCGACCTTGCACGTTATCTGCCCGACGGCAATCTTGAGTTCCTGGGCCGTAACGACGACCAGGCGAAGATCCGCGGCTACCGCATTGAGCCGGGCGAGATCGTCGCGCGGCTTTGCGAGCACGCCTGGGTGCGCGAGGCGGTGGTGGTGGCGCGCCAGAACGGCGGCGGCGACAAGCATCTGATCGCCTATGTGGTCTGCGCGCCCGAGGCCGGCTCGGGCGAGGGCGATGGAGGGGGGCTTGCGGGCGTGTTGCGCGCGCACTTAAGTGCGCGGCTGCCGGACTACATGGTGCCGAGCGCGTTCGTGCAGCTGGCGGCGCTTCCGCTGACGGTCAACGGCAAGCTCGATCGGAACGCGCTGCCGCCGCCGGCCGATCAGGCCTATGCGCTGGCGGCCTATGAATCGCCGCAAGGTGCGGTCGAGACGGCGCTGGCGCGGATCTGGGCCGAGCTCCTTGGTGTCGAGCGCATCGGGCGCAACGACCACTTCTTCGAACTGGGCGGCCACTCGCTCCTGGCCGTGCAGATGACAAGCCGGCTGTCACAGGCGGTTGGGGTCGAACTGCCGCTGTCGACGCTGTTCGCAAGGCCAGTGCTGGCTGACCTGGCGGCCAGCATCGTGGAGCTGTTGGGCCGCTCCGGTCCGCAACAGCTGCCGTCGATTGCAACCGTGTCGCGGCATGAGCCGCTTGTGCTGTCGTTTGCGCAGCAGCGGCTATGGTTTTTGGCGCAGCTTCACGAAGGCAGCACCAACTATCACATTCCGCTAGCCTTGCGACTGCGCGGGCTGCTCGACCGCAGGGCTTGGCAGCGCAGCCTTGACCGTCTGTTTGCGCGTCACGAGGCGCTGCGCAGTGTCTTTGTCGCGACGCAGGGCAAGCCTCGGGTTGAGGTTCTGCCGCCGGATGCGGGGCTGCCGATACTTGAGCAAGATCTGCGGGAGAGATCGGATGCGGAAGCGGCACTTTTGGATCTGTGCCATGAAGAGGGGCGCACGCCGTTCGATCTTGCGCGCGGTCCGCTGATCCGCGGTCGGCTGATCCGCATCGCCGACGAGGAGCACGTCTTCCTGCTGACCCAGCATCACATCGTCTCGGACGGCTGGTCGATGGGCTTGCTGTTAGGTGAACTTAGCCAACTTTACCGGGCATTCGAGGCTGGGCAGGACGATCCTCTGCCGCCGCTTGCGATCCAGTATCCGGATTACGCCGCCTGGCAACGCCAATGGCTCTCGGGGGAGCGGCTGCAGAAGCAGGCGCAGTATTGGCGCAAGGCCCTTGCAGGCACGGCCCGTCTTGTTTTGCCGACGGACCATGCGCGGCCTGCCCAGCAGTCGTTTGCCGCGGCGGCGGTCCCGATCCTCATCGATGCGGATCTGACGCGGGAGCTGAAGCGGCTGAGCCTGCAGCATGGTACGACGTTGTTCATGACGGTGCTGGCGGCCTGGGCGGCGGTGCTGTCGCGTCTGTCGGGGCAGGACGATCTTGTGATTGGCGTGCCGAGCGCCAATCGGGGGCACCGCGAGATCGAAGAGCTGATCGGCTTCTTCGTCAACACCCTGGCGCTTCGGCTGGACTTATCGGGCGAACCGAGCGTGTCGGAGCTTCTGGAGCGGACGCGGCGCACGGTGCTGGCTGCGCAGGAGCATCAGGACCTGCCGTTCGAGCAGGTGGTGGAGATCGTGCAGCCGCCCCGGGCTCTTGATCACACGCCGTTGTTGCAGGTGATGCTGGTCTGGGAGAACAATGCGGTTGGGTCATTGGACCTGCCGGGACTGAGTGTGGAAGCTGCCGGGGAGCAGATTGATCAAGTCGAATTCGATCTGGAGCTGAGCCTTGGCGAGCATGGCGAGGAGATCGCCGGAACGCTGGCTTATACCACGGCGCTGTTTGATCGGGCGACGATCGAGCGGCAGCGTGGTTATCTGGTGGCCCTGCTGCGGGCGATGGCTGCCGATGCGCAGCAAGAGGTCCGCCGGATTGAGCTGCTGCCAATCGCCGAGCGGACGTATCTGCTGGAGGAGCTGAACCGGACGGCGGCCCCGTATCCTGCGGAGCGGTGCATTCACGAGCTGTTCGAGGCGCAGGTACAGAAGACGCCGGATGCGGTGGCGGTGATCTGCGAAGATGAGCGGCTGAGCTATGGCGAGCTCAATGCGCGGGCCAACCGCCTCGCGCATCACCTGATCGCCCTCGGGGTCAAGCCTGGGGATCGCATTGCCACAGTGCTGGACCGCTCCGTCGCTCTTCTGGTGGCGCAGCTGGCTATTCTAAAGGCGGGCGGCGTGTATGTACCGATCGATCGCGCCCTTCCGTCGGCGCGACAAGAATTGCTGATGGCCGATTGTGCTGCACGCTTGGTACTCTGCGGGGATGGTCTGGTTGAGGCGAGGATACCCGTTCTGGCTACTGAGGCGCTCATAGCTGGAGCGGGATCTAGTTCCGATCCTGGGCTGGCGTTGAGCGCTGAAACTGCCGCTTACGTCATGTACACCTCGGGCTCCACGGGGCTTCCCAAAGGAGTTGTTGTTCCTCATCGTGCCGTCAACCGGCTCGTGATCAACAGTGGGTATGTGAAGATCAATGCAGGAGATCGGGTGGCATGGGCTGGCAATCCCGCCTTCGACGCAAGCACATTCGAAGTATGGGCACCGCTGCTTAATGGTGGTTGCATTGTTGCCATGCATGCCGCCACCGTCAGGGATACTCCTAGTTTTGCCCGGGCGCTTGAAGAGCACCAGGTGACGTCACTGTTTCTAACAACAGCATTATTCAATCAATATACATCATCGATCGCTCCGACGTTGGCGCAATTGAAGCACCTCCTCTGTGGGGGTGAGCGCAGCGATCTTGGCTCGTTTCTGAGATTGCTAAAAGAAAAGGGCCCCGTACGTCTCATTCACTGCTACGGCCCGACCGAGACGACCACCTTCGCAACGTTCTGGACTTGCCCGGCTGATTTCAAGGGTGCGGTGGTCCCGATCGGGCGCCCAATTGCCAACACGCGGGTGTACCTGCTGGATGGCCATGGCGCGCCGGTGCCGTTCGGTGCGGTGGGCGAGCTTTACATTGGCGGGGCGGGGGTGGCGCGGGGCTACTTGAACCGCCCTGAGCTGACCGCCGAGCGGTTCATCGCCAGTCCCTTTGTCGAGGGCGATCGGCTGTACCGGACCGGCGACCTTGCACGTTATCTGCCCGACGGCAATCTTGAGTTCCTGGGCCGTAACGACGACCAGGCGAAGATCCGCGGCTACCGCATTGAGCCGGGCGAGATCGTCGCGCGGCTTTGCGAGCACGCCTGGGTGCGCGAGGCGGTGGTGGTGGCGCGCCAGAACGGCGGCGGCGACAAGCATCTGATCGCCTATGTGGTCTGCGCGCCCGAGGCCGGCTCGGGCGAGGGCGATGGAGGGGGGCTTGCGGGCGTGTTGCGCGCGCACTTAAGTGCGCGGCTGCCGGACTACATGGTGCCGAGCGCGTTCGTGCAGCTGGCGGCGCTTCCGCTGACGGTCAACGGCAAGCTCGATCGGAACGCGCTGCCGCCGCCGGCCGATCAGGCCTATGCGCTGGCGGCCTATGAATCGCCGCAAGGTGCGGTCGAGACGGCGCTGGCGCGGATCTGGGCCGAGCTCCTTGGTGTCGAGCGCATCGGGCGCAACGACCACTTCTTCGAACTGGGCGGCCACTCGCTCCTGGCCGTGCAGATGACAAGCCGGCTGTCACAGGCGGTTGGGGTCGAACTGCCGCTGTCGACGCTGTTCGCAAGGCCAGTGCTGGCTGACCTGGCGGCCAGCATCGTGGAGCTGTTGGGCCGCTCCGGTCCGCAACAGCTGCCGTCGATTGCAACCGTGTCGCGGCATGAGCCGCTTGTGCTGTCGTTTGCGCAGCAGCGGCTATGGTTTTTGGCGCAGCTTCACGAAGGCAGCACCAACTATCACATTCCGCTAGCCTTGCGACTGCGCGGGCTGCTCGACCGCAGGGCTTGGCAGCGCAGCCTTGACCGTCTGTTTGCGCGTCACGAGGCGCTGCGCAGTGTCTTTGTCGCGACGCAGGGCAAGCCTCGGGTTGAGGTTCTGCCGCCGGATGCGGGGCTGCCGATACTTGAGCAAGATCTGCGGGAGAGATCGGATGCGGAAGCGGCACTTTTGGATCTGTGCCATGAAGAGGGGCGCACGCCGTTCGATCTTGCGCGCGGTCCGCTGATCCGCGGTCGGCTGATCCGCATCGCCGACGAGGAGCACGTCTTCCTGCTGACCCAGCATCACATCGTCTCGGACGGCTGGTCGATGGGCTTGCTGTTAGGTGAACTTAGCCAACTTTACCGGGCATTCGAGGCTGGGCAGGACGATCCTCTGCCGCCGCTTGCGATCCAGTATCCGGATTACGCCGCCTGGCAACGCCAATGGCTCTCGGGGGAGCGGCTGCAGAAGCAGGCGCAGTATTGGCGCAAGGCCCTTGCAGGCACGGCCCGTCTTGTTTTGCCGACGGACCATGCGCGGCCTGCCCAGCAGTCGTTTGCCGCGGCGGCGGTCCCGATCCTCATCGATGCGGATCTGACGCGGGAGCTGAAGCGGCTGAGCCTGCAGCATGGTACGACGTTGTTCATGACGGTGCTGGCGGCCTGGGCGGCGGTGCTGTCGCGTCTGTCGGGGCAGGACGATCTTGTGATTGGCGTGCCGAGCGCCAATCGGGGGCACCGCGAGATCGAAGAGCTGATCGGCTTCTTCGTCAACACCCTGGCGCTTCGGCTGGACTTATCGGGCGAACCGAGCGTGTCGGAGCTTCTGGAGCGGACGCGGCGCACGGTGCTGGCTGCGCAGGAGCATCAGGACCTGCCGTTCGAGCAGGTGGTGGAGATCGTGCAGCCGCCCCGGGCTCTTGATCACACGCCGTTGTTGCAGGTGATGCTGGTCTGGGAGAACAACGCGGTTGGGTCATTGGACCTGCCGGGACTGAGTGTGGAAGCTGCCGGCGAGCAGATTGATCAGGCCAAGTTCGATCTGGAGCTGAGCCTTGGCGAGCATGGAAAGGGGATCGCCGGAACTCTTGGTTACGCGACGGCGCTGTTTGATCAGCCGACGATGGAGCGGCAGCGTGGTTATCTGATGGCGCTGCTGCGGGCGATGGCTGCCGATGCGCAGCAAGAGGTCCGCCGGATTGAGCTGCTGCCAATCGCCGAGCGGACGTATCTGCTGGAGGAGCTGAACCGGACGGCGGCCCCGTATCCTGCGGAGCGCTGCATTCACGAGCTGTTCGAGGCGCAGGTACAGAAGACGCCGGATGCGGTGGCGGTGGTCTGCGAAGATGAGCGGCTGAGCTATGGCGAGCTCAATGCGCGGGCCAATCGCCTGGCGCATTACCTGATCGCCCTCGGGGTCAAGCCGGACCAGCCGGTTGCGATCTGCGTCGAGCGCAGTCCGATGATGGTGGTGGGGCTCTTGGCGATCCTGAAGGCTGGCGGGGCGTATGTGCCGCTGGACCCTGCCTATCCATCGGCGCGGCTGCGCCAGGTGCTCAACGATGCGGTGCCCCGCCTGCTGCTGACCGATGTGGCCGGCCGTGCAGCCTTGGGCGCGCATGTGCCGGCCGATGTGAGCGCGGTAGAACTCGATGCTGCGGCGCCAGCCTGGACCAGCCTGCCGGAAGCCGATCTTGACCCGCGCGCGCTCAGCCTGACCTCCCGCAATCTCGCCTATGTGATCTACACCTCGGGATCCACGGGCGCGCCCAAAGGGGCACAGAATGAGCATCGGGCTATCGTCAATCGCCTGACCTGGATGCAAAAGGCCTATGGTCTCAAGGCAACTGATGTCGTGTTGCAGAAGACGCCATTTAGCTTCGATGTCTCGGCCTGGGAGTTCTTTTGGACGTTACTTGAAGGAGCAACCCTTGTACTGGCCCCGCCTGGTGCGCATAGAGATCCCGATGCATTGGTCGACTTGATCGTCAGCCTGGACATCACGACGGTTCACTTCGTGCCATCCATGCTGGTCAGCTTTATGGATGCGAAGAGTGTTGATCGCTGCACGTCGCTGCGGCGAGTTTTATGCAGCGGCGAGGCGCTCCCTGCCGCCAGTGCGCATAGGGTTCGGCGCGTATTGCCTTGGACGAGCCTGCACAATCTATACGGTCCGACTGAGGCTGCGATCGACGTTACAGCCTGGAATTGCCCGGCTGAGTTTAATGAGGCCATTGTCCCGATTGGCCGCCCTGTTGCGAACACGCGGATCTATTTGCTGGATGGTTATGGCGCGCTAGTGCCGTTCGGTGCGGTGGGCGAGCTTTACATTGGTGGGGCGGGGGTGGCACGTGGCTACCTGAACCGCCCTGAGCTGACAACCCAGCGGTTCATCCCCAGTCCCTTTGTGGACGGCGACCGGCTGTACCGGACCGGCGATCTGGCACGCTACCTACCGGACGGCAATCTGGAGTTTTTAGGGCGCAACGACGAGCAGGTGAAGATCCGCGGCTTCCGCATCGAGCCGGGTGAGATCGTCGCTCGGCTTTGCGAGCACGCCTGGGTGCGCGAGGCAGTGGTGGTGGCGCGCGAGGATGGTCGCGGCGAGCAGCGCCTCGTTGCGTATGTCGTTGCCGCAGAAGCTGAGGAATCTGATTTCGCCGGCGGTTTGCGGGCGCATGTGAGTGCGGGGCTTCCGGACTACATGGTGCCGAGCGCGTTCGTGCGGCTGGCGGCGCTTCCGCTGACTCCGAACGGCAAGCTCGATCGAAAAGCGCTGCCGGCCCCGGGCGACGAGGCGTATGCGCGCCGGACCTACGCGCCGCCACAGGGCGAGATGGAGACGGTGCTGGCGCAGATCTGGGCCGACCTGCTGGGGCTGGAGCAGGTCGGACGGCACGACAACTTCTTCGAACTGGGTGGGCACTCGCTCTTGGCGGTGCAGATGATGGAGCGTCTGCGGCGGCGCTCACTGGGCATCGAGGTGCGCACCTTGTTCGTCAAGCCGGTGCTGGCGGATCTGGCCGCAAGCCTGCGTCGCCATCACGAAGTAGCAGTCCCGGGCAATCTGATCACCGAGCGGAGTGCGGCGATAACGCCGGAGATGTTGCCCCTGATCGAGCTGGCGCAGGATGAGATCGACCGGATCATCGCCACGGTACCCGGCGGGGTTTGCAACATCCAGGACATTTACCGCCTGTCGCCGCTGCAGGACGGCATCCTGTTCCATCATTTGTTAGCGGCAAAGGGCGATCCATACCTTTTGGTGTCGCAGATGGCGTTTGCCGAGCGTGGGCTGCTCGAGCGCTATCTTGCCGCGGTCCAGCGGGTGGTGGATCGGCATGACATCCTGCGTACCTCCTTCGTCTGGGAGGGGTTGTCGCGGCCGGCCCAGGTGGTGTGGCGGGAAGCGCGACTGGAGGTGATCGAAGTCCAGCTCGATGGCGGTCATGGCGCTGGCGCCGAGCAGCTCAGGGCGCGGTTTGATCCGCGCCGGCACCGCATCGACCTTGGCCGGGCGCCACTGCTGCGGTTTGTGATCGCGCCCGAGCCCGGCAGCACGCGCTGGCTGCTGCTGGAGCTGCAGCATCATCTGATCGGGGATCACACCACGCGGGATGTGATGCATGCCGAGGTCCGGGCCGAGCTGGAGGGGCGCGAGCATGAACTGCCGGCGCCGCAGCCATTCCGCAATCTGGTGGCGCAGGCACATCTACGCGGTGATGCCAAGGCGGATGAAGCCTTCTTCCGGGAGCTGCTGGCCGACATCGACGAACCGACCACGCCCTTCGAGTTGAGGGAAGTGCGAGGCGACGGCGGTGGGGTTTGTGAGGCGCATCGCATGCTGCCGCCAGCGCTCCGTACGCGGCTGGTGGAACAGGCCCGCCGGCTGGGCGTGAGTCTGGCGAGCCTGTGCCATCTGGCGTGGGGGCAGGTGGTGGCGCGCAGCAGCGGCCGCGAGCAGGTGGTGTTCGGCACGGTGCTGTTGGGCCGCCTGCAGGGCAGCGCGGGCGCCGACCGCGCCATGGGGCTGTTCATCAACACCCTGCCGTTGCGACTTGATCTTGATCAGACCGCCGTCGAGGCGAGCGTGCGGACGACGCACGCCCGGCTGGCCGAGCTGCTGGCACATGAGCATGCCTCGTTGGCGCTGGCTCAACGCTGCAGCGCCGTTGCGGCGTCGGCGCCGCTGTTCAGCACGTTGTTGAACTATCGTCACAACAAGGCGCCGGTTGTGCCCGGCTCCGGGGCGGATGATGTCTTGTCGGGTATGCAATGGTTGTCTGGGGAGGAACGCACCAACTATCCGCTGACCCTGTCGGTAGAGGATTTTGGCGAGGCGCTGGGCCTCACTGTGCAGGTGGCGGAGCCCATCTCGGCGGATCGGATCTGCGGCTACATGCAGCGGGTGCTCGAGCAACTGGCAAAGGCGCTGGAGCATGCCCCGGACACGCCGGTACGCGAGCTCGACATCTTGCCGGCCGAGGAGCGCACCTATCTGCTGGAGGGCCTGAACCGGACGGCGAAGGCCTACCCATCGGAGCTGTGCGTCCATGAGCTGTTCGAGGCGCAGGTGCACAAGGCGCCGGAGGCGGTGGCGCTGGTCTGCGAGAACGAGCGGCTGAGCTATGGCGAGCTCAACGCGCGGGCCAACCGGCTGGCGCATCATCTGATCGAGCTCGGGGTCACGCCGGACCAGCCGGTGGCGATCTGTCTCGAACGCAGCGTGGCGATGGTGGTTGGTATCTTGGCGATCCTCAAGGCGGGCGGTGCCTATTTGCCGCTCGACCCAGCCTATCCCAGCGAGCGGCTGCAGCAGGTTGTTGACGATGCCGCGCCGCGGCTGCTGCTTTGCGATCTCGCTGGTCGCGCAGCACTCCGTCCCGAGGTGCTGACCAATGTGACGGTCATTGATCTGGATACGGCCACAGCCTGGGCCGAACGGCCGGCTTCGGACCCTGACCGGCGGACGCTTGGCCTCACATCGGGCCATCTCGCTTATGTGATCTACACTTCAGGATCAACCGGAACCCCAAAGGGGGTCATGGTCGAGCATCGGGGGTTGGTCAATCTGCTGTCGGCTCAGGTTGGCCTCTTTGGCGCTTCTTTCAACAGCCGAGTCCTGCAGTTCGCCTCCATTGCTTTTGATGCAAGCGCTTGGGAGCTTGCTATGGCGTTTGGCTCCGGAGCCTCGTTGCACTTGCCTGCGGAAGCGATCCGGCAAGCGAGTAACAAGCTATCGGATTATCTCCGAAGCGAGGCCATCACCCACGCGACATTACCACCCGCGTTGCTTCAGACAAGCAAGGATCTCGAAGGTTTGGCAGCGCAAGTTCTCATTCTTGCTGGAGAGCTGCCGAAGCCCGAACTCATTCGAAGTCTGACCCCAGCATCAATTGTCAACGCTTATGGCCCGACCGAGGCGACAGTCTGCGCGACGTTCTGGAATTGCCCGGCTGATTTCAAGGGGTCGGTGGTCCCGATCGGGCGCCCAATTGCCAACACGCGGGTGTACCTGCTGGATGGCTATGGCGTGCCGGTGCCGTTCGGTGCGGTGGGCGAGCTTTACATTGGCGGGGCGGGGGTGGCGCGGGGCTACTTGAACCGCCCTGAGCTGACCGCCGAGCGGTTCATCGCCAGTCCCTTTGTCGAGGGCGATCGGCTGTACCGGACCGGCGACCTTGCACGTTATCTGCCCGACGGCAATCTTGAGTTCCTGGGCCGTAACGACGACCAGGCGAAGATCCGCGGCTACCGCATTGAGCCGGGCGAGATCGTCGCGCGGCTTTGCGAGCACGCCTGGGTGCGCGAGGCGGTGGTGGTGGCGCGCCAGAACGGCGGCGGCGACAAGCATCTGATCGCCTATGTGGTCTGCGCGCCCGAGGCCGGCTCGGGCGAGGGCGATGGAGGGGGGCTTGCGGGCGTGTTGCGCGCGCACTTAAGTGCGCGGCTGCCGGACTACATGGTGCCGAGCGCGTTCGTGCAGCTGGCGGCGCTTCCGCTGACGGTCAACGGCAAGCTCGATCGGAACGCGCTGCCGCCGCCGGCCGATCAGGCCTATGCGCTGGCGGCCTATGAATCGCCGCAAGGTGCGGTCGAGACGGCGCTGGCGCGGATCTGGGCCGAGCTCCTTGGTGTCGAGCGCATCGGGCGCAACGACCACTTCTTCGAACTGGGCGGCCACTCGCTCCTGGCCGTGCAGCTGCTCAGCCAAGCGCTAAACCTTGGGTTGAGTTTTAGCGCCAACGACCTCTTCCGAGTCCCTATTCTGAAGGAGCTTGCATCGAGGGTTCGTTTGCAGGTGCAGCCCAGTAACTCGGGGGCGATTTCCGTTCGTGCGACCGGATCCCAGCCTCCGCTCTTCTTCGTCCCCACAGGTTTTGGAGATTGTTCGTATGTCCTCGCTCTGGCTGCGGAAATGGACGCAGACTGCTCGGTCTACGTTCTCCCCTGGCCCCCTTTCGATGACGTTTGTCCGCCAACCCTTGAGGCGATGGCCGCGCAGCTGATCATTGCGATCAAAAAGATCCAGCCACGTGGCCCATACCGCTTTGCTGGATACTCGTCAGGTGCAATCCTCGCTTATGCGATTGCCGAGCGGTTACTGAGTATTGATGAAGCCGTGTCATTCATGGCGTTCCTCGATGTTAGTCTACCTGCGGCTTATTCAAACGCGTTACTGAAGAATTTGGCGCGAGAATTTGTTTTGGATCGTTGTGGAACCTTGCGCGATGAACATCGCGAGGTTTTGGAACGCGACACGGAACAATGTTCCATCTCTGAGTTGCTTGAAAAGGCGCAGCAAATAGGAGCGTTACCTGCAGGTCACGATCTCCACAGTGACCTTTCGATGTATCAAAGGGCAGCGAGATTTTACCAAGCGCTACGATCGTATCGCATTCCGTGGCTCCCCATTCAAATACATCAGTTTTATGCCACTGAGCCTCTCGGTTGTTGGGCACCGCCTGACAAACAAACTGATCGCGATGCAAACTTACCAAAGCTTGGCTGGGACCTGGTCGTGAATGCGGGGGCCATCCATACGGTACCTGTTCCAGGCAACCACGTGACAATGGTGAGCAATCCCGAAAACCGCCAAGTTCTGGCTCAAGCCATTTCAACGGCCTTGATCAGGGCTGTTGCATAGAGTCAAAGAATGTTCTCCGAAGGCTCAGGTTCGAAGTTTGGTCTCGAGCCACAAATTGCCGATGCCGCATCTGAAGTAGATACCAAAGATGGCAGATTGCGGCCGCAGAACTATGGACCACGTAGCTCGGCTTAGCTTCGCAGTCCAGCATGGTAGGCAGGCAAAATTTTATGGCGGCCTAAACCGAAGGTCTAGTGTATCAGCTAAATCATCCTTTCTCCCGCGCATTCGGACGGCTACTTCTTCAACACTATCCCTATTGCCCGTGCCATTCGCCTTACTGAGCCAGCGTAGCGGCCCAGTTCAGCAGCTATCTTGGTTGCGCCAACTCCCTTCCGAGCTAGCGTAACCAGTGTTCGGACCTCCTGCTCGGCCCATTGCTTCGGTTTTGACTTCTTCATGGTGTGGCCGTCCAATCAGCACCAATTAACGAGCATGACTGCTTGCGTGCACTTGGGAATTTACGGGTACCCTAGGGCTTCACATCAGTGCGCGTGTAACCTTAATTGCTCACGGCTATACTTTGAGCGAGAGCTAGGCTGGACGTTTCAATCAACCAATTGCTTCGGCAACACCGTCACGATTGAAGCGGGGGCCGCGCAGCATCGCGCTCTGGCGTCATCACCTCCGTATGGGAAGTGCTGCGCCTCCCAATCAAGGAACGCACCAGCTCACGTTGCTGCCGAACCAACAAGCCCTGGTGCTCCAGCTCGACAGCAAGCCCGCTCCGGAAACGACGATCGACGGCCGAGCCAATTCCGACACCACTGCTTGGTACTACCGGAGCGAGGAAGCTATCGCGATTCCTCGGAAAGAAATAAAGCGGGAAGGCTGGAACTGGATCGTCGACGGCGTGAAGTAAGCGGTTAAGCTGCACCGCGTATGTCGGCCGATCAAAATCCATGCTCCTGAGTAATGCGGAAGTTCTCGCGCGCGTGAAAGGCCGTCATCGAGAACTTACCACCGCCGAACTGGAGATGATGAACCTGACCGGAGACGGCAACGCATTCTCCGAGCCCTCGACCCGAAGCGAAGCGCATCTTGGCGGAGCCTGCTGCTGAAGAGCCGTCGCGCCGACCGAGCGATGGTCCCGCCTCGTTTGTTGCAGGGTTTAACCGACAGCAAAGTCCTGCTGATTTCTGCACTCTTGTTCTTCGTGGTCTGCGAAAGATCTGGAACGGTCTTCTGGCTTCCTCAGACCGCCTGTATTGCGGGACCTGACTGCGCTGGAGTCGGCCTCCCTTCGTCATGCCTTAGGCGCTAGCTGGAATGGTCATGGTAGTCTAGGGCGCTATTCCGGCGGCGGCTGAGCGCCACACCGCGCCGGAGCCGCCGAGAGCACCATGCACCTGAAAGCAGACGTTTCGTTGAGTGTGAACCGTACGCTAACAACGGTAACTTTGTACAAGATGAACAAACCCTGGTTTCAATACGTCCTATCTGACATGGATTAAGGGCTTGCCGCTTTTTCACGGTCCGTTGTAGAATCTCCGTCGTGTGCGGATTTCAAGGGAATAGCTTCCGTTCAGCTAAGCAAATTCATTGAAGAATTCTGTGGGGGACATTGCGATGGCTAAGCCTTCCGTTTCCCGTGACGCCTTTCGTGGCTTGTTCGCCTTTTATGCGGCCAAGGCCCACCATGATCATAATGGTATCGCCGAAGCCCGGCTCCTGAAGCTATTTGGATCGAGCGACCACATCCCGGACGGGCTGCTGGAGTTATGGTCGTTACGGACCGAGCTGATTGGCCCTGAAGTCGTTGGCAACATAATGTCACCACTCGCTCATCAGATCCTGGATGGCGGCGCACAATACAACCACGCCAGCGACTTCCTGCATCGATTGTTGCGAGAGTTGGACCGAGACGTCCATTAACTGCAATTGCGAGATTGGCTGGATCGCTTTTTTTGTAATCGGGCATCATTGTTCGGCCGCGCACTGGGTACACACGCAAACTTGGCGGCGTGGCGGACCCCCTAATCACGACAAGCGGTCGCTTCGATCCTCATGCGACGTTGCGCTTGGGAAAACGGCAACGAGCCGATCCCCTTCCCAAAGCTCTACGTCGTGCTCGCCATACATTTGCTCGGCCCGACATCTCGCAGCCTCCTCGTCGACGCAGTCGAGCTTCGCCGCGCATATCACTCGCCTGCTGCTGTCCACCACCAGCACTCTGTACCGCATGATGACAGTCCCATCCCAAAGGAGCCTGTCATCCTAGTCGAATGTTCGTGTAATGCAGCGCCAAAGTAAGTGCAGAAGCGCGGAACCTTTGTACGTGTGGCCACTCGGCTATAACGCCGCCTGGACTCTTCCGTCACACCGGCGCGTCAGGTATCCTGCCCAGTGTAGCGCGCTTCAGCATCGCAATCTCACCGAGTGGCAAAGCGAGCGGCTTGAGCTTAAGATGGAGAGCATCCCCAGCAGTGCGCCAAACCAGGTTGCCACCCGGCTCGCCGCCTCGTTGTCAGCCTCCGCGAGCGTAAGCCGATCGGCATGCTCGGAGGCTCGGACGAAGTCGTCACATCGTTTGCCGGCTCGGCCGCGAGAAGTTGCTCAACATCGACTTGGCTGGGGATGGGGCCGATGGGGCCTGCGCAGAGATAGGGGCTGCCGACATGACCGCGGTGACCGGAACAAGATCGGACGCAGCATCAGAGATCCCCGAGAGGATTGGCGGATGCAGAAGCCGTTGAAGTGGTCTCAAAAAGAACCGAGGCTGACGAAGCACGATCGCAAATAACCGCACATGGAAAAACGCCCCGCCGGGGATGACCTTTCGCGCACACCTAAGCAGCCAAGGGGCAAATCTAGGCTTCGCGCGTACAATCATTCCCGCCCGATTCTGTCTGCTTCGTACAGATAGCAGGTAGGAGTTGCCCCCGCGTCGCAAATTAAGAATCGCGCACTGGTCAAAGTGCCGGGAACTGTTGCTCCAATGCTTCGGTGTTCCGGCCAATTGCTGCAGACGGCAGCTCCTCGTGAAGCGACCTGGCCCCGGCTTCGTATCAATGTCGAAGCGGGGACGGGCGATCGTTGCATTGAACGGTAGCTATCACCGCCGAACAACTCTTCTTCTCCGCCCGGCCTTCTGGATACGCCGACCAATCCTTCTCGCGTTAGCGGCTCGCAGGCGTCGCCGGAGCGCCTGCAGTTCCCCAAATAGTGCGATCAGCCCCTCGACCCGTTGACGTAGAATAGCCGAATAGTTGTAAACCTGACGTCGATTACTCATTACTACCTCGAACAACAACTATTGAAACAATATCGGGCGAAAGCGGGAAGAGTATGCAACCGGAGGTAGGATCGTACAAGCTAAAAAGAGGTCAGAGTAAAGCGTGGAAGGACCGGTTGATACCAGAGGGGTTGTCGTTGCGTGTCACTTTCGCTTTGGTTTCGAGTCAGCTTCATTCGAAAGTTGGTCGACTGGGCCAGGTTGCGGGTTCCGCAGCACAAGGATGGACACTTTTTGTCGGTTCCGGGGTCCTTACTCTTATTGGCCGGGTGCCCGCTCAAGAGGTGGCCGAGGCTTGCCCAGCCCCGTGGTCCCGGAGGGAGCCTCGCGACTAGCTGTGGTGCTCCCAACCCCCTCAAACGTCGTGACGAATGCCGCGAAGGCGGCGACGATCACGGCAATCGCGAACAACAAGATCACAGGGTCGGGATTCCGCTCAGTACTCATGAGCAACTCCACTCAGGCCGCCCGGCAGCCCCCAACTAAGCTCCGCATCGCGCCTGATCGCTTTCGCCCGAGAGCTTCGGGCCGAGCACTCGCGAATATCGACCTGAGCTTGCAAAACGCGGAGTTTATTACAGGTTCAAAATATTTGTTGGTCAATCCGGGGGGCGGAATGTCTCTGGTCTTGGGGTTAGCGCCTCGAACGCGCGGGTGCTCCCCGCGAAGCATCACCCCGGTGCTGGGCGGCTCTTCGACTGAACGTCCTTAGCGTCGTCAGCGACCAGAGCATGTGCAGGTTTGCTGTCATAATCCCGCCGGCTAACTGCTGCTTCGACGTGTTGAAGTCAACTGCGGTTGCGAGATCGGGAGGCCCTACCAATCCATCGGCTGCGAGCACCTACGTGCAGGCCCATCGCCTACTTGGCGCAACACGACCTCGCAGCATGCGGGCTCAAGCTTAAGACACTCCCAGACCATTAGAAGCAGGCCCCCACGTCGCGGTCCAGGCATGGCGAGGAGGTCAGCGCTCATTTGAGACCATAAACGCCAGAAAAGAGGCAAACCGGGAAGATCTGATCGAAGAGCTTGATGCGGCGATCGGAAGGGTCCGCGGTATCGCAGTCGCTGGAGAACCTTTTCCTCTAGGTCGGCCGGTCCGTTCATCAACGCGCACCAAAGTTGGCGGCGGTCTTCAACGGGTATAGCCTATCAGTGTAGCGTCGGCGTTGGCATCTACTGGATGCCGCCATCCCAACGGATTGAGAGGAATCCCACCCGTCACTGTCGCGCCGATGGCGAGCTTGGTAAAGCTTGGTACGCTGCCATAGGATAACGTGCCACCGATGGCGCCTTAGGTGAGTGTAATTGCTGACATTATAAGACCTGGCCGCTTTGACGCCGCCGAATGCATTGGCACAACTCGAACGATACCCTCCCACCGGGTTCACATTGCTTCCGTTAAACTCGCCGAAAATGCGCGTGTAGTTGGTGAAGACACGCAGGCCGTCGGGCCCAGTATTGCCGAGTTCGGTGCCGACCGGTACCAGGTAGCCGACCGTGGCCTCGACCGCCAGCGTGTTCTTCGGCATAGAGCCCTGCACGGTTGAGCGCGCTTCAGGGTCTCCCCTGGCGCACTCGCCGTTATCCCCAACGCGGCACGCGCCACCTCCGAAAACCCATGTTAGCGGCATGCGCGTGCGCTGTTCTTGGCCTCCAACCCGCAAAATACTGGCACACTTAGCAGTTGTGTAGGCCACAGGGTTGCGGCTAGGCTCGGCCCTCGGTTGTGGAGCGTTGGCGTTAAGTAAACCCTTCGATTTTCTCGAAGGAGCTGGGCGTCTTCCGCTCCGCCGGCAGAAGGGGCAGGGCGGGCTGGAAGCTCGGTCGCCATGTCAAGGCGGACCGTGTGCGGCGCCAGATCGAATAGGAGTACGATGCCAAGACCGCCGAGGCAGTTGCAGCTGCGATCACCTCCGGCCGCAGCTACGACGCCATCCTCGAACCTGCCAACAAACGCAATCCCAGTGACCTTGGGGGTTTCCTCAAGGGACGCGACGCTTTCGACAACCCGTCCTCGATCCTGCTGGGGACGTTCCTCGGAGAGAGCGCCCGGCAGCCGGTCGGGTTTGTACACTGGGACGGCCATGGTCACCTGCTGACGCTCGTGCCCACGCGCGTGGGCAAGTCGGTAGGAACCGTCATAGCGAACCTGCTTCGCTATCTGGGGAGGGCGGTGGTGCTCGACCCCGAGGGCGAGCTCTATGAAGAGACCTCCGGCTGGCGCGCGCTGGTGGGGCCGGTCTACCGGATCGTCCCGTTCGATGGCGGGACCAACTCTGTCACCCGTACATTTCCCAGGCATGGGTTTAACCGGCTGGCCCGCATCCGCTCCCAGCACGAGGCCCGATTGGCCAAGTTGATGTTTCCTCGCGACCCCAACGGGCAGGTATTTTTCAATGACGTGGTCGTCGGTTTCCTGAGGGAGTTTGTATTCTGGATTCAGCCCCTGGGCGCCGCCGCAACCTGGGCACCGTCCGCGAGGCAACCGCCGCGCCGTTGGACCACTTCAAGAACATCGCCCGCAAGTTGGCCGGGTCGCACCTTCTGGCGGTCCGCGAGGCCGCAGATAACGCGCTCGGTAAATCCGGCGAACGTGGCCTGCCCAACCTTGGTGATACGCTGCACAGCAAACTCTCACTTTGGAGCGGTCCAGCCCTGCTTGCGGCGACCGACCGCAACGACGTGGACTTCGCCAGCCTCAAGGACCGGCTCGCGACCGCCGACATCACCGTGCCATTTAACCTGCTTGAGCAGTTCGTGAAGGTTCTGCTCAAGCAGGCGCTGGAGGCCATGCTGGATAACCAAAGCCGGATATCCCGGTGCTCTTCATCCTCGACGAATTCTTGTCGCTCGGTCACTTCGCCGACTTCCGCAATGCGATCCAGATCCATGCTTCGGCGGGCGTCCGGCTGTGGTTCTCGTCCTCCCATCGAGGCTCGAATCGATGCGCTCGTCCGAGGCGAATTGACGCGACGGCTACTGTGCTTGAGAATTGAGCCCTTAGGCGCTCGATGCCCATCGCGAACCTGCTTGCAGCGGCACCATGGGGGATGGCATGCGTTCAAGAAGCTTTCGAGACCGTCGTCGGTTGCTGGTCGTCGCGCTGGGGGTGGGCCTTGGCGGCTGTGCCCTCAGTCCGGTCACGGATGATTACGCCCACATATCCGCTTCGAATATAGCCAGGCAGGTACGCTGCGAGGCCCGGCAGGCGGTTATCGATGCAACGATTGGCTTCTTGACCAGCAAAACCAATAAATAACGAAAACAAGAACAGGTCGACGATCGTTCCCACGCCATCGGCTTGTGGTTGAGGGACCATCCTGAAGCGATAACGACGTTCGACCCGTCGCAACTGACGGGCTTCGCGCGCACCGTTGTTCAACTCATTTACGGGATTGGCATCGCCTACTACTACGATCTGACCGGTCTGGAGACCAACAACATCGATCCGATGGCCAACCTGATCCGGCCTACGCCGCTAACCTCGCTTGTCACGCTCAACCTGACCGGCAATTTCGACCGCCAAAGGCAGAACGAGTGGACCTTCACCATCACGGACAAGTTTGGCGACCTCATCCAGAAGACCAGCGAAAGCTGCTGCACGAACCATCTGGTGAAGACAGAGAACTTCGTCTACCCGATTGCCGGTAAGGTCGGCCTCGCGAAGATGATCAAGGAGCAAGACGGCGAATGGCACGGTTACGTGAACAAGAATGCGATCGCGGGGCATTCCTTCGCGAGTTGGGTGGCATTCGAGGTGCATCTCGCCGAGTGGGAGCGTAAGGTGGCGAACGTGCGTATCCACGGCACGAACGGCAAGGCGCCGATCGCTCGCTTTGCGCGTGACGAGGCACACCGGTTGAAGCCGCTCGGCGGGCAGCCGTCGACGACCCTGGTCGCTGGCATGGCCAAGGCGCATGGCGAGCGGCGCCTGGACGAGAAACTGCTCGCGCTGGCGAAGCCAAAGCTGCTGATCGTTGACGAACTCGGCTACCTGCCGCTGGAGCCCGACGCGGCGCATCTGTTCTTCCAGCTGGTCATCGTCGCTACGAAACCGGCGCCATGCTGATCACGTCGAACCGCAGCGTTGCCGAATGGGGCACCGTGTTCGCCGATCCGGTCGTCGCCACTGCCATCCCGACCGGCTCTTGCACCACAGCCACGTGCTGACCATCCCGCGGCGACAGCTACCGGCTCGGCGCCAAGCGAAAGAGCGGCCTCATCGAGCCGCCCGCCGCTGACGGCCCTCCGGTCGGCTCCGCCTCCCTCCGTCCCGCTAGCGGCGGAGCCAACCTTCAACCGACATCATGAACCCGAGGTGGGGGCAGTTCTTCATGACGCAAAGGGGCGCATTGCCTCGCTAAAAATGTTACCGGACAACTTCCCTGTCGTGTCTGAGGCGGAGCTGCCGAATCAGTTCGGTGGCGGCTATGGCAGGGAAGATCAGCATGCGCACAAAGCGCGAGATCACATCAGCGCTGGCCGAGCGTTATCGGGCAAGCGGGCGGCTCGAGAAGGGACGGATCCTAGACGAGCTGTGCGCCGTTGCGGGATGGCATCGCAAGCACGCGATCCGAGCGCTGTCAGCGGACGGGGCATCGGGATCGGCCGTGCCGCGGCGGCGGGCCCGGACCTACGGAGCTTCCATTCGTTTGGCACTGATTGTGCTATGGGACTCGTCTGACCGGCTTTGCAGTAAGCGGCTGGTCGCGATGATCCCGTTCTTGCTTCCGGCTCTTGAACGGCACGGCAGATTGAAGCTTTCTGCTGATGAGCGGTCTAAGGTTTTGAGGGTGAGCGCGGCGACGATCGATCGCCTGCTGAGCGACGTAAGGATCGCAGCAGCCGGAGGACGCCGACGGCGGGCGGGCTTTTCCAGTGCCGTACGGCGGCAAGTCCCGGTGCGTACATTCAATGACTGGGGATCACCTCCGCCGGGGTACTGCGAAGCGGATCTGGTTGCGCACGGCGGCATGTCCGTATCCGGGGCCTTCATTCAGGCGCTAACAATGGTGGATGTCGCAACGGGGTGGACCGAATGCTTTCCGCTCGTTGTGCGTGAAGCAGCGCTTGTGGTCGAGGCCCTCGAGCGCGCCCAGAACCTATTTCCCTGGCCCGTTTGCGGGCCCGATTTTGACAACGACAGCGCCTTCATGAACGACACGGTCGTGTCGTGGTGCCGTTCTCACGATGTCGAAGTCACTCGTTCCAGGGCCTACAAGAAGAACGATCAAGCGTTCGTTGAACAGAAGAACGGAGCTATGGTTCGACGCCTGGTGGGCTACGGGCGCTTTGAAGGCATTGATGCCGCTCGCTCATTAGCTCGCCTGTTTGCCGCGGCACGGCTGCACATCAATTTCTTCCAGCCCTCGTTTAAGCTGAAGGAGAAGCACCGCGAAGGTGCCAAGGTGATCAAGCGTTATCTTCCTCCCGCTACACCGTACGAAAGAGCATTGGTCCACCCGCATCTCAACGAGGCATTCAAACGTCGGCTGCGTGAGATTTACCGCACGCTTAATCCGGTGGCATTGCTGGCACAGATGAGGGACGCTCAAAATGAGCTGGGCAAGCGTGTTGATCAGGGGCCGGAAAGCCAGCCATGACCGTCGCGCCGGTGCAAAGCGACTTGACCGCCTTTGCCCGAGAGCTCGGCGACGGTTGGAAGCAGGGTGAGCAGCGCGGCATTCATCGGCGCCGCTATGTGCGGCGCAAACCTGCGCCACGGTTGCGCCCATCGGCAAGGGTCAGCGCGCATTGATCGTGGCGCCGCCGCGGACCGGTAAGACCGTGCTGATGCAGAACATCGCGCACTCGATCACCCACAATCATCCCGAATGCTATCTGATCGTGTCGGCCATCGATGCTCGACCCATACATTCCCATGATCGAGGAATGGCTCGCCGCGGCTCCGCACTTGTCCGCCGTCGATCTCCTCTCCCGGCTGGCAGCGCATGCGTCGGGTCAGTTCAGTGGCCATCGGCGGCGTACGGTGCAGCGGTTGGTGAAGAATTGGCGATCAAAGGTCGCTCGACAGCTCATCAGCAGCACCGAAACCATACTATCGTTCCAAGCTTCCCTCGCTGTCTAAATCCCACGTGTTGCTTCGCCGAATCACCGCAAGCCGCTCGCTCGCTACGGCGCTCTGGAGGGCGCGCTTCGCGAGCGGCTTGCTCGGACCAGCGGGGTCCAATTCGCGCGACAGCTGGGGGGCTTCGGTAACATTGTCATCTGAGGCAATATGAGGCGGCAGTTCCGGATGGCGTTTGACAGCCAAGGCTTGAGGTCATTCTCCGCCAGACGTCGCCGGACCGTCTCGCGCGACAGGCTTCTGTGTTCGGTGAGCTTGACGAGTGCACCCGCTAGCATATCGAGCGTCCAGCGGGCACGGCCCTTTGGAGGGCCTGCACAAGCGGTTGCCACCAGCAAGGCTTGCCCGTGATCTTGCGGTCCGAGCCGGGTCGCGGCTCCTCGCTCAGCCCCCGTTCCCGATTGCCCTCCACGAAACGGCGCTTGGTCCGGTACACGGTCGAGCCGCTTACGCCGACGCTCCTGGCGTCTCCTCGTCGCCGGCCCCGCATCGGCAGCCAGCGAAATCTGAGCGCGCTTGAGCTTGCGAGACGCATGCTTGCCGCCGCTGAGCAGGGCCCTAAGTTTGTTGCGCTCGACTTGGCTGAGTTCGACCCGATAGCGTACATTCATGCTTACCTCCCTGAGAGACAGGAACGAACAACTGAATCGGATGGCCGGCGTGAGGCCTTCAAAAAATCCACGCCTAAACAGGGGCAGTACCTCGCGTTCATCCGGTTTATACGCGGCTGCACCGCAGACACCTGACGGAAACCGGCATGCAGGAATATTTCCACGTCAGCCCGCCTTCGGTTCACGAATTGGTGCTGACATTGGAACGAGCCGGCCTCATAAGGGAGAAGGACACCCCGTCATCGAGGTCCTCGTTGATCCCAAGCCTGCCGGAGCTACTCTGACCGTCGCCCGACGCAGCCCGTCATAGTCACGGTGCAGAGCGGCTGGAGCTACGAAGCGTGAACCGAGAGCCGGCTCTCCGATGATCGAGGGACGTTCTGACCGGATTTGGGCTACAGCTCTACTTGTGCGCGGGCTGACCCACTGGACGACGGGCGCGGGGTGAAGCCCCTAGAATGAGCTGAGACAGATAGGGAATGTCGCGCACGGCTCGGCGCACCATCAGCGTGACGAGAACAATCGCTCCCCCTAGAATTCCCGCCACGGCCCACCTGGTTGTGAGATCCGAGGGCACTGCGTATTTTATCGAATCCATAAGGCGAAATACCGTACCCTGAATCAAGTACAACACCAGCGTGCTCTGTCCTATTTCCATGGCGATAAAGCGGACCACTCGATTTGAGCGACCATATCTCCAGCATTGCAAGAAGAGCTCAATCATGATCGCCGAGGCTACCGCAGAGCCAAAAAGCATCAGAAGCACGTTCTTCGCCGACAGCATATCGTGAACCAGGGCGAGATTGTTATAGACGTACGTATCCTTCTGCCAGGCTAAAAAACACAACAGTGCCGCGATGCAGAGAGACGCGATCAAGAGCAGCTTGTAACGGCGTGTTATGCTCGTCCAGTGGTCTCTCGACTGGGCAAATGAGAAGCCCAGGCAGAAAAACGGGTAAGTATACTTTATAAGAGGAAATATGGAGAATGTCAGGGGCGCAAGCGCGATCACTACGACTGATACGAACAAGATCCATGGCGAATCACGATCGAAGATCGAAACAATCTTTACGAGAAGAAAGCAAACGAACGCTGCCCAGATGAACCAGTACGTGCCGGCGACATCGTATAGAAATGGTAAAATGTCCCCCGATGCGTCAGGCGCGCGACGAAGCACAGCCAACTTTGCTGTCTCCAGGAGAGCGTACCAAAACAGCATGGGCGGCAAGAGCTGCATCGCCCGATCGCCGACGGCTTGCGCCAACGACTTTCGCAACAGCGCACGGCAGCCAAGGTATCCGCTTATCGCCATAAAGAGAGGCATGTGGAACATGTAGATCCATTTGAAGCATGGCGAATCCCAGAAGCCTTCATCTCGGTAGAGGATATACTGGATGAGGTGACCGACGATCACCAAAATGATCAGCACTCCTTTGGCGAAATCCAAAGCTAGATCGCGATCGTTCGCCTCTGACGCACCAGGCGCAGTCGATTTGGCTAAATTTCGCTCAATCATTCGCTGCTGCAGCTTTGCTCCATCAAGATCGATCCGACCGATCATCGTGGAGGCAATTGCCATCGAGAGGCTACGCTCCAATAGCTGGCTGGCCACCAATGTTCAATTATATGGAGGCGGGTGATCAGTATAAGGAAAGAGGGAGCGAGCTATACGAGGGTTTGCCGATTCAAGTCCACCTCGCTACGATCGAATTGCAGATCGAGCTGTGCCGTTGCGGCGGTACTCCTAATCGTAGCGCTCGCGCCTTCCCGGTTCGGCCGGAATCGGTTGACACACCTCGCCGATGAGCTGGACGGGGTCTCGTCGAAGCGGACGAGCGGGCGTTCGGAATCAGGCGCTTCAACATATGGAGATCAAGTACATCTTTCATGCTTACGACGCATTCGCCATCGACATAGAGAATGCACCACATATCCCTGCGCCACGGCTTGTGGTCATTTTCGGCAAGCCGGCGGCGCACGGTCGGCCCGACAACCCGTCATGATCAGAGAGCTTGATCATCGCGTCGGCCGGCAGCGCGTCACGCGCCTCCGGCCGGCGGGCGCTTGGTCCGGTTGACGGTGGAGACGCTTACTCTGACTGTCCGGGCAATCTCCTCGTCGGGGCGCCAGTGTCGGCTGCTAGCAAAATCTGCGCCCGCTCGATCTTACGCGGTATGTTTGCCGCTACTCGTCCCGCTCGGCTTGGCTTAATTCGATCCGGGTACCGTACATTCATTCGTCGCGTCCCCCACACACAGTCGGGCGCCACGGACGAATCAATCGATACTCAATAATCAGGTGCGCGCTTTACCGAGAAGTAGGGCCGGTACCTGGCTTTCATCTATACCTACTCGTACATGTTCTGACGCCCACCCGCCGAAACCGACATGCAGCGCCACTTCTGCGCCAGCCCGCCTTCGGTCCACCAGATGATTGTCACCCTCGAACGAAATGGACTCATTTGCCGTCGAGCCGGTGCCCCAGAAGCATCGAAATCCTCGTGCCCCCAGAAAACTTGCCGATCCTAACCTAGCTCGGGATCAAACCGTCAAAATCAATGTGAAGAGCTACTAGAGGCCCGCAAAGGCGTTACTTTCCTTCCGGGCCTACTTTTTGTTCTTGCTAACCTTACGCGTCCTTTTTGCAGCTTTATGACGCTTAGGTGGCGGGCGCACGCTGACGTGGTGCCTGACGTCGCCCCTTCTCGTCGATTTCTTGCTCATGTTGCCGTCTGCGTGTTTCCTAGCAGCCTTCGCCAAAGCGGCTTGCGGTCTGTCTCAAGAGTGTCCTCGTGCGCGTGGAACGCAAGTTTATGTCGGAGGAATCGGTGCGAGCGCGGTACCCAGAGGCGGTTGCGGCGCTTCATTTCCGGATCGCTGGTCGTCGCGTCGAGCGCTGCGTTGTAGGCTAGAGCGTCGAGGGCCCGCATTGGCATCGGCTCATCACCTGCGATCGCGAAGAGCTTGGCGTTGTATCTCCGTTCGTCAGGAGCGGCATCGAGTTCGATCTCCGCAAGCATATCATTATACTTCTTCTGCAAAATTTCGTGCGTGCGGGCGCGGTACCCGAAGTCGAACGTCAGCTGCGCGGTGGCGAAAATCAGCACCGCAAATTCCAGCCACGCCTCGTCCTCGAGGTGGATGAGCTTGGCCGCCTTTCCCGCAACGCTCGAAGCACAATGACGATGAAATTCAGGAACCTGTTCAGCAGGTCAAAATAATTGCGGCGCGCCACGTGGTAGATCGCGCAGCGGAGGGCGTCGAACTTCGGCCCGAAGACAGCGACGCCCGGGTGCGCCTCATCACTCATTTTTTTTGGTGGAGACGGCGGTGACGAAGGCGGTGGCCGCACGGGAACGTGCGTGCCGGGGTTAGGATTGCTGGGTCTCGGCGGCGGTGAGACGCCGATATGCCTGATCTCGCGCTGGTCGGACATGCGGAGCACCTCAATGAATAATGCTGGTACCTCTAGTTGATTCAGCGCGCTGCAATCACCGATGGCGGGCAATTTCCTGTGGGCTTTTCAGGGCGCGTCGCAGGCGCGGCAAATTTTCGAAGCAAACTGGGCCGCTAAGACGGCCCGGCGGTTGAGCGGTAAGGGCTTAGACCGCCAAGGTCTCGGTGCCTGCGGCTGTGCGAGGCGCAGCACCTTCAGCAGGCAGTCCTTGTCGGCCAGCAACCGCTCGGTGGCGTCCGCCATCTCGGACTTCTTGAGAGTGGCAGGTTGTCCGCCGCCTGCGGCGACACCCCTTCTCTTACCGCATCCAGGATAACCGCCTTGGTGACGTGACCAGGAAAATTGTCCTTGGTCGGTTGCCAGTGCTGCGCCATGTCGAGCGAGACCGCTCGAGCGCCTCCCCCTCTTCGGCTCGGAACAACGAAACGTCTGAGCGTTCGCGAAGCTTCTTATCGTCCTTTCGATGCTGAGATACTTCTCAGATCACCATTCATCCATCGCTACTGCCAATCCAAGACGACGTGATTGATCAGCTAGATCTCCCGCTTGCAATGTTAGTGCAGCAACTCGACACACTCTTGTCCACTCAGCAGCAGCTGGCCTTGGTGTCGGTGCCAGGTTGCGTGGCATCGATCTTGGGGGCAATCCAATCCCGCAATGCTGTAGATCGGGGCGTGAATTCTCCGTACTAGTTACCCGCCGTGATCCCACGCTCTCGGATGATTGCGCCGAACCGCTTGGTATGCTCGCGGGCTCTGGCGGCGAACTTTTCGGGGGCATTGCCGCAGGTACATTGCCAACGGACATGATGAGGTCCTTCAGCGCGGGCGTCGCGAGCGCCCGGTCGATCTCGGTAATGAGGCGCGCAAATAATCTCGGCAGCGGTTCCGGCAGGTGCATAGACGCCGAAAACGGCGTCGGCGTCGACCCCCGGTGAGGCCGAGCTCGTTCAGTGTCGGCACATCGGGGAGCTGAGGCGAGCACCGGCGGGCTTCCGATCGCAAGAGCTCGCAATCCGCCACTCTTCACGTGCTCGATGGCGATGCCGGGGTCGAGCAGGAAAATCGATTTGCCCCGCAAGCAGGTCGTTCGGCGCCGATGCTGTGCCACGATAGGTCACATGCACGGCATCAGTATCGTCATCTTCTTGAGCAATTTCGCAGCGACATGCGGAGAGCTGCCGCTGCCCAGCGATCCGAAATTGCGCTTTCCGGGTTTGGCCTTGAGATCTGCGACAAACGCCTTGACGTCCTTCGCCGGGCAGCCAGCAAGCGTTCGCGCGACGATAGAAGATGCCCGGTCCCAGCGTGACGACTATGAGGATCGCCGCTGCCGCGAGAATGAAGAACTGGTAGCCGAACACCGCTACGCCTGGCGTTGCGGTCTGAAGCGTCGTGGCTCAGGCCAGCGTTGGAACCAGCATGCTGACTTCCTGATCGCGTGGTTCTTGGCTCGCAGCAAGGCCGGTGACGACACCGATACGGTCGGCAAGAGGACGGTTCTGGCTCATCTTGCGCTTGCCCTCGAATTTGGTCACGGGAATGCGGAGGCCGACAATCCCACGCAACTGGGCGGCGACGAAGTCTGCCGGAGCGTCGCTGACAGACCAACGTGTTGCCCGTGAGCCCTCATGGATGTTCGTCAATCGGGTAACTGCATCAAGCAGACGTTCGTTATCTTCGAAGAACTCAACCGGACCGTAAGCATGGACGGCGATGTAGTTCCACGTCGGCACTACCTTTTCGGTTTCCTGCTTGGTGGCGTACCATGAGGGGGTCACGTAAGCTTCCGGACCCATGAAAATGGCCAGGGCTTCGCCGATCGGAGCCGCGCGCCAGTGCGGATTGGCTTTGGCCAGGTGGCCGTACAGGACGCCCCGTTCGCCTTCCATCGCGTCGAGGAATAGCGGAAGTGATGTTGCGAGCGGCCCTTCTGCCGTGGCTGTGATTAGGTTCGCCAAGCGTGCGGAGCTGATGGTCGCTCGGATGTTCTCGATGTTATCATCCCGGAAGGCGGGGGGCACGTACATAGCGCTTCTCCGTTCTCCGCTCCGAAATAGCCGAAGCCCGGTACGTTTAGAAAGGCCAGTTCGTCACGATTTCGCTGGTCCAGTTTGTTTCGCGGTTATCACCGTGAACAAAGCTGGTCGCCCGCTTGCGCCAGGAGCTGGCAGCCACGCTCAATCTGACGAGCTTCCAGCGCGGCATAGCCCATGATAAGCCCGATAAGGTTTGGTCCGCGCCGGCGGACCGGCTGACGTTGGTCGTACAGCGGCGAGATAGGGTAGATGCCGACGCCTTTTGCGCGGGCTGCTTCGATCAATGCTGTTTCGGACTTCTTGGGCAGATCATCGAACCAGACGACCAGATGCAAGCCGGCAGCGTCACCTTCGATTCGAACTCGGTCGCCAAATCTCCGCCGTAATGCCTCAACGAGGCTTTGCCGGCGCTTCTCGTTGCGCCGCCGCATCCGTCTGACATGGCTCTCGTAGGCGCCCGTATCGAGCATCGTCGCGAGTGCCTCTTGCTCAATGAGAGGTGTGTGCCGGTCCATGATCTGCTTTCCGGCGGTGAACGCGGACTGTAGTTCAGGAGGCACGACGACATAGCCGATCCTCAAGCTGGGCGAGAGCGTCTTGGAGACGGTCCCAAGATAGATGACGTGCTCGCTTCCTTCGAGAGCGTGCAGCGGGAGGACAGGTTTCGTGTCGTAGCGGTACTCGCTATCGTAGTCGTCCTCGATGACGTAGGCGTCAACCTTCTTGGCCCAGGCGAGCAATTGGTGCCGGCGCCCGATTGGCATGACACCGCCAAGTGGAAATTGGTGTGAGGGCGTTACGTAGGTGAGACGAGCTTCGGCCCTTGCAAGCCTCACCGTGTCCAGCCCGTTTGCGTCGACCGGAATTGGCACCGCAATGGCTCCGGTCGCCGAGAGGATGTGCCGCGCCATAGGGTAGCCAGGATCTTCCATGACGAACCGATCGCCAGCATCAAGCAGCAGCCGAGCACACAAATCGAGCCCTTGCTGCGAACCGTTGACGACGATAATCTGATCGATCTCGCATCGTACGGTCCGCGAACGCCAGAGATAGCCCTGTAGTGCCGTCCGCAGGCGCAGCGCGCCACGTGGATCATCGTAAGTCAATGTTCGGGATCGCTGCGTGATCGCACCGATTACGGCTCTCTTCCATGATAGTACGGGAAAGTCCAAAGGTGAGAGATCACCATAGCGAAAGTCGGCAACGAGATTGCGACGTTGGTCGGTTGAGCGTGGGACGACCTGTCGCAAACGTTCACCATACCGCGAGACTCTTGCCTTCCGTGTAGATGACCGTGCTTTCGTGCCTGTCCGCCCGGTCCCGAGGACAGCCTTTGCGACCCTTGGGCGGGCGCCATGGCGGGTCTCGATGAATCCCTCAGCCGCCAATTGTTCGTATGCGGCCGTCACCGTCCCGCGCGATACTCCCAGCTCTCCGGCGAGAGCGCGGGACGAGGGCAGCGAGCCGTTGGAGCCGTATACGCGCCCCAGGATCTGATCCCTGAGCACTTCATAGATCCGACGCGCTCCTATCTGCCCGACGCGGTGTGACGGCACCTTAATCTGGACCATATGAACCTAACCAAAAATCGCTACTGGCCAGACCAGTCTGCGCCTGCTCGGCTTCAAAACCAAGCTCGTTCAATCGAGGTAGCGGCAATCTCAACAAGCTCCACGAACTCCTGGCCGGAGTAACACACGGCGCATTCATGCCGGCGGCGCGGCGGTTCACTGAATAGAGGCAATTTAGCGCGCGTATTGAGCAATGGTGACTGCCTTGTTTTCTACAAAGGAAGCACCAATGAGATCAGGGCCTTCAAGATGGGCGTTTCGGTGCCGTCAGGCCGACCACTGGACCCGCCCTCCGAAGTACCTGAAACCTAAGCTTGCAGAGTGATCCGCTCAAAACGCGCGGCCCTGAGAGCGGGCCGCGAATTAGGCCACGCACCCGTATAGCTTTCGAGCAATCCGCACCCGTTTGTTCCGGCGGAATTCGCACAATCAACACCCACAACAGCACGAGCGCTAGGGATGGCTCAGGCCAATCCGGCCCGCACATAAATTCGACGGAAGGAGCGGCATGGTAACAAAAGCTTTCTCCATCGGCCTCGTTCGCCAAGATCCTCAGACACCCCAGGCTCCAAGCACAATAAGCTGTGCATCGACAATAAAGATCGGGTCGCGAAAGATGGCAATCCTACTTGGTTCTACGAATTCAAAGGGTCAGTTGCTCGGCAGTGGAATTTTGTACCCCGATGGATCTTAAGGGTTGCAGGTGACTGCCTCAACGGGCGCGACGATTCGCGGCGCGCATAAACCGAATTTCCGCTGATTACTCGCAAGCTAGAGTATCGTATGATCATGCTGCAGGCGCAAATCCGAATCGTAACGCAAAGCACGAAAATGAGTTCATGGGACGGACTTAGCCCTGGCCAATTCTTGGCGCGAGTAGCGTTTTCACTGGCTGTAACGGCCGCCGTCATCGCCGTGACTTTCTTCGCAATCCGCTACATGGCGGGCTTTCACCGATGATCACAGCAGGCGCAGTAATCAAATGTCCCGCTCGGCCGCTCCAAACCGGCTGGTATGCGCACAAAAACCACGAAAGAAGCCGATGAAGCGCCGAATTTAAATGCCCATGTGGGATTTGCTGCATTAACCGGTCTTCATCAGCATTCAGCGCTACGATTTCAGCGCTCAACGAGGGGCTCACGTCCGGCGGCTCGTCGGTTATGGGCAGTTCATCTGGAGCGAGACGGCGGCGGCACGCAGCCGTCGGGTTCAAATTAGTTCCCGCAGAGTACCGTCGAGCTTTGCATGTCTTGATCAGGGCCTTAATGCACGCAGACGACGTGGCACAGACCTTGCTACTGGAGTGCAGCAATAGCGAACGAGTACTGAGTGCACATAGATGCGCGCCACTCGAAGCTCTGCTTCCTTGAACGGATGTACCCCTTCATGAGTGAAAACCTTCCTGCTTGTGACTTGGAGCATCGTCGCGCTTAGCGCGGCGCCGACCTTCGCCGCAGATCTCACTGGGAAGCCCTCATGCGGCAAGCCGGTCGCGCCTACGATCCGAGATCAGTTACACAAAAGTCGCCCAAGGTTGGGCACTAAGTTTTGGAGAGTAACATGGTGCTCGGATTAGAATCCCCAGCTCCTCCGATAAAAGTGGAGAACTGGCTGCGTGGCCAGCCTCTCGCGAGCTTCCAGCCCGGAATCGTTTACGTCGTCGAATTCTGGGCAACTTGGTGCCCACCGTGTGTCGCGGCGATCCCGGAACTGGTGCAGTTGCAAGAGAAATACAAAAACAGCGGCATTGAGGTCCTCGGACTCGCGGCTAGGCAGCTGGCGGACCAGCGATGAGGCTAGAGCCGCCGAAACAGAGCGGATCGCCGAAAACGAGCGTATAATGCGCGAAATGGAGCGCGAGAAGCCTGACTGAGCCGCTTTTCGGCAAATGTTAGGCTCGCGATAGAGAGATGGGGCGAAGCCGCGTTCCGCCCTCGAAGAGGCGTCGCTCTAAGGCCGGGTGAGCTTAGCGTCCGCGTGCTCCATGCGGATCTGTTGCTTCGAACAGACCGGTTTGCCAGTTGCGAGTCAATTTGTTCGCGATCGCGATCGACAAACACTGCGGGCTGTGGATGGAAGGGGCGGGACGAGTGCCTTCGCGACCTTTAGCTAAAGGGCGTGCGGTCCCATCGGCCACCAAGGATGCGCGTGCGACTCATCAAGAGGGCCCTACAGAAATTGCTGTTCATCACCGGCGGCGCCTAAAGCTAGCGCTGTCTCCACAACTGGACTGCACCCCTGCAACGAGACACAATATTTCAGTGACAGTGGGTTGTCATGAATCGTTACGGCGCGTTGTTTTGCGCGAACCCGGTTTCGAACCCAAGTGACGGGCGGGGCATCGGCACCCAATCTTGCGCCCGTTTCTAGTTCGGTCGTATTTTCCACAAAGGCTAACGTGCCGAATCCACACGTCGGCAAAACCGGGCTAAGATGGGATTTTCCCTTCTGGGGGCACCTCATGTTCGATACGGCAACCATCGCGCTTTTGCGCGCGGTACTTGATGAAATGTGCGAAAGCATCTTAGGCCGACAGATCGGCGCACGGACGCACGTTGCTTCGAAGATCCTGGAAGCTGCGACCAGGGGCGAAGTCTCTCGCGAGAGGCTTAGGTCGATGGGGCGAGATGCCCTTTCGCAGGCGCCCAAGATGTGGCGTTGATCGCGGGGGGCGGACGTGAATTTCCACGTCACGGTCCTCAAGATCCTCGTGGCATATCCGGATGGGTTTGCCGTGATGGAGGACCTCAAGAGGGACATGGCTATCCTGGCGACCAGCGGACGCGATTGGGCGGACCGGACCAGACGCCTCGCTGCGCGGGTGCCGGATCTCGACATCTGGTCACAAGGGCTCGTCGAACGCACAAGCGGTGGCTGGAGGCTGACTTCCAAAGGGCGGGACGTGCTTGAATTTATGGAAGCCCGACCGACGCCGGAGCCAATCCAAGCGGCGGCGGCCAGCGAGACGACCCCGCCGGTAGCCGAAATAGCGGCGGTCGCTCCGCTGCCGCAGCAGCCCGCCGACCGTGCGAAGCTGCGGCGCGAACGCCGTGAACGCCGCCGCGAGGCCCGCGAACGAGCCAGGGCGAACGCCTCCTAGTCAAAGAAAAAGCCGCCAGCGGAGCTCGGCGGCTTTGTTAGTCCGGACTGCCGATTGCCTCCCCAGCCCCAAAGCGTACCGCGGTTAGCTTGGTTGCGGCCATGCCGGCCTGATCTACCGACCGCTTTCCGATTGGCCATCAGGGGGCCGACTTGTGCACCGCAGCTTTTACAGGCCCGGTAGGCGTCAAACGAGGTGGGCGGGAGGCGCACCCGCCCGATATCGCCGGCCACGACGGGTCCTCCGACTAGCACCACGCCTTAGGACCCCACATCTGAATGCAGGGCCCGTTTCCGCCCACGAGAGCACGCGCCGCTTAAGGCCCGCCCAGGAGCGGTCGATCAGGACACAGGGCGTGCGGATTAACTCGACGATGGCTGGGGGCCCGAGTTTCGATGAACGTCCCGAGCGGCAGTGGTGATGTTCTCGCCGAGCTCTCCGGCTCCGACCTCGAAACCAGCCTCCGAGAGGGACGCGAAGAGCTCGAGTAGGATCAGGTGGACCTGCCGCAGGTTGGGCAGCCGGGGTCGGCGCCGGGCTAGATAGCGGTGCCGGACGAAGGGGCCGGCGTGGGCGTCGCCTTCGACGCCGTGGCCTTCAACCAGCGCGATCTGATCCCATGATGACTTGCTGAAGTGGTGCCGGCAATCGGCGGCGACCGCCACCACACCCTTCCCTCGAGCGAGAGGTCGTCCGCGTGCGACATCAGGCAGCGCGCGGGAGCGAGCGCCGCTTCTGGCGGAGGTAGCGCGTGATATCGGGAAGCGTCATCGCGTTCAGGACCCGGTCGGCAGGGACGCCGCCCTTGCGGGCCATCTCGACGCCCCAATGCATGTGGTCGAGCTCTTCAATCGAGTGCGCGTCTGGATTGATGCTCAGCATGCAGCCGAACTCAAGCGCCGCCTGGTGCCAGCGCCAATCTAAGTCGAGACGCCATGGATGCGCGTTTATCTCGACGACGACGTCGTGCTTCGCGCATGCCCGGAGCACCTTCTCGACGTCGATCTCGTAGCCCGGCCGCCGCTGGAGCTGCCGCCCGGTCATGTGGCCGATGATGGTTGTGTGAGGATCGGAAATGGCCCGAAGCAAACGCTGCGTCTGCGCCTTGCGGTCCAGCTTGAAACGACCATGAATGCTGGCGACAACGAAGTCGAAACGTTCAAGCACCTCCTCGTCGTAGTCGAGCGACCCGTCCGCCAAAATGTCGGATTCGATGCCTTTCAATATTCGGAAGTCCTTGCCGAAGCGCTTGTTCAGCCGGTCCGCTTCCCGGTGTTGCTGCGCGATTTCCTCCACAGTGAGACCACCGGCATAGTGCGCGGACTTTGAATGGTCCGCGACCCCGAAATACTCGAAGCCGCGCTGACGGGTCGCCTTCGCCATCGTCTCCAGTGTCTCGGCGCCGTCGGAAGCATCCGTGTGGCAGTGAAGGATACCGCGGAGATCGTCGTCGGTGACGAGCTTCGGCAGCTTGCCTTTCAAAGCCAATTCGACCTCCCCGCGCCTCTCCCGGAGCTCGGGATCGATGAACGGCAGCCCGAGAGCGCGATAGATGTCGGCCTCCTCGCCGGCGATCAGCGTGGCGCCCTTATGCAAGCCATCGGGCTCCAACCGCATTCCTTTCTCCGCGGCCAACGTCTGGAGCTGCTCGACATGGGCGGCGGACCCGGTGGCGAAAAGAAGGGCGGCCCCGAAGTGTTTGCGGTCGGAGACGGAGATCTGCAGACCATCCGCTGGTGGCTTCGGCGTCTTGCTTGACTTAGCGGCCTCCGCAACGATCGCAAGGTCGCGGACGAGTTCACAGCCACGGCGGACCTCGCCGGCGATCGTCACGCGCTTGAGCTCGGGCTGAGCCTTCCGGATGGAATTCTGCGCGCGGGCGAGCAGGGCGGCGGCACGGTGCAGGTGGAGGCGGCCTTCTCCACTCTTCGCGATGGCCAGGTTCTGCAGAATCTTAGTTTGCAGCGCGGCACCAAGTCCTTTCGCCTTCTTGATGCGGTCGTCCTTGGCGGCGGCCTCCAGTTCGGCGAGGGAGGCGATGCCCAGATTTTTGTAGAGCCGCAGCACTTTCTCCGGACGGAGGCCGGGCACAGCGAGCATCTTGAGCACGCCCTCGGGGATCTCCTTCCGCAGCTTTTCCAGACTTGGATGAGTGCCCGTCTTGTGAAGCTTGGTAATGATGTCGGCTATCGTGTCGCCGACGCCGGGGACCTCAGTGAGCCGGTCTTCGGCAACGAGGACGTCCAAAGGCACCGTAAGGGCGCCCAGGCTGTCCGCCGCGCGAGAGTAGGCTTTTGCTCGGTACGGGTTGCCGCCACGAAGGGCGGCGCGCTGCGCATATTCTCGCAGGAGGCTTGCTACGGTTCGAGCGTCGAGGGAGGCCACTCAACGAACCTCCTGTTCTGCGCGATAAGGATTTGTGGCGGCAAAACGAGTTCGAGCGGCCGGGTCGTTCGGGCGACTATCCAGAGATCTTTCTAGCTTCTGCGCTGGTCGGAAGTCTTCCAGATGTTGCGTGTTTGGGCCGTAGGCCGCCTCCTTCTTGAGGAGGTTATAGATCCGGCCGACCACAAGCTGCAGCTGCTTCATCCGGCCCTTCGGCATCGATCGGGCCTTGCAAAGAGCTCGGACGGCATGGGCGCGGAAATAGTGGAATGCGTCTGACATGATCGGTAAACGCCTGTTCCCGCCGATAGTTCTGCGGCCAAGGCTGTCACGCACGCGCCGCACCCCCGCCGACTGCCCGGTACTCGACCTCGGCGATCGACTTCGCTGTTTTGCTCATCCGGCTCCACGGGTCGCGCTCAATTCGTCCTAAATCGGTGACGGTTTGCTCGTTTGCTTGCGCCGCGGGCCAAGCGGCCCGTGACGGGTCATAAGCGATCCATAAGGCCGCTCTTTGGTGGGTCCGATTGTGTGTTCACTAGCTGACAGTAATCCTGGAAAAATCACAGGAACCTGCGGTTGTCGATCGCAATCTCCGCGAAGTTGTTGTGATCGACACAAAGGGCCAGTCGGTCAGCGTCGGATGGGGGTCTTTAGTACACAAGTCATAAAGCGGGCTAGAGGCGGGTGAACTTAACATGGTGCGGCAGTGACAGGCTGCACGGCAGCACGCAATCGACCGGTTGGGAAGCCCGCACTGTTCGCCATGGCCCGACACCGTTATCGATAGTCGGTCGAGCACGAACAAGCTGAGGCGATCGTCAGGGACGTCGGACAAAGCCACTGCACCGTCCTATGCCCATGATGCAGAGCGATAGAAGTTGTCGCAGTGGCGATTGGGTCAGTTAGGAACGAGGGCTCGGATTCCACATTGCTTGTGAGGTGCAATCGGGAGTCTCAGCATGGCAGTACAAATCGTGATGGATCACAGCGGCGACAGTCAGCACTTCTTCGACAACTCCAATGCAGAAGCATTGGTAGAGGCGGAAAGGCTTTTCCTCCAATTTACTAGCAAAGGATATACCGCGGCGGTGCGGAAGGGGCGCGGTGAGGTAAGCCGGATCACCGCGTTCGATCCGACGGCCGAAGAAACATTGTTCTTCCCGCGGCTCGTGGGCGGGTGAGCACCGATGAAGAGAAGGATCGGTCGCATCGGCCCGTGGACCCTTCAGAGCCTGGCTCTTGGCAGGCTTTATCAAGCAGTAAACGAAGAGAAAACGGCCCAAGCTCGAGCGCTGCGACTGCTGCGTTCTGGCTTTCACCCCGGCGAAGGGTCGAGTTCGAAAGGAGAGGGCGCTTCGACGTCGTGAGGTGCGATACCGGAAAGCGGTACCGCATCCGGCGAGGAACGTCCGGCAACGTCAACGAGATCGACGAATACGGGCGGCTCGGGCAAGGGTGGTGCTTCGTTCCGGTGGGTGGCTTGGCCCTGGGCGATGTCATGCTCGCGCAAAAAATAGCTCTTGAAACGGATGAGGCACGGGTCTTGAGCATTGCCAATAGCTTCCCGGGGCCGATCTGGTGGCCCCGACCCGGTACTCGTCCGCCCGAGGGAAGAATTGCGCTCGGACGTCTTCGTTACGGGTAGAGGCAGACCGGCGTCGCCGACCGGCCGGCGTTCTGTGCGGCGGCGGCAGCCTGGTGCGCGACCGCGGCGGCCGAGAAGCTGGCGAGCGCGGCCATTGGCATGGCAATCATGCTCGCGAAGCGGTTTTGCAGGGAGAGATCTGCGCCGGGCACCTTCCCTGCCATCACCACCAGAGTACAAGGGCGCCGATGCCGTCTGTGCGGTTGCAAGGGCGCGCCGATCTATTAAGAGGAGTGAGAGCAACTCAGTGGCCCACAAAGTTTAGCGAAGTGTGTAGCAGCGACGCCCCCGAAGGCACCGATTTTCTGGGGGCTCTCGCGCCTGGCGCTCCCTAGGCGCGCCCCCATTGAACCCGCCGGGTGTCTTATTGATCAAAAGCGGGGTTCGAGATCGCCGATATTTTGTCAGACAGTGCAGAGTTGCATCGCATCCGAACAACTATTCCCAGCGGCCACTCAGTTTCGTTCCCGCGGTGATCGTCGTCTCAAGTCTTGCAGCATTGCCGAGTTTTTCCCAGTCGTCATTGTTCTCTGCCAGCACAAGCGTGAATCCTCGCCCACTATCCTGGAACGTGGCGGAGACGGACTGATGGAAGCCTTGTGCGTCGTCTGATACACAAGGATGTAGAGCTGAGTGCTAGCATCTGACGGAGTTTGCTGGGCGACGTCAACCACGCGCTCATATGCGAACCGGCTTCGGCTAAGCAGGCCTTCCGCAGAAGTTGCTCGCGCTCAGGGCCGCGCGGCAGACACTTCGCCTCCTCGCACAGCCGATCGGCTTCCTGATGAAGCCGTTCTTCGAGAGATTGGGTCTGCTTGAACCGACGGCCCTCTATCATGGCGCTGCTCCATTGGTGAGTTCGGCGGAGCGCAACTGGTGTTTACACCCCGATACAGGACTTTGACCACCCGCTAACGGAACACATGTGCAGGTAGGAAGAAGACAAGGCCAACGGTTTATTTCTTTCCGCGCACGGAACTATCCGGAAACTGCCTCAAAACTAGCCGAATTGGCCAATATCAACATTAGCTTTAGGAACGACCAACCGGGCTGCCCCTTGAAGATGGGGGATGTCAGCTCCGCGACACGCTGGCTTGCCAGCACGTTAGTGCCGCAAGGGTACAGCCATGCACGACATGCAAACCCACCTAGAAAAACTCCTCACCGAAGCGGAAGAGTGCGCGCTTATCAGCAGACGCCACGCAGCCGACCAATCGAAGAAGGAGTTGTTTGCCGATCTCTCGTCGATCCTATTGGGGCTCGCGATCAAGGTGGAACTCGCCATCGAAGAGCGTCAGGACTGGTCTAACAGGTAGTGTGCATCGGCGAGTCTTGCCCGTGCCTTGCACTGACGCTCGGAGAGTATGTCTAATCGCGACAGGCGATCGGTATGATCGCGTTCTTCAATCCGGCCATGATGCGCAAGCTTCCCTGAAACACCTTTGAACAGCGGCAGTTACAGGGTCGCACCCTCAAGATAGCCAATTCGTCGAGTGGCCCCCTCTGCCCACGAACGCACGCCGATACAAGCAGTGCCGCACTTGTTGCGGCAGTTCCTAACTGGCTACTCTGCTACGTCTCGGAGGGTGCGGACCTGCTCCGCGCGGCGGGCGAGCTCCTCATAGGTCTTGGCGACGTTACGCAGGCTTTTCCTTGTCTCAGGATGCTCGCAGTTGTCCGCCTTCGTCCGAAACTCCTCCGCTCGCATCTCCCAGTACTGAGGCGAGTGCATACGCTCGATACCCATGACGCCAACTTTCCTGAATTGGTCGTTCATGTTGATTAATGTACATCCAGTCCAAGTGTTCCGCGCTCCTACCCCGGGGAACGGTTGGGTCTGCTCCTCACCCTAGCGAGCAAAAGGAGCAGGATCGCGCCGGAGAGCCGGCCTGCGTCCTCATCAGTCATTGAACGGTACCGAATTAACAGCCGCGGCAATACCGGGAGATCAAGTTGAGCCAACTCCCGTCAATCCAAGTCCAGGTTTATTTCGTGGTGCATGGCGGTGAATCATTTGTCACGGTTCTAATCAGCCCCCCAATTCAGGTAGTTTGATGCGGCACGAGGCGGCATCCTAAATCTCCCCATCGGAAATGGGAGAGTCCTGCAATGACCGGCGGAAGCATCGTCTCGCAAACCCCGCCGGCGAGTGACGCGCCTGCAAAGCCTATGAGCCCGTCGGAGCGGCTCGACGGGATTGACGTGCTGCGGGGCTTGGCCCTGCTCGGCGTGCTGGCCATGAACATCGTGACCATATTTCGGGTCTCCATCTTCGCGTCATTCTTGCTGGACGCGGAGCCGGCGAGTCCGCTCGACCGCGCGGTGGCGGCCGTGCTGAGGGTCGCCGTCGACTCCAAGGCGCTTGCGCTGTTCTCGCTGTTGTTCGGCGTCGGCCTCGCCATCCAATTCGAGCGACTTGCCGGCAATCCACGGCGCATGATCTTGCTCGTGCGCAGGCTGGTGGTGTTGCTGGGGATCGGCCTGGTGCATCTCTATTTGATATGGAGCGGCGACATTCTCGTCGATTATGCGCTGGCGGGCTTCGTGGTGCTGCCCTTCCTCGGCGGCGCGCGGTGGCTCATGCCGGGTGCAGCCCTGCTGCTCCTGGGGCTCTACATGACCATGCCGTTACTACCGCCGATCGTGCCGCTGCCGGGTGCGGCCGGGATCGCCGCTCTTGTCGGGGACGCGACGCGTGCCTACGGTACGGGCGGATTTTTCGACGTGCTCGCGTTTCGGATCCGCGAGGTGACGGTGATTTTTCCGCTGCAGATCATGTACTTTCCGCGCACTGTCGCGCTGTTCCTGGTCGGCGCCTTCGCGTGGCGCAGCGGGGTGTTGCGTCGGGCTTCGGCGAACCGGCGCCTGCTGTTCGTCGTCGCAACCTTTGGCATTCTTCTCGGCGGCGGATTGAGTCTCGCGGCAGCCGGACAAGAGCTCTTCGACTGGCCGTCGCTCGGGCGCGCGCATTTTCGGGTTGAAGAGCTTGCGGCGGTCGTGTTGGCCCTGGGTTATGCGGCTGCGGTTATCGCCGCTGTGAACCTCTCCGGCGGGTCGAGGATGCTGAGCTGGGCCGCACCGCTTGGCCGCATGGCTCTCACCAACTATCTGGCGCAATCTGTGATCTGCGGCTGGATCTTCTACGGCTATGGACTAGGCCAATTTGGCCGCCTCGAAGTGGCCGCGACACTGGCGATCGGCATTTTCGTGTATGTCGTGCAGGTGGTATTCAGCGCGTGGTGGCTGGGCCGCTATCGGTTCGGTCCTGTCGAGTGGCTCTGGCGCTCCTGCATGTATGGGGTACCGCAGCCGATGCGGGCAAAGGTCAATTTAGCCATCCTGCGCGCGACCTCAGCAGATTGATGCGGCCCCCAGATACCAAAGCTGCGTTCTGCTTCAAGCGGAAGCCGCCCCAGCGCGTGAGGCTAGTTTTGGCCCCAAGCTGAACAAGAAACGAGGCGTCGCGATATCGGCTGTCTACGGGAAACCGGACATTGCAACATGGTTTCGGTGACGGATCTCGGCCGGCGATATCGCGCCGGCTCCTCTTCTGCTCTTTGGGCGCTTTTGCCGCCTCTCAAGCGACCTCGTGGCACGAAGCGATCGGATGACGGACTGGACGAGAATGGCGCGGGGACCAGCAACGGGGTGCAAGTCTCAATACGACAGACCGCTAATTTGCGGGATTTCGAGGCCTGAGAGTGTCGCCTCGAATTGCTGAAGTACGTCGCGCCCACGTTCCTAAACGCACACGCTGCCGAGGCCCGGCAACTCGTTTTGATCTTGACGGCTTGCCCCTCGCCCTACGCATGGCTGGGCCATTGGTGGAAGAGGAGATCCGCCTTAACTGGAGCGGGGTTCTTGTCCGAACTCACGGGCACAACAAGGCTGCTTCCGGAGCTTGCTCCAGAAGACCGTTATGATTCGAACACCGGCACGTTTCCCACGGTCTCCCTATTGGTGAGCGGAGCACGGAGCGTCCCGACGCTGAAATGCGGCGGCGATTTGCGAGCCTGGAAGGCTAACTTGTGCGGCGAGCCAACAGCAACGTCGCTCCCAGACCGCACATGACAGCACCCGACGCCTGTCGCGTTTTGACAATGAACGACGGTCGCTTTGCAAATCCAGCTCTCGCTTTCGCGGCCCAATGGGTAACAATTAGGTCTACGCCCGTATTAAGTGCGACGGAGAGGAGGCCCAAAGTGATGAATTGAGTGGCAACGTTCGCGGATGGATCGACGAACTGCGGGATGAATGCGAGAAAGAAAGCGGCTGTCTTGGGGTTGAGCGCCTCAACGACGATGCCCTCACGGAAGGCTCGACGCGCTCCGGTTGTGTGCACGTCGGTCGGTTCGACGATACGCGCTTCGCGCCATGTTTTGATGCCCAGCCAGACGAGATACAGGCCTCCCGCGATCTTCAGCAAAGTGAAAGCCTCCGCGCTCGCCATGACGACGGCGGAGAGGCCGACCGCGCCAGCCAGTACGTGCACAAGCCCGCCGAGACCCAGACCAACGCTCGACGCCAAACCTTCGCCCCTTCCGCCGGCAAGTGTTCGCGCGACGATATAGAAAATACCCGGTCCTGGCGTGATCGCCACAAGCAGGGCCGCTGCCAAGAATAGGAGGAAAGTCTGGTATCCGAACATGGCTGTCTCTTGTTGCAATCCGGAGCACCCCGGCTCAGGCCTGGGTGGGACAAAGAAGGCCCACGTCTAAATTCCTAGGCCTCCTTGCTCCTGCAAGGCCGGCGGGCTCTTGGATGCGGTTAGCCTGTCGTGCGCTAGCCCTCAACTTGACTACAGATACACACGTCCACGTCCACGCGCAACCGATTGCCGAAGCCGCCGTTGTTGCTCTTGCGTCGTCATCTGCTGACGCTGGTTCGCGGAATTTTGGTGTTGATTTGATACGGGACGACCTCTTTCGTTGTACTGACGTCAAGCGGATGTCCGATCGGTGGTAGCGCCCAGTGATGACAATCTTTGCGTTCGCAGGCTCTCCGGCGTGGCGGCCAACTGGACCAGGATGCGGCCATGATGCGAAAACGATCGGTGCACGTTCCAGACGGGCAGGGGCCTCCGAAACGGCGAACCGAAAGTGCGTGGCGCTGCTACGCTTCAGGACATTTCCGGCGATGTCGATCTTCAAAAAAATACAACGGAATTCCCGGAGAGTTCCGACGTTGAAGTGTGCTCAAGCGGTGGCAGACCTGTTCGAGGCTCGTTCCGAAGCGTCGTTGAAGTCGTTCGAGTCGTACTGCGCCTAGCGCGGTGGTGAGGAAGGCTTCGTACGGCATGACCAGTGCGCCGGCATAGCAGTTGGCTAGAGCGAACGTGCTAGCGGTGCGGCTTCCTCATTGCTTAATGGTGCCTGTCTGATCTGCCGCTCGATGCTCTCTCGCCGTTCCAGGAGGACGATGACGTGAGCGATCCAGAACAGCCGGTTCTACGCGGGCATCTCCGGATAGAAAAAGAGCCTTGGCGTTGTTATCAAGGCGCCAGATCATGCCCTTGCCAAGATCCTCTGGAGCTTGCGCCTTGCGGATCCCATACGCGTCGCGCAGAAACTTGATGAAGTCTCCACTGTGGTACTCGGGATGGTCGTTTCGTCTCTCAGCGAGTCTTTGGGCGACATGATCAAGCGCGTCGAAATAATTCGCTTCCATTCAACCATCGTCAGCCGTGAAATAATTCGATCCAATACCGAGCAGATGGCTGAGCCGCATTAGTAGCTTGCGGGTGATCGGCCTTTGATCTCCTTCCATTTGGCTCAGATAGCCAGCCGAAATGCCAAGATCGTCCGCGAGTTCGGCTTCCCACGTAGTTCACGCCGCCGCCGCAGCGCCAGCAAAGATTTTCTGAATTCTGGTCACTTTACAGACTTTACACGGTGTGCCGCAGAGTCGACTGGCAACTGACTGCGCCTGATTGCGCGTTGCAATGCCCGAGACAAGGTTCTGATTGCGCATAAATCATCCCCAATGCAGCATCGGTCTGTTAGGTTTTGCAATCTCAAAATAAGCTTGAGCACCCGCATGTCCTTCCGCGGGACTGATGGGCCTTTCAGGTCTTCAGGGTGATTCAGGTCGGAGGCGCTTACGTGAGCTATTTCACAATTGCGCGACTTGCCGGCCACGTGCCGCCAACATGATCGAAAACGCTTGGGCGAAGACCGGGACTTGAGAGACAAGGCGGGTTTTAGCGCAATTGCCGCGCCTGAGCTGGGAGAGGCTGCGCGCCGGAAGGCAAGCATATCTAGACGGCGTTCGCGACGAACTCTAAGCGCGCGGTGAGCTTGTCAGATTGCTTAAGACATAAGGTCTGTTGACCTGTATTTGGTCCGGTCAGTATCGGCCGCCACTTGCGCTGGGGGCGCACCAACCAGCTCCTCGTAGAGGCTGGGATCGGTCGCGCCCTCGGTATTAACTAGGAATACCCGTGCATCTTGTCCAAGGCCAATCCTACGACGCAATGTGCGGTCCGAAGCAACTCTCAGCAACCCTGCAAGACCAACACCGCCACTTTCTCCTGCAACAATAGCGGGGTCCCCATCTCTGGGGTTTGCAAGGCGCTTCATAACATTTATTGCGTCCTCCTCGTCGACAGTCATGAAGGCGTCCGCTGCACGCGACAGGATGCGCCAAGTAGGCACCTTGACCAGACGGCCAGCTCGAGCGCTCTCGAAGAGGCACGCTGCACGCGAGGGATCGACAACCGTAAAGAACGGGCGGTTGTTGCCGAACAGAACCGAAAGATGTCCCGCTACCGCTGCGGCGATTCCGCCAACCCCGGCCTGGACGAAGACATGGGTCGGGATTTTGGTGAGCTGTCGCAGTGCTTCACTCAAGAGTGCGGTATATCCCTGCATTACAAATCCGGGGATACGCTCATAGCCCTGCCAGGACGTATCAGAGACCGTGATCCAACCCTTTTCTGCGCCAACTCGGGATGCTTCTGCGACCGAGTCGTCATAGTTGCCGTTGACCCGGATCATCTGCGCACCAAAACGGGCGATTGCGTTGATACGTTCGTCGCTGACCCCCGAGTGAACGAATATGGCACATTTCGCACCAACGAGTCGGGCGCCTAGCGCGACTGACCTGCCATGATTTCCATCCGTGGCGCAGGATACCGTCATCTGCCGAGCCACGGTAATCACGTCAGGTGTCTGAAGCTCAGAGACGTCAATAGCTCGGCCGAGCCGCCGAGTTGCTTCCTCCAAGACCAGCCGGATCACGGCATAGGATCCACCCAAGGCTTTGAAACTGCCAAGACCGAGCCGATGGCCCTCGTCTTTTATGTGGATCGAGGCTACGCCGATCTCACGAGCAAGACCCGGCAGCGAGACGAGTGGAGTCTCCTTGTAGTCGGCGCGATGCCGGAGAAACCGCTCCACTTCGCGAGCGGCTTCGACGCTCAATATTTCCGCATCCGATGCAGCCAGGGAGGTGCGGTGTTCAGTGTGTTGATTCAGAAGCAACATGGTTCGACTTTCTTGCTTGCTCGCACCATATCTGCCTTCAGGTCGTCGCTCGGAAATGCGATGCCCGGCAGCATGATGCGCTGCTGCTACCGGGTCTGGCGGTAGTGCCGATACTCGCACTAGCCCTGGAGAGCTTCGACGTACGGCCTCAGCAGGTCAACCGTCTCCTGCAGCTCCGCGGCTTCCTGTGCTCGCAAGTGCAGGCGGCCAAGTGCAGTAAATCGATTTGCAAACAAGCTCTACATGTTCTCGGCGTCCAGCTCGGCGAGGTCGGAGAGAGCCTTGTTGCGTTTCTTGTCCCGCACGCGTTTATAGGCAAGCAGGTCTTCTGCCCTGATCCTGCGATGACGGCCCACCATTCTGTAATTCATGTCACCTCGTTCCAGAAGTGAGATCAGGAACGGACGCGAAACATTCAGGTTATCCGCTGCCGGCTGCGTCGTCAGCATCTCATGCCCGGGCACAAGCGACACCGCATCGCCACGCGCGATTTGCCCCAACAATTGCATCAGCAGGCACGATAGGCTTGGGGGCAGGGTGATCTCAGTAGGCTTCTTGTGCTCGTCCTGGAGCAAACGCAGCTTGACGCCACCATGAGCATGGGACCCCAGTATCTGACGAAGCTGGTTGGCGGCCGCCTTCTCGCTGGCGGAGGCAGCCGGTCAACCCCTAGCTCCTGGGCATAGGCTGGCACGGTGTGATTCTCGCTGATGGGCGGTATGAAAGCACCATTCGAAGCAGACGCAATAAGCGCATAAACGAAAGAAATATCTGTACCCCGAGGGAGGGGGGCGAGGGGTCGTTGTTTCAACACCTGGCTTGCACTTTCGATTGGACTGTTGAAACTATTGATATTTAAGGATAAATAAAGTTTCAACAGTGAGGTCTAAAATCAGTTAAGGTCGTCGAAACCATGGATTTTCAAGAGCTTAACAATGACCAGCGCCGAGAGGTGATCAATAGTCAGCAACGGTTCCAGGCCCTACGGGACGCAAAGGAGGCCTACAATGCTCATCGGGGTTCCCTGACTTGGGCGGAGTCGAAAGGCCGCCAGTACCTCGTCCGGAGCTACTACAACAACGCAGGCGTCCGGAAGCAGGCCTCGCTGGGCGCGCGTTCCCCCGAAACTGAAAAGATGAAGGCGGACTTCGAAGCGAAACGTGCTGCTGCAGAAGACAGGGTGAAGAATTTGCGCGATACCCTGGAACGGCAAGCCGCGGTCAATCGTGCGCTCGGCTTGGGCCGCGTGCCGTTGCTGGGAGCTCGGATCATGCGCGCTCTCGACGGCTTCGGAATTCTGGGTTCCGGCATTCGGATTCTTGGGACGAACGCGATCTACGGTTATGAGGCCTCTTCCGGCGTCAGACTCGATCCAGGCTTCGCTACGACAGAAGACGATCTGCTGTTCGACGCACGCGGCGGCCTTACGTTCGTCGCGGACGACGACGTCTCTGAATCATCGCTCATGAAGATACTCAAGCGAGTGGATACCAGCTTCGAACGTGCCAAGCAGACGTTCCGTGCCGTAAACCGGGATGGCTATCTCGTCGATTTGATCAAGCCAATGCAGAGCCCACCTTGGAAGAAGGCTCCAGACAAGATCGGCCTAGACCCGGAAGATCTAGCCGCTGTGCAGATCGAAGGCCTCGATTGGCTGCAGAATGCCCCCGCGTTCGAGGCGGTGGCCATCGACGAAAAAGGCGAACCGGTGCGTATCGTGGCGCCCGACCCGCGGGTTTGGGCCGCCCATAAACTATGGCTGTCCCGTCGGCCGGACAGGGAGGCGCTAAAACGCCAACGAGATGCAGCGCAGGCTGGAGCCGTAGGCGCTCTGGTGGCGAACTATCTCACTCACCTCCCGTTCGACGCAGAGCAATTGAGGATGCTTCCGAAAGAGGTGCTCGACAGCGCGGCGCCTCTGTTCGCCAAGAAAGATAGTTCTGCGCGAGCCTAGCAGCCGCGTCGGCAGCAATGGTACCGGTATATTCCGCCCATCATCAGCAGCACCATGATGCTCAGCATGCTGCTGCTCATTGCATGCCCGTGATGATGATGCCGGCAAATTTTGGTGGGCAGGCCCGGAAAGTGGGCCGCATCCGATCTGCGAACGTACGAGCGAGCTTCAAGCACATGGGACTGGGCGGTGCGGGCGCAAGATAGATCCGCGCATCCGCTGCGTTGAGATGGCGGAAAGTTAAACGAAGGCGCAACGCAGCGCGGCAGTTCTTGGGTTGCCGTTCGGGTCAACCTCTGCGGTTTGATAACCCTTCCGGCCGGGCCCTATATCATCGGTTCGAACTGGCAGTGCACGAGCATCTCGGAGACCGACGCATTGTTCGGCATCATGAGCGCAGTTTCCACCAAGCATGCGATGTCGCCCGGCTGGCTCATCTCGTGGCGCGGGATCTCGTCGTCGTTTAGCGTCATGTCCGTGGCAACGTAACCCGGGCAGACGACCGTCGCCCGAATTCCCGCCGCGCGTCCTTCGCGGCGAATGCCGTGGGTGAGTGCAACGACGGCGAACTTGGTCATCGCGTAACCAACGTTGCTTCCGACGCGCTTGCCTGCTAGCGATCCCAGATTGACGACCCGGCCATGACCGCACACGGCCAGATGGGGGAGGGTGGCTCTGACAAGGCGCAGGGGACCCTTGACGTTCACGCGCCACATCTCATCCAGCTCGTTCTCGCCCTCATCAGAGACACGGACCTTCGGATTGATGCCGGCCGCGTTGACCATAGCATCGACGCCCCCCCACCGCGCGACCGTTGCGTTGACCCAGGAGATCGGGCTCTTGACGTCTTCGGCGTCATAGTAGTGCGTCATGAGCCTCTCGCTCTCGACGAGGCGGCTCGGATCGCGAAGCCCCGCCGATACGCGAAAGCCCGACTCTAGCAGCCGGTCGACGACGGCGCGTCCGATGCCGCGCGAAGCCCCGGAGACCATGACGATCCGATTGCCGACTTCCAACACTAGTCCGTCTCCCATGGGTGAGCGAAGCGCATCGCAAAATGTAGGCGGATGCGCGCGCCGACGAGTAAGAGAAATTCACTCTGCCTGCATCGGGTGTGCTTATGGCTCGCACGCCGGACGACTTTCGGCTGGGGGATATTGGATGTCCTTATGAGGGCAGAACAAATCCGCTGTATGCGGGTGCCAATCCCTGCACGTAGCTTTCCGCCGCTCTGGCTGACGGCAAGCGAGCCTTGCGAATGGGATTTTCGGACTACCGAACGGCGTTGGTGACGGGCGCGTCCTCCGGTATCGGGGCTGCGACGGTTCGTTGCCTCCGCGCCGAGGGGCTCGAGGTCCACGCGCTGGCGCGTGACGGTCGCCAGTTGGCCAGCCTGTCGGCTGAGACCGGATGTCACGCGTGCGCGGTCGATGTCAACGATCTCGACGCTTTGACGCGCCTTGCGAGCGCGGCCGAATTCGATGTTCTCGTCAATAATGCCGGTCAGTCGCGGCGCGGCACCGTCCTGGATACGGCGCCCGACGATGTCGACAAGCTGGTCGACGTCAATCTACGGGCGGTCCTGCACCTGACGCGGCTGATCGCACCAAGTATGGCGCGGCGCAACCGCGGCCACGTGGTCAATGTCTCGTCGATCGCCGGCCACTATGCCTTCGGCGAGAACGCCACGACATTCAACTCATCTGTGGCCTATCACGCGACGAAGGCCGGCGTTCATTCGCTGTCGCAGCAATTGCGCGTCGATCTCTACGGCACCTGCGTTCGTGTCACCGAAGTCTCACCCGGGCGTGTGGCGACGAGCATCTTCCAGAACCAGAACGATGCCGACAATCCGGATACCCGCTTCGTCGGGGCGTTCGAAACACTTCAATCCGAAGACATCGCCGATGCCATTGCGTTCGCGGTCGGATCGCCGGCGCGGATGAACGTCGCGACGATCGAGGTCGTACCCACGTTCCAGGTCGTCGGCGAATTGCGATTTGCGAGCCGATCCGAGGCCGCACGTTTGAAAGAGATGAGAAGTGGAGCTGACAATGCCTGAACTCGCAACCCGCCTCAAGACTGTGAAGGTGTCGGCCTCGGCGGCGATGACGGACAAGGCGCGCGAGCTCCGGGACGCCGGTGTCAAGATCGTGGGCCTGTCGTCCGGCGAGCCCGATTTTCCGACGCCGCCGCACGCGATCGAGGCCGCACATCGGGCTGCTCTTTCAGGCGATACCAAGTATCCGGCGCAGCCGGGAACCGTCGCGCTGCGGACCGCGGTCCAGCGCAAGTTCAAACGCGAGAACAATCTCGACTACGCCCTCGACGAGATCCTGATCGCCAACGGCGGCAAGCAGATCATCTTCAATGCGCTGTTTGCGACCTGCAATCCCGGCGACGAGGTGGTCATTCCCGCACCGGGCTGGATCACCTATGCCGATATCGTTCTCCTTGCGGAGGCGGCACCCGTCGCGGTGCCTTGCCCGGAGAACAACCAGTTCAAGCTCCGCCCCGCGGATCTGGAGGCGGCCATCACGCCTAAAACGAAGTGGTTGATCCTGAATTTTCCCAACAACCCGACCGGGGCTGCCTGCACGCGCGAAGAGATGCGCGCGATCGCCGACGTCATGCTGAAGCACCCCGATGTCTGGATTCTCACCGACGATATTTATGAGCATCTCACCTATGATGGTTTCGAGTTCTGCACCATCGCGGAGGTCGAGCCGAAGCTGAAGAATCGCGTCGTGACAGTGAACGGCGCGTCCAAGGCCTACGCCATGACCGGCTGGCGGGTCGGCTATTGTGGCGGTCCCAAGGACCTGATTGCGGCGATGAACAACGTCCACGGTCAGGCGACCGGTGGAATCTGCACGGTGAGCCAGGCGGCGGCCGTCGCGGTCCTGGACGGGCCGCAGGACTACCTGAGGGAGCGCGCTGACATCTATCGCGACCGGCGCGATCTGGTGGTCAAGCTGCTCAATCAGATTTCGGGTATCACCTGCCACAAGCCGCAAGGCGCCTTCTACGTGTTTCCTAACATCGCCGGCTGCATCGGCAAGACCACGAAGGCCGGCCGACGGCTGGACACCGATGCCGACTTCATTGCGGCTCTGCTGGAAGAACATCATGTCGCGGCTGTCCCGGGCAGCGCCTATGGCATGAGCCCGTACTTCCGGATTTCGTACGCGACCGATACCGAATCGCTGAAGGAAGGCTGCCGACGCATCGCCAGTTTTTGCGAAGGCCTGCGCTGACCGCGCATCGGGATGGCGGCTCGCCTGGTGCAGTGCGAAAGATGCATCAGGCGGCATTCACCGGCCAAAATCGGAGCAGTATGCCGAACCAATTGTCATAATCCATCCTGATGCCCCTAAACGAAGATGTTCTTGGTCCTGTAGGATGCCGACGCATAAGCTTTGTGCAGCAGAGGGGTATGCCTTGGTATCGCGCAGTCGAGGACGGCCAGCGATGACCACCAGCAACGATGCGGTGGCAGTCTTAGGTGTTCAAGCTCCACCGGCAAGCGGGCGGGCATCGCGATGGCGTCTGGCTCTGCCGGTCGGGCTTCTCGCCATCCCGATGCTGGCGTTCCTCACGTACTTCTTCTTCTATCCGGCGCTAGGGCTGCTGCTCTCGAGCATCCAGACCCAGGACAGCCGCGGTATCATCGGCCGTCCGTTCACGCTCGCGCACTACGCCCGTCTGGTCAACGTCGAGCTCTACGCGCGCGTCCTCTGGACGACACTGCGTATCAGCATCGTCACGTCGGTGCTTGCGACGGTGCTCGCCTATCCCGTCGCCCTCGTGATGGTCAAGAGCCGTCCGATGGTCACCCGCATCATCACCCTGATCGTCATCGCGCCCCTGATCGTCAGCGTCGTCGTGCGCGGATACGGCTGGCAATTGGTGCTTCAGAACGGTCCGAAGGGCATGCTGAACTGGATCCTGATGACGCTGCACGTCGTCGACGCACCGATATCGGTCCTCTACACCGAGGCCGCCGTCGTCATCGGATCGCTGCACGTGTTCTTCCCGATGATGGTTCTGCCGCTGGCCTCGGCGCTCGGCAAGATCGATCCCAACCTCGAAGATGCAGCCCGCATGCTCGGCGCGCCATGGTGGAAGGTGTTCCTCCGCGTGACGCTGCCGCTGAGCATGCCCGGTTTCGTCGCAGGCTTTACCCTGGTCTTTTCACTCACCGCCGGCTCCTTCGTCATTCCGGCGATCCTGGGCGGCGCCTCGGCGGTCATGCTCGGCAATCTGATCGAGCAGCAGATCTTCGTCGTTTACGACTGGCCGTTCGGGGCCGCGATCGCCGTCGTTCTCGTCGGCCTTGTCCTTGCGGTGAACGGCGTCTCGATGTGGCTTCTGGAAGGCCGGCGACTGAGGAGGCCCGAGTGATGGACGAGCGGTTTTCCGGCTTCGGCACCTTTATCCTCTACACCATCACCGCCGGCATGATGCTGTTCATCCTGGCCCCGCTGCTCCTCGTCATGGCGGTCTCGGTTTCCGATTCCTATTTCGTCACGTTCCCGCCGCAGGGCTTCACGCTGAAATGGTACGCCAAGGTTCTCCAGGATCGCGACTTCCTCGAGGCGATGAGGCTGAGCATCCTGCTTGCGCTCGGCACCACGGCCGGATCGCTCATGCTTGGCGTGCCCGCGGCCTTCGCGCTGGTGCGCGGAAATTTCTTCGGCCTGGCGGCGATCAAGGGCTTCTTGCTGTCGCCCCTGACCTTCCCGGCCTTGGTCACCGGCCTGGCGCTGCTTCAGGTTCTCACCAGGCTCGGCTCGCAGGATGCGCGACTCAACCTCCTGATCGGGCACGTCGTCGTGACGTCGCCCTATGTCATCCGCACCGTCGTCACCAGTCTTCAACTCGTGGACGAGAACCTGGAGGATGCCGCGCGTACCCTCGGCGCAAATCGGCTGACGACCTTCTGGCGCGTGACGCTGCCGCAGATCGCCTCGGGCGTCGCCGCCGGCGGGCTGTTCGCCTTCATGGTGTCCTTCGACAATTACCCGGTCACGATGTGGCTGGCGAACTCCGAATATTCGCCCGTGCCGCTCGTCCTGATGCGGCAACTGGTCAACGTCTTTGACCCTTCCGTGCCGGCGATGTCGACGATCATCATCTTGATGGCAATGGTCGGCGTGCTGCTGCTGGAGAAACTGGTCGGCCTTCGCCGCGCGCTGGCTGCCTGATGTGCATTGGTTAGATGGAGATTGGACCCATGAAGCTGACACGTAGGACTCTCATTAAGGCCGGTGCATCCGCGGTTGCTTTCCCGACAATCATCAGCCGGTCGTGGGCGCAGGACGCCAAGCAACTGCATGTCGGCGTCTACAACTCCGCGCTGGGCAAGCTGATCCAGAAAGAGGTCATTCCGAAGTTCGAGGCCGAGTTCAAGTGCCGCGTCTTCACGATCGAGGGCGCGACGCTGTCCAACATCGCCGCCCTTCGCGCAACGCGTGATACGCCGCGCTTCAGCATGATGATGATGGACGATGTTGGAATCCCCCAGGCCAAGCAGGAAGGGCTGATCGACAAGCTCGACGCCGGGAAAATTCCCAACCTCGAGAAGGTTTATAAGCGCTACCTGTTCGAGGATGGCTACGGCGTCGGCTTCTCGATCTCGAGCGCGGCCATGTTCATCAATCCGCAGGTGACGAAGCCGCTCGAGAGCTATGAGCAGATCTTCGACGCGAAATATCGCAAGCAGATCCTCTTGAACACGCCCAAGAACACCCAGAGCGTCTTGATGCTCATCGTGGCAACGGCGCTCACGACCGGCAAGCCGCTGCAGGAGGCGCAATATCTGGTCGATAGCGGCTGGGACAAGCTCGCCGCTCTCAAGCCCAATGTCCTGACGATCTACGACAGCGAGGCACAGGTGCTCCAGGTGGCCCAGGGCCAGGCGACGATCGGCGGCATCGAATACTCGAAGGCGATCTATCCGCACACGGCCAAGGGCATGCCGATCGACATGACCTTCCCGAAGGAAGGCGCCTTCACCGGCATCAACAGCATGACTCTGGTCAAGAATGCGCCCGAGCCCGAGCTCGCCTGTGCCCTGATCAACCGCATTCTGGAGCCCTCGGTCGCCAAGATGCTGTCCGAGCAGACGCTCAGCGCGCCCTCGGTCGGCGGCATCGACTTCAAGCCGGAGACGGCCAAGTTCCTGGCCTATCCCGACACCAAGGCGACCGATCTCGGACTGTTCACCCCGGATTGGAAGTTCATCGTTCCCCGCCGCGGCCCGTGGCTGGAGCGCTATAATCAGGTGTTTACGAGCTAGGACAGGTGCCATGAGGTCTTCCGAAGTCAGGCTTGACCGCCTCAGCAAGGAATATAACCGCACCGTTGTGGTCGACGACGTCTCGCTCATGATCGAGCCCGGCCATATGGTCGCGCTGCTCGGTCCGAGCGGGTGCGGCAAGACGACCTGCCTGCGCATGATCGCGGGGCTGATCCGCCCGACATCCGGCGACGTCTTCGTGAACGACAAGAGGATGACGGATGTTCCCGTGCATCGACGCAACGTCGGAATGCTGTTCCAGAACTACGCGCTGTTTCCTCATCTGACCGTCGGGGAGAACATCGCCTTCGGCCTGGAGATGCGGGGGATTTCCAAGTCCGATGCCGCAAGGAAGGTGAGTGACGCGCTCAGCCTCGTGCAGCTCTCCAGCTTCGGCAAGCGCTATCCGGCGCAGCTCTCCGGCGGCCAGCAGCAGCGCGTCGCATTGGGGCGCGCTTTGGTGATCGAGCCGGCGATGCTGCTGCTCGACGAGCCGCTGGGGGCGCTCGACAAGGGGCTTCGCGAGAGCATGCAGGTCGAGCTGCGTGCCCTTCAGCGCAGGCTCGGTCTGACCACCATCATGGTGACCCACGACCAGGACGAGGCTCTGACGATGGCCGACAAGATCGTGGTGATGCGCGATGGCAAGCTCGAGCAGGTCGGCTCGGCGACGGAAATCTACCAGCGTCCTGCCTCGAAATTCGTCGCGCAGTTCATCGGCGCGTCAAATCTGTTTCACGGGCCGGTCGAGCAGCGCAACGGGAGCGGGGCGGTTGTTCGTGTCTCGCCCGAACTCAGCCTTCAGGTTGATCAGATCCCGTCGTCGGCCAGCGACGTGATGGTTTCGATCAGGCCCGAGGCGATCGTGGTCGAGCGCGTTGGCGAGAGCCCGGCGGCGCAACGCGCCAACAGCGTGACGGCGCGCGTCGACCAGGCCATCTATCGCGGATTCGTCAGTCACTACTATCTCAAGACACCGAGTGGCGGCCAGATCATCGTATTCGAGCAGAACCAGTCGCAGCAGGCGGGACTTCGATACGCGGTGGGCGAGGAGGTCGTGGCGCGGTGGGAGTCGCCCAGCAATCACGTCATTGCGCGTCACTGAATCGGAGGCGAGCGCGGCGTCCTGCCGGCAATCGACATCCCTTATACCCGCAGACGAACATCGTCTTGGATCGGCTTGCGCCGCTTGGCTAAATTTGAGGGTGGCAGCGCCACGGGCGTTCGACCAGCGAGGCCCTTTTGTCGCTTAATCAGCCCAAAGCTCCTTTTGTCGGCGCGATCGAGAAAAGCCCAAAGATCAGCCTGATCGGCACGCTTGCGATGCTGGTCGAGGCGCCGGGTGATTTCGACCTGATGCAGCAGGGCCGCATCTGGGCCCTTGCGGATGCGGTTTCCACCTGGCCGAACGTCCAGGAGGCCGTCATTGGCGTCACCAATGTGATGCTCGTCTTCGAGCAGCCGCCGTCGGATATCGGTATGCTCAGTGCTTCGATCGTCGAGCTGTGGCATCGTTTGCCGGGCCGCAAGTCCGACGGCAAGCTCATCGAGATTCCGGTAGTCTATGGCGGCGAGCTCGGCTTCGATTTGCCGGCGGTTGCGAGGCGTGCCGGACTTTCCGAGCGCGACGTCATCAGGATTCACAGCGAAGGCAAATACACTGTCTGTGCGGTCGCGAGCTCGCCGGGATTCGGCTATCTCCACGGCCTCGACCCGCGCATTCACATGCCGCGCAAATCCGTTCCGTCGCTCAACATGCGCGCAGGTTCGGTGACGATCGGCGGGATGCAGACAGGGGTGGCGGCGCTGACAAGCCCGAATGGATGGAATGCGATCGGCTGGGCGCCGGTCGTCATGTTCGATCCGAAGTCCGAGCAGCCGTCGCTCATGCTTCCGGGCGACCGTGTCCGATTCAGAATCGATCGGATCGAGTTGTGATCGAGATATTGACCAGCCCGGCCTTCAACACCATCCAGGATCTTGGCCGCTACGGCGCGCGCCGTTTCGGCGTGAGCACGTCAGGCGCAATGGATCCCCTCGCGCTCGCCGCCGGCAATGCGCTGCTGGGCAATGACGACAATGCGGCAGGCATCGAGATCCAGACCTTTCCGTTCCGCCTGCGTTTTTCGGCCGACACCGCATTTGCGCTCACCGGCGCCGATCACGACGCGACGTTGGCCGGATCGGCCGTTCGGCCGTGGTGGTGCACGCGGGCGAAGGCGGGCGACGTTCTCGAGATCACCGCGCCGCGGCGTGGCGCGCGGGTCTACACGACGTTCGGCGGCGGTATCGATGTTCCGCGCGTGCTGGGCTCGCGCAGCACGCACTTACGCGGCGGCTTCGGCGGGCTCGAGGGCCGTACCTTGCAGGCGGGCGACGTCGTGCCGATCGGGAGTTCGTCGCGCAGCAGCGACGGCCGCTTCGACTTCGGCGTCGCTCCGCCGGATGTTGCGATCGCGGGCGCCGCGCCAGTCGAACACCGTGTGCTGCGCATGCGCGTGATGCGGGCCGGCGAGTATGACCTGTTTTCGGAGGCGATGCAGGCGACGTTCTGGTCGACGCGATGGAAGATCAGCGCCCAGAGCGATCGGGGCGGCTACCGTCTCACCGGGGCCAAGCTGACATTGGACGCGCCAGTCGAGATGCGCTCGCACGGCGTGGTGGCCGGCGTCGTGCAGGTGCCGCCGGCCGGCGAGCCGATCATCCAGATGAGCGATGCGAACACGGCCGGTGGCTACCCGAAGATGGCGGCCGTGATCCAGGCTGACCTCTGGCGCCTCGGCCAGGCGGCACCGGGATCGGTCATCGCCTTTACTGAGGTGAGCTATCAGGACGCTGTCGCGGCCATGGCTCCCGTCAACGACTACCTCGCGCAATTGCGGGCAACCGCGAATCTCTATCGAGCGCTTTGAGTGGACCTCAACAATAACAAGAGCAGGGTACGAACATGAAAATCGGCATCAATTCGGACATGGGCGAAGGTTTCGGCAACTATCGCATCTGCGACGACGAGGCGCTGATGGGCATCATCTCGTCGGCCAACGTGGCGTGCGGTTTCCATGCCGGCGATCCCGTCATCATGGATCGCATGGTTCGCCTCGCGAAGCAGAAGAGGGTCGAGGTCGGCGCCCATCCGGGCCTGCCTGACCTGCTCGGGTTCGGCCGCCGCGTGATCCAGATGGACGCCGCCGAGCTCGAGAAGCACATGATCTATCAGATCGGCGCCTTGCAGGCGATCGCGGCCAATGCGGGCCATCGCGTGACCCATGTCAGCTTCCACGCCGCGATGGGCAACATGGTCAATGCCGACCCCGACATGGCCGATGTCGTTGCCCGCGCGATTGCGACCATCAACCGCGATTTCATCGTGTTCTCGCAGCCTGACGCCGAGATCGTGCGCGCCGCGCGCAAGGTGGGCCTGCGCATCCTGCCGCTGTTCCTGGCTGACCGCGCCTATGACGAGCACGGCCATCTGGTGTCCCGCAAGCTTCCGAACTCGGTCATCACCTCGACCGAGGCGGTGGCCGAGCGGGTCAAGCGCTTCCTCGACAGCGGCACCGTGCGGACCATAGAGGGCAAGTCGATCAAGGTCGAAGCGCGCTCGATCCTGATCCACAGCGACACGCCCGGATCGGTCGACATCGCCGCGACTGTGCGCCGCGTGATCGAGCAGGGCGGCGGCGAAGTCACGCCGGCAACCGTGCTACTCAACTGAGCGGGCGGATGCGCACAATCGGTGTGCCGTAGCCGACCGTTGCACCGGTCTGCGCGATCACGGCATCGACGATACCGGCGGCCGGCGCCACGATGGGCGCATACAAGAGCCCGATCTTGACGAGGCCGACGATCGCGCCGGCCTCGATGCGCTGGCCCTGCGCGACGAACGGCTTGTCGCGCCAGGGATGAGCCGCAAGGAAATGCCCTGCGACGTCGGCCTTGGCGACGACGGAACGGTCTGCAGCGGGGGCGGCGAGCGTCGGCGATACGGCCATTCGCGGTCCCGTGTCGACGACGAGCTTCAGCGCCTGGCCGGGCTCCTCGATCTCGATCGTGTCGACCCCGGACCTTTCGAGGATCTGCGCCAGACGCGCGATGTCGGTCAGCTCGATCGGCATGTTCGGGTCTCCTCGACAAGGCACACATTGGTCCTGAGCCGATCGAGATAGGTCGACATCTCGGCTTCGGCTGCCAGCGCATCGGCGTAAGCAGTTTGCTCGAACCGCAGCCTGCTGCCGAGCCGGGCCTGCCCGACGCGCCACAGATCGGCGCCGATCACGGTTGCGATCTTGGGGTAGCCGCCGGAGGTCTGCGCGTCGCGCATCTGGATGATCGGCTGTCCGTTCGGCGGAATCTGGATGACGCCGGGGACGATTCCGTGCGAGCGCTTCTCGATCGGTGCCTTCGGCTTCACGGCGGGGCCTTGCAGGCGATAGCCGTAACGGTTGCTCTGCGGCGTGATCTTCCAGCTGCTGGACCAGAACAGCGCCTGCGTGGCGGCGTCGAACCCGTCATACTCGCCGGCAATCACGACCCTGACGATGGTCTCGTCCGCGGCGGTGTTCGGCCGCGCCAGCGTGATCTCGGCCGGCTCGACCCCGAGCTCGTCGATGGCAGCGGTGGATGCCGCACAGGGCAGGATGTCGCCCACCTGGAGCGGCCGTCCGTGCCAACCGCCGAACTCGCCGCGAAACTGCGTGCTGCGCGAGCCCAGCACCATGGGCACGTCGATGCCGCCGCCGATGGTCAGATAGAGCCGTGCGCCGCGGGGCATTGCCTTGATTGTCAGAATATCTCCGGCACGGGCATGCGACCGCCACCATGGCGGGATCACGCGTCCTGCGATCTCGGCCTCGACACCGGCGCCCGTGAGAGCAAAGGCCATGTCCTGGCCGAAACGAAGCTTGAACGGCAGCATCGGGATTTCGATGCCGGCGGCATTGTCGTCGTTGCCGAGAAGGATGTTGCCGGCGCGCAGGGCGACATCGTCCATCGCCCCCGACGTGCCGACCCCGAAGCGATACTGGTCGAAGCGGCCGAGATCCTGGACACTTGCGGGCCCCGTGACTGACAGGATCTCGATCACCGGATCACCCGTTCGACCGCGAAGCGGATTGTATCGCCCGGTGCGAGCGCAGCAGGCGTCGGCCAGGACGGATCGAAGAAGGTCCAGCTCGTATGTCCGATGGCGTGCCAGCCGCTCGGCCCGGGCGATGCGGAGACGCCGGTCTGCGATCCGCCGATCGACACAGAGCCGCCCGCGGAGCGTTGCAGCGGCGTCTGCCGCCGCGGCATGGTGATGCGCGGGTCCATGCCGCCGAGATAGCAATAGCCGGGATGGCTGCCGAGTGCGAACACGGTGTAGAGCGGGGCGGCATGGATCGAGACCACGTCGTCGAGGGACAGGCCGCAATAATCGGCGACGGATTGGAGCTGCGATCCGATCTCGCCGCCATAGGTGACGGCCAGCCTGATCTCGCGGCCGCCGATCGCGAGGCCTTCCGCCGCGTCCCAGCCGTCGTTGAGCGCGCCGATGAGGGGGGCGAGCTCGCGAGGAGGAGACTCGAATGTCAGCATCAAATTGGTGATGCCGGGAATGGCCTCGCGGATTCTCGGCCATTTCGATGCCATCGCGGCCAGTGCCCAGATACGCCGCTGGTGCGGCAGGTCGAATGCCCCTGGGGCCTCGAACAGCAGAGCCGATGTGCCGAGCAGGCTGATCCGCGGCCGGTCGGACGCCGTCATTGGGCGGCCACCTTCGCGTTCATCCAGTGCTCGAGATGATGGATGTCGTAGCCGCCCCGGCAGAAGGTCGGATCGGTGAGGATCGCCTGATGCAGCGGCACATTGGTTCGGATGCCTTCGGCGCGCAGCTCGGACAAGGCGACGCGGGCACGCGCCATAGCTTCCTCGCGTGTGCCGCCGTGGGCGATCAGCTTGCCGATGAGCGAGTCATAGTGGCGGGGAACGGTCGCGCCCGCGGTGATATGCGAATCGACGCGGATGCCGATGCCGCCGGGGACATCCCAGCGCGTCACCGTGCCGGGTGAGGGCGCGAAATTGGCGGGGTCCTCGGCATTGATGCGGAATTCAATGGCATGGCCGAGACGGGCGATGTCGTCCTGCGCGATGCCCAGGGGTTCGCCTTGCGCGATCCGGATCTGCGCCTTGACGATGTCGATGCCCGTCGTCATCTCGGTGACGGGATGCTCGACCTGGATGCGCGTGTTCATCTCGATGAAGAAGAACTGTCCGTCCTCGTAAAGGAATTCGAAGGTGCCGGCACCGCGATAGCCGATCCGCCGGCAGGCTTCGACGCAGCTCGCGCCTACCTGCTCGATCAGCGCGCGGTCGATGCCGGGCGCGGGAGCTTCCTCGACTACTTTTTGGTTCCTGCGCTGGAGCGAGCAGTCGCGATCGCCGAGCCAGAGATGATTGTCGTGCTGATCACTCAGCACCTGGATCTCGATATGGCGTGGTTTTCCGAGGAATTTCTCGATATAGACCGCAGCGTTTTTGAAGGCCTTGCTGGCTTCCGCGCGGGTCAGCGCCAGCGCCTCGTCCAGCGCGGCCTCGCTGCGCACGATCCGCATGCCGCGTCCGCCGCCGCCGCCGGCGGCCTTGATGATGACGGGATATCCGATGTCGCGCGCGATCGCGCGCACCTCGGCCGGATCATCCGGCAGGGCGCTGTCCGGCCCCGGCACACAAGGCACGCCCGCCAGCCGCATCGCGCGCTTGGCCGCGACCTTATCGCCCATGGTCCGGATACAGTCGGCCGGAGGGCCGATGAAGGTGAGGCCGGCGCGCGCGACCCGATCGGCGAACTCCGCGCTCTCCGAGAGGAAACCGTAACCCGGGTGAATGGCCTGCGCGCCGCTGACCTCGGCTGCGAGCAGGATCGCCGCCACGTTGAGATAGGTGCTGCTCGCCGGCGCCGGCCCGATGCAGAGTGCCTCATCGGCGAGCGCGACATAGCGCGCGTCGCGGTCCGCCTCCGAATGAATGACGACCGTCTTGAGCCCAATCGCCCGACAGGCGCGCTGGATACGAAGCGCGATCTCGCCGCGATTGGCGATCAGGACCTTGTCGAACATCAGGATGAACCCGCAGGACCGATCCGGAAGAGGGCCTGCCCCGCCGCGATCTCCTCACCGTTCTCTGCGAGGACCGCAAGCACCACGCCGGGTACCTCGGCCGCGATGTCGATGAAAGTCTTCATCGCCTCGATGATGCAGATCTTCTGCCCGGCCTCGATCCGCGCGCCGACCTCGACCAGCGGCGGCTCGTCCGGCGCCGCAGCCCGGTAGAAGATGCCATGCATCGGCGCGGGTACGACGATGTCGGTGACAGCCTCGGCAGCTGGGCTTGCCTGGTGATTGAGCGCGGGAGTCTCAACGCTGATCACGCTCGCAGGCTGCGCCGGGACCGCAGGTGCTCCTGCAGACACGCGCTTGAGGATGCGGATGCGGGTGCCGTCCTGCGTGAGGTCTAGCTCCGCGATAGAGGAGCGCGTAACGAGATCGACGAGTTGTTCGATTTTGGCGAGGTCCACAGTCACGTTCCGCATTCACGGCCTGTCGAGTTCGGGAGTTCAAGCGTCACTCCGCAGCGGCCGGCTCTTCTGTGCAAAATTGAGGCCGCCGACGACCTGCTGGGTCGGCAGGACTTCCATGAAGGCGACATTCATGCGGGCCGGCGATCCAACCGCGAATGCGATCGAATTGGCGATGTCCTCGGGCTGAAGCGAATCATAGTCGTCGAAGAAGCGACGCTTGGCTTCGACGAGGTCACCCAGCAGCCGGCCGAAGACCTCGGTCTCGACCCGCGCGGGCGATATCTCGGTGACGCGAACCCTGGTTCCGTAGAGATCGACACGCAGTTGCTGCGACAGCGAGTGAATGCCTGCCTTCGTGGCGTGATACACGGTGTTGCCGCCACCGAACGCGTAGTGGCCAGCGATTGAGGAAATGTTGACGACGTGGCCTCGGTCGCGGCGCGCCATGCCGGGCACGATCAGCCGCGTCAGATGCAGGACCGCGCGCAGATTGACGTCGATCAGGGCATCGACATCCTCGGGCGTAGTGTCCAGGATATTGCCGCGCCGGGACTGGCCGGCATTGTTGATTAGGACGTCGAACTCGGCCGACTTCGCCAAGGCCATAAGCGCATCGAGGTCGCTGATGTCGACGGCGCAGGGGCGGCATCCGGTCTCTGCCGACAGGGCGCTCAGGCGAGTGGCGTCGCGGGCAACGGCGTAGACTTGAAGCCCTTCCGCACTCAGGCGGCGAACCGTCGCAGCCCCTATTCCGGAGGATGCGCCCGTGACCAGGGCCGTCCGATAGTCCGAAAATCCCATCCGCGAGGGCTCCTCTGCTACCGTCCAACCCGCTGGTGGCGTCGGCTGCAACGCGAGCGGCGGACGAGTTCAGCACTAGCTATAGGCCCGTCAGGTTCCCAGTGGTAAGAACAATTCCTTCTGATCCCATAGCTTCAGCCTATTGCTGCTGCATTGCTCCCTGACTGGATATCCGGAGACGCCGTATTGGATACGAAACGTTTGGAGGCCTTTATCAAGGTCGTGGATCTCGGCAGCATGACGAGCGCGGCGAAAGTGCTGAATGTCGCACAGCCGGCCCTGAGTCAGCACATTGCGAACCTGGAGGCGGATTTCAAGTGCAAGCTGCTCGACCGCAGCGCCCGCGGGGTCAAACCCACCGAGGCCGGACGAATCCTCTACCGCTACGCCAAGTCCATCCAGCGTCAAATCGAAGAAGCCAGGCGCACCATTCTGGACAACAAGCCGGAGCTGACCGGCAACGTCACGATCGGTCTGGCCCCACTCAGCTCAGCGGCATTGCTGGCGACCCCGCTGCTCACGCAGATACGCGAACGCTATCCCGGCATCGTGCCGCACATCTACGACAGCTCCGGGGTCATGCTGAGCGAGATGATGCTGAAGGGGAGCATGGATATGGCCGTCCTCTACGGCGAACGCCCGGTGACCGGTCTCGATTACAAGCCGCTGATGCGCGAGTACTTCTATCTCGTCGCGCCGCGCAGCATGTATCCGGAGCAGATGCCTTCGGAGGACGTTTCGGCGGCGGAGGTCGCGCAATTCGACCTGCTTCTGCCATACCGGGAATCCTTCCTGCGGCAGACGGTGGAACGGGTCTGCGCCGAGGTCGGGCTCCGGCCGCGCATCGTCGCCGAGATCCATTCCCAATCGACCCTTTCTTCGGCGATTGCCGCCGGAGTGGGGGCGGCAGTGCTGCCCATGTCGATCGCACGGGAGTTGCCGAACCTCGACGAACTCTGCATCCGGCGGATCAATGCGCCGTCGGCCTCGCAGCAGATGTCGCTCTGCATCTCCGACAGCGCCCCGCTGTCCGACGCCGCATTCGCCGTCTACAAGATCCTGCTCGAGATCATCGTCAAGACCTGGGGGCCGTTCGATGCCCAGCCCGGCTCGGCTGCGATTGCCACGGGTGGCCCGACGCCGCCTCTGGACACGCCGAAGGACGAGCCATAACGAAACACGATGCGGCAATCCCAAATTCTGAATTTGCCGCCTCAAGGCCGTTGGTTATGGAGGTGTAACGGAGATCGCGGTCGCAAGGAGGTTTTCATGGTGCATGTGATCAGGACATTCGATCGGCCCGCCGCCGAGCTTGTCGAGCGCATCAAGAAGTTTCCTCCGTCCACCCTGCACGAGGCTCAGGGGCGATCGGGCGCGCTGACCTCCCGCATCAAGCCGATCTATTCCGGCATGCGCGCCTGCGGACCGGCGCTGACGGTGAGCTGCCACCCCGGCGACAACATAATGCTGATCACAGCGATCTCGCTGGCCAAGCCAGGCGACGTGCTCGTGGTCAGCGCGGGCGATCATCCCGAGCAGGGTGGCTTCGGCGAGGTGCTGGCGACGGCCTGCGTCGCCAAGGGCATCGTCGGCCTGGTCACGGATGCCGGCGTTCGCGACGGCCTTGCGGTACGTGACACCGGCTTCAACGTCTTCTCCTACGGACTCTGCATGAAGGGCACCGTCAAGGAGACCCTCGGCACCATCAATCAGCCGATCGTCATCGGCGGCATCGCCGTCCGCCCCGGCGACATCGTCAGCGCCGATGACGACGGCGTCGTGATCGTGCCGAAGGAGAACATCGCCGATGTCTGCGTCAAGTCGGCGGCGCGCGAGGACAAGGAAGCCGGCGTGATGAAGGCCCTCAAGGCCGGTGGCGATATCCTCGAGCTCTCCGGCATCGGAAAGGTGCTGGAATCCAAGGGCTGCACCTTCGCCTGAGCGAGCAAGCGCCGCAGCACGCAGTTATGGGAAATCAGGTGTCAGCCATTCTCGGCTCGGGCGAGCATCGCTATCGCGTCATCGACAATTGGGCGAAGCTGCCGGACGGCTGGCAGCTCACCGATGTCGCCTCTGTCGCGGTTGACAGCAAGGATCGCATCTACGTCTTCAACCGCGGTGCCCATCCGATGGTGGTGTTCGACCGCGACGGCAATTTCCTGCGCGGCTGGGGCGAGGGGCTTTTCTCCCGCGCCCACGGCCTGCATATCGATGCCGACGACAACCTCTATTGCACCGACGACGGCGACCACACCGTGCGCAAATGCACCGCCGATGGCAAGGTGCTGCTGACGATCGGCATTCCCAAGAAGCCCGCACCGTTCATGAGCGGTGATCCCTTCCATCGCTGCACGCACACGGCTTTGTCGCCGAAGGGCGAGATCTACGTCTCCGACGGCTATGGCAACGCCCGCATCCACAAATTCACGCCGGATGGCAAGCTGATCAGAAGCTGGGGCGCGCCCGGCACCGATCCCGGCCAGTTCAACATCGTGCACAATATCGTCGCTGATGCCGATGGCTGGGTCTATGTCGCCGACCGCGAGAACCATCGCGTGCAGGTGTTCGACGGCAACGGCAAATACGAGGCGCAGTGGAATAACCTCCACCGGCCGTGTGCGCTGTGCCGCTGCGGCGGGGCTAAGAACCCGACCTTCGTCATCGGCGAACTCGGTCCCGCCATGCCGGTCAACCGCAAAGTGCCCAATCTCGGCCCGCGGCTGTCGATCGTGGACGCCAAGGGCAAGCGCATCGCGCGGCTCGGCGGCGAGGATGGCCCCGGTCTTGCGAGCGGCAAGTTCCTCGCGCCGCATGGGATCGCGCTAGACTCCAGAGGCGACATGTATGTTGGCGAGGTCGGCGTCACCGACTGGAAGACGAACTTCCCGGACGAGGAGATGCCGGCCGTGGTCCGCACTTCGCGTTGCCTGCAGAAGCTGGAGAAAGTGACCGACGTTCCGCGCTAGATCGTTTCACTCTCCCATATCGCGGGCTGAATCTTCAACGCTTAGAGCCTCAGATCGATCGTTGCTCCACTTAGGTAACGGTTCGGACCATATCCTGCCTCCTACCGGAAATCGCGCCGCGACTCGCGCGCCGGTACGCACCTCTCCCGAGCCAACCTGCAATTCGTGATCTTGAGCAATCGATGCGGAACTCGCGATCAAGATGAACGAATCCGACCCGCTGACTTTCGTCGATACTGGTTCGGCCTTCATGGCGGTTCAAGAGAACAAGGCGGCGGAATGGTAGCAAATAGTCGTGAACCAGTCCAAGGAGGCCGGGCAGCCGCTAAAGATGATCGAGGAGCCACTGGTGCTGCAGCCGATCGGCGTCGGCATGAAGAAGGACGATCCGGCGCTGCTCGAGAAGATCAACGAGATCCTACTCGCGATGGCGAGATCAACCAACTTTGGGACAAGTGGCTTGGTCCGAGCACCGAGTTTAAGATGACGCGCACCGACAAGCTCGCGCCGCTCAGCCAGTTCACGCCGCTCCCATGATTTTTGAGTTGATGCCATTCACATCGATAGGAGCAGGCTCTATCCCGAGCTAGGGCCCGTCGCTGCTCTTTCGCCGGCGTGTGTACTATCGAACGTGGTGCGAAGAACTTCAGCGCCGGGGAATGGTATTTTCGCCATCGAGTTGCGCCATGACCCAATCTGCAAAGGCCCGCACTGCCGATCTCTGGCGGCTAGCGCGCGGGTAGATCAGACGGTGACCGATATATCGGATATCGTTGGCGCGTCCAGCCAGCGGTGCAACTAATCGCCCGCTCGCCAGTTCACGTTCGGCCAGTAGCGTTGATTCTAGCGCGACTCCCAATCCCTCCGCTGCCGTTGCGATCGCCAGAAAGCTGCGATCAAACCTCATGCCGTGGAGGGCAGGGGCTTCCAATCCGTTCGCCGTGAACCATTGGTGCCACTGAACCTGCTTCACATCAGAGCGGATTAGTGTCTGATCGAGGAGATCAGCGGGCTTTCTGATCCCTTTGGCGAGAACAGGGGAGCACAGCGGGGTGACCGTCTCCTCCGGCAGAGGAACAACCTCCACGCCCTCCGCGCGCGGCGGACCGTAGACGATGTCGATATCAAAATCATCGTTGCTGAAGCGAGCGTAGTCCGTGCTCGCAGCCAGGCGGACTTCGAGCTTCGGATAAGCGGCGAGAAACTGTGCAAGCCGTGGTGCAAGCCACTGCGCGGCAAAACTGGGTGCCGAATGGACGCGCACCAATTGCGGTCCGCGCGCGGCGACTTCCTCAAGGCCACGGCGAAGCTGATCGAAGGCCGCTCCCGTGTGTCGCATCAGATTTTCGCCGGCTGGCGTGAGCCGCACCGATCGCGCGCGGCGCTCGAACAGAACGGTGCGAAGCGTGTCCTCCAGCTTGCGGATGGCATGACTGACCGCACTCGGCGTCAGGTGAAGCTCATTCGCCGCATCGCGGAATGATCCCGTGCGAGCAGCGGCCTCAAAGGCGCGAATTGCCGATATCGGGACATTCGACAGCATTCCATAAGTGAACCAGATTCATCGATCCGTGACAACTGTGCGTTTGTCTGTTGCGCGTCCCGGGTGCATTCCTAGCCTTGCCGAGAAACAATCTAGGGGAGGGACTGATGCTGCTCAGCGGCAAGACGGCCATCATTTCGGGCGCGGCATCGCCGCGCGGCATCGGGCTTGCCACGGCACGGCGGTTCGCCGCCGAGGGCGCCCGGGTCGGCATTCTCGACATTGACGCGAGCGCGGCGGCGGACGCCGCGGCATCGCTTGGCAAGTCCCACATTGGGCTGCAATGCGATGTCGCCGACAAATCATCCTGCGAGCAGGCCGTCGCTCGCGTGATCGAATCCTTCGCAAGCATCGATATTCTCATCAACAACGCCGGCATCACCCAGCCGGTCAAGTTCCTGGATATCTCGCCGGCTGATTGGGATCGCATTCAGGACGTCAATCTGAAGGGCATTCTGTTCCTCTCCCAGGCGGTGATCCCGCACATGCGCGCGCGCAAGTCCGGATCGATCGCCTGCATGTCCTCGGTTTCGGCCCAGCGCGGCGGCGGAATTTTTGGCGGTCCGCACTATTCGGCCGCGAAGGCTGGCGTGCTCGGTCTCGCCAAGGCGATGGCCCGTGAGTTCGGACCGGACGGCATCCGCGTCAATTGCGTGACGCCCGGCCTGATCGGCACCGATATCACCGCGGGCAAGCTGACCGACGAGATGAGGACGAAGATCCTGGAAGGCATTCCGCTCAATCGTCTTGGCACGGCAGACGACGTCGCCGGCATCTACACCTTCCTGGCCTCGGATCTCTCCGCCTACGTGACTGGTGCCGTGATCGACGTCAACGGCGGCATGCTCATCCACTGAGCCAGCAAGACAAGGTCCAGATCGATGGAAAAGCTGACCAACACGCCCAAGTTGGCGGACCGCGCCTACAACATTCGCCGCAATGCGCTGCGCATGGGTGAGGTCCAGGGCCAGGGCTATATCGCCCAGGCGCTGGACATCTCCGACGTCCTCGCCGTGGCCTATTTTCACGCAATGCGCTACCGGCCGGAAGATCCCTCCTGGGAAGACCGCGACCGCTTCCTGTTATCAAACGGGCACTACGCCATCGCGCTTTATGCGGCTTTGATCGAGGCGGGGATCGTCCCCGAGGACGAGCTCGAAACCTATGGCAGCGATGAGAGTCGCCTGCCGATGTCGGGCATGGCCTCCTACACGCCCGGAATGGAAATGTCGGGCGGCTCGCTCGGGCTTGGGCTCAGCATCGCCGTCGGCATGGGCTTGGGGCTGAAGCGCAAGAACTCCGAGGTGCGGGTGTACACGTTGTTCTCCGACGGCGAGCTCGATGAGGGCTCGGTCTGGGAGGCCATCCAGTCGGCGGGCCATTACAAGCTCGACAATCTGATCGGCATCGTCGACGTCAACAATCAGCAGGCGGACGGTCCTTCGACGCAGGTGATGGCGTTCGAGCCGCTGGTCGAGAAGCTTCAGGCTTTCGGCTGGTTCGTACAGCGGATCGACGGCAACGATCTCGATGCCGTGGTTGCCGCGTTCGATGCCGCCAAGTCTCACCCAGCGCCCAAGCCGCGCATGATCGTCGCCGACACGCTGATGGGCAAGGGCGTTCCTTTCCTGGAGCAGCGCGAAAAGAACCATTTCATCCGGGTCGAGCAGCACGAATGGCAGCTCGCGCTGGCCGCGCTGGAAGCCGGGAGGCAGGCATGAAGACCGTCAGATCAGCACCCCAGCCGGGCAAGCCGCGCCTGACCACCTCAGCCATGATCGCTTCGATCGCATCGGAAGGGCAGAAAACGAAACCGGCGCCGTTTGGACACGCGCTCGTCGAGCTCGCGCGCAGCCGTCCCGATGTGGTCGGCATGACGGCCGATCTCGGCAAATACACCGACCTGCACATCTTTGCGAAAGAATTTCCGGATCGCTACTACCAGATGGGCATGGCGGAACAGCTTCTGTTCGGCGCGGCCTCAGGTCTTGCCGCCGAAGGCTTCATGCCGTTCGCTACCACCTACGCGGTGTTCGCTTCGCGCCGTGCTTACGACTTCATTCACCAGACGATTGCGGAGGAAGACCGCAACGTGAAGATCGTCTGCGCGTTGCCCGGTCTGACGTCGGGCTATGGCCCGAGTCATCAAGCCGCGGAGGATCTCGCGCTTTTTCGCGCGATGCCGAACATGACGGTCATCGATCCCTGCGATGCGCATGAAATCGACCAGCTGGTGCCCGCGATCGCGGCGCATCAGGGGCCGGTCTACATGCGCCTGCTGCGAGGCCAGGTGCCGGTCGTGCTTGACGAATACGACTACAAGTTCGAGCTCGGCAAGGCCAAGCTGATCCGTGACGGGAAGGATGTTCTGATCATCTCATCGGGCATCATGACCATGCGTGCGCTTGAGGCGTTGCAAACTCTGAAGAACGACCGCATCGATGCTGCGGTGCTCCATGTCCCCACCATAAAGCCGCTCGACGCCGAGACGATACTGCGTGAAGCCGGCAAGTCGGGCCGCCTGGTCGTCGTTGCCGAAAACCACACGACGATTGGCGGTCTCGGGGAGGCGATTGCCGCACTCCTGATGCGTTCCGGTGTCCATCCGCCGTTCCGCCAGATTGCATTGCCGGACGAATTTCTTGACGCGGGCGCACTTCCGACCCTGCACGATCGCTACGGCATTTCTACCGCAGAGGTTGCGAGGCAGGTGAAGCTGTGGCTTTAGCGCAGCGACGCTAAGCGCCAACCCAGCCAGGCTCTAGTGAGCAGCCACCCGCGGTGCACGTCGCGGCGGCGAACGACGGCTCTTGTCTAGACGCCGGCGATCGAGAGCTGGTGAACGAAAAATACAAAAGGTTTGCACACAGTAGGCTGTTGCAGCCGGCACAACGACAATGAAGGAGCAGGAGGAAGACATGACTAGCTCGAAGACCGGACGCATCAGCCGACGTTCGCTGTTGCTCGCGGCCAGCGCCGTACCTCTTTGCGGGATTCTGACCCGCCCGGCTTCTGCCGCCGAGTTCGTTTATAAGTTCGCGACCGGGCAGGATCCAACCCATCCGGTGAATGTACGAGCGCAAGAGGCGATCGACCGTATCCGCGAAGCAACCAGCGGCCGGCTGGAGATCAGGCTGTTCCCGGCCAATCAGCTCGGCTCCGACACCGAGCTCCTGACCCAAGTTCGCAGCGGCGGCGTCGAGTTCTTCAACCAATCCTCCTCGATCCTTGCCACCCTGGTGCCAAGCGCCGGCATCGTGAACACCGGCTTCGCATTCACCGACTACGACAGCGTGTGGAAGGCCATGGACGGCGAGCTCGGCACCTACATCCGGACGCAGATCGCCAAGACGCCGATCATGGCGGTGTCCAAGACCTGGGACAACGGCTTCCGTCAGGTGACCTCGTCCGGCCGCGAGATCCGCACCCCGGATGATCTGAAGAATTTCCAGATCCGCGTTCCGCCCGCGCCGCTGCTCACCTCGCTCTTCAAGGCGCTCGGCGCCGGGCCGACGCCGATCAACTTCAACGAGGTCTATTCCGCGTTGCAAACCAAGGTCGTTGACGGGCAGGAAAATCCGTTGCCCATCATCGCGACTGCCCGTCTCTATGAAGTGCAGAGCACGTGCAGCCTGACGGGGCACGTCTGGGACGGCTACTGGATCCTCGGCAACAAGCGCGCTTTCGAGCGCCTGCCGAAGGACGTGCAGGCGATCGTGACGCGAGAGCTCGACCGCTCCGCGGTCGATCAGCGCGCCGACATCGCGAAGCTCAGCCAGTCACTGCGCGCCGATCTTTCGGCCAAGGGCCTCAAATTCATCGACGTCGATCGCGCCGCCTTCCGCCAGGCCTTGTCCAAAACCAGCTTCTACGCCGACTGGAAAGCCAAGTTTGGCGAGGAGGCATGGTCGCAGCTCGAAAAAGCCGCAGGCCAGTTATCATGACCAGCGTGAGCCATCCGCCCCACGTCGATGCCGGTGTGGCGGCCAGCGCTCCGCAGGCGGGCCGGCGCAGTTGGGTGATAACGGCGAACACGGTGCTTGGCCATGTCGTGGCGATCCCGGCAGCACTGCTCGTGCTGGCGGAGATTGCGGTGCTGTCTGCCGGCATCGTGGGTCGATACGTGTTCCGCTCGCCAATTATCTGGTCCGACGAGCTTGCCGGCATTCTCTTCCTATGGCTCGCCATGTTCGGTTCCGTGATCGCGTTCCAGCGCGGCGAACACATGCGGATGACGGCTATCGTTGGCGTTCTCAGCGCGGAGCTTCGCGCGTTCCTAGATGTCGTCGCGGCCGCAGCATCGCTGGCATTTCTTGCGCTCGTTGTCTGGCCGGCCTATGAATTTGCGGCCGACGAGGCCTTCATCACGACACCGGCGCTCGAGATCGTCAACAGCTGGCGCGCGGCGGCGTTGCCGATCGGCATCAGCTTGATGCTGACCGCAGCGGTCCTCCGGCTGATCCGGATCGCGAGCCTGCGCAGCCTGCTGGGTTCGGTCGCGATGGTTGCAGGCATCATTGCGGCGTTCATTCTGCTCGCCCCCGTCTTGAAGCCGCTCGGCAACGTGAATCTGCTGATCTTCTTCGTTTTCGTTGTGGGGGCGATGGTCTTCGCGGCCGTGCCGATCGCGTTCGCGTTCGGCCTCGCCACCGTCGGCTATCTCGCCCTGACAACCAGCACGCCCGACGTGGTGATGATCGGACGAATGGACGAGGGCATGAGCCACCTGATCCTGCTTGCCGTGCCTCTCTTCGTCTTTCTCGGCCTCCTGATCGAGATGACGGGCATGGCGCGCGCCATGGTCAGCTTCCTGGCGAGCCTCCTGGGCCACGTGCGCGGCGGATTGCACTACGTTCTGGTCGGAGCGATGTATCTGGTCTCGGGAATTTCTGGGTCCAAAGCGGCCGACATGGCTGCGGTGGCTCCGGTCCTGTTTCCCGAGATGCGGCAGCGCGGGGCCAGGCCGGGCGACCTTGTTGCGCTTCTGGCGGCAACCGGCGCGCAGACCGAAACGATCCCGCCCTCGCTGGTCCTGATCACGATCGGCTCGGTGACCGGCGTGTCGATCTCGGCGCTCTTCACTGGCGGGTTGCTCCCGGGCGTGGTGCTCGCGGTCATGCTCGCGGCCGTGGTCTGGTGGCGATACCGCCGCGAAGACCTGTCTCACGTCAAACGGGCTACCCGCCGGCAAATCGGGCGGGCCTTCGTGATCGCGATACCTGCTATCGCACTGCCGTTCGTGATCCGCACGGCGGTCGTCGAGGGCGTTGCGACGGCAACGGAAGTCTCGACGATCGGCATCCTGTACTCGGTCTGCGCGGGTCTGTTTATCTACCGCCAGTTCGACTGGCGTCGCATTTACCCGATGCTGGTTGAGACAGCCTCCCTATCAGGGGCGATTCTGCTTATCATCGGCGCGGCGACAGGCATGGCCTGGGCGCTGACCCAGTCGGGATTTTCGGCCTCTCTCGCCAAGTTCATGACCAGCCTGCCGGGCGGGGTACCGGTCTTCCTAGCGGTGACGATCGTGACTTTCGTGATCCTCGGCAGCGTGCTGGAGGGAATCCCGGCCATCGTCCTGTTCGGTCCGCTGCTGTTCCCGATCGCGCGGCAGGTCGGGGTGCACGATGTCCACTACGCGATGGTGGTCGTCCTCGCCATGGGCATTGGCCTGTTCGCGCCGCCGTTCGGCGTCGGTTACTACGCGGCCTGCGCCATCAGCCGCATCAATCCGGACGAGGGCATGAAGCCGATCGTGGGCTATATGATCGCGCTTCTCATCGGCACGGTGATCGTTGCCGCCGTGCCCTGGTTGTCGATCGGCTTCCTTTGACGAGCTTGGCAGGAGCCTCGCGGAAACCCGAGTCTCCTGCTCAGGCGAATTTCGGCAGGTGCAGAGGCAGGCCGTCGCAAGGCATATCGATCTGCTCGACCCGGCCCTTGCCGACCTCCGTCACCCGGAGCTTCTTGCCTCCGAGCGTGAAGGCACAATTCGTCGGCTGAGGCCCATCAAGGATCAGCCGATCGACCACTTCGCCCCGCCGGTCCAGCACCGTAACGTTCTTCTGGTTGTAGACCGTGCAATAGAGCCGGCCGTCCGTTCCGAAGGCCATCCCATCCGGCCCTTTGAAGTCCGGATTGGCATCCGACTGCAGCACGTTGCCGAAGACGACGCGTTTCGGCGCTGCCTCGCCAAGCACGTCATAACGGTAGATCTCGCCAGTGAAGGATGCGTTGGCGTAGAGGTGATTGTCGGGACCGAAGGCAATGCCGTTGGTGAAGCGGATCTTGTTATCGAGCACGCGGAGCACCTTCATGGCTGCGGGATCGATCTCGTATACACGGCCGTCCCAGTCGAGATCCATATACCCGTCGACGAAGGCCTGGTCGTTGATGAAATCCTCGGCGGCCATCCCGGAGTCGGTCATGTACAGCAGCCCGTTTGGACCGAAGCAGAGATCGTTCGGAAACAGAAAGCGCTCCGCGCCTTCCCCTTGCATGCGCCGGATCTCGTTTCCGCTTTCGTCGATGCAGATCAGCGCCCGCAGGCCAGCTTCCGCGATCCAGATCCGGCCGTGGCCATCGGTCGTCAGTCCGTTCGGACGACCAGCCGTCGTTCGGATGACGCGGCGATTGCCGCGAGGATCGAGCCGCGTGACGCAAAGGGTCGACGCGGACATCTCTGTGACATACATCGAGCCGTCGGGCAGGCACACCGGACCCTCCGGCGCGCCAATTCCGGTTGCAAACAATCTCGATGCCATTCATCCCTCCCGTTCTCGAAAGTTGCTCTCGTTATGCGATGACCAGGCCGCTGGCCGGATCGATCAGCACCACGCGATTGAGGTCGATGGCGAGATCGATTCGCTCGCCATGGCTGCTGACGTCATGGGCCTGCAGTTCGGCAACGGCATCGACGCCGCCGATCCTGATGGTGGTGAAGGTGCGTGCCCCCGTCGGCTGAATGAGATCGGCGGTGGCCGAATAGGAGACCACGCCTTCGCGCAACGGCCCGCCGGCCCGACTGAAGTGCTGGGGCCGAATGCCCAGGAGAATCTCTCGCCCATCCATACTGGCCAACGGCCCCGCCTTCGCGCTCGGAAGCGTCAGTTCACCGCCGGACTGAAACACAACTGCTGAGGCGGGACCGTTTCTCCTGAGGGTCGCCGGGATGAGATTGATCGAGGGAGAGCCGAGAAAGCCGGCGACGAACCCCGTGCGCGGCTGCTCGAACAGCTCGAGCGGAGCGCCCTGCTGCTCGATCTGTCCGTCACGCAGCAGCACGATCCGGTCGGCCAGCGTCATCGCCTCGACCTGGTCATGGGTAACATAGATCATCGTCGTCGTGATCTCGTGATGCAGGCGCTTGATCTCGGTCCGCATCTCGTCACGCAGCTGCGCGTCGAGATTCGAGAGCGGCTCGTCGAACAGGAACAGGTCGGCCTTGCGAACGATGGCGCGGCCGATCGCGACGCGCTGACGCTGTCCACCGGAGAGCTGCCGCGGATAGCGCTGCAGGAAATTGCCGATGCCGAGCATCTCGGCGGCTTCACTGACCCGCTTCCTGATCTCGATCTCGGGAGTCTTGCGCGCGCGCAGACCGAAGGCAATGTTCTCGCTGACGGTCAGATAGGGGTAGAGCGCATAGTTCTGAAACACCATCGCGATGTTGCGCTCGCGCGGGCGCAGATCGTTGACCACCGCGCCCCCGATGGTGATCGTCCCACCATCCGGATCCTCGAGGCCGGCGATCGTTCGCAAGAGCGTGCTCTTGCCGCAGCCGGACGGCCCCACCAGCACGGCGAATTCGCCATCGGCGATGGTGAGATCAACTCCCCGGACCGCATGCACGTTGCCGTAGTATTTGTGTACTCCGGACAGCTTGACGTCAGCCACACCGCTCTCCCTAACCCTTGACTGCGCCCAGCGAGATGCCGCGCACGAGATAACGCTGCATCACCGAGACCGCGACGAAGATCGGCAACGTCCCCAGGACCGACATCGCCGCGATCTTCGCCCAGAAATTCGATTGGCCGCCGAAATAGCGCGTCAGCATGACCGGAAAGGTGATGACCTCGGTGCGCGTGAGCACGAGCGCGAACAGAAAGTCGTTCCAGGCGAACACGAAGGTGAAGACCGACGTCGCCATGAGGCCGGGACGAACCATCGGGAAAACGACCTTCCAAATCACCTCCCATCGATTGAGGCCATCGACCAGCGCGCTTTCCTCGAGCTCCAGGGGAACGTCGACGATGTAGCCACGCATCATCCAGATCACGTAGGGGAGATTGAATGCGGTGTAGAGGAGGATCAGCCCGAAATAGCCGTCGACGAGACCGAAATACACGTAGATCAGGAAGATCGGAAAGACGACCGCGATCGGCGGGATCATGCGCTGTGAGATGATCCACATCGCGAGGTTCTCGCCGCCGGTGCCGAACCTGGCGAGGCTGTAGGCGCAGAGCGTCCCGAGAACGATTGCGATGCCGGAGCTGACGCCGGCGACGATCAGGCTGTTCAGGATTGCCAGAACGTCGCCATCCCTAAACAGGACGTAATAGTTCGAGAACTGGATCTGTCCGGGAATCCATAAGGGCGGGACGTGATAGATCTCGTCCGGTGTCTTGAACGAAATCATGAACAGCCAATAGACGGGAAACAGGAACAGCAGGGTCACGATGCCGGCGCCGAGATAGCGGACGGCGAGAATGCGGGCTTTTCTGGCCGGAAGCCTGCCGATCCTCATCGCGCGAGCTCCATGCGCTTGAGGACAAGGGTCGTGATCAGCGTCAGCATTGCAATCACCAGGAACGAGATCGCGGCCGTATAGCTGGTCTCGAATTGCGAGAAGCCCTGTACATAGGTGTAGAGCGAAATGGTCTCGGTCATCGAGCCCGGCCCGCCCTCGGTGAGGGCCCAGATGATGTCGAAGATGCGAACGAGATCGAGGCCGCGGATCAGACAGGCGACGGCGATCACGGGCGCGATCGCCGGCAGAACGATCGCGCGAAGCACGCGCAGGTACGACGCCCCATCGATCTCCGCAGCCTCGAGCTGCGACTGGTCGACATTCGACAGCGCGGCGAGCAGCAGCAGGAACATGAAGGGCGACCACTGCCAGACCTCGCAGATGATAATCGCCGGATAGACGTATGCGGGATTGACCGTCCACAGGATCCGGACCGGTTCTCCAGCAATGAAGCCCAGAATCTGGCCAATCGGGCCGAAGCGGACGTCGAACATCAGACGCCAGGTCGCACCCGCGACAATCGGAGAGATCACCGTCGGAAGCACCAGCAGCGCGATGAAGATCTGTCGACCCGGCATTCGATCGATGAAGAGCTGCGCCATCAGGAAGCCGATCAGCAGCTCCAGGGGAAGGGCGATCGCGGTGATGATGGGGGTGTGGCCGAGCGAAGCCCAGAGGCGGGTATCCCTGAACAGCTCCGCATAGTTCAAGAGACCAACGAAGGAGGTGTCGTTCTCGGTCATCGTGATGCGCTGGAAGCTCACGATCAGCGAGTAGATCAGAGGGAACAGGCCGACCAGGAGGAGAATCAGGATGGCCGGCGCGACTATGAGATAGGGCAGGCGGTCCTCGAGCATGCGCCCGAAGCGGCTGGGGCGGCGCTGCTCGGCGCCATTGAGGCTCACAGAAACTGTCATCATCAGTCCGGAAAACGGCAAGACACGGGAGGGCGATGCCTCCCGTGCGGTATCCAGTCAGTTATTGCGGGTAGGCGCCGGGCTTTGCGGCCCAGACCTTGTAGACGGCTTTCTGGTTCTCGATGCCGACCTTCTCCGTGATCGCGTCGAATTGTTGCGCCATGCGATCGAGAATGGCCTTGGGATCTTCACCGGCCCACAGGCTCGAAATCGCCTTGGTCATCGCCTCGTCGTACTTGTCCTGTTGCAGCAGCGAGAGATCGAGCAGGCCCTTCTCGCCCGACGTCTTGATTGTGTCGAGATAGGCGGCAGCGTCAGGCCAGAGCCCACGATATTTCTCGCTCGCGTAGTGGGAGAGGCGGAACGGATCGCGCAGCGTATAGGGGAGCTGGACGCGCTCGAGGCTGGTCTTCTTGCTGTTCAGCCACTGGATGAAGAGATACGCGGCCTCCTTGTTCTTGCTGGTGGCCGACACCGACAAGTCGAAGCCGACGCCGAGCTCGGGGCGGCCGAGAGGCGTGAGCGCGTAGCCGACCTTGCCGGCGACCTGCGATTTTGGCACCCACTTCAGGGCTTGCTCGCCCGAGCCGTAGCCTGCGGCCCACCGACCGTAGGGCGGCCAGGAGATCGTCATCGCGGTCGTGCCCTGAAGGAACGCGGCGAGATTGTCGACGAAATTCCACTGCTCCACGCCCGGAGGCATGAACTTGTTCTCCGCCAGCATCTGCTTGAACACCTTGAGACCGACGTCGCCATTCACCGTCGCCTTCATGGTGTCGGCATTGAAGAACTTGCCGCCCTCCATCCGGAAGCGTTCCTGGAACATGTACTGCGGATAGGGCGCGGTGCGGAAGAAGCCGGCGCCGTAGACCTTCGGCGCCATCTTGTCGGTGATGAACTGGCCGATCTCGTCGAACTGTTTCCAGTCCTTTGGCGGCGCGAGTTCGTAGCCGAATTTGGCCTTGAATTCGTCCTTCATCTTCGGATCCTCGAAGATGTCCTTCCGGTAGTAGAGCAGCATCACGTCGCCGTCGTCCGGGAAGCCGTAGATCTTCCCGTCATACTGCATCTGGTTGTCGCGGTACGCGGCCGCGATGTCCTGCAGCTCGTCGCGGTAGCCGAACTTGTCGACATACTTGTCGAGAGGCTCGAGCGCGCCGGCGCGTGCAAGATCGGGCATCCAGGATGGGATGACGTTCAGCGCGTCATAAGCCCCGGCGCCTGATTTGAAATCCTGCATGATCTTGGTGAACATCTGGTCGGTCGGCACCTCGACCACCTTCACCTTGATGCCGGTGAGCTTCTCCCATTGCGGACCGGAGTAGTTCAGCGGATCCAGCGATTGCAAGCCGGCCTCCCAGACGATGCTGATGGTTGTGCCCGCGTACTTCTTCGCGGCCTCCACTGCTGTTTCGGCGGCATCCTTGTCGGCGGCCGGCGCCGAACCTGCGGCAAGCGCTAGTACTGCGGCCGCACCGAGAAACGTCGTGAACCTCATCCCTTCCTCCTCCTCTCTGGACGTCCGGAGTCCGGGCGGAGCCGGCTTCGGAGCGCTTCTCCCGTGATCTCTGCCCGCTTAGCCAGCCCCGGCGTAAACGGACGCTGTCGGCGGCCCCCCGCCGAGAGAAACAAATTCATCTATCTCGAGGATTTGCAGCGCGGGCGCATCGCTGGTCCAGCTTGTCGCCCGCAACCTGAATGGACGCCAGTTGGCGTTGTAGAAGCACATATCCTCCCCAAAGCGCTCGAGCGCGTTGACTTTGGGGCTAGTCTGCGTCGAGGTGGAACTGGCCGACAAATGAGAACTTTGCAAGCATCGGTGAACCGCAGTCACCTGTCTGCTGATACCTCCTCTGAAGCTAACGGAGGCAAATCTGCCGGATCCCCCTGATTCAATCCCCTCGCGCGGCAAAGGGCGCCAGGTTTACGCCGTGCCCACTTTTCATCTTGTTGGACGTTCTTTCAGATGACCTGTTCGGAGTCACATCGCGAGAAGTGCGACAACGATGTGCAAGGCTAGAATGCTGCCATTTGCGCTGCTTGTCTTTCGTGCAGTTATAACGGCTCCGTTCGCGACCTCTCGGTAACGGCTCGCCTTGCGAACGATTCACGCAGGGAGTCGTAACCATAGCTGACCTCTGTCTCTATCGCAGAGATCGAGCAGCGGCGACGCGTCCGCGCACCACTCTATCAGTAGCGTTATTGCGAAAGGCTCCCGGACGGAAGCGACGTTCCGCCATTTTGATATCAATGAGACATAACACTGGCCCATAGTCGAAGCGTCTCCGCAGAAACTATGACGAGTGCTCGAACTGCGGTTGCCAGCGCAACAAATAGGACTGCAGCGCGCGTACTGCGATGGCCAGCAGGATGCCGACGAACATCATGACGAAGATGGCCACCATCATCTCGCTGGCGTTGGCCCGCGCCTCGGCTTCGATGATGAGCTTGCCGAGGCCGCGCTCGGCGCCGATGAACTCGCCGACGATGACGCCGATCAAGGCAAAAGAAACAGCCGGCAAGAGCGAGGCAAATACCCAGGCGAGCGCGGACGGGATCACGACGGTGCGCAGCACCGTGAATTCATTGGCGCCGAGCAGGCGGGCGGCGGCGATCTGATCACGGTCGACCGCACGTGTTCCCTCGAAGGTGTTGAAGAACACCACGAAGAACACGACGAGCCAGGCGGTTGCGATCTTCGAGAGGTCACCGAGGCCGAAGATCAGGATGACGAGCGGCACCAGTGCGATGCGCGGGATCGAGTTGAGTGCCACGATGTAGGGGCCGAACACGCGGGCAAGGAAGTCGGAACGGCCGAGAATCAGGCCGGCCGCGATGCCGCTCGCGGAGCCGAACAGAAAGCCCCACCACGTGTTCTTCAGGGTGACGAGTGTGGCAAGCCACAGATTGTTGTCGCTGCCCGTGATGCAGGCGGTAAAGCCGGCCGCGTCGGAAAAGCAACCGAGCCGCAAAAAACTCTGCCAGATCAGCGATGGCTTGGCGACGAAATAGGGATCGAGGAGTTTCGGCACGTAGGCTTTCGGCAGCAGCGCCTTGCTCCATTCGAAGCCCCACTGCCAGACGATGAGAACGACTGCAAGAATGGCCAGTTGCCAGAACAGGATGACAGTACGGCTGTTGGACATGGTCAGTCGGCCCTGGTGCGGCGGAATTCTTCGCCGAGGGAATGCCAGATGTGGGAATAGAGTCGGCCGAACTCGGCGGTCTCGCGCACGGCGACGGGATCGCGCGGACGCGGGATGGCGACGTCGAAGTCCTCCTTGAGACGCCCGGGCCGCGCCGAGAGCAGGATGATGCGGCTCGCCAGCGTCAAGGCTTCGCCGAGATCGTGCGTCACGAACAGTACGGTCTGCCGTTCGCGTTCCCAGATCTCGAGCAGCGTCTTGTGCATCTCGAGCTTGGTGTGGGTGTCGAGCGCGCCGAACGGCTCGTCCATCAGCAGGAGCTCGGGCTCCAGGATCAGCGTGCGCATCAAGGCGACGCGCTGGCGCATGCCGCCGGACAGCATGCGCGGAAAGCTCTGCGCAAAGCCCGCGAGGCCGGCCTTGTCGACGGCCGTGGCAACGCGCCCGGCGCGCTCGGTCTTCGGCAGTCCCGCGATCTCCAGCCCATAGCCGATGTTCTGCTCAACGGTGCGCCAGGGGAACAGCGTATCGCGCTGGAAGACATAGCCGACCCTGGGATTGACCTTGCCGGTCTCGACCGTATCCCTGTCGATCAGGATTCGTCCGCCCGAGCGCGACAACAGCCCCGCGACCATGTTGAGGATGGTGCTCTTGCCGCAGCCGGATGGACCGAGCAGCGCGACGAACTCGCCTTGCTTGACCTCGAAGGAGACGTCATCCACCGCCACGAACTCGCGGCCGGAGGCGTTGAAGCGCTTGGAGAGTCCCTGCACGGCAATGCGCGTGCGCGCAGCCGCTTGTTGATCCTCATCGCGCGCAAGCGCGAGCCCCTGGTCTGGCGCGACGATCATTTGTATTTCGCCCTGGCCGTCTCGAGAAAGCTCATCTCGACCACATCCTCGTATCTGGTCTCGGGAATGTCGGTGCCCTTGCGGTACCAGGGCTTGGCGCCGCGCTCGAACGAAGCCTTGTCGATGACGCCGTCATAGGCCCAGGTCGACTTGTCGAAGCCGAGCTCGGCGCTGACCGCATCGGGATCTATCCCTGAGAAATATTTCGGCGTGACCAGCGCCTGCACCTCGGCGAGCGGCGCCGCTTTGACGAAGACCATCGCGCGGTAGATCGCGTTGACATAGGCCTGCACCATCGCCTTGTCTTGCTCGACCGTGTCCTGGAGCGTGTAGATCACGAGCACGGGCAGAGTCCCGCCGAAATCCTTGTCGAACACGCCGGGCATGGACGTGTCGTAGATCGTCCGACCAAAGCCCTTCTTCTCGACCTCGACGATCCAGCTCGGCGGCGCCATGATGGCGTCGAACTGCTTGGTCTGCAGCGAAGGGAACATCGTGTTGGGCCCGCCGCCCGCGACCCAGTTCACCTTGTTGCCGAGCCCACGTGCTTCGAACACGTAGGTACCGAACACCCAGGTCCCCGATCCGATCGCGGTCGCGGCGACGATCGGCTTGGCGCCGTCGGGTCGCTTGTAGTCCGCAAGCTTCTCGACCGAATTGATGCCGCTGTCGTAGAGGTCCTGCCGGACCATGATGTTGGCGTAGGAGCACACCATCTCGGTCGCGAGCAGGATCTTGCAGGGCTTGCCGCGCGCGCCGAGCTGGAGCGGATGGCTGGCATCGCCATGCGCGAATAGCGCCTGCCCCGCCGCCAATGTCTGGCGGCCGAACGTGCCGGCGTTACCTATGACGAGCTTGGAGTCGAACCCTTCGTCCTTGAAGTAACCCTTCAGCTCAGCGATCATGCCGATGGCGTAGACCGGCGAGACCGGCCCGAACGCAAGCGAGACCTGCTTCGTTTCCGCGTGTAACCGTCCCGGCAGCAGCGACGCGCCGGCCAATGCAGTGCCCGCGATCAGCGCCTGGCGCCTGTTCATGCTCATGTGCTGCTCCTCCCTTGATCTTGTTTGATTGCGCTGCCCTGTCAGGACGGCGCGACCTTGATCGTCCCTGCCTGCCGGAGCGCTTCGATTTCCTTCGCAGACATGCCGATCTCGCTCAGGATCTCGCTGCTGTGCTCACCGATCCCAGGAGGATCGTAGCGATTGGGCAGGCGCATTCCGTCCATGCAAATCGGCAACAGCGGCGTCTTGGCCTCGCGGCCGTCAGGAAGCCGAATGTCGGTCAGGCCGCCCGACCCGCTGAGATGCGGATCGTCGAAGAGATCGCCGGGTTTGTTTACTGGGGCGTAGGGCAGATCGAGCTGCTCAAGCCGCGCGGCGAGATCGGCCTTGTTCCATTGCTTGAAGATCTTCGCGATCTCGGGAATCAGCCAGGGGCGATGATCGACGCGGTCATTGCTGGTCGTAAAGCGGGGATCGGTAAGCCAGGCTTCGCGATCGAAGGCGCGGCAGAACGCGTCCCATTGTTCTTCGCCGACGATGGTGACGAACAGTTTTGAGCCGTCCCTAGTATCGAAGAGGTCGTAGACCGGCCACGGGCTGTCCTTGATCGAATACGGGATCGAGGGCTGGCCGCTGACCACCTCACACATCATGGCCTGCGCCATCAGGAACACGTTGTTCTCATAGAGCGCGCTCTGGATGTAGCGGCCCCGGCCGGTGCGCTGCCGCTCCGCGAGCGCAGCCTGGATCGCGATCACGCCGAACATGCCGCCCATGACATCGTTGACGGAAGCGCCCGCGCGCATCGGCCTGTCCGGCAAGCCGGTCATGTAGGCGAGGCCGCCCATCATCTGCACGACTTCGTCGAGTGCGAGGCGGTTCTCGTAGGGGCCAGGCAGATAGCCCTTGAGCGAGCAATAGATCAGGCGTGGTGCAAAGGCCGCGACGCTGTCATAGTCGAGGCCGATCCGCTTCAACAGCCCCGGCCGGAAGTTCTCGATCAGGACATCGCTGCTCGCGATCAGCTTGCGTGCGATGTCCTGGCCCATCGCGCTCGACGTGTCCAGCGCGATGCTGCGCTTGTTGCGGCAGTAGGTCGCAAAGAAGCCTGCGGCAGACCCCTTGAAGGTGCGGGTGCGATCGCCCTTGGTCGGTTCGACCTTGATCACGTCGGCACCGAGATCGGCCAGGATCAGGCCGCAGCTCGGCCCCATCACCATCTGGCTGAACTCGATCACGCGAAGGCCCGCCAACGGACGAAGCACCGATGCCGTCTCACGCGCAGTCGTGGTCATGCCGCGCTCCGCAGGACCTTGGGGATTCCGGCCTCGTGCAGATGACCGGTCAGATGGCTTGGCGGGATATGACGGGCGAGAATCTCGCGCGTCTGCATCAGGCGGTCGAGGTCGATGCCGGTGGAGAGCCCCATGCGCTCCAGCATGAACACGAGATCCTCGGTGACGATGTTGCCGCGCGCACCGGGTGCAAAGGGACAGCCACCGAGGCCGGACACGGCGGCGTCGAAACGGCGGATGCCGGCCTCGAGGCCGGCGACGGCATTGGCGAGGCCGGCACCGAGGGTGTCGTGCAGATGCAGCCGCAGCGTCATTCGTGTTCCGACCTCGCGCCGCACAGCGGTGACGATCTGCCGGATCGATTTTGGCGTCGCATAACCGACGGTATCGGCAAGCCCGATCTCGTCGGCACGGGCCTCGACAAAAGCGCCCGCGACCCGGCACACCGCCGCCTCGCTCACCTCGCCTTCCAGCGAGCAGCCGAACGAGGTCGAGATCGCGCCCATCAATTGCGGCCGCTGGCCCACGGGCCGGGCGTCGATCGCCGCGCGCACCGCGCGAAATCCCTCGATCTGCTCATCGACCGTGCGGCGCACGTTGGCCCGATTGTGCGTTTCGCTCGCCGAGATGACGAAATAGACGGCGTCGACGCCGGCGCCGATGGCACGCTCGCCGCCCTTCGGGTTCGGCACCAGCGCGCCGATAGTGGTCGCTTTGTGCGTGAGCGCATGCGCCATCACCACATCGACGTCGGCGAATTGCGGCACGACCTTCGGCGGGACGAACGACCCGGCATCGATCTCGCGGACGCCCGCTGCGGCGATCGTGTCGATCAACGCGCATTTGGCTTCGGTCGGAACGAAGATGTCCAAGTTCTGAAGACCATCGCGAGGCGCGACCTCGCAAATGTGGACGTCGGGCTCGCGCGCCATGTGGGTCTCCCAAGATTGTATATTGTTGCGTAAAAGAACAATCTATGGAACAGTCTGTCAACCCCTAAAACTTGCGTGCACTTCAAATGAGCGCCACCGATAGTTCCCAACAGCGCAGCGACAAGAACGGTTCTGAGCGCGCCGAGCATCTCGCGGGCCTGATCATGGCGCTCGCCCGCCGCGAAGGCATGAAGGCAGGAGACCGCCTGGTCGAACAAAGGCTTGCGGATGCGCTGGACCTTTCACGCGCGCCGATCCGGCTCGGCCTGAAGGCGCTGGAAGCGGCGGGCCTGGCGCGCGGCGAACCGCATCGCGGCTTCGTGCTGGCGAAGAATCCGACGAGCGGCGCTGCCCAGCCGGCTCTCGCGGCCGTCAGGCGCAGCGAGCAGGTTTATACGACCATCGCTGGCGACGTGCTCGCGAGCCGGCTTCCGGCCGACGTCACGGAGGCGGAGCTCTTGCGCCGCTATGATCTGAGCCGCGCGGAATTGCAGCGACTGCTGGACCGTATCGCTGCCGAGGGCTGGATCGCACGCCTGCCCGGCTATGGCTGGCGTTTCGCGGAGACGGTCTCGAGTCCCGAAGCGCAAGCGCAGGCCAAGGCGTTTCGCGCGGTGATCGAGCAGGCGGCGATCGCGCAGCCAGGCTTTGCGCTGGCCCAGGAGGTGATCACCCGCCTGCGCGAGCGCCAACAGCGCGTCCTGGACGGCGAGCTCGAGAAGATGACGATCGGCGAGATCTTTCACTCCGGCTGTGAATTCCACGAAGAGATCATCCGCGGGGCGGGCAATCCGTTCTTCGTCGAAGCGCTCAAGCGCGTGAACTCGATCCGTCGCCTGTTCGCCTACCGCAGCTTCGCCGACCGTGAAGGCATGCGCCGTCACGTGCGCGAGCATCTGCGCTTGCTCGATCTGCTGGAGGGGCGCCACTATGCGGAAGCGGCCGAACTGATGACGCGGCACCTGCAACGCCCGTTAGTCGAAGGCCTGTCTTGATGCTTCAGGGGCAATCGTCATTCACGTCTTGCATAGGGCTGTAAACACTGGACTCTATACACCTTGTGCGACGACCATACGGTTGAGCCACCCTGTGCCGTTGCCAATAGCTGAATGATCTTCGTGCCGCTGGGAGTTATTGATCCAAGCTACTATGGGTCAACACGCGATCATCAGCCGACGTCAGCAGTGATGGAGAAGCTCATGCGTGGAATCCTCGTCTCGGTTTTGTTGCTCTCGACGGGGCGAACCGAGCCCTCCTACTTCCGATCGGAGCGGGGGTGGGAGATTTGGACCTTTCACCTTTTTATCGTTGGTCCGGCACTCTGCCAGAACGACCGGGGCAGATGCTGCGGGAGGAGACGGTGCCAGCGCAGCCCGAAATCTAAGCGCAGGTCTCGCCCACCGGATCCTCTACACATCCACCGATCTGCGCTGGAATGCCGGGATCATTCCGGTGAGTGGGACACTTTACCTGCCCAAGGGGGAGTCGCCGGGAGGCGGCTGGCCACTAATCGCCTGGGCGCATGGCACGCTCGGCGTATCCGACGCATGTACCCCATCTTGGACCGGACACAAGCCGCGAGATGCCACCTATATCCAGCGATGGCTCGAGAACGCAGTTGTAGCCACGGACTACCAGGGGCTCGGCGGACCAGGCCCAGATCCTTACCTGGTCTGGCAGGCGGGAGGCCGCTCTGTGCTCGATGCGGTGAGAGCCGCGTTGTCGGCGCATCCGGACAGGATCGCACCGAAAGTCTTTATCACGGGGCAGTCGCAAGGCTCAGGTGCCGCGATTGGAGCGACGATGATTGCGGAAAGCTACGCTGCAAATGTGCCGCTGCTTGCGACTGTGGCTACGGGCCTTGTATCGACGTTCGCGGACGCACCCTACAGGCCGCACACGACCGCGATAGCGTCCCCGATCTACACGACCTTGATGATGCTCGGCGGTTAGCTGGCCGAAGGGGCCCCGGGTTGACGATCTGGTCTCGGATAAGGGTAAGCCAATTCTGAAGGCAGCCCGTGAGAGCTGCGATGTCGCACGTCGGGAGGGCATTACTGCGGATAGCGTGTCCAGCCGATGGTGCAGGTTTTGGCGCGACTGACACCTGTCACCGACATGAGAGCAAGAAGGCTTCATGTGCCCATGCTCCTCGGGCATCGGTTTCGCCGTTTGGTGCCGACACGTCAATATGCGCAGGTCGCGGCTCTATGCGCCGTGGGAAACGACGTCAATTGGAAGATCTATCCCGGTGCTACGCACAACGGCGCCTTTGAACGCCGCCTTTCCCGATGCCTTGGCCTTCGTTCGCCGCGTGCTCGCCGGAGAAAAGCCGCGAAGCAACTGTTCCGACATTACTGAACCCGGTCCACCTGGCGAAGCTGCAACCGGCATTGCGTTAGCGACTAGCAACGAACTGCCACGATTGGCCATCGTCTGCAAGCAGAGGTCCATCAGGACAGTGGTCGCGGCCGCGGCGCCATTTCCGAGCCGAGGATAAGTCGACCATCGAGCCGACCATCCAACCGCTTCACGTATTCTGAAGCTTCCTCGCCTTCATGAGAGCACGCCCGCGCTCGCTGTCGCGCGCGCGGGCGGCCTTGGCGATCTCCGTGTGAATCTTGACGTTGGCGCATCCGAATCGCGTGTGCTCTTCCGGAGGCGTCTGGGTGCTGAAGACAACCAGGCGACGCAGCATCTCGTTGATCAGCTCGCATGCGAAGCGCAGAAAGGGGTTGGGGTTTGCGGCAGCCAGGATGTCGTGAAAGTCGAGATCGGCCTGGCGCTGACGAACCAGAAGCGAAGGCTCCTGCGAGGCCGGCTGGCACGTTTCAATGTTCTGCTCGAGCGCATCGAGCTGCTCGTCCGACAGAAATGGTACCGAGCCGGCAGCCAGTTCCGGCTCCAGCAAGCGCCGCGCCGCATAGATGTCCTCCATGCTGACTTCTTTGAAGAACAGGTAGTTCTGCAACAGTTGAAAGGTGCGCTCGAGCGGGACCTCCATGATCGTCGCCCCGCCGGTCGGGCCGGTGCTGATCGTGATCAGTCCTTGCCCCTCGAGCGACTTAAGAGCCTCGCGGATCGTGCTCTTGCTGACCGAAAACAGTCGCTGAAGCTCCTTCTCCATGGGAAGCTTGGTCACCCGGACGAAGGTTCTTCTGGGTGATCAGCTGCTCGTTGCCAACCCGGAGCCGTCCACACATGGCCCAACGATTGAAGCGAATGTAGACCGTCGTGCAAGGGCCATATTCACGCGAACAATCGCGGCATCGCGCACCCGATTGCAGCATAACGATGCCGCTGATGATGCGCCGATCGTCGTCCCGCTCCGGCCCCGTCAGCAGATGAGGTTCGATGCGCGCCTATTGCTTGTCATTCAGCCAAAACAGACCCCACGCATTCTCTCGCCCCAAATCAACCACACAGGCCAGAGAATCACGTGATGCTAATCAGGTACAGACCCTAGTATGTTCATGAAAACTACTGAATGGCGGCGGGCAACATGGTAAGTTCATCCTGTCCGACAGCCACGATCTTATCAACCGAAAACCCGTTGAATCGGGCCATATCCGTATAAGCGCCCACATTCTGGAATTCAATCCAATCGCCTTCGCTCAAATCGCGTGGCAGTGAATACGAGAATCCAAGCCTGTCCATGCTGTCGCAAGTTGGGCCAAAGATGATGAAGTCCTGCCACTCCCCAGTTTGAATCGGCTGTCCCCCACGCCAAGCGCGGGCGGGGAGCAGAAAACATTGTCGGGAAGGTGAGAGCCCGCTGTAGATGCCCGCGCCGCAGTAGAGCGCCTCGCCTTTTCTTAAGATCACGCGGCAAAACAAAGAGATGCTATCATGAACCAGTGCTCGTCCGGGCTCACACAACAGTTCAACACGCTTTAGTGCATCCGTTCCGCGCACCAATTTCGTGATTTCGGAGAGCATGCGCAAGGGAGAGTGATAGGGAACGTTCAGATAATGGCCGGGAAAGCCGCCACCGATATCGAGCGCTGTGGGGGCAGGAGAAACAGCTTCTATCATGTCGACGGCCGCCCGAATGCCATCCAGATAGGGATCGACAACAATCGTTTGGGAACCCGGGTGAAAGGACAGCCCCGTGGTCCAGCGCGATTGCGCGTTGACGAGATCCAGTAGACGGCTCGCTTCGGCGGGCGAGGCACCAAACTTGCCGTTTAAGTCTAAGATGGCGCACGTCCTGCTACACTTGAACCGGGCGTAGATTCGTAGTTCCGGATCATGCGACGGCAAGACTTCGAGGAGCTTCCGCAGCTCGGCTTCGCAATCGATGACATAGTCGCGAACCCCCAGATCGCGGAACGTCCGTTCGATATCGCGACGAGATTTCACGGGATTCATGAACCATGAACGGGCCCCGGGAATAGTGGAATGGACAAGGTGGGCCTCGGCCAGCGACGCCACGTCGAATCCGGCCACTCCGGCGCGAGAGACCGCGTGGAGAATTTTGGGCAACGGATTCGCCTTCACCGCATACAGCACGCGTCCTGAGAAATGCTCGGTGAATTCGCGCGTGACGGATGCAAGACGCCCCTCATTGAGCGTATAGAAAGCGTCAACTTCTGCCCCTTCCAATGACCTTACCAAGCTCATATTGGACCATTTCTCTCGCGACAGACGCGGAGTAGCCAGCGCCGTTGTTGCCTGCTGCGAGAGCAATGACTATGCCAGCGCTCCTCGCGCATTAAACCGCCTGGTTACACTTTGAAACAGTTTGCCATGCGCCACGGCGCGCGATGTCTTGGATCTTACAACTTTTGTACACGGCTGTGAAAAACCAGACAAAGATCGAGGGGGCCGACGCATCCGGATCGTGCATCACGGCCGTAATCTCTGGTTGAAATTCGCTCTGCCTAAGACAAGGACCAGCTATAAACCGGGGCAGCGGCCGTCAGTTTGAGGCCAACTAGACCAAGGTCGGACTCAATTGATCCGCCAAGTGGGGGCGGCTGCCGGTGGGGAGAGCCGAATGGATACCCACAAGAATGTGCCTCTGACGCCGAAAGCTCGAGAGGCAATGGTCCGGAGCGTGAGCGAAGGCGGCTCTTGCCCTTGGTGCGGACTCGATATGGCGCGCAGGGCCCGCGGACATCATCTGGGTCGAAAGACAACACCGATTCACGAGCTCGGGCGGTCGATGTGCTGCGGGCATTCTCTGAGCTACAACACTATCCTTTCAAGCGCAGGCATCTGGTGCGCTGCGCGCCAACAAAACACCGATCATCCAAAACCCGATCAGCGACGCCGAGCGCGATCGCTGGCGTTGTCCGCGGGGCTTCATGGACACGACAAAGATTATAATGGGCCCACGTGCAGGTTCACGGCTGCGCCGTAGTGATCCAGCTTTTGAGATGGCGGGTCTCGCGAACTCGCTTCTGGTTCATGCGGAGCACAAGGTGCTCCACATAGTTGATCGAAATGTTCTAGATCATTTCGGGAAAATGAGGAAGATGTGGTCCAACATTCACTGTTTTCCCCTGTCAAACAGCTCCTTCACCCACGGCGAGTGATGATGCTCCTGAAAAGTCAGACTGATTTCTTTTCGCGGGCGCGTGACGCCCGCGCAAAACAGGCGACGTGCCTCACGAAGGCGGCCGACTCTCCCTTCGTCGTTGGGTGCACACAAGACGGCATTACCTCGTTGCGTTATCGTAACGATGCGTATGACACGGATTATGTCCTGCCTGGAGCCGTGCTGGGGGCGGCTCACGCTAGAGTTCGGCGTGCCGGATCCGAGTGGCGAAGCCGATGTATAGCGCGGCCCTTGAACTAGGAGCCCGCGATGCCGGCGTCCTTCTCACGACCCGACTCGCAGTCGACGGGGGTGGATTGAACTGGGAGATCATGCTGCGGAACGACGGCATGGCGCGCATCCGTCGTGATTTCCCCGAGATCGGTCAGCTTCTCGAAAGCTAAGGTTGCGACCATGCGAACGTCATCTCTCGATCACGATGCTGCCAATGACCGAAGTGGTTACGAACCTAACGAAGGAACAGGCGGATCGTGCCTATATTCTCGAATTCTCGTGGAAGGAGAACTATATGGATATGAACCCGATCAACGGTGCCGGCTCGCATGGGTCGCCAGGCCTCGAGGAATTGAATCAAGAGGATCAGGATCTACTCAGGCAAATTCTTGGTGAAACCGGTCCATCATCGTCTGCCGCTCCAGAGGAGGTGGTATATGATGTCTCCCACGCTGCTCCGCGGGAATTCCGGCACCGCTCCGAAGCACGACCGATGCCAGATCGCATGATTGATCGATTGAGCCACTTGGGTCTCGTGCCTGATGCAGAGCAGCCGACGATGACCTACGATATTCGGGGACACCAGTACACAGCTGCCTTCGACCCGTCGGGGCACGTTCGTCTCATTCACAACCCTCCGGAAGCCCAAGCGCTTGGAGCCGGGCAGGCGGGAGTGCCGGATTTCGGAGCGTTCTTCATTGAGGCGCGGGACCATGGTGCTGTCGTCCCAGACCAATGGGCTCCGTTGGCCTTAATTGAAAAGCTGCGTGACGAAGGACTCATGCCTAGCGCAAACCACCCGACGTCCATTTTCCTCAATGGCAAGCCTTACAATGCCGAGTTAGCCGAAGGAGGATTCGTAAGGCTTACGCGGCGGCAACAATGAGACTCTTGTACGGCAGCTGAGCCAAAGGCGCTGGACTGGAGCTTTGTACACAGCCAGCTTGAACTACGTCGACAATTCACCGTGTGCCGGTGAATTGTCCGCGTTGCAGAAGCTTCACATTCTCCGACCGCTTGGAGCATAAGCTGCCGGACTTGAGTTGACAGCGCAGCCTCATCTCGTGGAAGCTGCGCATGTTCATGCCGACCAATGAGACCGGTGCCGCGGTGCTGGCAAAGGTGCTCGACCATTATCCGGTCGCGCGCGTCAGTGAGCGGGAAGCCGCCTGATGGCCCGCGACAACGCGTCCGAACTGGCCCGCCGTCTCGCGCGTGACGCCGAGGCTGTGTGCCGCCATTACCTGTCCAACGGGCGGCGTCAGGGCCGCTATTGGACAGTAGGACGTCCGCAATACGCCAGGCCGGTCGATGTTCGTCCGGCTCAGCGGACCGGAATCTGGTCCTGGCGCCGCCGGGCACGGGCGAGATGCCGCCTCGGCCGAACATGGCGACCTCCTCGACTTGATCCGCGAGAGCTGCGGTTTCATCAATTTTCGCGATGTCGCCAATGAGGCCCGACGCTTTCTGAGTCTGTCGCGTCCAGAACTGGAGGTAGAGCTAAATCGGCCCCCGTCACGAAAATCGCCCGCGCCACTCGGGTCGCCAGAGGCGGCGACGACTCTTCGGCATGTCGCCGCCGATCACTGGCACACTCGTAGGGGCGTATCTCCGCAATCGCGGCATTACGGCTTTGCACGAAACCGGATGTTTTCGTTTTCACCCGCGTTGCTACCACCGGCCCGATGACCCACAGCCCGACCGAGACCCGGCCGGCGATGATCGCCGCCGTCCCGATCTTCGCGGTCACCTGACCGGCGCGCATCGCACCTGGCTTGACCCCGGTGGCTTCAGCGAGACGACGCTCGGCAAGGCGCGGATCGACACGCCGAAACGGGGCGGTTGGCGACCTGCTTGGTCACGCCGTTCGATTTGACGTAGCCGGCGAAGTGATGGCGGCCGGCGAGGGCATCGAGACGATGCTGTCGCTCCGCTGTGCTTTGCCGACCATGCCGATGGCCGCAGCCCTCTCGGCGGCGCATCTTTCTGCAATCCTCTTTCCGGACACGCTCCGCCGGCTCTACATCGCGCGTGATGACGATCCAGCCGGTGACAGCGCCATGACGACCTTGATCGATCGAGCGCAGGCGGCCGGGATCGAAGCAATCGTGATCTCGCCGCGACTCGCCTCGTTGGCCTGATCTGGCCGAAGACCGGCTGCGCCTCGATCGTCTGAGCCGCAACGCCGCCGGTTGAGACTTTCTTCCTCTGGGCCAACGCCCATTCCTCGCGAGACAAGAAAGTCCCCCGTCGGCGTCCTCCGCTTAACGCTCCGGCCCGCGAGAAAGCGGGTGCGTCGCCGATCGTCTTTGGCCCTCAGATCGCCATCGAGGCCGCGGTGGCCGCGGAGCTCGACAACTCAAGGAGAAGTGACATGGCTAGCATCGGTTCCTTCAAAAAGGTCGGCAACGATTTCCAGGGTGAGATCGTCACACTGAGTCTGCAAGCCAGGGGTCCGCATCATCCCCGAGACCACCGCTAGAACGAGAACGCTCCCAGCCACCGCGTCTATGTGGGCCGGATTGAGATCGGGGCCGCCTGGACCAAGCACTCAAACGAGGCCGCGACTATCTGGGCTTCAAGCTCGACGATCCGAGCTTCACTGCTCCGATCTTCGCCAACCTCTTTGCCGACGAGGAAGGTGAGGGCTTCAGCCTGATCTGGTCGCGCCCCAGCCGTCGCAACGGCGACTGACACGATCCAAAAATGCCTCGCCCGGTTAGTCCGGGCGTGCATTACCTTGCGCAGGAGCCGGGGCGATCTTGCGGCATCGTCGCACCACGACCATGCGAGCTTCGCAGGATGGACGCACTGATTGCCTCAAGGAGCTTCAGTCGCAAGCAACCGAGGGCGCGTCGTCGTGCTTGAGGTGTCGCTTTCGGACATTGTAACTCACCAGCCAGATCACGCCGACTGCGATCGGCACGAAGGCTGCGGTCAGAAACGAGGGCTCTACTCGCAGTCCGACGTCATGCGCGCCCTTGGCAAGATAGCTAAACAAGCTGACCACATAATATCCTATCGCCCCGACGGATAATCCTTCGACCGTGCACTGCAGCCGAAGTTGTTGTCTCGCGCGCTCGTTGATAGCCTGCAACAGGTCACGATGTTGTCGCTCGATTTCGACGTCGACACGGGTTCGCAACAGATCGGCGGCACGCGCGAGCTTGACTGACAGAGCCGCCTGACGATCCTCTACGGTCGCGCAGGTTCGCATTGCGGGCGCCATGCGGCGCGCCAAAAACGACGACCAGGTTGGATAACCCGAGACATCGTTGCCTTCGATGATGGACAGCCGCGATTGGACCAGCTCGTTGTAGGCCCTGCTGGCGCCGAAGCGAAACAGGCTGCCGGTCGCGCCTTTTTCGAAGGAGGCGGCCAGCGCCGTCAGTTCGGCAAGCAGATGGTTGTTGAACTGCAGCCCCTCACCGCTTTGCATTTTTTCGAGCGCCTCAACAAGACGGCGGTCGATGCGATCAACGGAAGGTGCAAGCTCAAGGGCCGCCGACAGGCCAAGCAGCGCCAGCGGACGGTAGGTCTCGATCTCCAGGAGCCGTTGCACCAGCGCTCCGAGATCGTGCGACGTCAATCCGAGGTCGCAGACGAGGATTTTCGTAAAGCCTTTCTCGTCTACGCGGAAGTCTGAGGCGGCAACACCTGCGCCGCTCTTTGTGGCAACCATGGCCAGGCTGTTCTTGTCAAAAACCTGTTCGGCGCGCCTGGTCGGCGAGGCGTCCTGCTCCACTTCTAGCCTGATCGCGACCAGCAACTGTCCGGTCTGACGCAACGCGTGGATCAGCGATCGGACGGTACCATCAACTTTGTCAAATCGGTCTGCGGCAGAACCATTTGTGTTACTCCAGATCCAGGTGAATGTTGTGAATTCCGAATGCTGCTCCCAGCGTAGCGTAGCGGACCCGATGACAATCTGATGAAGTTTCGCCGATTGCTCAGGTGGCGGAAGATTGCGCTCGAGGCAAAAATCGATAAAACGGCAGCGATCGCTTGTGGCCGCCTCACCCTGTGCAAGAAAAGCCAAGTGGATCACGCTGAATGGCGAAATAAGGCGCGTGAAAGGGCGTGCGTGCACTTCGCCGAGCACGGCGTCGCGCTGCGGATGTGGCCTGAAGGTTCGCAGATCCAATTCATCGACCATGTATTGACGCCTCTCTTCGGGGTGAGCAAGCAACCGTCAGCCGCGCGAGGCCGCGGCAAGCAGGAGCGTCTTCCGTTCCCCCAGCGCGGTGGAGACAGGCGACCTCCGGTGCGGCAACCACATTGTCGATTGACAGATCGAGGCCCAAGTACGAGTCCCATCTTGCTGCCGCCGCCCTGACGCGGAGAGGCGGTGCAGGATTTGGGCCAGCACTGTAGAAGGGGCACGCTCGCGTCCTTTGGCGCAATGTGGCTTTCGAAGACAGTTGGAGGCGGCTTTCAGACATGAAGCGCGCTTGTATCAGGCCACAGAAAATTGCCTGCTTCGCACGGTGATCGCTCGCCAGGCGGCTACATTATCTGAGACGCCATGCTGTGGACGGATTTGTCCATCAGAGCCCGGCGACTGACAGCGCCCGGACCAGCCGGGCAAGGCTTGCCCGATGGGCTGATAACGTCACGTCGCGTGAGGTTGGCGTGATCACGCAGCCGGAGCGCACGCCGTCATCGTCGTTTGAGATGATATTCAGGGCAGTGCAAGCGCCGGGGCTCGACCGCAGTGTGGCACGTGGCGAATGTCGTGAGCGCTGGGCCGAATAGCGGCGGATCACAAGTACGGCCGACTCGACTTGGCGGGCGTGTTGCTCGAGTGCGGTCGCGGAGGTTTTGATCCGTCGTAGCCACGCGGCCAAGATCCGGTTTCCGTTGAATTCGCTCGCCGGTCTTTGCGGGACGCGAGGATCGCCACGTTCTCGGGCACAATCGGCGCGAACTCGCGGACTGCGCGCCAGCCTCCAATGGCTTCTCGGTGCAGTTGGAGACATCGGGCGCCCATGCCATTCAGGTGCACCTCTGCACGTGGGTGACCATCAGCCCGAAAGTTGGCATGCCCGGCGGGCTCGTTGTTTTGGATGAAGCGCTGCGGCGTGGCAACGAGATCGAACATTGCGTGGGCAAGCCTGCCGATATCGAGAAGTTCCTGGCCCTCAACATCCCTCGTGAGTTCATGCTGATGATATGGCTGCAGCCCTTGAGCCAAAGCCGGAAGGCGACGAAGCTTGCATTCAGGAGGCGACTGCGCGCGACTGGCGTGTCAGCATTCAGACGCACAAGTGTCTCGGCGTGCGGTAAGCAACCCGAGCGCGTTAAAGCGTTCTGCGGATTTCACCTTAGAGACGATCATGAATTGCGTCCTCTAAGACTGAATTCAATGAAGGGAAAACGGCATTCATCGCAGGCTCCTTTGCCGTTGTTCGCCATTGCTAAGCGCGCCTGATTTCAACTCTTCACATTCTAAGCAAATCCTCTCAATGACCGATTGCACATCCGAAATCACGCTGGTTCTATTTTCTGGCGAACAGGAGTTCCGCCACCTGCCTCGCTTGAGCGCTGTCGGGCTTTGCCCGGGTTGAGACCGTCGGCTTTGCCTATGGCCAACGCCATGCGATCGAGCTGACTTGCTGCAAACGGACTGAAGAAGCTGCGCGTAGACTGGGCGAGCAAGCTCGGCGACAACCATACGCTTGAGATCCCCACACTGGCTGCGATATCAAAGACCGCACTGACCCGCGAGGTGGCGATCGAGATAGGCGCGGACGGGATGCCCAATACGTTCGTGCCAGGCCGCAATCTGATTTTTTTGACCTTTGCCGCGGCGCTCGCCTATCCGCGCCGGATTTCTCATATCGTTGGCGGCATGCGCGAGAAAGATCATTCCTGCGCCCCCGATTGCCGGGACGTGACCATCCGCTCGCTGAACGGTGCGCTCAACCATGGCATGTTGAGGGACTTCATCTACACACGCCGCTGATGTGGATGGACAAGGCAGCGATTTGGCGGCTTGTCTCCGAGCTCGGCCAGAGCAGGCCTTGGTCGGGCACTTGCTGCGTCGGATGTCGGTATTGAGACTAAATGCCAGAAACCTGACAATGCGCGCCGCGACGAAGTGCCTGCTGAGCCTGCAATTCAGTTCGGCATGCGACTTGCTCCGTTCACGGCATCATCATCAATCGCAGTGCGATGGTCTTCGGGATGGTCACGGCGCGCGGCGCTGTTCCCGCCCGGTCCGTTCCGACGGTTTGTTGTGGCAATGACTGGCCTTCGGTTGCCCGCAGCCCCTGCCGGTCACCTTCCGCTCTTCTATCGCTTAAAGGGTGAAGTGCCTACATGTCCGAGCAACCCTTGCCTACACTGCCGATGTGGCGCGTCGACCACATCGAGCCCTCGCCCGAGATGCTGGCGCTGCGCGCCAACGGTCCGATCCAACGCGTGCGCTTCCCGTCCGGGCACGAAGGCTGGTGGGTGACAGGCTATGACGAGGCCAAGGCGGTGCTGTCCGACGCGGCGTTCCGGCCCGCGGGAATGCCGCCGGCGGGATTCACCCCGGATTCGGTGATTCTCGGTTCGCCAGGGTGGCTGGTCTCGCACGAGGGGGGCAAGCATGCACAGCTACGCGCGATCGTGGCGCCGGCCTTCAGCGACCGCAGGGTGAAGCTGCTCGCGCGGCAGGTCGAGGCGATCGCCGCGCAGTTGTTCGAGGCGCTGGCAGCCCAGCCCCAGCCTGCCGACCTGCGGCGCCACCTCTCCTTTCCGCTTCCGGCCATGGTCATCATGACGCTGATGGGCGTGCCCTACGAGGATCACGCCTTTTTCGCCGGGCTGTCCGACGAGGTGATGACACACCAGCATGAAAGCGGCCCGCGCAGCGCGTCGCGCCTGGCTTGGGAAGAACTGCGCGCCTACATTCGCGGCAAGATGCGGGACAAGCGCCAGGATCGGGGCGACAACCTGCTAACGGATCTGCTCGCGGCGGTTGACCAGGGCAAGGCGACTGAGGAAGAGGCGATCGGCCTGGCGGCCGGCATGCTGGTGGCGGGCCACGAGAGCACCGTCGCGCAAATCGAATTCGGCCTGCTGGCCATGTTCCGCCATCCGCAACAGCGCGAACGCCTGGTCCGCGATCCATCCCTGGTCGACAAGGCGGTGGAGGAAATCCTGCGTATGTACCCGCCGGGCGCGGGCTGGGACGGCATCATGCGCTATCCGAGGACCGACGTGACCATCGCGGGTGTGCATGTTCCGCCGGAAAGCAAGGTGCTGGTCGGCCTGCCGGCGACTTCGTTCGATACGCGCCATTTCGTCGACCCGGAAATCTTCGACATCGGACGCCAGGAAAAGCCGCACCTGGCGTTCTCCTACGGGCCGCACTCCTGCATCGGTGGCGAGCTGGCCAGACTGGAACTCAAGGCGGTGTTCAGTTCGATCTTCCAGCGCTTTCCCGAGCTGCGCTTGGGCGTAGCGCCCGAAGAACTGAAGTTGCGTAAGGAGATCATCACTGGTGGGTTCGAGGAGTTCCCGGTGCTCTGGTGATGTGCGGAGGCCGCTGGGGGATCGTGATCGTCTCCGCAACTGCCGGCGTGCCTGCCGCGCACCGGTCAGATCAGCCAGCCAACAGGAAACCAGGATGGACGTGCAAGAAACAGCATGCCGGGACGCCTTCGCCGAATTGTCGTCGCCGGCATGGATTCACGACCCATATCCGTTCCTGCGGTGGTTGCGCGAGCACGATCCGGTGCATCGCGCGGCGTCGGGCCTCTTTTTGTTGAGCCGCCACGCGGACATCTCCTGGGCGTTCAAGGCCACGGGCGATGCGTTTCGGGGACCGGCGACGGGCGAACCGGCGCGCTATTTCCCCCGTGCGGCGAGAAGCCTGTCGCTCAATCTGCTGGCGTCCACGCTGGCGATGAAGGATCCACCGACGCATACGCGTCTGCGACGGCTGATCTCGCGCGATTTCACCATGCGCCAGATCGACAACCTGCGGCCGAGCATCGCGCGCATCGTCGCAGCGCGCCTGGACCGCATGGCGCCCGTGCTGGAGCGCGGGGAGGCGGTGGACCTGCATCGGGAATTCGCCCTGGCCTTGCCCATGCTAGTCTTCGCCGAACTGTTCGGCATGCCCCAGGACGACATGTTCAGGCTCGCCCCCGGCATCGGCACCATTCTGGAAGGCCTGAGCCCGCACGCCAGCGATTCCCAGCTCGCCGCGGCGGACGCGGCCAGCGCCAGAGTGCAGGCCTACTTCGGCGACCTCATACAGTGCAAGCGCACCAATCCCCGCCACGACATCGTGTCGATGCTGGTCGGCGCCCATGACGATGATGCCGACAGGCTGTCGGATGCGGAGTTGATCAGCATGCTTTGGGGCATGCTGCTGGGCGGCTTCACCACCACTGCTGCGAGCATCGACCATGCCGTCCTGGCGATGCTGGCGTATCCGCAACAGCGGCACTGGCTGCAGGCAGACGCCGCGGGGGTGAAGGCATTCGTCGAAGAAGTCCTGCGCTGCGACGCGCCCGTCATGTTCAGCTCCATCCCGCGTATCGCCCAGCGCGACATCGAACTGGGCGGCGTGGTGATCCCGAAGAACGCGGACGTGCGCGTGCTGATCGCGTCCGGCAATCGCGACCCGGACGCCTTCGCCGATCCCGATCGCTTCGATCCCGCGCGGTTCTACGGCACCAGCCCAGGCATGTCGACCGAAGGGAAGATCATGCTGAGCTTCGGCCACGGCATTCACTTCTGTCTCGGGGCGCAACTGGCCCGGGTGCAGTTGGCCGAGAGCCTGCCGCAGATCCAGGCCCGCTTCCCCACGCTGGCATTGGCCGAGCAGCCGACCCGGAAGCCCTCGGCGTTCCTTCGGACGTTCCGCGCGCTGCCGGTGCGGCTGCAGGCGCAGGGGAGCTGAGATGCGCGTCATGGTCGACCAGGATCTGTGCGGAACCAGCGGGCAGTGCGTGCTGACGCTGCCGGGCACCTTTCGCCAGCGCGAACCGGACGGCGTCGCCGAAGTGTGCGTGGCGACGGTCCCGCAGGCGCTGCACGCCGCCGTGCGGCTCGCGGCCAGCCAGTGCCCGGTCGCCGCCATTCGGGTCATCGAAAGCGACGCCGGCGATGGCGAGCGCGGCAGCGCCGACCCTGCGCCTTCTCCAGCGGAGGCCGAGCGGCATGCCGCGAAAGACCAGCACAATCTAGGATGACACGATGGGACGGTTTGAAGGCAAAGTGGCCGTGGTGACCGGCGCCGGGGCCGGCATCGGCAAGGCATGCGCCCTCGCCATCGCTCGCGAGCGCGGCAGAGTGGTGGTGGCCGACATTGATGGCTCGGCGGCCATCGCCTGCACCGCGCAGATCGCGGCCGAAGCGGGCCACGCGCTCGCCCTGGCGATCGACATCGCCGATGCGCAGGCGGTGGCAGCGTTGTTCGAGACAGCGGAGCGGCACTTCGGTGGGGTCGACCTGCTGGTGAACAACGCGAGCGCGATGCATCTGACACCGCGCGACCGCGCGATCCTCGAGCTGGACCTAGCAGTCTGGGATCAGACCATGGCGACCAATCTGCGTGGCACGCTGCTCTGCTGCCGGCAGGCCATCCCCCGGATGATCGCCCGCGGCGGTGGCGCGATCGTCAACATGTCGTCGTGCCAGGGGCTCAGCGGTGACACCGCGCTGACATCCTACGCCGCATCGAAGGCGGCGATGAACATGCTGTCGGCCTCACTCGCCACCCAGTACGGTCATGCGCGATCCGCTGCAATGCGGTTGCGCCGGGTCTCATCATGACCGAGCGACTCCTCGCCAAGCTGGACGCGTGCATGCAACGGCATCTGCGCCGCCACCAGCTCCTGCCGCGCGTCGGCCGCCCCGAGGACGTGGCCGGGCTGGTGGCGTTCCTGCTCTCCGACGATGCTGCGTTCATCACCGGCCAGGTCGTGTGCATCGACGGCGGCATGCTGGCGCATGTGCCGACGTACGCCGACGGTGGCAACAGCCGCGCCGCGCGGCCTGCCGGCGACACCGCCGAAGCGGACGCGGCGCCGCGCTGCTGATGGACATGCTGCTCAATCCGCTGAACCGTCGGCATCGGCTGCGGCATGACATCCCGGTCGTGCCCGGCGCTTTCCCGCTGGTCGGGCATCTTCCCGCCATCGCCAGAGACCTGCCTCGCCTGCTGCGGCGCGCGGAACGGACGCTCGGTAGCCAGTTCTGGCTGGATTTTGGCCCTGCCGGCCACCTGATGACCTGCATGGATCCGGATGCTCTCGCACTGCTGCGGCACAAGGACGTTTCCTCGGCGCTGATCAAAGACATCGCGCCCGAATTGTTTGGCGGAACGTTGGTCGCCCAGGACGGCATCGCGCACCGGCAGGCGCGCGATGCGATCCAGGCGGCGCTTCTGCCCAAGGGGCTGACCCAGGCCGGCATCGGCGAGCTGTTCGCGCCCGTCATCCGGGCGCGCGTGCAGAGGTGGCGCGACCGGGGCGACGTCACCATCCTGCGCGAAACCGGCGATCTGATGCTCAAGCTCATCTTCAGTCTCATGGGAATCCCCGCGCAGGACCTGCCGGGATGGCATCGCAAGTACCGGCAATTGCTGCAGTTGATCGTCGCGCCCCCGGTCGACCTGCCCGGACTGCCCTTGCGGCGCGGCCGTGCCGCCCGCGACTGGATCGATGCGCGGTTGCGCCAGTTTGTCCGCGCCGCGCGCGAACATGCCTCGCGCACCGGGTTGATCAACGACATGGTGAGTGCCTTCGATCGCAGCGATGATCCGCTTTCAGATGACGTCCTCGTCGCGAATATCCGCTTGCTGCTGCTTGGTGGTCACGACACCACCGCCTCGACGATGGCCTGGATGGTGATCGAGCTGGCGCGGCAGCCTGGGTTGTGGGACGCCCTGGTTGAGGAGGCGCAACGCGTAGGCGCGGTGCCGACCCTGCACGCGGACCTGGCGCAGTGTCCGGTCGCCGAGGCGCTGTTCCGCGAGACGCTGCGCGTGCATCCGGCGACGCCAATCCTAGTGCGTCGCGCACTTCGTGAATTGCGACTCGGCCAACGGCGCATTCCCGCGGGCACCGATCTGTGCATCCCGCTGCTGCATTTCTCGACCTCGGCGCTGCTGCACGAGGCGCCTGATCAGTTTCGGCTGGCGCGGTGGCTGCAACGCACCGAGCCGATCCGGCCGGTGGACATGCTGCAGTTCGGTACCGGCCCACATGTCTGCATGGGCTACCATCTGGCATGGCTTGAACTGGTGCAGTTCTGTATCGCCTTGGCGCTGACCATGCACGAGGCCGGGGTGCGGCCGCGGTTGCTGAGCGGCGTCGAAAAAGGCCGGCGCTATTACCCGACCGCACATCCGTCCATGACTATCCGGATCGGATTCTCATGAGCTGGCATCGCATGCCCCGCGTCGTGAAGGCAGCGGCGCCGGCGACGCGCGGCATTGCTGCACTCGGCGCGCGCTCGGTGCGAGGCCGGCAACACCGCTGCCGCTCGCCGTGGCCGTCTCCAGGCAGGTACAAGGACATGAACAACATGCAGACCGGTTCCACGCCACACGACGACCGAGCTGGCGCTTCCGCGAACGGCGGATTGGGCGCGCAGGCGCGCGGCGCATCCGGCAGCCTGCTGCCCGAGATCTGGATGCAGGACGGCGCAAAGCGGGTCGAACAGGCGCTGACGCGTCTTCTCTGCGCCGAAGACGACGGTGAGACCAAGCTGATGGCGGCGATGCGCTACGCCACCTTGCATGGCGGCAAGCGCACCCGCGCCTTGCTCTGTTTGGCAGCCGGCGCACTGGCCGACACGCCGGCGCACATGCTCGATGACGTTGGTGCCGCCATCGAGATGATGCACGCCTGTACGTTGGTCCACGACGATCTGCCCGCGATGGACGACGACGTGCTTCGCCGCGGCCTTCCGACCGTGCACGTCAAGTTCGGCGAAGCCACCGCGATCCTGGTCGGCGATGCGCTGCAGGCGCACGCCTTCCTGACCCTGGCGAGCCTGGATGCGCCGGGCGACAACCGTATCGCGCTCGTGCGCGAACTGGCGCAGGCGGTGTCCGCCGAGGGTGCCGCGGGCGGGCAGGCCATGGATCTGTCGCTGGTTGGAAAGCACGTCGGGCTGGACAGGATCCTGGTGATGCACCGGATGAAGTGCGGAGCGCTAGTGCGCGCATCCGTTCGCATGGGCGCGCTATGCGCCATCGCGGAGGATACCGCGCACGCTGCGCTGTACCGTGCGCTCGATCGCTACAGCGCCTGTTTCGGCCTGGCGTTGCAGGTGATCGACGACATTCTCGACGCGACAGCGGATACCGCGACGCTGGGCAAGACCCCCGGCAAGGACGCGGCGGCGCGGAAGCCGACCTGCGCGTCGATCATGGGGCTGCAGGCAGCGCGGCAGTTCGTGCCGGATCTGTTGCGCGACGCGGGGGAGGCCGTCGCCCCGTTGGGGCCGCGTGGGGAACGGTTGGCGCAGATCCTGCAGCGGGCCAACGCGCATCTGTTCAAGCACGCGCCATGCGCATGAGCGCGCCCGTCCGCATGGCGTCGCCCTGTGCCGCTGCGATCGGCCGGCGGCAGCGGTGCATGCTGTACTGTGTCCGATTCCGCGGCGCCGCTCGCAGCAGTTGCCCAGAACGGCCGCGACGGGCCTGCGGCGACGTGCGCGGCGTCTGCCCGATCCTGGTTCCCATCAACCGTCTGCAGAAGGAACATCCCGCGTGAACGCGCTGGCTGAACAGATCCTTTCCGAATTGCGCCAACTGCTGAGCGAGATGCGCGATGGCGGCAGCGTCGGTCCATCCGTCTACGACACGGCGCGAGCTCTGCAGTTCCACGGCAACGTCACCGGTCGGCAGGACGCATACGCGTGGCTCATCGCGCAGCAGCGGGCCGATGGCGGATGGGGAAGCGCGGACTTCCCGCTGTTCCGTCATGCGCCGACATGGGCGGCGTTGCTGGCATTGCAGCGTGTCGATTCTCTTCCTGGCGCTGCCGACGCTGTCCAGGCTGCAACGCGGTTCCTCCAGCGCCAGCCCGATCCCTATGCGCATGCGGTGCCGGACGACTCGCCGATCGGCGCGGAGCTGATCCTGCCGGGGTTTTGCGACGAGGCCGCATCCTTGCCGGACGCCGTGGCATTTCCGCGCCACCCGGCGCTGTTGCCGTTGCGGCAAGCGCGGGTCAAGCTGAGGACCGTGGCGACGTTGCCGGGCGGCCATCCGTTGCTGCATTCCTGGGAAGCCTGGGGGACGTCGCCGACCACCGCATGGCCAGATGATCACGGCAGCATCGGCATCAGTCCGGCGGCCACCGCCGCGTGGCGTGCGCACGCCGTGACAGAAGCGAGCACGCCGCAGGTCGGGCGCGCCGACGCGTATCTGCAGGCGGCATCGAGAGCGACGCGCAGCGGCATCGAAGGTGTCGTTCCCAACGTCTGGCCGATCAATGTGTTCGAGCCATGCTGGTCGCTGTACACCTTGCATCTGGCCGGTCTGTTCGCGCATCCCGCGCTCGCGGGGGCGGTTCGCGTGATCGTCGCGCAGCTCGACGCCCGCCTGGGCGTGCGCGGTCTGGGCCCGGCCGTGCACTTCGCGGCAGATGCGGACGACACCGCCGTTGCGTTGTGCGTCCTGCGCCTTGCAGGCCGCGACCGGGCGGTCGATGCGTTGCGCCATTTCGAAATCGGCGAGCTGTTCGTCACCTTCCCCGGCGAGCGCAATGCCTCGGTGTCGACCAACATCCATGCCCTGCATGCGTTGCGACTGTTGGGAAAGCCTGCCGCCGGCACCAGCGCCTACGTCGAGGCCAATCGCAACCCGCACGGTCTCTGGGACAACGAAAAATGGCACGCTTCGTGGCTGTATCCCACCGCGCATGCGGTCGCAGCGCTGGCGCAAGGCAAGCCCCGGTGGCGCGACGAGCGCGCGCTGGCGGCGCTGCTGCAGGCGCAGCGCGACGACGGCGGCTGGGGCGCGGGTCGCGCGTCCACATTCGAGGAAACTGCCTATGCGCTGTTCGCGCTGCACGTGATGGACGGCAGCGAAGAGCCGACAGGGCGGCGGCGCATTGCGCAGGCGGTGGCGCGTGCGCTGGCGTGGATGCTCGCCCGCCATGCGGCGCATGCATTGCCGCAGACTCCGCTGTGGATCGGCAAGGAACTGTATTGCCCCACCCGGGTCGTGCGCGTCGCCGAACTCGCCGGGTTGTGGCTGGCGCTTGGTTGGGAGCGGCGCGTCCTGGCCGAGGGAACAGGAGCGGCGCCATGATTCAGACCGAACGCGCGCTGCAGCAGGTGCTGGAGTGGGGGCGTTCCCTGACCGGGTTCGCCGACGAGCACGCCGTGGAAGCGGTCAGGGGTGGCCAGTACATCCTGCAGCGCATCCACCCGAGCCTGCATGACATCAGCGCCCGCACCGGCCGCGATCCGCAGGACGAAACGCTGACCGTGGCGTTCTATCGCGAACTGGCGCTGCTGTTCTGGCTCGATGATTGCAACGACCTTGGCCTGATCGCGCCGGAGCAGCTCGCCGCGGTGGAACAGGCGCTGGGGCAGGGCGAGCCGTGCGCGCTCCCCGGATTCGAGGGCTGCGCTGTGCTGCGCGCTTCGCTGGCCGCGCTCGCCTACGATCGTCGCGACTACGTTCAGCTTCTCGAAGATACTCGGTGCTACTGCGCGGCGCTGCGCGCCGGACACGCGCAGGCGGCAGGGGCGGGACGCTGGTCCTACGCCGAGTACCTGCACAACGGCATCGATTCGATCGCCTACGCGAATGTGTTCTGTTGCCTGTCGTTGCTGTGGGGACTAGACATGGCGACCTTGCGGGCGCGTCCGGCGTTTCGCCAGGTCCTGCGGCTCATCGCCGCGATAGGGCGTCTGCAGAACGATCTGCATGGACGCGACAGGGACAGGTCGGCCGGCGAGACCGACAACGCGGCGATCCTGCTGCTGCAGCGCTATCCGGCTATGCCTGTGGTGGAGTTCCTCAACGACGAGCTGGCCGGCCATACGCGCATGCTGGATCGGGTGATAGTGAAAGAACGCTTTCCCGCGCCCTGGGGACCGTTGATCGAGGCCATGGCGGCCATCCGCGCGCAGTACTACCAGACCTCGACCAACCGCTACCGCAGCGACGCTGCAGGAGGAGACCAACGTGCGCCGGCCTGAACGCGCGGGAGGCGGCGGCGTGCGCGCTGCCGTCAGTCCGATCCGACGCAACACCGTTGCCCGGTGCGACGGATGCCCTCGTTGTCCACCGTGTAATACGCAGTGGTAGAGAGTCCTTGGGAAGCGGATAGTTGGTCTATGGATTGCCGATGAAAGGAGCTGCCATCGCTCATCGCGAAATTGCAGCTTCGGCAGCAGCAGAACTCCGCTTACGTTCTTGTGGCGCCCTGTGGTTGGATGCCCGCAATACGCGTTGACGATAGATCTTCGGTATATTCGCCCGAAGTCGACGTCAGCAGCGCAACGCCTGCCGAATTCAGGCCGCTGACTCAGCTTCCCGCAGCTGGAGCCAAGCTCAAGATCTTTCATGGAACGTGGCAGACGCATTACTTGCGCCTGCTCGGCAATCCGTTAACGAGGGAGGCGATGCAATTTGCAGGAAAGCCCGCAACCAAGTCGGTCACGGCGCAACCATTGAAGGTCGGCAAGGATGCTGTTTGTGGCTTCAAGGAAGGGGCGCGCTGATCTCGCTATCAGATACCAAAATTGAGCGAACCCACTAAAGCTCCTTAGCCAAGCGGGCTATCGCGACGGATTATTGATTGCGGATTGCTCTAATGGAAGGCTGTGCGGTCAGGCGATAAAGCACGAGGTGGGCCGCTCCGAGCTCCTCGATCGGTGTGCCGCAAGCAGGGCAGTGGTAGTTTCCTCGGATGCCACGTTCGTACGTAAGCTCAAGACGGCAAAAACCAGCGCCGCATTCCGAGCACGTCGCATCACTCTTTCCTCGCGCTGGCAGTCGTCACATTTCTTTAACATGCGCTTAGTTATCCCGCATCTCCCTGGGACGGTCCTTCAAGCACAATTAACATTGAGGATTTGCTGGCGCCTGCGCCGTCGGCAAATGGTAGTCGTACAAATCGGACATCCGCGAAAAATTTCGCGCGCAACGACGAGCGCTCCTTCGTAGAATGCGTGACGGTCAAATCATTCGTTCGAAGATTCTCCTCGTCACAGGGGTGCTGGCAAACGCTTTTCGTCGAATTATGCATTATCGCCGCGGATTTTCTGCGTTATGAGTCTTGAAGTCAGTCGCGCCTCATGTTTCAGGCAACGGCATCGATCAGCAGGGGCCGAACGCGACCGTCTCGTCTTTTAAGAGCGAATTAAGCCAAGCTGGATTTGATGCCGCCCGGGCGCAGGAAGCTTAGGTGAGTGGGGCGTGTGATGAGTGCTGCCAACGAGCAATTCGCGGAATCAGATACGAGGCTGTTCAATGACATGCCGGTCCTGCGACGCAAGTGGCAGGCTGCGCTCAAGCCCGGCGAAACGCTTCCCCGCTACGAAAATGTGCTGCTGGGGAGCCTCGGGCGGCTTGCCGATCATCTTGTGCTGCTCAGGTGTGACAATGGCGCGTTTGCCGTTTCGCGCACTGGTCGCTATGCTCAGAACTGGTTGGGCGAGGCCCGTTGGGACATTCCGCTGGATGCGTTGCGTCCAGATTGCGCGACAGCCCTCACGGGGGCGGCCTCGAATGCGATTGCAAACAACCATCCCTATCTGGCAACCGCTCATTGCGTGCACGCCGGCATGGTGCGGACCTACGACGTGCTGGCGCTGCCGACCTTATCGCGTTGGGGCGGTACGCTGGTCGGCGTCTATGTCAACGAGCGCGCTACAGAATACAATTTGATCGATGCAATCTTTTGCAAGACCGACGATGGCGTTATCTCGCTCTCAACCGTTCGCGATCCCGCAGGCAGACCATTTGATTTTCAAGTCGTGCACCACAATCAGGCAGCAGCAAGGCTCCTCGGTGTTGAAGAGGGCAGCCTGTTGTGGCAGCGCCTTGGCAATTCAGACCATCTACTTTGTTCGAAGGAGGTGATGGAGCGGTTGGGCGCCGCGGTCGCGGATGATTTCGGTGACCAGTTCGAGATCGAATACGGTGATCAGAGCCTGCGCTTGCGCCTCAGTGCCTTCGGAGACATCGTGTCCGTGGTCATTTCCGACGTTACGTCGTTCAAGCGCCGGGATGCCTCGTTCAGGTTGCTGTTCGACAGTAATCCGATGCCGATGTGGGCGTTAGATGCCGTGACAATGGACTTCGTAAGGGTCAATGACGCGGCAGTGCAGCACTATGGCTATGCTCGCGAGACCTTCCTGCGAATGAAGGTTCAGGAGATCTGGCCAGACGACGAGCGGGTCAGCTATACGCGGGCGCTGCGAGAAGCGGGCGACATCTCTCAGTCCGAACATCCCTGGCGCCATGTCAGGGCTGATGGCACTGAGATTTCTGTGCTGACCTTTGGGCGGCGCCTCATGATCGAGGGACGCGAGGGCTATCTGGTTGTGGTGGTCGACATCACCGAACGGCGCAAGGCCGAGGCCCGCATCGCCCATATGGCACTTCACGACGGGTTGACCAACCTCGCAAACCGCGCGCTCCACCAGAGGTGGCTCGGAGAGGCGCTCGAAAGGGCTAATGCAGCTGGCAACCGCGTCGCGGCGCTGTGTATAGACCTCGACCTCTTCAAGAACGTCAACGATTCGTTCGGCCACCTCATCGGCGATCACCTGCTCGAGCAAGTGGCCGACCGGCTGCGGTCCAAGGTAGCCGGCAACAATTTGGCGGCACGGCTCGGCGGCGACGAATTTTCGATCATTCTCACGGATGATACCTCGCCGACGCATGTGAGCCAATTCGCGGCTGACCTGATCAGGACGTTGAGTGCGCCTTATGAGATTGACGGCAACCAACTCATTATCGGTGCCTCGGTCGGCATCGCGTTGTCAGCAGGCGACGGCACCAGCAGCGCCGAGCTGATGCGTAATGCCGATATGGCGCTCTATCGCGCCAAAGAGGATGGCCGCGGAACGCATCGCTTTTTCGAGCGGGAGATGGATCAGCAGGTGCAGCGGCGGCGCGAAATGGAGCTTGATTTGCGCCGCGCCTTTGCCAGCAACGAATTCGAGCTGCACTATCAGCCGTTGATTGACATCGCGAGCGACAAGATCTCAGGTTTTGAGGCCCTTCTGCGCTGGCCGCACCCAGGGAAGGGCATGATCTCACCGGCCGAGTTTGTTCCCCTTGCGGAGGAAATCGGGCTGATCGTGCCCCTCGGAGAATGGGTGCTGCGCGATGCCTGTAACGAGGCGGCAAAGTGGCCTTCGGAGATCAAGGTCGCGGTCAACCTGTCGCCGGTGCAATTCCGTAGCCGCAATCTGGTTCAGGTGGTGATTTCAGCGCTGGCGAATTCCGGCTTAGCCCCGAAGCGGCTCGAGCTTGAAATCACCGAATCGGTGTTTCTGGCGGAGACGGAGGCAAATCTTGCGATCCTACACCAGCTCCGCGAGCTCGACGTCTCCATATCGCTGGATGACTTTGGAACGGGCTATTCGAGCCTCAGCTACTTGCGCAGCTTTCCCTTCGACAAGATCAAGATTGATCGCTCCTTTGTGAAGGATCTGGCGAAACGCTCCGATTGCGGGGCTATCGTGCGGGCGATCTCGGGCCTTGGCCGGAGCCTCAACATCACGACGACAGCGGAAGGGGTGGAGACTACGGAGCAGCTCGATTGGCTTCGTGCCGAGGGTTGCAACGAGGTGCAAGGATTCTTGTTCAGCGGCGCCAGGCCAGCCGCCGAAGTGGGGCAGCTCTTGTTTCGCTTTGGCGCAAGGGCGTCCAGGGCGGCATGATCGCCGTACAGCAGGAACAGCTTCGTCACGTTGAGGCTTCGCATATCGAACCCGATTAGGCCGCGAGGTCGCCCGTAGCCGTCTCTGCCCCCAGGAGTTCATCTCCGACACTTCTCGCGCGCCTTCACTGCGGGAAGGCGTGGTGCCAAGACGTCAATGGGGCCTTCAGCGCTCTTGGCGGCAGCCGGCACCGGATGCACGATCCGATACCCGTTCTGATGCACGTAGCGCAGGAACGCAGGCAGCATGGCCGCCGGCCGCGTCTGCGCATCATGCAGCAGAATGATGCCCTTACGAGCGGCCTCAAGCCGCTTGATCAGGATTGTGAGCTCCTGCTCTGGAGTTATGTTCTCCCAATCGCTCGCCCAAAGGTCAGCTCGGAACACGACAATTCCGCGCGCCTGCAAGAGATCGAGCGTCGCTGGTGTCGCGTCGAAGTAGGGGAACCGGAAGAACGGCGTCGAGGGCATTTGGTGGACCCACCGTTGAGCGCCATTTCGACGGCGGCGATACCGCGCTCGATGTCCTCTTTAGCCTGCTCGAACGAGATTTTCGACATCATCGGATGCGACCAGCTGGGGTGCGCTACGGTGTGGCCCTGGGCGGCCATACGCCGCACGAGCTCGGGAAATTCCGCCGAGGATCGACCGACCAGAAAGAACGTGGCTCGCGCGCATTCCTGTGCGAGCGCAGCCGGCACCTTATCCGTGTTCGGCGTCCCGGTCCGTCATCGAAGGTGAGGACGAATTCATGGTCCGCCAGAGGAAGCGTCTCGGGAAAGTTCTTCAGCCCCCACCCCGCGGGAAGAGTGCGGCATCTACAGCGAGCACCCGCGCCGTGCCGAGCGCATCCCGCCGATTGCGGCTAGAGGCGTCTGTCACGGCAGTACCGGTGAGCAACGCCAGCACAGCGCAGCCGATGCCAAAAGCTATTCTAGGCAGGCGCAACTCTGTCATTGCGCTTTAGTGCGACCTTGATTGTTGGTGAGGCCCGTGGTCCCCAGCAGCCTATCTGATCGGCATCGCGGGATTTCGGCGCATCGAGGCTATGTCGTGCGTAAAAAGGTCGTCGAACGTCCGTTATCCGTTCGAACGGCTCTTGCTGCCTGTCTTGCTTAAGCTCGGGGTAGGCGGCTTTTCGCGCAGCCGGGGGCCTGGAGGGGCGCTCGGTCATGCCGCCGCTTTCAAGCGCTTCTTAGTTAACATGGAGCGCACGAACTTGTCCCACTTTGCCATACCGGCACGCTTCTCGGGCATGTAAGCGGTCGTAGTTTAGAGCTGACGTCTTGCAGCGCATGATTTTGCAGACGATCTCTAATTTCCTTCGACACGCCGGCTTTGCCGGCCAGAGTCGTGAAGGTTCGCCGCAGTTCCCGGTTCGTTGCATTGTGGATCACGCCGCGGTCCCGCTGGCGCCAAACGAAGCTATAGAGCGTACCGTGGCTCACGGGCTTGGATGCGTCCTTCGCTGAGGGAAAGAACCAGCCGTACTTATTTTGGCTTGATCGACGCAATCAGCTCGGCGGCACTGGGACGGCGTGCGGCTGAAGGTTCTTGATCCTGGACCAGTCGATGATCCTCTCCGATGCATCCCAATGATCGACATGCAGCCGAGCGATTTCCTCGACGCGCTGACCGGTCAGCATGATCAGCTGCACAGCGCAAGGATAGAAGGGATGACTGGCGTATCGGGGCATTCCAGCCAGGGATAGAGTTGCACGAACTCTTCCTCACTAAGGTGCGTCGGCAGACGTCAGCATAGACGATGTTGTGGATAGCGAAGGACTCGTTTCGCAAGTGCCGCTTGATGTTCTCGGGGTGACGTTCCCCTTGGGCAGCGAGCTTCAGCAGCAATCTCTCTGGCCGGCGCTGGCAAGGTGAAAACGACGTGGAAATACGGCACGGGAAGGAGTTCGGCCTGTCGCTCGGCAAGCCATTGCGCGCGCGCCGCGCCCTGGCACTTCGGACAGTGCCGATTGCGACTGGAGTTGTAGACGATGCGCGTCGCACCGCAGTGGTCGCATTGCTCGACGTGGCCACCGAGCATGGCCGTCCGACACGCCGTGATAGCACCCATCACGCGTCGCTCGACACGGCCGAGGTGACCGGCATACGCCTGTCGAAAGGCTTCGCCGTGGCGGCGGAATATGTCCGCCACCTCCAAAGCCGGACCCATGATACCCGATCAGCCGGGGAGCGATCTCCAATCGCAGCCGGTCAAGCGGACTCGGGGTCTGGCTGATCGTTTTGGTGGCAATCTGGGCGTAGCGTGCCGCGCTTTGCAGGCTGGCATGGCCTAGCAACACCTGGATGACACGAATGTCGGCGCCGTTCTCCAGAAGATGGGTCGCAATACTGTGCCGTAGCATGTGCAATCACGCGCTTGTTCAGACCGGCTGCGATGTGGGCCGAGCGGCATGCCGCGTGCAGCACGGTCGCATCAAGCGGCCGCTCACTGTCGCGGCCGGGAAATAGCCAGCGTGTCGGTCGGGTTAGCCGCCAATAGGCCCTTAGAATCTTCAGAAGCTGCGGCGAGAGCATGACGTAACGGTCCCTGCCGCGTTTGCCTTGTTCGATTCGGATCAACATCCGCTGGCTGTCGATATCCGCGATCTTGAGAAAAACCACCTCGGACACGCGTAGTCCTGTGGCATAGGCGGTCGTCAACGCTATGCGGCTCTTTAGGCTCGGGATCGCCTCTAGAAAGCTCACCACCTCGTCGGCACTCAACACGACAGGCAGCTTGCGTGGCTCCCGCGTAGGTGATGCGCTCCGGGATCGTGCTGTGGCCGATCGTCATCCTGTAGAAGATTCGCAAGGCACAGACGATCTGGTTGAGTGCTGGCCATGATATCCCCGTCGCCACCAGATCAACCTGGAACGCGTGAACGTCCTCCAAGCCCAAATGGCCGGGCGCTCGGCCAAAATACCGGCTGAACTTCGATACTGCGTTGAGATATGATCGTTGCGTCGCGGGCGACAAATTGCGGACCGTCATGTCCTCGATAATGCGTCGGCGGAGAGGGCTCAGCTGGGCCATCGGAAAACCTCCTGTCTGAAGGGGCTCTGAAAACTCTCGATCCTCTCAGATAGGAGGCGGCCGTTACCACCTCTCCTCAAATGCCCGCCAGCGGCTTCGTTCAATCCCCAATCGATTCACAACCCCATCCCGCTTTAGCGGCCCCACTTACCTGTTCTGACCACGTTGGCGCAAGTCGTTACGGTCCCCTACGCCTGGGCAGAAATCAGATGCGAACTCGACTGAAGAACTCGTAGTGCCAGTGAGGCATGCTCATGCTCGGGCAGGCGCGCAAGTATGATGTGCAGGCTCGCCTCGACGGCGATGCCGTCGAGATCGAGCCGCAGCGGCAGGGTGTTGATGAACAGGGCCATCGCGCGGCTGCACCGGCACCGCCATGTATGCGGCCGAACCGTACCGTGCCGAACACCATCTGCTCACGGGCGCTGCTGCGCGCCACCACCTCCCCCACACGAGGTGGCAGAGGCTCGCCAGGGTCACACTAAGCCGCCACGCCTGGCCGCGCACCCGGGCATCCTGCGGCAGCGTCCGCCGTGCCTCCGTAATCCCGCTGCCGTCGCCGCGGACCTCGCTTAAGCCGAACGGCCGGCTCGGCTCAACCATAACTGCGAGCCCTTCATGCGCCTTTGCATCAACGCTCACGCGCTCCGTCACTAGATTGAAAAAGGGATGTGGAACTATCAGGCCATGCTCATGTCCCTCCAGTACGGCCAAATAGCACCAGGGCTATGGAGATGCGGCCAGCCATGTTTTAGGCGGGCCTTCCGCCGAGAGCGGACCGAACTCAATGGCCTGCCGCTCGAACAAACTGCGATAGATGCCGTCGGGTTGCACGATCAGTGCCCGATGCGTGCCCTGCTCGACGATCTCGCCGCGATCGAACACCAGGATGCGGTCGAGGCCGCGGACCGTTGACAGGCGGTGCGCGATTACGATCGAGGTGCGGTCCTTCATCAGCCGTTGCATCGCCTCTTGGATCAGCGCTTCCGATTCCGAATCCAGGCTCGACGTCGCCTCGTCCAGGATCAACACTGTCGCATCGGCGAGGAACGCGCGCGCCAGCGCAACGCGCTGCCGCTCGCCGCCCGACAGATTTACGCCGCGCTCACCCACCAGTGTGCCGTAGCCCTTCGGCGATCGTATGATGAATTCATGCGCATTGGCGAGCCTCGCCGCCTGTTTGATCGCCGCCATGCTGGCGCCCGGTCGGCCATAGGCGATGTTTTCAGCCAGCGAGCGGTGAAACAGGATCGGCTCCTGCTGCACGATCGCGATCTGGCCGCGCAGCGACTGCTGCGTGGCCAGCGCGATGTCCTGCCCGTCGATCAGGATCCGGCCGCCGGAGACGTCGTAGAGCCGCTGAAGCAGCTTGACGAACGTGGTCTTGCCGGAGCCGGAGCGCCCGACCAGACCGATCCGCTCGCCGGCCCGAATGTTGATCGACAATCCGTCGTAGAGCGGCACGCGATCGCCGTCATAGAGGAAGGTGACGTCCTCGAACGTGATCCTCCCGGCGTGAATGTCGATCGGCTTGGCGTCGGGGGCATCGACAACGCCGATCGGCTCGCCATAGATGGTAACCAGTTCCTCCATGTCGTTCACCGAGCGCTGCAGATTATTGATGTGCATCCCGACGTCACGCAAATAGGCGTGGATGATGTAATAACTTGTCAACACATAGGTGACGTCGCCCGGAGAGGTGCGCCCCGCTATCCACAGCAGGATGGCGCCGCCGATCACCGAAGCACGAAAGCACAAGAGCATTACGAGCTGCATCGTACTCGTGCCGTTGGACCGCAGCCAGGTGCGCTGTACCCGCGCCCGCCAGCGTCGGACGACACCGTCAAGCCGCACATCCTCACGCGCCTCAGCACCGAAGGATTTCACCACAGTATTGCAAGTGAGCGCGTCCGCTAGCGTGCCGCTGACTTTGCTGTCCCATGCGTTGGAGACGCGCGCCGCCGGCGCGATGTAGCCGATCGTGAATGCCGTCGTGATGGCGACATAGATCACTGCGCCGAGGCCGATCACGACGCCGAGCTCGGGCCAATGCAGGCCGAGCAGGATCGTCGAGCCCACGAGCACCGCAAGCGACGGCAACAATGCCATCAGGATCGTATTGTTAAGCAGGTCGAGCGCCCACATGCCGCGGGTGATCTTGCGCACGGTCGAGCCGGCGAACGAGTTAGCATGCCAGTCGGTCGAGAAGCGCTGCACGCGCATGAAGGCCCCACGGGCCACATCCGACATGGTCTTCAGCGTGAACGGCACGATCGCCTGCAAGCCCGTAAACCGCAATATAATTGAGAGCAGACCAAGGGCGAGGGTACCAGCGAACGCAATCAGTGCTGCATGTCGCGCCGCTTGGTCGGAGGGGCCCGACGTCAATGCATCCACCAGACGGCCGGAATAGACCGGCATGAACAGGTCGGCGACCGTCGCACCTAAGAAGCCGACGAGGATAATCGCGGCACGCACTGGCTGCTTCAGCCAGTGCTCCAACGCAAACGGGAGAACCAAGCCGATTGCGGCGGGTCGTTTGTCATCTTGACTGGTCATGGCGCTATGGGTTGTGGCACTCGCGGTGTGAAATCCGTTCGATCCTGACCCGATGTGCCCAATGCTTGGCGCGGCGTGCGAGGATGCGACAAATGCCCGGAGTCTGGGGCCGCGGCCGAACTCTTCTACCCATTTCACCCACTCTTCGCGTAAACGCTTAACTTAAGCGCCTCACGCTTTGCGAGCTCCTCGGGCTGAGAGCATCGATCTGAGACATCGGCCAGCCTTGCGCGATCCGAGCTTGTGTGAGCCAGGTAGGCGGGATCGGCGTCACTCATCTTGGCCCGTCTTCAGAAGCGTGTCCACGTAGCTCCGGCCTCGGCCACGGCTGTACGCAAAGGTGCATATGAAGGAAGTTTCAGCATATGACCGCCAGAGACTTTGCGTTATGGGGTCGCGGCGCGACTTCACCTGGAAGATCACCTCCGCGTCGATCCGGATGGAGGTCATAGCAATCGAACTTCCAACGTGCCACAAACGATCCACCGCCGTGCTCGCTGATCGTTAATTGCCAATGGCCCATCGAATAAATGGACGAATTAACCAGTGAGCAGCTCAGATCGTTATCCTTTTTCATCTTCTCTCCTCCGGCGCTTGCGCTTTGGTACTTTGCGAGACTCCGGGTTGCGGAGTCGCACAAAGAGACCCATAGCAAGCCTTCTGACTCTTGTAGTTGGCCAGCGTTTGGACCAATTCCGACATAACCTGCTGTTTCAGGCTGTCCGGGATAGGTTCGGGACCGTCCAGCGACTTCAGCGTCACCTCGATCAACTCGATCGCGCGATCCCTGTTGCCGCTCTCGTAATAATACTGAGCGACCGCCGGATAGGACGAGAACTTGGAGGCCTCGCCGCGTTGCGGACGATTTATTGCCAGAATGTGTTCGGATAACTCATTGCCCATCGCAAAGCGCTCGGCCTGCGGCAAATGAGAGTTGTCATTCGCCGGATCAAAGAGTTGGCGCAGCGCTCGGGCCATCCACATCGTGGATTTTTTGTTGATCGCGTCACGAACCAATTGGCGCATCACTGGCAGGCCGGCCTGCAAGTCGCGCATTTTGTGAAGCAGCAGATCCGCATGGAGCACGCGGAAGTTCACGTCATTCGGCAGAACAGCGACAGCTTCTTCGACCACCGAAAGCGCCTTCGCCCAATCCTGCGCCTTCACCGCCGGGATCAGTTTGGCGAAGATCGGCATTGTGCGTTCGCCGTTGGCGATCCGCTCTGCATCGGCGGCTTTCGCTTCATCGCTGATGCGCCAGCTGCCGGTCAAAATCTTCGGCAAGACGTCTTCGAGTTGCGTCGGGGAGCCGATAAAGGCGATGTGGCCATCACGGTCGACGACGAACGAGGTGGGAATCCCAATAGAAAAGCTGGAATCCATCCAAAGCTTGTCCATTTCGCGTGTATAGTCGAACCCGACCCGGTAGTTGAGATTCGGCAACTTTTCGGTCAACCATGCGTCCAACTTGCTTCGGCCCTCTTCCGCTGTTTGAGCGCGCTCACGAGATGCTATTCCGAGGACCTCAACTCCGCTTTCTCTATATTTCTCTTGCAGCTGTACCAGATCGGACAGCGCCGCCACACACGGTGCGCACCAAGTTGCCCAAAATTCGACGATGTACATTTTCCCGGGCTGGAAGCTCGTGAGGGGCTGACCACGCAGCCAGTTCTCCACCTTGATCGGGGGAGCTGGGGATTCTAAGCCCAGCGCCATGTTACGCTCCAAAGTTATTGTCAGAGGCTGCGCGAGGTTTTGTGCTAGCTGATCTCCGACCGAGAGGGGTGGTGCCTTGGCGTAGACGGCCTGCCGAGCGAGATCCGTAGCGAATGTCGGTGTCGCCGCGCTAAGCGCGACGACACACAAAGTCACAAGGAACAAGCTCGTCCTCTCACAAGCGGGCCACATCGGTTCAAGGAAGGAGAGCATCGCTCGACTCGCGTTTGGGTGCGCTCAGCACTTTCAGTACTGCTGCACCCTATTAGCAACGTCCGTGCCAGCATCGTCTGCGCGCATTAAGTGCCTAATTGCCCATGAATAGCTCAACGGCAGTTCATCGCGACCAGTGTTTTGAACCCGACGGGCTTTGTGCCGCTGTCGGAATTTGAACAAGAGTTGCGCACTTCGCGCCGCCAAAAAACTGATTTGATGTTGTGAGCCACCGAACAGAAACTTGGTAATCCCAGTCCCCTAAATGTTTAGTCCCGGCATTTTCTGGAGCGGATTGAGGGTGAATCGTTCTGGCTCTTCTGTCCAGGCCCTGCAGATGAACTCGAACGGTGAGTCTCGCGTGGGAACGCTTGACCGTGGCGTCCTTGATCGTTCGGTTCATGCGCTCGACCTGACCATTGGTCCAGGGATGTTTGGGCTTGTTGAGGCAATGTTCGATGTAGTTACGGGCGCAGGCCACGACAAAAGCATGCGCCCAGAAGAGCTCCTTCCGCTCGATCTTCTCCTTGATGTCAGCCGCGGTCCAACTGTCGCCGGCCGGATCGGTGAAGTGAGTGCCATTGTCCGTGAGGACGGTGTGAACCTTATAAGGCAAGGCCTTGATGAGATTCTGCAAGAGGTCGGTAGCGACGCGCCTGGTAGCTTTCTCTGGGTAGGTGAACTTCGAGGTACGATCGATAGCGACCAGGAGATAGAGCCGGCCTGGGCGGTGCGGACCTCAGCTACGTCGACGTGGAAGTAGCCGATTGGATAGCTCTTGAAACTTGCGTTTGATGCCTTTGCCATCTTCCACGTCCGGCAGCCGCGAGATGCTGTGGCGCTGAACAGCGATGAGCGGGTCAGGTGCCATTGCCTCTATTTCTGGCTCTGGCCCATGGTAGATTCGAAGGGCATTTATGCGCAGATCAACATCGTTGGTGATGCGCTGTTCTCAATGCGCGATCGTGTAGGTCCGCTGTTCACGCCTTCTCTGTAATTCGCAGCAGATGAGAGGCGCGGGTCTCAATGACGGCCCGGATCGTCTTCAAAATTGCGTGGGTGATGCCTGCCTCTTCCAGCTCCAGGAGGAGACTGTCGGCCGCGCTTCTGATGCCGTCCGCGGTTTCTTTGATACCCTTCATGAGAAGACGTTGTGCGGCGCGTGTTGCGGGAACGAGTGTCAACCAGTGCTGCAACTGAATCGTATCCGGCACCGAGCGCCCGCCAATCGCCATGGCGAGCTTCTTTGCCAGTCGCGGGTAAGCGGCTGTGCAGACGACGTCATAAAGCGGGGCGAGGTCCGGCACCTCGCCTCGATAGAGCAGGGCATAGTTCTTCCCATGTGCGTCGGCATTGCCGACGACAGCCTTTTTCCTTGAGTTCAGTTCGGCGGAAATACAGAGTGCGGCCGCTCGCGGGCGCAGCGCATTGACGGCGTTGGTCTAGCTTGGGATTGTCGTCTTCATCCCTGCTTCAACGCAGCCTCTGCTTACGCTTGTCACCCTCGGCGCGCTCCTCAATATCCAGATCGCTGCAATTGTCGCCATTTATGGAGCACTCGCTATTGCATTGACGTGGATTTCCACGCGTCAGGCCCGGGCGTTCCTGGATGCGGCAGTCGAAGCCGGACAGGAGAATGCTCGGTTCATCGGCAACGTCCTGAACGGGATGGACACGTTGCGGCATTTCGGCAGTCAGTCCTGGATGAACAAACGCTTTATGGTGAGAGAGCAGGAGGTTCGTGATAACTGGCGAGCCTACGTGTTGCGACGACTACCCTACATCGCCGTGCTCGGGTTCGCCGTCGCGCTTCAATTTGCGGTCACGCTTCTCCTTATACCTGAATACTACGGCCGACGCGGTCACCATCGGGGATATGGTACTGTTCAATACGCTCTACTTCAGCTCAATATGCCCTTTAAAGACGCTTGCGAGGGCGATCTCCGACGTGGCGCGGTCGCGAGCAGCCCTTATCCCTCTAGGTAGACTGTGGGCCGCACCAGAAGAGCGGCAAGCGCCTCATGCTCAAGCTTTCAAGCCCTCCGCTAGCCAGCTCTCTTTCGAGAGTATTCGTTATGCTTACGACAACGGTCGCGGCGTTACCGACGTCTCGTTTAAGGTACGCCTCCGTTGACGGCCGCCTTGTTTGACGGAGGCCAGCGCTGCAGGTCCTAGGGGTAATCCTAGGAGAAGCGCTATGACGATTTCGCGGGCAGAGGTGATCACATCGGTCGAGCGGCGGCGCGGCATTCTATTGCCAGCTGCGACCCGGATCATGCCCGGCCTCACCGTGCTCGCCGCGCTCGGCTGCTCGGTGTTGCAAGTCTTTGCTATCGTCTTCCACGTTTCACGTGGCGAAGCCGCCATCACGCCGCTCAACTTCGTCCTGCTAGCGCTTTCCGCGTTCGTGTTATGGGGCCGCGGCCGGAAGGCGCCAATATCGCCGCGGCGGGCGTGACGAGGTCATTGCGGCCGCGGTGAAGGGCCTCTGGAAAGTACAGTGAGCTCTTTGGCAGCTACCCGATCGACACCGCGCGCCTGCGCAAGGTCGTCTATCCATCGTTCGAAAATTGACCGCATCGGCCGTGTCTACCGTCAGCATGAGCGCCCCCCCCCGCACGTTCGGAGGTTACAACATCGAGATCGAGTCGGAAGCAGCCTGCCGTCGATGCATCGCGCTTGAGTTCGTCAAAGCGCGCATCCTCGGCCTCCGCCAGATCCAATCTGCAAGAAACTGATCGCCGTTTCAAGAGAGGCATACAGTTCGGTCGTTCGTACAGCTGGCGACGTGGCACATCATTTTCGAGCAGCTCCATTGCCAGTCTTGGCTGAATATACGTTGGCAAAACGCTCGCGCAGCAGGTTCTTCTGCACCTTTCCCATGGTGTTGCGCGGCAAGGTCTCGACGAAAATGATACGCTTGGGCTGCTTGAACTTCGCAAGGCGTCCCGACAGCGCGTCAAGAATGGCGCGCTCATCCACCGAGGAATTGGGCGAGCGGACCACGGCGGCGGTGACGCCTTCGCCGAAGTCGGCGTGTGGCACGCCGACGACGGCGCTTTCCGATACCCCGTCAATGGCGTCGATCTCGGTCTCGATTTCCTTCGGATAAACGTTGAACCCGCCGGTGATGATGAGGTCCTTGCCGCGCCCGACGATGTGCAGGTAGCCGTCCGCGTCGAGCTTGCCGAGATCTCCCGTGATGAAGAAGCCGTCGGCGCGGAATTCGGCCGCGGTCTTGTCCGGCATGTTCCAGTAGCCCGCGAACACGTTGGGTCCCTTCACCTCGATCATGCCGACCTCGCCGACCGGGAGCATTGCGCCGGTCTCTGGATCGGTGACGCGAACCTCGACGGCGGGGAGCGGCCGGCCGACCGAGCCGGCAATGCGGAGCCCCTCATAGGGATTGGAGGCGATCATCCCGGTCTCGGTCATGCCGTACCGTTCCAGGATCGCGTGCCCGGTCCGCTGCTGCCAGGCCCGGTGTGTCTCGGCCAGAAGGGGCGCTGAGCCGGCGACGAACAGCCTCATGTTGGCGGTGGCTCGCTCGTTCAGGTCAGGGCTCTCGAGCAGGCGGACATAGAAAGTCGGCACGCCCATGAGAACCGTGCTGCGCGCCATCGTCGTCAGGATGCGCTCGGCGTCGAACTTCTGCATGAACAGGATACGCGCGCGTGCGGCGAAGGAGACGTTGCAGGCCACGAAGAGCCCGTGAACGTGATAGATCGGCAGGGCATGGATCAGCACGTCCTTGCGCGAATAGCGCCACTCCTTTACGAGCGTCAGGGCGTTCGAAGATAGGTTGCCGTGCGTCAGCATGGCTCCCTTCGAGCGGCCGGTCGTGCCCGACGTGTAGAGGATGGCGGCGAGATCGTCGATCGTCCTGGCGATGGTGATAAATCGCGCCGGAAACTCTGCCGCGGCCTGGACGAGCGAACCCTTGCCGCGCTGATCGAGCGTCTCGACCCGGCCGCCTGCCTTGGCGGCGATGACGCGCAAATCGGCCTCTTCCCTGGGATCGCACACGATCAATGTCGGCTGCGCGTCGCGGATGAAGTACTCGGTCTCGGCCGGCGTATAGGCGGTGTTGAGCGGCAGATAGACCGCGCCTGCGCGCAGCGTTGCAAGATAGAGCGCGACGGCCTCGACGGATTTCTCCACCTTGGCCGCGACGCGGTGGTTCGGGCCGATGCCGATGCTGGCGAGGAAGTTCGCGAACCTGCCGCTGAGGGCGGCGAGTTCGGCATAGCTCAACGCCGTGCCGTCGTCCTTCTCGATGCAGATGGATTGGTCGGACTCCGCGCCGGCGAGCAGGCGGTCGTACAGGTTCGAGCTCATGACGAGATCTTCCGTTGCGAGTTGGTGTGAGGACTGGGAACGAGGTCGCGCGACGACAGTTTCGCGCGAAGCGCCTTCTTCACGTTGTCGGAAGCGACGACGGTCCCGGCTTCCGCAAAGGCCTCGTGGTTCGCCTCGATGTGCTCGAGCGCGTAGAGATAGTTCACCATCAGCCCGTAGGACTGCTTCATGCCCTTGGCGGAGGCGTCGCCGAGGAAATTCAGCCGTTCCAGGCGTGCGCCGTTGCCGAGGTGGAAGCGGGCGACCGGGTCCACCGGCTTGCCCGACGGCAGTTTTGCCTTCAGGAAGTAATAGGCCGCAAGCGCAGTGATGGGCTCTTTCGCCTGCGCAATATCGCCGCCGTCCTCGATCGCGGCCATCGCTCGGCGCGTGTCGTCGTCGATCGCAGCCGATGCCTCGCTCTTGAGCTCGCGCCTCGCCCAGCCGGCAAAGCCGGGCACGGGCGACAGGGTGACGAAGGTCTTCAGGTTCGGCAGCTCGCGGGCGAGATCCTGCACCACCTGCTTGATCAGGAAGTTGCCGAACGAGACGCCGGCGAGGCCCTTTTGCGTGTTCGAGATCGAGTAGAACACGGCGGTGGTCGCCTCGTGCGCGGCAATCGCCTGGCGCGACTTGTCCAACAGCGGTCCGATCGCGCCGGGAATCTCGCGTGTGAGCGCGACCTCGACGAAGATCAGCGGCTCGTCCACCAGCTGCGGATGGAAGAACGCGTAACAGCGGCGGTCCGGCGGCTCGAGCCGGTTGCGCAAATCGTCCCAGTCCTGGATGGCGTGGACGGCCTCATACCTGATGATCTTTTCGAGGATGTTGGCCGAGGTGGTCCAGTCGATCGGTCGCAGCACGAGGAACCCCCGGTTGAACCAGGACGAGAACAGATGGACGAAGTCGTCGTCGACGGCCTGCAGCTCGGGATGCTCGCGCAGCAGCGCGAGCAGCACCTCGCGCATCCGCACCAGCGAGGCCGTTCCGCCCGGCGCGAGGTTGAGGCGCCGGATCAGCTCCTGCCGGCGTGGCTCCGCGGCGGCATGGAGCGCCTCGAGCTTGCTGCCGTCGCCACCCTCCTTGCGCTGGTAGGCGGCGATCGCGAGCTCGATGGCGCGGCGGTCCGGCCCGAACCGGTCGGCGAGGGAGGATAGAAATTTGAGCCGCTGCGGCTCGGCCGCGGCTTCGAACGCGGCAAGCAGCGATTGCGCGATCGCAACGCCGGAGGCTTCGCCCCGACGCGACAGCAGCGCCTCGCCCAGAAGCGCGAGGTCGCGATCCTCGCTCGCCTCGCGATCCGGCTTGATGCCGAGAACCGCGCGGCCGCGTTGCGTCAACGTGTCGATCAGCCCTTGCAGGAATTCGGGTGCCGCGATGCGTCCGGATCGGATGTCGCTCAGCATGGTTCATGCCTCCTCGGTTAACGCGTCGGGGCGCCCATCACCAGATTGGGCAGGAAGGTGGAGATCGAAGGGACCAGGCAGAGCAGGACCACCGCGAACGCCATCAGCACGACGAAGGGCAGCGTGCCCCAGATCACGTCCCTCAGGGGAATGTCGGGCGCGATATTCCTGATGACGAAGATGTTGAGCCCGACCGGCGGGTGGATGAGGCCCATCTCCATCACGATCGTCATCACCACGCCGAACCAGATCAGGTCGAAGCCGGCGTCCTTGAGCGGCGGCAGGATGATCGGCGCGGTCATCAGGATGATCGAGACCGGCGGCAGGAAGAAGCCGAGCACGACCACCAGCACCAGGATCGCGCCCAGCAGCACCCATGGTGACAGATGCATCGCCACGATCGCCTGCGCCGCGCCCTGGCTGATGTGGAGATAGCTCATGACGTAGGAGTAGAGCAGCGACATGCCGATGATCAGCATCAGCATGGTCGATTCCTTCAGCGTCGATTCCAGGATCGGGCCGAGATCCCGCGGCCGCCACACGCCGTAGATCGAGGCGATCAGGACCAGCGCCAGGATGCCGCCGAGGCCGGCGGTTTCCGACGGCGTCGCATAGCCGCCATAGAGCGCGATCATGACGCCGCTGAGCAGCACGACGAAGGGCAGCACGCGCGGCAGCGCGCCGAAGCGCATCGCCATGGTGAAGCGCTCGTTCGACAGGATCGGATGCTGTGCCGGATCGGCGGCATAGGCGCGCTGCGCCGCCTTGTACTCGGCCTTGAACCTCAGCACGGCATAGGTCGCAAACAGCAGCACCAGCAGAAGGCCCGGCCCGATGCCGGCGAGGAAGAGACGTCCGAGCGACTGCTCGGCGGCGACCGCGTACAGGATCATGGTGATCGAGGGCGGCAGCAGGATGCCGAGCGTGCCGCCGGCGGCGATCACGCCCGCGGCGAAGCCGCCGGAATAGCCGCGCTTGCGCATCTCGGGAATGCCGGCGGAGCCGATCGCCGAACAGGTGGCCGGAGACGATCCGGCCATCGCGGCGAACAGCGCGCAGGCGAACACGTTGGCAATGCCGAGACCGCCGGGGATGCGGCCCATCCAGACATGGAGCGCGCTGTAGAGGTCCTGTCCCGCCTTCGACTTGCCGATCGCGGCGCCTTTCAGGATGAAGAGCGGGATCGCCAGCAGCGTGATCGAAGCCATCTCCTCGTAGACGTTCTGCGTCACCGTATCGAGCGATGCGGCGGGCATGAAGTAGTACATGAAGATGACGGCGACCGCGCCGAGCGCCAGCGCGATCGGCATGCCCGAAGCCATGACGGCGAGGGTCGCACCACCATACATTAATCCGACGGCAAGCGTGCTCATTTGCTCCTCCATGTCTCGAGGCTCGCGGCCAGCTGAAGCGCGATCTGCAGCGTCATCAGCGTCATGCCGAGCGACATCATGCTGTAGGGAATCCACAGCGGCGGGGCCCAGGTCGATCCGGACACCTGTCCGTCGACCCAGGCTTCGTGGAACAGCGTCCAGGATTTCCAGGCGAAGAAGGCGCAGAACGATAGGCTCGCGGCGTCGACCGCGAGCATGCGGATCGCATTGCCGCGCTTCGAGAGGTAGCCGGTGAGCGCCTCGATGCCGATATGGCCGCGCCCGGCCTGTACGAACGCGGTGGACAGGAACGTGGCGCCGACCAGCAGGAACACCGCAGCCTCGTCCTGCCAATAGGTTGCCGCGTTGAAGAAGTAGCGCGCGGCCACGCTGTAGCTGAGGATTGCGCTCGAGACGATGAGCGCGATCGAGCAGAGCACGACGATCGCCCTGTTGAGCAGAGTCATCGCGCGCGCGATGCGTCCGACCGGGGAGCCGGGTCGCGCCGACGTCACGGCGGTGGAATGGCCGAGATCGATGCCGTGCGCGCTCATGAGCCCGCCTCCATGGCGAGCTTGATCAGGCGGGCGCAGTTCTCGTTCTTGCCCGCGTAATCCTTCCAGGCCGTCTCGCGCGATAGATCCCGCCAGGCCTGAACCGTCTTGTCGTCGAGATCGTGCACCGTTGCGCCGGCGGCCTGATAGACCTTGGCGACACGAACGTCGTCCTCCACCGCAGCATTGCGGCCGAACGCTTCGAGCTCGGCGCCGACCGAGACGATGATGTCACGCTCCTCGTTCGACAGCCGGTCGAACACCGCCTTCGACATCACGAGCGGCTCGAGCATGAACCAATAGCTCTTGGCCCGGCCCGTCGTCAGATGTTTGGCGAGCTCCTCCAGGCGGAACGAGGTCAGGCTGGTGGAGGAGGTGAGGGCGGCATCGCACGCGCCGGTCTGCATCGCCGCATAGAGCTCGTTGGAGGGCAGCGACAGCACCGAGGCGCCGGCAGCCTGCAGCACCAGATCCATCTCGCGCGAGCCGCCGCGGACCTTCATGCCCTTGGCATCGCCGACCGCGACCAGCGGGCGCGAACGGCTGGCGACGCCGCCGGCCTGCCAGATCCAGGTGAGGATGACGAGGCCTTTGGCGGCGAGGAATTTGGTGAACTCCTGGCCGATCGGCTTGTTCTTCCAGCCGAGGCCTTCGTCGTAACCGGTGACGAGGCCCGGCATCAGGCCGATGTTCAGCTCGGGAAGATCGCCGCCGGCGTAGGAGATCGGAATGAGGCTCATGTCGAGCGCGCCTTTGCGCATCGCCGAAACCTGCGCGTTGGTCTTCATCAGCGACGAGCCCGGATAGATCTCGGCGGTCATCGCGCCCTTGCTGCGCTCCTGGATCAGCGTCGCGAAGCGCCGGCAGAGCCGGTCGCGGAAATCGCCCTCGGTCGCGGTGCCTCCCGGAAACTGGTGCGAGATCTTCAGGGCCGTGGCCGCGCGCGCCGCTCCGAACCGGAGCAGCGCCGGGGCCGCGATCCCCAGGGCCAGAGTTTGGGCCAAGGCTTGGCGTCTTGAAATCCTCATTCCATACCTCCCGTGCTAGATTGCATTTTTTATTTCTAATATTGCATACAATTCATATATGAACTGCATGCTGTATGTTTTGTCAAGCGTATGGTATGGAATTGCAGGATCGGGTGTATACAATGAGCCAGGCCTTCAGACTGAAGCAGTCCATCGAAGACGCTGTGATTGCAGGGGAATTTCAACCCGGCGATCGCTTGGACGAAGCCTCGCTGGCGGAGCGATTCGGCGTGTCGCGGACGCCCATCCGCGAGGCGCTGCTGCAGCTCGGCGCCGAAGGCTTCATCGATGTCCGCCCGCGACGCGGCGCCATTGTCAGCGTCCCGTCACCGACCCGGCTGTTCGAGATGTTCGAGACCATGGCGGAGATCGAAAGCGCCTGCGGACGGCTGGCCGCGCGGCGGCTGACGCCGGACAATGATGCTGCGATGGAAGCTGCGCACCGGGCCTGCGAGACGGCCGCGCGAAACGGCGACAGCGAGCAGTATTACGCCGACAACCGCAACTTCCACGAAGCGATCTACCGCGCCAGCCGCAACAGCTTCCTGGCCGATCAGGCCTTCGCCCTGCACAAGCGCTTGAGCGCCTATCGCCGCATCCAGCTGCGGGCGCGCAACCGGCTGCTGCAATCGTTGCAGGAGCATGCCGGCATCCTGGAAGCAATCCGCGGCGGCGATGAGCAGCTCGCGGCGACGAGGTTGCACGACCACGTTCTCGTGCAGGGCGAGCGGTTCTCAGACATGGTGCTGGGGCTAACGCACCGCAGGTCTGCGCTGACCGGAGGCAAGAGCTAAGCAGTAAAATACAGCGGGCGAGGCGCGCAGGAGCCGCTGAGTTGATGGCCGAACGTCAGGCCAAATGAAGTGGACCGGCAAACGGTGGCCCGACAGGATCTGGATCGTCGCGCCCGGGTTGCGGCCGAATGCCTTGTCCGCCCCAACTGGAGCACAATCGACTGGAAGTTGTCGTCAAAATTCGCGGCCGCGACCGGCTTCGGCACGGCTGCATCGCTGACACATCATTTTAGGCAGCGAGTTGCTACGAGCCCCATGCGTTATCGCGCGGTCTTTCAGATACCTGCGCGCGCGGGCGCCGAACATCGCTGAGCAACCACCAAAGAGCAGGATATTCCGATCGCGATCGGTACTATTGCAGCACTCCCACCGTCTTACTTGAGAGAAGCGCAAACTGCGCGGTGCAAAGTGTGCTTGCATGTTCGACTGTAGAATAGTGGTCCGTTCATCTAGATTGCGAATTCAAGCTCGTTAGCCATTTGGGCGGAGTGCAGTTGGTCTCAGGTGCCAGGGAATGCAATAAGACTATTCGAACAAATCGCCGAAGTCGTTGAACCAAGTGCCAAGATGCAATACCGGAGGCGCCCAAACGGGCCGCGACATTGAAACTGCTCTCTGCGGCGACGCGTGATGAGCCACTCCTGTACGGCAATAAACGATGCGTGCGCGGCGAAATAAGAGAAAGCCGATTATCTGCGCGTGACGAAAAATAGTCCGTCTTGGACTCGCGCAGTCGAAGATTCTCTGAGAGGATTGATTATCAGGCAATGGTGCCAGTCAGGAGCGCTGATGATGCGCAACAACATCTTCGACACGGTGAGGCATTCAGTTGCGCGCGAGCTTGTCGATGAGTTGTGTTTGTGTCGTTCCTGAGCGGCGTCTCAACGCGGGTGGCGATCTGACCTGAGATCGCTTAGTTCCTCCAAATCAACAACCTAACCGGTCGCTAGAACAGCAGCGTCGGCACCCGTTCGTCTAGATCGGCGTGGTCGCATGGTGCTGCCGGACTCAGGCTGTCGGTCGTTTTGTGGCAAGTGCAATTCTCAAGGGGACAAACTGGATGTCTGTGAACAACAATCCGATCAAGTTCGCCTACTGGGTGCCTAACGTCTCAGGCGGACTTGTGATTTCTTCAATCGAGCAGCGAACCAGCTGGGACATCGACTACAATCGGAAGCTCGCCCAGATCGCGGAGAAGGCCGGCTTCGACTACGCACTAAGCCAGATCCGGTTCACGGCGGGTTACGGAGCCGACAAGCAGCATGAGCCGGTCGCCTTCTCGCACGCGCTGCTCGCAGCGACCGAAAAGCTCAAGGTGATCGCTGCCCTCCTTCCCGGGCCATGGAATCCGGCGGTGGCGGCGAAGCAGATCGCGACGATCAGCCAGCTCACCAACGCGCGTGTTGCGGTCAATATCGTATCGGGCTGGTTCCGAGGCGAATTCCATGCGATCGGCGAGCCCTGGCTCGACCACGACGAACGCTACCGGCGCTCGGAGGAATTCATCAACGCTCTGCGCGGGATCTGGACGGAGGAGAGCTTTACGCTCAAGGGAGATTTCTATCGGTTCAACGAGTACTCGCTCAAGCCGAAGCCGCTCGATCCGTTGCCCGAGATATTCCAGGGCGGCTCCTCGCGGGCTGCCCGCGATATGGCCGCTCGCGTGTCCGATTGGTATTTCACCAACGGAAATACGCCAGAGGGGCTGAAAGCGCAGGTCGAGGACATCAGGTCCAAGGAGAAGACCTTCGGCAAGAGCTGGCAGACCAAGATCGGAATCAATGCATTTGGCATCGTTCGGCAGACCGAAAAGGAAGCCAAGGACGTGCTGCAGGAGATCCTCGACAACGCGATCCCCGATGCGGTTCGCGGCTTCCACCACGAGGTCCAGAATGCGGGCAACGCCAGCCCCGAGCGCGAGGGCAACTGGGCCAAATCCACCTTCCAGGACCTCGTTCAATACAATGATGGGTTCCGCTCGAACCTGATCGGCACGCCACAGCAAGTCGCTGAACGGATCATCGAGCTGAAGCACGCCGGCGCCGACCTGATCCTGCTGGGCTTCCTGCATTTCCAGGAAGAGGTCGAATATTTCGGCAAGCATGTGATCCCGCTGGTCCGCGAACTTGAGGCAAGGACCCCTGTGCGCGTTCAAGCCGCGGAATAGGCGCAAAGCGAGGGGCAGCCACGTGACGGCGATTGCGACAGGGGCGGGCGCGTTTCGGCTGGAGGAGATCCCTCCACGCCGATACGCGGATGTATCGGGCGGAAGGCGCGAGGAGGCGCTGGAGCGGGGTGCGGAGGAGTCTGCCAAGAGACCCGTACGACCGGTGCTCGGACTTGCAAACATTTCGCTGACATTTGGCGGCATCGCGGCCTTACGCGAGATCGATCTGGATGTCGCTGTGGGCGAGATCTTGGCAGTCATTGGACCGAACGGCGCCGGAAAGAGCTCGCTCCTTAACGTCGTCAGTGGGGTTTACAGACCCGATCGCGGAGAAGTGTGGTTTGGCGAGCACTCCTTTCGTGATGTGCCGACGTCGAGGCTTGCAGCCTTTGGCGTGGCACGGACGTTTCAGAACCTGGCGCTCTTCAAGGGACTTTCCGTTTTCGACAACGTGCTGATGGGGTTGGCTTATCGTCAACGGACGGGTTTCCTGGGGCAGATCATCGGCTCGCCGCTTGCGCGGCGGATCGAGGCCGAGAGCCGCGCGGCCGCGGAAGGAGTGATCGGATTCCTGCATCTCGCAGAGGTTCGCGACCGCCGCGCTGGAACGCTCCCCTACGGAGTGCAGAAGCGCGTCGAGCTGGCGCGGGCGCTGGTCGCGCGGCCGAAGCTCCTGCTACTCGACGAGCCGTTCGCGGGCGTAACTCTCACCGAAAAGCAGGAACTGTCGCAGCATGTGCGCAACGCCCGCGACAGCTTCGGGGCAGCAATCGTCCTGATCGAGCACGACATCGGCCTGGTGATGGGGCTGTCCGATCGCGTGGCCGTGCTCGATTACGGGCGAAAAATCGCGGACGGCACCCCCGACCAGGTCCGCGTCGATCCTGCGGTGATCGACGCTTATCTTGGCGTCGCACATGAGGACGAAACGGAGCTTGCGACCTGATGTTCGACTACCAGTTTCTGATTGAGGTGTTGATCGGTGGCCTGCTTTCGGGGGTGATGTATTCCCTGGTCGCGATCGGGTTCGTGCTGATCTACAAGACCTCCGGCGTACTTAACTTCGCACAAGGCGCGATGCTGTTGTTCGCGGCCCTGACCTTCGTCAGTCTCGTCGAACGCGGCGCGCCATTCGTTGCCGCCTTGGCAGCGACACTGGTTGTCATGGTCGCTCTGGGCATCGCCACAGAGCGGTTGGTGCTGCGACCGCTGGTCAACCAGCCTCCGATCACCCTGTTCATGGCGACGCTGGGGCTTTCCTACGTCATCGAAGGCGCAGCCCAGCTTCTGTGGGGCACGCAGGTACATGGCCTCGACATCGGCATCAGCGATACGCCGTTCGATGTGGCTGGCGTGCTGATCAGTCAGTTCGACCTGTTTGCCGCGGCGGTCGCGGGCAGCTTGGTTGCGCTATTTGCGCTTTTCTTCCGCTACACCCGCACCGGGCTGTCGTTTCGCGCCGTGGCCGACGATCAATTTGCCGCCCTCGCGGTGGGCCTGCGGCTGCCGCGGGTCTGGGCGGCGGTCTGGACGGTGGCCGGGATCGTCGCCCTCGTCGGTGGCCTGTTGTGGGGTGCGCGGCTCGGCGTGCAATTCTCGCTGTCGCTGGTCGTCTTGAAAGCGTTGCCGGTCCTGGTGCTCGGTGGGTTCGATTCGATTGCAGGGGCGATCATCGGCGGCCTCTTGGTCGGGGCCATCGAAAAACTGGCGGAGGTCTATGTCGGACCGTCCTTCGGAGGCGGCATCGAGATCTGGGCGGCCTATGCCGCGGCGCTACTGCTGCTGTTGATCCGGCCATCGGGCCTGTTCGGACAGAAGCTCGTGGAGAGGGTGTAGACAATGGCCGCTCCTACTCCCGCCAAATCGAGCTGGCCGATTGCCGAGACGCTGTGGATCGGCATCGCGATCGTAATCGCCTATGGTGTCGTTCCGTTCGCAGGGTCAGACTATCTGCTGGACGCCGTGCTCACGCCGTTCCTGGCGCTGGCGCTCGCTGCCGTCGGGCTCAACGTCCTCACCGGATACGCCGGACAAGTCTCGCTCGGCTCAGCCGCTTTCCTCGCCGTCGGGGCCTACGCCGCATACAATCTTCATCTTCGCATCCCAGGATTGCCGTTGCTGGTCGATGTGGTGCTGGCTGGCGTCATCGCGGCGGCCGTTGGTATTGTATTCGGACTGCCGAGCCTGCGGCTGCGCGGGTTCTATCTCGCGGTATCGACGCTCGCCGCGCAGTTCTTCGTGCAGTGGGCGCTGACCAAGTTCAGCTGGTTCTCCAACGACAATCCGTCAGGAGTGATCGACGCGCCGATTCTAAGTATCGGCAGCATCAGCTTCACGACCCCCGCCGAACGTTACGTCTTTTCGCTGACGATCGTGGTCGTTTTTACCCTGCTGACGCTGCGTTTGCTCCGTTCCCAGTCCGGCCGCAACTTCATCGCGGTACGCGATCACGAGATCGCGGCCAAGGTGATTGGTGTCCCGCTCTTGCGCACCAAGCTGCTCGCCTTCGCGATCTCGTCCTTCCTGATTGGTGTTGCCGGCGTGCTCTGGGCATTCGCTTATTTGCGCACGGTCGAGCCGGCCGGGTTCAATCTGGATCGCTCCTTCCAGATCCTGTTCATCATCATCATTGGCGGCCTGGCCTCGCTGCGCGGCTCCTTCATCGGTGCTGCCTTCATCGTTGTCTTCCCGCTCCTGTTGTCGCGGATCGGCGCCGCGCTGCTCGGCAGCGTGTTCGATTCGGGTGTTCTGGAGATGAGCCAGCGCATCGTGATCGGTGGCCTCATCATCGCTTTTCTGATCGCAGAGCCGCGCGGGCTGATCGCGCTGTGGGACCGCGCCTGGGTAGCCATCCGGCCTGCCAGGCGCCCAGTGCTTCCGACTTGAGACTTTTGCTTAACCCAAAGGAGCTTGCAATGAACATGATGAGACGCCTGAAGGTAACAGTAGGCGCGGCGCTCGCCGTCGGCTTTGCCAGTACGTTGGCTGTGCACGCCGACGAACAGTTCTTTCCGCTGCAGAGCTATCGCGTTGGCCCCTATGCCGCCGGCGGTACCGGGTTCTTTGGCGGCTTCATCGACTATCTCAATCTGATCAACATTCGCGATGGTGGCGTTAACGGCGTCAAGCTGACCTGGGATGAAGGTGAGACCCAGTACGAAGTGGAACGCGGCGTCGAGGTCTATGAGCGGCTAAAGAGCCGGCCAGGGATCGCGGCCTGGAACCCGCTGTCGGTCGGCATCGCTTATGCCATGATCGACCGCATCACCAAGGACAAGGTGCCGCTGATTACCATCAACCATGGCCGTACCGATTCGACCGACGGCCGCGTGTTCCCTTATGTCTTTCCGCTACTGCTCAATCCCTACAGCGAGACGTCCGGCATCGTGAACTACATTGCCTCCAAAGAAGGCGGTGCGAACAAGTTGAAGGGCAAGAAGATCGTCGTGCTCTATCATGGCTCGCCCTATGGCAAGGAGACGATCCCGATCTACAAGCTCCTGGCGGATAAATACGGCTTTGAAGTCGAGCAGATCGAGGTCCCGCACCCGGGCAATGAGCAGCAATCGCAATGGCTCTCCATCCGTCGGGCCAAGCCGGACTACGTGGTATTGCGCGGCTGGGGCGTGATGAACCCGGTGGCGCTGAAGACCGCGCAGAAGGTCGGCTTCCCCGCCGACCACATCATCGGCAATGTCTGGTCCAACTCCGAGGAGGATGTCATTCCCGCCGGCGACGCCGCGAAGGGCTACATCGCAATCACGACCCAGGCCTCCGGCGCCGATTATTCCGTGCTTCAGGAGGTCATCAAGACCGTCTACGGCGCGAACAAGGGCAATCTCGACGACAAGAAGCGGATCGGCAGCGTCTATCACAACCTCGGAATAGTAAACGGCATTCTCAATGTCGAAGCTGTCCGGATTGCGCAGGCAAAGTTCGGCAAGCGCACCTTGACCGGCGATGAGGTTCGTTGGGGTTTTGAGCACCTCCAGCTCGACCCAGCACGGGTGGAGGCGCTGGGTGCGAAAGGCCTGTTCCATTCAATCAACGTCAACTGGGACAATCACGAAGGGGATGGCCGCGTCACCTTCCAGCAATGGGATGGCAGCAAATGGAAGGTCGTCTCGGATTGGATTGCACCGGATTGGGCATCCCTGCGGCCCATCATCGAGAAGTCGTCAGCCGCCTATGCGAAGGAGCACAACATCAAGATCCGGACCTCCGGCGATGAACCGGTGAGCCAGTAGCGCAAGGCAACGCTTGGGAAACTGCGGGAGCCTCGGCTCCCGCAGTTTTAGACGGGGTGAATCCGGGCATGAGTGACGTTCTGCTTTCGGTCGAAGGGTTGGCGGCAACCTACAACCACGCCATTCGAGCGGTGAGTGACGTATCATTTGCGGTTCGGCGTGGCGAAATCGTCGCGGTACTCGGGGCAAACGGCGCGGGCAAGTCGACGACGCTTCAGGCGATTTCGGCGCTGCTGCCGGCGCGGCGCGGCCAGGTGGCTGCCGGGCGCATTGTTTTCGACGGCCACGACATCGTGTCCGCATCGCCCGCGGAGCTGGTCCGGGCCGGGATCGTTCCGGTGCTTGAAGGCCGGCATTGCTTCCCCTCGCTGACCGTCGAGGAGAACCTTATCACCGGCGCCATTGGCCGAGACGCAAAGTCTCGCCTGATCCGTGGCGACCTTGACGAGATCTACGAGCTTTTCCCGCGACTGAAGGATCACCGCAGGTCGATTTCGGGCCTCACCTCAGGCGGCGAGCAGCAGATGACCGCGATCGGCCGTGCGCTGATGTCACGGCCACGGCTCTTGGTGCTGGACGAACCCTCCATGGGGCTAGCGCCGCTCGTCGTCGAAGGCATTTTCCGAGCGCTGAAGCAGCTGAACAGCGAGCAGGGTCTCTCGATCCTCGTCGCGGAGCAGAATTCGACGGTTGCGCTACGCTTTGCCGATCATGCGGTCGCGCTTGAGAATGGCCGCAGCGTTCTGTCCGGCTCGTCAGCCGAACTGCGCAGCCGCGACGACATCAAGGCGCTTTACCTCGGCGGCTCGCCGCAAACTGACGTCGCCGAGAAACCGCTCATCCATGCCGTTGTCACAGTTTGACGAAACACAAGGGAGAATGACCAATGGCTAACGACAATCTTGCGCGCAAGATCGATTCTGACATCTATTCTCGGCTGGATGCCGCGATTGATGCGACCGTCAAGGTCAACGCCGATCGCAATGATCTGGAAAGCCGCTTTCCAAGAGAAAATCTGAGGGCATTGGCGGAAGCCGGCTGGACCGGCGTGTTGAACGAAACACGGTTTGGTGGTCTCGGCCTTGGCCATATTGACTTCGCCGAAGCCGCTTACCGCATCGGACAGGCCGATGCGTCGACTGGCCTCGTCTACGTCATGCATGTCGGTGCGGCTCAGACGATCAATCTGTTCGGTAATGATGACCAGAAAGAGCGCTGGCTCAAAGCGAACAACGGCGCACTGCTCGGAACGTACTCGACGAGTGAACGCGCCACCGGTGGACACTGGTGGTATAATCTCTCCGAGGCTTCGCGCGACGGCGACAATTATCTTCTCAACGCAGAAAAGTCGTTTACGACGAGCTCCGGCCAAGCTGATTTCTATGTCGTCCAGACACGCACCCCAGGTGCCAAGGATCAAACCGACATCATCTTCTTCATCGTTGACGGCAAGTCTGAGGGCATCGAATCCAAGCCTTGGGATGCGCTCGGTGTCCGCGGCAATCACTCGGGCCCGATCCGCTACAGCAACGTACGGGTGCCGCAACGTGACCGGCTAGGCACCGAGGGACAGGGGAAGGAGATCATCTACGATGGCGTATCCCCGGTCTATCTGATCGGGCTCGGCGCGGTCTGGGAAGGCGTCGCCCGCGGCGCATTGAACGCGGCGGTCAAGCACGCCACGAGTTTCGTTCACAAGGATCGAAACAAGAGTCTGTCCGATTACCAGGCGATCCGGCAGGAGCTCGGTGCGGCCAAGGTGTTGGTCGAGACCTTGCGGCCGTGGCGCCTGGAACTCGCGGCGAGGCTGGATGAGCTCTGGCGGGCCGGTAAGCCGCAGAGCGAAATCCTAATTCCTCTGACCGAGTTCAAGGTCCATGCCGCCGAGGTTGCGAACAAGGTCGCGGCAGCAGCGCTCACGGTCACGGGAGGTTACGGCTATCACCGCGGGCCCATCGAGCGCGCTTTCCGCGACGCGCGGGCGGCGATCGCCATGGGACCGTCAAACGTGATTGCTCGGGACTGGATCGGCAAGGCGCTGGTCGGCCTGCCACTCGAGCTCTTCTACGAGGGCGGAGAATAGGCCAAAATCCGCCGGCGCTGGCGAGGCGTTCGGCCCCGCGTGCGTCTGGATCAGTGTCACGACCCGGTCCGGAATGCGATTTCGCACCGTTCTGGATCCTGCGTTGCTGCCGCGCAGGGGACGGTTCTCGAGGTGCACTCGGCAGTCGAAGCAGCGATAGCTTCTTCTGTCCCTGAACTGCCGAGATCATCCTATACGCAGATTTTCCGCGGACACCTTGCCGGAGCTGCCCGTCTTGACCTCGAAGCTAATCCGAGCGCCCTCAGCAAGAGCGGTGTAGCCGGCCTTCTCGACTGCCCTGATGTGCACGAATACGTCGGCTCCGCCATCATCGGGCTTGATAAAGCCGTAGCCCTTTGTCGCGTTGAACCACTTTACAATACCTGTTGCCACTACAGTATCTCCAATTCAAACAATCGCGATCTATCTATTGTTTGCAAAGGGATCAAGACCTTACTCGAGCGTTTGAAGCATCGGGCAAAAAGGGACGCCTGGCTTTTGAAATTGTCAACGAACGGCAAAGCGCGGCTCATCGGTAAGGTGTGTGGTTCGCATTGGTCTCATCGCGACGCGATGGTCCTACGATAAGCTTCGATCATCGGGGGGACGTCGACCGTATAGCAAGGTGGGGCAGCTCCACGAGGCCGCGGGCACACACTTCGTCCGCCACAAGCCCTGCCGTGGCGCATACGATCGTCCGGACAAGCACACGGCCTTACAGTTGCGGGATACTGATCGCGGCGTGCCTTGATAAGAATGGCCGCGATCCGCTGCGGCTGTCAGCGCAGCCTCTAATTCGATGTTTGGTCTATCGGCATGCCTTTGCATTCGGGGCTTGACTGAATCCCTATCGCCACCGCTCGGGACCCTCAACAGTCCGAGTTATGATAGCGATTTCGGATTGTGATCAGCGTACACAATCAATCGCTATCGGATTGATCCTTGCACCGGTGTATGCGTGTGATGTCCCTGCGGAGGCAGAACATGCCGCGCCGCGATGCCGATCGCGATGACAACCCATGCACCGATAAATTCCAGCAAAGTGGACCACAGTTTCTGGGCCGTATTCGTGATCGAAAGCTTCGCTCGTAGACGGCTGCAGGTAGTTCGCGTTCCTGTAGAGCGCCTTATCTTTTGACCGACCAAACTATGCTGCCTGATGCCCGTAGTTCTTTGACGCTGAAACCTAAGCTGAAATGAACTTAAGCTGCTCGCGCATGATCCAGGACGTGCGTGAAGGGCTCGACCGCTAGTCTTGTGTAATGTCCCCAACAACTACGTCCTCTCCATCGTAGTCTGAAATTAGACGCGTGACTGGGTTTCGAGCCTGCGTTTTTCTATTCGCCGTGCAGTAATTATGCACCTTTACGCACGTCGCGCGCGAAGCGGTCCGGACTGGGATATCTCCCAAGGGTCGATGTTGTCTCCCACTTGTCGACCGGGCATCGAGACTCTGTGTAAAAACCGCTATCAGGTTGACTTTCCGTCCAATTTTCAATTGATAGTTGCTCATTCGGACTGACGGTCTGAGCGAACTTTGGCTTCTCCAAACGGGTCATGCCGAACAGCAGGCCTGACGCCAAAGCATCGACATTAGGAGTTGTGAATGACGGTTCTTGAGCTCAAAGCGCAGCAAGACGCTTTGCAAAAGATCGCACCCACTCGCGACCCAATTCGAGCCATTGCCGAGTTTGTCTGGAACGCACTTGACGCAGACGCCACGCAAGTTTCGGTTGAGCTAAACAGGAACGCTTTGGGCGGACTCGACGCGATAACCATTCGCGATAACGGGGAAGGGATCAGTCGAGAACGCGCGCTTGCTGATTTCGAAAATCTCGGCGCATCTTGGAAACGTAAACGGCAGCGAACGAAATCCAATCGCGCACTGCATGGAAAAGAAGGCCAAGGCCGGCTGCGGTTCTTTTCAGTGGCGCAACGGGCCCGATGGTCTAGCATCTACCGAAGCCAGAAAGGGCTGCAAGGACTAATTATCGAAATCGATGCCGCGCGGCTGCACAAGTCAGAAGTGCGTGAAATTGGAGATGCTGATATTGGCGCCGCGACGGGAACGACAGTCGAGCTCAGCCCTCTCAAAGACACATTCGATTTTCTCACAGGAGAAGAAGCGCGAACCGATTTTGCCGCCGTCTTTGCTCCATATATTTTGCAATATCCAGATGTCGAGATAATTTTTGACGGTCGCGTCGTTGATCCAATCGCGACGATTTCCACATCGAAGGAATTCGCTCCGCATTCCGTCATTTGCCCGAACCGAACGGTCAAGAACCTCTCAATAAAAGTTATTGAATGGAAGCACAGCGTTGGCGGACGGAAGATTCATTTTGGTGGACAGAGCGGAGTAGTTCTGGGTTCGCTACCCGCGAATGTCACGGCCCCCGGATTTGAGTTCTCAGCATATGCGTACGCGCCATTCTTCCAAGAGATCGCTGATGCGCATTTGCTTGAATTCGATGGGCTCAATGATGTCGATTTCCTGCGAGTCGTTGAGCACGTCCGTGACAAGTTGGGCGACTACTTTCGTGCGCGGCAGGCTGAGCGCTCGAGCGAACTTATCGATGAGCTGCGTAGCGCCGGAGTGTACCCGTACGAGGGGGACCCGAAAACAGAAGTCGAGAAACGTGAGCGCCAAGTATTCGACATCGCGATTCATGCGGTCTCATCGTATTCTCGAGAATTCAAACGCGCCGAAAACCCGCTCAAGAAGATTACTCTCCGACTCCTTCGCGAGGCCGTACGGCACAATCCGGAAGCGATCCACAATATCCTGCATCACGTTTTCAATTTGCCAAAGAACCGGCAGGATGAATTTTCGAGCCTGCTGCAAAAGACCAATCTTGGGAACATCATCTCGGCATCAACGCTGATTGCCGATCGCATCGTCGCGCTCGAAGTCCTAAGGAGCATGGTTTTTAACCCCGCGCACAAGCGGACGGTAAAGGAGCGCGGAGAGCTTGATGTTCTTGTTCAGGCCAATACTTGGATTTTTGGAGAGAATTTCCACATCACGCTCGCCGAGGCTGGCCTTACTCGTATCATGCAGCGAGTCGCCGAGGAGCTTTCTAACCGCAACAGTCGACGGCGAAAAGTGACTAAGCTTGACGGATCGATAGGGCGTGTAGATTCGTTTTTGGGGCGGATCGTGCCGCATCAAAATCGAATGCATAGAGAGTTTCTCCTGATCGAACTTAAACGCCCCTCTCTCACCATCGGCCGAAAAGAAACAGATCAGTTGGAGGACTATGTCAACGCGATCAGAAAGCAGCCAGACTTCACCCATACGTCAACATATTGGAATTTTTATCTGGTCACTGGCGATTATGACGACTACGTCAGGGAGCGCATCACGCAACAAGGACGTCCCGAGGGCATTCTGATCGCCAAAGATAACTACAAAGTGTGGGTCAAGACGTGGGCTGAGCTCATTCGCGAATGCGAGGCAAGACTGCATTTCATATCCGAGAAGCTGCAGGTCGAAGTTAGCGACGAGGAGATAGCGCGACGAATTGCGCAGCTTAAAGCATCGATTCTTAGGCAGGAGCACGAACAGCTGACTCCACAAGACTTAGACTTGGCTCACGAGTCAGCGGCGGAGCCCAGTGAATAGGCAACAAGCAGAAGCCGGCGAGGTTTGAGTCCTGATATTGAACACCTCGAGCGCTTCGGGGTGCACTCGGTAAGAGCGCAGCCGAATCCTAACAGTGCTTGTCTGGGTGAGAACTTGCCGAGGTAACTCGCCGTTCAATCGTCGCGCTACCAACTTTAGCTTGGGCCGCAGCTCTGCATGCCTCGGCTTCAAAGAACTGTCGGCTACAGCAGCCTCGCTGCGCCGGCATCTACGCGCCTCATGGGAAGAGACTGAGTAATGGGACAAAGTTGCGCGAAACGATGCTACCTGCGGCCGCGACGCGCCACCGGTCTTGACCGTTGCCCGTGATCACCTCAACGAGAACGACCGATATGGATGAGAATTGTGGGAAGACGAATGTGACTGACCAAGCGAATGGCTCGGAGTTGCCGCCGGCCTTGCATAGGTCATCAAGACGCTTTGCATGGCTTTTCGCGTTCGTGGCCGTCTCCCTCGGCCTGTGCGCTGGGGGCGCCTATTTCGGGACCAATATCGAAGGATGTTTCGAGACGTTGTCGGCGCATGAGGTCGCCCCGACGCCGGGGTTATCACCTGAAGATAGCGAGGCCCTTTCCGAGGTTCGGTCAGGGCAACAGAAAACAAGTAATGAGATTGCAGAGCTCAATCGCAACATTGGTGGGCTACAAGCCGATTTGAAACGAATGGCGGATCAGATGGACGCGCTAACCGCGAAGATTGAGTCTTTGCAAAATCCAGCCGTCCCTGGCTTTGTTCCTCCTGCTCTCTCGCCTCCGCCAGCCCATTCCGTTTCGAGGCCTATCAAACGAGCAGCCCAGCCCTCTAAGCCAGAAGGGCCGGTCTCGGTCGGCGGCGCGCCACTGATCTCGGACCCCGGCACGGAGCAGCGTTGATGTTCGGATGACTTTCTCGTGGACGGCTTTCGCAGGTGTGGCACATTCGTCTGGAGGCCCGAGCGCTGGCCCGGTTACGTCGGCTGTTTCACGCCTTCTCTGTAATTCGCAGCAGATGAGAGGCGCGGGTCTCTATGGCGGTCCGGACCGTCTTGAGAATCGCGTGGGTGACGCCTGCCTCTTCCAGCTCCATCAGGAGGCCGTCGGCCGCGGTTCTGATCCTGTCTGCCGATTCCTTGATATCCTTGACGAGCAGACGTTGTGCGCCGCGTGTTGCGGGCACGAGTGTTAGCCAGTGTTGCAATTGAATCGTATCCGGGACCGAACGCCCGCCAATGGCCATGGCGAGCTTTTTTGCCAGCCGCGGGTAAGCCGCCGTGCAGACGACGTCATAAAGCGGGGCGAGGTCCGGCACTTCGCCTCGATAAAGCAGGGCATAGTTCTTCCCATGCGCGTCGGAATTGCCGACCAAATAGTGAAAGATCAGCATGCGGATGAACTGCAGCCGGTCGGCTGCCGGTCGTGCTGTGGCGCGATCGATGAGGTCGAGTGAACGCTCGGTCCCTGGTCCTCCCTCCTCCTCGTATTTGAGCTCCGGAGGAACGCTCAATGCCTGGCAGAAATCCTCCTGATGCAGGCGTGAGATGGTGCCGTCGTCGCGTCTTGAACGGTCGTACCGTTCGACCAAAAGGAATGAAATGCCTCCCTGCCGTCGCATCTGGACGTTAGGCACAGGCAGCTTCAGTCGTGCAGCGAGGCGCAGACAGAAGAGTTCATTCTCGACGCTGCCCTCCAGTGCCTGAATGAAGGGCTTCAGAATGTGCGTGGTCGGCCGGCCCCCCTTGGCGAGCCCGATCGTCTCTCCCTCAAGGCAAACGGCGAGCTTATCCTGCACTCCGGCGAGCGAGAGCCGCACGCCCTCCTCTCCGCCCAGGAGGGGCCGCTCGCGGAGCTTGCCCAAAATTTCTTCGAGCCGGGCAGGAGTCAGTGCTTCGACCCCATCGGCGTCGGAGGATGGGGGAGCCTGACCGGCTGGATAGAGCGACAAGGCGCCTGCGCATTCCCCACCGATCACCTCAAGGAGGCCGAAGGCATTTCCCGCCGAGATCCCGAGCGCGCCGGCGAGCCGTTGCCGGGCGCCCTCGTCGGGCAGAAGGCCTGAAAAGAAGGGGCGGACAATGCGGTCCGGGTGGGGCGCCTCCTGTAGCGGCATGGAAAATGAGATCGCCCGGGGTGCCCCGCCCGCAAGATAGCCGGCGTCATAGCTGTAGGTGAGCATGCCGGCTTCATCCTGGCTGAGGGTGCCGGCCTTGACCCTGCCGAAATAGACATCCAGCAGATGGCTCATCGCGGAGTCTCCCGGCGGCTGCTAACCGAGACGGTGAGACCCAATGCGGCGGCGACCTGAAGTGCGCGACCGAGCTGGCAGCTCTCTTTTCCAGCTTCCAATTCGCGCACGAAACGCACGCCGACCCCGGTCAGGCCCGCAAGTTGTTCCTGTGTCAGGCCTTGGTCCTTGCGTTCATCCCGGATCAGAGTTCCGAGGGCTTTGCTGGTCCTGATCTTCGGCATAATCGTCCCTATCGGGACGATCATAGCAGGTTCCGGACCGAACTACATCAGAAAAGCACCGATCGGGACGTTTTTGCCGCGACTACAGGCCGTTCAATCAAAATAGCCCCGAGCGGGATGTTTTCGGATGGCTCTTAGGGGATAGAAGTTTCACGACCCGGTCGTCGACGCAGCAGAACCGAGGAAAAAGCCCGGAAATGAGGCGATTCCGCACGAAAAATACGTTCAGTCCGAGCAATATAGCTCTCCACGTGAACTGGGCGGCACCAGCAATGATAGCGAGCACGGAAGTGCTTGACATTTGTTCTTGATATGTTCTATTCATCTCACCCGGACATTGACGGATCTTTCATCTTCTGGTTGCAGTCCTAGCCAGGGGATGAGGTCATGATTTTTGAAAATTTGAACGTCAAACGAATTTCGATTCACGAGGTTTTCGAACGTGAGGCGGACCGCAAGCGCAAGCAGCCATCTTACGCCGAGGCTCTTGAGCGGCTTCACGTCGACGCTATCGCCGAATTCCGGCAGCGAGTGACCGCAGCGCTAGCTGCAGAACAGAAGAGCCTACAGATGCGGATCATTCGGCATGGACCAGGCTCCCACCTGTACGACGTGCAGGAGTTGGTCGCCGCCGCCGACACTGATTTTCTTTCCATTTCGAGGCGCGTGCCCGATCGGCTCGCCGATGTGCAGCTCTCGCAGTCCATCCCCGGCGGGGTTGTTCTTGTTTTTGACGGCACAGTAGGCGCAGGAAACCGGAGGTACGTCGGCGTCATCAAGGCTGAGAAACACTCGGGATTCCGGCGATATAGAAGCCGCGACGCGACATTCACTGAGTTCCTGGACGATTTGTTTCTTACACCCACTCAGCGACTCTACAAAATCGGCATGTTCGTTGAAGTCTCGGCAGGACTTGCTCCTCCAAATGGCTGGGATGCATATGTGTTCGACACCAATATCTCGAAAAGTCATCGCGAGGCGGCTGCGCTCTACTTCTACGATGCGTTCCTCGGTTGCGGCCTTATGGAAGACGGAGCTTACGAAACCGCTCGATTTTTCGATCTCACCAAGGATTTCGTTCGACGATCCGGTTTCTCGCGCGACCAGAAGCAGGATCTTGTCGATGCCTTGCATACATTCGTGAAGACAGAGACGGCAAATACTTTCAGTAGCAATGAATACGCAACGCAGTATCTGCCCGCCGATGCACATGATGCTTACCGAGCTTTCATGGAATCCAACAGATTCCCCTCCCGCGCCATCGTCAGGGACATCACGCAGATGGGACAACGATTGCGCAGGCGGCGATTTCGTTTCGGATCAGACATTGAGCTTTCCGTCTCTACCGATGCTCTCAATTCGCATGATGTCGTGATCGAGACAGGAGCCGCGTCAGATTTTGGGGGAGAAGGCTCTGATCCCTGGACCCGCGTGACAATCCGTCACTCAATGACAGACGAGCGATAGTGACAGAAGCAGAGTTTTTGGACCGCTGGCGCAAGGAGCTTCCAGCCTACACGGCTTGGGGCAAATTCGTCGCGCAAAGGCTTTGTGGAGCAATCGAAGCTACGGTTTCGCCTCTCGCGCTTGAGGCTTTCCTCAAGATTCCAGTCAAAGCGCGCACCAAGCAGGACGACTCGCTGCTTCAAAAAGCCTTTTACCGAAACAAGGGCTATCAAGATCCATATAGTGAAATCGAAGACAAGGTCGGACTTCGCTTCGTCGTCTTGTTGGCAAATGACGTGGACAAAGTGCAAGAGGCCATTTTGTCCATCGACGACTGGATAGCCGAGAAGGCCCGCGACTACGTGCAAGAGCAGAAAGCGCGGCCATATGAGTTTGATTATCAGTCGGTGCACTACGTACTCAGATCGCGCTTGCCGTTCCGATTTGAGGAGGTCGAGATTTGGGCTGATTTGCCTTGCGAGGTCCAGGTACGGACTCTGTTGCAGCACGCCTATAGTGAGCTGACGCACGACACCATCTACAAGCCGAATGTCCAGGCTTCTCCGGCATTGAAGCGCGCTGCCGCCAAGAGCATGGCACTCATCGAAGCGACAAGTGACTACTTTACCGCGGTCAATGACGAGATTCAGACGGCGCTGGCTAAGTCGAAGGAAACATCCGCGCTTCTCGATACCTGCTACTCCGAATGGCTCGGTGTTGAGCCAAGTGAGGGCCCGCTCCAGTCATTATTGGTCGATCACTACGCCAAATTGGTCAGTGAGAGCTTCGAAAGCGACTTTAGGAAATGGTGGTCTGAGAAAAGCTTCTTGCGGGAGATCATTCTGCAGCGACGCGAGGAGGCGGTCACCTATCGATTGTCGGCTATTCTTCTCGTCTATTTCTGTGTCTCGAATTTTCCAGCCATGTCCAAGCGAGATGCGCCCCTTCCGGATAAAGCGCTTGCTCATATCTATTCAGATTTGGGACGGTCTCTCGCTAGTTCATAGTGATTGCGTGGATCGGCGCGCATTCGAAGCTGGAGCTCCGTTGAGCTCCGGCGATTTCCTGTTGCATGCAAGATGCCCCGCTGCCGGCGCCTATATCCTGTACACAGCTGGCTATAGGGACGCGGGGATCCACAATCATGTTGTAATGTTTGCGGCCTCACGAGAAGATCCGTCGTGGCGCTCTTAGGTGCTCGGTCGCTGAGCGTGGGGTGAGATCGACGAGGCCGATAGGCTGCAACGCAAACTGACTTAGGGGACGAGCCTCGCGAATGGGCGGAAGCGGAAGATTCTACATTAGGAATGGCTACATCTACGGGCCGACAAACAGCGGTCAGTTTTACATCCGCGACAATTACATTTACGGGCCGCGCAACAGTGGTCAGTACTACATCAACAACAACTATATCTACGGTCCGCGATCGTCCGGGCGGTGGTATATCTCCAACGACTATTTTTATGGCCCATCGGATGAAGATTATCCTCCTTTTATGACCTGATCGTCGGTCAGCATGCTGCCAAGCACAAGATGAGCGAAGATTCGCGGCGCCCGAAAACCGCTAGCCTGCGCCCTTGAATCCGCATGGCCGAAACAGTCTAGTAGCGCGTTACGTTCTTTCGCTGGCGCTCATGCGAGCGGTATCGAATATTCTACGTACAGCGGTGCTATCTCCGAATGTGCCGACTTGGGACCTGCGGTGACGCGGGAGAAGAAGGCCTCCCAGTCGTCGCGACTAAGCTCGCCTGGTTTGTCCTGGCGATGATCCCGGTCGGCATGCAAATCATCCAGAGACTTGTCTGCACGCAATACTCTCCCCTTCGTTCTTTCCAACAGACGTGCCAGCAGCGAGGGGAATGGCATGTTCCAGTGCTTCGTTTTGCGAGCGAATTCCTCTCTCACCGGAATCATAGCGACAAGTTCTGGATGGGTCATGAGCTCAAGTCCATTGGCCCGCAGTGTCGCATTATGGCTGGCATGATGCCCCACCTTGTAGAGCACCGTCGCGGCGAGCAGTTTTTGTATGTCAATAGCGGCCGGGTCTTCTCGCTTGGCACCGCTCGGCCAAACGTATTGCTGCCAAGACTCCCAGTTTCCGACCTGTGCATCTCCCGGGAAGAGCAACACCTTAGGATCAGTTTTGCTTCCAAACGCGAAAGCGAGAACCAGGCTGGTGTTGTTGGTATCAGAATCGAGCTTCAAAGCGAGCTGTTCCGCGGCCCCGAGCCAGTCGCGATCGATACGCCGCCACTCTTCCCGTTCAGAAAAATAGGCCTGGTTCTGTTTCCCTGCGACTTCCGAAAGCCGGCGGAGATGCTGGTTGTCAAAGGGCATTGATAGTTCGATCGCCCTGGCTTCGTCGGCATCCAGCGCAATGGCTTCTTTCTCCAGCTGAACCGCAGCCGCCAAGTATACGCCCAGTCCGGCGCCATCCTCGGCCAGGTAGACCTCTCCCTTTCGCGGGTTGCTGCGGAGGAGGAATTTGGTGTCTTTGGGAGGGCCAAGAACGTATGCCTGGACCGGAACTTCGGCGGGCAGCGGTATCGGATCTGCGCCTGGCGTGAAGTATCTGACCTTTTTGGCAAGCCCCTTGAGCATCGTCAGAATGGCTCCAGTATCCATTCTCGCTGGGGCCGCACCTGGCGATTGACCGGTGAACGCGAGCAACTCCCTCACTTCATCGCGTTGCCCTCCGGATCTCAGCGCTCCTGCCTCTTCTTCATCCTCCTCCGGAGCGGCCGCGGCCGGCCCAAAGTGCTTGTCAAGTGTCAGCAGGAGCTGAAGTGCCTTTTGCCGTCGCGCACGAATCCGTGCCGCATCCGCATCCTTGTCGTTCTCTGTCCAGGCGAGCCACAGCTCGTCGATCTCGAACTTTCGGAAGATAGTCTCCGCTTGATAAAATCCGGACAGATGGTCCCAATGTTCATGCGTGACCACCAAGACATCGAGACGAGAGCCCGTCGTTCTTGCCAAGTCAGCGGCGATCTCGTTCATAATGTCCGCCGCTGACGGCATTCCCTGCAGCGCTCCGCAATCAATCAAGATCTTCACGTCGCGTTCTGCTCCGGCGGGAATCCTGATCAGAAAGCAGTCGCCGAGGATATTGTTGTACATGCGAACGGAGATGCGGTCGGGCTTGGCTCGTGCCGCTGTTGCCGCCGACGCTGCATCCACCGGCCTGTCGGCTCCCGCTTCGGAAGATGGAGCAGAGGAGGCGCCTCTCTTGCGCGCCGGCTTCTTATCTGCTGTTTTTCTCGCAGAGTTTCGCTTTGCTGCCGTTTTTCGTGCGCTCAACATGGCATTATCCGTTCCGATGCAGAAAGGCGAACGGCTCTTCGCGGGAATCGAGGCCGAAATAAGTAGCTCCAAGCGACTCCGTCTCACGCTCAAACAGAAACCGTCTTTGCGCTTCGAGTCGCGATACGCTCAGAATATCCTTGCTGACGATGTAACGGACTTTCGCCGAATGAAGGTCGATGATCAGCGTGCATCCGCCACGGAAGGTGAAGTCCGCAGCCCGCGACCGGTGCCTGGATGCATCGTGGCTCGCTTGCTCGTCGGCATCGCTGAAGCCTCTCCGCTCCTGGACGATCTCGACCACGAGCTGCGGAAGTTCCTCACCGTCGGGACCGATACGGCGCGTGGTTCGGACCGACTGGACATCAAAAGCGGGCGCCCCGCCATCCTTGATCGAGCGCCTGATCGTCTTCGGCGCATCGTCATCCAGCGCCAATCCCATCTTGCGCAGCGTGTCTGCCGGTAACCTGTTTCGGTCCTTCAGCCGTCCATAGAAGACGCCTGCATTGTCGATGGCTTGCTTCCAGAGATCCTCGCGGCTTTCTTTATGGCTTGTGTCAATTCCGTCGAGCCATCCCAGAGCCACGTCCTCGTCTGGCTCTCCCCACAACAGACTGTCGACTGCCAAGGATCGGCAATCCCGCGGGTAGATGCCCCTTCTTCTGAACGCCTCCACAAAAGCGATGCGGTATCCACGATCATCATCCGCGACGAGATCACTGTCGGCGGTAACGACCGCCCGCAAAAAGTCGCCGAACGTGATGTCGACAGGAGGAAGATAATCGAGAGCACGGATGCACATCCGCAGGACATGGCCTGCCGTCTTGTTTGCCTCGGCGGTCAAACGGTTCAGCAGATCGGGATGAAGATCCCGGTCGGGAAAGCGCTCGCCTTCGCCCGTAACCATCCGGATCAGATCCGCAACACGGGTTCGATAGATGGTTACGAATGCGTCGAACACCGCCGCGACAAGGATGGCGCCGCGCTCGTGCGGCTCGGTCACATGCGCAATCGCCCGCGCGTCCGGAAGACCGGTCTCCGGATCGATCTTGTCGATCCCATCGCGGAGAGCTCCATAGTTGCCGATCGCCTGCCCGAATTGAAGAGCAAGATTGCTCAGCAACGATCGCTGAGAGAGATCCCCACGTAGCCTTCCGATCTGGTTCTTGACGGCTTCCGGCATGGTAAAGTGCTGCAGGAGTGCAACAATGTCGGCAAATGCTTCGTGAAACGCCAGGGAGTCCGGATTGCTCGGCTCAAGATACATCCTGTGCATGCCGTCCAAAATCGCATGACTCATCTCGTGTGCGATGATGTCGTGCGACAGACAAGAGAAGATCATTCCGCCCGGCAAATTGTTGCCGACGTCCTCACCACTGGCCCGAAAGTAGCCAAAGAGGAGAGCTCGCTTTTGCGGGCTGTAATATGCGTTGGCCTCGCGTAGCGCATGGGGATAGATGCGGAGTCTGCCGACGTAAGTCCTTCTTTTATATGCAGTCAGATCTTCCCTTCGTGCCCACCTCCAAGCCCAAAGGATCCGTCTGCCGAGCGCGCGCTCAAAATTGCGGATGGTCGTCATGCCGATTGCATAAACCATCTGCTGATGGAATTGCGGATTGCCCTCCGAAGGTGCATGTCCGTCTTGCGCGAGCAGCTGCGGTGAGTTCAGGTCAACCGGTTCGTAAAACGCGTCACTCGCCGGGTCTACGTCTATCACCTCGAGATATTCGCCCGTTGGTCCAGGCTGAAGTTGTTCCCAGGGCACCTTGATCACCGCCGCGTTCATGGTGGCAGTTCGCAGATCCGTCGAAGCGGACGGATCAAACGCGTAGACGCGCAATCGACGGAACGCGGGAGATGAGGGCTCGCGCACGATCAATATCCACCAGCAAAAGGAAATTGCGTCGGAGGGGTTATGGTGACGCCAAGCTTCGTCTGCAGTGCCGGATCAATATGTGCACGCAGTGCTGCATCACAGATCGCATAGCCCCAGTTCATGAGCCGATCCTGTAAATTCCTGGGCATCGCCTCCAGTCTCGTCGGCACCTCAGCGAGGGGGATCGGATTGCGGGTCGCGCATCCAAGCGGATCCTGGCCGAGCTTGTAGTCGGCGAAGGTCGTCCGAATACCCCAATACGTTCCCGTGTGGTCTTTCCGTTGGAAAGAGTCGATCAGGTGCCGTTTGCGCAAGCTCCTGACCTGGTTGTCCACCGTATCAAGCACGCGCAAGGAGTGGCGTGCCCAATCCCGATGCGGGTCGGGCTCGGGAGCGATTTTCTGTCCTGCGTCACTGACGAGCAACGTCGTGTATCTCTTCGAAATCGTCTCCAGGCCGAGATTGTCGTACACCCCTCCGTCGCTCAGGATCGCCGTCTTGGTGTAGGGCTCACGATGAAGGTCGGCACCAGGGGTGTTCACGACGTCCTGTGAGATATCGAGCTCGCACGGCGACAGGATCGGAGGAAAGGCCGAGGACGCAGCCACGGCTTTCGCAAGTGGAACATCCGGGCGCTCGACCAATCCCACCCTGTAGTCACCCATGTAGTTACGCGAAAAGCGCCAGAGAGCCGCCGTCTGGATATTGGTCGCGTTTATGACAAAGCGCGGATTGCCCGGTTGGCCGTCGTCGGGGAGATCTGCAAGTGTCGCTCCCTTGAAGGCGACATCGTCATAAGCCTTTGCAACGCGGTCGCTGATAGACCCGGGCAGCAAGATGCCTCCGATGATCGCGCCGGCGTCAATCGTCGTATCAGCCATTGCTCTGACTTGGTTGACGACAATGTTGAAGTTGGTTGCAACATCGTTTTGGAAATTCAGATTCTTCCAGTTCGCACCGAGTATCCCCGCCGTGATCGAGCCGCCGGAGACGCTGGAGATCCGCTTGATTTTGCGCAGCAGCGATAGCTCGTTCAGTCGGATCAGTGCTCCGACATGGAATACCATGGCACGGTAGCCGCCCCCAGAGAGCGCAAGGCCAATTCCGTCTTCCGGTTGGGAGGGCGCTCTGTCGATGAACTCGTCCACGGACATCAGAAAAGCTCCAGTAGTTCTTCATGCTGAGAAGTTGGCTTGGCGGAGCATCCATCAATGGGCATACGGCTCCGCAATATACTTACTAAGGTACAAAGTAGGTTCTATGAAAGGACCGGAATAACGATACACGCTTCGGTAGAATTGGCAAGCAGCCGACCCATTGAGTAATGGACTCATCACTTATCCCGAGAGGCGTGCGTCGCGCACCAGCATGCCCAATAGGGTTGTCCACTGACTGCCGTTGACTCCCGGTTGTGACGGACGCAACGTAACCATTTTGGGTGATAGGAGGGGGCGGTGCGATTTCAATTGAAATGTCGGGTACGATCAGCACGTCGTGCTGTTGCTTTAGTGATATTATTGGCTTGCGCCACGGGCTGCACGCGAGGAGAGCTTGAACATAAGGCCGACGCCTACAATCAAGCCATTGCCGAATCGAACAATCGTCAAATCCTGCTGAATGCGGTCCGGGCGAGTCAACGTGCGCCGATGTCCTTCGTCGGCTTCGGAGACGTAGCTGCGACTCCGACTTTTTCGGGAACGGCCGGGGGGACCTTCAATTTCGACGTATTGGGGCTCACGACATATAATGTGAATCCTGCGGTCAATGTGAACGGCGGATTCACGTCATTCACGATGAACAATTTGAATTATGCAGCTTTCGCCCAGGAGCTGCAGCGTCCGCTGGCGCCCGGCATTGTCGAGTATTTCGATCAGCTGAAGTTTCCGAAGGAATTGGTGAAGCTGATCTTTGTACAAGAATACACGCTTGCCGTGCAAAAAAGGCAACGGATCGCCGCCGAAGCCGCGGCGAGGTGCCGAGCGAAAGCCAATCAACGCGATACTGATATCTGCGACGCAGTGGAGCGGGACCGTGAGCGATTCGAAAGCGCCGGCTGCCGAGAGTTTCCGGAAACTCATGCGACCATGACACTGCTAAATGTGGGCCGTGATCTATGTGCGATGGTCACCTTCCAGACGTTTGTAAGACAATTGCGACTGCTTGAGATCGAGCTCCCGTTCAAGCCACGTACCACCCAAGCCATCTTGTACTATCTCGGCGACCTGATCGCCGCGCAGAATTATTCGACCCATCCGTTCATACCCGAGGTACTGGTCGAAAAGGACAATCGAAGACTAACGGTTCCGCTCTTCGAGGTCAGGCGGGCCGTTCCTGCCCCCGTCGGAGCGGTCGTTGCCGTCTCGTACAGTGGCGAGAATTTCTTCATCCCGACACCTGCCTTTGGCAGCACCGAGGAGGCTCGTTCACTGCAGGTGTTGGACTTGGTGTCACAGGTGATCACTGCCGCTACCTCCAAGGACGCGCTACCAAAAACCTCGACCGTCACATTGGTGCAGGCTCGATGAATTTGGCGGGGCATCTCTGAGGCCGCGTTGTCTAGGCGGACAATCGTGCGCTGCCTGCAGTCTATATTTCGATCGCGCTGGAAAAATGCAATTTTGCTCTGCAAGAAGCAGAAATGATGCGCCGTTTTGGGGGATGATTTGCACTTGAGCGGTTCGCAACTCGTTTTCTGACGGCGCGCAACGGAGCAGGTTCGTCAGCAATATCCGTCATGACGGTCTCCAAAGCTGAAGATCAATCCCTCGTCGCCCTGGACGAGGACGGATTGCTGCGGTTTATTCCGTCAGTCTGGCGAGCGCACTGGTTGTCGCATATCGCCGAAGCGTCGATTGGCTGGTTGTCCTCGGCTCCCTTTCGCTTGGAGCGTTCCTGGGGACCTTGGTTGGCTTTTACGTCCAAGAGGCTGAGGAAAGGGGCCGAGGGCGTTGACTAAGGAATCTGGATCGTGGCGGGTAGCAGCACTCTCTCGGGTTTGCGCCTCCTTTCAATTGCCCTGGTGTAGTGGTAGTATCTATTTGATATTGCAAGTGTCACGTGTTGTTACTCAGGGCGGCGGTAATCGGAATCGCGTGGGCCTCCAAGCACCAAGACGCGGCCCGTAGAGCTCATAGTCTGATCAAGAGATTTGGGTGTACCGATGAATTGGAAGCCCGTCAGAAAGCGGATTACGGGTCTGCAAACCGTCCGTGTTGCTCATCCTCTCGCACATGACGGAGGCGCTTTGCCGTATGTAAGCCCGCTTCTCTTCAGCTGGAAGGATCTCGTCCTATCACTCGCTCGCACAACGACGATCCAGGCTGCGGTCCCAAATCTATCTCAAGAGGAGAGAATATGGCTCGCTCACTCGAACGCGGCTTGTCATGCTAAACGAATAAATCTTTTCATCAGTCCTAACAACGCCGAATTCTCGGTCACGACAAAGGTCGATATCCTTCCGGATGAAGATCTGACCTCCTTGGCGGCGAAGGTGGGAGTGGCTGTCGCAGATCTCGTGATGGAGCGCCTCGGATTTCATTGGCGAGCAAATATGCTGGAGATCGAGCTCAGCCCGTCCGTTGGCGATCCTGACTCGAAAAAGAGAAGGCCGGATTTTGTCTACGATCCTGCCTGCAAGTATGGCTTCCAGCAAAAAAGCGTTGTGGTCGCCGAAGCCAAGGGAAGCCTCTCGAGGGTACGGGCAAAACGCGCCGCGATACGTAGGCTTTCGCGCAAGGCCTTTGCGGAGCAAGTGCAGCATGTCATTGGTCAGCGAGCGCGCGATGTCGTCGTGGCCGGGGGATATGGAATCGCGTTCGGCGCTATTCCGGGCGAGCACGCCGCCGGCGCAGTAGGCGAACAGGTCTCAACGCTTGCAGTTGCCAGCCCTGAATCGATCGCCGTAGTGGCGGCGAGGGTTCAAGCGAAGATAAACTCCCTGTCAGCCGCGGCAACCTACGGGCCGCAGCAGGTCCAGAAAATTCAAGAGCAACAGGTACCGCAACAACAGCAGCAGGAGGAGCTGCGCCGGCAGCTCGAACACAATATGCATGGGCCCCGTGGCCCCGGCGGTCCTGGAGGTCCAACGGATGGTGGCCCTCGACGGGAACGGGAGCAGAGAGTTGCAAGCGGGCGCATAGCTTATGCGAACTATGAATCCGCCTTTCTCCTCTGCGGAGCCGACATAGCTGCAGGCTTCTTGCGCAATATTCTTGACGGCCGCGGAGTTGCGGACATAGGTCCGGATCGATCCGTTCAGGAGTTTTGGGTTGTAAACGACTCTAGAGGTCCGTTCTGGACGAGTTCGTCGCTGGTCGTCCCATGGTGGCCCTGGTGGGGGACCGAGCCGTTCTTATTCGCAATCCATGAAACGTCGGCCAAAGAGATTCTGCGCTCCGTAGCCGACAACCTTGAGCGCGTTCCAGACACGGTCAACCTGACGATAGCGCCGATCGACATAGGTTCGGAGCCAGACGCTGATCTCGATATCGCCATTCAGGGCGACGGCTTAGCTCTCCTTCCATATCCGCAGCCGCGGCCCGAGTATCGATACTGGGACCTGCGAAAGGGCGAGTTGGTATGAGCTAATTGCCCGAGCGACGTTGTCGAAGGGGAAGGGGAAATGCGATGCGTGCGATGATGATTTCGGTGTGGCGAGCGCGCCGGGCGATTGCCGTTCCAGTCGTCACGCTGATGCTTGCCGCCGCTCCATCGTTTGCCACGGACAAGCCAGGCGGTGGCGCGCCTCCGCAGGACGTTCAGCAGCCGCTGAACGCCCAGCAGATACCGTTGAATGTGCAGCAGACATCGCCAAGCGCTCAGCAACGCCCGGCCATCGACAAGTCGGCACCGGGCAAGGCTGAGATACCGGTCCAGCCTGGGTCCTCGTTCCAGATCCTTGATCTTAATCTCGGCGCCATCGAGCCGTCCCCCGTGATCCTCGGCAGCGCAGCGATCGGGTATTTCGAACTCCTCGTGCGGTATGTGGACGACTCCAGCGCGCGGCTGAACATGGGCGAGGCGCAGGATCGGCTGGCAGTCGCCATCGATGGCGAGACTATCGTTCGGGGTATTGCCTCGACGCGCCTTCCGGATTCACCCCAGGCAAGCCCAAGCAACGCACGCGTTGATCGGATGAAGGGATCGATTGTATTCACGCTGGACAACCAAGTGCGCTCGACGTTCCTCGGCGTCAACTGGGGCTCGTCCCATATCGTCTACCTTATCGACCGCGACACCGGTATCAAGTCGAACCCGTTCAATATTACAGTTCGCAGCCCTTTGCTGGCCCTGATCGGCTTCTCAGCGGCTGGCGTGGTGCTCTTTGGGCTGTTCGGCCTGGTCGCGTTTCGTGCTGTTCGGGCCAAGCCTCATAAGCTCGATCTCGATCCACCCGTTGTGGTTCCGTTCAAGCAGCCTGAAGCTGACGCGACCGCGCTAGCGCGGCCGGTATTGCCGACACCCGAGCTGCCATCGGCGTTACTGACGGCGCTCGCGGAAGGACGCGCGATGCTGGCGCTCGGCGGAGGCGCCTCCGCGCAGGCGGGATTCCCGGATGGCCCGGCTTTCGTGACCAGGCTGGTGGAGGGCCTGCGCGATGGGCTGCCGAAGAGCCTGATTGACAGCGTCGAAGCCGAGGCAAAATTGGCGGTGTCCGGCGACGGCTTTAACAAAGTCATGGACGCAATCGCAGCCGCGGTCCCACACGAGCGCATCGCGCGCGAGATGCAACAGATTGTCTCCGGGACGCGGCCCAATCGCTCCCTGCACACGACTCTGGCTGGCCTTGCCTGGCGCGGCGCCGTTACGCTCGCGCGCGACACGCTGGCGGACGGAATCTTCGCGGCAAAGTCCGGCTGGGCGAAGTTCGCGCTCGACCAAGCGAGTGAGCTCCCGAACGCCATCAAGAGCGGTACGTATCCGTTCCTGCGGCCGATGGGCGACCTCGACCGCCCCGATTCCCTGTCGCTGTCGATGACCGAATTCCGCCGCAACCTCGCGCGCTGGCCGGAGTTTCAGCGCCAGATGGCGCTTTTGCTTCAAACGCAGAATTTCATGTTCATCGGCGTCGGCGCCACCACGCTTGAGCAATTCCTTCAGGCGGTTGGTGTCGACTTGGAGATTACAGGCGAGCGGCATTTCGCGCTCGTGCCCGATCGCCATGACATCGGCCTGCTGGGTGCGACACTATCGCGATTCGGCGTGACGCTTCTGCCCTACACTGCGGATGCGACCCACACCGCGGTAACGGACTTTGTTGGGAAGCTGGCCTCTCGCGCTCGCGACACAGCGCCGGCCCGTGCTCGGCCGCAGGGCTCGTCCAATGAGTTCGCGACCGGCCGGATTGAGGCGATCAAGCTCTCCAATATTGGTCTCTTCGACAACCTTGATCTGAAATTCCAGACGGAGATTTCCGGTGTCCCGGGTGCGGCATGGACGGTGATCTTCGGTCCCAATGGTTGCGGTAAGTCGAGCATCTTGCAGGCCATCGGTCTTGCGCTCTGCGGAAATGAAGCGGGGGCTGCCGCCACACGCCTGCTCCAGGTGGGGAAAAGCGAAGCAGCAATCGAGCTCACCTTCGGCTCGCAGGTCGTGCGCACGCGGCTCGTGCGTAATCGCGACGTATCCGTGGTGCCGAGCGCGACCACGCCGGTGCAGGGCGGTCTGGCGCTGGTGCTCGGCTTCCCAGCCCTGCGCGGAGCTCCCTCAATCAATCCGAAGGGTGTGGCGCCGATCGAGGCTCGTCTTGCGGAGCCCGCGGACGTGCTGCCGCTGGTGAGCGGTGAGGTCGACCGCAGACTAGGCAGTTTCAAGCAGTGGCTGATCAACGTGCTGGAGCAGGCCGGGCGCGGAGACGCACGCGCTTTGGCGAAGAAGACTCTGCTCGACAACATCATCCGTGATGTGGTCCCCGGCATGTTCCGCAAACTTGCGCCGCTCGACAGCAGCTATGTCATCCGTGTGAAGATCGATGACAGCGACGTTGCTTCGCCCGAAGACGTCCCGTTCGATGATCTGAGCCAGGGTATGGTATCGATCTTCAACTGGCTCGGCGTGCTGGTGCAACGGATGTACGACTTTTATCCGCACGCATCCGAGCCGCAGAAGCAGCACGCGATCACCCTGATCGACGAAATTGACGCGCACCTGCATCCGGATTGGCAGAGGCGACTGGTCGAACTATCGAAGAAGTTCTTCCCGAATGTCCAGGTGATCGCTACCTCCCATTCGCCGCTGCTCGCAGGAGCGCTGCGCGGCAAGGAAATGTGCGTCCTGGAGCGCGACCCGCGCAGCGGACGTGTCGGTCCGCTGCCATTTGATCTCGATTTCTACGGTCGCAGCAGCCAGGAAATCCTGACGAGCGTGGTGTTCGGCCTGCAGTCGGACCGAAACCCGGAGACAGAGCGTCTTATTCACCGGTACTACGACCTGTTCGAGAAGGTGAAGCGGACCGAGCCAGAGGAGAAGGAGCTGCAGGAACTCGGCAAGCGCCTGAACAATGTGAGCTACGGCGCGATCACCGAGGCCGCCGTTGCCAAGTCCACAGAGCCAGAGGAGTGGTCGGCCGAAGAGACCGAAGCCTTACGCAAGCACTTCGAGGCGGCAAGCGCGGCAAAGTCGGGAGCGATCTCATGATCAGGGTAGCAAAAGACCCGCAACAGGACTCGGCCTGGCAGGACGTCTTCACCGAAGCTACGCGCGAACGCGGCGAACTGATCAAGGAGTTCAAGAAACGGGGCGACACTACAGTCAGTGACCAGCTCTACAAGAAGTACATGAGCTTTCTGCTGAAGGTGTTCAACCAAAAGTGCGCTTACTGCGAGACTGTGATCGGAAGCAATCAGCCCGGCGACGTCGAGCATTTCCGCCCCAAGGGCCGCGTTGCCGATGACAATTTTAGGCCAATCAGGGTCAAGGTCAGCAAGTGGGGCGAAATCGATCATCCTGGCTACTACTGGCTGGCTTACGATTGGGACAACCTGTTCCCGGCCTGCATTGACTGCAACCGCTATCGTAAACACGGCGCGGGCAAGGACGAGGGTGCGGGCAAGGCGGATCGCTTCCCGGTCGACGGATTCCGCGCATCCGAACCCGATGAAGAGAAGAGGGAAATCGCCCTGCTCATCAATCCGAGCAAGGACGAGCCAAATGATCACTTGCAGTTTCTCGATACCGGCGAGGTCGTTGCGAGAACCGAGATGGGCAAGCAGACGCTTCACCTTTTGGGTCTGAATCGCCGCGAGGTGCTCGTGAAGGCGCGCAAACTCGCGCTTGGCAGTGCACGCGCGCTGCTGCAGCAATATTGCACCGCTGTTCTGACGGGTAGCGAAGAGCAGGATGAGTTGCGCGAGCGAATCAACGCGATCTGGGAAGGGCGTGAAGCCTACACGGCGATGCAGAAGCTCGGATTCGAGATCATCCGTCAACGCATCGCGGGCAAGGGAATAGCCATCGAATTGCCGTTGAAGAAAATTTGAGCGCGAAAGGCCTTGCAATGAATTTCAATATTGTGGGGCGGGCAGTAATAGCTCTCGCCATTCTGGTGCTGACCCCAATTACTACGGCGTATGCAAAATTCGAGGTCGCCCCGGGCGGGGTCGTCGTGCTTGGACCGCCCGTCAACGGACAGGTCAAGGACGCGGTGTCCGAGCGGGGAGGAGCCGTGGCTCTATCCGAGACAAAAGACCCGAACCCCAGACGACGCTGATATACCTGCCGCCTGCAGGGGCGCGTGAGCTCGAGGATAAGGTGAGCTACAAGATCGGGGATGCGCCACAGACGCCGATCGAGATCAGCGTGCGGCCGCGAGCACCGACGCTAGACAGCCCCAACATCTATGATGCCTCGTTCAAGGCGATCTTCGTGCTGTTCATTCTTGCGGTTCTGGTGGAAAACGGGCTTGCCCTTCTGTTCCGATGGCGGCCATTTCTCAGCTATTTCGATTCGCGCAGCACGAATGCACTGGTCGCGTTCATTTTCTCGCTCGCTTTGGTGCTGTTATTCAATCTCGATATCGCGAACCAGCTGATCGGTATCTACACCGGTACATCCAGGACAGTCGAGCTGGCTAGCTGGGACGGCTTACCCGGGACACTGCTCACGGCAATGATTGTGGCCGGCGGACGCGCTGGTGTTAACAAGATCTTCCAGGCATTCGGCTTTCGTCCGACTAGCGTGGAAGAACAACCGCCGCCGCCGCAACTGGACGAACAGCATGCGTGGATAGCGGTCACGCTTTTGCGCGATAAGGCCGTCGGCACTGTAGCCGTTTGGATCAACGACGCCGTAGCTGGGTCGATTCCAGGTTCATCACCAAAAAACAAGTTTTGGCGGTTCTTCGTGCGCGATAAAGGTCGATATCCACAGACTGCCGGTCGTCCAGTAGAATCAGATGCTCCATATGCAATTGAACTCAAAGGCAACGACAAAGATGGGAAGGAGCTAAAAAGCTCCTGGGGGCCATACAAAATCGGTAAGCGGGCAGTCGTCGACATCGAGTTGAAAGTAATGATATCTCTGAACGGAGCGCGATGGGCAGCTTGGGCAGGACGCAATAGGGTGCCAACTCAAAGATCGGCTAACGCTGAGAGTCCCAGACAAACGTGAGCGTTTCAGATCAATGACCTACCCGGCAGTGGCAGATCGTCTTGTCACGATTGATGCGGTACTATGGCGCTAGCGCCACGAGATAGATCACGCGGGCAAAGGCTGAAAGGCCCGCAAGATCAAACAAAATGCCAAGAAGCTTTGGCTTCCACGGATTGCTTCTCTTCGTAATAAAGGAGCCCGGAGTGGGACCATTGAAGATTTCAGTTTTCTCTGGACGGCAGATCCATTCGCCAACCCCAACAAACAAGAGAGCGGCGCCAAAATACATTCCGATCGGGTTCTGCTGATTGACTGCGGCTGCAGTGATCGCCGCGCCTGCGACACCAAGCAGGCTCCACCAATGCGCGAATTTCTTTAGTTCATCCATTGTGGCGTCCTCCCAAGGCTCCAAGGCTATGATCACCTGCAAAGGAGCTCCAAGGCGCGGCCTTGGAGCAAGGCCGATTTCCAATATCAGTCTCGATGAGGCATCGACGAGAAGACTCTCTCGAGATCGTGGGTAAGCAGACTGCAAGCATCGTGGATGGCGGGCGTTGCTCCGTCGAAGTGACCAGTCCATTGCCGACCGGAGAAATCCGAAAGCTGGGTGAAGCCGCCGTACCGAGGAATATTGGCGTTGGGTCGGCCGAGCGCGGCCAGAGCCGTGCGGGTTTGCTCGACCTCCTGTTCTAATTGCCCTATATCCGCGAAGGGAGCTCGGCTGTCAAAAGTCACGTCGGCGCCAGCCTCCTGCCAAGTCGCCACTGGTGACCAACTAAAGTAGATCGTCGAACCCATGCGGGGCGGAACCTGCCGCACCACCGTGAGCCTCCAGCGCACGGGTAGCACAGGAAAGAAGGTCATTTCCTTGGTGATCGCCGAGTAGGTTGCTTGCACAATTTCAGCGTAGATGGCTTGCGCCCGGCGGTATTGTTCGTTCAGGACCCGGCTTATCGTATCGTCCGACTGTGCATCTAAGTTCTCATCCCAGCCGAGCCTGATCCACCACGGTTCCAGTGCTGTCACGCCACCGGCACGTAGGACCACAAGGTCGTCGAGCAGTTCCTGAATCGAGAATCGTTCGTCAGTGGAGGGTGCAGGTATCACGCTCTTGTCTTGGTGCGGCCTTAAGAACCGTTCGAGCGCGTCGAGGTCCATGTCCAGCGTCAGCGGGAGATCATATTCTTTCACAAGAAACCGACATCGCCCTACTAGCCTGTCTCGAGCCAGCGCCAGGCCGCCCCGGAAGGCCTGTGACTTCACCCCACTTAGGATGCTCTCCTTCAAAAGCGCAATGGCCACCAGGCGCGCGCTGTCCAAGCGATAATCTGACAGATCCAGGCTTACACCACGAATGATGCCTGGGAAGGATGGGGGCCGTGCCACAACGGATGGCCCCTCAGGCGAGCCCCTTAAATGCAGCTTATAGGAAAGCTGACGGGATGGAACATCGATGGTGCCTGTTACGGCTAATTCGCTTCCTCGCTCGCCGGTGATTTGTTCAATAACGGTCTCACGCAGTACGCCGAAAAAGCTTTCGAGAGGCTGCTCGATCCCTTCAAGTAGTTCACTCAGGTATTCTTCTGACAGCTTTCCCGGATCGAGCTTGTCCAGCTCCGCTGAAACGTCAAAACGATATCGAAGCGCGTCGAAGTACACAGATGGCCCGGCTTCAGTCAGGCGCTTCCATAACGCCAATTGGAGTCGGCGCGACGGTAGCTGCGCCATCAGCAAGACTGGGAAAAACGAATCTGGCGCCATGGGCAGTGTCGGTATTCGCTCGAGCAACTCGACTTCGGATCCGCATGCAATCTTCTTGGCTCGCAGATAGTCCGCGAGCGCTTCATGATGGACTTCAATCGCTGAACCGTTCATCCGAGCGGCATCGCATGCGACCAATTCATTCAGGACAACAGGCGGAATGTCGGCTTGCTGCATGAGCGTCAGCAAATGTTCCCCTGCAATCGGCCCATCGAGGGTTGCGTCTGCAATCAGGGTGAGGCCCGCCTCCCGACGAATCGAGGAGACCACGTCCCCCTCTTCGGCCTTCAGCACGGTTTTGAGCCAAGATTGGAACAGCGGTAGGAGGCTGCTCGGAAATGCGTGTTCGCGCTTCCAGAAATCCAATGTCAGCTGCAGCAAAAGCGGATTCTCGCAAAGAGCCCCCAACGTAGGAGACATCATGCCGATGACCGAGAAGAAATCGCCGCTCCCATCATCCAGAATAATTTTTTCGACGTCGCGCTGCTCGGGCACCGTCAGCGGGTTCAGCGTGAACAGAGGAAGAGCGACGTCAGGTCGGGCTGCGTCGCGGGAGAACACGATGATTTGGAGAAGCGGGTAGTCACGGAGCAGATTCTTTATTTCGGTGCAAAGATGCCGCCGGAACCGGGGCGATGCCCTGTCGAATTCATCGCAAACGATTGTTGCTCCAGCCGTGCGCAAGCGGTCCTTCAACGCGGACTCTGTTACGCTTGGCTGATGCGCCGACAACCGGCGCTGCATGAATTCGAGCACGGAGGCTCCCGTTTCCTCAAGATCGATCACGGGAACGTCGAACGGCAGGCGCGCGCCGGCGTCGCGCCAGCGATTTTCAATGGCCTGCCGCAACAGTCGGTTGGAGAGCGTCGTTTTTCCATACCCTGAAGGGGCCACGACGACGCACCCGGACGGGCATTCCGTTAAAAGCATGCCCGTCTGCAGGTTCCTCGCTGCGCCAGCACGAGAGACCGTTCGATCAATTGAGGCGGCATACCGAGCAGTTCGCCTTAGCTCCTCCGTTTCGTAACGAGCAAAGTCGGACGAAGCCTCGAGAATCGTTTTGACGTGGAAAGTGCGGCAATAGTCGGCGATGGCCCTCTTGGCCAAAAGTTGCTCGACCATGCCGCGGTTTGCCGCAAGAGCTGAGACCGGTCCTTCGAAAACGCGTTCACTATCCTGCGTCGCCTTAAGCTGCCAGATTTCGATCTGCTCACCGTTCGTCAGAACTAGCAGCGGCACCTTTAGGTTCGCCGCGTACGACTCTCCCTGCGACTTGCCATTTGGCAAAGTTTCGCCCGGTGCCTTCGCTTCGATGACCAGTAGCGAGGTATTTCGGGTATGCAGAGGGCCGTTGAAGCAAACGAAGTCGGCTTCAGGCCGGCGTCCCACTCGCCCTTCACGGAACTCTACTGGATACTTCGAGGCGATATCGTCAGGCTCATAGCCTAGTTCCTTCAACAGCGGGACGATGAGACGCAGCTCGACATCGGCTTCACTGGTAAAGCCAGCGGGTATATTGTTCCAAAAATCAGACATTTAAACGTGCGTGGGTGGAGAACTGCAGTGGCATCTTGGCCGATTCTAGCTCGCCATGCTGATGCGATTCGAGCGTGTAGAGTACGCTGGTCCCTCAACTATGTCGCTGGTCTGAAAATACTTCAAATGGGAGTTTTGGAAACCTCGGCAGACCGCTCCGGCCGCGAGCGGATCGCTCACTTCTGCTGGATGTCCAAGTCTGCGCCGCAGGCGAGTGCCGAGGTCGAGGCGCTTGTCGTCCAGTCGAACCCCACGTGACCGAGCCCTTTAGATGTTCTGTCTTCTGTGTTTCGCACAATGTGTGGCGGGGGAGTGGGTTTGGTAACCCCTGTCCGGTTGTCGAACCAATCCGCCAAATGATGGGGATCGTAGGTGTTGAAGAGCGGATGCTTGTACGTGTTTTTCGGACCGTACGAATAGATCAGTCTCTGATACGATCCGGAAGGCGGTTGCGGAATGCTCGGGGAATTCGAACGGCCGCCGTGGTGGGGACACAGAATGGCGTCGTGTTGGCCGCTTGCCGGAATCACGCGGAGATCGTCATATCCGGCGTCGGCCGGCATGAGCACGGGCAGCCCAGTGACGCCGGTGGGCGGATGAACCTCAAGCGACAGCCCGGAGGTGTTTTTCGAGGAGCCCGTGCATAGACTGATTTCAAGCTGACCAATCCGTTTGGTGCTCAGTCCGAACGGCCAAACCAGAATGGAGCCGCCCGCAGCTTGGATTGCCTTGATGAGTGAAGAATGATGAGGCGCGCGTTTTGTGCTGTTCGAAGTCTGTCGCGGCACAATCCATGTCTGCGTATGGACGCGGGTATCGCGGCCCTCCGAAGACCAGTGATCGTGATCCCAATGCGATAGGATAATCGGCGGGCTGTTGCACTGGCAGAACGAGGTAAGCGCTGGGGGGAACGTGAAGGTGTTGGGAGCGGCGCCGCCCCCGAAATCGAAGTAGCAGACGACTTCCTGATTCGAGATGAGGCCGTTGGCCGAACCTTGGCCTACGTCGTAAACCGCGATTTCGTCCAAGGTGGATGAAGAGCGGAGAGCGTTCTCGATCTCCTGCTCAGTTGCGTCCGCCACTCCAGTCACCGGATCGAGCGGATCGAGAGAATTCAGGAACTGCCCTGCGTCGGGTGCGGCCGGCTCTATCGATACCACCCCGACATCGATCGCGGGGCCGAACAGATTGTCGAACAAGGCCGCGGGCCTTCCGCCGTCGGCCAGCGCTATCCTTACCCAGGTGCCCTCGAGCCCCAGCAGTGCTCCCTCGATCGAAGTTCCGAAAGATGTAGGGCCGCCGATCGCGGTCACGTCAACGAGGTCGTACCGGACTTCGAGCAGATACAAAGGCATTGAAGCGTAGAACTGTGTGCTTCCTGCTGGGTCGAGCGGGACAGGCACCGCCGACGCAAGTTGCGCCTGCAACCAGTCTCCTCCGACCGTGCCGAACATGAGGACGACGCTTCCGTCGTCAGAGATTTCGGCTTGATCGAGCACTCCGTATAGAACATCCGGAAGGTCACGTTTTCGCATTTGCGGCCCGGATGGCGGCGACGGGCCATTCGGCTGCAGAGCCTGCATGAGTAGGAACGGGTTGCAGTAGTGCGTCGATTTCCTTCCACCGCCCGGTTGCCCGTCTTGGTTGCCCGAAGATTGCGCTGGGAATTGCATGACCGTCCGGACGTGCCCGGAAGACGGCCGCATAGGCTGCTGCATCGAGACGGAAGTTGCAGAATCAGCACGCGTCATCGTGCCACCTTCGGGGCAGAGGGATGAAGTACTGGGAACAGCGGGCCCCCTTGTTCGAACGGCGGACCTTCTTCAAACCCGAGAGGATTGTCCTCGATCTTCCTGTCCAGTTCGCTATGAGCTCTACTGCCCTATTTGCTCGCTCGAGGTCGAAATCTGCTCGTGGTGCTACTTCAAAAACTACACAGCTGGAAAAATGGGGTTGCGACCTGAAGTTATACGTTACCAAAGTACACGTCCAGATGAAATTCCTTACGATCTGTTTCGCAAGGGTGCATGCCTTCACGGACCGCGATGTCCGCCTTCGTATCGCCTCGCCGCGCTGGGCTTCCTCGCGGTGCTGGTCACCGGCCTGATTAGGGCGACCGGTCAGGGGTCGAATTGCCGTGTGCGAGGCAGCCTACCGCCCCGCGCTTGGATCCTCTCAGGATTTCAATCCAGCGCGCAAGCGATCTCTTTCCGAGTCGCGCTGATTCCGCTAAGGCAGCCATGTCGGATTTTCGCGACGTGGCCATCGCACCGAGTGCAAATTACCGTACCCGATCTTCATCGTCTCCAACGTCATGCGCCACTTGTAAGTACTTAAAGTTGAAATCATAATCGAAGGCCCGGCGCGGTGCTGGACGAGCCCTCTTCGGAGGGCTTTTGACTAGGTGATTTCATGGCCGCGAAAAATTGCGTTTATCTCTCGACTTTAGGCACCAAGGATGCCCCGCCAACCAATGCAAGCGAGGTCGTCTTTGAGACACTTGTTGCTCCTGTGATGGAAAACTTTCCCAACTTCGAGATAACGCACTTTCAATCTTTTCGGGAACCGGGCTCGATCAACCGAGCGTTTATGGACCATGTTCTAGCGGCCGATTTGGTAATCGCAGACGTGACTGATCTGACGTCTGATGGATTTTACGAACTTGGAGTACGCCATGCGACACAGCTTCCCACTATTCTGTTAGCTCAGGATGGCGGACACATACCTTTTGACCACAAGGACTATCGTTTTGTTGTGTACCCGTACGAGGCAACGGACGACGAAACTGAGCAAAGGGCGCGCGAGGCTCTGGCCGAAGCAATCCGGGCTGTTCTTGAAAATCCGCCGACTTCTCCCGGGTCATTACTGCCGGGCACGGATATAACCCCACGCGAGATGCGTCACGAGTTGGCTTTGCGAATACATGACGCCGCTGACGCTCTCCGTACGCTGCGGATAAACTCCGCTGCCGACGTCGTCGCCTCACTGGATAAAATCGCCACAGACCTTGAAGCGATCGAAGATGAAGAGATGCCATCCGCAATAAAAGATGCGGGCGAGAAGGTACTCAAGATTCTTTCGCGTATAGCTGACCAGCTTGCAACCGTTAAGGGCTCGCGGATTATCATTGCCGGAATTATCTCGCTTGTACTTGGAGGTGCTGGGTACCCAGGAGCTACAATTTATGGGTTAACGTTGGCCTTCGGCAAGGGCCCGAGATATTCTCAAAGGCGATCGAGGCGTTCGCGAGGCGTAAGAAGTAAGTGTCCATTTTTTTCTGAGAACGAATCGCTGTACCATTCGTAGCGATCAGTGAAAGAACCACAGGACCATTGCAGCAATCGCAATCGGCAAGTGTTGCCTTCCATCCCTTGGCATCTAAATCGAAGCCAGGGCCTTTAAAGCCCAGTTGGTAATCCTGATCAACTTAAAGGTCTCAAGCCGACGCGAAATGCTCGTCGTGTTTTGTATCGTCGTCAGTTGAGATCAGCGTGGCTGAGCCTTCGCGATATTTGTCTCGAACTTAAGGCCGTCTCTGCCAATTTCGATTCGGTAATTTCCACGCGCTAGCCATGGCGGCGAGATTAGCACGGCTAGGACGACAATCAGCCGGTTCGGGTCAAGACGCATTTAGGCTTCCCGTGCGTGGTTCGGTATCCAGCAGGGCTGTCGAATGAGTTTAGCTCGACCCTAGCGAAGCCCGTCGACATAACGCTTTGCTTTGCTGACAGCGCCCTCAAGCGTGATGTCTTCAAGGATGATGTTGCCCTGACCGAGACGATTGACCAAGTGAGGGCTCGTCGAACTCAAGTTGATAACCCACCGGTTGGGGAAAATAGGTGGAGACTGATAGCTGATCTCGTAACCGCGATAGTCGATTACGTAATTGCCGGCGCTTTCCATCCTGGGCTCCTCTCTTGGAATAGGGCTTTGTTCGAGCGCGGTGAGCGCGAACGCTACGGCCGAAACTAAATCGTCGGGAGCCTTTGTTCCGAGCATCAGGAGCTCCTTGAAGATTTCCTCAATCCGCAGTCCGCTATCAACGATGTGGGCGAGACCACGACTGCTCAGCTGAAAGAGCTCTTCCGCCAGCGCATGTATTTTGCCTTCTTGCGCGAGCTTCTGTGCAGGTGTGTGCGTTTTGGTGCCTGCTCGCACGTAGAATTTGGCGCCTTCCCGGACGTCTTGGGAAATTGTGAACAGCAAATTCTGAAGGGTGGGAGCCTGGTGATCGTCCCCTTTTGAGACCCGGTCGAGTTCGACGGCGTTCCACACGTCCTGTCGTTCGTTCTCCAACACAAACGGCGTGTGAAAGTCGACGCGGCCGCTTAACTGCTGCACGCGGGCTAGTACCGCTGCATTGTTCGGGTGAGGCTCCTGGATCATGACCGCTCGCTGAGCGTGGGGGCGGTAAGCGTCAACGAACATCGGAGCGGTCGCGTAGACTAGGGTTAGGGGACCGTGCAGGGCCGATTCCTGCTTCAACCGCCGATCCCAGATATGTCTGATGTTAGCGGCGGCCTGCGGCAACTCGCCCTCCATGTTCTCCCAGCTCTGAATCGTCGTCCGGCTTACCTTCACGCGATCCGCTAGGACAGTCTGCGTCAGACCGAAACTCTCCCGCCAAGCCTGGAAATCCTCACCGTTCATCATAAAAAGCCTAAAAGCGAGTGCCTCGTCGCTAATAATACCAGATTACGGTCCTAAGACCAGAACAAAGCTCAGAATCCGAGCGTTCTTTGCTTGCCAGGGCGGTTCCAAGGGCTTACGCTGCACAAATAGACATGATCGAAAGTAGCCCAAAATCGCCTCATCGGATTTACGCCCGTGTCAGCAGCACTGGGCTGACATTCGAAGCCCAGCTGGCCCAGTTGAAGGCTGCCGGGTGCGATCCGATTTTCAAAGACACAGCCAGCGGTGCCCGCGTCGCCCGGCCGAGATTGCCCGCAGCTACAACGTCAACCGGATGACCATCACGAGGCTCACACCATGACCGGCCTCGAAATTACTGGCGCGGTTCTCAAGCCCGTCTACTACGTGTTCCAAATCGTTCACGGCCTTTTCACGGGTCGGAGGGGTGCTGGCGGCTTTCGCGTCCCGCGCAAGACGCTCATCCTGCTGCCTCTCAACACGCACCCCACGCACTGGGGCATCGCTAAGAACGGCGACATCGAGCTGATGCAAATCAGCGGCTCGCTGAAAGCCACGAATATCTCGGACTGCGCGGTACAGCCCAGCGATATCCAGGTCATCTGGCCCACATACACCGAGGTCGAGACAAAGCTGCTGATGGTCGAGGGCGCCAACGGCATGCACAGCTCCCGCAACATGATCCCGAAAGGTGCGATCGGGCACATCTCCTTCACGCTGATCCTCAAACCCGTGTGGGGTAAGCGCGGCGAGAAATTGCTGGTCAAGCTCGCCGTGTTCGACCAATTCGGCAATGCGCATAAGATAAAGCTGGAATGCCGTTACATGGGGCCGTCGGCATGACAGCATACTACCTCACGCGCATCGGTGCGGACGAGAACATGGCGCGGTTCTACAAGATCGACGTGCAACCCACGTTGTTCGGCGAATGGGCCGTTATCCGCGATTGGGGACGCATTGGCCGGGGAGGGACTGTGTGCAGTACGCCCTGTGGCACAGCTAGCGAGGCGGAAGCCGCCCGCGACCGGCAATGGCGTATCAAGGAAGCAAGGGGATATGCGAAATGAGCGCCTACAGCCCCCCGCTTCTCAAAATCTTGTTCTCGAAATCCGGCAACCGCTGTGCATTCCCCAAGTGCACGTCTCCTATCACCGAGGGTGAAACCGTCATCGGCGAGATTTGTCACATCGCCGCAGCTAGCCCGAAGGGGCCGCGTTTCGACGCGAGCCAGGATGACGCCGCGCGGAACGGCGTGGACAATCTCGTCCTGCTTTGCCCGACCCATCACACCGTGATCGATGCCGACGTTGAATCCTATACGGTCGAACGCCTGCTCAAGATGAAGCGTGATCACGAAGCTAGCGTGACACCCGTTCAAGGTGCGGAAGCCGCTAATGGGACGTTGCTCCTACTCGATCAGTCGGTGCGTAATGAAAATCAGCAAGGAGGGCTGTCTGCTCACACAGTCACCGCGAACACCATCAACATCCACGGCGCCGCGGTCGCGGATAAGCGTTCGTCCGAAGCCATCGAAAAACTGTGGCTTGTGATCCTTAGCCTTAAACAGCACTTCGGCGATATCGTCTATTTCGATACGATTCTAACGACCGAAGAATTGGATCACTATTTTGAGACCGGTGAGGGCGGCCGCGCCTTCGACCCCTTGCATTTTTATCGCAGCTTCGATGTGGTTTCGGAGAAGATGACGCTCTCAGAGTCCACCAAGATGGAAAGCGAGCGTCTCTTCGTAACGCCTGAGCTCTGGGCGATCTTTTTCTGCATTCAAGCCATTTACGGTCGCACTGCCTTGCTTTTCCATCGCTCGTTCGGAGAGCACAAATTCATCGACTGGCGATCGGATACGGGGATCGATCAGCACCTGCGCGCCGTCCTGCCGGCGCCTACGGTTGACAGGCTCAAGGCCACAAGGCCCTATGGCCTGCAGAACCTGATCAACACACTCGAAAGTTTGTATCTGCAGACGGCAAAGGCCGGCCAGAGCGTCGCGTAACGACCTAACGCGGCTGGTTGTTTTTAGATCAGCATGCATTGTCCTGGTACGGTAATCCGCAGATTGTCTGCCGCACGGACATCCAATCATGCAAACAGCATTCGACGACTTCAACTCCCGAGATGCCGCGCTCGTAGAACGTCAGAAGGCGGCAATCACAGATGCTCAACGCATCGAACTCGAACGCATGCGCCGCATTCTCCTAGTCAAGCTAGAGGCAACAATCCAGCGGGAATATTCAAATGAATTCGACAGGGGTGAATGCGAGACTGTTCGACAAAAAAGAGCGGCTTAGGGCGACTCGAAAGCATGGTCGACGTGCTCGATGGTTTCTTGAGGCGTTCCCGCATCCGCCGGATCGCTGTAACGGCACGAGCTTCGTCGAGTGCAATGGTGTCCGCGATAAACTGATCCGCTGACTTCGCTTTCATGTTGAGTCCGGGAGAGTTGGTGCAGGAAAATCTTCAGATTTTCCGTGACGACCATTGCGGTCTGCGTCTTGACGGCCGCGGCGACGACATGGACTCGCTGGGATCGGGGAGGCCAGCTGCGGCAGAAATGATGTCGCTGAAGTCCGTCACCATGGCATCCTCGAAAGCTGCTTGCATGCTCGCGCGTGCTCGCTTCACTCGTTCGGCCGCATCGGTGCGGCCCTTCTTGCGCAGGATTTCTTCGATGGCAGCTTCAGTTTCGTCGAGAATGCGACCCGACCAGCGGACACGCAAAAATCCCGGCTCCGCCCAAGGTCAACAGCAGATTGCATTTGAGGTCGCTGGCAAGGGTGCACGCATCGACAAGCGCAGTAAATCGATTGGCGAACAAGTTCTACATGTCCTCTGCGTCCAGCTCGGCGAGATCCAATAGAGCTTTGCCGCGTTTCTCGTCCCGTCCACGCTTATAGGCAAATAAGTCTTCTGCCCTGATCCTGCGATGACGCCCGACCGTCGTAAAGTGAATGTCACCTCGTTCAAGCAATGAAATCAGGAAGGGACGCGAGACATTGAGGATGTCGGCCGCCTGCTGAGTCGTCAGCATGTCATGCACCGGCACGAGCGTCACCGCATCACCGCGCGCGATATGCCGCAGTAATTCCAACAGTAGGCCCGACAGGGCCGGAGAAAGAGTGATCTCTGTCGGCTTCTTCTGCTCATCCTTGAGCACGCGCAGTTTGACGTCGCCATTGACATGCGACGCAAGCACCTGGCGAAGCTGGTTGGCGGCGGCCTTCTCGCTCGCGGAAGGCAGCCGGTCAGTCCCCAATTCCTGGGCATAGGCTGGCATGGTCATCGTGATTCTTTCTGGCACCAGAGTAATATAGGCTATATTCGAAATAAACGCAACCAACGAAATAATCGCAACAAATGAAGTAAACGTAACTTACAAAAGTTCCGCATCGGGCCGCCAGACTCCTTATTGCGCCCCGGCGCAATGGAGGCACCAACTCTTGCTTTACGCACAATATGCAGCGATAAATCGGGTTATGCGCATGATTCGAGGGTATCCATGACTGCTCCTATCCGCTCCCGGCTTCGCACGGTTCTGTCACGTAACCTGCTGCTCGACCTCGAAGACCGGATTAGGGCGGAAGCGCTGCGCGCGCACGAAGTCGTCCGCGATAGCTTCGAGGGGCTGACCCCTTTGCGAGCGCGCGGTCTGGAAGGTCAGGCTCGCTTTCGCAGCTGTGAGCAAGGCTTCGAGGACGTCTGCGTCTTGCACGGCGGACATCTGCTCGAGGGCGGAGTCATGCCGAAGACGGATTTGCGTGTCCATCAGCCCTTCATGCGCTTCGAGCAGGAAGGGCAGGGCATCATCCTCGCCCTCGCCAGCATGTCCGTGACGGGCGCTCTGCCCGCCAAGAACAAATCGCGCTTGGCTGGCGTGAGCATCAACTACGAGCTATCTCTGCGCCTCGATTTCGACGGCAAGGGTCCGAAGATCGGCGACATTTTCGTAGCGCTACTCGTTGCGCGCGATCGCGACCGCGCCGGCAAGATCGAAGAGATCGCCGTCGGCGTCATCGAGTCGAGCTATGAGGGGTTCCTTTACTATGAGAGCCTAGACTCGTTCCTTACGGGTGAAGGAGACGCCGAGCCGGATGTTCCGCCGCCGGCGCCGATTGGGCCGCCGGACTTCGAGCGGCCGCAAGTTACGTTGAAGAGCGTGATGAAGCCGTTCGTGCCTCCTGAGGCCCCGACTGCGAAGAAAGAGGAGGGTGATGCCCAGGGCTGATCTTCCTTTGGGCTATTGGCAACACGTTCGACCTTGGTGAATACATGCGAGTAGGTACGCCCGGATTTGTGCCGGCGCGTCTGACCGAAGTCCGGGCAGCGCGGCGGTTGACAAGTATGTCCGCCTTAGCGCGACGGCTTGGCTTTAGCTCAAGCACTGTCACACGATGGGAGGATGGCACAAGCGCGCCCGACGCGGATGCCATGACTGCTCTAACGGAAACATTGCAGGTTCGGCGGGAGTTTTTCCTCCGCCCTACCTATCAGAGCGAACGCGCGCTATTTTATCGTTCACTCTCTTCGACGCTTGTTCGCGACATTGACTATCAAGAATCGCAGCTGCGTTGGTTGCAAGAAATAAGCTCCATCCTCCAGCACTACGTCGACTTTCCCTCTATCGACGTGCCCGATGTACTCGGGAAGTCGAGCTACAAACAATTGCGCGATGAAGACATCGAGAGCATTGCGCTGGATCTGCGCCGGCATTGGAAAATCGGCGAGGGGCCGTGCACCGATATGGTCGCCTTGCTCGAACGCGCTGGGATGATTGTGGGCTCGATCGAGATGGGCACCGCAAAACTCGATGGCGTTTGTACCTGGTCAAATGCAGAGGACCGGCCGCACGTTCTGCTTGCGACCGACAAGATGTCGTTTCCACGCCGCCAGATGGATGCAGCGCATGAAATGGCTCACGCGGTGCTCCACAAGAATGTCACGCGCGACGAGCTTAAGAAGGACCTCAAGCAGATTGAAGCGCAGGCCTTTCGTCTGGCAAGCGCGTTCCTCTTGCCGTCGACAACATATCCTCGAGAGGTCAGGCGTCCTTCTCTCGCCGTGCTCCAGACGCTGAAAGAGCGATGGCGCGTATCGATCAAGGCTCAGATCAAGCGTTTGGCAGACCTTAGACTTATTCCCGACGGCTATGAGGTCGATCTTTACAAGCTCTACTCAGCCAAAGGGTGGAATCGAGAAGAGCCATTGGATCGGGAGTGGCCTCTCACGGAGCCACGAATTCTTGCGAACGCCTTGAACTTGATAGCCAATGCGGGCGTGCGCACCAAGGCCGACCTGTTGGCGGTAGAGTTCACGATGTCTGCCGGTGACGTCGAAAATCTGGCCTCGTTGCCGCCTGGCTGGTTTTCAGCGCCAGCTGCCGAAGTCGTACAGCTCAAGGCACCGCCGGGCCGGGATGCGTTATCCCAAGGACCGGGCGTCGTAGTGCCCTTTTCGAGAAAGTAAAGTGAGACATCGTTGTGCCTTCGGAATTGGTCTGCGCGGTCTTGAGCATTCGGCCGAGCTTGCGCGAACCTCGCGGTAAGCCCGTGCCGGCCAACAATGCTTCGGCACGTCAGTTAACCGCGTGCCGCGCGTTAGCAGCCACCGGCAGACCGCAATGAGTTCGTAACGGGTGACTTCGCTGCGATACGCGCTTAGATTGAGCAGGAAAATAATCGCAGATTCGGAAACGATTTAGAATGCCGCTTTCGCTGAAGCCGTCCACGACTACCGAATGCAATTTCTCTGAATGGTCGATTAACAAGAAAAGCCGTGCCAAGCTGATTGAAATTATCGCCTACCTGTATTTGCGACAGGAGGAAAACGCTCAGCGCGTGATCAATGCCTTGGAGCCGCGCCGTCGGGCCTCAAAGGGCAAGGTGGTACAGAATGTCGTACGAAAGCTGACGGCTCCGCATCCCGAAGACCTCGAGCTGCGTCGGTCGGGCACCGACGCAGAGAAGGAGGCCGCGGAGAAGCGGATCAGAACATCCATTATTCATCGCGACGGCCTTCTGTTCCAACATGTCTCGTGGGTTGCCGCGAGAATGGCTCTTCCGAATGGCTATATGACTGCTCCCCATGTGCGGCAGGCAGATAAGGGCTTTGACGGTTTTATCGTCGAGCTCGATGGGAATGGACGCGAGATCAAGCGAATTGTGCTTTGTGAGGACAAGGCTTCGAAATCACCCCGTAGCCTCATAAGTTCCAGCGTATGGCCTGAGATCGGGACTATTCTTAGCGGTGATCGCGACGATGAGATCCTCGCCGATCTCGTAACGCTGCTCAAGTGTGTCCCAAATATCGATCCCGAGACGGCGGTCGACGATGTGTTCTGGGAGGGCGCGCGCGAGTTCAGGGTTGCCGTGGCGACAGGCGAAGATCAGCGCAAGGCTGGCAATTTTCTGCACCTAATTGCCGGCTTCGAAGCCGTGGCCGGCGGATCGCTCGAATCGCGGACGGCCGGTGTGTTGCCCTTCGACAACCTGCGAAGTGGGTTAGCCCTCCTCGCAGGCGAGGTGGCGGCGAAAGTCGAGGAGATCGCCGGTGTTTGACCCAAGTTCCCGCGTTCTTCTACGCCAAGCACCGGACCTGCCGGGTTTGGACCCGGAAATATTGGACGAACTACTTACGGCCGCGCACATAGAGCTGGCCACAGTCCGCCTGCTGGGGGCATCTGCGGTCGCAAGCGATGTGATCGACCGGGTGAGGCGCCTTGCTTCGACCTTCGAGGCCTATGTCGCACTCAATCTTCGACCAGAACAGACACGTGCCGCGGCTTTTGTCGCAGCGAGTGCTCATCAGATATTGAGCCGTGTTCGCGAAGCCGCCTTGGACCGGCCGACGCTTGTTTCGGGTGATGCTGTAGGAGCGTCGATTTCGGCGACGCTCCTGTTCCTGATTGCCGACCGGGCGGCTGATGCTGCGGAAGTTGCAGGTCAACTAAGGGCCAGGGGCGAACGGCGGGCGGTCCGACGATCTTTGATCCTCAGCCTTCGGGAGTTGGCAACCGGCAATCTTACCCCTCTGATAGAGCGTGACCTCGACGAGGACTCCATTGCGCAGGGTGACAGCCGCGAAGTCGCCACCGACCTCCTTCTGAGGGAATGTGCGTATGTTGTTCAGGGGTTCGGTCAGGAGGCACGCGGGAGCGCCGCTCCTGACGCGGATGTCCGTTCAAGGCTGGGCCGGGTCATCCGTCTGTCGGAGGCATCGGCAGTAGAGTTCAGCTTTGGGCTTGAGGGAACGGTACATCACCAGTTTGCAGGGCCACATCATCTGGCAACGCTCTTGAGCCGCCTCATCGATGGCATGCAGGCTGCAATGCTAGTTCGGCTTCCAACACCATCGGGTGCGCAGCCGAAGGCCTGGGCCGACTGGCTCCTTTTGCAAGCGCAATCGCGCCCGTTTCTTTGGATCAATCATCTGAAGGCAGTCAGGACCGGATACCTGAACCGCGGCAGATCGATGGTGATGACGTCTCCGACCGGTTCGGGAAAGACAACTCTATCTGTCCTGAAAATTGCAGCGACCTTATGTGCGGGGGAGAGCGTCGTCTACCTGGCGCCCACGCATGCTCTGGTCGACCAGGTCGAGACGGACATGTCTGCGCAAATCGGCGGCTTGGAGGCGGTCAGCGTTGTTGAAGACGTTGCGCTCGAGGAGCTTGGTGAGAGGCTGCCACCGTTCTCCGTCATGACGCCAGAGCGCTGCCTTGCCCTTTTGGGTTTCGCACCAAAGCTATTTGATAAGGTTGGACTTCTTGTATTCGACGAATTTCATCTCATCAGTGCAGACGATCCGAAAACTTCATCAAAGGTGAGCGCGCGAGCGATCGACGCAATGCTGGCGCTTCTGACGTTTCTCCGCCATCGCAGGCAAGCGGACCTGCTGCTGCTGTCTGCCATGGTCGCCAACGGCGCCGAAATTGCGCGTTGGCTGCGCGGTGTGACGGGAAGGGAGGTCGAGCCGTTCGACGATCCTTGGAAGCCAACACGACAACTTCGCTCTTGTGTCATCTACGACCGGTCTGACGTTGCTCAGGCCGCGAAACAAGCATTGAGAATGAAAAGTAAGACGGCACAGAGCCGTGTTCCCGCGCAGCCCCTCGGGCTCTTCTCGTTGATCTCAGGCTGGCACCCAAAGAGGCCGGAAAAACTAGTCGTGCAAGCACTCTCGGATCGACGGCCGCCGCTTGTGAGAAACGCCAGGGGCCGACTTACATCGAACAGAAACGAAGTCGCTGCGCAGATTGCAGCGGATTACGCGTCCGCCGGAAAGCGCGTAATCGTGTTCTGCAACGATACCAAGGCATGCGGAAGCGTTGCAGATCAGATCAATGGACTCCTGGCGCGGGCCACGATCGTGTTGGATGAGACGCAGGAGGAGATGCGGAAGTCGGTTCTCAAAGATGTGGGATCGCCCGAAGCCACATTCGATCCCGCTGGGTGCAGGGCGGCCGTACACCATGGCGATCTGCTCCCCCTGGAGCGGAGGCTGACGGAAAGCGTTTTCCGGGTTCGCAGGGAGATCGAAAGCGACGATCTGGGCCTCGATGTGGTCGCCGCGACATCTACCATTGCGCAAGGGTTGAATCTACCGTGCGACGTGGTGATCCTCGCAGGCACCGACAGGAGCGCGGTTGATGACCCAAATGGCAACCCCCGCACGGATCTGCGTCCTCACGAGATACTCAATGCGCTAGGAAGGGCCGGGCGCGCGGCATACGCAGCAACCGGGCTGGCAATCGTCATACCTGCACAGCCGATTGGAGTAGAGAGAGCGAACCTCGCTCTACCGGCCGAAGGAATTTTGAAGACGGTCTTTTCCGAGCAGGATGCCTGTGAGGAGATTTATGATCCGATCGAGTTGCTGCTCGATCAGATTGAGGTATCCGCCGATTCCGATCCGAAAATGCAGTCGATTATCCGGCGTTTGTCAGCTGTCACAGCAGCGGGCGAGAGCGGCTTTGACGATATTGTCCGTCGCTCCCTGGGGTACTTCCGGCTGAAAGAAGCTGATTCTCAAGGAGCGGATAGATGGCTCCAACGCTGCCGTATCGCGCTCAAGGTTGCCGAGGGGCAACTGGAAGATCCGCCCGTTCTTGATTGGCAGCGGGAAATCGCTGTACGGAACGGTATTCCTCCAAGACTTATCGAGCGGCTGGGGGAGGCGCTTGATCAGGCGCCGGTCGATAAGACCGCAACCGAAGACTGGATCAGATGGTTGCTCGATGTCGTGGCTGAACACCCTTTGGATTTAACGATTTTTATCAGGGAGGCGGCCCTCGAGTCGGTCTTCGGCCGTGCCTACACAAATACAACAGCGCCCAAAGCCACAGCCAAGCGGATTCTGGATGCGCTTCAGACCTTAGTCTCGATGTGGTGTGGAGGACGCACGCTTGTTGAGATTGAGGCTTGGCTCCTCACCTTCATTCGGAAGCACGAGGGAGAGGTTAAACAACAAGCAAATCGATCGTCCACGGCGCAGCGTGCACGCCGCTTCGCTATACGCATTGCCCCTGATTTCGGCTTCCTCTGTGGCGTGCTAGGACAGATCCTCGCCCATAAGGCTGCAGAAGGAGAAGGGGCCGTGCTTCCGATCGTCGACATGCTGCCCCAAATGGTGAGAGCCGGGGACTACGATCGCCATCATGCCGCCTTGAGACAAATTACAACCGCCGCTTCGCGGGTTGAAACCTTTGAGGCATGTCTCGCCTTACGCGGGCACTTCAAGGCTGGACCATCCGCAGAAATGGACGTTGTAAGAAATGAAGTCACGGCCGCGATGCTGTTCCAGTCGTTTAAGGGCTTGAACGACGAGCAATAGAGATTGAAGGAGGGGTTGCGGAACGCTTGGATGATGACGCTTCACCGAATTGCTTTGTAGCGATATTCGTTCTTCAAATGCGTTGATTATCTTTCCGACAACGAGAAAGCTATTCGGCTTCAGGGGAGGAAAGTCCTGCGCGACTGCACCGAACGGGTCGGGCGGAAAGAGGCGATCCGTCTGATCGACGAGCAAATCGGGCTTCACGGCGAGGCTATTTGGAAGCATCTGGCACAGTATGATGTGCGCGGTGCGCTGCCGACTTGGCATGGAATCATTCGTGACATCGAGGAATTCATCAATGTCGTTCTCTACGGCGACATCGACGACGAGAAGTCGCTTCGGTTGATGCACCTGCCGGTCGGCGCCGGGCTGGTCGCAAACCCGAATGTGGCCCTCCTGGCGCGAGACCTGGTGGCGCCATACTACGGCGAGGCGCTGGCAAAGCGATTCATGATCACCATGCTGCGGATCACTCGCGCGATGGTTGGATTTCAATCGGATGGTCGTGTCCTCGGCGACGGCTCCCAAGTCTATAGCGTCGCCGATGCCGCGGGTTATTTCCAATCGCGCCGCCGGCATTTCATCTCGTTGCTGTACATGATGCCTGAGGTCTGTTCGGGAACGCGGCCACTTGCTCCGGCAATGGCGTTCAATGAGCTTCTGCCAATCGTTGAGCACTGCTGTATCTCGTTTACAGGCTGGAACTGGAAAGGCGTTCTTGCAGAGGTATTTAAGGACTTCACCCTGGCTGCAGATAAAAGGGGAGCTTATGCCAGCCACGAATATGATGCCTTGGAGGGTGTGTTCTTGGAGCCGGAACGTGTCAGCCTCCTCGACATACATCAGCAACGTGGCGGCGACCTGACGTCGACCCGCGCCGAACCTCAGGACCCCGCCAAGATCTTCTCGGCGCCGGAGCTCCGCAACAACGTGCGGTTCATCCAGGCCGCCTACGATGCCTTCGGTCTAAACGATGATGAGTATTCGACCCTCTCGCTCCTCGTGTCTACATTCTCTCGCTACTGTGAAGACGATTACTTCATCAGGATCGAAATCGGAAGGTTTCGTTCGATGTTAGCGGCTCAGACGGTGTTTCCGCCGGCGGAGCTCGAGCGCATGTTGCTCGGTGGCGACGCTAACTTCAAACAGGCTAGCAACAGCTTCAAACCGTTTTTGTTCATCGGGGATCTCGTAGAGAGCAACGTCAACCTGCTGGCGCGTTTCCTCAATGCGTTTAAAAATGTCCATTTGGGTAGCCGCAAGCGCTTCCAGATCCACGCAGGCTTCATTTTCGAGGAAAAGGTGGCGGCTGACTTGTCCGAATTGGGATTCGCGGTCACAGGTATCAAGCGGATCAACCGCGCGGAATTCGACGTCGTAACCGTTCGTGGCGATACGATCTACAATTTTCAATGCAAGAACAATTGGATTGACCTCAGTAAGCTCGAAACCGACCGGAGGCTCCTCGCGCGCTATAATCGATCGCTCGACCGCTACTATCGGTCGGCCCTATCCAAGGAAAAGAATAGAGAAGGATTGCTATTGGGCGAACTTCGCCTAGCCAAAATCGAGCACTACGTGATCAGCCGCTTCCCGGTAATTACGGACAATCCCCGTGTCATCAGCTATAATCGACTTGCCAAGACGGTGTACCAAATATGAGGTTGCTGCGGTCCTGAAGTCTGCTCAGTGGGCGCTTTGCAGCAATTATTCAGCACAGCGGTGGCCTCGTCGAGCGTCCCCTCTCTGCTTGCTCTGTTTTCGTGCCAACTCCGACATCTCGACGTGTCATAGGTGGCGAATTTGCCGGCAAGATGCCTATGATGCCTTCAACCGCACGTTCTGCGAATGCATCTACAGCGCGAGCACAATTCGTTCATGGCCGCGCAGGCGCAGAATGTCCGTGCGCGGCTCACCACCTTCTGCCGCACCCAGTTGCGGCAGGGCGCTCGCACTCGCAAGTCCCGTGACGAGCACGACGCCATCATGCAGGCGATCGGGGAGGAGACGGGGATACCGCAGCGTGCAGAATGCGCGCGCATTGTTGAATGCGCCTGCAGAACTCAGGCGCTACATCGATGAACGTTTTGGCAGGGGTGGATCGCCGAGTAATGGCTGTGGCCTGGCGCCACAGCAATAGTTTAAGAGAAGCACGATGAGCGGACACCTATTCACGAATTGCTGGGTGTCGACCTCACGCGCTTCAATGCGAGGAATGCGCCTTTTCATCGACGAGCTGCGCCAAAAGCCAATCTGCAAAGGCTCTTACCGCCGACCTTTGTCGGCTGGCGCGCGGGTAGATCAAGCGGTGACCAACGTAGCGAATATCGTTGGCTCGTCCTGACAGGGGCGCCACCAACCGCCCGCTCGCCAGTTCGCGTTCAGCGAGCAGCGTCGACTCCAGCGCTACGCCGAGTCCTTCGGTCGCCGTCGCAATCGCAAGGAAGCTGCGGTCGAACCTCATGCCGTGGAGCGCAGGGGCCTCCAGTCCATTCGCGGTAAACCATTGGTGCCATTGAACCTGCTTCACGTCAGAGCGGATCAGCGTCTGTTCGAGCAGGTCGGCGGGCTTTTTGATTGATTTTGCCAAGGCTGGAGAGCAGAGCGGAGTGACCGTCTCCTCCGGAAGAGGGATAACCTCGACGCCCTCCGCGCGCGGCGGACCGTAGACGATGTCGATATCGAAATCATCGTTGCTGAAGCGTGCGTAGTCCGTGCTGGCAGCTAGTCGAACTTCGAGCTTCGGGTAGGCAGCGAGAAACTGTGCGAGCCGTGGTGCCAGCCATTGCGCGGCAAAGCTGGGCGCGGAGTGAACGCGCACCAATTGCGGACCGCGTGCAGCGACTTCCTCGAGGCCGCGGCGGAGCTGATCGAACGCGGCTCCGGTGTGACGCATCAGATTTTCGCCGGCCGGCGTGAGCCGCACGGAGCGCGCGCTGCGCTCGAACAGAACCGTGCGAAGCGTGGCCTCCAGCTTGCGGATGGCATGACTGACTGCACTCGGCGTCAGGTGAAGCTCATTCGCCGCATCGCGAAACGATCCGGTGCGGGCCGCTGCTTCAAAGGCACGAATTGCAGATATCGGGACATTCGACAGCATTTCACAAGTGAACCAGATTCATCGATCCATGACAACTGTGCGCTTGTCCATTGGCTTTCCGCGGGTCATTCCTAGCCTTGCCAAGGAAGAACAATATGCGGGAGGAACTGATGCTGCTCAGCGGCAAGACGGCCATCATTTCGGGCGCGGCCTCGCCGCGCGGGATCGGGCTTGCCACCGCCCGTCGGTTCGCCGCCGAGGGCGCTCGAGTCGCCATCCTCGACATCGACGCGAGCGCGGCGGCGGATGCCGCGGCATCGCTTGGAAAGTCCCACATTGGTCTGCGATGCGACGTCGCCGACAAATCATCCTGCGAGCAGGCGGTCGCCCACGCGCTCGAGGCCTTCGGCAAGATCGACATCCTGATCAACAATGCCGGCATTACCCAGCCGGTCAAGCTCCTGGAGATTTCGGCCGCCGATTGGGATCGCATCCAGGACGTCAATCTGAAGGGAGTCCTGTTCCTCTCCCAGGCGGTGATCCCGCACATGCGCGCACGGAAGTCCGGATCGATTGCCTGCATGTCGTCGGTCTCGGCCCAGCGCGGCGGCGGAATCTTTGGCGGCCCGCATTATTCGGCGGCAAAAGCCGGTGTGCTTGGTCTCGCCAAGGCGATGGCTCGCGAGTTCGGTCCAGACGGAATCCGCGTCAATTGCGTCACGCCCGGCCTGATCGGCACCGATATCACCGCGGGCAAGCTGACCGACGAGATGAGGGCGAAAATCCTGGAAGGCATTCCGCTCAATCGTCTTGGCACGGCGGAAGACGTCGCCGGGATCTACACCTTCCTGGCCTCGGATCTCTCGGCCTATGTCACCGGCGCCGTGATCGACGTCAACGGCGGCATGCTGATCCACTGAGCCAGCGAGACGAGGTCCCGATCGATGGAAACGCCGACCAACACGTTCACTAACACGCCCAAGCTGGCGGACCGGGCCTACAACATTCGCCGCAATGCGCTGCGCATGGGCGAAGTCCAGGGCCAAGGCTACATCGCACAGGCGCTGGACATCTCTGATGTCCTGGCCGTGGCCTACTTTCACGCCATGCGTTACAGGCCGGAAGATCCGTCCTGGGAAGAACGCGATCGCTTCCTGCTCTCAAACGGGCACTACGCCATCGCGCTCTACGCGGCTTTGATCGAGGCGGGGATCGTCCCCGAGGAGGAACTCGAAACCTATGGCAGCGACGAGAGCCGCCTGCCGATGTCGGGCATGGCCTCCTACACACCCGGCATGGAAATGTCGGGCGGCTCGCTCGGGCTTGGGCTCAGCATCGCGGTCGGCATGGGCCTTGGGCTCAAGCGCAAGAAGTCCGAGGCGCGAGTTTACACGTTGTTCTCCGATGGCGAGCTCGACGAAGGCTCCGTCTGGGAGGCGATCCAGTCGGCGGGCCACTACAAGCTGGACAATCTCATCGGCATCGTCGACGTCAATAATCAGCAGGCGGACGGTCCTTCGACGCAGGTCATGGCGTTCGAGCCGCTGGTCGAGAAGCTTCAGGCCTTCGGCTGGTTCGTGCAGCGCATCGACGGAAACGAACTCGATGCTGTGCTTGCCGCGTTTGACGCCGCCAAGTCTCATCCGGAGCCCAAGCCGCGGATGATCGTCGCCGACACGCTGATGGGGAAGGGCGTTCCTTTCCTGGAGCAGCGCGAGAAAAACCATTTCATCCGCGTCGAGCAGCACGAATGGCAGCTCGCGCTTGCCGCGCTGGAAGTCGGGAGGCAAGCATGAAGACCGTCAGATCAGCACCACAGCCCGGCAAGCCGCGCCTGACCACCTCAGCCATGATCGCCTCGATCGCGGCCGAAGGACAGAAGACAAAGCCGGCGCCCTTTGGTCATGCGCTCGTGAAGCTTGCACGCAGCCGTCCCGATGTGGTCGGCATGACGGCCGATCTCGGCAAATACACCGACCTGCATATCTTCGCGAAAGAATTTCCGGACCGCTATTATCAGATGGGCATGGCGGAGCAGCTTCTGTTCGGCGCCGCTTCGGGGCTGGCCGCTGAAGGTTTCATGCCGTTCGCGACCACTTACGCAGTGTTCGCCTCGCGGCGGGCTTACGATTTCATCCACCAGACGATCGCGGAGGAAGACCGCAACGTGAAGATCGTCTGCGCATTGCCGGGCCTGACCTCGGGCTATGGTCCGAGCCATCAGGCCGCAGAGGATCTGGCGCTATTTCGTGCGATGCCGAACATGACGGTGATCGATCCCTGCGATGCCCACGAGATCGAGCAGCTGGTGCCTGCCATCGCAGCTCATCAGGGGCCAGTCTACACTCGCCTATTGCGGGGCCAGGTGCCGGTGGTCCTAGACGAATATGACTACAAGTTCGAGCTCGGCAAGGCGAAGCTGATCCGCGATGGAAAAGACGTCCTGGTCATCTCATCCGGCATCATGACCATGCGTGCACTTGAGGCCGTGCAAACCTTGAAGGACGACAGCGTCGATGTTGCGGTGCTGCACGTTCCGACCATCAAGCCGCTGGACACTGAGACGATCTTGCGTGAAGCCCGCAAGCCGGGCCGCCTTGTCGTTGTTGCCGAAAACCACACGACCATTGGCGGCCTTGGCGAGGCCATTGCCGCGCTTCTGATGCGTTCAGGCGTTCATCCGCCATTCCGCCAGATTGCATTGCCGGACGAGTTTCTTGCTGCCGGCGCACTTCCGACCCTGCACGACCGCTACGGAATCTCAACCGCAGAGGTCGCAAGGCAGATCAAGCAGTGGCTCTAGCGCGCCTGCGCTAAGCTCCAATCGAGCCGAGTCCTAGTGAAAAGCAACGCCCGTCGCATGTTGCGGCGGCGAGCGATGGCTCTTGCCCAAATGCCGGTGGTCGAGAGCCGGTGAACGGAGAGCCCTGAAAGCTGCACGCCAGCGCAGGCTGATGGAGTCGACACCAAGGTCAATGCAGGATCAGGAGGAAACATGACCATCTTGAAGCCCGGAAGCATCAGTCGCCGTTCGTTATTGATGGCGGCCACGGCCGTACCTCTCTGCGGGATTCTGACCCGCCCCGCATCTGCCGCCGAGTTCGTCTACAAGTTCGCGACGGGGCAGGATCCGACGCATCCGGTGAATATCCGGGCGCAGGAGGCGATCGACCGCATCCGAGAAGCGACCAGCGGCCGGCTCGAGATCAGGCTGTTTCCCGCCAACCAGCTCGGCTCCGACACCGAGCTCATGACCCAGGTTCGCAGCGGCGGCGTCGAGTTCTTCAACCAATCGTCCTCGATCCTTGCCACCCTGGTTCCCAGCGCCGGCATCGTGAACACGGGCTTCGCGTTTGCTGACTACGACAGCGTATGGAAGGCGATGGACGGCGACCTCGGCACCTATATCCGGGCCCAGATTGCCAAGACGCCGATCATGGCGGTGTCGAAGGCGTGGGACAACGGCTTTCGCCAGGTGACTTCATCCGGCCGCGAGGTCCGGACGCCGGATGATCTGAAGAATTTCCAGATCCGCGTTCCGCCCGCGCCGCTGCTCACCTCGCTGTTCAAGGCGCTCGGCGCCGGTCCGACGCCGATCAACTTCAACGAGGTCTACTCCGCATTGCAGACCAAGGTCGTCGACGGCCAGGAGAATCCGTTGCCGATTATTGCGACCGCGCGCCTCTACGAAGTGCAGAGCGCCTGCAGCCTGACCGGGCACGTCTGGGACGGCTACTGGATCCTGGGCAACAAGCGCGCCTTCGAGCGCCTGCCGAAGGACGTGCAGGAGATCGTGACGCGCGAGCTCGACCGCTCTGCCGTCGATCAGCGCGCTGATATCGCAAAGCTCAGTCAGTCGCTGCGCACCGACCTCTCCGCGAAGGGCCTCAAGTTCATCGACGTCGATCGCGCCGCCTTCCGTCAGGCCCTGTCCAAGACCAGCTTCTACGCCGACTGGAAGGGCAAGTTTGGCGAGGAGGCATGGTCGCAGCTCGAAAAAGCCGCGGGTCAGCTGTCATGACCAGCATGAGCCATACGCCGCATATCGATGCCGGTATGGCGGCCGGCACACCTCAAGCGAATTCGCGCCGATGGGTGGTGAAAGCAAATATGGTGCTCGGTCACGCCGTCGCGGTCCCGGCAGCACTGCTCGTGCTGGCGGAGATCGCTGTGCTGTCCGCAGGCATCGTGAGTCGATATGTGTTCCGCTCGCCGATAGTCTGGTCCGACGAGCTCGCCGGCATTCTCTTTCTCTGGCTCGCCATGCTGGGATCCGTGATCGCGTTCCAGCGCGGCGAGCATATGCGGATGACGGCCATCGTCGGCGTCCTTAGTGCGGAGGTTCGCGCGTTCCTGGATGTGGTAGCAGCCGCGGCATCGCTGGCATTCCTCGTGCTCGTCGTTTGGCCGGCGTATGAATTCGCGGCCGATGAGGCTTTCGTCACGACGCCGGCGCTCGAGATCGTCAACAGCTGGCGTGCGGCCGCACTGCCGATCGGGATCGGATTGATGCTGATCGCGGCGGTCCTCAGGCTCATCCGCATCGCGAGCTTGCGCAGCCTGCTGGCGTCACTGGCGATCGTCGCAGGAATCATCGTGACCTTCGTTTTGCTGGCGCCGGTCTTGAAGCCGCTCGGCAATCTGAATCTTTTGATCTTCTTCGTCTTCGTCGTCGGCGCGATGGTCTTTGCAGCCGTGCCGATCGCGTTCGCATTCGGCCTCGCGACCGTCGGCTATCTTGCCCTGACAACCAGCACGCCCGACGTGGTGATGATCGGACGGATGGACGAGGGCATAAGCCACCTGATCCTGCTCGCCGTGCCGCTCTTTGTCTTTCTCGGCCTTCTGATCGAGATGACCGGCATGGCCCGCGCGATGGTCGGCTTCCTGGCAAGCCTTTTGGGCCACGTGCGCGGCGGGCTGCATTACGTGCTGGTCGGAGCGATGTACCTGGTCTCAGGCATCTCCGGCTCCAAGGCGGCTGATATGGCTGCGGTGGCTCCGGTGTTGTTTCCCGAGATGCGGCAGCGGGGAGCCAAGCCAGGCGATCTGGTTGCGCTTCTCGCGGCAACCGGCGCGCAGACCGAGACGATCCCGCCGTCACTGGTTCTAATCACGATCGGTTCGGTCACCGGTGTTTCGATCTCGGCCCTGTTCACCGGCGGCTTGCTTCCGGGCGTGGTGCTTGCCGTCATGCTCGCGGCCGTGGTGTGGTGGCGATACCGCCGCGAGGACCTGTCTCACGTCAAGCGGGCGAGCCGAGGGGAGATCGGCCGTGCTTTTGTGATCGCGATTCCCGCCATCGCGCTGCCCTTCGTCATCCGGACGGCCGTCGTCGAGGGCGTGGCCACGGCAACGGAGGTCTCGACCATCGGCATCCTCTACTCGGCCTGTGCGGGTCTCTTCATCTACCGCCAGTTCGACTGGCGCCGCATCTATCCGATGCTGGTCGAGACGGCCTCGCTGTCCGGGGCGATCCTGCTCATCATCGGGGCGGCGACAGGGATGGCCTGGGCGCTGACCCAGTCAGGATTTTCCGCCTCTCTCGCAAAGTTCATGACCAGCCTTCCCGGCGGCGTTCCTGTCTTCCTGGCAGTGACGATCGTGACCTTCGTCATCCTGGGCAGCGTGCTGGAAGGGATTCCCGCTATCGTCCTGTTCGGGCCGCTGCTATTCCCCATCGCGCGGCAAGTCGGGGTGCACGACGTCCATTACGCAATGGTGGTCGTTCTCGCCATGGGCATCGGCCTGTTCGCGCCGCCGTTCGGGGTCGGCTATTATGCCGCCTGCGCCATCAGCCGCATCAACCCGGACGAGGGCATGAAGCCGATCGTGGGCTACATGATCGCGCTCCTGATCGGCACACTCATCGTCGCCGCGGTGCCCTGGCTCTCCATCGGCTTCCTTTGACGCCTAGGAGAGGGACCTCGCGGGACAAAACCGCGAGGCACCTCGTCAGGCGAATTTCGGCAGATGCAGCGGCAGACCTTCGCAGGGCATATCGATCTCCTCGACCTGCCCCTTGCCGACTTCGGTGACGCGCAGCTTCTTGCCTTCGAGCGCAAAGGCGCAATTGGTCGGCTGGGGGCCATCTAGGATCAGGCGATCGGCGACCTCACCCCGCTGGTCCAGCACCGTGACGTTCTTCTGGTTGTAGACCGTGCAATAAAGCCGACCGTCCGTGCCGAAGGCCATTCCGTCCGGCCCTTTGAAATCCGGATTTGAATCAGGTTGAAGGACGTTGCCGAAGAGGACTCGTTTCGGCGCGGCTTCACCGAGCACATCGTATCGTATCGGTAGATCTCGCCCGTAAAAGACGCATTGGCATAGAGGTGATTGTCGGGACCGAAGGCGATGCCGTTGGTGAAGCGGATCTTGCGATCGAGTACACGGAGCACCTTCATGGCTGCCGGATCGATCTCATACACACGGCCGTCCCAATCGAGATCCATGTAGGCATCCACGAAGGCCTGGCCGTTGATGAAATCCTCCGCGGCCATGCCGGAATCGGTCATGTAGAGCAGTCCGTTCGGACCGAAGCAGAGGTCGTTCGGAAACAGGAAGCGGTCCGCGCCTTCGCCCTGCATGCGCCGAATCTCATTTCCGCGTTCGTCGAGGCAGATCAGCGCCCGGAGCCCGGCTTCCGCGATCCAGATCCTGCCGTGGCCATCGGTTGTCAGTCCGTTCGGCCGGCCGCCGGTCGTCTGGATCACGCGGCGGTTGCCGCGAGGATCGAGCCGCGTGACACAGAGGGTCGACGCCGACATCTCCGTGACATACATCGAGCCGTCCGGCAGGCACACCGGGCCCTCGGGCGCTCCGATTCCCGCTGCAAAGAGTCTCGACGACATTTTCTCCTCCTGTTTCCCGGATTGCTGCCCGCTCGCTATGCGATGACCAGACCATTGGCCGGATCGATCAGCACCACGCGATTGAGGTCGATGGCGAGGTCGATCCGCTCGCCATGGCTGCTGACGTCATGAGCCTGCAGCTCGGCAACCGCATCCACTCCGCCGATCTTGATGGTGGTGAGGGTGCGGGTCCCCGTCGGCTGAATGAGATCGGCGACGGTCGGGTAAGGGACCACTCCGTCGCGGAGAGGTCCGCCGCCGGCACGGCTGAAATGCTGCGGTCGAATGCCGACGAGAACCTGTTGGCCATCCGCGCTGCTCAGTGACTTGGCCTTTGCGTTCGGCAGCGGCAACGCACTGCCGGACTGAAACACGACGGCCGCACCGGGGCCGTTCGTCTTGAGGGTCGCTGGGATGAGGTTGATCGACGGGGAGCCGAGGAAGCCAGCCACAAATCCCGTACGGGGCTGCTCGAACAGCTCGAGCGGAGCTCCCTGCTGCTCGATCTTTCCGTCGCGCAGCAGCACGATACGGTCGGCGAGCGTCATCGCCTCCACCTGGTCGTGGGTCACGTAGATCATCGTTGTTGTGATCTCGTGATGCAGGCGCTTGATCTCGGTCCGCATCTCGTCGCGCAGCTGGGCGTCGAGATTCGACAGCGGCTCGTCGAACAGGAATAGGTCCGCCTTGCGAACGATGGCACGGCCGATCGCGACCCGCTGACGCTGTCCGCCGGAGAGCTGCCGGGGATAGCGCTGCAGGAGATTGCCGATGCCGAGCATCTCTGCGGCCTCAGTGACCCGTTTCCTGACCTCGATCTCGGGAGTCTTGCGGGCGCGCAGGCCGAAGGCGATGTTCTCGTTGACCGTCAGATAGGGATAGAGCGCATAGTTCTGAAACACCATCGCGATATTGCGCTCGCGCGGGCGCAGATCGTTGACCACGGCGCCGCCGATCGTGATCGTGCCGCCATCCGGGTCCTCGAGGCCGGCGATGGTGCGCAACAGCGTGCTCTTGCCACAGCCCGATGGTCCTACCAGGACTGCGAATTCTCCATCGGCGATGGCGAGATCGACTCCTCGAACCGCATGCACATTGCCGTAATATTTGTGTACCCCGGACAGCTTGACGTCAGCCACTCCGCTCTCCCTAACCCTTGACTGCGCCGAGCGAGATGCCGCGCACCAGATAGCGCTGCATCACCGAAACTGCGACGAAGATAGGCAATGTACCGAGCACGGACATTGCCGCGATCTTTGCCCAGAAATTCGATTGTCCGCCGAAATAGTGTGTCAGCATGACTGGAAACGTGATGACCTCCGTGCGCGTGAGCACGAGTGCGAACAGAAAGTCATTCCAGGCGAAGACGAAGGTGAAAACCGACGTCGCCATGAGCCCCGGGCGCACCATTGGGAAAACGACTTTCCAGATCACATCCCATCGGTTCAAGCCATCGACGAGCGCGCTTTCCTCGAGCTCCAGCGGAACGTCGACGATGTAGCCGCGCATCATCCAGATGACGTAGGGGAGATTGAACGCCGTGTAGAGCAGGATCAGCCCGAAGTAGCCGTCCACCAGGCCGAAATAGACGTAGATCAGGAAGATCGGAAAGACGACCGCGATCGGTGGGATCATGCGCTGGGAGATGATCCACATCGCGAGGTTCTCGCCGCCGGTGCCGAACCGGGCGAGGCTGTAGGCGCAGAGCGTCCCAAGAACGATCGCAACGCCGGAACTGATGCCGGCGACGATCAGGCTGTTCAGGATGGCAACGACGTCACCATCTTTGAACAGGACGTAGTAGTTCGAGAACTGGATCTGTCCGGGGATCCACAAAGGAGGCACATGGTAGATCTCGTCCGGTGTCTTGAACGAAATCATGAACAGCCAGTAGACCGGAAACAGGAATAGCAGGGTTATGACGCCGGCGCCGAGATAGCGAACCGCCAGGATTCGCGCCTTTCTCGCCGGAACTTTGCCGATCCTCATCGCGCAAGCTCCATGCGTTTGAGGATCGCCATGGTGATGACCGTCAGCAGCGCAATCACCAGGAAGGAGATCGCGGCCGTATAGCTGGTCTCAAATTGCGAGAAGCCCTGCACATAGGTGTAGAGCGAGACGGTCTCGGTCATCGAGCCCGGGCCGCCTTCGGTAAGAGCCCAGATGATGTCGAAGATGCGGACGAGGTCCAGGCCTCGGATCAGGCAGGCCACGGCGACAACGGGGGCGATCGCCGGCAGAACGATCGCGCGAAAGACGCGGAAGTACGACGCGCCGTCGATCTCCGCAGCCTCGAGCTGCGACTGATCGACATTCGACAGCGCCGCAAGCAGCAGCAGGAACATGAACGGGGACCATTGCCAGACTTCGCAGATGATGATTGCCGGATAGACGTAGGCGGGATTGACCGTCCACAGAATCCGTACCGGCTCTCCGGCGAAGAAGCTCAGAATCTGACCGATCGGACCGAAGCGGACGTCGAACATCAGGCGCCAGGTCGCTCCCGCAACAATCGGAGAGATCACGGTCGGAAGCACCAGCAGCGCGACGAAGAGCTGGCGTCCCGGCATGCGATCGATGAAAAGCTGCGCCATCAGGAAACCGATCAACAACTCGAGGGGGAGGGCGACCGCGGTGATGATGGCAGTGTGGCCAAGCGAGGCCCAGAGGCGAGCATCCCTGAACAGCTCGGCATAGTTCAAGAGGCCAACGAAGGACATGTCGTTCTCGGTCATCGTGATGCGCTGGAAGCTCACGATGAGCGAGTAGATCAGGGGGAACAAGCCGACCAGTAGAAGGATCAGAATGGCCGGCGCGATGATGAGATAGGGCAGGCGGTCCTCGAGCATGCGCCCGAAGCGGCTGGGGCGACGTTGTTCGGCACTGTTGAGGCTTGCGGAAAGCGTCATCATCCGTCCAGGAAGCGGCACCGCACGGGAGGGCGCTGCCTCCCGTGCGTTGTCCAGGGCAGCTATTGCGGATAGGCGCCGGGCTTGGCCGCCCAGACCTTGTAGACGGTCTTCTGGTTCTCGATGCCGACCTTCTCGGTGATGGCATCGAACTGTTGCGCCATGCGGTCGAGAATGGCCTTGGGGTCTTCACCGGCCCAGAGGCTCGAGATCGCCTTGGTCATCGCCTCGTCATACTTGTCCTGTTGCAGCAGGGACAGATCGAGCAGGCCCTTCTCGCCTGAGGTCTTGATCGTATCGAGATAGGCGGGGGCGTCAGGCCAGAGTGCACGGTATTTCTCGCTGGCGTAGTGCGACAGGCGGAAGGGATCGCGCAGCGTATAGGGAAGCTGGACGCGCTCGAGGCTGGTCTTCTTGCTGTTCAGCCATTGGATGAAGAGATAGGCGGCTTCCTTGTTCTTGCTGGTAGCCGACACCGACAAGTCGAAGCCGACGCCGAGCTCGGGGCGGCCGAGAGGCGTGAGCGCGTAGCCGACCTTGCCTGCGACTTGCGATTTCGGCACCCACTTCAACGCTTCTTCGCCGGAGCCGTAGCCCGCGGCCCAGCGACCATAGGGCGGCCAGGAGATCGTCATCGCGGTCGTGCCCTGGAGGAACGCGGCAAGATTGTCGACGAAGTTCCACTGCTCCACGCCTGGCGGCATGAATTTGTTCTCCGCCAGCATCTGCTTGAACACCTTGAGGCCGACATCACCATTGACCGTCGTCCTCATGGTGTCCGCATTGAAGAACTTGCCTCCCTCCATGCGGAAGCGCTCCTGGAACATGTATTGCGGATATGGCGCCGTGCGGAAGAAGCCGGCGCCATAAATCTTGGGCGCCATCTTGTCGGTGATGAACTGGCCGATCTCGTCGAACTGCTTCCAGTCCTTTGGCGGCGCCAGCTCGTAGCCGAACTTGGCCTTGAACTCCTCCTTCATCTTCGGATCCTCGAAGATGTCCTTGCGGTAGTAGAGCAACATCACGTCGCCGTCGTCCGGGAAGCCGTAGATTTTCCCGTCATACTGCATCTGGTTGTCGCGATAGGCGGCCACGATGTCCTGCAGCTCGTCACGATAGCCGAACTTGTCGACATACTTGTCGAGCGGCTCGAGCGCGCCAGCGCGCGCAAGATCGGGCATCCAGGACGGAATGACGTTCAGCGCGTCGTAAGCGCCGGCGCCCGATCTGAAATCCTGCATGATCTTGGTAAACATCTGGTCGGTCGGCACTTCGACCACTTTCACCTTGATGCCGGTGAGCTTCTCCCATTGCGGGCCCGAATAGTTCAGCGGGTCGAGCGATTGGAGGCCGGCCTCCCAGACGATGCTGATCGTCGTGCCCGCGTACTTCTTCGCGGCTTCGACCGCGGTGTCTGCCGCGTCCTTATCGGCGGCTGGCGCCGCTGTACCAGCGAGCGCCAATACAGCGGCTGCGCCGAGAAACGTCCTGAACTTCATCCCTTTCTCCTCCTCTTGGGCGTCCGGAGCCCGGGACAGCCGGCTTCGGAGCGCTTCTCACGTGCGTGCCCGGTTAGCCAGCCGCAGGCGTGAACGGACCCTGCCGGCGCCGACCTGACCGAAAGAAGCAAATTCATCTATGTCGAGGATTCGCCACGCAGGCGCACCGCTGGTCCGGGATTGTCGCCCCCAAACTGCATGGATGCCAGATGGCGTTGTAGAAGCACGCATCCTCCCCAAAACGCTCGAGAGCGTTGATTTTGGGGCTAGTCTGCGTCGAGGCGGAACCGGCCGACAAATGAGAACTTTGCAAGCATCGGTGAACCGCAGTCACCTATCAGCTGAGGTCTCTCAGAAGCAAAGGCGTGCGAATCTGGAGGTCCCGCCCAGCGCAATTTGCCCGCGTGGCCAACGTCCGATCATCGCGATGATGAATTGAGAGCCCAGTGGGAGCCTGGAAGGCTTCTTGTTGCGAAGCGATTGCGCTTCAGAACGGACCGGCTTAGTTGGGAAATCTCGCGGCGGACGATCACGCGGTGACTCGGATAGGGTTCGTGAACAAGCTTGCCGGACGATCCAAACCGTAGTGCTCGCGCAGGGTGGTGCCGGCGTAATCATGGCGGAACAGTCCGCGCTGGCGCAGGATGGGCACGACCTGCTCCGCGAACAGGTCGAAGCCGCCGGGCAGCCATGGTGGCATGACGTTGAAGCCGTCGGCGGCGCCGTTCTCGAACCAGGTCTGGATGTTGTCGGCGATCTTTTCCGGCGGGCCTGCGATCACCCAATGGCCACGCGCGCCGGCGAGGCGCTGCACGAGCTGACGGATCGTCGGCTTCTCGCGATCGACGATGTCGACCACGAGCCTAAAACGGCTCGCAACGCCATGGGAGCCATTGGTGTCGATCAGATGACGCGGGAAGGGACCGTCAAGATCGAAGCCGGTGAGGTCGAGCCCGGTCATCTGGCGGAGCTGGGTCAGCGAGAACTCCGGCTGGATCAGGGCGTTGAACTCCTCCTGGAGCCGATCCGCCTCAACTTGCGTGCTGGCGATGAACGGAGAGATGCCGGGCAGAATCTTGATCTGGTCGGGGCTGCGGTCGAACGCGCGCGCCTGACGCTTGATGTCGGCATAAAACTCCTGTGCGCTCGCCAGGGTCTGGTGCGCAGTGAAGATGGCTTCGGCAAAGCGTGCGGCAAAGGCGCGCCCGTCCTCGGACGAGCCGGCCTGGACATAGACCGGCCGTCCTTGCGGCGTCCGCGACACGTTGAGCGGACCGTGCACGCGAAAGTGCTTTCCGATGTGATTGATGGTGTGGATCTTGTTCGTATCCGCAAAGATGCCCGATACGGGATCGTTGACCAGCGCGTCGTCTTCCCAACTGTCCCACAGCCTCGTGATGACATCGAGATATTCCCGCGCCCGCTCATAGCGCTCGTGATGCGGCGGATGCTCGGGCAGGCCGAAATTCTGCGCCGCCTGGGGCGAGCTCGTCGTCACGATGTTCCAGCCGGCGCGGCCGCCGCTGACGTGATCGAGCGAGGCGAACAGCCGCGCGAGATTGTACGGCTCCGTGTAGGTCGTTGACGCCGTCGCGATCAAGCCGATCCGCCTGGTGGCGGACGCGATCGCGGCGAGCAGCGTGATCGGCTCCAGCCGGAAGCGCTGTGCATAGCGGACATTGTCAGCCAGCACGGGACCATCGGCGAAGAACACGGCATCAAACTTGTGTGCTTCGGCGCGTTGCGCGAGCTCCTGATAATAGGTGACGTCGAGAATGCGGTTCGTTGTCGACAGTTTGTGACGCCAGGCCGCCTCATGGTGGCCGTCCGGATAGATGAAGAAGTTGAGGGAAAGTTGCCGCTTGCTCATGGCGTGGCTCGCAAAATGTGTTGTCGTTCTCTGGTGTCGGCTTGCGTTCGTGACGTGGCTCGACTCTATGTCGGGCATTGCGAAGCTGTCGATGAAATGAATTTGCGTTGTTGCGGGGGATGCGAGCATGAAGCTCGTGAGCGCATCGTCGAACAGAGACGAGTGCGTTCGTTAGCAGCAACGACCGAGGTGTTTCAGTCTGCTTCGTCCGCCGATTGGCTCGATTTGGCCTGCCTCCGGGCGCGCAAGATAGTCGAATAGTCAGTCATGACCGCAAATATTTCCGTCTCCGCGCGACCAACGAAGCGATCGTCGCGCGCTGCGGAAAACAAAGCTGGTTTCGTTTCATTGACTGGATCGCGATCGCTTTTACGATCTGCAAGGTACAAGCGAGGTCGTTCACCATGCGGCAATCCGATCTACTCGTCGTTCGCGAAGCAGCCCGGCTGAGCTCGGCTCGGAGCGCGCGGTGTTGTGCCGACGCTATGGCGGAAAGCTGTACCGCCGGGATCCGTGCACGGCTGAAGGTCTAGCACCCGCAGGGGCACGCGGTCCCCGACGATCAAACCCAAGATAATCCATCACGTCCTGCCGCCGGCGCGACCGGCGCACGGCGGAGCCTTGTCCAGACAATCACAGGAAACCACGATCATGAGCAATCGAAATACCATCGACAACGCCATTCCGCGCGCCGATATCGTCAAGCGCGCGGCCAGACTCGGTGCCGAAATCCGGAACGTCAAACTGTCCGGCGATCTGTCCGATGATGTCATTCGCGCCATCAACCAGGTGCTGCTCGAGCACAAGGTCATCTTCTTCCGTGATCAGGACCATCTCGACGATGCCGAGCAGGAGCGCTTCGCTGTCCGTCTCGGCAAGCTCGTGCCCCACCCGACGGTTGGTGCGATCAATGGCACATCATCGATCCTCGAGCTGGACTCCGGCCGCGGCGGCGGCCGTGCCGACCAGTGGCACACGGATGTCACCTTCGTCGACGCCTACCCCAAAATCTCGGTGCTGCGCGGCGTGGTGATTCCGCCCTATGGCGGCGACACCGTGTGGTCGAACACGGCGGCGGCCTATCTCGACCTTCCAGCGCCGCTGCGCAAGCTCGCCGACGAGCTTTGGGCGGTTCACAGCAACGCCTACGACTACGCCGCGAAGACGCGCGCGACGGAAGCGGACAGGAAACACTTCGATGAGGTGTTCACCGGAACCATCTACGAAACCGAACATCCGGTGGTGAGGGTCCATCCCGAAACCGGCGAGCGCACGCTCGTGCTCGGCAACTTCGTTCAGCGCTTCGTCGGCTTGCCGAAATATGACGGCCAGAAGCTGTTCGAGCTCTTCCAGTCTCACATCACCGCGCCGGAAAACACCGTGCGCTGGAGCTGGCAGGGCGGCGACGTCGCGATCTGGGACAATCGCGCCACCCAACACTACGCCGTCAACGACTATGGCGATCAGCACCGCATCGTTCGCCGCGCCACCATCGATGGCGATGTTCCGCTCAGCGTCGACGGCCGCCGCAGCGTGACGCGCGTCAAGACATCGAAACCGCAGACGGCGAAGGCCGCCTGATTTTCCGCTTCAGCAGCAGGATTTGCACAATGAACACGCTGTTTCGATTTACTGGCGCGCGGCATCGCGCCACGCGGGGGCTACTGCTCGCGGGCGCTTTGGCACTCGGCCTCGTAACTCCGGCCTTCGCGGAGCCGCCGCTCGAGCAGACCGAAATCCGTTACCAGGGCTGGGCCGGGCAGGTGACTTTTATCGAGCTCGCCGACGACCTCGGCTATCTCGCGCCGCTGAAGCTGAAATGGGTTGGCAACACAATCAGCGGCCCGCAGGACATCCAGACAGTCGTGACCGGCGATATCGACATTGGCGGCGCCTTCTACGGCGCGATCCTCAAGCTGATCGCGGCGCGCGCGCCGATCAAGGCCGTGGTCGGCTACTACGGCTCGGATGCCAATACCTATTACGGTTACTACGTGAAGGACGACAGCCCGATCAAGACCGCGCGCGACCTGATCGGCAAGAAGGTCGCCGTCAATACGCTGGGCGCGCATCTGGAGTTCGTGCTGCGGGAATATCTCGCCCGCAACGGCCTCTCCGCGAGCGAGGCTAAGCAGGTGACCCTGGTGGCCATCCCGCCCGTGAGCGGCGAGCAGGCGCTGCGCCAGGGCCAGGTCGAAGTCAGCGCGCTCAGCGGCGTGCTGCGTGACAAGGCGCTCGATCGCGGCGGCATCCACTCGCTATTTAATGACACCGACCTGTTCGGTCAGTTCACCGGCGGTTCCTATGTGCTGCGGGACAAATTCATCAAGGACAATCCCGACGCATCCCGCAGGCTAGTCGAGGGCATCTCGCGGGCGATCGCATGGGCACAGACGACGCCGCCGGAGGAGGTGCGCGCACGCTTCGACAGGATCATCGCCGATCGAAAGCGCAACGAGGATGCCTCCTCGATCAAATATTGGAAGAGCACCGGCGTTGCGAGCAAGGGCGGCGTGATCTCGGACGCGGAGATCCAAGTGTGGATCGATTGGCTGGAGAAGGACGGCCTGTTCAAGCCCGGTCAGATCAAGGCCTCTGATACCTTTACTAACGCGTTCAACTATTTCCGTCCCGGCAAGACGGCGGATGCGCAATGAGTTCTGTCAAGATCAGCTTCGAGCGGGTCCGCAAGGACTTCGTCACGCGAGGTGAAGCAGGCCGCCCGCCGGACCGCTTCACTGCGCTGGAGAACATTACCCTGGACGTTCGTGCCGGCGAGTTCCTCGCCTTGGTCGGCCCGAGCGGCTGCGGGAAATCGACGCTGCTCGATTTGCTCGGCGGACTCACGACCCCGTCCAGCGGCCGCATCCTGTTGGACGGGCGTCCGATCACGGGGCCTGGCCGCGACCGTGGCATCGTGTTCCAGCAATACGCGCTGTTTCCCTGGCGTACGGCCGCGGAGAATATCGAGTTCGGGCTCGACATCGCCGGGCTCAAGGCTCGGCAGCGGCGCGAGATCGCACAGCATTTTCTCGATCTGGTTGGTTTGTCTGGCTTTGCCAATCGTTATCCGCACGAGCTCTCCGGCGGCATGAAGCAGCGTGTCGCGATCGCGCGCAGCCTCGCCTACGATCCAGAAGTGTTACTGATGGACGAGCCGTTCGCCGCGCTCGACGCGCAGACGCGCGAGACGCTGCAAGGTGAGTTGCTGCGGATCTGGCGTGCCACGGGCAAGACCATCGTCTTCATCACCCACGGCATCGATGAGGCCGTCGTGCTCGGCCAACGCGTGGCGGTGATGACGTCGCGCCCGGGCCGGATCAAGCGGGTCATCGACATTCCCGCCGCGCTGCGCAACGAGGCAGACGACGTGCGCTCGCTGCCGGAGTTCGGCCAGGTGCGGCATGAAATCTGGAGTCAGCTCCGAGAGGAGGTGCAGAAGGCGCAGCAGGGACAATTGAGCGGTGGCGTCGGTGCGCTTCGTATCCATTCCGAGGTGAAGGAGGTTGCCCATGTCTAGCCTGGAAACGCTGACACTGCTGGAGCATGCGCATGGGCGTCCGACATCGTTAGCCGGTGGGCGGAATGGACCGTCCCGGATCGGCAGCTGGCTTCGTAACGCCATACGCGGGCTCGCCGCGTTCGGACACCGGTCGCTGCTGCTCATCCTGTTGCTGTCGGTGTGGGAAGCGACCCCGAGGCTTGGCCTGATCGATCCTGTGTTCCTGCCGCCATTATCCGAGGTGATCGCCGCCGGCTGGCAGCTCGCGCAGACCGGCGAGCTCTATGACGATGTCTCGGCGAGTCTGCTGCGCGCCCTGAGCGGATTCCTGATCTCGGTCGCCTTGATCGTTCCGCTTGGCCTCGCCGTTGGATGGTATGCACGGCTCGGCAATCTCCTGAACCAGTTCATCGAGATTTGCCGCAACACCGCGCCGCTGGCGCTGCTGCCGGTGTTCATCTTGCTGCTCGGCATCGGCGAGATGTCGAAGATCACCATGGTGATCTATAGCTGCGCGTGGCCGCTGCTGCTCAACACCATCGCCGGGGTGAAGCAAGTCGATCCGCTATTGATCAAGTCGGCGCGGACGATGGGTGCGACGCCACAACAATTGTTTCGGAAGGTGATCCTCCCTGCGGCGCTTCCGACCATCTTTGTCGGCATTCGCCTTGCGAGCGCATCGGCGATGCTCGTGCTGGTCGCCTCCGAAATGGTCGGCGCCAAAGCCGGCCTCGGCTATCTCATCATCAACAGCCAGTACAGTTTCCTGATCCCGCAGATGTATTTCGGCATTCTAGGCATCACGGTGATCGGCCTGGCGCTCAATGCCGTACTCGAGGCGCTGGAACGCCGTTTCATGCGCTGGAAGGCGCCGGTCGCGGCGTGAAGCGCGCGATCGCTTGCAATCGTTCGAACAGGGGGACCCAATCATGACCAAACCAATCAAGCGCGCCGAGCGCAGGTCCGCGCCGGCCGGCTCCGTTGATTATGATGCCGACGTTCTGGTACTCGGAGGCGGCCCGGCGGGCACTTGGGCAGCGGTAAGCGCGGCTGAGCGCGGCGCGCGCGTTGTGCTCGCGGACAAGGGATTTTGCGGCACATCGGGTGCGACGGCGGCCGCTGGGACCGGCGTCTGGTACGTCGATCCGGACCCGGCGCAGCGCGAGGTGGCGATGGCCGGCCGCGAAAAGCTCGGCGGGTATCTGCAGGACCGCCGTTGGATGGCCCGCACGCTCGATCTCACCTATCAGCAGAGCAATCGCCTGGCGGGCTGGGGCTATCCCTATCCCGTCGATGAACACGGCAAATCGCAGCGCAACTCGCTGCAAGGTCCCGAATATATGCGCCTGATGCGTAAGCGGACCAAGCAGGCCGGCGTCACCATTCTTGATCACAGTCCAGCGCTCGAGCTGCTGGTGGATGACGCCGGCGCGGTTGCCGGCGCGAGCGGTCTGCAGCGCCAGAAAGGGGACGGCTGGACGGTGCGCGCCAAAGCGGTCGTAATCGCGACGGGTGGCTGCGCGTTCGTGAGCAAGACACTCGGATCGAACGTGTTGACCGGCGACGGCTACCTGATGGCTGCGGAAGCCGGAGCCGAGTTCAGCAGCATGGAATTTTCCAACCCCTATGCGATCTCGCCGGCCTTCGGCTCGGTGACCAAGACGCTGTTCTACGGCTGGGCCAGTTTCACCTATGAGGATGGCAGCGTGGTACCCGGCGCGGCGTCCAAGGGCGGACGCTCCGCGATCGCCCGCGCGCTGCTGCAGGGTCCGGTCTATGCCAGGCTCGACAAGGCCGACGAAGACGTGCAGCGGCACATGCGCGTCTCGCAGCCGAACTTTTTCCTGCCGTTCGACCGCACCGGCGTCGACCCGTTCACCGATCGTTTTCCGGTGACCCTGCGGCTGGAAGGCACCGTCCGCGGCACCGGCGGCCTTCGCATCATCGACGACACCTGCGCCACCAGCGTGGCGGGTCTCTATGCGGCGGGCGATGCCGCCACGCGCGAACTGATCTGCGGCGGTTTCACTGGCGGCGGCAGCCACAACGCGGCCTGGGCGATGTCGTCGGGAACGCTGGCGGGGCAGGGCGCCGCCGATCATGCAAGGCAAGTCGGTACGGTCAGCGGGCGAAGGCTGTCGTCGGCCGGAACCGTTGGCTTCCGCAGCGGTTTGCAGCGCGCGTTCGAACCGGCTGCACTCACTGCGGCCGTTCAGAACGAGGTCTTCCCGCATGAGATCAACTATTTCCGGGAAGCGTCTCGGCTAGACGGCGCGCTGGCGCGCCTTGACGCCAGATGGCATGAGACATCCGCAGCGGATGCACCGGACACCGTCGAGCTGTTGCGCGCACGCGAAAGCGCGGCGATGCTGGCGACCGCTCGGTGGATGTACCGCAGCGCACTGGCGCGTCAGGAAAGCCGCGGCATGCATCGCCGGGACGATTTCCCCGATCAGGATCACCGCCAGCGCCACTACGTGACGACAGGCGGCCTCGACGAGGTCTGGACCTCAACGCGCCCACACGCCGAGACTTCTTATGCGGAGGCAGCAGAATGATCGAAGTCATCGACGCCGAGCGCTGCACGTCCTGCGACATCTGCGTGAACGTGTGCCCGACCAACGTGTTCGACAAGACAGACGGAGTTCCGGTGATTGCCCGCCAAAGCGACTGCCAGACCTGCTTTCTCTGCGAGCTCTACTGCCCGGAGGATGCGCTCTACGTTGCTCCTTTCGCGGACGAGAGCAGACCGCCCGACCTTGCCGCACTCAGGCATGCGGATGCGATGGGCAGCTATCGTAGGGCTGTGGGTTGGACGAAACATACCAAAAATCGCCGGAGGGCGGATCGCAGTTTCCTTCTTTTTGGTCATTAAAGGGGAACCTACACAGCCCGCGAGGTCGGTTAATCGTCGTATGCCCTCGAGTTCCCGAACGCTTGCGGGCTCGGGCAAGTGCGGCTTTGCCAGACATGTTTTCGTCTCGAAGATGCCTTCCATCATCTAAGCCGTGGTCCGTAGTCCGGGGGTATTAGCAACCGGAGGGCGAGCGTCGCAAGAGAATGGTTTCTCGGCCTTAGAAGTAATCGTTATCGCGCGGTGGGAGATCGCGCTCAACACAGCTCAAGCAATCGTACCAATCCTGCCGCTTCCTTATGGCTGTGCTGCAGGATCGAGATTTTTCTGAAAGCAGGTTGGGCAGGCGAGGTGGTCGGGCTCGCCGGCTGCTTCGCGAGCTTTTAGCGCGTAGGCGAAAGTGATGCCCCCGAGATCCTTGAGCTCATATCGCGAAAGACGAGTGTTCTGCGCCTTTGTCGTCGCAATTCCTTTTCGAGCTCTTCTACTCGTTTCACGAGCTCAAACTGTGCTTCTTGCGCGGACAGTATCTTTCCCTGAAGTTCGATGACGGCCACATTTCGAATGGTCGCGTCGTTGATGTCCTTCAACGCCTTGGCCATATCCATCGCCGTCTTCAAAGCGCTGGCACCTGCCACTGCTTCCGCGATCATGGTGCTCAGGCCCCCTTTCGTGTGTTTGATCTCGCGGTGCACTTCTGCGAGTGCGCCAACTAATTCGTTAATGACCTGTCTCACGAGCCCTTTGTCGGCAGGGCCTGATGCCGGAGTCAGATTGGTAGCGATCTGAGCAAGTGCTTCTATATGCTTCAGCAGTTTGTCGTCAGTCGCCATGAGACCTGGAAAATCGGCTAAGGGCGCTCATGCGGCAAAGATGAAAATCCCGCGATGGAGCGCGCCCGTGCAACCGCGATATAGATGTCTTGAAGATTTAGAGGACCCATAAGAATATTCTTGGGTCCGGCAATGACCAGGGCGGTCTCATCTAACAATCCGCCATCTTGTTCATGCATCGACGGCTTGTTCTTCTCCGAGCGCTTGTCGCCATCAAAGCCGTGTTCATTAACGTCTCTGACATCCGACAGTGGCCTCGTTGCGCGCAAAAACTCCTCCCGCTCCTCTCGGCCAAACGAGAGTTGCGATTTATTCTTGATGCAGATCCGGTTGGCTCTGTTGGCATTGAAAAGGAATGATTTGGCCAGCGCCATGCGGATGGTTGGCCCCGCCGTGGGCGAAGCTGGCGCCGCCCGTCCGATCAGACGGAGCTCTCCTGATATCAATGCTTGCAGGGTCTCAAATTCGGTACAGGCAGTCTCCAAGAAAAGAGCAAACGCTTCCCGTGCGGTGATATGAAGTGCTGGCTTACTCATTTGGGCGGAGAAGCGATCAGCAGTCGTAGTTCTTCGCTTGTCAGTTCTAACACCGTTCTCTCCCGAACTTTGGCGTGATCAATCCAAGCGCTACCCAGATGAGCAATCGCGTGAGGGCGACGCCTGCTCTCAACTTATTCATCCGCTACCTTCGTCCAGCTTCCATCGCTGCCCTTCATGTCGCGATGAGAGGTGCCGTTGTCCCAGTTAATGCAAGTTCGGACGTCCTTAAAATCGTTCAAGGTGCACGCTTCGCGTACAATGATCTTACCATTCATGTCCTCGACGATCTTCAAGAACGCGACTTTGCCCTGATTATCCACGTAGCTTAGACCGACGTTGCACACTCTCAGTTCGGGCTGACACGAGCGACTAAAGAGTGGTTTTCCGTTATTCTGACTTGCCGATCGTTCCATTGCTCTGTTTACAATTTCCCCCCAAGTAGGAGGAGCATCGGGCCGGGAAGTTCGTGAGGCGGTGGCGCCCGCTTCGGACGGGGACAACGACAAAGGCGCATTTGGCGGGGTTTGCTGCAGGTTGGCAACCGGCGGGCCAGCTTGAGATGGGCGGCCCATCATGGTGACGCCCATTGACTGAAGCTCCTGAGGGCTTAGCCAAACCATATCTTGGGGAGACGTAACAACCATACGGCCAATGATTGCAGATGGGACGCCAAGCTCTTTCGCGATTTTGGCCATCGACACTGTCGCAGCGCCTGATGCGGCCGTTTCCTCGCCGTTTTCTCCTGAAGCTCCGTGAACTCCGATTTGGGCTCCATAACTAGCATTCTTGGTCGCACCGGCAGCAAACATTAGAAAGCATGCCGACGCGCAGACCGCTGTCTTGCCCACGTTCGTGGATGTCTTGCCGAACCTTATTGCATCGGCGATCTTCACTCCCTCAAGCAAGTTGCCGCCTGGAGAATCTAGTCTCACGTTCGCAACGAATTTACCGGAATCGTTTGCCTGGCGTATTGATTGTGAAAACTTATCGGCATCGCCGGCAACAATTTCTCCGGTGATCCAGATGGTCGCTTGACCGGATTTGCCCACGCCAACTTTGACCTCAGCAGATTCGGCATGGCTCGAAAACGCTGCGGTCAAGAGCAGCATGAACGCAGCTGAGGCCCTCGCACGCAAAATGACCATTATGCCCCCTGTTTGGAGGATATTGTTTAGCAACCTAGGCGCGCGCGCAAGGCGATTCCTAGATGGGATGGATCTCGTCGCAAGGTGGATGATGTGCCCGTGAGGATGGAAACCGGGACTTGAGCTACAGCTGCTTTAGTGCACGGCGGGTGGCCCCGGTACCGGCAATAAGTCTGCTCACCGCGCCTCCGCGCTTGCCATCGTGTGCTTATACCGGTCCGCCGAGTCCGGGTCCTTCTACCGTCCGGTGCGGGTCAGCCCGTAGGTGTCGAGGCCGCCATAACGGTGCATCCACGTCCCATAGGTGTGGCAGAAGACGCGGAAGCCGCGCATACGGCGGGGTAGCACGACGCCAGCGCGGTCCAGCGCCAGCTACAGCATCTTGTAGAGCCGGCCGCCCTTGCGGAACAGCCTTTCGTCGGGGTGACGGTCGAGGAAGGGCACGCCCGCGCCATTGCGGCTGCGGCCGAGCGCACCGTTCGCCAACACCATCCCAGCAGCTTTGCGGGGGCCGTGGGGCACGGCGGGGCCTTGCGGAACGCTTCGCACCGGGCGGGCTCGCTGTTCTTCGTGGCGCCGAGATAGAGCAGCGCCTGGTCGAGCCGGAGGCCGCGCAGGATCGCCTCCTCGGCGGCATCGCCTAGCCGCATCCCGGTATAGAGAAGGGTCAGGCAGAACAGCCCGAATTCGGGCTCGATGATGTAAGCCTCGCGGATCATGGCAAAGGCCCGGTCCGGCGCGAGCCATTCGGTCGCCTTACTGCCGCGCCAGCCCTTGGGTCTCTTGATCTTGAGCGCGATCCCGGCGTGCTTCAGTACACCTGAGACTGGAGTATAGAACTGGCGGTAGGGGTCGTGGCGGGGGCAAGCGGGTACCCAACTTGGCCTTTGCTGCAGGTGGGTAGGAAAAGCGAGTAACCTCAGCGCGAGCTGCGTGCTGCCGCGGTAGGTGTGCCGCCGTCCGGGCCGGAGGAGGCGCAAGCCGCGACGGACGATGCCACGCGGCCGGTGGCCGGGCGCGGATGGTGCGCCTCCATTCGGAGCGCCCTGGGCAGGCGCTCGACACGCGCAACCCTCTACGTTCGGCGGCGCTGGCTTCCTCCACCGCCTGGTGCGGCAGTTCGGGTGATGCGAGTCTGCGGAGCCGAGTTGTTTGCTTCGTTTGTGTTAGCTCTTCGCCGTTCCAGACGGCCACGGCTCCCTTGGTGCTTGCGAAGCTCTTGGTCGCGACCAGCATTCCGCGGCGGGCGCGCCCCTCGCAGTGAACGTGCCAGCTCAAGGCCTGGCGCAACACGGCCGGTCGGCTCGTACAAAGCCGGCAATCGAGCACCCCCGGGTCGGGCGCTTCCAGTCTCGTGAGCCGGGCTGCTATTTGGATCAACTGTCATTCGTCTCTTTTCGCTGCCGAATGCCAGTCCGCGCCGTGGAGACGGATCATCTCGCGATGGGACCGTTTGATGAAGATGCGCTCTACGCAAAGGCCGACTGCGAATGAACCGACCAGCGCAACGCCACAGGCGATGTAGCTGTTAAAATCCCACACAAAGCCGACGCTGGCGATTGCGATAAAAGCGATAGCAATGACGGTGTTGCGAAATGCGTTGCCCATGGTGCTCCCCAGCTGATCGGCGGAGGACGTTAACATTGCAACCAAGGCGATCAGCGGCGTTTGACCGAAGGGATTCGCCGGATTTCTGCTACGAGCTTGTGCTTGGGCGCGATGTCGCGCGCGGCTACAGAGAACTGCGCTGTAAAAATGCCGGAGTAGGCGCGTCAGGTGGCGCTCCGACCCTCAGGGTTTGGGGGATCGTCATTGCTGGGGGCCTATAGGACCAAAAGGCCTCTTCGTCGCTCTTCTGGCACCCCTGAGGGGCAATCCCGCCGAACGGCGCTCGCCGGCCTTGCCGTTCTCCCAGCCGCCTTACGGGGCGCTGCGGCAGCCGAGCGGGACCCGATCTTTGTCGCAATCGAACGTCACCGCGAGTTGTCGGCTCCCCGATTTGAACCTATCGATCGATGACTTTGTGGTCACAATTGATCCGGTAAAGTCCGAGTAGCGCGTGTTCGGATATCAGGCAGTGCAATCACTATGATCGTGCGACGAATGCCCGCTTTCAGTCGGATAAGCCCAGTGGTGCGACCAGTAAGTCATTGATTGCTCTCAACACGGGGCTGTCTCTTAATCAGCGGGTCCCAGGTTCGAGCCCTGGTGCGCCCACCATATAAATCAAACACTTAGCGGTTTAAGCAAACGGCAAAATAAGCGCCGTTTACACCACCGTTTAGCCGCGCCTTCGCCGCGGATCTGGCGCGGCGCTCTCAAGGACGACCCCGGACCGGCGCCTTCTAGATTTCGTACTCTCCGAACGGCGGCCGGCTTCAGGTCTTCGCTTCTGGTTCACCTCGAGCTTCCCGCTTCGAATCTGATGCTGTACGCGTGCGAACCGGAGATGAGCTCAAACAAGTCTATTTTCCCCTCAGCGGGGTCTTGGCGTTCCTGGTCGAGATGTCGGACGGACACATTGTCGCTTCCCTCTCATGGGCTCGGAAGGAGCGGTCGGGGCTCTCTCTATTCTAAGTCCTTCGCACTCGCCAGCCACAGCAACGGCCTATGTGGCCGGAGTTGCGCTCCAGAGTCCCGTCCCAGGGTTGCAACAAGCCTATGAGCAAAGCGGCGCCATCAAGCGTGTTCTGCGCCTCCATCTCCGCACTCAATTGTTGCAGCTTCAGAATGTGGCTGCCTGCAACGCGGTGCACCCGGTGGAATGCCGTTCTCGATTGTTGTCGAGATACATGACCGTGTTGCGAGCAGCGAGATTGGATTGACGCAGGCGGCGCTCGCACAACTTCTCGGAGTGCGGCGAACGACCGTGACTCTAACCATGCGTAAACTTCGGGCAATCGGCCGCATCATATCGGAGCGGCGCGGCGCGTTGGAGGTCCATCGAACGCGGCTCGAGAACGTCGCTTGTGAGTGTTACTGCGTGATGCGCCAGAGGATCAAACGAATGGATGAGGAGGAGCTGAGCTCCCCGAATGGTTCGCATCTGCAATATTCCCCCGTTCAGATGAATCGAACGTCGTTCGCTATTGAACGGAAGCCGATGTGGGATAGATTACCTGTCGATGAAAGAGATGCTGGCCCATCTGGAACTGCTCCGCGTGCAAATGGCCGAGTGCGAGCGCCTTCAGCAGGCAGCAAGGAGCCAGCTCAAGCGCGATGTCTATGCGCGGGCGCTCACTCGTTACAAGGCAATCGCAAGAGAGCTGGAGCGAGCGATAGCATGCCTGCCCGACTTTAGGCCCCTGCGTCGGCCAGAAATAACATAAGGGCGAATGCTTTGCATCGTCCCCTGGTTGACGACCGTCGCTTCAGGCCCGTGCCCGACCTTAGCTCAAAGCGCCGAAAGGTCTGCTTCGCGCAAGTGACCTGAACAGGACGATGCGAGCGGGCCAAGGCAGCCTTTGGTCATGCCGGTACTGATACTCGAGAGGGACATTCGTCATGACCGAGTCCTCCTGTTGACTTGAAAATCAGTCTTTGCCACTGGCGAGCCTACGATAGGTCGCGAGATCGCCCGCGCCGGACGTTGGAATTATGTCGGGGCCGATGACCAGCGATGTACCAAGCCCGGCGTAGATGTATCGTGTGCCGTACGCTTTCTTTAACGCAACGAAGTTCGGTTCGCCCGTGCAGTGTCCGGGGAGATGTTCTCGATCGTGCACCGCGGTGATGCCCAGGGGTGTGCAAAAACATCCGGTCGTTTAGACGGGCGCGCAGGACGACGCCGCGGGCAGCGGTCGCGTGTCCTCCGGCGTTCAACGGGAGCAGAGAGCACCTCGTGGCGCTTGCGAAACCGCGATGCGAGGTCGCTGCGCACTCTACGCCGTAGGCTGCTGGGCCAGAGCTGTGACCCCGCCGTGCTGACCAGACGTATGCGCGTAACATAGGGAACCGATCCTTCACCCCGAGCAAGATTTCTGTTGTTACTCGTTTTTGCCGCCTTTAGCATTCGTCGCACAAGTATCGAACCAAGCTGCACCGGGAGGAAGATGATGCGCTGCCTTCGTGCAATTCGGTTGCTTGCGTGCGCTCTCGTGATGGTGGCATTGCTGTTGGCGGCGCCGGGCCACGCGCAGGGCACTTTACAGAACATCCCTAGGAAGCAACTGCTGATCCTTGAAAACCCGGAAGGGACCGTCAAGAACGCCGGATGGTTCAACATCTGGGCCATCAACGCCGGATCGCAGTCGAACGGGCTGCAACAGGTCGCCCTCGATACCCTCTGGTACATCGATCCCGAAAGCGGTGTGGACGGCGTTTGGGACAACTCGCTGGCCGCCGACAAGCCCCAATACAATGCCGATTTTACCGAGATGACGGCGAAGCTCCGCAAGGGCATCTTCTGGAGCGACGGTGTTGAGTTCACCGCGGATGATGTCGTCGCGACGGTGACGATCCAGATCAAGCATCCGGGAATGCGCTTCAGCGCGGTGCTCGCGAGTAACGTGGCATCCGTCGAGGCGCCAGACCCGTATACGGTGGTGTTCAAGCTCAAGAAGCCCAACTCGCGCTTCCATGCCAATTTCACTGTGCGCTGGGGCGCGGTATGGATATTGCCCAAGCATGTTTTCGAGAAGGCGGATGATCCGGCCAAGTTCGATTTCAACAAGCCGGCTTCGCTCGGCGCCTATGTGCTGTACAGCTACGATCCCGACGGCAAATGGTACATCTGGCAATTGCGCGACGACTGGCAGCGCACCACGCTCGCCCGCTACGGCAAGCCCGGGCCGAAATATCTCGCGTATATCGATCCCGGCCCGCCAGACAAGCGGGTCATTGCCCAGCTCAACCACGAGCTCGATGTGGTCCATGATATCGCGCCCGAGGGCATGTTTGCCCTCGCCAAGCAAAGCAAGGTGACACGGGCATGGTTCAAGGGATTTCCTTATGCCCATCCCGATCCGACACTCCCGGCGGTGATCTTCAACACGCAGAACGAGCTGTTCAAGAACCCCGACGTGCGATGGGCGCTCGCGCTGTTGATCGACATCAAGGCGGTGTCGATGGCGGCCTACCGTGGCGCCGCCACCATATCCGCCATCGGCGTGCCGCCAACCGGCGCCCATCCGGCAACGTACCATCAGCCGATAGAGGAATGGCTCAAGGGTTTCGAGATCGACACTGGCAAGCGCAAGATCAAGCCGTACGATCCCACGATCGGCAAGCAGATCGCCGAAATGCTGCGGCCTTCGATGGGCGAGCAGATACCATCCGATCCGGCGGAGATCGCCCGTGCCTTTGGCATGGGCTGGTGGAAGGTCGATCCGCAGGCCGCGCAGGAACTGCTCGAGAGGGCTGGTTTCACCAAGCGCGGCGGCGCCTGGATCACGCCGGATGGCAAGCCCTTCACCGTTCGCGTGATGGTCGAAGGCGACCTACGCCCGGTGATGACGCGGGCCGGCAGCATGATCGTGCAGCTATGGAAGCAGGCGGGCATCGACGCCCGGATCGATGTGGCGCAGGGGACGCTGCCGACCCGGCGCGCGGCCGGCGATTTCGACACATTCATCGGCTGGAGTGTCGAGACCTGGGGCGGCCACCCCGACCTGTCCTACTTCCTCGACAGCTGGCATTCGCAGTTCGTCGCGGAGCCGGGCAAATCGCAACCGCTGCGCAACTGGCAGCGCTGGTCCAGTCCCGTGCTTGACAAGATCATCGAGAGCATCCGGATGGTGGGCTTTGACGATCCGAAATCGATCGAGCTCGGCAAGGACTACATCAAGCTCGCGGTGAAGGAGATGCCGACCATCCCGCTGATGGCGTACAACGTCTTCACGGCGATGGACCAGACCTATTGGACGGGATATCCCACGTCGGAAAATCCCTACACCAATCCGGTGCCGAACTGGGGTAATTCGCGCTATATGCTCGTCAAGCTCAAGCCTGCCGGCTAGGAGTCATGAGGAGGCGGCGGGTCGCGTCTGTCCGAACGCCGCGGTCCGGCCTTCTGGGGGTGTCGATGAGCGGATATGTTGCGTATGTTGGCCGACGGCTGGCGCAGTTCGTGCTCGTGGTCTTCATCGGCGTCAACCTCGCTTATGTGATTACCCATGCCACGCCGATCGATCCCGTCGAGCAGTCGATCTCGGCGGTCACCTCCTTTGGCAACACGGCTCCGGATGCAATCGAGCAGATGCGCACTTCGCTGCGCGAGCTCTACGGACTTGGCGGCTCGCCTGCCCAGCAATATCTGGCGTTCTGGAAGCGGATCCTGCGCGCCGATTTCGGTCCTTCGCTCTCGGCGTTTCCAACGCCGGTCTCAACGTTGATTGGCCGTGCGCTACCCTGGACCGCCGGACTGCTCGCGATCTCCACAATCATCGCCTGGGGGCTCGGAAGCCTGCTCGGCGGACTTGCCGGCTACTACCAGAAAAACCGCGGGCTGAAGCTGATGGGGCTGGTCGCGATGGGGCTGCATCCGATCCCTTATTATATCGTGGCGCTCGTGCTGCTGATCGGGTTCGGCTTCCTCTGGCCGGTGCTGCCGATCACCGGCGGTTCGGCGATGAACCTGCCGCAGACATTGACATTCGATTTCGTCGTCAGCGTGCTGCAGCACGCCATCCTGCCCGCGCTCTCGCTGATCCTGATCGGCGTGGGCAGCTGGTTCCTCGGGATGCGCGCGCTGGTGTCCAACGTCGTGACCGAGGATTATGTGCTCTATGCCGAGCTGGCGGGTGTCAGGTCTGGGCGCATCCTGTCTTCCTACGTGATGCGCAACGCGCTGCCGCCCCAACTCACAGGGCTCGCCATCTCGCTTGGCGGAATCTTCAACGGTGCCGTCATCACCGAAAAGGTATTCGGCTATCCAGGCGTCGGCTCGCTACTGGTCGATGCCGTCTATGCGGGGGACTACGGGCTCGTGCTCGGCGTCACCACGGTCTCCATCCTCGGCGTTTCGACCGGCGTGCTCGTGATCGATCTGCTGTATCCACTGCTCGATCCCCGGGTGAGGGTCAACTGATGACTGCAATCCTGCGTGACCTCCTGCGTTCCCACGCCGAATTCCGGATCGGGGCCGCGCTCATCGCCATCGTGCTGCTGTTGTCATTGCTGGCGAGCTTCTCGCCCTATTCGCCGCAGGACGTCTATGTGGTGCCGCCGGATGTGCCGCCGGCGCTGACCTATTGGTTCGGCACCACATCGCGCGGCCAGGACGTGTTCTGGCAGCTGACCTTTGCCCTTCGCAATACCCTGCTGTTCGGATGCACCGTGGCATTGATCAGCCGTCTGTTGGCGCTCATGGTCGGGCTGCTCAGCGGCTACAAGGGCGGTTGGATCGATCGGGCGCTGATGTCGGTGAACGACACCTTCATCGTCATCCCGCTGCTGCCGATCCTAGTGCTGTTCTATTTCGTGATGCGCGACCGCATGTCCTGGCTGCTGCTGGCGCTGATCATGGCCTGCCTCGGCTGGGCCTACGACGCGCGTCTGATCCGCTCGGCGGCGATGAGCCTGCGGGCCCGTGAATTCACCCAGAGCAGCCTGTTCTCCGGCATGAGCACGCGCGAGATCCTAGTCCAAGAGCACTTGCCCTATGTCTTGCCAATCGTGTTCTCGACGACCATGAACAACATGGTATGGTCGATCGGGCTAGAGGTGACGCTGGCGGTGCTCGGCTTCACCGACATTAACACGCCGACGATCGGCGGCATGATCTATTGGGCCAACCAGCATACCGCGATGGTTGCGGGAGTCTGGTGGTGGATCGCCTTTCCGACGATCGCGGTCATCATGACCTTCATTGGGCTGTTTTTGCTGGCGGTGTCGATGAACGACTACATCGATCCGCGCAGCCGTCTCGGCAGCTTGGGAGGCGCGCCGTGATTCCGGCCGCAACAATGCAGGGCGACCCGTCCAAGGAGGCGGAGCCGATCCTGTCGGTGCACGACCTGCAGGCCCACTTCCGGACCGAGCGCCACGGGGTTAAGCGGGCCGTTAAGGCGGTCGACGGCATCAGCTTCGTGGTCGGCCGCGGCGAGATCTACGGGCTCGCAGGCGAATCCTCCTCCGGCAAGACCACGCTGGTCAAGACGATCGCAGGCGCGGTCAGGCCGCCACTGGAGGTGGTCGGCGGCCGCGTGGATTTCGCCTTCCTGCCAGGCTATGGCGGACTGCACTGCGCGCCTGAGGCCGAGGTGGCGCGGATCCGCTGGCGGCATTTGTCCTACATCATGCAGGGTTCGATGAACGTGTTGAACCCGGTGCGCCGGCTCCGGTCAGCCTTCGTCGACTTCGCATATCCGCATATTGGCGAGAGCCGCAGGCAATTCGAGCAGGAGGTGGTCGCCCATCTGGCGCGGCTCAAGCTCGACCCCTCGGTGCTGGAGGCCTATCCGCATGAGCTGTCCGGCGGCATGCGGCAACGCGCCACCATTGCACTCGCCACCATCTGCCGACCCGATGTCATTCTTGCCGACGAACCCACAACCGCGCTCGACGTCGTGGTGCAGAAGGAGGTGCTCGCCTTGATCAGTGCCATCCGTCGCGAGATCGGCTCGTCGGTCCTGCTGGTTAGCCATGATCTCGGCGTTCATGCGCATGTGACCGATCGTCTCGGCATCATGTATGCCGGCCGCTTGATCGAAGAGGCCGCAACGCTGGAGATCTTCCGCCATCCGCTGCACCCTTACGCCAGGCATCTCATTTCCAGCCTGCCGCGCATCGGCGATGACGTCCCGCGGAAGGCACTGGACGGCACTCCGCCAAATCTTGCCGATCCGCCGACCGGGTGCCGCTTCCATCCGCGATGCCCGCTGGCGATGGAGATTTGCAGGCACGAGGTCCCCGCTATGCGGGAGAACGCGCCTGCGCATCGCGTCGCCTGCTTTGCCGTCAATCGGAGCGGTGGGGCATGAGCGACCTGTTGCTCGAGGTTTGCCAGGTCAGCAAGACCTTCATCCGGGGAGGGGTGCTGACGGGGCGACGCGTTGCGGCGGTCAAGGACGTCAGTTTCCGGCTCGCCGCAGGGCGGCCCGAGATCTTTGCGATCATCGGCGAATCCGGCAGCGGCAAGACCACGCTTTCTCGGATGATCCTCAACATTGACACGCCCACCAGCGGCAAATTGCGGTTCGACGGTGTCGATCTTGCAACGATCCGCACCGCCGCCGACCGCCTCGCCTTCATGCACAAGGTGCAGCCGATCTTCCAGAACCCGTTCGAATCCTTCAACCCGCTGAAGCGGATCGATCGCTATTTGTTCATGACGCACCGCCGCTTCATCGCGGCCGATGGTAGGCTCGCGCCCGAGATGGCTGTTGACGAGGCGCTGCACAAGGTCGGATTGTCGCTGAAAGAGGTAAGCCGAAGGTACCCGCACGAGCTCTCCGGCGGACAGCTTCAGCGGGTCGCGATCGCCCGCGCGCTGCTCGCCAATCCGAAGCTGATCGTGGCCGACGAGCCGGTCTCCATGATCGATGCATCCTTGCGCATATCCATCGTCAACCTGTTCAAGACGTTGCGCGATGATCTCGGTATCTCCATCATCTACGTCACTCATGATCTGGCGACCGCCTATTACGTCAGCGACCGCATCATCATCATGCAGCAAGGCAGCGTCGTCGAAAGCGGCGACGCAAGAGCGGTGTTGAATGCGCCGCAGCATCCCTATTCCCGTCAGTTGCGCGAGGCCGCGCTATTGCCTGACTTCGCAGCCGGCCTTTAAGTCGGCATGATCTACCTCACAAGCTCCAGGGCACCTGAGAGGCGAACATGAGAAAAGCAAACGTTCTGATTGACCGCGATTTCGCCATCGGTCACACGGACCCGCGTTTGTTCGGCGCCTTCGTCGAGCACCTGGGACGCTGCGTCTACGGCGGCATCTATGAACCCGGCCATCCCACCGCGGATAAGAACGGTTTTCGTGGCGATGTGCTGGCGCTGGTCAAGGAGCTCGGTCCGACAATCATCCGCTACCCCGGCGGCAATTTCGTTTCCGGGTATAACTGGGAGGACGGCGTCGGCCCGGTGGAGAAGCGCCCGGTACGCCTCGACCTCGCCTGGTTCAGCACCGAACCGAACAGCTTCGGCACCAATGAGTTCATGGACTGGTGCAAGGCTGCTGCGGTCGAGCCGATGTTGGCGGTCAATCTCGGCACCAGGGGTGGGGACGCCGCGCGCAACCTGGTTGAATACTGCAATCATCCGGGTGGATCGACGTGGTCGGACCTGCGCCGCGCCCATGGCTGGGAGAAGCCGCACAATGTCAGGTTCTGGTGCCTGGGCAACGAAATGGACGGTCCCTGGCAGATGGAACACAAGAGCGCCGAGGCCTATGGCGCGATCGCGCGCGAAGCCGCCAAGATGATGCGGTGGGTGGATCCGACGATCGAGCTCGCGGCATGCGGTTCGTCCGGACGAAACATGCCGACATTCGGCCAGTGGGAAGACACGGTGATCGAGCACACGTTCGATCACGCCGAGTACATTTCGCTCCACACCTATCTGAACAATTACAGGCAGGATACGGCATCGTTTCTCGCCAGCCCCGACTTGATGGATCGCTTCATCGACGAGGTTGTCGCGCTCGCGGACGCCGTGGCGGCGAAGCGCCGCTCCCACAAGCGCATGATGCTGAGCTTCGACGAATGGAATGTCTGGTATCGAAGCCGCCGCAATCGGGCCGATCGTGTCAAGGAAGGGTGGCCGGTGGCGCCGCCGATCCTGGAGGAAATCTACACCATGCAGGACGCGCTCGCTTTCGGGGGCGCCTGCATCTCGCTGCTCAATCACGCCGATCGAGTGAGAGCGGCCTGCCTTGCGCAGCTCGTCAACGCGATTGCGCCGATCATGACCGAAACCGGCGGCGGGGCGTGGCGCCAGACCATTTTCTTTCCGTTCGCCCAGATGAGCCGTCTTGGACGTGGCAAGGTGCTGCGTACTCAGGTCGAGTCGGATGCCTACGATTCTTTCTATTACGATCCCCGTGGGGCCCACGACCTGAGTTTTCCGGTGCCGAACGTGCCGTATCTCAAGATCGCGGCTGTTGCAGGAGAAGCCGGCACTCTTACGCTGTTGATGCTGAACCGCGACCTGATGCAGGAGATGGAGGTGAGCCTCGAGGCGCGGAGCTTTGGTCCGCTCGCAGTGAGCGAGGCGCTCGAGTTGCGCCACGATGATCTCCAGGCGAGCAACACCAGGGACGCAACCGAGCGCGTGAAGCCGGAGCCGCTGCAGGGCGTGACCATCGACGGCGCGCGGATGCGCGCAACGCTGAAGCCGGCATCTTGGAATGTCGTTCACTTGTCCCCGGGTCGATAGACAAGTCTCGAATGGCGCTACGCAAAGTCGCCGTTCCCCTCCGGGAGGCCTGCTTTCGCTTCCCGGACCCCGTTAGACTCCGTCCTGCGGACCCGCCGGCAACGTGAACTGAAAGACGACGCCGCGCGGCTGGTTGGCGCTCGCCCATAAGTGTCCATTGTGCGCATTGATGATTGAACGACAGATTGCCAGACCCATCCCCATTCCGTGAGGTTTGGTGGTGAAATATTCATCGAAAACAGCTTCGAGCATTTGTGGATCGAGTCCTGGCCCGGTGTCAGCGACCTTCACGAGCACGGAGCCAGGTTCGGCCAAGCAGGTTGTAATGAGCAGATCTCGTGCTCCATCGGCCGTTGTGGCCATGGCCTGGATCGCGTTGACAAAGAGGTTGAGCAGAACCTGCTGCAACTGCACTCGATCGCCCTTGATGAGAGGCAAACGGTCCGCGAGCTGCGTCTTCACCGAAATCCCCTCTTTGAACGTCTCGCTACCGATCAGGACAATCACCTCTTCGACCGCCTCATTGAAATTCAGGAGCTCCTTGCGTGGCGGCGCCTTCCTGTAGAGGGCACGAAGTTGGCTAATCACTTCGCCGCCGCGTTGTGCGTCATTGGCGATGGCCTCTAATGAAGCTTGCACTTGTTGGAGAGCAGGGGGGCTCCTGCGCAGCCAGTTCAAGGCTGCGCCGGCGCTGATGGCAACAGCGCTGATGGGTTGGCTAACCTCATGGGCGATCGATGAGGTGAGCTGTCCTATGGTTGCGATTCGGTTCGCGTGCGCCAGCTCGAGCTGCATTTCCTGATAGCGCCGCTCGCTCTCGCGCGCTTCGGCTTCAGCCCGCCTGCGTTCTGTCAGATCAAGTACGAAAGAGATGCTCTGATCGGAGGATCCGGCCACTGCGGCCGAGCCGACCAGCACCGGAACCCGGCTGCCGTCCTTTCTAAAGTACTCCTTCTCCCGGGGCGCGACCTCTCCCGACCGGCGAAGTTGCTCAATTCGCTCGGAATCGTCATTTTCGTATTCTGGCGGCGTCATATCCCTCCAGCTCACCGCTCCTGACATCAGTTCCTCTTTGGAATAGCCGGTCATGCTCAGGAAGGCCTTGTTGGCGTAGCTGATTTTACCGGTAGCATCCCAGAATAGAATTCCGATGATGCTGGAATCGACGAGTCGTCGGATGCGGGCCTCGCGCTCCTGCAGGTCGCGGTACAGAAGGGTGTTCTCGAGCGAAATCGCGGCCTGAGCTGCCAGCATTTCCAGCACCGCGACACGATCCGGCGTGAATGCGTGTGTGGTCAGGCTATTCTCGAAATAGAGCAAACCGGTTAGCTTGGCCTGCTTGATCAGTGGCAGGCAGAGGATCGATCTGGGGTGCCGGCTGTTCAAATATTCGGCGTCGCAGAGTGAATCGGGCCGCGATGCGTCATCGATGATGGCCGGTTTTTGCGTGCGAATGACATATCGCAGCAGCGCCTCCGCACAATCGGGACCGGAGACGAGGGCCTCGCGCATCGACACGGTGAACTGATCAGCGCTCGACTGGGCTTCGGCCTCGATCCGGAAGTCGTCGTGGCGCGGCAAAATCAGCAGGCCACGATCTGCTCCGGCGTTTTGCAGCGCGATCTTCATCAACGACTCGATGAGCCTCGGCAGCTCGATCTCACTTGATACAGCCTGCGACGCCTTGACGACGGCGGTGACGTCCAGTTGCTGGACCGAGCCGCCCGCCTTCGCGACTGTGCGATCGTCTTCCATCACGTGCAATTGCGGGTAAAGCCGCTCGAGCTGCCTCACCTTGGCATCGGCGCCCCAACGGAGATATCCATAATGTGCGTCGCGCAGATAGGTATAAGCGATCTTCTCGAACCCTCTCGCCAAATAGAACCGTCCGGCGAGCTCGTTGGCGATAGCCTCGTTATGGACAAAGCCGCTTGCGCGCGCCGCGCCGATAGCCCGATCGTAAGCGCGCATTGCATCGAACTCGCGCCCCTCGATACGCGCGACCTCCGCCTCAACGAGGGCGGCGCGGTCCGCGAAATCCTCCGGGCAAATGCTCGCCCATTGCTGCAGCTGATTGCGGTGGGGTGCCAGCGCTTCAAGACGCAGCGCTCGGTTCTCTGCGGATGCAGACTCGCCGTGAGCTGCCTGCGCCAGCGCGGCATAAAAGTGCAGCTCCGCCCGATCGAACAGGGCCTTGGATGTCCACAACAGTTCTTCCGCGTTCTCCGCCGCCGTGACCGCGGTCGAATCGTCGGCAAGGACGCGCACCTGCAGCTTGCGGACCCAGTACCAGTAGCCGGCATGCACCAGCTGCGGGTCAGCCTTCAGACGTCGTTCGAACTGCTCTTCGCTGAAATCAGCATCATCGAAGCTGCCGAATTTTGTCGTCAGGCCGCGGAGCGCCCGGATCAGCTGCAGCTGTCCAATGATTCTGTCTACCGCAAGGTCAACCCGCATCTTCCGCGCGAACGCAATTCCGGCCTCCGCTTCCCGTTGCACGTCGGAGAGCGGATCGCCACAGGCGAGAAGGTGCGTGATGAGGTGGTGGCGACTAAAGCTCGCATAGTTGAAGTCGCCATCCTGCTGCGCCGCGTCGAAGGCTCGCCGCAGCAGCGGCCGCCCGGTTCGGACATGCCGTGTCCAGCTGCCGAAGCCGAGGTAGACGCGTGATTTGAAGCGGTCCAATCCGTATCTTTCGACCAGGTCAAGGCCGAGCTGCGTGAACTGGTAACCCGCCTCGTAATCGTGAAAGTCAGGCCCAAGCACGGTACCGAGCAGGATATAGGCCAGGCACGCCGCATCCGAATTGCCGAATTCCAGGCTCAGATTCGCCATGCGCGCGATGATGAGGCGACGCAGGTTCTCGTCGATGAACCAGGCGGGCGACACCAGGACGGTGAGGACGTCCATGGTGCCACGCGCAACCGGATCGGTCATCCGGGGCAAATCCAGCAGCGCCTCGATCTTGCGTGGGCCGATTTGCCGCCACATCCGCTCATATTCTTGCGCGACCTCCGGCAATGTGGGCTGCTCGGGCCATGCGATGCCGACGCGGCGGAGATAGGCGAGGCCGATTTCGACGTCACGGTCGTTTGGTTCCATCTGCAGCCGGGTAACGGCAGCCAAATCGGGGAGGGTAGTGGCACGGCCCGCCAGTTCGGCAAGGCGCGCTTTCGAAGCGGCGTGGTCGCCGGTCAAGAATTCGCACTCGGCGCGCTGCAAGGCGAGCGCAAAACTGAGGGCGTAAGTCCGCCCCCAACGGTCTTCCGACAACATCGCCTCACCGGTGCTGAAGTGCGCGAGCGCCATGGCGAAGGCGGTTGCGGCCTTCGCGCGCCGGCCGGCCAAAAGGTTCAACTCGGCCGATTTTTCCCGCTCCTCCGGATCGGTGATCAAGTCAGCTCCGCGATTGAGCTGGCTCACAATTTCGAAGACGTTTTCCTCAATCGCTTCCGGTGGCGTCCGTGCCGCGAGCAGTCGGCCGATCCGCAGATGGACTGCGGGCCGGTCGTGCTCGGGGATCAGCGCGTAGGCCGCCTCCTGAAATCGGTCGTGGAGGAACCGATAGGCGCCTGGCTGCGGCTCGACCAATTCCTGACGAACGGACGGCCATAGCGCGGCATGGACCTGCTCCTCCGTAATTCCAAGCACGATCGAAAGCATTGCCGTCTCGGCGGTGTTGCCGAGGCAGGCCATCTGCTGCAGGGCGGCCTGTGTCGCAGCCGGAAGGCGAGTAAGCTTTCCGAGCATGAGGTCCACGACGTTATCGGTATATCGCTTGGCGTGAATGCCATCGAGATCCCAAGACCAGCGTGCAGCGGCGTGGTCGAAGGTGAGCAATGCTTCTTCGACTAGCGAGAAGATGAATTGAATAGCAAAGAACGGATTGCCTCCGGTCTTCTCGAGCACCATCTGGGTGAGCGGTGCCCCCTGCTCCGGCTCGCAGCGAAGCGTGTCCGCGAGCAACTGCCCGATGTGCTCGCGGCCAAGCGGCGCAAGCGTGATCTGGGTGACCGTTCCGCCCGCGAGCTTGACCCCGTGGAGCATGCGCGTCAGGGGATGATCGGCATCAACCTCATTGTCCCGATAGGCAGCGATCAACATCAGGTGCTTCAGATCTGACCGCGTCAAAAGGTCCTCAAGCAGCTCGAGCGTCGCAGCATCGAGCCATTGGAGATCGTCGAGAAACAGCACTAGCGGATGTTCGGCGCGGGCGAACACGCCGATGAACCGCTTCAATACCTCTTGGAAGCGGCCTTGCGCCCGCTGCGGCGGAAGCTCCGGAGGCGGAAGCTGTTTGCCGATGATGAGCTCGAGCTCCGGGATCAGCTCGACCATCAGCTGTGCATTGGGACCGAGCGCCTCCAGAAACGCGCGGTGCCAGCCGCTCAGCTCCGCGTCGTTCTTACCAAGCAGCGGTCGAATGAGGCTCTGGAACGCCTGCGCGAGTGTCGCATAGGGGACGTCGCGTTTGTGCTGGTCGAATTTGCCCGACGCGAACAGCCCGCGTGAGGGAATCTGCACCTTGTGCAGTTCATTGACGACCGAGGATTTGCCGACGCCGGAATATCCCGAGACCAGCACCAATTCCGGTACGCCGCTCTCGACGACGCGGCCGAAGGAGGCGAGCAATGTCTCAACCTGGTTCGACCTTCCGTACAGCTTCTCGGGGATCAGCAGCCGGTCGGGAGCGTCGTGCTGCCCGAGCGGGAAATCGTCGACGCGGCGCTGGCACTTCCACTCCGCAAGACAGCGCTGCAGGTCCCGCTCGGCGCCGGCCGCAGTTTGATAACGCTCCTCCGCCATCTTGGCGAGCAGCTTCATGACGATCCGCAACACTGCAGGTGGGACATGTTCCGATCTGTCGCTTTGCAGTGTTGGCTTTCTCGCGATATGGCAATGCACCAACTCCATGGGGTCGGCCGCCGTGAAGGGGAGGGAGCCGGTCAGCATCTGATAGAGCGTGACGCCGAGCGAGTACAGGTCGCTGCGGGAGTCGATTGATCGGTTCATGCGCCCGGTCTGCTCGGGTGCCATATAGGCGAGTGTACCGGCGATGGATTCGGGAGCCGCCGGAGATTGTCGTTCGCGCGGTCGGCGCGACGCAAAACCGAATCCGGTGAGCCGCACGTTTGTCCTGGTGTGATTCACCAGAATGTTGGCCGGCTTGATGTCCTTGTGCACGAGGCCGCGCTGGTGGACCCTGCCCAAGGCCGCTGCGATTTGAACGGCTATACAAAGGAAGTCACCCATCTCCATGGGCGCCTCCATCAGCCTGGTGAGTGGGTCGCCGCCGAAATCTTCAAGCAGAAGAATGGGCTTGGCATGATCCCGCAGGAGTTCTAGCGGCTTCGCTGCCCACGTGCCGTCCAGCTCGTTCATCAATCCGAATTCATGCGTGAGGCGATCAATGCTCTGCGGATTCGGATGTTCAGCTGCCGGGAGAACGGCCAGCACGGTCTTGCGCTCGCCCTCAGTGCATTCACGAACTGCACGGCACAACAGAATTCCATCCTCTTCACAGAGGACCTGTAGTCCATGGGCCCAACCTGCGCCCAAAAGTGAAGGAAGGATCATCTCCGTAAACCATGCGCGCACCCTCGAGCCGAAGGAGCCGTTGCGTTCCCCTTGAAGTCGCCTCATAGAGTGGGGCGTCGTCAGCAGATTTCTATTTGCGCGTGCTGGCGAGGAGATCCCGAAGAGCGCGCAATTCGTGAAACTACGGGCCTATCTGTCACGCCTTGATTCCGGGGCCCGACTGGCTACCGCCTACCGCAGCCAAAAAGTATCACTAGGCTCAAGTCCGTCAACTTGCCCTGGCAAGCCAAGCACCGCTAGTCAGGCGCGTTCGACAACCGTCAAGATCTCAGTGCGGCTCCTCTTGGACGAGCCGTTCCGTCAGCCGGGCGAATTCAGGCGCTGTCTTGATCTTGTCGGAGCGCGATGGGTCGACCGCAATCATATTTGCGCTGCAGCAAATGAGCGGCCTCAAGAGGAAGGTCGATCACGACGGCTTCGCCGTGACCCGCGATATCATCCGCGAGATGGACAAGTCGCCATCGGGCGGCGCGTGGTACTGACCAACCGCGAGCACATCTTCGCGACTGAGATCGCGTAAGCCGGCGGCGCACAATGCCATCACCGCTTCCGGATAGCCCTCCGATCCGCAATGCGCATTCCATGCGGCGAAGGCGGCAGCGATCGCTGGCGGAGCCAGGCGCAAAGATTCATTGTGTACGCACGATCTAGCCGGCTTAACCTCTTCCGCGTCAGCCGCGCTTTCGCTGAGAGGGTGACTTAAACTCCACGACCTCGTGCTTGTCACACGGATCAGGTGGCTCATTCTTCTTCACGATTAGCTCAAGCTCGAGAGCCTCGAAGGCGAGTTCATCCGCCAAGCGCCTGAACAGCTCGCGCTTTTCTATGTCCGTCGCCCGCTGACTCATCAGCGTAAACTCTCTGGCGTCAGCGCGGACCTTTTCCAAACGTCGTCGGAGGTCCTTCATGTGTGCCGGCTTAGCTTTTAAAATTATCCTCGGCCCGAGCAATCAGATTGCTTGCTCGGATCCACCGGGAGGCAACTGCCGAACTCGAGACTGGTTCTATGCGGACCGCCAATTCGCCGCTCCTCGTGCTGCGATATTTAGCCATGCTCCATGATCCGGCCCCTGTTCAGGGATTGCGGCCTGAGGACGGCAGTCGTGGCTGATGAGCCATCTCTGTCCGGCGCTCGCCCGATGATGCATAGAACTAGCATACCTGAAGGGCGCTGAATGTCCGAAAGCGCACAGACGCGAGTGTTGCGCCGGACTAGGCTGCGAACGATCGTGGACGCTCGCGAAGCGCTCAGGGCCCAACGGCATCGGCGGATGCTAAACGTGCCGGCTGCGGTGAAGCGGCTCCGTCCGCGAACGCTGTGTTGCCGGCTGCGTGCCGGGTACGAGGCAGAGTAAGCTCGGCAGATTAGATCAACGATGGTCGTTCTCGTGCGTACTTTCCTTCTCATGGTAGGAATTTGGCTGCTGGTGAACGTTCTGTTCGTTGTAGCTGTCCTGCCCTCGCGCAGACCGGCACCTACTCGGCGCGCAGGAATTCCATCTCCGGTGATGATCAACAGGACGGCCGGTCGCTCGGACGATCACGACCCACCACTTCTGAAGCGCGAGATGACGCCGGTTGCAATCAGAGTTCTTTTCGTCGTCGTCGTCCTTCCAGCTCTTCGGGCGTGGAATGCGGTCAGGCGGCACTTCAGAGGGTATCGCGACTAGACGGGCCATCGCGCGCTTGAGATTCTCGTCGATGTCTTCACTGCGCTATGGCCGTGCCTCCAAGCATGGGTATAGCCGAACTGCCACACGTACAATGGTTCCGTTGCGTCGCACTTAGTTTGGCACTGCCTTAACCGGACATTCGGGTACGATGATGGTCACCCTTTTGGATCGGACTGCATCATGCGGTACAAGGTGTTCGTGGTGGACGGCAGCCGGCAAGTGATCTGCGCTGCCAAGCTCGACTGCATTGACGAGCAGACGGCGAGGCGCCGAGCCGAGCAAATGCATGACGAGCACGACGTTGAGCTTTGGGAAGGCGATCGACTCGTTGCGGTGTTCCGAAGTGCAACGTCGAATGAAAGTCGGAGCTAACGCGCGATCCTGAATAGGCGGCCGGTCTCGCCGCCGCGTTAGTTCAAGCGTTGTCTGGCTGGTTGGCGACGCGTCGCAGCGAAGCAAAGATCGCGAACCGAAAGCATCTGGGAGACAAGCCGTAGAACTCCGGTGTCGGCCTCGCAAGGAGGGGCGCAAAAGCCTTATTGTCATTAATTTGATGCATTAATCAAAAAATCAATAGATAAATAAATAAATTGACAGTGGCTTTAATTCAAAATAGGTTCGATTTAATCGAGATTGAATGATCGTGGCGCTTCCTAGTCACGGTCGTCGCTTCTGAAGCCGCGAATATTGCAGAATCAGTAAGTTGCCAAGACGTGGCCGGCCAAGCACCGATCACGATGGGCAAGGGGGATACCGCTCCAGATCTTTTCACGCAACTTGGCAGCAATTGATCGATGGTCGCTGGTGGACGTAGCACCCTCCGAGCGAGCGCTATCGGTTTTGCGTGAATTGATTTTGCGGCGACGCTCTCTGCTCGGCATTGGCAGACGAGGGTTGCGAATGACGTGCACGCATTTTGTAGCAATGTCCGGCGGGGCTCGGGCAGTTTCGAATTCTTCTTCGTCAATTTGCAATCCTTCGATCCAGCCAAGTTTGCGGTTTGCAAACATGGCGGCTGTCAGGTGCGCGACCGTGCGCACGACATCCGCTCGCGGGCTCGGAGCGACTCTAGCCTCGAGCGGAGTTGAGCGGCACGTGTTCTCTTGGCACATTTTCGAAGCGCAGAGCAGGACGGTAGGCATCCTGAGCAGCTGGGCATTTTTCTTCAACAGCATAGGCAAGCCAACGGGCGATCATCCCCGCGCCATTGTGCAATTTCTGCCGGTCCGTGAATGCGGGCGGCGCATCACCCAGAGGATTTGAGCTATGGCGACGCAGACAACGGGCGGCGGCAGCACGGTTTCGTTCGGCAATACTCCGCAAGCTAACCCGGACATTTTCTCGTTTACGGAAGAGGCCAGCGACATTCTCATCTTGAACGTGCTGACAAATGACCTCGGGGGCGCGGCCAAGACGCTGTTTTCGCTGGACGACGGCACGAGCGCCTCCGCGTCCACCAAGAGCTACGCACCTGCTGACCTGCTGGTCAAGGACGTGGCGTACAGCAGTGACGCCGCCGGCATGGCTGGAACCCGTGACCGCAGCGCGCTCGGTGCCCGCATCTGGATCGAGTCGGACGGCACCGTTCATTACGACAAGGGCGACATCAACGCTCAGCTTCAGGCGCTGGCGGTCGGGCAAATGTTGACTGACACATTCACCTACGCGATCCAACTGGGCAATGGCACGCTCAGCTGGGCGACGGTGACACTCCAGTTCAACGGCGCAAACGATTCGGTCTTCGCCACATCAAGTCCACAGAGCGGCTCGGTGGTAGAAGACGCGAATGCCACACCGGATCTCTCGGATTCGCAGAGCGCGGCCGGCACTATCAGCTTCAACGACGCCGATCTCAGCGACACGCATTCGGCCTCGTTCGCGGCAGCCTCTTCCAACACGACTTCGCTCGGCACTTTCTCGCTCGATCCCGTCAACGAGGCGGCCAATGCCGCCAACGGCGCGGTGCAGTGGCACTACAATTTGAACAACGCGGCTGCGCAATACCTCGCCGCGGGCCAGACCGTCACCGAGAGCTTCGTGGTGACGATCGAGGACGGTCACGGCTCGACAGCTACCCAGACGGTGACGGTCACGATCACCGGCACCAACGATGCGGCCACGGTCTCATCCGAGGCGAAGTCCATTACCGAGGGCGATGCGGCGGCGGCGATCAACACGAGCGGCCAGCTGACGATTGTGGATCCCGACACGGGTCAGGCCCATGTCGTTGCCCAAGCCAACGTCCACGGCGGCTACGGCGACTTCACGATCGATGCCAACGGCGCCTGGAGCTACACCGGCAACGGCGCCCACAACGAGCTCACCGCCGGCCAGCAGGTGCAGGACCAGTTCACGGTCACCAGCCAGGACGGCACCGCGACCGGCATCGTCACGGTGACGATCACCGGCACCAACGACAACGCGACCGTGAGTTCGGATTCGAAGGCGGTCATCGAGGGCGACACCGCAGCTGCGCTCAACACGAGCGGCCAGCTCAGCATCACCGACCCGGATACAGGTGAAGCCCATGTCGTGGCGCAGACCAACGTCCACGGCACCTACGGCGACTTCGCGGTCGATGCCAATGGCGCCTGGAGCTACACCGGCAACGGCGCCCACAATGAGCTCACCGCCGGTCAGCAAGTGCAGGACCAGTTCACGGTCACCAGCCAGGACGGCACCGCGAGCGGCACGGTGACGGTGACCATCACCGGCACCAACGACGCCGCCACCGTCAGCTCGGACTCGAAGTCCGTCACCGAGGCCGATACCGCATCGGCACTCAACACCTCGGGCCAGCTCAGCATCACCGACCCGGATACGGGCGAAGCCCATCTCGTGGCTCAGAGCAACGTCCACGGCACCTACGGCGATTTCAGTATCGATGCCAATGGGGCCTGGAGCTACACCGGCAACGGTGCCCACAATGAGCTCACCGCCGGCGAGGAGGTGCAGGACCAGTTCACGGTGGCCAGCCAGGACGGCACCGCGAGCGGCACCGTGACGGTGACTATCACCGGCGCCAACGACCCGGCCACCGTCTCGTCGGACTCGAAGTCCGTCACGGAAGGTGACACTGCCGCCGCATTGAACGCCTCCGGTCAGTTGACGATTGTGGATCCCGACACCGGCGAAGCCCATGTCGTGGCGCAGAGCAACGTCCACGGCACCTACGGCGACTTCGCGGTCGATGCCAATGGCGCCTGGAGCTATACCGGCAACGGTGCGCACAATGAGCTCACCGCCGGCCAGCAGGTGCAGGACCAGTTCACGGTCACCAGCCAGGACGGCACCGCGAGCGGCACGGTGACGGTGACCATCACCGGCACCAACGACACTGCCACGGTCTCTTCGGACTCGAAGTCCGTCACGGAAGGTGACACTGCCGCCGCATTGAACGCCTCCGGTCAGCTGACGATTGTGGATCCCGACACCGGCGAGGCCCATGTCGTGGCACAATCGAACGTCCACGGGACCTACGGCGACTTCTCCATCGGTGCCAATGGCGCCTGGAGCTACACCGGCAATGGTGCCCACAATGAGCTCACTGCCGGCCAGCAGGTGCAGGACCAGTTCACGGTCACCAGCCAGGACGGCACCGCGAGCGGCACGGTGACGGTCACCATCACCGGCAGCAATGATGCGGCCACGGTCTCGTCGGACTCGAAGTCCGTCACGGAAGGCGACGCTGCTGCCGCATTGAACGTCTCCGGCCAGCTGACGATTGTGGATCCCGATACGGGCGAGGCCCATGTCGTGGCGCAGAGCAACGTCCACGGGACCTACGGCGACTTCTCCATCGGTGCCAATGGCGCCTGGAGCTACACCGGCAACGGCGCCCACAATGAGCTCACCGCCGGCCAGCAGGTGCAGGACCAGTTCACGGTCACCAGCCAGGACGGCACCGCGAGCGGCACGGTGACGGTGACCATCACCGGCACCAACGACGCCGCCACCGTCAGCTCGGACTCGAAGTCCGTCACCGAGGCCGATACCGCATCGGCACTCAACACCTTGGGCCAGCTCAGCATCACCGACCCGGATACGGGCGAAGCCCATCTCGTGGCTCAGAGCAATGTTCACGGGACCTATGGTGACTTCGCGGTCGATGCCAATGGCGCCTGGAGTTACACCGGTAACGGTGCCCACAACGAGCTCACCGCCGGCCAGCAGGTCCAGGACCAGTTCACGGTCACCAGCCAGGACGGCACCGCCACCGGCACGGTGACGGTGACCATCACCGGCAGCAACGATGCGCCGGTGCTGAATGCCAATGGCGGTTCACTGTCCTATACCGAGGGGCAGGCGGCGACCGCGATCGATACCGCGCTGATCGTGTCGGATGTTGACAGCACGAATCTGACCGGCGCGACGGTCTCGATCACGGGCAACTTCGCCTCCGGCCAGGATGTGCTCGGTTTTACCGATCAGAACGGCATCACCGGTAGCTATAATGCCAGCACTGGGGTGCTGACCCTGACGGGTTCGTCGAGTGTGGCGAACTACCAGGCGGCTCTGCGCTCCGTGACATATTCGAACTCCGGTGACAATCCGTCGGGCGCGACCCGCACCATCAGCTACCAGGTTGACGACGGCCAGACGGTCAGCCACGCCAGCAATATCGTGACCTCGACAGTCACCGTCATCCCGGTCAACGACGCGCCGGTGAATACGGTTCCGGGAGCACAGACGACAAACGTCAACACGACAAAGGCGATCACTGGACTTAGCATCTTCGATGCCGACTCGGACGGCGCCACTGAAACGATCACGTTGTCCGTAACCGACGGCACCTTGACCGTTTCGGGAGGTGCCGCAGGGATCAGCGGCAGCGGAACGTCCACGGTGACGCTGACCGGAACAGTCAGCGCCATCAATTCCACCCTGGCCTCGACGGTCAGCTACGTTCCGACACCGAACTTTGCCGGAACGAGCACTCTGACGATGACAACGAGCGACAATGGCCACACCGGAGCGGGTGGTGCATTGACCGATGTCGATACCGTGACCATTTCGGTCACGAGCCCCAGCCCCTTCGCTCTCACGCCCGGCACCGATACGGTCATCTATGCATCGGGCACCAATACTGTGACCGGCACGCAATCTCCCCTAGCGCTAAACAACGGTGACATGCTGACTGGGGGAAGCGGTACGGACACTCTCGCAGTCAGTGGCGGCGGTTTGGGGCCATTCACCTTCGGCGATGGTGCTGGAAGCATTGGGCTGACAAATTTCGAGACAATAAGTCTGAGTGACAGCAACAACGGAAATCACACTGACGCCTTGACGTTCCTTTCGACATTCCAAAACGGAGGAACGCTCACGATCGATGGATCTGGCATCACTGGTAACGGCGACCTGGTCGTAGACGCCAGCGCAGTCACGTCTGGATCGTTTGTCATCATGGGCAGTTCGGGAAACGGCGGTGATGATACCCTCAAGGGCGGTTCCAGTAACGACACGATCAACGGTGGCGCAGGTACTGGTGCGGATCGGATCGTGGGTGGTGGTGGCGCAGATGCGCTGACTGGTGGTGGTGGGAACGATACATTCGCCTATCTCCGTGTCACCGACGCCGGTGACCACATCACCGACTTCAGCACCTCAGGGGACAAGCTCGAATTCACGGTAACCGCCGGGCGTTTCGTCATTGGTGATGTCGATACAAGTGTTGAAAACGTCAGAACGGGCAACAACGCTGCGATAAATCTCGCCAACACCGAAGTCGGCATCAAAACAGACGCATCCGTGACGACAGCGACAGTTCAATCAACGATCAACGGTTACTCGAATATCACGACAGGGGCCCTGTTCGTATTCCACAATTCGACGGTGGGCCACGCGCAGGTCTACTACGATCCCAATCCGAGCGTGGCGGGCGGCGCGATACTCGTTGCAGATTTGGACAATCTGACCACTCTGGCCAGCATAACCGGTACCTTCAGCGCGGCGGACTTTGCGTTTGGAACGGCGCTTGCTCCTGCGGGCGTATCGGGGCAGCCCATCAATCTGGGTCTGACCAACTCGCCGGCCAGCGAGGGGCAACTCGCCACGGTCACTGTCGCCAGCATGCCCGCCGGCTGGACGCTGAATGGTGGGACGCTGCTCGGCGATGGCAAGTGGACGATCGAGACAACCGACGTCAGCTCGCTAATGGTGACATCGCCAATCAGTTTCGTCGGAGCTTTGCACCTCGACGTGACCGTGACTTGGATGCAGCCGGACGGCTCGGCTGTCATCGAGACATTCGCCGACAATGTTGAAGCTTTTGCAACGGGCTCCCCCATCATCGCCATTTCCGGCGATGACTATCTCACAGCGTCAGGTGGCAGCGATCTACTTGTATTCTCTCGGCCGATCGGCCACGACGTCATCTATAATTTCGACATTGCGCATGATCAGATCGATCTGATCGGCTACGCCGGCTTCAAGACGTTCGCCGACGTCCAGACGCAACTGTCTACCGACGATGACGGTGATGCCGTCATTACGCTGGCCGATGGTCAAACGATCACCTTGAATGGCATCGATGCCGCCTCGCTCGCAGCGGACGACTTCGTGTTCGACTTTGAGCCCACAGTCGACAACGCCGCCACAATGATGATCGGCAACGGCGCAATGCTGCCTTTGTCCGGTAACATCCACAATACGGGCACGATCTCGTTGAACGCGACCGGCGCGGAGACCGACCTCCAACTTGTCGGGCACGGCATTTTGCTTGCAGGTGGCGGTCAGGTGCTGTTGTCCGACAATAGCGAGAATACTATCAGTGGAGCTGTTTCCGACGTCACGCTGACCAACATCGATAACACCATTTCGGGAGCCGGACAGCTTGGCGAGGGGACATTGCGCCTTGTCAACCAAGGTACAATCAACGCCACCGGCACCAACGCGCTCGAGATTGACACCGGTAGCAACATCATCGTCAATTCCGGAACGATTGCGGCCAGCGGCAGCGGCGGTCTGGTCATCGACAGCAACGTGGACAATTCGGGGCTGCTGTGGGCCCATGGCGCCAACATCACTCTCAATGGCACCGTAAGCGGCAGCGGCACCGCCCTGATGGATGGCGCCGCTACGATCGAATTCGGAGCAGCTTCATCTGCGCATGTTGCGCTTGATGCCGCAGCCACCGGGACAATTGTGCTCCATGACTCCCTCGACTTCAGCGGCGTCGTGTCCGGGTTCAACGAAGATGACCACCTGGATCTGCTCGACGTCGCATTCGGGGACGGCACGACTACAAGTTATGTCGCAAATCAGGCCGGCACTGGCGGAATCCTTTCGGTGACTGACGGAGTTCATACCGCCAATATCAGCTTGCTGGGCCAGTACGATCCCGCGAGCTTCCAGGCTGAGGCAGATAAGAACATGGGAACGCTTATCAGCTACCACGCGGATCTCGTCTGACGCGTTGCGGGGAAATGGCTAAGGGTGCCGACTGCAAAGTCGGTACCTGGTTCGCCTGGATATCCTAACGCCTTGCCGACTGCCCTGGTGCATCCCGCCGTTTCTGAGTAGCCGGCATCTCGTTGGGCTTGAGCGAATCCCGCGCCAGTTGCGACTTTTCGCACGTCGTGAAAGTTGCTTCATGCGTGCCGAGCGGGCGCAGCATCAATTAATGTTATTATAGCGATGCTCATCCGTAATAATCCGGTGGTTCTTTGCCGACTCCAGCCAGTGCTCTGCCCGGGATTCGATTGTTAGGTTAGCTATCGTCTTTGTATTACGACGTTTTTGTCGATTCCTGGATGGTCGTGACGGGCTCGTTTTGCGATGGCTATTCAAATCAGACATTAATACATTAAATGTTGACGATAATAAATATTTAATGGATAGTTTACCGCTGGCGGGGCCGGAAATAAATCCGCAGCCGCTGAAGTTGCCGAGGTGTCTGTAAATTCATCTTGAAAGAAGGGTTTCCTCCTATGTTGCATCATTTCATCGAGACCAAGGAAGCGTTGAAGCGTCTGCGGACGGACCAGGACGGCGTGGTGTCATTCGAATACATCATCGTCGCGGTTTGCATCGTTGGCGCAGTAGGTGCCGTGTTCGGCGGTGGAGCTGGTGGCCAAATCGGGGCCGCCCTGACGACCGGGATCACCGCTATCACCACCGCCTTCGCCACCGCGATCGCTGGCTGAAACGGCCATTTGACACCAGAGGGGGGCATCGGAATGTGTCCCCCTCTCGAATGTTCTTTCCTGCATTCCTAGTGTGCCTTCCACCTCTTTGAGGCATGCATTTTCATGACCTGGGTTTCATACGTCGCCTCGATACTGGAAATCCTGTTGTTGCTCTACGTCGCAACGATCGACGTCGCGACGCGCCTGATCCGAAACGAAATGTGTCTGGCGCTGGCGGCGCTCGGGATCGCCAGTCAATTGCCCAATCCCATGCAAGTTGCCGAGTCGCTGATATCGGCCGCGATTCTCTTTCTGCTGCTGTTCGTCCTCTACGCGCGCGGAGGGATTGGCGGCGGCGATGTCAAATTGCTGACTGCGCTGGCGATCGGGTTTCCAGTGACCGGCCAGATTCAGCTCCTGACCATAACTGCGCTGGCCGGCGGCGTTCTTGCCCTGGTGCATCTGATGATGCGCCACCTGCCTCATCCCAAACTGGCACCCGCCAGATCGTCACTCCCGCGCCGGGTCTACGCGATCGAACGTTGGCGTCATTTGCGACACGCCCCGCTGCCCTACGGAGTTGCAATAGCGTGCGGGGGTATCTGGACGATTTTGAGCAAAGGATTGTGAGATGTCATCCGCGTTGCGTCTGTCGATCATCATGGTGCTTCTGCTCGCAACCACGGCGTTCGGGCTTATTGCCTATAACATGAACCTGCCGAAGGCGCCCGCTCCGGCCCCGGTGCAAGTCACGGAGACGGCCCCGGCACCGGCACCGGCGACGACCGCCGGATACTTCGTCGCGGCGCGTTCCTTGCCGAAGGGAACTTTGGCTCGCGAAGAAGATTTCACGGTGCGATCGGTGCCACCGGAGCGCATTCCTCAGGGCGCGATCCTTGAAACGCCCGAGTCCAAGGCCGGACTTCCCGGTTCTCTGATCCGCAGGTTCGTTGAAGCAGGCAGTCCCGTGACGTTGCAGGACATTCTGCGTCCGCGGGACCGAGGCTTCCTGGCCAGCGTCCTGGCACCGGACAGCCGTGCCATCAGCATCAAGGTTGACGAGGAGGCGGGCGTCTCCGGCCTGATCAGGCCGGGTGATCATGTGGATGTCGTATTGACCCAGGTATTCGAGAAGGTCGACACCGCACGTCGAGCCCTCAGCGAGACCGTTCTGCGCAACGTTCGAGTGATCGCGATCGACCAGGAGATCGTGCAGGGTGCACGACCAATTGGCGGAATGGCAGGCAAGCAAACGCAAACCGTGTCCCTTGAGCTTGCGCAGGAGCAGGTCAAGAAAGTCACCGTCGCAAAGCAGCTCGGAACACTGTCTCTGGCCGTGCGTGCAGCAGTCGATCAATGGGACAAGGCCGACACTGGCGCGATGTCAAGCTGTGATGTGTCCCCGGAACTTGCTCGTCAGTACGCGATCGCACGTCAGAGAACGGCAGTCGTCATTCATTCGGGCGGCGAGACCAAGCAATATACGGTCAGAAAGCAAGACGAGGACGCTCTCGTCAGCTGCGAGGGGGCCTCGGAAGTTGTGCACCAGACCGCAACGGCCGAAGCTTATGCCAACAGGTTTTCGGAGAAACGTTGATGAACATTGCCATAGCCGCTCCGCCCGAAGAATCGACATCGATCGTCACGCGTAACCGCATCGTCTGTTTCGTAAACGACGAGATCAGCGCCGCGGCTTTGCGCAAGGGCCTCGAAGGCGCCAACCTGTCGATCAGGCGCGGCACGATCCGCAATGCGATACGGATGCTGGAATCCGACACAGACCTGTGCGCGCTGGTAACAGACATCAGCGGCATCGATGATCCCTTCACTGAACTGGAAAGGCTGGCCGGCGTCTGTCCGCCCGATGTCCGCGTAGCTGTGATTGGCGAGAACAGGGAGATCACCTTCTACCGTGAGCTTCTGGAGCTCGGCCTGGCCGAGTATCTGCCGCGGCCGCTCACGCGCGATTTGGTGCTGGACCAGCTGCGCCCCAAGCTGCTGGGCGATACGGCGGCCAACCAGATCGATCGTGGTGGGCACGTGGTCTCGATCTGCGGAGCACAGGGCGGCGCCGGCGCCACGAGCATCGCGATCAATCTGGCGCTGCAGCTTGCCGAGACCACCAAGGCCAAAGTGGCGCTGCTCGACCTTCATCTGCAGGGCGGCGAAGCCGCCGTGATGTTGGGTGTCCGTCCCGGGCCGGGTCTGCGCATCGCCCTGGAAAATCCGATGCGGGCGGACACGCTGTTCCTCGAGCGGGCGGCGATCGAAGTCAACGAGCGGGTCTGTCTGGTCTCGGCCGACGAGGATCTCGATGCGCAGCTCGAAATCACGGAAGCCGGCGTACGACACGTGCTGGGTCTGCTCCGTCAACGATTCAACTACATCGTTGTCGATGTGCCCGTCCCGTTCCCGCCATCGATCTATCCGGTGATTACGCTTTCCCGTCACGTGATGGTGCTGCTCGAAGCCGAGGTGACCGGACTTCGTAATGCCCACGCGCTGCGCACCGCCGTCATCAACATCGCCGGCAAAGATCGGGTCTTTACCTTGCTCAACCGGGCCGGTCGTCCCGGTGGACTTCCCAGGGCGGCAGTCGTCAAGGCGATGGGCGCAGAGCCGGACATCGTCGTTCCCGATCTCGGCAAGGGGATGACCGAGGCGGTCAATCTCGGAATTCCGGCTCTGAAGCACGTCAGGAAGTTGCGACGTCACCTGGCACCGATTGTACGGGAGATCAGCGGTGTCGGCGCCGAGCGGAAGAGCTGGTGGAGGAGGGTGCTCACAGCACATCTGGGATGAAAAAGTTCGGTCGGCGTGAGGAAGAGGCGTCCGCTTTTGCAGCTGCGTTGGGGACCGGGCTGCCTGGTCCTGCGGCAGGCTTGCCTCTGTCGATGCCCAACGTTGCTGCATCTGCGCCAAGCGCGCCTCCAGTCGTGTCAAACGTGCCCGCATCCGCGCCGAGGCGCGACGAACCCCCGATCCACCACCCGGTGATACCGGCTTCGTTGCGTGAACGGGTCATCGAGCAGATCGAGCCAGCGGTGGCCGCAACCGTTTCGCGCGAAGTTCTTCGGCGGCAGATCGAGGAAATCATCCATCAAATTGCCAACCAGGAGCGGCTCGAGCTGTCGGGGCGCGAGCAGCTTCAGCTTGCGGACGAGATTGCCGACGACATGACGGGCTACGGGCCGCTTCGTCCGCTGCTGCTCGATCAATCGATCAACGATATCATGGTGAACGGTCCGAGCAACGTCTACGTGGAACGAAGCGGCAGGCTGGAACGGATCGCAGTGCGATTCCGCGACAATGATCATATCGCCTCCGTCGCTCAGAAGATTGCCGCGCAGGTTGGCCGGCGCGTCGACGAATCCAGCCCGATGGTGGACTGCCGCCTGCTGGATGGCAGCCGCGTCAACATCATTCTCCCGCCGCTGGCGATCCATAGTCCGTGCATCTCCATCCGGAAGTTTCCAACCCGGCGTTTGGACATTGCTGGATTGATCGAAAATGGCTCAATGACCGCGGCCATCGGAAAACTGCTGGAGATCGCCGCCCGGTCTCGGCTCAATGTTCTGGTCTCCGGCGGTACCGGATCCGGCAAGACGACGCTCCTGAACGCGATGAGTCAATTCATCGATCACAGCGAACGCATCGTAACGATCGAGGATGCGGCAGAGTTGCAGCTTCAGCAGCCGCACGTGATCAGCCTGGAGACCCGGCCTCCCAGTCTGGAGGGCACAGGGCAGGTGACGCAACGCGATCTGCTGGTGAACGCCCTGCGCATGCGTCCCGACCGAATCGTGGTCGGCGAAGTCCGCAGCGCGGAAGCTTTCGACATGCTCCAGGCGATGAACACCGGCCATGACGGTTCGATCTCCACGGTCCACGCCAATAGTACCCGGGACGCCCTGACCCGCATCGAAAACATGGTGCAGATGGGACAAGTCAATCTACCGTCGCGAGCCATTCGAGCTCAGATCGTCGCTGCACTCGATCTCATTGTGCAGGTCGAACGCATGCGGGACGGGCAACGTCGTATCGTTCAGATCAGTGAGGTCATCGGCCTCGAAGGGGAGGTGATCACCACCAATGACATCGCAGCCTTCGAATACAAGGAGGAGGATGAGCAGGGTCGTCTATCGGGCACCTATAGGTGCAACCTTGCAACTCCGAAATTCAAGAGCCGTCTTGTCTATTACGGGCTGGATGGAGCGTGGGCCGAGGCAATGAGGCAGATATGATGCCGGAGTCCGTAATCGCGTCCTTTCTGGCGCTCGCGATGTGCGCGGCAGCCATTTCGTTGTGGCTCGATGCTCGGGAGCGACGCATCAATCGCCGGCTGGCGGTTGCTCTGCCAGCTTCCCATCCAGTCAACCTACCATCCATTCGCCGGTTGGAGGCGGGGTCTTCGTCGCTGTTGCTCCATCGCGTGGCCAATTACAATCGCGAGATTCCTTACGCCTGGCATCCAATCTATGTGTTGCTTGCCGGTGCCATCGCAGCAGCAGCAATCCTTTACACCAATCGCCTGCTGGGATTCTCCATTCTTTACGTGTCCGTCGCGGCGGCAATTGCCGCCATCGTCGTCGTGCGAGGCCTCTTCGGGTGGCAGCAACGTCGCTTCGCCAGGCAGCTCTTTCGACAGCTGCCTGATGCGATCCAGCTCGTGACGAGCACCGTTCGATCGGGTCTGCCTGTGCACGAAGCTTTTCGCGCCCTCGCGCGCGACATGCCGCAACCAACAGCTGGGCAGTTTGCCATCGTATGCAGCGAGGTGAACCTTGGAAGACCTCCGGAGGACGCCGTCCAAAGTGTCTATCGGCGAACGCAGGTGGCGGAATATGCGATGTTCGCGGTGACCCTTGCAGTTCAGTTGAAGTCGGGTGGTAGCCTTGCGGAGACCTTACAGAACCTGGGAGACACCGTGAGGCAACGTGTTGCACTGGCTGCTCGGGCCAAGGCGCTGGCAGGAGAGGTGATCTTTTCCTCGCGGGCGCTGACAATCTCGCCCTTGCTTGGGGGCGGGGTGCTATACGCGGCCAATCCGCAAACGGTCGACCTGTTGTTCACTGATCCCGTTGGAAACAAGCTGCTGGCTTACGCAGTGGTCTCGGTGCTTGTCGGGGCCTTGGTGATAAGTTGGATGGTCAGACGGGAAACGGCACTATGACGCTCGGTCTTGGTCTGGTGGCTCTCGCATTGGCAGCTGGTGCTGCGAGCTGCGTGTTGATCATCCGCGAAATGCACATTCGCGCTTTGGACGTGCGGGTCTCGAACGCCGTGATGGGCGTTGCTGGGCGGTCAGCGCCCTTCCAAGACATGACCGGTTGGTTTTCGTCGCTCGGCATGCGGTACCGGCGTTTCTATGCCGAGGAAAATCTGGATCAGCTGCGAGCGATTCTTCAATCATCCGGTTTCAATCACCGTCGAGCCCTGCCGACCTGGATCGGTGTCAAGGCCGTCAGCATGTTCTTATGCCCGATCATTGCCGGAGGGGTCGCTCAGCTCTTGGGGAAGCCGCTGCTGGACGTGCTTGTCTTCACACTGATGGGCGTGGCGGTCGGAATCGTGGGACCGCGGTTGATACTGGCGATGCTGAAGCGGCGGTTTGATGCGGCCATTCGTCTGGGCACGCCGGATGTGATCGATTTGCTGGTTGTGTGCAGCGAAGCGGGAATGGGCCTGGAGAGCGGGCTGGCACGCGTTGCGCAGGAAATGAATGAGACCAATCCCTCTATGGCCGGTGTCTTGAGGAATCTTCTTGATGATCTGCGGATACTGCCTAGCCGCAGCGAGGCATTCGAGAAGCTGGGAGCTACGTCGGATGGGCTGCGCCGATTCGGGACTATGCTCGCCCAAAGCCTGCAATACGGGACGCCGATTGGCCAGGCGCTGCGGAGCATCGCCGTCGACCTGCGGCGGGAACGTATTACCAAGCTCGAAGAAAGAGCACACAAGCTGGGCGCCAAGCTGACCATTCCCATGGTGCTGTTCCTGCTTCCAGCCATGTTCGTCATTTTGGGAGGAAGTCCCATTCTGCATCTCGTACGTTCATTTGCCAGCTTCGGTAAATAGCCATGAGCACCGTTGTCCTGTCGAAAGCCTCCTCTTACGATCGGACGATGCAGCTGTTCGGCGGCATGTGGTTCATGTTGCTGGCACTTGGCGTCGCCTTCAAGATTGGCTCGTCGCCCGATGATCCCGGGCCCTCGCTCCTGTCGAGTGTGTGCCTTGCGATCTTCTACGTACTGCTGGCGCTGTTGACCATCACGCGGCCGCCGGCAAAGGCGCAGGCGGAAGGTCTTCGCCCGAGAATAGCGGCGTTCGTCGGCACTTACATGCCATGGACGATCGCGCTCTTCGGCAAGACCGACCAGGCGCTCCCAAACCTCGCATCCACCGCTTGCGTGTTGATCGGCATGATCATGATGCTGGTCACCATCAGGCATCTTGGCAGGTCGTTCAGCCTGGTGCCACAGGCGCGCAACGTGGTGCAAACGGGTCCGTATCGGTGGATCAAGCACCCGCTCTACCTTGCGGAAGAAATCGCGGTATTGGGTGTGGTGCTGAAAAACCCGTCGCTGCTGACCGCTATCCTGCTGGTCCTGCATATCGGCGTCCAGATTTGCCGAATTCATTACGAAGAGGACCTGCTTCGGCGCAACTGCCCTGAATATTCGAGTTACGAAGCCTCGCGCTGGAGGGTGATCCCCTATGTTTGGTGAGTGCCGTTCCGGTCGACGACTGCGGTCGAGGTAGGCTCATGAGCCACAAGAAGTCGTTCATCGTGGATCAACGCGGGGCCGTCGCGTTTGAGACATTGATCGTCTACCCGGTTTTGGTGGCGTTCCTGCTCATGCCGCTCGCCGACTTGGCTGCTGCAGGCTTCCAGTTTATCTCCGCATGGAGCGCATTGCGCTCCTTCGGGCAGTATGTGCAGTACGCTAATCCGCTCGCCCCTGACGGCACGGTGAGCTGGAAGACAGGGCTACAGACGACAGTCGCCGGTCATGCGATCAGCAACCTTCAGGTTTTGTGCGGAGACGCAGGGGCCACCTGTTCGCCAGGCAATCTGGAGTCTCCCAAGTACATTACATTCTCGACAACCATCACCTTGGCTCCAATTGTGTGGAGAGGGGTGCTGTGTCCCACCACTTGTACCTACACGCTGCCTTACTCAGAACGGTTCCAGTAGGGGGCTTCCATGCGTAGTCTACTCCATTCCCAACGTGGCTCCATCGCATTCGCAACAGTCATCGCTCTCGTGCCACTCATCGGAGTGGTCGCACTCGGGGCGGAGGCCGGATCGTGGTACGTCACCCGCCAGCATGCGCAGAACGCGGCCGACTCGGCTGCCTATTCGGGCGCATTGCGGCTTTCATGTACGATGGCGGGTGCGGCCTGCGACACGCAATCAGTGGATTATCGCGGCAAGGAATTCGCGGCACAGAACGGATTTTGCAACTCGAGTCCCAACGACGCTACCGGCTATCCGGGCAGAAACTGTCCGACAACCCTACCGACCGGAATCTCGCGGGCCGTGCAGATCGATATCGGCGACTACAGTGCGGGCACGTTCACAACACCACCTGCAGGCACCGGCAACGCCGTTCGCGCCAGGGTCAGCCAGCAACAACCGGCGTACTTGGCGGCAGTGCTGGGTTTGACCACCGTCAACATCCCCGCCCAAGCCATTGCACTGGTCCAGCAGCCGACCAAGGCGTGCGTCCTCGCGCTTGGACCTGATTCAGGCGCACTCAAGCTTGCTGGTAACCTCAGCAACAACGGAACTGGCTGCGCTCTGATGTCGGATACCAGTGTTCAACTTGCCAGCACTCCAACTTTCACCGGCTCGGGATGGGCACTTTATGGTGTGAATGGCTGCACCCCCTCGGGCAGCTGCAGCAATGTTAGCGTGCCGCACAACTATTTCATGACGTACGCCAGCAATCCGCTCAGCAAACTGGACACCGCATCGTTCAACAGCAGGACGGGCAATACAAATATGCCATGCACCCTTCAGGCGGATGGCTGGAAGCATTGCGCGCCAAATAGCGCCGGGACGGGGGCTTACGGCAGTTTCACGGTGCAGAACGGCGACAAGTACGTTTTGGACCCGGGAACATATTTCTTCTACAAAGCAAATATAAAGATGACCGGCGGACAACTGAAAGGCGTAGGCGTAACCCTCGTCTTGCTTGGAGACTCGCAGCTCACCATCAACGGGGGTACGGCGGATCTTTCCGCGCCTGTCACTAACACGTTCTCCTCCGATCTAAATGGCGTCCTGATCGACGATCAGGCTCCGAGCAAGATCAGCAACAAGGTCACCATCAACGGTGGCGGTCTGGTTAGCCTGGGCGGGGCAATCTACTTTCCCAAGGTCGACGTTAGCTGGGCCGGTACGACTGCCAGCACCAATACGACCTGTTCGCAAGTGATCGCCAAAACGATCGACATGAGCGGTGGCGGCTACCTCAGCACGGAAGGCTGTGCTCCGGCCACGATCATTTACACCCAAGTTGTCGCTTTGGTGCAGTAATGAGAAAGCTCGACAATCGCGGTATCGCGCCCTTTGAATTCATCATGGTATTCGTGCCGCTTTTCACGTTGATGTTCGTCATCTTCGATCTCGGACGCTATGCCATCACGATGCAATCCTTGCGGACGCTCGCGAGTGCTGGCGCCCGTGCGGTCATGATTAGCTGCTATACGCCTGCCTTGCTTCAAAGCCCGCCGCAGTCGCCGGCCGGCTGCACCGGGGATCCCCTGTCCACCGCCGCCAAGCAGACCGCGGCCCCCTTCCTGTTTTTTGGAGGTCTGACGCCAACGTTGACCGTGGGGGCCACCAGCAACAGCTTGAGTGTTACAGCTTCCCAGGCAAACTTTACGATGCTGATGCCCATATGGGGCACAGCGCTCAATGCGCCGAGCGCCTCCAACCAGATTCCCTTCTAGGGCGAATATGGCAGCAAGTCTGACATGTTTCCCCCGGCAGTGCCTCGTGGCCGCGGCATGCGGGCCAAACGCGCGGATGCGGAATTACTCGGCCAAGCGAATCGCCAAGCGTGCGACCGACCGTCCTTCGATCGCAAAGCGACGACCGGAGCGCGTGCCCAGAGCGGTCGCGCCGCGGGATAGTTCCCCACAACCAGAGAGAATGATGCGCGCTGGCAACATTGCAGGGTTTTCTTTCTGCTTGCGGCTGTGCGGTAAGTATCTCGTCTTGCAAGCTGCCTGCATGAAGGACGATGATCTTGGAAGCACGTAGTAACGAATTGTAGTGGGACAGATCGTAAGCTCTGCGACGTGGTACGCGGAGGAGAATTGTTGAGGGCATCGAGCACGTAGATTTGCGGGGATGGCCGCGGATTACAGTGGGGGGACTCGAATGGGTGGTGATCGCGTTTCGGGTAGGGCTGCAGGGAGGCTTCTCGCCTTTGGCGTGATGGGTCTTGGTGCGGCGCTCGCCTCCTTTGCGACCCCTGACCGCGCGACGGCTGCAGACCGGCGGGGGTCCTCCGGCGGCGTCTTCGTCAGCGAAATGAACGACGTCCAGCGGGTCAAGCTCGTCGTCAACAAGTCACGCACCTTCAAGGTCGATACTGCTTTCGCAACCATCGTGGCCGGCTCGCCTGATATTGTGGACGTGAAATCGCTCAGCGATCACCTCATTTACGTGCAGGGCAAGCAGACCGGCACAACAAACGTCATACTATTTGATTCATCGATGAAGCAGATCGGGATCCTCGACGTCGAGGTCGTGATCGATACCGGAAATCTACAGCAGAACATCCGGACCAGCACCGGTGGCCAAGGTATTCGCGTGTCGGCTTCCGAGGGACAGGTGGTGCTCAGCGGGACCGCAGCCGACGCGGTTACCGCCGAGCGGGCCATGGCGATCGCCACCAGTACGGTCGCGAAAGGGGGCGTCGTCGTTAACGCGATGAGCGTCGCGGCGCCGCAACAGGTGATGCTCGAGGTGCGCTTTCTCGAGGTGAGCCGGGAGGCTGGACGCAACTTGGGCGTCAATCTCTATGCGGCGAATGCCAATGGGACGAACGTTGGCAACAGCGGGCTGGGCGGTGTGACACGCGCCGGTCGAGCACCGATTGGCGGAATCAATACCGCCAACGGTCCTCTCGGTGCCGGGGGAGGAGCTGTCGGCGCTCCGCCGACGGGTAGTCTTCCGATCCTCGGAACTCTGGGGACGCTTGCCGGGACTGCAGGGGGGGTCGCGCCGGCACCGTTCGGAAGTCTGTTGACCAGTCTCATTCGAACCAGCAATGGCGGCTCGGTGGATTTGTTGATCTCCGCGCTGGAAACCAAGGGATTGGCCCGCCGACTGGCCGAGCCAAACTTGACCACGCTTTCCGGCGATGCCGCCCGCTTCCTGGCTGGCGGTGAGTTTCCAGTGCCCATACCGACCCAGACGACGAACGGCTTTCCGACCATCACGATCGACTACAAGAAGTTCGGCGTCGAACTGGCTTTCGTGCCAACCGTGCTATCGCGCGGTGTGATCAATCTTCGCGTCGAGCCGTCGGTCAGCGAGCTTGATTTCACCAATGCGGTGACGATCCAGGGGACGACTGTTCCAGCATTGACCCGCCGCGACGCGCGCACGACGGTCGAGCTGCGCGACGGCCAGAGCTTTGCAATCGCCGGCCTGCTGCAAACCCGCAACCGTCAGGACGTTTCGCAATTGCCCTGGATCGGCTCGGTGCCCGTGCTTGGAGCCCTGTTCAGCAGCAAGTCGTACCAGCAGGAGGAAACCGATCTCGTCATCATCGTGACGCCACGCCTGGTCGCGCCGGCCGCACCCGGTCAGCAACTGGCGTCGCCGCTCGACTCCCGCCTTCCGGCCAATGACGTTGATTTCTTCCTCAATGGCCAGATGGAAGTCCGCAAGCGTTACCATGACTACGTCAACTCCGGAGGCGAGGTGAAGGGACCGTATGGCCACATCATCGCGCCTGAACTCAGGGCCCCCGTCGTCGTCCCGGCCGCGAGTGCCGATCAGACGGTCGTCAAAACTCTAAACTAGAGGACGCGCGAGATGACGATCAGGTATCTGGCTCTGTTTGCGCCCTTCCTCCTCGGGGGATGTTACGGCGTCGCCGGTCATGACGAGGTGGATCGCTACTTTCAGCGTTCCGACACCATCACGATGAGTGCCGGCAATGCCAAGGAGGTCAACGCCGTCACCCATACAATCCATCCATGGCCGCGATACGTCGGCGATCGCCGGATCGCATACGATGCTCGACGCGTCGGCTCCGCGGTGACGCGTTACGGCAACCAGCAACAGCCGGTGGATCAGCTTCCCGACATGGGCGATCCGACGAAACTCATGGGCCAGCGGCCTCCGGTCACGCAGAATGTCAACGTAACTGGATTGGGTGCGGGAGCATCGGCGGGAGTATCGGTGCCAGTCGGCCGGGCAGAGGGCAGGTAGCGGCTTCAGGTAATTGAGTTGGGCGATGGGATATTTTGAGTGCGGTGCAGTGAGTCCGCTGGGCCGGGCGGGGACAAAATTATGCGACGTGCCATTTTACTGCTGACCTGTTGCTGGCTGGCGCCAGGCCTTGCTGCTTGTGACTATACCACGCGGGAGGCTGCCATCGTGGCTCCGGTCGAGCCACCGGGCGGAGACCCCGTGCAGGAGCCGACCGACGTCAAGTACTACCCGTCGGACGAGCCCGTGCGGCTGGGCCTGGAGCATTACAATCGCGGCAGTTACGGACTCTCACAGCGCTATTTCAAGGACGCCGTCGAGAAATCACCCAAGGACGTCACGGCCTGGATTGGACTTGCGGCGAGCTACGACAAGCTGCGTCGTTTCGACCTGGCCGATCAGGCCTATGCCCGAGCGATCCGGCTCGGCGGCGAAACGGTGCAAGTCCTGAATGACCAGGGATATTCGTACATGCTGCGCGGCAATCTGAGTGCGGCGCGCCGAAAGTTTGAGAAGGCTTATTCGCTCGATCCAGGCAACCCGGTTATCGCCAATAACCTCGAGCTTCTCAATGGCAGCCGGCGGTTCATTGAAAGACCACCAAACAACCAGCCTTAAGAGGGCGATCGGCTACTGCGATCGCGGCCAGTTCTCGTCAATTTGGCCCGATCACAGCATCAGCGTGACGGCTGCCGCTGCGGATGATGACAACAACGCCATTGCGAATGGTAAATCTTGCGCCGAGCAGTTTCCGCACCTTCTCCGTGATCGGAGAGGGAAAGGGAACGGTTTCTCCCACGACGGGATCGCCGACCCTTATCGTTTCAGTCGCGGGGCCCGCAACTGGTGCAGGCTTGATATGGTCTCGGATAAGCTGAATCTCTTCACGTGACAGGACAAGCGGAGCCTGGTCAGGTTGGGTCTCCAACGGCGGCCTGGGTGTTCCACTGCTTGCCTTTTCGCGGATCTCATTGGCGCTTGCGATCTGATCGAGCCTGGCTACTCGTAACTTGAGCGCGATGATATCACGTTGCAGTGTTGCGATCTCCAATTTGCGCGCGTTGACCTGCATGATGACAATGATCGCGCAAACGCAACTCACGACGAAGCCGACGCTCAGCAGTGCGATCAACCACCGCTCGAAGTTTCCCATCGACCCTGCGGTCGTCCGGGGGAGTTGATCGCGCTGGAGATGGCGCCGCCAGATGTGACGTGCTCGGTCGATCCAATTGGGAGATCCCGTTACGCCGGTCGCCGCCTGGCGCGACCCAAAATGCGCGGGCGACGAGGCGGCTTGCTCTCGGGCTGGATCAACGACCGACGCCGTGTCGACTTGCTCAAGCCCTCGATTCTCAGGGACGCGATCCGCCGTTGTCAGATGAGCGGCAGGGTGGAAGGGATCCATCTGCTTATCGAGCCGGCCCATCTCCGCTCTCCATGCGGCCATCCATCAACTTCAGCAGTTCCGCCGACGCAGCTCGAATAGGGTACCCGAGGACTCGATCAATCGGAACGGAAAAGGCTCCAAACCGCCCCGTGAGCTGCTCTAAGAGTAGTTTCAAGAGATAGGCCGCCAACTAGATGCCAGGGTTCACCCCACCCCCGCGGATGCTGCGACCAGTAAGTTCATTGATTGTTCTCAACCCGAGGCTGCCTCCTAATCAGCGAGTCCCAGGTTCGAGCCCTGGTGCGCCCACCATCGCGAAAGCGGTCTTATTCAATAAATCGCGGGAAGAACTGCCGAGCCCGAAACGGCTCTCGTGCGACCTTTCCCGCGGCCAGATTGCCGTGCGAATCTTCCTTCGTTTCATCATTTTCGCCCCTTCCGATTGAGCAGATCGATCACATGCTCGTCGTTAGAGGCGGTGTGTGCACAGGCGGCGGACGAGAGCCGGCGCGGTCTCACATGTCCGAAGTCTGTGGTCGCGACACGTCGGTTCGACTCTCGCTCTCCGCCATCTTGCCAGCCGCACTCCGGGACCTTTACCTCGGGAAGTCTTGCCAATATTTGATATATCATGTATCAACGTTCGCAGACTATCTGCTCGAGATCTGCGGGACGCATGACGAAGCTTATCTTCGGGGTGGTGGCGGACGATTTGACCGGCGGCATGGAAACGGCCGCGATGCTGGTCGCTGCCGGCATCGAATGCGGATTTGTCACCGACCCCGATCTGGTTCGCGGCTGCGGCGATGTGCCGGCTATCGTGGTCGCGCAGAAGACGCGGGTGATCCCCGCGAGCGAAGCCGTCAGCATGACGGCGAAGGCGGCACGGGCGCTGCTTGCGCGGGGCGCGAGGCAAATCTTCTTCAAATATTGTGCGACGTTCGATTCCACCGACCAGGGGAATATCGGCCCCGTCTCCGATCTGCTGATGCAGCTGACCGGCGCCGAATACACCGCCTTTTGCCCGGCTTCTCCCGCCCTTCGAAGGAGTGTCTACAACGGTCATCTCTTTCTCGGCACCGAGCTGATCTCGGACTCGCCGAAACGCAATGATCCGCTGACGCCGATGACCGATCCCGATCTGGTCCGGGTTCTGCAGCGTCAAACGCGGGCCAAGGTCGGCCTTCTGGCGCATTCGCAGGTCAACGCCGGCGCGGACTCGGCCGGTCGCGCGATCGCGGAAGCGGCGGCTCGGGGTATCCGCTACTTCATTGCGGACACGATCTACGATCGGGATCTCGATACGCTTGCCACGCTCACCTGTGATTGGAAGCTGATGACAGGCAATGCGACGATCGTGCAGCACTACCCGGACATCTGGAAGGCGCGGGGGCTCATCGCCGCGGCCAGGAGACCGCCCAGTTTGCGCGCGGTTGGTGGCGGCGGCGTGGTTCTCGCCGGGAGTTGCGCCGAGCGGACGTTGGAGCAACTTGCTGAATTCGAGAAGAGCCATCCCTTGCTTCGCATCAATCTTCTGAACGCTGAAGATGCGGCGGCGACGGTTGGCGACGCGCTCGACTGGGCGCGGCCGCGGCTGCGGAACGGTCCTATCGGCTTCGCCACTTCGGACACGCCCGAGGCCGTCAAGATGGCTCAGGAGCGATACGGTCGTGAAGGCGCGGCGAAGCTCGCCGAAGCCATTCTTGGTCGACTCGCTGTCTCTCTTCGCAGTGTCGGCGTACGGCGCTTCGTCGTGGCCGGTGGCGAGACCTCTGGTGCGATCGTCGAGCAGCTCGGCATTCGACGTTTGCGGGTCGGTCCCTATGGCGGACCCGGCATCGGCACCGCGGTGACTGAAGACGAGGATCCGTTGGCCCTTTGTCTCAAGTCCGGCAAGCTGGGCCCCGTTGATCTGTTCGCGACGACGCTCGAAGCAATGTTGAATCCGGAGGGAGCCAATTGAACGAACGCGAACTCAGGCAATCCGTGCTGGATATCGTGGCCCGCCTCGAGGCCAAGGGCTTCAATCACGGCAGCAGCGGAAATGTCAGCACTCGCATCGGAGAAGACATTCTCATCACGCCGACCGGCGGCAATAGCGGCAACACCACCATCGACGGTCTCGTCCATTTGAAGCGCGACGGAACGGTGGTTGGAGACGGCTTGCCCTCCAGTGAATGGCACATGCATCTGGCGATCCTCAACGCCTATCCGCAAGTGAACGCGGTGGTGCACACCCATGCCGATTGCTGCGTCGCGCTGTCCTGCCTCGCAAAGCCAATCCCGGCATTCCACTACATGGTCGCCAGTTTTGGTGGCAACGATGTGCCTTGCGCACCCTACGCCACGTTCGGCACCAGGGCTCTCGCCGACGGCGCCGTCGCGGCGCTGAAACAACGCAAGGCCTGCCTGCTCGCGAACCACGGGATGATTGCCGTCGGCAAAGGGCTGCAGGCGGCCTTCGACCTCACCGTGAAGCTCGAAACCCTTGCCCGGCAGTATCTGCTCGCCTGTCAGGCCGGCGCACCCGCGATCCTTGCCGACGACGAAATGGCGCGGGTGGTCGAACGCTATGGCAGTTACGGCCGCGCTGCTCTGCCGGCCTGAGAAGGACTAGTCCATGGAGATCACCGGCAAGACCAAGATCATGTTTGTGCTCGCCGACCCGATCGATCATGTGCGGGCGAGTGCGGTCATGAATGCCTATTTCGGATCGATCGGCGAGGATGTGGCGGTGTCGCCGATCCATGTCCTGCCCGGCGATCTCGGCCAGATCGCCGCAAGCATCAGGCTCATGCGCAACGTCTTCGGCTTCGGCGTCACGATCCCGCACAAGACCGGCGTGATCGAGCATCTCGATGAGATCACGCCGACGGCGCGACTGATTGGCGCGGTCAATTTCGTGAAGCGGACGGCGGAAGGGCGCCTCGTCGGCGACAATCTGGATGCGAGGGGATTCATCGCCAGCCTCGCGCAGCATGAAATTGCGGTGCGCGATCGGAAAGTGCTCCAGGTCGGTGCCGGTGGCGCGGGACGCGCCACTGCATTCGGCCTGGCGGAGGCCGGGGCGCGCGAACTCACGATCATGAACCGGGATGAGGAGAAAGCTCGTGCGCTTGCGGCTGCCGTGGCGGCGCATTATCCCGCCACGAAGGTCAGCGCCGGCCGCGCGGAGGCGCGCGCATTCGATCTCATCGTCAATACGACGCCGCTCGGCATGAAGCCGGATGATCCACTTCCGCTCGACATCGAAGGTGTCGGTCCCGGCGCCACCGTCAGCGACATTATCGTCAATCCAGCAGTAACCCGCCTTCTTGCAAGGGCGGCTGCGCAGGGCGCAAAGGTCGTCGGCGGAAAGCCTATGCTCGACGCGCAGATGGCCCTTGTCGCAGGGTTCATCGCGCGATAGCCTGATATATCAAATATTATATCGAAGTCGCTGGGGCGGCTTTGGATTGGGTGCAAGGGCCGCCCGAGGGCAGGCGAAAGGGAAGCGAGGCTTCGTGAATATTGCATCGGCCAGGCAATCGGCGTCGGGCGCATCGATCCGCATCAGTCGCTTGGAGAAGCGCTTCGGTGCCGTGTCCGCCGTCGATGGCGTCGATATCGATATTGCTGCCGGTGAGTTCATCGCCCTGCTCGGACCCAGCGGCTCCGGAAAGACGACGATCCTGATGAGCGTTGCGGGATTCGAATTCCCGACCAGCGGCACCATTCACGTCGATTCCGAAGACCTGACCTATGTTCCTTCGAACAGACGCAATCTGGGAATGGTGTTCCAGAACTATACGCTGTTCCCGCACATGTCGATTCTCGACAATGTCGCCTTTCCCTTGAAGATGCGCGGTCTCCGGACGGCCGAACGTCACGCGCGCGCCGAAGCCGCGCTCGCAACCGTGCGTCTGGCAGGCTATGGCCACCGTCGTCCGAATGAGCTTTCCGGCGGTCAGCAGCAGCGCGTGGCGCTCGCGCGTGCGATCGTCTATCAGCCGCGCGTCCTCCTGATGGATGAGCCGCTCAGTGCGCTCGACAAGAATCTGCGCGAAGACATGCAGCTCGAGATCAAGCGATTGCACGCCGAGCTTGGCATCACCGTCATCTTCGTCACCCACGACCAAAGCGAGGCGCTGACCATGGCCGACCGGATCGCCGTCCTGAGGGATGGCAAGATCCAGCAGATCGGGCCGGCGCGCCAGCTTTACGAAAGGCCCGCGAATCTCTTCACCGCCGGCTTCATCGGCGAGATGAATTTCGTCGACGTTGCCGTCCAAAGCGTCGGCGACGGCATCTCTGTGGCGCTGCCCGGGGGTGAAACATGGCGCCTGCCGGCCACGGCGGCCGTTGAGCCAGTTGCGGCCGGCGAGGCAGCGGTGCTGGCCGTGAGGCCCGAGCGGCTGCAACTCGGCGCCAATCCCGCCGGGCAAGTCATCACTGTGACGCTGAGCGACATCGTCTATGCCGGGGCAGCCCTGCTTCTGATCGGACGTCTGCCTGACGGCACCGAGATGCGCGCGCGAATCCCCGGCGCCTCGCAGCTCAGCTCCCTGGCCCCGGGTGACGTTGCGACCTTCACTATCCCTACTGAGGCGATGCTGCTCTACCGGGGAAAGCGGCGATGACGGAGGCGAGGCGATCGCATTTCTGGCATTCCGACGGCCGCCGGCTGAGCGGCCTGTCGACGTTGCTGCTGCTCCTGCCGTTCTTCGCCATCATCGCCTTCGTCTTCGTCTATCCGATCCTGCAGCTCCTGGTGATCAGCATCCTCGAGCCGCATCCGACCTTGGATAATTACGCGCGCGTCGTCGAAAATCCGGTTCACATGCGCGTCCTGATGCGCACGCTCTGGACCGCAACGCTGGTGACCGCCTTGTCGGTGATCCTCGGCTTCCCGGTCGCCTATTACATGAGCCGGGCGAAGGGAACGGTCGCCGCCCTTGTCGCGGTCTGTGTCATCCTGCCGCTCTGGTCGAGCGTCCTGGTGCGCACCGCCGCCTGGTCATTCCTGTTCCAGCGCAACGGGCTGATCAATTCGGCGTTGATGTCTTTCGGTCTGACGTCACAGCCGTTCAAGCTGCTTTACACCCAGAGCGCCGTCGTCATCGCCATGACCCACGTGCTCTTGCCGTTCATGATCCTGCCGATCTACGGCGCATTGCGCAGCATTCCGAACGACTATGGGCGTGCGGCCGCCGTGCTCGGCGCGACGCGCCTGCGGGCCTTTCTGGAAGTCATCCTTCCCTTGAGCCTGCCGGGCGTCGTCTCCGGTTCGCTGCTCGTGTTTCTCACGGCGATCGGCTTTTTCATCACGCCCGCCCTGCTTGGCTCGCCGCAGGAGATGATGATCTCGACGCTCGTTTCGAAGCAGATCCGTGAGGTGCTCGATTGGCCCTTCGCTGCGGCGCTGGTCGGGGTACTGACCGTATTCGTGACGCTGCTGGCGATCGTCTTCAGCAAGACGTTGCGGTTCGACCGGCTGATGGGGAATGCCTCGTGAAACCGCCGACCGACCGCGGATCGCTTGCGCTGGGGGCCTATGTCTATGCCGTGCTGGCCTTCATCATCGTGCCTCTCGTCATCGTCATTCCAATGTCGTTCAGCCAGAACGACTATCTGGCATTTCCGCCGTCCGGCTTCACGCTGAAATGGTACGCGGAATATTTTGACAGCAGGCAATGGCGTGCCGCCACCTGGCTCAGCGTGCAGGTCGCCTTGCTGACCGCTCTTTTCGCGTCGGTCATCGGCACAGCCGCGACCTATGCAATGATCCGCGGCCGCAGCCGGCTGGTCACGGCTTTCCAGATCCTTTTGATCGGGCCGGTCATTGTGCCGCATATCGCGCTCGCCGTCGGCCTCTATCTGTTTTTTCAGACGATCGGTCTCTCCGGAACCATTCCAGGCTTCGTGCTGGCGCATACGGTGCTCACCTTGCCGTTCGTCGTTTTCACGATGGCCGCCGCGTTGGGAAAGGTCGATGCCAATCTGGAGGCGGCCGCCATGAGCTGCGGCGCGACACGCTTCCAGGCCTTTCGCCTGGTCACGCTGCCACTCGTCCTGCCGAGTCTCGCCAGCAGTGCGCTGTTTGCCTTCATCATCTCCTTCGACGAGCCGGTGGTGTCGTTCTTTCTGTCCGGTGTGCGCCAGAAGACGCTGCCGCGCCGAATGTTCGAGGACATCGAGCAGAACCTGACGCCGGTGATTCCCGCGATCGCGACACTGCTGATCGTCCTATCCATTTTGATTCTGCTGGGGGCCCATGTCCTCCGATCCCGCAGCGTCACCCGATAGCGAGCCAGTGAGAACCAGAGAGAGGAGATCGTCGATGCTGAAAACAGGTTGGATGTGGAATTCGGCAGCTGTCGTGCTTGGTTTGATTCTTTGTGGAGCGTTGCCGGCTGCCGCTCAAAAACTGGAAGACCAATTGGTGATTGCCACGACCGGTGGCCTGATGGGCAACACCCTCGCGAAATATTTCTACGATCCCTTCAACAAGGCCAAGAATGTCGAAATCGTCCCGGTCGCGATCGAGGTCCCCGACCAGTGGGCGCGCGCCAAGGCGATGCAGCGAACCGGCAAGGTGGAGTTCGACATCGTCACGGCGACGGGTCCCGACCTGGTCGGACGCACCGACATGCTCGAGAAGATCGACTGTGCGAAACTGCCCAGCGTCCAGAAGTTCGGCGTCTCCGACGCCTGTCAGCCCTACGGCGTTGCTCGCACGACCGGCGGCATGCTGATCACCTACAATACCGAAACGTTCAAGAACAAGGCGCCCAAGACATGGGCCGACTTCTGGGACGTCAAGCAGTTTCCCGGGCCGCGCGGGCTGCCAGACACCGGCGACAGCGATTGGTGGGTTCCGGTCGCCGCGCTCCTCGCCGACGGGGTCAAGCCGGACCAGCTTTTCCCGCTGGACATCAATCGCGCCTACAAGAAGCTGGACGAGATCCGTCCCAATGTCGCGGTGTGGTGGAAGACAGGCGACCAGGTGCAGCAGATCATGCGCGGCCGCGAGGTCGTCATGGCCATGAGCTATTCAGGCCGCGCGCTCGCCGTTGTGAAGGAGGGCGTACCGGTTGCGATGTCTTGGGACCAGGCCATTCGCGACACCGGTTACATGGCTGTTCTCAAGGGTGCGCCTGACCTCAATGCCGCCATGGCCTATCTCGACTTCTTCTATGCAAGCTCCGACGCGCACGTGCCGTTCATGCGCGCTGTCAACTATGCGACGGCCAGCAAGTCGGCCATCGAGCTGTTGAAGCCGGAGGAGCGCAATCTCTACGCGACCTCGCCGGAGAACTACGAAAAGCTGGTCAAGCCCGATTTCGCCTGGATCGGCGAACATCGTAACGAACTGCGGGAGCGGTGGATGGCCTGGCTGACGCGTTAAACCGCATTAGCTGCCATTTTGCGCTTGTAAGTGAGGACCGACCATGGATCACACCAGTGACCCCGGCGCGCTGCGCTACGTGATCGATCCCGGAAGGCTCGATCTCGTCAAGGAGTTCCGCGCAAGTCCGCTCGGCGTGCATAGTCCGGAACTTCGCAAGCTGTTGGCGCGGATGCGATGGGGCAAGCCGGAAGGGCGGCTTGTTCTGATCGTGCTCGAGCCTGGCAAGGCTTGGCGGCTGTCGCGCATCCCCAAGCGTCGGGGCGATCCGATGCCTTTCGTCGATGATCGCGTCTTCACCTCACTTGTTGAAGCGGAGTGGCATGTCTTCAAGCTGCGCTGGCAAGAGATGACGGGAACGACGCTGCCTGCGGAGATTTCCGGTGATCTATAAGACCAACGAGTATCTCGGCTATCCGGATCGCATCAGTGTCCCGGCAGGCGAGGCCGTCAGATTCCAGCTCAGCAGCAAGCGCCCGAGCGTGAAGGTCGAGGTGCTCAGGCTGCGCTGCGGCGATGTCGACACCAACGGCCCGGGCTTCAAATATGAGGTAATGACGAGCCCCATTGACGGTGAGCATGCCTGCCTCGACCAACCGATCCGCCCGGGATCCAATGCCGTGATTGACCACGACGGTGTACTGGTCCCGACCGGCGCGCATTGGTGTTTCGGAGCCTATGTGTACCCGACGCGGATCGCGGACAATGCCAAGGCCTTGATGGGAAATTGGTGCGAGCGTTCGGCGCGCGGCTATGCGCTCGAGCTCGACGAGGAGGGGCAACTGGTCCTGGTGCTGGGCCAGGTGAGCGGTACGCCGGCGCGTTTTGCCCTCGACGTCAAGCTACGGCAGCGCGTCTGGGCATTCGTATCGTGCGCGCTTGACCTTGCGCAGGGATCGGCCTCCTTGTCGCTGATCGTTCCGGCAGACGGCGTTCGGCCGGCCGCTGCCTATTCGAAATCGTTCGCGCTGCCGCACGCGCCCGCGCTCGATTCCGGCCTGGCGTTCCTGATCGCGGCCCATCATGCGAATGGGGATTGCCAATATACCTCGCACTTCGACGGCAAGATCGAAGCTCCGCGTGTCTTTTCGTGTCGGTTGGACGCAGAGGCGCTGCGGGTATTCGACGGCCGGCAGCGAACGGGAGCGAGCGATGCCGGGCTTGTCGCCTTCTGGGATTTCTCGAACGGAATCTCGTCGCTGTCGATCAAGGACCTTTCGCCGAACGGCCTGCATGGCAGCCTCCGCCAGTTGCCCCGCAGGGGCGTCACCGGCTTTCACTGGTCTGGCTCCGTCCACGACTGGCGGCTGTCGCTGCAGGAATATGCGGCGATTCATTTCCACAGCGACGACATCTACGATTGCGAGTGGCAGACAACTTGCAGGCTCGATGTGCCGGCCCACTGGCGATCCGGCGTCTATGCGCTCCGGCTGACGTCAGGTGGCGACAATCCCGACCGGGACTGCGAAAGCTACGTCACCTTCTTCGTGACGCCGGGCAAGGCGTCCAGACGCGCGGATCTCGTCCTGGTCGCTTCGGTCGCGACATATCTGGCTTATGCCAACAGCGCGCTGCGTCTCTATCAGGTTCACTTCGAAACGCTGATGGAGCACGTTCTGTGGTTGCCGCAAGATGACGTCTTCATGCAGGAGAACCCGGAGATCGGCCAGTCGACCTATGATTGCCATGTCGACGGCTCGGGGCGGGCGTACAGCTCCTGGCTGCGGCCCGTCCTCAACATGCGTCCGCGCGGCTACTGGTTCAATTTGATCAACGACACCCACATCCTCGACTGGCTCGAGGAGAAGGGGATCGCCTACGATCTGATCACGGATGTCGAGCTTGACCGGGAAGGAGCGCGGGCGCTCGCCCCTTACCGGGTCATGATGACGCCGACCCATCCCGAATATTACAGCTTCAACATGATGAACGCGATCATGGCTTATCAGAATGCGGGCGGGCGGCATATCTCGATGGGAGGCAACGCATTCTATTGGCGCTGCGGCTTTCATCCGGCCGCGCCCGCCGCGCTGGAAGTTCGCCGCGGCATGGCCGGAACGCGCACCTGGGAATCGGAGCCGGGCGAAGTGCATCTTGCCGGCACCGGTACGATCTTGAGCTCGGGACGCCGCCGCATGCGCTGCGGATCGCGACGTCGGAAGGATTGGGCGCGGGCGCGCTGCCCACGCCGGAGGAGTTTCGCACCGTGGTCGACGGACTCGACGGCACGCAGAATGCGCTGGTGCGCGCCGACATGGTGTTCTTCGAGACCGCCCATGGCGGCGCCGTCTTTGCGACGGGATCGATCACCTACGGCATGTCGTTGGGTCACAACAATTACGACAACAACATCAGCACCATCACGTTGAACGTCGTGAATCGCTTTCTCGATCCAAGGCCGTTCGTCATGCCTGCCGAAGCCTAGACTGCGGCCTCGATTTCGGCCCAACATGCAAAATCGCCATCTCGTCGCCAGAGATGGCTTCTCGAACCAGGGAGGCTGTCATGTCGGACAAGCCTGAGTTTCACCCGCCGGAATTGGGATCCTTCAACGTCGCTCCCCGGAAGGCGCGCCCGATGCATGCGGACGAGCACTGGGCCAGCCAGCCCTGGTATGAGGCTCCGCGCGGCGATCCCGCCGTCGCGGAAGTCTACACCTACACCGATGCGATGTCTTACGACCCGGGAGACGAAGTCGTCTTTCGCTCCTCCGCGACCGCAAAGGCCTGGCGGTTGCAGATCTATCGCGACGGTCTCGAGCCCGAGATGGTGCATGAAGTCGATGCGCTTGACGGCGTGTTCGCGGCTACGCCGTCCGATGCCTATCGCAACGGCTGCAACTGGCCCGTCGCTCATCGCTGGACGTTGCCGCCCGATCTGCGCTCGGGCTTCTATCGCGTGGTCTCGTCGTGCGAGCGAGCGAACGGGGCCCGCTTCGTCCAGCATCATTTCTTCGTCGTGCGCCCGACCGAGACAACGCGGCGCGCGAAGATACTGATGATCCTGCCGACGGGCACCTGGACCGCCTACAATGATTTCGGCGGTGCCAATCATTATTTCGGCGTCGAAGGTCCTGACAGGGACGAGCCGTCGCCGGTGTTGTCACTGCAGCGGCCATGGACGCGCGGCATGGTCTGGCTGCCGCCCGGCGCACCGCGCATCTGCGCCAATCCCGCGCCTGAGATGGGCGACGCGCCACGCTACCAGATGAAGGAGTGGGCGTTCTCCAACGGCTTTGGCCAATATTACGCGGCAGCGGGCTGGGCCCAGTTCGATCGGCATTTCGTGCTCTGGGCGCAGAAGGAAGGCTACGCCCTCGACATGATCACCCAGACCGATCTTCACTACCGGCCCGAGCTGCTCGAGGCCTACCCTTGCGTCACCATCATCGGCCATGACGAGTACTGGACATGGGAGATGCGCGAGGCGATCGAGCGCTATGTGGAGGGCGGCGGGCGGCTCGCGCGCTTTGGCGCGAACTTCCTGTGGCAGATCCGGCTCGAGGACGATGGCAAGCGCCAAGTCTGCTACAAGTTCAAAGCGGTCCACAAGGACCCGATCGTCGGCACGGACCGCGCGCGTCTGATGACGTCTGCCTGGGAAGATCGCAACGTCCGTTGGCCCGGCGCCTCGACGGTCGGCGTGAACGGTGCGCACGGCCTCTACGCGTCCTGGGGCGGATTCGCGCCGAACGGCCAACGAGGCTTTACCGTCTATCGCCCCGAGCATTGGGCATTTGCCGGCACGGGACTGCACTATGCCGACATCTTCGGCGACAAGCAGCACATCTTTGCCTACGAGGTCGACGGGCTGGATTACACGTTCCGCAACGGGCTTCCGTTTCCAGTCCCAGCCGAGGGGCAACCCGAGACCATTCAGATTCTGGCGATGGCGCCGGCCGTCCTGGCCGAAGACGAGCCGCAGGGTGAGGGCTTCCGCTATTACATCCGCAATAGCGACCACGAAGGTCTGGTGGAGTGCATCAACGGTGATGTCACGCCCGAGGGTCTGGCCCGCTACAAATACGGCTCTGGCATGATGGTGCACATGACCCGCGGCAAGGGCGAGGTGCTGACAGCCGCGACCTGCGAATGGGTGATGGGGCTGAAGCGCGGCGATCCGTACACGCAGCGGATCACCCGCAACGTCCTCGATCGCTTCACTGCGCCTCGCTCCGCGTGAGCAACTTTCAGCGACGCCTGGATTTCGCGCGTGCTGCCTTGGCAGGTGGTGCAGCGCGCGTCTTCGTCGCTTCAATCTCGACGTCTTCGTCGATGGCCGTCTCGGGTGTCATGAAGCGCGTGCCGCCATGCTTTTCCAGCAACCGGACGAGATTCTGGCCGCCCTCCATCATGTCCGCCTGGATCGACTCGCGAACCTTGTCCGGCCGGCGCTGCCGCAGATTCTTGAGAACGGACAGGTGCTGATGTTCGTTTGGATAGGTTGGGGGGGCGTGCGGATAATGGAAATTCAACAAGGGTCCGTTCCGCATCCAGATATCGTCGAGGATGGCGAGTACTTCGGGAAGCCCCGATCCATCATAGAGACCGCGGTGGAATTGCCAGTTGGCGCGAACCGCGTCGGACCATCTGTGCTCTTTCTCCGCGCTGATCAGCTCGCGGTGAGTGGCCTCCATCCTGTCGATATCGGCGTCCGAGATGCGCGTGGTTGCGTGCTCGGCGGCAAGTCCCTCGAGAAACAGCCTGACGGTCCTGAGCTCGATATACTGCTTGGCGGTCATGTGGGCGACCATGATCGAGCGTCCCGCCTGCATCTCGAGCGCGCGGCCGCGCACGAGCTGCATCAGGGCTTCGCGAATGGGCGTCTCCGACACGTTCATGGTCGCAGCAAGGTCGCGAATCTTGAAGCGATGGCCCGGCCAGAACCGGCCTTCCATCAGCGCCTGACGCAGATTGTTGTAGACCAAGCTTGTCAGGCTGTCGCGAGCCACCGGGCCCACAGCGCCCTCGCCATGTCTCTGTTCAACGTCAACCATTCTCGGTCCCCGCAAGGTCTGGGCTGTTTCGGCAATCCGCGCCGATACGGGGTCGGATCCGGACCCTAGCCTTTGATACGAGGTCTACGGGTCCGGGCCGGCAAAGCAACAATTCCCTTGTATCCGACAACATAATATATGATATATCAGAACTGGAGAAGAGAGAGCATGCCGGAGATGATCAGGACAAGGGATGCTGCCCTGCGGGCGCGGGCCGAGAAGGTCGTGCCAGGCGGGATGTGGGGACATCTCCACGCGGCCAAGTTGCCGGAGACGTATCCGCAGTTCTTCAGCCGCGGCGAGGGCGGCGTGCTCTGGGATGTCGATGGTCATCGCTACGTGGACTTCATGTGCAGCTGGGGTCCCAACCTGCTCGGCCATCACCATCCCGAGGTGGAGGAAGCCGCCGAGCGTCAGCGGCGCGACGGCGACTGCCTCAATGGTCCGGCCGAAGTCATGGTCGAGTTGGCCGAGCTTGTCGTCGATATGGTGGGACATGCCGATTGGACGCAGTTTCAGAAGAACGGCACCGATGCGACGACGACGTGCGTCACGATCGCAAGGGCTGCAACGGGTCGACGAAAGATCCTCGTCGCCAAGGGCGCCTATCATGGTGCCGTGCCGTGGTGCTCGCCGTCGCTTCTCGGCGTGACCGCGGAGGATCGCGCCCATCTCGGATATTTCACGTTCAACGACGTCGAGAGCCTCGAGGCGGCGGCCAGGGCGGCGGGCGATGATCTTGCCGGAATCCTGATTTCGGCGTTCCGCCACGATCTCGGGTTCGACCAGGAACTTCCAACCGCAGAGTTCGCGCGTGCGGCGCGTCGCATCTGCGACAGCAAGGGGGCCGCGCTGCTCATCGACGAAGTTCGCGCCGGCTTCCGCCTGAATGCCGCGGGTAGCTGGGAAGGTCTTGGTGTTCGGCCCGACTTGTCGGCCTGGAGCAAGGCGATCGCCAACGGTCATGCCCTGGCGGCTGTAACCGGAGCCGATTGGCTGCGCCGTGCCGCCTCCCAGATCTTCGTCACGGGCTCATTCTGGGCCGGCGCCGTCGCCATGGCTGCTGCCGTCGCGACATTGAAGATCGTGCGCAGGGACGATGTTCCGACCCGCCTCGCGCAGCTCGGGCAAACGCTGCGCGATGGCCTCGACACGCGTTCCCGTCAGTTCGGTCTTTCAATCCGTCAATCGGGACCGGTGCAAATGCCGACGCTTTTGTTTGAAGGGGACCCGGACTACCGGAAGGGTTCGGCCTTCTGCAGCGCGATGCTTGCAAGGGGTGTCTACTTCCACCCCAAGCACAACATGTTCCTCTGCGCCGCCCACACCAAGGCCGACATCGCCGCCGCGCTCGAGGCCGCAGAGCACGGCTTTGCAACGGTGGCGGCGCTATGATGTCACGTGGTCAGGCCCGCTGAGCTCGGACGCGCGTTGCACGAATGCTCGCTATCGCTGACGATCATCCGTATCGGCTAGATGCCGATGGCGGCCGCGGCATGGTCGAAGTGCCACATGCCGAGATCCTGATCGACGCGACGGTCTACGCTCAGCGCCAGCGGCGGCGCATCATTCGTAAGGCAGCGCAGCGACCGGTACCTCTGAGGGTCGCGCTCCTTTGATACAACGTTCATAATCAGGTCGTCATTTGAAAGGCCCTCAGGCGGTCTCTAAGGACAAGTCCCCGGCGCCGGCTTGCGCTTGAGCGCGCGGCCGCTGGCCGCCGTCGTCAGTTGGCCGTCCTGGATCGCGGGCGCGCCGTTGACCAACAGCGTCTGCACACCGACGGTTAGCTCGCGCGGGCGCACATAATCCGCCTTCGGCGCGTAGCGGGCCGGGTCGAACACCACGACATCGGCGAAATAGTCCGGCCGCAGATAGCCGCGGCGGTCGAGCTTGAAGATGTCGGCCGACAGCCCGGTGGACTGACGGATGAACGTCTTCAAATCGATGACCTGGCGCTCCCTGACGTAGACGGCGTATTTACGCGGAAAGGTGGCGAATTGCCGGGGATGGCCGTCGGTGCCGTCGGAGCCGGTGACGACCCACGGCTGCTTCATCACGAGGTCGACATCGCTGTCGATCATGTTGAAGGAAGCGATCGAGTCGCGCGGGTTGGCGCGCAGGATGCGCACCGCGGCGTCGACCGGCTCGACCTTCCACGCCTCGGACATTTCCGACAGCCGCTTTCCCGTCCATTCCCGATCGACGCTGGTCAGCAGGATCGAGTCTGCGCCGCCGCGGCGGCGCAAATTCTCGATCATCTCGCCGCGGATTTTCGCCATCTGTGCCGCATCGTCGAAGCGTTTGATCATCGCCGCATAGCCGCCATCGACCGCCCAGCGCGGCACCAGCGCCGCATCGAGGCTCGTGCTCGACGCCAGCCACGGATATTGATCCGCCGTCACCTTCTGGCCCGCCGCGCGCGCCGCCTCGATCAGGCCGATCACCTCCGGCACCTGGCCCTGCAGGTCGACGCCGAGCGCCTTCAGATGCGCAAAATGCACCGGCATCTCCGCCTCACGGCCAATCTGGAGCACCTCCTTCGCGGAGTTCATCAGACCAATGGAATACGAGCTCTCGTCGCGCTGATGGGTGTCGTAGATGCCGCCGCGGCGCGCGGCTTCCTTCGCCACCGCCACCACTTCCTCGGTCCTGGCAAAACTCTGCGGCGCGTAGAACAGCCCGGCGGAAAGGCCGATGGCGCCCTCGCACATCGCTTTGGCAACCAGCGCCTTCATGCGTTCCAGTTCATCAGGCGAAGGCGCGCGGGCATCATGGCCCAGCACCGCCTCGCGGACCGCACCGAAGCCGACATAGCTGACGATGTTGGTGCCGACCTTTTGCGCCTCGAGCTCGGCCTGATCGGCCGCGACGTTGGGCGTACCCCTGCCGTCGACGCCGATGAAGATGGTCGAAACGCCCTGCGTCAGCCATGGCGCATTTAGCCGCTTGGCCGCATCGCCCGAGCGGATATAGCTTTCGGGATGGGTGTGGACGTCGATGAACCCGGGCGCGACGATCATGCCCTGTGCGTCGATGCTGGCCTTTGCCGCCGGCGCGCCGGCATGCGGGCCGACATAGACGATCTTGTCGCCGCTCACCGCGACGTCGCCGACGAACGGCGCCTCGTCGGCGCCGGTGTAGATCGTCCCTCCGCTGATGAGGAGATCGGCCGTGTCGGCAGCGAACGCAGCGGCAGTCGGGACGAGACCAAAGCAAATGGCGGCAAGAAGGGCAGGCAGGCATTTCATCTGAAAAGTCTCCGTCATGCGCGCAGCAGGCTAGTTCGCGTTCTCCCGGCCAGCCAATGCAAAATTTGCATCGGAGGAGCGTCTGCCGGGCACTCAAGAAGTTCTTCCTCGCCAACAGCCGACCCTTGCGCTCATGGCGGACCTGTTCTGGGATCTCGGCGACAAAGGAAAAACGTATCTGACAGAACCTTCACGCCGCGCGCCGCACCGCAAACGCGCCGGCTTCGATCGCCGCCGGCTTGCCGTCGATCAGGTCAGCGGTGAGGCGGGCGCTGCCGCAGGCCAGGGTCGAGCCGAGCATGCCGTGGCCCGAATTGATGAACAGCCCGGAGAGCGGCGACCACCCGATGATCGGCCGGCTATCGGGCGTCATGGGGCGTAGCCCGCACCATGGCTCGACGTCGCCGCCAGTCGCCATCCCCAGCATTTCCGCCGCCGCGCGGCGCAGGATGTCGAGACGGCCCGGATCGAGGCTTGCATCTTTGCCGTCGAGATCGGCGATCCCGGCAACCCGGATCGCCGTGCCTTGGTCGCGCGCGAGCGGCGCGAACACCAGCTTGCGTTCGAAGTCGGTGACGCTGTGGCGAAGCGCGCTGGCGTCGCGCGCGGGCTGCAGCGTGATGCTGTAGCCCTTGACCGGGTAGATCGGCAGGTAGAATCCGCAAGCTCTTGCAAAGGCGCTCGAGGATGCTCCCATGCAGAGAACGAAGCGGTCGGCTTGCACGCGCCCCTTGGCGGTGTCCACGCCAACGAGATGGCCGCCGGACCGGACCGGTCCGGTCACAGGCGTGTCGAGCAGCCACTCGACATTGTTTCGCTGCGTCAGCCGGTCGGCAAGCGCGGCGCAGAACGCGGCGCAATTGCCGACCTGTTCGGAGGCGGTGAAAATGCCGCCGGCGAGTTCGCGTGCTCCGAGCTTGAGCGCGGGCTCCAGTGCGAGGCACTCGGCCGGCGTGAGCACCTGCTGCGCATGATCAGCGCCGGCCTCGCCGGTGACGGCGCTTCGCGCGGCGTCGAATTCGCTGGGCGATCGGAACAGCACCAGCTTGCCGGCGGTTCGCAATCCAAACGCGAGATCGAGCGTCTGCGACAGGCGTGTCAATTCGTCCCGGCTGATGGCGGCAAGCGCGAGCTGCGCGGCAACGGTGTCGCGCACGGCGGCCGAGCGGCAGGCGAGCAGGAAGCGCACGCCCCAGGATATCAGCTGCGGATCGAGGCCGGGGCGAATACGCATCGGCGAGCCTCTGGCGATCAGCAGCGAGGGCAGCTTCAACAGTGTCGCAGGCGATGCCAGCGGGGTCACGAAGGCATAGGACAGCTGGCCGCCGTTGGCGGCGCTGGCATCGGCGCCGGTCTCGGCATGGCGGTCGACGATGATCACGTCATGCCCGGCCTCGCTGAGGCACCATGCCGTCGTCAGTCCGATGACGCCGGCGCCGAGGACACAGATTTTCATGGCAGGACTCATTCTGGGCTGTCGCCCGATGCGGCAAGAGCGCCGATCGGGACGAGGAGTGGCGTTGCGGCCGCCAATCTAGGGCGGCCTGATCGCCGCCGGCGATGCCATGTCTGCATCATGCAAAACTTGCATGATTGGCGCCGCCGTAGCACGCTGGGAGCAGTCGGGGCGTTATCGGGCGAATGCGGATCGGCGCATGAAAGGCCGGGATGTGAAGCGAATTGGGCGGGGATCGGCGTCGGAAGGCCCTGATGCAAGGCTTGCATTGGTCAGGCCATATGCCGCTTCGCTAGGTTGCGCGCCATGGGGCAACCAATGCCGTGGCAGCAAGCAATGCCGGTCGAGGCGCGCCGTCCCGCGCCGTCGGGAGCAGGGTATCGCGGGGGATCTGCCGCAGCGTCCCGCATCAAGACAGGTCGCGTGATGGAACTGCGCTGGCTGCAGGATTTTCTGATGGTGGCCGAGACCGGCAACTTCACCCGAGCGGCCGAGCGGCGGAACACGTCGCAGGCGGCGTTCAGCCGCCGCATCAAGTCGCTGGAGGCCTGGCTCGGCTTCGATCTGATCGATCGCAGCGTCTATCCGACGCAATTGACGCCGCAAGGCGAGCGCTTTCGCGAGCATGCCGGCGAATTGCTGCGGCAAATGCTCGATAGCCGCGACGAGCTTGGCGGCAAGCCGCTGCGCTCGCATGAGCACATCAGGATCGCACTGCCGTTCGCCATGGCGACGGCGCAGCTGCCGCAGTGGTGGCAGGCCTGGTCCGCCGAGCGGCGCATGAGCTGTTCGGTCGTGGTCGGCAACATCCACGATCTCGTCACCTCGTTGGTGTCGGGCAACGCGGACCTGATGATCTGCTATCACCACGCCCAGCAGCCGATCCATCTCGATCCGGACCGCTACGAGCGCGTGAGCCTCGGCACCGAATATTTGCGGCCCTATGTCAGCGAGGCGCTGGCCGGCAAGGGAGGCATATCGCTGCCGGGCAAGGCGTCGCATCCGGTGCCGCTGCTGATGTATTCGCCCGGTGTCTATTTCGCGCGCCTGGTCGATCTCATCCTGGAGAATGCCCCGATCGCCGGCCAGCGGGTGATCGAAAGCGACATGTCCGATGTGCTGTGCGAGATGGCGCTGGCCGGCCGCGGCGTCGCCTGGCTTACGGAAGGCACCGCCGCGGCGCATGGCCGCAAGGGACTGGCGGCCATCGGGGGCAACAAATGGGCGTTGCCGCTATCATTAGTCGCTTTCAAGGACCGGACGAATAGCCAGCGCTCGCTAAATCTCTTTTGGTCCGAATTGTGCAGGAATAATGCGGCCCATGCCGCAGGCGGGCGAGCGGAGCAGGTTGCGAAAGTACGGGTCAAATCGCCTGCCAGGCCTTCGAGATCGAGTCGCTGAAGTATCGTTAGTCAATCACCAAAAGAGGGGGAATTTCGTGAAACACCGTCGGATCAGCTTCTGTCTGCTTGCTGGCGCGTTGTCCGCCGGGCCGGCGATGGCATAGGAACTCACGGGAACGCTGAAGGACGTCAAGGAGACCGGCGCAATCACGCTCGGCTTCCGCGACTCCTCGATCCCCTTCTCCTATCTCGACGACAACCAGAAGCCGATCGGCTACGCCATGGGTAGCGCGTCCTCATGCAGGACGGCGGCCGTCAGCTGATGCTGTTCAATGCGCGGCCAATGGCAGCAAAGATATCGGCGATCTGTTCCTCGGCGATGATCAGAGGCGGCGAGATCAGCAGCGTATCACCGCTGCCGCGGATCAGGATGCCATCCTCATAGCAGCGATTGGCGCATTCGCTGCCGCGCGCGCCCGGCGCACCCTCGCGCGGCTTCAGGTCGATCGCGGCCAGGAGCCCGATGTTGCGGATGTCGACGACATGGGGGAGCTCGCGCAAGCCGTGCGCATGGTTCTCCCACACCGGCGCGAGGCGGCGCGCCCGCTCGAACAGGCCGAGATCCTGATACACGTCGAGCGCGGCAAGACCGGCCGCGCAGGCCAGCGGATGGGCCGAATAGGTGTAGCCGTGGAACAGCTCGATCGCGTTGTCCGGCCCCTGCATCAGCGCGTCATAGACCTTGCCGCTGACGATGACGCCCCCCATCGGCACGGCGGCATTGGTCATGCCCTTGGCGCAGGTGATGAGGTCGGGCGTCACGCCGAAGGCGTTGGCGCCAAACGCTGCGCCCAGGCGGCCGAAGCCCGTGATCACCTCGTCGAAGATCAGGAGAATGCCGTTCTGATCGCAGATCTGGCGCAGCCGCTCGAGATAGCCGACCGGTGGCGGCAGCACGCCGCCGGAGCCGGTCACGGGCTCGACGATGACGGCGGCGACGGTCGAGGGATCGTGCACCTGCAGCAGCTTTGACAGCTCGTCAGCGAGATGCGCGCCCCATTGCGGCTGCCCGCGCGAGAACGCCGCGTGCTCGGGACTATGCGTGTGCGGGAGGTGATCGACCTCGGGCAGCAGCGGGCCGAAATCCCTGCGGTGGCGGACGATGCCGCTGACCGACAGGCCGCCCCAACCCATGCCGTGATAGGCTTTTGCGCGCGAGATGAAGCGGATGCGGCTGGCTTCACCGCGGGCGCGGTGATAGCCGCGTGCGATCTTCAGCGCGGTGTCGACCGATTCCGAGCCGGAATTGGTGAAGAAGACGTGGTCGAGCCCGGCGGGCGCGATCTCGGCGATGCGGCGGGCGAGCTCGAAGGCGGCCGGATGGCTCATCTGGAACGAGGAGACGAAGTCGAGCTTGGCCGCCTGCGCCTGGATCGCTTCGACGATGCGCCTTTGCGCATGTCCTGCGTTCACGCACCACAGCCCCGCCATGCCGTCGAGAATGCGCCTGTTGTCGTCGGTGATGTAGTGCATGCCCTCGGCGCCGACGAAGATGCGCGGCTTCGACTTGAACTGGCGGTTCGGCGTCATCGGCAGCCAGAACGGCTCCATGGCCTCGCGGGTGAGGGGGCTGTTGGAGGAGAAGGCATTCATGTTCATGGCAACTCTTGCAAAGGTCAGGAGGCTTTGGATGGCGTGTTGGAATTGGCCGGGCTGCGCTTGAGCTTTGCTGCGCCTTCGAGATGCCGGCGCAGGAGCGCAGCTGCGGCCTCGTTCTGGCCGGCTTCGAGCTGGTCGAGGATGGCGAGATGCTCGCGGCAGTTCACGATCACGCGCTCGTGGCCGAAGGTCCAGTCGTAGTTGCCGAAGCGCCGTAGCCGGTTCTGCTGTTGAACCGCGACCAGCAGATAGCGGTTGCCCGATGCGGCGGCGAGGCCTTCGTGGAAGGCCGCGTTCATCTCGTAGAGCGCGATGCTGGCGGTGTCGCTCCATGGCATCGCCAGCATCTTCTGATGACGGCGGCGCATCTCGGCGGCCCAGGCCGGATCGAGCTTGAAGCCCGGCTCGAGCAGGCCGGCCGGCTCGATCAGGAGGCGATAGCGATAGCTCTCGTCGCGCGCCTGCGTATCGGCGAGCGTCGGCTGGAAGCGCCAGCCATGGCCCGGCTTGCGCTGGACTGCGGCCACCTCCGCAAGCTTGCTGAGTACGCGCTGCACGATCGGCCGTGTCGCGTCATAGCGCTGCATGAGGTCGCGCTCGGAAACGTCCTCCGGCAGCCGGCCGGCGCGGCGATCGCGCGCGATGGCGAGGAACAGCCGGTCGGTATCGTCGGGGCTGGGCTTTGGCGGGGTCTTGTGCGCGGCGGGGGCGGCCTCGGCGACGAAATAGCCGCGGCTGGCGCCTGCATGCACGAGCTTGCGCCGCGCGAGCAGCTTCAGCGCGGCGCGCACAGGCGTGCGCGAGACCTGCAGGCGCTCGGCAAGCGCGACTTCGGCTAGGCGCGTGCCGGGCGCGAGCCCTTCGCTCCGGATCAGGTCCATGATCCCGGCCGATAGTTCGCGCTGGAGCCGGCTCGGCGCCGCCTTTTCCACGGCGGATTTCGCGGTCAAAGATTTTTGTTTCATGTCATCACAAAATACATTAGCCTTCATGAGAAAGCAAAAGGAACTTCAAGAAGGAATTTGGCGTCCCATGGTCGAACCCTTTCCGCTGATCGAAATCTCCGGTCCTCCGCGCGAGCGTGGCCGTCAGTACGGGCAGAAGGCGGCGGCCCGCATCAAGAAGGGGACGACGCACTACTTCGCGCAGCTGAAGGAGCTCTCGCTCGACTCCAAGGGAATTGCCGAGCTGGTGCGCGAATATCTGCCGGTCATCCAGGGTTTTGATCCGAGCTATATCGAGGAGATGCGCGGCATCGCCGAGGGCGCCGACGTTCCGTTCGAAGACGTCGTCCTGCTCAACGCCCGTACCGAAATCATCAAGCTTGCAAACCCTGCGATCCGCGCGCGCCTGAAGACGCCGGAAGATCCCGATGGCTGCACCGGCGTCGTCGTGATGCCGCAGGCCGCCGCCAGCGGCCGCCTGATCCACGCCCAGAACTGGGACTGGAAGCGCGAATGCGCGGAGACGGCGGTGGTGCTGAAGGTGCGGCGCGACGACGGGCCTGACCTCATGACCTTCACTGAAGCCGGCGCGCTTGGCCGCTGCGGCTTCAATTCCGTCGGCATCGCGATCACCGCGAACTATCTGGAAAGCGACCGCGACTATCGCCAGGCCGGCGTGCCCTTGGCGCTGATCCGCCGCAAGGTGCTGGAGAACGAGCATCTCGCGCTGGCGATGCGTGCGGTCTATTGCACGAAGAAGTCGGCCGCCAACAACATGATCGTCAGCCATCGCGAGGGCGTGGCGATCGATTTCGAGTGCGCGCCCGACGAGACCTTCCAGGTGCATCCGCAGAATGGCCTTTTGGTCCACGCCAACAACTTCCTCAGCCCAGTCGCGCTCAGCAAGCTCAAGGACACCGGCATCTTCAATACGCCTGACAGCCTGTACCGCGACATTCGCGTCCGCGATCTGCTCCAGCCGCACATCGGCAGCATCACCTTCGACACCGTCAAGAACGCCCTCTTCGACGAGTTCGCCTATCCCTGGTCGGTCTGCCGCCCGCCGCGCCGCAATCTCAGCAACAATCTCAGCGCCACCGTGGCGATGATCCTGATGGAGCCGGCGAGTGGATTGATGCAGGCGGCGCCGCTGCCGGCGCTCAACCGCGAGTTCACCGAGTATCGGCTCGAGATCGACGAGATCGGGCGGGCCGCGTTCGAGCGGTCTGCCGCCGCGGGGGCTGCGTGATGCGGCGGCGTCAGCCATCGCCGGCATGGGCGGTCGGTCTGGCCGCGCTGGTCTTGCTGGCCATGCCGGCAAGGGCCGGCGCCGAAACATTGCTGCGGACGCGGCTCAACGCCGACATCCGCTCCACCGATCCCGGCACCAATCGCGATGCCAACACCGACGGCGTGATCGCGCATGTGGTGGAGGGCCTTGTCGCTTTCCGTGACGACACGGCGATCGGCCCGATGCTGGCCGACAGCTGGACCGTTTCGAACGAAGGCAGGACCTACACGTTCCGCCTGCGCCAGGGCGTCAAGTTCCACAACGGCGCCTCCGTGACGGCGGACGACGTGGTCTGGTCGCTGAAGCGCTGGCTCGACCCGGCGACGCAATGGCGCTGCCTCTCCGAGTTCAGCGCGACAGGCATTGCGCGCATCGAGAAGATCGAGGCGCCCGATCCGCTCACCGTCGCCATCACGCTGGATCAGCCGACGGCACTGTTCCTCCCGACGCTGGCGCGGCCCGATTGCGGCCAGACCGCCATCATCCACCGCGATTCCGTCGGGGCGGACGGCAAGTGGATCGCCCCTGTCGGCACCGGCCCGTTCAAGCTCGGCGAATGGAAGCGCGGACAATATGTCGATGTCGTTAAATTCGACGGATATGTCTCGCGCAGCGAGCCGCGCACCGGCTACACTGGCGCCAAGGACGTCAAGGTCGACCGCGTGCGCTTCAACGTGATCCCGGACAGCTCTGCGGCGAAGGCTGGGCTGCTCAGCGGCTCGCTCGACGTCATCATGAGCCTGTCGATTCCCGATCTGGAGGAGCTTAAATCGCGCTCCGACGTGCAGCTCAGCATCACGCCCGCGCTCGGCCTCACCGGCATCCTGTTCCAGACCAAGGACCCGCTGCTGAAGGACGTGCGGATCCGCCGCGCCATCGCGCTTTCCATCGATACCGCCCAGATCGTCGACGCCGTGATGATGGGCACCGCGCGGGCGAACAATTCCGCTTTGCCGCTCGGCAGCCCGTTCTACAGCGAGGCGCAGTCGCACGGCTACACGCAGAATATCGCGGAAGCCAAGAAGCTGCTGGCGGAAGCGGGCTACCGCGGCCAGCCGATCAAGATGATCACCAACAAGCGCTACAGCTTCGTGTTCGATTCCTCTGTGCTGGTGCAGGCGATGGCGCAGACGGTCGGGATCAATATCGAGCTCGAGGTGATGGACTGGGCGGCGCAGCTCGACCGCTACAATCGCGGCGACTACCAGTCGATGGCTTTCGTCTATTCGGCGCGGCTCGATCCGTCCTTGAGCTTCGAGATGCTGACCGGGCCGAAGGCCGCGCAGCCGCGCAAGGTCTGGGACAATCCGGAGGGCCAGGAGATGCTGCGCCAGTCGATGATGATCGACGACGCGGCGAAGCGGCAGGCGCTGTTCGACGAGATGCACAGGCGCTTCATCGCCGATGTGCCGATGATCGTGCTGTTCAACGGCGCCGAGCTGACGGCGCTGCGCAAGGGCATCAAGGACTATGCCGGCTGGCTCTATCCGCAGCCGCGCTTCTGGGGCGTCACGGTCGAATAGGGCGTCGGGATGTTGAGTTACCTCGCAAGACGGCTGGCCATGACGATCCCGACGCTGCTGCTGGTCGCCGTCGCGGTCTTCGCGCTGGTCCGGCTCATTCCCGGCGATCCCGTTCAGGTGATGCTGGGCGATGCCGCCGATCCCGCGCAGGCGGCGCAGCTCCGCGCCGAGCTGGGGCTCGACCAGCCGATCCCGGTTCAGTTCATGCACTGGGTCGCCAGGCTTGCGTCCGGCGATTTCGGCCACTCCATCACCAACAACCTTGCGGTACTGCCGCTGATCCTCGATCGCTTCCAGGTCAGTGCCGTCATCGTGCTGGTGGCGGTCGCGGCGGCCGCCTGCATCGCCGTTCCGGCCGGCCTCGTCGCCGCCTGGAAGCAGAACAGCCTGCTCGATCTCTCCGTGGTCGGCGGCGCCACGCTGCTGCTGTCGATCCCGAGCTTCTGGCTCGGCCTGCTGCTGCTGCTGCTGTTCGGCCTCAAGCTGAAATGGCTGCCGGTAATCGGCTATGTGCCGTTCGCGGAGAATTTCTGGCAGGCGATGACCTTCATCGTGCTGCCGATTGCGACGCTGACCATGGTGGAGATCGGCGTGCTCACGCGCATGGCGCGCGCTGCCTCGATCGAGGTGCTCAGGCTCGAATATGTCACCCACGCACGCGCAAAGGGCGTGCCGGAATGGCGCGTCCTTGCCCGCCACGTGCTGCCCAATGCGTTTGCGCCGACCTGGACCCTGATCGGCCTCGTGCTCGGACATTTGCTGGGCGGCATCGCCGTGATCGAGACAGTGTTCACGCTGCCCGGTCTCGGCCGGCTCCTGGTCGATTCCATCTTCGCCCGCGACTATCCCGTGGTGCAGGGCTGCCTCCTGTTCACGGCGGTGATCTATGTCGTGGTCAATCTGGTGGTCGATCTCTGCTATCCGCTGTTCGATCCGAGGGTGACGGTGGCATGAGGATGCGCGCCAACACCGCGATCGGCGGTAGCTTGATCGCGCTCCTGCTCGGTGCGGCGCTCACGGCTGCATTCTGGACGCCGTTCGACCCGCTCCGCATCAATCTGCGCGCGCGCCTGCAGGCGCCGTCGTCACTGCATTGGTTCGGGACGGACGAGTTCGGCCGCGACGTGCTCAGCCGCATCATGGTCGGGGCCGGCGCGAGTGTCGTGATTGCCCTGATCACGGTGCTGCTTGCGGTGACCGCCGGCATGGTGATCGGCTGTGCGGCCGGTTACATCCGCGGCTGGGTCGATCGCATCATCATGGCGGTCAACGACGCGCTTCTGGCGTTCCCCGGCATATTGCTGGCACTGGCGGTGATGATCGTGGTCGGCGCCAACAAGGCCGGCCTGATCCTGGCGCTTGGGCTAGCCTACATCCCCTCGGTGGTCCGCGTCGTGCGCGGCACCGTGCTGTCGATCCGCGAGAAAGAATATGTCGAGGCCTCGCGCGTCATCGGCAATTCTGAAGCCTATTCGATGTTCCGCCACGTGATGCCGAACGCGATCGCGCCGGTTGCGGTGCTCGCGACCAGCATGTTCGGCTGGGTGCTGCTCGCCGAGAGCGCGCTGAGCTTCCTCGGTCTCGGCGTGCCGCCGCCGGCGCCGACCTGGGGCAACATGCTGGCATCGAGCCGTCCGTTCATGGAGACCGCGGCCTGGCTCTCGATCGCGCCGGGCCTCTGCATTGCGCTGACGCTGCTCGGCATCAACCTGCTTGGCGATTCTCTGCGTGATCGCCTCGACCCCAGGATGGCGCACGGATGACGCTGCTGTCGGTCGAGAATCTGCGCATTGAGGCCTCCGCGAGCAAGGGGGCGATCGTCGAGGATTTGTCCTTTGCCGTCGAGCGTGGCGAGTTCCTCGCCGTCGTCGGCGAATCCGGCAGCGGCAAGACGGCGGCGGCGCGCGCCGTGCTCGGCCTGTTGCCGCCAGGGCTGTGCACGGCCGGCGGCCGCATCGTGCTCGACGGCATCGACCTTGCGAATGTCTCTGCGCGCCAGATGCGGACGCTGCGCGGCCCTGTTGTCGGCATGGTGTTCCAGGAGCCGATGGTCTCGCTCAATCCCGCCATCAGCGTCGGCGCGCAGATGGCCGAAGGCCTCGGCCTGCACGAGCGGCTCAGCCGGCGAGAGATCAAGCGCCGCTGCCTCGACATGCTGGCGCGCGTGCAGATTCGCGATCCCGAACGGACCTTCGACGCCTATCCGCACGAATTCTCCGGCGGCATGCGCCAGCGCATCATGCTGGCATCGGTGATGCTGCTGAAACCGAAGCTGCTGATTGCGGACGAACCGACCACGGCGCTGGATACGCTGACGCAGCGCGAGGTGCTCGACCTCATGGTCGGGCTCGCCCGCGACCACGGCACCTCGGTGATGCTGATCACCCACAATCTCGGCCTCGTGTCGCGCTACGCGCAGCGCGCGCTGGTGCTGCGCCAGGGCAAGATGGTCGAAACAGGCACGACTCAGCAGATCCTGTTCTCGCCGCGCGAAGCTTATACCAAGCGTCTTGTCGAGGCCCTGCCGCGTCGCGGCGCCACGACGAAGGCGCGACAGGGCGGCGAGCCTCTCGTCAGCGTGCGCGGGCTCAAGGTCGGCTTTGCCGGGCGGCAGCGGCTGTTCGGTCGCGATACCGGCGTCTCCGCCGTCAATGGCGTCGATCTCGACATCGCCATGGGCGAGACCGTCGCCGTCGTCGGCGGCAGCGGTTCGGGCAAGACCACGCTCGGCCGCGCCATGCTGCGGCTGATCCCGACCTCCGGCGGTGAGATCAGGTTCCGGGGCAGGGACGTGACCGCGACCGTCGATCGCGACTTCCGCCTGGCTTCGCAGCTCGTGTTCCAGGATCCCTATTCCTCGCTCGATCCACGCATGCGCGTCGGCGAGATCGTCGCCGAACCATTGCGCCACGTGCCGAAATTGACGTCGGATGAACGCGACAGGCGCGTCGAGACGATGCTGGAGGAGGTCGGGCTTGCCGGTTTGGCTGCGCGCTGGCCGCACGAACTGTCCGGCGGTCAGCGGCAGCGCATTGCGATTGCGCGCGCCATCGTGCGCGAGCCGGCCTTCGTCGTGGCCGACGAGCCGGTATCGGCGCTCGACATGACCATCCAGGCGCAGGTGCTCAAGCTGTTCGACCGGCTGCAGGCGCAATACGGTTTTGCCTGCCTGTTCATCAGCCATGATCTCGCCGCGGTCGAGCAGGTCGCCGACCGTGTCGTGGTGATGCAGGGCGGCAAGATCGTCGAGCAGGGCTCGCGCGACGACGTGTTCGATCGCCCCCGGCATGACTACACCAAGGCGCTGCTCGCGGCCGCGCCCGTCCTGGATTTCGCCGGGGCGACGGCGGAGCGCGCCTCGGGCTGAACGGGATCTTGCGGGACAGGCTCTTGTCTTGGCTACGAGATCTACCCGGTATCTCGTTTCTGACCTGCGAGGAGATGGCGGGTCAGTACGATTTGAAATCGTAGAGCAGAGGCTTGCAGCATCGCTCTCACGAGATCCGGGCAATCCGGGGAAATGGGACCGGTCACGAAGGCGCGGCTTACGGCTGCACCTCGCGCGGCCTTCGTTTCCGTGGCCGACCGGAACGATGCAGGCCCCGCACGTCCTGCTGTTGAAACAGCTCCCCGCATAAATCACGCAACCACTGGCTCGCCGGGTCGTGATGGAAGCGGGCGTGCCAATATTGCTTGACCGTAAAGCCGGCGATCGCCAGCGGGCAATCGAGCACGCGCAGTCCGTAATAGTGGGCCAACGTTTCGCCGATGTGCCTTGGCAGGGTGGCGATCAGGTCGGTCGTTCCGACGATTGCGGGTAACCCCAGAAAGCCGGGGAGCTCCAGCGCAACATCGAGGATCATCTGCTGCTGCTTTAGCGCGTCCGCGAGCAATTGATGTCCGGTGCCGGAGCGAATGAGGACGTGCGCCTCACGCCTGAAATCCTTCATCGAGATGCGGTCGCGGATTCGGGCATGTCCTGCGTTTGCCAGGCAGACCCAATCCTGCGGAAACAGTGCTTGTTGGAAGTGTCCGGCGTCGAGATCCGAGATGTAACCGAGCGCCAGATCGGCCTCGCCGGACTGCAGCATTCGTGGCGTATCGCTGCCGATCTGCGCTGCCTCGATGCGGATGCCGGGCGCAGCACGGCGAACGTGGGCGAGTATGGCGGGAAGCAGCGTGATGTGGCTCGCATCCGTCATGCAGATGACGAAGCGGCGCTTTGCAGTCGCCGGATCAAACTCGGTGCGAAGCTCCGCCAGACGCCGCAGCATCTCCAGCGCCTGTCTGGCCGTGCCGATGAGAGCCTCGGCGCGCGGCGTCGGCAGCATTCCCTCCGCAGACCGGATGAAGAGCGGATCGTCCAATTCTTTCCGCAGGCGCGCGAGCCAGATCGAAATGGTCGGCTGACTTTGGCCGAGCTTCTCGGCTGCTTTGGTGACGCTGCCGGTGGTGAACAGGGCGTCAAACAGCCTGAGCAGGCGCGGCTCCAAAAGGTTCGCCTCGGAGAGGTCCAGGTGCTTCATTGCGTTTCGCAATAATGGTTATAAGGATCATAGCATATCCAAATATCAAGCGGCTTGCTAGCACGCTTCCAACGCCAAAATGGGCGAGGGAGAAGCGTTCGGATGAGGATCTGCTTTATCGGAGCGGGAGCCTTGGGCTCGACCATCGGTGGCGCGCTGGCGCGCGGTGGTGCCGAAGTTTGGCTGATCGATCCGTTTCAGGCCCATGTCGACGCGATCAACGCCAGCGGTCTGCGGATGCTCGAAGGTGACGCCGAGACCGTCGTGAAGGTCTCCGCCTGTACCTCGGCGACCCAGGTCGGCATCGTGGCGGACCTCGTCGTCGTCCTCGTCAAATCCTACCACACGCGGGATGCGATCCGATCGGCCGCGCCGATCATCGGGCCGCAGACGGTTGTGATGTCGCTCCAGAACGGTCTTGGCCACGAGGACATCCTTTCGGAGGAAGTCGGTCGTGACCGCGTGATCGCAGGCAAGACCTATGTTGGCGGCGTGCTGCTCGGCCCCGGTCATGTTCGCTCCGGGGTCGTCGGCAAGGAAACCATCATCGGCGAGCTTGATGGACGCTTGACGGAACGCGCACAGCGGATTTCCGAGACCTTCAATCGTGCCGGCATTCTCACGCTGCTCAGCGACAACATCATGGGCACGATGTGGGACAAGTTGTTCATCAACGTCGCCGGAGGAGGAATCACCGCCGTGACCGGTCTCACCTATGGCGGTCTCTATTCGCTGCCGATCCTGGAAGATTGCGCGCTGGCCGCAATCTCGGAGGGCATCGCGGTCGCGCAAGCTGCCGGCGTGAAGATCTCGATTGCCGATCCGCGCCGTGCCTGGACGATGGCGTCCGCTGGACTGCCGCCCGAATTCAAGACGTCGATGTTGCAGAGCTTGCAGTCCGGCAATCTGACCGAGGTCGACTACATCCACGGCTCGGTCGTGCGCTGGGGCGCCAAGCTCAACGTGCCGACCCCCGTCAATTCCACCCTCGTCGCATTGGTCAAGGGGCTTGAATACGCCCGCAGCGATTATCCAGGAAAGGCCTGAGGCGATGTCGCTACCGCGGGCCTATGTCGAACATGTCGCGATCCGCGTGCCCGACGTTGATCGTCACGTCGACTTCTTTCGTGAGGTGCTTGGTCTCACTATCCGAGACGAGCAACCCGCCGATGGTGCCCGGCCGCGTCAGGTCTGGGTGCTCGGAAGCGTGCAGCTCATCGAAGAGCCCAATTTCGTCGGACCGGAGGGGCGCCTCGCCCACCTCGGCATCATGGTCGACGATTACGAAGGCGTGCTCGCCCGTGCTGCCGCGTGGGGCGCCAAGGCGTTGCCCGCCGGGCCAAACTGGCTCGAACTGCCGGGCGGCCTGAACATCGAGATCTTGCAAGCCAGCGCAGGCGCCGTGGAAGCGGCCCTTGCGATCAATCCACGAGCCTAAGGAAGACACGATATGACCGTCGAGCGCTATTGGGACGATGCCAAGGTCGGTGACGAATGCGTCACACCCTCGGTGACGGTCACCGAGGCGATGGTGAATGCCTATGCCGAGCTGACGGGTGATTTCACGCCGGTCCACGTCGACGAGGAATACGCCAAAACCACACCATTCGGTGCGCGCGTCGCGCACGGGCTGTTTGGTCTGTCGCTGGCCGACGGTTTGAAGACCCGTGCCGACTACCGCTTCCTTCCGGGAATGTCGCTGGGCTGGACATGGGATTTCAAGCTGCCGATCAAGCTCGGCGACACCGTCCACGTCAAGTTTCGCGTCGGTTCAATGCGAACAACCAAGCGGGAAGGGTGGGGCATTGTGGTGCTTCCCTCGGAGTTGATCAATCAGCGCGGGGAGGTGGTGCAGCTCGGTGAGCATCGGCTGATGATTCCGATGCGCTCTAAGGCCAAGGCCGCAGGAGAGCAGGCATGACCGCGCAAGATCTGCCTCTCAAAGGCATCCGCGTCATCGACTACAGCCATTTCCTGGCAGGCCCGTTCATGGGCCGCTGCCTCGCCGCGATGGGCGCGGAAGTCATCAAGGTGGAGCGTCCGAAGGCAGGCGATGCGGGCCGCGCCCACGGCTATTTCAAGGACGGACAATCCGGCTATTTCCTGCAGCAGAACATGGGGAAGCAGGGATTGTGCATCGATCTGCGCGACAAGCGCGGTCTCGACATGATGATGATGCTCATCGACACGGCAGATGTATTCATCGAGAATTACCGCCCCGGCGCACTCGAGCGCCTCGGGCTCGGTTACAAGGCGCTGTCGGCGCGGAATCCCGGTCTGATCTATTGCTCGGTTTCCGCCTATGGCCACACCGGTCCCTATGCCGACCGTCCGGGCTTCGGCCTGATCGCGGAGGCAATGTCGGGCGCCCTGGCACAACTGGGCTCCCTCGGTGAAGCGCCGCCGCTGCTGCGGATGCCGCTGGCCGACATGTATACCGGCATTCACGGTGTGGCTGCCATCAATGCCGCGCTGGTTGGCCGCGTGTCGTCCGGACGCGGCCAGCATATCGATCTCGCACTGTACGACTGCATGGTCTCGATGCACGACTATGCGGTGCAGCGCTATTTCCTCTCCGGCGGTGCCGACCTGCCGAAGCAGACCGGCAGCGGACAGCCGGACTCGACCGTCTACGGCGTCTTTCCGGCCAGGGACGGCAATCTCGTCATCGCGGCGCAAGTCGACGATGCGTGGCGACGCTTGGCGACTCTGATTGGGGGAAGCAGCTTGTCATCCGACCAACGCTTCACCACGCCTGCCGCGCGGAACGCCCATTATGCCGAAGCGATGGACATCGTGCGCAATTGGACGCTGTCACAGCCGTCCCGGGATGCCTGCCTCGCGGCCCTCGACGAAGCTGGTGTGCCGTCGGCTCCCGTACAGACCATCGAAGAGGTCGTGAAGGATCCGCAGATCCACGCGCGCGGCATGCTGGTCGAGCAGGAGCATCCTGTCCTCGGCAAGGTGACGTTGCCGAACCTGCCGTTCCGGTTCTCCGATTGCGACACCACGGTGCGCACGCCGGCACCACTGCTCGGCCAGGACAATCGTCGCATTGCAGAGTCGCTGGGTCTGTCGGCCGAGCTCGTCGAGGCGATGGTGCGCGACGGTGTCCTCTACAACGAAGCCGCGGTGCAGGAGTGAGCCATGAGCGATCGTTATGCGGTGATCGGCAATCCGATCGGCTTCAGCAAATCACCCCTCATCCATGGCACGTTCGCCAAGATGACCAGACAGGACCTTGTCTATGAGGCGATCGAGGCACCGCTCGACGGCTTCACCGAACGGGTTGATCAATTCCGGACAGAGGGCGCCAAGGGGCTGAACATCACCGCTCCGTTCAAGCTCGATGCCTTCGAATACGCCAACGAGCTCTCGGAAAGCGCCGAGCGAGCTGGCGCCGCAAACTGCCTGAAGTTCGTCGGTGATCGGATCATTGCTGAGAATTTCGACGGGATCGGCCTCGTGCGTGACATCACTGTCAATCTCGGGCTCGCACTCGCCGGCCGCCGCGTCCTGATGCTCGGCGCCGGAGGAGCGGCGCGCGGCGCGTTGCTGCCGTTCCTGCGCCAGGAGCCGTCCGAGCTGGTTCTGGTCAACCGAACGCTGTCGAAAGCGGTGGCATTGGCCGAAGAGTTTGCCGGCTGTGGTCCCCTGATCGTCAGCGGCTATGCCGAACTGGCCGACCTTGCCGAAGGCTATGACGTCGTGATCAACGCGACATCGGCCAGCCTGCGCGGTGAAATGCCGCCGCTTCCAGGCAACGTCTTCCGCGGTGCGGAGCTGGCGTACGAACTCGCCTATGGCAAAGGACTGACTCCGTTTCTGCAAGCGGCCCGCGCCGAAGGTGTCGCCAGGCTGGCCGACGGCGTCGGCATGCTGGTGGAGCAGGCGGCCGAAGCTTTTGCCTGGTGGCGCGGCGTCAGGCCGAGCACGGCTCAGGTCATCGCCGAACTGACCGTCCCCCTGAGCTGACCGGCGATGCCGAGCATGCATCCGAAATCCAGCTTCCTCGTCGGCCTGATCGGCAGCGGCATCGCGGCGTCCCGCACCCCGCCGATGCACGAAGCGGCCGCTGATGCCGCGGGCATCCGCTATCTCTACAAGAAGATCGACCTGACGGAGCTGAAACTCGGTGCAGAAGCGCTGCCGGAATTGCTCACGGCGGCAAAGTGGATGGGCTTTGACGGGCTGAACGTGACCCATCCCTGCAAGCAGGCGATTCTCCCGCTCCTGGACGAGCTTGCGCCGGACGCCGAGGCTCTTGGTGCCGTGAACACCGTGGTCATCAGGGACGGTCGAATGAGCGGCCACAACACCGATTGGTTCGGCTTCGCGGAGAACTTTCGCCGCAACATGCAAGGTGCGCCGCTCGGCCGCGTCGTCCAATTTGGCGCGGGCGGTGCGGGCGCAGCGGTCGCTTTCGCGCTGATGAAGCTCGGCGTGCGGGAATTGACCATTGTCGACGTCGACGTGGCCAAGGCGCAGAGCCTGGTCGACAGCTTGTCCCCTCGATTTGCAGAAGGGCGCTTGCGGGCCGGCCAGGATGTTGCAGCGGCCGTGGCTGCCGCAGACGGAATTGTCAACGCGACGCCGATCGGCATGGACAAATATCCGGGCACGCCGCTGCCGACTTCCCTGCTGCGTCCCGATCTATGGGTCGCTGAGATCGTCTATTTCCCGCTGGAAACCGCATTGCTGCGCGCGGCGCGCGCCCTCGGCTGCCGCACCGTCGACGGCGGTGGCATGGCGATCTTCCAGGGCACCGAAGCATTCCGCCTGTTCACGGGCATCTCACCTGATCCGGACGTCTTCTTCGCGACCTTTGCATCCCTGGGAGGGTGACACCCGGCCGATGGGCGAGCGGCACGTACAACGCCCGAGAGGAAACGCAAGATGGGCTATACGCTCGATTTCTCGGTGGTTTGGCATGCCATGCCCGCGCTGCTGTGGGGGTGCGTGGGTACGCTTGGCCTGGCGCTTGCCGGCATGACACTCGCGATGTTGATCGGTGTCGCCGGCGTCGCGGCACGCGATTCGAAGGCGGTCTGGTTGCGTGCTCTCGTAATCGGCTTCGTCGAGATCGTGCGCAATACGCCGTTTCTGGTGCAGATCTTCTTTCTGTTCTTTGCCCTGCCGCTCGTCGGATTGAAGCTCAATCCGACAGTCACCGCCATCATCGCGCTCGGCGTCAATGGTGGCGCGTACGCCATCGAGATCATCCGCGGCGGGGTGCAATCCATCCATCAGGGACAGGTCGAGGCTGGCTACGCGCTCGGACTGCACAAAGGGCAGGTGTTCCGGTTCATCGTGCTCAAGCCCGCGCTTCGCGCGATCTACCCCTCGCTTACGGGTCAATTCATCATGCTGACGCTGACCTCGTCGATCTGTTCGGCGGTATCGGCCTACGAATTGACGTCGGTTGCGCAGCGCATCGAAAGCGACACGTTCCGCAGCTTCGAGGTCTACTTCTCCGTCACCTTCCTCTACCTCGCGATCTCCTGGCTGTTGATGCTGGGCTTTGCGATCATCTCTCACCGCTTCTTCTCATATCCGACACGCTGAGGGAGGCGATCATGACACCGCATTTTGGTCTTCCCGAGTTCGGCTTCCTGCTGCGTGGTCTGCAATGGACCGTGCTGCTGACGCTGGTCGCGTTCGTGGGTGGCTGCACGGCGGGGCTCGCTATCGCTTTGCTGCGCACCTGCGGCCACAGGGGCGTGGAGTGGATTACCCGCATCTATATCGGGATATTCCAGGGCACGCCGCTGCTGCTGCAGCTCTTCGTCGTGTATTACGGATTGGCGCTGACCGGCTTGAAGCTCGACGCGTTCGTCGCGGTGGCGATCGGTTTTACCGTAAATGCCTCCGCCTTCCTCGGCGAGATCTGGCGCGGAGCGATCCAGGCCGTGCCGCGTGGCCAGACCGAGGCAGCGATGGCGCTTGGTCTGCACTATTCGTCGCGCATGCGCGACATCGTGCTTCCGCAGGCGATCCGCATCTCGCTGCCGGCGACCATCGGCTATCTCGTGCAGCTCATCAAGGGCACCTCGCTCGCTGCCATCGTCGGCTTCATCGAACTCGCTCGCGCCGGCCAAATCGTATCGAACCAGACCTTCCAGCCGTTGCTCGTCTTCGGCGTGGTCGGCGCAATGTATTTCATCCTCTGCTGGCCACTCTCGTGGTGGGGCAGCCGGATGGAAGCCAGGCTCGCCCTGGCCAGTCAAAGGTAGGAATGGCGCACCTGCTCAATCAATACAGCCATTACAAGGAGGAGGAATTTCATGTTGTTTTCACTCAATCGTCGCCGGCTCGGCGTTGCGCTTTTGACTCTGGGGGCCATCGCTGTCGCAGGCGAATCGCAGGCGGGCACTCTGGAAGACGTGAAGAAGAAGGGCGTCGTCGTCATCGGCATTCAGGGCGACAATCCACCGTGGGGCTATGTGGATAGCTCGGGAAAGCAGGATGGCATCGATGCCGACATGGGGCGTGCCTTCGCTGAATATCTCGGCGTGAAAGCCGAGTTCGTCCCGCTGGCGGTGGCCAATCGTATTCCGGCGCTGACCACGGGCCGCGTCGACATCCTCTTCGCAACCATGGCCATGCTGCCCGAGCGCGCGAAGGCGGTGCAGTATTCCAAGCCCTACGTCGCCAACGAGATCACGCTGGTCGCCGCCCAGGCAACGCCGATCAATAGCAATGCCGACATGAGGAAGTTCGTCATCGGCGTACCCAGGTCGTCCACGCAGGATACTCAGGTGACCAACAACGCGCCGTCCGGGACCGAGATCCGCAGGTTCGACGATGATGCCGCCACCATCCAGGCACTGCTCTCCGGCCAGGTCCAGGCAGTCGGCGCGAACCTGTTTTATCCGCAGCGCCTCAACGCCGCAAAGCCGGAACTCGGCTTCGAACCCAAGCTTCACTTCACCGCGCTTTACAACGGCGCTTGCACCCGCCTGGGCGACAAGGAATGGAACGAGACGGCCAACAAGTTCATCGACCAGATCAAGTCGAACGGCAAGTTGGCCTCTTTCTACGCCAAATGGATGAAGGTCCCGGTCCCGGTCTTTCCGGACTCTGTCCCCGGCGTTCCCTTCACCGTCCAATAGGCACTGCGGCGGCCGACGCGATCCGCGTCGGCCGCCGCCCAACGGCGGAGACCAGCATGCAGGACCAGATCCTGATTGAAATGAAGGGCGTCCAGAAGTGGTACGGCGGGTACCAAGCTCTCCGCGACGTCGATCTCACCGTGCGCAGAGGTGAAAAGATCGTGCTTTGCGGCCCGTCCGGCTCGGGCAAATCGACGCTGATCCGCTGCATCAACCGCCTGGAGCCGATTCAGCAGGGCAGCATCGTGGTGAACGGCCATCGGCTGGACGATAGCATCAAGGCCATCGATGTCGTACGTCAGGACGTCGGCATGGTCTTTCAGAGCTTCAACCTTTTTCCGCATATGACGGTGTTGCAGAACTGTATGCTCGCGCCCATCCGCGCGCGCCGGATCAGCAAGACCGAGGCGGAGGCGACCGCGCGAAAATACCTCGAGCGCGTGCGCATCGGTGACCAGGCCGAGAAATATCCGGCTCAGCTTTCCGGCGGTCAGCAACAGCGCGTCGCGATCGCGCGGGCGCTCTGCATGCAGCCGAAGGTGATGCTGTTTGACGAGCCGACCTCGGCGCTCGACCCTGAGATGGTCAAGGAGGTGCTCGATACGATGATAGGCCTGGCCAATGATGGCATGACCATGATCTGCGTCACCCACGAGATGGGCTTCGCCCGCCAGGTTGCCGATCGCGTCATCTTCATGGCCGAAGGTCAGATCATCGAGGAAGGCGCGCCCGACGCCTTCTTCCGCAATCCTCAGCATGCCCGCACCAAGCAGTTCCTCGGCGAGATCCTTGCCCATCATTGAACGGAGTTATCTCATGAGTCGCCTTGTCTACGTCCTGAACGGGCCAAATCTGAACCTGCTCGGCAAGCGCCAGCCCCACATCTACGGTCACGAGACGCTTGCGGACGTGGAGCGCGATTGCCGAACGCTGGCCGGGGAGCTTGGCCTGGAGCTTCGCTTCCATCAATCCAACAGGGAGTACGAGCTGATCGACTGGATCCACGAGGCGCGCGAGACGGCTGCCGGTATCGTGATGAATCCGGCGGCGTTCACCCATACGTCGGTCGCCATCCTGGATGCCTTGAATACGTTCGAGGGGACAGTGATCGAGGTGCACATTTCCAACGTGCACAAGCGCGAGGAATTCCGCCACCACTCGTTCGTCTCTAAACGAGCCGATGGGGTCATCGCAGGGTTCGGCACTCAGGGTTATCTGCTTGGTTTGCGTCGTGTGGCCAAGCTGCTTGATGAGAAGAAAGTGTAGCATCCGAAGGCGGCGCGCGTCCGCCTGACGGTGATGGGAGGGGGTGAAGAGACGGCGGTGATCCTCTCGGACTTCGCGTGTTCAGTTCTCGTTGTCAGGTGGCGCAATCCTTGAGTTGCTGCCGAAGCCATTGATGGCCGCGATCGTTGTCGAATCTGGCGTGCCAAGTGGCGTGCAGCGTAAAGGGCCTCGTATCGAAGGGCAGGGGCAGAGATTGCAAGACGTCCTGGTAGCGGCTGAGAAAGCGCTGCGGAAGAGTGCAGACGAGGTCGGTCGACTGCAGCAATAGCGGCACGACGCTGTAGTGCTGAACCGACACAGCGACGCGGCGCGTCAACCCGTCCTTCGCCAGGACATCGTCGATGAAGCCGCGAAAGCCGCCGCCTTCTCCCGAAACGATGACATGCTCCAGGCGCGAATACTCCTTCATCGTGGGCCGTCGCGACCCGCGCGGATGATCCTTGCGCTGGGCCATCATGAATCGTTCTTCGAGCAGCGGCTGGGACGGCATTCCGTTTGGTGCTGCATTTTTGGAAACCAGTGCGACATCCAGATCTCCCGCCTCGAGCTGGCCGGCCAATTTCGTCAAATCGATCGACCGGAAAGCGAACCGGATGCCCGACAAGCCGTCCCGCCGCGAGAATGAGACCAGCCGCGATCCGACAATGGCGGTTGCGTTGTCGTTCGCGCCGATCGTGAAAGTGCGATCCGATGTCTTCGGGTCGAAACCAGACGGTGTGCCGATAACGTCTTGCACATTCTGAAGCGCGAGTCGCAGGGGCTCTCTGAGCTCGTTTGCCCGCGGGGTGAGAACCATGCCTTTCCCCGATGCGGCAGGCGTCAGCAGCTGATCCTCGAATAGATCGCGCAACCTCGCCAGCTGGGCGGAGAGTGCCGGTTGACTGATGCCGAGCCGCGCTGCCGCACGGGTGATGTTCCGCTCATCGAGCATCACCGTGAGCGACACGAGCAGCGGCATATCATGCCCCCTGATATTCATCAGGATTATACCCCCTATCTCATCTATCGATTTCAAATATCACACGGCAGCGGTCATCAACGCAAGCCGGGTCATATGTGCCGCGAAAGCGGACAAGACAGCTGCGGGGGCACTGATGAGGAATCTACCAAACGCCGGTCCTGGTGCGGCAGAGCCTACCATCGAGTTGCAGCGAAGGGTCATGATCGCGGCGACCGTCGGTACGGTCATCGAGTGGTACGATTTCTTCATGTATATCTCGGTGGCTTCGGCCATCTCGGTCAACTTCTTCTCGGGCGACAACCCGGTTTGGGCCAACGTCTTCGCGCTTCTCACCTTCGGCACCGGGTATCTCGTTCGACCGTTTGGAGCGCTGGTGTTCGGCCGCATCGGCGACATGATCGGACGCAAGCAAACCTTTCTCACCACGATCCTGATGATGGGATTTGCAACCGTTGCGGTCGGCCTGGTGCCGAGCTATGCGTCGATCGGCCTGTGGGCGCCCTCGATCTTGATCTTGCTGCGAATGATCCAGGGATTGGCGCTCGGCGGTGAGTATGGCGGTGCCGCGACCTACATCGCAGAGCATGCCCCGCAGGGTCGCCGTGGCTGGCTGACGTCCTGGCTGCAAACCTCTGCACCGATCGGCTTCGTTCTCTCGATGCTCTCCGTGTATCTCATGCGCGCCAGCATGACGCCCGAGGCCTTCAATGACTGGGGCTGGCGCATCCTGTTCATCAGCTCGGTGTTGCCGCTCGCGATCTCTGTCTGGATTCGGTTGAAGCTGCAGGAATCGCCGCTCTTCCTCAAGATGAAGAATGAGGGGACGCTCTCCAAGTCTCCGATCTCCGACACGCTCCGGGCGTGGCCGAATCTGAAGCGCGTGCTGATCGCGATGTTTGCGATGGTGGTCCCCCAGAGCGTGCTGCTGGTCGGTGCTCAGATCTATTCTCTGGTGTTTCTCACCGGCACGGCCAAGGTCGATCCGCAGATCGCGAGTCTCCTGGTCGGTGCGGCCCTGATGCTGACGCTGCCGGTGATGATTTTCTTCGGCTGGCTGAGTGATCGCTACGGCACCAAGATATTCATCCTGGCTGCCTGCGTCATTGGCACCTTCACCTACCTTCCCCTCTACAAGGCGCTCACCTTCTATGCCAACCCCGCGCTGTATACGGCGCAAGCCGTCGTCCCTGTCACCGTTGCAGCCGATGCATCGGAGTGTTCCTTCCAATTCAATCCGGTCGGGACGGCGAAATTCACCACGGGGTGCGACATCGCCAAGAACGCCTTGATACGGTTCGGCGCACCTTATTCCACCAGGTCCGAAGCAAAAGGCGCGGTCGCGACGGTTTTCGTCGGCGCCAGGGCCATTCCGGTTGCCACGGCAGGGCAGGCTCCGGACGTCGCGGCGTTCACCGGCAAGCTGAAGCTCGCGCTCGAGGAGGCCGGATATCCGAACCGTGCCGATCCAGGTGCGATGAACTTCGGCATGATCATCCTGGTGCTGGCGGCGCTCAGCACGGTCGCGGGCATGATCTTTGGTCCGCTGGCATCGGCGATGACCGATCTGTTTCCGCCCCAGGTGCGCTACACGTCGGTCTCGTTCAGCTATCACGTGGGCAACGGCTATTTCGGTGGCCTCTTGCCGGCGATTGCCGCGGCCTTCCAGATTGCGAGCGGCGATATATACGCTGGCCTGTACTACGTGATGGTCGTTTCGGCGATCTCGTTCTTTCTCGGCTTGTTCTGGCTTCGATCCGGGCCGGCAGCGGCCAAGGTCCCGTCAGTCGCGACGGCGGCGGCGTAGCGGTCGCGTTTCAATCTGCACAATGCAAGAAAGTCTGTTTCAAATGACCGCAGTGCACGCGATCGGCAACGTTGCCATTCGTCAGGTTATCGAAATGCGAGGTCCGGGTTTCACCCCGGACTTCCTCTTCCCGAATTGGGATCCGTCGGTTCTGGAGACGCACCGAGCGCTGATGATACCGGATTGCTTCGACGAGGCGGAGGGCCGCTTCATCGCCAGCATCCACACCTGGGTTCTGAAGACGCGGCACCACACGATTCTGATTGACAGTTGCGCGGGTAACGACAAGGACCGTCCGATGCTGCCGCGCTTTCATCAGCTGAATCTGCCCTTCCTCGACCGGCTGGCGGAAGCGGGCATCTCACCCGAACAGGTCGATTATGTCTGCTGTACCCACCTGCACGCCGATCATTGCGGCTGGAACACGCGACTCCTCAACGGCCGCTGGGTGCCGACGTTCCCGAATGCCAAGTACGTCTTCTCCAAGGCCGAGTACGATCATTGGTCCGGCCCGGCTGGCAAGGAAGGATTCAGCGCCGGCGTATTCGAGGACAGCGTTCTTCCTGTCATCCAGAGCGGACAGGCTGAAATCGTCGATGGCGAGGCCGCGATCGGAGATGGTCTTACGTTCCATCCAACCCCGGGGCACAGCCCTGGTCACGTCGCTGTCCAGCTCTCCGACCAGGGACAGAAGGCGCTCTTCAGCGGCGATATCATGCATCAGCCGCTTCAGATCTATCGTCCGGACTGGAATAGCGCGTTCTGTGAGCACGGAGAGCGTGCCCGCGCATCGCGCCGCTGGCTTCTCGAGCAGGCAGCGGAAGATCGAGCGACCGTATTCACGGCTCATTTCGCCAACACGTCGGCCGGGCGGGTCACGCGCAGCGGCGATAGGTTCGACTGGCGGTTCGTGTAACCTGAGAGGACACCGAGATGCAAAAATCGATCGCCGACAGCATCATCAGCGAAGAGATGATGATCCCGAGCGACACCGCAGGGATCGAACTCTTCGTTCGCAACAAGCGACGGTCCGACTTGGTCCGGTTTTCGGCCGAGAAGACCGTGTTGTTCGTCGCAGGATCGACCTATCCGGCGTCGACTTCGTTCGATCTTCGTCTGGATGGCGTGTCCTGGATGGATCATCTGGCCCAGCAGGGCTATGACGTCTATCTTGTCGATGTCCGTGGCTACGGCAGGTCGACCCGTCCGTCAGAAATGGAAGAACCGGCGTCCGACAATCAGCCGATCGTGCGCACGCCTGTCGCTGTGCGCGACGTTGCGAGTGCTGCTGCGTTCATCCGGTCACGGCGAAGTGTCGACAGAATCAACCTGATCGGGTGGTCGTGGGGCACGACGCTGATGTCACGCTATGCCTCGGAGAACCTGGCGCACGTCAACAAGCTCGTTCTGATCGCGCCGCAATGGCTCCGGACCACCCCGAGCGCGGCTGATTCCGGCGGACCCCTCGGCGCCTATCGCGTTGTCGAGCGATCGGCGGCCAAGAGCCGTTGGCTCAACGGCGTTCCCGATGACAAGAAGAACGCGATATTGCCGCCGGCCTGGTTCGATGTATGGGCGGAGGCAACTTTTGCCAACACGGGACTTGGGTCGGACAAGCTGCGGGCGCCGAACGGAACGGTTCAGGACAGCCGCGAATATTGGGCATCCGGCAAGCCGCTTTATGATCCTTCCTTGCTCACGATGCCGGTCCTGATCGTCCATGCCGACCAGGATCGCGACTGCCCGATGGATATGGCGCAAACGGTGTTCAGCAAGCTATCGGCAGCGCCGTATCGCCGCTGGATCGAGATCGGCGACGGCACGCACTCGGTATTCATGGAGAAAAATCGCTGGCAGGTCTTCGCTGCGGTCGACGGTTTCCTTGACGAACGAATGCCAGCGTAGGACGCACGCCGCGATGAACGCGCGAGGTGGTTTCCTCTCCAAGGCGCTCGCAAGCTTGGACTTTGGGGCTAGTCTGTTTCGAGGCGGAACCGGCCGACAAATGAGAACTTTGCAAGCATCGGTGAGCGGCATTCACCTGTTGTCGAGGCCGCTCGGAAGCAAGACGGAGTGCGGATCTGAACGACCCGCCTCACGCAAGCTGCGGGCGAACCCTGGTACGTCGCGGAGCCGGGGCACGTCTATCCTCATGCACGGCAGGAACACTTTCGGCGGCGCTCCGTTAGCGCAGCAAACGCCGGGAGTTGTCCATGATCGATTATCCAAAGCCGCCTTATCCTGCGCAGCAGCAGCCGATGCCGGGCTCGACGCGGGCCATGCAGCCGCGACCGGATCACGGCGAAGAGAGTTACAAGGGCGCCGGCCGTCTTGCTGGAAAGAAGGCCATCATCACGGGCGGCGACAGCGGCATCGGCCGCGCGGTGGCGATCGCCTATGCGCGTGAAGGCGCGGACATTGTCATCTCCTATTTGAACGAGGACGAGGATGCGGCCGAGGTCAAGGCGCTGGTGGAGCGGGAGGGACGCAAGGCCGTCCTGATCCCGGGCGATATCAGCAATCCCGAGCATTGTCGCGCCATCGTGCGTCGCACCGTCCAAGAGCTTGGCGGCATCGACATCCTCGTCAACAACGCCGCCCATCAGGCGACGTTCAAGGACATCGCAGATATCAGCGACGACGAATGGCGGCGGACGTTCGAGACCAACATCCACGCCATGTTCTATCTGGCCAAGGCTGCCGTCCCCCACATGCGGCCGGGGTCCGCGATCATCAACACGGCCTCTGTGAATTCCGACATGCCGAACCCGAGCCTTTTGGCTTATGCCACGACGAAGGGAGCCATCCAGAATTTCACCGGCGGGCTCGCGCAGATGCTGGCCGAGAAGGGCATCCGGGTCAATGCGGTGGCCCCGGGGCCGATCTGGACGCCGCTGATTCCCTCGACCATGTCGGAGGAAAGGGTCAAGAACTTCGGCAAGCAGGTGCCGATGCAGCGCGCCGGTCAGCCGGCCGAGCTCGCGACGGCCTATGTCATGCTGGCCGATCCGCTTTCGAGCTACACGTCGGGGGCGACGTTGGCCGTCACCGGTGGCAAGCCGTTCATCTGACCGGAGGTATCTGTTCGCAGCGGAGATCCGGATGGCCGCGCCGCGGGCGCCGCCATCGTCTTGCTCAGCCTGCCTCGATCACGCGGCGTTGGACGCCTTGGCGTTGACGCCTTTGCGCAGGGCCACCGTGTTGAGCTTGGTGTTGGCGGCCTTCTCTTCGTTCAGATTGGTGGTGAGGAAGCGCACGATGTCGTCGTGGCCGAGCTCTTCCGCCCAGGCGATCAGCGTGCCGTAGCGGCACATTTCATAGTGCTCCACCGCCTGTGCGTTGGCGACGATCGCAGCGTCCAGCACGGCCTTGTCCTCGATCTCGCCGGCGGTCTCGTCGGCTTCCTTGATCAGGCCGTCGATGGCCGGACAATGCATGCCGCTCGGCTCCTTGCCGAGCTTGGCGAAGACCTTGTCGAGGCGCTCGACCTGCTTGTTGGTCTCTTCCAGATGCGCCTTCAGCCCGGCGACGAGATCCCTGTTGGTCGCCTTGTCGATCATCTTCGGCAGCGCTTTCAGAATCTGCTGTTCTGCGTAATAGATGTCCTGGAGCCCGTGCAGCAGCAGGTCTTCCATCGATTTGATGTCCTTGGTGAAGAATCCCATAAAAGACGTCTCCTTTTCACAATGATGGCAGTGGAACGCGGCGCGGCCGCCGCTGTTCCATTCCCGTGTGCAGATCGGGAGAGCCGAATGAGCGATGGAGTGGATCATTTTGCGGACCTGCTCGGGCGTGCGGCGATGGACGTGTGGGGCGACATGCCTCGCGACATCCAGGAAGCACTGTTCGAGACCGCGATGAAGGGCCGCGACACCGAGCGTGAGGAGCTCGCGCGATTGCTGCACGAGCGGCATCCGCGCACGCTGCATCCTGCCCGACCAGGCTGACGCAGCGGGTTCTGGAACCAACATGCGATCTCCTGATTGGTGAATCGGGTGGCGCGCCACACGGGCTCCAATGAGCACCGCGCGGGGCGCATCGCCCGAGCCTGTCAATTTGTGAGTCGACCGTCGTGACTGAGATGAATATCGGCAAATGGTACGACCCGATTTCGGAGCGGTGGATCGTGCCTCGCCAACCCCCCACTATCGCCGCGCTTGATCGGTCGAGCGCGGAGAACGTGCCGGAGGCGAACAAGAGAGAAGAGACGCAGCGGATCTGGAATCTGCTGGTCGATTGCTGCGCACGCGGATGATGCAGCGTCGGCGCCATAACGCGCTCGATGACACTCGGGAGTGTCAACAGCCCTGAGGCTGGCTTTGCGCGGGGCAGGTCAGCGTTCCCGTCAACCCTGATCTCGACGACGTCCGGAGCGGATCGGTATATTACCACCCTTTGCCGACGCCGCCGGAACAAGGATCAGAGATGGACGATACGATTGGCTTCCCCGACCCCGGTCTTGACCTGTCGGACGGCTTCAAGCCGCACACCTCACATTGGGGCGTGTTCTCCGCGCGCCAGGGCGTGGCCGGGCTGGAGGTCAGGGCCTATGCGGGCGATCCCGATCCGAACGGCATCATCGACAATTTTCCCGGCGCGCTCCGCCACCAGGCGCGCATCGCCCAGCCGGCAATCCGCCGCGGCTGGCTCGAGCGTGGACCGGGCCCCGACGATCGCCGCGGCCGCGACGAGTTCGTCTCCGTCAGCTGGGACAAGGCGCTCGATCTCCTCGGTGACGAACTCGGCCGCATCCGCGACACGCGCGGACCCGGCGCCGTGTTCGGCGGCTCCTATGGCTGGTCGAGTGCCGGGCGCTTCCATCACGCCCAGAGCCAGGTGCATCGCTTCCTCAATATCGCGATGGGCGGCTATGTGCGCTCGGTCAACACCTATTCGTCCGGTGCGTCCTCGGTGCTACTGCCGCAGATCCTGGCCGGCTACGAGGACATCACCAAGCGCAACGTCACCTGGGAGCAGATTGCGACCGAGACGGACATCGTGCTGGCCTTTGGCGGCATGGCGCTGAAGAACTCCATGGTGGCCGGCGGCTCGATCAGCAAGCATGTCGAGCGCGGCGCCATGGCGGCGGCGCGGGCGCGCGGCTGCGAGTTCATCCTGGTCAGCCCGCTGCGCGACGATCTGCCGGTCGAGGCCGGCGCCGAATGGATGGCTTGCGTGCCCGGCACCGACACCGCGTTGATGCTCGGCATCGTCCATACGCTGGTCGGAGAGAACCTGCACGACCAGGCCTTCCTCGATCGCTACACCGAGGGCTGGCCAATCTTCCTGCGCTATCTCAACGGTGAGAGCGACGGCCAAGCCAAGCACGCCGAATGGGCCGCCGCGATCTGCGGCGTCGAGGCGGATGCGATCCGCAAGCTGGCGCGGCGTCTTGCCGGAAAGCGCGCGCTCGTCACCGTCTCCCATTCGCTGCAGCGCGCCGAGCATGGCGAGCAGCCGGTGTGGATGGGCATGGTGCTGGCGGCGGCCCTCGGCCAGATCGGCCTTCCCGGTGGCGGCTATGCCTATTCGCTGGGGGCGATCGGCTATTACGGCCGCCGCGTCAACGACGTGCCGGGGCCGACGCTGGGGCAGGGCCGCAACGGCGTTGCCGATTTCATTCCGGTGGCGCGCATCGCCGACATGCTGCTCAATCCCGGCGGCACGTATCGCTACAACGGCGAGACGCGCACCTATCCGGACATTCGTCTGGTCTACTGGGCGGGCGGCAATCCGTTCCATCACCATCAGGACATCAACCGCCTGCGCAAGGCGTTCGCGAAGGTGGACACGCTGGTCGTGCACGAGCTCGCCTGGACCGCCACCGCCCGCCACGCCGACATCGTGCTGCCTTCCACGATGACGCTGGAGCGCGAGGACATCGGCTATTCCACCAACGACCCGCTCATGGTCGCCATGCACCGGATCGCCGAGCCGTTCGGGCTGGCACGCGACGACTACGACATCTTTGCCGATCTCGCCGAACGTCTCGGTGCGCGCGAGCCCTTCACCGAGGGACGCACGTCGCGGCAGTGGCTGGAGCGTCTCTACGAGCCGACCCGCGCCTCGCTGGCGAAGCGCGGCCTGGAGGCGCCTGACTTCGACGAGTTCTGGGCGCGCGGCAGCCTGGTCGTGCCGCAGCAGCCCGACGACGGCGGCCGGCTGCGCCGCTTCCGCGAGGACCCCGTCAATCACGCTTTGCCGACGCCGAGCGGACGGATCGAGATCTTCTCGGCCAAGATCGCAGCGCACGGCGATGCGGATTGTCCCGGCCATCCGGTCTGGCTCGACAAGACCGATATTCCCAAGCGAGGTGCACCGTGCTTCCTCGTCGCCAACCAGCCGGTGACGCGCCTGCACAGCCAGCTCGATTTCGGCGGGCATTCGCTCTCCGCAAAGCATCGCGGCCGCGAGGTCGCGCGCATGAACCCGGTCGATGCACAGGCGCGCGGCATCAAGGACGGCGACATCATCCGCCTGTTCAACGAGCGCGGCGCGTGCCTCGCCGCGGTCCACGTCACCGACGGCATCTCGCCCGGCGTGGTTCAGCTTCCGACCGGCGCGTGGTATGATCCGATGGATCCCGAAGACGAGGCGCCGCTCTGCGTTCACGGCAATCCGAACGTGCTGACTCGCGACGTCGGCACCTCGTCCCTGGCGCAGGGCTGCACCGGCCAGTTGACGACCGTCGAGGTGGAGAAGTTCACCGGCAATCTGCCGCCGATCCGCGCGTTCGATCCGGTGTAGACAAGCAAGGAGAGCTGAGATGATCCGCAAGGCAACAGCAGTCTGGAAGGGCACTGGTCGCGATGGCACGGGCCAACTGTCGAGCGAATCCGGCGTGCTTGCCGCGACGCCCTATTCGTTCAAGACCCGCTTCGAGAACGAGAAGGGCACCAATCCCGAAGAGTTGATCGCCGCAGCCCATGCCGGCTGTTTCACCATGGCGCTTGCCTTCGGCCTGCAAATGGCGGGTTTCACGCCGGACGAGCTCTCGACCGAAGCCGCCGTCACGCTCGAGCCCGAAGGCAAGGGCTTCAAGATCAGCAAATCCGCGCTGACCCTGCGGGCGAAAGTGCCTGGTCTCGACGATGCCGGCTTCGCCCGGTTCGCCGGCGAGGCCGAGAAGAACTGCCCGGTGTCCAAGGTGCTCAACGCCGCCATCACGCTCGACGCCAAGCTGGCCTAGGGCAAGCGTTTGCTTCCGGTCCGTCCGGTCCAGGCACCGGGTGGACCCGCGTCAATGCGTGGCTTTCGGCCGGGAGGCCGAAAGCCTATATGATGCACGAGCTGTTTGGCGATCATTGGGAGCACATCACATGACGACGGAACGCGCAGTTTTGGCCGGAGGCTGCTTCTGGGGCATGCAGGATCTGATCCGCAAGCAGCCGGGCGTGATCTCCACCCGCGTCGGTTACACCGGCGGGCACGTCAAGAACGCCACCTACCGCAATCATGATGGCCATGCCGAAGCGATCGAGATCGTGTTCGACCCAGCCAGGACCAGCTTCCGGACCATGCTGGAGTTCTTCTTCCAGATCCATGATCCGACCACGCTCAACCGTCAGGGCAACGATATCGGCACGAGCTATCGCTCGGCGATCTTCTACACCAGCGAGGAGCAGAAGCGGATTGCCGAAGACACCATTGCCGACGTCGAGGCGTCCGGCCTGTGGCCCGGCAAGGTGGTGACCGAGGTCGCGCCCGCGCGCGAGTTCTGGGAAGCCGAGCCCGAGCATCAGGATTATCTCGAACATTATCCGGATGGCTACACCTGCCACTTCATCCGGCCCGGCTGGAAGCTGCCGCGTCGCGCTGCGGCGGTCGGAGGCTAAGGCCCGGTCGGGCGCTGCTCCGCGGTGACGATCTGCGCCGTCAACGTGACGAGACCCATCAAGGCGGCGAGCAGCCAAAATGCCATCGGCAGTCCGCCGAGCTGTGCGACGAAGCCGACGCCGGCAGGGCCGAGCAGGACGCCTGCGTAGCCTGCCGTCGTGATCGCCGCGACCGCAAGTCCCGTGGGCATCACCTTTTGCTGCGCCGCCCGGCGGAACAGCACAGGCACGAGGTTCGAGGCGCCGAGCCCGATCAGCAGGAATCCGCCGATGGCGACCGCTGCCACGGGGGCGGTGAGCAGCACCACGAAGCCGGCGATCGCAATGAGGCTACCCCACAGCAATGTCGTGCGGTCTCCGATGCGCGCAACGACCGCGTCGCCGCCGAGCCGCCCGATCGTCATCGCGATCGAGAACACGATGTAGCCGACGCCGCCTTGCGCCTCGCTGACGAGCCCGGCGCCGATCACGAGCAGCGCGCCCCAATCGAGCATCGCGCCTTCGACCAGGAAGGTGATGGCGCCGAGCAGCGCCAGCAGCAGCACCGATCCGTGCGGCAGCACGAACAATGGGCCTTCCTGCACCTGCACCGAGCGAAGCAGGCGCGGCCAGGTTACGAGCATCGCGATCAGCATCAGCACGGAGCAGATCAGGGTACAGGCGAGTGCCCCGAGCTGCAGCGAGAGCAGCGCCGTCATCAGCGCGGATCCGGCGAAGCCGCCGATGCTGAACAGGGCGTGGAACCCGGACATCAGCGGGCGTCCCGCGGCGCGCTCCACCTCCACGGCGTGGATGTTCATGGCGACGTCGATCGAACCGAGCGCGGCGCCGAACGCAAGCAGCGCCAGCGCCAGCGACAGCGGCGAGCTTGCGATCGCCAGCAGCGGCAGCACCAGTGTGAGACCAAGCCCGCCCGCGACGATGACCGGCCTGCTGCCGTAGCGCGCGCTGAGAACGCCTGTGAGCAGCATCGCGACGACCGAGCCGATGCCGAGGCTGAGCAGGAGCAGCCCGAGAACCCCGTCGTCGACGGCGAGCCGCGCCTTCGCGAACGGCACCAGCGGTGCCCAGCACGCGATGCCGAAGCCCGCGACGAGGAAGGCAAGCCGAGTGGCAAGACGGGTCGCCGGCCGATCGGCAGAAGACATGGGAACTCCGGGGAAGTACAGGCGGGACGGTGGAGAAAGCGGAGAAATGCCGCAGCTTTGTGTCGGCACCGCGTTCAGATTGTCGCAGCTCGTGCCAGCTGCGAGCAACTTGTCGCGATTGCAGGTGGCCGGTTGCCCGGATGGAGCGAGGCGTATCTGCGTGTGACAAGCTCAAATATCGTAGGGTGGGCAAAGCGCAGCGTGCCCACCATTCTCGCTTACTGCCAAGGTTGGTGGGCACGGCGCTATGCGCCTTTGCCCACCCTACGGCACTGAAAGAGCAATGTAGTTGCGTCATACTCCGTCATTGCGAGCGCAGCGAAGCAATCCAGAATCTTTCCGCGGATAGATTCTGGATTGCTTCGTCGCATCAGCGCAAAATTGCTACGCAATTTTGTCGCGAGCTCCTCGCAATGACGGGCGGAGAGAGCAGATGCCAAACTCTCGGTCGCGCTCCGGACGCAGCGCTAGCCGCCAAGGATCCGCCGGCACGCCTCGACGAACACCTCTGCGCCCGTCACGATGTCGGCATCCGCCGTGTTCTCGGTCCAGTGATGGCTGATGCCGCCGATCGACGGCACGAACAGCATGCCGGCGGGCATGACGGTTGCCAGCATCTGCGCATCGTGGCCGGCGCCGCTGGGCATGCGGATGGATCGGCCGCCGGCGACGGCCTTGCTCGCGGCCTCGATCGCGTCCTGAAAGCCCGCATTCATCATCGCGGGTGCGCCGGTGCGCAGCTTCGTCACGCTGACGGTGCAGGGGCCCTTGGCACTGGCCTCGTCCGCCATGGTCCGGAGCAATTGCTCCAGCCGCGCGATGACCGTCGGATCGTCGTCGCGAATCTGGAACAGCATCTCTGCGCCACCGGGGATGATGCTCGGCGCGCCCGGATCGAGCGTGATGCGGCCGGTGGTCCAGACCGTGCGCGGGCCGCAGACGGCGGGGAGGCGCTCGTCGATCGCGACGCAGAACTTGGCCAGCGCGAGGCCGGCATCCTTGCGCACCGCCATGCGCGTGGTGCCGGCGTGGTTCTGCTCGCCGGTGAAATTGATCTGGTACTGCCAGATGCCGACGATGGACGTCACGACGCCGATCGCGAGGCGCCCGCTTTCGAGCGTGTCGCCCTGCTCGATATGCGCCTCGAGATAACCGACGTGCCGTCCCGGCTCGGCGGTGATGCGCGGACGCCCCGCGAGCCCCATGTCGGCAAGGGCATCGCGCATGGTGCGGCCGCTGGTGCGGTCGCGGGCGGCTTCGATGTCGGCCTCGGCCACCTGTCCGACATAGGAGCGCGAGCCGAGGAAATGACCGAAATGTCCCTCCTCGTCGCACCAGGCGGCGACCTCGACCGCGCCGTTCACGGAAGCGTCGGCGTTCAGGACGCGCGCGGCCTCGAGCGCATAGACGACGCCGAGCGGGCCATCGAGCCAGCCGGCATAATTCTGGCTTTCCAGGTGCGATCCCGCCAGCAGCTTCGGCCCGGGCTTCGTGCTCGTCCCGAAGACATTGCCGATGCCGTCGATCGTCGCGGAAAGATCGGCCTCGGGCAGCTTCTGAACGAGCCACTCCAGCGACAGCTTGTGCGGCTCGGAGAAGGTCGGCTTGTGCACGCCGGTCTTGTAGGCGCCGATGGCGCGAAGTGCATGGAGGTCGGCGAGGACGCGATGTCCGTCGGCGCGAGTGTCAGGCATGTTCGGCAACCTTCAGTGCCTCGGTGCGGATCTCCTCGACCAGCCGTTCCTTGAGCTGGACGAATTCCGGCGTGGTCTTGATCTTGTAGGAGCGGGGATGCGGCAGGTCCACATGGATTTCGGCCTTGATGCGTCCGGGGCGTGCGCTCATGACGATGACGCGGCTGCCGAGGAAGATGGCTTCCTCGATGTCGTGGGTGACGAACAGCACCGTCTTCTGGTCGCGCTCCCAGATCCCGAGCAGCATCTCCTGCATCAGGGCGCGGGTCTGGTTGTCGAGCGCGCCGAAGGGCTCGTCGAGCAACAAGATCTTCGGGTCATTGGCGAGCGCGCGCGCGATCGCCGTGCGCTGCTGCATGCCGCCGGAGAGCTGCTTCGGCCAATGATTTTCGAAGCCGGACAGTCCGACCTGGCGGATGAAGGCATTCGCGATCTTGTGTCGCTCCGCCTCGGACACGCCGCGCTCGCGCAGGCCGAAAGCGATGTTCTCGCGCACCGTCAGCCAGGGGAACAGCGTGTAGGACTGGAACACCATGCCGCGATCGGCGCCCGGGCCGGTCACCTCGCGTCCGTCGAGGGTGACACGGCCGCTGGTCGGACGATCGAGGCCCGCGACGATGCGCAGCAGCGTGGACTTGCCGCAGCCGGACGGGCCGAGGATGGTGACGAAGTCGTTGTTGCCGATGGTGAGGTCGGTCGGCTCCAGCGCTCTGGTCGGCGCGTTGCCGTGACGCGCGGGGAAGGTGCGCGAGACCTGTTCGACCTTGAGGATCGTCATGCGAGCCTCCACGGAAACAGCCAGGCGTTGAATGCCTTGAACATGAAGTCGGAGAGGAGGCCGATCAGCCCGATCACGATGATGCCGAAAATGATCTGGCCGGTGTTGAGCAGCGCCTGGCTGTCGGTGATCATGTGACCGATGCCCGAGGACGAGCCGATCAGCTCGGCGACGATGACGTAAGTCCAGGCCCAGCCCAGCACCAGCCGCAGGATTTCTGCGATCTCCGGCGCGGAGGAGGGCAGCAGCACGCGGCGGATGATGCCGCGGTCGCTGGCGCCGAGCGTGTAGGCGGCCTCGACCAGATCGCGCCGCGTGGCGCCGACCGTCACCGCGACCATCAGGATGACCTGGAACACCGAACCGATGAAGATGACGAGCAGCTTCTGCAATTCGCCGATGCCGGCCCATAGGATCAGCAGCGGGATGAAGGCGGAAGCGGGCAGATAACGTGCAAATGAGACGAACGGCTCGAGGAAGGCTTCGACCGGCTTGTAGGCGCCCATCAGCACGCCGAGCGGCACCGCAATGACGGCCGCGAGTGCAAAGCCGCCGACGACGCGCCAGATCGTCATGCCGATGTCGAACAGGAAGCCGTGCTTGGCGAGCAGCTCGAGGCCCTCCTGCACCATGGTGAGCGGATTGGCGAGGAAGGTCTTCGACACATGGCCGCCGAACGTCGCCCACGACCAGAGGGCGACGAACAGCACGAAGAACGCCAAGCCGTACGCCGCACGCTGCTTCGATGTCACGGGATCCAGGGGACGCATCAAACTGTATCCGAATGGTGCGCCGGCTCCGCCCGAGGCGGAACCGGCATCTTGGAGAACGTTACTTGATGAAGCTCGCGTCGTAGAGGTCCTCGACCTTCGGCGCGGCCTTGATGATGCCGATCTCGAGCAGCAGCTCGGCGGCCTCCTTGTTGAAGGTCAGGAAGTCGCCGGCGAAGAACTTCTGGTTCGCGGCCTTGTCCTGCCAGCGCAGATATTTCGCCGAGTTGCCGAACTGCTCGCCGGTCTGCTTCACGTCGGCGCCCATGATCTCGTAGGACTTGGTCTGGTCCTTGGCGATCATCTCGATCGCCTCGAAGTAGCTGTCGGCGAGGGCCTTGGCGGCCTTGGGATTGTCGGTGAGGAACTTCGGCGTGCAGCCGAACGTGTCCATCACCATCGGATAGTCGAGCGTGGTCGCGATGATCTTGCCCTTGTCGGGCGCGGCACGCACCGTCGACAAATAGGGCTCATAGGTCATCGCGGCATCGTTCTGGCCGGAGACGAAGGCCTGCGCGGCCGCAGCGGGCTCGAGGTTGACGATCGTGACGTCCTTGGTGGTGAGGCCGTTCTTCTTCAGCATCCAGGCCAGCGCGAAATAGGGCGAGGTGCCCGGCGCGGAGGCTGCGACGGTCTTGCCCTTGAGGTCCTTGATCGCGGCGACGTCGTTGCGCACGGCCATGCCGTCGGCGCCGTAGCTCTTGTCGAGCTGGAAGATCTGCTTGGTCGCGACGCCGTTGGCGTTCCAGGAGATCCAGGTCTCGACCGTGGTCGCCGCGCACTGGATGTCGCCGGAGGCGATGGCGAGATGGCGGTCCTTCTGGGGGATCTTCTTGATGGTGACGTCGAGGCCATTCTTCTTGAAGATGCCCGCCTCCTTCGCCAGCGTCAGCGGCGCGAATCCGGTCCAGCCGGAGATGCCGACGCCGACCTTGACGTCGTCGGCGAGCGCGGGGGTGGCCACCGCGAGGGCAATGATTGTCGCAAATACTTTCGAACTACGCATGATTTTCGTCCTCTTGCCGATCGATGGTTTGACGTCCTGTTGATCACTGTCGGCCCACCTGGACCGTTGCCCGATGCGTTGCACGAATTGTGCCGACATGTCCTCTCAGCCTCCCTTGAATCGGGCGACAAGGCGGTGAGAGTCACCGGGATAGAGCAGGCGCACCGCGGTGATGGTGCGTGCGCTGCGCCAGGTGTAGCGGTCGATCACGAGGCAGGGGGCGCCGACGGCAATGTCGAGCGCTTCCGCCGTGCGGTCGTCCGCAACGATGGCACTGATCGTATGCTCGGCCTCGGTCCATGGGACATGGTGAAGCAGCCAGGAGCCTGGCGGTTCGCGCGAGAAATCGGCGGCCGCGGCGTCGGGCACGGACGAGAGGTCGATCAGCCTGTCCTCGACCGCGAAAGGCACATTATCGGCGCTATGTCGGCAGGTGATCGCGACCACCTTGCCGGCCTTCTTCACGCCGAGGCGATCGCGGTCGGCGGCCGTCGCCGCGCGCAGCTTGCGGCCGATCAGCTCGTAGCCGTAGCTGCGTCCAAGCGCGGAGATCTCGGCGCGGATGTCGGCGATCTTGAGCACCGCCGACTGATGCTGCGGCCGGCGCACGAACGAGCCGGCGCGCCGCCGCCGCTCGATCAGATCGGCTTGCGCGAGCTCCGACAACGCCTTGTTCACGGTCATGCGCGAGCAGCCGTAGCGCGCCACCAGCTCGTGCTCGAAGGGAATGCGGTGGCCGGGCGGCCATTCGCCGGTCAAGATGCGCTTCTCGATGTCGGCGCGGATGCGCTTGTAGAGCGTCGGCTTGTCGGCATCGGTGACGAGGCTCATGCGACGAGCCTCCGGATCGATGCGTTGAAGCGTTCGCGTGCGGCTTGGCGCAATCCATGCTGACCGCGCTCGACCACCTTGCGGCCGCCGGCCCAGACGCAATCGATGGCGGCGCCGCCGGCGGCGAAGATCCAGCCGTCGATGACGGCATCGTGCGCGCGTCCTGCCAACGAAGGATGCGCCGCGTCGAGCGTGACGATGTCGGCGCGTGCACCGGGTGTGAGGCCGACCGTCGGCTGCGCCAGCGCCCGCGCGCCGCCGGCGAGCGCTCTGTCGAACAGCGAGCGTCCTGTGGAATGACCTGCGCCGCCGGAGAGCACGTTGCGCTGGCGGTGCTTGAGCCGCTGGCCGTATTCGAGCTGGCGCAATTCGTCGGCTGCGCCAATCAACACGTTGGAATCGGTACCGACGCCGAAAAGGCCGCCGGCGGCGACAAACTCCCGCGCCGAAAAAACGCCGTCGCCGAGGCTCGCTTCCGTAACGGGACAGAGGCCCGCCACCGCACCGGTCCTGGCGAACGCCGTCACCTCCTCACTCGTCATGTGGGTCGCGTGAATGAGACACCAGCGCCGATCGAGCGGGGCGTGCTCCAGCAGCCATTGCACCGGACGCCGGCCCGACCAGGCGAGGCAATCCTCGACCTCCTTCACCTGCTCGGCGGCATGAATGTGCACCGGTCCGCCGTTCGCGAGCGGAATGATCGCCGCAAGCTCGTCCGGCGCCACAGCGCGCAAACTGTGCGGGGCGATGCCGATATTGGCGCCCGGCAGTGCGCTGATCACCTTGCGCGATGCCGTCATCAATGCAGCGAACCGATCGACCGTGCAGATGAAGCGGCGCTGCCCGGCATGCGGCGCTGCGCCTCCAAACGAGCCATGCGCATAGAAACTCGGCAGCAGCGTCAGCGCAATGCCGGAGGCTTCGGCCGCCTGGGCAATGCGCTCGGCGATCTCGGCGGGGTCAGCGTAGGGCGATCCGTCGCGGTCGTGGTGCAGATAGTGGAATTCGCCGACGCGGGTAAAACCCTGCTCGAGCATTTCGACATAGAGCAGCGTCGCAACGGCCGCGACGTCGTCGGGCGTCATGGCCAGCGCGAAGCGATACATCGTCTCGCGCCAGGTCCAGAACGTGTCGGTGGAATCGCCGCGCAGCTCCGCGAGGCCGGCCATGCCGCGCTGGAAGGCGTGGCTGTGCAGGCTTGCAAGTCCCGGAAGCGCGATGGCGTGGCGCTCGTCGCCGGCGGCCGGCGCCACGCCCGGTGTCACCGCCGCGATCGCGCCGGCGGTGACGACCACCTGCACGTCATTAGCCCAGCCCGAAGGCAGGAGCGCGGAAGCGAAATGCAGTCGGGTCATGATTTACACGCCGGCTGGACAGAACCGCCTTACGATTATATGTCTAGACATATAAGTCAAGCATCCCCAGGGCGAATGGATACCCGCATGGCAGAGCGCTTCGACCGGATCTGGCACAATGCCCGCCTCGCGACGATGCGGGCCGATCGTCCCGATCTCGGCGAGATCGAGCATGGTGTCATCGCCGCACGCGGCGGCCACATCGCCTATGCGGGCGCGACAGCGGACTTTCCCGTCGATGCGGACGCGATCGAGCGGATCGATTGCGAGGGGCGCTGGATCACGCCCGGGCTCGTCGATTGCCACACACATCTGGTCTATGGCGGCGACCGCGCGCATGAATTCGAGCTGCGCCTGAAAGGGGCGAGCTACGAGGAGATCGCGCGCGCCGGCGGCGGCATCGTCTCGACTGTGGCGGCGACGCGCAAGGCCAGCGAAGCCGAGCTCGTGGCAGGCGCGCTGCCGCGGCTCGACGCGCTGACGGCTGAGGGCGCGACCACGGTCGAGATCAAGTCCGGCTATGGTCTCGATACCGAGACCGAGATGCGGCAGCTGGCGGCCGCGCGCAGCCTCGGCCGCGAGCGGCCGGTTGCGATCCGCACGTCGTTTTTGGGCGCGCATGCGCTGCCGGTCGAGGCCGACGGCGACAAGGATCGTTACATCAATCTGGTCTGCAAGGAGATGCTGCCGGCGGTCGCAAAAGCGGGCCTCGCCGATGCCGTCGATGCCTTCATGGAGGGCATCGCATTCTCCGCCGAGCAGACCGCGCGAGTGTTCGAAACGGCGAGGGGACTTGGACTGCCGGTTAAGCTCCATGCCGACCAGCTCTCGAATCTCGGCGGCGCTGCGCTTGCCGCGAGATTCTCGGCGCTCTCGGCCGATCATCTCGAGCACACCGATGAGGCCGGTGCCGTCGCAATGGCGAGCGCCGGCACGGTGGCGGTGCTGCTGCCCGGCGCGTTCTACTTCATTCGCGAGACGCAGAAGCCCCCGGTCGAGACGTTCCGCAAGCACGGCGTTCCCATGGCGCTGGCGACCGACTGCAATCCCGGCAGTTCGCCGCTGACCTCGCTGCTGCTCGCGATGAACATGGGTGCGACCCTGTTCCGGATGAACGTGGCCGAGTGCCTTGCCGGCGTCACCCGTGAAGGCGCGCGGGCAGTCGGTCTCCTGAATGAGACCGGCACGCTGGAAGCCGGCAAATGGTGCGACCTTGCGATCTGGGAGATCGAGCGGCCCGCCGAGCTGGTGTACCGCATCGGCTTCAATCCGCTGCACAAGCGGGTATGGAGGGGGCAGTGACGGAGCAGGAAACAGCGATCGTCGTCAAGCCGGGAACAGTGAGCCTCGACGATCTCGCGCGCGTGCTCGAAGGCGCCCCCGTCGTGCTCGATCCTTCGTTCTGGCCGCGTGTCGAGGCGGCTGCGCAAATCGTTACGCGAGCTGCGCAGGCGGACGTCCCCGTCTACGGCATCAACACCGGTTTTGGAAAGCTGGCCTCCAAGCGCATTCCGCCGGACCAGACCGCGCTGCTCCAGCGCAACCTCATCGTCTCGCATTGCTGCGGCGTCGGCCCGGCAACGCCGGAGCCGATCGTGCGGTTGATGATGGCGTTGAAGATCGTCTCGCTCGGGCGTGGCGCCTCCGGCGTGCGCCGCGCGGTGATCGAGCAGTTGCAGGACATGCTGGCCCGTGGCGTCTGTCCGCTGGTGCCGCAGCAGGGCTCGGTCGGCGCCTCCGGCGATCTGGCACCGCTCGCGCACATGACGGCCGTGATGGTCGGCGAGGGGCAGGCGATCGTTGACGGGAAGACCGTATCCGGCGCCGACGCACTCGAGGTCGCCGGCCTCACGCCGCTGACCCTCGGGCCGAAGGAAGGCCTCGCGCTGATCAACGGCACGCAATTCTCGACCGCCTACGCCGTATCAGGCGTGCTGCGCGCATATCGCCTCGCCCGCGCCGCACTCGTGACCGGCGCACTGTCGGTGGATGCGGCGATGGCCTCGACGGCACCGTTCCGCCCCGAAGTCCAGGCGCTGCGCGGCCATGCCGGCCAGATCGCGGCGGCCGCGACGCTGACCGCGCTGCTCGACGGCAGCGACATCCGCCTCTCGCACCTCGAAGGCGACGAGCGTGTGCAGGATCCCTATTGTCTGCGCTGCCAACCGCAGGTCGCAGGCGCCGCCCTCGATCTGATCACGCAGGCCGCGCGCACGCTGATCGTCGAGGCCAATGCCGTCACCGACAACCCGCTGGTGCTGGTCGAAACCGGCGAGATCGTCTCCGGCGGCAATTTCCACGCCGAGCCAGTCGCCTTCGCCGCCGATGCACTCGCGCTGGCGCTGTCGGAAATCGGTGCGATCAGCGAGCGGCGCATCGCGACGCTGGTCGATCCCGCGCTCAATTTCGGCCTGCCGCCGTTCCTCACCCCCGATCCCGGCATCAATTCCGGCTTCATGATCGCCGAGGTGACGGCCGCTGCGCTCTATGCCGAGAACAAGCAGCGCGCGCTGGCCTGCTCGATCGATTCGACGCCGACCAGCGCCAACCAGGAAGACCATGTCTCGATGGCCGCGCATGCCGCGCGGCGCCTGTCCGAGATGGCCGACAATCTCGCTGCCATCCTCGGCATCGAGCTTCTGGTCGCCGCCCAGGGCATCACGCTGCGCGCGCCGCACGCGACCAGCGCGCCGCTGGTCGCCGTCATTGCCGCGTTGCGTGAGCAGGTGCCCGCGCTCGGCGCCGATCGCTACATGGCCGGCGATCTCGCCAAGGCTGCTGCATTGATCGAAGCCGATGCGCTTCCGGCTGCCGCGCTCGCCCAGCTTGCTACCGATCCGTTTCCGACACTCGTCTGAAGAGGTCCACATGAACCGCCGACTGGACAACGACCGCACCATCCGCGCTCCCCGCGGCAGCGACATCAGCGCCAAGAGCTGGCTCACCGAGGCGCCGCTGCGCATGCTGATGAACAATCTCGATCCTGACGTCGCGGAGCGCCCAAGCGAGCTCGTCGTCTACGGCGGCATCGGACGCGCCGCGCGCGACTGGGAGAGCTTTGACCGGATCGTCGCGGCCTTGCGCAAGCTGGAGGGCGACCAGACGCTGCTGGTGCAGTCCGGCAAGCCGGTCGGCGTGTTCCGGACCCATGCCGACGCGCCGCGCGTGCTGATCGCGAATTCCAACATCGTGCCGCATTGGGCCACGCTCGATCATTTCAACGAGCTCGATCGCCAGGGCCTGATGATGTACGGCCAGATGACCGCGGGCTCCTGGATCTATATCGGCAGCCAGGGCATCGTGCAGGGCACCTACGAGACCTTCGTCGAGGTTGCTCGTCGCCATTATGGCGGCAGCCTCGCCGGCAAATGGATCCTGACCGCCGGCCTCGGTGGCATGGGCGGGGCGCAGCCGCTGGCGGCGACCATGGCCGGCGCTTCGATGCTTGCGGTCGAATGTCAGCCGAGCCGCATCGAGATGCGCCTGCGCACCGGCTATCTCGACCGGCAAGCCGCAACGCTTGACGAAGCACTCGCGATCATGGCGGGCGCCGCGAAGACGAAGAAGGCGGTCTCGGTCGGCCTGCTCGGCAATGCCGCGGAGATATTCCCCGAGCTGGTCCGCCGCGGCGTCAAGCCTGATATCGTCACCGACCAGACCAGCGCGCATGATCCGATCAACGGCTACTTGCCGAAGGGCTGGACGCTCGCCGATTGGGAAGCCAAGCGCGCATCCGATCCGAAGGCCGTGGAGCGCGCCTCAAAGACCTCGATGGTCGAGCATGTCCAGGCCATGCTGGACTTCCATGCCCAGGGCATTCCGACGCTCGACTACGGCAACAACATCCGCCAGATGGCGCAGGACATGGGCCTGAAGAACGCGTTCGATTTCCCCGGCTTCGTGCCCGCCTATATCCGCCCGCTGTTCTGCCGCGGCGTCGGGCCGTTCCGCTGGGCCGCGCTGTCGGGCGATCCCGAGGACATCTTCAAGACGGACGCCAAAGTGAAGGAGCTGATGCCTGACGACAAGCATCTGCACAATTGGCTCGACATGGCCAAGGCGCGCATCAAGTTCCAGGGCCTGCCGGCGCGGATCTGCTGGGTCGGTCTCGGCGATCGCCATCGTCTCGGCCTCGCCTTCAACGAGATGGTGGCGCGTGGCGAATTGAAAGCACCGATCGTGATCGGTCGCGATCATCTCGACAGCGGCTCGGTGGCGAGCCCCAACCGCGAGACCGAGGCGATGAAGGACGGATCGGATGCGGTGTCCGACTGGCCGCTGCTCAATGCGCTGCTCAATTGCGCTAGCGGGGCGACCTGGGTCTCGCTGCATCATGGCGGCGGCGTCGGCATCGGCTATTCGCAGCATGCCGGCATGGTGATCGTCGCCGACGGCACGCCCGAGGCGGCGAAGCGGATCGAGCGCGTGCTGTGGAACGATCCCGCCAGCGGCGTCATGCGTCATGCCGATGCCGGCTACGACATCGCGATCGACTGCGCCCGCGACAAGGGGCTCGATCTGCCGAGCCTGGCGAGGTAGACGGAGGCTCAGGCCACGACCTTGGCCCCGGTGCCGTCGAGGCGCCGGCTCTCCTTCGCCAGATGGTCGCCAATCGCATCGGCCGGCATGGGCTTTGCGAAATAATAGCCCTGGATGAAGTCACACCCCAGGCGGCGCAGGGTGTCGAGCTGAGCACGGGTCTCGACGCCCTCGACGACGCAGGCGATCTCCATGTCGTCGCAGAGGCCGGTGAGCGATTTGATGATCTTGTGGCTGACCGGATTCTCGTTGATGTCGGAAACGAAGCTGCGGTCGACCTTGATCTTGTCGAGCGGCAGCCGGTGCACGTGGCTCAACGACGAATAGCCGGTGCCGAAATCGTCCAGCGAAATGCCGCAGCCCATTGCCTTCAGCGTTGCGATCGATTGCTGCGCGCGGACGAAGTCGAAAGTGACGGCGGTCTCGGTGATCTCGAAATCGATCCGCTGTGGCGGCAGCCCGCTCTTCTCGATGATGGCGATCAGCGGCAAGATGCCCTCCGCCGCGCAGACGTCGTGTGCGGAGAGGTTGAACGACAGGCGGATGTGATCGGGCCATGTCCTGGCGACGGCGAGTGCGCGCACCAGCAGCGCTTGCGTCAGCGGCCGGATCAGACCGATGCGCTCGGCAGCCGGAATGAAATCGGCCGGAGAGACCAGGCCGAGGCGGGCGCTGCGCCAGCGCGCCAGCACCTCGAAGCCGGCGGTGTGCTCGCTCATGGAATCGACGATCGGCTGGAACACCAGGTCCATCTCGGTGCCGAAATCGGCGGTGCGCAGCAGGTTCTCGATGACCCCGCGACTGCGGATCTCGGCCTCGAGCTCGCTCGAGAAGATCACGGTGCGGCCGCGCAGATGGCGCTTGGCATGGTAGAGCGAATAATCGGCACATTCATACAGTGCTTCCGCGGTCGTGGCCGATTGCGGAAACAACGCAAAGCCGATCGAGCAGGACAGCCCCGTATGAGCGGTATCGAGCTGATAGGGAAGCTTGACCTGGTCGCCGATGTGCTGGCCCAGCCGTAGCAGATCCGCATCATTGGGGTCGCCGCACACGACGAGGCCGAACTCGTCACCGCCGAGTCGGGCGAATTCGACCCGGTGCGGACCAAAACCCTCGCAGACCTCGCGGATGCGCCGGCCAGCCTCGATCAGGACGCGGTCGCCGACTGAGTGGCCGTAATTGTCGTTGATCGGCTTGAAGCCGTCGAGATCGATGATGCCGACTGCGACCCGGACTTTCCTGCGTTCGGCATCGGTGAAGGCGCTCGACAGCTCGGCGAAGAAGCGGCGGCGGTTCGGCAGCTCGGTGAGTGAATCGAGATTGGCAAGGCGGAAGTTCTCGTCAGAGAGCGCCTGCGTCGCCGCCTGTTGCGCGAGCAGCGACTTGCGGCTGGCGACGAGATCGGCGAAGTCGCGATAGTAGATGAACAACACCGTCACCATCGCGCCGGAAACCAGGAGGTTGTTGACCGCGATCGCCTTCAGCGTCGGCTCACCCGTGGCAAAGAAGAACAGCACATAGGGCACGTCGACGATCAGCGTCACGATCAGCGCCGCCGAGCGCAGATGCATCAGCGAGAAGATGCAGCCGATCACGGTGACCGCCATGTAGAAGGCGACCTGGCTCTTGGCGAAGGGATCGCCGTAGGGGTACAGCGCGAACGACCAGGCGGTGAAGCCGGCACCGATCGGCAGGGTCAGCCAATTGGTGGCGCGCAGATTGCGCAGGATGTCGGCATCGCTGCGAACGAGCCGGCGCTGGCGTAGCCACCAGAAGGTCCGTGAGCCTGCGAGCACCGTCAGCACGGCCGGCACGATCGTCGTCAGCCAGTCCGGCGCCACGTTCACATAGGTGTAGGCGACCGCAATCGTGTTGCTGATGAGGATGAAGTAGAGCAGTGGGATCTGCTTGGAGAAGGCGTCGAACTGCGCGCGCGTCAGGTCCGGATTGTCGGCGGGAACGCGAAACAATCGCATCGCGGCAGCAAGACGAGATTTCAATTCGGCAACAGGCATTGAAATACGAGCCCCAGATCCCTGAAAAACGGGGCAATCTTGCACGGCACGGGTAAAGGGCCCGTTAGATCGATGCTAGCCGGGCTCGGCCAGCACTGGTTGCGCGCTGCCTCAGGATTTTCCGGTCGCGTGCATTGGTGAGGTCCCGTTAAGGATAGCCGGCGGCAAGGGGCGTGCGTCTCAGGCACAAGTCGTCCGAAATCGCCGCAGCTACGCCCTGCTCGCCATGGGTGTCAGCGAGTGCTCGGTGCGGGCGACCGAGAGCGGTGCAAGCGGCCTAGCGTCCGATCGTCACACCTGCGGTCGAGCGCATGGCGTCCCGCAGGCTGGTCGCCCTCTTGTCGTCGAGAACCTGCCGCGTCAGCACGGTGGTCTGGCCAGGCGTGTCGAGGATCGACTCGCCGCGCGAGGAGGAGAGCCGATCGGCCTTGTAGGGAGCGGCCGGATCGGTGGCAGGCCCAGTCATGTGATGCGGCCGCTTGCCCGCGGCGAGCGCCGGCTGCGAGACAGCAAGCGCGATCACGACGAAGAGCAATGGTCTTGCGCGCATCTGGGATCTCCCATGTCGGGACATCAGCCTAGCACATTCTCGTGGTGGTCGCAGACGAAAGGATCAGGCGAGAACGGCCTGGCGCTCGCGCGCCGGTTCGCGGATCCGCTCGATGCTCCGCGGCTCGGCGAGCCGCGTGAAGCTCCGATGGCCCGCCTGCACGGGGGCCTCGACGATGACGCCCTCACAGACGATCTGTCCGCCGAGCATCCTGAATTCCAGCTTGTCGTAGCGCGGCATTGTCTCGCCGGCCGCCGGCGGCAGCAGCCCGACGCTTCCCTGGATGTTCAGCGCGGCCTCGCCGGTGCCGTGAAGCTGCGGATTCCACATCCTGATTCCGCTCTCGGCCCAGCGCTGCCGGATCAGCGCGGCGCGGTCGGCGGGCTCTACGGCTCGCGCGCGAACTTTCGGTGGGCTGCGGATCTCTGGCGAAGGAGACGTGAGAGCCGGAGCTGGTTCAGCTTCCGCGACGTCGCTGGATGACTCGTTGGCTACCGCCGCAATGGCCGAGGCGAGCGGAACATCATTTGCGGGCGTCGGCGCGATTGCGACAACGGGCGCCGGATCGATCTCGGCGCTGGCTTCAGAGACAACAGCCGCCACGTTCTCGACGTCGACCGGGATTGCTTCGGCGGCATCGGGTACGAGATCGAGGGATACGTCGGGCGAGGGGGCAGCCTCGATGATGAGGGCAGGGAGATCGGCCGAAGCGGTCGCGACGTCTGCTGATGAAGCCACAATCTCTTCTGCGGTGGCAGAGTCGATCTCTGCAGAGATTCCAGCAGGCGATGCATCATCGTCCACGACGGCGAGATCGGAGGCTGCAACTGGCTCGTTCTCCGCACCGGCCGATGCAGCCAACGCCTCTTCGGTCGCTGGCGGCGCCGCAGGCGGCTCGATTGCCGTTGCCAACTCTGAAGATGAGTCGCCGATGCAGATATCGTCGGACGGAATCTCCGCGACGACCGACACAGCCGCATCGTTCTCCGCGACCGGAGCGGTGGCGGCGAGATCAGCCTCGTCGCGCATGGGATCAGCGCTGATCTCGGCGATGGGCGCTGGAGCCGTGCCGGCAACGCCTTCGGCGATGGCAGATGAAGCCTCTGCAGTCGGCGCGACGTCGAGGTTGCCGCTGTGCGGCACAGGCCGGAGTCGGGAAAACGCCCAGTTCACCGCTGGAATGCGGCGCAGCAACGATATCAGTCTCGAAAGCACTGGGAGTTGTCCAAGAGGTGCTCGGCGTGAGGCAATCGCTGATTCGTCAGCAATGTGAAAACCTGCCCCGGCCGTCACACCCGTGTCAACGTAGGCAGGACCAATTGCAGAACATCCGCGCATCCATTCTGCGGGGCGAATGCCGCTCCGCAGAGTGGAGTGCCGTTCGCGAATGCTTCAATTGACTCGCATCCCTAGAGATATTGGATCCTCAGGTCACTTGCCGGAGCCGGTGCCGCCGGTACCCGCACTGCCGCCGGCCTGGCTGCTCATGTTGTTGGTGTCGCTGCCGCCGGCCGAAGGCGACTGCGCGCCCTTGCCGTCGCTGGCCTCGTTCTGCATATTCGATGAACGTCCTGTCGTCATTCCCTTGGTTGCCGGGCCTCGCGATGAGGGGCCGACATCGCCCTGACCGGATGCGCCGGGTGCGGGTTGTGTCTGCGCCAAAGCGCCACCTGTCGCCAGCGCCATGACGCATGCGAGGGCCAGGATGATCTTCTTCATCGGATTCTCCGTGACTTGCATCCGGTCAACTCGCGTGCGCTGACCGCGTTCCTGCCGAGGCGCGGCAGCCTTTGCTCTCGTTGCGGTCCAAGTCGGGGTTCCCGTCGTCGTCGCGAGCCGCTATTTCAGAACCGTCATTGTCTGGTCGGGGACGGCGCATGAGGAAGCTTGCCACCATCGGAGCGGTTCTGCTCTGGTCCACCATCGCATCCGCACAGGATCGCACCATCACCGTGGCGTCGACCACCTCGACGGAACAGTCGGGGCTGTTCGGCCATCTGCTGCCGCTGTTCGCGAAGGCCGAAGGCATCGGCGTGAAGGTCGTCGCCGTCGGCACCGGCCAGGCTCTGGATATCGGGCGGCGCGGCGATGCCGACGTGGTGTTCGTCCACGACAGGCCCGCCGAGGACAAGTTCATGTCCGAAGGGCAGGGCGTGAAGCGCTTCGACGTCATGTACAACGACTTCGTCATCGTCGGCACCAAGAGCGATGCAGCGCAGATCTCGGGCAGCAAGGACGTGGTCGAGGCGCTGCGCAGGATTGCGACCGCGAAAGCGCCGTTCATCTCGCGCGGCGACAAGTCCGGCACGCATGCGGCCGAGCTGAGGCTATGGAAGGAGGCGGGCGTCGACCTCAGTGCCGGCAAGGACACTTGGTATCGGGAGATCGGCCAGGGCATGGGCCCGGCGCTGAACATGGCCTCGTCGTGGAACGCCTACCTCCTGTCGGACCGCGGCACCTGGCTGTCGTTCAAAAACCGCGGCGAACTCGCCATCCTGACCGAGGGGGACAAGCGGCTCTTCAACCAGTACGGCGTCATGCTGGTGAATCCTGAAAAGCATCCGAACGTGAAGGCCAAGGAGGGACAGGCCTTCATCGACTGGCTGATTTCGCCGCAAGGGCAGGAAGCGATCGCCGGGTACAAGGTCGGCGGCGAGCAGCTATTTTTCCCCAACGCGTCCCACTAGGACGAAGGCTATAGTCGACACCGCGACGCTGAGTGCGAGCAGGATCAGCCCGAGTCCGAGCGCGAGCGGCAGGTCGCCTTTGCTGGTTTCCAATGCGATCGCCGTCGTCATCGTGCGGGTGAAGCCGCGGATATTGCCACCGACGATGATGATCGCGCCGACTTCGGCGATGGCGCGCCCGAACGCGGCGAGAAAGGCCGTCAGCAGCGAGGTCCGGCCGAGCGCGAACAGCAGGGCCATGCTGCGCAGGGCCGACAATCCGTCGATCCGCGCCAGGTCGCCATACTCCGCCCACAGCAGGCTTGCCGGCCGGTGCACCAGGGCCACCACGATGGGCGTCGCCAGCAGCGTCTGCGCGATCACCATGGCGGCTGGCGTGAACAGCAAGCCCGCCGCCCCGAACGGGCCGGACCGCGACAGCAGGAGATAGAGGGCGAGCCCGACCACGACCGGTGGAAGGCCGAGCAGCGCATTGGTCAGAATGACGATGACTTGGCGTCCCCGGAAGCGGGTGATCGCAAGCAGGGCTCCAAAGGGGGCGCCGATCAGAAGTGCGAGGATGCTGGCGGTCAGGCTGACCCTTACGGACAAGGCGACGATGCCCAATAGCTCGGTGTCGGCCTCGCCGATCAGCGCAAAGGCGGCACCGATGGATCGTGCGAAATCGTTCATCCGTGTCGGGCCAAGCTCCTGTTCCGCGGCAGCCCCGCGCCGCCCTTCTCGCTGCTGCCGCTGCCATAATCAAGGCCCCAAGGGTGGGCAGCCCACCGGAGCAGTTGGAGCGAGGCTCGGGATGACCGGAAAACGCGGCCAGTGACCTACAATCGAGGCACCTGGCCGCCCCGCGGGCGGCTTTATTCCGGCCTCGGATGCGCTAAGGAACAGGATCGGGTCGCGCCAGCCCAGTGGCGGTGCTAGACCCTGATGCAGGAACAATGGGTCCGGGCTGCAACTGGCTCGCCCGCAAGGATGAAGGATGTGACGCAATGATCCAGACCGTTGGCATCATCGGGGCAGGGACCATGGGGAACGGCATCGCGCAGGTCTGCGCCGCCGCGGGCCTGTCGGTCGTGATGGTCGATATTTCCGACGCGGCGGTGAACCGCGGCCTGTCGACCGTCGGCGGAAGCCTCGAGCGGCTGGTCAAGAAAGAGAAGATGTCGGCGGCCGACCGCGAGGCGACGCTCAAGCGCATCACCGGCACCACCGACCGGGCGAAGCTGTCGGATTGCGACCTCGTCATCGAGGCCGCTACCGAGAACGAGGAGCTCAAGGTCAAGATCCTGAAGGATCTCTGCGCCACGCTATCGCCGCGCACGCTGGTCGCAACCAACACCTCTTCGATCTCGATCACGAAGCTCGCGGCGGCGACCGACCGTCCCGACCGCTTCATCGGCATGCACTTCTTCAACCCGGTGCCGGTGATGGCGCTGCTCGAACTCATCCGTGGGCTGCAGACCTCGGACGACACCCATGCGAAGGCGCTGGATTTCGCCAAGCGCGTCGGCAAGGTGGCGATCACGGCCAAGAACAGCCCGGGCTTCGCCGTCAACCGCATCCTGTGTCCGATGATCAACGAGGCGATCTTCGCGCTGCAGGAGGGCATCGCGACGGCGGAGGAAATCGACGCCGGCATGAAGCTCGGCTGCAACCATCCGATCGGGCCGCTCGCACTTGCCGATCTCGTCGGGCTCGACACCATGCTTTCGGTGATGGAGGTCTTTTACAAGGGCTTCAACGATCCTAAATATCGGCCAGCCCCGCTGCTGAAGGAGATGGTCGATGCCGGCCATCTCGGCCGCAAGACCGGGCAGGGCTTTTACACCTATACCGCCTGATGAAGGCATTGGCGGCGGGCACCTAGCGTCCGCCGCCAGATCCCCGCAATTTGCGCTGCGACAAAGACGCCGCGCGCAATTGGCCCGACAATGTCGAACGGGCAGCCTGCGGGAACAACGGAACGGATAACAAAGGACATGTCGGATCGACTGAAGGCCGAGCGGGAAGCTGCGGCCGCGCGGCGGAACCTGTTGACCCAGGATGCGATCGAGCGCACCGGGATCACCGAAGAGATGATCGCAGAACTCGTCACCCGCTTCTACGGACGCGTGCGTGAGGACACGCTGCTCGGGCCCGTCTTCGCCGTCGTGCAGAACTGGGACGAGCATCTCGCCAAGCTCAGGGATTTCTGGTCGTCAGTCGTGTTGATGAGTGGCCGCTATCATGGCTCGCCGATGCGGGCACACCTGCCGTTGAGCCTGGCCGGAGGCCATTTCGATCGCTGGCTCGAGCTGTTCGAGCAGACCGCGCGCGAGGTCTGCCCGCCGGCGGCGGCTGCGCTGTTCATCGACAAGGCGCGTCGTATCGCCGACAGTTTTGAAATGGCGTCGGCAACACTTGCGGGCCGCATCGCTTCGCCGCGTCACGTGCTCAGGTCGTGAATACAAAATGCCTGCCTGAGAAAGGTGCAGCTCGCGTTGCGTGATGGCGCGCCGCACCAATTCCCGCAGCATCGATCTGATCTGCAAAATCATCATGCCGTTCGCGCAATGCGATGTAGAATTCGCGAAAACGCGCTGGAACGCATTTGGTCTTGCTCAATCAACGCGAGCAAAGCCACATTGATGCACTGCGGCGCCAAGTCTTCGCCTTGTTTTCGGCAGAGTTCCAGCGCCTGCTAACGGGCATGGCTCGCGCATCGGTCGATACTAATTCACAATCCTCAGAGAGTGCTGCGGAACCCGACGTCGATGCGGGTGCCGAGCAGACGCGGCGATCCATGCTGCTCGGTGCGCTCGCGACGACAGCGTGCCTCGGCTGTTCCACCCAAGCCCGCGCAGGTGAGGATCCGCCCGGCTCGGATGAGCGGCCGCAGAAAGGCGACCTGCTCGTCTTCTCCGAAGGTGACCAGGAGGGAAAGCTCATCACCGCGGCCGATCTCAAGGCCGGCGGACCGCCGGTCCATGCCTGGCCGAAGGACCCCACCTCAGCGGTGGTGCGCAGCGCCTCACGGCTCAACGAGATCCTGATCATCAAGCTTGATCCCGCCGACCTCGACGAGAAGACCCGCGCGCGGGCCGTCGACGGCATCATCGCCTATTCGGCGATCTGCTCGCATGCGGGCTGTCCCGTCACTGCCTGGGTGAAGAGCGATGTCGGCGACAAGGAGGTGTTCAAGTGCATGTGCCACAACTCCGAATTCGATCCCCGCGCGGGCGCGCAGGTCGTGTTCGGGCCGGCACCGCGGCGGCTTGCAGCGCTGCCGCTGGCGCTCGCTGACGGTTCGCTCAGCGTCGCCGGCAATTTCATGGGAAAGGTAGGTGGCACACAACCAGGATGATGGACGGTTGCGGGCTGGGCCCGCGTCACGAACGGCCGCCTCCGCCGACGCGGCGGACGACGGGACGAACGACAAGAATTCACAACAAGAATTCAAGCGGATGAAAAAGGGGAACGTCCATGAAACTCTCCATGACCAGGAAGCAATTCTACCTGTCCGGCTTCATCGCCTTCACCTGCCTCGTTTCGACCGCCGCGCTGGCTGGCCCGATCGAGAATTATTCGCCCGTCACTTCGCAGCGGCTCGAAAATCCGGAGCCAGGCAATTGGATGCTCTACCGGCGCACCTATGACGGGCAGGGCTTTAGCCCGCTCGACCAGATCAATACCTCCAACGTGAAGAACCTCACACCGGTCTGGACCTTCGCCACCGGCGTGGTCGAAGGCCATCAGGCACCGCCGATCGTCAACAATGGCGCGATGTTCGTGACGACCCCGATGGGGCAGGTGATCGCGCTGAATGCGAAGACCGGCGACGAATACTGGCGCTACAAGCGGCAGCTTCCTGACGATCTGTTCCAGCTGCATCCGACCAACCGCGGCGTCGGCCTCTGGGAGGACAAGCTCTACCTCGCCACCACGGACGACCACGTGGTCGCGCTCGATGCCAAAACCGGCAAGGTGCTGTGGGACACGAAGGTGCAGGACTACAGGAAGGGCCAGTACCTGACCCTGATGCCATTGATCGTTGACGGTAAGGTCATCGTCGGCGGCTCCGGCGGCGAGTTCGGCGTGCGTGGCTATATCGTGGCTTATGATGCCAAGGACGGCAAGGAGCTGTGGCGGACCTATACCATCCCCGGTGAAGGCGAGCCCGGTCACGACACCTGGCAAGGCGACGACTGGAAGAACGGCGGTGGGTCGGCCTGGATGACAGGCAATTACGACAAAGAGACCAAGACGATCTATTGGGGTGTCGGCAACGCCGCGCCGTGGCCGGGCGACTCGCATCCCGGCGACAATCTCTACACGTCATCAGTGCTCGCGCTCGATCCCAACACCGGGAAGATCAAGACCTATCACCAGTATCACCAGAACGATTCCTGGGATTGGGACGAGGTCGAAGCACCGATGCTGATCGACCTGCAACGCGATGGCCGCAACATCAAGAGCCTGGTCCATCCGGGACGCGACGCGATCTTCTGGGTGCTCGAGCGCACGCCGACCAAGATCAATTACGTCGCCGGCTGGCCGTTCGTCTTCACCGACGTCTGGAAGGGCATCGAACCCGAGACCGGCAAGCCGATCGTCGACCCCGCGCACAAGCCGGTCATGGGCAAGCGCGTGGAGTTCTGCCCGTCGCTGTGGGGCGGCAAGGACTGGCCATCGGCGGCCTACAGCCAGAAGACCGGCCTCGTCTACGTGCCCGCCAACGAGAATTTCTGCGGCGGCTTTACCGGCGAGAAAGTGCCGCTCAAGCCGGGCGAGCTCTGGCTCGGCACCAAGCCGGAAGATATCGGCCTGAAGACGAAGCCGGGTGCGGATCATTTTGGCGAGCTCCAGGCCTGGGATCCCGCAACCGGCAAGAAGGTCTGGCAGCACAACTTCCCAAAGTCGCAACTGTTCGGATCGGTCACGGCGACCGCGGGCGATCTCGTCTTCGTCGGAGGGACCAACGACCGCTATTTCCGCGCCTTCCACGCCAAGACGGGCGAACTGTTGTGGGAGCAGAAGACCAACTCCGGCATCGTCGGCATGCCGGTGTCCTACGAGATCGACGGCACGCAATACATCGCGATCCAGTCGGGATGGGGCGTCGACGCGCAGCGCATCCAGGATGCGCTCGTGACCAACAACATCGGCATCGAAGCCAACGTGCCGCAGGGCGGCGTCATCTGGGTCTTCGCGCTGAAGAAATAGCTCCGCGGGCGGATCGACAGAAGCGGAGCAGCAGGGGGGTGGCGAATGCGGCGGACGGTAACGTCCGCCGCATTTTGTGTGGCTCTTCCTTCTCCCCTTGTGGGAGAAGGTGGCGCGAAGCGCCGGATGAGGGGTTCTATCCGCGCGCTTTCATCGGGAGATTGACGCGCAGAGGCAGCCCCTCACCCAAGTGAGTGCGCATCGACCAGCGTCGCTGCCCTCTCCCACATCCGCCTTCGCCAAGGCTTCGGCGGACAAAAGCGGAGAGGCGCATCAATGCGCAGGCGCTAAACCACTACTTTCCCTCGCGCTCGACCTTGTCCTTTTCCTTCTGGTTCATCTCGCGAATCTTGGGATCGAGGTTGTGCTGCCCGGTGGTCTGGGTAGTGGAGGCGGGCGGGGCGTTGGCGTTGGGCAGCGAATTCTGGTCGGGCCCGGTGGGCCGCGTGGCCGTGGTCGGCGGCGTCGTGCTGCTCTGAGCGAATGCGCCCGCGGCAGTCAAAAGAAAGGCGCCCGACAGCGAGACTGCGAGCGCCTTTGAGATGTTGGTCATCGATCTGCTCCTGTCAGATCGATGCAAACGGCGCGAGGCCGCTTCTGTTCCGCGGCTACGCCTCCAATTGCTTGCCGATCGGAAGCGAGCGGATGCGTTTTCCCGTCGCCGCGAAGATCGCGTTGATCAGGGCCGGCGCGAACGGGGGAACACCGGGCTCGCCGACGCCGCTCGGTGGCGTGTCGGGTCCGGGCGGCACGACGTAGACGTTGGTCACCACAGGCGAGTCGTCCATCCTGACGACCTGGAAGTCGTCAAAATTCTTCTGCTGCACCTTGCCGTCCTTGAAGGTGATCTCGCCGTATTTGGCAAGGCTCAGCCCCATGATCGCCGCGCCCTCGATCTGCGAAGCGATGCGCTCGGGGTTGACGTAGGTGCCGCAATCGATCGCGGTGTCGACCCGCGGCACCGTCAGCTTGCCCTTGTCGTCGACGGTCACCTCGACGATGGTCGCGATGTAGCTGACGAAGCTGCGGTGCACGGCGATGCCGAGACCGTGGCCCTTCGGCACCTTTCGGCCCCATTCACCCTTCTCGGCGACCAGTTCGACCACCTTGCGCAGGCGCGCGGTATCGATCGGGTAGCTGTCCTGGGGCTCGCCGTAATTCCAGAGGTCCTTCACGTTGGGCTTGACGATGCGAGGCGAGCCGATCAGCTCGAGCAGCATGTCCTTCTGGTCGCGCCCTGTTGCCTGCGCGATCTCGCCGACCATCGACTGGACGGCGAAGGCGCGCGGGATGTTCGAGACCGAGCGGAACCAGCCGATGCGGGTGAACGCCGCGGCTTCCGGGTTCTCACAAGAGATGTTCGCGATCTCGAACGGCATATCGACCAGGCCCATGCCGATCTCGAACGGCGCCTGATGCACCGTGCCGGCGGCAAAGGTCGAGGCGATGCTGGGAGCCACGCTGCGGTGGCGCCAGGCGATCACCTTGCCGCTCTTGTCGAGGCCGGCCTCGATCCGTTCGACCGAGACGGTGTGCAGGAAGCCGTTGTGGATGTCGTCCTCCCGCGTCCATTGCACCTTCACCGGCGCGCCGAGCTCTTTCGAGAGCAGCGCGGCTTCGAGCGCAAAGTCGCATTTCGACTTGCGTCCGAACCCGCCGCCGAGCAGGGTCACGTTGACGGTGACGTTGGCCTCGGGAATGTCGAGCGTCTTGGCGACGTCCTCGCGGGTGCCGCCGGGGCTTTGCACCGGCGCCCAGATCTCCGCCTTGTCGCCCTTGACGTCCGCGACCGCCACCGGCGGCTCCATGGAGACATGGGCGAGGTGCGGGAGGTAGTACTCGCCGACGATCACCTTGTCGGCGCTCTTCAAGGCAGCGTCCGCATCGCCCTCCTTGCGCAGCACGAGGCCGGGTTTGCGCGAGGCTTCCTCGAGCTCCTTGCGGTAGGCGACCGAGTCGTATTTGCCGTTGGGGCCGTCGTCCCAGACCAGCTTCAAGGCGTCGCGGCCCTTGATCGCCGCGCCGGTGTTGCGCGCGATCACCGCAACGCCCCCGAGCGGCTGGAACTTCGACGGCCATGGCCAGCCGCGAACCTGCATCACCTTCTCGACGCCGGGGATCTTCAAGGCCTCTTCCGGCTCGAACTTGACCAGCTTGCCGCCGGTCACCGGCGGGCGGGCGATCACGGCATATTTCATGCCCGGCAGCCGCACGTCGGCTCCATAGCGCGCCTTGCCGGTGGTGATGTCATGGAGATCGACGATGCCGATCTGGCCCTTGCCGAGATAGCGGAAGTTCTTGGGGTCCTTCAGCTTGAGGCCCTCGATGCTCGGCACCGATTCCTTTGCGGCGTCGGCAGCAAGCTCGCCGAAGCCGAGCTTGCGCCCGCTGGCGCTGTGCACGACCTCGTGGTTGACCGCCTTGACCTCGGTCGCCGGCACGCCCCAGCGCTTGGCTGCGGCCTGCTCCAGCATGGTGCGGGCGGAGGCGCCGATCTGGCGCATCGGAATCAGATAATGCCGCGTGCTGCGCGAGCCGTCGGTGTCCTGGTTGCCGAATTTGACCTCGTCGCCATGGGCCTGCTGCACCTTGACCCTGGACCAGTCGGCCTCCATCTCCTCGGCCACGATCAGCGGCAGGCTGGTGCGCACGCCGGTGCCCATTTCCGAACGGTGCCCGACGATGGTGACGATGCCATCCGCGCCTACCGAAACGAACACGCGCGGATCGACCACGACGCCATGCGGCATCTTGCCGGCGCCGGTCTCATAGGCGAGCGCCTGGCGCGACATCACGGGGGCGGCGAGCACGAAGCCGCCGGTGACGCCGAGCCCCTTCAGGATGCTTCGGCGCGTGACCTTCTCGACCTTGATGTGCTTTTCGAAGCCGCGCAGCTTGCCGGGATTGTCGATGAAGTTCATGTCACACCCCCGTCGATGCGAGATGGACGGCGTTCTCGATGCGCTGGTAGCAGCCGCAGCGGCAGATGTTGCCGGCCATCCCTTCGCGGATCTGGTCGTGCGAGGGTTTCGGGTTATCCATCAGGAGGGCCGCAGCCTGCATGATCTGGCCGGCCTGGCAGAAGCCGCATTGGGGCACGTTGAGCTGGCGCCACGCCTTCTGCACCGGGTGATCGCCATTCGGATGCAGACCCTCGATCGTGGTGACCTCGCGACCGGCGACATCGTTGACGGACGTGATGCAGGCGCGCACCGCTTGCTTGTCGACGATGACCGTGCAGGCGCCGCACAGCGCCTGGCCGCAGCCGTATTTGGTGCCGGTCAGTCCGGCCTCGTCACGCAGGAACCAGAGTAGCGGGAGATCCGGGTCGCCGTCCCAGCTCTGTTCCTGGCCGTTGATCTTCACCTTGATCATGATCGTGCCTCGCTCTTCATAAGCATGCCAAATTCAAAATTCCGCCGCCGGTCGGCGACGGTTCGTGCGTCGTCTCGCCACGTCCCGCCGTGGTCCCGCGCGGGCAAATCCCGGAGGGAGGCAGGAACGCGGATGGCGATGTCTGGATGTGCTCGATACCTCCCGTTTTCTTCTTGATTGATTGTCTTCGCGCGGCATCGTGACGGCGCGACCCTAGCAGAGATCGCTCCGACCCGGCGTTCACAGCCGGGTGTTCTCACCGGGAAAAGATTGCATCGACGGTTTGTCAAAAGCAGGGCGCGTCATCCCGCCGCCTGCTCATCGAATGGGCGCAACGAAAAAAGCTTCGTCCGCCAGCAAGACCGAACGGACGAAGCAGTAGGCCTCAGTCGAGGGAGGGAGAACGCAGGACACCGCGAACTTCAAGCAGGAAGCGGACGGTCCTGCGCAGTCATTCAGAGACCAGGACTGAGGAGCCGATGGCCCTTACTCACGCGTGGTGCAGAAGCGGCGGCATTGCGCCGCGGGTCCGGTCGGCTCGCTGGCGGCGACGGGCGCCAGCGAGCCGCAGATGGTGTGGCCGAGGTCTGGCGGCCGGCCAGCTCGGGCAGCCCTCTCAGGCGGCCTTGGCCTTCGCCACATGGGTTGCGATCGCGTCCATCAGGGCCGGCGACAGGCAGTCATAGGGCTCGAGGCCGATCTCCTTCAGCCGCGAACGGATGCCGGCCATCTGCTCGGGCTTCACGCCCGATTCGATCACGGAGGAGACGAAGGCGGCGAATTGCGGCGCCTGCGAGCCCTGCTCCTGGAACAGTTCGGGATGGATGAAATCGAGGCCGTAGAACGGATGGTTCTTGTTCTCGATCCGGCCGTACATGTGCGTGCCGCAGGCCCTGCAGGCGTAGCGCTGGATCACCGCCGAGGGATCGACGATCTGGAGCTTGTCGCCGTTCTCGAGCACGGTGACGTTCTGGCGCGGCACCACGGCGACGACGGAGAAGGTCGCGCCCTGCGGCTTCCAGCATTTGGTGCAGCCGCAGGCGTGGTTGTGGGCGACGTCGCCCTTGACGCTGACCTTCACCGGGTGGTCGCTGCATTTGCAGACCAGCGTGCCGCCGGCGAAGCTGCCGCTGCCTTGCTTGATGCCGTTGTCGATCGAGGGATGGAGTGCAACAGTCATGGTCGATCCTCCTTGGTGTGACGTTTTCGAGCTAGAACACGACGACTGAACGGATGGATTTGCCCTCGTGCATGAGGTCAAAGCCCTTGTTGATCTCCTCGAGCTTGAGCACGTGGGTGATCATCGGATCGATCTGGATCTTTCCGTTCATGTACCAGTCGACGATCTTCGGCACGTCGGTGCGCCCGCGCGCGCCGCCGAAGGCCGTGCCGCGCCAGTTGCGGCCGGTGACGAGCTGGAACGGGCGGGTGGCGATCTCCTTGCCGGCCTCGGCGACTCCGATGATGATCGAGGTGCCCCAGCCGCGATGGCAGGCTTCCAGTGCCTGGCGCATCACGGTGGTGTTGCCGGTGCAGTCGAAGGTGTAGTCGGCGCCGCCATCGGTGAGGCCGACGAGGTGCTGAACGATGTCACCGGTGATCTTCTTCGGGTTGACGAAGTCGGTCATGCCGAACCTGCGACCCCATTCCTCCTTGGAATCGTTGATGTCGACGCCGATGATCTTGTCGGCGCCGGCCATCTTGGCGCCCTGGACGACGTTGAGGCCGATGCCGCCGAGGCCGAACACGACCACGTTGGAGCCCGGCGTGACCTTGGCGGTATTGACGACGGCGCCGACGCCGGTAGTGACGCCGCAACCGATGTAGCAGCTCTTGTCGAACGGCGCGTCCTCGCGGATCTTGGCAACGGCGATCTCGGGCAGCACGGTGAAGTTCGAGAAGGTCGAGCAGCCCATATAGTGGTAGATCGGCTTGCCCTTGTAGGAGAAGCGGCTGGTGCCGTCGGGCATCACGCCCTTGCCCTGCGTCGCGCGGATCGCGGTGCAGAGATTGGTCTTCTGGCTGAGGCAGCTTTTGCACTGCCGGCATTCCGGCGTGTAGAGCGGGATGACGTGATCGCCCGGTTTCACCGAGGTCACGCCCGGGCCGATCTCGCGGATGATGCCGGCCCCCTCATGTCCCAGGATCGACGGGAAGATTCCCTCGCTGTCGAAGCCGTCGAGCGTGTAGGCGTCGGTATGGCAGATGCCCGTCGCCTTGATCTCGACCAGGACTTCGCCGGCCTTCGGGCCTTCCAGATCGACCTCGACGATCTCGAGCGGCTTCTTGGCTTCGAAAGCAACGGCGGCACGTGTCTTCATCGGTAGCTCCTCAAATTCGCATCAGACGCCAAGAAGTAGTCTTGGCAGCCTTCGTAACGTTCATTTCTTGCCCATGCAGGCGTCTTCAGCCTTGGTGTAGGCCTCCGTCTTCTCCTCCTTTTTCGAAGGACGCTGCCGGCCCCAGGCTTCGGTGGAGCGCGCGCGGAGATAGACATAGAGGTCGTCCATGTAGCAGGCGACGTTCGGGTTGTCGCCGAACGCCGGCATGACGTTCTCCTGCGCGGTCGAGATGTTCTTGCGGCCAGAGGCGACCACGCCGAGGAAGTCGCCGTAGCTCATCGACTTGACGGAATCCTTCAGCGCCGGCGCGTAGGTCGATCCCATGCCGTCGGGGCCGTGGCACACGTGACAGTCCGAGTGATAGCGGCGGTATCCGGAATAGGTGAACCAGTCCACGGTGCCGTCGGCCGAAATCTTGTAGGTGGGATTGCCCTCCTTATCGAGCCACTTTCCGTCGTCTTCCTTCTTCACGGCAGCCGGATCGCCCGGACCGTCCGCGACCGCAATTCCTCCGGACGCAACCAAGATCGTCGCAGCAATGACAAAGCAGATTTTACGCAAGAGTTTTTCCCTCGGCCGGCATTCGGTGGAGACGAGCCGGCGCGTGGAGCGATCCACGCGCCGGAGCGATGCTGACGGATTTAGTTCGGCAGCGAGAACACGGTCAGCGTACCGCCGAGCGCCGTGTAATTGCTGAGGGCGGCGTAGCCGCCGACGGCACCGAGGCCTGCGGTCGGATCGGTCAGGCCTGCCGCCAGACCGATGCCGGCCCAGCCACCCACGCCGGAGAGCACGGCAACGTACTGCTTGCCGTTGTTCTCATAGGTGGTGACGTTGCCGATGATGCCGGAGGGAGTCTTGAACTTGTAGAGCTCCTTGCCGGACTTGGCATCGACCGCCTTCAGGTAGCCTTCGAGCGTGCCGTAGAACACCACGCCGCCGGCGGTTGCGAGCGCACCCGACCAGACCGAGAACTGCTCCTTGTTCGACCAGACGATCTTGCCGGTCTTGCCGTCCCAGGCGATGAAGTTGCCCATGTGGCTTTCACCCTGCGGCGGATACATCGAGAGCGTCGCACCCACATAGGGCTGGCCCGCGGTGTAGCTCACCTTGAACGGCTCGTAGTCCATGCAGACGTGGTTGGTCGGAACGTAGAACAGCTGCGTGTCCGGCGAGTAGGCTGCCGGCTGCTCGTCCTTGGTACCGAGCGCGGCCGGGCAGATGCCCTTCACGTTGACGTCCTCGCCGGCCTTGTCGGTCGAGGCCGCGTCGAGCACCTTCGGCCGGCCGTAGGTCGGCGAGTTCTTGTCCATGTCGACGCCGGAGGTCCAGTTCACCTTCGGATCGTATTTTTCGGCGACCAGCAGCTCGCCGTTCTCGCGATCCATCGTGTAGGCGAGGCCGTTGCGGTCGAAATGGGTCAGGAGCTTGCGCGGCTGGCCGTTGATCTGCTGATCCGTGAGGATCATCTCGTTGACGCCGTCATAGTCCCACTCGTCGTGGGGCGTCATCTGGTAGACCCACTTGGCCATGCCGGAGTCCGCATCGCGCGCGAAGATGGTCATCGACCATTTGTTGTCGCCCGGACGCTGCTTCGGATTCCAGGTCGAGGGATTGCCCGAGCCGTAATAGACCATGTTCAAAGCGGGATCGTAGGAGATCCAGCCCCAGGTGCAGCCGCCGCCGATCTTCCACTGATCGCCCTGCCAGGTCTTCAGGCTGGAGTCGGCTCCGACCGGCTTGCCGAGCGCGGTGGTCTTGGCCGGATCGAACTTGATCTGGTCATCCGGGCCTTCGGAATAGGCGCGCCAGACCTGCTTGCCGCTCTTGAGGTCGTATGCGGTGACGTGGCACTGCACGCCGAACTCGCCGCCGGAGATGCCGACCAGGACCTTGTCCTTGACGACCAGCGCGGCCGACGTGCCGGTCTCGCCCTTCGCAGGATTGCCGTTGGTCGCCGACCAGGCCACCTGGCCGGTCTTGGCGTCGAGTGCGACGAGGTTGGTGTCGGCCTGATGCAGGATGATCTTGCCGTCGCCGTAGGACAGGCCGCGGTTGACGGTGTCGCAGCACATCACGGGGATGACGTTGGGATCCTGCTTCGGCTCGTACTTCCAGATGATCTTGTTCTCGTTGGAAAGGTCAATGGCGTAGACCTTGTTCGGGAATGGCGTGTGGACGTACATGACGTTGCCGATGATCAGCGGGCCGCCTTCATGGCCGCGCAGCACGCCGGTCGAGAACGTCCAGGCGACCTGAAGCTTGCCGACGTTCTGAGCGTTGATCTGGTTCAGCTTGGAATAGCGGGTGTTCGCATAGTCGCCCGCCGGCATCACCCAGTCCTTGGGATTCTGCGACATCTTGATCAGCTCGTCATTGGCTGAGGCGCTGCCGACGGCGAGAGCCGCCGCGGAGCCGAGATAGGTCGCCAGTAGCACCTTGCGCATAGGTTATTCCTCCGTTGGTCTCGTTTATTGTTTCCGAAGCATTGCTCAATCACCGGGCTTCTCGTCCGGCGTCTGCTCGTGCAGGGCGGTCACGTTGGGACCAGAAACGATGCTGTGCTGTTTCCTCCTCCTGATGAGAGCCACGGGTCCACGTGCAGGAGCGGCCCGTTCTTGTTGTTCCTGCCGCAATCCCTAACGGCTTCGCCATCGGGAAACTTGCCCAAGAGAGAAGGCGGTTTGCTCGACAGCGCACGGAGGTGAAGATTTTGATTTTGCAGTAGCGAATTCAGCGGCTTCGGTGCGTCCTTGAGACCGCCTCCGCGCTCAGGTTCCCCTTGACGGCGCTGCAACTAAGGCGGAGGATTAAGTTTCAAGAGTGGCAATGGAACGATGGCGCTCGTTGCAAGAGACCGCTCAAATGCGAGGTAAACGTCACGCAATCACGGCTGAGGGCTCCGGCAGCGCTGGTTGCGATTCGCGCCGAATCTCCGGATCAAATCAGTGGCTGGATTAATGTCCGACACCATTCACACGCTCTCGACGACCGGAATGACGCCGAAGCGGCAGATCCAGAGCTGGATCGACGGGCTCACGAGCCTGTGCGGGCATTTCGACGTCGATCCGCTGGAGGCGTCCTCGCTCGAAGGTCGCATCGATTACACCACGGTCTCGCGCCTGAAGCTCTGCCAGATCGAGGTCAGTCAGCATCGCATCGCGCACACGCTGGCGCGCGCCAAGGCCAATGAACACCCGTACATAAAAATCCACTTCCAGACCTACGGCGTGTCTTATTTCGAACAAGAAGGCCGGCACATCGAGATCAACCCCGGCGACATCATCGCCTATGACGTCTCCTGTCCGCATTCGATCATCAGTCCCGCCTTTACCCGTCATGACGTGGTGATCGTGCCGAAGGCGCTGCTGCGCGACCGCGGATTCCCGTCGCAGCGGATGCCGGCCTGCAAATTGACCGCGAAGACGGGGACCGGGCGGATCGCCCACGATTTCGTCCATGCCGCCTTCGACGAGGCGGCAAAGCTGTCGGCCAACAGCGCGGTCGGCGTCGCCGATTCGCTGATCGACCTGTTGCTGCTGCCGCTGCGCGAGGCCGACACGATGTTCGATCGTGTCGGGCCCGAAGCGATGTATGTGCGCGCGCAGTTCTTCATCCGCGAACACTTGCGCGACCCGGATTTGTGCATCGACCAGATCTCGGCCGAGCTCGGTTGCTCCAAGCGCTATCTGCACATGCTGTTCTCCGAGCGCGGCACCACGGTGAGCGACTACATCTGGCAGGCGCGGCTGCAGAACTGCCGCCAGGAGCTCGAGGCCCACGCCGGCAAGACCATCACCGACGTCGCCTTCTCCTGGGGGTTCTCCAGCTCATCGCATTTCAGCCGGGTGTTCCGAAAATACTTCGGCGTGGTGCCGTCCTCGATCCACAAGGCCCAGCAGGGCGCGGCGAGCTCGGGCGAGCATTAGACGTTCTCAAGCGAATGCTCCACGCGAACGCTCGCATGGTGTCGCGCCTGTCAGGCCGGCATGGCGACATAGGGAATGCCGGCCACGAGCGCGACCAGCAGCACCGCGTTCCCCAGCATTCCGCTCCAATGCAGCCGGCGTAACCGACGCGCGGCCTCGGCGTCACCGGCGTCCCGCGCGCTGAGCTGGTCGTCGACCCGTTGCATGAACCAGGGGCGGCCCCAGATCGCCAGGGCCGTGATCATGCCGACGCCGAAGGCGGCAAGCAGGCGGCCGTCGAGCAGCAGCGCCACCGTTCCAATGGCGCCGGCGACGCGCATCACCAGAAAATGGGCGTTGAACATTCCGCGCAGCAGCTGAGCGACGGGTTGAATATCGAGCCTCACCAGCAGGAAAGCGGGCGATGCCAGCGTGAAATAGCCCATCGGAAACAGCAGGATGATCATAACGGCGACGGCGACTGCATCCGGTGTCATGCGATCGACCTTCCTTGTCCGCAGAGGCGCACAATCATAGCGGGAAAATGCGCCTCCGACACTAGGCTTTGGTCGGACTCCGGTCGGGGAGGGAGCAGCCGGCGTGCTGGCCATGTCTCCAAGTTCAGGCCGGCTCGAGGCCGAGCGCCTGCGCGCTCTCGATCCAGATCGGCAGCTCGCGCTGGTACAGCGCGTTTGTTTCCTTGAATCCGATCGCGGGTTCGAGCACGAAGGTCGCGAGAACCTCCTTCACCTTCGGATCGTTGTTGGCGGCGACGCAGAGCTCGGCGATGCGATCGACCACCGGCTGCGGCGTCGCCTTGGGCACAACCCAGCCGGTGAACCCGCTCACGGTGAAGAATTTCGACGTCGCGCCCTGTTCCGGCAGCGTCTTGACGTTCGGGATCGCGTCGACCTTCTTCGAATGCACGGCGAACACCGTGCCGCGGTCGCTTTGCAGCACCGACTGCGCGGCCGTGTAGCTGCCCATCGCGGCATCGAGGGTGCCTTCCAGCATTCCCGTCCACATCGGCGCCTCGCCGCGGTAGTGCACCGGCTCGATGTTGAGGCCGTATTGCTTGTTGAGCTCGTTGATCGTCATGTGCGGGGCCGAGCCCGCGCTGTAGGTGCCGAAGTTCACCTTGCCGCTCTTGCGCGCGAAGGCGACGAAATCCTCCAGCGTCTTGACCCCGGTCTTGGGGTTCGCGACCAGCAACAGGCCCGCGCCCGGAATGACGCTGACGAGTGTCAGATCCTTGTCCATGTCGTAGCCGGGATTCTTCATCACCACCCGGTTCATGATGTAGGTGGTCGAAATCGAGCACAGGATGGTGTGGCCGTCGGGTTCGGCGCGGGCGACCTCCGCCGTGCCGATCGCGCCGGCGGCGCCGGGCTTGTTCTCGATGACGACGGTCTTGCCGACCTGCTTGGAGATGAACTCGCCATAGGCGCGCGCGAGCAGGTCGGTCTGGCCGCCGGCCGGATAGCTGCAAACCATGCGAATCTGCCGCGCCGGCCAGCTGCCTTGCGCGGAGGCGCCGCGCGAAACGAAAGGCATTGCGAATGCGCTGGTGCCGGCGGCGATGAAGTGGCGGCGATCGAGCTTGGCGGACATGATTCTCTCCCGGATTTTTGCCGAACCTACTGCATCAGGCCGTCGCTGCCATGCGCCGCAGGCGAGACAGATTGGCGCATTCGATTGGCTTGCGCGGTGCCTATTCGCTGATCACCCGGAGGTTCGTGCCTTCCGTATCAGCCGCGGCCAAACGATCTCCGTCAGGGCTACTGCGATAAGACCGAACGTGCCGCCGATCAGCACGTTGACAATGCGCTCCTCGGCGATCCCGCTGGCGCCGCCGGCAAAGGACGCCGCCAGCGCGATAAAGAAGCAGCGCAGGCCGAAGCCGACGACATAGCGGGAGAACGAGATCAGCGTGAGGGTGGCCGCGAGAACCGCCACTGCGTAGCCGATGCGGCTTTGCGGCAGGGCAAGGCCTGTGACAAAGCCCAGCGGCACGCCAACAAAAGCGCCGATCGCGCGCTGCTTCAGCTTGTCGGTGGAAGCGGCGAGATCGCCGACGACGACGCTTGCAGCCGACCACATCACCCATTGCCCCTGCGCGAGGTTGAGGATCTCGACCAGCGCTGCTGATGCGAACACCGCCATGGCGGTCGCGAGCGCGGGCAGAAACCACTCGGCGGCGGCTGGCCCGAACGAAGCCGCTCCGGTGCCGCCGCGCCGCCGCTGGTCATAGATCTGGATGGCACAGACCAGCGCCAGCGCGACCGGAGAGGAGACGATGATGACGCCGGCGTGGCGTAGCGCCTCGGACGGACTGAGACCCTCCCGCACCTCGCAGGCGAGATAGACGGCGGGGATGAACACCCAATTGCCGAGTGTGCGGAAATGCTCGCCATGGCGCGTCCCCGCCACCGCAAGGAAGCCGGCGAGCGCCGTCAGCGCTACGAAGAGCGGCTTGATCGGAGCGGCCAGAAACAGCGCGGCAAAGGTGACGAGAATGGCTAGGTAGTGCCACGCAACGATTTTTGGCGCCAGACGCAGCCGCAGCGCCGGAATGAGCAACGAAACCGCGACCAGTCCGAGATTGAGCAACGCCGTTTCGCGCGCGATGAAATAGGCGGCGACGATCGGGCCGACGACGATCAGCGCGCGCAAGAGCTCGCGGGTCTTGATCTCGCGGGCGAGGAGGTCGCGCAGATTGCTGGCGATGGCCGGGGAATTCACGGGGCACCGATGGCGAATGAAATGCGAGCATCATACGGTTCGGGCCGCCACTAGGCGAGTCGATGCCGTCGGACTCCCGCAAGAGGTACGCTGCCGCTACTCCACACTCCGTCATTGCGAGCGCAGCGAAGCAATCCAGAATCTTTCCGTGGAGGGACTCTGGATTGCTTCGCTGCGCTCGCAACGACGGTGTTGATGTAGCTATGCATGCTCCAAAACTGAGGATGCAGCCGGGCACGAAAGCCCTTACCGTCACCGCTGGATGATCTTCGTCCAGACATCGCCGAGGATGGCGGGCTCGCGCGGCGGCAGATAGGTGAGGCCGGCCTGCTTGCCGAATTCTCCGATCCTGCCCGAAGCCGTGAGCTCCGTCAGCGCCTTGTTGACGGCCTCGATCAGCGCGCCGTCGCTGGCGAGCCCGACATAGCCGCGATTGGCGCCGATCGGGTAATAGTAGCCGGACGCCGTGATCGCCGTGTCCGGGTGTGCGGCGCGATGCGCGTCGAAGCGGGCAAGATCGATCAGCGTCGCGTCATGGTCGCCGCGCTCGAGGGCGCCGAGGAGATCGTCGCGGCCGGGGACGAGGTGGGTGATATTGTCGATCAGGCGCCCCTTGTCGAAGGTCATCAGGATCGCGTCGCCGAGCGATCCGCTTTCGATGACGAGACGAAGGCCGGCGAGATCGCCGATGTCGCCGACCTTGCGCCGCTGCGCCTTCGGCCCCAGCACCACCGTCATCGGCGAATAGATGTAGGGCTGGCTCGGCGCGAGCACGCCGAGCGGGACGCGACGTCGCCGATCGTCGCGCGTGGCTCCGGCGAAATCCGGCAAGCGCGCCGTCTTCATGCCGGGGGCGACGAGCGAATCCTGCGTCAGCGCGTAGCCGCCGACGAGCGAGCAGCGCCCGTCCGAGAGCAGCGCGTTGGCCTCGAGCGGCGGGCTCGAATCCTCGTCCAGCTTGCTCTCGAACCACTGGATCTTCAGCGGGCGTCCCAGCCGCTCGGCGATCGCCTGCGCCAGCAGCACGTCGAAGCCGGCATCCGGCTTGCCGCGGTGATGCACCGAGAGCGGCGGCCGGTCCTCGTCGAGACAGACCTTCAGGGGATCGTCGGCCGCCAGAGCGGCCGACGCCATCGTGGACAGAAAAGCTGCCACGCTCCAGGCAACACGCCGGCTCCTCATGGCTTTCTCCGGCTGGAGACGAAGGCCCAGAGGTTGCCGATCTCGTCGTCGCTGAGAATGTCGCCCCAGGGCGGCATCTTGTTGTTCTTGCCGTTCTTCACGGTGGTCACGAAGCGCGTCTTGTCGTCTGGGATGGCGCGCAGGTCCGGCGTGATGGTGCCGGAGTTCATCAGGTTGGGGCCGTGGCAGTGCGAGCATTTCTCGGCATAGGTCGACTTGCCGTGGTCGATCTGCGCCTGCAAGGGATTGCCGGTTGCGTCATCCGCGGCGCGGACGGTCGCCGCAAGCGCGACCGTCATCGCCGCGACGGTGGCGATCGTCGCCACCGTCTTGTGTGATACGTCGATCAGCATCGTGCCGTGGTTACTGCTTGACCGCAAAGACCCACAGCGAGCCGCCGGGCGGCACGTTGGCAAGCCGCTCGTCGCCGGAGAACAACGAGTAGACGCCGCCATAACCGCTGGTCACCGCGACGTATTGCACGCCGTCCTGTTGCCAGGTCACCGGCTGTCCCTCGATGCCGGACCCGGTCTGGAACTGCCAGAGCTTCTTGCCGGTGTCGGCGTCGAAGGCCTCGAACTCGCCGGTCAGCTGACCCGAGAACACGACGCCCCCGGCGGTCGACAGCACGCCCGAGAAGCGCGGAATGTCGCTCGGCGCCTCCCACTTGGCCTTGCCGGTCATGGGGTCGATGGCCTTGAGGTAGCCGCGCGGACCATCGTCGAACTGCCAGGGATCGGACAGGTCCATGCCGAGATACCATTCACCCTGCTTGAAGGTGACGGGCTCCGCCTTGTACTTGCCGCCGAAATTGAGCGTGTTGGCATAGGCGAGGCCGGTCTGCGGATTGAACGACATCGGCTCCCAATTCTTGCCGCCGAGGATCGACGGATAGACCGTGACCTTCTTGCCCTCGCGCGCGTCCTTGGAAACGTCGGTCTCGATCGGACGTCCGGTCTTCATGTCGATGCCGGTCGCCCAATTCACCTTCACGTAAGGATTGGCGGCGAGCAGCTTCCCGTTGGTGCGGTCGAGCACGTAGAAGAAGCCGTTGCGGTTGGCATTCATCAGCGCCTTGGTCGGCTTGCCCTCGACATTCACGTCGGCGAGCACCATCTCGGCCACGGCGTCGTAGTCGAACGGGTTGTTCGGCGAGAATTGGTAATGCCATTTGATCTTGCCGGTCTTGGGATCCATCGCCAGCACGGAGCAGGTGTAGAGATTGTCGCCCGGGCGCACCGCTGAGTTGAACGGGCCGGGATTGCCGATGCCCCAATACACCGTGTTCAGTTCGACGTCATAAGAACCCGTGATCCAGGTCGAGCCGCCGCCGAGCTTCCAGGTGTCGCCCTTCCAGGTATCGCCGCCGGGCTCGTCCGGCGTGGGGATCGAGTGGGTCCGCCAGAGGTGCTTGCCCGTTGCCGGATCCCAGCCGTCGATGAAGCCCCTTGTGCCGAATTCGGCCCCGGAGATGCCGGTGATGACGACGCCGTCGGCAACGAGCGGGGCCACCGTCATCGAATAGCCTTCCTTGATGTCGGCCGCCTTCTGCCGCCACAGCTCCTTGCCGTTCTTGGCGTCGAGCGCGATCACGTGGGCGTCGAGCGTGGTGCGGAACACCTTGCCGTCGAAGAGCGCGGCGCCGCGGTTGATGATGCCGCAGCAGACGGTGCGCGGGGTCTCGGCGGGGTACTCGACCTTGGTCTTCCAGATCTGCTTGCCGGTCTTGGCATCGACCGCCATCGTCGCGTTGTGCGAGGTCACGTAGATCACGCCCTGGTACACCAGCGGCTGCGATTCCTCGCTGCGGTCGTCGTTGAATGAATAGTTCCAGACCGGGACGAGGTTCTTGACGGTGTCCTTGTTGATCTGCTTCAGCGACGAGAAGCGCTGCAGATTGTAGCCCATCCCGTAATTGAGAACGTTCGATGTGTCGGTCGCACCCTTGACGAGCTGCTCGGTGGTTTGTGCATTTGCACAGGTTGACGCAAGCATGACGAGGCCCGCGGCCATCGCAAAGCGTTTCATCCGTTCCTCCCAATATGCGCGCCTTTTGACGCTGCGACTGCAACACTCCGTCGGAAACCAAAACGCGTCAATACGAAAGTCGTACGTGGCCTGCCGATATCGTTGGCGGTCACCTGACGGAAACCTGACAAAGACAACTCGAACTTGTGCGCAGACGCTGAGAAATTCCGCGACGCGAAGGTTGTGGCGCGCGCAAGTTGCAGGTCGGGACTTGAACCGAGGTCGGCTTGTGGATTTATGTCGGCTCTGCCCCCATCGATCCGGGGGCTCTAGGTCAGGGAGGTCTCGATGATTTCGGCTCGCTCAATTGCCCTTGCACTTGTGATTGCACTGTCCGCCGGTCCGGCTTGGTCGGCCTCCGCCAATGCGGTCAAGATGTTCGACACCGACAATGACGGCACGCTTGATCTTCCCGAGGTGAAGAAGGCCGCCGCCGCCACGTTCGCAAAGCTCGATCCCGATCATGACGGTACGCTCGATGCACGCGAATTGCGTGGACGGTTGAGCGCGAAAGAACTCGCCGCCGCCGATCCTGACCGCGACGGGACCCTCACCCTCGACGAATATTTGTCGGTGGTCGAGCAGCGCTTCAACGCAGCGAATCCCGACAAGGACGGAACGCTGGACGCGAAGGAGCTGAACTCGCGCGCCGGTCGCGCGCTCGTGCGATTGCTCCGGTGAACGCCGCGATGGAACGGACATGACGGGCGCAATGTTTGCGACCATTCCGGTCTGACGCTCGGGAACATCGGGCTGCTCGGCCTGTTTCTCCGGATGTCCTGCCGTCGCCGGGGCTGCGCGGCGGGAGAAGAGGAGATGCAGATGAACACGAAGCGTTCCATTCTTGCTGCCTGCGCAATCCTGACGCTGAGCGCCGGGATTGCGGTCGCCGGCCCGTGCAACACCGGCAGCGCCAGCACTGACAAGGATGCGGGTTCTGGTCCAGTCACCGTGGGCTCCGCACAATCGCACACGTCCGGCTCGGCGAGCGATACCAGCCAGCATCCGCCGACCAGCACGATGAATCGTGCCAGCGGTGAATCGCCGGCATCGTCGGAGGATGCACAGCGGCAAATGCAGAGCGAGCCGACGGCGGCTCAGCGCGCCGCAGGCGCCAAGCCGAATGCGGAAATGGCCGACAAGGGCTGCTGACGACACCCTTGTCGATTCGACGCGCGGTGCGTTGCACAAGGCAGTGTCTCGCTGGTCGTGCTTGACCAAGAGGGAACTTGCTTTGTCCGAGAGAGAAATGTGGCCGCGAAGAATCGGCACAGACGCGCTCGGCAGACGAATCGAGGCTTGAACTGCCCTTGAGGCAGCCCTAGGTTTTTCGCCGCGCGATGTCGCGCTCAATACCTTGGGAGACCCGAATGGCTTGGAAAGCTCCGAAGATCGTGGAAGTGCCGGTCGGCATGGAGATCAACATGTACGCCTGCGCTTCGCGCAAGTAAGACCGACGACCTGCTGCGGCTTCGATGGCGAACGCCGTCGTCGCCGTGGCAGTGTCGGATCACCGCCTCGCCGTGCTCTGTGCTTTGCGGATCGACACCAAGCCGCCTGTGCAGGAGCTTCAATTCTCTTCCGCAAAATCTCGACCATGCTCCGCGGCAGTGTGTTACGCTGGTGCTCGGTCAGCGCTGCTGCCGCATCAGAGCGGAGCGCGCCTTTGGGGCACGGCATGGGCGGCAGAGCCTGCAAGTTCTGGTTGGTGATCGCGTGCGCGATCGTGCTGGCGCCGGCACGCACCAGCGCCGAGGAAGGCTTTGATACCGAGCACATCTTCGGCTTCATGATCGGCACCGATGTCGGCAATGTCGGCGAGCGCGAATTCCAGAGCCAGACGACGGGGCGCTTCGGCAAAGGCGGGGTGGCCTATCGCGCCCTCGCGCAGGAGCTCGAGATCGAGGTGGTGCCGCTGCCGAATTTTCGTATCGAAGTCGGCGGCACCGCCAGCTTGCACGACATCACCGGCGTCCCTGATATCGACGATCGCCGCCAGTTCAACTTCCAGGGCGTCTCGCTCGACCTGCGCTATCGCCTGCTCAACCGCGAGCGTGCGCCATTCGGCCTCACGATTGCGGCCGAGCTCCACGGCGACCGCATCGACGAGACCAGCGGCGCGAAAGGGCGGATGTACGGCACCGAATTCACGCTCGCTTTCGACCGCGAACTGATCCCGAACTTCGCCATCGGCGCCCTCAACCTGATCTACCAGCCGGAATGGGCGCGGTTCGAGATTGGAGGGGCTTCCGAGAAGAGCTCGACGATCGGCGCCGCGTTCGCCGGCCTGGTGCGGGTGCGGCCCAATGTGCTGCTCGGCGGCGAGATGCGCTACTTCCGGCAATATGAGGGCATCGGCCTCGGCGAGTTCTCGGGCCAGGCCCTGTTTGTCGGCCCCACCGCCTATTTCCAGCTCTCCGAGCGCTCCCGGCTCACCATGAGCTGGAGCATGCAGGCCTGGGGGCGCCCAGCCGGCTCAGGCGGCAATCTCGATCTCGTCAATTTCGAGCGGCATCAGGCGCGATTGGTGTTCGGCGTGAACTTCTAGCGCAGAAGGTCGTCATGCCCGGGCTCGTCCCGCCTGCGCGCCGAAGCCGCTTCGGCGAGGCGAAGGCCCGGGCATCGACGTTCTTTGTTCCACGAGGCAAGGCGTGGATGGCCGGGACAAGCCCGGCCATGATGAGGCTTCGGCGCTTTGAAACTTCCCCCTCCTTGGGGCGTAGCTCCATGTGCTAATCTCTGCATCGCCCGTTGCGAGAGGATCCCGGCATGAACCCGATTGACCTGGTGGTGACTGTGTGTGCGGTGCTCTCGCCTGCGACCTGCGAAGAGCAGCATCTGGTGTTCAACTATTCCGGATCGCCCCGCCAATGCGTCATGGCCGCGCCGCCCTATATCGCGCAATGGATCGGCGAGCATCCGAAATGGCAGGCCGTGCGGTGGCGCTGCGAATATCCGCACCCGAACGACAAGGCGTGAGCTGCAAGAATCGATTCAAGCGCTACTTGCTGCAGTCCTTCAAATCCTTGTCGGCAATCGAGAACACCGCGTCGGCCTTGATCTCGATGTCGCGGACGATGCACTGCCGTGCATTGGGATAGCTGACCTTGGCGTCGTAGCGGCCGGGCTCGATGCCGGTGATGCGCAGCCGCTCGTCGTGGTCGACCTCCTTGTCCTTGTCGTTCAGGCACTGGTTCGGACCCCAGTCGGTCCTGCCAGCGGGTGAGAGCTGGAAGCCGGAGATCGTCTCCGTCGTGAGATTCCAGAGCCTTATGCCCTTGCTCTTGGTCTGCGCGGCGGCTTCGCCGGCAAGCGTCAACAACGCGATCAAAGCAAGAACCCCACGCATCAGCCAGTCCTCCCAAAGGGCGCCGTCATTCCCTGATCAGGCGCTCGCGGTTCTTTGCCTTGTCGAAATTCTTGGCGCGGTCAAGGCCGTTCGGTGCGATCAGCTTCGCCGAGACGAGGTCGGCGCCGTCGAAATCGGCGTCGATGACGATGGCACCGGTCAGATCGGCTCCGCCGAGTTGGGCGTTTTTCAGTGATGCGCCGCTCAGATCGGCGCTCCTGAGGACTGCGAATTCGAGGTCGACGCGCGACAAATCGGCGTTGCGCGCGTTCAGCCGTTCCAGCTTGGCGGATCTCAGCACCGCGCGCATCAGCCCCATCGACTGGTTGCGCATATCGGCGCCAAGATGCGCGTCCGCGATCGAGGCGCCGACCAGGCTGGCGCCGGTGAGGTCGGCAGCGATGCGCGCTCCTGACAGGTTCGCGCCGTCGAGACGCGCGCGGGCCATTTGCGAGGCGAACAGATTGGCGCCCTTCAGGCTTGCGCCGGTAAGATCCGCATCCAGCAGCCACGCCTGATCGAGGATCGCACCGTCCAGCCTGGCGTCTCGAAGTATCGTCTTGTTGAGCCGCGCGGCGCGGAGAACCGTGTTGGACAGGTCCAGCCCGGAGAGATCGAGACCCGACAGGCGTTTGCCGGTGAAATCGGCAGGCTGCTTTGGGCTCGCTTTGGCCAACATGGCCTCGACCTCCGGCCTCGTCATTTCAGCCGAGACCATCGCGGGGGAGGTGAGGTCGACGCCACGCATCATGTCCTGCGCGCCCGCCGTCATCGCAACCAATGCGAGGCTAAGCGCTGCAAGACCAAGCGTTGCGAAGGCGACTGTCCGTGTCATCATCAGCTCCGCCGCCGGCCTAATCTAGCACGTCCGCCAGGCGAGCGGCTATGAGGCATCTCGCTCAGTGCGGTCGCCTTGAGTTCGTTGGGCGACGCTGGCCTTGATCGCCGCAATCTCGGCCTCGCCGCGTGTGCCGCGCGGGATGCCGATAGGCACCTCGGCCACGATCCGCGCCGGTCGCGGCGACAGGAAGAACAGCCGGTCGCCCAGGCGCACTGCATCGTCCAGGCTGTGTGTCACCAAAAGCGTCATCACTGGCCGGCTCGCGACGAGCGTTGCAATCTCATCGCGCAGCCGTCCGGCGAGAGCGTCATCGAGCGATGCCAGCGGTTCGTCGAGCACGAGAATATCCGGCTCGACGGCAAAGGCGCGGGCGAGCGCCACGCGCCTGGCCAAACCCAACGAGAGTTCACCGGGATAATGGTTGCGATGCGCTTCCAGCTCCAGGATTTTGAACAGCTCGGCGAGCTTGGCATCGGCGACACCGGGTGCAGCCAGCCTTACATTCTGCTCGACCGAGCGCCACGGCAGCAGGCGCGGCTCCTGGAACACCATGCCGATCCGCGCCTGCGGCGGTCGCGCGACGTGGCCTGCAAAGTCGTGGTCCAGTCCGAGGATGATGCGCAGCATCGTGCTCTTGCCGCAGCCGGACGGGCCGATCAGCACGCCGACCTCACCGGATTGCAGCGCGAATTTGACCGGTGCCAGCACCTCGTGCGTTCCGCCCGCGGCACTCCGGAAGGTCTTGCCCGTGATGTCGACCTCAAGCCGCACGGGGCCGCCACCTGTTTGCGCGGGCTTCGAACGGCTGCACCAGCAAGGTTTCGATGACGAGTACGACGGCGGCGAATGTCAGGGAATAGGCCAGCAGCCGCGGCGTGTCGAACAGCTGGAAGGCGACGCCGATCTCGAAGCCGACGCCGTTGGGCCGTCCCAGCAGCTCGGCGACCAGCACGATCTTCCACACCAGCGACAGGCCGGAGCGGGCAGAGGCCGCGATATAGGGCGCAAGCTGCGGCAGCACGACGTGGCGGAAGGCGCGCCAGCGCGGCATCGCGAACACGCTCGCCATCTCGTCGAGCGAACGGTCGAGTGCGCGCGTGCCCTCGCGCAAGGTGACGATGGCGGTCGGCAGCTTGTTGATGGCGATCGCCGCGATCGCGGCGGCCTCGGTGAGGCCAGCCCAGATATAGGCCAGCACGATCACGACCAATGCGGGCAGGTTGAGCAGCAGGATCAGCCAGGGATCGCCGAGCCGGTCGGCGAGCTTGACCCGGCCCATCAAATAGCCGATCGCGCTGCCGAGCGACATTGCCAGGGTGAAGGCGAGCGCGACGCGCGCCAGCGTGGCGCCGAGATGCAGGAACAACGCGCCGCTCGATGCTTCCGCTATCATCACCTGAAGCACCGCCGGCGGGGAGGGCAGCTTTGCGCCGCCGACGAGGAGCGCGGCAATCCACCAGATCGCGAGGAACAGGGCGAACGAGAGCAGGCGCAGCACCTCAGTCTCCGGGGACCGCGTGATAGAAGGTGCCGGGGTCGAGCTCGGCTGCGGGGCCGACGAGCTCGCGTCCGCCGATCTCGGCCAGCACGCGGTACAGCACGCGCGCGTCCGTTTCCTCATCATCGATGCTCCGGCGCGGAATGCCGTCGCGGTAGCGGTCGCGGTAGGTCTTGAGCAGGGCAGGATCGGTCGTGCCGGTGAGCGGCGCGACCTTGTCCCAGGCCGCATCCGAGGTCGTCAGCAGCTCCTTGGCCTTGCGGGTCATCGCGATGAACCGCGCGACCGCCTCCTTATGGCTCGCGGCCCAGCTCTCGTCGAAGACATAGCCGACTGCGGCGACCGCGCCTTTGGCGCCCAGCTTCGGCAAGATCTCCTCGATCCCGGCGAGGCGGCGAAAACCCTTGGCTTCGAGCTGGGCGCAGAAATTCCAGAAGTTGAGGCTCGCATCCATCTCGCCGTCCAGCGACTTGGCGGCGATCAAGGGCGGGGCGCCGTAGACGATGGTTGCGTCCGACTTCAGGTCGATGCCGTCCTGCTTCATGCGCGCCTGCAGCAGCAGCCAGCTCTTGTCGATCGCCCCGCCGGCGACCGCGAGCTTGCGGCCCTTGAGGTCGGCAAGCGTCTTGATCGGCGAATTGGCCGGCACCATCACGGCGCCGAGCGCACTGGAATAGGGATAGAAGGCGAGCTTGGCACCCAGCGCGCGCTCGCGTGACACCCACAGCCAGTCCGACAGGATGATGTCGGCGCTGCCGGCGCGCATCGCGATCTTGCCGGCCTCGGTGCTCGCGAGCTCGGTGACCTCCAGCGACAGGCCGGCCTCCTTGTCGAGGCCGGCGCTGCGGATCGCGGCCAGCTCCCACGAGAATGTTCCGGTCTTCTGCACCGCAAGGCGGATCGTGTCCGCGGCGCCGGCCGGCGCGGCTAGCGCCAGCACCGTTGCGAGCGCCAATATTCGTGCCAAAACTCTCATCACCTTGTGAGCCGTTTCCTCTGACAGAGTGCTTTTCAGCACAATACGCATAGCATAGCTTGGCTCGCAACCAGCGGGAGGACGCGCATGAATCTGGCCGGACGGCTACGACCGATTGTCGCCGCATTGGCGGTATTGGCGGCGACCGCGTGCGTGGCGCGGGCCGAGGAGGCCAATGACTATCCGACGTCGGCGCGCGCGGAGTATGTCTATGGCTGCATGAAGGCCAATGGCGAGAGCCGGCAGTCCATCGAGCAATGTTCCTGCTCGATCGATGTGGTCGCCTCGATCATGCCCTACGCGCGCTATGTGACCGCAGAGACCGCGCTCAGCATGTCCCAGGTCCGTGGCAATCTCGGCGTGCAGTTTCGCACCTCGGAGCAGGCGAACTCGGCGGTCAACGATCTGCGCCGGGCGCAGGCGGAAGCCGAGGTGAGGTGCTTCTAGCTATTGCGGCATAGACGGTGCGATCTTCCTTCTCCCCTTGTGGGAGAAGGTGGCGCGAAGCGCCGGATGAGGGGTATGTCACCGCGCGCTCATCTGTGGAGACATACCCCTCACCCGTCTCGCTGCTTACGCAGCGAGCCACCCTCTCCCACAGGGGGGGAGGGTAAGAAAGTCTCACGTCCCCGGCTTTTCCACGTCCCATTCGTTGCGGAATACGTGGCCGTCCGTGTCCTTGGCCTCCGCGCGGAAACGCTTGGCGCCGTTGGAGACATAGGTGAAGCGCAGGTTGGGATCTTCCGAGATCGAGATGCCGCCTTCCATCGACAGCACGGGGCTGTCGTCCTGCGTCAGCTTGAGCTGGTTGATGAAGAAGGCGGGGATATAGAGCTGCGTGACCTGGTCCATCTGCAATCCGGAATTGTTGGGATGGCCGATCATGATCTGCGCTTCACGCAACCGGCTGGCCGGACCGTCCTCACGGGCGAATTGCCGGTAGCGCATCTGGCCGAGCCGGTTCTTGGCTTCTTCCACGTTCTTTGCTGCCGGGGCCGAGCAGCCGCCGGAGGCCTTCACATAGACTTTCGAGACGTAGAGCTGGCCGTCGCTGAGCTCGGCCACGGCGTGCACATCGGTGTAATTGTTGACGCGCACGCGGGTCGAGATTTCCGTGACGTTGGCGTCCGGACCGAGCTCGAACTTCGCTGCCATCGGTGCGGGTTGCGGTCGATCACCAGCGTGATCGAACGGATGCGGCGGCTATCTGCGGGCGACAGCTTGCTGCGCAGCGTCACCGGCACGATCGCGGCATCCTCGGCGCGATAGGGCATCTCGATGCCGATGACGGCGCTGCCGTCGTTCATCGGCCGGTTGCTGAAGATGTCCTGCACCAGGCCCGGCCAGGGATCGTAGGCCTCTTCCGCTTGCGTCGGCACGGCGAAGGCGATGCCGAGGAGCAGGGCGATCAGGGGCAGGCGGCGTGTGCATCCCGTCATGGTCATGCTCCTTGGATCAAGCGAAGCTGATCTCTGCCAGGGTAGCGCGCCCGCTACTCCCATTCAATTTCCGAAAATGCTGCAGTTGCGTTGCGGGCGTTGTAGTCCTCGAACAGCTGCCAGTGCGGCCGCTCTTCCGTGGCCGCCTTGTCCGCAGCGGCGCGGATCGGCGCGCCCTTCTTGTTCAGGGCGCGGACGTCGGACAGCAGCGTTGACAGGTAACGCCGTTGATCGCTCAGCGCCGCAGGCCAGTCGCTCACGGGGCCGTGACCGGGAACAACGCGCAGCGCCGGGATCGTCTCCAACTCCTTCAGCGTAGCGAGCCAGCCGCGAATGCTGCCGTCCATCACCGGAATGTGGCGGAGAAAGACGAGATCGCCGGCAAGCAGGGTCTTGGTGGTCTCGTCGAACACGGTCAGATCGTTGTCGCTGTGCCCGGCCGGCCATGCCCTCAGGGTCAAGCGGCGCGATCCGAGATCGAGCGTCAGCGTGTCCGTCACGAGCAGGGTCGGTGGCACGATCTTCACGGGATCGATCAACTCGGCGCCCATGATGCGTCTGAAATTGTCGAGATAGAACGGTCCGCGGCTCGCCAGCGCCTGCGGCAGCTTGCTGTGGCCGACGAAGCTGGCTCCCTCCGCCACGAAAGCAGCATTGCCGAAGACGTGGTCGGGATGGCCATGGGTGTTGATGACATAGCGGATCGGCTTCTGCGTGCGCGCGCGCACCGCCGCCAGCAGCGCCTCGCCTTCGCGCAGGCTGCCGCCGGTGTCGATCACGGCCACCGCGTCATCTCCCACGATGAAGCCGACATTGGCGATGTCGCCCTCATTCTCGCGGCTCATCAGCGCGATGGTCCCGGAGTGTAGGAAGATTCCCGGCGCGACTTCGCTCACAGGCAATTCGGCCGCTCCGGCGCGTGCTAGCGTCGCTACTACCAGGGACAAGGCTGCGATCACGAGAGCGATGCGAGACACTTTTCCGCCTCAGTTCAAAGGATCGGCCTCATTGCACTGCAACAAAGCAAAGCCAGCAAAAGTTGGCACACGTGGCGCGTCAGGCGTTGCATGGATAACATTCAAACAAAACGAGGAGGAAGCGCGATGACGCAGGCCGGACGACATCGTCGCTGGTGGTTTTCACTCTGCATCGTGATCGCATCCTGTGCGTTCGGCGATATCGCCTTCGCGCAGACCAACGAGACCGGCGATCTCTCGTTCGAGCTGGTTGACCCGAAGGTGCTGCGCGTCTGCGCCGACCCGCGCAACCTGCCTTTCTCCAACGAGAAGGGCGAGGGGTTCGAGAACAAGCTCGCCGAGTTCCTGGCGGACAAGCTGCAGAAGAAGCTCGACTACGTCTTCTTTCCGCAAGCGACCGGTTTCGTGCGGATGACGCTGGGCGCACATCGCTGCGACGTCATCATGGGCTTCCCGCAGGGCGACGACCTCGTGCAGGGCACCAATCCCTATTACCGCACGACCTATGCGCTGGTCGCGAAGACCGGCAGCGGGCTCGAGGACGTCGACACGCTGGAGGACGCACGCCTGAAGGGCAAGCATATCGGCATCGTCGCCGGCACGCCGCCGGCGACGAATATGGCGTTGGCAGGCCTGATGGGCGACGCCAAACCCTATCCGCTGATGATCGACACGCGCTTCGACAATTCGGCGCAGGCGATGATCGAGGACCTCACTGCCGGCAAGATCGACGCCGGCGTGCTCTGGGGACCGATGGCCGGCTATTATGCGAAGAAGGCCGGCGCCTCGCTGCACGTCACGCCGCTGGTGAAGGAGACCACCGGGCCGAAGCTGGTCTATCGCATCGGCATGGGCGTGCGTCCCGCCGACCAGAGCTGGAAGCGGCAGCTCAACCGGGTCATCCAGGAGAACCAGGGCGAGATCAACAAGATCCTGCTCGATTTCGGCGTGCCGCTGCTGGACGAGAGCAATCGGCCGCTCGGCGCGGAGACGGCCAAGAAGGCGCCATGAGCCGGCCGCTTGCCGCGGCGTTCGTCGTTGCCCTGCTCGTGGTCCCGGCGTTGGCGCAGCAGCAGGAGCCGTTCGAGCCCGGGGGCTATCGCACCGACAATTATCGCGCACCGGTGCCGGCGACGCTCGCTGGCGCGCGCGTGCTCACGACCGGAGAGGCGGAGGCGATCTGGCGCGCGAGCAGCGGCGCTTTCGTCGATGTGATGCCGCGCCCGCCGAAGCCGAAGAACCTGCCTGCGGGCACGGTGTGGCTTGATGCGCCGCGCAGGAACATTCCGGGCAGCCTCTGGCTGCCGGACACCGGCTACGGCAATCTGCCGCGCGCCATGGACGATTATCTCCAGCGTGGCCTTGCGCGCGCCTCGCGCGGCGACAAGGCCGCGCTGCTGGTGATCTATTGCCTCGCCGATTGCTGGATGTCCTGGAACGCAGCCAGGCGCGCATTGGCTTACGGCTATTCCAACATCGCCTGGTATCCCGACGGCACCGACGGCTGGGAGGGAGCAAAACTTCCGACCGAGGAAGCGCAGCCGGAACCGCGCCCGGACCAGTAACGGTTGGGCGAAGTGCTCTGCCTGTCCCTGCAAGCGGGAGACGAAAGACGGTGTTACGGCTTCTGCTTCTGCAACTTCGTCAACGTGCCCGTACCGTTGGTCTCGGTCGCAGAATAGCTCACCCTGTCGCCGGCATGGACGGCGTCCAGCATCGCGGCATCCTTGGCCTTGTACTCCTGCAGCGCGCCGGCGCTGCCGGTGCTGGCGCCGACCGTGCCCTTCTGCGTCTGCTGGATCGAGATCGTGCCGTTGAGCCGATCGATCCGCGTGATCATCCCGGTCATGTCGTCAGCGAAGGCGCTGGTTGCGAGCATGCCGAGGACCGCGGCGCCCGCGAACATGAATCTTGTGGTTCCCATCGAGGCCTCCCGACGTCTGGAGTTCACTTCGACAAGCCATCATAAATCGATTTGGTTCCGGCAGATAGCGCGGCGAAAGGTTAACGTTGCTGAGGCGATTGCGGGAACTTTCCGTGAGCCGTCAGCCCAACTGACGCTATTCCATTTCCTGCTGGATCACGCGTCCGAGCGCGAACAGGCGCTGGTCGATCGAGGTTGGAACCTCGCAGACGAAGCGCACCACCTTGTGGCGGTCCTCGAAGATCCGGGTCTTCCAGATCAGCTCGTTGCTGAGCGCCTCGACCTTCGCCTCGTCACGCGGTGTGGCCCCTTGCAGGGCCTGGAGCTGAATCGTCTCTTCGCGGATCTTGTCGGCGGCATCGCGCTGCTTGCGGCTGACGCGTTCGAGCCCGTTCATGACCTGGGAACGCTGGGCGTTGAGCGTGTCGAACAGGCCGGCGAACAGCAGCCTGGCGTTCGCACTCTTGTCGGCGGCGGAACCTGCGAGAAACTCCTTCACCAGCTTTTCCCCCTCATCCAGCGGCGTCTTGCGCGCCGCCAGCTTTGCGACGAGCGCGCTGATCCTGGCGTCGTCCTTCCATCTGTTCTGGACGTCGTCGAGCGGCGGACCGGCCCACACGGCGGCCAGCGAGATCTCCGGCACCTTGGCCTGGGTGCACGGCCAGTCCGGATAGCGGGGATCGGCGGCGTGCGCCGCCGTGCTCGCAACAGCGAGCACCAGAACAGCACTGGCCAGAACTCGAACAATCATCCTTCGCCTCCCGCAGGCCCGCGTCGCGCCAGCCCGCGCGAGGGATCATAGGCCAGGATCGCGCCGATCATGAAGACGATTGTGCAGGTCGCGACCACCGCCAGCGAGATCCAGTTGACCTGGCCATACAGCGCGAAGCGGATCAGCTCAACCGCATGGGTGAACGGATTGGCCTCGCACAGATAATAGAGATAGGGGCTGCCCTCCTGCACCCGCCAGAGCGGGTAGAGCGCGGAGGAGGCGAAGAACATCGGGAAGATCACGAAGTTCATGACACCGGCGAAGTTCTCCAGCTGCTTGATGCCCGACGAGATCAGCATGCCGAGCGAGCCCAGCATCAGCCCCGAGAGGATCAGCGCCGGCAGCACGGTGAGATAGCCCTGGGGCGATGGGGTGATGTCCCAGAGCCAGGCGATCAGCAGGAACGCATAAACCTGGAGCAGCGATACCGCGGTGCCCGCGAGCAGCTTGCAGAACAACAGGAAGCCCCGCGGCAATGGGCTCACCAGGAGCGTTCGCATGTTGCCCATCTCGCGGTCATAGACCATCGACAGCGAGGACTGCATGCCGTTGAAGAGCTGGATCATCGCCATCAGCCCGGGGGCGATATAGACCTCGTAGAGGATGTAGGTCTCGTAGGGCGGGATGATGGAGATGCCGAGCACCTGGCGGAAGCCGGCGGCAAAGATGAACAGCCACACCAGGGGACGCACCAGTGCCGAGACGAAGCGCTCGCGCTGATGCAGGAAGCGCAGCCCCTCGCGCCAGACGATGCCAGTGAGGCAGGTCATGTACTCGGAGAGCGAAAATCCCCGCGGCGCCTCGCGCGTTGTGATGCTGCTCATGCGCCGCCTCCAGGCATGGTTTGCGCGCCGGTCAGGCGCATGAAGGCGGTGTTGACGTCCTGCGCACCGGCCTCCGCGACGACGCGGCTCATCGGCCCCTGCGCCAGCACCTTTCCCTGGTGCAGCACCACGAGATCGTCGCTGGGCATGATCTCGTCGAACAGGTGCGTGGCCCAGAGCACGCCGATGCCTTGCTCGGTCACGAGCTGGCGGACGTGGCTGATGATGTCGGCGCGCGCCTTGACGTCGAGGCCGACGGTCGGCTCGTCGAGCAGCAAGAGGCGCGGCCGATGCAGCAGCGCCCGCGCGATCTCCAGCCGCCGCATCTGTCCGCCCGAGAGGTCGCGCACCTTGCTCGCGGCGCGATCGGCAAGGCCGATGCGCCCGAGCAGCTCGGCGCTGCGCGCCGAGGCGTCGCGGCGGCCGATGCCATGCAGCGCGGCGTGATAGAGCAGGTTCTGCGTCAGCGACAGGTCGAGATCGAGCGTGCGCGGCTGGAACACGACCCCGAGCAGCCGCAGCGCCTCGCCGGGGCTCTTGCTGACGTCGTGCCCGAAAATGCCGACGCGGCCGGACTGGATGCCGAACAGGCGCGTGATCAGCGAGAACAGCGTACTCTTGCCGGCGCCGTTGAGTCCCAGCAGCGCCGTGAAGCTCGCGGGCTGCACATTGAAGGACACGTCCGTCAAGGCGCGCCGCGGACCATAGGCATGGCTGACGCCCTCGATCGACAACGCCGGCACCGTGGCCGCTCCCGGTCTCGGCGTCTGCTGCGGTTCGGCGATCGGGGCAGGGCTGGTCATGGCGCGATCGCAATGCCCCAGGGCAGTTCGCCCACCTGAATGGTCTTGATCACTTTTTGCGCGGCAACGTCGATGACGGAGACATCGTTCGACACGCCGTTGGTGGTGAGCAAATATTTCTCGTCCGGCGTGAACGCCATGTGCCAGACCCGCTGCCCGACCAGGAGATATTTCGTCACCTTGCGCGAGGCGACGTCGACCACGGCGATGCGGTTGGCGGGGCCGAGCGCGACGAAGGCGGTCTTGTCGTCCTTGGTCATGCCGATCCCGACCGGCTGGATCGCCTCCTTCCGCAGGCCCGGGATCTCGAACGTGACCTTGCCGATCACCTCGTGCTTTTTGGGGTCGATGATCGAGACGGTGCCGCCGATCTCCGAGGACACCCAGACCTCCGAAGAATCGTGCTTGTACTCGGCAAAGCGCGGCCGCGCGTCGACCAGCACGTTGGCGACGATCTGGCGCGACGACGTGTCGATGAAATGCGCCATGTTGGTTGTCTCGGACGTGTTGATCAGCGTCTTGCCGTCCGGGCTGATGGTCATGCCCTCGGGCTCGACGCCGACCTGGATATCGCCGAGCCGGGTGCGCTTCTCGAGGTCGATCACCGTCACCGTGTTGTCGTTCTCGTTCGCGACATAGAGGATCTTGCCGGCCGCATCCTGTGCGAACAGCTCGGGGTCGGGTCCGGAGGGCAGGCTGTCCACCACGCTTTGCGTCTTGGTGTCGATCACCTGGATGGTGTCGTCGTCACCGACCGCGACCATCACGAACTTGCCGTCGCGGGTGAAATCGATGCCGCGCGGACGCTGGCCGACCTTGATGGTCTTGGTCACGGTCCAGCTGTCGGTATCGATCACCGAGACCGTGTTGCTCTTCTCGTTCGAGACATAGGCGATGAAAGCATGCGCGGGCAATGCGACGAGCGCCAGCCCGGACAGAAGCCCCACACGCCACATGCGCAACATCTGCGTCCTCATTTCAACTTGCATTTGCTCTCCGGGCGATCGTAGCCGAGCGTGTCGAGCTCGGAGACCTGGTGCAGGAATCCTTCCTGCGGCGACACCGATACCACCATGCGGCCGTCGACCAGGAGGATCGGCTGGCGCAGCTGCCAATTCCAGTCGCGCAAGGTCAGCCGCGTGCCCTTGAAGGCGGCGACGGAGAAATCCGGGCCCTTGATGAAATCGGTGACCTTCTTGACCTCGCCGGAATTGGTGCGCGAGGTGGCTTCGCCGATCATGCGCACCGCGGTCCAGGCCTGCATGTCGAGCGCGGTCATCCGCCGCGCATTCAGCTTGATGAAGCGGTTCTGCATCTGGATCGCGCCCCATTGGTCCTGCGATGCGTCCCAGCTGCGCGGCACGAGGCCGGCCGAGCCGGCGACCGGGCGCGGATCCCAGGTGCGATAGGGCAGATAGGCGCCGAACACTTCACTCTCGTCTGCGGCGACCAGCACGTCATAGGCCGGCGCCTGTTGCGTGAAGACAGGAATCTGGCGCTGGATCTGCGTCACGCCGCTATCGGTGCGCCGCGCGCCGCCCTTGTCCTCGAAGATCCGCTCCTGCACGATCTTGGCGCCGAACCGCGCCGCGGTTCGCCGGAGCGCATCGGCGAACAGCCTGTCCTCGTCGTGCGAGCCGACCACCAGCAGCCAGCGCGACCACTTCTTCCACACCAGATATTGGCCGAGTGCATCCGCCAGCATCGCGCGCGTCGGCGCGGTGTGGATGACGTTGGCACGGCAATCGGCCTCGCGCAGCCGCTCGTCGATCGCGCCGGCGTTGAACAGCAACGTGCCGCGGTCGCGCAGGGCGTCCGCGACCTTCAGAAGCGCATCGGCGGGGAGGTCGGCGATGATGAAGCCGTTCTTCTCGGCGAGCGCGGTCGCAGCCTGCGCCACGTCCTCGCCTTCCCTGATGCGGCGCTCCTCCAGCGTGAAGCGCTGGCCGGTGAATTTCCCGGTGGTGTTGTTGTCCTCGATGGCAAGGCGCGCGCCGGCGACGCCGTCATTCTCGGCGGGCTGCTCGACCAGCGACAGCGTCGATCGGGTGCCGGCGATTCCGAGATAGCCGACGCCGACCGTGACGGGATCGGCCGCAAGCGCGCTCGTCGCCGCAAGACCAAAGCCGATCAGGCCGGCCAACCATCGGATCATGTTTCCTCCAGACGATCTCCCCGGCTTGACCGCCGGTGAAGAATTGTCTCTGCTTCAAGCATGACCAAATTGTCAGGCCATGCAACCCCGCATTTCGTCCCCGCGCGCGCACGGCCGGGAATCACGATCATGCGAGCATTGTTGGCGATCGCGGCTTTGCTGTTGACGGGCGCGGCCGCGCTCGCCGACCCGCCGAAACTCGCGGTGTTCGATTTCGAGCTGATCGACACCAGCCTGCCGGGCGAGTTCTACGGCTCCAAGCCGGAAGAGGCGCGACTCGTGCGCATCAGCGAGCAGCTGCGCAAGGAATTGGCAGAGTCGGGCAAGTTCCAGGTGCTCGATATCGCGCCGGTACGGGAGGCTGCCCGTCACGCCAACCTGCAGGCCTGCGGCGGCTGCGACCTCAAGCTCGCCGGGCAGCTCGGTGCCGATTTGGAGATCACCGGGCTCGTGCAAAAGGTCTCGAACCTGATCATCAATCTCAACGTCTATCTGCGCGACGTGAAGACCGGCAACATGATCACCGCCGCCAGCGCCGACATGCGCGGCAACACGGATGAATCCTGGTCGCGCACCATGAGCTACCTCATCCGCAACCGCCTGCTGGCGCCGAATTACGGTAAGCCATGAGGTCTTCGCCTCTCCCCGTAAGAACGGGGAGAGGGGGAGGAGAGAGCAAGATCACGCCGTCAATCTTGCCGCATGCCAGTGCAGGTGATCGCTCATGAAGGTCGAGATGAAATAATAGCTGTGGTCGTAGCCCGCCTGGCGCCGCAGCGTCAGCGGGATGCCGGCCTTGGCGCAGGCGGCCTCGAGCAGCTCTGGCTTGAGCTGCTCCTTCAGGAAATTGTCGGCCTCGCCGACGTCGACCAGGAAGCCGGAGAACTTGGCGCCGTCCTCGATCAGCGCCACCGTGTCGTGGTTGCGCCAGGAATCCTTGTTCGGCCCGAGATAGCCGGACAGCGCCTTGATGCCCCAAGGCACGAGCGAGGGCGCCACGATCGGGGCAAACGCGCTGGCTGCGCGAAAGCGGTGCGGGTTGCGTAGCGCCACCGTCAACGCGCCGTGGCCGCCCATCGAGTGCCCCATCACCGATTGCCGCCTGGCATCGACCGGGAAGTTCTCCGCCACGAGCTTCGGCAGCTCGTCCGTGACGTAGCTCCACATGCGATAGTTGCGCGCGAACGGCTCTTGCGTGGCGTCCACATAGAAGCCGGCCCCGAGGCCGAAATCATAGGCGTTGTTGGCATCGCCTGGCACGTCGGGCCCGCGGGGTGAGGTGTCGGGCGCGACGAAGATCAGGCCGAGCTCGGCGCAAGCCTTGCGGAATTCGCCCTTCTCGGTGACGTTGGCATGCGTGCAGGTGAGCCCGGACAGGTACCAGACCACGGGCAGCTTGGCGCCGTCCGCATGTGGCGGGATATAGACCGAGAACACCATGTCGGTTCCGGTCGCCTGGCTGGCGTGGCGATAGACGCCCTGCACGCCGCCATGGGATTTGTTGGTCGAGACAGTCTGAATCGTCATGCCGAAAGACTCCGTGGCATCTCACCACATCAAGATTGCAACGCTTGTGTGACCGAATTTGTGGCGTCGTCAGGCGACGCCGCTGTCGATCGCCAGCCGCACAAGTTCGACCGAGGTCTTCACCCCGAGCTTCTGGCGCATGATGGACGAGGTATTGGCGACCGTCTTGTAGGACGATTGCACCAGCCAGGCGATCTCGGACAGGCTCTTGCCGGCGCTGAGCAGCCGCAGGATCTCCATCTCGCGCGCGTTCAGCTTCGACAGCGGGTTTTGCGCCAGCGTCGGCCCCGCAAAGGCGATGCTGCGCGCGATCGCGGTCGGAAGGTAGGTGCCGCCGCTTCCGACGGCGCGGATCGCCTCGACGAGGTCGTCGGGGTCGCCGGTCTTGGAGACGTAGCCCTTGGCGCCGCACTCGATCGCGCGCGCGGCGAAGGCGGGGTCGTCATTCATGCTGAACATGATGATGCGAGCCTCGGGCGCACGCTCGAGGATGCGGCGCGCGAGCTCGAATCCGGAGACGGTCGGCAGATTGATGTCGATGATGCAGAGGTCTGGACGTTCGACGATGAAGACGCACTCGCCGTCCTCGGCGTCGGCGGCCTCCAGAATCTCGATCTCGCCTTCGTCGGCCAGCACGGCACTGCAGCCGGAGGCGACGATGGGATGATCGTCGACGATCAGAATGCGCATGGGCGTTCCTCGCGACAGCCACGTCCCCTGGAGCTTGCCTGTTCTGCGCCGCACGAGGCTGACCGGACAAGACGCGCGTCTCGTGTCGCCTCATGCAACCCGGCCGGGATTGCTGTACGCTTCCGATTAGATATCGGGCGGTTCGGCTCTGTCAACGTCATCGGACAGGCGTGGCCAACCCTTCGCGAGGCACGAGCGAGACCAATGTGGCAAAATCTTTCCTTGCGCGGGCGCATCAATCTCTTGCTGGCGTTGCTGCTGGCACTGGGGCTCGCGGTCAATATCGGCCGCCAGGTCGCCGAGGCCGGCCCGCGCGTGCAGGCCGAGGACCAGAGCGTAATCCGCCTCGCGCGCGAATTCATCGAGATGATCGTTGCCGATCTCAACGAGGCGCCCGATCCGGATGCCAGGCTGAACCAGATCGCCCGCGATCTCAGCCGCCTGCGCCATGTCAGCATCGCGCTGCACGATTCCGGCGGGAACCCCCTGACGGCGCCCCGGCTTGGCGCCGATGGCGACGCGCGCGGCCCGCCGGCCTGGTTCGTCAGCCTGGTTCATCCCGAGCAGACCGCGGTCAGCGTGCCGGTCGCGATCCGCGGCAAGCCCGGCTCGCTCGTGATCACCTCGCACCCCGACGACGAGATCGCCGAGATCTGGGACGGCATCGTGACCCAGCTCGAGGTCGGATCGGTGGTCGCGCTCGCGCTGTTTTTCCTGATGATGAAGGTGGTCGGCCGTGCCCTGGCACCGCTGCAGTCGCTGGCGGAGGCCATGGGCAAGCTCGAAAGCGGACATTACGAGGCCCGTGTCGCACCGGGCGGCGCGCCGGAGCTCGCCGCGATCTGCACCAGGCTCAACCATCTTGCCGCGACACTCGGTGAAGCGGTCGAGGAGAAGCGGCGCCTTGCCGAGCGTGCCGTGTCGCTGCAGGACATCGAGCGCAAGGAGATCGCGCGCGAGCTGCACGACGAGTTCGGGCCCTATCTGTTCTCGCTGCGCGCACATGCGAGCGCGCTGGCGAAGCAGGCGGACGGGCGCGAGCCGAGTGCGGATGCGGTGCGAAAACATGGCAGCGCCATGCTGGAGCAGATCAATGCACTTCAGCAGTTCAATCGTCGCGTGCTGGAGCGGCTTCGGCCCGTGGGTCTTGCCGAGCTCGGCCTGCGTCAGGCGCTCGAATCCCTGTCGCGGCTCTGGCGGGAGTCGCGGCCCGACGTCGCGATCGAGACCTCGATCTCGCCGGCGCTGGGCGCAACCGGCGAGACCGCCGATCTCACCATCTACCGCATCGTGCAGGAGGCGCTCACCAATGTGTTCCGCCACGCCGGCGCGACCTCGGTCAGCGTCGTCATCGAGCCGGTGGAGCAGGCCGGCGGCCGCGGCTGTGCCCGGGTGCGGGTCAGCGACAACGGTCGCGGCATGGAGCCGGGCCAGAAGCTCGGCTTCGGCCTCGTCGGCATGCGCGAGCGGATCCTGGCGCTGGGGGGCACGCTCAATGTGGTCTCCGGTGACGGCGGTGTGACCGTGGAAGCGCTGGTGCCGACGGCGGCAACCTGATCGCACCCGAAACGATCGGGAAAAATTCCCGATTTGGTCGGGAAAACGGGTGCGGATTGGACCCGACCTTTTGTGGCTGGCGTCCCCAATGCGGCCGAATAAACTCGCCTCGACCAATCGGCGGAAATCAAAACAGCCGGTGGTCGCGGATGGGAAGGCGGGGATGGGCAAGGTTGATTCGTTCAAGCGTGGTTTGTTGATGGCCTCGGTGTCGACCGGGCTGGCATCGGGCTTGGTGTTTGCGAGCCCTGCCGGGGCCGCGCCGGACGAGGAGACCAACGTCCAGAACCTGCCGCCGGTCGAGATCTCCGCACCATCTCCTGCAACGCGGCGCGCGGCGCCGTCGCGACCGGTTGCGCGCGTGGGGGCGCCGGCATCCGCCGCGCCGAGGACACGGATCTACGTCTATCCGACCTCGCCGGGCATCGGCCGGGGTCTCGACGTCGACAAGGTCCCGTCGGCGATCAATGCCGTCGATGCCAACCAGATCAGGCGCACGGGCTCGCTGAACGTCACGGACGCGCTGCGCGACAACATCGCCGGCGTCAACATCAGCGAAGTCACCGGCAATCCGTTCCAGCCGGATGTCGAATTCCGCGGCTTTGTCGCATCGCCCGTGACCGGCACGCCGCAGGGCCTTGCGGTGTATCAGAACGGCGTCCGTATCAACGAGGCATTCTCGGATGCCGTCAACTGGGACCTGATCCCCACCGCCGCGATCAGGTCGGTGACGCTGGTGACCAACAACCCGGCCTTCGGCCTCAATGCGCTCGGTGGCGCGATCAACCTGCAAATGAAGGACGGCTTCACTTATCAGGGCGCCGAGCTCGATCTCATGGGCGGCTCGTTCGGCCGCATCCAGGGCTCGGCGCAATGGGGCAAGCAGGTCGATCAGAACTACGCCGTCTATGCCGCGCTCGAAGGACTGCGCGACAACGGCTTCCGCAATTTTTCCCAATCGACGGTGCGGCGCTTCTACGGCGATGTCGGTTACAAGGCCGGCGACAGCGAATTCCACGCCAACATGGGCGTCGCCAAGAACGATTTCGGTGCCAGCGCCACCGTCCCGGCCGAGCTGCTCGACAAATATTGGGGTGCGACCTACACCACCCCGCAGACCACCTCCAATCGCGTCGGCTATCTCAACCTGACCGGCAAGGTCGAGGCGACGCCGACCTGGACGTTCGAAGGCACCGCTCACGTGCGCAGGTACGAGCAGAAGGTGGTCGACGGAAACCCGACCGACGTGCAGGAGTGCGGTGCGGATCCGGCGCTGCTGTGCTTCGGCGATGACACCACCGCGGCGAACGGCGCGGGTGGCACGCAACTCGCCAATCCCTTCGCGCCGGGAACCATCCTCGGCGAGATCGACCGGGGCTCGATCCGTTCGACTACCCTCGGCGTGTCGGGGCAGGCGACCAACACCGATCAGCTGTTCGGCCACGACAACCGCTTCGTGATCGGCGCCACTTACGACGCCAGTGTCACGCGCTACAACGCCACCGCCGAGATCGGCTCGATCGGAGAGAACTACGTCGTCAGCGGCAGCGGCGTTTTCCTGGGCCCCACTCCCACGGCAAACCCGGTCGCCGGCCCCGTCTCGCTGCGGACCGTCAACCAGTACAACGGCCTCTATGCGATGGACACGTTCAACGTCACGGATGCTTTCGCCATCACGGGCGGCGGTCGCTTCAACGTGGCGCGGATCTCGCTGGAGGACCAGCTCGGCACCGCGCTCAACGGCGATCACACCTACACCCGCTTCAACCCGATCATCGGCGGCACCTACAAGATCACGCCCGAGCTGACTGCCTATGCCGGCTATTCCGAGGCCAACCGCGTGCCGACACCGCTCGAGCTCGGCTGCGCCGATCCCGCCAGGCCCTGCCTGCTCGCGGCGTTTCTGGTCGCGGATCCGCCGTTGAAGCAGGTCGTCTCCAAGACCGTGGAAGCCGGTTTTCGCGGCACCAAGGAGCTGAACATCGGCACGCTCGGATGGAAGGTCGGCGGCTTCCGCGCCACCAATTATGACGACATCGTAGCGGTGCCTGTCGTCGGGCGGACCGGCTTCGGCTATTTCTCCAATGTCGGCCGCACCCGGCGGCAGGGGCTCGAAGCCGAAGTCAGCATCAAGTCGCCCACGCTGCAGGTCCAGGCGAGCTATGCGTTCGTCGATGCGCGCTTCCTTGATCCGCTCGAGCTCGGCTCGGAGAGCCCGTTCAGAGACCCTGCCACCGACACCATCCAGGTCAGGCCCGGCAACCAGATCCCCGCGATCCCGCGCCACCGCGTCAAGGTTGGTGTCGACTACGCCGTGACCGACGTCTGGAAGGTCGGCGGCAACGCGCTGTTCGTCTCCAGCCAATATCTCGTCGGCGACGAGTCGAACCAGTTCGCGAAGCTGCCGTCCTACACGGTGTTCAATCTCAACACCTCCTACCAGGTGACGAAGAACATCCAGCTCTATGGCCGTGTCGACAACATCTTCGACAAGCGCTACGCGACCTACGGACAATTCTTCGATACCGGGGCCTTGCCCAACTTCACCAACGGCGGCAATGCCTTCACCGACCCGCGCTCGCTCAGCCCGGCACGGCCGCGCGCGTTCTACGCGGGGATGCGGGTGACGTTCTAGATATTTTGGAGCGTCCTCTCTTGGATGGCCGTCTATGTCGACGACAGGCCCGCGAAACCCTCGCCTTCACTCCACCTTCACTCGCTCGAGCGGCGCCGCAGCGACGCTCGCCTGCTCCCGGCCTTTGGCCACTCCCACGCGTTGGCGTCGTTGCACGAGATACTGATCTCCGAGCACGCCGATCAGGATCACCGTTCCCATCACCGCGAAATTGAGCGAGCTCGGAATGCCCAGCAGGTTGACCAGATTCTGCAGCACCTGGAGCAGCACGGTGCCGAGCACGACACCGATGATCGAGCCTTCGCCGCCGCGCAAGGAGCAGCCGCCGAGCACGGCGGCGGCGATGGCGTAGAGCTCGTAGAACGAGCCGTGCACGGCGGGGGAAATCGAACGGGTATACATCGCGATCAGGATTGCCGAAAACGCTGTCAGCCCGCCACAGATGACATAGGCCGAGACGATCACGCGGTTGGTGCGAATGCCGGAATAGCGTGCCGCTTCCTCGTTCTTGCCGACGGCAAAGAGATAGCGGCCGAACACCGAGCGGTGAAGCACCACCCAGGCGATCACGGCCACCACGGCGAGCGCCACCACGCTGTGCGGCAGCGGAAAGCCGAGCACGTTGGTGCGGCCGGCGGCCAGCCATTCCAGCGTCGGAAAGCTCGCGCCGAAGCCGAAGCCAGCCGTCGCGTCCTCGGTGTAATAACGCGCTGCGCCGCGATAGATCAGGAGGCCGCACAGCGTGACAACGAAAGGCTGGATCCGCATCCGGGTCGCCAGCGTGCCATGGACGAGGCCGATCACGAGCCCGGCCGCGACGATCATCGCGAGGGCTACCACCCAGTTGACGTCGTGATTGACGATGAGGTCGATGAACAGGACGCCCAGCAGTGCGATCACCGAACCGACCGACAGCTCGATCCCGCCGATGATGATGATGAAGGCTTCCGCGATGGAGAAGATGCCGAACAGCCCGATCTGGTTGGCGGTGTTGGAGAGATTGCCCACGAACAGGAATCTCGGATTGATCAGGGCGACGACGGTCCCGACCACCAGAATCAGAACGAGAAGGCTCAGGTCTTTCTTGCTCAAGGTCCCTCCGCCGCGATTGTGTGGCCAACGGCAAGCTGCAGCACATTGTGCTCACTGAATTGGCTGCGATCAAGGAAACCCGAGATCGCTCCCTCATGCATGACCGCGAGCCGGTCGCTGACCCCGATCACCTCCTCCATGTCGCTGGAGATCATCAGGATCGCCACGCCGGCATCCGTCAGGCGGCGCAGCATGCCGTAGATCTCCTGCTTGGCTCCGACATCGACCCCGCGCGTCGGCTCGTCGACAATCAGCACCTTCGGCTGCATCGATAGCCATTTGGCGAGCACGACCTTCTGCTGGTTGCCGCCCGACAAAGAGCCGACGGCGGTCTTGACGTCGGGCGCGCGGATCTTGAGGCGCTCGCGCTGACGCACCGCATTCTCGTTCTCGCGCGCGCTATCCACCAGCCAGAAGCGCATATAGGACGCCAGATCTGGCAGCGAGATGTTTTCGGTGATCGAGACGTCGAGCAGCAGGCCCGCGCCCTTGCGGTCCTCCGGAACAAGATAGATGCCTTGCTCGATGGCGGCCCGCGGGCTTGCGATCCGGATCGGCTCGCCATCGAGTCGTATCGCGCCGCCGCGCAATCGGTCGATGCCGAAGAGGGCGCGCGCGAGCTCCGTGCGGCCGGACCCGACGAGACCGGCAAGTCCGAGGATCTCGCCGCGGCGGACCGACAGGCTCACGGCGCGGCCGGGATAGGTGTCGGTGACCGCATCGACGATATCGAGCACGCTGTCGCCGGGCGGCGCGGCCGGCGGAACGTAGAGCGATTTCAGGTCGCGGCCGATCATCAGGCGGATCATCGCCGCCGGAGAGAGTTCCGCACGTGTCAGTGCGCCGACCACGCGCCCGTCGCGCAGCACGACCGCGCGGTCGGCGCACTGCATCACTTCGTTGAGCCGATGCGTGATGAAGATGACGCTGACTCCGTGGGCTTTCAGGCTGGCCACGGTCCGCATCAGGCGGTCCGTCTCGGCGAGTGTCAGGCTCGAGGTCGGCTCGTCCATGATGACGAGACGAGCATCGAGCGAAAGCGCCTTCATGATCTCGACGAGTTGGCGCTGCGCCAGCGACAGTTCGGCGAGCGGCGCATCGGCCGCGAAATCGCAGCCGAGCCGCTCCAGCAGCGGCGCGACATCGGCATACATCCGTTTGCGGTCGATCAGCCGCAAGGGCCCGCCGTGCACAGGCTCGCGGCCGATGAAGACGTTGCCGGCGACATCGAGATTGTCGAAGAGGTTCAGTTCCTGATGGACGAAGGCGATGCCCGCCTTGATCGCGTCCGCCACGGTGAGCGAGCCTCGCGCGACGCCGTCGACAAGGATGACGCCGCCGCTCGGCTCCACGACCCCGCCGAGCACGCGCATCAGCGTCGACTTGCCGGCGCCGTTCTCGCCGATCAGCGCAACGACTTCGCCGGGCGACACCTGGAGACCGACGTGGTCGAGGGCGACCACGCCTGGATAGCTCTTGCTGATGTCGACCAGCTCGAGGAACGGTTCTGGCATGGTAGGCTGCGCGGCGGGCAGCGCGGATATCTCCTACTTCTTCAGCATCTGCTTCATCGAGGCCATGAACTCGTCGACATTCGCCTTTTCGATGACCTTGCCGGGCACGATGATGATGCCGTTGGCCGGAATGCCGGACTTGTTGCCGCCGATGTAGTTCGCCATCAGCTTCATGCCCTGATAGCCCCACTCGAACGGCTGCTGCACCACCGTGCCGACGATGCTGCCTTCCTTGACGCCGCCGAGCGTGATCGGATCCTCGTCAAAGCCGATGATCTTGATCTTGTCGAGCTTGCCGGCCTCCTTGAGCACCTCGTAGATCCGCGGCGTATTGTAGGAGTAGAAGCCGACGAGGCAGCTCACATCGGGCATGGCCGCGAGGATGTCCTCGACGTTGCGCTTGGCGCGGGTCTGGTCGATCTCGTCGCCGCGAACGTCGACGAGCTCGACCTTCGAGCCCTTGATCGTCTCCTTCACGCCCTCGATGCGCTCGCGCGCATTGTCGGCGCCGGGCAGGCCGACGAAGCCGACGCATTTGCCGCCGTTCGGCAGCGCCTTGACCATCAGCTTTCCTGCCTCCTTGCCGAGGTCGGTGTTGGAAGAGCCGATATAGGCCACGCGCTTGGATTGCGGCGCGTCGCTGTCGGTGGTGAACAGCACCGTCTGGGACGCAACCTTGTTGAGGTGCTCGGTCTGGTTCTTCGGATCGACCGCGCTGACCATGATGCCGGCGGCACCGGCGGCGACGAGGTCGTCCATCACGCGCTGCTGCACGGCGGCCGCAGCCTGTTCCGGATATTTGAACTGGAGCTCGTAGTTGGGCAACTCGCCCTGCGCCTTCTTCATCCCGGCCTCGGCGATCTTCCAGAAGTCGGATGCGCCATTGACGACGAAGGCCAGAACCTTCTTGTCCGCCGCATCGGCCGAGCCGAACCCCGCTGCAATCGCGAAGGCAATAGACGCACCTGCAACCAAGAGACGCTGCATATCATCCTCCCCTAAGGCGGTCGGCCCTTTTTGATGGCCAACTCTGCTTGAGCCCAGATTGGGCGCATGCCTCACCCCCGGCGGCGCGGCAATCGGCCGCCACCCGCATCGTTGCGGCAGAGGCGGGTCACCGACCCGGCCGGCGAGGTGAAATGAGGCACGTACCTCAAGCTAGCAGAAGCCCGCGGGGCGCGCAATTGGAAGCGACGGTCCGGACGCCAACCTCGGCGCTGAGGTGATGTCGTGCCTCACGAGATGAGGCGGAATGCGCTCGCCAATGGCTCACCACATGCAAAATCAGACTGCGTTATCAAGTAGGTCCGCGCTCGGTCGGCCCGGCACGGCCAAGGGCATTCGACGCTGGGACGCGGGTGACGTTCTGAGTTGCAGCAGGCGCTGACGCCTCCTCCTCCCAAAGGAGGAGAAGGAAGCGCAGCGTCCACTCGGCTCAGTAGTCCCAGAACACCGGTACCCAGCGGAAGGCGTCGCCATCCGCCGCGACCCGTCCGACCGACGGGAACGGCAGGTGCGTGGCCACCAGCATCTCGCCAGTCTTGGCAAGCTCCCGCAGAAGACGGGTACGCACGCGCGCAGCCTCCTCGGGATCGTGTTCGAAACCGTTGTGCCAGTCGGGCTGGTCGAACCCGACGGCGAACACGGCGTCGCCGGCAAACGTCAGCGCCTCGCCGCCGGACGCGATGCGAACCACGCTGTGCCCGGGAGTGTGACCGCCGGTGCGCCGTGCGACGACGCCCGGCGCAACCTCGTGCTCCTCATCGAACGGCCTGAGCTGACTGCCATAGGCCTTCACGAACTGCTTGGCGGTCGCCCGCAGCGCATCGGGGAAGCCCTGAGGCATGTTGGTGTGAGAGAAATCAGGTGCTTCCCAGAACTTGACCTCCGCCGCCGCGACGTGGATCCGCAGGTCGGGGCGCAGCCGCTGCTTCACACCGTCGACGAGCAACCCGCCGATGTGGTCCATGTGCATGTGGGTGAGCACCAGATCGGTCACGGAGGAAAGATCGATGCCGGCGGCCTCCAGTCGCTTGATCAACTGCCCGGCCCGCGGCAAGTGCAAGTTCGGGTCGGAGCCGAGGCCGGCGTCAATGAGAATTGTCTTGCCGCCGCTTCGCACCATGACCGCATTCAGTGCCCAGTCGAAAGCATCAGGCGGCAGGAACATGTCACGCAGCCAGGCCGCACGCTCGGCCGGGGCGGCATTGTGCGCCAACATGGTGGTCGGCAGCGGCAGAACGCCGTCGCTGACCACGAGCACGTCGATCTCACCGATCTTGAGCGCGTAGCGCGACGGCACGAGCTCTTCGGGTTTCGCGGCGTATGAGGTGTTGTGGAGGTTCATGTTGTTCTCCTGTTTCATGCTGCTGGCTGATCTTGTTGATCAGGCCGCGCAGCCAGGGAGCGCGGCCGTCATGGTGTCGTGCGTTAGAGGCTGGTCACGCGTTCCGGATCAGCGGAGGCGAGCGCGGCGGCGCGTTCGGCCTTCGGCGGATAGATCCAGACGGTGTTGATCTCTTGCTTGGTCTTCTTGGCGACGTCGCCGACCATCTCGACCTTGCGCTCCCAGCCGCGCGTGAACAGTGCGCCGGCTTCGCCGAGATCGAGACAGGTGACGTAGGCCCTCTGGTGGTACGGCCTGGTCGGAACGCCGAGCAGTTCGGCGGCGGCATTGTTGCCCGCAAAGGCGCCCATCCGCGTGGCGTGCTGGCACGACATCAGCGCGTAATTGCCCTCGTCGTCGCAGGCGGCACGGGCCGCATCGCGGTTGCGAAGACGCCCTCGACGCCTGGCACCCGCAAACAGGGGTCGACCAGCAACCGGCCGAAATTGTCGCGCTCGGCGGGAATCTGCGTCGTCAAAGGGGCCGCACGAATCCCCGTCGCCCAGATCACGGTCTCGGTTTCGATGTGTTCACCGTTGGACAAGGTCACGCCGGACGCATCGAGCGAGGCCACCCCGGCGCCGAGGCGGGTTTCCACGCCGAGCTTCTGGAGTGCGCTCTCGATGACCGGCCGCGGACCTTCGCCCATGTCGGGTGCAATCGCGCTGTTGCGCTCGACGATGATGACGCGGGTCTTTGCATCCGGTCCGAGGACGGCACGAAGCCGCGCCGGCATTTCGGTGGCCGCCTCGATGCCGGTGAAGCCGCCGCCGGCGACGACGACCGTGTCGCGTCCGTTCACGGCCGGCCGCTTGGCGAGGCCATGCAGGTGCCTGTCGAGCGCAATCGCATCGTCGAGCGAATCGACGCTGAAGCCGTGCTCGGCGAGGCCCGGAATGTTCGGGCGGAACAGCCGGCTGCCGGTGGCGACCACGAGGCGATCGTAAGAGAGCATCTTCTTGGTGCCCTTCGCCGTGGCGATCCTCACCACGCGGGATTGGATTTCCACCGTGTCGACGCTGCCCTGAACATAGGTGACGTCGATCGCCTTGAGCACATCGAGCAGCGGTGCCGTCAAGGTTTCGGGATGTTGTTCGTATAGCCGCGGGCGGACGACCAGCGTCGGCTCGGGCGCGACCAGCGCGATTTCGAGTTCGTCGGGCGAGACTCCCTGGATGTCACGCAGGCGGGCAGCGGATAGAGCGGCATACATGCCGGCGAAGCCGGCGCCGATGATGACTAGTCGCATTGGTGGTCTCCTCTGGTTGATCTTCCTGGACACTACGGCGCGTTGCCGCCGCGGCTACGGGTTCGCGGCAGGCTCTGTTGCGGTCAGCAACGGCGCCAAGGGTTGAAGCGGACTTGCGCGCGCTTAATGGAGGGGGCAGCCGGACGACTGCGAGCTCTGCGGCCAGCCCTGACGAAAGACGATGGAGGGCGGCTTGCGGCCCCAGTCCTGATGGAGAAGGCGGGGCCCGTCCCCGGTCACGACAGACAGCGCCGGATGAGCGCGTTGTATGTCGGCCTCGTCACCGGCGGCTGACGTGAAGCGGACAGTCAGCGAAAGGCCGTACACGATTGCGGTCGCCAGACCCTTGCGTGATGAAGTGGTTGCCAGCCGCTGGACGACATCTTTCCAGATCATCATCTGTCTCCGTCGTGGGATTGGACATGATGATGGTCTAACCGATCGGGTGTGCCGCTGCCCCAGCGCGATTGCTGTCGCTATCGAGCGATTGCTGCTAGCGCATGCGCCTGCGCCAATCGCTCGGCGTCTCGCCGGTCAGCTTCCTGAACGCCGCCGCGAACGCCGTCTGCGAGGAATAGCCGAGCGCGGCAGCGATCGAGACGATCGGCTCGTCGCTCTCCCGCAGCTTGTGCATGGCCTGCTCGAGCCGGTGTTGGCGCAGCCAGGCGTGGGGCGAGAGCCCGGTGCTCTCCTTGAAGGCGCGGCAGAAGTGGAAGCGCGAGAGGCCGGCATCGGATGCCAGCGCATCGAGCGAGACGTCCGCATCGCCGTCCGAGCGCAACCGTTCGACCGCGCGGAACAGGACCTTCGGCGCCAGCCCGCCCATGGCCGGTTGGAACGTGGCCCGCGTGCCCGTGTGCGCAGCCAGGACGCGGGTGGCGAGAAGATCCGTCACCTGATGCCGGAACAGCGAATCCAGGACCCCGTTGCCTTCGAGTGCATCCGCTGCGCTCAACAGCAGTCTCGATGTGATGGGGTCAGGGTGCGCCGTCCGCTCCAGCAGGTCGGTCGGCCCTGCGATTCCGGCTTCGCCGGCAACGCGCTTCAGTGTCGCATTCGGAAGGTAGAGTTGAACGACATCGACCGGCTTCGGAATGTCCCATCGGGAGCTCGATCCTTCCGGAATGATGATCACGACTCCGGGGCGAAACGTCCCGATCGAAACCGATTTTCCCGTCCGGCGCTCCATGCGCTGTATCACGCCGTTATACGCCATGATCACGTGGTGGCTCATGGGCTCGACGACGTCGTGCAATGGGTCGTGATTCCAGTGCGCGATGCCGGCGCCGGAGGCGTCCAAGGCCATGCGGGTCGGTTCGGTCCTGAGCACCCGCGCCATCTCCGATCCGGCGGCGCGCCGCTCGGAAATCGCGACATCGGCGGGGTGTGCGCCAGGGACGGGTGGCCGGCCATTGGGCGAGGGATTGTGCCTGGATGCGGTGCTCCCGGTCATTGCGTGGCTCCTTCCGATCGCCTGCTGCCTGAGATCAGGGGTCCGTACTTGTACGGGTTGGCGCGGGTTCTATGCGGGGCCGAGGCACCGGGTCTTGCCCGAAACGGTTGTGCTTTGCCTGATCCTGCTCCAGCCGAGCGCGCGGTTTCAAAGGCACGCTGGATGACGGCGGGCGATCGTTGCAGGCCCGCGGGCGAAGGTCGGCGGCGCGGGCCTCTTAACCGGTCAGAAACCATAGCAAATGATCTGAAAACTTTAACGAAACTGCTTGATCGTCTGTGCGTCGATGTGTCGGAGGGCCCGTCCGATGACAGAGCACCAGTTGAGAGAGCAGGAATTTTTGATCGCGCGATACCGGCATCTGGAGCGCGAGGTGACCGACCCGCTTGCCGTGCATCTGCTTCACAGCATCATCGAGGAGCTCGAGGCCGAGCTGCGCAAGGAAAGACCGGATTGGCACGGGCCCGGTCATTAACCGTTTGTTGGCGCTAATGATGCCAATTGTCGGCGTGGGAATACCAGGGGAGGCTGCTCCCATGTTGAAGGACGGCACCTACGCGGCTTGGTACAAGACGCCGATCGACCAGGGTACCGGGATCGTCCATGTCGCAGACGGCCAGATCTGGGGCCGTGACAGCCTGATGACCTATCACGGCACCTGCCAGGTCGATGGAGATCGCTTCACCGCTATCGTGTCGACGAGGCGCCATACCGACGGTCGCGCCACCGTGTTCGGCAACGATGACGAGCTGACGCTGACGATCGAAGGAAGCTGCCCTGGCAGGATCGCGACCTACACGGCGACGGCACCTCAGGCGCCGGGCATGATCCTCCACGGAACGCTCATCCGCACGGAACAACAGCCGCCCGCACCTGAACCACCAGGGCAGATGCCGGCATTCAATCCCGACAAGCTGCCGAAATTGCCGAAGCGCTCGCGCTGAACGAGGGGCCGCCGCCGCGCCGGTCCGCATTGTACGTGCTGCTTCTTCGGCCCAGCATGACGATCGTGAACTCCGATCCGGCACCGCCACGTGCCAACGGTCGGGCAAATTGTCTCAGGCAGGTTCAGCGGAAATTGTCGCAATCAGGCCTGGATAGGCTTGTATCAATGGTTGCCGATAGATCATAATACAGCCGTTGCGATGGGTGGCAGGTTCGTACGAGGACCAAGCCACGCCGGTTCGATTTTGCGTCCATATGTTTCGATCGTGATTTCGAGGGCATGACCTCGATGGTGTGCGTGCAGGAGCCCGACGCGATTTCAGTGGCGTCGTGGCAAGGGCACAATGAGCTGCTGACCGATTAGCGGGAACGTTGCGAGCCGCCATGGGTGGCCTCGCTTCGACGAATTGCGTGAAGATTTTTTGAACGAGGCGGGCGATGGAAGTTGCTGCGGCTTGTCACCCCAGGGTGGGGGATAATCTCTATTCGCGGGAGATCCGCTTCGGCATCGTGATGTATGGTGGCGTTTCGCTCGCGATCTACATCAACGGAGTTACGAATGAGCTCTACGAGATGGCGTGCGCGACGCCGAAGGAGCATGACGACCTGAATCTTCGCGGGACGCGCGAGGTCTACCGAAAGGCGTCATGGCTGTTGCGCGACGAGAACTTGCGCGCCCGCTATCTCGAGCATCTGACCATCGGCGGGCGTGACCCGTTCGCCGACATGGCCACTCTGCCGACTGGGCAACGCACACGCTTCGTGGTGGATTCGCTCGCGGGCACCTCCGCTGGCGGCATCAACGGCATTTTCCTCGCAAAAGCTCTCGTCAGCGGACAGAAGTTCGCTCCATTGAAGACGTTGTGGATCGAGGAGGGCGATATCAATCGTCTGCTCAACGACGACGCCTCCTACGAGGGGCTGGAGTTCGCCAAGACCGGTTCTGCGCCGCAGTCGCTCCTGAACAGCGATCGGATGTACGTCAAGCTTCTCGATGCCTTCGAGAAAATGGAGAAGGAGAGAGAGGGGAGGGTCGCGCCGACGGCGAGGGGCGAGTCTCAACTGGTCGACGAACTGGATCTGTACGTCACGACGACGGACATTCGAGGCGCAGTCGTGCCGTTGCGGCTGTTCGACAAGGTCGTCTATGAGCAGCGCTACAAGCAGGTCTATCACTTCCAATATGCCGCCGGGGGCGAGAACCATTTCACCGAAAGTTTCGCCCCGTTCCTTGCGTTTGCGGCGCGTTGCACGTCATCCTTCCCATTCGCATTCGAACCGATGTCCGTATCCGACGCGCAGCGCTTGTGCGACGCGCGCCAGACCGTCGGGAGCGTGAATTTCGACGCCTGGAAGCCGTTCTTCACGGGGCTGTCGATCGCGGACCTGGACGGTGACGGTTGGCGCAAGCGCGCGTTCGGCGACGGAGGCTATCTCGACAACAAGCCGTTCAGCTACGTCGTCGATGCGCTGTCATGGCGTCTCGGCAGCCTACCGATGGAACGCAAGCTGATCTATGTCGAGCCGACCCCCGCTCATCCCGAAACCGAGCAGGGAAGCGCGAGCCAAAAACCCGATGCGCTCGCCAATGCGCTCTCGGCCATGCTGACAATCCCGCAGGATGAGACGATCCGCGAGGACATCGAAGCGGTGTTGGCGCGCAACAGGCGCATCGAGCGGGTCGAGCGGATTGTGCGTCAGGTCGAAGTCGACATCGAAGCGCGCAACGATGACCCCTTCGCGCGCATCGTGCTCGACGGGGACGGCAAGGTGCCTGCCTGGCGGTCGCGCGACATGCGCCATATGGTCGATTATTACGGCGTCGCGTTTCTGCCATACCGTCATCTCCGGCTGATGACCGTCACGGACGATATCGCCGATCGATTGGCCGTCTGGTGGGGCATCGACCGCCGCTCCGACCAATTTTACGCGTTGCGCGCATTGGCGCGAGCCTGGCGCGAGGAGAATTTCTACGAATACGAGAAAGACGCCAAGGGTCGTACCGAGTCGGTCAACGCCTTTCTGGACGATTACGACGTCAAGTATCGCCTCAGGCGCACCGGGTTTATCCTGCGCAAGGTGCATCAGCTTCGAAGTCTTTTCATCAAGCCGGAGCTGCCTGGCGCCGGGAACGCCTGGTCGGATGCTGAAACACATCTCATGGAACGGTGGGACAGGCACGTGTCCCACCGGCGAATGGACACGCTGGCGCTCCTCGCTGCGTTGAACAGCCTCGCCGGCGGGCTCGGAGAAGCCATCGCCCAGCTCCGTTGCGTGACCTGGCAGTTGAAGCCCCCGGAGAACGGGTGCAGGTCGGCATGTCATGAAGAATTGATCCAGACGCTTCGTGTGATTCTTGGCCAGAAGCCGGATCCCAAATTGAAGGCGTTGACGACCAAGTCCGGTACGCCCGTGCCGCTTCCGAGCGACCTGCCGCCTCCGAGTCCGCTGCGGACGCTTCAGGAGAACGTCTTCGCCAACGCCAAGATGCTCCTCCAATATACGAGGGCCGTCGAGACGCAGCTTCAGGTCGCGCTCGAGGGCGACATTCGCGCGTTGAAAGACGGTTACGCCCCGGTGATCGGCATGGCGCCGCGCGGCCAGATGCCGCTTCCCCAGGCCCTGCTTGGAAACCCGGAGCTTCATGCCTGCGAGGAGAGCGACGAAGGCGGCCCCAAGGTCCGCGTCGCGGTCGCCAAGGTGGCCTTGCCAGAGGACGTCGATGCGCTCAACACCCCGGAGGGGACGGCGCTCCGCGAATTCCTGGCCGAATATTTCATGAGGTTCGACGAGTACGATCAGGCGAGCTTCCCGCTCTACTACGATACAGGTACCGGCGAGCCTTCGACCGTCGAGATCGTTCGGGTCAGCCCGGAGGATGCCACCAGCCTGATCGACGAACGCAATGGCCTGCGACACAAGCTCGCCGGCGTTGCCGTGCTTCACTTCGGCGCCTTTCTCGACGAGCAGTGGCGGCGCAACGACATCATGTGGGGCCGGCTGGACGGTTGCGAGCGGATACTGGCAACGCTGTTTCCTGCCGCCGAGGACAAGGTGATCAGAGACGCTCTCCTCAAGGAGGCGCAATGTACGATCATACGCGAGGAGATGAAGCCGGATAGTTACGACCAATTGGTTGACGGCTTCACAAAGGCGCTGGCGGAGCAGAAGAATGAAACGCTCGAAGGCGCCTTCGATGCCTTATGGCAAAAACTGGCGCTGACCGCGGGCGGACAGCGCCGCACGCAGATCGCTCAGGCGCTGAAAGAGGTGCTGGGCGACCAGGGCATGCTCAACTATGTGCGCGAGTACTACAACGTCAACCGCAGGCCCAGCACCGAGGTCGCGCTGCGGACCGGCTCACGCGCCTTGACCATTACCGGACAGATCCTCGAGCAGGCGGAACAGCACCGTCGGGGACAGCGAAGCTGGATGATGTGGGTCACAAGGGCCGGTCGCGCGGTTCAGACCCTGCTCACGATCTCGACGCCGGGCAGCCTTGGTCGAGCCGTGTTCTGCTACTGGCTCGGGCTGCTGTACGTTGTGGAGCTCCTGTTCTTCGGCGTTACCGCGTTGATCGGGGCGTCGGGTGCTCGCAATGTCAGCCTGATTGCTTTGGCGATCACGGCGGCCGTTCACCTGTCGATCACGATGCTGGGAGACTTCATCGCTCGGCAGGAAAAGTGGGCCAGGTGGGTGCGGTTGATCAAGGGAGGCACTCTCGGACTTGCCGTCATGGCCGGCCTGCTCATCTTCTTCGGCGTGATGGCGTTTGCCAATGGCGGTTTCGCCGGAATCAATTGTCCGGACGGACATAACGTGTTCGGCTCAGCCTTCGATCTGTTCTGTAGACCGAAGACCGGTTCATGATCCTGATGCACGCCGCGTGATCCGTTGCCGAAGCGCTCGCGCTGAACGAGGGAGCCATGTCCCTGATGCGAAGCTACGCCAGCAATCCGTCGAGATCGGAATAGATGACGTCGGCCGTACGCTGATAGTGCTGCTGAAGCAGATGCACGGCCCGCTCACTGTCCCTGCCGAGAACCGCCTGAAGGATATCGGTGTGCTCGGCACCGACCTTGCGTGCCGGATAGGCCTTCGCAATCGACATCATGCGATACCGATAGAGCCGGTCGGCGAGTTGCTCGCAGAAGCCGAGCAGCGGCCGTGAGCCGCAAAGACCGATCAGCGTCGTGTGGAAGGCACGGTGCACCTTCTCCCAATCCGGATTGTCCTCGAACGTGTCGTGCTTGAGCGAGCGCGCCGTACGATCAAGCCTGTGATGCGCAACCAGCAGAGCCTCTTCCCAGGTCTGGGTCGCATTCTGCATGGACTCGCGGAGCGCCAGGCCTTCCACCCAGCATCGCGTCTTGGTCAGCTCCTGCAACTCCTCCTTGCTGACCTCCTTCACGTAGAAGCCGCGTTGCTCCATGCCGACGACGAACTCTTCGCTGGTCAGGCGGTTGAGCGCCTCGCGCAGCGGGGTCTGCCCGACATTGTACTGCTCCATCAGGAAGCGCGACTGGAGTTTGCGACCGGGCTCGAGCCGCGTCGTCAGGATGTCGGCCTTGAGGCGTGCGTAGATCGTGGTGGCCAGCGTGGCCGGTTGGCCGTCAGTGCTCATGGGCATCCCATCAGAATCTCCAGCACTTATGTACATTAGCACGGCTCGCGCCAATTATTTATAAATTTTTGCTTTACCTGGAACTTTATACATATTAAGGAGGGAGACGTTCGCGTTCCTTGGTAAGGAAGCCCAATGTCCGCCTTTCCGGTAACGGCCCTGCGCAGCGTCGAAATCACGACGCCGCAGCTTGCCGGCTCGGTCGACTTCTACAGCAAGGTCTGGGGCCTCGACGTCGCGGCGGAAGCGGGCGACACGGTGTACCTTGCCGCGACGGGCAGCGACTTCCACGTCCTCGAGCTCACGCCGGGCGAGACGACGTCACTCCGCAAGATCAGCTTCCGCACCCGCTCGCACGACGATCTGCACCACTTGTTCGGGCGTGCGCGGCAGGCCGGCTGTGATGTGATCAGCTCACCCGCGCCGTCGCCTGCGCCGTCAGGCGGGACAAGTTTCGTGGTTCGCGAAGCGCAGGGATGCGTCATCGAGTTCGTTCATGGCGACCGTACCAAGCCGGCGCGCGTGATCGCGGATCGCCCCGAGCGGCTGGCACATGTCAACATCAACAGCGCCGGCATTGAAAAGCTTTCGGCCTTCTACCAGGAGACCTTGGGGTTCCGGCTGTCGGATCGATCCAAGCTGATGGCGTTCCTGTGCTGCAACAGCGATCACCACGCGGTCGTGCTTGCGGAGGCTCCTCGCAACGGCCTCAATCACGTGGCTTTCCTCATGCCTGATCTCGAATCCGTCATGCGTGCCTCCGGCCGCATGATCGATCATGGCTATCCGATCGGCTGGGGCGTTGGCCGCCACGGTCCGGGCGACAACGTGTTCGCCTATTTCGTCGATCCGGCTGGTAGCGTCATTGAATACACGGCCGAAGTCTTGCAGATCGACGACAGCTACGTCGCGAAGGGGCCGAGCGATTGGGTCTGGCCTCCGGGACGAACCGATCAATGGGGCATCGCTCCGCCCAAGTCTGACGCCTGCAAAACGGCGCAGATCGCCGTTCCCTTCGCGACGGCGCGCACATGACGGATACGGCCGGCGCCATCGACTACGACGTGCTCGTCGTCGGCTTCGGGCCGACCGGCGCCGTTGCCGCAGGCCTGCTCGGCGGCCTTGGTCATCGCACGCTGGTCATTGACCGGCTGACCGACGTGTACGACAAGCCGCGCGCGATCGCGCTCGATCACGAGATTTTCCGTCACTTTGATAATATGGGGCTCACTGATGCAATCTCGCCCTATATCGAGCCTTTCACCGCATCGGAGCATTTTGGCGTCGACGGCCAGCTGATCCGGCGAATCGACATGGTCGCAAAGCCCTATCCGCTTGGCTACACGCCGAGCATGGTGTTCAGCCAGCCCGCGGTCGAGGCCGAACTGCGCTGCCACGCGACCAGTTTTTCCAACGTGCGGGTAGAGCTCGGGGTCGAGCTGCTCGGTCTCGTGCAAACGCCCGATCGCGTCGAAGCATGCCTGAAGAACAGCGATGGACAGCACCGCTCCGTGACGGCGCGCTACGTAGTCGGCTGCGACGGCGCATCGAGCACCGTGCGTCAGATCGCAGATCTCGCGCTTGAGGACCTCATCTTCGATGAACCCTGGCTGGTGGTCGACGTCCGCGTGAACGAAGACGCGCTTGCCCGACTGCCGCAATGTTCCGCGCAGTTCTGCAATCCGGCGCGCCCTGTGAGCTTCCTGATCGGCCCGAAGAAGCACCGCCGCTGGGAGATCATGCTGCTGCCAGGCGAAGACGCGCGGCAGATGGAGCGGCCCGACAATGTCTGGAAGCTGCTCGCGCCATGGCTCACGCCGCATGACGGAGAATTGTGGCGGGCCGCCTCCTATCGTTTCCACGCCCTCGTCGCCGCCGAGTGGCGCAACGGCAGGATCCTGATCGCCGGCGATGCTGCGCATCAGCAGCCTCCCTTCATCGGCCAGGGTATGTGCCAGGGCCTGCGCGACGCCACGAACCTGGTCTGGAAGCTGGATCATGTGCTCAAGGGCGTCTCCTCCGACAGTCTGCTCGACAGCTACACGGTCGAACGCAAGCAGCACGTCATCGAGCTGACCGGCAAGATCAAGGCGATCGGCCAGTCGATCTGCGAACGCGATGCGGCAGCGGCCCGGCGGCGGGATGCGCAAATCCTCGCCGACGGCGGCGGCAAGCCGCTGCTGCTGACGCGGCAGGAAATCATTCCGCCGCTCCGCGCGGGATGCCTGTCACAGCACGAGATGCCCGCACGTGGCACTCTGTTTCCGCAGCCGCGCATCGCGAGGGGCCCTACCGCTCGCTTGCTGGACGATGTGACCGGGACCGGCTGGCGCGTGTTGATCGACGGCCGCAGCGATGATGCCGCTTCCATGCTCTCGCTCTGTGCCACGCGCCCGGACGTGTCGGCGGCGGCAGTCGCGCCTGCCGGCGCGGGTCTGCCAAATGCGCTTGAAGAGACCGAGGGCGTGCTCGCGAACTGGTTCGACCGCCACGGTGTCGTCGCTGCGATCGTGCGACCAGACCATTACGTTTTCGGAACCGTGCGCAATGCCTCCGAGCTAGGCGATCTCCTGCGCGAGATCGAGTTGCGTCGTCGCGACGTCCGAGCAAGACAAGATTCCCGATCTGACATGGAGAGAATACCGTGAAGCTTGCCACCGTGGCGATCGACGGCCGCACCACCTGGGGCATTGTCGAGGACGAAACCTTTTTCGATGTCGGCGCTGCACTCAAAGCGCGCTATGCCGATCTCAAGGCCGCTATCGGCGCCGACTTCGCCGGCGTTGCGGATGCAAAGACCTCCGTCGCCGGCGTTCCGATCTCAACGGTCACCTGGCTGCCGGTCATCCCGAACCCGGACAAGATCCTGTGCGTGGGCCTGAACTACGAGACCCACCGCAAGGAGACCGGCCGCGCTGAGGTCGATCACCCCACCATTTTCTCGCGCTATGCCAACAGCCAGACCGGACATTTGCAGCCCATCGTGCGGCCGCGCGTCTCGACTGATCTCGATTTCGAAGGCGAACTCGCGGTCATCATCGGCAAGGCGGGACGTTACATCTCCCGCGCGGATGCCATGGATCATGTCGCGGGATACTCCTGCTACAATGACGGCAGCATCCGCGATTTCCAGCGTCACACCCATCAATTCACGCCGGGCAAGAATTTTCCGGATACCGGCGCGTTCGGGCCCTGGATGATGACGCCGGCCGAGCTCGGCCCGCTCGGAGAGCTCAAGCTCCAGACCCGCCTCAACGGGCAAGTCATGCAGGAAGCGCTGATCAAGCAGATGATCTTCGATATCCCGCGCCAGATCGAATACTGCTCCACGTTTACGCGGCTCGAGCCCGGGGACGTCATCGTCAGCGGAACGCCGGGGGGTGTCGGTGCGCGGCGCGAGCCGCCGCTCTGGATGAAGCCTGGCGATGTCGTCGAGATCGAGGTCGAACGCCTCGGCGTGCTCAGGAATGTCGTCACAGACGAAACCTGATCGAGCGATTGCTGCCGCCGACGGCTGCGGCGTGCGAACGACCAAAAATGGCCCGCAAAGCGGGATCTCCAGGGAGGAACGCCCAATGTCCGGATTATCCCGTCGTCTGCTGCTCGCCGGCGTTGCGCTTTGCTGCTCTCTTCCGGCCTTCGCGCAGTCGTGGCCGCAGCGGCCCGTGACCGTCGTCGTGCCTCAGCCGGCGGGCAACAGCCCCGACGTGATGTGTCGCCTCATCACCGAAAAACTCTCGCGGACCTTCGGGCAGCAGTTCGTCGTCGAGAATCGTCCGGGTGCCGCAAACCTTGTCGGCACACAGGCGGTCGCCCGTGCGGCTCCGGATGGCTACACGTTCCTGTTCGCCACATCGGCGGCGCTCGTCACCAATCCCTACACGTTCAAGAAGCTCCCCTATGATCCCGTGAAAGACTTCATCCCGGTCGCGATGGTGGCCAAAAGCAACCACGTCCTTCTCGTCAATCCCGAGGTGAAGGCCAATACGCTGCCGGAATTGATCAAGCTGGAAAAATCGGCACCGGGTTCGCTAAGCCTCGCCGTCGACGGTGCGCGCAACCTCTCGGGCCTGATCGCTCAAGCCATCAACAAGAGCGCCGGGACCGGTTTTGTCCTCATCCCCTACAACACGACCACGAATGCGGTGCAGGACGCCATTTCAGGACGTATCCAGGTGACGATCCAGTCGGCATCGATCGCCGAGGCCTTCATCAAGGCGGGTACGCTGCGACCTGTTGCCGTTGCAGGTTCCAAACGGATCGACTCCCTGCCGGACGTTCCCGCGATTGCGGAGATGCTGCAAAGCGTCGATCTCCAGGGCTGGTTCATGTTCATGGCCCCGGCCGGTACTCCCGCTGACATCGTCGCGAAACTGAGCGCCGAGATTGCGCGCGCCCTGGAATCGTCCGATGTGCGCGAGCGCGCGCCGACCCTCGGCTTCGATGTCCGTGTCGGCGATGCCGTGACGGCGGCAGGCGCCAAGCGCTTCCTCGACGACCAGCTCGTCTCGTCCGGCAAGATCATCCAGGGGCTCGGCATCGAGCCTGAATAGCGCCTGGGAGCAGGGGCGCTCTTCGGCATATTTGCATCGTCTGCCCCACTGCTTCTCAAATTCCCCTGACCCGTCATTGTACGGCTGCAACAACCATCGCGGGGGCAGCATCACATGTCGGACAAGATCTCGCGTCAGCGCCGAATCCAGCTCATCTGCGGCACTTCGTCATTCTTCCTCTGGCCAGCCCCGGGCGAGTATCGCCGCCTGTTTCAAGGTGATGCTTCGGACCAGCGGATCCGCATGACGGTGCACGAGTTGCCAATCCGTGCCGTCCCTGCGGTAGACTTCGGTCACGCGCAGCGACCAGTCTTGGGCCGGCAGCCCGCCCACCTCGGCGCGCTGGCGCTCGACCATGACGAGAACGACGAGCGCGTCCGATGCATAGGTCTGCAAAACCTCGAGGTCCGTTTTACCTTCCCTGAAGTATCGCGATAGCGCAGCAAGGCGCTCGGGGCTGGCATCAAATCCGCGGCTTGCCGGGCCGCCGAAGGGCTGCATCAGCGTGAAATCCGGCGCAATGCCAACAAGCCTGGACCAGCGATCCATGTCGCCCCGCATGAAGGCGGCATTTTTCTGCCGAGCGCGCTCAACGAGAGCCGTTACCGCCTCGTTCTGAGCCGCCGCATCGGCCGACAGCTGAACGGACAGTGGAATTGCAGCCGTAGCGGCCATCATCGAGCGCCGCGAGATCTGCTGAGAATCTGGGCTTTTGTTCGCTCCGGGCGGTCTCCTGGTCATTTCACAGCTCCTGGTCGAATGACGTGCGAGCTCATCCATGGAGCCTTGATCCCGATGAATCCAGCGATATGATTTCAGCAACATGCTGAACCAAATTGATTTATCCAGGATCGACCTCAATCTCCTCGTGCTCTTCCGCGTGGTTTTGGAAGAGCGCCATGTGGCGCGCGCAGCCGCTCGGCTGAGCCTGACACCGTCGGCCGTCAGCCATGCGCTCGGCCGGCTCCGGCTTCTGCTGAACGATCCGCTGTTTCTGCGGACCCCGAAGGGCGTCGTTCCAACGGCACGGGCCTTGGAGCTAGGGGAGCCGGTGGCTGAGATCATCGCGCGCGTCGAACAGCTGTTCGGCTCGGCTACGCCGTTCGACCCCGAAAAGAGCAGCCGCAGGTTCACCATTGGCGCACCCGATGCGGTGCTGGTCTCGGCTACCGGTCCGCTGTTGCGATCGATCGCAGCTGCCGCGCCGCACATAGACATCGGGTTGATCCACCTGATGCCGGCGCCGCGCGACGGCGCGATCGGAGAGCCTTGGCAGCAATGCCTCGACATGCTGGAAAGACGCGAGCTGGACGTCGCAATGTTGCCGCTGCCTTCGGTATCACCGCGGTTCGAGGCGCGCAGCCTCTATGAGGAGGAGTTTGTGCTGGCCATGCGCAAGGGACATCGCTTGTCAAAAGCGCCAACCCATGCGGCCTTCGCGCAATCGCAACATCTGCTGGTCTCTCTCAGTGGTGAACCGCGCGGTTTCGTCGACGACATGTTGGCCAAGCGCGGCCTCCAACGCCGCATCGCCTTGACGGTCCCGAATTTCATGATGGCGCTTGCCCAACTTTCCGGGTCTGACCTGATCGCAGCCTTGCCGCGCCGATTGGTGGAGCACCACGCGCGCCGTTTCGGCTTGGTGTTCGTCGAGCTGCCTTTCGCGCGCAAACCTGACACGATCCGGGCCATCGCAACCAAGGCGGCGATGAGAGACGCCGGCATTGAGTGGCTGATGCAGGTCTTGGTCGGTTCAATCGGAGCAAGTCGACGCTAGAATCCACCCGCTTCTCAAATCGCCCGGAACTGTTCATTGTGCCGGCCCGAAATGAAGAGAAGTGGAGCAGCATCGATGATGGATGGGGTCTCGCGCCGCCGGTTTGCCACGCTGGCGGGATTGTCCGCAGCCGGGATTGCGAGTCCCCTTGAGGCGGTCGAGGCCAAGCCGAGACGGCCGCCGCGCAATGCAGGCGGCTTTCCTGCGGGCTTTCTCTGGGGCACGGCGACCTCGTCCTATCAGGTCGAGGGCGCGGTCGAGGAGGATGGGCGAGGGGCCTCGATCTGGGACAAGTTCGTCCGCATCCCCGGCAAGATCGAGGACGGCACCACCGGCGACCGCGCCAACGAGCACTATCACCGCTACAAGGAGGACATCGCCCTCATCAAGGAGCTCGGCTGCAAGGCCTATCGCTTCTCGGTGGCCTGGCCGCGGCTGTTTCCCGACGGCGACGGCAAGCCCAATCCGAAAGGGCTCGACTTCTACCATCGTCTGGTCGACGAGCTCCTGAAGAACGGCATCGAGCCGTGGCTGACCCTCTATCATTGGGATCTGCCGCAATCGCTCGAGGACCGTTTCGGCGGCTGGCGTTCGACCGAGACCTGCAAGATCTTCGGCGATTACGCGGCCTATGTCGCCGCGCACCTCACCGACCGGGTCAGGAACGTGTTCACGCTGAACGAGAGCGGGCGCTTCGTCTATTTCGGTTACGGCATCGGCATCGACGCGCCGGGCTTGAAGCTGCCGCAAGCCGCCGTCAACCAGATCAGGCACAACAGCGCGCTGGCGCACGGGCTTGCGGTGCAGGCGGTGCGCGCCCATGGCCGCCGCGGCACCAGGGTGGGGCCGGCGGAGAACATCGATGCCTGCGCGCCTGCGTTCGACACGCCGGAAAACGTGCGCGCCGCGGAGATCGCGCTACGCGAGATGAATGCCGGTTATCTCAACGTCATCATGACGGGCCGCTATACCGATGCATTCCTGAAATACGCCGGGTCCAACGCGCCGAAATACACCGACGCGGAGCTCAAGATCATCTCGTCGCCGGTCGACTTCCTCGGCCTGAACATCTATGCGCCGCAGAACTACGTGGTGGCGTCCGATCAGGGCGCGGGCTTCAAGCCGCTGCCGATCCCGAAATCGTTTCCGCACATGAATTCGGACTGGCTGCGCGTCGGGCCAGAGACGATCTACTGGGTGCCGAAGCTGGCGGCGAAGATCTGGAAGACGGATGCGATCTATATCAGCGAGAACGGCACCTCCGGCGACGATGTGGTGTCGCCCGACGGCAAGATCTACGACACCGACCGCATCATGTATTTGCGCAATTATCTCGCCCAGCTCCAGCGCGCCACCGACGAAGGCGTGCCGGTGCGCGGCTATTTCCTCTGGAGCCTGATGGACAATTTCGAGTGGGTGTATGGCCTCAACAAGCGTTTCGGGCTGTACCACGTCAATTTCGACACCCAGGTCCGCACGGCAAAACTCAGCGCCAGCTTCTACCGCAACGTGATCGCGAAGAACGCGGCGGGGGCGTAGCTCTTCTCCCTCTCCCCGTTCTTACGGGGAGAGGGCAGGGGTGAGGGGCTCTCTCCGCGAGTCCATCTGTCGCCGTCCTTGCTGAAGCTCCCCCTCACCCGGATTTTCCGCTGCGCGTAAAATCCGGCCTCTCCCCGCACGCGGGGAGAGGCGAAGAAGGCGTCTCGGATTGACTCCACTCTCCCGCTTATTCAAAACCGTCTTCAACACCCATAAACAAGAGGACGACGCCAATGGCTGACGCGCTGATCATCGATGCCTGCCGGACCCCGCGGGGCATCGGCAAGGCCGGCAAGGGAGCCCTGTCGGGCATTCATCCGCAGCAGCTCGGGGCAACCGTGCTGCGCGCGCTCGCCGACCGCACCGGCATCGACACTGCCGATGTCGACGACATCGTCTGGGGCTGCAGCGCGCAGGTGGCAACGCAGAGCGGCGATCTCGGCCGCATGTCGGCGCTCGATGCCGGCTACGACGTGCGTGCCAGCGCGGTGACGCTCGACCGCTTCTGCGGGAGCGGCATCACCAGCGTCAACATGGCGGCATCCTCGATCATGGCGGGTGCGGAAGACCTCGTCATCGCCGGCGGCTGCGAGATGATGTCGATGGAGGGACGCCGCGGCGGCGGCCCGATGATGATGGACGGCGGCAATCTGCGCCTGCGGGCACGGCATCCGCAGTCGCATCAGGGCGTCTGCGCCGATGCGATCGCGACGCTGGAGGGCATCACCCGAAGGGACGTCGACGCGCTCGGGCTGGAGAGCCAGAAGCGCGCCGCGCATGCGATCGCGAACGGCCACTTCAAGAAGAGCCTCGTGCCGGTCCACCGCGAGGACGGCAGCCTGGCGCTGGACCACGAAGAATACCCGCGGCCGCAGACCACGATGGAAGGCCTCAGCAGCCTGAAGCCGGCGTTTCCGGCGATCGCGGACTACGCGCTCGACGACAAGGGCACGACCTATCGCGGCCTGATCCTGCAAAAGTACCCCGATCTCGACATCGACTTCGTGCATCACGCCGGCAATTCCTCCGGCGTCGTCGACGGCGCCGCTGCGATCCTGCTGGCCTCGCCCGCTTACGCCAAGGCCCATGGCCTCAAAGCCCGGGCCCGCGTGGTCGCGATGGCCAACATGGGGGACTCGCCGACCCTGATGCTGAACGCACCGGGACCGGCAACGCGCAAGGTGCTGGCCAGGGCCGGCCTCACCATCGACGACATCGACCTGTTCGAGATCAACGAGGCCTTCGCCGTGGTGGCGGAAAAATATATCCGCGACCTCAAGCTCGACCGGGCCAAGGTCAACGTCAACGGCGGCTCGATCGCGCTCGGCCATCCGATCGGCGCCACCGGCTCGATCCTGATCGGCACGGTGCTGGACGAGCTCGAACGGCGCCACCTCAAGCGCGGTCTCGTCACCATGTGCGCCGCCGGCGGCATGGCGCCGGCCATCATCATCGAGCGCGTCTAGCCAGTCGCCCCTCACTTTCTCCCCATTTTTACGGGGAGGAAGACCGGCGACCTGCGATCCGACCCTTATTTTTCAGGGTGAAAACACGACCGGCATTCACAAAGAGGCCGGTCGTCGCTTGTCGAAAGCGGCGAATCAGTTCTAGCAAGATGTCGTGCGGGCCTTTGAAACAAGGCAAAAACCGCTGCCCGAGGCTTCCTCCGCTCCGGAAGGTGCTAAAAAGCAGGGTTTTTTGTCACAGCAGGCCAGAAAAGCCCGTAATTTCGCGACAAAACTGTGCAGAAGGCTATAGGCCTTCAACGGTTGGTCTAATATGCAACCGGCAACGAATCAGAGGAGACACGATGCCAACCCAGATGTCCAAATCGCAGTTGATCGAAAAGATTGCGACCGCCACCGAGCTTTCCAAGCGTGACGTCAAGAACGTCATGGAGACGTTGACCGACGTCGGCCACAAGGAGCTCAAGAAGAACGGCCTGTTCCTGGTGCCGGGCTTCGCCAAGTTCGTGGTCATCAAGAAGCCCGCGACCAAGGCGCGCAAGGGCACCAACCCGTTCACGGGTGAAGAGATGATGTTCAAGGCCAAGCCGGCCCGGAAGATCGTCCGCGCCCGCCCGGTCAAGGCCGCCAAGGACGCCGTGGGCTAACAACGCAAAGGCCCCCTCGAACGAGGGGGCCTTTTGTCTGGGGCTGCCGCGAGGGCCTGAGACGGAGGGCTCAACCCTTGCGGCGCTTCACCCGGACCGTAACAGGCTGAAGCCGCGGCTCGGATCCTGCGAGCGTATCGCGAATCCGGTCGATCGCCCGATCGAGCAATTGGCGCAGCCGCTGCGTCTTCCGCGATCGCTTCGCTCTTTCCAGCAGTTTCTTCATCGCCTTCACTCCGCCGCTTCTTTGGCTTCAGCCGGCTCGAGCGCCGCGGCGATGGCTTCGTCGACGCGCTCCAGCCAGATGAATTCGAGGTTGTCCCGCGCGCTCTTCGGGATGTCGTCGTAATCCCGCTTGTTGCGCGCCGGCAGCATCACCCGCTTCAGGCCGGCAGCCGCCGCCGCCACCACCTTCTCCTTGATGCCGCCGACCGGCAGCACCAGGCCGCGCAGCGAGATCTCGCCCGTCATCGCGGTGTCGCTCCTCACCGTCCGGTTGGTGAGCAGGGACGTCAGCGCCGTGAACATCGCAACGCCCGCGCTCGGCCCGTCCTTCGGGGTTGCCCCCGCCGGGACGTGAACGTGGATGTCGCTCTTCTCGAACGCCTGCGGATCGATGCCGAGCTGGGAGGCCCGGCTCTTCACCAGCGTCAGCGCAGCCTGCACGCTCTCGCGCATGACGTCGCCGAGCTGGCCGGTCAGGATCAGCCCGCCCTTGCCGGGCACGCGCGTGGCCTCGATGAACAGGATGTCACCGCCGACCGGCGTCCAGGCGAGGCCAGTGGCAACGCCCGGAACGCTGGTGCGCAGTGCGATCTCGCCCTCGAAGCGCGGCTGGCCGAGCACGGTGGCGATGTCGTTTGCCGTCACCACGACCTTCGTGGCCGTGCCTTCGGCGACCTGCACCGCGGCATGGCGGAACACCTTGCCGATTTCGCGCTCGAGGTTACGCACGCCGGCCTCACGGGTGTAGCCCTTGACGATCAGCTTCAAGGCCTCCGGCTCGATCTCGGCCTGCTCGGCCGAGAGGCCATTGGCCTCGAGCTGCCGCCGCACCAGATAGCGCCGCGCGATCTCCAGCTTCTCGTCCTCGGTATAGCCGGCGAGGCTGATCAGCTCCATGCGGTCCAGCAGCGGACCCGGGATCTGGTCCAGCATGTTGGCGGTCGCGATGAACACCACGCGCGACAGGTCGAAGGGCACGCCCAGATAGTTGTCCCGGAATGTCCCGTTCTGCTCGGGGTCGAGCACCTCCAGCATGGCGGCGGAAGGATCGCCCTGGACGCCGCGGCCCATCTTGTCGATCTCGTCAAGCATCATGACACAATTGCGCGCACCCGCCTTCTTGATGCCCTGGATGATGTTGCCGGGCAGCGCACCGATATAGGTGCGGCGGTGACCGCGGATCTCGGCCTCGTCATGCACGCCGCCCAGGCTGACGCGCACGAACGGGCGATCCATCGCGCGCGCGATGGACTGGCCGAGCGAGGTCTTGCCGACGCCGGGCGGGCCGACGAAGCACAGGATCGGGGCCTTGCCCTGCGGGGCGAGCTTGCGCACCGCCAGATATTCGATGATCCGGCTCTTGATCTTTTCCAGGCCGAAATGGTCGGCATCCAGGATGGCTCGCGCCTGCTTGATGTCGATCGGCTTCTCCGCGGGCAGCGCCCAGGGCAGCTCGATCAGCCAGTCGAGGTAAGTGCGGACCATGCCGGCTTCGCCGGCAGCCTCCGGCATGCGCTCGTAGCGGCGCAGCTCCTTCTTGGCATGCGCCTCCGCCTCCGGCGGCATGTTGGCCTTGGCGATCGCAGCCGTCAGCTCGGTGACCTCGGCGGCCTTGCCGTCGCCTTCGCCGAGCTGGCGCTGGATGGTCGCCATCTGCTCGCGCAGGATCGCCTCGCGCTGCCGCTCGTCGAAGGAGGCCTTGGTCTGCTGGCCGATCTCGTTGGAAATGCGCAGCACCTCGAGCCGCTCGGCCAGGTGCTTCGACACCTTGTCGATGCGGAGCGCGAGGTCGATGGTCTCCAGCACCTCCTGCTTGTCCTGCGGCTTGATGTCCATGAACGAGGTGGCCAGGTCCGCCAGCGCGCCGGGCGCGCTGGTGCCCTGGAACATCGCGGCAAGCTCGGGCGGCGCCTGCGGCAGCAGCTCGATCGCCTCGATGGCCTGGCGCTGCAGGTTCAGCGCGCGGGCCTCGATCTCGGGCGAGGTCGTGGTCGGCTCGGGGATCTGCTGGAAGCGCGCGGCGGGGAACGGCGTCCCCGGCAGGAAGTCGAGGATGCGCGCGCGCTGCACGCCCTGGCAGACGATGTGATGGGTGCCGTCGGGCGCGGTGATGTAGCGCACGATGTTGGCAATGGTTGCGACCCTATAGAGGTCGTCCGGCCCGGGGGCATTGGTCTCGGGGCTGCGCTGCAGGACGATGCCGATCGGCCGTTGCTCGCGCAGCGCCTGCTGCGCGGCGGCAATCGACTTCGCCCGGCCGATCGTGATCGGCGCGATGGCGCCGGGAAACAGCACCATCTCGCGCACGGGGACGATGATCAGCGCGTCGTCGGGGATCTTCACGTCGTTATTGGTCTGTTCGTTGTTCATCTGTTCGGTGGCCATGATCGACCTCAGGATTTCGCGAGGCGCAGTGCGACGCAGCCGTCCATCACGAAGCGGCTGATGGCGTAGCGGCCGAGGGGAAGCGCGATGCGGCGCTCGAAGCGGCCCTGCGGCAGCTCGAGCCGATGGATGCGGGCGTTGCGAAGCTCCGGCGGGAGCGTGCGCTGACCCGAGATGACGAGAACGCCGTCATGGATGACGGTCTCGACATTGTCCGGATTGACGCCGGGAAGTGCGACAAGGATCAGGAGCTCACGCTCGGTTTCGAGCACGTCGATCGGCGGTTCCCAGCAGGCTTCCTGGCGGCCGAACTGCTGGCGCAGCCGATCGGCGCGGGTCAGCGAGTCCAGGGCTTCGGACAGCATCCAGTCGAGGGGATTTTTGGGTTGCATGATGCGGGCTCGGGGGCTGGGAAAGCCTGCATATGGGGCTGGTTCCAAGGAAATCCAGTGCGGTGGCGCGCACGTGCCATGCGCCGCAGTGCGATCAAGGCAAGCGAACGCCGCGGCATGCGGCCGCGACGTTCCGTTCATTGGCAGGGCGCGCGGTCAGGCCGCTGCGCGGTACTCTTCTTCCGCTTCGAGGTTGATCACGGAGGTGGCGAGCTCGGTCAGCGTCCGATCGGTCGCTTCTTCCTCGTCCAGCGTCTCCTGGAGCAGCCTTGCTGCGTCCTGCATGCCGAGCTCCTCGGCCCAGGTGCGCAGCGTGCCGTAGCGGGAGATCTCGTAGTGCTCGACCGACTGCGCTGCCGCGAGCAGTCCGGCATCGAGCGCTGGCGCGCCCTTGAACTCCTTCATGATCTCGGCGCCCTCGTCGGCAATGCCGTTGATGGCTTCGCAGGGCTTGCCGCGTGCCGGCTTGCCCAGCATCTTGAAGATCTGGTCGAGCCGTTTGACCTGGCCCTGGGTCTCGCGCAAATGCTTGTTGAAGGCGGCCGCAAGCTCCTTGGAATTCGCGGCCTTGGCCATCTTGGGCAGGGTCTTGATGATCTTGTTCTCGGCGAAATAGATGTCCTTCAGCGTCTCCAGAAACAGGTCGCTGAGCATCTTCGGCGCCGGACGCGGCCGGCGCGCCGCGGTCTTCTTTGTCGTGCGTTTCTTCGCTCGTTTAGCCATACGTCCTCCTCATGAGGCGACACGGGAAGGCCTCGCCTTCCTCAATCCTCGGCCGATCAAAGCCGTCGGAGAACGAAAGTTCCAAACTGCAACCGCGCTCAGGTCGGGCGTTTGAAAGGGTCTTCCTGACGCTGGCGCTCTTCCGTTGCGCGATCAAGGCGTGCGCGCTCGCTGCGGCGCAAGTTGCCGGCCTTCATCACCCCGTAGACGAGGACCGCGCCGAGCACGAACGCGCCGATGAACCAGAGCCAAAGCATCTGGGCCGAGGCGTGGCCCAAGAGCATGCTAACTCCACTGTCGCTCATGATGGGTCTCCACAATTGTCCATTGCTGTCACGCTGAGCTAAGTCGGCGGCCGAAGCCTCGTTCCATGCGGCCGCGGCCCGCGGCGTCAGACCAGGTCGGCAGCGGTTGCGGAAATGCCGTGCTCTCGCGCGTCCTTGGCATGAGGCTCGCCGCCTATTCCGAGCAGTTCGTCATCAACGGGGTCGCGGCGGTCCGGACAGTTTGCCCTAGGGCTTGGCGGCAGGATCCGGGACGCTTTCGCTTGCACTGTCACGTTGCTTTGACGTACTTCCGGTCCAACAAGCCCTTCGACAGGAAAGCGACATGTCGCTGACAGCGGACGAGCTCGCCAAGAGACAGGCCATTATCGAGGCCTGCCGGCGCATGAACGCGCTCGGCATCAACCAGGGCACATCGGGCAATATCAGCGTCCGGCATGCGGACGGGCTCCTGGTCACGCCCACCAGCGTGCCCTATGAGGCCATGAGTCCGGACCAGATCGTCTTCATGGCCATGGACGGCTCGCACGCGCCCGGCCAGAAGCCGTCGAGCGAATGGCGCTTTCATCGCGACATCCTGAAGTCGCGGCCCGACGTCAACGCCGTCGTGCACGCCCACCCGACCTATTGCACCATCCTGGCGATCATGGGCATGGAGATCCCGCCCGTGCATTACATGATCGCGGCGGCGGGCGGCGACAGCATCCGCTGCGCGCCCTACGCGACGTTCGGAACGGCGGAGCTGTCCGAGCATGCGGTGCGGGCGCTGGAGGGCCGCCTGGCCTGCCTGCTCGACCATCATGGCATGATCGCGATCGGCAAGACCTTGGACAAGGCGATGTGGCTGGCGGTCGAGGTCGAGACGTTGGCGCGGCAATATCACGGCTGTCTGCAGATCGGACAACCGCCGCTGCTTCCGAGCGAGGAGATTGAACGGGTCCGCCAGCGCATGGCCGGTTACGGCCTGTCGGAAGGGTAGGAGGCGGGCCAGACGATGTTGGTGCGGATCAGGCATCTCGTCGATCGCAAGAAGACGAACCGCACCATGGTTCGGCTGCGTGCGCTGTTGCGCAGCAACGAGTTCTATTTGATCCCGCTCGCGCTCGTGATCGGCACGCTCGCGGGTGCCGTCGTGACGCTGATGGCCCACATCGCCCAGATCGCGCATGTCGTGATTTACGGCATTCCCGTTGATGTCCACCTGTCGGCCCACGCGAGCGTCAGTCCGTGGGCGGCATTGATCGCGCCTGCACTCGGCGGGCTCGCGCTCGGCATCATGGAATGGTCGCGACGGCGCATGAAGATCTCTAACGCCGTCGACCCGATCGAGGCCAACGCGCTGCGCGGCGGCAATCTGTCGATGCGCGACAGCGTGGTTGTGTCGAGCCAGACCCTGATCTCGAACGGCTGCGGCGCCTCGGTCGGCCTAGAGGCCGGCTATACCCAGATCGGCTCCGGCATCGCCTCGCTGCTCGGCAAGTTCTTCAATCTCCGTCGCAACGATCTGCGCCTGATGGTCGGTTGCGGGGCGGCGGCAGCGATCGCGGCGGCGTTCGGCGCGCCGATCACCGGCGCCTTCTACGCCTGCGAGCTGATCGTCGGCGTCTATTCGGTCGGCAGCGCAGCGCCGATCCTGGCGGCCTCGCTGGCGGGCGCCCTGACCGCGCAATGGCTCGGCGGCGCGCCCTATTCGCTGGAGATACCCAAGGTCAGCGCCGTCGGCGTCGAGCAGTATCTCGCCTTGATCGGGCTCGCCCTCATCACCAGCGGCGTCGGCATCGCCGTGATGCGCTCCTCGCCGGTGTTCGAGCGGCTGTTCGCCTGGATGCCGGTCTGGCTGCGTCCCGTGATCGGCGGCCTGATCGTCGGCGGGTTCGCCATCATCACGCCGCAGGTTCTCGCGGCCGGCCATGGCGCCATGGTGCTCGATCTCTTCCACGACATGACCATCGGCCTGATCGCGCTGATCATCGCCTTGAAGGTGACGGCCTGCCTGATCTCGCTCGCCTCGGGGTTTCGCGGCGGCCTGTTCTTCGCCTCGCTGTTCGTCGGCAGCCTGATCGGAAAGTTCTTCGCCGAGCTGTTGGAGCTGATCAGTCCGCATTTCGTGATCGACCCCCTGGTGGCGATGCTGACCGGCATGGCGACGCTCGGCGTCGCCATCGTCGGCGGCCCGCTCACGATGTCGTTCCTGGTGCTCGAGATGACCCGCAATGTCGACGTCACCGCCGTGGTGCTGGCGGGCTGCATCGTCACCTCGATCTGCGTCCGCTTCATGTTCGGCCATTCCTTCTCGACCTGGCGCCTGCATCTGCGCGGCGAGACCATCCGCAGCGCCAACGACGTCGGCTGGCTGCGCAACCTCACGGTCGAGCGCCTGATGCGCTCGGACGTCGGCAAAGTGCCCTCGACCACGACGATCGCCGCCGCGCGCCGCGAGTTCGCGCTCGGCTCGCGGCCGGGAATCGTCATCGTCAACAATGCGGACGAATATATCGGCCTCGTCCTGCTGCCCGATTTGTTCTCCAGCGACCTCGATACCATCGCCGACGACATCCAGGTGATCGAGCTCGCCCGCCTGATCGACATCGTGCTGATCCCGGAAATGAACGTGAAGTCGGCGATGGCGGTGTTCGACGAAGCCGAGGCGGAGATGCTGGCGGTGGTCGATTCCACCGACAGCCGCAAGGTGGTCGGTTTCCTGACCGAGAACTTCGCCCGCCGCCGCTATGTCGAGGAGATCGACAAGGCGACGAGGGGCGTGCTGGGGGCGCTGTCGTAGGCGCGGCTACCGGCCGGGTGGGGTTGCGACGAGCCAGGCAACGATCCGGCGGACCAGCGGCAGCACCAGGAGCAGCGTCGGGAAGGCGACGAGCCAGGACAGTCCCCAGGCGCCCGGCCAGGTCGCCAGGAACGCCGGCGTTGCCCCCAGGCTCCGCAGCGTCGAAATGACCGACACCACGGCCGTCATGAGGATGGACAGCACGAATGGCATCACGATCGGCGCATAGCGCGCCGGCAGTTTGCGAACCACGATCATCTGGTTTCTCTTGGAAAAGGACGCGTCAGCCACGTTGAACCCGAAAATGGCATCGATCCCGACGGCGTCGGTTGATGCGTTGGTTCACGTGAAACGCTTACGGCGACCGAAAAACGGCGCGGCCGTTCATTATCCGCTCAGGTTGGAGGGTTCAAGCTGGATCTGATCGTTCGGTTTACAATCGTTCAAAGCGTGGCAGATCGCCGCGATCATGAAACCATTTCAGTGGTTTGCGGATTATAGATCGTTTGCTTATGTTTCTTTGGGCGAGAAGAGAGGGAATACGAAAATGAGTATTGGACCCGTGATTTCCGCTGCCGGCCGCAACACGATCGTGGTCGCGCTTGCGAGCCTCGCCCTGATTGCGGCTTCCGCATCCCCGTCCGCAGCGGCTTCGGCCGGGACACCGGCCGCCAAGTCGGCCGCTAAGGCCGCCGTGGCCGGTCAGGCTGCCTCCGACGTCACCGATTTCAGCGCACACCGGCGGCGTTACTATCGACGCGGGCCGAATGCCGCGGGTCTCGCCTTCATGGGCATGGCCGCAGGTCTGATCGGAGGCGCGATCGCCGAGAGCCGCCGCCAGGAATACTATGAAAACCGCTATTATTATGGCTATGGCCCGCGTCCTTACTACGGCGGTCCCGGCTATTACGGCGGCGGTCCTTACTACTACGATCCGGGCTATCGTTACGCACCATACTGAGCGGTCGGCGGCAGCACAGGTCCTTTCGGGCGGACACGGCGTGTCCAAGCTAAATCCCGCTTCCGTAGCGCGGATGGAGCGAAAGCGTAATCCGGGTCCGCTCGCCCGGCATCTCGCATTGTCCCGGATTGCGCTGGCGCTCCATCCGGGCCACGGGACCCGGGTGTGTCGCCGGGCTGTCAACCCACCCGCGCGAAAACATTCCGCTTTACCGAAATTCGGAAATATCGTATGTCTCGCCCATCCCGGCTCATCCAAGAGGGGCGATCTTGTGGTCGTCATTGTCGCGAGCCGGGCTTGCGGTGGGCGCGGCAGCGTCGGCACGAGAGGTGCGGGCAGGGCGGGTAGTCCCTGTGAGTCCGTAACCGCGTGCGGACGACGGCGCTGCTAGGCTTCGTCTCGTCTGTAAGTTTCCAGGCTTTGTCGACAGGGCTCGGGAATACTGCGGCGAAATGGCGGGCCGTGCGTACGGCAAAACCGTGTGGTCCTGGCCGTCGTTGCTACGGTCAAGCTTCTGCGGAGGTGCGAGCGAGCCCAACCGGGCGGACTGCATCATGCAATTCGCGGGGCGAGGGAGGCCAGAAGGAATTCGGCTCCCGGGAGAGCGCGGCATAAGCCGTCCGACCATCGCGCAGGGAAGGCCGAGTGTTTGGCTACACCTGTATGCTGCTGTGCGGTTCCTTTGCGCTACCTTTCGCGCAGCGGACCGCGGGTGCCAGTCGGCACCCGGTCTTCCCTGCGCCCTCTTGGCTAGAGAGGGTCGAGCAATCAAGCAAGGCTCGGGCGAATAAGCCGCGAGGACGCGAAGGCGTGTCTGCAAGCAAGATGCGAGCCGAAAGAGCAATGCAGTTGCCTCATACTCCGTCATTGCGAGCGCAGCGAAGCAATCCAGAATCCCTCCGTGGAAAGACTCTGGATTGCTTCGTGCGCTCGCAATGACGAGGAGGAGAGTGTGCCACCACACTTCGCTTTCGTGCCCCGGACGCCATCAGCGCGTTTACGCGCGTCTTCGACGCGCTATGGCAGCGTCCCTTCGACGATGCGCCGCAGAGCCGGGGCCCACGTCGCGGCATCGTGCTGTATCGCTCTGGGTCCCGGCTCTGCGCTGCCACGCTCAAAGCGTTGCAGCTTGTCCGGGACACGTTCGTGAGCACGATTGCCGCCTCACATATGGACTCAGCCTGCGCAATCCGGTTCAATGGGACATTGAGCTTCCAGGCGACAACGATGTCGAAATATCTGCTGGTCCTTCTCTTGGTTGCCGCGCCGGCGGCGGCGCAGATCAAGCCCACGCCGAAGAGCGCGGCGGCGCGTCCCGACCCCTGCGCACCGATCGGGCGGACCGCGGACGGCAAGCTGGTCTATTCCATGAAATGCGAGAACCTGCCGGCGCCGCCCGCACCGCCGCCGCAGGCGGAACTGAAGGAGGCGCCGGCCGCGGCCGAGCCGGAGCCGGAGGTCAGGCGGAGCGGCATATTCGGCTGGTCCTACGACCGCAGGTGATGTGGCTTCGCCTCTTGCGCGAAGCCCGATGGAGTGCTTTTTGCTGAAAGTTCCCGCGGGGCGCATCGCCCCCGATCCAGAGAGATGAGATGAGCAAACTCGTTATCCGCGCCGGCGATTTCACCTTCGATGCCCGTTTCGAGGAGCAAGCGGCGCCCAAGACCGTCGCCGCTTTCCGCAAGGCGCTGCCGTTCGAAAGCCACATCATCCATGTGCGCTGGAGCGGCGAGGGCGTGTGGATGCCGCTCGGCGACCTCGACTTCGGCGTCGGCTACGAGAACCACACCAGCTATCCGGCGCCCGGCCAGATCATCCTCTATCCCGGCGGCATCAGCGAGACCGAGATCCTGCTGGCCTATGGCGGCGTGCATTTCGCGAGCAAGATGGGCCAGCTCGCCGGCAACCATTTCATCACGCTGACCTCGGGCCTGGAGAATCTGGCGACGCTGGGCAAGAGCGTGCTGTGGAAGGGCGCGCTGCCGATCCGCTTCGAGGAAGTCTGAGTGACTGAGCCCCGCTACCCGCGCGATCTCCGCGGTTACGGCCGCAACCCGCCGCATCCGCAATGGCCTGGTGACGCGCGGGTCGCGGTGCAGTTCGTCGTCAATTTCGAAGAGGGCGGCGAGAACAACATCCTGCACGGCGACCGCGCCTCGGAAGCCTTCCTGTCCGACGTACTAGGCGCGCAGCCCTGGCCCGGCCAGCGCCACGCCAACATCGAATCCATGTTCGAATATGGCTCGCGCGCTGGCTTCTGGCGGCTGTGGCGGATGTTCAACGAGCGGAAGTGGCCGACCACGGTGTTCGGTGTCGCCACCGCGCTGAAGCGCAATCCCGAGATTGTCGCTGCGATGAAGGAGGCGGGCTGGGATATCGCCAGCCACAGCCTGAAATGGATCGAGCACAAGGACATGACCGAGGCGCAGGAACGCGCCGAGATCGCCGAGTCCATCCGCGTCCATACCGAGGCGACGGGCTCGCGTCCGCTCGGCTGGTACACCGGGCGCTCCTCGATCAACACCAACCGTCTGTTGATGGAGGAGGGCGGCTTCCTCTATCTCTGCGACTCCTACGCCGACGATTTGCCCTATTGGGTCAAGGGCACGGGCGGCAAGCAGCTCATCATTCCCTATACGCTGGATGCCAACGACATGCGGTTCATCAACCCGCAGGGCTTTGCCGAGGGCGAGCAGTTCTTCACCTATCTGAAGGACGCCTTCGACGTGCTCTACGCGGAAGGTGAGACCGCGCCGAAGATGATGTCGGTCGGCCTGCATTGCCGCCTCGCCGGCCGGCCCGGCCGCGCAGCGGGCCTTATCCGCTTTCTCGACTATATCGGCAAGCACGAGCGCGTCTGGGTGCCGACGCGGCTGCAGATCGCGCAGCACTGGCACGACAAGCACGCCCACCTTGCCGCCGACGCATTCGAGATCGGGTGAGATGATGTCGCAGATTTCGCTCGGCGATCTCAACGCTGCAAGCACGGCCGACTTCGTCGCGGTGCTCGCCAACGTCGTCGAATATTCGCCGTGGATCGCCGAGCAGCTCGCGGCAAAGCGGCCGTTCGCCGGCATCAATGAGCTGCACGGCGCGCTGATGGCGGCAATCCAGAGTGCCGAGCCCGACGTGCAGCTGGCATTGATCCGGGCGCATCCCGATCTCGCCAATAAGACCCAGCGCGCCGCCGGCCTCACCGCGGAATCGACCGACGAGCAGAACAGCGCCGGCCTCGACCGGCTGTCGGATGCCGAATATTCCGCGTTCGAGCGGGCCAACAATGCCTATCGCGACAAGTTCGGCTTCCCCTATATCGTCTGCGTGCGCCGTCACACCAAGGATTCCGTGCTGCGCGACTTCGAGGCCCGGCTGCTCAACATCGCCAAGACCGAGACAAGACGTGCGATCGAGGAGATCGGCCGCATCTCCGCGCTGCGGCTCGACCAGCTCGTCGTCGCCGATGACAGGCTGAAGGTGCACGGCCGGCTCTCGACCCATGTGCTGGACAACCAGATCGGCAAGCCCGCGCCGGGCATTCCGATTGAGCTCGTGGAGCTCGCGAGCCTTGGCGAGAACCGCGTCATCGCGCGCACTGTGACCAATGCCGACGGCCGCACCGACGGGCCGCTGATCGGCGGCCGTCCGCTGCCGATCGGCCGCTACGAGCTCAGATTCCGCGTTGCCAAATATTATGCCGCGCGCAACGTGCCGCTGTCCGACCCGCCGTTCCTCGACGAGATCCCGCTGCGCTTTGCGATCAGCGAGCCGGAAAGCCATTACCACGTGCCGCTGCTGGTCACGCCCTGGAGCTACTCGACCTATCGCGGCAGCTAAATGCGAGCGCTCTCTTCACCTCGCCCCGCTTGCGGGGAGAGGTCGGATTGCATCGAAGATGCAATCCGGGTGAGGGGGACTCTCCGCGAGTCCAACTGTCACCGTCCTCGCCGAGACTCCCCCTCACCCCAACCCTCTCCCCGCAAGCGGGGCGAGGGAGCATGGCGCCACCATGGTCGCTGCTATCGAGTCCGGTCGAAGCCCCCAAACTTGTCGAGCAGCCCCGGAAACAGCCGGTCCGGCTTGAAGGGTGGTGCAGTAAAGCGAATGCCGGTGGCATCCGCAATCGCGTTGCCGAGCGCGGCGGCGACCGGATTGTACGGGCTCTCGCTCATCGATTTCGCGCCGAGCGGTCCGATCGTGTCGGACGTGTCGGCGAAGAACACTTCCGTGCGCGGCACGTCGGCGAATGAGGGCAGGTGGTAGTCGCGGAATTTCGGATTGATGACGCGACCGTTCGCGTCGATCACCATCTCCTCGTAGAGCGCAGCGCCGAGCGCCTGCGCCACGCCGCCTTCGACCTGACCGCGGCACTGCATGGGATTGGCGACCACGCCCGCGTCCGCGGCGTGCACGCTCCTGAGAATCCGGAGCTCGCCGGTGCCCTTGTTCACCGCGACGCGAAAGCCCTGCACGTTGAACCCCACCGATCGCGGCGTGCCGCCGGACGTGCCGCTGCCTGCGAACGGCCGTCCGCGCTCGCGGGCGAGCTTCGCCAGCTCCGCAAAAGGCATGCGGCGGACGCCGCTGACGACAGCGTCCGCATCGAGCGCGCAAGTCTCCACATCGCACAGCCAGGCGCCGGCGGCTGCCGCCTTCAACTCGCTCGCAAGCTGCATGGCTGCCGCATGCGTCGCCTTGCCCGCAACGAAGGTGCCGGCGCTGCCATACGCGCCGGTGTCGTGGCCGCCATGGGCGGTGTCGGACTGGCGCAGATGGATCCTCTCGACCGTGGTCGCCAGCGTGGTCGCCGCGATCTGGCGATGCACGGTGCTGGTGCCGTTGCCGAACTCGGCCGTGCCGACGGTGAGGTCGAAGCCGCCGTCGTCGTTGAGCGCGATCGCAGCATCGGCGAAGTGGCCGGCCGGCGGCACGGTGTCGATCATGGTCAGCGCGATGCCATCGCCGATCAGCCAATCCGGCGACAGCTCCGGCTGCGGGCCATCGGCCTGCATCGCGCGCTCGACGAGGTCGAGGCACTGGTCGAGCCCATAGGAGCCGTAGAGCACGTCGTGGTATTCGGACGGCGGCGGCGACAGCATGGGATCGCCGGGCCTCACGATATTGCGCCGCCGCATCTCGTAAGGGTTGATGCCAAGTTGCCTCGCCAGTTCGTCGATCGCCGCTTCCACCGCGATCAACGCCTGCGGCAGGCCGTAGCCCCGAAACGCCCCTGCCGGCACGGTGTTGGTGTAGACGGCGACGCCGTCGACCCGCTTGTTCGGGCAATTGTAGACGGCGATGGACTCGGCCAGCGCGTGGAACATCACCGGACCGGCATGATTGCCGTAGGCGCCGGTGTTGGAGAGCACGTCGAGCTGGAGCGCGGTGAGCTTGCCGTCGCTATCGGCGCCGGCCTTGACGTGGATGCGCATCGGATGCCGCGTCGAGGTCGCGATGAACTGCTCCTCGCGTGTCAGCTCCAGCTTGACCGGCCGCTCCGTCCTCAGCGCGGCGAGCGCCAGGATGTCCTCGACGAACATCTCCTGCTTGCCGCCGAACCCGCCGCCGACGCGCTCGCAGAACACGCGGACCTTGTCCATGGGGAGCTGGAAGATGTCCGACAGCGCACGCCGGGTCAGGAACGGGACCTGCGTCGAGGTGCGGACATTGAGCACGCCGGAATCATCGAGCCAGGCGAGGCCGCCATGGGTCTCGAGCGCAGCGTGCTGCACACGGTGACTGTGGAAAGTGGCCTCATAGGTAGCGGCAGATGTCGCAAGCGCCGATGCGACGTCGCCGAACTCGCCATGCGTCTCCGCGACCAGGTTGCGCTCGGCATCGGCAACGCGGTTCGCGCTGGTGCGGCCGGGATGAATGACCGGCGCGCCCGGTGCCATCGCCTGCTCGGGATCGATCAGCGCCGGCAGGATGTCGTAACTGACTTTCAGCCTGCGGCACGCCGCCTCGGCGGCGGCTTCGGTCTCCGCGACGACGGCGGCAACCTTCTGGCCGATGAAACGGACGACGTCGTCGAGGACGCGGGTATCCTCCGGGTCCATCCAGTCCTTCTCGTGCCGCGCCGTCGACATCAGGACGGACGGCGCATCCTCATGCGTCAGCACGGCGTGCACGCCGGGGATGCTCAGAGCGTCCGACTTGTCGATCGCGACGATCCTGGCGTGGGCGTGCGGCGATCGCAGCAGCTTGATGTGGAGCAGGCCGTCGATTGCGGTGTCGAAGGTGTAGCGTGCCGTGCCGCGGACCACGTCGGGGCCTGCGGGGGCCGGCAGGCTGCGGCCGAAGGCGGCGCCGGCCTCGACGCTCGCCTCGACATTGGTCTTGCCGAGGATCGCGTCCTCGATCGAGCGATAGCCGGTGCAGCGGCAGATGTTGCCCTTCAACGCCGCGCCGAGGTCGGTGCGCTGCGCCTGGTTCAACGAGGCGCAGGTCAGGATCATGCCGGCGGTGCAGAAGCCGCATTGGAAGCCCTGCGCATCGAGGAAGGCCTGCTGCATCGGATGCGTGCCGTGATCGCCGCCAAGGCCTTCGATCGTGGTCACGGTGCGGCCCTCGGTCCGGAACGCCGGGATCAGGCAGCTGTGCACGGGCTCGCCGTCGAGCAGCACGGAGCATGCGCCGCAGTCGCCGGCATCGCAGCCCTTCTTCACGCCGAAATGGCCAAGCTCCCGCAGGAACGTGCGCAGGCACTGGCCGGCGCGCGACTCCTGAGAAAATGCCTTGCCGTTGACCTCAAGGCTCATGCGGGTGTCGCTCCCAGCAGCTCGCCGCGAATTTCCTCGGCAAGGCGCAGCGTCATGTGCTTGCGCCAGAGTGGCGCGCCATGGATGTCCGTGTGGTACAGATCATCTGTAATCTCTTGCATGAGCGCGGCGCGCAGCGCGCTCGAGTCCGGGGCTTTGCGGAAGCGCAGCTGGATCGGCCGCACCGTCGACGCGGTGATTGTGAGCGTCAGCGTGTCGTCGGCTTCGAGGCTGCCGATCAAGAGCGCTGCCGAGCGACCGACCGGCGCCAGCGAGATCTGGCGGAATGCTGTGCGGCGCTTCAGTGCGGGAAGCGGGATGTCGATCTGCCGGAGAAGGTCGCCTGGCGTCAGGCGATTGCGCTGGTTGCCGGTGACGAATTCGGCGACGGGAAGCCTCTGTTCACCGCCGCCGGCCGTCCAGATGGTGCAGACGCCGTCGAGCGCCGAGGCGAGCGAGATCATCGGTCCCGCCGGCAGCGACATGCAGAGATTGCCGCCGACGGTGGCGGTCTTCCAGATCTTGAACGACGCAAGGAAGGCCCGGCAGCATTGGTTGATCAGCGGCGCCGCGAGCCAATCGGACGGGCAGGCGAGTCCATCGAGCTCTGCGATGGTGCAGGTGGCCGCGATCGAGAGGTGGCTCTCGGTGATCGTCAGCGCCGGCCATTTCAGATCGGTGAGATCGATCAGTCGTGTCAGATGCGTTTGCGGCTCCGAGAACAGCCAGGTGCCGCCTGCGAGCCAAGCATCACCTGCCGTCCAAACGGGCAGCTGCGCGCGCGTTTGCGGATGGGCGACGGCTGTGATGGTATTCAAGTCCATGGCTGCGCCAACGCGTCCCAAGGGTGAATGGTCCGAGAGAAGTGTTGCAAGACGGGAGCCAAGTGGCAACAGCAAGTCGCAGCAAGGACGCAAGTCGTCCTCCGCCTTGCGGCTCCGCTGTCAGCTTGTGTGAGGAGAACCAGGATCATGAGTGAGGCAAGTCCAACCTGGATCAGGGATCCGCTGGCCATCCTCGCCGACGGGGCCGAGCGCGGCATTGTCGTCAAGGACGGCCGGATCGTGGAGCTCGTGCCGGCGGGCGGTGTGCCGGCAAGTGCGGATGTCGCAGTGTTCGACGCGGCCGAGCACGTCGTGCTGCCGGGCTTGATCAACACGCATCATCATTTCTACCAGACGCTGACGCGGGCGCTGCCGGCCGCTATGGACCGCGAGCTGTTCCCCTGGCTCCAGGCGCTCTATCCGGTGTGGGCGAGGCTGACGCCCGAAGCGCTCGAGCTCGGCGTCACCGTGGCGATGTCCGAGCTTTTGCTCTCCGGCTGCACCACCACGACGGACCACCACTACGTCTTCCCGGCGGGGCTCGAGGAATCCGTCGATATCGAGGTGGCGGTGGCGAAGCGCCTCGGCGTGCGCGTGCTGCTGACGCGCGGCTCGATGAACCTGTCGCAGCGCGACGGCGGCCTGCCGCCCGACAGCGTCGTGCAGGACGAGGACACCATTCTCGCCGACAGCGCCCGCGTGGTCGCCAAGCATCACCAGCGCGGCGCGGATGCGATGGTGCAGATTGCGCTCGCGCCATGCTCGCCGTTCTCGGTGACGACGTCGCTGATGCGCGCCACGGCCGATCTCGCCGACAAGCTCGACGTGCGCCTGCACACCCATCTCGCCGAGACCGAAGACGAGAACAGATTCTGCCAGCAGATGTATGGCTGCCGTCCGCTCGACTATCTCGAGCAATGCGGCTGGCTCAATGCGCGCACCTGGCTCGCCCATGGGATCTTCTTCAATCCGGACGAGATGAGACGGCTCGGCAAGGCCGGCACGACCGTCAGCCATTGTGCGTGCAGCAACCAGCTGCTCGCGTCCGGCTGTTGCCCGGTGTGCGACATGGAAGAAGCCGGCGTCGGGATCGGCATTGGTGTCGACGGCTCGGCCTCGAACGACGGATCGAACCTGATGCAGGAGGTCCGGGCCGCGTTCCTGCTGCAACGGGCGCGCTATGGCGTCACGAAGGTCAGCCACAAGGATGCGCTGCGCTGGGCCACCAAGGGCTCGGCGGCGTGTGTCGGCCGGCCGGAACTCGGCGACATCGCCGTCGGCAAGGCCGCCGATCTTGCGCTGTTCAGGCTCGACGAGCTGCGCTTCTCCGGCCACGGTGATCCCCTGGCCGCGCTCGTGCTGTGCGGGGCGCATCGCGCCGACCGGGTGATGGTGGCTGGAAAATGGGCGGTGATCGACGGTGCGATCCCGGGCCTCGATGTCGCCGATCTCATCCGTCGCCACAGTTCCGCGGCGCAGGCTATGCAGGCGCGATAGTCGGGGCGAAATAAAAAGAGGGGGCAGCCACAAGTGCCGGGTGCTTCTGGCCACCCCCTCCGAACCTCCTCCGGGAGGAGCAGGTGATTTAGCCAATGCAAGAAGCGTGCTACTTGCCCGGCAGCTTGTCGTCGATGCCCTTCACGTAAAAATTCATGCCGAGGATCTGGCCGTCATCCAGGTGATCGCCGCCCTTGCACTCGACCGGCTTGCCGTCCTGCCCAACGATCGGGCATTTGAACGGATGCAGCTTGCCAGCGGTGATCGCGGCCTGGGCATCCTCAGCCATTTTTTTCACATCGTCAGGCATGTTGGTGTAGGGCGCCATCGCGAACATGTGGCTGTCGAGGCCGCCCCAAGTGTCCTCGGACTTCCAGGTGCCGGCGAGCTCGGCCTTGACGCGCTCGATGTAATAGGGGCCCCAGGTGTCGAGGATCGAGGTCAGCTGGGTCTTGGGCCCGAACTTGATCATCTCGGAATCCTGCCCGAAGGCCAGCTTGCCGCGCTCGCTGGCGATCTGCATGGCCGCGGGCGAATCCGTGTGCTGCATGATTACGTCGGCGCCCTGGTCGATCAGCGCCTTGGCGGCGTCGGCCTCCTTGCCCGGGTCGAACCAGGTGTTGGCCCAGATGATCTTGACCTTGATATTCGGATTGATGGTCTGCGCCGCCAGGATCGTCGCATTGATGCCGGAGACGACCTCCGGAATCGGGAACGAGCCGATATAGCCGAGCACGCCCGACTTCGACATCTTGGCCGCGATCAGGCCTTGAATGTAGCGGCCCTGATACCATTTCGCCGAATAGGTCGACATGTTCGGGTTGCGCTTGTAGCCGGTGGCGTGCTCGAAATGCACGTTCGGGTATTTCTTGGCGACCTTCAGCGTCGGATCCATGTAGCCGAACGAGGTGGTGAAGATCAGCTTGTTGCCGGCGCGGACGAGCTGCTCGATCGCTCGCTCGGAGTCCGGGCCTTCGGGCACGTTCTCGAGATAGGTGGTCTCGATCTTGTCGCCCAGTTCCTTCACCAGCGCCTGGCGACCGAGGTCGTGCTGATAGGTCCAGCCGAGGTCTCCGATCGGACCGAGATAAATGAAGCCGACTTTCAGCTTGTCGGCGGCGGAGGCCGCACTGACACTCCCGGCGAGCAAGAGCCCGGCAGCCAGTGCAAGAAGTGATTTCCTCATCATCAATCTCCAAACATCGGGGGAAGCCACAATCCGCCGCATGCGCGCCCCTTCGCGCACACTGCGGAAACGAAATCTAGCGGTCGGGCACGAACACCGTGCCGAGCGCGGCCGGTGCGGTCGAGCCGCCCGTGCGCGCGCGGGAGAGCAGGACCAGCACGATGACGGTCGCAAGGTAAGGCAGCGCCGACATGAATTGCGAGGGAATGCCGACGCCCCAACCTTGCGCGTGCAGCTGCAGGATCGTCACCGCGCCGAACAGATAGGCGCCGACGACGAGCCGGCCCGGCCGCCAGGACGAGAACACCACCAGCGCCAATGCGATCCAGCCGCGCCCCGCGGTCATACCTGGAATGAAGAACGGCGTATAGGCGAGCGGCAGATAGGCGCCCGCAAGACCCGCGCAGGCGCCGCCGAACATCACCGCGAAGGTGCGGATGCGCAGTACGGGATAGCCGAGCGCATGCGCGGAAACGTGATTGTCGCCGCAGGCGCGCAAGATCAGTCCCGCCCGGGTGCGGTACAGGAACCACCACACGCCGACGATCAGCGCGATCGAGAAATAGACGAAGCCGTCCTCGCCGAACAGCACGCGGCCGATCAGCGGAATATCGGTCAGGACAGGGATATGGAGGTCCACGGCCGGCGTGATGCGCTCGCCGACGAAGCCGGCGCCGATCAGGCCCGAGAGCCCGACGCCGAGGATCGTCAGCGCGAGGCCGGTTGCGACCTGGTTGACGGCGAGCCCGAGCGCCATCAGCGCGAACACGAGCGACATCAGCGTGCCCGCAACGATGCCGAACAGCGCGCCGATAAAGGTTGATCCGGTCAGCCACGCGCCGGCAAAGCCACAGGCCGCGCCGACGATCATCATGCCCTCGACGCCGAGATTGAGCACGCCGGAACGCTCGACCACGAGCTCGCCCGTCGCCGCAATCAACAGCGGCGTCGACGCGGCGAGCACCGCCAGGATGATGGCCTCAACCAGCACCACGGGCCACCTGTCGGTTCGGGAACACCAGCTTGAAGCGGTAGAGAATGAGGGAGTCGCAGGCGAGCACGTAGAACAGCAGAATGCCCTGAAAGACCTTGGTGACGTCCAGCGGAATCTTCATCGCGATCTGCGCCTGCTCGCCGCCGATAAAGGTCAACGCGAGGAAGAGGCCTGCAATTAATATTCCAAGCGGGTTCAACCGGCCGAGGAAGGCGACGATGATCGCGGTAAAGCCGTAGCCGGGCGAGATGCCGGGCTGGAGATGCCCGACCGGCCCCGCCACCTCGATGATGCCGGCAAGCCCGGCCAGCGCCCCGGAGACGGCGAAGGTCAGGATGATCAGCTGGTTGGCGTTGAAGCCGCCGAACCGCGCTGCACGCGGCGCGGCGCCGACCACGCGGATCTCGAAACCTTTGATGGTGCGCCCGAGCAGGATCGCGGCTGCGGCGACGACGAGCAGGGCGATGATCGAGCCGACATGGAGCCGGCCGCCCTCGATCAGCAACGGCACCGTCGCCACCGGATCGAACTCGGCCGTGGTCGGGAAATTGAAGCCGTGCGGATCGCGCCAGGGACCGCGCACGAGATAGTCGAGGAAAAGGTCGGCGACATAGACCAGCATCAGGCTGGTCAGGATTTCGCTGGCGCCGAACTTCACCCTGCAGATCGCAGGGATCAGCGCATAGAGCGCGCCCGCGGCGGCGGCGAGGACGAGCATGGCCGGCAGCACCCAGGCGCCGGCGTCAGTGCCTTGCGTCTTCACCGCGATCCAGCTTCCCGCGACTGCGCCGATCAGGAATTGCCCTTCGGCGCCGATGTTCCAGGCGTTGGCGAGATAGCACAGCGACAGGCCGATCGCGATCATCACCAGGGGCGTTGCCTTCACCGCGATCTCCTGGAGCGAATAGCCGTCGGTCAGGGGCGCAATGAAATAAGCGTGCAGGGCAAGCAGCGGATTCTTGCCGAGGATCGCGAACAGGATGACCATGGTGACGATCGTAAGGCCAATCGCAATCAGGGGGGACACCAGCGCGATCGTATTGGAGCGCTCGGCACGCTTCTCAAGCACCAGCTGCATGCGCGACCTCCTTCGCCTCCAGGCTGCTGCCGCCCATCAGAAGGCCCAGCTTCTCGCGGCTTGCTTCGCCTGCCGAGAGCGGAGCCGACAGCTTGCCGTGGAACATCACGGCGATGCGGTCGGCGATCTCGGCGAGCTCGTCGAGATCCTGGCTGGTCACGAGCACCGCGGCGCCTGCGGTGGCGAGATCAAGCAGTGCCTGACGGATGACGGCGGCAGCGCCGGCGTCGACGCCCCAGGTCGGCTGGCTCACCACCAGCACCGCGGGGTTGCGCAGGATCTCGCGTCCCACGATGAACTTCTGCAGATTGCCGCCGGACAGGCTCGCGGCCTCGGGATCGCGCTTGGCCTTGCGGACGTCGAAGGTTTCGGTCGCGCGGTCGACCGTTCTCAGCGTGGCCGCCGTATCGATGAAGCCGCGATGGACCATGCCGCTGGCGGCATGGCCGGTGAGCAGCGCATTCTCCGACAGTCTCATCCGCGGAGCCGTGCCGTGGCCGAGCCGCTCCTCGGGAACGAAAGCTGCGCCCAGCTTTCGCCGTTGGGTGATCGAAAGATGACCGGCGGCGATGCCTTCGATCACCACCGTTCCGGGGTCCTTCGAGAGGCGCTCGCCGGACAGCGCCGCGAACAATTCGTCCTGGCCGTTGCCGGCGACGCCGGCGATGCCGAGGATCTCGCCGCCCTTTAGCTCGAATGAGATGTGCTCGAGCCGCACGCCATGCGCCTCGGCGGGGGCGAGCGAGAGATCGTTGACGACGAGCCGCGGCACGGTGGTCTTGCGGCCGGATGCGGCCTTCACTTCCTTGACCTCGCCGCCGACCATCATCCGCGCAAGTGAGGCGGCGGTTTCGAGCCGAGGATTGCAGGTCTCGACCTTCCTGCCGCCGCGCAGGATCGTGGCGGTGTCGCAGAGCCGTTTCACCTCCTCCAGCTTGTGGCTAATATAGAGGATGGCGCGGCCTTCGGCCTTGAGGCGCTCCAACACGATGAAGAGCTGGTCGGCTTCCTGCGGCGTCAGCACCGCGGTGGGCTCGTCTAGGATCAGGAATTTCGGATCCTGCATCAAGGCGCGGACGATCTCGATGCGCTGACGCTCGCCGACGGAGAGTTGCCACACCTCGCGCCTGGGATCGAGCGGCAGACCGTAAGTCTTGGACACCTGTTCCAGCCGGGCCGACATGTCCTTGAAGGATTCCTTGCCGTCGAGGCCGAGCGCGACGTTCTCGGCCACCGTGAGATTGTCGAACAGCGAGAAGTGCTGGAACACCATACCGATGCCGCGGCTGCGCGCTTCGGACGGACCGGACAGCACGATTCGCTCGCCCTGCCAGTGAATCTCGCCGGCGCTGGGCTGGATCAGTCCGTAGATCGCCTTGACCAGCGTGGACTTGCCGGCGCCGTTCTCGCCCAGCAGGGCGTGGATTTCCCTCGGCCAGATGTCGATATCGATGCAATCGTTGGCAAGGAAATCCCCGTAACGCTTGGTGAGGCCGATGGTCCTCAGGAGCGGGGATTTGCCGGAATGCTGGCCGTTGGGCGTCCGATCTAACATTCGCTGATGCGCTTGCATGGGTGAAGTGCCTCAATACTGGGCCAGTTTGGACCGCGGTGTAAGATGTGAAAAAGCATCATCCCTTGCTCAACGCTTCGGCAGGCCCTCGGGCCAGCGCTCGTCGTCGACTCCGGGCGATCAATTCCCGCAAACGGCACCTGGACGGTGGGGGCGATCGCGTCCGCGAGTCGGTCCTCTGTTGCAAATTTGTGACGGTTCAAGGTAAATCGGAACCCGCTGTGCAGTCCTGACGCCATGTTGAGCAATGGACGCGTCGGTCGTCCATCGCGAGGAGTGCAGCGACGGCAACAGCTGCGTCGATGCGGCACTGCGTTCGGGCTCAATCAGAAAATCCGAATAAAAACAATCGGGAATGTTCGGCAGCGGCGCCCCTCTCCTTGTGTGTTCGCTCCATGCGCAAGCGCTGAGATTCTTCGGTCGCCTGTCGCGCGCTGCTGCAACATGCGGCACGCCATGTGAAAAGTTGAGGCTTCTCGGCCCGGGAGATCGGCGCAAATGTCGCACCCGGGGGCGCGCATTTTTGCTTGCCCAAACGAGGGGGTATTCAGGATGTCGTTTCGTTATACGGCAGTGGCAGCAGCGGCGCTGTCACTTGCTACGCTGGCCATCGGTGGCCTGGCTCAGGCGGCGGACCTGCCGGTCAAGGCGGCCAAGAAGGCTCCAGACCTTCCGTTCTTCCTGGTGATCGATAACCGCGTCACGTTCTCATACATCTTCAACGCTGCGCAACCGGGCGCGTGGTCATTCCGGCCAGATGGGTCGATCGACAGCAAGACCACCAAGCAGGTCTATTCGTTCACCCATTTCGACCTCTGGGCGTACGGCACCAACTTCTTCACCATCTCCCTGTTCAAGTCGGATCACAATGATCCGGCGGGGCCGTGCACCAATGCGGGGACAATCTTCGGTGCGCCGGCGACGTGCGCGGGTGCGACCGAAATCTACGGCCTGTTCCGCTCGACCTTCGGCTGGAACGAACTCTTCAACACCAAGGCCTTCAGCGCGGGCCCGCTGCACAACATTTCGTTCGAAGTCGGCATGGATGCCAATACCGAGAACCGGTATTTCGGCGCTGCCAAGCGCGACGTCGTCGGCGGTCTGCAGTTCGCATTCGACCTGCCCTACAAGGGGTACGTCAATGTCGCGCCGCTGGTCTATTGGGAGTTCGCCAACCACAATTCCTTCAGCCAGTGCGGGCTGTTCGGTCCGGGCGTTCCCGGCGTCACCTGTCTTGCGGACGGCAACACGTCGTTCAAGCCAACCTGGGCCGTCGAGGTCAATTACTACATGGACCTCGGCTTCCTGCCGCCGAACATGCAGTATTTCTCGATCAGCGGCCGCGCCGGCTGGTACGGCAAGAAGGGCACGGACACCGAGCCGCTTCCCTACAGCCCGGCGAACGGCGTCTACAACACCGCGGTCGAGTTGAATTCGGAGCCCATCCGTCTGACCTTCGATGCGTCGAAGGCGGCCTGGGGCGACAAGTACTCGCACTTCGTGGACGTCTGGGTGGCTTACCGCTACTGGCAGAACAAGTTTGGTCTCGATCACAACCTCGCGGTCGGCTGTACCACGCTCGTCGGTGGCGCGAGGGTGAGCACCGGAGCGTGCACCGAGTCCTCGCTCTACTCCGGTATCACCGTGAAGTTCTGATCGCCTGATGCTCTGCAGGTGAAGACGATGGCGCCGCGTCAAACCTCCGCGGCGTCATCTTCTTTGGTCCTTTGGGGATGTGCTGCTACGTCGTCCAAACGCCGTCGTGCAGCGCTTCGGCTTCGTCTTCGAGCAGGGGCCCGACGACCTCCGTCCGCCGCTGGCCGCTGGCAAAGACCTCGCGGCATGGCAGGTCGAGGGTCGGATTCTCCGGATGGTTGCCGGTGATGCCGCGCAGGCGATGCTCGCTGAGGCCATAGACGACGCGGCCGATGCCGGCCCAGTAGATCGCGCCCGCACACATCGCGCAGGGTTCGGCTGAGGAATAGAGCGTGGCTTTCGCCAGCACCTCGCGATCGAGCGTGCGGCAGGCCTGGGTGGCTGCGAGGCGCTCGGCGTGCGCGGTGGCGTCGCGATCCGGCATGTAGCCGTTCTCGGTCTCGATCAGCACCTTGCCGTCGGCATCGACGACGATGCAGCCGAACGGGTGGTTGCCATGGGTGAGGGAACGACGGGCGACCGCGAAGGACAGGCGCAGGAAGTGCTCGTCGCGCCCTGATGCGTCGTCCATCGATCCTCCGTTCAGTGTCCTGCCATGTGCCGGCCGACCACGGTGAGATCGGCTTCGCTGGTCCGTGCTTCATACACGAATTCGCCGTGGAACATCACCACCAGCCTATCCGACAGTTCGAGCAGCTCGTCGAGGTCCTCACTGACGAGCAGGACGGCGGCGCCGCGGTTGCGCGCCGCCATGATCTCGGCGTGGATCTGCGCCACCGCGGCGAAATCGAGGCCGAAGCAGGGGTTGGCGGCGATCAGCACCTCGACGTCGCCGCCTAGCTCGCGGGCCAGCACAGCGCGCTGCACGTTGCCGCCGGACAGTGCCGAGATCGGCGTGTCAGGCGTGCGGGTCTTGATCTTGTATTGCCCGATCTTCTTCCTGGCGTCGCTCCGGAAGGCTCCGCGATTGAGCCACCAGCCGCCGCTGGCAAAGGGTGCGCGGTCGAATTCGCGGAAGGCGATGTTGTCGGCGACGCTCATGCCGCCGACGCAGGCATTCTTCAGCGGCTCCTCGGGCAGGAGAGACATCCTGTGGCGCCGCATCTCCTCGCGGCTTGCGTGATAGGGATCGCCGGCGACGCGAATATCGCCGCTCTCGGCCTCGCGCTGGCCGGCCAGAACTTCGACGAGCTGGCGCTGGCCGTTGCCGGAAACGCCGGCGATGCCGACGATCTCCCCGGCGCGAACCGTGAGCGAGACATCGTGCACGGCAACGGCGCCCGCATCGTCCAGGGCGCGGAGCTTTTGCAGCTCCAGCCTGGCCTGACCGGCTTCGCCGGTGCGCGGCGGCTGCACCGTCAGCTCCTCGGCGCCGATCATGGTGCGTGCCATCTCATCCGGCGTCAGCTCGGAAACCTTGCCGGCTCCAGCGAGCTTGCCGCGGCGCAGGATGGTGACTTCGTCGGCGAAGGCCATGACCTCGCGGAACTTGTGCGTGATCATCAGGATGGTCAGCTCGCCCTTCACGACCATGTCGCGGAGCATGCCGAGCACCTCGTCCGCTTCCGCCGGCGTCAGCACCGAGGTCGGCTCGTCCAGGATCAGGAAGCGGCGCTTCAGATAAAGCTGCTTGAGGATCTCGCACTTCTGCCGTTCGCCGGCAGAGATGTCCGAAACTTTCGCGGCAAGCGGCACCTTGAAAGGCATCCGAGCAAGGAACGCCTCCAGCTCTTTCATCTCGTTCGGCCAGCTCACCACGGCCGGCACGTCGTCGCGCGCCAGCACGAGGTTTTCGGCAACCGTCATCGCGGGCACCAGCGTAAAATGCTGATAGACCATGCCGAGGCCGAGGGCATGGGCATCCTTCGGGTTGGCGATCGCCTGCTCGCGGCCGCCGACGAGAATGTCGCCTTCTGTCGCGTGGTAGTAGCCCATGATGCATTTGACGAGGGTGGATTTGCCGGCGCCATTCTCGCCGAGCAGAGCATGGAACGAGCCGGGCCGCACCTTCAGCTCGACATTGTCCAGCGCCAGGAAGTCGCCGAAGCGCATGGTCATGGCGATGGCATCGACGCCGAAGGCGCCCGAGGGCGGAGGCGTTTCGCCGATGATCACGAAATCGCTCCGATGAAGGCATCAGAGGTCGAGACCGCGCCGAACACGCCGCCCTGCATCTTGATCATCTTCAGCGCGTGGTCGTGGTTGCTCTTGTCGGTCGCGCCGCAACAATCGTGCAGCAGGACGCATTCGAAGCCGCGGTCGTTGGCCTCGCGCATGGTGGTGTGGACGCAGACGTCGGTCGTGATCCCGGTCAGCACGATGTTCTCGATGCCGCGGACGCGCAGGATCAGCTCCAGATCGGTGGCGCAGAACGAGCCCTTTCCGGGCTTGTCGATGATCGGCTCGCCGGGCAGTGGCGCCAGCTCCTCGATGATGTCCCAGCCGGGCTCGCCGCGCACCAGGATGCGGCCGCACGGGCCGGGATCGCCGATGCCGGCGCCGATCTGGCGCGAGCGCCAGCGCTTGTTGGCGGGCAGGTCGGAGAGATCGGGGCGGTGGCCCTCGCGGGTATGGATGATGTGGAAGCCTTGGCTGCGCATCGCCGCGAGCAGCCGCTTGATCGGCTCGATCGGCGCCCGCGTCAGCGAGAGGTCATAGCCCATCTTGTCGACATAGCCGCCGACGCCGCAGAAATCGGTCTGCATGTCGATGATGATCAGTGCCGTATTCTCCGGGCGGAGATCACCATTGTAGGGCCAGGCATAGGGCTCGGACTTGATGTAGCGCTCGGGCATGGACGACCTCGTGCGTGTTTACCGTGTGATCGAGAGTTCGGCGGGCGCGCCGGTCAGCGTCCGCTTCGGCGAGCAGGTGATGATCATGATCGCCAGCGTCAGGATGTAGGGCGCAGCATTGAAGAGGTGATAGCCGGAGGTGACGCCGACCGATTGCAGCGCCGGACCCAGCGCCGCCGCGCCGCCGAAGGCGAGCGAAGCCCACAGGCAGAGCAGGGGATCCCAGCGCGCGAAGATCACGAGCGCGACGGCGGTGATGCCCTGGCCCGAGGAAAGGCCCTCGTTCCAGCTTCCCGGATAGAACAGCGACAGGAACGAGCCGCCAATGCCGGCGAGGAAGCCGCCGACCATGGTGGCGCGCAGGCGGATCAGCAGCACGGAATGACCCATCGCGCGTGCGGCATCCGAGCTCTCGCCGGCGGTGCGGATGAGCAAGCCCCAGCGAGTGGTGCGGAAGGCCCAATAAAGGATTGGCGCCAGCACCACGCCGATCAGGAACAGCACGTTGATGCGTAGCGCGGCGCGGACTTGCGGGATGTCGCTCCACCAGCCGAAGTCGATGGCGGGCAGCCGCGGCGCTGTCGGCTCGATCAGCGGCTTGCCGAGATAGAAGGCAAGGCCGGTGCCGAACAGCATCAAGGCAATACCCACGGCAACGTCGTTGACGCGCGGCAGCGAGCAGATGCCGGCATGCAGCGCACCCAGTAGCGCGCCGGTGATACCGGCGGCCAGCACGCCGAGCCACGGAGAGCCGGTGAGATAGGAGATGCCATAGGCGCTCATCGCACCCATCACCAGCGTGCCTTCGAGGCCGAGATTGATACGGCCCGAACGCTCGGTGATGCATTCGCCCAGGCTCACGAACAGGAATGGGGTGGAGACGCGAATGGCGCCGCCAAGGACGGCGAGCGGGACTGTCCAGAGGCCGATCGATCCGTCTGCCATCTCAGGATTTTCCCTTCAGAAATCCGATGCGGCCGTAGAGCGCATCGCTGGCGAGCACGAAAACGAAGATGATGCCCTGCAGCACCAGCACGGACGCATCGGGTAGCCCCAAGCGGCGTTGCAGCAGGCCGCCACTGGCGCTGATGCCGCCGAGCAGGATTGCGACGGGGATGATGGCGAGCGGATTTTGCCGCGCCAGGAAGGCAACGAGGATGCCGGTGAAGCCGTAGCCGGCCGCGAGGTTGGCGTTGGTGCGTCCCTGCACGGCGGCGACCTCGACCATGCCGGCAAGGCCAGCCGCGCCACCGGCAAGGAAGCAGACGGTCAGGATCAGCTTGTCGACGCCGAGGCCGACGATCTTCGCAGCACGGATGTTGCCGCCAGCCACGCGCGCGGCGAAGCCGAACACGGTGTGATAGATCAGGATGTAAGAGGCGATCGCGGCAATCACGCCGAACACGAGGCCCCAATGCACGTCGGTGCCGGGAATGGAGCCGATCATGTTGGCGGCGCCGATCTCGCGGGTGGACGGCTTGTTGAGGCTGGCGGGATCGCGCATCAGCCCTTCGACCAGATGGTTGAGGATCGCGAGCGCGATGTAGACGAGCAGCAGGCTCGAGATGGTCTCGTTGACGCCGCGATACTGCCGCAAGCCGCCTGAGAGCATGATCCACAGTCCGCCGCCGATCACGCCGGCGCAGACCATGGCGATCTGGACGACGAACGGCGGCATGCCCTGAAGCGCGAGTGCGGCGCTGGTTGCCGACAACGCGCCGATCAGCAGCGCGCCTTCGCCACCGATGATGACCATGCCGAGCTGCGCCGGCAGCGCGGTACAGAGCGCGGTGAGGATGAGGGGCGCTGCGCGCGTCAGCGTGTTCTGCCAGGAGAACCAGGTGCCGAACGCGCCGTAATACATGTAGAAATAGAGATCTAACGGGTTCTTGCCGAACATCGCGACGAAGATGCCGAACACCGCGAGCGCGCCGACGAGCGCCGCGCCGGGGATCAGGACATATTCGATCGTGCCGCCGTGGCGTTGGAGGAAACCGGGATCGGCGGCCGGGGCGACTGTCCCGACCGCGTCCGTGGAATCCGCCGCTTCCGTGGTCACGAAGTGGCTCCGAGCACGCCCTCGACGAGGTAGTCCATCTTCTCCAGCTCAGGATCCTTCTGGCCGCGGTCGGTACCGGCGGGGATCACCGTCTTGCCCTTGTTGTCGACCAGCCCACCCTTGAAGATGGCGTAGCCTTCTGCCGACAGGAATTTTGCCTTGGCCTCGTCGGCCGCCTTGCGCGCTTCGGCCGAGACCGCTTCGCCATAGGGCGAGGTCTTGACGATCTCTTCCTTCAGGCCGCCGCGGTAGAAATTCGGGATGCCTTCGCCGGAGGCGATCATCTTGACGAACTTCGGATAGAGCGCTTCCCAGTTCCACTCCGCGCCGGTGAGATAGGCCTTGGGTGCCAGCGCCGACTGGTTGGTGTGATAGCCGCAGACGAAGGCGCCGCGCCGCGCGGCATTCTCGACCATGGTCTTGGGCCCATCGACGTGGCAGGTGAGCACGTCCACACCCTGATCGATCAGGCTGTTGGTGGCTTCGGCCTCCTTGACCGGCATCGACCAGTCACCGGTGAAGATCACCTGCGTGGTGGCCTTTGGATTGACGGACTTGGCGCCAAGCGTGAAGGCGTTGATGTTGCGTAGCACTTGAGGGATCGGCTTGGCTGCGACAAAGCCGAGTTTGCCGCTCTTCGACGTCAGGCCGGCGACGATGCCTGAGATGTACTGGGCCTCGTCGATATAGCCGAAATAGCTGCCGGCATTCTTGGGGTCCTTGTCGCTCCAGAGGCCGCCGCAATGCTCGAAGCGGAGCTTCGGGTACTTGTTGGCCATCTTGATCATGTGCGGATTGTAGTACCCGAACGAGGTCGGGAAGAGCAGGGTGGCGCCGTCGAGATTGATCATGGACTCGATTGTCTTCTCGACCGCGTCGGTCTCCGGCACCTTTTCCTCCTCGACCACCTTGAGGCCGGGAATCTTCTTCAGCGCCGCCGCACCCTGCGCGTGGGCCTGATTGTAGCCGTAGTCGTCGCGCGAGCCGACATAGATGAAGCCGATGGTGGTCTCGGCCGCGAAGGCCGGGCGGAGGCCCGCAGCCGCGCCGAGGGTGAGGGCCGCGCCGCCCTGCAACAAATGACGTCGTGAAATCCTGCCATAATCCATTGCTCGCTCCCCTTGGCGGATGTCCCGCCTTGATCTCGCGGCTGCGCCGGCTTGGCGGAGCCGGGACCAGATGTCGCAAGCTTCGTGCCAGAGGCTATGAAGAGAGCAATTCGTTATAAGTACTTGAAAACAAATGCTAGATAAGGAGAGCGTCGAACTTGGCGAGGAAAGGTGCAGATTAATTTATGGGCAATATCTAAATATTGTATGCAGTGGAGTTAAGCAGTCCGAACCAGCTCGCGCATGTGTATGACCGCCGTTGGACGGTCGGCCGGCAAGGCGCATTCATGCTAACCACGCGCTGACTGGGACGGCGCCGGTGATGTTCGCTGGCACCGAACTTGTATCGATTGTCGCCAGGACCGCCGTGTCCTCAGAAGATGGAAAGCTCGCCGAGATGGGCGCTGGTACCGTTCACGATGCATCGCTCAGCAATGAGATCGCTCGCCGGATCAACGAGCTCGGCGCGATCTCGGAAGACCCCGAAAAACTCACCCGCATCTTTCTCAGCAAGGAGCTGCGCAAGGCCGCTGACCTCATCATGGGTTGGATGCGCGAGGCCGGTATGAGCGCGCATCTGGACGCGATCGGCAATGTCTGCGGACGGTACGAAGGCGAGCGGCCGGGCGCGCCCTGCCTGATGCTCGGCTCACATTACGACACCGTGCGCGATGCCGGCAAATGGGATGGACCGCTGGGTGTGATCACGGCGATCTCTTGCGTCGCCGATCTCAACCGCCGCGGCAAGCGCCTGCCGTTTGCGATCGAGGTGATCGGTTTTGCCGACGAGGAGGGAGTGCGGTTTGCCTCGACCTTGCTCGGCAGCCGTGCGGTGGCCGGCACTTTCGATGAGAGCGTGCTGAATACGCGCGACAGCAATGGCGTGTCGATGCGCGAGGCCCTCGTTCACTTCGGCCTCGATTCCGACCATATCGGCGCGGCCGCGCGGACGCGGCGCGAGCTGCTTGCCTATCTCGAATTGCACATCGAGCAGGGGCCGGTGCTGGAAGCGCAGAACCTGCCCGTCGGCGTCGTGACCGCGATTGCCGGCGCCACACGCCTTGCGGCGCGGCTCACCGGCATGGCCGGGCATGCTGGCACCGTGCCGATGGCGCTGCGCCGCGACGCGCTCGCCGGCGCGGCCGAATGCGTCGGTGCGATCGAGCAGTTTTGCCGCACCGACGAGGGCGGCCTCGTCGGCACCGTCGGCTACATCCAGGCGAGGCCCGGCGCGACCAACGTCATTCCGGGCGAAGTATCCTTCACCATCGACATGCGCGCGCCGACCGATATGCACCGCAAGCGCGCGGTGGCCGATGTCGTCCGCCAGATCGAGGCGATCGCCAAGCGGAGGCAATTGGGACTCCAACTTGACGTGACCCACGAGAACCGCACCGCGCCCTGCGCGCCCTGGCTCAAGCAGCAGATCGCGCAGGCGATCGAAGCCGAAGGCTTCTCCGTGTTCGAGCTGCCGAGCGGGGCAGGGCACGACGGCATGGCGATGATCGACATCGCGGACGTCGGCATGATCTTCGTCCGCTGCCGCGGTGGTATCAGCCATCATCCGGACGAGCATGTCGAGCTTGCCGATGCCGACGCCGGCGCGCGTGTGCTGCTCAGGGTGATCGAGAATTTCAGGCCGCGTACGGCTTAGGCAAGCGTCACGAACCCGCAAGTCACCGGGTAGAGATACGAATCAGTCATGTTTAGAATGGTGGCCATCATCGCGAGGGTCACGAGACAATCAGCCGATTGACGGACATGAACAGCGACATCTCTTTTCCATCACATCGTGAGAACCGGTTTTATCAGGGGATGGCTGCGACCTTCGTCGCCAACGCCCTTCAGGCGGTCAATTTTCTCGGTGATCGATTTCTGAGACAATCGCCCCATTCTTTGTCGGCCATCGCGGACCTCTATCGGCACTCGATGGACAGTGCCTTTTCCCTGACCGAGGCCTTCCTGGTCACCGGCGCACCCCACGCATCGGCCTATTACCCCCGCGACTTCGCCTGGTTCTATCCTGACGTGCTCGATCCCGAGACGATCATGGACTCGCGGGACGCGGTGCGACGGGTCCGTCTGCTCGAAAAGAGCGTTCGCCTGCTGCTGGAGGCAGTTCGCGCCGACGTCGTCACCACGACCATCGTCCCCGCGGGGCGCGGCCGGTATCTCGGCGTGAACTATTTCTCGCGGCCCTCGGATACGCTGCTTGGCATTCTCGCCGGTCTGCAGCAGATGCTATCTGCCGAGCAGAGGGCCTCATCCTACCTGGCGATGTCGCAATGCGCGCATGCCGGCCGCTTGCTGCTGGCCGAATATGGCGGAGACCTGAAGCGCGCGATGCTGAAGCTTGCGAGCGAGCTGGAGGCATTCGACGCTGACGGCACCAGATATTTGCTGTGCGACTCCACCGGCCCGCGCTCCGCGGCGACGGATACCCGCGCCGAGCGCCGGCGTTTCGTCACCAATGCCTGTGTCTACACGACCTTCGTGTGGGGCGTGCAGCTCGGAATTGTCGGCGAGAACGAGTTGAAGCGGCTGCTCGGGCGCGACCTCGCGCAGTACAAGAGGGACCTGCTCCGCCTGTTCGGGAAGGACGGCTATATCAGGCATTCCCTGGACGGCCCGGCGAGCTCACCGGCATCGTCGGTCGCATTGGATTTCGTCAGCGTGCATCGCGGCTTCTGGAATATGAGCGAGGCGAGCGAGCGCGCGCTGTTCGCGGCCACGGCGGATCTGATCATCGCCGAACCGCGGTTTCGCATTCCCAGCACGTTCCACTTCCTGGTGTCGGCGGATAATCCGCGCAACAAGATCATCCACAAGATAGCGGCGCCCGCCTATCAGGGGCGCTCCTCCTGGCCGACATTCAATGTCGAGTTTGCGGATCGTATGCTCGACTTTGATGAGGCCTCAGGGAGTGCGATCTACCGGGCCTGCGCGCAAGGAATCCTGAAGGACATTCGCACCGCGACCGAGGTCCACGGCGGCTATCAGGAGCTGATCTCGGAGCAGGGTCTGAAGTATCGCACCTGGGCCTATAAGGGCGCCGTGGCCCACTCGTGGTTTCCGCGCTTCCTGTCGGTTTGGAGGCGGGCGTACGGCACGCCACTCCTCCAGTGGAATGACTGATCCCGCGAACCGCTATCCCGCGGTCACGTCGACCACCTCGCCGCCCTCCAGCACCTTGGCTGCCTTGCTGCGGTCGAGATCGCCTTCCCAGGCCGCGACCACGACGGTTGCGACGCAGTTGCCGACGAGGTTGCCGAGCGCGCGGGCCATGCCGATGAACCAGTCGACCGACAGCACCAGCACGAGGCCGATCGCGGGGATGCTCGGCACCGCGTTCAAGGTCGCGGCGAGGATCACGATCGCCGAGCCCGGCACGCCATGTGCGCCCTTCGACGTGATCAAGGACACGCCGAGCACCAGCAGCAGGTCGCCGAACGACAACGGCGTGTTGGTGGCCTGCGCAATGAAGACGACGGCGAGTGTGAGGTAGATCGAGAAGGCGTCGAGGTTGAAGGAATAGCCGGTCGGAATGACGAGACCGACGACGGAATCCTTCACGCCCATGCGCTCCAGCTTCTTCATGATCTGGGGCAGCACCGCGTCCGAGGATGCCGTCGCCAGCACGATGGTCAGCTCCTCGCGCAGGTAGGCGAGGAACTTGAGGATGTTGATGCCGGCGAGCGCCATCACGCCGCCGAGCACACCGAGCACGAAGATGCCGACCGAGACGTAGAACAGCATCACCAGCGACACGAGCTGCTTCAGCGAGCCGACGCCATATTTGCCGACCGTGTAGGCGACCGCGCCGAGCACGCCGAGCGGCGCAACCCGCACAATGAGCCCCATGACGCGGAACAGCACGGTGGAGGCTGCGTCGATCATGGAGGTGACGAGCGCGCCCTTCTCGCCGCCGACGAGCGCCAGACCGATGCCGAACAGAACCGCGAAGAACAGCACCTGAAGCACGTCGTTACGCGACAGCGCATCGAAGGAGGTGGTCGGAATCACGTTCATCAGGAAGGCACCGATGCCGCCGCCGGAGAGCTTGTGGGCGTTGTCGGCATAAGTGTTGAGCGCCTTGGCATCCAGCGTCGAGGGATCGATGTTCATGCCGTGGCCGGGACCGAAGATGTAGGCGAGCAAGAGGCCGACCACGAGGGCCACCGTCGTCATGATCTCGAAATAGATCAACGCCTTGACGCCGACGCGGCCGACCTTCTTGAGATCGCCGGCGCCGGCAATGCCATGCACGACGACGCAGAACACGATCGGCGCCACGATCATCGAGATCAGCTTCAGGAAGGCATCGCTGAGGATCTTGAGGCTGATGGCGAAGTTCGGAACGGCCATCCCCAGGATGACGCCAAGCACCAGCGCAGCCAAGACCTGGACGAACAGCGAGGTGTAGAGCGGCTTCGGCTCGGCGGCGGGTGCCGCGGCGATGGTCGACATGGTGCACTCCCCTTTGACACGTCCTGGACGTCAGAGAGGAGCAACAACCGTGCCAGAATGTCGCGGTCACGCCCGAGAAACCGGGTTATTCCGCCGCCTTCGCCGTCTTGCCGAACATCCGCGTCGGGGCCGGGAAGCCGCACGAGGTGCCGTCGGTGACCTTGACCTGGTCTTCCCACGGCAGTCGGAAGGTGCCGGCGACCATGTCCTGCATGAAGGTGTAGGGGCAGTCCATCGCGCCGCCCTTCACCGCGACATAGCCGCGGTGCCAGAGCTGGTAGATGTTGTTTTCGACGCCCCAGTTGATGCGCGCCTCGCGCACGAGGTCCGGCCGGACCTCTGCGGTGATGATCTCGTCGGCACGGCCGGTCGTACCATGCGCCAGCACGGTGCCGTCGAAATTGACGATCATGCCTTCGCCCATGGAATCGAACGAGCCGTCCGAGCCGCACATGCAGACATTTGCGGTGACCATCAGGTTCTGAAACGAATTGGCCTGGTTGGTGAAGCGCCAGGCTTCGCGGATCGGCGCGGTGTAGCCGGCGGTGCGGATCATGATCTCCGCGCCTTTGTAGGCGCATTCCCGTGCCATCTCCGGGAGCATGCCGTCATGGCAGATGATCAGCGCGATCCTGGCGCCCTTCGGGCCCTCGATCACGGGAATGCCGATGTCACCGGGCTCCCATGGCTCGACCGGAATCCAGGGATGAAGTTTCCGATAGTAGAGCTTGATCTCGCCGTGGTCGTCGATGATCAGGCCCGAGTTGTAGGGATTGCCATGCGGGTTGAACTCCATGATGGAGAAGCAGCCCCAGATCCTGTTGTCGACACAGGCCTGCTTGAAGGCCGCGACCTCCGGTCCGTCAAGCCGACACATGATCTCCGGATTGGTGTCCATCGAGAGGCCGTGCAGCGAGTATTCGGGGAAGACCACCAGATCCATGGTGGAGAGATTGCGGCGGGCCTTGCCGACCATCCAGGCGATGCGCTCGGTTTGCCTGGCGAGATCGGCGCGGGTGACGACGTTCGGTAGCTGCAACTGAACCAGCCCAATCACGACGCCCTCAGGCGATTTGTTCAGTCCGCCAAGCCCGTTCATGATCAGCTCCCTTGCTACCCGCGCGGCGCCGTTGCGCGCAGTTCTCGGCGGAGCAAATCCGATTTTGGCGATGCGCAAAAGTCCATTTTTCAGGCGGCAGTCGTGCTAACGTGGGGTACCAGTTCCCCCGAGCCGGCGGGCGCCTATTCTTGCAGCGCCACGTGCCTCAAGTCTCGGCTTGACCCGCAAAATCGACCGGTGTCAGACTTATGACATGAGTACAGCAGAGCGACATACCGTCAGCATTCGTGACGAATATGCCGAGATGACGCGGCAGCGCATCGTTGCCGCTTTTGTTGCGACGCTCGAGGACGAGGAGGCCGACGACATCTCGATGGCCGCGGTGGCCAAGCGCGCGAAGGTGGCCGAGCGAACCATCTATCGGCACTTCAAGACCCGTGCGGAGCTGTTCGCCGCGGCCGGCGAGTGGATCGAGAACAACGTCTTCAGCTACATTCCCTTCACCTCGCCCGACGAGCTTCCCGAGATCTTCCGCAAGCTGTGCAAGCGGTTCGACCGTCATCCGCATCTGGCGCGCGCCATTGCGATAACGCGGGTGGGGCGCCGGGTGCGTGCAGGCTTCAGACGGCACCTAATTGACCAGCATCGCAAGGCGATGGCGCCGCTCGTGCGCCATCTCACCGCCAAGGACGTCCGCCAGGCCGAAGCTCTCGCGTCCTACCTCAACAACGTGCTGGCCTGGAACGCGATGCGCGAGGATTTCGGCATGACGAGCTCCGAGATCGCCGACGCGATCGAATGGGCGCTCACGACCCTTTTGAAGGATGTGCGTCAGCGCGATGCCGCTGCTGCGCGCGCCGGCAAGGGGCGCAAACCACCTCGGAAGCGGACCGCGGCTGCGAAAGCACCGGCATAGAGTGAGGCAGCCATGAACGCGATACCCGACGATCTCCTGATCAATGCGCCTGACGAGGTGCGCATTCGCCAGGACCTGGTGCTGACGGCGCTCGGTCGTCGCCCGGCCGATCGTTCGTTGCGGGTCGGCAAATTGCTCGACGTGCACAGCCGCACGTGGAGCGAGGACCAGGAGATCGTCTTCAAGGGCCGGCGGATCGCGTGGGTGGGCCCGGCCGGCAGTTATCCCGGCGAGGTCCGCGAGCGTATGCATCGGCCGGATCTTGCAGCTGTGCCCGGCTTCGGTGAGGTGCACAAGCATATCGAAAGCTCGCATCTGACGCCCGAATGGGAAGCGGCGCTGGTGCTGCCGCACGGCAATACCTGGACCTGCGAGGCGAGCCACGAATTCTCCAACGTCAACGGTGCGCGCAATCTCGAATTCTGGTTCGAGGCACGCCGTCGCGGCTCGCCGCTGAAGATCTTTCCGCAACCCGGCTCGGCTGTGCCGCCGACCGCATATGAGTGGGGCGGCGGCTGGTATGGCCGCGACGAACAGGCACGCTTCATGAGCGAAAGCCTGATGGTCACCGGCCTCGACGAGGTCATGGACTGGCCGGCGGTGTGGAATCCCGACAACCCGTCCTACAAGCGGCTCTGGGGCATGATCGAGGCGACTTTCGCTGCGCGCGGCGTCGTCGAGGGCCACGCGTCGGGCCTGCGGGATCTGCCGTCCATCAACGCCTTTGCCGCGGCCGGGCTCGCGTCTGACCACGAGGTGCAGACGCCCGAGGAAACCTGGGACAAGCTCACGCGCGGTCTCTTTGTCGAGCTGCGCGTCTACGCCATGGACGAGATCGTCAAATGGTTGCTCGCGAAGGGTTTGCAGGACTGGTCGCAGGTTGCGTTCGCCACCGATGACCGCAGTGCCAGCCACACGCTCGAACTCGGCGCGAGCGATCATAATGCGCGGGTCGCGATCGAGGCCGGCCTTGCGCCGGAAATCGCGATCCAGTGTCTCACCATCAATCCGGCACGGCACATGCGTCTCACGCCGTTCGTCGGCAGTCTAGCGCCGGGGCGCTTCGGCGATGTCGTGCTGCTGTCCGATGTTGCCAAGCTTACGATCGCCGAAGTGTGGGCCGACGGCGCGCAGGTGTCCGAGGGCATGCGCTATCTCGGCCAAGTGCCCAAGATCGAATGGCCGCAATGGGCGACCAAGACCGTCAATATCAGGCGCACGATCAACCCTGAGGATTTCGAGCTGCGGGCTGAGTCAGGGCGGGCCACGATGAAAGCGGCGGTGATCCGCCCCTTCCATTGGCATCCTGAGTTCTACACGCTCGACCTGCCGGTGCGCGACGGGGCGGTGCAGCGCGACGAGAGCGAGGCCATCACAAAATTTGCCATCGTCGACCGGTTCTCCGGCGACGGGCGCATCGCAAAGATGTTCTGGCGCGGCTGTGGCCCGCGTACGCCGGAGACGGCGCTCGCCTGCTCGGTGGCGCACGACAAGCACAATCTCTGGGTGGTCGGCTCGTCCGACGCGGCGATGGCAAAGGCGGTGAACGCGCTGGTCGAACTTCAAGGCGGATGGGCGCTGGTGCGCGAAGGCGAGCTCGTCGCCACCGTGCGGTTCGAGGTCGGCGGGCTGATGAGCTGCCGCTCGGCGCAAGCGCTCGATGCCGAGATGCAGGCGCTCTACGCAGAAGGGCGCAAGGTCGACTGGATGTACGAGCCGACATTCCGGCCGCGCTGGTATCCGGGATTCCCGGAACGGCTGATGTTTGCAACGCTGACCTGCGCGCCCTGGAGCTGGGTGCTGGTAGCGCCGTGCGAGCAGGCACCGCTCGGTTTCATCAACGTGCAGACCGGCGAAGCACACCCGGTGGTCTGGTAGGGGGAGGACAGGGATGAACGAGATGACAAAGCCGCAAGCCGCCTCCGCGCAGCCGGCAGCCGCGAAGCTGCTCGATCGCGTCTTTCGCCTCTCCGAGCGCGGCACGAGCGTCGGGCGCGAGATGATGGCCGGAGCCACCACGTTTGCGGCAATGGCCTATATCATCGCCGTCAACCCCGCGATCATGTCCAACGCCGGAATGGATCGTGCCGATCTCGTCAGCGCCACGGCGCTGGCGGCGATCTTCGGCTCGGTGCTGATGGGGTTGTGGGCCAATCTGCCGCTCGCCGTAGCGCCGGCGATGGGTTCGAACGTCATCTTCACCTATGTCATCGTCAAGCAGATGGGCATGCCCTGGCAGGGCGCGCTTGCCATGGTCGCCTTCACCGGCGTGCTATTCCTGATCCTCAGCCTGTCGAAACTGCGGGAGAAGGTCGCGAAGGATGTGCCCGAAGCGCTGAAGATCGGCATCCAGGCGGCGGTCGGGACCCTCATCGTCTTCATTGCGCTGCGAGGCGCGGGATTCGTCGTCCAGAATCCGTCGACCTACATCGCCATGGGATCGTTGCGCAGCCCGCCGGTGCTGCTGACGTTGTTCGGACTCCTGCTCACGCCGGTACTGGTGGCGCGCCGAGTGCCGGCGGCGCTGATCCTGTCGATTGTGTTGCTGACCGCGATCGGCTTCTTCGTTCCTGGCGCCAACGGCAAGATGGTGACGTCGATGCCATCGGCCATCCTGTCGTGGCCGCGCTGGCCGACCAGCACCTTCATGGCCCTCGATATCGAGTATCTCTTCAGCCATTTCGTTGTGGCGCTGCCGCTGCTGTTCTATTTCCTGTGCGCCGAATTCTTCTCGACGCTGGGCACGCTGATCGGCGTGACGGGCGCTGCCAATTTGCGCAAGCCCGATGGCTCGATCCCGAACGCCACGGCGGCCTTCGCGACCGACGCGACGGCTTCGATCGTGGGGCCGCTGCTCGGGACGTCCGTCGTCACGGCTTATATCGAATCCATCACCGGTGTGCAGGCCGGCGGTCGCACCGGCCTGACTTCCCTGACCGTTGCGGGATTCTTCTTTCTCGCGCTGTTCTTCTGGCCAATCTTCGTCATCATTCCGCCGCAAGCGACCGCGCCGGCGCTGGTGCTCGTCGGCGTGCTGATGATGCAGGGGCTTGCCCGCATCGACATGACGGATCTCGTCAATGCGGTTCCGATCGTGCTGACGTTGCTGGTGACCGTGTTGACCAACAATCTCATCAACGGAATGGCCCTGGGTACGTTGAGCTACATCGCGCTGGAAGTGTCCATCGGTCGGCGGTCGCAGATTCCAGCGATGGTGTGGGGACTTGGCGCCGTGTTCGTCGCTTACGCCATCGTGATCGCACAGATCTTTTGACGTGTGCGTCAGGCCGCGAGGTCCAGCAACCTGCAAGATCCGCGCACCAAAGCCTTTCGCCCGGCCGGTGTCATTGCAGGGACACCGTCATCGACAAAGACAAGGCCGAGTTCGACCAGGCTCTTGACGACATAAGCCTTCGCAAGGCGACCATTCGACACCGGATTGCGAAGCGCCTTCAGTGCTTCCCACTGGTCGGTTGAAAGATCGAATTCGAAATCGTTGCTCATGTTGCCTCAGGCGATCGTCCGGTTCGCGTGCCTCTGTTAGCGGCGCCGCATGAAGACCGTGCGACGACAATAAGTCGGGAATTCGGTCAGCTGTTTAGAACGTCTCTTCACAAATTGCGGCACTTCGTTGCATCACAAAAGTTAAGATCGTTTGCGCACGAATATCGCACGAGCTCCGATCACTAATTGATGATCCGCACTTGATGCTGCGATGCGAGCTCCCGCAGTGCACGGGAAGTATCGTTGTCCCATTCTGCGTCGCGATATGCACAGAAATCATGAGACGCGAGGTTCAGGAGTCTGTTAGGTTGATTTGCGGGCAGTGACTTCACGCGGCAGGAGTGGAGTGCATGAACAGGCTGGTTGAGATACGCAGTCAGGAATTCTTGTGCCGCGAGCGCGCAGCGCTCGATTCGAAGCGCCGGCTGTTCTGGCTGGCGCAGGCAGAAGAATGGGAGCAGCGCGCGCTCGCCGAAATCGCGTATCACTTTCGGGAGTGCAATCAGGCCGAGCTGAACGCCGCCTGACGCTCGCGGCTGCTATTACTTACTGATAAGTCGCCACAATGTCGGACACGGCGCGCTCGAGCTGTTGCGCGGTCGCGCATTGGCGCACGACGCTGCAAAAGGTTGCGTAGCGCGGCATCTCGGAATCGCCAAAGCCCCAGGCGAGCCGACCCTCGGGATTGAGCCAGACCAGCCGCTTCGAGCGCTCGGAGATCCGGCGCAGAATGTCGGCGCGTGGGTCGAGATTGTTGCTGCGGGCATCGCCGAGCACGATCACCGTGGTCTGCGGCGTCAGCGTGCTCATGAACTCCTTCTCGAAATCGACCAGCGAGGAGCCGTAATCTGACGAGCCGAAACCGACTTTGGACATGATCTCGGACATCGCTTCCTCCGGCGACTTCGTCTCCAGGATCTCGCTGACCTCGATCAGGTGCGAAGAGAAGGCGAACGAGCGGACATCGTCGACCACCTCGTGCAGCGAATGGATCAGCAGCAGGAAGAAGTCGGAGACTTGCGCAACGGAGCCCGAGACGTCGCACAGCGCGACGATCTTCGGCCGGTCGCGATGCTTGCGCTTCCACGCCGTGAGGAACGGCACGCCGCCCCAGGCTGCGTTGCGACGGAGCGTGCGACGGACGTCGAGATGGCCGCGGCGCTGGCGCTTGCGCGGCTTGGAGTAGCGCTCGCGCAGCCGGCGCGCGATCTGACGGATGAGGGCGCGCATCTCGGCGACCTGGCGCCGCTCGATGCGGGCGAGCGGTGCGTTGCGCAGGATCTCGTTGCGGAGGTTTTCGGCCTCCTCCCGGGCATAGAGTGCAAGCCCCTGAGAGACCGTATCGCGCACGGCTTCACGTAAAGCATCGAGCGCGGCGCGCAGACGCTCGGCCAGGGCCGGGTTGGTCGCGGTCAGCTGGTCGAGATCGTCGCGCAGGCGCTGGAGGCCCATGGCGTCGAGGATGCGGCTGGAGAATATGCCGCGCTGGGTGGAGTAGCGAATGTCGGATAGGGAGGCCGCGCCAGCTGCGCTGGCGATCGCGGCCGCGATGGCATTGCGATCCTGCGACAGCAGCATCTGAGCGAGCGAGCCCGGTTCCTGCTGCGACGAACCGCCGCCGGCATCGCTGGCCGCGCCGGAAGAGGGCGCTTGATCCTTATCCTGCGAGGCATCCTGATCGGCGCTCTCGGGCTGATCCTGTCGCGGCTCCGGCTGGCTGAAGAACAGGTCAAAGCAGTCGCCGAGCGCGAGCTTCTCGTCCTGCGACTTGGCGAGCGTCAGCAGCAGTGCGTCGCGCAGGATGGTCCGGTCGGAAAAGCCGACCTGCGAGACGGCGCGCATCGCATCGATGCTTTCGGCAGGCGAGACGTGGACGCCGGCGCCGCGCGCCGCCCGAAAGAAGCGATGGAGATTTTCGCGCATCGGCGTCAACCGAAGACGTTGGACCGGGCCGCCTTGGCAATGAAGGTCGTCACCTGCGGCGTCGCGGCCTCGATGTCGGCTTCGTATTTCAGGAGCACGTTGAGCGTGTCCTTGACGATCTCGGTATCGAGTTCGGAAGCCTGGAGCAGCACCAGCACGCGCGCCCAGTCGATGGTCTCGCTGACCGACGGCAGCTTCTTCAGATCCAGCGAGCGGATCTCGTGGATGAAGCCGACCATCTGGCGGCGCAGCGTTTGCGAGATGCCGGGCACGCGGCTTTCGACGATGCGCTCCTCGAGCCGCTGCTCGGGGAAGCCGATATGCAGATGCAGGCAGCGTCGCTTCAGCGCATCGCCCAGGTCGCGTTCGCTGTTGGAGGTGAGGATCACCGTCGGCGGCGTGATCGCCGAGACGGTTCCGAGCTCGGGGATCGTGACCTGGAAATCGGAGAGAATCTCCAGCAGCAGCGATTCGAATTCAGCGTCCGACTTATCGATCTCGTCGATCAGGAGCACGCAGCCGCCCGGCTGCTCAAGCGCCTGGAGCAGCGGCCGCGGCTCGACGAACTCCTTGGAGAAGAACACGTCGCCGAAATCGTGGAGCTGGTCGAGCGCGGCATGCAGCGTCTGCGCGCCGCCGAGGACTTCGCCGAGCTTGTCCTTGAGGATCTGCGTATAAAGAAGCTGCTTGGCGTATTTCCACTCGTAGAGCGCCTTGGCCTCGTCGAGGCCCTCATAGCATTGCAGGCGGATCATCTTCATGCCGCGCCAGGCGGCGATCGCCTTGGCAAGCTCGGTTTTGCCGACGCCCGCGGGGCCTTCGACCAGGATCGGCTTCTCGATCTGCTGCGACAAATAGACGGCGGTCGCGATCTGCCGGCTGGCGATATAGCCCTGCGCGGCGAGGCCGCTCTCCACTGCCTCGATCGAAGTCGAGGCCTTCTGATCAGCCACGAAATGGCGCTCCCAAAGGTCTTGCTTTGAGGCTTGTTCTGCCTGCGTTCCCGGCAAAGAACAAGTCTCGTTTGGGAGAGATCAGATCCGCGTGAACGGCGTTTTTTCCGTTCAGCGCAAATAGTTGAGCGGTTCGCCGGCGGCGCGATCAGTGTCGCAGCAACTCCGGCTTGCGGATCGTCTGTCTGACCTCGGCACCGCAATCGGCGCATTCATAGACGAAGTCGATCTTGGCAAGGCTCCAATGCGGCTCGACCTCGCGCACATACATCGGCAGGAACCCCATACAGGTAGGGCAATTCACTGGCGCGATTTCGACGTCCTGATGATGCTGAACGTAAGCTGGCATCTCGGCTCTCCTTCGCAGGCGACCATCAAACCCCGCACAAAGGCTACCGCCGGTTGCCCCGGAGCCCTCATCAACTCTTTCGAACGGAGGCGGAACGGCGGGCGTTTGTCGGTCGCTGTGACATTCTTGTTACGGCTTCTATACTGTAACGGGCGGACCAAATGCCTATTTCACAGGCCGATCCGGTATTCGGACCTTCACCTCAACGATAAGGGAGCAAGCCCATGACGCATGCCATTCGCTTTCACAAGACCGGTGGTCCGGAAGTCCTGGTCTGGGAGGAGGTCAGCGTCGGCAAACCTGGGCCCGGCGAGGCGCGTATCCGCCACACCGCCGTCGGCCTCAATTTCGTCGACATCTATAACCGTTCCGGCCTTTATCCGGCGCAACTGCCGAGCGGACTCGGCAGCGAGGCGGCCGGCGTCGTCGAGGAGGTTGGGCCCGGCGTTACCGATCTGAAGCCGGGCGATCGCGTTGCCTATGGCGCTTCGCCGCTCGGGGCCTATTCGGAGGCACGGCTGATCCCCGCCGACCGGCTGTTGAAATTGCCGGACGGCGTCGACGACAGGACCGCGGCGGCGATGATGCTCAAGGGGCTCACCACGCAATATCTGATCCGCCAGACCTACCGGGTGAAGGCTGGCGATACCATCCTGCTCCACGCCGCGGCTGGCGGTGTCGGCCTGATCTTGAGCCAGTGGGCCAAGCATCTCGGCGCGACGGTGATCGGCACCGTCAGCAACGACGAGAAGGCGAAGCTCGCCAAGGCGCATGGCTGCGACCATGTGATCATCTATACAAGGGAAGATTTCGTGAAGCGGGTCGACGAGATCACCGGCGGCAAGAAAGTGCCGGTGGTTTACGATTCCGTCGGCAAGGATACGTTCCTGAAATCGCTGGATTGCCTCGCGCCGCTCGGCGTCGCCGCGCTGTTCGGCCAGTCCTCCGGCGCAGTGGAGCCGCTCAATCTCGGCCTGCTCGCCCAGAAGGGCTCTCTCTACGTTACGCGTCCGACGCTGTTCACCTATGCCGCCAAGCGCGAAAATCTGGTGGCGATGGCGGGCGAGCTGTTCGACGTCGTCAAGTCCGGCGCGGTCAAGATCGAGGTGCACCAGACCTATCCGCTGAAGGACGCCGCCAAGGCGCATGCCGATCTTGCAGCACGCAAGACCACGGGATCGACCGTTCTCCTGGTGTAGCGCCGGACTGAGCGGTGGCGCGGGCTTCAAGCCTGCGTCACGTCGGCTCGTGCTTGCGCAGGTCGCGGACGTGATCGAGGCGGATCGCCTGGAGGTCGACGTCCTCGGGCTCGATCTGCGGGAGGGCCGCCTCGGCCAGGACGGCCTCGGTGACATCCTCGACCGAGTTCTCCACAATCTCGTGGATGAATGAGACGTTCCGATACTCGCCCGAGGCGAGGCGGGAGATGACCTCTCGCCTGGTGATTTCCGGATCGACGACCGCCTCGCGGCCTCGCCGCCCATAATCGATCATCACGACGAAATATTGCATGAAACGATCCTGCCGCACCCCGATGGCCGGGATGCGGCAGATTATTTCTGAAAATCGGAACTATGTCAATGGCGATTTCTATAAATCAGAAATCGCCGGGTCCTCTCATTTGCCCTTCTTGCGCGGGCGCGCCGATTTCGCGCGCAGCCGCTCAAGCTGCCCCTTGGGCATGGACAGGCAGATTTCCCCGACCCAGTCGAGCTTGACGCCGACGATCGGCTTGGCATTGAAGCTCGTGAGGTTGACCACGGAGGGGGATTTGCCCCGCTCGATGGTCTTCAGGTAGCGCTCGCCGGTCTTGAGTCGGACCACCGCCTCTTCGCCGTAGAAGCTCGACAACGGATGGCGCTGGTCCTTGTAGACGACGATCACGTCGCCGCTTTCGTATTTGGGCAGCATCGAATCGCCCACGATCTCGAATGCGATCGTCTCTTCCATGATCGGGAACGGCAATGCGACGTCGCCGAGCCCTTCCGGCGGAACCTGTTCGTAGTCCGGCTCGATCACCGCGCCGGCTCCGACCCGGCCCATGATCGGCGCGAGATTGAGCTCGAGATATTCCATGATCGGAATGATCTCCGAGGCCTTCACCAGGCGCTCGCCGCCGAGAATCTCCGAGACCGCGCCGGGTCGCACGCCCATCGCCGCAGCCAGGCCGCCCTTGCTCTTGCCCGTCTTCTCCAGGCCCCGCTCGATCATTGCTACGTCCAACATGGTGATTCCCTCGATTGCGCAACGTTGCCTCTTGTAATCCGAAATTCGGAATTGATGCAATTATGAATATCAGAAATATGGCTTGACTCTGCATTCGGAATAACGGAATGTGTGTCTCGCCTCGCGGGTGGAGGCGCATCACAGGACAGCAGCATGGAACCGGGCCATTGGCCGTCGGAGCACTCCGACGCGCTTCGCGACTATTTTCTCAAAGGGATTTCTTATGCGGAGATCGGAAGACAGATAAACGCAAGGTTTGGAACGGCTTATACGCGCAGCGCGGTGGTCGGCCGCGCCAAGCGGCTCGGGCTCATCGTGCCGCAATGGATGACGAGCCCGGCGCTCGCGCCGCCCTTGCCGGGTGAACCCGGCCTGCTTTCGCCGCGCGGGGTGGCGTGGCCGAGCCTCAATCTGCCGCCGAAGTCCGCCATGAAGCCTGCGGCGCGGGTGAAGTTGCGGTGTGTCGGCATCCAACCGCGCCTGATCCAATTGGTCGAGCTCGAGCCGGCCCACTGCCGATATCCCTATGGCGGCGACAAGGACGGTGAGGAGATCACCTTCTGTGGCCATGCGCGCCAGCCGGGCTCCAGCTATTGCGCGCCGCATGCCCGCCTGGCGCGCCGTTCCGAGGCTGCGTCGGCTGCCCGTGCCGCAGGCCCCGTCGTGCTGAAGCTGGTCTCGGCGCTCTGACGGTGCCGCCCTCCGTTCAACCCCTCAGTCTTGCAAGGAATATCCGAGTGGCTCGTGCCCGACGCAACAAGTCCTATAAATTGGCGCAGATCTATGACCGGCGGTCGCGGGAGGTGCCGTTCAACGCCGAGATCGCGGAGGTGGAGGTCGACAATCCGCTCGCGCTCGATTCCGGCGAGAAGATCCTGGCGATCCGGTCGGTCCGCGGCGATCCGCTCGGCCGACTGCACGCGCACCACCAGATCGACGAGGCGCAATACCGCGGCGGGCGCGCCTTCCAGAACGATTGGGAGCGGGCCGAGCGGGGCCCGCAGGCGGTGGATACGACGCGCGAATATGTCGATGGCACCGGCACGCGCGAGCCCGTCACCGAGAGCCAGCGTCAGGCGGTGCTGCGGCTCAACCGGATCGAGCGAGAGCTCGGCACCGACGGCGCCGCGCTGGTGCACGACGTGCTGGTGCTGGGTCTGACCATGGATCAGGTTGGGCAGCGTCGTGCCGTCCGGACGCAACGCTGGAACGATTACTTCGCGCGGCGTTTTCGCGAATGTTTGGACCGGCTGGCGTTGATCTACGGCTTTGCGACGGAGACGGGAACGGCGCGCGGGGGCCGGCGTGGATGATTGCAAGGCGCCGGCGGTTCGGCCGCCGGCGTCCCGCCTGTTGCCTACGGATGAGGGACGATCTGGTAGGGCGTGGTGTAGGGCTCGACGCGCAGCGAGGCATTGGCCAGCAGCCCGATCTTGGCTGTCGGCGCCTGCTGTAATTCGCCGTTGGGCCCACGATGCACGTTGTATTGCCAGACGGTGAGATCGCCCTTCTGTGCCAGCGCGTGTGCAACGGCGCTCGCATCGTTGCCGCCGAGCGCCTGAAGCTCCTCCGCCGACAATCCGACGACGATTTCGTCCTTGATGGTGATGATCTTGAACAGGTTCATCTTGGTCTCCTGCGCCCATGCGCCTTGTGTCGAGAGGGTGAGCAGAGCGACTGCGGCGCCCTTGATGAGATCGCAGCGAGAAAGCATGCCGTCGTCCTTTTGGTGCTGACGCGCGCCCAAATCGAAGAGTTTTCAGCCATGGCGCCCGTATCTGCGTGGCCGTGCCGCAACGGCTTGGTCGCTCGCGCCTGGACGGCGGTTCACGGTGGGTCGGCCGCAAGATCGACTTTCATGCGCTTAACGCAACCGCCGGGACCGGATTCAACAAATGCGTGTATACTGCCGAAGAATCGCCAATTCGTGCGCGCCAACGTGCATTCACATCGGAAACACGACGAAACGCTGCGCCTGATTGACGGTCACGAGTTGCTGTGTGCGTGATTGATGCCGCTTCTTGACGCAGGTGGGTGACGGCGATCGATATTCCTGTTATCCGGAATCGCCGTGGCGCGATGCAGACCAAGCATCGCTATACCCACGGTTGGGCTTGCCGGGAGGGTTGTTACTTGGCATAGTTGCAACCGCATGGTTGAGGCCGTCGTTTGGTGCGGTTCAGCGTGCAACCCGACCGGTCCCCTCGGCCGAACATTCGTCGCGAGGGGTCTGTCGTGGCGTCCGGTTCTCGAGCGGATCACGAAGGCCGATGCTTGTCATAGGTGCGAGATGAAAAACCTCAATTTCGCGGCTGAGCTGCATCTCAAGCTCGGTGTGCCTGCAAGCAGCACTGTCGAAAGTCTGCGCCTGCTCCGCGCCTTTCTGAAGCTCGCGCCGCGGCAGCGCTTCGAAGTGATCAAGCTGGTCGAAGATCTCGCCACCGAAGAAGCTCTACCCGAGCACCCCTTATCCTAAAGTCCGGCTGCGCGCCGGTCCCAGGCCGTTTCCCGCCCCTTTCCTGCCAGAGCAGGGCTCCCGGACGTCGTTCCTCTGAAGGCTGGCGGCTGGATGGCGGTCAGGCAAATGTGGTATTCAGACGGAAAAAGGGAGGAGTGCGACTATGATCGAACCGAAAATCGAAGTTCCGGCCGAACTGCGTGACTTGGCCGAGAAGACGATCGACCAGGCGGAAAAGGCCTTCGGCATGTTCTTTGAAGCGGCGACCAAATCGATGTCGTCCGTTCCGGGCGCGGGGACGGAGGTGTCGAAGCAGGCGCTGGCTTTCACGGAGCAGAACATGAAGTCGGCCTTCGAGCATGCGCGCAAGCTGGTGCATGCCACCGACCTCCAGGAGGCGATGCGGATCCAATCCGATTTCCTGCGCAGTCAGTTCACCAGCGCCGGAGATCACATGCGTCAGATGACCGGCAGTCTCATGCAACCCGGCAAGGGCAAATCCTGACTTTCGGTGTGTGTACACGTGCCCACAAATTGATCTTGTGTGGCGTGAATATCCGCGCTTCGATACTGGCGCAGGTCCATGACGGGCCACCGAATGTTCTCATTCGCCGTCCGTCATCCTTTCTGCTGATCCCTGCCGGTTCACCGGCAGGGATCTGCATTTGTAGCCCTTCGTGTAGCTTGGCATGTGCTGAGGCGTGATTTTGGGAAAAGCGCTGCACGGCTTGTGCGAGCCCGGCGTTCCGGCCCGATCATGCATCTAGCGCAGCGATGCGATGTAGGCCGCGATATCGCCGGCTTCAGTCCGGCTCAGGGGAAAATTCGGCATCTTCGGGTGCGGGTCGAGCAGGAAGAACGCGAGCCTTTCCGCACTGAAGTCCGGCTTGCGCGCAACCGATGCAAAGGAGGGGACGTCGGCGCTCGCCTGGGTCTGTCCGTTCGCCACGACGTGGCAGCTCGCGCACCAGCGCTTGGCGAGGTCGGCACCGTGGTCGGCATCAGCGCCGAGAGCGGACGACGTGCCGACGCCGGAGACCAGGCCAAGCAGCAGGAAAACTCGTCTCACATGCCGGAGCATCGGGCAATCTTTCTGCATTCGCTTGCGGCCGCCGCGCTCATCCGCAGCAGGATCCTGGAAACTGCGAGAGATCAATGCGGGCGGCGATCGACCGCAGCAGCCTGCGGGTCGAACGATAAAGATGCCGCATGAAGGCCGGCATTCTTGCCGCGGGCAGGCCAAGACCATTCGAAACAAGGCCTTTCGGAGCATGGCTCTTCGAAACAAGGCCCTTCGCATCAAGACTTTCGGAATAGTGCGACACGTGTCTCTCCGACGCCATGAGGCTTTCTACCGTGCCGTCTTGGAGCCGCCTTGATCTGCCGCAAAGCGGACCCGCTAATAGTCAGCCGGATTCATGATCATCGGGCTCTTCGTATCCGCCGGCGCGAGCGCGCTGCTGGTGCTGTCACGCAGGAAGCGGTCGAGCGTCTCCTGGATCTTCTCCTTGACCGAGTTGGGACCGCGGTCGCTCATCTCCGTGTGCTGTGCGCCGGTGTGGATGATATCGATGCCGCGCGCCTTGGCCTCTTCCGGCGTCGGAAGCACGCCGGGGTCCGTCACGAAGTGCGGGTCCTTCGAGCGGAACGACAGGATCTTCATGTGGTCGCTGACCACGAAGGGCACCCGCAGATTGTCGAGCGTGATCACCTTCGACACCAGTTCGGGGTGCTGATGAGCGACGTACATCGAGACATCGCCGCCGTTGGAGTGGCCGACGAGGGTGATGTGGTCGTATTCGACGTTCTCCTGCTGTTTCTTCAATTCGCCCAGCACGAAGAGAATGTTGGCTTCGGCGCGGATGTAGACCTCGCGCCGGCCGACATATTGCTGACCGACCTGGGTCATCAGCGGGGGATCGCTCGGCAGGTCCTGCTGGATGCTGGCAACCAGATAGCCTCGGGCGGCGAGCGCGTTGGCAAGGAAGGAATATTCGGTCGCCTTGACGGTGTTGCCATTGCTGATGACGGCGAGGGGGAGCTTCCAGAGGCCGAGATTGGCCTTGGTCTCATGGTCGCGTCGCACGGCGATCTCGACCGCGATCGGCCGCTGGCGCGAGGCGTCGAAGAGGGCCAAGGTCTCATGGCGGATCGCGAACCGGCTGACGACGAAATACTGCCCGATGCCAAGGACGCAGAGAAACGCCAGGGCGGTAAACACCTTCTTCATGGTCTGTCTCAAATCACCTTTGCCTGAACACGGTCATCGGGAACCCCCGGTCGAGCGATCGTGAGCAAGGTTAGAGGATTAAATTTAGGCAAGTCTGCGGGCAAGACCGGGAAAAGCCGGCAAGCCGGGGCGATCGCCCGAAGAACGGGGTGGCTAGAGACAGCCAGCCTTGCCGCGCTCGGGGCAGAGCCGGAGTGCGCTCGACAGCGTGAAAACGAAGCGTGGGCTGCGACGCTCGTTGTCCGGCGCCCGGTAGCTCAGGGGGATGGCCACGCCGAAATCGGCCTGGAGGTCGTCCGGCAGGAAGAAGCGCACACCGGCTCCGGCCGATGTCAGCGACAGCCCGTCGCTCAGGCGATAACCGTGGTTCCAGACGGCGCCGGCATCGCCAAAGGCATAGAGCTGATAGCCGGTCCAGTAGCGGAAATTGAGCTTCTGGTCGAAGCGCAGCTCGAGCGAGCCGGCCAGGCCGTTGTCGCCGCTGATCTCGGCTGCGCCATAGCCGCGGCCGAAGGCAGCGCCGCCGAGATAGAATTGCTGCGAGGTGAACAGTGGACGCGACGCCGTCTGGCTCGCCGCAGCGAGCTTGAGCGACCAGGCATCGTTGAGTGTCTGGTAGCGCGTGAACCAGAGATTCAGCACCGAGAAGTTCGACGATGCGCCATCGCGTGACAACAGATCGTCGTCGAAATGCGAGGCGCCAAAAATGTCGAGGCCCTGGCGGAAGGTCAGCGTCGCCAGATTGGTGCCGCCAAGGGGATCCTGCAGCCGGTAGTCGGCCGTCAGGCTCGCGGTCCTGATGTGGTCGTTGTACCAGGGGCCGTAAATGTCGTGCTCGGATACATTGCTGAAGGTGCCTGCCACAGTAAACGTCAGCCCCGAGGATTGCGACATGAAGGGCACGGTGCTTGCCCGCACCTCGAAAGCTTCTGTTGTGGTGATGTCGCTGTCGAGCCGGCGCATATCGCCGGGCCGTACAGCGCTGTACAGGACGGAAGCGCCGAGGCGGATACCGTCGACGCCGACCGGCGCATCGTACGACAGGCGTGCGAAGCCGAGCTGGCGCGGATCGTTGGCAATAGTCGACAGGTTGATCGCCAGAGTATCGCCGGGCGTGAGGTAGGAGTTGAACGCGCCGGTGGCGTAGGTTTGCCAGGGACCAACCGACGAGGATCCGAGATTGTCGAGGCCGAACGAGGAGAAGACGTGCCAGGTCTTCAAGGAGACGGTCAGGCGGAAGCGGCCCGTCGTACCGCCGATCTCCTCGAGCGCAGTGTCGGTGATCCGGACGCCGGGCCTGCCATTGATCAGAAAGAGCTGGCGTTCGAGCGTTGCCAGCCGCGACGGTTGTTCGGCCAGAACCGGCGCCAGCATCGGCCTGACGCCGAACTGCTCGGCACCGTCGCCTTTCAGCTCGGCCTGCACAATGGCGCCTTCGAGCACTTGAATCCGGACTCGGCCGTGCGCGATGTCCTGCGGTGGCACGATGGCCCGGCTGAGATGGAAGCCGGCTGCGCGGTAGAGGTCGCTGATGGCGCCTGCGATCGCGACCAAGTCCGCCTGCGAGACCTTCCGGCCGAGATAAGGCTGGTAGATCGCGGCGATGCGATCGGGGGAAACGGCATGGGCGCCGCTGACGCTGACGCCGCGCAGCACGAATTGCGGCTTGGTATCGCCGCCGATGATGGGCTGTCCGACGCTCGGCAATCGGACCGGCGGCCGGCCGAGCGATTCCTGCTCGGTCTGGTTATCAAAATATTTCTCGGGCTGGCGTGGATCGAAACCCGGCTGGTTCGCCTGTTGCGCGAGTGCCGTTGGAGTTGTCGCGAAAATTGCTGCCAGCGAAACCAGTGCGGTAAGGAGATGCCGTCTCTCACCGCGCGCAGCGACCCTATCTCCGTAGTTCAACGGAGGATCTGCGACGGGGCGGTAAGGTCTCGTTAGAGGCATGATTTTTCTTAGTTTTTTATGGTCAACGATTGGTTAATTCGGCCGCGCGGCTGGCCGCTTTCCGATAATCCTATCTTGAGTGATTTCGGATACCCCTCAGGCCTGGCTTGAAACGCGGGGCTGAGGATCATCATGTTCGGCAAGGTTGGAATGCGGCGGGCCCTGGCGGCGGCGCTGATCCTGGGAACGGCCTCCGGTGCATTCGCGGCGGACGACGGTGTGTGGTCCGTCAGCAAGTCCACGGGCGAGGTCTGGCTTGCAACGAACGGCGCCCAGCAGGTGTCGTTGACCCCGGAAGGAACGCTGAAACCTGGCGATACCATTCGCACCGGCCGCAACGGGCGCGTACTCCTCGTCCGCGGCGAGGAAACGATCCTGATCTCTCCCAATTCGGTGGTGGGCCTGCCGGCCGAAAAGAAGGACGGCCTGTCGACCACCATCGTCCAGCAGGCAGGTTCGATCCTGCTCGAGGTCGAGAAGCGCAACGTCAAGCATTTCGAGGTCGAGACCCCCTATCTCGCCGCCGTGGTCAAGGGCACCCAGTTCAGCGTCACGGTCGGTGCCGGTAACACCAAGGTCGGCGTGCTCCGCGGCCAGGTCGAAGTCTCCGATTTCAAGACGGGGCAGATTGCACAAGTGATGCCCGGACAAGCGGCCACCGTCTTCGAGCACGGCAAGCCCGGTCTCAGCCTGAGCGGTGCGGGCACGTTCAATCCGATCGAGCAGGGCAAGCCCCGCGCGCCCACGATCGAGCGTGTCCCAGTGCCGAAATCGGGCCTGTCGGCGCCGCGCCATGCTGCCAATGGCCATGCCATCCATGCGCTCGGTCCGATCGACAAGGGCAACAAGACGGCCGGTGCGCCGAAGCCGTCGCAGCAGGCGGCTGCTGGTCACGCCGCCAAGGCCGGCGTCGTGCGGATCTCGAGCTCGCTCGGTGAGGTCAAGCTGAACTTCCACAAGGTCACGCGCGGGCTTGCCCACGGCGCCGTGGCACCCGGCCAGGTGCGCAACGCGAATGCCAGCGCGAGCAGCGAGACGGTCTGGAGCGACAACAAGACCAGCGCAATCGCCCCCAACAGCGCGAATGAGACTGCCGCAACGCCTGGCGCTGGCAGCTCGTCGAACCCGGGCGCTGCGATAGCTGCAGCGGCAGCCAATAACGGAAACGGCGGTGGCAACGGCAACGGCGGGAACGGCAATTCCGGCAACGGCAATAATGGCAATGGCGGTAACGGCAACAACGGCAACAACGGCGCCACCGGCAACGGCTGGCACAACAGCGGCAACGGCGGTTTGAACGGCGGCGGCTCCGGCAGCAATGGCCACGGTCGCAACCGGCATTAAGGCGGTCTGCTAGGGGAAGAGGGGCGCGCCTACAGGCAAGCGGGTGCGCGGGAGGATCGGGTGAAACGCTATCGGCCGCATATTCTCGTCGTGATCGCGCTTGCCGTGGTGCTGTCCACGGGCTGGCACGGTGCGCTTCGCAATGCGCTCACCGACCTTCGATTCAAGTGGCAAGCGCGTGCGGCCAGCGGCGACATCGTCGTGGTCGGCATCGATGCGCCATCCATCGACCAGATCGGGGTTTGGCCCTGGCCGCGGCACCTCCATGCCGAGCTGCTGCAAAGGCTGGAAGCGGCGGGAGCGCAGGATGTTGCGTTCGATGTCGATTTCAGCACGCCGTCGGACCCGGCCTCCGACGAGGCCTTCGCCAAGGCGTTGCGGGACGCCGGCGGCTCGACGATCCTGCCATCCTTCAGACAGCCGACGCCGAAAGGCGGCCCGGCCCACGTCAACCGGCCGCTGAAGGCGTTCGGCAACCAGTCGTGGCCGGCCGTCGTCAATGTCGCGATCGAATCCGACGGACTGGTTCGCCGCTATCCGTTCGGCGAGAAGCTCGGCGACGCGTTCATGCCTTCGATGGCCGTCGTGCTCGCAGGACAGGATGCCAATCGGCGGCCGCCCTTCCTGGTCGATTTCAGTATTCGTGCGGCTTCAATTCCAACCGTCTCCTATGTCGACGTGCTGCGCGGCGATCGCGCCACGCTCGACAGGCTGAATGGCAGGAAGGTCATCATTGGCGCCACGGCGCTCGAGCTCGGCGACCGCTTCAGCGTTCCGAACGGCAGAATCGTCTCGGGGCCGGTCCTCCAGGCACTCGCCGCTGAATCTATCCTTCAGAACCGGACGCTGCGCTGGACCTCCGATATCGGCATGGTGCTCGGGCTGGGCGCGATCTGCCTGCTGATGATGTGTTCGTGGCGCCGCGTCGCACCGGGACTTCGCGTCGCAATCCTGATCGCAGCCGGGGCGGCGGTCGAACTGGCCGCTCTTCTCGTGCAGGCAACATGGCCCCTGGTCATCGATACGTCGCTGTTCCATATCGCGATCGTCGCTTACCTGACGGCAATTGCGCTCGACGAAATCGACTTCCGCAGCCTGCTCGGACGCATCGCCGAGAGCCGCTTTCATCGCATCGCGATGTCGCTCGGCGACGGGCTGGTCTGCACCGACGAGGATCACCGGATCACGGTCTGGAATCCCGGCGCCAGCGCGATCTTCGGCTACATGCCGGCCGAGATCATCGGTCGCCCGTTCGAAACGCTGTGCGCTCCGCCGGCGGACGGCGGTGCAAGACCGTCCATGCACGACGCCGCGCGCGAGGCGCTCCTGGTTCCGGGCGGGGCCGTCGTCGTCGAATTCGAGGGCCGGCGCAAGAACGGGGAAATCTTCCCGGTCGAGGCGAGCTTCTCGGGCTGGCAGGGAACGGACGGCTTTCAATACGGAGCGATCCTGCGCGATATTTCGATCCGCAAGCGTGAAGCCGAACGGATTCGATATCTCGCCGAGCATGACGCGCTGACGGGACTTGCCAACCGGAACATGCTGCATGTGGGCCTGACCGATCTGATCGCCGCGGCGGAGCGGCGGTCTTCGGGCGTCGCGTTGCTCGTGCTCGGGCTCGACGGCTTCCAGGAGATCAACAACATGCTAGGGCACTCCGCCGGCGATCTCGTGCTGCGCGCGGTCGCTGAGCGGCTCCGGAGCGAAGTCGACGGCAAGGCGATCATCGCCCGGCTCAGCGGCGACGAATTTGCCATCGCGATCGACTGCACTGACTTCGGCGAGCCGGTCTCGGCGTTCGCCGAGCGGATCGCGCGCGCGTTCGAAACCCCGCTCGCAGCTGGCGACCGGCAGCACCGCATCAGGATCAGCGTCGGCGTCGCCGTTTTTCCCGAGGGCGGGCAAAAGGCCGACGATCTCCTGAGCAATGGCCATCTGGCGCTGAGCCGCGCGAAGACGACGCGGCGCGGAAGCCATGTGGTGTTCGAAGCCACGATCCGGCAGCAGCTCGAGAACCGGCTGACGCTGGAGCGCGAGCTGGCGCTTGCCGCCGATCGCCGCGAATTCGAGCTGTTCTACCAGCCGCAGGTTCGCCTGCTCGACGGCAGCCTGGTCGGAGCCGAAGCGCTCATCCGCTGGCGGCATCCGGTGCGCGGCTACGTCTCGCCAGCCGAATTCATGCCTGTCGTCAACACCTCGGCGCTGTCGGAGCGGATCGCGAACTGGGTGATGGAGACCGCCTGCCGTCAGGCGCGGGCCTGGGAATTGTCCGGCAACGATGTGCGCGTCGCGATCAACCTGTCACCCTCGCAGCTTCAGTCCGGCGATCTCGCGCATTCGGTCGCGGCACTGCTCGAAGCGACGGGGCTGACGCCGTCGCTGCTCGAGATCGAAGTCACCGAGGACATCCTGCTGCATGACGAACGCCGCGTGCTTGAAATGTTCAAGAGGATTCAGGAGCTCGGCGTCCGCATCCTGTTCGATGATTTCGGCACCGGTTATGCGAGCCTGAGCTATCTCAAGAAGTTTCCGCTCGACGGCCTCAAGATCGACCGGTCGTTCGTCTTCGGTCTTCTTTCGAACTCCGACGACGCTGCCATCGTCGGATCGACCATCGGCCTCAGCAAGCAGCTCGGTCTCACGGTCGTGGCCGAAGGCATCGAGAACCGCGCAACGGCCGACCTCCTGGTCAGCATGGGATGCGAGGAAGGGCAGGGATATTTCTTCGGCCGCCCGATGCCCGCCGAGGCATTCGAGAAACAGTTCCTGGCGGCTGAACTCGCGGCGGTCAGTGCGGCCTGAGCCCGGTGCTTTCGCCTGCGCGACTTGTCCTTGTGGCTCGTTGCCGATCTACGCTCAAAGAGCCGAAACGTCTGCTTGCAGGCAATGAGCCGATCAAGGCGAAGCAGCCCGCCAAGGCAGCTTTTGACCCGAACCGGACTTCCTGACGCAAGGTCTCATCTCTCAAACGGTAAATGCGGCCGCTCGCCGACGATCCGATGCTCGGCGCCGACCGGATCGCTGCTGCGTTACGGAAGAGTGATTGACCGAAGGACGTGCAACGAAACAACGCGGGCGTTCGTGGCAATCATGTTCGCGTTCGAATATCGCAAAGTCGCCTGAAAAGAAGCTCTCCGCAAATCAGTTAGATCGCGCCGACTATTCGGCACATCGCGTGCCTTTGAATTATGACAAGTTTTCTGCATCGCGAGATAACATAGGATAAGACGATGGCTCGCGCAGACAAATTGTGCTAGTGTGATGCTCGTGGAGGTAGCTAAAGCAAGCCCCCGAAGTCGCATTACGACTAGCTCTTTAAGGACCAGCGCTGTTTCAATTCCTGCGGACGCGACACAGCGTCTTTTGCAGCGACGCCGTATGCCCTCTTGCACGTATCTTCGCGCGCCGGAGTGAGATTGCTTTTGCCCGTTGCGGACGAGTGCGCAACCTTGACAAATTTCAAGAAGACCAAACTGGCGAGACAGACATGACAGCGCAAGACGCGTTCATATCGCCGGCCTGCTCGCAGCAACGCCGATGTCGTTTGCGGGCGTCGCACGTCGTTCCGAGTTTCGCGGTGCCATGTATGCCGGCGCCATCGGAGCGGCTGCTACGCGGCGCCCTCGGCCGTTCGCCTCGCCCTTTGGCTATTACCCCTATCGACCTTGCTATTGAGGAGATCGAAGTGGGAAGACGCCGGGTCCATGGTCCGGCAAGAGAACTGCGGTGCGTCAACCACTATCTGCAACTCTGCAAATGAGGAGAGAGCGATGGCACATCAGCAGATCGCGGGCCGGTCTCTGATGGCGAACAGAGTGATGGCTCGCCTTCCCGGGTTCCTCTCCGAGGCTCTCCTGAAGCGGGTGCTCGCCGCGAAGAATTTCAAGGCGGACGAGAACTCCATGTATCTTTACTCGAATGTCATTCAGATGATCTGGCCCTATGACGATCGCGGGCGGCTGGTCGGTGAAGATGTCTGGGAACCCGATCCGGACAAGGCCACGATCGTCAAGCTCGATCCAGCTGACGTGCTGACCACGGAGGAAGCGGGCAAGGCGCTCGCTCCTCTGATCAAGCCGCTGCCGTCGTTCGACGAGATGGTGCTTGGTCGAGGGGCTGCTTAGGCGCCTTGAGCCATGGCGTTCATGCGCCAGCGGGCGGATGTGATCGGCAAGAATGGTCCCTTGGGACGGAATCGGTCCGCCTTCGTCCCAGAAGCGAACAGTGACCGCGCCTCGGGCAGGTTCGCGGTTGTCAAGAACTCAACCAGGGAGGATCGAACGTGAACATCACTCGTCGTACAGCGACCACCGGAAGCCTGAGCCTTCTCGCCAGCCTCGCGGTGCTGGCCGCGCCACAAGCGCAGACGCAGGGCGCATCACCCGCCATCACCGAACAGGAGGCGCGCGCCATCGCGGCGGACGCTTATGTCTATTTCTACCCGCTCATCACGATGGACATCACACGAAAGCAGTCCACCAACGTCGAACCGGGCAAGGAAAGCTTCAAAGGCCCAATGAACACATTCGTCAATGTGCCTGAGTATCCGCCGGCGAATTACAAGGTCGTGGTGCGGCCCAACTTCGATACGCTGTATTCCGTATCGTGGCTGGACACGAGCAAGGAGCCGGTCGTCGTTTCAGTACCGGACACCAATGGGCGCTTTTATCTGCTGCCGATGCTGGATATGTGGTCGGATGTGTTCGCCTCGCCCGGCTGGCGCACGACCGGTACCAAGGCAGGAACTTTCCTGATCACGCCACCGGGCTGGCGGCCCGATCTGCGTGAGAAATTCGCAGAGGAATTCAGGCTTCCCAAGGACACCCAGCGCATTGACGCGCCGACGCCTTACGTCTGGGTGATCGGCCGCACCAAGACCGACGGTCCGCCGGATTACGACGCGGTCCACAAGATCCAGGCCGGCTACAAGGTCACGCTGCTCTCCGAATTCGGCAAGCCGCCGAAGCCGATCGAGGTGAAAATCGATCCCAGCGTCGACATGAAGACGCCGCCGAAGGTGCAAGTCGATACTATGTCGGGCGACGCCTACTTCGCCTATGCAGCCGAATTGCTGAAGCTGCATCCGCCCCACATCACCGACGAGCCGATCATCGCGCAAATGAAGCGGATCGGCATCGAGCCCGGCAAAAGCCTTGACGTCGCCAGGCTCGATCCGGCGGTGCAGCGGGCGCTGAAAGCCGTGCCGGAGGAATCGCAGAAGCTGATGGCGTGGAAGGTGGCGACGCTGGCGCGGGTCGCCAATGGCTGGTCAATGAACACCGACACCATGGGTGTTTACGGCAACTATTATTTGAAGCGCGCCATCATCGCGCAACTCGGACTCGGCGCCAACCTGCCGGAAGACGCCATCTATCCGCTCAACCTCGGCGACGAATCCGGCAAGCCGCTCGACGGCGCCAACAAGTATACGATCACCTTCGAGAAGGAGGCGGCTCCGCCGGTCAATGGCTTCTGGTCGATCACGCTGTACGATCCGGAGGGATTCCAGGTCGGCAACGTGCTGAACCGGTTTGCGGTCTCCAGCTGGATGCCCTTCAAGTACAACGGCGACGGTTCGCTCGACATTTATTTCCAGAACGAGAGTCCTGGTAAGGACAAGGAAGCCAACTGGCTTCCTGCGCCGAAGGGAGCCTTCAACCTGACCATGCGGCTCTACGGTCCGAAATCGGAGGCGCTGACCGGGAAATGGAATCCGCCCCCGGTCGTACGGACGCAGACCACGGTCGGCCTGTCGGCGCAATGAGGGGCGTCGCGCGCGTCGGCGCTTCGGCGCCAGCGCGCGATCCATAGGCCAAGCGCGCTTTCACTGCCCGCGAACCGGAGCATCCGCCGTAGATCCAGACTGCGGATGGCGCTTTAGGACGGCGTCTTCCGCTGTTGGCCCTTCTCGGACCTCGCGCATTGTCTGCTTTCGCGCCGCTATCGGGAGGTAAGCGGACGTAGCGATTTATGAGTACACGGTTTAGGATGGCGGTCCGGTGTCCTCCTTGTCGCTTCCACGGGCAACGATCTTCAGTTCTTTATCGGGAACCGGACGCTGCAAGGATTTTGCTTCGTCCCAAGGGGCACGCAGCCAAACGTCCCACTCCTCGGGCGAAGTCAGGAGGACCGGCATCGCCTTCGGATGAATTGGCTTGACGACCGCGTTCGGGCTCGTCGTGAGAAGCCCATAGACCCGATGCGGCCCCGGAACGGGCTTCGACTTCGTCCCGCGGTCGCCGTTGAACGTTGTCCAGATGCCGGCGAATGCGAACAGCGGGCGCGCCTCCGCGAGCGCAAACCAAACGACATCCTTCTTCTTGGTTTCCGGGTTCGGCTCGGGCGCGTACTCGGCAAAGCTATTGGCCGGCACGAGACAGCGGTGCTCGGGCTTGAGCCAGGCCCGCCAATGCGGCGATGAAGTATTGCGGATATTCGTGACGGGCGGCCCGCCGGTGAGGGGCGGAGGTGGCATGCCCCAGCGCATCATTGCCAGCTCGCGCTCGCCGCCGGCATCGCGAATGACGGGGGCGAGGTAGTCCGGAAAGACGCCGGGCATCGGCGGCAAGTTGCCTTCGTAGCGACGAACGACACGGAAGAGGTCGGCAATGGCCGCCTGATTGGTGGTGATCGAATACAGATTGCACATGAGTGGGATTGTCTCTTATCGCTCGCCCGGCCACCACGTCGTAGGCGGTTGGCTTGCTGAAATCTTTGCCGGTCGCAGCGCCACAAGCTCGCTGCGCTTGTAGGGACGCCCTCGCACCTGCGAGCAGTCCTTGCAGCGCATGTAGCGTTCGAGTTCGTGGATCGGAGTCGTTTTCGGCCGCCGAATGATCTCGAGCGCTATTGTCTGGTTGGTGTCGCAGCCATGACAGCGGACCTCGAGGTATGGGTATCCTCCATTGATGGCATCGCCGATGGTCGGCGAGGGCTGCGCGGGTCCCTTGTAACCGAGCATGCGGCTGTTCCACGCCACGCACGCGAGTTTGTCAGCTTCCTTGCGCGCTTCCCTGGCGCGCTCAGCTGTCATCTTGATCTGAGTGCCGAAGAGATATTGGCGCGACTTCGTGGACATGTGGTCATCAAAGGCATGAGCCAACAGGGTTTGGCAAATTATCGATTCCTAGTAGGCGATCTCGGCGAACAGCTACTGCCGCTCGTGGCTGTGGAAAAACCATGCCTGGCCATTCTCGGTCACATGTCTTCACGCAATCCCTTGAAAAATGGATGCCGCACCTTTCCCTCGGCGGACTTGGCGCGGTACTCGATCTCGGCAAGCAGCTTTGGTTCGACCCAGATGCCTTTGTGCGCAATACGCTTCGCGTAAGGCTGCGTCTTGCGCCGCAGTGGCTCCAGGCGCTTGCGCAGTTCGGCTGCCGATGTCTTGTCAAAACCGTGGTCGACCTTACCGGCGTAGATGAGATCATCGCCCTTGCGGCGGCCGAGATACACGCCGTCACGGCGGGTGTAGACCGTCACGGCCTCGTTGGCCAAATGCACTTGAACGCGATAGCCATCGAACTTGATTTCGTGAATCCACCGCTCGCCGGACGGGACGCTCTCGACAAGGGTTGCCAAAGCCGGTTCGATAAAATCCGGGAAGGGCGCCCTTGATGCCAATCGCCGGTGCCCGCCGCTGACGCTGGGACGCCACTTAACAACTCCACGCAACAAACTCATTTGATTCGAATCTTTTTGCGGGGATTCGTTCCGGCCCGGCGGCGCTAAGCGTTAACTGAAGTCTCTTCAGAGAAGAGCAACGATCGACGAGGGGTTTGAGCGCTGCTCGAACAAGCTCGTGCCCTAGCAAACACCCGTCGTTTGTTGCATCGCGCGCGCCAAGTCATCTTCGGTGAATGGCTTCCTGAGCAGAGGAAGGCCGCCCCGTCGCGGCTCCCGGCCTGATACCTGCAACACCTTCAGAGCCGGACGGTCGCGTCGGGCGCGCTCGGCCAATTCATGACCATCCATACCCGGCATGTTGATGTCCGTGATCAGGATGGAAATGCTTTCATCATCCCGCAAGGTATCCAGCGCTTCGCCGCCGCTCTGTGCGCAAACGACCTTGCATCCCAGATCCTCCAACATGCTTGAGAGCACGACGAGCACGTCAGGATCATCATCTACAAGCAAGACCGTGCGACCCATAGGCGAAACTCCTCTTCCCTAACTTATGTAAATTCAGGACGTTCCCGGGCAAACCATCACGCAAGAAAAACCCGGTCAGCAGTGCTGGCCGGGTTAGTCAAAGGAGGGACAATGTGTCATCGACGTCCGGCAACGAGGTGTATTCTGCAGCGTTCCTACAGAACTGGAGCTTTCCTTCCGTTCTTGAAGACCTTCTGATGCAGGTTAATCGCTAGTGAGGGGGAACGGCCACCACGCCAGCGGCTTGATATGCTGGCTACCCTTCAGCAAGGAAGGGTCTCAAGTGGTGAACAAATGATCCTATGCTGCCGGAGACAGGCAGATGATAGATGCTTTGATGCGCTACCTTGAAAGAGCAGTTGCCTTCGAGCGGCTCGCTGCCGATGAGACCGACCCTGACTTGAAAGCCGATCTTGAGCGCCAGGCAACAGCCTACCGGAGACTTGCTGCGATGCAAGCAGAAGGAATGGGTCTACCCGCACCTAGCCAACCTTCGCAACCGCCGCATCCCTGAGGAGCCAACCGCCCCCGAGTGACACCACGGAACGGACGACGCCGGTCTACTGCTCGGAGCCGCGACCGCTTTGAGGTGACTGACGAAGGCAGCCCCTTTGCCGGGCAACCTAAGCCCGTCAATTCACTCGATCGGTAAAGCGAGAAGTGGCTTGCAAGAGCCGATTAGCTTGACCCGTCGGGCAAAACACTGGCAGAATAGCATCATCGAGACGAGTTTGTTTGCGCCCGCGCCGGAGTTCTCCGCCGCGGGTTTTTTGCGTCTCGATCCAAAATTGATCGGAGTAAGTTTCAGACGGATGATCCAAATGACTGAAGCCGTGAACTACAACCTTCTTTCGCAGAATGCTCTCGCCAGGGCGGCGGCTCGCCGCGCTCTGAAGCAGCGCACGTTGACTGAAATCAAATCCTTGGCACGGACGCACACGAATCTCGCGATCAAGACCCTCGTGCAGATCATGCGCGACAAGGACGCTCCCGCTCATGCCCGGGTGATGGCCGCCAACGCCATTCTCGATCGGGGATGGGGCAAGCCGTTGCAGCCCATTACCAGTGAAGACGACAACCCCATTCGGTTCGTCCATCGCATCGAACGGGTCATCGTGCATCCAGGCGCCGACGTGACGCTGGAGGCGCATATAGAGGAGAGCGTACAGCAAGAGCCCATTAGTGTCCTTGGTAGCCTCGGTGCGATCCGCGATGAGGATGCCTCTTATGAAGAGCTTTGGTTGGAGTCGCAGGAGAAGGCATGAGCGATATACTTCAGCAGTTGCTTCAAACGCGGGTTGAGCCAGGGCCGAAGCCCGAATGGCCGCGATGGATCGCCGACGCACTTGCTTACAAGCCTGAGAGTCCGGCGCGGGTTGACGCCTCGCCAACCAAGCCGGTCTCATCGCGAACCGAGGACCGGCGCAATATTCGGGTATTGACCCGCGTACCGAACTCTTAAGCTCAAGCCCGCGGGATAGCGCGGGCTTGAGAGCCCATGTCGACCGGTGGGCGGATGAAAATCTTCCAAGGGCCAGGGCATTTGCGCTTCACGTCGCGCCAGCCGAATTCATGCCTGTCGTCAACACCTCGGATTCAGGAGCTCGGCGTCCGGATCCTGTCCGATGATTTCGGCACCGGTTATGCGAGCCTGAGCTATCTCAAGAAGTTTCCGCTCGACGGCCTCAAGATCGACCGGTCGTTCGTCTTCGGTCTTCTTTCGAACTCCGACGACGCTGCCATCGTTGGATCGACCATCGGCCTCAGCAAGCAGCTCGGTCTCACGGTCGTGGCCGAAGGCATCGAGAACCGCGCAACGGCCGACCTCCTGGTCAGCATGGGATGCGAGGAAGGGCAGGGTTATTTCTTCGGTCGTCCGATGCCGGCCGAGGCATTCGAGAAGCAGTTCCTGGAACCCCTCCTTTGGACCAACGTACCGCTGTCTCGCGTCTGCTTTCGCTCATCTTGGACGCGACGTTGAGGCGCGTGAGGCGGCTGCCCATGTGCTTGAGTTTGATCCCGGCTTTACAGTATCTGCGATGATCGCGCGGGGCGGGACGTCGAACTTGAAGTTGTTGCTTGAGGGCCTTCGGAAAGCGGGGTTGCCAGAGTAAGCCCGGGTGCCGAATGACCGCCAGTGGCCCGAATGCGAAGTGGCGGCACGGCCTGCCGGCGTCTGCTCAGCGGAGCATACCGGACCAGATTTGCTCAGCCCGAGCTCTTCTCAGTCTGACCCGTATCGGAGGTCAGCATCTGCGCCATGACGCCTTCTGGTTGTGACCAATCCGACCTTCCTTCGTTACCATCGGCATTCATTCACCGGATAGGATGCCTCGCGGATCGCAATCTCGGTGCGAGGCGACGTAGTCGATTTCGCCGCGCGTAATACCGATATCCATAAGCTCCCTGTCACCTAAGTCGCACAAGTTGGCCAGTAATCTCCGGCGTTTGCGCCACTCCTGAAATGCATTCCAGTATGCTTCGAGAGGACTGTAGACCTGCCGCCTTGCTGTTGCCGGTCCCAGCTCGGTGGTCCCGTGGATCGTGCTCATTGAGGGTGTCCTGTCTGGACTGCTCACTAGGACGGAAGTTGCCGCAAGAGGTGCCGGCGCGCTTAACTGGTGGCTTACATTTCTCTTACCGGCGGCTTATTCTTCATGCGCTAATACAGAGGCGGCCCCGAGAAGGAATGGCAGCTTGCGCTATCTTTTCGAGGAATACGCATTCGACACCGACCGGCGCGAGCTGCAGCGGGGCACTGATGCGGTGTCGATCACACCGCAGGTTTTTGACCTGCTCGATTACCTGATCCGCAACAGGGAGCGGGTTGTAAGCAAGGACGACCTCGTCAACGCCATTTGGAATGGTCGCAGCGTATCTGACGCGGCGTTGACGACCCGCCTGAATGCCGCGCGAAGCGCGATCGGCGATTCCGGTGAGGCACAGCGCCTGATCAAGACGTTACCGCGCAAGGGTTTTCGTTTCATCGGCACGGTCCGCGAGGTGAACCAGCTTTCCGGCGCGGCGGCGATCTTGAGCCGCGATATTGAATTCACGGAAGCCCCCCTTCCACTGCCCGACAAGCCCTCGATTGCTGTGCTGCCGTTCGAGAACATGAGCGGTGATGCCGAGCAGGAGTATTTTGCCGACGGAATAGTGGAGGAGATCATCACGGCGCTTTCGCGGTTCAAGTCCCTGTTCGTTATCGCCCGAAATTCAAGTTTCACCTTCAAGGGCCGAGCTGTAGACATCAAGGAGGTCGGGCGCAGGCTCGGTGTGCGCTATGTGCTTGAAGGGTCTGTGCGCAAGGCCGCAGGAAAAGTTCGCATCGCAGGACAATTGATCGATGCAGCCACAGGGGCTCATGTCTGGGCGGACAGATACGAACGTGACCTGACAGACGTCTTCGTTCTCCAAGATGAAATCACGCTAGCGGTTGTCTCCGCCATTCAGCCGAAGCTGCTCCAAACGGAGATCGCAATGGCGACGCGGCGGCGACCGGAGAATCTCACCGCCTATGATTTTTACCTCCGGGCCGTGGGCGAGTTCCGTTCGATGACCCGCGAAAGCTTTGCCGAGGCGATAAGGCTGGCTCATCGCGCCTTGGAGCTCGACCCTCGGCTCGGTCTGGCTGCCGGCCTGGCAGGTAACTGTCACGCGCTCAACGTCGTCTTCGGCTTTGCTGTCGATCCTCAATTCGAGCGCCGAGAGGCACTTCGACTTGCTCGCCTCGCATTGAGCATCGACGACGGTGATGCAGACACGTTAGCATCCGCCAGCTTTGTCTCGGCAATCATGATCGGCGCTGGGCAAACCGAGATCGAAATGGCGAACCGTGCGGTCGCTCTTAACCCGAATGCATTTCAAGCCTTGGTCTGCAGAGGTCACGTCTACAGGATTGCGGGGTTACCCGAGGAAGCAATCCTCAGCTTTGAACATGCCGTCCGCATGAGCCCATTAGATCCGGTGCTGCACGCGGTGATGGCCGGGATCGGGATGGCCTTGATTGAGCTTGGTCGCTTTGAGGAGGCCGTCGAAGCAGGAAAGAAGGCCGAGCGTCAGAACGCCTCCTATTCATCAACTTACCGCTGCCTCGCGTCCGCATACGCCCATCTCGGACGGGATGCGGAGTCACGCGAAGCGGCGGCACGTCTGATTGAGCTCGACGCCGCCTTTAACATATCAGGGTGGATAGCCCGGGGCGGGCAATCGAACGCGAAGCTGCTGATCGAGGGGCTCCGGAAAGCGGGGTTACCCGAATAGCAGTCCTATTTTGGCGAGATGATGCACTAGCGGCCCTGCAAGCGCCGCGCATGAGCCGGGTTTTGGCCCTTTGCGGCCGTGCTCGCGCGTTTCGGCGGCGTCCGCTCCTAGCGGCTAAACGGACCTAGCCTTTTCCCTACGCGGGTCTCCACCACCTTTCGAACCGCGGCCTCGGAGGTGCCGAAGGACGGTTCGGCGGTGAGGTTCAGGTCGCAGTGACGGGCACCTAGGCTGCGAGATCGAACGTCGCAATCAGAGCACGGACCTCGCCCGCCAATTGGCGATAGTGCTCGCTCGCTCGCAAATAAAAGCCCCGATTGCTCTCATTTGCCCTCTTGGCAATCAATTCGCATTCAGCAGCAAGGCTCTCATACCGCTCTACCTTGGCTTGAAAATCCCTCATCCGAGCCACCCAACTAGTTACAAACAAGGGGGCCGACGTTATTCGCGGATTTGTGGCGCGGCAAGAGGATTGGACCATGCTGCATTGCAAATTCGAATGCTCTGCCCGCCGCTCAGAACGGTCGGCGCGCCGGTGAGGCCGGACGGCATCATTCTGCCGCATGCATGCCTTGCTCCGTCGGCTCGCCGGGGTGATAAAGACCGTCAATGCGCTCGACGAGAAGGCCGTAAACGCGCGCGAGCCGCAAGGGCTCGAGCATTCCGGGGAGTAGAACGACCGGGTCGTCCTTCATGCCTCAGGCAAGTGGCTGGATGGGCAGTCGTTCCCGAACTCCTCGCATAACGGCTCTGCCTACCTCGGCCCCCGCCACTAAAGGCGCACGGGAGCATCGCCTCAAATCGGCGGACGTTAGTGCAACACACGAGCGGCTTCTGCCAGCCGGACCTTCTCTCGTAAATCCTCGAGTTCCTGAAGCATTTTCAGGAGATCCGGCAGGACGGTTGCCCGCTTCAAAATTCGACTCGTTTGTCCCATCGCTACACGCCTCCATGGCTCGCAACGGCGAGCCACATCAAGGCGCACACACGCAAATTTTCCCCTGCAGGCGGAATTGCATTTTTAACAAATTTGCTGAGCGGCGTCGGCGCGGTGGCATTCACTGGGCGTGGTGCGTGCGGCGAGAGATTTTGCAAGGCTCCAGAATCGGTCGCCTATCCTGAGGGAAGAACGGTTTATGGCCCATTGCTTCCATTAGCGCGTCGCGGCGAGTTGTCCGGGTCGGGGCAAAGCGGAAGCACCCCACCGCGGGCCAATCGGCGCTGTTGACCCGAAGCGGACATGCTGTTGCAATCTTCGAACTCTCTTTCGGCGGACAAAGACTGCGCGGCTCGTCTGAGGTCAGCTCTAAGCCAGTATACGCACTTGCAACTGGAACAATGTCCAAGCGATCTGATTGAAGTGTGTTATGGCTTGGCTGGGATTGGCACAGAATATTCCTGGCGAAGCGTGGTGATAGTCAGGGAAGGTGCTTCACATGGATGACGAACGAAAAGCTGGGAAACGGGCCGCTGAAGGCTTGCGCGAGGCGACTGCTAAGGAAGAAGCGAAAAACGAGAGCAAGACGGGACACGATCTAGCGAAGGGCGCTGATCGCTTCGAAGAACGCTCTAAAAGCTCCGATGGAAGAAGCGCAAAAGAGAAACAAAAAGGGTGAATGTACCACAGCAGACCAAGCGCTGCGTTTCGATGGACCTCCCATGCGAGCCACCGGGACCGATGGTTGGCTGTGGTGATCAACTGTTAGCCCAGTTGGCTATTAGGCAAGGCTCTCTAGGGTCCGCGTCGCCTTCTGGCTCGTTGCCGATCTGCGCTCGAAGAGCAGAAAGATCTGCTTGCAGGAGATGAGTCCGATCAAGGTGAAGCAGCCCGCCACGACCGTGCTCGACACGAAAACCTCGCTTGCACCAGCAAGCGCCGCACTCGCGCTCCTATGTGGACAGCGATACCGCCGACATCATCACCAATCATTTCGCGATCGGGGGCCTAGTAAACGCACTGTCGGACCCAGTAGCCACCGCTGACCCGTATCCACTGGCATGGACTCGGCGGGGGCTCTTTGATGATCGGCCACCCGTGAATATCGATGTTTGTTGGCGCGGTGATGCCGCGCCAAAAGACGGCATTTGCTTCGGAGGAATGGAAGACCAAAGCTCCGGCGAAGCAGGTAGCGGCTACACGGCACAGCAGGAAACGGCTCATTTGTCTGATCCCGGCGAGACGTTGGACCCTTGCCGATGCTACGCGAGCCGCAGGGTTTCATCCACACCCACGGCGACCAGTCTGCCGCTCCGGGGGCGCTCCCAACGTAGAATTACGGGCTGTTGGCGCTACGTTGCGTTGCGAAGTGCACGCTTGTGAGACCAGGCGCTTCGGTTTCGAATTCGGGTCCTTCGAAACAGTTCGTTAGCTTTCATGTGGCTTGCTGGGAGCGTGCCGATTACCGCCGATCGCGGCACATTGGAATGGGAATGCCGGCCCCGGCTGTTTCTCCCAACCTGCGGCTGGGGCCGTTTTGAACTTTTCGCTGCATCGTTCAACCCGGTCCACAACCATGTTTAGAGGCATTGCTATCGCGCTATTTGGAATGAGCATGCTTTCGCAGCTCGATCGCGCGCTCTTCCACGGCCGCAATACTGTCGCCGCGCTGAGGCTGATACGGGACGTTGGCCAAGGTTTCGGGCTGTAGGTCCGCCCGCGCTGCCTTCAAGATCGCTCGGGGACTACTTCTTCAACAGCAGTCCCAACGTTCGCGCCATGCGCCTCACCGATCCGGCGTGGCGGCCGAGTTCGGCGGCTATCTTTGAGGCGCCAACTCCCTGTCGGGCCAGCGTGATCAACCGTCGGACCTCCTGCTCGGCCCATTGTTTTGGCTTCGGAGTTTTCATGATGCGGCGCTCGATCCGCACCAGTTAACCAGCGAGCGAAATTGCCGACACTTGGGAAATTTACGGGTGGACTTCCTGCCTGAGGCCGCCCCTCGCTTTTAAACGGCAGTTTCGATGCTTGTCGGCTATTGCCCGTAAACCGGGCGTAGGGCTGCGCTTGCCACGACCGCCGCTTGTGACCCCCCAGCTGCCCTTCGCTGCTACAGACACTCGACGGCGATAGCCCCGTATGAGGCAATGAGCCTGACGTATTGAAAGCCGATTTTTGGCTATGGTAGATTGCCAGTTTATGCCGATTGCTTTGATCCGTCTTAGTAGTGCTTTTTGTACTGTGGAGGACATTTATGCGAAGCTCTCGCGCAATGCTTTATCGGCAACAACTTGGCGAACTCGCCTCTCAGCTCTCAGAACTGGAAGATCTTCGAAGCCTGGTCGAAGATGCAGAGCGCGTCGCCCGAGGTGCGCCCGCATTGCGCTCTAGACGCCATGCTTCGCACCGCCTCCGAGGTCGTGATCGCGGCGCCCTGTCTGTCCGCCTCCGCTGCTACACGCCACCAGGCAGAAATGCAGGAGGTCTCAGGGTCCCTCAGAACGACAACTTAATCGATTGGATGTTGCTTGAGCCATTTCCCGACGGATGGTGGGCTTCCCCCTAAAGCTCTTCAACGGCTGCCAGTAAATCAAGTTTTCTCGTCTGCTTGTGGGCCCTAGTGTGGCCGTGCCGCCTTGCTTTAAGCAAGCGGCGAAGCCGGAAACTTCGCGGGCGGGACAGGCATAGGCGCGGCTGAGAGTCCGCCGCGCCGGTGCCATGATTGTAGCCGCGCCTAGGCTGCCTGCCGCATGCGTTCGATGCTCCGAGTTATATGATTTCCGGCATCGTCCGCCACCTTCAGAGACAAGTCCGCCATCCGGCGGCTGGTATCCAACGCACTCCTGATCGTGTCGCGCATCAGATCGGTTTGCACAGCGGCCAAATCGTGAGGAGTGCGGCAGTTCCAGAGTTCATTCGTGCGGTCCATGGTCCTCTCGATCTGCTGTCGAACGAAATCGAAGCACTCACGCGATGCACCATTCATTCCTTTGGCGACTGCAGTCGTAGAGTATATGATTGCTTCGGCATTGCGGACCGAGCGTTCCGCTGCCTGCTGCGCCTCATTGCCGGTCAAACCGAACGTGCGACCCAGCTGATCAGTCGAGCGACCCATCATGGCCGCAGCCATGTCGAGTCCGAAGCGCCAAGCGTTTTGCAACATCTCGGTATTTTGTCGCAAGAGATGGCCGCTGGCTTGCGCCACCTCCTCCCCCGCCTCGGCGGTGGCCAAGCCGATCCGCCTGGTCTGCTCGGCGGTCCTCTCGCCGGCGCGGCGGATTGTGTCTTCAGGGCTTTGGGTGGGTTTTTCCTCTGGGCGTGGATTGGCCATTTCGTTGCTCCATCGTTCTTGTTGGTGAGGTCGGATCGCTATGCGCTTCGTCACATGCGATCCTTAGCGAGCAAACGTGAGCAATTCTGCGCCGTTCCGGACCGAGCGATCTTTTAATCAATCCTCCGCGATTGCGCGCAGGAACGAGCACTTCAACTTCCAATTATTCCTTGGTTTGGCTCGTCTGCTCGCGCTGCGGATCAGACGTTTCTTGGTCCTAACTCAAGGCTCAGTCATGACCACCGCTGAAACCGTCCTGCTCATCGTTATCTTGATGTTGGCGCTTCTCGTCATCGGCAACATCGGCTTCTCCAAACTGGCCGAGCGAAGAAATCCGCCTATCGGCAAGTTTCTCGAGTGCGACGGCGTGGTACTCCACTATATCGATCGGGGCGATCCCGCGGCCCCTTGCGTCGTGCTGCTTCATGGCAACGGATCCATGATCCAGGACTTCATAATCGGTGGGCTGGTCGATCTTCTTGCCCGCAGCAATCGCGTGGTGTGCTTTGACCGTCCGGGCTTTGGCTATAGTCAGCGGCCGCGGCTCCGAGTATGGAGCGCAGCGGCTCAAGCAGCTCTGCTGGTGAAGGGACTCGAGCAACTCGGGATCCGCGATCCTGTGGTGCTGGGCCATTCTTGGGGCGCCTTGGTCGCTATCGCTCTCGGGATGCGGAAGGATTATCCGATCCGGGGTCTTGTGCTTGCGTCCGGCTACTACTTCCCGACCATCCGATTGGATGTGTGGTTGATGTCAGGTCCGGCCATACCGGTCTTGGGCGACTTGGTCAGCTACACTGTCGCGCCGATCATCTCCTGGGCCATGTTGCCGGGAGCCTTCCGCAAGATTTTCGCGCCCCGGTCCGTCCCGTCGACATTCAAGAACGAATTTCCAGCGTCTCTCGTTCTCAGGCCCACACAATTGAGAGCGGCTGCGGAGGAAAGCGCACTCCTCATTCCAACTGCAACACAGTTCCAAGCCCACTATTCGACCATGAGCCCCCGCGTGAAAATCTTCCATGGAGCAGAGGACCAGGTGATCGAACAGAAACAAGCTCGAGATTTACATCAGGCGCTGCCTCGGTCCGATCTTCACCTGGTTCCGAATGCCGGACATATGGTCACGCACGCAGACCCCGTTGCCATTGCGGAAGCCGTCAATTCAATGACGAGATAGGAGGAGGGAGGGGTTGTCTAGTTGGCCTATCCTCCGGCTCAACAGCCTGTCTGAGCTCACTTGGATCCTCAGAGTAATCGAACAACGCATCCGACATGGTGCCATCCCAGGCATTCTCGAGCTGTGGCTCGATTAAATGTTAATATATAATCAGCTACTTTAAATAAATTAAATGCTGGACGAGATTTAAATTTGGATTAGAATGAGAACCGCTTGGCGCCGGATGAACGCGTCAAGGACCTCCTAGAAGCGGCCCCCATCATCCCGCCCTGCCAGCCCTGTTCCAGGGATGCAAGGGCCGCTTCTAGGGCAAAATGTGAGCCAGATCATGCACTTGTCACTAGGTGATTTGTTTCTCATCTCCGCAGGAACCGGTACGCTCCTACTGATTGAGCTCGGAGTATTGATCATCGTGGGTGTGATCTGAGCCAATGGAGAAGAGCGTAGGGACGTTCTGAGGGCCAGCTCCATATCACGTCTCCTTGTAGGTTTGTTCGGCCTCGATCGCGCGGAGCAGGGCGGCAAGGCTGGGATATTCCAAGCCATTGCGGACGTAGCGGTCGCGAGGAGATCTTCGCCGGGGGCGAGCAGCTTCGCGTAAGTTCCGCTTTCGTGAAGCATCAGCCAGCCCTACTCGACCGCATAGGCAATGCCCAGCGAGAGAGAAAGCGGCCTAGCCCATGTATTGCCTGCGATATTCCGCCGGCGTCATGTTCATCTGCCGGCGGAAGATTCGATTGAGGTGACTCTGATCTGAAAATCCGCTCAGCAGCGCGATCTCTTTCAACGCCAGGCGATCCTTGCGCAGATACTGGCACGCGCGTTCCACCTTGCGGCTCAAGACAAAGGCGTGTGGCCGCATTCCATAATGCACATGGAATTTGCGTGCGAACTGAACGGGCGAGCAGTTGCAGATATTGGCCAATTCCTCGAGCGTAATGTTTCTCGAGATGTTTTGTTCGATATAGTCCTCGATCAGTCTTGCATGGGCAGGCCTGAAACGCCCCTGTGAACAGGGCAATTTGAACTGCACCGAGGCATATCTTCGCAGGACGTGCACGCTGGCCTGAAGCGCCAGCGCATCGTAGCAGAGCCGGCCACCGGGGCCCCCCGCCGCAACCTCCTGCACCATCTGATCACCAATCCAGGTCAGGATTGGGTCTTCGACCTTGAGCAAGTCGTGGAGTTCGACGTGTTGCGCATCGCGATCGAACGCCTCGCTTGCAGTCTTCGCCATAAACGCCGGTGAAATGTAGAAATGACTGACCTCGATATCCTGGCTCCATCGCCAGTTCGAGCCTTCCGCGCGCGTGAGCAGCGTCGTGATGCCGCGGCCGACGTGATCCTGCTTCCAGGCCCCGGTAACCCTGCGGTTCATCGCTGTCGCGCCCTCGCGGTAGAGGACGATCAGATAGTTCTCGGACGGGGGCACCCAGATGTCAGACGGTGCATAGCGGAACACCCGTAGCCGAAAATCGGCCTTTCCCACCGCGGAGCTGTCCAACATCAGTTCGCCAGGAGCGTAGCGCGGCAGCTCCTCGACCGTGATGAATTGGCCCATCGCGCAAGCCTCCCTCCCTGGATTCTGGGAAGCGTTAGCCGCTTTTTTCTCTCATTGGCCGGATGGCAACCGCGCAGCATAAGCTGGTTTTGTCATTTGCCAAGCGAGTTGCACCAGGAACTGCGGCCCTCGCGGCGCGGCGCCACCCACGTCGTTCAAAGGATTGTCGGTTTCGTTCAAGCCGCGAGCGTCAGCACGCTCGTAGGCTGTCTCGCGTTTCAGGCATGAGCGGAGAGAGCGGCGCAAACGGGTGAAACCGCCCCTTCGATCTGTCGAAACGGAAAATGATGCGATGCACCACCACCCGACCACGCGACGGGTGGGCAAGGCCGTGCGCACTCAGAAAACATCAAGGAGGGAAATATGGCGGAAGACGCGACCAAGTCCAACGGAGGCAACGGCGCGCATGTGACGGCGCGCTTCGATGCGGTGGTGATCGGAGCCGGCGTCGCCGGACTCTATGCGCTCTACCGTCTGCGCGAGCAGGGGTTGAAGGTGATGGCGATTGACGCAGCCCCCGGCGTCGGCGGCACCTGGTATTGGAATCGCTATCCCGGCGCGCGCTTCGATTCGGAAGCCTATATTTATCAGTATCTCTTCTCCGAGGAGCTCTACAAGGGATGGAGCTGGAGCGAGAAATTCCCGGGCCAGCCGGAAATCGAACGTTGGCTGAACTACGTCGCCGACCGTCTGGATCTCCGCAAGGACATCCAGTTCAGTACCACGGTCAATAGCGCGCATTTCAACGAGGCAACCCACCGCTGGCTGGTCACGACCGAGAAGGGTGACGTGATCGACACCCAGTTCCTGGTTACCTGCTGCGGCATGCTCTCGGCCCCACACGTGTCCTTTCCAGGTCAAGAGACATTCAAGGGGCAGTTGTTTCACACGGCGCGCTGGCCGAAGCAGCCGGTCGACCTCGCAGGCAAGCGTGTCGGCGTCATTGGTAACGGCGCGACAGGCATTCAGGTCATACAGACAATCGCCGGCGAGGTCGGCCATCTCAAAGTGTTCATCCGCACCCCGCAATACATCATCCCGATGAAGAATCCGAAATACGGCGCGGCCGATGTCGAGGCCTATAAGTCGAAGTTCACGTCGTTCACCGAGCGCCTGCCGCACACCTTTACCGGGTTCGAATACGACTTCGAGCACACCTGGGCAGGTCTCACCCCGGAGCGTCGCCGAGAGGTACTCCAGGCTTGCTGGGATGACGGCTCCCTGAAGCTGTGGATATCGTCCTTCGCCGAGCTGTTTTTTGACCCCGAGGTCAACGCCGAGATCTCCGAATTCGTGCGCGAGAAGATGCGCGAGCGGCTCAAGGATTCGAAGCTGTGCGAAGCCCTAATTCCGACCGATTATGGCTTCGGGACGCACCGTGTGCCACTGGAGCAAAAGTTTCTCGAAGCCTTCCATCGTCCGAATGTCGAGATCGTCGGCGTCAAATCCAACCCGATCGAACGTGTGACGCCTGCGGGCATCCAGACGGCCGACGGAACGATCCACGAGCTCGACATCATCATTCTGGCAACCGGATTCGACGCCGGAACCGGTGCGTTGACGCGCATCGATATCAGGGGTCGGGGGGGCCGTTCGCTGAAGGAAGACTGGAGCAGGGACATCCGCACGACGATGGGTCTGCAGGTTCACGGCTACCCGAATCTCTTCACCACCGCCGTGCCGCTCGCGCCTTCGGCGGCGCTCTGCAACATGACGACATGCCTGCAGCAGCAGGTCGAATGGATCGACGGTTGCATCAGGTACATGCGCAGCAAGAGCCTTGACGTCGTCGAGCCGACGAAGGACGCCGAGGACAGCTGGGTGGCGCATCACGATGAGATCGCCAATGCGACGCTGATCGCCAAGACCAATTCCTGGTACTTGGGCTCGAATGTCGAAGGCAAGCCGCGCCGCGTTCTGTCCTATTGCGGCGGTGTCGGCAGTTATCGCCAGAAATGCGACGAGGTCGCCGCGAATGGCTACCAAGGCTTTGCGATGCAGAGTCCTCGCGAAGCCGCCACGGAGAACGTCATTTAGATGCAGAGGGAGGAGACCATGAACACGAATTTCACTGCAGCGGCTGACGCCGTTCTCAACGATGTCGTTACATCCACTCCGCGCGTGCCCGGTGTCGTCGCGATGGTGACGAACCGCCATCGCAACATCTACGAAGGCGCTGCCGGCAAGCGCCGTCTCGACCGACCGGCCGAGATGACAACCGACAGCATCTTCGCCATCTTTTCCACGACCAAGGCAATCACCGCCACGGCGGTCCTGCAGCTCGTCGAAGAGGGCAAGCTCGATCTCGACACGCCCGCCAAGCGCTACGCGCCCGAGATCGGCAAGCTCCAGGTCATCGAGGGTTTTGATGCCCAGGGCGAGCCGATCCTGCGTGCGCCCAAACGCGACATCACCACGCGCATGCTGATGGTCCATACCGCAGGTCTCAGCTACGACTTCATCAACCACACCTATAACCGTCTGGCCCAGGAAAAGGGTCAGCCAAGCGTCATCACCGCTTCCAAGGCCTGCCTGATGACTCCGCTGCTTTTCGATCCCGGCGAACGGTGGGAATACGGAACCAATCTTGACTGGTGCGGTCAGATCGTCGAGGCCATCAGGGGGTGCCGGCTCGGCGAGGTATTCCAGACTCGGATTTTCGAGCCGCTACGCATGAAGGAGACGACGTTCGAGCTGACCGATGCGATGCGCCAGAGGCTCGCCGGGATCCATGCGCGAGGCGCCGACGGGTCGCTCACACCGATGGATTTCGAACTGCCTGCCAAGCCCGAAGTGCACATGGGTGGCCACGGCCTTTACAGCACGATCGGCGACTACATGCGTTTCATCCGCATGTGGCTGAATGACGGCGTGGGCGAGCACGGCCGGGTGTTGAAAGCGGAGACCGTCCGCATGGCGGAAAAGAACCAACTGGGTGACAAGAAGGTGACGCCGATCACGGGCGTCATCCCGTCGCTGTGCAATGATGCCGAGTTCTTCCCCGGCCAGTCCAAGTCTTGAGCGCTGAGCTTCATGGTCAATGATGAAGAAGCTCCCACTGGCCGTCCTGCCGGCGCGCTCGGTTGGGCTGGCCTTGCCAACCTGTTTTACTGGATCGATCGCCAGAACGGCTTTGGCGGGTTCTGGGCTACACAGATTCTTCCCTTCGGTGATCCGGCGTCGTTTATCGGCTACATGAATTTTGAGACGGCATTTTACCAGAGCCTGAAACAGCGAATGGTAAGTTAGCGACTGGCCTGATCTCCTTCGCACGCGGCCACAGCGGCCGCGTGCGATTGTTCCGCATTTGGCCCGTGGCTGACTTCCCCTCTTAGGCTCGCACCGTCCGCTTCCGAGGGCTGAGCGGAAGCCATCGCCGGAGCCGCCGAGGGCAGCCTTTGACCCAATTCGGAGCTGGACGGGCGCCACTGCGGTTCAACTACGGCAGTTCTTTTGTCGCCGTAAAGGGATTGAACCCGCGTTCTGCAAGAGCAGCCCACGAAGCAGCGCCAAGATGTGGCAATCGGAAATAGAGTCGTGGCTTGGCCGGATCGGTATCCAGCATGAACCCGGTCGGTAGCGCTCGGACACTTGTGGCATAGAACCCGCCATCCGGCGACCTCTGAGAGTCGATGACAGCGATCAACGATTTTGCCTCCGCAGCCCTGCCGAGCAATTTCAGCAAGAGAGCCATTTGGCTTGTCCCTTCGGTCCACACACCATCTCGGTCTTCACCGTAAGAAAAGCCCTCGTCGACTCTCATTCGCTGTTCGGCGGTCGTAATGGCCGACGCAAATTTCCTCGCCGCTCCGGGGAGCGCCGTTAACGGCCAGACTTGAGCATCAAGGGCCAAAATCGGATTGCGCGTGACGCCGTCTTCGGCGGTTCCTGCGGCGAAACAGCCGCATGCCGGATCCCACATCGTATCCACGAAGCGCTCAGCAGCTGTTGCCATGTCACGCCAGCGCGAATCGCCTGTACGGGTTGCAAGAAGGCCAAACGCGGCGGCGAGGTCGGTATTGTGTTCAGTCGATTTCCATGTCCGCAACTCGGGCGTCGGTTCGTGCCCAAACGTACCGCCCGTGAAACCGCCAGTCCCGCGCCCGTCGGCCCATTGCGCGACCCAGGTGCCAAGCCGTGCTGCACCATCGCGGAATCGAGAGCCGGTGTTCACATCATCAATCGACAGCAACGCCAACATGGCCCACGCGATGTTACCGTTATCGCTGCCGACCTGATATCGATCCTCCAACCACTTGTTCTGCGTGTTGTCCCACCACCCCGGAAGCTTGACAGGGCCATTCGTCACCACACCCCCGGCGTAAGCGTTCCGGAGCCGTCCATCATGCCAGCTCCGGTCGTTGTCGATGGCCCAGAGAATCGCCGCGCCGATGCGACGTGCCTTGTCTTGCTCACCGCAACCGACCAATGCGATGGCGGCCACCGCATTGTCATAGAGGTATGCGGCGCCATGCAGAGGCCCCGAGTTCACGGTCGGATAGCTGGGCAAGAACAACGGCCCTGGCGGTGCCTTATCGATGAGACCAGCGAGGTACCCGCATGCAGACGCTTCTGATGTTGCCAAAGCCCGTCGTGGAGTGGCGACCACAATGATTATGAAAGTCGTTAGGATGCATACCAAGGAAGTTATTCGGGCCACTTGTCGTTCTCCGGGTGGCGGCTGATCTTATACCTATCGGCGATGTCTGGAAGTGGCCCCGCGGCTGACTTCAGTCCAGAGCGCGGGGATGTCCGCTTCATTGCGTTCAATGCTCGTAGAAATTGATTTGCTAAGCTATTCTTGTCGGGTTGTGGGAGCACGCAATGTCGAAAGCAATTGCCGTCTTGGGCTCCGCTCTGTTCTTCGTCATTGCGCCGTTGGTGCTGGCAGGCTTCGTCCCTTGGTGGGTCACGCAGTGGGAATTTCGGCCAGCTTTTTTCGGCGTCGATCTAACCCGCATCCTCGGCGGTATATTGATCATCGTCGGAGTGCCCGGACTCGTGGATTCATTTGCCCGTTTTGCGCTGGAAGGGCTGGGGACGCCCGCCCCGATCGCGCCGACACAAACGCTCGTAGTGACTGGGCTTTATCGCTACGTGCGAAATCCCATCTACATCGCGGTCGTCGCAGTCATTTTTGGTCAGGCCCTTTTGTTTGGTGATTGGCGACTCCTCTGGTACGGCGCGCTACTCTGGCTTTTTTTCCATGTCTTTGTGGTGATTTACGAAGAACCGACGCTCGAGCGAACATTTGGCACGGAGTACGAGAGCTTTCGGGCTAATGTGCCACGCTGGATTCCGCGGGTAACGCCATGGCGAGCCGCATAAAAGGATCGCTGCATTATGAGGACCGAATTTGGCCCGCTGGAGACCGTCCGCCGGCGCTCAACACGTCCCTCCACCAGAACCAACCGGAAGTCACCGCTGACGCGTAGCGACGCGCTGGACCCTCAACGGGCATTTATGGGGTCTGTTCCCACCAATATGCTTAAGGATATAATCTGGCCAGCCTCCAGTCGGACTGCTGCTAGGTTCAGACCCATGAAGCGGTGGCGCTCAGTCAGCATTATCTGCATGGTTGTCACTGCGGGCCTGCTGGGTGCCGGGGCCCTTGTTGGTGGCCAGTCACGCGTGCCGACAGAAGCCATAGCGTCCTCGGTAACACGTACACCGGAGCTTATGGAACGCGCGTGGCACCTGCCAGTTGCAGCTACATTCCACAGGAACGTTAACTGGCAGTCAAATAGCTCTCGTTGCGGACCTGCAGCTGTTGCGAATGCGTATAGGTCGCTCGGCGAGGCGGCAAGCACGGAGGGCAAGGTGTTGGCTGGCACCGGGCGGTGCTGGACAGGCTTATGCATCCTGGGTCTCACGCTTGACGAGCTCGCCGAGGTCGCGGGGACCAACACGAGCCGCAAAGTCACTGTCTTGCGTGATCTCAGCGAGGACCAGTTTCTGGAGCATCTGCGTCGCTCCAACGATCCAGGCCGACGCTACATCGTGAATTTCAATCGCGCGCAAATTTTTGGTGCTGGTGTTGGACATCATTCGCCCATTGGCGGCTATCTGGAAGCCGACGATCTAGTTTTCGTGCTCGATGTCAATTCCAGCTACCAGCCATGGCTAGTCGAGCGAAAACGACTGTTCGCAGCTGTAAATACGTACGATGGCGACAAGAAGCGCGGGCTGCTGCTGATCGAGTAATTGCAAATCTCTGCGGTCTGTCACGTATAGCCTTGAGCTGAAGAAGGCGAGCGAGGCGGTGGAGGTGACCAAGCGGTCGAATAACAAGGTTGCGAGCTGCTGCCTTGCGATGGGTCTGCTCGTGGCCCGTTTGAGATATGCCGACCGGCGGCGGACATGTCCGTTCACCGGGGTCGACCGGAAGTCATCGCGGCAAGGCTAAGCCGACGCGAAGGACCCAAAGCCGTCCTGAGCGCCGACTAGTCGGTTCAGCGAGCAGCCGCTTGAACTTCTCCATCGCATCCTTTCTAATTGCATCTTTCTGATCAATAAGGTGCAACATGCCAAAGGGTTACTGGGTTGTTTTTGCGGACGTGAATGATCCTGAAGGCTACAAGAGCTATATCGCGGCAAATGCCAAAGCGCTTGCGAAGTACGGGGCCCGCTTCCTAGCGCGGGGCGGCAAAGTCGAGCCAAAAGAGGGCAAACCACGGTCGCGAGTGATCGTCCTAGAGTTTCCGACCTATAGCGCGGCATTGGAGTGCTACAACTCGCCCGAATATGTCGCCGCAATGAAAGAGCGCGAAGGCAGGTCGGTTTGGGACATGGCGATTACCGAGGGTTATGAAGGCCCGCAGCCATCATAGGAGTGGGCTCCAGCACTTTGTTGATCAAAGCCCTGATGTCCGCTTCTGGTCCTGGCCGTGTAAAAACTCAAGAATCGAAACGCAGCGAAGAATGATATTTTCAAGTCCGACCTCCAAGTTTAATCCGCTTGCGCCTTGAGCGTCTAAAGCGGCCTTCGACGAATAATTTCTTCTATCGCGATTGAGCGTCTTCGCGTTTTCACACAGCCAAGGTCCCTAGCCGAACAAGGCCGCGGCATTATGGTGTCCGCTATCGCTGGTAGACCGGCCGCGGGCCGTGCTCGCTTCGACCACCGGTCGTGACCCCACATCGCATTAGGCTGTTCGCGTAGGTAGGCTAATGGTGTGGTCCTGCCGCCTTGCCTTGGGCATGTGGCTTGGCGACGTCGCGAATGCAATCGCGAACGCTTGCGCGACCGCGCTCAGCATTCGACCCTTCAAGGTGAAGACCGCCGTTGGCAGGTGCCACCGCGGCAATGCGACGAATAGTGCCTTCGGCACATCGGCTCCGGCCCGAACCGCAGCGCCCAGCCAGTCCTGATGGAGGACGCTCGCAAAGGGGCGGTCGCAGAAAAGCTACCGCCGGCGCGCGACCGCGACGCCAAACAGGAAAGCGACGAACAGGCTCGCAAGCGGTGCTTCGCGCGTGATCGCGGCGACTGTCGCGAGTGCCCCGCCGGGCTTGCGCGATTCCTCGACTGCGGAGGTCAGGCGGTCGACCGCTGCGTGCAGGCCTCCGGCGACTTCACCGATGGTGCGGGATACGTCCGCGGCCGTATCGATGGCACGCTCGGCCATGCCGGGCTGGGACGTGGATTGCGGTATCTCCGTGCTCAAGGGCGCGACCTCCAGGCGTGTTGATGGAAGCCGGCACCTTTGGCTATCCGCGCGAGCGCTCGTTCTGAACAGCGGGTCTTGATGACCTTTGGCTATCCGCGACAGGCGCCGTGATTGACGGCGGGTGCCGGCCTTGGATGGGCAATTCAGCGCAGGGAATTTTGTTCCTGATCATATGCCGGCCGCGGCGCGCTCCCCGGGAAACGACGGGTGCGAATCTCTGTTAGGCTGGGTCAACCTTGCTGATGTCAGGAGGCAGCCGTGACCGACCGGACCATGACGGATCGAGCCCGGCGCATCGCCTTGCTCGGTGCTCCCATCGACATGGGGGCTTCGCAACGCGGCACCTTGATGGGGCCCGCGGCGCTGCGCACCGCCGGCCTTGCGACATTGCTGGAAAGCCTTGATTTCGAGGTCGTTGATTATGGCGATCTGTCGGTAGCCGAAGTCCTGGACCTCACCGACAGGCCGCCCGAAATGGCCAATCACTACCGCGAAATCCAGCGCTGGACCCGCGTCCTGAGCCGCAGAGGCTATGAGATCGCGACAAGTGGTGCGCTGCCGATCTTTCTCGGCGGCGATCACACGCTGTCGATGGGGTCGGTCAATGCCATGGCGCGTCATTGGCAGGAGCGCGGCCGCGAACTCTTCGTGCTCTGGCTCGACGCCCATGCCGACTACAACACGCCGGAGACGACGATCACCGCGAACATGCACGGCATGTCAGCCGCGTTCCTGTGCGGCGAGCCGGGCCTTGACGGCCTGCTCGGCGACGATCCGCGCGCTTCGATTCTCCCGGACAAACTCGATCTGTTCGGCGCGCGTTCGATCGACAAGCTCGAAAAGGAGCTGATGCGCTCGCGCCGGATCAGGATCGTCGACATGCGCCAGATCGACGAGTTCGGCGTCGCCGTCCTGATCCGCCGCGTCATCGAGCGCGTCAAGGCGAGCAATGGCGTGCTGCATGTCAGCTTCGATGTCGATTTCCTCGATCCCTGCGTGGCGCCGGGCGTCGGCACCACCGTGCCGGGTGGTGCCACCTATCGCGAGGCGCACCTGATCATGGAGCTGCTGCACGATTCCGGCGTGGTCGGATCGGTCGACATCGTCGAACTCAATCCGTTCCTGGACGAGCGCGGTCGGACCGCGCGCACCGCGGTCGAGCTGATCGGCAGCCTGTTCGGCCAGCAGATCACAGACCGGCCGACGCCGAGCAATGCCATCGCGCCGGGCGAGTGAAGCGGCGCCTAGGCGACAGCTGACAGCTCGATCCTCATTACGGGAAAAAGTGGCAATACCTCGGAACCTTGCCGTGATTGGTGGGTTCTCGCAGGCCGCGCGCTGCGGCGCGGAGTGGCCGTCATGCCGATCATTCGATACTTCGTCTTTGTCGGCGGGCTGCTCCTGGCGCTGATCTTCGCGGCGGAGCACTATCTTCCGGCGCCGCTGGCACGGGCCGATACGCCCGAACCCGCCAAAACGACGATCCGGATCCGATCGGCGACACCTCTTCCGGAGAAGATCGTGTTCGACACTCGACCGCGTGCCGACCTTGCGCAGATCGCGCAGGCCGAGCCGCCGCTCGAAGCGCCGCCGCAGCCGATTCGCGAAGCGATGGCCGCCATGCCTGCAGCACTTCCTGCCAAGACCAAGCAAGAGCCGCCCGCCGGTCGATCCTGGCAGAGCCGCCCGCAGGCCAAGCGTTCGGCAAGGCTATCGAGACGAGCGCCCGGACCGCGGCTGGCTTTCGAGAGGCACGGCCCCTTCTTCGGAGATTGGTGAGCGAAACCGCCCCCTTCAAGAGAAAGGCCCGGACCATTCGAGCGCGGCCCGCGACGCGCCGAGCCAAGGCAATCTGACCTAGAGGCAATCCGATCAAGTCGCCCTGAATCATCAAATGGTCGAAGACCGGGAAAAAGCGGAAACCTTGGAAGCTGTCCTTGAGTTGGCACGCGACGAGGTTCGGTTTTCCGGAGAGCGGGGATGGTCGACGACATCGTCTTGAAGAACGCCGCGGACACCGCCTGGACAGTGTACCGGGCGCGGCATCCCGAGGTCGCTGCCGACGACACCCGGCGCTGTCTGCTGGAACGCCATCTGCAGAGGAGATGGGAAGAGCACCGAAGCGATACCGAAGAGCTTGCCTGCTTCGGGATAGCCTACCTGCACCGACTTCCCAGGGATGAATGTTGAGGTGCTTGAAGATGCTGGTTGTCCGCCTGGCCCGCGCGAGCACGAGGCCGAGTTGGACCCTGCTCGCGATTTCATTTCTCATCTCAGCGATCATCGTGATGGCTTTGCGCGTCGTGTTCGACGCTTAGAGCTTGCGCCCAGAGTGCCCAGCCGGGAACAAGTGGAATATCCAGACGTTCTTGGGCGGGCATCCATCGGGATGCCGGTTCACTGGAGGAGACGACGATGAAAACCACTTTTGCCGCAGCTCTGATCGGCAGCGCTTTGATCAGCGGCGCCGCGTTGGCGCAATCCGCCCAGCCGGCTGATCAAGCGGCGCCGGCTGCCACCGCGCGGCCGGCCGACAAGATGATGCTGAAGGACAATTGGCGCGCCTCGAAGCTCATGGGCCTGAACGTCTATAACGAGGCCAATGAGAAGCTCGGCGACATCAACGAGCTGCTCGTCGACAAGAGCGGCAAGATCAACGCAGTGGTGATCGGCATCGGCGGCTTCCTGGGGATGGGCGAGCACGATATCGCCGTCTCCATCGACAAACTGAAGTTCATGGAAGAGCCGGTCCGGACCAGCTCGATCAGCAACTCGCCCGCCTCGCGCGAGACCACAACCGGTGCGGCATCGACGAATGCCACGAGCCGCAACACCAATGATTGGGTACCCGACCATGCGGTCATGAGCGGAAACAAGGAGCAGCTGAAGGCGCTCCCGCAGTTCAAGTATTCGGACTATAACTAAAGACCGATTGCTGATGGATCCGAGGGCCTCCGAATGGAGGCCCTCTTTCGTTGGGCTCTCGCACACCATGAATCTGCCCCTGTGCCGGCTCGGGAACCTGCTCACGGCAGGGGAACCGGAGGGCGCTCGACCGAGTTAACCTGCGAGAGGAAAAATGCGGATCCTTCGATGACAAATGCTAGCCTCGCGCATTCCATCCCCAACGCTCTCCGCCATCCCGGCGTGATCGCGCTGATCGTGGCGGGTGTGACGATTGCGGCCATGCTGATCGTCGACCACGGGCCGTGGAGCCGGGCCAAGACACAGCCGGCCCATGTCGCGATGTTTGCGACCACGGGCGAAGCGGCACGGGCCGCCGGCGCCATGGTGCTCCCGACCGATCCGAAGTCGCCGATCGAGCCGCAGCGGCCGAAGACCTCTCCGACCGTCAATCCCGTGACGCCTTAACGCGCGATGAAATAAGGCTTGATCGTTCCAATGATGGAGGCTCCCTCTCCCGCAAGCGGGAGAGGTTGCACCGAGACCGTGGCAATCGATGCGACCTAAAGCCATTCCGCTCAGCTCTTGCGACCGTAGCTGAGGAGGCCGCCACTGGTCTTCGGCGGATGGGCCCGCAAGGCTTCCTCGTTCGGTTCGGTGCCCCAACCCGGCCGGTTCGGGATGACGAGATGCCCGTTCTCGATCTCGGGCTCGTGCGTGAACAGCTCGCGATCCCAGGACAGACGATCGATGTCGATCTCCATGATGCGTAGGTTCGGCACCGCGGCGCAGAAATGCGCGTTCATCATCGAACAGAGATGGCCGTAGAAATTGTGCGGGGCAACGTTGACCTCGAAGGCTTCGGCCGCCGCGGCGATCTTCATCGACTGCCAGACCCCGTTCCAGGGCGTGTCGATGATCGCGACGTCCATGGCCTGCGCCTGGAAATAGGGCAGGAATTCACGCAAGGAGAGCAGCGTCTCGCAGGACGAGATCGGGTGCGGGCTTTGCCGGCGGATATAGCCGAGCGCGTCCGGATTGAAGCTGTCGATCTCGACCCAGAACATGTCGAGGTCGGCAATGGTGCGCAGGATCTTCAAATAGCCTTCGGTCTTGGCGTTGAAGTTGCAGTCGAGCAGGATGTCGACGTCGGGGCCGGCGCCGTCGCGGATCGCTTCCAGGTGCATGTGCAGGTCGCGCAGGATCTTGCGGTCGACGTTGATCTCGGGCGCGAAAGGTGAGCCGAAGCCGGGGCGCCAGCCGGTCGGCCTGCCCTCGTCATAGGAGAAGATGTTGGTCTTGAGCGCGGTGAACTTCTTCTCGCGCACTTCGCGCCCCATGGCCTTGACGCCGTCGAGACTTTCGATCGGCGGCTTGTACCAGGACGGGTGATTGATGCGCCAGGTGGCGCAATGCGACCAGTAGACCCTGACGCGATCGCGGATCTTGCCGCCGAGCAGCTCATAGCAGGGAACACCGAGCGATTTCGCCTTGGCATCGAGCAGCGCGTTCTCGATCGCACCGAGCGCTTGCGCCACCACGCCGCCGGCCGCGGGACGCGTCGCCGCGAACAATTCGGCAAAGATGCGCTCGTGCTGGAAGACGTTCTGCCCGATGACCCGGGTGGAGAGGCGCTGGATCGCGGCGCCGACGCCGGGCGAGCCAAAGCCTTCGTCGAATTCGCTCCAGCCGATGATGCCGTCCTCGGTCGTCAGCTTGACGAAATGATAGTTTCTCCAGCCGGCATCGCAGGCGAGGATTTCGAGGCTTGTTGCTTTTGATGATTTGGTCATGTCGCTCCCTACTCGCCCGGCCGGGCTTCTTTTTTCGGCCCGATCTCAGGCCGGGCCCGGACCGCATTGTTAGGCCAAGCGCGGGGCGGCGGGAAGGGCGCTAGGATGCAACGCGGCAGCGCGTCCGAAGCAGCGCTTGCGTCAGCCAATCACCGACGAGCCGAGCAAAGCGAGGACGGCGAGCGCCATCAGCGCGGTGCCGAGCCAGCCCAGCGCGATCAGCCAGGAGCGGGCCCTGAAGCGGCCCATGATCGCGCGGCTCGAGACGATCAGCATCATCATCGCCATGATGGGGACGGCGACGATGCCGTTGAGCACCGCGCTCCACACCAGCATGTGGATCGAGTCGATGCCGGTGAAGCCGAGGCCGAAGCCGATGAGGGTCGCCGCGGCGATGATGGTGTAGAAGCCGGCCGCTTCGTCCGGCTTGGCCTCCAGCGTGGCGCGCCAGCCGAAGATCTCGGCAACGCCGTAGGCGGCCGAGCCCGCCAGCACCGGAATCGCGAGCAGGCCCGTGCCGATGATCCCGGTCGCAAACAGGGCGAAGGTGAAATCGCCCGCGAGCGGCCGCAGCGCTTCGGCCGCTTCCGTCGCCGAGCCGATATTGGTGACGCCGTTGGCGTGCAGGACCGATGCGGTGGTCAGGATGATGAAGAAGGCGATGCCGTTGGAGAGCAGCATGCCGGAGACCGTGTCCATCTTGATGCGGTCGAGCTCGTGACCGCCGCCGCGCTTGAGCTCGCGAAGCGGCTTGTCGCGCTTGCCCTGGTTCATCTCCTCGACCTCCTGCGAGGCCTGCCAGAAGAACAGATAGGGGCTGATGGTGGTGCCGAGCACGGCGACCACCATGAGGAGATAGTCGCTGCTGACGTTTACCTTCGGCCACACCGCGGCGAGCAGCGCCGTGCTCCAGGGAATCTGCACCGTGAAGGCGGTCGCGACATAGGCGAACAGCGCCAGTGTGAGGAATTTCAACACCGGCGAATAGCGGCGATAGGGCAGGAACACCTGCAGCAGGGTCGAGCCGGCCGCGAAGATCAGCGCGTGCTCGTGGTTGAGGCCGCCGATCACGAGCGAGAGTGCCTCGGCCATCGCGGCGATGTCGGCGGCGATGTTGAACGTGTTCGCGGCGACCAGCATCGAGACCAGCGCCAGCACCGCCCAACGCGGCGCGACCCGCATGACGTTGGCGGCGAGCCCCTTGCCGGTGACGCGGCCGATCTGCGCGCTGACGAGCTGGATCGCGATCATGAACGGCGTGGTCAGAAACGCCGTCCACAACAGACCATAGCCGAATTGGGCGCCGGCCTGCGAATAGGTGGCGATGCCGGACGGATCGTCGTCGGCAGCTCCGGTGATGAGGCCGGGCCCCAAGCGTTGCAGCAGCGTTGGCGCGGATTTCGTCGGGGTGAGGGCGCTGTCGCTCATGAACGGGCTCGAACGGTGCGGACGTCGTCATAGCAAATGCGAATCAAGGAACATAAGTTCCCGCTGCCGCCGCCGGCGGCTAATTTTCGAAAATGCTAAGCGAGTTTGCTCCGTCGGGCAAAACAGGTCTAGGTTGCCATCATCGGCTACTTGATGCTGACGAACATGCCCCAGGCGGCGGCCAGCGCGGCGCCGGTGAAGAGGACCACCGGATTGTTGCAGAACGTGCTGCCATAGCTGCACACGTCCGCACCGAACTGGCCGAGCTCGTGACGGCTCGCGGAATAGAACAGTCCCGACAGCACCAGCAATGCAGCGGCGACGTAGTACATGGGAGATCTCTCCGGCTTGCCCCGTCCAGGCGACATGTCCCAGCATGAGGCGAAGAGATTTCACTTCGCCCAATCCGCTTTGCGGCATTTGAGACAAAGTTAAAAGGCCCCGCACCGCGGGGCCTTTGTCGTGTCGAAGCTCTGCGGCCCTATCGCCGCGAGCCTACGCCGTAGAGTTCGCGCTCGCGGCCGATATCCTCCGGCGACAGCGGCGGGCTGGCGGCGTCGAAGTCGGTCCAGCCGGACTTCTGCCAGGCGGCGCTGCGCTCTTGAAGGTTGACCGATCGCTCGTGCAGGAGCGCATCAAGGCGCGCGCGGTCCTGGTCCGGCACCTTCGCGGACACCAGCGTGCCGCCGCGGCGGACGCCCTCGGCATAACGCGATGCGTCTTCCCTGGAGACGCCGGCCTCGGTCAGGGCGCCGATGATTCCGCCGGTGGCCGCGCCGGCCGCCGCGCCTGCCGCGGTCGAGGCGAGCCATCCGGCCGCGACCACCGGGCCGAGGCCGGGGATCGCCAACAGGCCAAGACCCGCGAGCAGGCCGGCGGCGCCGCCGAGCCCGGCGCCGATGCCGGCACCCGTGCCGGCGCCTTCGGCGCGATCATCGACGCCGTCGCGGTCACGATCGACCTTGCCGGAGCGTGAGCCGTACCAATTGTCCGAATTGTTGGCGACGAGGCTGATGTCGGAGTGCGGCACGCCGGCGCTTTCGAGCCGGGCCACGGCCCGCTCGGCATCGGCGTAATTGTCGTACAGGCGAGAGATGGTGGTCGTCATGTCTGGATCTCCTGAAATTCGCGGATTACTTGGCGGGGTTGACGTTGCCCTGGAAGTCGACGCTGACGTCGGTCTTGGTGCCGGCCTTGTCGGCCTTGCCGCGCCAGACGCCGTTGTCGTCCTTCTGCAGGCCCGAGACGTTGGAATAGCCCGCGCCCTCGATCCGCGATTTCGCCTGTCCTTCGGTGAAGCTGTTGCGGCCCGCGACCGGTGCGTTGGAGTTGTTCTGGTCGGAGCTGTTGACCGCGTTGTTGCCCGGCCCGCTTTGCGCCGGCTGCGACTGGGCGCCCGCGGGCACCGACCCGAGCAGCAACAAGGTTGAAGCCAGCACTGTCAGACGTTTCATGTTGTTGTCTCCTGCAAGTGATTGTGCCGGCGACAACAGGTCAGATTCGAATTGGTTGCTGTCGTTTTGGAGGAGTTTGCTGCGGCGCTTTGGCCGCGACAATGTCGACCGAGCTGCGGCCGTCGCTCGACCGACGCCTGCTACTTCGATGACTGCACAGACTCGGCCTGGCCCTTGGTGGGCTCCCACGGCGCCGGAAGGATCACGCGAATGGGACGGGCTTCGGAGGCAGTTTGAACCACCGGTGGAGCCTGATCCTTGACGGGCTCAGCCAGCGCCACGCTGATCAGCGCAGCGAGCACCGCCAGGGAAGTCGTCACGAGCCGCAAGTCGAGCATCGAAGCCTCCTGTTCGCACCAACGCAATCAGGCGGAATTGGTTCGGCGGATGACCGGGAACAACTGGCAATTAGTCGGGTTTGTAAAAGACACGCCTGGATCGACCGGGCTACTGGAGGAGGACAAAGTGAATATCAAAGCAATCATTGCTGCCGCCGTGCTGACGTCAGTTGCGGCTCCCGCTTTTGCGCAAACGTTCTACGTGGTTCAGGACGTCAAGACCAAGAAGTGCACCATCACCGAGTCGAAGCCGACGACCACGGAAACGACGGTCGTCAGCGGCGACACCGTGTACAAGACCAGGTCGGAAGCCGAGACCGGCATGAAGTCCGTCAAGGTCTGCACCTCGAACTGAGGAGGCAAGCGATGCCCGTACTTCTGCTTTGGGCCGTCCCGGCCGTGATCGTTCTCGGCGGCGGCATCTATCTGATCGGCCACATGCACTGAGACGAAGGTCTCACCCGAGCCTTGCGCTCGAAACCAGGCCCGCGCGGAGCGATCCGTCGCGGGCTTAACTTTTGCTAAGTTCACCTCGCAAAGCCCGTGCTATGGCCCGTCCGCCACGGATGGGAACCTGGTCCGTCTCGGCCGATTGTCGTCGCACTTGAATGACGGGTGAGCCAGCTCCGACCATGCAATCACGCTATCCCTTGCTGAAGAGGTGGACAGCGGACGAGCATGAGCGGCTGAAAGCGCTGGCCGAAGCCGGACGCCGGCCCGACGAGATTGCGGCAGAGCTCAATCGGAGCGAAGCGGCGGTGCGGGTGCGGGCCTGGCAGCACGGCATTGCGCTAGGCACCGGCACTTCGAAGCGCGGCAAATAGCGCGCGCTGGTGCGGACTAGTCAACGCTCGGTCAGCGGGTCGATGTCTGCTTTACCCGCGACGCGGCGGCCTTGCGCTGAACGCTTCACGATCTCGGCGCGCACCGGCGCCCGCGAGAGTCACATGCTATCGGGGGCGGTGCCTGCTGCTGGAATCTCACGCGCGGATTGATATCGCAATAGCTGGTCCACCGTCCCGATGCCGAAGCCAGGCACTGCTCCCTCGTCTCGTACATGCATTCGCCGGGGGGGCCAGCATGGCCACCGAAGACGCACCAGGGATAATCGCGGGCGTTTGCTGCTGAAGAAAGCCCCATCAGCAGGACCCCAATAAGCAAAGCGAGTCGCATTTGACCCTCCATCATTTAGAGCCGGCGGATTATAGAACATCCCGGAAAGGGGGTGGAGCCTCAAAAGGCAATCCGCAGGCCGCCGGCCATCAACCAAGGAAAGTCGCTACTTCCGCCTATTCAATCGCCTAGTCCTCGCCGGTCGAATGTTGATTCAAGTCAATGGTTGTCCCCACGCTTGGAAATCAATGGCCCCGGATGCCGCTTGATCCTAACAGGAGATGAGCATGCGGATATTCGCTCTCGCTGCTGTGCTGAGCCTGACGCCGGCTACGGCCTTCGCCATCTCCGAGTGCAGGGTCACCGGTAACCCATCCGTGTTCGGCGTGGACATGACGGCCTACTTCGCGGTCAGGTCGGGCGAAACGTGCAATTTCCCGATGCGAATTCCGGGAGCGATGCATAGCTCCGGCGTGTCCCGGAAGCCCGCGCACGGGAAGCTCAGACAAGTCAACGTAACGACGTTCAGATACACCGCGGCAGCCAATTACAAGGGCACCGATACGTTCGCCATCTATGGTGAAGGAAAGGGTCCATACGGCTCTGGCAAATCGGTCATGACGGTGAATGCGACGATAGAGTAGCAGCCATCGGAGGGGCGTTGTCACTGACGCGCCTCCTCAGGAGGAGGCTCATCGGCGTCAGTGCTGAAACCTGCATCCACGCATTCCGGCCTCCTCCCGAGGAGCCCGCCTCACGCGGGCGTCTCGCAGGAACGACAGCGCACCGATTTCGTTGTGCTCGTCTTCTACACAGGAAAGGATATCGATCATGGACCGTGAACATGTGAAGGGCGCCGCCGACAAGGCAAAAGGCGCGATCAAAGAAGGGGCCGGCAAGCTCACCGGCGACAAGGACCTGGAAGCTGAAGGCAAGTTGGATAAGGCCAAGGGATCCGCCCATAACGTCGCTGGAGATGTGAAGGACGCAGCGCGGGACGCCTCTGACGCCCTCAAGAAATAGGCAGAAAAGGAAAGTCTGAAACTAGCCGCCTCAGGGCGGCTTTCCGTTTCTGTCAAGCCCACGGCAAGCGCGAGACCCGTTCAGGTCATTCGCCGGTCGATTGGGTCGCGTCCGCAACCGGGTGAGGCAGCATGATCATTGCCCTCTATGCTGGTGCGGCCATCATAATGGCTGGCGGAAGCCTCTATTTCGCTTGGCGAGATGTCGGCTTTCGCAAATTCTTGGCAGGCGCGTTCTTCGTATCGTCGGGCATTTTGTTTTATCTCTATCTCGCCGACGTTTCGGTGCCTCTGTTGGGAACAGATTTTGTCGCGAGTCCGCAGGTCAGCGGTGGCCGTGCCATTGTCCATCTCATTCTATTTTTGGTCTGCTTCTATTTTGGCTTCCTCAAGCCGCCGAAGGCCTAGGACAAGCATCAATGTTCGGACTTTGGCGAGACGTGAGAAAGAGAGAAATGGGTTGTGATCGGCGAAAGCGAGAGATCAGCGTTCAATTGTGCACACAAGCCGGCCGAAGGCGCGGTGCAGGGCGCTGACGAAACACGGCTGAAACAGTGCTGAAACCAGATCGTCCTGAACTCGGCGCCCGCCGGCTCCGACCAACGTAGCGAAACGGAGAGAACAATCATGATCCAGATCGGTTCGAAGGAAGAAGTCGCGCTGTTGCTGGCGCTGTTCGGCACCCATACCCAGAAGGTAGAGCGGCCGAAGCCGAAATCGCAGCAAAGGTGAGAGACGCCATGCCCGGTTTGGCCGAATGCCAGAGCCTGCTCCGGCTCCTGATCGCCAGGGGCGATCCCAAGGCCATCCCGCTTGCCAAGGGCGCCATCGACCAGTTTCTGAACACGGCACCTGTGAGCATGCGCGGGCGCGGCCTGCGCGTGCTGCAGCGCGACGCACTCGACCAGCACGACGCCGCGGTCGGCGTGCAGCGCTCGTTCGCCGAGACGGTGGACGCCTATATCGAGCGCAAGCTCGCGGAGGAGTAGCCGACGCAAGCTGGCCCGGCTCGCGCGTCTCTGCTTTGTTCCCGGAACCCGTTGATTCCAGGGGAAATTTCGTGCCCTTTAGAAACCTTTGCTCGTCCTCTGCACTATAGCGGGCAGAGGATTACGGTCATGACCCGATATTACTTTGACCTTCGCGACGACAAGGGAATTGCGCTGGACGAGGAGGGCCTGGAATTGTCCAGCGCGCGCGCAGTTCAGGCCGAGGCCGCCAAGTCGGTTGCCGACCTGGCGCGCGATGCGGTGCTCTCCGCGCCGCTCACCGGCGACCGGCAGGAGATGGCGATCGAGGTGCGCGATGCGAGCGGCCCTGTCATGCAGGTGAAGTTCAACTTCCAGATCGAGGATCTCAGGTCGGGACCGAAGTCACGCGGTCATTGACGCGTCAGCGTCGGCCGGGACGGCTCGTGCAACGGCGGCCGAGACTGCTCGGAGTCCAGCACGGCGATCTTTCGGCCGAGCTGCCAGACCTCGACCTTGCCGAGCCGCGTGAACCGCTGCGCAAAGCTGAGGGCGGAGGAATCCGAGGGAGCTTCGAAGGCTTCGGCGGAGCGGAAGACGCCATCCTCGCCGATGAGATAAGCGCGATATTGCATCATGTCGGCGCCCTCAGGCCGGGCGAGCGCAGCCAGGCGTCGATCTGCATGGCGGTCTCGTCCTGCCGCGCCTGGCGCAGCAGCATGTCGCGGCGGCGGCCGGGCGTCAGCGTGCGGGCTTCCTCGCGGCAGCGCGCGGCTTCGTCCGCGAGTCGTTCGGTCAGGGTTCTGGTCTGTTTGAAACGACGTCTTGTCAGCATGGCGCTGCTCCCTCATTTGAGGTCGGGCGGGAGCGCAATCGGCGTTCTCATCACCGATCGATGCCACGGGCCTTGCGGTGATGACTTACCTTACGCCTCCCGCACAGCGGGAGTCACATCATTTGATATGTTGCGCGGATTAATTTTCGCGAGCAGCTTGAGCATGTTGAGCGGTTTACTCATTTGTGCCCCGCGAGTCCCAAAGTTCAATATTGAACCAAAGCGACCTGTGATAGTTAGGGTCGCATCACCGGCCGAGGCTCTGCCCGTAGGCGTCGGTGGCTGAGAGACCGAGCGCGCTCCCGCCTGCAAAGCAAGGGAGCACCACGATGCCCGTCTATCGGCCGTTGCCTGTCGAACACGAACAGGCCGAATACATGCGCCAGATCGTGCGCGAAAGCCGCGAGCTGTTGAAGCAGCCGCCACCCGATACGTTTCTGGGACGCAGGACGCACGAGCCTTTCGGTCCGGGCACCGACGCTACGCCGAACGAGGAGCGTTGACCGTCAGCGCAATCGCGATCGCTGGCGAAAGGCCTGATTGCAGCGTGCGGGTTTGCGCGGCGTCGTGACAGATGGCTTGTGCAATCGCGCGCTCGCGGATCAGGGCGAAGCGAAGCCGCTCGGCTTCGCGGAGGGCGGCATCGGCGCGCGCCAACAGGGGATCGTCCGTTGATCCATGCATGGCGGTGCAACGCGGTGGGGTGACGCTTGTTCCTGGTGGGGCTGCCGGGTGTGTGGCGAACGTCGCGGCGCCCCTGAGGACGGCGCGGGGTCTTCGTTGATGTTTGCGTGAACCGCTTTTCCGCGAGTGCTATTGCGAACCGCCCTTGCAGTGCGGCGCCAATGCTGGGTCGGCCGCCAGTCCGCTTCAGAGTTTGGGTATAGCTATCTTGCGGAAATCTGGCGCGAGCGAAAAACGTCGATTGACATTGTTCTCTATTTGTTCTAATGAGGCTTTACGTTTCAACCTCTGGGCGAAAAACTAAGTTTTGGGCTCACCGGGATTTTCTGCGGGGGGGGGGAGTTGATGAGTGGCTCGCTTCTTTCTCTGGTCCTGTTGAGCAGGCCGGTGACACCCGACATGTCAGCAGTCGCCAAAGCCCTTCACCTCCGGCATCCGGAGTTGGCAACAGAGGCGACGAACGGTGAAGAATCGCAACCGGCTCAAGCGAATTCGCCGCTCATCCGTTGCGGCAACGAGCTCGTTGCGGTCATGTCGATGCCGGCACCCATTCCGCAGGATCCGGGGCTTTGGGCGCGCGCTGCGCGAACTTGGCCGGAAAGCGAGGCTGTGGCAACTGACCATCAGGGCCACATCATCGTCTCGCTGCTCGGAAAAAGTGAGCGGCCGCTGGTCGCCGCCCGCCTTACGACTGCGGTCATCGGTGCGTTGATTGCCACCGTGCCGGAATGTTGCGGCGTGGTGTGGGCGGGGCGGGTAGCGCGGGCTGCCGATCTATGGCTCGAAACGTCGCGATGGTCGCTCGCACCATATCCGGACTATCCCTTCAGGCTATGGGTTGACATTCTTCCGTTCCGGTCAGGTGCAAAGATCGGAGCGATCACCATGGGATTGTCCGCCTTCGTCGGCCGTGAGATCGAATTCGTGACCGGTAAGCTTGCGCTTCCGGCGTTGTTCGAGAAGGTGGCGGGACTTTGCGTGTATCTGATCGAGCACGGAAACGTGGTGAAGGACGGCGATACAATGGGAGCGAGTGCGAGCGAGCGGATTGCAGTGCGCTACAAGAACTCTGATGTCTTCGGAGATCTGCCGGTATTTTATTGTACGGATGATCCCACGTAAGCGGGCATCGTCAGCAGATTGCGGCGTTGTGTGGAAGCTGTTCGAGGGCGATCGTTGACACGTCGGGCAAAACACTGGCAGAATGGCATCATCGAAAGAGTCCGAACGAAGCTCGCGCGACGCCGCGGGCTTTATTTTTTGAGTGGTTCACCGTGGCCTCGGCCGGGTGTCGTTGCAGGCGCGATGTTCAACGAGGCTCAGTTATGACGGACCAGAACGCGATTCCTGTTGCGAAGCGACCCCGAGCACGCAAGCGCCGCTTCTACGAGATAGGTCCCCAATTTCGCTCTAGGAGGCGGGCTGGGTTATTGGCTTGAAGACGAGAGTGTCCTTCCTCCGCACGGAGTCCGTCGTCTGCCGGCTTCCACCCCGCCGGTGCCTTACGTCTTCGATAAATCGGTCGGTCAACTGCCATGTGATCTCGAGGTCTGTTTTGCCTGGTGGCTCGTTTCGGACCGGACAAAGGCGCTCTTCGAGAAGCTTGACCCGGAGGCCTTTGTATTCGTGCCGTGCGATGTGCGAATGACGCGCGGTCACTATGACGGACCGAAATTTTGGCTCTGCGATGTCGTCCGCGTACTCGACGCGCTGGACGAATCGCAATCGCGCCTGCGCATCGGAATCCGGGACGATATCCGCTTTCTCGACCATGGCCAGAAATACTACGAGTTCTTAATCTTCGGAGGCAAACTAGTCTTCAGAGAGCAAGCAATCGGCAATGCTCATATTTTCCCTATGGCATGCCAGAATTCTGCTGTCATATGCGATCAAGAGTTCAAAGATGCCTGCAAGGTCGCGGGCCTCAAGAGAATTTGGTTTCGAGACGTATTGAAAATCTGAGTGTGGCGACAGGCCATGCTGTTGTTCGGAAGACAGAACAGCCGCGATTCTATATCCGTCGAGACCTCGAATAAAAGGCCATGTGTTCCGATGAGCAGCAAGCAGGCAAAGCAGAACAAGCGCTCCTCATTGCGGAAACGCAAATTCTACAGAATGGAGTTCTATCGAACAGGCAACCCAAGTGGTTTCGAGATCACTGATGATGGCCCCTCTCTCCTCGACCCCGGGCACTTGTCAGATTTTGCTGGGCCGACGCCATGCGTCACGTTCAATCCGCGAGGGCGCCGGCCTCTGGATTCTGAGCTCTGGTATGCATTCTGGCTGATCTCTGATCGCGCTAAGACCGTGTTTGAGGCCGTCGACCCAGAGGCGTTTTCCTTCGTCGCCTGCGACGTGCAGGTTTCGAACGGGGTCTGGGATGGGCCGCGCTACTGGTTCTGCGATGTGCGTCGTGTTCTGGACGCATTGGATGAGGAGCAATCGCAGTTGAACATCGGGATTTGCGACGATCCAGGCTCTCTGGATTTCGGTCAGAAAGTCTACGATTTCTGGGGCGACGTCGAGCTCGTCTTCAAGGACGAATTGGTTGACGATGCGCACGTATTCCGAATGGCCTACGCCATAGATTGTGTCATATGTGACGGAGCCCTGAAGGATGCCTGGAGGTCAGCAGGCCTCAGGGGCATGTTGTTCGAAGACGCCTCGGATCTCCCTCTGATCCCGCGCCGAAGATCTTGAGGTTACTCTCTGCCGATTGCTGTTGAGCTCGTTGCGAGTGGGCGAGTGCAAGATGTCTATTGACATTGTTCCCTGTTTGTTCTATTTACTGGCTCAACCTTTGGGCGAGACGTGCGTCTTGCCGGAAGCGTGCGGCGGGGCAGTTCATGAGTAACTCGTTTATTAGTTTTGTCTTGCTGGACCGACCGGTCACGCCCGACATGTCGCTCGTCGCCAAGATCCTTCGCGCGCGACATCCTGATTTGATGACGGAGCCGAACTATCCAGGCGAGCGACAGGTCAAAGCAGGCTCGCCGCTCCTTCGCTGCGGCAACCAGCTTGTTGCCGTCATGCCGATGCCGACCCCGATACCGGACGATGCCGGTCTGTGGGCGCGCGCTGCCACGATATGGCCGGAGGGCAAGGCGGTGGCCGCCCGGCATCGCGGTCACCTGGTCGTCTCGGCGCTGGCAAAGAACGAGAAGCCTCTCGTCGCCGCGCGCATCACCACCGCGGTGGTCGGCGCGTTGATCGCCGCTATGCCGGAATGTTGCGGCGTGGTTTGGGATGGCCGGGTGGCGCGACCGTCCGGCCTTTGGTTGGAAGAGTCGAGCCGCTCCTTTGCACCGTTTCCCAGCTATCCCTTTACACTGTGGGTCGACATTCTTCCCTTCCAGTCGGATCGGAAGATCGGCGCGATCACTGTCGGCTTGTCCACCTTCGCAGGTCGCGAGATCGAGTTCGAGACCGCCAAGCTGACGCTGTCCGAACTGATCGACAAGGTGGCAGGACTTTCCGTGTATCTGATCGAGCATGGAAACGTGGTGAAGGACGGCGACACGATCGTGCAAGCACAACCGAGCGGATCGCGGTTCAGTATCGGAATTCCCAAGTCTTCAGTAGGGTGCCCGTGTTTTCATGTTCGGATGAGGTCGCAGACTCTTTTCGATGAAACTTTCAGAAATGCAGCCCCCTTGGTGCGCCCCCCAGCCCATCAATTGACACGTCGGGCAAAACACCGGCAGAATGGCATCATCGAAAGATTTAAGGATCGAGCCCGCGGGATTCCGCGGGCTTTATTGTTGAGCGCCCATCGTCACGAGGAACGAAGACGAAATTCTGCAGGCAGAATGGACGTCGAAATGATGAGCGATGCGAACGGAGAGATCGTCTATGGCTACGCCCTCTGATGGAAGTCGAAAGAGAAAGGCGCCAAGGCTCTATCGCATCAAACTGAATTCCAGGATTAGCAAGCCCCCCGGGTGGGAATTGGAGAATTTTGCCGCCTTGGGCATCGGCCGCGTGCTCCGGCCGCCGAGAGGCAAGCGAGGCTTTCCTTCGCTATCCGAAACGCCAAGGCTGCTGATTGACAAATCGCTTGGGAGGCCGCCGGTCGATTGGGAAATGTTTCACGATTTTTGGCTCGTATCCGATCGAATGAAAAGCGTTCTCGAAGCCGTGGATCGAGAGGGGGTCGCGTTTCTGAAGTGCGAAACGCGGTCGCTGAAGGGAGATGCGCCGGTTTATTGGCTTTGCGATGTCGTGCGCCGACTCGACGTCATTGACGAAGAAAAATCGATCGTCGAAGTCCTGGACGATGGGACAGATTACCGGCGCTACAATGGCACGGCAATTTCCCGCTATGTCTTCCGAGAAGAGGCTATCGGTTCGGCTCATATCTTCCGGCCACGCTTTTTGGAGCAGTGGATTCTTTGTGATCAGGTAATGAAGGGCGCCTGTAAGGCTGCCGGTGTGCGAGGCCTAAGCTTCGGATATGCCTACGGCAACTACGAAGGGCTTGATCCCTAGTTTCCGCACCTTGAGATAGGTAGAGATCTGACTGGCCCATTCTTGGCTCGTCTGAATCGCTCTTTTGCAGAAGACATTTGCACGACACCCGGGGCGGATGCCCCGGTTGCCCTCGCAGTATGCGAATGCTGCCACCATTACCCTGATGGCCTTGTAGGCGCCCTGCACCGACCGCGATGCCGGCCCGGTGACCGCATCAGTATCTAGCGCGCACGAAGAGGCCGGCCCTCGCTGCTGGCAACCACCAAAGCATTTCAGATCAGACCAGCCGGCTGCGATCACCAGCAGCTCGAATGCCGGCCTGCGCCAGAAAGTAACCGTCGCATGTTTCAAGATCATCACGTTTTGCCGAAGAAATTTGCAGATCATCCGGTCATCCGGCTCTTGGGAAAACGATTTAACATCGATGGAGTTCGAAATCTGGTGACGTTGCCGTCCAGACAGCCTCTGGCGACGGAGCTTGGTTCGAGCCCGCATACGGGGGGACATCTCGGAACGTACCACGACGGTTTTTTTGAGCGTCTTGAAAATCTCAAGGTGTCTCCAAAGTTCGACCTTGCTGATGCGGGCGATGAGCGCGCGCTGGACGAGATAGCTTCCGAAGTGAACGCGCTTGTAGCCGCTGCCAAGTACGCGGTAGCAAACGGTCATCTGCTCCCCAATACTCCAGAGGGACTAACGACCGAGGAAGGAAATGGTAAGAACCGTGAATGGTTCCAAAACCGCGGGACATACGCGGCGGACCAAGCAGAGCAAATCCGGCAGATGCAGGAAACCGTCGACCAGTTGCGCGATGCCGGTCAGCGAGATGCGGCCTTGGCTTTTCCGCTTTTGTCGCCGACGAGTGGTCTCAGCATGGCAGAGAGGAACGAAATATTAAGACGCTCTGGCAAAGGCACCATCTCGCTGCATTTCACGGGCGTCGACCCTATCCCGGATGCGCCGGGGCTCGTCCCCTCTCTGATCGACACTCGCCTGCGAGGCTTATCTCCACCCGATCGTCCCGACCTAAACGAGAACGAGGGATTCACGCCGAGCGATCCACGCTTCAGGAGCGTGCTGCCAGCCTTTCCATCGCTAAGTCCCGAGGAACAACGGCTCGGTGAGTTGCCTCCGACAACGGCCGCGCCATCGGACCCGCTGGTGCTCCTATCCGACCCGCACTCCGGAATGGCGAATCCATATTACGACAATCCATTAGCGGGCGGCACACCTGTGGTGCGCAATGCACTTCCTTGGATGGCCGGAGGGGCCGCCGTCGGCTTGGCGGCTCCCTCTCTCCTCCCCTGGCTGCTCGGCATCGGAGGCATTTTGGCGGTTACGCGCGCTGCCAATGCGCAGGAAGGTTCCGGCGCGACGATGGGGGCTTCTACTCCTCGCGGAGGAGTGTTCTCGACAGGAGCGCCTGCGCACACCACATCGAACAATGGACTGAGCGTTGACAACGCGGCCAGCACCAGGGGCGTTTTGGCATCAACCTTCAGGCCGCAGCTGAGCGGAGCTTCCTCGTTAGATCCCGAGGCGCCCGCTGGCACTCTTGCAGATCGCTTCGGGGAGTGGGTCGCTGCCCCGGCTGGCACCATGCCCGCGAAAGATCCCCCAGTCGCGCCCACATCTGCCGCAGCATCAGTCGCGCCCGAAGATGTCCGGCGTCTCGCCCGTGTCAATGAGACGAATGCGGGCAACGTGTTCACGACGGGCACTGCGCCAGTCCCGTATCTGCCGTCTACTGAGTTCGACGGGCGGTTTGGCTATTGGACCGCCCCGACCGCTGGCGGCCAGCAGCCGCAACCGAGCAAGCCGATCGGCGTGTTTGCGGACGAGCCGAGCTACCTTATTCCTCCACCCATCTTTGGAGTAGACGGCTCCGTCAATCCGCGCAATGACGGTGAGGAATGGTTCTCGCGCTGGATACGGCCTTTGCTTCCGCCGGAATGACGTTTGTGGAGCGTCGTTTGACACGTCGGGCAAAACACTGGCAGAATGGCACCATCCAAGAATTCGGAACAAGCCCGCGGGTCTACCGCGGGCTTGTTTGTTTTGGCGGTAAAGGAACGTTCGTGCGTTACGCACCACCGGCCCCGAACCACCGCGTCAGCGCCTCCGTAAGTCCGCGTTGGCACTCATCTCCCACCCAGGCCACATGGCCATCGGGCCGCACCAGCACGGCGCCCGGCGCGGTGACCGCTCCGATCGCCGGAAGCTGCCAGGCGCCGTCGTAGTCGGCATCGACGATTGCGAGCCGTTTCCCCCAGGGCGTGATGTCCAGGCCGCCCGGCTTGCCGAAATTGAGCAGCACGCCGCGCGCGCCGTGCAGCAGCGTGAACAGCGCGATTTTCTGGCCGTCGACGCTGATGTCGAGATCGGGCATGCGCCGTCCAAGCAGCGCGTGGCCTTCGCCAATGTCATAGCGAATGTCGAGCCCGCTCATCATCGCGCCAAGGCGCTGGCGCGGCTCGTCCATGGCGAGCAGCTCGGAAATCACCTCGCGCGCGGCCTTGCGGCCGTCGTCGCCGCGGCGGAGCAGGGCGATCTGCGCCATGGTGTGCTTCAGCACGCGCGCGGCCACGGGATGGCGCTCGCTGTGATAGGTGTCGAGCAGGCTTTCGGGCGAGATGCGATCCACCACCTGCGCCAGCTTCCAGCCGAGATTGACCGCGTCCTGCACACCGAGGTTGAGGCCCTGGCCGCCGACGGAATGATGAATGTGCGCGGCATCGCCGGCGAGCAGCACGCGACCCCTGCGATAGGATGCGGCCTGCCGCGCCGCATCGGTGAAGCGGGAGATCCAGGCGGGATTGTTGACGCCGAAATCGGTGCCGTAGACGGATTCGAGCGCCGCGCTGAGATCGCTTAAAGAGGGCTCGCCATCGTGCGCGAGATTTGCCTCCGTCAGCACGACCAGCACGCGCCCGCTCTCGGTCTTGCTGAGGCCGTGAAAGCCGAACGCGTCGTGGCGCAGGCCGAATTGGGGCTCTTCGCGCATCTCGACCTCGGCCATGAGGTTGCTGAGCGAAGGTTTTGAGCCGGGGAAGTCGATGCCGGCGCGCTTGCGCACCAGGCTGCGGCCGCCGTCGCAGCCGACGAGATAAAGCGCGCGCAGGCGCTCGCCGCCGGACAGCGTGACGTCGAGGCCGGTCTCGTCTTCCGCAAAGCCCGTCACCTCGCGGCTGCGATAGATCGGCACCGCGAGCTCGGCCACCCATTCGGCCAGGAGGCGCTCGATGTGGTTCTGCCGCAGCGTGAGCCCGTAGGGATGGCGGGTGGGGAGATCGCCGATGTCGAGCCTGGTCCAGGCGAAGCCGGCGAGCTGGGTGATCTGCCCTTTGCGCAGGAAGCGACCCGCGATGCCGCGCTGATCGAGGATCTCGATGCTGCGCGCGTGCAGTCCGCCGGCGCGCGTCTCGACGATGTCCTGGCTCGCGCGCTGCTCGACGATGGCGACGTCGATTTGCGCCAGCGCGAGCTCGGCGGCCAGCATCAGGCCGGTCGGGCCGGCGCCGGCGATGATGACCGCATGGCCGGCGGCTGCGCGTTCCGCGCTGGTTCGGTTGCGCGACCGGGACGTCGGAAGCAGGAAAGGCATGTCGTGACCCCTCGACTGGTTGTTCGGGTCGAGGGGTCTTACGCGATCATCGGGGGCTTGAAGCAAGCCCCTTGCGCACCACATATTGAGCTGGGAGGAGGGGCTTTCCGTTTTGCGCGCTGTCGATTGACGCGTCGGGCAAAACACCTTCGTAAATGGCATCATCGAGATGCGCCGCTGGTCAGGCGGCTCAATCGTCCTTCGACATATCGCCGGGTTTGGTGGGGAGATCCATGGTGCCGCCCTCGCCATGTGCGAGATCGCGATCGTCGTCCGCCTTCTCGTCGGCGTCTTCGACGATCGCTTGCTGCGTGGCGTGCTCCTTATCGATGCGCGGCTTTGAGGGCGGACGATTTTGCGCCGTCTTGCTTGGCGATGTGCCGAGTGAGTTCGTCTTGGTGGTCATGGCCGGTCGCTCCTGATTGTCCAACGCGGCTTGCGCGAATTCGTTCGTTTGACACGTCGGGCAAAACACTGGCAGAATGGCATCATCGAAACGAGTTTGAGTTGGCCCGCGCGGGAAGCAATCTGCAGCGGGCATTTTCATTTTCGCTTCGCGCGACGACAATCGCGCGCAACACAGGGTTTGACACGTCGGGCAAAACACCGGCAGAATGACATCATCGAAACGAGTTTGGTTCACCCGCGCGGGACGACATCCGCCGCGGGTTTTTTCGTCTCGGTTTCGAGATCGGACGGCGGCGGCGCATTACGGCCACGCACTCGCTTGGATAACGCGTTAGGGAGCGCCGATCGGCGCGCCGTCGTCCGAACCATTGCTGGCCGTGCACGCGCGAACGTGCCGGCCCGCGGCGCCGGGCGCGGTTAGCCCCGCGCCGCTGCGGTCTCCGGGACCGGAGATAGGGTTCGCGCCCGAAACGATCGCGCCTCATCGCGCGATCTGCCGCGCATATTGTTTTCGAGGAGAGACGATGACCGCCTATCTGATATCGCTGGCCCTCGGGGGCCTCGTTGCCATCGTGCTGTGGGAGACGTTCTCGTGAGCGAAGAGATCGAATGCGAGCTTGAGCGTGTACCCGTCCGCTTGCCCACGCGCGGGAAGACGTCGAGGGCGCGCACGCTGACCGAGATCCGCTCGCTTGCGCGCAGCCACACCAGAACGGCCATCAGGGTACTCGTCGGCATCATGCGCAGCGAGGACGCATCTCCGGCCGCCCGCGTCTCGGCCGCCAATGCGATCCTCGATCGCGGCTGGGGCAAGGTTGCCCAGCCGGTGGAGAGCGGCGAAGACGGCATGCTGGAATTGATCCATCGGATCGAACGCATCATCGTGCATCCGCCGAGTTCGAGTGGCGGTGATGCCGTCCCGACGCTCGAGATGACGGAGATCCCGATCTGCAATCGCGCCTCGATTGACGGTTGACCCGTCGGGCAAAACACTGGCAGAATGGCATCATCGACAGAAGTTGGTGTTGCCCGCGCGGATGCAATCCGGCGCGGGCTTTGCGTTTGATGCCTTCGACTAATTCCTGGTCTGCTTGCCAGCCCGGCGCTGCACGGCATAGGCGCGCTGCACTTGGTCGCTGCAATAGGACAGCTTTCGGCCGTCGCCGGTGAAGTGCCCGTTGTAGATGATCCAGAGGATGACGCTCTTGTCGTCGGTCTTCTTGAACAACAGATTCTCGCGATCCGGGGTGGTGGCCTTGTCTTGCAGGCTGAAAGCCTCCGAGCCCGAAGCAGGGTGCCTCGTGCACGTCGCTCCGAGTCTAACGGTGTCGGGCAGCTGAATTCGTGTGTTTTCGATCTTGCAGATGTTGGAGGCCGTCGTAATCGATTTGCCGGCGAACGCAACGATGGTGTCGTTGAACTTCGCGCAGCGCTCCTCGAAATCGGCGCCTGCCGCTGCGTAGACGCCGTCCCGCGGATGGGCTTCCTTGAGGGCTCGCTCCTGGTCGGCCTTCTGTTTTGCTTCCACCTTGGCTCTCAGTGTGGCCTCGGCGAGCGCGCGCTGTGTCGCCAGAGGGCAGTAGGCCGCACGCCAGGGTGGATCCTTGAGCTTTCCATTCAAGCTCTTCTGAACGGAGATTGTCGCATCGTCGATCCGCTTGACGAACATGACTTCGTTGAATTGCCTGTTCTCCCAATTGGGATCGCGAGGGTTGAGGTTCTGCGCCAGATTGTAGTCGTCACAGACCATTCCAACCTTCAGCGAGCCTGGCGCGAGATCGATGACTTTTTTGACTTTGCAGCCCCATTCGTAACCGCTGACCGATTTCTCGCCAAGATCGATGGTAAGATTGCCGCTTTCATCGCAAGACGACTGGAAATTCTTGCCGAGCTCCGCATAGACGCCGGACTTCGGGCGCCATTTGTCGGCGGTCGTCGGAGATGCTTCTTGAGCAACAGCCGACAGATCGGTTGCCGACGTCAGAAGAACGATGATCGCCACGAACGACGCGCCACGTCTCATCTCATCAGGACCCACGAATTGCTCCTGCGCTTGGGATGTCGAGCCGTTCGCCGACATGTTGCAGCTTTGCGTTCAGAATAGTGGAACAGCCACAAGTTGAGCAAGAGGGCTCGATCGTGCGGGGGTATCGCGCTTCGGTCTTAAGACTATGCTTCGAAACATTGGAGAGTGGAATGTCTTGGCATGATGCCTTGCGGCGAATGTTACCCCCAATTGCGGGTTTCGAGCCCCACACAACAAGTCCATATAATGCGATACGGGACCGTGGCACTTCACCCCATCAGGGCCCTACAGCGGCGTCAATTCTCCCCGTCCATCCGCTATCGAAGACCATTTCAGGAGGCTCCTTGGACTTTGGCCGCCTTTCTCGGAGCACGACGCCTCTCCCGACTTGACCAGAACCCAACAAGGCCAATCCGACACCTTCGACAACGAAGACTGGTCCGCGATGTGGCGCAGGCGCACCGGCCTGCCCTAGGGCGAGCGAGCGCATCGAGTGTCCATCCTGAAAATTCCGACCGCCAAGATCTTCGAGCCGCTGCTGAAGCCTGCGCGCTACAAGGGTGTCTATGGTGGACGCGGCTCGGGCAAATCGCACTTCTTCGGCGAGCTCCTGGTCGAGACCTGCCAGGCCGAGCGCGGCACGCTCGCGGTCTGCATCCGCGAGGCGCAGCGCACGCTGGCGCAATCGTCGAAGCGCTTGATCGAAGGTAAGATCGCAAGCCTCGGGCTCGGCCATGGCTTCAAGTTGTTCAGCGACAAGATCGAGACGCCCGGGGACGGGCTGATCATCTTCCGCGGGCTTCAGGATGATGCCGGAAAATACCGGTTGATGATGAAGGCGAGGGACGCTGCTTCGACGAAGGCGCTTCCGCCGGTGCAGCGGCCGGGTATGGCTACAAGCCGCGGTGAACGCAACCAGCATGACTTGAGGACGTTGAGCGCGCGGCTTTCGAGCACGGGCGATCTCAAGGACGCGGTGGCGCTTTATCAAGCGAGGCGAACGCGTGGCGAATGAGCGAGACCGCATCGGCACTTCGTTGTCGTTGACTGCGTTCGCGACGCGTTCGAAGGTCCTCGGGGAGGAGATAGAATGAATTTCTCGACGGTTCAGTGGTTATCGATCATTCTCCTCGATGTTCTCATCAAGTTCCTGTTGGTGACGGCCGTGGGCCTTGTCGTGACCTACGGGCTCATATCGCTCGATTCGCTCGTCATGGCGGCCATTTCTCTATCGCTGTTGCATTTTGTCTGTCTCTTCGTGGGGGCGACGCTTGTCGTGGCGCCGGAGCTGTTGGGAATTCGGTTGTCGCCAATGTTGAGGTTCGCGGCCAGCGTGGCGCTCGCCAACATGTTGTTCGTAGGCGTCCTCGTGGTTTTGATGTGGCCCGGTCCGAACGACATCCCGCGAACCGCGGACGGCCCCGTCCTTGTGGCTCTTGTCTTGGCGGCGACCAATCTCTTTGCGCTGTTCGCGGTTGCCGTCGGAGGCCGCCTGATCAAGCGGTTCAAGCAGGGGAGGCGCGCCAAGCAAACTCTGCCAGGCGCTTAAGCTGCTGTCAGCTCCCTTTTAGTCCCGAGGGTTGGGCGTTCCACCTTGGCGCAGGAGTTTACGCGCGCCAATGCCACTGGCTTCGTGGCGCCGCTGCAATCGGCGTGAGGGCGAGCACCGCATTCGCGCAAATTGTCAGCCTTCGGGTCGTCACGACCGACCTGCGCCGCCGGCCTCCAGCCCTCGATTATCGTAGCGCGCATGTCCTGAGGAGGTCGCGCGCCAATTGTCATTGCAAGCAACCGGAGTATTCGCGTGGATCCCACGATGCAATCGCCAACACAACATAAGATTCCCTTTTCGGGTGGCCGACAGATCTCCGTGCCAAGCGGGCCACATCACTACCAGCGGGAGCAGTGGGTCGGAAGTACGAGACAGGGCAACACACCCCAGTCGGCTTTTGAAGCACTCAAAAGGCACGCGACACCCTCTCAAGGTGAGCAGATCAGCGCTGATGGAGCGGTCATGGATGTCCGTGGTTTGGGCCCAATTCGACAGCACGTGGACGACGACCGATTGACGATCGTAAACACCACAATGCCTGATCACGTCCTCCATCCGGGCAATGTCTTCCGCTCGATCGTCCAGAGAGGCGACGATCTATATGTCGTGAGGGAGGGGTATGGGGCGGGAATCCTTCCCTTTCCAAACGAGAAGGGCAAGTTCATCTGGTCTTGGCCGGATCACCAGATCCGACGCGAAATCAACCCGTACTCGCCGCTTGGATATCCAATGGACGAGGCCAACGCGTCTGCTGCTACGGGGGTCCGGGCGGGGAGTGAGGCGCAGCCCACGCCATCATCGCGGGCGGGCGAAAGACCGGAGCATCGGCCCCCGCCGCCGATCTTCTTCTCGCCGTACTGATCGGCCGTTCAATCCTATTCGCGAGAGCAGCGAGACCATGAGCTACAACCAGCGAGACTTTATCGAACGCGCCGAATCCATCACCGGAAATCTCTATGGTGAGCCGATGTCACCGGATCGCATCGCGGAGAACTTCGCACTCTATGGACTGAAGAAGCGCGTGGCCGCGCTCGAGCGGTTCGACGCTGAATTGCAGGGCGAGATCGATTCGAGTCCTCACAGCCTGCGAAAGCGCGTTCAGCTCGTCGATCTGCGCCGGCGCATGGGCAGCCTCCATGAGGCATTGCGCAAAGCGAAGCGATGATCCATCCGCTGTTGACGGCGCTAGCGCAGGCGCGGCTCCGCGACGCCCCGATCTTCGTCAGATGGTGCGAGCTGAACCGTGTGTCGGCCTGCCCGGCGACGCCCGCGTCGGTCGCGCGCTTCGTGACCGATTGTGCGTCGCTAGGGATGAGCCGGCTCTGGCCCGCAGTGCAAGACATATCGCGGATGCACGTCGCGCTCGGCCTGGCGGATCCCACGCTCGGAGGCCCGGCCGCGAGCGCGATGAGTGCGATTGCGGCCATCCCGCCGCCGCGGTCCTGGCCTGGACCGTTCAAGCAACGGTTCGCCGTACTACCTTACGACATCCAGGTTCATCTCGCCGCGCACGAAACCCGGCGCGAACGCGCGCTCCGGCGCGCACAGAATGATGCTGCCTCCGCCCGCCAAAAGCTGGCGGCATGCGAGGCTGAAGCGAAGGACGGAAAGACCAATGGCAACGAAGCTGCAACGCGTGACCAGGATTGAAGATCGCATTGAGGAGCTGCGCGCGGAAATCGACGGAATCATCGATGCGCGCGTGGCCCGCATCGCAAGCGAGAGCCCCGGCGTTCCCGCAGGCGTGATCCGCAATCTCCTGACGGCCCGCGCGCCGTCCTGCCGCTGTGCCCAGTACATCGAGCTCTGCAGCGCCGAGACGAATTCGCCGGACTGACGGCAGTCACGACTTCACCGAACCAGGCGATCGCGGCCCATGGCGCCGCCGCTCCACAAAGGATACAGGATGACTCTCTACAAATGGTCTCAAACGGCGTCCGCCGACGCCACAGCGGATTCGACGATCAACTGGGCGGAGGGACAATCCCCGTCCAGTGTCAACGACTCGGCTCGCGCCATGATGGCGGCGATCGCCAAGTACCGCGACGACGTCGGTGGGGCGATCGTGACGATAGGGTCCAGCACGGCCTATGCGGTGAATACCTATCAGGTGTTTCAGTCGCTCTCGCAGTTGAACGGCCAAGTCATCGCGTTCACGCCGCATGCCACGAATGGTGCGGGCTCTCCCAACGTCACGCTGAATGTGGACGGCTTGGGCGCAAAATCGATCCAGCTCAGCCCAGGCGTAGAGCTTCCGGCAGGGACGTTAATCCAAGGCTCTCCCTATGTTGTGCTTTACAATGCTGCGAACGGCATTTTCTACCTCCACAATTTTTTCGGCAATCCGTACCTGATTCCGATCGGTGCGAGCATCGATTTCTGGGGATCTACGGCGCCCAACAGCTCGTTCGTGCTACCCTATGGACAGGCGATTTCGCGCACGACTTACGCGATACTGTTCTCTCTGCTCGGGACTACCTATGGGACCGGAGATGGGTCCACCACGTTCAACATCCCGGATGTGCGAGGCCGTGTTGTCGCTGGCAAGGATGATATGGGTGGAAGCGCAGCCAGCCGCTTGAGCAATACGGGTATCACCTCTGGGGGCGCGACAATTTTGGGCGGAACGGGCGGAGCTGAGACAAAGACCTTGGCAACGGCAAACCTACCACCGTACACGCCCGCAGGCACCAACGGCACGGTCACGGTCAATTCGACCAGGTCGGACGTCAACGTTGGCGGGTTCGCAACGCAAGCTGGCGGTGGCGGTAATACTTACGGGCAAACTATCACCCTAACGTCTACTGGCGCGGGCCCAACGTTCACCGGCACCCCGCAAGGCGGCACGAGCACGCCGTTTGCGCTACTTCAGCCTACCATCATAGCGAACAAGCTACTTCGGATTATCTAGCGCAATTCCCGAAAAGGGTTGCGACTGGGCCGCTACAGGGGGCGGGTGGCGTAGGATGTTGCCATATCAACATGGTCGCGGAAATTGCGGCGACCATGAGAAGAGTGAAGAAGTCTTTCCTATCCAAAAACCGCATGTGTGGGCCGAGCGTTTGAGCATTTCGTCCTTCCAGGAATTCTACACCCACAACCCCCGATAGATCAACGGCAACCGAAAGGATCTGCCAATGGTAGACTTCGACGCCCTCACTCGGGCGAACCTACGGCGCTGGGAGCAAGCCAAGCTCACCCGGAAAGTCATAAGCGACAAAGTCGCCAAGTCGCTGGTGGCTGCCAAGGCCCGATACCGGGCTGTGGAAGCGAAAACCGGTGTCCCATGGCCCGTCATCGCCGTCATCCACGAGCGGGAATCGTCCCAGAATTGGGGCCGTTCCCTGGCTCAAGGCGATCCCTGGAACAGGGTCTCGGTTCACGTGCCGGAGGGCCGAGGTCCGTTCAACTCGTGGGAAGAGGCGGCGATCGATGCGCTGCTCAATTGCCATCCGCATCTTGCGAAGCGCAAGGACTGGTCGCTCGCCGGCGTTCTGATCGCATTGGAGATGTACAACGGTCTCGGTTACGCCAGCAAGGGCGTTCCGAGCCCGTACCTGTGGGCGGGCACCAGTCAATACAAGTCCGGCAAATACGTACGCGATGGGGTCTATGATCCGGGCCATGTCGACCAGCAGCTCGGATGCGTTGCGATGCTGCTCTCAATGATGGCGATCGATCCCACCATCACGTTCACCGGCGCCAAGGTCACGTCATCGACGCCGCAGGCACCGCACATGCCTTCCATAGCCACTCCCTCCAAAGGCTCCATCGGCGCGTTCATCGCCAGCATCTTCAATGTCATCTCCAAGAGGAAGTCATGACCATCGCGTTCGACAAGGTTAAGGCCTGGTTCAAAGATTCCGTAACGATCCTCTGGGCTCGCATTCAGTACGTTCTGGGAGTGCTCGGCGCCGGCCTGATCGCGGCGTTCTCCGGCTACGATTTCACGCAACTCACGAGCATGGACGCAAATTCTGCGTTCAAGATGCTGCTCGCGGTCGCGACTGCGGGCGTGTTGACCGAGATTGCCCGGCGCCGGACGCTCTAAGATGTGGATGACCATCCTCGGCTTCCTCGGCGGGCCCGTCATCAAGGGCCTGATCGACGCCTACCAGGCCAAGCTCAAGGCCGGCAATGTCGATACCAAGATTGCGGCTGATTTGGCGGCTGGCGAGATCGCTTCGCAGACGGCCGAGGCCGACGCCATCATGCGATACCGGATTGCCGAGATCGGGCACTGGTACGAGCCGGACAAGCTGATGGGTTATTGCGTCGCGCTCTATTTCGCAAAGCTTCTGGTCTGGGACAAGGTTCTCGGATTGGGCTCCACGGACGCTCTGGCGGGATTTGCGGCGATCACCGCCAATCTTGTGGTCTCGTTCTATTTCGCCAAGCGCGGCTTCGAGAATGTCGCAAGGATCATCAAGCGATGAAGATGCCGGACGACGAGATCAGGGCCATTGTGGCCGAGACGCTGGCCGAGCAGCACAGGCTCCAGCAGGAGAGCATCGACGCGATTGTGTTGAAGGCGGTCGCCTCGGTGCTGGCTTCTTTCGGCATCGAAGATGACGACCGAAAGGAGCTGCGAGCCGATTTTCAGCACCTGCGGCGATGGCGAAAGAGCGTGGAGCAGGCCCAGACCTACACCTTTAAAGCGGTGATCACAGTCATTGCCTCCGGTCTCATGGGTGCCGTCTGGCTTGGTGTCAAGGTCATGCTGGGCAAATGAGCCTTCATGGCGGCGGAAACGTCGCTCCGCGCCCGATCATGATCTGCTGCCCAACGAGTCGCTCATGTACAGAATCCGTATCGTCGATGCGTTCGATGACGACGTTGCCGAGACCCTGGCCGATCTCCATCGGCTCACGTTCTTCGATGCTGCGGCGATGCCCACGTTCGACGTTGGCGCCTGGTGGCTGGCTTATCACCACGAGGACGCCGTTGCCTTCGCCGGGGTTGTTCCCTCGACGCACGTTCGAAACGGCGGCTATTTCTCCAGAGTTGGGGTGTTGCAACGGTATCGGGGACGCGGCCTTCAGCGCAGATTGATGGCTGTAGTCGAAGCCAGGGGGCGGCGTATCGGATGGGACAGCATCGTCTCTGACACGACGGACAACCCGGTATCGGCGAACAACTTCATCCAGGCGGGCTATCGGCTGTTCGAGCCCGAGACCGCTTGGGCCTGGACGCATTCGCTCTATTGGCGGAAGTTTCTGCACTGAGCATTTGCCACCGCACGGAACGCGCCGTTTATCGGTCGAACGGCGAGCGCGTGTCGGGAATGTCCGAGGACCCGGCAGCCTGGGGCTGCCGGGTCCTTTTTGCGTATTGAAGCGATGCCGGCGTGGCACTTGCGAAGTCGGTGGCGCCGGGCTTTAAGTTTGCTCTTGCAGGAAATTCGGCGGTCATAAGCCGATGTAAGGGAGAGCGCGATCGATGCCCACCAAGCCTCAATTGCCGGTACGTGCCTCGCAAGGGACGGGAGGCCCGACCGCGCTCGATGGTCTATTGGTCGTCGATTTCACACGCGTGGTGGCCGGTCCGGCCTGCACCCAGACGCTCGCCGATTACGGTGCGCACGTCATCAAGATCGAGAATCCCGATGGCGGCGACGACACGCGTGCCTATGAGCACGCGGAGATTGGAGGCGAGAGCGCCGCCTTTCTCAGCCTGAACCGCAACAAGCGCGGCATCGCGCTCGATCTTGCCGTGCCGGAGGCGCGCGAGGTCGCGCTGGATCTGATCCGCAAGGCAGATGTGGTCGTGGAGAATTTTTCGAGCGGGGTCATGAAGAAGTTCGGGCTCGACTATGAGTCGGTTGCACCGCTCAACCCGCGGCTGGTCTATTGCTCGATCTCCGCCTACGGGCGCAGCGGACCGTTTGCCTCGCGGCCAGGCTTCGATCCGATCACGCAGGCGGAAAGCGGCTTCATGTCGCTCAACGGATTTGCCGACGGCCCGGCGGTTCGCACCGGCCCGCCCATCGTCGACATGGCGACGGGGATGTCCGCCTGCAATGCCATCCTGCTGGCGCTCCTGGCGCGGGAGCGGCTCGGTCGTGGCCAACGTGTCGAAGTCGCGCTGTTCGATGTCGCGATGGGGATGACCGGATTTTATGGCATGGCCTACCTCATCAACGGCGAAAATCCCGGCCGGTTCGGCAATTCGCCGAGCGGGTCTCCCACCGTCGGCGTGTACGAGGCCTCAGACGGACCGCTCTACATGGCCTGCGCCAACGACCGGCTCTACCGCCGGCTCGTGGTCGAGGTGCTGAATCGGCCCGATCTTATCACCGATCCGCAGTTTGCGACGCGCAAAGCCCGTTCGGAGAACAAGGAGCGCCTGCGGACAGCTATTGCCGAAGTCTTCGCCAGCGATACGCTCGAAAACTGGATGGCGAAGATGAAGCTGGCCAATATCCCGGTCGGCTATCTCCGGACGGTCGAGGAGGGCTTCAACGCCCCCGAGGCTCGCGAGCGTCATCGCGTGAACCGGATCCCGCACCCGACAGCGGAATGGGTGCCCAATATCGAGCCGCCGATCACAATGAGTTTGACGGGCGCGGTCGATCCCGTCGCGGCACCTCTGTTGGGTCAACATACGATGCAGGTCCTGCAGGATACGCTCGGCTACGACGAGCGTCGGATCGCGGATTTTGCCGAAAAGGGCGCCTTTGGCGCGGTCAAGCCTCCGAAGTCGACTTGAGGCACTGGCTCGGCTTGATTTGGCAAAGGTACCGCCGCATAAATGAGTGAAAGCGAGGGACACGAATGGCGCCTGGCCAGGAGCCGAGCATGACGCAGCCCGCAGGCCTGCAAGCCGGCGGAGAGGTCTATGCGTCAATGATCGCGAGGGCTCGGGCGCTCCTGCCGCAATTGCGTGAGCGAGCGGCGCGGACCGAGGAGCTGCGGCATCTTCCTCCGGAAACCGAAAAGGATCTCCACGACGCCGGCCTGTTCCGGATGCTCCAGCCGGCCCGGATTGGCGGCGCTGAGCTCGACTATGTCGCTCTGGTCGATTGCGCCGAGCTGCTCGGGCAGGCGGATGCGTCGGTCGCCTGGAATCTCGCCAACCTGGCAAGCCATCACTGGATGCTCGGCATGTTCGAGCAAAGGGCGCAGGATCTGGTCTGGGGCCGCAATCCGGATACTTTGATCGCATCCTCGTTCATCTTTCCCGCCGGACGCGCGACGCGGGTCAAAGGCGGATACCAGTTGCACGGTAGCTGGCCATTCTCCTCGGGCGTTGCCTCCTGCGACTGGAATATGCTTGCGAGCGTGGTCTATTCCGACGACGATGCCGACGGCATCGAGTATCGAATCTTTCTGCTACCGAGCGGCGATTACAAGGTGCTGGACACCTGGAACGTCGCCGGACTGCGCGGGACAGGATCTTGCGACGTCGAGGTCAGGGATACCTTCGTGGCTGACCATATGACGGTCGCCGTAGGGGACCTCTCAGGTGGCCCGACGCCGGGAAGCGCGGTCAATCCGAATCCGCTGTATGCGCTGCCGGTCTTCTCACTGTTTCCTTACGTCCTCTCCGGTGTCGCGCTGGGGAATGCACAGGCGTGCCTCGACGATTACACGGAGGTCGCGCGTCATCGCGTTTCGACCTACAACCGCGCCAAGCTGAGCGATTTTCAAAGCACGCAGATCAAGATCGCCGAGGCTTCTGCCAAGATCGACGCCGCGCGCCTGATCATGCGGTCGGCCTGCCTTGATGCCATGGAGGATGCACGGGGCGGCCAAATACCTGACATGGCGACCAAGACCAGATATCGCCGTGACGGATCCTTTTCCGTGAATTTGTGCACGGACGCGGTCTCGATGCTGTTTGCCGCCAGCGGCGCGCGTGGTCTGTTCACGAGCGGCGTGTTACAGCGGCAGTTCCGCGATGCTCACGCGATCAACTCACATCTCGCATTCAACTTCGATGCGGCCGGAACCAACTACGGACGGGTGGCGCTCGGCCTGCCCTCCGAGAATCTCACGCTGTGAGGCCGGCCGATGAATGATCTGCCGAAGCATCCCCGCGCTCCAGATCCCGCCAACGAGTTCGCGAGCGACAGCTCGCAGATCGATCCTCGCGACTTTCGCAACGCGCTCGGAACCTACGCAACAGGCGTGACGATCATCACGGCGGCGGCGCCTGACGGCAAGCCGTACGGGTTGACCTGCAATTCGTTCGCCTCGGTCTCGCTGAATCCGCCGCTGGTTCTGTGGAGCCTCGTCGTCTATTCCTCCAGCCTGACCATCTTCCAGAACGCCAGCCATTTCAGCGTCAACGTTCTCGGCGCTTCGCAACAGGCGCTTGCGAACAAATTCGCAAAATCGTCGGACGACAAGTTCACCGGCGTCGACTGGACCCCCGGCCTCGGCAACGCGCCAGTGCTCGCCGAGAGCGTCGCCAACTTTCAATGCCGCTCCGTGAATCGCTATTATGGCGGTGACCACGTGATCTTTCTCGGCGCGGTCGAGGCATACACCTACAATGCGAAGGAGCCGCTGCTCTTTGCGCGAGGGGCATTCGGCCGCTTCATGGCCGACGATAAGAAGAACGTGCCGTAACGCCCCCTAGACAGCTTTGCGCTCTGCCGCCGAAAGCTTGTAGATCTCCAGCGCGTCCGCGTCGGCACCTCGCGCGGCCTTCGCCAGCCTGAAAAGCTGTCCGGCAAGCGCGGCCATCGGTACCGGCGTCGATGTCGCCTGTGCAACATCGGCCACCGTATCAAGGTCCTTGAGCATCGTGGCGATGTGGCCGAGCGGCGGGGTGTGAATGCCCCTGACCATCCGCGGCACGAACAGCTGGAGCGGGATGGAATCCGCAAAGCCGCCGGCGAGCGCCTCGGGCAATCGGTTGGCGTCAATTCCGGCGTTCACGGCAAGGCGTGTTGCTTCCGCGAGCACGGCCATTGCGCATCCGACGATCACCTGGTTGCACAGCTTTGTGGTCTGGCCGGCGCCGAGCGGGCCCATGTGCGTGAACCTGCGCGCCATGGCCATCATATAGGGGCGCACCCTCTCGATGTCGCCCGCTTCTCCGCCCGCCATGATGGCGAGCGTGCCTTCCTCGGCGCCCTTCGTGCCCCCGGACACCGGCGCATCGATCCAGCCCGCACCGTTCGCGTCCTTCAATCGCGTTGCGAGGCCGCGCGCCGCGTCCGGATGGATTGACGAGAAGTCGACCACAAGCTTGCCCGCGCCAGGGGCTGCTGCCAGACCTTCGGGCCCGAAGATCACCTCCTCGACCGCCGCCGCATCCGTCACGCACATGAAAACGATATCCGAGCTCGCCAGGAGATCTCGGGGCGTGACCATACGCTTGGCGCCGGACTCGACGAGCGGCGCCACCTTGCCCTCCGAGCGGTTCCAGACAGCGACTGGATAGCCGGCCTTGAGCAGGCGTCGGGTCATGGGCGTTCCCATGAGTCCCAGGCCGAGATAGCCGAGCTTCTCGGTGCCTTGCGGGTTTGCCTTGCTCTCATCAGCCATAGGTTGCCTCCTTCTGTCCCAGACGCCGCTTTACCATACATCGCGCATCGGCCGGCAAAACCGCCCAGCTCGCATGGCTTGCCTGATTGTTTGAACCATGAAACATTTGAGGCGGTCGGGTTGGGGGCGCCAGCGGGCGCCGGAGCAGCGGAGTGGCACGATGCGAACCGTTTCGAAGTGGATCCTGGCTTTGGGGGCGGCAGCAGCCGTGAGCGTGGGCGCAAGCCCATCATGGGGGCAGCAGACGATCCGCGTCGGCTGGACCATCCCTGCGGAGGAGTCCAAGTACTGGATGATGCGCAGGCCGGCCGAATTTCCCAATCTCGGCAAGACCTACAACATCGAATGGACCCAATTCCAGGGCACCGCGCCGATGACGCAGGCTTTGGCAGCCGGTGCACTGGACTGCGCGACCCAGGCGCCGCTCTCGCTCTCCAACGGTGTCGTCGGCGGCAATCTCAAAGCCTACATCGTGGCGCAACACGTTTTCGAAATGCCCGGCGGTTTTTCGGTCTATTGGGCCGTCATGGATGACTCGCCCATCAAGACGATCGCGGATCTCAAGGGCAAGACGGTCGGCATTTCCGTGATCGGTGGCGGCACGCAAGGACCGTTCAACCTGCTCTTGAAGCAGAATGGCGTCGATCCGGCCAAGGACATCAAGCTGGTCGAGGTCGGCTTTGCCGTCTCCGAGGACGCGCTGCGCCAAGGCCGCGTCGACGCGGTCAACATGAACCAGCCGTTTGCTGCGCGCGCGGAGGCAAAGGGCGGCACAAGGAAGCTGTTTTCGCTCTCCCAGGCCATGCCGAACATCGTGCACATCCTGGAAGCCTGCCGTGCCGATTTCGTCGACAAGAACCCCGAGCTGGTCAAGGCCTATGTTCGCGATATTACCTCGGGCATGAAGAAGGCACTGGCGAACCGCGAGGAGACTCTCAAGGTCGTCAATGAAGTGCTGAAAGCCCCCATCCCGGTGCTTGAGACCTACCTGCTCAAGGACAATGATTTCGGCCGTGATCCGGGCGCGGCGCCGAACTTCCCGGCGATCCAGAAGATGCTGGATATCTATGCAGAGACCGGAATGCTGCCGAAGCTGGATGTTGCACAGTTCAAGCATCCGTCGATCGTCGCGCCGCTGCAATAGAAGCGGGGCGAACTACTGAACGTAACATCGTGGCGTTCCGGATCATCCGGGACGTTGCATGAAGAAGATGCACATATGAAGAAGTTGCGATCACGGGTCACCACGGATGGGCTCGACCGCGCGCCGCATCGTGCATTCATGCGCGCCATGGGGCTCGACGACGCCGCGATTGCGAAGCCGATGGTGGGCATCGTCAGCATGAAGGGTGAGCAGACGCCCTGCAACATGACCCATGACTTCCAGGTAGCTGCAGCCAAGACTGGAATCGAGGAGGCCGGCGGTACACCGCGTGAGTTCTCGACCGTTTCGGTGTCCGACGGCATCAGCATGAATCATGAGGGGATGAAGTTCTCCCTGTTCTCGCGGGAGCTGATCGCCGATTCGATCGAAGCCGTGGTCCATGGGCTGGCCTACGATGCGCTGATCGGATACGGCGGATGCGACAAGACGCTTCCTGGCGTGATGATGGGCATGGTCCGCTGCAACGTGCCCTCAATTTTCATCTATGGCGGCAGCTCGCTGCCGGGCCGCGTAGGTGGACGTACGCTGACGGTGCTCGATTCCTATGAGGCGGTCGGCAGCTTCATGACCGGCGAAATCGACGGCGCCACCCTCGAGCGGATCGAGCGCGCGTGTCTGCCCACGATCGGTGCGTGCGCCGGCCAATTCACCGCGAACACCATGGGCATGGTATCGGAGGCGATGGGGCTGACCATTCCCAACGTCTCCATGGTGCCCGGCGTCTATGCCGAGCGAGCGCAGATTTCGCGACGCGCCGGCCGACTGATCATGGAGATGCTGGACCGTGGCGGGCCGCTGCCGCGCGACATCGTGACGCGGAAATCCCTGGAGAACGGAGCGGCGATCGTGGCGGCGACGGGCGGCTCTACCAACGCCGCGCTGCATCTGCCGGCGATCGCGAATGAGGCCGGGATTGCATTTGGCATCGATGATGTGGGTGAGGTCTTTGCCAGGACGCCGTTGATCGGCAATCTGCGCCCAGGAGGCAAGTATACCGCGAAGGATGTCTACGATATTGGCGGCGCTGCGGTCATCATTCGCGAGCTGATCCAGAGCGGTCATATCGATGGCGGCTGCTTGTCCATCACCGGCCGCACACTTGCCGAAGAGTACGGTGCGGCCAACGCGCCCGACGGAGAGGTGGTGTACGCATCTCGCGCACCGATCATGCCTGACGGCGGCGTCGCGGTGCTGAAGGGTAACCTCTGTCCCGATGGGGCGGTGATCAAGGTCGCGGGCTTGAAGAGCCAGTTCTTCGAAGGCGTGGCGCGTGTGTTCGAGGATGAAGAAGCCTGCGTCGCAGCTGTTCGTGACCGCAGCTACAAGGCGGGCGAGGTTCTCATGATCCGCAATGAGGGGCCGGTCGGCGGCCCCGGCATGCGTGAGATGCTCGGCGTCACCGCACTGATCTATGGGCAAGGCATGGGTGAAAAAGTGGCGCTGATCACCGATGGCCGGTTCTCCGGTGCGACCCGCGGGATGTGCATCGGCTACGTGTCCCCCGAGGCATTTGTTGGCGGTCCGCTGGCGCTCGTCCGGAATGGTGACCGGATCCGGATTGATGCTGCAAATCGGCGGATGGATGTCCTGCTCGAGGAACAGGAGCTCGCCGCGCGGCGACGCGATTGGAAGCCGCGCCCGCCACGGCACCGTGCAGGTGCGCTGGCAAAATATGCGCGGCTGGTCGGGCAGGCGCCGGGCGGAGCCGTGACGCATGAAGGCCCGGCAGAATGGCCGTGGTTCGAATGACGCACCGCACGGGTGTGAAAATGACAGCCTGTCTGGCAGGCTTCTTGCTAAGCTCGTGCCGCTGAATCCTCGTGCAAGTGGGACGGAAGGCGGGATGACGGTAGTATCTGCGAGATCGAGCGAATGGGTGAGACCGGTGACGCAACAAGACCCGGCTTCCGCAATCATCGAGATCGACCGCGTCTCGCAGGTCTTTCAGACCTCCGCGCGCAAGGATCATGTTGCGCTTTCGGAGATCTCGCTGACGATCGAGGAGGGAGCTTTCGTCTCCATCCTTGGCCCGTCCGGTTGCGGCAAGTCGACACTGCTCTACATCGTCGGCGGCTTCGTCAGTCCGACCAGCGGCGCGGCGAAGATGAAGGGGCAGGCGATCACCGGGCCGGGTCCGGATCGCGGACCGGTGTTCCAGGAGTTTGCGCTGTTTCCCTGGAAGACCGTGCTCGGCAACGTGATGTATGGGCCGCGTCAGCAAGGGGTTCGCGCCACCGAGGCCGAAGCGCAGAGCCGGGCCTTGATCGAGATGGTCGGCCTCAAGGGCTACGAGAACTTCTATCCCAAGGAACTGTCGGGCGGCATGAAGCAGCGCGTGGCGCTGGCGCGGACGCTGGCCTACCATCCCGAAGTGCTGCTGATGGACGAGCCGTTCGGCGCGCTCGACGCTCACACCAGGACGCGCCTGCAGAACGATCTTCTGAACATCTGGGAGCGTGACCGCAAGACGGTGCTGTTCGTCACCCATTCGGTCGACGAAGCCGTCTTCCTCTCGGACAAGGTTGTCATGATGTCGAAATCGCCCGGGCGGATCCGGCAGGTCATCGACATCGACCTGCCGCGGCCGCGCCGCCGCAACGAGCTGTTGCTCGATCCGCGTTACCAGAAGTACGTCGTCGATATCGAGCGCATGTTCGACGAGAGCGACGAAGCCGGGGCACCCGCATGATGTCGCCAGCCGGCATGACCAGACGCGCTGCCCCGGTGCTCGCCTGCATCGGATTGCTGGTGGTGTGGCAGGTCGCGTCACTGGCGTTGAAGAATGACAGCTTTCCGCCGGCCATCGAAGCGATCAGAGCAATTCCAAGCATCCTTGGTGACAAGGAATCGCTAGTCAACATTCTGGCCTCGCTCCGGCGCATGGCGATGGGATTTGGCGCGGCCGTGCTGGTGTCTATACCACTTGGCCTCCTGATGGGACGTAGCCGTGCAGTTGCGGCCTTCTTCAATCCGCTCCTGATGGTGATCTACCCGGTGCCGAAGGCGGCCTTGATGCCGATCATCATGCTGTGGCTGGGCGTCGGCGACATCACGAAGACGCTCGTGATCTTTCTCGGCGTCAGCCTGCCCGTGATTTATCACAGCTTCGAAGGCGCCAAGGCGGTCGAAGAGAAGATGCTGTGGTCGGGCGCTGCGATGGGGCTCTCGCCGGTGCAACGCCTGGTGCGTATCGTGCTGCCGGCGGCGCTGCCGGAAATTTTGACGGGGTGTCGTACGGGATTGGTGCTGGCGCTGATCACGATGATCACCAGCGAGATGATTGCCCGTCAGTCCGGTGCCGGGAACATCCTGTTCAACGCGCTCGACATGGGCCAATACGACACCGTCTTTGCGATGATCATCATCGTGGGGGCGATGGGAATCTGCCTCGACGCGATTTTCGAAAGGGTTCGCGCCAGGCTCGTGCGCTGGTCCGAGCCGCAGTTCGACATGCCGCTGAGTTTCTCATGATGACCGGGTTTCTCTCCCCAAATGTGGCTCTTGGGATCGCCCCGATCGTACTGGTGATCGCGCTGTGGCAAGGCTTGGTGTCCTTCGGCTTCGCGCCGGCAGTTCTGCTGCCGCCGCCAGGCTTCGTCTTCGGCCGGCTGCTCCAGCAACTCGTGACTTCGACGTTCCAGCACGAGATCGCGGCGACCCTGATCAGGCTGTTTGCCGGCTTCGCGATTGCTGTCGTGCTCGGTGTCACCATCGGCATCGCCGCCGCCGCCAATCCGGCGATCAACGCCGTGGTTCGGCCGATCGTGCGCGTTCTGGCGCCTTTGCCCAAGGTCGCGCTCTATCCGGCACTGCTGCTGCTGCTCGGATTTGGCCACGGATCGAAGATTACGTTGGTGGCTGCCGATGCTCTTTTCCCGATCCTGCTCTCGACCTATTACGGTGCATCGACCGTCGAGCAGAAGCTGATCTGGTCGGCCATGGCGGCGGGAACGCCGCGCCTTGAAATTCTCTTCAAGGTGGTGCTGCCGGCGGCGATGCCGTCCATCCTGACCGGGTGCCGGATCGGCCTTGTCATTTCCTGCATCGTGGTGTTTCTGGCCGAGATGATCACGTCGACGGACGGATTGGGGCACGCGCTGGTGACTGCGGCCCGCACCTTCCAGGCGGTCGACATGTTCGTGCCGCTGATCACGATCTCGCTGCTGGGCTTGATCCTGAACGGGCTGCTGGGGGTCGTGCGCTCGTACTTGCTCCGGGGCTTCCCCGAAGCGTAACAAACAAGAATCCAGAAGACCGGGAGTGGACCATGCTGGCTGACCGCATCGAAGCAAAATGGATCGACGCGTTTTGCGAGATCTTCGAGCGTTGCGCCGTGAAAGCCGGCGATACTGCCGCGATCCTCTCGGAAACCCAGTCGCGTGCGTTGAACGTGCATCTTGCGGAACTGGCCCTGCTGCGCATGGGGGCGCGTCCGTTTCATGTGGTGATGCCAACTCCGCGTAACCGGAATATCGTCCCGGTACGCTCGACCGGGGCGAGTGAGGCGATCCAGCGGCTTGGCCCGGTCATCACCGCGCTTCAGCAGGCCGGCTTCGTAGTGGATTGCACGATCGAAGGCTTGATGCACGCGGTCGAGACGCCGGAGATCCTCAAAGCCGGCGCGCGGATCCTGGTGATTTCCAACGAGCATCCAGAAGCGCTGGAGCGCATGGTGCCGGATTCCGCGCTCGAAAAGCGTGTTCGTGCCGCGGCCAAGATGCTGCGCGGAACCAAGCGCATGCGTGTCACCTCGAAGGCAGGCACCGCTCTCGACGTCGACATGGTCGGCGCTTCCACGGTCGGTGTGTGGGGCTGGACCGACAAGCCCGGCACGCTGGCGCATTGGCCGGGTGGCATCGTCGTCAGCTTTCCCAAGAGCGGGACCATCAACGGCACGCTGGTGATGGCGCCGGGCGACATCAACCTGACCTTCAAGCGATACCTGACGTCTCCGGTGAAGATGACTCTAAAGGACGATTATGTCGTCGAGCTGGAGGGCGAAGGCACGGATGCCGCGATGATGCGTGCTTATCTCGCCGCCTGGGGCGATCGCGAGGCCTATGCCGTCTCGCATGTCGGCTTCGGCATGAATCCCGGTGCGCGCTATGAGGCGCTATCCATGTACGACCAGCGCGACACCAACGGCACCGAAATCCGGGCCGTCTCAGGCAACTTCCTGTTCTCGACCGGCGCGAATGAATTTGCAGGGCGCTACACGGCGGGGCATTTCGACCTGCCGATGATGGGAACGACCATCGAGCTCGACGGCGTTGCGGTCGTCCGCGAAGGCGTGCTCCAGGACGTGTTTGGCTAGTTGCGGTCGAGCACCGGGGGGCGCGCCAGGCCGAAGTGCCGGAGCAGGTCGACCATGGCCTGGAGCCGTTTCGCGCGATAGGCGTCGACGTCGAGCCCGGAATAATCGAGAAAGCCTGCGCCCGTGCGCAGGCCAATCCGGCCTTCGTGCATGTTGCGTGAAATGACGTCCGGCGCCCGGTAGCGCTCGCTGCCGAGCGCGCCTTCCAGATACCTGCTCGCGTAGTAGAGAATGTCGCCGCCGCCCCAGTCGATGAATTCGAGCAGGCCGAGCACGGCGTAGCGGAAGCCGAAGCCGTAGCGGATCGCCTTGTCGATCTCTTCGGCGCTGGCAACGCCCTCTTCGACCATGCGCGCAGCTTCGTTCATCGCCAGCGCCTGGATGCGGGGGACGATGTAGCCCGGTGTGGCGGCACAGACCACCGGCACCTTCCCGATGCCTTCGAGCAGCGTCTTGACCTCGTCGATGACGGCCGGGTCGGTCGCCTTGCCGGGCGAAACCTCGACCAGCGGGATCAGATAGGCCGGGTTGAGCCAATGCACATTGAGAAATCGGCGCGGGTTCACGATCGCGCCGGAGAGATCATCGACGAGGATGGTCGAGGTGGTCGACGCGATGATCGTATCCGGACCGACCTGCCTCGAGGCGGCCGCCAGCACTTCGCGCTTGAGCTCGACAACTTCAGGAACGCCTTCGAAGACCATGCCGGCTTCGGCCAACGCTGCGCCGCTCTCGCTCGCCGGCACCACCGAGACCCGCGCGATCAGCGGATCAACGTCTGCCTCGGTCAGCAGCCCCAGCTTTGACAGGCTGGCGAAGATCTTCCTGACTTCGCCGAGTGCGTCCGCCTCGAGCTTGGCAAAGTCCTCCGTGGACCGAGCCTTGATGTCGATCATCGTGACGCTGTGCCCTGCATAAGCGAAGGCAACGGCGATGCCGCGGCCCATGCGGCCAGCGCCGAGACAGGCGATATTGGCGCGATTCGTCATCGATCAGAATCCATTGCGGAGTAGGGTCTGCAATTCAGTCTTGCTGAGATCGCCGAGCCCGAGCGTCTGGAGCGTTCGGCCACCGCGCGCAAAATCTTCGCCGCAGACCGCTCCGCCGATCGAGAGAAATGCTTTGGCTAGCGGCGTATCCACGCCGGCGAGGCCGGCGACAGACACCAGCAAAGACAGCCCGAGCCGCAGATCCTCCCGCATGTAGCGGTGCTCGGTCAGCACGATCCGTTCGCGCCAATCGCCGGAATCGGTCAGCCGGTCGTGCGAGCCGCGGCCATACATCCAGATCTCGCCTTCCTTCGCGTAGTGATGAGCGAGCGGAAAATGTGGCGCGCCGTAGCCGAGTGCCTCGCGCACTGCGATGCGTTCGGCGTCGAGCGCGTCGGTAACCCGGCGGATCGCGGCTTGCGTGCCTTCCTTGTGAATGTCCCAGCGCTCGAAATGTTCGATCGGCCCTGCGTTCATTACGATCAATGGCGGATGAATAATCGGGCCTGCGTTCATCAGTGCGCCCGATAGCGCGTCTCCGCACGCCTCGATCGCGTCTGGGAAAGCGCCTCCGATCACTTCGAGCGCGTGGGGCGCCCGGTCAAACGGGAACACGCCGACCGGGAGCCGCTTGGCGCGGATGGTGATTGCGACCTCGAACGGTCCGTGCTTGCGGGTCAGCCACGGAAGCGTGCCCGTTTCGGCAAAGCTGGCCTTGGCGTGGTTGCCGGCATCTCGCGCGGCCTGGGCGAAGATCATCGAGCCGAATGTCGCCGGTGGCAGAAAGATGACCTGGCCGTCGCGCAGATGCGGCGCGAGCCGGCGAGCGATATCTGCTTGCGCGAAGGCAGGAGCCGGGCACAGGATCAACTCCGTGCCGGCGACGGCGGCCGCCATGTCGGTCGTGACCAGCGCGAGTTTCACCTCGTGTCGGCCGTTGTGATCCTTGACCAGGACACGCGAGCCGGCGGCGCGATGCGCCGCGACCTGATCGGCATCGCGGCGCCAGAGCCGCACCTCATGGCCCGACAGCGCAAAATCGCCCGCGGCCGCGAAAGAGCCGTTTCCACCACCCAGAACCGCGATCTTCAAGACGTTTCTCCTTGGGCGCGCGATTGCGTATCAAGCTGCTTCAGAAGGAAATGCTGGACCTTGCCCAGCGCCGTGCGCGGCAGGTCGGTGACGAAGACGATCTCGCGCGGAACCTTGTAGCGTGCGAGCTGCGCCTGAAGATGTGTCTTCAATTCGTCCGCTTCGAGCCTGCAGCCGGGTCTCGCAATGACATAGGCGATCGGCACCTCGTCCCAGCGCGGGTCCGGCCGGCCGATCACGGCGCATTCGCTGACATCGGGGTGTTCGAGCAGGACGCGCTCGATCTCGGCCGGGTAGATGTTTTCTCCGCCCGAAATGATCATGTTCTTCTTCCGGTCGCGGACCCAGAAGTAGCCGTCGGCGTCGCATAGGCCGATATCGCCGGTGCGATACCAGCCGTCGTGCAGCGCCTCGCGCGTCGCGGCCTCGTTGCCCCAATATTCGAAGAATACGTTGGGACCACGCACCGCGATCTCGCCCGGCGTGCCCGCGGGAAGCTCGTTGCCGGCCTGGTCGATCACCTTTGCCTCGCAGCACAGGCCGGCGAGGCCGGTCGATCCCTTGCGCGAAAGATCGCCGCCAAGCCGCGTGTAGACGGCGATCGGGCAGGTTTCGGTCGAGCCGTAGACCTGAAGCACCGGGACATCGCGCGCGACGAAGCGCTCGATCAGGTGCGGCGGCACGATGGTCGAACCGGTGGCAACGGCCCTGAGTGAGGAAAGATCAGCCGTCGCCCAGGCGGGATGCTCGCTCACCGCCTGGAGGATCGCAGGCACCATCACCGTAAGTGTCGGCCGTTCCCCTGCGATGGCCGCGAGTGCGGCGTCCGGCGTGAAGCGCGCATGGACCGTGACCGTCGCGCCCAATTGGAGCGCGGGCGTGGTCTGGATGTTGAGGCCTCCGACGTGGAAGAACGGCAGCACGGTCAGCACGTGATCGTCGGATGTCATGTTGTGCATGTGCTGGCTCATGACGCCGTTCCAGAACAGCGCCTCCTGACGCAGCACCGCGCCCTTTGGCCGTCCCGTCGTGCCTGACGTGTAGACGATGAGCAGCGGGCAGGAGAGGTCGGTGTGCGGATTTCGGCTCGTGCCGTCACCGCGGGCCAGCAAATCTTCGAAGGTCGTGCCGCGGGGCGGCGTGAAATCGAGGCCGACGACGGATGTGCCCACCGCGGTCTGCCCCAGCTCGGCAAGCACTCCGGAAAACGCCTGCTCGAGCACCAGGACCTTGGCGCCGGCATCTCCGAGAATGAATAGCTGCTCGGCGACGGCCAGCCGCCAGTTCAGCGGCACCAGGATCGCGCCGAGCCGCGCACAGGCGTACAGCAGAACCAGATATTCCGGCCGGTTCAGACTTAGAATCGCGACGCGATCGCCGCGGCCGACGCCGAGCTCCCGCTTCAAGGCCGTCGCGGTCCGTTCGATCCGTGCGGCGAATGCCGCGTAACTCAGCCGCTTGCCTTCGAAGGCGATGGCCGTCTTGTCTGGCGCGAACGCCGCGTTGCGGTCGATCAGGCTACAGAGGTCCACGGTCAGTCGTCCGTTTCACCGGCCTCGTACAGCGCTTCGCGCCCGATCCGGTCGAGGCAGAGCTCGGCGGTCCAGGGCAGCATCAACGAGCCGCAGCGGCTGTCCCGATAGATCCGCTCCAGCGGCAGCGAGCGAAGCATGGCCTGACCGCCGCAGGTGCGGATCGCGAGCGCGGCGAGCTCATTGGCGCCCTCCATTACCGAATATTGCGCGGCATAGGCGCGCAGCACCTGCTCCTTGGTCGGATTGGCGCGCGCCTCGGTCACGGCCTGGAACCAGATTGCCTTGATCTGCTCCAGCTTGATCTGCATCTGCGCCACCGCGATCTGCTTGGTCGCGTACATCCGCCGCTTGACCGGGGGCATGCCCGGGACTTCGCCGCGCAAGTAACGCACGGTGAAGTCGTAGGCGGCTTGGGCCAGGCCCATATAAGTCGGCGACAGCGTCAGGAACATGTGCGGCCAGCGCATCGCCGCCTGGAAATAGACGCCGCGCGGCATCAGCGCTGAATCTTCCGGCACGAACACGTCCTTGAACAGCAGGGTCCGCGAAACCGTGCCGCGCATGCCCAGCGGATCCCAGTCGCCGACGACGGAGACGCCTTCTGATTTGGCTGATATCGCGAGGTAGAGCGTGTTGCGGCGCGAGGCCTTCTCGCCTTGCTCGATCTCGGTGCAAAGCACGCCGTAATAGTCGGCGTGGCCCGAGAGCGAAGCAAAGATCTTCTTTCCGTTGACGATCCAACCGCCCGCGACCGGCCTCGCTTCAGTGCCAAAAGCAACGCCGCCCGCAGCGGCAGCTCCACCCTCGGAGAAGGGCTGCGAATAGATCGCACCATCCTCGACGATGCGCTTGTAGTGGACCGCGCGCCGTCGCTCATGCTCCGCACGGGTCTCCGCGTCCATGTCGAGATCGTCGGCGAGGGGACCCGACCACAGGGTCGAGCAGACATGCATGTTCCAGGTCAGCGCGGTGGCGCCGCAATAACGGCCGATCTCGGCTGCCGCCAGGGCATAGGTCTGGTAATTGGCGCCGAGGCCGCCGTGCTTCTTGGGTACCGCGATGCCGAGCAGGCCGACGCGATGCAAATCGCGGTAATTTTCCGTCGGAAAGGTCGCCTCGCGATCGTAAGTGGCGGCGCGACCGGCAAACACGGTCTGGCCGATCTCTCTCGCGCGGGTGATGATGCCGGCCTGCTCGTCGTTCAAGCCGAATCCAGTAGGATCGAAGATCGGCGCATCCAGCGCGACCTTGTTGGTCGTCCCAATCGTCTTGCCACCTTGCATGGTCATCGCGCGGTCACCTTACGCTTTGGTCGCGAGAGAGTTCAGGAACCGGCCGAGAGCTTCGTCGAAGGCCCCGGGGCGTTCGAGATTGGCGAGATGGCCGACGCCGGCGAGCTCGACATATTCAGCCCCTGGAATAAAGGTCGCCGTCTTGGCCATCATCGGCGCGGGCGCGTTATTGTCCTTGGAGCCCGACAGCAGCAGTGTCGGGACGGAAATGTCTCCGAGCGTGCTGCGCTGATCGAAGCCGATCAGGGCCAGCATCATGGCGCGATAGCTCGCTTCGGGCACGCTCCCCATGCATTCGCGGGCAACCTCCATCCCGTTCGGATCGGGATCGTCGCCGACAAGCTCCTTCACCAGCGAAGGCGTCAGCGACTTCATCGTCTCCCCGCGATCGAGCGGTCCCAGCCGCGCTGCGATAAACGATTTCTGCCAGTCGCCGTCCGCCTTGCCGAACGCAGGGCTGGTCTGCGCCAGCACGACCGCGCGTGCCAGTTTGGGGGACTGAACCAGCCACTTCTGAACGATCATGCCGCCGATGGAATGGCCGACCAGAACAGGCCTGCTGACGCCGAGTTGCTCGATGAATTGCTGCAGCGCCTCCGCCAGGGCAGCGATACTGACGCTCGAAAGCGGCGTCGATCCGCCATAACCGGGCATGTCCCATGCGATCGCGCGGAAGCGCTCGCCGAATGTGGCAAGCTGCCGCCGCCAGGCTCGCGCCGCGCCGCCGATGCCGTGCAGGAAGATCAGCGGTATCGCGCCAGGATCGCCCGCGGCTTCGTAGGCGAAGCGTCCATCCTTTGTTATCATCGGCACAGGCTGTGACACGCGACATCCTTCTGCTGGCACTTCGATGCTAACAGGCCTTTCAGGGATGGGAAGCGATAATTTTATACTTAAAGCAATTTTCGGGCCGTCTCTCATGCGGCGGCATTCGCCGGCCACGCGCCGCTTTCGTTGCAAAAACTTGAAGGTTAAAATATATCGGAAGCACGATCACGAGATCTGAGGGAGCCAGCGCATGTCCGGATTGCCGCATTCGCCGCACGCGCTGGTCACCGGTGGCGGGCGCGGCATCGGCCGAGCGATCGCTTCCTCTCTCGTCGGCGCTGGTGCGACCGTAACGGTGCTTGGCCGGAACGCGGCGGTTCTCGACGAGGCGGTCAATGCAGGTGCCGCGCACTTTGCGGCTGTCGCTGATGTCGCGAACGAAGCATCACTGAAAGCCGCGATCGCCGGGGCAAGTGCGCGCAAGCCGATCGACATCCTGGTTGCCAATGCGGGCAGCGCTGAATCGGCGCCGTTCGCGAAATCGGACGGCGCGCTCTTCAGCCGGATGATGGATGTCAATTTCATGGGCGTCGTACATGCCGTCCAGGCCGTGCTGCCGGGCATGAAGGATCGTCCCTACGGTCGCATCGTCGCGGTGGCGTCCACGGCCGGCCTCAAGGGCTACGCCTATGTCAGCGCGTATGCGGCGGCCAAGCACGCGGTTGTCGGCCTGGTGCGTTCGCTCGCCCTCGAGATGGCTGGTAGCAGCGTCACCGTGAATGCGGTGTGTCCCGGCTTCACGGACACCGATCTGGTCGCCGGCAGTATCGACAATATCATGAAGAAGACCGGCCGAACCCGCGAGCAGGCGATCGCCGAGCTCTCGAAACACAATCCGCAAGGAAGACTCATCACACCGCAGGAGGTGGCCGACGCGGTGCTCTGGCTCTGCGGCGAGGGCGCCGGTGCGATCACCGGGCAGGCGATCGCCGTTGCCGGCGGTGAAATCTAGCGTGGCGAAGCAGGGCCGGAACATAAAAGCCAAGGAGATCCCATGAGCAGACCAGCCAATCCCGTCACCGTGCCGCTTGCGGATTACTCGCCGCAGCACTTCCTGCTCGCCGTGGTTGACGGCGTTGCGACGGTCACGCTCAATCGCCCCGAACGAAAGAATCCGCTGACGTTCGAGAGCTATCGGGAACTGACCGATTTCTTCCGCGCCTGCACCTTCGACGACGCGGTCAAGTCCATCGTCGTCACGGGTGCCGGCGGCAATTTCTCGTCCGGCGGCGACGTGTTCGAGATCATCGGCCCGCTGGTGAAGATGGACACCAAGGGGCTGACCGGCTTCACGCGTATGACCGGCGATCTCGTCAAGGCGATGCGGGCGTGTCCGCAGCCGATCGTGGCGGCGGTCGAGGGCATCTGCGCCGGCGCCGGGGCGATCATCGCCATGGCATCGGACATGCGCCTTGCGGCGAGCGGGGCGAAGGTGGCGTTCCTGTTCAACAAGGTGGGGCTGGCCGGTTGCGACATGGGCGCTTGCGCCATCCTGCCGCGGATCATCGGGCAGTCCCGCGCCTCCGAGCTGCTCTACACCGGCCGGTTCATGACGGCGGAAGAGGGCGAGCGCTGGGGCTTCTTCAGCCGCATCGTCACCGCGGAGCAGGTGCTGCCCCAGGCGCAGGTTCTGGCCAGGCAAGTCGCGGAAGGCCCGACCTTCGCCAACACCATGACCAAGCGGATGCTGGCGATGGAATGGGCGATGTCGGTGGAGGAGGCGATCGAGGCGGAGGCCATCGCCCAAGCGCTGTGCATGACCACCGCGGATTTCGAGCGTGCCTTCGAGGCTTTCGCCAACAAGGTCAAGCCGGTATTCAGGGGCGACTGAGCCGGTCGCAATTATCTGCAGCAAATCCAGCGAGGGGGACTTGCGGGAAATTATTTTAGGCTTAAAATAGTTTTCATGGCCGGGTGAAGTGGCGAGGCTCCCATGAAAGTCGCGATCATCGGTGGCGGACCTGCGGGTCTGTATGCTGCGATCCTGCTCAAGAAGCAGCGTCCCGGCGCGGACATTGCGGTCTATGAGCGCAATCGGGCCGATGACACCTTCGGCTTCGGCGTGGTGTTCTCGGATGCGACGCTCGACAATTTCGAGAAGCACGATCTGCCGAGTTATCGCCGCATCACCCAGGAGTTCGCTTACTGGGATGACATCGCCGTGCACTTCCGCGGCACCGTGCACCGCGTCGGCGGCAACGGCTTCTGCGGCTGCTCGCGGCAGAAGCTGCTTCTGATCCTCCAGGAACGTGCACGCGAGCTGGGTGTCACCTTGCACTTCGAGGTCGATATCGACAACGAAATGCGCTTCGCCGATGCCGATCTCATCCTGCTCGCCGACGGCATCAACAGCCGTTTCCGCGAGAAATACGTCGAGCATTTCCAGCCGGAGGTCGACCTGCGCGCCAACAAGTTCGCCTGGATGGGTTCGACCAGGCCGCTTGATGCCTTCACCTTCATCTTCCAGGAGACGGAGTGGGGGCCGTTCATCGCCCATGCCTATCAGTACGAGGCCGGGCACTCGACCTGGATTTTCGAGACCGACCCTGAAACGTTCGAACGCGCCGGGCTGACGGGTCTCGACGAGGCTCAATCCGCCGCGCGGATGGCCGACATCTTCGGCTGGTTCCTCGATGGGCACAAGCTGCTGACGAACCGCTCGATGTGGCGCAACTTCCCGATGATCCGCAGCAAGCGCTGGGTCAAGGACAACATGGTGCTGCTCGGCGACGCCAAGGCGAGCGCACATTTCTCCATCGGCTCAGGCACCAAGCTCGCGATGGAAGACGCCATCGCGCTGGCCGAAGCCATGGAGAAGGCGCCCAGCATCAAGGCCGCCCTGGAGGTCTATGAGCACGGCCGCCGCGAGGAGGTCGAGAAGACGCAGCATGCCGCCGACGTTTCGCTGGTCTGGTTCGAGCATGTCGACCGCTTCTGGGATTTCGATCCGGTTCAGTTCGCCTTCGGCGTGATGACGCGCTCGAAGGCGATCACCTATGACAATCTCAAGCTCCGCGCGCCGGATTTCGTGGCGGAGGTCGACAAGTCGTTTGCGAGGCAGGTGCGCAGCAGCGGCTTCGATGTCGACACCAATCGGCCGATGGTGCCGCTGTTTCAGCCGTTCCGCCTGCGTGAGATGAAGCTTGCCAATCGCGCCGTGATGTCGCCGATGTGCATGTACTCGGCGAAGGAAGGTGTGCCGACTGATTTCCACCTGGTGCATTACGGCTCGCGCGCGATCGGCGGCGCCGGCCTCATCTTCACCGAGATGACCTGCGTTAGCCGTGAGGCCCGGATCACGCCCGGCTGCACTGGTCTGTGGAACGACGAGCAGGAGGCCGCCTGGCGTCGCATCGTGGATTTCGTCCACGGCAACTCGGCCGCAAAGATCTGCCTGCAACTGGGCCACGCCGGCCGCAAGGGCGCGACCAAATTGATGTGGGACGGGATGGACCGTCCTTTGGAGGAGGGCGGCTGGGAGATCATTTCGGCATCGCCGCTGCCCTATTTCCCCGACAGCCAGGTGCCGCGCGAGCTCGACCGCGCCGGCATGAATGCGGTGAGGGATTCTTTCGTCGCGGCGGCCGAGCGCGGCGAGCGCTGCGGCTTCGACATGCTCGAATTGCACAGCGCCCACGGCTATCTGCTCGCGAGCTTCATCTCCCCTCTGACCAACACCCGGACGGACGAATATGGCGGCTCGCTCGCCAACCGTCTGCGGTTCCCGCTCGAGATCTTCGAGGCTTTGCGCGCGGTGTGGCCGTCGCACAAGCCGATGTCGGTGCGCATCTCGGCGACCGATTGGGCGGACGGCGGCATCACCGGCGATGATGCGGTCGCCATCGCGCGCGCTTTTGCCGAGGCCGGCGTCGATCTCGTCGACGTCTCGACCGGCCAGACCGTGCGCGATTCGCAGCCGGTCTACGGACGCATGTTCCAAACGCCCTTCTCCGACCAGGTCCGCAACGAGGCGCGGGTCGCCACGATGTGCGTCGGCAACATCACCACGGCGGACCAGGCCAACACCATTCTGGCCGCCGGCCGGGCCGATCTCGTTGCCCTCGGCCGTCCCCATCTCGTCGACCCCTTCTTCACCATGAAGGCGGCGGCCTGGTACGGGGCAAACGACGCCTTCTGTCCCCCGCAATATCTGCCCGGAAAAGATCAGATTTTCCGCAACAGCGTGCGCGACCGGCAGGATCTCGAGGAGCTGAGAATTAAGGCTAAGCCTAAGACCCGGGCCGAGCTCAAGGCGGAGGCGACAAAGCCGCTTGCGGCGGAGTGATCGGCCGTGCGACGTTAACCCATTGCCTGTGTTTCGAGTGGAGTTAGGGCGATGAAGGCGATTATCGTCGGTGGCGGTATCGGTGGTCTCACCACGGCATTGATGTTCCGCTCGCGCGGCCTGGATTGCGAGATCTTCGAGCAGGCCGACACCATTCGCGAGCTCGGCGTCGGCATCAACACGCTGCCGCATGCCATGCGGGAGTTGGCCGGCCTCGGCCTGTTGCAGAAGCTCGACGACGTCGCTGTTCGCACCGACCAGCTCTACTATCTCAATCGCCACGGCCAGGAGGTCTGGCGCGAAGCCCGCGGCATCGACGCCGGCCACGACGTGCCGCAATTCTCGATCCATCGCGGCCGCCTTCAGGCCGTCATCCATCGCGCCGTCGAGGAGCGGTTGGGCCGCGAGGCGATCCACACCGGCTGCCGGCTCGGCGCCTTCACGCAGGACGAGGGCGGCGTCACCGCTTACTTCTTCGATCGCTCCGGCGCCCATGTCCACACCGCGCGAGGCGATATCCTGATCGGTGCCGACGGAATTCACTCGCGCGTCCGCGAGACGCTGTTTCCGAACGAAGGGCCGCCGTGCTGGAATGGCCTCATGCTGTGGCGCGGTGCGCGTGACTGGCCGCTGTTCCTGACCGGCAAATCGATGATCGTGGCCGGCGGTCTCAACGCCAAGGTGGTGATCTATCCGATCGCGGAAGGATCGAGCCCGGCGAGCCGCCTGACCAATTGGGCGGTGCTGGTGAAAGTGGGCGAGGGCAACGCGCCGCCGCCGCGGAAGGAAGACTGGTCGCGGCCGGGCCGCCGCGAAGAGCTGATGCCGCATGTGGCGCGTTTCTCGGTGCCCTATATCGACGTGAAGAGCCTGATCTCGGCAACGCCCGAATTCTACGAATATCCGACCTGCGATCGCGATCCCTTGCCATATTGGTCATCGGGCAGGGTCACGCTGCTCGGCGACGCCGCGCATCCGATGTATCCGGTGGGGTCGAACGGCGCCTCGCAGGCCATTCTCGACGCGCGCTGCCTTGCGGATGCGCTGGTGCGCGCCGAACACCCGCGTCAGGCCTTGCTCGAGTACGAGAAGAAGCGCCTGCCGATGACGGCCGAGATCGTCCGCTCCAACCGGCGCGGGGGCCCCGAGGGCGTCATCGACGCCGTCGAGCAGCTCGCGCCCGACGGTTTCGACAATGTCGACAACGTCCTGAGCTATTCCCAGCGCGAGGCCATCGTGCGCGGCTATGCCACCAAGGCAGGCTTCGCCGCGGTGCCGGGTCTTGCGGCGGTGCGCGCCTGACGCGCGCCGCTAGCCGCCGGGCGGCGGCGGAAGGAAGTGGATGTTGAACTCGGCGGCCATCGCCACGACGTCCTCCGGCTTCTGCTCCTTCATGTTGTGAAGACCCCAGAACAGGTCGAACAGCTTGCGGCTCGGCGAGACCCAGAACAGCACCTTGGCGGTCTGCTCCGACTTGTTGAAGATGCCGTGCGGCACGCCCATGCCGAGGCGGATGAGGTCGCCCGCGGTTGCCTGCGCCTCCGAATTGCCCAGCACGAAATCCAGCTTTCCCTCCAGCATGTAGAGATATTCATCCTGGTCGGGATGAATGTGCGGCGGCACGAAGGTGCCCGGCGGCAGCGTCGCGTGCCAGGAGAAGCTGTTCTCGGCGTAGCTCTTCGGCACGTAGGTCTGGCCGAGGATGTTCCAGGAAATGCCCTGGATTCCCTCATTGGCCCGCGTGATGCCGGTGATTTCGCTCTTCATTGCAGTCCTCCCGTAACGCGCTGCGCGGTTCTTGTTAGAGCATGATCATGTTCGGAAAACCGCTGCGCATTTTGCGCTACCGCGGCCCTTCGGGTCCGATCATGCTCAGTTCGTCGCCTTGCAGTCCTTGGCATAGCGGTCGCCGTAATTCTCGAACACCTTCTGCACGATCTCGGTCTGGAACTTGCCGTCCGGACGCTTGGCGACCTTGGTCAGGTAGAAATCCTGGATCGGATAATTGTTGTGGTTGAACTTGAAGGCCCCGCGCAGCGAGGTGAAGTCGGCCTTCTTCAACGCGGCGCCAACGGCGTCCTTGTTGGAAAGGTCGCCCTTCACGGCCTTGACGGCGCTGTCGATCAGCATCGCGGTGTCGTAGGCCTGGGAGGCGTAAGTGCCGGGAACGCTATTGTAGGCGGCCTCGTAGGCGGCAACGAACTTCTTGTTCTGGGGATTGTCGAGGTTGGGTGCCCAGTTCGCGCCGCCGAACATGCCGACCGCCGCATCCTGCTGCGCCGGCAGGGTCGATTCATCGACCGTGAAGGCCGACAGCACTGGAATGGTGTCGGCGAGCCCGGCCTGCCGGTACTGCTTGACGAGATTGACGCCGAGGCCGCCCGGCATGAACGTGAACAGTGCATCGGGCTTCTGTGAGGAGATCTTGGAGAGCTCCGGCTGGAAATCCAGCGTGTTCAGCGGCATGTAGGATTCCTCGACGATCTCGCCCTTGTAGTCGAGCTTGAAGCCCGCCACCGAATCCTTGCCGGCCTGATAGTTCGGCACCATCAGGTACATGCGCTTGTAGCCGCGATCCTGCGCGACCTTGCCGAGGATCTCGTGCACCTGATCGTTCTGATAGGACGTCACATAGAAGAACGGGTTGCAGTCCTTGCCGGCGAATGTCGACGGGCCGGCATTGGGGCTGATCAGGAACGTCTTCGATTCCGTGATGGGCCGGTGGATGGCCTGGAGGATGTTGGAGAAGATCGGCCCGACCACGAAGTCGACCTTCTCGCGCTCCAGAAGGCCCTTCACCTTGGTCACCGCTGCATCCGGCTTCAGCTCGTCGTCGACGACGACGAGCTCGACGTCGCGGCCGCCCATCTTGCTGCCGAGATCCTTCACGGCGAGCGCGAAGCCGTCGCGAACCTGCTGGCCCAGCGCTGCGGCTGGTCCCGACAGGGTCACGATCACACCGAGCTTGATTTTTTCCTGGGCGAGGGCAGGGGTGGCCACGGTGCCGAGCAGCATCGCGGCTGCGGCCAAGGTCATTTGCGTCTTCATGATCTGTCCCTCGTGACGACTGGCTTGCGCTGCAAGCCACGTACTCCAATCCAAAGCTTATGCCGATGACGGCCGCCGCGGCAAGCCGAGCGCGAGGCGTCGCATCCTGCGGGCAGGGTCGCATGCAAGCGGCGCGCCAAATATTTGAAGCCTAAAGAAATAGGCGTGCGGTCGATTGTTGCAGCTTTGGACTTGCAGCCGGCCCGGATTTATTTGAAGCTCAAAATGTTGGGGAATCCGTGCCGGCGCCAATGCCGGCCGTGAGTGGCTGCATCGACATGCTCGATTCCGAGACCAAGGCCGTCGAAACACCGGAGGACCATGCCGAAGAGCTCCGGCTGTGGCTGCGGCTCTTGACCTGCACGACGCTGATCGAGGGCGAGGTGCGCGGCCGGCTGCGGCAGCGGTTCGACGTCACGCTGCCGCGCTTCGACCTGATGGCGCAGCTCGACAAGGCGCCTGACGGCATGACGCTCTCCGATGTCTCCAAGCGCATGATGGTGTCGAACGGCAATGTGACCGGGCTCGTGGAGCGTCTGGTGGAATCAGGCCATCTCGACCGGCGGACCTCGGAGACCGACCGCCGCGTCCAGGTGATCCGGCTGACCAAGCTCGGGCGTGCCGAGTTCCGCAGGATGGCCGCCGAGCACGAGGCCTGGATCGCCGATCTGTTCGCCGACCTCTCGCCGAAGGACGTGCGCGAACTGATGCGCCTCCTCGCCAAGACCAAGGCGTCCGCGCAGAAATCGGCCGCCCGCCGCCGGCCCTGACCGTGCGGGCGCGACAGGCCGCCCACCCCTTTGCCGCATGAAAAAGCACGGGATGCCCAAAATCCCCTATTGCGCGAAATTGTTTTAAGCCTAAAATGTTTTCTAGATCGTGCTGCCGGGTGCAATCCATGCTGAAAGGAGCGTGCGATGGCCAACGCCGCCAAGATTCAAGTAACGGGCTCGTCTGACGGCAGCGCCGCGACGGCCCATGTCGATACGTTCGCGCGGCAACACCTGCCGCCGCGCGAGCTCTGGCCCGAATTCATCTTCACGCGGCCGGAGCTGCACTATCCACCGCGACTGAACTGCGTCAGCTATTTCCTCGATCGCTGGGTCGAGCAGGGCCAGGGCGATGCCCCTTGCGTCATCAGCCCAGCCGTCAGCTACACCTATCGCGAGCTGCAGGCGCTGGTGAACCGCATCGCCAATGTGCTGGTTGGCAAGCTCGGTCTCGTCACCGGCGGGCGCGTGCTGCTGCGTTCGACCAACAACCCGATGATGGTTGCGACTTATCTCGCGGTGATCAAGGCCGGCGGTATTTGCGTCGCGACGATGCCGCTGTTGCGCGCCAAGGAGCTGTCCTATCCGATCCAGAAGGCGGAGATCACGCTGGCGCTGTGCGACGGAAAGCTCGCCGACGAGATGGAGAAGGCGAAAGCCGCAGCGCCCGGCCTCAAACACGTGGTCTATTGGGGCAATGGCGCGGCGGATTCGCTCGAAGCACTGATCGCCGATGCCAGCCCTGACTTCAAGGCCGTCGATACCGCCGCCGACGATATCTGTCTGATCGCCTTCACCTCGGGCACGACCGGCGATCCCAAGGGCACCATGCATTTCCACCGCGACATGCTCGCGGTCTGTGACGGTTACGCACGCAACATCCTGCGCGCCGAGCAAAAGGATCGCTTCGTCGGCTCGGCCCCGCTCGCCTTCACCTTCGGCTTCGGCGGCGTGCTGTTTCCGATGCATATCGGCGCCTCCTTTGTCGTGCTGGAGAAGACGACGCCGGACGACATTCTGAATGCGATCGAGCAGTACAAGACCACGGTCTGCTTCACGGCGCCGACCGCATACCGCGCCATGCTCGGCAAGCTCGCGGGCCGCGACATTTCTTCGCTCCGCAAATGCGTCTCCGCGGGCGAGACCCTTCCCAAGCCGACATTCGATGCCTGGCTCAAGGCGACCGGGATCAAGCTGATGGACGGCATCGGTTCGACCGAGATGCTGCACATCTTCATCAGCGCGACCGAGGACGAGATCCGCCCCGGCGCCACCGGCAAGCCCGTGCCGGGCTATGAAGCCAAGATCGTCGATGATGAGGGCCGCGATGTGCCGCCGGGAACGATGGGCCGTCTCGCCGTGCGCGGGCCGACCGGCTGCCGCTATCTGGCCGACGAGCGGCAGCGGAAATACGTCCAGAACGGCTGGAACATCACCGGCGACACCTATTTGATGGATAGCGACGGCTATTTCTGGTACCAGTCGCGCTCCGACGACATGATCGTGTCGGCCGGCTACAACATCGCGGGGACTGACGTCGAAGCGGCGCTGCTCACGCATCCGGCGGTCGCCGAATGCGGTGTGGTCGGTGCGCCCGACGAGGCCCGCGGCATGATCGTGAAGGCCTATGTCATTGCCGCGCCCGGCGTGACGCCTGACGCTCAGCTGGTGGCCGAGTTGCAGGAGCATGTCAAACGCGAGATCGCGCCGTACAAATATCCACGCGCCATCGAGTTCGTGGCGCAATTGCCGAAGACCGAGACCGGCAAGCTGAAGCGCTTTGCCCTGCGGCAGCTGGCGCAGGCCGCAGTGACGTCCTCGGGCGTCGCCGCGGAATGAGAGAAGGATAGAGAATTGTCAGTGACCACCCCGAAAAGCCCGCAACTCGCGGTGCTGCCAACCGCAGCCGAGGATGGAACGCGCATCAAGGCGCAGATGCTGCAGCCGTCAGGCTGGCCGCTGCCGAAGGGCTATGCCAACGGCATCGCTGCCGAGGGACGCATCGTCGTCACCGGCGGGGTGATCGGCTGGGACGCTGAGGAGCGTCTTGCGGACGGCTTCGTCGCGCAGGTGCGCCAGACCCTCGACAACATCGCCGCGATCCTGGCCGAGGCCGGTGCCCGGCCCGAGCACCTCGTGCGGCTGACCTGGTACGTCGTCGACATGGACGAGTACCTGGCCAATCTGAAGGAGCTCGGCAAGGTCTACCGCGACGTCTTCGGAGCGCACTATCCGGCGATGGCCCTGGTTCAGGTCGTCCGCCTCGTCGAGAAGGCGGCGCGCGTCGAGATCGAAGCCACCGCCGTCATTCCGAGCTGAATTCTGCCGCGATCAGCTTGCCTTGATCAGCTCGCTTTGGCGAGTTCGTCGTCTTCGGGCGAGTTGAGATAGATGCCGGACAGGGTGTCGACCCAGCACAGATGGTCGCGCACCTTCTTCACGCCCTCGACGTTCTCCGCGGCGACGACCGCGGCCTGACGTGTGCGCTCTTCGGTGATGACGCCGCTGAGATGAACGATCCCGTCACGCACGATGACGTTCAGCCCGAACGGGCACCAATCGTTCCTCTCCATGGTCTCGATGATGCGGCTGCGAATGTGATCGTCATCGGCGGTCGGATCCGGCACGTCGCGGGCCAGCCCCGCCACCGCCTGCAACAGATTGGCGCGGGACACGATCCCGACGACCTTGTCGCCGCGCACGACCGGCAGCCGCTTGACGTTGTTCCGCTCCATGAGATCGACGATCTCCGCGAGCGCGGTGTCCTCCGTGATGGTCACGGGCGAGTCGGTCATCACTTCCGAGACCTTGCGGCCGTGCTCGTGGACGAAGTCGCTGGCGGATTTGCCCGGACCCAGGATGAACCGCAGCCACCGCCCGCGCTTGCGCCCGGTGCCGATTTCGCTGCGGCGGATGAAATCTCCCTCCGACACCACGCCGATCAGCTTGCCGGTATCGTCGACTACGGTGAGGCCGCTGACATGTCGCTTCAGCATGATGTTGGCCGCTTCGACGATGCTGGTGTCGGGGGTGACCGAGATGACCGATCGGGTCATGATCTGGTGGGCGCGCATGGACAACTCCGCTGGCATGTCAACTTCAATGCGCAAAGCCTAGTGAATCCGTCGGGGTGTGGTTTGACCCAGGTCAAGCGGACGAAGCTTGCCCTGACTGACCGATTGTGATCCGCGCAGCGATTTGATGCAGCTCAACGCGCGGCGGCAGCGTCGCCATATCCTGCCGCAGGCCTAGAACGGAAGCCCGCAGGAACAATCAGCCATGAGCGTCGTGAAGATATTTCCACGGGCCGAAGCGCCGCTGCAAGCTCCCGCGGCCAAGCCGGCTGCCGAGATTCCCGAGGGGGTCGCAGGGACGCCGGCTGACTGCACTTGCCCGCAAGCAACGGATACCTATCCGCTTGATCGCGCGTTCCATGCCATGCTGGCGCGGTTCACGGGCGGGATCTCGCCCGTGGCCTTGTCGCTCGCCTGGCTCGATTGGGGCGCGCATCTTGCGGCGGCGCCTCAGCATCAGATGGAGCTCTCCCGCAACATCTTCCGCGATTCCGGCCGCCTCCTGGAGGCCGCCGCGCGCGCGACATCGCAGGAGCCGTGGTCCGTCATTCGGCCGCAGGGGCGGGATCGCCGCTTTAAGGACCGGCAATGGGAAGCCGCGCCGTTCAATCTGCTTGCGCAGGCGTTTCTGCTCACCGAACGTTGGTGGCACGATGCCACGACCGGCATACGCGGCGTGTCCCACGCGAACGAAGCCATCGTCGAGTTCTCGATGCGCCAGATGCTCGACATGCTGGCACCCTCGAACTTCGCGGCCACCAATCCGCAGGTTCTGGAAAAAGCGTTCCAGAGCGGCGGCGAGAACTTCGTGTTCGGCTGGCAGAACTGGTGCAGCGACCTGATGCGCCTGCTCTCCGGCTCGAAGCTGGCCGACGAGGATCAGTTCGTCGTCGGCAAGACGGTGGCGGCTTCGCCCGGCAAGGTCGTCTACCGCAACAGCCTGATCGAGCTGATCCAGTACCATCCGACGACTGCGCAGGTGCGGCCGGAGCCGATTCTGATCGTGCCGGCCTGGATCATGAAGTACTACATCCTCGATCTGTCGCCGCAGAATTCCCTGGTCAAATACCTGACCGCTCAGGGCTTCACCGTCTTCGCAATCTCCTGGCGCAATCCGGACGCGAACGATCGGGATGTTGCCTTCGACGACTACCGCAAGCTGGGCGTGATGGCCGCACTGGACATGATCGGCCAGATCGCGCCGGGCCGGAAGATCCATGCCCTCGGCTATTGTCTTGGCGGCACGTTGCTGTCGATCGCCGCGGCGGCCATGGGGCGCGACGGCGACAGCCGTCTCGGCACCGTCACGCTTCTCGCCGCGCAAACCGATTTCACCGAGGCCGGAGAATTGACGCTATTCATTAACGAGAGCCAAGTTGCCTTCCTCGAAGACATGATGTGGCAGCGCGGCTATCTCGACACGACACAGATGGCGGGCGCGTTCCAGCTGCTGCGCTCCAACGAGCTGATCTGGTCGCGGCTCTCGCGTGACTATCTGATGGGCGACGGTTCGCCACCGAGCGACCTGATGGCCTGGAACGCCGACGCCACGCGGCTGCCCTATCGCATGCACTCGGAGTATCTGCGCCAGCTGTTCCTGAACGACGATCTGGCGGAAGGTCGCTATCGGGTCGAATGCAGGAGCGTCTCGCTATCGGACATTCACACGCCCATGTTCGTGGTCGGCACGCTCGCCGATCACGTCGCGCCGTGGCGATCCGTCTACAAGATCCATTATCAGGTCGATGCCGACGTGACGTTCCTGTTGACCAGCGGCGGCCACAATGCCGGCGTCGTCGCGCCTCCGCAGGAGGAGGGCCACTTCTATCAGGTGCTGACCAAGGCTGCTGACGCGCCCTATGTCGGTGCGGACGAATGGCTGAAGCTCGCCCCGCGCGTCGAAGGCTCGTGGTGGCCTGAATGGGCCACTTGGCTGTCAGCGCGCTCCGGTGCGCCCTGCGATCCCCCGCAGATCGGACTTGGCGGCGCCCTTGGCCTGCCCGATGCGCCGGGGGACTACGTCCACACCTAAGCTTCCGGCTCCGAACTCGGCGCGAGATCCGAGGAGCGGAACGGTTTGGTCTTGTCCAGTTTGCGGTAGGCCTCCGAGGCCTTCCGCAACAGCTTCTTTTCCCGCTTGCGATCGAGGAATCGATTACTGGCTTCGAGGCCGGCGCCATTCAATGACGCCGCCAACGCTTGCCCGCGTGCATCGTCGTTCAATTGTCCGAGCGACCGTTGTGCCTTGCGCAATTGCTTGAGGATGGACTTCTGTTTCGCCGCGCCATCGGCGAACAGATCTGCAAGCGACTCGACCGAATAGGTCATCCGCTTGTTGAGGAGGCGCAGCTTGTGACGTTTCTCGACATCGAGCTTTTTCAGCTTCCGGGCCTTCTTGAGCAGCGTCGTCTCCCACTCGGTCAGCCGCTCCGTCGCGTGGTCGGCGAGGGTGCGGCGGCGCAGCCGGATGGCGTCCTTGCTGCGGCGGGTCGACCAGGGGCCGGTTTCGATCCAAGTTGAGGTTTGCTCGACCAGGCGGCGATACCGCGCCGATTGCAGCGCGCGCGCCAGCAGCCGGTGACTCTCCGCGCGCTTCTCGTCCCAGCGCTGAAGCTCGGCGACCACGGCGAGCTCGGTGCCACTCTCCGCGACGATCCGCTCGATGGCCACGTCGAGGTCCCGCACCATGCCGAGCTGACCGTTCAGCCATTTCAGTTCGGCCCAGACATCCGGCCGCAGCGCATCGTCGACCATCGGCGAGAAGAAGCGTATGGCAGTCCGCAGATGCGTCAGTGCGATCCGGATCTGGTGCAGCGCATCGGGATCGCCGCGGCAGGTGCCGTCGTGCTGAGCCATTACCGCGTCGAGGTGACGGCGGGCGATGATCCGGAAAGCCGTGTCGCAGGCCATGCCGGGGCTGAGTCGGGCCGGCAGCGCGTTGCGCCGCGTGGCCGGCTTGGCATGCGCGTTTGCCGTCGAGCGCGTGGTCGGTCGCGACTTACTTGCCCGCATCAGTTTGATTGCCTTGTTTGCCCCTCAGCGATGACGTTCCGGCAGTTCTGAAGCGTCCGCTCTTGCGTCCCGGATGCATCGATGATCGCCCAGCCGACATGGCCGATATTATAGTGCTCTTGCAGCGCGGCAACCTCCGGCGTGGCGTCCGATGCGTCTCCCCGGCGGCCGCCGATGCGCGCCTTCCGGGTCGCAAGGTCCGCGACCAGGAACAGCCCGTTCAACGCCACGTTGCGCTCGCGCGCCAGAGCCGCGATCGCGTCGCGTTCGTCCTCGCGAGCGAATACGCCGTCGATGATCGCCGAATGGCCTTGCGCCAGCACGCGCCGGGCATGTTCGACCAGCGTGTCGTAGACGCGGGCCGTGACCTCCGGCGTATAGGCCGAAGGCGGCAGGCGGTGGGTGTCCTCGACTCCGAACATCTGCTTGCGGACGAGGTCGCTACGCAGCACGACGGCCCCTGGCTCCGGTGCGACGAGCGGCGCGAGCGCGTGCGCCAAGGCGGTCTTTCCGGTGCCGGACAGTCCGCCCACCGCAATCAGGCGCGGAGCAGGAGGACGGATCAGCATCTCTGCGAGCTCGAAATAGCGTCGTGCCTGGTCGAGAATGCCGGGACCGTCGGAATGCGGCCGCTTGAGCCGCGCCAAGCTAACCTGGGCGCGGATCGCCGCCCGGATCGACATGAACAGCGGCAGAGTCGAGAGCGCGTCGAGATTGTCGGCCGGCGTCACGGCGAGATAGTGGTTCAGCAACATGTTTGCCGCGCCCGGCTGATGGTGCTGCAACAGGTCCATCAGCGTGAATGCGAGATCGTAGAGCACGTCGACCGTCGCCATTTGCGCGTCGAACTCGATCGCATCGAACAGCACGGGCCGATCATCGATCAGGACGATGTTTGCCAGATGCAGATCGCCATGGCAGCGGCGCACGAAGCCCCGGCGGCCGCGCTCTGCGAGCAGGGCGCGAATACGCAGATAGGCCGTGTGCGAGGCCTTGCCGAGTTGCTCGATCTCCTCTGCGCCGAAATGTCCGCCGGCCCGCAGACCATTCGTGTTGCCGTCGATCAGGGCCGGGATGGAGGAGACCCACGCTTTTCCGTCCGCGCGTGTCGCCGCCACGTGCGACGCCGCGATTGCGTCGGCCGCGGCCGCGGCAAGCTTCGCGTCCAGCGGGCCGGCCTTGGCCAGATGATCCAGCGTCCTGCTTTCGTCGAAGCGCGACATGTCGACCGCATACTCGATCGGCCGCCCGATGCCGTCGACCTTCACCGATCCATCCGGCTCTTCCGTGATCGCCACGACGCCATGATAGATCTGCGGCGCCAGGGGCCGATTGATCCGGATCTCCTCCTCGCAGGCCGCCTTGCGCTTCTCGAGCGTCGAATAGTCGAGGAAGGGAAATTGGACGGCGCGCTTGATCTTCAGTGCGCGCTTTGCGTCCAGGAACACCGAGGCGGCATGCGTGTCGATGCGCCTCACGCCGGGATGATCGGTCAGCATCCGAAAGATGCGCTCCTGAGCCGCCGTGTCATCCTTCATCGAAGCGGACATGGGAAGCACCATCAGGGTGTCAGCACGGCCGCGCCGAGGATCTGGCCATTGCGCAGCATGGTCAGGACCTCGTTGGCTTGATCGAGCGGAAACGCCGTCGTCTCGGTGCGCACGCCGGCTTGCGGCGCGACCTTGAGAAATTCGATCCCATCCTGCCGGGTCAAATTGGCGACCGAGACCAGCTGCCGCTCCTGCCACAGCAAATCATACGGAAAGCTCGGAATGTCGCTCATGTGGATGCCGGCGCAGACGACGCGACCGCCTTTGCGCACGGCACGCAACGCCGCCGGGACCAACTCGCCGGCTGGGGCATAAATGATCGCGGCGTCGAGCGGCTCGTCGGGCACTTGGTCAGATGACCCCGCCCAGACAGCGCCGAGACGGCGTGCAAGACCTTGTGCAGCGGCATCGCCTGCCCGCGTGAATGCATGGACGGAGCGTCCCTGCCAAACCGCGACTTGCGCAATGATGTGGCCGGCGGCGCCGAAGCCATAGAGGCCGAGCCTCTCGGCGGGGCCGGCCAGGACCAGCGAGCGCCAGCCGATCAGCCCCGCGCACAGCAGAGGCGCAATCTCGACGTCGCTGCCGGCCTCGCCGAGCGGAAAAGCGTAACGTGCGTCGGCGATGGTGTGGGTCGCGTAGCCGCCGTCACGCGTGTAGCCGGTGAACAGCGGCGCGTCACAGAGGTTTTCCATGCCCTCCCGGCAGAAGCGGCATGTTCCGCAGGTGAAGCCGAGCCAGGGAATGCCGACCCGCTCACCAGGCGCATGTGTCGTCACATTCGCACCGATGAGGTCGACCCGGCCGACGATCTCGTGGCCAGGCACGATCGGATAGCGGATGCCGGGCAGCTCGGCGTCGACGAGATGAAGATCGGTCCGGCATACACCGCAGGCGCTGATCTTCACCCGGATCTGACCCTCGCCCGGCAACGGGGCAGCCCGCTCCTCCATCCGGAGCCGCACTCGTGGGGCCGGCAACACCATCGCACGCATGTCTGTCTCCGGGGCGAACCGCTCCGATTGAACTATCCATAGAACGACCGAGTGGCCAGTCCTTGACGTCGGTCAACGCCGGTTCGCCCGGTTGATCGGACTGAGTTTCCCCCGGTCTTGACGCGGATCAAGGGGCTCGACGACAGCCGGCCTATGATGGTGGCTCAGGAGAATTCCGATGCCCATCAAGGATGTGTTTCTGCCCCTTGTCGGCCAGCCGCGCGGGCCAGCCCTGGTCGCGATCGAGAAATGCGTCGCTGCGGCCGCCGATCTCGGCGCCAGGATCACCGCGCTCGCACTCGAGGAAGATGTTTTCGAGCGGCCGAAGGTGATGCTGCCTGACGATCGCGCTTCCGCGCAGGCCAGCCTCGAGGCCAGCGACATGCAGCAGCTGCTGAATGCCTTCACCAATGCGGCTTCCCGCGCCAACATCCGCGCCCAGAGCCGGTCGGGCAAGGTGCCCGCGGATCAGATCGGAGCGATCCTGGCCGAGCACGCTCGCTTCAGCGACCTCACGCTGGTTCCCGTGAAGCCGCACGACAGTCGAACGGAGGCCATCATCGAAGCGTTGTTGTTCGAATCCGGACGGCCGCTTCTGCTCTGTCCCGAACATCGCGCCGACGAGCTCCGGCCCGAATTCGAGAACGTCGTGATTGCCTGGGATCATTCCGCACGGGCCGCGCGTGCGGCGGGAGATGCGTTGCCCATTCTTCAGGCTGCCACCTCGGTTCGTGTGCTGACCGTGGCGGAGGACAAGACTGACGCGGTCCTGCAATCCGGAACGGCACTCGTCGACCACTTGCGGGAACACGGCGTCTTTGCCTCGTTCGAAACCACGAAGGGGGGTGGCAGCTCGACCGGCAAAGTACTGGGAAGCTGGGCGAATTCCCATGGCATCGATGCCATCGTGATGGGCGCCTATCATCATTCGCGCCTGAACGAGATCGTGTGGGGAGGTGTGACAAAGACCGTCATTGGCCAGCCACCGTGCTGGGTTATGATCTCGCACTAGGCCTCTTCTTCCAGCCGGATCGTCAATCATCGGAACCGCCGCCGAGGCGGTGCATTTGTTTTCATGTCGACTTATCGTCTGAACAACCTGCTGTCGCCGCGCTCGGTCGCGCTCGTCGGCGCGAGCGCGCGTCCAGCGTCGGTGGGACGCGCGGTCCTGGAGAATGTTGGCAAGGCCGGATTCAAGGGGAGGTTTGGCCTCGTCAATCCGCGCCATGCCGAGATCGGCGGCATCGCGGCGGTGAAGAGCCTGGACAGGCTGGACTTCGTGCCCGAGCTCGTCGTCATCACCGCGCCCGCGGGTGAGATACCAGGCATCGTCGACCAGGCCGGGCGCCGCGGGTCTGCGGGGGCGCTGATCGTCTCGGCGGGTCTCGGCCAGGGATCGGGATCGCTGCACGAGGCGACCAGCGCTGCCGCGCGCAAACACGGAATGCGGCTGATCGGACCGAACTGCCTCGGCATCATGATGCCGGGCGTCAGCCTGAATGCCAGTTTCGCCGCGCACATGCCGCGGGCCGGCAACCTCGCGCTGATCTCGCAATCGGGCGCCATTGCCGCTGGCATGGTGGATTGGGCCGCGCAGCGCGGCGTCGGCTTCTCCGGCATCGTCTCGATCGGCGATCAGATCGACGTCGACATTGCCGATCTGCTCGATCATTTCGCGATGGATCACAAGACCCGCGCGATCCTGCTCTACATCGAGGCGATCAAGGACGCGCGCAAGTTCATGTCGGCGGCGCGCGCGGCCGCACGCGTGAAGCCGGTCGTCGTGGTGAAGTCCGGCCGGATGGCGCAGGGTGCGAAGGCCGCCGCCACGCATACCGGCGCGCTCGCCGGTGCCGACGCCGTCTATGATGCGGCGTTCCGCCGCGCGGGTGTGCTGCGGGTGTCCGATCTGCGCGAGTTGTTCGATTGTGCCGAGACACTCGGCCGCGTCGAATCGCCGACCGGAAAGCGTCTCGCCATCCTGACCAATGGTGGCGGCATCGGGGTCCTTGCGGTCGATCGATTGGTCGAGCTCGGAGGTATTCCGGCAACCATCTCGACCGATACGCGCAGGAAGCTCGATGCGGCGCTGCCGCCGACCTGGTCGGGTGCAAACCCCGTCGACATCGTGGGCGACGCCGACGCCTCGCGCTACGCGGCGGCGCTGGAGGAACTGCTGGCCGACCGCGACAACGACGCAGTTCTCGTCCTCAACGTGCAGACGGCAATCGCATCGGCCGCCGAGATCGCCAAGACCGTGACGGAGTTCGTGGCTAAGTATCGCGAGCAGCACCGCCGATGGGCAAAGCCCGTGCTGGCTGCCTGGGTCGGCGCCGATCAGCACATCGTCCAGGCACTCTCGAGCGCCGGCGTGCCGAACTATCCGACCGAGGACGATGCCGTGCGCGGCTTCATGCATCTGGTCCGGCACCGCGAAGTGGTGGAGGAGCTGAGCCAGGTCCCTCCCGCGATGCCCGATACGTTCGTTCCGGATGCCAGGGGGGCAAGAGAGATCGTCACGGCCGCGATCGCGGATGGCCGCCAGTGGCTCGAGCCTGTCGAGATCAAGCACCTGCTCGAAGCCTACGACATCGCGATGGTGCCGACCTATGCGGCAGCCGATGTCGAGCAGGCGGTGACCTATGCAAAGGACATCTTCGCGCAAGGCGGCACCGTCGTCCTGAAGATCCTGTCGCGGGACATCACCCACAAATCCGACGTCGGCGGCGTCGTACTCAATCTGACGACCCCGGAGGCCGTGCGTGCGGCGGCCACGGACATTCTTGCGCGAGCCAGAAAGCTGCGGCCCGAGGCCCGCATCGGCGGCGTCATCGTCCAGGCGATGGTCGTCAAGGCAAAGGCGCGTGAGCTGATCCTTGGTCTCGCCGACGATCCGACCTTCGGCACGGTGGTCGTTTTCGGCCGCGGCGGCACGGCGGTGGAGATCATCAATGACAAGGCGCTGGCGCTTCCGCCGCTCGACCTGCAACTGGCTCGCGATCTGATCGACCGCACGCGTGTATCGCGGCTGCTAAAGGCCTATCGCGACGTGCCGGCGGTCAAGCAGGATGCCGTCGCCATGGTGCTGGTCAAGCTGGCGCAGATGGCCGCCGACATTCCCGAGATCCGCGAATTCGACATCAATCCGTTGCTGGCGGACGAAACCGGCGTGACCGCGGTAGATGCGCGCGTCGCGGTCGGGCCGCCGCAGCGGAAGTTCGCCGGCTCTGGCCCTGCCAATTTCGCCGTTCGCGCCTATCCGTCGCAATGGGAGCGGCGCCTCAAGCTCAAGGACGATTGGCGCATCTTGGTCCGGCCCCTGCGTCCCGAGGACGAGCCGACCATCCACGAATTCCTGCGTCACGTCACGGCGCACGACCTTCGCCTGCGCTTCTTTGCCCCGATGAAGGAGTTCACCCACGAATTCATCGCGCGCCTGACCCAGCTCGACTATGCGCGTGCGATGGCCTTCATCGCGTTCGACGAGGCCACCGGCGAAATGGTCGGCGTGGTCCGGCTCCATTCCGACTCGATCTACGAGACCGGCGAATACGCGATCCTGCTGCGATCCGACCTCAAGGGCAGGGGGCTCGGCTGGGCCCTGATGCAGCTGATCATCGACTACGCGCGGTCGGAGGGCTTGAAGACCATATCGGGCGACGTGCTGCAGGAGAACACCGTGATGCTCGACATGTGCCGGCAGCTCGGCTTCGAGGTCAAGCCGGACCCGGCCGAGCCTGAAATCTGCGACGTCAGGCTGAAGCTCTGAGCGCGTCAGCTACGATTGCGCTTCGGCCGAACTTGCGTCGTTTGGCGTCCTGGCCGTCGTCCGCAGAGTCTTGATGATGACCGCGATCAGCGGCAGCAGCACCGGCACGATCGTGCTGAGCGGATGATGCACCGCGCCTGACACCTGGGCCTGGAGCGCTCGTGCCTCGAGCTGGAGGGCTTCGATGGACGTGTCATGAATTTCGCTGGCGAGCTCGATGTCGCGTCCCGACGGGGCGCGGCCAGCGATCAGGAAGAGAGCGACTGCGATGACGAAATTGACGGCGCCGAGGATGGCGGCCGCGGCAATCGCGCTCCAGATCTGCACCAGCGCGAAATAGGCGGACAGCTCCAGCATCAGGAGCCCGAACGCGGCGATCAGCGCCGCGAAGGCGCGCAGGCCGAGGCCGATCAGCAAATGGCGCAGCCTGATGTCCGCGATGATCCTGTCGGTGCGCCACAGCACGCGCAGATGTTTGATGACATTCTCGGTATTCACCTAGTGTCTCCTCAGCATGAAGCCGACGACCACGCCCAGCGCGAAAGCGGAGGCGAGCGAGGTGATCGGGCGCTCCGCAACGAGGCCCTGGAGCTGCTCCCCCTCTTGTTCGACGGTCTCGCCGAGCTCGGCGAGCGCGGCCCTGATCTGATCGGCGAGCGCTTCGGTGCGAGCTTTCGAGCTCTCGAACATCTCCTCGCCGGCGGTGCTCAACAGGCGCGTGACGTCGACCTTCAGCGCCCGTAATTCCTCGCTCATCCTGTCACTGTCGAACATGGATTGGTGTCCTCATTGCATCCGAGCGAGCCTAAGACCCGCCCGCGCGATCGCGCTTGATTTGCGTCAAGAGGCGGAGCCCGTTCGGGGTCTTGAGACAGGTCAATCCGGCCGCCACACGCCGGCCTAGAAATGCCGGCTGAATGGGGACCAATTGTCCCGACGAGGTGGAAAGCGTGAACCACGAACCGCTGCTGCACGCGACGCCGTCCGGCGACGTGCTGAAATTGCGCCCCGAGGGGCCATGGACCGCCGCGAACGTGGTGACGCTCGAGACGCTGTCGCGGTCGGTCGGGGCCGACGTCGATCGCTCGCGCGTCGTAACGCTGGACATGTCGGGGATCAGCGCGCTCGATACGCTCGGCGCCTGGGTCCTGGAGAAGCTGTCGCGCAGGGCCGCATCGTCAGGCAGGTTGGCCGAGTTCGTCGGCGTCGCCGATCATTTCAGCGGGCTGATGGACGAGGTGCGCCAGGTCAACCGTCGCACGCCGGCTCCAAGCGTCGCGCCCAATCCGGTTCTGGCGAGGTTGGGCGAGCTCGGCAAGTCCACGGTCGGGGCGCGGGAAGACATCACGATCTTCCTTCAGATGCTCGGCGCCTTGTTCATGGCCGTCGTCGGCGTGCTGCGCCGGCCGCGTTCGCTGCGGCTGACCTCCCTGGTGTATCAGCTCTATCGGATCGGCTGGCAGGCGATTCCCATCGTCACGCTCATCACCTTCCTTATCGGCGCCATCATCGCGCAGCAGGGCTTCTTCCACTTCCGCAGATTCGGCGCGGAGTCGTATACGGTCGACATGGTCGGCATCCTGGTGCTGCGCGAGCTCGGCGTGCTGATCGTCGCCATCATGGTCGCCGGCAGGTCAGGCAGCGCCTACACAGCAGAGCTCGGTTCGATGAAGATGCGCGAAGAGATCGACGCACTCTCGACCATGGGGCTCGATCCCATCGACGTCCTGATCCTGCCGCGCGTCGCGGCCCTGGTCATTGCGCTGCCCATCCTGACCTTCATCGGATCGATTGCTGCGCTCTATGGCGGCGGGCTGGTCGCGCAATTCTACGGCGACATGGGGCCGGCGATCTACATCGCGCGGCTGCACGAGGCCGTTTCCGTCGCGCATTTCGAGGTGGGCATCCTGAAGGCGCCGTTCATGGCGCTGGTGATCGGGATCGTGGCCTGCAGCGAGGGATTGCGCGTCAAGGGCAGCGCGGAGTCGCTGGGGCGGCAGACCACGACGTCGGTGGTGAAATCGATCTTCCTGGTGATCGTGCTCGACGGCCTGTTCGCTATCTTCTTTGCCTCGATCGGAATGTGACGATGGAAGAATCGCAAGATCAGTTCGCGATCCGCGTCCGCGATCTCGTGGTCGGCTTCGGTCGTCAGACCGTGCTCGACCATCTGTCGCTCGACGTCCGCCGCGGCGAGATTCTCGGGCTGGTGGGCGCATCCGGCGGCGGCAAGTCGGTCTTGATGCGGACCATCATCGGCCTCATCCCGCGCCGGAGCGGGACCATCGAGGTCATGGGACAACCCACCGGCGGCCACGGCCGAGGCGAGGCGATGGCCTGGGGCATCCTGTTCCAGCAGGGCGCGCTGTTCTCCTCGCTGACGGTGCGCCAGAACGTCCAGTTTCCCTTGCGCGAAAATCTCGTCCTCTCGCAGGAGCTGATGGACGAGATCGCGATCGCCAAGCTCGAAATGGTCGGTCTGCGTGCCGAGGACGCCGACAAATATCCGGCGGAGCTGTCCGGCGGCATGACCAAGCGCGTGGCGCTGGCGCGCGCGCTCGCACTCGATCCGCCGATCCTGTTCCTGGACGAGCCGACCTCGGGCCTCGATCCGATCGCCGCCGGCGAGTTCGACGCGCTGATCAAGACGCTGCAAAAGACCCTGGAGCTCACCGTGTTCATGGTGACCCATGACCTCGCGAGCCTGACCACGGTCTGCGACCGCGTCGCCGCGCTCGCCGACGGCAAGATCGTGGCGATCGGCCCGATGCGCGAATTGCTGCAATCCGAGCATCCCTGGGTGCGCGCCTATTTCCACGGCAAGCGCTCGCAGATGCTGCAACACGAGATGAGATGAGAGATGGAAACCCGCGCTCCCTATGTGCTGATCGGCAGTTTCGTGCTGGCCGCGATCGTCGCGGTGTTCGGCTTCGTCTATTGGCTGAACAACACCGGCGGCATCGGGCCGCGCACGAACTATCACGTGCAATTCCAGGGTCCGGTGCCTGGCCTCCTGGTCGGCGCCGGCGTGCTGTTCAACGGCATTCGGGTCGGGGAGGTCACCCAGCTCGGGCTCGCGCCCGATAACCCGCGCTTCGTCAATGCCACGATCTCGGTTGCAACGGCGACGCCGGTGCGTGCCGACACCAAGGTCGGGCTCGAATTCCAGGGCCTGACCGGCGTTCCCGTGGTGACGTTGGAGGGCGGCGTGATCGTCGCCAGGTCCGGCGAGCTGCCGACCTTGATCGCGGAGGCCGGAGCCGGCCAGAGCATGACGCAAGCGGCGCGGGATGCGCTGCGGCGGGTCGACACGGTGCTTCAGGACAATTCCGGCCCGCTGAAGGAAACCATCGCCAATTTCAAGACCTTCTCCGACGGCCTCGCGCGCAACACCGGCAAGATCGACGGCATCCTGGCGGGCCTCGACAAGATGACCGGAGGCGGCACGCCCGCGCAGAAGGTCACCTACGACCTGCGCACGCCGCAGAATCTCGGGCCAGCCGGCAAGACGCTGTCCGCCTCACTGGCAATTCCCGAGCCGACGGCGGTGGCGATGCTGCAGACCCAGCGCATGCTGTTCGCGCCCAGCGGAGACAGGCCGGGCTTTGCGGACTTCCTCTGGGCTGACAGCATTCCGAAGCTGGTGCAGGCGCGCCTGATCGACAGTTTTGAGAACTACGACATCGCCCACGCCCCGCTGCGCACGACGGATCTCGGGCCGGCGGATTACCAGCTCCTGATCGACATCCGGCGCTTTCGGATCGCGACGGATGGGGAGGCTCGGGCCGAGATCGGACTGTCGGCGCGGATCGTCGACAAGAACGGCAAGGTGATCGCATCGCGGCTCATCGAGACCAGCGAAAAGCTCGACAAGGTCGATCCGGCCGCTTCAGTCGCCGCCTTCGATGCGGCCTTCGCACGCATCGCGAAGGAGCTGATCGGATGGACCGTGCAGGCGGTGTGAGGCCGACTATTCCAGCGTCTTCAGGTAGGACAGCAGGTCGTGGATCTGGTCCGGGCTGAGCTCGAAGGTCGGCATGTCGGAATGTCCGGTGGAGATCCCCTCGGCCAGCGCTTCGCCAAGGCTGTTGATCGGATAGCGCCGATGCAGGTTGCGTAGCGGAGGTGCGATCTCGAGTGGGCTCTTGGAGGCACGGTCGATCGCGTGACAGCGTGCGCAATTGGCTCGGGCAAAAGCCTTGCCGCGTTGTTCGGCGGTCGGGGCCGCTAGCGCAGGCGTGATCAGAAGCAGCCCTATCAGGCCGTGGCGCAGTGCGCTTTGCAGCATGGAAAAATGATCCCGTCGAACCGTGGAAGCAGAATATGACGGCGATGCCGCTCAAATTTGATCTGGGTCAATCGGCTGCGGCTCGGTGCAGTAAAATGCAGCCGCGCGGTGGACTCGGCCTGACGTCGGGAGTGGCCGGCGCGGGGGAGCGGTGGATGAAGCCTTCCGTGGTCACGAGTGAGCCGAACGGGCATTTTTGCGACGATTGTGCAGTGCGCGGAGCGGCGGTCTGCTCGTCGCTCGATGCAGCCGAACTCCGGGAGTTCGAGCATCTCGGCCGCCGCGTCCATTTTGATTCGGGCGAGACCGTGTTTTCCGAGGAGGACATCACGACCTCGTTCTACAACGTCCTCGAAGGCGTCATGCGGCTTTACAAGCTGCTGCCCGACGGCCGGCGGCAAATCGTCGGCTTTGCCTTGCCCGGTGATTTCCTGGGGATGAATCTGTCCGGCCGGCACAATTTTTCGGCCGATGCGATCGGCGTGGTGAACGTGTGCCAATTCCCAAAAGGGCCATTCGGCCGCTTCACCGAAGAGCGGCCGCAATTGCTCAGGCGCATCAACGAGCTGGCCATTCGCGAGTTGAGTCAGGCGCGCGACCATATGGTTCTGCTCGGCCGCCGCTCGGCCGACGAGAAGGTCGCGACTTTTTTGCTCGGCTGGCGTGAGCGGCTGGTCGCGCTCAAGGGTCCGTCCGACATGGTCGCGCTTCCGATGAGCCGCCAGGACATTGCCGATTATCTCGGCCTGACCATCGAGACCGTCAGCCGCACCTTTACCAAGCTGGAGCGTCTCGGCTTGATCGAGATCATTCACGGCGGCATCAGCCTGCTCGATCCCGCTCGCGTCGAGGCCATCGCCGCAGCCTGACCTCCTGTCCGCGACGCTCGCGGCAATTTGATCCCGATCAATGACGGCGGCCATGCCCCGCAAAATAATGCCGGAGACAAATCCGGGAGGGGATGATGCCTGCTGAAGCGTTGCTGGTGACCGTTATCGTCGTCGCGATCTTCGTCGCGTTCGCCGTAGCTTTGGCTTGGGCCGACCGGCAAACCGGCGCGGGCCGGCTCGATCCGGATTCCAGGCTCTGAAGCTTCTTCAGGTCTAGGTCCGAGTCCAGCGCGCCAGGGCCGATACTTGCCCAGGCGGCCGCTGGCCCTCGGCAGCGTCTCGACGCAATCGCGGTTTGCGTAATCCGCAACTCTGCGTCGAAGAAGACGCATCGCCGCAGCTTTCGGCTGCTGACTTCCGACGTTACTTGGCCTTTTCGTGGCATTTGGCTCAAATCGAGCGCGTGCTTTCCGGTTGAAATGCCTGGTAACGTTGACTACGCAGGAACTCGATGCCTCGTAGTCTTAGGAGCTCCGGCGTGCCTCAGGACAAGACCGGCGACCCCCGACAACAGGCGGGCAACAAACTATCGGTCCTGCGCAAGCACCCGATCTTCGCGGATCTGGAGCCGGAGGCGCTCGATCAGCTTTGCCGCTACGCCAAGCACACCAACGTCAAGCGTGGCGCGACGATCGCAGCCAAGGGCGATCCCGGCAACAATCTGTTCGCGGTGATTTCTGGCACGGTGAAGATTTCCTCCTCCTCGCCTGACGGACGGAACGCGATCCTCAATCTGATCGGTCCGGGAGAGATCTTTGGCGAGATCGCCGTGCTCGACGGCGCGCCCAGGTCGGCGGATGCGACCGCCAATACCAATTGCGAGCTCTACGTCATCGATCGCCGGGACTTCCTGCCGTTCGTGAAGAGCCAGCCGGCGCTGGCGATGAAATTCATCGAGCTGCTGTGCGCGCGTCTGCGCTGGACCAGTCAGCAGGTCGAGCAGGTGATCCTGCAGAATTTGCCGGGCCGGCTTGCCAGTGCGCTGTTAGGTCTCACTGAAGAGCGCAAGCTCGATTCCGGCAGCGGCACGCTCGCCATCACGCAGCAGGAGATCAGCGAGATGGTCGGGATGACGCGCGAGAGCATCAACAAGCAATTGCGCGCCTGGGCCGGCCGCAACTGGGTCCGCCTCGAGCATGGCGCCATCGTCGTGCTGGATACCGACGCGCTGCGCGAGCTCGCCGAGAGCGGCCTCGACGGCGAGTGATGCCTCGGGCCTAAATGTCGATGATGGCGACCGGGCGGGTCCAGCCCTCGGAGGCCCGGGCCAGCGACGTCGAGCCCGCCCGCCATACCCACCATAGTGCGAATTGCGCCAGAAATCGATCGATGCAAGTCTTGCATCGATCGATGCCGGATTTGGCTTGGACAGAGAATGCCGCCCGCCCTAGGGACGACATTGGCGCTTGACTTCACACCTGAAGCGGAGCGACCCAAGGCGGCCTGCAGCCGGGCCGACAACGATACAATCAATCCAATCAACCCAGGAGGAAAGCCCAAATGAAGACGCTCACCGGTATCATCACAGCCGTTGCACTGGCGGTCTCAGCACCCCTGGCCACCGCGCGCGATTTCCGCTCCGCCGACGTTCACCCCGCCGATTATCCGACCGTCGAGGCGGTCAAGTTCATGGGCCAGCAGCTCGCGGCAGCGAGCGGCGGCAAGCTTGGCGTGAAGGTGTTTCCGAACGGCGCCCTTGGCTCGGAGAAGGACACGATCGAGCAACTCAAGATCGGCGCGCTCGACATGATGCGGATCAACGCATCGCCGCTGAACAATTTCGTGCCCGAGACCATCGCCTTGTGCCTGCCCTTCGTCTTCCGGGATACGCAGCACATGCGCACCGTGCTCGACGGTCCGATCGGCGATGAGATCCTGGCAGCCATGGAGCCCGCGGGTCTGGTCGGCCTTGCCTATTACGACAGCGGCGCGCGCTCGATCTACACCGTCAAGGGGCCGGTCAAATCGCTGGCCGACCTGAAGGGCCTGAAGATCCGTGTCCAGCAATCCGACCTGTGGGTCGGCATGATCCAGAGCCTCGGGGCCAACCCGACGCCGATGCCCTATGGCGAGGTCTATACCGCCCTCAAGACCGGCCTCGTGGACGCCGCCGAGAACAACTGGCCGTCCTACGAATCCTCCCGTCACTTCGAAGCTGCCAAGTTCTACAACATCACCGAGCACTCCCTCGCGCCCGAAGTTCTCGTAATCTCGAAAAAGGTCTGGGACACGCTGAGCAAGGAGGACCAGGCGATGGTCCGCAAGGCCGCCAAGGAATCGGTGCCCGTGATGCGCAAGCTCTGGGACGCGCGCGAGCAGGCCGCCCGCAAGACCGTCGAGGCCGCCGGCGTCCAGGTGATCACGATCGGCAACAAGGCGGAGTTCGTCGATGCGATGAAGCCGGTCTACCAGAAGTTCGCCGGCGACGAGAAGCTGCAGAACCTCGTCAAGCGCATCCAGGACACGAAGTAAGACAAGTCAGGGGATCGGGTCCGGCGTCGCCGCGAGGCGGCACCGGACCCCCGGAAGGAGGCGCGGGATGACAGACCCACACGTCGCAAGTCACGAGCAGGGGGCCGTAGCGGCACGCCCGTCCACCGGCTTGCTGTCGCGGATCAATGCCCCCATCGCGCGCCTTGGCATGTACCTGTCGGTGACCGGCCTGCTTGTCATCGTCGCCATCGTCTTCTACCAGGTGTTCGGACGTTACGTGCTCAACTCCAGCCCGACCTGGACCGAGAATTTGGCACTGGTCCTGATCCTCTACGTCACGCTGATCGGCGCCGCCGTCGGCGTACGCGATGCCGGGCATATCGGCATGGACAGCCTGCTGGTCATGCTCTCGGATCACGTACGGGAGAAGATCGAGATCGTGATCCACGTTCTGGTCGCCGTGTTCGGCCTTGCCATGGCCTATAACGGCTGGATCCTCGGTGCGTCGGTCGGCACCGTGAAGATCCCCAATCTCGGTCTGCCCGAGGTGATCCGCTATGTGCCGCTGATCGCCTCCGGCATCCTGATCGTCTCATTCTCCATCGAGCACATCATTGCGCTCCTGCGCGGCGAAGAGGTCGTCCCGTCATGGAACTGATCATCCTCGGCGCCACCTTCTTCGGCTTCCTCATCCTCGGCGTGCCGGTCGCCTTCGCGATCGGCCTGTCGGCCATCTGCACCATCCTCTACGAGGGCCTGCCGGTCGCCGTCATCTTCCAGCAGATGATGTCGGGGATGAACATCTTCTCCTTCCTCGCCATTCCGTTCTTCGTCTTCAGCGGTGAGCTGATGCTGCACGGCGGCGTCGCCGATAAGATCGTGCAGCTCGCCAAGAACCTCGTCGGGCACATCCGCGGCGGTCTCGGCATGTCGAACGTGGTCGCCTGCACGTTGTTCGGCGGCGTCTCGGGCTCCCCCGTGGCCGACGTGTCGGCGATGGGCGCGGTGATGATCCCGATGATGAAGAAGGAAGGCTTCGACACCGACTACGCCGTCAACGTCACCACCCACGCCTCGCTCGTGGGCGCCTTGATGCCGACCAGCCACAACATGATCATCTATGCCCTGGCGGCTGGCGGCAAGGTCTCGATCGGCGCGCTGATCGCCGCCGGTCTCCTGCCGGCCCTGGTGCTGATGGTCTGCATGCTGGTCGCCGCCTACGCGGTCGCGGTGAGGCGCGGCTATCCGGCCGGCAAGTTCCCGGGCTGGGCCGAGGTCGTCCGCTCGCTGGCGGCCGCGCTGCCGGGGCTCTTGATCGTCGGCATCATCCTGGCCGGCATCCTGTCCGGCGTCTTCACGGCAACCGAATCGGCGGCCATCGCCGTCACCTACACGATCCTGCTGACCTTCTTCATCTACCGCACCATGACCTGGGGCAACTTCCTGCGCGCCGCCGCCAAGGCGGTGAAGACGACGGGGGTGGTGCTGCTGCTGATCGGCGTCTCCACCATGTTCCAGTACCTGATGGGACTTTACGAGGTGGCGGATCTCGCCGGCGCGATGATGAGCAAGGTGTCGACGCAGCCCTGGGTGATCTTCCTGCTCATCAACGTCATCCTGTTCGTGCTCGGCACGTTCATGGACATGGCGGCGACCATCCTGATCTGCACCCCGATCTTCCTGCCGATCGCGATGAAGGCGGGCATGGACCCGGTGCAGTTCGGCATGCTGATGCTGATCAATTGCGCGCTCGGGCTCAACACGCCGCCGGTCGGCACCACGCAATTCGTCGGCTGCGCCATCGGCGGCATCTCGGTCGGCGCGGTGATGCGCACCATCCTGCCGTTCTATGCCGCGCTCATCGCAGCACTGATGTTCGTGACCTACGTCCCTGCATTCTCGCTGTGGCTGCCGCGCCTCTTGATGGGCTACAAGGGCTAGCAGCACCAGGGAAACATTGTCAGTGACGGACTATCGCAAGCTCTTCGATCTCACCGGCAAGACCGCGCTCGTTCTCGGCGCCGCATCCGGCATCGGCAAGTCGTCGGCCGAAGCGCTTGCGGATCTCGGTGCCCGCGTCGTCTGCGCCGATCGTGCGCTCGACGCAGCGGAGGCGACCGCCGCCGGCATTCGCGACAAGGGCGGCTGGGCGGAGGCAGCGGCTTGCGACGCCGCGAGCGCCGCGGACGTCGACGCACTCGCGAAAACCGTGATGCAGAAATTTCCGCGGCTCGACATCGCCGTGACGACGCCGGGGCTCAACATCCGCAAGACCATCCTCGACTACACCGAGGAGGATCTCGACCGCGTCCTCAACCTCAACGTCAAGGGCACGGTCTTTTTCTTCCAGGCCTTCGGCCGCATCATGGTCGCGCAGAAGGGCGGCAGCATCATCGCCTGCTCCTCGGTGCGCGCGGTGACCATCGAGCCGGGCCTCGGCGTCTACGGCTCCACCAAGGCGGCGATCGGCCTCCTGGTGAAGGGCTTTGCCTCCGAGGTCGGGCACGCCGGCGTGCGCGTCAACGCGATCGCGCCGAGCATCGCCGAGACCGCGCTGACCGGCCCGTTCAAGCAGCGCCCCGACATCTACAATCTCTACGCCGGCCACACCGTGTTCAACCGCTGGAGCAGCGCCGACGAGGTCGCGACCGCCGTCGCCTATCTCGCCTCGGACGCCGCGAGCTATGTCAGCGGCAGCACGCTGTTCGTCGACGGCGGCTGGACCGCCGTCGACGGCCCGCCGACCGGTCTCACCCAGTTGCACAAATAGCGAAAGGCGCAGCTCGGGTTGTACGTAGCGCGGCCAATTGGCTGGGCTTCCTTCGCAACCGCAGCAGGAAGCTCCGGCGCGCGGTTTGAGCAAATCGCATGGGACTTGCCGGATAAATGCGCTCGGCTGGCCGGTATTTTGGTGTTACGAACTGGGACATGAACCAGCACGCCAAGATCGACACCAAGATCGAGATCCGCCATTCGACCTGCCCGCATGACTGCCCGTCGGCCTGCGCCCTCGATGTCGAGGTGGTCGAAGGCCGCAGCATCGGCCGCGTTCGCGGTTCGAAGAAGCAGACCTACACCGCCGGCGTCGTCTGCGCCAAGGTCGCCCGCTATGCCGAGCGCATCCATCACCCCGAGCGGCTGATCTATCCACTGCGCCGCACCGGCCCCAAAGGCTCAGGTCAGTTCGCACGGATCTCCTGGGACGAGGCGCTGGACGAGATCGGGCACCGCTTCAATGCGGCCGAGCGCGAATTCGGCGCGGAATCGGTCTGGCCCTATTACTACGCCGGCACGATGGGCCTCGTGATGCGCGACGGGCTCAACCGTCTCACGCATGTGAAGAAATATTCGCGCTTCTACCAGACCATCTGCGCCAACGTCGCGCGCATCGGCTTTGCGATCGGCACCGGCAAGATCGCCGGCGTCGACCCGCGCGAGATGGCGCTGTCCGATCTCGTCGTGATCTGGGGCACCAATCCCGTCAACACCCAGGTCAACGTGATGACGCACGCCTCGCGCGCCCGCAAGGAGCGCGGCGCGAAGATCGCGGCGGTCGACATCTACGACAACGACACCATGAAGCAGGCTGACATCAAGATCATCCTGCGCCCCGGCACCGACGGCGCCTTCGCCTGCGGCGTCATGCATGTCCTGTTCCGCGACGGCTATGCCGACCGCGCCTACATGGACAAGTACACCGATTGCCCCGCCGAGCTCGAGGCGCATCTCAAGACGCGCACGCCGGAATGGGCCTCGGCCATTTGCGGCGTCCCGGTGTCGGAGATCGAGGCGTTTGCCAAGGCCGTCGGCGAGACCAAGCGGACCTTCCTGCGCCTCGGCTACGGCTTCACCCGCTCGCGCAACGGCGCCACGCAGATGCATGCGGCGCTCTGCATTCCCGCGGTGACCGGCGCCTGGCAGTATGAAGGCGGCGGCGCCTTCTTCAACAATTATGCGCTGTGGCATTTCAACGAATCGATCATCGAGGGCCACGACGCCATCGACAAGTCGACGCGCGCGCTCGACCAGTCGCAGATCGGACGCATCCTGACCGGCGACGCCGAAGCTCTGCGGGGCAAGGGCCCGGTCAAGGCAATGCTGATCCAGAACACCAACCCGATGACGGTGGCGCCAGAGCAGGCGCTGGTCCGGCAGGGCTTTGCGCGCGAGGATCTGTTCGTGGCGGTGCACGAGCAGTTCATGACCGAGACGGCGCAGATGGCCGACATCGTGCTGCCGGCGACCATGTTCATGGAGCATGACGACCTCTATTACGGCGGCGGCCACCAGCACATCTCGGTCGGGCCGAAGCTGATCGACCCACCCGGCGAATGCCGCTCCAACCACGAGGTGTTGCAGGCCCTGGCGCCGCGGCTCGGCGCCAGGCATCCGGGCTTCGAGATGAGCCCGCGCGAATTGATCGACGCCACGCTGCAGCTGAGCAATCACGGCGACATCGCCGGCCTCGAAGCCGACCTCTGGCGCGATCTGCAGCCGGATTTCCGCACCTCGCATTATCTCGACGGCTTCGCTCACGCCGACGGCAAATTCCATTTCAAAGCCGACTGGGCGCATCCGCCGTTCGGCCAGCTCATGGGCGATGTCGACAAGATGCCCGATCTGCCGGATCATTGGGCGGTGATCGAGCACACCGACCAGGCCCATCCGTTCCGGCTCGCGACCAGCCCGTCGCGCAGCTTCCTCAACACCACCTTCAACGAGACGCCGTCCTCGCAGGCACGCGAGGGCAGGGCCAGTGTGATGATCCACCCGCTCGACGCGGCCGCGCTCGGCATCGCCGATGGTGATGCGGTGACGCTCGGCAACGGCCGCGGCGAGACCACGCTGATGGCGACGCTGTTCGAGGGCGTGCGGCGCGGCGTCCTGATCGCCGAATCCGTTCATCCCAACAGCAACCACATCGGCGGGCGCGGCATCAACATGCTGACGGGCGCGGACACCATCGCGCCGATCGGCGGCGCGGCGTTCCACGACAACAAGGTCTGGATCAGGAAGGCGGCCTCAGCTCAGGGCGCGCATTCCGTCACGCCGTAGCCTGCGAATTCCTTCGCGATGTTCGGGTTCATCGACTTCGCCTGCGCGATGTCGGTGGCGCCGTCGCCGCCGCTTCTGCGCGCGGCGATGCCGCGGCCGTACAGCGATGATGAGGAGCGCGGGTTGCGCTGGATCGCGTCGGTATAATCCTTGATCGCCTCGGCGGTGCGCCCGAGCTTGAGGTTGACGAGCCCGCGGCTGTCGAGTGCATCGCTCAAGCCCGGGTTGATCTGGAGCGCCAGATTGCAGTCGGCGAGCGCGCCTTGCAGGTCACCGGTCGCAGCCCGGGTCCAGCAGCGATTGTTCAAGGCTTCCGCGTCCTTGGGCGCGCGGCGGAGCACCGCGTCGAAATCCGGCATCGCAAGCGCATAGGCGCGTTTGATCGCGTAGACCTGGCCGCGCTTGTAGCGCGCGATGGCATCGTTGGCGTTGGCGGTGATCTTGCGACTGAGATCGGCGATGACGGGATCTCGCGCCAGCTCGTCCGCATTCGGAGCGGGCTCCGCCTGGGGCACCTCGCAGACCGGCTTCTGCGGCTCGGGTGTTTGCGCCTCCGGCTTGGTCGGAGCCGTGTCGTCCCGCGGCCGCGTCGCCGCGCTTGCGAACGAGAAGTCCGTCGTCAGCGAGGAGGCCAGCCAGGGCACTTGCTCGCGGTTGGTGGCGGCAACGACGCCGTTCTTGGTGTTGGTCAGGGCCTGCTCGGCGCTGATGTTCGGCGCGCGCATTTCGCGCAGCAGCTCGGCGATGAACAGGCTGCGATCGGTCTTGCCGCTCGCCGTGACGGCGCCGAGCGCGGCGGAGTAGAGCACCAGCGAATTGCTCGGTGCGATCGCCGGTGCCAGGCCGGCCGAATAGCGGCGGAAGCGCCGCTCGAACGGGTTGCGGCGGGAGGCGTCGATCAGCGCGATCTTGATCGCGGCACCGCGCGTGTTCATCTCGGCGAGGATGGTGTCGAGGCTGAAGCCGTCGCGCGAGACGTCCGGCTCGGTCCAGATCTGGGCGTCGACCGGCAGCAGATAGGTCTGACGATTGGACTGGATGGCAAAGCCGTCGAAAAAGATCAGCGCCACCGCGCCGCGCTCGATGCGGTCATAGAAGCGGCCCAGCATCTGCCGCATGGCATCGCCGGTGATATTGCTCTGCCTGTCGACGACAAAGCCGCTGCGCTTCAACTCCTCGGCGACGTCCTGGGCATCGTTGGCGACGTCGCTGAGGACGAACTCATTGTCGGGATATTTCGCGTTCCCGATCACCAGCGCGATCTTCGCGGCGTCGGCCGCAGGACATGCGGCACCGCCGCTCAGCACGACCAGTCCTGCCAGCAACAACATGAATGCGGCACGCATGAAATGGCTCATCGGTGATCAAATCTCCGGTCAGGATAGCGCGCGCAAGCCCCAATTCAATCGCGAAGCGAAGTTGCGCCCACACGCTATGGTGACGCGACCTTGCAGATTGCCCTTGCGCGCGCGGCCCGACCTGCCGCAAATGGCTGCAAAACGGGACCAAGCAAGCGAGCATGCCATGACCGACCCCACAGCTGTCATCACCGAGAAGCGCGGGCAGGCGTTCTGGATCACCATCAACCGGCCGGAGAAACGCAACGCGCTGAACGGCGAGGTCATCGCCGGCATCACAAGAGCCTATCGCGATGCGCATGACGACAAGGACGTCCGCGTCATCGTGCTGACGGGCGCGGGCGACAAGGCGTTCTGCGCGGGCGCCGACTTGCAGAATTCCGGCGCGGCTTTCGCGATGGATCATTCTAAACCAAATGTCGACTATGCCGATCTGTTACGTTTGTCACAGAACGCCACCAAGCCCGCCATCGCGCGGGTCGCCGGCGTCTGCATGGCCGGCGGCATGGGCCTGCTGTGCATGACCGACATGGCGGTTGCGGCCGATCACGTCGTCTTCGGCCTGCCGGAGGTGAAGGTCGGCGTGTTCCCGATGCAGGTGCTGAGCCTGCTCCAGCGCATCGCTCCGCCCCGTCTCGTCAACGAATGGGCGCTCACGGGCGAGCCGTTCGATGCCAAGGCCGCGCAGGCCGCAGGCCTGCTCAACTATGTCGTGCCTGCCGCCGAGCTCGACGCCAAGGTCGACTGGCTGATCGGCCGCATCGTCGACAAATCACCGACCGCGATCCGCCGCGGCAAATACGCCATGCGCGCGATCGCCTCGATGTCGTTCGACGAGAGCATCGCCTACACCGAAAGCCAGATCGCGCTGCTCGCGATGACCGAGGACGCCAAGGAAGGGTTGAAAGCGTTCAGCGAGAAGCGGAAGCCGGTCTGGACGGGGAGGTGAGAGCAGTCTTGCGCGCAGTTCGTAGGGTGGGTTAGCGAAGCGTAACCCACCGCCATCTGTTACCGCGGAAGGAGAAGTGGTGGGTTACGCCCTGCGGGCCGCGCTTTGCGCGCCCACAGTGCTAACCCACCCTACGGCACCTCACCCCGCATTCGCCTTCAGCCCCGCCGCCTGGATGCCCGCCACGGCGCAGGCCTCGTCATTGTCGGACGTGTCGCCAGAAACACCGACCGCGCCGAGCAAGGTCGTGCCGTCCATGATCAGCACGCCGCCGGGGACCGGCACCAGTGCGCCCTTGGCAATCGTGTTCACGGCATCGATGAAATAGGCCTGCTCCTGCGCGCGCTGGAACAAAGCGCGCGAGCCCATGCCCATCGCGAGGGCACCATAGGCCTTGCCATGCGCAATCTCGGCGCGCATCAGGCTGGTCCCGTCCTGCGCCGCCGCGAGCTTGAGCACGCCGCGGGCATCGAGAATGGTCACGACCAGCGGCTTCAGCGTGAGCTCGCCGGCCTTCGCGAAGGCGGCGTCGAGGATCTTTCGGGCGGTGTCGAGGGTGAGGTCAGCCATGGCTGGTTTCCTTTGCAGCTGGAGAAATGGACTTGGCGCGATCGAGGCTCATGGCCAGCACGCGCGCGACGTGAAGCGCTTCGCGCTTCGTGCCGTCGCGGATCTGGTGCCGGCATGAGGTGCCATCGGCGACGACGAGCGTATCCGGGTCCGCGCGTCGCACGGCCGGCAGCAGCGACAGCTCGGCCATTTCGATCGAGGCGTCGTAGGTATCCGCACCATAGCCGAACGCGCCGGCCATGCCGCAGCAGCTCGACTCGATAGTCTTGACCTCAAGGCCCGGGACGAGGCGCAGCACCTGCTCGACCGGCTTGAACGCGCCGAAGGATTTTTGATGGCAATGGCCGTGCACGACGGCCTTGTCCTCGACGGTGCCGAGCGGCAGTTGCAGCCGTCCGGCCTCGGCCTCGCGCACCAGGAACTCCTCGAAGGTCAGCGCATGGGCGCCGACCGCCCTGGCATCGTTGTCCTTGCGCAGCGAAGCGAGCTCGTCGCGCAGCGTCAACAGGCAGCTCGGCTCGAGCCCGACGATCGGCACGCCGCGTGCCGCGAACGGCGCGAAAGCCGAGACCAGCCGGTCGAGCTCCGCCTTGGCTTCGTCGACGAGACCGGCCGAGAGGAACGTGCGACCGCAGCACAGTGGACGGCCGCCGCTCGCAGGTTTTGGCAGATGCACGCGATAGCCGCCAGCCGTGAGTACGCGCAGCGCTGCGTCCAGGTTCTCGCGCTCATAGATTCGATTGAAAGTGTCCGCGAACAGCACGACCTCGCGGCCGGTCTCCGGGCCAATGCTTTCGGCGGGCGGTACGAACACATCGCTGCGGAAGGCGGGGAGCGCCCGGCGCGCGCTGATGCCGGCAAAGCGCTCGAACAGCTTTCGCAATAGCGGGCTGCTGTTGCGCAAATTCGCCAGCGGCGCGAAGCGCGAAGCAAGGCCGGCATAGCGCGGTAGATATCCGACCAGCCGGTCGCGCAGCGTCAGGCCGCGGCTGGCGGCGCGCGCCGCGAGCACCTCGATCTTCATCTTGGCCATGTCGACGCCGGTGGGGCATTCGTGGCGGCAGGCCTTGCAGGAGACGCAGAGTTTGAGCGTCTCCATCATTTCGTCCGACGACAGCGCATCAGGGCCGAGCTGGCCCGAGATCGCAAGCCGCAGCGTGTTGGCGCGGCCGCGGGTGACGTCCTTCTCATTGCGCGTGGCACGATAGGACGGGCACATCACGCCGCCCTCGAGCTTGCGACAGGCGCCGTTGTTGTTGCACATCTCGACAGCGCCCTGGAACCCGCCGCCGGCGCCGGGATAGGCGGACCAGTCGAGTTTTGTCTTGAGCTCGGCGACGCGATAGTCGGGCTTGAAGCGGAACAGCGAGCGGTCGTCCATTTTGGGCGCGTCGACGATCTTGCCGGGATTGAGCACGCCGGCGGGGTCGAAGCGCTGCTTCACCTCCCTGAAGTCGGCGACGAGACGCTCGCCGAACATCGTTGCGTGGAACTCGGACCGCACCAGGCCGTCGCCATGCTCGCCGGAATGCGAGCCCTTGTACTCGCGCACCAGCGCGAAAGCCTCCTCGGCGATGGCGCGCATCGCCTTGACGTCTTTCTCCAGCTTCAGGTTCAGAACGGGGCGCACATGCAGGCAGCCCTCCGAAGCGTGCGCGTACATCGTGCCGCTGGTGCCGTGCCTGGCGAAGACTTCGTTCAGCCGCGCGGTGTAGTCGGCGAGGTGCGGCAGCGGCACGGCACAGTCCTCGACGAATGAGACCGGCTTGCCCTCCTGCTTCATCGACATCATGACGTTGAGGCCGGCCGCACGGAAGTCGGCAATGCCGCTCTGCAGCGCGGGCTCGGTAATCTCCACCACGCCGCCCCATTTGCGCGTGTCGTGGTTCCAGCCGAAGCCGAGATCGCCCATCAGCTCCGTAAGCTGCTTGAGGCGCACCAGATTGTCGGCTTGGTCCTCTTCGGCGAATTCGACCACCAGCACGGCATCCGGATCGCCCTTGATTGCCGCGGAGATGACGGGTGCGAACATCGCGATGTCGCGGCCGAGCGCGATCATGGTGCGGTCGACCAGCTCGACTGCGATCGGCTTCAGCTTGACCAGATGCTGGGCCGCGTCCATCGCTTCGTAGAAGCTGCCGAAATGGCAGACGCCGAGCGCCTTGTTGCGGATCACGGGCCAGAGCTTCAGCTCGACCTTGGTCGTGAAGGCGAGGGTGCCTTCCGAGCCGACCAGAAGATGCGCCATGTTGTTCGGCGCATTGCGCGGCACCAGCGCATCGAGATTGTAGCCGCCGACGCGGCGCTGCACCTTCGGGAAGCGCGCGGCGATCTCGTCGGCCTCGCGGGTGCCGAGGTCGAGCATGTCGCGGAACAGCGCGCGGGTGCTGTCGGGAGCCTCGACGTCGGAGAGATCGCGCGACACCTCGCCGAACCGGCTCAGCGTGCCGTCGGCGAGGCTAGCCTCCATCGACAGCGTGTTGTCGCGCATGGTGCCGTAGCGAAGCGAGCGGCCGCCGCAGGAATTGTTGCCGGCCATGCCGCCGATGGTGGCGCGCGACGCCGTGGAGACGTCGACCGGAAACCACAGGCCGTGCTTTTTGAGCTGGCGGTTGAGATCGTCGAGCACGATGCCGGGCTCGACCACGCAGGTCCGGCCCTCGACGTCGAGCGACAGGATGCGGTTGAGATGCTTGGAGAGATCCACCACGAGCCCGTCATTGACGGTCTGGCCGCATTGCGAGGTGCCACCGCCGCGCGGGGTGACCTTCAGCCCCTCGTCGCGCGCGATCGCCAGCGCCCGCAAGGCCTCGTCCATGGTCTTGGGCACCACCACGCCTGATGGCATGATCTGGTAGAACGAGGCGTCGGTGGCGTAGCGGCCGCGGCTGAAGCCGTCGAACAGGACGTCGCCGGTCAATTCCGACCGCAGGCGCCGTTCGAGCGAGGAGGCGTTCGTCATCCCTGATCCCGGACTGACCCGGCGAGGCTCAGCCTCGCTGAGTTATTCATTACGATTCTTGACCGCTTATATTGTGAATGCAAAATGAGCAAGCCAGGCGCCTTCAAGGCGACGCCGGCGCGCCCTCTTGGGGCTCGGTCAGGTGCTCGATCGCGGCCGTCCGCTTGTTGCGCAGATGCTGGAACAGGATGTCGCTGAGCTCGCTACCGGCGCGCCGGCGCAGTGCATCGAGGATGGCCTCGTGCTCGCGCATGGCTTCCGCCCAGCGCTGCCGCTTGCGGGCGAAATTGGCGGAGTAGCGGACGCGTCGGATCCGGCCGGCGAAATTGGCGTAGGCAATCTTCAGCGTCTCGTTGCGCGCGGCCGCGACAATGCTCTCGTGGATGCGCTGGTTGGCCTGGAAATAGCCGTGCATGTCGCGATGCAGATAATGGCCATACATCTCGTAATGCAGCTGCTCGATCGCCGTGATTTCCGCATCCGTGATGGCTTCGCAGGCGAGGCGCCCAGCCAGGCTTTCCAGTCCCGCCATGACGTCGAACAGTTCTTCCAGGTCGCGCTGGCTGAGCTGGCGCACCCGTGCGCCGCGGTTGGGTAGTAGCTCGATCAGGCCCTCGGCGGCGAGCACCTTGAGCGCCTCGCGCAACGGCGTGCGGGAGATGCCGAGCATCTGGCAGAGCTGCCGCTCGGGAACGCGCGCGCCTTCGGGAATATTGCCTTCGACCACGTAGTCGCGCAGCCGCAGCAGGATCTCGCCATGCAGCGAGGCCTCGTGACGGTTTTCCTGGCGATCGCCGGTGCCGGCGGGCGGGGTGATCGGAACCCCGGTGTCGGGAATCGTGGATTTCATCTGCAGCACAGTAGTTTGCCGGATTGGTCGCGTCGACGCTCCGCAATCGAATACCAGATTTCGATTGAATGGACAAAAAATGAATGCAAAATAGGCGATAGAGTGGGCCTTAACTCGCCGAAAGGGAGCTTTTCATGTCTCAGGGACGCCATTTCCTGCAGATTCCGGGCCCGAGCCCGGTCCCCGAGCGCGTCCTGCGCGCGATGGACATGCCCGTCATCGACCACCGCAGCGCCGAATTCGGCGAGCTCGGCCGGACCGTGCTCGAAGGCAGCCAGAAGATCTTTCAGACCAAGGGGCCGGTGGTGATCTTCCCTTCGTCAGGGACCGGCGCCTGGGAGGCTGCGATCGTCAACACGCTGTCGCCAGGCGACAAGGTGCTGATGGTCGAGACCGGCCACTTCGCCACGATGTGGCGGCAGATGGCCGGCCGCTTCGGCATCGAGGTCGATTTCGTCCCGGGCGACTGGCGCCGCGGCGCCGATCCGGCGGTGATCGAGGCCAAGCTCTCCGAGGACACCGCGCGCACCATCAAGGCCGTCATGGTCGTGCACAACGAGACCTCGACCGGCGCGACCAGCCGCATCGCCGAGATCCGCGCCGCTATCGACCGCGCGTCGCATCCGGCGCTCTTGATGGTCGACACCATCTCCTCGCTCGGCTCGGTCGACTATCGTCATGACGAGTGGAAGGTCGACGTCAGCGTCAGCTGCTCGCAAAAGGGTTTCATGCTGCCGCCCGGCCTCGGCTTCAACGCGATCTCGGAGAAGGCGCTGGCTGCATCCAAGACCAACAAGATGCCGCGCTCCTATTTCGACTGGGAGGAGATGCTCAAGCCCAACGCCAAGGGCTTCTTCCCCTATACACCCGCGACCAATCTGCTCTACGGCCTGCGCGAGGCGATCGCGATGCTGCTCGAGGAGGGGCTCGACAATGTTTTTGCGCGGCATCAGCGGCTCGCCGCCGCGACGCGGGCCGCCGTCAATCATTGGGGCCTCGAAGTGCTCTGCCAGGAGCCTTCGGAGTTCTCGCCGGTGCTGACCGCGGTGCTGATGCCGCCGGGGCATGATGCCGATCAGTTCCGGAAAGTCGTGCTCGACAATTACAACATGTCGCTCGGCTCGGGCCTGTCGAAAGTTGCCGGAAAAGTCTTCCGCATCGGCCATCTCGGCGAATGCAATGCGCTGACGCTGCTCGGCGCGCTCAGCGGTGTCGAGATGGGCCTGTCGGTGGCCGGCGTGCCGCACCGCTCCGGCGGCGTCGATGTCGCCATGAAGCTGCTGGAGCAGCGCCCGCGGGGCAATGCCGGCCCGCACCTGAAGATCGTCGGCACCTAAAGGTGGTCCGCCATCCCCGAACGGCCCTTTGGAGGAGGGGACAAGCCGGTCAAATGGTGCTATTCGGCGCCCATCAAATTCAAGGCAAGACCGGGAAGGACGCCGATGACCGTGCATACTGGAAGGCATTTCCTACAGATTCCAGGACCGACCAATGTGCCCGATCGGGTGCTGCGGGCGATGGACATGCCGACTTTGGACCATCGCGGTCCGGAGTTCGCCGAGCTCGGCTTTGCCGTGCTTGCCGCGATGCAGCGCGTGTTCCGCACCAAGCAGCCCGTGATCATCTTCCCCTCGTCCGGTACCGGCGCCTGGGAAGCGGCGATGGTCAACGTGTTTGCGCCTGGCGACAAGGTCCTGATGTGCGAGACCGGCCAGTTCGCCGTGCTCTGGCGCGGCATTGCCGACAAGTTCAAGCTCGACGTCGACTTCATCCCGAGCGACTGGCGCCATGGCGCCGACCTCGCCGAGATCGAGAAGCGCCTTGCCGCCGACAAGCAGCACGCGATCAAGGCGGTCTGCGTCGTGCACAACGAGACCTCGACCGGCTGCGTGACTCCTCCCTTGGAGGTGCGCAAGATCCTCGACCGTGTCAAACATCCGGCGCTGTTGATGGTCGACACCATCTCCGGCCTCGGCTCGATGGAATATGAGCACGATGCCTGGGGCATCGACGTTTCGGTCGCCGGCTCGCAGAAGGGCCTGATGCTGCCGCCGGGCCTCGGCTTCAACGCCGTCTCGGAGAAGGCACTCGCGGTCGCCAAGGCCAATCCGGGCATGCGCTCGTACTGGGACTGGCAGGAGGTCATCAGCTTCAACAAGCTCGGTACCTTCCCCTACACGCCAGCGACGAACCTGCTCTACGGCCTGCGCGAGGCGGTGAAGATGCTGGAGGAGGAGGGGCTGGAGAACGTCTGGACCCGCCACAAGCGCCACAGCGCCGCGACGCGCGCTGCGGTCAAGGTTTGGGGCCTGGAGACGCAATGTGCCGATCCCGCCGCGCATTCTCCGGCGCTGACCGGCGTTCGCGTGCCCGAGGGCTTTGATGCCGACGCCTTCCGCAAGGTTGTGCTGGAAAACTTCGACATGTCGCTCGGCACCGGCCTGAACAAGGTGAAGGGCAAGGTGTTCCGCATCGGCCATATCGGCCATTTCAACGATCTGATGCTGATGGGCACGCTCGCAGGCGTCGAGATGGGCCTCGACCTTGCAAAGATCCCGCACCGAAGCGGCGGCGTGCTTGCGGCCATGGACGTCCTGAAGGGACGCGACGTGGTGCCGATGACCAAGGCTCAGGTTGCCTAAAGGCAGCCTGACTGAACTAGTGAAGAAAGTGAAGCGCGATGAACGCACCGACGACGACCAACGAAGACCTGCTCTACTCCGTCACGGACGGCATCGCGCGGATCACCTTCAACCGCCCGCAGGCGCGCAACGCCATGACCTTCGCCATGTATGACCGCATGGCGGAGATCTGCGAGGAGATCAACGCCGACCGTTCGATCAAGGCGCTGATCCTGACCGGCGCGGGCGACAAGGCGTTCGCTTCCGGCACGGACATCTCGCAATTCCGCGCCTTCAAGACCGCGCAGGATGCGCTCGACTACGAGGCGCGCATCGACCGCGTGCTCGGCACGCTGGAGCAGTGCCGCGTGCCGGTGATCGCGGCGATCGCCGGCGCCTGCACCGGCGGCGGCGCGGGCATCGCGGCCTGCTGCGATCTTCGCATCGGCACCGAGACGACGCGGATCGGTTTTCCGATCGCGCGCACGCTCGGCAATTGTCTGTCGATGTCGAATATCAGCCGCGTCGTTGCGCTGGTCGGTCCCGCCCGCACCAAGGACCTGATCTTCAAGGCGCGCCTGGTCGAGGCGCCGGAGGCTCTGGCGCTCGGCCTGCTCAATGAGGTCGTGCCTGACGTGGAGACGCTGCAGCGCCGTGCCGACGAGACTGCAAAGCTCGTCGCCAGCCACGCGCCGCTGACGCTGGAGGCGACCAAGGAAGCCGTGCGCCGCATCCGCCGCACGCTGTCGCGCGAGGAAGGCGAGGACCTGATCCTGAAAGCCTATATGAGCGAAGATTTCCGCGAGGGCATGGACGCCTTTCTCAACAAGCGGGCGCCGGTCTGGAAGGGCAAGTAGCCCTGCCTCAGTCCGACCTGCGCCCTGTCAAAGGCATAGTTGCGACGAGCTAACGCGAAATCAAACTTCAGCCTGCGCGAATTCAATTCAGGTTGGAGATGCGCGCACGCGGCCGCGTCAGCGTGATCCTGGGCGTCTCCGGCCAGCGGCATGCGGGGAAAAAGACGGCCCGGTCGAGCTCACCTGCTGATCATCGATTGGCTTGGCAACCAATTTGACGCCGATCGAGTTCATGAGCTTTCGGACCGTCTCGAATTCAGGTTTTGCGGTCGCTTTGAACGTCTTGTAGAGACTCTCACGAGAGAGGCCGGCCGCTATCGAGATGTCACCCATCCCCTTGGCGCGCGCTGCGGTGTCGAGTGCGTTACAAATGTAAGCGTGGTCATTCGTCTCGAAGGCTTCAGTCAGATAAGCGGCAATCGCTGTCGGCGTCTTCAGATAGTCCGCAGCATCGAATGTAGTCACCCTTACATTCGCTCTCTGCTCAGAGCCGCGCTGCTGCGATCGCTTTGGCATGTCTGATGTTCCGATCTTGGCTTGACCTATCACAAGCGGTCAATGCGACTCCGTTGGAGACTTGCTCATGGTACACGCGCTGACCTGGTCAGTGATCAAGCGCACTTCGCTAGTCTCTGCCCCTAAGGTTCTCAAATGGCCGGCGTTACACATGCTCCTCGCGCGTCTACGCTTCGCGTGTTTCGTGATAGCCCGTAGCTTCGTCGATGATGCGCATCGCACCTGAGCCTTCGAGGTGCTCGGCGATAATTCCGGCGCGGTGAGCAATATTGCGTTGGGTTGTCTTTAAGACTCCGGCTCGTTGGGCGCGCGCAAAGACATCGCAGACCTCCGACAGGAAGTCGGCCGCGTACCCGAACGCCTTGAGGCCCTGTTTGGTACGGAATTCGATCTGGTTAGCGACCCGAATCAACTCTTCGCCGATAAACGGCTTTAGGTTCTGGACTGTCAAAAAAGCAGGGAGATTGGCGCCGCTCCTGTAATACTGACGTCCCTTGGGGGGGCGAATGCGACCTAGGCCCACCATGAAGCCACTCTGGGTCACCAGGCGCCGTCCGTCATCGAGAACGGCAACCTCAATCTCGATGCCGCCAAACCGGATGACGCCTTCATGCGTCGCCCGCGGCAAGTGTCTCGCCCAACGGGCCTTGGCGGCCTTCCGCGCAATTTCGCGTCGCTCGTCACCGGATAGCGCGGCAGCTCTAGCTGTGCCGCCAGCGGCTCGGGCGGGAACTCCCCACTTCACTTTCCACCGCGTTCTCTTCCGCGCGTGGCCGGGGTTCAAACTCAGTTTTCTACTGGTACTCATATTTTCAGGAATAGGGTTGGAAAACAAAATTGCAAGCACAGACGAAGCAAATATGCCCGTTAGGAGCCGTGCTTGCAGCTAGCAATGTTACCCTTCGAGCAAAGCCGGGTCATTCAGAACGTCCTTAACGCGTGCGGGTGAAGAGCTGTGCCAGACCGCTGTGCAGAATGCCTTGAGGATCACGTCTCGGCACTGAATTTGTGGAACCGGCCGAAACGTCGCGGCGAGGGCTTGAGCCACACTGAGTGCGCGGTAGACATCCCGCTCCCGATAGAGCTTCAGACCAAGCAGGCTTCCCAACAATCCACCCCAGAAGCTGTGCTTGTGGGAGCGTACCAAGACGCCCCGGCTGCCAACGGAGACCCAACAGGCGTCCCCGCTGTCGAGGATGATCGTTGCGTCGTGGCCAAATTTCTCGTTGATGTAGAGCAGGCGCGGCATCACGTCAGCACTTCAAAATACATTTCGCTAACTCAGAAAACGTCGGAGGCTTGATAAGTCAAGCCTGAGGCCGGGCCACTGATCTTTTTCGCTCGTCCAAAGGACCAACGGGCTCTTTGTAGCTCCTATCCCGCGAGACTTGTCTCATTCCAAAGTCATAAGGGGGATGACTTTGGATAGCTTGAACTCGGCTGGATTCGCCAGCACAATGGGCCTGAATTCATCGCCGAATTTCCAATGCAAACAAGAAGATAGGGAAGACGCACGTGGGACATGGAATGAAGGCCGCAATTGCGCTCGCAATGGCGGTTTGTGGTACGCCGGCAGTTGCGGGCTGGGAGCCGACGAAACCGGTGGAGATCGTGGTGGCGGCGGGCGCGGGTGGCGCCTCCGACCAGATGGCGCGGATGATGCAGGCCGCGATCCAGAAGAACAATCTGATGAAGCAGCCGATGGTGGTCTCGCTCAAGGGCGGCGCCTCGGGTGCGGAAGCGCTGATGTACATGAAGTCCAGCGAGGGCGATCCCAACAAGGTGCTGATCGCCTATTCGTTGATCTACATGCTGCCGCTGTCGGCGAAGATCCCGTTCAACTGGCGCGATCTGACGCCGGTCTCCGTGGTCGCGCTGGACCAGTTCGTGCTGTGGGACAACAGCGCAGGCCCCAAGACGGTGAAGGACTTCGTCGCGGCGGCGAAGGCGGCGAGCGCGCCGTTCAAGATGGGCGGCACCGGCTCCAAGCGCGAGGACCACGTGCTCACCGTGTTCCTGGAGCAGAAGACCGGCGCGAAATTCTCCTATCTGCCCTACAAGTCCGGCGGCGAGGCTGCAACCCAGCTGGTCGGCAACCACACCGAGGCCAACGTCAACAACCCGTCCGAAAATCTCGAAGTCTGGCGCGCCGGCCAGGTGCGGCCGCTCTGCGTGTTCGACAGGGAGCGCATTTCCTACACCACCAAGGTGACCGACACGCAGTCCTGGGCCGACATCCCGACCTGCAAGGAGGAGGGCGTCGACGTGCAATATCTGATGCTGCGCGCGATGTTCCTGCCCGGCAAGGTCACGCCGGAGCAGCAGGCGTTCTACGTCGATCTGTTCCACAAGGTGACGCAGACGGCGGAGTACAAGGAGTATATGGAAAAGCAGGCGCTGAAGCCGATCTTCCTCACCGGCAAGGACATGGTGCAGTTCCTCGAGGAAGACGATGCGCTGAACAAGTCGCTGATGACGGAAGCCGGTTTCGTCGCGAAGTAGCCGGTTTCCTTCACCTCGCCCCGCTTGCGGGGAGAGGTCGGATCGCATCGAAGATGCGATCCGGGTGGGGGGGGACTCTCCACGAGTCCGACTTTCACCGTTTGCGCGGAGACTTTCCCTCACCCCAACCCTCTCAGCGCGAGCGAAGCTCGTCGCGGCCCCGCAAGCCGGGAGAGGGGATTGGCCACAGCGTTGTTGTTTCAGCATGTCCCAAACCGATACCGAAATCGTCGTCGAGGATCCCACCGCGCCCGAAGACGATTCCCCTTCCGTCGTCTCGTCCGGCACGATCGAGATCGTCGTCTGCCTGCTGCTGCTCGCGCTCGCGGTCACGCTCGGCTACGACAATTGGCGCACCGGCGCATCCTGGGACGCGACCGGGCCCGAGCCCGGCTATTTCCCGTTCTATCTGTCCGTCATCCTTGCCGGCAGCAGCCTCTACGGGCTGATCGCGGCGCTGCTGGCACGGCGCGCCTCGTCGGGGACCTTTGTCACGCGCGCGCAAGGCCGCCGCGTGCTGGCGGTGTTCGTGCCGACGCTGCTGTTCTGCCTGGCGACCCAGTTCCTCGGCCTCTATGTCGCGAGCTTTCTCCTGATCGCGGGCTTCATGCGGCTCGTCGGAAAGATCGCGCTGTGGAAGTCGCTGCTCACCGCGTTCGCGTTCACGGCGCTCATGTTCGTCACCTTCGACGTCGCCTTCGACGTCATCATGCCGAAGGGGCCGCTCGAAGCGGCCCTCGGCCGCTAGGGGCGCCGCGCGATGGAAGCTCTCGGTCTCCTGCTCCACGGCTTTGCCGTCCTGCTGACGTGGAAGACGCTCGTGCTGATGATGGTCGGGCTGGTGCTCGGCATCTTCGTCGGCGTGCTGCCCGGGCTCGGCGGCCCCAACGGCGTTGCGATCCTGTTGCCGCTCACCTTCACGATGGACCCGACCTCGGCCATCGTGATGCTGTCCTGCATCTATTGGGGCGCCTTGTTCGGCGGCGCGATCACCTCGATCCTGTTCAACATCCCGGGCGAAGCCTGGTCGGTCGCGACCACTTTCGACGGCTATCCGATGGCGCAGCAGGGCAGGGCGGCGGAGGCGCTGACCGCGGCGTTCACCTCCTCCTTCGTCGGCTCGCTGGTCGCGGTGCTGCTGATCACCTTCCTCGCGCCGATGATCTCGTCCTTTGCGCTGAAATTCGGCCCGCCCGAGTTCTTCGCGGTCTATCTCCTGACCTTCTGCTCCTTTGTCGGCCTCGGGCGCGAGGCCAAGCACAAGACCGTCATCTCGATGTCGCTGGGGCTGCTGCTCGCCGGCATCGGCATGGATACGGTCTCCGGCAGTCTGCGCATGACCTTCGGCTCGCCGGAACTCTTGCGCGGCATCAACTTCCTGGTTGCCGTCATCGGCCTGTTCGGCATCAGCGAGATCCTGCTGACGATGGAGGAGCGCCTTGCGCTGCGCGGACATGCAGCTAGCATCTCGCTGCGCGTGGTGCTCGGCGTCTGGAAGGACCTGCCGAAATACTGGGTGACGCTGCTGCGCTCCTCCTTCATCGGCTGCTGGCTCGGCATCACCCCGGGCGGTGCGATCGCGGCCTCCTTCATGGGCTACAATCTGGCAAAACGCTTCGCCAAGGAGCCCGAGGGTTTTGGCAAGGGACGCATCGAGGGCGTGTTTGCGCCGGAGACGGCGGCGCATGCCTCCGGCACCTCGGCGCTGCTGCCGATGTTGGCGCTCGGCATTCCCGGCTCGGGCACCGCCGCGATTCTGCTCGGCGGATTGATGGTGTGGGGGCTCAATCCGGGGCCGCTGCTGTTCGTCGAGCACAAGGACTTCGTCTGGGGGCTGATCGCCTCGATGTATCTCGGCAACGTCGTCGGCCTCGTGCTGGTGCTGACGACGGTTCCGATCTTCGCCTCGATCCTGCGCGTGCCGTTCGCCGCGGTAGCGCCGATGATCGTGGTGTCCTGCGCGATCGGCGCCTATGCCATCCAGAACGCGATGTTCGACATCTGGCTGATGCTCGGCTTCGGCGTGGTCGGCTACGTCTTCAAGAAGATCGGCATTCCGCTGGCGCCGTTCACCCTCGCGCTCGTGCTCGGCAACCGTGCCGAGGATGCCTTCCGCCTGTCGATGATCGGCTCCGGCGGCACCTTGAAGGTGTTCTGGTCGAACGGCCTGGTCGGCTCGATCACAACCTTGGCGATTCTGCTGCTGTTCTGGCCAGTGATCGACGGCCTGCTTGGCCGTGTCGGCTGCAAGGCGGCCGGGCAAAACGGCGAGGCAACTAAATTACCTTAGTTCTAATGTGTCGTCACAGCCCGGTCGCTGACCCCTTCTGATTGTTTCCAGATGTTGCTGTTGCGCGACAGCCTGGCCGGGCTTGGCGCTTATGCTTCCCGTAGATTTCTTTCCTTTCACGGGCATTGCAATGAAGCAGGTTGTGATGGGAATTGTGCCGCTGATCTGGCATCGAAACCCTACGAGAAGGCCCCGTCGTCGATCCGGTCTGGAGTTGGAATGCTTCTATGCCGGATTGAACGCCGGGTATAGCTGCTGGCCGACCAGGTAGGATGTGCTGGCCTTCATCGTTCGGCACGTCCTGTGCGGCGCCGAGATGCTTGACCTGGGCGTCCTCGAACATCTGGTCGATCGCATAGATTCGTGTTCGGCAGCCGCGCGAGGATGCCCTCTGATTGTGCATGAGGCTCCAGGAGCCTGAAGGTGTTCTGGTCTCGATCGGGCAGGTCCGCTAAATAACGACGGTGGCCTGTACTGCTGTTCTGGCCTGCCAGAGCCTACTCCTCAGTCTCGGATTGGCGCCAGCCGAAGTCACATTAGCTGAGGGACTGCATGGCGCCACAGATACCCAAGGTCGCACCATCGATGCCATGCTCCACTGCCTGACGGCCTCAACGCTCACCGCCGCCATCATGCCGAGCAATCCCATCTACTCGCTGCAAAATCATTCCTGCTGCGAGACTAACACCGATTACGTAAAGCCAACCTGGTACAAAATCGAATAAATGAGAGTTGAACAAGGAGCTCACAATGTTCTGTACGACGACAATGAACCCAAGCCACGGATAGAATCCTGACCCGGCAAAAAAGGTAAGCTGACCAATCCACATCGCATACAAGATTACGCATCCGACAGAGCCCCACTGCACGGCGACGTTAAGAGTTTGATTGTGTGGATTGCTGATCGTCTGCGCTGCAAGTCCTGTTTGGCCGTGTGCGGCGCGATCGAACAGCGTCTGAACTGATCCTGTGCCATGCCCAAGGACTGGAGCTTCTCGAAAGAAAATGAGAGACTTGCGCCAATACTCTAGCCGCATTCCTGCCGAGGTTATCTCATTGCTAGCCCCGTATTTCGAATATTCGAGCAGGATGCTGTTCGTCCGATCACGTAGAGTGGAAGAGGCAAGCCAAGCAGTCCCGGCCAGAAAAACGAAACAGGCAATCGCGCCGTAAAAAAATGAGCGCGGTAGATAGAACGCCCCAAAAAGGAAGAGCATTATGGGCACATATATTAAGGCTGTCCGAGCGAGTGCAACGAACGATAGATTCACAAGAAATGCTACCGACAATGCGAGTAGAAGCAGCGCCAGATTGATTTTGCGAGATCGAATCAGCTCAAGGATCGGCCACGCCAGTACTACAGCGCATAAAGCAAATGATTGGCTTTGATCAATATAGTTCTTCACAGGAACCCCGGGCTGCAAATTTGCAATCGAAGTGAGGCTTGGCACAACGGCTGTGATCCAAGACAACATCAACAGGACGGTGCACGAGGAAAGGAATGCGTAAAGTATCCAAATCGCGCGCGATGATTTCTGAAAGTGGTATATCAAAATCGGCATCATTAGAAACTTGACCGAGGGATTCACGCCGCGCAGTCGAGCCGCCCAGGAGACGTCAGTTGCCCACAGAGTGCCTGCCAATGCGACTGCAAACAGCGCCGCGGCAAAGCCACTTCTGGAGCGCACAAGTGTGTCGACGAACTCTTTAATACGTATTCGCGGACACACACTAAGTGCCCAAAGTGCGCTGAAGATTGAGGTGATGGTTGTGGACCACGGCAGCGATGCTACCGTGATACAGGCGAGGAAATCGCTCGCTGCCATCGAACTCGGTAGAGCTAGGCAGAGTCGCCAATTTGGTACAATGCGGGCCTGTTTTGCGTCTACGGTGACCCTACTAAGCTTGTTTTCCATTGTGCCTCAAGTAGCGCGCATGCAAGTCGGATTTCCGATGCCTGCAACATTCTAACTAAAAGGGAGAGCGCCTTAGAGGACGCGGGCTTCTCTCAATCTGGCGATCTCGTCCTCGCTGAAGCCCGATTCTTCGAGAATTTCATTCGTCTGCTCGCCGAATTCCGGCGGCCGCGCCACCATCCTGCTCGGTGTCCGCGATAGCGTCACGGGCTGGCCGACCAGGCGGATGTGGCGGCCCTCGTCGTTCGGCACGTCCTGCGCGATGCCGAGATGCTTGACCTGCACGTCCTCGAACATCTGGTCGATGGCATAGATCGGCCCGCAGGGCACGCCGGCCTTGTTGAGCTCGCGGACCCAGGTCTCGGTCGACTTCGTCACCGTGCGCTTCTCGATCTCGGCGTTGAGCGCGTCGCGGTTCTTGGAGCGGGCAGGGGCGGTCGCATAGTCGGGATGGGCATAGAGCTCCGGTGCACCGATCGCCTGCGCGCAGCGCTCCCAGATCCGCCCGCCCGTGGTGGCGATGTTGATGTAGCCGTCCGAGGTCTTGAACACGCCGGTCGGGATGCTGGTCGGATGGTTGTTGCCGGCCTGCCTGGCGACCTCCTTCTCCATCAGCCAGCGGGCGGCCTGGAAGTCGAGCATGAAGATCTGGGCCTGCAGCAGCGAGGTCTGCACCCACTGGCCCTTGCCCGAGACCTCGCGCTCGAGCAGCGCGGTGAGGATGCCCATGGCGCAGAACAGGCCCGCGGTGAGGTCGGCGACGGGAATGCCGACTCGCATAGGTCCTCCGCCCTGCGCCCCGGTGATCGACATCAGCCCGCCCATGCCCTGCGCGATCTGATCGAAGCCCGGCCGCGTGTGGTAGGGGCCGTCCTGGCCGAAGCCGGAGATGCTGCCATAGACGATGCGCGGGTTGACCGCGGCGAGGCTGTCGTAGTCGATGCCGAGCTTCTTCTTCACATCAGGCCGGAAATTCTCGACCACGACGTCGGCCTTGGCGGCGAGGCGCTTGAACACCGCGAGCCCGCGCTCGTCCTTCAGGTTCAGCGCCATCGCCCGCTTGTTGCGGTGCAAATTCTGGAAGTCGGAACCACGCCGCGGCCCGCCCGGCTGCTCGCCCGCGGCATCATCGATCAGCGCATCGATCTTGATGACGTTGGCGCCCCAGTCGGCGAGCTGCCGCACGCAGGTCGGCCCCGAGCGGACACGGGTCAGATCGAGCACGGTGAAGCGCGACAGGGCTTCCGAGGCATGCGGGAAGGGCATCGTGAAAGGCTCCGGGGAGAATTGCTAACCTATCATATCGGCTGACAGAAGAGCGGCAAAGTCCCTGCGGGCGTTGGTTCGCAATGAACGCAGAAGGACGTCGCAGCGGCAGCGTCGATGATTGTCGATCACGGGATGCTAAGGTGGGCCGGTCCCTAGACTTTGAGGGCCGATCCGCTTGCTCTGAAACAAGACGACCGCGGCCTGACCAGAACAGCTTTGACCATCTAGCCTGGTCGCATTTATCGCTTTGCAAACGATTAGGTTGCGGGAGCCTGCCGATCGGGCGAGCAGGCTCCTACAACCGCATACAGCGAGCCGGCGCGGCAGGGCGTCATCTGGAAATCGGATACGATCCCGAAAACGAGGGTAGCCAGGGCCAAAGCAGCGACGAGGCCGATCCAGTTCATTCCACGAGAATACTTGAAGTTGTCCGCCAAACCAAGCGGCGCTAGGTGCCCCGATTGGTCAGTGAATGGGGCGGCGTCTGTCGATCAGGGCAGCGCCACTACTTCCAGAACGGACAGCGGGTTGCTCGTGGAAAGGGGCTTCGGAAGCCGATGCCACATACCAATTCGAGTGGATCGTACGGAGAAATGGCAATTGACCTCATTCAACTCAGCCGTTGTGGCAGTACTCCCAACGAGCTAGTTCATTGATTGGCTGGGGCTCCCCGCTAGTGTGGTCCCAAATCGCTTTGTTCTCCCGATGATCAGGCGGCGTGAGGATCGCTATTCTGGCCGACGCAAAGTCGAATCCGGCAGGTTGTCTTCGCCCGCACTCTGTTTGTGTCTGTGTGTCCCCATCTAGTTTGGTTTACAAGGTGCCGCGGAGTAGGCGAATGTGTCTGCATGTAAGAGGATCTGCTTTGCGGTGCCGATTATGGCCGAACGGCTTACAAGGTTGAAACGACGATAGCTCCCTGGGGCGCAGATTTGGTACGCGGTTTTGTCTTTAAACGGGCAGCATCACTCCAAGATTCCGTACTCATGCTGCAAAGCCCCGGCACGACCATGCCTCTGTTGTGCTAACCAATAGGGAAGTGGAGCGAAGTTGCATCATCACAATATGGGATGATAGCGTGTCTGCACTTGAGCTGGGGGCCGTGTTGAAACGATATCTACTGGCTGCATTCTTAACCGGCGTTGCGGTCGCCGCTCTGCAACCCATCTATTTTTTTCTTATGGCGAATTTGGACCGGGTGATTTCTCACGAGCGCACGTGGGAAAATATCCGACAGGCGTTCGACAGGGGAATTCTCGAAACGAGCTTTCACTCTAAGCATTTTTGGATAACTGGTGGCGACCGCTTTACAGACTGTATTTCGCTGGGCATAGGTTTGGAGCCTGGGGGCCGCGCCACCGCCGCGGGCATCATGGCCACGCGTCCTATCTCGGGCCCGCACACGTGTGACGCTCTGAAGGATGCGGCGGCCAATCCAGCTTCAGTTACCTGGATTCGATATGCCCGTTACTGGCATGGATATCGAGTTTATAGCGCACCGCTGGCGTCGGCTCTGCCAATTCTGACGCTCAAGCTCGCAAATTTAGTGGTACTGATCTCAATAGCCGCGCTCTTTTGCATTGAGGCGGCCAAGCTGATCGGAAGAGTTCCGACAATTTGGTTGTGCGCGCCGGTGTTGTTTATGACCGATTTTGTTCGGCTTTGGCAAGTTACGCCTCACACTGTCAGCACGGCCCTTATTCTTGGTGGTACAAGCGTTTTTGTGACGGCAGTCCGAAAGGGAGCGCCGGATTTAGTAATGGTTCTCTTGGCGGCGGTTTTCGGCTCAATCTTCAATTTTGTAGACTTCTTAGTGAACCCGCCTTGGATGCCGATGCTCATCGCCTTCTTTCTGGTCGCAGGAGGCCGGGGAGCGCCGATCGCCATTGTCTGTGTGGGGGCATGGTTTGCAGCATATGGATACACATGGATAGCCAAATGGGTCGTCGCTTATCTCGTCGAGCCATCTTTCGACATCAAGACCGACGTCATCGATACTGCGTTGTTTAGAATTGCCGGCGACGACGTCAAAGTCTGGCACGTTCCACTTGCCGCGACGACCAAGGTCGTCAAGGAAGTATTCTTGAGTTGGGGAATGGTGATTGTCGTGCCTGCCCTGATCTATTTGCGGGTGCGATTGCCGCGACCGAGCTTTACGTTGGCCTGGCCAGCGCTGATCCCTGTGGTGTGGTTTGAGATCTTGAGCAATCACAGCCAGATCCATGCAGGTGTGGTCTCAAGGAGCGCGGCCGCAGCGATCGGGGTTTGTGGTGCGGCAGCGGCTATTAAACGCGGTATTTCCGTCGGCTCGAAAGGCGATCTTGATGGGATGCCAGATGGCATGCAGTCCCAGCCGATGGACAACCGTGCTTAGTGGTCTGTGCCCTTTTCAACCAAAACAGGCGAGGGGCACAAGGATTGCGCGGCCCACGTTTCGCCGCGGGTCAGGAAATGACAGATATGTTCAGCGCGGCAAGCGCTTCAATTTGGCGCGCGCCTGCTCGGCCAGGGGATCATTGCCGTGTCGCGCGATGAAGAGCTCGAGTGCCTGCCGCGTTCCCTTCCGGCGGGCGGCTTTGTATTCCTCTGCGACAGCGGCGGCGGGATCCCGGGCCATCGGCATCGAGGGCGCGCGCGGCGCCGTGCCGCTGTTGTCCGCCTTGGCCTTCTCCACCATCACAGGCAGTCCTTCGAGACGTTGATGGGACAGTCCAGCAAGCGCAATGAAGGCGCCAAACAGGCCGGCCGGGAGTGTGCGTTGCATGAAACCCTGCAAATTACCGGCGTTCCGGGAACGAAACTCTATACTCGCGTTCCGTATGACTACGGTATTTAATGGCTAACACAGCCTTATGGGAGCAGCGCAAACGCCGTTGCCCCATTTAAACCAAACGTTTAACTCTCTAGCTAAAATCATGTGCCCCCGCGGCGAATCACACGACGCGTTGCTTTGGAGAGTGAATTGGCTACCGCTGTTAACGTAAGTGCCGCCAACAACGCCGAGATCGACGGCCTGCTGTCGGGCGTCAAATGGTCGGGCACGATCACCTACAGCTTTCCTGACGCGCCGAGCGACTATTCCAGTCCCTACAGCGGCGGCAACAGCGAGCCGACCACGTCGGGCTTCGCATCCGTGCCGACGCAGATCCAGGCGGCGATCAATTACGCGGTCGGGCTCATTCTGAGCTACACCAACGCCGACATCCAATATGCGGGCACGAATGGCGCCGACATCATGGTCGCGCAGTCGCCGGCCGCCAATCCGACTGCCTACGCCTACTACCCGGGCAATTATGCGTCGGGCGGCGACATTTGGTTCGGCACGCAATACAATTTCTCGCTGGCCAAGCTCGGCAACTACTACTTCACCACCGCGCTGCACGAGCTCGGCCACGCCTTCGGCCTCAAGCACAGCCAGGAGGCCGGCGGCCCCGCCAACGTCGCGGTGCCGAGCGCGCATGACGACAGCGAATACACCGTCATGAGCTATCGCAGCTATGTCGGCGCCTCGACGACAGGCGGCTACACCAACGAAGCGTACGGATATTCGCAGACCTACATGGCCAACGATATCCTCGCGTTCCAGACCATGTACGGTGCAGACTACGCGACCCAGAGCAGCAACACCGTCTACACCTGGAATCCGACCACGGGGCAAGAGTTCATCAACGGCGTCGGCCAGCTCGCCCCGGGCGGCGGCGTCGGCGGCTCGGCCAACCGCATCTACGAGACGGTGTGGGACGGCGGCGGCGTCGATACTTACGACCTGTCGAACTACACGACGAACCTGAGCATCAACCTCAATCCCGGTGCGTCATCGCTGTTCTCTGCGACGCAGCTCGCCAATCTCGGCAACGGCCATTACGCCTCGGGCAACGTCTACAACGCCTATCTCTACAACGGCGACGCGCGCTCCTACATCGACAACGCGACCGGGGGCTCGGGCAACGACACAATCATCGGCAACGCGATCGCGAACGCCCTCAACGGCGCCGGCGGCGGCGACACCTTTACGGGCGGCGGCGGCAACGACGCCATCGTCGGCGGCTCCGGCACCGATACCGCGGTTTACTCTGGCACCAAGGCGAATTACGGAATCAGCTACAACTCGACTACTCAGGTTTTCACGCTGGTCGATCTGCGTTCCGGCACGCCCGACGGCACCGATACCGTGTCGAGTGTGGAATTTTTCCAGTTCGCCGATGGCACGGTATCGAGTGCCACGCTTTCTAGCCCGCCGGTCGCGATCGAAGCTTCTGGCTCCGTCGAACTCGTGCAATGGGGAGGTTATTACTATCTGGAATCTATTTCGACCGGCACTGGCCCAACTCTCAAATCTGGAGGTGCTGCGATCGCGGTTGGACAGTGCGGGTCTTATGTACCGATCGGGGCGGAGCAGACAGGATCTGGCTACGAGGTCGTTTGGAAACACAGCAGCACCGACCAGTACGTGGTATGGAGTACCGATAGCAATGGGAATTACGTCTCCAGCCTTACCTCCGTTGTTTCAGGCACGAGTGCGACACTACAATCGTATGAAGCCGTTCTCTATCAGGATCTGAATGGCGACGGGACCGTTGGTGTAACGGCAACCACCACCGCGATCGAGTCGGCAGGCTCAACCACGCTTTCGCAGGTTGGATCCAACTATTATCTCTATACGGGCGGCATCGGCCTCTCGCTCAAGTCTGGCGGTGTGGCGATCACGGTCGGACAGTGCGGGTCTTATGCGCCGATCGGTGCGGAGCAGACGGTGGCCGGCTACGACGTCGTTTGGAAGAACGGCAGCGCCGACCAGTACGTGGTGTGGAGTACCGATAGCAATGGAAATTACGTCTCCAGCCTTACCTCCGTTGTTTCAGGCACGAGTGCGACACTACAATCGTATGAAGCCGTTCTCCATCAGGATCTGAATGGGGACGGGACGGTTGGTGCAGCGCCGACCACCACCGCGATCGAGTCGGCGGGTTCCACCACGCTTTCGCAGATTGGGTCCAATTATTACCTCTACACGGGTGGCGCCGGCCCCTCGCTCAAGTCCGGTGGCGCGGCGATCACCGTTGGACAGTGTGGGTCTTATGTACCGATCGGTGCGGAGCAGACAGGATCTGGCTACGACGTCGTTTGGAAAAACGGCAGCGCCGACCAGTACGTGGTGTGGAGTACCGATAGCAACGGAAATTACGTCTCCAGCCTTACCTCCGTTGTCTCAAGCTCGAGTCCGACGCTGCAATCGTATGAATCCGTTCTCCATCAGGATCTGAATGGAGACGGGACGATCGCCGCAGCCACTACCGGTCAAGGAGCGGTGGGCGACAATTTCGCTTTTCGATCAGTGCTCCTGGAAGGAGGAGGTATGATCAGCAGGGTCGAGCCCGCGTCTGGGGATTTCATGTCGTTGTTTAACGCGGTGCAGGATGCGATCGTAAAGAGCATTGAGATGTCTGTCCTGAAATCGGTCGAGATAATCGAACATGCCGATACCGGTCCAGCGGCTCGGTTTGTCGATCCGATGGACCACTTCCATCTTATTTGAAGTCTTCGATGTCATTCTCCTCATAGATATGACGAAGATCGGCAAATTGCTGCCTGAAGCCCCGGTCATTCTAATCGTGCCGCCGGTTTTCTTTATGCTCTTGTCAGACCCGCGATCGCCCGCGGCCACCGCGCGACGCGCCTGTATAACGGGATGAAAGCATTATTGCGGGGCGCTCTCGAGCTAACTTCATCGACTATCGTACCGAGAGCGCGTCAATTCGTGATTCAAGAAATTTCCTTGATCTTGCCAACAAAATAGCTGGTAGCATGATAAGGGCTTCCATGGTCGAGCAAAGTCTAGCCTTTTACGGTTCGTTAACCTTTATCAACTACTAACTTCTTTCTAAGTCGAATTGGGGGCTCCTTTGACTGCCGTTTTTGCGGAGATATGGAACCAAGTGCCAGGTGCATTGCGCGAATTACTTCTGGGACTGGTTGTCGTTGGGGCTTTGTCAGCGCCACTGCTGGCCTACACAGAACGCGCGAGCCAGTTGTCACAAGAACAGATAAACGAATTTAGGACGCAGTTCCTGAAATTGAGAGACGATAGGAATGCGGCCCTTGATCAACGCGTCGCACTAGGTCAGTAACCGAATTTGAGAGCTCATCGAGTACGGGGCTTGATATTTACCCCCTCTGATTGTTGCCGTGCCGGCCTCTTTTTTCTGTACGATTAGCGTTGCAGATCTTGACTTTGGCCAGGTAGATTTACGCTAGCGGAACTTGATCTTCATCGGTTAGAGTCCACGCCGAGCCTTACATTGGACTTTTGCTCGACCACCTTAGCATTGTTGCCGACGTCTGCTGACTTGATGCGCGGAGGTGGTGCTAGGTTCTTGGCAGCAGGGAGTCTAATGGAATGTTGCTACTGCGAAAAGTCGCGACCTTGTCGATGTTTCTCTCGGTGATTGGTTCGAACCTCCGCTGGCACTGGACGAACAATTTATTTGCCGGTCTTTTGGCTATTCTAGCCGCGCTTATTGTGTACTTGGTGATTCGCCACGTGATGCAAGAGCGCGCGTACGCGGAGATGCGGCGCCGTTATGGGCAAGATTGGGGCTAGGCCTCTGCCGCTGCCTTCCGGGACGAGCGGACCGACATCGTGTCGGTGGAGAACGGGGCTACGTCAGGCCCCATGCGCGATTAGCAACATCTTCGGCCAATGCCTCAATGAGAAAGGGCATCAAACAGCATCCAGTCGCTTCCGGACACCCCATCCAGGATGACAGTCTGATCCAGCTCGGGCAATTTGCATGGCGGGGCAGCCGGGCGGGGATATTTCCAAGTTTTTCAAAGGCTTGTAGGGCATCCCGAGTTGTATTTCCCCGCGACGGTTCCGGATCCGTTAGGGGACGGCGGCTCATTCGAACTGGCCTCAAGCGGCCGGAGTGGTTAGAAGCGGCCGTCACAAGCCGGGATGCCAGGTCGGGTGGCCCGGCCGAGAGGGGAACTGAAGCTTTGCGAAAAGTACTTTTGACGGGGGCGGGCGGCTTCATCGGATCGCACCTTGCGGAAGAGCTGGCCCGGGGCAATATCGAGGTGCGCGCCTTCGTGCACTACAACAGCACGGGCTCGCACGGCTGGCTCGATTCCTCGCCGCCCGACATCCGCAAGGAATTCGACGTCTTCGCCGGCAATGTGTGCGACCCCAACGGCGTGCGCACCGCGATGAAGGGGTGCGACGCCGTCCTGCATCTCGCCGCGTTGATCGCGATTCCCTACTCCTATCATTCGCCCGACACCTATGTCGAAGCCAACATCCGCGGCACGCTCAACGTGCTGCAGGCGGCGCGCGATCTCGGCGTCGAGAAGGTGATCCACACCTCCACTAGCGAGGTGTACGGCACCGCGCAATTCGTTCCGATCACCGAGGAGCACCCGGTGCACGGCCAGTCGCCTTATTCCGCGACCAAGATCGGCGCCGATCAGCTCGCGCTGTCGTTCGAGCGATCGTTCGGCACGCCGGTGACGGTGGTGCGTCCGTTCAACACCTACGGCCCGCGGCAATCGGCCCGCGCGGTGATCCCGACCATCATCACCCAGATCGCGGCCGGCGCGCGCAAGATCAAGCTCGGTAGCATCCATCCGACCCGCGACTTCAGCTATGTCGCCGATACCGTCGCCGGCTTCCTGGCGGCGCTCGATTCCAAGGCCGGCGTCGGCGAGGTCATCAACATCGGCAGCGCCTTCGAGATCTCGATCGGCGACACCGCGCGGCTGATCGCCGAGCTGATGGAAGCGGAAATCGAGATCGAGCATGACGACGTTCGCGTGCGCCCCGAGCGCAGCGAGGTCGAGCGTCTCTGGGCGTCCAACGCCAAGGCGCAAAAGCTGCTCGGCTGGTCGCCGCGCTTCGGCGGCGTGGACGGCCTGCGCAAGGGTCTCGAACAGACCATCGCCTGGTTCACCAAAACGGAGAACTTGGCCCGCTATCGCGTCAATGCCTACACGTTGTGAGCAAGATGAGCATGTCCTCCACGCAAGCGAGCCAGAACCGTCCCACCGTGCTTGACCTCAAGCCGGTGCTCGATGCTGTCGATGCCGCGCTCGGGACGGCGCAGCGTCCGGTCGAGCTGCACGAACCGCGTCTCGGGAATCGTGAGCGCGAGCTGGTGCTCGACTGCATCGAGACCAACTGGGTGTCGTCGGCCGGCAAATACGTCACCCGCTTCGAGAAGATGGTGGCCGAAGCGACCGGCTCGCGTGATGCGGTTGCGGTCGTCAACGGCACTGCCGCGCTGCATGCGGCGCTCGTGCTCGAAGGTGTCGAAGCGAATGACGAGGTGCTTTTGCCCTCGATCACCTTCGTCGCCACCGCCAATGCCGTGAGCCATGCCGGCGCCGTGCCGCATTTCGTCGATTCGACCTGGGATACGCTCGGGCTCGATCCGCGCGCGCTGGAGGCGCATCTCGATCAGGTCGCGGTGCGGCAGAGCGGCGCCTGGGTCAACAAGCACACCGGCCGCCGCCTGCGCGCCGTCGTTCCCGTGCACATTTTTGGACACCCGGTCGACATGGCTGCGCTCGGTGCGGTCGCCGCGCGCTATGATCTGTTGATCGTGGAGGATGCGACCGAGTCGCTTGGCTCAACCCTAAACGGCAAGGGCTGCGGCACGTTCGGGCACTCGGCGGTGCTGAGTTTCAACGGCAACAAGATCGTCACGACAGGCGGCGGCGGCATGATCGTGACCGACGACGAGGCGCACGCCCGCCACGCTCGTCACTTCACCTCAACCGCGAAGAAGGCGCACGCCTGGGCGTTCGAGCATGACGAGATCGCCTATAACTACCGCCTGCCCAACATCAACGCGGCGCTGGGCTGTGCACAGATGGAGCGGCTGGCAGACATGGTCGAGGCGAAGCGCGTGCTCGCCGCGCGCTATCTCGATGCCTTCCGCGATTTCCCCTGGGCGCGCATCTATCGCGAGCCGAAGGGTTCCAAGAGCAATTACTGGCTCAACACGCTAGTGCTCGATCGCGAATATGCCTCCGAGCGCGACCGCCTCCTCGAAGCCCTGCACGGCCACGGCATTCGCGCCCGTCCGCTGTGGACGCCGATGCACCTCTTGCCGATGTACCGCGCCTGCCCGCGCGCTGCACTTCCCGTCGCCGAAGACATGAACACGCGTTGCATCAACCTGCCGAGCAGTCCTTTCCTCGCCGGGCCAACGAACAAGAGCTGATGTCCCGGATCGTCTTCTTCACCATTCACAGTACGACGGCCTGGTGGAAGTACCTGGCCTCGCGCATGGAGTTCGCCGACGCGCTCGTGCTGAGCGATCTCCGTGACGACGGTGATTATTCGCTGGTCGACGACTTTTATCGCTTTGCTGACAAAGGTGATGCGGCGGCCGCCGCGCTCGACCGGTTCGGCGCGGACGGATGCGCTGACATCATCCTGCGCTGTCGCGTGCTCAGGAGCATCGATCGCGATCTCGCGCTCAAGATGATCGGCGGCATGACGCAGGCGATCGAGCAAGCTTTTAACAAACTCGGCCCCGATCTGGTCATGACCTTCACCATCGACCGCTATGTCATGGACGTGATGGAGCGCATCGCACGGCGGCGCGGCATCGACTTTCTGGAGATGACGACGTCTATCATCCCGGATCATGTGATGCTGATGCGCCGCGGCAAGCCCGTCTGGCTGCGCGAGCCCTCCAGGGAAGACATCGATGCGGCGGTCGGCCAGCTCTGCAGGGAAGATTTTGCGCCGACCTATGTCCGCGACGCGAAGCGGTTTTCGCTGGCGAAGTTTTGGCGGATTTTTGGCTACTACACGCTGCGCGGTGCCTTCTTCAACGTCTGGCGCTTCCTCAAGCGCGACCGCTACAACTGCCACTATCTCGACGCGCTAAAGCGGCTGAAGCACAAGGTGCGCATGCGCGACGTGGCCGTGCTCGGCCTGCTCGATCACGGCTGGGACAAGCGGCTCGTCGACGTGCCGCGGGAGCGGCGGGTTCTCCTCGGGCTTCAGCTCTTCCCCGAGGCCTCGATGGACTATTGGCTCGGGCCGCAAGGCATGCTCGCGCATGACGACGTGGTGGTGCGCTATTGCGAGGTGCTCGGCCGCGCCGGCTACCGCATCTTCGTCAAGGATCATCCGCTGCAGTTCGGTTTTCGGCAGCGCGAGCTGTTCGAACGTCTAGCGAAGCTGCCGTCCGTGGTGCTGGTGCCCTATGACGTGCCGGCGAATCTGCTGATCGGGAAGTGCGCGGTGTCGGTGACTTTTACCGGCACCATCGGTTTCCAGGCCGCGCTGGCCGGGCTGTGCTCGGTCGCGACCGAGCCGTACTACGCGACCCAGCAGCACTTCCTGCACGTTCGCGATACCGATGAGCTCGACGGCCTAGCCGCGCGGCTGGCGCGCTGGCAATCCCCCGATAGTCTCGATACGACCCGCCACGCGATCATACGGCACCTGGCGTCGATCAGCGTCGAGGGCGACTATTTCGGCTGGCGGAAGTTCGATCCCGAGAACGAGGCCTTGCGCGCCGCGGTCGAGCCGCTGGTCCGTTCGCTGAACGCGCACCTGCCGAAATTCCTGAAGTCCTGCAGAACCGCGGCCTGACATTACAGTGGGGAGCGCGCCTGCAACCGATGTCGACGGCCGGGGGAGATGGAACAGCGCGATGCGTCTACTTGACCTCGTGACGCGCCCGGCGGTCGCTGGTACAGTCGCGGCGCTGGTCCTGCGTGCGCTGACGCTTGCGAGTCGCTTCCTGCTGTCGCTCCTTCTGGCGCGCATGCTGTCGCCGGCCGAGATGGGACAATACGGCCTGTTGACCGCGGCGCTGGCTTTCGCGCTGCTCGCGGTCGGTCTGGAGTTCTATTCCTATACCTTGCGCGAATTGGTGCCGGCGACGCCCGAGCGGCGCGCGCGCATCATTGCGGACCAGATGGTGCTTGGCACGGCGGCGCTTGTGGCTGTCGGCATCATCGTGGCCGGTGCGATCGCCGCCGATTCCTTTCCGGCGCGTCTTGCGCCGTGGTTCATCCTGATCCTCGTCACCGAGCATGTCTCGTTGGAAGCGACGCGGATCCTGATCATCACCTGGCGGCCGGTGCGCGCCTACATTTGCGTGTTCCTGCGCGGCGGAATCTGGGTGTACGCGATCGCGCTGCTGATGTTCGCGGCGCCGTCGACGCGGACGCTGCAGACCGTGCTGGTCTGGTGGGCGCTCGGCGGCGTGGCATCGATCGTCTTTTCCGCGTTCTCGCTCTCCGAGCTGCCCTGGCGCGAACTGAGGGGATATCGGCCGGATCTCAAGAACATCCGCGAGGGCCTCTGGATCGCTCGTCCGTTCATGCTGACGGCGGCGGGAGCATTGGTCATTTCCTATGTTGACCGCTTCGTCATCGACGCGTTCGTCGGGCGTGACGCGCTCGGCATCTATACGTTCTATTCGACGATCCTGATCGGTCTGTTGTCGCTGGGCAGCTCGGTATCGCATCAGTTCCTGCCAAAAGTCATCGCGGCCTATGGCGCGGGTCCGGATGCCTATCGCGCGGCGCTGCGCTCCTTCTTCTGGTCGATGCTGGCGCTGGTCTGCGCGACGATGATCCTGTCCGCCTTTGCCATGGCGCCGATGCTGGCGTTGCTCGGGCTGTCATCCTATGCGGCGAGCATCGGTGTGTTCTATGCCATGCTGCCGGGCGTGTTCCTGCGCATGTTGGCGGATGTGCCGTCCTACGCTCTCTACGCGGCCCGGTCGGACAAATTTCTCCTGATCTGCAATCTCGGTTCGGCCGCGGTGGCGACAGTGTTGAACGTGGCGCTGGTCCCTGGGCTCGGTATTTACGGGGCGGCCCTCGCCGGCGGGATTGCCAGCGCCACGCTGTTCCTGTCCTTGGTGGGCTTCGCGAGCCACAGGATGCGGGAAAGCCTTAGGGAACCTGGCGGAACTCAGCCCGTTGGCCTTCCCAGCGACCCCGATATGCTCTACCCGTGAAGGCTAGTCGGTATCTCGACGTCAGAGCAATTCTGAATCGTAATCCGAGGGCATTCCTTGAACGGCAACACGCAACAGCGGCTCAATCCGTTGCTCAGCGGCCTCGCGTCCCCCGCGATTCTCATGGTTGTGATCTGGGCTATTACTCTTCTCTTGGTTGCCGGCGGGCCAATCGCTTATCCAGGGCAACCGACTGCCATTGTGCTCTCGGTGGTTGTGATCGCGCTAGCGATCTTTCTGCTCTCTTATCACGTAGGTAAGCTGTCCTTTGATCGCTGGTCCGAGCAATGGGCAAAATCGTCACACCTTTCCGCACGGGTGCTGGATAGGGGGGTCATGGCCGCGTCATTGCTCGGGATCGCCGGAATTGCGCTGGTGGCCTTCGATCGCACGGTGCTGAGTGGGGTGAACAATAGTGCCTATTCCGAGTTGCTGCGTTGCGCGCCTCAGTTGGTTGATTCTGTGATGATTCGGCGGACGCCGCTGCTCTACGGCGGCTACGCGATGTTCTCCTTCGGATTCGTCTCCATCGTGCTGTTTCTGCTGAAAGGCGAAGAAATCAGGGGATGGGCGGCTGCGCTGGCACAACTGTCCATCGTCTCGCCGGTCGGCTATGCGCTGCTCTATTCGGGGCGGATGCCGATCCTGTTCGTCCTCGTCCTGGTCGCGATGGCGATGCTGGTGCGCGTCACGCAGGGGCGAACCCTCGTGCCGCGTGGCCATTATCTCGTGCTCAAGACCGCCATCGCGGTGGGCCTGTTCGCGGTCTATTCCAGCGCGATCTGGACCAGCAGACAGAATTTCTGCATCCAAATGTCGCCTCTGATCGCCGAATTGCAGGAGGGGAAGAACGAACGTCTAACGTCTCGGGCCGACAACCGAGCCCTAGTGGATCAAACCCGCCGGCCGAAGGCGACCCAGATGATCACTGCGGCCGAGCTTAGCAAACGGCTCGCCGAAGCACAGGCGGCGACGTGGCTGCCCCAGAAGTCGAATTCGATAGCCACGGCTCTTGATGCGATGCTGGAGGCCTGGAACGTCCAACCCCGTGGCTATGTCATCTCGGCAATCGACTCCGGTTACCTTTCGCCGCGCAGCGCGATGATCGGCCTCAGCACCTATTTCTATCTGACCCATGGTGTGCGGACGGTTGATCACGTCTGGAACGCCCGCGACAAGTTCACGCCGCAATGGGGCGTGTACGAGGTCGGTGTGCTGTCGCCGTTGTTGCGGATATTTTTCCCGGGTAGCGATCAAGTGGCGGTCATGGAGGTGGAGCAGCGGGAGGCGCTGATCTATGGCTTCTTCCCGAGCGCCTGGGCCGCGGCCTTCATCGATTTCGGCCTCGTCGGCGCCATCGTCTACGTCGCGATCTGGGGCGGCCTGGCTGGCTGGAGCGCGGCCGGAAGCCGGCATTCCGGCCTGATGACGCCGCTGCTGCTGCTCGTGTTCGTGCTTGCCAGCGTCCTTCTCAGCCCGGTTCAGGGACCTCTCGGCATGGCAAATTCGGCCCTGGTGTTGGCGTCGATGCTGGCGACCGGGCTGGTGCTTGATTTAGCTAATCTGCGTGCGCGGGCGCCGCAGGACGCCGGCAAGCTCGGGGTCAACACCCTCGCGACCTGATTCAGCGCGCCGAGAGGTTGCGCAGCCACGCGACTGTCGCCGCGACGCCTTGCTGCATATCGCAGGGGAGCGGGCCGCAGACCGCCGCGGTCGGCGCGAGATCGAATTGATACTGCGTGAGCACGTTGTTGAGGCGGAACGAATTGAAGGGAAATCGTTTCAAGCCGATCGCGTTCACCGCGTCGCCGCAGAGCGCCAGCGTGCGGGCGACGCCGGCCGGCAGATGCGGGATCGGGCGCGCACCGAAGTTGCGCTGAAACGCGTCGCACCACGCGATGAGATCGATCGGCGTGTAGTCGGCGAGATAGAACGTCCGGCGATGGATCTGGTCTGTTGGGACGCTCAGGAGACGCCAATACTGGAAGGCGATGTTCTCGATGTAGCTGTAGGACTTCCAGAGCGGGCCGTGCCCGACGTGGAAGTAATGGCCGCGCTCGATCATGTGCAGGAAGCGCTGGTAGTGCGCGCTCATGCCGGGGCCCCAGACGGTGGTGGGGCGAGCCAGGCACCATTCGCGTCCGGCGCCATCGGCGCTGCGGACGATCTGCTCGGTGCGCACCTTGCTCTGTCCGTACAACGTGTCGGCCTTATAGTCGGTGTCGTTCGCCGGCACATAGCCGACGCGGCAGACGAGCTGCGAAGAGGTCCAGATCGCTCGCCGCACGGACGGCGTGCGCCGCACGGCCTCGACAAGATTTGCAACGCCCTCGATATTGGCGGTGTAACCGGAAAGGTCAGCCTTCTCGTCGAGATCGATGCGTGCGGCGAGATGAACCACCGCGTCCGGCGCGGTGCCGGCCACGGCCTTCGTCAGGCCGTTGGCATCGAGGATGTCGCACACGATGTCGGTGGTCTCGGCCGGAACCTTGTCGAGCCCCACGACGTCGCAATGTTCGGCGCGCAACCGCCGCACCAGTGCCTGGCCGATGAAGCCGGAGCTTCCGGTCACGAGAACTTTCATGCTGATGTCGCTGTCTTTGCCGACGGGGCGGTCGCTTGACCGGCTTGCCGGGCTGATCTACCAAACCGACCAGTCGATTGCAAACTGTGGCAAATGCATTGTTCGTAGAGGCATTTTGCGATCGCGATCCTCCACCTCGGCTTCTGCCCAACCGGCGCTCGCTTCATGAAGACATTCGTCTCTGCCGCGTTTCAGGCCATCAACAACGTCCTGGAACCGATCGGCCTGCGCCTGATGCGTACCAACGCGCCGGTCAGGAATTTCAGTCTGTTCTTCAAGCATCTGAAGTCGCTCGGCTTCGATGTGAAGACGGTGGTGGACGTCGGCATTGCCTTCGGCACATCGCCGATCTATGACGCGTTCCCGCGCGCCAAATATTTCCTGGTCGAGCCGGTGGCGGAATGCCGCCCGCTGCTGGAGCAGCTCAAGCAGCGGCTTGACGCCGAATATTTCCTGGTCGCGGCAGGTGCCGAGAATGGCGAGATCACCTTCAACGTCCATGACGACATCTCGGGCTCCAGCATCTTCGCGCAGGTCGAGGGCAAGGCGCTCGACGGCGAGGCGCGCAAGACGCCGATGCGGCGGCTCGACTCGCTGTTGCCCAAAACGCTCGAGCATCCGGTGTTCCTCAAGGTCGATACGCAGGGTGCCGAGATCGAGGTGCTGAAGGGGCTGGGCACGCGGATTAGCGAAATCGATCTCATGATCCTGGAGACCACCATGATGCCGATGCGGCACGGCATCCCGCAATTCGCCGACATCGTGCGCTTCTGCGACGACGCCGGCTTTGCGGTCTATGACGTGCTGGAAGGGCACATGCGCTCGCTCGATGGCGCACTCGCCCAGATCGATCTTGCCTTCATCCGCAAGGACAGCTCGCTGCGCAGCCAGGCAGCCTATTTCAGCCCCGAGCAGCTTGCCGAATATCTCAAGCGTCCGAGCAAGCTGCGCGGCGCTTGTTGAGCCGGGCAGCAAAGCTTCGCATCAGACTTCCGCGAGCAGGATGAACAGGCAGCGGCGCTCGCCCTTGTTGACCATGCCGCCGCGATGCATGCCGTTGCCGTCGAACAGCACGCAATTGCCATAGTTCGAGGTTGCGGCGAAGTGGCCTTCGCGCAGCCGCGCCACCTCGGGCGAATTGTCGGGCAGGTCACCGCCGAAGTCGGCTTTCTTGCGCAGGAACGCCGGCAGCGCCATGAACTTCTTGCGCGCGTCAGGCCGGCGGCCGGAGAAGCCGGAGAAATCGTTGGTGCGGCGGATCATGCCCTCGAACCAGCCGATCTTCGCATTCTGGCTGCCGCGGATGTAGCAGAACGGGCCGCCGTCCGGACCGATATCATGGATGTAGATCGCGCATTTCAGCATGCCGTAGGTGGCATCGATATGCAGATAGCTGCCCCAGGGGTCGGCAAGCTGCGTGTCCGGGAATACGCGCTTCCAGAATGCGAGATCCTGGTCGTTGATCTGCGCATTGACGTGCTTCACGCCGGCCGGGCGGCCAAGATAGGCGCTCGCCGCTTCCATAATGCCGTAGCGCTTGAAGACGGACTCGACGGTTGCGAACGCCTGCGGATCGGCCGAGCGCGTGCACCAGTAGACGTTGTCGTCGAACTTGCGCTTCTCCGGCGGAATGTTGGCGCGGCGCTCGTCGAGCTTGACGAAGCCCGGATTGGTCACGCCGCGGATCTGCTCGATCTCATCGGGCGTGAGGTTGAGGCAGACGATGCCGTCGGATTTGATCTTGTTGAGCAGCGCCGGGTTCGCTGGCGTCGCGGGGCGGCGCGCGCCGGTCAGCCAGCCGATCGCGCGGTTTGCACGGATGCCCGCGAACATCGAGATGTAGCGCAGCGCTGTTTTTGCATTGAGACCGCTGAAGCCGGCCTCCTTGGTCAGGAGCGGCATGTTGTCATAGTCGACGATGCGGCGGATGGTAACGAAGGCGAAGGTGCGCGCGAACACGTTCAACGCATAGAGCCGTTCGCGAAAGGTCGGCTTCGGCAGCATGCCGCCATAGGCCGGATGCGCGTCATAGTCGATCGCGGGAAGCGTGTTGCCGCGATAGGGCGGAATCGGAAGTTCACCAATCTCGACGGCGCGTGCCACCGGCGTCAAGTCGGAAAGTGAATCGATCGTCGTCATGTCGCGTTCTCCGGAACGAGCGCGGTTCTCTCAAGCTCGCCCCGATCTATACAGCGTGGGGCGGTGCGCAGGCAACAATTGGCCTGATTTATACGGTCGTTCCGGCTGGCTCCCGGTTGGCAGCTAAATCATGGAAATGCTTCGGGAGAGCGCCCTTGAGGTCGATCCTTCGAAGGGTTCCAGCGATGGCCTCGGAGGCACCCCCGCGGCCGTAGGGCGGCATGTGGGCCGGATCGGGTTGGAACCGGCCCTCGAAGATGCTCCGGAGGCTCGCCAGAATGGCCGCCGAATCGGCGGGGCAATCGATGATCGATGCGGCGCGCAGCCGGCCTTTCTGGCGGTCGCCGATATTGATCGAGGGCACGCTGACAGCCGGCGCCTCCAAAATGCCGCTCGAGGAGTTGCCCACCACGGCGTCTGCAAGCTGCAGCGCGGCCCAATAGCGCTCACTGCCGAGCGAGCTGAAGTGATGGGCGCGATGGCCTCGCGCCGCGACGAACGCCTTGATAGCATCGTCGATGGCGCGATAGCCGGGATCGGCGTTGACGCCCGTGAAGATGATGCTGCGGTCATCGACCTCCGCTAGCGCACTGAGCAGGGCCGTGACATTGGCGGCGTCGGCCTCGGGCTGCGCCGTGGTCGGATGCAGCGTTACCAGCAGGAAGCGTTCGGGGCCGCTGATGCCGAGCTTTGTGAACAACTCGGCGCGAGTCAGCTTTGGCGTGCTGTCGGCCAGATCGAGACCGGGCGCGCCGACATTGAAGACGAAATCAGGCTGCTCGCCCATCTGGATCACGCGCTGCCGATAGGGCTCGGCCGCAACGAAGTGCAAGCAGGCCATCTTAGTGATGGCATGACGGATCGCATCGTCGAAGGCGCCCGCGGTGATCTCGCCGCCATGGATATGCGCGATCGGAATATTGAGAAGCGTCGCCGCGACGGCCGCGGCCAGCACCTCGTAGCGGTCCCCGAGCACGACCAGGACGTCGGGCGCAAGCTTTGGCAGCGCCTCGGCAAAGCCCGCCACGCCGATGCCGGTGCCGCGCGCGACCGTCTCGGCGCGATCGTCGTCGAGCGCGAGATCGATCTTCGCCGCGATCGAAAATCCGTCGGCCTCGACGATCTTCCAGGTCTCGCCGAAGCGCGGCACCAGATGCATGCCGCAGGCAATTACGCTCAGTGCCACGTCGTCGGCCGCCTTGAGCCGCGCCAAAATACCCCGCAGCAAACCGTAATCGGCACGCGAGCCGGTAACGACGGCGATGCGGCGGCGTTTGCTCATGCTCGCTGCCGCCAAGGCGAATCATCGAGCATGCCGTGCTCGATGACATAGGAGGCGTAGGCGAGGTCGGCCGCGCTCTCGATCTCGATCGAGTGCATGCGGTCCATCATGATGCCGTAGCTCGCGGACGGATCGGCGTAGATCTTGCGGTGCTTGCGCATCGCGTCCCATCCAACGAGATAGAGCGCGCCGTTCATGGTGACCTCGATCGCCTGGTCTTGGCGCCGCTGCGCGCTTGTCGTCAGCATCTTCTCGACGATGCCGCCGATCGAGCCGTCCGTGCCGAGCGTGCCGACGAAAATCGAGGAGACCTCGGTCTCGCGCATGCCAACCACGAGGCTCGCCTTGCGCACCGCGAACAGCTCGACCGCTTCGTCAAAGTGCTCTGGCGTCGCGAAGGGCGAGGAGGGTTCCAGCAGCATGATGGCGTCGTAGCGCCGCTTCTCATGCGTCTCGACCCAATCCATGGCGTGCAGCACAACGTCATTGGAGGAGGCTGTATCGGTCGCAAGCTCGGCCGGCCGCTCGAACAGAATTTCAGCGCCATACCGCTTCGCCTCGTTCCGGATCTCGGCGCTGTCGCTGGAGACGATCAGGCGCGAGCAGTAGCGGGACTGTTTTGCGGCGATCGCCTTGTAGCCGGTCAGGCTGAGGCCGCCGATCTCGCGCAGATTCTTGCCGGGCAGGCCCTTCGATCCACCGCGGCCGACCAGCAGGAACAATATCTCGGGCGAGTTGGTCATTGGCACCAGACAATCCTGCGTTCAGGCCGATGGCGATTCGGCGCGATTCGTTACCCGGCGGGGGCTATTTTCAGCGCCTTTAGGGAACACTGCAAACCGCCCGCTTGCGTTGCTTTTACCAGCGCGCTCGACTAAGACAACCGCTTGATGGGCGGGGATTTCGCTTCGCCCCGGCTACAAAACGCATGCATCGCGAAACCCTGATCATTGCTGAGGCTGGCGTCAACCACAATGGCGATCGCGCACGCGCGCTGGCGCTGGTGGAGGCGGCCGCAAAGGCTGGGGCCGACGTCGTCAAGTTTCAGTCGTTCCGCGCCGACAAGCTCGCGACCGCCGAGGCGGCGAAGGCGAGCTACCAGCAGGTGACCACTGGCAAGGCGCAGTCGCAGCTCGACATGCTGCGCGCGCTCGAGCTCAGCACGGAGGACGAGGGGCAGATCGCCGCCGCCTGCGCGGCCTCCGGCATCACCTACATGTCGACCCCGTTCGACGCCGACAGCGCCACGCATCTGGTCCGCCGCGTCGGCGTGTCCACGCTGAAGGTCGGCTCAGGTGATCTTACCAACGCGCCGCTGCTCTTGCATCTGGCACGGTTTCGCCTGCCGATCATCCTCTCGACCGGGATGGGGACGCTTACCGAAGTCGAGCAGGCGCTCGGCGTCATCGCTTTCGGATATCTCCGCGACGCAACGGCGCGCCCGTCGCTCGCCGACTTCGCAAGCCTGTTGCTGGACCGCGCGACTTGGACGGAGCTGCGCGCAAAAGTCACGCTGCTGCATTGTACGACCGAATACCCGGCCGATCCGGAGTCGATCAATTTGCGTGCGATGGCGACACTGCGCAATGCCTTTGGTCTGCCCGTCGGCTTCTCCGATCACAGCCGCGGCATTCACATCGCATCCGCCGCGGTGGCGCTTGGTGCCAGCGTGATCGAAAAGCATCTGACGCTCGACCGCAATCTGCCGGGACCGGATCATCGCGCCTCGATCGAGCCGGACGAGATGGCGGCGATGATTGCCTCGATTCGCGACGTCGAGGCCGCGCTCGGCGACGGCCGCAAGGTGCCGGCGCCGGAGGAGATTCCAAACCGCGCGGTGGCGCGCCGCAGCCTGATCGCGCTGCGCCCGGTGCGCGTCGGTGAGCGCTTCACGGAAGACAATCTCGGCGTCAAGCGTCCGGGCAACGGCGTTCCCCCGATCGAATATTGGAGCTATCTCGGCAAAACGGCCTCGCGCGACTATGCGGCCAATGAGGCGCTGGAGCCATGAGCCTGATCGTGCTCTGTGCCGGCGGCCACGCCCGCGTCGTCATCGAGGCGCTGCTGAGCCGTGGCATCCGTCCGGCAGCCGTCGCCGACCCCGACGCCGCGCGCATCGGCCAGGCCATCGGCGGCGTCAAGATCACGGGATCGGACGACGACGTCTTGAAGATGGCGCCAGGTGAGGTCGAGCTTGCCAATGGTCTCGGCAATCGCGCCTCGCGCAGTGATTCGGGATTGTCGGGCCGGCGCGCGCTGTTCGATCGGTTTGCCGAGCGGGGCTACAAGTTTCCGGTCATTTCGCATGCGTCCGCCGTCATTGCCTCCGATGCACAACTCGGCGACGGCGCGCAGCTGATGGCGGGGGCGGTGATCCAGCCGGCGGCGCGGATTGGGCGAAACGTGCTGGTGAATTCGCGCGCGGTGGTCGAGCATGATTGCAACGTCGGCGATCACGCGCATATCGCGCCGGGGGCGGTGTTGTGCGGGGGTGTGTCGATCGGCGAGAGCGTCCATGTCGGCGCCGGTGCCGTCGTGTTGGTCGGCGTCAAAGTGGGCGCCGGAGCCGTCGTTGCCGCGGGCGCGGTGGTTACAAAGGATGTCGCGGCCGGCGGGTTCGCCGGCAACGAATAGGATTGGTTTGTCATGAAGGGCGCGTTCGTCGTCAATGAAGATACCGCTCTAATCGAAACGCTGCGGCGGATCGATCAGGGCAATTTGCAACTCGCCATCGTCGAGCGCGAGGGCAAGATCGTCGGCACCGTCACCGACGGCGACGTGCGGCGCGCGCTGCTCGCCGGCACGAGCCTCGATGCCTCCGTCAGCCTCGTGATGAACCGCACGCCGATCACGGCGCCGGTCGGCATCTCGAATCCGGCCGCGCTCAATCTCATGCGCAAGCATTCGATCCATCAGCTTCCGCTCGTCGACACGGACGGGCGGGTGGTCGAGGTCAAGCTAATCGATGATCTCGCGCTCGCGCAGCAATCTGATCACTGGGTCGTGCTGATGGCCGGCGGCCTCGGCTCGCGGCTGAAGCCGCTGACCGACGACGTCCCGAAACCGCTGATCCGCGTCGGCGACAAGCCGATCCTGGAGACCGTGCTCGGCGGCTTCGTCAAGGCCGGCTTCGGCAAGTTCTTCATCTCGGTCAACTACAAGGCCGACATGATCCGCGACTATTTTGGCGACGGCTCGGCCTGGGGTGTGGAGATCAACTATCTCCAGGAGAACGAGCGGCTCGGCACCGCTGGTGCCCTGTCGCTCTTGCCGGAGCGGCCGACGCAGCCGTTCTTCGTCATGAACGGCGACCTGCTGACGACGGTCAATTTCGAGCAGATGCTGAAGTATCATCGCGAGCATCAGGCCTTCTCCACCGTCTGCGTGCGCGAGCATTCGGTAACCGTGCCGTTCGGCGTGATCGATTTCGACGACCACCGCCTGCTCGGCATCCGCGAGAAGCCGACGCAAAAATTCTTCGTCAATGCCGGCGTCTATCTGCTCGATCCGGCCGTGCTCGATCATCTCGACGCCAACGAAGCCGTTGATATGCCGACGCTGATCGAGCGCACCATCGACAAGGGCAGGCCGTCGGTCGTCTTCCCATTGCGGGAATACTGGATCGACGTTGGCCGGCTGGACGATCTTCAACGTGCCTCCGACGAATTCCAGAGGATCTTTGGATGAGCAGCGAACGTTCGCTCCGCGAGATGATGTCGCTCGACGGCCGGGTCGCCGTCATCACGGGCGGCGCCGGCTATATCGGCCGCGCTATTGCTGCCGGCCTTGCCGAGCTCGGTGCCGGCATCGCGCTGGTCGATATCGCGGCATCTGCGGGCACTGAAGCGGCAGCGAAGCTGACCGCTAGTCACTCCGTCAAGGCCGCCATGTTCGACTGCGATTTTGAGCAGGGCGATGCGGTGAAGGATCTGCCGCGGCGGGTCCGCGAGGCCTTTGGCGGCATCGACATCATCGTCAATTGCGCCGCCTTCGTCGGCACCAGCGGGCTCGAGGGCTGGGCCGTGCCGTTCGAGCAGCAGTCGGATGCGACCTGGCGGCGGGCGATCGAGGTCAACCTCACGGCGCCCTTCGTCCTGATCCAGGCCGCCGCCGAGGACCTGGCCAAATCGGGCCATGGCAGTGTGATCAATATTTCCTCCATCTACGGCCTCGCCGGGCCTGACTGGCGGCTCTACGTGGGAACCCCGCTCGGGAACCCCGCCGCCTATGCCGCCAGCAAGGGCGGCCTGATCCAAATGACGCGGTGGCTGGCCACCACCATGGCACCAAAGGTGCGCGTCAATGCGGTGGCGCCGGGGGGCGTCTTCAGGGCGACGCCGGAGCCGTTTTTGAGCCGCTATGTGGCCCGAACGCCGCTTGCACGCATGGCAAGCGAGGACGATATGAAGGGCGCTGTGGCCTATCTGGCGAGTGACTTATCCGCATACGTGACCGGACAGTGCATTGCGGTCGACGGGGGGTGGACGGCGTGGTAAGCCGACAGCAGGTCATGCAATCGCGAGAATCTCCGAAATGTTGAGCTGTAGCAAATGCTTATTGCCGGAAACGGCGGAGGCCACATCATTCGACGAAGCCGGTTCGTGCAGCGTTTGCCGTCAGATCGAGGTCCGTGACACCCAGATCAACTGGGACGAGCGGCATGACCAGATGATGGAGCTGGTGGCGCAATACCGCGACAAGGGCCTGTACGACTGCATCGTGCCCTATTCGGGCGGCAAGGACAGCGTCTTCCAGCTCTGGTACGTCGTCAAGAAACTCGGCCTGAAGCCGCTGGTGGTGCGCTTCGACCACTGGTTCTATCGCCCGCTGATCGAAGAGAACAACACCAGCGTGTTCAAGCAGCTAGGCGTCGACGTGCTGAACTTCACGCCGAACTGGCATGTAGTGCGCGAGCTGATGCTGGAATCGCTGAAGCGCCGCGGCGACTTCTGCTGGCACTGCCACACCGGCATTTACGCCCACACGATGCAGATCGCGATCCGTTACGAGACGCCGCTCTTGTTCTGGGGCGAGAGTCTCGCAGAATACCAGTCGTTCTATTCCTACGATGAGATGGAAGAGGTCGACGAGAAGCGCTTCAACCGCGCCATGAATCTCGGCATCACCGCCGACGACATGTATGAATTCCTCGGCGGCCGCGTTGCGAAGCGAGACCTCTATCCGTTCGTCTATCCGCCGCGCAAGGAGCTGATGCGGATCAAGTGCCGCTCGATCTGCCTCGGCAGCTACATCAAGTGGGACACCAAGAAGCACGTCGAGATCATCAAGCGCGAGCTCGGCTGGAAGGGCCAGGAAGTCGAGGGTATTCCGCCGGAATACGACTACGAGAAGATCGAGTGCTTCTTCCAGGGCGTGCGCGACTATCTGAAATACATCAAGCGCGGCATGGGCCGGACCAACCATCTCGCCAATATTGACATCCGCAACAAGCGCATGACCCGCGAGCAGGGCGAGGCGCTGGTGCGCGAGTTCGACGGCAAGCGCCCGCCGAGCCTGGATCTGTTCCTCGACTATCTCAATCTGACCGAGGAGCAGTTTTTGGGCATCGCGATCAAGCACGAGGTCAGCCCGTGGCAGTTCTCGCCGAACACGATCGAGCCGGGCCGCCGCATGCCCGACATGGACAAGTGGGACAACACCAGGGTGCCCTGGCCGAACCATCCGGGTGTCGAGATCGGCGGCGGCAAAGGCTAGGCGAGGGTCAATGGGCGGCGCGATGATCGTGCCGCGGGGGAGCAGGCGATGTCAGGCGTAGCAATCGTCGATTACGGCATCAACAATGTGCGCTCGGTGAAGAACGCCGTCGAATATTGCGGCTTCGATCCGGTCGTGACCCATGACGCCGACGCCATTGCCGATGCCTCCCACGTCATCCTGCCCGGGGTCGGCGCGTTCGGCGACGCCATGAGCAACATCCGAGCCCGCGGCATCGACGAGATGCTGGAGCGCCATGTCCGCGAGAAGGGCAAGCCGTTCCTCGCGGTGTGCCTGGGGATGCAGCTCCTCGCCAACAATTCCGAGGAGCATGCCGACCTCGGCATAGCGCATCGCGGGCTCGGCTGGTTCGATGCCGATGTATTGCGGCTGATGCCAAACGATCCCGCGCTGAAAATCCCGCATATGGGCTGGAACATGGTGGCGAAGGAGCGCAACCATCCGATCCTCGCCAATATCCGCGAGAACAATCTGGCGTTCTATTTCGTGCACTCCTTCGGCATGCGCTGCAGGGATGCGAACGACGTGGTCGGCTACGCCCAATACGGCCAGCCGGTAACCGCGATCATCGCGCGCGACAACATTGCCGCTACCCAGTTCCATCCGGAGAAGAGCCAGGATACCGGGATCGAGCTGATGAGCAATTTCCTGCGCTGGAATCCCTGAAGTCCTCGCGATGCTGAAGAAGCGCCTGATCCCAAAATTCCTGCTGCGTGACGGCAGGCTCGTCAAATATGTCCGCTTTTTCGAGAACGAGCGCGCCGCCGGCAATCCGGTGACGACGGCGAAGGTCTACAACGATTACGGCGTCGATGAGCTGATCGTGCTCGACATCGTGCCGAGCGCGGCCTCGCGCGGCCGCGTCGTCGACATCATTGAGCAAATGTCGGCAGAGATTTTCATGCCTTTCACCGTCGGTGGCGGGGTCAAGACGCTCGACGACGTCAACATGCTGCTGCGCGCCGGGGCAGACAAGGTGTCGGTGAATTCGGAAGCCGTGCGGCGTCCGGATTTTTTGCGCGAGGCGGCGCGCACCTTCGGCGACCAGTGCATGACGGTGTCGATCGACTACAAGCGGATCGCCCCCAACCACGCCAGCGTGTTCATCGACGGCGGCCGCGAGCATGTCTCGCTCGACCCGATCGAATGGGCGCAGCGCTGCGTGGATCTGCATTGCGGCGAGGTGCTGCTCGGCTCGATCGACCGCGACGGCACCATGAGTGGCTACGACCTGGACTTGATCCACAAGGCAGCGAACGTCCTGAGCGTGCCGTTGATCGTCTCCGGCGGCTGCGGTTCGCTGCAGCATGCGATCGACGCGCTGGAGGCCGGCGCCTCGGCGGTCGCGATCTCCTCGATGTTCCTGTTCACCGACCACAGCCCGATCAAGCTGCGCAGCCATCTGTTCTCGCGCGGCCTCGACGTGCGCGCCAGCTCCTCAAGCAGGAATTAGCACCATGCAGCTCTCGCTTGCCCGCAACGATCTCGCCCTCTATGTGCGCAAGCAGTTCGAGAACCTGTTCCCTGATGGCACCGATCTCGGCGACCTCCCGAAATTCATTGACCTCGCGCTTGGCCGGATCGATCATTGTTTTTCGCGGGTGCGGCTGAAGGGGTTCTTTGCCAATGACGAGGCGCGGTTCTCGCACTGGCACTCAGACCAGTACGCGATCTTCCTTTACTACCTCGCCAATTCGGCGTTTCGCGAGCGGCCCGGCCACCCCATCGCCGACAAGGCCTATGCGTTGAACAAGGCGCTGCATGCGCTCGACGCGTTCTACGAGGTGGAGTTGCCCAACGTCTTCGCGGTCCAGCATCCGGTCGGCACCGTGCTCGGCCGCGCCAGCTATTCCGACTATTTTATCTGCTACCACAACTGCACGGTCGGGGCGAACCTCTACAACGACTACCCGTCGTTCGGCCGCGGCATCGTGATGTATGGCGGTAGCCGCATCATCGGCAAGACCGCCGTGGGCGACAACAGCTTTGTGTCGACGGGCGCGATCGTGATCGACGGCGGCGCGCTTGCCGCCGACAGCATCTTGCACGGCATCTATCCCAAGGCGACGCGATCGCCGAACTCGCGCAATGTGGTGCGCGATATCTTTGGGGTGACGGCCTGATCAGGTCAGTCGCTTGAACCCGGAATGCGCCACGGGGCCGCGCAGTAGCTGCTTGACGGCCTTCTGGTCGACAGCGTTGCGCAACTCTCGGAACACTGCCGTCACCGTCTCCAGGTAGCGATCGACATGAGCGTCGGTGTGCGAATACATCGCGTAGAACGAGCCGGTAGCGAGGATACCGCGATCGAGCATCATCTGGGTGAACAGCGTGCGCACCTCCTGCGCGTCGGGCAGGTCGAAGGCAAAGTGGCCGAGCGGCGAGATGCCCGAGACATGCAGCGGCATGCCGGTGACCTGCGACGCCTCGGTCCAGCCCTTCTGGACGCGCGTGCCGATCCGCATCAAATGGCGGGCGACGTGCTGCTCGCGATGCTTGCGCAGCGTGGCGAGCGCCGCGACCGGGCCGACGCGCTCGGTCCACGCCGTCGAGCTGACAAAAGTCTCTTGTGCTGCGTCCATCACCGAGGCGCGGCCGACGATTGCGGCCATCGGAAAGCCGTTGGCGATGGCCTTGGCGAATACGGCCATGTCGGGATCGACGCCATAGGCGAGATGGGCGCCGCCGGAATTGATGCGGAAACCAGAGGTCACCTCGTCAAAGATCAGCGCGGCGCCGCAGCGGTCGGCGAGCGCGCGGATGCCCTTGATGAAGGCGGGCTCGGGCTCGCTGGAGCGCACCGGCTCCATCACGATCGCGGCGAGTCGCTCCCCATGTGCGGCGACGATCGCCTCGATCTCGTCGAGCTTGTTGAAGTGGAAAGGGTGCATCAGCCCGGCAAGGCCGCGCGGCACGCCCTTGGTGTCGAGGCCCGGCAACAGATGGCCGTCGAGCGCGGTGGTCTCACCCAGATTGGCGCTGAGATACCAGTCGTGCCAGCCGTGATAGCCGCAGAACGCCACCATGTCGCGACCGGTCGCCGCACGCGCGATGCGCACCGCGATCGCCATGGCCTCGCCGCCGGCGCGGCCGAAGCGCACCATGTCGGCCCAGGGATGCAGCTCCACCAGCAGCTCCGCGAGCTCGATGTCCTCGGCGCAGTTCAGGGTCGACATCGACCCCATGTCGATCGCGGTCTTCACAGCCGCATCGACGTCGGGATCGGCAAAGCCCAAAATGGTGGCGCCGATGCCGCAATAGCTCATATCGAGATAGGTCTTGCCGTCGAGATCGACGACTTCAGCGCCCTTGGCCAATTTGAAATATGTCGGCCATTGCTCCGGCAGGAACATTTCCGGCCGCTTTGAGAGCAATTGCGTCCCGCCGGGCATGACCTTGCGCGCGCGTCGGTACATCGTCTGAGCAGTATTCGACATCTTCGTCCGCCGAAAGATTATCGTCGTCGTTATCGGAAACTTCGTGAGAAGGCAAGACAGGAGAGCCTAGGAAAATCTTTGATGATTGAATAGCTTAGTCAACCACAGTTGACTAGGCTTTCTAGTTCGAAGTACGAGGGCATAAAGCTGGGGCGGTCGTCCTGCATCCGAGACTTAACAGCTCTGGGTCCGAAAGGAGTGTGCCCAAAGCCAAAAACTGGATGCTCTAAGTCATTCTCATCACGTGGTGCGAAGGGATGCTGTTATGAGGGACGTAGGGTCAATTCCCGAGATGACTGAAGCGGTCCGCCGCCCGGGGAAGATATCCATCGTAATTCCCATCTTCAACGAAGAAGACAATATCGAGCCGCTCTACGCCACGCTCGTAAAAGTAAGCTCGACCTTGGATCGAGATGTCGAAGTGATCTTGGTTGATGACGGATCGACCGACCAATCGAGAAAGCGTCTTGAGCGTTTGGCAGCTTCTGATCCACGCTTCAAAGTGATTGTCTTTGCCAGAAACTGCGGCCAAACAGCTGCGATGATGGCCGGAATTGACGCGGCCGAAGGTGATATCATCGTGCCTATGGACGGCGACCTGCAGAACGATCCGGCCGACATTCCCCGCCTCCTAGCCAAGATGGAGGAGGGATTTGACGTCGTGTCGGGTTGGCGTCGGGATCGGCAGGATAACGCCCTTTTCAGAAACTTCCCGTCTCGACTGGCAAACCTGCTGATCTCCTGGTTGTCTGGCCTCTCGCTTCACGATTACGGCTGCACACTGAAGGCGTACCGAGCCGATCTCCTACGTGGCTTTCGCCTTTATGGAGAAATGCACCGTTTCATCCCGATCTATGCGGCTTGGCAGGGCGGGCGGGTGACCGAAATGCCAGTCATGCATCATGCTCGGCGAGCCGGCAAATCAAAATACGGGCTCGAGCGCGTGTTCAAGGTAGTGCTCGATCTTTTGTTGGTTAAATTTCTGACGCGTTACGAAACAAAGCCAATCTATGTTTTTGGCGGAGCCGCCGTCGCATTTTTTACTCTTGGATTTTTCGCAGGCATTTACTCGCTTTGGCTCAAGTTCGCTGACGGCATCACATTCATCCAGACCCCCCTGCCGCTTCTTGTCTCTCTGTGTGCCATAACTGGCACGATGTGCATCCTAATGGGTTTGCTCGCTGAGCTAATGGTGCGAATCTATTTTGAATCGCAGAGCAAGCGCATCTACGATGTGAGGTACAGGCTCAATTTCGACGTCAAGAGCAACTGAGATGTGCGGAATTGCGGGATTTGTCGGACCGGAGAATCCAATCGCCTTAAAGGCGATGGGTGATGAGCTCGCTCATCGCGGCCCCGACGGGGAGGGCTTCTTTTCCGACCCCATGAGACGCGTTCATTTTGCGCATCGACGCCTGGCCATCCTGGATATTGATGGGGGCATTCAACCGATGTCTCTTCCGGACGGCAGGCTGACGGTCATCTTTAACGGCGAAATCTACAATCACCGCGAACTCCGGTCGGGGCTGGAAGCGCGTGGGCATCGCTTCCAAACCTCGCACAGCGACACCGAGGTGCTGCTTCATGGTTGGCTTGAGTGGGGCGCCGATCTCCTGCTCAAGCTCAACGGCATGTTTGCTTTCGCACTCTTTGATAGGTCTAAGGATCGTTTGCTCCTGGCTCGAGACCGGTTCGGCGAGAAGCCATTGTTTTGGGCAATGAAGAACGGCGAGTTTGTCTTTGCATCCGAGCTCGGCGCGCTGGTCAAACATCCTTCCCTCGAAGGAACAAGCATCGACCGGCTGGCGATCCAGAAGCTCTTTGCCTACAGTTTCATTCCAGGTGCCAGGACACCGCTTGCTGGCGTTCAGCGTCTTCGGCCGGGCAGTTGGCTCGAACTCGACGTGTCTCACTGTCGTCGCGGTTCTTTGGCGGTTCCGGTTGAGCGATCCTACTGGCGCTTTTCGATTGTGCCCGATAATGCCCCGCCCGGAGATGAAGATGATTGGGCCGACGAGCTAGATCATCTTCTTGGTAAATCCGTATCATCGCGTCTGGAAAGCGACGTGCCGCTCGGCCTGTTTCTGTCCGGCGGCGTGGATTCGTCGGCGATCCTTGCGCATGCGGCGGATACGCGCGACCCTAAGACCATCGACGCGTTCTCGATCGGGTTCACCGAGCCTAGCTTCGACGAGTCTAGGTACGCCGAACGGGTCGCCAGGCAGATCGGATGCAACTGGCACGTCAATACTTGCGATCTAGATGGGCTGCGCTCGGAGCTCGGCGCTTTGCTCGGGCGGATCGACGAACCCATGGGGGACAGTTCCGTCGTTCCGACTTCGATGTTGTGCAAATACGCGTCGGAGAGTGTTAAAGTTGCGCTATCGGGCGACGGAGGCGACGAGCTCTTTGCCGGCTATGATCCCTTCAAGATTCTCGGGCTCGCCCGGACGTATCACACGATGGTTCCGCGCAAGGTCCATCGGGCGATCTCCATTCTGGCGTGCCGGCTGCCGCTGTCCGAACGCAACATGAGTTTCGACTTCAAGGTCAGGCGCGGCCTGAGAGGACTTAGCCTGAAGCCGTCGATGTGGAATGCGGCCTGGCTTGGAGCCCTCAGCGGCCAAGAGATCTCGGAGCTCTTCGAGGACGAGGTCGATTCCGAGACGCTGTACGAGGAGGCAATTACGCTATGGGAGCAATCGGACGCCCGTGATGATGCGAACCGCACGCTGGAATTCTTCACCAATCTCTATCTGCCCGACGACATTCTGGTGAAGTCTGATCGCAGCTCGATGCTCGAATCGCTCGAGGTCCGGGCCCCCTTTCTCGACAATGATGTCGTGGAGTTCGCAAGGCGCCTGCCGATTGACGTCAAGTTGCGCAAGGGCGTGAGCAAGTGGATCCTGAAGCGTTCGCTGCGCCACCGATTGCCTGAGGACATTCTCCACCGACCGAAGAAGGGCTTCGGCGCGCCGATCGCGCGATGGCTGCGGGAGCTTCCGATGCCGGTCTCGCCACGAACGAGCTTCCTCAATCAGGGCGTCCTTTCGCGGCGCTGGGCTGACCACGCGGCAAAAAAGTGCGACGACCGGGGAGCGCTGTGGATCTGGCTTGGCCTGGACGCGCGCCTGCCCCGGCTAGCCCCATAGGATGATCGGCCGTGCTTGGCTGGCTTCAGCGCCGCTGGAACGAAGTGTGCGATCGGACGATTGGCTCCGACGTATTTTGGGACCTTGCGGTCGACCACCGTACCGCCTACGGTGCGCTTCTGCCCATGATCCATCGCCACGTGAAAGGTAGCGCGTTGGACTTGGGTGCCGGAAGGCTGGCCTGGCGCGCCGCGATCCGCTCTAGGGCCAGCAGCTACTTCGCAACGGACGCGTTCCCCACCCATCCGGATCTCGATTTCGTCTCCGACGCGCAAGGACTGCTGCCGGTCCCGGACAGCACCTTTGACTCCATCTTCTGCTGCTCGGTTCTGGAACACATGCCGCAGCCGTGGACGGCGCTTCCCGAGCTGCTACGTGTGCTCAAACCGGGCGGTGTCCTGATCCTCTCGGTGCCGTTCCTCTATTATCTTCACGGTCAGCCGCACGACTACTTCCGCTTCACCCGCTACGGGGTGGAGAAGCTCGCCCGTGACGCGGGGTTCGAAATCGTCGAGCTCTCAGCCGCCGGCGGCCTCGCGCATGCGACGCTGCAGGCGGGCAGCATGCTGACGACATCGCTATTGTATTCTCCCGGCTTCCCTCATGCGGCCCGCTCGGCGAGCTGGTTGCTTACGTCGGTCGCAAGGCTATTGGACTCGGCGGATCGCGGCCAGGTGTTCGCCCAGTCCATCAATGCGGTGTTGCGCCGGCCGGCCTAATGTTTTGCAGGATCGTGTAGCGTCCGCCGGAGGAGGTGAATACGGCCGTATATGAGCTGGCCGGGAGAGTGAGGGGACTGCTTGTCTCGATCAAGGCGTAAGAAAAATATTGATCGCCGGCCTGCAGTAGGTTGGTTGCGGAGGCTCTTCCGGCCTGCTCGCAGTTCCAGTTGGGATCGCTTTGGCCTCCCCAGCAATTGACTTCGTTGTTGCCGGACATGATCGCAAAATGGACTGGATGGAGACTGGGCGCGATCATTCCGATTGGTGTCCTTCGAATTTGTCTGGCCCTGAACCAGTCGGCAGTCTCGAAGGCTTCGGCAGCGTGCGGTTCGGCGTTAACGAATTGAAACCGATACGAAGTCTGCAGCAGAAACTGCTGATTGATGCAGAATACCGCGACAATGACGTAAGCGGCCTTGACGAGTTGAGCGTCGAATTTGCCTGAAGTCTTGCTTGAAATCAGGTGGTAGGCCTCGGCTCCCCCTATGGCGGCAAAGAACAACAGCATCGGTGTAAATACCTGATAGTATCGCGCCACGTTGCGAACATCGATCAGCAAATTCGCCGCGCTGTAGTTCTGCAGAAGATAGGTGCTGACCGGAAGGACCAGCAGATAAATGAGGACCACCGCTTCGTAGAGCGGGAGGTACATCATGATAAAGCCCGCTCCCGAGCGCTTTCCTAAGGAGGCGACGGCCCCGATCGGCACCAAAGCCAGCAGCGGCAGGGGGAGCGTCGCGGCGATTACATCGAGCTTCTCCATTTTGTAGTTGAGGACGGCCATCAGATAGCTGAACACGCGTGCCGGGCTGAAGCTGAGCAAGGAAAAGAACTTGTCGGAGGTCCCGGTGTTGCGCAAAAAGCCTATCGCATCGGCGGTCCACAGCAGGCGGACCGTGTAGTTTGCGACCACGATCAGCGCCAGGAAGGCAACTGCTTTCAAGGCCGCTGGCCGGCCGGAATGGTCGTGCCGGTACTTCCAGTAGATGATCCATAGGAGGAATGCTGCAAGGATCAGGCCCTCGTGGCGGATCAATACCGAAAAACCGGCGATGGTGGCGAGTGTTAGGGGAGCCCGAGGCGGCCAATACACCAGAACTGCGAAGAATAAGGTCAGCAGGAAGGTTAGTAGCGCCGTCGGGTTGAGATACAGGCCGGAGATGCAGAATTGAGCGTTGGCCAACAGCAGAATGACTGCAATCATTGCGGTGCGATCACTACCGAAGCGGCGAACGAGGAAGAACAGGGGAAGTGCCGTCAGACCGACAAAAATCGTCGTGATCGCGGTCGACGCGTGCATTATGAGCGTATAACGATCCGCGACGGACAGCCCATGTAAGGCCTTGCCTATTAGCAAAGGAAGCAGCCATGGTTGGCGATCTGCGATCAGTAGCTCGCCATGATAGGCTTGATCGATCAAATAGAAGGGCGCCAGCGGGTCATTTTGAAGATAAGCTAGATGCCGTGTCGCCATCACCAAAAGAACAATGATATTGAAAAGGGCAAGTGCGAGAACGGTTGTTGCCGGAGAGATTCGAGATAAGAAACGCATCATTGCTGCTGGCGTCCGCTAACGAGCTCACGCAATAGTGGCATTCATTGGTCTAGATGTCTAACTAAGGTATGCTTCAGCCCATTCCCATATTTCATTTCGTGCAAATTAATGGCATTGAGCTGGCTGCGGCTCTCATTCTGTGTGGGCTGTTCGCGGCTTTCGCTCGAAGGAAGGGAAAAACGCTCTTTCACGCGGGAGCGGTTATGCTCCTCATGCTCGTTCCCGTTACACTTTCAGTCGAACGGGACACCCAATTCATGACGATGGATGAAACAGGGCTGACGAACCTGTTGCTGGAGCCGGCTAATCGAGGACATGGTCAACTGGCATCTGGCGCGTTCCGCACGACATTGCCGGTAGCGGTTCATCTCGTGCGGCTGGCGGAAAGCTTGGGTCTTCCAGAAGATCGCATTCGCATGATTCTGAAGATCGGTCATTGGCTGCTCGGTTCGTGTCTGCTCCTGGTCGTCTATCTATTACTCGCCAAGCTGGGCGGATTTGATCCCTTCAGTCCGGGAATGGTCATCCTGGCGGTCACGAGCCTGTTTACCTTTCCGATGACAAATATCACCATCAAGACATTCAACTATGATCTGATTTCCTCCCTCGGCGCGGTCATTGCGCTGCTCTTGGTCAGCGTCGCATTTGCCAGCAGCCAGCGCATGAGCGTTCAGGCCTTCTCTGCAGCGATTGTCGTGGCAACACTGGCGGCGCAGGAAAAGCTCTCCGGTTCTCCGATTCTGTTCATAGTCCTGATAGCTCCGGCAGTCTTTGCTGCTACCCGATGGCCGATGCGCCCGATCACTGCAGGTGTGGCCGACACCATTGCCGGAATTCTGCTCTCGCTGTCCATCTCGGTGGCCTCCACGCTGCTGTACGTCATAGGGGTCCCTTCTGTTCTGTGGGGCGGCGTCTGGCCAGGAATCGTCGATGCGATGAGCTCGTGGACGTGGATTCCACTGTTGGTCCTGTCGGGAAAAGGCGGCGGGGAAATTCCCAGCCGTGTGGCTGCCGTGACGATGGCCATTGGATCCTTGCTGGGGACGACGGTGCTGCTCGGAAGCTGGAGCCAACGATTGAAGGCCGCTAACCTCCCCTTGGCAGTGCAACATTTTCCGGCGACCGTTGCGGGCATCATGATTCTTGGCTTTGGCGCAGGTCTGGTCTCAGCAGCTCTTCTGCAGCCCTATTGGGCGCCGTTCTATCCGACTCCGATATCTCCATCCTTTGCGATGAATGGAGTGTGGCTGCATTTCGGTTTCGACAGTCTCGCGATCACCAGACTCGCATATTTGGGTTATGCCTTCGAAATCCTAATTGTTGCGATTCCGACTCCGCTGTTCATCATTATGCTCCTCGCATGCATACTCTTGCTGACCGGACGCAGACCGTGCGACGCCACCGCTGGTTTTCTCTTCGTTGTGGCGCTGGCATTGATTTTGATCGGCGCGCTGTTGCAGGTGCCGTTAGCCCACCGATATCTAAACACGCCCTTATTCCTGATTCTCGCTGCGTCTCTGCTAGTCATATTGTCGAGCGCCCAGACGTATGGTCTGGCGAATCGAACGAGGAGCGTTGGTCTTGCCGCCATTGCTTTCATGGCAGCATTGTTCTTGATCCTGGAGACGGTGCCGTTCCGGCCGCTGTACGCTGCTTTTCGACCGTTCTGGCTGAATTATCCGGACGCCGATTTTGCGGAGGCCGGCCGATTGAATCCATCCTGGATGGGATGGGGCGAGGAACGCGCGCTCCTGGGTGAGAAGTTCGAGGAGTTCTGCGGGAGATCGCCGGACATCTGTCGAAATGGGCGAATTTTTCACCTGTATTATGGACGATGGCTGCCGGAGCGGCCGCGGTCATTCGAGATATTTGATGCCGCAAATGTCGTCGGAAAAGAGCCCTTGGGCGATCACGATTATTATCTGTTCAATCGGAGCCGCATCGTTCAGGGCTTTCCGCAACCGAAATCACGTCCTATCCTGACCCTCGACTTTCGCGGTTATGAAATGGCTTGGCTCTACCGCGGCTCGGATCTCGCCGCAGAGAACTACGGTTTCGGAAGGTGAGTCTGACTTGTCGACGGCCGGCCCGAGAACATCAGGAGCAGGCCGCCGATGAGGCTCGTTCCAAGGATCAACGCTCTGCTGAAGGCGGCAAAGGCAATGGCCGGCTCGTGCGCAACGCCCAAGAGCTGAAATAGCGCGACGAGGCCGGCTTCCTGCAGCCCGATGCCGTTGATGGAGACGGGCATCAGCGCCGCCAGCGTCACGAGGCCGATGACGGCGGTGAGCTGGATGACGTCTACCCTCATGCCGATCGCTTGCGCGATGATGAACTGGGCCAGGATCGACGCGGCGGAGCTTAGCACGGAGAACAGGACCGCGAGCGCAAGGACGCGCGGCAGGCCGGCGAGGCGGAGTGCGCGTGCGGCGGCCGCGGCCATTTTCTGGCCCATTCTCGTGACGACCGGACGGAACGAGGGGCTGCGGCTCGCCAGAACACCCAGTATCCCCACCACAGCAAGCGCTGGCACGATCCAGATCGCGAGCGATGCGGCGGAGATTGCGGTCACGCTCGGCCGCAGCTCCCAGAAGTTGGTGGAGGGCAGGGCTGCGGCCGTCATCAGCACGACGACGACCAGGCTCAGCAAACGGTCGGCGACGAGAGTCAGGACCGCGAGGTTTAGGTCGTGGCCGCCGCGCGTGAGCGCTACCGCCCTGTAAACGTCGCCGCCGACTGTGCTGGGAAGGAAGTTGTTAGTGAAGAAACCGATGAAGGTCAGTCGCATCACGTCGAGCGGCGGAAAGCTCGTCTCCTCGCCGCGCAGCAGCACCCATAGCCGTAACGCGCCGAACACCTGACTGGTCGCAAAGACGACGAGCGAAATGGCAAGAACTGCGGGAGGAAAACCGGCAATCGTGCTGATGGTCGCAGAATCGACCTTCGAGAGCAACCACAGGATCAGCGACACGGAGATCAGCAATTGACAGCCGCGCCAGGCCAGCCGTGAGACCTGCGGGGCGTTCGTCCATTGCCGAAGCAGGCCGGGGCGAACCTTCATGACGTCCTGACGAAGGTGAGGACGATGGGAGTCTCCCAGCGCAATACTCGTGCAATGCCAAGCAGGATTGTGATGACACCGAGCCGGTGGAATACTCGCAACAGGTTCTTGGCGAGCCCCAGCGTCGAATACTCCTCGAAATTCAGCGACCGCACGCGCTCGTCGAACAGCGCCTGGCCCCATCCCTTGACCTCGATCCTGTCGCCGAATGGTGCGATCCAGCGCTTCATCTTGGCGGGTGTGATCAGCTGCAGCGTGTCGATATATGCCGGGTCCCGCCCTGCGAGGCGCACGCGAAGCCGGCCGAGCCAGTGCGGGCTGTGGGGCAACCAGAGCAGGCCGTAATGGCCCTCCCACCAGCTGCCGAAATTCGGGATCACCATGTGGCAGACGCCGCCTGGTCGCAGCACCCGAAAGCACTCTTTCATCACCGCTGCGGGATCGGCGACATGCTCGAGCACGTTGGACGATATGACGGCATCGAAGCTCTGGTCAGGGAAGGGGATGTGCTCTCCGGCTCCATTGACGAGAAGCTCAGGATCGAGCCCGCAGCCGTCCAGAAGCTGCTGACCGAGTTCGTAAGTGCCGCTGAACTCTTCGCCACCCGGTTCCAGGCCGTATGCTTCGGCCCCGAACCGCAGCCTGGCCGTGGTGACGGTCAGGCCAAGCCCGGCGCCCACTTCGAGTAGCTTCAGTCCCTGCAACCTGCGGCCGCTTTCCTTCTCGAAAAGTGACAATTGGGCAATCGACCGTTTCACGTCAAGGCTGTCGTCCGTCATCCGTTCAAGGTGATTTTGTGAACCCGCGATCGGGCCGAACGACTTGACATAGATCGGATAGAGTTGCTGCCGCAGCCTGCTGAACAGAGTGGGCTCTAGACAATTGAACGAGGAAACTGCGGATGGCTCTGAGGACATTGGGGCTACGGCGGGCATCTGGAAGGTTCTGAAATCTGTCTGGGTTCAACCGGAGAGGTCCTACGGTCGACGTCGACGTAGAGGCGGCACCACTGTTCGAGGACGGCGAGGGCAAGCGCGAATTTGGCACGCCGCCGGCTTTCGATCGGGTTGTAGCGAACAACGGGTGAAGTCATACCATCGATCCAGCCGCGCGTCGCTTTCGGATCGAACCAGCCCCTCGCCGCGATCGATTTTTCGTCAACCAGGTGATGCAGGGGGCCGCCCGATGCCAGCAGCCCGTTGATCATGGGGAGCAGGGCCTGCGTACCCTTCTTGCCGGACTTGGGGCGATACAGGACATCGGTCGGTAGTCGGTACTGCATGGCCTTGCGGAAGATCGCCTTCGCCGTGCCGTTCTCCGTCTTCAGTGCGAAGGGAAGCGCATTCGCGTATTCGGCGAACGTGTTGTCCAGGAATGGAACACGCGCCTCGACGGAATGCGCCATGGTCAGCTTGTCGACGCGCATGAGTTGGTTCTGGACGAGCGCGGTCTCTGCCTCGAACCGAAGCATGTCGTCCGCGTCATCGTCCCCGCCGAACCACGGTTGAATCCTGCGCTCGATGGCTTCGAGGGCGTCTGGCTCATAGGAGCCCGGTGTCATCAAGCGCCGTAGTGTGCGGCTGTCCGGCATCAGGCACATGACATCGAGCGCGTATTTGCGCATCAGCCGTCCTGGCAGCAGCGAAAAGGGTGGCCTTAACAGCCGGTAGTGCGGATAGCCGGCGAACAGCTCGTCGGATCCTTCGCCGAGCAGGGCCACCTTCACGTTCTGCCGAACGAACTTTGCCGCCTGCCAGGTCGTCTGCATGACCGGGTGAGCGATCGGCTCTTCCAGACTCTCGATGCAATCGGTAAACCCCGATGAGAACACGGACGGATCGACGAGGCGCTCCTTCGATTTGATCCCGCAATGGCTCGCGGCTGACCTCGCAAATGGAATCTCGTCGTCGGGAAGGCCAAATCCGATCGTGAATGCCTGTATCGATGACGGGTCCATCAGCCGCGCCATCGAGGCCGCCACCGCGGACGAATCGAGCCCGCCGGACAGCAGCACGCCCACCTCGACGTCGGCCACGAGATGCGCGGAAACTGCCTTATCGAATAGGGTGCACAGCGTGTCGGCGACTTCGTCATTCGAGATAGATGCGACAACCTCCGCGGTGCCAGGTCTCTGCATACGCCAATATCGTTCGACCCTCGCGGCACTAGCTCCCTTCGTCGGATCGAACCGCATGAGGCAGCCCGGCTGAAGCTGCTTAACGCCGGAAAAAAGGGTTGATTCCTGTGCGGACCAGCCCCTCAAAAGATATTCGTAGAGGGCCGATCTGTTGATCGTCACAGCGGTGTCGGCGGCACGCAGCAGAGGCCGGATCTCGGAAGCAAATATGATCTGACCGGGACGCGGAATCGAATAGTAGAGCGGCTTGATACCGTGCCGGTCGCGCACCAGGAACAGGCTTCGAGTGCGCGTGTCCCACACTGCAAATGCAAACATTCCCTCCAGGCGATCGACGACCCTCGGGCCCCAGACACGCCAGCCATGAAGGATGACCTCTGTGTCGGAATGCGTCGAGAAGTGCTGGCCGCAGGCCTCGAGCTCCTTGCGAAGCTGGCGGAAGTTGTAGATCTCGCCGTTGAACACGAGGCCTACAGTGCGATCCGCATTCCACATTGGTTGCGCGCCGCCTGCTACGTCGATGATCGAGAGGCGGCGGTGTCCCAGTCCAACGGCGCTTGCGGACAGACCGATCGCGCTGCCCGACGGCATGAAATCGACGCCGCGTCCGTCCGGCCCGCGATGCGCGAGCGCATCCGTCAGATCGTCTAGGCGAGCTGCGTCCCACTCGCCGATGAAGCCTGCAATACCGCACATCAGGATGATCGCGAATGGCTGGGGGATTGCTGCCCGCCGGAACCCCGCGCGCCAGTGCAAGCCTCCACCAGCGCCTGATCCAGCGCCTGCAGATTTTCGACTATGGCATTCGCGGTGATCCCGGCGATCCGGGCCGGCAGATCCTTTTTGTCGATGGTCGTGCGCGCAAGCTCGAATACCTGGTCTGGCGCTTCGATGAACCTGTTCAGATCGAACGCGAACTCGGCCAGCCCGAGACTGTCGAAGATGTCCCTGCCCTTGATTGTGTAGGAAAGATGGATCGCTCTCACGCCTTGCCTCAGCGCGGTCAAGGTCGAGTGCAGCCGTGTTCCGATCACCAAGTCAAATCTCTTCATCAGGGTAATGAACTCCGGGATCGAGAGGTCATCTTCGCACATTAGAACCGCACGGTCATCGGCAAAACGGGCTTTCAACTGGCCTAACCACATCGCGTCGTCTTCCCATTCCTCGATGCCCGGCTCGTACATCGAAACCAGGACCACGCGCGCGTCCATCTCGGTGCGAAGCCGGCCGATCAGCCTGACAAAGGCATCCACGAACGCCGACATCCGTTCGTCGGCGCGCTCGCGGAACGATGCCTTCGCGAACTGATACGGGAGGAATCCGCCCGTGAAGTGGAACCACAGTCGCATGTTGATCGCGATGAGAGGCCCGCGATGTTCTTCCGACGTCTTCTCGAGGTCGGCGAACACCTTCGAGGTGGGGTGTTCGACCGATTCAAATCCGGGCAGGAAGATGCCGTCGTGGGAGCGGACCAGCCTCGCGCGCGAGCGAAGCGAAGTGACGAGATCGAAGGTACCCTTGTCGCGCGCCATGAAGACTGCGGCCTGGCTGAGCACCGCCCGCGCAAGAAAGCGCCCGATTGGGGACTCAAGCGGACCCGCGCCCTGGCAGACGCAAACGATCTTGAGGCCGAGCAGGCGATAGATGAAGAAGACGAGCCAGGTGTGGCACAGCTTGGCGAGTGATGAATCGTCCTGCAGGTCGAGCCCGCCGGTCCATAGCACAACGTCGGCCTTCGCCAAAGATCGCCAGCCGCTTAGCGGCGGAAAGAGATTGTAGACTCGGCCATAGGGGATCGACGTCGCAGCCATTGGCGGCAAATGCCTCTGCCGCGAGCAAAAGACGTCGACTGGCCTCTGTGTCATGGTCGCAACCGCGCTCAGAATGCCCCATCGGCTGAGCAGGTCGCCGCGGTTGCCGCGGATGACGCGTGGGCTCACGAATTTCTGCTGATACGCCGGCATTGTGTCACTTGCGCCCGTGGGTATGCTGCGAGGCGGCCGACCGCAGGACTTGCTCGTAACGAGCAGCGATCGATCTGCGGTCGAACGCGGCCGCCTTGGCCCTGCTTGCGACTTTCATGCGCAACAGCTGGTCCCGGTCATCCAGGAGACGCGTAAGAGCGTGTTCGAATCCCCTGGGATCGTCGAGCGGCGCCGACAGTCCGTTCTCGTTCTCGACGAGCACGTCGGCAAAGCCGTCGATGCGTGAGCAGGCGAGCGCGAGCCCGTGCGCCAGCGCGTTGATTGCGACCAGGGAAAGCCCTTCGCTCAGCGACGGCATAAACAGGATATCGGAGCGGGACATTGCAAGATCGACTTCCGCCGGTGTGACCCAACCATGAAACGCGACGCGATCGGAAAGGCCGAGCACCGCACAGTGCCGTTCCAGGGCCGCTCTGCTCGGACCATCGCCGAACAGGTCGAGCGTCCAGTTCCGGTCATTGACGGCCGCGAGCCGCTGCAGCCCCCACGCAAGATTTTTTTGAGCCACCATGCGCCCCGCGAAGATCAGCTTGACGGTGCTCTCCGGCGCGCGCGGAACCGCCGGTGATTTATCGATATCGACGCCGTTCGGAATGACAATGGCCTCAAGTCCATAGGCGTCGCGCGCGAGCCGGGCAACGAATGAGCTGACGGCCGTGACAGTGGCGGCGCCATGCCAGATTGGTCTGGTAAGCGGTTTGATCACGCGGAAGAACTTGTCAGTCTGTTCCGGCGTGCCGCCCGGAACGTCGCCGAGATGCGCCGTCAAGACGTATGGAGTGCCCGAGAGCGTGGCAACCAGCCATGCCGCGAAACCGGTCGGCACCGCGAAATGGACGTGGATTGCGTCCGGACGAAATGTGCGGACCGTTCGCAGCCCGGCTGGGACGGCCATCAGGATAAAGCCGATCATCTCCCAGACGGAGCAGCGGTCTCGCTGCCTACGAAACGCGAAGATGCGCTCGACTTCTAATCCGGCGCTGGTTTCCAGGCGCGGCAGATTACCCTGCCGCGCTGTCAGGACGCGGATCGAGTGGCCCAGCTTCGAAAGCTCCGTCGCCAGGTCTTCGGTGGCCTTGCCGCCACCACCACCGACGGGTGGAAACTCATAGTTCATTTCGAGAATGCGCATGAGCTTACTTTGGGAGCCAGACGGAGACGGTGACGTTGCCCTCCGATGCGTCGCCCACCTTGCTGTAACGCTCGCGAAGCGTGTTTTCGACCTGCTCAGCATTGGGTTTTCCGAGGTAAAGGGCGAGCATGTCGCCCAGCGGAGGCGCTTCCTGAAGAACGACGGCTGCCGCCGGCCGCTTCAAATCCTCGATCAGAGCGGTCGCGTCGCGAAACCCGCGCATCTGCAAAGCATGGCGCGCCTTCGCCTTGGTCTCGGGATTGAGACCGTCCAGAGGCTCGCGCAGGTTAGGAAAAAGGCTTACGCTGTAGGGCTCTATGGAGCGCCTCGCGAGCCAGACGGCTTGCACGGGCTGATATTTGCCCGAGAGCACGAGGACGCGGCCGTCAGGAAGAAGCGGTTTGAGGGATTGCGCGAGAGTCTGAACGTTGGCGAGTGGGTTCGACCACCAATTAGAAATCAGCATTCCAAGCCTGCTCCTCGAGGCGGCGTAGTAGTCTGTAGCAAGGATGAACAGGATCAGCCCCGTTCGTCCTGCGGAGGCGGGAATCCTTGCACCGATCGTCACGAGACAGAGAGCGGCGGGAATGGCCGCAAACGGCAGGAAGTAGTTAGCATAAGCCATCAGGCACGGCGGGCAATAGCTCTGGGAGCCCAGAAGGTGCACGAGCGTCATGACGACGAAATACAGCGTGCAGAAGCCTGCCAGAGGTAGGCGGCGGAAGTGCACCAGGCTGAGCGCTCCGCCCGGAATTGCAGGCAGAAGCAGCGCCGGATAGAGCTGCAGGAAAAAGCGGTTGGCGACTTCGCGAACCACGGACCAGCTGAACTGCAAGTCGTTCGGCGAACGCGTGAGGGTGAGGACGTCCTGCATTTCGATGCCGACGTCGGTAAAGCGCCAGAGAATTTGAGCAAGGCCGGGCAGGAAGGCGAGCGTTTCGAAGAGGCCGTGCCCGAAGATCATGATGCTGACGACGAGACAGGCGCCTGCGACCAGCGCCGCTCCCCCAAGCGTGGCCAGGGCGCGTTTCTTCGCTTGTCCGCTTACCAGCAGATGGAGCGCTGCGAACATTGGCAGCGTGGCTGCGAGATTGAGCCTGATCAGGACGAGTGCGGCGGCAAGCACGCCCATGCTTGTCGCCTGCAACAAGGGGTGGAGCGGCTTGGTTTCCGTGACGACCAGAAACGATACCAGGGTGAGCAGGGTGATGATTGCGTAAGGAGTCGCGGTCGACATATAAGCGACGACCATCGGATTTGCGGCATAAATGAGCACTGCGAGTGCGGCGGCCAGCCGGTCGCGCAGGCACCGACGCGCGCTTTTGCGCAGAAGAATGAGCGTGCACAGGGAAAGAAAGACGGACAAGAGGCGCCCCGCCAGATGCCCGTGGCCGAACAGCCATTGCGCCGCTCCGAGCACATAGAAATAAAGCGGCGGGTAGGCGGTCGCGTCCTCGAGCGAGTAGGGCTGGACTCGGCCGCTGAAATATTCGCCTGACTTAATCAGATAGAGGCCTTCGTCGAGCCAACTGTCGACATGCCCAATCATGTAGACGGCCTGGATCAACCAGATGGCCACGGCCGCAATGAATAGGAGATCAGCTGGATCCGCGACCGACAGTCGAATGCGCGCGGAGCGCTCAGTTATAGCTATGTCGTTAGACGATGACATGGCGCTCGCGCGCGTCGTTCGTTCGAGCGGTGACGTCATTGCTCGTTGGATTGCTTGTCACGGTGGGGCTCGCGCGCATTGGTTGCAGGATCGCAGCATGTTTCGAATTTACCCTTTGTTGTCAAGCCTTAAGGGCGGATATGCGCATCGGGGCGAAGCCTTGATGCGGGTATACCCACGCCGATCATGGAACTTGCATCATGAAGGGTGAGCTCCGAACAAGAGGCTTGCTTCACGAAGTCGGAGAAGTCTAAGGTCCGGCTGCCTCACGGATTTTCCTGAAATTTTCTACTTTTACCGAGATGCGATGTCCTTCGTTCCCAAATATCTGAGCTTGCTCCGAGACCCCGTTGATCTCGGCTCTCTCGTCATCGAGGGAAATCACCTCCGCGGCGAGACGTCTGGTCTGCGCTATGGCTTCATGGGCAATGTTGCGGATCTCCGTCCGGATGCAGGAACGACGGCGGTCATTCCCGACAGCATACACAACCGCGTTCGGGATCACTACGATGAGACGCCCTGCAACAACTACATGGATTTGGACAACCTTCCGTTGGGGCGCTGGCTTCGGGATTCAAAATACGACTATCTCTTCGCGCGGGCTGACACCGTCATCGAGGTCGGGTGTGGAAAGGGAGCCATCGTCCAGGCGTTCAAGGAGCATCGGGGAATAACGCCGTTCGGGATTGACCTTGCCTATGGCTCGATTCGGCAGATCCAGAGGCCGCCGCTCAATGCAGAGGGCGTTCTCGGCTCGAACCTCAGGCTTCCCATCGCGGATGAAGTCGCTGACATCGTCATCTCGCACGGAGTGACGCATCACACCCCGGATCCGATGCGTTGCTTCATGGAGCTTGTTCGCATTCTCAAGCCTGGCGGGAAGATGCTTTACGCAGTCTACAATTGGGACAACCTCTACCGCTCTCTTTATTTTGCCCTGAGCCCGCCCCTGAAGGGGGTTCAGCATCTGTTCGGAAAGAAAGTCGGCGATCGAGTTCTGAAGTTCACCGTTTTTCCGCCTTATCATCTCGCGCTCTGGGCCACGCTGGGCTGTGTGCAAGGCAAGTGGAAGTTTCCTGCAATAGAGCCGTCATGGGAGCAGTTCGGCGACTTTTTCCTGACACCTATCGCGCGTTTCTATCACGCGAACGAATTGCAGACGCTGGCGGAGTTGTTCGGGCTCAAGATCTTGGAGCAGGAAACGGGCGGCTGGCCGAAGAACGGCTTCTCGCACTTTGTCTGGTATGAGAAGCTTGCTTAATTAGCTCTGGTTTCAACTAGTCCCCTCACTCCGCCGTCCTCCCAAGCCAGCAAGAACGGTATCCCGCAAGGGGGATCGACTCGCGGTGTTTTTAGGACAGCCTGGCACGACTTTGCCCCTTCGTAAGCATCCCATGATCACGGGATGCCCGACCGCGAGCAGATCGAAAGGTCGGCTCGGCATAGACACGCCCAAGGGTTGCGGCAGTGAGAGATGACCCATAGGTCGGTCGTTCGCGAGAAAATCGAGGTCGTCTCCGCGGATGGCCGAACGCAACCTTTAGTGGCTTTCAAATCGCTGGAGCCTTGACAAGTTCATCCTAGCCGACGTCAGGCCGAGCGGCGGAAAGAGTCGGTGGAAATTGCAGTTTTGATGCCGCACGCCACCGCTCTCCGTCAAATCCTGCTGTTCCGCGAGGTGGCACTTGTCTTCCGAGTGCCGCTCAGCGGCGCGTCCTTCCTCGAGCAACGTGGTTGACAACCTGGCGATAGCCGGCAAGGGCGACATCTTCGCGATATCTCTCGGCAACGCCTGCCGCGCGAACACCCTTGTCCATCGTGGCCCGCCGATCGCGCGCCGCGTCGCGAATGGCTCGCGCGAGCTCGGCGGGATTTTCCGGCGGGACGACCCATCCGATCGCGTCTTCTCCGAGCACGAGCGCGCCTTCCGAATTTGCTTCCGAGGTGACGACCACCGGCCGGCCGACGGCGAGGATGTTGTAGAGACGGCTCGGGATCGAGACGCCGGCGATATACCGGCGATAGGGGATGACCCAGAGATCGGCGGCCGACAGGAATTCGACGAGTTCCTCTTCAGGCACCGGCTCGAACATCGTGACATTCTCGAGCTTGTCCTTGGCGAAGAGGTCGTTGAGCACGGCCCAGCCCACGCCCCAGCCGGACAGGACGAATTGAATGTCCGTCTCGTTCCGCAGCAGGCGGGCCGCTTCGAAAACCGTAGCCGGGTCGTGGGTGAAGCCGAGATTACCCGACAGGCCGACGGTGAATTTGGAGGGATCCGGCGCGCGGAAGCGGCTGGCCGGATCGGTCTTGCGGTGTCCGATCGGGATCAGCGCCCAGTTCGGAATGAAGTGAAGCTGGCCTGCTTTGACCCCGCGATATTTTTCGATCAGCGGCGGCACGTCGCGGCCGATCACGATGATCGCGTCCAGGCGCCTGAACAGCAGCGTGTTGGCAAAGCGGATCAGCCGGACCGCGAGCGAGTTGGAGCGGACCATGCCGGCGGCCTCAAGCGTCTCCGGGTAGAGGTCGTAGATCAGGAGCATGGTCCTTGCGCCCCGCAATCTGGCTGCAAGGAGCACGGTATAGGGCAGGGTGAACGGCGTCGTGACGCAGAATACAATGTCGCCTGGCCTTGCCCGCCGCAAGACCGAGAAGAACATCTGTGCCGCAAGCAGGCACATGGCCACCGCACGTCGGAGAAGCGCCGATTTTTGCGGATTCCAGCTCTTGAGCTCAACGATCTCGGGCTTGCCGGGGTGGCCCGCCGCGCCCGAGCCTGATGTCGCGGAGATCACGACGACCTGACGATCGCGCGCGAGGCTGTCGGCGATCTTGCCGACATAGACGGCCGTCGTAGTCGTATCAGGCGGATAGAACTGGGCCGCGATGATCAGCTTTGCGGGAATATTCATGTGCGAGCTACGATCCTCGCCGGTCATGCGTGGGGCTGTGAGAGCCCTTTGGCCTGGCTCTCGGCCAGATAGGCCGCGTAGGCGCGGCGGATGCCATCTTCCAGCGAGGTCCTGGCGCGCCAGCCGAGCTTGGCAAGACGGCTGATGTCGAGCAGCTTGCGCGGCGTGCCATCGGGGCGCGAGGTGTCGAAGGAGATCTCGCCGCGATAGCCGACGGCGGCAGCAACCACGCGGGCGAATTCGGAGATGGTGATGTCTTCGCCGGTGCCGACATTGACGAGCTCAGCGCTCGAATAGGTCTTCATCAGGTGCACGCAGGCGTCCGCCATGTCGTCGACATAGAGGAATTCGCGCCGCGGCGTGCCGGTACCCCAGACGACGACGTTGGGGGCGTCTGAAAGCTTTGCCTCGTGAAACCGGCGGATCAGCGCGGCGACGACGTGGCTGTATTCGGGATTGTAGTTGTCGCCGCGGCCGTAGAGATTCGTCGGCATCACGCTAATGAAATCGCTGCCGTACTGGCTGCGATAAGCCTCCGCCATCTTGATGCCAGCGATCTTGGCGATCGCGTAAGGCTCGTTGGTCGGCTCGAGCGGCCCCGTCAGCATCGAGTCCTCGCGCAGCGGCTGGGCCGCGAGCTTTGGATAGATGCACGACGAGCCCAGAAACATCAGCTTCTCCGCGCCATTCTGATGCGCGGCATGGATCACGTTGGCGGCGATCGCGATGTTCTCGTAGATGAATTCGGCGCGCAGCGTGTTGTTGGCTACGATGCCGCCGACCTTTGCTGCCGCCAGAAAGATCACCTGCGGCCGCGTCTTCGCGAACCAGTCGAATACCGCGGCCTGGTTGCAGAGGTCGACCTCGCCGCGGGTTGTCGTGACGAGCTTCGCATCCTCCTGCGCGAGTCGGCGCACGAGCGCGCTGCCGACCATGCCGCGATGGCCGGCGACGTAGACGGTCTTGCCCTTCAGTTCAAACGGAGTGTTTGCCATGGGCGATCTCCCGCTTGGCCTCGGCCAGATCGCTCGCCATCATCTCCTGCACGAGCTGGGCAAATGTCCGCTTCGGCTTCCAGCCAAGCTGCTTGCGGGCCTTGCTGGCGTCGCCGATGAGAAGATCGACCTCGGTGGGGCGGAAATAGGTCGGATCGATACGCACCACCGTCCTGCCGCTCTTGCCGTCGATGCCGGTCTCCTCGACGCCCGTACCGCGCCACTCAATCTGACGGCCCACTTCGGCAAAGGACAGCTCGACCATCTCTCGGACCGAGCGGGTCTCGCCGGTCGCGAGCACGAAGTCGTCGGGCTTCTCAGCTTGCAGGATCATGTGCATGCCCTCGACATAGTCCTTGGCGTGTCCCCAGTCGCGTTTGGCCTCGAGATTGCCGAGGTAGAGCGTTTCCTCGATCCCGACTTCGATGCGGGCGACGCCGCGGGTGATCTTACGCGTGACGAAGGTCTCACCTCGGATCGGGCTCTCGTGGTTGAACAGGATGCCGTTCGAGGCAAACATGCCGTAGGCTTCGCGGTAGTTCACGGTGATCCAGTAGCCGTAGAGCTTTGCCACGCCGTAGGGCGAGCGCGGATAGAACGGCGTGGTCTCTTTCTGCGGAACCTCCTGCACCAGGCCGTAGAGTTCGGAGGTGGAGGCCTGGTAGAAGCGCGTCTCCTTCTCCACGCCGAGGATGCGGATGGCCTCGAGCAGCCGCAGCACGCCGATCGCGTCGGCATTGGCAGTGTATTCCGGGCTTTCGAAGCTGACGCCGACATGGCTCTGGGCGGCTAGGTTATAGATCTCGGTCGGCCTAATCTGCTGCATGAGTCGGATAAGGTTGGTCGAGTCTGTCATGTCGCCATAGTGCATCAGGAACGGCACCTCCCCGACATGCGGATCCTGGTAGAGATGGTCGACGCGGGCGGTATTGAATGACGACGAGCGCCGTTTGATGCCGTGCACAACATAGCCGAGCGATAGCAGATGTTCGGCCAAATACGCACCGTCCTGTCCAGTCACGCCGGTGATTAAGGCGATGCGCTGTTTGGAGTCTTGAGCATTCATAACGATGTCCAGGCGACCGGTTTGGAATCGATGAGACTGCTAGCCACTTTCTTGTCTCTTGTTTTCCAGCATCGTCCGCTTGTCAAGCAAATGCACCCGTTTGTAGGCGATATAGGTGACCTAGCAATTGCCTATCAACGAAAGGGGGAGATGCGGGCGGTTAGCAACCGCCTCACGGTTTGGCAGCAGGATCACGAGCAGCATCACAGCGCGATCTAAGTCTTCGCTAGCCCGCCCCAGGGACTAAGTTGAGGGATTAGCGGTGGTTCCTGTTAGGCCCACCTTGCGATAAGCGGCGAAATACTAGACCGGCCGTTCGCGCCCGTTTCAGACCCCTTCCGCCGAGATCGAGCATGAGGAGCATTTGGCAATGGGGCCGCCGCTGCGCTCGGCGGCCGTTGAACTCGAGCGTGAGCGAGCTCGCGCGTCTAGGCGAGTGGCGCCCGCCGCGACAGTAAGACTCTTACCCGCCATCCTATAAGGGCAACAGTTGTGATGATCAGCGCCAATGTGATCAGCGAGATGCCTAGATTTTCGTCCAGTAGCGAGGCTCGGCCGGTCGCGCCCAGAAATGAATACAGGAACACTTGCGGCGCAGTGAAAATAAAAGTCGAGATCGAGTACGTTGAGATGTCAATCCTCGTCAGACCGAACAGGTAGTTTTGAACTGCTCCGGGAAGTGGCACGCCCAGACGCATCAGCGCGATGATGCGCCAGCCTTCCTCGTCTACTGCTTGTGCAATGACGCCGAAGTTAGGCTTGTTCTCGAGCCTTTTTCGAAACCAGCTCGACGCGACGTAGCGGGAAGTGAGGAAAGCGAGGATAGCTCCGACGGTACCGCTCAACAAGATGATTACGGCGACTTTCCAGCCAAAGGCGGCACCCGCGGCGCAAATGAGAGGGGTGCGAGGAAGTACGATAAAGGCCATTATCAAAAATACGAAGCAGACCGCCATTACCGAACTCGGCGTGAGATCGCCGAGATTTTGAAACCAGGCACTGATCGTGTCTAAAAGGGGCGAGTTCATTCTTTTAAGACTGCATGCTTAGGGTCAGAGGCCCGCCGATTCTCCTTAACAGCTGCGGCCACTGCGAAAAAGGTTTGTGCGGCATCGGAATTGGGCTGGAAGCTGGACAGAGCCACCTGGGGCCGTGCGACGGCTTTGGGTATTTGAAGGTGATCGGTCGATGGGTCAATGCGCATCTTCGAATCTCTTGCGGCCCTCAATATGCAAAAAAGGATGACGGTGACTGTATTGGTTACCGCGCTTGTATTCGTAGCAGGGATCCTAAGCGGAAGGGAGATCCAGGACCGCAGGCCCCGCCGGTCCCCAAAGCCCGCCGGGGATGTCCCGGGGGGGCGGACCAGCTGGCGCGGACGCAAGGCGCGTGTCGATGTCGGTCGCACACGCTGGCAGAGGACGATCCTGCCTAATCGTGCGACATGTTGAAAAGAAGCAGAGATTGTCGGAAGATTGGCTGTTCTCGATGCAACTTGGGCCCGTAAGATTCGATGCGTCCGGCAGTGTTTTTTGATCGTGATGGCGTCCTCAATGAGGATGATGGCTATACTTTCGATCCCAACAAGATCCGGTGGGTGGTCGGAGCTCAACAGGCCATAAAAGCAGTCAATGACGCCGGGTATTTCGCGTTTGTTGTGACGAACCAATCAGGAGTCGCCAGGGGATTTTATGAAGAACGGCACGTTCGCAATTTACACGAATGGATGTCGCATGAGCTTGCTGTTATTGGTGCGCATATTGATGCGTTCGAATATTGCCCGCATCACCCCGATGGTCTGATTGCGCAATATCGTGTCCTCTGCAATTGCCGCAAGCCGCAACCGGGGATGATCAAAGCTCTGCTTGAGCGCTATCCAGTAGATGTCGATGGGAGCTTCTTGATCGGCGACAAGCAGAGCGATCTTGTTGCAGCGCAAGCGGTCGGCATCGCAGCCTATTTGTTTGATGGGGCAAACCTCCATGCGTTCATCACCCCCCTGTTGGATGAACGCTCTCCCGATCCCCGCGCGTCGAGCACGGTCGCATGATGGCGGCGCGGAAAGGGCGATTGATGCCATCGCTTTTTCGATGGTTCGATCGCTAGCCGAAATCCGTAGACAAATTGGCGTCAAAACGACAAATCGAAGCCAATCGGGCAAAACGGAGCGAAGAGTGCCGGCCAGCAAATAAGCGCCGGGAAAGCAACCTCGAGCCGCAACGCTTATCGGAGTGGCCCATCGGGACGAAGCCGCTGATTTTGGGCTAGCAGGGTTCGATGCAGCCCTTGCGGGAGCTTAACGGAACGGGCTTGGAAATCGCAATTAAAGATGTAGCTCAAGCCAGGAGTCGCCAGGATCACCTGCGAGTTCTTGGGCTGCGTCTGATCGCCGCCGTAATAAAGCAAATGAGAGATCTGTTGAATTTGGAACAGAATGTGAAGGCTGCCTGTCGCGGCAGCGGCGAGGATTCAAACGCATGAAGCGGAACAATGGATGAGACCTCAAGCTGGGCTGGGTATCGAAGCAGGAACTCAACAGTGCGGGCTCAAGGCCGGAGAACATCATCGCGATTGGACGGGTAGATGCATCACTGCTAGCATTTAGTTCGAAGACTTGGAGGCGGCATGAATTACATTTTTCCCCTGCTGGCGGTGGCCTTCACCATCGGCCTTTTCCTGCTCTACGCGATGGTGCGGCGGAACCTGCGTCGATCCCGGCCCGCCGATGAGCTTCCTCGCTGGCCCGATTCAAGTCTGAGATAAGCGACTGAGCTACTTGGCTCGGCATTTTTGGTTAGCACTTGCTCCATACCAGGCGTCTTGCGGTCGGGGACCTGCAGCGTATCGAAAACCCGAAATGGAACTTGCATCGTCGGGCAAAACAGTGGTTCATAGGGTGCTGGTTCAGCCGCAAATGGAGCCCAGCGCAATGGCCGACGAATGCAAGCCGTTATCCGATCTACCGCAGGTAGCTAAGCTGAACGGAGAATTTCGAAGGAATTACGGAAAGTTCCTCGGAGCTTTCCTGTATCTGCGCTCAATCAGCGCCGCCCGTGGGCGTTCCTGGTTTTGGACCGCGTTGCTTTCTGCCGCTTGCTCGACGGCGCTGGCGTGGCTCGGGAAGAGGGGAATGCTGTGAGCTGCCCGGCTACTGCTTCCTAATAAGGCTAGTGCCGGCGGAAGCGAAGGGCTCTCACTGTTGCGAGCCACGGATCGCGATGAAGGCTGCAACGTAACACAGGGCGATCAACTTCTTCACGCGTTGTTGCGAGATCTCGCTGCAACAGCAGAGGCTTAAGCTCTCAAGGAGCGCCTAAACCATGCCGCCAAAGTCGATGCCCTCCTTGGCAAGTTCCTCGGCTTCCTCGGCGGAGGCGGTCGGCTTGGTATCAAGGTATGGATGCTCAGCGGCCGGTAGGATGGTGCGGATGTTCTGACCATCTGCTCGCGTAATGCGGGCAATCCAGCGCTCGTTGCCGTGCTCAAATCGCTGGATGTGGTACTGCTTGTACGTAATCATGAATATCAAACGCCACTAACGCGGATGCAGGCCGTATCTATATGACCCTGCGCTACCGTACAACAGGTATTAAAGCCTTAGTTAATCTCCGCAATCCAAATTGGCGCCTAGTGATTTTTGGGTTCATAGAAAAACCCGCCGGCTCGAGAGCCAGCGGGGAGTCAACTGAGTTGCGACTAATTCGTATTCGCCCCTCAGCATAGCACGGCGCTCGCGCACGTTAACGAGAGTACTTGCCCGTTTTATAGCTTGCCTATGCACAGTCTGCGGCTCGAGCTATAGCTGCGGTTGTTGACCCACCCGCAGTCGCCTCCATTCTTGCCAGGCTGTTAGTCGAAGCAGCACCTCGCGAAAGCACGAGAAGGTTAGTCGCGATCACGGCCCACAGAGGCGAACTCACGCGCGGCAAGCTCCAGTTCAAGCTCAGTGATCCGCTCGAATATGTGAGCAGCGATCCTCTCCCACTCCTGGACCATGCGCGGCGCTTCCCGAACTGCTTACTTTTACCCCTGTCTGCCGGTGACGATCTAGCTCGATCCTCTTTAGGGGCGTGGCCGCCGCATCGGTGCGCTGACGAAGCGCTGATGCCTGATCTCGCGCAGCAGCAACGTGCGCTTGGTTTGGGCGGCGTTGAGCAAGCCTTCGAACAGCACCAGGACCTCGCGCGCCTGGACGTAGATTTCGGTGGTGACGGCGTCTTGATCGAAGCCATAGGCGGCAAGCCGCGCCTCGATCTCGGTCGCAGCGATTGGGTCAGTGCGCCAGCTCAGCGCATTTTGCTGCGTGTAGTATTCCGCCCGGGGTTCGAAGTCGGGATCGATCCCGACCATGTCGATGTGCCGCAGCGCCGCTGCGATCGCCTTTTGGCGATAGGTCTCGAGCAATTTGTGCCGCAACATGCGGTAGCGCTGGATCTCCCAGGACAGCTCGGCGATATCGATGGCGAGCAGCCACTCAATGGCGGATCGGGGCGCAAGGTCCGCAAAGATGGCCTGGCGCAGCGCGTGGTAATGGTCGATATGTTCGCCGGGCAGCAGCAGGGGCGGCGGCGCCAAGGCCGCAAACTCGGCCGGGAGTGCCGTGGCGGTCAGCTCGCATGCGGTTTGGAACGGGCCATTCATCGGGATACGGCCTCCGCGCCCAGGTTGGCGAGGACGGCTGCTGCGCCCGCCGCGCTGTCGGCCGGACCATGGACCGGGCCCGCCGCCCACAGCTCCTGTGCGAGCGGCAGTGGGGCGATCTGCAGGTTCGCCCACCACGCCCGCTCGTTGCCATGCCGATGCAGCTCCTCGTGATGGGCGCGGCACAGCGGCACGGTGAACTCATCGCTGACCTTGCGCCCGAGCGCCCGCGGCTGGGCGAAGGTCAGATGATGGGCATCGCACGGGGTTTGCCGGCACACCAGGCAGGGCTGCTCCCGGACAAACAGCAGGTGCGCCTTGCTGCGCTTGCGCGGCGGCTCCTTGGGGTGCGCGAGCCCAGTCTCGGGATGCGCGGGCTGCAGCGCGGCGTCGGTGTCATCAGCAGGCGCCGCTGGCAGGGGTGGGGCGCCGCCCAAGTCGGCGGGTTGCTCGGCCTGAGCCCGGGCCGCGTCCTCGAGCTTGGCCTGATAGGCGGCCTCGACGCGCCGGGCATCCGGCTCCTGCAGGCTGTTCTTGAGCGGCAGGCTCGCCCTGGCCCAGCCGAGCAGATCGGTGCTGGCGGGCAGCGCCTCGAGCTGACGCAACAGCTGCTCTCGGAGTGCGGCGGACTCGCCCGGCCGCAGCACCGGCGCACGGTTGAGCGCGCCCTTGCCGGGCGCGGCCTTGGAGCTGGGCGGTGCGGGGGTACCGGCGGCCGTATCCGGGGCGTCCAGATCATCCTCGCCGGCAATCCCGACCAGCGCGAACAGGGCGTAGCGTCGGGCGTAGGTCAGCGCCGCGCCCATGCGATGCGGCGCCTCGATGTCGCGGGCGGCGCAGACCGGCCAGTCCGAGGAGATCCACTCGCCGGAGGAATGGGCGAGCAGGGTGGTGAGGTGGATGTGGCCGCTGGTTGCTTCGACTCGGGTGGTCTGGATGGTGGCGATCTCCTGCTGGCTCAAGGTCTTGCGCACGATGTCGAGGCCGCTCGCCAGCGAGGCGTAGCGAAAGGTACGGTCGTCATCGCGCAGGAACGGCGAGCGGATCTGAGCGGTCAGGGTCTTTTCCGGGTTGGTCAGCTCGGCTTGGGCGCGGGCCAGCGCCGCCGCGATCGCGCCGATTTGCTCACTGGCCTGGTGCATGGACGGCCTCCATCTCAACCGGATCAAAGCTGATCGCGCCAGCCTTGGAGCGCTTGGCGCGAACGCCGTGGCCAAACGCCTCCTTGGCATCCTCCGGCAGCAGCTTCTTGAGCTCGGCCTTGGCCAGCTCGTGCTCGGCATGGACGTCGCGGGTGCGCAGATAGATCGCCGCACATTCGGCCCAGAGATTGGACGCGCTCATGTCGACGACCTTGATGGCGGCAAGCCGCGGCCGTGGGGTCTCGATGCCAAACAGCAGCGGTGGCTCGCCGCTCTGCACGCAGCGCCAAAACTTCTTCTCCGCAGTCAGCAGCAGGTGCTGATAGAGCGGGTCGGCATGCACGGTGATTTCGACCCATTTGCCGCCGCCGGTGATGATCGAGAGCACGGCCGAGCGCGCCGCGACCACCCACATGTTGTGCTGCAGCTGCGCCATGTGTTTCTCCGCCGCGGCCTCTTCGGTAAAGCCCCAGGGCAGCATGAACTTGGCCTCGAACACCGCACCAATCGGGGCCACGAGGCCGTCCAGCGTGGCCGCCATCCAGCCGTGGACGGAATGCCGCACCTGCTTCTGGATGTCGGTGATCGCGTGCCCGGTGGCGCCCTGGTACCAGGCGCGGTTGAGCGCTTCAGTGGCGAGGCCGAGCTGAACGACCAGGTTGCGGGACAAATCTGGCGGCGCGATCTCGCCGCGCTTTTCCCGCCACAGGCGAAGCAGCGCGTCCTGGTCGTCGCCCATGATGATGCGCGCGTCCGAGCCGCCAATGAAGGCGCGGCGGTCGTGGCGGTTCAACGTGATGACGGAGCGGGGCGCCGCGGCGCCGTCGGTTGCAATCGTGGTCACCGGTCTCTCCTTGTTTGGCACACGCGGCTTGCCGCCGCACCGCCAAAACCCCCGCCACTGCGAGGGGAAAGACCGGGGTCCAAAGGCCGAAAGGCCGGTCCGGTGATTAACGCTCCTTTCGGGCCGGAATGCCAGTGCTTTCTGCAGCATTTTTGCTAAAACAGCGGGCCAAAAGCCTTGATCTGTCAATGCGTTGGAGCGAACGTTCGGGGGGCGCAACCGGCCCCGACCGAGGCCCTCGGACATGACATCAGTTCGACAAATCGAAGCCAATCGCAGCAACGCCAAGCGCAGCACCGGGCCGAAAACGGCGGGTGGCAAGACGAGATCCAGTCGCAACGCGCTGCGCCATGGGCTGGCGTGCAGCGCCATCAGCGATCCTGCCGAGGCGGCGAATCTAGCCGTCGCGATTGCTTTGGGGCTCGGGCCTCAAGTCTCGCCCGATGCAGCGATGGCGCTTGCGCGGTCCAAGCTCGCGCTGCTGCAAATCCGCAGCCTGCGGCATGCGAGTTTGGCCGCGCTTCTGACCGGCCCGCCGCCGGCAGATCTGAAAGGGCTTCGAGGGCTGGAGCGCTACGACCGGGCTGCTTTGGTGCAGCAGAAGCGGACGCTTCGCTTGCTAGGTTTGGCACGCGAGTAAGGCAAGGTCAGCTGGCTTCGTTCTGGACATTGGCAGGCTGCCCCGGGAGGAGGGAGCCACTAGGACGGTCCTCTTCCAGGGATAACGGTGCGTTCCGCAAACTGCGGCATGCGGACGCAGCGCGCACGCATCGACTGCCGCTAGAGGCGGACTTTTCGTGCTCCTCCGAGCTGAGCGGACATCCCGGGCACCTCCGCCGGCGGCGGCCTGATCAAGTGGCCACATCTGTAGTCACGGCAGTAGACAAGGAGGCTGCGTGTGCCGCCGCCCCCCTGCGGGCTGCGCATCTGCCCGAGCGTGATCTTCTGAGTGGATGCTGTCATGATCACGGGCTTATCGCACGTGAACGCAGCAAGAACAAATCGGACGGCGGTTTTACGCACTTCAACGCCGTGGCGCTCCCCAGCAGAGGCAGTTGCCGCTGATAAGCTTGCAACGTGTCGCAGCGCCCGTTCTAATAAGTTCAGTCGGACGGGGCGAACAATGCAGAAGCTGACAATAACAGTAGCGCTCACCGCCGCACTTGCACTTGCGGGATGTGGAAGAGAGCCGGGTCCGAAAGGCGAACCGGGCCCACAGGGCCCGGCGGGACCGCAAGGAGCCCAAGGCATCCAAGGGGTGCCCGGTCCTCAAGGGCCGGCTGGCGCACAGGGCCCACAAGGTCCGCAAGGGCCTAAGGGCGAGAAGGGGGACAAAGGCGATGCTGCCCAGGTGAACATTCGAGCCGTCCAGGCGGATGGTGCCGTCAACTGTGACACCAGCGAAACCCTAGTTTCCGTATTCTGCCCAAGCGGCGGCGCCGCAGACGGCGCAAAGTGCGGGACCTTGCCGACCGTCGGTCTTTGCTTGAAAAAGTAACTCATGCTGTCGCTCGGCGACTAGCGTGCTAGACACTGTTAACGGCCGGACGTTTCTTCTCAATCCTTCTGGGAACGATTACCTGATAGCTTGCCAAACGAGTCCGCTGATCTGTAAGAGGATCCGGAAGCTGGGTGCGGCCTGAAGAATGATCTAAGCGGTTCTCAACCTGTGCAAGCCCGAAGACTGAGGCCTGCCTACTCCGCAGATCGTGAGACGCCCCGGATGTCAGCCATCACTGCCGCAACGCCGTTGATGAAAGCTTGGCACTCAGCGTGCGTTTTGAAATTGCCTTTGTACTTTCCGAACAAAAAGACGGTCCGGCCGTGCCCTTTTCCAAAAAAATATTGACCGACGTGAGTACCGGCCTCATCTTTAAGTTCGATGCTGCCAAGGCTCTGCGTTGCCTTGAGGTCTGTCTCGGGAAGATCGATCCGCACATCTGTCTCCGCGGTGTACGCAAGCCGGCACCAGAGCTTATCGCAAGATCGGCAGGAGTTGCCACTTCCTCAGGGTGAGCCGAGCGCGTGGAATCTCTGAAGTCCTTAAGGGGTATCGGACGCTAGCCCGGCTTTGGGAATTTAGTTGGTCCTCGGCTACGGCGAGCATGATTTCGGACGCGTATGGAGTGATCGACCAGCCTGATGCCTGGTGGAGACAGCCCAGTGACGCGAGGTGCCGAAGAGAAACTTCAGCTGTAAGACTGCTATGGGTCTTGACTGTGTGAAAACGCCAGGACGCTTGAGCGCGATAGAAGAAGTTGTTCGTCCAAGCCCCTTCTGGGGCTCAAGCTCGCAAGAGCCTTCAACTTTGACGACGAACTGAAGAATGCAATTCTAGTCGAGTTTCGGTCCTTCGCGGTTTCACACAGGCAGGATCACAAGCGGCGGTCGCGGCAAGCGCAGCCCTCCGCCCGGTTTGCGGGTGATGGCCGACAAGCATCTAAATTGCCGCTCGACGGTGAGGGCCGGCCTCAGGCAGGAAGTCTACCCGTAAATTTCCCAAGTGTCGGCAATTTCGCTTGCTGGTTAACTGGTGCGGATCGAGCGCCGCATCATGAAGACACCGAAGCCAAAGCAATGGGCCGAGCAAGAGGTCCAACGATTAGTCAGACTTGCCCGGCAGGGATTTGGCACATCGCGGATAGCCGCCGAACTTGGCCGCCACGCCGGATCGGTGAGGCGTATGGCGCGAACGTTGGGACTGCTGTTGAAGAAGTAGTCCCCGAGCGATCTTGAGCGCAGCGCGGTTGACCTACACCCCCAAAGCCTTGGCGAATCTCCTGCGCAAGCTTGAGCGCGGCGTCGGTAATGCGGCCATGACGCGCGGGCGGACAGTGCAAGAGTCCCTTCCCAAAAGTGCTCGGGCTGCACGATTGGGTGATGGAGAGGCTCGCCTAGCCAACCGCGCTCGATCAGAGACGACTTAGCGCGAGGCTGCGCGCTGGCCCGCACAGCCATGCAACTGGATTTTCTCCGGGCTACGGGAAAGAATCGGCAATCCCCCTGGCGCGGGGGAACTCGGCCAGCACGGTGTCCCGTAGTTGAACGAACGCGGCCCTTGCTTCCTCTTTCGACATCGCGTCATAATCGCGCTCGATCTTTGCACTTTCGATTTCGCGAATTTGTTCGATCAGTTTCATTGTCATCGTCAAGACTTTCACATTGCCCTTGACCGCGAGATCGACCACTCGCTTGACTAGTACCTCGTCTGTCTGGATACGCAATCGCTGTCCATCTTCTACAATGGGTCGCGTCCGCTTCATCTCGCGCGCAAAAAGCTCGGTCAAAGAGAGACATTTTTTGGGCCTACCACGTGGATTGCCGGACTGGCCGGGTTTAAAGCGCCGCGCTTTCGGAGGTTTTCCGTAGCCAACTGAATAGTTTTCAGATTTGCGCTTGGTCATTGCGCGCACTCCCGTTGCTTGTCTGCGGCGATTTCGTCGAACAGGCGCCCGGTTGGGACATGGACAGCGCTTTGGCCGGTGTGGCGTTGCCAGCGCCTTATCGCAACGTCAACGTAACGCGGCTCGAGCTCGGTCGCATAGAGGCGCCGGCCGACCCTTTCGGCAGCCAGCAAGGTCGAGCCGCTGCCCAGGAAGTTGTCCAAAACGATGTCATTGCGTTCCGTGCAGTCGAGGATCGCATCGGCGAGCAGCTGAACCGGCTTCACAGTGGGGTGTACGGCTAGCAGGTTGCCTTCTTCGCCGCTCCGTTCGAAGCTATTGCATCCGGGATATTGCCAGACGTTGGTTCTGAAGCGGCCATGTCGACCGAGCTCGACGTTGTTGCGATGGGACACTTTGCCGTGCTTAAACACAAAGACCAATTCGTGCTGGCTGCGATAGAGGGATCCCATGCCAGCGTTCGATTTGACCCACGCGCATATGTTCTTGAGCTCGAGGCCAATGGCCTGGCCGGCGGCAAGAATCTGAGCGGAGTGACGCCAGTCCATGAAAATGTAGAGGAGGGCTCCCGGGGAGAGGTGCTCGGTCGAGCGGCGAAGATAGCCGCTTAGGAAAGCGGTAAACTCCTCGTTGGACATTTCGCCGGACGCCATCGCAAACTCGCGGTGGCGAATGCGTCCTTTGCCGGAGACGTGCCCTTGAATGGGGACATTGAACGGCGGATCGGTGATCACGGCGCGGGCGCGCGCGCCGGCCATGAGGGTGGAGAATGAATCGGACTGCAGCGCGCTTTGGCACAATATCCGATGTGGTCCGGCTTGCCAGAGATCGTTGAGAGCCGAAACCGGCGCCGAGACAATCGCAGGAACGACGTCGGCCGGGTCCGGAGCCGGCTCGAGCTGCAAAGACTCGAGGTTCTCGATGCGAAAATCGATCTCTCCCTGGGAGAAGCCGGTGACCTCGAGACTGAACCCGAGGTCGAGCTGAGAGAGCTCCTTGAAGGTCTCTGCGAGCGCGCCATCGTCCCAGGGCGCTAGCTCGCTGAGCCGCTGCTCCGCAATCCGGTAGAGTTCGAGTTGTGCGGGCGTGAGATGCGTGACCCGGATGACCGAGAGCTCGCGCAAGCCAAGCTGCAGCGCGCCAAGGTACCAGATCAAACCGATCACGACTACGCCCGTAGCATCGATGACAATAGGGCTGATCAAGCCCAAGGCGTCGATGCATTTCCCGTATTGTTTCTTGTGGCGATCGGTGTGTTTGCGGAGCAATCGCCGCGGCGGCGAAATTGCCTCGATGGGTAGACGCTCGACAGGTCCCACTTGCGTGAAGACCTCGTTGGGTTTCGATGGTGCGGTCATGGTTTACTCCTTCGTGATCTTGTCGGCGCCGCAGCGCCGATGTTTGCGCGGGTGTGAGCCCGTTAGAAGCGGCGACATAGGTTTCAATTGAGCGTGGGTGCATTGTGGTTTGCCCTTCGGCGCATTCAGTCTGCGCGGCCTATGCGCGCTTCAGCACGTGGTCAGCCCATGCACCAGCCGCGCCAACTTTGGTTTGAAGCTTGAATATGGGGTTCAATTAAATGTGTGATGTGCGTAGTCCGTGTCTATGCGGGCTGGTTAGCTGCGTCCTCGCTTGCGCGGTCGCGTTTTGGCGAGCTGTTCTGATAACAGGTGTGCGGACCGGGTGAGTTCGATCCAAGTGGTGGACCGGCCCGGCTTTTCAATCCCATGCTTGAATGCCGCGCTATAGTCCTCGAAAATCTCGACAGCCGGGGCGGGGTCTTCCGCCGTCCGTTGATCTGACCAAATCAGCAAAAATACCGGCGAGCGCGTCGCCAAAGCTGGACTCCCGGGTTTGGCTTGCAGTCGGATCTGATCCGGATCGAACAAGTTGGCGGGATCAAGCCTCATGATCTTTTTATACTGGCGTTGCAGCGCCGGCCTGATGCGCCGCAACGATTCGACGACAAAGCTCTGCGGCCATTTGTGACCTAGCATGTGCAAGCCGATCAGCAAGGCAAAGCTCTCATATTCTGAAAACTGAACCTCGCCGCCCTTTCCCGGAGCATCGCCACTCACAAACGCGTAGTTTGCCAGTTCGGGTTGGTCCGATTGGGGACGCACGCCCAAGGCGCGGTCGGTGTCCAACAAGCGTTTCAGGCGCGTCAGCACGTTCGTGTCGTCAATCGCGCCGAGCGTCGCCACAATGGCGTCCTCCACCTGGTTGCGCTTGTACGCTTTCATAAAAGCATGATATCAGGTTACATATAGGTGTCCAGACCGCCGGACATCATGGGAGCCTGCTCGCAATTATGAACGAGCGGCTAAGCCGCTTGACGTTGCTCACAGCGGCGGTCCGCGGCTGATTGCGTATGGCGTGGCGGCCGTCATGTGGCTGACAGCCAGAGCTCCATCCGCTCATTCCCATCGTTGAGTCGAAGCCCGCGCGTGCTCAATGCTGGCGTTGTCTTCCAGGACGCAGTGCCTTCACGGCCGGAAGCTGACGTCTCGGGCGACGCTTCCCTGTTCGGGCGCCACCGCTTCCCTGATCCCCCGCGAAATTTTCCCTGTTCTGTGTGGGCGCCCCACCACCGCGATGCGGTTGAATTCACCGGCATTTCGGCCGTTTCTCACGTTGCGGTGGCGGCGTTTTGCGTGGGTTTCCCTGTAAAATTCCCTGTTAGCAGGGAATTGGCTTGTTCGGGGTGAAGGCTAGCGCTCGTCCGCGATCACCTTGCCGTCGTTCGGCAGCATGCCGGGGCCGACCAGCTCGACCGTGCCGCCGAGCTTGGTCACCGCGCGCAAAGTGCCGGCGATCTCTTCGCGTAGCGCCTCGCTCGCGGCCGCGGTTTCGGCTCTCAACGTCATGGCGTCGGTCTCGCCTTGCCGGGTCACGACGAGGCGCAGTCTTCCGAGGCCAGCGTGGCGCTTGCCGATCTCGGCGATCTGCTCGGGCCGGACGAACATGCCCTTGATCTTGGTGGTCTGGTCGGCACGGCCCATCCAGCCCTTGATGCGCATATTGGTACGCCCGCACGGGCTCGTGCCGGGCAAGGCCGCGGTGAGGTCGCCGAGCGCGAGCCGGATCCAGGGATGGTGAGGGTCGAGCGAGGTCACGACGATCTCGCCGACGTCGCCCGGCGCCACGGGATCGCCCGTACCTGGCTTGACGATCTCCAGGATCAGATCCTCGTTCACGACCATGCCTTCGCGTGCCTCGGTCTCGAAGGCGATGAGACCGAGATCGGCGGTGCCGAAGGCCTGGTAGGCGTCGATGCCGCGCCCCCTAATCTCGGCCTGGAGCGAGGGCGGGAACGCAGCGCCCGAGACCACCGCACGCTTGATCGAGGAAACTTCACGCCCCGAACTTGCCGCGGCATCGAGCAGGATCTTCAGGAAGTCCGGCGTGCCGCTGTAGCCGACCGGCCGGTAGGCCTCGATCAGTTCGAATTGCTGTTCTGTGTTGCCCGGGCCGGCCGGGATCACTGCGCAGCCGAGCGCGCGCGCCGACGCATCGAAGATGAACCCCCCGGGGGTGAGATGGTAGCTGAAGGTATTGAGGACGATATCGTCGGGACGGAACCCGGCTGCGAACAGCGCCCTTGCGCCGCGCCAGGGATCGGCCTGCCGCCCTTCCGGCTCGAAGATCGGGCCGGGGGAGGTGAAAAGGCGGGCGAACGAGCCCGGGGCCTCCGCCACGAAGCCTCCGAAGGGCGCAGAGGCCCTGTGCAAGGCGGGCAGTTCCGACTTGCGCAACACCGGTAGGTCCGCCAGAGCCGCCCTGGAGGTCACGGCGGCGGGATCGCAGCCTTTGAGCCGCGCGGCATAGGCCGGGGCGGCCATCGCGGCTCGCAGCACCTCCGGAAGGCGGGCGAACAGGTCGGCCTCGCGCGCGGCTTGCTCACGCGTCTCGCGGGCGTCGTAATGGGCGGTCATGGCTGTTCTTTCCGTGTTGGCATCCGTTGCGCACCGCCACCGGCATGGCTATCAGACCGCCATTGGCGAGGCTTGAAAGGGACCCGATGGCGGACGAAGGACTCATTGCGGCAGACGAGGCGTCGAACGTCGTCGCACGCCTGAAGCGCCGCATGATCGACGAGGCGCTGCCGCTGTGGTCGACGGTCGGCTGGGATCACGCCGCGGGCGGCTTCATCGACCGGTTGCACCGTGACGGCGCGGCGGATGCGGCCGCGCCCCGGCGCGTGTTCGTCCAGGCACGCCAGATCTGGTGCTACGCCAAGGCGGCACAGATGGGTTGGTATGCCGACGGGCGCGCCATTGCGCTGAAGGGGCTGGAGCACCTGCTGGCCAAAGCGAAGGCGCCCGACGGCCGGCCCGGCTATGTGCACCGGCTGACGGCGGACGGATCGGTGCTGGATGCCCGGCGCGATGCCTATGACCACGCCTTCATCCTGTTTGCGCTCGCCAGCGTCTATGCGCTCGACCAGGACGCGCAGGTCCGCGCCGAGATCGATGCGCTGCTCGCCTTCCTCGACAGCCATCTGCGCTCGCCGCATGGTGGCGTTCACGAGGGCCTTCCGGTCTCGCTGCCGCGCCGGCAGAACCCGCATATGCATCTGTTCGAGGCGATGATCGCGTGCTTCGAGGCGACCCACGATCTGTCGTTCCAGAACCGTGCCGGGGAATTCTTCGCGCTGTTCCTGGCCAACCTCTACGACAAGCAGAAGCACGTATTGTCGGAGTATTTCGAGGAGGACTGGTCGAAGATCGAGCCGGTCAGCGTCGAGCCGGGCCACCAGGCGGAATGGGTCTGGCTGCTGAAGGGTTTTGAACGCATTACAGGCTGCCCGACCGGCCAGCGGCGTGCGGAATTGCTGGAGACCTCGCTGCGCTATCGTGACGAGGCGACGGGCTGCCTCGTCGACGAGGGCGATGCGAGCGGCAACATCCGCCGCAGCACGCGCCGGCTGTGGCCGCAGACGGAGATCGCGAAGGCCTGGATCGCGCAGGCCGAGTCCGGCGAGGCGGGTGCGGCGGACGAGGCGCGCGCGGCGCTGGTGCGGCTCGAACGGCATTATCTCAGCCATCCCGTGAAGGGCGGCTGGTACGACCAGTTCGATCGCGACGGCAAATCGCTGATCGACACAATTCCTGCGTCGTCGTTCTACCATGTTCTCTGCGCGGTCACGGAAGCGGAGCAGGTGCTGGAGGGTTAAAGCCACCGTTTGCGCCGCTTGAAACTCTTGAGGTTCTTGAAGCTCTTGCGCTGGTCGCCGGCACCGCCGAGGTAGAATTCCTTGACGTCCTCGTTGTCGCGCAATTCGTCGGCGCTGCCGTCGAGCACGACCTTGCCCTGCTCCATGATGTAACCGTGGCTGGCCACGGAAAGCGCAGCGCGCGCATTCTGCTCGACCAGGAGGATGGTGACGCCGAGATCGCGGTTGATCTTCTGAATGATCGAGAACACCTCTTTCACCAGCAGCGGCGACAAGCCCATCGAGGGCTCGTCCATCAGGATCATCTTGGGGCGGGCCATCAGCGCGCGGCCGATCGCGAGCATCTGCTGCTCACCGCCGGAGAGATAGCCGGCAAGGCCGGTGCGCTCCTTCAGGCGCGGGAAGTAGCTGAAGACCATGTCGAGGTCGGCATCGACCTCGCGGTCTCTGCGGGTGAAGGCGCCGAGCTTGAGGTTCTCGAGCGACGTCATGTCGGCGACGATGCGTCGGCCCTCCATCACCTGGAAGATGCCGCGGCGGACGATCTTGTCGGGATCGATGCCGTTGATCCGCTCGCCTTCGAACAGGATCTCGCCGCGCGTGACTTCGCCGTCCTCGGTCTTGAGCAGCCCCGAGATCGCCTTGAGCGTCGTCGACTTGCCGGCGCCGTTGGCCCCGAGCAGGGCCACGATCGCGCCCTTGGGCACGTCGAGGCTGAGGCCGCGCAGCACCAGGATGACGTCGTCGTAGACGACCTCGATGTTGCGCACGGCGAGGAGGGCGGCGGGGGCCACAGCGGTGGGAGTTGAGCGGGTTCCTTCAATGATTTGGGACATGCGTCTTCATTCTCCGCCGTCGTCACCCGCGAAGGCGGGTGACCCAGTATTCCAGAGGCGCCGGAGATTCATCGCGAAGCCGCGGCGTACTGGATCCCCCGCCTTCGCGGGGGATGACAGTTGTGTTTGGCGAACGGCGTGGCTCACCACCCCAGCAGTTCCGGTTTGCGCGGCAGCTCCACGGTCTTGACCTTCTCGAGCTTGATCGTGCCCTTGGCCATGAGATCGTTGAGGTCGCCATCGGTCGCACCCGAGATCTTGGTGCGATAGAGATCCACCTTCAGCGTGCCGCGGTGGTCCTTCTCGGTCCAGGTCGAGGGATTGCAGACGCCCTCCATGCCTGATGGCACCCAGTCCTTCTTCTGGTGGAAGCCCTTGGCGACGTTCTCGCCGGTGGCGCCGCCGTTCTTGGCGGCCCAGTCGAGCGCTTCCTTCATGTACAGCGCCGAGCAGACGGCCGCGACGTAGTGCACGGGACGATAGACCTTGCCGCTGGCGTCGGACATCTTCGAGATCTCCATCAGCGTCTTCATGCCGGGGGCATCGCCGCCCCAGCTCACCGCTGTGCGCAGCGGGAAGATCACGCCGTTGGCCGCATCGCCCGCGGTCTTGGCGGCGTTCTCGTCCATCCCCCAGACGTTGCCGAGGAACTGAATCTCCACGCCGGCGGTCTTGCAGGCCTTCATCACCGAGATGTTGGAGGCCGCCGTGTTGCCGAGATAGGCGTAGTTGGCGCCCGAGGATTTCAGGCTGAGGCACTGTGCGCTGTAGTCACCGGGCGTGAGAGCGAATATCAGCGGCGGCAGCACCTCGAAGCCGAGTTCCTGCGCCATGGCTTCGCCGGCAGCCTTCGGCGCGTTCGGATAGGGATGATTGGCACCCATGTGCACGAATTTGGGCTTGCCGGACTTGCCCTTGGCCTTCCAGTCCTCAGCCGCCCACATCAGCATCGCGCGCAAGGCGTCCGAATAACTCGGGCCGTAGAAGAAATTGTAAGGGGCGGGCTTGGCCTTGCCGCTGACGCCCTCGGGATCGGTCAGCGCCGCGGCGTAGGAGCCGGACATGTCGGGGATCTTGTCCTGGGCGAGGAAGCCGGTCAGCGCTTCGGTGTCGGCGGTGCCCCAGCCCATGATCGCGGCGACCTTGCCGTCCGGCGCCGACCATTTCTTGTAGAGCGCGATCGCGCGGGGCACCTGGTAGCCATAATCGTTGGTGTCGAGGTTGACCTGCTTGCCGCCGATGCCGCCGTTCTTGTTGACCCAGGCGAAGGTGTCGGCGACGGCCTGTCCAAACGGCGTGCCGACGTCGGAGGTGCCGCCGGAATAATCGGCGAGATGCCCGATCGCGATCTGCGCCTGCGCGCCTGCCGAGTATGCGGCAATCGCGAGCGCGAGCGAGGCGGTGCTCAAAAGGGACTTCATCTTCATGGGTCGGTTCCTCCTGTTTATTGTTTAAGTGAAGTTACCCGTGCTCAATGCGAGAACGGGTAGAGTTTCCAGTACGCCTTGATCTGCCGCCAGCGATGCGCGAGCCCGTCAGGCTCGAACATCAGGAATGCGATGATGATCACCCCGATCGCGATCTCGCGCAGGAAGGTGATGTTATTGTTGAGTGACAGCGCCTTGTCGATCGCACCGCCCTTGAGATAGTGGCTGACGAACTCCATCGCCTCGGGCAGCAGCACCACGAAGGCGGTGCCCATCAGCGTGCCCATGATCGAGCCGGTGCCGCCGATGATGATCATGGCGAGGAACAGGATCGAGCGCTCGATGCCGAAACCTTCCTGCGAGACCACGAGCTGGTAATGCGCATAGAGCGCGCCTGCGATGCCGGCGAAGAAGGCGGCAAGGCCGAACGATAGCGTGCGGTACTTGGTGAGGTTGATGCCCATGATCTCCGCAGACAAATAATGGTCGCGGATCGCCACCAGCGCGCGGCCATCCCGCGTGCGCATCAGGTTGGTGACGAGGATGTAGCTCAACAGCACATAGGCGAGCACGACGTAGAAATACTGCCGGTCTCCCCGCAGCGTATAACCGAAGATCGAGAACGGCTCGGCGCTCGCCGGCACCGAGCCGCCCGAGAACCATTCGGCGCGGGAGAAGAAGTCGAGCAGGATATATTGCGCGGCCAGCGTCGCGATGACGAGGTAGAGCCCCTTCAGCCGCGCGGCGGGGATGCCGAAGATCAGTCCGACCAGCGCCGTCACGAGCCCCGCGAGCGGGATCGCGAAGAACACCGGGATCGGCGCGTTGTTGGAGATGTAGGCCGAGGTGAAGGCGCCGAGCAGGAAGAAGGCGGCGTGTCCGATCGAGATCTGGCCGGTGAAGCCGACCAGGATATTGAGGCCGAGCGCCGCGATCGAGAAGATGCCGATCTGGATCAAAATGCTGAGCCAGTAGCCGCTGAAGAATTGCGGCGCGAGGCAGAGCAGCGCGACGCCCGCTATCGCGAAGTTGCGGCTGGTGGTGGTCGGGAAGATCGTGGTGTCCGCGGCGTAAGTGGTGCGGAAATCACCAGCGGGGATGAGGGCAGGGCCGGCCATGGATCAGATCCGCTCGATGTCGTGGGTGCCGAACAGGCCGTAGGGCTTGATCATCAGCACGATGATGAGGACGTAGAACGGCGCGATCTCATAGAGATTGCCCCAGTGCAGATACTCGCTGTCGACATATTGGGCGACGTTCTCCAGCAGCCCGATGATGATGCCGCCGAGCACGGCGCCGCCGACGGAATCGAGCCCGCCGAGGATCGCCGCCGGGAACACCTTGATGCCATAGGCGGCAAGGCCCGAGGACACGCCATTGACCACGGCGACGACGACGCCGGCGACGGCCGACACCGTTGCCGAGATCGCCCAGGCCATCGCGAACACGCTCTTGACGGAAATGCCGAGCGACTGCGCGACCTGCTGGTTGAATGCGGTGGCGCGCATCGCGAGGCCGTACTTCGAAGCGCGGAAGAACCAGGCCATGCCGATCATCATGGCGACCGACACGACGAGGCTCATGACATAGACGGTCTGGATCTGCAGGCCGAACAGGCTGACCGATTGGCTCTCGAACACGCGCGGGAACGGCTGCGGATTGACGCCGAACATCCATTTCAGCGTCGCCTGCAGCACAGTGGAGAGGCCGATCGTCACCATGATCACCGAAATGATGGGCTCGCCGATCATCGGCCGCAGGATCAGGACCTGCACCGCGATGCCGAACACGAACATGAACACCAGCGTGATCGGCATGCCGATCCAGAACGGCACCTGGTATTTCGCGAGCAAGGCCCAGCACACCCAGGCGCCGACCAGCAGCAGCTCGCCTTGCGCGAAGTTGACGACCTGCGTCGCCTTGTAGATCAGCACGAACGACATCGCGACCACGCCATAGAGCGTGCCGACCACGAGGCCGTTGACCAGGAGCTGGATGAGGAAAGCGGTGTTCATTTATGGTCTCCTGCTGCACCCACATCGTCATTGCGAGCGCAGCGAAGCAATCCAGTATCTTTCCGCTGAGACAGTCTGGATTGCTTCGCTGCGCTCGCAATGACGGAGTGCATGCGGGATAGCCCTGCCGCAAGCGGGGAGAGGCGAAGGGCGGCGCCCCGCGTGACGATCACCTGTGTCACTCCGCAGCCTCCGCCATGTGCCCGTGCCCGCCGAGGTCCACCACGCGGAGCGTCGTTCGCACGCGCTGCGTGGTGCCGTCCTGGAAGCGGATCACGGTGTCGACGGGGATGTCGGGATCGCCGCGGTAGATGGCATCGATGATGCCGGCGTATTTCTCGTTGATGACGCCGCGTCGCACCTTTCGCGTCCGGGTGAGCTCGCCGTCGTCGGCATCTAACTCCTTGTAGAGCAGCAGGAAGCGCGAGATGCGCTGCGCCGGCGGCAGCGTGGCGTTGACGGTCTCGACCTCCTTCTGCAGCAGCGCATAGACCTCCGGCCGTGAGGCGAGATCGCTGTAGGTCGTGAAGGAGAGGCGGTTCTTCTCCGCCCATTTCGAAATGATGGAGTAGCGGATGCAGATCATGGCCGCGAGCGCCTCGCGGCCGGCACCAAGCACCACGGCTTCGGCGATATAGGGCGAGAATTTCAGCTTGTTCTCGATGAATTGCGGCGAGAAGCGCTCGCCGCGGGAAGTCTCGGCGAGATCCTTGATGCGGTCGATCACGACGAGCTGGTTGTTGGCGTTGAAATAGCCGGCATCGCCCGAGCACATCCAGCCGTCCTTGATGTCGGCGACGCTGGCCTCGGGATTCTTGTAGTAGCCGAGGAACATGTTGGGGTGCCGCACTACGATCTCGCCGACACCATGGACGTCGGCGTTGTCGATGCGGATCTCGACGCTGTCGGCCATCGGCACGCCGGTGGTATCAGGGTCGACCTTGCCCTCGGGGTGCAGCGTATATGCCCCGAGCAGCTCGGTCTGGCCGTAGAGCGTGCGCAACGGCACGCCCATGGCCTGGAAGAACTTGAAGGTGTCGGGGCCGAGCGCCGCGCCGCCGGTCGCGGCCGAGCGCAGCCGGGTGAAGCCGAGCCGGTCGCGCAGCGCGCGAAACAGGATCGCGTCGGCAAAGCCGGAGCGCTTGCCCTGTTCGAGCGCGGCGAGGCCGCTCTTCATGCCGACATCGAAAAGGCGCTGCTTGAAGGGCGTTGCGTCCATCACCTTGGCGCGGACATCGGCGGCGATGGATTCCCAGACGCGGGGGGCGAACAGCACGAAGGTCGGTGCGATCTCGCGCAGATCGTTCATCATCGTGTCGGGCTCTTCGACGAAGTTGATCTTCATCCGGCAGAGCAGACCTTTGCCGAGCACGTAGACCTGTTCCATGATCCACGGCAGCGGCAGCACCGAGACATATTCGTCGTCGGGGCCCTTGGGGTCGAAGGCGAGATAGGTCGCGCAATGGCCGAGCACGCGGCCGGCGGCGAGCATCGCGAGCTTCGGATGCGAGGTGGTGCCTGAGGTGGTGCAGAGGATCGCGACGTCCTCGCCCTTGGTGGCGTCGACCAGTCTGTCGTAAAGCTCCGGCTCGCGTGCGGCGCGGGCGCGACCGAGCTCGGCAAACTTCTCCGCCGACATCAGGCGCGGGTCGTCGTATTTCCGCATTCCGCGCGGATCGGAATAGATGATGTGCTTCAGCTTCGGCACGCGTTCGGCGAGGGTAAGCAGCTTGTCGACCTGCTCCTCGTCCTCGGCGAAGACCAGCTGCGCCTCGCCATAGGTGAGGAGATAGGAAGCCTCCTCGTCCAGCACGTCGCGATAGAGCCCCAGGCTGAGGCCGCCAATGGCATGCGTTGCGACTTCTGCCGCGACCCAGTCCGGCCGGTTGTCGCCGATGATGCCGATGACATCGCCGCGACCAAGGCCGAGCTCGACGAGACCGAGCGCGAAATCGCGCACGCGGGCCTGATAGTCGCTCCAGGTGAAGATGCGCCAGAGCCCGAGATCCTTCTCGCGCATTGCGATCTCGTTGCGGTGCTCCCTGGCATTGAGCCGGAGCATCTTCGGATAGGTGTCGGCCTGCGCGACGCGGCCCGCATAATCCATCATGCCGCGCTCTCCTGCGCCGGAGAGGCATCATCGGGATCGACCAGCACCTCGTCCTCTTCGCCGAGATAGGCGCGCCTGACGTGGGGATCGGCGAGCACGGTCGCCGGATCGCCCTCGGCGATCTTCTTGCCGAAATCCAGCACCATGACGCGGTGGGAGATGTCCATCACCACGCCCATGTCGTGCTCGATCATCACCACCGTCATCCCGAACTCCTCGTTGAGATCGACGATGTAGCGGGCCATGTCCTCCTTCTCCTCGAAATTCATGCCGGCCATCGGCTCGTCGAGGAGGATCAGGCGCGGCTCCAGCGCCATGGCGCGGGCGAGCTCCACGCGCTTACGCAGGCCGTAGGAGAGGGTGCCGGCCGTGGCCTTGCGCACCGACTGCAGATCGAGGAAGTCGATGATCTCTTCCACCTTGCGGCGGTGCTCGAGCTCCTCCTTGCGCGCGCCGGTGAGCCAGTACAGCGAGCCCGTGAGGAAATTGTTCTTCAGGAGGTGATGGCGGCCGACCATGATGTTGTCGAGCACGCTCATGTGGTGGAACAGCGCGAGATTCTGAAAGGTGCGGCCGATGCCGAGCGAGGCGCGGGCATTCGGCGTCAGGCCGGTGATGTCGCGGTCCTGATAGAACAGCTGGCCTTCGGTCGGCTTGTAGCGGCCGGAAATACAGTTCACGATCGAGGTCTTGCCGGCGCCGTTGGGGCCGATGATCGAGAACAGCTCGCCTTCCCTGATGGCGAAGCTGACATCGGTCAGCGCACGGACGCCGCCGAATCGCAAGGACACGCCGCGCACTTCGAGACTGGTAGCCACCAAACGAATCCCTCCCGGTGATGGCGCTTGATTGGCGCTCTTCGTCCGTTCCTGTCAGGCGATCCTAGTACGGTCGTGCCGGCCAGACCATGCAGCTATTGGTCTCGACCGGACCGGCCCACCTTCGTTCCCGTGAGGGATCAAAAGCCGCATCGCCCGTGGTGGTCCTCAATAGGGGAAAGCGCTATTTTGAAATGTCTCCGGCCTGACAATTCTGCGACAAAGTTTGTCGGGCCGAGCGGCTCTTCATCTTTCGTCGGATGGGTGGCCGAAGCGACTCTGTTGCAGTGCAACAGAAGCATGGAGTGACAGAACGGTGCGGCTGGCTTCGAGATCATGATTTCAGAGGATCATCTGAAGCGCGTTGCCGCCTGGTCGCGCGAGCTCACACAAGCCGAGATCGAGGTCGCGCGTGCCGGAATCACCGAGCGGTCCTACGGCACCGGCGAGAGCGTGTTCATGCGCGGTGATATTTTTGCCTATTGGGCCGGCATGGTGAGCGGCCTTGCCCGGATGGGCGGGGTCTCGCGCGACGGCAAGGAGACCAGCCTTGCCGGGCTGACGGCAGGGGCCTGGTTCGGCGAGGGCAGCGTGCTCAAGAACGAGCCGCGCCGCTACGACGTGGTCGCGCTGCGCGACAGCCGCGTCGCCCTGATGGAACGCAGCGCCTTCATGTGGCTGTTCGAGAACAGCGTCGGCTTCAACCGCTTCCTGGTGCGCCAGCTCAACGAGCGGCTCGGCCAGTTCATCGGCATGCTCGAGGTCAACCGCACGCTCGATGCCACCGCGCGCCTCGCCCGCAGCATCGCATCCCTGTTCAACCCGATTCTCTATCCTGAATCGACCGCGCATCTGGAGATCACCCAGGAGGAGATTGGCGCGCTGTCCGGCATGTCCCGCCAGAACGCCAATCGCGCGCTGAACCGGCTGGAGAAAGAGGGGCTGCTGCGGCTGGAATATGGTGGGGTCACCATCCTCGATATCGGGCGGCTCGGGAGCTACGGCGAGGAACGATGATCTGCGCATTTGCGGTGCTTCCGTGCTCATAGAGTTCGACCATCGCGCGTCGGACTCGCCTTACGTCGAGAGGGTATGGCGTAGCCGGAGCCGGCGTGGCGGCTCGTTCCTGTCGATGGCCGAGGGAAATATCGAGCTTGTGGTCACCAGGCTCCCGGAGCTTATGGCGGTGACGCTCCGAGGGCCGGTCACCCGCGGGACAATCGTCGAATGTCCCGCGAACGGCGAATGGCTCGCGATCCGGTTTCGGCTGGGAACCTACCTGCCGCAGATACCGACCAGCGCGCTGATCGACCATCAAAACATGCAGCTGCCGGTGCTGCCCAACGGCCGTTTTCTGTTTTCTGGTCTGAGCTGGGACATTCCAGGCTACGACGATGCGGAAAGTCTCGTCGCCCGCATGGCCCGCGGGGGTGTCATCGCACGCAGCCACGCGACCGATGCGGCGATCGAGGGCGACGTCGACTGGATGAGCCGGCGTTCGGTTCAGCGCCACTTTCGCCGCGTTACGGGCATGACGTTCAGCAGCCATCAACAGATCCAGCGAGCGCGTCACGCCGCGGCCTTGCTGGTGAGCGGCAGCTCCGTTCTCGACGCGACATCGGGCGCCGGCTATTTCGATCAGGCCCATCTCACCCGCGCGGTCAGGCAACTGATCGGCATGACGCCTGCGCGCCTCTCGCGCGAACGGCCGCAATTGTCGTTTTCGTACAAGACGACTACTTCCTGACCGCAATATCTCTGGATCGCTCCGGCCTCGCTATTGGAGCGAACATCGGAGGAGCGCTGCGGTGAGTTTTAAGGCCTATCTCGACAATATTCAGGCCAAGACCGGCAAGAGCCCGGACCAATTTCGCAAATGGGGCAAGGACCGGGGTTTTTCGACCGGGACGGGACTGGCGGCCGGCGTGAAAGCGGGTGCCATCGTGGCCGCGCTCAAGGACGAGTTCGGCCTTGGCCACGGCCATGCGATGGCCATCGTCGCGCTTCTCAAGGGGAAGGCATCGTAGGTGATGACAATGTACAAGTCGAGACATGTGGCCGGCTCCGTCATGAGCGGGCTCGTGATTGCCTTCATGCTGTTTGATGCCGGGATGAAGCTCGTCCCGTTGGACGTCGTGATCAACGCGTCCGCCGAGCTCGGCTATCCTCCCTCGGCCGATTTGGCGCGCGCGCTGGGCGTGGTGGCGCTGGCCTGCACCGCGCTCTACGCCTTGCCGCGAACGGCCGTGCTCGGTGCGATCCTGCTGACCGCCTATATGGGCGGCACCGTGGCGGTTCACTTGCGGGTCGGCAACCCGCTCTTCAGCCATATGCTGTTCGGCGTCTATCTTGCCGTTTTTGCCTGGGGCGGTCTCTATTTGCGCGATTCGCGTGTGGCGGCGTTGCTTCCGCTGAGATCGCCGCCGGCGAAGATCTGACGTCGTTGCGCAGACGCCGTCATCGCGCATTGGCCGGCGCCTGCACCGGCCAGAGGTCGGCACGCCAGCGGATCGCGATCGCCAGCATCGCGACGAATCCTGCGACGGCATAGAGCGAGCCCGTCGCGGAATAGCCGATGACGTCGATCAGGCTGCCGGCCGCGAGCAGTCCGATCGGCAAGCCATAGATCACCATCATGCGCACGCCCATGACGCGGCCGCGCAGATGTGCGCTCGCGGTGCGCATCAGGATGACGGCTGCCGAGATCATCGACATGCTCTGCGCGATGCCGGCGAGGACGAGGCAGGCCATCGCCACCGGCATCGTCCTGACCTCGACGAACACCAGCAGCATGGCGTACCAGGCCAGCGTTGCGCCGATCAGAAGCCGGGCAATGCGCACGCCACCGACCAGGCTGAGCGTGATGGACCCGATCAACGAGCCGACGGCGAAGCTCGCCGAGAGATAACCGAGGCCGGTCTGGTCGGTATGAAAGATCTCCCGCGCGATGTAGGGCAACAATCCGCCCGTGAAGGGAAATGCGGTGAGGTTGGCCAGGAAGGCGACGCACAGCGCCGCGCGCATTCCCGGGCCGTTCCAGGCATAGACGATCCCCTCTTTGAGGTCGCCAAACAGCCGCGAAACGGCGTGGCTGTTTGCGGGAAGATTGCTCGTGGTGACGGTCCTTTTCGGCCGGGTCAGGCAGAGCATGAGCAGCGCTGCGGTGAAGTAAAGGCAGGCGACCGCCACATAGACAAGGCCGATACCGAGCACGGCGAACAGTCCGGCGCCCGTCAACGCTCCGGCAATGCGCGCGCTGTCCTGGGTTGTGCGCGCAACGCTGATGGCGCCCACCAGCTGCTCGGCCGGCATGATATCGGCGAGCAGCGCGCCGCGAACGCCGAGATCGGAGGGGCGAATCAGGCCCATGATCGTGACGATGATCATGACGCTCAGCGGCGACAGATGACCGCTCAGCGCCAGGACCACGATGGTCGACGAGAGCGCCGTATAGGCAAGACGCATCACAACCAGGAGATCGCGATGGCCGATGCGGTCGCCGATCATGCCGAACACGGGCGCGACCAATGTTCCGACGAACTGGAGTGAAGCGAGCACGGTGAGCAGCAGCACCGAGCCGGTCTGGACGATGATGTACCAGCCGAGCACCAGCGTCTCGACCTCGAAGGCCCAGGAGGTGAGCAGGTCGGACGGCCACTGGAAGCGGTAGTTGCGGATGCGGAATGGCGCGAGCGCCGAAGGTCGTGCGGTGGCGCTCACGACGCGATGACGCGTGTCACGGCGATTCCCTTAACGTTTGTTGTTTCTTCTTGCGGTCGCGCAACCTAACGCTGGCGATGCCGGTGTCAATCGCAGCCGCCGCAGGCCGCCCCCGCGCTCGGCTCTTACCTCGCTGGGCTTGCCGCCTTCCTGTCGGCCAACGCACTTGCCATGGCCGAGATCAGGGGACGCATGAAATAGGCTTCGTCAGCCGGCGAGACGTCGGTGCGCAAGCCATGCGCTGCGAGCTCGCCGGAAACCGCCGGGCCGACCGATGCGATCAATGTGCGTTCGAGACCTGCGCGCAGCTTCGTCTCGCTGCCGTGCGCCTTGGCAGCCTCGATCAGCCGGCGGACCTGGCCGAGATTGGTGAGGGCGATCGAGTCGATGCGTCCCTCTGCCATGTCGTCAATGGCGGCGACGATGCTGGCATCGGCGGCCTTGGAATCGTAGACGTAGGGCAGCACGGTATCGACGGTGGCACCTTGCGCGGCCAGCGCGCCGGTCAGCGCGCTGTGGTCCTTGTCGGGATAAAGCTGGAGACCGAGGCGCCGCCCCTTCAGGTCGAGCTTGGCCAGCATCTCGATCACGCCTTCGGAGGTCGGCTTCTCAGTGGTCTGCTGCGCCTCGAGGCCGATCTCGCGCAATGCCTTGCCCGGCTTCGGGCCGCGGGTAAATTTTCGCGCTTGGGCGAGCACAGCGATAAGGGCGGCGTCGAGCCCACGGGCGCGGGCGAGCTTCATGATGCGGCGCAGGCCTTCGCCAGTCATCAGCACGAGATCGTCGAACGGCTTGTCGATGGCACGGCGGATCCAGGCCTCGACTGGCGCCGGATCCGGTGCATCGCGGATGGTGAACATCGGGCACTGCACGACCTCGGCGCCTTGCTCGGCCAGAAGCTTGGAGAACTGCGCCTCCTCGCGCGTTTCCAGGATCAGGATGCGGTAGCCGTTCAAGCGGTCGGCCATGGGGATGCTCCGGTGAGAATTCGCAATTGTCCGTTCATCCTGACTCCGCGCTTGGGATTGGCGCAAGGGCGGGGTCGGTGCTAGAGCAGGGCGCAAATCGCTGGATCGTTCCGCTGCACAAACCTTCATCAAGAGCCGAGCCTTGCCCGACCATCAATATGTTCTGACCCTGTCCTGCCCGGATCGCCCCGGCATCGTCTCGGCGGTGTCGACGTTTCTTGCTCATAACGGACAGAACATCCTCGACGCCCAGCAGTTCGATGACGTCGAGACCAAGAAATTCTTCATGCGGGTGGTGTTCACCGCAGCCGACCTTGCCGTGGAGCTGTCGGCGCTCCAGACCGGCTTTGCCGCGATCGCCGAGCGTTTCGGCATGGAGTGGCAGATGCGCGACCGCGCCGCGCATCGCAAGGTGATGCTGCTGGTGTCGAAGTCCGACCACTGCCTGGTCGACATCCTCTATCGCTGGCGCACCGGCGAATTGCCGATGGTTCCGACCGCGATCGTCTCCAACCATCCACGCGAGGTCTATGCCGGCCTCGATTTCGGCGGCATCCCCTTCCACCACCTGCCCGTCACCAAGGAGACCAAGCGCGAGCAGGAGGCGCAGATCATGGACCTCGTCGGCAAGACGAAGACCGATCTGGTGGTGCTTGCCCGCTACATGCAGATCCTGTCCGACGATCTCTCGGCAAAGCTGTCGGGGCGCTGCATCAACATCCACCACTCGTTCCTGCCGGGCTTCAAGGGCGCCAAACCCTATCACCAGGCGCATGAGCGCGGCGTCAAGCTGATCGGCGCCACCGCGCACTACGTCACGCGCGATCTCGACGAGGGCCCGATTATCGACCAGGACGTCGAGCGCATCAGCCATCGCGACACGCCGGAAGATCTGGTCCGCAAAGGGCGCGACATCGAACGCCGCGTGTTGGCGCGGGCCATTCGCTACCATCTCGACGACCGCGTCATCCTCAACGGCCGCAAGACCGTGGTGTTCGTGGATTAGCGCACCGCGTTGCCCGGATTTGTCCCTGGCGCGCCCTTCTGGGCCTGTTCTTCCTTCTCGCGATCGGCCGCCGGCATCAGCCGCTTGCGCTCGCGTTCTTTCATGTAGGCGTCGTATTGCGGCGTGCCGGGTCGCGGCGGCGCATCGGCGGGCAGGCCGCCGGCCCATTGCGGGACGTAGTCGCCCATGCCGGCGGAGAGCTTTTCATTGACCGTCCCGCAGCCTGCAAGAATGGGAGCTAACAGGGCAACTGCAGCGGCGATCGAAAGCGAGCGGGAACTCATAGACATCTCTGGTCGTGCCGATCGGGCACGGATGGAGGAGCGCTGGATAGGCGTCAGCGGCGAACCATAGCTCTCAATATGTAAAATTGGCCTATTCGAGGGTGGGCGAAGCTGTATACAGATAAGGTATTATAGTAGGCGATTTTAGCGCTTGATGGGGTGGCTGCAGTTGGTACGGTATACATCGCGTATTTGTCGTTCGATACCCGCGCAGGGGCTTTTTCGTTGACAGGACCAGTTTATTTGTACAATCGTACAAATATCATCCCGCCGTCGTTGAGGCAGATCGTGCGGCTTGCGCCGAATGGTCGCCCAACGTCCGATTGACAACGGGGTTGCAGAGGACGCCATGTGGCCGCACGGCATGGCTTGTCCGTCAGTGAAGCGCGGCAAGGACCGGGCACTCGGTCCGGCGCACAAGAGGTGAGGAATGAAGGGGAGGGACATCTGATGTTCGAACGCAGGATTTTTTCACGCACCGCAGCGGTCGTTGCCATCGCGGGACTTGCGGCCGTCGCGCCCGCCAAGGCGGAAGACGCGGTCAAGATCGGGCTGATCCTGCCGATGACCGGCGGTCAGGCCTCGACCGGCAAGCAGATCGAGAACGCGATCAAGCTCTACATGCAGCAGAAGGGCGACACCGTCGCCGGCAAGAAGGTCGAGATCATCCTGAAGGACGACGCTGCGATCCCGGACAAGACCAAGACCGCCGCGCAGGAGCTGATCGTCAACGACAAGGTCAATTTCATCGCCGGCTTCGGCGTGACTCCGGCCGCGCTCGCCGCAGCGCCGCTCGCAACGCAGGCCAAGATCCCGGAAGTCGTGATGGCGGCGGGCACCTCCATCATCACCGAGCGTTCGCCCTATATCGTGCGCACCAGCTTCACGCTGGCGCAGTCCTCGACCATCATCGGCGACTGGGCGGTGAAGAACGGCATCAAGAAGGTCGCGACGCTGACTTCGGACTACGCGCCGGGCAATGACGCGCTGAACTTCTTCAAGCAGAACTTCACCGCCGGCGGCGGCGAGGTGGTCGAAGAGGTCAAGGTCCCCCTGCAGAACCCCGACTTCGCCCCGTTCCTGCAGCGCATGAAGGATGCCAAGCCCGACGCCATCTTCGTGTTCGTGCCCGCGGGCCAGGGCGGCAACTTCATGAAGCAATATGCCGAGCGCGGCCTCGACAAGGCCGGCATCAAGGTGATTGGGCCCGGCGACGTCACCGACGACGATTTGCTCAACAATATGGGCGACGCCGTGCTCGGCACGGTCACCGCGCATCTCTACTCTGCGGCGCATCCGTCCGCGATGAATAAGGACTTCGTCGCGGCCTACAAGAAGGCCTTCGGCAACCGTCCCGGCTTCATGGCGGTGAGCGGCTACGACGGCATCCACCTGATCTACGAGGCGCTGAAGAAGACCGGTGGCGACACCAACGGCGACAAGCTGATCGAGGCGATGAAGGGCCAGAAGTGGGAGAGCCCGCGCGGTCCGATCTCGATCGACCCCGAGACCCGCGACATCGTTCAGAACATCTACATCCGCAAGGTCGAGAAGGTGGATGGCGAACTCTACAACGTCGAGTTCGCGACCTTCGAGGCCGTCAAGGATCTCGGCAAGACCAAGAAGTGACGCGCGAAAGCGCGTCATCCCGGGGCTCTCTCGGCATGCTCGCCTTACCTCTCCCGCTTGCGGGAGAGGTCGGCGCAAAGCGCCGGATGAGGGCTCTCTCCTCTGGGAGGAGTCTTCGTTGTTGAAGCACCCTCTCCCCAACCCTCTCCCGCAAGCGGGAGAGGGAGTGCAGCACCGCCCTTGGCCACACTTGAAATGACCCACGACTGCTGATGACCGCAATCCTCACCAACCTGTTCGATGGCGTCGCTTACGGCATGCTGCTGTTCGTGCTCGCCTGCGGGCTCGCGGTCACGCTCGGCCTGATGAACTTCGTCAATCTCGCCCACGGCGCCTTCGCGATGGCCGGGGGCTATATCTGCATGGTGCTGGTCAACCGGATGGGCTGGCCGTTCTTCGCCGCCTTGCCGCTCGCTTTCGTCTCCTCGGCTGCAATCGGCATCGCGCTCGAACGGACGCTGTACCGTCATCTCTACACCCGCAGCCATCTCGACCAGGTGCTGTTCACGATCGGCCTGACCTTCATGTCGGTGGCGGCCGTCGATTACATCCAGGGCTCCTCGCGGGTCTTCATCAATCTGCCCGCCGCGCTGCAGGGCCAGTTCGACCTGTTCGGCGTCGGGATCGGCCGCTACCGGCTGATGATCATCGTGATCTGCGGCCTGCTAACCATCGCGCTTCAAATGGTGCTGGCGAAGACGCGCTTCGGCAGCCGCCTGCGCGCGGCGGTCGATGATCCCCGCGCCGCGAGCGGTCTCGGCATCAATGTGCCGCAAGTGTTCGCCTTCACCTTTGCCTTCGGTTGCGGGCTCGCCGGCCTCGGCGGCGCGCTCAGCGCCGAGATCCTCGGCCTCGATCCGTATTTCCCGCTGAAGTTCATGATCTACTTCCTGATCGTGGTCACCGTCGGCGGCTCGTCCTCGATAACAGGCCCGTTCCTCGCCTCGCTGCTGCTCGGTATCGGGGACGTCGCCGGCAAATATTACGTGCCGAAGATGGGCCCCTTCGTGATCTACACCATGATGATCGTGATCCTGATCTGGCGACCGAACGGCCTGTTCGGCCGCACGGCCGCGCGTTGAGTTCACCGATGAGCGCTGCTTCCGACGTCGGCTACCATGCCCAGCGCAAGGCGCGCTGGCACTATGGCGAGATCGCCTTCTGGCTGATCGTGCTGGCCTGCGGTTTCGCATTTCCGTCGCGCTATCTGATCATGACCGACATCCTGCGCCTCGCGCTGTTCGCGATGTCTCTCGATCTCATCCTCGGCTATGCCGGCATCGTCTCGCTGGGCCATGCGGCGTTCTTCGGCGTCGGCGCCTATGCCGCGGGGCTGCTGGCGCTGCACGGCATCGTCAAGGAGCCCGTGTTGGCGCTGATCGTCGCCGGCCTTGCCGCCATGGTGCTCGGCTTCGCCACCAGCTTTCTGGTGATCCGCGGCGCCGACCTGACGCGCCTGATGGTGACGCTCGGCATCGCGCTGCTGCTGGAAGCGCTCGCCGAACGCTTCTCCAACATCACCGGCGGTACCGATGGCCTGCAGGGCATCGAGATGCAGCCGATCTTCGGCGAAATTCCGTTCGACATGTTCGGCAAGGCCGGCTTCTTCTATTCGCTCGCCGTGTTGTTCGTGCTGTTCCTGTTCGCGCGCCGCGTCGTGCATTCCCCGTTCGGCCTGTCGCTGCGCGCCATCAAGAACAATCCCCTGCGGGCCGCCGCCATTGGCATTCCCGTCAACCGTCGCCTGATCGCGATCTATACGCTCGCCGCGTTCTATGCCGGCATTGCGGGGGCGCTGTTCACCCAGACGACCGCGATCGCCTCGCTCGACGTGTTCGCCTTCGAACGCTCGGCGGACCTGATGCTGGTGCTGGTCATCGGAGGCACCGGCTATCTCTATGGCGGGTTGATCGGCGCGGTGATCTTCCGCATGCTCCAGGAATTGTTCTCGACCATCACGCCGCAATACTGGCAGTTCTGGATCGGCCTCGTGCTGGTCGTGATCGTGCTGGTCGGCCGCCAGCGCCTGCATCGCTGGGTGCTGTATGTGCCGAACCTGATCATCAGGCAGATTGCGGGCCGCAAGGCGATCGTCGCCGTGCCGGAGAGCGATTCATGACCATCGCGCTGGAAACCCAGAATCTCGAAAAGCAGTTCGGCGGCCTGCGCGTCACCCGCGATCTGTCGCTGAAGGTCGAGCAGGGCGCCCGCCACGCGTTGATCGGCCCCAACGGTGCCGGCAAGACCACGGTCATCAACCAGCTCACCGGCGTGCTGAAGCCGAACTCGGGCCGCATCCTGCTCGAAGGCCAGGACATCACCGATCTGCCCGTGCACAAGCGCGTGCTGCGCGGTCTGTCACGCACCTTCCAGATCAACCAGCTCTACCCGGACCTGACCCCACTCGAGACCATCGGGCTCGCGGTGTCCGAGCGTCTCGGCCATGGCGGCGACTGGTGGCGACGGATGGGCACGCGCAATGACGTCAACGGCGAGATCGCCGATCTGCTCTCGCGCTTCCACCTGCTCGACGTCATGAACGAAGAGACCGTGACGCTGCCCTACGGCAAGCAGCGTCTGCTCGAGATCGCGGTCGCCATCGCGGCCAAGCCGCGCGTGCTGCTGCTCGACGAGCCCGCCGCCGGCGTACCCGAGAGCGAGCGCCACGATATTCTCGCCGTCGTCGGCAGCCTGCCGCGGGACGTCACCGTGCTCCTGATCGAGCACGACATGGACCTCGTGTTCTCGTTTGCCGATCGCATCTCGGTGCTGGTCTCGGGCGCGCTGCTGACCGAAGGCCCGCCCGAGCAAGTCGCGCGCGATCCGCAGGTGAAGGCCGTCTATCTCGGCGAGGAGGCGGTCAATGTCTGACCTGCTCGCGATCGATTCACTGCGGGCCGGCTACGGCGAGGCCGTGGTGTTGCCGAAGATGACGCTCCGCCTCGCCGAAGGACAGGTGCTGGCGCTGCTCGGGCGCAACGGCACAGGCAAGACGACGCTGATCAACTCCATCGTCGGCGTCACGCGCCGCTTCGCCGGCTCCATCGCGCTTGCCGGCAGCGACGTCACGGCGATGCGGCCCGACCAGCGGGCGCGCGCCGGCATCGGCTGGGTGCCGCAGGAGCGCAACATCTTCCGCTCGCTGACGGTGGAAGAGAACATGACTGCAGTGGCGCAGCCCGGTCCCTGGACGGTCGAGAAAGTCTACGAGATGTTCCCGCGTCTGAAGGAGCGGCGGAGCAATTTCGGCAACCAGCTCTCCGGCGGCGAGCAGCAGATGCTGGCGATCGGCCGCGCACTCACCCTCAATCCGAAAGTCCTGCTGCTGGACGAGCCGACCGAGGGCCTTGCCCCCATCATCGTCGAGGAACTGCTGAAGGCGATCGGGGCCATCACCCGGTCCGGAGGTATTTGCTCGATCATCGTCGAGCAGAATGCCCAAAAGATTCTGGGGCTCGCCGACCGCGTTGTGATATTGGAGCGCGGAACGATCGTCCACGACGCTCCGAGCGCCGCGCTGAAGACCGACCCCTCTGTCCTGGAGCGCCATCTCGGCGTCGCCGGGGCGAGGGCCCACTAAGATGTCCAGGGAGTGACACATGCAGCGAACAAAAGCCCCCTTCCGCGCCGACGAGGTTGGCAGCCTCCTGCGTCCGCCCAAGATCAAGGAAGCTCGTAGCCGACTGGAGAAGGGCGAGATCTCGGCCGACGATCTGCGCAAGATCGAGGACATGGAGATCGAGAAGGTCGTGCACAAGCAGGCCTCGATCGGCCTGAAGCTCGCGACCGACGGCGAATTCCGCCGCTCCTGGTGGCATTTCGACTTCCTGGCCAAGCTCACCGGCTGCGAGCTGTTTCACCCCGACACCGGCATCCAGTTCACGGGCGTGCAGACCCGTCACGATGCGGTCCGCGTCATCGGCAAGCTCGACTTTCCCGACAGCCACCCGATGCTGGATCACTTCCGCTTCCTGAAGAAGGTCGCCGACCAGGCCCACGTCACCGCCAAGATGACGATCCCTTCGCCGGCGGTGCTGCACTTCCGCGGCGGGCGCAAGTCGATCTCCAAGGACGTCTATCCCGATCTCGATGCATTCTACGAAGATCTCGGCAAGACCTACCGCAAGGCGGTCAAGGCGTTCTATGACGCCGGCTGCCGCTATCTCCAGTTCGACGATACCGTCTGGGCCTATCTCTGCTCGCAGGACGAATTGCAGAAGGCGCGCGAGCGCGGCGATAACCCGGATGGCCTGCAGCAGATCTATGCCCGCATCATCAACTATGCGCTGGCGGAGAAGCCGGCCGACATGGTTGTGACCACGCATGTTTGCCGCGGCAATTTCCGCTCGACCTGGATTTCTTCGGGCGGCTATGAGCCTGTTGCCGAGACCATGCTCGCCGGCACCAATTACGACGGCTACTTCCTGGAATACGACAGCGATCGCGCCGGCGGCTTCGAGCCGCTGCGCTTCCTGCCCAAGGGCAACAAGGTCGTCGTGGTCGGCGTGATCACTTCGAAGTTCGGCGAGCTCGAGAAGAAGGACGACATCAAGCGCCGTCTGGAAGAAGCCGCCAAGTTCGCCCCGCTGGAGCAGCTCGCGCTGTCGCCGCAATGCGGCTTTGCCTCGACGGAAGAGGGCAACATCCTCTCCGAGGAGGAGCAGTGGGCCAAGCTCAGCCTCGCGGTCGAGATCGCGAAGGAAGTGTGGGGACAGTAAGTCTCCGCTTGCTCACTGTCATTCCCCGCGAAAGCGGGGAATCCAGTACGCCGCGGCCCATCGATCTAACCCACACTTGTCTCGGAGTACTGGATCGCCCGGTCAAGCCGGGCGATGACAGCTGAGTGTTGGGCGAACAGCGCGGCGTTCAAAACCAGTCGCATTCTCGCCCTCACTTCTCCGCCAGATAGACCTCACCCAGCAGCGACGAATTCGACCACGGCACCTGCTTGTTCTTCGTGGTCGAGACCACCTCGGCCCGCACCCGCGTGAGCATCTGCTGCACCTCCAGCCCGGGCGTGCCGATATGGCGCGACAGGGCGGCGGAGAACGGGGAGTTGGCGCCTTCGCCGTCGAGCGCCACCTGGCCCGGCGCGGTGGCGAATGCGATCAGCGTGCCGGCCCCCAATGTCGCGCCGGTGCCGAGACTCGTCGGCGCGGCGAGGCCCGAGGCGCCCTCGATGCCGCGATTGTTTCCGGCAGATGCGACCTGCTGCGCCATCGGGTTGTTGCGGCAGGCATCGAAGATCAGGATGTTGGTGCGGACCTGGTCGTCGAGGCCGGCCATGATCGTGTCCATGTCGATCATCGCCTCCGTCAGGCTCGCGCCCGGCTTGAGCGCGACGTCGACCGGAATGAGATAGTTGCGGCCGTCGACCTGCACGCCATGGCCGGCATAATAGACCAATGCCACCTGCGCCCGGGCAGCCGCGCGAAGAAAGTCGCGCGTCATCTTCTGCATCGCGGCGCGATCGAGATCGACGCCCTCCGACACGCTGAAGCCGATGTCACGCAGGCTCTTGGCGACCGCCCGCGCATCGTTGGGTGGATTGGGCAGCGCCTTGACGTGGGTATAGGCGCCGTTGCCGATCACCAGCGCCATGCGCGTGCCGCGGCCGGCCGGGGCCGGCGATGGTGTCGGTGCCGCGCCGGTCTGCTGCGGAGCAGGGGACGGCGACGGCTGCGTCGTCGGGGACGGCGCATCGCGCGGGATCGGCGCGGCCGGCTCCGTCAGCAGCGACAGGCGCACCTTCGCGGTGGCCTGGTTGGCCTTGCTGCCGGCGTCGGATGCCACGATCGCCAGCGTCGCCTTGTAGTCCTCGCCGGCACGGGCGTAGTCGCCCTTGGCTTCATAGGCCAGCGCGCGATGGATGTAGCCGGAGATCAGCACGCTGTTGGGCGGCGTCATGATGTTGACCGGAGGCTTCTCCTTGGCGAGCCGGATCGCCTCGCTGCCGTCGGCGATGGCGCGATCGAGATCGCCCTTGGCGCGCCAGATCGCGGTGCGGTTGATCAGTGGCTGCGGTAGCGAGGGATCGAGCCGGATCGCCTGGTTGATGTCGGCGAGCGCGCCGTCGAGATCTCCGAGCGCTTCCTTGGAGATGCCGCGGTTCTGGAACGAGAACGCCGATTTCGGATCGGCCTTGATCGCCATGTCGTAGTCGGCGATCGCCTTGGCATAATCGTGCTTGCCGCGCCAGGCGTTGCCCCGATTGTGGAAGATGGTGCCGCTGGGCGGGCCGAGCTTCAGCGCATCGTCGAAATCGCTGATCGCGATCTCGTACTCGCCTTTGTCGTAATAGGCCGATCCCCGCAGATTGTAGGCCGCCTGGCTCGGCTTCAGTCGGATCGCTTCCGTCGCATCGGCGATGACCTTGGCGTAATCGCCCTTCTTGTTCCAGCCCACCGCGCGCCAGAAATGGACGGTGGCGAGTTGCTCGCCCTTGAAGACCTTCAGCGCGATGATCTTGGTGCAGGCGTCGACCATCTTGTCCGCCGGCGTGGTCTCGGTGGTGCAGAGCGGGCCGAGCTGGTTGCGCGGCTGGGCCACCGCCGGCACGGACCAGTGCGCGAGGATGAGCAGGCTGAGCGTGACGAGGAGGCGGCGCATGGTGGTGGTCTCATGCGAGAGGAGAAGCGCTTGTTTGTTGCCCGGCGAGGTGCAGGGGTTCACCGCACCCGGTGAGCATCGGGCTCTCGCATCCGCTATTCCCTGAGTGGGCAGAATTTGCTAAGACGCTGTTCCCAACCTTCCTGCCCACTGACCTCCCACTCATGAAGAACGACGAAATCCTGAGCCAGATCACCGACTTCTGCCGCAAGGCGGACATGGCGGAATCGACGTTCGGCCGGCGCGCGGTGAACGATGGGAAGCTGGTGCATCGCCTGCGCGAGGGAAAGCGCATTACCATCGACACGCTGGAGCGGATCCAGGCCTATATGGCCGCATCGATGGCCGGCGGCGTGCCGCCGCCGCGGGGACTTCAGGTGCCCCCCGAGAAGCGCGATCCGCGCGGCAATTTCCGCTTCTTCGAGAACCGCCAGAAATACCTGCTGTTCGTCCACACCTGCAGCGAAAAGCGGGTGATCGCTGACCGCGTCGCGCTGGAGCTTGCCTCGATCCATCCGCGCCCGCCGGCGCTGCGCCTGTTCGATGCCGGCGTCGGCGACGGCACGGTGCTGGCGCGGGTGCTGCGCGCCACGCACCAGCGCTTTCCGCACATGCCGTTCTACGTCGCGGGCAAGGAGCTCAGCCTGGAGGATTTGCGCCTGACGCTGGAGAAGGTGCCGGACCGCATTTTCGAGCATCCGGCGTCGGTGTTCGTGTTCACCAACATGTTCTATGCGGAGGCGCCTTGGCTGACGCCGGCTTCGCCTGCTGCAGCGGCGGCCACCGTCTGGCACGAGGTGCCGCTCCGCGGCGCTTCGTCGGGCGAGTTCGAGCAGCAGATCGCGGAGCTGAGGCCTTTTCTGGAGCAGAACTGGCGCGCTGCGATCAGCCCACGCACGGCCATGCCGCTCTACGAGCGGCCGGTCGTCCTCGTGCTCTATCGCGAGGACCACAGGTTCCTGCTCGATTCGACCATTCCGCGGCCGGGCCAGACTGAGGCCAATTTCGACCTCGTCATCGCATCCCAGCCCTACCGGGCCCTGTCATCGGTCAATTTCCGGGCCAAGCGGATCATTGCACCGCTGGCACGGGCGCTTCGGCCGGGCGGCAGGCTGATCGGAATCCACTCCCATGGGCAGGATCCGGGCATGGAAATGATCCAGGCGATCTGGCCTGGAGAAAATCCTTTCTCGGTCAGCCGTCATGAGCTACTGCGTGCAGTTAAGTATGAACTTGGATCGGTGGGCCGCGACTTAAATTTTAATGCATACGCGGATAACCGTTCGATCTTCAGGTATGATATGGAAGCGCTGCCCAACGAGGTCACCGGCACCATCGGGACCTCGACGGCCTTTGCAGCGTGGAATGCGGCGGTGTATGTCGCTCAGATTGAGGACGACCGATTGACAGAAATGACTCAAAACGGCCGCACTCTGGATGCCGCCAGGGACGTGCTGCGAAAGTACAATGGGCTCTGGTTTCTCGACGAATCCTACGTCATCTCGCGTCGGCGTGATTGACATCACCAAAAGTAAACATCGCAAACGCCCGCCTAGCGGCGGAACAAGGGGTTACTGATGCGCGCGTCCTATCTCTTCACCAGCGAGTCCGTGTCCGAGGGCCATCCGGACAAGGTCTGTGACCGGATCTCCGATGAGATCGTCGACCTGTTCTACCGTGAAGGGCCGAAGGCGGGCATCGACCCCTGGCAGATCCGCGCCGCCTGCGAGACGCTCGCGACCACCAACAAGGTGGTGATCGCCGGTGAGACCCGCGGCCCGAAGTCGGTGACCAACGAGCAGATCGAGAGCGTCGTGCGCGGCGCGATCAAGGACATCGGCTACGAGCAAGAAGGCTTCCACTGGAAGACCTGCGACATCGAGATCCTCCTGCATCCGCAGTCGGCCGACATTGCCCAGGGCGTCGACGCGCTGCAGCCGGGCGAGGTCAAGGAAGAAGGCGCGGGCGACCAGGGCATCATGTTCGGCTACGCCACCAACGAGACGCCCGATCTGATGCCGGCGCCGATCTTCTACGCCCACAAGATCCTGCGCCTGATCTCCGAAGCCCGTCACTCCGGCAAGGAGAAGGTGCTGGGTCCGGACTCCAAGAGCCAGGTCACCGTGCAGTACGAGAACGGCAAGCCGGTCGGCGTGCGCGAGATCGTGGTCTCGCACCAGCATCTGGTCCCGGACCTCACCTCGAACCAGGTCCGCGAGATCGTCGAGCCCTATGTGCGCGAGGCGCTGCCGAAGGACTGGATCACCCCGAAGACGATCTGGCACATCAACCCGACCGGCAAGTTCTACATCGGCGGTCCCGACGGCGATTCCGGCCTGACCGGCCGCAAGATCATCGTCGACACCTATGGCGGCGCGGCCCCGCATGGCGGCGGCGCGTTCTCCGGCAAGGATCCGACCAAGGTCGACCGCTCCGCGGCCTATGCCGCGCGCTACGTCGCCAAGAACATCGTTGCCGCCGGTCTTGCCGACCGCTGCACGCTGCAGCTTGCCTACGCCATCGGCGTGGCGCGCCCGCTGTCGATCTACATCGACACCCACGGCACCGGTAAGGTGTCGGAGGACCAGCTCGAGAAGGCTGCCGCCAAGGCGATGGACCTCACCCCGCGCGGCATCCGCAGCCATCTCGACCTCAACCGCCCGATCTACGCGCGCACCTCGGCCTACGGCCATTTCGGCCGCACGCCCGATAACGAGGGCGGCTTCTCCTGGGAGAAGACCGACCTCGTCGAGCAGCTCAAGCGCGCGCTCTAGCGCCCTTACCTCGCCCCGCTTGCGGGGAGAGGTCGCCGCGAAGCGGCGGGTGAGGGGACTCTCCGCAAGCTCGGTGCTTGGATAGAGCCCCTCACCCCAGCCCTCTCCCCGTAAGAACGGGGAGAGGGAGAATGGTGCCACATAGCGTTCAGCTTGCTTTGGTACTGACACGCCAGCCCTCACTGATTAGGAAACAGACATGAACGCGAAGCCCGGCTTCACCGATTACATCGTCAAGGACATTTCGCTCGCCGAGTTCGGCCGCAAGGAGCTCTCGCTGGCCGAGACCGAGATGCCCGGCCTGATGGCCACCCGCGAGGAGTACGGCCCGAAGCAGCCGCTGAAGGGCGCGCGCATCGCCGGCTCGCTGCACATGACGATCCAGACCGGCGTGTTGATCGAGACGCTCGCCGCGCTCGGCGCCGACATCCGCTGGGTCTCCTGCAACATCTATTCGACGCAGGATCATGCTGCCGCTGCGATCGCCGCCGCCGGCATTCCCGTCTTCGCCGTCAAGGGTGAGACGCTGAAGGATTACTGGGACTACACCGCAAAGCTGTTCGACTGGCACGGCGGCGGTCATCCGAACATGATCCTCGACGACGGCGGCGACGCCACCATGTATGTCCATCTCGGTCTGCGCGCCGAGAACGGCGACACCGCCTTCCTCGACAAGCCCGGCTCCGAGGAAGAGGAAGTCTTCTTCGCGCTTCTGAAGAAGCAGCTCAAGGAAAAGCCGAAGGGCTACTTCGCCGGGATCGCCAACAGCATCAAGGGCGTGTCCGAGGAGACCACGACGGGCGTGCATCGCCTCTACGACATGCAGAAGGCAGGCACGCTGCTGTGGCCGGCCATCAACGTCAACGACAGCGTCACCAAGTCGAAGTTCGACAACCTCTATGGCTGCCGTGAATCGCTGGTCGACGGCATCCGCCGCGGCACCGACGTGATGCTGTCGGGCAAGGTCGCGATGGTCGCCGGCTTCGGCGACGTCGGCAAGGGCTCGGCCGCCTCGCTGCGCCAGGCCGGCTGCCGCGTCATGGTGTCGGAAGTCGATCCGATCTGCGCGCTACAGGCCGCGATGGAAGGCTACGAGGTCGTGACCATGGAAGACGCCGCGCCGCGAGCCGACATCTTCGTCACCGCCACCGGCAACAAGGACATCATCACGATCGAGCACATGCGCGCGATGAAGGATCGCGCCATCGTCTGCAACATCGGCCACTTCGACAACGAGATCCAGATCGCAGCGCTGCGTAACCTGAAGTGGACCAACATCAAGCCGCAGGTCGACGAGATCGAGTTCCCCGACAAGCACCGCATCATCATGCTATCTGAGGGGCGCCTCGTGAACCTTGGCAACGCGATGGGCCATCCGTCCTTCGTGATGTCGGCGTCCTTCACCAACCAGACGCTGGCGCAGATCGAGCTGTTCGCCAACAACAAGGACGGCAAGTACGAGAAGAAGGTCTACGTGCTGCCCAAGACGCTCGACGAGAAGGTCGCGCGCCTGCATCTCGCCAAGATCGGCGTCAAGCTCACCGAGCTGCGTAAGGACCAGGCCGACTATATCGGCGTGAAGCAGGAAGGTCCGTACAAGTCGGACCATTACCGGTACTGAGATCGCACGCATTTGCGATAAAGGGCCCCGGAGCAATCCGGGGCCTTTTTTATTATCCGGCTGTCTGATACCCTTCAGGTAGAGCCAAAACAAGCCTGCCACTTTTGCAGCGGGCGGCCATTTCCGTACGCGTATTGTCAGATACCGAAAGCATTATGGAGGAATGCGATGTCCAATGAAGCCGCGAATGTCCACATCCTGAAAGAGGCGTATCGGCTCTGGCATGAAAGTCGTGGGGGCAGCGTCGATCACTGGTTTGACGCCGTCGTCGCCCCGAACGTCAATTTTGCATCGGTGCCGCGGGGTGTCGCGCCGCTCGATTTCGCCAAGCAGTATCGCGACAGCAAGGAATTGCGCGAATACTTCGACCGGCTGCTTTCCGAATGGACCATGCAGCACTACACGATCGACGAGTATATCGCGCAAGGAGACGCAGTCGTCGCACGCGGCTCGACGGCCTGGACCAACAAGAAGACGGGCAAGACCGCCGAGACGCCGAAGATCGATTACTGGCGGTTCAAGGACGGTAAAGCCGTTGAGTTCTACGAGTATTTCGATACGGCGTGTGTGGTCGCTGCAGCGACCTGACGGTTGCAATTTGGCGCGGCGCTGCCATCCTGTGACAGGAGAAACGCCATGGCCGAAACCAAAGAACATTTCGACGTGCTGATCGTCGGTGCCGGCCTGTCCGGTATCGGTGCCGGCTATCATCTGCAGACCAAGTGTCCAGGCAAGAGCTACGTCATCCTCGAGGGACGCGACTGCATCGGCGGCACCTGGGACCTGTTTCGCTATCCAGGCATCCGCTCGGACAGCGACATGTTCACGCTCGGCTATTCGTTCAAGCCGTGGACCGATCCGAAGGCGATCGCCGACGGGCCCCAGATCCTGAACTATGTGCGCGAGACTGCCAGCGAGAACGGCATCGACAAGCACATCCGCTTCCACCACCGCGTCAAGCGTGCGGCGTGGTCGACGCCGGATGCGCGCTGGGCCGTCGAGGCCGAGCGCATCACGGGCGAGGGCGCGGCCGAGCTGGTGTGCTTCACCTGCAATTTCTTGTTTCTGTGCTCGGGCTATTACAAATACGAGGCGGGCTACACGCCGGAGTTCAAGGGTGCCGCTGATTTCGCCGGCCGCATCGTGCATCCGCAGAAATGGACCGAGGACATCGACTACGCGGGCAAGTGTGTCGTCGTGATCGGCTCGGGCGCGACAGCGGTGACGCTGGTGCCGGAGCTCGCCAAGAAGGCGGCGCAGGTCACCATGTTGCAGCGTTCGCCGACCTATGTGGTGTCGCGGCCGGCGCAGGATCCCGTGGCCAACAAGCTGCGCCGCAATCTGCCGGCGCAGCTTGCCTATCACCTGATCCGCTGGCGCAACGTGATGTGGGGGATGTTCTTCTTCCAGCTCAGCCGGCGCCGGCCGGCGAAGGTGAAGGACCTCATCCTCAAAGGCGTGCAGATGGCGCTCGGCCCGGACTACGACGTCGCGACCCATTTCACGCCGCGCTACAATCCCTGGGATCAGCGGCTGTGCCTGGTGCCCGACGGCGACCTCTTCAAGGCGATCCGCGAGCAGCGCGCCAGCGTCGTCACCAGCGAGATCGACACCTTCACGCATGACGGCATCCGCCTGAAGGACGGCCGCGAGCTCGCCGCCGACATCATCGTGACGGCGACCGGGCTTGTGCTCCAGGTCGTCGGCGGCCTCGAGGTCAGCGTCGACGGCCGCTCCGTCGATTTTGCCAACACGCTGACCTACAAGGGCATGATGTATGCCGATGTGCCGAACATGGCCTCCGCCTTCGGCTACACCAACGCGTCCTGGACGCTGAAATGCGACCTCACCTGCGAGTATGTCTGCCGCCTCATCAACTACATGGACCGGCACAATTTCCGCCAGTGCATGCCGCACAATGACGATTCCACCATCACCGCGCAGCCTTCGCTCGATTTCACCTCAGGCTACGTGCAGCGCTCGATCGCCAAAATGCCGAAGCAGGGCTCGAAGCGGCCGTGGCGCCTCCACCAGAACTACGCGCTCGACATCGTCTCCTTGCGCTTCGGCCGGATCGACGACGGCGTGATGCAGTATTCCTGAACTTGCTAAGTAGGATGCCGGGATTGCCTCGCGTTCGCTTGAGACGAATCGCGACTTGCGGTAGTATTTTTGCGCTGCAAGAAGTTTATTTCCGACAACGTCTGAGTTCCGCGTCGTTGCCGTCTTAAGGGGAGCGCGGGACATGCACGTCCTTGCCCTGGTCACGCAAAAAGGCGGAAGCGGCAAGAGTACGCTGTCCGTTGGACTGGCGGTGGCAGCAATGCAGCGCGCTGAGCGCGTCGCTCTCATTGAGGCGGACGCGCAAGGTACGATCTCGAAATGGAAAGAGCGCCGCGATCATCCCTATCCCCGCGTCGAGCGCGTTACGGATCCTGCCGAGATCGATCCGTTGATCACGCGCCTGAAGGCCGAAGGCGTCTGGCTTGCCATCATCGACACAGCTGCCACGACCAACAGTCTGGCGCTGCGCGTCATCGCCTGCGCGGATCTCTGTCTCATCCCGGCGCGCCCAAGCCCGGCCGATATCGAAGCCGCAATTCCTACACTGATCGCCATTCGCAGGCTCAACCGCCGATTTGCCTTCATCCTCAATCAGACGCCGACGCGGGGGTGCCGGCTGAGCGAAGCTGCCACATCGCTAAGCTCGCTCGGCATGCTTGCGCTCCCGTTTATTGCGCAGCGTAACGATCACCAGGATGCGCTCGGAGCAGGGTTGGGCGTGACGGAGTTCGCGCCTGCGGGCAAAGCTTCGGGCGAAATTGTATGTTTGTGGGGTTGGATCGCGGCGCACTTGGCCGAGGAGTCGGACGATTATGGGAAAGGCGCGCTCAAAGCTGCCTGCTGACGTTGGACGCACCGGGCGTCGCTCGCTGCTGGAACTGGCGGCGGAAGTGAGCCGTGCGGTCGACGAGGGCTTGGCCATGCCGCCGGGCCCAGTCGCCGTCTTCCCCCAGGAAGCGCCGCTGATCGCGCAAGAAGCGCCTGCTCCGATGACTGTTTCGGTACAAGAGGCGGCCAGCGTCATCGTTGCAAGACCTGAACCTCCGAGCAGGACCACCACTGATCTCATCGTGGACATGGCCAAGGAGTATCAAGCCCGCGCCTTGGACGGCATGAGCGCTACGCTCGACTACGCCAACGACCTCGCAAAGTCACGGCTGGCCAGTGTGAGTTCAGAGGCCAATGGAACCGTCGTCGCGGAAAGCGATCTCATCGACGCGATTGGAACGGCAGCCGAGTGTCGCACCGTCGTGCTCGAACTGATGAAGATCAATGCGGGCGCGACCTTGGAGTATGCGCGGGAGCTAGGCCGTGCAAGAACGCTGGCGGAGTTGGTTGAGCTGTCGGGCACGCATGCGCGAAAGCAATGTGAGTTGGTCCTGAGGCAAACCGAGTTGCTGAGGTCGCTTGCTCAAAGCATGACAAAGCCCAGTGCCACGTGATGCCGCGGGCCTCGACGTGTCGCTTCGTATCTGCACTGGTCATGTCATCCTCTTGCGCGGACGGCGCTCGGATCATCCTGTCTGGGTGGTGGGGCGGCGCCGGAATTCCTGCACGGGCAGGCCGCCCCAGCCCCAATTGTCGGTGTCGACTTCCTCGATCACGACGAAGGTGGACTCGAGCGGCTTGCCGAGCACGTGGCGCAGCAGCTCGCTCGAGCCCTTGATCAGTGCGGCCTTCTCCTCCGCCGTGAGCGACGCCGAACCCGGCGTCGTTCCCTCGCGGGTCACTTGAATGGTGACGATGGGCATTGTCGTTCTCCTCCTCTCAGTGGCCGGCGCTCTGGCCGCCGTCGACATGCAGGATCTCGCCGGTGACGAAGGAAGCGCCCTCGAGATAGAGCACGGCATCGACGATGTCGGACATCTCGCCCATGTGGCCCACGGGATGCATCGCGCCGTACTGCGCATGCGTCGCGACGGCGTGCATCGGCGACTTGATGATCCCGGGCGACACCGCGTTCACGCGAATGCCACGCCTGGCGTATTCGATCGCGAGCGACTTGGTCGCGGCGTTCAGCCCGCCCTTGCTCAGCGAGGCCAGCACCGAGGGCACGTTCGAATTGGCCTGATCGACCAGTGTGGTCGTGATCTGGACGACATGGCCGGACCCTTGCTTCTCCATCTCGGCGATGGCGAGCTGGGTGATGTGGAAGAAGCCGGCGACGTTGGTGCCCATCACGGCCGCATAGTCTTCGGCCGTGTACTGCGTGAACGGCTTGGCGACGAAGATGCCGGCATTATTGACCAGCGTGTCGACGCGGCCGAAGCGGGCGACGGCCTGCGAGACCACACGCTCGGCGGTGGCTCGGTCGGCGATGTCGCCGGCAATGGCGAGGACGTCTTCGTCGCTCGACGGTTTGACGGAGCGCGCCGTTGCGACGACGCGGTAGTTGCGATCGCGAAAGCCCTGAACCAGGGCGGCGCCGATACCCTGCGATGCACCGGTGATGATGGCGACCTTCTGCTCGATACCCATGACGGACTCCTGTTGTTGGCTTGAAAACCTGCGCCAGCGGCGGGCTGGCTTGGGCGTTGAGGTACGCTGCGGCGGCTTACTTGCGAATATCCGCTGCCCGGCAGACACTCTTTCGCAGCGCGAACGAATGCCGGATCGATCCTTGCGGAGGTTGTCGCAGCCGACGCAAACGCCTAGCTTTCAGCCGAAATCTCAGGGGGCTGCGGCGAGCGCATGGATCGTCTGGACGCGATGAAGGTGTTCGTCCTTGCGGTGGACGAGGGGAGCCTCGCTGCCGCGGGCCGCAAGCTCGGCCGCTCGCCGGCAGCCGTCAGCCGTGCCATCGCCTTTCTGGAAGAGCGGGTCGGCGCCGAGCTGCTGCACCGAACGACACGCTCGATCAAGCTGAGCGAGGAGGGCGAGCGCTATGTCGCGGTCTGCCGCCGCGTGCTCACCGAGCTGGAGGAAGCCGAGGACATCGCGGCCGGACCGCGCACGGCACCGCGTGGTCTGCTCACGATCACCGCTCCGGTGGTCTCGGGAGAGATGGTGCTGCGGCCGATCCTCGACGCATTTCTCGACGCCTATCCGACCGTGTCGGCAAAACTCCTGCTGTTCGACCGTGCGGTCAATCTGATCGAGCAAGGCGTCGATATCGCGCTTCGCATCGGTCCGCTGGCGGACTCGGCGATGGTGGCGATGCGGGTCGGCGGGATCAGTCGCGTTGTGGTGGCCGCTCCCCGTTACCTGAAACAGCATCCGCGCATCACTGAGCTGGGTGATCTCGCCAAGCACCAGATCGTCGCGATGGCGCATCTGCCGAATTCCTGGACCTTTGCGCCGCAGGCGGGCTCGTCGGCGCCGCGCACCGTGCAGTTCACCCCGCGGCTCGTCGTCAACAGCACCTATGCGGCAGTGGCCTCCACTGTGGCCGGGCGCGGCGTGGCGCGGATGTATTCGTACCAGGTGGCCGAGCAGGTCGCGCGCGGCGAGCTCGAGATCCTGCTTGCCGGCGACAAGGATCCGGAGATGCCTGCGCATCTGATCTGTCCGCAGGGCCGGCTTTCGGTGCCCAAGGTGCGCGCCTTCACCGACTTCGCCGTGCCCCGGCTGAAGAAGCAGTTCGCGCTGCTGAAGCAGAGCATCAAGGCGCGCTGAGCCGCTTCACGCCTGCGCAATGCGTTGTTTTGCGTATACGGCGGGGCGGCTGAATCGGCGACGCTTCCACAACGGTTAACGCCGATTTAACGGATGAGTCCTAGCCTGTCTCGGCCGGGGTTACTCGCAAGGCCGAGGTGAGCCCAATGGAAGCCCAGAGAATAGCGGTCGACGCCGTCGTCGCGCTGACCGATTGCGACCGCGACGCCGTCATCGCCTTCATCCGCCGGCTCTACCTCGCCGGCGTCACCGACCCCAAGCGCCTGACCTTCAAGGGCCTGCAGGCGCTGTCGCGGGCCTGATTCGGCTCGTTTCGGCCAGTTTGACCCTAATTCCTCCCCTTGCTCTCTCCGGCGTGATTGCAACCCACCGGCGAATATCTTGCCGCTCAGGCGGGGTCGGGCTACACGACACCCCGGCTGGATCACTTGGGATTGGGGAAATGCTGAAACAGCTTTTTGCGCCGCAGCTCGTCATTTTGTACGTGCTTGCCGCCTCGACGATTTACGTTCACTTCCGCGGCAAGCAGCGGCTGCGCTTCGCGCGCCAGCTCGGCGACCACTCGACCTATCTCGCGCCCTACAACGTGCTGATGTACGCCGGCTCGGCAGTGCCGAACAGGCCGGTGATCTCGGTCGATCAGTTTCCGGAGCTCAAACCCCTCAGCGATAACTGGGAGACCATCCGCGACGAGGCCGTGCGCCTGTTCGACGAAGGCTTCATCCGCGCGGCGGCGAAGAACAACGATTGGGGCTTCTACTCGTTCTTCAAGAGCGGCTGGAAGCGATTTTACCTGAAATGGTACGACGACTTCCTGCCGTCGGCCAACACGCTGTGCCCGAAGACGGTGGAGCTGCTCAAATCGATCCCGAGCGTGCATGGCGCCATGTTCGCGATGCTGCCGCCAGGCGGCAAGTTAGGGGCGCATCGTGATCCCTTCGCGGGCTCGCTGCGCTATCACCTCGGCCTGGTCACGCCGAACTCGAACAAGTGCCGGATCCTCGTCGACGGTGTCGAATGCGTCTGGCGTGACGGCGAAGCCTTCATGTTCGACGAGACCTTCATCCACAGCGCCGAGAATGCGACCGACGTCAACCGCATCATCCTGTTCTGCGACGTCGAGCGCCCGATGAAGTACGGCTTCATGACCGCGATCAACCGCTGGGTCAGCCATCACATCGTCAAGGCGTCGGCGACCCAGAACGTCGACGGTGAGAATGTCGGCGTGCTCAACAAGGTGTTCGGCAAGCTCTACGAGATCCACCTCGCCAGCCGCAAGGTGAAGGAGTGGAACCGCAACGTCTACTACACGCTGAAATACTCGCTGACGGCGCTGATTCTCGGCCTCATCGTGATGTCGGCGATCAGGTGATCGGCGCGTCGCGATGAGTTGCTTGCCGACCGCGAACGCAGAGATCATGCAGCTCTTCCGCGAGTGGCTGGAGACCTTCGCGGGCTATGTCCGCGAGGTCGACTACGCCTCGGCGCGGCCGCTCTTCCATCCCGACGTGCTCGCCTTCGGTACCCATAACGACGTCATCCCCGGCCTCGATCAATGGGTCAAGACGCAATGGGACAACGTCTGGCCGAAGACGACCGACTTCCGCTTCGTCCTCGATCAGACGTCCGTTCTGATATCACCGGACGGCATGATGGCAACCGTGATCGCGCCGTGGACGAGCACGGGCTATCATCCCGATGGCAGCACGTTTGCGCGCCCCGGCCGCGCGACGATGGTGTTTTCGAAAAATGGCGATGGCTGGCTGTGCGTGCATTCGCACATGTCGCTCAATCGCGGTGTACCGCAGGTAAGCCATGCCAATCGGCCGGTGAAGGCCTGGTAGCTCCCGTAGTGGATTAGCGAAGCGTAATCCACCAATAGGCGCGAGCAACAATTGACGTTCTTTGTTGTCGTGCGTCTGTAGTGGTGGATTACGCTTTCGCTAATCCACCCTACAATATCGAGGCCCTACTCCGGCTGGCCGATGCTCACCTTCAGCGTGCCGACGCCGTCGACACCGCATTCGAGCTTGTCGCCGGGCTGCAGCTGCGACACGCCGGCGGGCGTGCCGGTCATGATGATGTCGCCGGCGGCGAGCTTCACCTGCTGGGAGAGCTGCCAGATGATCTCAGGCACGTTCCAGATCAGCTCGGTGAGGTCGCCCTTCTGCGCTTCCTTGCCGTTGACCGTCAGCCAGATCTTGCCCTTGGCGGGATGGCCGATCTTCGAGGCCGGCTGCAGCGCGGAGCAGGGCGCCGAATAGTCGAACGACTTGCCGATCTCCCACGGGCGCTCCTTCTTGCGCGAGGCGATCTGGAGGTCGCGGCGGGTGAGGTCGATGCCGACGGCGTAGCCGTAGACGTGGTCCAGCGCCTTGTCGGCGGCAATGTTCAGCCCACCGCTCTTCATCGCGACGATGAGCTCGACCTCGTGATGCAGATCCTTGGTCAGCGGCGGATAGGGAATGGTGGCGCCGTCCGGCACCAGCATGTCGGCGTGCTTGGCGAAGAAGAACGGCGGGGCGCGCTCGTCATTGCCCATCTCGCGGATGTGCTCGAGATAGTTGCGGCCGACGCACCAGATGCGGCGAACCGGATAACGGCCGCTTTCGCCGACGACGGGAAGCGAAGCCTGGGGCGGAAGCGGGATGACGTAGGAGGCGGCGTTCATAGGTGCGGTCTCGCTGGTCTTGAGGTGGAACGAACTCTATGCGGTTGCGCTGCTCGGCGCCAGAGCGCCGGCGTCGTGATGTTGCAGGCGGAAGAACGAGGCGTAACGGCCGCCGCGGCGGAGCAGCTCATCATGCCGGCCCTGCTCGACGATCTCGCCGCCTTCGACCACCAGGATGCTGTCCGCGTGCATGATGGTGTGCAGGCGGTGCGCGATCACGATGGTGGTGCGGTTCTGGCACAGATGCTCGATCGCCTCCTGTACCTGCCGCTCGGATTCGGAATCGAGCGCGGCGGTGGCTTCGTCCAAGAGGATGATCGGCGCGTTCTTGAGCAGCGCGCGCGCGACCGCAATGCGCTGGCGCTGTCCGCCCGAGAGCTGGGTGCCGTGCTCGCCGACCGGCGTGTCGTAGCCGAGCGGGAAGCCCATGATGAAGTCATGCGCGCAGGCTGCCTTCGCCGCCTCGACGATCTCGTTCTCGCTGGCGCCCGGCTTGCCGAAGGCGATGTTGTTGCGGATCGTGTCGCGGAACAGGTAGACGTCCTGGCCGACATAGGCGGTCTGGGCGCGCAGCGATTTGCGTGAGACCGACGAGATCGACTGGCCGTCGATCACGATGTCGCCTTGCGTCACCTCGTAGAAGCGCAGGAGCAGCCCCAGCACGGTCGACTTGCCGCCGCCGGAGGGGCCGACCAGCGCAGTCACCTTGCCGGGCTCGGCGACGAAGCTCATGCGGTTGAGCACGGTCTCGCCCAAGCGATAGGAGAAGCTGACGTCGCGCAGCTCGATGCGGGCATCTGTCAGCTTCAGCGCCGGCTTGTCATCGTCGGACTGCTCGCTCGCGGGGCTGTCGACGACCTCGAGCAGCATGCGGGCGCCGACCAGCTGGCTGTTGAGATCGATGTTGAGGCGGGCGAGCCGCTTGGCCGGCTCGGTCGCCATCAGGAACGCGGTCATGAACGAGAAGAACGCGCCGGGCGTGGCGTTGAGCGCGACCACGGCGTAGCCGCCGTACATCAGGCAGCCGGCGACCGCGAAGCCGCCCAGCATCTCCATCAGCGGGTTGGAGCGGTTGGCGACGCGGGCCATCTTGTTGGCGTTGCGCTCGACGACCGCGATGTTCTCGTCGATGCGTCTCTGCATGATCTCTTCGAGCGTGAACGCCTTGACGGTGCGGATGCCCTGCAGCGATTCCTGCATGGTCTCCATGATGTCGGCAGTGCCGGTGAACTGGTTGAAGGCGAGGCCCTTGATGCGCTTGACCAGCTTGCGCAGCACCAGCATCGCCGGTGGCACCGCGACGAGGCCGATGAACGACATCAGCGGGTCCTGCCAGACCATCACGCCGATCATGGCGAGCAGCATCAAGAGGTCGCGCCCGATGGCGTTGACCAGCATGTTGAGCACGTCCGTGATCGACTTGGCGCCGGCGGTCAGCCGCGCCAGGAACTCGGACGAGTGCCGCTCGGAGAAAAAGCCGACGTTTTCGCGCATTAGCTTGGCGAACAGTTGGCGCTGGTTGGTGGCGAGGATCGCGTTGCTGATCTTGGTCAGGATCACCATGTGGCCGTAGGTCGCCACGCCCTTGATGAACAGCAGCGCGACCGTGATCCCAGAGAACATCGCGATGCCCGGGATGTTCTTGTCGACATAGGCCTGATTGATGACCTGGCCGAGGACGTAGGTCGCAGCAGCGGTCGCACCGGCGGCGAGGGCCATCAGAGCGAAGGCGACGAGGTAGCGCCGCCAGTAGACGATGCCCTGTTCCGTGATCAGCCGGCGCACGAGGGCCATGGCCGCATAGGGATCGTCGGTGATTTTCTTTGGAAACTGCGCCATCCGGTGTCCATTGACGGCGCAGGACAAAGCCTGCCCGCGCGTCAGGGATCGATGGGCCTCTGTGCCCGCTCAAGCCGGGTTTTTCAAGCCCAATTAAGGGCTTGCGCTTGGGATGATTCTAGGCCGAGGCGGCGTGGCGGAGCTCGCCGTGGCGCTCGCGGAACAGCTTGTCCTCCCAGGCCAGCGCATGGGCTGCGATGGTCTCGAGGTCGTCGTATTGCGGCCGCCAGTCGAGCAGGCTGCGGATGCGGCTGGTGTCGGCGACCATGGTCATGATGTCGCCGGGCCGGCGCGGGGCGTATTGCACGGCGAAGCTGCGGCCCGAAACCCGGCGCACCGCATCGATGGTCTCCAGCACCGAATAGCCGCGGCCATATCCGCAATTGAGCGTGGTCGAGGCGCCGCCATTGCGCAGATAGGCGAGCGCCGAGCGATGCGCCTGTGACAGGTCCGTGACGTGGATGAAGTCGCGGATGCAGCTGCCGTCGGGGGTCGGATAGTCGGTGCCGAACACGTCGATCTTGGCGCGCTGGCCGGTGGCGGCTTCCACCGCGATCTTGAGCAGATGCGTGGCGCCGACGGTGGCAAGGCCAATGCGCGCCTGCGGATCGGCGCCGGCGACGTTGAAATAGCGCAGGGTTACGTATTGCATGCCGTAGGCGGCGGCGACGTCGTGCAGCATGATCTCGGTCATCAGCTTCGACGAGCCGTAGGGCGACAGCGGCCGCGTCGGCGCGTGCTCGGACACGGGCACCTGGTCCGGATTGCCGTAGACGGCAGCGGTCGAGGAGAAGATGAAGCGGCCGATGCCGCGCTTGACCGCGACGTTGAGCAGGTTGCGCGCGGTCGTGAAATTGTTGCGGTAATAGCCGAGCGGATCGCGCATCGAATCCGGCACGACCACGGAGCCGGCGAAATGGATGATGCTCTCGATGTCGTGCTGGGCGATCACGCCTTCGAGCAGGTTCTCGTCGCCGGCGTCCCCAATGAACAGCGGCACGCCTTCGGGCAGATAGGCCGAGAAGCCAGTGGAGAGATCGTCGATCACGACGACATCCTCGCCGGCTTCCGCCAGCGCCAGGACCGTGTGACTTCCGATATAGCCGGCGCCGCCGGTGACTAGCACAGTCATGATCTCACCCGTCTTCGATCAACGCGCCAAGCTAGCGCTTGCGTGGTGAAGAGGGGGTATCGGCGCGCCTGAACTGGTCACTATGCTTAATGTTGCGTATAGGGACTTTGCGAAACGGAGCATGACGTGGCGAATTCCCAGGGCGATCTCGAAGTGATCGTGCCAAATCTGCACAGGCGCTATTCCGGCGTCACCGCGACCAACCGGATGGTGGCGCCGCGGCTGGCAAAGCTGTACCGCGCCGCCTGGTTCGGCTCCGACGCGCCGGAAGGGATCGCGCGCCTCGACGTTGCCGATTTCCTCCAGCTCTGGCGCCGCAAGGCACCGCTGATCTGGCACGCACGCCGCAACAACGAGATGATCGCCGGCGTCGTGCTGCGCGCGCTCGGCTGGCCGCTCAAGCTCGTGTTCACCTCGGCAGCGCAGCGGCATCACAGCTGGATCACGCGCTGGCTGATCCGGCGCATGGACGCGATCATCGCAACATCGGATCTCTCGGCCTCGTTCCTGAAGGTGAAGGCGACGGTGATTCCGCACGGCGTCGACACCGATGTCTATGCGCCGCCGGCCGATCGCACTGCCGCCTTCGCCGAAGCCGCGCTGCCGGGCCGCTACGCCATCGGCTGTTTCGGCCGCGTGCGCGCGCAGAAGGGCACCGACGTGTTCGTCGATGCGATGTGCCGCTTGCTGCCGCGCTATCCCGATTTCATCGCTGTCATCGTCGGCCAGGTCACGGCCGAGCAGACGCCCTTTGCCAACGAGCTGAAGAAGCGCATCGAGGCAGCCGACCTGCAATCGCGCATCGTCATCACCGGCGAGCTGCCGATCGAAGCGGTGCAGCGCTGGTATCAGCGGCTGACGATCTACGCCTTCACCTCACGCAACGAAGGCTTTGGGCTGACGCTGATCGAGGCGATGGCGGCGGGCAGCGCCTTGGTCGCCGCACGCGCCGGCGCGGCCGAGCTTGTGGTAGAGGACGGCGTGAGCGGCGTGCTGATCCCGACGGGTGATGCCGACGCGCTTGCTGCGGCGCTCGAGCCGCTGATGCGCGATGTGGCCGCGGCGACCGCGATGGGCGAGCGTGGGCGGGCGAGGGTGCTCGAACTTTTCAGCCTCGATGCCGAAGCGGCGCGGATCGGCGCGATCTATCGGCCGCTGCTCTGAGCACAGCTCCTGATACCGCGACACAAAAACCGCGAAAACAACCCCATGCACAGTAGGCGGGTTCAGCAAAATCAATGGCTTGGCGAGAGGGCTCAATCTATTGCGGATTTTTCGAATCGCATTTTGACTCGTCGGGCAAAACAGTGGCAGGATGTCATCATTGCCGCGAGCCCCGATCGGCTCAGCTGGTCACCCTCGCCCCCACCTCCTTCAGCACCCGCTGCGCAATTCCCACCACCTCGCTAGCTGCAATATTCCGCATGCAGCGGTGGTCGTTCACCTTGCAGACCGTGCTCTGGCAGGGCTGGCAGGACAGCGCTTCCTTGTCCTGCACCAGTGTCGCGGCGAGGCCGTTGAGCGGGGCCCAGAGGTAGGGGCTGGTGGGACCGAAGATGCCCATGGTCGGCGTGCCGAGGGCGGCTGCGATGTGCATCAGGCCGGAATCGTTGGAGATGGCAACGCCGGCGGCGGCCATGGCGAGGACGCCGTTGCGCAGATCGGTCCCGGTGAGATCGCGCACCCCCGGGCCGCGAGCGGTCCCAGGGCCGCCAGTGGTCCCCGGGCCGCCGGCGGCGACGATCTCCTGGGCAAGCCCCTTTTCGGCGGGGCCGCCGACCACCCAGACCTCGAGGCCGCGCTCGACCAGCAGGCGGGCAGCTTCGGGATAATAGGTCCAGCGCTTTGAAACGCCGACCGAGCCTGGGGCAAGCGCCACCGCGGCGCCGGCGCCAAGGCCATTGGCTTCGCGCCAGCGGGCGATGTCCTCGGCCGGAACGCGCAGTTGCGGCACCGGCCATTCCGCCGGCAGGGGCGCGCCGTCGGGCTGGGCGAGGGCGGCGTTCTTGTCGATGAAGCGGGGCAGCTTCTTCTCGCCCCAGCGCCAGCGGTTCAGCAGGCCGAACCGGAACTCGCCGACGAAGCCGACCCGTTCAGATGCCGACCAGCGCGGACAGCAGGGCGGTGCCGTAGCCCCGTCTGGTCCAGACTCAGTTCGGCATCGAGCAGGTCGACAAGGGAATCAGCTAGAAATTGTGGAGGGCTTGATTAGGGTTGTGGTCGCCATGTAACCTCATGTAAGTACTTACGAAAGTTTTATTACGTCATTGCGTGACGTAATGACTTGAAATAGTGTTAGATCGTGCTATATTTCGGCATGAGGGCGGCATGGAAGTGGAATTTGCGGATGAAAGTCTCGACCGGCTGGAAACCGACATCCAGTTCAATGCCGGATTCGATCGCGCCATCGTCAAGGGCTTTCGCAAGGTGATGCAAGTGATCCGCGCGGCGCCAGACGAGCGCGATTTCTATGCCCTTAAAGGATTGCACTTTGAAAAACTTGAAGGGGACCGATCGCATCAACGCTCGATGCGACTGACGGGCAAGTGGCGTTTGATTGTGGAACTTCATGGGCAGGCGCCGAACAAAGTCGTCCGCATCATGGGCATCGAAGATTATCACTGAGAGGGAGGGCGAGATGACGGATAGACGACCCGCCGAAGTATTCCCTCCCGGGGAATTTTTGGCAGATGAGCTTGAGGCGCGTGGTTGGACTCAAACCGAGTTCGCAGAGATTATTGGTCGGCCTCAGAAATTAGTGAACGATGTTATTCTGGGAAAGCGCGCTATTACCCCGGAAACAGCTGCGGATTTCGCTGCTGCCCTGGGGACATCTGCACAGTTTTGGATGAACCTTGAAACTGCTTGGCAACTCTCCAAGGTTCCTCCTCGCGACGACTCTATCGCTCGCGCTGCCAAACTTCGCGAGCGCTTCCCTGTTCGGGAGATGTGTAAGCGTGGCTGGATTAAGCTTGGAGATTCAGCAGCCGAGCTTGAACGAAACGTCTTGTCGTTCTTCAATCTCAGTTCGATTGAAGATCCGATCGAATTCCAGCACGCCGCGCGTCGCAACTACAAGCGAGAGGTTACGGCGCATCAGTGGGCCTGGATCTTTCGGGTTAGTCAGCTGGCGACTGCGTTAAAGACGCCGCCATACTCTGAGGCGTCTCTTCGAAAGAGGAGTTCTGAGCTCGAACAGCTCATGGCCGAGCCAGAAGCAATTCGCAATGTGCCCCGAATTCTATTCGAATGTGGCGTTCGTCTCGTGGTTGTTGAGCCGATACCCGGTTCAGAAATTCAGGGGGTCTGTTTCTGGATCAATGAAAACAAATCTCCCGTCATAGGTCTCACTTTAAAGGGCGACCAAATCGATAAGTTCTGGTTCGACCTTTGGCACGAGCTAGAGCATGTCCTTAATGGTGACGGTAAGGGAGGCCTTATTATTGAGGATTTTGATGAAAGCAAAGCAGGAGATGATGAAGCCGAGATTAGAGCTAATCGCGCTGCTGCGAACCATTGCGTTCCGCTGGGAGCGATGAACGATTTTTTTCTTAGGCACAATCCGATGTTCTCTGAGAAGAGCTTTTTGGGATTTGCCCGAATTATGAAGCGTCACCCTGGTGTCGTTGCTGGGCAGCTTCAAAAGCGAACGGGTCGATGGGACCTATTTAAGAAGCATCAAGCCAAGATTAGACACATCATAACAGAGACCGCTCTAACTGACGGCTATGGAGTGAACTCATGACTTACGTCAAGCAGATGCAGCGTATTGTTGATGAGTACAGACTCGAAGGACTGTCCTGGCCAACCTCGGCCAAGAACATTGCGGATTGGGCGATCAGAACTGGACGTTGGGAGCTTCCTGCAGCAGCACTCAGGCGCCGTTGCGCTGACGATATCGCGTCAGCTATGCGCGAAGAATATATGACGGACCGAAAGGGTCGACGCGTTCGCCTCTTACATCCGGCCCCTCTGGAAACGGAGGGCCAGACAGAGATGGTGTGGGATGATATTCGCACGGCTTCGCGCGATCACATGCAGATATCCTTCCAGCATCGCAGGAAGGGAATCGTTGGAGACTGCCGCCAGATGAAGGTGGACGTGGATAGCTACAATGACGCCCACCCCGAAGCGGAGCCAATCCAGATCGTTTTCGACTTCACGATGGACTTGGCGGAACTGGAGGCCGCGGACGAGGCAGCTTAAGTGATCGCACCTTTGGTCATGCAAATAGCTTGTTCGACCTCGACGATCAGATTGATCCGCGCGCCCCCACTTCCCCCAGCACCCGCTGCGCAATTCCCACCACCTCGCTAGCTGCAATATTCCGCATGCAGCGGTGGTCGTTCACCTTGCAGACCGTGCTCTGGCAGGGCTGGCAGGACAGCGCTTCCTTGTCCTGCACCAGTGTCGCGGCGAGGCCGTTGAGCGGGGCCCAGAGGTAGGGGCTGGTGGGACCGAAGATGCCCATGGTCGGCGTGCCGAGGGCGGCTGCGATGTGCATCAGGCCGGAATCGTTGGAGATGGCAACGCCGGCGGCGGCCATGGCGAGGACGCCGTTGCGCAGATCGGTCCCGGTGAGATCGCGCACCCCCGGGCCGCGAGCGGTCCCAGGGCCGCCAGTGGTCCCCGGGCCGCCGGCGGCGACGATCTCCTGGGCAAGCCCCTTTTCGGCGGGGCCGCCGACCACCCAGACCTCGAGGCCGCGCTCGACCAGCAGGCGGGCAGCTTCGGGATAATAGGTCCAGCGCTTTGAAACGCCGACCGAGCCTGGGGCAAGCGCCACCGCGGCGCCGGCGCCAAGGCCATTGGCTTCGCGCCAGCGGGCGATGTCCTCGGCCGGAACGCGCAGTTGCGGCACCGGCCATTCCGCCGGCAGGGGCGCGCCGTCGGGCTGGGCGAGGGCGGCGTTCTTGTCGATGAAGCGGGGCAGCTTCTTCTCGCCCCAGCGCCAGCGGTTCAGCAGGCCGAACCGGAACTCGCCGACGAAGCCGACCCGTTCAGATGCCGACCAGCGCGGACAGCAGGGCGGTGCCGTAGCCCCGTCTGGTCCAGACTCAGTTCGGCATCGAGCAGGTCGACAAGGGAATCAGCTAGAAATTGTGGAGGGCTTGATTAGGGTTGTGGTCGCCATGTAACCTCATGTAAGTACTTACGAAAGTTTTATTACGTCATTGCGTGACGTAATGACTTGAAATAGTGTTAGATCGTGCTATATTTCGGCATGAGGGCGGCATGGAAGTGGAATTTGCGGATGAAAGTCTCGACCGGCTGGAAACCGACATCCAGTTCAATGCCGGATTCGATCGCGCCATCGTCAAGGGCTTTCGCAAGGTGATGCAAGTGATCCGCGCGGCGCCAGACGAGCGCGATTTCTATGCCCTTAAAGGATTGCACTTTGAAAAACTTGAAGGGGACCGATCGCATCAACGCTCGATGCGACTGACGGGCAAGTGGCGTTTGATTGTGGAACTTCATGGGCAGGCGCCGAACAAAGTCGTCCGCATCATGGGCATCGAAGATTATCACTGAGAGGGAGGGCGAGATGACGGATAGACGACCCGCCGAAGTATTCCCTCCCGGGGAATTTTTGGCAGATGAGCTTGAGGCGCGTGGTTGGACTCAAACCGAGTTCGCAGAGATTATTGGTCGGCCTCAGAAATTAGTGAACGATGTTATTCTGGGAAAGCGCGCTATTACCCCGGAAACAGCTGCGGATTTCGCTGCTGCCCTGGGGACATCTGCACAGTTTTGGATGAACCTTGAAACTGCTTGGCAACTCTCCAAGGTTCCTCCTCGCGACGACTCTATCGCTCGCGCTGCCAAACTTCGCGAGCGCTTCCCTGTTCGGGAGATGTGTAAGCGTGGCTGGATTAAGCTTGGAGATTCAGCAGCCGAGCTTGAACGAAACGTCTTGTCGTTCTTCAATCTCAGTTCGATTGAAGATCCGATCGAATTCCAGCACGCCGCGCGTCGCAACTACAAGCGAGAGGTTACGGCGCATCAGTGGGCCTGGATCTTTCGGGTTAGTCAGCTGGCGACTGCGTTAAAGACGCCGCCATACTCTGAGGCGTCTCTTCGAAAGAGGAGTTCTGAGCTCGAACAGCTCATGGCCGAGCCAGAAGCAATTCGCAATGTGCCCCGAATTCTATTCGAATGTGGCGTTCGTCTCGTGGTTGTTGAGCCGATACCCGGTTCAGAAATTCAGGGGGTCTGTTTCTGGATCAATGAAAACAAATCTCCCGTCATAGGTCTCACTTTAAAGGGCGACCAAATCGATAAGTTCTGGTTCGACCTTTGGCACGAGCTAGAGCATGTCCTTAATGGTGACGGTAAGGGAGGCCTTATTATTGAGGATTTTGATGAAAGCAAAGCAGGAGATGATGAAGCCGAGATTAGAGCTAATCGCGCTGCTGCGAACCATTGCGTTCCGCTGGGAGCGATGAACGATTTTTTTCTTAGGCACAATCCGATGTTCTCTGAGAAGAGCTTTTTGGGATTTGCCCGAATTATGAAGCGTCACCCTGGTGTCGTTGCTGGGCAGCTTCAAAAGCGAACGGGTCGATGGGACCTATTTAAGAAGCATCAAGCCAAGATTAGACACATCATAACAGAGACCGCTCTAACTGACGGCTATGGAGTGAACTCATGACTTACGTCAAGCAGATGCAGCGTATTGTTGATGAGTACAGACTCGAAGGACTGTCCTGGCCAACCTCGGCCAAGAACATTGCGGATTGGGCGATCAGAACTGGACGTTGGGAGCTTCCTGCAGCAGCACTCAGGCGCCGTTGCGCTGACGATATCGCGTCAGCTATGCGCGAAGAATATATGACGGACCGAAAGGGTCGACGCGTTCGCCTCTTACATCCGGCCCCTCTGGAAACGGAGGGCCAGACAGAGATGGTGTGGGATGATATTCGCACGGCTTCGCGCGATCACATGCAGATATCCTTCCAGCATCGCAGGAAGGGAATCGTTGGAGACTGCCGCCAGATGAAGGTGGACGTGGATAGCTACAATGACGCCCACCCCGAAGCGGAGCCAATCCAGATCGTTTTCGACTTCACGATGGACTTGGCGGAACTGGAGGCCGCGGACGAGGCAGCTTAAGTGATCGCACCTTTGGTCATGCAAATAGCTTGTTCGACCTCGACGATCAGATTGATCCGCGCGCCCCCACTTCCCCCAGCACCCGCTGCGCAATTCCCACCACCTCGCTAGCTGCAATATTCCGCATGCAGCGGTGGTCGTTCACCTTGCAGACCGTGCTCTGGCAGGGCTGGCAGGACAGCGCTTCCTTGTCCTGCACCAGTGTCGCGGCGAGGCCGTTGAGCGGGGCCCAGAGGTAGGGGCTGGTGGGACCGAAGATGCCCATGGTCGGCGTGCCGAGGGCGGCTGCGATGTGCATCAGGCCGGAATCGTTGGAGATGGCAACGCCGGCGGCGGCCATGGCGAGGACGCCGTTGCGCAGATCGGTCCCGGTGAGATCGCGCACCCCCGGGCCGCGAGCGGTCCCAGGGCCGCCAGTGGTCCCCGGGCCGCCGGCGGCGACGATCTCCTGGGCAAGCCCCTTTTCGGCGGGGCCGCCGACCACCCAGACCTCGAGGCCGCGCTCGACCAGCAGGCGGGCAGCTTCGGGATAATAGGTCCAGCGCTTTGAAACGCCGACCGAGCCTGGGGCAAGCGCCACCGCGGCGCCGGCGCCAAGGCCATTGGCTTCGCGCCAGCGGGCGATGTCCTCGGCCGGAACGCGCAGTTGCGGCACCGGCCATTCCGCCGGCAGGGGCGCGCCGTCGGGCTGGGCGAGGGCGGCGTTCTTGTCGATGAAGCGGGGCAGCTTCTTCTCGCCCCAGCGCCAGCGGTTCAGCAGGCCGAACCGGAACTCGCCGACGAAGCCGACCCGTTCAGATGCCGACCAGCGCGGACAGCAGGGCGGTGCCGTAGCCCCGTCTGGTCCAGACTCAGTTCGGCATCGAGCAGGTCGACAAGGGAATCAGCTAGAAATTGTGGAGGGCTTGATTAGGGTTGTGGTCGCCATGTAACCTCATGTAAGTACTTACGAAAGTTTTATTACGTCATTGCGTGACGTAATGACTTGAAATAGTGTTAGATCGTGCTATATTTCGGCATGAGGGCGGCATGGAAGTGGAATTTGCGGATGAAAGTCTCGACCGGCTGGAAACCGACATCCAGTTCAATGCCGGATTCGATCGCGCCATCGTCAAGGGCTTTCGCAAGGTGATGCAAGTGATCCGCGCGGCGCCAGACGAGCGCGATTTCTATGCCCTTAAAGGATTGCACTTTGAAAAACTTGAAGGGGACCGATCGCATCAACGCTCGATGCGACTGACGGGCAAGTGGCGTTTGATTGTGGAACTTCATGGGCAGGCGCCGAACAAAGTCGTCCGCATCATGGGCATCGAAGATTATCACTGAGAGGGAGGGCGAGATGACGGATAGACGACCCGCCGAAGTATTCCCTCCCGGGGAATTTTTGGCAGATGAGCTTGAGGCGCGTGGTTGGACTCAAACCGAGTTCGCAGAGATTATTGGTCGGCCTCAGAAATTAGTGAACGATGTTATTCTGGGAAAGCGCGCTATTACCCCGGAAACAGCTGCGGATTTCGCTGCTGCCCTGGGGACATCTGCACAGTTTTGGATGAACCTTGAAACTGCTTGGCAACTCTCCAAGGTTCCTCCTCGCGACGACTCTATCGCTCGCGCTGCCAAACTTCGCGAGCGCTTCCCTGTTCGGGAGATGTGTAAGCGTGGCTGGATTAAGCTTGGAGATTCAGCAGCCGAGCTTGAACGAAACGTCTTGTCGTTCTTCAATCTCAGTTCGATTGAAGATCCGATCGAATTCCAGCACGCCGCGCGTCGCAACTACAAGCGAGAGGTTACGGCGCATCAGTGGGCCTGGATCTTTCGGGTTAGTCAGCTGGCGACTGCGTTAAAGACGCCGCCATACTCTGAGGCGTCTCTTCGAAAGAGGAGTTCTGAGCTCGAACAGCTCATGGCCGAGCCAGAAGCAATTCGCAATGTGCCCCGAATTCTATTCGAATGTGGCGTTCGTCTCGTGGTTGTTGAGCCGATACCCGGTTCAGAAATTCAGGGGGTCTGTTTCTGGATCAATGAAAACAAATCTCCCGTCATAGGTCTCACTTTAAAGGGCGACCAAATCGATAAGTTCTGGTTCGACCTTTGGCACGAGCTAGAGCATGTCCTTAATGGTGACGGTAAGGGAGGCCTTATTATTGAGGATTTTGATGAAAGCAAAGCAGGAGATGATGAAGCCGAGATTAGAGCTAATCGCGCTGCTGCGAACCATTGCGTTCCGCTGGGAGCGATGAACGATTTTTTTCTTAGGCACAATCCGATGTTCTCTGAGAAGAGCTTTTTGGGATTTGCCCGAATTATGAAGCGTCACCCTGGTGTCGTTGCTGGGCAGCTTCAAAAGCGAACGGGTCGATGGGACCTATTTAAGAAGCATCAAGCCAAGATTAGACACATCATAACAGAGACCGCTCTAACTGACGGCTATGGAGTGAACTCATGACTTACGTCAAGCAGATGCAGCGTATTGTTGATGAGTACAGACTCGAAGGACTGTCCTGGCCAACCTCGGCCAAGAACATTGCGGATTGGGCGATCAGAACTGGACGTTGGGAGCTTCCTGCAGCAGCACTCAGGCGCCGTTGCGCTGACGATATCGCGTCAGCTATGCGCGAAGAATATATGACGGACCGAAAGGGTCGACGCGTTCGCCTCTTACATCCGGCCCCTCTGGAAACGGAGGGCCAGACAGAGATGGTGTGGGATGATATTCGCACGGCTTCGCGCGATCACATGCAGATATCCTTCCAGCATCGCAGGAAGGGAATCGTTGGAGACTGCCGCCAGATGAAGGTGGACGTGGATAGCTACAATGACGCCCACCCCGAAGCGGAGCCAATCCAGATCGTTTTCGACTTCACGATGGACTTGGCGGAACTGGAGGCCGCGGACGAGGCAGCTTAAGTGATCGCACCTTTGGTCATGCAAATAGCTTGTTCGACCTCGACGATCAGATTGATCCGCGCGCCCCCACTTCCCCCAGCACCCGCTGCGCAATTCCCACCACCTCGCTAGCTGCAATATTCCGCATGCAGCGGTGGTCGTTCACCTTGCAGACCGTGCTCTGGCAGGGCTGGCAGGACAGCGCTTCCTTGTCCTGCACCAGTGTCGCGGCGAGGCCGTTGAGCGGGGCCCAGAGGTAGGGGCTGGTGGGACCGAAGATGCCCATGGTCGGCGTGCCGAGGGCGGCTGCGATGTGCATCAGGCCGGAATCGTTGGAGATGGCAACGCCGGCGGCGGCCATGGCGAGGACGCCGTTGCGCAGATCGGTCCCGGTGAGATCGCGCACCCCCGGGCCGCGAGCGGTCCCAGGGCCGCCAGTGGTCCCCGGGCCGCCGGCGGCGACGATCTCCTGGGCAAGCCCCTTTTCGGCGGGGCCGCCGACCACCCAGACCTCGAGGCCGCGCTCGACCAGCAGGCGGGCAGCTTCGGGATAATAGGTCCAGCGCTTTGAAACGCCGACCGAGCCTGGGGCAAGCGCCACCGCGGCGCCGGCGCCAAGGCCATTGGCTTCGCGCCAGCGGGCGATGTCCTCGGCCGGAACGCGCAGTTGCGGCACCGGCCATTCCGCCGGCAGGGGCGCGCCGTCGGGCTGGGCGAGGGCGGCGTTCTTGTCGATGAAGCGGGGCAGCTTCTTCTCGCCCCAGCGCCAGCGGTTCAGCAGGCCGAACCGGAACTCGCCGACGAAGCCGACCCGTTCGGGAATACCGGCCAGCGCCGGCGCGATCGCCGCCTTCCAGGTCCGGGGCAGCACCAGGGCAGTGCCATAGTTCCGTTTCCGAAGCAGCCCTGCCAAGCCGAACTGGCGTGCGACGGCCAGCCGGCCGCGCGGCATGTCCCAGACGATGCCGGCGCGCACCCCGGGCATGTAATCGACCAGCGGGGCGCACAGGGACGTGGTGAGGAGATCGACCGGCCGGTTCGGCCAGCGTTCCTTCAGGACCCGCACGACGGTGTGATTCCGCACGAAATCGCCGATCCACATGTAGGGAACGATCAGGATCGGGCGCGTGTCGCTCCGGTCTGCATCACCACCAAGTTGCGAATCAATGTTCATTGGTTATTAGGACCGAAGACGTGCCGATATGGCGGCTCGGTTAGCCGCTCCGGGCCGGGAGGTAAAGCCGGCAGAAGAGCAATCCCAAAACCGCTTACACTTTGGCGGATCATGCGCTACGGCAGGATCGGGCACTTAAAATCGGGCAGGTAGGTGGAATGTTGCTGGTGACCGGCGGGGCCGGTTTTATCGGATCGAATGTCGTGGCTGCGCTGAACGAGGCCGGCCGCAGCGACGTCGTGGTCTGCGATTTCCTCGGAACCGAAGGCAAATGGCGCAACCTCGCCAAGCGGCAGCTTGTGGATATCGTTCCCCCCGCCGAGCTGATGGACTGGCTGAAGGGCCGCAAGCTCGAGGCCGTGATCCATCTCGGGGCGATTTCCGCAACCACAGCGACCGACGGCGACCTCGTCATCGAGACCAATTTCCGCCTGTCGATGCGCCTTCTGGACTGGTGCACGATGAATGCGGTGCCGTTCATCTACGCGTCCTCGGCGGCGACCTATGGCGACGGCACGGAAGGCTTCGACGACGATTCCTCGCTGCCGGCGCTGAAGAAATTGCGGCCGATGAATCTCTACGGCTGGAGCAAGCACCTGTTCGATCTCGCAATTGCCGAACGAGTGGCGCGCTGCGACCGGCTCCCGCCGCAATGGGCCGGCCTGAAATTCTTCAACGTGTTCGGCCCGAACGAATATCACAAGGGCTCGATGATGAGCGTGCTGGCGCGGCGCTTCGACGACGTGAGGGCTGGTCGCGTCGTGCAGCTGTTCAAGTCGCATCGCGAGGGCATCGAGGACGGCGATCAGCGTCGCGATTTCATCTATGTCGACGACGTCGTGCGCGTCGTCCTTTGGCTGCTGGCGACGCCGTCGGTGTCCGGCCTGTTCAACGTCGGCACCGGCAAGGCGCGCAGCTTCAAGGACCTCATGCTGGCTGCCTATGCCGCGCTCGGGGCCAGGCCCAACATCGAATACATCGACATGCCCGAGCAGATCCGCGACAGCTACCAGTATTTCACCCAGAGCGAGGTCGATCGTCTGCTCCGCGCCGGCTATAACGGCGGCTTCACGACGCTCGAGAACGCGGTGAAGGCCTATGTCGGGGACTATCTCGACCGGCCCGACCGCTTTCGCTGAGGCCCTGTAGACCATGCCGACGCCCATTCTCGATTTCGATGCCCTCGCGCAAGCCATCTCAGGCCGCACGGTGCTGTGCATCGGCGACATCATGCTGGACGAGTTCGTCTACGGCGAGGTGTCGCGGATCTCGCCGGAGGCGCCGGCGCCCGTCATCGCCGCCCAGCGCAGCGAGATCCACGTCGGCGGCGCCGGCAACGTCGCGCGCAACGTCGCTTCGCTCGGCGCGCGCTGCATCTTCGTCGGCCTCATCGGCGAGGATGATGCCGGTGCGCGGCTCGCGGCCGCGCTCGATGATCAAACCGGCATCGAAAGCGTGCTGGTGCGCGACGCCTCGCGGCCGACCACGCGAAAAGTCCGTTTCGTCTCCGAGCATTTTTCCACACACATGCTGCGCGCGGATTGGGAGCAGGCGCTGGCTGCGTCCGACGACGTCGAAACCAAATTGATCGACGCGATCCTGCCGCAGATCGCGCGCGCCGACATCGTGCTGCTGTCCGACTACGCCAAGGGCGTGCTGACGGCGCGCGTGATCCGCCACACCATCGATGCCGCCCGCAAGCTCGGCAAGCCCGTGATCGTCGATCCCAAGAGCCTGAACTGGGCGATCTATCGCGGCGCCACGCTGCTCACGCCGAACCGCAAGGAATTTTCGGAAGCGACCCGCAGCCGCGCCGAAACGGTGCAGAGCATCGTCGAGGCCAGCGAGGACGTGATGCGGCTCGCCGATTGCGAGGCGATCCTGGTGACGCAGGGCGAGCGCGGCATGACGCTGGTGCCGCGGAATGGCGGGGCGGTTCACGTGCCGGCCGTCCCGGTGAAGGTGCGCGACGTCTCCGGCGCCGGCGACACCGTCGCCGCTACGCTTGCGGTCTCGCTCGCGGCCGGCGCGGACTGGGACACGGCGCTGCGCATGGCCAATGCCGCCGCCGCCGTCGCCGTCGGCAAGCAGGGCACCGCCAGCGTCAGCGCGGCCGAGCTGCGACGCAAGATCCTGCCGCATGCGACGCTCGCGGCCGAGGAGAAGATCGTGCTCGATCCGGCCGCGCTCGACGCGCAGCTCGCCGAATGGAAAAGGCAGGGCCTTCGCGTCGGCTTCACCAATGGCTGTTTCGACATCCTCCATCCCGGTCACGTCAAGGTGCTGACCGCCGCGCGCGCCGCCTGCGACCGCCTGATCGTCGGACTCAACAGCGACGCCTCGGTGCGGCGGCTGAAGGGGGCCGATCGTCCGGTCCAGGACGAGCGCGCGCGTGCCGAGGTGCTCGCAGCGCTTGAGGCCGTCGATCTCGTCGTCATCTTCGCGGAAGACACGCCGATCGACCTCATCACCAGGATCAAGCCCGGCGTGCTGGTGAAGGGCGGTGACTACACCCGCGAGCAGGTCGTCGGCCACGAGGTGGTCGAGGCCGCGGGCGGGGTGGTCGTGCTGGTCGACATCCTCCAAGGCTTCAGCACGACGGCGCTGGTGCATCGCGCCCGGGGAGGGAGCAATTGACGGCGCTCGCACGGGAATCGACCAGCGAAATGTTGCATCGTCGTCTTCGCAGCCCCGCTGCCTGGCGCGAGACCGTCGATCTGTTTGCGATCCTGACCGCGGCCTCGCTGCCCTGGTCGACGTCGCTTGCCGGCATCTTCAACGCGCTGATGCTGCTCTGCATGGTGCCGTTTCTCGACGTTCCCGCGTTCCTGCAATCGCTGAAGCGCCCGATCTGCATCGCGCCGATCGCACTCTTCGCTCTCGCGCTGCTGGGGACGCTGTGGTCGGACGCAGCCTGGGGCGTCCGCCTCCACGCGGTCAGTCCGACCGTCAAGCTGCTCGTGCTGCCGGTCCTGCTCTACCATTTCGAGCGCTCGCCGCGGGGCAGGTGGGTGTTCGTCGCCTTCCTGGTATCCTGCGCGCTGTTGTCGGTGATGTCCTGGCTGGTCGCCTTCTATCCGAGCCTCACGCTCAAGACCGACCCCTTGGAGCGCGGTATTTTCGTCAAGAACTACATCGACCAGAGCCAGGAATTCGCGCTCTGCGCCGTCGCGCTTGCCTATCCGATCGTGATGCTGTTGCGCGAGAAGCGCTATTGGCTCGCCGGGCTGCTGACGGCGCTGGCGCTGAGCTTCTTCATCAATATGACGTTTGTAGTGGTGTCACGCACCGCGCTCGTCACCGTTCCGATCATGTTCGGGGTGTTTGCACTGCTTCATCTCAAATGGCGCAGTATCGCGCTCATTTCTGTCGCCTTGCTCGTCGCCGCAATTCTCGCCTGGCAGGCCTCGCCGTATTTGCGCCATACCGCCGAGCGGTTCTCCGACGACTACACCCGCTACATCGAGAGAGGCGAGCCGACCTCGCTCGGGCTGCGGCTCGAATTCTGGCGGAAATCGCTCGGCTTCTTCGCGGAGGCGCCGATCGTAGGGCACGGCACCGGCTCCACGCGCGGATTGTTCGAGCGCGTCGCGACGCCCGCCGGTCAGTACCAGGCGTCCGCCGAAGTGATTGGCAACCCCCACAACCAGACGCTGAACGTCGCCGTGCAATGGGGCGTGATCGGCGTCGCAGTCCTCTACGCGATCTGGATCCTGCATCTGCTGTTGTTCCGGGGCGACGGGCTTGCCACCTGGATCGGGCTCCTGGTCGTGGTGCAGAACGTCTTCACCTCGCTGTTCAACTCGCATTTGTTCGACTTCCACGAGGGCTGGATGTACGTCATCGGCGTCGGCGTGGCCGGCGGCATGGTGATCCGGGCACAACAGGCCGAGGCGAAGATGGGCGAAGGCGGTCCGTGAGCGGCCGCGCGGCTGGCAAGTCTTGTCCAGATGGGCTATCAGCGCGGTCAGGTTGTATCTAACTGGGTCTTCATCGGTCGGCGGATGACGCGTTTTTCGCATCTCACCTTGCGCAATTTCCTGATCGCGCTCCACGACCTGCTCGCGACCGCGGCGGCGCTTTTTGCCGCGTTCTATCTGCGATTCGAGGGCGGCGACGGCTTCTTCGACCGCCTGCCGCTGCTGTTCCAGATCCTGCCCTACTTCCTCGCCTTCAGCGTGGTGGTGTTTTTCATCTTCAACCTGACCACGACGAAATGGCGCTTCATTTCGCTGCCTGACGCGCTGAACATCATCCGCGTCGCGACGGTGCTGACGGTCGCCCTGCTCGTGCTCGACTACATCTTCGTCGCCCCCAATGTCCGCGGCGCCTTTTTCCTCGGCAAGGTGACGATCGTCCTCTACTGGTTCCTGGAGATATCCTTCCTCAGCGCGCTGCGCATGGCCTACCGCTACTTCCGCTATACGCGCGTGCGCCGCCATGCGAGGACCGATGATGCTGCGCCGACCCTGCTGATCGGCCGCGCCGCGGATGCCGAGGTGCTGCTGCGCGGAATCGAGAGCGGGGCGATCAAGCGGATCTGGCCGGTCGGCGTGCTGTCGCCGTCGAGCTCCGACCGCGGCCAGTTCATCCGCACCGTGCCGGTGCTGGGCGGTATCGACGACGTCGAGGACGTCATCGCCGATTTCGCCAAGCGCAACAAGCCGATCGCGCGCCTCGTCATGACGCCGTCGGCGTTCGAGCCGGAAGCCCGTCCGGAATCGATCCTGATGCGGGCGCGCAAGCTGGGCGTCATCGTCAACCGGATGCCCTCGCTGGAGAGCGGCGACACGCCGCGGCTCACGGCGGTCGCGGTCGAGGACCTCCTGCTGCGGCCGAGCGAGAAGATCGACTATGCACGCCTCGAGGCCCTGATCAGGGGCAAGGCCGTGCTCGTCACCGGTGGCGGCGGCTCGATCGGCTCGGAGATCTGCGAGCGCGTCGTGGCCTTCGGCGCCGCGCGGCTCCTGATCGTGGAGAACTCGGAGCCGGCGCTCTACGCGATCACCGAAGCGCTCGCCGCCCGCGGGACGGCGGCCGCGATCGAAGCCCGGATTGCCGACATTCGCGATCGCGAGCGCATCATGCGCTTGATGGCGGAGTTCAAGCCGGACATCGTATTCCACGCCGCGGCGCTCAAGCACGTTCCGATCCTCGAACGCGACTGGAGCGAAGGCGTCAAGACCAACATCTTCGGCTCGATCAACGTTGCCGATGCCGCCGTGGCGGCCGGCGCCGAGGCGATGGTGATGATCTCGACCGACAAGGCGATCGAGCCGGTGTCGATGCTCGGCCTGACCAAGCGCTTCGCGGAGATGTACTGCCAGGCGCTGGATCACGACCTCGCCGCCGGTGCGCGCGGGGGCAGGCCGCCGATGCGGCTGATCTCGGTGCGGTTCGGCAACGTGCTGGCCTCGAACGGCTCGGTGGTGCCGAAGTTCAAGGCCCAGATCGAGGCCGGCGGCCCGGTGACCGTCACGCATCCCGAGATGGTGCGCTACTTCATGACCATCCGCGAGGCCTGCGATCTCGTGGTCACCGCGGCCACGCATGCGCTCGGAACGCAGCGTGGCGACGTCTCCGTCTACGTGCTCAACATGGGCCAGCCGGTGAAGATCGTCGATCTCGCAGAGCGCATGATCCGCCTGTCGGGACTGCAGCCCGGCTACGACATCGAGATCGTGTTCACCGGCATGCGCCCGGGCGAACGCCTGCACGAGATCCTGTTCGCTTCGGAGGAGCCGACCCGCGAGATCGGCGTCGCCGGAATCATGGCCGCGCAGCCGAACGAACCGCCGATGCAGACGCTGCGCAAATGGATTGCGGCGCTGGAGCAGGCGATCGCGCGCGACGATCGCGCCACCATCAGGACCATTCTCAAGGACGCCGTCCCCGAATTCGGGTCGACCGCGGCCTGACCATGCAGCCGCAAGACAAGATCGCTGGCAAGATCGTCGTCGCGAGCCAGCACTACCCGCCTGACCCGAGCACGACGGCGGCGATCATGGCCGAGATCGCCTGCCGTCTCGCCGCCGAGCACGAGGTCGTCGTGCTCTCGGGCTCGCCGGGCGCATTGCCGGCAGCGCAGACCGGCCCGGGCAAGCCGCGCGTCGTCATGGTCAGGAACCGGATGGCGGGCAAGGCGGCGCTGGTGCGGCGCGGCGCCTCCGAGCTGTTGTTCGCAGTGCGCACGTTCCTCGCGTTGGTGCGGGAGCTGAGGCGAGGGGACGTCGTGCTCACGGTCACCGCGCCTTTCATGCTGCCCTATGCGGTGGCGGCGGCGGCACGGGTGAAGGGCGCGCGCTCGGCGCTGATCATGCACGACCTGTTTCCCGACGTGTTGGTGATGGCCGGCCTGTTGAAGCCCCGCTCCGTCGTGACGCGGACGATGCGCGCCGCCAACGGCCTGATGTTCCGTGCCCTCAACGCCGTCATCACCATCGGCCGCGACGCCGAGCGGCCGCTGCTCAGCTATTCGGGGATGAGGCGGAACAAGATCCGCTTCATCCCGAACTGGGCCACGCTCGTGCCCGCGCCGCGGCCGGTCACGCGGGACAATCCGTTCCGCAAGGCAATTCCGGCGCGCTTCATCGTCGGCCTGTCGGGCAATCTCGGCTTCACCCACGATCCCGAGATCGTGTTCGAAGCGGCGCGGCTTCTGAAGGACGAGGCGGACATTCACTTCCTGCTGTCCGGCTGGGGCATCGGTTTCGAGCGGCTGAAGCAGTTGCAGGCGGCGGCGAACCTCGCCAATGTCTCCTTTGTCGGGCGCGTCGAGGATTCCGAGCTCGACGCGTTCCTGGCCTCCGCCGATCTCTGGATCATTCCGTACCGGAAGAACGTTGCGGGCGTGTCGGTGCCGAGCCGGTTCTACAATCTGCTGGCGGTCGGCCGTCCCGTGGTGCTGGTGTCCGAGCCGGAGGCCGAGGCCGCGTTGACGGTGGTGGAGAGCAGGCTCGGCTGGGTGGTGCCGCCGGGCCGTGCCGACCTGCTCGCCGAAGCGATCCGGGCCGCGTTCCGTTCCGACGACGGTGCCATGGCGGCGCGGGCGGTGAAGGCAGCGTCACGGTTCGACAGGACCACCGCGATGAACGCCTATGCCGCGTTGATCGACGAATTGTTGCGCAACCCGGACCTGTCGGAGCAACGATGAGCGAACGTAGACCGGTCGTGCTGGTGACGGGAGCGAGCGGCTTCGTCGGCCGTCATCTCGTGCCGGCGCTCGAGGGCGCGGGATGGTCGGTCCGCCGTGCGGTCCGCGGCCCGGCAGGCGTCGATGGCGAGGTCGTGATCGAGACGATCGGTCCCGAGACCGACTGGCAGGCGGCGCTCGAAGGCGTCGACGCCGTCATCCATCTGGCCGCGCGCGTGCACCACAAGCACGAGGAGCACGCGGTCCAGCTCTACCGCAACGTCAACATCGCCGGCACGCTGCATTTGGCGCGCTGCGCGGCGGCGGCCGGCGTGCGCCAATTCGTCTTCATCAGCACCGTTCTCGTGCACGGCCGCAGCAATGAAGGCCGCGCGCCGTTCAGCGAAAGCGACGTGCTGACGCCGCGCGGCCTCTACGGCATGTCCAAGGCCGCGGCCGAGGCGGGCCTGAGGACGCTGGCGCGCGACAGCGACATGAAGATCACGGTGATCCGGCCGCCGCTGGTCTATGGCGCCGGGGCCAAGGGCAATTTCGCGCTGCTGACGCGTGCGGTGAGCCTGGGACTGCCGCTGCCCTTTGCGGCGATCCGCAACCAGCGCGCCTTCCTTGCCGTGCAGAACCTGTCGTCGTTCATCCTGCGCCGGCTCAGCCATCCTGATCCCACGAGCAATTTCGAGATCTTCCTGGTGGCCGACCGGGAACAGGTCTCGACGCCCGAATTCATCAGGCGCCTGGCCATTGCGTCCGGCAAGAACCCGGTTCTGTTCGGAATGCCGCCGAGACTGCTCGCGACGCTGCTCAGCGTGATGGGCCGGCAGGATACGCATGACAGCCTGATCGGCTCGCTCGAGCTCGACGTCTCCAAGGCGCTCGCGACCGGCTGGCAGCCGCAGGTCTCGCTCGACGAGGGGCTGCGGCAGGCGCTGGCGGCTCAGGACGCCTGAGGGCGGGAGAAGCGCCAGAGCAGGAGGGCGACCGCACCCGCGCCCGCAAGCAAGGCGAGGATCGTGATCGCCGTCGAGCCGGTGCGAACGGTCGCGACGGCGAGCAGGGCCAGCACGAGATTGAGCGCGAATGCTTCGCCGACGACCCGCTTGACCGTGAACCCGTTGTCGGTTGCACGCTGGTAAAAGTGGCTGCGGTGCGCCGACCAGAACGGCTCGCGCCGGATGATGCGCCGAAACAGCGTGATGGTGGAATCTGCAAGATAATAGGCTGGTAGCAGCAGCGCCGCGGCCGGCTCTCCCCGAAACGCGAGCTCCAAAAGGCACCAGCCGAGCAGCAGGCCGATCGGCAGGCTGCCGACATCGCCCAGGAAGACTTTTGCGACCGGACGGTTGAAGGGCGCAAAGCCGAGCATGGCGCCGCATAGCGCGGTGGCGACCAGCACGGCCGGCCATGAGAGATACCCGAGCATTCCCAGCAGCAGCAGCGCGGCGGTGACCGGCACGACCTCCGCCACCGTCATCAGGTCGAGCCCGTCCATGAAGTTGACGAGGTTCACGAACCAGACGCCGGCAAGCACGACGAGGCCGCGCTCCAGCGCAAGCGGCAGCGTCGGCACGATGCGCGCGGTGTCGGGCGCGGTGAACACCACCGCGCCGACGCAGGCGGCCTGCAGCACCAGCCGCACCAGCACGGGCAGCGACACGATGTCGTCGGCGAAGCCGACCAGGGCGATCACGATTGTCGCAGCGACCAGCGCCGGCGGGATCGCGACATTGGCCGAGACCCCCCACAGCGAGGCGACGATCAGCGTCGCGGCGATCACCGCGATGCCCGCGCCCTGCGGGGTCGGGATGCGATGCGAGGACCGGGCATTCGGCCGTGCCAGCGCGTAGCGCTGCAACAGGGGCCGGCTGGTCCAGGTGACGAGCGCCGAGATCAGCGCGGCGGCGGCAACGGCAATTAGCAGGGCCGCGCCGGCGAGCGCATCGGCAGCCGCGCTCACTCCCGCACTCCGATCGGGGTCGACCCTTGCGCGGCTTTCTCTGCGCTGAGGATCCAGACCAGACCGCCGACGGCCCCGACGATGAAGAACACGGCGCCGAACAGCAGCGAGACGTTGACGCCCTCGTTGGCGGAAAGCCCCGCAAAGCCGAACGCAAGGCTCATCGTGGCTTCACGCACGCCCCAGCCGGCGATCGAGATCGGCATCATCGTGATCAGCATCACCGGCGGCACGAGCAGAAAGACGTCGCTGAAACGAACCGGAGCCGCAATCGACTGCACGACGCACCAGGCGGTGACGACGGCGAGCACGTGAACGAGGACCGACAGGATCGCGATGAGGGGACCGCGGTTGCGGCTGAAGATCACGCGATTGGCGATGACGGCGCAGGCGTGAATGTGGTGCGTTGCCCACCAGGTCTTCAGCCAGCGCCATTTCAGCGCGCCGAAGATCAGGAAGCCGACGCCGGCGGCCAGCGCCAGGAGGTCGATGAGCAGCAGCGCCGAGCGCCCGTGCGGATCGGTGATGAGGGTGTAGCTCCAGGGCAGGCTCGCGACGATCACGATCGCGAGCGCGATGAGGCCGATGGCGCGGTCGACGAAGATCGAGTAGGTCGCCGCGCGCCAGCCGGCGCCGGCGCGTGCGACCAGCCACAGCCGCACCGCATCGCCGCCGATCGCCGACGGCAGGGTCTGGTTGAAGAACGAGCCGATCACGTTGTAGCGCATGGCGCGGCCGAGCTCGAGCGGCGCGCCGCAGACGGCGCTGATCTCGCGCCAGCGCAGCACGCCGACGAAGATCTGCAGGAACGTGACCGCGATCGCCATACCGATCCAGAACAGGCTGGTCACGGTGAAGCGGGAAAACAGCTCGGACAGGTCGACCTTGCGCAGCGCCAGATAGAGCAGCGCCACGGAGATCAGGATTTTGGCCGTCGACAACAGGATTCGGCGCATCTCGTCCGCATGAACAGGGTTTGCGAGGATTGAGGCAACCCGACGCGAGGCGCCGAATTCGGCCGCTTTGGTATGGTTTTGGCGCCGATCTTGCAAGAGCCGTCGTAAGGACGCGTCGTTAAGGACGCGTCGTTCAGGATGCGTCGTTAAGGACGCCATGACGAGGCCTCGCGAAGGAGCAGGGAGCCTATTGCGACCCCGCCGAGGTGACGGCTAAACAGGTGCGGGCGAGGGATCCCCAGGGAACAGGATGACGGATCAGGCGATTTTGGTCACGGGTGCCGCCGGCTTCATCGGCTTCCACGTCGCCCGGCAGCTGCTGGGCGAAGGCCGCGCCGTCGTCGGGCTCGACAATCTCAACAGCTATTACGATCCGGCGCTGAAGAAAGCGCGCCTTGCTCTGCTCAGGGACGAGCCCCGTTTCTCGTTCGTCGAGGCGGATCTCGCCGACCGCGAGACCATGGCGGCGCTGTTTGCGCAACATCGTTTTGCCAAAGTCGTGCATCTCGCCGCGCAGGCCGGCGTGCGCTACTCGATCGAGCAGCCGCAGACATACGCCGATTCCAATCTCGTCGGCTTCCTCAACGTGCTGGAGGGCTGCCGCAACAATGGCTGCCGTCATCTGGTCTACGCCTCGTCATCCTCCGTTTACGGCGCCAACACAAAACTGCCATTTGCGGTGGCAGACCGCACCGACCATCCCGTCAGCTTCTACGCCGCGACCAAGAAGGCGAACGAGGTGATGGCGCAGTCCTACAGCCACCTCTATCGCCTGCCGGTCACCGGGCTGCGCTTCTTCACCATCTACGGGCCATGGGGCCGCCCCGACATGGCCATGTTTCTGTTCGCGGGCGCCATCATGGCCGGCAAGCCGATCCGGATCTTCAACCATGGCAAAATGCGCCGCGATTTCACCTATATCGACGATGTGACGCGCGTCGTGTCCAAGCTGATCGATCTCGTGCCCGCGGACGATCCGGCTGCCGCAAATGCGCCGTTTAAGCTCTACAATGTCGGCAATCATCATCCGGAGGAACTGATGCACGTCGTCGGTCTTCTGGAGCGGGAGCTGGGCCGGACGGCGATCAAAGAATTGCTGCCGATGCAGCCGGGAGATGTGCTGGAAACGTTCGCGGATGTCGAGGATCTGATGCGCGACACCGGCTTTGCACCGTCAACGCCGATCGAGCATGGGGTTCATCATTTCGTCACCTGGTATCGGGACTATTTCAAGGTTTGAGATCACGATGGACAAACGCATAATCCCCCTGATCATGTGCGGCGGCGCCGGCACGCGGCTGTGGCCCGCCTCGCGCGAGGTGCGGCCCAAGCAGTTCCTGCCGCTGTTCGGCACGCGCTCGACGTTCCAGGACACGCTGCTGCGCGTGTCCGATCCCTCGCTGTTCGACCGGCCGATCGTCATCACCAACGCGTCCTATCGCTTCATGGTGCTGGAGCAGCTCGCCGAGATCGGCATCGAGGCGGACGTGATCCTCGAGCCGATGCGGCGCGATTCCGGCCCTGCGATCGCCGCCGGCGCTGTGTTCGCGCAGAACCGCGTCAATGAGGCCATCGTGCTCGCGCTCGCCGCCGATCACGTCGTGCAGAATAATGCCGCCTTCGTCGCCGCCTGCCGCGAAGGCCTCACCGCGGCAAATGCCGGGCGCATCGTCACCTTCGGCGTCAAGCCGGAGCGGCCGGCGACCGAATACGGCTACATCAATCCGGGCGAGGTGATCTCGGGCGAGGTGCATGCGGTTACACGCTTCGTCGAGAAGCCGGATGCGGTGAAGGCCTCCGACTACGTCAATTCGGGCTATTTCTGGAACAGCGGCAACTTCATGTTCCCGGCGAGCGTGCTGCTCGACGAATATCGCAGGGTCGATGCGGCAAGCGTCGAGGCGATCACCAATGCGGTCAACAATGCCGGCCGCGATCTCGGCTTCGTCACGCTGGAGCCCGAGGCGTTCGGCGCGGCGAAAGCGATCTCGATCGACTATGCGGTGATGGAGAAGACCGCGCGCGCGGCCGTCGTGCCGGTGTCGTGCGGCTGGTCCGACGTCGGCTCCTGGCATGCGGTGTGGGAATTGTCGGAGAAGGACGCGCTGGGCAATGCCGCGCACGGCACCGCCGTGTTCGAGGATTCCCGCAATTGCAACGTCACCACCGATTCCGCGCTGGTCGCGCTCGAAGGCGTCGACGATCTCGTCGTGGTCGCCACCGCGGATGCGGTGCTGGTCTCGCGGCAGAAGGATGCCAACGGGCTGAAGCGCCTGGTGACGAAGCTGAAGGCGGTCGCGCCGAAGGTCACCGAGGAGCATCTCAAGGTGCACCGGCCCTGGGGCAGCTATCAGTCGGTCGACAATGGCGAGCGCCACCAGGTCAAGCGCATCGTGGTCAAGCCGGGCGGGCGGCTGTCGCTGCAGAAGCACCATCATCGTGCCGAGCACTGGATCGTGGTCCGCGGCACGGCCCAGGTCACCGTCAACGAGACCGTGAAGACGGTGCACGAGAACGAGTCGATCTATATCCCGATGGGCGCCGTCCACCGGATGGAGAATCCCGGCAAGATCCAGCTGGAGCTGATCGAGGTCCAGACCGGCTCTTATCTCGGGGAAGACGACATCATCCGGATTGAAGACGACTATCAAAGGTCGTAACCAGCAACTCCGAATCACGCGACCCGGGCCGAGAAGCGGTATCTTTTTCGGCCTAAGGCCCGGGGAACGTGTAACTTTTTGAATCAAATCGTGTCCGGACCGTCAGGCCGGCATTCGCCACAAATGTGGCGCCCGTGCTAGAAGCGGCCCGGGGATTTGCGTTGAATCGGGGTTTGCTCACATGAGTTCCAAAGGGTCTGCACCGGCAAAGGCCGGCTTGCGCGTCGGTGTCATCGGTGCCGGCGTGATGGGCAGCAACCATGCGCGCGTGCTCAGCGGCCTGCCCGGCGTCAGCCTCGTCGGCGTCGTCGATCCCTCGCCGGCGCATCGCGCGCGGGCAACCGAACTCGCCAATTGCGAAAGCTTCGAGACGCTCGACCAGCTGTTCGCCGAAGGCGTCGATGCCGTTACCGTCGCGGCGCCGACCCATCTGCATCACGAGATCGCGCTCGCCTGCATCGCCAAGAACATCCACGTTCTCGTCGAGAAGCCGATCGCATCCACGGTGGAAGAGGGCCGCGAGATCGTCGCCGCGGCACAGAAGGCCGGCGTCACGCTGATGGTCGGCCATGTCGAGCGCTTCAATCCGGCGGTTGCTGCGGTCAAGCAGGCGATCGCGGGCGAGGACATTCTCTCCATCGCGATCACCCGCGTCGGCCCGTTCCCGCCGCGCATGTCCAATGTCGGCGTCGTCATCGACCTTGCCGTGCACGACATCGATCTGATCCGCTGGTTCACCGAATCCGACATCGTCGAGGTGCAGCCGCAATTGTCGAGCGCCGTCGCCGAACGCGAGGACATCGCGCTGCTGCAGTTCCGCACCGAGAGCGGCGTGCTCGCCCACATCAACACCAACTGGCTGACGCCGTTCAAGGCGCGCAGCGTCACGGTCGCGACGCGCGGCAAATACGTGATGGGTGATCTCCTGACGCGCCAGGTCACCGAATGCTTCGGCTTCAAACCCGACGGCAGCTACTCGATGCGGCATCTGCCGGTCGGCCATGACGAGCCGCTGCGCGCCGAGCTGATCGCGTTCCTCAAGGCGGTGCGCAACGGCGAGACGCCGGCGGTGACGGGCGACGAGGGCGTCGCCAGCCTCGAGATCGCCACGCAGTGCCTGGAGACGCCCTCGCGTCCTGCGGCGACGTCACCCGCGCGCAAGGCGCCGCGCCGCGTCGCCGGCTGATTCCTTTCCATGTCGACCGCTCAAACGTCACAAGGCGCCAAAAATCAGGTCATGAACCAGCATCTGCGTTCCGAACCCATTCCCTTCATCGACGTCGCCTCGCAGCGCCGCCGGCTCGGCGCCTCGCTCGATGCCGCCGTCAAGCGCGTGATGGACCATTGCCAGTTCGTCAACGGCCCTGAAGTCTTCGAGCTCGAGAAGCAGCTCGCGGCCTATTCCGGCGCCAAGCATGTGATCGGCTGCGCCAGCGGCACCGATGCGATCCTGATGGTGATGATGGCCAGGAATGTCGGGCCCGGCGATGCCGTGCTGTGTCCGTCCTTCACCTTCATCGCCACGGCCTCGCCGGTGGCGCGGACCGGCGCGACGCCAGTTTACGTCGACGTCGACGAGACCACCTTCAACATGAGCCCTGAATCGCTCAAGCGCGGCATCGCCACCGCCCGCAAGGCTGGTCTCAAGCCGGTCGCGGTGATTCCGGTCGATTTGTTCGGCCAGCCCGCCGATCACGATGCCATCGCCGAGATCGCCAGGGCCGAAGGCCTGTTCGTGCTCGACGACGCCGCGCAAGGCTTTGGCGCAAGCTACAAGGGTCGCAAGCTCGGAACGCTCGGGCACGCCACTGCGACCAGCTTCTTCCCGGCAAAGCCGCTCGGCTGCTTCGGCGACGGTGGCGCGATCTTCACCGATGACGACGAGCTCGCTGCCACCTTGCGCAGCATCCGCGTGCACGGGCAGGGCGTCGACAAATACGACAATGTCCGTCTCGGCCTCACCGGCCGGCTCGACACCATGCAGGCCGCGGTCCTGATCGAGAAGCTGAAGATCTTTGACGACGAGATCGCCGCCCGCAACAAGGTCGCCGAGCGCTATGCGCGCGGCCTGTCCAATGTCGTCACCGTGCCGCGCCTTGCGCCCGGCAATACCTCGGTCTGGGCGCAGTACACCATTCGCCTTCCCAAGGGGACCGACCGCGACGGCTTTGCCGCCGCGTTGAAAGCCCAGGGCGTGCCGACCGCGATCTATTACGGCAAGTCGATGCATCAGCAGACCGCCTACAAGCAATATCCGGTCGCCGAGGGCGGCCTGCCGGGTTGCGAGAGCCTGTCGCAGGACGTCATCAGCCTGCCGATGCATGCCTACCTAACCGAAGCCGACCAGGAGCGAATCATCGCCGCCGTCCGCGGCGCGCTCGCGGGTTGATCTTGCTTTCACCTCTCCCGCTTGCGGGAGAGGTCGGCGCGTAGCGCCGGGTGAGGGCTCTTTCCTCTTGGGGGCTCTCGCTTGCGGAGACACCCTCTTCCCAACCCTCCCCCGCAAGCGGGGGAGGGAGCTGACTTCCGCCGCGGTTTGCACCTAGACCTATTCCTGACATGCTCTAGAAGAGTCCGCATGCTCGGACGCATCTTCACGGTCGGTGGTTACACGCTGCTGTCGCGGCTGACGGGGTTTGCCCGCGACATCATGCTCGCGGCGATTCTCGGCGCCGGCCCGTTGGCCGACGCCTTTTTCGTGGCGCTGCGGCTGCCCAACCATTTCCGCGCGATCTTCGCCGAGGGCGCCTTCAACGCCGCCTGGGTGCCGGCCTATGCCCATGTCCATGGCGAGAAGGGCGAAGCGGCGGCAAAGCTGTTCGCCGACCGCATCTTCACGCTGCTCCTGGCCTCGCAGGTGGTGCTGCTGATCCTCGCCTGGCTGTTCATGCCGCAGGCCATGAGCATTTTGGCGCCGGGCTTTTCCGAGGATGCCGAGCAGCGCAAGCTCGCGATCGAGCTGACCCGGATCACTTTTCCTTATCTCCTGCTGATCACGCTGGTGACGCTCTATGGCGGCATGCTCAACGTGATGCAGCGCTTCGCCAGCGCCGCGGCCGCCTCGATCTTTCTCAACGTCGCGATGATGATGACGTTGGCGGTTGCCGTCTGGTTTCCGACCGCGGGTCATGCCGCCGCCTGGGGCGTGCTGATCTCCGGCTTCCTGCAATATTTCCTGCTCGCCGGCGATCTCGCCCGCCATGGCGGCCTGCCGCGCTTTGCGCCGCTCAAGCTCGACGAGGACGTTCGCGGATTCTTTAGGGCGTTGGGACCTGCGACGCTGGGCTCGATGGGCACGCAGGTCGCGCTGTTCGCCGACACCATCATCGCGACCTTCCTGCCGGCCGGCGCGCTGTCGGCGCTCTACTACGCCGACCGGCTCAACCAGCTGCCGATCGGCGTCATCGGCATCGCTATCGGCACGGTGCTGCTGCCGGAGATGTCGCGACGGATCACGGCGAACGACCACGACGGCGCGCTGAAGGCACAGCGCCGCGCCTTCGATTTCACGCTGCTGTTCTCGGTGCCGTTCGTCGCAGCGTTTCTCACCGTGCCCGATGCGATCATGCGCGCGCTTTTTGCGCGCGGTGCGTTCTCCAAGGCCGATGCAGCCGCCGCCGGTGCGACGCTCGCGGCCTATGCCATCGGCCTCATCCCCTTCGTGCTGATCCGCAGTGCGGTCGCGACCTTCTATGCCCGCAAGGACACCGCGACGCCGGTGCGGGCGTCGCTGACCGGCATCGCCGTCAACGTCGCGCTCAAGGTCGCGTTGATGGGATCGCTCGCGCAGATCGGCCTTGCGCTGGCCACCGCCATCGGCGTCTGGACCAATCTCCTGCTGGTGCTCTTCTTCGCAGTTCGGCGCGGCTTCCTCGTGCCGGACCGCGCCTGGCTGTTGTCGCTCGCCAAATTCCTGCTGATCGGATTGATCCTCGCCACGGCGTTCTGGCTGATCGCGCGCTTCAGCCCGGTCGTTCTTTCCTCCGTGCACACCTTCCGGGACGAAGCGACGCTGGCCCTGCTCGCCGTCGGCGGTACCATCGTCTACGCGCTCGCAATCCTCGTGCTGTTCGGCCGCAGCTGGCTGGTCTCGCTGGTGCGCGGCTAGGGTCGCATCCGGATTTATCCATTTACCGCTGCCTCACACGGACCGGCGACCGGAATCCTTCATAAGGTCGGCCGATCGTGATACGATTTTCCGATATTCGGGTGCCCTGCTCAGGAGACGAGGCAACTACCATGCCATTCCGCTCACCCTGGTCCACGCGGATCGACGAGTTCGCCACCAGCAACGCCGACCTGCTCATCCTCATCGGCCGTGTCCTGCTTGCATGGGTCTTCGTTGGAAGCGCCTATGGAGCACTCACCAACTTCAGTGGCTCGGTGAGTTATTTTCGGTCGCTGAACCTCCCGGTGCCCCAGCTGCTCACGGCGATCAACGTCGTGCTGGAAATCGTGATATCGGTTGGCTTGATACTCGGCATCGGCACGCGCTACTGCGCAATTTTGACGTTTCTGTTCGTATTGGCGGCCACTGCAATTGGACATCGTTACTGGGAGTATCCCGCTGGTCCGCAACAGATTGGCCAGTACAATCACTTCTTGAAGAACATCTCCATCATGGGAGGCGCTCTGTTGATCCTGGTCACCGGAGGAGGCCGGTTCTCCCTCGACCGGAGGGTGGGACGCTAAAGCGCGATGCGATTAGGAAGAATCGTCATCGCGCTTTAGGTTATTGTTTGAGCATGGTCTTCGGAAAACCGCTGCACACTTTTCCGGATCATGCTCTAGCAGCGTCACCGTACCCGCTGAGTCACGAAACATTGCGGCCGCAGGATGCGTGCGCCTGGTTCGTTCGCTTCACGCCAGCAACAACGTGACGAGCAGTTCTGCCAGTTTGACAGCTGCCAAGCCGCGCCGAGGCCGTTTTGCGTCACTTCGTCCTGAGTCTGAAAGCAACCGCGATCAGATGGCCGAGGTGTTTCGAGACGGGCTTGAGGTGTTCACCCAGGATCCTCGAGAAGAGCATCAGCCACGTCGCAAGCGCGGCACACCACAAAAGGCTTTCCAATGCTTCGGGCATGAGGTCACCCTTCCAAACAATTACTTGAAATGCGACGAGTGTGGCCGAACGGGAGCCGTGCGACAAGCCCTCCAGAAAGTGGCAAGCCGCCGAAATGCTCGGAAGCGCGTTAGCTCACCATGCGTCGCGGAAGCAGCGAATTGAGGGCAACGAGCTATCGTGCCCGCCGTTATGCGCGGCGCCTAACGTCAGCTATAGGACAGAGTTACCTACATAATGAGCGGACGTGCATATCGCATATCACGGGTCATCCTATCGCCTTTCGGTCAGTCGCCGCTCTGAACGATCGCGCGCCTCAAGCGCTCTTCGCGGGGCTGGTCCCTTATGCGCTGTTGCGGCTAACCTCCTTCGTCGCATTAGTTGGAAAGACGAATTGGCCGGCGTGGGGGTTCGCCTTCAGGATGCAATCGATCTCCATGCATCTCTTGATTTTGCGCGATTGCCGTGGTAGGAGTCGCTCATGATCAAATCGTCGCGCAAAGTCTCCTGCAACCACATCACCCGCTTCGGCTGGGCGGTGGGAGGAGTCGTGCGCTAGGATCTCGACGACATCTTTTCCACCAGGCCCCGCCGGCATCGGACGGGGCCTTTTGTTTGGCCACGCTCCTTGCCGGCTCACAGCAGGAGCGTCCGATGCCACCACAACTGACGAAGATCTCATCCGAGGCCGAGCACGATGCCGCGGTGCTTCGCCTCGACCGATCCATTGCCCTGGCGAAGGAGGCCATGGACGAGGTCCTGGCGGCAGCGGCTCGCCTCAACGTGTCCGTTGCACCGCCGGGCCATGCCTTGTCGGGGAGGGAAGCAGCCGCGCCGGCGCAAAGCCTCCTGGACCTGCCCAGTCGATATTGGCATGCGTTTGGGGAGTGGCTCCTGCATCCGCGGGTCAGCTTGCGGGACCTGAGTGACAGGGCGCTGATGGACATCGGCCTGACGCGCGCCGAGATCGACCATCTCACAGCTGGGCGGGCGATCGATACGCTCAGAGATCGTACGAGCTATCTGATGAGCCGGGGCGGGATGTGAGTGGTCGCCAATTCCAGGCGTCGGTCACCCGAAAGCGTCTGCCGTGATCCCCGTCGCTCGGCTGGACTCCCCGACCGGGTCCATGGGACACTCCACTGAGCGGACGGGGAGGCGACATGATCCTGGTGACCGGCAGCGCAATCGCAAGGCAGGACTCGATCGACGAGGTCCGGAGACTAAGCCTCGAACACGTCCAACGCTCGCGCGCCGAGCCCGGCTGCATCTCGCATGCGGTGCATGTCGATTGCGAGAATCCCCTCAAATTCGTGTTCGTCGAGCAGTGGGCCGATCGCGCTGCGCTGCTCGCGCACTTCGCGGTTCCGGCCTCGCGCGACTTTGTCCGTGCGCTGCAATCGCTCGTCTCGGAGCCGACGACCATCGAGATCTACGACGCCGCCAGGATGGCCGGGCTTTGACGCGCCAGTTTTTCCACGGCAATATGCCCACAAAACAACCATGAGAACGGGAAGATAAAATGGCGGCTCCCATCAAGTTCGGCGTTGGCCAAAGCGTGCTGCGCAAGGAGGATGACGCGCTCATCCGCGGCAAGGGCCGCTATACCGATGATTACGCGCCGCAGGCCGCGCTCCGCTGCCTGGTGCTGCGCTCGCCGCATGCGCATGCCAAATACACCATCGATGCGAGCCGGGCCCGCGGCCTGCCGGGCGTTGCGCTGATCCTGACGGCTGATGACGTTGGGGATCTCGGCAATCTGCCCTGCCTGTTCAATCTCGAGACCGATCCGTTCACCGGCCCGCCTTACCCGATCCTCGCCCAGGACGAGGTGCGACATGTCGGCGATGCCGTCGCCTTCGTGGTCGCTGAGACCATCGACCAGGCCCGCGACGCGATCGAGGCGATCGAGGTCAAATGGTCGCCACTGCCCGCCGTGACCGGCGTCGTCAACGCCGTGAAGAAGGGCGCACCGCAGGTCTGGCCCGACAAGCCCGGCAACGTGCTGTTCGACGTCTCGATCGGCGACAAGGCGGCGGTGGACGCGGCCTTTGCCAAGGCGCATGCCGTCGCCGAGATCTCCATCGTCAATCCGCGCGTGGTGGCAAGCTTCTTGGAGACGCGCGCGGCGGTGTGCGAATACGATTCCAAGCGCGACCATCTGACGCTGACGGTCGGCAGCCAGGGCAGCCACCGCCTGCGCGACATCCTCTGCCAGAACGTGCTCAACATCCCCACCGACAAGATGCGGGTGATCTGTCCCGACGTCGGCGGCGGGTTCGGCACAAAGCTGTTTCCGTACCGGGAATACGCCTTGATGGCCGTCGCTGCGCGTAAGCTGAAGAAGGCGGTGAAGTGGGCAGCCGATCGCTCCGAGCATTTCATGGGCGATGCGCAGGGCCGCGACAACGTCACCACCGCCAAGATGGCGCTGGCTGAAGACGGCAAGTTCCTCGCCATGGATTGCGACCTCATGGGCGACATGGGCGCGTATCTGTCGACCTTCGGGCCCTACATCCCGCATGGCGGCGCGGGCATGCTGCCGGGCCTTTACGACATCCAGGCCTTCCATTGCCGGGTGCGCACCATCTTCACCCACAGCGTGCCTGTCGATGCCTATCGCGGCGCGGGCCGGCCCGAAGCCGCCTATGTCATCGAGCGCCTCGTCGATGCCTGCGCGCGAAAGCTCGACATGACGCCGGATGCCATCCGCCGCAAGAATTTCATCCCGCCGAAGGCGCTGCCCTACAAGACCGCGACCGGGAAGGTCTACGATTCCGGCGACTTCGCCGCGCATCTGAAGCGCGCGATGGAGATCGCGGAGTGGAAGGAATTTCCCAAGCGCGCCAAGCTCGCCAAGAAGGGCGGCCTGATCCGCGGCATCGGGCTTGCGAGCTATGTCGAGATCTGCGGCGTGATGGGTGAGGAGACCGCCAATGTGCGGCTCGATGCCAATGGCGACGTCACCGTGCTGATCGGCACGCAATCGAGCGGGCAGGGCCATCAGACTGCCTACGCGCAGATCGTCGCCGAGCAGTTCGGCCTGGTGCCCGAGCGTGTGCATGTTCGCCAGGGCGATACCGACGAGATCGCGACCGGCCTCGGCACCGGCGGGTCGGCTTCGATTCCGTCAGGCGGCGTCAGCGTCGAGCGCGCCACGCGCGAGCTCGGGCAAAAGCTGAAGGAGATCGCGGCGCAGGCGCTCGAAGCCAGCGCCGGCGACTTAGAGATCACCGATGGCATCATCCGCATTGCCGGCACCGATCGTGCGATCTCGTTCGCCGATCTCACCAAGCGGCCCGGGGTCGATCCGTCGAATCTGAACGGCAGCGCGACCTTTGCCAGCGCCGACGGCACCTATCCCAACGGCACCCATGTCGCGGAGGTCGAGATCGATCCGGCCACCGGCATCATCAAAATCGTCAACTACGTGATCGTCGACGATTTCGGCAAGACGCTCAACCCGCTGCTCCTGGCCGGCCAGGTGCATGGCGGCGCCATGCAGGGCATCGGCCAGGCCTTGATGGAGCAGGTGGTGTATGGACCGACGGACGGCCAGCTCATCACCGCAACCTTCATGGACTATGCGCTGCCGCGCGCGGCGGATGGGCCTGCCTTCGTGTTCGAAACCCACAACGTGCCCTGCAAGACCAATCCCATGGGCGTGAAGGGGGCCGGCGAGGCCGGCGCGATCGGCTCCTGTCCGGCCGTCGTCAATGCCATCGTCGACGCGCTCTGGCGCGAATACAAGATCGACCACATCGACATGCCGGCAACGCCCGAGCGGGTGTGGATCGCCATCAACGAGCACCACCGCCGCCACAGTCTCTGAACCCGATCTCCGCGCGCACGGGAATAAACGCGCCGCGCGGGGTTCTACCCATGATGGGTCCCGGCTTCACGTGAAGCCGGCGAAGTCTCATTCCCTGAACGTCTCGAGAGCCGGAGAAGCGAACCAATGAAACGGACGATGATTGTCGCGGGCGTCCTCGTGCTGGGCGCGGGCGCCGTCATGGCGCAACAGGAGATTGCCGTCCAGCAGGACAATCTGATGCGCTCGCAGGCAAAGAGCCTGTACTCGGTCATTCAGAAGATGTCCAAGGGCGACATTCCCTACAACCAGAAGACCGTCGACGAGGCGATTGCCAACCTGGAGGCGGACGTCGCCAAGATCGCCAAGACCTTCGAGGTCAATCCCAAGCAGGACGTCGTGAATGCGTCCTACGGCTCCTCGCCGAAGGTCTGGCAGAACAAGGCCGATTTCGATTCCAAGATCCCGCCGGTGCAGAAGGCGATCGCCGACGTCAAAGGCAAGATCACCAATGTCGCGAGCCTGAAGGCGGCCTACACGGCGATCAACGACCGCTGCAATGATTGTCACGAAACCTATCGGTTGAAGTTGAAATAACGGGGCGACGAGGAAGCAGTGAAGGGGGCGGTTGCGAAGGCAGCCGCCTTTTTGCGTAGCCGCGAGCCGCAGCGAGGCAGTAATTCTGTCCGCAAGGCCTGACGGATTGCTCTCAGAGCAGCTATCTTTGTGGCAGCGCGCCGTGCGCTCACACGAGTCGACGCATCCTCCTCCCGACACTCTCAGGACATCAGGGAGTTCCAGCGCGCGGCGAGCACCATAGTCAACAGCGAGACAGGCCATGGCAAAACCGTTCCCGTCGAAGACCCATATCGGCAATCATATGCTGCATCCGGAAACCTTGATGCTGACCTATGGCTATGACCCGCAATTGTCGGAGGGCGCCATCAAGCCGCCGGTGTTCCTGACCTCCACCTTCGTGTTCAAGACCGCCGAGGACGGGCAGGACTTCTTCGACTACGTCGCCGGTCGGCGCGAGCCGCCGGAAGGCATGGGCGCGGGCTTGGTCTATTCGCGCTTCAATCATCCCAACAGCGAGATCGTCGAGGACAGGCTCGCGATCTACGAGCGAACCGAGAGTTGCGCGCTGTTCTCCTCCGGCATGGCGGCCATCGCAACCACGATCCTGGCCTTCGTTCGCCCCGGCGATGTCATCCTGCACTCGCAGCCGCTCTACGGCGGGACGGAGACCCTGCTGACGAACACCCTTGCGCGTCTGTCGATCGGCGCCGTCGGCTTTGCCGACGGCATCGACGAGACGGCGGTCGAGCAGGCCTCGGACGAGGCGATGCGCAAGGGGCGGGTGTCGATGATCCTGATCGAGACGCCCGCCAATCCGACCAACGGCCTCGTCGACATCGCAATGATCCGCCGCATCACCGATGCCATCGGCAAGGCACAGGGACACACGCCGATCATCGCTTGCGACAACACGCTGCTCGGGCCGGTGTTTCAGCGGCCGATTGAGCACGGCGCGGATGTGTCGCTGTATTCGCTGACGAAATATGTCGGTGGCCATTCCGACCTGATCGCGGGCGCCGCGCTCGGATCGAAAGCGATCATGAAGGGCATCAAGGCGTTGCGCGGCGCCATCGGCACCCAGCTCGATCCGCATTCCTGCTGGATGATCAACCGCTCGCTCGAGACGCTCAGCCTGCGGATGGAGAAAGCCGATGCGAATGCGCGGCTCGTGGCGGACTTCCTGCGCGACCACCCGAAGGTCGCCAAGGTGCACTACCTCGGCCATCACGAAGAGGCCTCGCCATCGGGGCGTGTGTTCGCGCGGCAATGCCTCGGCGCGGGGTCGACTTTCTCGTTCGACATCGTCGGCGGCAAGGAGGCGGCGGTGAAATTCCTCAACGCGCTGCAGATTCTCAAGCTGGCGGTGAGTCTCGGCGGCACGGAATCGCTCGCAAGCCTGCCGGCGACGATGACCCATTCCGGCGTTCCCGCCGACATCCGCCGGAAAATCGGCGTGCTCGATTCCACGATCCGGCTCTCGATCGGCATCGAGAACCCGTCGGACCTGATCGCCGACCTCGCGCAGGCGCTGAACGCCGCTTGAGCGAGGCAGGTCCTCGCCCCGAATCGAAAAGGCCGGACGCTCCCTCCTTGCGTCCGGCCTTTCCGCGACGAAGCCCCGCGTTTTCGCTTTACTTCGTCACCTGACCGCGGATCTCGCCGCCCGGGTTCGCCGCGGTATGGATGTTGATGTAGTACTTGCCGCCGAGCAGATCGGCGGCCTGCGCGTCCGTGAGCGTGGCTTCGCCCTTGACCGGGCTCGAGGCCGCATTCGGGATCGCGACCGCGACGCCGGCGTTCTTGCCGGCTTCGGCCGGCCCATGGAAATGCGCGGCGGTGGCGGGGCCCGAGAGGCCGGAATAAGTGACCGTCCAGGACAGCTTCTTGCTGGCAGCGTCGTAGTCCAGATCGGCCGTTCCGGTGGCGCTGCTGGTGTTGGCGGGGACTTCGGATTTGCCGTCCAGCGTCGCCTTCATTTTCTCCGCGCTGGCCGGGGCGGCGAACGCAACGGCAGCTCCGAGTGCCAGTGTGGCAAAAACGGCTTTGGTCATGGGTCTCTCCCTGTTGACGCCTGATTGCTCTTCAAACAGTGCGCCATGCGGTTTATTCCCGCATTACAGCCGGACCGTCTAAAATATTCGTGGTTGGATCGGGCGCGGCATGACCCTTAAGTTCGCGCGCTCACGATGGAATGATCGAATGCTGCGACGAATGCTTCTTGCCGCCCTGATCGCCGCCGCCGCGGCGTTCGGCCTCTATTGGTGGTTGACCGCCCCGGCCGCGCTGGCCTTGCCGGCGCCGACACGGAGTCCGGATCTTGCCAACGGGCAGGAGCTGTTCAACGCCGGCGGCTGCTCGTCCTGTCACGCCATCCCCAATCAGCCCGATCGCCTGCGGCTCGGCGGCGGGCTGGCGCTGGGCTCGCCGTTCGGGACGTTCTACGCGCCCAACATTTCCCCCGATCCGGCCGACGGAATCGGCCGCTGGAGCGAGGCTGATTTCGTCAACGCCGTGGTGCGCGGCATCTCGCCCGCGGGCGCGCACTATTTCCCCGCGTTTCCCTACACGTCCTATCATCTGGCAAGCATCGACGACGTTCGCGACCTCTTTGCCTATCTGAAGACGCTGCCGCCGGTGTCCGGCAGAGTGCGCGACCACGCGCTGCCGTTTCCGTTCAACATTCGCCGCAATGTCGGCATCTGGAAACTGCTGTTCATGGACACCGCGCCGTTCGTCGCGGACGCCGCGCGCTCGCCGCAATGGAATCGCGGGGCCTATCTCGTGAACGGTTTCGGCCATTGCGCCGAATGCCACAGCCCGCGCAATGCGCTCGGCGGCATCATCGCCGGCCAGCGCTTTGCCGGTGGGCCCAATCCGGAAGGTGAGGGCTGGGTGCCCAACATCACGCAGCAGGGCATCGGCAGCTGGAGCGAGAAGGATATCGCGGATTTTCTCGAGACCGGCGACATGCCCGAGGGCGATAGCGCTTCGGGTGCGATGCGGCCGGTGATCAAGAATCTGGCGCAACTGACCGCAGAAGACCGCGCCGCGATGGCCGCGTATCTGAAGTCGCTGCCGCCGGTGCAGGGACCGACACCGCCCAAACGCAAGGAGGGCGGCTAGCGCTGCCGGCGCGCTTCGGCCGTTGTTAGGCGCATGCTCTAGCTGGTGCCGAACGCCTTGAAGGTGATGATGGTGAGGGTGTCCTGGATGCCCGGCAGCACCTGCACCTTCTCATTTACGAAATGGCCGATGTCGGTATCCTTGTCGACGTAGAACTTCACCAGGAGGTCGTATTGGCCGGCCGTGGAATAGATCTCGGAGGCGATCTCGGCTTCGGCAAGCGCATTGGCCACCGTATAGGACTGGCCGAGCTTGCATTTGATTTGGACGAAGAAAGGAACCATCGCGGGCACTCCGAAAGCGGATCTGGCGGCTAATAGGCCAAAACCGGCCGGATTTAGCAAGCCAGCTTGCGGCTCCTGCGCGGCGCATTCGCAAGTCTAGGATGGGACCACCGCTGCGGCCAATGCATCCCTGAGCCGCTGGGCGAGCTCGACCTTGCGATAGGGCTTGGTCAGCACGATCGATTGCGGCCGCGCGTGGCCCTGCGCGACCAGGGTCTCCAGCGCGTAGCCCGAGGTGAACAGGACCGGCAGGCCGGGACGCAGCCGCCGCGCCTGATCGGCGAGGTCCCAGCCGCTCATGCCACCGGGCATCACGATATCGGTGAACAGCAAGTCGATGCCGGGATCGCCCTGCAGCTGCTGCAGGGCATCCTTGCCGTTGACCGCAGCAACGACGCGATATCCGAGCGCTTCCACCCTGCGAATGACGGAGGAGCGGACGAAGGGATCGTCCTCGACGATCAGGATCGTCTCGTAGCCTCGCGGCGCCTTGTCCTCGCCGTCGGGAAGATCGGCCTGCGACCAGCCGGTGTTCGCGCGCGGCAGGTAGATCCTGACCGTGGTTCCGAGGCCTGCCTCGCTGTAGATCGAGACATGGCCGCCCGATTGCTTGGCAAAGCCATAGACCATGCTGAGGCCGAGGCCCGAACCCTTGCCGACCTCCTTGGTGGTGAAGAACGGCTCGAACGCGCGTGCGGTGATCTCGGGCGTCATGCCTTCGCCGTCATCGGTGACCGAGATCAGGGCGTAGCTGCCGGGCGCGACCTCCGGGTGAAGGGCGCGATCGTCGTCGATCGTGACCAGCTCAGTGGCCAGCGTGAGGTGGCCTCCCGATGGCATGGCATCCTGCGCATTGAGCGCAAGATTCAGCACGGCGGATTCGAGCTGGGCGCGGTCGGCAAAGGCCAGGACCGTGCCGGGCCCGGAGCTCGTCCTGATCTCGATGTCTTCGCGCAAGGTGCGCTTGAGCAGCTTGAACATGGAATCGAGCAGGCTGCGGCAATCGATCGTCTGGGGCCGCAGCAATTGGCGGCGGCTGAAGGCGAGCAGGCGCTGCGTCAGCTCGGCGCCCTGTTCGCCCGATTGGCAGATGTCCTCGGCAAAGCGCTTGAGGTCCGGCCTCGCCTTGAGCTGCTCGCTCAGGTGCTCGGCATTGCCGATGATGACGGTGAGCAGATTGTTGAAGTCGTGCGCGATGCCGCCGGAGAGCTGGCCGACCATCTCCATCTTCTGCGCCTGCTGGAGCTGCTGCTCGGTCAGCTTGCGCGCGGTGAGGTCGTGGACGATGCCGACGAAGATCAATTCGCCGTCCTGCCGCGCCTGGCCGACCGAGAGATCCATCGCAAATGTCGTGCCGTCCTTGCGCAGGCCGATGGCCTCGCCGCCTATCGCGAAATGCCGCGCCGCATCCGCCTCGGGCATCAGCATGCCGACGTTGCGGTTCATCACCTCGTCGGCGCGGTAGCCGAACAAGCGCTCGCAGGCCGGATTGAACAGCAGGATGCGGTCCTGCGCATCGAACAGGATGACGCCGTCGACGGCGGTCTCGACGATCGCGGTGAGGCGCGCCACGCTCTCGCGCATCGCGCGCTGGGCGTCGCGGACCTGCTGCAGCAGCAGCGCGGCGTCGCGGCTCTTGATTTCCTCCTCCTCGAGCGCGGCCTGGACCTGTTGCAGCTCGAACGGCGAGGGGATCGTCAGGATCTTCGGCAGCAACGGCCAGAGTGCGGCGGCGGTGAAGACCGAGGCGACCGCGGTGGCGGCCTTGACCATGCCCTCGATGCCGTAGATCGGAACCCAGAGCGTGTAGATCGACAGCACGTGAGTCAGGCCGCAGGCCATGATGAAGATCGCGAACGCCCAGAAGACCCAGCCGAACTTGAGGTCGCGCCGCTTGGTGACGAGGATGGCGAGGGCGAACGGGATCGAGAAATAGGCGGCGGCAATGCAGGCGTCGGAAACGACGTGAAGCCAGATCAGCTCAGGCTCCCACAACAGGCAGATGCCGTGCGGCGACAGCATGGACGAGTCGAGGAGACGTTCGAAGAAGGCCCACATCGTTCCACCCCAAGAGTCTTTCAGATGGCTTGCGGGCCGGGGCGGCCTGCAACATCGGGTCGCTGGACGGTTCCACCACCTGACGTACCTCGTCATCGGCGAAGCACGCTAAGGTACACGACTATACCAAGGGTCCGGCGCCGTTGCATTTTCAAGCCCGCATCATTGCGGGCCTTTGACCGCGCCGCGTCCGACTGATTCGCAAGGCGCGCAATTGATTCGCGAATCACGCTCGGCGGCGATTCGGCGCGCTTGCTGGCGTTCCGCGGTCGCGCTAGGACAGGCCATGGCGGCGTCCTCAAGCACATGTCCCCCGCGATGACGACCCCGGTCGCACTCACCATCGCCGGTTCCGATTCGAGCGGCGGCGCCGGCATCCAGGCGGACCTGAAGACCTTTGCCGCGCTCGGCGTCTACGGCGCCTCCGTGATCACGGCGCTGACGGCGCAGAACACGCGCGGCGTGACCGGCATTCACGCGGTGCCGGCCGGGTTCGTCACCGAGCAGATCGACGCGGTGTTCTCCGACCTCGACATCGGCGCGGTGAAGATCGGCATGGTGGCCCAGGCCGCCAGCATCGACGCCATCGCGGCCGCGCTGTCGCGCTGGGCACCGCGGCACGTCGTGCTCGATCCCGTCATGGTGGCGACCTCCGGCGATCGCCTGCTCGCCGCTGAAGCCGTCGACGCCTTGCGCACCAGGCTGATGCGGCTGGCCGCCGTGATCACGCCGAACCTGCCGGAGGCCGCGGCCCTGCTCGATGAGCCGGTGGCGGCGAGCGAGGCCGAGATCGAAAGCCAGGGACGCCGCCTGCTGGCGCTGGGCTGCCGCGCCGTCCTGATCAAGGGCGGGCACGGAGAGGGTGCCGAGAGCACCGACTATCTCGTCACTGCCGGGACCACGATCGCGCTCGCCGCGCCGCGCGTGGCCACCCGCAACACCCATGGCACCGGCTGCTCGCTGTCCTCCGCCATCGCGGCGGGGCTGGCCAAGGGCGAGGACCTCGAGGCCGCCGTGCGCAACGCCAAGGCCTGGATCAGTGCCGCGATCGCCGCCGCCGACCGCTTCAGCGTCGGCCACGGCCACGGACCGATTCATCATTTCCACAAGTTCTACTGAGGCGGGCTGCCGGGGAAACACCCTCTCCCCAGCCCTCCCCGCAAGCGGGGGAGGGAGCACACCTATCTCGTGGCTTCCGGCCGGGATCTGATCTCCAGAGCCCCCTGCGGCGCCATGTCGCCTGATTGTCGCATGCGACTGATATTCGCGGGGAGGGCGAGGCAAGGCGTGATTCGTATTTCAAGGTGCCTCGAGGGTTCAATCGGTCATCCCCCTGTCACGGGACATTGTTACAGGCTGGCGCATGGGAAGTTACGATGTGAGTGACGAGAGCCCGGAGCGGCGCTTTCGCACGTTGTTCATCTCCGACGTCCATCTCGGAGCCCGCGGTTCTCAAGCCGATCTTCTGCTCGACTTCCTGCGCTACCATGATGCCGACACGATCTATCTCGTCGGCGACATCGTCGACGGCTGGGCGCTGAAATCGAGCTGGCACTGGCCGCAATCGCATAACGACCTCGTCCAGAAGCTTTTGCGCAAGGCGCGCAAGGGCGCCAAGGTCATCTACATTCCCGGCAATCACGACGAGTTCCTGCGCAACTATTACGGCACGCATTTCGGCGGCATCGACGTGGTCGAGAACACGGTTCACACCGGCGTCGACGGCAAGCGCTATCTCGTCATTCACGGCGACATCTTCGATCTCGTGGTGCAGAACGCGCGCTGGCTCGCCCATCTCGGCGACAAGGCCTACGACTTCGCGATCCAGATGAATCGCTTCGTCAACTTCTTTCGCCGCCTGTTCGGCGTGCCCTATTGGTCGCTGTCGCAATGGGCCAAGCAGAAGGTCAAGAACGCCGTCAACTATATCGGCGCGTTCGAGCAGGCGCTCGCCGCCGAGGCACGGCGCCACGAGGCCGACGGCGTGATCTGCGGCCACATCCACTACGCCGTGATCCGCGACGAGGCCGGCATCCGCTACATGAATTGCGGCGACTGGGTGGAGAGCTGCACGGCCCTCGTCGAGCACGACGACGGCCATTTCGAGATCATCACCTGGGCGGATCAGTTGCAGAAGCCGGCGCAGGTGCCACAGGTCGCGGCAAGGGCGGCCTGATGCGCATCCTGGTTGCGACCGATGCCTGGCACCCGCAAGTCAACGGTGTGGTTCGGACGCTGACCAAGCTCGCTGACGCCGCCAAAGAGCTCGGCGTCGAGTTCACGTTCCTGACGCCACAATCGTTCCGCACCTTCGCCATGCCGAGCTATCGCGACGTGCGCCTCGCCATGCCGCGCCCGGCCCGGATCGCAAGGCTGATCGAGGAGGCGCGGCCCGACAGCATCCACATCGCGACCGAAGGGCCGATCGGCCTGATGGTTCGCCGCTATTGCCGTCAGCGCAAGCTGCCGTTCACGACCAGCTTCCACACCCGTTTCCCCGAATATGTCCGCGCCCGCGTGCCAGTCCCTGGCTCGCTGATCTGGCGGGCTCTGCGGCGATTCCACAGCCCCAGCCGCGCCGTGATGGCGGCGACGCCGGCGCTCGCGCGCGAACTGACCGAGCGCGGCTTCGACAATGTCGTGCTGTGGCCGCGCGGCGTCGACACTGGCCTGTTCCACCCCCGCGTCATCGATCTCTGCCTGCCGGCCCCCGTATTCCTGTCGGTCGGCCGGGTGGCCGTGGAGAAGAACCTCGAGGCGTTCCTGGAGCTCGACCTGCCCGGCACCAAGGTGGTCGTCGGCGACGGCCCGGCGCGCGCCTCGCTGGAAGAGGCCTATCCCGATGCGATCTTCCTCGGCGAGAAGCACGGTGAGGAACTGGCGGATATCTACGCGGCCGCCGACGTGTTCGTGTTCCCGAGCAAGACCGACACCTTCGGCCTGGTCCTGCTGGAGGCGCTGGCGAGTGGTCTGCCAGTCGCGGCTTTCCCCGTGAAGGGACCCCGCGACGTGATCGGCGATGCGCCGGTCGGCGCGCTCGATCACGACCTGCGCAGCGCCTGCTTCGCCGCGCTCGACATCTCCCGGCAGGATTGCGTCGCGTTTGCCGCCAATTACACTTGGGAAGCCTCGGCGCGGGTCTTCATCGACAGCATTTTGGCGGTCGGGGCGGTGCTGCCCGGCAGGGCCGGCGCGGAACAGGGGCGCCAGGTCGCCTAGAGCCATCTCGATTCGATGGATCGAAATGGCTCTAGATTCTTGTTTTGACGCGTTTTCTTCACGCGAACCGGTAGCCACTTCGCCTACAACGCTATGGGGAAATCATCGCGCGGAGGTGTCTTGCCCGGGCCCGATCGGCCGCGATAACATTCCGCCATGACCGAACAGCTCCTTCCGGTCGGCCCTGCCGACATCGACGCCGCGGCGCGCGTGATCGCGCCTTACGCCATCCGCACCCCGCTGTTGTCCTTCCCCGTGCTCAACGAGCGCGTCGGTGCCAAGGTGTTTCTGAAGCCGGAGATGCTCCAGCGCACCGGCTCGTTCAAGTTCCGCGGTGCCTTCAACAAGGTGTTCTCGATCCCGCAGGACAAGCGCGCCGGCGGGGTCGTCGCGTTCTCCTCCGGCAACCACGCGCAGGGCGTGGCGGCGGCGGCAAAAATCCTCGACATGCAGGCGACCATCGTGATGCCGGCGGATGCCCCGATGTCGAAGCGCGAGCGCACCAAATCCTACGGCGCCGAAGTTGTGCTGTACGACCGCGACAAGGACGACCGCGAGGCGATCTCGCGCGGCATCGCCGAGAAGCGCGGCGCGACGCTGGTCAAACCCTACGACGATCCCTTCGTGATCGCAGGGCAGGGCACCGCCGGCCGCGAGATTGCCGAGGACATGGCAACGCTCGGCCTCAGCCCCGACATCGTGGTGGCGCCGGCCTCCGGCGGCGGCCTGATCGCGGGCGTCGCCACGGCCGTGAAGGCGCGCTATCCGCAAGCCGAGATCGTGGTCGCCGAGCCTGAGGCCTTCGACGACCACGGCATCTCCCTGACCGCCGGCCATCGCGAGCCGCATCCGCCGGCTGGCCGCACCATCTGCGATGCGCTGATGGCGCTGATGCCGGGCGAGATGACGTTTGCGATCAACAGCAAGCTGCTCGCGCGCGGCGTGACGGCGTCGGATGCCGAAGTCGGCGCGGCCGTCGCCTTCGCCTATCGCGAGCTGAAGCTCGTGGTGGAGCCCGGCGGCGCGGTGGGTCTTGCCGCGCTGCTCGCCGGACGCCTGGACGTCACGGGGAAGAACGTGGTGATCGTGCTGTCCGGCGGCAATGTCGACGCGGATCTGTTCGCCGAGCTGGTGGCCTAGTCGTCTCCTTCTCACGGCCATCCCGGAATGAGAGGAACTAATATGAAGAAGGGGCAGAGCGTCGCCGCTCTGCCCCTTCTGTGTTTCTGTCGATCTTGAGGATCGAACTTTCCGCTTGCTCAGTGCAACCTCTCCCGCTTGCGGGAGAGGTCGGCACGCAGTGCCGGGTGAGGGCTTCTTCCTCTTGGGGATTGTCCCGTTGTGGTGAGACCCTCTCCCCAGCCCTCCCCCGCAAGCGGGGGAGGGAGCAGACCGACTTCCTGCGCAATCAGTGCATGAAGCCGCCGCGACGGTTGCCGCCATTATTCATGCTCGGCGCCTGGTTCATCGACTGCCGGAAGTTGTTGTTGCTGCTGACCATGCGGTTCGGCATCGTGTTGAGCTGCGGACGGTTGGTCTGCACGTTGGTCCGCACCTGCACCTTGTTCACGGGGATAGTGTTGGGCTTCACGATGCCGGTGTTGCCGTTGTTGACGCGGATCGGCTGGTTCTGCGTCTGAAGGTTGACCGGCTTCACGTCGATCTTCGTGCCGGGATTCACCGGCACGTTTACGGTCTTGCCAGACGAGCCGTTGGTCGTGCCGGCATTGTTGCCGCCGTTCTGCGGATTGTTGATCGCAGGCAGGGTCACGATCTTGCCGATGCCGACCTTGCCATTGGTCGTGTGGGTCGGTGCGGGCAGGGTGACGATCTTGCTCGGGGTCTGCGACGGCGTGCCGTTCTGCGGGTTCGGCTGGTTGTTGCCCGCAGGCAGGGTGACGATCTGGCCGCCATTGCCGAGCTTGCCGACGACGTTGCCGTCGACCGGCTTCTGCACGACCGGCAGATTGCCGTTCACCTGCACGCCATTGCCCTGCTGCATCAGCGGCATGTATTTGGGCTGGCCGAGATTGCCGATCTTGATCGTCGGGGCAAAGTTCTGCGGCGCCAGGAACTTGGTCGCCTGCATCAAGGGGATCTGCTTCGGCTGCGCCTGCAGCTTCAGCGCGACCTGCGCATAGGGGCTGTTGCCGTAGCTGTCATAGAAGCTCTTGTAGGCAAGCGGGGAGTTGGCGAGCACCGCCTTGTGCCAGGCCTGCGAGATCAGCAGGTTCGTGAGCAGCCAGCGGATGTGGTCGCACAGCGGGTCGTGCGGATACATCTGGATGAACTCCTGATAATATTCCGGACGGCCCTCGGACACGACGTAGTCATAGGCCTGGCGCGTCGAGCGGCTCGGCAAATTGGAGGCCATCTGCACGACCGGCGTATTCACCGGCGCGCGGTTGGCGGCAATCGCAGTGTCGCCGAAGAACGTAAAGTCGCTCGTCAGCGACGAGCTCTCCCAGGGGATCTGCGCGCCGCTGGTGGTCTGGTTGACCTGCAGGCGCACGCGCTTGAACAGCTGCTCAATCGGCACGTTGGGCTCGCGCGCGACGTTCAGGAACGCCTGCGTGTAGGGGCTGTGACCATTGGTGCCGTCGAGCGCCTCAGTGCCCGGCGCGGTCGAGTAGCCGACGATCGAACCGTTCGGCGCATCGACGATTGCCAAGCCGCGGCCGGCGTCGTTGACTTCAGGGAACGGGTTGTTGCGGCAGGCATCGAGGATGACGATGCGCATGCGGCTCGGGATCGTCTCCAGCGTCGACATCACGTCGACGAGGCGCACCGAATTGTTGACGAGCTCGGTGGGGTTGGAGACCTTGGCATCGACCGGAACGAGATAGTTCTCGCCGGCGAGCTGCACACCGTGACCGGCGTAATAGACCATTGCCACCGTGTTCGGACCGCGCGAGGCGACCTTGGCGGAAAAGTCCTGGACGACGCGGAGCATGTCGTTCTGGGTCAGGTCGGTCGCTGCGACCACTTCGAACCCGGCGGAGTTCAGGAACTGCGCCATCGACTGGGCGTCATCGTCGGGATTCGCAAGCTGCGGCGCGTTCTTGTAGTTCGCATTGCCGATCACCAGCGCCACCCGCTGCTCCGGGCCTTGCAGCGCGGTGGGGGCAGGCTGCACCGGGGCGACCTGCGCGGAAACGGGCCCGCAGGCGAAGCCGAACAGGCTTCCCAACAGGCTCGCTGTCATGAAAAAGGGCTTTAGGCGGAACATGGCGTGCTCCTTTGGCACTCATCTCGATGCGAGATTGGTTGCGCGCAAGCTTGGCCGCGTTCGAGCCCTGCGGTCCGTGATCCCTGTCACCATGGCGGCCTCCGTGATCTGAATCACGCTCGGAACCTGTTATGGTTAGCGATCAATTGGGAGGAACCGCCGTCACATGCTGAAATCGATCGATCCGATCCTGACGCCAGACCTGCTCTGGCTGCTCGCCTCCATGGGCCACGGCGACGACCTCGTTTTCGTCGATGCCAATCACCCGGCCACCCGCATCGCGCAGAGCACCTCGTCGCAACGCTTGATCCAATTGCCGGGCATGACGATGGAGGTCGCCGTCCGCGCCATCATGTCGGTCTATCCGCTCGACGATTTCGATCCCGATCCGGTGCGTGTGATGATGCCGGTCGACGATCCCGACCGCGTGCCCGAGGTGCAGCGCGCCGTGCTCGCCGAGATCGAGCGCGCTGTTGGCCGCGCCGTTGCACCCGGCAAGCTCTCCCGTCCGGATTTTTATCGCGCGGCGGCGGCAGGCTTTGGCGTCGTGCAGGTCGGTGACAGCAGGGGCTATGGCTGCTTCCTGATCCGCAAGGGCGTGATCGGTTAGCGCGGCTGCGTTCGATCGACGCACCGCGTGATCGAAGCGGATGCGACATCATGTGCGATGCTCCCACGCGACCATCTGCCAGCACTCGAATTTGAATGGTCTTCCGCCAGGCGAGCGTCTATCGTCGATCCATGTCTCGCCTTCTGTGTCTCTTCGTTGCTGTCATCCTGTCGTTGCTGCCCGCTGTCGCGTCCGCCGAGCCCGTGCAAAAGCGTCCCAAGCCGGTCTGGAAGGGCTATGGGTTTCTGCCGGGCTATCGGCAGCCGCTCAGCAACAGCATCCCGCTCTACAAGCAGAAAGACGCCATGCGGCGCCTCGCGCGGACTGAACGTCGCCATTGGTACATCGACCCGGTTCCGCAATATTATCGCTGGGACGGCGAGTGGCACTATTTCGGCCGCCCCGGGTTCAACGGCGGTCGCTACAATGGCGGCAGCTTTGGCCCGTGCTGGACGCGCACGCCGATCGGGGCGGTGTGGAATTGCGGGTGATGAGGCGCTGACTGCGCCTACGCGTCATTGCGAGCGCAGCGAAGCAATCCAGACTGCCGCCGCGGAGACACTCTGGATTGCTTCGCTGCGCTCGCAATGACGGCGTGGGGAGTGCGCGTCGTCGCTTACGAAAAGAACGCGATCTTCTCGGCCTGGGTCATGCGGCGGATGGGGGCGAGCGGGTCGTTGGCTGGTGCGCGCGGCTTTTGCAGGATGCCGCTGGCGAGGATGGTGGCGCCGAGCGAGGCTTCGGGCATGGACGCAGGCAGGGGCGAAGGCATCGGCAGCGTTGCGGCCGGTGCTGCGGCGAACGATGCTGCTGCCGCCATGGCCGGCGCCTGCTGCTCCATCACTTCGGCGGCGGCTTCCGCGATGGCGTCGGTGAGGCGCGCGAGCGAGTCCAGCGCGATCGGCGCGTCCGCGGCGGGCTCTTCGGCGACGGCTGCGACGACCGGCTCGGCGACCGGCTGCGGATGCGCGGTGGCAATGGGCGCTGCGACATCCGAGGGCACCGGCTCCGGTGTTGCGGCGGCCATCTCGACCGGCTCGATGATCTCATCGAACTCAGGATCGGGCGCGGCCATCTCCAGCGCGATGGCTTCGAGAATGGCTTCGTCCTCGGCCTCGGCGGCGGCATCGAGCGAGAACTCCTCGCTTGCTTCCGTCAATGCCTCGGGCTCAGCGGCCGGCTCTTCAAACGCGACGGCTTCGAGTTCGGCATCATCAGGCGCGACGTTTTCGAGCACCGCGCTTTCAGCAGGTATCTGGCTGTCGGCCGCGATCTCCTGTGCAGCAGCCGCGTCCATGGCCTGCTCGGCGATGACGGAGGTCTCAGCGACGGCCGTTGCTTCGACAGCCGCCGCCTCGGCTTCCGGAGCTGCGGCGATCTCTTCGCGCGTCTCCGTAAAAGCCACTGCTTCGCCGGCCATCGCCGCCGGCGCCGCCTCGACGGGCGAGGCTTCCGCAGCGGATGACGGCACCTCCTGCGCCGGAGCCGGAGCCGCCTGCGGCGATGCGCCGCCGTCGAGCTGCTCGACCCGATCCTTCAACAAATCGAACGCGGCCTTGAGCTCGACGCGGGGATCGAGGGTCGAGATCTGCCCGCAGGCGGCCTCGATCGAGGCCAGCTGCGAATCAATGAGGTCGCAGATTCGCCCGTCGGCGCCGATCTCGCGCCAGCGCCAGGAGATCTCCTTGATGATGCGCACCCCGCGCGGGATCGGTGCGAGGCTCGCCTCGATCGCGGCGGGATCGAACGCGGCGAGTGCGATCGTCTCCGCCTCGCGGATGGCGCGGCGGATTTCGACCAGCGCCCCGGGCAGGCGGTCCTCGACGACCGGTTGCCGCTGTGCCGCAAGGGTTTCCTCGATTCGAGCGACCGCATCCAGCACCATGCTTGTGTCGGCATTGCGGTTGCGCTTGGCATATTCGCCGAGGAACCAGCGGCCGCGCGCGGTCTCCATGAAGGCTTCGCGGATCGCTTCGTAATCCTGCTCGTTCGGCTCCGCGGCGCGGGCAGACATGGGCGAGAGGGCGAATGCTTCGTTGGCCATGACAATCTCGTCGCGCAAATCAGTGCGCGTTACTGTAACGATCACCACGATATCGACCGAATCGCAATTGGTTTGATGCAGTCCGAATCACAAATCCCCATCGCGGCAGCGACGAAGCGGCGATTCGCCGTGAGCCTCGCCGTGTTCTATTCGGCCTTCTTTGCGGTTCTGGGCACGCATATGCCGTTCTTCCCGGTCTGGCTGAAGGCGATCGGCGTCGACGCGGCCTGGATCGGCATCATCAACGCGCTGCCGGCGATCACACGTTTCACCACGCTGCCGCAGGTCACGGCCTTTGCCGAAAAGCGGCATGCCATTCGCGCCGGCATCATGGTGTCGGCGCTGGCGACGGCGATCGGATTTTCGGTCGTCGGCCTGCAGCAGCAGCCGCTGGCGCTGTTCGTGATCTATGCGCTGACCTGCATGATGTGGACGCCGACGATGCCGCTGACCGATGCCTATGCGCTGCGCGGTGTCGCCCGCTACGGGCTCGACTACGGACCCTTGCGGCTGTGGGGCTCGGCGGCTTTCGCCGCCGGCTCGCTCGCCTGCGGCTATCTGGTCGACGTCATTGCTCCGCGCGAGCTGATCTGGGTCATCGTGGCCTGGGCTGTCGTCGCTGTTCTCGCCAGCCTGCTGCTCCAGCCGCTCGACGATCTCAGGCGCAGGACGCCGGAGCGGCCCGCCGGTAAGCCGCTGCTGCGTGATGCCGGCTTCTGGGCGGTGATCGCATCGGCCGCGCTGATCCAGAGCAGCCACATCGCTTTCTACACCTTCTCGGCCATCGACTGGCAGCTCCATGGCATCAGCGGGCTCACCATCGCGGTGCTGTGGACGCTGGGCGTGATGGCCGAGATCGTGGTGTTCGCGCTGTCGCCGCGCTTCTCGCTGCATCCGTCCACGCTGATGGCGATCGGCGGCGTGATCGCCGTGCTGCGCTGGATCGTCACCGCCAGCGAGCCGCCGCTCGTGCTGCTCGCGATCGCCCAGCTCGGCCACGGCTTCAGCTTTGGCATGACCATCCTCGGCACCATGAACCTCTTGGTGCAGCGCGTGCCGTCGCATCAGATCGCGCGCGGGCAGGGCTATTACGCCGCCTGCAACGGACTCCTGGGCGCGGCGACGTCGATCGCATCGGGCGCGATCTATGCCCGCATCGGTGATGGTGTCTATTACGTCATGGCCGCGATGGCCGCTGCCGGCGCGATCCTGATCTGGTCGGCGCGGCATCGCCTCACGGCTCAGCCCCAGAGCGAAGCGTCCGGCGGGTAGACCAGGCTGTCGTCATAACGCAGGCCGTGGTCGCGGTCGTGCGCGAGCAGCAGCGGGCCGTCGAGATCGACGAAGCGCGCCTGCGGCGTCACCAGCATCGCTGGCGCCATCGACAGCGAGGTTGCGACCATGCAGCCGATCATGATCTCGAAGCCGAGCGCCTGGGCGGCATCGGCCATGGCCAGTGCCTCGGTGAGGCCGCCGGTCTTGTCGAGCTTGATGTTCACGGCATCGTAGCGGTCGCGCAAGGGTGCGAGCGAAGAGCGGTCGTGCACGCTCTCGTCGGCGCAGACCGCCAGCGGGCGCCTGATCCGCGCCAGCGCCTCGTCTCTGCCTGCCGGCAGCGGCTGCTCCACCAGGGTAACGCCGGCCACGGCGCAGGCAGCGAGATTGTGTTCGAGATTGGCCTCGGTCCAGGCCTCGTTGGCATCCACGATCAGCTCGGCTTCGGGGGCGGCCTTGCGCACGGCCGCGATGCGCTCCGGATCGCCGTCGCCGCCGAGCTTGATCTTGAGCAGCGGCCGGTGCGCCGCCTTGGCGGTCGCTGCGGCCATGGCCTCGGGGGTCCCTAACGAGATCGTGTAGGCCGTGGTGCGCTCCCCCGGGGCCGGGCGGTCGAGCAGGTTCCAGGCGCGCAAGCCGGCCGCCTTGGCCTCGAGGTCGATCAGGGCGCAATCCAGGGCGTTGCGGGCCGCACCGGGCGGCATGGCGGCCTGGAGGGCCTCTCGCGTCAGCCCGCCCGCGACGGCCTCCTGCATGGCCTCAATCGCGGCCAGTGTCGCCTCCGGCGTCTCGCCATAGCGGGGATAGGGCACGCACTCGCCGCGGGCGGTCAGGCCGTCCCGGCTGACCTCCGCCACGACGGTGACGGCCTCGGTTTTGGCGCCCCGGCTGATGGTAAAGCTGCCGGCGATCGGGAAGCGCTCGATTCGCGTCGCCAAAGCTGCAAATTTCATGGAAGTCATTTTGAACTCTGGCGAAATCTGAACCTGCTAGTTACCTCTAGCAACTAACATTAACCACTTGGGGATACCTTCTCTGGGTAAGGGCGCGTGCGCAACCATCTGATTTTCTCCGCCCCGGCACGGGAGCGGACATGAGTGGCGATCCGAAGCTGGAACGGATTGCCAAGGGCAACGCGCTGGCGCTGTGCGCCACCGGGACCTGGACCGCGAGCTTTGCGCCGGTCCTGGAGCGGATGGTGACTGAGGCCGAGAAGCTCGCAGGCACCCCGCAAAGCATCTTCATCGACGTCTCCGAGGTCGCCAAGCTCGACACGTTCGGCGCCTGGCTGATCGAGCGGCTGCGCCGCAGCCTGACCAAGGGACCTGTCGAGGCGCAGATTGCGGGTCTGTCCGCCAATTATTCCAGCCTCGTGGACGAGGTGCGGCGGGTCAGGGCGGCGGCCGTGGTCGACAGCAACCCGATCACCATCTCCGGCATGCTGGAGCAGATCGGCCGGGCCGTGGCCGGCGTCGCCGGCACGGTGGCGGGCCTCGTCGACATGCTCGGCGCCGTGCTCGCGGCGTGGTTTCGCGTCCTGAGTCATCCGCGCTCGTTCCGCCTGACCTCGACCGTGCATCACATGGAGCAGGTCTGCTGGCGCGCGGTGCCGATCATCGTGCTGATCACCTTCCTGATCGGCTGCATCATCGCGCAGCAAGGTATCTTCCATTTCCGCCGTTTCGGCGCCGACATCTTCGTGGTCGACATGCTCGGCGTCCTGGTGCTGCGCGAGATCGGCGTGCTGCTGGTCGCGATCATGGTCGCGGGCCGTTCGGGGAGCGCCTACACCGCCGAGCTCGGCTCGATGAAGATGCGCGAGGAGATCGACGCGCTGCGCACCATGGGGTTCGATCCGATCGAGGTGCTGGTGCTGCCGCGCATGATGGCGCTGGTGCTGGCGCTGCCGATCCTGGCATTCCTCGGCGCCATGGCCGCGCTCTATGGCGGCGGTCTGGTGGCCTGGCTCTATGGCGGCGTTCAGCCGGAGGCGTTCCTGTTGCGCCTGCGCGATGCCATCTCGATCGATCATTTCATCGTCGGCATCGTCAAGGCGCCGGTCATGGCGGCCGTGATCGGCATCGTCGCCTGCGTCGAAGGGCTGGCCGTGCAGGGCAGCGCGGAATCGCTGGGTCAGCACACCACCGCGTCGGTGGTGAAGGGTATCTTCTTCGTCATCGTCATGGACGGCATCTTCGCCATCTTCTTCGCCTCGATCGGGATGTGACGATGGCAGGCGAGATACAGGATCCGATCATCCGCGTCCGCGACATCACCGTGCAGTTCGGCGCGACGCGCGTGCTCGACGGGCTCAACCTCGACGTCAAGCGCGGCGAGATCCTGGGCTTCGTCGGTCCCTCCGGCGCGGGCAAGTCGGTGCTGACGCGCACCATCATCGGCCTGGTGCCGAAGGTCGCAGGCTCCATCGAAGTGTTCGGCGTCGACCTGGATTCCTCGAGCACGTCGCAGCGGCGCAACGTCGAGCGGCGCTGGGGCGTCCTGTTCCAGCAGGGCGCGTTGTTCTCCTCGCTGACCGTGCGGCAGAACATCCAGTTTCCGATGCGCGAATATTTGCGCGTCTCGCAGCGGCTGATGGACGAGATCACCATGGCCAAGCTCACCATGGTCGGCCTCAAGCCCGAGGTCGCCGAGCGTTTCCCGTCGGAGCTCTCCGGCGGCATGATCAAGCGCGTGGCCCTGGCGCGCGCGCTGTCGCTCGATCCCGACCTCGTCTTCCTGGACGAGCCGACCTCCGGCCTCGACCCGATCGGCGCCGGCGACTTCGACGAGCTGGTCCGGACCCTCCAGCGCACTTTGGGGCTGACCGTTTTCATGGTAACCCACGACCTCGACAGCCTTTACACCGCATGTGACCGCATCGCCGTTTTAGGGAACGGTAAGATCATTGCGGCAGGGTCGATCGCCGACATGCAGGCCTCGCAGCATCCCTGGCTGAGGCAGTATTTCCATGGCAAGCGCGCCCGCGCGGTCATGGGTTGAGTAGCTGGGTTGAGTAGCCGGAGCACCTGATGGAAACGCGGGCGAATTACATATTGATCGGCTCGTTCACGCTGGCGGTGATCGCCGCCGCGGTCGGCTTCGTGCTGTGGTTTCAGTCGCTGCACACCACCAAGCAGCGCAGCCCGCTTCGCGTCGTGTTCGAGGGGCCCGCGGCGGGCCTGCGCAACGGCGGCAGCGTCAATTTCAACGGTATCAGGGTGGGCGAGGTGGTCTCCGTGAAGCTCGACAACCCGCGGCGGGTTGTCGCACTCGCGATGATCGAAAACAACGCTCCGATCCGCAAGGACACGCTGGTCGGCCTCGAATTCCAGGGCCTCACTGGTGTCGCCGCGATCTCGCTCAAGGGCGGCGAAGAGGCTGCAGCCCCGCCGCCGCTCGACCAGGACGGCATCCCGACGCTGACCGCCGACCCCAACAAGCTGCAGGACGTCACCGAGGCGATCCGCGCCACGCTGCAGAACATCAACAAGATCGTCGCGGATAATCAGGACTCGGTGAAGAACTCGCTGAAGAACCTCGAGACCTTCACCAACTCGCTGGCGCGCAATTCCGAGAAGATCGACGGCGTGATGGCGAAGGTCGACGGCGTCATGCTCAAGGCCGACAACCTCATGCTCGGCCTCAACACGCTGGCCGGCGGCAAGGACGGCGGCGAGCTGTTCCAGGCGGTGAAGTCGATCCGCGAGCTGGCCGACGATTTCGACAAGCGCTCCGGCGCATTGATGGCCGACGGCCGCCGCACCCTCGGCGACATCAGCCGTGCCGTGAACAATTTCGACCGCAACCCGACCCGCGTCCTGTTCGGCGCCAGCAATTCATCGCAACCCGCCCCGCCGCCCGAGCCGCCCAAGCCGGCGCCCGCCGCGAGCGGCAGGCGGTAGGTGGCGGGAGCGTTCGCACGAGATGAGAGAGGGCGCATGCTCTCTCCGCCGTCATTGCGAGCGAAGCGAAGCAATCCAGACTGCCGCCGCGGAGGCAGTCTGGATTGCTTCGTCGCTTCGCTTCTCGCAATGACGAGCTTGCGACCCGTGTCCCGGACGCGCTGCAACGCTCTTGGCGTTGCTGCGCAGAGCCGGGACCCAGAAAGCCACACCGTACGATGCCGCGTGGGCCCCGGCTCTGCAGCGCACCGCTAAGAAGCGCTGCGCTGCGTCCGGGGCACGAGAGCGCGGATGACGCACTCAAACAAAAACGGAGGCCGAGAGGCCTCCGTTTTCTTTCGCTGTTCGTTGCTATCGGCCGCTTACCCCAGGCGGCCAGCCGCGTGCGCTAGCAGCGTGTACACCAGGCCCGTCTCCGAGATCAGGTGGCTGCGCAGCTCCTGCGGTCCGCGGCCGTCGCGGGCGACTTCGTCGAGCAGGCGCTCGAACTCGGCGACGTAGCGGTCGACCGTGCCCTTGAAGTTGCGGTCGGCGCGGTACTTGCGGGCGACCTCGTCGAAGGCCTTCTGGCCGGCGGGCGTGTAGAGGCGCTTGGTGAAGGCCTTGTTCTCGCCGCGCTGGTAGCGGTCCCACATCTCGGCGGCGAGGTTGCGGTCCATCAGCCGGCCGATGTCGAGCGACAGCGATTCCAGCGGATTGCTGCTTGCCTGCGGGGCCTGCGGCTGCGGTGCAGGGGCAGCAGCACGGCCACGGGGAGCCTCACGGCCGTTCGGAGCGCCCTGGTTGGCGTCCGTGCGGTTGAGCAGGTCCGACAGCCAGCCGTCACGGTTCTGGTCGTTGTTGCCGGGCGCGACCGGCGGCGCTTCGGTGCGGCGCGCGGCCGGCATGCCGAGGTCCGGCGGCGGCAGCGTCGAAGCGCTGCCGATGTCGCGCATGCGGGTCTCCGGCGCGCGGCTGCCGACGGCGGCCAGCACCGGCTCTTCCTGGCGCTGCACGCTGGCGCGGCCCGCCGTGGTGACGTCGAGCCCGCGGCCGTGCTGGGCCACGATGCGGTTGAGCTCGGCGAGCGCCTCGATCTGGTCGACGATCACCTTGCGCATCTGCGCCGTGCTCTCGGCGGCCTCCTGCGGCATCTCGAGCACGCCGCGGCGCAGCTCGTTGCGGGTGGCTTCGAGCTCGTTGTGCATCTCGAAAGCCATCTGCTTCATGCTGGCGACGAGGTTGGTGAACTTCTCGGTCGACTGCTTGAACATCGCATCCGCCTCATCGGTGGTCTGGCGGTAGATGTCGTGCATGGCCTCGATGGTCTGCCGGTGCTCCTCTTCGGATGCCGCGCGCACCGCCTCGAACTGGCGGGTGATCGCGGCCGAGCCGGCGCCGGCGGTCTCGGCGACGACGCGGGCGATGTCGCGGGCGCGCTCTTCGGCAGCCGCCAGCGATTCATCGAGCAGGCCGGTGAAGCGCGACAGCCGCTGGTCGAGATCGGCCGTGCGCAGGTCGATCGTGGTGACGAGCGATTCCAGCGCCTGCTTGCGCTCGGCGAGCGAGGCGGTGGTGTTCTTGTTGCTCTGCTCGACGACCTGGGCGGCCTCGACCAGCGCCTGGCCGTGCTTGTCGAACTGGGTCGACAGCTCGCCGAGATCCTGCAGCGCCTTCGTGGTCTTGCTGTTGAAGACGTTGAGCTGCTCTTCCAGGTTCTGCGTCGCCGCGCCGTTGCGCGAAGTGACGTCGTTCATCGCCGAGACGAAGTCGGCGACGCGGGTCACCAGCGCCCGCTCGAGCGAGTTGAGATTGTCGTGCGCACCGGTCAGCACCTCCTGAAGCAGGATGTTGCCTTCGCGCAGGCGCTCGAACAGGGCGACCGTGTCGGTGCGCAGGATCTTGCTGGTCTCCTGCATCTCGGTGACGGCCGCAATCGAGACCTGGCGCGACTGGTCGATCGCGGAACGCGACGACTGCTCGAGATCCTTGAGCGACTTGCTGACCGCGCTGGTGGCGACCTCGCTCGCGGCGTTGATGGTGCGGGCGACTTCCGAGCCGTTGCCCATCATGGTCTGCGAGAAGGCCTGGCCGCGCGTCTCGATCGACTTCAGCGCGTCGGAGGTGACGCGGTCGATGTCGAGCGTGAGCTGGCTCGTCTTCGAGCCGATCGCGTCGACCAGCGCGCCGCGCTTGGCGTCGATCATGTTCGACAGACGGTCGGCCTGCTGCTGCACATAGGTGACGATCTCGTCGGTCTTGCCGGTCATGGCCTGGCCGAAGCTGGAGCTGGCGGCGAGCACCGAACGCTCGACGTCGGCCGAGCTCGACTTGACGCGCGAGCTCGCCTCGTTGGAGGCGGAGATCAGCGCGTTCTGGGCGTTGAGCGCGCTGGTCTGGATGTCGTTGGTGGCGTTGGCGGTGGCCGCGCTCAGCGTGCGCTCGATCTCGGTCGAGATCGTGCGGATCTGGCTCGCGGCGTCGGCCGAGGTCGAGGTCAGCGAGATCTGGGCCTCACGCGCGCTGTTCAGGATGGTCGAGGCGGTGTCGGCGCCGACCGCGGTCAGCGTGCGCTCGATGTCCGTCGTCAGCGACTTGATCTGGCTCGCTGCATCGGTCGAGGCGGAGATCAGCGTGCCCTGGGCCTCGCGAACGCCGCTGGTGAGCGCCTCGATGGTGGCGCCGCCGGCGGTCGCCAGCGCGCGCTGCATCTCGGCCGCGAGCGAACGGACCTGGCTGGTCTGCTCGGCCGAGACCGCGAGCAGGGTGCTCTGGGCGTCGCGGGCGCTGGTGGTGATCGTCTCGGCGGTGGACTGGCCGACCTGCGAGAGCGAGCGATGCACTTCGGCCGCGAGCGACTTGACCTGGCTCGCCGCGTCCGAGGACGCCGTCACCAGCGTGCTCTGGGCCTCGCGGGCGCCGCTCATGATGGTCTCGGCCGTCGAGGTGCCCGCCATCGTCAGCGAACGCTGCACGTCCGAGGACAGCGCCTTGATCTGGTTGGCGGTCTCGGTCGAGGCCGCGATCAGCGTGCTCTGCGCATCGCGGGCACCGGCGGTGATCGACTCCGCGGTGGCGGTGCCGGCCATCGACAGCGAGCGCTGCACGTCGGCGGTGAGCGTCTTGACCTGGTTGGCCGCATCCGACGACGCGGTGACGAGGGTGGTCTGCACCTCGCGCGCGCCGGCCAGGATCGAGGCCGCGGTGGCGGAGCCCGCCGCCGACAGCGTGCGCTCGACGTCGGCCGCGAGCCCCTTGATCTGGGTGGAGGCTTCGCCCGAGGCCGCGACCAGTGTCGACTGCGCTTCGCGGGCGCTGGTCAGGATCGAGTTCGCCGCACCGGTGCCGACCGCGGTCAGCGCCTGCTCGACCTCGGCGGAGGTCATCTTGAGCTGGGCGTTGACGTCGGAGGAGACCGTCAGCAGCGACTGCTGGGCGGTGCGCGCGCCGGTCTGGATCGTCTCGCTGGTGTTGACGACGAGGTTGGTGAGCGAGCGCTCGGCGTCCTCGACATGCGAGCGGATCGCAGTCGAGATCATCTCGGCGCGGGACATCATGTCCTCGCTGGCCTGGCGTCCGCTGCTTTCGATGCGGCCGGCGACGGCCTCGACGCGCGAGCCGAGCAGGTCCTCGAACTGCGCCACGCGCACGTCGATGTCGCTGGCGACCGAGCCGACCTTGGTCTCGATGGCCTGCTGGATCTCCTGGAAACGTGCCGTGACCGTGTCGGTCAGATGCGTGCTGCGGCCGTCGATGATCTCGGCGACGCCGGTGATGCGGCGGTCGACGGCCTCGATCGCCTGCGCGGTGCCGTCGGTGAGCGTCGAGCTCAGCAGCGTGAGGCGGGTGTCGATCGACTGCACGGCCTGCGAGGCGCCGTTGGTCACGGACGTGGTCAGGTAGGTGAGACGGGCGTCGATGGATTCGAGCGCCTGCGTGGCGCCGCCGGTGAGCGTCGTCGTGAGGTGCGTCAAGCGGGTGTCGATCGACTGGATCGTCTGCGACGCACCATCGGTCAGCGACGTCGTGAGGTGATTGAGGCGTGCATCGATCGTTTCGATGGCCTGCGACGCGCCGCCGGTCAGCGAGGTCGTGAGGTGGGTGAGGCGGGAGTCGATCGACTGGATCGCCTGCGCGGCACCGTCGGTCAGCGACGTCGCCAGCGTGTTGATGCGTCCGTCGATGGTTTCGGTCATCGACTTCGCGCGGCCGTCGAACGACTGCTCGAGCGCGGCGACGCGGCCGACGAGCTGCTCGTCGAAGGTCCTGATGTGGCCTTCGATGGTGCCGTCGAGGCTGGCGATCTTGCCGTTCAGCGAGGCGTCGATATTGCCGACGCGTTCGCCGATCGTGGTCTCGAACTGCGCGAGGCGCTGGTCGAGCACCGCCGTGATCTGGCCGCCGTTCGACGTGAAGCGGGTGTCGAAATTGTCGACATAGGTCTTCAGCGTCTCGGCGATGTCCTGCGTGCGCTGGCCCATGCGCTCGACGATCTCGCCGCCGAAGGTCTTCACGGTGCGGTCGAACTCGGAGATGTGGCGGGTGATCAGCGCGCCCAGCGTGCCGGAGTCGCGGGCGAACTTCTCGACCAGCTCGGTGCCCTGGTTCCTCACCAGCTCGTCGAACGCGCTCATCTGCAGCGACAGTGAATCGTGCGCGGTCTCGGTCTGGCTGACGACCTTGGCGACCAGGGAGTTGACGGTGGCGTCGAGCGCTTCGCTGGCCTTGTCGCCGCTCGTCATGATCTGGCCGGCGAGGCGGTTGCCGGCATCATCGATCTTGGCGGAGATGTCGTTGGAACGCAGCTCGAGCTCGAGCAGCAGCGAGTCCGACGAGTTCTTCAGGCTGTCGTGCACCTGCTCGGTGCGCTCGGAGATGCCGTCGACGATCGCGGCGGAACGCTGCTCGAACTCGCCGGTGATGCGGTCGATGCGCTCGTTCAGCATCTCGTGGACGCGATCGGCGAGGTCGACGAACTCGTCGTGGACGTGGCCGGTCTTGAAGTTGAGGCTGGTGGTCAGCCGCTCGCTGGCGTCGAGCACGGCGCGCGTGGTCTCGTTGCTGGCTTCCTCGAGGCGGTCGAGCAGGTCGCCGCCGCGCTCGCCGAGCGCCAGGATCATGTTGTCGCCGGCGTTGCTCAGCGCCTGGGTGATGTGGGCGCCGCGCTCTTCCAGCGCGCCGGTGATCGACTTGGCGACCTCGTCGACGCGGGAGGCGATCGCGTCCGAGATCAGCGCGATGTCGTGGCGCAGGTCGATCTGCACGCCGGAAATGGCGCTGCGAACCTGCTCGGCCTGGCCGACCAAATTGTCGCGCTGATGCGCGATGTCCTGAAGCAAAGCGCGGATGCGGACTTCGTTGTCGGAATAGGCGCGTTCGAGCGCGGCGACCTCGTTGGCAACCAGCGTCTCGAGCTCGCCGGCGCGCGCAATCGCACGCTCGATGCCGTCGCCCATCGCCGCGACCTCGCGGCGGATGGCCTGGCCGACGGTGACCATGGAATCGGCGGCCGAGCCTTCCGGCTCGGAGAAGCGGATCGCGACCTGCGCCATCGCCTGCGCGATCATGCGCATTTCCTGGCCGCGCCAGACGAGGCTGGCGAGGAAGTAGAACAGCATGATCGGCGCGAAGAACATCGCAACGAGGCCGGCGATGACGAGCACGCCGCCGCTCTGGCCCATGGCAGCCTGGATCGAGGGCAGGAAGCCGACGGTCAGCGCCGCGCAGGCGGCGAGCCAGATGCCGGCGAAGATGGTGGCGAAGGTGTAGACGCTGCGGGCAGGGCGGCCCTTCTGCAGCGCCTGGAGCAACTGACCGATGGTCTCGCGGTCGTCATTGGCGGGACGGCGCGCGGTGCGCGGCTCCTCGACCGGGTCGAACACGGTCGACCGTTCGTTCGCGGCGGGGCGCGGCTCGAAGTTCGGATCGTCAAACACCGGTGGCGCGGCTGGCGGCACCGGGGGCGCCGTTTCGTTGCGCATCGCGGCGTTGCGGCTGGTATCGGCCGCCGTGTCGCTGATGTTCAGGGCTTCCTGAATCGCAGAAAGCGCAACTTCTGTAGGGTCTTTGACCTTTTTCGGAGTGTTCGCCATGTTCAGTCCGAGCCCTCGTTACTTGTACGCGTCCCCCCGCGAGCCCTGCGCGCGGCGCAAGCCCACAGACCGGATCATGCCGCTTGCGCGGATCTCCGAGCCGTCCCCACCCGAACGGCTTGTCCGCCAATTTCTGCAACATCCTATTGGCAGAGCGTCGCGAATGAAATGCCCGCGATTAAGACATTCTTAATCATCGTTAACAGGATCGGGCCGTAACGCCTTAGCAATCAATGCAATTCTCCACTGGACTCGGCGGATTGCGGCAACTTTTCGTCAATAAACCGGCGGATCTGCGTCAATTTCCCCAAACATTTCGTTAACCATTTCCATGCTTGGGTGAGGGGAACCTGACCGCCGGACCGGCGGCCGTCGCGCGATGCCGGGGCCTGCGCCATGACGCCTGAACTGCAACGGATGGACTGGATGCCTTCGCCCCCGCTTGCGCCGATCGACAGCCCGCTCGACCTCGATCACCTCTCCCGGATGACGCTCGGCGATGCCGAGCTGGAGCAGGAAGTGCTGGCCATGTTCGCGGAGCAGGCGGCCCGTCTGCTCGCGGCGATGACAGCGTTGCCGGCCGAGACCGGCGCGCTCGCGCACAAGCTCAATGGCTCGGCGCGCGGGATCGGCGCCTTTGCGGTGGCCGATGCCGCAGCCAGCCTGGAGACTGCGATCCGGACAGGCCAGGGCCGGCCCCATGCCTTGGCCGCATTGAAGGAGGCGGTGGCCGAGGCCCGTGCCGCCATCGCGGCGATGCTGAAGCGTTGAGCCGATACGACCGGAGCCGGGCTCTAGTCGCTTGTTTTGACGCGTTTTCTTCCCGCAAAGCGGGATTCAATTCGCAACAAAACGCTATGGCGCCGGGCTGATCGACCCGTTATAGGACAGCCGGGACCCTCCTTCATTCAAAGCACCGCGGCAGCACGAGCACACATGGCCAAGATTCACTTTGTCGACCACAAGGGCGAAACCCGCACGGTGGAAATCGAGAACGGCGCAACCGTGATGGAAGCTGCGATCCGCAACAGCATTCCCGGCATCGAGGCCGAATGCGGCGGCGCCTGCGCCTGCGCGACCTGCCATGTCTATGTCGACGAAGCCTGGCGCGAGAAGGTCGGCAGCCCGACGCCGATGGAAGAGGACATGCTCGACTTCGGTTTCGACGTGCGCCCGAATTCGCGCCTGTCTTGCCAGATCAAGGTCTCCGACGAGCTCGACGGTCTCGTCGTGGCGACGCCCGAGCGCCAGGCCTGATCGTCTCCAAGCAGGCTATCCAAGTAGACTAGATGCTCGGCGGCGCGACCTCGATGCCGCGCTTGTGCCAGGGTCTGAGCTTCTCGATCACCTCTGCGGTCAGCGGCGCGGGTCGCCGCGTGGCCTCGTCGAGCAGGACGCCGACCGACGTCGCCGACGCAATGCACGTGCCGTTCGAGAACACGACCTGCTCGAATGTCACCGACGTTCGCCCGAGCTTGACCACGCCGAGGCCAAGCTCGATCGTGCTCGGCCAGTGCAGCTCGGCGCGAAAGTGCATGTCGAGCCGCACCATGATCCAGGCCAGGCCCGGCGGGGTCAGCCCGTATTCGGGAAGCTTCATCAGCGTGACACGGCCGGTCTCGAAATAAGTGGCGTAGACCGCGTTGTTGACGTGCTGGTTCGGGTCCAAGTCGCCGAACCGGACGTTGTCGCTGAGGCGAAACGGAAAGTCCTCGAGGTGCGGGGTCGTGTCGAGGCGGGCTGGTGCGTTCACCGGTTGATCTCCGTCATATCCATGCTCGTTACAGCCCAGTTATTCTGGCCCGGCAAGTGGGCGCGGCTGCGGGGCGAACCCGCTTTTATGCCTTCCCTGTTCCATCCCCGTTGGCTAGACAGGCAGGGTCACCTCTGCCCAACGGGCGCCGTCCAACCGATAACTACCGATAAAGAGACGACATGAGCGACGTGATCAAAACAGATGTGCTGATTATTGGCGCCGGCCCGTGCGGTCTGTTCGCCGCCTTCGAACTCGGCCTTCTCGACATGAGGACGCACTTCGTCGACATCCTCGACAAGGTCGGCGGCCAGTGTGCCGAGCTCTATCCGGAAAAGCCGATCTACGACATTCCCGGCATTCCGCATGTGTCGGGGCAGGGGCTGACCGACGCGCTGATGGAGCAGATCAAGCCGTTTCATCCGACCTTCCATCTCGGCGAAATGGTCGAGACCGTGGAGAAGATCGGCGATCCTTTGTTTCGCTGCACCACCGATGCCGGCAAGGTGTTCGAATGCAAGGTGGTGGTGATCGCGGCCGGCGGCGGCTCGTTCCAGCCCAAGCGTCCGCCGGTGCCGGGCATCGAGGCCTATGAAGGTACTTCGGTGCACTACGCGGTGCGCAAGATGGAGACGTTCCGCGACAAGAACGTGCTGATCGTCGGCGGCGGCGATTCCGCGCTCGACTGGACGCTCAATCTGCATCCGATTGCGAAGCGCATCACGCTGCTGCATCGGCGCGACGAGTTTCGCGCAGCGCCCCACAGCGTCGAGCAGATGCGCGCGCTGGTTGCCGGCGGCAAGATGGATCTGCGGCTCGGCCAGGTCACCGCGCTCTCCGGCGCCGACGGCAAGCTCGCCGGCGCGACCGTCAAGGGCAACGACAACAGCATCACCGAAATCGCCTGCGACACCATGCTGCCGTTCTTCGGGCTGACCATGAAGCTCGGCCCGGTCGCGAACTGGGGCATTGCGCTGGAGAACAATCTGGTGCCGGTCGAGACATCCGCGTTCGAGACCAACGTATCAGGCATCTTCGCGATCGGCGACATCAACACCTATCCCGGCAAGATCAAGTTGATCCTGTGCGGCTTCCACGAGGGCGCGCTGATGTCGCAAAAAGCCCATCGTTATGTCTATCCGGAGAAGCGGCTCGTGTTCCAGTACACGACCTCGTCCTCCAGCCTGCAAAAGAAGCTTGGTGTCAACTGACGGAAGCGTTCCGGGGCGGCGATGCCCCATGTTTCTGGTGCTGGAACCGTTCGCGAAATCGCCGTAGTCTGCGGCCATTCCGGTCGTGGGCTTGGCCAAATTTTTGGCTTAGCAAAGTGTTGGCTTAGCAAGGTCTTGGCCCAACGAAGTCTTGGCTCAACGAAGTCTTGGCTCAACGAAGTCTTGGCTCAGCAAGGTGATTGGCTCAGCAAGGTGATGATAATGCGGACTCTCGTTTCCAGCTCTCGGCTGCTCTCCTTCCTCGCGCTCGCATTGTCACTCGCGATGGTGAGGCCGTGCGCGGCGCAGACCGCCGAGCCCACGGCGGCGGGCCTCTGGCAGAAGGTCGAAGACGGCAAGACGGTCGGATGGTTTCTCTTCATCGATCGCAGTGGCGTGTTCGAAGGCGTGATCGCCAAGACCTTCCCGCGGCCGACCGACGATCCGAACGAGGTCTGCTCCAAGTGCACCGACGATCGCAAGAACGCGCCGGTGCTCGGCATCTCCTTCGTCCGCAACATGAAGCGCGAAGGATTGAAGTACGAAGGCGGCAACGTGCTCAATCCGCGTGACGGCCAGATCTGGAAGGCCAACATGCGGGTCAGCCCCGACGGCCAGACCCTGACGCTGCGCGGCTATCTCGGCATCGCGCTGCTCGGCAAGGACGAGACCTGGACGCGTCTGCCGGATGCCTACATCGCGCAGGTCGATCCTGCCATCGTCGCAAAATACTTGCCGGCGCAGGCCGCAGCCGCGAAGCAACCCGCGCCCGCGGCGAAGAAGGGCGGTGCCACAATGGCGCCGGCAAAGCAATAAGGGCGCAGGCCGGCACTGCGCGGCCTCAATAGCTCTCGCCTTGGCGTAGGGGTCTTCCCCGCCACCGGATCTCCAGCCTGTGCGACCACCTTCGCCGAAGGGCGAATGCGCCTCGGAACCTTGCCAGTAGTTCCCCGGAATGCGCGCTGGCGCTGGATTTGCATAGCTGTTGGCAAAGCTGCTGGGGGAGCGAGTCGCCGTCTCCACGCCCGCGCACCATGCGGAGGGCGGACGGCAGCGTTTGCCCCGCGGTGATCACTTCGATCGCGGAGACCACATGAGACCTGCAAGACAGTGTGCCGCCGTGCTGCTGGGGCTGACGGTACTGACGCATTCGGCGCTGGCGCGCGACGACGGCCGCTTCGCCAACTCGCCCTTAAAGCCCTGGTTCGAGAGTCTGCATAGCGAATTCGGGCAATGCTGCTCGGATGCCGACGGCTATGTCATTGCCGATGTCGATTGGGAGTCCGATCGCGGCCGCTACCGCGTGCGCATCGACGAGGAGTGGGTCGTGGTGCCCGACGGCGCCGTGATCACCGTGCCGAACAAGATCGGCCGCACCATGGTGTGGAAGCACTATGTCGACGGCCATCCGCGCGTGCGCTGCTTCATGCCGGGCAGCATGACGTAGACGCGCGTCATTCCGGTCGGCGCGCGGCGCCGAACCCGGAATGACAAAGGCGAGCTTAGTGCGCCTGCTTGTTCGAACCCGCGCTCGCGAGCTGCTTGATCCGCGGCGACAGCACGGAGACCTGCACCGGCGAGGCCGGCATGCCGGCGACGGTCATCGCAGGGCTTGCAGACTGCTCCTCGACGCCGGCGCCGCCGAGCACCTGCACCTGCGTCGCCGTGATCGGAAACGACGTCACTTCGTAAGAGGGAAGCTCGCTGGCGAACGCGGCGGCCGAGCTCGCAATCATGGCGCCGGCAACGGCAATCATCGAGAGAACGCGCATTGGAAAATCTCCGTGGAAAATGTCAATCGGAGGTTTGGTCGCCGCGGTGCCGCGACAGGTTCGCTCGTGCGCGAACAATCCCGTTGCCTTCGGCGCAGATATTGATTGCTTGATGCGAAGGGACGAAACGCGGAAGAAGTTTTCCGCGCCAATATTTCCGGACGGTTTCGCGAAAGGCGCTTGCGGTCTCAGGTCACCGGCGCGGGATTGAACAGTGTAAGGTCGTTGTGGATGCCCCAGCGATCCGACCACGGCTTGGTGCGGCCAGAGGCGACGTCGAGGATCAGGCGGAAAAGGTCCCAGCCGGTCTCCTCGATGGTCTTCTCGCCGGTTGCGATCTTGCCGGCGTCGAAATCGATCAGGTCCTTCCAGCGCCGTGCGAGCTCGCTGCGCGTCGCGACCTTGATCACCGGCGCTGCCGCAAGGCCGTAGGGCGTGCCGCGGCCGGTGGTGAAGACTTGCAGCGTCATGCCGGAGGCGAGCTGCAGCGTGCCGCAGATGAAGTCGCTTGCCGGCGTCGCCGCGAACAGCATGCCCTTCTGCGTTGCCTTCTCGCCGGGCGAGAGCACGCCGGCGATCGCGCTCGAGCCGGACTTGACGATCGAGCCCAGCGACTTCTCGACGATGTTGGCAAGGCCGCCCTTCTTGTTGCCGGGCGTGGTGTTGGCGCTGCGGTCGGCGCCCCCGCGGGCAAGATAGGAATCGTACCAGGCCATCTCGCGCACCAGCGCGCGGCCGACGTCCTCGTTGATGGCGCGTCGCGTGAGCAGCTGGATGGCATCGCGCACTTCCGTCACTTCCGAGAACATCACGGTGGCGCCGGCGCGGACCAGCAGGTCTGCGGCGAAGCCGACAGCGGGATTGGCGGTGACGCCGGAGAAGGCATCGCTGCCGCCGCATTGCAGCCCGATGACGAGGTCGGAGGCGGGGCAGGTCTCGCGCTTGCGGGTGTTGAGAACCTTCAGCCGCGCTTCCGCCTGGGTCATGATCGCATCGACGATGGCACCAAAGCCGTCGAAGGCTTCGTCCTGCATGCGGACGATGGCATCGCTCACGCCTTCGGGCACCAGCCGCTCCGGCGCCAGCTTCTCGCAGCCGAGGCCGACCACCAAGATCTCGCCGCCGAAATTGGGGTTGAGCGCGAGGTTCTGCAGGGTGCGGATCGGCACGACAGCGTCGGGCGCGGTGATGGCGACGCCGCAGCCATAGGCATGCGTCAGCGGCACGACGTCGTCGACGTTGGGATATTTCGGCAGCAGCTCGGCGCGGATGCGCTTCACAGCATACTCCATCGTGCCCTTGACGCATTGCACGGAGGAGGAGATGCCGAGGATGTTCTTGGTGCCGACCGAACCGTCCGGATTGCGGTAGCCTTCGAAGGTGAAGCCTTCGAGCGGCGGCAGCGGCGCGGGGATGGCGGTGGAGATCTCGAGCTTGTCGAGGGCAGGGGCCTCCGGCATGCGGATGCGCGCCTCGTCCACCCATTCACCGGCCAGGATCGGCGACAGCGCGTAGCCGATGATCTCGCCATAACGGATGATCGGTTCGCCTTCGGCGATGTCGACCAGCGCGGTCTTGTGTCCCTGCGGCACGAAGGCGCGGAGCGTCAGGCCGCTGGCGAAGCGCGAGCCGGCGGGGAGCCCGAAATCATTGACCACGATCGCGACATTGTCGCGCTCGTTGAGCTTGATGTAGCGGGGCTGCTCTTTCGCTGCGACGTCCTGGTCCATCTGCGGGCTCCGGGATTGTAGGGTGGGTTAGCGCAGCGTAACCCACCACTGTCTGTGTCCGCAGAAACGGAAGAGGTGGGTTACGCTGCGCTAACCCACCCTACGACGTCTAGATATCTCAACCCGGATACGTATAAGCCGTCTTCACCGTGGTGTAGAACTCGCGTGCGTAGGAGCCCTGCTCTCGGGCGCCGTAGCTCGAGCCCTTCCGGCCGCCGAACGGCACGTGATAGTCGACGCCGGCGGTCGGCAGATTGACCATCACCATGCCGGACTCGCTGTTGCGCTTGTAGTGCGAGGCGTATTTCAGGCTGGTGGTGCAGATGCCGGAGGCGAGGCCGAACTCGGTATCGTTGGAGATGGCAAGCGCCTCCTCGTAGTTCTTGGCACGAATGACGGCGGCGACCGGACCAAAAATCTCCTCACGCGCGATGCGCATGTTGTTGTTGGCTTCGGTGAACAGCGCCGGCTGCAGGTAGTGGCCGGGATTCTCGCGCTTCAGCAGCTCGCCGCCGAAAGCGAGCTTGGCGCCTTCGTCCTGACCGATCTTGATGTAGCGCAGGTCCTGGTCGAGCTGGCTCTGGTCGACCACGGGGCCGATATGCACACCGGCCTTGAGCGCATCGTCCACCGACAGGCTGTTCAGGCGTTCGGCCACGGCCGCGACGAAGCGGTCGTGGATGCCTTCGGTGACGATCAGGCGCGAGGAGGCGGTGCAGCGCTGGCCGGTGGAGAAATAGGCACCGTTGACGGCGACCTCGACGGCGGTCTTGAGGTCGGCGTCATCGAGCACGACCAACGGGTTCTTGCCGCCCATCTCGAGCTGGAACTTCTTCATGGGGTTCGAGAGCACGCAGGCCTGCGCGATCTTGCGTCCCGTCTGCACCGAACCGGTGAAGGAGATCGCGGCGACGTCAGGATGCTCGAGCAGGGTCTGGCCGACCACCGAGCCGGAGCCGACGACGAGATTGAACACGCCCGCGGGAATGCCGGAGCGGGTGATGATCTCGGACAGCGCGTGCCCCGAGCCCGGCACCAGCTCGGCCGGCTTGAACACCACCGTGTTGCCGTAGCAGAGCGCCGGCGCGATCTTCCAGGCGGGGATCGCGATCGGGAAATTCCAGGGCGTGATCATGCCGACGACGCCGACCGGCTCACGGGTGAGCTCGACGTCGAGGCCGGGACGCACCGAAGCGCCCTTCTCGCCGATCAGGCGCAGCGCTTCGCCGGCGAAGAACGCGAAGATCTGGCCGGCGCGGGCGACCTCGCCGATGCCTTCAGGCAGGGTCTTGCCTTCCTCGCGCGCGAGCAGGCGGCCGAGCTCTTCCTTACGGGCGAGGATCTCGAGCGAAATCTTGTTCAGCGCGTCGAAGCGCGCCTGCGGGGTCGACTGCGACCAGGCGGGGAAGGCGGCCTTCGCGGCGGCGATGGCCTTCTCGGTCTGCGCCTTGTCGGCCTTGGCGTATTCGCCGACGAGATCATTGGTGTTGGAGGGGTTGATGTTCCTGGTGATGCCGGAGCCGTCGACCCATTCGCCGCCGATGAAGTTCTTCAGGATTGCTGTCATCTTTTTCCTCCAGGGGAACGTTTTTAACGGACGAGACAGGGACGCTTGTCGTCAAACGTCCAGCCGGGGATCAGGTCCTGCATGGCCATAGCGTCATCCCGGCCGCCGAGTCCATGCTTCTTGTAGAGCTCGTGCGCGGCCTCGACGGCGGTGCGGTCGATCTCGATGCCGAGGCCCGGGCGGTCTGGGACGGCGATCTTGCCGCCCTTGATCTGGAGCGGCTCTTTGGTCAGGGCCTGGCCGTCCTGCCAGATCCAGTGGGTGTCGATCGCGGTGACCTTGCCGGGAGCGGCGGCGCCGACATGGGTGAACATGGCGAGCGAAATGTCGAAATGATTGTTGGAGTGCGAGCCCCAGGTCAGGCCGTTGTCACGGCAGGTCTGGGCCACGCGCACCGAGCCTTGCATGGTCCAGAAATGGGGATCGGCCAGCGGGATGTCCACCGCCCCGAGCCGCAGCGCATGGGAGAGCTGCCGCCAGTCGGTGGCGATCATGTTGGTGGCGGTCGGCAGGCCCGTGGCGCGGCGGAACTCGGCCATGATCTCGCGGCCGGAGAAGCCGGCCTCGGCGCCGCAGGGGTCTTCGGCGTAGGCGAGGATGCCGTGCATGTTCTTGCAGAGGCTTATCGCCTCATCGAGCGACCAGGCGCCGTTGGGGTCGAGCGTCACGCGTGCGTTCGGGAAACGTTTTGCGATGGCCGTGACGGCCTCGATCTCCTGCTCGCCGCGCAGCACGCCGCCCTTGAGCTTGAAGTCGGCGAAACCGTAATGATCGTGGGTGGCCTCCGCCAGCCGCACCACGGTCTCGGGCATCATCGCCTCCTGGTGGCGGAGGTTGAACCATTCCGCCTTGCCGGTCTCGCCGGTGACATAGTCGAGCTTCGACCTGCGGCGATCGCCGACGAAGAAGAGATAGCCGAGCGTCTCGACGCTGCTCCGCTGCTGGCCTTCGCCGAGCAGCGCGGCGACGGGCAGTCCGAGATGCTGGCCGAGCAGGTCGAGCAGCGCGGATTCGATCGCGGTGACCGCGTGGATCATGACGCGGAGGTCGAAGGTCTGCTTGCCGCGGCCGCCGGCGTCGCGATCGGCGAAGGCGGTGCGGACGTCGGCGAGGATGTTGTTCATCGCGCCGACCGTCTTGCCGATCACGAGGTCGCGCGCGTCCTGGAGGGTCTGCCAGATCTTCTGCCCGCCCGGCACCTCGCCGACGCCGGTGTGACCGGCATTGTCGGTGAGGATGACGATATTGCGGGTGAAGAACGGTGCATGCGCGCCGCTCAGGTTGAGAAGCATGCTGTCGCGGCCCGCGACCGGGATCACCTGCATCGCCGTGACCACAGGTGCACCGGCGACTGACGCGCCGGAAATCTCAGTCTGGGCCATCGCACGCACCTCCCTGTTGTCCTTATTCTGCAGCCTGTTGTGACGATCGTGCGGCGGGCAGCTTCTGCACCAGCGCGGTCAGCTCCGCCATCTCCTGCTCGGTGAGATCGGTGAGCGGCGGACGGACCGGGCCGGAATCGCGGCCGATCACCTTCATGCCGGCCTTGATGATCGAGACCGCGTAACCCTTCTTGCGGTTGCGGATCGCGATCAGCGGCAGGATCAAATCCTTCAGGCCGGCCTGGATCGTGGCGTGGTCGCGCTTGCGCACCGCGGCGTAGAAGTTGGTGGCGAATTCCGGCACGAAGTTGAACACGGCCGAGGAATAGGTCGTCACGCCCATGTCGAGATAGGGCAGCGCGAAGGTCTCGGCGGTCGGCAGGCCGCCGACATAGGTGAGGCGGTCGCCGAGCTTGGTGTAGACGCGGGTCATCAGTTCGATGTCGCCGATGCCGTCCTTGTAGCCGACGAGGTTCGGGCAGCGCTCGGCAAGGCGTGCGAGCGTGTCGGGCTGCAGGATCGCGTTGTCGCGGTTGTAGACGATCACGCCGATCTTCACGGCGGCGCAGACCGCCTCGACATGGGCGGCAAGGCCTTCCTGTTCGGAATGGGTGAGGTAGGGCGGCAGCAGCAAGAGGCCGTCGGCGCCGGCCTTTTCCGCACCGATGGCGATCTCGCGGGCGATCGCGGTGCCGTAACCGGTGCCGGCGAGCACGGGCACGCGGCCCTTGGTCTCGTCGACGGCGACCTTCACGACCTGCGGAACCTCTGATGGCGTCAGCGAGAAGAACTCGCCGGTGCCGCCTGCGGCGAAGAGACCTGCTACGTCATAACCGCACAGCCAGTCCATGTTGGCGCGGTAGGTCGCCTCGTCGAAGGAATGGTCCGCCTTGAACGGCGTGACGGGGAAGGACAGGAGGCCCGATCCGATCTTCTGGGCCATTTCCTGCGGGGTCATCTTGCTCATGGGCGCTCCCTTGTCGTGTTGCGGAGGACGCAAGCAGAGGCCGCGCGTCCATGCGCCGTGGTTTAGGAGACCGTTCGATGCGCGTCCAAGCCAAAGCCTATATCGACCGATGCGGATTGAGCATCAATCCTCGGCCGGCTCCGCGGAGGACAATTCGCCGGCGATCTTGACCAGCGCCGACAGCAGCGGGTTCTCGTCCTCGCGCCGCCACACCATGAAGAGCTCGACGGGCACACGGGTGCGCAGTTTCAGCGGCCGCAGGCGCACGTCGGAGATCTTCAGGTTCGCCGCCGCCGCTGGCACGATGGCAAGGCCGAGGCCGGCGCGCACCATCGCGAGGATGGAGTGGATCTGGCTGAGATGCTGGACGTAGCGCGGCAGCACGTCGGCGCGGGTGAACAGCGCCACCAGCAGATCGTGGAAGTAACGGCTCTCATAGGGCGAGTACATCACGAAGGGCTGGTCGTCGAAATCCTTGATGGTGATGCCGTCGGCATTCGCCAGCGGATGTTTTTTCGGGATCGCCGCGAGCAGCGGTTCGGCGACGACGCGGCGGCTGGCAAGTTCGGGCCGCGCGATCGGCGGCCGCAGCAGGCCGGCGTCGATCTGGCCCGAGGTCAGCGCCTCGAACTGGTCGCCCGACACCATCTCCTTTAGCGAGAAGTCCACCTCGGGCAGCTTGGCGCGGCAGGCGGCGACGAGCTCGGGCAGGAAGCCATAGGCCGCGGCCGCGGTGAAGCCGATCTTGAGCGAGCCGGTCTTGCCGAGCGCGATACGACGGGCGACCTGCGAGGCGCTCTCGGCAAGCTTGAGGATGCGCCGCGCCTCCGGCAGGAAGCTACGCCCCGCGGGCGTCAGGCGCACCGAACGGCTGGTGCGCTCCAAGAGCGGCGCATCGATGATGTGCTCGAGCACCTGGATCTGCCGGGACAGCGGCGGCTGGGTCATGTTCAGCCGTGCGGCGGCGCGGCCGAAATGCAATTCCTCCGCCACCGTGACGAAACAGCGGAGCTGGTTGAGGTCGAACATCGATACATGCCTTAGATGGATAAGGCGTTTCCCCGGCACTTCTAGCATCGATCACCCCCAAAACAAAGACGGCGGCTTTGTGGGCCGCCGTTGAGTTGCCTGGTCAAGCTCCCATGGGAGCCCTCAGGAGGAACAGCCTGATGCGAGACGCCTCACGTCCGCTGCGGGACACCACTGCGCTCATCACGCGCTTCCCTTAAGTCTCGGCCCGTTTTCCCCGACACGAGTCCTAGAGGCGCGCGCGGCGAAGTGTCCAAGTTCAAGGCGGCATCGATCGATGCCGTTTTTGGATTGATGGAACGGCAGGTGAGGGGAACGACCGTGAGGCGGCGAGAATGCGCGTCACGGGCTCGTCATTGCGAGGAGCCCTTGCGACGAAGCAATCCAGAGTCCTTCCGCGGAGCGACTCTGGATTGCTTCGCTGCGCTCGCAATGACGGGTGAAGCGGCAGCTGCGGCGCTTGGGCGCGCTACTGCTGCGCGCTCGGCAGCAGCTGCGGCAATAGTCCGCGCGTCACGTTCGGCGGCACCGCATCGAGCCCGAGCGCGGCGCTCGCCGCCGGCAGCGCCGCATCGGCCATCGCGGCGTGACCCTCGGCGCTCGGATGCACCGCTCCGCCGTAGACGGCGGAGAGCACGCCCCAGGTCGCGTCGTGGATGTCGGTCGGCTGGCTCGCCGCCGGCAGGCCCTGCGGATAGGTCATCGCGGCGAAATAGCTGTCGTTGGCGTCGCGGACCCAGCGCGCGCGGGGCAGGTAGGCGCGGTACTCCGAGGCGCCGCGGCCGCACAGCATCGGCTGGCTCGCCGCGCTGACGATATCGGGATTGAAGCTCTGGCCGTTCTCGGCAAAGCAGCTGCGGTCGAATTCGGGATCGTTGGTGGAACGGGCGCAGAAGCCGTGCTCGGCGAATGCGGCCTGGTGCGCGTCGACGAAGGTCATGCGGTCGGCTTCGGGATCGCGGCACAGCGCACCGCGGGTGCAGGTGGCGAGCCCTTTCAGCTGCGGCAGGAATTCGGTGTCGACGAAGGCGGAGACGCGGGCGAGGCGCTGCGGATCGGTGTTGAAGGACGGGTGGATGTCGAAGCCGGCTCGGCCGCCGCGGCAGGGCGCGCCGCCCTCGGCGAGCGCAGGATTGGCGTAGGAGACATAGACCACGTGCGAGAGGTCGCCGCCGACCAGCGGCTTCAGCGCCTCGCGCAGCTTGACGAAATTCTGCGGCAGCTCGCGCTGGAGCGCATCGCGGGAATCGTCGACGCTCGCCATCACGCCGGAGCGGCGGAACAGCGCGCGCTCGGTCGCGGTGTCGACGATGACGTCGGCGACGAGACCGGAGAAATAGACGTCGTTGGCGCCGACCGAGAGCAGCACGAGGTCGAGCGTGCGCTCGGGCTGGCGCTTCTTCGCCGCGGTGACGGCTTCCCGCAGCTCGGCGACTTGCGCGTTCACGCTGGTGTTGCAGACGCCGGTCTTGCCGGGCGGGCATTCGCGGGCGCGCTGGGAGCCGAGCAGCCCGTCGCCGATGCTGGCGCCGGTGCAGGCGAGCGGCAGGAAGGTCACGGCGATGTGGGTGTAGCGCACCGCGAGCGCCAGCGCGGTGCGGGCCTGGTAGCTGTAGAGCGAGCGATGGCAGGGCGCATTGAACCAGAGCGCGCTGTAGCGTTGCCAATTGGCGAGCGTATCGGGCGCCTCGCAGGCGCGGCCGCCCTTGAAGCCGTGGCGGCTCGGACGATAGTACTGCGCACCCGCGGTGCCGAGATAGGAGCGGAAGCAAAAGCCTTCGTCCGACAGCGCCAGCGGCCGGTCCGGATTGCCTTCGCCGGAGGCGATGCTGTCGCCTAGACCTGCGATGAAGATGTCGCGCACCTGGATCTCGGTCTGGACCCGCTGGGTCGGATCGGAGCCGGCGGAGACATCGACGGTCGCAACCGTCTGCTTGCCGTAGCGGACGCGCAAATTGACCGGCTCGGCGCAGTCGAAGGTCGAGGCCTGCGGGCCGTCGCCGTCATCGAACGACCAGGCGCAGGTGGCGCCGACCGGCACCGCGCCGGTCAGGCGCACCGTGACCGGATGGTCGATCGGCGTGATGTAGTTCTCTTTGACGTTGTCGCGGGTGCAGGGCTGATTGACCCGGCCCTGCAGGTCGATGCAGAGCCTGTTGACCATGTTGCGGGCCCAGCCGCGCCCCTCGCTCTGGAGCTCCAGGGACTGCTCGGCGGCCAGAATGCTGCGGTTACGCGCGTTCTCGACATGAAGCAGGAAGTCGCGCTCCTCGCGGAACAGGCGGAAGCGGTTACGCACCTCCCAGCTGATTTGCAGGCTGCCGTCCTGCGCGGCGGCGCGCTCGGGCAGGACTGACAGCATGCCGGCAAGCAGCACGGTACCTGCGGAGAGGGTACGAAGGAATACTGAGATCATGGCCCGCGTCTTCAACGGCAAAGTTGAGGCGGAAATAAGAGAGGATTGCGCCCCGGCCTGCAACCTTTGCCCGATGATTTCCGGGGGGGCGCTTGACGGCTCTTGGCGGCTCAGCGCTTGCTGGCCTGCCGCAGCAGGCGTTCGCGCTCCATCGGCGTCACCTCCTTGGGCAGGTTGGCCTGCGCGCAGGCTTCCGCCAGCCGCCGCCGCTCCTGCCACGGCGCGACCACATTCATCCAGAGCTCGCGCGTGCCCATGATGGAGATGGCGAGGCCGAACGGGATCACGAAATAGAGAATGCGGAACACCAGCAGCGTCGCCAGAAGCTCCTCGCGGCCGAACTGGGGCAGCGCCACCAGCATGGCCGCATCGAATACGCCGATCGAGCCGGGGGCGTGGCTGGCAAAGCCGATCAGGGTCGCCAGGATGAACACGACCGCGAGCGACATGAAGTCGATTGGCGGGTTGGAGGGCATCAAGAGGTACATCGCCGTGGCGCAGAAGCCGAGATCGACGACGCCGATCAGGATCTGCACCAAGGTCAGCGGCGCCGAGGGAAGCACCACCTTCCAGCCCTTCTGGCCGAGCTCGCGGCGCTTCTCGCCCATGCAGAGCCAGACGAGATAAGCCCCGATCGATGCGAGTCCGCCGAGGGCGATCAACCGGTTGAGCGACGAGGGCAGCTGATCCATCGAGGAGGCCGCATCCGGATGGACGGCCATGCCGATCGAAAGCACGAAGATGTTACCGAGCCAGAAGGTCAGGCCCGACAGGAAGCAGATCTTCGCGACGTCGATCGCGTTCAGCCCATAGTCCGAATAGATCCGGAAACGGATCGCGCCGCCGGTGAAGACCGTGGCTCCGATGTTGTGGCCGATCGAATAGGACGTGAAGCTGGAGAGCGCTGCGATGCGATAGGGCACGTGCTTCTTGCCGATCGTTCGCAGTGCAAAAAAATCGTAGAAGGTCAGCGTACAGAACGCGAAGAAGACGCAGATCGCCGCCAGGCCGATATTGCCGCGGGGAATCTCGGTCAACGCGGTCAGGATGACCCCGGTATCGATGCCCTTTAGGGTCCGCACCAGCGTGGTGATCGCGAAGGCGATGATGAAGATGCTCGCGGCAACTCCGAGCCGTCGCCAGCCGATCCATCTCTTGAAGCCGCGTTTCAGCGCGGGCAGCAGTCCGTGCATTCATCCTCCCGGCGGGGGGCAAGAGCGACCGGGCCAGGCATTGGCCGGTCGGGTGCGATCACGGCCAAAGGCAGGCATCGATCGCGAGGCATGATCCAGCTCATTTAAGGCAAAATCAGCGGCTTGTGCAGCCCTTGACAACAATAGGTTCTGCGTTCGGCCGGCAACTTTGTCATACGCAGTTCATATCGGCGGCGCGTTAAGCATATGAGTCGTGAAAACCGGCTCCATTCGCGCCTTCACTGTGCCGACACGGTGTCAAATCCTGGCGCGGTCCGCATTGTTCCAGCGCAAGCGGTATCGGCCTTTTTGGAACGTCGATGCCGCGTGGTCGTTAGGCTCCATCAGCAATCGAACATGGCGGAATATGCGGCTTTTCGTGCAAAGCCGGCGCCGCCGTGTTCCCAAGACCCGAGAGGATCGGAACGATGGGACTGTTCACAAAAGACATCAAGACCATGAACGACCTGTTCGTGCATCAGCTCCAGGACATCTATTACGCCGAGCAGCAGCTCACCAAGGCGCTGCCGAAGATGGCGAGCAAGGCCACTGATCCGCAGCTGAAACAGGGCTTTTTGACGCACCTCGAGGAAACCAAGCAGCACGTTGCTCGGCTCGAGGAGGTCTTCAAGATGCACGGCGTCGCGGTGAAGGCGGTCGACTGCCCGGCCATCGACGGCATCATCGAGGAAGCCGACGAGACCGCCGGCGAAGTCGCTGACAAGGCGGTGCTGGACGCGGCCTTGATCAATGCGGCGCAGGCCGCAGAGCATTACGAGATCGTCCGCTACGGCAGCCTGATCGCCTGGGCCAAGCAGCTCGGCCGCAATGATTGTGCGACGGTGCTCGCCAAGACGCTCGAGGAGGAGAAGGCGACCGACAAGAAGCTGACGACCCTCGCCGAGAGCAAGGTGAATCTGCGCGCGGCGAGCTGAGAAGAGGTAACCACGAGCGCCGCGCGATATTCCGCGCGGCGCTTTTGCCTGCTCGCCTCCCGCTGCCGTGGTGCTGCTTCGGTGCGCCGTCGCGAGGATCAACAATGTGACCGAACTCGCTCATCTTCCATTCACCACTTCCGGAGCAGGTTTGTAGCCGGTTACCGATCGTCCACCACTGTCGGCTCAAGTGCGGGTCGATAGGGGCTGGCAATGTATCAAGTTCTCTACTGTCTCACCGACGAACATGACTGGCGACTGGTCGCCCTTGGGGGCGCAGTGTGCCTGCTCGCCAGCGCCGCGGCGATCAGCCTGTTTCAGCGCGCACGCGCGACGCACGGAGCCGGGCGTCTGGCCTGGATCGCCCTGGATGCGGCCGTCAGCGGATGCGGCATCTGGGCGACGCATTTCATCGCGATGCTCGCCTACGGCCCGGGGAGCGCCGGCGCCTACAACATCCCGGTGACAATTCTCTCGCTGATGTTTGCGATCTCCCTGACCTTCGTGGGCCTGAGCATCGCGGTGGGGTCCTCGCGCCAGGTGTGGATCGTCGTCGGCGGCGCCATTGTCGGCCTGGGTGTCGCGGCGATGCATTACACCGGCATGGCTGCGCTGGAGATGCCGGCACGGGTGGATTGGATCGGGAGCACGGTTGCCGCCTCGGTGCTGTTCGGCGTCGTCTTCGCAGCGCTGGCGCTGTTCGTGGCTGCGCGAGGTGACGACATTCGGCATGCGTTGAGCGCGACTGCTCTGTTGACGCTCGCGATCGTCGCCCATCATTTCACCGCGATGGGCGCGGTGCTGCTGACGCCGGACCCGACGCTCGCAATCAGCGGGCTCTCGATCCCGCCGGCCTCGCTGTCGTTCCTCACTGCCAGCGCCGCCGTCGCGATCATCGCGATAGCGCTCGTGGCCGCGCTGCTCGACCGCCGCGCCAAGGGCGAACTGGGCCGTCAGCAGATCGTGCTGGACAGCGCGCTGGAGAACATGTCGCAGGGGCTGTGCATGTTCGACGCCGACGGCAAGATCATCCTGTTCAACGAGCGCTATGCCGCGATGCTCCGTCGTACCGACGTGCCGCTGACCGGCCGCTTGCTGGTCGAGGTGCTCAGGGAAGAGCAGGCCAAAGGCCAGTGGCAGGGCGACGCCGATGAATTCTTCGCCCGCCTCGTCGCCGACGCGCGCGAGGGCCGCACCACGACCGACGTCGTCAACCGGTTCGGCCGCTCCATCCGGGTCGTCAACCAGCCGATGCAGGGCGGCGGCTGGGTCGCGACCTTCGAGGACATCACCGAATGGCTGGAGGCACAGGCCAAGATCTCGCACATGGCGCGCCATGACGCGCTGACCAGCCTGCCGAACCGGGTGCTGTTCCACGAACAGCTCGAGCAGGGACTGCGTCAGACCAAGTCGGGCGACCAGCTCGCGGTGCTTTGTCTCGATCTCGATCACTTCAAGGACATCAACGACTCGCTCGGCCATCCCATCGGCGATGCGCTGCTCAAGGAGGTCGGCCGCAGGCTCAAGTCCACCGTCGGCGAACAGGACACCGTGGCGAGGCTCGGCGGCGACGAGTTCGCGGTGGTCCAGATCGGACGCTCCGAGGAGATCGCCGCGCGATCGCTTGCCGGACGTCTCGTCGAGGTGATCTCGGCGCCTTACCAGATCGACGACCATCAGATCGTGATCGGCGTCTCGATCGGCATCTCGCTGTCGCCGCAGGACGGCAGCAATCCGGACGAACTGTTGAAGAACGCGGACCTTGCACTCTATCGCGCCAAGGCGGATGGCCGCGGCACCTATCGCTTCTTCGAGACCGGCATGGATGCGCGTGCGCAGGCGCGGCGTCTTCTGGAAATGGATCTGCGCGCGGCGCTGCAACGCGACGAGTTTCAGGTCTATTATCAGCCGATCCGTGAGGTCGCCAGCGGCCGCGTCGTCGCCTTCGAGGCGCTGCTGCGCTGGAACCATCCGCAGCGCGGGCTGATCGCGCCCATCAGCTTCATCCCGCTCGCCGAGGAGACCGGGCTCATCGTTCAGCTCGGCGAATTCGTGCTGCGCTCCGCCTGCGCCGATGCGGTCACCTGGCCCGACGATGTCGACGTCGCCGTCAATCTGTCGCCGGTGCAGTTCAGGAGCCCGAACCTGATCGCAGCGGTGACCGAGGCGTTGGCCGTATCGGGACTCGGTGCGCGCCGCCTCGAGCTCGAGATCACCGAATCCGTTCTGCTCCAGAACAGCGAAGCGACGCTGACCACGCTGCACGAGCTGCGCGCCATGGGCGTGCGGATCTCGCTGGACGATTTCGGCACCGGCTATTCGTCGCTGAGCTATCTGCGCAGCTTCCCGTTCGACAAGATCAAGATCGACCGTTCCTTCGTGTCGGAGCTGGCGACGCGCGAGGATTCCATGGCGATCATTCGCGCCGTGACCGGCCTCGGCCGCAGCCTCGGTATCGTCACCACGGCGGAGGGCGTCGAGAACGACGCGCAGCTCGAGCTGCTCCGGCGCGAGGGCTGCACCCAGGCGCAAGGTTATCTGTTCAGCAAGCCGCGGCCTGCCTCGGATGTCGCGATCATGCTGGAACGGCCGCGGCTGCGCGCCTCGGCTTGAGAGGTCAGCTTCGGCGCAGCGCGAAGTGCGCGCCGCAGAACGCCATCACGGCGCCGAGACACAGGGCGGCAAGCCCGGCGAGCACGCCCGAGACGGTCGGGATCGGACTCGGCGCCGACGCCGCCTGACCCGCTCCCGCAAGCAGGAGCACGCCGACCGCGATCAGGAATTGCCGCATCCGCTGCGGGATCTGTCCGGAGACGGCGCTCTGCATCAGGCTCGCGGTGAAGTAGCCGCCGGAGAAGCCGACGGTGGCGATCAGCCACCAGGCGATCGCCGCGCCCGCCGGAATGAACTCGTGCGTATCGGAGCGCCAGAGGCCGCCGAGGTCGAGACCGTAGCGCGCGCCCAGCATGTGCACCGCGAGCGCGAGCAACACACCGGAGATCATTGCGGCGCCGAGAATCAGGCGGCGCGGAAAAAAGGTCGTCTCAGCCATGCCTCGCTTGTAGGATGGCGGGGGGCGATCGCGCAAGCCGATCGCCGATGGGATCATTGATCGACATGCCCGGAGCTGAAGCTGGTTCGGCCACGAGCTACGCCTACAAGGCCTCGCTGATCGGCTCGGCGCATCGCTTCGAGCTGACCGAGCAGGGGCTGTCCTGGCACATCGCCGGCCGCTCCGGCCTGTGGCGCTATGACGAGATCTCGGCGATCCGGCTGTCGTTCCGCCCGGTGTCGATGCAGCAGCATCGCTTCCGCGCCGATATCAGCCGCGCTGGTGGCGGCCGCGTCGCGATCCTGTCGACGAGCTGGCAGACCGCGGCGCTGATGGCGCCGCAGGACAACGGCTTTCGTGATTTCCTGATCGAGCTGCATGCGCGGATGGCGAAGGCGGGCAGCCGCGCCGAATTGACCGCGGGGCTCGGCCGCAAGACCTATGCGGCCGTGCTCGCGTTCCTGGCCGTGCTCGCTGTGGCGATGGCGGGACTCCTGATCCGCGCGCTTCTGATCGGCGAATTCGCCGGCGTGCTGTTCATCCTCGGCTTCGCCGCGCTGTTCGCCTGGCAGGTCGGCGGCTTCGTGCGGCGCAACCGGCCGCACAGCTACAGCTTCGATCGCGTGCCGAGGGCGCTGCTGCCTTAGGTGCAATCGGTCGCAATCAAACGTGACTTCGCGTGCCGCCGCGAGCGTCGCATCTTGTGGACATGTCAGTCATGGACCGCAGTACCCGTCTGCCGACGGCAGACGAGATCGCCAGAATCAACCGCACGCATCTGATCGACACGCCGCTTCGGCCAGCCGACCTGCTGTTCGTGTTCGGTACCCGCGAGGACGTTGGCTTGCGTGTCGACACCGCCGCAAGGCTGTGGCGCGAGGGCCTGTTCCGCTGGTCGATTGTCAGCGGCGGGGTGACGCTTGGCTCGGAGCAATCGGAGTGCAGCATCATCAAGGCCGCAATGGTTGCGGCGGGCATTCCGGCGGACGTTATCCTGGAGGAGGATCGCGCGATGAACACGGGCGAGAACGTCATCTTCTCGCTTCCGATCATCGATGCGGCAATCGGACTGCAGAACATCCGCAGTGTGATCTGCCTCGGCAACACCTGGACCGCGCGGCGTTATCCGATGACGCTGCATCGACATTGGCCGGCGGTCGAGAAGATGCTGCTCACCGTCGATAGTTTCGCGACACCGCGTGCACTCTGGCATACCGACGTCGAATTTCGCCGCCGCATGCTGCACGAATGGGACAAGATCGAACCTTACAAGGCGAGGGGCTTCATCGCGGACTGGCCGCAGATCTGAGCTTTACTCCGTCGAATCGAAATCATCCTCCTTGGTGCCGAGCAGCGAGACGATGGTGCGCAGGCCGGAATCGAGCTGCTCGGGCGAGGGCGGGGCCAGCGCGAGCCGCACCGCATTCGGCGCATGACCGTGTGCGATCGCGAAGGTCGAGGACGGCGTCAGCGCGATGCCGCGCCTTGCTGCTGCGGCGACGAATGTCTGCGAGCGCCAGTGCGGCGGCAGCGTCAGCCAGAGATGATAGGAGCGCGGATCGGCGGCGAGCTGGTAGCCGGAGAGCAGCCTTGCGGCGGTCTGCTGGCGGCGCGCGGCATCGATGCGCTTCAGCCGGGTCAGCTCGGCGACGGTGCCGTCGGCCATCAGCCGCTGCCCGGCCGCGAGCGCATGGCCGGAGGCGATCCAGCCGCCGGTGCGCACCGCGCTCATCACACTCTCGCGCAGATGTGGCGGTGCGACGAGGATGCCGAGCGCGAGCCCCGGCGCGACCTTCTTGGACAGGCTGTCGAGCACGATGCAGCGGTCGGGGCCGAGCGCCGCCAGCGGCGTGTCGTCGGCGAGGAAGCCGTAGACGATGTCCTCGATGATGGTGAGATCGAGCTTCTCGGCGATGCGCATGATGTCGGCGCGCCGCGTCGCATTCATGGTGACGCCGAGCGGATTCTGAATGATGGGCTGCAGATACAGCGCCGACAAATGCGCCTCGCGATGGGCCTTCTGGATGGCGTCCGGCCGCGCGCCGAATTCGTCCATGGGGATCGGGACCAGCGTCACCCCGAGCCGCGCGGCGATGCTCTTGACGTAGGGATAGGTCAGCGCCTCGACGCCGCAGCGGCCGCCAGTGGGCACGAGCGCGGCAAGCGCGGCCGCGAGCGATTGCTTGCCGTTGGCGGTGAAGAAGATCTGCTCGGGCTGGGGCGCAAAATCCTTGCGCGCGAGATAGGCGGCAGCAGCCATGCGCGCGCTCTTGGTGCCGGTGCTGGTCGAAACCCGCAGCGCGGATTCCAGCGCATCGATGCGCTCGAGCCCGGCGAGGCTCTTGGCGATCATGGCCCATTGCTGCGGCAACAGCGGATAATTGACCTCGAGATTGATGCGCGCGTCGGCCGGCTCGCTCATGGTCTCGACTTCACGCCTGACGTCGCCGGAGATGAACGTGCCGCGCCCGACCTCGCCGACCACGAGGCCGCGGCGGAGCAATTCCGTATAAACGCGGCTCGCGGTCGAGACCGCGATGCCGCGGTCATAGGCAAAATTGCGCTGCGGCGGCAGCCGGTCGCCGGGCCTTAACGTGCCGTTAGTGATATCGGCCGCAATGGCATCGGCGAGCTTCACGTACTCGAACTTGGACATATTGCACCGAGAGCAATGTTTTGCTTGCTCCGAGGAGTGTACTGGAGCATTTAAGTTCCATCAAGTTCCGCGATTGAGCCGAGGGGAGCGAGAGCAATCCGACGGCAAATGAGGTGCAGGCGCCACAAGCGCCCGCGCCAACGGCACCTGCTTCGCCGCGCGGGACGAAAGGCCGGAGAAGAAGAATGACCACGATCTCGCAAACTGCCGGGCGGACTTTACGCCCAACCTCATCCAGCGGATTTTTCAGTGCCCTCGCCCTGCGCGTCACCGCGCTGTTCGACCGCCTCGAGCGCCGCTCCGCCGTCAAGACGCTGAACGAGCTCGACGACCGCGCCCTGCGCGACATCGGCATCACGCGCAGCCAAATCGAGGATGCCGTGTACGGGCAGTTCAAGGCCGAGCTGTCGCGGTATCTGTGATCTCCTTCGACTGCGCGTTCCTCGCGTGTCCCGGACGCGCTGCAGCGTGAAACGCTGCTGCGCAGAGCCGGGACCGAGCGACCGCACTCGCTGATGCATGGGCCCCGGCTCTGCAGCGCATCGTCGCACCGGACGATGCTTCGCATCGCCAGGGAGACGCTGCGCTGCGTCCGGGGCACGAGAGCGGTGCCTTCGTACACAGCTGCCCCAACGGCGTCATCGCGAGCGCAGCGAAGCAATCCAGAATCTTTCCGCAGAGGCAGTCTGGATTGCTTCGCTGCGCTCGCAATGACGGAGTGTGCTGCCCCTCAGTGCCTCACCACCAGTACCGAGCACTTGGCATAACGCACCACATGTCCGGCGTTGGAGCCGAGGAAATAGGTGCGCATCGCCGGCCGGTGCGAGGTCATCACGATCAAATCGGCCTTCATGTGCACGGCTTCCTCCAGGATCTCGTGATAGATGCCGCCCTGGCGCACCACGCTGGAAATGCGGGAAGGCTCGATGCCGGATTCGCGGGCGACGATGGCGAGGGCCTCCTCCGAGGTCTGGCGCTGCTGCTCGTCGAAATCGGCCGGAACGTATTCGGCCAGCATCACCGGCGTCATCGGCAGCACGTTGAGCAGGCGCACGGTGCCGCTCCAGGTCTGCGACAACGTCGCCGCGGTCGCGATCGCCGGCTTGGCGAGATCGGTGTCGGCGAGGTCGATGGGCACGAGGATGGACTTGAACATCTGCGCCTCCCTGTGAACCAGGCTGGATCAACCGGTCGAGACGGCGCCCGCGCGTCTCTAGCCCGATCGAAGCAGCTTGGGGCTGACGAACAGCACCAGCTTGCCGCGGCGGTAGGCCACGTCATCCCAATCCTTGACGTCAAAGTCGAAGATCGCAAGCCCCGCCGTGGGCAGGTTGTGGCCGAGTGCCTTGGCGCCATCAGGATCACCGCCGCCGATCAGCATCAGGGCGACCTCGTGCATGCCGGGATTGTGGCCGATCAGCAGCAACCGCATCGAATCGGCCGGGGCGGTTGCCGTGCGAATCGTTTCCAGGATCTGCGCGGGATCGGCGCCGTAGAGTTCCGGCAGGACCTCGACCTGCGGCGCCCGGACGCGGTCCTTCATTGCCTCCCAGGCGATGTCCCAGGTCTGCCGGGCCCGCACGGCATGGGACACCAATACAGTATCAGGGAAGGGCGGATGGGCGGCGATCCAGTCGCCCATCTGCGCGGCATCCTTGTGGCCGCGGTCGTCGAGCCGGCGGTCCTGGTCACGGCCGCTCGGTGCGTCCGTCTCGGTCTTGGCGTGACGCAGCAGCATCAAACGGCGCATGGCATTCTCGAATCGTTCCACGTCCAGGATAATCTACAGGCGCCGGTTGAGGACAAGGTGACAGGCGCCCGGTTGGTATGAAGCGCGCTGAGATTAGAACGAATCATCACCGCGCTTCAGGTTGTTATTTTGAGCATGATCTTACCGGAAAACCGCTGCACACTTTTCCGGATCATGCTCTAAGAAACGCTATGAGCGAGACTTTCACAAGCGTGTCCCAGGAAGAAGCCGGCTTTCGCGACCGCGTGCGGCTGTCGTTCGATCTCGATGCCGACATTTGTGTGATCGGGGCGGGGCTTGCCGGGCTTTCCATCGCGCTGGAAGCGGCCCGGCTCGGGGCCAGCGTCGCGGTGCTCGAGGGCCGGCATGTCGGCTGGAATGCCTCCGGCAACCAGCTCGGCACCGTGATGCCGGGCTTTGCGCTGCCGCTCGCGGACCTGATCGAGCGCATCGGCTTCGAGGACGCCCGCGAATTGTGGACGCTGTCGAAGCAGGGCGCCGAGTTCGTCCGGGCCAACGCCAGCGAAGAGAACATGCCGGGGATCGGCGTCAGCGACGGCGTGCTGGAGGTCTCCAACGTCGATGCCGGCGACCGGCTGATCAGCCGGTTGCAGATGCTGAACGAGGATTTCGACACCGAGGTCGAGGGCTGGCAGGTCGATCGCGTGCGCGGTGCGCTCAAGACCGACCGTTACTTCCACGGCGTGTATTATCCGAAAGCGTTCCAGGTCGACGGCCGGAAATATGTGCACGGCCTTGCGGCGATGGCGCGGCGGGCAGGCGCCCGCATCTTCGAGGACACGCCGGTCGTCAGCATCGATCATTCCGGCATCCGCAAGCGCATCGTCACGCCGTCGGCACGGCTGCGCGCGAGCCACATCGTGCTCGCAGGCAACATTCATCTCGGCGCGCCGTTGAAGCGCCTGTCGGAGACGCTGCTGCCGGTCTGGCGCTATGCCGGCATCACCGCGCCGCTCGGCGAGCGCCTGCACGAGATCATCGCCTTCAAGGGATCGGTGATGGATTCCGACGGTGTCGACCATTTCCGGATCGTCGACGGCGACCGGCTGATGTGGGAGAGCCCGGAGACCACCTGGGCCGCGCGTCCGCAGCGCTTCGCCGGCGCCGTCAGGCGGCGGATCCGGACGATCTTTCCCGAGCTCGGCAATGTCGAGATCACCGACATGTTCGGCGGCGCCACCGGCCAGACCGTGCACGGCATGCCGCAGATCGGCCAGCTGCGTAAAGGCCTGTGGGTGGCGAGCGGGTTCGGCCGCCAGGGGATGAACACCTCGGCCATGGCCGGACAGATGATCGCGCGGAGCATCTTGTGGGGCGATGAGCGCTGGAAGTTGTTCTCGCCGTTCGAGCTGGTCTGGGCGGGCGGTGCCACGGGGCGCGTCGCGGGCCAGCTGGTCGGGATCTGGGGCAGGGCGAGCTCCGCCGCCGCAGGTGCGCTCGCCCGCTATCGCGAGCGCGCCAGGGTCAAGGACAGGGAACGCGAGGCCCGCCTCGCCGAAGCCAACCGCGCGGCCGGCACCGGCCCGCGCCGTGCGCCGCCCGGCGTGCGGCCGCGGCCGGCGCCATCGCCGAAAGCTGCGGTCGGGGCCGCGGAACCGGTCGTGCAGGACGACCGCGTCTCGCAATAAGTTGAGCGAAATTCCGCCCCAACGTGTAACGTCGGCCTCAGAAGCCCGTATCTCAGGGCGTGGACTTCCCGCGCACGGAGAATGACATGCTTGACCGCCGCATCCTGCTCACGACTGTCGCCGGCCTGTTCGGCCTTACGGCCTTCCGCTGGCTGAGAGGAACACCTGCCGAGGCCGGCGAGAAGGCCGCGCAAAAGTTCGAGATCACGAAGACGGAGGCCGAATGGCGGGCCCAGCTCACGCCGCAGCAATATGAGATCCTGCGCAACCACGGCACCGAGCGGCCCGGCTCCAGCCCGCTCTTGAAGGAGCACCGCAAGGGCATCTTCGCCTGCGCCGGCTGCGACCTGCCGCTGTTTGCGTCCGAGACCAAGTTCGAGAGCGGCACGGGCTGGCCGAGCTTCTATGCGCCGATCGAGGGCAATGTCGGCAAGACCGAGGACCGTACCTACGGCATGGTCCGTACCGAGGTGCATTGCCGGCGCTGCGGCGGCCATCTCGGCCATGTCTTCGACGACGGCCCGAAGCCGACCGGATTGCGCTATTGCATCGATGGTTTCGGGCTGGTCTTCCACCCGGCCGCGGCGTCGGCGACGTAAGGGAGTCCCGGCAATTGTTGCCGGTCCCGGCAAATGTGCCCCGGTCATCGGGCCGGGGCCTTTTCATTAAGTCATTGATTTCCTGAAGATACCAGCATTGGCATAGGCCTTGCGACGTCTCTTTCCGATTGCGGCCATGGTCGACCGGCCGCCGAGATCGGATTTGGAGACAAAGTTATGGGTATCTTCGATGCAATGAACACCTCGGTGGGTGGCCTGCAGGCGCAGTCCTTCGCGCTGCAGAACATTTCCGGCAACATCGCGAACTCATCCACCACCGGTTACAAGGGCATCGGCACCAGCTTCGTCGACCTCATTCCGGACTCCTCGGTCCCAAGCAAGCAGGTCGCAGGCGGCGTGACGGCCAACGCCAAGGCCACCATCACCACGCAGGGCACGATCTCGTCCTCCAGCGTCGCCACCAACATGGCGATCACCGGCGACGGCTTCTTCTCGATCCAGAAGGCGAGCGGCGTGGTCGACAATGTGCCTGTCTTCACCGGCGTCACCTACTACACGCGGCGTGGCGACTTCCAGCTCAATGCCAATGGCAACCTGGTCAACGGCGCCGGCTATTACCTGATGGGCGTCACGGTCGACCCGAAGACCGGCAACCCGACCGGCAGCGTGGCGAACGTCCTGCAATTCCAGAACAACTTCATTCCGGCGCAGGCGACCACCTCGATCCAGTACGCGGCCAACCTGCCGACCCAGCCGAACACGGTGGCGAAAACCACCGCCGCGACCGGCACGCTGCTGGCGGCCGGTGGCTTGAACCCGTCCGATTTCGCAGCCAACCCGCTGCCGGTCGGCACGCCGCCGGCGCCCTATACCAACGCAACGGTGTCAGGCGCGGCTGCAACCGGCAACATCCGCTCGGCCTACACGTCGACGACGGCAACGGGCACGGTGGCGCTCCAGAACAATTCGTCCGCCGTGGCTTCCACCACCACCTCGCTCGACAACACGGTCGGCACCCATCTTGCTTCCAGCATCCTCACCGCGCTGAGCGGGCAGGTGCTGACCGTCAATGGCAACACCGTCACCTTCAACGGCGGCACGACCGTCTCGACGGTCGGCAACAACACCACGATCGGTCTCGGCGCGGGCACGACGGCCACGGTGGCGGACATCCTGAACGCGATCCAGACCGCCGGCGGCGCCGGCGTCACCGCCTCGCTCAATGCCAGCGGCAACATCCAGATCGCGACCGGCACCGGCACCGACGTCGCAGTCGGCAGCGGCACGGCCGCCACCGCGCTCGGCATCAGCAGCGTGACGCGTGGCGGCAACGTGCTGTCCTCGCCGGCGATCTCAGGTGCGACGGTGCTGAGCGGCAGCGCGACGGCCGGCGGCGCCCAGGTGCTCACATCCGGCTTCTCCGCCGGCGACACCATCACCGTCAATGGCCAGACACTGACCTTCGTATCGCCGCCGACGGTGCCCAGCGCCACTCAGATACTCACCACCGACAACGTCACGACCTTGCTCGGCAAGATCGACGCGCTCTCCGGCGCTTCGGGGTCGTCGGTCAGCAGCGGCGGCGTGATCACGCTGAACACCGGCACCGTCTCCAACCTTTCGGTGTCCAGCTCCAACAGTGCTGCCTTCTCCGCGCTCGGCTTCACCTCGACCATCACCAAGAACCGCGACGGTGGCGGCACCGCCGGCACCGGCGGCGTGATCGGTAACGACATCGGCACCTTCACCAAGGAATCGATCAGCGGCGGCGCCGTGACGGCCTACAACGCCGCCGGCACGCCGGTGAACCTGCAATTGCGCTGGGCCAAGACCGACAGTGCCTCGCTGGGCGCGGGCCATTCGGATAGCTGGAACCTGTTCTACCAGACCGACCCGAACGCCACCGGCACCACGGTCGGCTGGGTCAACACCGGCCAGACCTTCACCTTCGCCGCCGACGGCTCGCTGACCTCGCCGAGCGGCTCGGGCATTACGATCAACAACGTCACGGTCAGCGGCCAGTCGCTCGGCTCGGTCGCCTTCAACATCTCCTCGGGCGGGCTGACGCAATATGCCAGCACCAGCGGCGCGGTGACCATCAACACCATCACCCAGAACGGCTATTCCGCCGGTCAGCTGCGCTCGGTCGCCGTCAACAACAATGGCGTCGTGGTCGGGACCTTCTCCAACGGCCAGAACCTCAACCTCGCCCAGGTGCAGCTGTCGCATTTCAACGGCACCAACTACCTCAAGGCGATGGACGGCGGCGCTTATGCCGCGACCGAACAGTCGGGAGACGCCATCGACGGCGCCTCGGGCACCATCAGCGGCTCGTCGCTGGAGGGCTCCAACACCGACATCGCCGACGAATTCACCAAGCTGATCGTGACCCAGCAGGCCTATTCGGCCAACACCAAGGTGATCACGACCGCGAATTCGATGGTGCAGGATCTCCTCAACGTGTTGCGCTGATCGGCGCGTGACGTAACCAAAGGCGGGCCAGTGATATGGGTTTGAGTTCAGCCCTCGCCAGTGCGATGAGCGGTCTGCGCGCCAACCAGGCCGCGCTCTCGATCGTCTCCTCGAACGTCGCCAATGCGCAGACGCCGGGTTACGTCGTCCAGACGCCGAACCAGATCGAGGTCACCACCGGCGATTTCGGCTCGACGGCGATGACGACCGGCGTCAGCCGCGAGCTCGACGCCTATGTGCTGAACCAGCTGCGCACCGAGACCGGCGGCAGCGGTTACGCCGACCAGATGGCCAACATCCTGAAGCAGCTTCAGAATGTCTATGGCACGCCCGGCAACAGCGGCACGCTCGAAGCCGCGCTGAACAAATTCACCACGGCGCTGCAGGCGCTGTCGACCAGCTCGGGGGCGTCGTCGGCGCAAACCGTCGCGCTCGGTGCGGCGCAGGCGCTTGCGACGCAGCTCAACGTCACCACCAAGGGCATCCAGTCGCTGCGCTCCAACGTCGAGCAGGACCTCGGCAACTCGGCACGGGCCGCCAACGCGGCGATGCAGCAGATCGCCGACATCAACACCAAGCTCCAGGGCCTGTCGCCCAATGATCCCTCGGCCGCCACGCTGATGGACCAGCGTGACCAGGCCATCAACACGCTGTCGAAATATGTCGACGTCCGCGTCACCACCGACGGCTCGAACCAGACCAACATCTATACCACGACCGGCATTCAGCTGGTCGGCGCGGGGCTCGCCTCGGAGTTCTCCTTTGCCTCGGCCGGCGCGCTGTCGGCGACCTCGCTCTACAACATCGACCCCACCAAGTCCGGCGTCGGCGCGCTCAACATCAAGCTGCCGAACGGCTCGCAAGTGGACGTTGTCGCCAACAACGTGGTTTCGTCGGGGCAGATTGCGGCCGATCTGAAGCTGCGCGACGAGACGCTGGTGCAGGCGCAGAACCAGATCGACCAGCTCGCCGCCACGATGGCGAGCGCATTGTCCGACAAGACCACGGCCGGCAGCACCGTCTCCGGCCCGCCGGCCGGTTTCGACCTGGAGCTTGCCGGCGCGCTGCCGGGCAACACCGTCAACATCACCTACACCGACACGGCCACCAACACGCAGCGCCAGATCACGCTGGTCAACGTGACCGACCCGGCGGCGCTGCCGCTCCAGAACGCGACGAACGCCAACCCGATGCGGATCGGCGTCAACTTCGCCGGCGGCATGAATGCGATCGCGTCCGCGCTGAACACTGCGCTGTCAGGCACGCATCTGTCGTTCTCCGCAGCCCCGTCACCGGCGACCGCGACGACGTTGCGGGTGACCGACGACAACACCGGCCTTGCCAAGGTCAACTCGGCCTCGACCACCAAGACGATCTCGTCGCTGACCTCGGGCAATCCGCAGCTGCCGCTGTTCACCGACGGCGGGCAGGCGCTCTACACCGGCGCGATCACGGCATCGGGCTCGCAGATGACCGGCCTTGCCGGCCGCATCGCCGTCAACACGCAGCTGGTCGCCGACCCGACCAGGATGTCGGTCTACAACACCTCGCCGGTGACGCCCGCGGGCGACACCACGCGTTCGGACTATCTCTATTCGCAGCTCACCAGTACGGTGTTCTCCTATTCGCCGCAGAGCGGCCTCGGCTCGGCGACCCAGCCCTTCACCGGCAGCGTCTCGAACTTCCTCCAGCAGTTCCTAAGCGTGCAGGCCAACGCCGCGACCCAGGCGACCCAGCTCCAGCAGGGCCAGAGCGTGGTGGTCTCGACGCTTCAGGCCAAGTTCGACTCGACCTCCAAGGTCAATCTGGACGCGGAGATGTCGAACCTGATCCAGCTGCAGAACGCCTACGCCGCCAACGCCCACGTCATGTCGGTGGTGCAGAGCATGATGAACACGTTGATCCAGGCTCAATTGTAAGCAGTAACAGGGCTCTGAAACATGTCGATCAGCAGCATCAACTACTCCTCGTCGGTTCTCGGCGCGCAGATCCGCAACATCAATCAGCAGCTCACCGATTTGTCGACGCAGCTTTCGACCGGCAAGCTGTCGCAGAACTATTCCGGCATGGGCACCAACGAGGGCTTTGCCATCGCGGGACGCGCGCAGCTCTCCAACATCGCCGCCTATACCGACACGATCACCAACGTCAACGTCAGCATCAACCTCGCCAACACCGCGCTGCAATCGCTGACCAAGATCCGCAGCACGGTGCAGACGGGTTCGGCCAACACCGCGCAGGATCTCAACGTCAACGGCCAGACGATTGCGCAGAACACCGCGGCGGCCCAGTTCGGCTCGATGGTCGGCGTCCTCAACACGCAGACCGGCAACCGCTATCTGTTCTCCGGAACAGCCGTCAACACCCAGTCGGTGGCCAATGCCGGCGACATCATCAACGGCACCACGACACAGGCCGGCTTCAAGACCGTCATGGCCGAGCGCCAGGCCGCGGACTTAGGGGCCAGCGGCATGGGCCGCCTGGTGCAGACGCAGCCGACGGCAAGCTCGGTGCAGGTGTCGGAAGACGTCGCCGGATCGCCGTTCGGCCTCAAGATCAAGGCGGTGTCCTCGACGCTGACTGGCGCGACCGTCACCGGCCCGAGCGGCTCGCCGGTGTCGTTCTCGGTCGATCTCAATGGCGTCAATCCGAACAACGGCGACAAGCTCAGCATTCAGTTCACCCTGCCGGACGGCACGACCGAGCAGATCGACCTGACGGCGTCCTCGGCGACGCCGACGCCGCTCGGCAGCTTCGCGATCGATGCGAGCACGCCCGTCAACCCGAACAACACCGCCGCGAACCTCAACACGGCGCTGAACACCGCGATTCAGAAACTCGCCAACACTTCGCTGGTGGCGGCATCGGCGGTCGTCGCGGGCGACAACTTCTTCAACACTGCGAGCTCTGCGATCGGGACCCCCGTCAACAACCAGGCGGCGCCGGCGGCCCCGGTCACCGGCGCGACGGCGTTATCGGGCGCGAGCCCCTCGGACTCGATTTCGCCGGGCTTCGTCGCGGGCGATACCATCACCGTCAACGGCACCACGCTGACCTTCGTGGCCTCGGGCGCGACCGGCAACCAGCTCAACGTCACCGACAGCATCCAGGCCCTGCTGACCAAGATCGACGCGGTCACCGGAACATCAAAGCCCTCGACGGTCCACGGCGGCTCGATCACGATCAATACCGACGATGCGGCGAGCCTCAACATCACGACGTCGAACACCGGCGCGCTGAGCGCGCTCGGGTTCGCCGCGACGCCGGTGACCGCCACGCAGCCGCCGCTGCGTGTCGGCTCCTCGCCGGCGAGCTCGGCGACCACGCTGGTGAACGGCTCGGCCAATACGGTGAAATGGTATTTGGGCAATGACGGGCCCGGCTCGCCGCGCTCGACCGCGATGGCGCGGGTCGACGATGCCGTGACGGTGCAATATGGCGCCCAGGCGAATGAGGATGCGATCCGCCGCCAATTGCAGGCAATCGCGGTGTTCGGCACCTTCTCGACCTCGCCGACGGGACAATATTCGGGCGGGCAGGTCTCGGCGCTGAGTCTGCGGGTGACCCAGGCGCTGACCCAGCAGCCCGGACAGCAGCGCATCGAGGACATCCAGACCGACATCGCGATGGCCCAGAACACGATGAAGGACGCGAGCACGCGCCAGACCCAGGCCAAGGCGCAGCTCCAGACCATCATCGACCAGGCGGAATCGGCTTCCCCCGACCAGGTCGCGAGCGAGATCCTGGCGCTGCAGAACGCCCTGCAGGCGTCCTACCAGGTGACCTCGAACCTGGCGCAGCTCTCGCTCGTCAAGTTCCTGTAAGGAGGCGTTAACACGCCGTTAACCAGGCCTGTTTACCTCTTGGTGAGGATTGCAGCGGGGGCTGAGCGGTCGATGTCGGACAAGATGCAGCTGGTGGTCGCGACGCCTTGCTTCGGCGGGCAGGTATCGAGCATCTATGCGAGCTCGATCTTCGCTTTGCAGCGGGCCGTGCACGGCATGTCCAATCTCGAGCTCAAGGTTCTCCTGCGCGACGGCGACGCGCTGATCACGCGGGCGCGGGCCAACCTGGTCGCGATGTTCCTGGATGATCCCAAGGCGACGCATTTCCTGTTCATCGATGCCGATATCGGCTTCAAGCCGGAGCAGGTGTTCCGGCTGATCGAATGCGGCGCGGATGTCGTCGCCGGCTGCTATCCGATCAAGCGGGTCAACTGGGACAAGGCCGCGCGTGCGATCCAGTCGGGTCGGGCCGACGTGCCGGCGGCCTCGCTCGACTACGTGCTCGAGATCGAGGACCCCGACCGCATCGTGGTGGTCAACGGATTCACCCGCGTGCGCTATGCCGGCACCGGCTTCCTGATGATCCGGCGTCATGTCCTGGAAGCGATGTGCCGCCACCCGGACTACGCGAACCTTCGGTTCTTCCGAGAGCATTCGCATGATGCGCTGGCGGCGAGCCAGAACCGGTTCGCGCTGTTCGAATGCATGATCGATCCGGCGACCGGCACGTATCTGTCCGAGGACTTCGCCTTCTGCAAGCGCTGGACCGACATCGGCGGCGAGATCTGGGCCGACATTCAGAGCCCGCTCGACCACGTCGGGCCGTCGGTGTTCCACGGCGACATCGCCTCGCAATTCACAGCCGCGCCTGCGGCGGCGGCCGATGCCGCGGCGTGAGCCCTTCGGGATGAGCGGCGGCGCATCCGCTCGGTCGGAGATGCAACGCGCCGCCGCTGGCGGTTCGCGCTATCGCCTGCGCGATCTCTTCACGCCCCTCGACACGCTGCTCGTGTCCGGCGGAGATCCGCGCCTGGCGCTCGATCCCAGCGATCGAGCCAACGCCTATGGCTGCGCGGCTTCACCGGAGCCGGAGGTCTGGAATTTCGCCTCCTCGACTGCCTCGACGATCTCGCAGGCGGCCTATGACCGCGCCGCGCTGGCGCGCGAGGAGCTGATGCACAAGTGCCTGTTCGACGAGGTCGAGGTCGCTTTCGATGCACGCTGCGAGGACCTGCGCGACGAGCTGCGCGGCCATCTCCAGCTCTCGCCGCGCGTCGATGTGGTGTTCTCGCCGTCCGGCACGGACTCCCAGCTTCACGCCCTGTTCCTGGCGCGCACCATGCTCGGCGCGCGGCCGGTGACGATCGTGGTCGGCGCCGACCAGACCGGGAGCGGCACGACCCATACCGCGCGTGGACATCATTTCAGCGGCCTGACGGCGAGCGGCTTTGCGGTTCGCAAGGACGCCGCGGTGGCGGGGCTGGCCGGCGCCAGCATCTCGCTGCCGTTGCGCGCGCCGGGGGCCGGGATCGCGATGCGCACGGACGCCGATGAGGCGGTGCTGCATGCGGTCGAGGCCACCATCGCGCAAGGCGCGCCCGTGCTGCTCCAGATCATGGATTCCTCGAAGCTCGGATGGCGTGCACCGAGCGCGGCCTGCCTCGACGAGATCGCGCGGCGCTGGCCGCGCAAGGTCCAGATCGTCGTCGACGCCTGCCAGGCCAGGCTCGGCCGCCGGCGGCTGCGCTCTTATCTCGACCGCGGCTATATGGTGCTGATCACCGGCTCCAAATTCTTCGGCGGACCTGCCTTCAGCGGTGCGTTGCTGGTGCCGAAGGGCCTGTCGCGGTCGCTCGACCGCATCGAGGGGATCGCGCCTGGAATCTTCGATTACGCTGGCCGCTGCGATTGGCCGATGGCCTGGATGGCGCTGCGTTCGCGCTTCGAGCGCCGCCCGAATTTCGGTCAATGGCTGCGCTGGGAGGCGGCGCTGGCCGAGATCGGCAGCTACTACGCTGTGCCCGGCGCTTTCCGCGCCGGGATGCTCGCCGAGCTCGCTGCCGGCATCGACAGCATGATCGCATTGTCGCCGTCGTTGCGCTCTGTTCCAGCCGCGACCGACGTGGCCGGCATCGACGATGAGGAATTCGTGCAACCCACCATCTTTCCGTTCACGCTGCTGCGCGACGGCAAGCCGGTTTCTATTGCCGAGACCACGGGCGTTCACCGCGCGCTGGCGCGTGACGTCAGCGCAGAGATCAGCGGCAGCGCGGAGGACCGTCAGGTCGCCGCACAGCGCTGCCTGATCGGCCAGCCGGTGCGACTGGAGCGGCAGGACGAGACGCCGCAGGCGGTGCTGCGCCTCTGCGTCGGCGCGCGGCTCGTGATCGAGGCCTGGTCGCCGGACAGGGCGGAGACGCAACGCAACGTGCAGCACCTCCTCGACCAGATCGCCCACGTCCTGGTGAAGATCGAGCTGCTGCTCGCCGGTGGCGCAGCCGCTTCCGTGCCGGTAAAGTCCGCGTTCGAGGTGTGAGATGCAGCATCCGGTTTCAGCGCCGATCGGCCTGACCGCGGCGAACTATGCCGACCGCATCGGCTTTGCGCAACTGACGCGCCGGGCCTTCGAAGGCGTCGATCTGCATCCGTTGCGCGACCAGCTCGTCGCGCGCATCGCAGCAGGGACTGCGCTGGCGGGCGAGGGACTGGACCTGTCGTTGATCACCCAGCTCCTGGGCGACAAGGATCGCGGGCTTGCGATCCAGTCCGAGGTGCTGGCCTTCCATCAATTGTTCCGAACGCCTAGCGCCGCCGCGAAGCCGGGCCTGCGCCTGCTCGCGCTTGCGGCCGATATCGACATGGGCGGCAACACGCCGATCGATTTCCTGCTCGAAGGCTCCGACATCGAGCTGTTGACTCTCTATGTGATCAAGGGCGTCGGTTTGCCCGAGACCTTGCCGGAGCACGACGCGGCCATCGTGGTCGCGTCCGATTCCGAGGAATGCCGCGAGGCGCTCGCGCTGATCGAAGGGGCCGCACCGCACTGGCCGCGGCCGCTGCTCAATCGCCCCGATCGCATCGGCAATCTCGATCGCGACAAGCTTTATCGGCTGCTGACGGACGTGCCCGGCCTCGACATTCCCGCGACGATTCACGCAACGCGGACGCAATTGTCGGACCTTGCGCAGGGGCGGATCGCATGCGCCGACATCGCAGGCGAGTTGCACTTTCCGATGATCGCGCGGCCGCGCGGCTCGCATGCCGGCGTCGGGCTCGCGAAGCTCGACGATGCGGCGGCGCTCGTGGCCTATCTCGCCGAACGGAAGGAGCAGGATTTCTTCGTCGCACGCTTCGTCGATTATGTGAGCCCCGACGGGCTCTACCGCAAATATCGCCTCGCCATGGTCGACGGCAAGCCCTACGCCTGCCACATGGCGATCGCCGATCGTTGGGACATCTGGTATCTCAACGCCTACATGGCCTTCAGCGAAGAAAAGCGGGCCGAGGAAGCCGTCTTCATGCGCGACTTCGACCATGCCTTCGGCGCGCGCCACAGCAACGCGCTCGAGGAGATGAGCCGGCGCGTCGGCCTCGATTATTTCATCGTCGATTGCGCCGAGAACGCGAACGGCGAGCTCTTGGTGTTCGAGGCCGACAACACCGCCGTCGTGCACAACATGGATTCGCCGGTCGTGTTTCCCTACAAGCCGCCGCAGATGCGCAAGATCTTTGCCGCGTTCGCGGCGATGCTGTCGCGGCATGCGAAGGCTGGCACGGAGAGCGCAGCATGAACGAGATCATCCGCAACGCGCAAGGCTCCGTCGCGAATACCTCGCTCGATCCGCAGGACTGGAGCGAGTTTCGCACGCTGGCCCACCGCATGCTGGACGAGACGATCGACGGCATCGCCAACGTTCGTGCGCGCCCCGTCTGGCGGCCGATTCCCGATGACGTCCGCGCGGCATTCAGAGCGGACGTGCCGCGCGAGGCGAGCGATCTTGCCGAGGTCTATCGCGAATTCTCCGAGCATGTCGCGCCCTATGCGACCGGCAACGTCCATCCCGGCTTCATGGGCTGGGTGCATGGCGGCGGTACCGCGGTCGGCATGCTCGCGGAGATGCTCGCCGCCGGCCTCAATGCCAATCTCGGCGGACGCGACCACATGCCGATCGAGGTCGAGCGCCAGATCGTGGAGTGGATGCGTTGCCTGTTCCTCTTTCCCGAGAGCGCGAGCGGCATCTTCGTCACGGGCACGTCGATGGCCAATCTGATGGCCGTGCTGGTGGCGCGCACCACCGCGCTCGGCACGCTGGCGCGGCAGCACGGCATCGGCAATGACGGTGCGCTGCTCACGGCCTATACGTCGCAGGCAGCGCATGGCTGCATAGCGAGGGCGACGGACATCGCCGGGCTCGGCACGGATGCACTGCGCAAGATCGCCGTCGATGCCGATCATCGCATCGACGTTGCGGCATTGCGCGCACAGATCGCCGTCGATCGCGAGGTCGGCTTCAAGCCGTTCCTGGTGGCCGCATCCGCCGGCACGGTCGATATCGGTGCGATCGACGATCTCAGGGCGATCGCGGAGCTGTGCCGAGAGGAAGGAATCTGGTTTCACGTCGACGGCGCTTTCGGTGCGCTCGCGATCCTGGCGCCGGAGCTTGCGCCGCTGCTCGGCGGCATCGAGCTTGCGGATTCCATCGCACTCGACTTCCACAAATGGGGGCAGGTGCCGTACGACGCAGGCTTCCTGCTGGTGCGCGACGGCGAACAGCATCGGCAGGCCTTTGCGCAGCCGGCTGCCTATCTGAGCCGCGAGGCGAGGGGGCTTGCGGCGGGCGCGGTCTGGCCCTGCGATCTCGGTCCCGATCTGTCGCGCGGCTTCCGGGCGTTGAAGACGTGGTTCACGCTGAAGACGTTCGGCACCGACCGGCTGGGTGCGGCGGTGGCGCGGAGCTGTGCGCTCGCAAAGTATCTGGAGACGCGTGTGCTGGCCGAACCGCGGCTGGAATTGCTGGCGCGGGTCAATCTCAACATCGTCTGCTTCCGCTATCGCAGCGGCGATGCTGTCAATCGCGAGATTGTTGCCGACATCCAGGAGTCCGGCATCGCCGCGCCATCGAGCACGACGCTGGACGGAAAGCTCGCGATCCGCGCGGCGATCGTCAATCACCGCACCGAGGAGGCGGACATCGATGCGCTGGTTGCGGCCGTGCTGCAGTTCGGTGGACAGCGGAGCGGCGGAGTGATCGAGGTCGATGCGCCGCCGCTCGCAGCGCAATAGCTTGACGAACGCCTGAAAACGACAACGGCCCCGGAGGCGATCCGGGGCCGTTGTCGTTGGCGCGAACGCCCGTATCAGGCGGCGGCGGTGCTGACGTCGTCCTTGTCCGCTGCCGCCTTGGGATGCGTGGCCTCGAACTGGTTGCGCAGCTTCTCCTCATAGGCGATCAGCTTGCGGGCTTCCTTCAGCGCCCGGTAAAGGTCGCCGTTCAGGATGTTGTTGTTGATGCCTTCGATGATCGGCCAGGAGCTCGGCACCGCCGTGACGATGTCCCGCACCAGGTTGAAATAGGTGCCGTGCTGGGTCTGCGGATCCGGGGAGATGTACATGAGCTGGACCGCCAGATAGACGAGCTTGGCGGGCGTGTCGGCGGTCTCCGGCGTGAGGATGTCGCGTTCGCGCAGGATCGGCACGTTCTCGCCATCGATCAGCAGGCGGGCCCGCTGGTCCGTGTTGGTGATCACGGAATTGCCGACGATGATGCGTTCGTGCGGTTTGAGCTCGACCTTGAGGGCCATTCCTGTTCTCCATCAACGCTTTCGTAACCGAGCGTTCGTTGCGGCCTGTCAGGTCGTGATTCTCGCTCGCAACTAGTTAACGAGCTGTAAATTCGAGCTATTCCCGCCAAAAAGCTGAATGCTTTCAATAGCGGGATTGGTGCGGGGTTGCCGCCATGCGCACCGCTTCCGGGACCGAATCACGCGTGACCGGGCAAAAGCGCGAGTTTCATTTCATGTTTCGTTAGAGGTCTCGGCGGCACGGTCCGCCGTCGCTGGGTCCATCGCGATCCAAGCAGACGTGTAACAGTAGCGTCGTTTACCAGAAAGGTAACAGAGTCATGTCCGGTATCGTCCTCTCCGCATCGGTTCGTCAGAACCTGCTCTCCCTCCAGTCCACCGCTGACCTCCTCGCCACCACGCAGAACCGTCTGTCGACCGGCAAGAGCGTCAACTCGGCCCTGGACAATCCCACCAACTTCTTCACCGCCCAGTCGCTCGACAACCGCGCCAGCGACATCAACAACCTGCTCGACGGCATCGCCAACGGCGTGCAGGTGCTGCAGGCTGCCAACACCGGCATCACCTCGCTGCAGAAGCTGATCGACAGCGCGAAGTCGATCGCCAACCAGGCGCTGCAGACCACCGTCGGCTATTCCACAAAGTCCAACGTGTCCGCCACCATCTCCGGTGCGACGGCGGCCGACCTGCGCGGCACGACCTCCTATGCGAGCGCCACGGCGAGCAGCAACGTCGTGTATAGCGGCGCGGCCGGCGGCACCACCGCGGCGACCGGCACCACGACGCTCGGCGCTACCATCGGCTCGTTCACGGGTACGGCGGGAACGGCCGGCGACGGCACCACGGCCTTGACCGGCGCCATCACCCTGATCGCCACCAACGGCACGACTGCAACGGGCCTCGCCAGCAACGCCCAGCCCGCCGACGGCGACACGCTGACCGTCAACGGCAAGACCATCACCTTCCGCAGCGGTTCTGCTCCGGCCTCGACCGCCGTTCCGACCGGCTCGGGCGTCAGCGGCAATCTCGTCACCGACGGCAATGGCAACACCACGGTCTATCTCGGCACCGCCGGCACCCCGGCTGCGACCGTGAGCGATCTCTTGACCGCGGTCGATCTGGCCAGCGGCGTCAAGACGGTGTCCATCAGCTCGGGTGCTGCGACGATCGCGACCAGCGTCAACCAGACCGCTTCGAGCGTTGGTGCGGGCGCCGTCACGCTGAAGAGCTCGACGGGTGCGGACCTGAGCGTCACCGGCAAGGCCGACCTGCTCAAGGCGCTCGGCCTGACCACCTCGGTGGGCGGCGGCAACGCCACCGTGAGCGTCAACCGGACCACGAGCTCAACCTCGCTCGGTGCGACGATCACCGACGGCTCGACGCTGAACGTCAACGGCCACGTCATCTCCTTCAAGAACGCGCCGATCCCGGGCTCGACCGGTGCTCCGAGCGTTCCGACCGGTTATGGTGCCAGCGGTAACGTCCTCACCGACGGCAACGGCAACTCGACGGTCTATCTGCAGGGCGGCACGATCAACGACGTGCTGAAGGCGATCGACCTCGCTACTGGCGTGCAGACCGCGACGGTCAATGCCAACGGCACCGCGACGCTCGCGACCGCCTCCGGCCAGACCAACTCGTCGATCAACGCCTCCGGCCTGCTCAAGATCTCGACCGGCGTCAATGCCGACCTGTCGATCACCGGCACCGGCAACGCGCTGAACGCGCTCGGCCTCGCCGGCAACACCGGCACGGCGACCGCCTTCACGGCGGCGCGCACCTCCGGCATCGGCGGCATCAGCGGCAAGACCTTGACCTTCTCCTCCTTCAACGGCGGCACGGCGGTCAACGTCACCTTCGGCGACGGCACCAACGGCACCGTCAAGACGCTCGATCAGCTCAACACCAAGCTGCAGGCCAACAACCTGACGGCGACAATCGACGCCAACGGCCTGCTGACGATCTCGACCACCAACGACTACGCGTCCTCGACCATCGGTTCGAGCGCCGCAGGTGGTGCGATCGGCGGCACGCTGACCTCGTCGCTCACGTTCTCGACGGCTTCCACCCCCGTCCAGGATACGGTTGCCCAGACGGCGCGTGCGAACCTGGTCAATCAGTACAACAACATCCTGAACCAGATCGACACGACCGCGCAGGACTCCTCGTTCAACGGCGTCAACCTGTTGAACGGCGACCAGCTCAAGCTGGTGTTCGACGAGACCGGCAAGTCGAACCTCAGCATCACCGGCGTGACCTACAACTCCAAGGGTCTTGGCCTCGCCGCGCTGACCAGCGGTGTCGACTTTATCGACAACGCTGCCACCAACAAGGTGCTGACCAACCTGAACGCCGCGTCGAGCACGCTGCGCTCGGAAGCCTCGAGCCTCGGCTCGAACCTCTCGGTGGTGCAGGTCCGTCAGGACTTCAACAAGAGCCTGATCAACGTGCTGCAGACCGGCTCGTCCAACCTGACGCTGGCCGACACCAACACCGAAGCGGCCAACAGCCAGGCGCTGTCGACCCGCCAGTCCATCGCCGTCTCCGCGCTGTCGCTGGCCAACCAGTCGCAGCAGAGCGTGCTGCAGCTGCTCCGCTAACAAAGCGGACGACATCGCAAGCAAGATCCGGCGGCGGGGCTTCGAGCCCCGCCGCTTTCTTTTTGCGCCGGCATCTAAAGTGCTGCCCGGCGGGGTCGAAAGGGTGCATTCGATGCAGTCAATCGCTCACTCTCAGTTATGGTTGACAAGTAGCAAACGCTTCACCGGTGCATGAAAAACATCATCCGATCATGATGATAGGGGCCGAGCCGATCTGGCTGCATCGCTCTTATGGTGAATCCGGACGAGGACTGCAGCGACACGCTTCATGCTTTGTTAGCCCACAACGTCCACCGTCCCGAGCATCGATTAATCCTAATCGAAGTTTGTTGCGTTGCGTACCAGAAGGGTAACACTCAATGTCCGGTATTGTTCTCTCCGCATCGGTTCGTCAGAACCTGCTCTCCCTCCAGTCCACCGCTGATCTTCTCGCCACCACCCAAAGTCGTCTGTCGACCGGCAAGAGCGTCAACTCGGCTCTGGACAATCCCACCAACTTCTTCACCGCGCAGTCGCTCGACAACCGCGCCAGCGACATCAACAACCTGCTCGACGGCATCGCCAACGGCGTGCAGGTGCTGCAGGCTGCCAACACCGGCATCACCTCGCTGCAGAAGCTGATCGACTCCGCGAAGTCGATCGCGAACCAGGCGCTGCAGACCACGGTGGGTTATTCCACCAAGTCGAACGTCTCCACCACCATCTCCGGTGCGACGGCGGCCGACCTGCGTGGCACGACGTCCTATGCGAGCGCCACGGCGAGCAGCAACGTCGTGTATAGCGGCGCGGCCGGCGGCACCACCGCGGCGACCGGCACCACGACGCTCGGCGCTACCATCGGCTCGTTCACGGGTACGGCGGGAACGGCCGGCGATGGCACCACGGCGCTGACCGGCGCCATCACCCTGATCGCCACCAACGGCACGACTGCAACGGGCCTCGCCAGCAACGCCCAGCCCGCCGACGGCGACACGCTGACCGTCAACGGCAAGACCATCACCTTCCGCAGCGGTTCTGCTCCGGCCTCGACCGCCGTTCCGACCGGCTCGGGCGTCAGCGGCAATCTCGTCACCGACGGCAATGGCAACACCACGGTCTATCTCGGCACCGCCGGCACCCCGGCTGCGACCGTGAGCGATCTCTTGACCGCGGTCGATCTCGCCAGCGGCGTCAAGACGGTATCCATCAGCTCGGGTGCTGCGACGATCGCGACCAGCGTCAACCAGACCGCTTCGAGCGTTGGTGCGGGCGCCGTCACGCTGAAGAGCTCGACGGGTGCGGACCTGAGCGTCACCGGCAAGGCCGACCTGCTCAAGGCGCTCGGCCTGACCACCTCGGTGGGCGGCGGCAACGCCACCGTGAGCGTCAACCGGACCACGAGCTCAGCCTCGCTGGGTGCGACGATCACCGACGGCTCGACGCTGAACGTCAACGGCCACGTCATCTCCTTCAAGAACGCGCCGATCCCGGGCTCGACCGGTGCTCCGAGCGTTCCGACCGGTTATGGTGCCAGCGGTAACGTCCTCACCGACGGCAACGGCAACTCGACGGTCTATCTGCAGGGCGGCACGCTCAACGACGTGCTGAAGGCGATCGACCTCGCCACCGGCGTGCAGACCGCGACGGTCAATGCCAACGGCACCGCGACGCTCGCGACCGCCTCCGGCCAGACCAACTCGTCGGTCAACGCCTCCGGCCTGCTCAAGATCTCGACCGGCATCAATGCCGACCTGTCGATCACCGGCACCGGCAACGCCCTGAACGCGCTCGGCCTCGCCGGCAACACCGGCACGGCGACCGCCTTCACGGCGGCGCGCACCTCCGGCATCGGCGGCATCGCCGGCAAGACCTTGACCTTCACCTCCTTCAACGGCGGCACGGCGGTCAACGTCACCTTCGGCGACGGCACCAACGGCACCGTCAAGACGCTCGATCAGCTCAACACCAAGCTGCAGGCTAACAACCTGACGGCAACGATCGACGCCAACGGCCTGCTGACGGTCTCGACCACCAACGACTACGCGTCCTCGACCATCGGTTCGAGCGCCGCAGGTGGTGCGATCGGCGGCACGCTGACGACGGCTCTGACCTTCTCGACGGCCTCCACCCCCGTCCAGGATACGGTTGCCCAGACGGCGCGTGCGAACCTGGTCAATCAGTACAACAACATCCTCCAGCAGATTGACTCGACTGCTCAGGACTCCTCGTTCAACGGTGTCAACCTCCTCAATGGCGACCAGCTCAAGCTGGTGTTCGACGAGACTGCAAAGTCGAGCCTGAGCATCACGGGCGTGACCTACAACTCCAAGGGTCTTGGCCTCGCCGCGCTGACCAGCGGTGTCGACTTCATCGACAACGCTGCCACCAACAAGGTGCTGACCAACCTGAACTCCGCGTCGAGCACGCTGCGTTCGGAAGCTTCGGCTCTGGGTTCAAACCTGACGATCGTGCAGGTTCGTCAGGACTTCAACAAGAACCTGATCAACGTGCTGCAGACCGGCTCGTCCAACCTGACCCTGGCCGACACCAACGTCGAGGCGGCCAACAGCCAGGCGCTGTCGACCCGCCAGTCCATCGCGGTCTCCGCGCTGTCGCTGGCCAACCAGTCGCAGCAGAGCGTGCTCCAGCTGCTCCGCTAACGCGCGGGCGACATCGCAAGCAAGATCCGGCGGCGGGGCTTCGGCCCCGCCGCTTTCTTTTTGGTCACTGCTCGGAGACTTCGAGAGGGCAGGCGCCTCTCGAAAAAGTAACCAGCGGTTATGGTTAATGGAGCGTAAGCGTCAGGAATTGCCAATGATTTCAGATGGATTGCGAGCCGTGCCCGCACGTTCGACTCGCTTATGGTGAACCGGCGCTTATGCGGGCTTCATGCATTTCACCCTTTGTTAGCCATGTCACGGCACGCTGGCCCCGTCACTCGATCCGGAAGCGATCGAACGAAGACGCGTAAGCCAGAAGGGTAAGAGTCATGTCCGGTATTGTTCTCTCTGCGTCGGTTCGCCAGAACCTGCTCTCTCTCCAGTCCACCGCCGATCTTCTCGCCACTACACAGAACCGTCTGTCGACCGGCAAGAGCGTCAACTCGGCCCTGGACAATCCCACCAACTTCTTCACCGCCCAGTCGCTCGACAACCGCGCCAGCGACATCAACAACCTGCTCGACAGCATCGCCAACGGCGTGCAGGTGCTGCAGGCTGCCAACACCGGCCTGACCTCGCTGCAGAAGCTGATCGACTCCGCGAAATCGATCGCGAACCAGGCGCTGCAGACCACCGTCGGCTACTCCACCAAGTCGAACGTCTCCACCACCATCGCCGGTGCGACGGCGGCCGACCTGCGCGGCACGACGAGCTTCGCCAGCGCGACGGCGAGCAGCAACGTGCTCTACAACGGCACCGCCGGCGGCACCACCGCGGCGAACGGGACCACGACGCTCGGCGCTACCATCGGCTCGTTCACGGGTACGGCGGGAACGGCCGGCGACGGCACCACGGCCTTGACCGGCGCCATCACCCTGATCGCCACCAACGGCACGACTGCAACGGGCCTCGCCAGCAACGCCCAGCCCGCCGACGGCGACACGCTGACCGTCAACGGCAAGACCATCACCTTCCGCAGCGGCGCTGCTCCGGCATCGAGTGCGGTTGCGGCCGGCTCGGGCGTCAGCGGCAACCTCGTCACCGACGGCAACGGCAACACCACGGTCTATCTCGGCACCGCCGGCACGCCGGCTGCGACCGTCAGCGATCTCTTGACCGCGGTCGATCTCGCCAGCGGCGTCAAGACGGTGTCCATCAGCTCCGGTGCGGCGACGATCGCGACCAGCGTCAACCAGACCGCTTCGAGCGTTGGTGCGGGCGCCGTCACGCTGAAGAGCTCGACGGGTGCGGATCTGAACGTCACCGGCAGGGCCGACCTGCTCAAGGCGCTCGGCCTGACCACCTCGGTGGGCGGCGGCAACGCCACCGTGAGCGTCAACCGGACCACGAGCTCAACCTCGCTCGGTGCGACGATCGCCGACGGCTCGACGCTGAACGTCAACGGCCACGTCATCTCCTTCAAGAACGCGCCGATCCCGGGCTCGACCGGTGCTCCGAGCGTTCCGACCGGTTATGGTGCCAGCGGCAACGTCCTCACCGACGGCAACGGCAACTCGACGGTCTATCTGCAGGGCGGCACGGTCAATGACGTCTTGAAGGCGATTGACCTCGCCACCGGCGTGCAGACCGCGACGGTCAATGCCAACGGCACCGCGACGCTCGCGACCGCCACCGGCCAGTCGAACTCGACGATCAACACGTCCGGCCAGCTCAAGATCTCGACCGGCATCAACGCCGACCTCTCGATCACCGGCACCGGCAACGCGTTGAACGTGTTCGGTCTCGCCGGCAACACTGGCAGCGCCACCGCCTTCACGGCGGCGCGCACCTCCGGCATCGGCGGCATCGCCGGCAAGACCTTGACCTTCACCTCCTTCAACGGCGGCACGGCGGTCAACGTCACCTTCGGCGACGGCACCAACGGCACGGTCAAGACGCTCGATCAGCTCAACACCAAGCTGCAGGCCAACAACCTGTCGGCAACGATCGACGCCAACGGCCTGCTGACCATCACGGCATCCAACGACTATGCGTCCTCGACGCTGGGCTCGACGGCGGCCGGCGGTGCGATCGGCGGCACGCTCACCTCGGCCTTGACCTTCTCGACGGCTTCCACCCCCGTCCAGGATGGCGTTGCCCAGACGGCGCGTGCCAATCTGGTGTCTCAGTTCAACAACATCCTCAACCAGATCGATACCACCGCACAGGACTCCTCGTTCAACGGCGTCAACCTGCTCAACGGCGATCAGCTCAAGCTGGTGTTCGACGAGACCGCCAAGTCGAGCCTGAACATCACGGGCGTGACCTACAACTCCAAGGGTCTCGGCCTCGCCTCGCTGACGGTCGGCGTCGACTTCATCGACAACGCCGCAGCAAATCGGGTGCTGACCAACCTGAACGCCGCCTCGAGCACGCTGCGCTCGCAGGCCTCGAGCCTCGGCTCGAACCTCTCGGTGGTGCAGATCCGGCAGGACTTCAACAAGAACCTGATCAACGTGCTGCAGACCGGTTCGTCCAACCTGACCCTGGCCGACACCAACGTCGAGGCGGCCAACAGCCAGGCGCTGTCGACCCGGCAGTCGATCGCGGTCTCCGCGCTGTCGCTGGCCAACACGTCGCAGCAGAGCGTGCTCCAGCTGCTCCGCTAACAAGCAACTGAAATAACTGAATAAAATCGGGCGGCGGGGCTTCTTGCCCCGCCGCTCTTTTTTGCGTCCGGGGCGGGCAGGGGCGTTCATTCGCCATTAACCCTATCCCTTAAACCGGCGTTAACCATACTTTAAAGGACACCTCCTAAAACTGGACAAAAGGCCCGCTTTCCAGTCCGCGCGGCCGATTCGTATCCGGTTCAAGAGGAAGACTCGCCAATGTCCAACATCGTTCTCTCGGCGTCCGTTCGCCAGAACCTGTTGTCGCTGCAGTCGACGGCCGACTTGCTGGCCACGACGCAGGAGCGGCTGTCGACCGGCAAGAAGGTCAACACGGCGCTCGACAATCCCACCAACTTCTTCACGGCGCAGGGGCTGGACAACCGGGCGAGTGACATCAGCAACCTGCTCGACGGCATCAACAACGGTGTCCAGGTGCTGCAGGCGGCCAACACCGGCATCACCTCGCTGCAGAAGCTGATCGACAGCGCCAAATCGATCGCCAACCAGGCGCTGCAGACCACGGTCGGCTATTCCACCAAGTCGAACGTCTCCACCACGATTCCCGGCGCGACGCCCGCCGACCTGCGCGGCACGACCTCCTATGCGAGCGCGACCGCCAAGAGCAACGTGCTCTATACCGGCGCGGCCGGCGGCGTGACCCCGGTTACGGGAACCGCCGCACTCGGTGCCTCGCTGGGCTCGACGGCCGGCACCTTTACCGGCACGGCCGCGCTCGCCGCCGACGGCACCACCGCGCTGTCCGGCACCGCGACGTTGCTCGGCACCACGGCATCGACCACCTTCAGCACGCCGCCCGCCGATGGCGACACCATCACGGTGAACGGCAAGACCATCACCTTCCGCACCGGCGTCGCGCCAAGCTCGCAGCCGACCGGCTGGGGTCTCGACGCCAGCGGCCACATCGCCACCGACGGCAACGGCAATTCGATCGTCTACGAGGGAACGCCGACTGCGCCCGGTGCGACCATCAACGACGTCCTCACCGCGATCGACCTCGCCAGCGGCGTCAAGACTGCAACTATCAGCGCGAGCGCGGCGACCATCGCCGTCAGCGGCGCGGCCGGTCCCGTCGGCACACTCCAGGTGGCATCCTCGATCTCGGGCGGCGGCCAGATCACGCTGAAGAGCTCGACCGGCGCCGATCTGAGCCTGACGGGCAAGGCTGACTTCCTCAATAAGCTCGGTCTGACGGCGGCGACCGGCGCAGGCAATGCGACCGTGACTGCGAACCGGTCGACCACCGCCGGCTCGCTCGGCACTCTCGTTCAGGACGGCTCGACGCTGAACATCGACGGCCACACCATCACCTTCAAGAATGCGCAGACCCCGCAATCGGCGGCGAGCGTCGCCAACGGCTTTGGCGTCAGCGGCAACGTCGTCACCGACGGCAACGGCAATTCGACCGTCTATCTCCAGAGTGCGACGCTGACCGACCTGCTCAACTCGATCGACCTCGCCACCGGCGTCAAGACCGCCAGCATCTTCAACGGGTCGGCGACCATCACGACCACGTCGGGCCAGATCCCGTCGTCGGTGAACTCCAGCGGCCAGCTGTCGCTCTCGACCGGCGTCAACGCCGACCTCTCGATCACCGGCACCGGCAACGCGCTCAGCGCGTTCGGCCTCAGCGGCAACACCGGCACGGCGACCGCCTTCACCGCGGCGCGCACCTCGGGCGTCGGCGGCATCAGCGGCAAGACGCTGACCTTCACCTCCTTCAACGGCGGCACACCCGTCAACGTCACCTTCGGCGATGGCACCAACGGCACCGTCAAGACGCTCGACCAGCTCAACGCGCAGCTTCAGGCCAACCACCTGACCGCGACGATCGACGCCAACGGCGTACTGACGGTCACCACCGTCAACGAATACGCCTCCTCGACGCTGGGTTCGACCACTGCCGGCGGCACGGTCGGCGGCACCATCACCGGCGTCCTCGCCTTCACCACGGCGCAGCCGCCGGTTCAGGATCCCGTCGCGCAGACCGCGCGCTCGAACCTGGTCAACCAGTTCAACAACATCCTGGCGCAGATCGACACGACCTCGCAGGACTCCTCCTTCAACGGCGTCAACCTGCTCAACGGCGACACGCTGAAGCTGGTCTTCAACGAGACCGGCAGCTCGACGCTCAGCATCAACGGCGTGGTGTTCAACGCGGCCGGCCTCGGCCTCAGCAACCTCGTCAACGGCGTCGACTTCATCGACAACGGCGCCACCAACAGGGTGCTGGCGAGCCTGAACGCCGCCTCGAGCACGCTGCGCTCCGAAGGCTCCTCGCTCGGTTCGAACCTGTCGATCGTGCAGGTGCGTCAGGACTTCTCCAAGAACCTGATCAACGTGCTGCAGACCGGCTCGTCCAACCTGACGCTCGCCGACACCAACGAGGAAGCGGCCAACAGCCAGGCGCTGTCGACCCGCCAGTCGATCGCGGTGTCCGCACTGTCGCTGGCCAACCAGTCGCAACAGAGCGTGCTGCAGCTGCTCCGCTAATCCGCAGCGCAACTTCGCTATTGGAGATTTCGCGGCGGGGCTGACGCTCCGCCGCTCTTTTGAGGGAGATCGCTAAGACAAGATTAGCTGAGATCGACGCGCGTCACGACGAGCAAGTTTACATCGTGCATGCGTGCATCTAGCGTCGCGCTGACGAAGGACTCCGCGCCCCGTAATTCTGCGGAGTGCTTCCAAGCACGGTACGTAAGCAAATCTTAAGCGGTGCTGCCTAGGGTTGGGAAAGAAATCCTTAAGCGCGTACAACGCGCTAGGTAACCTCCAGGGTGTGATTGATGTCGAATTCCGCTGCCTCGGCTTATGCGCGTGTTGCAACCACCACCGCATCTCCTCGCGACATCGAGGCGCAGACTCTGCTCAAGGCCGCCAACAAGCTCCAGGACGCGGTGAACAACGCCGATCCGCTCAGCGAGCAGACCATGCAGGCCCTGATGTTCAACCGCAAGCTCTGGACCATCTTCCTGAGCGAGGCGATGCGTGACAGCAATCCGCAGCCGATCGACGTCCGGCAGAAGATCGCCAACATCAGCGTGTTCGTGCTGAGCCAGACCGCCGCGCTGCAGATGAGCCCGCAGTTCGATCACTTCCGTCCGCTGATCGAGATCAACCGCAATATCGCGGCAGGCCTGTCCGGACGGCCGTGACCGGATTCGTGATGGTCGCCATCACGAGCACATCGGCGAAAACTCTCAATGTCGGCAGGATCTAATCGCGGCTGGTGGTCTTGCCTCGGCATGCGAACTCCGCGCTGACCGGCGACGGCCAGACGCAGAGCAGAAACTACGGCATCGATCTCGTGATCGTCAGGCGCTGACGTCGGTGCTGAGCGGACGCGAGGGCTCGGACTTCATGTCCAGTGCATGGAAATAGGCACGCCGGCGCAGCATCGCCTCGTCCGGGAACTGGTTCACCACCGTGTCGGTCCTGTCATTGACGACCTGAAAGACGAAGGACGCGGCCGCCTGGTCGAACACGACCTGGCGCGAGATGTTCTCGTGGTTCGGCACATCATTGCGCACCGGCGCGCCGGTATCGGCTGCGGCGACCGTCTGGCTCACCGGAAGATCGGTTTGCACGGCCTCGTTCGCCGCCGCGTTGGACGTCGTCACGATCTGAATGGGGGCCGGGATCCCCACCGGCCTGATGCTGAAATCTGTACTCATGGCAGCCTCCTGGTTGCCTTACGTGAGTCAAATCCCAACCCCTCTAATCGCGCAAGCATGGAACACCAGGACTGAAGACCCGGTAAGGAAACGTGCCTAACCGCGCGACGCCGTGGCCGCGCGGTTTTTCTTAAAATTGTCGGCTGTTCTCCTGCCCGCTCAGAGCGAGCGGCTGACCGCCAGCGGGGTGATATGGCGCGGACCCGGCGCTGCGCGGCGCCCCGCGGCCGTATAGGTGTTCGGCACGTTGCGCTTCTGGATCTCGGCGTTGACGCCGCGCACGACGCTCTCGGACACCGCGTGCGCGGTGGCGAGCACGGTGAGATTGACCTGGAGCATCGCGCGGAACGCATCGTGGTGGCGATGCAGCGTCGAGAGCAGCTCCGGCGCGGACTTCGCGAGTTGCGGCTGGTTGGCCTTCAACTGGCTGACGGCAGCGACGTAGTTGCGCGACAGCTCCTGCTTCTTGCCTTCGAACGACATCGCCTCGCGGACCTTGCCGGCGCGGACGAGCTCGGTCTCGCGCTCGATCAGCGCGAGCAGGGCGCTCATCGCATCCATCAGCTCTTCGGCGAGCTTGCGCGCCTCGCCGCTAACGGGGGCGCTGTTCGGACGCTGGGTCTGCATCGGCTGACGTGAGGCGTTGAAGTGGTTCATCTCGTTTGACCTTATGCCGTCCGGATCGTTTTCGCCTGCTGCAGGATGAGGGTACGGTAGACGTCGCTGGCGACGCCGACGCCGCCGGCCTTGGCGAAGTTCTTGGAATATTGCTCGGTCAGCATCGAGCGCCACACGCCGGTGCCGGGCGTGTCGCCGAACGGACCTTCGCCCTTCAGGCCCGAGGTCATCTGCGCGAACATGCTGTTGAGGAACATCGCCTCGAAGTCGGTGGCGGTCTTCTGAGCCTTGGCCTGCTGCTGCGGCGAGACCTTTTGGAGTGCAGCGGCGAGCTCGAAGTCCGGCCGGCCGTTGCGGCTCTCGACCGAGAAGGCCGAATTGGTGGCGAGGCGAGGGGTGTTGATCGCGCTGGTCTGCATCACATCACCTCGATATCGGCTTCGATGGCGCCCGCGGCCTTGATCGCCTGGAGGATGCTGATCATGTCGCGGGGGCCGATGCCGAGGCCGTTGAGGCCGTCGACGAGCTGCTGGAGCGAGACGCCGTCCTTGACGAGCGCCAGCTTCTTGCCGTCCTCGGTGACGGTGACACTGCTGCGCGGCGCGACCACGGTGCGGCCGCGCGACAGCGGATTGGGCTGGCTCACCTGCGGGCTCTCGGAGATCGTGACCGTGAGGTTGCCTTGCGCCACCGCGACGGTGGCGACGCGGACGTCGCGGCCCATCACGATGATGCCGCTGCGTTCGTCGATGACGATCTTGGCGGCGAGATCGGGGTCGACCTGGAGCTGCTCGATCTCGGTGAGGAAGGCGACGACGTTGCCCTTGAACTCGGGCGGAATCGACAGCTGCACCGTCGAAGGATCGATCGGCTCGGCGGTCTTGACGCCCAGATAGTCGTTGATTGCGGCCGCGATGCGCTTGGCGGTGGTGAAGTCGGGGTTGCGCAACGCCAGGCGGACGTTCGGCAACCGGTTGAGTGCGAACTCGATCTCGCGCTCGATGATGGCGCCGTTGGCGATGCGTCCCACGGTCGGCACGCCGCGCACGATCTTGGCGGCCTCGCCCTCGGCCTGGAAGCCGGAGATCGCGAGCGAGCCCTGGGCCACCGCATAGACATTGCCGTCGGCGCCGAGCAGGGGAGTGACCAGCAGGGTGCCGCCCTGCAGATTCTTGGCATCGCCGAGCGCGGAGACGGTGACGTCCATGCGCGTGCCCTGGGTGGCGAAGGCCGGCAGGTTGCCCGTGACCATCACGGCGGCGACGTTGCCGGTGCGGATGGTGGCGCCGCGGATGTTGACGCCCATGCGCTCCAGCATCGCCTGCAGCGACTGCTTGGTGAAGGGGATGTTGTTGAGCGTGTCGCCGGTGCCGTTGAGGCCGACGACGAGGCCGTAGCCGATGAGCTGGTTCTGCCGCACGCCCTCGATATTGGCGAGGTCCTTGATGCGCGAGGTCGCCGCCGCCGAGGTGACCGACAGCGCCAGCGCCGACAGCGCGGCGCAGGCCAACCCAACAATCCTCACCCAACGAACGCCTGGCATCTCTGCTCCCCAAGGCCCCCTCAAAAAAGGCCCCTCAAATCGGAAAGGACTTGCACGACACTCCCATGACGAGCTGGTCCGGCGCTTTCCTTGCGAGCGCTGTGCCAACGCCTGATAGCGAGGGTAGGTGGCTGAATAGGTTGAATAAATCTGTTTCGACCGGTGTCAGCACTCGTTCGCCCTGAGGAGCGAAACTGCCGCCTGCCGGCAGATTTTGCCGGGCCGTTTACGCACCGTTAACCATAAGACAGCGAAGGTGAGGCATCGATCACCCGGATTCTTTCCGATGCGCATCTACGGACCGAACGGCACCACGCTTGGAGCGCCGGCCAGCCAGGCCAAGCGGACGGGCTCCGGCACCTTCGTGCTGCCCGACACCTCATCGGCGCAGGAGACGCGGAACGCTGCCGCACCGAAGGCCGCCGCCAACATCGATGCGCTGCTGGCGTTGCAGGGTGTCGAAGAGGATCCGGTCGAGCGTCGCAAACGCTCGGTCGCCCGCGGCAGGACTGCGCTCGACGTGCTCGACGATCTCAAGATGGGGCTACTGTCGGGCAATCTCGACGCCTCGACCGTGATGCGGCTGCGCGATGCCGCGGCGAACCTGAAATCGTCCTCGGGTGATGCCGGTCTTGATGCAGTGCTCTCCGAGATCGAGCTGCGCGTCGAGGTCGAGCTGGCGAAGGCCGGGCAGGGGTAGTCGCGCAGGGTGTCGTCGGCCGGCTTGGCCGGGCGACCCAGTATTCCAGAGAAAGTTGTCATTGAACCGATAGGCCGCGGCGTACTGGATGCCCCGCCTTCGCGGGGCATGACACCCAAGTTGGGTTGGCGAGCAAGGATCTCGCATCTGCGCCTACGCCGCCTCTTCCTTCAACTGCGCATCGTAGCGGCGCTGGGCGGCGAGCACGTCTTTCAGATTCTGCTCGGCCCAATCGCGTAAGGGATCCACCGCCGCCGCCAGCGTCAGGCCGAGCTGGGTGATCGAATATTCCACCGTCACCGGCACGGTCGCTATGGCACGGCGCCTGATCAGGCCGTCGCGTTCGAGCGACTTGAGAACCTGGCTCAGCATCTTCTGCGAGATGCCTTCAATCGTGCGGCGCAACTGATTGAAACGCATCGGCTCCTCGCGCAGGAGCAAGAGGATCAGCACCGCCCATTTGTCGCCGACGCGATCGAGGATCTGGCGGGTGGGGCAGTTCGCTGCGTAGACGTCGGGTTTCATCGTCGGTCCTCGGAGATCCATACCGTTGCTTGGGGTCCGCATGTCGGTTGTATGCGATCAGTTACCTCAGCGTAATCAGGTAAGCACAAAGTGCTCTCTTAACACCAGCATTCTTGGCGATATCTAGTCTCCGTTAGTTACCACAGAAGCAAAGGAGCCTTCCATGAAAATCGCAGTCGCTGGCGCCTCGGGCCGGGCGGGTTCGGAGATCACCAAGGAACTGTCCCGCCGCGGCCACGCCATCACGGCCATCGCCCGGAACCCCGAGAAGATCGCAGCCCTGCCGAACGTCACGCCGACCAAGGGGGATGTGCTCGACCAGGCGGGCCTTGCCAAGCTGTGGGCCGGTCACGACGTCGCCGTGAGTTCCGTGCACTTTCTGGCCAGTGATCCGCTCAAGCTGATCGGTGCGGCGAAGGACTCCCAGGTCGGGCGTTACCTCGTGGTGGGCGGCGCCGGCAGCCTCGAGGTTGCCCCGGGCGTGAAGCTGGTCACGACTCCCAATTTTCCAGCCCAATACAAGGCTGAAGCGGAGGCAGGATCGGCCTTCCTCGACCTGCTGCGGCAGGAAAAGGACCTGAACTGGACCTTCATCTCGCCCTCGGCGCTGTTCGTGGAGGGGGAACGCACCGGCAAGTTCCGGCTCGGGACCGATCAGCTTCTCGCAGATGCGAACGGCAAGAGCTGGATCACCTTTGCCGACTACGCCATTGCGCTTGCCGACGAGATCGAACGGCCAGCCCACCTGAAGCAGCGCTTCACGGTCGGCTATTAAGGCCCGCCGTCAGCCTCCGAGCCCTCAGGGATAAACCTTCCTGTGCAAGGGCTTGGGGGCGAGGACCGGGCGGTGAGGGAAATATTGTCTGTCACGGGAGGCCACTATATAAGGCCCGGCTCAACGGACCTCGGTCCGTCCACGAGTCGTTACTTAAGAAGATAGGCCTCCCTTGGAAAAGTTGAAAAACTACCGACCGACCGACAAAGAGCCTTTCATGAACGACCGGCAGAAGGAGTACTTCCGTGTGAAGCTCCTCGCCTGGAAGGATGAGATCCTCAAAGAGTCCAAGCTCACCCTGCAAGCCCTGCAGGAGGAGAACGTCAACCACCCCGATCTCGCCGATCGGGCCTCGTCCGAAACCGACCGTGCCATCGAACTCCGCGCCCGCGACCGCCAGCGCAAATTGATCGCCAAGATCGACGCCGCGCTCCAGCGTATCGAGGACAACACCTACGGCTATTGCGAGGAAACCGGCGAGCCGATCTCGTTGAAGCGGCTCGAGGCCCGGCCAATCGCGACGCTCTCGGTGGAAGCGCAGGAGCGCCACGAGAAACGCGAGAAGGTTTATCGCGACGAATAAAGGTCCGAGCCGCAGAGATGCGGCTCTTTGTTTTTGGACGCAAGGCGCCGTTTCGCGCCGTGCTCGGCATATTGCCCGCGGCTTGCCGTCGCGCCGACCATGGCCACGGTGCGATCGCGAAAAGTGAATCGCGATCAACGGGCTAGACTGGATTGCTCCGAGCTCACGTGAGTTCGGATGAGAAACAGCCTTCACTTCAGGTGCGGGAGGTTTTGCGAGTCGCATCAACGAGATCGACTCTGAAGTTGAGACGCTGATCCAGCTGCATCAAGCATCGCTGCAATCAGGCCTGCTGCGACGTCTCAAGACGTGTATCCCCATAAAGCCTGGACCAGCTCAATATTTCCTTAAACGCCGGCAACAGGCCGTAGGCCGCATCGGTCAGCTCGTACTCGACCCTCATCGGCTTCTCCGCGAAAGCAGTGCGCGACACGAGGCCGTCCCGCTCGAGCTCGCGCAGCTCCGTGGAGTCGCCGTCGCAAACGCTGGTCAGGTTTTCCATACCGGTCTCGACTTCCACTCTACTTGTCCGCCAGGCCATAGTGACCAGATGCGTGCCTGTGCAGGGGCCACCGAACCAATTTGCCGGTCCGTGCAACGAGGGGAAGCTGGTCATGAGCACTGTTCTGGTCACCGGCGGGTCGGGCTTCGTCGGTATCCATGTCGTCCTGCAACTTCTGGCCGCCGGCCACGCCGTGCGGACGACCGTGCGCCGGGCGGAGCGTCAGGCCGATGTGCTCGCCATGCTGCGCGAGGGCGGGGCAGCAGCGCCCGAGAGCGTGGCCTTCTTCAACGCCGACCTGATCCGGGACGACGGTTGGCAGGCGGCGGTCGCGGGTTGCGATTACGTTCTCCACGTGGCGTCCCCGCTGTCGACCACCGTGCCAACCGACGAGAACGAGATGATCATTCCGGCCCGCGACGGAACGCTCCGGGTGCTCCGGGCCGCGCGCGCAGCCGGCGTCAGGAGGGTCGTCATCACCTCGTCGCTGGGCGCGATCGGCTACGGCCATCCGCCGCGTGACAAGCCGTTCGACGAGACCGAATGGACCAATCTCGCCGGTGTCGACGGCCAACCCTACGTCAAGTCCAAGACGCTGGCCGAGCGAGCGGCCTGGGATTTCGTCGCGCGCGAGGGCGATGGGCTGGAACTGTCGGTGATCAACCCCGCCGGCATTTTCGGGCCCGTGCTGGGGCCGGACTTTTCCGGCTCGATCGAGATCGTCAGGTCGCTGCTCGACGGTGCCATGCCGGCCGTGCCGCGCGTCTATTTCGGCGTGGTCGACGTCCGCGACGTCGCCGAGCTGCACCTGCGGGCGATGACCGCGCCGGAGGCGAAAGGCGAGCGCTTCATCGCGGTCTCCGGCGAGACGATGTCGATCCTCGACATCGCCCGCGTGCTCCGCCGGGAACTCGGGCCGCGGGCGCGCCGGGTTCCGCGGCTCCAGGCTCCGGACTGGCTGGTGCGGCTGGCCGCGAGCCGGATTCCGCTGCTGCGTGCGGTGGTGCCGATGCTCGGCAAGGTCAGGCATTCCACCAGCGCCAAGGCCCGGTCGCTGCTCGGCTGGCAGGCGCGCTCCAACGAGGAGGCGATCCTTGCGACCGCCGAGAGCCTGATCCGGCTCGGCTCGTCAAGAGCTGAGGGACGCCACCTGCGCTTGTCAGGCCGGAGCTGGGATGCTGAAGTGCCGCCTTGGACTGCGTAGCGTGGGAGGCGGCGCCGATGAACAAGACTCTCGAAGCCGCAAAGGCGATCGCGCTGGCGCGCCGCAACCATGCCCCACTCGCGGCGCTGGAGCGTCCCCCTGCGGATGAAGCCGAGGGCTATCAGGTCCAGCGCACCCTGCACGATCTGCTGCTGCCGCATGTCGGCCCGCTCGTCGGTTACAAGATCGGCTGCACCAGCCAGGTGATGCAGGACTATATCGGCATCCCGCACCCTTGCGGCGGCGGCGTGTTCCAGAAGGGGGTCCATGACAGCGGCGCCAAGCTCGCCGCCTCGAATTATGTCCGCGTCGGCGTCGAATGCGAGATCGCGGTGCGGCTGAAGCGGGACCTTGCCGCCGGCGAAGCGCCGTTCACGGCCGAATGGGTCGGCGAGGCGGTCGAGTCCTACCATCCCGCGATCGAGATCGTCGACGACCGCTACGTGAAATGGGAGACGATGGGCGCGCCGACCCTGATCGCCGACGATTTCTTCGCCGCCGGCTGCGTGCTGGGTCCCTCGGTCCCGCGCTCGTCGGTGCCGGACCTGAAGGCGGTCAAAGGCCGCGCCATCGTCAACGGCGAGGAGGTCAGCCACGGCACCGGCGCCGACGTGCTCGGCCATCCCCACAACGCGCTGGCCTGGCTCGCCAACCATCTCGCCGCCGAGGGCAAGGGGCTGCACGCGGCGCAGCTCGTGCTCACCGGCAGTCTGGTGAAGACGCTGTGGCTGAAGGCCGGCGACAAGGTGCGCATGGAGCTGGACGGGCTCGGCGTCGTGGAGGCGGAGTTTACGTGAGGGGGCCGGATCACCAATTCGTCGTTGCGGGCTTCGGGACAGACAGAGAGTGGATGTTCCACCGAGAGGAGCATACGCATGGGCGTATCAATCTGCCTGCTCTTCGTTCGGGGACGGGAGATCGCCGAAGTCCTCGACTCTGTCGAGCTTGCAACCACGGAAGAGCGCCGCTCGACCCCTTTGGTTGAGCGTGGGGCTTTTGTAACTGCGACGCTACCCTCTGGATATGCTCTGATCTGGTCGAACACCTGCGACGAACGGCGGTTTTCACCGGCCATTCTGGTGAAGCTATCCGCGAGCGCGGAGATCGTCGTCCTCTCCGTCGAAGAACACGTGATGTTCTCGCACGCGCAGGTCTGGCGTGATGGACGACAATGCTGGTCGCTTCAGCACAGCGGCGACGTCGACACCACTAACCTCAAATCCAGCGGGGATCTGCCGCCGCTCTTCGACAAGCTGCGTCGCGACCAGGAAGAATTGAGCGCCTTGGACCAGGATTTTTTCGACATTCCGGTGAAGCTCACCGAGCACATCACCGGCTTCCGATACGATCAAAACTACGTATGGGAGACCGAGGAAACCTATACGGTGCTCGCCGCGACCGCTTCGGCCCGGCGGCCGTTCTGGAAATTCTGGTGATAATACGAGTGCATGTTGACCTTTTTGGCTTCCAGGAAGAGACACTCGCAATAGCTGTGTGTAGGGCGGCGATGCTGTCTGTCTTTGGCAGAAATACATGCGGCCTCCGGCAGGGGAGCTACCGGAGGCCGCGTTGTACATCGTCGTTCGCGCCTAGGTTTCGCGAGCACGATGTGGGAGCTCTTGAAGAGGCTTAGAAGGGCAGCAGCACGTCCATGACCTGCTGGCCGTAGCGCGGCTGCTGCACGTCGGTGATCTGGCCGCGGCCGCCATAGGCGATGCGGGCCTGGGCGATCTTGGTGGAGTCGATGGTGTTGTCGCTCTGGATGTCCTCGGGGCGGACGATGCCGGCGACGATCAGCTCGCGAATCTCGAAGTTGACGCGGATCTCCTGCTTGCCTTCGACGACCAGGTTGCCGTTCGGCAGCACCTGGGTCACCACGGCGGCGACGTTGGTCTGCAGGGCTTCCTTGCGGTCGACGCTGCCCTTGCCCTCGCTCGACGAGGTCGAGTCCGCGGTCAGGACCCGGCCCGGTAGGATCTTGTTGGCCTGGGTGATCGTCTGGGCGCCAATGAAGTTGGTGATTCCCGAATCTTCCTTGTTGGTGCGGCTGCGCGAGGTGTCGTTCTCGATGTTGGCCTTGTCGGTGATGTTCACGGTCACGGTCAGGAGATCGCCGACCTGGCGGGCGCGCTGGTCCTTGAAGAAGGCGCGGCTGCCGTTGCGCCACAGCGAGTTCGGATTGTAGGAGGCCACCTCGGGCTTTGGCATCGGCATCTGCACCGGCTTGTAGCCGGGCTGCGTGGTCGGATTGTCGATGGCCGACAGCTTCGGCTGCTCGCCGATCTGCGACAGGCGGTCGATCGAGGAGCAGCCGCTCGCCAATGCGCAAGTCGCCAGCAGCAGGGCGGAGATCGCGATGCGACGAAGGCGGGAGGCCGAACTGAACGTGGACATGAATCTACTCTGACTTGGCTGGAGCCTGCGAGAGGCGAACTTGCGGAATCTGGGCTTGGGCGATCTCGGCCGTGGGCGTCTGGATCAGGCTCTGCGCCAGGGCCGCGGCCGCCGGCACGGCGTCACGCTTGACCGACGAGGTCTGCTCGACCGCCGGCGCCATCGGCGCCGACTGGCTGGCGCCCTGGACGGTCACCTGGCCGCGGCCGGTGACTACGCCGGTCAGCGTGCGCTTGGACTGCAGATTGAGCACGCTGACGGTGTCGCCCTCGGCGCCGCTCTCGATCGCCTTGCCGCGCGTGGTGAGATAGAGGCCGGGCACCTGGTAGATGATGGTGACGGCCTGATCGCGCACCACGAAGTCGGGTCTGACGAGGTCGGCGGCGCGGATCGGCGTACCCGCGCGCATTCCTCGGCGCAGCTGCATGCCGATGCTGCGGTCGCGCGAGGCGGGCTCGCCGGCGACCTCGGCCTTCGGCCGGCGCTCCAACGACAGGTCGGAGGATTTCAGGAGCTCGGCGCGGTCGATGTCGCGGGTCAGCACGGCCACCTCCACCGTCTCGATCGCGGTACCGGCGAAGCGCAGCTTGGTCGGCGCGGCATTGCCGTCGTTGGCGATCTCGAAGGCGATGTCGAAACGGCCGCTGCGGGCATCATAACGGGTTGCGACCGGCTGCAGCGCGCCGCTGTTGGAGGCGTCCAGCCGCATCTCGGCGACGCTGCGGTCGAACGTGATGGTGAGGTTGGCGGCGTCTCCGAGGCCGAAGCGGCGCTCGAGCGCCGCGGCGACCGCGTTTTCGATATCCTTGCTCGCGAGGGTGCGGGCGAGGCGGGTGACCTGCACCTCCTTGATGTCGCCGGTCATGACGCCGATCACCTGCTTGGCCCGCAACACCGACAGCACCTGGCCGACCGTCAGCGTGCCGGTGGTGCCGAGATCGGGCGAGCGGTAGACCGGGATCAGCGCGGCGGATCCGGCGTTGTCGATGAGATCGCCGACCCGCACCACGTCCGAGGTCACCGTGACGCTTGCGCGCAGCGTCGGCGCGGCGATGAAATCGTCGGCGGCCGCTGCCGGCAAGGCCAGCGCGAGAAGGGTCGAGATTGTGGCGAGGGTGGCGCGGATCATCGTCATCACCTCAGCGGAACAGCGCCGTCGTCGATTGCATCATCTGGTCGGCGGCGCTGATCACCTTGGCGTTCATCTCGTAAGCGCGCTGCGCGGCAATCAGGTCGCTCATCTCCGAGACGACGTCGACATTGGCCTGCTCGAGGCTGCCTTGCGTGATCTTGCCGTAGCCCTCGGAGTTCGCGGTGCCGTCCTGCGGCGCGCCGGACGAGGGCGTCTCGGTGAATTGGTTGTTGCCGACCGGCTGCAGGCCCGCCTTGTTGATGAAGCGGGTGATGCCGATCTGGCCGACGATCGAGGAGGTCGATGAGCCCGGCAGCGTCACCGAGACCTGGCCCTGCTCGCTCACGCTGATGCCCGAGGCATTGTTCGGGATGGTGATGGTGGGCTGCACCGGGTTGCCCTGCGCGGTGACGACGCGGCCCTGATTGTCCATCTGGAAGGTGCCGTCGCGGGTGTACTGGAAGGTGCCGTCGGGCATCAGGATCTTGAAGAAGCCCTCGCCCGAGACGGCGAGATCGAGGTCGTTGCCGGTCTGCGACAGCGTGCCCTGCGTCATGCTGCGCGGGGTGCCGACGGTCTTGACGCCGCCGCCGATGTCGACGCCGACCGGCAGGATGGTGCCTTGGTCCGACGATTGGGCGCCGACGCGGCGGACGTGCTCGTAGATCAGGTCCTGGAATGCCGCCGTCTGCTTCTTGAAGCCGGTGGTGCGGAGGTTGGCGATGTTGTTGGAGATCACCTGAACGTTGAGTTCCTGTGCCGCCATTCCGGTCGCTGCGGTGTGAAGCGCCTGCATCTCAGTTCTCCTTCAATCAGGCCGGAACGTCGGCGAGCTTGTCGATCGCCGATTTGTGGAGGTCGCTCTGCTGCTGCAGCAGGTTGGCGATCGCGGTGTAGCTGCGCATCACCTCGACCATGCGGGTCATCTCGCCGACCGCGTTCACGTTCGACTTCTCGATGTAACCCTGCTGCAGTGTGGACTTGGCGTCGGCCTGCTGGTTTGCCGAGCCGGCGGCATAGAGATTGGCGCCGAGCTTGGTCAGCCTGGCCGGATCGTCGAACGACACCATGCGGATCTTGCCGCGGATCGAGTCGGTCTTGGCCGTACCCTCGAGCACCGTGACGGTGCCGTCGGGCGCGACGTTGATGTCGTGGTCGGTCGGCTGGAAGGTGATCGGGCCGGCATTGCCGAGCACGAGATTGCCGTCGGCGGTGACGAGCTGGCCGGTGCTGTTGAGCGAGAACTTGCCGTCGCGGGTATAGAGCTCGCCGCCATTGGCCTGCACCGCGAAATAGGCGCCGCCGTTGATCGCGATGTCGAGCGGATTGTTGGTGGCCTCCATCGGCCCCTGGCCGATGTCGCGGAAGGTGCCGCGGTCCTGGACATAGGAGACCCGGCGGTCGCGACCGATGAAATTGTCTTCACGCGCGTTCGAGTTCAGATACTCCTCGAACAGCGAATGGTCGGCCTTGAAGCCGTTGGTGTTGGCATTGGCGACGTTGTTGGCGATGACATCCATCTGCCGCTCCAACGTCATCTGCCGTGACAAGCCGATCAGAAGCGCGTTCTGCATCGGAAATCTCCCCTGAGCGGATCTGCCATTTCGCTCTCCCAAGCGCCTTGGCGGACCCCGTGACCGAGACCGTCGGTTCTCCCAAACCGTGTGGTCTCGGCCCTTCCTCAGCGAAAGCCGTGCCAACCAAAAAAGATGAGTTTTCTCAATATCTTGCAGATTTTTGAGGGGCGCGAACGGGCGGCAGAAAGGTTCTGTTAGCCATGTTTGCCCGGCAGATTTTTCCTAGCAAAGGCCCAATCGAAAGATTCCGTTAACCATTATTACCGTAGCGTTTGCGCATCAGAGGAGCGCATTGCGCTGGGGCATTCGTATCGCGTCATTGTCTGCCAGGAGGCTTCGCTCTTTCGACCCCTTTGAGAGATGAACGGGCGCGGCGACCATGGCAGAGAATGACGAAGGCGGCGCAGCCGCTGATGGCGCGGAAGCCGCCCCGCCGAAGAACAAGCTCAAGCTCATCATCATGGTCGTCGGCGCGCTCGCCGTCCTCGGCGGCGGCGCCGCGACCTGGTTCTTCTTCTTCCGTCATGGCGGCGACGAGCATCATGCCGAGGCCGCACCGCCGCCGAAGCCGCCGGCCTTCGTCGACGTCCCCGACATGATGGTCAACCTTGCCGGTGCGCCGGGCGAGCGCGTGCAATATCTGCGGCTGAAGATCGTGCTGGAGCTGAAGGAAGAGAAGCAGATCGAGGCGATCAAGCCGACGATGCCGCGTGTCACCGACATCTTCCAGACCTATGTGCGCGAGCTGCGCCCGTCCGACCTCAACGGCTCGGCCGGCATCTTCCGCCTCAAGGAGGAGCTGACCAAGCGCGTCAACGCGGCGGTCGCCCCGGTCCAGGTCAGCGCCGTGCTGTTCAAGGAAGTCGTGGTCCAGTGAGCATGACGGACTAGGGATCATGGCGGGCAACGACCAAGTCGACCAGGATGCAATTGCCGCCCAGTGGGAGGCCTCGCTCGATAGCGAGGATCCCGCCGAGGCGGCAAAGGCTGCCGCAGAGAACGAATTGTCCGAGACCATGGCCCTGCAATGGGCGGCCATGGTCGAGGACGGCAGCCGCGATCTCGGCAGCGGCAAGAATTCCGGCGAGCGTGTGCTGTCGCAGGAGGAGATCGACAATCTCCTCGGCTTCACCGTCGGCGACGTCACGCTCGACGACCATTCCGGCATTCGCGCGATCATCGATTCGGCGATGGTCTCCTACGAGCGCCTGCCGATGCTCGAAATCGTCTTCGACCGCCTGGTGCGGTTGATGACGACGTCCTTGCGCAATTTCACCTCCGACAACGTCGAAGTCTCGCTCGACCGCATCACTTCGGTGCGCTTCGGCGACTACATGAACTCGATCCCGCTGCCCGCCGTCCTCACCGTGTTCAAGGCCGAGGAGTGGGAGAACTTCGGCATGGCGACGGTCGATTCCAACCTGATCTATTCGATGATCGACGTGCTGCTCGGTGGCCGACGCGGCACCAGCCAGCTGCGCATCGAGGGCCGGCCCTACACCACGATCGAGACCGAGCTGGTCAAGCGGCTGGTCGAGGTGGTGCTGGCCGACGCCGAGCAGGCGTTCCGGCCGCTGTCGCCGGTGACCTTCACGATCGACCGGCTCGAGACCAATCCGCGTTTCGCCGCGATCAGCCGTCCCGCCAACGCCGCGATCCTGGTGCGCCTGCGCATCGACATGGAAGACCGCGGCGGCAACGTCGAGCTGCTGCTGCCCTACGCGACCATCGAGCCGATCCGGGGCGTCCTGCTCCAGATGTTTATGGGCGAAAAGTTCGGCCGCGACCCGGTCTGGGAGGGCCATTTCGCCACCGAGATCGTGCAGGCCGAGATCGCGGTCGACGCCGTGCTCTACGAGGCCGACATTCCGCTCAAGCAGCTCATGCGGCTCAAGGTCGGCGACACGCTGCCGCTGGACATGCGCGCCGACGCCAACGTCACCGTGCGCTGCGGCGACGTCACGCTGACCGAGGGGCGGATGGGCCGGGTCGGTGACCGTGTCGCGATCCGTGTGACGAAACCCTTGCGCAAGCCAAGTACGACACTTGCGATGTTCGAGAAGGTTGACGAGCAGAACAAGATGATGGAGGCCCCATGAACCACTCCCTGGGAATGGCGATCGAGACGCTGGTGGCTATCCTGCTGATGCTGACGATCGTCTACTGCGTCATGCTCAACAAGCGCCTGACGCGGCTGAAGGCGGACGAGCATTCGCTGAAGGCCGTCATCGGCGAGCTGATCACCGCGACCGAGATCGCCGAGCGCGCGATCGGCGGGCTGAAGCTCGCCGTGCGCGACGTCAACGAGAACCTCGGCAGCCAGCTCGCCGCCGCGACGCAGATGTCGGACCAGCTCTACAAGCAGCTCGGCGAGGCCGACAACGTGGTGCGGCGCCTGTCCAAGATCGCGATCGCGGCGCGTCCCGTCACCAATCCGGAGACGGTCGCCGCGCCCGCGGCAAAGCCGTCGACCGCGAAGGCGGTGGCGGCCGCCGCCGAAGCCTTCTCCGAGCGCCGACGATCCAACGGCCTTGCCGCATGAAGCCTGGGTATGAAGTCCTTTCGTAACATCCGCGTCATTCCGGTCGTCCTCGTCGCCGTCGCAGGCCTCGCCACGCTGAAGGTGGTGGGCCTCGCGATCAACGGCGGCTATGTCTTCGACTACAAGCCGAACCAGACCAAGAAATCCTGGGCGCAGGAGAACCTGAATTTCCCCGGCCGCGAGGAGCCGGAAATCATCACCGGCTCGACCCATGGCGCGCCGAAGGAGGCGCCGAAGCCCGCCGCGCCCGAGACCAAGCCCGAGGGCACCGTGGTCAAGGTGGAGGAGGGCCAGCCGCAGGTCTCGGCCTCCGAGCGCGCGATCCTGGAACGGTTGCAGGCGCGGCGGCAGGAGATCGAGGCTCGCCAGCGCGAGATCGATATCCGCGAAAGCCTGCTCAAGTCGGCCGAGAAGCGCATCGAGGGCAAGGTCGAGGAGATGAAGGCGGTGGAAACCCGCATCTCCGCGACGCAGGCCGAGCAGAAGGCCGCCGAAGCCCAGCGCATGAAGGGCCTCGTGACCATGTATGAGGGCATGAAGCCGAAGGATGCCGCGCGGGTGTTCGACCGGCTCGAAATGGGCGTGCTGATCGAGATCGCCTCGGCCATCGCGCCGCGCAAGATGTCGGACATCCTGGGGCTGATGTCGTCCGAGGCCGCCGAGCGCCTGACCGTCGAGATGGCCCGCCGCGCCAATGGCGGCGGCGACCAGTCCGCCTCGGCGGGCGAATTGCCCAAGATCGACGGCAAGCCGACGCAAAAGCCGAACTGAGGGCTCGAGGCGAAGCGCGCTTTCGATTCGCGCGTTGTCGCGCGGTCGTTCGACTGGAGCCCAGCGAGACGCCTCGCGCGCTTAATTCGCGAAGGCCTGTTGCACCCTGCGAGCAGGCGGGCGCAACTGCTGCTCCACCCGAGCGAGGATATTGACCTGCTGCTTGATCAGCGCCCCCTTCGAGACGCGGGTCACGAGCTGCAGGGTGCTGTGGCAACAGGCGCACTCATATGTCTTCAGGGCATATCCTCTGGCGATCGGGACGATCGCGACGACCGCTCTTGCCCTGCTACACACAATGCAACCGGCTTCTCCGCTCATTGATTACCCCCAGAGCTAACCAATGCGATTTGCATCGCCGAGAGTCACATCTGATTCAGAGTCGCGCGCCAACCGCAACGAGCCGAAGGTTGTGAGTGCGCACGCTCGGCAACTCGACAAGGTGGAAATCAGAATCCCGTGCCGGATGCAGCCGGAGCAGGCGGCATCCTCTGGGACTGCGATGAGTTGACGCGCGCAGGTGTGAAGTGGCGTACAGTGGCGCTCAAGGCGCCGTCCTACGCTTCGGCCATTCGCAGTCGGCAGCGCAGGAGGAGGCGATGAACTACTCGTCCGCAGCAGAGCGCGTCATCGAGGCCGTCAACCGCCTGCTCACAGCGGCGATGACATCCGCATGGACATCCGCACTGAGCCATCAGCATGCGGCGCCGCCCGATGGCGAGGACGGCAGCGACGATGAATCTTCTCTCGGCGAAGAGAGCGCCTCGGCGCCCGATGGCGCCGGGAACCAGCACTGAAGACGCCATTGGCCCGGCGGCGTCACACGATCAGATCGTGCAAGCCGTGGCCGTGAGCTGCAACTGGCCCATGAGGAGGATCAACATCGGGTGGAGATAGTTCAGGCGTGAACGCCAGTTCGGACCCGGGGCCTCCTCCGGCCTGGTCGTGATGACCGGCAAGGTCTATGAGATGATCCGGCACCACGCTGTGCTGTGAGCCCTGCGAACCGTTATCCTTGAAATGGAATGAGTCGCCGAGCTGCTGCGTCTCGCTTGCAGGCGGGTGGCCGTTGCCTCCGGTCGATGACTTCGAAAGGCCTGGGTTGAGCGCCATGTCTGCAGTTTCATTGCTGCTACGACCGTGGGCATGAGCTGCCTGCTCGGCGCTTCCCGGGGGAGAGACGCCGTGATGTCCAGCATCGCTCCCGAGCGCAAGCCCGCGGCCGGCGTGCTGTTCGGCGGCAAGATGACCAAAGTTCAGCGCGTCGATGGCAATGTCAGCCATCTGGCCACCCCCAATCGCGCCATTCTTGCCAGCCGCCGAGGCTGTGTCGAAGCCCGTGAAGTGGAAGACGAAGCTGGCTTCCGTCGGTGCGGCGACGGACTGCAACGTCGTAGACGGTCCGCTGGCGGAAGGAGCTACCGCATCAATGGGGGACGTTTCAGTCGCGGCCGTTTGCATCGGATCCGAACTGGAGATGCTGGAATAGTCAGTTCCTCCGATCTGGTCCGAAGTTGAATCCAGGCTGTAGGTCGGCTCGCTTGACTGGATTGCCGGGCTCCCGTCTGCGAGAAGCGTGGCGTCGCCGCTTCCGGAATCGGACGAGATCTCGGCAGTGGTCGTCATGACCGCCGCCGCATCACCCTGCAGGGGTGCGGTGAGGTCGGAGAGCTCGCTGGCCGCCGCGATCACGGGTGCGGCCCCCGGCGCCAGGATGAAGTCCGAGGCGTCGACGGTTGCAATCCCCTGCAAATGGATTTCGAGCAGACTGGAATCGCCGATGTGCAGGGTCTGGTCCGTTGGATTGACGTACACGATGGTTTCATTCGCCGCGCTGTCATAGATCCAGGCGATCGTACGTGCGGGCACCGCCGTGCTGGTCGAGCTCAACGCCAGGATGGCAAACCCAAGCGCGCCAAAGGCGGTCAGGTCGATCTTGTCCGATCCCGACGCGAAGTCGGTGATGGTGTCGAACTGACGGGTGTTGGAATCGGCGACGAACAAATATGCGAAACGGTCGTTCCCATTGCTGCCGGTGAGTTGGTCCGCACCAAATCCGCCGGTTATGGTATCGGCGCCGTTGTTGCCGTTGATCGTGTCGTTTCCCGAGCCGCCGTAGATAAAGTCATCGCCGTCATTGCCCTTGATCGTGTCATTGCCGGAGCCGCTGTAGAGAACGTCAGCTTTGCCGGTCCCGTTGACGGTATCGCTGCCGGCCCCCGCATAGATGACCTGACCTGTGCTGCCGCCGCCGGCAATGGTTTCGCTCCCCGGCGTTCCGAACACGTTCGGGGGATCGCTTATCACGATGGAGCCGGTGGCCAGGTTGTCGAAATCGTTGGGGTCCGCATCGCTGGCGCCATGAATGGCGACGGTCACCGTCTGCGTCGTACCGTCGATCGCAGTGACCGTGAATGTGTCGGTCAAGGTGTCGCCGACATCGAGAGCCTGAACCACGCCGTTGTTGTTGTCGAGCGAGTAAGTCCACACGCCGGCTGCGGTCATCGTGAAGGTGCCGTATCCGTCGTCGCTCGCGGTCGGCGAAGAGACTGCGGTGAACGTATTCGGCGCGTTGTCGACGTCTGTATCGGTCAGCGTGCCGGTCGCAATGGGTGCGCCGGGCGCGAAGGTTCCTGCCTCGGTCACCGAGCCGGTCGTGGTGCCGGAAATCAGGGCTGCGTCGTTGCTGCCGAAAATGGTGATCGTCACCGTCTGCGGCGTGCCGTCGAGGCTGGTGACGGTGAAACTGTCGGTGAGTGTATCGCCGACATTGAGCGCCTGCACCGCGCCGCTCGCATTGTCGAGTGTGTAGGTCCACGCGCCGGCCGCGGTGATCGTATAGGCACCATAACCGCCCGTGCTCGCCTTGGGCGAGCTCACTGCCGTGAAGGTATTGGACGCATTGTCGACATCGGCGGCCACGAGCGTGCCCGTTGCGCTCGGCGCGCCGGGTGTGGAGTTGGCAACGCCTCCGGCCTCGGTCACCGATCCGGCGGCTGTGCCGGAAATCACGGCAGCATCGTTGCTGCCGTGGATGGCAATCGTCACCACTTGGGCGGTTCCGTCCAGAGTGGTCACCGTAAAGCTGTCGGTCAGTGTCTCACCGGCATTGAGCGCCTGCACCGCGCTGTTGGCGTTGTCGAGCGTGTAGGTCCAGACGCCCGCTGCCGTGATGGTGAACGTGCCGTAGCCGGCCGCGCTCGCGGTTGGCGAGCCGACTGCCGTGAATGCATTTGCGGTCGTGTCGACGTCGGTGTCGATGAGCGTGCCGGTTGCGGCAGGCGTACCGGGATTCGCATTGGCGATGCCGCCAGCCTCGATGACGGCGCCGGTCGTGTCGCCGGAGATGACCGCTGCATCATTGGCTCCGTGGATGGTGATCGTCACCACCTGAGGGGTGCCTCCGATCGTGGTCACCGTGAAGCTGTCGGTTAGCGTTTCGCCGGCATTGAGCCTCTGCACAGCCGGGGTGGCGTCGTCCAAGGTGTAGGTCCACACGCCGGAGGCCGTCATGGTGAAGGTGCCGTAGCCACCGGCGCTCGCTTTTGGGGAGCTCACTGCGGTGAAGGTATTGGGCGGATCGTCGACGTCCGTGTCCGTGAGGGTGCCGGTCGCAACCGGCATGCCAGGCGTTCCGTTGGCGATGCCGCCAGCCTCGATCGTAGACCCTGTCGTGGTGCCGGAGATGATTGCGGCGTCGTTGACACCGTTGATGGCGATGGTGAAGGTCTGGCTGATAGAGGTAACTCCGTTGGAGGCGGTGATAACGAAGTCGTCTGTCGTGGGCGCCTTCAGCGCGTTGATTGCGGCATCGTCAGGCTCGAACCTGTAGGCGCCGCTCGTGCTGTTGACGTAGAGCACCCCATAGGGGCTCGCCTTCGACAAATCGTATGTCACTCCGCCGAGGACCGTATTGGTGGAAATCGCCCCGACGACGCCAAAGCTCAGCTGGCCGCCGCCGGTGCCGCTGTTGGCACTGAAGGTTCCTGTCGTCGCAGCGAAAGTATCGAAGACCACCGTGTCGAGCTCAATTGGCCCAGCCCCGGTGCTGAGACTCGGTGGTACAGGTTCAAGAGGCGCCAGGGTGATGAACGGCAGCGTACTCGGCGTAAGCTGCAGCGCAGGCGCATCCGGCTGAATGAAATTGATCGGCTGCAGTGACTGGGATTTGACGAAGGGAGGCGTGCTTGAGCCATGCGGCCCCTGTCCTCCGAGATTGGCGAGCACGTCCTGTTGCGCGGCGTGCAATTCGTCCATGCGAGCGGACGTGTTCGTGACCTGATTGACACTGATGCTGGAGCCCACCTTCTTGAGTATGATCGTCTCGCCCGGATCTTCGACGATGATACGCCGTGGGATCGGCTCCTTGGTCACGAGCTCGAATGCGCCATGCGCAAGGTCCTTGTAAGTGATGGAGTCCTCGTCCAGGAGCGTGACGTCCGGGTCAGCGGCTTCGGCATTTCGTCCGAGCGAGAAAGTCAATGCTGCAAGCGTCAGCATTCCCGAGCCGCCCGCGTGCCCTCGGGCGCGAATGCCTGCAACCGACGTGTTCAGCTGGAGAGGCCGGGTCTCTGCCACCCGGCCTGGTGCGGAAGTGAAGCTCCCTCGGGTCTCGTCGAACAGGGCTGCAGGTAGCTCGCCTTCGAACACGAATTCGCTCAGCGAGACGCGAGTGCCGCGGGAGATATTGAAGGAAGTACCGTCGATGAAGCGAACTGTGATCTGTCCGTCGGCATCGGTCTCGATCACGTCAGTCCGGTAGACAGGCGCGCCAGCTACGGCCTGCGTGGTGATGCCACTGGCTCGCGTGAGCGTACCGCAACCGATCACTGTCTGAATATGGCCGATGATTTGGACGGGCAAGGCCATTGCAGGCCCGGTACCAACCTGGATGTCGGATGCTGACATGGCTCGACCTCGCCTGGGTGATCGATTCAGGCTCGGCGTGCTGCCACGGTCTTTTTGGGGCGGCCCTCGCCAAGGGACAAATATCCTGGGCGCTGGCAGCCGAAGGCTTGCCCGCCGAAATCATCAAGTCTGCTATCGAGAGATGCATTGCGCGGCGACGGTGACGCGTACCGCCATTCGCGCACCCCTCCCGCCAAAGTGATTAAATTGACAAACGAGACGTATTTAATTTGTGGCATTTTCCTAGCGCGGCGATAAAGTAGGCCGGTTAACCAAATTAAACAAGAATTATGTTCGTTGTGATTGCGCTTCGCGGTTCGAAAATGAGCCGCCGACAGCGACAGGATCTCTCGAGAAAGGGGGGATCATGTGTAGACTTAAAATAACTGCTATGGCGGCGGGCCTGGTCTTGGCGCTGTTAAATCTCTTGCCGAGTGCGGCTCGAGCACAAATCGATCCCGCCGGGCCCGCCGTCGCCAGTTCGTCGTCCAAACCGATTGGCAAGGTGGTGGCGGCCACAGGCACTGTCACGATCGTACACGCGGGCGCAGTGATCGTTCAGGCGAATGTCTCAGGTGAGCCCGGTCGCGCCAAGACGGGTGATCTCGTCTATCTCGGTGACGTGGTGCTGACCGGGGCCGACAGCCGAGTCGGAATAAACTTCAGCGACGGCAGCTCGTTCAATCTATCGAGCAACGCCCGTATTGTGCTGGATCAGTATGTGTATGAGCCGGCCGGCAGGTCCAATGCGGCCCTGTTCAGTCTCGCCAAGGGAACGTTCACTTTCGTTGCGGGCAATGTTGCGAAGACCGGCGACATGAAGGTCGATACGCCCGTTGCCACGTTGGGAATCCGAGGTACGACGCCGCACATCGAGCTTTCGGAGGACGGGTCAGCCAAATTTTCGACGCTGATCGAAGAGGGCAAAAGCAAGCGCCTGAAGAAGCCGCCCGCAGGCGCGGCGCCGGAGCCCGATCGAAGCGCCAATCGCAGGCTCAATATCTGTCGGGGGTGCTGAGACGTTGCTTGGCCGAAGCCGCCCTGATGCCGGCCAGAGTCGGCTCGGCAGAGAGACAAGATGAGTGCTTCGTTCGCCTGGGGATTTGACGCCTGGTGTGAAAATGACCGCACGACCCAGCGCCATCAGGGCAGTGATGCTCATTCTCGTCGTTGGACTGGCCGGTTCGTCGGGCTTGGCGCAGACGCCGAAGAAGGGCAGCTCACTCAAGAACATCGAACTGTGTAACGGGTCGGATCGCCTCTCGCCCGAAGCTCGGATCGATGCCTGCACGGCGTTTATCGATGCGGGCGAGGGGAGCGCAAACGGCTTCGCCGTCGCCCACAACAACAGGGGCAATGCCCGTAGCGCCAAAGCCGACTACGGCGGCGCGATCAAGGATTTCCTTGAAGCGACCCGGCTCAACCCCAATTATGCGAAAGCCTTCAACAACCTCGGCGTGGCCTATCTGAGGACGGGCTCGCACGACCTCGCTCTTGGCGCTTTTCAGGAGGCGCTGAAGCTCAACCCCGACTATGCCACTGCTTTTGCCAACCGTGCGGCAACGTACTTGAAGAGGAATGCGTACGACCGTGCGGCGCAGGACTATGACGAAGCAATTCGCCTTGACCCGAAGCTGGAGGCGGCGTGGAGCGGACGCTGTTGGGCCCGAGCCGTCCTCGGCGCCCTGCAGGCTGCGATGGAGGATTGCGAGATGGTGCTTCGATCGGGAGCGGGCAACGCCGCGACATACGATTCGCGAGCCCTGATAAATCTGAAGATGGGACAACTCTCCGCGGCTGTCGACGATTACAATTCGGCGCTGCGATACGCGCCCAAGCTGGCGAGCGCGCTGTACGGTCGCGGGGTAGCCAGATTCAAGCTCGGCGACACCGATGGCGGCAACAGCGATATCTCGGCGGCCAGGAGAATCGACGCTGGAATCGCCGAAGACTTTGTCCGCTATGGGGTGCCGTCGAGGGACTGACCAGCCGCGACGGCACCGTCGTGCAGCCGTTAACAACTGCTTAACCGCCTGCGTCTCAAATTCAACTGGCGGATCGGGCCCCGCTCGACCCGGCACGGCGTGCTGTTCCCAGCGCAAACCAAGAGATAGCATTAACAAGTCCTTAATTGGCGAGACCTACAGTCGACGGCACCGCCGGCGCCATGCCGGCATGACCGCCGAACCGGAAGAAATACCGCCAATGGCGCGAAAGGCTGCCGCTGGATTTGTGTCGCGAGCCCGCGCTTTGGCGCGAGGCTTGTCGCGCCATGTCGGCGGGGCGTCTTTGCTGGCGGCCTGTTTCCTGATTGGCATCGGTGCGCCGGTCCGGGCCGCCGATCCGATCAGGGGCGAGGCGACGTTTTCAGCCGGTGGCGGCTTTGCCCGTCTCGTCATCAAGCTCGGCGAGGACGTTCCCTCCGAGGTGACGACCGCAGGCTCCATCCTCATCATCCGCTTCGACCGGCCCGTCGATGTTCCCGTCGACCGCGTACCGGAAGGCGCGCCCGATTACGTCAACTCCGCCCGCCGCGATCCCGACGGCGGCGCCATTCGCCTGTCGCTGGCGCGGCGCGTCACCGTCAACACCATGAACGCCGGCGAGCGCACCTTCGTCGACCTGCTGCCCGAGGGCTGGAAGGGGCCGCCGCCGAGCCTGCCTATGGACGTGGTCAAGGAGCTCGCGGAGCGGGCACGCGCGGCCGAGCGTGCGCTGCGCGCCCAGCGCGCCGCTGCGGAGGCCAAGAAGCGTCCGCAGATCCGCGTCCGTGCCTCGATGCAGCCGACCTTCGTGCGCTTCGTGTTCGAGATGCCCGACGGGGTCGGCGTCTCCTCCGTGCTCAACGAGCAGAAGCTGACGCTGGTCTTCAACGCCAATCTCAATTTCGACCTGGCGGACGCGGTGGTCGCCGCGCCGCCGAACGTCGCCTCGATCAAGCAGAAGTCCGATATCGACCAGACCAATGTCGAGATCGCGCTGATCGGCGATTCCGACGTGCATTCGTTCCGCGACGAGAAGAACTATGTCGTCGACGTCTCCTTCCAGCCCGACAAGAGCAAGTCGGCTGCGACGCCCGAGGCGACGATCGCGCAGATGAAGCCGGCCGGTCACGGGCCGGCAGCTAGCCCTGCGCCCGCGCCGGAAAAGCCCGCCGCCGAGAAAAAGGACGCCCACCGAGAGATCGCGCCGCCGACCTCCGAGACGATCGCGCGCGAGGCCAAGATCGACATCAAGCCCGAGGCGAAGGTGGAAGCGCCCGCCGCGCTGCCGCCCGCCGATGCGCCGAAACCGGCAGCCCCTCCCGCGGCCGAGGCGGCGCAGGCTCCCGAGGGGCCCAAGGAGGCTGCGAAGCCGGCTCCGCCAGCGCCGGCGGCTGCGCCTGTCGAAGCGCCCAAGGAGATCGCGAAGGAACCGGCCAAGGATGCCGCCAAGGATGCCGGCACGGATGTCGCCAAGGCCGCGCCGGCGCCGGTCGCGCCAACGATTGCCGGCGTCGATGCACGCCGCGACAGCGACGGCCTGCGCGTGACGTTCCCGCTTCAGGTCGCAACGCCGGCGGCAGCGTTCCGCCGCGGCGACACCGTGTGGCTGGTGTTCGATACGCCGAAGCCCGTCGATGTCGAGGCGATCCGCAGCAAGGGCGGCGCGATGATCGGCGAGGTCGGCCGCATCCCGCTCGACAAGGGGCAGGCGGTCCGCATCCGTCTCACCCGCCCGCTGGTCTATTCGCTGACGAGTGAGGAGGTCGGCAAGGAGACCAACTGGATGTTGACGCTCGCCGACAAGATCCAGGCGACGCCGCTGCCGCTGATGATGTCGCGCAACATCACCGATCCCGCGCTGGCCAACATTGCGATCCCCTTCGCCAATCCGGGCCAGCTGCACAAGCTCACCGATCCCGACGCCGGCGACACGCTCTATGTCGTCACCGGGCAGCGGCCGGTGCGCGGCTTCATCAAGCGGCAGGACCTCGTCGATCTCTCGCTGCTGGAATCCGCGCACGGCATCGCGATCCGGCCGAACTCCGACGAGATCGGCGTCGAGGTCGGCACCGACAAGGTGATACTCGGCAAGAAGGGTGGCTTGACGCTGTCGCCGGTCGACATCTCGGCCGAGCGGGCGCCGACCGCGGTGCGCCCGATCTTCAGTCCCGAAGGCTGGCGCAAGGGTCAGTCGGAAAACTTCATGACGCGCCAGAGCGAGCTGATGACGGCGATCTCGGCGGTCGAGCCGGCGCTGCGTTCGCTGCCGCGGCTCGATCTTGCGCAATTCTACATGTCGCGCGCCATGTATCACGAGGCCAAGGCCGTGACCGACGTGATGCTGAGCGATCCCCTCAACAAGGAGGAGAGCGGTGCGCTGATCATGCATGCGATCGCCAGCATCCTGATCGGCCGGACCGCGCAGGGCCTTAAGGATCTCGCCAATCCTGCGATCGGCAACAGCCACGATTCCCAGCTCTGGAAGGCGCTCGCCTATGCGCGCCAGGGCAAATGGGCCGATGCGCGCGAGAAGTTCAAGAACGTCGAATTCGCCATCGCCTCGCTGCCGCTCGACATCCAGCGCATCGTGACGATGGACGCGATGCGCGCATCCCTCGAGGTGAAGGACTATGCCGGCGCCTCCAAGCGCCGCAGCGAGCTCGAGGTGGTCGGTGTCCCGCCCGAGGCCGCGCCGGGCTTCGCCGTGCTGCGCGGCCGGCTCGCCGAGGCGCTCGGCCACGACAAGGATGCGCTCGACGACTACAAGTTCGCGGTCGCCTCGAACGACCGTCCGGCTGCGGCCGAGGCCAAGCAGCTCGAGGTCGCGCTGCGCCAGAAGCGCGACGAGATCGGCAAGGAAGAGGCGCTGCGCGAGCTCGAGACGCTGTCGATGACCTGGCGCGGCGACGCGATCGAGGTCAAGACGCTGCAGATGCTGTCGCGCCTCTATGCCGAGAACGGACGCTACCGCGATGCGCTCACCGCCGCGCGCACCGCGACCAGGCTCCAGCCGAACGCGGAAGCCTCGCGTCAGGCGCAGGATCTTGCCTCCGAGCTGTTCACGCAGATCTTCCTCGGGCCGAAGGGCGACGAGCTGCCGCCGGTCGAGGCGCTCGGGATGTTCTACGAATTCCGCGAGCTGACGCCGATCGGCCGCCGCGGCGACGAGCTGATCCGCCGGCTCGCCGACCGTCTCGCCGCGATCGATCTGCTCGACCAGGCCGCCGAGCTCCTGCAATACCAGGTCGATCATCGCCTCGAAGGCGCCGCGCGCGCCCAGGTCGCCGCGCGCCTTGCCATGATCTATCTCGCCAACCGCAAGCCCGACATGGCGATCACCGCGCTGCGCGCGAGCCGCATCAGCGATCTCTCCGGCGAGCTCCGGCAGCAGCGCCTGCTGCTGGAAGCGCGCGCGCAGAGCGACGTCGGCCGTCACGATCTCGCGCTCGACATCGTCTCCAACGTCGCCGGGCGGGAGGTGCTCCGCCTGCGCTCCGACATCTTCTGGGCGGCGCGGCGCTGGCGCGAGTCCGCCGAGCAGATCGAGCTCTATTACGGTGACCGCTTCCGCGACTTCAAGCCGCTCAATGCGGTCGAGAAGAGCGACATCATCCGCGCCGCCGTCGGCTATGCACTCGCCGACGACTCGATCGGCCTGTCGCGCTTCCGCGAGAAATACGCCCCGCTGATGAGCGAGAGCGCCGACCGTCTCGCCTTCGACATTGCGAGCAAGCCGGCCGCAGCCTCCAGCGCCGAATTCGCCGAGATCGCCAAGCTCGCCGCCAGCGTCGACACGCTCGACGGTTTCCTGCGCGAGATGAAGCAGCGCTTCCCCGACGCCACGGCGCGCGCACCCGGCGCTCCGCAGGCCAAGGACACGAGCGACCACACCGGCTCGCTGCCTACGATCCCGGTTGTCCGGCAGATCAAGATGACGCGGTAGAGCTCGCTACCGCCCGAGGCGCGGCCCGCGACGGTTCCACGATCTCGTCATTGCGAGCGTAGCGAAGCAATCCAGAGTCGTTCCGCTGAGGCAGTCTGGATTGCTTCGTCGCAAGGGCTCCTCGCAATGACGGGGAGGGAGCGGAGGCGATCGCTGAGGGCGGAGGGGATGCAGGCATCGCCCGAAGGCCGCCTCACCCCCCGTAACTCTGCACCAAGCTCCCCGCCACCAGCGACCAGCCGTCGACCAGCACGAAGAAGATCAGCTTGAACGGCAGCGAGATCGTCGCCGGCGGCAGCATCATCATGCCCATCGACATCAGCACCGAGGCGACGACGAGGTCGATGATCAGGAAGGGCAGGAACAACAGGAAGCCGATCTCGAAGGCGCGCTTCAGCTCGGAGATCATGAAGGCGGGGACGAGAATGCGCAGTGCGAGATCGTCCGGCGTGGCGGGCGGCGCCTCGCCGGAGAGATCCAGGAACAGTTTCAGGTCCTTCTCGCGCACGTTCTTCTGCATGAAGCCGCGGAGGGGCACGGAGGCGCGCTGAAGCGCATCCTCGACGCCGATCTGGTTGGCGACGAGCGGGCGGATGCCCTCGTCATAGGATTTCTGCAGGACAGGTCCCATCACGAAGAAGGTGAGGAACATCGCGAGCGCGATGATCACCGAGTTCGGCGGGGCAGTCGCGGTGCCCATCGCGGTGCGCAGCAGCGACAGCACCACCACGATGCGCGTGAACGACGTCATCATGATCAGGATCGACGGCGCGATCGAGAGCACCGTGAGCAGCGCGATCAGCTGGATCGCGCGCTCGGTGACGCCGCCGCCGCCCGCGCCGCCGCCGAGATTGATGCTGATGTCCTGGGCATGCGCGAGGCTCGCGAGCGAAGCCGCACCGACCAGGACAGAAAGGAAAAGAACTCTACGCGGGAGGGCCGGCAACCTCACGAAGACGGCTTCGGACGGCCGAGCAGGGAGGCCATCTCGTCTTCGAGATTTTCAAAGCTGGTCTTTTCCGCGGCCGGCTTCGCCGGCGGGGCGGGCGGCGCCGGCGGCTCGCTGCGAGCGGCGCGCGCCGGAGCGGGCGGCGGCTCGGGCGCAACCGGGGGCGCGACCGTTTCGCCGGCCGGGCGGCGCAGGGCAGCCTCCAGGCGCTGCGCCATTTCGGCGAGATTCTGCTCGGCGCTCGAGGGCGCGGCAGCAGGCGCCGGCGGCGGAACGGGCGGAGCCTGCGGCACGGGCGGAGGAGGCGGTGGTGCGGCGGCGCGCTCGGCCCGCACCGGCGGCATCTTCATCGGCTCACTGCCGCGCGGCGGACGCGGCATCAGCGGCGGCTCGCCGCGGGCAATGCGCGGCGGCAGCGGCTCGGGCCGCGGTTCGCGCTCGGGACGTGGCGCGACCGGCTCCGGCGGAAAGCCGCCCAGGGCCGGCTCGCTGCGGCGTTCGGCCAGGGCAGGCGCAGGCCGGCGCACTTCGTCGGCGAAGGAGGGGCGCGCGGGCCGCGGCGGCGGCTCGGGCATTGGCGGCTCGGGATGATCGAGCAGCTCGGGCCGCGGCGCGTCATCGGCCCAGCCGCCGGCATCGGGCATCGGCGCAAGGCGCGGCGGTTCGGCGGCATTCGGCCGTTGCGGGATCTGGTCGCGGCTGGGCGCGGCGCGAACGATGTTGGGCTCGACGACGATGTCGGTCGGGCCGCCGATCATCAGCAGATGCTCGACATTGTCGCGCCGGACCAGCACCAGCCGGCGCCGGCCGTCGACCGCGGCGGCGTCGATCACGGCGAGGCGGGGCATCCGGCCGCGCTGGGTGTTGGCGCCGATGCGGCTACCGGCGAATCGGCGAACCAGCCACGCAGCGACGCCGATCAACGCCAGCACGACGATGAACGCGACGATGAAGGTGATAGGGCTGCCTTGCATACTTGTCCCCGACAAATGGCGCTTTTCTCGTGCCCATGGTCAGTTGAGCCGACCACCGGCGGACGATGCCCCAAAACTGCGATTTCTTAACGTTCCACGGCAAGTTTTGCCGTCCCCAACTCTTAATAACCCATGAATCGCCCGATCCAAAACGACTTCTTGCCCTGTGCACGCGCCGCCAAACGGTTGGGTTAATGCCACTTTTCGCGGGGGCGAATCGCGCCGGCGCGAGAATCAGCTTCGGCTGGGAGACATGCTTTGCGAGCGGTCCTTAACCAGCTGTTAACCATACAGGCGGCAAATTCTGCCTAGCGGCGGTCCCTGGGGTCCGTCCGGGGCGGAGGGAGCCGCGACGATGTCCATCAACGACCTTCCGGTGCTGTCGGCGCTTCGCACCAAGATGCAGTGGCACCAGGAGCGCCAGCGCGTTCTGTCCGAGAACGTCTCCAATTCCGACACGCCGAAATTCCGGCCGCGCGACCTGGTCGAGCCGAAGCTCGACAAGACCGGCGCCGTCACGGGGTCCATGGGCCCTTTGGCCATGACCCGGACCAGCGCCTCGCACATGACGCCGTCGGGGGCGCCTTCCGCCTTCGACCAGAACAAGAATGCCGGTTTCGAGACCCGCCCTGCCGGCAATGCCGTCAATCTGGAGGAGGAGATGATGAAAGCCGCCAGCAACCAGATGGATTACGCCGCGGCGACCTCGCTCTATTCGAAGAGCCTGCGCCTGCTCAAGACCGCGATCGGCAAGGGTTAGGCCTAAAGGAGGCGGATCATGGCAAATGACAGCAGCGACTTCGCCCGCTCCATGGCGATCGCGACCTCGGGCCTGCGCGCGCAGGCCGGGCGCATGCGGGTGATCTCGGAGAACATCGCGAATGCGGATTCGACGGCGCAGACCGCCGGCGGCGATCCCTACCGGCGCAAGGTGCCGACCTTCTCCTCCGCGCTCGACCGCACGCTCGACGCGCAGGTCGTCACCCTCGGCAGAATCAAGCCCGACCAGTCCGCCTTCCGCGTCAGATACGAGCCGAACAATCCGGCTGCGGATGCGAGCGGCAACGTCAAATATCCCAACGTGAACTCGGTGGTCGAGATGACCGACATGCGCGACGCGCAGCGGTCCTACGAGGCCAATCTCAACATCATCAGTGCGACGCGCCGGATGATCCAGCGCACGCTCGACATCCTCAAGAGCTGAACAGGACATTTGAGCCATGGCATCACCGACAATCGCCGCCAACGCCTACGCCAATCTCGCCCGCGTGCTGGAGAACAGCGGCGCCGGCAAGGGCAGCGAACCGAACGGGCAATCCTTCGCCGCGCTGCTGAAGGACGCCGTCGGCAGCGTCATGGAATCCGGCCGCAAGTCCGACGCGCAGACGGTGGCAATGGCCGCCGGCAAGGCCAACGTGATGGACGTGGTCACGGCGGTCGCCGACACCGACGTCGCGGTGTCCACGCTGGTCTCGGTCCGCGACCGCGTCATCGCGGCGTATGAAGACATCATGAAGATGCCGATCTGATTTTTGCGCTGGCGCTCGTCCCAATCGTCATTGCGAGCGCAGCGAAGCAATCCAGAATCTCTCCGCGGCGGCAGCCTGGATTGCTTCGCTTCGCTCGCAATGACGGGGGAGGGGTCTTCGCATCGCTCGGAGCAGCGGTGGGAAGGTGGAAATGAACAAGGAAAGTTTGAAATGACCGGACCCGAGACCCTCGACGTCGCGCGTGATGCGATCTGGACCATCGTGATCGTGTCGTCGCCGCTGATGGTGGTCGGCCTCGTGGTCGGCGTCATCGTGTCGCTGTTCCAGGCCCTGACGCAGATCCAGGAGCAGACGCTGATCTACGTGCCGAAGATCCTGGCCATCTTCGCTACGATGCTGTTGGCGCTGCCGTTCATGGCCGACTCGCTCCACGCCCACATGCTGCGGATCTCGTCGCGAATCATCGGCGGCTGAGGCACAATGCGTGAACTATGCGCATCGACGTCTCGCTGCTGCCGGCGCTCGCCGCTTCCTTCATGCTCGCCTTCGCCCGGGTCGGCGCGATGGTGATGCTGCTGCCGGGGCTCGGCGAGACCAACATTCCGACACGGATCAAGCTGTCGATCGCGCTGCTGCTCACGCTGATCATCCTGCCGCTGCATCGCAATGCCTACCAGGTCGACATGGGCTCGCTGGCGCCGCTGCTGGTCTTGATGCTGCATGAGATCGCGATCGGCATCGTCTTGGGCGCGACCGCGCGCGTGACGCTGTCGGCGCTCCAGGTCGCGGGATCCGTGATCGCGCAGCAGATGGGGCTCGGCTTCGTCACCTCGGTCGATCCGACGCAGGGACAGCAGGGCGTGCTGGTCGGCAACTTCCTGACCATGCTGGGCGTGACGCTGCTGTTCGCCACCGACAGCCACCATCTGGTGATCGCGGCGCTGAACGACAGCTACACGATCTTCTCGCCGGGCGAGACCGTGTCGAGCGGCGACATTGCCTCGCTCGCAACGCGCGCCTTCGCCGCCGCCTTCCGCCTCGGCTTGCAGCTCTCCGGGCCGTTCCTGGTGTTCGGCCTCGTCTTCAACATCGGGCTGGGCATCCTGGCGCGGCTGATGCCGCAGATGCAGGTCTATTTCGTCGGCGTTCCGCTGTCGATCTTCGCGGGCTTCCTGGTGCTCGCCGTGGTGCTCACCGCGATGATGGGCACCTATCTCGACTACTTCATCGGTGTCATGCACCAGATGATGCCGCTGAAGTGACGGGGATCGATCGATGGCCGAAGACAACGATCCCGAAAGTCAAACAGAAGACCCGACGCAAAAGCGCCTCGACGATGCGCTTCAACGCGGCGACGTCGCCAAGAGCCAGGAGATCAACACCTGGTTCATGATGGCGGGCGGCACGCTCGTGGTCTCGACCTTCTCGGGCTCGGTCGGCGGCGGGCTGCTGACGCCGATGCGTAACCTGCTCGCCAATTCCTGGATGATCAAGACCGACGGCAAGGCTCTGCTCGCGCTGATGCAGCAGATCGAATTCGCCGTGCTTGCAGCGATCGGTGTGCCCCTCTTGATGCTGATGCTGGCCGCGATTGCCGGCAACATGCTGCAGCACCGCCTGGTGTGGTCGACCGAATCCCTGACACCCAAGTTCAGCAAGATCTCGCCCGGGGCAGGCTTCAAGCGCATCTTCGGCAAGCAGGCGGCGGCCAATTTTCTCAAAGGCATCGGCAAGCTGGTGGTGCTTGGCGTGGTCATGACCATGATCCTGTGGCCGGAGCGGCATCGCATGGAGGCGATGGTCAGGCTCGATCCGGCCGCCATGCTCGGCGCCAGCACCAGCATGACGATCCATCTGCTCGGCGCGGTGGTCGCCGCACTCGCGATCGTCGCCATCGCCGACTACTTCTTCCAGTACCGCAGCTGGTTCCAGCGGCAGAAGATGTCGCTCCAGGAGATCAAGGAAGAGTTCAAGCAGTCCGAAGGCGACCCGCACATCAAGGGCAAAATCAGGCAGCTGCGGCAGCAGCGTGCCAAGAAGCGCATGATGGCGGCGGTTCCCAAGGCCTCCGTGATCATCACCAACCCGACCCACTATTCGGTGGCGCTGTCCTACGAGCGCGGCATGACCGCGCCGATCTGCGTCGCCAAGGGCGTCGACAACCTCGCCTTCAAGATCCGGGAGATCGCCCGCGAGCACGACATCCCGATCGTGGAGAACGTGCCGCTGGCCCGCGCGCTCTACGCCACCGTCGACATCGACCAGGAAATCCCGACCGAGCACTATCACGCCGTCGCCGAGGTCATCGGCTACGTCATGCGCCTGAAGCGGGGATTTGGCGCCGGACGGGGGTAAGATGCCCGAAAAGTACCGGAAATGGCCGTAATCTGGGAATCAGCGTACCTTTCGCCGCTGCTGCCCTTGCACCTCAGGGTCCGATTCAGGCAGGGAGGACCCCATGCGCCCCGTGGCGCGTTGATTCTCTGCCGACAGGCCGCGCCAGCTTGAGATGACCGCCGAGACCGACCACGACCTCACACGCGAGCCCGTTGCGGCGCACGAGCCGTCGCCGCGCTCGGGCAGCATTGCGCTGGTGCTGCTGGTGGCCGCCGGCCTCGTCGCCGTGGCCGTCGGGCTGATGACGCTCGGGCGCGCGCAGGCGCAGCCCTACATCCTCGGCATCCTCGCCGTGCTGGCGATGGTCGGCCTGTTCAACCTGTTCGCCTTCGCCGCCGGCATCATCCGCTTTGCCGACCGCAGTCTCGACGATCCCATCATCGGCCGCATCTCCGATCACGCCTTCGACGGCCTTGCGGTCACCGACGCGCGCGGACACGTGGTCTACTCCAATGCCGCCTATCTGACGCTGACCGGCGCCAGCGGGCCGCAGGACGTCCGTCCCGTCGAGCGCGTCTTCATCGGCAACCCCGACGTCTCGGAAGCCGTGTTCCGGCTGCTCAAGGCCGCCCGCGAGGGCAAGCGGCAGCAGGAAGAGGTGCGCATCTCCGGCCATGACGGCAGCCAGGGCCGCTGGCTGCGCATGCGGGTGCGCCCGCTCGGCACCGGCAAGCGCGAGGCGAAATACGCGGTGTGGTCGATCGCCGACATCACGCGCGACCGCGAGCGCCAGGAGGACGTGTTCCAGGAGCTCCAGCACGCGATCGAATATCTCGATCACGCGCCGTGCGGCTTCTTCTCGGTCAATCCGGCCGGCGAACTCGCCTATGTCAACGCGACGCTGGCGAACTGGCTCGACTACGACCTCGCCGAGATCGGCTCGGGCGGCCTGAAGCTCACCGACATCGTCTCCGGCGACGGCGCTTCGCTCTTGACCTCGATCGTGGCGGTGCCGGGCGAGGTGAAGACCGAGGTCTTCGACATCGACCTGCGCATGCGCACCGGCAAGACCATGCCGGTGCGGCTCTATCACAAGCTCGCCTTCGGCGCCGACGGCGCGCCGGGGCCCTCGCGCACGCTCGTGATCAGCCGCGCCCGCGACGAGCGCAGCGACCCCGACCGTGCCGCCGAAGTGCGCTTCATGCGCTTCTTCGACCACACGCCGATGGCGATCGCGACCGTCGACCGCGCCGGCAATGTGGTGCGTGCCAATGCCCGCTACGCCAAGCTTAGTCAGGCGCTCGGGCTGGACACCTCCTCCAAGTCGATCTTCCGCGCGGTCAATTCGCGCGACCGGCACCTCCTGATCGCGGCCATCAACCAGGCCGCCGAAGGCAAGGCCGACATCGCGCCGGTCGAGGTGGCGCTGGAGGGAACCAAGGAACGCTGGGGCCAATTCTTCGTGACGCCGGTCGATTCGGCCGAAACCGAGGCGGAAGCCGCCATCGTGCACATGCTCGAGACCACCGAGCGGCGCGCGCTGAGAACCAGATCAACCAGTCGCAGAAGATGGAGACGGTGGGCCAGCTCGCCGGCGGCATCGCCCACGACTTCAACAACGTGCTGTCCGCCATCATGATGGCGAACGACTTCCTGCTGAACGCGCACAAGCCGACCGACCCGTCGTTCCAGGACATCATGCAGATCAAGCAGAACGCAACGCGCGCCGCCACCCTGGTGCGGCAGCTGCTGGCGTTCTCGCGGCGGCAGACGCTGCGGCCGCAGGTGCTCGATCTCGGCGACGCTTTGAGCGATCTCACCATGCTGCTGCGGCGGCTGATCGGCGAGAAGGTCAAGCTCGACCTCGTCCACGGGCGCGACCTCTGGCCGGTGAAGGTCGACGTCTCCCAGTTCGAGCAGGTGATCGTCAATCTCGCGGTGAACGCGCGCGACGCCATGCCCGACGGCGGCAAGCTGATCATCCGCACCGCCAACGTCACCACCGAGGACGCGGGCAAGCTCGCCTACAAGGGCATGCCCGCTGCGGATTATGTTCGGATCGAGGTCGCCGACACCGGCACCGGCATCCCCGCCGACATCCGCGACAAGATTTTTGAGCCGTTCTTCTCGACGAAAGAGGTCGGCAAGGGCACCGGCCTCGGGCTCTCCACCGTCTACGGCATCGTCAAGCAGACCGGCGGCTTCATCTACGTCGATTCCGAGCCGGGGCAGGGCACCTCGTTCCACATCTTCCTGCCGCGCCACCACGCCGAGGCCGAGGTGCAGGTCGAGCAGCCAGCTGCGGCCAGCGCGACGGGCGGCGCCGCCAAGGAACCCGCGCCCGCCGCGGCGGCAGAGGCGAAGCCGCGCACCGATCTCACCGGCCAGGGCACCATCCTGCTGGTCGAGGACGAGGAGGGCCTGCGCGCGCTCAATGCCCGCGGCCTGCGCTCACGCGGCTACACCGTGGTCGAGGCCGAGAACGGCGTCGAGGCCATGGAGGTGCTGGACGAGCAGAGCGGCGCGATCGATCTCGTCGTCTCCGACGTCGTCATGCCGGAGATGGACGGCCCGACGCTGCTCAAGGCCATGCGCGAGAAGAATCCCGACATCAAGTTCATCTTCGTCTCCGGCTATGCCGAGGATGCCTTCGAGAAGAGCCTGCCTGAAGGGCAGCAGTTCGACTTCCTGCCGAAACCCTTCACGCTCAGCCAGCTGGTGGCGGCGGTGAAGGAGACGATGACGAAGCAGGGGTGAGGGGCGAGCGGCGCCGTTCCCGCATTCTCCGTCATTGCGAGCGAAGCGAAGCAATCCAGACTGCGTGCGTGGAACCATCCTAGATTGCTTCGTCGCATGACGGTGGAAGAGTTGCGCTTCGCAACGGACGCGGGAAAAAGCTGAAATCCCGGCCCCAAGCCCACCGGTAACTGGCGACCGCGGTTCCCCGCGTACCTCGGCCAAACCCCCGCCAAATATGGGCTTTTGCCACATCCCCGCGACTGAGGGCCGCAGCCATGGGTTCCGAAACCGGCTTCACTTTTCGGGAAGTCTGACCATCTTAGGGGCACGTCCCCATGCCGGGGATTTGGGAAACGCACATGACTTTCTCGCAACGATCCCGCACTCTCTTCAAGACGATCGCCGTCGTGCTGGCGCTTGCGCTGCCGACCGCGCTGGCGATCTCGTCCGCCGACGCGCGCGTCGGCGGCGGCATGTCGTCGGGTTCGCGCGGCTCGCGCACCTATTCGGCTCCGCCGTCGACCACGACCGCGCCGGGCTCCACCTCGCAGTTCAACCGGACCTACACCCAGCCGGGTGCGGGCATGAACTCGGCTGCTTCCGCGCCCGCGCGCGGCGGCCTGTTCGGCCGCGCCGGCGGCTTCATGGGCGGCCTCGCGGCCGGCTTCCTCGGCGCCGGCCTGCTCGGCATGCTGTTCGGTGGCGGCCTGTTCGGCGGCCTCGGCGGGCTGTCCTCGATCCTCGGCCTGATCATCCAGATCGCGCTGGTGGTCCTCGTGGTGCGGCTGGCAATGTCCTGGTGGCAGCGCCGTCACGCCCCGCGGGCGGCTTACGCCAATGCTGATTCCGGCGCAGGTCCCGGACCGCAGACGAACTATCGCAGCGGCCTTGGTGGTGGTCTTGGCGGCGGCCTCGGCGGCTTCGGCTTCGGCGCCAACAATGCGCCGCTCGAGATCAAGCCGGATGACTACGAGGCGTTCGAGCGGCTGCTCGGCGAGGTCCAGGCCGCCTGGTCGAACGAGGACGTGGCCAAGCTGCACACCCTCGCAACGCCGGAAATGGTCTCCTACTTCGAGCAGGACCTTGCCCAGAACCGCACCCGCAACGTGATCAACAAGGTCACGAACGTGAAGCTGTTGCAGGGCGACCTCGCGGAAGCCTGGCGCGAAGGCGAGACCGACTACGCCACGGTGGCGCTGCGCTTCGCGCTCACCGACAAGACGGTGGATCGCAACACCGGCGCAATCGTCGCCGGCGGCGAGCAGCCGGGCGAGGCGACCGAGATCTGGACCTTCGCCCGCCGGCCGGGCACCGGCTGGGAATTGTCGGCGATCCAGCAGACCAACTGATCGCTCGCAACATGACAAACCAGGGCGTCGTGCTTCCGCACGGCGCCCTTTTTCTTTGGGCGTCTCGCCTCGCCGTATCGGAATAAGCGGCTGCGTGCCGGGTTGACATGAGGCGGTGAACGATAAGCACAACGGGAGGACAACATGATCCGCATCGAGAGAACCGTGACGATTTCGGGCCTCGCGCTCGCCATGGCTTTCCTGGCGGCGCCCTCGGCGCAGGCGCAGTCGGCCGACATGACCTTCTTCGTGACCTCCAACGGGCCCGGCAAGGGCGCCGATCTCGGCGGTCTCGATGGAGCCGATGCGCAATGCCAGAAGCTCGCCCAGACCGCTGGCGCCGGCACCAAGACCTGGCGCGCTTATCTCTCGGCGCAGGCCGCCGACGGCAAGCCGGCCATCAACGCCAAGGATCGCATCGGCAAGGGACCGTGGCAGAACGCCAAAGGCACGGTGATCGCCAAGGACGTCGCCGAGTTGCACGGCGCGACCAACAATCTCACCAAGCAGACCGCGCTCAGCGAGAAGGGGGAGGTTATCAATGGTTCCGGCGACCAGCCGAACCGGCACGACATCCTCACGGGATCGCAACCGGACGGCACCGCGTTTGCCGGGCCGGACGATCGCACCTGCAAGAACTGGACGTCGAGCACGCAAGGCGCCGCGATGGTCGGTCATTTCGATCGCCGGGGCCTGCGCGACGACGAGCCCTCGAAGTCGTGGAACAGCTCTCACCCCTCGCGCGGTCCCGACGGCGGCTGCTCGCAGGCCGACCTGAAGAGCACCGGCGGCGACGGGCTGCTGTACTGCTTCGCGGCGAATTGAGTTTTAGGCGCGAAGCTCTTTCCACCTGTCATTGCGAGGAGCCCTTGCGACGAAGCAATCCAGACTCTCTCCGCAGAGGCATTTCTGGATTGCTTCGCTACGCTCGCAATGACGGCGTATGTGGCGCGGCCGTTCCGTCCAACCTGACGGAACCCTGAGCCGCATGCTACATTGGTCCGATCGCCTCCATGCTCACGGACCTCTCCCATGACATACGAGCTTTACTACTGGCCCGAGATCCAGGGCCGCGGCGAATATGTGCGGCTGGCGCTGGAGGAGGCGGGCGCCGCTTACGTCGACGTTGCGCGCGGTCCGCGCGGGACGGCTGCGATGATGAAGATGATGGACGCAGAGAAGGGCATGCCGCCCTTTGCACCGCCGTTCCTGAAAGCGGGCAAGCTCGTCATCGGCCAGACCGCCAACATCCTGCTCTATCTCGGTACCCGCCATGGGCTTGCGCCGAAGACGGAAGCCGGCCGGCTCTGGGTGCACCAGCTTCAGCTCACGATCACGGACTTGGTCGTCGAGATCCACGACACCCATCATCCGCTCGGGCCCTCGCTCTATTATGAGGACCAGAAGGCGCCGGCGAAGAAGCGCACGGCCGAGTTCTGGGACGAGCGGGTGCCGAAATATCTCGGCTATTTCGAGCAGCTTCTCGCCGCAAACGGCGGCGCTTACGTCGCCGGTCGCCGCCCGACCTATGTCGACCTCTCGCTGTTCCAGATCGTCGAGGGACTGCGTTATGCCTTCCCCAAACGCATGAAGGCGTTCGAAGCCGATGTTCCGGGCCTCATCGGCCTGCACGACCGCATCGCCGCGCGGCCCAATATCAAGGCCTATCTCGCAAGCGAGCGCCGCATTCCCTTCAACGAGCAGGGCATCTTCCGCCGCTATCGCGAGCTGGATCGATAGCCGATTTCGTGCAGGACGTGAGGCGCGTTCACCAGACGCCCGGGATGAGGCGATAGCGCACCCGCGCCGCGTAGTCGGTATAGCCCGGCAGGCCCTCGCGCAGCGTGCGCTCCTCGATCGGGATGCGGACCGCGAACAGGGCGATGAACAGCGGCATCATCGCAAGTCCCCACCACGACCCGAGCAGCAACGGCACGCCGGTGAAGAACAGGACCATGCCGCTATACATGGGATGGCGGACATAGGCGTAGGGACCGGTCGAGATCACGTGCTGCGCGCGCTCGGCTTGCAGCTTCACCACGGGCGCGGCGAACGAGTTCTCGCGGAAGACCCACATGGTGAACAGTGTCGAAACGAGGAACAGCCCGAGGCCGAGCACCTGCAACACGGTCGGCATGTCGGAGGATCGAACGCGGCGGTCGAGCCCCATCACGGCAAGCCAGGCCAGTATGGCGACGATGAAGAGGACCATGAACATCTTGTCGGCGGCGGGCTGATCCTTTTGCAGGACCGGCCGCAGACGTTCCGCGAGCAGCGCCGGATCCATCCGGTAGAGCCACCAGCCGCAGAGCGGGCCGAGCAGGGCGGAGATGGCGAGGAAGGCCCAGGCCGATGGCCAATGCAGCGTCCCGGCGCACGCGAACAGCAGCGCACCCATGCCGACGACAAAGACTGTGTTCTGCAACAGCAGCCGTGCGATCATGCGCAGGTCCCGGGTGAATGGCGCACGATTCTGGTCCGGCTATCCGGCAAAGATGCGGCCGGACACGCCAAAACCCCGATCGACCGGATCGGGCGCTTTCCGCTTTGGCAAGCGATCAGGCGAGCTGGTCGATCCGCGTGCCCTGACCCGGCGGCAGCGGCGCCGGCGGCTGCGGCTTGAAGGTCGGGTCCTCGTCCTTGACCTTGGTCTGATCGTCCTGCGGCTTGGTCGTGTCGTAGTTCGGAACCACGATCGCGATCGGCGGGGGCGCAACGGTGGAAACCTTCATCCGCAAATCCTCACACATGGAAACAAGCGAGCCTGCCCTGGGAGGAGCGAAATTTCCTTCAAGCCAATCGTTAAAATGCGAGGGAATTGGTGCGGGGGAAGGCCGCGTATGCGTGGCGCGACGCAGCTCACCACGTACTTCGTCATTGCGAGCGCAGAAGCAATCCAGAAATCTCTCCGCGGAGACAATCTGGATTGCTTCGTCGCAAGGGCTCCTCGCAATGACGGGGAAGGCCTCGTAGTCTCGGTTTGCACCGCGCGGATGAGACAGCGAAACGGAAGGCGCTCGCCCCCTATTCGTCCTTGCCGCGGGTGATCGCGATGGACGCTTCCGTCTTGGTGCGGGCGCATTCCATGTTGAGCCGGCGGTAGCGCATGCTGACCTTGTCGCCGCGGAGCAGGCCCATCCGCTTCAGGCAGCGCGTCGCGCCCGTCGTGGTGTCGTCCTTGGTCACGGTGAAGACGATCGCCGCCATCGATCCGACCAGCGCATAGAACTCCGGCTTCGGATTGCGATCACCCTTGGCATAGAGCTCGATCGAATATTTGTCGCCGCGGCAGCCGACCGACAGCTCCTTGGCCGCGGGGTGCGTGAGATACACGACGTTGGCGGCGCGGAAATTCACCTTGAGACGGTCGACCTGGTTCGCCAGCTCCTTGGCGCTGTCGTCGCAGCGATCGGCGCGGGCGGGCGAGGTGAGAGCCACAAGGCCGGTGATGGCGGCGGCGACCAGGATCGCGCCGCGGACGTTCAGTTTCAATGTCATGATAAAAAGCCCCTTAGGGCGCGCATTCAAGCGTCGGCCGACGCGAATCGCAAGGGTGGGCAGAGGCATTTCCACGAGCTGCGCCAATGCCTTCCCGTGCCGGATCTGCCCCTCCCATGCGCACCGCTCCCTTTCTTTTCTGGCTAAAATGCGCTTAGAACGCTTCTATGCTGAGAGGCCCGCCAGGGCCCCCAAAACCCCGAGATTTGCCCTATGAACGCTCCCACCGCTTTCCCCGACCAGTCCAAGCCCGTTCCGCCCTACAAGCACACCCCGCTGTTCCCGCTGGGCAAGGACGAGACGCCCTACAAGAAGATTTCGTCCGAGGGCGTCAGGGTCGAGAAGGTGCTCGGCAAGGACATGCTGGTGGTGTCGCGCGAGGCGCTGCGGGCGCTGTCGGAGGCGGCCTTTGGCGACATCAACCATTATCTGCGCCCCGGCCATCTGAAGCAGCTCCGCGCGATCCTGGAAGACGGTGAGGCCAGCCCGAACGACAAGTTCGTCGCGCTGGACTTCTTGAAGAACGCCAATATCGCGGCCGGCGGCGTGCTGCCGATGTGCCAGGACACCGGCACCGCGATCATCATGGGCAAGAAGGGCTGCAACGTCATCACCGACGGCGACGACGAGGCGGCGCTGTCCGAAGGCGCGCGCGATGCGTATCTGCGCCGCAATCTGCGCTACTCGCAGGTCGCGCCGCTCTCGATGTACGAGGAGAAGAACACCGCCAACAACATGCCGGCGCAGTGCGAGATCTACGCCGAGGGTGACGACGCCTACAAGTTCATGTTCATGGCGAAGGGCGGCGGCTCCGCCAACAAGAGCTTTCTGTTCCAGGCCACGCCCTCGGTGCTGACCAAGGACCGGCTGCTCGCGTTCCTGAAGGAGAAGATCCTCACGCTCGGCACCGCGGCGTGCCCACCCTATCACCTCGCGATCGTGATCGGCGGCACCTCGGCCGAGCTGTGCATGAAGACGGTGAAGCTTGCCTCGGCGCGCTATCTCGATGCATTGCCGACGCACGGCTCGCCTGACGGCAACGCCTTCCGCGACGTCGAGATGGAGAAGGAAATTCACAAGATGACGCAGTCGCTCGGCGTCGGTGCGCAGTTCGGCGGCAAGTATTTCTGCCACGACGTGCGCGTGATCCGCATGCCGCGTCACGGCGCTTCGCTCCCGATCGGGCTTGGCGTGTCCTGCTCGGCCGACCGCCAGGTGCTCGGCAAGATCACCAGGGACGGCATCTATCTCGAGGAGCTCGAGCACAACCCGGCGCAATATTTGCCGCAGGTCGAAGAGGCGCTCGGCGGCGAGGTCGTCAAGATCGACCTCAATCAGCCGATGAAGGACATCCTGGCGACGTTCTCGAAATATCCGATCAAGACGCGGGTCTCGATGACCGGCACCATGATCGTCGCGCGCGACAGCGCGCATGCCAAGCTGCGCGAGCGGCTGGAGAAGGGCGAGCCGCTGCCGGACTACTTCAAGAACCATCCGGTCTACTACGCCGGTCCCGCCAAGACGCCCGAGGGCTACGCCTCCGGCGCGTTCGGTCCGACCACCGCGGGCCGCATGGATTCCTTCGTCGACCAGTTCCAGGCCGCCGGCGGCTCGATGGTGATGGTCGCCAAGGGCAACCGCGCGCCGGCGGTGCGCGAGGCCTGCAAGAAATACGGCGGCTTCTATCTCGGCTCGATCGGCGGCGCCGCGGCGAACCTCGCCGAGCACTGCATCAAGAAGGTCGAGGTGCTCGAATATCCCGAGCTCGGCATGGAAGCGATCTGGCGCATCGAGGTCGTCGACTTCCCGGCGTTCATCATCATCGACGACAAGGGCAACGACTTCTTCAAGGAGTTGAATCTGGGCTAGCTCTTCACCTCGCCCCGCTTGCGGCGGGGCGATCGCCCTTGAACCAGCTTCCCCGCGGCGCATCCTTCGAGACGCCCGCCGTTGGCGGGCCCTCAGGATGAGGCAGAGCACGCGGCTGCGGTTTCTGGGGACACCGACGTAGCTCAGCCTCATCCTGAGGAGACCGCGAAGCGGTCGTCTCGAAGGACGAGGCGCTTGCTCAGCCGTAGCCAGGAAGTATCTGCGATTGCCCCGCCGCTTGCGTGGCGAGGGGGATCAGATAGCTAACTGCAATTGGTGACCTGGTTCGAGCACAGCGCGCGCCACCAGCCGCGGACGCCGTCGTGGCTCGAGACCAGACCCCAGTAGCCGCTGCAGGCAAAAATGCGCTTCGGGCCGCCGTCGGTGTCGAGCGCACCGCCGAGCTCGCGCTGGGCCGGCATCCATTTGGCATCGATGAAGGGCGCCTGAAACAGCCCGCCCACGCGCGTGGCGCCATTGGCATAGGCTGCGCCGACCTTGTTCGAGGCGACCCAGCCGCGGCCGGCATAGGGCTTCGGCGCGCTGCGCGGATATCGCTTCTCGTCCTCGTAATCCTTGCCGGGCGGCCTCGCGCCTTCGATCAGGAACCAGCCGTCCCTGAAGCCGATGATGCGGAATTCGGTGAGCCAGCCGCCCTCGGGCGTGTTCTCGGCGCCGCCTAACTTCAACCGGTAGGGGGGCGGTAGCGTGCCGAGCACGCGCGCTTTCGCTGAAGGTTCAGCGCGCACGTTGAGGCCGTTCGGGTCCTTGTCGATGGACCAGGCGCCGAGATCGCAGGGCTCGGTGCCAGCAGGGAGCGTCGCGCGCTTGGCGGCCAGCTCGGCGTGCAGCCTGGCGAAATCGGTGTCGTCGTTATCAGAATCCGGCTCGGTGCGCGGCCTCAGCTCGGCTGAAATTGCCCGCGTCGCATCCGCCGTCAGCGTGACGACCAGAGCCTGGCGCGCCGCAAAGGCGCTTGCCGGTGTCTTCGGATCGTTCGATGTCGCGGGGTAGAGCGCGAGATACCCGGTCGAGCCTTCGGTTCGATAAGCGGTGCCGGCAACATAGCCTGCCGGCACCAAAGCGAGCGCGCTTGCGCGCCACGCAGGTTCGCTGTCATTCGCGCGCGCTGCCTGTGTCGCGACACACAGGATTGTCGCCGCGATGAGACGAAGCATACGCATCGGCGCAGCTTGCGTTACGCCCGCGCGCCCGTGAAGGGGAAGCTGCCCATCGGGCCGATGCCCATCTCGCCGCTGATGCTGTCGCCGGAGACCGTGCCGGTGAATTCGAGCGTGAGCGGCATCGGCTTGTCGATCGAGACCTTCCAGGAGACGTTGTCGCCGGAGACGGTGCCGTCGAAGATCTCGGTGGTATTGCCTTCCGCGCCCTGCGTGCCCGTGAGCGTGTCGCCCGCAGCCTTCAGGCTCAGCGTCGCCTGCCGCTCGCCCATCGGCGTCGTCATGGTCAGATTCCAGTTGCCGTCTACGGCCATTCCCGTCTCCCGAACAAATCTCGGCGGTCCGCGACGATCCGCGGCCGTCCCGAGCTGAGCCTATAGCGCAACTCGCAGGTCCTGACTAACCCTGCAATATGGCAATCAGGCCCGGGCGGCGGCGCGCCGGCGGCTGGTGACGATGAGCCGCAGCACCACATACTGCACGGCGAAGGCCAGGATCTTGGCGCCGCCGGCGACCACCGTGATGTAGAACGCCCAAAGCTTCAGATCGCCGGTGGAGGCGACCACGATCATCCCGGCGCCGATCACGAACATCAGCGCCGCCCAGGCATAGCCCGCAGCCGTCACATATTCCGGAACGGTCTCGGTGACGATCGGCGGCATGTAGCGCAGCATCCAGCCGCGCTTGAGCATGATGAGGCCGATCGCGAAATGCGCGATCGAGGGTTTGGCCAGCATGAAGCGCGGATCGTGGGTTAGAAGCGTGATCGCGCCCAGCACGACGACGAGCGCGAGGCTCGCATAGGTCATGTAGTTGAGCGCCTGCCCCTTGAGGCGGGCGTAGATCACCTGCGCGATTGCAGCGGCGATCGCCACCGACGTCGCCAGGATCACGTTGTCGGTGATGAGGTAGACGGCCAGGAAGATGATGGCGGAGAGGAAGTCGGAGGCGAGGCGGGCGAATACGTCCTTCATCGTCGATCCTGTTCAACGGGCGTCGGGGAGGGCGCGGGCGGGCGTACCGTACTTGATCTGGCGATACTCGGGATACCACTTTGTGAAGTAGATCGCACTGTTGCGGGCGGCAAAGGCCACCGCAAGGCTCGACCAGAGCGGCAGGCCGGGGACGTAGAGCAGCACGAGATTGGCCGCCGCCATCAACAGCGCGGCCGCGGTCCAGGCGCCGGTGATGATGTAATTGGCGCGGAGGAAGCCGGGCATCGCCGCGGTCTCGGCCGGCACCGCTTCAAGCGCATATTGCAGCGTGAAGGGATGGCGCAGCAGCATCGAGCCCAGCGCGATGACGAAGATTCCGACATCGACCGACAGCTTGACGCCGAGCGTGCCGAGCGCGGGGTCGATCAGCGCGAGGTAAAGGCCGATCGCGGCGAATATGAGCGCCGAGCCCGCGGCCAGGATCTTCACCGAGCGGCCGCGCGCGACATCGATCGCGATGGTGGCGAGGCAGATCGCCGACGCCGCAAACACGCTGAGCATTGCCGACGTCACCAGCATCAGGACGGCGAAGGCGCCGTAGGGTGCGAGGATCAGGAAAATCGCCATGGGCCGCCTCGGTGGGTCTATCTTGACGATGTAAAGATCAATAATGCCCCGGCGATGCCGGGTCAAGCGAAATCTTTACAGTGTCAAAATGACGTAAGCGACCTCCAAAGCGTGAAGGGCAGCAACGGCTTGGTCCAATGCCTCCTCGGCCAATTCGGTCCAGGGCACGAGCGGCAGTGCGGCGGCGATCAGCAGACCGAGGCACAGCAGGATGCCGCCGTTGAAGACGGTGTGGCGGCTTCGCCGCAGCCGGATCAACTGGAACGCGAGCGCAGCGCCGGCGAGGATGACAAGCGAGCATGCGGTGATCGAGGGCATGTACATGCAAAACTCCATCTTCGTCGTCCCGGCTTCGCGCCAAGTGGCGCGCCTCGGAATGACGAGAGCTACGCCGCGCCGACCCAATTGCCGTGGAAGCCATCTGGCACGCGATGGCCGAGCTGGACCAAGGCCGCGGGGCCGGCCTCGATATCGGTGGCATTGAACACGGCGAGATCGCTGCGGTTCTCCCGTGCGCGCCAGACTACCGCGAGCAGCCAGCCGTCGCCCTCGGTCGCAACCGTCGACCGTTCGACGAACACCGGCTCGGAGATGGTGTCGCCGGCCGGCAGCAGGTATTGGCCGAGCCGCCTGCCATTGCCATCGACATGGACGATGCCTGAGAGCGCGCCGAACATCGGCAGTTTCGGATTGGCGCAGGCGTACCAGCCGTGACGGCTCTTCAGCCCGGCGCGGCGGTCGTCGATGCGCGGGAATTCGCCGGTGAGATCGTCCAAATAGGTCTGCTGGAAGCGGTCGGTATTGCCTGCGAGATCGAAGGTCCAGCGGCAATGGCGGGCGCGCGATTTCTCGGGATCGGTGGGACGGCCGTCCGGATGCGGAAACAGCGGCGCCTCCTCGAACTGCATGACGTCCGCAACGATGCGTTCGCCGTCCTCCCACGCATTCATGACATGGAAGACGTAGCAGGCCTCCGCGCGAAACCAGACGATGTCCTTGGCGGTGCCGCTGCGCTTCATCACCCCGACATAGGCGCCTTTGTCCGGCTCCCAGGCATAGGGCGGCTTTCCGCTCATCGCGCGCTCCATGCTGCCAGTGATCGGCAGGATCGGAAACAGCACATGGTTCGCGGTGACGATGAAGTCGTGCACCATGCTGGCATAGGGCGCCTCGAACCGCTCGAAGCGCGTCGCCTTGCCTGTTGCGTCGATCGATCCGTAGGAGAGGGCAGGCGTCAGCGGCCCCGCGGTATTGTAGCCGAAGAACACCAATTCGCCGGTGACCGGATCGATCTTGGGATGCGCGGTGAAGCTGCCGGCGACGCGGCCCTGGTAATTGTGATAGCCGCGCGTCGCCAGGGTGCCCGGCTCGATCTCCGTCGGCAGATGCGCTTCTTCCAGCGCCAGCAGCTTGCCGGCATGGAAGATGATGTTGGTGTTGGCGACGCCGCCGTCGGTCAGGTTCGCCGGCGCATCCGGAAGCTTGCGGCCGAAGCCGCCGAACAGCGCGCGGCCGGCGTCGTGCTCGGCCAGCCATTTCGGCGTGCGGACCCAGCGGTTGCGGTAGCTGGCGCGGCCGTTCTCGAGATGAAAGGCGTGCAGCATGCCGTCGCCGACGAACCAGTGCGCGCCGGGCGAATCGAACTGCGGATTGGGGCCGTTGCGGTAGAGCGTGCCGTTCAGCTCGCGCGGCAATTCGCCGATGATCTTCAGGAAGGGCGCGTCGGCCTCGAACGGAATCGGCGCGAGATTGTTGCGGCGCTCGGCCATGGCGTCGTGCTGCACGGCGAATCCCCTATCTTTACATCGTAAAGATCGAATAGGCCCGATTGCAGCTTTCGTCAAGTGAAATCTTTACACTGTCAATATTGCGTCATATAGCTTGCAAATGGCCAAGACCGACACCAAGGGCGAAGCGGCGCGAAGCCCGCGTGCCCCGAGAAAAACGACATCGACCGCGGCATCGCGCACCTCGCGCCGGGCGCGCAGCGCGAAGACCGAGACGCCGTACCATCACGGCGCGCTCCGCGAAGCGCTGCTGCAAGCGGCCGAACGGGTGCTGGAGCGCGACGGGCTTGCCGGCCTGACCTTGCGCGCGGTGGCCCGCGAGGCCGGTGTCTCGCATGCCGCACCCACCCATCATTTCGGCGACTTGACGGGCCTCCTCAGCGAGCTCGCGGCCGTCGGCTTCCGCCAGTTCAACGCGGCGATGGCGTCGTCCTGCGATGCCGCCACCACGCCGCTTGAGCGCGCGCTGGCGCGGCCGAAGGCCTATGTCGCCTATGCGCAGGCCCATCCCGGCATGTACGGCATCATGTTCCGCACCGAGCGGCTGGATTATTCCAGGCCCTCGCTGCACGAGGCGGCCGAAGCCTCCTTCGCCGGGCTCGCCAATGCCATCGGCGCGATGCGGCAGGAGCAGATCAGCGGCGATGCGCTGACCTTGAACCAGGCCGCCGCCATCGCGCGGGCCTGGTCGATGGTGCATGGCTTCACCACGCTGCTGCTGGACGGGCGGCTGAAGGACATCCTCGAGCGGCTGCCCGAGGGGACGACGGCCGAACGCCTGTTCGAGGCGATGCTGACCGCGCCCATCACCACGAAATTTCCCGTGTAGCGGCTTGTTTGGCGCTCTAGCGCCTGGTCGCGAGCTCGACGGCGCGGCCGGGCGTGCCGATGATCTTCACCTCGTCCTTGCCGCAAGCGAAGCCGCGGGCGAGATCGTCGGCGGCCTTGCGCGCGAGCTCGTTGGCGTTCGGGTTGGCGATCGCATCGACATAGGCGACGTGGCAGGCCGGGCCCGGCGGCAGCCGGGTCACCACCAGCATGGCCTTGGTGTTCGGCCGCCCCTGCTTGTCGGGATCGGAATTGTCGGCGATATGCCAGCGCTGGATGATCGCAAACGGCTTTGCGCCGGCCGCGCGCCATTCGATGGTGGTCTCCGACGAATTGAACGGCGCGAACCAGACTTTTGCCGCCGGTTCCTCAGCTGCTGCCTTGCGGTTGCGCCCGACCGAGACGATCTCGCGAAGATCGTCCTCGGCGATCAGCACGATCAGGCCGTCCTTGCCGGGACAAACCCGCGTGCTGCTGCCGTCGAGCGCGCTGGGCTTGCCAACCTGTCGGCAATCTTTTGCTGCTGTCGAGGTGTAGCTGCTGCCCAGGGATTGGGCGTCAGCGCTGTTCAGGCCGATGCAGGTCATCAGGACGGCCAAGCGGATGCTGGTAAGGCGGTTCATATGCGGCTTCGATGCAGTGGGAACTCCGTACCATCAGACGTCTTGATTGTGGGCAAGGTTCAAACAGGGACGCGACAGACCTGACAGCAGCGCGGAATCGTTCTAGAAGAACTGCTTCGCCTCAAGCCGTGCGGCCTCGTTCGCGTTCTCATTCTCCAGATCATGCCAGCCACCTCGAACAAACCTTATCGCGTCGGCCGCTCCAAGACCGGGCTCGGCCTCTTCGCCACCAAGCCGATCAAGAAGGGTAGCCGGATCATCCGCTATTTCGGACCGATCCTGGACTCGCGGATTCCCGAGCAGGACGAGATCGAGAACAAATATCTGTTCGAGCTCAACGGCCGCTGGACCATCGACGGATCGGTGCGCAAGAACCTCGCGCGCTACATCAACCATTCCTGCCGCCCCAATGCGGAATCGGACGTCCGGCCGCGCGAGCGCAAGGTCTTCATTCGCGCCATCAGGAACATCGAGCCGGGCGACGAGATCAATTACGATTACGGCACCGACTATTTCAAAGCCTATCTGAAGCCGATCGGCTGCAAATGCGATTCCTGCGAGAAGAAGCGCAAGAAGCTGCGCGCCGAGGCGCGGGCGGAAGCCGCCAAGGTGAAGGCGCGGGCCGAGCGCAAGGCGCAGAAGACGGGCGCCAAAACCGCGTCCGTCAAAAAGAAGAAGCTGAACGGCAAGCACTTTGCCGGCAAGGTCGGCCGCGCGAAGGCGTAGCCTCGCGCGCTCCGTCATTGCGAGCGCAGCGAAGCAATCCAGAAACCCACCGCGGAAAGACTCTGGATTGCTTCGCTGCGCTCGCAATGACGCTGTTGATACAGCGCGTTTAGATGCTGACCGTCCCCTCTGAGGCGGCCGCCTCTTCGGCGGCCCTCGAAGGGCGACGGCCCGCTTGCATCGGGATCGTTCATCCTTCGAGGCTCGCTGCGCGAGCGCCTCAGGCCCCGCAAGTTGGGTCGAGCCCTTGCGAAACCCATCGCATTTCCGCGCCGCTCGCCGTACTCGCTGCCTACCGGCGAGGCGTCGGGCAAAACACCCAAATCCAGTCAATCCCATCGCGCAGAAATATATCACTTTTCCGAATTTCGGATTTATGGCATACAGCGCCCATCCCGGCCCTGCCAGAGGGGCGCTTCGCGATCGTCACGAGATGCGGGCCGGGGTGCGGTGGACGCGGTAGCGCCGGCGCGGTTTGCTTGAGGACAGGGCGGGCAACCGTGAGTCTCAGGCGATGCGCATACGACACGGCGCGGTCACAGCGGTTTTGTCGATGGTCTGGGGTGCGCACACTAAGCCCCGGGCGCTGAGGCCAAATCGTCCGCGGACGGAGAAGTCGTGTGGTCCCGACGCCCGGGGTCTGTGCGTCAAGGCTTGCGGTGATGCGGGGCCCGACCGGGTGCGCGCATCAGAGAAGCCGCGAGGCGACGGGGGCAATAGTGCAACGCTCCCCGAGGAGAGCACGAAGGACACCGTTAAAACCATCCGCGCAGGGAAGGCCGGGCGACCGGCAACACCTGTAGTCCACCCCGTGTGCATTTCCTTGTACACGGACTCGGGTGCCGCCGGCGCCCGGCCTTCCCTGCGCCCTCCGGCAATCGAAGGGCGCAAGCAACGAAGCAAAGCTCGGGCGAAATCCGCCGCGAGAACGCGAGGTCATGCTTGCATCCGGGTACGATCCGATATGACGAAGCCTTCGCGTTCCCCGGTCTGCGCCGCGGAGCTGGCACGAAGCGATCACGCCGCGACGGCGTGCCCGCTTTTCTTCAATCCCACATATTGCAGCTCGGCGAACACGCCGGTGGCGATGGCTTGCGCGACGACCATGAGCACGCCGGCGAGGTTCGGCGATACCGCGCCCGAGAGCAGCAGCGCGATGCTGCCGACGGTCCAGACCGCATTGCCGATCACGACCAGCAGGACCAGCGGCTTTGCCAGCGTCGCTCGCGAGGCGAGCCAGCCGACCAGGGCAGTGTAGGCGATCAGGAACAGGCCGGTCTCGCGCAGCAGCGCTTCGGGCAGGTTGAACAGCGCTGCGAACGCGCTCGCGCCGAAGGTGAAGCCGAGCGCGGCGATGCCGCTGAAGATGGCGTCGGCGAAGAGGGCGCGGCGCAGGAAGGTGGATGCATCGATCATCTCAGGTCTCCTTGGTTGGGCTGGGTGGAACTCAATGCCGACCGCGCCACCAGGCGCGGAGCAGACGGGCGAGACGGAACGGGCAGAGGCTCCTGCCGACGCCGTGCTCGAAGGCGATGACCTGCGCCACGACGTAGTCGCCGGTCGAATGCACCAGGGGCTCCGGCATGTTGAGGCTGCGCGCCAGCATCCGGGTTGCGAAGGCCATGGCCCAGGGCAGGACGTGGTCTGCGATGGTCCGGTAGAGCAGCAGCGCGATCATGGTCATCTCCTGTTGCGACCCAAGATGCGCGCGCCCGCACCGCAATTCGATTACCTCGCTGGTAATGGAAGCACCGAAATCCGCATGCTAGGTTTTTGGTCATGAACGCACATGCATCCACCGCACGCACCGAACGCAGCCAGCCGGTCCATATCGGCGACCATTTGCGCGAATGGCGGCAGCGCCGCCGCATGAGCCAGCTCGATCTCGCCGGCGAAGCGGAGATCTCGGCGCGGCATCTGAGCTTCGTCGAGACCGGCCGTGCCGCGCCCTCGCGCGACATGGTGCTCCGGCTGGCCGAACGTCTCGACGTGCCCTTGCGCGAACGCAACGTGCTGCTGGTCGCGGCCGGTTTCGCGCCGGCCTTTCCGCAGCGCCCGCTGGAGGATCCCGCCTTGAGATCAGCCCGTCAGGCGATCGACCTCGTCTTGAAAGCGCATGAGCCCAATCCGGCGCTCGCGGTGGATCGACACTGGAACCTGGTCTCCGCCAATCGGATGGTGGCACCGCTGCTCGATGGCGTCCCGCAGCATCTGCTCGGCCAGCCCGTCAACGTGCTGCGGCTGGCCTTCCATCCCGAGGCGCTGGCACCGCGCACGGTCAATCTCGCCGAATGGTGCGGGCATCTTCTGGAACGGCTGCACCGGCAGTGCGAGGCGACAGCCGATCCGGAGCTGATCAAGCTCTACAATGATCTGAAGAGCTATCCGCTTCCGGCGCGTTCGGCCCCGCTGTCGAGCGACAATGTCGCGATCCCGTTCAAGCTGCGGCATGGCGGAGAGATCCTCAGCTTCTTCTCCACGACCATGGTGTTCGGCACGCCCGTCGACATCACCCTCTCGGAGCTGGCGCTGGAGACGTTCTTTCCGGCGGACGAGCGCACCGCCGAGCGGTTGAAGCAGATGGCGGCCGGCCTGCAGTGACGCCGTTTACAGGACCGAGCACCGCTCGCATAATCGCCGAATGGACACACGCGCGTTCCGGCGATTGCGGCCGGCCAATCCCGTCGGTGATCTCCTGCGCGGCTGGCGCACGCGCCGCGCCTTGAGCCAGGCGGAGCTCGCGTTCGAGGCCGGCATCTCCGTCAAGCATCTGAGCTATGTCGAGACCGGGAGAGCGGCAGCAAGCCGGGACATCCTGCTGCAGCTCGCGTCCGCGCTCGATCTGTCGTTGCGCGACCGCAATGCGCTGCTCGAGGCCGGCGGCTTCGCACGGCAATATGGCGAGCGCGATCTGTCGGCGCCGGAGCTTGCCGAGGCGCGGCGTGCCATCGATCTTCTGCTCAGCCGTCACGAGCCGTTCCCGGCGATCGTCACCGACCGGCGCTGGAACGTGATGCAGGCCAATCGCGCCGCCTCGCGCCTGATGAGCATGCTGCTTGGCCCTGAGCGCATGCAGCGGCCGCTCAATCACATGCGCATGTTCCTCGCGCCCGACGAGCTCAAGCCGTTCGTCGAGAACTGGTCGATTGTTGCGGCTGCGCTGCTGGCGCGGGCGCGGCATGAAGCAATGGCCGCGCCGCTTGACGAGGCCTTGCAATCGACCTGGCGCGAATTGATGCGGCTGCCGCAGCTTCCTGCGCCGACCGAGGACAATTCCGTGCCGGGGCCGCTCTGCGAGGTGCGCCTGCGCAAGGGCGATGTCGGCATTGGTCTGATCGGTGCGGTGCTGACGCTCGGCACCCCGCAGGACGTGACGCTGCAGGAGCTTCGCGTCGAAATGTTCATGCCTGTCGATGCCGCGTCCGAAGCCGCCTTGGTTGCGCTTGCAGCTCAGGACGCCTGAGCCTGCGCCTCGCGCCGTTCGAAGCTCATGGCTTGCATTACTTCCGCAAACGGACCGTTGCGATCACTCAGTGTCGCCGTGGTGAGGCCGGCGCCATTGGCGCCGACGCGCGTGGCGGCACGGATCAGGATCCATTCGCCCTCGGGCGGACGGAAGAAATAGAGGCTGATCTCCGGGTTGATGAAGGTCCATTGGCGCATGTCGACGATCTGGGCGACGCCGCTGGAGAAGTCCGCGGCCTGCACCGCCTGGAGCAGCGGCGTGTTCGGTTCGCCCTCGACCAGCGGCGCGTCGAGCCGCATCCAGGCCGCGGCCGGGCCCGGCTTCTCCAGGGCGCCCTCGATCAGGCGCACCGACACGTTCTGGAAATAGCGACTCCATTTCTGCGCGAAGGCGGGCGGCAGGGTGCCGGCCTCGGGCCCCTTGTCGACGGCCACGGGCCTCGCGAAGGGGTCGATGGGCGACTCGCCGCTCGGCGCCGTCAGCAGCGCCGTGCAGCGGCCGATCTCGGTGTCGCCGTCCATCAGCCGCACCTGCAGGGTCTTGGCCTTGCGACCGTCGCGCAGCAGCTCGCTGACCGCCCTGAACAGGCGCAGGCCCGCCGGCCGCCACAGATCGAAGGTCAGGCGCCGCACCGCAAAGCCGGATTTGGCAGCGAGGCGCTCGACCTCGCGGGTCATCAGCGCGGTGGTGGCGCTTCCCTGCAGCATGTCCGGCGACCACGGGCCGCCGGCATGCTCGGTGGGCCGGAACAAATCGCCTTCCGGCTTGAAAATGGCGGTCATCGCGGTCTCCCCTTGGGCTTGATCGTGGCCGCAACTATCGGGGCGGGGGCAACGTGCCACAATAACCGCAGAGGTGAAGTCGTGAGCCATGCAGGACGGGTGCCTTGCACCGCCCCCGGTTCGGCTTATGTTCGGGCGGACCCTCGAAGTGCCCGAAGGAGGCGCCTGACATGAGCACGCTGAAACCGCTCCAGATCGACGTCGTCTCCGACGTGGTCTGCCCCTGGTGCTATATCGGCAAGCACCGCATCGAGAGCGCGCTGGCGCTCGTGCCCGACGTTCCGGTCAAGCTCAATTTCCGCCCCTTCTTCCTCAATCCCTGGGTGCCGCGCGAGGGCATCAGCCGCGAGGCCTATCTCACCCAGAAGTTCGGCTCGGTCGAAGCCTATAAGGGCATTGCGGGGCGCGTCGTCGCGGCCGCGAGCGAGGAGGGGCTCGTCTACAAGCCGGAGCTGGTGGCGCGCCAGCCCAACACGACCGACTGCCATCGCCTCATCCTCTGGGCGGAAGCGATCGGCAAGGCGCCCGAGATGAAGCAGCGCCTGATGGAGCTGTACTTCCGCGACGGCGGCGATCTCACCGATGTGAACGTGCTGGTGCAGGCGGCTGCCGATATCGGCCTCGATGCCGACGACGTTCGCAAGCGCCTCGCCACCGACGAGGATGTCGCGCGCGTCTCGGCAGATGCTCAGGAAGCCGCCGACAAGGGCATCTCCGGCGTGCCGACCTATGTCTTTGCACAGAAGTACGCCGTCTCCGGCGCGCAGGATCCGAACCTGCTCGCCCGCGCCATTCGCCAGGTCTCGGCGGAGATCAACGCGCAGGCGGCGGAGTAGGCTGAGAAAGTTGAATCTGTCGTCAGCTTGGGCAATTGTTCGGGGCGCGAGGACAATATGAAGATTAAGATTGTCATACACGAGGCGGAAGAGGGGGGCTTCTGGGCCGAAGTCCCGGCCATCCCTGGTTGTGCCACGGAAGGCGATACCATGGATGAGCTCATGGCAAATATTCGCGACGCGATTGAAGGATGTCTGTCGGTCGAAGTAGCGCCGCCGGAGCCGGGTGGCATCGAACGGATTTTGGAACTGACGACGTGAAATCCGTCTCTGGTCGGGAGTTCGCGCGTATCGTCGGACGACACGGCTGGAGTTTACTTCGCGTCAGCGGCAGTCATCACATCTACGGCAAGCCGGGCAGCATCGTCCGGCTCTCCGTTCCGATCCATGGCAATAAGCCCCTAAAGACGGGGTCCTGCGTCATCTCGTCAAGATGGCTGAGCTATCGGACGACGATCTATAGCCTCACTTCCTGATCAAATGAGCCGCGTATCGGGCCGCCGCGTAGGCGATCTTGTGCGTCGCGAGCGCTCCATGAACCAGCGTCACGACCGGGTCGTGCCGCCGCAGCGGGATCAGCACGTCCCCAATTGCAAGGCGTCCGCGCCAGATCGGGTTGATCATGGGATGATCGGCATTTGCCGTCGAATCCGCGCTGGCGATGGCGGGATCGGCGCAGAGATGGCGGGTGAGGTCCAGCGTCAGCTGCACGCCGGGCGAATATCTTGCAAAGCGCTCGTCGATGCCGAGCTTGAAGAAGAAGGCGCGATCCTGGTGGCGCAGCACGATGCCGGCGGCAATCGGGGTCGCGCCGGCGCGAAGCGTGACGATCTCGCACTGTGCAGCCTCTGCCAGCGCCGGCACGGCGCGGCGGATGAAGGTTGCGTCGCCCGCGTGCTGAACCAGCGCGGTGCCGCGCTTGCCCTTCCAGCCGCTGGCTTCGAGCTGCAGGAAGCTTTCGAGCGCAGGTCCGATCTCGTCGGAGCTGCGCGCAATCTTGAACACGACAGGGCCGTGCTCCTCGAGACGGTGGCGCTGTCGCCGCAGCTCCTTGAGCTTCTTGGCGCCGAGCGCGTCGCGCAACAGCATGTCCCCATCCTGCGTCGCATCGAGGCTGGCGCGGATGTAGGAGCTGAGGATTCTCGGCTTCAGGCCGTCGCGCTCAAGCACCTGCTTGACCGATGCCATGGCCGCGCCGTCGAGGGCGACGTCGGTCAGCACGAGCGCATGCGCGCCGGCCTCGCGTGCCTGCTGCAGCAGACGCGCGGCGGCCTCGAGCGGAGCGTCACGGTCGAGCAGCGGGCTGCACAGCGTGCCATAGGGATGCGCGCTCACCAGGGCGGGCAGGGGAATCTTCCAGGCGCGCCAGAGCGAGATCACCGGCATCAGGCCGATCAGCCGCGCCGAAGAGTCGTGTGCGGCCAGAGCCGAGGCATCCGTGCGACCGCGCGCCGTTGCACTGACGGCCAGCTCCCAGGCGGGCAGATAATATCCGTTCGGCTCGATCGCCCGCTGCGCCAGCGCGCGCCATTGGCCGGTGTCGACGGCGGCAATCGGGACAGGCGCGCGCGCCATCGCGACATCCCTTGCCGATGCCGGATTGATCGCCGCCTGATGCGCGATGTCGACCACGTCCCGTCGTCCCCGTTCGCGCGAGCTGAGCCCGTGCTACCGGGCATTGCTTAGCGCAAAGATTGGAAAATACCGTTGGGACGCCGCTGCAATTCGAGCGGTAGTGTTAACATTCCATTCAGCATCCGGCCGGGGGTGATCCCGAAGTTTCAGGGCGGTCGCATGTGACTTGCCTGAGGAATCGTGACCAGTCTCCCGGCACTCCCGCCGTCTTGCGAAGGCGAGAGTCCGACTTGCCGGCGCAGAAGAGGCGGTACAGAATCTCCAGCACTGCGCGGACTTCCGGTCTCGCGCTTGCCTGCGAAACTACCTCGTTCGGGAGAGGCTCATGGTCTCGACATCATTTACGCCGATCGCGTCCCTTGTTGGCGGTGCGATGATTGGCCTCGCGGCCGTTCTGCTGATGTGGGCAACGGGCCGGATCGCCGGCGTCAGCGGCATCGCGGCGCGGCTGTTTCCGCCCTATGAGGATAGCGAATTCGCCGGGCGCCTCGCCTTCGTGGCCGGTCTCGCCGCCGCGCCCGTGCTGGTGCTGCTCGTCACGGGAGGTCTGCCGGAGCAGACGATCGCGGCGGGACCGGCTCTCCTGATCGTCGGCGGATTGCTCACGGGGTTCGGTTCGGTGTGGGGCAGTGGCTGCACCTCCGGCCACGGCGTTTGTGGCCTGTCGCGGCTGTCGGTGCGCTCGCTGGTCGCGACAATGACCTTCATGGCCGCCGGAATGGCCACCGTCTTCGTGATGCGGCACTGGAGCTGATCGCCATGGCAATCCTCGTTCAATTCGCGATCGGGTTGATCTTCGGCATCGGCCTCATCGTCTCCGGGATGTCGAACCCCGCAAAGGTGCTGAACTTCCTGGACATCGGCGGCATTCCGGCAGGGACATGGGATGCGAGCCTCGCATTCGTCATGGCGGGCGCGGTGGCGGTGACCTTCGTCGGATTCAACCGCGTCCTGAAGCTCGCGCGTCCGCTCTTCGCCGACCGATTCTATCTGCCGACGCGGCTCGACATCGATCCCAGGATCGTTGCAGGTCCTGCGATCTTCGGCGTCGGCTGGGGGCTGGTGGGCTTCTGTCCGGGGCCGGCGCTGACCGCGCTCGGATTTGGCTCGCTCTCTGCCGTCATCTTCGTCGTGGCGATGTGCGCCGGCATGGTGCTCGCCCGCTTCATCGCTCATCTGCCGTCATTGACGCGCCTCGTCACACCGGCCGATCCGCTCGAAACCTGAAGTCACGCCAGAGAGCCGTCATGGACCCCAGAGGCACACATCAAGCTCGGCGGTTCCAGCAGCCCGACATCGGCGGTTGGTTCGGTCGCACGAACGGGACCGGGCGAATAGTCTCGTCCGGTCCCAACCATCAAGCCTTCATCGATCACCAGCGGTCGTCGACACCGACGCCGACGCTGACGCCGGGCGCGCGAATGCCGACGCCGGCGCGCGGGCCGTCATCCCAATCGCGATGATAGGTCCGGCGCTCGTAGTAGCGCTCGCGCGGCATGTAGTTGTAGGAATCGCGCACGATCACGCGCGAACCGCCGCGTGTGCGATAGCAGCGGCCATCCTCGTCGCAGACAAGTCGCACCTGCTGCACGAGATCCGGATTGGTGTACTCGCTGCTCGTATAGATATCGGAAGCCTTCGCCCCCGAGGCGGCGGCCAAAGCACCCACGCCAGCCAACAGCGCAATAGTCAACGTCCTCATCATGTCCTCCTCGAAACTGCCCTCGGCGGTAACAAGAAGGGGAGGCGGTGATCGTTCCCGGTCGCGGTACTGGTTTTTCCCGGAACCTTGTCGTCAAGGCGGGTTCCTAGATCGGCTCGTAAGTCTCCGTCCCGCAGATGTCGTCGGCGTCCGCGCGCCGGCGGTCCACGACCTTGCCGCCGTTGATCGTCACGATGTAGGTCCGGGCGCCGAGCGACGTGCCGGTCGCCGAGGTGAGCTGCGCGCGGACGCACGCGGTCCAGCCCGGTCCTCGCACCTCACGATGGGGCGGGGCGACGTGCACCTCGCGCGGATAGGATGTTGCGAGAAAGACGACGTCGATCTGCTCGCGCACCACGCGCTTGACGTCGGGGGGCGCTTCCGGCGGCGGCTGCTCGGCCTCCTTCATGCGCATGAACTCCGGCACCGGAGCGCGGCTGTCTGCAAAGCCGCAGGCACCGAGCGCCAGCGCGCCGATGAGCAGCGCCGCATGAGCAATGATCCGCAACATCCGTGGAGGTCCCCTGCGGGCCAACAGATAGGCACGAACGCGATCCGACGAAGTCCCGGTCGATCAAGTTTTGCTGAAGTCTTGGAACCCGCAACATTGCTATTCCGCGATTGCGGGCTAGTTTGTACCCCACGCGAGGGGGATTGCTGCAATGAGGATTTTGGTCATCGCGGCCGCCGTGCTGGCACTGACGGTCGCATCAGTGCAGGCGCAGGGCCGGCGCCAGCCCAATGACGGCGCCAAGCCGATCGACAACGGTCCCAAGGTCGACGAGAAGGCCTACAAGGCCGCGCTCGAGCGAATTCCCGAACCCAAGGAGAAGTACGACCCCTGGGGCGGCGCCCGTCCGGGTGAACCTGCCAAGAAGCCGAAATGACGTGAGGTGGATGGCGCGGACCTGTATTTCGGTTTCGGAGAAGCGCCGTCGCTCGTGTCGCGCACGACCGATCGTCCCGGTGGACGATTTGTTGCGGGGTCATCATCGATCGCGCTCGCGGTCGTCACGCGCGTGATTGCGAACCGCGTTGGTGCCGCCGTCGTATCGAAGCAATCATGATCGTGTTGTGCATGTGATGCGAACGTTCGTTCACATCGCGCCTGCTATTGCACGAAAGCGAGGCCGACGCGCTTGTCGCTGCGCCAAACTGTGCGACAATGCTTTACGAAATGGTCGCACGCGATCGAGAGCGTGACCGATTGCGGCAACATGACGGGAGTGTCGAGGTCGATCGCCGCGCCGCCCGCCGACATGTTTCGCACCGTGCAAGCAATGCCGCTGTTTTCAAAGGTGATCTTTCCGCCCTTGAAAACACGATGACGTTGCGATGTGCGCTTCTCAATCATCCGCGTCAGTCCTGCCGAGGATTATGAAGTAGTGCATAGAAATTACGTTGAACTAAACTCAATACTGGCGCTACTTGCGCGGCGTTTCAGACTTTGTTTACGACGTTGGAGCGGCGAGCCGCTCCAACGAACCTGCCCAAAGAGCCTACCCAAGAGCCTTTCCTTTATGGCGTGACGCGCCGATGGAGATATTGATGAAGACTTCGCTTTCGCTTCTTTTCGCCGCAGCGCTCTCGCTGGCCGCGATGCCCGCTCACGCCGCCAAGTGGGACCTCTCGACCATGTCCTGCAAGCAGTTCCTGGAGAGCGGCGAGGACAACATCGCGGTCGTGCTGACCTGGATGGACGGCTGGTACAAGGGCGACGAAGACAACGCGATCATCGATACCGACGTCTTCATCGCGAACGCCAAGAAGTTCGGCGCCTATTGCGGAAAGAATCCGACCGTCAGCGTCGTCACCGCCGCCGACGAGATTCTCGGGAAGTGACGTCGCCGACGCGAGCGCGAACGCGCTTCCTGTCCCGACACGATTGCATCGAGAGCCGCGTCGAGCTTTGCGCTCCGCGCGGCTCTCTTGTTTCAGGACGCGTTCACCCCCGCAGCATCGCGAACGCGCTCGACACCATCGCGGCCGGCTTGCCGTCGGCGGCCGAGAGCAGCGTGACGCGGCCAAAGCTCATGGTGCGCCCGAGCCGCACCACGCGCGCGTCCGCCAGCACGTCGGACGCGGAGATTGCGCGCATGAAATGCGTGGTCTGGTCGACCGTTGTCATGGAACGGTAGCCGCGATTGGCCGCGAGGATCGCGATCACCATCGCGGTATCGGCGAGCGCCATCAGAGCCTGGCCGCAGACCACGCCGCCGTTCCGGCACAGCCGCTCCGAAAACGGCATGCGCAGCAGCGCGCCGGGCTGCCAGTCCGCAACGTCCGCGGGCGGCGCATGCTCGAGGCGCTCGACCGCGAGGTTGAGATCCTGGACCCAGGGCGCAAAGACCTCGCCGAGGATGCGTCTGGCGTCGTCGAGGCAGAACTCCGCTTCTGGCTGCGTTTGCATTGCTGTCGCGCGCTCCTGTGTTACTGGATGTTTCGTCGCATTGTGCGCGCATCGGCGAGGCAAAGTCACTCGGTCTCGCGCCGGCCGCCTCGGCTTGAAAATGCCTGACTTGGCCCGATATGATGCCTCGCTTGGGTAGGGTTGGATGATGTTGCGTCGCTGTGTCCTCGTCTTTTGCATGGCCGTGCTCGGTCTTGGGCTGGGCGGGTGCACCAAATGCGGTCCGATCTGGGACGACTGGCTGCATGCGCCGAAATCATGCAGATCGGATCGGCTCTAGCGGCCCTCCGGGTCGTGACCGGGCTGACAAGGATGACACGGCGCGGGGCGATCCGCGCCTCATGGAAGATCTAAGGAGTGAATGATGAAGCTTTTCCGTTTGGCCGCGGTACTGGCCGTGCTGGCGGGACCTGCCTACGCGCAAATGCCCAATGTCAATTTGATGCAGGATCTCCCCAGCAAGTCCCCGGAGGAGAAGGCCGCCGAGGCCGAGCGTGACAGGGCCTACAAGGAAACGCTGAAGAAGATTCCGGATTCCAAGGCGTCCAGCGATCCCTGGGGCGGCATGCGCGCCGATCCGCCGAAGCAGCCGGCGGCCCCGAAGGCGTCAGCCGCAACCAGTGCGCCGAAGAAGTCCAAGAGCGGTACGGCCGCCAACTGACCCCGTTCCGGGGAGGCACGAAGTCTTTCCGACGGGACTCCTCTTGATCCGGCCCGCGCCCTACATTGTCCGTAGCGTAGTGCGTTGAGGAAGGCAGGACATGGCCGATCGTCCGCGGGATCTCGCCGAGCGGATGGCGCGCCGGCGCAAGATGGCCGGCAAGCCGGGGCCGACCGCGCGCGGCGATGGCTATCTGCGCGAGACTTTTACGCTGCCGCGCGCGGCGGCGCGGGAGAGGGCGCAGGCCTTCTTCGCCCGCTATCCCAAGGCCGGCTATATGAGCGAGGTCGAGACCTGGCGCGAATTGCCGGGCGGCGAGATCGAGTTCACGATGCGGCGGCTGCCCAGCGCGGACTGATGCGCTCTATGGCGCATGAGGGCGAACGGTTCAGGCCGTCTTTCGCCCGATCGCCTTCAGCTCCCGGTCGATGCGCAGCTGCACGCGCCGGATCGCCAGCAGGTCGATCCTGGTCTCGGTCTTGCCGGTCTTGATCTGGTCGCCGATGCGGAACTTCCATTGCCAGATTCCGGGAATCGCCGTCTTGGCGATGGTGAACTCGACGCCCCTGTGATTCATGGTCACCTCCCACGATTCACCTTCATGCCTGCAAACATGTTGGTCGTCGCAATATTCCGCAGGCAAGGAAAATCTGTCGCCGGCCGCACGCGAACGGCGCTCGATCTCCGTGGTTCTCCGACCATGAACAAAGTTCCTGGGCTCGGCGGGCCCACAGCGTGGTTCCGACCCGGGCGCCGGATCTGCTTCAGCTTGACGGCATGTGCCTTGCTTGCCTGATCGCGGGCAAGCAACCATGGGCCCCTCATGCTCGGCATTCCCCGCCGCTACTCTCACTTCGTCTTCGGCATCATCCAGTCCGGGCTGACCTCGCTGATCGCGGCGGGAATCGCGAGCTTTCCGGCAGGCAGCCCGGTGCTCTTCGTTCGGCACTGGATGGTGTCCTGGCTGATCGCATGGGCCGCGATGCTGCCGGTCGTGCTATTGGCGGCGCCCGCGATCCGCGCCTTCGCGCTGCGCCTGACCCGGGAGGAGCGGGAACCCAGCGCCGGCCGGCAGGCATGAAAAGGCCCCGCCTGGGGAGAGCCAAGCGGGGCTGAGAGTTGTTGGAGGCTGGGTGCTGGGCTGCAACACCATAGCCGAATGACCCTAGCCGGCTGAGCTTACGGCAGCCTGACAGGCGAACGACCGGCAGGAGCGTGATCGAAAGGCCGCAGACTGGCCCCGTACCGGTCCCAATTTCGACATCCGTCCGCACCACTGCGGACACACCCGTCGGCAAGATTTTCATCCGTTCGGCGCAGCCATGGGGGAAACGTGGCGCGCCGACAACGGGGTGGCATCATGGATAACGTAGAGCGGTCATTTGCCGCCGCGACGGCGGCTGGCTTCGTGGTGCTGGTGATAGGCCTGATTCTTCTGGCGCTGCTGTAGACGGGGATCGGCGTGCCGGGCGCTCGCATCGATGGGCGCCGGCGCTGCCGCCTTTCAAAAGCGGGAAAACAACCCCATGCACAGTAGGGTGCCGGGCAATTTCCTCGCTCGGCCAATGGGTTACGGGTAGTATTTAGATACCTTGGAGGCCCGCGGTTGCGGCAGCCGACTGGCGCTGCCGGGGTCGGGGATTCCGTCCAAACCGCCGGCTGGCGCCCCGTCGCGGGGCGGACCTCGACCCGCTCCGGAAGCCGGTCCTGGCGCTGCCTAGTGGACCTTGATCTCGTTCAGCGGCAGATGGAGCTCGGCGGCGCGCTCTTCGCGGTCCTTCTTGCGGAACTCGTTTTCCTTGCGCTCGAACTTCACCATCTCCTCGTGCGCCGCCTCCAGCAGCGGCTTTCGCCTGATCGTGTCGTGGTGCGTGTCGTTGTCCGTCATGAGCTGAGGTCCCCAAAAGTTGCGGTCCCATCCCCACAGAAAACCGGAGACCGCGAAAAGGTTCGGTGCCGCAGGATTACGGAAACATGACGGCGCGCCGGCCGCGCGTCGTTGATGCCGATCATATTCGCTTTGCGGAACCCGGCGGAGGCCCGGCTATTTCGGCGGCTGAAGCCCCGGCGATTTGACCCAATCGCTCAGATGATTGGCAACGTCGGCTTGGCGGGCCTTCTTGAGCAGCGCGTCCCGCTCCGGCCCGGGAGGAAGCTTGGACGCTTGCTCGCGGATCTGCTTCACCCATGCGGACAGCCGGTCCTGAAGGGTCAGCTGCTGCTTGAAACGTCGTCGCTTGAACATGGCGCGCTCTTTCCGTGCGAGGAGGCGGGAGCGCGAGGTGAGCGTTCTCATCACCGATAGTGGCCAAGATCCGCGCGGTGATGATGCATTAGGATCCGGAAATGGATCCGCGTCTGTTCAGTTGTGCACTCAGTGCAAAGCGGGGAGGGTGACGATCCAGCATGGCTGATTTGTTGGGCCGCAGAGGTCGGCTCCATCAACCAATGGGGCCGGCTCGCGAGGCGGCCCCAGGTCATCCCAGGAGCTTGTCAAAAGCCACCAAGGCACCGAATGCGGTTGCGGTGACGGCGAGGAAGGCCACGAAATACCATAGGCGATGCATGAGCGGATAATCCGGACGCTCCGCGATGGTTCATGCCGGCTCGACCAGCTCCCATCATTTGGTCAGCGCTTGCTGCACGTCGGCTGATTTTTGCGGCACCAAGGTTCGGGATTCTTGCAATCACCCGGATCGAATGCGGACGGCGCCCGGGCCGCCAACTGAGGCGGCCTTACTGCCGTTGAATGATGCTGGGAGGGAGATTCCCGTCGGCCTTGGGCAGCCCTTCGTCGTCTATCCGCTCCTTGAGATCGGCGGCCCTCTCAATGAAGCCAGCCGCCACTGCTGGGTCGGAACTCGTCTTGGCCAGCTTAAGTAGCGTCGCTGCTACTTCTCGGGTGTTCTTCGTAACCACGGCATTCCCTACATGGATCAAGTGCAGGGAAGAGTCTGGAACAGCCAATTCCGTTCCGATGCTCGGTACAAAAATGCACGCAAGCGATAGGAGGCCTCAGCTCCGGGGCTGGCACCGAGCTGAGGCCTTCGTGTCACCGTCACGTTGTCGAGGCGTGAGGCTGCTATCAAGTCACCTGCCAGAGCCCTAGTTCCGGGAAATCAGGGCACTCGGTATTTCTACCTAGGACACCGGGGGCACATACGGACAGCAGCAAAATCCACAAAGAACATATTGCGAACTGAGAACAAATGGGGTACATTGCTTTTATCGCCGAGCTGCCTCGCAACCGTTTGTCCCTCACGCGAATCCTCGCCATAAGGAGCACGACCCAATGTCCGCAACTGCCCTGCGTATCGTCGAAGGATCTTCCATGGACAAGAGTAAAGCTCTGGCCGCCGCGCTCTCCCAGATCGAGCGGCAGTTCGGCAAGGGCTCGGTGATGAAGCTCGGCAAGAACGACCGCTCCATGGATATCGAGGCGGTGTCCTCCGGCTCGCTCGGGCTCGATATCGCGCTCGGCATCGGCGGCCTGCCGAAGGGACGCATCGTCGAGATCTACGGGCCGGAATCCTCGGGCAAGACCACGCTCGCGCTGCATACGGTGGCGGAAGCGCAGAAGAAGGGTGGCATCTGCGCCTTCATCGACGCCGAGCACGCGCTCGATCCGGTCTATGCCCGCAAGCTCGGCGTCAACATCGACGAGCTCCTGATCTCGCAGCCCGACACCGGCGAGCAGGCGCTGGAGATCTGCGACACCCTGGTGCGCTCGGGCGCCGTCGATGTTCTGGTGGTCGATTCGGTGGCGGCGCTGGTGCCGAAGGCCGAGCTCGAGGGCGAGATGGGTGACGCGCTGCCTGGCCTGCAGGCCCGCCTGATGAGCCAGGCGCTGCGCAAGCTGACGGCCTCCATCAACAAGTCCAACACCATGGTGATCTTCATCAACCAGATCCGCATGAAGATCGGCGTGATGTACGGCTCGCCGGAAACCACCACCGGCGGCAATGCGCTGAAATTCTACGCCTCCGTCCGCCTCGACATCCGCCGCATCGGTGCGATCAAGGAGCGCGACGAGGTGGTCGGCAACACCACGCGCGTCAAGGTGGTCAAGAACAAGCTGGCCCCGCCCTTCAAGCAGGTCGAGTTCGACATCATGTACGGCGAGGGCGTCTCCAAGATGGGCGAGATCCTCGATCTCGGCGTCAAGGCCGGCATCGTCGAGAAGTCCGGCGCCTGGTTCTCCTATGACAGCCAGCGCCTCGGCCAGGGCCGCGAGAACGCCAAGGCGTTCCTGAAGGGCAACCCCGACATCACCGCCAAGATCGAGACCGCGATCCGCCAAAACTCCGGTCTGATTGCCGAGCAGATTTTGGCCGGCACGCCCGAGCGCGACGCCGACGGCGAGGAGCCGGCGGACGAGTAAGCCTTCAAGTAAAAGTTCGCGAGGAGCGGGCACTGAGGACGTTGAGTTGCCGACGTCTTCGGTGCCCGTTTGTTTTGCGTTGCGTTGATCAGGTGGTGCGATGAAGCGTCTGATCTTGACTGGATGGGGCGGCGGGAGTGCTTTCGCTCGATCGGGGTTGGCCGAGATCGTCATCCCGTTCCATTTTCAATTCGAGTGGGGGCCGCTCCCGCAGGCGGAAAAGCTCTCAGCTTATCTGGCTGCCTACACCGCAGAGCTTGGTCATGCCGAACATTGGTCGGATTGGGTCCGCTGGCCCCGCGGCGCCAAGGGCCGCAAATTGTCGCTGGCTGAATTTTGCGAGCCGTACGACGAGATCGAACTCTGGTTCGGAGCGACTGCCCGCGACCAATTGCAACTGGTCTGGTTGCTCGATCACCTCGGCAACCATCCTGCATTGGCGCAGAAGGTCGGGCTGCGATTGCTGGACTCCGACCTGTTTTTCGGCCCCGAATATGATTTCGCCGAGGGCGAACGCTATATTACCGTCGGGGATATCGGTGCGGAGGAGTTCGAGATTGCCAAATTGGCCTGGTCGGCCTACCGCGCGCCGACCCCGGAGCCCTGCATCGATCTGCTTCACCGCGATCTGAGCGCCTTGCTGATGCTGCGGCCAGCCTTGCTTCAGCTTCTGGCAGAGCTCCCGTCGCCTTTGACAGGGCTAGGCGCGACCGAGATTCGATTTCTGGAGATGCTCGACTGGTTTGCAAACACGAATCCGTTGTTCCATCTACGCTCGCTACGGGGCACTTGCGTGTGGGGTGAGGTCGAACTGGGATATTTGCTCGAAGGCCTTGCCCTCGGCCCCAAGCCAGCCGTGGCCGGGCTGGGCGACGAATTACGCACCATCGATCGATCTTGGCAATCTCAGAGCCCGGCACAAGGTTTATCTCCGCAGCCGGCTGTCGTTGACAGAGTTCGGCAAGGCCGTCCTGGCTCATCAGGAAGATTTCAGCCGTCACAATCCGATCGACCGCTGGTGGGGCGGCACGCATCTGACCAACGACCGTCTGTGGCGCTACGGCGCGGTTTTGACGAAGCCCTGAGGCAGCGGACATGACACGGCTCATCGTCACGACCGACTCGTCCATGGCCGGCGCCATTCAAGGAGCGGCCCTAGCCGACCTCGTGATTGCGATCGAGCGTCGGTTGGTTTGGGGACTATTGCCGTTCGACACGGAGCTCAAGGCGTTCTTCGCGCCGCGTGCGACGCAGCCACCCGGGCTCCATTGGCTGGACGATACGCCAGCCTGGCGTATCGAGAAATCGGGAGTTCGCGGGCAGGGATTGACCGAGCTGCTGTCGGAATGCGATTCGGCTGAATTGTGGATGGGACCAGAACCAAATGCGCAATTGTTTCTGTTCTGGCTGCTCGACCATTGCAGCAGCGAGAAAGCGGCGATCTCCAAACTCGTGATGCGTCACCTCGACGTGGCCGTCGGCGGTATCAAGCCGGAGCATCTCGCTAAGCTAGATCTGCCTGTTATCAAACTGGCGCAAGCTCACCTGGAGCTGGCTGGCCGCGTGTGGCGGGCCTATCGCGCACCGACGGCGCAGCCTTGGTTCGACCTCCTCAAAGCCGATTTAAGTCTGTTTCCGCAAGCGCAGCGTTGCGTTGCGGATCTCCTCGAAGAACTTCCGAGCGTCACGACCGGCCTTGGAGCCACGGAGATGAGGATATTGGAGCTGATCGCGCCGGGTGAGGTACCGCCCTTTGACGTCTTCCCGGGATATCAGAAGCCCAACGAGCGTCGCGTCTTCGATTACTGGGAGGTGGGCGCGCTGCTTGATGGTCTCGCGCGATGTGAGAGGCCAGCGGTCGCTGGACTGGACGAAGGCCCGTTTTCCCTGGAGATGCACGAGAATTCAAGCCGCCTCCAGCGGTACAAGCAATCCCGCTTGTCGCTCACCGAGTTCGGCAAAGCGATGCTTGGTGGCGATGAAAAGTTTTGCCGGTACAACCGCATCGATCGCTGGTGGGGCGGCACCCACCTGACCAACGACCGGCTGTGGCAGTGGGACCCCGAGGCCCTCTCACTCATCGCACCTGATTAGTACGTACCTGTTCGCTCAGAGTGTTCTTATTGCGTATTATTTCGAGAGGCAATCGTGTCACATTTGATCCTGGCAACGAACGATCGTGCGGAGGATACACTTCGCCGGTCCGGCGTTGCGAACGTCGCGCTCGGGTTCTATCCGCGTTTTGTCTGGAGGAAACTGCCTTCCGACGAGCGGCTTTTGAGGGGGCTGGAGCGCCGATCGGAGAAGCACTGCAATCCCGGCGATCATTGGCTCGATGACGTTTGTAGCGGCGCGCTCGACGGCTTCGGCACGCGCGATATCGGTTTGTTCGAGCTGTGTGCGAAGTTCGACTCGATTGAAATATGGGTTGATCCTCGGCCGAATGATCAGCTTGTGCTCGTCTGGCTGCTGGACCTGCTCCGTCCCTACAAGGAGATCACCACGAAGCTGAGCCTTGTGCATGCGGACGACACTGTTGCCAACTATGCCCCGGAGTCTGTCGCAAAATGGAAACTTCCGACCTTCAAGGTGACCGAGAATCATTTGGTGACGGCAAGCCGCGCCTGGCGGGCCTATCGGGCTGACACGCCACAACCCTGTTTCGATCTGTTGATGACGGATCTGATGATCTTGCCGAGACTTCGATCGGCGCTGATTGCGGTGCTTGAAGAGCTTCCGGACAGCGTGACGGGACTCGGTGCAACTGAAATGGATCTGCTGGATTTTGTGAACGACGGGCAAACCGACCCGAGGCTCGTCGAAGATGCGAGATGGCTTCGCGATGTATTCGACGAAAACGACGCGCGTGACGCTTTGCTCGAACTGGGGGCGTATTCGGCGCCGCCGCTCTTGTTGGGCGATCCGGCGTTCGACAATGAGGACCGCTACTTCGGCAGGAGTGAGTGGAGGCTCACGCTGACCGAGCTCGGAGGTTCACTTCTCGCCCGTGAAGACGACATGTGGCGTCACAACCCGATCAAACGATGGTGGGGCGGGACCGAGTTGACCAACGAGCAGCTCTGGCGGTGGGATCGCGAATGCCGGTTGCTGGTGGCGCCCTAGGGCAGGTTCGTAGGGTGGACTAGTCTTGCTGAGTCATTCGGCCGCGCCGCAAGAAGTGTTATCGGTCAGGCAGCGCGGATGAGGCCGCTGCATGATTATTGTACCGGCCTGATGCTGCCGGTGAACAAGGGCGCGTCGACGATGAAGCGTGTGATCCTGACCAGTTCGTCGGGCGTCGGCCTTGCCCTCGCCGATCGCGCCGACATGGTCGTCCCGTTCATCTACCGTTTCGTTTCGGGGCCACTTCCCACGCCTGACCACCTCAACAGTTATCTCGGCGCGCGCGAGTCGTGGTTTGACGCAACGCACTGGTCGGATTGCGTCCGCGTCCGTCAATCGCCCCTTATCAGGCGCCCGGACCGGGCGGGTGGATTGCTCTGGGTCTGCGAAACCTATGGGGTCGATCTCATCGAACTATGGTTCGATCCCGAACCCAATAGTCAATTGCAGTTGATCTGGATCCTCGATTACCTGCGTTCCGAACCATCCATCACAGAGAAGCTGAGATTGCGACGCGTCGATTTCGACCTGCGCGAAGCAGATCCCTCAGAGCTTCGCCGTCGTGATGTGCAGCAGTTCGATATCGCAGAAAGCGATTTTGAGATCGCCAGGATGGCCTGGGAGGCCTACCGCGCGCCGACGCCCGAGCTTTGCGCCGGTCTGCTCGGCAGGCCGCTCGGCAAGCTGTCTTTCCTGAAGCCGGCCATGAAGGACCTGCTCGCAGAACTGCCGTCGCCGGCGACGGGACTGGGGGCGACGGAGACGCGGCTTCTCGAGCGGATTGCGGGCGGCCACAATCGTACCGATGAGCTGTTTCGGCCGGGCGCGCTGGGAACACGCGTGTTCGATCAGTGGGAGCTGGGCGCGCTGCTCGAAGGGCTCGCTTTTGGCCCGGCGCCAGCGGTCGCGGGTCTGGACGGCAAGCTGGCGACACTCGATCCGGACAACGCGAGAAGCCGCAATGCTGCCTTTCGCCGGAGCCGGCTGTCGCTGACTGAATTTGGCGAAGCGGTCCTGGCGGGCCGGGAAGATTTTCGCAGTCACAACCCGATCAAACGATGGTGGGGCGGCACGCTTCTCACCAACGAGCGGCTGTGGCGGTGGGATGGCGAGCGCCGGTTGCTGGTTGCGCCGTAGAGGCACATTCGGTGTTGTAGGGTGGATTAGCCGAAGGCGTAATCCACCGCTGTTTATCTCCGCGAAAGCTGAAGTGGTGGGTTACGCGGGCGGCCTGCGCTTCGCGCGACCGCCCGCTAACCCACCCTACAAATCCTACTCCGCGGCTTCTGCGTAATCGCTGACCGGCGGGCAGGAGCACACGAGGTTGCGGTCGCCATAGACGTTGTCGACACGGCCGACCGGGCACCAATATTTATCGGTGCGCGAGACGCCGTCGGGGAAGCAGCCCTCGCTGCGGGTATAGGCGCGCTTCCAATCGTCATCGGCGATGTCGTGCACGGTGTGCGGGGCGTGGCGCAGGGGCGAGGCTTCGATCTTGAAGCGGCCGGCCTCGACCTCCGCAATCTCCTTCCGGATCGCGATCATGGCATCGCAGAAACGATCGAGCTCGGCCTTGGATTCCGACTCGGTCGGCTCGATCATCAGCGTGCCCGGCACCGGGAAGCTCATGGTAGGAGCGTGGAAGCCGTAATCGATCAGGCGCTTTGCGATGTCGTCGACGGTGACGCCGCTCGTCGTCTTCAGCGGACGCGGATCGACGATGCACTCATGCGCGACGCGGCCCTTTTCGTTCTTGTAGAGCACCGGGAAATGCGGATCGAGACGCGCTGCGATGTAATTGGCGTTGAGGATCGCGATCTCGGTGGCGCGCTTCAGGCCTTCACCGCCCATCATCAGGATGTAGATGTAGGAGATGGTGAGGATCGAGGCCGAGCCGAACGGCGCGGCCGAGACCGGACCGACCGGCGCATCCGCTTGCGTCGTCGGGTGTCCGGGAAGGAACGGGGCAAGATGCGCTTTGACGCCGATCGGGCCCATGCCGGGGCCGCCGCCGCCATGCGGGATGCAGAAGGTCTTGTGCAGGTTGAGATGGCTGACGTCGGCGCCGTAATCGCCGGGCCTGCTGAGGCCGACCTGCGCGTTGAGGTTGGCGCCGTCGAGATACACCTGGCCGCCATGGCCGTGCACGATGTCGCAGATCTCGCGGATGTGCTCCTCGAACACGCCATGGGTCGAGGGATAGGTGATCATCACCGCGGCGAGATCGTTCGAATGCTTCTCCGCCTTGGCGCGGAGGTCATTGACGTCGACGTCGCCGTTCTTCTCGCAAGACACCACCACCACGTCCATGCCGACCATCGCGGCCGAAGCCGGATTGGTGCCGTGGGCGGAGGAGGGGATCAGGCAGATCTTGCGATGGCTTTGTCCGCGCGCGGCATGGTAGCCACGGATCGCCAAAAGCCCGGCATATTCGCCCTGCGCGCCCGAGTTCGGCTGCAGCGAGATCGCGTCATAGCCGGTGATATCGCAGAGCCATTTCTCCAGCCGCGCGAACAGCGCGTGGTAGCCCTTGGCCTGCTCGCGCGGGGCGAACGGATGCAGCGTGGCAAATTCCGGCCAGGTCAGCGGCATCATCTCGGTGGTCGCATTCAGCTTCATGGTGCACGATCCCAGCGGGATCATGGCGCGGTCGAGCGCGAGGTCGCGATCACTGAGCTTGCGCATGTAGCGCAGCATCTCGGTCTCCGAGTGATGCGCATGGAAGACCGGATGGGTCAGGAAGGCCGTGGCGCGCTTCAATTCGTCCGGCAGCGCCTCGCGCGTCTCGGCGTCGATCTCGGCATAGACAAGCTTGCCGCCGAAGGCGCGCCAGACCGCTTCGACCGTCGCGGGCGTCGTGGTCTCGTCGAGCGCGATGCGAAGTGCGGTATCACCGACGCCGAGATTGATCTTCTCGGCGCGCGCGCGCGCGACGATCTCCTCGCGCTTGCCGCCGGCATCGACGCTGAGCGTGTCGAAGAAGGTGTCGCTGTCAGGCGCAAAGCCCAGCTTGCGCAAGCCGGTTGCGAGCACGGCGGCGCGGCGATGCACGTTGCGCGCGATCTGCGCCAAGCCTTCGGGGCCATGATAGACCGCATACATCGACGCGATCACGGCGAGCAGCACCTGTGCGGTACAGATGTTGGAGGTCGCCTTCTCGCGGCGGATGTGCTGCTCGCGGGTCTGCAGTGCGAGGCGGTAGGCCGGCGCGCCGCGCGAATCCACGGACAGGCCGACGATGCGGCCGGGCAGCGAGCGCTTCAGTGCATCGCGCACCGCCATATAGGCCGCGTGCGGTCCGCCATAGCCCATCGGCACGCCAAAGCGCTGCGCCGAGCCGATGGCGATGTCGGCGCCTAACTCGCCGGGCGAGGCGAGCAAGGTCAGCGCCAAGAGGTCGGCGGCAACGATGGCGAGTGCGCCCTTGGCCTTCAGCGCGGCGATCGCGGGCCTGAGGTCGCGCAGCGCGCCCGAAGAGCCCGGATATTGCAGCAGCGCGCCGAGCACGTCTGATTTGTCGAGATCGGTGAGGGGGTCGCCGACGACCAGAGACCACCCCAGCGGCTCGGCGCGGGTGCGCATCACCGCCAGCGTCTGAGGATGCACGTCCTTGTCGACGAAGAAGGCCTTGGCCTTGACCTGCGAGTGGCGCTCGGCGAGCGCCATGGCTTCGGCCGCCGCGGTGGCTTCATCGAGCAGCGAGGCGTTGGCGACGTCGAGCCCGGTGAGGTCGCAGATCATGGTCTGGAAGTTGAACAGCGCTTCCAGACGGCCCTGGCTGATCTCGGGCTGGTAGGGCGTGTAGGCCGTGTACCAGGCCGGGTTCTCCAGGATGTTGCGCTGGATCACCGCGGGCAGGATGGTGCCGGAATAGCCCTGGCCGATCAGCGAGGTGAAGACCTGGTTCTGGCTTGCGAGCTCGGCCATATGCGCGATCGCCTCGGTCTCGCTCAGCGGCTTGCCGAGATCGAGCGGGGAGGTCTGCCGGATCGAGGCCGGCAGCGTCTCCGCCATCAGTGCATCGACGCTCTTGGCGCTGACGGCCTCCAGCATTGCGGTGACGTCGCGCGCGGATGGGCCGATATGGCGGCGAACGAAACTGGCGGCGGTGTCGCCGTTGGTCTTGCGGTGCGCGGTCATCGCTTGCTCCATCGTCCTTAAGCCGTATGCGCCTTGTAGGCGGCTTCATCCATGAGGCCGCCGAGCTCGCTTTTGTCGGCAATCTTGATCTTGAAGAACCAGGCCGCGCCTTGCGCATCCGAATTGATCAGCGCCGGCTCGGCGGCCAGCGCCTCGTTGGTCTCGAGCACTTCGCCGGTAACAGGCGCGTAGACGTCGGAGGCGGCCTTCACCGACTCCACGACGGCGGCGGCTTCGGCTTTCTTCAAGCTGCGGCCGACCTTGGGCAATTCGACGAACACGACGTCGCCGAGCTGCTGCTGCGCGTAGTCGGTGATGCCGACCGTGGCGGTGTCGCCGTCGATGGCGAGCCATTCATGGTCGGAAGTGTACAGCGTCGTGGTCATTGTCTCGTCCTCAGCGTTTGTAGGTGTTTTTGACGAAGGGCATTGCAGCAACCTGCAAGGGCAGCCGCTGGCCGCGCACCTCGGCGAAGAGCTTTGTGCCGAGCGCAGCGAGGCTCACAGGCACGTAGCCCATCGCGACCGGCGCGCTCAGGCTCGGGCCGAAACCGCCCGACGTGACTTGTCCGATCGGCTCGCCACCCGCAGCGTCGGCAAACAGCAGCGCGCCCTCGCGCACCGGCGCGCGGCCCAGGGCGAGCAGGCCGACGCGGCGGCGGGATGCGCCGTTATCGAAATGGGCGAGGATCTTCGCAGCGCCGGGAAAGCCGCCGGCGCGCGCTCCGCCGGTGCGGCGGCTTTTTTGCACCGACCATTCCAGCGCGGCCTCGACCGGCGTGGTCGTGGTGTCGATGTCGTGGCCGTACAGGCAGAGCCCGGCTTCCAGCCGCAGGCTGTCGCGGGCCCCGAGGCCAATCGGGAGCACGTCGGGATTTGCCAGCAGCATTTTTGCGAGGCGTTCGGCATCGCCTGATGGAACCGAGATCTCGAAGCCGTCCTCGCCGGTGTAGCCGGAGCGCGAGACGAAACACTTGATGCCGGCGACCTCGTGCGGCCCGGCGTCCATGAATGTCATGGCCGGCGCCTCTGCACAGAGTTTCGCCAGCGCCGCTTCGGCCTTCGGACCCTGCAGCGCGATCAACGCGCGGTCGGCAAGCTGCTCGATCACGCAGTCGTCGGACAGGTTGGCGCGCAGATGTGCCTCGTCCTCGGCCTTGCAGGCGGCGTTGACCACCAGGAACAGGTGATCGCCGAAATTGGCGACCATGAGGTCGTCGAGAATGCCGCCGTCTTCGTTGGTGAACTGGGCGTAGCGCTGCCGCCCCGCGGCGATCGCCACGATATCCTGCGGCACTAGCCGCTCCAGCGCCCGGGCAGCGTCTTCTACCTTGCCGGACTTCGGCAGAACGCGGAGCTGGCCCATGTGGGAGACGTCGAACAGGCCGGCTTTGGTGCGGGTATGGAGGTGCTCCTTCAGCACGCCCGCGGGGTACTGCACGGGCATGTCATAGCCCGCGAACGGCACCATCTTGCCGCCCAGGGACACATGGAGGTCGTAGAGGGGGGTGCGTTTCAGGGAGTCTTGGTCGTGTGCTAGCATCTTGAGGGCCCTCGGCGGTTCCCCGGGGAGGATTCCCCGATGGACACCAGTCGAAGCCCCATCTGTCGCTGTGCCTGAGAGTATTATCCCGTCGGCGGACGCTGTCCGGGTCTACACCCGTCGGCGCCTCTTTCCAGATGCTGTCAAAGCCACGCGGTCCTTTTGCCTGAGAGTTTCCGGGGCGGTTGCTCCTTCGGCGCCGGCTAAAAGTAGCCGGTCTCTCCCGACGTGGCCGTACGATACAAATGGGTAGAGACCACAGGGGAGCCAAGCCTGTCAACGCGTCCGCACGTCCTATCCAACGGGATTGCAAGGGGATTGAGCGCCTGCGGCAACCCTCTGATCTCCCTGCACAGTTTCTGGACAGCGAAGCTGGCCTTGTCTAAAAGCGCTTTGGCCCGCAGATATCAGCCTTAACGGTCCGGTTTGGACGGCGAGAAGCGGGCCCAAGCATACCCGATTGGATGAACATGAGCGGCGTCAACGAGATCAGGTCGACCTTTCTGAACTACTTTGCTGAGAACGGCCACGAGATCGTGCCGTCCTCGCCACTCGTGCCGCGCAACGACCCGACGTTGATGTTCACCAATGCCGGCATGGTGCAGTTCAAGAACGTCTTCACCGGCGTCGAGAAGCGGCCCTATCAGCGCGCCACCACCTCGCAGAAATGCGTGCGCGCCGGCGGCAAGCACAACGACCTCGACAATGTCGGCTACACCGCGCGCCATCTCACCTTCTTCGAGATGCTCGGCAATTTCTCGTTCGGCGATTACTTCAAGGAGCGCGCGATCGAGCTCGCCTGGAAGCTGATCACCAAGGAGTTCGGGCTGAAGAAGGACAAGCTGCTCGTCACCGTCTACCACACCGACGACGAGGCGGCGGGTCTGTGGAAGAAGATCGCCGGCTTCTCCGAGGACCGCATCATCCGCATTCCGACTTCGGACAATTTCTGGGCGATGGGCGACACCGGGCCGTGCGGCCCGTGCTCGGAGATCTTCATCGACCGCGGCGAGCACATCTGGGGCGGTCCTCCCGGCTCGCCGGAAGAGGACGGCGACCGCTTCCTCGAATTCTGGAATCTCGTGTTCATGCAATACGAGCAGGTGACGAAGGAGGAGCGCGTCGGTCTGCCGCGTCCCTCGATCGACACCGGCATGGGCCTGGAACGCATGGCCTGCATCCTCCAGGGCGTCGAGAGCGTGTTCGAGACCGACCTGTTCCGCAACCTGATCGACGCCACCGCGTCCGCGCTCGGCAGCGGCCCGACCGCGCAGAATGCCGCCTCGTTCCGCGTCATCGCCGACCATTTGCGCTCCTCGGCCTTCCTCGTCTCCGACGGCGTGCTGCCCTCGAACGAGGGCCGCGGCTATGTGCTGCGCCGGATCATGCGTCGCGCGATGCGCCATGCGCAGCTCCTGGGCGCCAAGGAGCCGTTGATGCATCGGCTGGTCTGGGCCCTGGTGCGCGAGATGGGCCAGGCCTATCCGGAATTGATGCGCGCGGAAAAGCTGATCGAGGAAACGCTGCGGCTGGAAGAAACCCGCTTCCGCAAGACTCTTTCGCGCGGCTTGGCCATTCTTGACGAGAAGAGCGCGTCCTTGAAGAAAGGCGACATGTTCGACGGCGACGTCGCCTTCACGCTGTACGACACCTACGGCTTCCCGCTCGACCTGACGCAGGACGCGCTGAAGTCGCGCGGCATCGGCGTCGACCAGGCGGCGTTCACCGACGCGATGGAGCGCCAGAAGGCCAAGGCGCGCGAGTCCTGGAAAGGCTCGGGTGAGGCCGCGTCCGAAGCGATCTGGTTCCCGCTGCGCGAGAAGCTCGGCGCCACCGAATTCCTCGGCTACGAGACCGAGAGCGCCGAAGGCGTGGTCTCCGCGCTGGTCAAGGACGGCGCCGAGGTTGCGAGCCTCAAGGCCGGCGAGACGGGCGCGCTTCTGCTGAACCAGACGCCGTTCTATGCGGAGTCGGGCGGCCAGGTCGGCGATACCGGCGTGCTCTCGGGCGAGGGCGGCATCAAGGTCCGCGTCACCGATACGCAGAAGAAGCTCGGCGATCTCTTCGTCCATATCGGCACGGTCGAGAGTGGCGAGTTGAAGCTCGGCACGGCGCTGCAGCTCGAGGTCGATCATTCCAGGCGCTCGACCATCCGCGCCCATCACTCCGCGACCCATATCATCCACGAGGCGTTGCGCCAGGTGCTCGGCGATCACATCGCCCAGCGCGGCTCGATGGTCGCGCCGGACCGGCTGCGCTTCGACTTCGTGCATCCGAAGCCGATCACGGCCGAGGAGCTCGCCCGGGTCGAGGACATCGCCAACGACGTGGTGCTGGAGAACGACGAGGTCACCACGCGCGTCATGGGCGTCGACGAGGCCCGCGAGGCCGGGGCGCGCGCGCTGTTCGGCGAGAAATATGGCGACGAGGTCCGCGTCGTCTCGATGGGCAGGACCGCGCGCGAGCGCGGCGCCAACGCGCTCGGCTGGTCGGTCGAGCTCTGCGGCGGCACCCATGTCAAGCGCACCGGCGATATCGGCCTGATCACGGTCACGAGCGAAAGCGCGGTCGCCTCCGGCGTGCGCCGTATCGAGGCGTTAACGGGCAACTACGCGCGAAAACACGCCAACGACACCATGGCGCTGGCAAAGACCGCGGCGAACGAGCTGCGCACCTCTCTCGACGACGTGCCGGCGCGCATCGCCGCCCTGATGGAGGAGCGCAAGAAGCTCGAGCGCGAGCTCTCCGACGCCCGCAAGAAGCTGGCGATGGGCGGCGGTGCCTCCGCCGGCAACGGCGCAGCGTCGGGTGTGCGCGAGGCCGGCGGCGTCAAGCTGATGGCGCGCGCGGTGGAAGGCATCGAGATGAAGGATCTCAAGAGCCTTGCCGACGACGGCAAGAAGCAGATCGGCTCGGGCGTCGTCGCCATCGTCGGCGTCACCGAGGACGGCAAGGCCGGAATCGTGGTCGGCGTCACGCAGGACCTCACCGCGCGCTTCAACGCCGTGAATCTCGTGCGCATCGCCTCCGAGGCGCTCGGCGGCAAGGGCGGCGGCGGCCGGCCCGACATGGCCCAGGCCGGCGGCCCCGATGGCGCAAAGGCGTCCGAGGCCTTGAGCGCGATCGAAAAAGCGATGGCAGGCGCGTAAGGCCGCCATGCGCCTCGTTCCGCGAGGACGTGGGCTTTCCGATCCGGACTTGAGGGATCGCCTCTACGAATTGCTGGAGCACGACCCCTTGGCCTATTCGGTCGGGTCGCGCTTCATCCAGGTCATCATCGGCGTCATCGTGCTCAACGTCGCCGCGATGATCCTCGCCTCGGTGCCGGAGCTCGACGCGCGGTTCGGCACGCTGTTCGCGGGCATCACCATCCTGTCGGTGATCGTGTTCGCGCTGGAATATGCGGCGCGGCTGTGGACCGTGGCCGGCCATACGCCGCGCAAGGGCTCGGCGCTGTCCGACCGGCTGGGCTACGTCTTCTCGGCGCTCGGCATCATCGACCTGATGGCGTTCCTGCCGGCGGCAATCGTGCTCGCGACGGGACGGCACGCGACGTTGGCAGCGCTCGGCGTGCTGCCGTTCTTCAAGCTGATACGGTACTCGCCGGCGATGCGCTCGCTGCTCGCCGCCGTGCATGCCGAGCGGCGCGCGCTGATCGGCTGCATCGTCATCCTGATCGGCGCCGTGTTGACCTTCGCCTCGCTGCTCTACGCCATCGAGCGCGACGTGCAGCCCGACAAGCTCGGCACCATCCCGCAGGCGATGTGGTGGGCGATCGTGACGCTCGGCACCGTCGGCTATGGCGACGTCGTTCCGGTGACGCCGCTCGGCAAGTTCGTTTCGACCTTCGCGATCATCTCGGGCTTTGCCATGATCGCGCTGCCGGTCGCGATCATCTCCTCGGCGTTCGCCGAAGAGGTCAAGCGGCGCGATTTCGTCGTCACCTGGGGCATGCTGGCGCGGGTGCCGCTGTTCTCGCACCTCTCCGCCGCGGAGATCGCCGACATCATGCGCCTATTGCGGGCGCGCACCATCGAGCAGGGCGAGATTTTGGTGCGACGGGGCGATGTCGCCTCGTCGATGTATTTCATCACCGCCGGCGAGGTCGAGATAGCGCTGCCGAACCAGCATGTGCGCCTCGCCGACGGCACCTTCTTCGGCGAGATCGCGCTGCTGCACAAGACCAAGCGCAGCGGCACGGTGACGGCAACGCGCAAGACGCGGCTGCTCGTGCTCGACGCGCAGGACTTCCATGCCCTGATCGCGCGCATGCCGACGCTGGCCGCCCACGTCCACGAGACCGCAAAGGCGCGGCTCGCCGACACCGGCGACCTCGCGCTCGCGGAGCTTGCGCAGGCGGAGAAGGAAGGCACCGACCGCTGAGCGGTCAGCCCTTCTTCAGGAAGACGTAATCGGCCGCGTAGGGCGCGGTTTTGATTTCGCCGGCCTTGTCGCAAGCGCCGTCGAGCTTGCCGCCATGGGTGTTGATGCGCTGGACCGTGGTGACCGGCGTCAGCGTGCCGCTGCCGCGGCGGGCGGCGACTTCCAGCTTGAGCCACGGGATATCGGCAGGCGTTGCGCCCGGTGCGTTGCCGACGGCCTTGCCGACCACGGCGCTACCGTCGGCGAGCTCCCAGTTCGGGCCGGCATAGTGGCGGCCAACGGTCTTGCCTTCAGACAGCAGCGTCGCGACGGGCTCGCGGAAGGTCCAGGCGAGCTTGCCGTCGGGGGCTGACTTGCACTCATAGACCTGCGCGCCCTCGGCGTGGACGCTGAGCACGATGGTCTCGCCGGGGGCGGCGATGGCGTTGGGTAGCGGCTCGGCGGCCAGCGCAGGGGCACTCGCCAGCGCGAAGACCGCGAATGCAACGCTCTTGAATGATGGCATGCACGGTCCTCGATCAACGGTCTCGTCATTGCGAGGAGCTCTTGCGACGAAGCAATCCAGACTGTCCCCGCGGAGGGATCCTGGATTGCTTCGCTGCGCTCGCAATGACGGGTGGGCAGGTAGCTTACCGCGCCAGCTCCTTGGTCAGGTTCTCGGCGACCTTGTCGAGGAAGCCGGTGGTCGAGAGCCAGCGCTGGTCGGCGCCGACCAGCAGCGCGAGGTCCTTGGTCATGTAGCCGGCCTCGACGGTGTCGACGCAGACCTTCTCCAGCGTGGCCGCGAACTTGGCGAGCTCGGCATTGTTGTCGAGCTTGGCGCGGTGCGACAGGCCTCGGGTCCAGGCGAAGATCGAGGCGATCGAGTTGGTCGAGGTCTCCTTGCCCTTCTGGTGCTCGCGGTAGTGACGGGTCACGGTGCCGTGGGCGGCTTCGGCCTCAACGGTCTTGCCGTCGGGGGTCAGCAGCACCGAGGTCATCAGGCCGAGCGAGCCGTAGCCCTGCGCGACCGTGTCGGACTGCACGTCGCCGTCGTAGTTCTTGCAGGCCCAGACATAGCCACCGGACCATTTCAGCGCCGAGGCGACCATGTCGTCGATCAGGCGGTGCTCGTAGGTCAGGCCCTTGGCGTCGAACTCCTTCTTGAACTCGCGGTCGAAGATGTCCTGGAAGATGTCCTTGAAGCGCCCGTCATAGACCTTGAGGATCGTGTTCTTGGTCGACAGGTACACCGGGTAATTACGGAGCAGGCCGTAATTGAAGGAGGCGCGGGCGAAGTCGATGATGGAATCGTCGAGATTGTACATCTCCATCGCGACGCCGGCGCCGGGCGCCTTGAACACTTCCTTCTCGATCACGGTGCCGTCCTCGCCGACGAACTTCAGCGAGAGGGTGCCCTTGCCGGGGAACTTGATGTCGGTGGCGCGGTACTGATCGCCATAGGCGTGGCGGCCGATGATGATCGGCTTGGTCCAGCCGGGAACCAGGCGCGGCACGTTCTTGCAGATGATCGGCTCGCGGAAGATCACGCCGCCGAGGATGTTGCGGATGGTGCCGTTCGGCGACTTCCACATCTGCTTGAGGTTGAACTCCTTCACCCGGGCTTCGTCGGGGGTGATGGTGGCGCACTTGACGCCGACGCCGACCTTCTTGATCGCCTCGGCGGCGTCGATGGTCACCTGATCGTTGGTGTGGTCGCGGTATTCCATGCCCAGGTCGAAATAGAGCAGCTCGACATCCAGGAACGGGTTGATCAGCTTGTCCTTGATGTACTGCCAGATGATCCGGGTCATCTCGTCGCCATCGAGTTCGACGACGGGATTGGATACCTTGATTTTTGCCATGATCGGGGAAGCCCTCTTGGGAACGGCGCTTTTGGCGCGCCAACGTGAATATCCGCCGCCTCTTAGCACCGCCGCGCGGCGGGCGAAAGCCAAGGGATTATGCACTTTTAGCTCATCCAGCTTGCGCAGGCGGGAAGCGGCGGGCCAGGCCGCTGCCGGGGCCGGCCTCACGTTCCAGGCGAGTTTCAAAAGTCGAATCCAAGCCGTTATTTCCCTTGAGAATTTTGTCAGGACAGGCAAACGACAGGCTGACAGCGCCCGAGCCGGCCCAAGACCAGTTCGAACGACCGGCTTGAATCAATTCCTGAAGATGGCCTCGCCAAGGCCTTGAGAGACAGTGTGAAAGCAGAGCGAGATGTCGGGGACTGACAAGAGCAAGGCCGGCCTTTCCCTCGACGGTCCCATCGTGATCCTGGTCGAGCCGCAGCTCGGCGAGAACATCGGCATGGCCGCGCGCGCCATGGGCAATTTTGCCCTCGGCGCCCTGCGCATCGTCAACCCCCGGGACGGCTGGCCCAACATCGCGGCCCAGCGGGCTGCGGCCGGCGCCGACCACATCCTGGAAACGGTCGAATTGTTCAGCACGGTCGAAGAGGCGGTCGCCGACCTCGACCTGCTGTTCGCCACCACCGCGCGTCCCCACGACCAGGCCAAGCCCGTGGTCGGGCCGGATGCTGCAGCGGCCGAGATCGCCGGGCACGTCGCGACCGGCGGCAGGGCCGGCATCCTGTTCGGCCGCGAGCGCTGGGGCCTGACCAACGAGGAGGTCGGGCTCTCCAACCGCATCATCACCTTTCCGGTCAATCCGGGCTTTGCCTCGCTCAACCTCGCCCAGGCCGTGCTGCTGGTCGGCTATGAATGGTTCAAGCGGGCGACATCCGGTGAACTGCCGCACGCCATGCCGGAGCGTTCCGAGCGCGCCTCGCAGCACCAGATGCAGGCCTTCTTCGACAACCTCGTGCGCGAGCTCGACAAGGTCGAGTTCCTGCGCCCGGCCGAGAAGCGCGACACCATGCTGGTGAACCTGCGCAACATCTTCACCCGGATGGAGCCGACCAAGCAGGACATGCACACGCTGCACGGCGTGATCATGGCGATCGCCGAGGGGCGCAAGGGTCCGGCCAAGGGCGGCGTGCTCGACGGCGAGCAGGCCACGCGCCTGCGCGCGCTGCTGGCCGAGCACGGGCAGGGCGGTGGCGTCTCCGACAGCGGCTCGACCGTGCGCGGCCTCGCCCGCCTGCTCCGCCGCAACCCGACCGACGCCGAGCGACTGTTGTGGCAGGCGCTCACCCGCGACCGCCGCTTCGCAGGTGGGTTCAAGCGCCAGACCCCGGTGGGGCGCCACATCCCCGACTTCGTCTCCTTCCCGCACCGGATCGCGATCGAGCTGGTGAACCCGGGCGAGGGCGAGGCGATCGCGGCGGACCGGGCGGGGCGGCGGGCGTGGCTGGAAGCGCGCGACTACCGGGTGCTCGACATTCGCGCGGCGGATGTGGAGCGCGATCTCGAGGCGGAGCTGGTGCGGCTGCAGGGGATGATCGAGCAGGGTACGTAAGTTTCGTCACGCGCAGCTGTCGTAGGGTGGGCAAAGCGGAGCGTGCCCACCATCTTTGTATGCGTTGAAGATTGGTGGGCACGGCGCTCCGCGCCTTTGCCCACCCTACGGCACTTCCTTCTTTGCAGTGATGACCTCAGCGCTGAAACACGACCTTGCCGCCCACGAGCGTCATGTCCGCCTTGATGTCCTTGATCTGCTCCTCCGGCACGTTTGTGTAGTCGGCGGAGAGCACCACGATGTCGGCAAGCTTTCCGGGCTCGATGGTCCCCTTGCGCTCCTCGTCGAACGTGTAGCGCGAAGCCGCGCTGCTGTAGAGCCGCAGGGCCTGCTCGCGCGTAATGGCTTCTGCCGAGCCGTAGACGTTTCCGTTGGGGTCCTTCCTGGTGACCATGATGTACATGTTGAGGAAGGGATTGATCGGGTTCACGGGAAAATCCGTGCCGGCGCCGAGGCTGTTGAGCCCCATTTTTTCGATCAACGTCCGGGTCGGTACGGCGCGGTCAGCGGTCGCTTTCCCGAGAAATCGTTCGACGGTGGCTGCCTTGTCCCACATGAAAACGTTCTGGAAATCGATGCGCACTCCCAGCTTTTGCGCGCGCTCCATCTGTTCTGGCCGGATCAGGCTGGCGTGAATGAGGACGAAGCGACGGTCGCGGATCGATTTTTCCTTGTCCACCGCCTCGAATGCATCGAGCACCTGGTCAATACCGAGGTCACCCACCACGTGAACACCGACACGCCAGTCATAACGGTTGCAGATGGAGATGAGTTGCTTCAGCCGCTCGGGCGTTTGCTGCGCAATGCCACGGTAGTTGTCATGTGAATCGGGATACACGTCGCGCATGAGCGCCGTCTTCAGCGTCATGCCGCCGTCGTAGAAGATCTTGATGCCGGCGAACTTGAGCCAATCGTCGCCGAAACCCGAGGAGGCTCCGTTGCCTGCGATGATCGCCTCCCAGGCGGTCAGATCGGCCGGGGGCTCGGGCCGAAACATCGCGCCGGTGCGCAAAGTGGCTTTTCCGGACGCGACAAGCTTCCGCAAGATGCGGATGTCGCGCGCCTCTGTCGCGCCCTCGACCACGCTGGTGATGCCGAAGCTGTTCAATACGCCTTCGGCAATGGTGAATTGTCGGATTTCGTCGTCTTCTGTCCAGGGCGGTACGGCCTTCTCGACCCGATCGATCGCCGTCTCCATAAGCAGGCCCGTCAATTCGCCGGCGGCGTCGCGCTCGAACTTTCCCCCACTCGGGTCCTCGGTGGTCTTGTCGATTCCGACCCGCTGTAGAGCCATCGTATTCGCCATCGAGAAGTGCCCGACAGTGCGCAGATAGACCGGATTGCCTGGAGCGACGCTGTCGATTTCCTGCCTCGTGAGATAACGCTTCTCGGCCAATTGGGAAGGCGGATGCCACGCGCCACCTACAATCCACTCGCCCGGCTTCTTCTTCGCAGCAAATGCCTTGATAGCCTCGAGTGCTTCCGCGACCGTCTTGGCTCGGCCCATGATGACGACGTAGTCGCCCAGACCAGCGGCCTTGAAGTGAGCGTGTGTATCGATCAATCCAGGGACGACGGTCTTGCCCGACACATCGATCACGCGGGTCCGGGCGCCCGCAAGCGCCCTTATCGAAGCACTGGATCCGGTTGCCAGGATCTTTCCATCTGCGACGGCCACCGCCTCCGTGACCGTCGATCGCTCGTCCAGCGTCAGAACCTTTCCGTTGATGAGGACCAGGTCAGGCGCGCTGAGCTCCGGCTGCTGCGCCTCGGCATCCGCGATGCCAGCGATCCACATGCTCGTGGCAACGATCGCAAATGCCGCTATCTTGCGAGCCATGACGTCCCCTTGAATCTTGTTTTTGCTGGACGAAGATTTTCAAGGGTAGCTTTGATCGAGTATGGGTTCAACGCTTCTCGAGGCTTGGCAGTGCAGCGAATCCGGGACAGCGTCCCCGCATTCCGCTTCGCTGCATGCGGGCTACGAAGTGAGAACCGTTAGACCGCCTCGAGCTGATCCGCCGCGCGCTTCTTCTTCGCCTTCGCCTGGCCGAGCAGGGGGCCGGCCGTGAGCGCCGCCGTATCCGCGACGCCCGGGTCGCGCGAGATCATCGCGGCGACGATGGCGCCGTCGATGATGAGGCCGAGCTGATGCGCCAGCACCGCGGGCTCGGCTGAGCCGAGCTCGCCGGCGAGCTTCTCGATGTGGCCGAGCACGATCTTCTTGTGCTTCAGCGCGATGTTGCGGAACTGTTTTGCGTCCTTGTCGTGCTCGCCGACGGCGTTGATGAAGGGGCAGCCGTAGAAGCGCTCTTCGGCGAACCAGCTCTTCAGTGCGGGGAAGATGCGCGTCAGCTTCGCCTGCGCATCGCCGCCGCCTTGCTCCATGGCGCCGATGAACCATTCGCGCCATTGCTTGCCTTCGCTCTCCAGCACCGCGTTGACGAGGTTGGTCTTGGAGCCGAACAATTTGTAGAGCGTGGTCTTGGCGGTGCCGGCCTCCTCGATGATCGCATCGATGCCGGTGGCGTTGATGCCGTTCTTGCAGAACAGATGCGTCGCCGCGCTCAAGAGGCGACCGCGTGCCGACTCGTCCTCGGCGGCGGCAGTATGGGGCGAATTCTTTCTCGATGACGTCTTTGCCATGGACTCAAACTTACCCGCAGCCGTGCCGCATCAGCAAGCCGCATCTGTTTCGCGCTGAAAAGATTCGCAGAGCCTGGCCGGTCTGCATCGCCTTTGAGCAAGGACCGGCTGACCAATCCGCAGGCAGGAAGGCTTAAGCGGCTCCAAAGCTTCGCCTTTTGTTTTTCGCGGGCTCTGGCACGCTCCATGCAAGGAAACAGACCGTTCGGTATCCTGCCGATTTCCACTTCTGCCAGGGAGAAGACTGATGACTGCCGTCGTTCAGAAGACAGTGCTGACGGGGTGCCTCGCGCCCATCGACAAGAACGGGCTCGAGCAACTGATTGCCAACGGCAAGGCAAATCCGAAGGTCATCAAGACCTTGAAGTGCAAGACGGTCGCGGAGGGCAAGTTCCGCCACGCCAACTACATCCGCAACCTGCCGCCCTACATCGTCGACGAGCCGCCGGGTCTGCTCGGTGACGACACCGCGCCCAATCCGTCGGAAGCCTCGCTGGCCGCGCTCGGCTCGTGCCTTGCGGTCGGCCTGCATGCCAACGCCGTGCATCGCGGCTGGATCGTCAACAAGCTCGAACTCGAGCTCGAAGGCGATCTCAACATCACCGCGGTCTGGGGCACCGGCGACACCTCCGACAAGCCGGTCGGATTCACCGACGTCCGCGTCAAGGTCGACATGGAATGCGAGGGCATCTCGCCGGACGAGATCAACGCGCTGGTCGCCCATGTGAAGAAATGGTCGCCGGTCGCCAACACCTTCACCCGGCCGGTCAATCTCGAGGTCGGCATCTAGCAGAGCGGCAATCAGGACAGGGTGCGGGAGACGATCATGGGTTCACTGGCTTTATCGCGGGCCGACGTTCTGGATCAGCCCGCACCGTCCATTGCGGGCGAGGTGGCGCGGATCGCGCGCGAAGAGCTCGCGCCGCTGGCCGCCGGCATCGACGAGGGGTCGGTGTATCCGGCCGAGGTGCTGCGCAAGTTCGGCGCGGTCGGAGCGTGGGGCAGCCACATGCCGCACGAAGGCCCCGCCGATCTGCGCTGCGCGATCCAGGCGATGGCGGCGATCGGCGAGGTCTGCGGGGCGACGGCCTTCATGGCCTGGTGCCAGAACACGCTGGTGTGGTATGCGGCGAATTCCACCAATGTGAAGCTCGCCAAGCGCTTCGGCGATGCCTTCTCGACCGGTCGCGTGCTCGGCGGCACCGGGCTCTCCAATCCTATGAAGAGCTTTTTCGGCATCGAGAAGCTGAAGCTGAAGGGCCGCAAGGTCGAGGGCGGCTACATCGTGCGCGGTGCGCTGCCCTGGGTCTCCAATCTCGGCCCCGACCATTATTTCGGCACCATCTTCGAGCGTGAGAACGAACCCGGCACTGTGATGTTCCTGGCCGATTGCTCGGACCCGGCGATCACGCTGACGCCGTGCAAGCCGTTCCTCGCCATGGACGGAACCGGCACTTATGGCGTGCAGTTCCGCGACGCTTTCGTGCCTGATGAGCTGATCCTCGCCGATCCCGCCGCGCCCTTCGTCAAGAAGATCCGCGCCGGCTTCATCCTGCTCCAGGCCGGCATGGCGCTCGGGGTGATCAAGGATTGCATCAACATCATGGACGAGGTCGACAATCCCCTCGGCCATATCAACCGCTATCTGCCGCAGCAGCCGGTGCACTTCCGCGAGCTCGCCGCCGAGCTCGAGGCCGAGGCCATGGCGCTGGCGCGCGATCCCTACAACGAGGAGGAGACCTACTGGCGCAAGGTGATCGCGATGCGGCTTCGCGCCGGCGAAGCCAGCGTCGCGGCGGCGCATGCGGCGATGCTGCATTGTGGCGCCCGCGGCTATCTCAAAAGTCACCGCGCGCAGCGGCGCCTGCGCGAGGCCTATTTCGTCGCGATCGTCACGCCCGCCACCAAGCAGCTGCGCAAGATGCTCGCCGATTTCTGAGTTCCGAGCCTTAAAGTTTCACGAGTCCACCCGAAGACCCCCCAACCTCAACGGAGAGGCTGCCATGACTGACGTTCTGATCACTGCCGTCGAACTCGCCGATCTCTTGAAGACCGAGCCGTGTGTCGTCATCGACACCCGCAATCCCGATGCTTACGCCGCCGGGCACCTGCCGGGCGCCGTGAACGTGCACGAGATCTTTACGTTCCTGGCGACCTCGACACCGGAAGGCATGGCCGAGCTCAAGACGAAATTCGCCGATGCGTTCGGCGGTGCCGGCCTTTCGGGCAAGGAAACCGCCGTGATCTACGAGCAGTCGATGAACTCAGGTTTCGGCCAGTCCTGCCGCGGCTATTACCTGCTCACCATGCTCGGCTATCCCAAGGTGAAGGTGCTGCATGGCGGCTTCGATGCCTGGTCGGCCGCGGGCTTCCCGGTGACCAAGGACGTGCCGACGCCGGCGAAGGCTTCGTTCGCGATCGTGCCTGAGGCCGGCGAGATCCTGATCGATGCCAAGACCATGCTCGCCGCCGTCGGCAAGCCGGGTATCGCGATCCTCGACGTGCGCGACGTCGACGAGTGGATCGGTGACAGCTCGTCTCCGTACGGCAAGGATTTCTGCCCGCGCAAGGGCCGCATTCCCGGCGCCGTCTGGCTGGAATGGTATCGGATGATGAAGCCGACCGCCGAAGGCCCGCGCTTCAAGTCCAAGGACGAGATTCTGGCCGAATGCGCCACCGTCGGCATCTCGCAGACGACGCCGGTCTACCTCTACTGCTTCAAGGGTGCTCGTGCCTCGAACACCTTCCTGGCGCTGAAGAACGCCGGCGTGAAGGACGTGCGGATGTATTTCGGCTCCTGGAACGAATGGTCGCGCGATCCCTCGCTGCCGATCGAGCAGGGCCTGCCGATCGCAGCTGATGTGACGACCAAGGCGGCGTAGCAACGCAAGGACGGCCGACAGGTCTCGGTCCACCTCTCCCGTAGGGAGAGGTCGGATCGCATCGCAAGATGCGATCCGGGTGAGGGGTTACAGCCTCACAGTATGCCGCGGCCCCTCACCCGGATTGCTTCGGACGATGCTCCGCATCGCCGAGCGCAATCCGACCTCTCCCCGCTGGGGAGAGGTGGACCGGGGGGCGCGGACCGTGCTTCGTCGCGTTGTCCTCTAACCGTTGAGACCCGCCCACGGACGAGGCGTAATTCCCAGCGCCTTGATCCGCGAGGCCAGCGTGGTCGGCTTGATGTCGAGCATCTCGGCCGCGCCGCCGGGGCCGAACACTTTTCCGGCGCAGGCCTCGAGCGCGGCCAGGATGTTGGCGCGTTCGTGGTCGCGCATTTCCGACGACGTCATCACGGCGGGGCGCGCGTCGGCCTTCTGACGGGCGGCGCCGGCCGGGGCTTGTGCGCCTGAAGTGTCCGGTAGATCGATGCGCAGGCGGCCGTTCTGCGACAGGATCGCAGCGCGCTCGATCACGTTCTGCAGTTCGCGGACATTGCCGGGCCAGTCGTAACGGGTCAGCCGCCGTGCATCGCCCTCCGACAGACGCAGGTTGGATTTCAGCGCCTTGCTCTCGCGCGTCAGGAAATGTTGCGCGAGCAGGGGAATGTCCTCACGGCGTTCGCGCAAAGGGACAGTCTCGATCGGGAACACGTTGAGGCGGAAATAGAGGTCTTCGCGAAAGCGGCCGCGCTGGACCTCCTGCTTGAGATCGCGATTGGTCGCGGCGATGACGCGAACGTCGACCGCGCGGGTGCGCGCCTCGCCGACACGCTCGAAATGGCCTTCCTGCAGCACGCGCAGCAGCTTGCCTTGCAGCTCGAGCGGGATCTCGCCGACCTCGTCGAGGAACAGTGTGCCGCCGTCGGCAAGCTCGAAGCGGCCGATGCGGTCGCGCGTTGCACCGGTGAAGGCACCGCGGACATGGCCGAAGAATTCGCTCTCGAACAATTCGCGCGGGATCGCGGCGCAGTTGACCCGGATCAGCGGCCGGTCGCTGCGGGTGGAATCCTCGTGGATGGCGCGCGCGATCAGCTCCTTGCCGGTGCCGGATTCGCCGGTGATCATCACCGCCGCGGTGGTCGGCGCCACCAGCTTGACCTGGCGCAGTGTCTTCTGGATCGCCTCGCTGCCGCCGATGATGCCGCGCGGATTGGTCTCGATGCGGATTTCCTCCTGGAGATAGGCGTTCTCCAGCTCGAGCCGCTCGCGCAGCCGGTCGACCTCGGCAAGGGCGGCGTGCAGCTTCTCGTCGGCCTCGCGGCGCTGGCTGACGTCGCGAAACACCACGACGGCGCCGACCACGACGCCGCGGTCGCGGATCGGCGTCGAGGTGTACTCGACCCAGGCGGGCGAGCCGTCCTTGCGCCAAAACACCTCGCCGTCGACCTGGTGCACGGCGCCGTCGCGGAACGCCGCATAGATCGGGCAATCATGATTGTGATAGTGCCGGCCGTCGTGGTGGGTGTGGTGGACGATCGGGTGGATCTCCTTGCCGACCAGCTCCTCGGCGGTCCAACCCAGCATCCGCTCGGCCGCGGGATTGACGAAGGTGGTCTTGCCTTCGGCGTTGACGCCATAGATGCCTTCGCCGGCGGCGCGCAGGATCAACTGGTTCTCGCGCTCGATGTCCTGGAATACGCGCTCGACCCGCTGCCAGGTCGAGATGCCGCCACGCATATGGTCTTCGGCGGCAGCATCGACATTGCGCCGGCGGCGCGCTTCGAGGTCGGTCAGCGTCAGCAGCAGCAGCGTGCGGCCGTCATGCGGCAGCAGGCAGCCGGCATATTCGAGCCGGAGATCTTGCCCGGTCGCGTGGCGGGGATTGAGCGCCGTGGTCCAGTAGGCGCCCTTGTGCAGCACGGCCTGGGTGAAGACGGTGAGGGCGGCAAGCTCGCCGGCGTGGAGCGTGCTGGCCCTGGTCTGTCGCAACAGGGCGCGATCGTAGCCGAGCAGGGCGCAGGCGGCGGGATTGGCATCGACGATCTGGTCGCCGTAGGGATCGACCAGCAGGGTCGCTTCGACCGAGGATTCGAAGGCGGCGATGCGCGGGTCGATGACAGGGGCCACATCGTCGTGGACGGGCATTGGCGTCGTTGCCATTGCGAAATCTCGTAATTGAACTACGAAATCTCGTTTATCACGAGTTTTCGTAGCGGCCAAGTGCGGGTGAAAGTGCTGCGTCATCAAGGCACTGGCCGGCCGAAGGGGCATGGCATGCTCCTTGCGTAATTGCTCCTCGCAACGACGCGCAGGAGGGCCGATGTCCACGTTCGACAATCCGTTTGATCCCGATCGCAACCTTCGAGCCGGCTGTGTTTGCGGCCAGCATCGTTCCGCGGCTGAGCACGAGCAGGCGACGGCGCTGCACTGCGAGCCGGTCGCAAGCGAAGAGAAGCGTTACGAGGGCGTGGTCGCTTCCGCTGTGATGCGCGCGATGTTTCCGCAGGACGTGGCGCGGCGCGCTTTCCTGAAGTCGGTCGGTGCATCGACCGCGCTCGCGGCACTGTCGCAGTTCTTCCCGCTCAAGACGGCGACCGAGGTGTTCGCGCAAGCCGGCGCGCCCGAGAAGAAGGACCTCAAGGTCGGCTTCATCCCGATTACGTGCGCCACGCCGATCATCATGGCGGCGCCAATGGGCTTCTATGCCAAGCATGGTCTCAACGTCGAAGTGGTGAAGACCGCCGGCTGGGCCGTGATCCGCGACAAGACCATCAACAAGGAATACGACGCCGCGCACATGCTGGCGCCGATGCCGATCGCGATCTCGCTTGGCCTTGGCGCCAACGCCATTCCCTTCGCCGTGCCTGCAATCGAGAACATCAACGGGCAGGGCATCGTGCTCGCCACCAAGCACAAGGAAAAGCGCGATCCGAAGGACTGGAAGGGGCTGAAATTCGCCATCCCCTTCGACTATTCCATGCACAACTACCTGCTACGCTACTATCTCGCAGAGCACGGTCTCGACCCCGATACCGACGTGCAGCTGCGCTCGGTGCCGCCGCCGGAGATGGTCGCGAATTTGCGTGCCGACAACATCGACGGCTTCCTTGCGCCCGACAACATCTGCCAGCGCGCGATCTATGACGGCGTCGGCTTCATGCATCTGCTCTCCAAGGAGATCTGGGACGGCCATCCCTGCTGCAGCTTTGCTGCAAGCCGCGAATTCATCACGACGGCGCCGAACAGCTTCGCGGCGCTGACGCGCGCCATCGTCGATGCCACCGCCTACGCCTCGAAGGCGGAGAACCGCAAGCAGATCGCCGAGGCGATCGCGCCGGCGAACTACATCAACGCGCCGGTCACCGTTCTGGAGCAGGTTTTGACCGGCACCTATGCCGACGGCCTCGGCGGGGTGAAGACCGATCCCAAGCGCGTCGATTTCGATCCGTTCCCCTGGCAGTCCTTTGCGGTGTGGATGCTGACGCAAATGAAGCGCTGGGGCCAGATCAAGGGCGACGTCGATTACAAGGCGGTGGCCGAGCAGGTTTATCTGGCGACCGATACCAAGAAGCTGATGACCGAGATGGGACTCACGCCGCCGGCGAGCAGCTACAAGTCGTTCGCGGTGATGGGCAAGAATTTCGATCCGGCCAAGCCCGAGGACTATGTCGCGAGCTTCAAGATCCGGAAGGCGTCGTGATGATGGGCACTCTTGTGTCCCGGACGCGATGCAGCACGCAGTGCTGCTTCGCAGGGCCGGGACCCAGTCCTGCCGCATGGGTCCCGGTTCTGCGTCGCATCGCTTCGCGCTGCGCCGCGCCCGGGACACGATACCGGGGATATGCATGATGACCACCTCCCTTCGCCTTCGCGCGGGCCTCGTCTCGATCGTGCTGCTCGCCGCCTTTCTCGGCATCTGGCATCTCGCCACGCGCTCCACCGCGCCGGTGACGGCGATGAGCCCGGAATACGCCAAGCTGATGGGCCTCACGGCCACGCAGGGCAAATCGGCGATGCCCGGTCCGCTCGATGTCGGCGCCAAGCTGTGGGACCACCTGAAGCGGCCGTTCTACGACAACGGGCCGAACGACAAGGGGCTCGGCATCCAGCTCGGTTACTCCATCGCGCGCGTCGGCACCGGCTATCTGCTGGCCGTGCTGGTGGCGATCCCGCTCGGCTTCCTGATCGGCATGTCGCCGCTGCTGAGCAAGGCGCTCGATCCGTTCATCCAGGTGCTAAAGCCGATCTCGCCCTTGGCCTGGATGCCGCTCGCGCTCTACACCATCAAGGATTCCTCGGTCTCGGCGATTTTCGTCATCTTCATCTGCTCGATCTGGCCGATGCTGCTCAACACGGTGTTCGGCGTCGCGACCGTGCGCAAGGAATGGATCAACGTGGCGCGGACGCTGGAGGTCGGCACGGTCAGGCGCGCCTTCACCGTGATCCTGCCGGCAGCGGCGCCGACGATCCTGACCGGCATGCGCATCTCGATCGGCATCGCCTGGCTCGTGATCGTCGCTGCCGAGATGCTCGTCGGCGGCACCGGCATCGGCTACTTCGTCTGGAACGAGTGGAATAATCTGTCGATCACCAACGTCATCATCGCGATCCTCTTGATCGGGATCGTCGGCATGCTGCTCGACCAGATCCTGGCGCGCTTCACGCGCATGGTCACGTTTCCGGAGTAGAGGCGATGGCCGACAAGTTCATCTCGATCGAGGGCATTGCCAAGCGCTATCCCGGCGCGGGCGGCGCGACGACCACCATCTTCGAGAACCTTTGGCTCTCGATGGCGCGCGGCGAGTTTGCCTGCGTGATCGGCCATTCCGGCTGCGGCAAGACGACGGTGCTCAACATCCTCGCCGGCCTCGATGCGCCGAGCGAGGGCGCGGTCATCGTCGACGGGCAGGCGATCTCGGGCACCAGCCTCGACCGCGCCGTGATCTTCCAGAGCCATGCGCTGCTGCCCTGGCGCACCGTGCTTGGCAACGTCAGCTATGCCGTCAGCTCGAAATGGCGGAGCTGGGACCGGGCCAAAGTGAGGGCGCATGCGCAAGAATTCATCGATCTCGTCGGACTCTCCGGCTCCGAGCACAAGCGCCCATCGGAGCTGTCGGGTGGCATGAAGCAGCGCGTCGGCATCGCGCGGGCGCTGTCGATCACGCCGAAGATGATGCTGATGGACGAGCCGTTCTCGGCGCTGGACGCGCTGACGCGCGGCACGCTGCAGGACGAGGTGCGGCGCATTTGCCTGGAGACCGGGCAGACCGCGTTCATGATCACCCATGACGTCGACGAGGCGATCTATCTCGCCGACAAGATCTTCCTGATGACCAACGGTCCCGGCGCGGTGCTGGCGGAGGTGGTCGAGAACCCGCTGCCGCGGGATCGCGGGCGCACCGATCTGCACCGCCATCCACTCTACTACGCGCTGCGCAACCACATCATTGATTTCCTGGTGACGCGCAGCAAGACCTTCACCACTGAAAGGCCCGATCACGATCCGCGCAACGTGCCGACGGTGCAGATCGGCAAGCCCGGCCTTTCGATCGCATCGACCGGCGAAGAGCCGCGACAGACCTGGATGCCGGGGACAAATCCCGGATTGAGCGCCTAGCAAGGAGACCCCGACAATGAAGCGCGAAGACCTCACCGAGAAGCTGCTCGACATCAAGCGCGAGAAGGGCTGGAGCTGGAAGCACATCTGCGAAAAGATCGGCGGCTATTCCGAGGTTCTGATCGTCGGTGCGATCATGGGCCAGATGAAACTGACAAAGCCGCAGGCGGCCAATGCCGGCGAGCTGTTCGGCCTGTCGAAGGCGGAAGTTGCCATGCTCAACGAGGTGCCGATGCGCGGCACCGGCACGCCGATGCCGCCGACCGACCCGCTGATCTACCGCTTCTACGAGATGGTGATGGTGAACGGCCCGGCCTGGAAGGCGCTGATCGAGGAGGAATTCGGCGACGGCATCATGTCGGCCATCGACTTCGACATGGGCATCGAGCGCGTCGCCAACCCCAAGGGCGACCGCGTCAAGATCACCATGAGCGGCAAGTTCCTGCCGTACAAATATTACGGCGCCAGCGGCAACGTGCCGGAATACGGCTTCAAGGAGGAGTGATTTGGTTTTTCCGTCATTCCGGACGCCGCGGCAGCGGCGATCCGGAATCTCGAGATTCTCAGGTGCGCAATTGCGCACCTGAGTTCGCGCCGTTGGAGCGCCCCGGAATGACGCTTAGCGTCATTTCCCCGCCTTCACCTCGGCGGCGGCAACCGCGAGCAGCTCGCTCATCTTGGCGCGAATCGCCTGCTCGGTGACGGCGACGTTCTTGGCGGCGAAATCGGCCGTCAGCTTGCGCAGGACGTCGGCATCGCCGGCCTCCTCGAAATCGGCCGCGACCACCTCCTTGGCATAGGCGGTGGCGGCATCGCCGGTGATGCCGAGCTTCTCGGCCGCCCACAGGCCGAGCAGCCGGTTGCGGCGGGCCTCCGCCTTGAACTTCTGCTCCTCGTCGAGGGCGTACTTCTTCTCGAAGCCTTCCTGGCGCTTATCGAACTCGCTCATACCTTGTTCCAAATCCTCGCTGAATGGAGCGGAGCCTTCCGTTGCGGCGACCCGGCTGCATGCCTACATAGATAGCACGAATCGGCAAAACAACGGGCCGTTAAGCCGCAGGCAAGACGGTATAAGTTGGTGCCGGACGGCCGGATCGATTGTGCTCGGACAGCCAATCGGATAGGTTGCCTGAGGCTTGGTTCCCGTTCTGTTTCCAAAGGGTTATGGATGGGTTCCTGGCCGTTCACGGCAGCTCCGCTGTGGGTCGTAATCCAAGTCAACCGGAGCACACCAAATTCATGGATTTCAACAAAACACGGTACATCCCCATGAGCCGTCGGCGTCGCATTTATGAAGGCAAGGCAAAGGTTCTTTACGAAGGCCCGGAGCCCGGTACCCTGATCCAGCACTTCAAGGACGACGCCACCGCGTTCAATGCGAAAAAGCATCAGGTGATCGAGGGCAAGGGTGTCCTCAACAACCGGATCTCGGAGTACCTGTTTCAGCACCTCAACGACATCGGGGTGCCGACCCATTTCATTCGCCGCCTCAACATGCGCGAGCAGTTGATTCGCGAGGTCGAGATCGTGCCCCTGGAAGTGGTGGTGCGGAACGTCGCCGCCGGCTCGCTGTCGCAGCGCCTCGGCATCGAGGAGGGCACGCAGCTCCCGCGCTCGATCATCGAATTCTATTACAAGAACGACCAGCTCAACGACCCCATGGTGTCGGAAGAGCACATCACCGCCTTCGGCTGGGCGACGCCGCAGGAGATCGACGACATCATGGCGCTCGCCATCCGCGTCAACGACTTCCTCACCGGCCTCTTCCTCGGCATCGGCATCCGCCTCGTCGACTTCAAGATGGAGTGCGGCCGCCTGTTCGAGAACGAGATGATGCGGATCATCGTCGCCGACGAGATCTCGCCGGACAGCTGCCGTCTGTGGGACATCAAGTCGAACGAGAAGCTCGACAAGGATCGTTTCCGCCGCGACCTCGGTGGTCTGCTGGAAGCCTATACGGAAGTTGCAAAGCGTCTCGGCATCCTCATGGAGAACGAGCGTCCCCAGGGCACCGGCCCGGTGCTGGTGAAGAGCTGAAGAGGACTTTGACGTGAAGGCACGTGTCACCGTTACCCTGAAGACGGGCATCCTCGATCCGCAGGGCAAGGCCATCGAAGGCGCGCTGAAGTCGCTCGGCGTCGACGGCGTCGCCAGCGTCCGCCAGGGCAAGGTGTTCGACATCGAGCTCGCCGGCGCCGACAAGGCCAAGGCGGAGGCAGCACTGAAGGAAGCCGCCGACAAGCTCTTGGCGAACACCGTGATCGAGAATTATGCGATCGAGATGAAAGCGTAGGGATTAAGCCAAATGCCCGACGTGACGGCCGAGCTCATGTTCGAGGTGTTGAAGCCGATCCAGGCGCGACTGGTGCAGGTTGATGGCAAGATCGATGAGATGAGGCAGGAAATTCTGGCGTTGCGAACGTCCCAAAATGCCGCTCGCCAGAATGTCACAAGTGTCTTTCAGGAGATTGCGGCGGTTCATGCCACGCTGGTGCGGCATGAGGGCAGGCTTGACCGGATCGAGCGCAGGCTAGAACTGAACGAGGCGCCTGTTCGATAGCCTCGGTTCAGAGCGTCACAGCCATCCCACCCGCCGAAAGCGCCAGTACAGCGACCCGCAGGCGGTCAGCATCACGCCGAGCAGCATGAAGTAGCCGTACTCCCATTCCAGCTCCGGCATGTGCTTGAAGTTCATGCCGTAGATGCCGGCGAGCGCGGTCGGGATGGCGATGATGGCGAGCCAGGACGCGAGCTTCTTCGACACCGCGGTCTCGTGGGCCTGGCCGACCAGCAGGCTCGCCTCGAAGGCGAAGGCCAGCACCTCGCGCATGGAATCGATGCGCTCCTGGATGTTGCGGACATGGTCGGTGACGTCGCGGAACAGAGGCTGCATCGTCGCGCGCACCATCGACAGCTCATCGTGCTCGAGACGGCGGCAGACCTCCACCAGCGGCCCGATTGCGTTACGGAGCCGCAACAGGTCACGCCGCAGCATGTAGAGCCGCTCGATCTGCGTCTTGGTGATCGCGTGCGCGAGCACGTCGTCCTCGATCTTCTCGATCTCTTCGTGAATGCTTTCCAGCACGGGCGAGTAATTGTCGACGATGAAATCGAGGATGGCGTAGAGGATGTAATCCTCGCCGCGCGCGAGCGCCCGCGGGCAGCTCTCGCAGCGTTCGCGCACCGGCGTGTAGGATGTCGAAGCGCCGTGGCGCACCGAGACCAGATAGCCTTCGCCGACGAAGATGTGGGTCTCGCCGAAAGCAATGCGTCCCTCGATCAATTGCGCGGTGCGCGCGACGATGAACAGGGCCTCGCCATATTGCTCGATCTTCGGCCGCTGATGGGCGTGGTTGGCGTCCTCGATGGCGAGGTCGTGCAGGTCGAACTGCTTCTGCACCGCGCCGAGCAGCGCCATGTCGGGCTCGTGCAGCCCGATCCACACGACGTGGCCGGGCTTGGCTCGCCAACTCGAGGCCTCGCTGATGGCGATATTGGCGACGCGGCGGCCGTCGACATAAGCGCCGGCGGCAACGACGCCCTCGGTGGACACCGGTTCGGAGGGGAATGCGGGCAGCGACGGGACGTTCATGGCTTCAATCCCGGGCAAATCGAGTGACCAAAGCGAGTGGCTATGGCCTGTGTACAACGGCGCTTCGCCACGCTAGCACTGGTAAAATCTCCGTCAAATGGTTATGTCTGTTCACGAATTGGCCGGTCGGCCAGCCTCATTCCCAGCCGCGTCGGAACCTCTGCCATGAAAGCCGCCATACTCGTCTTTCCCGGAATCAACCGCGAGCGCGACATGGCGCGCGCCCTGAGGCTGATCTCCGGCAGCGAGCCCGCGATGGTCTGGCACGCCGAGACCTCGCTGCCTGCGGGCACCGATCTCGTGGTCGTGCCCGGCGGCTTCTCCTACGGCGATTATCTGCGCTGCGGCGCGATTGCGGCACGTGCGCCGGTGATGGACGCGGTGCGCGACTATGCGGCCAAGGGCGGCCTCGTGCTCGGCGTCTGCAACGGTTTTCAGATCCTCTGCGAGTCCGGCCTCCTGCCGGGCGTCTTGATGCGCAATGCGCGGCTGAAATTCATCTGCCGCGACGTGCATCTGCGCGTCGAGCGCTCCGACACGCCGTTCACCCGCGGCTACAATGCCGGTCAGGTGATCCGCGTGCCCGTCGCCCATGGTGAGGGCAATTACGAGGCGGACGAAGAGACCATCAAGCGGCTCGAAGGCGATGGGCGGGTGCTCTATCGCTACTGCTCAGCCGATGGCGTGGTCGACGAGGCCGCCAACATCAACGGCGCGGCACATTCCATCGCCGGCATTGTCAACGACAGGGGCAACGTGCTCGGCATGATGCCGCATCCGGAAAACCACGTCGAAGACATCATGGGCTGCACCGATGGCCGCGGCCTGTTCGCCGGTCTTGCCCAGCATCTGGAAAAAGCGGCGTGATTGCGTTCGTGATGAAGCGTGCTCTCGCCGCCGTCGTGGCGCTCGCGCTCGCGACATTTTCAGTAGCGACTTGCGCATCCGCACAGGATTATCCCAAGCGTCCGATCACCATGATCGTGCCGTTCGCGGCAGGGGGAACCTCGGACGTGATCGCGCGGGCGGTTGCCGAGCAGATGGGGATTGCGCTCGGCCAGACCATCGTGATCGAGAATGTTGCCGGCGCCGGCGGCTCGACCGCGCTGGCGCGTGCCTCCCGCGCCGAGCCTGACGGCTACACCATCGCGATCGGCAATGCCGGCACCAATGCGGCGACCTATACGATCTATCCAAAACTGCCGTTCACCCCTGAGTCCTTCGTGCCGATCGCGATGGTGGCGAAGACGTTCGGCATCATTGCGCTGCGCAAGGACTTTCCGGCGAAGGACCTCAAGGAGTTCATCGCCTATGCCAAGGCCAATCCGGGCAAGATCAATCTCGGCCATGCCGGCGTCGGCTCCTCCAACTATCTGATCTGCAAGAGCTTCGTCACATCAGCCGGGATCGATGCGACGCTGGTCGGCTATCGCGGCGCCGCGCCGGCACTGACTGACGCGATCGGCGGCCAGATCGACGGCGTCTGCGACGCGGCCGCCTCGGTGTCCCAAGCAATCAACGACAAGCTGGTGAAGGGCCTCGTGGTCGGCTCGACCGTTCGGCTCGCGACGCTGCCGGATCTGCCGACCTCGGCGGAAGCAGGCCTGCCCGAGTTCGAGGCGCAGGGCTGGAACGGCCTGTTCGCGCCCAAGGGCACGCCGCCGGCCGTCATCGCCAAGCTGAACGCAGCCGCGCGCACGGCCGTCGAGACCGAGGCGGTGAAGAAGCGCTTTGCCGACCTCTCGACCGTTGCGCCCGATGCCGACGAGCATACGCCGGAAGTGCTGCAAAAGCTCGTGACGCGTGACGTCGAGAAGTACCGCAAGATGCTGGCAGACGACGCCAACAAGTAGCCTGCGCAAGGAGCCTGGCGGCGGCCGGCGTATGGCCGCCCAGAAGGCTTACTGGAGCACAGGAATGCGGGCGATGACCTTGATCTCGAAGTCGAAGCCAGCAAGCCAATTCACGCCGACGGCCGTCCAGTTCGGATAGGGCGGATCGCCGATCTCCTCGGTGCGAACGGCCATCACCGTCTCAATCTGGCTCGCCGGATCGGTGTGGAATGTGGTGACGTCGACGACATCATCCAACGTGCATCCACCGGCTGCGAGCACGGCACGCAAATTGGCGAACGCGCGCCGGACCTGGTCCTCGAACACCGGCTCGGGTGAGCCGTCCTCGCGGCTGCCGACCTGCCCCGACACGAACAGCAGGTCGCCGGAGCGGATCGCTGCGGAATAGCGATGCACTTGATAGAGCGCGTGGCGGTTTTCGGGGAAGATTGCCTCTCGCTGGGGCATGGCAGGAGCCTTTCAATCGATGGATGGGGCGGATGGAACGTGGGCGCTCCATGGGTGGCGTTTCGCGGCATTTTCAGATACGTTTCGTATGTCAGGTATCACTCACATACGAGGCGTATGTCAAGGGGGTCGAGTGGCAAAGGGGAAGCGCGCCGCGGCCATGGCGGAAAATCGGGCCAAGCTTATCCGCGCCGCCCGCGAGGCATTCGCCACGCAGGGCTATGCAGCCGCGTCGATGGACGAGCTCACTGCCGCCGTCGGTCTGACGCGGGGCGCGCTGTATCACAACTTCGAAGACAAGAAGGGGCTGCTCTGGGCCGTCGTCGAGCAGATCGATGGGGAGATGGCGGAGCGGCTCCGCATCGCCCGGGAGCAAGCGCCCAGCCTGTGGCTGGGCCTGCTCGCGGAGGGAAGCGCCTATATCGAAATGGCGCTCGACCCCGAGATCCAGCGCATCATGCTTCTGGATGGACCTGCCGTGCTCGGCGATCCCTCCAAATGGCCCGGCGAGAACGCCTGTCTCGACATCACCATGCGAACGATCCGCGCGCTGATCGAGCAGGGGGTCGTGAAGCCGGTCGACGTCGAAGCGGCGGGGCGGTTGCTGAACGGCGCTGCGCTCAGCGCCGCCTTGTGGGTCGCGGCCGCCGACGATCCCAAGAGTGTGTTGAGCAAGGCCGTTGATGCGTTTCGAGAGCTGGCGAGTGGATTGCTGCGCGAGGCGCGTGAACCTGCATAGGTTTTGAGGCGACTGACTCTCGTCACCATCATGGCGCCGATCAGGTTCGCCGATTTTTGCCGGATGAAGCAACTCAAAGTTGTTTCATTGCATCGATTGCGATATCAGGAAGCGGCGCTGTCGTAGTGCTTTCCGGATGTCACATGCCCGTCGCTTTGGTCGTTCTGCTGCTCGATATCACGCTGATCTATCATGCCTCGCGAACCGGACGGTTGCGGCCCTGGGCCTTCATCATCCTGCTGGTGCCGATGATGGGCGCGATCGCCTATATCGCGGTCGAGCTCATTCCCGAATGGTTTTCCAGCCCCGGTGCACGGCAGGCGCGCCAGCGTGTCGCCAATCGCCTCGATCCCGAGAAGCGCTATCGCGAGCTGTCCGACCGGCTGGCCGGCACCGACACCATCGTCAACCGCGCGGCGCTGGCGGACGAGTGCGCAAATATCGGCCGATTTGCCGAAGCGGAAGCGCATTATGATCATATCCTGAAGCTGCCCTTGGGCCACGATCCCGCCTATGCGCTGCGCAAGGCTCAGGCGCAATTTGGCGCCAGCCGCCCGGCCGATGCGCTCGCCACGCTGGACGATCTGCAGAAGCAATGGCCCGACTTCGATTCCGCCGACGCGCATCTGCTCTATGCCCGCGCGCTCGCCGAGGTCGGACGTCTCGACGAGGCGCTGGAGGAATACCACGCGCTCGTCGGCTACTTCCCCGGCGCCGAAGCGCGGGTGCGCTACGGCATGCTGCTGCAAACGGTCGGCTGCACCACTGAAGCGCGCATGGTCTTCAACGAGCTGCTGATCCAGATGCGCCGCGCGCCGAAATATCTGCGCAAGGCGCAGGCGGAATGGCTGTCGATCGCGGAGAAGCAGCTGTCGACCTAGCCGCTCGCTAGCGCCACTTCAGCCGCTCCGCCGGCACCGTCATGGCCGCAACGCCCGCCATCACCAGCACCAGCCCCAGCGCGAGGTTCGACGGCACGCTCTCGCCGAGCAGCAGCACCGAGAGGCCGACGCCGATCGGGATGCGCAGATAGCCTTGCGCGTTGGTCGTGAGCGTGCCGAGCCGGCCGAGGCAGATGTAGAACAGCATCAGGCCGAGGGCACTGGAGACGATGCCCATGACGATCGTGGCCACGATCGCGGTGGGCGTCGGCTGCAGCGTCCAGGGCTGGTCGATGATCAGCGCGGGCGGCAGCAGCACGAGGCCGCCGAACAAGAGCGAACCTGCCGCCACCACCATCGGATCGTATTCGGACAGGCGGAGGCCGAAGATCGTCGCGCAGGCAAAGGAAATGGTGGCGAGCAGGATCGCGATCTCCGCCACGATCTCGCTGCCGAAGCCGCGCAGCGCGTCGAGCCCGACGATGGCGACGGTGCCGGCGAGTCCCAAAATCGCACCAGTTAGCTTGAGCAGCGTCGCCGGCTCGTGCCGCGTGATCAGCGAGGTGATCAGGAAGGCGAAGATCGGCGTGGTCGAGGCCAGCACCACCGTGTTCGATGCCGGCACATATTGCTGCGACCACGTGATGATCAGGAACGGGAAGGTCGAGTTGATCAATTGCTGGGTTGCGAACAGCTTCCAGGCTTTCGCGTCGGTGGGGATCCTGGTGCCGCGCATCCACAGGATCGCGAACAGGAAGGCGGCGGCGATCAGTGAGCGCGCCGAGATGAAGGTGATGGGCGGGATGGTGGGGAGCGCCAGCTTGGCCAGCGGATAGGTCGAGCTCCAGCAGCAGGCGAGCGCAAGCAGCAGCGCATAGTCGCGCCAGCTGTGCGCACCTTTGGCGGTCATGGACGGCAACGGCGCTGATGCGGCCGGCCTCGCGCGGCCCGCCTCGGATGTGCTCTGCGGCACCTTGTTCTGCTCCCCGGCGCCAAAAGCGCTTGCCGGAAGTCTGGGCGAGGGTGCGCGAAAAGGGAAGCGTCGAGCTATGCGTCTGGCTGCGGGAGTGCCTTCCGCTTCATCCGCTTGATCGTGCCGGAAAAGGTGAGCAGCAGCCGCTCGCCGGACATCATCTTGCCGCGCAGGAAGATCAGCGAACCGCCGGCGCGGGTGACCTCGCCGGTGCATTCGATCAGCTCGCCCTCGCGTGCCGCGTCGAGGAATTCGCAGGCGAAATTGGTCGTCACCGCCCGGCTGTCCAGGACATGGGTGGCGATCGCAAACAGCGAATAGTCGGCGAAGGCCATGTAACAGCCGCCATGGACGTTCCCGGAGCCGTTGAGATGCTTATTCTCGACCCGGAAGGCGCTGCGGACGCTGCCGTCTGCCTCGATCCGGTGCCAGAAGGGGCCGACATGGGACTCAAAACTGTCGCGAATCCAGGTCCGCCAGCCCACAAATTCGCCCTCGGTGGCGACATGGAGCTCGGGGCGGCGCGGCGGGGGCGCTTTGGTCAATTCGTGCAAGGAAATAGGCCTTCAATTGCGGGTCTTTAGACCTTAAATCCGATCCGACCGCGCCGTGCAATTCCCGTTCCCGCGGGCTCCCCGGCGCAAAACGTGGGACAGCGGGAAAATGCGCCATAAAGGGCTTTTCGAAGCCGTCCGATGTTCCTAAGAACGGCCAAACCGCCGCCGAAAGCCTCGAATCCATGAAGAATGAACCCAAGATCACCCCCGAGCTGGTTGCCGCCCACGGGCTCAAGCCCGACGAGTATGAGCGGATCCTGAAGCTGATCGGGCGGGAGCCGACCTTCACCGAGCTCGGCATCTTCTCGGCGATGTGGAACGAGCACTGCTCGTACAAATCCTCGCGCATCCATCTGCGTGGCCTGCCGACCAAGGCGCCCTGGGTGATCCAGGGCCCCGGCGAGAATGCCGGCGTGATCGACATCGGCGATGGCCAGGCCGTGGTCTTCAAGATGGAGAGCCACAACCACCCGAGCTATATCGAGCCGTACCAGGGCGCGACCACCGGCGTCGGCGGCATCCTGCGCGACGTCTTCACCATGGGCGCGCGTCCCATCGCCTGCCTCAATGCGCTCAGCTTCGGCGCGCCCGAGCATCCGAAGACGCGGCATCTCGTCTCCGGCGTGGTGGCGGGCGTCGGCGGCTACGGCAATTCCTTCGGCGTGCCGACGGTGGGCGGGCAGGTGCGCTTCCACACCCGCTACGACGGCAACATCCTCGTCAATGCCATGGCGGTGGGTCTCGCCGATGCCGACAAGATCTTCTATGCGGCGGCCTCCGGCGTGAACATGCCGATCGTCTATTTGGGCTCCAAGACCGGCCGCGACGGCATTCACGGCGCCTCGATGGCCTCGGCCGAGTTCGACGACAAGTCCGAGGAGAAGCGCCCGACCGTGCAGGTCGGCGATCCCTTCGCCGAGAAGCTGCTGCTCGAAGCCTGCCTCGAGATCATGGAAAAGGGCTGCGTCATCGCGATCCAGGACATGGGTGCGGCCGGCCTGACCTGCTCGGCGGTGGAGATGGGCGCCAAGGGCGACCTCGGCGTCGACCTCGACCTCGATGCGGTGCCGACCCGCGAGACCGGCATGAGCGCCTACGAGATGATGCTCTCGGAGAGCCAGGAGCGCATGCTCATGGTGCTCAAGCCCGAGAAGGAGAAGGAAGCCGAGGCGATCTTCAAGAAGTGGGGTCTCGACTTCGCCGTCGTCGGCTACACCACGCCGAGCAAGCGTTTCGTGGTCAAGCATGGCGGCGACGTCATGGCCGATTTGCCGATCAAGGAGCTCGGCGACGAGGCACCGGTCTATGACCGGCCGCATGTCCCCTCGGCCGCGTTGCCGGTCGTGCATGCCCGCGACGTGCCGGCGCCGATGGGCTTAGGTAGCGCGCTGGAGAAGCTGATCGGCACGCCCGATATGTGCTCTAAGCGCTGGGTTTGGGAGCAGTACGACCACGTCATTCTCGGCAACACCATGCAGCGTCCGGGCGGCGATGCGGCCGTGGTGCGCGTGCAGGACGGGCCGAAGGGCCTCGCGCTCACCGTCGACGTCACGCCGCGCTATTGCGAGGCCGATCCTTATCAGGGCGGCAAGCAGGCGGTCGCGGAAGCCTGGCGCAACATCACCGCGGTCGGCGGCAAGCCGCTCGCGATCACCGACAATCTCAACTTCGGCAATCCTGAGCGGCCCGAGATCATGGGCCAGTTCGTCGGCTGCCTGAAGGGCATCTCAGAAGCCTGCCGCACGCTGGACTTCCCGGTCGTGTCCGGCAACGTCTCGCTCTACAACGAGACCAACGGCCGCGCGATCCTCCCGACACCCTCGATCGGCGGCGTCGGCCTGCTCGACGATTTCACCAAGTCTGCCTCGCTCGCCTTCAAGGCCGAGGGCGAGGCGATCCTCCTGATCGGCGAGACCCACGGCTGGCTCGGCCAGTCCGTCTATTTGCGCGACATCTGCGGCCGCGAGGAGGGCGCACCGCCGCCGGTCGATCTCGCCGCCGAGAAGCGCAACGGCGACGTCGTGCGCGGCATGATCCATGCGGGCACTGCGACTGCGGTGCACGATCTCTCCGACGGCGGTCTCCTGATCGCGCTGGCCGAGATGGCGATGGCGGGCGGCATCGGCGCCAAGCTGCTGGCGGCGCCGGCCGCGCTGGTGCCGCAGGCCTATTGGTTCGGCGAGGACCAGGCGCGCTATCTCGTCACCGTGCCGGAAACCGAAGCCGGCCGCGTGCTCGCCAAGATGCGCGGCTGCGAGGTGCCCTGCGTGCGGATCGGCACCACCGGTGGCGATGCCATCGCGATCGCCGGCGAGGCGCCGGTGACGATCGACAGCTTGCGCAAATCGTTCGAGCGCTGGCTGCCGGAGTACATGGGCGGCAAGGCGGCCTGAACTGCCGCCACACACTCCGTCATTGCGAGCTCAGCGAAGCAATCCAGAATCTCACTGCTGAGGCAGTCTGGATTGCTTCGTCGCAAGGGCTCCTCGCAATGACGGGCGGAGAGGCTATGCCTCACAACACCTTCGACGCGCCCGGGATCTGCCGCAACGCTCGCGTCAGCGCCCAGCTCGCCGCGACAGTCAGTACAAACCCGATCGTGGCCTTGACGATCGCCGGCAGGTCATAGTCGAACAGCCAGTATTGCAGCCACAGTGCGATCGGATAGTGCACCAGGAACATGCCGAACGCGTCGCCCTGCATTGGATCGAGCAGCCTGGCTGAGCCTGATTGCTTGAACCTCTGGAAAAAGGCCAGGATCAGAAACATGATGGCCACGCTGAAGACAGTGAAGCAGATGGCATAGAGCGCTTCATACCAGTCCGGCAACGGTGACGGGTTGCCCAGTATTTCGCGCTTGATGAAGATCAGCCCCCACAAGAGGCAGTACGGAACGATCGCCAGCACCATCCAGTCCCAGCTGACCTTCGCCATGCGGCCGTCGACAGCGAGCAGCCCGCGATCCATTTGCGCAACGCCGATGCCGGCACCGAAAAAGAAGTAGGTCGCATAGAGCATCACGCGCCCGTGCTGGACCGAGAACGGCCCGAACTCGAACCAACTGCTATGCCCGTAGCGAACCAGCCCGGGAATGTAGAACGCCGCGGTGACGGCCAGCATGACCGCGAAGAACACCGCGGGCCGGCGGCGACCATGTAGCGAGAGGCGATTGATCGGATCGAGCAGATTGGGCGACAGCCGGTGCAGCAGGCAGGCAACCAGGTCGAAGGCGAACAAGACCCAAAGGAACCAGATCGGCCCGCTCGGCCACGGGCCCTTCGTGACCATATTCCACCAGAATTCCGAAAAGCCGATCTCAGGATGCTGCCGCAGGGAGATCGCGTAATAGGCGACCGGAATGATCGTGAAGGCGCAGATCGCGAAAGGTAAGCCAAGCCGAAGCAGGCGATCTGCCAAATAGCCCCGCACTCCCTTCCGGGCGATGCCAGACCAGGCGAACAGCCCCGACAGGAAGAAGAACATCGCCATGAAGAAACTGTCGGTGGCGAGCACGATCATGTCGAAACCGAAGAAATATGTCGGATCGGTATGACCGAAATAGGTATAGGGGATCACCGCGTGATGCAGCAGCACGACCAGAGTGAGGAAGGTGCGGGCGCGATCGATCGCCAAATTGCGCACCTTGCTCTGCGGCGCGGCATGCACCTCTGCGCCGATCGTCGCTGAATGTGACATCGTCATCGTGGCCGCCCCGATCCTGATTCCGGCTGGACTGTGCCGCCGGGAACTCGATTCAGCAAGAGCCTGGACTCCCTTAGGAACCAGTTCCGCGCAGCGAAGTTAGCGTCCGCCGAAAACGGCGAAGGCCGTGAGAAGCGGCAGTTCGGAGCTGGCGATGACGATCCTCAAATGGGCGCTGATCTTCCTACTTGTCTCGATCGTGGCCGGCGTGCTCGGCTTTACCGGCATCTCGGCCGCCTCGGCCGACGTCGCCCGCTTCCTGTTCTACGTCTTCGTCGTGATCTTCCTGGTGCTGCTGATATTGGGACTCACGATCTTCAGGGCGTAGCTGATTTCATTCGTCAGTCCGGGGCGGTCCGAAGGACCGAACCCGGAAGCTCGAGATTCCCCGGTGCGCAATTGCGCACCTGAGGTCTGGTCCCTCGGACCATCCCGAATGACAACATCGAGAGCTACCCCACTTCCTCGATCTTCACCTTGTCCGGATAAAACGCCAGATGGCCTGAAATCTCCGTCATCGCGGGGAAGGGCGTCTCGTAGGTCCAGATTGCGTTGTCCAGCGTCTTGCCGTCGGCCTTGACGCTGTAATAGTTCGCGTCCCCCTTGTAGGGGCAATGGGTCACACGGTCGGTACGCTCCAACAGGGCCATGTTGGTGTCCTCCCGCGGCACATATTGCACCGCCGGATATCTGGCCTCCTTCAAGGTCAGCGCCTTGCTGGTCTCGGCGATCACGATGTCGCCCGCGGTGACGCGGACGCGCCTCGGGTTTGGGGTGATGGTGATCGGGTGGTCGGGCCCTGGAAGCTTCATGATTTCACGCCTTTTCGATCAATCTGCCGCGCGCGGCACTTTGTCGTGCCTTTGTCCTGATGGGATCAGGGATATAGTGCCGGAAAGCGTGACGTAGAAGGCCGTTCACGCTAAGTTTGGCCTTGCCGGCAAGGGGACCCCGGCAGCGAATCGATGATGAGGCTGCTGTGCAGCCAAATAAGGAGCAAGACCCGAATGCCCATGGACGCCCACGATATCGAGGCGATGATCAAGGCAGCGATCCCCGATGCCGAGGTGACCATCCGTGACCTCGCCGGCGACGGCGACCACTATGCCGCGACCGTGATCTCGGAATCCTTCCGCGGCAAGTCGCGCGTCCAGCAGCACCAGATCGTCTACCAGTCCCTGCGTGGCCAGATGGGCGGCGTGCTGCACGCGCTGGCGCTGCAAACCGGCGTACCAGGTACCTGACGAAGCTGCACCTGACCTGACCAGCGCCACGGGGGACGATGATGGCTGCGGACAATCCGCACGGCGCGATGTTTCGCGTCATCACGCCGAACCAGCACAGCCGCGTCACCAATGCCGAGCTGTTCTTCGACCTCGTCTTCGTCTTCGCCGTCACGCAGATCTCGCACGCGCTGCTGCACCATTTCACGCCGCTCGGCGCGGTGCACGTCGCGGTGCTGTTTCTCGCGGTGTGGTGGGTCTGGGTCTTCACCGCCTGGGTCACCAACTGGCTCAATCCCGAGCTGACGCCGGTCCGGCTGCTGCTGTTTGCGATGATGCTGGGCGGCCTCGTGCTGTCGACCACGATCCCGACCGCCTTCGAGGGGCGTGGGCTTTGGTTTGCGATCGCCTACGCGGCCATGCAGGTCGGACGTACCGCGTTCTGGCTGTTCGCAACGCCGGCGCACAGGACCTTGGTACGGCACAACGCGATCCGCATCCTGGTCTGGCTCTCCGTCTCCGCGATCTTCTGGATCCTCGGCGGCCTCGCCCATGACGAGGCGCGGCTGTGGTTCTGGATCGCCGCCCTGACGATCGAATACATCTCGCCCGCGGCCCGCTTCTGGGTCCCCAGGCTCGGCTTCTCGTCGGTCGAGGCCTGGGCCGTCGAGGGCGGCCACATGGCCGAGCGCTGCTCTCTGTTCGTCATCATTGCGCTCGGCGAGGCGGTCGTCGTCAACGGCGCGACCTTCGCCGAGCTGGAATGGACCGCGGCCAACATCCTGGCCTTCGTCTCGGCACTGGTCGGTGCCATCGCGATGTGGTGGGTCTATTTCCACAAGGGCGCCGAAGCCGGGTCCGAGTGGATCTCGAAGTCCACCGAATCCGGCCGTCTGGCGCGGCTCGCCTACACCTATCTGCACCTGCCGATCGTTGCCGGCATCATCCTGACGGCGGTGTCGGACGAGCTGGTGCTGAAGCATCCGACCGGCCATTCCGACATCCGGACGGTTTTGAGCACGATCGGCGGCCCGCTGGTGTTCCTGGTCGGCACCATCCTGTTCAAGCACTCGGTCCGCGGCTTCCTCCAGCTTTCGCACGGCATCGGCATCATCCTGCTGCTGGTGCTGTGGTGGTTCGCGTCGGAACTGTCGCCGCTATGGCTGTCAATGGCGACGAGCGCGATCATGATCGTGGTGGCGGTGTGGGAGTCGGTGTCGCTGGGGGCGAAGGTGGAGGAGGCCGAGGAGCGTTGAACGCGGACCTGCGCAAGCGCCTCGTCCTTCGAGACGACCGCTCCGCGGTCTCCTCAGGATGAGGCTCATCAGCATCGGTGCACGTTGAAACTGTCGCCGCACACTCGGTCCTCATCCTGAGGGTCCGCCTTAAGGCGGGCGTCTCGAAGGATGTGCTGCGGAGGGAAGAAGATCTCAAACAGCGGAGCTCTTACCCCGCGACCTCCAGCGCGTGCACCGAGAACATCTTCGCCGCATCCGTCCAGCTCTCGCGGACGCGCCAGCCCGCGCCCTGGGCCAGCGCGGCAAAGCGCTCGATGCTGTATTTGTAGCTGTTCTCGGTGTGGATGCTCTCGCCCGGGCGGAACGAGAAGCTGGTGCCGAGCAGGCGCACGGTCTGGCTCTTCTTGCTGATCAGGTGCATCTCGATGCGGTGCCGCTCGCGATTGTAGATCGCGCGATGGGTGAAGGCGGACAGGTCGAAATTGCCGCCGAGCTCGCGGTTGATGCGCACCAGCACATTGAGATTAAAGCGCGCGGTGACGCCGGACGCATCGTTATAGGCGTCGAAGAGGATCCGCTCGTCCTTCTCGAGATCGGCGCCGATGATCATCTGCGCGCCTTTGCCGAGGATCTTGCGCGCGCTTCTCAGGAAGGCCTGCGCTTCCTGCGGCTCGAAATTGCCGATGGTCGAGCCGGGGAAGAAGCCGACCTTCGGTAGGGAGGCGACGGCCGTCGGCAGCTCGAACGGCGTGGTGAAGTCGGCTGCGACCGGATAGATGCCGAGCGCCGGGAAATCCCGCTTCAGGCCGCTCGCCTGTGCCTTCAGGAAGTCGCCGGAGATGTCGACGGGGACATAGGCCGCGAATCTGCAATGATTGAGCAGCAGGCGCACCTTCGTGGTCGCGCCGGCGCCGAACTCGACCAGCGCGGCGTGCTCCGGGATGATTCTTGCGATCTCGCTGCCGCGCTCCTTGAGGATCGATAGCTCAGTGCGCGTCGGATAATATTCCGGCAGCTTGGTGATCGCCTCGAACAGCTCCGATCCGGTCGCGTCATAGAAGTATTTCGGCGATAGCCTTTTCGGCTGCTGCGAGAGGTCCTCGATGGCCTCGCGGGCGAAAGCGGTGGTCTGCTCGTCGGGAAGATGGGCTTCGGCCAAAGCGCTGGCGTGCACATTCATGATACTCTCCTGAACGCGCTGTCCGGCGCGCATCTGTCGTCGGAATTTTTCAGTCGTAATCGGCAAGCCGCAGTCCGGTGAACTGCCAGCGGTGGTGCGGATAGAAGAAGTTACGATAGGTGATACGGCTGTGGTCCGCCGGAGTTGCAAGCGAGGAGCCGCGCAGCACCAACTGGTTGACCATGAACTTGCCGTTGTACTCGCCGAGCGCGCCCTCGACGGCGCGATAGCCGGGGTAGGGCGCGTACGAGCTGCGGGTCCATTGCCAGACAAGGCCGAAGGCGTCGTTGAGCTGGCCGGTGCGGGCCGCGACTTCCCATTCCATCTCGGTCGGCAGGTGCTTGCCGGACCAGCGCGCGAACGCATCCGCCTCGTAATAGCTGACGTGGCAGACCGGCGCGTCCGGATCGACCGGCTTGAGGCCGGCCAGCGTCATCACCTGCCATGCGCCGTCGACCTCGCGCCAGTAGCCGGGGGCCTGCCAGTCTTCCTTGCCGGCCGCGGCAAAGCCGTCCATCAGCCACAGGGGTGCGGTCCGGTAGCCGCCATCCTGCATGAAGGCGAGCCACTCGGCATTGGTGACCAGATTGCGGGCGATCCTGACCGGACCGACCAGGGCGCGGTGCGCCGGCTTCTCGTTGTCGAAATGAAAGCCGTCGTCGACATGGCCGACGGTGTGGATGCCTTCGTTCAGCGTCAGCCAGTCATCGCCGCCGCGCGTGGTGGCCGGGAAGCGCCAGTCCGGATCATAGGCCGGGTAGATCGGGTTTTGCGCAAAGGCATGCAGGATGTCGGTGAACATCAATTCCTGATGCTGCTGCTCGTGGTTGAGCCCGACCTCCACCAGCGGCGCGATTGTGCGCAGCTTGTCCGCTCCGGCCTCGCGGAAGAATTTGCTGACGGCCGCATCGACGTATTTGCGATAGGCGCCGACCTCGTCGGCGCTGGGGCGCGTGATGTCGCCGCGATGATTGCGGGCATGCCGCGGCCCGGCGCTGACGTAATAGGAATTGAACAGGAACGCGAAATCGGGATGGAAGGGCCGGTAGCCGGCAGCATGCTCGCCGAGCAGGAATTGCTCCCAGAACCAGGTGGTATGGGCCCGGTGCCATTTGGTCGGGCTGGCATCGGGCATGGACTGGATCTGCTGGTCCTCGGGCGACAGCGGCGCTGCCCGCCGTTCGGTCTCATTGCGAACGCCGAGGAACGCCGCTTCCAGGCGCTGGGCGAGGTCGTCCTGGTGGGAGGACGGTGACGAAAGCTGGGGCGCAACCGTGGCTGAGGCTTGTTTCGTCACGTTTTTCTCCAGACAGGACAAGAGAACGTTGTTGGCGTTGCCCGGTTCCAAAACCGAGGTTCGTCCTAGATAGGGGCTCCGTTACGGTATGAAAGTCCTCTGCGGCGATGATATTAATGTCATCAGCCTATGGACCCGGCGGGCTCAATCCGGCCGCCCAGGGACCCGTCGCCGCCATTTTACTTTGGATGCACAACGGTTTGGGCTACATATATAGGCAGGTATCGGGTTAAATCGGCGGAGCCGGCCCGAAGCAATTGTTGAGGGCTCTGCCCCAGAAGGACACGGATATGAGCATCGCGGAATTCATCGACAATGAAGTGAAATCCAACGACGTGGTTCTGTTCATGAAGGGGACGCCGCAATTTCCGCAGTGCGGTTTCTCCGGCCAGGTCGTCCAGATCCTCGACCATATCGGTGTCGGCTATAAGGGCCTCAACGTTCTCGAATCCGCCGAGCTCCGCAACGGCATCAAGGAATATTCGAACTGGCCGACCATTCCGCAGCTCTACGTGAAGGGCGAGTTCATCGGCGGCTGCGACATCGTCCGCGAGATGTTCCAGGCCGGTGAATTGCAGCAGCTCCTCTCCGAGAAGGGCGTCGTCGTCGCGGCCTGACACGTGACCGTGCTGACGCGCCGGATTGGCGGCGCGGAGCTCGAAGTCATCGTCGCCGATATCACCACATTGAGTGTTGACGCCATCGTCAACGCCGCGAACACGTCGCTCCTTGGCGGGGGCGGCGTGGATGGCGCGATCCACCGGGCAGCCGGGCCCGAGCTCGTCGCCGAATGCCGCATGCTCAACGGTTGCAAGACGGGCGACGCGAAGATCACCAGGGGCTATCGGCTCAAGGCCGCGCATGTGATCCACACCGTCGGTCCGGTGTGGAATGGCGGCACGCTGGGCGAGGACGATCTGCTCGCCTCCTGCTATCGGCGGTCCATGGCGCTTTGCGCGAAGCACGAGCTGATCTCGGTGGCATTTCCCGCGATTTCGACCGGCATTTATCGCTTTCCTGCCGAACGGGCGGCCGATATCGCCGTGCGCACGACGATCGAAGGGCTGGCTTTGGCGCCGACCGTCGCTCGCGTCGTGTTCTGCTGCTTCTCCGAGCCGAGCGCCAAGCTCCATGCCGAGACGCTTGCGCAACACGGCGGCCCTTGTGCCGATTGAGCTGGTCAGTACACTCCGAGCGCCATGTTCCGGGGAGGGGATATGTTTTCACGATCTGGGTTGCGTGTGCTCGCCTGCGGCGCGCTGCTGTCGCTTGCCGCGATGTCGCTGGCGCGCGCGGAGGGCACTTACGAGATTCCAGCCGGCGCCCATTTCAATCAGGAGAAGCTCGGCAGGATCACCGAGTTCTTCAAGAACGAGGTCGCGACCGGCAAGATCGCCGGTGCAAACGTGCTGATCCAGCAGCATGGCAAGCCGGTCTATCACGAAGTCTTCGGCGTGCAGGACGTGGTCAGCAAGGCTCCGATCACGGACAAGACCATCTTCCGCCTGTTCTCGATGACCAAGGCAATCACCGCGGTGGTCGCGATGCAATTGGTCGAGGACGGCAAGATCAAGCTGGACGATCCCGTCTCGAAATACATTCCCTCCTTCGCCAATGTGAAGGTCGGCGTCGAGAAGAAGGCCGAGGACGGCACCAAGTCGCTCGAGCTGGTGCCGCCGAAGCGGGCGATGACCGTGCACGATCTGATGACGCACACCTCCGGCATCACCTACGGCTTCTACGGCGACAGCCTGGTCCGCAAGGCCTATCGCGAGGCCAACATCTATGCCGGCGATTTCGATCTGGCCGAGTTCGCCGAACGCATCGCCAAGCTGCCGTTGCACAACCAGCCGGGCGCGCTCTGGCAATACGGCCACTCCACCGACGTGCTGGCGCGGGTGATGGAGATCGCTGCCGGCAAGCCGCTGATCGACATCATGCGCGAGAAGCTGCTCGATCCTCTCGGCATGGTCGATACCGGCTTTTTGGTCACGGACCCCGAGAAGCAGAAGATTCTGGCCCAGCCAGTGCCGAACGATTCCGATTTCCGCGTCGGCCGCATCAATGATCCGACGGTCGTCAAGAAAATCCAGTTTGCCAGCGGCGGCATGGTCACGACCATGGCGGATTACAAGCGCTTTTCGCAGATGCTGCTCAACGGCGGCAGTCTCGATGGCAAGACCATTCTCAAGCCTGAGACGTTCAAGCTGATGGTGACCGATCAGGTCGGCCCGGGCTCCGGCGTCGAGCGCGACTATTTCTACTTTCCCGGCGACGGTTTCGGCTTCGGCCTCGGGCTGGCGGTCCGTACCGATCCCGGCAACGCCAAGCCGCCGCCGCCCGGCAACCTCGGCGAACTGAAGTGGGACGGGGCCTCCGGCTGCTATTTCGTGATCGACCCCAAGCAGGACATGTTCTTCGTGCTGCTGGAGCAGACCCCGAGCGAGCGCCAGCGCGTGCAGCGAACATTGAAGCAGCTGGTTTATGAAGCCATGGAGAACTGACATGAACGGGCGCCGCGCGCTGTTCGCGGCGCTCGTCTTTTTGTTCGGCGCCGTAGGTGCGCGGGCGGGCTCAGAGGGCCGCGCACACAGCTTCACGCCCGAAGGCCTGGCAAAAGTCTCCGACTACATCAGGAACGAGATCGCGACCGGCAAATTTCCGGGCGCGATTCTGCTGCTCCAGCAACACGGCAAGCCGGTCTATTACGAGAATTTCGGCGTCCGCGACGTCGCGACCGAACTTTCGATGAGCGCGGATACGATCTTCCGCCTCTATTCGATGTCCAAGCCGATCACCTCAGTCCTGGCGATGATGCTGGTCGAGGAGGGTAAGCTTGCGATCAGCGATCCCGTCTCGAAATACATTCCGGCCTTTGCCGGCATGAAGGTCGGCGTCGAGAAGAAGGCCGAGGACGACAAGATCTCGCTGGAGCTGGAGCCGCTCAACCGTCCGGTGACGATCGAGGATTTGATGCGGCATACCGCCGGGATCCCTTACGGCTATTATGGCGGGGACCTGGTGAACAAGCTCTATGCCGACGCCGGACTGTTCGACAGGAATTCGACCAATGCTGAATTCGTCGCGAAGATCACCGCGCTGCCGCTCGCCGAACAGCCCGGCACGATCTGGGACTACGGCCACTCCACCGACGTGCTCGGGCGCATCATCGAGGTGATCTCGGGGGAATCGCTGTTCGAGTTCGCGAAGAAGCGGCTGCTCGACCCACTCGGGATGAAGGACACGGCGTTTTACGTCGCCGATCCCGCCAAATGGCCGCGTATCGCCGAGCCGATGCCGCAGGATCGGGCGATCAGCCCGATCACGCAGGTTCGCGATATCAGGAAGCCGCTGCGATGGGAGTCGGGCGGCGGCGGTCTCGTCGGCACGGTCGGCGACTATGCGCGCTTCTCACAAATGCTGCTCAATGGCGGCACGCTTGAAGGTCGACGCTACCTGAAGCCGGAAACCATCGCCTTGATGACGTCGGATCACATCGGTCCCCAAACCCGCATCGAACGCGACAAGAACTACTATCCGGGTGAGACCAGCGGCTACGGCCTCGGCTTCGCCGTGCGTATCGCGGTGCCGCCGGGCACGAAGTGGCCGCTGGGCGAATATCGCTGGGACGGCGTCGGCGGCACCTTCTTCTTCATCGATCCCGAAGACGACCTGTTCGGAATCTTCATGGTGCAGACCCCCTCGCAGCGCGGCCGGATCCAGCTCGCGCTGAAGACGCTGATCTATCAGGCGATGGGGCGGTAGACTCTCGTTTTGACGCGTTTTCTTTACGCGAACCGGTATCCACTTCGCTCGAAAACGCTCCGATTACGCCCCGCGCACGATCTCGCGCACGTAGCCGATCGTCTCCTCGATCTGGCTCGCATTGACGTCCAGATGCGTGCAGGCCCGGATGCGGCCGTCCATCATCGCGAGCGTGACGCCGCGCTGGCGCAGCGCTGCGACCATCTTGTCGCCGGGGATGCCGGCGCCGTCGGGCTTGAAGAACACGAGATTGGTCTCGGGCTCCTGCACCTCGATGCCCGCGATCTGCGACAATCCGCGCGCGAGCGCCCGCGCATTGGCGTGGTCGTCGGCGAGGCGGGCGACGTGGTGGTCGAGGGCGTAGATGCAGGCCGCGGCGCAGATGCCGGCCTGCCGCATCGAGCCGCCGAGGCGCTGCTTCCACTGCCAGACCGCGTCGATGAAGGCGCGCGAGCCCGCAAGCACGCCGCCGATCGGCGCGCCCAGGCCCTTGGAGAAGTCGATCCAGGCCGAGTCCCAGCCCGCGGTCATGTCGCGCGGCGAGATGCCGCTCGCAACGGTGGCGTTGAGCAGGCGTGCGCCGTCCATATGGGTGATGAGGCCGTGCTGCCTGGCGATCGCGACGATCTCGTCGAGCACCGCCTTCTTCCAGATCGTGCCGCCACCGATATTGGCGGTCTGCTCGACGCTGACGACGGTCTGCGGCGGCTGGTAGCGCGTGCGCGGGTGCAGCGCCTTGCGAAACGTCTCCGGCGTGAACTGGCCATCGGGGCCCTTGAGCTGGGTGACCTGGAAGCCGCCGATCGCCGCATGCGCGCCGCCTTCGCGCGCGATGATATGCGCGGTCTCATGGGCGAGGATCTCGTCGCCGGGGCGGCAATGCACCAGCGTCGCGGTGACGTTGCACATCGTGCCCGAGGGCATGTAGACCGCCGCCTCCTTGCCGAGCAGATCGGCCACGCGTTCGCACAGCGCGTTCACGGTCGGATCGTCGCCGACCTGCTCGTCACCGACCTCCGCGCGCGCCATCGCCTCGCGCATCCCCGCCGTCGGCTTGGTCTGCGTGTCCGACAGCAGATTGATTCGCACCGGCGGCGCCTTGGGATCGACGGCGGGAGGGGTGTAGAGCATGGCTTGTCTCGTCATTTTATCTAGTCGAACAGCTGCGGTCTGATGTCTTGCGCGCCGTGAAGAATGGCACGGATTTCGACGTGGTCGGATTGCACCGTGTAGAAAATCAGATGGGATTGGAAGCGGAAACGTCGATAGCCTGCCGCAAGCTCGTCCACTTGTTGGCCGATCAGGGGGAAGTCGGCCAGAAGTCCGAAGGAACGGATCAGGCCCGCGTAGTAGGCCTCTGCCTGATATTTGCCGAAACGGCTCTCGGTGAAGTCGTAGATGTCGATCAAATCGGCCCGGGTGCGCTCCGATAACCGGTACTCAGCCATGGCGGCGTTGAGCAACGCGTTCGCGCGCGGCGGCGAGGATGTCGTCAGGGGTGTCCAAGGTGAACTTGTTGCAATCTGCCTGAGCGAACAGCGCTTGATAACGGCGGACCTGCTCGTCGCGGGGCAGCTTAGCCCATGCTTCAAGCTCCGCCTCGGAAGGCGTTGCCGACGGGCTGATGTTGGCGAGCTGGTCGGTCGTCTGGGACATCGACAGCACGATACCACAACAAAAAGGCCCCGGAAACCGGGGCCTTTGAATGTCGTTCTGCCGAAGCTATCAGCGCGAATAGAATTCGACGACCAGATGCGGCTCCATCTGCACCGGGAACGGTACGTCGGAGAGGCCGGGGATGCGGGCGTATTTCGCGGTCATCTTGCCGTGGTCGACTTCGAGATAGTCCGGGACCTCGCGCTCGGGCAGCTGGCTGGCTTCGAGCACGTGGGCGAGCTGCTTGGAGCTTTCCTTGACCTCGATCACGTCGCCGACCTTGAGCTGATAGCTCGAGATGTTGACCTTGCGGCCGTTCACCTTGACGTGGCCGTGGTTGATGAACTGGCGTGCGGCGAAGATCGTGGAGACGAACTTGGCGCGGTACACGACCGCGTCGAGACGACGCTCCAGCAGGCCGATCAGGTTCTCGCCGGTGTCACCCTTGAGGCGGCTGGCCTCGACATAGATGCCGTGGAACTGGCGCTCGCTGATGTTGGCGTAATAGCCCTTCAGCTTCTGCTTGGCGCGCAGCTGCACGCCGAAGTCGGAGAGCTTGCCCTTGCGGCGCTGGCCATGCTGGCCGGGGCCGTACTCGCGGCGGTTCACGGGGCTCTTCGGGCGGCCCCAGATGTTCTGGCCCATACGGCGATCGATCTTGTACTTCGCCTCACTGCGCTTAGTCATCGCGTCCTCTTCAGGTCATGGTTTGAGGAAACGCGCCCTCCTGTGTGACGGGATGGTCCCGGCACCGACAGGTCCGATCCCCAAAGCTTAAGGGAGAGGACCACGGGTCGCGAAACGCTTCGCGGGCCGAAACGGCCCGCGAGCAGGCGGCTTTTAGGGGAGTTTGGGGTTGGCTGTCAATTCTTTAGCCGGTCAGTCCTGGGCGTGCGACAACGGTATTCTTATGTCCTGACCGCCCGGACCGGCTTTGACCCCGCCGCCCGCAATTCGGCAGCAATTTCAGTGTTCAGGGCCTGTTCCAGCCGGGTCAGGACCCGCGCGATCGGGGCGGCGTCGGTGACGCGGTGGTCCCAGCGGATCACGACGTGGATGGTCTGGTCCGGCAGGACCAGCCCATAGCTCACGACAAAGGGGCCCGGCGTGATCGGGTGAAGCTCGCCGCCGCCATAGGCCGCCACCGAGCTCACCCCGAAGCTGCCGAACCAGTTGCCGCGCTGACGGCCCAAATTCAGACCGACGGCCCAGGACAGGCGCCGCAATGGCAGCGGCAGGCGCGTCGCCCGCATGATCTTGCGGAACATCGGGACGTCCTCGATCGGGGCCGTCTTGCCGCGGCGGATTTCCGCATCGATGGTTGCCAGCGAAAGAGCCTCAGGAGCGGCGATTCGCTGCGGCAGCACATATTCCTCGCCATCATCGACACGCGCGATCGCGACCGTCGCCACGCTCTTCGGCAGCTCATAGAGGGCCGGCCAGGGCCATTTTGTGTAAACCGTGCGCAGGATCGGCTCGTCCTTTGCAACCAGGGCGAAAGCCTTGACGAACATCGCGGCCCAACCGGCGGGCGCGGTTGCGCCCGCGCGGGCCTCCAGCAGGGGGCGGATATTGAGCGAACGGGCCAGTGAAACGAAAGGTACGCCCATCGAGGCGTGCATGAGGTCGCAGATCAGACGGCGCCGCAGCGAAATGGTTTTGGGCGTCCCGCGCATAGGCCTCCGGTTCCAAATCAAAGATCAAAATATGTGCAGCGAGCGGAGCCCGCCCGCTCGCTCTAGCATGAACCAATCCGCTTGGGGCCGGTCGGTTCGCCGCACTAGGCATCGCCAAAGACGAACCTCACTTAGACCAAAAAATCATCTATTTTCAATTGTTTATATCTTGAGCGCGCGGTCCTGGCGATGCCGCGGTAATGAGTCAATCGGCTCGTTCAGCGCCTGACCCCCTCGTATGCCGCCATGATGCCGCGCTGGAACAGCGACCAGTCGAAGCCCAGCGCGATCGCGCGGTAGCCGCGGTCGATCAGCGCATTGGCCTGGTCGGCGCTGCGCGCCACCCCGCCGATCGGCACGCCGCTCTTAAGGATGCCGGCCTCGGCGCGCGCGATCAGGTCCAGCAATTGCGGATCGTCCATCTGGCCGCGCTTGTTGATGGAGGTGGCGAGATCGCCGGGACCGATCACCGCGACGTCGATACCAGGCGTTGCCATGATCTCGTCGATGCGATCGACCGCATCGACGTGCTCGATCGTGATCATGCAGATCATCTCCTCGTCGGCAGAGGCCATGTAATCAGGCATCGACTGGCCCCAGCGGAACGGCGCGTGGAAGGGGCCCCAGAGCCGGTCGCCGCGCGGCGGGTAGCGCACGCTGCGCACTGCCTTCTCGGCATCCGCCCGGCTCGTGATCATCGGGAAGTTGATGCCGAAGGCACCGATGTCCATCGGCGCTTTCGCCAGCCACGGCTCGTTCGCGGCGATCCGCACCAGGGGTGTGCACGGTGTGCCCGTGGTCGCGGCGATCATCGCATGTGCTTCGGTCAATCCAATCGGGCCGTGTTCGAGATCGACGATGATCCAGTCCAGCGAGCGCGCCATGATCTGCACCATCTGCACGCTCGGGATGGTCGCGATCGCGCCGAAGGCGGGGCGGCCCTCGCGCCACAATTGACGGAGGCGGTTCAGCGGCTTTGCGGGGACCGACATGGAAAAACCTGCGGGACGATGGCGACGACAAAGCCTAGCAGCGCGCCGTTAGGGCGCAAGCTCAGGCCAGCGCGCGTCCGCCGAAGAACGCCGTCAGCGTGGCGCTGAGACCATGCACGCGGTTCGATGTAAAAATCATCTCGGCGCCGGACTGCACGATGCCGCCGATCCGCTGGCCGAGCAGGTCGGAGACGCGGCGGGCGATCGCGGGCGCCGGATCGATCCAGTCGACCGGCCAGGGCGCGAGCATCTTCATCCGGTCGAGCAGCAGCGGGTAATGCGTGCAGGCGAGCACCACGGTGTCGGTGCGCGATGTTGCATCCGAGGGGTCGCCGACGAAGCAGGGAGCGAGCTCGGCGAGGATGGCTTCGTCGCTGATCGGAGCCCCGCTGAGCTCGGCTTCGGCCAGCGAAGCGAGCGCGGGCGAGCCGACCAGCGTCACCTCGCATCCTTGCGCGAAATCGCGGATCAGCGCCTTGGTGTACTCGCGCTTCACCGTGCCCTTGGTGCCGAGCACCGAGACGCGGCGGGTCTTGGACTGCGCGCAGGCCGGCTTGATCGCCGGCACGGTGCCGACGAAGGGCACGGAATAGGCGGCGCGCAGGTGAGACAGGACCAGGGTGGACGCAGTGTTGCAGGCGATGACGACGAGGTCCGGATCATGCCGGCCGATCAACTCCCCCATCAGCGGCACGACGCGGGCGATGATCTCGTCCTCGCTGTGGTGGCCATAGGGGAAGAAGGCGTCGTCGGCGACATAGACGTAATGCGCGTCCGGGCGGGCGGCTACGACCTCACGCAGCACAGTGAGCCCGCCAAGGCCGGAATCGAACACCAGGATCGTCGGAGAATTGGTCACGTCGCCACCCTAGCCCGGCATGGTTACCATTCGGTTTTTGGGGCGATTTTGCGGCGTGGGGCCGGGACCGCAGGTCGGGACGCCGAATTTCCGGCTTATGCGATATTCGCCATCGGGTCGGCCGAAGCGGCAAGGGGGCGTCCGCCCGCAGGTTGACAGCTCACACTAGCCGCGGAACAAGACGGCGTTTCGCCGGTCGGCGATCTCGCAGAGAAAGCAACATGCTCACGGTCCACCATCTCGGTAAATCGCAATCCGAACGCATTGTCTGGCTCTGCGAGGAGCTCGAAATTCCTTATGAGATGAAGCGTTACACGCGCGATGCCGCGACCATGCTGGCGCCGGCCGAGTACAAGGCGCTGCATCCGGCCGGCACGGCGCCGGTCATCACCGACGGCGAGCTGGTGCTTGCGGAATCCGGCGCCGTCGTCGACTACATCGTTGCTAAATACGGCAACGGCCGGCTCGTGCTCGGTCCCAATGATCCCGCCTTCGCCCAATTTCTGTATTGGCTTCATTTCGCCAACGGCACCTTGCAGCCCGGCATGGGGCGGATGATGATCCTGAGCCGGCTCGATCTCGCCAGGGACAACCCGACCCTGCTCGCCATGAAGGGGCGCCTCGACCGCGCCTACGATCTTCTCGACGCACGGCTTCGCGAGTCCGAATATCTGGCGGGCAGCGCCTTCACCACGGCCGACATCATGACGGTGTTCTCGCTCACCACGATGCGTTATTTCCAGCCCTATGATCTCGCGCGCTGTCAGAATGTGGTCAAATATCTCGGCCGTATCGGCGCCCGCCCGGCATACCGTCGCGCGATGGAGAAGGGCGATCCCGGCATGGCGCTGCTCTTGAGTTGAGCGGCAGCGCTTACGCGATCCTGTTCGTGGTGGTCCCGCGCTCGGATGCCAGCTGCTTCTGCAGGCGGTCGATGTTCTGCAACAGGCGCTGGCTGGTCAGCACCAGGAAGTAATAGCCGAACTGCGGATCCTGGAAGTAGATCTCCAGCAGCCGGTCATAGGTGATCGTCAGCACCTGGCCGTCCTCGATGCATTCAACCGTTCCCGTGCGCCGGTTGTCCGGTGTGAGGAAGCCGAGCTCGCCCATCAGCGCTCCGGGCAGGATCTCGACGTTGATCTCCTTGACCAGGAACTTGCCGGTGACGGTGAGGAACATCTCCTGCGCGGGATCTCGCAGCTTGAAGAGGATGTCGCCGCGGCGATATCTGCGTTCGGTCATGAACGGCTTGAGCCATTCGATCGACATGTCGCCTTCGGCCGCATGCCGCGCCTTCTTGACCAGCTTGAGCATCTGCCGCAGGCGCAGGGCGTTGATCGGCAGCAGCAGCAGATAGAGCAGGAACGTGGCGACGTTGGCGGTGAGTGCGCCGAAAGCGGCGAAGAACGCGCAGCCGATCATGTTGGCGACGCGCAGGGGCACCATCGTCCGCATCAGGAGGGTGGCGACGAAGAAGCCGGCGCCGACCGCTGCGAACAAATTGGCGAACGTGATGTTGTGGACAAAGATCTCCAGCAGCCGATTGAAGATCGCGTCGTAGGTGACGTTGTCGGGATCGAGGCCCATCTGGACCAGGATTTTCGCGATCCTGAGGTTGTCCGTGGCCGCCTCGAGGATGCGGTCGAGGATCGACGAAATGTCTGCGCTGCCGGACGGCATGGTACTAACCCCACGTAAGGCATTCAGTCCTGGTCGGCACCCGTATAGCCGAAATCGAATGACGGCCGCTTGAATGACGCTTCCGGCCATCGTGCCGCAAGAGGCAAATTTTAGCCTGATCGGGCGTTTCGGCAATTGCCCGTTGGTTGCGCGTCTGGCCGCGGAGGCCGTGATTCGGGCCAGCCGCGGAGGATCCGGCGTCGCGGACGGGCTTGGGCGACAGCGAAGGGCGACCTTCGCTTACGGCTTGGCGGCGGGTTGCACGACCTGCTGCTCGACGAGACCAAGGCGCCCCGGCAGCGAGCCGGCGCGCAGCAGCATGGCGACGCTGTTGGCCTCCTCCAGGGTGAAATTGCCGGAAATCTGGCCGGAGCCGCCGGTGATGGGCTCGCGGATCACGGGAGCGGAGATCACCTTGTCGTCGAGCACGATGGCAAAGGGCTTTCCGACGTTCTCTGCCGTGATATGGGCAAAGCGCCGCGTGCCGCGGCCGTTGAAGCGAAACGAGGCGATCGGCTCCTTGCTCTCGCCGGTCAGTCCCGGGCCGGCATAGCTGATATCGCCGCCCTCGAGCGCGCTGTCCTTGGCGACGAGATAAGGACGCTGGTCCTTGAAGCCGAGCAGGACTTCCGTGCCCGCCGGCGGCGTGCCCGATTGCGCCTGCTCTGCGGACATCGAGAGGTCAATCAGGCGGAAGCCGACCTTGACCTTCCTGGCGAAGATCGCGGCGATTTGCTCGGGCTCCATCATCCCCGGCAGGAAGATACGGATGCGGTCCGTCCCCTCAGGTTGGACGCTGGCGAACTTGACGTCGGCGTCCTTGAGGCGCTGCTCGATCATGGCGATGGAATCTTCGACGAGATCGCGCAGCCGCGCAGCGGATGCGGCATCGGTCGGCGCGAGCCTGAGCGGCCCGTCGCCGGCGTCGGTGACGGTGAGCGCGTGCGTGGGCAATCCCTCCGCCGCCGCGACGAGCTTGCGCGTGAGCTGTTCGCGGCCTTTGGCGTCCGCGATCCTCACGTCGACGCCGCCGTCGCGGATCGCAAGTCCGGAGAACGCGATGCGGCCCTCGCGCAGGATCTTGTAGACGTCGTCGCGCAAATCCGTGACGACCGCCTCGCGCAAGGCGTCGGCGTCCACCCTGTAGACGATGCGCGATCCGCCCAGCTTCTCCATCTTGTCGGCGATGAAGGCCGCGACCTTGACGCGCACCTTGTCGAGCTGGCTGTCGGCAAGCGCGACGCCGGGCAGGGCGATCGCCGATACCGTCGCAAACGCAGCGATCAGCCGTGTGATCCGGTTCCGCAGGGGCATCGTCATGGTGACCTCGTGTCTTGCGGCAGGGCGCTGGCGGGCGAATTCAGTGCCAGTTCTTGGTCCCCGGATCAGGCGCAGAGGTTCAAGCGCCACTGCGGCTGGGCAATGGACGAAATGGAAATCATCCATCATTCTGGTCCGGGTCGGCCGGGCATTAGGCCGAGCCCTTCGCCGAACCAAAACGTCAAAAGATACGTGGCGGGGACAAGCATCTGAGGGAGGACGGAATTTCATGGCGGGCATCCACGCGCTCGATCGGTTGATCGGCAACGACTATCCGGCTCTGCTCACGGACGAGGAGGTCCGGGCGTTCGAGCAGGTTCCCTACGCCGACCGCGTCGCGGCCGAGAGCACCTATGACGCCATCAGGCTTGGTGCGGAGCGCAATCCCGACGGGGCGGCGATCCAGTTCCTGCAAAATGCCGATCCCGCCGACACGCCTTTGGTCGTCACGCACCGCGATTTCATCGCGCGCGTCACCCAGGCCGCCAACATGTTTCACGCGCTCGGCGCCGGGAAGGGCGACGTCATCAGCTTCATGCTGCCGTTGGTGCCGGATGCGTTCGTCACTCTGTTTGGCGCCGAGGCCGCCGGCATCGCCAATCCCGTCAATCCGCTGCTCGAGCCGCACCAGATCGCCGAAATCCTGGAAGCTGCGAACACCAAGATCCTGGTGGCGCTCGGGCCGATGCCGGGCACCGACATCTGGCAGAAGGTCGAGCAGATCCGCCCGCAGCTGAAGCATCTGAAGGCCATCGTGCAGGTGTTCGGCGGCGGCGATCCGGCCAATGGCATCTTCGCCTTCAGCGACCTGATCAAGCAGCAGCCGTCGGACCGGCTCGTCAGCGGACGCAAGATTCGCGGCAGCGACATCGCCGCCTATTTCCACACCGGCGGCACCACCGGCACGCCGAAGCTGGTGCGGCATACCCATGCCAACCAAGTCTATCAGGCCTGGGCGCTCAATCTGCTGTTGCAGGGGAAGCCCGGCGCCAACCTGCTGTTCGGCATGCCGCTGTTTCACGTCGGCGGATCGCTGACACAGGTGCTGACGATGCTGTCGGGCGGGGGCTCGCTGGTCGTGCTGTCGCCGAGCGGCTGGCGCAACCCGAATGCGGTGAAGAACATCTGGCAGCTCGTCGCGCGCTTCAAGCCCGAAGCGCTGTCGAGCGTGCCGACGGTGCTCGCCGCAACGCTGGCGGTGCCGCCGGGGAATGCGGACATCTCGAGCCTGAAATACGCGGCAGGGGGCGGCTCGGCTATTCCGGTCGCCGTCGGCTCGGCGATTCAGGAGAAGCTGAAGCTGCCGGTTGTCGAAGTCTATGGCATGACCGAGACCTCGAGCGTGCACACGCTCGCTTATCCGGGCCGGCCGATCCGGCTCGGATCGGTCGGCCTTCCCATGCCTTACGCGCGGGTGCGCATCGTGCAGCTCGACGCCGATGGCCGCCTGGTCCGCGACTGCAAGCCGGACGAGATCGGGGTCGTCATCATGGCCGGCCCCGGCGTGTTCGGCGGCTATCTCAACGACGAGCACAATAACGGTGCCTTTATCGATGGGGTCTGGGTCAATTCCGGCGATCTCGGCCGGCTTGATGCCGACGGCTATCTCTGGATCACCGGCCGCGCCAAGGATCTCGTGATCCGCGGTGGCCACAACATCGACCCGGCGCCGATCGAGGAGATCATGTTCCGTCATCCCGCCGTCGGCTTCGCCGCCGTGGTCGGCCAGCCCGATGCTTACGCAGGCGAACTGCCGGTGGGCTACGTGCAGCTGAAGCCCGGCGCAAAGGTCGAGCCGGGCGAGCTGGAAGCCTGGGTGCGCGAGCGCACGCCGGAGCGCGCCGCAGTTCCGGTGCAGGTCATCCCGATCGACCCGATGCCGGTGACGGGCGTCGGCAAGGTGTTCAAGCCGCAACTGCGCTGGGACGCCGCCGCGCGCGTGTTCACCAGGGTGCTGGCGCCGCTGGTCGAGCGCGGCATCGATTGCAAGGTCAAGGTCGGTCCGCACGGCAGCCACGGCTCGATCGCGACCGTGACGCTGACGGGCCTGCCGGCGAGCCAGCGCGAAGCGGTGGAGAGCGAGGTGCACGCACTGCTCGCCCCATTCGTGATGCGCCACGAGGTGGTGCAGGGGTAGGTATGATGGCACGTCGGATCGACCAAGCTCGCGCCGCGCCTGTGGGGCGAGGCCCGACTGCATTAGCCATAAGCCGCAATCGAAGAGTTTATGTGATCGACCTCACATAGGAAAATTTGGCTTTCATCGATGCTCCGGATAGTCTCAGGAAATTGCATCCGGGGGGACGCAAGTGATTCCGTTTCGGCTGTTTGGTTTATTGATTTTTGCGACCTTGCTGGCCTGCGGATCGGCACATGCCGATCGGCGGGTCGCGCTCGTCATCGGCAATTCCGCCTACAAGAGCGCGCCCAAGCTCACCAATCCCGTGAACGATGCCACCCTGGTCGGCGGCATGTTCAAGAAGGCGGGCTTCGATTCCGTCGACGTCCGGTTAGATCTGAGTGCGAGCGAGATGCGGCGCATGTTGCGCGAGTTCGCCGGCAGGTCGCGCGACGCGGAAATGGCGGTGATCTATTATGCCGGCCACGGCATCGAGCTCGACGGCAACAATTATCTCATTCCGACCGACGCCACGCTGGAGACGGATGGCGACGTTCTCGACGAGACCATCCCTGTCGAGCGCGCATTGTTCGCAGTCGAGCCCGCCAAGCAGCTGCGTTTGATCATCCTTGATGCCTGCCGCGATAACCCGTTTGCGAAGACGATGAAGCGGACGCTGGCCTCGCGGGCGATCGGACGGGGCCTTGCCAAGGTGGAGCCAACCAGCCCGAATACGATGATTGCCTTTGCCGCGAAGGCCGGTTCGACCGCATCCGACGGCGATTCTCGTAACAGCCCGTTCGCCACCGCGCTGGTCGAGCACCTGCCGAAGCCGGGCCTCGATCTGCGCAAGGCGTTCGGCTTCGTACGTGACGACGTGCTCAAGACGACCGGCTACAAGCAGGAGCCTTATGTCTACGGCTCGCTCGGCGGCGACGACGTGCCGCTCGTGGTGAAGCCGGCGGCAACCGGTCCGCAGGCAAACCCGCAGGACGCCGTTCGCAGGGACTACGAGCTCGCGCTTCAGCTTGCGACGCGCGATGCCTGGGAAGCCTTTTTGGCGGCGTATCCGGACGGCTTCTATGCCAACCTCGCCAAGGGACAGTTGAACAAGATCGGCGCCGAAGAGACGCGCGTTGCTGCCGAGCAAAAGGCCAAGGCGGCCGAGCACGAAAAGGCAAGGCTTATTGCCGAGCGCGCCCAGAAGGCCGAGCAGGAGAAGGCGGCTGCTGCGGCCAAGGCCGCCGAAGAGGCGCGAATCGCTGCGGAGAAGCAAAAGCAGATCGAACAGGCCAAGGCGGAAGCGGCCGAGAAGCAGCGCAAGACCGCCGAGGCGGCGGCGGCGCAAGCGCTCGCAGAGAAACAGGCGGCGGAGAAGACCAAGGCCGAGCTGGCGGCCAAGCAGGGCGCCGAGAAAGCGGAGCAGGGCGCCAAGCCGGCCGCCGATCGGCAGATGCCCGAAGTCGAGAACCAGAAAGTGGCTGCGCTCTCGCCGGGGCCGAAGTCGACCTTATCGGCGGCCGAACTCGCGAAATCCGTGCAGAGCGAACTGCGCCGCGTCGGCTGCCTGACCTCAGCGGCGGAGGGCGAGTGGAGCTCGGCCGCGCAGCGTTCGCTGACGCTCTTCAACAAATACGCCGGCACCCAGTTCGACGTGAAGCTCGCCAGCGTTGATGCACTCGACGCGCTGAAGGCAAAGCCGGGACGGGTCTGTCCGCTGGTGTGCAATTTCGGCTTCAAGGCCGACGGCGATCAATGCGTGAAGATCACCTGCCGCGCCGGCTATCGCGTCGGCGACGACAACGAGTGCGAGAAGGTGCAAGAGAAGAAGCCGGTCGCGACTCGCGAGGAACCGAAGAAGCGCGATCAGGACAGGAAAGAGGCGGAATCTGCGGCACCAAAGTCGCAAGCGTCCGGTCAGATGATCTGCAATCAAGCCGGCTGCAGACCGGTCGCAAAGGGCTGCCGTCTTGGTACGGTGGCTAGTCCAGGCAGCGGAATCATGAAGATGACTGGCGAGATCTGCAACTGACCAGACCGCGCCTCGTCTCCCATTAACAAGACTGGTCCTACCCCGCCGGCATCCGCGTTTCGACCAGGCGCGCCCAGAACGAGGCGCCGTGGCCGAGGATGTTGTCGTTGAATACGTAGGCCGGGTGGTGGCACTCGTTGCCGTCGCCCATGCCGACCAGCACCATCGCGCCGGGGCGTGCTTCCAACATGAAGGAGAAGTCCTCGGCGCCCATCATCGGGACGAACTTGTCGTTGACGCGATCGGCGCCGACGATGTCGCGCGCTACGTCGGCGGCAAGGCCGGCCTCGCGGGCATGGTTCATCGTCACCGGATACATCCGCGTGTATTTCGTTTCGGCCGAGCCGCCATAGGCGCGGGCGATGCTGTCGGCGACTTCGCCGATGCGGCGTTCGACGAGATCGCGCACCTCAGGGTCGAGCGTGCGCACGGTGCCGGCAAGCTCGGCGACCTCCGGGATGATGTTGAAGGCGGTGCCGGAGTGGAATTGCGTGATCGAGATGACGGCGGACTTGAGCGGATCGACGTTGCGCGCCACGATCGATTGCAGCGCGTTCACGATCTGCGAGCCGATCAGCACGCTGTCGACCGACTTATGCGGGCCGGCGCCGGCGTGGCCACCCTTGCCGCGAACGATGATCTGGATGTTGTCGGAGGAGGCGAGCATCGGGCCGGGCGTGGTGGCGAAATGGCCCTCGGGCAGGTTCGGCATGTTGTGCATGCCGTAGACCTCCTGGATGTTCCAGCGCGTCATCAGCCCGTCCTCGACCATGGCCTTGCCGCCGCCGCCGCCTTCCTCGGCGGGTTGGAAGATCATCACGGCCGTGCCATCGAAATTGCGAGTCTCGGCGAGATATTTGGCCGCGCCCAGCAGCATCGCGGTGTGGCCGTCATGGCCGCAGGCGTGCATCTTGCCGGGGACCTTTGAGGCATAAGGCACGCCCGACGTCTCCATGATCGGCAGTGCGTCCATGTCGGCGCGCAGGCCGATGGTCTTGCCGGATGCCGACTTGCGGCCACGGATCACGCCGACCACGCCGGTGCGGCCGATGCCCGTCACCACCTCGTCGCAGCCGAATTCGCGCAAGCGATCGGCGACGATGCCGGCGGTGCGGTGGACTTCGTAGAGCAGCTCGGGGTTCTCGTGGAAGTCGTGGCGCCAGGCGGCCATTTCGTCGGAGAGGGCGGCGACGCGGTTGACGATGGGCATGAGGGAATCCGTTTTTTGTCGTCGTTTGTAGGGTGGGTTAGCCCTGCAGATGCGCATAGCGCATCTGCGCGGCGTAACCCACCATTGTTTGTCTCCGTGGGAGCGAAAGAGGTGGGTTACGCCCAGCGGACTGCGCTTCGCGCAGGCCGCAAGGCTAACCCACCCTATACGATCCTACGCTTCTCCGAACACGCGCTTGAAGATCGTGTCGACGTGCTTGAGGTGATAGCCGAGGTCGAACTGCTCCTCGATCTCGGCGTCGGTGAGATATTTCTTCACCTCACTGTCCTTCTTCAACAGCTGGAGGAAGTCGCCCTCGCCGCGCCAGACCGGCATGGCGTTGCGCTGCACCAGCTTGTAGGCGTCCTCGCGGCTGGCGCCCTTCTGGGTCAGCGCCAGCAGCACGCGCTGCGAATGCACGAGGCCGCCGAGGCGGTCGAGGTTCTTCTGCATGTTGGCGGGATAGACCAGCAGCTTGTCGATCAGGCCGGCGAGACGCACCAGCGCGAAGTCGAGCGTCACGGTCGCGTCGGGGCCCATCATGCGCTCGGCCGAGGAGTGCGAAATGTCGCGCTCGTGCCAGAGCACGACGTTCTCCAGCGCCGGCGTCACATAGGCGCGCACCATGCGGGACAGGCCGGTGAGGTTCTCCGACAGCACCGGGTTGCGCTTGTGCGGCATCGCGGAGGAGCCCTTTTGTCCCTCCGAGAAGAACTCTTCGGCCTCCAGCACCTCGGTGCGCTGCATGTGTCGGATTTCCACCGCGATGCGCTCGATCGAGGAGGCGATCACGCCGAGGGTCGAGAAATACATGGCGTGACGGTCGCGCGGGATCACTTGCGTCGAGATCGGCTCCGGCACCAGGCCCATGGCTTTCGCGACGTGCTCTTCGACGCGCGGGTCGATCTGCGCGAAGGTGCCGACGGCGCCGGAGATGGCGCAGGTCGCGACTTCCTTGCGTGCCGCGATCAGGCGCTCCTTGGCGCGCGTGAACTCGGCATAGGCATAAGCGAGCTTGAGGCCGAAGGTCACGGGCTCGGCATGGATGCCATGGCTGCGGCCGATGGTCGGCGTCATCTTGTGCTCGAAGGCGCGCTTCTTCAGTGCGGCCAGCACCTTGTCGAGGTCGGCAAGCAAGAGGTCGGCGGCGCGGGTGAGCTGGACGTTGAGGCAGGTGTCGAGCACGTCCGAGGAGGTCATGCCCTGGTGGACGAAGCGCGCCTCGGGGCCGACGATCTCGGCGAGGTGGGTGAGGAAGGCGATGACGTCGTGCTTGGTCTCGCGCTCGATCTCGTCGATGCGGGCGACGTCGAAGACGGCGTCCTTGGCCTTGGCCCAGACCGTCCTGGCGGCCTCCTTGGGGATGGTCCCGAGCTCGGCGAGAGCGTCCGCCGCATGCGCCTCGATCTCAAACCAGATCTTGAACCGGGTCTGCGGCTCCCAGATCGAGGCCATTTCCGGGCGGGTGTAGCGGGGGATCATTGGGCGGCTCCAGGAAGGTGGGCGGGCGGTCCCGAAAAGGGCGGCGCCGGCCAAAATGCTTTTTACGCCGTGATTTAACAGAGCGGGCAGGGCGAAACAAACGATCTGGGCCTTCAGGAGAGGGGGATCGCCGACCTTTCCACCGGACCGGCCGGACGGGATGGCGGCGCCTGGGCGCAGATATTAACTGTCAATCACGGATCATTGACTGACAGATATTGAAATCTGTCAGCGAGATGTGTATATCCGTTCCCGGACGCTCCGATTGGGCGTCCCGCGACAGCCCCGGGGAGCCCGACATCCACAGCGGATCGGAGGGCGGATTGAAGAACGGGACCGCGGACGAATGGAGACTTGGACAATGACGACCGAAATCCTCAATTTCACCGGCGCGATTGGGCATTGGCTCAATTTGCTGGTGGCGCGCCAGATCGCGGCGCAGGCTGCAAAACTGCCTCATTAAGGCATAGGCTTTCCGAACGACCGGCACGGGCGCTTCGGAAGCAGCCCTACTGCCGGGTAACTGAGCCCCTAACGGGAACATGGTGCTGGCATGAATGAAGCCGTTGTCTTGACGCCGGAGCGGATCCTCGAAGTCACCGAGGACGTGCTCAGGCGCTACGGACTTGCCAAGGCCACCGTGGTCGACGTTGCCCGTGCGCTCGATGTGAGCCACGGCAGTGTCTACCGCCATTTCCCCAGCAAGGCCTCGCTGCGCGAGGCCGTTGCCAAGCGCTGGCTGGACCGCATCGATGCCCCGCTGCTGGCGATCGCCAAGGAGCAGGGGCCCGCGCCTGACAGGCTCGACCGCTGGCTGCGCACCCTGTTCGCGGCCAAGCGTTCGCGCGTGCTCGACGATCCCGAGATGTTCGAAACTTATCTAACCCTGGCCCGCGAGGCCTGCGCGGCCGTCAAATGCCACAAGGATACCATGATCGACCAGATCGCGGGGATCCTGAGCGACGGCGTGAAGAACGGCGAATTCGCCGTGGACGACGTCAAGGCGACCGCGCGCGCGATCTTCGATGCGACCGTCCGCTTCCACCATCCGGCTCATGCCGAGGAATGGAAGGACGCCGATCTCTCCGCGCGCGTCGATGCGACACTGGCGCTGCTGCTGCGTGGGTTGAAGGCGGCCTAAGGCCGCCTTTCACACCTTGGTCTTTCAATCAACCTCGCGTCTTCTGGAGAGCGGCGCCGTCGCGGAGCGAGGGTGCCGAATGTCTTCGCGTGTGGAAGGCAGGATCGGACGACGGCACGACCGGAGGACTATCCGGATAGGCATTGACTGCGATTTCGACGGCGTCCTTTGACCGCCTTCGAAGCCGGTAGAATGTCAGTTCCTGATCGAACATCGGGCAGCGAAAGTGGACGATGGCCGTGTCCGGCAGGCGGCAAAGTTCGTCGATGAGCTCGCCTACGGTGATGATCGGGGGATGGTCGATTGCCTTGGGGTGACCCTTACTCATGACCCTTTACTCCTTCTCTGCCGTACTAACCGGGGCTGGATCGGAACCGTTCCAATTTCGTTCAGCAGATTGAAGCACCCTCGAGGGCTGTGCGGCAGCTTTGCTGCTAAATCCTCGTCAGCCCGCAGGTCGCGGCGAGCCGCACCAGCTGCGCATCGGTGCGCGCGCCGGTCTTCGACTTGATCAGGTAGTGATAGTTCTGCACGGTCTTGACGCTGAGATTGAGATGCGCCGCGATCTCCTCGGTGGTGGCGCCGCCGGCGAACTGGCGCAGGATCTCGATCTCGCGCTCACCCAGTTGGTCCAGCACCGAGCCGGTCGGCGACAGGCTGTCCTCTGCCAGCACATGTGCGATGTCATCGCTCATGGCGCGCTCGCCGCGGGCGACGCTGCGGATGGCGTTGACGACTGCGGACGGCTCGCTGCTCTTGGTGACGAAGCCGGATGCGCCGGCGCCGAAGGCTGATTTCACCAGCACGGCCTCGTTGTGCATGGTGAAGACGAGAATGCGTGCACGCGGGCTGCGCGCGCGGATGTTGCGAATGGCCTCCAACCCGCTCGCGCCGGGCATAGAGATATCCAATACGACGACATCGGGGTCATGCGCCTTGAACGCGCTGTAGGCGTCCGCGGCGTTGTCGGCTTCGGCCACGACATGCAGATCGCCCTGGCTTTCCAGCACGCGCCGGTAGCCTTGCCGCACGATCGGATGGTCGTCGACCAGCAGCACGGAGATGCCTGTTGCCGCCACCTCGCTCATTTCCGCCTCACGCAGCGAGCGGAATGGTTGCGGCCACGCTGAGGCCGCCGCGGGCGGGCAGGATCGACAGCGATCCGCCGGCCGCCGTGACGCGCTCGCGGATACCGGTCAGGCCGAAGCCGGCCGATTGCGCGACGCGCTCCGCATCGCCGCCGCCGTCGTCCTCGACGCGGATCAGCAGCGCATCCTCCTCGCCCGCGCGCCGCTCGACGCGGAGCGAGATCTCGCGCGCTGCACTGTGGCGCAGCGCGTTGGTCAGGCATTCCTGTGCCACGCGATAGGCCGTTGTGGCGGCCGGACCGCTGATGTCGGTGAGGTCACCCCTGAGATCGAGCTGGATCGCCGGTCGCGCCGCGCTGTGCGAGCGCCAGCTGTCGACGAGATTGACGAGGCTCGCCTCGAGCCCGAGCTCCTCCGGCAACGGATTGCGCAGCCGCTTCAGCGCATCGCGCAGCGAGGCCATCAGATGGTGCGTCGCCTGCGAGATCATGCGCGCGTCTTGCGCGATCCCATCGTCTCCGTTCTGCTTCGCGCTCGCCGTCTCGATCGTGTTGGCGAAGGCGAGGATGGCGGACAGGTTCTGCCCGAACTCGTCGTGCAGCTCGCGGGCGAGCGCGCGGCGCTCGTCGTCGCGGATCTCGATCAGGCGCCGCGTCAGCGCGGCGCGCTGCTCGGTCGCTTCCTCCAGCCGGCCGCCGAGCTCGCCGACGGCGCTGCCGATCATCGCCAGCTCCATGGAGCGGAAGCGCGGCAGCCTGGTGTGATACTGACCGCGCGCCATGCGCTGAAGCGCGGTGACGATCGCGCGCGCCGGCGCAAGTGCGTGCGCGATGGCGAGCGAGGCGAGCAGGGCGATCGCCGCGGCCATCAGCAGCGCGACGTCGATGACGTTGAGGATGTAGTCCCAGGCGATCGAGATCGCGGCCGCTGCATCGGGCGTCGCAACGACGGTGCCGGCGGCCGCGGCGCGCGGACTGACGGGCCGCACCACCTCGGCGTGGCTGCCGAGGAAGGTCGGCACGATGGCCGCGAACCAGCGTGGCGGCGTCTTGCCCAACCCCTCGCTCTGGCCACAGAGCGGCTTCTCGAAAGCCGCGGCGGGCTGGAACTCGACGCAGACGCCGGGTGAGATCAGCTTCATCGTCTCCAGGGTACGCCAATCCGGAACCGGCAGTAGATGCTCGCGCGCCCTGCTGCTGCGCAACAACAGTTCGCGCCAATACAGCGCCTGAAGCGCCTGCGCGACCCGCTGCGCCGAAGCCGCCGTCGCCCGATCGACGCTGCGATAGGCCTCGAACGTAGCCCATATTGTCGCGGCTGCCAGGCACAGCGCTACGATCAGAAGCAGGCGGGCGACAAGCTGAAGCACGAGGCGCATGCGATCACCCCCGACGTTTGGTAAGGTCAGCCTAACAACGCCGCCGTGCCTTGCCAATCTCAGCGAACGCCGGGATTGCAGCTCGGGCAAATTTCCCAAGCCGGATTGGGCATGGGTCTTTGGACCTGAAACGGCGGCTTTGATCTAATCGGCGAGGACACGTTGCAGGCCGGTGCTTGCAAGCCAGGAGCGGTGCAGCATGAGTTCGATGACGATTGGACCAATTGCGAGCCAGGCTGCCGATCCATCCGAGCGCAGCGCGTTGCTGTTCTGGATGATCTTCACCGGGCTCTCGATCTTTGCCGTCGTGCTGTTGTGGCGCTTCGGCCTGATCCATCTGATGCTGACCTCGGACCGCACTTACATTTCCAGCGTCATCGCGGCGCTTTACATTGTCACCTGCGGCCATTGCTTCCTGCGGACGCGGGCGATCGCGCGGGAAGGGGCGGCGGCGCGGCGCTGCCGCGCAGTGCTGTCGGCGGCCGGCGGCAGCAAGGCGCTCGATGCGAGCGCTGTGGCGCTGCCGCGCGGACTGGTGCGCGACCACATCGAAAGCCTGGTGACCAAGGCCGCCGCGCAGGGCTATCGCCCGGTCGATCAGACGCTGCTGCTGCGGACGCTCGCCGACCGCCTGCGCGGCTCCAACGGGTTCGGGGCCTTCGTCTCGGATACGCTGATGAAGCTCGGCCTGCTCGGCACCATCATCGGCTTCATCATCATGCTGGCGCCGATCGCGGGGCTCGATGCCGCAGACAAGGTCGCGATGCGCTCCTCGATGGGCTTGATGAGCGACGGCATGGCAGTCGCGATGTACACGACACTCGCCGGCCTCGTCGGCTCGATCCTGGTCCGCATCCAGTACTACATGCTGGATGCCGCGACCCAGCGGGTGTTCTCGGATGCGGTGGTGCTGACCGAGACCTATGTGACGCCGGTGCTCGAGCGAAAAGGCGCTGGAACGCCGTCATGATGGATGATTTCGGTCTCTATCCGCGCGAGGAGCCGTTCGATCCCCTCGGCGTGATGCTGTTCAAGGCGCTGCAGGTGATCGCGTTCCTGTTCTTCCTGGCGTTGCTCGCGGTCTCTCCGGATGCCAAGGACGGCAAGATCGACTCCAAGGCGGAGTTCATGATCACGCTGGACTGGCCGGACAACCACCCCGACGATCTCGACCTGTTCGTGCAGGATCCCGCCGGCAACATCGCCTGGTATCGCCATCGCGAAGCCGGCTTCCTGACGCTCGACCGCGACGATCGCGGCGGGGCCAACGATTTCATCATCGTCAACGGCAAGAAGATCGCCTCGCCCATCCGCGAGGAGATCGTCACCGTGCGCGGCATCCTCGCTGGAGAATACACCGTCAACGTCTCGCATTTCGTTGCCACTACCGGCGCGCCTGTGACAGCCAATGTGAAGGTGCAGAAGCTCAATCCGACCGCGCAGGTGATCTTCGACAACAAGTTCACGCTCGACCATACCGGCGACGAGAAGACCGCGGTCCGTTTCCGGATCGATGCGGAAGGCAAGGTCGTCAATGTCGATCAGCGACCGAAATCGCTGCTGGAGACGTTTCGCAGCAGCTGGCGCAACGGCGCCGACGTCGACCCCAAGACCGGTGTGAGCAGGAACGCTGTGAGGGTGCGCCGTGAGTAATCCGCAGACGGTCATCCTGACGCTGTCGGTCGCGTATGCCGTCATCGGCGCGCTGCTGCTGGTCGTTCTGGTCTATGCGCGGCTGCACTGGTCGCTGAAGGCGGTCGCCGTGGTCGTGACCAGCACCTTCTACATCGTCAGCTTCACCGAAATGCGCGGCCTGCTCGGCTGGGCCAGCTCCGACCGGCTACCGGCGACCTTCAAGCTGCTGAAGGCCCGCATCGTCGAGCCGCATTCGCTTCAGGGCGATCCCGGCTCGATCTATCTCTGGGTCGAGGCGCTGGACGAGGACAATCGCCCGAGCGGCATCCCGCGCGCCTTTCGTGTGCCCTACAATGACCGGCTGGCCGACAAGACCCACGCCGCGGAGAACGAGATCGCGGCCGGTCATCCGCAAGGCGGGCGCGCCGCGGATTTCGGCGGCGGCGACGGCAGCCTGATCGACATGGTCCGGGAGTATGTGACGCCCAAGACCATCCTGGAGACCAGCGGCGGCGATTCCTCGACCGGCGAGTTCAATGCCCCGCCGGCCGGTGCCCAAGGCGCCGTGTTCACCCCGATTCCGCCGCCTCGGATGCCGCCGAAGGACGAGCAATAGGCCCTTCACCATCACGGCAGGGCAGTGCTGGCAAACGGCCCGGTGCTGGCGCATCTTGTTGACGTCCCTCAATTTGGCCTCATCGGCCTCGAATAGGAATTTGAGGGTGGAGGGTGCGTGCTTCTCGCTGTCTTCTCGGATATCCATGGCAACCGGCAGGCGTTCGAGGCCTGCCTGAGGGTTGCCCGCGCCAGGGGCGCGGAGCAGTTCGTCCTGCTCGGCGATTTCGTCGGCTATGGCGCCGATCCGGAATGGGCGGTGGACACCGCGATGGAGCTGGTCGCGCAGGGCGCCGTCGCGGTGCGCGGCAATCACGACCAGGCGATCAATTCCACGGCCGAGACCATGAACACCGAGGCGCAGATCGCGATCGAATGGACCCGCGGCCGCCTCGACACCGCGCAGCGGCGGTTCCTGGCCGAATTGCCGATGCAGGTGGAGGACGATGGCCGCCTGTTCGTGCACGCGGAAGCCTCGCATCCGCAGCGCTGGCACTATGTCCGCTCGACCGTGGACGCCGCCAAGAGCCTGATTGCGACGCAGGCCCATGTCACCTTTTGCGGCCACATCCACAGGCCGGCGCTCTATTCGATGTCGGTGACGGCGAAGATGACGAGCTTCGTGCCGAAGACCGACGTCCCCGTGCAGCTCCTGCGCGGACGGCAATGGCTCGCGGTGCTCGGCTCGGTCGGCCAGCCCCGCGATGGTGATCCGTCGGCGGCCTTCGCGCTGTTCGACACCGTGTCGAGCCAGATCACCTATTGCCGTGCGCCCTACGATATCGAGACGGCCGCGAGCCGGATCCGCGAGAACGGCCTGCCGCATTGGCTCGCCGACCGCCTGTCGCAGGGGCGCTAGAGGCCGATGCCGAAACCCCTGGTCAGATCAGGTGCGGAGATCGACGGTTACACCATCGGCGAATGCGTGCATGCCGGCGGCATGGCGACGCTGTGGACCGTCACCCATCCCGGCATCGACGTGCCCATGCTGATGAAGATCCCGCGGGTGTCGGAGGGCGAGGACCCCGCCGCGATCGTCTCCTTCGAGATGGAGATGATGATCCTGCCGCGGCTTGCGGGGCCGCACGTGCCGGCCTGCTTCGGCACCGGCGATTTTGCCCGCCAAGCCTATGTCGTGATCGAGCGCATTTCAGGTGCCACGCTGTACAAGCGGCTCCCCGACCTGCCGCTGCCTTATGACGAGGCGCGGCAGCTCGTCGCCAGGATCGCGACAGCGCTTGCCGATCTGCATCGGCAGAACGTGATCCATCACGACATCAAGCCGAGCAGCATCATGTTTCGCGAGAGCGGCGAGGCGGTGCTGATCGACTACGGCCTGTCGCATCACAACCACCTGCCGGACCTCCTCCAGGAGGAATTCCGCCTGCCTTACGGCACCGCGCCCTATATGGCACCCGAGCGGCTGCTCGGGGTGCGCGACGATCCGCGCAGCGATCTGTTTTCGCTCGGCGTGCTGCTCTATTTCTTCACCACCGGCGAGCGGCCGTTCGGCGAGGGCGAGACGCTACGGGCGATGCGGCGCCGGCTGTGGCGCGATCCGCATCCGCCGCGGAAGCGTCGCGCGGATTATCCGCCCTGGCTTCAGGAGGTGGTGTTGCGGTGTCTGGAGATCGAGCCGGTGTGGCGCTATCCGACGGCGTCCCAGCTCGCCTTCGATCTCGCTTATCCGGACCAGGTCAAGCTCACCGCGCGCTCGGAGCGGCTGAAGCGCGATTCCCTCGGCGTCGCCTGGCGGCGGCGCTTCAACCAGGGCGTCATGGCGCCGCGTGCGAAATCGGACGTCGCAGCCCAGATCGCATCGAGCCCGATCCTCGCCGTTGCGCTCGACACGGCGGAGGGCGCTCCGGAGCTGAACGAGGCGCTGCGCGTGACCACCGAGCGCATCCTCGCCACCTTGCCCTCGGCGCGGCTTGCCTGCGTCAACGTGCTCAAGCTGAACCGGATCGCGATCGATCGGACATTGGACCAGCAGGGCTCCAACAAGCATATCGATCGCCTGGTCGCGCTCCGGCATTGGGCAACGCCGCTCAAGCTGGACGAGAGCCGGCTGTCGGCTCATGTGCTGGAGGCGGTCGATCCCGCCGCCGCGATCCTGGAGTTTGCCAAAGCCAACCAGGTCGACCACGTCATCATCGGCGCCCGGCAGAGCTCGTTCCGGCGCACGCTGCTCGGCAGCGTGTCGGCCAAGGTGGCCTCGGAGGCGAGCTGCACCGTCACCGTGGTGCGGCCGCCGCGGATGGCTGGGGACGGCGGCGGGCCGGAGGCCGGCGAAGCTTAGGCCGGCCGGGGTGATTTGCGGGGCTGGATCAGGCCGCGTGGACGGCCATGGCGCGCTTGCGGCGGATCGGCCAGGAGAATTGCGGCCCCGGCTCGCCGTGATCCGCGCTGCCGCCAAAATACTGGATGATCTCGCGGCAAGGCTCGCAATTGAACAGGTTACGCGACGCGGACGCCTTGGTCATTTCCTTCAGGCAGTTCGGGCAATGCGGTTTCATGGGGCGGTCCGGAAAGGAAGTCTCAGTGGCGGCGCGGCGAGCCAAGCGAACGCTCGAGGTCCGAATTGTCGGGCCCGGCATTATCGTCCAGCGTGCCATCGGTGCGCTCGAGGCGGCCGAAGAAATCATCGAGGCTCGGATGCGGGCGCCGTGGAATCCGGCACCTGCGCTTCGGCCGACGCTTCACGAGTGCGATCTGCATGGACGTCAGCCCCTGTCGCGGGCGCGGCGGATGTTGCGGGCCGAACGGGCCGGGGCCTCGGCCGGGCCGGCCGATGGACCAAACACGACAAACGCACTGAAACCAATCCACAACGCCACGCCAGTCCAAACCAGGGTCGTCGTCATGATGTGCTCCCGCGAAAACAGGCAGGAATCACTTGCAGTGATTTGCGCGAATCAGTGAAGTCCGGATGAGTACGGACCACGGTTACAATTTTAAGCTTTGCGCGTTGCAGAACCCGTAGAAGCCGCAGTTCTTTCCGGGTGCGACCGACGTACTTTGCCGGTGCGCGCATGATCGAGGATATCCCGGATGCGCCGTGCGTCTCGAACACAGCGAAACCCATATCGCCCGGTGTAGTCGGTATCGGGCGAACGGGTCGAGCACCCTGACGCAAAGTTGAGGTGGCCGACGCCGCCGCCGACGTCGAGGATTTCGAACACTGCATCCATGGCGTCGAACGAAGTAGCAGTCACGCTGCGTCTGCTCCAGGCCGTGCGCACGATCAGCGCGCGGCGGTCGGTGATCACATAAAGCGTCTGCAGGTCTTGCAGCAGCATCACGAACGGAGCTGCAACCATCCCAACTCCAAGCATCGCGAGAGGTTGGGTCGCTTGGTCGATCCAATCGTTCCTGACGGCGATGACTGTCAGCAACAGCCAGGGGAATCCGATCCACCAGAGAAACCGCCACATCATCATGCGGGCAACGCCGTCGGGCTGACCCTGCCAGACCACCTGCTCCCCCTCCTGAAGGGTCTCGGCGAGCAGGCGCCGCAGGCCTGCGCAAAACAGAGTGGCGCGGATTTCATCCATTCCCATTGGTCGCAGCGGCCGCAAGGCCGGTTCGGACCGCGAAGAGCCGTCAGATCGCCTCGCCGCGCGCCGTTGCCGCCGCGTTGCGGATCGCGGCGATGTTGGTCTTGTAGGCGTCCAGCGTGCCGCCCTTGAACACCGATGTGCCGGCGACGAAGGCGTTGGCGCCGGCCGCGGCGAGCGCGCCCGCAACATCGGGGCCGACGCCGCCGTCGACCTCGATGTCGATCGGACGGCCCGCTACCATTGCCCGGATGTCGCGGATCTTGTTGATCGCGGAGGGAATGAAGGCCTGGCCGCCGAAGCCCGGATTGACCGACATCACCAGCACGAGGTCGACGAGGTCGAGGACGTATTCGAGCGCGCTGATCGGCGTCGCCGGATTGAGCGAGACGCCGGCCTTCTTGCCGAGCGCGCGGATCGCCTGGAGCGAGCGGTGCAGGTGGGGACCCGCCTCCGCGTGCACGGTGATGTGGTCGCAGCCGGCTTTGGCGAAGGCCTCGAGATAGGGATCGCAGGGCGAGATCATCAGATGCGCGTCGAAGATCTTCTTGGTGTGCGGGCGCATCGCCTTGATGACATCAGGGCCATAGGAGATGTTCGGAACGAAGTGCCCGTCCATCACGTCGAGATGGATCCAGTCGGCACCGGCGGCGTCTACACTGCGCACCTCCTCACCGAGCTTGGAGAAGTCCGAGGCCAGGATCGAGGGCGCGATGGCCAGTGGGCGGGGGGCGAAAGCTTGTGTCATGGCGCGTTTTCCCGTGGCGGACGGACGACGAATGGCCTCGCCTAACATGGGCCCTTGTGGCGGGCAATGCAGGAGGGACGCGCTTCCTGTGGGCGGAAATTTCTGCCGCTGGCGGCATGAATTGCCGATGTTCCCGCGCCCTGCACGACCTGATGGGTGCGGATTTCATTGAGCTTTTCGCGATGGCACGGTGCTTGCTGACTTCAGCCGGAGAACATTGATCGCGGCATGTCGCATCCCGTTGGAGTTGTGCAATGTTGTTAGCCCTAGGTGCGGTATCGAGCGCGCTCGACGCGATCCAGTCGCTGACGAACTCGAAATCGTCCTCGGCGGCGCACAAGACGGGCGCCTCGCAGAGCGCGCCGGTCAATCCGTTCGCAATCGACAGTGGCAGCAGCAGCACGGCCGGCGCGACCTCGTCGGTCAATGCAGGCAAATATCCGCAGATCTCGTCGGAGACGATGAACGCGCTGTTCGCGGCGCAGAGCCAGTCGGCCGACGGCGCGGCCTCGTCGAACTCGACCTCCTCGACGTCGAAGAGCCGGGAGGCTGCGCTGAAGGATCTGTTCTCGCAGATCGACGCGGACGGCGACGGCAAGATCACCCAGTCCGAGTTCGAGGACGCGCTCGGCGCGGGCGGCACCAACCTGGCCCAGGCCGACGACGTGTTCTCGAAGATGGATGCGAATGCGGATGGCAGCATCAATCTCGGCGAGATGACGAAGGCGCTGAGGGGCGGTCACGGCCGTGATCACGCGCAGGGCGCGGGCGATGGCTCGGATTCCTCGTCGCAATCCAGCCGCGGCTCGACGTCGACCACGACGACCAATGCCGACGGCTCGACCACCACCACCGTCACCTATGCCGACGGCTTCAAGATGTCGACGACGGTGCCGGGCGCCGCCAGCGCGTCGAATGCGAAAGGTGGCGGCAACTCGCCTTATGACTGGTTCGGGCAGATGATGCAGCGCCAGGCGCAGGCCACTGCGGGAGCAGCGGCTTCATCGATGTCGATCAGCGTGTGAGTGCATCCTGAAGCTAGAGCATGATCCGGAAAAGTGCGTAGCGGTTCTCCGAAAAGATCATGCTCAAACAATAACCTAAAGCGCGATGACGATTCATCCTCATCGCATCGCGCTTTAGCTCGCATATTCGTGCGTGATGTCACGATAGGCATAGCGGTCGCGGATCTCGCGATTGAAGAACGTTCCTTTTGCGCGCGCATCCCCGAACGCGGCAGCGACCTCGGGCGGAACATCCTCATAGACATAGAGGCGTCCGCTGACGAACGTCACCTTCAGCTCGCGTGTATCGGGCGCATAGCGAAAGAAGCGGATCACGGAAGAGGGCATGGCCGCACACCTTGTCCGCGGGGTAACGCTTTGGGGGCCGTTTCGTTTCTGGCCTAGCCGAACCGGTCCTTCCAGGCCGCCTGCGCGCTCGGAAAGGGCAAGGGCGTCGCGCTGTAGACGCCGCGGGCGATCGCGCGGGCGACCACGTTGGCGGCGATCGTGCCGAGCTCGGTGAGGCCAACCAGCGGCTCGATCGGCTTTTCGCACGTGGCGGCGGCAAACAGCACGTCGCCGTCGGTCGGCGCGTGCACCGGATAGATCGCGCGGGCGAAGCCGGTATGCGCGATCATCGCCAGCCGCTTGGCCTGGGGCTTGGTCAGCACCGCGTTGGTCACGACGGCGCCGATGGTGGTGTTTTCGCGCGCGCTCGCGGCAGGTCCGCCCTTGATGCGCATGCGGAGCATGTCCTCGGTGAACTTGTCCGGCAGGCCGCGTCCGCCGAATTCGCCGTCCACCTCGAACGGTGCCGCCCAGAACCACGGGCCATTGCCGACGGTGACGCTGCCCACCGCGTTGACGGCGACGATCGCCGCGACCTTGATTCCGCTCGGCGTCACGGCCGATGCCGAGCCGAGCCCGCCCTTGAACGTCGCGGTGGTGGCGCCGAAGCCGGCGCCGACGCTGCCGAGGGCGAAATCCGCGCTGGCGGCGGCGGTCGCCGCGGCATAGCCGAGGTCGCGATAGGGCGAGAAGCGTCCCCAGGCCTTGTCGCCGCCATTGAGCAGGTCGAACAGGATCGCCCCAGGGACGATCGGGATCAGCGCTTCGCGAACCCGGTGACCGCGGCCCTGCTCGGCGAGCCAGGCCTGCACGCCGCCGCCGGTGTCGAGGCCGAAGGCCGAGCCGCCCGACAGCGCGATCGCGTCGACGCGCTCGACCGTGTTGGCAAGATCGAGCAGTGCATCCTCGCGCGTGCCGGGGCCGCCGCCGCGAACGTCGATCGCGGCGATCGCGGGAGAATCGAAGATGATCGCGGTCGCGCCGGAGCCGACTTTCGGGTCCTCGGCATGGCCGACCCGGACGCCGGCGATATCGGTGAGAAGGTTCTTCACGGCGGCCTCGTCGTCGAGAGCAATTCACGATCTGCGATAGCGCGGCAATGCCGCAGGCTCAACAGGCGAGCGCGGTCCTGAGCATCTTGGCGAGCTCGGACTTGCGGTAGGGCTTGGCCAGCAGCAGCACGCCGGAATCGAGCCGGCCGTGATGGACGATGGCGTTTTCGGTGTAGCCCGAGGTGAACAGCGTCTTCAAATCTGGGCGGCGCTTGTGCGCTTCGTCGGCCAGCTGGCGGCCGTTCATGTTGCCGGGCATGATGATGTCGGTGAACAGCAGGTCGATGGTCTCGTCGCTGTCGATGATATTGAGCGCCTCGGCGCCGTTGGCGGCCTCGAGCGCGGTATAGCCGAGACTCTTGACCTGCGTCACGACATACTGCCGCACCAGCGCATCGTCCTCGACGATCAGGATCTTCTCGTTGCCGCCGGTGATGGGCGCATTCTGGAGCGCCTCGAACTCGGTCTCCTGCACCCCGGTCGAGCGTGGCAGGTAGATCTTCACGCTCGTGCCGTGGCCTTCCTCGCTGTAGATCTTGATGTGGCCGCCCGATTGCTTGACGAAGCCGAACACCATGCTGAGGCCGAGGCCGGTGCCCTTGCCGACCTCCTTGGTGGTGAAGAAGGGATCGAACACCCGGTCGATCAGCTCGGCAGGAATGCCGCTGCCGGTGTCGCTGACGGCGATCATCACGTAATTGCCGGCGACGACGTCGGGGTTCATGCTGGCATAGCCGTCGTCGAGGAAGATGTTGCGGGTCTCCAGCACCAGGGTGCCGCCCTCGGGCATGGCGTCGCGCGCGTTCAGCGCGAGATTGAGGATCGCGGTGGAGAGCTGGCCCGGGTCGACCAGCGTCGGCCAGGCATCCTCGGTGAGCTGCGGCATGATGCTGATCTGCTCGCCGAGCGTCGGATGCAGCAGCTTGGCGGCTTCGAGCACCAGTGCGTTGACGTCGATCTCGCGCGGCTGGAGCGGCTGCTTGCGGGCGAAGGCGAGCAGATGCTTGGTCAGCTGCGCGCCGCGCTCGGCGGCGTCGTCGATCAGCTTGGTGATGGCGGCAAGCTCGGGCCGGTCGGCGACCGCGTCGCTGAGAATGCCGATCGTGCCCGTGATGACGGTCAGCACGTTGTTGAAGTCGTGGGCGACGCCGCCGGTCAACTGGCCGATCGAGTCCATTTTCTGGACCTGCCGGAGCTGGGCTTCGGCGGCCTGCTTGTCGGTGAGGTCGCGGCCGATGAAGAAGTGGCGCTTCACCGGCTCGGACCACGTGCCCATCCAGTTCAGCGAGACCTCGTGACCGTCGTAATGGTAATAGCGCGCCTCGAAGCTCCGCTTGACCGCGCCGCGACGGGCTGCGCGCATCTCGCTCCGCGTCTTCTCGAGATCGTCGGGATGGATGAACTCGATCGCGCTGTGCCCGACCATGTCCTCGGGGCTGTAGCCGAGAATGTTCTGCACGCTCGGGCTGACCTGGACGAAATTGCCGTAGCCGTCGGTGACCAGGATCAGGTCCTGCGATGTCTCGAAGATGCGCTGGCGTTCCTCGGTCTCGCGGCGCAGCTTCTCTCTGGCCTGCTTCTCTTCGGTGATGTCATGGGCGATCTTGGAAGCGCCGATGATCTCTCCATCGTCGGTCCGCAGCGGTGAGATGTTCAGGACGACGTCTAGCGGGCGGCCGTCTTTACGGGTTCGGACCGTCTCGTGCTGGGCGATCGACTCGTTGCTGGCGATCCGGTTGAGGATGCTTCTGACTTCGCCCTTGCGATCCGGCGGCACGATGATGTCGATCGACCTGCCGACGGCCTCGGCGGCCGAGTAGCCGAACAGATGCTCGGCGGCCTTGTTCCAGCCGGTGATGATGCCGTCGAGCGACTTGGTGATGATCGCGTCATTGGACGATTCGACCACTGCGCCGTACAGCGCGAGGCGCTTGCCGAAATAGTCGCGTTCCGAGGCCGATTGCTGGCGCAGCCTTCCGACGAGGCCCACCGTACGCGCCTGCAGGCGGACATTCTCGATCAGAAGCACCGCGAGCACGAAGGTCGCCGCGGCGAGGCCGTAGAGCCGGCCGGCATAGAAGCCGAGATCGAAGCGCGCGACGTTGACGATCGCCGACAGTGCGATGTCGAACAGCCAGGCGCACATGACCACCATGAGCCAGATATCGATCACCGTATGCGGCCTGCGGAACCAGAGCGAGACCAGCGCGGCAAAGCTCAGCGACCACACGAAGGACACGACTCCGATCATGGTCGCCGTGTAGCGGCCCTCGCTCAGCAGGACCGGCAACCGATCGTGCTGTGCGGTGACGATCCAGGCGAAGACGGCCATCGCGGCGATGACGCAGAGCACGCTGCCATAAATCGCGTTGCTTGCCGCGCCGCGGATCCGGGGGCCACCGTCCTTTTCCTTCAGCCAGGCATACGCCATCACACAGAGCGGAAAGCCGGCGTGCCAGACCATGTAGAGCCAGACCGTGGTCTGCCGGCCCGCGCCCAGGAGTCCGGTCGGTGCGAACAGGCCGGGGAAGGTGAGGGCATGAACCAGCGCCGCCGCGGCGGTGAAGAGATAGCCGCTCGCGAGCCACAGCAGCGCGCGGGTCCGCAGAATCGCAAATTGCGATAGCAGCAACACGGCCGTGACGATGTCGCTCACGGCCAGCGCGGATTGATAGCTGGCGACGAAGGCGGGGACCGGCAGGAGCGGGGTACCGGCGAAGGGCACGGCCGCGGCGAACAGCAGGGAGGACACACCGACAATCGTCAATGCTGCAGTGCGGTCGGTCGAGGTGGCCGGCAGGGTCGACAGAAAGGTGGTTCGGTCGATCGTCGCAGGCACGTCCAGTTCGCGCGCCTCGGTGTTGAGTAGGTCGGGTTTGAGCATCTCCGCTAGTCTCATTCGCCGGCAATCCGTTCATGCTAGCGGGTTTTGGGCGCGGGTCGTGACGGAACCGGTTTGCGACTCAACCGAGGGTTACAGCTTACCTAATTTCGGTGGATGCACGGAACAGGGATCAGTAAGGTGCGCTTTACGGGGCGGGGTCATAATGCCCATCCGCTGCGGCGGGTTCCAGGTTTGAAACAGGCGATTTTGGTTTCGAGATCGGGAGTTGCTCCGATGCCACGCGTGCTCATCATCGACGACCAGAAGGACGTCCGTGCGATGATCGCGATCGTGCTTCGGGTCAATCGTTTCGAGGTCGTGGAGGCCGAAAGCGGCGCGGCGGGGCTGAAGGCCTTTGCGGAAAGCCCCTTTGACGCGGCGATCGTCGACATCTTCCTCGGCGATACCAATGGCGTCGATGTCATCACGGCCCTGCGCGAGCGCGCGCCGGCGCTGCCCGTGATTGCGGTATCCGGGATGACGGCGCTCGATTTCATGGACCAATCGCCCCACCTCGCCAACCTCGCCTGCCTGCAAAAGCCGTTTCGGCCGAACGATCTGCTGCAAGCGCTCCGCAAGGCCCAGGCCGCGGCGGGCGGCGAGATCTCGGCCGCGGTCTGACCGGGCAAAAGAACGCCCCGGCAAGCCGGGGCGCGGTCGCGATGGCAGAGCCTTCGGGGATCGCTGATCGGGATCCCCGACGAGCATCCTTGATCAGGAACCCTTGATCAAGAACCCTTGGCGCCGAGCTCGGCGTAATTGCCCTTGGCGTCCCACTTGTAGACGACATAGTCGATCTGCTTGAGGTCGCCCTTGGCGTCAATTTCGATCGGGCCGAGCACCGTGTCCCACTTGCCGGCCTTGATGGTCTCCATGACCTTCTTGGCGTCGGTGGTGCCGGCCTTCTTGACCGCCTGCGTCCAGACCTGCAGCGCAGCGTAGGTATAGAGCGTATAGCCTTCCGGATCGATGCCCTTGGCCTTGAACGCCTCGACGATCTTCTTCGCGGTCGGCTTGTTGCGCGGGTCGGGACCGAAGGTGAACAGCGTGCCTTCGCCGGCGGGACCGGTGATGGAGGCGTACTCCTTGTCGGCGAGCGCGTCGCCCGACATCAGCACCGTCTTCAGGCCCTGATCCCGCATCTGGCGCAGGATGAGGCCGGCTTCCTGATGGTAACCGCCGACATAGACGAGCTCGACATTCTCCTTCTTCAGGCGCGAGACGATCGCGTTAAAGTCCTTGTCGCCCTTGTTGTAGCTCTCGTAGAGCTTCTCGGTGATGCCGGCCTTGTTGAGCGCCTTCTTGGTCTCGTCCGCAAGTCCCTTGCCGTAGGTGGTCTTGTCGTTGAGGATGGCGATGTTCTTGCCCTTGTAGTTCTTGGCGATGTATTGCGCGGCGATCAGGCCCTGCTGGTCGTCGCGGCCGCAGACCCGCGCCACGTTCCACAGCTTGCGCTCGGTGAAGAGCGGGTTGGTCGAAGCCGGAGTGATTTGCAGGACGTTGCCGTCCGCATAGGCTTCAGAGGCCGGGATCGAAGACGACGAGCAGAAATGGCCGGCGACGAACGGGATCTTGGCGCCGGCGATCTTTTCCGCCACCGAGCGGGCCTGTTTCGGATCGCAGGCGTCGTCCTCGGCGTTGAGCGCGAGCTTCTTGCCGTTGACGCCACCGGCGGCGTTGATGTCGGCGATGGCCATCTCGGCGCCGTTCTTCATCTGGCGGCCGAAGGCGGACTCGCCGCCGGTCATCGGGCCTGCGACTGCGACGGTGACATCCTGCGCGAATGCCGCGCTCGACAGCGCGAGCGATGCGCCGAATGCTAGACCGATGAGCTTCAGTGATTTCATGAGATACCTCGCGGGTGGTCGCCTGTGGAAGTTGCCGGGCATGCCCGGTTCAAACCGGCGCCATTCTTGAATGAATTCGAGGAGAAGTCACCGGCAAAATACGGGCATAGGTCAAGATATCTAGCCGCATTCTCGCGCAGGGCGGGGCCGGTCAGTGCCGGCCGCCTTCCAGATAAGCGGCGCGGATCTCGGGGCGCTGCAGCAATTCGGCGCCGCTGCCGGCCAGCGTGATCAGGCCATTGACCATGACATAGCCGCGGTGGGCGAGCTTGAGGGCATGGTTGGCGTTCTGCTCGACGATCAGCACGGTCAGGCCGTCCTGCCGGTTCAGTGTGCGGATGGCGTCGAAAATCTGCCGCGCGATGAGCGGGGCGAGCCCCAGCGAGGGTTCATCGAGCATGAGCAGGCGAGGGCGGCTCATCAAGGCGCGGCCGATCGCCAGCATCTGCTGCTCGCCGCCGGACAGGGTTCCGCCGCGCTGGGCGAAACGCTCCTTCAGGCGGGGAAACAGGGCGAACACGCGCTCGAGCGTGCTCTCCCGTTCCGCCGGCGTGCTCTCGGTGACGTCGGCCCCCATCTGGAGGTTTTCGGCGACGCTCATGCGCGGGAAGATGCGGCGGCCTTCGGGCGACTGCGCGATGCGCAAATGGGCGATCTCGTGGGTCGGGACGGCCGTGATGTCCTTGCCCTCGTACAGGATCTGCCCGGCGCGGGCGCGCGGCTTGCCGAAGATCGTCATCATCAGCGTCGACTTGCCGGCGCCGTTGGCGCCGATCAGCGCGACGATCTCGCCGGAATTGATGTCGACGTCGACGCCTTTCAAGGCCTCGATCTTGCCGTAGGCCGCGCGCAGGCCCCGGATCGCGAGCAGGGGGGATGCCGCCGTCACGATCCGCTCTCCATGACGGCCATGGCCTCTTCCTCGTCGGCGCCGAGATAGGCGGCGATCACCTTGGGATCGTCGCGCACCTCGCGCGGCGTGCCTTGTGCGATCTTCACGCCGTGATCCATCACCACGATGTGGTCGGAGATCTCCATCACGACCGACATGTCATGCTCGATCAGGAGGATCGACGTTCCAAGGTCGTTGCGGATCGAAAGCAGGAGTTCGTTCAACGCGGCGCTCTCTCGCGCGTTGAGGCCTGCAGCCGGCTCGTCAAGGCACAGGAGTGCAGGCTCGGTGCACATCGCGCGCGCGATCTCGAGGCGGCGCTGATCGCCATAGGCGAGATTGCCGGCCGCATCGTCGGCGCGGTCGAGCAGGCTGACCCGCTTCAGCCAGTCGGTGGCGAGATCGATCGCGCGCTTTTCGGCGTCGCGATAGGCCGGCGCGCCGACAAGGCCGAGCAAGGTGAAGCCCGAGGCGCGCATCAGCATGTTGTGCTGCGCCACCATCAGGTTTTCGAGCACGGTCATCCCGGGAAACAGGCGGATATTCTGGAAGGTGCGCGCGACCTTGGCCTGCTTGGCGATACGGAAGTCGTTGAGCCGCTCGAGCGCGATTTCCCTGCCGTCATCGTGGGTGAGGCGGATGGCGCCGCCGGTCGGCTTGTAGAAGCCGGTGATGCAGTTGAACACGGTGGTCTTGCCCGCACCGTTCGGTCCGATCAGCGCCGTAATCTTGCGCCGCTCCGCCGCGAACGACAGGTCCTGCACGGCAACGATGCCGCCGAAGCGCATGGTGAGCCGATCGACGTGGAGGATACGCTCGCCGCTCATCCGTGGCCCTCCTTGACGAGGTCGGAGGAGATGGCCTGCGCCTTCTTCAGATAGACGGTCGGCGCGCGATGGCCGACGAGGCCCCGTGGCCGCCAGATCATGATCAGCACCATGGCCCAGCCGAACACCAGCATGCGATAGGTCTCGAGGCCGCGGAACAGCTCGAACCCGCCGATCATGGTCAGCGCCGCGAGCGCGACGCCGAGCTGCGAGCCCATGCCGCCGAGCACGACGATGGCGAGCACCAGCGCCGATTCCTGGAAGGTGAAGGATTCCGGGCTGATGAAGCCCTGGCGGGTGGCGAAGAAGGCGCCGGCGAAGCCGCCGAACATCGCGCCGGTCGCGAACGCCGTGAGCTTGGTCGTCGTGGTGTTGATGCCGAGCGCGCGGCAGGCGACCTCGTCCTCGCGCAAGGCCTCCCAGGCGCGCCCGATCGGCAGCCGGCGCAGGCGGATCGTCACCCAGTTGGTGAGCAGCGCCAGCGCCAGGATCAGATAGAACAGGAAGACGATACGGTGGGTCGGCGAATACTCGATGCGGAGCATGGCGGCCAGCCCATCGTCGGTGTTGCTCAGCGGAATGCCGAACAGGGTCGGACGCGGAATACCGGATACGCCGTTCGGTCCGCCGGTCAGACTCTGCCAATTGATCAGGACGAGGCGGATGATCTCGCCGAAGGCGAGCGTCACGATGGCGAGATAGTCGCCGCGCAGGCGCAGCACGGGAAAGCCGAGCAGCACGCCCCAGAATGCGGCGAGGATGCCGGCGAGCGGCAGGCAGATCCAGAACGACCAGCCGAAATTGGTGGCGAGCAGCGCGTAGGAATAGGCGCCGACCGCATAGAAGGCGACGTAGCCGAGATCGAGCAGGCCGGCGAGCCCGACCACGACGTTGAGGCCCCAGCCCAGCATCACATAGGTCAGCACGAGAATGGCGAGGTCGAGGATGTAGCGCTGGTTATAGAAGATGACGGGCACCAGCAGCGTGAAGATCAGCAGCGCGGGTGCAAGGTAGCGGCCGACCAGCGACATGCCCTTCTGCACCGCTGGTGGCACCAGCTTCTCGGTGCCGGCCGGGCCGATCCATTGCCTGAGCAGCTCGATCACGATCGAGCCGCCGAACACGGCGGCGACGAGGGAGGCGAGCTCGCCGAATCGCGTCCAGTAAGTGAGCTGGCCGTCGGAGCCCGCCTCGGTGCGGATGCCGACCATCAGCGAGAACAGCACCAGCGCGATCACTGCGTTGATGAAGGCGGTCTTGAGGAGGGCGGGGATGCCCGTTGCAGGTTTGGTCGTGTGGGTCGAGGGAGCTGTCACGCGCGTCAGACTTTTTCGACTTCGGGACGGCCGAGCAGGCCGGTCGGCATGAAGATCAGCACGACGATCAGGATCGAGAACGCCGCGACGTCCTTGTACTCGACCGAGAAATAGGCCGACCAGAACGTCTCGATCAGGCCGATCGCGAGCCCGCCGAGCATGGCGCCGGGCAGCGAGCCGATGCCGCCGAGCACGGCGGCAGTGAAGGCCTTGATGCCGGCGACGAAGCCCATGAAGAAGTCGACCAGGCCGTAATACAGCAGGTACATCAGGCCCGCGACGGCGGCGAGCGCGGCGCCGATCACGAAGGTCATGGAGATGGTGCGGTCGACGTCGACGCCGAGCAGCGCCGCCATGGTCTGATCCTGCTCGCAGGCGCGCATGTCGCGCCCGAGCCGGGTGCGCGACACCAGCCAGGTGAAGATCGCCAGCAGCACGATGGTGGTGAGGACCACCATGATCTGGATGTTGGAGAGCTGGATCACGAAGCCGTCGGCGCTCTCGTGCAGCGTATAGCCGCCGGTGATGAAGGGCGGGATCGGCTTGACGCGGGCGCCTTGCGCCACTTGCGAATAATTCGTCAGCACGAACGACATGCCGATGGCCGACAGCATCGGGGCGAGGCGGAAGGAATGGCGCAGCGGCCGGTAGGCGATGCGCTCGATGGTCCAGCCATAGAGCGCGGTGATTGCCATCGACACCAGCAGCACCACGAGCAGGATCACGGGAACGGCCGTGAGGCCGAGCGAGATCAGGATCAGGAAGGTGATGAGGGCGATGAAGCCGCCGATCATGAAGACGTCGCCATGGGCGAAGTTGATCATGCCGACGATGCCGTAGACCATCGTGTAGCCGATCGCGATCAGGCCGTAGATGGAGCCGAGCACGAGGCCGTTGATGAGCTGCTGGGCGAAATAATCCATAAGCTGCCGTACCCAAACTTGACGCGGCTCAAAGGGAGCTCTTGCAGAGAGTTCTTGGGCCCCGGCAGCCCTTGAGCGTTCACATGGTTTTGTAACAGGAGGGAACTGGCGGCTGCAACTGGCCCGGTCTCCGCCTTAAGGCTTGTACAGAGATCATTTTGCCGCCGGGTTCCCGCACCTGCGAGGAACCGGGTTCCGCAGGCAACCAAAGTGGATGCGGGTCGTTGTCTTCCCTCTGACGTCCAACAAGGGAGTTTCCCCGAATGACGAAGCAGCAGAACCAGAATCCGGGTCAGCAGAACCAGAACCCCGGTCAGCAGCGCCCCGGGCAGCAGCAGGGCGGCGGTCAGAAACCCGGACAGCAGCAGCAGAACGATCCGATGCGCCAGGGCGATCGCCCGGGCCAGCAGGGTCAGCAGGACAAGTAGTTTGGGAGCCCAGGAGTAAGAGGGTGAGGCCCTGCCGAGAGGCGGGGCCTTTTTCTTATTGAAGAGTCATTCCGGGGCGACTCGAAGAGCCGAACCCGAAAATCTCGAGATTCCGGGTCTGGGGCTGCGCACCCGAATGACGCCACGGGAGCAGGCAGTTAAGGTAAACAAAGGGTTTAAATTGCCGCCACAGTCTGATGCGAGTTAGCTCCGGCATGGCCGCCGCCTTCCATCGAAGGCGCGGCAAACCAGGCGGGAAGCGGCATGTTCAGGAACTGGCGGATCGGCTCGGTCAACGGCGCCCTGCTGGCGGCCTATTTCATTCCCGTATGGAGCCTCGTCGCCTTCAACATCATTGTTGCGCCCGTGCACGGCCTTTACGAGCGGCCGAGCGTCGCGGTGGCGCTGTATCTGAGCGACCACCTGCAGATGGCGGGCATGGACACGGTGCGTGCCGCCTGGCTGCTGGCGCTCGGACGGCTGACCGTGGTGGCGTTCTTCGCGATCTATCTCGTGCTGCTCTGCATTCCCCGAACCCGCAAGGGCGGCGGCAGTGACGAGGCGCTCGGGATTGCGCTGGCGATCGGCAGCCTGATCTCCTTTGCCAGCATGGTGATGGCCTCCAAGGTCGGCGAGTTGGCCGCGCTTCGGCTGCACGCCACCGAGCTGCTGCTCTTGCTCGGTGCGGCCATCGTGGTCGTGATCGAGAAGCCGGCGGCTGCGCCGAAGACGGCCGAGGCCGCCGCGCCGCCGAATCTTCAGCCTTTAGATCTTGAGCAGGCCGAGCTCCTGCACAATCGCTGAGGCTTCCTTGACGGCGTGGTTCGCCGCCGGCACACCGCAATAGATCGCCTGCTGCAGCAGGATCTCCTTGATGTCGTCGGGCGTGAAGCCGCCCTCGGCGAGCGCCGCACGCACGTGCAGGCGGAATTCGTCCCATTGCCCGAGCGCGACCATGGTGCCGATCACGAGCACGCGCCGCGTGCGCTCGTCGAAATGCGGCCGCGTCCAGATCTCGCCCCAGGCGTAGCGGGTGATCAGGTCCTGGAAGTCGGTGTTGAACGCATTGCGGTTCGCGATCGACTTGTCGACCCAGGCATTGCCCAGCACCTTGCGGCGCACGTTCATGCCGGCATCGCGGCGCTTCTGGTCGTCCATTGTTTCCTCCTTCGTCATTGCGAGCGCAGCGAGGCAATCCAGGATCTTTCCGCGGCGGCAGTCTGGATTGCTTCGCTGCGCTCGCAATGACGAGTTGTGAGATCAGCGCTGCGTCAGGAACCCCACCACCGCATCCGTGAACGCATGCGGCTGCTCGACGTTCGAAATGTGCGCGGCGTCGATGATGGTCATGCTGGCGCCGGGAATGTTGGAGCGGATCAATTCGGCCGCCGAGATCGGCGTCGCCACGTCGTGGCGGCCGGCGATCACCAGCGTCGGGCTCTTGATCTTCGGCAGCAGCGCGCGCTGGTCCAGCGTCGACAGCGCCTCGCAGCAGGCGAGATAGCCTTCAACGGGGGACGCCAGCAGCATCGATTTCATCTTTGCGGTGATCGCAGGCTCGCGCTCGCGGAAATCCTGGGTGAGCCAGCCCGCGATCACGGCGTCGGCGACCGCGGCGATGCCGCCTTTTTTCACCGCCTCGATTCGTTCCAGCCATCGGGTCGGCTCGGCATAATAGCAGGAGGTGTTGGCGAGGATGAGCTTGCCGAACCTTTCGGGCGCATTGGCGCCGAGCCATTGCCCGACCATGCCGCCCATCGACAGGCCGCACCAATGCACCTTCTCGATGTTGAGATCGTCGAGAATCGCGAGCACGTCGCGGCCGAAGCGCTCCATCGTGTAGGGGCCGGGCGGAACGTTCGACTTGCCGTGGCCGCGGCGGTCGTAGCGGATGACGCGGAACACCTGCGTCAGCGCCTTCATCTGTGGCTCCCACATCTGCAGCGTGCAGCCGAGCGAGTTCGACAGCATCAAGGTCGGCCCGCCGTCGCGGCCTTCGACGGAGACGTTGAGGAGGCATCCGTCGGCATCGATCATGGGCATGCGGCGTCTCCACTCCTAATCTTGATCGAGGTTGTCGAGCAGGCGGTCGATCAGCGCCTGTGACGCCCCTTGATAGGCCATCGGCTCGAACAGTGCCGCAATTTTTTCCGGCGTCAGGTGCGCGGTGACTTGCGAATCGGCCGACAGCACCTCGCGCAGATGCTTCTTCTCGGCGACGGCGCGCTTGCTCGCGGCCTCGACGAGATGATGTGCGTCGCTCTTGCCGATGGCTTCGGCGAGCGCGAAGGTGATGGCCTCCGCCATGATCAGCCCGTGCGTCGCATCGAGATTGCTGCGCATGCGGGCCGCATCGACCTCGAGACCCTCGGCGATGTCGACGACGGCAGCCAGCGCGCCGGAGGTGACCAGCATCAATTGCGGCAGCGTCGGCCATTCCGCGTGCCAGGGGCCGGCACTGCGTTCGTGGTCCTGCACCTGCGCGGCGAAAATCGTCGCGGCGAGCTGCGGGGCCATGGTCGCGGCGCCCAGCGCGCTCGCGGCGGCGACCGGGTTGCGCTTGTGCGGCATGGTCGAGGAGCCGCCGCGGCCTTCGCCGGCCGGCTCGAACGCTTCGGCGACGTCGGTCTGCATCAGCAGCGAGACGTCGCGCGCGATCTTGCCGCAGCTGCCGGCGAGAATGGCGAAGCAGGATGCAGCCTCGGCGATGCGGTCGCGATGGGTATGCCAGGGCGCCTCCGGCAGCGGCAGGTTCAGCTCCTGCGCCAGCCGTTCGGCCACCGCGAGCCCCTTGTCGCCGAGCGCAGCGAGCGTGCCGGCGGCGCCGCCGAATTGCAGGGCGAGGCCCTCGCGGGAGAGCCGCCGCAGGCGGCAGCGGGCGCGGGCAAGGCTCGAGGCGTATTCGGCGGCCTTCAGCCCGAACGGCATCGGCAGCGCGTGCTGGAGCCAGGTCCGCGCCACCATCGCGGTATTGCGATGGCTGCGCGCCAGCGCGGCAAAGCCCTTGATGGCGCGGCTGAGGTCGGCGTCCAATGCGGCGATGCCGGCGCGCAGCGTCAGCATGGTCGCGGTGTCGATGACGTCCTGGCTGGTCGCGCCCCAATGCACGTAGCGCGCGGCCTCCGCGTCATTCTTGGCGACATTGGCGGTCAGCATCTTGACCAGGGGAATCGCGAGATTGCCCGATCGCGTCGCGGCCTCCGCCAGTGCGGCGAGGTCGAAGCCATCGGCCTTGCATGCCGCCTCGATCGATCCGACGGCGGATGCCGGAATCACCGCGCTGGCGGCCTCGGCGCGTGCCAGGGCTGCCTCGAAATCGAGCATGTTCTGCAGGGTCGACCGATCGTCGCAGATCGCGCGCATGGCGGCGCTCGACAGCATCGGTGCGAGCAGGGGGGAGATGGATGTGCTCATGTTGCGCGCGACCTAATCATCATGGCCCGGCCCTGCCAATCCCCCACCGCCCGCACACGTCATTTTGCAGTTGCGAATATGCATTGCACGTGACCGGGCGCCGGCCTTTTCTTTGCCGCGTCGCTGCGTTACTTGATCAGCACTATAGTTGCGCGATCCGGGAGGCACCCTCATGGCCATGACGATGAACGGCGAAGTCCAACTTGCGGCGCCGCGCGAGACCGTGTGGGCCAAGCTCAACGATCCCGAGGTGCTGAAGGCCTGCATCCCCGGCTGCGAGGAGCTGGAGAAGACCGACGACGGCGGCTTCCGCGCGACGGCGAAAATGAAGGTCGGACCGGTGTCGGCGCGCTTCAAGGGCAAGGTCACGCTGTCCGATCTCGACCCGCCGAACGGCTACAAGATTTCCGGCGAGGGCGAGGGCGGGGTGGCCGGATTCGCCAAAGGCGGCGCGGCCGTCAAGCTCGCCGAGAAGGACGGCGGCACGCTGCTCTCCTACGACGTCGAGGCGCAGATCGGCGGCAAGTTGGCGCAGCTCGGCCAACGCCTTATCAACGGCGCCGCCAAGAAGCTGGCCGACGAATTTTTCGCGAACTTCGCCAAGGCGGTGCAGGGCTGAAGGTCCAATACCTTTAGCATAGCGCCTTCGGCATGGCGCCTTGCGCCCTGGGCGATGTTGCCCCGGGCCATAATGGCCCATATGATGGGTTGGAATAATTATAAGAACCGCTTCGACGGGACCCGTTGGGGCGCTGATAGAGAGTGCTTATGGCAAAAATCTCCCTCATCGTGAACGGCAATCCTGTGACGGCCAACGTCGATCCCCGCACGCTTCTGGTGCAATTCCTGCGCGAGAATCTGCGGCTGACGGGCACCCATGTCGGCTGCGACACCTCGCAGTGCGGCGCCTGTGTCGTGCATCTCGACGGCAAGGCCGTGAAGTCCTGCACCACGCTGGCGGTGATGGCCGACGGTCACGAGGTCAAGACGATCGAGGGGCTGGCTGCCGACGGCGCGCCGCTGCATCCGATGCAGGAGGCCTTCCGCGAGCACCACGGCCTGCAGTGCGGCTTCTGCACGCCGGGCATGATCATGACCGCGATCGACATCGTGCACCGCAAGGGCCACGAGCTCGACGACCACACCATTCGCGAGGAGCTCGAAGGCAATCTCTGCCGCTGCACGGGCTACCAGAACATCGTGGCGTCGATCTCCGCCGGCGCCAAGGCGATGGCGAAATCCGATCTCGCGTAACGCGCACCCCGCGATCAGGACATTCAAATGTACGAATTCAAATATCATCGCCCCGGCACCGTGCGCCAGGCGGCCAACCTCCTGGTGAAGAACGAGGACGCCAAGGTGATCGCCGGCGGTCACACGCTGCTTCCCGTCATGAAGCAGCGCCTCGCGAGCCCACCGCATCTGGTCGACCTCTCCCACATCGAGGGGCTCAACACGATCGAGATGAAGGGCCGCTCGCTGGTGATCGGCGCCACCGCCAAGCACGCCGAGGTCGCGACCTCCGCCATCGTCGGCGAGGCGATCCCGGCGCTGGCGAATCTCGCCGGCGGAATCGGCGATCCCGCCGTGCGCCACAGGGGCACGATCGGCGGCTCGCTCGCCAACAACGATCCGACGGCCGACTATCCTGCCGCGGTGCTCGCGCTCGGCGCCACCATCGTCACCAACAAGCGTCGCCTCAAGGCGGAAGAGTTCTTCCAGGGCCTGTTCACGACCGCGCTCGAAGCGGACGAGATCATCACCAAGGTGATGTTTCCGCTGCCGAAGAAGGCCGCCTACGTCAAGTTCCGCAACCAGGCCTCGCGCTATGCGCTGGTCGGCGTGTTCGTGGCGCGGCGTCCGTCGGACGTGCGCGTTGCCGTCACCGGTGCGGGCTCCGAGGGCGTGTTCCGCGTCACCGCATTCGAGGAGGCCCTAAAGAAGCGCTTCGCCTCGAAGGCGCTGGAGGGCATCGCGGTACCGGCGGAAGGCCTCAACAGCGACATCCACGGCAGCGCCGAATACCGCGCGCATCTGATCGGGGTGCTGACGCGTCGCGCCGTCGACGCCGCCAATGCCAAGGAATGAGCTGACCTCATTCCTCGGTCCAGACCTGTCCCGGTGAGGGCGTAGCGAGACTGGCTTTTTCATGACTTCAGCGGCCACTTCTTCCGGTGCTATGCCGGCATCGGTCGATGCGATGCTCGAACTCCTGACGTCGCGCGGCTATCTGGCCGAGCGATCGCTGGCGACGGTGACGTATCTGTCGTTGCGCATGGGCCGGCCGCTGTTCCTGGAAGGCGAGGCCGGCGTCGGCAAGACCGAGATCGCAAAAGTGCTCTCGGCGGCGCTGGGGCGGAAGCTGATCCGCCTGCAGTGCTATGAAGGCCTCGACGTCTCCTCCGCGGTCTACGAGTGGAACAGCGCCGCGCAGATGATCGCGATCCGGATGGCGGAAGCCGCCGGCGACACCGATCGCGATCAGCTTTCGAGCGACATCTTCGCGGATCGCTACATGATCAAGCGGCCGCTGCTCCAGGCGCTGGAGCCCGATGTCGCGGGACCGCCGGTGCTGCTGATCGACGAGCTCGACCGCGCCGACGAGGCGTTCGAGGCGTACCTGCTCGAGATCCTCAGTGACTTCCAGGTGACCATCCCCGAATTCGGCACGGTGAAGGCACCGCACCCGCCGATCGTCATCATCACCTCCAACCGCACCCGCGAGATCCACGACGCGCTGAAGCGGCGCTGCCTCTATCACTGGGTCGATTATCCCGCCGCCGATCGCGAGCTTGCGATCGTCAAGACGCGCGTGCCCGGCATCTCAGCCAAGCTGTCGCAGCAGGTCGTGCGCTTCGTGCAGGCGCTGCGCAACCAGGACTTCTACAAGTCGCCGGGCGTCGCCGAGACCATCGATTGGGCCACCGCCCTGTCCGAGCTCGATGCCCGCTCGCTGACCCCGCAAGTGGTCGGCGACACGCTGGGCGCGCTGCTCAAGTACCAGGACGACATCACCCGCATGCAGGGCGAGACGCTGCAGAAGGTGCTGAAGGACGCGACGAGCGAGAATTGATCTCGCGTCAGATTGAGTTCGTCATTCCGGGGCGCGCGTCAGCGCGAACCCGGAATCCATTGGGCAGCGGCGACGGTGGATGAATGGATTCCGGGCTCGCGCCAAGTGGCGCGCCCCGGAATGACGGAGCGAGGATAGACCATGGCCATCAACCACCTTGCCCCCGAAAAGACCGAGCAATTCGCCGACAACATCGTCGGCTTCGCCCGCGCGCTGCGTGCCGCCGGCATGCCGGTCGGGCCGGGCGCCGTCATCGATGCCATGAGCGCGCTGCAGGTGATCGACATCGGCAACCGATCCGACGTCTTCACCACGCTGGAGGCGATCTTCGTCAAGCGTCACGAGCATGCGCTGATCTTCAAGCAGGCCTTCAACCTGTTCTTCCGTGCCTCGGAAGAGTGGAAGCACATGCTGGACTCGGTGCCGCTGCCGGACGAGGCCAAGAAGAAGCCCCAGGCCGGCGCCCGCCGCGTCCAGGAGGCGATGTCGCAGCCGCGCATGACCGAGACGCCGCAGCACCAGGAGCAGGATTTGCGCCTGTCGGTTTCCGACAAGGAGATCCTGCAGAAGAAGGATTTTGCGCAGATGAGCGCGGCGGAGATCGCCGAGGCGCTCCGTGCCGTCGAGCGGATGCATCTGCCGCAGGCCGAGCTCTTGACGCGCCGGCAACGGCCCGATGCCCGCGGCCTGCGCCTCGACCTGCGCCGGACGCTGCGCGCATCCTTACGCACCGGCGGCGACATCATCGACATCCATCGCCTCGGGCGGATCGAGAAGCCGGCGCCGATCGTGGCGCTGCTCGACATCTCGGGCTCGATGAGCGAATACACCCGACTGTTCCTGCATTTCCTGCATGCGATCACGGATGCCCGCAAGCGCGTCTCGGTGTTCCTGTTCGGCACGCGCCTCACCAATGTCAGCCGCGCGCTGCGCCAACGCGATCCGGACGAGGCGCTGGCGAGCTGCTCGGCGTCGGTCGAGGACTGGGCTGGCGGTACCCGCATCTCGGCCTCGCTGCATAACTTCAACAAATTGTGGGCGCGGCGGGTGCTGAGCCAGGGCGCCATCGTGCTCCTGATCTCCGATGGGCTGGAACGGGAGGCCGATTCCAGGCTCGCCTTCGAGATGGACCGGCTGCACCGGTCTTGCCGGCGGCTGATCTGGCTGAACCCGCTGCTCCGGTTTGGCGGCTTCGAGGCCAAGGCGCAGGGCATCAAAATGATGCTCCCCCACGTTGACGAATTCCGCCCCGTGCATAATTTGAGTTCGATCCAGGAGCTGATCACCACGCTCTCCCAGCCGCTGCCCCCGCATCACCGCAGCCTGATCCGCTCCGCAGCTTGAGAGGCCAGCCATGCTCGATCGCGACGAGGACATCCTGAAGGCGGCGGAGGACTGGCAGAAGGCCGGCCGAGGCGTTGCGCTGGCGACGGTCGTCGAGACCTGGGGCTCGGCGCCGCGCCCGGCGGGCTCCAGCCTCGTCATCAACGACGAAGGCACCTTCCTGGGCTCCGTGTCCGGCGGCTGCGTCGAGGGCGCCGTAGTCACCGAGGCCATGGACGTGATCCAGAGCGGCAAGCCCAAGATGCTGGAGTTCGGCGTCGCCGACGAGACCGCCTGGAATGTCGGGCTGTCCTGCGGCGGCACCATCCGCGTCTTCGTCGAGAAGGTCGGTTAGCCGTGAAGCTCGATATCCTGCACGAACTCAATGCCGAGCGCGCCGCGCGCCGACCGGTGATCCTGGTGACCGACACTGAGAGCGGCGAGCAGCGCCTGGTGAAGGCGAAGGATTTCGCCAGGGATCCGCTGCGCGCCGAGCTGGACAAGCAGCTTCGCACGGGCAAGAGCGCCAGTGTCGAGGCCGCCGGCAAGAAGCTGTTCCTCAATGTCTATGCCCCGACGGCAAAGCTCGTCATCGTCGGCGCGGTCCATATCAGCCAGGCGCTGGCGCCGCTGGCGCGCTCGCTCGGTTATGACGTCACCGTGGTCGATCCGCGCACGGCCTTCGCGAGCCCGGAGCGCTTTCCGGACATTCCGCTGATCGCCGAATGGCCTGATACTGCGCTGCCGCCGCTCAACGTCGACGCCTACACGGCGTTCGTCGCGGTGACGCACGATCCCAAGATCGACGACCCCGCGCTGCTGCACGCCTTCGAGCGCAACTGCTTCTACATCGGCGCCCTCGGCTCGCGGAAGACGCATGCCAAGCGTGGCGACCGGCTGCGGGCGCAGGGCGCCAAGGAAAGCGACATCGCGCGCATCCACGCGCCCATTGGCCTTGCGATCGGCGCGGTCTCGCCATCCGAGATCGCGGTGGCGATCATGGCCGAGATCACGGCCGTGCTTCGGCTGCCTCCCAAGGAAAAAGAAGAAGCGGCATGAAGTTCGGCCCGGCGAGCCCGAGGGATGCGATTGGCGGGGTGACCGTCCACACCCTGCGCCAGGGATCGCTGGTGCTGAAGAAGGGCACGACGATCGGGCCTGCCGAGGTCGAGGCGCTGGAGCGCGCCGGCATCAAGGACATCGTCGTGGTGCGCATGGAGGCGGGCGACGTCTCCGAGGACGTTGCGGCCGCCAGCATCGCGCTCGCCATCGGCGGCGAGGGCATCCATGTCGAGCGCGCTTTCACCGGCCGCGCCAATCTGTTCGCCGCGCGAGCGGGCGTGCTGGTGATCGACCGCGCCGCGGTCGACCGTATCAACAACATCGACGAAGCCATCACCTTTGCGACGCTCGCCGCCTACAAGCCGGTGGTCGAGGGCGAGATGGTCGGCACCGTCAAGATCATCCCGTTCGGCGTCGAAGCGAGTTTGCGCGATGCCGCGGTGAAGGCGGCGGGCAAGGACGTATTGAAGGTCGCGCCTTACGTGATCAAGCAGGTCGGCGTGGTCTCGACGCTGCTGCCGGGCCTGTCTTCGAAGGTGATCGACAAGACCTTGCGCGTCACCGCCGAACGGCTGGCCCCGGCCGGCGCCAGCATCATTGCCGAGCGCCGGGTCCCGCACGAGGAGCAGGCGCTGTCGGCCGCGATCAAGGAATTGCTTGGGCTCGGCGCCGAGCTCGTGATCGTGTTCGGCGCGTCAGCGATCGCCGACCGCCGCGACGTGATTCCAGCGTCGGTGACCGGAATCGGCGGCGAGATCGAGCATTTCGGCATGCCGGTCGACCCCGGCAATCTCTTGCTGATCGCCCGCGCCGGCGACGTGCCGGTGCTGGGCGCGCCGGGCTGCGCGCGCTCACCGGTCGAGAACGGTTTTGACTGGGTCTTGATGCGGCTTCTCGCCGGCATCGAGGTGACGCGGTCCGAGCTGATGGGCATGGGCGTCGGTGGCCTCTTGATGGAGATCGTGACGCGGCCGCAGCCGCGCGCCAAGCCCGAGACCGAGGGCAACAGCCAGGTCGCGGCCATCGTGCTCGCGGCGGGCCGCTCGACGCGGATGGGCGGACCGAACAAGCTGCTCGCCGAGCTCGACGGCAAGAAGCTGGTGCGCCTCGCGACTGAGCAGGCGCTGGCCTCCAAGGCATCCGAGGTGATCGTCGTCACCGGTCATCAAGCCGAACTGGTCGAGCAGGCGCTGCAAGGCCTGAAGGTGAAATTCGTCCGCAACCCTGACTTCGCCGGCGGCATCGCCAGCTCGGTCAAGGCGGGAATCGCGGACGTGCCCGAGACCTGCGACGGCGCCGTGGTGTGTCTCGGCGACATGCCGCTGATCGACGCCGGCCTGATCGACCGGCTCATCGACAGTTTTGCACCGGACCGCGGCAACCTCATCGTCGTGCCCGTCAGCGAAGGCCGCCGCGGCAACCCCGTGCTGTGGTCGCGCCGCTTCTTCAAGGAGCTGATGACGCTCGACGGCGACATCGGCGCGCGGCATTTGATCGCCAAGCACACCGAGGCCGTCGCCGAGGTGCCGGTGGACGGCGAGAGCGCCTTCCTCGACATCGACACGCCGCAGGCATTGGAAGCGGCAAGACGCGGATGAGGGCGCCGTAGGGTGGGCAAAGGCGCGCAGCGCCGTGCCCACCGTCTCGTCATTGCGATCGGCACGCTGCGCTTTGTCCACCCTACGGCGCCTCCCAAGCCTCCCGATTTCAACCACCCATTCACCATCTGGAAACGACCGCCGCTTAGAGTTGCCCCGACCTGCCTTGGGGGGAGGGGTTTTTCCATGGCTTCGAACGTCGTCGCGCGCCGTTGCGCGATGTTTTTCTTTGCGCTGTCCGTTTGCGTCGCCGGCGCCCGCCACATCACGGATGCGCACGCGGCCGGCGCGTTTGCAGTCGGCAAGTGCGGCGCCTACGGCCAGGCCTTTGACTATGGCGCCGAGCACGAGGCGCGTGCGGCGGCCCAGAAGCAATGCAAGGGCGATTGCACCACCGTGACGATGAAGCGCGCCTGCGCCGCGATGTCGGTCGATATGACCAACCCCTGCGGCGCCTATGGCTACGCCGTCAAGCCGAAGATCTCGGCCTCGCTCAATGCCGCTACGCGCGAATGCTACAAATACGGCGGCAAGGAATGCGTGATCCGCGCCTGGGCCTGCGACGCGAAGGGCTGATTTCTCTTGCTGTCGTGATGGGGCGTTGCGTAGCATCGCCTCGGGAATGACAGTGGAAGGCATACATGCAGTTCGACACCAAGATCGCCGTCGTGATCCGCACCGATCTTCAAGCCTGGCAGAAGCTCAACGTCGCGTCCTTCCTCACCAGCGGCATCGCCGCGGCCTTTCCGGAATGCATCGGCGAAGCCTATGAGGACGCCTCGGGCACGAAGTATCATGCGCTGATCGGCCAGCCGATTCTGATCTACGGCGCCGATGGTCCTGCATTGTCGCGCGCGCTGGACCGCGCGCTCACCCGCAACGTCAAGGCGGCGGTCTACACCGAGGACATGTTCAAGACCACGCACGACGCCGCCAACCGCGAGGCGGTGAGGGCGGTTGCGCGCGCCGACCTCAATCTCGTCGGCATCGCCATGCGCGCCGAGCGCAAGGTGATCGACAAGATCGTCGATGGCCTGAAATTCCATAGTTAGTCGCACCGCTCAAAAGCTCCCACATCGTCATTGCGAGCGCAGCGAAGCAATCCAGAATCGTTCGGCGCAGGTTTTCTGGATTGCTTCGTCGCTTCGCTCCTCGCAATGACGGAGTGCGTGCTCACCCCGGCGGCATGCCCTCGAATTTCATCAGGCCAGCGTCAAGAGGATCCCAGCCATGTCCCCGCGCGGCGAAGGTCACCGCCTGCGGCTTGTAGCGGGCGGGCTCGTCGAGGCTTGCCGCGCGGATGGTGAAGACGTCCGGCTGCGCGGCGAAGGTCATGTAGACGGCTACGCCGCATTGTGTGCAGAAGCCGCGCGTCTTCACCTTGCCGCTGTCGGCGACCATGTCCCAGTGCCTGGCATCGCCCGTCAGCGTGACACCGGCGCGCGCGAAGGTCGCGTAGGAGCCATGGCCGCTGCCGCTTTCCCGCTGGCAGTCCCGGCACTGGCAGTGATTGCTGAAGAGGGGCTCCCCTTCGATCGAATAGCGGATCGCGCCGCAGGCGCAGCCGCCGGTATAGGGCTTTTCCATCGCGATATCTCCCACTCAGCCTTCGCCGCTGATCTCATCGAGCTTGCGAACGACCTTCTTCCAGCCGCCGCTCATCACCGTGTAGGCCGACTCGTTCCTGGGCAGGACGAAGCCCGCATGGACGAGGCGGATCCGCGTGCCAGCTTCGACCGGGGTGAGGGACCAGGTCACGACGGTGTCGAGCGGTGCGCCATAGCCGGTGTTGCGCTCGTCGCCACCCTTCCAGGCGTAGACGAGGCGCCTGAGGGTCACGACCTCCAGAACCCGGCAATGGATCACGCCGTCCCAATTGCCGCCGGGGGTGGTCTGGAAGGTGAAGGCCTTGCCTTCGACGGCTTCAAAGCCGGTCGGCTGCATCAGCCAGCGCCCGATCAGCTGCGCGCTGGTCAGCGCCTTCCAGATCGTCTCGGCTGTGTGAGGGAAGACCTCGTCGATGACGATGTCTCTTGTGTCGGCTTTCAACGCGGCAGCACTCACGGGTCGATCTCCTTCAAGAGGTCACGCAGGTTCTGGAAACGCTCGCGCCAGAACACGCCGTAATGGTCCATCCAGGTGACCAGCGGCTCGAGTCCTTGCGGCGCGGCGCGGTAATAGACGTTGCGGCCCTCGGCGCGCTCGGCGACGAGGCCGGCCTGCTTCAGCGACTTCAGGTGCTGCGAGATCGCGCCCTGGGTCACGCCGCTGCCGCGCGTCAGCTCGGCGACGCTGATCTCCTTGCTGTCGAACACGCGCTCGAACACGGCGCGGCGGGTCGGATCGGCAAGGGCGCGCATCACGGCGGTGACGGGGTTTGGGGCGGCTTCGATCATGAAATCAAATTAGCGAATACTAATGCATTAGTCAACACTAATTCGTCTACTGGAATGGCCTGTTCTTTGCGGTCTTGACTATGACTGACTAGTCAGTCATAAATTTCAAATGACGAAGAAGCCGACCAAAGCCGCCTTGCCCTCTCCGGCCTCCCACGCGACCGGTCCTGCGCCTGCAGGCCCCGATGCAGCACCTGCCTCGAACCGCGCCACGCGGGCGGCGGAGCGGCGTGCGGCGATCGTCGAGGCGGCGATGGAGGAGTTCATCGCGCGCGGCTTTGCGGCGACCAGGCTCGACGACATCGCCAAGCGCGCCGGCGTCGCCAAGGGCACGATCTACCTTCACTTCAAGGACAAGGAATCGATGTTCGAGGAGCTGGTGCGCATCGTCATCGTTCCCGTGGTCGCACGGCTGACCACGCTGCCGCCGCCGGCGGGCTCGGTGCGCGACCTCGTCGAGACCTTCGCCGGCAACTTCCTGAAGGAGGTGATCGGCACCAGGCGCGGCGATCTGGTGCGCCTGATCGTGGCGGAGGGGCCGCGCTTTCCGTCGGTCGCCGACTTCTACTACCGCGAGGTGGTCTCGCGCGGGGTCGCCGCGATGCGCGCGCTGATCGAGCTCGGCATCGCCCGCGGCGAGATCCGGCAGAAGGACCTCGCGCGCTATCCGCAGATCCTGGTCGCGCCCGCGATGATCGCCGTGATCTGGCAGAGCTTGTTTGCGCGGCATGCGCCGCTCGACGCGCAGGAGATGCTGCGCGTGCATCTCGATTTGATTTTTGGCGAACGGAGGACGACATGAGGTCGTCGCAAACAATTTCTGTTCTGGCATTGCTCGCTGTGCTCGCAACCGGGCTTGCCGGGTGCAAGGAGAAGCGCGATCCCGGCTTCCAGGGCTGGGTCGAGGCCGACATGATCTTCGTCAGCCCGGACGAAGCCGGGCGGGTCACCAAGCTCAACGTCCGCGAGGGCGACGAGGTCAAGGTCGGTGATCATCTCTATTCCGTCGATGACGATCTTCAGCTTGCCGACCTCAACCAGCAGAAGGCGACGCTCGCGAACGCGCAGCAGACCTATGACCGTGCGGCTTCGCTGAACAAGACCGGCTCCGGCACGCAGGCCAATCTCGATTCCGCCGTGTCCGCCCTGCGCGTCGCGGAGGCGCGGGTGGCGACCTCGGAGACGCGGATGGCGAGGCGCAAGGGCTTCGCGCCCGTCGCCGGCACCATCCAGCAGATCTATTTCCGCGAAGGCGAGATGGTGGCGGCGCAGCGGCCGGTGCTCTCGATCATGCCGCCCGGCAACATGAAGCTGCGCTTCTTCGTGCCGGAGACCGAGTTGCCGAAGCTCGCGATCGGCGACACGGTGCGCGTGTCCTGCGACAATTGCGCCGCCGATCTCACCGCGAAGATCTACTTCATCGCGACCTCGGCCGAATACACGCCGCCCGTCATCTACAGCCTCGAGGAGCGCAACAAGCTGGTCTATCTGATCCAGGCGCGACCCTCGCGGCCCGATGCCTTGCGCGTCGGACAGCCGATCGACATCTACCTTAATCCGAAGACCCCGGTGGCGGACAAGCGATGAGCAACGGCAACGGCATCGCCATCGACGTCAAAGGCCTGACGAAATCATTCGGCGGCCGCGAGGTCGTGCACGATCTGTCGATGCAGGTGAAGCGCGGCTCGATCTACGGCTTCCTCGGTCCCAACGGCTCGGGCAAGACCACGACCATCCGCATTCTCTGCGGCCTGCTCACGCCGGATAGCGGCGAGGGCACCTGCCTCGGCTACGACATCCGCCGCGATGCCGAGAAGATCAAGCGCCAGGTCGGCTACATGACGCAACGCTTCAGCCTGTACCAGGACCTCTCGGTGCGCGAGAACCTCGAATTCGTCGCGCGGCTCTATGGCCTCACCGACGCGCGCGGCGCCGCGCGCGACATGATCAAGCGGCTCGGGCTCTCGGGGCGCGAGGAGCAGCTCGCCGGCGAGCTCTCCGGCGGCTGGAAGCAGCGGCTGGCGCTGGGGGCCTGCACGCTGCCCAATCCACAATTGTTGCTGCTGGACGAACCGACGGCCGGCGTCGACCCCAAGGCGCGGCGCGATTTCTGGAACGAGATCCACGCCCTCGCCGCCGAGGGCCTCACCGTGCTGGTCTCGACCCATTACATGGACGAGGCCGAGCGCTGCCACGAGATCGCTTACATCGCCTATGGCTATCTGCTGGCGCACGGCACGGTGGAGGAGGTGATCGCGAAATCGGCGCTGACGACCTACACCGTCACGGGCGAAGACCTGAACGAGCTCGGCAGCGCGCTCACGGGGAAGCCCGGCATCGACATGGTGGCGCCGTTCGGCACCTCGCTGCATGTGTCCGGTCGCGACGTCCCGGCGCTCGAAGCCAGCATCGCGCCCTGGCGCGAGAAAAGCGGACTGCACTGGCAGAAGTCGCAGCCCTCACTCGAAGACGTGTTCATTGAGCTGATGGGGCGCTCCAAGGATAATTTCCAATGAGCGCAGTCGACGATCCTGCACCACGGCGCGAAATCCGCGAGCGCTTCGGCTTTTTGCGGCGCTCCTACGCGATGCTGATCAAGGAGTTCATCCAGCTGAGGCGCGACCGCGTGTCGTTCGCGATGATCGTGATGCTGCCGGTGATGCAGCTCATGCTGTTCGGGTATGCCATCAACACCACGCCGCACCATCTGCCGAGCGCGGTGCTGCTCCAGGAGGATTCCGATCTCGCCCGCTCGATCCTGAAGGCGCTGGAAAACACCAAATATTTCCGCTTCCTCTACGAGGTTCATGACGTCGACGATTTCGACAACCTCCTGAAGTCCGGCAAGGTGCTGTTCGGGGTCGAGATCCCGCGCGGCTTCGAGCGGGCGGTGCGGCGCGGCGACAGGCCGGCGCTGCTGGTTGCCGCCGACGCCACCGATCCGGTGGCGGCGAGCTCGGCGATCGGCTCGCTCGGCATGGTCGTGCAGACCGCGCTCAAGCACGACCTCTATATCGGCGATCCCCCTGAGATGCCGTTCGAGATCCGCGCCCATGCCCGCTACAACCCGGCAGCTAGCTCCAGCCTCAACATCGTGCCGGGCCTCGTCGGCACCATCCTGACCATGACCATGCTGATCTTCACCGCGCTGTCGGTGACGCGCGAGGTCGAGCGCGGCACCATGGAGAGCCTGTTGTCGATGCCGATCAAGCCGGTCGAGGTGATGTTCGGCAAGATCATCCCTTACGTGCTGGTCGGCTTCGTCCAGGCCTTCCTGATCATCGGCATCGGCGTCGGCCTGTTCGGCGTGCCCGTGCTCGGCAATCTCGTTCTGCTGGCGCTGCTCTCGACGCTGTTCATCACCACCAATCTGTCGATCGGCTACACCATCTCGACATTGGTGCAGAACCAGCTCCAGGCCATGCAGATGTCGATGATGTTCTTCCTGCCGAGCATTCTGCTCTCGGGCTTCATGTTCCCGTTCGCAGGCATGCCGGCCTGGGCGCAATATCTGGGCGAGGCCTTGCCGTTGACCCATTATTTGCGAATCGTCCGCGCCATCATGCTGAAGGGCGCGACCATGCAGAATTTGCATTTCGACGCGCTGGCGCTGGCGGCCCTGATGCTGCTCGCCATGACCGTCGCCGTGACGCGCTTCCGCCGTACGCTGGATTGAGGCACAATACCCCGGAATCGAGGGGTGGAATGGCCAAGTTTGCGAGCAGGAAGGCGCGGCAGCATGCCGCCTTGTCGGAGGACTTCGAGCGCGAGCTGACGCGGGAGGTGCTGCGCACCGAGCTGTTGCGGGTGCGGGCGTTGATCGCGACCGGCTGCGTCATGACGCTGTTCCTCACCGCGGTCTATTTGGTCGATCCCGCCGTGGTGAACCGGGTCTGGCGCGGCACCGAAGGGCTCGCCGAAGTCTACGGCCTGCTCGTCGGCTTCATTTTGTTCGAGGTCTGGGTCCATACCCAGATCAGGAAGAACCTCCGCCTCGATCGCGACGTGCCGGTGGCCAGGCGCTATATCGGCACGCTGATCGAGACGTCGCTGCCGACCGTGATCCTGATCCTGCAGATCCGGACCATGGGCGCGACCCAGGCCCTCGGCTTCGCCGTGCCGCTGATGTATTTCATTTTCGTCATCCTCTCGACGCTGCGGCTCGATTTCTGGCTCTCGACCTTCACCGGCTTCGTCGCTGCTGCCGAGCTGTTCGCGGTCGCACTGGTCTACGATCCCTCGAGCAGCGTCGGCGAGCCCCAGCTCTATTTTCACGCCGTCCGCAGCACCATCATCCTGATCTGCGGCGTGCTCGCGGGCGCCGTCGGCGCGCAATTGCGGCGGCAGTTCGCCGCGAGCATCGCGGCCGCCACCGCGCGCGACCGCGTCACCAATCTGTTCGGCCAGCACGTGTCGCCGCAGGTGGTGGAGCGGCTGATGACGGCGGGGCCGCGCACCGGCGGCGATGTCCGCCGCGTCGCGGTGATGTTCGTCGATTTCCGCGGCTTCACGACCGGTGCGCAGTCGCGTACGCCGCAGGAGGTGGTCGACCGGCTCGACGGCGCCTTCGCCGTGCTGGTCGACATTCTCGACCGCGAGGGCGGCATCGTGAACAAGTTCCTGGGTGACGGCTTTCTCGCGCTGTTTGGCGCGCCGCTGGAAGCATCCGACGCCGCGCACCGCGCGGTCGCCGCCGGCCGCGAGATGCTGCGGGCGATGGATCGCATCAACGCGGAGAGCAGCTGGCCGCTGCGGATCGGCATCGGCATCCATTTCGGCGAGGTCGTCGCCGGCAATATCGGCTCGCCCCGGCGCAAGGAATACACCGTCATCGGCGACACCGTGAACTTCGCCTCGCGGCTCGAGGCGCTGAACAAGGAGTTCGGCTCGCAGCTCCTGATCTCCGCATCCGTGCGCGAGGCGCTGGGCGATGACGGCAACGATGCCGTCGCGCTCGGCGAGGTTGAAGTGCGCGGCTATGACGAGAAAGTACCCGTGTATCAGCTGGGGTAGCGCGCTCACAAATCGGTGTGCGCAGTTCTCTTTCATCCAAGCGATTGCTCCGATTGCACTCAATTTTGGGGCATGACGAGCGATGTTGTCGGCCTGTAGAGTGCCGCGCGATGCGGCCGGTCGTGGCCGCGACTTGCATGGGGAAGTGACGATGCAGCGCCGCTACATCACCGTCGACGTGTTCACCGACCGCGCCTTCGGCGGCAACCAGCTTGCCGTGGTGCTCGATGCCGGCGGGCTCACGACCGCGCAGATGCAGGCGATCGCGACCGAGTTCAACTATTCCGAGACCACCTTCGTGTTGCCTCCGCGCGACAAGGCCAATGATGCGGAGGTGCGCATCTTCACGCCGGTCCAGGAGATTGCCTTTGCGGGCCATCCCAATGTCGGCACCGCCTTCGTGCTCGCCTCGATGGCGAAAGAGCCGAAGCCGCGCCTGCTGTTCGAGGAGAAGGCCGGGCTCGTCCCGGTCGAGATCGTGCGAGAGCGGGGCAGGGTGATCAGAACCGAGCTCACCGCGCCGCAGCCGCTGCAGCGGCTGTCGCGGCTGTCGGCTGCCGAAGCTGCGAGCTGCGTCTCACTCGTTGCCGACGACATCAAGACCGACAATCACGAGCCTGAGATCGTCACCGTCGGAAACGCGTTTCTGGTGATGGAGCTGCATTCGCGCGAGGCGCTGAAGCGGGCCCGGCCCGATGCGGCAGCCTTCAGCAAGGTCTTGCCGCGCGAAGGTGCTCGCTCGGTGTGGTTCTATACCCGCGACGTGCCCCCGGCGGAGGCGCCTTGCGAGCGGCAGGCGCGCATGTTCATGCGTGGTGCCAGCGGTCTCGTCGAGGATCCCGCCACCGGCAGCGCCACGGTTGCCGCCGCCGCGCTGTTCGCCGACCTCGATCCCGCGCGCGACGGTGAGCTGAAGCTCACTGTAGGCCAAGGTTTTGACATGGGCCGCCCGAGCATCCTCTCGACGCGCGTGCGCAAGCAGGATGGCAAGGGCGTGTCCGCTCACGTCGGCGGCGCTTGCGTGCCGATGATGGAGGGGACGTTTAGGTTGGCGGGGGAGGGCTGAGCCTCCCCACGTGTCATTCCGGGGCGCGACGAAGTCGCGAGCCCGGAATCCATTCATCCACCACCTCTGCCGCTCGATGGATTCCGGGTTCGCGCCAAGAGGCGCGCCCCGGAATGACTGCGACCCCTACACCTGCCGCCCCGCCAAATTCTTCACCGCAACCCCGTCGCGCTCCTCGATGATCTCCGCGATCATCTGGCGGTGGCAGTGGGTGTGGTCGCGCTCGTAGCAGAGCAGGCACACCGGGCCGGCCTTCTTCACCAGCGCCGAGAGCTCGTCCATCTCTTCTTTCGCCTGCGGCGTCTTCAGGTGTTTTGAATAGATCTTCTCGAGCACGTCGTATTGACCGCCGCGCGCGGCGAGGCGGCCTTCCTTTGGCGTGCCGAGCGCGGCGAGATGGACATAGCCGATGCCGCGCTCGTCGAGGCCTGCCGACAGCTGCTTCTTGGAAAAGCCCGGCCGGCGCGACGACGTCACCGCGCGCACGTCGACCACGAGCTTGACGCCGGCCTGTTCCAGCTCGTCCAGCACGGCCTTGGGCGGCGTCTGCTCATAGCCGATGGTGAACAGCTTCTTCGCCTTTGCCATGTGAACCTCAGCTCACCCGCGCGATCAATTCCATGGCGCCGTGGGGCGCGCGCACCTTGCCCTCGTGGATGACATAGGCGAACACGTCGCGCGGCTCCTTCTCCGGCCTGGCCTTGTCAACCTTCGGCAGGTCGTCGGGTTCACCGCCCGAAGCCCAGGCCTGAAAGCGCTCGGCCCAGGCATCGAGCTGCTTCGGCGGATAGCAGGTCTTGATCTCGTCATTGCCCTTCTGCAGCCGCGCATAGACGAAATCGCCGGCGACGTCAGCGATGGCAGGATATTTGCCGTGCTCGGCGAACACCACGGGCGTCTCGAACTCGCGGATCAGCGTCACGAAGTCCGGCGTGCAGAAGCTGTCGTGGCGGACCTCGACGACATGGCGCAGCGCGCGCCCCTCCAGCTTGCGCGGCAACAGCTCCAGGAACTTGCCGAAATCGGCGCCGTCGAACTTTTTCGTAGGCGCGAACTGCCACAGCACCGGCCCAAGATGATCGCCGAGTTCCAGTACGCCGGAATCGTAGAACCGCTTGATGGAATCGCCGGCCTCCGCGAGCACGCGGCGGTTGGTCGCGAAGCGCGGTCCCTTCACCGAGAACACGAAGCCCTCAGGCACCTCGCTCGCCCATTTGCGAAAGCTCTCCGGCTTCTGCGAGCCGTAGTAAGTGCCGTTGATTTCGATCGAGGTCAGCTTGGAGGCGGCATAGGACAGCTCCTTCGCCTGCGCCAGCTTCTCCGGATAGAACACGCCGCGCCAGGGCTCGAAGGTCCAGCCGCCGATGCCGATGAAGATGTTGCCGGATTTTTTGGACGCAGTTTTTGCTTTGGCCACGGGAGGATCTCGCATCGACGGGGAGGGATCTCATCCTAATCAAACCAGATGTGATTGGCCAGTTGGCCGGCCCCGTCTAAGCTCGCGACCGGACCCGCGAAGAAGGAGAACAAGATGCGGATGCTGCTGGTGGGAATAGCGCTCGTCCTGATGACATCTGCTGCCATGACAAGTTCTGCCGTGGCGGATGACGATGACGCGAAGGGCGCGCAGAAGCTCGCCCAGCAGGGCCGCGACGATTACTGGCATTGCCTGGCGCGGGAATATTCGCGCGACTCCAATCAGGGCCTGTCGGAGCAGGATTTCGGCCGCTCGGTTGCGGGCGCCTGTCCTTCTGAGCGGCAATATTACCGGGTGGCGCTGCTCGATTATCTCACCACGCAGTATCCAAAGATCGATGCCGGCGCCCATCTCGCCACCGCGAACAGGGCGGTGGAGGCGGCGCAGAAGGACATCGTGATGGCCTTCGTCAAGCATCGGCCGCCGGCGAAGTAGCCCGTCGCTAGTGCTGTCTGTGAGCTCTTCCGGCCGCGCGCGCATCCGTGGTATCAGTGGGCCGGTCTGGAGCGGGGATGGACTTGCATGTCGTCTGAGTCGGTGGGTGGCATTCTGGGGGCGATCGTCGCGGCGGTCGTGCTTGCGGTTGCCGTCGTGTTCGGGCCGATCGGCCAGTACGGCAAGCCGCCCAAGCCGGCGAAGGCCGAGCCGGCCCCAGCGGCGGCACCGGCAGCCCCCGCCGCGCCCGCGCCACGCGGGCCGATCATCCGGGAAGTGCCCAACCAATAGGGCATGAAAATCCGGGTTTCGGCCCCTTGCGGAACGCCATTGCCGTCCCCATTTAGCTTCTAACGGCGACGTTGAGCGTAAAGATCTCCATCGCCGGAACGACCTTGGAATAGCTTAAGGCCTGCGCCGGATGTACGCGCGGCCCGCCGTTCCGGGGTCGTTGGCATTTTAGGGCCCTTTTCGGCCATTCCCCAGAACCCCGGCTTGGCAGCGCAGGATGCGGCGGATATACGCTGCCGTCATGAACGAAGCGATCAGACCGGGCATCGACAACCAGGCTCAAGAGGGGCCGGAACTGTCGGTCATCGTCCCGACCTTCAACGAGCGCGACAACGTCACGGTGCTGTACCGGCGCCTGGAGGCGACGCTCGCCAACGTCGCCTGGGAAGTCGTGTTCGTCGATGACAATTCGCCCGACGGCACCTGGGACGTCGTGCGCGAACTGGCGCAGCGCGACAGCCGCGTGCGCTGCGTCCGCCGCATCGGCCGCCGCGGCCTGTCGGGCGCCTGCATCGAGGGCATCCTCGCCTCCAGCGCGCCCTATGTGGCCGTGATCGATGCCGACCTCCAGCACGACGAGACGCAGCTGCCCAAGATGCTGTTGCTGCTAGCAAGCGATCAGGCCGACCTCGTCGTTGGCAGCCGCTACATCGAGGGCTACAAGAGCGAAGGCTTCAACAAGCAGCGCGCCGGCGCCAGCGCGCTCGCGACCGAGGTCGCCAAGAAGATGCTGCGGGTCGAGATTGCCGATCCCATGAGCGGCTTCTTCATGATCCGCCGCGACCGCTTCGAGCAGCTCGCACCGAAGCTCTCCGTGCACGGCTTCAAGATCCTGCTCGACATCGTCGCGACCGCGCATGGCAGCTTGCGGGCGGTCGAGATTCCCTACACCTTCGGCGCCCGCCAGCACGGCGAGAGCAAGCTCGATTCCATGGTCGCGCTCGACTTCCTCGGTCTCGTCTTCGCCAAGCTGACCAACGACGTCGTCTCGCTGCGCTTCATCCTGTTCGCGATGGTCGGCGGCTTCGGCTTGGTGGTGCACCTGACCACGCTGTTCATCGCGCTTCGCCTGTTCAACGCGCCATTCGCGGAGGCGCAGGCCGCCGGCGCCATCGTCGCCATGACCAGCAATTTCATCCTCAACAACTTCCTCACCTATCGCGACCAGCGGCTGAAGGGCTTTGCGCTGCTGCGCGGCCTGATCGCCTTCTACATCGTGTGCAGCGTCGGCCTGCTCGCCAATGTCGGCGTCGCCTTCTCGGTCTACGACCAGGAGCCGATCTGGTGGCTGGCCGGCATGGCCGGCGCGCTGATGGGCGTGGTGTGGAACTACGCGATGTCCGGACTGTTCGTCTGGCGCAAGAAATAGCGCGACATGGGCGGAGCTGACGCGCGGATCGTCCGCAATACCGCGCTGCTGATTCTCGCGCTGGTGGGATTGCGGCTCGTTGCAGCCGCGTTCACCCCGATCACGTTCGACGAAGCCTATTACTGGATGTGGTCGAAGAGCCTCGCCGGAGGCTATTACGACCATCCGCCGATGGTCGCCTATGTGATCCGCGCCGGCACCATGATCGCGGGCGATACCGAGCTCGGCGTCCGCCTCGTCTCGATCCTGCTGGCGCTGCCGATGAGCTACGCGGTCTATCGCTCCGCCGCGATCCTGTTCGGCGGCGCACGCGTGGCCGCGACCAGCGCCATCCTGCTCAATGTGACGCTGCTTGCTTCCGTCGGCACACTGATCGTCACGCCCGATGCGCCGCTGCTGGTCGCCTCCAGCTTCGTGCTGTTCTTCCTCGCCAAGGTGCTGGAGACGGGACGGGGCGCCTGGTGGCTCGCGGTTGGCGTTGCGGTCGGCGCGGCGCTGCTGTCGAAATACACCGCGATGTTCTTCGGGCCGGCGATCCTGATCTGGCTCGCATCCGTGCCAAAACTCCGGCGCTGGTTTCTCTCGCCCTGGCCCTATCTCGGCGGCCTCGTGGCCCTGGCGCTGTTCTCGCCGGTGATCCTCTGGAATGCAGACCATCAATGGGTCTCGTTCGCAAAGCAGCTCGGCCGCGCCAGGATCGAGGACTTCCGCCCCGTCTTCATCGCCGAGCTGATCCCGACCCAGATCGCGTTCGCAACGCCGCTGGTCTTCATCCTCGGCGCAATGGGCCTGCACGCGCTGACCTGGCAGCGCGCCGGCGCGCTGGCCTCGCGGGTGCTGATCGAGACGATGTTCTGGACCATCGTCGCCTATTTCGTCTGGCATTCGCTGCATGCCCGCGTCGAGGCCAACTGGTTCGCACCGGTGTATCCGCCGTTTGTCATAGCCGCGGCCGCCGCCGCCAATCTCGCGCAGTGGAAGCCGCGTCAGCGGCGCCTCGTCGACTTTTGCCTGCGCTGGGCCGCGCCGGTGGGCATCGTCATGTTCGCAGCCCTGATCGTGCAGGCCAATACCGGCTGGTTGTCCGGATATCGCCGCGATGCCACCGTGCGCAGTGTCGGTGTCGGCTGGCGCGAGCTCGCGGCAGAGATCGAGGCGGTGCGCGTGCGCAGTGGCGCGACCTGTGTGCTCGCGCAGGATTACGGCACCACGAGCTGGCTCGCATTCTATCTGCCGCGCGGCACCTGCGTCGCGCAGCAAAGCCAGCGCATCCGCTGGATCAACATGAAAGAGCCCGATCCCAAGCTGCTCGCCGGCAGGCTGCTCTATGTCGACGAGCTACGCGCAGACGGAAATCCCGCCCTCAATGCTCTCTTTGCGCAGGTGACGCAGGTGGCGCAATTGCAGCGCAAGCGCGGGCCGCTCGTGGTCGAGACCTACGGCATCGACCTGCTGGAAGGTGCCAAGGGCGAGGTGCTGGACCGCTCGCCGCCGCCGGAAGCGCGGTAGCGCCTTAGAGCGGAATGGCTCTAGGTCGAATCGATTGCCGCGGGCTCGGTGCAACCTCTCCCGCTTGCGGGAGAGGTCGCGCCGAAGGCGCGGGTGAGGGTTTTCTCCTCCAGGGGATTGTCCCATTGCGGAAACACCCTCTCCCCAACCCTCTCCCGCAAGCGGGAGAGGGAGCGCACCTCCGTCTTTGCAGCGATCGAGCCTCACTTCATCGCGCTTTAGCCCATCATCTCGGCCTTGGCCGCATCCTGGCCTGGTCCATCCCGGTCGCGCCAGAACCAGACGGTCACGACGCCGGAGCGGCCGCGGACCTGAGCGAGCAGGGGGCCGGACAAAACGCCGTCGGGCGCGCCCTGGAAGTCGGCCGCATCCAGCAGCGTGTCGCTCAGCGCGAGGCGCGCATCGTTCTGGGCGGCAATCTCCATCAGCCGGCTTGCGACGTTGACGGTATCGCCTGTCGCCGTGATGTGCTGATGGCTTTCGCCGAGCCGCGAGGCGACGATCGGGCCGCAATGCGCGCCGATCTTGAAGCCGAGCTGACCTGCGATCGCCGGCGGCAGCGAGGCGATCCAGCCTGCGAGGCCGCGATGCAGATCGATCGCGCATTTCAGCGCGCGTGCCGAATCGTCGGGCATCGCGCGCGGCAGCCCGAACAGGATCATGGCGCCGTCGCCGAGGAAGCCCGTGATCATGCCGCCGCAATCGATCGCGGTCCGGTCGATCAGCGCATGAAACGCCTTCAGGATATCCGTGAGCTCGTCCGGATCGATCCGCTCGCTCAGACCGGTGAAACCGGAGAGATCGACGAACACCACGGCTGCGTCCTGCCGCACCGGCTTCGACAGGAAGTTCGGATCTCGCGCCAGCCAATCCTGCAGCGCCGGAGCCTGGAATTGCGCGAGCGACCTGCTCCGGGCGGCGAAATATTGCGTGCGGCGGCCCCCGGCCCACAGCTGCACGCCGGCAAAGACCGCAACCGGCGGTACCGCCGCGACGAGCGTGGTCGCGGCGTTCAGCCAGACGCCATGCATGAACGCGAACAGGTTGAGCCCGGCCCAGGCGATCATCACCGCGGCCGCGGCCATGGTGCCGAGCGCGATGCGCTGCCAGGCGAGCAGGCCGACCAGCAGCATCGGCAGCAGGATCGCCGTGAGCGCGTCGGCAATGCGGACCCTGTGGTCGCGCAAGATGGCGTCGCCGGCAACGAGATGCGTGATCGCGGTCGAGACCACCTCGACGCCGGGCATCAGCGAATCGAACGGCGTCGGATAGAAATCGCCGCCGCCGGCGACGGAGGCGCCGATCACGACGATCCGGTTCTCGATGGCCGCGCGATCGAGCGTGCCGTCGAAGATGCTCTGTGCGCTGACGGTACGGATGGTGCGGCGCGGGCCGTAATAGGTGATCGGCAATGCCAGATTGCTGTCGGTCGGCACCAGGCGATCGCCGAGCATGAGATGGCCCGGCGCGACGGTCAGCGGCTTGTCGAGCGCGCGGGCCGCGACGCGCAACGGAAACGACAGCTCGACCTTGTCGCGGGTCCGGAACAGCATCGGCACCGCGAGCGGCGAGCCTGATTGCCCTGTCGCGACGTTGACGACGCCGACCTCGGCGTGAACGGCGAATGCGGGCAATGGCTGCAGGAAGCGCTCGGCCTCGGGCAGCACGGCCAGCGGACCTTCGCTGCTGGGGGCCACGGTTTCGCTGGCGGAGGGGAAGATCGCCGCGGCGGCGAGCACCATCGGGCCGGTGGCGAGCGTGTTGGCGAGCGTCGCATCGCCGATCGCTGCGCTGCGATCGACCAGCAGCAGGTCGATCGCCACGACCTTCGGCTTGAACTGCACGATGGTGTCGACGACGCGGGCGAGATCGGCGCGCGGCAGCGGATAGCTGCCGCCCCGCTTCACCACGGTGTCGTCGATCGCGACGATCGTGACGAGATCCGGCGGACGCTGCACGCCGCGGGCCTGCGTCCGCCAGTCTGTCAGCGTCGCTTCGAGGCGGTCGAGAAAGCGCAGATGGCCGTCGGCATGCGTGGCATAGATGCCCGCGCCCCACAGCGCGGTGAGGACGAGTGCCACCAGGATCTGAACGCGTCGGCTGCGCATGCGGTCGTCTTGCAATCCTATTGTCCAAATTTCATGGGCCGGGCCTGGTCGACCAGGGGCTCATTGCCCGAGTCTTGCCATCAGCGCATCGACGCGCGGCTGGCCCCAGGTCTTGACGATCAGGGGGCCGGTTGCCTCGACATCGACGCCTTCGCCGGGCCCAAGCACGACGCCGCGTCCACGAGCCCTGCGGCTCACGCCGACCCGGCCGTCTGCGACGAACACGGCGGTCTTGGCGTCAGCGACATCGACCGCCCATTTGGTGCCGCGCACCGCGGCAATCGCTTGCGGCGTCAGCACCTTGAAGGGATTGCCCCGCGGCTTCTTGGGCACCTCGAGCAGCAAGGCTTTGCTGCTCAATTCGACCGAGTCTATATGTCCGTCGCGGTTGGCGTCCTTCAGTTCAAACTTGGCGCCGTTTTCCGCGACGATGGTGATGCCGTTGTCGCAGCGCCAGGTCTGCGTCCCGGCAGCCGACGGCGATGCCGTGCAGCCCGCATCGGCCGCAGGCTGCGCCATCGCAGATCCAATCAACAGAAGCGACCCCGCCAGGGCGAAAAGCCCTGCGCGCGCGATCCCTCTCATGCCAGCCTCCGTTTGCGTGCTCGGCACAGGTCAGGGCGGGACGATACGGTACCGTATCACACGCAGAGGCTGCTGAGAAGTGCCGACGTGGCAGCTATTTTCTCGCGGTGGCGATGTCCAGAACCGACGCGATCAACTTTCAGTCACGGCGCCGTGCCGCGTGAGGTCGCGTGACGCGTCATGCGCCTGGGCCGGTGCCGCATGGCCGGCGGAAGAGGCCTATCGGACGCGTGCTCCACCAGCCTCGCGCAACGCTTGCGCATTACGTTTTGGGGGCAGTCGAGGATCACGAAAATGACGTTGTTGAGTGCGTCATGGATGTGGCCGAGGACGTCCGCAGAGCGTGCTGAATCGGCCGAGAATTATGGTGAACAGACCCGACTAAGTCCGTAGTTCTGCGGGCTTTTTTCTCAAAACGGGACAACGTTAACGAGTTGCCCCAGATCCGCCCGAACTTAATCCGCATTTAACTAAAAGTCGCCTTAATGACGCTCCGACCCTCTGCGAGATGCTGTTCCCGGATCGTGACCAGCGGCGCTTCGAAGGGGGACTGAGTGACACCGTCCTGGACGCAAGGCGAATGAGTACGAGTATCGCTGCGCAGAGTAACGCGGCACGGAAGTCCAAGAATTTCTCCAAGAACAATTCGCGGAAATCTTCCCGGAAAATGACAACGACCAATTGGCTTGGCGCCGCGGCGATCGGCTGCGTCGTGATGGGCGCCGGCTGGACCATCCACAGCAACATCTTCGGCGCGAGCGTCTATCCGACGGTGGGCAGCATCGGCTACGACGAGCCGGTGATCAAGCGCGCGCCCAGGGTGGCACTGCGTGAGGCGGGCGAAGCCATCAAGGAAACTTTCGCGCTGCTGCCCGACCGGCTGCAGGTCGCAGCTCCGATCTCGCGCGAGATGTTCAACGAGCGCTTTGCCGCGGCGGCGACGCAAGGCGTGCCGTCGAATGCCGCGAGCGCACCCGCAGCCCAGGTTGCGGCAACCAAGGAAACTTCGAAGGACGCCCCGAAGCAGAGCGTGATCGCCAAGGTCGCGGACGCGCTGAAGCCGGCGGCCAAATCCACTGACAAGACCATCGACAAGCCTGCTGACAAGGCCAAGCGCGAGGGCCAGATGCAACTGGCCTCGGCCGACCCGGCCGAGATCGTGCCGGCGCCCGAAGCGAAACCGAAATCCTTCGCCGATCGCGCCAAGGCCGCGGTGATGTCGATCACCGCTCCGCGCCAGTCGATGGTCGAAAAGCTCTGGGGCAAGCGCGAGCCGTCGGGTGGACTGCTCGCCTACGCCTCGGCCGATGCCAGCGTGACGGCATCCATCGCGCCGAAGGAGCAGAACCCCATGCTCGGCGGCGCGCCGCCCTATGAGCGCGACACCGCGGTCTACGACATCACCGCCAAAACGGTGTATCTGCCCGACGGCACCAGGCTCGAGGCGCATTCCGGCCTCGGCTCCAATCTCGACGATCCGCGCTCCTCGAAGATCCGCATGCGCGGCGTGACGCCCCCGCACATCTACACGCTGAAGCCGCGCGAGGCGCTGTTCCACGGCGTGCCGGCGCTGCGCCTGACCCCGATCGGCGGCGAGAGTGCGATCTACGGCCGCGACGGCCTGCTCGCTCACACCTTCATGCTCGGGCCGAACGGTGATTCCAACGGCTGCGTGTCGTTCAAGGACTACTACGCGTTCCTCGACGCCTACCGCAACAAGGGCATCCGCAAGCTCGCCGTGCTGGCGCGGGTGGAGTGATCTCAGTCAATTCCCGGTAACGCAAAAGGGCCGCTCACTGCGGCCCTTTTGTTTTTTCGCTTTGCCAGCGCCATTGCCCGCATCGGTGACCTGCTACGCGGCATTGGCGGGCATGGTCTTGCGCAGCGCCATCTCGGTGGCGATCGCCTCTCGCACCACGGGCCGCGCCTGCATGCGTTCGAGATAGGCCGCCAGCGGCGGCCATTGCGTGATGTCTACCCCCGCCGGACGGAGCAGCAGCAAGGCCCAGGTGAGATGGGCATCTGCCACGGTGAAGCCGTTGCCGACGAGGAATTCGCGGTCTGCCAGATGCGCTGACGGCACCGACAGGGTCTGCGGGATCCGTGCACGCGGCTTGGCGAGCGAGCCGTCGTCCTTGTACCAGAAGGTCGGAAACAGGAACGCCTTGTGGATCTCGGCGCCGACGAAGCTCAGCCATTCCTGCAGGCGATAGCGATCGGGATCGCCGAACCGCGGCGCAAGACCCGTCTCCGGTTTCAGATCGGCGATGTATTGCAGCACCGCCGCGCTCTCCGTCAGCCGATCGCCGTTCTCCAGCACGAGGACCGGCACCGCTCCCTTCGGCGCTACGTCGCGAAAGTCGCTGTCGTCGTCCACGACCTGCTTGGTCCTGAGATGCACCAGATGATAGTGCGCCTCGAGGCCTGCTTCCATCAGCGCGATGCGGCTCGCAAGCGAGCAGGCCATCGGCGAGAAATAGAGTTGCAGCATCGCGTTGCTCCATTATTTCAGTGCGTCGCCGCGCGCGATGATGGCGAAGCGGTCGGATAGCTCGGCGAGTGCAACCTCATGGATGGTTCGAGCGTCCAGCGTGCCGCCGCGGCCGTCCGGCAGGTCGCGCGTGGCGCAGGAATCGGCATCGATCGTCGTGCGAAAACCGAGGTCGAGCGCGGCGCGCGCGGTGGAGCTGACGCACATATGCGTCATGAAGCCGGCCAGCACGATGTTCTTCCTGTCGGTTGCGGCAAGGCGCGCCTGCAAATCAGTGCCGGCGAACGCATTCGGCAACTCCTTCTCGATCACCAGCTCGCCGGCACGGGGGCTCAGTTCGGCGACGATGGCGCCGCGCTCAGCGCCACGATCGAACAGGCTGCCGGCCTTGCCGCGATGGGCAATATGGAAGATCGCGGCGCCGCTGTCGCGAGCCCGTGCCAGGAGCGCAGCCGCCCGCGCGATCGCAGGTCTCGCCTCGGGCAAAGCGAGAGGACCTTCGAGATACTCGTTCTGGATATCGATCAGCACCAGCGCGGCGTCGGCAAGGCGCGGCGGGTTGAGATCGGCGCCGGCGAGCTGCAGCAGGGTCTTCGCGGTCGTCATGGTCTTGGGAATCTCCGGGGCAAAGGCTGAACGAAACATAGCGCCGCGGAGGCCTGCCGATATGCAGGGATATTGCAGCGGGTGGCTGCGATATTGCAGGCCGCTCGGGGCCGGTATAGCCTCGCGCAATGAACTGGGACGATCTGCGCATCATCGCTGCCGTCAGGGAGGAGGGCACCTACGCCGGCGCCAGCGCGCGGCTGCGCATCGACGAAACGACGGTCGGACGCAGGCTGTCGCGCATCGAGCGTGCGCTCGGTTTGCGTCTGTTCGAGGCCGCCGACGGCGTCCGCCGGCCGACGCGGAGTTGCGAGGCGGTGCTGGCGCATGTCGAGGCGATGGCCGCACATGCCGCCGAGATCGGTCGCCTCAGCGAGAGCCTGGAAGGTCCGGTCGGACGTCTGCGCATCGCCTCCACCAATACGGTCGCCGAGGCGGTGCTGTCGCCGCGCACGAGCGACTTCCTGCGCGCTCATCCCGGCCTGACGTTGCAATTCCTCACCTCGAGCGAGAACGTCAAATTCTCGCGCTGGGAGGCCGATCTTGCCATCCGCCTGCGCAAGCCCGACAAGGGCGATTTCGCGATCTCCAGGGTCGGCGACATCAAGCTCTATTACTTCGAGCCTGCGAGGATCGAAGGCGAGCCGATGCTCTGCGTCTATCCGGACGAGCTCGGTGCCATTCCCGAGATGCAATTCCTGCGCACCAAGAAAGCCCGCGCGCGTTGCGTCACCGACAACGTTCGTGTCATCCGTAACCTGATCCGCGCGCATCAGGCCGCAGGCGTGTTGCCGGAGTATGTTTGCGCGGACTTGCTCGGCGATCGCCGCCTGCGCGCCACGCTGCTACCGAAGCGCCGCGACGTCTGGCTCTTGGTGCAGAACCATCTCAAGCGCGACGCTGCAGCGCGCGTGACCATCGACTGGGTGAGGGCGTGCTTCCAGGCGATGTCGCGCGGTTGAGGCGCTTCGCGGAGCAACGATCGCAATACTGCGACTACAGCTTTTGGTTGATGTACTCTCCGCTTCATCCTAACATCCGCTCGTCATTCCGGGGCGGCGCGAAGCGCCGAGCCCGGAATCCATAATCACAGGCCGATGGAATGGCGTACTACGTCTACATCCTGGCGAGTAGAAAATACGGCACGCTCTACATTGGCGTAACCAGCGACCTCGTTCGACGCGTTTACCAGCACAAGACCAAAGTCGTCCCGGGATTCACCAAGCGATACGGCGTCGACAAGCTGGTTCTGTTTGAGATTTTCGACGACCCCGCGAGTGCGATTGCTCGAGAAAAAGAACTGAAGAAATGGCGTCGGGATTGGAAGACGCGATTGATCGACGAACAGAATCCCAACTGGGATGATCTCAACAACGGGATCTCCAACTAGGACTTGTGGTTATGGCTTCCGGGCTCGCGGCTTCGCCGCGCCCCGGAATGACGGATGAAAAATCTTGCATCACCCCCTTGCAACCCGAACGTGCCTGGTCTATTAGCGCCGTCCTTCGCTAGGCCGTGGGTTCGGGCTCGTTGAGATCCCGACTGGCGCGGGCCGGTCTTCCGGTTTCGTGTCCCGCCGAATGAAGGAGAAACGCAGGACGTAGCTCATGGAGAGCGTCGGGTTGAAAGCCCGAAGGCATCGGTTCGATTCCGGTCTCTTGCACAAAGGATAGCTCAGTTTGGTAGAGCAGATGATTGTGACTCATCCTGTCGCGGGTTCGAATCCCGCTCCAGCGCTCCGTTTCAGCCTCATAAGCTGATACCTCTGAAGGGGACCGGACGCGCGCTTCAGTCGCCGTCCGGCCGCATTGCCCAAAAGGCTTTCGTCCGAACAACGACACTGTGAGACCGGCTTTGCGCCGCGGGTCGATACCGCTTGCGCCGATGCCGGGTGGCTCCGCATGACCGCGCGACGTCAGTCGCGCGATCGCGCGCGTGCGCCCGTCATCGTGCAAGCTCAAGCCCCGGCCCGCCGATTTCATGGGAAGCGTCGTCCGCGTCCTCAAGTCCTTTGCAAACGAAACCTGTCGTCCGGCATTCGGCCGGGCGCAAATGAAGGAGGCGTGCCATGACTTTGAACAAGGGCTGGCACTTGCTGATGCTGAACGTGACGGTGAAGGATGGCGAGCGTGCGTTGCTGACGCGCAACGGGCAGCTCGTGCGCGTGCTCGCGCCCGGCAAGCATCGCCTGTTCGATCCCCTGCACGAGCTGAGCGCCGAGGTGCTCGACGTGGTCCGCAGCGAATTTCCTGCGGAGCGCTACGCGGTGCTGAAGGCCGCGCGGCCTGATCTGGCCGCCGAGCTGTTCGAGGCGGTCGAGACCAAGGCGGACGAGATCGCCATCGTCAGCCTCGACGGCCGGCCCGTGCATCTGATGACGCCCTGGCAGGTGCGCGTCTACTGGAAGGTCGCAACCCGCATCGATGTCGAGCGCATCGATGTGTCCGCTGATCCCAAGGTCAGCGCGCGACATCTGGCCATGATCGAGCGCAACCGTTCGGCCGTGACGTCGGAGACGGTGGTCGAGAACCACGAGGCGGGCCTGCTCTATGTCGAGGGCCGGCTCACCGAGCGGCTCGCGCCCGGCCGGCACGCCTTCTGGACCGTCGGCCGCAAGATCGAGGTGAAGCGCCTCGACCTGCGGCCCCAGGCGGTCGAGATCACCGCGCAGGAGATGCTGACCAAGGATCGCATCGCGCTGCGGGTGACGCTGACGGCGTTCCGTAAGGTGGTCGATCCCGAGCGCACGGTTGCGACCGTGCCCGACGTGGATGCGTGGCTGTACCGCCTGGTGCAGTTCGCGATCCGCGAGGCGGTAGCTGGCCGGACGCTGGACGAGGTGCTGTCGGCGAAGGCGGCGCTGGATGCGGAGCTGCGCGACTATGTGCGGGCACGCGTCGCGGAGTCCGGCGTCGAGGTCACCGAGCTCGGCGTCAAGGACGTGATCCTGCCCGGCGAGATCCGGGAGCTGGTGAACAAGGTGGTGGAGGCGGAGCGGGTCGCGAAGGCGAACCTGATCCGCCGGCAGGAGGAGACCGCGGCGACGCGTTCGCTCCTGAACACTGCCCGCCTGATGGAGGAGAACCCCCTGCTGCTGCGGCTCAAGGAGCTGGAGTCGCTGGAGCGGCTGGTCGAGAAGGTCGGCCGCATCGACCTCCATGCCGGTGACGGCCAGGGCCTCGATGCGCTGCTGACCCGGCTCGTGCGCCTGAAGGCGCCCGAGAGCGCATGAACCGAAGGGCCGCCCACGGGCGGCCCTTCACATCTGCGTTGCCGCCGTCTGCGATGAACGCGATCGGCGCGCGGCGCGACCAATTTGAGCTGGTCGGGGATTGAGCGCGCTCGCAGGTTGCGTCATCTTGGGGCCGCAACGTCTTGATCAGGGAAGGCACATGACCGTTCTTCAGGAATCGATCCGCCCCGCGGCGCGATCCAGCGACTGGAAGGCGATCTCTGTCCTGATCCTGATGATCCCGGTGCTGTGGTCGCCGGTGATCCTGTTTCGCTTCGTCCTGTACCAGCCGTTCAACATCCCCTCCGGTTCGATGGCACCGGTGCTGATGGTCGGCGACTACGTCTTCGCGGCGAAATATGCCTACGGCTATGGCCGCTATTCCCTCCCGTTCGCGCCGTCTTGGATCTCGGGCCGCATCCTCGCCGCCGATCCCGAATATGGCGACATCGTCGTGTTCCGGACGGCGAAGGACAGTTCTGTCGACTACGTCAAGCGCGTCGTCGGCCTGCCCGGAGACCGCATCCAGATGCGGCAGGGCCAGCTCATCCTCAACGGTCGCCCGGTGACGCGCGTCGCCCTCGAGGCGACACCCGCCGGCGAGGCCTGCGGTGTCGACGACCGCGCGGCCGTCAAGCGCTGGCGCGAGACGTTGCCGAGCGGCGCGTCCTATGTGACCTACGACTGCGCCGACGACGGCACCCTCGACAACACCAACGTCTTCACGGTGCCGCCGGGCCACTTCTTCGTGCTCGGCGACAACCGCGACAATTCCACCGACAGCCGCATGCAGTCGACATTCGGCTTCGTGCCGATGGACAATCTCATCGGCAAGGTGACGCGGATTTTCTGGTCGCTCGACGAAGACGGCGAGCCGCGCTTCGAGCGGATCGGGAAGGTGGAGTGAGGCGCCCCGTCATTCCGGGGCAGCGCGCAGCGCTTGGTTGCGCGCGCTCTATCCGGGCTGTCATTCCGGGGCAGCGCGAAGCGCTGAGCCCGGAATCCATCAATCTGCAAGCTCAGCTCGCGATTTGTGGATATAGGTCGATCCACTGGGGATTCTTCTCCTCAATAAGCCGGACCTTCCATTCCCGTCGCCACTTCTTCAATTCCTTCTCGCGCGCGATGGCAGTTAGGGGATCGTCGTAGATTTCGAACCAAACGAGCCTGTCGACAGAGTATCTCTTGCTGAAACCGGCGACGGCTTTGCTCTTATGTTCATGGATACGGCGAACGATGTCGTTCGTCACGCCAGAGCGTGCCGTATTTCTTGCTGGCGAGGAGATAGACGTAGTGGGCCATGAGCAAGTGGTGAAATGGATTCCGGGTTCGCGACTTCGTCGCGCCACCATTTTACCACTTTGACGTGCATCGCCCCCAAACAAAAACCCCGGCATCGCTGCCGGGGTTTCGCGTGTCTCGACTTTGCCTGAACGGCCAGACTCAGAAGTCCATGCCGCCCATGCCACCGCCCGGGGGCATCGCGGGGCCGGCGCCGCCCTTCTTGGGCAGCTCGGCGACCATGGCTTCCGTGGTGATCAGGAGCGCGGCCACCGAGGCTGCGTTCTGGATCGCGGTGCGGACCACCTTGGTCGGGTCGATGATGCCCTTCTTGACGAGGTCGGCATATTCGCCGGTCTGGGAGTCGAAGCCGTAATTGTAGGCCTTGTTCTCCAGGATCTTGCCGACGATCACCGAGCCGTCTTCACCGGCGTTGATCGCGATCTGGCGAGCGGGCGCCGACAGCGCCTTGCGCACGATCTCGACGCCGGTCTTCTGGTCGTCGTTCTTGGTGCGCAGGCCCTTGAGCTGCTCGGAGGCACGGAGCAGGGCGACGCCGCCGCCCGGAACGATGCCTTCTTCCACGGCCGCGCGGGTCGCATGCATCGCGTCATCAACGCGATCCTTGCGCTCCTTCACCTCGACCTCGGTCGCGCCGCCGACGCGGATCACCGCGACGCCGCCCGCGAGCTTGGCGAGACGCTCCTGGAGCTTCTCACGGTCGTAGTCCGAGGTGGTCTCCTCGATCTGCGCCTTGATCTGGGCCACGCGCGCCTCGATGTCGGCCTTCTTGCCGGCGCCGTTGACGATCGTGGTGTTCTCCTTGTCGATCATCACCTTCTTGGCGCGACCGAGCATGTTGAGCGTGACGTTCTCGAGCTTGATGCCGAGATCTTCCGAGATCGCCTGGCCGCCGGTCAGGATCGCGATGTCCTGCAGCATGGCCTTGCGGCGATCGCCGAAGCCCGGAGCCTTGACGGCCGCGACCTTCAGGCCGCCGCGCAGACGGTTCACGACCAGGGTCGCGAGCGCTTCGCCCTCGACGTCCTCGGCGACGATGATCAGCGGCTTGCCGGTCTGCACCACGGCCTCGAGCAGCGGCAGCAGCTCGTTCAGCGAGGAGAGCTTCTTCTCGTTGATGAGGATGTAGGCGTCGTCCATCTCAACGCGCATCTTGTCGGCGTTGGTGACGAAGTAGGGCGAGATGTAGCCGCGGTCAAACTGCATGCCCTCGACCACGTCGAGCTCGGTCTCGAGCGACTTGGCTTCCTCGACGGTGATGACGCCCTCGTTGCCGACCTTCTTCATGGCGTCGGCGAGGAACTTGCCGATCTCGGCATCGCCGTTGGCCGAGATGGTGCCGACCTGGGCGATCTCGTCGTTCGAGGTGACCTTCTTCGAGTTCTTCTCGAGGTCGGCCACGACGGCCTCGACCGCGAGGTCGATACCGCGCTTGAGGTCCATCGGGTTCATGCCGGCGGCGACCGACTTGGCGCCTTCCTTCACGATCGCCTGGGCCAGCACGGTGGCGGTGGTGGTGCCGTCGCCGGCCGCGTCAGCGGACTTGGAGGCGACTTCGCGCACCATCTGCGCGCCCATGTTCTCGAACTTGTCGTCGAGCTCGATCTCCTTGGCGACGGTGACGCCGTCCTTGGTGATGCGGGGAGCGCCGAACGACTTGTCGAGCACGACGTTGCGGCCCTTCGGACCGAGCGTGACCTTCACCGCGTTGGCGAGAACGTCGACGCCGCGCAGCATCTTGTCGCGCGCTTCAACCGAGAATTTGACTTCTTTGGCTGCCATCTGGAGTTTTCCTTAGGTGAGTTTGACTGGAGGGAGGAGAGGGGCTCTTAAGCCGCCTTCTTCTTGGACTCGCTGACTTCGAGAACGCCCATCACGTCGCTCTCCTTCATGATCAGCAGGTCCTGGCCGTCGATCTTGACCTCGGTGCCGGACCACTTGCCGAACAGCACGCGGTCGCCGACCTTCAGGTCGATCGGGATCAGCTTGCCAGCTTCGTCGCGGCCACCGGGGCCAACGGCGACGACTTCGCCCTGGGAGGGCTTTTCCTTGGCAGTGTCGGGAATGATGATGCCGCCAGCGGTCTTCTCTTCGGCGTCGATGCGCTTGACCACGACGCGGTCGTGAAGCGGACGGAATTTCATGCAGTCCTCCTAAGCAATTGCTCGGGTTGAGGTTTTGAGGTTGTTAGCAATCGTTGCCCGTGAGTGCTAGCACGGGCGACGCTGAAATAGGACAGGAATTTTGCGGGGGCAAGGGTTTGTAGCAGAAAAATTAGCAGCCGAAAGCGCGGACTGCCAGAAACCCTTTGCCATCGTTAACCAGCCTCGGAGGCCTCTTCGAGGCCGCTTGGGAGGCCGTATTAGCACGGAGTCGTCTCTGCTGCTAAAGCATTGAATTTCAACAGCTTGTTAAACTTTTGGGCTTGAGATGAGTTGTCAGTTTGCGTCACATTTCTCTCATGTGAGCGCATCGTTTCCGGGTGGCTCCCGGGGCACGGACAGGCCACCCCCGCAAATGCGCTCCTGCAAAGGAGGTTTGGCATGGGACTGCGCGTTGGGGGCGTTTCCGAGGAATTCCGGAAACAGATGCTGGGCTACGGGCTGACGACGGCACAAATTCTCTATCGGATGCCGGATCATCCCTCGCTGCTGCAGACCTATGTCTGGCAGAACTACGACATGTTTCCGAAATTCCCCGCGCTGACCGACTTCCTGGCGTTCTGGCAGGAGAAGCTCGACGGTCCCCTCCACTCGGTCACGGTGGCACATTGCAAGCTGATCAAGCCGGCCGAGCTCCGCGCCGTCGACGGCGTGTTCCGGCTGCATTGAACAGCGCAGCGGTCTCGTAGGGTGGGCAAAGGCGCGCACTTCGCGCGCCGTGCCCACCCCACCATCTCTGCGCAATATCTGGCAATGGTGGGCACGCTACGCTTAGCCCACCCTACTAGATCTCCCAATCAGATGCCGCTGCAATAGCGCGTCCACATCGCGCGATAGGCCTCGTCCACCGCTTGCGCATATGCGACGGGGTTGCCCGCGGCCGCGGCGTTGATCGTTGCGGGCAATTCGCGGCGCAATTGGTCGAGCTCGCCAATCTCAGCCGCACGGCTGGCCGCGATCTCGACATAGGCCTCCTCGCTGTCGGCGACCCAGTCCGGCAGGCCAAGCGCGGTGAGGATGGCCCCGGCAGCGCGGCCGGGCAGGCTGCTCCCCAGCTTCGCCACCACGGGCACGCCCATCTGCAGGGCTTCCCATGTGCTGACGCCGCCGTTCTGCGGGAACGGGTCGAGGGCAATGTCGATGCGGTTGAACGATGCCAGATGCTCGTCCCGCAAGGTGGCTCCAAGCAGATCGACGCGTTCGGCCGGCAATCGGCACGCCGCAAATCGCGCCAGCAGCTTGTCGCGGACCAGTTGATCGTCGAGCGCAACGTCCTTGATCAGCAGTCGCGAGCCCGGCACCCGCGCGAGAATCCTGGACCAGACTGCCGCTGCCTCGTCCGAGATCTTGCTGATGCGGTTGAAGACACCGAATGTGACGAAGCCGTTCGAGAGCGCCGGCGTCTTGCCCTGCGCAATTCCGGCAGGCAGCGGCGCCAGGGTCACGAAGCACGGCAGGTCGACGACCGTCTCTGCAAACAGAGGCCGAACCGCCGAAGGAATCCCGACCGGATCCGAGAACAGATAGTCGATCGTCGGCAGTCCGGTGCCGGTGCCGTGGCCCCAGCCGTGCGCCTGGATCGGTGCCGGCTTGCGCGCAAATACACCGAGGCGGTTTCCTCTGGTATGGCCGGACAGATCGATCAGGATATCGATGCGATCGTCGCGAATCTGGGCGGCAAGGCGATCGTCGCTCCATTGCGAGGCATCACGCCAGCGATCGGCGATGGCTTGAAATTCGCGTGTCGTCGCGTCCACTTTCGACGAGCACGAGTAGCACACGATCTCGAACTGGGCCCGATCATGGTGTTGCAGCACGGGCTTGAAAATGAACGCGGCCGAATGCGCGTTGAAGTCCGACGAGACGTAGCCCAGCACCAGGCGGCGATCCGGATCGCGGCTGTTGTCATGCGGTGCCGCCGCTTCTGACGCGAGTTTCGCGCCGATCCGCTCCCACCATACGCGTCGCGCCTGCTGATGCTGCGCGACGCTCGCGTCCGGCACGAAGTCGAGCGCGAAGATCTTGCTGGAGATCGCGCTCTCGAGGTCGGGCCGGATGTCGAGGGCTCTGTCGAAACTGGCCAGGGCTTCGTCGACCCGGCCGAGCCCGGCAAGGCAGAGGCCCAGCACCAGGTGAGCCTGATCGGAATCGGGCGCGATCGCGAGCGCCTTTTCGCAATCGGCCAATGCCTGGGCCATCTGCTGGGTCTGGAGCAAGACATTGGCGCGCCAGAGCCATCCGTTCACGTCGTCAGGGGCTAGGGCGATCGCCCGATTGCAATCCGCCATGGCCTCGTCAAATCGCTGCAGCTCCCGGAGTGCAACGGCGCGGTTCGCCAGCGCCGCCGCATAGTCGGGCTTGATCGCGAGCGCGCGGTTCAGGCTTGCGAGCGCCTCGTCGTAGTTGCGCAGACGGCAGAGCGCAGAGCCCCGGCCGTTGTGGGCTTCGGCCAGGTTTCCGTCGATGGCGAGCGCCCGATCGTAGCTCTCGAGCGCTTCCTGGTAGCGATCAAGGGCTGCGCTCGCGTTCCCGAGATTGGACAGGGCGAGGGCGTAGTTGGGCCGCAAGGCGAGGGCCTTGCGATAAATCTCGCGGGCCTCAGCGTGACGTTTCAGCCCGTTCAGCGCGACGCCCAGGCTCATATGGGCTTCGGCCGATCGCGGATCCGCGGCAACCGCCCGGCTCAGCAGGATCTCGGCCTGCTGATAGTTCTTCGCATCGGACTCCAGGGCGCCGAGCATATGCAGGGCGATGAATTGATTGGGTGCGATCTGCAGGAGCTGGCGATAGGCAGCCTTGGCCTCGGGCAGGCGTCCCTTCTTGTGCAATTCGAGCGCTTGCCCGAGCAAGGGTAGCGATTCGGCCTTTTGCCGTTTCTGAAGCCGGGCATTTTGAAATGCACGCTGACCGACATTGCTGCCCATGAATCATTCCCCGGATTTCCCCGGTGAGACTAGTTCAGCGCGAGAACGAAGACGAGACGACGGCCGCTCGCCACGACAGCCTGGGGCAAGCTACGATCGATGCGGAGATCGCGTGATTGGCCAACAGCCTCTTACCCTCCCCTGGAGGGGGGGTCGGCTCACATTGAGCGGAGCGAAATGTGAGACGGGGTGGGGTGACGGTCTCTCGACGTCGAACAGTGTCCGAGTGGAGAGATCACCCCACCCCGCTCGCGCTTCGCGCGATCGACCCTCCCCCTCCAGGGGAGGGTAAGCGCAGATGCGGCGCTACTCAGCACAATCAGCCCGCAATTGCCGCTTCGCCCACGACTGGGTAATCTGGCGTTCGGGCCACACCGGTGCGACGGGCGCGGCTCAGAACAGGGAGGCAGACAATGGCCAAGCAAAAGGCATCGAGGCCTGCAATGAAGACCGCGGTCAAGAAGCGGAGCGGCGCCAAGGCGGCGGCGCGATCCTCTGCACGCAAGGCCGTGAAGGCGAAGGCGCGCACTGCCGCCCCGAAGAAGCCCGCACGTCCGAAGCAGCGCATCGCCGTCAGCCATCACCGCGAGGAAGACTTCAAGGCCGACGGCCTGCGCACCTACGCGAAGTACCGCGATCTCGGCATCGCCGAGGCGACCCATGGCCTGGCGCAGGCGCATGTGATCCGCTTGCAAGGCCCCTGCAATCCGGCCGAGGTCTCCAAGCTCCACTATCACGACGTCGAATTCCAGATGGTCTACGTGCTCAAGGGGTGGGTGAAGACCTATATGGACGGACAGGGCGAGACCTTGATGAAGCAAGGCAGCGCCTGGACCCAGCCGCCGAAGATCAGGCACATGATCCTGGACTATTCGGAAGACGTGGAGCTGCTGGAGGTGATCCTCCCCGCTGAGTTCAAGACGGTGGAGTTGAAGGCGTAAGCGCGACCCTTGATCGCTAAAATGCGGTCGATCCGCGAAACCGGGCGGTCAGCAATCGGGATGATTTCGGCCGCCCCGCAAACTCGGTGCTAACCAGTCGAAAACACCTCTCGCGTCAACTCAAGGCTGTGACAACGCGGGAAATGCTTTCATGGCGACCAACACTTTTGGCCGACGCGGCACCGTAGCGCCAGCTCCAAGAGCATTGTTTCAACCCGCAGCCGCGCCGATCGCTGTGGAGAAGCCCTCGTCAAGCGAGGAGACGCTTTTTGCCGACAACAAGCTTCTGGCCGATATCCCCTTCCTCACCCTTGGCCTGATCTTCGCTCTGCTCCTGATCTTCGCTCTGCAACGCAGTCTGGCCGTCGACATTGCGCGGGACGGCGACCTCGATGTCCGCTCGCTGATCGCTCAGGGCGCGTCCGGCTACGATCTCGTCGTCGGGAGGGGGGAGTGGTGGCGGATCGGCCTTGCGCCGCTTCTGCATGGCAGCGGGTGGCACCTCGTGAGCAATTGCGTGGCGCTGTTCATCGTCGGCGTCAGGCTGGAGTCGCTGATCGGCCGCGGCTGGTTCGCGCTGATCTTCGTTGCCAGTGCATTGGCCGGCGAGGCCGGCTCGCTGCTGGGCAACGGTCCCGGCACGGTCGGCGTCGGGGCATCCGGCGCCATCACCGGGCTGATCGCCGCGCTGTTCGTCGCGAGCTTCGATCCAGAAGCGGACGCCGATCAAACCATATCGAGGCTGAAGACGTCGCTGTTCTTCGGGGTTCCCGCACTGCTGCCGCTTGCCTTCGGCGCGTCCGGCAACGTCAACTATTATGCGCATGCAGGCGGTGCCGTGGCCGGCGCCGCGCTCGCCGTCACGCCGTGGCTGGCCTTCTGGTCCTATGACAGCCTGCCGCGAAGTGCGAGCATGACCTTGCTTGCAGGATCCATCGGATCTCTCATCTGCGCCGGCTTCGCCGCCGCGCATTATTCGGCTTACATGGCCGACGCCGCGCACTATATCCGCGCCTCGGAAGTGCCGGTGAAGGCTGACGAGATGGTCTCACGGTCGCTCGATCTCGTCACCCGCTACCCGAAAGACGCGCGGGCTCACGTGTACCGTGCGGTCTTCTTCCTGGAAAAAGCGAACCTTAGTGCCGCCGAGACGGAAGCGCGAACCGCCATGGCGCTCGCAGCTTCGGACGTGGCGGGCGGGCCGGTGCGTGCGGGGGCGCAGGGCTTGATGGCGGTGTTGCTGTGGGCGCAGGGGCGAACCAGCGAAGCGAAGGCCATGGCCGCCGAGCCATGCCGTGCCAAGATGCCCGAGGTGCGCCGTATCCTGCAGAAATCGAAACTATGCGGTTGAGCCGTACGTTCCTTCCGCCGTCATTGCGAGCGAAGCGAAGCAATCCAGAAATGTATCTACGGAAACGGCCTGGATTGCTTCGCTTCGCTCGCAATGACGGTAGAGAGAGCCTACGCCAGCACCCCCACCACCGCGCCCATCAGGCACGTCGTCAGCGTCCCCGACACGATCGACTTCAGCCCCAGCGCGTTGATCTCCTCGCGCCGCTCCGGCGCCATCACCCCTAAGCCGCCGATCATGATGCCGAGGCTGGCGAAATTGGCGAAGCCGCACATCGCATAAAGCATGATCAGGCGCGAGCGCGGATCGAGCGTATCGGGCGGCAGCTTCGAGAAGTCGACATAGGCGATCAATTCGTTGAGCACGGTCTTGGTGCCCATCAGGCTGCCGGCGGTGATCGCCTGATCCCACGGCAACCCCATCAGCCAGCACACCGGCGCCATGACGAGGCCGAGCAGCCGCTGCAGCGAGATCGCGGCGCCGCCGATGTGTGGAAGCAGGCCGAGGATTGCGTTGACGAGGTAGACCAGCGCCACCAGCACCAGCAGCATCGCGACGATGTTGATCAGCAGCTCGATCCCCGCGCTGGTGCCTTTGACGATCGCGTCCATCGTGCTGGCGACCTCCATCTCCGGATCCTCCAGCGCGCCGCCGGTGCGCTTGTCGGATGTTTCGGGCACCATGATCAGGCTGACCAGGATCGCCGCTGGCGCGCCGAGCACGGAGGCGATGACGAAATGCGCGGCGGCGTCGGGGATGAGCGGGGCCAGCAGCGTCGCATAGAGCACCAGCACCGTGCCGGCGATGCCGGCCATGCCGCCGGTCATGACCAGGAACAACTCGCTGCGCGTCATCTGTGCCAGATACGGCCGCACGAACAGCGGCGCCTCGACCATGCCGAGGAAGATGTTGGCGGCGGTCGAGAGACCGACCGCGCCGCCGACGCCGAGCGTACGCTCCAGCAGCCAGGCCATGCCGCGGACGATCGGTGGCAGCACGCGCCAATAGAACAACAGCGTCGTCAGCACGCTCATGACCAGCACGATCGGCAGCGCCTGGAACGCCAGGATGAAGTCCGCGCCGGGCGCCTTCAGGTCGAAGGGCAGGGCTCCGCCGCCGACATAGCCGAACACGAAGGCGGAGCCGGCCCGCGAAGCCGCCGAGATCGCGCCGACCGCGTCGTTGATGGCACCGAAGGCATGGGCGACGACCGGCAGCTTCAGCAGCACGAGGGCGGTGACGAAGGTCGCGGCGAGGCCGATCGCCGCCTGGCGCAGCGACACGGCGCGCCGATTCTCCGCCAGCGCGAAGGCGATCAACAGCAATGCGAAAATGCCGAGTGCCGATTGCAAGCGCAGCATGGTGTCCCCAAACCCTCAATGATTATGGCCGCGCCTGCGCTGCAAAGGCAATGCCGGGACCGGCCAGAAACGCCCCAGTGTTGACAAGCGGGGCCACCTCGGCCACGCGGGAGGCCTTCGACATCGAGGGAAAGAGCGGTCCGAGGGTGACCCGACAGGCGATGCCAGAGCAGCCAATATCCGGACATCGACCGGTCAGCGCCGGCGCGCTTCTCGCCCACCGCGCCTTCCTGTTCTTCCTGCTCTCGCGCAGCCTGTCGCGCTTCTCCAGCCAGATCGCGGCGGTTGCGATCGGCTGGCAGATCTACGATCTCACCGGCTCGGCCTTCGACCTCGGCATGGTCGGCCTCGTCCAGTTCCTGCCCACGGCGCTTCTGGTGTTCGTCGCAGGCCACGCCGCCGACCGCTACGAGCGCAAGCGCGTGGTCCAGCTCTGCCAGCTGGTGGAGGCCGCGACCGCGCTCTATCTCGCGACCATCACCTATCTCGGCGCGGTCAGCGAGGTGCAGATCTTCATCGCGACCTTCCTGCTCGGGATCGCCGGCGCGTTCGAGAGCCCGACCACGGCGGCGCTGCTGCCGCTGATCGCGCCGCAGGGCTCGCTCCAGCGCGCCACCGCCGTCTCCAGTGGGGCGGCGCAGGTCGCGACCATCACGGGACCTGCGCTCGGCGGCATCGCCTACGCAATCGCCCCGCACCTTGCCTATGCCGTGATGGTCCTGTTCTGGGTGTTGGGGATGATTTTGACCGGTTTCATCCGTCCGCGCCCGCAGGCGATCGCAAGGGAGGGGATGGACTCCGACAACATCTTCGCCGGCGTCCGCTTCATTCGCAGCAACCCGGCAATCCTCGGCACCATCTCGCTCGATTTGTTCGCCGTGCTGTTCGGTGGCGTCACGGCGCTGCTGCCGATCTATGCCCGCGACATCCTCCAGACCGGCCCGGTCGGGCTCGGCGTGCTGCGCGCCGCGCCCGCCGTCGGTGCCTTGCTGATGACCATGGTGCTGGCGCGACACGCGATCTCCAGGCATGTGGGCCTGCGCATGTTCCAGGCGGTGATCGTGTTCGGCCTCGCCACCATCGTGTTCGCGCTGTCGTCCTGGATGTGGCTGTCGGTGCTGTCGCTCGCGATTCTCGGTGCGGCCGACACAATCAGCGTCGTGATCCGCTTCTCGCTGGTGCAGCTGTCGACGCCCGACGAGATGCGCGGCCGGGTCGGGGCGGTGAATTTCCTGTTCATCAACGCCTCGAACCAGCTCGGCCAGTTCGAGAGCGGCCTCACCGCCGCCCTGTTCGGCGTCATGCCCGCCGCCGTGCTCGGCGGCGTCGCCACCGTCGCGGTGGCGCTGCTGTGGATGAAGCTGTTTCCGACCCTGCGGAAGGTGGAGACCCTAGAGTAGGCCTCCGCTCTCTCCACGTCATTGCGAGGAGCCCTTGCGACGAAGCAATCCAGAATGTCACCGCGGAGGCAGCCTGGATTGCTTCGCTGCGCTCGCAATGACGATTGTGGAGGCAGCGCCGGGATTTAGCTGACGTCACCCTCGCGCGCCGAAGCCCGTTGCAACCCCACGCCGCCTACTGTGCATGGGGTTGTTTTCGCAGTTTGGGTTCAGCCTCGCCCCACGAACGGCATCTTGGTCGCCATCACCGTCATGGTCAGCACGTTGGCATCGAGCGGCAGGCCGGCCATGTAGGCCACGGCATCGCCGACCGCTTTCGCATCCATGCGCGGCTCGTGCTTGGTGGTGCCGTCGGGCTGCAGCACGCCGGGGCCGTTGACCATGCGGTCGGTCATCGGGGTCGCGGCATTGCCGATATCGACCTGGCCGACGGCGATGTCGTACATGCGGCCGTCGAGATTGCTGGCCTTGGTCAGGCCGGTGATGGCGTGCTTGGTCGAGGTGTAGGCCGCCGAGAACGGCCGCGGCGCGTGGGCCGAGATCGAGCCGTTGTTGATGATGCGCCCGCCGCGCGGGGTCTGGTCCTTCATGATGCGGAAGGCGTGCTGGGTGCACAGGAACGGGCCGGTGAGGTTGGTGTTCACCACGGCCTGCCATTGCTCGAGGCTGAGGTCCTCGAAGTTCACGGCCGGCGCGCCCATGCCGGCATTGTTGAAGAGCACGTCGAGCCGGCCATAGGTCGCCTTCACCTTGTCGAACAGCGCGGCAATGGAGTCCGGCTTGGTCATGTCGGCGGTGACGCAGAGGCTTTTCCCCGCGGGACCGAGCTTCGCCGTCTCCTCGAGCATGTCGAGCCGGCGCCCCGCGAGCACCACGGTGAAGCCGGTGTTCATCAGCGCCAGCGACGCCGCTCGCCCGACGCCGGTGCCGGCGCCCGTCACCAATGCGATCTTTTTCGCGTCACTCATCGTTTCCTGCCTTTTCTCTTCTGCTGTCAGGTTTTGGGTTCTTTGTCGTTCTTGTAGGGCGGGCGCGGAATGTTCTGGTGCGCCGCGCGCAAGGCCGCCGACCAGCGTGAGCGCAGGTCGTGGAAATAAGGCTCGCCCGCCTCGATGCGATGGTTGAGATCGGCTTCGCAGGCGTCGGTGCGCACCACCAGCACGTCGATCGGCAGGCCGACGCCGAGGTTCGAGCGCATCGTCGAGTCCATCGAGATCAGGCCCGTCTTCAGCGCCTCGTAGAGCTCGACGTCGTAGTGCATGGCACGGTCGAGCACCGGCTTGCCGTATTTGTGCTCGCCGATCTGCAGGTAGGGCGTGTCGGTGGTGCACTCGATGAAATTGCCGGCGGTGTAGACCATGAACAGGCGCATGCGCGCGCCCTTGATCTGGCCGCCGAACAGGAAGGAGACGTCGAAGGACACGTCCTCGGATTTCAGCGCCGGCCCTTCGGTGGCATGCACCGCCCGGATCGCACGGCCGATGCGCTGGGCGGCCTGGAACATGGTCGGCGCGTTCATCAGCGTCTCGATCTCGCCCGTGTTGGGGTCTTCGAGGCCCTCGGTCAGCGTCGACAGCACCGACTGGCTGATGGCGAGGTTGCCGGCACTGGCGATCGCCATGATGCGCTCGCCGGGCTTGGAGAAGATGTGCAGCTTGCGGAAGGTCGAGACGTTGTCGAGGCCGGCATTGGTGCGGGTGTCGGCGATCATCACCAGACCGTCCCGAACCAGGATTCCGCAGCAATAGGTCATTTCCAGTCCCCGAACGCGTTTGCGCGGAATTACTAGCCAATTTCAGGGGCCACTCCAACCCCCGATTCCGGCCGTCATTCCGGGGCGCGACGAAGTCGCGAGCCCGGAATCCATCGGGCCGCAGAGTTGGTGGATGAATGGATTCCGGGCTCGCGCTACGCGCGCCCCGGAATGACGAGGAATCGGCTTAGCGCTCCGCTCAGGCCTCAATCCGCCGCATCGACCAGAAACGCCTCGTCGACGGGCACGCCGAGCGCCGTGACCAGCCTGTTCGTCTCCGCGGCCATGCCGACGATGGCGAGCAGCTCGCCATATTCGGCCTCGGTCATGCCCTTGGCCCGCGCCGCCGCCGTGTGGGAGTGGATGCAATAGCTGCAGCCATGCGCGATCGACACCGCGACATAGAGCATTTCCTTGACCTTGGGATCGAGCGCGCCGGGAGCCATCACCTCCTTGATGCTCTCCCAGGTTCGCCGCAGCGTCTTCGGATCATGCGCCAGCGCGCGCCAGAAATTGTTGACGAAGTCCGATTTCCGCACCTTGCGGATATCGTCGAAGACGGCGCGCGCCTCGCTGGAGAGCTCATCGTCCGAAAGCAGTTTTACGGTGGCCATGGGTACCTCGCGGTATCTGATCCGCGAGTGTAGCACGGCCGACGTGGCCCGACGGCCGCGCCTAGCCCTGCCGCTGGGACTGCGATTGCGACTGCCCGGCGCGGCCGGCCTGCTCGACCTTCACGGCCACCGTCAGCGTTTCCGTGCCGCCGCCGTAGCGCGTGCCGCGCACCGGGGCGGCGCCGAGATAGTCGAGCCCGATTGCGACGCGGACATGGGCGTCGGTGGCGCAGATGCTGTTGGCGGGATCGAAGCCGACCCAGCCGAGATCGGCCACGTAGGCCTCCGCCCAGGCATGGCCGGCGTCCTGGTGCACCGTGTCGTCCGCCCGCAGGAAATGCCCGGAGACGAAGCGCGCCGGCACGCCGCCGGCGCGGGCGCAGGCGATGAAGATGTGCGCGTAATCCTGGCAGACCCCGCGCTTGAGCGTGAACGCCTCCGCCGCGGACGTGCCGCTGTTGGTGGGGTCCTCGTCGAACGTCATGTGATCGGCAACCTGCGTCATCAGCGTGTGCAGGAAGCCCAGCGTGTCGCTCTCGGCCTCGCTGCGCAACTGGCGCGCGACTGCCGCCATCGCCGGATTGACGGAGGTGAGATCGGTGGCGCGCAGGAACATGCCGGCGGGAAACCGCTCATCGGCGCCGCGCAGCACGCCGCCGGTGTCGTGGGTCTCGATCAGCCCTTCGGCAATGATCTGGATGTCGCCGACGGGCCCGCAGGACAGCACGTGGGTGACGTTGCCGAACGCGTCCTCATGCATCTCGAGCTTGGTGTCGGTGGAGACGTCGATCTGCCATTCCGCGACGTACTGCCCGTCATGGCTACCCGGCGTCATGCGCAGAATCTGGATCACGCTGGTGGCCGGCGGCTCGTAGCGATAAGTCGTGGTGTGCTGGATTCGCAGGCGCATGGTGGACCGTTGTTCTGGCGTCATTCCGGGGCGATGCGCCAGCATCGAACCCGGAATCTCGAGATTCCGGGTCTGGTCCTTCGGACCATCCCGGAACGACAGCGTGGATCAAATCAAATACTGCTTCGTGATGATTTCGCCCAGCCTGGAATTGTCCGCGATGAATTCCTGAATGAATTCATGCACGCCATGCTGGAAAATGTCGTTCATGTTGCTGTGTTCCAGTCGGTTGCGGATGCCGCGGGCGTGGCGCTGGGCCGGGCCCTGGCGGCCATAGGCGACGCCGATCTGGTCGAGGTTGCGAACAAGGTTGCCGTAGCAGCTGGCGAGCGAACGCGGCAGCGTGTCGTTGAGGATCAGGAGGTCCGCGATCAGCCAGGGCTTCAGCGTCTCGCGATAGACCCAGTGATAGGCCGTCAGCGCGGAGACTGAGCGCAGGATCGAGCTCCACTGGTAGAAGTCGAGCGGACCGCCGACATGCTCTTCCTCGGGCAGCAGCACGTGGTACTTCACGTCGAGAATGCGCGCGGTGTTGTCGGCGCGCTCGAGATGCACGCCCATGCGGGAGAACCAATAGGCGTCGTTGCGCAGCATGGTCCGGTAGGCCGAGCCGTCGAAGCGCAGCGAGGTCTCCTGCACGAAGCGCAGGAATTTTGCGAGGTCCTCGCGCGTCGAGGTGCCCTTGCTCCAGACCGCCTGCAGCTCGATCCACGCCGAGTTGATGGTGTCCCACATTTCGCTGGTGAGCGCCGTGCGCACGGAGCGCGAGTTCAGCCGCGCCGCTTCGATGCAGTTTCGGATCGAGGACGGGTTGTTCTGGGAGAACGAGAGAAACTCGACGACATTGTGCTCGTTGGCTTCCTCATAGGCCTGATAGAAGCTCGCAGCGACGCCGGCGGTGAGCAGCGCCGAATCCCATTCATTGGTCTTGCCGATATAGGCGGCGGGAAGCGCGGTGACGCGCAGCGTCGCATCGATGGTGCGCGCGAGATATTCGGCCCGTTCGACGTAGCGGGCGAGCCAGTAGAGGTTTTCGGCAGTACGCGACAGCATCTCTCTACTCGTCCAAAATCCAGGTGTCCTTGGTGCCGCCGCCCTGGCTCGAGTTCACCACCAGGGAGCCTTCCTTGAGCGCGACGCGGGTGAGGCCACCCGGCACGATCGTCGTGCTCTTGCTGCCCGTGAGCACGAACGGCCGCAGGTCCACGTGACGGGGCGCGAGGCCCGACGCCGTGCAGGTCGGGCAGGTCGAGAGCGCAAGCGTCGGCTGGGCGATGAAACCTTCCGGCTCGCGCTTGAGCTTGTCGCGGAACGCTTCGATCGTCGCTTTGGTCGCGGCGGGACCGATCAGCATGCCGTAGCCGCCGGAGCCGTGCACTTCCTTGACGACGAGCTCGCTCAGATTGTCCAGCACATAGGCGAGGTCCTTCGGCTCGCGGCAGCGCCAGGTCGGCACGTTCTTCAGGATCGGCTCCTCGCCCAAATAGAATTTCACGATGTCGGGCATGTAGGAGTAGATCGCCTTGTCATCGGCGATGCCGGTGCCGACGGCGTTGGCGAGCGTGATGTTGCCGGCCGCATAGGCCGACATCAGGCCGGGCACGCCGAGCACGGAATCGGGACGGAAGGTGAGGGGATCGAGGAAGTCGTCGTCGACGCGGCGATAGATCACGTCGACCCGCTTCAGCCCTTCCGTCGTGCGCATGAACACTTCGTTGTTCTTGACGACGAGGTCGCGGCCTTCCACCAGCTCGATGCCGAGCTTGTCGGCGAGGAAGGAGTGCTCGTAATAGGCCGAATTGTAGACGCCCGGGGTGAGCAGGGCCACCGTCGGCTCGCCCGAAGCGCTCTGCGGCGCGACCGAGCGGAGCGCGGCGAGCAACTCGTCCGGATAGCGCTCGACCGGCGCCACCCTGTGGCGGGCGAACAGATCCGGAAACAGCCGCATCATGATCTCGCGGTTTTCCAGCATGTAGGAGACGCCCGACGGCGTGCGGGCGTTGTCCTCCAGCACGATGAAGTCCTCGGCGTCGACCCGGACGATGTCGATGCCGGCGATGTGCACGTAGACGTCATGCGGCACCTGCTGGCCGTTCATCTCGGGCCGGAACACCGGATTCTGGAAGATCAGATCGTCGGGCACGATTTCGGCGCGAAGGATGTCGCGGCCGTGATAGATGTCGCGCAGGAACATGTTGAGCGCGCGCACGCGCTGCTTCAGGCCCTTCTCCAGGACGCCCCATTCCTTGGCGGACATGATCCGTGGAATCACATCGAAGGGGATCAGGCGCTCGGTGGATTCGGAATCGCCGTAGACCGCGAAGGTGATGCCGATCCGGCGGAACAGGAGCTCGGCTTCCTGGCGGCGATATTCAAGCGCCTCGGGAGGCGTCTCCTTGAGCCAGCGTGCCAGCTCCTGATAGGCGGGGCGAAGGTCCCCGCCGGGAATGTTCATTTCATCAAACGCGACTGCCATAGATCCCGACTTGTCTCCGCAAGGCGTTGCGCCATTCGACAGATCGTCAGGCCTTGGTGAAGACCGCAACGTCCTGGCCACGCGTCAACAGTGCATGACTTTCATGTGGTAGCAAGGGCCGGGCCAGCGCGATAAGCATGGAGAAGGGGCATTTGCCGCCGATGGCCGGTGGCGTGCCTGAAAAAATGGCTGAAGACTGCTTATTTCGGAAGCAAAACCGCGTGACTTCAACGCGTTACCTCGGCAAAGTCGGCGTCACAGGTGAGGGACTTAAGGCATGAGCGAGATCGTCACGGCGGGCATTCTGGTCATTGGAGACGAAATCCTGTCCGGCCGGACCAAGGACAAGAATATCGGCTTCATCGCCGAATACCTGACCAATATCGGCATCGACCTGAAGGAGGTCCGTGTCGTCTCCGACGACGAGCCCGACATCATCGCCGCATTGGATGCACTGCGGCATCGCTACACCTACGTCTTCACCACCGGCGGCATCGGGCCGACCCATGACGACATCACCGCAGATAGCGTCGCCAAGGCGTTCGGCGTCGGCATCGACCATCACCCGGAGGTGGTCGCCCGTTTCCGCGAGCGCTGGAGCGAGCAGGATCTCAACGAGGCCCGCCTGCGGATGGCCCGCATCCCCGACGGTGCCGAGCTGATCCAGAGCGCGACCATCCTCGCGCCCGGCTTCAAGATCGGCAATGTCATCGTGATGGCCGGCGTGCCGTCGATCATGCAGGCGATGATGGACATCGTCGCGCCCAAGCTGAAGTCGGGCGTGCGCATGCTGTCCGAATCGGTCCGCGCCAATGCACGCGAGGGCGACATTGGCGGCCCGCTGCGGGCGATCGCCGCCGCCCATCCCGACACCATCATCGGCAGCTATCCCTTCATGGACGAGGAGCAGAAGCCCAACACCAACCTGGTTGTGCGCTCGCGCGATCCGGAGAAGCTCGGGGCAGCAATGGCCGCGGTGAAGGAAATGCTGGCGGGATTGAACGTCAACCGCTAGCAGGGATTGCCGGACGAGATTGCAGGAGAAAGGCGATGGGTGGTGAAGCACCGGAACTGAGCGCGCAGGAGCGGGCAGGCAAGGCCTTTCCCGTCTCATGGGACCAGTTCCACCGGGATTGCCGGGCGCTGACCTGGCGACTCAACGAGGTCGGCCCGTTCCATGCGGTGATCGCGATCACCCGCGGCGGCCTGGTGCCGGCCGCGATCGTGGCGCGCGAGCTGGGGGTGCGCGTGATCGATACGGTCTGCATCGCCAGTTACGACCACAACAAGCAGGGCGACCTTCAGGTGCTCAAGGGCATTTCCGAGGCGGCCATGAAGCTCGGCGGCGGCACCGGCAAGGGCCTGTTGATCGTCGACGACCTCGTCGACACCGGCAAGACCGGCAAGCTGGTGCGCGAGATGCTCCCCGATGCGCATTTCGCCACCGTCTACGCCAAGCCGATGGGACGCCCGCTGGTCGACACTTTCATTACCGAGGTGTCGCAGGACACCTGGATCTTCTTCCCCTGGGACACCGCGCTGTCCTACCACCCGCCACTGCGCGACGGGGCGGCGTGAGCTTTCTTCACCTCGCCCCGCTTGCGGGGAGAGGTCGCGCCGAAGGCGCGGGTGAGGGGGACTCTGCGCGAGTCCCACTGTCACCGAATTTGCGGAAGCAGCCCCTCACCCCAACCCTCTCCCCGTAAGAACGGGGAGAGGGAGTGGACCCGCACCATGCCCCTCCAAAACCGCGTCACGCCTACCGGCGACATCATCGCCACGCCACACCGCGGTCTCTTCACCGGCAATCGCGGCATCATCCACGATCCCGCGAGGAAGACGCTGCTGAAGAAGCGCTGGTCGACGCCGGCCTGGATCACATGCCTGTGCGAATTCCGCGGCTGGCGTCGTCCGGTGATGGCGCGGCGGAGCTGGACCGAGCTGTTCTTCCTCGACGAGGCCACCGCCTTCGCGGCAGGGCACCGGCCCTGCTTCTTTTGCCGGCGCGACGACGCCAAACGATTTCGCGCGGCGTGGGAGAAGGGCAATGGTGCGAGCAACATCAGCGCCAAGGCGATGGATGCCGTCCTGCATCGGGAGCGTCTCGATCGCGGCCGCAAGCAACTGCACCTGCTCCCGATGCCGCTGGCGGACCTGCCCGACGGCGCGATGGTGCAGCAGGACGAAGACAGCTTTCTGGTGATGCAGGGACAGACGCGGCTGTGGTCGCCGGCGGGCTACGCGTCGCATGCACGTATGGTCGATCGGGCGATGTTGTTGACGCCACCTTCCACGCTGCGCGCCATCATGGCCGGTTATCGGCCGGTGCTGCATCCGACGGCGTCGGGCTGAAGCGCCGATATCCTCGTGATCAGCCCAGCCTCTCGCGCGCCACCGCCGCGCCCGCGCCGAGCGCCATCAGCTTGGCTTCGGCGATCTCGCGCCGCATCGGCGCCATGCCGCAATTGGTGGTGGCGATGATGTTGCTCTTCGGCACGAATTGCGACACCGCCTCGATCACCTTCACGACGTCCTCGGCCGTCTCCACCGTGTCGCTGGCGACGTCAATCACGCCGGCCTGCACGATTTTGTTCTTGAGCAGCGCGAGCAGGTCGAGCGGCACCTTGGAATTGCGGCACTCGATCGCGACCTGCTGGATCGGGCTGGCATCGATCGCGGGGAAGATCTGCTCGTATTGCCGCCACTGGCTGCCGAGCGTCTCCTTCCAGTCGGTGTTGGCCTTGATGCCGTAGCCGTAGCAGATGTGCACGGCGGTGGCGCAGGTCAGGCCCTGCGCGGCGCGCTCCAGCGCCTTGATGCCCCAATCGTTGACCTCGTCCATGTAGACGTTGAAGGCGGGCTCGTCGAACTGCACGAGATCGACGCCGTCGGCCTGCAAGGCCTTGGCTTCCTCGTTCAAGAGCTCTGCGAAGGCAAAGGCCATCTTGACCCGATCGCCGTAGTAGCGATCGGCAATGGTGTCGATGATGGTCATCGGGCCAGGCAGGGTGAATTTCACCTGCTTCTTCGTGTGCGTGCGCGCGACGCGCGCCTCGAGATCATGGACGCGGCCCTTCAGCCGGAGCGGCGCGACCACCTGCGGCACCATCGCCTTGTAGCGATCTTTCCGGATTCCCATCTCGACCTTGTGGGCGAAATCGATGCCCTCGATCTTCTCCAGGAAGCCGTGCACGAAGTGCTGCCGCGCCTGCTCGCCTTCGGTGACGATGTCGATGCCGGCGTCCTCCTGGATCTTCAGCCAGATCAGCGTCGCATCACGCTTGGCGCGGGCGAGCTCGTCGCCTTCGGACTTCCAGGGCGCCCAGAGCATGTTGGGCTCGGCGAGCCATTCCGGCTTCGGCAGGGAGCCGGCGATCGTGGTTGGAAACAGCATGGCGGCCCTCCCGGCAGGTTGAGTTGCGCCCCTTCCTGCCATGTCCTAACGTCGAGGTACAGAACAACGAAAGTCGCTCTCCATTCCAGCAGCGGCGACAGGGAAAGGCCCAAGCAAGGGCCAGAGGAAAGGCCAATGGAAAGGTCATGATCGACCTCTATTACGCGCCGACGCCGAACGGCTGGAAAGTCTCGATCATGCTGGAGGAACTCGGGTTGCCTTATAAGGTGATCCCGGTGAATATCCGCGCCGGCGAGCAGTTCAATCCTGAGTTTCTGGGGATATCTCCGAACAACCGCATTCCCGCCATCGTCGATCACGATCCCGCTGATGGCGGCGCGCCGTTCTCGGCGTTCGAGACCGGCGCGATCCTGGTTTATCTCGCGGAGAAGACCGGCCGTTTCCTGCCGGCTGATTTGCGCGGGCGCTCCACCACGATCCAGTGGGTGATGTGGCAGATGGCGGGCCTTGGGCCGATGCTCGGCCAGCACGGCCATTTCGCGCTCTATGCGGCCGAGAAGATCCCTTACGCGATCGAGCGCTATCGCGACGAGGCGGCGCGGCTCTATGGCGTGCTCGATCGCCAATTGGCCAAGACCGGCGCCTATGTCGCCGGCGACTATTCCATCGCCGACATCGCCTGCTTCCCGTGGACCATGACGCACAAGGCGCAAGGTTTTACGCTGGAGGACTATCCGAGCGTGAAGCGCTGGTACGCCGAGGTTCGGGCGAGGCCGAAGGTGCAAGCGGGGCTCGCGATCGGAAAGTTCGTGAAAGAGCCGTTCGACGAGGAATCACGCAAGATCATGTTCGGCCAGCGTGCGAAGGAAGTGTTGGGAAGGAAGTAGGCCTCCGCTCCCTCCTCATCATTGCGAGCGAAGCGAAGCAATCCAGACTGGTTCCGCGGAAAGACTCTGGATTGCTTCGCTTCGCCCGCAATGACGGGGGAGAGATCGAGAGAAACAAGACACAAGGAACCCCCATGATCGAATTCTTCTTCGACTGCTCCAGCCCCTGGACCTATCTCGCCTTCCACAACATCCAGCCGCTCGCCAAAGAGCTCGGCGCCGCCATCACCTGGCGTCCGATCCTGGTCGGCGGCATCTTCAACACGGTCAATCCGAGCGTCTACGCGCAGCGCGAGAAGCCGGTGCCGCTGAAGGCGCGCTACATGAAGAAGGACCTCGCCGACTGGGCGCGTTCGGCGGGCCTTGCCATCAAGATGCCGCCGACGGTGTTTCCGGTGAACAGCGTCAAGGCGATGCGCGGCTGCCTCTGGCTCGGTCAGGACATGGTGCCGTTCGCGACATCAGTGTTCGAGACCTATTGGGGCGAGGACAAGGACATCTCGCAAGACGCGGTGCTCGCGGAGATCTGCAGGAAAGTCGGCATCGACGAGCAGAAGTTCTTCGCCGGCATTGCCGAGCAGGACATCAAGGACCAGCTCAAGGCCAATACCGAGGAGGTGATGGCGCGCGGCGGCTTCGGCTCGCCGACGATTTTCGTGAACAAGACCGACATGTATTTCGGCAATGACCGCCTGCCGCTGATCCGCGAAGCGCTTCAGCGCAGCAAGGCGAGCGCGGCCTGATGGTGCGCGCCGTCATCTGCCGCGAACTCGGCGCGCCCGAGACTTTGCGGCTGGAAGAATTTCCGTCGCGCGCGCTGAAGCCGGGCGAGGTGCGCGTTGCCATCCGCGCCGCCGGGCTGAACTTTCCCGACGTGCTGATGGCGGCGGGCGAGTATCAGCTCAAGCCCGAGCTGCCGTTCACGCCCGGCATGGAAGCGGCCGGTAACGTGACAGAGGTGGGCGCGGAGGCGAGCGGCGTTGCCGTCGGCGACAAGGTCATCGTCAAGATGCGCCATGGCGCCTTTGCCGATGAAGCCGTGGTGACGCCGTCGCAGCTCACCCCCATGCCGTCCACCTTCGACTATGCCGAGGCTGCGACCTATCTCGCCGGCCACGGCACGGCCTATCATGCGTTGATCGATCGCGGCCGGGTCGCGCCGGGCGAGGTGCTGCTGGTCCACGGCGCCGGCGGCGGCGTCGGCCTTGCCGCCGTGGAGATCGGCAAGATGCTGGGTGCGACCGTGATCGCGACCGCCTCCAGCGACGAGAAGCTCGAGATCGCGAGATCGCGCGGCGCCGATCATCTTATCCGCTACGACCGCGAGCCGTTTCGCGATGCCGTCAAGCGCATCACCGACGGCCGCGGCGCGGACGTCGTGTTCGACCCCGTCGGTGGCCAGGTCTTCGAAGATTCGATGCGTTGCATCGCCTGGGGCGCGCGGCTGCTGGTGATCGGCTTCACCGGCGGCATCGGCTCGGCCAAGACCAATCTCTTGCTGATCAAGGGCGCCAGCGTGCTTGGCGTGCGCGCCGGCGAAGCGGTGCGCAAGAATCCTGCGCTCGGAGAGGTCCGCCTGAAGGCGCTCTTGCAATGGGCGGAGGAGGGCAAGCTGCGCCCCAACGTCTCGCACCGCCTGCCGCTCGATGACTACGCGAAGGCGATGCGGCTGCTGATCGACCGCAAGGCGATCGGACGGGTCGCGCTGCTGATGCAGTGACGGTGCCGTTTGCCTTGTAGGGTGGGTTAGCCCTGCAGATGCGCGAAGCGCATCTGCTCGGCGTAACCCACCACGTCTGTTACCGCGGATATTCAAAGAGGTGGGTTACGCCTTCGGCTAACCCACCCTACGAGAGCGTCACTTGTACTCCCGCTCCGTCCACCACGGGAAATAATCCGGCATGTCCGTCGAGACCCTGTTCTTGAACTGCGCCGGCCGCTTCTCCAGGAACGACACCACGCCTTCCTTGACGTCGTCGGAGCGGCCGCGGGCGTAGATGCCGCGGCTGTCGACCTTGTGGGCCTCCATCGGATCGTCGGCGCCCATCATGCGCCACATCATCTGGCGGATCAGCGCGACCGACACCGGCGCGGTCTTGGCGCAAAACTCCTTTGCCAGCGCACGTGCGGTCGGCAGCAGATCGTCCGGCGCGACCACCTTGCTGACGAGGCGGCCGGCAAGGGCTTCCTGGGCCGGGAAGACGCGGCCCGAATAGCACCACTCCAGCGCCTGCGAGATGCCGACGATGCGCGGCAGGAACCAGCTCGAGGCCGCCTCCGGGACGATGCCGCGCTGGGAGAACACGAAGCCGAACCGCGCCGCCTCCGAGGCGATGCGGATGTCCATCGCCAGCTGCATGGTGACGCCGATGCCGACCGCCGGGCCGTTCACCGCGGCGATCACGGGCTTGAGGCACTTGAAGATGCGCAAGGTCACCTGGCCGCCGCCGTCGCGCACCTGCGGGTCGCTATAGTCGACCTTGCCGTCCGCGAAGCGCTTGACCGGCCCGCGCCGCGCGTCGCGGTCGAACGTGTCGGCGCCGGACGACAGATCGGCGCCCGCGCAAAAGCCACGGCCGGCGCCGGTGACGATGATGGCGCGGACATTGTCATCCTTGTCGGCGGCGTCGAACGCGTCGATCAGCTCTCGTTGCATCTGCGCGTTGAAGGCGTTGAGCTTGTCGGGCCGGTTCAGCGTGATGGTGAGGATCTGCTCGGCGACCTCGTATTTGATCGTCTCATACGCCATGGTGGTTTCCTTCCTTTGTTTCTTATTCTCTCTTTAGCACGTCTTCCGGGGCGCGCCTCTTGGCGCGAGCCCGGAATCCATACTCATTATCGTGGTTATGGATTCTCAGGTGCGCAATTGCGCACCATAGCTCGTCGCTTCGCGACGCCCCGGAATGACGGAAGATCTCTACTTCGCCGGCGGCTTCGGCCAGGGCCGCTGCGGGCCGCGGAGACCTTCAAACGCCTTGGCCATGCCGAGCACGCCGATGTCGTCGAAGCGGCGGCCGACGATCTGCACGCCGATGGGAAAGCCCTTGGCGTCGAAGCCGCCGTTGAGGGAGATCGCCGGGTTCTCCGACATATTCCACGGTACGGTATAGGCGATGTGCTCGAACGGCTTCATGGGATCGTTGGTCGGCGAAGCCCATTCCGCCGGAAAGTTCACGTTCGGCGCGGTCGGCGAGATCACATAGTCGAGCTCGCAAAACAGCTTCGCCGCGGCCGCGCGGATCGCCATGGTCTGGTTGAAGCCGCGGATGACGTCGACGCCCGAGAGCTTCGCGCCGGACTCGCCCCATCTGAAGATATAGGGCAGCACCTTGGCCTGCTCGGTCGCCGTTAGCCTGGACAGATCGTCCCACATCCGCGCGCGCCAGAAATTGTCGAGGCCGTCGAGCATCTCGCGGGTCAGGATGCCGCCGACCTCGGTGACGACGCTGCCAGCGGACTCGAACGCCTTCGCGGCCTTCACCGCGACCTCGCGCACGGGCTTCTCCAGCGCCAGGCCGCACCCGGGATCTAGCATCAAGCCGATGCGCAGTTTGCGGGGCGACTTCTCCAGTCCCTTCCAGTTCAGCGGCTCGGCCGGCAGGCTCATGCCGTCGCGCCGGTCGGGCTTGGCGATCGCGCTCATCATCAGCGCGCAATCATCAACCGTGCGGGTCATGGGACCTGCGACGCGGCCGACATAGGTGGGATCGATCGGCACGCGGCCGAAGCTGGGCTTCAGGCCGACGAGGCCGCACCAGCCAGCGGGCAGACGGACCGAGCCGCCGATATCGGTGCCGAGATGCAAGGGGCCATAGCCGGCCGCAGCAGCGGCGCCTGCGCCGGCGCTGGAGCCGCCGGGATTCTTGCTGAGGTCCCACGGATTGCGCGCGAGCGCATGGAACGAGGAGAGCCCGGAGGACAGCATGCCGTAATCGGGCATGGTGGTCTTGGCGAAGATGATGCTGCCTGCCTCGCGCAGCCGCGCGGCGGGCGGCGCATCCTTCTCCGCCGGCACGAGTTTCACGCTGGCCGCGCCCAGCGGCACCGGCACGCCCTTGGTCGCGATGTTGTCCTTCACCGTGACGGGCACGCCGTCGAGAGCGCCGGACGGCTCGCCGCCGCTCCAGCGCGCGGTCGAAGCCTTGGCGGCCTCGCGCGCGCCGTCAGGGTCGAACGCATAGAGCGCCTTCAGATGCGGTTCCCACGCCGCGACATGCGCGAGCACGTCCTCCAGCACCTCGCTCGGCGAGAACTGTTTGGCGCGATAGCCCGCGATCAGGTCGACCGCGGACAGATCGTGCAGCGAGGTGACCGCCTCCTGGACGCTCTTTTTATGCATTGCCACCCACCGGCATGCGCGTCTCGACGATGCGGGCGAACATGCTGGCGCCGATCGGCAGGATCTTGTCGTCGAGCACGAAGCCGGGGTTGTGCACGGGCACCGAGCCGTCATGGCCGACCCAGAAGTAAGCGCCGGGGATGGTCTCCAACATGTCGGCGAAATCCTCGCTGCCCATCTTCGGTTGGGTGCGGGTGATCACGTTGGCGGGGTCGACGATCGTGCGCGCGACCTCCTCGACCACCTTGGACTGCTCGACCTGGTTGACCAGCACGTTGAAGGTGTCGCGGATGTCGACGTCGATCGCGCAACTATAGGCGCTCGCGATGCCGGCGCAGATGGTGCGGATGCGCTCGCTGACCAGGGTGCGGACTTCCTTTGAGAAGGTGCGGATGGTGCCGCACAGATGCGCGTCGCCGGGAATGACGTTGTAGGCGGAGCCAGCATGGATCTGAGTGATCGACACCACCGCAGCCTGCAGCGGGTCGACGTTGCGGCTGACGATGGTCTGGATCGCCTGCGCCAGCGTGGTCGCGATGATCACTGCGTCCTTGGAGCGTTCGGGCATCGCGCCATGCGCGCCGTAGCCGGTGATGCGCAGGTCGAAGAAGTCGGCGCTGGCCATCGCCGGGCCGGGCAGGATCGCGATCTCGCCGTGGTTGAGGTCGGGCGCGTTGTGCAGGCCATAGAGCTCGTCGCACGGAAACTTCTCGAACAGGCCGTCCTTGATCATGGCGCGGGCGCCGCCGAGGCCTTCCTCGGCCGGCTGGAAGATCAGATGCACGGTGCCCTCGAAATTCCGGGTCTCGGCGAGATAGCGCGCGGTGCCGAGCAGCATGGTGGTGTGGCCGTCATGGCCGCACCCGTGGAAGCGGCCCGGGATCTTCGAGCTCCATTTCAGGTTGGTGTTCTCTTCCATCGGCAGCGCGTCCATGTCGGCGCGCAGGCCAATGCGCTTGCTGCCGGAGCCCTTGCCCTTGATGACGCCGATCACGCCGGTGCCGCCGAGGCCGCGATGCACCTCGATGCCCCAGCTCTTCAGCTTGTCGGCAACGATGCCGGAGGTGCGCACCTCTTCGAAGCCGATCTCGGGATGGGCGTGAAGGTCGCGCCTGATGGCGGTGAGTTCGTCGGCGTAGCCGTCGATGCGATCGATCGTGGGCATGTGTCCTGTCCGGTTAGCGTGAAGGTGGATTGAAAACGGGGCCGTTCGGCTTGATGCGGATGCCGGGCCGCAGGCGCGTCCAGGGCAGCGAAGCAGTGTCGGCCGGCATCGCGCCGGGCGCGGCACAGATCATCAGCTTCTCGGCGATCGGCTCGAAATCGGCGCGGAAATGCACCGAACTCTTGTTGACCAAAATTTTCTGTTCGGTCGGCTCGATGCCGACATAGCGGTACATCGCCTGGTCGGCGAGCTGCGCCTTGTGCGAGGAGACGACGACGCGGACATCGCCGATGCGCAAGGCTGCGGACGGGCCCATCTCCATCTCGCGGCCGCCGTAATACGGTCCGGGCGCGATGAAGCGGCCGTCGGAAAGCTGCTCGACCACGAAAGTCTCGCGATAGGGCGCGTCGCCGGGAATGCCGGACTTGCCGCCGAGCGCCAGCGTCACGGTGGCGCCGACGCCGGCCGCATGCGCGGCCTTGGCCGATTCCGGATCGTAGATCGCGCCGGTTGCCGCACTCGCTCTGTTGCGCACCAATGCGCGCAGCATGCCCGTCGTGTCGGAATCGCCGCCGGCGCCGGGATTGTCCTGGGTGTCGGCGATGATGATCGGCTTGCTGGCGCTCTTGGCAAGTTCCATGGCGTGGCGCACGCCGTCGTCGGGCAACCAGATCGTGCCGTCGAAATCGTCCTCATGGCTTTCGATCAGCTTCAGAAGCGCGTCCGCCGCGCGATCGGCGTCTGCTTGCGTCTTGCCATAGGCGAACACGCTCGGGCCGCAGTCGCGGAAATCGGCGGCGGGGAAGCCGGGCGCGAAGGAGAGGGTCGGGACGGCATCGCTCTCCAGCGCGGCGAGCCTCTCATAGATGCCCTTGGTGGGCTGGTCGTTGGTGCATTGCCAGCTGATCGGGATCAGGAACGGCAATTGCCGGAAGGCCTTTGCGAAGCGCTGCTTCGTCTGCAGCAGCAGCGCGAGGTGCTGCGCGCAGGCGCGGCCGGTCTCGGCCATGTCGACATGCGGATAGGTGCGGTAGGCGATCAGCGCGTCGGCTTGCGCCATCATCTCCGGCGTGACGTTGGCGTGGAGGTCGAGGCTGGTGACCAGCGGAACATCCTTGCCGATGACGCGGCGCACGCGCGCCAGAATCTCGCCTTCGCCGTCGTCGAGATGCTCGGTCACCATGGCGCCGTGCAGGTCGAGATAGACGGCGTCGATCGGCCCGGCGGCGGCGATGCCGTCGACCATGACCTTCACGATGCGCTCGAAGGCGTCCTTGGTGACGTGAGCGGAGGGGCTCGCGCCGCAGGCGATCGTCGGAACGAGTTCCCAACCGTTCGCTTCAGCGCTGTCGACGAAGCCGGCGAGCCCGACATTGATGCGCCGCATAACCTTCAAGACGTCCTGGCCTTGCGTCATCGCCGGCCAGCCGCCGCCATGCTGGAAGTCGGCGAAGGTCGCCTTGGTCGGAGCGAAGGTGTTGGTCTCGTGCAGGAAGCCGCCGACGGCGATGCGTGTCATTCAGTTCAGGTCCAGCGTTTTGAAAGTGCGCGACGTTAGCCTTGGCCCTGCGGAGAGAGCAAGGTGAGAGGCCATCGCGCCGTGCATGGCCTCAAGCTGTTTTGGGAATGCGTGCCGCGCACACGTCATTGCGAGCGTAGCGAAGCAATCCAGACTTTCTCCGCGGAGGGATGCTGGATTGCTTCGCGGCGCTCGCAATGACGAGCGGATAGACCTACGCGCTCGCCGCAACGCCCTCCGCCACCGGCCGGAAGTTCGCAAAGTCCCAGTTGCGTCCCGGCGCTGCATCCAGCAGGGCCTTGGTGTAGGCCTCCTTCGGATGGGTGAGCACTTCGGCGGCCGGTCCTTGTTCGACGACGCGGCCGTGCTGCATGACCACGACCTCGTCGCAGATCTGGGCTGCGACGCGTAAGTCATGAGTGATGAACAGGATGGCGATGCCGAGCCGCTTCTGGATCTCGTCGAGCAGTTCCAGCACCTGCGCCTGCACGGAGACGTCGAGCGCGGAGACCGCTTCGTCCGCGACCAGCACGTCGGGATCGAGCGCGAGCGCCCGGGCGATGGCGATGCGCTGACGCTGGCCGCCGGAGAATTGGTGCGGATAGCGCGACACGGCGTCGGGCGGCAGGCCGACCAGCTCGAGCAGCTCGCGCGCGCGCTTCATCGCGTCGGCATGCGAAGTGCCGTAATTGATCGGGCCTTCCGCGATGCTCTCGCCGACGGTGACGCGTGGGTTGAGCGAGCGGTAGGGATCCTGGAACACGATCTGGATCTTCTGCCGGTGCGGCTGCAGCAGGCGGCGCGAAATGTCGGCGATCTCGCGGCCGGCGAGGCGCACACCGCCGGAGGTCGGGTCGATCAGGCGCACGATGCAGCGCGCCACCGTCGACTTGCCCGAGCCGCTTTCGCCGACGATGCCGAGCGTGCGGCCCTTGCGCAGCGTCAACGTGACCTTGTCGGCAGCGACGACCTCGCGGCCTTTGCCGAAGAAGGCGCGCTCCTTGTAAACCTTGCTGAGCTCGTTGGCCTCGAGCACCACCGGCTCGCGGGTTTCCTCGCGCGGCGCCCGCGGCACCAGGCTCGGCACCGAGGCGAGCAGGTTGCGCGTGTATTCCATGGTCGGGTTGCGCAGCACGGTCTCGAGCGCGCCGGTCTCGACCAGGCGGCCCTGCCGCATCACCGCGACGCGGTCGGCGATCTCGGCGACCACGCCCATGTCGTGGGTGATGAACAGCACGGCGGTGCCGTGATCGCGCTGGAGGTCGCGGATCAGGGTCAGGATCTGCTTCTGCGTGGTGACGTCGAGCGCGGTGGTCGGCTCGTCGGCAATGAGCAGCTTCGGCTCCAGCACCAGCGCCATCGCGATCATGATGCGCTGGCGCTGGCCGCCGGAGAGGCGGTGAGGGTAGGAGGCGAAGATGCGCTCGACCTGGGGCAGGCGGACCTGCTCCATCATGTCGAGGATGCGCTTCTTGCGCGCCCTGGCATCGAGCTTGGTGTGCGCGCGCAGCACCTCGTCGATCTGGCGGCCGACCGGCACCACCGGATTGAGCGCGGTCATCGGCTCCTGGAAGATCATCGCCATCTTGGTCGCGCGCAGCTGGCGCAGGCGGCGGTCGGTGGCGGTGAGCAGCTCCTCGCCGACCAGCTTCACGCTGCCGGCGGTCGGCACCAGCGTGCCCTTCGGCAACAGGCCCATCGTGGTGAGCGAGGTCACCGACTTGCCCGAGCCGCTTTCGCCGACGAGGCACAGCGTCTCGCGCTCGCGCACCTGGATCGAAATACCGTCGATGATGTTAGCGCCTTTCGGCTTCTTGCCGATGGACACGACGAGGTTGTTGATATCGAGGATGGTGTTGGTCACGTCAATTCTCTCCGCCGTCATTCCGGGGCGCGCGTAGCGCGAACCCGGAATCCATTGAGCCGCGATGCAAGTGGTGAGATGGATTCCGGGCTCGCGACTTCGTCGCGCCCCGGAATGACGAAACGAAGGATCCTCACTTCCCCTCCCGCTGCTTCATGCGCGGATCGAGGGCGTCGCGGGCGGCGTCGCCGATCAGGTTGATGCTGAGGATGGCGATGGAGAGCAACAGGCCCGGCCAGAAGATCAGCGACGGCTTGATCTGGAAGTACTGGCGGCCCTCGGCCATGATGTTGCCCCAGGTCGGCGTCTCCGGCGAGATGCCGGCGCCGAGGAAGGAGAGGATCGCCTCGGTGAGGATGGCGCTGGCGCAGATATAGGTGCCCTGGACGATCAGCGGCGCGATCGTGTTCGGCATCAAATGGCGCCACATGATCTTCGGCAGGCTCGAGCCGACCGAGATCGCGGCCTCGACGTAAGGCTCCTCGCGCGCCGACAGCACGACGGAGCGGACCAAGCGGGCCACGCGCGGAATCTCGGGGATCGTGATCGCGATCAGCACGGTCCAGAGGCTGGCGCCGGAGAGCGACACCACGGCGATCGCGAGCAGGATGCTCGGCATCGCCATCAGGCCGTCCATGACGCGCATCATCACGGAATCGACCAGCTTGAAGAAGCCGGAGACGAGGCCGATCGCAAGGCCGATGGCGATCGACAGGATCGCCGCGCCGATGCCGATCAAGAGCGAGACGCGGCCGCCATAGATCACGCGCGACAACAGGTCGCGGCCGTAGGCGTCGGTGCCGAGCAGGAATTGCGCGGAGGACGGCTTGAGCCGCTGCGACGGGGCGAGCTGGATCGGATCGTGCGGCGCGATCAGCGGCGCCAGGATCGAGATCAGCACGATCAAGGCGAGCAGGACCGTCGCCGCGGCGATGATCGGCGTCGAGGTGAGGAATCCGAAGCGCGGCCGCAGCGGCGACGTGATCGGAATGGACGACTGGGGAAGGGTATCGACCGACATTCTGTTCTTGTCCTTGCCTCAGTACCGGATCCGGGGATCGAGCAGGGTGTAGGCGACGTCGATGAGAAGATTGACGACGACGTAGATCAGCGAGGTCAGCAGGATCATCGCCTGGATCACCGGATAGTCGCGCGCCAGCACCGCATCGACGGTCAGGCGGCCGATGCCGGGGATGTTGAACACGCTCTCGGTTACGACGACGCCGGAGATCAGGAGCGCAAAGCCGGTGCCGATCACGGTGATCACGGGCACGGCGGCGTTGCGCAGCGCATGGCGCATCATCACCGCGACCTCGTTGATGCCCTTCGCGCGCGCCGTTCGCACGTAGTCCTCGCCGAGCACGTCGAGCATCGCCGCACGCGTCATGCGCGCGATCAGTGCGATGTAGATGAAGGACAGCGCGCAGGTCGGCAGGATCATGCGCTCGAAGAACGGACCGAAGCCGTTGAAGATGCTACGGAAGCCCTGCACCGGCACCAAGCGCAGCTCGATCGCGAAGACCTGGATGAGGACATAGCCGACCACGAACACCGGCACCGAGAAGCCGAGCACGGACAGACCCATCACGAAACGGTCGATCCAGGTGCCGTGCTTCCACGCCGCGATCACCCCCAAGGGAACTGCGACGATGACGGCGAGGATGATGGTGCACAGCGCGATCGAGATCGACGGCTCGACGCGCTGGCCGATCATCTTCATGACAGGCAGGTTGGAGATCAGCGAGGTTCCGAGATCGCCATGCAGCAGCTTGTTCACCCAGGTGATGAACTGCACGATCAGCGGCTCATTGAGACCGAGCGATTCGCGGATGCGCTCGAGCCGTTCCGGCGTCGCATTGTCGCCGGCGAGGATCGCGGCGGGATCGCCGGGGGTGAGGCGGAGCAGGAGGAACACGAACAGCGCGACCACGCCCATCACGGGCACGGCGGCGAGAATTCGGCGAAGGAGATATCCGAGCAAGGTGGATCCGTCAGTTTAGAGTCAAATCGGCAGCAGCGGCGAGAGGTCAGTTCTGCCACCAGCCTAACATTTCAGCAATTCCCGTGCCATGAGGGCCACAGTTTTTGCGGTGCAGCCAGTCCTGATGGGGTGGTCAAAGCGGAGCGTGCCCACCTCCTTTCACTCAGGAAAAACGGTGGGCCCGGCGCTTTGCGCCTTTGCCCACCCTGCGGAATAGCTTCGCGATCACTCCAGCGTCGCCAGCAGCCCCGCCATCAGCCGACCACGCTCAACGAGACTTTCGACTTCGATATACTCCTCCAGCGTGTGGCCATTGCCGCCGCGCACGCCGAGGCCGTCGAGCGTCGGGATTCCCATCGCGCCGGTGAAGTTGCCGTCGGAGCCGCCGCCGGAGCTTGCATGCGGCAGTTCCATGCCAAGGGATTTGGCGATGCCGCGCGCCTTCTCGTACAGCGCCATGGTGCCGGCATCCGGCTCCCAGACCGGCCGCGTCACGCCACGCGTGACCTTGAAGGTGACATCGTTGCTGGTGCCCGACAGCGCCAGCATCCGCTCGACACCGCGATCGAGATCGGCCTGGCGCTTGGCCATCGACAGCGCTTCGCCCGTCGCGGTGGTGGCAACGCAATTGACCCACTGGCCGCCGTGCACGACGCCGACCGAGAAGGTGCAATCCTCCGTCGTCATCGCGTCGATGCTGAGAATCTGCCGCGCCATCTCGCGGATCGCCGAGCGTCCCGCCGACAGCGTGGCGCCGGCGTGGCTCGGCCGGCCCGTCGCCTCGAGGTTGAAGCGTGCGATGGCATAACGTCCGGTGGTGACGCCGTTGTCGGCGCGACCGGGCTCCGGCACCAGCACGTATTTGTTGCGCGCAGCCTCAGCCTCGATGATGTCGCGCGTCGAGGGCGTGCCGACTTCCTCGTCCGGCGTGAACAGCACCGTGATCGGCAGCGGCGTGGTGAAGGACGCGCGCGCCAGCTGCCGGATTGCTTCCAGCGAGAGATAATTGCCGCCCTTCATGTCGTAGATGCCGGGGCCGTAGCATTTGTTGCCCTCGCGCCGCCATTTCAGCTTCTCGATGGTGCCGACCGGGTGGACGGTGTCCATGTGGCCGGCGATCAGGATGCCCGGCTCGCCCTGCTTCGGGTGGGGAAAGCGCGCGCGGATGACGCCGGCAAAACCCTGGCGGCCGGAGATGCGTTCGATCGTCGCACCCATGATCGCCATATCCCGCGCCGCGATATCGAGCATGCGGTCCACGGCGCCTGCGTTCCAGGTCGGACTTTCGCATTCGACCCAGCCGCGCAAGCCCTCGAGCATGGCCTCGGAATCAAAGGGGAGATTGGCAGGATTCATCTCAATGTCTCTCGAGCTGGAAAGATGGAACGCGCATTGCATCGGCGCGGTCAGGACAAGTGGAGGTGTTGTAGAGCCAAATCGATCCCGGTGGAGCCCGTGCATGCGCCGCAAGGGCTTGCAACGAAACCGGATTGACGCGCTCGGCACTGTCTGCAAGTCTCGAAAAGATAAAGGCATTGCATATGGTTAGTTCGCCCAAAGAACGAACCGGATGCTCAACCAATAATCCGCCTTTGAACAGTTTCACGTCAGGAGAACTTTCTATGTTCCACTTCATGCGCCGGGGGCCTCGTGCGTTCGCCTCCACACTTGCGCTGTCGGTCGTCGCGCTTTCGACCGCGCTGGCCTCGCCAGTGCTTGCGGCCGGCAAGACCCTCACCGCAGTGATGCACTCGGATTTGCGCATCATCGACCCGATCTTCACCACGGCCTACATCACGCGTGACCATGGCTACATGGTTTACGACACGCTGGTGGCCACCGATTCCAACTTCAAGGTCCAGCCGCAGATGGCGGACTGGAAGATCTCCGACGACAAGCTCACCTACACCTTCACGCTGCGCGACGGTCTGAAGTGGCATGACGGTGCGCCGGTTACGGCGGAAGATTGCGTCGCTTCGCTGAAGCGCTGGGCCGCGGTCGACGGCATGGGCCAGAAGCTCATGGACTTCACCGCCAGCATCGAGGCGACCGACGCCAAGACCATCACGCTGAAGCTGAAGGAGCCCTACGGCCTCGTCCTCGATTCCATCGGCAAGCCGTCCTCGCGCGTCGCCTTCATGATGCCGAAGCGCCTTGCCGAGACGCCGGCGGACAAGCAGATTCCCGAGCAGATCGGCTCGGGCCCGTTCAAGTTCGTGCAGGGCGAATTCCAGCCCGGCGTGAAGGCGGTCTACGTCAAGAACACCGATTACGTGCCGCGCAAGGAGCCGGCGAGCTGGACCTCCGGCGGCAAGGTGGTGAAGGTCGATCGCGTCGAGTGGCTCACCATGCCGGACTCGCAGACGGCGGTGAATGCGCTGCAGTCGGGCGACATCGACTTCATGGAGAACCTGCCGTTCGACATGCTGCCGGTGCTGGAAGCGAACAAGGAGCTCACGATCCAGGTCCTGAACAAGTTCGGCTTTCAGACTCTCGGCCGGATGAACTTCCTTCATCCGCCGTTCGACAACGTGAAGGTGCGGCGTGCAGCGTTGCTGGCGATCAATCAGAAGGACGTGCTCGACGCGCTGGTCGGCAATGCCAAATATCAGAAGATCTGCGGCGCCTTCTTCATTTGCGACACGCCGCTCGCGACCGATGCAGGCTCCGAGACCCTGGTGAAGGGGAACGGCATGGCGGAAGCCAAGAAGGCGCTCGCCGAGTCCGGCTATGACGGCACGCCGATCGTGATCATGGCCCCCGGCGACGTCACGACGCTGAAGGCGCAGCCGATCGTCGCGGCCCAGCTGCTGCGCGAAGCCGGCTTCAAGGTCGACCTGCAGGCGACCGACTGGCAGACGGTGGTGAGCCGCCGTGCGAGCCAGAAGCCGCCGAAGGAAGGCGGCTGGAACATGTTCTTCACCAACTGGGTCGCGGCCGACGTGTCCAACCCGATCGCCAATCTCTCGATCGGCGGGCAGGGCAAGAAAGGCTGGTTCGGCTGGGCGGAGGACGCCAAGATCGAGCAGCTCAAGGACGCTTTCGTCCGCGCGTCCTCGATCGACGAGCAGAAGAAGATCGCCGCCGACATTCAGAAGCAAGCCTATGAGCAGGTGATCTACATTCCGCTCGGGCAGTATCTCATCCCGAGCGGCTGGCGCAAATCGCTGGCCGGCGTGCTCGACGGTCCCGCGACGCCGGTGTTCTGGAACGTCGACAAGTCGGAGTAAGCCGGGGACCTCCTTCGTGACCTCGGACAAAAAGGCGGCGCCGCTGATCAGCGGCGCCGCTGTCTTTTCGGCTAAGAAGGCGCGTGCTTTTAACCCTTCCAATCTGCAATTCTTGCTATTTGCTTCAATCCTGAAATAGATGCGTCGTCCGCGCGCATCTTTTTTCCGTCTTCAAATCTGATTCTCGTGCCGATCGATTTTGCACTTCAGGCGATGGCCGAACGGTCAGATCGCGCACCGGCGCGTTGGCGGCGGCCGTTCCTGCGCTGGCTCGACGGTGTCGAGGCCGGCTGGGCCGTGCCGCTTCTCATCGCCTGCTTCGTTGTGATCTGGACGCTCTATCTGGCGATCGCCTATGCCGGCGGCGGTCTGCACCCCGATACGCTCGAGGCCTGGACCTTGGGCCGGCATTTCGCCTGGGGCTATCACAAGCACCCGCCCTTGACCGGCTGGCTTGCCGCTGGCTGGACCTCCGTCTTCCCGCTCAGCGACTGGTCGTTGCAGTTGATGGCGATGGCCAATGCCGGGCTTGCATTGGTCTTCGTCGACCGCATCGCGCGGCAATTCGTGACCGGGCACAAGCGCGTCCTGGTGCTGCTGCTCCTGATGCTGACGCCGGTCTATCAATTTCACGCCCAGCGCTTCAATGCCAATTCGGTGCTGTTGGCGATCTGGCCGCTTGCGACCTGGTGCTTCCTGCGCGCATTCGAGACGCGCACCTGGCCGTGGGCAATCGCGGCGGGATGCACCACCGCGCTGGCGATGGTCGGCAAATATTACTCGATCTTCCTCGTCGCGAGCTTCGCCTTGGCTGCGCTGGCGCACCCGGCGCGGCGCGCTTATTTCAGCTCGGCTTCGCCATGGATATCGGTGGTCGTGGGGCTCGCGGTGCTGTCGCCCCACATCCATTGGCTCGCGACCACGGGCGCCTCGACCTTCACCTACGCGCTGGCGCATGCCAACGGCAACCTCGCAACCTCACTCCACGAGGTAAGAAACTTTCTGCTCGGGCTGGCCGCGGCGATGAGCATATCGGCCGTGATCTGGCTGCTCATCGCAGGACCGCGCCTGAGGCGGTTTCCGGCCGACTTCGCGGCCATGAGCCCGGGCCTGCGGCTTCTGTTCTACGTCGCGATCGGCACGATCGTGCTTCCGGTGCTGACGTCGCTTGTGATGGGCACCGATCTGCCGTCGCTCTGGGCGTTGCAGGGCCTGTTCCTGTTCGCCATTCTCGTGGTCTGCGGCACCAGCTATCGGATCGAGCGCTTCCACACGGTCAACGTCACGATGATCGTTGCCGGCGCTGCGCTCGCCGCCGTCCTGGTCGCGGCGCCGATCCATGCCGTCCATCGCAACGATCACGGCTATGAAGAGGGCCGGAATTTTTACGTGCAGGCGGCCATCGAATTGACGCGCCAGTGGCGCGAGGTGACCGGCGAGCCGCTGAGCGCCGTCAGCGGCGACGATGCACTCGCCTTCGCGACGGCGTTCTACAGCCCCGACCATCCCTATTACGCGCGGCCGTTCGCGCATCAATACACCTGGGGCCTGCCGCGCAGGACGACGCTGGACCGCGGCTGGGCCGCACTCTGTTTCGAGGGGCAGGCGCACTGCAATCGCTGGCTGGAATGGGTGTCCGCCCGTGGCGGACGTTTCGTCAGGCGCGAGTTCACCGTGCAGGCCTCGCTATGGGGCCGGCTTGGCGTGTCTCGCGAGGTGATCGTGCTGATGGCGCTGCCGCAAGCAAGCCCGGCACCGAGCGCTGCGGATGATTTCAGCGCCAGCCGGCGAGGAACCCACTAGAGGTCGTTCTGAAACGCGATGAAATGAAATCAATTCGCTGCAGCGACCGAGGTGCGCTCCCTCTCCCGCTTGCGGGAGAGGGTTGGGGAGAGGGTGCTTCCACGACGGGACAATCTCTAAGAGGAGAAAGCCCTCGCCCGGCGCGGCCATCGATTTGACCTAGCAATGGCTGTCGCGCACCTGCTCGAGCCCCTCGCTCGCAAGAGGCGCGGTGAACGTGACCTGCTCGGCCCGCGGTTCAGACGGCTCCACATTTTGAAGCTTTGCCTCGGCGTGGTCTTCGCGATGTTCCAGTTCCATTACAGCATCCTCTAGAATTGCTGCAGGACAACATCGAGGCCGCCTCCTGGTTCCTCAGACGGGACGATGCTGCGGCCTGAACAGCCGTCCCTTCTCGACCACCAGCACGATCGCGACCGCGGCGAGGGTGGACAGGAAGAAGCCGATCGAGAAGGGCAGCAGCGTGCCGTCGAAGCTCTGCCCGATCGCCATGCCGACCACGATTCCGATCAGCGTGGTGATCGAGCCGTAGAGCGAGGAGGCGGTGCCGGCGATGTGGCCCTGCGGCTCCATCGCGAGCGCGGTGAAGTTGGCGACCATCATGCCGAACGAGAACATCATCAGGGCGGAGAGCACCATGAACAAGGCGAGTGGCAGCACGCCGAGGCATTCCGTCAGCAGCATCACGCCGGCCACGAATGTGTAGAGCATCAGCGCGCCGTGCGAGATGACGCGCATGCCGAGCCGGCCGACCAGCCTCGCATTGAGGAAGCCGGCGATGGCGGTGCCGGCGGCGATCGCGGCGAAAGCGAGCGGGAAGTAGCGGCCGAGATGATAGATGCCGGTGAAGACCTGCTGGGCGCAGAAGACATAGGCGAACAGCGCGCCGATGACGCTGCCGGCCGCGGTGGCATAGCCGATGGTCTGGCGATGGGTCACGGTCTGCCGGAACGCCGAGAGCACGTCCGCGGGCGCCAGCGATCGGCGCTCGGACGGGGGGAGCGTTTCAGGCAGCCGCAACACGCACCATGCGAGTGCGAGCAAGCCATAGAGCATCAGCACCACGAAGATGCCGCGCCACGCCGTCACCAGCAGCACCGCCTGTCCGAACGAGGGGGCGACCACGGGCACCGCGATGAATACCATCATGGCGAGCGACATCACGCTCGCCATGCGGCGGCCGACATAGCAGTCGCGCACGATCGAGGTCGCGATCACGCGCGTCGCCGAGGTGCCCAGCCCCTGGAGCGCACGTGCCAGCAACAGCGTCTCGAACGAGGGCGCGGCGACCGCCAGCACGCTCGCCACCGCATAGACCGCCATGCCGCCGAGCAGCACCGGCCGGCGACCGAAACGGTCCGACAGGGGACCCATGACGAACTGGCCGGCGCCGAAGCCGATCAGGAAGGTCGACAGCACGAGTTGAAGATGGTTCTCGACCGGAATCTTGAAGGCGGCCCCGATATTGGGCAGTGCCGGCAGCATCATGTCCATGGCGAGCGGATTCAGCGCCATGATGGACGCGATCACGATGACGAATTCCGGAAAACCCATCGGGCGGTGTCCCGCGGACACCCAATCGTCGGCATTGACGTCAGACAAGAAGCTTACCCCTGCAATCGAAGGACTTATCTAGCCCTGATGCTGCGTTGCACAACCCATGTTTCGGGATGGCTGGCAGGCGGAGCAGGGGCGGTCAAGACCTGGTGAGGCCCCCGCTGCCGGCCTGATGGTCATGCTCGACCGGATCGCGGCGCGCATGGAAGCGCTTTCCGAAACCGCGTCAACGAGGGTAGGGCCCGGCAACCAGGGATTCACCATAAGATCGCGCATGGCCCGCCGGGGAGATGAATCGGCAACACGTCCTGTCCATTGTGGCCGGACCGGCTGCCGCAACGGCGCCGGGAGAAGCCAGGCCAAGCAGGGTATCGCCCGTGTCCGACATGTCCGGTGCAGCACGATGGTTGGCGCCTGCGGCGAGTGCCGGCAAGCGCAACGCCTGGCTTGCCTGCCTGATCGCGCTGACGGCGCTGCTGGCGCTCGGCAATCTCGCCAACGATGCCTCGCTCGACCTGCCATATGGCTGGGACGTCCGGGTCAATTGCGCAGCCGTCGATGCGCATGCCGAAGGGCTCGATCCCTACTTCGTCAAGAACCTGAAGGGCACCAATTATTCTTACCCCTACCTGCCGGTGACGCTGGACGTTTTCCGTCCCCTCTGCGCGGGCGGTGTTCTGGTCGATCATTATAGAAGCATCTATCTCGTCCTCGCCGTGCTCTGCGGGTTGCTTCTGCCCGGCCTCGGCCGGACGCGTCCCAGCGCGCGCGATTCTGGCTTGAAAGTGCTCTGCGCGCTCGGCGCGTTCGTGGGCTTCGAGTTTGTGCTGGCGTCGGGGAATTTTGCGCTGCTGAGCGGTGTGCTGACCGCGATCGCGCTGAAGCTCCTGCTACGTCCGCTCGCGTCCGGACGAGATCCGAGTTTTTCCTTTCGCCTCGGCGGCGCCGCGCTGCTCGGCCTCGTGACCTCGTTCAAGCTGGTGTTCTTCCCGGTGCTGGCGGCACTCTATTTTCTGCCGCTGCCGCGCGGCCGCAAGCTGGCCCTGATCGCCGTGGGCGCGTTCGCCTTCGCGTTGCCGGTCGCAGCGTCGCGGCTGCTGTATCCCGATCTGTTCGCGAGCTGGCTGCTCGCGATCGCAGGACAAATTCCCGGCCAGCATGCGGTCGGTCTCGTGGAGACCAATCCGTCGCTCTTGCTGCTGGCGCGCGATCTCATGGTCCAGGCCGGCTTGGGCGACAGCAAGCTGGCGATGTTGGCGGCCTATGCACTCGCGGCACTCGCGCTGGTGCTCGTGCCGTTCGCGCAGTCCGTCCTGCGCGCGGCCGCGAGCGGATCGGCGCGGGGATGGACATCGCTCCCGACCGAGCTCGATCGCTGGCTGATGGATCACCCCCGCACGGCCATGCGCATCACGGTGCTCGCTATGTTCGCGCTCTATCTCTGCTCGCCGCGTCTGAAGGAATATGCCTTCTTCGAGCTCGCGCTCTATGCCGCGATCCTCATCGTCGATCTTCCGTCCCTGGCGCTCGCCGCCATCCTCGGCGTCGGCCTCGCCTTGCCGGCACTGGTCTCGCTTCTGGGAGCGCCGATCGAGGGCACCTTCATCCTCCTCGTCACCGCGCTGATCTGCTTCTGGATCGTGCTGCTCGATTTCCGCGCAGAGCCGAAGCGACTCGAGCAGGGATGATTCAATCGATGGTGCGGGCAGCCGGGGTCGAACCGGCACAGCGCTTGCGCACCGAGGGATTTTAAGTCCCTTGCGTCTACCAATTCCGCCATGCCCGCTTGATCCAACGAGATCAAACACTTAAGTCCGTTCCGGCGGTCTGGAATTGGCGCGTTCGCAGCCGAAAGGACGGTTCTTCCTTAAGCGAGCCGGGCGCACAAGGCAAAGCCTCAATCCGGACATCTGTTGCTGCTTTAGGCATTCTCAATCCACGGGGGCTATTCATCCGGCATGGCTGCTTCGTTTTCCTCTTCGCTGCGCGGCGATGGCGCGCTCTTCGCGCTGCTTGCGGCTGGCCTCGCGCTGTCCGGCTGCGCCAGCGTGAGCGAAACGATCGCGCCGGCCTTCGCCGATCCCGCCAAATACGAATTGTACGATTGCAAGCAGCTGGAGACCGAGCGCAAGGGGCTCGCAAAGCGCACTGACGATCTGCGGGCGCTGATGCAGAAGGCCGAGACCGGGACCGGTGGCGCGGTCGTGTCCGAGCTCGCTTATCGCAACGATTATGTCGCCGTGCGCGGGCAGGCCCAAATGGCCGAGGACGCCTGGCGCCGCAACAGATGCCGGGAGTCGCCGCCTGAGGAGCCGCCGCCTCCGGCATCGCCGGCGGCCGCCGCCAAGCCCGCAGCGAAATCCGGCAAAGCCGCCCGTTGAGGCGTCCTGCCGAGCGCGCTTCTCATCAAGGCCGCCAGCCGTAGATCCAGTCCTGCCGCGCCAGCATGCGCTCCGGGCCGAGCGCGCGGATCGCGAGATCGCGTGCGAGCGCGAGTGGCCCGCTGAGATGATAGATGCGGCCCTGCTGCCGCGCGGTCCGCTGCACCCGCCGCACCCGCGCCTGGCGCGCACGGCCGTATTGCGTCAGCGCGGCGGCGACCTCTTTGCTGCTCTCGGCGGCCTCGAGGCTCAAATGCCGGGCGAGCACGGCGGCATCCTCGATCGCCATGCCGGCGCCTTGCGCTGCGAACGGCAGCATCGCATGCACGGCATCGCCGAGCAGCGCCACCGAACCCTTGCTCCAGGGGCAGCCGTCGGGGACGCCGAACAGCGCCCATTTGCGCCAGCTGTCGACCGCGGCGAGCATCATCCGCGCCGCCGGCGGCCAGCGTGGGCCGGCAAAGGCGTCCATCGCCTCGCTGACATCGCCGGGCGTGCTCCAGCCCGGCCGGTTCCAGGTGCCCGGCAGCACCGCGACCACGTTGATCTGGCGCCCGCCCGCGATCGGATAGGCCACCAGATGGGCGTTCGGCCCCATCCAGAGCTGCACCCGGCGCGCGGTATAGTCCTTCGGCAGTTGCGTGGCATCGAGCGTGCCGCGCCAGGCGATCAGGCCGGAGAAGCGCGGCTGCACCTCGGGAAACAGATGCTGGCGCACCGTCGACCAGATGCCATCGGCGCCGATCAGCGCGCTGGCGAGATCGCTGCGGCGGATCGTGCCGCTGCGATGGACGACCGTCAGGCCCTTGGCATGGGGCGCCACATCCTCGAACGTCGCGCCCAGCTTCAGGTCGATGTCGGGATGGTCAGCAACGGCGCCGGCGAGGGCCGATTGCAGGTCGGCACGGTGCACCACCCAATAGGGCGCGCCGGCGCGCGCGGATGCGGCTTCGCCGAGCGGCATGCGCAGCAGCTCGCCGCCGGCGCGCGCGCTCATGATCGAAACCGCCTCCGGGGTGACGGCGCGCAGCTTGAGGCGTTCGGTCAGGCCGAGCTCGACCAGCACGCGGCTGGCGTTGGGGGAGAGCTGCAGGCCGGCGCCGACTTCTTCCAGGCGTTCGGCCTTTTCCAGCACGACGATGCGGAAGCCGCGCGCGGCGAGCGCGAGTGCGGCCGTCAGGCCACCGATGCCCGCACCGGCGATGACAATCGTTCGGGAGAGCGCCACCCCTTAGCCGGTGGACGCGGTCAGGCCACCTTGTCCTTCAGCACGCATTCCGGCGGGCGGGCTTCGCCCGCCTTCAGGTCGGCCGCGAAGCGGTACAGCGTCGAGCAATAGGGGCAGATGATCTCGTTGTCGTTGCCAAGGTCGAGGAAGACGTGCGGATGGTCGAACGGAGGGTTGGCGCCCACGCACATGAACTCTTGCGAGCCGATCTCGATGACGGGGACACCGGCATCGTTATGAAAGTGCGGGACGACATGGTCGGACATCGTAGTTCATCCTGGAGTGGCAGAGGCGGCAGACACAATCAACGACTGACGCGGCATCTTTGAGGCGCCGCGGACCATACTGGCGGGTGCAGATGATTGCTAGTCCAATGGAACCGAAAAGCTCCGCAAGTGCCCCATGCTCATTGGCTCATGCAAATTCGACACAATCTTGCGGCCTGAGAGAAGCCCTTCTTTCGTCGGGGACGTTGTGTCGCAATTTTGGCATACTATCTCTGTGGTTGCGTGAAATCGGGACGAAAGGCGTATCGTTCCGCGCGGGCATCCAAGGGCATCCGGGCTTTTCCACATGAGGTGGTTTCGAATCAGTACGGCGTTGGCGGGAGTGGCCGCGTGCGGCTTCATGCTTGCGCAGGTGGCGCCGCATGCCCGCGAGGCCGGCGCGATCCTGGCCGCCCAGGACGATCCGGCCGCACTCTCCGAACTGAAGCTCGATGCAGTGCTGCGGCACAACGACCGCCTGGTTCAGGACAATATCGAGGCCGCGCTCGCCGTCGGCGACGCCGATCTCGCCGACAGTTTCGTGGCGCTGGCGCGTGACCGCAACATCGCGCTTCCCGACGATCTCCTGAGCCGCGTCGGCGACGCCGTGAAAGCGGAGAATTCGACCTCGCATTTCGCCAAGCGCTTCGCCACCGGTCTCGTCACCGGCAACGCGGACGATGTCGCGAGCCTGTCCGGGACCGTGGCCGGCGATCTGTTCGTGTTCGGCGACATCAGGGACGTGGTGCGCGAGGGCAAGCACCTCGCCATGGGTGAGGAGACCGACCGCCTCGTGCTCTCCCTTGCGGCGGCCGGCCTTGCGGTGACGGCGGTAACCTACGTCTCCGTCGGCGGTGCCGCGCCGGTGCGCGCCGGACTGACGCTGGTGAAGGATGCGCGCAAGCTCGGACGGCTCGGCGAAGGGCTCGCCGCATGGGCCGGCCGGTCCGCGCGCGAGGTCGTCGACACGCCGATGCTCCGAAACGCGGTGGCATCAGGCTCGGTGCTGCGGCCGGGCCAGACGGTGAGCGCGATCAAGGCCGCGTTCCGCGCAGAGAAGGCCGGTGCGCTGGTCCGGCTCGGCAAGGACGTCACGCGCGTCGCGGGAAAGACCGGCACGCGCGGGGCGATGGATACGCTGCGCATCGCCGAAGGCCCGAAGGACGTCGCGCGCGCGGCGCGGCTTGCGGAAGCGCAAGGCGGCAAGACGCGTGCGATCATGAAGCTGCTCGGCCGGGGCGCGCTGCTGCTCGTCGGCGGCGCGTTCGATCTGGCGCTCTGGCTGTTTGGCGCGGTCGTGACCCTGTTCGGCCTGCTCTCCTCCATCAAGGCGACGACCGAGCGCCTGACCCAGGCCTGGTGCGATCGCAGGCGAGCGCGGCGGCTTCGCCGCGCGCAGATCGCCGCCGAAGCTGCGCTGGAAGCTGCGGCTCTCAAGGCCTAAAGCGCGACGAAATTGCGGTCAATCGTCGGCGCACTCCGGGTCATTGTTTGAGCATGATCTCCGCGCAAGCGCGCTCCGCGTTTGTCGCGCGGAAAAACCGCTGCACATCTGTCCGGATCGTGCTCTAAGATCGGCCATTCCCCTCCAGACCCCACGGAACTGATGATGCCGAGCTTTCACAACGGCGCCGTTGAAATTGCCTATCTCGACGAAGGCGAGGGTGATCCGATCATCCTGGTGCACGGCTTTGCCTCCAGCAAGAACGTGAACTGGGTCTATCCGACCTGGGTTTCGGAACTGCGCAAGAACGGCCGGCGCGTGATCGCGCTCGACAATCGCGGCCATGGCGAGAGCGCAAAGCTCTACGAGCCCGCACAATACTCCATTCCCGTGATGGCCGGCGACGTGCTCGCGCTGATGGATCATCTCGCCATCCCGCAGGCCGACATCATGGGCTATTCGATGGGCGGGCGGATGACGGCCTGGCTCTCCCTCAACGAGCCGCAGCGCCTGCGCTCGGCGATCCTCGGCGGCATCGGCATCGGCGGCCTGATCGAGGGCAGCGGGCCCGGCGAGAACGTGGCGAAGGCGCTGGAGGCACCCGCGCTGGATGACGTCACCGATCCCGTCGGCCGCACGTTTCGCGCGTTCGCCGACCAGACCCGCTCCGACCGCCGCGCGCTCGCCGCGTGCCTCCGCGGCACGCGCGATCTCATGACCCGCGAGGAAGCCGCGCGCATCGACGTGCCGGTGCTGATCGCAGTCGGCAGCGCCGACGACGTCGCAGGAAGTGCCAGCGCGCTCGGCGCCATCATCCCCGGCGCGGAAGTGCTGGACATTCCGAACCGCGACCATATGCGTGCGGTCGGCGACAAGGTCTACAAGACCGGCGTGCTGGATTTCCTGTCACGGCGGGGGTGAGTTGGCAAAGGGCCAAGCGGGGGTCTTCGCCTACTAATCCCTAGGACCTTTAGCCCAGTTTCTTGGCCCCTCAATTTCCGTGTCGACCGCTGCTTCACGCTGCCTCGTCGCTGAACACGGCGGGAAGCGTCTTGAGGAACGAGATGACGCGCTGCGTGCGCAGGGGCGGGCGGCGGTCGGAGGTGCGCACCATCCATAGCGGTTCCTTAGGTGCGCGCCAGGGCGCCAGCACTTCGACCAGCCGGCCGGTGCGAAGGTCTTCGCCAACGAGCCACGCTGGCCCCCAGCCGATCCCAAACCCATTCGCGATCAAAGCGAGCGAAGCATGCGCGTCGTCGCAAATGTGCTTGGGCTTGGGCGTGACGCGCATGGGTCCTTTGCCGCGCGGGTCGGCGAAGCGCCAGGTCAGGATCTGACCGCTCGCGGGATTGCGGAAGCCGACGTGGTCGTGCGCGGAAAGCTCAAAGGGAGTGGCCGGCGCGCCGCGCGCCTTCAGATAGGCGGGCGAAGCGCAAGCGATCCAGGAGAACGTGCAAAGCCGCCGGGCCTGATGGCCGGGCGCGCGGTCGAGGGGCCCTGAGCGGATCGCGACGTCGACGCCTTCCGCCGCGAGATCGAGAATCTCGTTGCGGAATTTGACCTCGATCTCGAGCTCCGGTCGTTCCCGCAGGAACGCGGGCAGCCGCGGCAGGATGCAGGCGCGCGCGAACGAAGCGGGGGCGGTCACGCGCACCCGTCCGCCATCGTCGCGCGCGACTTCGCCGAGCGCAGATTGGACACGGGCGAGACTTTCAACCAAGGCGCGTCCCGCCGCCATCAGCCGGTCGCCCTCCTCGGTCAGAGCCAACGAATGGGTGGAGCGATGCAAAAGCCGCAACCCGTGAGCCTTTTCGAAGCGGGCAACCGCCTTGGACATCGCCGAGGTGGTCGTCCCCGCCCGCCGCGCGGCTTCGGCGAAGGAGCCCGCCTCGACGACGCGGACGAAGGCGAGGAGACGCGAGAGATCGGGAGGCAAGGTCGTTGTGGACATGTAGTCCACATAGCCATGGCCGGGCGATCACTACAAGAGACATTCCCGAACGGCTAATTCAGGAAGCGTCAGCGCGCATTCTGCGGCGCTTAAAACGCGGGAAGTCCCATGAACCCCATCGAGATCACCCTGCAAGCCCTTGACGCCGCCGAGCGCGCGATTCCACCCGGCCAGCCGGTTTATATGCTCAATCTGCTGCGCTACCGCGCGCAGGCGCGTTACGAGGACGGCTTCGACGCCGCGCCCTGCTCGGGCCGCGAGGCTTTTCATGAACGCTACAGGCCGGCATTCCGGCGTCTTGCGGCCGGCAAGCCGCTCGCGCGGATGTTTTCCGGGCCGGTCCTCACGAGCCTCGTCGGCGCGTCAGGCGAACGCTGGGACGAAGCGGCGATCAATGAATACGGCGATTTCGCCACCTTCCGCTCGATCGTCGACACCGAGACTTACCGGCGCGAAGCCGCCCCGCATCGGCACGCGGCGCTCGAGGATTTCCGGCTGTTCGCGCTCGCCAAGGAGATGTGAAAAATTGTGGGTGAATTACGGTGACGGTGCAGAGATCACATGCGTGCGGTCGGCGACAAGGTCTACAAGACCGGCGCGCTGAAGTTCTTGTCACGGCGCGGGTGAGGCCATGTTGCCTGAGTTGCCACGCGCTTTGACGTCCTCGCCCAGTATCTTTTACGTTGTAGACGCTAGCTGCTCGAACGTGCCGACCTGGGCCCAAAGGGATCAGTTGCGATCCTTCCGCATTTTTGTCTTGAGATCATCCGTCAGGTGGCGAACGAAAAAATCAATCACTCGTTTTCGGCTGTCGGCCGTGGCGTCGGGGCTGTAGGCGAGCGTGTGTCCTCTGTATTTGAAGGGACGGTCGCGCTGTTGATCGAAGCCATGATGTGCGTTCGGATACTCGACCACGTCAAATTCGGCGCCGGCCACCCAGTTGATGTTCTTGGCTCGCAGGCAGCCGTCTGGCAACGTCCAGTCGTCATTCCCGGCAACGAAGATCAACAGCGGCGATTGTATCGCGAAGTTCGGGCTGAATGCGTGGCACTCCGGGTAATAGGCCGCCACGGCTCTAAATCGGGCTTCGGCTGTCCCCCTGGCGATCTCGATCGCTGCGCTACCTCCGCTGCTCAAGCCGAGTGCAAATAGATTGTCCTTGCTGACTTTCGGGTTCCTCTCCAGAAAAGCCTTCGCGTTAAAGGCATCGTCCTTTCGAAAGCGGGACGCCTCCAGTCCACAACCCTTTCCTCCGCCGAGATTCCGCGGCCCGAAACTATCAAGAATGAATGCGCCAAAGCCGGCCGCTTGCAGGTTCTTCGCGTGCGCCTGAAGGGTCGCCACGCCAAACCGGTCGAGCCCGCCACAGGTATGCATCAAGACGACCACGGGAAAAGGCCCGGGTCCTGGAGGAAGCGACAAGGTGCCAGTCAGAATTGCGGTCCGCTCGGAAGGAGAGACAACGCTCTCGAACGAGAGCGTTTCAGCCTCGAGCCGGGTCGACAACAGGACCGTCAACGCGGCCGCAATGGTGCAGGCGACACGATGCATAGATTTTCCCCCTTTTGAATCCAAACAGCGCGGTTGTTATCGCCGTACAGGGCAGGCGGCAGTCCAGTCGATCCGAGCGACGTAACCGCGCGGCGTTTCTCCATGGAAATACGACCTCGACGAAGCGGAAGCTGCTAATGCCGATGGCGGCCGCCTGGTTGGCGAACGTCCTGGCCCGCATCGCCAGGTCCCCAACGCCGCGCCGCTGCCATCAGCGCCACGAACGTCGCAACCCACACCATGCGCGCGCCGTAGCGGTCGTGGGGCCCTGAGATCACGCCGCAGATGAAGGCGTTGCCGAGCAGCGCCAGCGTCACCGTTCCGGCCAGCAGCGTCAGATCGTCCAGCCGGCGGTTCGCCAGCGCTTGTGCAAGCAGCGCGACCAGCGCCAGCATCGAGGCCAGCGCGACCGGGACATGCAGCCAGTTCACGTAATCGAAATTGACACCCCAGTTCTGCTGCCGCGCCGCGCGCATCGGCGCGGCCTGTGCGGGGATGTAGCGCTCGATGATGCCGCGGGTGTGGGGAATCCAGCCGTTGGTGCCTTCGCCGGTCGCCACATGCAGCAATTGCTGCCCCATCGCGCGCAGCGCCGCGCCGGCCTGCCAGGCCGGATAATCCTTCAGCGACTGCACGACGATGGTGCCCATCTCATCGTTGAGCCCATTGAAGCGGCCGAGCGTGTTGAACATGCTCTTGCCCCACAGGAATTCGTCGGCGCTCGCGGGCAGCTCGTTGCGGTAGGGGCAGAGCTTGTAGCGTTCGCGCGGGCAACGGTCGTTGAGATATTGTGCGACGATGCCGTCCTGCATCATGCGGCCGAAGGCGACGCCGTAGCCGCCGGGCGTCCAGGCCAGCTTGCCGGACAGCGCATAATTCGCCGATACCAGCATCAGGCCACCCGCGACGATGGCGAGGCTCGCCTGCGTCAATCCGGCGAGCGGCAGCCGCCCGCCAACGAACGGCCGCATCATCCAGCCGGCGGCGCACAGCCCCAGCAACACGCCGAGCGTGGCGCTGTGGGTCGCCACGGCAAAGGCGGTGAAGACGAACAGCGAAATCTTCTCGAGGGACGAGGTGCGGCTTGCGCCGACCACCAGCAGGAACAGCGACAGCACCGCGAGCCCGGCAAAGATGTCGGTGAGCAGCATGCTCGCAAGCCAGGGCAGCGCGGTCGACAGCATCAGGCAGAAGCTGATCGCGACGAAGCGGAAGGTCTGCATCAAACCCAGCACGCGAAGTGTGAGCTGCAGCAGCCACAGCGTCGCCAGCGACTGGACCGCGAGGTTGATCCAGAAGCCAAAACCCTCGCCATAGTGCAGGTAGAGGCCGAACACCGTGGAGCGGCTGGGGACGAGATAGCCCTCGTACCAGCGCGCCAGATAGCCCCCGGTGTCCCATTGCAACAGCGGATAGCCGTTCCAGACCGCCGGCGCGATCATCAGGAGGGGCAAGAGAAGGGGCAGGGCCACCGCCGCCAGCCGCAGCCAAGACGAGGCCGCGGCGCGCGCGCGCAATTGATCGGTGGTGATGCTCAAATCAGCTCCCGTCCCGTCTGGACATGACCGCAATAAGGGTTGGAAGAGAATTCACCAATAGTTTGAGGCCGCCCGGCTTGAATTTGGCGAAACTCTGACCATTTTGAGCCGACCTTGCCGCTTGGGGCGTCAAAAGAAACTGTTGTGTTTCAAGGCCTTGGCATGCTCTGTGGGGCAAGATGCTGTTCACTCTCAGGCAAGCCCGTCAGGACTTTGTCGCCTAGACTGTGCTATACAGAGAGCAAAAGACGCCCATTCGTAGAGCAAAATTCCAAAGAGAAAATCCATGGCAGTGCATCAGGTCAATCCGGGAGGAAAGCTCGCATCGCTCGATCCGATCTGGGACCGGATCCGCGGCGAAGCGGAGGACATCGTCCGACGCGAGCCCGAGCTTGCGACCTTCATCTATTCGGCGGTGCTGCATCACGGCCGCCTTGAAGATTCGGTGGTCCACCGCGTCGCCGACCGGCTCGATCATTCCGCACTGTCGGGCGATCTCGTGCGCCAGGCCTATTCCGAGGCGCTGCGCGACGACCCCGATCTCGGCAACGCCTTCCGCGCCGATCTCGTTGCCGTCTACGACCGCGATCCCGCGACCTCGCGCTTCATCGATCCCTTGCTCTACTTCAAGGGGTTTCACGCCATCCAGACCCATCGCCTCGCGCACTGGCTCTATCTGAAGGGCCGCAAGGATTTCGCCTATTACCTTCAGAGCCGATCGTCGGCGGTGTTCCAGACCGACATCAATCCCGCCGCGCGCATCGGCCGCGGCATCTTCCTCGACCACGCCACCGGTTTCGTCTGCGGCGAGACGGCTGTGATCGAAGACGACGTCTCGATCCTGCACGGCGTCACGCTCGGCGGCACCGGCAAGGAGAACGAGGACCGTCACCCCAAGATTCGCCACGGCGTGCTGATCGGGGCCGGCGCAAAAATCCTCGGCAACATCGAGATCGGCCATTGCGCGCGCATCGCCGCGGGTTCGGTCGTGGTCAAGCCGGTTCCGCACAACGTCACGGTCGCGGGCGTGCCGGCCAAGATCGTCGGCGAGGCCGGCTGCGCCGAGCCGTCGCGCACCATGGACCAGATGATCAACGCGATGGGGCTCTGAGAAGGCTTTTGATGCTGAGATGGGCCGGATTTTCCGGCCCTTTTCGTCCCAAAATTCTTTGACAATTCGTGCTGGCGGTTCGCCGCGTCTCGTCCTAAAACCCGCCGACCATTTTCGATCGGAGACTTGCCGTGGACGTCAAAGAAGTCAGAAAGTTGGATGCGTATCTGAAGCGCGTATTCGGCAATCCCAAGATCCGCGTCGTGCCGCGGCCGAAGAAGGACGATTCCGCCGAGGTCTATATCGGCGAGGAATTCATCGGCGTGCTCTTCGTCGACGACGAGGACGACGATCGCTCGTTCCAGTTCCAGATGGCGATCCTCGAGGACGATCTGGTCGATCAGGAATAGTTTGTCACGGCGTCGTCGCGAGCGAAGCGGAGCCTTCGCTCGCGCCGCGGCGTTCTCCGTGTCCCGGACGCACTGCAACGCTCCATAGCGTTGCAGTGCAGAGCCGGGACCCAGAAGTCACACGCCGCATCTCTCCAGCATAGACCCCGGCTCAGCAGCGCACCGTCGAAGAGACGCTGCGCTGCGTCCGGGGCACGCATCGAGATCGAGGAACGCTTTCTCAACACCGTCATTGCGAGCGCAGCGAAGCAATCCAGGAATCTTTCCGCAGCGGAATTCTGGATTGCTTCGCTGCGCTCGCAATGACGAGCACGTGCAGCCGAGCCGTAGTGTCGGCAACGATGATGCCGACCGCACGGCGAAGGCGCTTCACTGAGCGGTGCTGCGACCGCCTTGCACGGGAAGCGCCGCCGAACGCGATGCGCCACTTAGGCTTTAACGACAAGACACCAGCACCTGACATGAGTCGCCACTAACGCGCTAGTTGCACTCTTCTTGAGGCTGGCCATGACTGACCGCCCCATGCTTGAATTGCTGATAAGGCACCACCCGGCATCCAGGCTTTACCGGACGGCAGCCCGCGCTATTGCATATCAACTGCCCAGCGGCTTGCGGCTTCGCAGGGGCAGTTTCGGCTTTCTTCCCGGCGTCGTCCCTCGGCTTGGCATCCTCGCGGGCCGCGACCGGCTTCTTGTCCTGCATCTTCTCGCATTCATTGTCGTCATTGACGCGATAGCCGGCGCGGCAGGTGATCTTCACGCAAGTGTCGCCGTCCGCCTTGAAGCCACGATCGCACACCAGCGGGCAGACCCGGCCCGGCTTGGCCTTGATGGCATCGAGGGCGTCGAAGCTTGCGAGCTTGGCGTCGAACTTCGTGCCGGCATGCTTGTTGAACAGGGCCAGCGAGCGCTGCGAGGTCGCATTCCAGTCGCCGTCGGCATTGCTCGCGAGACAGCCGACGCGGCGCAGTTCCGACTGCACGAGCTTGGCTGTCTCCTGCGGCGACAGAGAGGGCGGCGATTGAGTAGGGGCCACGGCCGCGACCTTCTGCTCAGCGTCGCGCTGAGCCTTCTCTTTGGCGGCGAGCTCGGCAGCTGCCTTGTCGTTTGCAATCTTCTCGGCCAGCGCCTTTTCGGCGGCCTGCTTGTCGGCCAGCGCCTTGGCGACGGCTGCTTCTGCATCTTTCCTGCGCTGCTCGGCGGCCGCCGCTTTGGCCTCCTCGATCTGCTTGGCCTTCTCGGCGGCAAGGCGGGCATTCTCGGCGGCTTTGGCGGCGGCAGCGGCCTTCTCCTGCTCGGCCTTGTTCGCACGCTCGGCGGCGAGCTTTGCCTTTTCGTCCTCGGCCTGGCGAGCCTTCGCGCTCGCAGCTGCGCGCGTCTCCTCGGCTGCGACGTTCTTCAATTGCGCGCGGGCGAGGCCTGCATAGAAGCCGTCCGGATAAGCCTGAAGGAAGGCTTCCCATGCGTCCCGGTTTCCGGTCTGGAGCGCCAGCTCATAGTCCCGGCGGATGCTGTCCTGGGGATTGGCTTGCGGGCCCGGCGCTGCTGCCGGCTTCGCCGGCACCAGGGTCACGTCGTCGCCGCCGAGCGAGCCGTAGACAAACGGCTCCTGTTTGTTGCCGGTGCTCTTGAGCACGTCGTCGCGCACGAAGCGAAAAGCTTTGCCGAGGTCGAGCCCCGGCGTCGGCAGGCGTTCGACGAGGGCTGCAGCGAATGGGCTGTTCTTGGAGTCGCCATCGGACGCCGTCGAGCCTGCCTTCGCCGCGAACGCAATCATGGTGTTGGGGCTGGTCGGCTCGACCTTGGCAAGGCCGCGGCCGATGGCGCGCGAGGCGATGGTCCGCTTCATCGTCTTGGCGAACGGATTGTCGCGACAGGCATCGAGGATGATCAGGCGCAGCTGCTTTGCCGGCTCGACGGCGAACAGCGCGCGGTCCAGCGCAATCGTTTCGTCGAGCACGTCGCTGTCGGTCTCCAGCGTCGCGTCCGTCGGGATCAGATAGTTGACGCCGTCCAGCTCGATGCCGTGCCCGGCGTAATAAACCACGGCGACCTCCGCATCCCGCGCCTTGCCGCCAAAGTCACGCAGCGCCCTGCGCATCTCCGAACCGTTGAGGTCGAGCCTGACATCGACGGTATCGAAGCCTGCCGTCTTGAACATGCCGCCGACCAGGGCGGCATCATTCGCCGGGTTCGCCAGCCGCGCCACGTTCTTGTAGGCCGAGTTGCCCATGACGAGCGCGACGCGCCGTTCGGCCATTGCCGGACCGCATCCGAGCCATACCGCAAGAATCAACAAGAGAAACCGAAGCGCGCTCATAACAGCCCCAAGTCACCAAGCAGCCGCCGACGGCCGCTCAATCGCAGATTTCGCGAGGCGAAGTAATGACATTGCCATTGCGAGGCTGGGGATCCAGGTGACACCCTTTGGCTACGGGTCGACAGCCCGCGTTGTTGCAGTACATTTGCCCAGATGCGGAGGGCTTCGAAGGAGCCGCTTCAGTTTTTTTCCGCTCCGTGTCCCGCGCCTTGGCGTCCTCGCGGGTGGCAACCGGCTTCTTGTCCTGCACCTTCTCGCATTCATTGTCGTCATTGACGCGATAGCCGGCGCGGCAGGCGATCTTCACGCAAGCATCGCCATCGGCCCTGAAGCCGTGATCGCACACGAGCGGACAGACCCGGCCCGGCTTGGCCTTGATCGCATCGAGCGCCTCGAAGCTCGCGAGCTTGGCGTCGAATTTCGTTCCGGCATATTTGTTGAACAGCGTCAGCGAGCGTTGCGATGACCCATTCCAGTCGCCGTCGGCCGCGGCCGCCAGACAGCCGACACGGCGCAGCTCGGACTGAACCAGCTTCGCCGTTTCCGCAGGGGACAGGCTCGGCTGCGATGAGGTCGGGGCAACGGCTGCAACCTTCTGTGGACCATCGGCTATTTGCGGCTTCTCGGTCACCTGCCTCTCGGCGACGACCTTGTCGTTCGCAGTCTTGTCGGCGAGCGCCTTCTCGGCAGCCTGCTTGTCGGCCAAGGCTTTGGCGACAGCCGCTTCTGCGTCCTTCCTGCGCTGCTCGGCAGCAGCTGCCTTGGCTTCCTCGACCTGCTTGGCTTTCTCCGCCGCTGCCTTGGCGTCCTCAGCGGCCTTCGCGGCGGCTGCTGCTTTCTCCTGCTCGGCCTTCTTGGCGCGGTCGGACGCCAGCTTTGCCTTCTCGTCCTCGGCCTGTCTGGCCTTCTCCGCAGCGGCGGCGCGGGTTTCTTCGGCGGCAATCTTGTTCAACTGACCCTTGGCAAGATCGGCATAGAAACCGCTGGGAAAGCTAGCGAGGAAGGCGGTCCAGCCGTCACGCGTACCAAGCTGAAGCGCCAGCTCATAATCACGACGTACGGTGTCCTGTGGATTGGCTTGAGGGCCGGTGACGATTGGCTTGGCCGGAACCAGGGCCACGTCGTCGCCGCCGAGCGAGCCGTAGACAAACGGCTCCTGCTTGTTGCTGGTAGACTTGAGCACATCATCGCGAACGAAGCGAAAGGCCTTGCCGAGGTCGAGCCCCGGCGTCGGCAGGCGGTCGACCAGAGCCGTGGCAAACGGGCTGTTCTTCGCATCACCGTCCGAGGCAGTCGAGCCCGCCTTGGCCGCGAAGGCGACCATCGTGTTCGGGCTGGTCGGCTCGACCTTGGCGAGCCCGCGGCCGACGGCACGCGAGGCGATGGTACGCTTCATCGTCTTGGCGAAGGGATTGTCGCGGCAGGCGTCCAGGATGACGAGGCGCAGCTGCTTGGCCGGCTCCACCGCAAACAGCACCCGGTCGAGCGGGAACGCCTCGTCGAGAACGTCGGTGTCGGTCTCCAGCGCGGCATCGGTCGGGATCAGATAATTGGTGCCGTCAAGCTCGATGCCATGGCCGGCGTAGTAGACGACTGCAACGTCCGCATCTCGGACCTTGCTGCCGAACTCGCGCAATGCCTTGCGCATGTCGACGACGTTCAGATCAAGCTTGATGTCGACAATATCGAACCCGGCCTTCCTGAACATGCCACCGACCAGGGCGGCATCGTTCGCGGGGTTCGCCAGCCTCGCCACGTTCGTGTAGGCCGAGTTGCCCATGACGAGCGCGACGCGCTTCTCGGCCAACGCCGGTCCGGTTCCGACCCAGATCGCAACAATCAACAAAACAAACAGCCGAAGCCGCATTCCAGCCCCCGAATGCAATAGCGTCAGATTATTCGCAGGATAGCCAAACGCAATCTGTGCTCAGTGATATCAGTCACATATCCATGCGGCCATCCGGGCAAACCCCGGTGCCGGTGAAAGACGCCGGCCCCCCCAGTGGGCCACCGCATCGTGGCATCATGCCCTGTTTTGCCCCGACAGGTCAATCATTATTCGAAAAATACGAAAAAGCTCGATGCTGCCCACGCTTGGCTACTGTGCATGGGGTTGTTTTCGATTTTCTATTTCGGAGGCTGCAGCCGGCCTCGCTCAGCCCCGCGGCCCGCGCAGCTGCGCGGTCAGCCTGTCCATCGCCTCCGCCACGTCGCGCCATTGCGACAGCCAGCTTCGTGGAAAGCGGAAGGTGAGGTCGGCGCCGCCGACGCGGCGCTCGGCGAGGCACATGCCCGGGGTAGCCGCATCGCGCGTGCAGCGCGCGGTCAGCGCGGGGCTCGCAGCGGAATAGAGGTCCTCGCTGCCGTAGGGCGTGACGGTTCGGAACATCCGCATGGTCAGGCCGTCCACCGGCATCGCCGCGGCCTGGTCGAGATAGCGCGGATAGATCGTCGTCGTTCGCTGCTCGGGCGAGAGCGCATCGTGATGGGCCGCGATCGACAGGAAGATGCGGTCGATCGATTGCAGCGCCGCTTCCGCCGTGTCGGAGGTGACGTGCTTGGGCGCGCCGGGCGGCTCCAGCGAAGGATAGAGGAAGTCGAGATCGATGCGTTCCTGCGGCCCCGAGTGCCGCTGGATCTTCATCCGGATCGCGGTGACCGGCAGGTTGAACAACGTGCCGCCGACGCTCACCGGCAGCTTGTCCGGGGCATTCGCGCCGCCGCTGCCCCAGGTCGGCCACAACAGATAGGCGACGAGCGCGACCGCACACGCCGCGGCAGCACCGCCGAGCACGATCGGGACGACGTGCGCCCGGGTGCGCGTGCGAGGGGACCTGAGGGAAGCTGCCGAGAACAAGGTCATGAATTGCGCAAGGTCGACCGGAGGTCGGCCGATGGCCGACGAATCAGCGGCGAATATGCCATGCGACGGCGATTTCGCGGAGCGTTCCCGGCTGCGGGAAGCGGGGACGGCCCCTGCGCGGGCCGGCCGGCCGCGTTAACCTTTCCTTAAGGATAATGTAGCGTTAAGGCGCACTCTTTGTCACAGGAAGGCACGCGCGTTGCGTAAGGGCGGAGCAGTTCCGATGACACCTGAAGCTTTCAACACCTTCTTCTCGATCTGCATCGGTTTCGCGCTCGCGGGCGCGCTCGTGAACGGATACCAGGCGCTCGCGCAGCGGCCCGCCGGCTTCGGCCTGCTGCAGGACGGCGTGGCGCCGAAAACCTTCGCGGCGGTTCCGTTCCTGGTGTTCGCCGCGCCCTTCATCATCATGCGCAACACGCTGCGCGGCATGCGGGTGGAAAGCCGCCGCGTCGAGTTCGTGATGATGGCAACCCTCATCGCCGGGTTCTGGAGCATGATGAGCGGCACCTTCTTCCTGATGACGCTGCGCGCCGCCGGCCTTCTGGCCTGATGCCCGCGCGCTCGAGCGCGGCCGGCCCTTTGCGTCGGGGCGGCCGTTTGGCTATGCCAGTCGTCAACGCGACAGGAGACCCCCATGGCCATCTACGAGCTCGACGGGCAGGCGCCCGACCTTCCCGCCGACGGCAACTATTTCATCGCCGAGACCGCGACCGTGATCGGCCGGGTGCGCCTGAAGCCGGGCGCGAGCGTCTGGTTCGGCGCGGTGCTGCGCGGCGACAATGAGTGGATCGAGATCGGCGAGGGCGCCAACGTGCAGGACGGTTCGACCTGCCACACCGATCTCGGCTTTCCGCTTGTCATCGGCAGGAACTGCACCGTCGGCCACAACGTCATCCTGCACGGCTGCACCATCGAGGAGGGCGCGCTGATCGGCATGGGCTCGATCGTGATGAACGGCGCGAAGATCGGCCGCAACTGCATCGTCGGTGCCGGCTCCGTCATCACCGAGGGCAAGGAGTTCCCCGAGCGCTCGCTGATCATCGGCTCGCCCGCGCGCGTGATCCGCACCCTCGACGACGCGCAGGTGCAGAAGATGGGGAGTGCGGCGAGGTTCTACGTGGCCAACGGTCCGCGCTTCAAGCAGGGCCTGAAGCGGATCGGCTGATCAGCTGCCTTCGGATTGGCGCGCTTCGATCGCGCCTGCCACCTTTTCGTGGCCGGCGGCCCAGAGCGCGTGCTCGTCGCTGCCGTCGCGATAGGGATTGGCCTCAGCCGGAATGTCTTCGCGCGCGGCGCGTTCGCCCTCTGCAAATGGATCGCGATCGGTCATCGTGACTGCTCCTGCGACGTCAAGCTGATGTGACGGCGTTTGTTCCGGAACAGGTCTTCGCGGCGACCGTTGACTGGCAAAGGAGAATTTCCGATGGCCAGGTCGTGCGCTTCGATCAAGACCGCGCTTCTGATCCTCGCACTCGCGGCGATGCCGGCCGCGTCATTCGCGCAAACGGCGGGCGGGTCTGCCGGATCGAGCGGAGCCTCGATGGGGTCGCCGGGAGGCTCGGTGGGATCGACCGGAGGTATCGCCAATTCGCCAGCACCGCCGCCTGGCACCAACAGCCTGGGGACGGCGCAATCTTCCGGGCCGGGCTCCGGAGTCACGACCGGCAGTGGCGCAGGTGGCGGCGGGGTTGATGCCGCCGTCAACGCCGAGAACCGCCAGCTCGACAGGAAATTGAAGAGCATCTGCCGCGGTTGCTGACACTCGCGCGGAAGTGAGACAGTGTGGCTGTCACGAATGACCGGCTGACGTTAGCTTGGTCCTGCGTTGAAGCGTGGAGCGTGTCCACGCCCAGGAATCGAGAGTGATGTTACGCAGGATGATGAAAGCGGCGCTGGCCGTTGCAGTGATCGGCTTGTCAGCGCCGCAGGCGGCCGAGGCGCGAGGATTCGGACACGGTGGGTGGGGTCATGGTGGCGGTTGGGGCCATCGCGGCCACTGGCCTGGCGGCGGCTTCTGGCCTGGCGTGGCGATCGGAGCAGGCGTCGCCGGTGCCGGCCTGTACGGCGGCTATTACGGATATGGCTACGGCTATCCCTATTACGCCGTACCCGATGACTATGGCCCCGCCTACAACGATGGCTATGGCGGCTGCTATGTCGCGCGGAAGCGTGTCATGACGCCATCGGGATGGCGCTACCGCCGGGTCGACGTCTGCGAGTGAGGCGGAATAGCTGTTAAAAAACAAGGCCGTTGACGCAGTATACCGTCAACGACCTTGCCAGCCCCGGATATTGAAATCGGCTCACGCCATCCGGTGATTGCGAGCATCGCGCGGAATCACACCGGCGAATGTGATCCAGTTCACAACTGGCCAAAAATAAAGTTCCCGCCTTGTGATCGGCTCAGCCGCGCGAGCGCTTGCGCGCGCTGGCCTGGACGCGGTGCCGTGCCGGTTTCCTGCGGGTGACCGATGGTGTCTCGACCTCGGTCGCCCGTGCACTGGCAAAGGACTGCCGCAGGCCGTCGATGGACTCGTTCAAGGCTGTGACCTGCTCGGACAGACGCTTGGTGTCGGCCTGTTGCGCCGCCATCAGCCGCTTCATCGTCTGGAGCTGGTCCTGCACCACTTGAAGCTGGTCGATCGATTCCTGCTGGGTCGCTTCCAGCCCCTTGGTCTTCTCGACCAGCTGCTCGGAGGCCTGGGCGGTGCGGGCCTGAAGTTGCCGCGAGGCCACCACCCGGTCGGACTCGGGGGCGGCGCCGGAATAGGCTCGCCAGATCGCGATCGAGGTCACGCCGGCGATCAGCAGGAGAAGGGCGGCGGCGGTCAGCGCGATCGGCTGGGCGCCGAGGCGAAGGAGGGGGTTGGACGGCGTGTCCTGGGCGAGATCGATCATCGCTGACAAAACCCAAATTGAAACTTGGTGAGTGGCGAAGACCGGCAACCCAGAGGGGTCACCGGGGCGTCCCGAAAGCCTTACGTTTCGGCAAGGAATGGGACCAAAAAGAGGCTGAGCGCAAAAAAACCAGTGTTCAGCGAGCCTTGCCGGCCCCGAACGGTAAGGATCAAGGCTGAAATTGAGAAAACGGCCCGGAATAGCTCTTCGTGCGCGGGGCCGCATAGGGGCCGACGCGGGACGTCGTCAGTCCCAGCCGCACCAGTGATTCCGCCAGCGTCACGGCGGCGGCGACGCCATCGACCACGGGCAGGCCGTGCGCGGCGGCGAGCTCGCCCGCGAGATCGGCCATGCCGGCGCAGCCGAGCACGATGGCCTCTGCCCGGTCGTCACGGATCGCGGCGGTGATCTCCGCCGAGATCTTGCCGAGCGCCTCAGCGTTGCGCGCCTCGAGCGCCAGCACCGGGACCTCGGCGGCACGGACGCGGGCGCAGCGTTCGGCCAGGCCGTACTTCCGCAGATTGTGCTCGATCGGCACGATGGAGACGCCGAGCGTGGTCACCACGGCAAAGCGCGCGGCGATCAGGCTCGCGAGGTGGAAGCCGGCCTCGCCGATACCGATCACCGGTGCCTTGGCGGCGGCACGCGCGGCATCCAAGCCGGTGTCGTCGAAGCAGGCGATGATGTGCGCGTCCGCGCCGTCGCGATCGGCCTCGCGGATGCAGCCGAGCATGCCCGGTACCGCAAAAGCTTCGTCGTAAAACCCCTCGATCGAGACCGGGCCCATCGCCGGCTGACGCGCATCGACCACGGTGTCGGCGAGGGCAACGCTGCGCGCGGCAGCGGCGATCTTCGCCGTCATCGACGCCGTTGTGTTGGGATTCACCACGTGAAGCCGCATCGGAACAGACGAGTCCCTTCTCAGACGAGTCCCTTGCCGGCGTCCGAGCCCTTGGCCGCCTGCCGCTTGTTGAGCATGTGGATGGTGCCGAGCGCAAGCGTGATGACCGTGAACGAGACCGCCGAGATGACGGTGCCGAGCGCGTAGATGTCGGGATTGGTCACGGTGGTGGTGAGGCCCTGCAGATCGAGCGGCAACGTGTTCACCGCGCCGATCGCCTGGCTGGAGCGCGCGAGCTCGTCCCAGGACAGCGTGAAGCCGAACAGGCCGATGCCGATCACCGAGGGCAGGATGATCGGCAGCACGACATGCCGGAACGTCTGCCACGGTGTTGCGCCGAGATCGCGCGCGGCTTCTTCCAGGCGCGGATCGAAGCGGTTGAAGATCGCGAACATGATGAGCAGCCCGAACGGCAGCGTCCAGGTCAGGTGCGCGCCGAGCCCGGACGTGAGCAGGCCCATCGACGTCTCGAAATTCTCGTTCCAATGCGCCTTGATCAGGTCGTCGATGATGCGGAACTCGAGCGAGATGCCGAGCGAGGTGATGATCGAGGGCACGATGAGGCTGGCGATCGCCGAGTAGAACAGGATGCTCTGTGCCTTGAACTTGCGGCGGAAGGCCATGCCGGCGGCGACCGACAGCACGACGGTGACGATCATCACGATGATTCCGAGCAGCAGCGAGCGGCGGAAGGCGGCGCCGAGATCGACGATGCCGGTGCCCTGGAACAGCTTTGCGATCCAGAACGTCGACACGCCGTTCATCGGGAAGGTGAGGCCGCCCTGCGGCCCCTGGAACGACAGCACGTAGATCGCGATCATCGGCCCGTAGAGAAACAGCACATAGGCCGCGAAGAAGATCGCGAGCACGTAGAACGAGCGCGGGCGTCCTTCCTTCATGCTCTAGAGCTCCTTCTTGATGTCGACGATGCGCGACATCATGGTGATGATCAGGAAGGTGATCGCGAGCAGGATCACGGCGTTGGCCGCGGCGGCGGGGAATTGCAGGGCGTTGACCCGGGTCTCGATGATCTTGCCGGCGGCGGCGATCTGCTGGCCGCCCATCACGCCGATGGTGATGAAGTCGCCCATCACGATGGTGATGACGAAGATCGAGCCGATCACGATGCCGGGCTTGGCGAGCGGAATGACGACGTTGACGAGGGTCTGGAAGCCGGTCGCGCCGGCGTCATAGGCGGCCTCGATCAGCGACTTGTCGATGCGCACCATCGAGTTGAAGATCGGCACCACCATGAAGAAGGTGAAGAGGTGCACCAGCGCCAGCACCACCGAGAATTCGGAGAACAGCAGCCATTCCAGCGGATGATTGATCAAGCCGGTCTTGACCAGACCGGAATTGACGAGGCCGTTGCGGCCGAGCAGGGGGATCCAGGCGATCATGCGGATCACGTTGGAGGTCCAGAACGGGATCGTGCAGAGCAGCGACAAGCCCATCTGCCAGGTCTTGGACTTGACGTGGAAGGCGAGGAAGTAGGCGACCCAGAAGCCGACGAAGAGAGTGATGGCCCAGACCATGAAGCAGAGCTTCAGCGTCATCAGATAGGTCTTGCCGATGGTGCAGAGGTCGGGAAGCTGCGCGATGCAGCCCTCGAACGTGTCGGTGTAGCCGCGGCCGGAGAAAGCCGGCAGCAGCTGGTATTCGTTGTAGTCCCAGAACGAGACGATGACGACGAAGACGAGCGGAATGAGGAAGAAGGCGAGAAACACCAGCATCATCGGCCCGGCCTGGAGCCAGGAGATGAAGGACGGCGACAGGCGCGTCGGCTTTGCGGCGCGCGCTGTGCCCGACCCCGGGATCAAGCCCGGGGTAGCCTGTTGCAGGACTTCTTCCGACATGTCCGTTACGCCGCGATGAACTCGTTCCACTTGCGGACCATGTAGTCGTTCTCGTCCATCACGGCGTTCCAGCACGCGACGCCGCCCATGCGGTCCTCGTAGGAGCCGCCGTCACGCACCGCGCCGGCCTTTTCCAGCAGCGAGCCGTCGGGCGCCTTGATGTCCTTCTCGGCCGGCTTGCCCTCCATCCAGTACGCCCATTCGTAGGGCTCCATGTGCGCCTTCGCGGTGGAGAGCACGGCGGAGTAGTAGCCCTGGCGGTTGAGATAGGCGCCGGCAAAGCCGGACAGGAACCAGTTCACGAATTCATAGGCCCATTCGAGCTTTTGACCCGAGACGCCCTTGGAGACGCAGAAGCCGGACGCCCAGGAACGGTAGCCTTCCTTGAGCGGCTGGAAGGTGCAGGGGATGCCCATCGAACGGACCTTCGTCACCGCCGGCGACCACATCGACTGGATCACGGTCTCGCCCGATGCCATCAGGTTGACGCTCTCATTAAAATCCTTCCAGAAGGCGCGGAACTGGCCGGCCTTCTTGGCCTCGGTCATCACCTTCATGGTGAGATCGATCTCTTCCTTGGTCATGTTGCCCTTGTCGGCATATTTGTACTTGCCGGAGGCTTCCACGACCATCGCGGCATCCATGATGCCGATCGAGGGGATGTTGAGGATCGAGGCCTTGCCTTTGAACTCGGGGTTGAGCAGCTCGGCCCAGGTGCTGATCGGACGCTTGATCAGGTCGGGGCGGATGCCGAGCGTGTCGGCGTTGTAGACGGTCGGGATCAGCGTGACGAATTCGGTCGCCGACGTCGCGAACTTCTTGGAATCCTTGCCTTCGAGATAGAGCACCTTCCAGGGCGCGGTGCCCTGGCCGCCGATCTTCTTGCCGCCGGGCGTCTCGCCCTTGGTGAAGACGGGCGTGATGTTGTCGAACTCTTTGATCTTCTTGGCGTCGAGCGCGAGGATGTTGCCCGACGGCACCAGCTTCTTCAGCGAGAAATATTCGGTGTCCAGCACGTCGAAGGAGTTCGGCTGGGTCATCACGCGCTTGGTGACGTCGTCGGTGGTCGCGGTGATGTATTCGATCTTGATGCCGGTGTCCTTCAGGCACTGCTTGGAGATGTCGTCGCCCTCGTTCACCGCCGTGCCGAGATAGCGCAGCACCTTCGCATCGGCCGACTTCACGTAGGGAAAGCCGGTGATCGCGCCGGAGCCGGCGGCGAGGCCGGCGAGACCTGCGGTGCCCTTCAATAGCGTGCGGCGGCTGACGCCGGTCTTCCTGGTCGTCTCGGTCATTTCGCTCACTCCTCTGTGTTGCGCATTTCCGTGGTGAAGGGTGCTATTGCAGGCGTTGCGCCTTGGCGGGATCCCAGGTCGCCAGGACGCGATCGCCCGGACGGAACGGATGCACGTCGAAGGTGGCCTCGGGAACGTGAGAGAACAGGGCGGTGCCGTCGTCGAGCGTGAGCGAGACGGCGATGTAGGAGCCCTGGTACTCGGTCTGGGTCAGCAGCGCCGGCGCGCCGAAGGCGCCGTCGGTGAACGGCGCGATGCCGAGCTGATCGGCGCGGACGGCGATGAGATTGCCGGCGTCGCTGAGCACGTTGTGGCCGCCGATGAAGCGGGCCACGAATTCGGTGCGGGGATGATGGAAGATGTCGCGCGCCGTGCCCTGCTGCTCGATCTTGCCGTGGTTCATCACCACGATGTGGTCGGCGAGCGCCATCGCCTCTTCCTGGCCGTGGGTGACCTGGATGAAGCTGATGCCGAGCTCGCGCTGCAGCCGCTTCAATTCGCCGCGCATCTTGACGCGCAGGAACGGGTCGAGCGCCGAGAGCGGCTCGTCGAGCAAGAGGATCTGCGGCTCGGTGATCAGCGCGCGGGCGAGCGCCACGCGCTGCTGCTGGCCGCCGGAGAGCTGCGCGGGAAGACGGCCTGCATATTGGCTCATCGCCACCAGCTCGAGCAATTCGCCGGCGCGCTTGTGCCGCGTCGGCTTGTCGATACCGCGCATCTTTAAGGCGAACGCGACGTTGTCGATCACGGAGAGGTGCGGAAACAGCGCATAGGACTGGAACATCATCGCGGTGCCGCGCTCGGCCGGCGGCAGGTCGGTGACGTTCTGCGGGCCGAGGAGGATGTCGCCTTCGCTCACAGCCTCGTGGCCTGCGATCATGCGCAGCGTCGAGGTCTTGCCGCAGCCGGAGGGGCCGAGCAGGCAGCAATAGGTGCCGGCCGGGATCTTCAGGTTGACGTTATCGACCGCCAGCGTGGCGTCGTAGCGCTTGGTGACGGCGACCAGTTCGAGAGCGGCGGGAATGGCCATGGCGTATCCGAGGAGGGGCGATGCGTCCCGCCTCTCTCCGCAAGGTCCGTGCCAACAGCCAACGACAGTGCGAATTTCCAAAACTGTGCAACGGAGTCAGATCGTTAGATCGATTCCGGGCCAATTTGTCCGCCCGCCGCCTGTGCAGTCACCTGCACACAAAACGGGCGAAGATTGTATAAAGTTTCGCCTGTGATTGGATACAGCTCGTCGACTAACATTGCAGGCCGAACGTTCGTCGATCGAGCCCTCACAATCATGGCCGCCAAGACCCGCCAGAAACCCGATGCGCCCGATGCGAGCGATCGCGTCAGCCGCATCCGGGAGGGTGTGACCGCCGCGATCCTCGAGCATCGCCTGCTGCCCGGCACGAAGCTCGGCGAGGACGAGATCGGCGACATCTACGGCGCGAGCCGGACGCTGGTGCGCACCGCGCTGCAGCAGCTCGCGCATGAGGGCATCGTCAGCATCGAGAAGAATCGCGGCGCCTTCGTCGCGCGCCCGACCCCGGCCGACGCCCGCGAGGTGTTCGAGGCGCGCCGGCTGATCGAGCCCAGCATCGTCGATCACGCCATCGAGGCGGTCTCGCCGGCCTGGCTCGATCGCCTCGGCCAGCATCTTGATGAGGAGCGTGAAGCGGAATTGCGCGGCGATGCGCGCGCCTCCGTCCGTCTCTCCGGCGAGTTTCATCGCCTCGTCGCCGAGATGAGCGGCCACAGCATCTATGTCGGTTTCCTGAAGGAGCTGATCGCGCGCTCCTCGCTCATCATCCTGCTCTACCGCCGCCACGACACGCCGGCGTGCGGCACCGATCATCACGCCGAGATCGTCGCCGCGATCCGCAAGCGCGACAAGGCGCGCGCGGGCGCCTTGATGCTGTCGCACCTGAACGAGATCGAGGCAGAGCTTTTCCTGAAGGATCCCGCCGCCGACGAGCTGCGGCTGGCGGATGTGCTGGGGGCCTGAGGGCTGCTTGCGTCGGCATGGGACCGGCGAGCCGGGAGCTATTGCGGCTCCAGGCCGAGGTTCTTGATCGACTCCAGCCAGACCGGCCCTTCTTTTTCGTAGAGGGCGATCGAGGATGCGCGATCCATTGCCGGCGAGTCGACGCCGAAGGCGTCGAGCAGCTTCTGGACACGTTCTGTCTTGCCGCCTTCGACCATGAGCTTGGCGAGCAGTTCGATCCGGTCGGGCGGTGTTGCAGCGGGCGCCACCAGGGTCGTGAAGCTCGTGAGCTGGAACACCTTGCCGGTGACCCCCTGCTCGGTGAACGTCTTGGTGTCCGGCAGTTTCTTCATGCGAACCAGTGAGGGAACGGCGATCGCGCGGCCGACGCCGGTATCGAGGACTGGAAGCGCAGCCTGATAGCTGCCGGTCGCCGCCTGGATGACGCCGGCCGCCAGGTCCTGCCACATTGGCGCTTCGCCGCGGTAGTGCACGATGGAGATGTCGAGGCCATATTGGCGGTTGAGCTCGGCGATCGCGATGTGTGCGAACGAACCGATTCCATACGAGCCTGCCGTGACCTTGTTGCGGCGTGCATAGGCGACGAAATCTTCGATGGACTTTGCACCGGTGGCGGAATGGACGACCAGCGGAAGATGACCCGATGGCGTCACCGAGACGATCGTGAAATCCTTGTCCGAATCATAGGCCAGCGATTTCAGCAGCAGCCGGTTTCCAAGCAACGTGGATGAGATCGTGTACATCAGCGTGTGGCCGTCCGCCGGCGACTCCTTGACCGATTGCGCTGCCAGCGCGCCACTCGCTCCCGTCTTGTTTTCGACGATGACGGGCTGCCCGAGTTTCTGGGAGATGTAATCGCCATAGGCGCGGGCGAATGCATCGGTGATGCCGCCGGCGGGCGTCGAAACGACGATCTTGATGGCTTTGGTGGGCCAGGCTTCGGCCGCAGATCCGTCAGCGGTCGCTATCACCAGGCTTGCAATTGCCGCGCCCACCATTCCGACGAATGTCCTCACTTGCCCCTCCCGTTTCGCTCTGCGTCTTGGGCGCCCTGCGGTCGCCGGGCAGAGATGTCACACGAGCGGAGGCAAATAGAAACAACATTTTACTGTGTGAAATGGCGGTCTCCTGACGACGAAGACGGGCCTGCCGCAGCAAGGTTGGCGGCGAGCGCCTAGGCCAGTGCGAGGCGGCGCCGGAGATCTTCCTCGGGACGGAATAATGGCATGGCAGCTCTTTGTGGGACCGTGCTGCTCGTCCATGAAGCAATCGCCGGATCAGTCAAACATATCCCGGCTGCCCGCCGAGCAAGTCGCGCTCCGACCCCAAGCGCGACAAGCCGCGCGCGGGCACCGCATTGGCTCCTCAGCGGCCGAGTTCGCTCTCGGCGGCAAGCTGCCCCTCTGGCGTGATCTCGTATTCGCCGTCCTGCTTTGTCATCCATCCTGACCTGACCATCTCTCGTGCGAGCTGCACTGAGCAGATCGGATGATTGCCTCCTGGGTAATACAGCCTGTCGTTTCGGACGAGCAAGTGGCCGTACAATTGGGCCTGACGCAATGCCCTTCGCATTCCGGGTGACGGATCTTTCATGCCGGTTCAAGCCTGAGCACGGTGAAGGTTCCTAATGAATGCGGCTATCTCATCGGCGTGTCGTTCGGCAGCGCACGTAGGAACCGTCATTCTGCTGCATCGTTTGTTGTTTCGAGGAGCAGCGCCATGAACGTACGGGATGAGCACACGCGGTCCCTCTGGATGGACGTATCTGTCGCGGAGGCTCCGGTGCTGTCGCGTACGGTCGGCGTGGACGTTGCCGTGGTCGGCTCCGGAATAGCCGGACTTTCGGTCGCATATGAACTTGCCCGCCATGGACGTTCGGTCGCAGTCATCGATCGTGGCCGCATCGGCAGCGGGATGACGGCGCGCACCACGGCGCATCTGGCGACCGCGCTCGATGACGGTTACGATGCGTTCGTGCGAGTCCGCGGCCCTGACTGTGCGCGGCGTTACTATCAGAGCGTTGCTGCCGCGATCGACCGCGTCGAGGCCATCCAGGGCGCCGAGCACATCGATTGCGGTTTCAAACGCGTCGATGGCTATTGGGTACAGGCACCCGAAACGTCCGCATCCGAGCTGGATAGTGAATTGGACCGCTGTCGCAAGCTGCAGATTCCGGTCGAGAATCGCCTTGAGCCGACACCATTCCATGACAGGGGTCAGACGCGTTCTCTGCGCTTTCCGCGCCAGGCGCGCCTGCATCCGACTAAATATCTCGCCGGTCTGGCGAGCGCACTGCAGCGCCGGGGCGCCCAGCTCTACGCCGACACCTGTGTCGAGAGCATCCAGCAACGCCAGGGCAGCATGGTCGTGAGCACCGCCTCAGGCTACGAGGTTCATGCCGCCGACGTGGTGGTGGCGACCAACTCGCCCGTCAACGTGCAGGTGGCGATCCACACCAAGCAGGCGCCTTACCGCACTTATGCGCTCGCCGCGAAGATTGCGGCCGGCGCCGTGGAGGATGCGCTCTATTGGGATACGCTCGATCCTTATCATTATGTCCGCCTCCAACCATTGTCTGCCGACGAGGACATCGTGATCATCGGCGGCGAAGATCACAAGTCGGGTGAGGCGAATGATGGCGCACAGCGACTTGACGCGCTTGAGCGCTGGGCGCGCGAGCGATTGCCGGATTTGCGCGAGGTCACTCATCGGTGGTCGGGTCAGGTGCTGGAACCGGTCGATTTCGCCGGCTTCATCGGCCGCAGCCCCGACGAGGAGCATGTATTCATTGTCAGCGGCGATTCCGGGCAGGGGATTACGAACGGACTCGTGGCGGGCATGCTGATCGCGGATCTCATCACCAGCGGCGCCAGTCCCTGGGAGGACGTCTACGCTCCGTCACGGAAGATTCAGAGGAATATCGGCGAGTTCATCAGCGAGAACATCACCCCTATCAAGAACTTCGCGGAGTATCTCACCGCAAGTGAAATCGCGAGCGCTGAACATCTGCGGCCCGGCGAGGGGCGTCTCTTCCGAAGTGGCCTGAAGAAGATCGCGGCGTGCCGGGACCGAAGCGGACATTTGCATTTGCATTCGGCGAGCTGCACCCATTTGGGCTGCGTCGTGCACTGGAACTCACTCGAACAGTGCTGGGATTGCCCATGTCACGGATCGCAGTTTGCACCCGATGGCACCGCGCTCAACGGCCCGGCAGTTTCCCCGCTCGGCGAGGCCGAAAAGCCGGCCAATCTTGAAGCGGCAGAATGACCGGCATCCCTCGGCGTGTTGTGGTCAGGATTTAAGGGGGCTTGCGCCGACGGCTGCAGCTTTTACCTGGCGAGCTGCATGTGAATCATGATGCGCGCCGATCTGATGTGACTAGTCCTCGCAGGCTGTACAGGCTATATCCTGTCGCCTGTCATTGAACTGTCATGTTACCGCAAATGCTAAAGTCAGACGCTGCGCCGGCTCGCAAGACTCCGAGCGCGCCGGAAACCAGTCCTGCTCTCGGGAACACCAAGAGAACGCAGCTCCGCACCGGCTTCCTGGGGCAACGAGAGGAAGTCAGCGTGGAACCCGCGACGGCCGAGGAGCGCACTCCCATTGAGCAGACGCCATCGCAGGATGTGACGCCCGCGCCGAACCCAACGCAGCCCGCTCATCCCGCCGGTGAAATCGAGCTCAAGCTTCTCGTCGATGCCGATCGCATGGCGGATTTCCGCGCAGCGCCCGTCATCGCGGCGAACGCGCGCAACAAGGGCGCGCGCAAACGCCTCAAATCCGTCTACTACGACACGCCCGAGCGGGCGCTACGACGCGCCGGCCTGAGCTTGCGCGTCCGCCAGAGCGGCACGCGTTTCGTGCAGACCGTGAAGACCGAGGTTGCGGACGATCCGTTGCGCCGCGGCGAATGGGAAGCAAGTGTGCCGTCGCTTGCGCCCGATTTCGCTTTGGCGATGCCGTTCATTCCGGACAAGCTCCGCGGCCATCTCGACGCGCAACCGCTCGAAGCGGTGTTCTCGGCCGATGTGCATCGGCACACGCGCATCGTCGACCTGCCGTCCGGCACGGTCGAGGTCGCCTTCGACCAGGGCGGGCTGAGCGCAGGCGGCAGGTCAATGCCGGTGAGCGAGATCGAGCTGGAGCTGAAGAGCGGCAGCCCGAGCGCGATCTACGAGATCGCGCTGCGCCTTGCGGAGCACGGAACGGTGAAGCCGTCCATCCGCAGCAAGTCCGCACGCGGCTTCGACCTTGCCGGGGACCTGCCGCCGTCGGCGCGCCGGCCGCGCAAGCTTCGCCTCGATCCTTCCGTGACGCTCGACGAGGCCTTCGCGACCATCCTGCGCGCCTGCTTCCTGCACCTGCTGCAATCGCTGCCGGCGGCCGAGGACGGCCGCAATCCGGAAGGCGTGCATCAGCTGCGTGTCTCGCTGCGCCGGCTGCGGTCTGCGCTCGACCTGATGCGATCGGTCGGCGCGCTCAGCCACGTCGATGCGCTGCGCTCGGAAGCCAAATGGCTGGCGCAAGGCCTGTCCGCGGCGCGCGACTGGGACGTGTTCCAGCTCGCCACCTTGCCGGCGATCGCAAAAGCCTGTCCTTCGGTCGCGGGCTTCGATGCGCTTGGGCAGGTCGCGGCTCAGCGTCAGGCGCAAGCCTATCGCAGGGCTCGCAATGCGCTCGATGATCGCCGCTGTGCCGTCTTCCTGATCGGCCTCGGCGGCTGGATCGAGACGCGCGGCTGGCGAAACGGCGTCGCGCCGGAAGATCTCGGCCGGCTCGCCGAGCCCGCCGTCAATTTCGCGCAGCGCGTCCTGTCCGAGCAGTATGCCAAGGTGCTCAAGCGCGGCCGCCGCTTCAAGTCGCTCACGATCGACGAGCTGCACCGCCTGCGGCTCGCCACCAAGCGGCTGCGCTATCTCAGCGAGTTCCTGCTGCCGCTGTACGAGGATCGTAAGTCCGCCCGAAAATTCGCGCGCCGGCTCGCCGGCTTGCAGGAGGAGCTCGGCGTCTTCAACGACATGGCCGTGACGGCCTCGTTGCTCGACGGGCTCGGTTCCGAAGATCGCGACAGCGCCATTGCGGCGGCCGCGATCGCCGGCTGGCAGGCGCGGGCATCGATCGGCGTGCAGCAGGGCTTGCAGGATAGCTGGCGGGATTTCACCGCCGCGCGCGTGCCCTGGTCGCGCCAGGGCCAGCAGAGCTGATCGCGTCGCCTCAAAAAGTTGCGGCCAGCCATTGGGGGATGGCTGGCCGCGCGCGAACCGGTCTGGGACGGGGAGGGGTGGGGATGTGACCGGGTCGCGTAACCTGTTGTCTCGTTCCTACTGATCTTTGGCGCTGGCGGTGGAGACCGCCGGCTTGGTATCGCCCAGCGAGACCCAGACGTTGGGATCGCCCTGCGACTGGCGCTTGACGAAGCGATAGCCGGTCTCCGTCCAGGCGAGGACATTCTCGTTCTGATTGTCGAGAATGAACTCGCCCTTGTCGGTCTTCACCGTCAGCACCGCATGGCCTTCGCCCTTCTTGTCGCGCACCACGGTGATGAGCAGGGCCTGGCGCGGCCAGCCTGCATCCATCAGCATCTTGCGCTTCAACAGCACGTAGTCTTCACAGTCGCCGTAACCGTCTGATGGCAGCGACCACTTCTCGATCACGCCCCAGTGCTCCTGGTCGGTCAGAGGCTTGACGGTCTCGTTGACCCAGCGATTGACCTTGATAAGGTCGCGCCATGCCGCCTGCGACATCACGATGTCGCGCGGCTGCAGCGGCGCGCCCTGGCACTGAGCAGCATTGTCCGCGCAGAACTCGACCCAGCCGATCGGCGCACGCGTGGTGTCGCCGAGGCTCGCGTAGAGCAGACGGCCTTCGCCGGCCTGCGCCGCCGCGCTGATCCCGAAGAGCATGGCGGCCAGCGCCAGTCCCTTCCCCTGTCCCCTGAAGTCAAACATTGCGGCCCCCGTTTCTTGTTGGGACCACATTTCGCACGGAGCTTTTGAGTTGCCGCTAAGTCGACCAAGTCAAGTCGAGACGAATACAAGTAAAACGAGCGGCGAATTCGATCTATACTTGAATAGAATTTGCGTAAAATTCGATACGACTGAAATTGATTCAAATTTTATCTGTTAACGCGGAAGCGCTGGGCGAAGCGTTGTTTGCGCTCATCTGCAGCCCCTCCGTTAACCGCTGGCCGCTCGCCGCGGGACGTGAAAAAGGCGGCGTCCGCATCGCGGAAGCCGCCTTCGAGCCTGGAAATATCAGGGTTTTCGCGTCCCGGCGCTTTACCGCGCGGTAACGCTCTCTTCGAGTGTCTCCACCGGCTGCTCGTGCATGAACTCGAGCGCAAAGCCGTCTTCGAGGTTTCGGACCACGCGGCCCTGGACCCGGCCGAGCAGAACGGTCGACTTCAGCGGCGGCCGGTTCTCCGCGGCGATTGCCGCGCCCGACAGCGAGAGGTCGATGATGCGGCAGGTCATCTTGGTGCCGTCCTCGAGTGTCAGCACCGCGATCGGGTTGCGCGGCACGATACGGTCGTGGCGGCGGTCCTCCGGCAGATTGAGGATGTCGCGATTGGCGAGCCAGGTCAGCTGTGCCGCGAGCTTGTCGCGCTTTCTGGGCGTCGCCCCGATCGTCATGGCGAAGCCGTTGTCGATGATCCGGGTGATTTTGCCCTCGACGCGGCCGATATGGTCGAGATAAGCGACCACGCGGTCGCCGACATTGCCGATGCCGGGGGCGAGCAAGGCGAGGCCGCCCGGCGACATGTTGATCACCTGGCAGGGGAATTCCCGGCGGTCCGGCAGCATGTAGCGGCCGAGCAGGTGCACCTTCACCCGCTGGAAGCGCCTGCGCTCCTCGGCGGCCGGAAGAAATTTTTTGTTCGCTAACGCCATTTCCAACACCCGACCCCCCGCCCGGGCGGAGTCCGGGACGACCCTAAGGTGCATAGGGTTAATGCCGCGTTATGATCGGGCGCGCCGGTTGCGGACAGACACGATGCGCTCGAAAAGCCACATCCCGAAGGGAGTGATCGTCACGCCGTCCGTGCCCTGTGCCCATACAGCAGGCACAGCAGCGCCAGCAGCACGGCGGCCGACAGGCCGAGCGACCAGTGGATGCCGATCGCCGCGCCTGCTACTCCGACCGTGATGCCGCTGAAGGCCCGCATGCCGAGCCCGGCCATGTTGTAGAGGCCGACGACGCGGCCGCGGATGTCGTGCGGCGCGTTCAGCTGCACCAGCGCCTGCGCCATGGTGTTGAACGAGAGCTCGAAGAAGCCTGCGAAGAACAATAGCGCGATCGCGACCGGATAGACCGGCACCAGTGCGAAGCCGAGCAGCGCCACGCTCCACAGCATCGCCAGCGTGATCGCGGTGCGCGGGGTGCCCTTCAGCCGTCCCCACGATTCCAGCGCGATGCCGGCCAGCAGTGCCCCGGCCGCGTCCGCGGCGAGCAGCACGCTGTAGGAGACGCCGGGATCGCCATGGCCGAGATCGCCGGCATAGCCCGGCATCTGGGCGTGATAGGCGTTGCCGATCATGAAGGAGGTGAGGCCGGCAAGCCATGTCATCGCCGACAGCACCGGTTGGGTGCCGATGGCGCGGATGGTGAGCACGATGTCGGCAAGGCCGCGCACCGCGAAGCGGCGCGCCGCCACGCTCTTGTCCCTGATCGGAGCCCAGAACAGCCAGATCAGCATCGGCAGATAGAACAGCGTGTTGAAGATGATGCCGTGCGAGGGACCGAGCGTCAGCATGATGATCCCGCCGACCGCAGGCCCGACCAGGATGCCGAGATAGCGCGCCATCGCGTTCAGCCGCACCGCGCTCGGCAGATCGGCCGGGCCGACGAGGTCGTAGAGCAACAGCTGGTTCGGGGTCTGCCAGAGCACGCCGGCGCAGCCATGGATCACCAGGAGCAGCATCGCGTGCCACATCTGGATCGTATCGGTCAGGAAGAAGTAGCCCCAACCGGCGGAGGCGGCGATGAACAGCAGCATGCCGCACTGGATGATGCGGCGCGGATCGAACCGGTCGGCGAGGCCACCGACCGCGACGGAGAACAGCAGGAACGGCAGCCAGTGCGACAGCACGGCAAACCCGCCCAGCGTCGGCGAATGGAATTTCTGGAACACCACCCAATAGCTGATCACATGCTCGATATTGTCCGCCATCATCGCCAGCACGTAAGAGGCGAACTGCAGACGGTAGGGCACGGACCTCATCGCCGCGAACGAGCCGGACGCGGCCATGGGATTTTGGGGAAGGGGGTTCACGGGATGACCTGAGGTGAGACTTTTGGCGCATTACACGTTCGCCGGACGGCGCTCAAGACAATTGGACGTGCTTGAACAGCAGCCATGCACTGCAGCCACACACTCGACCGTCATCCTGAGGCGCGAGCAAATTTCCCGGCGCGATGCTTCGCATCGCGCCACTCGCGCCTCAGGATGACGGTCGAGCTTGTGGCGCGTTTAGCGGATGAGCGGAGCGAGATCCCGGGTCGCTATTCGCGCACGTCGCTTCCTGCGCGCTACGAGTCTGCCCGCTTGGCACGACCGCGCATCTCACATACGCTTTGCCATCAGCCCGCACCACCAATCATAACAGACGGGCACTGAGGAAACAGCCATGCAGCAAATCCGCGTCTGCACCCACGCTGGTCCCGGCTCGGAGCCCGTCATCCGCACCGTGCCGTGGCCGAAGGTCGGCCGGAAGGCCGCACTGATCAAGGTCGGCGCCTGCGGGGTCTGCGGCACCGACCTGCACATCCTCAAAGGACACTGGCCGAAGCCGCTGCCCTGGCCGTTCACGCTGGGACACGAGCTCGGCGGAATCATCGTCGAATGCGGCGATGAATTTTCCGAGGATTTTATGAGCAAGCCGCTTCAAGTCGGCTCCAAGGTGATGATCCCGCCCTTGATGCCGTGCGGCCGCTGCTATTACTGCATCCATTATCCGCAAACCGCGAACAAGTGCCTGACGCCGGTCTATTACGGCCGCTATCTCGGCTTCGACAAGCCGCCGCATTTGTGGGGCGGCTGGGCCGAATATGTCTATGTCGATCTCGACATGCTGCCGGGCACCAAGATCTACAAGCTGCCGGACGACATGTCGTTGCGCCTGGGTGCGCTGTCGGAGCCGTTGACATCCTGCATCCGCGCCTTCAATCGCGCCACGCGCGCCGGCGGATTCAGCTGGGGCGACACCGTCGTGATCCAGGGCTCCGGCCCGATCGGCATTTTGGCGGTCGCGGCCGCCAGGGAGATGGGGGCAGGGCGCGTCATCTGCGTCGGCGCGCCGGAGGAGCCGCGGCTCAAGCTGGCGCGCGAGTTCGGCGCGGAGGCGACCGTGAACATCGAGGAGCTGAAGTCACCCGAGGCGCGCATCGCGCGCGTGCGCGACATCGTCGGCGGCTTCGGCGCCGATCTCGTGATGGATTGCTCGGGACATCCGACCGCCGGCCCCGAAGGCATCGAGATGCTGCGCGATGGCGGCACCTATGTCGAGATGGGCCAGTTTACCGATGCCGGCTCGATCGACACCTCCTGGCACCGCATCTGCACCAAGGACCTCAACGTGCTGGGATCCTGGGGCTTCACCGGCAATGATCTCCCGCTCGGCGTCGACATGCTCTACCGCACGCGTGACAAATATCCGTGGCTGAAGATGCAGACGATCTACCCGTTCACGGAAGCCGGCGTTGCGCAGGCGGTGAAGGACGCGATGGCGATGAAGACGGTGAAGTCGACCATCGTGCCGTGGCCGGAGCTGGTGGAGTAGACAGTGCCGTCCGCGCCTCAAGATATTTCGCGAGTCTTCCCGGATGGAGCGAAGCGCAATCCGGGATTCTCGCCCGCGACTCCCCGTATTCCGCTGCGCTCCATACGGGCTACGAGTCGGAGTTTGGATCAATGATGAAATGACGGACCGGCAGACACCTGGCCAGCACGCTCGCTCCCCCTTCAACGCCATCCGCGCGATCGACTACACCGTCATCTTCGTGCGCGACATGGCGGCGATGCGCCGCTTCTACGAAGACGTCCTCGCCTTTCCACTCTCGCGCGAACTGTCGCCGAACTGGATCGAGTATGGCATCGGCAGCAACACGCTGGCGCTGGCACGGCCGAGCCGCACCTCAGGTGATGCACCAGTGCCGCCGGGCAGCGCCTCGCTGCAGCTGGCGTTCAAGGTCTCGGCCGCCGAGGTCGACGCGTGCGCCGATGAACTCGTGCGCCGGGGCGTGGCGCTGGTGTCGTCGCCGACGGACCAGTCCTTCGGTCATCGCACGCTGTTCTTCCGCGATCCCGACGGGAATTTGCTGGAGGTGTACGGAGAGATCTGAGGAGGCTCCGGATCGATATCCAGGAGGCCGTCAGAAATCGCCTGTCCACCTTCAGGCGCGGCTCCCCGTCAAGCCATGCATCAAAGCCATGGTGATTTCCCGGCGCATGGCGTAAAGAGCGCCCAGATCAAATCCAGCGTGCGGCCGGGCCGTTTGCCGCGCACGCAGCTTTAGGCGCCGGTTCACCGTTTGCGCGCCTGAATTCAACCAAGGTCTCCATCTCGTGTCTCTTCCGGCCCTGACCCCGCCGCTCGCCCGCGCTTTGGCCGAGCGGAACTATGATTCACTGACGCCCGTCCAGCTCGCGGTGCTCGCTCATGAAGCCACCAGCCGCGACCTCTTGGTCTCGGCCCAGACCGGTTCCGGCAAGACCGTCGCTTACGGTCTGGCCATCGCGAAGAACATCCTCGATGACGCCGAGCAGTTCGCACAAGCGGCCGCGCCGCTCGCCTTGATCGTGGCGCCGACCCGCGAGCTTGCGCTCCAGGTTCAGCGCGAGCTGGCCTGGCTGTATGGGCATGCCGGCGGGCGTGTCGTGTCCTGCGTCGGCGGCATGGATCCGCGGCGCGAGCAGCGGGAGCTCGCCGCCGGCGCGCACATCGTCGTCGGCACGCCCGGGCGTCTCTGCGATCATCTGCGGCGCGGCCGCCTCGATATCTCCGAGCTCGCCGCGGTCGTGCTCGACGAAGCCGACGAGATGCTCAATCTCGGCTTTCGCGAGGACATGGAATTCATCCTCGAGACCACGCCGCAGGCGCGCCGAACGCTGCTGTTCTCGGCGACGTTTCCGCGCGGCATCGTCGCGCTGGCACGGCAATATCAGCGCGACGCATTCCGGATCGAGGTCGCCGGCGACGAGGGCGGCCACGCCGACATCGAATACCGCGCGATCCGCATCGCGCCCGCCGACGTCGAGCATGCCGTCGTCAACGTGCTGCGCTTCTACGAGGCGCCGAGCGCGCTGGTGTTTTGCAGCACGCGCGATGCCGTCAGGCATTTGCAGGCAGCGCTCCTGGAGCGCGGCTTTTCGGTGGTCGCGCTGTCGGGTGAATTGACGCAGAACGAACGCACCCTGGCGCTGCAATCGCTGCGCGACGGCCGCGCCCGCGTCTGCGTTGCGACCGACGTTGCCGCCCGCGGCATCGACCTGCCGAGCCTCGACCTCGTCATTCATGCCGATTTGCCCAACGACGCCGAAGTCATGCAGCATCGCTCAGGCCGCACCGGGCGCGCGGGCCGGAAGGGCACGAGCGTTCTCCTGGTGCCGCCGGCGCGGCGGCGGCGCGCCGAGCTGTTGCTCAATCTCTCCGGTATCGACGCGGCCTGGGGCACGGCACCGCAGGCGGATGACATCCGCAAGCTCGATCACGCCCGCATGAAGGACGTGCTGTTCACGGAGGAGACGACGCCCGACGATCTGGCCCTGGCGCAGGCGCTCTTGGCCGAGCGCTCGCCCGAGGATATCGCCGCCGCGCTCGCGCGGCTTTATCGCGCGCGGCTGCCGTCGCCCGAGGACATCATCGATCCCGGCGAGCGAAGCGGCAAGCCGGAACGCGGACGTCATAGATTGGAAGAGGGCGACGACCGCGGCAAGCCGCGATCGAAGGCCGGGAAGGCGTCGAAGCACGGCATGGCTGAGGGCAGCGTCTGGTTTCGCGCCGCCATCGGGCGCCGCAAGAACGCGGAGGCACGCTGGCTGCTGCCGATGATCTGCCGCCGCGGCGGCATCGACAAGCGCGACATCGGCGCCATCAAGATCATGGACACCACCACCGAGTTCGAGATCTCCGAGCGGGTCGCCGAATCCTTTGCGGCGAAGATCAAGCGTCCGGACAAGGAAGACAGCATCCGGATCGAGCCGATGGCGGATGCACCGCAGCGCCAAGAAGCTCCCCGGGAGCGGTCTCGCGCGCCGCAGCGCGAGGCCGGCGCTCATCATGAACGGCGCGATGATCGCCCGCGCGAGGCAAGTGGATTCAAGCCACGCAGCAAGCCTCACGCCGAGCGCGCGCCGAAATTCGACGATGCGCGTTCTTTCGCAAAGAAAAAGAAGCACAAGAACAAGTTGGGCCACGCAGAGCCGTCGGTTACGCCATGGCCTGTGAAGGGCGCGCCCGGAAAGAATGCGAAGAAGAAGCGTCGGGGCTGATCTGCCGCTTTCCGTCCACGGCTTGACTAGTGCCGCCGAAGGCTCGCGCGTTGCGCTATGGAGCGCTGCATCCACTCGCAATCAATCGGTAACATGGCGCCATCCGGACGCGTTGGGAGCCCGCGCTTTCTCGAGTTGGCAGAAACCTTTTCGGCAACTTCAAAGAAACAATAGCAGCGCCTGCGGCGAGTCGTCGCTTGAACCGAATTTAATCAAGTCGAGAGTCTGAAAGCGAACTGAAGGTCCGATCCTGGTTGGTCATAGTCGGCGGCAGGGGGCGAGAGCAGCTCATCAGCAGCATCCCTCCATTTTGAGAGTAGGGGCACTGGTTTCCCGGTGCGGCCCGCACCCGGGAGCTTCTGAAAGTCTTCAATCCAACAATCTGGTTTCGCGTGAAAGGATGGAATGACGATGAATGATGCCAATGTGAAAGCCGAAACGAATGCCACTCCCGCGGGTGGGAATGGTGACGCAAGGCTCAAGTTCGACGTGCCGTTTTTCAATATCCAGGGGATCTTCGGCGATCTTGCCGAGCAGGGCGCCGCACGGGCCAAGGCAAATCTCGAGCAGATGAAGGCGGCTTCCGAGGAGATCACCGACGCTCTCCGCGAAGCCTGTGCGACCAATGCCACGCATGCCGCCCACTACGGCACCAAGGTCATCGAAATATCGAAAATCAATACCAGCTCCACGCTGGAATTCCTGTCCCAGCTCGCGGATGCAAGGTCGTTTGCGGATGTCGTGAACCTCTCCACCGCCCACAGCCGCAGGACCTTTGAAATGGCGTCAGGCCAAAACCGGGAGCTTTGGGACCTTGCCCAGAAGGTTGCAACCGAGACGGCCGAGCCGATCAAGAAGAGCTTCAACCGGGTTCTGCATAGGGCTGCCTGAATCGAGGCTATCGGCCGCGTGAATCGGCTGGACGAGCGTCTTCGCCAGAAGAGACGCCGTCCGGCCGATGGCGGCGACGCCTTTTCGTGAAGGGATGCCGAGCTGGAGGAAATCAGATGGGTATGGTGATGATCAAGTGCCCGGAAACGGGCCGGGCCATTTCGACCGGCATCGAGATGGACCGCGAAAGATTTCGGTGCAGTGCAGTATTCTTTTCTCGCACCTATTGCGGGATGTGTGCGGCAACGCACGAGTGGTTTGCCAAGGAGGCCTGGGTCTACGAAACGGCAAGTCCGGGGGCAGGCAGTCGTTCGACGCGGGGGCGGCGTGAAGCGGCCTGACGGCGTCCTGTGAAACAATCCGATCGATCCTCGGGCTCATCACCTTGCTGCGGTTGAGCTTCTGCTGGCGTGAGCCGCCCCCTGGGGGTTGGCTTACGTCGCGGCGAGGTCGCGCAGCATATAGGTCGCGCCGTCGCCATAGGATGCGAGCTTTGCGCGCAACTCAGCATCCGCCGTCACGGCCAGAAAGCCCATGCGCTCCCATAGCGGCCGCGTGCCGTAGACCGAGACCAGCGCGAGTGTTGCGATGCCCGACGCTCGCGCCAGCTTCTCGATATCGGCAACATAAGCGCGCACAACGCCGCCGCGGAACTCGGCCAATACGGCGACGTCGTGGACGTAGAGACAGTCCGCGCCGTCAGGCAATTCCTGCAGAAAGCCGTCGAGCGGCGGAATCCGGTACTGCATCCAGGGATGCGCCAGTCCGTAGCCGACGATGCCTTGGTCCGTATCGAGCACGCCGCAGCCGTCCGGACATAGCCGCATCTTCTCCGCCAGCACCTCGGCGCGTTCGGGCAACGCCGGATGGATGCGTGCTGCAATCGCGCCGATTGCAGCGAGGTCCGAGGCGCGCGCGGGACGCCAATGCGGCTTGCTCATGTCGGTGCGTATCCTTGCGCAGCCGAGCCGGGACGCGCGACTTCTATCGCAGCCCCTCATACACCATCAGCCCGCGGGCGATCTGCAATTTCCGGATGGCGCGCGGCAGCAGTTTCTCCGGCTGATGCAGGTAGCGCCAGGAGGTGAGGCTGAAGGCGGAAAGCGTGCTGCATTCGTCGTCGAACGGCGCGAGCACGCCGGTGACGCTCACCGGCGTATGTGGGCGGGCGTTGAAGGGCAGCAGCAGGAGCTCGAGATGCGCCTTGCTGCCGTCCTCGCGCGCAGCGGTGACGCCGGCGATCGCGCCCAGCGTCTCGTCGGCGACGATCGTGGTGATCTCCTCGATCTCGCTGCGGCTGGCTGGCGTGAACAGCGCCGCAAAGCTCTGGTCCTTGAGGTCTGTTCCGGCCAGCGCGCAGACGCGCGTGCCGGCGACGCGGAACGGGAAGCCGAGTTTTGGCTCGCAGGACAGCACGAAGATGTCACCGAGCAGGCCGCGGACCGCGGCCGGATCGATGTCGGCCCGGTCAGGGGCCCGTGCAGTGCCGCGCTTCTTGTCCCAATACGCGAAGAACGCGCGGCTCGACGGATGTTTCATGACTGAACGCTCGCCCGGGGTGCGACCTCGAAGAGACAGACCTGTCCCGCTTCAGTGCACCCGCGATCCCTTCTATTGTTGTGCAGGAGGGGATTTGCAGCGTCCATGCCGCGGGGGCGTTTTCGCGCCCGTTAAGGCGGTCTTTGCGTCGTTAACGTTAAATTAACTATGCGCTTCGTGTCGGCCGCGCGCCTGCTATGGTGATCGCGGTCGCAAGCCTCGCCGCTTTTCTCCAGGTTCTCGGCGGGGCCTGTACTTGAGGGCGTCAAACAGTTTGGTCACGGGCCGCGGGGAGGGGTGGGGATACGCCTTATCTCTCCGGCCATCGGAAGACCGACACGGACAGGCAGGGCTTTCCCAGGGCCCTGCCTTTTCCTTTTGTGCACTTGCGCAGGGACGGCAAAGGCGACTATCTCCAAGCCTGTCGCTCCGATGTCGCCTGAAAGCGAAGCTGCCTTGGATTCCCCGCAAGATTCGTCGCCGGATGCGCCGGCCGTCAACGAGGAGGCTCCGCGCGAGCCGATCCTGACGCTGCCTCCGGCGCTGACCGCCTATGTCCTGCTCTTGGCGGCGATCCATCTGCGGGTGCTGTTGCCGCCGGAACTCGAGAACTGGACCATCGACGTCTTCGGCTTCATCCCGAAGCGCTACGATTCCTCGCTGCTCAATCTGCAGATCCCGGGCGGGGCGGGGGCGAAGGTCTGGACTTTCGTCACCTATTCGCTGCTGCACGCCAATCTCACCCATCTCGGCTTCAACGTGCTGTGGCTGCTGCCGTTCGGCAGCGCGCTGGCGCGGCGCTTCGGCACGGTCAGGTTCTTCGTCTTCCTGGCAGTGACGGCGGCGGCCGGCGCGCTCGCCCATCTCGTCACCCACGAGCATGCGGTGGCGCCGATGATCGGCGCCTCGGCCTCGGTATCGGGCGCGATGGCCGCCGCAATCCGCTTCGCCTTCGTGCGCGGCAGCTTCCTGTCGTTCAGCCGATCGGATGCCGATACCGCCGCGAAAGTTCCGGCGCTGCCGCTGTCGCGCGCGCTCCGCGACGGGCGGGTGGTCGGCTTCCTCGCCGTCTGGTTCGGCGTCAACATCATCTTCGGCGTGGGCGCGATCGGCATCGATGCCGAAACCACGAGCGTGGCCTGGCAGGCGCATATCGGCGGCTTCTTCGCCGGCCTGCTGTTGTTCGCGCTGTTCGATCCCGTGCCGCGCGTGCGAAGCGATGCTGCGGATGCGTCATCACGAGACGTTTCAGACCGTATCTGATGCGGCGCTTGCGACGCAGCCCGAATTCATCCATCATTCCGGGCGAGAATGTTCCGAAGCGACACGTCTTTAGCGACGATGCTTCGCAAAGCGCACGAGCGTGAAACCGGCGCTGAAACTGTTAGTTGAAGACTCGCGAACAAGTCCGGACCGCCGAAGGCGGACGGGCTCGGATTCAGGGAGGCGGCAATGACGGTACGTTCCATTCTGAACACCAAGGGCCACCAGATCATGAGCGTCGAGCCCGACGCCAAGCTGGCGGACGCGATCAAGCTGCTGGCTGAGAAGAAGATTGGCGCGGTGCTGGTGATGAACCAGAGCCGGCTCGAGGGCATTCTGTCCGAGCGCGACATCGTGCGCGTGCTCGGCGAGCGCGGCGCCGGCGTGCTGGAGGCGCCGGTCTCGGAGGTGATGACCCGCAAGGTCGTGACCTGCAAGGAGACCGACACCGTGGCCGAGCTCATGGAGACGATGACGACGGGCAAGTTCCGCCATCTGCCCGTGATCGACAACGGCAAGGTGGTCGGCCTGATCTCGATCGGCGACATCGTCAAATGGCGTGTCCGCGAATACGAGACCGAGCAGGAAGCCCTGCGCGACTACATCAAGACGGCCTGATCAGGCCTGGTCGTCGGCTTTCGGCGCGGTGCCCGCGGGCGCCGGCGCCAGCACGTGGATCGCCTCCTGGATGGACTCCAATGCGCGCTCGGCGGCGCGCGTGCCATGTGCGATCAGGTCTTCGGAGCGGTGGAAGTCGAACCAGCCGAACTGGCCGACCCGCGGCGTGATCAGCATGTCGGGCGGATCGCCGGCCAGACGGGCGCGGGTGATGCGGTCCTGCATGATGTTGAAGGCGTCGACCATCACCGACGAGATGCCGGGCCGGCCGTTGCCGCCGAAGAACTCGCGCTTCATCGTCTTCTCGGGCGAGAACAGGCGCGGGAAGCGCCGCTTGGCCGCCGGCTCCTCGGCCGTCGGCACGACCGGGGCGGGCGCTGCGCCGTGTGAATAGATCGTGGTGGAATGGGTGAAGATGTCGCTGGAAAGATTTGCGGCGATGACGATTTCGGCGCCGAGCGCGCGGGCGGCCGAGACCGGCACCGGGTTCACCAGCGCGCCGTCGACCAGCCAGCGGTCGCCGATCAGCACCGGCGCGAAGATGCCGGGCAGGGCGTAGGACGCGCGCATGGCGTCGACGACGCGGCCGCGCGTCAGCCAAATCTCGTGGCCGGTGCGAACCTCGGTCGCGACGCTCGCGAATTTGATGGGCAGGTCCTCGATCAGCACCTGCCCGATCGCCTCCTCGAGCCGGGTCGCGAGCTTCTCACCGCCAAGCAGGCCGGAGCCGTTGAGACGGATATCGAGATAGCCGAGGATGTTGCGCATCCCTTGCAGGCTGCGTCCCCAGTCTTCGAACGTATCGAGCCGGCCGGCCGCATGGAGGCCGCCGACCACGGCGCCGATGGACGTGCCGACCACGACATCGGGCACGATCCCATTGGCAATCAGTGTCCTCAGGATTCCGATATGGGCAAAGCCGCGCGCCGCGCCGCCGCCGAGGGCAAGGCCGATGACCGGCCGGCGGATGCTGCCCAAGCCGACTTTTTCGCCCACCTTCTCGCCGTTCGAGCCGTTCGCGCCCCGGCCTTTCAATCTGTCCAGCACCGCAACTCTCCTACGCCGGGCCAGCCCGCATCGTCAGACTAGGCATCGCACGTGCCCTCCGCCATATCAGGCGCGAGGCATGGTTTATGCCGCTTTGGAAAGGGCACGGGGCAGGAGTATGGCGAGGGGCGGTTGCTTGCGAACTAATCACGCAGCCGTCAACCCGGTTCCACAGAACCCTCCGGGGCCGTATTTCCTGGGGTTTCAGAGGCTTGAATTTGCCGCGTTTTCGGTGAAAAGCAAGGAGCATGACACGCGGGGGTGACGGCATTATCGGATGGCGGCGCAGCGGCAGGCTGCTGCCGGCGCTGATCCTTGCCGCGTGCGTCATTATCTCCGGCCGAAACGCTGCCCAGGCGCAGCTCTTCTCCGATCGTCCGCCGCCGGTGCCGCCGGCCTCTGTGCCCGACCCCGGCAACGCCGTCAGCCTGGCGCCGCCCTCCGGGCCGGGCGCGGGACCCCCAAGCCTGCCCCCGACCCTGATGCAGCCGGCGACCCCGAGCATGCCGCCGCCCGCGGTCTCGACCGTGCCGCCGGCCGCCCCGCTGAATGCCGCCGTGCCCGGACAGGGCGTGCTGTCGCTGACCGCGAAATACGGCAAGGACTCGGCTCCGATCACCAGTGGCCTGGTCTGGCGCGTGTTTGCCGACCGGCCCGACGAGAACGGCACCTTCAAGCTGATCCGCGAGGACCGCAGCGGGACGCCGAACATCGTGCTGCCGCCCGGCAATTATGTCGTCCACGTTGCCTTCGGCCTCGTCAGCGCGGTGCGCACCGTCAGCCTGAAATCCGAGACCAACCGCGAATCCTTCGTGCTGCCGGCCGGCGGCCTGCGCATCGAGGGCCGCGTCGGCACCAGCCGCATTCCGCAGAATCAGATCTCGTTCGCGATCTACAAGGGCAGCCAGTTCGAATCCGGCGAGCGCGCTTCCCTGGTGCCGAACGTCGCCGCCGGCGACGTCGTGCTGATCCCGGAGGGGACCTACTACATTGTCTCCAACTACGGCGATGCCAATTCGGTGGTGCGCTCGGACATCCGCGTTCAGGCCGGCAAGCTCACCGACGTCACCATCACCCACCGCGCCGCCGTCATCACCCTCAAGCTGGTCAGCGACCGTGGCGGCGAGGCGCTCGCCAACACCGCCTGGTCGGTGCTGACGCCGGGCGGCGACGTCATCAAGGAATCGATCGGCGCGTTCCCGCGCGTCGTGCTGTCCGAAGGCGAGTACCGCGCCATCGCCAAGAACGAGGGCAAGGTCTACGAGCGCGGATTCAACGTCGTCAACGGCGTCGACGGCGAAGTCGAAGTCATCGCGCGCTAAGGCGGGGGGCGGCCCGCGGCGAGAAACTCCGGCACGACAATTCTCATCGCGCGCACGGATGTGCATCCTCCATTACCGTCGGCTTCAGCGGGTTTCTGCCAAGTAACCGTCCCCCACTCTTCAGTGTTCTGTCTTGAACACTGGTAGCGCCACCAGTCCCCTGCAGCGGCCAACAAACACCGGCGGCATCGGCTTATTCCAGCAGCGGCGCGTCTCGCTCACGACCGTGGACGATACGTATTTCCGATCATCAATTTTATTCTCTTTCCATCCTGCTGCGCTATATGTCTGGCGTCCGTCCAACGGGGGAAGCCGGAGCAGGCGCTTGCCTTGCAGGACCGGCTCGGAGCAGGGGACCAGGCTCGTCGGCATGTTCGAAGTGATCCTCACCAGGCGCAAGCGGTTCGGCTGGCGGTGGCAGGTGTGCGACCAGTCCGGCAAGATATTTGCCGACGGCTTCGAGCGCACGCGTCCGTCCGCCAAATATCAAGGCGAGCGCGCGTTGTTCTTCCTGCTTTCCCAGGCCCATTTGCGCAACCGCTCGGCGGCCTCCAGCGAGGATTAGTCGGGCGGGCCACAATCCCTTGCGCTGCCCGACGGGCAAAACACCCGATTCATGGGTCAATGCATTCGGTCGAAAATATTCCGCTTTACCGAAATTCGGAAACCGCGTATGTGTCGCGCAACCCGGCCCAAGGAAGAGGGGCGTATCGCGATCGTCACGAACGCGGGCCGGGGGGCGGTGGACGCGAGCCACATCGGCGCGAAAAGCTTCGCAGGGCGGAGAGCCGTGAGCGAAGACCTCGTGCCAACGACGGGTGCGGTTCGCGTACGGCAAAATCGTGTGGTCCTGACGCCCGGGGTCTGTGCGTCAAGTCTTGTGGTGATGTGGTTGCCCGACCGGGCGATGCGCATCAGCCATCCGCAAGGCGACGGGGGCAATAGTGCATCGCTCCCCGGGGAGAGCGCGACATAAGCCGTAAAACCACTGCGCAGGGAAGGCCGGATGTTTGGCTTCACCTGTATGCCGCTGTGCAAATTCTTGTTGCCACCTTTCGCACAGTGGACCGTGGGTGCCCGGCCGGCACCCGGTCTTCCCTGCGCCCTCTTTCAATTGAGGGTGAGACGACGAGCAAAGCTCGGGCGAAATGCGCCGCGAGGACGCGGAAGCGCGTCTGCAACGACACACTCGCTGTCATCGCCCGGTTTAACCGGGCGATCCATCGCATTTGCAGGACGATTTCCTGCCACACGCCGTCATTGCGAGCGCAGCGAAGCAATCCAGAGTCTTTCCGTGGATGCATTCCTGGATTGCTTCGCTGCGCTCGCAATGACGATGTTGAGGCAGGTGTGCGAAAACTCCCGCTCGCGTGCCCCGGACGCAGCGCAGCGTCTCCCCGGCGATGCGAAGCATCGTCCGGTGCGACGATGCGCTGCAGAGCCGGGGCCCAGGCATCAGCGACTCCGCAGCGTGCTGGGTCCCGGCTCTGCGCCGCATCACTTGCGCTCCGCGTCGCCTCCGGGACACGAGAGCACCTTTCGCGCAACCGTCACAGTCTCTAACGCCCACTAACCAACACCTGACTTAAAACTGTCATAATCGCCGAATGGAACCCACGCCTTCGCGCTTTTTACACGTCGTTAAGCGCGCCTGCATTGGATGCGGCGGGAAAGTGCGTTGGGGACTGCAATGACTGCCGCGAAGAAGATGCCGGGAAAACCGGCCGCCGAAATGTTCGACGACATCCCGGTGCTTCAGCGCAAATGGCGTGCGGCGTTGAAGCCGGGCGAGCGGCTGCCGCGCTACGAGGACGTCATGCTCGGCAGCCTCGGACGCCTCGCCGACCACATCGCGCTGCTCAAGAACGATGGTGTGCTCGAGCTGTCGCGCAGCGGACGTTACGTGCAGAAATGGCTCGGCGAGGAGCGCTGGGACATTCCCCTTGCCGAGCTGTCGCCCGATTGCGCCACCGCGCTGTCGGAAGCGGCGGCGAGCGCGCTGGCGGCCGGGCGGCCGCACCGCGCCAGCGCGCATTGCGTGCGCGACGGCATGGTCAGGACCTATGACGTGCTGGCGCTGCCGACGTCCTCGCGCTGGGGCGCGACGCTGATCGGCGCCTATGTCAACGAGCGCGGCGCGCAATACAATCTCCTCGACGCCATCTTTTCCGCGACCGACGACGCGGTGGTCTCGCTGGCGACGCTGCGCGATGCCGCTGGCAAGGCGTTCGACCTTCAGGTTGTGCACCACAACAGGAGCGCGGGCGAGCTGTTGAAGGTTGTGGGTGGAAGCCTGCTGTGGTGGCGGATCGGCGAGGGCAGCACGCTGCTGGCCTTGCCCGAGGTGATGGAATTCCTGCTCAAGGCCGTGTCGGGCGGCCGCGGCGAGCAGCTCGAGATCGAGAGCGCGGGGCGCTACCTCAGGCTCAGCGCCACCGCCTTCGCCGACGTGGTCTCGCTGACCATCTCCGATGTCACCGTCTTGAAGCGGCGCGATGCTTCGTTCCGACTGCTGTTCGACAACAACCCGATGCCGATGTGGGTGTTCGACGCAGAGACCAAGGCGTTCCTCAGCGTCAACGACGCCGCGGTCCAGCATTACGGCTACAGCCGCGCGACCTTCCTGCGCATGAAGCTGCACGAGATATGGCCGGAGGACGAATGGGACAGCCACGCCGCGGCGCTGGAGCGTCTCGGCGACGCCTACCACTCGTCGCGCAACTGGCGACACTTGCGCGCCGACGGTAGCGAGATCGAGGTGCTCACCTTCGGCCGTCGCGTCGCCTTCGACGAGCGCGATGGCTATCTGGTTGCCGTGGTCGACATCACCGAGCGGCGCAAGGCCGAAGCGCGCATCGCCTATATGGCGCACCACGACGGGCTCACCGATTTGCCGAACCGCGAACACTTCCAGGAGCGGTTGAAGCAGGCGCTGGACCAGGCCGCGGGAAAACGGGTCGGCGTGCTCTACATCGATCTCGACCTGTTCAAGAACATCAACGATTCCTTCGGTCATCCGGTGGGCGATCGCTTGTTGAAGCAGGTCGCCGAGCGCCTGACCATTGCGGTCCGCGGCAGCAATCTCGCCGCGCGGCTCGGCGGCGACGAGTTCGCCGTCATCCTGGCAACCGACGTCTCGCCGAACGAGGCAAGCGCCTGCGCGTCCCTGCTGATCGACATGCTGAAGGCGCCTTACGACGTCGATGGACAGGAGATGGTGATCGGCGCCAGCATCGGCATCGCGCTGTCGCCGGGCGACGGCACGACGCCGGAAGAGTTGATGCGCAATGCCGACATGGCGCTGTACCGGGCCAAGGCCGACGGCGGCGGCGTGCACCACTTCTTCGAGCGCGAGATGGACCTCCAGGCGCAGAGGCGCCGCGACATGGAGCTGGATCTGCGCCGGGCGTTCGCCAATGGCGAGTTCGAGCTGCACTACCAGCCGCTGGTGTCGATCGCCTCCGACCGCATCTCCGGCTTCGAGTCGCTGCTGCGCTGGCGTCATCCGGACAAGGGCATGATCTCGCCCGCCGAGTTCATCCCGGTCGCCGAGGACATCGGCCTGATCACCCAGCTCGGCGAATGGGTGCTGCGCGAAGCCTGCACCGAGGCGGTGAAATGGCCCGTCGACGTCAAGGTCGCCGTCAACCTGTCGCCGGCGCAATTCCGCAGCCGCAACCTGGTCCAGATCGTGATCTCGGCCCTGGCGCAGTCCGGCCTGTCGCCGAAGCGGCTCGAGCTCGAGATCACCGAGTCGATCTTCCTGGCCGAGACCGATGCCAATGTCGCCACCTTGCACCAATTGCGCGAGCTCGGCGTCGGCATTTCCATGGACGATTTCGGCACCGGCTATTCCAGCCTGAGCTATCTCCGCAGCTTTCCGTTCGACAAGATCAAGATCGACCGCTCCTTCGTCAAGGATCTGGCGCAGCGGCCCGATTGTGGTGCGATCGTGCGCGCGATCTCCGGGCTCGGCCGCAGCCTCAACATCACCACGACGGCCGAGGGCGTGGAGACCGAGGATCAGCTCGACTGGCTGCGCGCCGAAGGCTGCAACGAGGTGCAGGGATTTCTGTTCAGCGCCGCGCGGCCGGCTGCCGAGATCGGAAAGCTCCTCGCCGATTTCGGCCAGCGCACCTCACGGGCGGCGTAATGCGGGCGGATAGCAATCGTAGACCAGCGCCTTGAACGCGGGCGTGATGCGGCCGCGCTCGTTCTGGGTCTGCTGCATCATGAGGTAGACCATGTCGAGCTTGGGATCGACGCCGAAATAGGTGCCGCTCCCCGAGTCCCATTTCAGCTCGCCGAGCGAGCCCGGCGGCGGCGGCTTTGCATTGCCGGGATCGGTGCGTACCGCAAGGCCGTAGCCATAGCCGAAGCCGTCGCCCGGGAAATAGAAATAGTCGCGTCCGACGCCGGAGCCCGGCCCGATCTGATCGCTCGTCATGGCCTTGAACGCGGCGGGGCTGAGATAGCGCCTGCCTTCGAGCTCGCCGGCGTTGAGCAGCATCTGCGCGAAGCGCTGATAGTCGGTGATGGTCGAGAGCAGGCCGCCGCCGCCCGACTGCCATTCTGGATGGTCCAGGCGGTCGCGCTCGCCGGCGAGCAGGATGAAGTCGTTCGGCAGCGGCCGCGCCATCCGCGCCAGCTCGTCCTCGGTCGCGAGCGCGAATTTGGTGCTGTTCATGCCGAGCGGATCGAAGATGCGGGCCTTCAGGAAGGCGTACAGCGTCTGTCCCGAGATGATCTCGATGACGCTGCCGAGCACGTCGGTGGAATGGCCGTAGCGCCACAGCGTTCCGGGCTGCCGCGCCAGCGGCAGTTTGGCGATGCGATCGGCGAATTCCCTGTTGTTGAAGTTCCCCTCGAAAATGTTGGCGGCCTTGTAGGCGTGCTCGACCCATTCGCTGCCGATATAATCGTAGCTGATGCCCGAAGTATGCCGCAGCAGATCCTCGATGTTGACGGGGCGGTCAGGTGGGACGAAGTCGAGCTCCAGCTTGCCACCGGGCCGGGTCACCTCGAGGCCGACCTTGGTCTCGGCAAACAGCGGAACGTATTTCGACACGGGGTCGGTCAGCGCAAGCTTGCCCTCGTCGATCAGCATCATCGCGCCGAGGCACGTGATCGGCTTGGTCATGGAGTGGATGGCGAAGATCGTATCCGGCGTCATCGCGAGGCCGGTCCTGGTGTCGCGCACGCCAAAGGTCTTGAGGTAGACCGGCTTGCCGTGCTGCTGCACCATGATCACCGCGCCCGGCAGGCGGCCGCTTGTCACCTCGTTGTCGAAGAACGCGGTGATGCGGTCGAGCCCGTCGGGCGACGGGGCGGGGACGTCCGCGGCCCGGCTTCGCGCCATCGTACCGGCGAGCATCGCGGCCCCGACCAGAAATTCACGGCGTCTCATCCGCACCTTCCTCCCTCGGCGGGATCAAGCCGCAAGACGCTCGGTGCGTCAACACGACATCGATTAAAATCGCGTCACGATGTCCGAAAGCGACGGACGCGGACGGTCCTCGCTCGGCTTGGTCGGGGTGCCGACATGAATGAAGCCGGCGAGCTTCTCATCCGGCTTGAGGCCGAGGCCTTCGAGCACGTCGCGGTCGAACGAGAACCAGCCGGTCAGCCAGCAGGCGCCGTAGCCGAGCGCGGTGGCGGCCGTGACGATGTTCATGGCGCTGGCGCCCGCCGACAATTCCTGCTCGAACGCCGGCACCTTCGGATGCGGCTTGGTGAAGCTGACGATGCCGATCACCAGCGGCGCGTCCATGAGGCGCTTGCGCTCGGTCTCGACGTCGGCCGCAGGCGCGCCGGGATTCTTCCTGGCGAAGACCCTCGCGATCACCTCGCCGGCACGTGCGCGGGCGTCGCCCTCGAAGATGATGAAGCGCCACGGCGCGAGCTTGCCGTGATCGGGCACGCGCGCCCCGATGGTGAGGATCGTCTCGAGCTCGGCCGGCGAGGGGCCGGGCCCCGTCATCTCGCGCGGCTTGACCGAGCGGCGGGTCTTCAGGAGTTCGATGGCATCGGGCACTGCGATATCCTCTTCAAATGGTCGGCGGGCGTGCCATGCCGAGATAAGCATGCACGCCCGCAACCGGAAGCGAATTTAGATCGATTTCAGGGCTCAGACGGCGCCGCGCGCCCGCTTCACATCCGGCGGCGTCGCCTCGTCGACCAGGGCGGCGATCGCCTCGGCGGTGGTCATCACCTTCTGGCCGTCGCTGCCGAGCCGGCGGACCGAGACCGAATGCGTCTCGGCCTCTTTTTTGCCGACCACGAGCAGGGCCGGGATCTTGGCCAGCGAGTGCTCGCGGACCTTGTAGTTGATCTTTTCGTTGCGCAGGTCGATCTCGACCCGAAGCCCCGCGCGCCGCGCGTGCTCCAGCACCACCTTGGCGTATTCGTCGCCTTCCGAGGTGATGGTGGTGACCACCGCCTGCACCGGCGAGAGCCAGAGCGGGAAGTTGCCGGCATAGTGCTCGATCAGGATGCCGATATAGCGCTCCATCGAGCCGCAGATCGCGCGGTGCACCATCACCGGCGGCTTCTTGCCGCCGTCATGGTCGATGTAGAACGCGCCGAACCGCTCCGGCAGGTTGAAGTCGACCTGCGTGGTGCCGCACTGCCAGTCGCGGCCGATGGCATCGCGCAGGACGTACTCGAACTTCGGCCCGTAGAACGCGCCTTCGCCCGGGTTGATCTCGGTCTTGATGTGATTGTTCTGCGACTGGATCTCGCGCAGCACCGTCGCCATCACGCGCTCGGCGTGATCCCACATCGCATCGGTGCCGACGCGTTTCTCCGGCCGGGTCGACAGCTTCACCGTGAGGTCGCCGGTGAAGCCGAAGTCGGCATAGGTCGACAGAATGAGATCGTTGATCTTCAGGCACTCCTCGGCGAGCTGATCCTCGGTGCAGAAGATGTGCGCGTCGTCCTGGGTGAAGCCGCGGACGCGCATCAACCCGTGCATGGCGCCCGAGGGCTCGTAGCGATGCACCACGCCGAACTCGGCGAGGCGCAGCGGCAGGTCGCGGTAGCTCTTCAGGCCGTGCTTGAAGATCTGCACGTGACCCGGGCAGTTCATCGGCTTCAGCGCGAACCAGCGCTTGTCCTCGGCCTCGTCGCCGGCCGATTGCGCCGCGAACATGTTCTCGCGGTACCAGCCCCAATGGCCCGAGGTCTCCCACAGCACCTTGTCAAGGATCTGCGGCGCGTTGACCTCGCTGTAGTCGCCGGAGAGGCGCCGGCGCATATAGGCGATCAGCTGCTGGAAGATGGTCCAGCCCTTCGGGTGCCAGAACACGACGCCCGGACCTTCCTCCTGGAAGTGGAAGAGGTCGAGCTCGCGCCCGAGCTTGCGATGGTCGCGCTTCTCGGCTTCCTCGATCTGCTTCAGGTAAGCGTCGAGGTCCTCCTGCTTCGCGAAGGCCGTGCCGTAGATGCGGGTCAGCATCGGGTTGTTGGAATCGCCGCGCCAATAGGCGCCGGCCACCTTCATCAGCTTGAAGGCGCCTCCGACCTTGCCGGTCGATGTCATGTGCGGGCCGCGGCACAGGTCGAACCAGTCGCCCTGGTAGTAGATCTTGATCGGCTCGGTGCCGGGAATGGCGTCGACCAGCTCGACCTTGAAGGCCTCGCCCTTGTCGCGGAACACCTGCTTGGTCTTTTCGCGGTCCCAGACTTCCTTGGTGAAGGGCTTGTCGCGCGCAATGATCTCGCGCATCTTTTTCTCGATCGCGGCAAAATCTTCCGGCGTGAACGGCTCGTTGCGGAAGAAGTCGTAATAGAAGCCGTTCTCGATCACCGGGCCGATCGTGACCTGGGTGCCCGGCCACAGCGTCTGCACCGCTTCGGCCAGCACGTGCGCGCAGTCGTGGCGGATCAATTCGAGCGCGCGCGGATCGTCGCGATTGACCAGCTCGATCCTGGCGTCGGCCTCGATTGGATCGTTGAGATCGGCGAGCGCGCCGTCGAGCGCCATTGCAACCGTGCGCTTGGCGAGCGAGGGCGAGATGCCCTTGGCGATATCGAGGCCGGTGATGCCCTTGTCGAACTGACGCTGGGCGCCGTCGGGGAAGGTGAGGGTGACTTTGGGAGCGGGGGTCACGGGCTTCAAATTGGAGAGGCTGTACTGGAACCCGGACTCGGATTTGGGCTGGTCGGACATTGCTTTTCTCCTGAGGCTCACTCCTGCGAACGAGCGCAGGTAAGCGGGAACGAGCGATATATCAGGCGATTCGGCCTGTGCAATCCGGCATTTCCAAGAAAGTGGCGCGCAAAACCCGGGGCGGAGCCCGCAACTATTTGACGTTGTACCCTTTAACCTGCCGCAGGCCGCCGCTACATGCGTTTGCATGGAAAATGCCCCCGCCGCCGGTCGTTTCGCGCCGACCGCCCTGATGCTCGGCAATCTCGTCACCGGCTGCTCGGTCTTGGCACCGGCGGGCATGCTGCCCGAATTGTCGGCTGGGCTCAGGATCAGCATCCACGCGGCGGGGCTCCTGATCACCTTCGGGGCGGTGACGCTGTGCGTCGGCTCGCCGCTGACGGCGTGGCTGACCAGCCGCATCGAAAGGCGGACCCTGCTCGCCACGACGCTGGCGGTGCTCGCTCTCGGCAATCTCGCCTCCGCGTTTGCGCCTGATTACACCAGCCTGCTCATCATTCGCCTCGTGATGCTCGCAATCGGCGCGCTCTATACGCCCCAGGCCGCCGGCACGGCTGCACTGATCGTGCCGGCGGAACGGCGCGGCAGCACCATTGCGTACATCTTCCTCGGCTGGTCGCTCGCAGCCGCCATCGGCCTGCCGCTGATCACCTTCATCGCCAGCCGTTATGGCTGGCGCGCGGCCTATGGCGGGATTGGCGCGCTCGGCTGCACCAGCCTGCTGTTGTTGCTGCTGCGTCTGCCGGGCGGCCTGAAGGGCGCACCGGTCGATCTGAAGACATGGGCCGCCGTCGGCCGAAGCAGGACGATCCTGCTGCTGCTTGCGATCACGATGCTGCAAATGTCGGGGCAGTTCGTCGTGTTCACCTATATGGGGCCGCTGCTCAACAAGCTCACCGGCGCCGGCCCCGATGCGATCGGCTCGGTCTTCGCGCTCTACGGGATCTGCGGCTTCCTCGGCGTCGTCGTCGCGACCCGCATCGTCGACACTTCGGGGCCCTACCGCACCTCGTTGCTGTTCACGTGCCTGCTGCTTGCCGGGATGAGCGGCTGGGCGCTCGGTGCCGGCTCGCTCGTCATGATGGCGGGCGCGGTCGCAGTCTGGGGCCTTGGCTTCGCCTCGACCAACTCGATGCAGCAGGTCCGGCTGGTCGCGGCTGCGCCGCCGCTGGCCTCGGCCACCGTCGCGCTCAACACGTCCGTCCTCTATATAGGCCAGGCGGTCGGCTCCGCCGTCGGCGGGCTGCTGTTCGCCCGCGAGCTCCTGCACACGCTCGGCTTCGTCGCGGTCGGTTTCGTCGTGCTGGCACTGATCCTCGTGGTCGTGACCCGGCCCCGGCGGGCGGCTGCCGCCACCGCCTGAACGCTGCAGGTCGTATGCGCAAGGCGCTTGGCAAACCTCGCGCCGGAGCGGTAGAAGGCCGGCGTGGGGATCAAAGAGAGTTGACTGAGATGAGGATGATTCTGGCGGTTGCCGCGGTGCTCTATTCAGCCTCCGCGTTTGCGCAGACCGAGAAGCCACCGATGGTGGGGGACAAGCCGCTCGTGCAGGTCAAGCCCAAAGGGACCAAGGAGGCAGCGGCCAAGCCCGCCGCGGCGGCGAAGGGCAAGCCGCAATCGGTCGCCGTCCGCCTCCAGGCCTGCCTCGAGATCGACGACGGTACCAAGGATCGCCTCAACTGCTACGACGCCGTCATCCCGCCGGCGCCGAAGCCGAAGCCAGCCAAGGCCAAGGGCTACGCCGATTGTCGCTTCTTCAAGGAAGAGGACGAGCGTCTGTCCTGCTTCAACGGCTTTGCCGAGAGCATTCCGAAGCTGCCCAAAAACTAATATTTGGAACTGATATCTGCGCCGGCTAGGGATTTGTGGAGGCGACGCGCGTGAGCGCGAGCGACGGCGTCGCCGCCATCTTCACCAGCACGTCCTTGAGCGGATCGCGCGTCCAGGCGCGGGTGACATAGTCGCGATGGGTGATGCCCTCGCCGGTCTCCACGAACACCACGCTGCCGGGCCGTAGCGGCCCGTCCATGTCCTCGGCGACGCTGATGCCCTTCTGCCTCAGCATGCTCATCAGCTCGCGGTCGCGCCGCGCGGTGTAGCGGGTGTAGGCGCTGACGAAGAAGCCGGAGCGGTGGCTCTCGATCCAGGACGCGAACTTGTCCATCTCGCCATAGACGGCATCGAGCAGCACCACGCCGCGCACGCGGTCGCTGATGCCGCCGACCTCGAGGCTCCAGGCCGTCGGCAGGAATCCGCCGCTATAGCCGACGATCACGATCGGCATGTTGGCGAAGGCGCGCGCGCTGCTGGGATCGCCGGTGAGGCGGGCGAGGTGGTCAGCCGATTCCGCCATGAAGCGCTTGAAGCCGCCCGGCTGCCAGAACTTGCCGGCGCTGGAATCGGCGGCGTCGACCGCCATCTGCGGCGCAAGCAATATGGCATTGGCGCCGGAATCGGTGATCTGTTTCGGCACCATCTGCCGGTCGCGGACGTCGCGCTCGAGCGTTGCGCCATTGCCGTGGAAGAACACCACGATCACGCCCGGCTTGCGCAGGTCGAAATGCTCGGGCACGTGCACCAGCACGCGGCTGTCGCTGTAGGTCTCGTCCTGCCAGTAGACGCGGCCGGAATAGCTGCGGTGGCCGCGGCGGTCGCCTTTGGAAATGTTGAGGAAGGGCGCGTCGGAGGCAGGGTTGTTGCCGAAATAGGGAAAGGCCGACGACTTCATGCTGACGAGTGTCGTCAGGTCCTCGCGCGCGGGGCGTTTGTAGGGGACTTGCGGCTCGAGCGAGGCGACCTTGTAGGGCGCCTGCTCCGGCCCTTGTCGCTGGACCGCGCGCTTGGGCGAGAAGTCCGACATTTGGCGTTGCAGAAAGCCTTCACTCGCCGAGGGAAAGCGCTCCTTGAACTGCGGGGCAGGGAAGCGATCCTCGAACGTGTCGCCGCCTGCCACGCGCGCGTTCGCCGTCTGTGAATTGGTCTTGGCGACCACCTGGACATTCGCCTGGGAGTTCGCCGCCAGCGCCGCCGGATCTGGCGCCTTGCCGCATTGAACCAGCGTCAGCGACAGCGGCACCAGGGTTGAGATCAGACCGGCCCGGAGCGCACGACCATGCCGACCGGACGGTGTCCGATCGGCACGATCATCAGCTCTCAGTTTCGGAGCGGCCCCGACCATCCACCCATGACCCCAAGTCACGACCCAAGTCACACGCCCATCGGCAATCTTGAGACAATTGAGCCGACTGGCGTTTAGGCGACGTTAAGCGTCCGGAGAAACTCCCCACATCCGGAACGCTCAAAAGGACCATGCAATCGTGTCCTGATTGTGGGGAAGGGAAACGGGCAAATCCCGGTAAATCCAGTGCCGTAGACCAAAAACGCGCGTTTACGGTGTTTCGGTACCTGCTTCCCTTGCCTCATTTAACCCTTGTTAACCCTGCTTGAATTGACTGGGCCAAAGTGCACGATGGGCCCACGAGGCGACGCGCCTGAGGTTAAGGACCCCGATGACGGCATCAGATGCGGGTACCCCGCCCTGGACGGACCGGCTGACCGGGAGCCGGGCCGGGGTCTCCGTTCCGGTCGCAACCGCCATCGTCGTGGCCGACATGATCGGGGTCGGCGTCTTCACCAGCCTCGGCTTTCAGGTCAAGGACATCCCGTCCGGCTTCTCCATCCTCCTGCTCTGGACGGTCGGCGGCATCGTCGCGCTGTGCGGGGTGTTCGCGTACAGCGAGCTGGGTGCGATGTTTCCGCGCTCGAGCGGCGAGTACAATTTCCTCGGCCGCGCCTTTCATCCGGCCTTCGGCTTCCTCGCCGGCTGGGTGTCGGCCACGGTCGGCTTCGCGGCGCCGGTCGCGCTCGCCGCGATGGCGTTCGGCGAATATGCCAAGTCGGTCGTACCCGATCTGCCGGCGATTCCGCTCGCCATCGGCGTCGTGTGGCTGGTTTCCCTCGTGCAACTGACCGGCGTCAGGCACTCATCCACATTCCAGCTGATCTCGACGGTCCTCAAGGTCGTGCTGATCGTCGCCTTCCTGGTCGCCGGCTTCGTCATCGCCGTGCCGCAGCCGATCACCTTCACGCCGCAGCCGGGCGATATCGCCCACATCGTCAGCGCGCCGTTCGCGATCGGACTCGTCTTCGTGATGTATTCGTTCTCGGGCTGGAATGCGGCGACCTACATCATCGGTGAGATGAAGACGCCGCAGCGCAGCCTGCCGCGCGCGCTGCTCGCGGGCACGCTGATCGTGCTCGTGCTGTACGTCGCGCTGAACGCGGTCTTTCTGCATTCCACGCCGGTCAGCGCGCTCGCCGGCCAGCTCGACGTCGCCAGTGTCGCCGGCACCGCCATCTTCGGCAGTCTCGGCGGTCGGATCGTCGGCGCCATGATTTGCTTCGGTCTGATCTCGTCGATCAGCGCGATGATGTGGATCGGCCCGCGCGTGATGATGACGATGGGAGAGGACATTCCTGCCTTGCGCGTCTTCTCGAAGCGGTCGGTAAGCGGCGCGCCGGCGTATGCCATCCTGTTCCAACTGGCCGTCGCCAATCTCCTGCTGTTCACGCGCAGCTTCGAGGCGGTGCTCGACTTCATCCAGTTCGCGCTGTTGTTCTGCTCGTTCTTCACGGTCGCCGGCGTCATCAAGCTGCGTATCACCGATCCCGATCTGCCGCGGCCCTATCGCGCCTGGGGATACCCGTTCACGCCGCTCGTTTTCCTGCTCGTGACCGCATTCATGATGTACTACCTTTTGACGGAGCGGCCGGTTCAGTCGCTGTCGGGAATGCTGGTCATGCTCTCCGGCCTTTTGATTTACGCTGTTTTCCGCAGGCGGCCCGCTGCTGCTGCCGCCTCACCGCATCGCAAATAGACATGCTCCGCCCCCTGAGAATTGCGGCCGTTGCCTTCGCCCTCCTGGCTGCGGCCGTCTCGTTCGCGCGTGCCGCTGACGTCACCTTCGACGACACGGCGCGCTTCCTTGCGGGCATGCAGCCTTCGGCGGACTCGCCGCTGGTGCCGCTCACCAGGGACCCGGCCTGGCAGCGTCACGCGAAATTCTTCGACGGCGCCTTCGCTCAGCTCGAGCAGCGACAGCTCTCCAAGATCCGCAGCTGGGCCGACCTCAATCTCGCCGCGCCGCGGCCGACCATGTTCTACATGTTCAGCGGCCCCGATTTCCTCTACGCCAATGCCTTCTATTCCAAGGCCAGCACCTACGTGCTCGGCGCGCTGGAGCCGGTCGGCGCGGTGCCCGATTTGACGCGGCTGCCGCGCGGCTCGGTCAGCGCTGCGCTCTACAACGTCGAACGCTCGCTCGGCTCGATCCTGAGCTTCTCCTTCTTCATCACCAAGCAGATGAAGGTCGACCTGCACGCCAACCAGGTCAACGGCACCTTGCCGATCCTCTACGTCTTCCTCGCCCGCTCCGGCAAGACCATCCGCAATGTCGAGATGGTCGCGCTCGACGACAAGGGCGGAGTACATGTCGGCGACGACAATCCCGGACGAAACGCCACGCGCGGCGTCCGCATCACCTTCGCCGGCAGCGACGGGGAAACGCGCACGCTGTATTATTTCTCGACCGACCTCTCCAATTCCGGCGCACGTGCCGCAGGCTTCCTGAAGTTCTGCGAGACGCTCGGACCCGGCAACAGCCTGCTCAAGAGTGCGTCCTACCTGTTGCATTCCGGCAATTTCACCGTCGTTCGGGACTGGTTGCTCGCCAACAGCGCCACCATCGTCCAGGACGATTCCGGCATCCCGCTCGCGAACTACAATGCGCGGCAATGGCGGTTCTTTCCGTTCGGCCGCTATCTCGGTCCGATTGACGAATTCCCCGGCCGCCACCAGCAGCGCTACGCCGAGCTGTTCACGCGGGCCCAGCCGATCGATTTCGGCGTCGGCTATCGCTGGCGCATGCATGAATCGAATTTGCTGCTGTCGGTGAAGGTGCCGGGCAGCGACGCCGCACCGGCTATGGAGACCACTTCGGCGGCCGAGCCGGCGCCGAAGCCGCCGCGCCCGAAGCGGCTACGGCCGCCGGAATCGGTCCCGCCGTCACAGGGACGTTTTTTCTGGTTCCGGTGATCACCAATGCACGCTCTGGCTTGGCACGATGAAGGTCGTCGTGCTCGGTTGTGTCGTAAGGCTCCTCGTCAGATACCAGCCGGAGCCGAGGACGAGCGCAAGCAAAGCGATGATGGCGAGCAGGTCGATGGTTCTCGGATCGTGGCCCCTGTGATCGAGATTCGGACCAGGCTTGACGTGAAAGTGCGGGCTGATTTTCCAGCGCATTGTTGTTTCCTCCCGTGGGAGCACCAAAACAACGCAAGTGGAAACTTCAAGGTTCCGGTCGAGGCAGCGCCGCATAAGTGCGCGGCAACGTCAGGATGCATTGACCCCGCGCCAGCGGCCGTAGCGCCAGGGCAGATACCAGCGTGCGCCTCGCGGCGCGGTGAGAGGCACGTTGTCGATGCCGGATGTGCCGAAGGGATTGCAGCGGAGCAGGCGCGCGAGCGTCATCCAGCCGCCGGCCCAGAGCCCGAACCGGTCGATCGCCTCATCGCCATAGACGGAGCAGGTCGGTAGGTGCCGGCAATTGTACCCGACCAGAGGCGACAGCGTATGGCGATACAGCCAGATCAGCGCGCGGCCGAATCTGCGCGGCAGCCGGAGCGCACCATCGCCGGAACTGGAACAATGCTCGCAGGCTGAATGCTTCATGTGCGTTATGCTGCAATGTTGAGCGAGGTGTTGCCCGGTTCCGGCGCAGGGAACTGTAAGCTGTTGTTTCCACGCCATATTTTGCATGCTTTTTGGGAGCAGTGCAGCAAGTATCTGTGGACGATCTGTATTCGCCCGGATACCATTTTTATGACGGCCGTGTGTAGAAACATACGCCTGTATGATGGACTCAGATAGCGCTACCGGGGATTGTTTGGGGACCTTGTGGCATTGGGGCTTGGGGAAGGAACCAGATTGAGACTTCTGAACTCCCTTAATCTTCGCGGCTGGTTGCTGGTGGGAACAGCCGTATGTGGAGTCGCGCTGGCTGGCGCCGTCGCAACATTCGGATCGTCGGCCCGCGCCGGCGTTGCCCTCGAAGAGCGCAAGCTGCCGATGAAGTTCAACTGGGTCGCCTGTGAGCCGAACTGCCGCGGCTGGGTCAGCGCAGTCGGCATCATCACGGCCGATACGCCCAAAGAATTCGAAGAGTTTTCGCGCGGCCGGCAGCTCGGCGGCGCCACGGTGGTGCTCGATTCCAGCGGCGGTTCCGTCAATGACGCGATCACGCTCGGCCGGCGCTTCCGTAACCTCGGGCTTTTGACCACGGTCGGCGTCAGCCTCCGTGGCGGCCCATCGACGCGCCCGGCGGTCGCGCCGGAAGCCTATTGCGAATCCATGTGCGTGTTCCTGCTGCTGGCCGGCAAGAAGCGCTACGTGCCGGAAGCCGCCCATGTCCGGGTTCACCAGATCTGGATGGGCGACCGCGCCGACGATGCCAAGGCGGCGAGCTACAGCGCGCAGGACCTGATGATCGTAGAGCGCGACATCGGCCGCCTCGCCAAGTACACCTTCGACATGGGCGGGGCCGGCGACCTGCTGTCGCTTGCGCTCAGCGTCCCGCCTTGGGAGGACCTGCACGAGCTTGACGCCGGCGAGCTCAAGCTCACCAATCTGGTCACGACCGATCTCGTAGCTGACGTGCTCCCGCACGTGGACATCTCGGCGCCGGCAATGGCGGAGCTTGCAGCGAAGACGCAGGCTAGGTTCGGCGCGGAACCGGAGCAGGCTTCCAAGTCGACCAAGACGGCGGAGGCCGTGGTGCCGACCGGTAGCGTTGCCACGCCGGCTGCGGCGACGCAGAAGTAAGCTCTTAAATCCTGGCAGTCGTTCCGGGGCGCGCCTCAGCGCGAACCATGGTGCGCAAGTGCGCACCTGAGAATCTCGCGCTGCAATCTCGCGATTCCGGGTTCGATGCTGCGCATCGCCCCGGAATGACGGAGAGGGGCTTCAGCCCTGCGCTGCGGCCGGCTGCTTGGTTCTGGCCTCGATCTGGCCGATGGCATCAACCACGGCATCGAAGGTGAGAAGCGTCGAGGCATGGCGCGCCTTGTAGTCGCGGACCGGCTCGAGGAACTTGATCTCCTCCCATTTGCCTTGAGGAGGCGCGCCGTTCTCCTTCAGCATCTTGCGAACGGTTTCGCGTAACTCACGGAGTTCGCTCGCAGTCGAGCCGACCACGTGACTTGCCATGATGGATGAAGAGGCCTGGCCCAAGGCGCAGGCCTTCACGTCATGGGCGAAGTCGGTGACGGTGTCCCCGTCCATCTTGAGATCGACCTTCACCGTCGAGCCGCACAGCTTGGAGTGGGCGGTCGCGCTGGCATCGGGGGCCGACAGCCGCCCGAGGCGCGGAATATTCCCGGCCAGCTCGATGATCCGCTTGTTATAAATGTCGTTCAGCATGTGATGGAGTCCAACACGTCCACACCCGCGACCGGGCCGGATCGGCCTTGGCGGGCGCCGCCCACGGTCCTATATAGGGGCGGAACTGGTGGAAAAACAGTCCAGCGGTGCGTCGCCTGCGATCCAGATCTGCACTATCGACGTTGTGACCAAAGGGCCTTTTCGCCAAAACTGTTCTCTTCAGGCGTCTGGCGGCTTGCCGCCCCGTCTGCCGGTGACACTCCGGCCACAAGGCCGTCGAACGGAGTAGACATGGACGCTACAATCAAGCCGATCCGCCCCAACAAGCAGCCCGAGAGCCGCCCGGCCGAGCTTGATCCTGCCGAATTCCTCGCGGCCGCCGTCCGCGCCGACCAGCCGCGCCCTGCGCGCGCCGAGGCGGAAGCGGCGGTGAAGACGCTGCTCGCCTATATCGGCGAGAACACCGAGCGGGAGGGCCTGCTCGACACGCCGCGTCGCGTCGTCGAGGCTTTCGACGAGCTGTATCAGGGCTACCACCAGTGCCCGGCCGAGGTGCTCGACCGCACCTTCGGCGAGACCGCAGGCTATGACGATTTCGTCCTGGTGCGCGACATCGAGTTCACCTCGCAATGCGAGCATCACATGATGCCGTTCTACGGCAAGGCGCACATCGCCTATACGCCGGTGGAGCGCGTCGTCGGCCTGTCCAAGCTTGCCCGCCTGACCGACATCTTCGCCCGCCGGCTCCAGACCCAGGAGCACCTCACCGCGCAGATCGCCGCCGCGATCGACGAGGTGCTCAAGCCGCGCGGTGTTGCGGTGCTGATCGAGGCCGAGCATACCTGCATGTCGGTGCGCGGCGTCGCCAAGCACGGCGCCTCCACCTTCACCAGCCGCTTCACCGGCATGTTCCGCGACAATCCGGCGGAGCAGGCCCGTTTCCTGTCCCTGGTGCGAGGCACGACGCGCTGACCTCGCGAAAACCGGCGAGAGTTGCTGTGTCCGCTCACTCCCATGAGATCGAGGAGGGCCTCGCCTTCCTGCCCAGGTTCGATGCCGCTGGCCTCGTGACGGTCGTCGCCACCGACGCCGCTACCGGCGACGTACTCATGGTCGCGCACATGAACGAGGAGGCGCTGCGCAAGACGATTGCGACCGGCGAGGCCTGGTACTTCAGCCGCTCGCGCAATGCCTTGTGGCGAAAAGGTGAGACGTCGGGTCAGACCCAGCGCGTGGTCGAGATGCGCACCGATTGCGATCAGGATGCGGTCTGGATCCGCGTCGAGCAGATCGGCGCGGCCTGCCACACCGGCCGGCGGTCGTGCTTCTACCGCAAGGTCGAGGCCGAGGGCGGAGGAGCGAAGCTGGTCTTCACCGACGCCGAGCGGCTGTTCGATCCGGACGAGGTCTATAAGAAATAGCAAGCTGTCATTCCGGGGCGCGCGGAGCGCGAGCCCGGAATCCATCGCAAGGCATCACGCGCGGCTCAATGGATTCCGGGCTCATCGCTTCGCGATGCCCCGGAATGACGAGGGCAGCCGAATTAACCCCCCATTAACCATACCTGTCCCACGGTGATACGACGGGCGCCGAATTGCCGGCGTCGCTCAACGCCGCGCGGGGCGGGCACTTCATCATGTCGATCGACAATTTCAGTGCCACGCAGACGGCCGGCCTCGATCCGTTGCGGGCGCGTGTTGCCGGTGCGATCAAGCAGGCCTCGAACATCACGGGCGTCAGCTTCCAGTACATGCTGACCACCGCCAAGATGGAATCGGATTTCGATCCGACGGCGGGGGCCACCACCTCGTCCGCGCACGGGCTCTACCAGTTCATCGACCAGACCTGGCTCGGCACGGTGAAGCAGGCGGGCGCCCAGCTCGGCTATGGCAGCTATGCCGACGCCATCACCAGGACGTCGTCGGGCACCTACAGCGTCGATGATCCCGTCAAGAAGCGGTCGATCATGAAGCTGCGCGACGACCCCGAAGCCGCTTCCGCCATGGCGGCGGCGCTGACGCAGTCGAACAGCTTCAAGCTCACCGGTCTGCTCGGCCGCAGGCCGAGCGACAGCGAGCTCTACATGGCGCATTTCATGGGCGTCGGCGGCGCCGCAAAGCTGATCGCCAACGCCGAGGACAATCCGCAAGCGGTCGGGGCGCGGCTGTTTCCCAACGCGGCGGCCGCCAACCGCCCGATCTTCTACGCCAAGGACGGCCGCGCCCGCAGCGTTTCCGAAGTCTATTCGGTCCTGGACGCCCGCTATGCCGGCGCCGCGAATTCGAAAGTCACGCGCAGTGCGATGGCGATGTATGGCGGCACGCCGTCGACCACGCAGGTCGCGAGTGCCAATGCAGTCGTGCCCACTGCACCTGTCATGGACAACGCCGCCTATCTCCAGACCTTCCCGAATACCCGCACAGTGACGCCCGTCAGCGCGACGTCGTCGACACAGGTCGCGGACAATGCGGCGAGTACGCCGGTGTTTCGTTCGATCTATCAGCCCGGCGATGCCACGCAGCCGGTCTCGACCACGGTGCAGAAACTCTGGGGCAACAATGCCTCGCTGACCTCGGTCGCCTCAGTGACGCCGGACGTGCGGCCGCCGCAGCCGCTCGATCTCTTCAGCGATCGCAGCGGGACGTTCTCGAGCTAGCCGAGTTCGCGTGTTCGAGGCCTGGGCCCGGCTCTGCAGCGCCTCGCCTGACGAGGTCGCTGCGCTGCGTCCGGGGCACACAGCTGAGGCGGCTTTGTTCCCTTAACAAATCATCAATAAAACCAGCCAGTTATGGTGAACGCTTTGTTAAGCGTCGTGGTTTATTTTGTGTTGCAGGTGACGAGCCGTCACCGTTTTTCGTTTGTTGTGTAAGCCGGAAGCAGCATGATTGTTCGGCAGTTCATCAATTGGATCAGGACGGCGCCCGCAGGCGAGCGGGCCGAGGCAACACGGGCGCTGGCCCGGGCCTGGCTGATCTCGGACCTTTCTGCAGACGACCGCACCGCCGCCGAAGGCGCGCTTTTGATGCTGCTGGACGATCCCTCGCCGCTGGTACGGCAGGCGATGGCCGAAGCCTTTGCCCGCAGCCTCGACGCGCCGGCCGCAATCGTGCGGGCGCTGTCGGCCGATCAGCCGACGGTCGCGCTGCCGGTGCTCGAACATTCCCCGCTCTTGATCGACGCCGATCTCGTCGACATCGTCGCGACCGGCAGCGAGGAGGTGCAGTGCGCGGTCGCCAGGCGCATCGCATTGCCGGTCTCGGTGTGCGCCGCGATCGCCGAAGTCGGCTGCGCGGCTGCCGCGCTGGAGCTGATTGAAAATCCCCACGCCGAGCTCGCCCCGTTCTCGTGGGACCGGATCGTCGAGCGCCACGGCCATCTCGCAGCCATCCGCGAGGCGATGCTGGTGCTGGAGGATCTGCCGGCCGCAACGCGTGCGGCGCTGGTGGCAAAGCTCTCCGAGACGCTGGCCCAATTCGTCGTGGCGCGGAACTGGCTGAGCGCCGACCGCGCCGACCGCATCACCGTCGAAGCGCGCGACCGCTCCACCATGAACATTGCGGCGCGCTCGCGCGGCGATGACATGCAGGGCCTGGTCCGGCACTTGCGCATCACCGGCCAGCTGACCGCGGGCCTGATCCTGCGCGCACTGCTGTCGGGCAATCTGGGCTTGTTCGACGCCGCACTCGCCGAACTCGCCGACCTGCCGCTGGCGCGCGTCTCGGCGTTGCTGCACGACCGCGGCGGCAACAGCGTGCACGCGCTGCTCCGTCGCGCCGGGCTTCCGGAGGCGACGTTTGCGGCGTTCCAGGTCGCGCTCGATGCCTGCCACGAGCAGGGCTTCGTCGACAGCGACGATGGCGCGGTGCGGCTGCGCCGGCGCATGGTCGAACGCGTGCTGACCCATTGCGAGTCCGATCGCGGCGCCACCGAGCCCCTGATGGTCCTGCTGCGCCGCTTCGCAACCGAGTCCGCGCGCGAAGAGGCGCGGCTGTTCTGCGAGGAGATTGTCGCGGATGATGTGATCGATCCGGTCTACGACGATCTGATCGCGGCGTAGATGGATCCGCAAATTCCGTCATTGCGAGCGCAGCGAAGCAATCCAGACTGTTTCCGCGGAGGGATTCTGGATTGCTTCGCTGCGCTCGCAATGACGAGGAGTGAGTGAAGCCTTACTCCACGGGCGCGATGCTCGGCGCCAGGATCACTTCGAGATGCTCGGGGCGGTCGCGGTTGACGTGGGCAAGATAATCGTCCGCAACCTTGCGCAGGCGGCGGCTGAGCTCGGCCGAGACGCTGATCCTGTCGAGCCTCGTGTTCTCGTGCACGATGGCGAGAATGGCGTTGATGTGGTGCGTGAACAGCTCGGCCGGCACCTTGTCCAGATCAGGCGCGTGCTCGATGACGCGGCACAGGCTTTCGGCGATGCCCGCTGCCGAAGGAAAGCCGAACGTCGCCGCATCGCCCTTGATGTCGTGTGCGGCGTGAAACAGCTCGTCGCGCAGTTTCTTCGTGAAGCCGTCCTTCTGCACGGCCGTCCAGGCGGCGGACAGTCTCTGGACCTCGATCGCCATCCAGTCCTTGAACTCGCCGGAGAGGCTCGCGAGCGCCTGCTCGGCGCGGGCGATCGGGTCGTCCATGTCCTTGTCTTCGACACGGCGCAGGACCTTGCGCAGCGGATTCGGCTGCGTGATGACCTGGTGCGTGGCGAAGGCCTTGACCTCGATGTCCTTTGCGCTGTTCTTCGCCATGATGCCTGCCTCGTCTGAAGAGGTTGCGCTAGATGGAGGAGCGGGCCTTGTCGAGCAGCGAGGGCTGCTGCAGCACCTCGTGCTTTTCGCCGACGCGGCGCTCCGGGCCCATATAGGCGGAGTTGGTGTTGCGGCGTCGGTCGGGGCCGAAATAGGTCTTGGTCTTGATGAAGGGGCGGGGATTGGCGACGACGTTGAGGATGCGCTGATAGAGCCCCTTGGCCGAGATCGGCTTGGCCAGAAATTCCGTGACGCCGGCATCGCGGGCGACCGTGACGCGGCGCTTCTCCGAATGGCCGGTCAGCATGATGATCGGTGCGTAAGGATTGCCCTTGGATTCCGGCTGGCGGATCATCTGGGCGAGCTCGAGCCCGTCGAAGATCGGCATGGCCCAGTCCGTGATGACGATGTCGGGCACGTAATGGCTGTACATTTCGAGCGCCGTGGCACCGTCCTCGGCCTCGTAGACCTCGCGCGCGCCGAACGAATGCAGCAGCGTCCGCAGGATGCGGCGCATATGCGGATTGTCGTCGCAGACGAGGAAGCGCAGCTTGTTGAAGTCGATACGGAACATGACGCCCGGGCCAAAAGCGGGTCAACCTTCGTTAACCATATCGTGGCGTGGGTTAACGAAGGGTTGCCGGCAGGCGGGCGGCAGGAGGGCGGCAGGAGGGCGGCAGGAGGCAGGAGGCTCAGTAGCCGAACTGCTCCCGCAGGATGCGCTCTTCCAGGCTGTGGCCGGGGTCGAACAGCATCCGCATGGAGATGCTCTTGTCCGAAAGCACCTCGACTCGCCGGACCCTGCGCACCTCCTCGTGGTCGGCGACGGCGGCGACGGGGCGCTTGTCGTCTTCCAGCACCTCGATCACGACATAGGCGGTATTGGGCAGGAGGGCGCCGCGCCAGCGCCGCGGCCGGAAGGCGCTGATTGGCGTCAGTGCCAGCAGGGCGGCGTTGATTGGGAGGATGGGGCCCTGCGCCGACAGATTGTAGGCAGTCGAGCCTGCCGGCGTCGCCACGATGATGCCATCGGCGATCAGCTCCGGCATGCGCTCGCGCTCGTCGATCAGGATCCGCAAGCGCGCCGCCTGGGAGGTCTGGCGAAACAGGTAGACCTCGTTGATGGCGTGGTGCAGGTGGACGCGGTCGTTCACGTCGGTCGCGCGCATCAAGAGCGGATTGATCTCGGACTCATGCGCAGTCTCGAGCCGTTGGCGCAGATCATGCGTCGAGTACTCGTTCATCAGGAAGCCGACCGTGCCGCGGTGCATGCCGTAGATCGGCTTTCCCGTGCGCATGTGGTGGTGCAGCGTCTGCAGCATCAGGCCGTCGCCGCCGAGCGCGACGACCACGTCGGCCTCGTCGGGATCGCAATTGCCATAGTCCCTGGTCAGCTGGCCAAAGGCGGCCTGCGCCTCGTTGCTCGGGCTGGCGACGAAGGCGATCCGGTCGTATCTCGCGGGCTTGGTCATGGCATCTCGGCAGGGCCGCTGGCTCGAGGAAGGTTCCGCCGGGCTCGTCTATACGAGGTGGGCCTGCATTGTCGAGGATGACCCGTTGCAAAGCAACCGGGCGGCCAGTTGAGCGGCCGCCCGGTTCAATTCAGGGTAAAGACAGGGTCGATTGCCGCGGATCAATATTTTGCGATGACGGCGCCCGGGGTGAAGCGATAGTTCACGCCGATCTTGACCTGGGACAGGCTGCCACTGTCGCGCATCGTGGTGACGCCGTCGCTCATCAGCGACGTCCGGCTGCCGAGATCGATATAGTCGTACTCGGCCTTTGCCGACCAGTTCTTGCCAAGGTCGAATTCGGTGCCGTAGCCGATCAGCCAGCCGCTGCGATAGCCGCTGCTGCTGAAGCCGTCGGTGGCCCCGCCGAACTGGTTGACGCAGGGACCGAGCTGGAAGACGCCGACGACGGCGCCGTTGAGCGGGCCGAACACGCAATTGACGTTGGTGCGGTCCTGAGCCCAGGCGCCGCCGGCCTTTGCGTAGATCAGGGTGCGGTTCCAGGAATAGCCGACGCGGCCGGACAGGGTCGCGATCCAGTCCGACGAGTTCTGGCAATTGAGCAGCAACGCGAGGTTCTGGACCGTGGTGCAGGTGCGCGATCCGCGCAAATTCGTCGCCGCGATGTCTCCCTCGATGCCGAGCACCCAGTTGCTCGGCATCTGGTAATTATAGCCGACCTGGAGGCCGCCGAGGCCGCCGAACACGCGCGGATTGTTGCCGTCGATCGGATCGCCGGCAAAGCGGATGTCCGTCTTGCCGTATTCGACACCGAGCGAGCCGCCGACATAGACGCCGGTCCAGTTGGTCGGCGCAATGACGGTGCCTGCCGCCTTGGCCGGGGCCTTCAGCGGCATGATCGAGGCGATCTGTTCCGGCGTGAACTGGTAGCGAAGGCCGGCATTGGCGGTCCAGCCGTCGATGTTTTCGCCGTTGCGATAGTCACCGCGGACGAAGCCGAGCCAGCCGGTGTTGGCGAGCTGGCCGGCAACACCGAGCGAGTACTGACCGTAGGTGCCGACCCGGCTCGTGCTGGTGTTCTGCGAAATCGCGATCGGGATGACGCCGAACACGCTGGCGTTCAGGCTGTTGACCGACGAGGTCACGTCGCCGGCGAACTCGTGGAAGACGCTGACCGAGGCGAAGGGCTGCAGGATCAGGTTGCCTGAGGTGATCGTCGTGCCGCCACGCAGGGTGAGGCGCCCGATCTTGCTCTCGATTGGCGAAGTGGTCACGGTCGAGACGATGCCTTGCGAGACGGCGCCGCCGCTCAAGGTGTAGTCGTCGACATTGGTCCGCGACCAGGTGAAGCCCGCGGACGGCTCGATGAACCAATTGTTGGCCAAGGCGAAGTTGTAGCCGACCGAGGCCGACACGGAGGTGCCGCGCGCGCCGATCTGCTGGTTGAACAGCCCGACGCCGACATTGGTCAGGTCGGCGCGGTAAAACTCTTCGCGCACCATGATGTCCGCGAAGAAGCGGCCGTAAGTTGCGACGACATAGGCGCCGAGGAAGGGAACCTCGAAATTCGTGCTGCCACCCGCGTTGTCGGTGGCCTTGGACGACAGATAGCCGGCGGTTGTGCCGACGTGAACGTTCCAGCCGCGCCAGTTAAGGCGAGAGATGTCCTGGCCGACCTGAACACCCCCGAAGCTCTGATGAACCGAGCCGGCGCAGTTGAAGTTCGATGCAGCACCGAGCACCGGATTGAAGATGCCGGCGTTGACCGTGCCGGTCGAGGTCGAGGTGAACTTGTTGGTGACCTCGCCGCCGACTCCGCGGATCCAGATCCCCCCACCGGGCTGCTCGGGCTTCGGATCGGCGGGCGCCGAGACGAATGCGCTGCCTTGCTGCGTGAGGAATGCGGTGTTGGTGGTGCCGAGCGCACCGGCGACTGACCCGGAGGCCGCGCCTGTCGCCGCCGAGATCGCCGCGAGTTGTGCCCCGAAGAATCCCGCACCAGCGCCTGTGACCGCACCGGTGCATTGCGCGAAGGCTGCCGACGAGCTCAGCGAAAGCGCGACCACGGCACCGGACAAGAGCTTCGTGCTGCTGATCCGCCCGGTCAGCGCGAGCACAAACTGCCTCATTCCCAGCCCCCAACAATTCAAAAATCAAGGAATCAACAGACGCAGCAACACTCGGAAACAAAGCTAAAGGAGCCACGCTTGCACCGGAAGCGTAGCGGCGCGCATTCGACGTGATCGGCGGCGATTTCCAATCGGCTGTACCGGAGCCGCCACATGTGGCGGGATGTCGCAGGTCTGGCCACGCAGGCTGTGATGGGCATCACGCAGGGACCAAGATGCTCCGAATACCTTTTGTGAGCAGCCGCCCCAGCGCATTGATCGCGGCGGTCTGCGGCGATAAAACATGAATAGATTTAGCGATTTTCGGGCCAGCGCGTGAATGCCGAGTCCCTTGCAGGGGATCAGGATCGGCGCATTAGCGCACGCTCGGCGTGGATTTTATGATGCTCCGGCGTCTGATCGCAGCGATGGCGATGATCGGCGGGACCCTCCTGGCCGTGGTCCTGGCGAGCGAGTGCGCGTTCGCCGAGCGGCGCGTGGCGCTGGTGGTTGGCAACTCCCTCTATCAATCCGTGCCGCAACTGCCCAATCCATCGCGCGATGCCGTCTCGGTCGCGCAGATGTTTCGCGATGCCGGCTTCGACACCGTCGAGACGCTGAACAATGTCGGCAACCTCGAGTTCAAGCGCGGGATCCGCAAGTTCGAGACGACGGCGGACCAGGCCGACATCGCGGTCGTCTATTATGCCGGACATGGGCTCGAGATCGGCGGCACCAATTATCTCATCCCGGTTGATGCGAGGCTGGCTTCCGACCGCGACGCCGACGACGAGGCCATCCCGCTGGAGCGGCTTGTCTCCTCGGCGGATGGCGCAAGGCGGCTTCGTCTGATCATTCTCGATGCTTGCCGCGACAATCCGTTCGTCGGCACGATGAAGCGAGAGCGGCGCAACCTTCCGACCCGCGCGGTCAGCGGCGGTCTCGGCAAGGTCGAGCCCACAACGACCGACACGTTGATCGCCTACGCGGCGAAGGCCGGCTCGACGGCGGATGATGGCGATGGCGATCACAGTCCGTTCACCACGTCGATCCTCAAGAATCTTCCCGTCCCTGGTCTCGACATTCGCCTTGCCTTCGGCCGCGTCAGGGATGAAGTCTTGAAGGCGACGGCCAATCGCCAGGAGCCGTATGTTTACGGCGCGCTCGGCGGCGGCACGATCTCGCTGGTACCGGCGCCGGCCGTGCCGCGCGAGGCGCCGGTCAGTGACGTCAAGGCGGATTACGACCTGGTGCAGAAGATCGGCACGCGGCGGGCATGGGAGGTCTTCCTCGCGACCCATCCGACCGGCTTCTATGCCGAGCTGGCGCGGGCGCAGATCGAGGCATTGGCGAGCCAGCCGCAAGCGCCGCCGTCCAATATCCAGGTTGCCGCCTATCCACAGTCGGCGCCGCCAAGCCGCGATGCGCCGCCCACCCGCGAACAGATCGAGTGGGACAAGATCAAGGACAGCGTCGACATCCCGGTGCTGCAGCGTTTCATCAGGCGTTTTCCCGACGCGCCGCTCGCGATCACCGCGCAGCAGCGCGTCGATCTGTTGAAACAGGCGATCCAGGAACGCGAGGACAAGGCGCGCGCCGAACGCGAGGCGGCGCGCCAGGCAGCCGAGGAGGCCAAGCGCAAGGCGGACGCGGAGAAGGCCGAGCTCGCCGCACAGAAGAAGCGCGAGGACGACGAGCGCCGCGCCCGCGAGGCCGAGGCGGCCGAGAAGGCGAGGGCGGCTGCGGCCGCTGCTGCCGCAGAGAAGAAGCGCCAGGACGATGAACGCCGCGCCGCTGCGGCCGAAGCCGAGCGCCTTGCCAAAGCGGCCGAAGCCGAGCGCAAGGCGCAGGAAGCCAGGCAGAAAGCCGAGCAGGCCGAGCGCGACCGGCTTGCGGCGGAGGCTGCTGCAGCAAAGGCCGCCGCGGAGAAGCAGGCACGCGATGCGGAGGATGCGCGCAAGAAGGCCGAGATCGCCGCCGCCAAGGAGGCCAGCGCAGCCGAGAAGAAGCGTCTCGAGGACGAACGCCGCGCCGCAGCTGCCGAAGCCGAGCGCCTCGCCAAGGCGGCCGAGGCCGAGCGCAAGGCGCAGGAGGCCAGGCAGAAGGCGGAGCAGGCCGAGCGCGATCGTGCGGCAGCCGCAGCTGCTGCCGCGAAGGCGGCGGCCGAGAAGCAGGCGAGGGAGGCCGAGGAGGCGCGCAAGGCGGCCGAACTCGCCGCGTCCAGGGAAGCCGCTTGTAAAGAACAGCAGGGCAAGCTCGACGCGATCATCGCCAAGGGCAGCGAGGGCACGGGCGTCGACGACCTCAAGGCATTCTCCAGGACGGTCACCTGCGACCGGCTCGGGCCGCTCGTCGTCGCCGCGATCGATCGTTTCAATGCAGAGGCCGCCAAGCGGGCGGCGACCCTGCCGAACTCGCCGCAGCTCGTCACCTCGGCGCAGACCGAGCTGGTCCGGCTGGGTTGCCTGACCGGCAAGCCCGACGGCAAGCTGAGCGAGCCGACCAAGGCCGCGCTCGTCCGCTATTTCAGCATCGGTGGGCAGCCCACCGAGGCCGACAAGGTCAGCGTGACTCAGGATCTCGTCGGGGAGCTCGCCAAGCGCGCCACGCGCGTCTGCCCGATCCAGTGCAAGGGCGACGAAACGCTGAAGGGCGACCTCTGCGTTGCCAATGAGAAACCGGCGCCGGCGGCGACCGCCTCGCGCAAGAACGAGGACGAGGACAAGCCGCGCCGCAAGCAGACGAGCCGCGAAGCCGACCGCGAGCCGGTCAGGCGTGCGAGGCCCGAGAATGATGCGCCGCGTGCCCGGCAGCAGGCTGTCGCACGTCCGAGCATCGTGAGTGGCGGCGGCGGTCATAGCACCATGATCGGCGTCGGGTTCTGAAACGATCGGCGGCCGGCGGCGTTAGCTGGCTGGTGTTGGGGTGAGGGACGGAGCGGGACATGAATCGGTTTCATTCGCTGACGCTTGCTGCGGCCGCCTCGGCGGCGGTCACGATGTCAGCGGCAGCGCCTGCTGCTGCTGATCAAGGCGAAGGACGCATCGCCAGGCCCATCACATCGGGGCATCGGGCCTTGCATGCCGGTCGGCCGGCGATCGTGCGCGTCCGCCCACCGACCCGTGTTGCTTCGATACCCATGGATTCCTCCTGCCGCGGATGTCGCGATTTCGTGTTGATACTCGGCATCGGCTTTTAGGGCTCCGATCCCCCAAAGCGTCGCAATTGCCGGCTATGGTCTCGCGTGCGATCGAGGCTGCGGTCGAGCGCCGCCGAACAGGGAGAGCTGTCATGGTGATGCGTCGATCGGCGCTGCGTCGCGTAGGTCTGGCACTCGCTTTGTTCGTGCTCGCAGGCTTTGCGCATGCGGATGAACCGCAACCGCGCTCCGAAGCGGCCGCGCCGGCCGGACAGAAGGGTGGGCGCGGCGGCGGCGCGCAAAATGCGGCGCAGACGTCGTCGTCCGCGGCCGAGCCGCACCGTCTGCCGCCGGATTCGACCACGAAGCAGACGCTCGATCTGCCCGGCCGGACGCTGAACTTCACGGCCACCGCCGGCTCGATCCGCGTGTTCGACGGCAAGGGCGAACCGCTGGCCGACATCGCCGTCACCTCCTATGAGCTCGACGGTGCCGATCGCGCCACGCGCCCGGTGACGTTCCTGTTCAACGGCGGACCTGGGGCCTCCTCGGCCTGGCTTCAGTTCGGCGCGGCCGGGCCGTGGCGCTTGCCGCTCGACGGCGAGGCGCTGTCGCCGTCGGCGTCGCCCGAGGTGAAGCCGAACGCGGAGACCTGGCTCGACTTCACCGATCTCGTCTTCGTCGACCCGGTCAGCACCGGCTACAGCCGCTTCGTGGCGAGCGGCGAGGACGCGCGCAAGTCGTTCTACTCCGTCGATGGCGACGTCAATTCGATCGCGCTCGTGATCCGCCGCTGGCTCGAAAGGCACGAGCGGCTGACCTCGCCGAAATACGTCGCCGGCGAAAGCTATGGCGGCATTCGCGGGCCGAAGGTCGTGCGTCAGTTGCAGCTCCAGCACGGCGTCGGCGTCAGGGGCTTGATCCTGGTCTCGCCGCTCTTGGACTTCCGCGAGTTCACCGGAACGAGCCTCCTGCAATATGTCGCGACACTGCCGAGCTATGTGGCGGTGGCGCGCGAAGCCAAAGGCCCGGTCAAGCGCGCCGACCTCGCCGACGTCGAGGCTTACGCGCGCGGCGAGTTTCTTGCCGATCTCGTCAAGGGCGAGGCGGACAAGGAGGCCACCAATCGTCTGGCCGACAAGGTCGCCGAGCTCACCGGCATCGACCAGGCGGTGAGCCGCCGCCTCGCCGGCCGCTTCGACGTCGGCGAATTCCGCCGCGAATTCGACCGCAAGAACGGCAAGGTGACCGGACGCTACGACGCTTCGGTGCGCGGCTTCGATCCCTATCCGGATTCCAGCAGCTCGCGCTTCGGCGATCCCTCCGGCGATGCGCTCCAGGCGCCGCTGACGAGCGCCGCGGTCGACGTGCTCTCGCGCAAGCTCAACTGGCGGCCCGACGGCTCCTATGAAGTCCTGAACGGCGCCGTCGAAGGTCACTGGGATTTCGGCCGTGGCATCAACCCGCCGCAATCGGTGTCCGAGCTGCGCCAGATCCTGGCCACCGATGCCAAGCTGAACGTGCTGGTCGCGCATGGCCTGTTCGACCTTGCCACGCCCTATTTCGGAACGAAGCGGGTGCTCGACCAGCTGCCGGCCTTCGCGACGCAGCGGGTGAAGTTCGTGGTCTATCCCGGCGGCCACATGTTCTATTCGCGCGACGGCTCACGGCAGGCGCTTCGCAGCGAGGTCGAGGCGCTCATCAGGGAGTAGGCCGGCGCTTGCGGGGCGGATACCGGCGCGCGATCTCGCGTGCGACGACTTTTTCCGGCTTCACGTTCGCGCCGGCGATCCAGATGTCGCTGATCTTGCCGCGCTTGTCGCGGATCCGGCGCACCGGCTCGCCATGGCTGGAATACCCGGCAGCCCAGGCGAGCTTGCCCGTGTCGCGGCCGGTCACCTCGATCTCGGCGGCATCCATGAACGGGTTGTTGAACTGCGGGTTGGCGACGAGCACGCGGTTGCCCGCCGGGACGAGATCGGTCGCGCCCCATATCGTCCACCAGCGCCCGGTCCAGTCGCGCACGCGACGATCAGCCGCGCCGCGGGTCTGGAAGATGCGCAAGATCTGCATCGCGCCGTCCATCCAGAATGGCGCCGCGCCGTCGATCGAGTTGCTGAGGATGCTGATCGAAAGCTCGCAAGCGGGAATGGAGCAGGTGCGCGAGATATAGCCCTGAAAACCGCCGCCATGGCCGAACCAGTCCCAACCATCGGTCTTGCCGGCATTGACGCCCAAGCCATAATAGGCCTCGAAGCTCTGCGGGATGCGCCAATGGTTTCGCGTCATCTCGCGGCGGCTCGCAGCCGACAGCACGCTCTTCTTCGCGTTGGGTGCCAGCTGCGCGAAGAAGCGGGCGGTGTCGGCGGCGGTGGCGACGAAGCCTGCGGCAGATGCCATCGCATGTGCGGGATTGTCGCCCGGGATCACGCAGCGCTCTCCAAAGGGCACCTTTCGCGTGTGGCCGCGCGCGAACGGGGCGCCCTTGGGAAGCGGTGCGTCCGGCTCCGTCTCGCGCAGGCCGGCCGGCGCAATGATCTCGCGCTTGATCCAGGCGGAGTAGGACTCCTTTGCAACAGCCTCAATCACGAGGCCGAGCAGGCCAAAGCCGTGATTGGAATATTTGAAGCGCGTGCCGGGCTCGATCGCGGTCGGCAGCTTCAATTCCGTCAGCAACTCCCTCGCGTCGAGATAGGGGCGGCTGTCGATGAACTGGCCGGAATCGGCGCCGTCGCGCGTCAGCCCCGCGCTGTGCGACAGCACTTGCGCGATCGTGGTCTCGGCGACGCGCGGATGGAGGCCGCCGACATATTGGCCGACATTGTCGTCGAGCCGGAGCTTGCGCTGCTCGCGCAGCTTCATGATGCCGGCCGAGGTAAAGCTCTTGGAGTGCGAGGCGATGCGGAAGCGGTGACGCGGGGTGAGCTTCTCGCCGGTGTCGAGATTGGCGAGGCCGAACGCATGCTCGGCGACGATCTCGCCGCGATGGGCGAAGGCCACGATGACGCCCGGCTGCTGGATCGTCGTCAGCTGGTAGTCGATCCAGGAGCCGATATAGTCGATCGCGGATCGCAGCCACGTGTCCATTGCGCTATCGGTTTGCGAGGAAGGTTGGTGCGCGAGGCTAGCCGAAAACGCAGAACGGGCACAACCCTGAGGTTGTGCCCGTCCGCTTCGTTCAAAGATGCAATGATCAGTAGACGAGCGTCGCGCCGGTCGGCTTGTCGAGCGCTTCGGCCAGCGAGCGATATTCCGAGCTGCCGGTGCCGGCGAGCGAGGCGATCTTGCCAAGGTGATATTGCGCCTGCTCGCGGTTGCCCTGCTCGAGCTGCCAGAGGCCATAATATTGCCAGGTGCGGACGTGGTTCGGATCGTCCTTCAGCGCCAGCTCATAATAGACCTTCGACGACTGGTAATCGCCGAGCTTGCGATAGGAGTAGCCGATCAGGTTGGCGATATCGGCGACGTCGTCGCGCCGCAGCGACTTCAGCTGGTCGATCGCGCCCGTGTAATCGTGCTTGTCGTAGATCGCCGCGTAGGCGGTGCGATAGGCCGCGAGGAACTTGGGGTCGCTAACGGAAGAGCTCTTCTTCTTGCCCTTCTTGGTCGAGGAGTCCGAGCTCGGCGGCGACGAAGGGGAGTCGCCGGCCGCGGCATACGCATTGGACAGCACCGGCGCGGCCGCGAGCGTCACGGCGACGAGTCCAGGCACAACGAGCGTTGAGAGTTTGCGCATTCAAGTTCTCCGGTATGGAACGTGGCGATCCTACACGATTGCCCGAAGACCGGAACACCTCTCGGGCAAAAACATTCCCGCTTCGCACGATCTATTCGCCCGGCCGCGGATGACAAACTTGTCATCGAGATGAACGGAAGCCTGCTGAGGGCTTCAGACTGGGTTCAGTGCCCCCCGCCTAGGCTCCCACCCACGATCGATGGGTAGGCGAGAGGGCGCCGCCTGAAGATCCTTCCAAGAGGAGACCACCATGTTGAAGACCATTTCTGCAGCCTTGCTCGCAACGTCCGTGATCGCAGCCCCGGCTTTCGCTGCCGAGGCCGGCAAGACCACCACGGCCGCTCCGGTGATCAAGGCCGACCAGAGCCAGACCAAGGCGGCGACCACGGCCACGAAACCGGAAGCCGGCGTCAAGGCCGACGCCAAGACGACCGACGCCAAGACGGACGTGAAGACGACGGGCGTGAAGGCTCCCGACGTCAGGGCGGACGCCAAGGTGGATGGCAAGTCGAAGGCGCTGAACGCGAACGCCGCGGTCACCACCGACGAGCACAAGACCGTGCGCAAGCATCGCCATCACCGCAAGCAGGTCACGGCCAAGGACGCGCAGAAGGCGCAGCCGGATATCACCAAGCCCGCGACGTCAGACAAGCGCAACTGACGACTGATCCCGCGCGGCGGCATCCCTGGCATTGCCCCGCCGCCGCGCGCGGACGTCAGGCCTGGCCCGTTGCCACGCCTCGTGCGCAAGCCCGAGGCGTCGGCGGCTGGCCGGTGCGCTGTTTTAAGCCTCTGCAAGCGAATTCCCTTCATGCAGGCCAGGGGCTAGAACGTCTCCTGATCTGTTCGAGCGGAGAGCGCGGCCTGTGGGGCGATTGGCGAGATGTGCGGTGATCCTGGCGTTGCCGCTGGCGCTTGCGGCATGTTTCGGCAGCGACGGTGACCGTCCGACTTTCATGGGCGGGACCCAGGCCGGTGGGCCGCAGCCGTTTCCCGACAATTTCCGAAGCGACACCGTGGCGTTGATGCGGGCCTACCTCAACAATCCGGTCGGCGTGCGCAACGCCGGCATGGCCGAGCCGGTACAGCGCGAGGTCGGCGGCCGGCAGTTCTATGTGAGCTGCCTGCACTTCACCCCGCGCGAGACCGATGGCAGTTATAAGGGCGTGCGCGAGCGGGCCGTGATCTTCGTCAACGGCCGTGCGGACCGCGTGGTGGACCAGACCAGCGATCTCTGCGCCGGTGCGGTTTACGCACCCTTTCCGGAACTGGAAAAGATGACGCGGTAGCGCAAAGCCCGCCTTCATCGCCCGGTGCTAGACAGAAGCAGCCGGAGCCGCTGGATCACATTTCGGCGAGCTTTGAACGGGGTGGTTTCGACTTGCGACAAATCGTAACGGCGAGCCTTGCGCTGGCGACAAAAACAGCCGGCGCAGCGCGACGTGACGGAACAAAATCGTGTTGTTGCCGACCCGTCACAGTCACGAACGATCAACGTTCCGGCATTGCCGCGAAGCAACCCAATTCACGCCACGTTGTTTCCCGAGTGTCGTAAATGAAAGAACGGGGATGATCATGAAATCGATCTTGCTGGGTGCAGCAGCTCTGCTTGCGCTGGCCGCGCCGGCCGCAGCCGCAGACGTGCAGCCGCGCACCTACACCAAGGCGCCGGCCTATACGCCGCCGCAGGTGATCTACAACTGGACCGGTTTCTACATCGGCGGCCATGTCGGCGGCGCGTTTGCCGGCGACAACAGCTTCCGCTCGAGCGACGCCCGCTTCCTTGGCGGCGTGCAGGGCGGCTTCGACTACCAGTTCGCGCCCAACTGGGTGGTGGGTATCGAGGCCCAGTATTCCTGGCTGCCAACCAACAACAACGGCGTTACCTTCCCGCTGGGCACCCAGGTGACCTCCAACACCGACCAGATCGGGTCGGTGACCGGTCGCGTCGGCTATACCTGGGGACCGACGCTGCTTTACGCCAAGGGCGGTTATGCCTGGCGGAATAACGGCCTTGGCGTGAACATCGCCGGGGTGCCGCAGGCCTTCACCACCACCGGCAACAACAAGGACGGCTATACCGTCGGCGCAGGCCTCGAATACATGTTCGCGCCGAACTGGTCGGCCAAGGCCGAGTACCAGTATTACAATTTCGGCAGCACCACCTTCACCTCCGGCCCGGCCGACATTGTCGGCGTTCGTGGTCGGGAGGATGAGCATACCGTCAAGGCCGGTGTGAATTACCGCTTCGGCTGGGGCGGCCCGGCCGCCTCGCGGTACTGACGGTCAGCGCCGATCCAAGACCTGAACATCCAAGACCTGACAAAGGCCGGCTCCGCCGGCCTTTCGTTTGCCGATCTGCGTCCCGGCAGCGCCTTCATTTGCATTCCGTGAACCATTTGGCGCGTCATTTGCTTGCAAACGATGCTGGCGCGCATTCTCACGCGCGTCATGGGGCCGGTGTAAAGCAAAAATAATTTTTGCGATTTACGGAACTCGCGCTCCGGAACGCGTTATATGACAATTACCGGGCTGGTGGGACGACGGACATGCGTATCTTGGTGTCGGCAGTGGCGCTCTCGTGCTTCTCTTGCCTGCCGTGCTCTGCACAGACAATCCTCAGATCCGAGCCTCTGATGTTGGCACCGTATGAGGTGGCCTTCGTCAAGGACGCCTCCTGTCCGTCCGGCAAGGTGCTGAAGGTGACGGGCGCCATCCGCGGGCTGCACCGCCGCAAGGCCTGCGTGCCGATGCCGGGCGAGCAGGCCTCGCTTGCGGCCGCCACCCCCTGAGCTTTCGCTCCGGCTCCGTGCCGGAGCTCAGGAATTCAGCTCGAGCTCCATCCTCGACTGCCGATCGGCCTCCGCCTTGTTCTTTGCGGGGTCCTCGCCCTGGGCCGCCTGGCAGGGCTCGATCTTGTAGTCGTTGTCGAGCACCCGGCGCGGTCCCGGCCGCTCCTCGTCCGCCGTCACGTCCACGACGAGACCACTTCGCTCGGCGAGCTTCCAGACGTCGGCCTCACTCGGATAGGCCTTGCTGATCTGGGCGTCGTTGCAGAACAGGGCGTAGGGCATGCATCCCGACTCCAGGAAAGCCCGTTAACGAGCTCACGGGGTGAGGGGTTCCGGCCATCGGGCCGATCACGGGGGCGTGATCGTGGCGGGCGGTCCGTGAGTCCTTAACGAGTCCTGAATCCCGGAAAAAAGAATCCCTGGGACTCGTCGGCCGGAATCAGCGGATGTTTTCCGCCATGACGAGCGACCTGAAGACATCCTGCGGGCACATGCTCTTGCCGCTCACGCTGGCGCTGTTCGGCGCCTGCGCGGCCAATCTCTGGCTGGTCTGGTCCTGGCTGTAGGTCCCTGGGCGGGCCTTATTTTTCGGCCGGTGGCCCGGAGGCGTCGCGGATGGCGGCACGCAACTTGGTCAGGGTCGCCGCACAATATTCCTCACGTTCGCGCTCGAAACGTTCCTGGTGCTTGCGGAAATTGGCGATGCGGGCCTGCATCTCGCTGCGGAAATCGCCGCTGGTCCGCGGCAGCAGAGGCGCGGGCCGCGGCGGAAGGGAGGCTTGCGGCGGCTCGACCTCGACCGCCTCCACGGTGACGATCTCCACTGCAACGGCGGGGCCAGATGCAGGCGTCTCCGGCTGAAGGACGTCATCCTTCCTGCTGGTCACCGATTGGACGAACGCCAGTGTCTGCGCGATCAGTGCGTCGCGCTCCCTGATCCATTTCATGATCCACCTCAGCCGCGCGCATTCCAGCAAAGCGGCTGCTTCGAATCAAGGCAGTTTGCAGGGGATTGCATAATTTTCCCGGTGGTCCGACACTGGGCAGATGGATGCATCGAAAGAACGCCCGAACGCGGCGGAGGGCCTGAGGCTCATCCGCGCGTTCCTGACGCTCCCGCCCGACAAGCGGGCGGAGGTGATCGCGTTTGTCGAGGAATTGGCACGTGTTCACGGCCGGCCCGAGGAGGGCGCGAAGGCTTCGCCGAGGTGAGCGCTACCGCTCGCGCGGATTGACGTTGGGCTCGAACGGCGCGCCGACCACCCGAACCGGGATCTGAGCAGGCATGCGCGTGGTGAGGTCGATCACGGCTCGATCGGCGACCAGCTTATCGGACGCTTGTCCCCGCATCGGCTCGAACAGCGCCAACGTCCCGGCCACGGCGCTGCAGCACAGCGTCACCGTCGCCAGCAGAATCATGTTTCGGTTTTCTTCCTGGATCCGCATGCGCCGACAACGGTTGACGCCGGAGCCGGTTCCGGGCCTGCGCTCTCCGACGCGAAAACAGGCTGAAGCTTACGCCAAGCTTACGACGGGGTGCCAAAGCGTTATTTTTCCGTAAGACTACTCCTGTCACTTGGTATCAATTCTTAACGTCCGCTGGTTCCAATCCCACCGCTGGGAATTGCTCGCGGTGCTGCGAGTCGGAGATCATTGGGCGGCTGAAATGAGCTTTTTGAACAATCTGAAGATCGTGTGGAAGGTGGCGCTGATCGTGGCGGTGATGGGCTGCGCGATGATCGCCGTTGCGGGCTTCGGCCTGCGCGAGCTATCCGCGACGGTCGACGGCTTCGGCGAACTCGCCGCCGCGCAATCCTCCGCTCTCAGCCTCGCGCGCGCCCAGCGCCGCGCGGAGACTTATCACGCCGCGCTCTATGCCGTCTTCACTGAGGCGACCGAGGCTGGCAATGCCGCCCGCCTGAAGATCGCGAACCAGAACCGGGACGAGATCCGTCAATACCTGGATGCGGCGGAGCAGGATGATCCGGCGCGCGCCAGCCAGATCAAGAGCATCGGTGACCAGCTGAAGGCGGCGTTCGCAGGCTGCGACCCGGTGCTGAAGGCCGGATCGCAGGCCAGCACCACGGAAGAGAACGCCAAGGCCGCCGAGCGGGCGCACAAGGAGTGCGATCCGTTGCTCGATGGGGCCCTGGCACGCGTCGCGCAGTTCACGACCGAGACCGGCCAGGCCGTTGCCAAGCGCAAGGATGCCATCAACCGCGACGCTCATGCCGCGACCTGGACCGTGATCGGCGTCAGCGCCGGCGGCCTGATCCTGGGCATCGCGATCGCGCTCTTCATCGGCCTCAAGGCGATGTCGCAGCCGATCGCCCGGCTCAAGCTCGCGATGGAGGGCCTCGCCCGCAACGATCTCACGACCGAGGTGCCCGAGAAGGATCGCCGCGACGAGATCGGCGACATGGCGAGGACGGTCGAGGTGTTCAAGACCAACGGGCTCGAGATCGAGCGTCTCAAGGCCGCGCAGACCGAAGCAGAGAAGCAGGCGGCCGAGCAGCGCCGCCGCGACATGATCAATCTTGCCGACGGTTTCGAGCGCGCGGTCGGTGAGATCATCGACACGGTCGGTTCGGCCTCCACCGAGCTCGAGGCGTCTTCCTCGACGCTGGCGACCACCGCGCAACGCGCCCAGGAGCTGACCTCGGTCGTCGTCGCTGCCTCCGGTGAAGCCACCGGCAACGTCCAGTCGGTGGCGACCGCGACGGAAGAGCTGTCCTCCTCGGTGAACGAGATCAGCCGCCAGGTGCAGGAATCGGCGCGGATGGCGGGCGAAGCCGTGGCCCAGGCCCGCACCACGACCGAGCGCGTCAGCGAGCTCTCGGTCGCGGCCACGCGCATCGGCGATGTCGTCGAGTTGATCAACACCATTGCCGGCCAGACCAACCTGCTGGCGCTGAACGCCACGATCGAAGCGGCGCGTGCCGGCGAGGCCGGCCGCGGCTTCGCGGTCGTCGCCTCCGAGGTGAAGACGCTGGCCGAGCAGACCGCCAAGGCGACCGGCGAGATCAGCCAGCAGATTTCCGGCATCCAGTCCGCGACCCAGGAATCGGTGAACGCCATCCGCGACATTTCCGCCACGATCGAGCGGCTCTCGGAGGTGTCCTCGACCATCGCTGCGGCCGTCGAGGAGCAGGGCGCGGCGACCCAGGAAATCTCGCGCAACGTTCAGCAGGCCGCGCACGGCACCCAGCAGGTCTCCTCGAACATCACCGATGTGCAGCGCGGCGCCGCCGAGACTGGCTCGGCTTCCTCGCAGGTGCTCTCGACCGCCAAGATGCTGGCGAGCGACAGCACCCGGCTGAAGGACGAGGTCGGAAAGTTCCTGCGCACGGTGCGCTCGGCGTAAGCCGTCGTACCGCGGCTTTCGTCCGCCGGCGCTGACCGCGCTTAATGCGGCAGCACAAGGCCGAGCGCGAACACGAACAGCATGGTCGTCATGACGACGGCCGTCACCGCGCCGGCGACGATCTTGGCCTTCTCTTTGGGAGTGGTGGAGCGCATGGGATCTGGACGGGACGAATAACGCTTCGTGGGTTTGCTGCCAGGCAATTTTGAACAGTTCGCCTGGGTTGTATACTGTGCCCGCACCGGAAGAGGCTCGCCCCATGATCCCCGATCGTCCTCCCGTGCTCGCCCACGAGCGCTTCGTCGCCGACCGTGACAATTTCTCAGGGCTGGATCTCGCCGCGCGGTTCGAGCGGATCGAGCGTACGAACCTTTGGGGCGCTGCCGGCTCGGTATCGGGCCTCGGCTCGGAGGACCTTGCCACCGCGGCCATCCAGGACGCGCTTCCGCCATTGCTGCAGCGGCTCGGCGTGCGCTCGCTGCTCGATGCACCTTGCGGCGATGCGGGTTGGATCGGCCGCGTCAAGCTCGACCTCGACTATATCGGCATCGACATCGTGCCCTCGCTGATCGCCACCAACAACCGGCGTGTGACGGACGGCGAATTCGCCGGCCGATTCCTGGTTGCGGACATCACGCGTGATGCGCTGCCGCGCGCTGATTTGATCCTGTGCCGCGACTGCCTGGTGCATCTGAGCTTTCAGAACATCGCCCGCGCCACCGCCCGCTTTCGCGAGAGCGGCGCGCAATATCTGCTCGTCACGACCTTTCCGGAATGGGACGACAACCACGATTGTGAGGACGGCGACTGGCGGGCGCTGAACCTGGAGAAGGCGCCGTTCGGCTGGCCGGCGCCGCACGCGCTGATCGATGAGCGTTGCGAGGAGGGCGGCGGCGGCTGGCGCGACAAGAGCCTCGGGCTGTGGCGGCTGCAGGAATTGCCGGATTCTGTCCGCATGGCCGCGGATATCTGACAGCGGCGGGCACAACGTCCATTGTATCCACGATCGCGCCGGGGATAGACTTCTGGTTGCGTGAAGCGATCTCCCCTCGCATCGCCGGAGCCCACCATGAGCATACGTGCCGTCTTGGCCGCGTTGTTGATCTGGTGCAGCGCGCCGGCGCTGGCGCAGCAGGAGGGCGCCTCGCTCTATGCCGCGCATTGCGCGCAATGCCACGACGGCGATGCCCAGACCCGCATGCCGGGTCGCGCCGCCCTGCAGGCGATGTCGTTCGACCACGTGCTGGGGACGTTGACGACAGGCAGCATGGCGGCGATGGCAAAGGACCGCAGCGATGCCGAACGCCGCGCGATCGCCTCGTTCGTGACCGGCAAGATGCCGACGGGCAGCGCCGCCGCCGACGCGGAGGGCCGCTGCGTGCAGCAGGCGGGCGGCTTTCCGCAAGCCCTCGACGGTCCGCGCTGGAACGGTTGGGGCGTTGACGCCAGCAACAGCCGCTTCCAGCCGGCCGACATGGCCGGGTTGACCGCGGTGCAGGTGCCGCATTTGCGGCTGAAATGGGCCTATGCCTTTCCCGGCGCCTCGGTGTCGTTTGCGCCGCCCACCATCGTGGGCGGGATGCTGTTCATCGGCGGCACTGATCGCAAGGTCCACGCGCTCGATGCGCGAAGCGGCTGCACGCTGTGGACCTTGGCGCTTGATGCGGCGGTGCGCGCCGCGATCAGCTTTGCGCCGCTTCCGGGCTCCGATCAGTTCGCGATCTTCTTCGGCGATTTGCGCGCCAATGCCTATGCGGTGAACGCGCTGACGGGCGCGCTGATCTGGAAGGCCAAGGTGGAGGAGCATGCCGCCGCACGCATCACCGGCGCGCCGACGCTGCATTCCGGCGTGCTCTACGTGCCGGTGTCCTCGCTCGAGGAAGCCGCCGGCTCGCAAGCCTCCTACGAATGCTGCACCTTCCGCGGCAGCGTGGTGGCGTTGCAGGCCGCGACCGGCAAGATGATCTGGCAGGCGTACACGATCCCCGAGATGCCGCATCCGACCAGCAAGAATGCCAAGGGCACGCAGCTGTTCGGACCATCCGGCGCCGCCATCTGGTCGGCGCCGACGATCGATGTCCAGCGCGGCGCGGTCTATGTGGCGACCAGCAATTCCTATTCGAATCCGCCGGCCGCGACCGCCGATGCGATCCTTGCGTTCGATCTTGCAACCGGGAAGCTGCTCTGGACGCAGCAGGCGACGCCAAAGGACGCCTTCGTCGTCGCCTGCTTCAGCATGGACAAGACCAATTGTCCCGACCAGCCCGGGCCCGATCACGATTTCGGCCAGTCGCCGATCCTCGTCGCCTTGCGCGACGGCAGGCGCATTCTCGCCATCGCGCAGAAATCCGGCGTCGTGCACGCGCTCGATCCCGACGATGGCGGCAAGATCGTGTGGCAGACCCGGATCGGGAAGGGCGGTGCGCTCGGCGGCAGCGAATGGGGTTCGGCTGCGGACGGCGAGCGCATCTATGTCGCCAACTCCGACGTGCGCTTCAAGCGCGACGGCACGCGGCAGCTCGATTCCACGCAAGGCGGTGGCCTGTTCGGGCTCGACCTTGCCAGCGGCAGAGTCGTGATGGAGGTGCCGCCGGTCGCCTGCGGCGATCGCCCGCAATGCAGCCCCGCGCTCTCGGCGGCGGTGAGCCTGATCCCGGGTGTCGTGTTCTCAGGCAGCGTCAGCGGCTTCCTGCGCGCCTACGCCACCGACGGCAAGCTGCTCTGGGAGTTCGACACCGCGCGGGATTTCAAGGCGGTGAACGGGGTCCCTGCCCGCGGCGGCGCGATCGACGGCCCCGGTCCCGTCATCGCCGGCGGCATGCTCTACACCAATTCCGGCTACGGCCAGTGGAGCGGCGTCGCCGGCAACGTGCTGCTGGCATTCGAGGCCGGGACGGAGTGACAATCTCGCCGCGGTGTCCCGGACGCGCTGCAGCGCGTTTGCAGACGGATTGAGGTTACCGCCGCGAACGCGTCATTGCGAGCGCAGCGAAGCATTCGGCGGAGGCAGTCTGGATTGCTTCGCTGCGCTCGCAATGACGGAGGTTGAGCGCGAACGTAACCTTTTCAATTCGCAGCCAGCCAATGAGGGAGATCAGATTCGATGATCGATGCCAGATGCAGCTGCGGCGCGCTTTCGCTGTCGCTTCCGGGACCCTCGCGCCTCGTCGTTGCCTGTCACTGCCTCGACTGTCAGCGACGAACCGGCGCGCCGTTCGGCGTCGGTGCCTTCTATGCCGCAGAGACCGTCACGATCTCTGGAGTATCCAAGTCGTATGTCCGAACCGCGATGAGCGGCGGCGAGGTCTGCAGATATTTCTGTCCCGACTGCGGCTCGACGGTCTACTGGCAAGCCGACAATCTGCCTGACATGATCGGCGTTGCCGTTGGCGCGATCGCAGATCCGGATTTTCCGGCGCCGACGAGATCGGTGTTCGAGCAGTCGAAACATGCCTGGGTCGAGATCGGCGGCTCGGTCGAGCATTTCGAACAGAGCAGCGCGCGCAAGAGTTCAGGCTGAGGCACAGGGTTCGAGCGCTGGTTCGGCGCGGCCGGTGTCCGGTCAAGGCCGCTGCCGATGACTTGCGTTGGACGGCGCTCCTGATGTCTGTATCGCCTCACCAGGAGCACGGTCCAGCGGCGGGTGAGGCCTGGCGAGTCCTACCGTTCCGGGAGGTGCGTCGCTGCTGGCCGTACGGGTATTGACGTGCTCTAGCGTGACTGTCGATGCAACCACAATGGCGATGGCCAAGCCGACAGCGGCTAAGACTAAGGCTGTCCGATCATTCGGGTCCATCGCTAGACCTCCGCGAGACGGCTCTATGGTGAACGAGGAAACGCCGAACTGACGATTTGGTTCTTGCGTCAGGCCACGACGGGTGTCGGCTCAACCAATGGTGCCGGCTGAGGGGATTGAACCCCCGACCTTCGGTTTACAAAACCGCTGCTCTACCGCTGAGCTAAGCCGGCGACGCCTGGGAGGCAGGGGCGGAGCTCGGCTCGCGCCGGGGCCGTCCACCCGTGCGCGCCGCAATACCAGACTTGATCGGAAAGTGCCAGAACCGGGAGGTCACCGTCGCAAGACGTGAATCGGGCGGCCTCGCGGCCGCCCGATGTGTGGCGTTCGGATCAAGCTGCCTTACTGGCAAATGTGCCGGCGGCCGTCTGCGCCCTTGAACCAGGTGCCGGGCGTACAGACGAAGCCGTTGCGCTGGGCATAGGTGCGGGTGTCCCAGCTACGATTGTTCCAGCCGCGGTCCCACGAATTGTCATAGGCGTAGGAATTGTCCCAGGCGCGGAATGGGGCGGTGGCAATCGCACCAGCTGTGCCGATGGCGGCGCCGGCGACGCCGGCCGCGACGTCGGTCGGCCAGAACCCGGTGGGGCTCCTGTTCCAGTCGTTATTCCAATCGCGGTTGGTCTGGCGATAGGACATGCGACGGTGGCGGTAGCCGCTATCGGTTGATGCCTTTGCGGGGCCGAGGGTCTGGCAGTTGGCGTTGGGGAATTGCGCCGAACAGCGTGGATTATTGACGGCGGTCTGCGCCATGGCAGAGCCTGCCAGCATGGTCGCTGCGATCGCCGTGGCCCCGAGAAGCTTGATGGTCATGGTTGTTCGCTCCCATTTTGTTGACAGGAGCTAAACGCCGACGGCGCAGGACGTTCCGATGCAACCCTGGGATTTTTCGACTGCGAACCGTCAAACCGATGTGAGCAGCGTGCGCTGTTCCAGCCGCGCGGTTCCGCGCCGTTAACGCTTCGCTAGCTCGCCGTACAGCATTTGAGCGGCGTGCAATCCTTGCACGTTAGGCTTACCGGAATTTGGTGAGCAGGCCTTAACCCTCTCTGCGTCGCGATCGGTTAGGTTGCGCCCGGATAACCGGGGTCTCCTCATGCGTGCCGTGGCGCTCGCCGCCTTTCTGATCGGACTGCCTGCGACGGCGTTTGCCGGCGGCTTCGAGATTGTCGTGCCCGGCCGTCCCGGCGTGCCCGTCATCATCAACAACATCGACGCGTCCTATGCCGTCGTCGAGGGCACCTGGGGTCTCGGCAAGGGCCAGCAGGTGCAGCCCACGATCTATGGCGGACGCTATATCGCCGAGCGGCAGCCCGACGACGTCGGTCATTACTATCCGACGCTCGGCCTGCGGCCGGGCTACGGCCGGCTCGAGGTCGAGCCGCCGGCGAACCGCAAATTGCCCAAACCCGCCGAGAGCTATCACCAGAGCTGGGGCGCCTCGTCCGCGCCGCTGCCGGCGCAGATGGACCCGCCCGTCGATCCGCCGCCGGTGATCTACGCGCCCGAGATCAACGACCGTCCTCGGCCTCCGCGGCCGCGGCCGCGCACAGAGATATCCGGCAGGCCGCCGGGTTGAGAAACGTGACAACCAAAAACGGAAATCAACAGGAGAGTATAATGCGTCAGATGATTTCGGGACTGGTCGCGGCAGCTGCCGTGATGTTCGCCGCCACCGCGCCGGCCGCGGCCTGCGGCTTCACCACGTGCGCGCCGGTGGCGCCGGTCTATACCGGCTGCAACACCGGGTGCGGCGGACATGGCTACGGCTACGGCTACGCCGCCTATGAGCGTCTCGCCGAGCCGACCACGCAGTATTACTACGTCAACCAGGGCCCGACCTATACGGGTCCGGGCGCCTTCGCGCCGTATCCGACCTACCGCGAGGACGCGGTCGTCGCGCCCGCCAATTACGGCTACGGCTATGGTTATCGTGCCGCTGCGGTCGCGCCGCCGGCCGCTTATCCCTATCGCCGCCCGTACTTCCGTCCGTATCGCTACGGCTACGGCCCCCGCTACGGCTACCTGCCGCGCGTGCACTACGGCCCCCGCTACGGCTATGCCCGCCGCGCCGCGCCGTACTATTATGGCGGTCACCGCGTGCTGCGCCGCTATTACTGATCTCTGATCGGTTGATACTAGCGAGGCGCCCGTTCGCGTGACGCGGACGGGCGTTTTGTTTTAGGAGCGCTTCATCAGCCCGAGCCGGCTCGCGCCGACATAGAGCGCGAGCACTGCAGCATTCGAAACGTTGAGGCTCTTGATCTCGCCGGGCATGTCGAGCCGCGCCACGACGCTGCAGGTTTCGCGGGTCAATTGCCTGAGGCCTTTGCCTTCGGCGCCCAGCACGAGCGCAAGCGGCTCGCGCAGCGCGACGTCGCTGATATCCTCACTGCCTTCACTGTCGAGGCCGACAGTCTGGAACCCGCGCTCGTTCAGCGCCGTCAGCGCACGGGCGAGATTTTGCACGGTGACAACAGGCACCAGCTCGAGCGCGCCGGAGGCTGCCTTCGCCAGCACGCCGGTCGCTTCCGGACTGTGGCGCGCGGTCGTGACGATCGCCTTCACCGCGAACGCGGCGGCCGAGCGCAGGATGGCACCGACATTGTGGGGATCGGTGATCTGGTCGAGCACCAGCACCATGCCGTCCTGCGTCAACGTCTCGATCTCGGGCGAGGGCAGGGGATCGGCCTCAGCGAGGAGGCCCTGGTGCACGGCGTCGGGCGACAGCAGCCGGTCGATCTCCTGGGGCCGCACGATCTCGGGCGCCACCCGCGTCTCGATGTGCTCTTCCGCAAGGCGCCTTGCGGCGTTCTCGGTCAGCGTCAGCTTGCGGATCCGCCGCCGCGGGTTGGCGAGCGCCATGGTGACGGTGTGCCAGCCGTAGAGAATGACCGGGCCGTCGCCGTGCGAATCACGGTCGCGCCAAGCCGGTCGGCCGGCCGATTTTCCGGGTCTGTTGAAGGGCTTAGCCCCGCCGCGAGCCCCCTTGGGGCCGAATTTTCGATCCTTCATGGGCTCGCTTCTGTCACGGGTTCCGGAATATGGCAATTTCGGTGCTTGTGAGGGCGATTTTAGCTGCTTGCCTCGGTTGACTTTGCCCCACCGCTTCGCCCATAAACGCGCCCGGTCGCGCCCCGATCCGGGTTGTCGCGGCCTTCACGTTCCATGGCCGTCTTCGGTCCGCCGGCAAGGTCCGGCCCGATTGTGCTGCCGTCGAGCGGGGGAGTGTCCCGAGTGGCAAAGGGAGCTGACTGTAAATCAGCCGCCTCATGGCTTCGCAGGTTCGAGTCCTGCCTCCCCCACCATCCTGCTTCGCGCTAACGCGCTTCGCAGGATTTGCAGCCTTCCACTGCGCGAAGCAGGATGCCCTCCGAAGCCTTGGCGAAGGAGGGCGGCGTCCATGCACTATGTCTATCTTCTGGAGAGCGGAGCTTTCGGAGGCCAGCGCTACATTGGCCTGACTACGGACCTCAAAAAGCGGCTAGCGGATCATAACGCAGGCAAATCATCGCATACCTCCAAATTCATGCGTTGGAAGTTGGTGGCCTATGTGGCCTTCTCGGATTTGCACAAGGCGAGAGCCTTCGAGCGTTATTTGAAGTCGGGTTCGGGCCACGCGTTCGCGAAGAAGAGACTCTGGTGAGCGAAAGCGAAGACGAACATTCCACTACCCCATCATCTCCCGCACCATCGGCACCACCTTCCGCCCGTAGAGCTCGATGCTCCGCATCAGCTTCTCGTGCGGCAATGGCCCGGCCGAATACTTCAACTGAAACCGCGAAATGCCGAGCGCCTTGGCGGTCTTCGCGATCTTGCGCGCCACCGTTTCCGGCGCGCCGACATAGAGCGAGCCATGCTCGGCCTCATGGACGAACTCGTCGCGTCCCATCGGCGGCCAGCCGCGCTCCTTGCCGATGCGGTCGCGCATCGCCTTGTAGTCGGGCCAGAGTTCTTCGCGCGCCTGCGCATCCGTTTCGGCGACATAGCCCGGCGAATGCACGCCGATCGGCTGTGCGGGCCGGCCAAACTCCTTGAAAGCGCGGTGATAGAGCTCGACATAGGACGCAAAGCGGGCGGGATCGCCGCCGATGATCGCGAGCATCAGGGGCAGATCGTAATGCGCGGCGCGCACCACCGATTGCGGACTGCCGCCGACGCCGATCCAGGTTTTCAGCGTGCCGTTCTCGACCGGCGGATAGACCAGCTGATCCCGCAGCGGCGGACGCAGCTTGCCTTGCCAGGTGACCGGCTGCTGCGACAACAGCGCGGCGAACAGATCGAGCTTCTCCTCGAACAGCTCTTCATATTTGCGCAGGTCGAAGCCGAACAGCGGGAAGGATTCGGTGAACGAGCCGCGGCCGAGGATCACCTCGGCGCGTCCGTTCGAGACGGCATCCAGCGTCGCAAAGCGCTGGAACACGCGGATGGGATCGTCCGAGGACAGCACCGTCACCGCCGAGCCGAGGTGGATGCGTTTGGTGCGCGATGCGATCGCCGCGAGCACGGTTTCAGGCGAGGAGATCGCGAAATCGGCGCGATGATGCTCGCCGAGGCCGATGAAGTCGAGGCCGAGCTCGTCGGCCAGCACCGCTTCATCGACGACGTTGCGGATCACCTGCGCGTGCGAGATCAGGGCGCCTGAGGTGTTCTTGGTGACGTCGCCAAAGGTATCCAGTCCGAATTCGAGCGGTGTGGTCATCGATGAGGTCTCTGCGGGGCGCGACAGGCCCCTTATGGGAGGGAAATAGTTGCGGTGCAGCTAGGGCGGGGAGGCGGCTTCGACAATGCTGATCCGGGAAAGGCAACGTTTCCGATTCTACATCGAACCTGTGGGCTCAATCGGATCTGGCGAACATATCGACCAGGGTCTCGCGCAGCCAGCGCTGCGCCGGCACGGTGTCGTTGCGCTGGTGCCAGAACAGGCTGACGATGCGCGGCGGCGCCTTGAGGGGAAGCGGCATCGCATGCAGGAGCGGCGCGTGCCTCGATTGCGAGCGCAGATCGCTCGGCAGCACCGCGATCAGGTCAGATTGCCGCACGACCTCGTAGGCGGCGCTGTAATGATTGACGGTGGCGACCAGATTGCGCGACAGCCCGCGCGAGGCCAGGAAGAGATCGTAGGACGGCATGGTCTTGCCGGCGAGGCTCACGTCGACATGTCCAGCGTTGAGGAAGGTGCGCGTGCTCAGCCGTTTCTGGGCGGCGAGCGGATGGCCGCGCCGCATGAAGCAGGCATAGTCGACCGTCCACAGCGAGCGCGAGCGGATGGCGGCCGGCTGCTGCGCCTCGTTGACATAGACGCTGAGCACGCAGTCCACCCTGTTGTCCTCGAGCTGGTCGGCGATCTCGACGACGGTATTGGGCACGGTGTGGACGCGCGACTTCGGCGCAACCTTGCCGAGATGGCCGAGCAGGTTCGGCATCACCAGCGAGGAGACGTAGTCCGACATCGACAGGCTGAATTCGGTCTGCGCGCGGGCGGGATCGAACACCTGCTCGTCGAGTGCACCGCGCACGCTTTCCAGCGCCTCGCCAATCGGCTCCCACAGCACCACGGCACGCTGGGTCGGGCGGATGCCGGTGCCGGCCCGCACGAACAGGGGATCGCCGAGCGCATCGCGCAGCCGCGCGAGCGCGTTGCTGACCGCGGGCTGGGTCATCCGCAACGCATTCGCGGCGCGCGTGACCCTGCCCTCGGTCATCAGCGCCTCGAACACTTTCAGGAGGTTGAGGTCGAGCGCGCGGAACGACACGGACATTCACCATCGTGATATATCAGATCATGATTATAAATTATGACGATAATGTCACTTTGTCTATGGTTCCCTCCCGAGCGGCGCGCCGGGGCCCGTGACATCAGAGGGGGACTTTCATGTCGATGATATCGGCGCGCATCGAGCGCCTTCCTTTCGCACGCTTCCACACCCACCTGCTGCTTATGGGCGGGCTCGGCTACATGTTCGACGCGATGGACGCGGCGGTGCTGGCCTTCATCCTGCCGGTGTTGCGCACGGCGTGGAATCTGACGAGCGTGCAGATCGGCGTGCTCGGCAGCAGCACCTATATCGGCTTTCTGTTTGGGGCGTTGCTGGCGGGCACGCTGGGCGACCTGATCGGCCGCCGCGCGGTGATGATGTCGGCGCTGGCGCTGTATTGCGCCGCATCGATCGTGAGCGCGATGGTCGACACATGGCCATCCTTCTTCGCCGCGCGCGTCGTGGCCGGCATGGGCACCGGCGCGGAGAGCGCGATCATCGCGCCTTATCTCGCGGAGTTCGTGGCGCGGCGTTATCGCGGCAGCTTCACCGGGGCGCTCGCGGGCTTCTTCTCCTTCGGCTTCGTTGCCGCGGCCTTGCTCGGTTACTTCATCGTTCCCACCTCCGACAACGGCTGGCGCATCGTGCTGGTGATCACCGCGGTGCCCGTCGTCATGCTGTTGTGGTGGCGCCGGGCGCTGCCGGAATCGCCGCGCTGGCTGGAGAGCAGGGGACGGGAGAAGGAAGCCGAAGCCGTGCTCGACCGGATCGAGGCGAGCTTTGCGCGTGAAGGCCGTGTCCTGCCACCGCCGGTCGTCGAAGTCGCGGCACCCCCCGGGACCGCTGGCACGCTGCTGGCCAATTTCGCGGCGCTTGTTGCGCCCCGCCAGGCGCGCATCACCATCATGACCTGGATCATGTGGCTGGCGATCACCTTCAGCTATTACTCCTTCTTCGTCTGGATCCCGGGCCTGCTGGTCCAGAACGGCATGAGCATCACCAAGAGCTTCGCCTATTCGATCGCGATCTATTGTGCGCAGATCCCCGGCTATTTCAGCGCCGCGTATTTCAACGAGCGCATCGGCCGGCAGGCGACGATCGCGACCTACATGGTGCTCGGCGGTATCAGCGCGCTCGGGCTCGCTTTCGCGCAAAGCGATCAACAAATCATGGCGGCAGGAATCTTCCTGTCCTTCTTCATGAACGGCACCTATGCGGGCGTCTATGCCTATACCGCCGAGGTGTTCCCGACGCCGGTCAGGACTACGGGCGCCGGGCTCGCTTCCGCAATCGGTCGCATCGGCGCGATCGTCTCGCCGATCCTGGTCGGCTATCTCTATCCGAACTTCGGCTTTGCCGGCGTGTTCGGCGTCACAACCACCGTGCTGCTGCTCGGGGCTGTCACCGTCGTGCTGATGGGCGTGCCGACGCGCGGCCGTTCGCTGGAGGAGATCGCGGCGGGCGAGGTGGCATGACGCGGACGAAATTTAAGGCCGATCCGCTGCTCTGCGCCGTCGCGGCGGCGCAGGGCAGGGTGGACCAGCCGGATGCTCTATTCGCTGCGCTCGACCAAGGCTTGAACTTGGCGATCGGGCACAAGCTGTTCACGGTCCTGACCTATGACGAGGCGGCCAGCGAACTGGCGCGGCTCTACTCCAATCTGCCTGGTGCGTACCCGGCTGGCGGACGCAAGTGCCTTGCACCGGGCCCGTGGACCGAGGCCGTGCTGGACCGCGGCGAGGCCTATATCGGCTATACGCGGGATGATCTGCGCACCGTGTTCTCCGATCACGAGCTGATCGCCTCGCTCGGCTGCGAGAGCGTGCTGAACATCCCCGTGCGCTGGCGTGGGCGCACGCTCGGCTCGCTCAATCTGCTTCACGAGGCGGGCTGGTACGGCGAAGATGATGTCGCCGCGTGCCTTCCCTTTGCACAGCTCGCGCTGCCCGCGCTGCTGACAGCGACTTCGTCCTGACCTGACAGGAAACGACCATGACCAGCATCCTCTTCAAGAACGCCGCTCTGCTCGACCCGCTCCAGCCGGATTTGCTGGAGGGACAGCACGTGCTGGTCGAGGACGATGTGATCAAGGAGGTCTCGCACCGGCCGCTCCAGGCCAGCGCAGATCGCATCATCGACCTCAAAGGCAAGACGCTGATGCCCGGGCTGATCGATTTGCATGTTCACGCCATCGCCGTCGAGCTCAATCTGGCGCAGCAGGTGCATATGCCGAACGTGCTGGTGACGCTGCGCTCGACGCTGCTCTTGCGCGGCATGCTGCGGCGGGGCTTCACCGCTGTGCGCGACGCGGGCGGCGCCGGCCACGCGCTGAAGCAGGCGATCGACACCGGCCTGACCGACGGTCCTCGGCTGTTCGTCTCCGGCCGCGCGCTCAGCCAGACCGGCGGCCACGGCGACATGCGGGCACGCTCGGATTACCTCGCCAGCGATGCGCCATGTCCCTGCTGCGTGCGGGTCGGCGCGCTGGCGCGCGTCGCCGACGGTGTCGACGGCGTGCGCAAGGCTGCGCGCGAGGAGCTGCAGATGGGAGCCGACCAGATCAAGATCATGGCCTCCGGCGGCGTCGCCTCGCCGACCGATCCGGTCGGCGCCTTCGGCTACTCCGAGGACGAGATCCGCGCCATCGTCGAGGAGGCGCGCGGGCGCCAGACCTATGTGCTCGCCCACGCCTATACCGCTGTGGCCATCGAACGCGCGGTCCGCTGCGGCGTGCGCACCATCGAGCACGGCAATCTGGTCGATGCGCCGACCGCGCGTTTCATGGCCGAGAAGGGCGCCTATGTCGTGCCGACGCTCGTCACCTATGAGGCGCTGGCCAACGAGGGCGCCCAATATGGCCTGCCGCCGGAGAGCGTCGCCAAGATCGCCGATGTCCGCGACGCCGGGCTGCGCTCGCTCGCAATCTATCGCGACGCCGGTGTGAAGATGGGGTTCGGCAGCGACCTGCTCGGGCCGTCGCAGCGCCTGCAGAGCGACGAATTCCGCATTCGCGCCGAGATCCTCGGCCCGCGCGCCGTCATCGCCAGCGCGACATTGATCGGCGCCGAAGTGCTCGGCATGGAGGGCAAGCTCGGCCGGATCGCACCCGAAGCCATCGCGGACCTGCTGGTGGTCGACGGCAATCCGCTGCGCGACGTCGCCTGCCTGCTCGGTCAGGGCGAGCACATTCCGCTGGTGATGAAGGCAGGCAAGGTCCAGTTCGACCGGCTGGGCGCGTAGTTGCCGCCGCATCACGGGCATCTTCGCACCGATGTCGATCTTCGGCTCCTATCTCGAGATGCGCACGACCATCTTACCGAGCGCCCCACGCGTCTGCATGGTCCTGAACGCTTCCCGGAAATCGTCCAGCGCAAAGACGCGACCGACCACGGGCTTGAGCTTGCCCTCGGCCAGCCAGCCCGTCAGCTCCGACATCAGGCGCTTCTGCAACTCGGGCTCGCGCGTTGGAAGCTGCGCGAGGTCGACGCCGAGCAGGGCGCCACCCTTCAGCAGCGGCAGATTGAACGGCAGCGCGGGGATGGCACCGGCGGCGAAGCCAACCGCCAGATGGCGTCCGCGCCAGGCGATGGAGCGAAAGGCTTGCACCGAGACGTCGCCACCGACGGGGTCGAAGATCACGTCGGCGCCGTGTCCTCCAGTCAATTCCTTCAGCTTGTCGCGCCAGCCGGTCTGCGTGTAGTCGATCACAGCGTCGGCGCCGTGTTGTTGCGCGAACTCGCGCTTGTCCGGTGTCGATGCCGCTGCGATTACGCGGGCGCCGAGCAACTTGCCGATCTGGACTGCCGCGACTCCCGTACCGCCGGCGGCGCCCAGCACCAGAAGCTGTTCGCCTGCGCAGAGCGAGGCGCGTGCACTGAGCGCATAGAGCGCGGTCAGGTAATTGGCGCGAAACGAGGCGGCGACCTCGGCCGCGACGCCGTCCGGCAGGGGATAGAGCGCCGCGGGGGTGACGACGATCTCTTCGGCAAGCGCGCCCGAGAGCGTCATCCCCATCACGCGCATGCCGGGTTGATAACCTCCCGGCCTGCCCGGGGCTTCGTCCACGATCCCTGCGAACTCCGTTCCGGGGATGAAGGGAAGGGGGTCCTTGGTTTGATAGAGGCCTTGAATCTTTAAGCCATCGACAAATCCAATTCCCGCTGCCTCCACCCGAATGCGCAACTGTCCGGGCTCCATGGACGGGGGCGGGATGTCCTTCAGCTCGATCTGATCGATGGGGGCGTATTGCTCGACGACGACGGCTTTCATGTCGGACCTCGGTTGTTCCAGATATCCTGACAGGTCCCGACACTAGCCTCTTGCGTCTACCGCCACATCCCGCGCATCCTTGCCCCGATGTCGATCTTCGGCCCCTGCGCCGCGGTGCGCGCGGCGCCCGCCGCTGCCTTCGGCCAGGCGGTGCGCTCGAACAAATAGACCAGCTGCTCCGGGATGAACCGGGTGCGCGAGGCGTAGACGTGGCGGTCGCCCTTGGCGGCCTGGCCGTGGACGAAGAAGCGCTGGGGAACGACGAGGTGGAGATCGTCCTTGGCGCGGGTCATCGCGACATAGAGCAGGCGGCGCTCCTCCTCGAGCTCGGCGCTGGTGCCGGCGCCGAGATCGGACGGCATGCAGCCGTCGACGACGTTGAGCACGAACACCGATTTCCACTCCTGGCCCTTGGCGGAGTGGATAGTGGAGAGGATCAGATAATCTTCGTCGCGCAAGGGTGGACCTGATTTGTCGCTGGTCGCATCCGGCGGATCGAGCGTGAGCTCGGTCAAAAACTTCTCGCGCGAGGCATAGCCGCTCGCGATTTGCTCGAGCTGCATCAGATCGGCGCGGCGTGTCTCGGCATCCTCGTGGATGCGATCGAGATGCGGCTCGTACCAGAGCCGCACGCGCTCGAGATCGACGGGCCATTCCGAATAGCGAAGGTTTTCGACCGTGCGGACGAAGCTGGTCCAGTCCTCGCCGGTGCGCGCCGGCACCGGCAGCCGGCTGAGCGCCGCAAGCGGGTCGGTGCTCTCCGCCATCTGGTCGAGCACGCGTTGCGCCGTCGCCGGGCCGACGCCCGGAAGCAGGTGCAGGATGCGAAAGCCGGCGACGCGGTCGCGCGGATTCTCGGCGAAGCGCAACAGGGCCAGCACGTCCTTGACATGCGCGGCATCGAGGAATTTCAGCCCGCCGAATTTCACGAACGGGATGTTGCGGCGGGTCAGCTCGATCTCCAGCGGACCCGAATGCGAGGAGGTGCGAAACAGCACCGCCTGATGCTTGAGCAGCGCGCCTTGCTCGCGGTTGGCCAGCACCGCCTCGACGATGTAGCGCGCCTGGTCGGCCTCGTCGTGCACGGTGACGAGCTGCGGCTTGCTGCCCGACGTGCGGTCGGTCCAGAGATTCTTGGTGAAGCGCTCGCGGGCGAGGCCGATGACGCCGTTCGCCGCCGACAGCACTGCTTGCGTCGAGCGGTAATTGCGGTCGAGCGTGATCATCTCCGCGCGCGGCGAGAAGCTCTGCGGAAAGTCCAGGATGTTGCGCACGGTGGCGGCGCGGAACGAGTAGATCGACTGCGCGTCGTCGCCGACCACGGTGAGGCCGCGCCCATTGGGCTTGAGCGCCAGCAGGATCGAGGATTGCAGGCGGTTGGTGTCCTGATATTCGTCGACCAGCACGTGGTCGAAGCAGCCGCCGATCTCCTCAGCGATCAGCGCATCGCTCATCATCTGCGACCAGTACAGCAGCAAATCGTCGTAATCGAGCACGTGCTGGGCCTGCTTGGCCTCGACATAGGCGGTGAACAGGCCCTTCAGCTCGGCGGCCCAGCCCGCGCACCAGGGATAATGCTGGGCGAGCACCTTCTCGATCTCCATCTCGGCATTGACGCAGCGGGAATAGATCGACAGGCAGGTGCCCTTGGCGGGAAAGCGGCTCTCGGTCTTCGACAATCCGCGCTCGTGCCGCACCAGGTTCATCAGGTCGGCGGAATCCTCGCGGTCATGGATGGTGAAGGCGGGATCGACGCCGATCCGCTCGGCATATTCCCGCAGCAGCCGCGCGCCGATGCCGTGGAAGGTGCCGGCCCAGGTCAGCGCATCGCGCATGATCGCGGCGTTGTTCTCGCCCAGCACCTTGCGGGCGATGCGCTCGACCCGGCCGGCCATCTCCGCGGCGGCTCGGCGGGAGAACGTCATCAGCAGGATGCGGCGGGGATCGACGCCCGCGACGATCAGATGCGCGACGCGGTGGGCCAGCGTGTTGGTCTTGCCGGAGCCGGCACCGGCGATGACGAGCAGGGGGCCGCCCACGGTCGAGCCCTCGGCCACGCCATGCTCGACGGCGCGGCGCTGCTCCGCATTGAGCGTGTCCAGATATGTCGCCACGAATCGCCCCGGTGAAAGGAAGAGACTCGGCGATCCCGGCGCGAAGCGCAATGCGGCTGGACGGGACTGGAATTAGGATTTAGGGGGAAGAGGCCCTTAGGTTCCAGCACCCCATGGCGAGATGACCGAGCTCAAGCCCGACCAGTTCGAGATGCGGCGGCTGGAATCGCTCAGCAACACCATTTTCGGTGTCGCCATGACGCTGCTGGCCTACGACCTGCCGAAGGCGGCGGTGTTCACCAGCGCCCCCGGCTGGAGCGAGCTCGCCCATGTCTATTCCGGCAAGCTGGCCGGGCTGGCGCTGAGCTTCATCATCTCCGGCGTGTTCTGGATCAGCCATCACCGCCGGCTGGCACGCCAGCCGATCGGCAGCCGCGGCGACGTGATCCTCAACCTGTTCTTCCTGCTCTCGATCGTGCTGCTGCCTGTCACAAACGGCCTCTACACCAATTACGGCATGAGCAACGCCGTCGCCGTGCTCTACGGCTTGCATCTGACCGCGATCGCCGGCCTCAACGCCTGGCTGTGGTGGACGATCCTCGGCGGCTGGCGCAACGAAATCATGGCCTCGCTGTTTCCGCTGCTGGTGTTCATTCCGGGCACGATCGTTGCGGCGTTCGCGCCGCAGGCCGCACCCTTCCTGTGGTTCGTCGCTTTCGGCGGCATCGTGATCCAGCGCTTCCTTCCCAACCGGACCGAGCCGGGCGCGTAGGACTTTAGCCAGATGTCGCGCCGAACCCATCGGCCGGCACGTAAAGCTTGACCGGGCGGATCTCGTACACCGCCGTCGGATTGACCGCACGCAGCTTCCGCGCCGCTGCGATCGCCTCCTCCTCGGTGGCGCATTGCATCAAATGGAAGCCCAGAAGCTGCTCCTTGGTCTCGGCAAACGGCCCGTCCAGCACCATTCCCGCGCCGGGGCCACGCAAGGTGCGGGCCTTCCGGGTCTCATCGAGCCGGGCAGCCGGTCCAAACTGGCCGCTGGCGCGCAGGGGCGCCTGAACCTCGATGACTTTGGCGACGACCGCGGCGTCCTGCTCCGGTGTCCAGGACAGGACTTCGTCTTCCACGTGGTAGGCCAGGATCGCGTAGAGCATCGTCACCTCTCTTTTTTCTTTTGCGCGTGGTTTTTACCCGAGTCCCAAGGACGCAGCACGGCAGCCCCTGCCGACACTCCCGAAGCAGAATATTGCGTGGCCGGCAAGCGGCGAAACCATCCTGAAACCCAATTGCGGCCTTGCCATGTGAACGCCGCCGGAACAGGCCGCGACTGATGAACCACGAACAACAAGCTTTTGCTGGAGGCGGCAATGTCGGGTCAAACCATCAAGATCAACTGCGACGCGCGGCGGGCGGGACAGTCGGAGCCGGCCGATCTGCACGACCAGGCCGGCCATCACCGCTATTACGGCAGCTCGGCCGAGAACGGCGGCGAGCGGATCGTCGAGAGTCGGCGCGGCAAACGGCGGCGCGTGCTCAGCATCTTCGGTTTCTGAAGCCTCCCGGCAAGACCGGCATTCGAAATGGACGTGCTGCAGATATCGATCGCGGCGATGCCGTTCCTGCTCGCGCTGACGAGCCGGACCTGCAAGGCCATCGTCCCGTGCCTTCTGACGAGCCTGCTCACGGTGCTGCTCGGGGAGGAGCCGCACCGCGCGGTCGTGGCCTGGTGCGTCGGCATGCTGATCGCCGCGGTCGCGCTGCGCGAGCGGCTTCGCACCGGCTGACGCAGCATTCGTCATTGCCCGCTCAAGACCTGCCTGACCAGGGCCTCGCGCAGTGAGGCCAGCTCGCCGCTCGCCTGCATCCGAGCGATCACCTTGCCAACCTCAGGCACCAGATCGCGATGGCGTTCATGCAGGTAGTGGTAGATGTGGATGCGCTCGAGCGGCGGGGAGAGCGGGTAGATCCTGGCCTGCAGATTGAGTTTCCTCACCGTGGCGAGCCCGCTGAAGAGGTCGGTGACCATCACGTCGAAACGGTCGGCATCGAGCATCCTGACCATGTTCTCGAGGCTGCTAGTCGCCGTGACGCGGGCCATGCCGCGTGTGCCGGCTTCCGAGGAGCCGACGCCGCGGACGATGCCGATGCTGTAATCCTTGATCGAATCCCAACCTGCGACCTCGAACCGGAGCTTGGTCGCGAACACCGCCGGCTCGATGTAGTTGATCGCCGGCGTGACCTGGACCAGCGTCGGGTACTCGCGCGAGAGCGTTCCGATCCGCTGGATCTCGCCGTCGACCTCGCCGGCGCTCGACAATGCGAGCGCGCGCTTGCCAGGCACGTCCTCGAATTCCAGCCTGATGTTCAGCTTGGCGTAGACGGCCCGCAGCATCTCGCCGCCGACATATTGATCGGGGATGTCGGCGATGCGCGCCAGCCGGATCGTGTCCTGCGCCAACGCAGGATCAGCGGCGAGCAGCGACAGGCAGGCGACGGCTAGCCGCCACATCAGGCGTCTCCTTCGGCCGTGCATCGCTACCCCAGGCATCCGGCTGCCGGCGCGATCTACCGGGAGTTGGCGCCTGCACGCCGGCCGCAACGATCGCTGCCCGCTCGTGCTGCGAGCCTACCGGACTTTCACCGATGTCATTCTAGCACGCGCAGTGGTAGCTTGCCCACCGGTCCCGCTGCGGGGCGGAAGACGTGACTTGCCGACCTCGGGCTCGCGGGCCGACGGGATGTCGCTTGCATCGGGTGACGAGACGGGCGTCTCATGGATTGCTCGAGACTGCAACCGCTCGACCGCAGCAGCGAGCCGCCATTTCGGGGACATGGTGCATGGCCAACGCAGGTGACGAGGACGCCAAGCGCAGCCACGCCATCGCGCCGATGGCGGCGAAGCCGGGTCTGACCGACATCGGCGCGCTTGCGCCGTCGATGCTCTCATCGCTGCCGGCACGCTTCATCAACTGGTCGCGCAGCGGCGTCGGGCCGCGGCTGCTCGCGGCCGTGCTGCTGTTCTCTTCGGCCGTGACGCTGACGCTGACCGCGCTGCAGCTCTATCTCGACTACAATCGAGAAGTCGGTCTCATCGAGACGCGGCTCGACGAGATCGGCCGCAGCACGACCGGCAGTCTCGGCGAAAGCCTGTGGAATCTCGACCAGAACCAACTCAAGCTCCAGCTCGAAGGTATCCTGCGGCTGCCCGATATCCGCGCCGCCGAGGTGCGCGAGATTGCCGATCGTCCCAATCCGATCCGCATCGCGGTCGGCGAGCCGGGCACGCGTTCGATCGTCACGCGCGACTATCCCTTGAACACCATCATGCAGGGGACCGCGCGCCCGATCGGCGTGCTTCACGTCGAGGCCACGCTGAGCCAAGTCTATCAGCAATTGCTGAACCGGGCCCTGGTCATTCTGGCGAGCCAGGCCGCGAAGACCTTCCTGGTCTCGCTGTTCATCATCTACATGGTCCATCTGCTGGTGACGCGGCATCTGGTGGCCATCGCCGAGTTCGTCAGCAAGTACAACCTGGCGCGGCCGCCACCGCCGTTACGGCTGGAGCGCCGGGCGCCCTCCGATGCCGACGAGCTCGACAAGGTGATCGAGGCCTTCAACGCGATGTGCGCGAACCTCCAGCAGGCCTATGGCGAGCTGCGCGAGGCCAATGCCAATCTCGAGCGCGACCTCACCATCCGCCGGCGCGCCGAAGCGGAGGCGCGGGCGAGCGAAGAGCGTTTCCGCGACTACGCCGAGACCGCGTCCGACTGGTTCTGGGAGACCGGGCCGGACCACCGCTTCACCTACCTCTCTGACCGGGTGATTGCCTTCGGCATGGATCCCAAAGTGCGGCTCGGCACGCGTCGCACCGATACGGCGCTCGATCGCGATACCGAGCCCGAGAAATGGCGCGCGCATCTGGCGACGCTGGACCGTCACGAGCCGTTCCGCAAATTCGAATATCGCGGACGCGACACGCGCGGGCGGATGCATCATTTCAGCGTCAACGGCAAGCCGGTTTTCGACGCCGATGGACGCTTCCTGGGCTACCGCGGCTCCGCGACCGACCTCACCGCGCAGCACGAGATCGAGGAGCGGCTGCGTCAATCCCAGAAAATGGACGCGATCGGCCAGCTCACCGGCGGCGTGGCGCACGATTTCAACAACGTGCTTACGGTCATCACCGGCACGATCGAGATCATCCAGGAGGGGCTTGCGGACAAGCCCGATCTCGCCGCGATCGCGCAATTGATCGACGATGCAGCCGCGCGCGGGGCGGAGATCACCTCGCAGCTCCTGACCTTCGCGCGCCGCCAGCCGCTGGAGCCGCGCGAGATCGACGTCAACGCCCTCGTGGCCGAGACCGCGAAGCTGCTGAAGCCGATGCTCGGCGAGCAAATCGAGATCGAGACGCGGCTCGCCGACGAGGCCTGGTCCGCGATGGTGGATCCGTCGCAACTCTCCTCCGCGATCGTCAACCTCGCCGTCAATGCGCGCGACGCGATGCCGGGCGGCGGCAAGCTCACCCTCGAGACCGCGAACCGCGAGCTCGACGGCACGGAGACCGCCGGCGAGGGCGTGCGCGGCGCCTTCGTGATGGTTGCGGTCGGCGACACCGGTCACGGCATTCCGGCCGACATTCGCGAGCGCGTATTCGAGCCGTTCTTCACCACCAAGGGGGTCGGCCGCGGCACCGGGCTGGGACTGAGCATGGTCTACGGCTTTGCCCGCCAGAGCGGCGGCGCCGTCGCGATCGAAAGCGAGGAGGGGCGCGGCACCGTGATGCGGTTGTTCCTGCCGCGGGCAAAGGGCGAGGCGGTGGCCAGGACGGCCCCGGTTCAGGCGCCCGCCACGCCGCGCGGGCAGGAGACGATACTCGTGGTGGAGGACGATCCGCTGGTCCAGGGCTATGTCATCGCGCAACTCGGCGGCCTCGGCTATCGCACGCTTGCCGCGAGCGACGGCGCGTCCGCGCTGGCGCTGGTCGACCAGGGCGCCAGATTCGATCTCCTGTTCACGGACATCATCATGCCCGGCGGCATGAACGGGCATGAATTGGCCGAAGCCGTCAGCCTCCGCCGGCCGGGCGTGAGGGTGCTCTACACCTCCGGCTACACCGACAACACCATCGTTCACGAAGGACATCTCGATCCCGGCGTGGCGCTGCTGTTCAAGCCATACCGGAAGGCGGAGCTGTCGCAGAAGATTCGCGAGGTGCTTGCCGGCGAGCCGCCCGCCTGAGCCGCGCCGACAGACGAAAAAGGCGCGGCGGGGAGGCCCCGTCGCGCCCGATTTCTTGCTCGCTGGTCCAGGGCTGAGAGCGCCCCGATGCCAAGCCCAAATCAAAGCCTAGCGGGCGATCCCAGCGAGGTGACAGCGCTCGAGATAAGACACTGGATCACCTCCTTTCGTTGGTTGCGGAAGTCTCCAATATAGGCGTCGATCCCGCCGCTGTTAAGGGGCGGGGCGGCCAAGTCGGAACCAGCCGTCTACGCAAAGCCCCGGAAAGCCGCCGAAAGCCGCCGTCCCGGCAGTTGAGACCGCCGCCGAGCCGTGTTAGGGGATCGCCCGACGCGGGTGTAGCTCAATGGTAGAGCAGCAGCCTTCCAAGCTGAATACGAGGGTTCGATTCCCTTCACCCGCTCCAATCCCAACAATTCAGATGTTTCAACGCGTTGTATCCAGTCGGACCCGGTCAAGAGTCCGGAAAAGTTATCCGCCCTTTTCTTCTCGGGCGCTCCTCGTGCGCATCGATTTTCTCAAGTCATTGAAATCGAAATAGAGCAAGAGTTTTTATGGCTGCTCTTGCAAAATTAAAAATCGTTTGTAGGTTGAATGTGCCCTTCGGGGCACGCTAGTGGCAAAATTGCAAAGATCCGTCAGCAAACAGACACATCAGCAAACACGCAAATTCAGCAGCACGCGCAAAACAGTCAGACAGTAAAACAGATCAATTCGCAGAACAGCAAACAGCAGCAAAACCCGAACATCAGCAAACAGCAGCAAATATTTAGCGATCAAGTAACAGTGCGGGCCGTCTTCCGGCCGGAGACACCAGGCCCAGAAATACTCACTGCATGATCATGCTACCGACTTAACCGTCTGTGGCCACGGACCCCAAACATGGAAACGTCATGTTTAAGGTTCGTATCGAGGTGACCGCAGATCTGCATGCAATCAGACTGATTGTCTTGCTTGTTCTGCTTCTGACTTAGTGAGAGGCGCGAGGAGGCAACTTCTCGCGCTTTTTCTTTGGCGCGGCGGCAAGGTGGCTGATGACGCTTGCCTAGCGCCAAACTCCGATCAGAGTGATCGTTACCAGCGCGAGTGCAAACAGTAGAACAATGGGAAGATGGCCTTCGGCCGCAGCTTCCAAAAGGAACGGGATTCGGACTTTCAGTTTCGGTTTGTTTGCCATAGCTCGCTGCGAAATTGTGGGTTCGCACGAACGATGCCCAATCCATTACCGTTGCGCACGTACAATCGCGCGCAACGCTCACTCCCTACGCTGATCGAGCGGACGCAGGTTGCCGTCATTGTCGAACCATTTGGCATAAACGTCTCGTTCCCGCTCAAACTCTCCTGGCCCAAACCAACGCTTGACGGTACTTGGCGCCACCCCGAGCGCTTTACCAACAATTTTGAATGTAGGATTGATACCTTGGGCCATTAGCTGTCCAGCTATCAGCCCAGCATTCTGTTTGTTCTCCCGGATTTGCCCCTCTTTTTCGTATTGCAAGTTCGAGCCGCCTAGACGCTCCCGTACAAGAACGATGAGGTCACGTGGGATCATCAGGTCATCATTCCAGCTCAGCGCGTCGAGGGAGCAGCAGATTATCCAATCGATGAGCTTATCTGGGATAGCTAGCCCCCGTCGGATCAAATGAGTTTCACCATCGGCGGCTATCGCTTGTGCCTCGATGAGCTTCTCCATTAGGCGAAGGGCCATTTCGCTGATCGCGTGCTGATCAGCGTCTAGGATGCCTCCGAGTAGTTTCGGATCGATGCCGTACCGCGCTAGAACCTCGCGCATGTAGAACATCGACTCGAAGCCGCCGACTGTTCCGATCTCGATTTCGGCTTCCGGGTCTCCGCGCCGAAGCCTCACGTAATTCTCGATCGAAGGGTCTGCCTTGTATTTCTTCGTGATCTCGTTGAAGCCGCCAGTTTCGCTCGATCCAAAGTTTCGAGCCATCTCAAACTCCCCATCTGCTACTCAGGTCGGCTCAAATCCGTGGCAGTCAGTCGAATGGTCGCGACACGCGCTTGCTCAATATGAGGTACGATATAATCAAAATCAGCTGAACAACGAAACTCTCAAAAGAGAGGCTGTGTAGAAATCGATCTCGACAAGTTGAGGAGTACGGCGTGGGCGACGACGCCAGGTGCCAACAATTCAAAGAATTCACCGGCTCTATAAAATTGTTAAAGGTTGTAGTGGCGCCTCCACTGCGCTCTGTGCGTTGCTCGGACTTGATCAAGAAGTTTGTGACACTTCCTTTCAGCGGTTCCAGTGTGCGGAATGATATCCTTCCATAGAACTTGCGACTGGATCATATCGTAGCATTTGGCGTAAAACGTTTTCGCATTATCTGGCCAGTTCTCTCTAAATCCGCACTCCATTTCAAGAAACTTCCTAGCCAAGAAAATCACCAAGTCGCTTATTTGAATCATTGGATGTCGCTTTGAATCGATAGCGTAGCTAAATTCAACGACCCACTTCAGGGCAGCTGAATTTGGCGCTTCATATCTCCGGTAGTAGTGGATCATTTTTCGGACGTCTTCATCGAACTCTTCTTTCGGATCGGCGATAATCATCCCGCGCGCGGATTTGCCGAGTTTGATTTTGCAGAAGCGTTCGACATACGAGACCGTGTAGTTGTACGCGAGCAAATAAGGCACACTAGAATTGAACGCGTTGTGTTCATCGCCAACTGCGAGGCCGTCAATCTTGGCTTTGTCAAGTGCAATGAAATGGACGGCGTGTCCGCGGTCATAGATGAGTTTGAGAACTTTCTGCGCCAGGCCATTTCGATTATCTCGGCTCATGCCGGTGAATGGTCCGTCACCATTCGGTGACAACAACTCAGATGCATGTAGCTCAAATCCGGGCGGTAGGTTGCCGTCAAAATACGTCGCGACTAGAGCCTGAAAATCGGAGTACGTCTTCCGCCAACCTTCATCTCTGACCGAAATCCCACCTAGGACGAAGATCGGTTGCTCTTGAACATTTTTAACGAGATCCGTGCCGTTGCACCCGGTTTCGTCGCAATAGAAGAAATGCATACCCGGCCCCGCGCACACATTTGGTGGTTGAGTATGCGCGAGTCATCTCCCTTATGGTAGTGGTTTTCGGGCGCTTCTCGGGAGCGGTAGCCCGACATTTGAGTGCCCTTTGGCTATTTGGCGTGAAGCCGGGAATGCAGGAAATTGCTTGCGTTACGCTGTTTGGTGAATTTCAGCTTTGAGCGCGACGAGCTCGGTCCCGATCTCGTGCCCGATTACATGACCTCGGTGAAGGACGGCGGCTTCTACGGTTGGCCCTACAGCTATTTCGGCCAGCACGTCGATCCCCGCGTCAAGCCGGAGCGGCCGGATCTCGTCGCCAAGGCGATCGTGCCGGACTACGCGCTGAGCTCGCATGTCGCCCCGCTCGGGCTCGCCTTCAACACCGGCACCAGCCTGCCGGCCGCCTATCGCGGCGGCGCCTTCGTCGGCGAGCACGGCAGTTGGAACAGGCAGGTGCTCAACGGCTACAAGGTCGTGTTCGTGCCGTTCACGGAGGGCAAGCCGAGCGGACCGGCGCAGGACGTCGTCACGGGGTTCCTCAACAGCGATAATCAGGCGCGCGGACGCCCGGTCGGTGTCGCCATCGACAAATCAGGCGCGCTTTTGGTCGCGGACGACAGCGGCAACACGGTCTGGCGGGTAAGCGCGACCCATCCGCAGCTGACGCAACGTTAAGCCCGGTCCTGCGTTGAAGGTCAGACGATGTTTTGAACGCAAAGCCAGGAGTTGGACAATGGGTCTCGCTCAATACGCCATCGTGCCGGTGCAGGACGAATGGGGCGTGCTGCATGACGGCGACGTCAAGAGCCGGTACGCCACCAAGGAAGCCGCCTTCGAGTCCGCGGTTGCCGCTGCCTCCCTGGCCCTCCGTGAGGGCCACGAAGTGCATGTCAGCGTGCCCGGCCGCGAGGCGGGAGGCAACGCGCTCGGCGTCCGGGACAACGCTTGAGAAGGACGACGCGATGACCAAGCCCCGTGAGCCCAACGGCGTCGAGCCATCCCGCTCCGAAGACGACATCCAGCGCGAACAGCTCGGCCCGCGCGGCGTGCCGGGCGCGCCCGATCCGGCCAAGATGACGCCGCAGCGCGAGAAGAAGATGCCGAAGCACGTCGATCCCGGCCACACGGCTTGACGCGGCTCTGCGCAGCTAACTGATCAAACGATCAATCGCACGCGCGCGGCAATCCCCCATCATTTCCGTCTAGGCATTTGAAATCGAGGCAGTCGGCTTCGCGGTCATCGCGCGTACCGCCGCCGGCCTCCGGGCATAGCCGGTGCCCGGGCGTTCGCCCGCCATAACATCATGTTAGGTTTATCGCATAACTGGGTAATTGTGTTATCCAGGCGAAAGCCTATGCTCCTCCTCACTCAAGACACCGATCGGCAGTGCCAAGCGCTCGCGGAGCCCCGCAGAGCGCGTGGGGATTGCTGCCCAATTTTCCAACGAAGCCCGCCAACGGGACGTCAACAAACAAAACAGATCGGGAGGACATTCTCTGATGGCTACCACGCGTGCGATCCATGACATGAGTCAGTCCAGAAAGGCTGCTGCAAGCGGCTGGATCGGCTCGGCTCTCGAATATTACGACTTCTTCATCTACGCGACGGCGGCGTCGCTGATCTTCCCGCAGATCTTCTTCCCATCCGACAATCCCACCGTCGCGATCGTCGCCTCGCTGGCGACCTATGGCGTCGGCTACGTCGCGCGGCCGATCGGGGCGTTCGTGCTCGGTCATTGGGGCGACACGCATGGCCGCAAGACCGTGCTTATCGTCTGCATGTTCCTGATGGGCGTTTCGACCATGGCCGTCGGGTTGCTGCCGACCTATCAGCAAGCCGGCATCCTGGCGCCGATCCTGCTCGTGATGTTGCGCCTCGTGCAGGGATTTGCCGTGGCCGGCGAAATCTCCGGCGCGAGCTCGATGATCCTGGAGCATGCGCCGTTCGGCCGGCGCGGCTTCTATGCGAGCTTCGCCCTTCAGGGCGTGCAGGCCGGACAAATTCTCGCGGCAGCCGTCTTCCTGCCGCTGGCGGCCTACATGCCGACCGAGGCCTTCAACAGCTGGGGCTGGCGGATCCCGTTCCTGCTCAGCTTCTTCGTCATCGTCGCCGGCTACATTATCCGCCGCGAAGTCGACGAAACGCCGGCCTTTGCCCGAGAGGAGAAGCGCGGAGAAACGCCGCGGGCCCCGATCGTCCAGGCCATCCGCTTGAGCTGGCCCGACATGCTCCGGGTCATCTGCATGGCGCTGATGAACGTGATTCCGGTCGTCGCGACCATCTTCGGCGCGGCCTACGCGGTGCAGCCGGCCTATGGCATCGGCTTTGCGAAGGACGTCTATCTCTGGATCCCGGTGCTCGGCAACATGCTGGCCGTGTTCGTCATTCCCTTCGTCGGCCATCTCTCCGACAAGGTCGGCCGCAAGCCTCCGATCATCGTGGGCGCGCTGCTCTCCGGCCTGCTCGCCTTCGGCTATCTCTATGCCATCAGCATCCGGAACGTGCCGCTCGCCATCCTGCTGTCGCTGCTGATGTGGGGCGTGGTCTATCAGGGCTACAACGCGATCTTCCCGAGCTTCTATCCGGAGCTGTTTCCGACCCGCACAAGGGTGTCGGCGATGGCGATCTCGCAGAACATCGGCACCACGATCACCGCATTGCTCCCTGCGTTGTTCGCGACCGTGGCGCCTCCCGGATCGGCCAACATTCCCCTGACGATCGGGGCGATCGCCTTCGGCATCACGGTCATCGCGGCGCTGGCGGCTGTCACGGCCCGCGAAACCTATCGGATCAAGATCGACGATCTCGGCAATCCCCAGGCCGTTCCGATGGCCCGGGCCGATTATGAGCGGCAGCGTGCGGCGGCAGCAAGCCGGGCGACCGCACTTCCGACCTGACGGACGAACAAAGGCCCTGTCGCCGCGATTGACCAATGTTGCGGCGGCAGGGTTTCACGCGTAGCAAGACGAGCCGAACGTTGTGCGCGCGAGCGCGAAGATCATGAGGTCGCTGGATGAACCCCGCTGTCATTGCCGTCGCCATCACCGGCTCCGTTCCGCGCAAGAAGGACAATCCGGCCGTGCCGATCCTGCCCTCCGAGCAGATCGAATCGACGCATCAGGCCTTCGAGGCGGGCGCCACGCTCGCCCATATCCACGTCCGCAACGATGACGAGACGCCGTCCTCCGACCCCGAGCGTTTTGCTCAGGTGCAGGAGGGGATCAAAAAGCATTGTCCGGGAATGATCGTCCAGTTCTCGACCGGCGGGCGCGGCCGCGATCCCTCGGCGCGCGGATCGGCGCTCTACCTCAAGCCCGACATGGCCTCGCTCTCGACGGGATCGGTGAACTTTCCGACCATCGTCTACGAGAACAGCGCCGCGCTGGTCGAGACGCTCGCCACCGGCATGAAGGCGAACGGCATCCGGCCGGAAATCGAGATTTTCGATCTGTCGCATCTGCATGGCGCCCGCCGCCTGATCGAGGCGGGCCTCATCGACGCGCGTCCGCACGTGCAGTTCGTCATGGGCGTCAAGAACGCGATGCCGGCGGACGAGCATGTGCTCGACATTCTCCTGGGCGAGCTCAGGCGGCTGATCCCGAAGGCGACCTGGACCGCGGCCGGAATCGGCCGCCACCAGGCGGAGGTCATGGGCTGGGCGCTCGCCCGCGGTGCGGACGCGGTCCGCACCGGGCTCGAGGACAATATCCGCATCGACAAGACGCGCCTTGCTGCCAGCAATGCCGAGCTCGTGACCTTGGCCTGCGAGGCGGTCGCGCGCCACGGCCGGCGCGTTGCGACCGCGACCGAAGCGCGATCGCTGCTCGCCATCGCAGGGTAGGGCGACTTCCTCGCCTGACATGCTTCCGGCTGCCGCCTGCCATTCGGCGGCCGGCGTTCCCGTGGCCCGAGTCTCCGAGTAGACAGGTGCTACAGGCGTACTCGGCGCCTGCCGGGCAGGCGACGTTTGGAATGCAGTTCTTGAAATCTGACGGCAGGCTCATCGGGGTCCTGCTAGTGCTTGCGATCACGCAGCTGGTCGGATGGGGCACGATCGGGCTTCCCGCCATCGTCGGGCGCGATCTCGCCGCCGATCTCGGCATGAGCCTGCCGGCGGTGTTCGCGGGGACGTCCGTCCTCTACGTCTCGATGGGGCTGTGCGGCCCGTTGCTCGCCAAATCGTTTGCGCGGCACGGGGCGCGGACGGTCATGATGGTCGGCACGATCGTCACTGCGCCGGGCTTCGTGCTGCTGTCGCTCGCGCGCGAGCCGATGCTGTATTTCGCCGCATGGATCGTCCTCGGCATCGCCGGCAGCGCGACGCTGTCGACCGGCGCCTACATCATGTTGAACGAGATCGCGGGGCGGCAGGCCAAGAACGCGATCGGCGCGCTGATGCTGGTGACGGGCCTGTCCAGCAGCATCTTCTGGCCGATGACCTCGTTCCTGAGCGGTCATCTCGGCTGGCGGGGGACGTGCCTGGTCTACGCGGCGATGATGCTCCTCGTCAGCCTCCCGCTCTATGCGTTCGCCGCGCCGCGCCGGAAGATCGCAAAGGACGATGGCGCCGCGCCGGCGAAGCGGCTGCCGCCACCCGCGATTGCACGGAGCACGTTCGGCCTCGTCGTCGCCGCAATCACGCTGAACGCCTTCGTCAATTTCGGCATCGGCGCGATCCTGATCGAGCTGTTGCGCGCGGAGGGGTTGGCGCCGGCTCAGGCGCTTTTGTTCGGCTCGATGCTGGGCGTGATCCAGGTCAGCGCCCGCGGGCTGGATTTCCTCGGCGGCGGGCGATGGGACGGCATCACCACCGGGCTCGTCGCGGGCAGTGCGTTGCCGCTCGCCATGCTGCTGCTGATGACGAGCGAGGGCACCACCTGGGCGGTGGCGGTCTTCATCCTGCTCTATGGCGCCGGCAGCGGCGCAATGGCGGTGGCGCGGGCGACCATCCCGCTCGTGTTCTACGACCAGGCCGAGTTCGCCAAGGCGATGTCGATGATCGCGCTGCCGCTCAATCTGGCCTCCGCGATCTCGCCGCCGCTCCTGGTCGGTCTGCTCACCCAATTCGGCAGCCGCGGCGCGCTCGGCCTGACGCTGGCGTTCTCCTGCGCGACGGTGCTGATCCTGGTTCTGCTCGCTCGACGCCGGCCTCGGGCGGGGGCGGCCGGTGCGGTGTCAGGAATACACCCATAGATTGCCTATCCCCTTTCGGATAAAGTCGGCAGGGCCGCCTTGTGCGGCGATATTGCCGTTTGCTCTTTATTTCGGTCGCTTCGTCCGAAAGCGGTTTCAGCGATGACGGATCCGGTGGTGCCTGAAGGAGGTCCCGAGCCGTCCGCAGGCACCAATCCGGCGCCTGCGGACGCGCCTGCCGGGCATGCGTCTCCCCAGCCGAAGCCGGGCCTGCCGGCATTTGCTTCCAAGGCGAACGATCTCGACGCATTGCGCGGCGCGGTCGTCGATGCAGCAAATGTCAGCGCCGGCCTCTGGCTCAGCTATCTCTTCGTGCTGCTGTATCTCGCCATCGCAGCCGGCAGCGTGACCCATCGCGATCTCCTGTTCGAGAAATCGGTCAAGCTTCCGTTCCTGAATGTCGAACTGCCCCTAGTCGCCTTCTTCATCATGGGGCCGGCCCTTTTCCTCGTCGTCCATGCCTATGTGCTGCTGCATTTCATGCTGCTCGCCGACAAGGCGGGCGCCTTCCACCAGCAGCTCCGGCTGCAAATCGACGATGATGACATCCGCGCGAGCTTGCGCCGGCAATTGCCGAGCAACGTCTTCGTTCAATTCGTCGCCGGGCCTCCCGGCGTCCGATCGGGCGGAGTAGGTTTAATGTTTCGCCTCATTGCGCAGATCAGCTTGATCGTGCTGCCGATCGGGTTGTTGATGCTGTTTCAGCTCCAGTTCCTGGCCTATCACAGCGAGCAAGTCACCTGGTGGCAGCGGGTGGCCGTGGTGATCGACCTCGCTCTCATCTGGGCGATATGGCCCTCGATCAACCGGGGACGGATCGCGCGTCTCAGGTTACGCAATAGCCTGCGGTGGCCTGTTGAGGGGGCGGTTGTGGCAAGCGCGCTGGTGATACTGATGATCGGCGCGCTTGCGACATTCCCGGGGGAATGGCTGCATTCGGCGCTGCCGGCCCTGCGGTTTATCCCGGCCTCATGGGTGTCGCCGGCACTTCCGGCAAAGGCCGAGCAACACTCGCGCGAGGCCAAATTCCTGTCCCTGCATACGCTGCTGGTTGCAGGAGACGTCGATGCGGTGACGCGCAGGCCCGTAAGCGTCTGGTCCAACCGCCTTGTGCTGCCGGAGTTCAGCGCAGCATCGTCCTCTAGCGAGCCGATGTCCTTGCGAGGCCGGCGACTGGAAGGGGCCGTGCTGACCGCGGCTCGGTTCACGGGTGTCGATTTCACCGGAGCCTATCTTCAGGAGGTTAATTTCGACGGTGCGGACCTGCGAGGTGCGCAATTCGGATGCGGCGAGACGCAGTTTGTCAGGACTGACTCGAACGGCAATGAAAAGCCGTGGGAGCATGTCTGGGTCGACGATCTGACTTCGAGACTCGCCAATCCGCACGACAAACATGATTGCACCTGGCTTCGCGCAGCCTCCATGAGAAACGCTTCGCTGCAGGGAGCCCTGTTGGATGGGGCGCAAATGCAGGGGGCCGATCTGACCCGGGCTCATCTGCATGGGGCGTCGATGCAGCTGGCCAATCTGGATGGAGCCTCACTGTTTCGCGCTGAATTGCCGGGCGCCTCGCTCAGCGGCGCGTCCCTGATCGGTGCGGATCTGCAAACGACGAAAATGTACGGTGTAACGTTCCTGCTCTCCGATCTGTCGGCGGCCAAACTGAATTTTGCCGATCTCCAGGGCACCGAGTTCGCCGCGGCCAGATTAGAGGGGGCCAGACTTCAGGCATCATTCTTCTGGAGAAGCAGGCCTCCAAATCCGCTGACCGACGCCGCCGTCCAACCCTGGGTTCGCATTCCGGTTTTCGATCAAACCTATCGGGGCAACAGATTCGTGCCATGCAAGGGGATGGTCGGGAACGCTTGCCCCTGGACGAATGAGACGTTCGAAGCGCTCAAGCAATCGCTTCAGGACGGCATTTCCGATGTCAGGCGCCGAAACGATGCGATCAAGCGCATTAGTATCCTTGATCCGGCTGTGTCCGACCAGCCTGAGTCTCGCCGGCCCTCAGTCTGGGAAGATCTGGAGCACAAAGCGCCGAGCGAGCCCAATTTCCTGAAGACGCGCGCGAAGCATCTGCATCGAGCGTGTTGCCGCGATGGCGGCATTTACGTCCTGCGCGCGTTGCTGAAGCGCCGGTTCGATGACATTCTGCTCGAGGACAGGGACGTGCTGAAGGAATTCGCGGGCGACTTGCTGGACGGCAAGTCCTGTCCGGAAATGAACAAGCTGAGTTCGCAGGACAGAGCTCTGCTCGAACGTGTGAGGACGAGCACAGCTTCCTTCGCACCGTAGGCCAAGGGGTGTGCCGAAGAACACGCGGGACCGGGCGGAATACCGCCGTGCGGAACGCCCTGCGGAGCAGCGTCCGAGGATAGCCGTATGCCCGGAGCGCAGGACTCAGCGCGAGAAAAATGGTGTATCCGCAAGGGATCCGGCCGCTTTGAGCCGCCAAGATCTAGTTCCCCGGAGGAAATCGACATGTCGGCCCTGCCGCTCTCAGGCATCAAGATCCTTGACCTCACCCGCGTGCTGGCCGGGCCGCTGTCGGCCCAGATGCTGGGTGATCTCGGTGCAGAGGTGATCAAGATCGAGCGGCCGGGCACCGGCGACGACGCGCGCGCCTTCGGACCGCCTTACCTGGCCGACCCCGAGGGCAAGGCCAACAACAACAATTCGTTCTATCTCTGCGCCAACCGCAACAAGAAGTCGGTCACCGTCAACATCGCCAAGCCCGAAGGGCAGGCGATCGTCCGCGAGCTCGCCAAGAACGCCGACGTCTTCATGGAGAACTACAAGGTCGGCGATCTCAAGCGCTACGGCCTCGACTACGAGACCATCAAGGCGATCAATCCCGGCATCATCTATTGCTCGGTGACCGGCTTCGGCCAGACCGGACCCTATGCGCCGCGCGCCGGCTACGACGCCATCCTGCAGGCGATGGGCGGGCTGATGAGCGTCACCGGCCATATCGACGGCGAGCCTGGCGAGGGCCCGATGAAGGTCGGCCCGTCGATCGTCGATTACATGACCGGCATGAACGCCTCGATCGGAATTCTGTCGGCGCTCTACCATCGCGACGCCAGGGGCGGGCAGGGACAGCACATCGACGTCTGCCTGTTCGATACCGTGATCGCATCCTTGTCGCACTGGCTGCAGATCTATCTCGTCAACGGCAAGACGCCGCCGCGCCGCGGCACCTGGGGCAATGGCGGCATGCCGGCCGGCGTGTTCCGCTGCGCCGACGGCGAGCTGATGCTGGTGGTCGGCAATGACGGCCAGTTTCAGCGCACCTGCGCCGTGCTCGGCGCGCCCGAGCTCGCGAACGATCCGCGCTTCGTCAAGAACAACGACCGCGTCGTGCACGGCAAGGAGATCATGGCGATCTTCGCCGGCCTGTTCCTGAAGCAAAAGGTAGCCTACTGGCTGGACAAGCTGGAGGAGGCCGGTGTGCCCTCGGGGCCGATCAACAATTTCGAGCAGGTGTTCTCCGACCCGCACGTCCAGTCGCGCGGGATGCGCGTGAAGGTCAACCACCCCTTCGAGCCCGATCTGTCGCTGGTCCGCAACGCGCTGACGCTCTCGGAGACCCCGATAAAGGACTACCGTGCCCCGCCGCTTCTGGGCGAGCACACACAGGAGGTGCTGGGCGGCAAGCTCGGCTATGATGCCGGCAAGATCGAGGCGCTGAAGCAGCAGGGCATCATCTGACGCTCTCTGTTCCCGCCGCCGAGAGGCCGGACTTCAGGCGCAGCGCGACTGTTGCGACAGGCATGGACGCGCGCGCCATGTTGGGGCTTGCGTGGAGCTTGCCCGCAATCCCCAGCTAATCCCGGACCGTAGTCGCACAGGCTTCCGCTTTGCCTCAGACTCTGTTTCGATCTCTCCACTTGAGTTCGGGGAGGGAAGTGAATGTCCTACACGATCGGGTTCCAGGCCAAGGACCAGAAGGCCGTTCTGGCGACCGAGGCGGCCACCGCCAATCAGGCCGTCGCCATCATTGCCGCGCTGCGGCAGAGCGCTGACGAGATCAAGTTCATCCGCTCACCGCAGGAAGGTGAGATGGGCATCGAGATGCTGCTGCTGCTCGCCAAGGAAGAGGCTGAGGAGATGCCGCAGCGGGCGTAGTTCCCAGCATCCACACTTCGAGCTTAAGCGAACCATGCCGGCTACGATTAGTGTAGTCAGCGGATAGACTCGCTCGAACCGAAGGTGGCCGCCATGAAACGCGAAGCGCTCCGCGTCGAACCGATCTCGTCGTTCCTCGATCGCTGGAAGGCGCCGACCTCGCCGGTGACGCGCGCCGGCAACATGATCTTCGTCTCCGGCCTGCCACCGTTCGACCCCGGCACCGGCGAGATCGCCGTTGCCCCGATCGAGCGCCAGAGCGAGATCATCATGGAGCAGATGAAGCTGTGCCTCGAGACGGCCGGCGCCTCCCTCGACAACGTCATGAAGTGCGACGTCTACTGCACCTCCACCAAACACTTCGCGGCCTTCAACGCGGTCTATGCGCGTTACTTCCCGCATGACGCGCCGGCGCGGATCTTCGTCTGCACGCCGGAATGGTTTGGCCCCTTCGACGTCGAGATTGACTGCATCGCGATGATGTGAGGTGGTGGCTTCACCTCTCCCCGCTTGCGGGGAGAGGTCGGATTGCATCGAAGATGCAATCCGGGGGAGGGGGGTACAGGTGCCTCGAAAGTCTCACGCGCGGAGAGAGGCCCCTCACCCCAACCCTCTCCCCGTAAGAACGGGGCGAGGGAGCACACCGTCGCTGCGGCGGCGGCTCGATCTTCAACGCGCATCCCGCACCAATGTACGCGCCGGCGCTTTGCTCTCCGCCCGCCCCGCCGTCAGGGCCATCGTCGCCACGCTGACGACGCGCGCGACCACGTCCTCGACGTCGTCGAGATCGCATTTGCCTTCCGACAGCTTGGTCAGCCGCTCGCTCTCGCGGATGGTGTGATGCGCCATCGCGAGCGCGAAGTTGAGGCCCCAATAGATGTCGACGTCGCTGCGGTCGGGCAGGGACCGTCGCATCGCGCCGGCGAATTTGCGCAAATGGTCGATCTCGCGGTTCTTGATGCGCCGGATCGGCGGCACGGATTCGATCGAGGCGCGGATCATGAAGCGCGCGGCGGTCGAGCGCTGGTTCTCCGGCCCCAGGCAACCGCGCAAGGTCGGCCCGACCAGCGCGCGCAGGATCACCTCGATCGGTGCGCGGCCGCCGCCTTGCTCCTCCGCCGCCTTCAATTCGCGCAGGCGCTCGCGGTTGGTGGCGATCGACCGCGTGACGAACAGTTCGGCGATCAGCTCGTCCTTGGAGCCGAAATGATAGTTCACCGCGGCGAGGTTGACGCCGGCCTCAGCGACGATGTCGCGCAGCGTCACGTCGCCGAAGCCGCGGTCGGCATAGAGCCGTTCGGCGGCGGCGAGAATGGCAGACCTCGTATGATCGCTGGCCATGGGTGCCCTCGGGGAGGGGAGTTGCAATTCAAACACTTGTATGAAACTATCGTTTGAAGACCCGGAAAAGTCAATCCGCAATCGGGACTCGTTCGCAACTGCGGCTGGGTTCGACGGGTCCGCAACGTCGGCGCATTCGCGCTTGCGGGTCACGCGATGCGGGAGGACAGTCCGGGCAAAAGGACTACGAAAGAGAGGAGCGTCCCATGGACTTCGATATGTCGCCCAAGCAGAAGGAATGGCTTGACCGCGTGCGGTCCTTCATGGCCAAGCACGTGCGCCCGGCTGTGCCGATCTACGATCAGCAGGACAAGAGCGGCGACCGCTGGAAGGTGATCCCGGTCCTCGAGGACCTCAAGAAGAAGGCGAAGGCCGAAGGCCTCTGGAACATGTTCATGCCGCCGAGCGAGCATGAGGACGACGAATTCCGCGGCGCGGGACTGACCAATCTCGAATACGCGCTTTTGTCGGAAGAGATGGGCCGCATCACCTGGGCCTCGGAAGTGTTCAATTGTTCCGCGCCCGACACCGGCAACATGGAAGTGTTCATCCGCTACGGCACCAAGGAGCAGAAGCGGAAATGGCTGCGCCCGCTGATGGACGGTGAGATCCGCTCCGCCTTCCTGATGACGGAACCGGCGGTCGCCTCGTCCGACGCCACCAACATCGAGACCCGCATCGAGCGCGACGGCGACCATTACGTCATCAACGGCCGCAAATGGTGGTCGTCCGGCGTCGGCGATCCCCGCTGCAAGATCGCGATCCTGATGGGCAAGACCGACTTCAAGGCGGCCAAGCACCAGCAGCAGTCGCAGATCCTGGTTCCGCTCGACACGCCAGGCATCAAGGTGGAGAAGATGCTGCCCGTGTTCGGCTTCGACGACGCGCCGCATGGCCATGCCCAGGTGCTGCTCGAGAACGTGCGCGTGCCGAAGGAGAACATCCTGCTCGGCGAAGGCCGCGGCTTCGAGATCGCGCAGGGCCGTCTCGGTCCGGGCCGTATCCATCACTGCATGCGCACCATCGGCAAGGCCGAGGAGGCGCTGGAGAAGATGGTGAAGCGGCTCGCATCGCGCACCGCGTTCGGCAAGAAGATCGTCGAGCACTCTGTGTGGGAACAGCGCATCGGCGAAGCCCGGACTAACATCGAGATGACGCGTCTCCTGTGCCTCAAGGCGGCCGACATGATGGACAAGGTCGGCAACAAGACCGCGCAGGCCGAGATTGCCATGATCAAGGTCGCCGCGCCCAACATGGCGCTGAAGATCATCGACGAGGCGATCCAGGCCTTTGGCGGTGCCGGTGTGTCGGACGAAGCGGGCCTTGCCAAGGACTACGCCCACATCCGCACGCTGCGGCTCGCCGACGGCCCGGACGAGGTGCACAACCGCGCCATTGCCAGGCTCGAGCTTCGGAAGTATGCAAACTCTCCAAGTCACTGAGAGGGAGGGCCCGACGGCGCTCCCGACCTGAAGCAACGACAGGGCTTGATCCGGTGACCGCTTGACGCAAGTGCGTCAGCGGTTACCGATTAGGATCATGCTCGACCTGAAATGGTCAGGACTGAAGAGGGAGCGTCACCGTGGCTGACGGCGTCAGGAAAGACGAAGAGTTCTCGGGCACCAAGCCGGTCGAGGAGCGGCATCGTTTCGACGAGCTTCGCCTCGAGGCGTGGATGCGCGAGCACGTCGAAGGTTATGAAGGCCCGCTGGTCGTGCTCCAGTTCAAGGGCGGCCAGTCCAACCCGACCTATCGCCTTAACACGCCGAACCGTTCCTACGTGATGCGCCGCAAGCCGTTCGGCAAGCTGCTGCCCTCGGCGCATGCGGTCGACCGCGAATATCGCGTCATCGCGGCCCTTGGAAAGCAGGGCTTTCCGGTCGCGCGCGCCTATGCGCTGTGCCAGGACGACGGCGTCATCGGCGCGGCCTTCTACATCATGTCGATGGAGGAGGGGCGCGTGTTCTGGGATCCGACGTTGCCGAGCCAGGACAACGATGCGCGCCGAAAGATCTTCACCAGCAAGATCGAGACGCTGGCGAAGCTCCACATGTTCGACCCCGTCGCCATCGGCCTCGGCGACTTCGGCAAGCCCGGCAACTATTTTGCGCGGCAGATCGACCGCTGGACCAAGCAGTACCGGGCGTCCGAGACCCAGCACATTCCCGAGTTCGAGAAGGTCGCCGAATGGCTGCCCAGGACCGTGCCGGAGCAGGCGCGCGTCTCGATCGTCCATGGCGATTACCGCCTCGACAACATGATTTTCCACGCGACGGAACCGCGCGTGCAGGCCGTGCTGGACTGGGAGCTGTCGACGCTCGGCGATCCCATGGCCGACTTCACCTATCTCTTGATGCAATGGATCATGCCGGGCCTCGAGGGTGCCGACCTCAAGGCGCTCAACATCCCGAGCCTGGAAGAGGCCGCGCAGATCTATTGCGACGTCACAAAGATGACGGTGCCTGATCTCAACTGGTATTTCGCCTACAACCTATTCCGTCTCGCCGGCATCACCCAGGGCATCGCCGGCCGCGTCCGCGACGGCACCGCCGCCAACGCCAAGGCGCTGGAGTCAGCCAAGCGCACCGTGCCGCTGTCAAAGGCCTCATGGGAATACGCGCAGAAGGCAGGCGCGGTGTAGGAACAACGAAGGCGCGGCTGATGGCCGCGCCTTTTTCCTTCGCGGCTGGTTTCGTAGGGTGGGCAAAGGCGCGTAGCGCCGTGCCCACCATCTCTCCGCGATCACACGAAAACGGTGGTTACGCTTCGCTTTGCCCACCCTACGGCACCTACGCTTCGTAGTCTCCGTCATTGCGAGCGCAGCGAAGCAATCCAGATTCTTTCCGCGGCGGCAGCCTGGATTGCTTCGCTGCGCTCGCAATGACGAGGAGGCGGAATGCGAGACTCGCAATTCACACCGCGCAAGCGCCTTTCGCAGCGACCGAGTCCTTGTATTCCTTGTGTGCCCAATCCGCTCCGGGAGACCCGCGCATGATCGACCACACTACCCTCATCACTTACGTCCTCATCGTGCTCGGTTTCGTCTTCATTCCGGGACCGGCAACGCTGCTCACCATGGCGCGGGCGGCAAGCTCGGGAACGAAGGTCGGCATCGCCACGGGTGCGGGAATCGCCGCTGGAGACCTGGTACACACGGGGATGGCGATTGTCGGACTCTCGGCGATCATCGCCACATCGGCGTTGCTGTTCAGCATCGTCAAATATGCGGGTGCCGCGTTCCTGATCTATCTCGGTATTCGCGCGATGCTGGACAAGGCGCCAATCGAGCTGAACGGCAGCGCCCCTATGATCAGCGCAGGTCGCGCATTCCGCGAGGCCGTGCTGGCCGAAGTGCTCAATCCCAAGACCGCGCTGTTCTTCCTGGCGTTCCTGCCGCAATTCGTCCAGCCGGAGCCAGGATCAACCGCTCTTCAGCTTGCGATCCTCGGCATGGTCTTCGTGCTGCTCGGCCTCGTCAGCACGGTCGTGTTCGCCGTGGGGGCGGGGCGTCTCGGCCAACTTCTTCGCCGCCACCCGGCTGTCGTCAGATGGCAGGGCAAGGTGGTCGGGACCATTTACTGCGCAGTCGGCGTTCGGCTCGCCCTGCAGGAGCGGTGAGGCGGCCAGGCTGGCTCTCGTAGGGTGGGCAAAAGCGCGTAGCTTGTGCCCACCATCTTTGCGCGATCAGGTAATAGTGGTGGGCACGCTTCGCTTTGCCCACCCTACGGCAACGCCGCCTAAGACGCCGTCTTCGCACAATGCGCGATCAGCCTTTCCACGAAGCCCGCGCATTTCTCCAGCTCCGCCATCTCCACGAACTCGTCCGGCGTATGCGCCTGCGCTATCGCGCCGGGGCCGATCACCACCGAGGGGATGTCGGCGATGCTGGCGAACAGGCTCGCCTCGGTGCCGAAGGCGACCTTGGCGTGGTCGTTGCGCCCTGCGAGGCTCTTGGCCAGCGTGACGATGGCGGCGTCGGCGGCGGTGTCGAGCGCGGGATAGTCGAGGATCTCCTCGAAATCGATGCCGCAGTCGGCATGTCTCGCCTTCATCGCCGGCTCGATCTCGGCCTTGGCCCAGGCGACGATCGCATCGGTCACCTCCTTGGACTCGGTGATGCCGATGCCGCGGCATTCGAAATCCACGGTGCAGGTATCAGGCACGATGTTCAGCGCTGCGCCGCCATGCACGATGCTGGTGAGCAGCGTCGAATGCGGGACGTCGTAGAGGCTGTCCGCCGATCGCGCGGCCTCGAGCGCCACGGCGCGGCGGCGGATCTCGACGATCAGCTCGGCGGCATATTCGATCGCATTGACGCCGTCGGGGGCGATCGAGGAATGACGCGCGAGCCCGCGGAACGTGGCGCGTACGCCATGCTTGCCCTTGTGGCCGATGATGACCTGCATCTGGGTCGGCTCGCCGATGAAGGCGCCGAGCGGCCTGATCGTCTTCTTCGCGACCTCGTGCAGCATCGGCCTCACGCCGACGCAGCCGATCTCCTCGTCATAGGAAATCGCCAGATGAATCGGCGTCTTGAGTCTCGCCTCCATCATCTCCGGCACCATGGCGAGGCACACCGCGACATAGCCCTTCATGTCGGTGGTGCCGCGGCCGTAGAGCTTGCCGTCGCGCTCCACCAGCTTGAACGGATCATGGCTCCAGTCCTGGCCCACGACAGGCACGACATCGGTATGGCCCGACAGCACGAATCCCGGCCGATCCTCCGGCCCGATCGTGACCCAGAGCGAAGCCTTCTCGCCGGTGTCGTCGACGATGCGCTCGCCCTTGATCCCGAAGGAGGCGAGATAGCCCTCGATATGGGCGATCAGGGGCAGGTTGGTGCGGTCGCTGACGGTGTCGAACGAGACGAGGTCGGCGAGGAGCTTTCGGATGCGGTCGGGTCTTGAGCTTGGCATTGTCATATTCTGTTGGAGAGCAGGAAGGCTGAGGTGCCTGCAGGAACCATACCAACGTGGCGGTGGGATGGGCAAATCAACACCGCAGCCGTCATTCCGGGGCGATGCGCAGCATCGAGCTATGGTGCGCAATTGCGCACCTGAGAATCCATCGGACCGCACGACGCGCTGAGAAATGGATTCCGGGCTCGCGACTTCGTCGCGCCCCGGAATGACGGGGAGGTCTACCAAACCTTGCGTTGTCCGTCGGGCAAAACACCAAGGCATCGGTCAAGACGAGGCCGATAAAATATTCCGCTTTACCGAAATTCGGAAATGACGTATGTGTCGGCTCAACCCGGCCCAAGGAAGAGGGGCGTATCGCGATCGTCACGAACGCGGGCCGGGGGGCGGTGGACGCGGATGGCGTCGGCGCGAACGGCTTTGCAGGGCGGGCAACCGTGAGCGAGGTCGTCGCGCATACGACCGGTGTCATCAGCGTACGGCAAAATCGTGTGGTCCTGACGCCCGGGGTCTGTGCGTCAAGTCTTGTGGTGATGTGGTTGCCCGACCGGGCGATGCGCATCAGCCATCCGCAAGGTGACGGGGGCAATAGTGCATCGCTCCCCGGGGAGAGCGCGACATAAGCCGTAAAACCACTGCGCAGGGAAGGCCGGATGTTTGGCTTCACCTGTATGCCGCTGTGCAAATTCTTGTTGCCACCTTTCGCACAGTGGACCGTGGGTGCCCGGCCGGCACCCGGTCTTCCCTGCGCCCTCTTTCAATCGAGGGTGAGACGACGAGCAAAGCTCGGGCGAAATGCGCCGCGAGGATGCGGAAGCGCGTCTGCGACGACACACTCGCTGTCATCCCGGTTTAACCGGGCGATCCAGTACTCCGAGACAGTTATGGCTCAATCGATAGGCCGCGTCGTACTGGATTCCCCGCCTTCGCGGGGAATGACAGTAGCATTTGGAAAGCGATTTTCCTGCCACCCCGTCATTGCGAGCGCAGCGAAGCAATCCAGAGTCTCTCCGCGGATGCATCCTGGATTGCTTCGCCGCGCTCGCAATGACGATGCGGAGGCAGGTGTGCACCAAAACTCCCGCTCGCGTGCCCCGGACGCTGCGCAGCACGAAGTGATGCGCTGCAGAGCCGGGGCCCATGCAGCAGCGAGCGACGTCGCCTGCTGGGTCCCGGCTCTGCGCCGCATCGCTTGCGCGCTGCGTCGCGTCCGGGACACGAGTGCGAACTAAACCGGCTTGCCCGTATACGGCATCGATGCCGTCAAGCCGCCGTCCACCGGGAACGCTTGCCCGTTGACATACGAGGCCTCGTCGCTCGCCAGGAACAGTCCCATCGCCGCGAGCTCGTGCGGCTGGCCGGGGCGCTTGAGCGGATTGAGCTGGCCGATCTTGTCGGCGGTGCCGCGCTCCTTGGCGCGGTCGAAGATCGGCTTGGTCATGCCGGTCTCGATCAGGCCGGGGCAGACCGCATTGATGCGCACGCCGGTGCCGGTGAGCGAATAGGCCGTCGTTTGCACCAGGCTGATCACGCCGGCCTTGCTCGCGGCATAGGGATGCCCGCTCGCGCCAGCCTTGAGACCGGCAACAGAGGCGGTCAGCACGATCGCGCCGGACTGCTGCTTGACCATATGCGGCATCGCGTATTTCACCGCGAGGAACGGCCCGATGAGGTTGACGCGCAGGATCTCCTGCCAATGCTCGACGGTCTGCTCGGCGAGCGGAACGAGCCCGCCGGAGACGCCGGCATTGGCCCAGATGACGTCGAGCCGGCCGTGCGTCTTCACCGCCTTGTCGATCATTGCGATGACGTCCTTTTCGGAGCCGGCATCTGCAACCATCGCTTCCGCGACGCCGCCGGCCTTTTTGATCTCCTCGACCGTCTCCTTCACAGCTTCGGTGCGATCGACCGCGATCAGCTTGCCGCCTTCCCTGGTGAACAGCAGCGCAGCCGCACGGCCGATGCCGCTGCCGGCGCCGGTGATGATGACGGATTTGCCTTGCAGGCGGCCCATGCGTTTCTCCCTTTTGCTCGCGCACGACGCTTGCCGTGCGACGGAATTTCAAACAAGATTTCAAACGGCAAAGTGTCTTGAGACACGTTCGCTACTCACGTACAGCGACATCAGACGGGATGGAAGGGTTTCGATGGCAGGTGCAGACAAGCCGAATGTGGTCATCACGCGGTGGTGGTGGGTCCGTCACGCGCCGGTGCGCAATGACGGCGGCAACATCTACGGGCAGAGCGACATCGCCTGTGACACCAGCGATACCTATGTGTTCAATGCTGTCGCCAAGGTGCTGCCACATCAGGCGGTCTGGTATTCGAGCAATCTGATGCGCACCCATCAGACCGCCGAGGCGATCTGGGCCGCAGGTTTTCCAAGGCCGGCATCGATGAAGCGGGAGGCGGATCTCGCCGAGCAGAACCTCGGCCGCTGGCAGGGCATGAACCGCGCCCAGTTCATTGCCAGCCGCCCCGTCGGCGCGAGCTGGTTCGCCGACATCAACGAGCCCGCGCCCGGCGGCGAAAGCTTCATGGACCTCTACAACCGCACGCGCCGCACCATCGAGCGGATCAACGCCGAGGCGGCCGGGCAGGACATTATCGCGGTGGCGCACGGCGGCACCATCAAGGCGGCGGTCGGTCTTGCGCTCGGTGACCGGCCGGAGCAGGGGCTCGGATTCGATATCGACAATGTGTCGGTGACGCGGCTCGATCATTTCGCGAGCCCCGAGCGCACCCTCTGGCGGCTGCCGATGGTCAATCAGCAGCCGTGGATCGCGGATCCCGCGCACGCGGCAATGCATCAGCCGGCGGGACCGGAAGTCAAGAAGCTGGCCTGACACTGAATACGAAAATCAATCTGGGAGAGAAACATGACCTTGTTCGACATGAAGGGGAAAGTCGCCGTCATCACGGGATCGACGCGTGGCATCGGGCTCGCGATCGCCGAGCGCATGGCCGAGCACGGCGCCAAGGTGGTGATCTCCTCGCGCAAGGCCGACGTGTGCGAGCAGGTGGCGAAGGGCATCAACGATAAGTTCGGCAAGGGCACCGCGGTCGCGGTCGCCGCCAACATCTCGTCGAAAGAGAACCTGCAAAACCTCGTCGACGAGAGCAACCGTGCCTTCGGCAAGATCGACGTGCTGGTCTGCAACGCGGCGTCGAATCCGTATTACGGCCCGCTCGCCGGCATTTCCGACGATCAGTTCAGGAAGATCCTGGACAACAACATCGTCGCCAACAATTGGCTGATCTCGATGGTTGTGCCGCAGATGATCGAGCGCAAGGACGGCTCGATCATCATCGTCTCCTCGATCGGCGGCCTGAAGGGCTCGACCATCCTCGGCGCCTACGCCATTTCGAAAGCCGCCGACATGCAGCTCGCGCGCAATCTCGCCTGCGAATACGGCAAGCACAACATTCGCGTGAACTGCATCGCGCCCGGCCTGATCAAGACCGATTTCGCAAAGGCGCTGTGGGACAATCCGGAGAACCTGAAAGCCTCGACCTCGCGCTCGCCGCTCTTGCGCATCGGCATCCCCGACGAGATCGCGGGCGCGGCCGTGTTCCTGGGCTCGAAGGCCGGTGACTTCATGACCGGCCAGACCATGGTGATCGACGGCGGCGCGACGATCAGCTGACGCGATAGAGCTTAGAAGGGAAGCGGCACCTGCCCACCCAACAACCAGTGTCATCGCCCGCGAAGGCGGGCGATCCAGTACTCCGCGGCGGAAGTTGCGTAAACGAACTGCTGCCGCGGCGTACTGGATGCCCCGGTCAAGCCGGGGCATGACAGCGAAAATGTAAATAAAGATTGGTGCGTAAGCGCAGAGCCTCACTCCACCGCCGCGTAAACCAGATCCCGCACCAGGGTCCGCGTGTAGTCGCGCTGGCCCGGCCCCTGGCTCATGAACACCGCAAACAGATCCTCCTTCGGATCGATCCAGAAGAACGTACCGGCAATGCCGCTCCAGAAATACTGGCCGACGCTGCCGGGGAAGGGGGCGATACCGGCCTCGCGGCGCACGGCAAAGCCGAGACCGAAGCCATGGCCCGGCGACAGCAGCGTGCCATTGGTCGCAACGCCTGGCCCGAGGTGATCGGAGGCCATCAGCTCCAGCGTCTTGCGGCCGATGATCCTGTTGCCGTCGAGCGTACCGCCATTGCGCAGCATCAGGCAGAAACGGGCATAATCCATCGTGGTCGAGACCAGGCCGCCGCCGCCGGATTCCATCACCGGCTGCTCGAGCATGTTGAACAGCGCGACCTTGTCGCCGGTCCAGGGATCGGCCGCGAACGGCTCAGCAAGGCGGCCGGCGTTGGCTTGGCTTGTCGAGAAGCCGGTTTCGGCCATCTGCAGTGGCGCGAGCACGCGCTCGGTGAGGAAGGTGCCGAGCGATATGCCGCTGACGACTTCGATGATGCGGCCCAAAATATCCGTGGAACGGCTGTAGTTGAATTCCGCGCCGGGCTGGCAGACCAGCGGGAAGCTCGCCACCAGCGCGGCGTGCTCGGCATTGGTGATCTTGCGGCTGCGGACGCGGGACTCCTGGTAGAGCTTGTGCACGGGGCCGTCGCCCTGGTGCTCGTAGGTGAGGCCGGAGGTGTGGCGGAGCAGATCCTGAACGGTCATGGGCCGCGCCGGCGGCACCAGCTCCAGCTTGCCGTCCTTGACGATGCCGACCTGCTGGCTCGCAAACTCCGGGATGAACTTTGCGACGGCATCGCTGAGCAGGAGCTGGCCGTCCTCGACCAGCGCCATGATGCCGACCGAGACGATCGGCTTGGTCATCGAGAAGATGCGAAAGATCGAATCGCGCGCCATCGGCGCCGCGCCTGCCGGGCTCTGCTTGCCGAGCGCCTCGAACCAGCCGATTTGGCCACGCCGCGCCACCAGCACGGTGACCCCCGGAACGGTTCCCTTGTCGATCTCGCGCTTGAAGGCGTCCGACATGGCCTGCAGACGCGGCCGCGACAGCCCGAGCGTCTCCGGGCGGGCTTCCGGCAAAGCCGGGGTATGGAGCGCGGTCGGGGCCTGTGGGGCGGCTGTGGCGGTCGCTGTAACGGTCATGGGCACTCCCGATTGTTCTTCGTTATGGCCGATGGACTGTGGCCCAGAACCCCCGGCACAAACAAGCGAAGCCGGCGCGGTTCACCCTTGCAAACCGGCCGCTCTCTGTGCTTGAAAGCGCCCCTGATCCGCGGCGACGCGGGTTCGTAGGAGTGTAGCTCAATTGGTAGAGCACCGGTCTCCAAAACCGGGGGTCGCAGGTTCGAGCCCTGCCACTCCTGCCAGTCAAATCAATCACTTAGATTAGGACCTGGTAGGGTCTTGGCGGGAAGGCGTCCCGCGTGCGCGCTGGGATGCTGCAGCCCCTGTGCTGGACGTCCCCGTGTCAGGGCCCGGCGAGGCTAGCGCGCCGGGGTCCGTTCCGCGTCGGCGGGGATCTGACTGAGATTGACGTTCCGGATGGGAACGCGGCGCAGCAGTGAAAGGATGGTCCCGCCGAGCTCGAAATAGGTGCGCAGCCGCAGCGCGCGGGACGACCCCTTCAGCTCCGCGTTCAGGCTCACCGGAACCTGGACGTAGGTGAGGCCGAGCTGGAGCAGCGAGATCAGGGCACAGATCTGATAGCCGTAGCCGTCCGCCTTGACCGCGATCTGGCGCAGCCACTTCACGGGGTAGACGATCATGCTGTGGTAATCGGACAGCCAGAAGCCGAATAGGCAGTTCAGGATGAACCGCAGCGAATGCGACTGCAATGAGCGGTTGACCGAGCGGTCCGACTGGTTGTCGCGATAGGTAATGACGAGGTCGGCGGCGCCCGCCGCCTTGAACATCCGGGCAATACCTTCGTTCTGGAAGGCGTGATCGCCGGGGATGAGCGTGATGGCATCGAATTTCGCGCGCGACAGCGCATATTCGAAGCCGGCACCGACACCGCGCCGTTCGGCATTGTGATGCACGATGATGCGCGGCTCGCCGGCCGCGAATTCGTCCATGATCGCGCCGGTGGCGTCGGTGCTACCGTCGTCGATCAGGAAGATCTCGAAATCGTCGAGCAGCTCGCGGGCAAGCGGCAGCACGCCGCCGATCGTGTCGGCGATCTTGTCCTGCTCGTTCAGAGCAGGAATGACGATCGTAAGCCTTTTTGCCGCCCTGGAAGGTGTCATTTGATACCGCCGTTGCCGGCCACTCTTTACTGGTGAACCCTCAGCGCAACTCTAGGTCATCTGCGCCGGGCGAACAATGCGACTCGCCGATATGATCCACACAACCGGCACGAAACCGGCGATGTGTGTGTTCCGCGCAACTAGTCGGAAAAATCATAGAGGCTGGTATCACCGATGCCGAAGGCGCGGCGCAGCCGGCCGACGTGAGCTGCCATTTTCCGCCCGGCCGTGGTCGCCGACAAGCCTGAATTGACCCGTTCGACCAGGCCGCGATCGACCAGGATCCCAATTCGTCCCTGGAACAAATCTGGAACCTGCCTTTCGATGATCTCCGAAAGCGGCGCGGTCCGACCGGGGCGGTCGACGAGACCGAGCAGGATCTCCAGGGACACCGACTTGTACACTGCGCCAAAGGCGAAAACGTAGGCCATGACGCAAAATGCGAATATCGATGCGGCGTCCCAATACTGAAATTGCGGAATCGCGACGATGCCGAGCGCCACGCCGAGACCATGCGAGACGAGTGCGGCGATCGCAAGCAGGGTGACGGGTCCGAGCGGCCATGCGCGAGCGCGGGCCATGATCTGCAAGGCAGGCGCGAGCAGGGCGAAAACGGCAACGGCGATGAGCCCGACGGCGAAGGACATCGTGCCGCTCACCCAAGGCCCGTCGACAAACGAACAAGCTTGGCGAGATGCGCGATCGCTACCCCCTTGGCCGTCGGGGCCAGCCTGCCGTCTGCCGTGATCACCATTCCCGCGCCGACCAGGAGCTTCAGGCGGTTGTGCGCGAACGTGCCGAGATCTCCGCCCTGCATGTACGCCTCGGCCCATTGCTCCAGGGTGAGGGGACGTTCGGCCTGGACGAGGGCCGTGAGCAGCGTCAGCGTAAAGCCCCAGGCCAGCAGGCTGAACAGGATGTAGCAAAACATCATCGCTGTCCCCAACAGCAGGAGACCGCCAAGCACGTCCGCGAGCTGGCGTTGCCCCGGAAGCGCGAGACAGGCGATCGCGTAGAGCACGACGATGGTGACGCAGCCCAGCCGGAAGCGGCGGCCCGATCCGCCGGTGGCAGCGATGCGCGCGTAGCACAGCAACAGCAATGGAAAGGCGATGCTGAGACCAATTGCAGCGGCTTGCGCAGGGCCCGGGAGCATGTTCATCGTGGAAAATCGTCCCGGACGCCTCTCAGGCCCAGCCAGAGCAAAGTCTATAGGAGGTCGCATTTTTGCGGTCAAGGGAGCCCCGGCGCCCGGCCTTGCGGTCGTCCCGTGGGCGTGCGAATCCTCGCCGACGATGTCCTCCCTCTCCCCTCCGAGCTTGCCCCCGTTGCTGCGAGCGATAGCCATCCTGATCGTCGTGTTGCTGGTTGCGCATGCGCCGATGCTCCTCAATGACGGCCTCTTCATGGACGACTGGCTGGTGCTCAAGCCGCGTCCGGACTATTTCATCGACATCGATTTCCTGCTGAATGGCGCGGGCCATCCGATTTTCTACAGCTACGACAGGTTCGCGAACTGGACCGGCGCCCCGCTCGTCGTGATGGTATCGCTGGCGTTCGCCGGAATCGTCTTCGGCGCGGTGTGTCTGATGCTGACGGCGACACGGCTCGGTCTGCTCGATCGCGCCGAAGCGGTCGGCTTCGCGCTGATCGTCTGGACCTATCCCGGCTATCAACTCTGGGCGGGCAAGGCGAACGCGGTCTACGTGTTCAGCTTCGGGCTATTGTTCATCGGTGCATGGCTGTTGACGCTCGCCTTCAGCGCCGTCGGCCTGCGGCGCGTGCTGCTTCGTGTGCTCGCTTCGCTGGTGTTCCTGCTGAGCTTCGCGCTCAACTCGACGATCGTGCTGTATGCCGTCGTGATGTTCGGCCTGTTCGTTGCGATATGGCGGAGCGGAGACGCGGCGCATGGCTTCGTTCGCCGGACATGGCTCGCAGCCTGGCGCTGTGTCCTGCGCTATCCGGAATTGGTGGTGCTTCCGCTGGTCTATTGGGGCACGCTCAATATCTGGTTCAAGCGGATCGGCGTCTACGCACAGCACTATGGCGCCCATTTTCCGACGCTCGGCGAGTTGGCGCGGGGGTGGTCGGCGTTCTTCGCCGCCAGCTACAGGGATGTCCTCACCCACGCGATCCGCGCCGCGATTCAGGTTCCAGCGCTCTTCATCGCGGCTGCAGTCCTCGTTGGAATCGTATTGTTGCTGCTGCGTCGGGACGCGAAGACGACCGCGTCCAGAAGCGCGATCACCGTGCCGCTCGCACTCGCCGTGGTCTTGTTCCTCGCATTGTCGTCGCCGTATCTGATCGCCGGCCTGCGGCCGTCTTCCGTGCATTTCTATGAGAGCCGTCACCTGCTGATGTTCGGCGTGCCGCTCGCGCTGACACTGCTGGCGTTCAAGCGACAGGCCGAACGATGGACGGGCCCCGGCGCCGCCCTTGCTGCGATATTCGGGGCAAGCCTGATCGTGTCGATCGGCATGCTATGGAGCGACTACGTCTTCATGCAGGCGAGAACCCTGAAACAGCAGGCCTTGGCGCGCGACCTTGCCAGCCGGGTGCAGCCGGCGGCGACGGTTTATGCGCTCGATGATGGTTTCTTCGACTACCCGTCGCGGCACGTGCCTTTCGGTGTCGCCGAAGTCACGGGCATGCTCCGCCTTGCTTGGGGCAATCAGCCGGTCTTCGGATTTGCCCTGCGTGCCGAGCGGCCCGACATCCTCCGAGAGATGGACGAGGCGCGGAAGGCTCCGGGAAGTGCGTTCCGTCATTTCGATCCGACGGGGCCGCAGGCAACCATCTCGCTGCAGCCGGGGCCGGGAGCCGCGCCGAACCACATTCTGGCGCGGAAGTACTACGTGTGTCGGTTGCTGGCGCGCTGCGATGTTGCGGAATTGCTCTCCCAACTTGCAGAGGTCACGATCAAGCTTGGCCCGATCGGCGGCATCCTGCCGCTCGACGGCGCGAGCAAGAGTGTCACGCCTGGCCGCTGACTTGCCGCTTCCAGATCGCCTCGGCCAGCGCGATGTCGGTCACCGAATCTGCGCCGGACGCAAGCGGCGTCCTCCGTTCGACGATGTCGGCGACGAAAGCATCAGCCTGACGCCGAAACGCCCAGCTGCCTTCACCCGTCAAGCGCGTGATTTGTCCGCCCTGGTCGAGGATGACCCCCGCCTCCCGCTCGGCAAAGGGCGGGGGCAGTTCGATAGTCACCGCGCCGTGCTCGAAATCGATCGACAGCCCCTCGCGCCACGCACCTTCGGGCCCGTTCGCTAGCTGCAGCACACAGGCAACGCCCTCGAAGTCGAGCGTCACCGTCGCAGTGCCAGAAGTCTCGACGGTGCTTTCGGCGACAGTCGGCGACGATCCGAGCAGGTAGCGCACGAGGTTGATGATATGGCTGAACACGTTCAGAAAGTTGTCGTAGCCAGGCCGCAACGCGCCCGGCATCCAGTCGGGACCATCCTGCCAGAGTTCGAGTCCGTCCGGCCGGGTCTCGCCGGTCATGACGAAGTTGTCCTGCGATCGGCCGGTGTCGCCGCCGAAGCACCAGCCTCTTGCTCCGACGACGCGTCCGAGCGAGCCGTCCGTGCGCAAGCGCGCGAGCTCGGCCAGCGCGCGTGCCACACCGGCATCGTGACGCTTCATGTAGCCGATGCTGTAGACGAGGTGCTGTCGCCGCGCCGCTTCGACCAGCGACGCGGCCTGAACCGTCGTGTAGGCCATCGGCTTCTCCGACAGCACGTGCCGGCCACTTTTCAACGCTTCCAGCACGATCGGGCCGGTGGCTCGCCGCTTCGTCACGACCACGACGGCGGACACCGCAGCGTCCGCGAGCAACTCGCGGTGCGTGCCGTAGACCCGCGAGATACCGAATTTCTGCGCGGCGGCGGCCGCCAGATCGGGCCGGAGATCGGCGATGGCAACGACGCGGCAGGCGGGATTGGCGACGAAATTGGCGAGGTGGCACATCTGGCCGACCATCCCCGTTCCGATGATGCCAATGCCTGGCCTCACTGGCTATGATCCCCCGAAGCGCTTCCGCATGACGAGGAAGTGCGCCGGCTGTCCCCAGGTGTTGATGAACGCCGGATCAGTCTGGGTGAGGGCAGCGACCGCCGACGCATCCCGCCGCCCGATCGCGCCGAAGATGCGATGGAAGCTGTCGAGCGTGGCAACGATCGTTTCGATGTCCGAAGCATCGTCGGCGAGAATGTCCGTCGTCCGGATCGCCTCGCGTAAGGATGCAAGGTTCGCGACCGCGCGCGGCAGGCTCTCGCCGAAGGGGTCGTCGATCATCGCATCGACGTCGAGAACCAGCGTTTCGATCGATGCCGAAATCGCCGCCGCCGCATCGGCCTTGCCGACCAGGTAGAGCTTGCGTCCGCCGAGGAAGCTGAGACGGCTGCGGTCGAGATGGCGCGCCGCGCGCCGCAGCTTCTCGTCCGGGGAGAGAACCTTCTTGTGCCAGTAGACGTCCAGGCTGTCGCGATAGGCTGGCCACGCCGAATGGATGTCGAATCCCTGTGCATGCGCCGCCGTGCACAAAGCCGTTGCGTCGAGGAAGTACCGATGCCGGACGAACGGATTTTCGAGCACGTCCATCAGCCAGGATTCGAAGCTGCGGGTGTGCGGAATACTGTTCCACTTCGCCTCGAACAGCGACCTTGCCGTTTCCAGTGCAGGACGGCCTGACAATGCCTTGCCGGCCGCATGGATTGCCTTGAGCGCGAGCTCGAAGAAGCCGCCATAGCGTTCGTAATACGACACGATGGCGAAACCGTCCGGATTGAGCAGCCGGTGGAAGACGCCGAGCCAATTTTCAGTCGGCTGCACGGTGTAAATGAAACCTTCGGCATCGATGATGTCGTAGCGGCGCTCGCTGCGAAATCCTTCGACGTCGGCCAATGCGAGCTCGCGCAGACGCTCGGTCAGGCCAAAATGCGCGAAATAGGCCTCGATTTTCGGATGCGCATGCCGGTTCGGTTCGGCGAGCGTCATGTTCGCGCCCCAGCCGGCGAACACCAGCGCGTTCTCACCGGAATCAGGACCGAATTCGAGCACCTCCGCATCGCGGAACAGCCGCGGCGGCAGCACCAGCTTGTCTGAAAACAGCTCGCGCCGCTGGCTGGCATATGCGTCGAGTTCGGCGGCCGATTTGAAATTCCCGAACGTCGGTAGGACGTCCTGACGTTCGTAGTAATTGAAGAGCTTCTCGTCAGCCATGCCGCGGCGTCCCTAACCCAAGGCCGCCTCGAGCCGGTCGAGCTCGCTCCAGATGTCGGAGGGCGCGAAGATCGAGACGATGTGTAGCGGCCGCTTCGCGTTCTCGCGCAGCCGGCTGCTGACCTTGGCTTCGTTCTCCTGGTTCACGGCGAGGAGGCAGACGAGCGGACCCGACTTGCCGGCGAGCTCGTCCGGTGAACGGATCGGTATGCCCGTGCCGGGTAGGAACAGCCCCTGGCGCTCCTTCTGGTCGTCGACCGAGAGATCGACGAGATCCGCCAGTTCATGCGCGTTGGTGAAGGTGCAGGCGCGGCAGCCCGCGCCGTAGATGGCGATCTCGGCGCCGCTCGTGCGGGCCTTGGCGAGGATCGGCCGCAGGCGCGCGCCGTACTCCCTTGCGCGCTGACCGAATTTCTCGCCGACGCCGGCGGGCGCAGGCGGCGGCGTCACGTCACGGGTTGCGCGACGGGCTGCGATCGCGAGGCTGCCGCCGCTGAAATTGTACTTCTTTACCGAGACCGCCTCGAAGCCGTGGCGAGCCAGCAGCGCCAGCAGGGTCGGCTCGGTGAAGTAGCTGACGTGCTCCTCCCACAGGACCGAGAGGTCGCCCGCCGTCGAACCGGGATCAAAGTCGGGCACGTCGATGAACAGCAGCCCTTCATCGCTGAGCGCGATCTTCACGCAAGCGAAGAAGTTCTCGAAATCGACGATGTGCTCGAGCACCTGGCGCGAGACGACGAGGTCGAACTTGCCGGACTGAGCGACCGCGTCGTGGGCCATCTCCGGACTGAGCATGTCGGCATAGACCTTGATGCCGCGCTCGCGGGCGATCTTGCCTGAGACCGGATTCGGTTCGACACCGACCATGACCTTGGTGCCGCGCTCGCGAAGCTTGTCCATGAACAGGCCGTCGTTGCAGCCGATCTCGAACACGGATTGATGCTTCGAGAACTTCGCGATGGTGTCGAGCTCGTCGACCTGGTGCGGCTCCGGCTTCCAGCTGCTGAAATTGTAGTTGAACTGGCGATACAGGATGTCTGGATCGATCGGCTTGACGATCTGCGGCAGGCCGCATTCGCCGCACGCCAGCACCTCGAACGGATAGCGTTCCTCCTGCTCGTTTCGGCTATGCCGAAGCCGATGCGCAATCGGCATCAAACCGAGGTCGATGACCGGTCGCAGGTCGGTCGAATGGCAGAGGCGGCAATGGTCGGTCACGGCTCTAGCTCTTTGCAGGAAAGCAAGGGAACATCGGCGCCCTGAAACGGTACGCGGCGCAGTTGAAGCCTATATAGTGCAACGGGCCGTGCTACAATTCTTAAGTTACCGATGCTGGCGCCGATTCGTGATCCTCGGACATGGCGCCTCTGGGGAGAGGGCCGGCGGCCGTGGCGAGGCTCAGAAGCATTGGGATAGCTGGCCGAGGACATCGAGATCTCCACGCCTGCTATTCGGTGGTAGACGGTGCTTGACCACCTCGAATGGTTCGACGCCGTATGCCTCCCGGTAGATCTCTTTCGATCTTGTCCTGAGCGCTGAGATTGCGGTCGCGTCTTCCGGACTTAATGATTGATCACCTTGCGTCCACGTCAATAACCAATACTCCGGGGTCTCGCGACGAACAGCAAAACGTCGCACGAGTTCGTCCTTTTGAAACAGGTCGGAGAAACCGTTGACCCAAAAGTCGCAATTGTTCTTCTGGACGTAGAATAGTTTTACGCCCAGTGATCGAAGCGCGGCTTCCGCCGTTTCGGCGCTTCCGAGTGCGATCTTCGCGAAATCGCGTGCGACGTCGCTCTCGTAGGTATGAATGATCTTGCCGCGCGTGAGCAGCGACGAGAAATAGCAGGGCACCATGGCGCGATAACCGTTGAGCGCGAGGATGCGATCCGAGCCCGTCGATTGCTCCAGCTCGTCACACCGCTTCCAGTCCTGGGTGACCCGAGGCATATGAGTGAGAGGAGTTCCCCCCCACGAAGGTGATGGCCTCATCAACTTTGAAGCTCTTCCAGGGATGCGCTGCCGTCATCCAGGTGCCGGCGAGCAAGATGGCAGCGAGAGCGGCATGGGGAGCGAGGCGGTCGCTGAACCAAGCCGGCTTGAAGCGTCGCGCGACAGCCAATCCCCAGTAGGCCATGCCGACGGTCGCAAGCGGGAAAAGCGCGTTCACGTGGACCGACAATCTCATGAGGCTCGGAATATTCAGCGCCATGTCCAGCAGCCGGACGCTGGCGACATAGGCGACCACGACAAAAAGTCCCGCGGGATTGGGCAGCGGCGCGAGCTTATGGGATTCCGGGCGATCGGAACGAAGCTTTGAGTCCACGAAAGCGACGGCATAGGTCGCCAGCGCGAGGAGCAGCGCGACCGCGAGAACGGACCTGGCCTCCCTGAGGAAGGCGACGAAGCCCGATTTGCTCAGAAAGTCGGTGACCTCCAGCGACTGTGACACCACGAAATAATCCAGAAGATCGAGGCTGCCGAACTTCGAAAAGCGTTCGAGTGAAACGACGTGCCGGAACAGAGAGTATGGATTCGTCGCGGGGATTCCGAGGTAGAGGTAATTGATCGAGAGACTAAGGATGCAGCCCGCGATCGCCCCGGCGCCCAGCAGCACGCTGGTGATGAAGCCGGATCGGTCGCGCTGAACCACCTTGGCAAACGCGCCCAACGACGAAATCACGAAGACCAGCGCTGCGTACGGTGGATAGGATGCCGCGACGGCGATGGCGCAAATCCCTGCGGCGAACTTGTCGCGTTTTTGGGACGTTCGCGCAACGACAAGCAGGAAATAGACAAAGAACGCCGCCGTCTGAAGGTGGTACTTGCCGAATTCCATGATGTAGAGGCCGGGCGAGACGCGCGGCATCGTTCGCGGCCACGCAAGTCCGAGGATCGCCAGCGCAAGTGCAATCGGGATCGCCGCATCCTCCCAACGGCGTCCGAGCGCCTGCCACGGCAAAACGATGCGGGCGAGCTCAAAAATGACTGCACCGATTGCGACGAAATAGAGGAAGGAAACAATCTGCGCGACGTGGGGAGGCAAGAACGTCGCAAACATCAAATGCAGGCCGTTGCCGTGGCCGATCTCGAAGTCGGAGAAGATGGGATTGTCAGCTGCAAGCCAGATGCTGTGATTTCTCGCGACCTCTGCAAGATAGGGCGCATAGAGCTGCTGAACGTCGGTCGAAATGACGTCGGGTATGACGGCTCTGTCGATGAACACCGTTACGAGGAGCCAAAGACCCAGTAGCGAAGTTGCCATCAGCGGCAAGGTCAGCGCGAATCTTTGCGGCTTCCTGCAGCTGCGGCTATCCCACAGCAGCATGAGGGTCGCGAATCCGAGGACGATTTGGGGGTACAGGACGGAGAGAGCGCCGAAGCCAAATCCCGTCAAGATGAGCGCGGCCGCGCCGACGAAGAACTCGTCGACGCGTTGAGTGGGTTCGTGCCTGATGAGCGAGAACGTCAGGCGACCGGTCGCCATGACGAGCCAGCCGAGATACGGCGTCAGCACAATCCAGGCGAGGACGTAAAATCGCGTCGTCCAGCCGCCATCGAAGAGCAGGGTGCGGTAGGTGCCCGTTCGGTTGACGAACCAGATGGACAGTGCAGCAGGCACGAGAATGAGGATACGCAACGACCACGTCTCGACGATGGTGCGCAGGCGCAACTCGGCGGCTACCACCGCTTGATCTTGTCTGGGGTCGCCCATGCTAGACCGGCGCTGCATCGGCTCGTTCGGTGACGGTCCGCGCCTGGTCGGGGCTGAAGCTGGCGCGCTCCGGCGCGATCAGCCATACCAGCCCGCCGAACAACCCGACGATCAGGGCGCCAAGTCCCAGCAAGACCGATATCGCGAGTGCCTTGTCGGATGCGATTCCGGCAAGACTGAGCACCGCGACCATAGCGCCTTCGCGCACGCCCCATCCCCCGATCGAGATGGGAATCGCAGAGGACAGGATGACGAGCGGGACCAGGACGAAGGCGTCGAGTGCGGAGAGCGGCGCCTGCAGTCCGATCGCGAGGACATAGCAGGTCGCGACGGTGATGAGATGGACCGCGATGGCAGATCCGATCAGCATCGCTCGCCCCGCGGTCGCCAGCAACGGAGCTCTGATCAGCATCGCGAACTGCACGACCCTGGCCGGCACGGCCGCGATCACATGCGGCGGCCACCGGTCCAGCGTGACCAGGGCGATTGCGCCGAGGCATGCGGCCGCCAGAATGATCGCGATCGCGAACAGGAGCGAATTGTCGGGGACGCGCGCCAGCAGGAACGGCAATCCCGCCAGGAGGATGAAACCAAGACCCAACAGGCCGAGAAAGCGGTCAGCCACGATGCTGCCGATCGTTTGCGACCATTGCACGCCCTGCCGCCGCAGCATCCAGATCCGAACCGCGTCACCGCCCGCGGGTAATACTTGATTGAAAAAGGTGCTGACGATGAGAATGCGCCAGCCGGGCAGCCAATCGAGCGGCACGTTCATGGCACGGAGGATCAGCATCCAGCGGTGGCAGAGGACGAAGGTCTGGGCGAACAGCAGCAGCACCGCAAGCGCAAGCACGTTGAGATCGACGGCGAGAAGATCGGCTTTCAGGGTCGACGGATCCTGACCGCGCAACAGCAACACCAGGATCCCGATCGACACCGCGAACTTGACCAGGGTAACCAGTGCTTTTGCAGGCAGCTTCATCGTCTGGTGTCGTCCTCGATCATTCACGGTGCGATCGTCGAAAGCGGTCGAAATCTATGGTCTCGCCAGATGCTCCGCAGCGAGCGCGCCAGTCCGTGTGACGTAGTCCTGGACCTCGGCGGCGTCGCCGCCATCCGGGGCCCAGTCGGGAAATGCCGTGCGCGAAGGATCGAACGGGCCGGCGGTGGTTTCGTGAAACACCAGCCATTCCGAGGTGATCAGGATCGAGTGGAAGACCTTTTCGGGCATGCGGTAATAGCAGCGTTTGCCCTGACCGTAGGGCGCCATCTCGAGCACTTCGCGAATGCGGCCGTCATCCTCGAAGATCACGACCTGCGCGGTGCCCTCGATGACGTGGAACGATTCAGGCTTGCCAAGGTGCTTGTGCGGCCGCACATACGCCTCGCGATGGTGCACGATCAGCATCTCGTGCAGGCCCGAGGCGGGATCGGGATGCGTGCACAGCCGGCTGCGCAGGCGCGGGTTGCCGGCGGCGATGCGCTTCAGCTCCGCGATCGTGCCATCGTCCGCGGTGACGATGGCGTCGTCGGAATAGTACACTTCCGGATTCTGTGCGCGCAATGAGGTCGGCCGGCGCCGGCCTGTTTCATTCGAAGAAGATGAACCCATGGTCGCCCCGGTACCCGCATTTGTCGTAGATCCAGGCCCATGTTTGCGGGCCGTGGAAGCTCAGGCAGGTGAGCTGCCAGTAAAGCAGATTGGCCTTCTCCCGCTCGTTGCGGAAGGATTCGACCATCAGATATTTCGAGGTGCCGCGTCCGACGCGCTCGATCTCAGGTACGGCGCGGAACACGTCCTCGAGCGGAAGATTGTGCAACACGCCGAGCGAGACGACGAGATCGAAGCTGTGGTCGGGGTAGGGGAGCGCGACGGCGCTGCCGACGTTCAAATGCGGCCGCACCTCCTCCTTGGCGTTGGCGATGCCGTACTCGGAGATGTCGATGCCGGCGATCCTGAGGTCGGGGACGAGCTGGGCGAACTCGTAGAGCAGGTAGCCCTTGCCGCAGCCGACGTCGAGCACGCTCATGCCCGGCTTGATGCCGTAGCGATCGATCAGGGTCTGGGCCAGCGGGCGCCACCGTCCGTCATAGCGATAGCCGCCGTAGCCGTAGCGCCGGTCGCCGTCCCAATAGTCGCGTCCCCATTGCCGGGCGACGGTGGCGGATTCCGCCTTGTCGTGCTCGACCACGCGCTGGACGTAGTCCCGCTTCGTCGATGCGTGCATCGGCTGGAGCAGGTTGATCTCGGTCATGGGGCCCAACCGATCCGCGGCATCGTCACAGGATGGTTGCGAACTTGTTGACGAGCAGGATGTCCTCGACGGCCCGGATGTCTTTCTGCGACGCCAACGTGATCTCCTCGACCGCCGCGTGAAGGTCGCAGCCCTCGCGCAGCACGCGGTCGTAGATCCGCCGCCGCCGTGCCTCGTCGGGCGGCAGCATGAAGATGCTGTAGAGAATGAGCCCACGCAGCTGCGGCCGCTCGTCCAGGATATCTTCCAGCACCATGTAGCTGCCGGGCATGGTGTGCTCGGCGGCGCTGAGGAGATATTGCAGGTTCTTCCGCCGCGCATAGTCGCGGATCACGATGTTCTGGACGTGCTGGGGGGTGCGGCTGCCGTTCAGCGGCCTGGCGCCGATATAGCCGCGGTGGCCGGCTCGCTCAGCCATGGAAGCCTCCTGGCAACTTGTACTGCATGCCGACCCGGGTTGCCGGGCGCAGCAGGATCGGCTCGAAGAACTCGCCGAAGCGCTTGTCCGCATAGGGCGACATGATGCTCTTGAAGCGGCAGTTCATGCTCCAGCGCGTGCCGGCTTCCTCGTTGACGCGATTGCCGTGCATCAGGGTCTGGTTGAACAGCATCACGTGACCGTAGGGGATCTCGATGAAGGTCGCGTGCGGCTTGATGGTCTTGTACAGCTCTTCGGCGCTGCGCAAGGCCGCCATGCGGTCCTGCATCTCGCCGTTCAGGGACGGCGGCAGCAGGTACATCGACTTGGTGCGATGGACGTCGACCAGCGGCACCCACACCACGACCTCGAACGGCGAGTCGCCCGACCAGACGTCGGAATGGGTGGCGAGCAGCGAGGAGCTGTCGCCGGGAAGCTGGATGCTGAGATTGACGCGGCGCTGCATGCAGAGCTCGTTGCCGACGATGGTCTCGATCGTCGAGCGCGCCAGGCGGAAATAGGTCGGGCGGAACCAGGGCTCGGCGTTGAGGCCGTTGAAGACGTGCAGCCGCAATCCGTTGAGATTATCCACGCTCACCCGCGTGTGGATCGTGTCCAGCATCGCGTAGGGATCGTTGCTGTGCGGCAGCTTCAGGTAGTCGGCCGCGAGCTCGGCGGCGCGGCGCTGGATCCGGTCGAGCCCGGCGCGATCGTCGGCCGGCGTGGTGACGAAGCCATCGTCGATGAAGCGTTGCGCCAGCGCCTGCTCGTCGGCGTGCAGGAAGTCCGTGTCCGTCATGCAAAATACTCCCGGGCGGTCGCGCAAATATAGCTGATGTCGGCGGCCGACAGGAACTGGTTGATGGGAAGCGTGAGGATCTGGTCCGCCTGCCGTTCCGTCACCGGGAACGCGCCGCGGCCATGGCCCAGATGCGCCGCTGCCGGCTGCAGGTGGATCGGGACCGGATAGTGAATCGCAGTCTCGATGCCCTTGTCGGCAAGATATTTCTGGAAGTCGTTGCGCCGCTCGGTCTGCACCACGAAGGTGTGGAAGGTGTTGAACTCGATATTCCGACAGGGCGGAATGAACAGGGGCAGCCCTGCGAGCTCGGCGCGGTATTGCGCGGCGTTGCGCCGCCGGCGTTCGATCACCGAGGGCAGATGACGCAGGCGAATGCGCAGCACCTCGGCCTGCAGCGTGTCGAGCCGCGACACGATCCCCCATTCCTGGACGTCGCTGCGGTTGATCAGGCCGTGATTGCGCAGCCGGCGGATTCTTGCGGCAAGCTCCGCATCGGCGGTGACGAGGAAGCCGGCATCGCCGGCGGCATTGAGATTCTTCAAGGGGTGGGCGGAGAAGCAGCCGAACGTGCCGAGGGTGCCGCTCATGCGCCCGTCATAGGTCGAGCCGACCGCTTGGGCGCTGTCCTCGATCACGGCGAGCGCGTGCTTGGCCGCTATTGCCATCAGCGGAGCCATGTCGGCCATGCGTCCGGTCAGATGCACCGGCATGATCGCCTTGGTGCGCGGTGTGACGGCGGCCTCGACCGCGGCCGGATCGATGCTCTGGTCGGGCAGCACGTCGGCAAACACCGGCGTGGCGCCGACCGCGATGATCGCGGCGGTCGATGCCACGAACGAGTTCGGCGGCGTGATGACTTCGTCGCCGGGGCCGATGTCGAGCGCCCGCATGGCGAGGATCAGCGCGTCGGTGCCGGAATTCAGCGTTACGACATGCGGTGAGCCGAGATAGGCCGACAATTCCTCCTCGAGCTTTCCAACCGCGGCGCCGCCGATGAAGTCGCCGCGGGAAAACACGCCCTCGACCGCCTGCATGATCTCGGCGCGCTCTTCCTCGAACTGCGCGGGAAGATTGACGTAACCGATGCGCCGGCGGCCGGTGTCAGCGTCCATGGCAGAACTTCCTGACGGTCTCGATGACGCGGTCCTGCTGGGCACGCGTCAGGTGCTGGTCGACCGGGAAGCTGATGACTTCCTTGGCGTGGCGGTCGGTGACCGGGAACGTGCCCGGCGCGTAGCCGAGATGCTTCAGGCCTTCCTGCTGATACAGCGGGATCGGATAGTGGATCTTGGCCTCGATGCCGTTATCCAGACAGTACTTGTAGAGCTCGTCGCGGCGTTCGGCGAACACCATGTAGAGATGGTAGACGTGCTTCACGTTGGGACGGCGCGGCGGGATGCGCAGGCCGGGCAGGCCGGCGAGACCCGCATCGTAATAGGCCGCATTCTCGATTCTCCGGCGCGTGATCTCGCTGGTCTGGCCGATCAGCCAGTTGCCGACCACGGCCTGCAAGGAATCGAGCCGCGAGTTGCAGCCGAGGATCGCGATCTCGTCGCGGTTCTTCATGCCGTGGTTGCGGATCAGGCGCAGCTTCTCGTTCATGCCGTCGTCATTGGTGACGACGACGCCGGCATCGCCCCAGACGTTGAGGTTCTTGAGCGGATGCAGCGAGAAGCCGGCCGCGATGCCGTGGGTGCCGGAGCGTTTCCCCGCAAACTCCGACAGGATGCCCTGGCAGGCGTCCTCGACCACCGGCAGGTTGTGACGCTGCGCGATCGGCATCAGCTTGCCCATGTCGGTGACCTCGCCGGTCAACTGGACCGGCATGATCGCCTTGGTCTTGCCAGTGATCGCAGCCTCGACCTGGTCCACGTTCATGCAGAAGGAATCGTCGCAATCGACCAGGACGGGCGTCGCGCCGGTTTCCGCGATCGCGCCGACGGTGGCGATGAAGGTGTTGGCGGCGGTGATGACCTCGTCGCCATGACCGATGCCGAGCGCCTTGAGCGGCAGCTTGAGCGCGTCGGTGCCCGATCCGACGCCGATGGCGTGACGGACGCCGATCAATTCGGCGAAGCGTTTCTCGAATTCGGCGACGGGCTTGCCAAGGGTGAAGTCACCGGTCGCAACCAGCCGGCCGATCTCGGCGAGGATCGGTGCGGGATCGGCGAATTGCTCGAGCAGATAGGAATATCGAACGTCGTACATGTGACCCGTCAGGTGGAATGAAGTTGAGGAGCGGAAGTGTGCGACGCCGCGAGCGCATGCTCGATCGAGGTCGCGATGGCGCTGGCGGAGAGCCCGTGCTTCTTCAGCAGCGAGTCCTGCGAACCGTAATTGTGCATGAAGCGGTCCGGCAGCGACAGCCGCAGCATCGCAGGGAAACCGGAGCCGAGCTTGTCGATCAGCGCCTCCGCGACCGCGCTGCCGAGGCCGCCGGAGGGCACGTGCTCCTCCAGCGTGACCAAGAGCCTGGTGCCGCGGAGCGCCTGCAGCAGCGCTGCGGTGTCGAGCGGTTTCACGGTATGCATGTGCAGGATGCCGGCGCGAATGCCTTGCGCGGCCAGCAGGTCGGCCGCAGCGAGGGCGCGCTGGAGCATGATGCCGGTGGTCACCATGAGGACGTCGCCCTGCGGGCGCATCAGGATGGCCTTGCCGATCTCAAAACCGTGCTCGGCCTTGGAGACGATGGCATCGCCGCCCTTGCCGAGCCGGATGTAGATCGGACCCTTCCAATCCAGCGTCTGCTCCATCATGCGCGCGGCTTCATCGGCATCGCACGGGCAGATCACCGTCATGTTCGGCAGCGCCCGCATGATGGCGATGTCCTCGATCGCCTGGTGGGTGGGACCGAGCGGCGCGTAGACGAGGCCGCCGCCATTAGCGATCAGCCGCACCGGCAGATTGTGCAGGCAGAGATCGACGGCGACCTGCTCGTAGCAGCGGCGGGTGAGGAAGGTCGCGATGGTGTTGACGTAGGGGACGAAGCCCTCCATCGCGAGGCCGGCCGACATGCCGATGATATGCGCTTCCGAAATGCCCTCGATCAGATGGCGCTTGGGAAACTCCTTGCTCATCGCGCGCAGGGTGCCGGCGCCAGGATCGGAACCGATGTAAAGCACTCGCTCGTCGCGCGCGGCGAGCTTGTGGACCATGTTCATCGCGGTGTTGCGCATGGGGAGCCGATCAAAAATCGCCGACGGCGACGCGAATGGCGTCGAGCTCGCTGTCGGTCAGCTTGTTCTTGTGATGCCAATCGGCATTGGATTCCGCAGCCGGAAGACCCTTGCCCTTGACGGTATGGCAGATGATGGCGCTAGGCTTGCCGGCCACGGCCGGGACCTGCTTCAGCACCGTGCGCAGCGCGCCGACGTCGTGGCCGTTGACCTCCTGCACCGCGAAGCCGAAGCTGCGCCATTTGTCCGCGAGCGGCTCCAGCGGCAGCACGTAGTCGGTGGGGCCGTAGCTCTGCAGCTTGTTGTAGTCGATCAGCGCGACCAGATTGTCCAGGCCGTGCTTGGCCGCGCCCATCGCAGCTTCCCACACCGATCCCTCGTTGATCTCGCCGTCGCCGAGCAGCACGAAGGTCCGGTAGCTGCGCTCGCGCATGCGGGCGGCAAGCGCAAGGCCGACGCCGATCGACAGACCGTGTCCGAGTGCGCCGGTCGAGGCCTCGACGCCGGGCACCATGCCGTATTCGGGATGCCCGCCCAAAATGCTGTCGGAGCCGCAAAAGCCCTCCAGTTCCGCCAGCGGGAAGAAGCCGCGGTCGGCCAATAGCGCGTAGAGCGCCAGACAACCATGTCCCTTGCTGAGGATGGCGCGGTCGCGATCGGGATCGCCCGGGTTCTGCGGGTCGATCCGCAGCACATCGTCGTAAAGCACGCGGACCATCTCGATCAGCGACAGGGCAGGCCCGACATGGCCGCGTCCCGCGGAACGGACCGAACCGAGGACCAGGCGGCGCAAATACAGGCTGCGCTCGTCCAGCGTGCAGGTGAGAGCAGCTTCAGCGTGGGGTGAGATCTGGATCACGTTGGCAAATCGTTTGATGGAGCCGGCGGGCTTTGTCGAGCTGGCCGGCAAGGCGGACCGTCAGATCACCACCTTGCATAGCCAGGGCGCGCCGGGAGCGGCTTTCCGGCAAATAGGCATTCAGGACAATCAGGCACCAAATCGCCCCGAACACAGGATACAGTACGTCAAGACGGATCGCAAACGCGTCATCCCCAGCCGCGAAGGCCTGGGAGAGCCGCTCGATCAATCGGTTCGCGTCGGCGTCGGGCAGACCGCTGCCGGGGTGAATCGCGGTGTCGGACACGAGCTTGACCGGGTCGTCCCAGCCGAAATACTCGAAGTCGATGAAGCGCAATTTGCCGTCGTCGGCGCGCAGCGCGTTGTGCAGTCCGAAATCCGACGGGCTCAATGCGCGATGGGCGGGCGCAAGATCCGCGGCGGGATCGAGGCTCAGTTCCGCATAGCGCCTACGCAGTTGCCGGATTGCGACGGCAGTGGTGGGAACGAGGCTGCCGTCCATGAACGCACGCAGGTCCGGATCATCATCCGAGGCCCGCCGCAGGCCGTCGAGGCGTTGCTCGTACTGGGCGATGGCCGCCTCGGGCGAAAAGATGCTGGCCGATGCGTTCCGCAAAGTCTGCGCGCCTTCAGCGTCGCGCAGTCTTTGCAGCGCGATCAGGAAATCGGCCAGCTGGTCGGCGTCGTCGTGCCGGGGATGCAGGACCGCGGCGTCACCGTCGAACCATTGATACAGCGCGCAGAACGCCGCCGGATCCTTCGCGACCGGCCGCGGTGTCGACGTGATGCCGTGGCGCGAGAGAAACGTGAGCGCGTCATATTCCTGTGCCAGGCGATCACGTCCGTCGGACGGGTAGTGCTTGAGGGCGAGGGGCGGACCTTTCGCCATCTCCAGCCGGAACACCCGGTTGTTGCCGCCGGACCGCGCCGGTTGCGCGGCCGCGACCTGCGCCCCGGCGAGACGACTGCCGATCGAGACCGCATCCTGTACGCTGATGTCCGGCTCGCTCATGCCGTGAACACTCCGCGGTGGATATCGGCCCAGGTCGCGAGCGGCTCGCAATGCGCGGGATGCGGCGGCCGCGCCTGCGTGAACAGGATCGATCGCGTCGTCTTCGGAAAATGCGGCTGCGCGAAAACGTCGACGAGATCGTCAATGAAGATGTCGAGCTGCAGGCTTGCGAGCCGCTCGACCTTGGCCGCCAACGTGTCCTCGAAATAGACATTGCCCGCCGAGATCGCCGCGTCGGCGATGTCGATGAGGCCCGCGCTCTTCAGCCAGCCGCGCGCAGCCTCGCGCAAGTCGACCCGATCGGGATCCTGATGGCCGAACTGCGTCTTGTGGCTGACGATATAGACGCTCGCGCCGGCCTTGCGGCACGCGACAAGGAACTCGCGGACTCCAGGGTAGATCTCGGCGCCGCCGATGCCCTTGCCGTAGACGAAGCCTTGCAGCCCCTGCCAGGCAAGCTCGCCGCCGGCGCCGGAGCGCAGATAGTCCCGCACGTCGGTCTTCAGCCCGTCCCAGCCCTCCGGCACCAGCCCGCGCTGGCGCGCGGCCGCGGCAAAGACCCTGTCGTAGCATATGATCGTATTGTCGAAATCGATGCCGATCCGCACGCCGCTCACTTCAGGCTGATGTTCTGCATCATCTTGATGTTGAAATACCTGGGATCGTTGAGCGAGTTCGGCAGGCGGCCCGCCTTGAAGGCGTCGACGAGGCCGGACACGGCCTGCTCGATCGTATGCGTCGGCGCAAACCCGAGCTCGCGGCGGATCTTCTCCGACGACACGTGGTAGGAGCGCAGATCGTCGGTCGGCTCGACGGCCACGTCGACATTGTTTCCGACCACCGATTTGACGATGTCGGCGATCTTCATCAGCGAGTGGTTTTCGTAGCCGATGTTGTAGGTCTTGCCGTCGATCTTCGCATCGTCCTGCTGCAGCAGGAACAGATAGGCCGCCGACATGTCCTGGATGTGCAAATTGGGCCGCTTCTGCGTTCCGCCGAACACGCGGATGCGGCCGGTGTTGACGGCGAGATTGGTCAGGATGTTGACGACGACGTCGAGCCGCTGCCGCGGAGCGTAGCCGCAGACGGTGGCGGGGCGAACCGTGCAGGTGACGAAGCCCGACGCGGCCTCGTCGGCAAGATCGGTCTCGCACATCGCCTTGAACTTGGAGTAGTCGGTGAGCGGCTCGCAGGACAGCTCCTCTGTCACCTCGGCCTCGTCCTTGATGCCGTAGACGCTCGATGAGGAAGCATAGATGAAGCGCTTGATGCCTGCCTTCTTGGCGGCGCGCACCATCGGACGGAAGCAGTCGTAGTTGATGGACTTGCCGAGCCCCGGGTCCAGCTCGAACGAGGGATCGTTGGAGATGCAGGCGAGGTGAATCACCGCGTTGTTGCCGCGCAGCGCCTCGTTGATCGCGGCCTCATCGCGGATGTCGCCCTTGATGAGGCGCAGGTTCGGATTGTCGCGAACGGCGTTGAAGACGTCCTCGCCATACATGAACAAGTCGAGCACGGTGACCTTGTGACCCGCTGCAAGCAGCTGGGGGACCAGCACGCTGCCGACATAGCCGGCGCCACCGGTGACCATCACATTCCATTTTTGACCAATCACTGTCGCTCTCCGGGATTTTTCTTTTTGCGCTATTTCAACAACGCGGTGACGAACTTGACCAGCGGCGCCTTTTCGACCGAGTTGCGGTGACCGACGATGCCGACCTTGATCGCGCCCGCTGCGTTGCCGATGAAGGCGACGTCCTCGATATTGCCGCCGGCCGCGACCAGCGGCGCCGTGATCGTCAGGAAGGCGTCGCCCGCGCCGACGGTGTCGACGACGGTCTTGGTGAAGGCGGGGACGCGCGCAACGCCGGTCTTCGACGAGAAGGGGTAGCAGCCGAAGGAGCCGTGCGTGATGATCATGTTGTCGCAATCGATCTTGCGATGCAGGCCGCCCTCGATCACCGATGCGATGTCGTTGAACTTGTCTGTGGCGGCGAGGCGCGCTTCCGGTGCGTCGATGCAGACGTAGTCGGCCCGCGGATACTTCGTGATCAGGTTGTAGCCGTGATTGCCGCTGTTGCTCTGGGCGTTGACGGCCAGGAACTTGGAATTCGCGATCAGGGTGTCGATCGTGCTGGATGCGATCATGCCGTGACCGAAATCGGTGACGATGACGACGTCCGCCCCGCGGACGCGCTCGGCGGTGACGCGGTCGATCTCCGTGCGCGCGGCTTCGTCGAGCGGCGTGTCGTCCATCGTGTAGACTTCGAACAGCTTGTGCAGGTAGCCCATCTCGACGTACCGAAGCTTGCGGGTGGTCGGACGGCCCTGAACGCGGATCGGCGTGAGCTTTACGTTCGGGCGGACATGCGCCCGAATGAACTCTTCGGGGTAGTCGTTGCCGCCCAGCGTCGTGACGATCTCGACCGACTTGCAGAAGCTCGCGACGTGATTGGCGGCGGCAATGACGCCACCGGCAAACTGCTCGCCATTCTTGAGCAGGGTCGCGACGATGTTCTCCTTGGAGGCCTTCCCGAGCGCCGTGACGTACTGGTATTCGTCGATGATGGTGTCGCCGACCAGCACGACGTGCATGTCCTGGATCTTGTCGATCAGCTTCAGCAGGCGTTCGGCGCCGCCGCCATCGCGCACCTTCTGGAGGTAGTCGCGCAAGGGGGGATCGTAGATGTCGAAATAGCGGTTCAGCAGCGACGAGGAGCTGAACGTCACGTCGCGCGTGAAGACGATGCGTCCGCCATGACGCTCGACGGCCTCGCGCTCCACCGCGATCTTGCCGGTCACGTCATCCTCGGGATTCTCGTAGTCCGAGCCCTTCACGTAGATGTCGGGGCGCACGGTATCGAGGACCGGCTCGGCGCTGGAGGTCTGATTGATGCCGACCCAGTCGACCGTGCCGAGCGCGGCCAGCATCTCGGCGCGCATGTTCTCCGGGAAGATCGGCCGTCCCGGGCCCTTGTTGACGTAACGGTCGGCGGTGATGGTCACCACGACCACGTCGGCCTCGTTGCGGGCTGCCAGGATGTGCCGGACGTGGCCGAGATGCACCAGATCGAACACGCCGTGGCAGAGCGCGACGGTCAGGCCCTTTGCCTGTGCGGTGCGCGCAATCTCGCCGAGCTCCTCGATCGTCTTGATCTTCTCGTGCGGTGCCGGATGGCCGGCCGGCCTGTCTGTCGCAGCATTACCCATGTGAATGACCCAAGGCGCCGGTCGGTCTCAGTTGGCCGACCCGGAAATGATTGGCTGGCGGCAAAATATGCGGGTGAACGAATCTGCTCAACGGCCTGCCTTCTGCGGGGGGACCTCGTCACCGAGATATTTGAACCAGTCCTTGGTGGCGTCGGCGATCTTGTCCACCGTCCAGAGCGGAGCGTCCTTGTACTGGTCCATCGATTTCAACATCGTCGCGACGCCGTCCTCGAACTTCACCTTCGGCGCCCATTTCAGGACGCGCTTGATCTTGGTGATGTCGGCGTAGGTGCAGTCGGGCTCGCCGGGACGCTTGGGAATGTGGACCTTGTCGCCGCCGAGGAGTTCGACCAGACGGTTCACGCTGTAGGTGTTGTCCGAGCCGACATTGAAGATCTCGTGCGAGACGTCGGATCGGGCGGCGGTCACGAAGGCATCGGCGACGTCGCTGACGAAGGTGAAGTCGCGCGTCTGCTCGCCGTCGCCGACCACCGTGAAGGGCTTGCCCGCGAGCTTCTGTGCCATGAACACGCCGAACACGGCACCGTAGGTGCCGGTGGTGCGATGGCGCGGTCCGAACACGTTGAACAGGCGCAGCGCCACGGCGGGCAGCTTGTAGACCTGGCACCAGTGCATGACGCATTGCTCGCCGAGATTCTTGGTGAGCGCATAGGGATACATCGGCCGGATCTCGGCACTCTCCGGCGTGGGGTAAACATCCGGAATGCCGTAGCAGGAGGAGGAAGCCGCATAGATGAAGCGGCGGGCGCCGGCGTGCCGCGCCGCCTCGAGAACGTTGACCGTGCCATCGACATTGGCGCGGTGATAGGGGATCGGCGACTCGATCGAGGGAACGATGTCCGCCAGCGCGGCGAGATGGAAGACCCAATCCACCCCGTGGAAATACGGCTTGATCGCGTCGAGATCGGTGACGTCTGCCCGCACGACCTTCAACTGGCTCGAACCGGCGCGCGCGGCGAGGTTTTCGGCGCGTCCGATCACGAAATTATCGAGCGCGGTGACCTCGTGGCCGTCATCGAGCAGGCGATCGACGAGGTGACTTCCAATGAAACCGGCGCCGCCAGTAACGATGCATTTCATGGGGAACATCCGTGACGCGAATGCCCAGCGAAACAGGCCCGCCAATGTTGAGTGAAACCCGAAAGCCGACTATCAGCCGCTCGCAAACTTTGCAAGTATTATACCTTTGCAATCCTTGGTAATAGCCGGTATCACCCCGTGATGTTGCAATCGAGCCGCCAGCCCATGCCTGCCGAATCCGTCGATCCCGAGCATAAAGCCTTCCTCGACGATTACGTGGGGCGCCTGCATCGCGCGACGGCGGTCGACGACGGTATTTTTGCAAGGATCTCCGCGACACGCGCGTCCTGGTTGCGCACGCGCGAGCAGGGCGGCCGCGTCATCTTCGTCGGCAACGGCGGATCGGCCGGGATCGCCTCGCATCTGGCGATCGATCTGGCGAAGAATGCGTCGGTGCCTGCACTGTGCTTCAGCGATGCGAGCATGATGTCGTGCCTTGCCAACGATTACGGGTTCGAGGACTGGATCGCCCACGCCGTGCGGCTGAATGCGCGCGCCGGCGATTGCCTCGTCGCGATCAGCTCGTCGGGACGTTCGAAGAACATCCTCAACGCGGTTGCGCAGGCGCGCAAGATGAAGCTCGACGTGATCACGTTGTCGGGCATGAACACGGACAATCCGCTGCGGAATCTCGGCGACGTCAATTTCTGGGTCGACAGCCGCAGCTACAACATTGTCGAGACCACGCACCAGTTCTGGATGATGGCCGCAATCGACCTCGTCATCGGTCGTGCGGAATATCCGGCGTCCTGAGGCGGGCATCTTGATGCGGACGCGATTCAAGCATGCGGCCCTGTTTTCGGTGAAGCTGCTGCTGTCGATCGCCGTGCTGGTCTACATCGCGCGTGGTCTCGACCTGCGCCAGTTGCGCAATCATCTCGTCTCGGTCGATCCGGTCCTGTTCGTCGTCGCGCTTGCGCTGATCTTCTTTCAGACCTTCCTGCTCAACGGCCGGTGGGAGCTGATCATGCGCGCGCTCGGCGTGTCGCTGGATTGGCTCGCGGGCTGGCGGATTCTCATGATCAGCCTCTGGTTCAATCAGGTGTTGCCGTCGTCGGTCGGCGGGGATGCGGTGCGGATGTGGCTGCTGCGCCAACGCGACGTGCAGTGGCCCGAGGCGGTCAAGGGCGTTGCAGCTGACCGCTTCACGGCGTTGATCGGGCTGATCGTGCTGATGGTGGCCGGATTGCCGTTTCTGCTGTCACGCGTATCGAATCAGGCCGCGATCCTGGCCATCGGCGGACTGACGGTGGCGGGCGTCGCCGGCACGGTGGTCCTGTTGACGCTCGACCGTCTGCCGAAGCGCTTCATCGCGCTGCCCGCGATCGCGAGCTTCGTTCGGTTCGGAACGCTGGTCAGGTTCTTGCTCCTGCAGTCCGATCATCGCGCGCTGCTGTTCGGATCGGCGCTCCTCATCCACCTCGTCACCGCCGCGGCCTGTTACGCCCTGGCGCGCGGTGTCGGAGCGCAGCTCTCTGTCCTCGACGCCGGCATCCTGATTCCGCCGGTGGTGCTGCTCACGGCCGTCCCCATCTCGATCAGCGGCTGGGGCGTTCGCGAGGGAGCGATGGTCGCCTGCCTTGGTCTGGCGGGTGTGCCGTCCGAGGAGGCGCTGTCGATATCGCTCCTGCTGGGCGCCATCAGCGTGATCATCGGGCTGGCCGGTGGCGCAATCTGGTTGGCAAGTCGGGAGCGCGGCTCGTATGCGGCCGACAAGGCGGCCAAGGCGGCAGAGGACGCACCCAGTTACGGGCTGGGCAATGAGGCCTCGAGCCACCCATGACCCGCTTCAGCCCGTTGCCGAACTGGTCTTCACAGGGTGGGATGATCTCACTCGCGCGCGTATCTCATTTTTCGGTTGCACGATGAAAAACCTGTTCTACGTCCGCAATACCTGCCGCCTCTGTCATTCGGACAACCAAGAGCTGGTCGTCCCGATGGCAGGCATGCCCATCGGCACGCCGAACTTCCAGGTGCCGAATGCCAGCGTCGACGATCCCGTCTTCCGGGCTGCGGTGCCGATGTCGCTGCATCTGTGCCGGGATTGCGGCCACCTCCAGATTCTCCATGTCGGCAATCCGGAGATCCAGTACCGAAACTACGTCTATACCACCTCGCTCTCGCTCGGCCTGCGCGAGCATTTCGCAGGCTATGCCAACGACGTCGTCAGCCGTTTCGGCATCGCGCCGGGTTCGCTGGTGGTCGAGCTCGGCAGCAATGACGGATCGCTGCTCGGATTCTTCAGGGAGCGCGGCATGCGGGTGCTGGGCGTCGATCCCGCCGTCGACATCGCGCGGCGCGCCACGGAGGCGGGCATCGAGACCATCGGCGATTTCTTCACCGATGCCATCGGTCGCCGCATCCTGCAGAGCCATGGCGCGGCGAGCGTCGTGATCGCCAACAACATGATCGCCAATGTCGACAATCTGGATCCGCTGGTGATCGGGGTTCGTGACGTGCTCGCGCCGGACGGATTGTTCGTCTTCGAAACGCAATACGGCGTCGACGTCACCGAGAAGAACCTGCTCGATACCGTCTATCACGAGCATCTGTCCTATTTTAACATCAAGCCGCTGATCCGTTTCTTCGCCCGGCTGGGCATGGAGCTGATCGACGTCCAGCACATCTGGACCAAGGGCGGCTCGATCCGCGTAACCGTGCAGCGCGCCGGCGGCGCCAAGAAGCCGTCGGCCGAGGTCGCGCGTTTCGTTGCGGAGGAAGAACGGCTCGGTGTCGATCAGCCGGCCTATTATGCGCCGTATGTGAAGAGGATCGCCGCCATCCGCGACGAACTGGTCGCGATGGCCGATGCCGCCCATGCGCGCGGTCAGCTGGTCGCCGGCTATGGCGTGTCGGTGGGAACCACGACGCTGCTGCCTCAGTTCGGCCTGGAGAACAAGATCGACTTCCTGGTGGACGACGATCCCAACAAGGGGAAGGTGATGGCCGGACCCGGCTACGACATCCCGATCCTGCCGCCTGCTGCCCTTTACGAGCGGAAGCCGGCGTTCGTGGTGGTCTTCGCCTGGCGCTATGTCGACCCGATCCGGGCCAAGCACGCCCGCTATTTCGCCGATGGCGGGAAGTTCGTGGTGCCGCTGCCGGGGATTTCCATGGTCGACCGGGCCGACTGACGGGCCGGGCTTCGGATAGCCTCCTGCGGGCGCCTTGCGGGCGGACGACAAGTCCTTGATCCAGATGGCTTCTGCACGGCCATTCGGGGAAGGCGGCCTGCCCGGGCGAACTCTCTCTACCTTGACCTTTGGCCCCATCCGCAGTAGATACCCCGCACTCGCAGCCGGCCCGTTAGACGCGGATTTCCGGCGCGGCCTTGAAATCCCCGAACAATCGAGCCCGGTTTCCGGCTCATCCTTCGAGACAGAGGGCTGGGCCAACGGCGGCTGTTCGGATCCCTGAAATCCTTATTGGCGTCTCAAGCGATGGCAGTCAGCCCGTTCAAGTTCTTGCAGGAAGTGCGCTCGGAGACCGCCAAGGTCACCTGGCCGACCCGCCGTGAGACCACGATCACCACCATCATGGTGTTCGTGATGGTCGCCGTGGCCTCGATCTTCTTCTTCGCCGCCGACCAGATCATCCGTGTTCTCATCACCTACCTTCTGGGCATTCACTGATGGCAACAGCAACCGCTCAAGTGTCCGACAAGCGCTGGTACATCGTCCACGCCTATTCGAACTTCGAGAAGAAGGTCGCCGAATCGATCCGCGAGCAGGCCAAGCAGCGCGGGCTCGAGGAGCTGTTCGAACTGGTGCTGGTTCCGACGGAGAAGGTCACGGAAGTGCGCCGCGGCCGCAAGATCGACGCCGAGCGCAAGTTCTTCCCCGGCTACGTGCTGGTGAAGATGAAGCTGACCGACGAGGCATTCCATCTGATCAAGAACACGCCGAAGGTCACGGGCTTCCTCGGCGCCGAGAACAAGCCGATGCCGATCTCGGAAGCCGAGGCCATGCGCATCCTGCACCAGGTGCAGGAGGGCGTGGAGCGGCCGAAGGCGTCGGTGTCGTTCGAGATCGGCGAGAACGTGCGCGTGGCCGACGGCCCGTTCGCCTCGTTCTCGGGTGTGGTCGAGGAAATCGACGAGGCGCGTTCGCGCGTGAAGGTCGCGGTGTCGATCTTCGGCCGCGCCACTCCGGTCGAGCTGGAATTCGGTCAGGTCGAGAAGGTCTGATCGGGTAACGCGCGAGGCTTCGGTCTCGCGCAACAAGAGGCCGTGGGAGGACGAGGGCGGTTGCCAGCCGCCCGTTGATCCCGACCACGAACCTGAAACCGCCGGCTCTGCCGGCACAACAGGAGTGATACATGGCAAAGAAAGTGACCGGATACCTGAAGCTTCAGGTCCCGGCCGGTGCGGCGAATCCCTCGCCCCCGATCGGTCCCGCGCTCGGTCAGCGCGGTCTCAACATCATGGAGTTCTGCAAGGCGTTCAACGCCCAGACCCAGAAGGAAGAGAAGAACACCCCGATCCCGGTGATCATCACCATCTATGCGGACCGTTCCTTCACCTTCGAGATGAAGACGCCGCCGATGTCCTACTTCCTCAAGCAGGCTGCCAAGATCCAGTCCGGCTCGAAGGCGCCGGGCCGTGACAAGGCCGGCAAGGTGACCAAGGCGCAGGTGCGCGAGATCGCCGAGAAGAAGATGAAGGACTTGAATTGCGACACCATCGAATCGGCCATGAAGATGGTCGAGGGCTCGGCCCGTTCGATGGGTCTGGAAGTTGCGGGGTAAGCGGCTATGGCAATCGGAAAGCGTTTGAACAAAGCCCGCGAAGGCATTGACCGCGAAAAGCTTTACCCGCTCGCGGACGCCATCAAGATGGTCAAGGAGCGCGCGAAAGCGAAGTTCGACGAGACCATCGAGGTCGCGATCAATCTCGGCGTCGATCCGCGTCACGCCGACCAGATGGTCCGCGGTGTCGTGACCCTGCCGAACGGCACCGGCCGTACGCTGCGCGTCGGCGTGTTCGCCCGCGGCGCCAAGGCCGACGAAGCCAAGGCCGCCGGTGCCGACGTCGTCGGCGCCGAGGACCTGGTCGAGAAGGTGCAGAACGGCACGATCGATTTCGACCGCTGCATCGCCACTCCCGACATGATGCCGCTGGTCGGCCGCCTCGGTAAGGTGCTGGGCCCGCGCGGCCTGATGCCGAACCCGAAGATCGGCACCGTGACCATGGATGTCACCGGTGCGGTGAAGGGCGCCAAGGGCGGCTCGGTCGAGTTCCGCGTCGAGAAGGCCGGCATCCTGCAGGCCGGCGTCGGCAAGGCCTCGTTCTCCGAGGAGAAGCTGGTCGAGAACATCAAGGCTCTGGCCGATGCTGTCTCGAAGGCGAAGCCGGCCGGTTCCAAGGGCACCTACATCCAGCGCGTTGCGGTGTCCTCGACGATGGGCCCCGGCGTGAAGGTCGAGCCGGGCACCATTCTCGGCTGAGGTTTGGAAATTGCATGAGGCGAGGGGCGGAATCGGGTGACCGATTCCGCCCCTCGTCGCTTGTGGCGCCGCTGACCGGAAACAACAACAATGACTGACAAGGTCCTGATCTACTCGCGCTTTCCCAAGTCGATGATGGCGCGTTTCGCCGAGCGGTTCGAGCTGCTCGACACCGGCGGCAAGCCGGCGCGCGAGGTGTTTCCGGTCGAGGAGCTCAACGGCATCCGCGCGCTGCTCACCGCGGGCGGCTCGCCGTTCGGTGCGGAGGCGATGGACCTGTTTCCGAAGCTCGGCGCCATCGTCTGCTACGGCACCGGTTATGACGGCGTCGACCTGAAGGCAGCGGCCAGCCGCAACATCGCAGTCGGCCACAGCCCGGGCGCCAATGCGGCTTCCGTCGCCGACATCGCGATGACCTTGATGCTGGCGACCACGCGGCGGATTTTGGTGGCCGACCAATATGTCCGCAGCGGCGATTGGGCGGCCTCGAAACAATCGCCGATGATGCGGCCCCAGGCCGGCATGCCCGGGCGCCGCATCGGCGTCTACGGCATGGGCGAGATCGGCCGCAAGATCGCGGCGCGCTGCGCCGCCTTCGAGAGCGAGGTCGGCTATTTCAGCCGCACCAAATACGATCTGCCTTATCAATGTTTCCCATCGCTGGAGGCGCTGGCCGACTGGTGCAGCGTCCTGATGATCGCGGTGCGGGCAGGGGCCGAGACCCAACATGTCGTCAGCGCCGATATCCTCAAGCGCCTCGGCGCGGACGGCTATGTCGTCAACATCTCCCGCGGCTCGGTCATCGACGAGAAGGCCCTGGTCGCGGCGCTCACCGACAAGACCATCGCGGGGGCCGGCCTCGACGTCTTCGAGAAGGAACCGCACGCGCCGGACGCGCTGACGGCCCTTCCCAACGTCGTGCTCGCCCCGCATATCGGCGGCCACACCCTGGATTCGCACGTCGCCATGCAGAACTGCGTGCTGGCCAACCTGACGGCGTTCTTCGAGGGCAAGCCGCTGCCTTATAGGGTCAAATCGGCCTGAATCGGTCCTTGTTGGGCCATCTCAAACCCAACCGGCAATCGATTGGAACTGGTGTGAATTTTGCTCTTGGCAAGCAGGCTCCGAGCGGTTAAAGAACCGCCTCCGGACGTGCCGGCCTCGGCAGGCGCGTTCGTGCACGCATTCCGAAAACCCGACACGACAGGAGATCATTCCTTTTCAGGACGTCCGCAAGGATTTGCCCGAAAAGGAAGGAAAACCCGTCGGTTGGCAGGGATGCGGGCAGAGGTCGGGCGGTTCGCCGGCTGGCCTCGTCCTGTCCAAGACTGCAGGCGCCCGCGAAGAATTTCGATTCCTCAACGGCTTAATCGCATGGCCTGCATAGACGGGTGAAGACCGGATTTCACTTCGCATCCAGCTTTAAGGGCTGACTTTGCGAAACGGGTCTGGTTCGGACCTCGACACGCCGTGGGCCCTTGGGCTCCCGGAGGGCAGGCTTTGAATTGTCGTCTTGCCCGGCGTGTCCGATGGGTTTTTGACCCGGAGGTTCAGGTTTGGGCGGGACGATGGGTGCAACCCGGCGGTCCCGCTTCTCGCGATGACCGCCAACCGGAGAGAGCTTGCTGTGGAACGAGCGGCAAAAAAAGAAGCGGTCGAACAGCTCAATGAGGTCTTCAAGACCACGAGCGTCGCGGTCGTTGCTCAATATTCCGGCCTCACCGTCGCCCAGATGCAGAAGCTGCGCCAGCAGATGAAGCAGGCGGGCGCTGCGGTGAAGGTCTCGAAGAACCGTCTCGCCAAAATTGCTCTTGAAGGCACTGACGTCGTTGCCATCGGCCCCATGCTGAAGGGGCCGACCGTGATCGCGACTTCCAACGATCCGGTAGCGGCGCCGAAGGTCGCCATTGAATTCGCCAAGGCGAACGAGAAGTTCGTCATCGTCGGCGGATCGATGGGCAAGACCGTCCTGAATGTCGACGGCGTGAAGGCGCTTGCCTCGCTGCCGTCGCTTGACGAACTGCGCGGCAAGATCGTCGGCCTCATCGTGGCCCCGGCGACCAAGCTGGCCCAGCTCGCCAACGCGCCCGCGGGCAAGCTCGCGCGCGTCATCCAGGCTCATGCCTCAAAGGGCGAAGCGGCCTGACGCCCTTCGCAAAACTCAAACCCGAACCAGACTTACACTCAAGGAAACTGAACAATGGCTGACCTGCAGAAGATCGTTGACGACCTCTCGAGCCTGACCGTGCTCGAAGCTGCCGAACTCGCGAAGCTCCTCGAAGAGAAGTGGGGCGTTTCGGCTGCCGCGGCTGTCGCCGTGGCCGGCCCGGCTGCTGGTGGCGCTGCCGCCGCTCCGGCGGAAGAGAAGACCGAGTTCACGGTCGTTCTGGCCTCCGCCGGCGACAAGAAGATCGAGGTCATCAAGGAAGTCCGCGCCATCACCGGTCTCGGCCTGAAGGAAGCAAAGGACCTCGTCGAGGGTGCTCCGAAGCCGCTGAAGGAAGGCGTGAACAAGGAAGAAGCCGACAAGATCAAGGCCCAGCTCGAGAAGGCTGGCGCCAAGGTCGAGCTCAAGTAAGCACTGCTTACTGGTGGGATCCCGGGCGGGCAACGGCTCTGCCCGGGATCCTGGTCCCCCTTCGCGAGGGTGGACCGGATGCAAAAGGCGTGCGACGGAACGATCCGACGCGGGCCGAACACGAAAAAGTGTGGGGATTTGAGGGTTTGACCCTCGAATCTGCACTATTGTCGCCCCATATCGGGTCGGCAGCACGAAAGCGCGGTGGGCAGGGATGCCGGATTTCCCTGTAAGCCGTTGGGAGAGCAGGCTATTTCGGGCTTTTGCAGTCCGTGAAGATGATCGTTGTGACGGGCGGGCGCGCATCTGCGCCCCGCGCGTCGTTTTGCGTTTTGAAGGTCTGAAGAACAGATTCAGGACATCGGCGCCTGAAACTGCGTCTCCGGCCCCCAAGACGGGTTCGAAAATTCAACCCGGAAAGCGGTGGCAGCCGCGTTCCGGACGGTGCGCCCAGGGCGGGCGACGAAAATGAGAGGCCACGATGGCGCAGCAGACATTCACCGGTCGCAAACGCGTTCGCAAGTTCTTCGGACACATCAAGGAAGTCGCCGAGATGCCGAACCTCATCGAGGTTCAGAAGGCGTCCTATGACCAGTTCCTGATGGTGGACGAACCCCAGGGCGGACGTCTCGACGAGGGTCTGCAGGCGGTGTTCCGCTCGGTGTTTCCGATCTCCGACTTCTCGGGCACCTCGATGCTGGAATTCGTCCGCTACGAGTTCGAGCAGCCCAAATACGACGTCGACGAGTGCCGCCAGCGCGGCATGACCTTCGCTGCGCCCCTCAAGGTGACGCTGCGCCTCATCGTGTTCGATATCGACGAGGAAACCGGTGCGAAGTCGGTGAAGGACATCAAGGAGCAGGACGTCTACATGGGCGACATTCCGCTCATGACGATGAACGGCACCTTCATCGTCAACGGCACCGAGCGCGTCATCGTCTCGCAGATGCACCGTTCGCCCGGCGTGTTCTTCGACCACGACAAGGGCAAGACCCATTCCTCGGGCAAGCTGCTGTTCGCCGCCCGCGTCATCCCGTATCGCGGCTCCTGGCTCGACATCGAGTTCGACGCCAAGGACATCGTCTATGCGCGTATCGACCGTCGCCGCAAGATTCCGGTGACGTCGCTGATGTTCGCCCTCGGTCTCGACGGCGAGGCGATCCTGTCCACGTTCTACAAGAAGATTCTCTACAAGCGGACCAAGGAAGGCTGGCGCGTTCCGTTCGACGCCAACCGCTTCCGCGGCTACTCCACGGTCAACGACCTGATCGATGCCGACACCGGCAAGGTCGTGCTCGAGGCCGGCAAGAAGCTCACCGTCCGCGCCGCCCGCCAGCTCCAGGAAAAGGGGCTGAAGGCGCTGCGCATGGCCGATGAGGAGCTGGTCGGCAACTACGTCGCCGAGGATCTCGTCAACCCCAAGACCGGCGAGATCCACGCCGAGGCCGGTGAGGAGATCACCGACAAGCTGATGAAGGCGCTCAACGAGCAGGGCTACAAGGAGCTGCCGCTGCTCGACATCGACCACGTCAATGTCGGCCCCTACATCCGCAACACGCTCTCGGCCGACAAGAACATGACGCGCGAGGACGCGCTGTTCGACATCTACCGCGTGATGCGTCCAGGCGAGCCGCCGACGCTGGAATCGGCGCAGGCCATGTTCCAGTCGCTGTTCTTCGACGCCGAGCGCTACGACCTCTCCGCGGTCGGCCGCGTCAAGATGAACATGCGCCTCGACCTCGATGCGCCCGATACCCAGCGCACGCTGCGCAAGGAGGACATCCTCTCCGTCATCAAGACGCTGGTGGATCTGCGCGACGGCAAGGGCGAGATCGACGACATCGACCATCTCGGCAACCGCCGTGTGCGTTCGGTCGGCGAGCTCATGGAGAACCAGTACCGCATCGGCCTGTTGCGCATGGAGCGCGCGATCAAGGAGCGCATGTCCTCGGTCGACATCGACACGGTCATGCCGCAGGACCTGATCAACGCCAAGCCGGCGGCCGCCGCGGTGCGCGAGTTCTTCGGCTCCTCGCAGCTCTCGCAGTTCATGGACCAGACCAACCCGCTCAGCGAGATCACCCATAAGCGCCGCCTCTCGGCGCTCGGACCGGGCGGTCTGACCCGCGAGCGCGCCGGCTTCGAGGTGCGCGACGTGCATCCGACGCATTACGGCCGCATCTGCCCGATCGAGACGCCGGAAGGTCCGAACATCGGCCTGATCAACTCGCTCGCGACCTTCGCGCGCGTGAACAAGTACGGCTTCGTCGAGACGCCGTATCGCAAGGTCAAGGATGGTCGTGTCACCGACGAGGTCGTGTACCTGTCGGCGATGGAGGAAGGGCGCTATTCCGTGGCCCAGGCCAACGTGCCGGTCGACGCCAAGGGCCGCTTCACCGAAGACCTCGTGGTCTGCCGTTCGAGCGGCACCCGCGACGTCGTGCCGATGACGCCCGACAAGGTCGACTACATGGACGTGTCGCCGAAGCAGCTCGTTTCGGTCGCCGCGGCGCTGATCCCGTTCCTCGAGAACGACGACGCCAACCGCGCGCTGATGGGCTCGAACATGCAGCGCCAGGCGGTGCCGCTGGTTCGCGCCGAGGCGCCGTTCGTCGGCACCGGCATGGAGGGCGTGGTTGCCCGCGACTCGGGCGCTGCGATCGCGGCGCGCCGTTCGGGCGTGATCGACCAGATCGACGCGACCCGCGTCGTCATCCGCGCCACGGAAGATCTCGATCCGACCAAGTCGGGCGTCGATATCTACCGCCTCATGAAGTACCAGCGCTCCAACCAGTCGACCTGCATCAACCAGCGTCCGCTGGTGAAGGTCGGCGACATCGTCAAGAAGGGCGACATCATCGCCGACGGTCCCTCGACCGATCTCGGCGAGCTCGCTCTGGGGCGCAACGTGCTGGTCGCGTTCATGCCATGGAACGGCTACAACTTCGAAGACTCGATCCTGCTCTCCGAGCGGATCGTGAAGGAAGACGTCTTCACCTCGATCCACATCGAGGAGTTCGAGGTGATGGCCCGCGACACCAAGCTCGGACCCGAGGAAATCACCCGCGACATTCCGAACGTCTCGGAAGAAGCGCTGAAGAACCTCGACGAAGCCGGTATCGTCTACATCGGCGCGGAAGTGCGCGCCGGCGACATCCTGGTCGGCAAGATCACGCCGAAGGGCGAAAGCCCGATGACGCCGGAAGAGAAGCTGCTGCGCGCCATCTTCGGCGAGAAGGCCTCCGACGTCCGCGACACCTCGCTGCGCGTTCCCCCGGGCGTGCAGGGCACGATCGTCGAAGTGCGCGTGTTCAACCGCCACGGCGTCGACAAGGACGAGCGTGCGCTGGCGATCGAGCGGGAGGAGATCGAGCGCCTTGCCAAGGACCGCGACGACGAGCAGGCGATCCTGGACCGCAACGTCTACAACCGTCTTGCCGAGCTGCTCGAGGGGCGGCAGGGCATTGCAGGTCCCAAGGGCTTCAAGAAGGACACCAAGATCACCCGCGCGGTGCTCGAGGAGTACCCGAAGTCGCAATGGTGGCTGTTCGCTTCGCCGAACGACAAGCTGATGGCCGAGATCGAGGCCATGCGGAAGCAGTACGACGAGTCGAAGAAGGGGCTGGAACAGCGCTTCCTCGACAAGGTCGAGAAGCTTCAGCGCGGTGACGAATTGCCGCCCGGCGTGATGAAGATGGTCAAGGTCTTCGTCGCGGTGAAGCGCAAGATCCAGCCCGGCGACAAGATGGCCGGCCGCCACGGCAACAAGGGCGTGGTGTCGAAGATCGTGCCGATCGAGGACATGCCGTTCCTCGAAGACGGCACGCATGCCGACATCGTGCTCAATCCGCTCGGCGTGCCTTCGCGCATGAACGTCGGACAGATCCTCGAGACCCATCTCGGCTGGGCCTGCGCCGGCCTCGGCAAGCGTATCGGCCAGACCGTCGATGCATACCTGTCGAAGCAGGACATCAAGCCGCTGAAGGAAACCTTGAAGAAGGTGTACGGCGAGGACGAGACGATCAAGTCGCTCAACGACAACGAGCTGCTCGAACTCGGCCATAACCTCAGCCGCGGCGTGCCGATCGCAACCCCGGTGTTCGACGGCGCCAAGGAAGCCGACATCGAAGAGATGCTGAAGCTGGCCGGTCTCGACGCTTCGGGTCAGTCGACCGTCTATGACGGCCGCACCGGCGATCCGTTCGATCGCAAGGTGACGGTGGGCTACATCTACATGCTCAAGCTGCACCATCTGGTCGACGACAAGATCCATGCGCGTTCGATCGGTCCGTACTCGCTCGTCACCCAGCAGCCGCTGGGCGGCAAGGCGCAGTTCGGCGGCCAGCGCTTCGGCGAAATGGAGGTGTGGGCGCTCGAGGCTTACGGCGCGGCGTACACGCTCCAGGAGATGCTGACGGTGAAGTCGGACGACGTCGCCGGCCGTACCAAGGTGTACGAGGCGATCGTGCGCGGCGACGACACGTTCGAGGCCGGTATTCCGGAATCGTTCAACGTGCTGGTCAAGGAAATGCGCTCGCTCGGCCTCAACGTCGACCTGCACAACTCCAAGATGGGACCGGCGCCGACGTCGGAAGCGGCCGAGTAATTCGACCTGTCATGCCCGGCCTTCGCGGCCGGGCATCGGCGCCCCGCCCGAGGCCTTGAGGGCAGAGTGCCGTGCAGAAGTGATTTTCGAATTTGCGGCCGGAGGCGACCGGCACGCGAGGAGAAGACGATGAACCAAGAAATTATGAATCTCTTCAACCCGACGACGCCGGCTCAGGTCTTCGACCAGATCCGGATCTCGATCGCGTCTCCAGAGAAGATTCTGTCCTGGTCCTACGGCGAGATCAAGAAGCCGGAGACCATCAACTATCGCACCTTCAAGCCCGAGCGCGACGGCCTGTTCTGCGCCCGCATCTTCGGGCCGATCAAGGACTACGAGTGCTTGTGCGGCAAGTACAAGCGCATGAAGTACAAGGGCATCATCTGCGAGAAGTGCTCGGTCGAGGTCACGCTGTCGCGCGTCCGGCGCGAGCGCATGGGCCATATCGAGCTCGCAGCCCCCGTCGCCCACATCTGGTTCCTGAAGTCGCTGCCCTCGCGCATCGGCCTCCTGCTCGACATGACGCTGAAGGATCTCGAGCGGATCCTCTACTTCGAATATTACGTCGTGCTCGAGCCGGGCCTCACCGCGCTGAAGGACCGTCAGCTGCTGTCGGAAGACGAGTATCTGAAGGCCCAGGACGAGTACGGCCAGGACAGCTTCACCGCCATGATCGGCGCCGAGGCGATCCGCGAGCTGCTCAAGGGCATGGACCTCGAGAAGCTTGAGGCCTCGCTGCGTGCCGAGATGCAGGAGACCGACTCCGACATCAAGCACAAGAAGCTCGCCAAGCGCCTGAAGATCGTGGAAGCGTTCCGCCATTCCGGCAACAAGCCGGAATGGATGATCATGACCGTGATCCCGGTGATTCCGCCGGACCTGCGTCCGCTGGTGCCGCTGGACGGCGGCCGCTTCGCGACCTCTGATCTCAACGACCTCTATCGCCGCGTCATCAACCGCAACAACCGCTTGAAGCGGCTGATGGAGCTGCGCGCGCCCGACATCATCATCCGCAACGAGAAGCGCATGCTTCAGGAAGCGGTCGATGCGCTGTTCGACAACGGCCGCCGCGGCCGCGTCATCACCGGCGCCAACAAGCGTCCGCTGAAGTCGCTCGCCGACATGCTCAAGGGCAAGCAGGGCCGCTTCCGCCAGAACCTGCTCGGCAAGCGCGTCGACTATTCGGGCCGTTCGGTGATCGTGGTCGGTCCCGAGCTGCGCCTGCATCAGTGCGGCCTGCCGAAGAAGATGGCGCTCGAGCTGTTCAAGCCGTTCATCTATTCGCGGCTCGACGCCAAGGGCCTGTCCACCACCGTGAAGCAGGCCAAGAAGCTGGTCGAGAAGGAACGGCCCGAGGTCTGGGACATCCTGGACGAGGTGATCCGCGAGCATCCGGTGCTGCTCAACCGCGCACCGACGCTGCACCGCCTCGGCATTCAGGCGTTCGAGCCCGTGCTGATCGAGGGCAAGGCGATCCAGCTTCACCCGCTGGTCTGCTCCGCGTTCAACGCCGACTTCGACGGCGACCAGATGGCCGTGCACGTTCCGCTGTCGCTCGAAGCGCAGCTGGAAGCGCGCGTCCTGATGATGTCGACCAACAACATCCTGCATCCGGCGAACGGCCAGCCGATCATCGTGCCGTCGCAGGACATCGTGCTCGGCCTGTACTACGTCTCGATCATGCGCGAAGGACTGCCCGGCGAGGGCAAGGTGTTCGGCGACATGGCCGAGCTCGAGCACGCGCTGCACGCGAAGGTCATCCACCTCCACACCAAGATCAAGTACCGGTGGGAGGGCATGGACGAGACCGGCAAGGTCTCCAAGCGCTGGATCGAGACCACCGCCGGCCGCGTCATGCTCGGCAATCTGCTGCCGAAGAACCCGCGCATCTCCTACGAGATCATCAACAAGCTGATGACCAAGCGCGAGATCTCCGGCGTCATCGACCAAGTCTACCGCCACTGCGGCCAGAAGGAGACGGTGATCTTCTGCGACCGCATCATGGCGCTCGGCTTCTACAACGCGTTCAAGGCCGGCATCTCGTTCGGCAAGGACGACATGGTCGTGCCGCACGGCAAGTGGAAGATCGTCGACACCACCCGTACGCTGGCGAAGGATTTCGAGCAGCAGTACAACGACGGTCTGATCACCCATGGCGAGAAGTACAACAAGGTCGTCGACGCCTGGTCGAAGGCCACGGAAGAAATCGCCAAGGCGATGATGAAGGAGATCTCCGCCACCAAGAAGACGGCGAGCGGAGCCGACGCCGACATCAACTCGATCTACATGATGGCTCACTCCGGTGCCCGCGGTTCGCCGGCCCAGATGCGCCAGCTCGCGGGCATGCGCGGCCTGATGGCCAAGCCGTCGGGCGAGATCATCGAGACGCCGATCATCTCGAACTTCAAGGAAGGCCTCTCGGTGCTCGAGTACTTCAACTCGACCCACGGCGCCCGCAAGGGCCTCGCGGACACTGCGTTGAAGACCGCGAACTCCGGCTACCTGACCCGTCGTCTCGTCGACGTGGCGCAGGACTGCATCATCACGCAGAGCGATTGCGGCACCAAGCTCGGCATCAAGATGCGGGCCATCGTCGATGCCGGCACCGTGGTCGCCTCGCTCGGCTCGCGCATCCTCGGACGCACGGCCTGCGAAGACGTGCGTGACAGCTCCGGCCAGGTGATCGTCAAGCGCGACACGCTGATGGAAGAGAGCCACGTGGATGCCATCCATCAGGCAGGCATCCAGGAGGTGAAGATCCGCTCGGCACTGACCTGCGAGCTCGTCAACGGCATCTGCGGCAAGTGCTACGGCCGCGACCTCGCCCGCGGCACGCCGGTCAACCACGGCGAAGCGGTCGGCGTCATCGCGGCGCAGTCGATCGGCGAGCCGGGCACCCAGCTCACCATGCGCACCTTCCACATCGGCGGTGCGGCGCAGCTCAACGAGCAGTCCTTCGTCGAAGCCAACTTCGACGGCAAGATCGTGATCAGGAACAAGGCCATCGCCCGCAACAGCGAAGGTCACCTGATCGCGATGGTGCGCAACATGGTTGTCGCGATCGTCGATGCCGACGGCACCGAGCGTGCGACGCACCGTATCCAGTACGGTTCGCGCCTGCACGTCGACGAGGGCGACATGGTCAAGCGCGGCCAGCGCATCGTCGAGTGGGATCCCTACACCCGTCCGCTGCTCACCGAGGTCGAAGGTACCATCGGCTTCGAGGATCTGGTCGAGGGACAGTCGATCTCGGAAACGCTCGACGAGGCCACCGGTATCGCCAAGCGCGTGGTCATCGACTGGCGCTCGACGCGCGGCGGCTCGGACCTGCGTCCGGCCATCGTGATCAAGGGCAAGGACGGCAAGGTGCTCAAGCTCGCCCGTGGCGGCGACGCCCGCTACATGCTGTCGGTCGACGCCATTCTCTCGGTCGACATCGGAGCCAAGGTCCAGCCGGGCGACATCCTCGCCCGTGTCTCGACCGAAAGCGCCAAGACGCGTGACATCACCGGCGGTCTGCCGCGGGTGGCGGAACTGTTCGAGGCTCGGCGCCCGAAGGATGCGGCGATCATCGCCGAAATCGCGGGCACCATCCGGTTCGGGCGCGACTACAAGAACAAGCGTCGCATCTCGATCGAGCCGATGGACAAGACCGACGAGCCGCGCGAGTACCTGATCCCGAAGGGCAAGCACATCCACCTTCAGGACGGCGACGTCGTCGAAAAGGGCGACTTCATCGTGGAAGGCAACCCGGCGCCGCACGACATCCTTGCGGTCAAGGGCATCGAGGAGCTCGCGGCCTATCTGGTCAACGAGATCCAGGAGGTCTACCGGCTGCAGGGCGTGCTCATCAACGACAAGCACATCGAGGTGATTGTCCGTCAGATGCTCCAGAAGGTGGAAGTCACCGACCAGGGCGACACGGACATGATCTCCGGCGAGCAGGTCGACAAGATCGAGTTCGACGCGCTGAACGAGAAGGCCAGGGAAGAGGGCAAGAAGCCCGCCACGGGAACGCCGGTTCTGCTCGGCATCACCAAGGCGAGCCTCCAGACCCGCTCCTTCTTCTCGGCGGCATCGTTCCAGGAGACCACCCGCGTCCTCACCGAGGCGGCGGTCAACGGCAAGATCGATCCGCTCGAAGGCCTCAAGGAGAACGTCATCGTCGGCCGGCTGATCCCGGCGGGCACCGGCGCCTCCATGGCCAAGATCCGCGAAGTCGCCATGAAGCGCGACAAGCTGATCCTGGACGAGCGCGAGAAGCAGGCCGCCGTCGTGTCGCCGGCGCCGGAAGCCGAGCTTCCCGCGCTGCCGCCTGCGGAATGATCGTTCATCCGTAGGAATACCGAGGACAATGAAAAGGCCGGCTTTTGCCGGCCTTTTTGCTGCTTTCTTTGCTTGCTGCGATGCAGGATCGCCCTTTGTTCATCTTTCCTTCAGCCGCAAAAGCGCTTCTGCTAAGGCGACTTAGACCGGTGGTCCCGTGAAGGGGGCAGGGCCGGAAGACCACGGAACTCTCATGCTTGATCTTGCAATCGTAGGCGGCGGCCCCGGCGGGCTGATGAGCGCCTGGTACCTGAAGCGCAAGCTCGGCGACCTCTGCCGCGTCACCATCTACGAGGCCTCCGACCGGCTCGGCGGCAAGATCGTCACGCGCACGTTCGATTCGGCGCCCGCGATGTACGAGGCCGGCGTTGCCGAGATCTACGACTACTCGATGACGGGCCCGGACCCCTTGCGCGAGCTGATCCAGCATTTCGGACTCCAGACCATTCCGATGGATGCCGAGCAGGTCCAGTTCGGCGGTGAGCTGCTCAACGACGTTCCGGGCATGCGCCGCAAATACGGCGCCAAGACTGCGGCCGCGATCGAAGCCTTCCGCAAGCGCTGCGCCGAGGTGATGTCGCCGGTGGAATATTACGAGGGCGTCGGCGCGCACGACAACGAGCATCCCTGGGCCTACAAGACGGCCGAGCAGGTGCTCGACGAGGAGGTCGAGGACGCCATCGCAAAGCGCTTCTTCAAGGTGATGGCGCGCTCCGACATCGCGACCGAAAGCCACAACACCAACGGCCTCAACGCGCTCAAGAACTATCTGATGGACGTCGACGGCTATATCGGCCTCTATTCCATCCAGAACGGCAACGAGCAGCTGATCGAATGCCTGCAGTCGGAGGTCAATGCCGACATCCAGCTCAATCACCGCGTGCTCACCGTCGGCAAGGCGCCGACCGGCCGCTATCAGCTCAAGATGATGAACGGCAAGGGTCCGGAGACGCGCGACTTCGATCTCGTGCTGGTCTGCCTGCCGCATTCCTGGCTCGCCACCATGGGGTGGGAAGGCGAGCAGCTGCGCAAGTCGATGGTCAAGCACGTCTCATACTTCGACCGGCCCGCGCATTATTTGCGCGTCTCGATCCTGTTCGACGAGCCGTTCTGGGGCGACAGGATTCCGGGCGCATGGTTCATGTCGGAAGCCTTCGGCGGCTGCTGCGTCTACAACGAGGGCGCACGTCACGACGTCGGCAAGCATGGTGTTCTGAACTGGCTTATTCCCGGCTCCGACGCGCTGGCTTTTGCCAATCTGTCGGACCAGGAGCTGATCGATGCCGCCCTGAAGTCGCTGCCGGCCTCTCTCGGCGACGCGCGTCTGCACTTCATCGAAGGCAAGATCCATCGCTGGCTGTCCTCGGTGAACGCGCTGCCTGGTGGCTTGCCCGTGCGCGACGTCATGACCAATCACCGGCCCGAGCCGAAGGAGCACCCCGGCATCGTGGTGGTCGGCGACTATCTGTTCGATTCGACGCTGAACGGCCTGCTCGATTCCTCGGACGCGGCGACCGACATCATCCTGACCGAGATGATGCGCTTGCGCCGCGAACGCGCGCAGAGCGAGAAGCCGCTCTCTGACAAGATCGATCGCGATTATTTCGAGAATTATCGCGGCCTCGGCCCCTATCACCAGGCGTGGCGGCACTTCACCGATCCCGACTACCTGACCAAGCTGATCGGCATCGTCTGGGGCAAGGCGGCGGGCGCCAAGCTGCTCATCGCGGGCTCCGCCAGCGGCGAACTGGTCGGCGCGCTGCGCGATCGCGGCATCGATGCATGGGGGATGGAGAACAACCGCGCCATCCATGCCAAGACGCCGAAGGCGCTGAAGAAGTACAACAAGCTCGGCTCGATCACCGACATGCCGTTCAAGGACGGCACGTTCGACTTCGTGTTCGAGACCAGCCTCTGCCACGTTTCCCCGAAGCAGGTGGTCCGCGCCATCCGCGAGTTCAACCGCGTGGTCAAGACCGGCCTCGTGTTCGGCTCCATCACCTCGGACATGGCGCCGGCATTGATCGACCGCTACGACCTCCTGCGCGGGGTCAAGAAGCTCGGCACCTGGTGGGAATGGTCCGAGCTGTTCTTCGGCAACGGCTTCGACCTGTCGATGCACCGCAAGGATTGCACCGATGCGCTGTGGGAGGCGACACTCGCCGCCAACAAGGGGCCGGGGCAGTGGTACGCCGACGCGGACAGCTTGCGCTATTCCTTCTTCGACAAGGTCGAGGACGAGGACTAGTCCCAGGGAACGCGGATCGAGTTCGCCAATTGTTTTGCCGAATTCATCCTGATCGCATAGAATCGGTGCAATAGCGGTTGCCGCTATTCCTGCGTTCTCTGCGGTCATGCCGGCCGTCAGCATCGGTTGGTTTCATGGCGTCCAAACCCCTCCCGCCCGACAAACAGAAGCTCGCCGCGGAAGAGGCGGCCGAGCTCGACGACAAGCTTGCCGTCGCCAAGCCGGACCTCGACGAGGACGACGACGATGAGGCGGATGACGAGCTTGAGCTCGAGGACGACGACGAAGAAGACGAGGACCTCGTCGTCTTTACCGCGCGCGAAGCTGCCGGCGCCCTCGCGACCATCGTCGGGTTCGTCAAGCCCTATCTCTCCAATTACAAGCGGATGCTGTCATTCGTGGCATTCGGCGTCGTGATCGAGACGTTGTTCAACGTCATCATGCCGCTCAGCCTCAAGTTCCTGATCGACGATGCGCTCGGCGAGGAGGATTTTCAGGCGCTCTACAAGATCCTCGGCGTGCTCGCCGTCGCCGGCATCTTCACCTCGATCGTTGCGGTCTGGTACGAACGCTGGGACGCGCGCCTTGCCGCTTGCATCATCTCCGATGTCCGCAAGCGCCTGTTCGAGCACGTTCAGGATTTGCCGGCGGCCTATTTCGGCCGCACCCGGCGCGGCGAGATCCTGTCGCGCTTCTCGGTCGATCTCTCGGCCTTCGAAGGCGCGGTCAAGACGTTCGCCAACAGTGCCGCGCTGCCGTTCCTGGAACTGATCGCCGGCATTATCCTGATGGTCTTCCTCAACTGGCAGCTCGCCGTCGTCGCCCTGCTGGTGTTCCCGATCACGCTGATCGGCCCCCGGATCCTGACGCCGAAGGCGGTGCAGGCCAATTACGAGCAGAAGCTCAACGAATCGGCGCTGCTCGGCCTGGTGCAGGAGAACGTGGCGGCCCAGGCGGTGATCAAGGCGTTCAGCCTGCAACGCAAGATGTTCGGTTTCTTCACCTTGCGCAACGACGAGACCCGCAACAGGATTGCCTCGGCCACATTCCTCTCGACCATGGTGGAGCGGACGGTCACCATCTCGGTGCTCCTCCTGCACCTGGTGGTGCTCGCGATCGGCGCCTATCTGGCGACCAAGGGCCAGATCACCATCGGCACCTTCGTCACCTTCGAGAGCGCGTTCTGGGAGGTCTCCTACAACATCGCCCATGTGATGCATTTCATCCCGGTGTCGATCTCCTCGGCCGCCGCGATCCGTCACATTCAGGAACTGCTCGACGAGCCGACCCGCGGGGCCGATCGTCCCGGCGCGCCGGACCTGCCGCGCATCACCAACGACATCACTTTCGATCACGTCACCTTCCAGTACGAGGGTAGCCAGACGCCGGTGCTGGACAATCTCAGCCTCAAGCTCAATGCCGGCAAGCGCATCGCGATCGTCGGTCCGAGCGGCTCCGGCAAGAGCACGCTGCTGAATCTGATCCTGCGGCTCTACGTGCCCGACGAAGGCCGCGTCGCCATCGACGGCGTCGACGTCCGCAAGGTGACGCTGGACTCGCTGCGCCGGAGCATGGCGGTGGTGTTCCAGGAGAACATGCTGTTCAACATGTCGATCCGCGAGAACATCCGGCTCGGCAAGGAGGGCGCAACCGACGAGGAGGTGGAGGAGGCCGCCAAGAAGGCCGAGATCCACCGCTACATCATGAGCCTGCCGCAGCGCTACGACACGCCGGTCGGCGAGCGCGGCGATACGCTGTCGGGCGGCCAGCGCCAGCGCATCGCGATCGCGCGCGCGATCATCCGGAACCCCTCCGTGCTGCTGCTGGACGAAGCCACCTCGGCGCTGGACCAGACCACCGAGGCCGCGATCAACCGCACGCTGCTCAAGGTCGCCAAGGGCCGCACCATGATCTGGTCGACCCACCGCCTGACCTCGGTGGTCGAAATGGACGAGATCATCGTGATTTCAGGGGGCAGGGCGATCGAGCGCGGCTCCCACGCCGAGCTGCTCGCCAAGAACGGCACCTATCGCAAGCTGTGGAACGATCAGATCCACCAGCCCCACGGCACCGCAGCTCACGCCGCCGACGACCGCGACGACGGCGACGATGACGACGATGACGACGACGAGGAGGACTGACCGGGCCGTGGCGAGCCCGTGATTCTGGTCCGTGGCGCGCGGGCCGAACCTGGCGGCGAGTTCTTCGATTCGAAAAACGCGGTCAGATGGCTCTCATGCAGACCGGCCGGGCCGTCGAAAAGCGCCGTGCAGCCGACACCGCCGTTGTCGGTTGGACCGGACCACCCCACGCCGATCATGGTGATGTTCGCCGCGGATTGCTGCCGACGCGGAGAGATTAACGCGCCTTAACGCATTTCGAGCACAAAAGCCCCTCGCCGCCGATAATAAAGTTTCTTTTTGTCCGGATATAAATTGCTTGTGGGCTGGCGAATTGGAGACTTAGGTCCCATATTGGGGGCGGCGCGGCGAGGGCGGCAAACAGCGATTTTGGCAGGCGCATGAAGCGCTTTGTGACTGTCGTTTCACCTTGACTTGACCGATTCTCACTTATAGAAAGCGCCTCACTTAACGACAGGCGGTGAGCATCGCCAGCGTCGGAACGGGCCACCCGTTGATCCCCAAAGACTAGATCTGCCAGGGGTCGCAAAGACGGGCACCAACCTCGACGAATGCCGCTCAAACGCTGTCGATCATAGCTAGGCAATGCCAGTGCGACTTTAGTTCTCTCGAGCACGTTCTCTTGAGATCGAATTCGGATGCATGACCTCAGTGTGCGGGCCGCGGCATTGCGCTGAACGGCTTCAAGACTGCGGTCCTCTGTGGCGTCGAAGCGCTTTCCGCTCGTTGATGGAGCGGTTGGCGCAATTTCGCTTTGCGCGGGTTATTTCGCGCAAGGTGGCCTCCTCGGGCGGGTGGCTCGAACAGAATTTGCGGACCCGGTGAACGGGCCGCGGCAAGACAGCGGACCCGAGAGGGGCCGCGGCAGAAAAAGGGTGAAGGCCAGTATGCCGACGATCAACCAGCTGATCGCTCAACCGCGGGAAGTGCAGAAGTCGCGCAAGAAGGTGCCGGCGCTGCAGCAGTCGCCGCAGAAGCGTGGTGTTTGCACGCGCGTCTACACCACGACCCCGAAGAAGCCGAACTCGGCGCTTCGTAAGGTTGCCAAGGTGCGCCTGACCAACGGCTTCGAGGTGATCGGCTACATCCCCGGCGAGGGCCATAACCTCCAGGAGCACTCGGTGGTCATGATCCGCGGCGGCCGCGTCAAGGACTTGCCGGGCGTGCGCTACCACATCCTCCGCGGCGTTCTGGACACCCAGGGCGTCAAGAACCGTAAGCAGCGTCGTTCGAAGTACGGCGCCAAGCGTCCGAAGTAAGCGGGAACCAAGCCTATGTCTCGTCGCCACTCTGCGGAAAAGCGCGAAGTTCTTCCGGATCCGAAGTTCGGGAACATCATCGTCACGAAGTTCATGAACTCGGTGATGTACGCCGGCAAGAAGTCGGTTGCGGAAGGCATCGTCTATGGTGCGTTCGGCATCATCGAATCCAAGACCAAGCAGAACCCGCTCGGCGTGTTCGAGCAGGCGCTCGAGAACGTCATGCCGACCATCGAGGTTCGCTCCCGCCGCGTCGGCGGCGCGACCTACCAGGTTCCGGTCGAGGTTCGCTCGACCCGCCGTCAGGCTCTCGGCATTCGCTGGCTGATCGCGGCTGCGCGCGAGCGCAACGAGAAGACGATGACCGAGCGGCTCTCGGCGGAGCTCTTGGACGCATCGAACAACCGGGGGAACGCCGTCAAGAAGCGCGAAGACGTGCACCGCATGGCGGAAGCCAACCGCGCCTTCTCGCACTACCGCTGGTAACGGCGACACACTCGGACTCGCAAGGAACGACCCATGCCCCGCCAACATGCCATCGAGGACTACCGTAACTTCGGTATCATGGCGCATATCGACGCCGGCAAGACCACGACCACCGAGCGCATCCTCTATTACACCGGCAAGAGCCACAAGATCGGCGAAGTGCACGAAGGTGCCGCGACGATGGACTGGATGGAGCAGGAGCAGGAGCGTGGCATCACGATCACCTCGGCCGCGACCACCGCGTTCTGGAACGGCAAGCGCCTGAACATCATCGACACGCCCGGCCACGTCGACTTCACCATTGAAGTCGAGCGTTCGCTGCGCGTGCTCGACGGCGCCGTCTGCGTGCTCGACTCCAACCAGGGCGTCGAGCCCCAGACCGAGACCGTCTGGCGCCAGGGCGACAAGTACAAGGTTCCGCGCATCGTCTTCGCCAACAAGATGGACAAGATCGGTGCCGACTTCTTCAAATGTCTGTCGGACATCGTCGATCGTCTGGGCGCCAAGCCCGTCGCGATCCAGCTTCCGATCGGTGCCGAGAACAACTTCAAGGGTCTCGTCGACCTCGTGAAGATGAAGGGCGTCGTCTGGAACGACGAGTCGCTCGGCGCGAAGTTCGACTATGTCGACATTCCGGAAGACCTCGTCGACCAGGCCAAGGAATACCGCGAGAAGATGGTGGAAGCCGCCGTCGAGCTCGACGATGACGCCATGGCCGCCTATCTCGACGGCAAGGAGCCGGACGAGGCGACCCTGAAGCGCCTGATCCGCAAGGCGGTGCTGACCGGCGCGTTTTATCCCGTGCTGTGCGGCTCGGCCTTCAAGAACAAGGGCGTGCAGCCGCTGCTCGACGCCGTCGTCGACTACCTGCCGTCGCCGCTCGACGTGCCCGCGATCAAGGGCACCGACGACAAGGGCAACGAAGTCGTGCGCAAGGCGGACGACAAGGAGCCGCTGGCGCTGCTCGCGTTCAAGATCATGGACGACCCGTTCGTCGGCACCATCACCTTCTGCCGCATCTACTCCGGCATTCTGCAGAGCGGCACCGGCGTCGTGAACTCGACCCGCGAGAAGAAGGAGCGGATCGGGCGCATGCTGTTGATGCATGCGAACAACCGCGAGGACATCAAGGAAGCCTACGCCGGCGACATCGTCGCGCTGGCCGGCCTGAAGGAAGCGCGCACCGGTGACACGCTGTGCGATCCCGACAAGCAGGTGATCCTGGAGAAGATGGAATTCCCCGAGCCGGTCATCGAGATCGCGATCGAGCCGAAGTCCAAGGCCGACCAGGAGAAGCTGGGCGTGGCGCTGGCCAAGCTCGCCGCGGAGGATCCGTCCTTCCGCGTGTCGACCGACCACGAGTCCGGCCAGACCATCCTCAAGGGCATGGGCGAGCTCCATCTCGACATCAAGGTCGACATCCTCAAGCGCACCTACAAGGTCGACGCCAACATCGGCGCGCCGCAGGTGGCGTTCCGCGAGCGCATCACCAAGCGGGTGGAGCACAGCTACACCCACAAGAAGCAGACCGGCGGTACCGGCCAGTTCGCGGCCGTGTCGTTCATCGTCGAGCCGAACGAAGCCGGCAAGGGCTTCGAGTTCGAATCGAAGATCGTCGGCGGCGCGGTGCCGAAGGAATACATCCCCGGCGTCGAGAAGGGCCTGGAGAGCGTGCTGTCGTCCGGCGTGGTCGCGGGATTCCCCGTGGTCGACGTCAAGGTGCAGCTGGTCGACGGCAAGTATCACGACGTCGACTCGTCGGCGCTCGCCTTCGAAATCGCCTCGCGTGCCTGCTTCCGCGAAGCGCTGCAGATGGGCAAGTCCGTCCTGCTCGAGCCGATCATGAAGGTCGAGGTGGTGACCCCGGAAGACTACACCGGCTCGGTCATCGGCGACCTGAATTCCCGGCGCGGTCAGATCCAGGGTCAGGACATGCGCGGCAACGCCAACGTCATCAACGCGATGGTGCCGCTCATGAACATGTTCGGTTACGTGAACAATCTGCGCTCGATGAGCCAGGGTCGCGCGACCTTCACCATGCAGTTCGATCACTACGCAGAAGCGCCGGCCAACGTGTCGGCAGAAGTCCAGAAGAAGTTTGCCTGATTGTCGTCGGTTGAAAGCTGACGATTGAACGGAGAGTCAAATGGCCAAAGCAAAGTTTGAACGTACCAAGCCGCACTGCAACATCGGCACCATCGGTCACGTCGACCATGGCAAGACGTCGCTGACCGCGGCGATCACCAAGGTTCTCGCCGAAGCCGGCGGTGCGACGTTCACCGCGTACGACCAGATCGACAAGGCGCCGGAAGAGAAGGCCCGCGGCATCACCATCTCGACCGCGCACGTCGAGTACGAGACGCCGAACCGGCACTACGCCCACGTCGACTGCCCCGGCCACGCCGACTACGTGAAGAACATGATCACCGGCGCTGCCCAGATGGACGGCGCGATCCTGGTCGTGTCGGCCGCTGACGGCCCGATGCCGCAGACCCGCGAGCACATCCTGCTCGCCCGCCAGGTCGGCGTGCCCGCGCTCGTGGTGTTCCTCAACAAGTGCGACATGGTCGACGATCCGGAGCTGCTCGAGCTCGTCGAGCTCGAAGTCCGCGAGCTGCTCTCGAAGTACGAATTCCCCGGCGACAAGATCCCGATCATCAAGGGTTCGGCGCTGGCCGCTCTCGAAGACTCCGACAAGAAGCTCGGCCACGACGCCATCCTCGAGCTGATGAAGAACGTCGACGAGTACATCCCGCAGCCGGAGCGTCCGATCGACCAGCCGTTCCTGATGCCGGTTGAAGACGTGTTCTCGATCTCGGGCCGCGGCACCGTCGTGACCGGCCGTGTCGAGCGCGGCGTCGTCAAGGTCGGCGAGGAAATCGAGATCGTCGGTCTCCGCGCCACCCAGAAGACCACCGTCACCGGCGTCGAAATGTTCCGCAAGCTGCTCGATCAGGGCCAGGCCGGCGACAACATCGGCGCGCTGCTCCGCGGCACCAAGCGCGAGGACGTCGAGCGCGGCCAGGTTCTGGCCAAGCCGGGTTCGGTCAAGCCGCACACCAAGTTCAAGGCTGAGGCCTACATCCTCACCAAGGAAGAGGGCGGTCGCCACACCCCGTTCTTCACCAACTACCGTCCGCAGTTCTACTTCCGCACCACCGACGTGACCGGTGTCGTGCACCTGCCGGAAGGCACCGAGATGGTGATGCCGGGCGACAACATCGCGATGGAAGTGCACCTGATCGTGCCGATCGCGATGGAAGAGAAGCTCCGCTTCGCGATCCGCGAAGGCGGCCGCACCGTCGGCGCCGGCGTCGTCGCCTCGATCATCGAGTAATTACGAGAAAAGGGACGGCGAGTAGCGAATGGTGACATTCGCTATTCGCTATTCGCCACCCACTGAAGAGAGACCACGGCAATGAACGGCCAAAACATTCGTATCCGTCTCAAGGCGTTCGACCATCGTATCCTCGATACGTCGACCCGCGAGATCGTGAACACGGCGAAGCGCACCGGCGCGCAGGTCCGCGGACCCATCCCGCTGCCCACCCGCATCGAGAAGTTCACCGTCAACCGTTCGCCCCACGTCGACAAGAAGAGCCGCGAACAGTTCGAGATGCGCACTCACAAGCGCCTGCTCGACATCGTCGATCCGACCCCGCAGACCGTCGATGCTTTGATGAAGCTCGACCTGGCCGCCGGTGTCGACGTCGAGATCAAGCTCTAAGATTTTGGATCCCGTTCGCCAAAAGCGGACAAAGAGAACAGGAAGCAAGCCGATGCGCTCCGGAGTGATCGCACAAAAGGTCGGGATGACGCGGGTCTTCACGGAGGCCGGCGAACATATCCCCGTGACCGTGCTGAAGCTCGGCAATTGCCAGGTCGTAGGCCACCGCACCGAAGAGAAGAACGGTTACGTCGCGCTCCAGCTCGGTTCGGGCAGCCGCAAGACCGTTTACATGCCGAAGGCCGAGCGCGGCCAGTTCGCGGTCGCCAAGGTCGAGCCGAAGCGCCGGGTCGAGGAATTCCGCGTCACCGCGGACGCCATGATCCCGGTCGGCGCTGAGATCCAGGCTGACCACTTCGTCGTCGGTCAGTTCGTCGACGTCACCGGCACCTCGGTCGGTAAGGGCTTCGCCGGCGGCATGAAGCGCTGGAACTTCGGCGGTCTGCGCGCCACGCACGGTGTGTCGATCTCGCACCGCTCGATCGGTTCGACCGGTGGCCGTCAGGACCCCGGCAAGACCTGGAAGAACAAGAAGATGCCCGGCCACATGGGTGTCGACCGCATCACCACGCTCAACCTTCGCGTCGTCCAGACCGATGTCGAGCGTGGCCTGATCCTCGTCGAGGGCGCCGTTCCCGGCTCCAAGGGCGGCTGGATCCGCGTGCGCGACGCCGTCAAGAAGCCGCTGCCGAAGGAAGCTCCGAAGCCCGGCAAGTTCAAGGTTGCTGGCGACGCGGAAGCCGCTCCGGCTGCGCAGGAGGCGTGAGATGGAATTGAAGGTCACCACCCTCGAAGGTAAGGAAGCCGGCTCCGTCCAGCTGTCCGACGCCATTTTCGGTCTCGAGCCGCGCGAGGACATCATCGCGCGCTGCGTGCAGTGGCAGCTCAACAAGCGCCAGGCCGGCACGCACAAGGCCAAGGGCCGCGCCGAGATCTGGCGCACCGGCAAGAAGATGTACAAGCAGAAGGGCACCGGCGGTGCTCGTCACGGCTCGGCCCGCGTGCCGCAGTTCCGCGGCGGCGGTCGTGCCTTCGGTCCGGTGGTGCGTTCGCACGCCACCGACCTGCCGAAGAAGGTCCGTGCGCTCGCACTGAAGCATGCGCTCTCGGCCAAGGCCAAGGACGGCGATCTCGTCGTGATCGAGAAGGCCGCGCTGGAAGCCGCCAAGACCAAGGCGCTGCTCGGCCACTTCTCGGGCCTCGGCCTCACCAACGCGCTGATCATCGACGGTGCCGAGCTCAACAACGGCTTCGCCGCTGCGGCCCGCAACATCCCGAACATGGACGTGCTGCCGATCCAGGGCATCAACGTCTATGACATCCTGCGCCGTCAGAAGCTCGTTCTGACCAAGGCCGCCATCGATGCGCTGGAGGCGCGCTTCAAATGAGCAAGAACATCGAGCCTCGCCACTACGACGTGATCCTGTCGCCGGTCGTGACCGAAAAGGCGACGATCGCTTCGGAGCACAACAAGGTGCTGTTCAAGGTGGCCGCCAAGGCGACCAAGCCGCAGATCAAGGAAGCGATCGAGAAGCTGTTCGACGTCAAGGTCAAGAGCGTCAACACGCTGGTCCGCAAGGGCAAGGTCAAGGCCTTCCGCGGCACCATCGGCTCGCAGTCGAACAGCAAACGCGCGATCGTGACCCTCGAAGAGGGTCACCGGATCGACGTCACCACCGGTCTGTAAGGTCGTACGACGATGGCACTGAAGACATTCAATCCCACGACGCCGGGCCAGCGCCAGCTGGTCATGGTCGATCGTTCGGCCCTGTACAAGGGCAAGCCGGTCAAGGCGCTCACCGAAGGCAAGAAGTCCTCGGGCGGTCGCAACAACACCGGTCGCATCACCGTGCGCTTCCGCGGCGGCGGTCACAAGCAGACGCTGCGCCTCGTCGACTTCAAGCGCGACAAGGTCGATGCGCCCGCGACGGTCGAGCGGCTGGAATACGATCCGAACCGCACTGCGTTCATCGCGCTGATCAAGTACCAGGACGGCGAGCAGGCCTATATCCTGGCGCCGCAGCGTCTGGCCGTGGGCGACACCATCGTGGCCGGGAACTATGTCGACGTGAAGCCGGGCAACGTCATGCCGCTCGGCAACATGCCGGTCGGCACGATCATCCACAACATCGAGGTCAAGATCGGGAAGGGTGGCCAGCTGGCCCGTTCGGCGGGGACCTATGCCCAGCTCGTCGGCCGCGACCAGGACTACGTCATCATCCGCCTGAATTCGGGCGAGCAGCGCCTGGTGCACGGCCGTTGCCGCGGCACGATCGGCGCGGTGTCGAACCCGGATCACATGAACACCTCGATCGGCAAGGCCGGCCGCAACCGTTGGCTGGGCCGCAAGCCGCATAACCGCGGTGTTTCGATGAACCCGATCGACCATCCGCACGGCGGTGGTGAAGGTCGTACCTCGGGCGGTCGTCACCCGGTCACTCCGTGGGGCAAGCCGACCAAGGGCAAGAAGACCCGCTCCAACAAGTCGACCAACAAATTCATTCTCCTAAGCCGCCACAAGCGGAAGAAGTAAGGAACGCCGGACATGGTTCGTTCAGTCTGGAAAGGCCCGTTCGTCGAGGGTTCTCTGCTCAAGAAGGCAGATGCCGCGCGCGCGTCCGGCCGTCACGACGTCATCAAGATCTGGAGCCGTCGCTCGACGATCCTGCCGCAATTCGTCGGTCTGACCTTCGGCGTCTACAACGGTCAGAAGCACGTGCCGGTGGCCGTGAACGAGGAAATGGTCGGTCACAAGTTCGGCGAGTTCTCGCCGACCCGGACCTTCCATGGCCACTCCGGCGACAAGAAAGCCAAGAAGGCTTGAGGATTAAACGATGAGCAAACCTAAGCGCGAACGGAGCCTCGCCGAGAACGAGGCCAAGGCGGTCGCCCGGATGCTGCGGGTGAGCCCGCAGAAGCTCAACCTGGTCGCCCAGCTCATTCGCGGCCGGAAGGCGTCTGCCGCGCTCGCCGACCTGCAGTTTTCGCGCAAGCGGATCGCGGTCGACGTGAAGAAGTGCCTGGAATCGGCGATCGCCAACGCCGAGAACAACCACGACCTCGACGTCGACGATCTCGTCGTGGCGCAGGCCTTCGTCGGCAACGGCCTCGTGATGAAGCGCTTCGCCGCCCGCGGCCGTGGCCGCTCGGGCCGTGTCTACAAACCGTTTTCGCAGCTGACGATCATCGTTCGTCAGGTCGAAGCTGAAGCCGCCGCTTAAGGGCGCAGGAGAACACGATGGGTCAAAAGATCAATCCGATCGGTCTGCGCCTCGGCATCAACCGGACCTGGGATTCGCGCTGGTTCGCCGGCAAGCAGGAATACGGCAAGCTGCTGCACGAGGACGTCAAGATCCGTGAGATCCTGCACAAGGAGCTCAAGCAGGCGGCCGTCGCCCGCATCGTGATCGAGCGTCCGCACAAGAAGTGCCGCGTCACCATCCACTCGGCCCGTCCGGGCGTGGTGATCGGCAAGAAGGGCGCCGACATCGACAAGTTGCGCAAGAAGGTCGCGGACATCACCTCGTCCGACGTCGTCATCAACATCGTCGAAATCCGCAAGCCGGAGCTCGATGCGACGCTGGTGGCCGAGTCGATCGCGCAGCAGCTCGAGCGCCGCGTGGCTTTCCGCCGTGCCATGAAGCGCGCCGTGCAGTCGGCGATGCGTCTCGGCGCGGAAGGCATCCGCATCAACTGCTCGGGTCGTCTGGGCGGTGCGGAAATCGCGCGCATGGAGTGGTACCGCGAAGGCCGCGTGCCGCTGCACACGTTGCGTGCCGACATCGACTACGGCGTTGCGACGGCGTTCACGACCTTCGGCACCTGCGGCGTCAAGGTCTGGATCTTCAAGGGCGAGATCCTCGAGCACGATCCGATGGCCCAGGACAAGAGAATGGCCGAAGGCGAGACCGGCGGCAGTGGCGATCGCGGTGGCCGTCAGCGCCGCGAGACGGCCGCTGCCTAAAGCCAGACAGGAATTTGAGGGCTTAAAGCCATGATGCAACCTAAGAAAACGAAGTTCCGGAAGGCGCATAAGGGCCGCATCCACGGCGTTGCGTCTTCGGGCGCGACGTTGGCGTTCGGCCAGTTCGGCCTGAAGGCGACCGAGCCTGAGCGCGTCACCGCGCGCCAGATCGAAGCCGCCCGCCGCGCGCTGACCCGCCACATGAAGCGCGCCGGCCGCGTCTGGATCCGCGTGTTCCCCGACGTTCCGGTGTCGAAGAAGCCGGCCGAAGTCCGCATGGGCTCCGGCAAGGGTTCGCCGGAATTGTGGGTCGCGCGCGTCAAGCCGGGCCGGGTGCTGTTCGAGATCGACGGCGTCAACACCCAGACGGCGCGTGAGGCGCTGACCCTGGCGGCCGCCAAGCTGCCGATCAAGACGCGCTTCGTCGAGCGCATTGCGGAGTAATGGCCATGGCCCAGATGAAGATCGAAGACATCCGCGCGATGAGCCCCGACCAGCAGGATGAGGCCATCCTGAACCTGAAGAAGGAGCGCTTCAACCTGCGCTTCCAGCGCGCCACCGGGCAGCTCGAGAACACCTCGCGCCTGCGCGAGGCCCGCCGTGACATCGCCCGGATCAAGACCATCGCCGCGCAGACGCGCGCGAAGAAGAAGTAAGAGGCTTACGAAGATGCCGAAACGTACTTTGCAGGGCGTGGTCGTCAGCGACAAGCAAGCCAAGACCATCGTGGTGCGCGTCGACCGCCGCTTCACGCACCCGATCTACAAGAAGACGATCCGCCGTTCCAAGAACTACCACGCGCACGACGAGAGCAATCAGTTCAAGCCGGGCGACATGGTGTGGATCGAGGAAACCAAGCCGATTTCGAAGTTGAAGCGCTGGGTCGTGATCCGGGGCGAACACAAGAAAAGCGCCTGATCTGTTGGCTTTAGCCGACTGACTTCAGGGAAATGTTGAGCGCCGGCTGGGCTGGCGCAAAGAGAAAGAGGACGAGGTGCATCAATGATTCAGATGCAGACCAACCTCGACGTGGCCGACAATTCTGGCGCACGCCGTGTCATGTGTATCAAGGTGCTCGGGGGCTCCAAGCGCCGCTACGCCACGATCGGCGACATCATCGTCGTGTCGATCAAGGAAGCCATTCCGCGTGGCAAGGTGAAGAAGGGCGACGTGATGAAGGCCGTCGTGGTGCGCGTCCGCAAGGACATCCGCCGCGCCGACGGCTCGGTCATCCGCTTCGACCGCAACGCCGCCGTGCTGATCAACAACCAGTCCGAGCCGGTCGGCACCCGTATCTTCGGGCCCGTGCCGCGCGAGCTGCGCGCCAAGAACCACATGAAGATCATCTCGCTCGCGCCGGAGGTGCTGTGATGGCTGCGAAGATCCGCAAGGGCGACAAGGTCGTCGTGCTGACCGGCCGCGACAAGGGTCGCACCGGCGAAGTGTTCGAGGTTCGCCCCGACGCCGGCACCGCGCTGGTGCGCGGCATCAACATGGTCAAGCGTCATCAGAAGCAGACGCAGGCCCAGGAGGGCGGCATCATCTCGAAAGAGGCGCCGATCCAACTGTCCAACATCGCGTATGTCGGCAAGGACGGAAAGCCGACCCGCGTCGGATTCAAGATTCTGGCGGACGGCAAGAAGGTCCGCATCGCCAAGAGCTCGGGAGCTGAGATCGATGGCTGAGGCCGCTTACACGCCGCGCCTGCGCGCGGAATATGACGCGAAGATCCGCACGGCTCTGACCGAGAAGTTCGGTTACGAGAACGTCATGCAGGTTCCGCGCCTGGACAAGGTCGTGCTGAACATGGGCGTTGGCGATTCCGTCAACGACCGCAAGAAGGCCGAGACCGCCGCTGCCGAATTGACCCAGATCGCCGGCCAGAAGGCGATCGTGACCTATTCGCGCATCGCGATCGCGACCTTCAAGCTGCGTGAGAACCAGCCGATCGGCTGCAAGGTCACGCTGCGCAAGGCCCGCATGTACGAGTTCATCGATCGCCTGGTGAACGTGGCGCTGCCGCGCGTGCGCGACTTCCGCGGCCTGAACCCGAAGAGCTTCGACGGCCGCGGCAACTACTCGCTCGGCATCAAGGAGCACATCATTTTCCCCGAGATCGACTTCGACAAGGTCACGGAAGCCCGCGGTATGGACATCACCGTCTGCACCACGGCCAAGACCGACGAAGAGGCGAGGGCCTTGTTGACCGCTTTCAATTTCCCGTTCCGGCAGTGAGACGCTGACTTAGAGCCTCTCAAACGCGGATACCCAGGAGCCAAGCATGGCAAAGAAGAGTTCAGTCGAGAAGAACAACCGGCGCAAGCGGATGGTGAAGAACGCCGCCGCCAAGCGCGAGCGGTTGAAGGCGATCATCGCCGACAAGACGCTGCCGATGGAGGAGCGGTTCGCCGCGACCCTGAAGCTGGCGGAAATGCCGCGCAACTCGTCGGCGACCCGCATCCGCCTGCGCTGCGAGCTGTCGGGCCGTCCGCGCTCGAACTATCGCAAGAACAAGCTGTCCCGTATCGCGCTGCGCGAACTTGGCTCCAAGGGCATGGTCCCGGGCCTCGTGAAGTCCAGCTGGTAAGGAGGGTCGTTTAGATGTCTACGCACGATCCAATCAGCGATCTGATCACCCGTATCCGCAACGCGCAGATGCGCTCCAAGACCAAGGTCTCCACGCCTGGTTCGAAGATGCGCGAGAACGTGCTCGAGGTCCTCAAGTCCGAGGGCTACATCCGCGGCTACGCCACGCTCGAGCACTCCTCGGGCCGCAGCGAGATCGAGATCGAGCTGAAGTATTTCGACGGCGAGCCCGTCATCCGCGAGATCGAACGTGTCTCCAAGCCCGGGCGCCGTGTCTACGCCTCGGTGAAGAACCTGCCGCGGGTGAATAACGGTCTCGGCATTTCGGTGTTGTCGACGCCGAAGGGGATCATGGCCGACCACAGCGCGCGCGACGCGAATGTGGGCGGTGAAGTCCTCTTCACGGTGTTCTGAGAAGGATTTTTCATCCATGTCACGAGTTGGCAAAAGGCCTGTGGCGGTTCCGTCGGGTGTGACCGCGACCGTCGATGGGCAGACCGTCAAGATGAAGGGGCCGAAGGGCCAGCTTCAGTTCGTCGTTCATGACGACGTCGAGGTGAAGCTCGAGAACGGCCAGGTCAAGGTCAAGCCGCGCGCTGAGACCAACCGCGCGCGGGCGCTGTACGGCACCGCTCGCGCCCAGGTCGCGAATCTGGTCGAAGGCGTCACCAAGGGCTTCGAGAAGAAGCTCGAGATCACCGGCGTCGGCTATCGCGCCGCGATGCAGGGCAAGAATCTGCAGCTCGCGCTCGGTTACAGCCATGACGTGATCTATCCGATCCCCGAGGGGATCACGATCACCGTGCCGAAGCCGACCGAGATCACGGTGACGGGCAGCGACGTCCAGCGTGTCGGCCAGGTCGCCGCCGAGATCCGCTCCTATCGCCCGCCGGAGCCCTACAAGGGCAAAGGCGTGAAGTATGTTGGCGAATTCATCTTCCGCAAGGAAGGCAAGAAGAAGTAACGGAGCCGGTCATGTCCAAAGCCAAGGTTACGAATGCCCGGCGCAAGCGGAGTGTGCGGCTGAAGCTGCGCCGTTCCGCCGGCGGCCGTCCGCGCCTGTCGGTGTTCCGCTCGTCCAAGCACATCTACGCCCAGGTCATCGACGACCTGAAGGGCGAGACGCTGGCCTCTGCCTCGTCGCTCGAGAAGTCGATGCGCGACGGCGGCAAGACCGGCGCCGACATCGATGCGGCGAAGGCGGTCGGCAAGTTGCTGGCCGAGCGCGCCGCCGAGAAGGGCGTCAAGGAAGTCGTGTTCGATCGCGGCAGCTATCTCTATCACGGGCGCGTCAAGGCTCTGGCCGACGCGGCGCGTGAGAGCGGGCTGAGCTTCTAACAGAATTTGAGGATTGAGGCGCAAGCCTCTGAAGGATTGGAAAAACCATGGCAGCTGAACGCGAACAACGTGGTGGACGCGATCAACGCGGCGGCGGACGTGAACGCAGGGAGCGCGAGGAGCGCGACAGCGAGTTCGTCGACAAGCTCGTCCACATCAACCGCGTGGCCAAGGTCGTCAAGGGCGGCAAGCGCTTCGGTTTCGCGGCGCTGGTCGTGATCGGCGACCAGAAGGGCCGCGCCGGCTTCGGTCACGGCAAGGCGCGCGAAGTGCCTGAGGCGATCCGCAAGGCGACCGAGTCCGCCAAGCGCAACCTGACGCGGGTGTCGCTGCGCGAGGGCCGCACGCTCCATCACGACATCGCCGGCCGTCATGGCGCGGGCCGTGTCTACCTGCGTGCAGCTCCGGCCGGTACCGGCATCATCGCCGGCGGCCCGATGCGCGCCGTGTTCGAGACGCTCGGCGTCCAGGACGTGGTGGCGAAGTCGATCGGCTCGTCGAACCCGTACAACATGGTGCGCGCGACCTTCGACGCGCTGAAGCACCAGGATTCGCCGCGTTCGGTCGCAGCCCGCCGCAACATCAAGGTGTCCACCCTCCAGTCCCGTCGTATCGGCGGCGATGCCGAGGCGGCCGCCGACTAACGGAAGCTTTTCGGAGTAGACTCCCATGGCCAAGGCCGCAAAGACGATCAAGGTCGAGCAGACCGGCAGCGCGATCCGCCGCCATCACTCGCAGCGTTCGACCCTGATCGGGCTCAAGCTCAACAAGATCGGCCGTACCAGCGAACTGCCGGATACCCCGGCGGTCCGCGGCATGATCGAGAAAGTTCACCATCTCGTCCGCATCATCGACGAGAAGTAAGCAAAGGCGAACGGTCCCGGAAAGCCGGAAGCGGTTTTCGGTGAAGATCGTGCGCAAGACACAAGGAGAAGGGCGATGAAGCTCAGCGATATCGCCGACAACGCCGGCTCGCGCAAGAAGCGTATGCGCGTCGGCCGCGGCATCGGTTCCGGCAAGGGCAAGCAGTCCGGCCGCGGCGGCAAGGGCCAGACCGCGCGTTCGGGCGTGCGCATCAAGGGTTTCGAAGGCGGCCAGATGCCGATGCATCGCCGTCTGCCCAAGCGCGGCTTCAACAACATCTTCCGCGTCGAGTTCGCCGAGATCAATCTCGACCGGCTCCAGGAAGCGGTCGATGCCAAGAAGATCGACGCCGGCAGCGTCGTCAACGTCGAGGCCCTGGTGAAGGGCGGCGTGCTGCGCCGCGCCAAGGCCGGCCTGCGGCTGCTCGGCCGTGGCGAACTCAAGTCCAAGCTCAACATCGAAGTGCACGGCGCCAGCAAGACCGCGATCGCGGCGGTCGAGAAGGCCGGCGGCTCGGTGAAGATCCTCGCCCAGCCCAAGGAAGAAGGCGAGGCGGCGTAACAACTGCGTCATTGGCCCGCGGCGCGCGGGCCTTTACGCATGCGGGACGTGGACTTATCGAAGCCGAGCCCCAGATAATGTCCGGCGTCCGCTAAACTAGCCCGGCCGCGGGCATGACGGCGCAACAGGCGGCGGGAGAAAGTCCAAGATGGTCTCTGCAGCGGAACAACTGGCAGCCAATCTCAATTTCGGCGCGTTTGCCAAGGCCGACGAACTGAAGAAGCGCATCTGGTTCACCCTGGGTGCGCTGCTCGTTTATCGGCTCGGGACCTACATCCCGCTGCCCGGCATCGATCCCAACGTCTGGGAGCAGGTGTTCCGCTCCCAGGCGGGCGGCATTCTCGGTATGTTCAACATGTTCGCCGGCGGCGGCATCCACCGCATGGCGATCTTCGCGCTGAACATCATGCCGTACATCTCGGCCTCGATCATCATCCAGCTCCTCACCACCGTCTCGCCGCAGCTCGAGGCCCTGAAGAAGGAAGGTGAGGCCGGCCGCAAGACGCTGAACCAGTACACGCGCTATCTGACCGTCATCCTGGCCGCGTTCCAGTCCTACGGCATCGCGGTGGGCCTCGAAGGCGCCGGCAACGTCGTCGCCGACCCCGGCTTGTTCTTCCGCCTGTCCACGGCGATCACGCTGACCGGCGGCACCATGTTCCTGATGTGGCTCGGCGAGCAGATCACCTCGCGCGGCATCGGCAACGGTATCTCGCTGATCATTCTCGCCGGCATCGTCGCCGAGCTGCCCGCGGCGCTCGCCGGCATGCTCGAGCTCGGCCGTCAGGGCGCGATGTCGACCGGCCTGATCCTGGTCGTCATCGTCATGGCCGTCGCCGTGATCGCCTTCATCGTGTTCATGGAGCGCGCCCAGCGCCGGCTCTTGATCCAGTATCCGAAGCGCCAGGTCGGCAACAAGATGTTCGAGGGCCAGTCCTCGCATCTGCCGCTCAAGCTCAACACCTCCGGCGTGATCCCGCCGATCTTCGCATCCTCGCTGCTGCTGCTGCCGACCACGGTTGCGAACTTCAACACGGGAAGCGGGCCGGAGTGGTTCCAGTGGATCACCACCCAGCTCGGCCATGGCCGCCCGCTGTTCCTGATCATGTATCTGGCGCTGATCGTGTTCTTCGCCTTCTTCTACACCGCGATCGTGTTCAACCCGACCGAGACCGCGGACAATCTGAAGAAGCACGGCGGCTTCATTCCGGGCATTCGCCCGGGCGAGCGCACCGCGGAATACATCGACTATGTGCTGTCGCGCATCACCGTGCTGGGCGCGATCTATCTCGCCATCGTCTGCTTGATCCCGGAAATCCTGATCTCCTACGCCTCGGTGCCGTTCTATTTCGGCGGCACCTCGCTCTTGATCGTCGTCAGCGTCACCATGGACACGGTGGCCCAGGTGCAAGGCTATCTGCTGGCGCACCAGTACGAAGGCCTGATCCGCAAGTCCAAGCTGCGAGGCCGCCGTAGATGAGCAGGGAGCTCGCGCGCCGAATCGCTTTCACGATCGGCGCACTGCTCCTTTTCAGGCTCGGCACGCAGGTCCCGATTCCGGGACTGGATCTCTCCGACGTCTCGCCGACGCTGGATCTCGTCTCCCGGCTTTCGATCTTTGCGCTCGGCCTCATTCCCTATCTGACTGCGGCAATCTTCATCCGGCTGCTCTCCGTGGTGTGGCGCGGCCTGAATTCGCTCGAACGGTCGGGCGAGGGCGGACGGCGGAAGATCGCGCGCGCCACGCTCGGGCTCACACTCGGGCTTGCGGCCTTTCAGGCCTACGGCATCGCCTCGGCACTGACGTCGATCCCGGGCCTCGTCAAAAATCCCGACGGCTGGTTCGTGACGACGGCTACGGCCTCGATGGTCGGCGGCGTCTTCGTGCTGGTGTGGCTCAGCGAACAGATGACCCGCTACGGCATTGGCAATGGCCTGGCGTTGATCTTGAGCGCGGGCTTCATCGTCGCCATTCCGCAAAACATTACCGGTATCGCGGATCTCATGCGGAGTGGGGCGATCTCGGGCAATCTTGTGCTCGGCCATGTCGTGTTCTGGATCGCGACCGTCGTCGTGATCGTGCTTGTCGAAGGCGCGCGGCGAAATATCCGGGTCCAGTTCGCCGCACACAGCGTCGGCACGCGGCAACTGCCTGTGCGCGATGCGATGCTGCCGATCAAGCTCAACAGCGCCGGGTTCCTGATTCCCGTCACCGTAGCGCCGTGGATATTCTATCTGCCGCTTGCCTTTGCAGGCTTCCTTCTGGGCAGCGATCATCCCCTCGTCGCCGCGGCCTACCGGCATCTCCAGCTCGGGCAGCCGGTGCACGTCATTCTCGTGTCGATCGCCGTGTTCGTGCTCGCCTTCGTCTATACCGCCTATGTCGTCGATCCCGAACACACGGCCAAATCCCTGGCGGATCGTGGCGGCACCATTCCCGGTGTCGCTCGGGGTGAAGCCACGGCCGACTATCTCGATCGCGTGGTGTCATTGACGACAGTCGTCGGAGCCGTCTACCTGACGGCGTTGCAGTTGATTCCGGAGGTGTTCGAGCTTTACGGGATCGGGCTGCCTTATAGTATGGTCGTCAATGGCGGTGGGGCGCTGGTTGTGGTTTGCACCGCTCTTGATATCAAAGCACAGGTGCGCGACGTATCGCTCACCAATCCGGGGGGCGTACGCCGATGAGAATTATACTTCTGGGACCGCCGGGGTCGGGCAAGGGGACTCAGGCCCAGCTCTTGGTGCAGCGCTATGGCATCGTCCAGCTCTCGACCGGCGAGATGCTGCGTGCCGCGGTTGCGGCCGGCACCCCGGTCGGGTTGAAGGCCAAGGAGATCATGGCCAGCGGCGGCCTCGTGCCCGATGACGTCGTGGTGGGAATCATTTCCGACCGCATCGACCAGCCGGACGCCAAGAACGGTTTCATCCTCGACGGTTTTCCGCGCACCGTGCCGCAGGCCGAGGCGCTGGACGAGCTGCTCAAGCGCAAGCATCTCAAGCTCGACGCCGTGATCGAGCTCCGGGTCAACGAGAGCGCGCTTCTGAGCCGCGTCGAGACCCGCGTCGCCCAGATGCGGGAGCGCGGCGAGGAGGTCCGGCTCGACGACACCCCGGAGGTCCTGACCAAGCGGCTGGCCAGCTACCGCAGCCAGACGGAACCGCTGATTCACTACTATTCCGAGCGTCGGAAGCTCTCGACCATCGACGGCATGATGGCCATCGACGAGGTCACCCGCGCCATCCACCGCCAGCTCCTGGCGCTGGGGGCGGTCGAGCCCAAGACACATGCCCGGAGCGCCGCCAAGGCGGCGCCGGCCAAGAAGGCCAAGGCGGGGAAGAAATCGCCCCAAAAGCCGGCGAAGGCTGCCAAGAAGGCCGCCAAATCGGCCAAAACCGCCAAAAAGGCCAAGAAAACCGCCAAGAAGACGGTCAAAAAGGCAGCCAAAAAGACCGCCAAGAAGGCCGTCAAAAAGGGTGCCAAAAAGGCTGCAAAAAAGGTCACGAAAAAGCGAGCCAAACGCTAGCAGCGGTTGACGAAAGCCCCTGGAATCCCCTAATAAGCCCCGCATCCAAGTCGGATAGTTTCAGACGATGCCGGGCCCCAGGAAGACCGGGGGTGGGCGTCGTGTTCGCGTTTGTGAACACCTGCCCGAGAACGCAAGCACTTAAAGCCCGATTCCTGACGAGGGGTCGGCAACAGGAGAGAAGGCCGTGGCCCGTATTGCCGGCGTGAACATTCCCACCAACAAGCGCGTGCTGATCGCGCTCCAGTACATCCATGGCATCGGTCAGAAGATCGCCGGTGAGATCCTGGAGAAGGTCAAGATCCCCGTGGATCGTCGCGTCAACCAGCTCAGCGACGCCGAAGTGCTCCAGATCCGCGAAGTCATCGACCGCGACTATCTCGTCGAGGGCGACCTGCGTCGTGAGGTCGGCATCAACATCAAGCGTCTGATGGACCTCGGCTGCTATCGCGGCCTGCGTCATCGTCGCGGTCTGCCGGTGCGCGGTCAGCGGACCCACACCAATGCGCGCACGCGCAAGGGCCCGGCCAAGGCCATCGCCGGCAAGAAGAAGTAAGTTTTCGAATCCAGTCACGGCGTGTGGCGATGCGGGGAGGCCCGTTCGCCACGCGCTTTTCGTTCCACAGGTGTAGCCGCTGGCATTACGGCGGCGTTTGAGATCTTCAGGAAAGGGACTCAATGGGCAAGGAAGCCACCCGCGTTCGTCGTCGTGAGCGCAAGAACATCGCCTCCGGCGTCGCGCATGTGAACTCGTCGTTCAACAACACGACCATCACCATCACCGACGCGCAGGGCAACACGATCGCCTGGTCTTCGGCCGGCACGATGGGCTTCAAGGGCTCGCGCAAGTCGACCCCGTACGCCGCGCAGGTTGCCGCCGAGGACGTGTCCAAGAAGGCGCAGGAGCACGGCATGCGCACGCTGGAAGTCGAGGTCGCCGGTCCCGGTTCGGGCCGCGAATCGGCGCTCCGCGCGCTCCAGGCCGCCGGCTTCACCGTCACCTCGATCCGCGACGTGACCACGATCCCGCACAACGGTTGCCGTCCGCGCAAGCGTCGTCGCGTTTGATTTTTGACGAGCTGCGGGCGCATCGGCGCCCGCAGTGACTTTGCAAGAAGCCGCGGGAATGATCTGCGGCCTTTCTCCAACGCCAGTATTTGCACCGTCAAATCGACTGGCCTGTATGGGTGAAACAGTGACGATCCAGAAAAATTGGCAAGAACTGATTAGGCCGAACAAGCTCCAGGTCACGCCTGGCAGCGATCCCTCGCGTTTTGCGACCATCGTCGCCGAGCCGCTCGAGCGTGGTTTCGGCCAGACCCTCGGCAATGCGCTGCGCCGCATCCTGCTCTCCTCGCTTCAGGGCGCGGCCGTGCAGTCGGTGCACATCGACGGCGTGCTGCACGAGTTCTCCTCGATCGCGGGCGTCCGTGAGGACGTCACCGACATCGTGCTGAACATCAAGGACATCTCGATCAAGATGCAGGGCGAAGGCCCCAAGCGCATGGTCGTGAAGAAGCAGGGTCCGGGCGTCGTCACCGCCGGCGACATCCAGACCGTCGGCGATGTGGTCGTGCTCAATCCCGATCTGCAGATCTGCACGCTCGACGAGGGCGCCGAGATCCGCATGGAGTTCACGGTCTCGACCGGCAAGGGCTACGTGCCCGCCGAGCGCAATCGTCCCGAGGACGCGCCGATCGGCCTGATCCCGGTCGACAGCCTGTACTCGCCGGTCCGCAAGGTCTCCTACAAGGTCGAGAACACCCGCGAGGGCCAGATCCTCGACTACGACAAGCTGACCATGACGATCGAGACCAACGGCGCGATCACGCCGGATGACTCGGTGGCTTACGCTGCCCGCATCCTGCAGGATCAGCTCAACGTGTTCGTCAACTTCGAAGAGCCGCGCAAGGAAGTCGCCCAGGAGATCATCCCGGACCTCGCCTTCAACCCGGCCTTCCTCAAGAAGGTGGACGAGCTCGAGCTGTCGGTGCGTTCGGCCAACTGCCTGAAGAACGACAACATCGTCTACATCGGCGACCTCGTGCAGAAGAGCGAGGCGGAAATGCTCCGCACCCCGAACTTCGGCCGCAAGTCGCTGAACGAGATCAAGGAAGTGCTGGCCCAGATGGGTCTGCACCTCGGCATGGAAGTGCCGGGCTGGCCGCCGGAGAACATCGACGAGCTCGCCAAGCGCTTCGAGGATCATTACTGATCGACTTCACCGTCGCGGCCGGAGACATCTGGCCGCGATTTTTATGGGCGAACGCAGGAAGCCCACCTGAGCAACTGGTCCGACGAACCGTCGCGGCAGTTCATACGTAAGGAATAGACACATGCGTCACGGCAAGGTTCATCGGAAGCTCAACCGCACGGCCGAGCACCGCAAGGCGATGTTCGCCAACATGGCGGCCGCGCTGATCAAGCACGAGCAGATCGTCACCACGCTGCCCAAGGCCAAGGAGCTCCGCCCGATCGTCGAGAAGCTCGTCACGCTCGGCAAGAAGGGCGGCCTGTCGCTGCGCCGTCAGGCCATCTCCGAGCTGCGCGACGTCGACATGGTCAAGAAGCTCTTCGACACGCTGGCGACCCGCTACAAGGACCGCCAGGGCGGCTATACCCGCATCATCAAGGCCGGCTTCCGCTACGGCGACAACGCCGCGATGGCCGTGATCGAGTTCGTCGATCGCGACGTCGATGCCAAGGGCCAGGATTCCGGCCCGGTGCAGGAAAAGGAAGCCGAGGCGGCGTAAGCCTGACCGGCATGACGTTTCAAAAGCGGCGCCTTCGGCGCCGCTTTTTCGTTGCGTAGGAACGGTAGGGTGGGCAAAGGCGCGCGCTCTTCGCGCGCCGTGCCCACCATTCACAATCCTCACGCGTCAGTGAGTCCTGATTGCAGCTGAGGGAGCCGCTTCCGATATCTCCATCCACATCCATGGAGATATTGCATGAACATCGACCTTTCCGGAAAGACCGCCCTCGTCACCGGCTCGACCGCCGGCATTGGCCACGCCATCGCCAAGGGCCTCGCCGCCTCGGGCGCCAGCGTCGTCATCAACGGCCGCAGCCAGGACAAGGTCGATGCGGCGGTGCGCAAGCTGGAAGGGACGGGCGCCAAGGTCCGCGGGATCGCGGCCGACGTCTCGACCGCGGCAGGCTGCAAAGCACTCGTTGCGGCGCTGCCCGAGGTCGACATCCTCATCAACAATGCCGGCATCTTCGAGCCCAAGGATTTCTTCGACATCCCGGACGAGGACTGGAGCCGTTTCTTCGAGGTCAACGTGATGAGCGGCGTGCGGCTGTCGCGGGCCTACATGAAGGGCATGCTCGCGCGCAATTGGGGCCGCATCGTCTTCATCTCCTCGGAGTCCGGGCTCAACATTCCCGTCGAGATGATCCACTATGGCATGACCAAGACGGCCCAGCTTTCCGTTGCGCGCGGCCTGGCGCAGCTCACCGCTGGCACCGGCGTCACCGTCAATTCCGTGCTGCCGGGCCCGACCATGTCGGAGGGCGTCGAGACGTTCGTCAAGGATCTCGCCAGGCAGAGCGGCCAGTCCGTGGACGAAGCCGCGGCCAACTTCGTCAGGCAGCATCGCCCGAGCTCGCTGCTGCAGCGCTTCGCCAGCGTCGACGAGATCGCCAACATGGTGGTCTATGTCGCCTCGAAGGAGGCGTCGGCGACCAACGGCGCTGCGCTGCGCGCCGAGGGCGGCATCGTCAACACGATCGCCTGAGGCGATGCGCATGACGGCCTATGTGATCTCCGAGGTCGAGGTGCGCGATCCCGCTGCATTCGAGGCCTATCGCGCCTTGGCTGCCGAGACGATCGCGCAGTACGGCGGGCGTTATCTCGTCCGCGGCGGCCAGGCCGAGCTGCTTGAGGGCGGTCCATCACCGAAGGCCATCGTCATCGTCGAGTTCCCGACGATGGCACGGCTGAAGGAGTGGTACGCCTCTTCCGAGTATGCCGAGGCCCTGAAGCTGCGCGCGAGCGCGCTTCAGCGCAGACTGCTGCTTGTCGAAGGCGTTTCGACACCGTAGGCGTCCGGCTACTCGTCCTTGATGCCGGCCTTCTGCGCGATGTCCTTCATCTCGGCCGTCTCTTTGGTCACCGCTCCGGCCCAGTCGTCAAAGCGTGCGAAGCCGGGCTCGAAGCCGACCTTGACGAAGCGCTCCACAACGGAAGGGCTGTTGATGATCTCCTCCAGCGTCGCCGTGAGCTTGTCGCGAACCGGCGGCGGCAGCCCCTTGGGCGCGACCACCGCGCCCCATGACGAGAAGTCGATGGCGGGATAGCCGAGCTCTGCCAATGTCGGTGTGTCGGGCAGGAATGGTGTGCGCTGGCCGGAGAATACGGCCATCACCTTGACGGTGCCGGCCTCGATCTGCGGCTTCACGGCGATCACGGTGTCGACATGGTACTGGATGTGCTTGCCGATGAGATCGTTCATCGCCGGCGCGCTGCCCTTGTAGGGCAGGTGGACCATCTTGATTCCGGCGTTCGACTTGAACAACTCGCCGGCGAAATGCGACACCGTCGCGACGCCGAAGGAGGCCAGCGACAGCTTGTCCGGATTGGCCTTTGCCTCCGCGACCAGCGCAGGCAGATCCTTGACCGGATTGTCCTTGTAGGTGACCAGCGCCAGGGTGATCTTGCCGACCCGGCCGAGCGGCTCGAAATCCTTGGCCGCATCGTAAGGAACGCTCTCCTTCACGGCGGCCGGCAAGGTGAAGCTCGAGTTCGAGCTGAAGAACAGGGTGTATCCGTCGGGCGCCGCGCGCGCCACCTCCTTGGCCGCGATCGTGGTGCCCCCGCCGGGACGGTTCATGATGATGACGGGCTTGCCGAGCCGGGCTTCGAGCTCGCCGCCGATGATGCGGGCCACCACGTCGGAGGCTCCGCCCGGCGGGAACGGGACGATCAATTGCAGTGATTTCTCGGGATACGATTGCGCGGTTGCGAGCGAGTTGACGCTGATCGAGCCGATCGCGGCGAGCGCTAGCGTCAGGAACGTTGTTTTCATCGTGTCGTTTTCCGCGGTTGACGTTTCAATCGAAGGCGAGAAATCCCGGCTTGTCCGCAATCGGCGGCTGCCTGGCAAGCCACGCAACGTCGGGAACGGGGCGGGCGGTATCCGGATTGGCGGCGAGCACCGCTTCGATTTCGCGCGCGACCGCGAGCGTGGCGAGATCGCCGCCGCGCGGGCCGATCACCTGGATGCCGAACGGCAGGCCGGCGTCGTCGCGTCCGGCCGGGATTGCGACTGTGGGATGGCCGACATTGGTGACGGCATAGGCGAGCGCAAGCCAGTGGAAATAGCTCTTGGTCGGCCGGCCGTCGATCTCGGCTGGATAGAGCTCCGACCACGGCCGTGGGCTGATGGTGACCGCAGGCGCGAGAATGAAATCGTGATCCGCGAAGAAGGTCTGCCAGCGCCGGTAAAGGTCGGTCTGCATCGAGAGCGCACGCGCCACGTCGGCGGCGGAATAGCCGAGCCCCTCCGCGACGTTGTCGCGAACGTTGGGCCCGATCTTGTCCGGAAACTTCTCCACGAGCTCGCGATGGCGGCCGAGGAATGCGACGGCGCGCAGGATGCTGAATACCTCGTCCGCGCCGGTGCAATCAGGATGAGCCCATTCGACTCCGCGAAATACAGTTTCGAACGAATTGAGCTTCTGTCTGAAGGCGCGGGCGACCACCCCCTCGGTCCGCGCAAAGCCGAAATCGCTGGTTGCAGCAATGCGGAGCGCGGAGAGATCGACGCGCGGCGGATTGCGATAGAGCGCCGCCGAGGGCGAACCGCCCGCATGAAGGATCGCCGATAACGGATCGCGGGCGTCACGATCCAGCATGCAGGACAGCATGAGGCAAGCGTCGGGCACGGTTCTCGCCATCGGCCCGAGCTGCGAGATCTGCAGCCAGGCCATGTTGCGGCTGTTGCTGGCGATCAGTCCGGGCGAGGGCCGGAAGCCGACCACGCCGCAAAAGGATGCCGGATTCCGCACGGAGCCACCGGTATCGGATCCGGTCGCGAGCGGCACCATCCCAGTGGCGAGCGCGACGGCCGATCCTCCCGACGAACCGGCGGCCGATCGATTGGGATCGAAGGGATTGCCGGTCGCGCCATACACGGCGTTGCGCGTGTTGCCGCCGGCGCCCCATTCCGGCACGTTGGTCTTGCCGATGACGATCGCGCCCTCGCGCTTGAGCATCGCGACGATGGCCTCGTCCTGCCTGGCGACATTGTCCGCGAACAGCACGCAGCCGAAGCTGGTCGGCAATCCTTCCGCATCGATCAGGTCTTTGACACCGAGCGGCAGCCCATGCACGGCGCCGAGGGTCTCACCGCGCATCACGGCGGCCTCGCGCTCGCGCGCCGTCTTGCGCGCGGTTTCGAACGAGCGCGCAACGACGGCGTTGACCGCCGGATCGACCGCTTCGATGCGGCGGATGCAGCTATCCGTCAGCTCGACGGGGGAGAGCTTGCGTTGGCCAATCAGCGCGCGTGCCGCGACCGCCGACAGGTCGCATGGTTCGGTCATCATCACTCTGCTTGTTGCTGGTCCCGGCGGGCGGGGGTCGGCCCTCTTTCCGGGACCGCAGACGCATGATGCCTCAATTGACGCGGAGTGCCAAGCCTACCACCCCTCCAGCACGATCTTGCCGCGCGACTTGCCGCTCTCCAGCAGCGCGTGCGCGCGCTTGAGGTTGGCGGCGTTGATCGTGCCGAAGGTCTGGTCCAGCGTGGTGCGCAACACGCCCTTGTCGATGAGGTCGGCCACGTCGTTGAGCAGATGATGCTGCGCGATCATGTCAGGCGTCTGGAACGAGGAGCGCGTGAACATGGATTCCCAGTGCACCGAGATCGCCTTGCCCTTGAATGCGGCAACCGTGAACTCAGGGGGATCGTCGATCAGGCCGAACTTGCCCTGCGGGGCCATGAATTCCGCGATCGCCTTGTAGTGCTGGTCGGTGTAGGTGAGGCTGGCCACCAGGGCGACCGGCGGCAGCTTCAACTTCTCGATCTGCTCCTTCATCGGCTTGCCATGATCGATCACCGCATGCGCGCCGAGATCGAGGCACCATTTTTGCGATTCCGGCCGCGTGGCGGTGGCGAGCACCGTCAGCCCGGTGAGGCGGCGCGCGAGCTGGATCAGGATCGAGCCGACGCCGCCGGCGCCGCCCGTGATCAACAGCGTGCGCGGATCGACGCTCTTGCCGGGCACCGCGCCGAGCCGGTCGAACAGCAATTCCCAGGCGGTGATGGAGGTGAGGGGAAGGGCGGCGGCCTGCGCGAACGACAGGCTCGTCGGCTTGTTGCCGACGATGCGCTCGTCGACCAGGTGGAATTCGGCATTGGTGCCCTGGCGCAGGATCGAGCCGGCGTAGAACACTTCGTCGCCCGGCTTGAACAGCGTGACCTCGGGCCCGACCGCATCGACCACGCCGGCCGCGTCATAGCCCAGGATCTTGGTCTCGCCCTCGGGGGGCGCGGCGCGCTTGCGCACCTTGTAGTCGACCGGGTTGGCCGAGATCGCTTTTACCGCGACGCGGATGTCGCGCCCTTTGGGGTCGGGCTTTGCGGTCTCGAAATCGAACAGTGAATCCGCGTCCTCGATCGGGAGCGATTTTTTGTAGCCGACGGCCTTCATGGCGTGTCTCCATCAGATGGTTTTATTCGCCTGCCGCCCTAACTGTCGCTCTGGCTCCGATTTGGCAAGTACTGTAAATTCGGGGATATAGTCCCTGTTTGGATACTATTGGGAAAACCCGCATGAAACGCCGCGATTTCGCCCGTCGTCCCGGCTGCTCGGTCGAGGCGACGCTGGACCTGATCGACGGCAAGTGGAAGGGCGTGATCCTCTACCACCTGCAGAGCGGCACCCAGCGCTTTGGCGAATTGCGCCGCCGGATGCCCGGCATCACCCAGCGCATGCTGACGAAGCAGCTGCGCGCGCTGGAGGAAGACAAGCTCGTCATCCGCAAGGTCTACGCCGAGGTGCCGCCGCGCGTGGAGTATTGCTTGTCCGAGCTGGGTGAGAGCCTGAGGCCCGTGATCGATATCCTGAAGGCCTGGGGCGAGAGCCATCAGGAGCGGCTGTCCTGCGCGCCGCCACCCGTGGTCGTGAAGAAGAAGCGCGCAGCGTGATGAAGATGAGGGATGGTGCCGTTACCTCTCCCCGACGGGGAGAGGTCGAATTACGCCTGGCGATGCGCAGCATCGTCCAGAGCAATTCGGGTGAGGGGGCGCGGCATCCTCGATAGAGCGTAACCCCTCACACCGCGCCTTCGCGACTTCTCCCTGCGGGAGAGGTGTAAAGTCAGAACGCGAACTGCGTGCGCATCGCGACCGCGTCGAACTTCGAGCCGACGTCTGCGGTCGATATCGGCGAGGCCTGCCGCGACACCGTGCCGTGCAGATAGTCGAGCATGAAGCGCACGTTGCCGTTGACGTACCAGTTGAGCGCGAGCGTATAGACCGTCTGCCGACCGCCTGCGACGCCGCTCGCCGTGGCGAGCTGATCGTTGAGGTCGATCGTCGAGAAGCGTCCGGCGATCTCCCACGCGCCCCAGCCGCCGCCGTCGAGCGAGAACGGATGCGCCGGCTTGACGCCGCTATAGGCCGCGTTCGCCGCATTGTAGGAGCGGCCTTCGCCGGTCAGCACATAGCCGGCCTGCGCATAGCCGCCCTGGAATTTCAGGCTCGGTGCGCCGACCAGCGGCACACCGGTGTTGGCGGTGCGATCGACATTGTACCAGAAATACTCGCCCTGGACGATGAACGGGCCGTAGGTCGCTGCCGCCTCGACGCTGTAGACCTGCGCGCCCGAGGCATTGGCGATGGCGCCGGTCGAGATTAGCGTGGTCGGGTCGAGACGCAATTCCGGACGATCGCTCAGCGTGACCGTCTGCGTGTTGGCGATGAGATTGCGCGGCGGCTGGATCAGCCATTGCGCATCGGCGCCGATATGCACCGAATAATCCTTGCCGCTGATGGGATTGCCGGCCACGCGTGCCACGGCGCCATATTGCTCGCTGGTGCCCCCCGGCGCCGCGCTCGAGGCGGAATGGATCGCGCCGGTCGAGGGCCCCGTGACATAGCCGCCGATCCAGAGCTGGTCGTTGAACCAGCGCGCACCGGCTGCGGAACGGAAGTCACCGGCGGCGATGTTGGTCGCGATCACGCCGGGCGAGGCGCGCTCCATGAACATGATGTCGTTCGAACTCGTCGCCTCGTCCATGGTGTAGGGCAAGTCCATGATGCCGGCCTCGATTGCCATCTTGCCGCCGAACGGCTTCAGGCCGGTGTAGCTGAGATACGCGTTCTCGACGCCGGAGACGCCGCCGCCCGGCAGCGATCCCGGAGCTGTGCCGCCGAATCCGTCGGACGAGCCGCCGAAATCGTAGACCAGCGCAAAATTCCAGTCGTTGAAGAACTTGCCGGTGACGCCGATGCGCGCGCGGCGGACATTCTGGCCGCTGTCGAGCTTCTGCGGCACGGTGGCTGCGGTGTTGGGGCGGTAGTCATAGCCGCCGACGTCCCAATGCACGCGGCTGGTGATGGCGACGCAGTTGGCCTGGTCGGCGGTGCAGATCGTCGGCCGGTTGTTTGGCATCGTCACGACGACGCCGGATGTCGGCGCCGGCCCCTTGACCGGGATTGCCGCGTTGGCGTTGGCCACCGCGGCCTTTGCCTCCCCGCGCGCCTCGGCCTTTGCCTCTGCCTTGGTTTCGGCTTTTGCCTTTGCCGCGGCCGCCGTGTTCGCCGCGGTCTGGCTCTGGAGCTTGTCGAGCTTCTGCTCGAGCATTTTCAGCTGCTGCTTCAACAGCGCGATCTCCTGCTCGCTGCTGCTTGCCGATTGGGCTTGGGCCTGCGATGCCGCCAGCGCGCCGGCGAGACCAATCGCGGTGGCCGCAATTCTTGTTCTGCTCACGTTACGCTCCATCATTTGACTGTTTCCCCAAGTCGCGAACGGAGAGCCTAGGTGTGATCGATGACTGCCCCGCGACGCTGCGAACGGTTGCGTGGGTTCCCACTGATGCAAATTCGCCGCAACCGAATCCGCCTCACACCACCATGCAAGATGATGCACATCATGCCAATCCGCCGCCCGGGTAAATTGCAGATTCGCACGGCACCCTTGCATGCCGGACACGCCGAAGAAGGGGGCGAATATTGCCCTCCGGCGCCCTTCTATTGGGGGGCGAACGCGCCTATATTCCGGCGTCTTTTCCAAGAGGTAGGAATGTTTCGAGCGACCTGGACTGCCGCCGTCACGGCGCTGTGCGTAGCCCTTTCGGCCACCTTCAATCCGGCTGCGGCGCAGGACCGTCGGGTCCCGTCGTCGCCGGCCGAGCTGCGGATGTCCTACGCGCCGATCGTGCAGCGGGTGCAGCCGGCGGTCGTCAACGTCTATGCCGCAAAGGTCGTGCAGAACCGCAATCCGCTGCTGGATGATCCGATCTTCCGCCGCTTCTTCGGCGTGCCGGGCCAGCAGCCCGAGCAGATGCAACGCTCGCTCGGCTCCGGCGTCATCGTCGATGCCTCCGGCCTCGTCGTCACCAACGTCCACGTCATCGAGGGCGCCGACCAGGTGAAGGTGTCGCTGTCGGACAAGCGCGAGTTCGAGGCCGAGATCCTGCTCAAGGATTCCCGGACCGATCTCGCCGTGCTGCGCCTGAAGGACAGCAGGGAGAAGTTCCCAACGCTCGACTTCACCAATTCCGATGAACTCCTGGTCGGCGACGTCGTGCTCGCCATCGGCAATCCCTTCGGCGTCGGCCAGACCGTGACCCACGGCATCATCTCTGCGCTGGCGCGCACGCAAGTCGGCATCACCGACTATCAGTTCTTCATTCAGACCGATGCGGCGATCAATCCCGGCAATTCCGGCGGCGCGCTGGTCGACATGGCCGGCAAGCTCGCCGGCATCAACACCGCGATCTATTCGCGCTCCGGCGGCTCGCAAGGAATCGGCTTCGCGATTCCCGCCAACATGGTGCGCGTCGTCGTCGCCTCCGCCAAGAGCGGCGGCAAGGCGGTGAAGCGTCCCTGGCTCGGTGCGAAATTGCAGGCGGTCACGCCGGAGATCGCCGAGAGCCTCGGCCTGCGCTCGCCGACCGGTGCGCTGGTCGCGAGCGTGGTGTCGAACGGTCCGGCGGCGAAAGCCGGCCTGAAATCCTCCGACCTCATCACCGGGATCGACGGCCAGACCGTGGATGATCCCAACGCCTTCGACTATCGCTTCGCAACACGTCCGCTCGGCGGCACCGCGCAGCTCGACGTGCAGCGCGGTGGCAAGTCGGTGAAGCTGACGGTGGCGCTGGAGACGGCGCCCGACACCGGGCGCAACGAACTCGTCGTCACCGCGCGCTCGCCGTTCCAGGGCGCCAAGGTTTCGACCATCACGCCGGCCGTGGCCGATGAGCTGCGTCTGGATGCCGACACCGAAGGTGTCGTGATCACCGATATCGGCGGCGATACCGCGGCTGCGAGTGTCGGCTTCCAGAAAGGCGACATCATCCTCGCCGTGAACAACCAGAAGATCAGCAAGACCGGCGACCTCGAGAAGGCCGCGGGCGAGCGGCCGCGGATCTGGCGCATTACGCTGGTGCGCGGCGGCCAGCAGATCAACGTCACGCTGGGCGGATGAGTCCGAAGCGACCACAGGAGACGCCGACTCTCTTTGCCGCGGCGGGGCTCGATCACGATGCTCCGCATCCGCTGCCGGACCGGCTGCGCCCGCGCACGCTTTCCGAAGTCGTCGGCCAGGATCACATCCTCGGTCCGGACGGTGCGCTGACGCGCATGCTGGAGACGCGCACGCTGGGCTCGCTGGTGTTCTGGGGCCCGCCCGGCACCGGCAAGACCACGGTGGCGCGGCTCTTGGCTGACGCGACCGATCTGCATTTCGAGCAGATCTCGGCGGTGTTCTCCGGCGTCGCCGACCTCAAGAAGGCGTTCGACGCCGCGCGCGCCCGCCGCGAGATGGGCAAGGGCACGCTGCTGTTCGTCGATGAGGTGCATCGCTTCAACCGCGCGCAGCAGGACTCCTTTCTACCCGTGATGGAAGACGGCACGGTCGTCATGGTCGGCGCCACCACCGAGAACCCGTCCTTCGAGCTCAACGCGGCGTTGCTCTCGCGGGCGCGCGTGCTGGTGTTCCGCTCGCTCGATGCGGCCGCGATCGAAAAGCTGTTCGCGCATGCTGAAGCCGTCGAGGGCAGGAAGCTGCCGCTCGATGCGGAGGCGCGCGCGGTGCTGGTCCGCATGGCCGACGGCGATGGCCGTGCGTCGTTGACGCTCGCCGAAGAGGTCTGGCGTTCGGCGCGTGCGGACGAGATCTTCAATGCCGTGCAGCTGCAGGAGATCCTGCAGCGCCGCGCGCCGATCTACGACAAATCGGCCGACGGCCATTACAACCTGATCTCGGCGCTGCATAAATCGGTGCGCGGCTCGGATCCCGATGCGGCGCTGTATTACCTCGCGCGCATGCTGGACGCCGGCGAGGACCCGCTGTTCCTGGCTCGCCGCGTCGTGCGCATGGCGGTGGAGGATATCGGCCTTGCCGATCCGCAGGCGCTCGTCATCGCCAATGCGGCGAAAGACGCCTTCGATTTCCTCGGCCATCCCGAGGGCGAGCTCGCCATCGCGCAGGCCGTGGTCTATCTCGCCACCGCGCCGAAATCGAACGCGGTCTACACCGCCTTCGGCACCGCGATGCAGGTCGCCAAGCAGGCCGGCTCGCTGCTGCCGCCAAAGCACATCCTCAATTCCCCGACCAAGCTGATGAAGTCGGAAGGGTACGGCTCCGGCTACGAATACGACCACGACGCGCCGGACGCCTTCTCCGGCCAGGACTATTTCCCGGAGGCCCTGGGTCGCCAGACCTTCTACGACCCGCCCGAGCGCGGCTTCGAGCGCGAGATTCGGAAGCGGCTGGATTATTGGGCCAAGCTGCGCAAGGAGCGGGGCGGCTCGCCCTAGAAGCGGCCATTTCGTCGTGACGGCAGGCGGCTTTTAGGGTACGCAGGCAATCATGAGCCGCCGCATCAAGAGAATGAACCCTAAGCCGCGTTCGCGTGACGAGCGTGACGACTCGCGCCCGCATCAGGCGCGTAGCGCGAAGAAGGCCGGGCCGCGTCCGGGTGGCAAGCCCGGCGGCAAGCCGGGTGCAAAGCCGCGCTTTGTGGGCGAGCGCGCCGAGCGGCGGCCACCCAAAGCGGTCCAGGAGAGGCCTGCGCCTGAGAAGTCCGTCGAGGCGCTGCTGCCGACCAAGGTGCAGACCGTCACGGTCACGGCCGACGAGAACAACATGCGCGTTGACCGCTTCCTGGAAGCGCGCTTTCCCGGCCTGTCGTTCTCCCACATCCAGCGCGTCGTCCGCAAAGGCGAGCTGCGCGTCGACGGCAAGCGCGTCGACAGCAAGGACCGGCTGGAGGAGGGGCAGAGCGTCCGCATTCCGCCGCTGAAGCTCGATGCGCCGAAGGCGGCAGGCCCGCTCTCGGAGGCTGCGCAGAAGACGCTCAAGGCGCTGAAGGAGATGACGATCTGGGAAGACGACGACGTCCTCGTCCTGAACAAGCCGGCCGGCCTTGCCGTGCAGGGCGGCTCGGGCATGACGCGCCACATCGACCAGATGCTGGAGGTGATGCGCGATGCCAAGGGCCAGAAGCCGCGTCTCGTCCACCGTATCGATCGCGAGACGTCGGGCTGTCTCCTGATCGCCAAGACGCGCTTTGCCGCCTCGCATCTGACCGGCGCGTTCCGCTCGCGCTCGGCGCGAAAGGTCTATTGGGCCCTGGTGCCGGGCCTGCCGAAGCCGAAGCAGGGCCGCATCTCGACCTTCCTCGCAAAGGAGGAGGGCGAGGACGACACCATCATGCGCATCGCCCAGCATGGCGATGAGGGCGCCAGTCACGCGGTGACGTACTACGCCGTGGTCGAGACCGCCGGCAACAAGCTGACCTGGGTGTCGCTGAAGCCGGTGACGGGCCGCACCCACCAGCTGCGCGCCCACATGGCCCATATCGGCCATCCCATCGTCGGCGATCCCAAATATTTCAACATCGAGAACTGGCAGCTGCCGGGCGGCCTGCAGAACCGGCTGCATCTGCTCGCACGCCGCATCGTCATCCCGCATCCGCGCGGCGGCGTGATCGACGCCACCGCGCCATTGCCCCCGCACATGCAGCAGTCGTGGAACCTGCTCGGGCTCGACGCAACCAGATTTGATCCGATCGAGAACGCGCCGGAGGAGTAGGGGCGCGTCGCGCTACCAGCCCGTCATTGCGAGGAGCTCTTGCGACGAAGCAATCCAGAATCCCTCCGCGGATGCACTCTGGATTGCTTCGCTGCGCTCGCAATGACGCGGTGGAGGCCGCAGTGGTTGCCACCCTCAATTCCGGAACTGCTCCAGAAACATCCGCAAGGAGTCATGCGGACTCTCGACATCTGTGATCAGCCAGCCCTCGGGCCCGTTGACCACGACAAAGTTCAGCGCCACCCGGCGACCGCGATTGTCGAAATTCGCGGCGACATATGTCTTGTCGTATTGCCTGCGGACGACCGCGATCGTAACAGGGCCGATCTTCCAGCTCTGGCTCTGCACCAGGAAATCATAGGGCTCGACTCTCGGCGCGCTCCAGGCCTTGCGCAGTGGCGGATCGAAGAATTGGCGGGCGGTCACGGCGTCCCGCGGCAAGCCTTTTGACAGCTCCGGCGCCCCTTCGCCGTAATGGGCATAGACGTTGCGGACCAGCGATTCCGGGGTGCGGAAGCCGGCCTCCGCCGCGGCCAGCCAAAATCCTGCCAACAGGGCCCCAATGCCCGCAACTTCCCTCATGCCCGCCGCTCGCTTTATCGGCCGCCGGTCTTATCTTAGAAGCCTAGCATCCAGCGACCGGAACCGAAAACCGACATGCGCGAATTGTTCGAAGAAGCAGCAAGCCAGCCCCCGCCGGATCCCCGGGACTCGGCGCGCGCCTCCACGCGCACGCCGCTGCGCAAGCGCTTCTACAAGGAGGCCGGCGTCGCCGATGCCGAGGGCGGCTTCGCCATCACTCTCGACGGCAAGCCGATCCGCACGCCGTCGGGTCGCCAGGTGGTGATCCCGACGCGCGCGCTCGCAGATCGCGTCGCCGCGGAATGGGCGGCCCAGGGTGAGACGATCGATCCCGTGACCATGCCGTTGACGCGGATCGCCAACAGCGTGGTCGAGGGCGTCGTCGATCGGGTCGAGCTCGTCAGCGACGACCTCGCCAAATATTTCGAGTCTGACTTGCTGTTCTATCGTGCCGGCCATCCCGAGGGACTGGTCGCCCGCGAGGCTGCGCATTGGGACCCCGTGCTGTTCTGGGCGGCGGAGACGCTGGGGGCGCATTTCATCCTGTCGGAGGGCGTGATGCACGTGAAGCAGCCGGACGAGGCTTTGAAGGCCGCACGGGCCGCGCTGCCCGGCGACCCCTGGTCGGTCGCTGCGCTCCACATGGTGACCACCCTGACCGGCTCGGCGCTGCTGGCGCTGGCGCTGGACCAGGGCGTGCGCGATGCCGACCAGGTCTGGGCCGCCGCCCATGTCGACGAGGACTGGAACGCGGAGCAATGGGGCGTGGACGAGGAGGCGGCCGCCCGCCGCGCCGCCCGCCTGAAGGATTTCCAGGCCGCCGTGACGGTTCTGGCGGCGGTGAAGTCGCCGGCTGTCCAAGGTCCTTAACGAGAGGTTTACGAGGCAGCGGTTACGGTAGCCGGCGCTCCCTAAGGCTGCCGAGATGCCGACGCCGGTCACTTCCATTGCTCCCGTCAACGCTGCCAGCCGCCCGGCTGATGCGGCGACACCGGATCTCGTGCTTCAAGCCGGCAGTGTGGTCGATGCCAGGGTGGTCAGCGTGCTCGCCGACAATCTGGTGCGGATCGCGATCGCCAACCTGTCGATGGACGTGATGTCGGAGGTGGCGCTGACGCCGGGGCAGAACCTCCAGCTCGCGGTCTCGCAGAACAACGGCACCATTCGCCTCGCCGTCATGGGCGGGGCAGGCGAGGCGGCGGGCGATCAGGTTACGCTGACGCCGCGGGCGGCCGCGCTGGTGGACGGCCCGCCGCTGGCGCCGTCAGTGGCAACGGCACGGAACACCCTGACGCCGTCCGAGCAGGCCGCCGTCGCGACGGCCTCTGCCGAGGCCGCGACCAAACAGGGGAGCCAGGCGCCGCTGTTCGCCAACCTGGCCTCCGTCGTGACAGGCAGCAACCTGCCCGCAGGGCTGAAGCAGGCGGTGCTCGACGTGCTTGCGCAACAGACGCCGCTCAAAGAGGCCCTCGACGGCGGCGATATCGAATCTGCCTTCCAGAAGTCCGGGCTGTTTTTCGAGGCGTCATTGGCCGCAGGCACAACGCCGTCCGCCGGCGTGATCCCGGACTTGAAGGCCGCACTGCTGGTGTTGCGCCAGACGCTGGCGTCGACCTCCGGCGCGATCGAGACGGGAGTGCCGCAGGCAACTCCGCAAGGTGTGTCGCTGCCGGCGAGTGCTGCGGCCGCGACGCAGACCGCAGCCTCCGCGGCTGGGCTGGCGGGCGGGACGGCACAAGCGGCGTCGCCGTCACCGGATGCGGACGTCGCCCAACCGGTGCAAGCCTCGCGCGGTGCGCTTGCTGCCGCCGTGCTGGCCGAGGCGGCGGGCAACAATCCGCAAGCCGCGGTGCCGCGAACCATCTCCGCCGGCCTTGCCGCGAGCCTGCTGCAAGAGCTCACGCAAAACCTGCCGCGCCTGACCGGCAATGTGCCGGGCTCCAACAAGGCCGTGCCGGATGCCCATATCTTCGAGGCTGCCGCACAGCCGACACCTCCGCCAGTCCGCGGTGCGCTGCCGGCGCCGCAGTCCATCGCCGCGCCGTCGCTTGCGCCGGACACGCCGCTGGCTGCGACCGTGCATCGTCTGCTCGATGACACCGATGCCGCGATCGCCCGGCAGACGTTGTTGCAAATTGCTTCGCTCCCCGATCGCACCGACGCCAGCGGCCACCGCACCGATCCGGCCGTGCCGCAGTGGAATTTCGAGATTCCGTTCGCGACTCCGCAAGGCACCGCGATGGCGCAGTTCGAGATCTCGCGCGATGGCGGCAACCAGGCCGCCGATCCCGCCACGCGCGCCTGGCGCGCGCGCTTCTCGCTCAATGTCGAGCCGGCCGGACCCGTGCATGCGCTGATCACGCTGAACGGCGACAAGACCTTCGTACGGATGTGGGCGGAGCGGCCGGCGACGGCGCGGCAGCTCCGCGCCGGCATCGGTGAGCTCAGCCAGGCCTTGACGAAGGCCGAGCTCAAGCCCGGCGATATCGTGGTCCGCGACGGCACGCCGCCGCCACCGGCGCCGGCCCGCGCCGGCCACTTCCTGGATCGCGCCACATGAGCGATCCGTCCAAGCTCGCGATCGCGCTGCATTACGAGAAGGGATCCGGCGCGCCGGTCGTCGTCGCCAAGGGCAAGGGCACGATCGGCGAAAAGATCGTCGAGATCGCCAAGGCCCACGATATTCCGATCGAGGAGAACGAGGTTCTGGCCGGCGCGCTGTCGAAGGTCGAGCTCGGCGACGAGATCCCGCCGGATCTCTACAAGGCCGTCGCCGAGGTGCTGGTGTTCGTGCTGCGGCTGTCGGGCCGGGGGCGATAGAAACCATCTGTCATCGTTTCACCACGTCTCGGCTGCATGGTCGCGGCCACTTTCATCATTCGACGGACACTGCCTTGCTCACCCGCCGTTCCACCCTCGGCCTCCTCGCCGCAACCGCGATCCTGGCCCGACGCGCGCGCGCCCATGTCGCGCCACCGCGCAATGAAATCAGCGACACTCTTGCAAAGCGCTTCACCGAGCTCGGCACGTCAGGCACGTTCGTCGGCTACAAGGTCGAGGATTATCTGATCGTCGCCAGCGACAAGGAACGCTCGGGCGAGGGCAAGCTGCCGGCCTCGACCTTCAAGATTCCCAACTCGCTGATTGCGCTCGAGAGCGGTGTCGTCACTGATCCCGACAAGGACGTGTTTCCCTGGGACGGCGTCAAGCGCCCGATCGAGGCCTGGAACAAGGATCACACGCTGCGCAGCGCGATTCTCGTGAGCGCGGTGCCGGTCTATCAGGAGATCGCGCGCCGCATCGGCGAGGTGCGCATGCAGCAATACGTCGACGCGTTCGACTACGGCAATCGCGACATCGGCGGCGGCATCGACCAGTTCTGGCTCACCGGGGCCTTGCGCATCGATCCGGTCGAGCAAGTCGATTTCGTCGACCGGCTGCGCCGCCGTGCGCTGCCGATCTCAAAGCGCAGCCAGGACCTCGTCTGCGACATCCTGCCGGCGACCAAGGTCGGCAACAGCGTCATCCGCGCCAAGTCCGGCCTCCTGGGCGCCGAGCGCGGCGAGCCTTCGCTCGGCTGGATGGTCGGCTGGGCCGAGAAGGGCGAGGCGCATACCGTGTTCGCGCTCAACATGGATTGCAAGGAGCCGCGCCACATCGAGGCTCGCATGACGCTGACGCAAGCCTGCCTTTCCGAGATCGGCGCGATCTAGCGCGACCGTCGTCAAGCCGGCACTTGAACCTCGGTCGTCGCAATCAGACGCCAATCGGCGAGCGCGGCCAAGCGGTGGGGCTCGGCCTCACGTCGGTAGTCGGAGCTCAAGACGATGGCTCGAAAGGTCGCGAAGTCGGGGTAGCGGACCATTGCGGCGTCGTGCCAGGCTTCGCCTTGCGCCGCTACCAGCGGGGCTCCGACAGAGCCAAGCCAAGTCGGCGTGACCCCTAGCGGAATTGCGACCTTGCGAAATGCGGGGACATAGCGCGTGTAATAGGCTTCGCGCCCGCTGCAGGCCGGAAGCTCGGACTTGTCCCGGTACAAGGCCTCATCCCGATAGCGCAGAAGATTGAGCATGAAGATGGGTTGATCTCCGGGCAAGCTCGAGCCTGCCATCGCGAGTGATGCATTGTCGATATCGACGAACATTGTTCTCTCCGGTCGTGAGTTCTTGCTACGAGCTGATATCGCTTCGGACGCCCGGCCTTGTAGTGGTTTCGAAGTCAATGCTATGATGACGTCATGGCAACACCACGCAGCCATCAGCAACTCCTCAATCTGCTCCAGTTCGTTCGCGTCGTCGAAGCGGGCTCTTTTGCCGAGGCCGAAGCGGTTTTCCGGAAAGACCATGCGTAAACAACAAAGCGCGATGACGATTTATCCAAAACTCATCGCGCTTTAGGCCGCGGCAGCACTTTCATCGGTAGCGCAGTCCACGTCTCATATGCGATCGCCTTGGATCGCCGGGCGGCGTTCAGGCAGGGTCAGGCTTCGCCGTCAGCGCCTGGTCAATGGCGAAGCCGCCGATCTCGCTCATGGCCTGCGAGATTGGATCGCCGCGCCGGGCAAAGCCGCTCGAGAGATAATCGAACTGCGTCCGCGCCAGCCGCAGCGCCTCGATCGGCACCGAGACCGCTGTCTCGTTGAAACTGTCGACGGAGGCGCGCAGGCTGTCGAACTCGCCGGTGATTTTGACGATATGGCTTTCCGCATGCTGCATCAGGCCGACAAGCTTGTTGCGTTCGGCATCGAATGCCGCGCGGTCCGCGGCGGCAGCCGCGGTGACTTCCGCGAGCTGCGCCCGCAGCGCCGCGATCTGGCCGACCATGGCGTCGGAAGCGAGTTCGGCGGACTCGCGCAGCTCGGCGTTGCGCGTGCTCTCTTCCTGAACCTGATGATAGAGCCGCTCGGCCGACATCGCCCGCTGGCTCAGCGACTCGATCATGCTGGCTGCACGCAGCAGCATCTCGCCGTTCCGCCCCGACACCATGCCGGCCATGCGGCGCAGGAAGTCGATGGTTTCGGACGCTGGGTTCGGCGGCAGGGGGACGACCGTCGCGGACATCTCGGTGATGCCAGTTGGTGATGCTCGAGCTAAGGCGTAAAGAACCGCCGCCGTACCGACTGGGCTCACGCAACATTCGGCGCCTGATCGTTCCGGAGCAAGCCTGAATCGGTCGGCCCGGTCAACCTGCCGGGCTGCCAAATTTGAGGTCAGGAGTCCCTCTGCCGCCCGATCCGTCCCAAATGGGTGAAGCCGAACCCGGCGGAATATTTCAGGCCGTAGCCGAGCGCCCGGTCGAGGCCGATATGGGCAAGCCAGATCAAGGCGATGGAAAGGGTGAGGGGCGAGGCGAGGCCGAAGCCCAGCGTCAGCAACGCCACCGGGGCCATGTAGCTGTGGGCAGCGTTGTAGACCATCGCGCCGAACCTGGCGTCGGACAGGTAGGCCAGGAAGCTCAGATCGGGCACGAAGAACAGCAGGGCAAACACCAGCCACGACCCGTCCCAGGCCGCATAGAGCGTCACCATCGCTGCAAACAGGGTCAGGCCCTCCAGCCGCAGCAGGATGTTGACGCCGCCCGTCGCAGCGCCCGTCTCGCCCCTTCCTTCCGTCACGCTCGCCTCCTGGGCAAAACTTTGTAATTCCTTGCGCTTTCCCGCTACGGCAAGCCAGCCCTGCGACGGCGAAAGCGGCTTTCCGGGTCGCAAAATGCCGTGTTAGAACCCGCCCATCACTTAAGAACTGGCGGGAGCAAATGAAACACATCCTGGACGCCCTTGAAGATCGTCGTGCCGGCGCAAAGCTCGGCGGCGGGGAGAAGCGCATCGAGGCGCAGCACGCCCGCGGCAAGCTGACGGCGCGCGAGCGCATCGAGCTGTTGCTCGACAAGGGGTCGTTCGAGGAGTTCGACATGTTCGTCGAGCACCGCTCCACCGAGTTCGGCATGGAGAAGACCAAGGTGCCGGGCGACGGCGTCGTCACGGGATGGGGCACCGTCAACGGCCGCAAGACTTTTGTCTTCGCCAAAGACTTTACGGTGTTCGGCGGCTCGCTGTCCGAGACCCACGCGCTCAAGATCACCAAGTTGCAGGACATGGCGATGAAGGCGAGGGCGCCCATCATCGGCCTCTATGACGCCGGCGGCGCCCGCATCCAGGAAGGCGTCGCCGCGCTCGCCGGCTATTCCTACGTGTTCCGCCGCAACGTGCTCGCCTCGGGCGTGATCCCGCAGATCTCCGTCATCATGGGCCCCTGCGCCGGCGGCGACGTCTATTCACCTGCGATGACCGACTTCATCTTCATGGTGAAGAACACCAGCTACATGTTCGTCACGGGCCCCGACGTGGTGAAGACCGTGACCAACGAGGTCGTCACCGCCGAGGAGCTCGGCGGCGCCTCGGTGCATGCGACGCGATCCTCGATCGCCGACGGCGCCTTCGAGAACGACGTCGAGACGCTGTTGCAGATGCGTCGCCTGATCGACTTTCTGCCCTCCAACAACACCGACGGCGTGCCGGAATGGCCGAGCTTCGATGACATCGAGCGGGTCGACATGTCGCTCGACACGCTGATCCCCGACAATCCGAACAAGCCCTATGACATGAAGGAGCTGATCCTGAAGGTCGTGGACGAGGGCGACTTCTTCGAGATCGCGGAAGCCTTCGCCAAGAACATCGTCACCGGCTTTGGCCGCATTGCGGGGCGCACCGTCGGCTTCGTCGCCAACCAGCCGATGGTGCTGGCCGGCGTGCTCGACAGCGACGCCTCGCGCAAGGCGGCGCGCTTCGTCCGCTTCTGCGACGCCTTCAACATCCCGATCGTCACCTTCGTCGACGTGCCGGGCTTCCTGCCCGGCACCGCGCAGGAATATGGCGGCCTGATCAAGCACGGCGCCAAGCTTCTGTTCGCCTACTCGCAATGCACCGTGCCGCTCGTCACCATCATCACCCGCAAGGCCTATGGCGGCGCCTTCGACGTCATGGCCTCCAAGGAGATCGGCGCCGACATGAACTACGCCTGGCCGACCGCGCAGATCGCGGTGATGGGCGCCAAGGGCGCGGTCGAGATCATCTTCCGCAGCGACATCGGCGACCCCGACAAGATCGCAGCCCGCACCAAGGAATACGAAGACCGCTTCCTGTCGCCGTTCATCGCTGCCGAGCGCGGCTACATCGACGACGTCATCATGCCGCACTCGACCCGCAAGCGGATCGCGCGGGCGCTTTCGATGCTGAAGGACAAGAAAACGGAAATGCCGGCGAAGAAGCACGACAATTTGCCGTTGTGAGGGGAGGCGTAGGGCGGGTTAGCGAAGCGTAACCCGCCACTCATCCGAACCCGCGGATTACGGCTGCGCCTAATCCGCCCTACAATCGGTATCCTCAATCCAATGACCGAAGACGACCCGACCGACGAAATCTCCGAGATCGAAGATCGGATCGAGCGGCTCGCCGAGATCGCCGAGCGGTGCCGCAAGTACATCCTCGCGTCCAAGATCGCGATCGGGGGCGGGGCGGCGCTGCTGCTCGTGACGATCCTCGGTCTGTTCAGCTTCGGTCAGACTGCCGCGCTCGGATCGATCGCACTTGTGCTGGGCGGGATCGTCTCGCTCGGCTCGAACGTCTCGACGTTGCGACAGACGGACGAGGCCATCAGTGCTGCGGAGGCGCGGCGTTCAGCGTTGATCGGCAGCATTGATCTGAGGGTCGTCGCCGATGCTCCGCTGAAGCTGGTGTGACGCGGTAGGGTGGATTAGCGACAGCGTAATCCACCAAGGTATGCGTCACCGGGATGGAGAAGTGGCGGATTACGCTAGCGCTAATCCGCCCTACGTATCTCCCCGGTCCGCCTCACGCGGCGGTCTTGAGCGTCAGCTCCGACAATTCGGCGCGGCATTCGGCGGCGTAGGCCTGGAGCCGCTCGGCGGTCTGCCGGTCGAGGATGGCCTTGGCCAGCCGCTCGGCGCGGGCGATCTGTCGCTTGAGATATTCGATGCGGACCATGTGGCACCTGTCAAATTGCTTTCTTCCAATGGTGGCGACTGTACGCCGGGCATTGGATTGATTATGTGAGGCGCGTCACGTTCGGCGCGCCTTGTCCCCCGCAGCAAAATGCGCCATCTGGTCGGCGTGCGCCTTGGCGAACGCCGGGCGGGCCGTGGCGCGCGCGGCATAGGCGCGGCAGGCAGGACTGTCCGCAAGCCCGTCGAACTTGTCGACCACGCGCAGTACGTCCGCCATCAGGATGTCGGCGACGGAGAAGGATCCGGCCAGCCATTGGCGGGGGCCGAGCACCGGCTCGAGACGCCTGAGCCGGAGCTTGAGGAAGTCGTCCACGAATTTCCACGCCGCCGTGTCGGTCGGATGTCCCATGAACTTTGACATCGTCCAGGGCAGGCTGGCCATCTCCACCGAATTGAGCGCCGCGAACACCCATTTCGTCGCTTCAGTGCGGCCGCGCGGATCTGTCGGCATCAGCTTGTCGCTGCGCTCGCCGAGATGCAGCAGGATCGCGCCGGTCTCGAAGATCGAGATGTCGCCGTCGGTCAGCCACGGCACCTGGCCGAACGGCTGGTCCGCGAGGTGCGCAGGCCCGCGATCGTCGAACGGGGTGTTGGCGACGCGATAGGGCAGGGCGGCCTCTTCGAGGGCCCAGCGCACGCGCAAGTCGCGCACGAGGCCACGCGGCGGTTCGGGAACCCAATTGAAGGTGGTCAGGGTGAGCTCGGCCATTTGCTGTCTCCGTGTCCTGGTTCGACGCAGAGGACGAACGAAGGGCGTCCATTCCGACACCAGGGCCGACTCTTTTAGTCGCCGGCGGCGGAAAGCGGTAAGGCTCGGTTCAAACAACAGGAGGAAACCCGATGCCAGCAGCCTTCTTCGTCGTTCACGCCGTCGTTCTCGACGCCAGCAAGCGCGCTGCTTTCGACCGATGGTACGAGACGGAACATTTGCCCGACGCGGCGAAGGCCTTCGGCGTGAGCAAAGCATGGCGGTTCTGGAGCCTCGACGATCCCTCGCTGCATCAGGCGATGTATCAGTTCGACGACGAGGCCAAGTTGAACGCGATGCTGAGAGGTGACGCGCTGCAAAAGCTCGTCGCCGATTTCAACCGCGACTGGCCCGACGTGAAGCGCTCGCGTGAGACGCTGCTGCTGGCGCAGGAGTTTTCTCAATAGGGCGCACCGAATGTCCGCTCGCAACGAATTCTGAACACGCGATTCAGCCTTGGTTCATGTCGTGGCCGCGACACTTCCTCTGCATCACTTGCCAGGTAGCCTAGAGGAATTGCCATGGAGCGCCGGAACTTTTTGAAACTTGCCTTGGGATTGACGGCGGGCGCCGCCGCCTTCGCCGCGACTGCCGCGCAGGCCGCGCCGCTGTCACCGCAGCCGCTCGCTGATCCCGCCCGGCCGCCGCAAGGCAATCCCGACGCTCATCCTGCGGTCACCACCAGCGAGGAAGCCGCCAAGCTGACGCCTGAGCAAGTTCATTGGCGTGGGCGCGGCCGCCACTGGGGCTGGCGCCGCCGCCATTGGCGCCGGCATTACCGGCGCTGGCACCGCCGCCATTACTGGTAAGCTCGCGGCCATTCTCGGACGCGACGGGGATCGCCGCTGGCGGTCCCCGTTTCGATTTGGGAAGTGCTCCGGTTCCGCTGCGGGTGAATCGTCAGCAACAAAAAATGGCCGCGCAGGCATTCGCCCCGCGGCCATTTTGCAACGGAATGGAAGGAGATCAGAACGGGCGGCAGCGGCCGGCGTACCAGCGGAAGCCGTAAGGACACACGCGCGCACGAGGCACGACGACGACCGGCGCCGGGGCGACCACCACCGGGGCGGGGCGAACCACGACAGCGCCGCGCATCGGACGGCAGCCGCCATAGGGGCCGCGATACCAGCCCGGGCCGCAACCGCCGGCGGCGCTGGCCGCCTCGCTGAAACCGACGACCGCACTGGCGAGCATGACGGCGGCGAACAGGTATTTCATTTGATCTTCCTTCTTGTCCTTGGGAGGCAGGCTTCGGGGAATAGCGCTTGCGGGCGCACAATGAATCAAGAGACACGATTCGACACGTTAAATCTGGGACGTGCCGAGACGTCGCGATCCAAACCTGCCAATCACGACCTGAATGCGGCATGAACGTTGGCAGCATTGGGTCTCGGACGACACGCTGCTGTCGCTAGCGGCCGCGAAGGTGACCGATGCCCGGATCACTTGCCGAACAACGCAGCGAACTGCTTCTCGCCGGTGCGGGTGAAATTCACGACGCGGCTGCCGGGCGTGGGATCGCGCGCCGCCCATTTCAGCTCGGCAAAGCGCTGCATCATGGCGGCCCCCAACGTGCCGGCGAGGTGATGACGCCGTTCGCTCCAGTCGAGGCAGGCCTTGCAGACCGGGCGGCGCGGGTGGCTGAGCATGTCGGGCGAGATCTGCAGGTGCCTTGCGAGAAAGCGCTCGCCCTCGGCGGTCAGCTCAATCTCCTGCTTCCTCTGCCTGACCAGATGCCGCTCGCGCAAGGAGTCCAGCATCTGCACGCCGAGATCGCCGGCGAGATGGTCGTAGCAGATCCGCGCGCGCCGCAGCGCAGGGTCCTTCGGCCCGGTGCGCACGCGCATATGGCCGGTGCGCGCCGCAAGCCCAGCCAGCCCCTCGAGCACGCCGGCGACGTCGTCGTCGGTGAGGCGGTAATAGCGATGACGGCCCTGCTTCTCCGGCTCGATGAGGCCGCCGGCCTCGAGCTTCGACAGATGCGAGCTCGCGGTCTGCGGCGTGATGCCGGCCTCCTGCGCCAGCTCGCTCGCCGTGAGCGCGCGGCCGTTCATCAGCGCCGTGAGCATATTGGCGCGGGCGGGGTCGCCGACCAGCGAGGCGACCATGGCGATGTCGGGTCCTGATTTCATGCTTCGATGGTAACCGAAGCATTGTCGTCGGGCAAGGACGTAACCTCTCACCAAGTCGTCATTGCGAGGAGCGCGCCCGTAGAGCCTGTGAGCCAATTCGTTTTGTTTCGGCTTCGACATCAAGGGGTGGTATCGCCCCTTGATGGGGGAAGCCGGCGGCGTCAGGCTGTTGGTTATCTATGCTTTTGCGAGACGATGCCCTTGCAGGATGTTGTTGGTGAGGGCGTACCAGAGCACGACGGCACGGACCTTCTCGATGCCGCGCACGGTCAGTTGCCTGAGGTCCCAGTTGCGCCAGCGGGCATGGATGCATTCGCAGATGGTACGGGCCTGGTACTGTGCCTTGCCGGCTTCGCTGGCCATGCGAGCACGCCAGGCCGCTATGCCAGGACCGTCGCTGCTCCGGGGTAAGAAGGGATCGACACCGCTCCTGGATTGGGGCGGTGGACAGTAAACCTCGATGCCCTCGCCATGCGCCCATTCGATGTCGTCGCCAGTGCAGAACCCGCCATCGGCGAGGTAGCGGCGTGGCAAGCGCTTCAGCCGAGCGCGCGTTCGCTCCAGCATCGGGCGCATCAAGCCACGATCTGAGCCGCTGTTGTCGACATCGATCGCGACCACGATCAGTTCGCCAGCCGCGCTAGCCACCTGCACATTATAGGCCGGACGGAAGCCGGCATCGGCCATCTTCATCACCCTGGCCTGCGGGTCGGTGGTGGAGGCCCGAGGCTCCTTCGGCTTCTTGCCATTGCCGCCCTTGTCGTCGAGCTGTTTTCGCTTGCGCTTGATCTCGGCCAGCGCGGCCTGCGCGGCTTGCACCCGCTCGCTGCGTTCGCGCGCCGCCCGCTCTTTGGCGGCCCGGATCCGCCGATTGCTGGCTTCCGGGTCCGCATCGACCTCGCGCTTGAGCTCTTCCACAATGGCCTCGGCCTGCGCCATCTGCCGATCCAGCGTCGCCTCCCGCCGGAACGATCCGGTCCCGGCATTCGCTCGTATCCGCACCCCGTCCTGGGTCAGCTTCTCCAGATCGACCAGCCCTGCCTCGTTCAGGGCCACCAGATGTTCAACCAGCAAACGGTCGAGCAAGTCGGCACAGCCGACCCGGAAGTCCGACAGCCCGTGATGGTTCAACGACACGCCACCGCAGAGCCAGCGGTAGACGTCGTGGCTGTCGCAGAGCCGGTCCAGCGCCCGCGCGCTGCCAACGGCATCGCTCGCGGCGTACAGCCAAAGCGCCAGCAACAACCGTGGCGATGGCGCCGGATGGCCCGGCCTGTTTTCCCGTGCCTTGACGCGATCTTCCAGCTCGCTCAGGTCCAGCCCTTCGACATAAGCCCAGATCACCCGCGCTGGATGATCCTGCCCGATCAGGCTGTCGATATCGACCGCTCGCAATTCGACCTGATTGCGCACAGGCTCGCGCAGCCGAGGTGCGCCTTGCGGCACCGCTTCGGTTCGTGCCGACTGCTCCGGCAATTCACCAAAAAGTCCGTCGTCAGCCATCATCCTCTCCAGCAGATCAGTCTGCCCAGAGAATCACATTCGTCTGACGCGCGGTACAAAAGATTCACAGTCTCGTAGGGTGGGCAAAGGAGCGCAGCGACGTGCCCACCAATCGTCGTGGCGGACAAAGGACGTGGGCACGCTTCGCTTTGCCCACCCTACGAGACCTGCGCTCGCAATGACGCCATGGAAACAGGAGCCCATCATGTCCGTCACCGTCTTCATCCGCTACCAGCTCGATCCGTTCAAGCGCGCCCAGTTCGAGGAATATGCGAAGCGCTGGCTCACCATCATCCCGAAATGCGGCGGCGACCTGATCGGCTATTTCATGCCGCACGAGGGCACCAACAACATCGCGTTCGGGCTGATCAGCTTCGAGAGCCTGGCCGCCTATGAAGCCTATCGTGCGCGGGTGCGGCAGGACTCCGAGGGCATGGCCAACTTCCACTTCGCCGAGGAACACAGATTCATCCTCGCCGAAGAACGCACCTTCCTGCGCAAGGTGGTATTGTAAGTCCACCAACAGCAGGAGACGCCCATGATCGCCGTGATCTTCGAGGTCTGGCCCAAGCCGGAACACCGCCAGGACTATTTCGACCTCGCGGCCGATCTGAAGCCGCTGCTGCAGACCATCGACGGCTTCATCTCGGTCGAGCGTTTCGAGAGCCTGACTGAGAAGGGCAAGATCCTGTCGGTGTCGTTCTGGCGCGACGAGGCAGCAGTCGCCGCCTGGCGGAACACCATGGAGCACCGCCGCACCCAGGCCAAGGGCAGGGCGCAGATCTTCGCCGATTATCACCTGCGCATCGCCAGCGTAATCCGCGATTACGGCATGAACGATCGCGAGCAGGCCCCGAAGGACAGCCGCGCCGTGTACGACGCGCACTGGCGGAGTTGAGAACGCACGCCTATCTCTGCGCGGCCAACAAGGGAGAGAAACATGCACGTGACGACCGCTGACAAGCGCGCGACGTTCAGGAAGATGCACGAGAGCGGCTGCTTCATTTTGCCCAATCCGGTCGATGTCGGCAGTGCGAAAGCCTTGCAGCATCTCGGTTTCAAGGCGATTGCGTCGTCGAGCGCGGGCTTTGCCTGGACCATCGGCAAGGCCGACAACCACGTCACCGTCGAGGACGTCTGTCAGCATCTGGCAGCATTGAGCTCGGCCGTCGACATCCCCGTGAACGCCGATTTCGAGGGCGGCTTTGCGGTCGAGCCCGAGAGGGTCGCCGACAATGTCGAGCGCGGTGTGCGCACCGGCGTCGCCGGCCTGTCGATCGAGGATTCCACCGGCGACAAGGACAAGCCGCTCTACGACCGTGCGCTGGCCGTCGAGCGCATCAAGGCCTCGCGCAAGGCGATCGGCGACAGCGGCACGCTGCTGGTCGGCCGATGCGAGGCGTATCTCTGGGGCGTGACGGATCTCAAGCTCGTCATCGACCGGCTCACCGCCTATGCCGATGCCGGCGCCGACTGCCTCTATGCGCCGGGTCTGAAGAGCCGCGAGGACATCGCCGCGGTGGTGAAGGCTGTCGCACCAAAACCGTTCAATCTTCTGATCGGCGCGTCCGGCCTGTCGCTGCAGGAAGCCGAAGATCTCGGCGTGCGCCGCATCAGCGTCGGCGGCTCGCTGGCTCGCGCCGCCTGGGGCGGCTTCATGCGCGCGGCGAAGGAGATGGCGGAGAAGGGCACCTTCACCGAGCTCGGCGGCGGCTATCCCGGTGGCGAGCTCAACAAGATGTTCGGCTAGACATGATCCGGAAAAGCGTGAAGCGGTTTTCCGAAACGATCATGCTCAAACAAAGATCTAAAGCGCGATGACGATTCGTCCAAATCTCATCGCGCTTTAGCCAAACGAAAAGCGGCGGGATGTTGGATCCCGCCGCTCTCGCGCTTTATTGCGAAATGTTACTTCGCGCCGTCGGACGGAGCTGGCGTCGTCGGGGCCGGCCTGCTCGGCGCGGCACCGGTGGTCGTGCCCGGCTCGGTGTTGCTGCGTGGCGTCACGTCACGCATGCCGGGAGGTGCGGCCGGACTGGCCGGCGCGGTCTGCTGAGCGGTTCGCGATGCCGGCTCATTGCTCGCCTGGTTGCCGGTGGTCGTGTTGTTCAAGCCGTAGAACACCGCGCCCAGCACCAGGGCGACGGCCACCGCGAACAGTGCGATCTTGCCGCTGGAGGCGGGACCTTCCCCGAGCTCGGGATCGGCCTGCAGGTCGGCATCCCGGCGCGCCGCGCGAGTATACTCATCGTCGGCGAGGTTCGGGCGGTACGGATCGTTGGGAAAACGGTCGTCAGCCATCGATTGGATCTCCTCGGGTTATGACCCCCGGACAACCCACAGCTGCGAGATTCTGTTCCGCGCCACCTGATGCTTTCGTCGCATATTGCCCCCATCCGGGGAATCGGGAACCTGTTCTGTCTGACCCCGGGCCTTGAGTTCCATATCGGGGAGGAGGAACACGGCGATGTGGAGCCTGCCGCCGACGGATAGCGTGCTGCATTTCCTGTCCCTTGTGGCGGTGGCCGCGCAGGGCATGACGGCTGCGCTTGCCGCCGGACGCCGCAGCATGGATTGGCTGGGGGTCTGCTTCCTCGGCTGCATCACCGCGCTCGGCGGCGGCACGTTGCGCGATCTCTTCCTCGGACATTATCCGCTGGCCTGGGTGCAGAGCCCCATCTATCTCGCGCTCGCCGGCGGCGCCGCCTTCCTCACCATCCTGTTTGCGCGTCTCGTGCACCGGCTGAAGGTCGCCTTCATCGTGCTCGATGCCATCGGTCTCGTCGTCTTCACCATGGCCGGCTGCGACGTGGCCTGGCAGATGGATGCGACACTGCCCATCGTCATCGTCTCCGGCATGGTGACGGGCTGCGCCGGCGGCGTGCTGCGCGACGTGCTCTGCAACGACGTGCCGCTGCTGTTTCGCTCCGAGCTCTACGCCAGCGTCTCTGTGGTGACGGGATTGTTCTATGCCACCGCGTTTGGTCTCAAGCTCAATGCGGAGCTCTGGACCATCCTGACCTTCGTCCTCGGCATCAGCTTCCGCCTGCTTGCGGTGCGCTACAAATGGGAGATGCCGAAGTTTGTGTTCACGGGGGATGAGGAGCGATAGCTCCATCCACGCTGTCATTGCGAGCGCAGCGAAGCAATCCAGAGTCCCTCCGCGGAAAGATGCTGGATTGCTTCGCTGCGCTCGCAATGACGGGGAGAGAGCTGACTACTTCTCCTTCCTTGCCTTCGCCACCTGTGCCGGCGTCACCAGCGGGCCCGCATTGCCCCAGGAATTGCGGATGTAGTTCGTCACCGCGGCGATCTCGGCGTCGGACAGCTGCTTGGCGTAAGCAGGCATCTCGCCAATGTTCGGCGCGCGCGGTGTCGTCACGGTGTGAGCACCGTCGAGGATGATGCGCAAGGTCGAGGACGGATTGACCGATTGCAGCAGCGCGTTGCCCGGCAGCGGCGGATAGATGCGCGGGCTGCCGGTGCCGTCGGTCTCGTGGCAGGCGACGCAGAGCTTCGCATAGACGGCCTGTCCGGCCGTCATCTCGGCTGCCTCCGGCGGCGTCACGATACTCTCGCGCCGCGCCGGCGGCAGGCTCTTCAGATAGATTGCGATCGAACGCACATCGGCATCGCTCATCTTCGCCGTCGAGCCAACGATCACCTCGGCCATCGGTCCGCCGGCATGGCTCCTGGCGTTGCGGCCGCTCTGCAGATATTCGGCGATGTCTGCCTCGCTCCAGGATTTCAGCCCCGTGCGGGTGGCACCGTCGAGCCGCGGCGCGTACCAGCCGCCGACCTCATTGCCCGAGAGCGCCTGCGCCTGCTTGTCGGCGCCGAAATAATTCTTCGGCGTATGGCAGGCGCCGCAATGGCCGAGCCCGGTGACGAGATAGCCGCCTCTGTTCCACGCCGCGCTCTGGCTCTGGTCCGGCTCGAACAGGCCGGGCTTGAAATACAGGGCGTTCCAGATCCGCATCAGGCCGCGATAGCCGAATGGCCAGCGCAGTTCCGGCGGCTTGTTGCGGCTGGCGATGGGCGCAAGGCTGCCGAGATAGGCCCGGATCGCCAGCGTGTCGTCCTTCGTCATCTTCGTGAAGTAGGGGTAGGGGAACGCCGGGTAATAGTTCGAGCCGTCGGGCGCGATGCCATAGCGCAGGGCGCGGGTGAAATCGGCATCCGCCCAGGCGCCGATCCCGGTGTCGCGGTCGGGCGTCAGGTTCGGCGCGTAGATCGCGCCGAAGGGCGTGTCGATGCGTTTGCCGCCGGCAAACGGTTTGGCCGGATCGGCGGTGTGACAGCCCGCGCAGTCGCCGGCTTCGACCAGCGCCTTGCCATAGGCGATCAGCTCCGGCGCCGGCTCGGCAATCGCCGCGCTGGCGACTGCACTGCACAACGCGATACCGGCCAGAATCGTCCGCATGCTCGGTCTCTCCTGCGACCAATCGACCCCACCAGCATGAACGCAGCGTCGATTCATTTCGCAACGACGGGGGTATGGTGACACAAACTGAAAATCGCCAACGTGTTTCAGACCACGAAATTGCGATTTTTACCCGAGGCCTCCTTTGGTCCAGATTTGTGGTGCGGATCATGAAATATCCGACATAGAGTGGCGCAGATGGTCGGCGCGCCCTAGCTAAAAACAACGGGCGGGCAACGACTTAAGTCAGCAAGACCTGAACAGGGCGCAAGCGAGGACAAGCATGGGCATCAACCAGGGTCCGATCAGTCTCGATCAAAAGTACACCCAGCAGACCGGACACGTCTTCACCACGGGCATCCAGGCCCTGGTCCGCTTGCCGATGGCCCAGATCCGGCGCGACCGCGCCAACGGCCTCAACACCGCGGGCTTCATCTCGGGCTATCGCGGCTCGCCGCTCGGGGGTTACGACCAGCAGCTGTTCGCCGCCCGCAAGCATCTCGAGCAATACAACATCAAGTTCCAGCCGGGCGTGAACGAGGACCTCGCCGCGACCGCGGTATGGGGCTCGCAGCAGCTCAACCTCTCGCCGGGCGCCAAATACGACGGCGTGGTCGGCATCTGGTACGGCAAGGGCCCCGGCGTCGACCGCTGCGGCGACGTGTTCCGCCACGGCAATGCCGCGGGCTCGGCCAAGAACGGCGGCGTGCTCTGCCTTGCCGGCGACGACCACGGCGCCAAATCCTCCACCGTCCCGCATCAGTCCGACCACGCCTTCATCTCGGCGCTGATGCCGTATCTCTATCCCTCGAGCATCCACGAGATGATCGAGATGGGCCTGCTCGGCATCGCGATGTCGCGCTATTCCGGCTGCTGGGTCGGCATGAAGGTGATCACGGAGACGGTGGAGACCACCGCCGAGATCGATCTCACCGACGAGATGAAGCCGTTCATCATCCCCACCGATTTCGAGCTGCCACCCGGCGGCCTCAACCTGCGCTGGCCCGACGACCGCTTCGAGCAGGATCGCCGCCTGCAGGACTACAAGGGCTTTGCCGCCATCGCCTTTGCCCGCGCCAACAAGGTCAACCGCGTCACCATGGATTCGCCGAACGCGCGTTTCGGCATCATGGCCTCGGGCAAGAGCTACGAGGACGTGCGCCAGGCGCTGCGCGAGCTGGGGATCACCGAGGAGGTCGCCGCTCGAATCGGCCTTCGCCTCTACAAGATCGGCATGCCCTGGCCGCTGGAGCCGGAGGGCGTGCGCAACTTCGCGGTCGGGCTCGAGGAGATCTTCATCGTCGAGGAGCGGCGCGAGATCGTCGAGAACCAGGTCAAGCAGGAGCTGTTCAACTGGCGCGACGACGTCCGGCCCCGCATCGTCGGCAAGATGGACGAGCACGACAAGCGTTTCCTGACCTTCGCCGCCGAGCTCAGCGTCGCCTCGCTCGCGACCTCGCTCACCGAGCGGCTGCTTCGACTTGATCTCAACCCCGAGATCGCGGAGATGCTCCGCGTCAAGGCCGACTGGTTCAACGGCCGCCAGGCGACCCAGATGCAGGCGGTCGCGCCTGTCTCCCGAACTCCGTATTTCTGCTCCGGCTGTCCCCACAATACCTCGACGAAAGTCCCCGAAGGCAGCCGCGCGCTCGCCGGCATCGGCTGTCACTTCATGGCGCTGTGGATGGACCGCTCGACCGAGACGTTCACGCATATGGGCGGCGAGGGCGTGCCCTGGGTCGGCATCGCGCCCTTCACCAACGAGAACCACATCTTCGCCAATCTCGGCGACGGCACCTACTTCCACTCCGGCATTCTCGCCATCCGCCAGGCGATCGCCTCCAAGGCCAACATCACCTACAAGATCCTCTACAACGACGCGGTGGCCATGACCGGCGGCCAGCGTCATGACGGCGATCTCTCGCCGCAGAAGATCATGGCCCAGCTTCATGCCGAGAGCATCAGCGAAATTTATCTGGTCTCGGAAAACCCCGACGCTTACCCGGCAGACACCATCGCGCCCGGGGTGAAGAAGTATCACCGCGACGAGCTCGACACCGTCATGAAGATGTGCCGCGAGTTCAAGGGCACCTCCGCGATCGTGTTCGTGCAGACCTGCGCCGCCGAGAAGCGCCGTCGCCGCAAGCGCGGCCTGATAGAGGATCCGGCGCGCCGTGTCATGATCAATCCGGCCGTCTGCGAAGGCTGCGGCGATTGCTCGGTGCAGTCGAACTGCATCTCGGTCGAGCCGCTGGAGACCGAGTTCGGCCGCAAGCGCGCCATCAACCAGTCGTCCTGCAACAAGGACTATTCCTGCCTGAAGGGATTCTGTCCGTCCTTCGTCACCATCGACGGCGGCGCGCCGCGCCACCGCGCGCCTGCCGAGTTCGCCGAGATCGGCGCGCTGCCCGAGCCGGCCTCACGCCCGACGCTCGACAAGCCCTATAACATTGCCGTCGGCGGCGTCGGCGGCACCGGTGTGCTCACCATCGGCGCGCTGCTCGGCATGGCCGCCCATATCGAGGGCAAGGCCTCGATGATCCTCGACATGTCGGGCCTCGCGCAAAAGGGCGGGGCGGTGCTCAGCCATGTCCGTCTGTCCGATCATCCTGCCGAGGTGACCTGCTCGCGCATCGTCACCGGCACGGCCGATCTCGTGCTCGCCGCCGATGAGGTCGTCGCGGTCGCCAAGGACACGATCACCCTTTGTGACTCCACCCGCACCCGCGGCATCATCAACAGCCACGTCATTCCCACCGCCGACTTCGTCCTCAACCGCGATTTCAATTTCCAGACCCGCAAGCTGACCGGGCTGTTGGAAACCGCGCTGCACAAGGATTCAGTTTTCTTCGACTTCACTAAGCCTGCCGAGCAGCTGCTCGGCGACGCCATCGCCACCAACATGATGATGATGGGCTATGCCTATCAGAAGGGTCTGTTGCCGCTCTCCGCGGAAGCAATCGAGCAGGCCATCGAGGTCAATGGCGTCTCGATCAAGATGAACAAGGAAGCCTTCCGCCTCGGCCGTCTCGCAGTCGCAGATCCCAAGCGTCTTACCGACATGCTGAAGGGCGCGGACGGGGTGATCGCGCCGAAGACGCTGGATGCCATGACGCTGGACGAAGTCATCGAGCATCGCGCCAAGCGTCTGACCGCCTACCAGAACGCTCGTCTCGCCAAGCGCTATCGCAAGCTGGTCGACCAGGTCCGCGATGCCGCCGCGAAGGGCGGCTATGGCGATGCGCTGCCGCGCGCAGTCGCGGTGAACTACGCCAAGCTGCTGGCCTACAAGGACGAATACGAGGTCGCGCGCCTCTACACCGACGGCGCCTTCGAGCAGCAGCTCCGCGACCAGTTCGAGGGCGACTTCAAGTTCAATTTCAACCTCGCGCCGCCCATCCTGGCAAGCGGTGTCGATGCCTTGGGCCGTCCCAAGAAGCGCGCCTTCGGCCCGTGGATGCTGAACGTCTTCCGCGTGCTGGCCAAGTTCAAGTTCCTGCGCGGCACGCCGTTCGACATCTTCGGCCGCAGCGCCGACCGCAAGCTCGAGCGCGATCTCATCGCCGGCTATGAAAAGGACGTCGCCACCGTGCTCGGCCTGCTGTCGCCCGTCACGATCGACACCGCGGTCGAGCTGCTCTCGCTGCCCGACCGCATCCGCGGCTACGGCCCGGTGAAGGAGAAGGCCGTACACGACGCCAAGGCCCGCTACGCCCAGCTCGCCGCGGACCTCGCCAACCCGCCGCCTGCGCCAAGGCAGATCGCGGCGGAGTAGGGCGGTCTCGTAGGTCCTGTAGGGTGGGTTAGCCTTGCGAATGCGCGAAGCGCGGTTCGCGAGGCGTAACCCACCGCTTCTGCCTCCGCTGAGAACAAAGCGGTGGGTTACGCCTTCGGCTAACCCACCCTACGACACTGCGCCACTCATCCCGTCATCGGTACGGTCGACAGCAGATGAAACTGCCCTACGAGGAAGGCTCCGTGTTCGCATTGCCGCTTCGAAACGGCGGATTTGCCCGTGGAGTCGTTGCCCGGTCGCCCCGCCGGGGACGGGTTCTGCTGGGATACTTTTTCGGTCCGCGTCTCGAAACGCCAGCAGCGGCGATGCTCGATGAGCTTCATCCCAATCTTGCCGTGGCCCGAATTCGCTTCGGAGACCTCGGGCTGATCGAAGGCCGGTGGTTGATCATTGGCAAGATTCCCAGTTGGAATCAGGCAGATTGGCCATTCCCCGACTTTGTCAGGCGCGATCCAATTTCGAGAAAGGCTTGGCTGGTGCGGTACGCGAACGACGATCCGCTTCGCAGCGTGTCCGAGCTTCTCTCGAACTATGATGACCTGCAGCTGTTGGACAGCGACGGCCTGTTCGGTGCAGGAGCAGCGGAAGCAAGGATTTCAAAGCTCCTGGCCCCTCGGCTACATTAATCGGATCGTAGCGCGGCCCAAGGCGCAAAGCGCCGTGCCCACAATCTCACCAGAATAGCACCTGAGCAGGTGGGCACGCTTCCGCCTTCGCTCTTCGAGCTACGGCGGACAAGTCGCTTTGCCCACCCTACGACACCATCCTTTGCGCTACCGTCGGGCAAAACACCCATGCCGTGGGTCAATCCATATTCGCGCAAAGATTCCACTTTACCGAAATTCGGAATTGTCGTATCCATCCGCCACCTCATCCCTCTCAGAGGGGCGTATCGCGATCGTCACGAAACGCGGGGTGAGCGGCGGTGGACGCGGGCTGCGTCGCGCGAGTCTCTCGCGCGCACGACGGGTGCGGTCTCGCGTACGGCAAAATCGTGTGGTCCTGACGCCCGGGGTCTGTGCGTCAAGTCTTGTGGGTCACTCGCAAGGCGACGGGGGCAATAGTGCATCGCTCCCCGGGGAGAGCGCGACATAAGCCGTAAAGCCACTGCGCAGGGAAGGCCGGATGTTTGGCTTCACCTGTATGCCGCTGTGCATCTGTTCTTCGCGCAATTCGCGCACAGCGGACCGTGGGTGCCAGCCGGCACCCGGTCTTCCCTGCGCCCTCTGTTTCCGGAGGGAGGCAAGACGGGAGCATAACTCGGGCGAGATACGCCGCGAGGATGCGGGCGTGTGTCTGCGATTCAGTTGTGAGTGGAAAGAGCGACGTCGGTATCCGCGAACTCCGTCATTGCGAGCGCAGCGACTTGTCCGCCGAAGCCTTGGCGAAGGCGGAAGCAATCCAGAATCCCTTAATGGAGGGACTCTGGATTGCTTCGTCGCAAGGGCTCCTCGCAATGACGACGCGGCAGGCGGTTCGCTTCCTATCCGGGGCCCGGATTTCCCATGCGCTCCTCTCGCGCCAACCCGCCGCTCTCTCGCGGCGCGGAATATTTCCGCGCTTGCCAATCAGGCCGGTGCGGTTCAGAAAAAAGAGCCAAGACGAGACGCGAGCGGAGACAGAAGTTTTGACCATCAAGGGCAAGGCCTACATTGCCGGGATCTACGAACACCCGACCCGGCATGCGCCGGACAAATCCACCGCCCAGCTTCATGCCGAGGTCGCCAAGGGTGCGATCGAGGATGCCGGGATCAGCAAGGACGATGTCGACGGCTATTTCTGCGCGGGCGATGCGCCCGGCGGCGCCTGGCCGATGGTCGATTATCTCGGCCTGAACACCAAGAAGCTTCGCCACGTCGATTCCACCGAGACCGGCGGCTGTTCCTACATCATCCATCTCGGCCATGCCGCCGAGGCGATCGCCGCGGGCAAATGCTCGATCGCGCTCGTTACGCTCGCCGGCAAGCCGCGCACCGGGGCGATGCCGCCCCGCGCAGCCGGCGCCGAGGCCGATTTCGAATCCGCTTACGGGGCGACCACGCACAATGCCTATGGCATGTGTGCCATGCGCCACATGCACGACTATGGCACCACCTCTGAGCAGCTCGCCTGGATCAAGGTCGCGGCCTCCCACCATGCGCAATACAATCCGCATGCGATGCTCAAGGACGTCGTCACCGTCGAGGACGTCCTGAACTCGCCGATGATCTCCGATCCGCTGCATCGCATGGATTGCTGCGTCGTCTCCGACGGCGGCGGCGCGCTGATCGTGACGACGCCCGAGATTGCCAAAAGCCTGAAGAAGCCGCTCGTGCGCCTGATCGGCCATGGCGAGGCGATGAAGGGTCCTCGTGGCGGCAAGGATCTCGATCTCACATATTCTGCCGGCGTCTGGTCCGGCCCGCGCGCGTTCGAGGAAGCCGGCATCACGCCGAAGGACATCAAATACGCCTCGATCTATGACAGCTTCACCATCACGGTGCTGATGCAGCTGGAAGACCTCGGCTTCTGCAAGAAGGGCGAGGGCGGCAAGTTCGTCGCCGACGGCAATCTGATCTCGGGCGTCGGCAAGCTGCCGTTCAACACCGATGGCGGCGGCCTCTGCAGCAACCATCCGGTCAACCGCGGCGGCATGACCAAGATCCTCGAGGCTGTCAGGCAGCTGCGCGGCGAGGCGCATCCGAAGGTGCAGGTCAAGAACTGCGATCTCGCCATCGCCCACGGCACCGGCGGCCTGCTCGGCGTCCGCCACGCCGCCTCGACGGCCATTCTGGAGCGCGTGTGATGAGCGAAGTGAAAAAGTATCCGGCCCCTGTCACGAACCCCGAGACCGCCGCGTTCTGGGACGCGGCGAAAGAGGGCAAGTTCATGATCAAGCGCTGCACCGCCTGCGGCGAGGCGCATTACTTCCCGCGCTCGATCTGCCCGTTCTGCTACTCCGACAAGACGGTGTGGGAAGAGGCGTCGGGCGAGGGCACGATCTACACCTACAGCCTGATGCGGAAATCGCCGACCGGCCCATACGCCATCGGCTACGTCACGCTGAAGGAGGGCCCGTCGGTGCAGACCAATTTCGTCGATTGCGATCTTACGACGCTCAAAATCGGCCAGAAGGTGAAGGTGGTGTTCAAGCCGACCGACGGCGCTCCGCTGCCGTTCTTCACGGCTGTCTAAGATTCTTCCCTTCTCCCCTTGTGGGAGAAGGTGGCGCGAAGCGCCGGATGAGGGGTCTGTCTCAACGGAGAGAGCTATCGATGTGGAAGCAACCCCTCACCCAAATGAGTTTGCGGCACGGCTCTCGTTGCCCTCTCCCACAAGGGGAGAGGGCACATTAACGAGCGCCGCTGCTCGCGGAGATACCTGGGAGAAAGACAAACAACATGTCCGCCAGATACGAAGAGCTCAAAGGCCTGAAAAACCTCGGCCAGAAATACGCCTACACCGACCGCGAGGTGATGCTCTACGCCTACGGCATCGGGCTCGGCGCCGATCCGATGGACGAGAACGAGCTCGCCTTCGTCAACGAGGGCACATACACGCCGCGCCCGCTGAAGGTGGTGCCGACCTTCGCCTCCGTCGCGGCTTGGGGCTCGGGGCCCGGCGAGATGAATCTCAACCGCGTCATGGTGGTCGACGGCGAACGCGACATCACCTTCCATCAGCCGCTGCCGGTCGCTGCGAACATCACAGCCGACTCCTCCGTGCTCGAAGTCTACGACAAGGGCAAGGACAAAGGCGTCGTCATCGTTCACCAGACCGTGCTGAAGAACGAGAAGGGCGACAAGCTGGCAACGCTCGTCGCCTCGCGCTTTGCCCGCGGCGATGGCGGCTTCGGCGGACCGAACCTGACGCAGCCGGATCCGCACAAGATCCCATCACGCGCGCCCGACAAGACCGTCGACATCACCACGCGCCCCGACCAGGCACTGGTCTATCGCCTCTGCGGCGATCGCAACCCGTTGCACTCCGATCCGGAGTTCGCCAGGAAGGCCGGTTTCCCGCGTCCGATCCTGCACGGCATGTGCACCTACGGCATCACCTGCCGCGGCGTGCTGCAGACCTATGCCGACTACGACGCAAGCGCCTTCCGCCAGCACGTCGCGCGGTTCTCCTCGCCGGTCTATCCCGGCGAGACCGTGACCATGGACCTCTGGAAGGACGACAACGTGATCTCGTTCGAAGCCAAGGTGAAGTCGCGCGGGGTGACGGTGATCAAGAACGGCAAGACGGTGCTGGGTTAGGTCGGTCTCGTGCCCCGGACGCAGCGCAACGCTCCCGGCGATGCGAAGCATCGTCCGGTGCGGTGCGCTGCAGAGCCGGGGCCCAGAGTGCCCGACAAAAACTGGGTCCCGGCTCTGCGACGCAGCGTTGCACGCTGCATCGCGTCCGGGACACGAAAGAATAGAAACAGGGAGACGCCACCATGGGAGGACTACTCGACGGCAAGGTTGCGCTGATCACCGGCGCGGGCGGCGGGCTCGGTGAGGCCTATGCAAAGCTGTTCGCGCGGGAAGGGGCCTCGGTCGTCGTGAACGATCTCGGCGGTCCCCGCGACGGCTCCGGCGCCGACAAGTCCATGGCGCAGCAGGTGGTGGACGCGATCAAGGCCGAGGGCGGCAAGGCGGTCGCTAACGGTGCCGACATTTCCACCATGGAAGGCGGCCAGTCGGTGTTCGACGACGCCATCAAGCACTTCGGCCGGGCCGACATCCTCGTCAACAATGCCGGCATTTTGCGTGATCAGACCTTCGCAAAAGCGTCGGAAGCCGACTGGGACAAGGTCATCAAGGTTCATCTGAAGGGCACCTTTTGTTGCACCCTGCCGGTGTTTCGCTGGATGCGGGAAAACGGCGGCGGCGTCATCGTCAACACCTCCTCGACATCAGGGCTGATCGGCAATTTCGGCCAGACCAATTACGGTGCGGCGAAGGGCGGCATCTGGGGCCTGTCCAACGTGCTCGCGATCGAGGGTCGCAAGTACAACATTCGGATCTGGACGCTGGCCCCGGGCGCCCTGACCCGCATGACCGCAGACCTGCCCCGCTATAAGGAGAACCCCGGCGCCGCGCTCGGGCCGGACGGCATCGCGCCGGCCGTGCTATACATGGTCAGCGACTTGTCGGGCGACCAGACTGGCAAGGTGCTGGGCGTGTCCGGGCCCCGCGGCGTGCGCGAAATGCGGATGATGGAGATGGAAGGCTGGAAGCCGCCGCACTCGGGCTGGAAGGCCCAGGACATCGTCGATCACGCCAAGGAGATCTTCTTCTCCGAGGAGCAGATCAAGATGGGGGCGCGGCGGTTTTAGCCACACTGTCATTCCGGGGCGCGACGAAGTCGCGAGCTATGATACGCAATTGCGTATCTGAGAATCCATAACCACCAGCCGTGGTTATGGATTCCGGGCCTGGCCCTGCGGGCCATCCCGGAATGACGACAAAGAGAGAGACAAGGAAAGACGATGAAACTCACCGCCGACGCCAAGGGCACCTTCGCAATCGCGCCGACGCCGTTCCACGACGACGGCCGGATCGACGAGCGCTCGATCGACCGCCTGACCGATTTCTACGAGGAGGTCGGCTGCGACGGCGTCACGGTGCTGGGCATCCTCGGCGAGGCGCCCAAGCTCGATGCCGCCGAGGCCGAGCAGGTGGCGGTGCGCTACGTCAAGCGCGCCAGGAAGATGCAGGTGATTGTCGGCGTCTCCGCGCCGGGCTTTGCCACCATGCGCTCGCTGGCGAAGGCCTCGATGGACGCGGGCGCGGCCGGCGTCATGATCGCGCCGCCGCCGTCGCTGCGCACCGACGACCAGATCGTCGGCTATTTCAAGCAGGCGGCGGAAGCGATCGGCCCTGATGTGCCCTGGGTGCTGCAGGACTATCCGCTGACCTTGCAGGTCGTGTTCACCCCCGCCGTGATCCGCAAGATCGTCATGGACAATCCGAACTGCGTGATGCTCAAGCACGAGGACTGGCCGGGCCTGGAGAAGATCTCGACGTTGCGCGGCTTCCAGAAGGACGGCTCGCTCCGTCCGCTGTCGATCCTCTGCGGCAATGGCGGCACGTTCCTGGACTTCGAGATGGAGCGCGGCGCCGACGGCGCCATGACCGGTTACGCCTTCCCGGAGCTCCTGATCGACGTCGTGAACCTCTCCAAGGCCGGCAAGCGCGACGCTGCGCATGACATCTTCGACGCGCATCTGCCGCTGATCCGCTACGAGCAGCAGCCCGGCGTCGGCCTGACGGTGCGCAAATACGTGCTCCAGAAGCGCGGCATCATCGCCTCCAGCGCGCAGCGCAAGCCCGGCGCGACGATGACGGCGACGGCCAAGGCCGAGGTCGATTATCTCTTGTCGCGGGTCGCCCGCTTCGACAAGCGCGCCAATCTCGGCCCGCAATCCAGCGCCGCGGGTTAGTTGCATGGCCGAGACATCAGCATCACGCCCGGCCTCGACGATCCTGCTGCTGCGCGACGGCGCAGCACGGGAAATCGAAGTCTTCATGATGGTTCGCCATCATCAGATCGAGTTCAACTCGGGCGCGCTGGTGTTTCCCGGCGGCAGCGTCGATGCCGGCGACAACGAGATCGTCGCCCGCGCCGACCTCTATTCGGGCGGCGAGGGCCTCAGCGAAGCGGACCGCGGCTTTCGGATCGCCGCGATCCGCGAGACGTTTGAGGAAAGCGGCATCCTGCTGGCGCGCTCCAGGGACACGGGCGCGCCCGTTGATGCCAAGCGTGCAGGGGAGATCGCCGACGCGCATCGCGTCGCGCTCAACGAGCACAAGATCAGCTTCCTCAGCATCCTCGCCGACAACGGCCTCCAGCTCGCGCTCGACACGCTCGTGCCCTACGCGCACTGGATCACGCCCGAGGGTATGCCGAAACGGTTCGACACTTGGTTCTTTCTTGCCGCAGCACCGCCCGACCAGCTCGGCGCGCATGACGGCCGCGAGTCCACCGATTCGATCTGGATCTCGCCGCGCGAGGCGGTGGAGGGCGGGGAGAGCGGCCGCTTCAAGCTGCCGTTCCCGACCACGCGCAACCTGATCCGGCTCGCCAAGCAGCCGAGCGTGAGTGCGGCGCTGGAGCACGCCCGCGGCCTCTCCATCGTCACGGTGATGCCGATCATGACCAAGACCGAAACCGGCCGCCAGCTCCGCATCCCTCGCGACGCCGGCTATGACGGCGAGGTGTTCGAGGTTGGGGCGGTCGGCTAGTACACTTCGATATTGAACGAAGTATCGAGGGCCGCGTTGGCGCTAGATTCCGTCCACGAGAAGGACGGAATGCGCACCATGGACACCCGGCAGGACACCAACATCGCGCTCGAGCTGGCCCTGCTGGTCGCGCTCGCAACGCTCTGGGGCGGCTCCTACACCTTCATCAAGCTCGGCGTCGCCACCATCCCGCCGATCACGCTGATCGCGGCGCGCACGGCCATTGCCGGCCTGCTGCTGCTCGTGATCATGTGGATGCGGGGCATCAGAATGCCCACCGATGTCGCGAGCTGGCAGCGCTTCGCGTTCCAGGCCGTGCTCAACAGCGTCATCCCCTGGACGCTGATCGCCTGGGGCGAGCGCCATGTCGACGCCGCCCTCGCCACCATCCTCAACTCGGCCGGGCCGATCTTCACCTTCCTGCTCACGGCCTTGATCACCCGTCACGAGGCAACCACACCACGAAAGCTGTTCGGCGTGGTCGCAGGCATGGCCGGCATCCTGCTGATCGTCGGCGTCGATGCCTTTCATGAGATCGGCAGCGGCCTGATCGCCGAGGCCGCCATCGTCGCCGCCACCATCTGCTATGCCTGTGCCGCGATCTTCGGCCGCGGCTTCAAAGGCCTCGATCCCATGGCGCCCGCGGCCGGCTCGCTGCTGGCGGGGGCAGCGGTCCTGATCCCTGCCTCCCTGATCATCGAGCAGCCCTGGACGCTGTCGCCTTCGCTGAGCTCGGTGCTGGCACTGTCGGCGCTCGCGGTGTTTTCGACCGCGGCAGCGTTCGTGATCTATTTCCGCCTGATCCAGACCCTGGGCTCGGTCGGCACCACCGCGCAGGCCTATCTGCGGGTGCCGATCGGGGTCGCCATCAGCGTCGCGTTCCTCGGCGAGGCCTTGAGCCGGACCGCCTGGATCGGCTTGGCCTGCGTCGTCCTCGGCGTCGCCGCCATGACGATCCCGGCCCACAGGGCAGCTAGCGTCAAACTGTCGTAAAGCTGAAGGCGGGCGCCAAGTCCCGATATTAACGATATTCCGCGTCCCAAGGCATGTTCCCCCCGGGCAGCAATACGTCGTATATTGGACTTCCAGCAGTCCAGTTCTCAAGCCACCAATGTCCGCCGAATTGACGCCGCCCCCTGAGAAAAGGCGAACCTTCTCGCTCTCCATCGGCCAGCTCACCTTCGGCAGCTTCCTGTTGGTGCTGGCGGTGATCATCGTCACCTCGACCGCGAGCGTGATCGCGATCCGGCACATCGACACGACCTTTGCCGAGCTGCAGCGGCTGCAGAGCGTCGGCGACCTCGCCGAGGACATCGATCGCCGCATGAACGAATTGCGCCTTGCGGCGCGCGACTTCGTCACAGATCCGGGGGCCGGCATCCAGTTCCAGCAGGTCGGCGAGGCGGCCTCGACGCTCAGCGACATCCTGAAGAAGACCCGCATCGAGCTCGCGCCCGAGCAGCAGGACATGATCGACGGCGTCACCGAGCGGCTTGCGACCTATCGCACCGGCCTCGAGCGGATCTCCACCCTGATCGACCGCCGCGCCCAGCTGCTCGCCGGACTGCCGCCGCTGCGCGAACAATTCGACGAAGCCGTCGCAAGCACCCCGGACCGCGAGCTGGCGTCCCGCCTGTCCGAGGCGCAGAGCCGGATCGCGCTCGGACTGCTGGCGCGCAACCCGTCCGCGGCCGAGCAGGCCGCACAGGGAATGCGGGGGCTCGATATTGGCGATGCCAAGCTGAAGTCCGCGGTGAATGACTATGCCGAGGCCATCATGGCCGTCGCCGTCCGCGAGCGGCAGATCGCCGACATCGATCGCGAGGTACTGGGAACGGAAGGCCGGCTGATCGGCCGCGTCACCGAATTGCTGCGTGAGGTCAGCTCCCGGCGCGGCCACGTGCTGTCGCGCGACTTCGCCCGGACGCTGACCGAGGCGCGATGGCAGAGCATCGTGCTCGGCACGGTCGGCGTGCTCATCGGCATCGGCGCTGCGTGGTTCGTGGTGCGCAGGACGGTGCGTCCGCTCGCTCAGATCGCGCGATCCATTCGCGCGCTCGCCGCCGGCCGGAAAGACACGTCGATTCCATCCGCCGACCTCGACAACGAGATCGGCGACATTGCGCGGGCGGCCGAAGTGTTTCGACGCGCGCTGGAGGAGGCCGACACCGCGCGCGAGGCGGCGGTGCGCGCGCTCACCGAGCAGCGCCTCGCCGAGGAGAGCTACCGGAAACTGTTCGAGGGCTCCATCGACGGCATCTATGTGACGACGCCGGCCGGTGACCTCCTCAACGCCAATCCGGCGCTGGCGCGCATGATGGGCTATGACAGCCCCCAGCAGCTGATCGACAGCATCAGCGACATCGCTCACACCATCTACGTCCACCCCGAGGCGCGCGCGGAATATCAGCGGTTGATGGCGCGCGACGGCATGGTGCGCGAGTTCGAGTATCAGGTGCGCCAGCGCAGCGGCGACATCCTCTGGCTCTCCGACAGCGCCACCGGCGTGCGCGACGAAGCGGGCAACATCGTTCGCTACGAGGGCACGCTGCGCGACATCACCGACCAGAAGCGGGCGGAGGAGGCCATCGCCGAAGGCCGGCGCCTGCTCCAGCAGGTCATCGATACCGTGCCCGCTGTCATCAACGTCAAGGACCGCAATCTGCGCTACGTGCTGATGAACCGCTACATGGCCGGCATCTTCGGCATCGAGCCCGGCGAGGCGCTCGGCCGCACCACGGCCGACCTGATGTCGCGCTACGGCGCGGCAAAGTCCGACGAGAGCGACAAGCGGGTGCTCAAGCTCCGCAAGGGACTCGGTTTCTATGAGGAGGAGTACCAGGACGCTTCCGGCAACATGCGGCAATGGCTGGTCAACAAATTGCCGCTGCTCGACCCCGAGGGCGAGATCGAGCGGATCGTGACCGTTGCGCTCGATATCGGCGAGCGCAAGCGCGGCGAGCAGGAGATGCGCAAGGCCAAGGAAGCCGCCGAGACCGCGCTGCGCAATTTGCGCGAAACGCAGGCCTCGCTGATCGAGGCCGAGAAGCTGGCCGCGCTCGGGCGCCTGGTCGCCGGCGTCGCCCACGAGGTCAACAATCCCGTCGGCATCAGCCTCACCGTCGCCTCCGCGCTGGAGCGCAAGACCGCGATGTTCAGCGCCGAAGTCGAGCGCGGCGAATTGCGCCGTTCCACGCTCAATGACTTCCTCAACACCAGCCGCGATGCGTCCTCGCAGCTCGTCTCCAATCTCAACCGCGCCGCCGAGCTGATCCAGTCGTTCAAGCAGGTTGCCGCCGACCGCAACTATTCGGATCAGCGGACTTTCGATCTCGGCGACCTCACCGAGCAGGTGGTGATGAGCCTGCGGCCGGGGCTGCGTAAGCACAATCTGACGCTCAACGTCGAATGTCAGCCGGATCTGACCATGAACAGCTATCCCGGCCCGTACGGCCAGGTGCTGACCAATCTGTTCCTGAATTCGGTGGCGCACGCCTTCCCGGACGGAAGGCCCGGGACGATCGAGATCCAGGTGCGCGAGTCCGGCAAGGACAACGTCGAGATCATCTTCTCCGACAATGGCTGCGGCATGTCGCTCGACGTCCGCCGCCGCGCCTTCGATCCGTTTTTCACGACGCGGCGCGACCAGGGCGGCACCGGCCTCGGGCTGCACATCGTCTACAGCATCGTCACCAACCGGCTCGGCGGTCGGCTCGATCTCGATTCCGAGCCGGGTGGCGGCACGCGCATCCAGATGATCCTGCCGCGTGTTGCACCGCTCGAACAGGCCGCGGAATAGCTAGTCGACGTCCGCGAGCTTATGCAGGGTGGCGCCGAAAATCAGGCTGGCCTTGCCGACCAGCGCTGTGCCCGTCATTTCCGCGCGCGTGTCGGTGTAGGTGCCGCTGACGCCGATGCCGACCGGGGCAGGGCCGCCGAACAGCGGATTATCATCGCCGCGAGGTGAGGTATGCCGCTGCACCAGCACCTCGCCTTTGAAGGTGCTGCTGTCCTTCACCGTGTAGCTGCCGGTGTAATAGAGGTAGGCATCGCCGCCGAGAATCTTGCCGTCGCGGAAAAGAATCACGCCGCTGCCCTTGCCGACTCGACCATCGAGCAGGGTCACGTGAATTGAATAGAGGCCGTTCTTCATAACGTCCCGCAGGCCGGCCGCCATCGCCCAATGGCGTAACCGGTCCGGCTTTTATGCCAAAGCCTATCTCCCCGCGCAACGCGGCAGTTTGCCGGCCGGCAGCGGCCTGCGAGCCGTAGTTGTCCCAGCTTGTCCGTGACACGATCATGACGCTCTGATGGTGAGGCGAGGCCTAACGTTGCGAATCAGAGTTGGCCCGCGAAATGCATAACCATTGTTGCACTGGCCGCGGGGTGCTGGAGCAAGACGAACGTGACCAACTGGATCGATTCCGGCGGCGATGAGCCGCGTCTGTACAGTGCGCGTCCCACGAATTGCAAAAGCGAACAACGGCGGATTGGCAATGCAATACGCCGGCGAAACCCGACGAGGCTGGCGTGCGCCTTGGCCTTGATCGCGCTCGCAGCCTCCTCGGGGCACGCGCGCGACCGCGGGCAGTTCGCCAACACCAATCCCGAATTGAAGTCCTGGTTCGATAGTCTGCGCAGCGGCAAGGGGCCTTGCTGCTCCGATGCAGACGGTTCGGCGCTCTCGGACTCCGACTGGGACAGCAAGGACGGGCATTATCGCGTCCGCGTCCCACGCTATGGCTCTGCGCTCGATGGCCAGCAGCAGGAGCTCGTCTGGGTCGACGTGCCCGAGGAGGCCGTGATCTCGGAGCCGAACCGGGTGGGACGCACCATGGTCTGGCCAATCTACGGCTACATGGGCGTCACCATCCGCTGCTTTATGCCCGGTAGCATGACCTAGCCCCTCGGGCGTGACCTCGTCGCCGGCTCGGATGCCTGTTAGGGCCGGCGGCGCCTCAGGTGTATTTCTTGTCGCGTTCGAGCAGCTCGATCGAGATGCCTTCGGGCCCGCGGATGAAGCAGATGCGTACGCCGGGCCGGATGGTCGTCGGCTCGCGCGTGAAGGTGACACCCTTGGCCTTGATCTCGGCCGCGACGGCGTCGATGTCCTTCACCGTCAAGCCGAAATGATCGAGGCCCTGATGCGGGTGCGGAGGCGGCGGGTTGACCGCGCCATCGCCCTCGAGCGGCGCGATGAAGATCCTGGCGCCGCCGAGATTCACGTCGATCCGTCCGGGCGCGTGCACAATCTCGCCACCAAGGATGTCCCGCAGCCAGATCGCCGTCGCCTCCGGATCGGGGCTGCGCAGATGGACGTGATCCCAAGTGACGGCGAATGGCATTTCATGGTCTCCAGAGGGTGTTTTCGATGTTGCGGCGCATGTTAGCGGCCTCGGCCGGTGGTCGCCACCGCCTTGCCGACTCGCATGATCCGCGGGAACCTTAGTTCGTTGGCCGGATTAAGGTAAGTTGTGGCCGAGTCCATCTTCGATGGTGCTGCGGCTCCGATCGGTGGGCATCCATGAACGCCAAGATCGACCGAACCGGATTGGGGCGCTTCGCCGGCAGCGGCGAACGACTGGCACGGGCAGTGACGATCGCAAGCGTCTCATTTGGCCGAACCCTTCTGTGGCTGCTGGCGGCTATCATCGTCGGCTGCGGCATCTGGATGCTGTTGCCTCTTTCCAAGGGCAACAGTGCTGAGCCGGTCGGGGCGGAGCTGGCGGCTGTTGAAACGCCTCCCTCCGGCGATGCGTCGGCAATAGCCTCGGGGGCCTCCGAAGCACAGGTGCCGGCGACGGCAGAACTTGGTCGTCTCAGGATTTCATCGCAGACCTGGCGTCGCGGCGGCCTCGGCTCCAAAGCCCTGGTGACGTTCACGCTGCGAAACGACAACGACTATGCCGTAAAGGATGTCGAGATCGTCTGCTCCTTCACACGGCGCGACGGCAGCCATCTGACCGACCGCAGCCGCGTGCTGGCGGATCCGGTCAGCATGAAGAGCCGCAAGACCTTTGTGCGTATCCCAATCGGCGTCGTCAACGTGAATGCCGATCAGGCAAAATGCTCGCTGGTTGCGGCACGCCGCGCATGAAGGCGGCCTGTTCCGGTAGCTGAAAAGTTACCCTCTGCGGTCCTTGGCCAAAAACCATGCATCACCATTTGAACCGAACGGCTGGGCCAGGAACCAATTGGTAGATCGCCTGTTGAGGCGAGGAGAGCCCACGCGGGGATGCGGGGGGCGGAGCGCGGCCAATGCCCATCTTTAGGTATTTCATTTTCGTCGGTGGAGCTTTGCTCGCACTGCTGTTCGCGGCGGATTTCGTTTTCCCGGCGCCGCCCGTGGCGCATGCGGTCGCAACCGCAGGCAACGACCAGCCGCTGATCCGAATCCGGTCCGATCGTCATATGCCTGAGCGTGTCGTCCTCGACACCAGCCAGCCGACGATTGGCGCACCCGCGGTTCAGACCGCCGCAGTGGCAGCTCCCCAGCCAGCGGTACAGGAAAGCCTGTCGCCGGCTCTGGCCGAGATGTCGGCCAAGATGCGGGTGCGCGAGACCTTCGCCCAGTTCACGCCGGCGCCGAGGGCCGGGACCGCCACGGCCAAGACCTCCGAGACCGCTCAGCCCCAGACTTCCCAGGCTCAAGCTTCTCCGGTGCAGGCTCAGCCCAAGCGCAAGATCGTCAGGACGCATCCCGCGCCGCAGCCGGGCCGTCCTATGATGCTGGTCGCGCAGCAGCCGCATTTCGGCCTCTTCAGCACGACCTGGTAACGGCGCTTTCGGCCAGCCTCGATCGAGGTGGGAAGGGCTTTTTATTGGCCGGCCTCTCTGCTAATTCGAACCGATCCGAACGCCGTCGGGTGAGCTGGCTCCTCGCCAGCGCCGGCCGGCGAATCTCGGTGGCCCGCTACCCGGGCCAGGGCGCTCGTAGCTCAGCTGGATAGAGCATCGGATTTCGATTCCGAGGGTCGGAGGTTCGAATCCTTCCGAGCGCGCCAGTCGTCTCTGTTCCGCATATGTTCTGGAACGACGCGAACGGGTCAGCGCCGCGAGGGCGCGGCGTCCTCAGCTTGCCGGGACACCGCTTTGCCGTCCGCGTGCCAGCGTGTCGGAGGGCGCCTCGTGGAAGATCGCGCGGTAGGCCGCGGCAAATTCGCCGAGATGATGGAAGCCCTGGGCACGTGCGCAGCTGGTCACGGTGACGCCGCCGCCCTTGAGCAGGCGGGCGCGGGTCGCCCACAGCCTCTTCAGGCGAATGTACTGGTGCAGGCTCATGCCGCGCACCTTGCTGACGGCGCCGCCGAGCGTGCGGATCGAGACGTCGAATTCGCGGGCGAGATCGGCCGTATAGATCGGAGCGGTCGGGAAGGTCGCGACGTAGTCGTCGATGCGCTGCACGAGCTTGATCGCCCGCTCGCCCTGGACCGAGGTGCTCCGATCCGACATCGGATCGATTCGAAACAGATCGTCGAGCGCGAGCAGCAGGCCTTCCTGGAGATGGGCCGCAACCTCCGTCGTCTCGAACAGGCGCGGCTGCACTGACGCGGTTCGCAGGATATCGAGCAGGAGCTGTCGCGTGTGGAGCAGGGCGGGCCGATTCGCGACATGGGCCCGCAAATGGTCGGCGCGGTCGAACCAGCCACGGTCTCTCAGTTTGGGGGAGAAGATGATCATGGCGTGATGATTGGTCCGGGGCTCGACGAAATGGCACTCATCGTTGCCGCGGAGGGCAGCGAAGAAGCGCGCGTCCAGATCCACACCCTTGAAGTTGGCCTGAAGATCGTCGGTCATCGACAGGATCACCATCCCGCCCGGCATGCGATAGGCAGTGTCGAGGATTCGCGCGAACGATCTCATCATGATGATGCGGCACGCCGGCAGGGAAACGATGGCCCGGGCCGCCGCGAAGTTTGGGATGTCGAGCGGAATGCTCCTCGCATCCTCCATCGTCTCGACCGGCCGAAACGCGTCGACATCGGAAAAGCTGATCAGTTGTAGCGCGGAGGAGGGAACGAGGTTGTCCAACAACATGATTCTGGCCGGCCGCTGAAATGAGACAATCAAATGAACGCCGATGCATCGCCATCAATGCCGAAACATCGCGTTTCAGTAAACGGAATTTCAGGCCGTAGTATTGCGGACATCATGTCATGAAGACCGTCCGGTCAATGTCACCGTCAACCTTCTCGGTCCATCGGTTCGCCGGCGGCGAGGCCAGCGATCGCTCTGCAAGATGATCTCGCAAAAGCGAAGGGGCCCGAGGGCCCCTTCAAACGTCACCAGCGGCGATAGCCGTAGTGCCCATAGTAGCGCGGACCGTAATAGCGCGGCCGATAATACCGCGGGCCGTAGTAAGGCCGCGGCCCGTAGTAGCCATAGTAGTTCGGCCGCCACCAGCACTGTCCCCAGGCGTCGCAGACCATGCGGACCTGCTCGACGCCGGAGACCTGCGGTGTCGCAGGTGCAGGCGCGATGGGCATGGCGGATGCCGTCGACGATGCAGCGAGGGCGCCGAACAAGCACGCGGCCAAAAGGCCAGTCTTGAGATTCATGATGTCTTCCTCCGCTTACGCGATGCAGGATATCGAGGTTGTTCTGATCAAATTGTGGCCGAACCGAAATGTAATACAGATGAACAAACCTTCAGCGAGCTGACCCAAGTCACAGCTCGGCAGCGGAGCGTAGGTCGCCGGGCCATGCCGTGACTAGACCTTGATCCTGCGCAATTCGCAAGTTTGCCTTGGCTCTTACTGTCATCGTCATGGCAGCGGCGTGGTGCCTGTTGCCGGCCAAGGTGAGCTGAATGCAAGTCATTCCAGATCTGTCGATCTCGCCGGAGAAGGTCTTCTTCGTCATCTCGAAATCGCGCCGGTCCGACAGCGAAGCGGGCGGGGGTGGCGTCGTCCTGGACTTCGGCGACGATGACATGAGCTACGGCCGCGGCGGGCGCGGCGAAACCACCGACCGTGCGGAGCTCGCGGGCTTCATCCGCGCTCTCAATGTTGACGAGCAGATCGATCTCGTGGCGCTGGCCTGGCTCGGCCGCGGCGACGCTGATCTCTCCGATTGGCGTCAATTGCGCGCTCAGGCTGCGCAGGCGCACAACCAGCGCACCGCGTCCTATCTGATCGGCACGCCAGTGCTCGCCGACTATCTGGAGGAGGCGATGACGCAGTTCGGCAAGTCCTTCGAGGAATTCGAAGAGCTACTCTGATGCCGGATGCGGCGTCTGCAAGTGTCAAGGAGAAGTTGCAATGGACAAGATGAGAATTGACAAGGGTGACTGGCTGGTCGTGTGCGACGGGCGCAAGGCGCTCATTCTGGAAAACCTCGGCGACGAGATGTTTCCGAACCTGCACACCAGGGAGGTGCATGAGCAGCCCAATCCCGCGACCGCCGCTCAAGGGTCAGCCGCGCCGGGCCGATCGCATGGCGCAGCCGGCGGCGCACGCAGCTCGATCGAGCAGACCGATTGGCACGACGAGGCCGAGCGCGCCTTTCTGCGGAGCCTGGCCGGCCGGCTCGATGCCGCCGTCAGCTCCGGCGAGACCACGGCCCTGACCATGGTGGCCTCGCCGCGCGCGCTCGGCATGATCCGCGCCGACTATTCGGAAGGCGTGCGCAATGCGCTGCAGGGGGAGGTCGGCAAGGACCTCGTCAAGCTGCCGGTCTACGAGATCGAGAAGCAATTGCTGCGGTCGGGCGCAGCCAAATAAGCGATCCGCAGCGGCCGCGGCGCCTCAATAGCAGGGGTGCCGCCGGCCGTCCTGACCGATATAAGCAGCCGCGCTGCGATAACAGTGGTTGGTCGCCGGGCCGTCATAGTAGGCGAAGGTGCCAGGGGTGATACCGGGGCCGTAATTGTGCAGGTAGCTGATCGGGTAGGGCAGCGGGTTGGCGTAGGAGCGGTGGTACCGGTGGCGGCCGTGCGCCTCGGCGAGAGCAGGGGCCAGGACCGCAGCCGTCAGGGCCGCAACCGCGGCTACACGCGTCAACTTGCTCATCTCGATTCTCCGGAACCCGCTCGAATAGGTCAGCCGTTATAGCAATTTCGAGCGGTCGGGCATCGCTTCGGGGGGCCGAAATCAATGCCAATGCCGCAGATTTCCGTGTGGGTGTGACAGAATTGCCGGACATGCGGCCAAAAGCTGCCCATTTTTGGCCTTTTCGGGATGCTTAACGAATTCCCCACACAAGTATGACCAAAGACTATTCGGTTAAGAATTCTGCCGCCGGACCTGGGGATCACTTGCCGGTCCCTCGTGTCAGGTGCATTCCTGAAGGCCTTCGCCGTCATCTCGCCATGCGCATCACGCTTCCGAGTCTGCTGTTGCTCTGCCTCGCCGCTGCCGCGCCGGCACGCGCCGAGCTGCACATCACCCGCGACCACGGCGGCTATGTCGAGGAGTACAAGACCAAGTACAAGCGGGTGCGCGAGAAGGGCGAGCGGGTCATCATCGACGGCATCTGCAATTCGGCCTGCACGCTCGTGCTCGGAATCGTGCCGATGAACAAGATCTGCGTGACGCCGCGCGCGAGCCTCGGCTTCCACCAGGCCTATTACGACAAGGCGTTCACCTTCGGCATCAAGGTCACCAGCGCCGAGGGCACCTCCGATCTCATGTCCTACTACCCCGACACGGTGAAGGATTGGATTCGCCGCAATGGCGGGCTCACCACCGACATGAAAAAGATCAAGAACGGCGTCGAGCTCTGGAAGATCGTCAATCCCTGTCCGGAAGAATGGTGAGCGGCTGAGCCGGACCGCGATCGTCCGTCGCAGCGCAACATCGTCACGACGAAATTCGCATTGCCGCATGGCCGACGGTCGGGCAATGAGGGCCGCAATGAACCATAATCAAGAAACCCTGGCCGCCCGCGCCGCGCCGATCCTGTTCGTGCTGCTCTGGAGCACCGGATTCATCGGCACCAAATACGTCGTCAACAATGCCGATCCCTTGACCTATCTCGCCATCCGCATGGCGATTGTGGTCGGGTTGATGGCGATCATCGCAGGCATCGCGCGGCCGAAATGGCCGGACCGCGCAGGCATCGCGCACAGCGCGGTCGCCGGCATCCTCGTCCACGGCTTCTATCTCGGCGGCACCGCGATTGCGATCGCGCATTCGATTCCGGCCGGCCTTTCGGCGCTGATTCCGGGCTTGCAGCCGATCCTGACCTCGACCATTGCCAATCGCTGGCTCGGCGAACGGGTCACGCCGCTGCAATGGGCCGGGCTCGTGCTCGGTCTCGGCGGGGTGGTGCTGATCCTGCACAACCGCCCGATGACCGGCGAAGCCGGGCTCGGCTGGCTCGCCTCCGTGGTCTCGCTGGTCAGCATCACGCTCGGCACGCTTTATCAGCGCCGCTACTGCAATCACATCGACTGGCGCGCCGGAAATCTCGTGCAGTACGTGGCGGTCACCATTTTCTTCGCGATCGGCGCCTTCCTGTTCGAGGATCGCGTGGTGCACTGGACGCAGGAGTTCGTGCTTGCGCTCGCCTGGCTCGCGGTCGCGCTCTCGATCGGATCAATCGGGCTGTTGTACTGGCTGATCCGCCACGCCGCGGCGACCTCGGTCGCCAGTTTGTTTTATTTGGTGCCGGCCGTCACGGCCCTGATGGCCTATCTGCTGTTCGGAGAAAAGCTGGACGCGATTGCCATTGCGGGCATGGCGCTCTGCGCCACGGCGGTCTTCGTTGTCAATCGGCGGTCCTGACGGCGGGCTCAGCCTGATCATCGTCTGGCCGGCGCGCAGCCAAGCGGCGAGGGCAGGCGTGCGCTGTCTCCGGGCGCGCCCGCACCCGGAGACGTCTGCCGGTGCGATCAGCGCTTGGCCTTCTTGGCCTTCTTCTTCGACTTGCCGGCTTTCTTCGCCGACTTCTTCGCAGACTTTTTCGCGGCCTTCTTGGACGACTTCTTGGCGGCTTTCTTCGTCGTCTTCTTCGCAGCCTTCTTGGCCTTCTTCTTGACTGCCTTCTTCGGCGCTACTTTCTTCGCGACCTTCTTGGCGGCTTTCTTCACCTGCTTGACTGCAGTGACTGCCGCGTCCTTGGTCGTTTCCACGGCACTGGTGATCGTCTCCATCGCCTGTTCGGTGATCGGCTTCTCGTCGTCCATATCGTCCCCCACGGTTTGTATGGAGCGATGACGATAGCGGGTTTCGAAATTGTGTCAAAGCGACGCTCAACCTTTGCGGATCTTTGCGTAGGCGGCGAGCGCGCGTTCGCGTCCCCTGGCATGATCGACGATCGGCTGCGGATAGGTCTTGCCGATCGTGATGCCCGCGCTCGCTAGCTCGATCGGCGTCGCCTGCCAGGGCCGGTGGATCAGCTTGGCCGGCAGGGCCTTCAGTTCCGGAACCCAACGTCGAACGTAGGCGCCGTCAGGATCGAACTTCTCGCCCTGGAGCTGCGGATTGAACACGCGGAAATAGGGCGCAGCGTCTGCGCCGCAGCCGGCGACCCATTGCCAGTTGGCAGGATTGCTGCCGGCGTCCGCGTCGACCAGCGTGTCCCAGAACCAGGCTTCGCCTTGACGCCAGTCGATCAGGAGGTGCTTGACCAGGAAGGAGGCCACCACCATCCGCACCCGGTTGTGCATCACCCCGGTGTGCCAGAGCTCGCGCAGGCCGGCATCGACGATGGGATATCCGGTGCGCCCGCGCTGCCAGGCGGCGAGCGCTTGTTTGTCGGCCTGCCAAGGAAAGCGATCGAAGTTCGTCTGCAGGTTTTCGGCGGCGAGGTTGGGGTGATCGTGGAGGAGGTGGCGGCAGAATTCGCGCCAGCCGAGCTCGCTCAGGAATTTTTCGACGCCTTGCCCGAGCGCCGGATCTTCCGCCGCGGCAAACCGGGCGGCGTGCCAGACCTGACGCGGGCTGAGCTCGCCGAAGCGCAGATGCGGCGACAGCCGTGAGGTGCCCTCTCGGTCCGGGCGGTCGCGGTCGCCGGGATACATTCCAACAGTGTGCTTGAGGAAGTCGCGCAGGCGCAGATGGGCGGACGCGGCGCCGGAGGTCCATGCCTCGCGAAGGCCACCCGCCCAATCCGGCGCGGTCGGCTCGAGCTTCCAGCCCTCCAGTCGATCGCTTGCAACGCGCGGCGCAGGGCGCAGCTGCTTCGGCGCGGGCAGGGGCTTGGGCGGGTCACCGAGCGCCAGCACGCGGCGCCAGAACGGGGTGAACACGCGCAGGCCCCGGCCGTCCTTGGTGCGGATCGCCGCGGGCGGGACCAGCAGGTCGCCAGGAAAGCTTTGCGCGTGCGTGCCGAGCTTAGCCAGGGCCGCTTCGAGCTGTCGCTCGACGGCCTGATGAGGCGCCTGCGCGATTTCGTTCCAATAGACGGCGCGGGCGCCGCTCTCTTGCGCCAGCTCCGGGATCACCTTGGCCGCCGATCCCCTGCGCAGGACGAGCGAGCCGCCGCGCGCGGCGATCTCGGCACCGAGCGTTCGCAGCGACTGCGCCAGCCACCAGCGTGCCGCGCCGCCTGGCGCTCGCCCCGCCGCCTCGTCCAGTACATAGAGACAAAGCACCGGCGCTCCGGAGTTGGCGGCGGCGTCGACGGCGGGGTGGTCGGACAGGCGGAGATCGTCGCGAAACCAGACGATGATGGATGGCTGACTTGGCGGGGTCAGGGAGGGCCTCGTTTACCAATTGGAAACCGTATCGCGCACGGCGGTGGGAACCGCCGTTAATGCGGCTGTAAGTCAATTGCACCAATATGCAGGAATTACGGGGGTCATTCCATCCATGTCCAATCTTCTAACGGCGAAGTTCCTGCCGCGGTTCAAGCTCGGCACCAAGGCCGTCCTGTGCGCGGTGCTGCTGATCGCAATGAACACGGCGCTGGTGGTCGGCGCCGGCTATTGGTCGCTGACATCCGCCTTCAATGACCGCGCCTTGCGCGACATCGAGATCAATCTGCGCACGCTGGCGCTGGCCTTTGCGGAGACCGTTCCCGAAGCCAAGATCACGATCCGGGACGGCGCGGTGGTCCGCGCCGAGATCCCGAAAATGCCCGACCTCAAGGATCACGCCATCGTCGATCGGTCGGTGTCCTATGTCGGCGGCAACGCGACCCTGTTCGTGTTCGACGCGGCGAGCGGACAGTTCGTCCGCCGCTCGACCAACGTGAAAAAGGAAAATGGCGACCGCGCCGTCGGGACCCAGCTTGCCGCGGATCATCCCGGGCAGGCCCCGCTGCGCCGGGGCGAGGCCTATAAGGGGCCGGCCACGCTGTTCGGCAAGACGTTCATGACGGCTTATTTCCCGATTGCGGATGGCACCGGCAAGGTCGCCGGCATCCTCTATGTCGGCATCCCCATGACGCAGTTCGAGGGCATGCTGTCCCAGGCGATGGAGAGCATGGCAGCCGCCGCCGGGCTTGCCGCGCTTCTGGTGCTGGTCCTGACCCTGCTGGTTGTCCGTCGCATCACCCGGCCGCTGACCTCGGTGACGCATTCGCTGACCGCGCTTGCCAACGGCCAGGGCGACGTCGCGATCGAATGCGAGGACCGGGCCGACGAGATCGGCGAGATCGCCCGCACGGTCGCGGTGTTCAGGAGCAACTCGCAGGAGCGGGCGCGCATGCGCAGCGAGCAGGCGGCGGCAAGCGCTGCCGCAGCCGAGCAGCGCAAGGCCGAGCTGCGCAACTTCGTCGAGGGGTTCCGCGGCAGTGTCGGCGGCATTCTCGACAAGGTGCTGGCATCGTCGGGCGAGTTCGAGCGCGCAGCGCGACAACTCACCGACGCCGCGCGCTCCACGGCCGATCTGTCGGCGCAGTCGGCGGGAGCTTCCGAAAGCGCCTCCGAGCATGTGCGTTCGGCGGCTTCGGCTTCCGACGAATTGTCCCAATCCATCTCCGAGATCACCCGCCGGGTGCAGGAATCGAACGAGATCTCCGCCGAGGCGGTGCGGCAGGCCGAAGCGACCGACCAGCGCATTGCGCAGCTCTCGGAAGCCGGCTCGCGCATCGGCGACGTCGTCAAGCTGATCACCTCGATTGCCGAGCAGACCAATCTGCTGGCGCTGAATGCGACCATCGAGGCTGCACGCGCGGGCGATGCCGGCCGCGGCTTCGCGGTGGTGGCTCAGGAGGTCAAGACGCTCGCCGGCCAGACCGCGAAGGCGACCGACGAGATATCGAGCCAGATCGAGAGCATGCAGCTTGCGACCGAGGAATCGGTCGCCGCCATCAAGGCGATCAGCCAGACCATCGAGCGCATCAGCAGCATCGCAGGCTCGATCTCGGCCGCGGTCGAGCAACAGAAAAGCGCGACTCACAACATCGTGGCCAGCGTGCGCGCGGCGGTGTCAGGCACGGCCGATGTCGCGGTCAATGTCCGTCACGCCGCCAAGGGCGCCAGCGAGACGGGCGAGACGTCGAGCCGGATGTTTGCGTCCGCCCAGGCGCTGTCGGGCGAGAGCCTGCATCTGAAGGCCGAGGTCGAGAGCTTCCTCGACCGCGTGCACGCGGCCTGATTCCACGCAGTCGAGGCGGTCCGTTGGACCCCAGGAATCTCGAGATCCCGGGTTCGATGCTGACGCATCGCCCCGGGATGACTTTTTGCGGTCGCTATCCGCGACCGCCAAAAGTCATTTAGGCTGCGGGACGATGCGGATGTAGGGCTTCGGCTCTTTCCAGCCCTGCGGATAGATCGTCTTGGCCTCGTCGTTGGAGACCGAGCCCGCGATGATGACGTCCTCGCCCTGCGACCAGTCGGCCGGGGTGGCGACGCGATGCTTGGCGGTGAGCTGGAGTGAGTCGATGACGCGCAGGATCTCCTGGAAGTTCCGACCCGTCGTCATCGGATAGACCAGCACCAGCTTGATCTTCTTGTCCGGCCCGATGATGAAGACGTTGCGGACGGTCTGGTTGTCGGCCGGCGTGCGGGTGAGGGGATCGCCCGAGGTCGAGGCCGGCAACATTTCGTAGAGCTTGGAGACGTTGAAATCGATGTCGCCGATCATCGGGTAGTTGGGCGCGGCGCCTTGGGTCTCCTTGATGTCATCCGACCATTTGGCATGGCGATCGACCGGATCGACCGAGAGGCCCATCAGCTTCACGCCGCGCTTGTCGAACTCCGGCTTCAGCTTGGCGAGAGCGCCGAGTTCGGTCGTACAAACCGGCGTGAAGTCCTTCGGGTGCGAGAACAAGAGGGCCCAGCTGTTGCCGATCCAGTCGTGGAACTTGATCTTCCCTTCGGTGGTCTCGGCTTCGAAGTCGGGGGCGGTGGCGCCGATCGGAAGTGTCATGGTTCTACCTCATCTCGTTGAATTTACTGAAGAATACACCTTCGGCCATCGGAGCCATTATAAGCGCTTGGCCGGCCCAAGTGAACGCCAAGTGAACCGCCTCAAGTAAAATGTGAATTCTTTCTTCGAAGGGCCGATTTCCCAGCAACTTTCTGTTACAGCGGCGCCTGCGACGAAACATCTCCACCGGAGCCGCCCGGGCTCGATTGCCCCGATAATGCCTTTTATGACTTTCATCACGCTTGCCCGGCGCGTCTAGAACCAGATTGGTCCTGATAGCGACCAATTGGCAACCATCTAGAAAAGTCGCGATCCCCGTATCGAATCGTTAACCACCCCTTTACGCCGGCATGAAAATGCTGGTCGATCAGAAGAAGTCTGGAAGTGAACTATGTCTGCCGCTGCGCCTAAGCCTACCGAGTCGTCGTCCCTCGTGCCGTCCTGCCGCGATACCGCAGCCCATGCCCTCTCCATCGTGCGTGACGGCGTGATCACGGGCGAAGGCCCGACCACCAAGGGAAGGGTGCATTTCTCCCGCTCGCTCGATGCCGATGACACCGCCTGGTGCATGCGCATCCTCACCGCGACCGCCGTCAACGACCAGCCGGTCAGCCGCGCCGAGGCCGAAGTTCTGTTCGAGATCAACGAGGCCGCGACCGAACGCACCGACGGCGGCCGCTTCGACGACCTGCTTGCCAAGGCGGTCGCCCATTATGCCGCCAGCGCCTCGGGCCTGAAGGTGCCGCCGCGCAGCGTCGCGCTGTCGGCTGACACCGAGATCGAGAGCTGGGCGCCGTCCTATGCCTCCAAGGTCAATAGCGAGATGCTGGAGTGGATTGCCGGCCAGATGCGCGGCAAGCGCCAGAACAACCGTCGCCTGATGGCGATGGTGGCGACCTTCCTGGGCGCCACTGCACTGCCTCTGGCGGGCCAATTGCCGAACGTGTTCGACATTGGGATGTAAGATTTTGGGGATGTAAGATTTTGCGCCTCACGTGAGGACGCGAGGGAACGGCGGGGTTATTTCCCCGCCGTTTTTTGTTTGCGGTCCTCCAATCCAAGCTTGTCCACCTCGAGCCCCAGCGTGCGGCCCGGGAAACCAGCGGCATCGAAATAGCGCTGGCTGCCGACGCGCTGGAAGTTCAGCACGGTGACGAGGCCGCCCTCGGCGGGCTTCGACTTCACCGTGCCGGCATAGGCCTTCGGCACGATGCCATTGGGCATGGCCTCGGACATCACGCGGCCGATCAGGCCGCCATTGTGCGAGCTGCGCAGACCCATGAGTTGCGCGGCCGTCATGCCGACATCGGCATTGCTGACCGGAATCTCGTCGACATAGCCGGCTTTGAAGTCCGGACCGATGGCGGCCATGAAGTTCATGGTATCGCCGCGGCTGAAGCTGCCATGCATGCCCTGGCCCTGGCGCAGCACGGTGTCGGCGACCTGCACCGAGCAATTGGTCGGCGCCTCGCCGCAATCGCTGGCATAGGAGCGGAAGTTGACGACGATCGACGGCGTCGGGGTCGCCGACTTGCCGCGCAGATTGATGCTCGACAGCGGCAGCGTCCCGGGGAAGCGGCCGAGCGAATCCTCGACGAACAGGCCGGAGACGTAGTCTTGCTCGAGCAGCGCCTTGATGGTCTTCGCGGCGAGCTTCTTGTCCTTGTTCGGCAGGTAGATCAGGTCCGAGCCGCCATTGGTGGCGACGACGAGGTCCGGCTTGGTGGGATCCTTGCCGAGCACGCCGTTGCCGGCCTTGGGATGCTTGTTGCCTTCGATCTTCACGTTCTTGTCGTTGGGATCGAACAAGGGCAGGTCGAGCACTTTCGCAAGGTCGAGCGCCAGGAAGCCCATCGGCAGGAAGTCCTTGGGCGTATCGTCATAGCTGACCTTGGCCGACGGGCTGGTCTTGCTCTCCTTGGAGATGGTCGAGAAGCCGTGGTCGGCCGAGACGATGATGTTGGTCGAGGCCGCGAGCCCGAGCTCGTCGAGCGCCTTGCGGAGCTGGGCGAGGTTGGCGTCGGCGTTCTTGATGCCGGCCATCGAGGTCGGGCCGTTGATGCCCGGCATGATCTGGTTGAGGCTGTCGCCGGTGTTGTGCTGGCTGCCGTCGGGGTCGCGCGACCAGAACACCAGCACGAAGGGCTTGTTTCGCGCCTTGAACATCGGCAACACCACCTTGGTGGCGACGTCGGCAAAATAGGCCTGCTGCGCGACGTTGGCGACAGTGGTGCCCGGCGTCTTGGCGTCGCCCGCCTTGGAATTGTCGCCGCGCGGCGGCGTGGCGAGGGGCAGGCCGGCCTTGGTCAAAGCGTCCTTCACCTCGTCCGACAGTGCCACGCCGTTCTTGCCGCCGGTGGAATCGTCGAACACGATCGAGTGCAGGCCGGGCTTCTCAGGCTTGTCGGTGTGGTCGAACTGGTAGGTCGGGCCGACCTTGCCGATCGCCGCGGTGCTCAGCCCCTTGTCGCGGGCCATCTTCAGAACGGTCTCTTCGTTGAGGTAGTCGCCCTTGAAATGCTCGTCGATATCGCCGAGCACGGCGTCGTTCTCGATGAAGGGAACCACGGTGTCGCCGGCGGGTACTGAGGTGTAGTTGGTCCAGATCGTGTTGGAGAACACGCCGGTGTCGCCGAGATAATGGCCGGTCGACATCGCCGAGCCGTTGGCCATGGTGAAGGTGGGAAAGAGCGAATGCGGGTTCTTGAAGTTGACGCCCTTGTCGCGAACCTCGGCCATCGCGGGCGTCGTCTCCGGGGTGACCTTCAGCGCGCGCAGACCGTCCGGAATGAACAGGATCAGGTTGCGGGGCGTGTTGTTCTGGGCGGAGGCAAGTCCGGTGGACAGCACGGCCAGTCCGGCGGACAGCAACACCAGTGAACGGCGCATCAAGGTCTCTCCTGCAGTGAGGCGGCATGGCCGCGCTGGCGGCTCGCAGCTTCGTTTAGTTTCGCTGCATGACGGTTTTGTTACAAGGGCCGTGGCCGCCATGCAGGAGGGCTGGGGAGGGGGAGTGGTACGCTCGTGTCCCGGACGCGACGCAGCGCGCAAGCGATGCGGCGCAGAGCCGGGACCCAGCAGGCGACGTCGCTCGCTGCTGCATGGGCCCCGGCTCTGCAGCGCACCGCCGCACCGGACGATGCTTCGCATCGCCGGGGAGGCGCTGCGCTGGTCCGGGGCACGCGAGCGGGAGTTTTGGCGCACACCTGCCTCAACATCGTCATTGCGAGCGCAGCGAAGCAATCCAGGAATGCATCCGCGGAGAGACTCTGGATTGCTTCGCTGCGCTCGCAATGACGGGGTGTGGCAGGAAAATCGCTTTCCAAATGCTACTGTCATTCCCCGCGAAGGCGGGGAATCCAGTACGACGCGGCCTATCGATTGAGCCATAACTGTCTCGGAGTACTGGACCGCCCGGTTAAACCGGGCGATGACAGCGAGTGTGTCGTCGCAGACACAGCTTCGCATCCTCGCGGCGCATTTCGCCCGAGCTTTGCTCGTCGTCTCACCCTCAATTGAAAGAGGGCGCAGGGAAGACCGGGTGCCGGCCGGGCACCCACGGTCCACTGTGCGAAAGGTGGCAACAAGAATTTGCACAGCGGCATACAGGTGAAGCCAAACATCCGGCCTTCCCTGCGCAGTGGTTTTACGGCTTATGTCGCGCTCTCCCCGGGGAGCGATGCACTATTGCCCCCGTCGCCTTGCGGATGGCTGATGCGCATCGCCCGGTCGGGCAACCACATCACCACAAGACTTGACGCACAGACCCCGGGCGTCAGGACCACACGATTTTGCCGTACGCGAACCGCACCCGTCGTTGGCACGAGGTCTTCGCTCACGGCTCTCCGCCCTGCGAAGCTTTTCGCGCCGATGTGGCTCGCGTCCACCGCCCCCCGGCCCGCGTTCGTGACGATCGCGATCCGCCCCTCTTCCTTGGGCCGGGTTGCGCGACACATACGCGGTTTCCGAATTTCGGTAAAGCGGAATATTTTCGACCGAATGCATTGACCCATGAATCGGGTGTTTTGCCCGTCGGGCAGCGCAAGGGATTGTGGCCGCAACCATTCAATCCGGCGCGGTCTGCGCCCGTGGATTGGGTGCAAGGGCCTGCGCCGGCTTCGTCGCGGCCGGAAAGAGCTCTGTCTTGGCGAGATCGCGGCGGAGCGACGACGGCGCGGTGTGCAGGGCAAAGGCGATCGCGATCTGCGTTCTGTTCTGAAGCCGGTACTTGCGCATGATGTTGCCGATGTGCGCCCGCACCGTGTTCTCCGAGATGTTGAGCTCGTAGGCGATGTTCTTGTTCTGCATCCCCCGCGCGATCAGCGTCATCAGCTCTCGTTCGCGCGGTGTCGGCGCGATCAAATCTTTCGGATCCGAGCTCATGGCTGCCTCCCTGGCCTTTGCGAACATCCCGGCATCTCTCACTCCGTCTTGAGCGCCTCGATCGGACTCAGCTTGGACGCCTTGTGAGCTGGATAAAAACCAAAGACGAGGCCGGTCGCGATCGAGAAGACGAGAGACAGGCCGATCGCCTGGCCGTCGATCGAGGTAACCCACCCGGCCATGCGGGCGACCGTCATCGAGAGCGTGATGCCGCCGGCGACGCCGATGGCACCGCCGAGCAGGCAGAGGACGAGCGCTTCGCAGAGAAACTGCAGACGGATGTCGCGCATCCGCCCGCCGAGCGCCCGGCGGATGCCGATCTCCCGGGTGCGCTCGGTGACCGACACGATCATGACGTTCATGATGCTGATGCCGCCGACGAGCAGCGAGACCGAGGCGATGGCGACGAGCAGCAACGCGACGGTGCGGATCGCGCCCTGCTGCGCCTCCATGGCGGCGGCGGGATCCTGGACCTTGAAGTCGTCGTCCTGGCCGGCGGGGATGCGGTGGCGCTGCCGCAGCAGGTTCTCGATCTCCGCTCGCGCGCCCGCCATCTGACCGTCTGCGGCCACCTTGGCGATGATGTAGGCGACCGAGTCGCGGTTGATGTTGCTGGCGCTGCCGAGGAAGCGCAGCTTGGCCGTGGTGAGCGGCACGAAGGCGACGTCGTCCTGAGCGGGTCCCTTGCGGTCGAGCACGCCGACCACCTCGAGCGGGACCTTCATGATCCTGATCTGCGCGCCGATGGGATCGTCGCCGGGTGCGAACAGCTCGCGCGCGACCGTGCTTCCGAGGATCACGACCTTGCCGGCGCCGGCTTCCTCGGTGGCGGAGAAATAGCGCCCGGCCGCGAGCTGCCAGTCGCGCACCATGAAGTGGCCGGTGGTCGTGCCGTTGATCGTCGTGTTCCAGTTCTTGCCCTCGTGGATGACCTGCGCCGTCCCGGCGATGGAGCCGGCCGCGGCCTGGATTTCCGGGATCTGCTCGAGAATGGCCTGCACGTCGCTCTCGGTCATCGTCAGCTTGCTGCCGTCCTTGAGACGCACGCCGCCCTGATAGACCGCGCCGGGGGTGATCATCAGCACGTTGGCGCCGATCGAACGGATCTGCTCCTGCAGACGTAGCTGCGCGCCGGCGCCGATCGCGAACACCGTCACGATCGAGGCGACCCCGATCACGATGCCGAGCATGGTGAGGAAGCTGCGCAGCGGATTGAGGCGAAGGGCGTGCAACGCGATCTGAAAGCCCTGGAGTATCGTCATGACGCAGCGCTCCGTCTCGGCAGCAGCTCCGCCACCGTTTCGTCGCTGACGAGCTCACCGTCATGCAGGTGGATCGTGCGCCGGCACTGGGTCGCGATGCCGGGATCGTGGGTGATCATGACGATGGTCTGGCCGGTCCGGTTGAGCGCGGCGAACAGGGAGAGAATCTCGGCACCGGTGCGGCTGTCGAGCGCGCCGGTCGGCTCGTCGGCGAGCACGATCAGCGGGGAGGCGATCAGTGCGCGCGCGATCGCGACGCGCTGCTGCTCGCCGCCGGAGAGCTGCCGCGGGAAGTGATGGGCCCGGTGCAGCATGCCGACGGCCTGAAGACTCGCTTCCGCGCGCGCCAGCCGTTCCTTGCGCGCGATGCCGCAATAGACCAGCGGCAGTGCGACGTTCTCGATGGCATCGTGGCGCGCGAGCAGATTGTAGGATTGGAACACGAAGCCGATGCTGCGGGCGCGCAGGGACGACCGGCGATCTTCCGTGAGATCGGCGACGTTGGCGCCTTGGAGATAGACCGCGCCCTCGCTCGGCAGGTCGAGCAATCCGATCATGTTCATCAGCGTCGACTTGCCGGAGCCGGACGGCCCCATCACCGCGACGATCTCGCCTTGCGCGATATCGAAGCTGACATTGCGCACCGCCGCCACCGCGACGCCCTCGGTGCGATAGGTCCTGCTGACCGACTGGAGGCTGATGAGGGGCGAGGCGGTCATGATCCGAACCTGATGCCGAGAATTTCCATGCCGGCCGGACGGATGGCCTGGCCGACGGCGACCTCGCTGCCCTCGACGAGATCTCCGCTCCGGAGCGCGACCTGCTCGGTGCCGGCGGCGCCGACCGTCACCGCCACCCGCTGCAGCGCGCCGCCGGCGGTGCGCACCCACACGCCGCTACGTGCCGCGGTGTCCGGCCGTGTGCCGGCCGGCTGGAACCGCAGCGCTGCGAGCGGCACTTTCAGCACGTCGTCCTGGCGTTCGATGACGATCTTCACCAGGGCGGTCATTCCCGGCAGCAGCGCGCCGTCGAGATTGGCGGTCGCAAGCACCACGGTGTAGGTGACGACGTGCTGCTGGGTCTGCGGCGCCTTGCGCACCTGGCGCACCACCGCCTCGAAGCGGCGGTCCGGGTAGGCGTCGACGGTGAAATGCGCGTGCTGCCCGGGCGCGATGCGGCCGATGTCGGCTTCATCGACCTGCGCGTGAATCTCCATGTCCTCCAGGCGGTGCGCCACCATGAAGGTGGTGCGTGCTTCCAGTCCGACCGCGAGCGTCTGCCCCTCGTTGACGAACCGGCCGACCACGACGCCGTCGATCGGCGAACGGATCACGGTGCGGTCGAGATCGGCCTGGGCCGCGGCGAGAACGGCGGCTTTCTCCGGCACCGCCATGCGAGCCTGCTGCAGCTCCGCCTCGATGCGGCGGACGTCGGCCTGCGCGCCCTCCACCGAAAAGGAGTTGAGGGACATCAGGATCTCGGCTTCACGTTCCTGGGCGAGGCGCGCGGTGAACTCGGTCTGCGCGTCGTCGACCGCCGTGGTCGCCACCACGTTCTGCGATTGCAGCGCCAGCTTCCGCTGCAGCGTCTTCTGAGCCGAGGACTTCACCGCCTGCGCGCTCTCGAGCTTGGCCGCGAGCACGTCGCGGCTGCCCCTCGCGTTCTGCAGATCGATCCTGGCGCGATCGAGCTTGGCCCTGGCGATGTCGACCAGGGCATTGGCGACGGCCAGCGACGCCCTGGCCTCGTCGACCTTGGCTGCAAAGCTGCGCGGATCGATCAGAGCGAGCGGCTGATCCTTGGCGACGGGGTCGTTGAAGTCGACATAAACACGGGCGAGCTGCCCCGACAGTTGGGAGCCCACCTCGATCGTCTTGACCGGCTGCAGGGCGCCGGTGACGGTGACGGTCTGCTCGACGCTGCCGCGCTGGATCGAGGCATAGCGGAACATGGGTGCGTCCGACCCGAAGGTCGGAACCTCGCGGGTGGAGGGGATCAGCAGCCGCCTGGTCTGGTCATAGGCGCGAGCCGCCGTGTCTGCCGCGCTCCCGGCGGCGCCGGCAATCATGCCCGGCCCGGCGTAGATCGCAGCGAGGCCGCACGCAGCTCCGAGCAAGGCAAATGCTGGCACAAATCGCATATCAAAACTCGCCGATTGAAATGACTTCGGGGAATCGGGAAAAAGTGGCACGCTCGCTATGGTTGTAAAGTATGGAAAGTCGTATCGAATGTCAGTATGTCGTCCTCGCCGGGCTGACGGTCGGGTGCGCCTCGTCATCCAGTAGTAAAGCAGGTGGGGTGCTACTTTTCGTGATTTGATCGGGATGCATACCGAGCGTATCGATACGAGGCGCGCGGTATCGAACTCGATAAGCTGACTGAACGTCCCGTCTGGTCCGGCCAGAGCGGCCAGCAGCAGGCGTGCTAGTCGGCACGTGGGTGGCGATGCCATGACGCAGCCGGCGATCCGACGACGCAGCATTGCCGCATTCTCCAAATCGTCCCGCCGCGATGCCGCCGGCGACAAGATCGAAGCCCTCCCATCACGAAGCCCGATATGTGAATGCCTTCACTCGTCTCCGGCGCGTGTTGGCCCTATGACTTCGAACCGGCGGACCGACGCGCTTCGCTCGATCTGCGCGAATCATCCAAGCACCTTGATCTCGCTTGCAAGAAGAATGGATAGCTCGTTGCCTTTTCATCGAGCCCCAAGCCGGGGAGCCCCATGAGTTCAGATCAAGCCACAGTTTACGTCGTTGACGACGAAGCCCAGATTCGAGCCGCGATCGGAAGTCTCTGCGAGGAGACCGGGCATCAGGTCAAGCTGTTCGCCTCGACCGAAGAGTTTCTCGCCGAGACCGTTTCGCCCGGGCCGTCATGCCTCGTGCTCGACGTGCGGTTTCCCGGCACGTCGCCGACCGGGCTCGAGCTGCAGCGCCGGCTGGCCGAGATGGGCGTGTCAATTCCGATCGTCTTCATCAGCGGCTACTCCGACGTCCGCGTCTCGGTCGAGGCGATGAAGCGCGGCGCGGTGGAGTTTCTGCCCAAGCCCTTTCGCGAGCAGGAGATCCTCGATGCCATCAGGCACGGCATCGAGCGCGACCGCAGGCGGCTGCAACGCGAAGACAGCGTGCGTGAAGCCCGCCAGCGCGTCGAGATGCTGACGGCGAGAGAGCGCGAGATCATGCTGCTGATGGCCGAAGGGCTCGTCGCCAAGCAGATCGCAGCAAGACTTGGCGTGAGCGAAGTGACGGCGAAGGTCCATCGCACCAGGATGATGCGAAAGCTGGAGCTGCGTACGCCGATCGAAGTGGTGCGGCTGGTCGACAGCATGGGGCGCGAAGCGGAGACGACACGCAGCGTCTAGTCCGGAGCGACTAGCATGAACTGCAGTCTGTCACGCAGGCCAGGATCGGTTCAGAGTCATCCCTACGATGTCGGCCTCTTTTCCGGGAAGGCATCCGAAACTAGTCAGACAACTTGGCCAGAAAGGGATACTCCATGCGTAAATTGTTTTTTGCATCCGTTGCCGTGCTCGCTCTGTCCTCCGCGGCTCAGGCCGCCAACACCTCCACCACGGTGCAGGTCGGCGTCGTGAATACTTCGAGCGTTTCGCAGCAGGGCCTCACCAACGACACGTCCTCGACCAGCCAGCTCGGCATCATCAACAGTGCGACGACGATGCAGGGCACCAGCGCGGCCTCGCTCAACAACGGCAGCACGGTGAACCAGGTCGGCGTGCAGAACTCGGCGGCCACCGGCCAGGTGGCGTTCGGCAACAACGGCAGCTCGATCACCCAGAACTCGTTCGGGCCCGCCGCGCTTCAGAACAACGCCGCCGCCGTCGGCCAGATCAGTGCATTCGGCATCAACGGCAGCACCGTCTCGCAGACGGCGCACTGAAGCCACGGTTCGTTTGGGCCGGACGCACCCAGATCGGTGCGTCCGGGCCATTCCGGGACCGCACCCGGGCAGGGCGATCAATTGCGACGCTCGCTCATTCTCGCGGAGGACATGACATGCGGATCACCTATTTCATTGCAACGGTTGCGGCATTCGCTGCACTGACGGCAGCCGATGCCCGGGCCGGCAACTCGGCCAGCGTGCTGCAATTCGGCACGACCAACACTTCGTTCATTTCGCAGAGCGGCGGCACCAGCAACAGCGCCACGACGCTGCAGTTCGGCGCCACCAATACCGCGACCACCTTGCAGACGGGCTCGCTGCTCACGGTCAACACCGCGGTGATCGGGCAGGGCGGCACCACTGCGACCGCAACCAATACCGCACTGACCGGCCAGGTCGGCGGCGCCAATTCGAGCCTGATAGGCCAGATCGGCGCGAACAACACCGCCGGAGTCGGACAGCTCGGGATCCTGAACGGATCGACTGTTCTCCAGCAGGCGCCGTGAGCAGATTCGAAGTGGTGAGGCATGTCATGAAACGTCATCTGGGCGGCGCGTGTGCCGCAACGCTCGCTCTGTTCCTGGCCAGCGCCCTTTCGGCGACAGCACAAACGGCCGACATCAAGACCATCGTCTCGGTCGGCGGACCGCCCGTCGTGCTGAACCAGAACAGCCAGCTCAACATGGCGGGCGTGTTCATGATCGGAGGCACGACCAGCGCGACCGTGACGCAGAACGGCAGCAACAACGCCACGGGCGTCCTGCAGTTCGGCGGAACGAGTTCCGCATCGATCGGGCAGGCCGGGGTCAACAACTTCGCCTATGTCGGCCAGGCCGGCCAGTCGGCGACCAGCCTGATATCCCAGCTCGGCACGATGAATGCGGGCACGGTGGCGCAGTTCGGCACCGTCAACGCCTCGACCATCGTCCAGACCGGCCCCTGACGCGCGAGCGATCTCGTCAGTGTCGACAACCAACGGGGAAGCGCGATGCGAGGCGGCAGTCAGGTGCTGAGGCGGGCTTTGGCCCTGGCGGCAATGCTCGCCGCCATCGGTGCGGCGACGCAGGCGTGCGCCGGGACCGTCCAGCGCAGCGTGACCAACCGGAACGTCAGCATCGAAACGGTCGTGCAGTTCGGCGACAATGTTCAGCCTGTCACGATCGAGGAGAACAGCCGCATCAACATCGCGCGGGTGATCCAGGTCGGCGGGACCGGCACGGTGGACGCGACCATCATCCAGAACGGCACGCGCAACTATGCCAATGTGATCCAGGTCGGCGGCACCACCAATGCGGCGATCGGTCAATCCGGGGTGACCAACACCGCCGAGATCACCCAGATCGGCAATTCGACCAACGCGCTCCTGCTCCAGATCGGAGACATGAACACGGGAGCGGTGAGGCAGTTCGGGCGTTTCAACTGGCTGGCGATCTTCCAGTTCGGCCGATGATGGAGGTGTGACATGAAGCTGCTTCTGATCGTATCCGGACTGGGGTTCATGAGCGTGGTTGCAATGGCGCCGGCCGGGGCCAGCGACGGTCATACCACAGTGGTCCAGGACGAGAACGGCACCTCGGTCATCACGCAGAGCGGTGATCCGGCAGAGGCCGAGGTCAAGATCGAGAAGGAGCCCGGGCGCACGACGGTCTATCGCCGCAGCGGCGGCAATACCGCGATCGTGACACAGGGCAGCGCAAGCCCGCAGGACATGCTCGACTGGCTGCGCAAGCAGCAGGGCCGCTGACGGGACGAAGTCGCTGAAATCAGACGGGAATTCCGGGCGTTCTGCCGCACCCGGTTCCCGGCTAATCGCGTGCCTTAACCAATAATTAATTATACGTTTGCGGGTGGGCGACGGCCCGGCCTAGCCTCCCCGCGGGGAGCTGCTTTCGCAAAGCCAAACCAGTGTGGTGCGTATCATGATTGCCAGATCACATGGGGCGTTGGTCGCCTCGCTCAGCGCCGCTATGCTGCTGCTGAGCTCCGCTGACAGTTTTTCCAGACCCGCTGGCGCCGCGGCGCCAGGCGTTGCAGCAGCAGCCGCCCCGCCGCACGCGGCCCGTCCGCACGTGGGGCCGGGCGCCCGGTTCCACCGCCGCAGCGCGCCCTGGGTCTACTGGCCGGGCGGCGGCGGATACTTCTACGACGGCGCCGGCTACAGCCAGCCCTTCGCCGATATGAACCAGTCGCTCTCCGCCGATGTTCGCTACACCTACACCTATGATGTGCCCTGGGATTGGACGCATCGTTATCCGCCGAACGTCGTGCCGTCCGATCGGCCCTATGTGCCGAGCTGCCCGACGGAGCAGGTGACGGTGCCCGGCCGCGGCGGCAGCGAGCACACCGTCAACATCATGCGCTGCTATTGAGTTAACCCAGCTCGAAGCTGGTCACGCCGAAGACGCGGTCGAGCCGCAGCGGCGGGATCGGCCCGGTGTACATCCGCGCCGTCTCGAACGCCGGCTTCAGGCCGAGCTCCTCGGCGAGCGCGATTGCGGCGGAATTGATGGCGGGGACGTCGAGGAAGACCTCGCCCGCGCCCGCGCTTCCGAGCAGGGCCTGCACGACTTGATCCGCGGCTGTGCGGTCGTCGGCGACGAGCGGGCCGATCTTGTAGCCCGTCCGGCAGGGACGGATCACGCCCCATGCGGCGAGCCTGCCGTCGCGCAGCAACGCGCGGCCGACGTGACCTCGTGTGTTGATCCAGGCGCGCAGGAAGGCGCTGCGCGCGGCGGGGAAGACGGTCGCGTCATCGGCGTCCACCAGCGCAAACGGGACCTTGTCGAGCGCAACGACATCGGCCGGCGGCTTCGCGGATCCCGCAACAGTGCCGCCATAGCGGATGTTGGCGTAGGCGAGCTGGAATCCCGACTTCTTGTAATTCTCCTGCTGCGCCACCACGCCGTCGAGGCCGATCACGCGCGCGCCCGCATGCGCGATCGCTGCGTTCCAGATGCGCAGGCCATGGCCGGCGCCGCGAAAGCGCTCGCGCACGATATAGAAGCCCAGGAAGGCGAAGCGGTCGTCGTAATTGACGCAGGAGACGGTCGCGACCGGCTCATCGTCGATCTCGCCGACGAAGAAGCTTTGGCGATCGGGGATCGCAAAGCAGGCGGCATCCGCCAGCCCCGGATTCCAGCCCTCCGCCGCGGCCCAGTCGACGGCGAGGGCGATTTCGTCGGGCCGCAAATTGCGGATCTGCAGATCACTCATTTCAAGCCGCTCGTGTTGGATGCCTTGGGCCATGGACCTGCCGACAGGTCTGGCTGTAGAAGGCCTCATGATAGGCCGAGCCTGCGGCTCGCCTCAACTGAAGGGATCATCGGTCATGGCAGCGGAGAAGGTTGCGCTCGTTACCGCCGGCGGCAGCGGCATGGGGGCGGGGGCTGCGCGGCGGCTGGCGGCGGACGGGTTTCGCGTTGCGATCCTGTCGTCCTCGGGCAAGGGCGAGGCGCTGGCGGCCGAGCTCGGCGGGATCGGCGTCACCGGCTCGAACCAGTCGAACGACGACCTGAAGCGCCTCGTCGAGGCCGCGATGGCGAAGTGGGGGCGGATCGACGTGCTCGTCAACAGCGCCGGGCATGGGCCGCGTGCCCCCATCACCGAGATCACCGACGAGCAGTGGCACACCGGCCTCGACACTTATCTCCTGAACGTGATCCGTCCGACCCGGCTGGTCACGCCGCTGATGCAGGCGCAGAAGGGCGGCGCCATCATCAACATCTCGACCGCCTGGGCGTTCGAGCCCAGCGCGATGTTCCCGACCTCGGCGGTGTTCCGCGCAGGGCTCGCCGCCTTCACCAAGATCTTCACCGACACTTACGCGGCCGACAATGTCCGCATGAACAACGTGCTGCCGGGCTGGATCGACAGCCTGCCGCAGCAGGACGCGCGACGCGACAGCGTGCCGATGAAGCGCTACGGCAAGGTCGAGGAGATCGCGGCGACGATCTCGTTCCTGGCCTCCGACGGCGCCGCCTACATCACCGGCCAGAACATCCGCGTCGATGGCGGGCTGATGCGCTCGGTCTGAGGCGGCCGTCTCAATGTGAGGCTATCAGCCGCGCCAGTTCCGGCAGGATCTTGTAGCGGGCGATCTCGTGCGGATATTCGCCGCGATTGGCCAGCAGGACGATGCCGATCCGCCGCGCCGGCACCAGGCCGATATAGCCGGAGGCGTTGTTGAGCCCGCCGGGCTTGTCGACGATGGTGACACCTGGGAGGCGCACGGTCTCCCAGGCCATGCCTTGGCCGAATTTTTCATCGACATGGAAGGCCTCGCGCTGCGTCAGCCGCAGGGCTTCGCGCAAATGCGGATCGATCGCGCGGCCGTCGACGCAGGCGGCGACGAACGTCGCGAGGTCGCGCGCCGAGGAGAACATCTGCCCGGTGCCGGGAAAGTCGAAATAGCTCTGCTGGTTGCCGATCGGGCCGATTGCCGTGCCCTGGTCGGAATAGCCCTGGACCACGCGCTGTATCGCCGCCTCGTCCAAGATGGCGCGATTGTCCGGGCCGCGCTCGGGGACGAAAGTTGAGTGCATGACGAGGGGGCGGAGAATGCGGTGCTCGATCAGCGCTTGGATCGGCATGCCGTAGCGGCGCTCGAGCACGAGCTGAAGCAGCACGTAGCCGGCATGGGTGTAGACGCGTTGCCGGCCGGGTGCGACGCCGGGCGCCGGCTCGAAGGCGTTCAGCATCGCGATGAACTGCTCGCGCGTAAACTCTTCGTTCGGCCATGGCGGATGATCGGTCGGGAGCAGCAGCCCCGACCTGTGCGTCGCCAACTCGCCAACAGTTACGTTGCGGATGTAGCTGCCGGTCAGCTCGGGCAGATATTTCGGCAGATGATCGTCGAGCCGCAGCTCGCCGCGCAGCACGCCGAGCGCCACGAGCGTGGCCTCGAATGGCTTTCGCAATGAGGCGAGGTTGAACAGCGTATCGGGCGTCACCGGCCGCCTGGCGGCATCGTCGGCGAATCCGTAGCTGAAGAACTCGACATGGCGGCCGGCATAGAGCGCGGCGGCGAGGCCGCCCGCATGGTCCGGCATCGCGGTCGGCGCCAGCGCGCCGGCGACGATGTCGCGCATCTGCGCGATCATGTCCGAATCCGCGGAGGCGCGGCGCGGGCAAAGCGCCATCCCAACCGGAATGAATGCGGCGCGGGCAATGCTTCGCCGGGTGATCGGGGATGAGATGACAAAAGGCGGCACGTGCTCTGATCGATCATGCTGATGCGCCCCCGGATATGGTTTAGCGAGGAGGGGGCGAGGTCCCAATTCACAATTGCGCGTTGTGGGTTCCCATCGATCAACGAAACTGAGCCATCAGGCTAACAATTGTTGACGTCCGCGATCCCGGGTGTATAGTTAGCTTCATGGCTAACCAATTGCCCCATCTCGACCAGATCTTCGCAGCGCTCGCCGACCCGACGCGGCGGGCCATCGTGATGCGGCTGTGCGCGGGCGAGGCGTCGGTCGGCGAGCTCGCCGGTCCCTTCGACATGGCGCTGCCGAGCTTCATGAAGCACATCCATGTGCTGGAAACGAGCGGGCTCGTTCAGTCCGAGAAATCGGGGCGCGTGCGCACCTGCCGTCTCAGCGCGGACGCGCTTGTCGGCGCCGAGGATTGGTTCCAGCAGCAGCGCGCGGTCTGGGAGGCGCGGCTCGACCGGTTCGAGGCCTATGTGATGAAACTCAAGAAAGAGAAGGAAAGGGCGGCCGCCAAGCGGCCGTCCAAAACAACCAAACGGAAAGGTTCCTGACAATGACGAGTTCTGCCAACCCCGCTCTGTCGCAATGGTCGCTCGACCGCGAGATCGTGATGTCGCGCGTGATCGACGCGCCGCGCGATCTGGTGTTCGAGGCATGGTCCGACCCGAAGCATCTGCCGCAATGGTTCGGCCCGAAGGGATTCAAGGTCGAGACCTTCGAGATCGACGTGCGTGTCGGCGGCGTCTGGCGCTTCAACATGATCGGGCCCGACGGCACGGTCTATCCGAACCGGATGCGCTTCCGCCGCATCGAGCGGCCGTCGCTGATGGAGATGGATCACGGCCTCGACCAGGATGACGATCCCGGCATGTTCCGCTTCACCGTCACGTTTGCCGAGCAGAGCAACGGCAAGACCGTGCTGATGATGCGGCAACTGGCCTCGAGCGCCGAGCAGCGTGACGGCATGATCGGCTTCGGCGCCGTCGAATACGGCTACCAGACGCTCGACAAGCTGGCGGCTTATGTGGCGGGGATGAAGCGGTGATACGAGGCGATTGTTCGGGCATCGATGTATCGCATCATCCCGAACGACGGATGACCAGTTGAACGCGCTCTGGATTCAGCCTTCAGCGGCTTGCACATGCGATCCGGCTCCGGCGGCAATTCGCCGGGGCCGCATTCACGCGCGGCGCTGCCGGTTCCCTCGCATGCGCGAGCCATAGGAACGATCGCTGCCATCAGGGTTTGGCAGTGATGACGCACATCATCTTCAGCGACTATCGCAATCCCGCGGCGGAGCAGGCCTACGAGATCGCCTGGGACTTTCTGGTGCGGACGGGCGCCATTCGCGACGAATTCGAGGCCTGCGTGTTCCTGGCGCAGCGTATCACCGTGATGGTCGAGAAGGGACACACGAATCGAATCCGCATGGCCAACCGCGCGATCTCCGAATACCAGCGCCACGCCGAGGAACGCGACGGTCTCATCCGCGGCGGTGGCCGTTACGCCGAAGGGCGCTAGGCGCCGGCCAAACGGGCTCTCGCCACCTCAGTCCAGTGCGAGAAGCAGCGTCAGCTCCTACTCGCCCTTGAGACCGGCCTCGCGGATCAATCTGGCCCACTTCTGCGTCTCGGCGTCGATGAACTGGCCGAACTCGGCCGCGGTGCCGGCACGCACCTCGAGGCCCTGGGCCGTCAACTTGTCCTTGATCGCAGGCTCGGCGAGCGCGCGCAGAACCTCGGCCTGGAGCTTGTCGACGACGGCGCGCGGCGTCGTGGACGGCACCATGAAGCCGTACCAGCCGGCGGCGACGACGTTGGGAAAGCCCTGCTCGCGCAGCGTCGGCGCCTGCGGGTAGAGCGCGCTGCGCTCGGCCGAAGCGACGCCGAGAACGGTGAACTTGCCGCTCTGGATGTAGGGCAGGGCGGTCGGCAGCGCGGTCAGCGTGGCATCGACGCGTCCGGCGAGCAGCTCGGTGTAGGAGGCGGCATCGCCGCGGAACGGGATGTTGAGACCCTTGACGCCGGCATCGCGAAACAGGAGCTCTCCGGCAAGATGCGGCTGCGAGCCGGCGCCGGGAGAGGCGAAGGTCAGTCCGTCCGGCTTCGACTTGCCGTAGGCGATCAAGTCGGGAAGCGTCTTGAACGGCGCATCGGCACTGATGATGAGGAACAGCGGTGCGATCACGGCGATCGCGATCGGCTGCAGATCCCCTCGCTCATAGGTCAGCTTGCCGAATAGCGCCTCGGCGGTGGCGTAGGGCGCCGCGACGTAGAGGATCGTATAGCCGTCGCCAGGCGCATGGGCGACCATGTCGTTGGCGATGCGTGTGCCGGCGCCGGGCTTGTTCTCGACGATGAATTGCTGGCGCAGACTGCGGCTGAACTCCTCGGCCAGCAAGCGCAGCGAGATGTCGTTGGAGCCGCCCGGACCGTAAGGCGAGATCAGCCGCACCATCCGCGACGGCCAGACGTCCTCAGCGTAGGCGGAAAATGACGAGGCCGAGACGCCGACGGCGACGGCGCCCAGCAGTGCTCGGCGTGTGATGGTCATGATGGCCTCCCGGAGATGGGGCGCCAGCTCTTTTGTTCATGTCCTGGCGCTCTTCTTGTTTTGCTTGCGCGTCTCGGCCGTGGGCATCGACGCTCCGACCACGGCCCGGACGCTGTCGGCGAGCGCCGCGATGCGCGGACCGATTTCGCCCTCGAGCTGCCCGGGCTGGAGCCGGAAGGCAGGGATGCCGCAATTGATCGAGAACGACTGCTTCGATTCGCTTACATGAAACAGCGGCGCGGCGACGGCGTGGATCGAGGCCATGTACTCGCCCCAGCAGGTGCAGAAGCCGCGGCTTTTGCATTGCGCGATCCCGGCGCGGTATTTGTCGCGGACGGCCGACCACAGGCCGGCATCTTCGGCCGCGAGATTCCGTTCCAGCCGGTCTGCATCGGCCGACGGCAGGGCCGCCGCCGCAGCGCGGCCCATGGCGGTCATCACGACGGGAATGGGCATGCCGATATCGGGCACGTGCGGGCCGACATCGCCGGAGCGAGCGGTTTCGACATAGATCATCGAGGTCGCATCGAGCAGGCCGATGGAGACCGTCCCGCGGACGCTGTGCGCCAGCTCCTGCATCATCGGCCGCGCCAGTTGGCGGAATTGCATCCCGGCGAGCAGAGGATGCGCCATGCGCAGCGCCCGTGCACCGACGCGGTACTTCGACCGCTCGGCGTCGTAGCGGAGATAGCCAAGCTGGGCCAGCGTATGGGTCAGCCTCGCCACGGTCGGGCGCGGAATGCCCGTCAGCGTCGACAGCTCCATGTTGCCCAGCAGCGTGCTCCCGGCCTTGAACGCCTCGAGCACGACCAGCCCCTTGGCCAGCGTGGTGGCGAAAGCGGCGTCGTCGGCGCTCTCCGCCAGCACGGCTGCGGCGGAGGAGAGCGGATGCTGCGGTTTGGAGGAGCCGGTCGGAGCCATCCTCGGAATATCAGACGGACAGATTTCGAATGTCCAATAAATTCGCTATCTGCGGCAAAATTGTCCGATATGTGGACGCTCCCTGTCCGCCTGTTTTCCGGTTGAGGGCACCGCTGGAACGACAGGGCACACACAGATTTTTGTCGTGGTTGCATGCCGTTCTGTGACAGGATTATTACGACGACATGTCAGATCGATAAATTTTGCGGAGCGGTTCATGTTGCAGTGGCAGGCGCGGTCAAATCCCCTCGCGTGGTGGTGGGGATCCCTCACGCTTGTGAGCAGTGCCAACATCCTCGTCTGGTTCATGCTGTACCGTGAGTTCTACCCGACGGTCGCAGGCAGCATCAGTGGCGGCTCGGATATCGGGCTGATGTTCCTGCTGTGCGCCGGCTATGTGTTCGGCTGCGCGTTCCGTTCGGTGCTGCCGCGCGCCGACGTGCAGCGCATCTGCCTGTTCGACACCTGGCTCTCCAGCGTCTTCGTCGGACGTTCGGTTGCGACCGTGGCCGAGGTCTGCTTCGCCGCGCAATGGGCGATCATCCTGCATCAGCTGGGCACCATGACCGGCGCCGAGACGGCGGTGAACATCGCGTGGGTGATTGTCCCGGTGATCATCATCGCCGAGTGCTTCTCCTGGTACGCGGTGGTCACCACCAATTATCTCTACAACGCGATCGAGAATTCGCTATGGGCGGTGACCTTCTTCCTCGCCGGCATCGCGCTGTGCCGCCTGATGCCGGAATTCCAGGGCGTGGTGCGCTGGGCGTTGATCGCTGGCATCATCGGCATCGCCTGCTTCCTCGCCTTCCTCGTCACCGTCGACGTGCCGATGTATCTCAGCCGCTGGCGGGCAGGGCACGCCGAGGGCGGCAGGTTCTTGGGCCTGCTCGAAGGTCTGCACGACGTTGCGACGCGCTGGGTGGTGACCCACGACATCGCGCATTGGAAGGGCGAGCTGACCTGGATGTTCCTGTATTTCAGCGCGGCGGTGTGGTCGAGCCTCGCGCTCTGCGCGCTCTACGCGATGGAAGGCTATCTGGCGCGCTATCTCGCCTGACGGTCAAAGTCTTGTTTGAGGCGTTTTTCCAAGCGCCTTACTTGCCGACCAGGCTGCATTTGCTGCGATCGAGCGGGCGGAAGGCCTGGTCGGGCGGGATCGTCGCGACCAGCTTGACGAAGTCCCACGGGCCTTTGGATTCCTCCGGAGTCTTGACCTGCACCAGATAGAGATCGTGCACCATGCGTTGGTCCTCGCGGATGCGGCCGTTGGTGGTGTAGGCGTCCGACACCGGCGTCGCCTTCATTTTGGCCATCACGACGGCGCCCTCGTCGGAATCGGTGTCCTTCACGGCTTGCAGATAGTGGCGCACGGCGGAATAGACGCCGGCCTGGATCTGCGAGGGCATCGCCTTGCGGCGAGCATGGAACGCATCGGAGAATTTCCGGGCTGCCGGCGAGACATCCTCGAAGAAGGAGGTGACGATGAGATCACCGCGCGTCGCTTTGAGCCCAACCGCTTCGATGTCGACGTTCTGGAACGACATCGGCACGATCTTCATGCCCTGGCTGGCGAGCCCGAACTCCTCGGCCTGCTTGATCGCGGTCGCGTTGTCGCCGGCAACGTTGATGGCCAGGATCCTGGCGCCCGACGACTGCGCCTGAAGCAGGAACGAGCTGTAATCGGGCGTGCCGAGCTGCGCCTTGACGCTGCCGGCGACCTTGCCGCCGAGTGCGGCGATGCGCTCACGCGCGGTCACCTCGATCGAATGACCGAAGGCGTAGTCGCCGGTGATGAAGAACCAGGGCTCCTTGCTGGTCTGCATGATGCCGGAGACCACGGCGGTCGCCGTGGAATAGGCGTCCTGGGTCCATTGCACGCTCGTTGGGGCGCATGCGTCATCGGTCAGCTGGTTCGCGCCGGCGCCGGAGATGAGGAATATCTTGCCGTTGCCGCGCACCAGCTCCTGCACCGCCAGCGCCGCGCCGGAGCTACCGCCATCGGCGATCGCCTGGACCCCGTCGCTGAACCATTTTCGCGCCAGCGACGCGGCGAGATCCGGCTTGTTCTGGTGATCGGCCTGCAGGATCTCGATCGGCTTGCCGTTGATCTTGCCGCCGAACTCCTCGGCGGCCATCCGCGCCGCTTCGACCGAGCCCGGACCCATGGCGGTCGCGAACACGCCGTTCATGTCGGTGAGGACGCCGATGCGGATGGCGTCGCCCTTGATCTCGGCCCGCGCGGCGGAGCCCGCGAGCGCAAGTGTGATCAGGAGCGTGGCGGCGGAGCTGGTGCGGGTCGTGCCCATGGCGTTCCTCAAGTTTATCGTTGATTGATCGGTCTTGGCGGTCAGGCCGGTTCGGCGATCACCGTGTTGCGCAAGGTGCCGATGCCGGAGATCTCGACCTCGACGGTGTCGCCGGGCCGCATCCACAGCGGCGGCGTGCGCTTGGCGCCGACACCGCCCGGCGTGCCCGTGACGATGACGTCGCCGGGCAGGAGCGGACAGATGGTGGAGATGTAGGCGATCAGCTCGGGGATGGCGGTGATCAGGAGATCCGTCGTGGTGTTCTGCACGACATTGCCGTTCAGCCTTGTCTGTAGGGTGAGCTTTGACGGATCCGGAATCTCGTCCGTCGTCACCAGCCACGGACCGAAACTGCCGCTTTCGGCAAAGGTCTTGCCGGCGAGAAATTGGCTGGTGTGGCGCTGCCAGTCGCGGATGCTGCCTTCGTTGTAGCAGGAATAGCCGGCGACGTAGTCGAGCGCGCGGCCAGGCGGGATGTGACGGCCCGCCTTGCCGATGACGAGCGCGAGCTCGCCTTCATAGTCGAAGTCGTCGCTCACCCCTGGTTTCACGATGGGCTGGAGATGGCCAACCTGGCTGCAGGCGAAGCGCGCAAACAGCGCCGGCCTTTCGGTGACGGTGCGGCCGGTCTCGGCCACGTGATCGCGATAATTGAGGCCGACGCAGATGATCTTGCCGGGATCGGGGATCACGGGCGCGAAGCTGACCTTGTCGAGCGAATGATCGGGGGCCGCGGAGGCGGCCAGTCTTGCCGCCTCGCCGAGGCGACCGGCTTCGAGCAGCTGCCGCAACGTGGTGCAGCCCGCCATCCGCGCGCCGAGATCGACGACGCCGTTGTCCTTGACGGCGCCGAAGGAGGAGCGTCCGTCCACACTGAATGAGAGCAGCTTCATGAAAGGTCCTTGAGAGGTTCGGTCAGGCCGCGGAGGGCGCTTGGGCTGAAGGAATTTGGATTGAAGGCGCGATGGCGGCGATGAGGCGGTCGAGCTCGGCCCCGTTGCAGGCGGTGCCGCGGATGTACCGGTCGGGACGAACCAGTGCGGCGATGATGCCGCGCTCGCGCAGCCAGTCTCCGACACCTTCGGCGTCGTCGCCGGTGAGGACCTCGATCCCGGTCTGCGACAGCGCGAGGCGCGACGGCAGCGCGGCCGCCGTCTCGATGAGCAGCACATGATGATAGCCGGTCCGGTCGTCGCTGCGGCGTCCGTCGCTCAGCATGAATTGCGGTGCGAGACGTCCGGCGAGCGGCAGGTCGCCGAACCCTAGTCCGGGGCCCAGCAGGGGCTTCTTCACGTCCAGCTTGACCGGCGCGTTCTCGCGCGCCTCGCCGGCGGCAAGGCCGGCCTCGATCGCCTTGGTGTTGATGACGCCGCCGAGGCGAATGGCGAGCTCGATGAACTCGCGCACATGCGGCAGGCGTTCGCTCTGATAGGTGTCGAGCAGATCTGGTGCGGCGCCGTCGCGGATCACGCTCGCCAGCTTCCAGGCGAGGTTCGCGGCATCACGAATGCCGGCGCACATGCCCTGGCCGAGAAAGGGCGGGGTCTGGTGCGCGGAATCGCCCGCGAGCAGCAATCGCCCGTTGCGCCATTGCTCCGCGATGACGGAATGAAAAGTGTAGACCGAAGCGCGCTCGATCTCGGCATCGTCGGGCGTGATCCAGCGCGATAGCAGCTCCCAGACCTTCGCCGGTTGAGCGACCTCCTGCGAGTCCTCGTCCGGGAGAACCGTGATCTCCCAGCGCCGCCGCGTGCCGGTGCCGCGCACGTAAGTTGCGGGCCGACTGGGATCGCAATGCTGGAGGCTGTAGTCGCCGAGGTCGCCGCGCGCGCGCTTGAGCAGAACGTCGATGACCAGCCAGCGCTCGTGGAAGCCGAGGTCGTCCATGCCCGAGCCGATGAAGCGGCGCACCAGGGAGCGGGCGCCGTCGCAGCCGATCACATATCCGGCGCGGACCTCGCCGAGCTTCCCGTTGGAGAGGTCTTCGTAGCGGACGCGCACGCCGTGCTCGTCCTGATCGAGCGCGAACACATCGCAGCGGCTCTGCAAGGTGACGTGTGGCCAGCGGGCGAGGCCGCCGATCAACACGTCCTCCAGATCCGGCTGGTGGAAGCGGTAGCTGAGATGCCAGCCCATCGGCGTCAGCGTCTGCGGACGGGACCAATCCAGCAGCATGCGGCCGGCTGCATCGAGAAAGAGCATGCCGGGACTGAGAATGACATGCGGCAGGATCGCGTCGGCAAGAGCGATGGTCTGGAACACGCGCATGCATTCATCGTCGAAATGCACCGCGCGCGGCAGATGATAGGTCCGCGCTTCGCGCTCCAGCACCAGCGTCCGCACGCCGCACAGGCCGAGCAGGTTGGCGAGCGTGGCACCCACCGGCCCGCGGCCGACGATGGCGACGTCAAACTCTTCTGGGGTGGATTTATCTTGCATGGGGTATCTTTTCCCCAGGCAAGGCCGGCCCTTCAACGCCGGCGTGCCAAGTGTCCGCCCAGCGGACGGTCTCTAACCCGCGACAGGAATGGCCGACGCCGTGTCCAGCAGCTGGTTCGCGAACTGCGCCACCGCTTCGTCGATCCCCAGCGCCGAGCGGATCCATATGATCGAGATGCAGCCGAATACGGCGCCGTCCCGCACGATGGCAACGGCAATCGATGCCGTCTTGGGATTGTATTCGCCCTCGCTTCGGATGGCGTAACCTCGCGCGGCGGTTTCGGCGATCATGCGGTCGAGCCGGCTTTGGTCGAGGAAGGGGCGGTCGTCCACCTCGTCGATGCGGCGGAGATGATTGATGATGAGATCACGTTCGCGCGCGGGGCAGGCGGCGAGATAGGCGCGGCCCGCAGACGTGCGCAGCATCGGCAGGCGCTTGCCGATCATGCCGCGGTCGATCGAGAGCGGGCTGCGAGAATGCGTGGTCTCCTGCACCACCATGGCCGCGTTCTCGTAAGTCGAGAGATCGACCGGCCAGACCAGCTTCTTGCTGAGATCGGCGAGATAAGGCGCCGCTGCCTGGCAGATGACCACGCCGGGATCGTAGCCGTCGCCGAGGCTCAACGCGCGCCGGGTGACGCGAAAACGATCGTCGCTGGCGCTGCGGGCTATATAGCCGAGCTCCTCCAGGGTTTCGAGCAGGCGATAGACGGTGGGGCGGGGCAAGTCGAGCGCGCGGGCAACGTCGCCGGCGCGGATGCCGCCGGAGCGGTTGACCTCCTGCAGCACGTCGAGCCCGCGCTTGAAGGCGCGGACGCCCTCAGACTGCCGAGGCTGGCCGTTCCGCGTCCGCTCCTTGGACACTTCCTACTTCCTCCCTTGTGGCACGTCGCGGCGCGCTTATTGTCGTTGCGAACGCGAGGCGATTGCGGAACGCCACCGTAGGATCGCGCGCGGCCGGTATCAAGCTCGCCGCAATACGGCGGCCGCGATGCCTTCGGGAGGAATTCGATGGAAATCGCAGCGCTCGGCTATATCGGAATCAGTTCGTCCCAGCTCGACCAGTGGAGCCGGATGGCGACCGGGCTGCTCGGCATGCAGCAGGTCGATCGCGGCGGCAAGATGCGGGCCTTCCGCATGGACGACCGCAAGCAGCGGCTGATCGTCGACGGCGGCAGCGATGCCGGCCTTGCGGTGATGGGATGGGAAGTTCCTTCGACGGCCGAACTGGACAAGTTGGCTGGACGGCTGGAAAGCCATGGCATCAAGGTGGTCCGAGGCTCGCGCGCGCTCGCTGACGAGAGGCATGTCGCCGAGCTGATCGCGTTTGCCGATCCCGCCGGCAACCGGCTGGAGGCTTTTTGCAAGCCGGAGCTTGCGAGCGAGCCGTTCAGGCCGGGCCGCCCGATCTCGGGCTTCCGCACCGGGGCGCTCGGCATGGGGCATGTTGTACTCAACGTCGAGGACGTCGAGCCGCTGTTGCCGTTCTATCGCGACGTGCTCGGCTTTCACGTCTCCGATTTCGGGCTGAAGCCTTACGGGCTCTATTTCTTCCACGTCAACGGCCGCCACCACTCCTTTGCGATGGTCGGCTCGGGGCGAAAGGCGATGCATCACTTCATGGTCGAGCTCGGCTGCCTCGATGATGTCGGGCAGGGCTACGACCTCGCGCAAATGGACGAGGGACGCATCGCCTACACGCTGGGCCGGCACACCAATGACCACATGACCTCGTTCTATGTGAATACGCCGTCCGGCTTCTTCATCGAGTACGGCTGGGGCGGACGCGTCATCGATCCCGAGACCTGGCAGCCGCACGAGACCTTTGATGGGCCCTCCCTGTGGGGTCACGAACGGCTGCATATGCCCGAAGAGCAGCGCAAGCGGATGCGCGAGATGCGGCTCGACGCCGCTGCCCGCGGCGTGCGCGTCGCCGATCCGCGCGTGCCGCCGCTCAACTGCGCGTGGCTGGACTCGGTGGTCGCGCGGGAGTGATCCGCCGCGGCGTAGCTCAGGCCTCGCCGAGATCGACCTCGGTCAAGATGCCCTGGCGCAGCGCCAGCCGGACCAGCTCGATGTCGGAGCCGACGCCGAGCTTGTCCTTGATCAGGGAATGCAGGTTCGCCACCGTCTTCGGGCTGACGTGGAGCGTCTCGGCGATCTCCTCCGTCGTGTTCTCGGCGAGCAGCAGCCGCAGCACCTCGAACTCGCGCGGCGTCAGCACGTCGGCGGCCAAGGTCTCGCCGCTGATCCGGCTGAGCGCAAGTTCGTGGTCGATGTCGGGGCTGATGGCGATCTTGCCGGCGAGCACGTCCTTGACCGCGCGCACCAAGGTCTCGGGCGGACTGGTCTTGGTGACGTAACCCCGTGCACCGGCGCGGATCGCCTGCACGGCAAAGCCGGCATTCTCGTGCATGGTGAAAACGAGAATCCGCGCAGTCTTGTCCCACTGCCTGATCCGCCTGACCGCCTCGATGCCGCCGATGCCGGGCATGCTGAGGTCCATGATGACGAGGTCGGGCGTCTCGGATTTGTACAGGCGATAGGCTTCCGCACCGTCGGCCGCCTCGGCGACGACGCGCAAGCCCGGCTGTTTCTGGAGCACCGAGCGATAGCCCTCGCGGACGACGGAATGGTCGTCGACCAGCAGGATCGTCGCTTCAACTGCGCTCATGCCGCATGCTCCAGGGCCTCAGACGCGGCAGCCGCGAGCGGAATGATTACGCGCAGCGCCGAGCCGTGAGGGCCGGTCTCAAAGCTGAGCCGGCCGCGAAGTGCAGCGACGCGCTCGCGCATGCCGAGCAGGCCCATACCGGACTTGGCGGCAGCTTCGTTCGGCCGGCCATCGTCCTCGATCGCGAGCGCGATCTCGCTGTCGGCCATGGTCAGATGCAGGCTGACCTTCGTTGCGCCGGCATGCTTGGTGGCGTTGGTGAGCGCCTCCTGCACGATGCGATACAGGTTGGCACTGACGGCGGCGGGCACGCTGTCGAAAGCGCCGTCGAACCGGATCTCGAAGCGGGGCTGGCCGCGGCTGCGGCCGTTCCATCCCGACACCAGGCCTTCGAGGCTGGCGACGAGGCCAAGCTCGTCGACATCGGGCGGCCGCAGCCGGAACAGCGCGCCGCGCAGCGTCTCCATCATGCCGGTCGCGGTGCGGGCAATGCTGTCGCATTCGCCGAGCAAGCCGGGACAGTCCTGCGCCGCAGTCTGGCGGGCGGATGCGGCCAGCGCGCGGATCGCGGCGAGCGACTGGCCGAATTCGTCATGCAGCTCACGGGCGAGATGGCGGCGCTCCTCGTCCTGGAGCGCGATCAGCTTCCGCGTCAGTTCGCTCCGCTCGGCGAGCGCGGTGTCGAGGCTTTCGGCGAGATGGTTGAAGACGTCGCGGATGGCGGAGAGCTCGGCGAGGTCGAATGGCGGCAGCCGGGCGGTGAGGTCGCCGGCGGCGATGCGTTCGAGGCCGCTGCCGATCATGCGGGTGGGGCGCAGCGCGCGGGCCAGTGCGGCATAGACCAGCGCGCACAGCAGCGGCAGCGCGATCGCAAGCGCGATCATCAGGCGGCCGGCCTCGTGCCAGGCGTCCGCCGTCTGCACCGCCGGGTCGAGCGAGACCACGGTCTCGCCGAGCTTGGTTCCGCGTACGATCACGGGCCGAGCCGCCTCGCGGCCGGGGTCGAACACGCCGCGATAGAAGGCGGCGAAGGCTTGCGGCGGCGGGCTGGCCGGGGCAGGCGCGCCGCTACAGAAACGCTGCAGCATCTCGCCGCTCGGCCCACGGAATCCAAGACACAGGCCGGGCGTCATGACATGGGCCGACACCGGGTCGAGGTTCGGAAAGTCCGAGCGAGGGCTTGCCGCCCACTGCACCTTGCCTTGCTGCAGCTCCAGCGTCTTCGCCACGATGGCGGCGATCCCGTCGATGCGCGCATGCGCGGCGCGGTCAGCCGTGACAAGGAAATAGGTGGAGATCGCGGCGAAGCAGGCGGCCGATATCGCGGCGACGCGCAGCGTCAGACGGACCTTGAGATCGAACCTCGGGCGATTCCACATCAGCTTGCACCTGGTGCGAACGGGCTTGTCGCGCCTCATTAAAGGGCAGAACGCCAGCGGCGGGAAGCGTTCCCGACTTGCCGCAGTGCAACGTCGTGAAATTTTCCCGGCGTTGGTCGGGACGGCGACGGCTGCGGGGCGTGAGGTGGCCCGCGCAGATTTGCGTTCCATCCACGAGGTCCGTTCATGCACCGCTCCCGGCCGGTTCTCTCTGCGTGTCTCCTCTTCCTCCTCTCCTGCTCGCCCGTCGCTGCGCAGTCCGCCATCGGGGTTGCCATGGACGATTTCAGCTACACCGACACCTCGGCCGAGCCGACCAACCAGACCGCCGCCCACGAGCGGCGGCTGGCGGCGTTCATGGCCGCACTCAGACGAGACATCGGCGAGGGTGGGCGCTATCGGCTGGTGTCCTCGGCCCGGGACGGAGCGGCGTTCAAGGTGGTCGGCGGCATTCAGAAGACGAGCACGCTGGTGCAATGGGCCAAGGTTGCCGTGATCAACGTCGGCGCCAAGACGCTCGTGCTGGACAAGCTCTACAGCTTCCGCGGCGACAATGATGAAGCATGGGAGCGCGCCGAGATCTTTGTGTCTCGCGAGGTCATGGCTGCGCTCGGCACGCCTGCGCCGGTCGAGCTTGCCGTGTTCGATTTCGAGCTCGAGGACATGACGGCCGCCTCAGCGGGCGCGTCCGCTGCGTCAGATGCGACATATCTCGCGGAGGTCACTGGCGGTGTGCGCGAGGCGCTCGGGCAATCCGGCCGTTACCGGATCGTCGACGTTAGCGGAGAGGCGGGGAAAACCGGCGCTTTGCGGGATTGCGGCGGCTGCGAGGCTTCCATTGCACGCAAGCTCGGTGCGGACCAATCGCTGATCGGCGTGGTGCGCCGCGTCAGCCGCACCGAATACACGCTAGGCTTCCAGGTTCGCGACGCCAGAACCGGCGCGGTGTTGGCGCGCGGCGACAGTGGCCTGCGCATGGGCGCTGACTATTCCTGGAAACGCGGTGCGGTGCGGCTGATCAGCGACCGGCTGATCGACAGCCAGCAGGCCAACGACGCACCTAGAAGGTAAGCTGCACCTTCATCGACTGCGAGCGGTCGCTGGCGAGCTCGAAGGCGGCGACGGCGTTCTCGAACGGCATGGTGGCCGTGATCAGCGGCTTGACGTCGATCAGGCCCTCGCCCATCAGGCGTACCGCGAGCTCGAACTCGGGATCGAAACGGAAGGTGCCGCGGAGCTGCAATTCCTTGGCGACGATCGAATTGATCGGCAGCGTCATCTCGCCGCCGAGGCCGAGCTGCACCAGGGTGGCGCCCGGCCTGAGCACGTCGAGCGCGGTGCGGAGCGCGGCCTGGTTGCCGGAGGCCTCGAACAGCGTGTCGAACACGCCCTTGCCGGCGCGCCAGGGATCGAGCGCGGCGGCATTGGTCGCGACGTTGATGGCATGCGTGGCGCCGAGCTTTTTCGCGACCGCGAGCGGGGCGTCGGCCACATCCGTGACAACGATCTCGGACGCGCCGCCGAAACGCGAGACCAAAATCATCAGCGCGCCGATCGGACCGCAGCCGGTAATCAGCACGCGCTTGCCGAGCAGGGGACCGGCCTGCTTGCCGGCATGCAGGCACACCGCGAGCGGTTCGGCGACCGCAGCTTCCGCCAACGACAGCTTGTCCGAGATCGGCACGGCCTGCGTCGCGTCGACCGTGATGAACTCGCGAAAGCCGCCCTGCACATGGGGAAAGCGCATCGCACTGCCGAGGAAGCGCATGTCGAGGCACTGGTTGCGTAGGCCCTCCTGGCAATGCAGGCACGCCCCGCACGGCTTGCTCGGGTTGACCGCGACGCGCGTGCCCGGCTTGACGCTGGTGACGCCGTCACCGACATCCGCAACGACGCCGGCGATCTCGTGACCCAGCGCCATCGGCTGCTGGATCCGCACGACGCCGAAACCGCCGTGATGGTAGTAGTGCAGATCGGAGCCGCAGATGCCGCCATTGGCGATCTTGACGCGGACCTCGCCAGGGCCGGGGGCCGGATCGGCATAATTGTCGATCCGCAGGTCCTTCGGGGCGTGGATGACGACGGCGCGCATGGCTTGCTCCTTCGCTGTCTTGGCGGTCACATCGCGGCGATCATGCCGCCATCGACATAGATGATCTGGCCGTTGACGTAGGTCGACGCGTCCGAGGCGAGGAAGATCGCGGCGCCCACCAGCTCATCCGGCTTGCCCCAGCGCTTGGAGGGGATGCGGCCCATCAGCCAGTTGTTGAAGTCGGCGTTGTTGACCAGCGCCTCGTTCATGTCCGTGAGCATGTAGCCCGGTCCGATCGCATTGGCCTGGATGCCGTGCTGGGCCCATTCCACCGCCATCGAGCGCGTGAGATTCTTGATGCCGCCCTTGGCCGCGGTGTAGGGCGCGATGGTGGGGCGCGCGAGCTCGCTGCCGAGCGAGCCGATATTGATGATCTTGCCGCGCTTGCGCGGGATCATGCGCTTGGCCGCCTCGCGCCCGATCACGAAGGCGCTGGTAAGGTTGGTCTCGATCACCTTGCGCCATTCGTCGGTGGTGAACTCGACCAGCGGCTTGCGGTGCTGGATGCCGGCATTGTTGATGAGGATATCGACGGCGATCCCCTTCTTGTCGAAGTCGTTGAACGCCGCCACGATTGCGGCCTCATCGGTGACGTTGAAGGCGGCGCCTTCGGCCTGATGGCCGGCGGCGCGAAACTCGGCGACGGCCTGCTCGACACGCTTGGGATCGACGCCGTTGATGATCAGCTTGGCGCCGGCCTTGGCCATGCCCTCGGCAATGGCGCGGCCGAGGCCGCGGGAGGAGCCGGTCACGAGCGCGGTACGGCCGGAAAGGTCGAAGAGGGCGGTGCTCATCTCAATAGATCCTCAAGCGTTGGAGCGGCGCACGATGAGATCGGTGCGCTCGAAGACGGCTGGCAGAAGGTCGACGCCCAGGCCGGGACCTTCCATCGGGAAGACATAGCCGTCCTTGATGGTGGGCATCGTGGTGACGAGCTCATTGTACCAGCCCTTGTAGAAGGCGCGCACGGATTCCTGGATCAGGGTGTTGGGCTGGCTGAAGGACATGTGGATGGCGGCGATGAAGCCGATCGGGCCGATGCAATCGTGCGGTGCGAAGGGCCGGTGATAGGTCTCGGCCATCGCCGCGATCTTGCGGCCTTCGGTGAGACCGCCGGTCCAGCACAGATCGGCCATCACCACATGCATGGCATCGCGGTCGAGCATGTCCTTGTAGGGGAAGCGCGAGCCCAGCGTCTCGCTGGCGCAGACCCAGACGTCGGTCGAGCGGGCATATTCGGCCAGCGCCTGCGGCGAGTTCATCCGGATCGGGTCTTCGTACCAGGTCGGCTTGTAGGGCTCGAGCGCACGGGCGATCTGCTTGGCGGTCGGCAGATTCCAGAGCGAGTGCAGCTCGACCATGATCTCCATCCTGTCGCCGACGGCTTTGCGGATCTTCTCGAACGGCTCGATCGCCTGCTTCATCTGCGATGCGGTGATGTAGAGGCCCTTGTTCTCCTGCGCCGCCGGATCGAACGGCCAGATCTTCATCGCCGAGATGCCGCTTTCGAGCAGGCTTTCGGCCAGCGCATCGGCATGGTTCATGAAGCCGTCGAGATCTTCATAGGGCCCCTTGGAGGCGCCGAGATTCCAATTGGCCACCGGGCTGATATTGGTCGAGCGCACATATTGGGTGCCGGCGCAGGTGTTGTAGATGCGCTGCTTGTCGCGGCAGAGGCCGCCGAGCATCTGGTGCACCGGCTGGCCGCAGACCTTGCCGAACAGATCCCACAGCGCGATGTCGATCGCGGAGGCCGCGCGGTATTCGACGCCGGTGGAGGACTGCGCCATCGGCAGGTTGAGCATGTCGCGATGGATCGCTTCGATGTGCAGTGGATTGCGGCCGAGCAGGCGGCCGGCAAAGGTGTCGTGGATCTGCGCCTCGACCGCGCCCGCGCCGTAGAAGGTCTCGCCGAGGCCGATCATGCCGGTGTCGGTGTGGACGCGGACCCAGATGACGTTGGAAAATTCCTCGGTGCGCAGTGTCTCGATCGACGTGATCTTCACGGCAACTATCCTCCCATCGAAAGGCGCTTCGCACCCGACGTCTCATTTTGCGCTGCAACATGTTGCAGGCCGTGCCGACGTCTTACGCCTGCTTGTAATATATCACAACATGTTTTAAGGGTGCCACAACCAGGGCGCCATCCTGCAACGAGAGCGCGGGCTGACGGGAGGACGACATGGCACGGCGCAAGCGCGCGCTCGAAGTGGTGAAAGACGAGGATGACGGCGGAGGCCGGCGCTCCCGCAGCAATCGTCTCAACTTTTTCGAGTTGGCCTATCAAAGGATCGAAGAGCTCCTGGTCCATTGCGAGCTCAAGCCCGGCCAGTTCATGACCATGCTGGAATTGCAGCAAATCACCGGTTTTGGCCGCACGCCGGTGCATCACGCCGTCAATCGTCTCTCCGCCGACACCCTCATCATCATCCGGCCCCGTCATGGCCTCAACATCGCGCCGATCGATCTGGCGCGCGAACGCATGCTGCTCGGCCTGCGACGCGACATGGAGCGTTTTGTCATTCGCCTCGCGGCGGATCGCGCCAGTCTTTCCCACCGCAATCAGGCCTTGCACATCGAGCGTTTGCTGCGCGAACGTCGCGCCACTTTGACACTCGACGAGTTCAACAGCCTCGACCGCCGCATCGACGCGCTGGTGCTGGAGGCCGCTGGCGAGCCGTTCCTGGTGCACACGCTGCGGCCGCTGCACACGCTGTATCGCCGCATCGGCTACATCCACCACCGCTTCATGCCGGGGCAGGCGGACCTGTCAGGCACGATCGATCACCATCTCGCCATTCTTGCAGCCGTCGCCAACCGCCGCGTCGAGGACGCGGTGAAGGCGAGCGATGCGTTGATCGACTACATGGGCGAGATGTTCTCAGGGATGGAGGCCGGGATCGATCCGCGCCTGCTCGATTGCAGCATCGAGCCGCTGCTCGGTGCGTAGAGCATGGTCCGGACCCGAAGGGCCGCGCTCGCGCAAAGTGTGCAGCGGTTTTCCGAAGCGCTCATGCACAACACAACAAGCTAGCGCGATGAGATCCTGATCTCATCGCGCTTTGGAGAGTTTCTGAAGAAAGGAAGAAGAATGTCAACGATGGCGATGCCACAAGCGACCGCGAGCGAAGCCGCGGTCCGCTACCTCATCACGAACTACAGTCCCAAGGGCAACAAGGTCGGCTGGCTGATGATGGCCTCCATCCTGGTCGAGGCCTGGGACCTCTATTCGATCGCCTTCGTGCTGATCTTCATCAAGGAGCAGTACAATCCCGATCCGCTGATGCTCGGCCTTGCCGCCGCGGGCACGCAAGGTGGGGCGCTGATCGGTGCGCTGCTCGGCGGCTGGCTGTCGGACAAGATCGGCCGCCGCGTGATGTTCCTGGTCACGATGGTGCTGTTCATCGTGCTGGCACTGGCGCAGGCCTTCGTGCCCAGCGTCGGCTGGCTCGTCGTGATCCGCTTTCTGCTCGGCATTCCGCTCGGCTCGGACATCTCGACCGGCTACACCTACATCATGGAATCCATGGCGAAGGGCGAGCGCGAGGTCATGGGCAACCGCTGGCAGTTCATGTTCGCCGTCGGTGAGGTCCTCACCATCGGCGTCATCGTAATCTTCCTTCTGGTCGACATGAACCACGAGATGCTGTGGCGCGTGACCCTCGGCCTCGGCGCGGTGCCGGCGCTGATCATCCTCATCATGCGTCACGACGTGCCGGAGACGGCGGTGTGGCTGGTGCAGAAGGGCCGCTATCGGGAAGCCAAGCAGGTCGCGCGCGAGATGTTCAACGACAATCTCGACATGCTGCCGGATCGGGACGTCGTGGTTCCCAAAACCAGCACCCGCGCGTTCCTCGCCGACCTCAAGAAAGATCCGATTCGCTGGCGCGCCACGTTGTATGGCTGGATCGCCTGCTTCGCGCAGGCCAGCGAGTTCTCGACCTTCGCGTTCTACCTGCCGGTGCTGTTCGTGATGGTCGGCGTGTCGAGCGTGCTCGGCATCAACTTGGTGACAATGGCGCTGTTTTCCTTCGCAGCGCTGTCGGGATGGGTCGGGCCGCTGCTGACGCCGAAAATCGGCCATCGCGGCATCTCCATCGCGGGCTTCTCCATCGTGCTGGTATCGCTGCTGGTCGCCGCGTTCGCGCTCTACACCGACAACAAGATGCTGCTGCCGTTCGCCGCGGCCGGCATGCTGTGGGGCCACTATTGGGACGCCTCGAACTGCATGACCATCCCGACCATGGTCGCCCGTCCGCAATATCGCGGCACCGCCAGCGGCTTCGCCTACATGTTCGTGAAGCTGCCGTCGTTCCTGGCGATCTTCCTGTTCCCGACGGTGTTTGCCGCGATCGGGCAGGCGAACGCCACGCTGATGGTCGCGATCTTCCCGCTGATCGGATTGCTCGCGGCAATCTTCATCCTGCCGGAAGTCTACGGCTACGAGAACGACTGAAGATGAGTGCTATCTGATCGCGGCGGCTAACGCCGCGATCAGGGCCGGCGGCGTCACCAAGAGGCCGAGCTTGAGGAATGGCCAGGCGCCGACCTCGATCTTCTCGCGCCGGAGCGCGACAAGCCAGAGGATCGTGGCGAGCGAGCCGGTGACCGACAGATTGGGGCCGAGATCGACACCGATCAGAATGGCGCTGACCACCGGCGCGGGCAGATGATCGCTGGCGGCGACCGAGCCGGCGACGAGGCCGACCGGGAGGTTGTTGGCGATGTTGTCGGCGAGCGCGGTGGCAATACCGACACTCCAGGCGGCCTTCGTCACGGACTGCGCAACCGCCTGATGCAGCAGCGCGCTGAGCTGCGCGATCACGCCGGTCTTCACCAGCGCTTCGACCATGACAAAGAGCCCGCCGACCAGCGGCAGCACGCTCCAGGACACGCCGCGCAGCACGGGCAAGGGCGATTGCCGGTTGATCAGCAGCACGATGGCGGCCGTCGCCACGCCGCAGACGAAGGTCGGCAGACCCAATTGCCTGTCCAGCGCCGACGCCGTGACCAGCACGATGCCGATCGCGACGATGCCTATTGCGGTGAGCTTGCCGCCGCGTCCGAGCTTGGGATGCGGTACGCTGCGCGCGATCGTCTCTTCCTTCAGCGCGCGGTGCTGGGTCAGGCGCAGCACGATGTAGGTCAGCAGGATCGACGCCGCCGAGGGCAGGGCGAACAGGCGCAGCCATTCCGTCAGGTGCGGCATGTGCGCGCCGAACACGACGAGATTGGCGGGGTTGGAGATCGGCAGCACGAAACTCGCGGCATTGGCGATGAAGGCGCAGACGAACAGATAGGGCAGCGGCTTCGCGCCGGCCGCGCGCGTCGCTGCATAGACGGCCGGCGTCAGCACGATCGCGGTGGCATCGTTGGAGAGCAGCACCGTCACCAGCGTGCCGACGAGGTAGATCAGCAGGAACAACCGCTGCGGCGAGCCACGTGCATATTCCACCGCAAGCGCGGCGAGATAATCGAACAGGCCTTCAAGCCGCGCCAGTTCGGCGATCAGCATCATGCCGATCAGGAAGAGATAGACGTCGACACCTTTCTCGATGCCGACAAGGGCGTCCTGCCACGGCAGCAAGCCGAGCAGCACCAGCGCGCTCGCGCCGATCACGGCCCAGATCGCCTCGGGCAGGGATAGGGGCCGGATGATGACGCCTGCGGTCGCGACGGCGGTGATGCTCCAGGCCCAGATGGCGTTAGACGGCACGGTCAGTCCTTGAGGTTCGGTCAGTCATTCGGCATCGATAACCGATGTCGGAACGGCTGTCTTCCCCCAGAGTCTTGCCGCAGGAACAGTCTGGATTGCTTCGCTGCGCTCGCAATGACGGAAATTGTGGCTGCTTCTAGCGAATGTCACACTCACCTTACCACCGATAGCTTCTCCGTGATCGCCTTGCGCAGGATGCGCGAGAGCGGTTCCACCGAATACGGCTTCTGGATCAGCTCGAAACCGCGGTGGGCGTTCTCTGCGAGCACGTTGCTGTAGCCGGAGGTGAGCACCACGGGCAGGCCTGGATAGCGCTCACGGATGATCCCGGCGAGCTCGACGCCGTTCATTCCAGGCATGATGACGTCGGAGAACACGAGGTCGACGGCAAATTCGTTTTCGCCGAGGATCGCCAGCGCCGCGTTCGCATTGGCAGCGCGGCGGACGACATAGCCGAGATCCTCCAAGAGCTCGGTGGAGAAGCGGCCGACCTCGTCATCGTCCTCGACCACGAGCACGCGATAGCCACGCCCGGTCGTGGCCGCCTCGTGGCTCAGCGCCGCGGCTTCCTTGTCCGTCGCCGGGCTTTGCGCCCGCGGCAGATAGATGGTGAAGGTCGCGCCCTTGCCCGGCGTGCTCGTCACAGCAATGTCACCCTCGGACTGCTTCGCGAAGCCGAAGGCCTGGCTGAGGCCGAGGCCGGTGCCCTTGCCGACCTCCTTGGTGGTGAAGAACGGCTCGAAGATCGAGTCGAGATGTTCCGGCGCGATGCCGCTGCCGGTGTCGCTGACGGAGATCGCGACATAGTCGCCGCCGCGCGCCGATTGTGCGCGCAGGCTCGGGATTCCCGAGACCTTGCGCACGGCGATGGTGAGGCGGCCTTCGCCGTCCATGGCATCACGGGCGTTGATGGCGAGGTTGATCAGCGCGGCCTCGAACTGGGCGATGTCGGCCACCGTGAAGCAATCGGCGTCCTGAATCTCCACGGCGATCTCGATGCGGCCGCCGACCAGCGGGCGGACCAGCTGCGCCACGCCCTCGACCTGACTGCCGACGTTGAAGATCTGCGGCTTGAGCGGCTGGCGGCGCGCGAAGGCCAGAAGCTGCGCGGTCAGCTTGGAGGCGCGCTCGACCGTCTCGGAGATGGCATCGACGTAGCGGCGGCGGCGCTCCTCCGGCAGCTCGCGCCGGCGCAGGAAATCGGTCGCCGAGCGGATGATGGTGAGGAGATTGTTGAAGTCGTGCGCGACGCCGCCGGTGAGCTGACCGATCGCCTCCATCTTCTGCGACTGCCGCAGCGCTTCCTCGCCGCGACGCCGCTCGGTGATGTCGACCGCCTCGGGCACGGCGCCGGTGATGGCGCCGTGGCGGTCGAGTACGGGGCGCATGCCGAAGTCGAAATCGCGCTCGCCGACGGGAAGGCGCAGGCGCATCTCCAGCCGCACGGGTTCGCCCTTGAGCACCGTCTCGAAGGCCTCGCGCACGGCGGCACTCATACCGTCGGTGCCGGTGAACCAGGGCGTGTCCCAGAACGGCTTTCCGATCACGTCGGCGGAATTCGCCTTGATGCCGGCGAGCGCGGTCTTGTTGGCGTAGACCAGTTCGCCCTCGAGATTGACCAGGCCCTGATACTGATTGCTGGTCTCCAGGATCGCGCGCAGCCGCGCCTGGTTGGCTTCGAGCTCGGCTGTGCGCTCGGCGATGCGCTCTTCCAGCGTCTCGTTCAGCCGCCTGAGCTCGATCTCGGCCTGCTTGGCGACGGTGACGTCGTGGGCGACGCCGATGAAGCCGATATGCTTGCCGGTCGCATCCCAGCGCGGCTGCGATTCCGAGCGCAGCCAGCGCCATTCGCCGCTGGCGTTCTTGTAACGCGCTTCCAGCACGAAGGGCTTGAGGGACGCTTCACCCTGGACGGATTGCTGCAGCACGTGCGGCAGGTCGTCGGGGTGCAGCACCTTGCGCCAGTCGAAATCGATGGCCTGATCGTAGGGCAGGCCGACGAAATCGACATAGGCCTGGTTGGCGAAGGACCGCTTGCGGTCGAGCTTGGTGACCCAGATCGGCACCGGCGCGCTGTCGGCGATCAGCCGGAAGCGCTCCTCGCTTTCGCGAAGTGTCTCGCGCGCCAGCGCCTGGTCGGTCATATCGATATGGGCACCGACGAGCCGGATGGCGCGGCCGTCCTTGTCGCGCTCGATCTTGGCGACCACCCGGATCCAGCGGGTCTCGCCGTCGCTGGGGCGGATGATGCGGTATTCAGCGCTATAGTCTTCGCTCGCTCCGGCGAGAGCTTCGAAGAAATGCTTGACGGTAGCGTCGCGGTCGTCGGGATGGATACGGTTGACCCAATCCTCGTGCGACTCCTCGGCGGCTTCCGGCGGGAGGCCGTGGATCATCAGATATTCGGGCGAGCGACGGTTCTTGAAGCCTTCGCGGAAATCGACCTCGACGCCGCCGACCTTGCCGATGCGCTGGATGCGCGCCAGCTCGGCCTCGCGCTCCTGCAGCGCGCGATAAGCGTTGTCGCGCTCGCGCGCGACGTCTTCGAGGTGCTGGCGCAGCCTTTCGGCGGCGATGGTTTCGGGCAAGGGATCGTTCAAGGCATCGGCCGTTGTCATCTAGGTGCGCGCGTGCCGGACCGATATTCACACAGACGGGGCGTGATGGCCATTGTTTAGAGGGCAGGTGGTGCCCGGAAATGGTGGCGCGAGCCTGAACGTGGAGAAGTACGCGGTGGCAACGTCCGGTCTGGCAATTTGTTCCGAATACTGGAACGATCGGCTGATTGATGCGTCGTCGCGAGGCGCCAGCTCTCTTACAAGCTTTCCTTTCCCACGAGGCTAAATCTTGAAGCTCTTTGTCTGCCAGGCCTGCGGCAACGTCCTCTATTTCGAGAACCGCGCCTGCGAACGCTGCGGCCATCGGATCGCCTTCCTGCCGGAGAAGGAGACGATGTCGGCGATCGAGGCCGACGGGGCGGCATGGAGAATCCTCGCCGGCAAGGGCGAAAGCCGGATGCTGTGCCGGAATGCCGAGTACGACGCCTGCAACTGGCTGACCGACGCCGCCGATACCACTGGCTATTGCCGCGCCTGCCGTCACAATGGGACGGTGCCAAACCTCTCGGATCCGGCGCAGCTCGCCGGCTGGCGCGAGCTGGAGGTGGCAAAACACCGTCTATTCTATTCCCTGATCCGCTGGAAGCTGCCGCTTCAGACCCGCCAGGACAATCCCGAGCATGGCCTGATCTTTAATTTTCTCGCCGATGATCCGCACAGCGGCGAGAAGGTCATGACCGGCCACGACAACGGCCTGATCACGATCGCACTGACCGAGGCCGACGACATCGAGCGCGAGCGGCGCCGGCTCGAGATGGGCGAGCCGTACCGGACGCTGCTCGGGCATTTCCGCCACGAGGTCGGGCACTATTTCTGGGACGTGCTGGTGCGCGATGGCGGCAAGCTCGACCAGTGCCGCGCCGTCTTCGGCGATGATTCCGTCGATTACGGCCAGGCGTTGCAGCGTCACTACGCCGAAGGGCCGCCGCCGGACTGGCAGCAGAACTACGTCTCGGCCTATGCCACGACCCACCCCTGGGAGGATTTTGCCGAGACCTGGGCGCATTACCTCCACATCGTCGACACCCTGGAAATGGCCGCCGAGTTCGGCATGGAGGTGCGTCCCAAGATCGACCGCGGCGGGGAGTTGACCGCGCGCATCCGCTTCAACCCCTACGAAGCGAGGGATGTCGAGGCGCTGGTGAACGCATGGCTGCCCTTCACCTTCGCCATGAACAGCGTCAACCGCGCCATGGGCCTGCGCGACCTCTATCCCTTTATCCTGTCGTCCGCGGTGGTCGGCAAGCTGGGCTTCATCCATGACCTGGTCCGGGACGTGGCCAAGCCTGGGAAGCCCTAGGGATGCCGCACGGCGTGCCCAGCGCGCGCCGGGTGGCCCATTTCGGTCTTGCGCTGGTACGCCAGAGTCCCCGGATTTAGACCGTTGCCTCCGGCCCATTTTGATGTACCACGGGAGCCACACGGCCCCTCCCATAGGCTCGAACGGCCAGGGAAGGGGTCCCGCCCAAGGTCGAGACTCAAGAAAAGCATGTTCAAACGCATTCTGATCGCCAATCGCGGCGAAATCGCCTGCCGGGTCATCAAGACTGCCCGCAAGATGGGAATTCAAACGGTTGCGGTCTATTCCGAGGCCGACCGCGATGCCCTTCATGTCGAGATGGCCGATGAGGCGGTGCTGATCGGCCCGCCGGCCGCGGCCGAGAGCTATCTGGTGATCGAGAAGATCGTCGAGGCCTGTCGCAAGACGGGCGCCGAGGCCGTGCATCCCGGCTATGGCTTCCTGTCCGAGCGCGAGGCGTTTCCGCGCGCGCTGGAAGCCGCCGGCATCGTCTTCATCGGCCCGAACCCCGCGGCGATCGCGGCAATGGGCGACAAGATCGAGTCCAAGAAGGCCGCCGCAAAAGCAAAAGTCTCGACCGTGCCGGGCTATCTCGGCGTCATCGAGGACGACAAGCACGCGGTCCGCATCGCCGACGAGATCGGCTACCCCGTCATGATCAAGGCCTCCGCCGGCGGCGGCGGCAAGGGCATGCGCATCGCCCATTCCAAGGCCGAGGTCGCCGAGGGCTTCAACCTCGCCAAGGCGGAGGCGAAGGCCTCGTTCGGCGACGACCGCGTCTTCGTCGAGAAGTTCATCGTCGATCCCCGCCACATCGAGATCCAGGTGCTGGGCGACAAGCATGGCAACGTGATCTATCTGGGCGAGCGCGAATGCTCGATTCAGCGCCGCAACCAGAAGGTCATCGAGGAAGCGCCGTCGCCGCTGCTGGACGAGGCGACCCGCCGCAAGATGGGCGAGCAGGCGGTCGCGCTCGCCAAGGCCGTGAACTATGATTCCGCCGGCACGGTCGAGTTCGTCGCAGGCCAGGACAAGAGCTTCTACTTCCTGGAGATGAACACGCGCCTCCAGGTCGAGCATCCCGTCACCGAGCTTGTCACCGGCGTCGACCTCGTCGAGCAGATGATCCGCGTCGCCGCCGGCGAGAAGCTCACCATCGCGCAGAAGGACGTCACGCTGACGGGCTGGGCGGTGGAATCGCGCCTCTATGCGGAAGATCCGTTCCGCAACTTCCTGCCCTCGATCGGACGGCTCGTGAAATATCGCCCGCCGGCGGAGGCCAGCAAGGACGGCATCACCATCCGCAACGATACCGGCGTGCAGGAGGGCGGCGAGATCTCGATCCATTACGATCCGATGATCGCCAAGCTCGTCACCCATGCGCCCTCGCGCGCGGCTGCGATCGAGGCGCAGGCCACCGCGCTGGATTCGTTCTATGTCGATGGCATCCGCCACAACATCCCGTTCCTGTCGGCCTTGATGCATCATCCGCGCTGGCGCGAGGGCCGGCTCTCGACCGGCTTCATCGCCGAGGAATTCCCCAAGGGCTTTGCGGTGCGGGTGCCTGAAGGCGAGGTCGCGCGGCGCATCGCCGCGGTCGGCGCCGCGATCGATCATGTGCTGGGGGCGCGCAAGCGGCAGATCTCCGGCCAGATGGGCGGCCGCGTCGTGCAGCGCGAGCGCCGTCGCGCAGTCTGGCTCGACCGCCAGGAGATCCTGCTCGAGGTCGCGCGCGAAGGCGAGGCGATCGCGATCCGCTTCATCGATGCCGACGGCAAGGCCGGCACTGCGCATCTGTTGCAGTCGCGGTGGAAGCCGGGCGATCCGGTCTGGCAGGGCACCATCGACGGGCAGTTCGTCGCCGTGCAGGCGCGGCCGATTCCGAACGGCATCCGTCTCGCGCATCAGGGCGTCGAGGTCCCGGTCTATGTCTGGACCGAGGCCGAGGCTACCTCCGCACGGCTGATGCCGGTGGCGACGGCCTCCGACAGCGGCAAGAAGCTGCTCTGCCCGATGCCGGGCCTCGTCGTCTCGATCGCGGTGAACGAGGGGCAGGAGGTCAAGGCCGGCGAGACGCTCGCCGTGGTCGAAGCCATGAAGATGCAGAACGTGCTGCGCGCCGAGCAGGACGGCACGGTGAAGAAGATCCACGCCAGCGCCGGCGCGACACTTGCGGTCGACGCGCTGATCCTGGAGTTTGCGTAAGCGTGTGAGTGGGGCTCTCGTCGGGCCCCATCAACACCGTCATTGCGAGCGCAGCGAAGCAATCCAGACTGCCTCCGCGGAAAGATTCTGGATTGCTTCGCTGCGCTCGCAATGACGGAGTATGTTGCGGCTGCGTCGCAACAATTGAGAGGGCACCATGGCCTTTCGTTCCCGCCGCGAGAAACTGCGCTCCACCCTGTCGGGCCCAATTTGCGTCCATCCCGGCTCGGTCTATGACGCGATCTCGATCCGAATTGCCGAGGATCTCGGCTTTCCGCTCGGCATGTTCGGCGGATCGGTGGCCTCTCTCGCCGTGCTCGGCGACCCCGATGTCACGCTGATCACGCTCACCGAGCTCGCCGAGCAGATGCGGCGGATGTCCCGCGCCTCCGCGCTGCCGGTGCTCGTCGATGCCGATCACGGCTACGGCAATGCGCTCAACGTGCGCCGCACGGTGCAGGAGCTGGAGACGGCCGGCGCGGCCGGCCTCACCATCGAGGACACGCTGCTGCCGGCGGCATTCGGTGAGACGAAGGCGCAGCTGATCTCCCTCGAAGAGGGCGTCGGCAAGATGAAGGCGGCGCTCGCCGGCCGCAGCGATCCCTCGCTGGTCATCATGGGCCGCACGGGCGCAGCCGCGATCACCTCGATCGAGGATGCGGTGCGCCGCGCCAAGGCTTACGAGGCGGCCGGCGTCGATGCGCTGTTTTTCACCGGCGTCAAGTCGCGTGCCGAGCTCGAAGCGATCGCCGCCGCCACGCGCCTGCCGATCGTACTCGGCGGCGGGTCAGAGGAATTGAGCGGGCTCGATTATCTCGGGGGTCAGCGCGTCCGCATCGCGCTGCAGGGCCATGCTCCGATCGCCGCGGCGACGCAAGCCGTCTACGAGACGCAGAAGGCGTTGCGCGAGGGCACGGCGCCAAAGAGCCTCAAGGGCGTGGCATCGTCGGAGCTGATGGCCCGCGTTGCGCGCGAGGCCGCAGTCAAGGCGCGTAGCGCCGATTGGCTCGGATCGAAGCCATGAGCCGGGTGATTCTCCAGGTCATGATCCGCGGCCGCGTGCAGGGCGTCGGTTATCGGGCCTGGGTGGAGTTCCAGGCCGCCGCGTGTGGCCTCGAAGGCTGGGTCCGCAACCGCCGTGACGGCAGCGTGGAAGCGCTGTTCGCGGGTGCGCCGACGCACGTTGCCGACATGGTCGCGCTGTGCCGCCACGGCCCGCCGCTCTCGCGCGTCGACAGTGTCACCAGTGAAACCGCAAGCGTGGATGAGCTGAATTTGCGCAGGGCAGGGGAGGCGTTTTCCGTACTGCCGACGGTGTAGGTGTTTCTTTCCCCGCAGGCGGTGTTTCCCTCGCCCCGTTCTTACGGGGAGAGGGTTAGGGTGAGGGGCTTCTCTCAATGCGAGCGGTCGTAGAAAGTCCTGTACCCCCTCACCCGAATTCGATCTGCAATCGAATTCGACCTCTCCCCGCAAGCGGGGAGAGGTGAAGAAGAAACATTCACCTTGGCAGTTTCGAGATCGCCTCGCTCAGCTCGTGGATCTCGTAGGGTTTGCGCAGGATCGGGAAATCGCCGCGCACGCCGGCGGCGACCTCGCTGTAACCGGTGGCAAGCAGGATCGGCAGGCCGGGACGGATCTGGCGGAGGTGATGGGCGAGGCTGAGGCCGTCCATCTTGCCGGGCATGACGATGTCCGAGAACACGAAATCGACGCCGTCGCTCTCGATCTCGCGCAATGCCGCTTCGGCATCGGCGACACGGCGCACCTGATAGCCGAGCTGCTCCAGAAGACCGATACTGACCAGCGCGACATCGGGATTGTCCTCGACCAGCAGCACCGTGCCGCTGCCGCGGAACGCCGTTCCCGCCGTCTCCCGCGACGGCACATCCGTGCCGCGCGGCAGGACGATGGTGAATGTCGTGCCCTTGCCGAGCTCGCTTGCCACCTTCACCGTGCCGCCGGCCTGGTGGGCGAAGCCGTGGACCTGCGAAAGGCCGAGGCCCGTGCCTTTTCCGATCGCCTTGGTCGTGAAGAACGGCTCGAAGATCTTGTCGAGGACGTCGGAGGGAATTCCAAGCCCGGTATCGCGGACGTCGATCGCGATGAAATCGCCGACGAGGGGCGCCTCATTCAGGACGACGTTGCGTGCCGCGATCGTCACCGTGCCGCCGTCCGGCATCGCGTCGCGGGCATTGATGACGAGGTTGAGCAGCGCGGTCTCGAGCTCGGAGACGTCGGCCTTGATCGGCCAGGTGTCGGAGTGAATGTCGAAGGCGATACGCACGGAGCTGCCGACGCCCGCGTCGAGCACCTCGCGGATGGCCGCGACGCGTTCGGCAAAATCGATCGCCTGCGGGTTGACGCTCTGCCGCCGGGCGAAGGTGAGAAGCTGGTTGGTCAGCGCTGCGCCGCGCTTGGTCGCGGTGTCGATCGCCGAAATGGCGCGCTCGAGCTTGGGGTCGTCGGCGGCGTTCTTCTTCAGGATGTGAAGGCTGCCGCTGATGATCATCAGAAGATTGTTGAAGTCGTGGGCCACCCCGCCAGTGAGCTGTCCGAGCGCATCGAATTTCTGCGACTCGGCCAGCTGCTTCTGCATCGCCTCGAGCTTGAGCTGGGCATTGCGACGCTCTGTGATGTCGCGTGTGATCTTGGCGAAGCCGATCAGCCTGCCGTCCTCGTAGATCGGGTCGATTACGACGCTCGCCCAGAAGAACGTGCCGTCCTTGCGGACGCGCCAGCCTTCCTCCTCGTATCGGCCCTTTTCGCGCGCGATTCCGAGCGCCCGCGCCGGCTTGCCATTGGCCCGGTCGGTCTCGGTGTAGAAACGGGAAAAATGCTGGCCGAGGATTTCTTCGGGGGGGTAACCCTTGATGCGTTCGCCGCCGATGTTCCAGCTGGTGATGGTCCCGTTCGGGTCAAGCATATAGAGGGCGTAGTCGGCGACACCCTCAACCAACAGCCGAAAACTGCGCTCGCTCTCGAACAGGTCTCTCTGTTGACTGAACTTTTCGGCCATTCCGGGACCCCGCCTCGACGGGAACAAACGCCGAAGAGGTCGGGATGGTTCCCGCCGTCTGGGACATTTTTAGGCAGGCCCTGGCGGGCCGTATGCAAGGCTTCTTCTTGACAAGAAGTCGGGTTCGTCAGATATTTCTGTCATGACAGAAATAACCGGAAAGAAGAAACTTCCCGCCGCCGTCGAACGCTTCATCCTGCATTGGGGCGATATGGGCGACGAGTGGGGAGTGAATCGCTCGGTGAGCCAGATTCATGGGCTGCTTTATCTCGCCGAGGCGCCGATGACCGCCGAGGACATCGCCGACACGCTCGGCATGGCACGCTCCAACGTCTCCAACTCGCTGAAGGAGCTGCTCGCCTGGAACCTGATCCGGCGGGTGCCGATCCTGGGCGACCGCCGCGACCATTACGAGGCCGAGACCGACATCTGGGAGATCGCCGCGAGGATCGCGGCGCGGCGCAAGGAGCGGGAGATCGACCCGGCGATCGCAGCGCTTCGCGTCTGCGTGTCCGATGCCACGGACGATCCCGGCATCAGTCCCGTCGCGGCCAAGCGCCTGAAGGAGATGCTCGCGTTCACCGAGCTCGCCGACCACTGGTTCATGCAGATGCTGAAAGTGCCGCGGCCGCGGCTGGTCGCCTTGATGCGGCTTGGCGAGAAGATCGCCAACCTGCTGCCGCTGGGTAAGGTCAAATAGTGTCGAGGAGGGTGCGATGACGTCGGCAAGACTATCAGGATCCAACGCATCGACCTCCGCTCACACGAGACTGCTCGACGACCGCCGCTTCCGCGCGCTGCTGTCGGACGAGGATTGGGGCCGCTTGCCGCTCGCGACCTGGCGGCGCTTCTCGAAACGCGTCGCCGACGGCGACAGTGTCGTCTATGTCGGCGTGGTCGACGAGCTCGCCTTCAGCGATGTCGGCTGGTGGTTCGCGCAGGCCGCGCGCCTGATCGGCGGACCATTGCCCACCGGCCGCGACATCGGTGTGCCCATGATCGTCACCGTCACCGAGGACGGCGCGACCGGCGGTCAGACCTGGACGCGCATCTGCGCGCGCAAGCGCGGCTTTCCGCAGGTGATCCATTCCGCCAAGCGTTTTGCCGGTCCGACGGGGCTCGAGGAATATGTCGGCTTCGGCGTATCGATGGCGCTGCGCATCGCGGTCGAGGATCAGGTGCTGATCTTTCGTAGCGCCGGCTACGGCCTTCAGCTTGGACGCCTGTGGCTTCCGCTGCCGCGCTGGCTGACGCCGGGCGAGCTGATCGTGACGCATCGAGATCTCGGCGAGGGCGCTTTCCGCTTCACCCTCGACGTCACTCACCCGCGTCACGGCGCGCTGATCCATCAGTCCGTCCTGTTCAGGGAGGCCGTATCATGACGCCGCTGTTGTGGACACTCATCGCCATCCAGATCGTGATGGGTGTGTTCGACACCTTCTATCACCACGAATTCACCGAGCGCCTGGCCTGGCGGCCGTCGCAGCGCTTCGAGCTGAAGCTGCACGGCATCCGCAACATGCTCTATGCGCTGCTGTTTCTGGTGCTCGGCTGGCTCGAGGTTCACGGCGTGCTGGCGCTGTTGATCGTCGCGGTGCTGGTCGCCGAGATCGTCATCACCTTGATGGATTTCGTCGAGGAGGATCTGAGCCGCAAGCTGCCGCCGAGCGAGCGCATCAATCATACGCTGCTTGCGATCAATTACGGCGCCATCCTGGTGCTGCTGATGCCGGCGCTGATCGCCTTGGCGATGCAGCCCGTCGGCGTGATCGTCGTCTACGAGGGTCTGCTCAGCATCGCCGCGACCGCCTGCGCACTCGGCGCTGCGCTGTGCGGCGTCAGGGATTTTGCCGCGATGCGCCGGCTCGGCCGCATGAAGGCTGTGCCCGCAGCTGGACTCGTCGAAAAAATCGCCAGCCGCAAGACCGTGCTGATATCGGGCGCCACCGGCTTCATCGGCAGCCGTCTTGCGGCAAGCCTTAGCGGGGCAGGGCATCACGTCATCGCGCTGATCCGCAATCCCGCGAAAGCCGAGATGCTGCCGCCGCCGGTGACGCTGATCACGAGCCTCGATCAGATCGCCTCGGACACGCAGATCGATGCCATTGTCAACCTCGCCGGTGAGCCGATCGGCAACGGCCTGTGGACCGATTCGAAGCGTGCCAAGATCATCGGCTCGCGCATCGACATGACCGGCGATATCGTCAAACTGATCGCGCGGCTCGCGCGCAAGCCAGAGGTACTGATCAGCGGCTCGGCGATCGGCTGGTACGGGTTGTGGGCCGACCAGGTGCTGACGGAATCGGCCAAATCTCACGCCTGCTTCAGCCACGAGCTGTGCGCGGCCTGGGAGGCAGCGGCGCGGCCGGCGGAGGAGCTCGGCGTGCGCGTGGTGTATTTGCGCATCGGCCTCGTGCTCGGCACCGAAGGCGGCTTCATCACGCGCATGCTGACGCCGTTCGAGTTCGGCCTCGGCGGCCCGCTCGGCACCGGGCGGCAGTGGATGTCCTGGATCGAACGCGACGATCTGATCCGCCTGATCGCCTATGTGATTGCGACGCCGGATCTGGCGGGTCCCGTCAATGCCACCGCGCCGATCCCGGTCACCAATGCAAAATTCACGGAAGAACTCGGCCGCCGCCTGCACCGGCCTGCGGTGTTCCGTATCCCCGGCGGCCTGCTCCGCCGGATCGGCGGCGGCTTTGCCGACGAGCTGCTGCTCGGCGGCCAGCGCGTGCTGCCGAACAAGGCGCTGAGCCGCGGCTTCGTGTTCCGCCACGAGACGCTGCGCAGTGCGTTCGAGGCGATCTTGTGAGGTTATGTCATGTCTTGCGAGAGCGTTGCTCGAATGACGCGAGGCTGGTTTGGCGCATGCTTGACGGCAACGGCTGTTATCGAGCTATTTCTCCTGTTCCTCCTTGCGCTGCCGCGCGTCGACAGTTTCGCCGTGCGGTCCGCCGCCGATTTCGGTGTGGCGATCCTGATTGGCGTTCCGGCAGTGCTGGTGTTCGTTTGCGCGCTGAGCGGAATTCCGTCAGCTGTGGCAATATGGCTCAGCGAACGGTTCTGCATCCGGTCATTGCCCTTCTTCGTCCTTGCTGGCGGGGTGGCCGGAGCCGTGAGCCAGACAGTGCTCTTCGGAAGGGTCGACGGATCGATCTGGCTCTTTGTCGTGGCCGGGTGCTTTGCCGGACTGGCCTATTGGCATATCGCAGGGCGACACGCGGGCAAGGAGCGCCCGCGATCTCAGCACTAGTTCGCCGCCACACTCCGAAACGTCGCCGCCACCGCACGCAGCGCGGCGAGTTTTGCCGGATCGCTGATCTTCGAATGCAGCATCACCTTCGAGCTGCCGAGTTTCGGCAGCTTGTGCGCAGGCCCGACGTCGGTCAACCCGGCAGGCGCGATCCGCCGCGCCAGCGGCGCAATGGCAAGCCCGGCGAGTGCTGCTGCCACCACCGCGGTGACGCCGCCGCCGACAAAGCGTTCGCGCCAGGGGATGCGGGCCTTGTCGAGCGCGCGCACGGCGACGGCGCGGACGCCGCAGGGCGGGGCGAGTGTCGCAAGCGGCAATGGTTCGCCCTTCGGCAGGGTGAGGCGCCGTGACGCGAACCAGCCAAACTCGTCCTCGGCCAGCTTCTCGCCGCCGCGGCGGCTGCCTTCCTGGCGCACGATCACTGCATCGAGCTCGCCCGCATCATAGGCATCCTGCATCTCGCGCGAGAAGCCGATGGTGACGGCGAGGGTGAGGTTCGACGACATCGCATGCAACCGTTCGAGCAGCGGCACCAGTTCGGGCCCTGCCGCGTGATCGGAGATGCCGAGTGTGAGCGACTGCGCGGCTGACGCGTCGCCCGACAGCGCGCAATCATGCGCCGCCATCAGCGCGCGGGCGCGATCGAGGAAGGCCGCACCATCGGCGGTGAGCCGGACCGCACGCGGCGAGCGCTCGACGAGCCGCTTTGCCAGCAGCGCCTCCAGCCGCTGCAGCTTCAGGCTGACAGCCGCCTGCGTCGTGCCGAGCGCTTCGGCGGCGTGGGTAAAGCTCTGGAGATCGGCGACCAGCAGGAAGGCCTGAACGGTGGCGATGTCGAGCGTGGCTATCATTACAGATCGTTATCATTGATATCAGTAGAGATAAGATACCAAAATGACGCCAGCAGGTCTAGCTTCTCACCAACGCCGCGCAGGTCGCGTGGCATCTTAGGGAGAACCACCATGCCGCTGATCACCGTATCCTACACCTCGTCCCGCCAGTCGCCGTCGCTGAAGGCCGACATCGCCAATGCCGTGTCCGAGCTCACCGCAAAAATCCTGCACAAGGACCCGAAGGTCACCGCCATCATCGTGAAGTCGGTCGATGCCGGCGACTGGTTCGCCGGCGGCAAGTCGCTCGCCGAGCAGAAGCTGGCCAGCTACTGGATCGACATCCACGTCACCGAGGGCACCAACACCAAGGACGAGAAGGCGGCCTATCTCGCCGCCATGTTCAAGCGCATGGCCGAGATCCTGGGCCCGCTGCATCCGGAGACCTACCTGCATGTCGACGAGGTCAAGGGCGACGCCTACGGCTTCGGCGGCCTGACCCAGGAGCGGCGCTACATCGCCGGCAAGCTCGAGGTTGCGGTGCAGGCGGCGTGACGTTACGGGCCGCGGATGAACAATGTCACCCGCGGCCTGAAGCCATCAGCTCGCGGCGCGGAACTGCACTTCGGCGTCGTTGATGAAGCACGTCTTGTCGAACAGCTTCAGGTCCAGCGGGTTCGGCAAGCGGACATCGCCGAGATCGGGGCAGGGCTTGACCGCGGGATCGTAGGACCGGTCGATTTGCGAGATGAAGACGACGATCAGCCCCATGTCGCGCGCAAACGATTTCAGCGCGCGCACCTGCACCGTCAGATCGGGATTTTCCCGCCTTTGGTCGAGCAGTTGCAGATAGTCGATCACGATGAGCGTGCCGCGCGGCGCCGAAGCCATTTGTTTCACGACGTAGTCGGCGCTGATGACGTCCGAGCAATCGACCTCGAACAGCTTGTCGAACTGCGCGGGCTCCACGCCGATGACCCGCAGACGCTCCAGCACATCCTTCTCGGTATATTCGAGCGAGAAGAACGCGGCGGGATGGCCGGACTTCATGGCCTCGACGGCAAGTTCGAGGCTCATCAGCGTCTTGCCCTGGCCGGGACGCGCCCCGACCAGCACCAGATCGCCTGGACGGAATTGCGCGAACAGTTTGCTCGCCGGAGTCCGTGCGGCTGCTTTGGCCGCCAGCATGCTCCAGGCGGAAAACCCTTCCGTCGCAGCGACGCGGTCAAGCGCGTCGTGGAGCGGAATGCCGGCCTCGCGGGACAGGCGCTTGGCCGTGCGCTTCAGATGGTAGATCGGTGCAGACAGTTTCATCGTCAAAACCTCCCATTGCGAGCATGGATCGCAACCCCTCCTTATGCCTGGCGCTCGAACAGTCGGCCGATGATCAACTCGCCCGGCATGAGGTCTGCTTTCCCGGCGGAGGGGGGAGGCGTGGGCGACACCGGAACGAAGCGTAGCTGATTCCGCCAGGGGCGGAGAGCGTGCGCGGTCAACTCAAACAGAAAAAAGTATTAGACGGCCGCTTCCGGCAGCAGCGCGCGGGTCGGTCCGAACAGCTCTTCGAACGCCTGCCGAAGCGCGATATCGACATCGGCCATGGTCACGAGCTGGCCGAGATCGACCAGCGAGGTGACGCCGTAGCGGGGGTCGACGACGCCGCAGGGCACGATGCCGGCGAAATGCGACAGCTCCGGCTCGACATTGATCGCGATGCCGTGAAACGAGACCCAGCGCTTCAGGCGGACGCCGATCGCCGCGATCTTGTCTTCGTGCTCGGGCCCCTTGTCGGGGCGTCTGACCCAGACGCCGACCCGGTCCTCGCGCCGTTCGCCGCGGACGTTGAAGGCGGCCAGCGCCTTCAGGATCAGCTCCTCCAGGCTCGCGACATAGGCGCGCACGTCCGGCCGGCGGCGCTTGAGGTCGAGCATGATGTAGGCCACGCGCTGGCCGGGCCCGTGATAGGTGAGCTGCCCGCCGCGCCCCGTCGCGAAGGTCGGGAATCGGGCCTCGAGCAGGTCGCTCTCCTTGCCCGATGTGCCCGACGTGTAGAGCGGGGGGTGCTCGAGCAGCCAGACCAATTCCGGCGCCTCGCCCGCGGCAATCGCCGCGACGCGCGCCTCCATGGTCGCCACCGCCTCCGGATAGGGCACCGGAGCGTCCGAAATCCGCCATTCGACGACTTCGCCGCCCGCGGCGGAAAACGACGTCAAATCGAGGTGTTGACGCTGGTCCTGACGCCGTTCTTGGCCGGGGTTTGGGGGCGAATTAACCATTGGCTAACCATAACGTGGTGATGATCAGGAGCAAATGCCAAGTCCTTTGGCGTAAGTCCCAAGTTGCGGCGGTCCTGACAGTGCCCACTCTCGACAAAGTCACCGTGGATCTCATGGTCGTCCTCGGGACCACCACCATGCCGATCCATCAGGTATTACGCCTTTCCCGCGGCGCCATCATCGAGCTGGACGCAACCGAGGCCGACGAGGTCAAGGTGCTCGCCAATAACCTGCCGGTCGCCTCCGGCGTCGTGCTGGTCGATCGCAACCGAATCGCGGTCGAGGTCAAGCAGATGCTGCCGCGCTCGCCGGGGACCCGGTAGGGCACGCCATTGGCGCCAGGGCCTTGATAGGGCCGATCCGGGCAGGTGAGAATTCCCGCCAAGCTTGTGGAATTCAGGGTCTTTGCAGGCTTGTATCCCCCTGATGGATTTGTTAGATCGGCGGCCGCTGATCCGGCCACCCGAACGACCTCAGGCCGGCATCTCCTAGCGCTCGTGGCGGAACTGGTAGACGCGCTGCCTTGAGGTGGCAGTGGGTAACACCGTGGGGGTTCGAGTCCCTCCGAGCGCACCACCTTCATTTTTATAGCTTTTCTGGGCGGGTTTTCGCCCAGGTTCGCGCCGCATGGCGGCGCTTCGGAACCAAAGCCCTCGCCTTGCATTCGCAACTGGTGGCCGAATGCGCTTGAAGGTGGAGGCTGATGAGGGACGCTACGTCCGATGTTGCCGAGGTCCGCGGCGCCGTTCACCTGTGCATCGACATGCAGAACATTTTCGCTCCGGACGGCCTTTGGGCGACGCCGTGGATGGAGCGCGTCCTGCCGACGGTCGTCTCGGTCGTTTCGCGCCATGCGCAGAGAACGATCTTCACGCGTTTCATCACCCCTGAGGATCCGGAGGATCGACCGGGGCAATGGCAGAGCTATTTCCGCCGCTGGCGCCAGGCGACGCGCAGGCATCTGCCATCATCGGCTCTGGAGCTCGTGCCGGCCTTGGCTCGGTTCGTTCCGCCGGCCGCTGTGATCGACAAGCCGGCCTATTCCGCGTTCAGCAATCCCGGTCTTGCGAGCCTGCTGGTCGAGAAGAACGTCGGCACCGTCGTGATATCGGGCGCGGAAACGGACGTCTGCGTGCTCTCGACAGTCCTGAGCGCCGTCGATCTCGGCTTCAGGATCGTCATCATCGAGGACGCGCTGTGCAGCTCGTCCGATGTCGGCCACGACGCGCTGATGACGATGTATCGCACCCGCTTTCACGGCCAGGTCGACCTGGTGACGGCAGAAGAGCTGGCCGAGGTGTGGCGGGAGTAGGGAGCTACGATCCGATCTCATCGGCTGCACAAGCTTCCTCGCCGCCATCGAGTCAGATCAAGCGACTGCGACGTCGGCGGTCACCGGTCTCGCATGCGGCGGCTGCGCGTGGTCTGCGCCGGATCGCATGTTCAGATAGGCCGGGTCGAAACCGGCAAGCCGGACCAGGCCCGGCCAGTCCGTGATGGTCAGGGTCTTGCCCTGCCATTGCAGCAGATTGCAGCGGCGCAGCTCCTGGATGGTGCGGTTGGCATGGACCGGGGAGATGCTGCAGGCCGCGGCGACATCGGACTGGGTGAACGGCGAGGACAATCTGAAGTCTCTGGCGAGCCCGACGGCTTGCAGCCGAACGGTGATCTCGCAAAGCAGATGCGCCACGCGCGTCAATGCGTCCCGGCTGCCGAGGTTCACCGTCCAGTTGCGCTGGATGGCGTGATCGGCAAGCAGAATCAACAGCAGGGCATGCGACATCGCCGGAGAACGCACCGCGAGCTCGCGAAAGAAGCGGTGCGGCACGAGCGCGACGATTGCGGGGCCGAGTGCGGTCAGGTTGCCCTCGATGCGCGGGCGATACAGGCTTTGCAGGTTGGCGATGTCGCCGGGCACGCAGATCGCGGTGATCTGGCCATCCGCGCTTTCGTCATTTTGCCAGGACAGATATCCCTGAAGCACCAGGCAGCATTGCGTTGCCTCATCGCCGTGGCGCAGGATGGTCTGATGCGCGCCGAAATGCGCGATGCTGCTCGGCATGTCCGCGAGCAGATCGAGATGGTCCGGGGTCAGTTCGACGAGGCTCGTCAGGCGGTCGGCGAGTTTCGAGAATGCAAATCCTGCCTGCATTTGATCTCCGATCCCCCATCGGCTCCAAGTGTGGCCGAGAACGACGGCGGAAAGCATTAACGTTTGATACGTTCGCTTGGGGTATCGGGGAGACAGCAAGCCGCTCGCCGATCCAAGGTTCCTCGCACTCAATTGACGTTGTCGCCGAGCATGTTGCGTATGCCTGTGGTCACGGCGGCGACGCCGCTCGTGCCGTGCATCAGCGCGATCTCGCCCTGCTGCGCGTGGCGGATGGCGTGCGCCATGATGCGCAGGCGAGGGTCGCCGCGGCTGTGCCACATCCGGTCGGCCATCCTGACCGCACCGCGGTGGTGCCTGCTCATCGCCTCGACGAACAGCGCGTCGAACTGGTCCGGCGGCGCGGTCTTGACCTGGCGCATCTCGGCCGGTGTCAGAAAGCCCGGCATCGCCGCACGCTCCTCGGTGCTGCAATCGGGCATCTCCGTGTCGAACCAGCTCAGCCACCAATTCTCGAAGATCTGGTTCTCTCCGGTCTGGCTCGCGACCATCAGCATCGCGAGCTTCCGTAGATGTGGATCCTGCGCGCGCTCGGCCGCTGTCCGTGCCAGCTCGATGCCCTGGGCATGATGCGTGGTCATGTGACGGATGTAGGCCTGGTCGTGATCCCTGTCGCGGCCCATCCACGGCGGCTCGTAACCGTGACCGCCGAACATTGCGACCGCACCGAGCACCGCAATCACGGCCAGCGCGCCGGTCATCCACATGTTGGTGAACCGCACGTCGCTGTCAGGCGCAGTCCCGCGCTTCCAGCGCAGGCGCGCGAACAGAGGATACATCACGGCCGAGGAGCCGTGGACCAGCAGGCCGATCCAGTAGGGTTGTTGCAGCGTGAACAGCGGCTGCCAAAACGGAAACAGCGGCACCAGCACGAACCATTCCATGCCTGAAGAGAACACGGCCCAGGGCAGCGCCAGCAGCAGGATCGTCATCGGCCGCAAGTCGGCCGTCCAGCGTCCGAGCACGCCAAAGAAAACCAACGCCCAGAAAAAATCGGCCCATTGGTGAAAGGCGATCCCGGTCAGGATTGCGCTCCAGGATGGCTCGGAGCTGATCGCCCAATCGCGCGCAGGAATTGCGGCAACCGTCATCCAGTCGACGGCGGCATCGCGGCCGATGCGGGCGGCGAAGAGTTGGCTGACGATGGTCGAGAACGTGCTGCTGATCAGGCCGAGGGCGGCCGCGGCAATCCAGCGCGAACGCCGCCGCTCGCCGATGCTGCGCCGCGCCCCACTCGCGAGCGCTGGTCGCGGCTCTGCGTTCACGTCAGCTGCTTGAGCTTCTTCAGCGGATTGAGCTCGCTCGGCTTGTCTTGTTCGGCGCGCCCGCGCTCGGCTTGTGCCTTGCCGTCATCGTGCAGATCCTGGTCGCCGATGATTTCGCCGACGGCCTGCTTGGTCTTGCCGGCGATCCGTTGCTGCAGACCTTTGGTCTTGCCCATGAGCTGCCTCCGATATGTCCTGCCGACGGGCTCACGCCGCTACCCCGGCGCCTGAAGGGGGCGTGGGCGCCGGGGCTGCGGTCTTGCAAACTGCCTCCGGCGGCGGGGGGAGACGCCGGAAAGCATTGATGAGACTCTTCGAAACGCGGATGGTTCCTGCTGATATCACCGAGGTTCGAGCGTGATGATCACGCCTTCGTTGCCGCGGAGCAGGATGGACGCATCCGGCACCGGCTCGGCCTGTCGATCCAGATGCGTCGACATCAAGAGACGGCCGCGGCCTTGCCAGTGGAATTTCCGCGGTTCGGCCGCGATATTGAGCGCGACCAGAATCTCGTTACGGCCATCCAGCCGCTTGTAGGCCAGGACATCGTTCTGCGACCGCAGCGGCTCGTATTCGCCCCGTTGCAAACCAATATGCTCGCGCCGCAGCGCCATCAGCGCGCGAAACAGCGCCAGGATCGAACGCTTGTCGCGCTGCTGTCCGGCGACGTTGGCCGCACCATCGGGCGGCTCGAGCGGCAGCCATGGACGGCCCGTGGTGAAGCCGCCGTCGGGACTGTCGTCCCATCGCATCGGTGCGCGTTCGGGATCGCGGCACAGGCCATAGCCGGGCACGAGCTTCTCGAAGGGATCGTGAACGCGGCCCGGCGGGATCGGCACGCGCTTGCGGCCGATCTCGTCGCCCATGAAGAAGAACGGCGTTCCCCGCAGCGTCATCAGCAGCATCGCCAGCACGCGCATCTGCGCCTCGCCGATCTTGCTCGCGACCCGCTGCTTGTCGTGGCCGCCGATGACCCAGACCGGCCAGCCATCGTCCGGGATGGCGTTGAGATAGGCGTCGATCGTGGCCTGCAGCGAGAGGGCGTCCCATTTGGAATCGAGCAGGGCGAAGTTGAGCGGCAGATGCAGGCGCGGCCGGCCGTTGCCGTAGAAGTGGCCGATGCGGTCGGTCTTGCCCTGGACCTCGCCGCACAGCATCCGCCCGGGATAGGCATCGATCACCTCCCGGATGAACTCGATGCAATCCATCGTCTCGGGCCGGTCGTCGGTAAACACCGTCGTGTTCCGCTGCGGCGGCGGCTTGCCCTCGGCCTCGGGATTCGGCGGGTTGTCGCGCAAGAGCCGGTCCTTGATCAGGACCGCGCTGGCGTCGACGCGAAAGCCGTCGACGCCGCGGTCGAGCCAGAACCGCATGGTCTCGGCGATCGCGGCGCGCACTTGTGGGTTGCGCCAGTTGAGGTCGGGCTGCTCGACCAGGAAGGAATGATAGTAATATTGCCGCCGCGCCTCGCACCATTCCCAGCCGCTGCCGCCGAAGCGGCTCAGCCAGTTGTTGGGCGGCCCGCCGTTCTCGGCGGGATCAGCCCAGATGTACCAATCCGCCTTCGCGCTGTTGCGCGAGCTTGCGCTCTCGACGAACCATGCATGATCGTGCGCGGTGTGATTGGGGACGAGGTCGAGAATGAGCCGGATGCCCGCACCGTGCAGCGCCTCGAGCAGGCGATCGAACTCCTCGAGGCTGCCGAAGGCGGGATCGATCGAGCAATAGTCGGAGATGTCGTAGCCGAGGTCGCGGAAGGGGCTCTTGTGGATCGGCGTCAGCCACACCGCATCGACGCCGAGCCATTTCAAATAGTCGATGCGCGACAACAGTCCGGCAAGGTCGCCCTTGCCGTCACCGTTGGAGTCCTGAAATGAGATCAGCGCGATCTCGTAGATGACGGCGGATTCCCACCACGCAGCTTCGTCACGGGACTCGACGCTCATCACCTTGCTTCACCTCGTTGTGCCCAACATGCCCCGCGATCTGCCTTGCCGCAGTTCCGACACTCTCGATACCCTTCGGGAATCCACTGCGGTTCGGATAGAGCTTGCGCCGTGCATCGCGCGGCGGGCGGCGCGGCTTGGTGTCCTGCGCGGCGCGGTAGTCGAGCACGGCGATGCCGCCGACCATCAACAGTGCCAGCGCGATGTTGCCCTTCTTGGGATTGTCCGACGTCAGCCCGGACATCAGCGCCGCGGCATCGAGGCCGTCGCCGCCGACACGGGCCCATAGGCCGGCGTTCTTGTCGACCGAGAGCGACATGATCCCGGCAAGGATCTCGCGCACGCCGAAGGCGCGGACCAGCGTCTCACGGCCTTCCATGCCCAGCGTGTGCGTGACGCGCCTCGGTGCGAAGAGCTCGACGACGCCGAGGCCGATGCTGAACCAGCCGAGTGCGCGCGCGAGCTGGTCCGCCGGCTGCTTCAGGCTCGGCCCGCCCGCGACGATCTTGGGGTCGCCCTTGGTACGCACGATGTTGGAGAAGTGAAACATGGCTTTGCTCCTCAGGGCTTCAGCACGACCTTGACGCAGGAATCGCGCTTGTCGCGAAACACCTGGTACATCTCCGGTCCCTGGGCGAGCGGGACGGTGTGGGTGATGACGAAGGACGGATCGATCTCGCCTTCTTCGATGCGGCGAAGCAGATCGTCGGTCCAGCGGTTGACGTGGGTCTGGCCGGTCCGCATCGTCAGGCCCTTGTTCATGAAGGCGCCCATCGGGAGCATGTCGGACAGGCCGCTGTACACGCCTGGCACCGAGATGATGCCGCCGGGACGGCAGACATAGATCATCTCGCGCAGCACGTGGGGCCTATCGCTTTCGGCCATCACCATCTGCTTGGCGCGGTCGAGCAGGGTGTCGGGCAGCGACGGCATCACGTGGGCCTCCATGCCGACGCAATCGATGCATTTTTCCGGGCCCTTGCCGTCGGTCAGCTCCTGGAGCCGCTCCACCACGCTCTCGGTCTCGAAGTTGATCGTGGTGGCGCCGCCGGCCTCGGCCATGCTGAGCCGCTCCGGCAGGCAGTCGATCGCGATCACCTGATTGGCGCCGAGCAGGATGGCGCTGCGGATCGCCATCTGTCCGACCGGGCCACAGCCCCAGATCGCGACCGTGTCGGTCGGCTCGATGTCGCATTGCGCGGCGGCCTGCCAGCCGGTCGGGAAGATGTCGCTGAGGAACAGCAATTGCTCGTCGGGAATGCCCGCCGGCACCTTGATGTGGGTGGCGTCGGCAAAGGGCACGCGGAGATATTCGGCCTGGCCGCCGGGATAGCCGCCGGTCAGATGGGTGTAGCCGAACAGGCCTGCCGTCGCGTGCCCGAACACCTTGTCGGCCAGATGACGCTTGCGGTTGGTGGTCTCACAGACCGAGAAATTTCCGCGCTTGCACTGGTCGCATTCACCGCAAATGATCGTGAACGGCACGACGACGCGGTCGCCCATCTTGAGCTTGCCGTTGACGCCCGAGCCGACCTCGACCACTTCGCCCATGGTCTCGTGGCCCATGATGTCACCGGGCAGCATGCCCGGAATGAAATTGTGGAAGAGGTGCAAGTCGGAGCCGCAGATGGCGCAGCTCGTCACCTTGATGATGGCGTCGCGTGGATCCTGAATCTCCGGGTCGGTGACGGTGTCGCACCGGATGTCCTCCTTGCCGTGCCAGACCAGTGCCTTCATCGTCCGTCCTCCCGGTTGAGCCACGTGCCATCTAAGTCCAGGCACGAACGATGGTTGCTATCGCCTGCGCGCAAATTCTTCGCCCTGCGCAAACAGGAACGACGACGCAATAGGAACGAGAGAGCGGGGCGGCGATTGAGCGTGATCACCTCGATTCCAAGGACTCAATCGCAAGGATCTGCCTATGCCCGCCAATCATCTCGCAGTCGTCACAGGCGCCTCAACCGGTATCGGTCTGGAACTCGCCAGGTGCTGCGCGCAGGCCGGGTTCAACCTCGTCATCGCCGCGGACGAGCCTCAGATCGAGCGGGTGGCCGTCGATCTGCGCCGGCACGGCGTCAGCGTGGAGCCGGTCGAGACTGATCTCGCCACCACCGAAGGCGTCGACAAGCTGTGCGCGGCGATCGGCGACCGGCCGATTGGCGCATTGCTGGCCAATGCCGGAATCGGCCTCGGCAAGGCTTTCCTCGACCAGGACTTTGCCAGGGTGAAGCACCTCATCGACACCAACATCACCGGCACGCTGTATCTGATCCACCGCGTCGGCAACGAGATGCTCCGCCGCAATGCCGGCCGCATCCTGATCACCGGCTCGATCGCCGGCTTCATGCCCGGCAGTTTCCAGGCCGCCTACAACGCCAGCAAGGCGTTCCTCGATTCATTTTCGTTTGCGCTGCGTGAGGAGCTGCGCGACAGCGGCGTCACAGTGACCTGCCTGATGCCGGGTGCGACCGAGACCGAGTTCTTCCGCCGCGCCGACATGATGGACACCAAGGTCGGCACCGACAAGAAGGACGGCGCCTACGATGTCGCCAAGGCGGGTTTCGATGCGATGCTGCGCGGGGAGGCCGACATCGTCACCGGGCTGAAGAACAAGATCCAGACCACGGTCGCGAACGTCACGCCGAACGAGATGCTGGCCAAGCAGCACCGCAAGATGGCGGAGCCGGGTACCGCAAGATCGTAAGCGACGCGCGCGCAATGCTGCGGAGCGGCGCGAACCGTCTTGCGGAGAAAGGAGACCTTCGATTCACATAGCCTAATGCGCCCCGGCCTTCAAACCGTCAAATTGCACGGGCTGAAACAAGCGGGGGCTGCGATGGCAATGGATCGTATCGAACAGGCCTTTGTCGCGACTGCGGTTACGGGTTTTCTCGTAATGATGGTGGCAATCGTCTGGATGATGATGAGCTGAAGTGGGGGAGCTTGCCGTCTTGCGCGTCGCGCTACCTTACGCCGCAGTTGTCCTGTGCCTGGCGGTGACCGCCTGGCTTGCCATCGCGCATTTATTTTGATCGTCGCTCGGTTGCACCCGTTCAACCGCTGTTCACTGGATCGGCTGCTCGGCGATGAGCCCGGCCAGCTTCCGTGCCATCGCCGCAAGATCGATCGGCTTTTCCAATAGCGGCACGTCCTGGAACTCCGGACCGAGCGTGATCTTGTCGTATCCGGTCGTGAACAGGAACGGCACGTTCCGCGCTCTCAGCTCGCGCGCGATCGGGAAGATCATCTCGCTGCGGATGTTCACGTCGAGCACGGCGGCGTCCAGGACGCTGCCGTCGTGCAGGATCTTGAGCGCGTCTTCGAGGTGGCCGACGGGACCGGCGATCTCCGCACCCAGCGCGCGGAATGTCTTGCCGATGTCATCGGCGAGAAAATACTCGTCCTCGACGACGAAGATGCGGCGCCCCTTGAGCTCTGCGCGCTGATGCGACGTCGCCATGCTGTTTCGGCCTCCAAACGCATAGGAACATAGGCCGGCGATCCGCCTTGGTGCAAACAGCAAACGATGCAATTGGAGGCGGGTTCCATGGCCAACCGCGACATCATTGTCATCGGGGGCTCGGCCGGGGCGACCGCTCCATTGAAGCAGATTCTGGGCCGTTTTCCCGCGGATTTGCCGGCAGCCGTCTTCGTCGTCCTGCACATTCCGGCGCAGGGCATCGGCATCCTCTCCACGGTCGCCGGCAGTGCCGGGCCGCTCCCGGTACGGCAGGCCGAGAACGGCATGAAGATCGAGCCCGGCCAGATCTACCTGGGCGCCCCGGACCATCACCTTCTCCTCACGGAGGACCGCATCTTCCTCGGCCGCGGCCCGCGCGAGAACATGGTGCGGCCGGCGATCGATGCGTTGTTCCGCTCGGCCGCGCTCTATCACGGGCCGCGCGTCATCGGCGTGCTCCTGAGCGGCCTGTTGTCCGACGGTGCGGCCGGCCTCAACGCCATCAAGCGCTGCGGCGGCTTGGCCATGGTGCAGGACCCCGCAGATGCGATCTCCGACGAGATGCCGCGGCGCGCCATGGAGGCGACCACGGTCGACCTCTGCGTTCCGGGCGCCACAATGGGTGACGTGCTGTCCGAGCTGGTCAGGGAGCAGGCCGGCGCAGCGCTGCCAATCCCGCCCGAGATCAGGCTCGAGGTCGAGATCGCGGCCGGCGAGCGGATCGGAAGTGACAGTCTCGTTTCTATGGCTGACCCTGTCGCCCTGACCTGTCCAGCCTGCGGCGGGGTGCTCTCGGAGGTCCAGAACGCCCGCCCGATGCGTTTCCGCTGCCAGGTCGGCCACGGTTTCACCGCCGATGCGCTCGCCAAGGAGCAGGAGGGGCGCGTCGACGAAGCCTTGCGCGTGGCATTGCGGATCATCGAGGAGCGGGCGGAGCTGGTGCAGCGCATGGCCGCCGATGGCCGGCGCAGCGGCCGGGCTGCGGTCGCCGAAATGTACGAGGCTCGGGCGCTCGAATACCGCGAATATGCCGACATGATCCGGCGCGTCGTGCTAAAGTCGCTCGATCCTTCCGTGGGGAAACGGGAGGCGTGAGGGCGCGGCCATGGCCATCTCCCTTGCCGAACGCACCGCGCAGCTCGATGCGGAGCAGCGCCTGCTGGTGAAGGCGGAGCACGACATCGAGAGCGGCTGGCTGCGGGTTCGCGATCAGGAGGACCGGCTGCTCGAGCTCATGGCAGGCGGTCACGACACGTGTCAGGCGGAGCGGCTGGTCGATCTGCTCAAGCAGACGCTGGTCGAATGGGAGCGCCACCGCATCCTGATCGAGCAGCGCGTGGCCTATCTCCAGCGCGAGGTCAATTCGGAAGCGTAAGGCGCCTGACGCCGATCTCCCGAACTGCGCCGCTCGACGCAGCGCAGCAGCAGGCGGCCCACTCGCGCTCGTCCCCTGAATCGGGCTAGCTGGAGCAAATAGACGCCCGGGACATTTCTGCCTTTGATGTGTTGGGATAATATCGGATTCTGCTATTTGCAGGGCGGGGCGCCCATCGGGTTCCCGCCAGCCAGTGAGCGACCAGAGCCATGACCGAAAACGGCGACCAGCCGGTCGACGCACAGCACCAGAGCAAGACCCCGCTGATCATAGGGGTCGGCGCCTCGCCGGGCGCGCGGGACAGCATCGAACGCTTCTTCGCCAAGCTGACCGTCGGGGACGATCAAGCAATCGTGCTGGCGCTTCAGCACCACGAGGCGTTCGACGAGCCGCAGCTGCGCGACGTCGTGCAGAATTCCAATGGCAGCAAGATCGCCGATATCGCCGACGGCCACCCGATCGAAGGCGGCACGATCTATCTGTGTCCACCGGCCATGATCACCACCATCCAGGGCGATCGCTTCGCGATCCGCAAGGCCGAGCAGGCGCCCGGTGAACGCGCCACGATCGACAGCTTCCTGGTCTCGCTGGCCGAGGAGCGCGCCGAGCAGTCGATCGGTGTCATCCTCGCGGGCACCGGCGGCGACGGTACGCTGGGCACGGCGACGCTGAAGGATCACGGCGGCCTCGCGATCGCCGAGAAGATCGCAAACGCGGACGAGACCGGGCATCTCGACGGCAACACGCCGGCAGCGATTGCCGATTATGTGCTGCCGCCCGAGGACATCCCCGAGCACATCCAGGTCTATGCCCGTCATCTCAGGCGTCTGGAGGAAAAGCAGGGCTTCGACGAGGTCCTGGCCGCGGCCGCCAGCTCGCTGTCGCGCATCGCCGACATCCTGCGAAACAAGACCGGCAACGATTTCCACGGCTACAAGCAGAACACCTTCCTGCGCCGCGTGCAGCGGCGCATGCAGGTGGTCCGGATCGACGACATCGCCGCTTATGTGGATTACCTTCGCAGCGACAAGGACGAGGCGCAGTACCTCTTCAACGACCTCCTGATCGGCGTCACCGAATTCTTCCGCGACAAGCGCGAGTTCGAGGTGCTGGAGACGCAGATCATTCCGAAGATCTTCGAGGGCAAGGCGGCAGGCCAGCAGGTCCGCGTCTGGGTGCTCGGCTGCGCCACCGGCGAGGAGGCCTATTCGATCGGCATCCTCCTGCGCGAGCACATGGCGCGGATGGATTCCGTGCCGCAGGTCCAGATCTTCGCCACCGACATCGATGGACGGGCGCTCGCGACCGCCCGCGTCGGCCGCTATCGCACCAATGTCGAGGCGGATATGACCAGCGAGCGCCTGGCGCGCTGGTTCGTGCGCGAGGGCGATACCTATTGCGTGGTGAAGGAGCTGCGCGAAATGTGCATCTTCTCACAGCACAACGTCATCAAGGATGCGCCGTTCTCCAAGCTCGACCTCGTCTCCTGCCGCAATTTGCTGATCTATCTCAACGCCGAGCTGCAGAATCGCGTGATTCCGCTGTTCCATTTCGCGCTGCTATCGGAGCGCTATCTGTTCCTCGGCAATTCCGAGAACGTGACCCGGCATCCGAAGCTGTTCTCTCCGGTCGATCGCCGCGCCCGAATCTTCAAGAAGCTCGAGACCGGAACGCGGCTGCCGCCGGAATTTCCGATCACGACTGCGGCGGGCAGGGTGCCGGTCGAGGTGCCGACGATGCGCTCGTTCGGCCCCGACGTCGGCCTGGAGCGGCGCGCGCATCGCATCGCGGAGCGCTATGCGCCGGCCTATGTCATCACCGACGAGAACTTCCAGGTCCTGCATTTCTCCGGGCGCACCGGCCGTTACATCGAGCCGACGGCGGGCGCCGCCACGCTCGACCTGCTGCAGCTCGTGCACCGCGATCTCAGGCTGGAATTGCGCACCACGCTCAGCCGCGCCGCCGACACCAACGAGCCGGTTCATGCCGAGCAGGTGCAGCTTGGCGTGAACGGTCACCGCGTCCTCGTCGACATCACCGTCGAGCCGATCCAGGACGGCGTGGGCGGCCACCGTAGTTTCGTCGTTCTGTTCAAGGACGGCCCGGTGCGAACCATCGAATCCGACCAGGGCAATCCGAACGCGCTGGTGCGTACCGAGCACGTCGAGCGCCTCGAGAACGATCTGCGGGCCACGCGCGAGCGCCTCCAGGCGACGATCGAGGAGCTCGAGAGCACCAACGAGGAGCTGAAATCCTCCAACGAGGAATATCAATCGCTGAACGAGGAGCTGCAGTCGGCCAACGAGGAGCTCGAGACCTCGCGCGAGGAGCTGCAGTCGGTCAACGAGGAGCTGACCACCGTGAACGGCGAGCTGGCGCACCGCGTTCAGGAGCTGACGCGCGCCACCAGCGACCTGAAGAATTTCCTCGAGAGCACGCAGATCGCCACGGTCTTCCTCGACAACGATCTGCGCGTGATGAACTTCACGCCCGCCATCACGCAGCTCCTGCATCTGGTCGAGACCGATACGGGCCGGCCGATCAGCCATATCAAGGCGCGCATCCCGATCGAGGAGCTCTACGACGACGTCCGCCGCGTTCTGCGCACGCTCGCCAGCGTCGAGCGCGAGCTGAGCGCGCCGGACAGCGGCACGCGTTATATCGTGCGCATCCTGCCATATCGTAGCGTCGACAACTTCATCGCAGGCGTCGTCGTCACCTTCATCGACGTGACCGCAATCACCCGTGCCGAGGAACGGCAGCGCCTGCTGCTGGCCGAGCTCCAGCACCGGGTTCGCAACACGCTCGGCGTGGTGCGCTCGATTGCCCGCCGCTCGGCGGAAACGAGCTCGACCGTGGAGGAATACGCCTCCCATCTCGACGGCCGTCTCAATGCTTTCGCCCGCACCCAGGCGTTGGTGACGCGCGATCCCGAAGGCGGCGTCGATCTCGAATATCTCGTGGTCGAGGAGCTGCTCGCCTATAATGCCAGGGAAGGCGAGCAGATGCGCGTCTCGGGCCCCAAGGTCCGCTTCCAGCCCAAGGCCGCCGAAACCTTCGCACTCGCCATCCACGAGCTCGCGACCAACGCGCTCAAATACGGCGCCTTGAGTCAGCCGAGCGGGCGCATCGAGGTGACCTGGCGCGTCGACGAGAGCACCGATCTGGCGGAGCTGGTGTTCGAATGGCGCGAGCGCGGCGGGCCGGTCGTGACGGCAAGGCCGCGAAAAGGGTTTGGGACCGAGCTTCTGGAGCGCACGCTGGCGTTCGAGCTGAAGGGGCAGACCACGATGACATTCAACCCCGCCGGGTTGCAATGCACCATCACCATCCCCCTGACCAAGCGTGCCTTCCACACACCGGTGGTGGCCGCCTGATGCCGTTGTCGACAGCCGATCGCACCGTCCTGGAGCCGGTCGTTCGCCGGCTGAGCGCGTTGCGGCCGTTGTCGAGCGAGGCACGCGCATCACTGGAATACGCCATGCTCGAGGGCCTTCAGCGTGCCGGATCCGGCGAGGATCTGATCACCGAGGGTGATCCCGTCGATGGCGTCCGAATCCTGTTGTCGGGCTGGCTCGGCCGCTACAAGACGCTGGAGGACGGCCGGCGACAGATCGTGAATTTCATCTTCCCGGGCGAGAGCTGCGATGCGCACGCCTACCTGCTTTCGGAAATGGACCATTCGATCGTGGCCCTGACGCCCGTGGTCTATGCCGAGATCAAGCGCGCTCGCTTCGAGAACCTCCTCGCCAACAACCCCACGCTGTCGGAAGCCTTCTGGTGCGAGACGTTGCTCAACAGCGCGATCCAGCGCGAATGGGCGATCAATCTCGGCCGTCGCGTCGCGCTGGAGCGCGTGGCGCATCTGTTCTGCGAAATCATGGAGCGGCTGCGCCCGGTGGGGATGGTCGACGGCAAATCCTGCCTCATGCCCGTGACGCAAATGGATCTCGCCGATGCTACGGGACTTTCCGTCGTCCACCTCAATCGGACGCTCCAGGAGCTGCGCGCGGCGGGGCTGATCGTGCTGCGCGAGCGCACGTTGACCATCCCGGACCTCGATGCGCTCAAGAACGCGGCGCTGTATTCGCCGAGCTATCTGCGGCTGTACCGGACGACCGAAGCGGTCCGGTGACGCCGTTCCGGCGCGGCGCGGACGAGTCTCTTCGCTGACATCGGCCGGCGCAGGCGTCATGCTCGCAATCAGGCCGGTTTATGCCGATGCCCGTCCCGCACATCGTGTTCACTTGGAAAGGGCTCTTGAGTTTGCCGGCCGAGAAACGTATCCGGCAGGGGCAGCTCCAGCGCTGCTCGTGCCTTGCGGATTGTCTTGCGAACTTCCTCGACGTGCTTCTCGTCCGACTGCAACAGACGGTGAATCTGCTTGGCCATCAAGCGCTCCCCTGGATCACGCAGGCGGGAGCACCATCGGTCTCTCAGCCACCGGCGCCTACGGGCAGAGCCTCAGCCAGTGATAATGTCACCGTACACCCGCTGCGGCGTTTCAGCTAAGCAAATCGGGGATCTGCCCGTAAATCCCCTTCAGGGCCACCGGGCGCGCGGTCGAGAACGGTCCCGGCGGGGTTGTGACGGCTTAATCCAGGTTAATCGCCGGCGCTTTTTGAGCCGTTAGCGCGATTTGAGTAACCTATGCAAGCGCGCGCGCTTGAGCGTTGTGGCATCGTAACGGATGCCTGACGCCCTGTTTGCCCGCGCCACTCGCGCTATCGAAGAGAGCCGCGCCCTCCGGGAGCAGCACAGACGAGTTGCGGGGCGCTACGGCGAGGCGGTGAACGATTTGCGTTTGGCCGTCATGGACAGCGCCATGCTTCGCTCCGAGATCAAAGCGCGCCGCGACAACGAGGAATCGTAACTGCGGTGTTTTCGCCGAAACTGCAACCGTTCCGTTTCTGGAACGTTAGATCATTGGCCGGGCTGTGCAGCCAGCAAGCCACCATCACGTCAGAACGCAACGACGCGCTCGACCTCATGCACCAGGAGGACGCCTGATGAGGACGCGACATCGGTTCAAGCAAATCGACACCCTGGAAGCGCGGCTCGCCGCTGAGGCGGAGCGGCTACGCGAACAGGCCAGCTTGCTTCCGCCCGGCGCGGCGCGCGACGAGATCTTGCGCAAGGCGCGCCAGGCGGAAACGGGGTCTCAGATGAGCGAGTGGCTGAGGTCGCCGGGCCTGCAGCCGCCGAGCTAGGTCGACGGCGCCCGGCGGTGTCCGTCGTCAGCGCCGCTTCGCGGCCTTGCTTCGCCGGTTGTAGGGCGAGCGGTTGACCGGCCGCAACGAAATCCCTTCGCGTTGCGCCTTGCTGCGGATCGCCGCGACGGGGCGCTGCAGCTTGATGCTCATCACGCCGGTCGGCGTGTTGCCCTTGGCAAGTTGCTTCAGCTTGCTCACATCCGCCGCTGTCCACGGCTCGCGCGCGCGGCGCTTGTAGGCGGGATTTGCCTTGTGCGGGCCTTTGCGGCCGATCGGCGAGCCCGGTCGTTTCCATGCTGCTTTTGCCATGATGATCCTCCTTCAAGTCGTCCTTGAACATACGAATCAGCATTTCGGTTCCGGCGCAGTCCGGATCGATCGGTCCTGCGTTGTGCTTTGCGAAAATCGCGCAGCGTTAACTTACTGAAATGCTGGAACCGGCCGTTGCGACGGAAGCTACAATCGTTGCCGGGCTGAGCCGCCTCAACCGGCAAGCGACTTGAGTGACAAGAGAACTCGGGCCCCGGCGCCCGATCCCCCGCCGGGGCCTATTTCCCCACAACCGAATTTTCCGCGAAAGTGAAATGACCGCCAAACGTAACCGCAGGAAACAGACCCAAACGCTTCAGGAGCGGCTGGCCGCCTTTGCCGAAAGCGCGCGCGAGCGCGCGCTCAGCCTGCCGCCCGGCCGGGAACGCGAGATGCTGCTGCGCCGCGCCAAGCAGAACGAAGTGACCTTGAACCTCACGGATTGGCTGAGCGCACCCGTCGCTCCAAGGCGAGGACAATCATAGTGGCAAGCATCAAGCATTACCGCGCGTTCCAGATCGATCCGGACGGGCACGTGTTCGGATGCATCAACCTGGTCTGCGACGACGACGAGCAGGCCAAGCGCGAAGCCGCCTCGCTCGTCCTGGTGCATCGCATCGAGCTGTGGCGGCTCGATCAACGGATCGCCAAATTCGATGCGCCGCAGGAGCTTGCTCGCCGGTAAAGTGTTGGGAACCGCACGCTGGGCGCCGGGTTGGTCGGAGGACATCGACTTCGCCAGGAGCCAGCATGACGGATGCCGACATTCGCAAGGGGATGCCGCCCGTCAAGTTGTCGCGCGAGGAGTTCGAGCGGCGCTACAGGCGTCAGTTCGTCGATCCCGTCTTTGCTCCGCTCGGCCGTGAGCTCGATGCCATCATCGCGGCGGCCTGGGACGCCTACAGCCATTCGCGCAAGGCACCATTGACGCGGAAGGCCGGCGCAGGCTTCGCCGACCCCGACTACGATCTCGCCGTCGACTGGCTGGATGCGCGCGCAAAAATCCTGGAGGCGCAGCGGCGCCATGACGATGCCGACGTGGCGCCTCGCATCCTGATCATCAACGGCTCGGCGCGCAGCGAGCACACCTGTCCCGGCGAGATGTCCAAGACCTGGCGGCTGGTCGAGCTGGCCGAGCCCGTCTTCATCGAGATGGGATTTGCCGTCGACATCCTCGATCTGTCGCGCCTCGCCTCGGAATTCGGCAAGACCATTCATCCCTGCAAGTCCTGCGTCGGCACCGCCATGCCGCTGTGCCACTGGCCGTGCAGCTGCTATCCGAACTATTCGCTGGGCCAGACCCAGGACTGGATGAACGAGATCTATCCGCTCTGGGTTGCGGCGCACGGCATTCTGATCGTGACCCCCGTGAACTGGTATCACGTGCCCGCCGGGCTCAAGGCGATGATGGACCGCATGGTCTGCGCCGACGGCGGCAATCCCGATCCGACCTCGACCCACGGCAAGAATGCCGCGGAAGCCAAGGCCATCGAGCTGAAGGGTTGGCCTTATCCGCGGCATCTCGCCGGCCGCCATTTCGGCGTCGTTGTTCACGGCGACGCGGTCGGCGCCGAGGGCGTGCGCCGGACCTTGTCCGATTGGCTGACCGACATGCAGCTGATCTCGGCGGGCCGCTACGCCGAACTCGACGGCTATGTCGGCTACGGGGAGCCATACGCCACATCGCATCGCGAGCTCGACGAGGACCACGAATTCCAGCAGGGGGTGCAGAATGCGGCGCGCGCGCTCGGCAACGCGGTCCGGCTGGCGCGGAGCGGGCACCTCGAGGAGCCCGGCGCCGCTCTTGCGGACCCGAACCCGAAATGACCGGCGCGCAGCTTGAATGCCTGATCGTCGGAGGCGGCCCGGCCGGACTGATGGCCGCGATCTACCTGGCGCGCTTTCGCCGCCGCGTCTGCGTCGTGGACGCCGGCGCGAGCCGGGCGGCGCTGATCCCGCGCAGCCACAATGTCCCGGGCTTCGTCCACGGCCTGTCCGGCACCGAGCTGATCGAGCGGATGTCGGCCCAGCTGCGCGATCTTGCCGTCACGCGCGTGAAGGCCGAGATCAACGCGTTGCAGCGTCACGAACATGGCTTCGAAGCGAGCTGGAATGGCCGCACGCATGCGGCCGCCACCGTCATTCTCGCCTGCGGGATCGTCGACACGCATCCGCCGTTCGACGATTGGCGCGCCGCCGTCGCCGATGGCCTGTTGCGCTACTGCCCGGTCTGCGACGCCTTCGAGGCGACAGGCCGCCGCATCGGCGTCATCGGACCGCTCGCGCGTGCCGCGGGCAAGGCGCTGTTCCTGCGCGGCTATTCGCGCGACGTGACGCTGCTCGCGACCGGACCGGATGACGATCGGTCGGCAACGTCACGGCTGGCCGAGGCGGGCGTCGAGGTCGTCTTCGCGCCCGATCTGCGTTTGCGGCGAAGAGGCGAGGGCGTCGAAGCCGTCTTCGCCGACGGCCATACGGCGCAGTTCGAGATGGTCTATCCCGCCATGGGTGCGCAGGTGCGCTCGCAGCTCGCGATGGCGCTTGGCGCCGACCATACCGGGGAGGGTTATCTAGAGGTCGACGATCATCAGCGCACGTCGATCACCGGGCTCTACGGCATCGGCGACGTCGTCACCGACCTGCACCAGATATCGGTCGCGTTCGGCCATGCCGCCACCGCCGCCTGCACGATCCACAACAGCCTGCCGCCGCGGTTTGCGTGACGGGAACGAAGCGCAGGCTGCCGTCTTGACTGGACGGACCCGCGAAGGAAGAGCCCATGCTGGAAGAGAAGCTCAAGGAAGCGATCGTCGGCGAGTTGCAGCGCCAGGCCGCCGACCGGCCGCAATCGCTGAAGGTCCAGGGCGCGGCAGACGCGAAGGGCTCGGAGGAGCTGACCGTCAACGGCAAGATCGACCTTGGCGCGCTGGTCATGGTGATCGCGGGATCGGTCGCCGGCGGGCCTTAAACCCGGTCTTCCGGAGCTCTCGCGATCCGGGCGGAGCGTCGCACCGACTGTGGCGGCTGACCGAAGGCCCGGATGAAGGCCCTTCGCATCCGCTCGGGGTCGCGAAAGCCGGTGGTTCGCGCGACGCGCTCGATCGTCTCGCCGGAGGACTGCACCCGCTCCCGCGCCACCTCGACGCGCAAGCGTTCGACTGCCTTTGTCGGCGTAGATCCGGTTTCGGCGATGAAGGAGCGGACGAAATGCCTTGAGCTCAGCCCTGCGCGCTCGGCAAGCGCCTCGACCGTGAGAGACGCATCCAGATTCTCGCGCACCCACGACAACAGGCTGCCGAAGCGCCCGTTCGGCGTCTTCAGCTCGAGAAGACTCGAGAATTGCGATTGGCCGCCGCTGCGGCGATGGTAGAGCACGAGCTGGCGGGCGGTTGCCTGCGAAATCTCCTCGCCATGGTCCTCCGCGATCATGGCGAGCGCCAGATCGATCCCGGCCGTGATTCCCGCCGAAGTCCATACGCCGCCATCGCGTGTGAAGATCTGGTCCGGTTCGAGCCTGACCTTCGGATAGCGCCCGATGAAGTCGCGGGTACAGGACCAATGCGTGGTTGCGCAGCGGCCATCGAGGACGCCGGCCTCGGCGAGCAGATAGGCGCCGGAGCAAACGCTGGCCATGCGCACGCCGCGGCGCGCCAGTCTCTGAATGAAGGAGATCGTGGTGTTGCAACGCGCCGCAGCTTCGACGCCCTCTCCACCAGCCACGAAAAGAGTCGTAACGGAGCTCGCCGATCGCAGGCTGCGCGCCAGCATCTCGGTGCCAGACGAACTGCGCACCGCCCCGGCCTTCGCCGCAACGTTGATCACGCGCGGTGCATTCGGCGTGTGACGTCTTGCGATCTCGAACACCGAGATCGGCCCGGCCGCATCCAGCAGCTGGAATTCGGGAAAGATCAGGAAGCCGATCATGGACGCGTCCAAAAATGAGGGAATTACGCCGTTTCCGACCACAAGGCCAACATGGCACGCTGACGTCGTCAAGCGCGATGTCGAGGTTGGATATGTCGGGTCCGTTGCAGATCGGCCTTCTGGTGTTTCCCCGCGTTACACAGCTCGATCTCACCGGTCCTGCCCAGGTCTTCTCCAGCCTGCCTGACGTCAGCGTGCATTTGATCTGGAAATGCATCGAGCCCGTACCGAGCGATTCCGTGATCGCGTTGACGCCGACCATCACATTCGCTGATTGCCCGCAACTCGACGTGATCTGTGTCCCCGGCGGCTATGGCACCGACGAGCTGATGCTGGACGAGGAGGTGCTTGCCTTTCTGCGTCGGCAGGCGCGCGGCGCGAAATACGTCACGTCGGTCTGCACCGGTTCGCTCGTACTCGGCGCAGCCGGTCTCCTGAAAGGCTATCGCGCGGCCACGCATTGGACGGCGACCGATGCCTTGCCGTTTTTCGGAGCGGAGGTGTCGCGGGAGAGGGTGTGCATCGACCGCAACCGCATGACCGGCGGCGGCATAACCGCCGGCATCGACTTTGCACTCACGCTGGTCTCGATGTTGAGAGGCCGCGCGGCAGCGGAAATGGTCCAGCTCCGCATGGAATACAATCCCGCACCCCCATTCAATGCCGGCTCGCCGGATACGGCACCGGCGGCGATCCTGGCCGCCATGAAGGAGCGGGTTGCGCCGGCGCAGGCGCGTCGACTGGAATTCGTCAGGAAAGTTGTTCACCAGGAAGGGTAGCACGGCGATTTCAGGGCAGTCATCGCCAGCAGTCCTCGCGGGCAGAGTGGAGGGGAAGATGGTGGATCGCGCAGGCGCGTCGAAGTCATGGCCTATCCGGCTTTGCCGGTCGGCCTTTGGCCTCATCCTGACGCTCGGGGCGGTCGTATGCGCCGAACGGAGTCAGGCCGGCGATTTTTCCGGCGATGTGATCCGCATCGGCATCATCAACGACCAGGCGGGACCCTTGTCGGACCTTGCCGGACCAGGCTCTGTTGTCGCCGCGAAGATGGCGGTCGAGGATTTTCAGAAGGCCACGCCTGGGCCCAAGGTCAACATTGTCGTCGCCGATCATCAGAACAAGCCGGACATCGGTGCCCAGATCGTCCGCAAATGGTTCGACGTGGACGGCATCGACATGGTGGCCGATGTCGGAAATTCTGCCGTTGCGCTCGCCATCCAGTCGATCGCACGCGACAAGAACAGGATCGTTATCTACTCTGCGGTCGGAACCACCGAAATCGGTGGCAGGCAATGTTCGCCCACCGGCCTGATGTGGTTGCACGACAATTACAATCTGGTCGCCGGCTCGGTCCGCAGGCTGGTGTCGCAAGGATATAATAGCTGGTTCTTCATCGCGTCCGACTACGCGTTCGGACGCAACATGGTCGAAGTGTCACAGCGCGTGCTCGCGGCGAGCGGCGCCAAGTCGCTCGGCGCAGTCTTTCATCCGCTGGGAAATGCCGATTACAGCTCGTTCTTGCTCCAGGCCCAGGCCTCAAAGGCCAAGGTGATCGCGTTCGCCAATGCCGGCGAACAGCTCGTGACCTCGATGAAGCAATGGAACGAATTCGGCATGAATACGGGGCCCCAGAAGGCGGTCGCCGAACTCATGTTCCTGACCGATGTTCACGCCATGGGTCCTGAAACCGCCAAGGGCCTTACCACGGTCACCGCTTGGTACTGGGCTCTCAACGCAGCGACGCGGGCGTTCGCCCAGAGGTTCTACAAGCTTCACAACGCCATGCCGACCGCGCCACAAGCCGCCGTCTATTCGGCCGTCCTGCAATATCTGAGGGCCGCGGCTGCCGCGGGCACAGATGAAACCAATGCCGTCCTGGAGAAGATGCGGTCAATGCCGGTAGACGATTTCTATGCACCGGGCGCGCGGCTGCGCGCCGACAACAAGCTGGTGCATGATTTCTATCTCGTCGAGGTCAAGAAGCCTGCGGACGTGAAAGCCCATTGGGACTACTACAGCGTGGTCGAGACGATCCCTGCCGAGGAAGCGTATCTTCCGCTGAGCCAAAGCGAATGCCCGCTGCTGAAGACCTCGCAAAACTAACCCGCTGCGCCGCGCAGGGCTTGTGCTGCCCTGACGCGCCGCCTCAGCCATACTCATCGCCGATGCCGTATTCCCGGTAGATCTCCAACGGGTCGAGCTCGGGAAACAGGCGGCATTTGGCCTGGGCGAGGTGCAGGCTCACCGCTGCCGGCTCCTTGCCGTTGGCGAGCAGCTTGCGGATGTCGTCCATATGCGCGTTCGGCTGGTGCTTCGGCTCGAGCTGCTCCAGCGCGACCAGGGCGGTCGCGAGTGCCTCGGTCAGAACCCAGTCGTCGTGGCCCGTGATTCCCTTCTTCGGCATCGGAAGAACCCCACATCTGGCGGCGGTCGCAGTTTACCGCGCCTTCGGCCAAATCGCTATTGAGCCGTTGCGGGCCCTTCGCGCGCGCGAGGTCAGGGGCCAGGCTCCGGCTTGCCTTATGGCCGCGTCAGGCTAAAAGGCGGCTAGTTGCGGGGGCGGCAGTATCTTTGTTGAAACAAACTTGGCGTAGACGGGCCGTATCCAGGCTCGCCGTTCCGGTCTGGGTCCCGATCCCGCACTTCGCAACATCGTAGAGTTGCGGCCCCCTCAAGGTTCGAGCCAGCATGGTCTTTCTCAGCTTCGTCTATCGCTTCCTCACCAATTTCGCCTTCATGGCTGTGGTCTATTTCAGCCTGAACTTCATGGAGAAGTATCCGAACCGGGCGATCCTGGCGATCCTGGTGCTGGTCTATGCCGCCATGCGCGCGGCCTCGACGCTGCGGGCGTTCTACTTCTTCCAGAAGATCGAGAAGCTGGAGGCCGAGACCAAGCGCCTTCAGGCTCCGATCAACGACGGTTCGGGCGGCACCAGCGCGCGCAAGCAGGTGATCGCCGACGTCGCGCGGCTAAGGCGTGACGGCGAGCTCAAGTCCTACATGGACCTGTTCTTCCTGGCGCTGATCGTGCTGCTCTGCGTCGCCGCGATCATGCGGCAATAGCGGCCTAAGCGCGCTTCTTCAGGCTGGCGACGCGGGTCGGACGGGGCGCTGCGCTCTTGGAAGCGGCACCCTTGGAAGCGGCGCCCTTGGATGCGGCGTTCTTGGGTACGATGTCGACGGGCTGCGCGGCATGATCCGCTGCCGCCGGCGCCGCTTGGGCGGTCCTCCGCCCGTGCAGCTTGGCCGTCTTGCCCTTCGCAGCTCTGCCCTGTGCTGCCTTGTCCTTGGCCGGATGGGGCTTCTCGGCCGCCATGGCAAGCCGGGTCGCGGCGCGCCGCGACAAGGTCGTCGACAGCAGCACCTCGACCGAGCCTTCCGGAATCGCGAACAGATCGCGGCCGGGCACGGGCAGGGTGGACGCGAGGTCCATCTGGCCCTTGCTCCTGCGCGGCAGCAGCGACTGGTGCTCGGCCTGCGCATTGAGGTCGGCGAGCGCGGGCGCCGGCAGCGTCTTGGTCTGCGTGAACACGAAATTCGGCACGCGCGGCCAGCGCGCGATCGGCGTCGTCTCCGATGGCGGATGCAGCAGCCATTCGACCTGCGTGGTCGGCGTCGCCGGCCGCTCGGCGGTGGCGGGCACCACATGCACGATGCGATAGCCGCGCGCCTTGAGGTCGCGGATGATCTTGGGCAGCGCCGCCACCGTGCGGGCCTGAATGTCATGCAGCAGCAGGATGCCCTTACCCTTGGCCTCCAGCCGCTGGATCGCGAGCTGGTAGACGCGGTCGGACGACACGTGCCGCCAGTCATCCGCCGGGAAGTCGGCGCTCCAGACCTGGATGCCCCGCGAGATCAGATGGTTCTCGACGCCCTCGGCGCGCATCAGGCCGGGAATGCGGAAGAACGGGGCGAGCTGCGAGGGATCGGTCATCGCGGCCGCGGTCCATTCGATGCCGCCATTGATCTCCGCCTCGGCCTTCTCGATCGGCATCCGGTCGAAGGTCAGGGGATGGTCCATGCTGTGCGTACCGACGGTGTGGCCCGCCGCCACCAGCTTGCGCACGCCGTCCGGATTGGCCTTGGCCTGGTTGCCGACGATGAAGAAGGTCGCCTTGATGCATTCGTCGGCGAGGATCTTGAGCACCTGGTTGGAATATTTCGGGATCGGACCGTCGTCGAAGGTCAGGACGACCTCATGGTCCTTCAGCGGCAGCGTCTCGCGGTACTGCATGGTGCCGATCAGCGGATGCTCGCGCGGATCGACAACGAGGGTGCGGGAGGTGCCGAGGGCGTCGGGGTGGCCGGGACAGTCGGCCGCAAGCGCAGCCGGCGAACCGACGGTGAGCATTCCCAGACAAAGGACGATCCACGATCGCGTCCGCAAAACAACGCTACTTCCGATCATGAACCTCGTCTGCCCCCATGCAATTGGCGCTTAGATAGGTCGGAGATGGCTCAAAACGGTTCAGCCGTAGCCGCCCTCATCTTTGCACGCCGTAGCATGAACAGAGTGTTAATTGCCCCCAAATCACCCCATTTTGCCCCGGCGTGACATTCCGGCATCAGCGCGTTTCGGCGCTTTTCTGTGATGCGCCAGCCGGTACGATGTGGACCACCCGATAGCCGTTCTCCCTCAGATACCGCAGAAACGCCGGCATCATTGCGGCCGTGCGCGCCTTGTTGTCGTGGAAGAGGATGATGCCCTTGCCGCTCGCGGCGAGGCGATCGGTGACGAGCTTCAATTGCTGCTCCGGCGTCATCTCCTCCCAGTCGCTGGCCCATAGATCGGCGCCGAACACAATGATGCCCCGCGACTGGAGCAGGTCGAGCTGTGCTTGTGTCGACTCGAAATAGGGGAAGCGGAAGAACGGCGTCGAAGGTGTCGTCGTCGAGGTTCCGTGCAGCGCCATTTCGTCCGCGGCAATGCCCCGGTCGATGTCGGCCATGGCCTTCTCGAACGGAATATGCCCCATGAACGGATGCGAGAAGGAGTGATGGCCGACGGTGTGGCCCTCGCGGGCGATGCGCTTGACCATGTCGGGATGCTCGGAGGCGTGCTGGCCGATCAGGAAAAAGGTCGCGCGCACGCATTCCCGTTCCAGCGCCGCCAGCACCTTCGACGTGGTCGGCGGGTTCGGCCCGTCGTCGAAGGTCAGCACGACCTCGCGATCGGCCAGCGGCAGCGTCTGCGGAAAGCTCTTCACGCCAACGCGCGGGTAGGTCTTGGGATCGACCCTGAGGACGCGCGAGGTGCCGAGTGCGTCCTTGCGCGGGCATTCGGCGGCCTTTGTCGCGGCAGTGCCGATGACGGTCGCGGCGAGCGCGCCCGTCATGGTCGAGGTCCACCTCAGTCGCAGCATCTTTGTCATTGCGCTCGGCTTTGCGTTGTGGGTATTGCCTGAACCCTCAGCTCATACCACCTGTTCCAACCTGTCAAACGGCGAGGCGCGCCATGGATGAACATATGGACGTTGCCCCATCCGCTGCGGATTCGGTACTCGACCACGTGCCGATGCGCAATGAAGACGGCGAAATTCGTCACGAATTCGTCGAGGAAATTGCCCGTGCGATCGAGGCCGGCGACAGTGCTGCGCTGCGTGCCTGCGTCGCGGAGCTGCACGAGGCCGATCTCGGCGATCTGATCGGTGCCCTCGAGCCCGACGATCGCGTCCGCCTGGTCGAGCTCACCGGCCGCGATTTCGACTTCTCGGCGCTGAACGAGGTCGATGAGACCGTGCGCGAGGAGATCCTCGAGGAGCTGCCGCCGGAGACGGTCGCCGAGGGCGTCCGCGAGCTCGAATCCGACGATGCGGTCGAGCTCTTGGAAACCCTCGACGCCGAGGAGCAGGAGGAGATCCTGGAGAAGCTGCCGCTCAAGGAGCGCGTCGCGCTCGAGCGCAGCCTGCTGTATCCGGAAAACTCCGCCGGCCGCCGCATGCAAACCGAGTTCATCGCCGTGCCCCAGGATTTCACCGTGGGCCAGGCGATCGACTACATGCGCGAGACGCCGGATCTGCCCGACCGCTTCTACGAGATCTACGTCGTCGACAAGGAGCAGCACTGGCAGGGCGCGGTGCCGCTCGACGTGCTCCTGCGCACGCGCCGGCCGGTGGCGCTGACCGAACTCACCGACGAGGACCGCCGCCGCGTCTCCGTCCTGGAGGACCAGGAGGAGGTGGCGCGCATGTTCGGCAAGTACAATCTCGTCGCCGCACCCGTGCTCGACACCCAGGACCGCCTCGTCGGTGTCATCACCGTCGACGACGTCGTCGACGTCATCGAGGAAGAGGCCGACGAGGACCTCAAGGCGCTCGGTGGCGTCACCAGCGACGAAGAGCTGTCGGATACCTTCCTCACCATCGCCCGCGGCCGTTTCAACTGGCTGCTGGTGAACCTCGCCACCGCGTTTCTGGCGTCCTCCGTGCTCGGCCTGTTCGAGGGGCAGCTGGAGAAGATGGTCGCGCTCGCGGTGCTGGCGCCGATCGTGGCGAGCCAGGGCGGCAATGCCGCCACCCAGACCATGACGGTGGCGGTGCGGGCGCTGGCGACGCGCGAGCTCGGCTCCTCCAACGCCTGGCGCGTGGTGATGCGCGAGGCCCTGGTCGGCCTCGTCAACGGCCTCGCCTTCGCCGTGATCACGGGCATAGCGGCGGTGGCCTGGTTCAAGATCCCGGGCCTCGGCATCGTCATCGGGCTCGCCATCATCTGCAACCTCGTCGCCGGCGCGCTCGGCGGCATCCTGATCCCGATGGCGCTGGATCGCGTGCGGGCCGACCCGGCGGTGGCGTCGGGCACCTTCGTCACCACTGTGACCGACGTCGTCGGCTTCTTCTCCTTCCTCGGAATTGCCACGCTCTGGTTCGGGTTGAAGTAGCGACGGCGCACGCTCTCTCCACGTCATTGCGAGCGTAGCGAAGCAATCCAGATTCCCTCCGCGGAAAGATCCTGGATTGCCTCGTCGCAAGAGCTCCTCGCAATGACGGGGGAGGCGGCGGGGGGCACCCCTAACCCTCGTGCCCCGAGTGCGCTGCGTTTTTAATCCGACTTTAAGTGACCTGCCGCATCATCGCCTCTGCTTGGGGGAATGGGCATGCGGTTGCGGCTGAAGGCGGACGGACGGATCGTCGAATTGCGGGATGGGCAGGAATTTCCGGTCCAGCCGCGTTCGGTTGAGCCGAAGGCCCATGCGGCGCCGGCTGATACCGGCCCGCTCGCAGTGCGCGATCTGCGCCGGCGCGCCTGCCTGACCCAGATGGAGTTCGCCGCCAAGCTCGGCGTTCCCGTCGAGACCATCCGCAACTGGGAGCAGGGCAAGCGCGCCCCGCGCGGCCCGGCCCGCGCGCTGCTGGCGGTGATCGCGCATGCCCCTGATACGGTGTTCCAGGCGCTCGCCAAGGCGTGACATCAAGGCGTGAAGCCTCGTGCGAACCTCCTGTTAGCATTGCCCTGAATATCCGTCCCGATAGCACTGACGTCAGTTGGCAACCAACACGGACGAGGTCCATAATGTCGACCGGGGCTGCCGCAACGGAAGAGGATTCCTCATGCTGTTCGTTGAGGCCAATGGCGCAAGGATCCCGGCGATCGGGCTCGGGACCTGGGAGCTGGAAGGGCGCACCTGCGCGCGCGTGGTCGAGCAGGCGCTACGGCTCGGCTATCGTCATATCGACACCGCGCAGGTCTACGACAATGAGCGCGAGGTCGGCGACGGCTTGCGCGCCTCCGGCGTGCGCCGCGACGACATCTTCCTCACGACCAAGGTCTGGACCAACCATTTCGCGCCCTATGATCTCGAGCGCTCGGTCAAGGAGAGCCTCGCCCGCCTGCGGCTTCCCTCGGTCGATCTGTTGCTGTTGCACTGGCCCAATCCCCACGTGCCGCTGGCGGAGACGCTGGGTGCGCTGTCGCATGCGAAGACGATGGGCCTGACCCGCCACATCGGCGTCTCCAATTTCACCGTGGCGTTGATCGAGCAGGCGGTCGCGCTGTCGGCGGAGCCGCTCGTCTGCAACCAGGTCGAATATCACCCCTATCTCGACCAGGCGAAGGTGAGGTTGGCCTGCGACCGGCATGGCCTTGCCCTCGTCGCCTACAGCCCGATCGCCAAGGGCCGCATCAAGTCCGATCAGACGCTGGCCGATATCGGTCGCGTCCACCGCAAGACGCCGGCGCAGGTCTGCCTGCGCTGGCTGGTGCAACAGAATGCCGCTGCGATCCCGCGCACCTCGCGCATCGAGCGCCTGTCGGAAAACCTCGAGATCTTCGATTTCGAGCTGTCGGAAGATGAGATGAGCCGCATCGCCGCGCTCGCCCATCCGAGGGGACGCCTAACCGATTTTGGCTTCGCCCCGAAATGGGATTGAGAGGGACCCGGGGTATGCTAGGACCACGGCGGCAACCCCAGATCGGTCCATGGAACTGCGGAAGATCATACGGACGGACATCGCGGCTTCGGCAATCGCCCATCTGACGCTGGTGGCGCTGATCATCGTGATCAGCGAGGTCCGTCCGTTTCAGAGCCGGCCGCCCGAGACTGTCACGGTCGACATCGTCACGCCGGAGCAGGTGAAGCATGAGGAAGCCAAGGCCGAGGAGAAGAAGGAAGAGGCGAAGCCGCCGGAGTCGCTTCCCGATCTGAAGCTGCCGAAGCCGGACGTCACCGACAAGGCCGAGGCATCGAAGCCCGCGGCCAAGCCGCAGGCGGCAGCACCATCACAGCAGGCCTCGCCCGAGCCGCAGCAGAAGCAGCCGCAACCCTCTCAGGCCGCGAAGCAGCGTGAACCCAACGCGCAGCCGCCACCGCAGACCGCGCCGCAGCCGGCCTATCAGGCCCCGCAGCCGGACGTCACCATCAAGTACGGGGTCATGCTGGGCCTGCCGCCCGAATTGCCGGTCGAGCCGAAAGGCGCCAGGGACGACGGCGGCGATGCCAACGATTCAATCGCTGCAAAGCTTCCGTCCGAGGTCATCGCGGAGCTTCGCCGTCATTTGCGTACCTGCGCCAAGCTGCCGGCCGGGGTCGCACCGACCGACAACGTCCGTGTCAAGCTGCGCACGGTGTTCGCCACCGACGGCACGCTGGCGCGCGAGCCCATCCTGATCGCGGCGCCGCCGTCCGCGAAGGGCGTGGCCATCGTCAAGTCCGCGACGAGCGCGCTGCAGAACTGCCAGCCCTACAAGATGCTGCCGGCCAATTTGTACGAGGAATGGAAGGTGCTGGACCTGCCGTTCAGCCCGCGGGATTTTGGCGGGTAGCGCGTAGTCTCGTAGTTGCCTCCGAGCAATCCGTGTGGCGCTGGGTCCCGGCTCTGCGAAGCAGCGCTTCGCGCTGCATTGCGTCCGGGACAAGAGAGATCAATGCCCGCGCTTCATTCCCTCGTCACCATTCACCACCACCTCCGGTGCCATCGCGGCCCAGGCGCTGGACGCGAACTGCCGTCGCCAGGTCACGACCACCACGGCTGCCGTGGTCACGAACAGCACCCAGGGACTGACGAACCAGCCGAGATAGCCGAGCGCGAAGAAGAAGGCGCGCTGGCCGCGGTTGAAGTGCCGGCCGGCGGATTCGAATAGGCGCGAGGTGCGGATGACGTGGGCTTCGGCCTCGGGCGTGTCGCGCTGCGAGGCCGGCGGCATGCCGCCGAACAGGATCGCGACATAGTTGAACAGGCGATAGGCCCAGGCGAATTTAAAGAAGGCGTAGACGCAGATCAGCACGAGGCCGACGCATTTCAGCTCCCACATCGCCGGCGAGGTGCTGAGGTCCATCGGCAGCTTGCTCAGGATCGTGATGGCGTCGTTGGTGGCGTGCAGCAGCGCCAGCGCGCCGCCGAGCGCGAACAGGCTGGTGGAGGCGAAGAAGGCCGTGCCGTTCTGCAGCGAGGCCATGATCTGCATGTCGACCATCCGCGTGTCGCGGTCGAGCAGCCGGCGCACCCAAACCTCGCGATAGCGGTTCATGCGCGCCGACAGGCTGTTGCGGGCATAGGCCGAGTGCTCCAGCGTCAGGGCATAGGCCAGCCATTCGATGATGAAGAAGCCGACGGCGGTAATGTCGACCCAATGCCTGCTCATGTCCGTCTCCTGGCAAGGATCGCAACGATTGCCACGCATGACGGGACGCAGCAACGATTGATTGGCGGCAGGCGATGGCGTTAAAAGCGGCTGCAACCGCAGGACTAATGAAGGACAGTGACATGGCTGCGCTAAAGCTCGCGATCGGCAACAAGAACTACTCGTCATGGTCGATGCGGCCCTGGCTCGCGCTCCGCGCCAACGACATCCCGTTCGTGGAGACGCTGATCCCGCTCTACACCGACGATCCCGCCGACAAGGAGCAGATCCTGTCCTTCAGCCGCGCCGGCAAGGTGCCGGTGCTGGTCGACGGCGACGTCACGGTGTGGGATTCGCTCGCCATCATCGAATACATCGCTGAGCGTTACCCGGAAAAGAAGCTGTGGCCCGACGATGTCGCGGCGCGCGCGCATGCCCGTTCGGTGTGCGCCGAGATGCATTCCGGATTCGTGCCGCTGCGCAACGAATGCGGCATGAATCTGCATCGGCCGATCGGTCCCGTGGCGCTGTCGGCGGACGCCAAGGCCAACATCGCGCGCATCGAGGAGCTCTGGCGCGAGTGCCGTACCCGCTATGGCGCGAAGGGGCCGTTCCTGTTCGGCCGCTTCGGTGCCGCGGACGCCATGTACGCCCCGGTTGTGCATCGCTTCCGCACCTATGCGATCGAGGTGGCGCCGGACACCAAGGCCTACATGGAGACGATGATGGCGCTGCCGGCGTTCCAGGAATGGACGCGCGACGGGCTGGCCGAAACGCTGGTCATCGCCAAGTTCGAGGACGCCTGACCGGAAGGTCTGACGGCGGCGGCCGGCCGCGTGCCGTCCGGCCGCCTCTCGGGGTTGCAATGGGCGAGGGCCGTGGGATCGGGGGGCTGCGACACCGCCTGCGACATGCCGGGGGGAATGAGCCTCTCCGGCGGTACCATCGGCCCGCCGGCTGTCTCCTATCATTCTGAAATGACTGCAAAATCCGAGCGCGTGCCATGCCGGCATGGCGCTGGCCAAAACGGCGCGACGCGTGCTATACAGCGGCCCGGGTTTCCGGCCGCCATCGCAGTGGGACACTGGGCGAGGCGGCGCTGTTTGAGTGATGGAGAGGGTGTTGAAGCACAAATTCCCCGTGGGAACGCGCGTCCTGTTCACGGCCAGCAATGTCGCGCGTCCGGCTGCGAGCGGCGCGTATGAGGTTATCCGTCTGCTTCCGACCGACGGCGACGACTGCCAGTACCGGATCAAAAGCTCGACCGAAGCCTTCGAGCGCGTTGCCAAGGAAAGCCAGCTCGCGCTCTCCTGAACGCCGACGCCGTCAGCGCATAGGCGCCTCCCGGGGATTGTATTCTGCCGCCGTCAAAAGGCCCGCTTCGCCTTCACAAGGTGAGCCGGGGGCAGTCGCCGACTCGCGGTGCTCGCTTGACCATCCGCTCTTTGCTCGCGTGAGGGGACGTCGCGCATGAACTGGGCATGGGCCACTTCGCTCGACCAAATCTGGCGTTCGCCGGCCTTCCCGATGTGGATGACGCTGGCGGCTGCCGGATTCTTCGGATTGATCCTCCTGATCACGCTGCTGCGCGCCGACAGATCCGTCGCCAACGGGGCGCTGACCGTCATCACCCTGCTATCCATCGTGATCGCCGGTGCAGCCACGATGCGTCTCTATGGACCGGAGGCGTCGTCCGCTCCGGCCGAGGCGCGCGCGCAAGCTGTGGTGACGGCGAGCATGCCTGCGCTGTCCTGTCTCGACGATTTCGCTGGCGATGTCGTCGCCGCCGGCTGCGAGAAGGCGCTGTTCGGCGCGCCTGATGCTGCGGCTGCGGCAGTCTCCTCCACGGCGGCCAGGATCGACCGGCTGACCGCACTCGGCGACGCCGCCACGGCCGAGAAGAGCCTGACACTCGACATGAAGGCGCTGCGCAGGTCACTCGAGCGCGATCGCTACGGCCTCGTTGCGCATGTGCTGGTGGCACGCGATGGCTGCACGCAGTTCGATTGTGCCGCGTTCCGCTCGCTGACCGACCAGCAGCAGGTCGCCGCCAACATGGACTCCCATCTCTACGACACGCTGGTGGCGCGCTATGCGCCGACCTGGAACGCGCCCGCTGCAGCGCCGGCGATGGCGGCCAACGCCGCGCTCGCCGGACTGCCGCCGTCGGTGCCGACGGGCAAGCCGACCAATGCCGAGTTCCCGAGCGCGTCCTCGACGCCGCCGGTGAGCATCATGAATCCGGAGCCCACGGCGGCGACGCGCCAGGCCGCGCCGGCCGCGAATGCGGCGGCGGCACCGCGTGCGCCGGCCGCAGCCTCCGCACAGGCCGCCGCGCCTGCGGCATCAAGCCCGCCGGCCGCGAAAAAACCGCCGGCCCAAAAGGCTGCACGTGCGCCTGCCACGCCGGTTCCGCTCGCGCCGCCGCCGGCCTCGACGGCTGCTCCCGCGCCTGCGGATAACGAGTAGATCGGCATTCCAAATGCGCGGCTGCCCGGCTAATGCTTGGGCATGCCACTCCATCTGATCAAGCTCGCCGTCGGCTGCGACTCCGTCAAGGAATTGAAGGAGTGGGTGGCCGAACGGATGCAGACCGCCAAAAAGAAGGGTCTGCCGCAACATCACATCCACATCACCCGCATGGTCCCCAAGCGCGACGCCGAGATCCTCGCCGGCGGTTCGCTCTACTGGGTGATCAAGGGCGAGATCGCCGCGCGCGAAAAGATCATCGCCATCGAGCCGTTCCGCGACAAGGATGGCATCGGGCGCTGCCGCATCGTGATGCAGCCGAAGGTGATCTCGGTGTCGCCGCGGCCGATGCGCCCGTTCCAGGGCTGGCGTTATCTGACTGATGATTCGGTACCGTCCGATCTCGGCAAGTCCGCGGCCGGCTCGATTGCGGCGATGCCGGAACCGATGCGGCGCGAGCTGCGTGACCTCGGGCTGCTCTAAACCGCGATATTGTCGATCAGCCGGGTGGTGCCGAGCTTGGCCGCGACCAGGATCCGCAACGGGCCGTCCTTGCGCGAGGTAACCTTTGCCAACGTCTCGGCGTGGCGCAACTCGAAATAGTCGAGCGCAAGGCCGGCCGACTTGATCATCGCGGCGCCGCCCGCCATCGCCGGCGCAATCGCATCGCCGGCACGGATGCGCCCGGCGCTCTCTTTCATGGCGCGGTAGAGAACGGTGGCGGCCTGGCGCTCCTCGGGCGAGAGGTAGACGTTGCGCGAGGACATCGCGAGTCCGTCGCGCTCGCGCACGGTGCGGGAGCCGATCACCTTGACGCCGAGGTCGAGGTCGCGCGCCATCTGCGTCACCACCCGCAATTGCTGGAAATCCTTTTCGCCGAAGATCGCGACATCCGGCCGGCACTGCGTGAACAGCTTGCCGACGACGGTGGCAACGCCGCCGAAGAAGTGCGGACGGAAGCGGTCCTCGAGGCCGGCGAGCGCCGGCCCCTCCGGCACGATGCGGGTGGCAAAGCCTTCCGGATACATGGCCGCGACGCCGGGATTCCAGACGATATCGACGTCCTCGGCCGCGAGCTTGGCGATGTCGGCCTTCCAGGTGCGCGGATAGGCGCCGAAATCCTCGGTCGGGGCGAACTGGGTCGGGTTGACGAAGATCGACACCACGACGCGGCTGGCGCGCCGCCTGGCGAGGCGAACCAGCGACACATGCCCGTCATGGAGCGCCCCCATGGTCGGGACCAGCGCGATCGTGGCCTTTCGCTTGCGGAGATCGTCGACGGCGCGTCGCAGGGCAGGGACCGTGCGAGCGATCAATGGGCGTGCTGACATCGGGACTCGACGGATTGGAAAGCGGCGCAGGTGCGGGCCTCGCGCCCGGCCAGCTAACCTTAACAAGCGGAGATCGTGGACGCTATGCATCCGGATGCGGCACAGCATCCCGCGCAAGGCCGCGCAAAACGTCGCGACATTGTGGGCTGGATCACAGACGAAAGACGGCGCCGCGATACATCGTGAGAACGGCGCATTGCAATTTGCATTACCTGTCACGCATTTCACTTGACCGCTGACGCGGTCAACTCGAAGATATTCGCCAGGGGCGTTGAGGATCACCATGCTTGTGCAGGCTAGCCAAGGCCAATCCGGCTCGGCGCATGTGGTCGTGCTCGGCAACGAGAAGGGCGGCTCCGGCAAATCGACCACCGCCTTGCACATCGCCGTTGCACTCCTGAAGGCTGGTCAGCGCGTCGCCACCATCGACCTCGACTGCCGCCAACAGAGCTTCACGCGCTACATCGGCAACCGGTCTGCCTGGGCCCAGCGTACCAAGCTCGATCTCGAGCTTCCGGTGCATCGCTGCATCAAGCTCGGCGAGACCATGCAGATTGCCGAGAATGAGAATTCCGAGTTCCAGCAGTTCATGGAAGCCGTCTCGGCGGTCGAGAGCAGCTTCGACTTCATCGTCATCGATACGCCCGGCACCGACAGCTATCTGATGCGGCTCGCGCATTCGATGGCCGATACCCTGGTCACGCCGATCAACGACAGCTTCCTCGATTTCGACGTGCTCGGCACGGTCGATCCCGCGACTTACGCGGTGACGGGCGAGAGCCACTATGCCGAGATGGTGCGTGATGTCAGGCGCAAGCGACGCCAGCTCGACGGCGCCACCACCGACTGGATCTTCGTGCGCAACCGCCTGTCCATGCTCGGCTCGCGCAACAAGCAGCTCGTCGCCGAGGGCCTGAAGGATCTGTCGCTGCGGCTTGGCTTCCGCTACGTCGACGGCTTCGCCGAGCGCGTCGTCTACCGCGAATTCTTCCCGCGCGGGCTGACCGCCCTGGACGAGATCGACGAGGCCACACTCGGCATGCGGCCCAATCTCGGCCATCTCACAGCGCGGGAGGAGGTGACGAGCCTGCTCCGCCAGCTCAAGCTCCCGCTCGACGAGCGCGGCCGCCGCCGCGCGGCCAACCGGGCCGAGTGGTTCAGCCAGGTCGACAAGCCGCTCGAGGTCCACGATATCCTCGGCGCCTGACGTCGCGGTATATCGTTACTCCCGACCGATCCGAGTCTGTCGGCTGGCGCGGGAACCCGGGCGGCGCCGCGCGCGTTTTCACCCTGCATTTACTGCGAAGTCGAACCCGATCGAGACCGGTTGCGTCGAATAGGGACCTGCACGCTGACGTAGCGGTATGAGAATGGGGTGCTTACGAAACGAGTGCGACGCACAATGAAAGGGCTGCCGGTTCACAACATTTAGCCTTCCTGTCACGCTGCTGTGACATATATTAGGGAATAGGCGACAAGGGGACGAAGAGCCCCGGAAGAACACGATTTTCAACAGGGATTCAGGCCGCTTAGGCCTGAGGCTGAGGACGAAAATGAAGCGTGGAATTGCCGTTCTGGTTTCGGTCAGTGCCCTCTGCGGCATCGCCTATTTCACGGCGAGCAAGTGGGCGATCAAACACGAGACCATCACATTCTACGACGCCTCTCGCGACAACCGTCCGGTGCCCGTCTCCATCGCGGTGCGGCGCGACAAGGAAATGCAGGCCAATGCCGGCATGATCAAGCTGCCCGTCGCAGTGATCAATCACGGCAACACCGTCAAGAACACCGAGTACGGCTTCCTCGCCAACGCCTTCGCTGCGCGCGGCTACATGGTCGTAAGCCCGCAGCACGATCTGCCGACTGATCCTCCGATGGTCACGAAGCCCGGCGAGCTCTATGTCGGCCGGCTGCCGCAAATTCTGCGTGGCGTCGCCAACATCCATCTCGCCATGCAGGAGATGAAGAAGGTTCAGGCCAACGCCGACTACGACAAGGTGACGATGGTCGGCCATTCCATGGGCGGCGACATCACCATGTACTTCGCCAAGCAATATCCGGACGAGGTCAAGAAGGTCGTCACGCTCGACAATCTGCGCGTGCCCTTCGTCACTGCCGGCAAGTTCAAGATCCTGTCGTTCCGCTCCCAAGATCCGCAGTTCAAGGCCGACGCCGGTGTGATTCCCACCGACGAGGAATGCGAGAAGGCGGGCATTCAGGTCGTGAAGACCGAATTCCAGCACAACGACATGCGCGATACCGGTCCTGATGTGGCGAAAAGCTCGATCCAGAGCATGCTCGACAAGTTCCTGAGCACGACGGACAGCGAGATCGCGCCGGTCGACACGCAATCGGCCCCGCCCAAGATCCTCGAGCCGGGCCCTGTCGCTCTGATGGCACCCGCCAAAAGCTGACTGACAGCAGCTGACCGACAGCAGCTAGGCCACAAGAGCTGACCGAGCTGACGTCAGCTCGGTTGCACCAATCGTCGAAGCCTCCGCCGGCGCCCGCCCGCGGAGGCTTTGCGCATTGACCGGGCCGCATGTGCTGACCACATTAGCTGCTGACGCAAGGTGTAGCTGCGATGTCGGGCGAACCCATCAAACCGCGCGGCCGCGATGCCGTCTCGGCGCAAGCAGACGGCGCATTGCCGCAAGCGAAAACCTCAACCTCGGAAGACATCGCCGCGTTCGTCGCCAAGGCGCGGGCGCTCTCGCCGCATGCGCCGGGCGCGAGGGGACGGCTGATCTTCGCACTGGATGCGACGATGAGCCGGCAGCCGACCTGGGACATGGCGTGCGCGCTCCAGGCCGACATGTTTCGCGAGACCGCGGCGCTCGGCAGTCTCGACATCCGGCTGGTCTACTATCGCGGCTTCAACGAGTGCCGTGCCACGGGTTGGATTTCCGACAGCGCCAGGCTGGCGACACTGATGGGCAAGATCGATTGCCGCGGCGGCGATACCCAGATCGGCAAGGTGCTGAGCGAGGCCAGGCGCGAGGCAGTCGCATCCGGCGTGCGGGCCGTGGTCTTCGTCGGCGATGCCATGGAGGAAGACATCGACGAGCTCTCCGCCAAGGCCGGCGAGCTCGGCATGCTCAAGGTGCCCGTATTCGTGTTTCAGGAAGGCCATGACGCGGTCGCCGAACAGGCCTTCCGCGAGATCGCGCGCCTGACGGGCGGTGCCTGGTGCCGGTTCGATCCGGGTGCGGCGGCGCAGCTGCGCGAGCTGTTGCGGGCCGCTGCGGCCTATGCCGCCGGCGGACGCGAGGCGCTGCTGAAACTGGCTGGAAGCGTGAGCGGCGCGGCGAAGCTGATCAGCCAGATGAAGTAGCGGTCGGGGCGGCGCGGCATGCGGCGGTGGACGCCATGCTTTTTGACAAGAGGACGACTATATTCCGGCCATGACCCTGATCGCCGGCGCTGTCGCCGTTATCACGCTTTACCTGCTGCTCCAGACGTTCCGCTCCGCCAATCCGGCGGTGCTGGCGCGCACCATCAAATTCGGCGGCGGCGTGCTGGCGCTGGCGGTTGCGGCCTTCACCGGCTTGCGGGGCGAGCTGGCGGTTGCGATCCCGCTCGGAATTTTCGGCGCCGGGCTGCTCGGCTGGACGCCATTGGCGAATGCCGGCTTCGGCAATGTCGGCGGGCTGTTCGGCGGCGGTGCGACGCGCCCGTCCGGGCAGGCGTCGCGGGTGCGCTCGCAATTCCTGGACATGCGGCTGGACCACGATTCCGGCCAGCTTTCCGGCCAGATCGTCGCGGGGCCTCACGCCGGGCGCAGTCTCGATGAGTTCGATCTCGCCGGCTTGCTCGCAATAGTCCCGACGTTTGACGCCGAGAGCGTGGCCTTACTTGAAAGCTATCTGGACCGCCGGTTTCCCGCTTGGCGTCAGAACGCGCAGGGCGATGCGGCAGGGCGGCAGCGCCGCACGGCGGCGAGCGGCAAAATGACGGCGGAGGAAGCCTATCAGATCCTTGGCTTGCAGCCGGGAGCGGGGCGCGACGACATCAGCCGGGCCCACAAGTCCCTGATGAAGAAACTCCATCCCGACCAAGGGGGCTCGACGTATCTCGCTGCCCGGGTAAACGAGGCCAAGGATACTCTGCTTCGCACGCATAACGGCTAACTCCGGCACTACGCTACAAACGCCCGTACCGCGTGAGCTCCGTTTGCTCTGTCTGCCGTCGCCCGCCATTGTCGGCGTGGTCGATCCCTTGAGCAAAGTTTTAACCGTAAATCCTTGACGAGAGGTTGTCGTGGAACAGCCTCGTCCTGAACAGCCTCGGCGTTACCGCCTCACCAAAACGAAAATGCCCGCGCAAGGCGCGGGCATTTTTGATTTGGAGCGGAGAAGGAGATCAATTGCGAACGGTGATGCAGGAGATCTCGGCGCGCTTCAAGGTGCGGCAGACGGCTTCGGCCTGGTCGCGCTCGAGCCCGGCGAAGCGGGCGCGGTAGAGCTTGCGATTGTCCTTGGCGACGACGGGCTCGGTGAACGGGTCAGCCTTGCTGAGCAGGCCGCGGGCCGAGTTGCGGGCCGCGTCGATGCGCTGCTGAGCTTCGTTCTCGCTCTCGAGCGCGCCGACCTGGACGATCCAGCCGCTGTGGGTGACGGCGGGCTTCGTGGTCGCGCTCATCTGCATCGGCTGCGGCGCCGGGTCGGCGGACGCGAGCTTCGGAGCGGCGGGAGCGGGCGCGGCAGCGGTTGCGGCCGGGAGCACGCCGAGGATGCCGTTACCGGTGCCGAAGCCGGCCGGCTGACGCGGCAGTTCGGTGCGGGCCATCTCGGCCTTCGGCGCTTCCGGCTGGCTCACCGCCTCCGGCTTGTTGATGAGATCTGCCCTGGCGACGACGGCGCCGGAGGTTTCCGCGACGTCGGAACGGGGCGGGACGGTGCTGGTGACCGGCGGCGCAACGACCTGAGCCGGAGCCGCGGAGGCGACCTTCACGGCGCCGGCCTTGACCTGAACCGTCTTGACCCGAACCGGCTTCATCGGCTCGGACGAGCCGGGGATGATGGAGAGCGGCTGGCTCGAGATCACGCCATTGGTGAGCGGCGCCGGCTCCACCTTGGACTCCGTCGGCCGAACTTCGGGTTTGGGCTGAGCGGGCGGCATCGCCGCAGTCGCTGCGGCCAGCGTCGACAGGCGCGCGGCGAGGCGCGAGGGGGCAGCTTCGGGAGCAGGGGCCTGGACCTGCGGGGCGGGACGTGCCGGCATGTCCGAGGCATCGGCGACATCGGTGTTGGCTTCAGCGCCGTTGCGCTCCGTGACTGCGACGACGGTGCGGACGGTCGCGCCCTTTTCGAGGTTCTCCGCGAGCAGGTTGCGCATGATGGCGTCGCGCGAGCCGCCGCTGCGGCCGCCGAGCACCACGCCGATCAGGTGGCGGTTGCCGCGCCGCATCGAGCTGACGAGGTTGAAGCCGGAGGCGCGGGTGTAGCCGGTCTTGATGCCGTCCACGCCCTCGACGCTGCCGAGCAGGTGATTGTGGTTGCGGATCGACTGTCCGCGCCAATTGAACGTCGAGGTCGCGAAATAGCGATAGTAGCGGGGGAAGCGCTCCTGAATGGCGCGACCCAGCGTGGCCTGGTCGCGCGCGGTCGTGACCTGCTCGTCGTTGGGGAGGCCGTTGGCGTTGCGGTAGACCGTCTTGGACATGCCGAGCGAGCGCGCCTTCCGCGTCATCATCTGGGCGAAGTCGTCTTCATCTCCGGCGATCGCTTCCGCGATTACCACGGCTGCGTCGTTGGCAGAGCGGGTGACGAGGCCCTTGATTGCGTCTTCGACGCGAATGGTCTGGCCGGCACGCAGATTAAGCTTGGTCGGATCCTGGTCGGCGGCGTGCTTGGACACCGGCATCTCGGTGTCGAGCTTCATCCTGCCGGATTCGAGACGCTCGAACAGCAGATAGAGCGTCATGATCTTGGTCAGCGACGCCGGATGGCGGATTCCGTCAGGGCTTGTCGCCTGGAGCACCGCGCCGGAATTGCCGTCGACGATGATGGACGCGAATTTCGGGCTGGAGCTCTCGGACACATCGCGCTGCACCCGGTGGTGCGCATAGTGTCGACGATGGCGCCGCGCCTCGGCTGCGTCGGTGGTGAAGATGACTGCGGTGGTGACCGTAAGAAGCCCGAAAACGCCAACCCGCGCCAAGCGCGAGGAAGACAAGTTTTTACGAAGCATGGAACCCCGTCCCCGTTTCTGACTTGATCACCGGCTCGTGAGGCGAAATTGTGCCCAACGGACCCGGGATCATTACCTGCTCAGGCTGTCCCTCCGCTGGTGTTCGCCGCGGGGGACGTTGGACCCGAGCCGCTGTTCTGGCTAAGGTGATGTTCTCAAACGGCTTTGGCCGCTCGCGGAAGTGAACACGTCCAGGGAATCAAAGTAGGGTGGGCCGGTTTCCAAAAGCTTAAGGAACCCTTGCGGGAAACCCCGGGAATTCTCTGCAATTTGCCCCCGGTTTTGTGCGACGCACAAGATTCTTGACTTTTTTGTGCGTTGCACTAATTTTGGGCGGAGTCAGGGAGCCGGGGCTTCCCGACGCGAGCCAGGGAAAAGGATCCGAAATGTTCAAGGTTGAAGACTTCCAGAACTACGGGAAAGAGCAGTTCGAGCAGTGCGTTGCCTCCGCGACCTCGGTGCAGCATGGCATCCAGGCGATCGCCAGCGCCTATGGCGACTACACGAAGAAGTCGTTCGAAGACACCAAGTCCTTCGTCGAGAAGCTTTCCGGCGTGAAGTCGCTGGACAAGGCGATGGAAGCGCAGACCGATTTTGCCCGTTCCGCCTACGAAACCTTCGTTGCGGAATCGCAGAAGATCGCCGGCCTCTACAGCGACCTCGCCAAGCAGGCGTTCAAGCCGGTCGAGACCATGGTGTCGAAGTTCACCCCGGCCGCCCAGTAACGTCTCGAGACATCCTGGAATCGAAAAGCCCGGCTGAACAGCCGGGCTTTTTATTGTGGGCGATGGGACCCGTCAGCGTGCGACGCGCAGCTTCGACAGTGACGTGCCGATATCCTTGAACACCGATACGGTCTGGCTTGCCGAGGTGACCAGATAGAACTTGTCGCTGCTGCTGGCGCAATATTGCAGCACGCTCGAGGTCGGATCGCTGCCGGTGTTCACCTGCACCGTGTAGATCGTGATGTTGTTGGGCTGGGCTTTGGCGTTGTCGCAGAGCAGCTTCTGTCGGTCGTCGATCTGCGAAGCGCCGCTGTACCAGCGGTTTTGTGTGTTGAGACCGTCGGAGAGCAGGACGATCGCGTCCTTGTAGGTGTAGTTCGTGTCTTTGGCCGGAGCATTCATGGGCTCGCCCGTCGACAGTGTCATCCAGCCCCAGGCAAGGCCGATGCCCTGGTTGGTGTTGCCGGTCGGAACCAGATTGTCGATCAGAGACTTGAGCGCGGTCCAATCGTAGCTGAGCGGCATGACGGGCTGGATGTATGCCGAATTGCTGGAGTTGCAGTAGGAATATTGCTCGGCCGGGAAAAGCGTCGCGGAATTGCTGCTCACCGGAGTCGTGTTCTTGGTATCGTAGTCCTGGTCGCGGTCAGTGATGCAGCCGGTCCACTTGTTGTGGTTCTTCGGCGTCCAGGTCTTGCCGGCACTCACGCAGCTTGACTGTTGTTTGTACGAATTGTCGCTGCAGCTGCCATTCACCGCTTCCCAGTCGCTCCAGTCGATCCAGGACTTGTCATAGTTGCTGCTGCCGACGTTGACGTCCTTGGAAAACGGCACGATCGAGATGTAGACGTCGCCGTTGGTCTTCGCGAGCGCGCTGAGTTGATCGACCAGGTTCTTCGCGGCCGTCTGCATCGCCGGCATCTTGCCGTCGGACGCCATCGATCCCGTGACGTCGAGCACCAAGGCCACGCGCATGCGCGTCAGGCCCCAGGCGCTGGTGGATGAGGTGCCGACGTCGAGCGTCGGGAAGCCGGCGATCTTCATGAAGCTGGTCGTGTAGGTGCCGGTTCCGGTCAGCTGGATCGTCGAGCCGATGCTGGTGCTCGAGTTATAGGTGGCGCCGACGCTAACCGACGGCAGGGTCTTGGTGTCCGTGAACAGGGCGTTGAAATAGGTTTGCGCTTTGGTGGATATCTGTGACGTCGTGATGGTGCCGGCCGACAGATCCCTGGAAAGCATCAGCGCGGTGGAATCGAGGGCTGACTGCATCGCGGTGCGCGCCTGGGCCGCGCGGCTATAGTCGATCGCCGCGCCGACAAAGCTCAGCACCGGAACGAGCGCAATGGCGAAGATCACAGCGATATTGCCTTGCTCGGCCGCTGCGAAACGGGCGAGTTGTCGACCAAGGCGGCTGACGAGGGGCAGACCAGACATGACGATCCCCGAAATCGGTGTTTTGCCCGATTTCGCGCTACGTCATTGAATGGCAGGTAAATTGGACCGTAGAAAACCGGAGCCTTCTGCCGAAAACCGTCCCGTGCGGGCTAACGGCCGGGTTCCTGGTCAACATGTTCTAAGCGTGCCGGGCGGAAATTTTTGTCAAATCGCTCCGGATTGATTAACCTCATCAGGATCGCCCGGACTGGGAATCGGGACTGCTGCGACCGCATGGGCCGGACCCCCGCGTGCTTGCGGCGGGCCGGGGGCAGGGCCATATTGCTGGCGAGCGATCCGGCCTGAACCGGATTTGTCGGGAGCGGCGATCCAAGGCGGCGCGCCTGCGCCAGGCTCCGAAGGAGGGGTCGCGCAGTGACCGCCATTCGCTTCCGTGGGGAATTTGAACGCCTGTGCCATGCTGCAATTGACTTCCAGCCTTGATCTGTCCGCGCCAGCCGCCGCCGACGCGCCTCGTATGAGCAATGACGACAACCGTCCGGGCACTCCCTCGGGTCCGAGCACGTCGGTCATCACCAAGGTCAAGCCGAAGACCAAGCGGCCGAACCTGTACCGCGTGCTGATCCTGAACGACGACTACACGCCGATGGAGTTCGTCGTTCACGTGCTGGAGAAGTTCTTCAACAAGGACGTCGAAGCCGCAACCAAGATCATGCTGCACGTCCATCATCATGGCATCGGGGAGTGCGGCGTGTTCACCTACGAGATCGCCGAGACCAAGGTGACGCAGGTGATGGATTTCGCCCGCAAGCACCAGCACCCGCTGCAATGCGTGATGGAAAAGAAGTAAGCCCGGCCTGCGGCGCGTTTGAAGGCGGGGCTCCTGCAACCCGCGGTGTGATTGTCGCGTGACGGCTGCGCGCGATGGCGGTCGCAGCTGGCAAAACTACGGAATTCTGCGCTGGCGCCGATCCCGCCCAAATCGGAACGGGTTTTGCATTGAAAATAGCCCAGGTGGCTAGCTGCCGAGTCGCGGAACCGGTCTTTCGCCGCGATCTTGTATAACTATATGTGACAAAGGTTGTTGTTGCCTGACCGGGCGATGGCGATCATGATGGTGGGGGCCATAGAGGACGCGAATGCCGACTTTTTCCCAAAGCCTTGAACAATCCCTGCATCGTGCGCTGGCGATCGCAAACGAGCGTCATCACCAATACGCGACGCTCGAGCATCTCTTGCTCTCCTTGATCGACGACTCCGATGCAGCCGCCGTCATGCGCGCCTGTAGCGTCGATCTCGACAAGCTCCGTACGAGCCTCGTCAACTACCTTGAGACCGAATTCGAAAACCTGGTGACGGATGGCGCCGACGATGCCAAGCCGACCGCCGGTTTCCAGCGCGTGATTCAGCGCGCGGTGATCCACGTCCAGTCGTCCGGTCGCGAAGAGGTGACCGGTGCCAACGTGCTGATCGCGATCTTCGCCGAACGCGAGAGTCATGCCGCCTATTTCCTGCAGGAGCAGGACATGACGCGCTACGACGCGGTCAACTACATCAGCCACGGCATTGCCAAGCGGCCGGGCGTCTCCGAGGCGCGGCCCGTGCGCGGCGTCGACGAGGAGACCGAGACCAAGGGCAACGAGGACGCCAAGAAGAAGGGCGAGGCGCTCGAGACCTATTGCGTCAACCTCAACAAGAAGGCGCGCGACGGCAAGATCGACCCGGTGATCGGACGCAATTCCGAAATCAACCGCGCGATCCAGGTGCTGTGCCGCCGGCAGAAGAACAATCCGCTGTTCGTCGGTGAAGCCGGCGTCGGCAAGACTGCGATCGCAGAAGGCCTCGCCAAGCGCATCGTCGACAGCGAGGTGCCGGAGGTGCTGGCGGCCGCGACCGTGTTCTCGCTGGACATGGGCACGCTGCTGGCCGGCACGCGCTATCGTGGCGACTTCGAGGAGCGCCTGAAGCAGGTGCTCAAGGAGCTCGAGGCGCATCCCAACGCCATCCTGTTCATCGACGAGATCCACACCGTGATCGGTGCGGGCGCGACGTCGGGCGGGGCGATGGATGCCTCGAACCTGCTCAAGCCTGCGCTCGCCTCGGGCACGATCCGCTGCATGGGCTCGACCACCTACAAGGAATACCGCCAGCACTTCGAGAAGGACCGCGCGCTGGTGCGGCGCTTCCAGAAGATCGACATCAACGAGCCGACCGTCGAGGATGCCATCGCGATCCTCAAGGGCCTCAAGCCGTATTTCGAGGACTACCACCGGCTGAAGTACACCAATGAGGCGATCGAGGCTGCGGTGCAGCTCTCCTCGCGCTACATCCACGACCGCAAGCTGCCCGACAAGGCGATCGACGTGATCGACGAGTCCGGCGCGGCGCAGATGCTGGTCGCCGAGAACAAGCGCAAGAAGACCATCGGCATCAAGGAGATCGAGACCACGATCGCCTCGATGGCGCGGATCCCGCCGAAGAGCGTGTCGAAGGACGATGCCGAGGTGCTCAAGCATCTCGAGCAGACCCTGAAGCGCACGGTGTTCGGCCAGGACAAGGCGATTGAATCGCTTGCCGCCTCGATCAAGCTCGCACGTGCGGGCCTGCGCGAGCCGGAGAAGCCGATCGGCTGCTACCTGTTCTCGGGGCCGACCGGCGTCGGCAAGACCGAAGTTGCCAAGCAGCTCGCGGCGTCGCTCGGCGTCGAGCTGTTGCGCTTCGACATGTCCGAATACATGGAGCGGCACACCGTGTCGCGCCTGATCGGCGCGCCTCCCGGCTATGTCGGCTTCGACCAGGGCGGCCTGCTCACCGACGGCGTCGACCAGCATCCGCATTGCGTGGTGCTGCTCGACGAAATCGAGAAGGCGCATCCCGACCTCTACAACGTGCTGCTCCAGATCATGGATCACGGCCGGCTCACCGACCACAACGGCAAGCAGGTCAACTTCCGTAACGTGATCCTGATCATGACCACGAACGCAGGCGCTTCGGATCTCGCCAAGCAGGCGTTCGGCTTCACGCGCTCGAAGCGGGAAGGCGACGATCACGAGGCGATCAACCGCCAGTTCGCGCCGGAATTCCGCAACCGTCTCGATGCCATCGTCTCGTTCGGCCATCTCAGCGTCGAGGTGATCGGCACCGTGGTCGAGAAGTTCGTGCTTCAGCTCGAGGCGCAGCTCGGCGACCGCGACGTCACCATCGAGCTGTCTGAGCCGGCCAAGGCCTGGCTGGTCCAGCATGGCTACGACGAGCAGATGGGCGCGCGTCCCATGGCTCGCGTGATCCAGGAGCACATCAAGAAGCCGCTGGCCGACGAAGTGCTGTTCGGCAAGCTGAAGGGCGGCGGCCACGTTCGCGTCGTGCTCGTCAAGGACGAGACCGACGAGACCAAGGAGAAGATCGGCTTCGAGTTCGTCGAGGGTCCGGTCACGCCGAAGCAGGAGAAGCTGCCCGGCGCCCGCAAGCGTCCGCCGGGCAAGTCCAAGCCGGGCGGCCCCGGCGGCTCGAAGGGGCCGACCTCGAAGGGCCCGCTGGTCAAGGTCTGATCGGCACTGATGAAATCGAAAAGGCCGGCTGCGAAGCCGGCCTTTTTGCTGCTTGGTAGTTACCGGGTTAGAGCATGATCCGGAAAAGTGTGTAGCGGTTTTCCGAAAAGATCATGCTCGAACAATAACCTGAAGCACGATGACGATTGATCCCAATCGCATCGCTCTTTAGGTGCCGGTGTCGGGCGGAGGCGGCGCAGGTGCTCGCGGCTTCCGGGGCGCGGGCGGCCGTGCGCTGCGGGGAGGGGCCGCCGGCTGCATCGTCACGATGACCGGGTTCGGCTTGTGATCGGTCGCGGCTCCGGTCGCTGCGTCGACGCCCATGCCGATGACACCGCCCAGCAGGAGATTGCCGGCGAAACCCGCGGCGCCGCCCGTCTGGACGTCCCGGCTGAGCGGAACGATTTGCGGCTCATAGCCTTCCTTCTGGAAGGTGATCGAGATGTCGGCGTTCCGCTTGACGACCACCGAGCAAGGCGTCGTGCAGGTGGTCGGAACGTCCATTCCGCTGACGACGGCTTCCACGCCTGAAGGTGTTGATGAAATGCTGATATTCTCCGTCGTGCCGCGCGTGACCGACGCGCAGCCGCCCAGCATGACGCTGAGCGCCACAATTCCCAATGAACGCATGAAATGCCCCTTGTCCCACCGCCACTATGCGCAACCGGAGCGGGAGGGCAATAGGCTATTGCGCTGAATAGTTAAGCCACGCAAAGGTTGTGCACGACAATGCGCGAACCCGGGTGCTAATCCCCGCGCAGGCGCTGATCGTCCTGCACGCGGACCTGCTCGGCACCGCGCGCGCCGGCCGGGGAAAGCCGCAGCATGCTCAGCATCGCACCGCAGAGCGCAAAACCGACGCCCGCGAGCAGTGCCAGCCTGGTTCCGTCGAGTGGATAGCGGCCGAGCAACAGCGCCACCAGCGCCGCTCCGGTGGTCTGGCCGAGGAGGCGCGCCGTCCCCAGCATGCCGCTGGCGCCGCCGGCGCGCTCGCGCGGCGCGGCTGCGATCATGGTGCGGTTATTGGGGGTCTGGAACAGACCGAAGCCGGCGCCGGCGAGCGCCATCCGCCAGATCACGTCGAGCGGCGTTGGCGTCGCCGGCAGGAAGGCCAGCGCGGCAAGGCCGCAGGCAAACAGCGTGAGCCCAATACCGCCGAGCAGGCCGGCCGGATAATGCTCGACCAGGCGGCCTGCGAGGGGGGCTGCAAACGCCAGCGCGATCGGCCATGGCGTGATCAACAGGCCCATATGGACGGCCGAATAGCCGAAGCGGCTCTGGAGATAGAAGGGGATCGCGACGAAGGCCAGCATCTGCCCGCAGAACGATGCGATCGAGGTCGCAATCGACAGCGCGAACACGGGGATGCGCAGCAGGTCGATCGGCAAGAGCGGCGAGGTCATGTGAGTCTCGCGATAGATCAGCAGCGCACCGGCAACGATCGCGACGGCGAACTGCACGAGGCAGGTGATCGCGGCCTCGCCATGACCGACACTGTCCACCGCAGCGATGCCGACGCCGAAGGTGATCGCCGACAGACCCGCACTTTGCCAGTCGAACGAGCGGCTCGCGGGCTTGGTGTGCGGCAGGCTGCGCAGGCCCAGCACCAGCGTCACCGCGCCGAGCGGCACGTTGATCGCGAACAGCCAGGGCCAGCTTCCGACCGCGAGGATGCCGGCGGCGAGCGTCGGGCCGATCGCGGCCGAGAAGGCGACGACGAGAGCGTTGAGGCCGATGCCACGGCCGAGCAGGCTGCGCGGATAGGTGAAACGTACCAGCGCCGCGTTGACGCTCATGATGCCGGCCGCGCCAAAGCCCTGGAGGATGCGCGCGATCGTCAGCTGCGGCAGCGTGTGGGCCAGCGCGCAGAACGCGGAGGCCACCGTGAACAGCGCCAGCCCGACCAGGTAGACGCGGCGATAGCCGACGATCTCGCCGAGCGAAGCCAGCGGCAGCAGCGAGATCGTGATCGCGAGCTGGTAGCCGTTGACGATCCAGATCGAGAAGGCCGGGCTCGCATCGAGGTCGGCTGCGATCGTCGGCAGCGCCACATTGGCGATGGCGCTGTCGACCACCGCCATGACGATGCCGAGCGCAATGGTCAGCACCGCCTGGTTGCGTTGCGGCTGCGGCAGGCCGTCGGCATGCTCGATGGTGACTGTCGACATCGTGAGCGGCGTATCGTTGGCGAATCGGACTCGGCCACGGGCCGAGTATTGCGCCAACAGGGTAGGGCCGCGATAGTTCCGGAACCGCACTGTCAGCGCGCCGTCGCCTTACCAAGCGTGCTTGATGCGGCTGTCCTACACCGCCGGCGGATTGCGGTCGCTGAAGGTCACGCGCTGGTGCCAATAGGGGTAGGGCAGCGTCACCGTGCTCGCGGCGTCGAGCTTTGCGACCTGGTCCTTGGTCAAGGACCAGCCGACCGCGCCGAGATTCTCGCGCAGCTGGGTCTCGTTGCGTGCACCGATGATCAGCGTCGAGACCGTCGGACGCTGCAGCAGCCAGTTCAGCGCGATCTGCGAGACGCTCTTGCCGGTCTCCTTCGCGATCTCGTCGATCGCATCGACGACGCGGTAGACATGCTCGTCCGACACGGGCGGTCCGAACTCGGCCGTCTTGGGCAGGCGGCTGACTTCCGGTTTCGGCTGACCGCGGCGGATCTTTCCGGTGAGGCGCCCCCATCCGAGTGGCGACCAGACCACGGCGCCCAGCCCCTGGTCGAGGCCGAGCGGCATCAACTCCCATTCGTAGTCGCGCCCGATCAGTGAATAGTAGGTCTGGTTGGCGACGTAACGCGGAAAGCCGTGTGTGTCGGCGACGCCGAGCGACTTCATCAGGTGCCAACCCGAGAAATTCGAGACGCCGACATAGCGGATCTTGCCCGCGCGAACGAGCACGTCGAGAGTCGATAGCACCTCTTCGGGCGGAGTGAAGGCGTCGAAGCCGTGGAGCTGGAACAGGTCGATATAATCGGTGCCGAGCCGGCTCAGCGAACCGTCGATCGCCGCAAGCAGATTCTGGCGCGAAGAGCCGATGTCGTTCGGGCCGTCGCCGAAGCGGAACGCCGCCTTGGTCGAGATCAGGACCTTGTCGCGGCGCCCCTTGATGGCTTGCCCGAGCACCCGCTCGGATTCGCCGAGCGAATAGACATTCGCGGTGTCGAACATCGACACGCCGGCGTCGAGGCAGATGTCCAGAAGACGCCGCGCTTCAGTCGCATCCGTCGTGCCCCACGCCGCAAGGCGGCCGACGCCGCCGAACGTGCCCGTTCCCAAGCTCAAAGCAGGCACCATGAGGCCGGACCGGCCCAAGCGTCGGTATTCCATCGATCTGCTCCTCGGCTGGCCGCTCGTTGATCGGTGCGGCCTTGGTGCCGAGTTTAGCGCAAGCGGGTGCCTTGTCCTATCACGCGCTCACATGGCGGCTCTGCTTGGGTAGTCCGCATTTTGCTAGGCCACGCTCGTGGTCTGCAAGTTTGCAGCCGAGATCTTCGCGCGCAGCCAAGCCTCGAACGCGCTGACATGACTACGTCCTTTCGCCTCAGCCGAGCGCACCAGATAGTAGGAGACCGTCTCCACTTCGAATTCGGGTTGACGGAACGGTACGACGAGCGTGCCCTTGTCCAGCTCCTCGGCGGCGAGGATTTCGCTCTCCAGCACGACGCCAAGACCCTCGACGGCTGCATCGATCGCCATGGTGGAGCGGTCGAACCACAATTCGTGACGCGCCTTGATGCTCGCGCCCGTGACCTTGCGCAGATAATCGGTCCAGGTCAGCGCGTTCGAGGAATGGATCAGCGTGGCGCGGGCGAGATCGCCGGGCTCGCGCAGGTCGAGCTGCTCGATCAGCCGCGGGCTGCAGAGCGGGCGCAGGCGCTCGGCGAGGAGCGGCTCAATCTGCCTGTCGTTCACGACCGGTGGGCGCCCATAGGCGATCGCGAGGTCGAAGCGGATGGTTTCGAGATCGCGCAGATCGGCGATGGTCGACAGCCTGATCCCGATCTCCGGATGCTGGCCGATGAAATTGCCGATCCGCGGTTGTAGCCATTTGGCGGCAAAGCTCGGTCCGCTCGCGATGAACAAATGATCGCGCTGCGATTGCGGCGCCACCAGCCGCGTCGCACCCATGATCGTGCCGAACGCGCGCTCGATCTCGCCGGCATAGAGGCGGCCGGCATTGGTGAGCACAGCACGGCCGGCGTGCCGCGAGAACACGCGCACGCCGAGAAAATCCTCGAGGTTCTGGATGTGATGGCTGATCGCAGAAGGCGTGACCCCGAGCTCCTCGGCAGCGCGGCTGAAGCTGCCGTGGCGGGAAGCGGCTTCGAACGCCGACAGCGCCTTCAGCGGCGGCATGCGCGGCCGCCCCGCTGAGCTTGCTTCATCGGCTGCTGAGTTTTTTGAACTGGCGCCCATCATGTCTGCCCGGTTACGAATTTCTCCGTTGCACTGGCAAGTTTCGTACCGCGAACGCCCAGACGCAACAGCTTCGTGCCCACAACCTGACCCGAGACCCGGTGAGCGGACTCCGCATCGCCGCGCCATGCCCGCGCGCGGCAGATGCCGCTTGCTTAAGGAGACGCCATGACTTCAGCGCTGAAACAAGCCGCCGACGAATTTCTGGTGCGGTACGGCGGAGACGTGTTCCCGAACCTTTTCACGACCGCGAAGGGGACCATCGTCACCGACAGCGACGGGCGCGACTATCTCGATTTCACCTCGGGGCAGATGTGCGCGACGATCGGCCACAACCACCCTGCCATTGTCGCGGCGGTGGAGCGGGCCGGGAAGAAGGCGTTCCATCTCTTCAGCGGGATGATTCCCGAAGTGGTGGCCGAGCTCGCCCAGGTGCTGGCGACGGATTGGTTGCCCGGCGATCTCAAGCGCTCGATCTTCATCAACACCGGCTCGGAGGCGACCGAAGTCGCGCTCCGGATGGCCAAGATGTACACCGGCGGCTATGAGGTGCTTGTCCTCGGCGGCTCCTGGCACGGCATCACCGGGGGCGCCGCCTCGGTCTCGATGGCGAGCGACCGCAAGGGCTATGGCGTGCCGCCGCCCGGCGTGTTCGTCATCCCCGAGCCGAATGCCTATCGTCCCTACATCGACAAGGGGAGTGAGGAAGCATCCGCGCTCGCCAATCTCGAGCTGGCGCTGAAAATGTTCGACATGCAGTCGAGCGGGCGGGGCGCGGCGATCATCGCCGAGCCCGTGATCAGCGCCGGCGGCGTGCTTGTGCCGCCGAAGGCCTTCATGGAGGCGCTGCGCAAGGCCGCCGACGAGCGCGGTATGCTGCTGATCTTCGACGAGGCCCAGACGGCGTTCGGGCGCGTCGGCAAGAAGACGGGATCGGAATATTTCGGCGTCGTCCCCGACATCATGACCATGTCGAAGACGCTCGGTGGGGGCCTTCCGCTCGCGGCGGTCTCGACCACCGAAGCGATCGAGAGCAAGCTGCACGAGGATCACTTCACCTATTACACCAGCCACGTCTCCGATCCGCTGCTGGCCGAGGTCGGGCTCGCGGTGCTGCGTGTGATCGCGGAGGAGAAGCTGGTCGAGCGCGCCAATGTCATGGGCGCGTACCTGCGCGGCCGGTTCGAGGGACTTCAGCAGAAATACGAGCAGATCGGCGACATCAGGGGCATGGGGCTTCTGCTCGGCGTCGAGCTGGTCACCGACCGCAACAGTCGGCGCGCGGCCCACCAGCTCGGCGGCCTGACGACGAAGAAGTGCTTTGAACATGGGCTGAGCATGAACATCCGCCGTCGCCCCGAGCGCGGATCGGTGTGGCGCATCGCGCCGCCGCTCACCGTGTCGACCGAGGAGATCGACCGCGCCGTCGAGATCCTGGACCGCTCCTTGAGGGAGAGCCTCGACGAATTGTCGCGAAATCCCGCCGCTTGATCAACAGTCCGGAGGCCGACATGATCCTCAGACACGCGCCGACGCTTGCCATTGCCGCACTTTCGCTTGCGCTGTTGGACGTTCCAACAGCGCAAGCGGCCAGCCCAACCCTCGACAAGATCAGAGAGGTCGGCAAGATCACCCTCGGCTATCGGGAAGCTTCCATCCCGTTCGCCTATCTTGGATCGGATCAGAAGCCGACCGGACTTTCGCTCGATCTCTGCTCCGCGGTGGCCGACAAGATCAGGATCGTGCTGCGCCGGCCGGAGCTGGGGATCGACTACGTCCCGGTGAATGCGTCCAATCGCATTCCGCTGCTCCAGAACGGCACGATCGACGTCGAGTGCGGCAGCACGACCAACACCGCGGAACGTCAGAAGCAGGTTTCGTTCTCCGTCGCGACCTATGTGGCGTCGCCGCGCTGGCTCGTGTCCGTCGCCTCGGGGGTGACGGAGCCGAAGGGGCTCGATGGGCGGACGGTCGTCATCACACAGGGCTCGCTGAATTTTGCGGTCGCAAAGCAGGTCCTCGGCGAGCAGAAGCTGAACGTGACGATCGTTCAGGCCAAGGACCATGCCGAGTCGTTGCTGATGCTGGGAACGGGCCGCGCCGCCGCCTGGTTCGAGGACGACATTCTGATCGCCGGGCTCGTCGCGAACGCGACCGATCCGACGGCCTTCCGGATGCTGGGCGCGACCTATGCGCCGTCCTATTACGGATTGATGACCCGTCGGGAAGATCCTGAGTTTAAGGCCCTGGTCGACACCGTGATCAAGGAGAACATGGCCTCCGGCGCGTTCGACAAGCTCTATGCCAAATGGTTCGAGGCGCCGATTCCGCCGAAGGGACAGAACCTCCGGCTTCCGATGAGTGCGGCGATGAAGGCCCGTGTCGCCTCTCCGAGCGATGCGCTCGCGCCCTAGGGGCTCAATGCCGCAACTGGCTGTGCCGGAAGTCGCGGGGCGACGCGCCAAAATGCTCGCGAAAGACGCGGCCGAAATGCGAGAGGTCGTTGAAGCCCCAGGCGAAGGCGATCTCGCTGATGTGGCGATGGGCGAGCAGTGGCGAGGCGAGATCCCGCCGACATCGGGCGAGGCGCTCGGCGAGGACATGGCGCTGGAAGGAGGTGTCCTCGTCCGCGAGAAGATCGTTGACATAGCGCGGCGAGATGCCGAGCGCGGCCGCGGTTTCAGCGAGCGAGAGATCGGGATCGGCGAGGTGCGCGCGGATGTGCGCCTTCAATCGGTAGAGCAGGGCCGAGCGGTGGGTCGAGGACGGCAGCGATGACTTACCGAGCCGCTCGCTCAAGGCCATCGCAAGGAGGTCAACTGCCTGCTCCGACAGCGCTGTGGCGGTGTCCGGAGCCAAACCATCCGCATTCTGGCAGAGCCGGACAATGAAATCATAGGCGAGCCGCTCGAGCGGTGCGGCGGCGCCAAATGACATTGCAGTCAGCGTCTCGGTGCCGCCGAGCCGCCGCTGCAGCATCTCGCGCGGTACCTTGAATATGGTCTGGGTAAAACTGCTGTTGAACTTCAGCTCATACGGGCGCGTGGTGTCATAGAGCGCGAACTCGCCGGGGTGGATCACGGTCTCGCGGCCGTCCTGCACGACGCCACCGTTGCCGCGATTTCCGAGGGCTACGAGAACGAAATCCTGGTGTGAACGCGCGATGCGCGACGGCGTGCGGAATACGTGCTGGCGGTCCGAGCAGACTTCGGAGCAGACGGCTTTGCCGAGCGAAGCCTGGGTGACCGATCCGCGAAAGGCGCTGCCGAGGTCCGACTTGCAGTCGAGCCCGACGAAGACGTCGCAGACGATGTCCTGCCAGAGAGCGAGCCGCCGATAGGCGGGACTGCCGTCCGTCGTGAACTGGATTGGCATCTGAACAGCCTCCCTTTCACATCCTGCAAAATCGCCCTGGGGAGCCAGTCTGACCGGAGGCAAATCCCGTACCGGTCGGTAGCGCGTCCAGTCGAGTTTTTGTTCCGCCGCGGTCGAGCGGCCGGCTGCCCGGCTTGGCCAAATAGACTGCATCGGACGTGGCTTGGGATCAACCGGCAATGGAGGCAGGAATGGGCATCGAGCATCCGAAATACAAGGTTGCGGTCGTTCAGGCGGCGCCGGCCTGGCTCGACCTCGACGCCTCGATCGACAAGTCGATCGCGCTGATCGGGGAGGCCGCGGAAAAGGGCGCCAAGCTGATCGCCTTTCCGGAAGCTTTCATCCCCGGTTACCCCTGGCATATCTGGCTGGACTCCCCTGCCTGGGCGATCGGGCGGGGCTTCGTGCAGCGCTATTTCGACAATTCGCTATCCTATGACAGCCCGCAGGCCGAGCGCCTGCGCGAGGCCGTGCGCAAGGCAAAGCTCACCGCCGTGGTCGGCCTGTCCGAGCGCGACGGCGGCAGCCTTTACCTCGCGCAATGGTTGATTGGCCCCGATGGCGAGACCATCGCAAAGCGCCGCAAGCTGCGGCCGACCCATGCCGAGCGCACGGTCTATGGCGAGGGCGACGGCAGCGATCTCGCCGTTCATGCGCGGCCCGACATCGGCCGGCTCGGCGCGCTGTGCTGCTGGGAGCATCTTCAACCGCTGTCGAAATACGCGATGTACGCCCAGAACGAGCAGGTCCATGTCGCGGCCTGGCCGAGCTTCTCGCTCTACGATCCCTTCGCGCCGGCGTTAGGGGCGGAGGTCAACAACGCGGCGTCGCGCGTCTACGCGGTGGAAGGCTCCTGCTTCGTGCTCGCGCCTTGCGCCATCGTTTCGCAAGCCATGATCGATGAGCTCTGCGACCGGCCCGACAAGAATGCGCTGCTACATGTGGGCGGCGGGTTCGCCGCGATCTACGGCCCCGACGGCAGCCAGATCGGGGAGAAGCAGGCGCCCGATCAGGAGGGCCTGCTGATCGCAGAGATCGATCTCGGCGCCATTGGCGTTGCCAAGAATGCCGCCGATCCCGCCGGACATTATTCGCGGCCTGACGTCACACGGCTGCTGCTCAACAAGAAGCGGTACCAGCGGGTGGAGCAGTTCGCGCTGCCGGTCGATGCTGTCGAGCCCATGGACATTGCGGCGGCGGCCAGCTGATCGCTACGAGGGGAGGGCTTCATGGAATCCGCAATCCCTGCGCATCTCGAAACTCCACGCACGCGCCACAAGCGCGTGCCCGACGATTATCAGCCGCCATATCCATCCTTCGTCGCACGCTACAAGCCTGCGGTCAGCCGCGTCGTGATGGCTTATTTCGGTGTCCAGTATGGCGGTGCGGCACCGGCGGCAGCAATGGACGCGTTGAAGGAAATCGCAGGACTGTTCGCAGTGGATGGCGGTCCGTCGCATTGGGACCGGGCGCGTTATGTCGATCAGTGCGCCTGCGAAAATGTTGTCACGGTCGCTTATTGGGACGATCTCGCACGCTTTAATGCCTGGTTCGCTCGGGCGCGCGAGATGTGGACCGGCCGAAAGCGCGAAGGCGTCGGTACCTTCATCGAGGTGCTGCGCCCCAGTGTCGCCCGTCACGAGACGCTGTTCTCATCACCCGATCGGCCCGAAGGTATCGCCGTCGCCGCGGAAGGCATGAGCGGCGAGGTGCAGGAGCACGCTTACTGGGGCGGCATGCGCGATCGTCTCCCGCTGTCACAGACGGATGCGATGGCGCCTGGTGGCGCGCCTGAGCTGATCCACGACGGCGCGCGGCTGCGCGTCGTGGCTCATGACAATCTCTGTCTGATCCGCTCCGGGCAGGACTGGAGCGATACCGCAGCGTCCGAGCGCAAGCTCTATCTCGACGACGTCGAACCGGTGCTGCGCGAGGGCATGGACTTTCTGCGCGATGATGGCCTTACCATCGGCTGCTACGCCAACCGGTACATGCAGGTGCTTGCGGCCGACGGCAGCGTCAGCGAGAAGTCCTACGGCCAGAGCTGGTGGAAGAGCCTCGCCGCGCTCGAACGCTGGGCGGAGTCGCATCCGACCCACGTCAAGATCTTCGGCGCGGCTATGAAATATCTCTCGACACTCGGGCCGTCAGCCAAGCTGCGGCTCTATCACGAGGTGACGGTGGCAGCCGCCGATGAGCAGTTCTTCGAATATCTGAACTGTCATCCAAAGACAGGCATGCTGACAGCGGTGGAGACCGTCGGAGCCTGATCGACTAGGTCGTGCAATGGCCGAGCAACTCGGGATGCGCCGCGCAGATGTGGTGCGCGCCGGCATCGCGTAGCTCGGCTTCGCTGCCATAGCCGTAGAGCACGCCGATGGCGGTCATGCCGTTGGTGCGGGCGCCGACCACGTCGTGGCTGCGGTCGCCGATCATGATCGCGCTGTTGGCATCGACCTTGGCCTCGTCGAGCGCATAGCGGAGCAGGTCGCGCTTGTCGACGCGCGTGCCGTCGAGCTCGGAGCCGAACACGCGTTCGAAATACGGGTTCAGGCCGAAATGATCGACGATGCGGGTGGCGTAGACGGCGGGCTTGCTGGTCGCCACGAACATGCGCTGACGTATCGCTGCGAGCGACGACAACGTATCCGCAATCCCGCCGTAAGCCTCGTTCTCGAACAGGCCGATATCGCTGAAGCGCTCGCGATAGAGCAGCAGTGCGCGGTCGGCGAGCTCATCGGCTCCGGTGAGCTTTCGAAGACTGGCAAGCAGCGGTGGGCCGATGCACCAGGTCAGCTCGTCCTCGCTCGGCACCGGAACGCCGAGCCGTTCCAGCGCATATTGGATCGAGCGGGTGATCCCGGGCTTCGGGTTTGTCAGCGTGCCGTCGAGATCAAAAAAGATTGTCACCATTGGGCCGGACCGGTGTTGATACTGCCGTCTGTTGCTAGTTGGCTCTGGTTCCAAGTCAAGGTCCGATTTGTCCGATAGCTCAATGCCATGCGAATAGCCCGGATCATCGCTGTCCTGTGCCAGGCCCTCCTGCTGTCGGCGGCGCTCGCGGAGGAGGCGCCGCCCGCCGACGCGCCTGCGAAGGCCCAGGAACCCGAGCGGCCCGCGGAGAAGGCGAAAGAGGCCCGCGAGAGCGACACGCGGGAGTCGATCTGCCTGATCGTGGAGGCGGCTGCGCGCGACAATGACCTGCCGCTGGAATTCTTCGCGCGGGTGATCTGGCAGGAGAGCCGCTTCCAGGCCGATGCGGTCGGGCCCATGACGCGCAGCGGCGATCATGCGCGAGGGATCGCGCAGTTCATGCCGGGCACCGCCAGCGAGCGCGGGCTGCTCGATCCCTTCAATCCGGTGCAGGCCTTGCCGAAGTCGGCCGAATTCCTCAAAGAGCTGCGCAACCAGTTTGGCAATCTCGGCCTTGCCGCGGCCGCCTACAATGCCGGCCCCCGGCGCGTACAGGAATGGCTCGCCGGCACCGGGCCGATGCCGGAGCAGACCCGCAACTACGTCTATGCGATCACCGGCACCAGCGTCGATGCCTGGGCCAAGGCGGGGAGCACCGGCAAGGGGCCGCCGAGCTCGCCGCCGACGAGCTGCCGTGACCTGATGGCGTTGCTCAAGCGTGCTCCCAACCCGTTCGTCGCCGAGCTCGAGCAGCATGTCGAGCTTGCCGCGGCAAAGATCTGGGGCGTCCAGCTCGCTGCCGGCTTCGACCGCAACAAGGCGCTGGCGATGTATTCCCGAGCCGTCACGAAACTGAGCACCGTGATCGGCGAGCGTGATCCGAGCCTGCTAAGCTCGGTGATGCGCAGCCGCGGCACACGCGCGTTCTACCAGGTCCGCGTCGGCGCGGACACGCGCGCCGAGGCCGATGATCTGTGCAACCGCATCCGCAAGGCGGGCGGCGCCTGCTTCGTGCTGAAGAACAGGGGTGTGGCGGGGTAGGATCAGCTGTCATTCCGGGGCGCGACGAAGTCGCGAACCCGGAATCCATCGTGCAGCGATTTCTGTGGCCTGATGGATTCCGGGTTCGCGCCAAGTGGCGCGCCCCGGAATGACGACGGTGGGTCTGGGCCTCGCGCATGCCAGCCCCGCCGCGCCCTTCCTTGACGCGCGCCGCTGTCTCGCCCGTTATGCAGCCACGATTCCTCACCAGCCAAAGCTCCCGTGGCGCTTCCTCCGCTCGATTCACCACAATGGCAAAGTCCCTGGCGCGCCTTCGCTTGGGGACTGCGCTCGATCACGCAGACGATCCTCACCATCGTGCTGTTCGTGACCTATCTCGGCATCGGTGCGCTCGCCCACGACACCCATTTCAGCCTGCTCTGGGCGCTGTGCTCGACGCTGTTCGTCTGGGCAGGTCCGGCGCAGATCATCCTGATCACCACGCTCGGCTCGGGCGCCACCATCATCCAGTCGGCGATCGCGGTGACCGTCAGCGCCATCCGCCTGTTTCCGATGGTGGTCTCGGTACTGCCGCTGATGCGCACACCGAAGACCAAGCGGCGCGAGCTGATTTTCGCCGCGCATCTTACCGCAGTGACGCTGTGGGTCGAATGCCACCGCTTCCTGCCGCAGGTGCCGCGCGAACGGCGGATCGCCTTCGTCCACGGGCTCGGCTGCGGGCTCGTCTCGGTGTGCCTCGTCGCCAACACGGTCGGTTATTTCCTCGCCGCCAACCTGACGCAGACCCTTGGCGCGGCGATCCTGCTGCTGACGCCGCTGTCGTTCCTGTTCTCGACGGCACGCAACAGCCGCGAGGTTGCCGACGTCGTCGCGCTCGTGCTGGGCATCGTGCTCTATCCGCTGGCGGCGAAGATGAACTCCGGTCTCGATATCCTCGTCAGCGGCGTGGTCGCGGGGACGATCGCTTATGGCGTGCATTGGTGGCGGGAGGTGCGCGCATGAGCTTTGCGCAAGCGATCGGCGACTGGCACTCGCTGGCGGTGCTGTTCATTGCCGGGGTCGTTCCCAACCAGATCTGGCGCATGCTGGGCCTGTGGTTCGGCGGCGGCATCGACGAGGGCTCAGAGCTGCTGGTCTGGGTGAGGGCGGTCGCCACCGCGATCCTGGCCGGCGTCATCGCCCAGATCGTGGTCCAGCCACCGGGCGCGCTGGCCAGCGTGCCCGATGTGCTGCGCTATGGCGCGGTCGGCGCCGGGCTCGTCGCCTTCCTGCTGACCCGCCGTTCGATCTTCGCGGGCGTGGTCACGGGCGAAGTCTTCATGCTGGCCGGCAAGTGGTGGTTGGGCTAAAACCGCCGGCGAACAGCCAGGGAACAGGAAAATGGTTCGCGAACAGGAGCTCCGCGAGGGCGAGGTCGCCATCGAGCTGCCGCCGACGCAAGATGCCGGTCTCGTCTTCATCGGTCGTATCCGCACGCCCTGGTCATCCCGGCTGGAGACGCCGCGGCAGGGACGTCAGGACGGCCCGATCTGCCGCCTCGAGATCTTCGAGCCCTTCGTGCCGGCGATCAAAGGAGTCGACTTCTACAGCAATCTCGAAGTGCTCTACTGGCTCGACCGGTCGCGCCGCGACATCATCCTGCAGAGCCCGAAGAACAACGAGAAGACCCGCGGCACCTTCTCGCTGCGCTCGCCGGTGCGGCCCAACCCGATCGGCACATCGATCGTGAAGCTGGTCGGCATCGAGGGCAATGCCATCCTGGTGCGCGGCCTCGACTGCATCGACAACACGCCGCTGATCGACATCAAGCCCGACCGCTGCGAGTTCACGCCGCTGGCCGCGCCGCAGAAGGGCGATTTCGAGACGGAGTGAGGTCTCTCCGCCGTCCTTGCGAGGAGCTCTTGCGACGAAGCAATCCAGACTGTTTCTGCGGGAGGCAGTCTGGATTGCTTCGCTTCGCTCGCAACGACGAGTGGAGAGACTAGCTCGCCTTCAACGCCGCCATCAGTTTCGCCGCGTGCTCTTGCAGCACCTTGTCGTCTTCCTTGCGGCTCGCCGGTGGCAGCATGGCAACGCCGTCGTGCCGCGGCATCACGTGCATGTGCAGGTGAAACACCACCTGTCCGCCGGCAGGCTCGTTGAATTGCTGCACGGTGATGCCGTCGGCGTCAAACGCCTTCATTGCGGCGGCTGCGATCTTGTGCGCGCCGCGGGCGACATGGGCGTAGTCGTCGGGCTTGATATCGAGGATGTTGCGGGCAGGGACCTTCGGGATCACGAGCGTGTGACCGGGCACGCGCGGCATGATGTCGAGGAAGGCGAAGACGTGCTCGTCCTCGTACACTTTGTAGCAGGGCAGCTCGCCGCGCAGGATTTTTGCGAAGATGTTGTTGCTGTCGTAGGCGGTCATGGCGGCGGCTCCTCGAACGATTTGCGCTTACTGTCACCAGCAATTGCGAGGCGTCAAGGCGCCTCGTCAGCCCCTTTGCGGAACGGGCCGAGCTCGGCGAGCTCTCGTCCCGCTTCCGCAACATAGGCGCGCTCGCGCTTGAGGTAATCGTCGATGGCGCGGCGCAGGCCGGGATCGGCGATAAAGTGAGCGGAATGGGTGGTGCGCGGCAGGTAGCCGCGCGCGATCTTGTGCTCGCCCTGCGCGCCGGCCTCGACGTGCTTGAGGCCGCGCTTGATCGCGAAATCGATCGCCTGGTAGTAGCAGACCTCGAAATGCAGGAAGGGGTGATGCTCGACCGCGCCCCAGTTGCGGCCGAACAGCGTGTCCGAGCCGATGAAGTTGATCGCGCCCGCAATCCAGCGATTGTTGCGGCGGGCCATCACCAGCAGCACGTCCTCGCTCATGGTCTCGCCGATCAGCGAGAAGAACTCGCGCGTCAGATACGGCCGCCCCCATTTGCGCGAGCCGGTCTCCATGTAGAATGTGAAGAAGGCGTCCCACGCATCCTCGGCGATGTCCTTGCCGGTGAGCCAATGGATCGTGATCCCGGACGCCAGCGCATCGCGCCGCTCGCGCTTGATCGATTTGCGGTGGCGTGAGTTCAGCGTCGCCAGGAAGTCGTCGAAGCTCGCAAAGCCCTCATTGTGCCAGTGGAACTGCTGGTCGGTGCGCTGGAGAAAGCCGTGCTCGGCGAGCAGCTTCCATTCTGACTCCCGCGCGAAGGTGACGTGGACGGAGGAGGCCTTGCTGACGCCGCACAGCGCTATGAGGCCACTCGCCAGCGCCTCGGTGATGCGCTCGCGATCGACGCCGTCGCGCACCAGCAGCCGCGGTCCGGTCGCCGGCGTGAAGGGAACCGAGACCTGGAGCTTCGGGTAATACCGCCCGCCGGCGCGCTCATAGGCATCCGCCCAGCCGCGGTCGAAGACGTATTCGCCCTGGCTGTGCGATTTCAGATAGCAGGGCACGATTCCGGCAACGCGGCCATCGAGCTTGGCGATCAGGTGCCGCGGCGCCCAGCCGGTGCGGATCGTGGCCGAACCCGATTTCTCGGCTGCTGAGAGAAAGGCGTGGGAGACGAACGGGTTATAGGCAGGTCTTGAGAGGCCGAGGGAATCGCCTGGAAGGACGGATGAGGTTCCCGGGCCAGCCCCATTGCACAATCCGCCGGGATTGGCGCAGGCGTCCCAATCCTCCGGTGACACGTCGCCAATCGAAGGTACGGCCTCGAGCGTGATTTCCGATGATGCCATCGTGCCCAAGATCGTGCATTGCAGCAGCGACTTCAAGGGGTGGGGAAGGCTCGCTCTCGTGCCCCGGACGAAGCGCAGCGCTTCTTCAGCGATGCGCTGCAGAGTCGGGGCCCAAGTTGCACCGGATTCCTGGAGAGATGGGTCTCGGCTCTGCGCAGCAACGCTGATGCGTTGCTGCTTGTCCGGGACACGGGCAAGCCCTACGGCACGAACCCCTCGAAGATCATCTGGTCCGCATAGCGCCCGACCCGCGTCCGCTGCTCCGCCGTGCGGACGGTCCAGCCGAGCAGGGCGCAGCCGAACAGGTTGCGGGCGATCCAGGGGGCGGGGGCCGGGAGGTGGTCGACCTTGAAGGCAACGAAATGCGGCTGGGTCTGGAAGCCATGGCGCAGGTACAGCATGCTGTCGCGCTGCTCTTGGGTGAGCTTGGCCCAGTACTCGTCCTCATAGCTCCGCTGCGCGACGATGCCGCGGGGGCGAGAGGGGAGCAATTCACGTAGCGCCAGAACCTGGTCGGGATCGAAGGACATGCCGACGGCGGGGCCATCATAGGACGCCAGCACCTCGGCCATCCGCTTCACCAGCTTGCGGTCGCCGCCGAAATGGCTCTTCACCTCGATCACCAGGGGCACACGTCCGGCGACCATGGCGCAGAGGTCTGCGAGCGACATCATCCGCTCATCGGTGTCCTTGAACCTGACGGCCTTGAGCTCGGCCGCGGTCTTTGCGACCACATCGCCGGTGGCCTCGGTGAGTCGGCCCAGGGCATGGTCGTGATGGACCATGGCCTCGCCGTCGGCCGAGAGCTGGATATCGACCTCGATCGCGAAATTGCCGGCAATTGCAGCCTGCACCGCGCCCGGCATGTTCTCGACGATGCCGCGCGAAATGTCGTGCAGGCCGCGATGGGCGACCGGCCGGGCTGTCAGCCAATCCGGAGCGCGCATTTGGCGTCAGGCGACCTCGAACACGCCTTCGACCTCGACCGCCGCATCCGCGGGCAGCGAGGCGACGCCGACGGTGGTACGGGCGTGGCGGCCCTTGTCGCCGAAGGCGGCGACCATCAGGTCGGAGGCGCCATTCAGCACCTTGGGCCCGTCCAGGAAATCCGGGGCCGAGTTGATGAAGCCGCCGAGCCGCACCACGCGTACGACCTTGTCGAGATCGCCGAGCGCCGCCTTGACCTGGGCCAGCAGGTTGACCGCGCAGCCGCGCGCGGCTGCGGCGCCGTCCTCGATCGAGACGCCGGCGCCCAGCTTGCCCTTGGCAATCAGCTTGCCGGCGGGGTCGAAGCAGACCTGGCCGGAGACGAACAGGAGGTTGCCAGTGCGCACGAAGGGCACGTAATTGGCGACGGGGGTGGGGGCCTCGTGCAGCTTGATACCCTGCTCCGCCAGTTTCTGCTCGACCGTGCCCGCCATGTCCGACCTCGTTGTCCAAAAATCCTTCGCTCCGGCGCGACTGCCGGCCGGGCGCGCCCTGTTTCGCCCATCGTGCCGCCACATGCAAGCAACCGGAGGGGCTGCATTTTGTTGAGGCAGGCCAGCAGGTTCAACGTGAGGGGCAAACTTTTAGTGAAACGGCCTCAGTTGCGGCGCAATGGAACGGTCATTAAAATGTCGAATCTGCGCTTTCCTCAGGGAACAGACATGGTGCACCTTTTCCGGACTTCGCTCGGTGTGATGGCGCTCGCCGCGGCCAGTGTCGGCCTTGGCGGCGGGGCTCAAGCCGCCAACGGTCCGTTTCTCGCGCATCAGGCGCTCTATGACCTCAGCCTGGTCAAATCGCGCAGCAATTCGGTGAACAGCGCCCGCGGCCGGATCCTCTACAATTTCACGGGGAACGCCTGCGAGGGCTATACCTCGGAATTCCGCCAGGTCTCCGAGCTCGACAGCGGCGAGGGCAAGGTCACGCTCAGCGACCTCCGCTCCAATTCGTGGGAGGACGCCTCCGGCAAGAGCTACCGTTTCAAGATCGAGACGCGCATGAACCAGACGGATGCCGGCCGGGTCGACGGCTCAGCCGAGCGCGACGGCGACCACATCAACGTCAAGCTGAAGCTGCCGGCGCCGAAGACGTTCAAGCTCGACGGCAAGATCGTGTTCCCGACCGAGCAGATCCAGCGCATCATCGCCGCCGCCAAGGACGGCAAGTCGCTGCTGGAGCTCTCGGTCTATGACGGCTCCGATGACGGTCAGAAGGTCTACAACACGCTGACTGTGATCGGCCAGCCGGTCGCCCCCGACCGTGCCACCTCGACCGATCCGTCGACGTCGGACGAGCACATGAAGTCGCTGAAGCGCTGGCCGGTCACCGTCAGCTATTTCGACCGCGAGGCCCAGCAGAAGGAAGGCGAGCAGACCCCAGTCTACGCGATGGCGTTCGAGCTCTACGAGAACGGCGTCTCGCGCCAGCTCGTGCTCGACTACAATGATTTCGTCATCTCCGGCGCGATGGGCAAGTTCGACGTCAAGGACAGCAAGCCCTGCAATTGAGGGCTTCTCCGTCATTGCGAGCGTAGCGAAGCAATCCAGAATCCCTCCGCGGAAGCAGTCTGGATTGCTTCGTCGCAAGAGCTCCTCGCAATGACGGGGCTAGCTCTCGTCATACTCTCCAGCTACGCTCCTTCCCAACCACAAACTCGGGGAGCCAGCCCATGCCCAAGCTCGACCATCTCCGCCCCAGCGGCCTGCATCACAATCCGGCTTATTCTCACGTCGTCACCGCCTCGGGCGCTCGGACCATCTACATCTCCGGGCAGGTCTCCACCGACGAGGAGGGGCGGATCGTCGGCGAGGGCGATATCGCCGCGCAGACCACGCAGGTGATGCAGAATCTTGGGCACGCGCTGAAGGCGGCCGGTGCGAGCTATTCCAACATCGTGAAAATCACGACCTTCGTCGTGAACTACAAGCCGGAGCTGCGCCCCATCATCGGCAAGGCCCGCTCGGCTTTCTTCGAAGGCATGGAGCCGCCGGCCTCGACGCTGGTCGGTGTCACCGCACTCGCCGCGCCGGAATGGCTGATCGAGATCGAGGCGGTGGCGGTCGCGGACTGAGGAGACCTCGCAGGGTAGATTGAGCCTTGCGAGGCGGTTTCGAAGAAAGGAAAGGCCATGTCGCGAGGGCTTCGCATCGGAGAGGTCGCCGGCCGAACGGGCCGCAGCATTCACACCATCCGTTGGTATGAGGCTCAGGGCCTGATCCCCGGCGTCGTCAGGGACCGCGGCGGCCGGCGCGTCTACAGCGATTTTCACGTCGGTTGGCTAGATCTGATGGAACGCCTGCGCGGCACCGGCATGTCGGTCAAGCAGATGCGCGAATATGCGGCGCTTGCGAAACGAGGCGAAGCAGCGCTGACCGAGCGTCACGCGCTGCTCGCAGCGCACCAGCAGCGGGTGCAGGACAATATCCACCGCTGGTCGCAGGCTTTGGCACTCATCGAAGCCAAGGTCGAATTCTATGAGGAGTGGATCGCCAGCGGGGCGAGACCCGCCGTGTCGCCGCATGGACGCCTCAAGGCCGCGCCGGCCTCATTGGTTGCCGGGCGGCCTTAGCACCCGCCCGACCAATGTGGTGTCCATGTATTCGGTCAACTCGCGCAGTTTCCCGTCCGTCATGCGAATGACGAAGCAGTAGGTGTTGGCGTAGAGCTCGCCGGCAAGCGTCGTTGCATTGCCCCGGCACTCGGCGACGACGTAATCGCCTTCGCAGATGATGCGGGATAGCGTGAGGCTGTTGGGAGCAGTGAATTGTCCGCTGAGAGGCTTCATCAGCCGTTCCAGCACGTCGGCCTTGCCGACATAGTCGCCGGACCAGGCCGTCGAGCCGGTGATGCGCCAGACGAAATCATCGGCCATCGCGGCGATGAACGGGCCGGGGTCGCGACGTGCGCGCGCATCCATGATGTCCTGAATGAGCGCCTTGTTGTCGATCACTGTCATAGGCTGTCTCCTTGAATCGAGGCCAGCCATCTCTCTACAGGCTAGAGCATGCTCTAGATCAAGCGCAATCAGCCCTGTTGCGGCTTGAACCTGTCAAGCAGGAGAGCCATCGCCTCATCGGCCTGGTCGACAGGCACAAAGAGATGATCGTGGTGAAAAGCCGACACGGCATTCACGCTAATGCCGGCTTGGGCCAGACGTGCCGTGATGGCTGCCAGAAAGCCCACCGCATCGAGGGCGGAATGAACCGTCAAGGTGATGAGGCGCGAGGGACATTCATGGCGTAGCCCGGCACGTTCGGCCTCCTCCTGCAGCACCACCAGCGTGGTCCCTTCGCGTTCGCGGAACGTCAGGATGGGGCTGATGGTAGCCGGAATGCTCGCGCTCGGCGCAAGCGTGCAAAACGCGAAGATGCCGTCCATGATCTCCGGCTTCATGTTACTCAGCAGCGCGTCGAGATCGCGTTCGCCTGTCACCGTGCCAGTCCCCGAACCGGTAAGATCGGTTGAGCCCCTGCGAAGCTATCGGCGCCAGCGGCTGTTGGAGCCATCGTCAACATACCTTTGTATATCTCCTCCAATCCTTCTCATGCGCTGACCTTACACTGGTACAATTGAGCGACGGCGGGAGATTCTTACATTTGAGTCCACTCGGGTCACTGTGAAGAGGCTCAAATGAACGTCGTCATTCGAAAGCTCAACGGCTTGTGGCACCTCATCGTCGGGTCTTGTCAGATCCGAACGCCGTTCCTGGAAACTCAGGACCGGCAGTTGGTCGTTCAGTATGCCAGGCGTGCTTATCCGGGTGCACGAATCTTCGAACGCGACTGAGTTGAGCAGGAATAGATCACTCCTGCGCCTTCTCCGGGCCCTCATAGGCGATGCCGCGGATCACCGCGGCGCTGCCGAACTTCTTGCGCAGGCTGTCCACCGCGCGTTCGGCGTGGGCGGCGCGGCGGTCGAGCATGTCGGTGTCGTCGATCGCCGAGCCCTCGCGCAGCGCGCTGACGCCGGCGCCCATCAGGCGAAAGGCGGTGCCGTCGATTTCCTTGGCCAGCATCTCCCGGCAGATCGAGAAGATCTTCGCCGCGAGTTGCGTCGGGGCGGCGATCGACTGCGAGCGCGTGCGCTGGCGGAAATCGGCGGTCTTCAGCTTCAGCGTCACGGTCGAGCCGGCGAGCTCGCTGCTCTTCAGGCGCGTCGACGTCTTTTCGCAGAGCCGCCACAGGATTCTTTCCAGCGTCGCGAAATCGCGGATGTCGGTCTCGAACGTGGTCTCGCTGGAAATCGTCTTGGCGCCGCGGTCGGGCTCGACGCGGCGGTCGTCGATGCCGCGCGCGAGCCGCCACAGCCGGCGGCCGTCGCTCGGAAACTGCCGCATCATCTCGATCTCGTCGGCTTTCTGCAGGTCGGCGATGATGCGAAAGCCGCGCTGCACCAGGCGCTCCTGCGTGGCGGGGCCGACGCCGAAGATGAAGCCGACCGGCTTTTCCGCCAGCATCGCGCGCGCTTCCTCCTGGTCGAGCGCGGCAAAGCCTCTGGGCTTGTCGAGGTCGGAGGCGATCTTGGCCAGGAACTTGTTGCAGGACAGGCCGACCGAGACGGTGATGCCGATGTCGCGCTCGACGTCGCGGGCAAAGCGCGCCAGCACCTTGGCCGGGATCATGCCGTGCACGCGCTCGGTGCCGGAGAGATCGAGGAAGGCCTCGTCGATCGAGAGCGGCTCGACCAGCGGCGTCAGCGCCTGCATGGCCTGGCGGACCTCGCGGCCGACCCGGACATATTTCGCCATGTCGGGGCGGATCACGGTCGCATGCGGGCAGGCTTCCAATGCTTTGAACATCGGCATCGCCGAGCGAACACCATAGGTGCGCGCGATGTAACAGGCGGCCGACACCACGCCGCGCTTGCCGCCGCCGATGATGACGGGCTTGTCGGCGATCTCAGGGTTGTCCCGCTTCTCGACCGTTGCGTAGAAGGCGTCGCAGTCGATATGGGCGATGGTCAGGCTGGCGAGCGCGCGGTGGCGGACGAGGCGGGGGGAACCGCAAGCCGAGCAGCGCCGCGCGCCCAAGTTCTGTACGCCCATGTCGAGGCCGGCCAGACAATCCCGGCAGAAGCAGCGGGGCACGGCCGCCTCAGGGGTGGTCACGGCACGTCGCGCTCCCAGGAGGGGTCGCCGAGCGCATCGCCGAGGACCTGCCGCGCTGCGGCAACGTTGGTCGGATGCAGTTCCGCGGCCTCGGCAAAGGCCTTCACCGTGGCATCGTCCCGCATCACGAAATCGAGCACGCTGAGCAGGAAATTCGGGTCCGCGGCGGCATTGCGCAGGGTCTCCGGACCGACCCCCGTCTCGGCCAGGAACAGGCCCAGCCGCTCAGGCTCGCCCGCGACGAAGGACAGGGCCTGAATCGCAACGATTTCAGCGACTTCGCGGGGGTTGTGAACAGGCTTTTTCACGGGGACGGTTTGCCTTTCCGTTAACTTTCGGTCTCTAATTTGGAATCATCATGCCCGAGTCTCGTCCTCAAGTCTTCCGGCCCCGACAAGCAACTGGAAACCACATCGCAGAAAGTGGGCCGTCGGGTTTAACGAAACTCAAGCGAATCTGCGGCTAGTTTGAATCCAGTTTTCGAAACGCCGGGAAGCGGCGTCTGAGGCGTCACATGGACCGGTCCTTCGGACCAATCAGGAGGGCGGGATGGCTAAGACCGTCCTGATCGTGGAAGACAACGAGCTCAACATGAAGCTCTTCCGCGACCTGTTGGAGGCGCACGGATACCAGACCTCCGGCACCAGCAACGGCTACGAGGCGCTCGACCTCGTGCGCAAGATGCGGCCCGACCTCGTGCTGATGGACATCCAGCTGCCGCAGGTCTCCGGCCTCGAGGTGACGCGCTGGATCAAGGACGATCCGGAACTGCGTGCCATTCCCGTCGTCGCGGTCACGGCGTTCGCGATGAAGGGCGACGAAGAGCGCATCCGCGAGGGCGGCTGCGAAGCCTATTTGTCCAAGCCGATCTCGGTCGGCAAATTCATTGAGACGGTCCGGCGTTTTATCGGATAGGAAGTGAGTTCACAGTGTCCGCGCGTATCCTGGTCGTCGATGACGTTCCCGCCAACGTCAAGCTGCTCGAAGCCCGCCTGTCCGCCGAATATTTCGACGTGATGACCGCCGCGAATGGCGCCGAGGCGCTCGCGATCTCGAGGCGTGCCGAATGCGACATCATCCTGCTCGACGTGATGATGCCCGACATGGACGGCTTCGAGGTCTGCCGCCGCCTCAAGACCGATCCGGCCACGCACCACATTCCTGTCGTGATGGTCACCGCGCTCGACAGCCCCGCCGACCGCAATCGCGGGCTCGAGGCCGGCGCTGATGACTTCCTGACCAAACCCGTCTCCGATGTCGTGCTGATCGCGCGGGTGCGCTCGCTGACGCGGCTGAAGATGATGACCGATGAGCTGCGCATGCGCGCCATCACCTCGCTCGAGATCGGCATGCAGGCGCCCGAGCGCAGTGCGATCGCCGACACCGGCAAGGGTGGCCGCATCCTCCTGGTCGACGACCGCCAGTCCTCCTACGAGCGGCTGGCGACGATCCTCGCCGCCGAGCACACCATCGACGTCGAGCCGAACCCGACGGAGGCGCTGTTCCACGCCGCCGAGGGCAATTACGACCTGCTGATCGTCTCGCTCGACCTCAACAATTTCGACGGCCTGCGCCTGTGCAGCCAGGCGCGCTCGCTGGAGCGCACGCGCCATGTGCCGATCCTGGCCATCGCCGAGCCCGAGAACTCGACGCGGCTGCTGCGCGGCCTCGAGATCGGCGTCAACGACTATCTGCTGCGCCCGATCGACAAGACCGAGCTCTTGGCGCGCGCCCGCACCCAGATCCGCCGCCGCCGCTACACCGACCATCTGCGCGACAACGTGCAGAACTCGATCGAGATGGCGATCACCGACGCGCTCACCGGCCTGCACAATCGCCGCTACATGGAGAGCCATCTGGCGACGCTCGCCGAGCAGGCCGCGACCCGCGGCAAGCCGCTGGCGCTGATGATCCTGGACATCGACTACTTCAAGTCGATCAACGACAATTACGGCCACGATGCCGGCGACGACGTGCTGCGCGAGTTCGCGGTGCGGGTGCGCAAATCGATCCGCGGCATTGATCTCGCCTGCCGCTACGGCGGCGAGGAATTCGTCATCGTGATGCCGGAGACCGATCTTCACGTCGCCGGCATGGTCGCCGAGCGCCTGCGCCGCTCGATCGCGGGCGAGCCGTTCGCGATTCACAAGGGGGCGAAGCGCATCGAGGTCACGATCTCGATCGGCCTCACCACGCTGGAGCACAAGGGCGAGGCGGTTGCCGACGTCCTCAAGCGCGCCGACACCGCGCTCTACCGCGCCAAGCACGACGGGCGCAATCGCGTGGTGTCGCAGGCGGCGTGAGGGCCGCCCGCACAAAGTTGCGAAAACAACCCCATGCACAGTAGCCGGCGCGAGCCGGATCAATGGGTTATGCGGGGTGGCGAGATGGCTCGCGCCGGCAGCGGCGTCATTTGACCCGTCGGGCAAAACAGGAGCATATTGGTAGGGTGGCGGCGGTCCTCGAAACTCCGCTGTCATTCCCCGCCTTGTGCGCAATCGCGCACTGGAGCGGGGAATCCAGTACGCCGCGGCCTCTCTGGTTCAATCACAACCGCCTCTGGAATACTGGATCACCCGCCTTCGCGGGTGATGACACCTGACGATACGACGACAGCGGCTATTTCGCGCGCTTGCGTCTCTTCTCCGCATCACCGCCCACATCCACCCCCGCATTCCGTAGCAGCACCGTCGCCGCTTCCTTCGCCGCCCTTGCCATCGCCGGATCGTCGCGCACCAAGTCCTGCGCAATCGAGCCGTCGACCAGCAGCACGAGCTGCGTTGCGAGCGCCTCAGCGTCGGCAACGCCGAGCTCGGTCAGGCGGTCGCGAAACCAGAGGCGGCGGCTTTCCTTGAAGGCGATCGCGATCTTCTTCACGGCGCGGTCTTGAGGGCCGAGCTCGGCGACCGCGTTGACGAACGGGCAGCCGCGAAAGTCCTTGGCCGCAAAGCGTCGCTCCAGCGAATCGAAGGTGGCGAGGATCTGCTCGGCGGGCAGCTTGTCGGAGGGGCGTGCGTGGACGAAGCGGCGCTCGAGATAGGCCGCGATCAGCGCGTCCTTGGACGGGAAGTGGTTGTAGAGCGTGCGCTTGGAGATGCCGACCTCGGCCGCGATGGTGTCGACGCCGATGGCGCGAATGCCTTGCAGATAGAACAGCTTGTCGGCGGTCTGAAGGATCCGCTCTTTCATCGTCTGTGGGGCAGGCGGGGGAGCCATGCGGAGCTAAGCATCCTGTTCGCTTGACAGCAGCGGATATCTATAGCCTAAGTACACAGGTCTGTGTACCAAAAAACATCGGCAAAAGCAGACGACGGCACCCGTGCCGCGCCCAAAAGGGAGAAGAAGAATGCCCCTGCTGCAGGTCCTGCGCCCGACCTTGCCGATCCTGATCGGCGCCTCGATCATGCTGACGTTGAGCATGGGGCTACGGCAGTCGCTCGGCATCTTCATGCAGCCGCTGACGCACGACATCCACATTTCGATCTCGGATTTCACGCTGGCGCTGGCCGTGCAGAACCTCGCCTGGGGCTTCCTGCAGCCGCCCGCCGGCGCTCTCACCGTGCGCTACGGCTTTCGCCCGATCATGATCGTGGGCGCGCTGATGTACATCGCGGGCCTCGCGCTGATGGCGACGGCGAACGGGCTTCTCAGCATCATGATCGGCGCCGGCGTGCTGATCGGGACCTCGCTCGCCTGCACCGCGGCGGCGATCGCGATGTCGGTGGCGGCGCGCGCGGTGCCCGAAACGGTGCGCTCGACGGTGCTCGGCATCGTCTCCGGCGCGGGCTCGCTCGGGGCGCTGTTGTCGGCGCCGATCGGCCAGATGCTCAACGAGGGCTTTGGCTGGCGCATCGGGCTTGCCGGCTTCGTCATCATGTCGGTGCTGATGATCCCGGCGGCCTGGTTTGCCGGGCGCGTCGACAAGATCCCGCTGCCCAAGCCCGCCGCCGACGACATCGACGATGCCACGGCCGCGACGGCTGCAAGGACCGCGTTCGGCAATGCGTCCTTCGTGGTAATGACCTGCGCCTATCTCGTCTGCGGCATGCAGCTCGTGTTCCTCACCACGCACCTGCCGTCGTACCTTGCAATCTGCGGCCTCGATCCGATGCTGAGCGCGCAGACGCTCGGCATGATCGGCGGCTTCAACGTGCTGGGCTCGCTGTTCTTCGGCTGGGCGGGCCAGCGCTGGAACAAGCTGGCGCTCTTGGGCGGGATCTACATCCTGCGCTCGCTGGCGCTCGCCTGGTACTTCATGCTGCCGGCAACATCGTTCTCCACGCTGCTGTTCGGCGCGATCATGGGCTTCCTGTGGATGGGCGTAGGCCCGCTGGTCGCAGGCGCGGTCGCCGAGATGTTCGGCCTGCGCTGGCAGGCGATGATCCAGGGCCTCGCCTTCATGAGCCACCAGATCGGCAGCTTCCTCGGCGCCTACGGAGGAGGGCTGCTCTACGACGCACTCGGCTCCTACACCATGGCCTGGCGCATCGGCGTCGCGCTCGGCCTTGCCGGCGGCATCGTGCAGGTCGCATTCGCGCTGATCCGCCCATCGCAGCCGCCAGCGCCGGTGTTGCGGACGGCCTAGCAGGGGCAACTGGTCGCTTTCGTCAGCTTGGGAGCTTACCGCGGACGCCGCGCTGTTTAGCCGTCATGGGCCGATTGTAAACCAGCGCAGACTACAACCGTTCAAGCCGGGCAGAGACGGCTTGCCGCCTCCGATCATGGCCAACTGCCGTAGACAAGCAGGACCCGAGATGGACATGGGCAGGAGAGGAGAACCCGGCGGATCGGCGGCGGCTCCTCACGGGCCTTGTGAGCCCAATAGGGGTCAGGGTCGCACCATTGTCGGCAAGGACAAGCGGATCCGCTGTGAGAAATCGGCTGCGCCATCGGCCGCCTGTGCGGCTTCGTTGATCAAGGACCCCCGCCTCAATTCATCAAACGGCAGCGTCGCATCTATCCGGCCGGAGTGGTAGAGATAGCTATCGATCAGTCCGTTGAACAGATGTCGAATGTCGAAGCGCCCCCGTCGGCCCGCCGCATTTGCATAGCGCACGATGTTGATCGTACAGCTGTTGGTCAACAGATGGTAGAACTCCGGCCGATCGGCTAGCTCGTTGATGCGCGTCAAATAGATCATCAGCAGCCGGCGCGCGTCGTCAACCGATGTATTGAGGCGATACAGGTACACCGGCTCGTGGCGATGGTTGGTGCGCACGCCCACAACATCACGCTCTTCACCGACCACGTAGATGAGCTCGAATTGCTTGAACAGGGAGGCGACGGGCGCAAAGCCTTCGCCGACCTCAGGACGCGTCTCGATGGAGATGGCCAGTGGTGGCGCATTGTCGAAGACAAAACTCACAAACGTGTGCCCGACTAGCCCCTCGGTGAAATAGGAAACGTAGAAATCGAGGGCTATCAAGTGCGACAGCGACAGCTCGCGCTCCTCGTAGCGCACCGTGAAGTCGCTTCGACTTCGGTAGTCGAAGTTACGGACGCCGGTCAGGCGCACGCGGTCGCCGTCGATGGCCGCCCGCGGCATCACCGCGACTTCCGGTCGCCAATCCCGATCGTGTGATGGAGGGATTGAGATCCACCATACGACGACACCGAAAAACATGACGAGGAAGAGAGCGGACATGCGCGGTTGGCGCGAACGCCAGAGCGCCCAAATCGCAAAGCCCGCAAACGCTCCGGCCGCAATCGTACGCAGCCAGGACCAAGGCAAGTTCGAGTAGTAGATGGCCAGTACGGCCCATGTGACGAGCAGGACCCGAATGAGAAGGCCAATCGGCTTTCTCGGCCACATGACCAACATTGATACGAATTTGCGCACTGAAGTCACCTGGCTGCTCCTGCCGCGAAGCTGCGGCCATGCCCTTCGACAGCTGCGTTGTGTCAGATCACCTGTCGTTTCATTGTGAGCGGCTACACGCTACAGTAGCTTTTCGCGAACGAGAAGCGATGGCCTCGTTTTTACAGCGCGTTCAAGGGGCTGCGCGACATCACCTTCGTGGCGCGCGTGTTGCTGCCGATGTCCGTCGGTTCGACTCTTTCCGGGCCTCCGCCACTGGAAGGATGCGGGCCGGGTGATGCTGCTGTCCGGCGCATTCGGAATTCTCCCTGGCCTCGCCATGCTCGCGGGATTTCCGATGACAGGTCCTTTGCTCGGATTTGTGCTCGGCGTCGATCTGATCTCCCGCGGCATAGCCTGGCTGACTATGCGTGGCGGCCGGCGGCGAGAACGGCATAACGGAATGAATCGATAAATAGTGAATGGGGAGTGCGCTGATGGCGATCGCAGTTGAAAGACCAATCCTCCTGATCAAGAAGTTCGCGGGTATGCTTCTCCTGCTTTTCGGTTTGCTATTCACGGCGCTCGGCTTGAGTAACGAGTCCAGCGGATTCGCCGCGATCGGTGTTGCCTTCCTTGTTGCCGGCGCGATCTTTCTGGCGCTCAAGATCATCAGGCGCAACCAGGGCGGTCCGCTCTGACCGAGGTCGCAAGATCGTCGCTGCGAGAGCCATGCACAGCATCGTAATCGCAAAGGTCCGGCCGCTTCAACCGGACGCAGCTGACACGCAACGAGAAGGGCCGTGCGCAGTGATGACAGGAACTCTCTTGAATGCGTTGTACAGCGCGCGGCGGATCCGACCGTCGATGAGCGTAACATTTCGTTCGCTGTCGATCGCGGTGGTGCTCTCGGCCGGGCCCGGTGGAGCGAGCCTGGCGCAGCAAGCGCTTCAGACAGGTGGCGCGGCCACGCTCTTTCAGAACGTCCGCATCTTCGATGGCAAGAGCGCCACGCTGTCTGCCTCCTCCAACGTCTTGGTGCGCGGCAACAAGATTGAATCAATCTCGCTACAGCCGATAGCGGTGGATAGCCCGGCGGAGATTCGCATTGTCGAAGGCGGCGGACGCACATTGATGCCCGGCCTCATCGACAACCATTGGCATGCGATGCTGATCCGAGTCACGCCGGCACAGTCGCTCGGCGACGTCGGCTACGTCAATCTTGTCGCTGGCGACGAGGCCACGCACACTCTGATGCGCGGTTTTACTAGCGTTCGAGATGTGGGCGGGCCGGTGTTCGGGCTCAAAAGCGCCATCGACGAAGGTATCATCAAGGGTCCGCGCATTTATCCGTCCGGCGCGGTCATTACTGTCACGAGTGGGCATGGGGACTTCCGCCAGCTTACCGACCTGCCGCGGACGATCGGCGGCATGCTCACCCGCATGGAGCAGACCGGCGGGGCAATGGTTGCGGACAGTCCCGACGAGGTCCGCGTCCGTGTCCGCGAACAGCTCATGCAAGGCGCCTCCCAAGTCAAGTTGACGGCTGGCGGCGGAGTGTCGTCACCTTTCAGTCCAATCGACGTGACCACGTTCACCGAACCCGAAATACGCGCGGCCGTCGAAGCGGCTGAGAACTGGGGCACGTACGTCGCTGCGCATGCCTTTACGGCTGCTGCAATTCGGGGAGCCATTGCGGCTGGGGTGAAGTGTATCGAACACGGCTTGCTGATGGACGACGCAACAGCGAAGCTGATGGCAGAGAAGGGTGTTTGGCTGAGTATGCAGCCTCTCCCCGAGGATTTGAGGCTGGGCTTTCCTGTAGGCTCCATCCAGCGAGCCAAGGCGGATGAGGTCTGGCCCGGCATAGCCAGATCCTACGAGTTGGCGAGGAAGTACAAGATCAAGACGGCGTGGGGCACCGACGTCCTGTTCTCTGCAGCGCTCGCGCGCCAACAGGGGGCCATCCTGGCCTCACTCGCTCGCTGGTACACGCCCGCCGAAGCGCTGACCATGGCGACATCGACGAATGCCGAACTGCTGGCGCTATCGGGCAAGCGGAATCCCTATCCCGGCAAACTTGGCGTCGTGGAACAGGGCGCACTCGCGGATTTGCTGCTCGTCGACGGAAATCCCCTGGACAATATCGGCCTTCTTGCCGACCCCGCCAACAATTTCAAGATCATCATGAAAGATGGAATTATCTACAAAGATACGCTTGCCCGTTAGCAGCAACGCCATCGCCCTTTCGATCGACCAAGTCGCGATCGATCCCAACGGTGGGCTGCCAAATTTCGCGTTTGGGTCGTGTCAGGCTGTGGTCGGCCTTCTCAGATTGAAAATGGGCTTGAGTTGCAGAGTGTTAGCCAGTTCATAATCCTAATCGCGCCGGCCAGCTTAAGCTTTTCGAGACAACTGCTCGGGAGGCAACGATGACACCCGGCTGGCTCATTTTCCCTGCGACTATCGCCTGTGTCTGCTTCCTGGCCATTGTGAGTTTGATCATGCTTGGCGCTTGGTAGGCGGCTGACGAAGAGAATCTTGAAAGAGCGCGCTCTGAAGATTCGCCCATAGACCGACGCGAACTCATGTCGGTCGGAATTCGATCGGGTGCGGCCATGGATTGCGCGAATTGCGGCAGAGTCAATCCGGAGGGAACGAAGGTCTGCGGCGATTGCGGCGCGCCGCTGTTCGTTCGCTGCCCTGCGTGCGGGGGCGACAATCCGACGGGCAAGAACTTCTGTGGCGACTGCGGTGCCGCGCTCACGCCGACCGTACCGCCAAACGTGATGACAGGGGCCGGCGCATCGACGTCCATCGTGGCACCGGTCACGGAGCGCGCAGGCTTGTTAGCCGCACCAAGTTCTTCCGCCGAGCGTCGTCAGCTCACAGTGATGTTCTGCGATCTCGTCGGCTCGACGGCACTGGCGACAAAGCTCGACCCGGAAGATCTACGGGACATCATTGCTGAGTACCGCGATAGCGTAGCGGCGGTCGTCCGCAAGTACGGTGGCACCGTCAGCCGTTACATCGGCGATGGCATGCTCATCCTGTTCGGTCATCCTTCAGCGCATGAGGACGATGCCGAACGCGCAGTGCGCGCTGCGCTTGAGATCGCCGCGACCAGGCACGCGCCGGGAGCCCCACCCGAGCTCGAGCTGCGCGTTCGTCTTGGGCTCGCGACTGGCCTCGTCGTCGTAGGTGACCTTATCGGCAGCGAAGCGGCGGAGGCGCAGGCAGTCCTTGGCGAGACGCCGAACCTTGCCGCTCGACTGCAAGCGCTCGCCGAACCGGATGGGGTCGTCATCGCTGAGGACACGCGGCGGCTCATCGGCGGGCTCTTTGACTACGAGAATCTCGGCGCCGTGACGCTGAAGGGTTTCGCCGCACCGGTGCAAGCCTGGCGGGTGCTTCATGAGGGAACAGCGGAAAGCCGCTTCGAGGCATTGCACCCTTCGGTCCTCGCCCCGCTGGTTGGGCGTGAGGAAGAACTCGCGCGGTTGGAGCGGAGCTGGAGCCATGCGCGGGCGGGCACCGGTCAAGTCATGCTGCTCGTCGGCGAGGCGGGGATCGGCAAGTCGCGCCTCGTTGCGGCTCTTCAGGAGCGTATCGAGCGGGAGCCGCACACCTGCTTGCGCTACTTCTGCTCGCCTCATCATCAGGAAAGCGCGCTTTACCCCTTCACCGCACAACTCCAGCGGGCGGCAGGCTTTGATCGTGAGGACACACCGACGACCAAGCTCGACAAACTTCGAGCGCTCCTATCGCCTGCATTGCCGCCCGACGAGGACGTGGCGATCCTGGCCGAGTTGCTGTCGATCCCGAACGATAATCTATACTTGCCGGTTACGAGTACGCCGCAACAAAAGAAGGAGAGAAGCTTCGCCGCTCTGGTTCGCCAGCTTGAAGCTCTCGCGCAAAAATGTCCAATCATGATCGTGTTCGAGGACATGCAATGGATCGATCCAAGCTCGCGCGAGCTGCTGGACCGAACCGTCGATCGCGTAGCAAGCCTACCGGTTTTGGTCTTGATCACCTACCGCCCCGAGTTCCAGTTGGTATGGACCGGAAAGCCGCATGTCAGCTCGCTCGTGCTGAACCGGCTTGACCAGAAAGCGGGCGCTGCGCTGATCCGGAGCGTGGCAGGTGGCCAGACGCTGCCGACCGAAATCGTCAATGAAATTGCCGAACGAACGGATGGCGTGCCGCTGTTCGTTGAGGAGTTGACCAAAGCGGTGCTCGAAACGAGCCCCGAGGGTATCGCGCGAGCGATCTCCTTCGCGCCGCTGCCCGGACTTGCCGTACCGGCCACGCTACATGCTTCGTTGATGGCGCGGCTCGACCGGATTGGCCCGATCGCCAAGGAGGTGGCACAAATCGGCGCGGCTATCGGCCGCGAGTTCTCCTACGATCTACTGGCCTCGGTCGCACAGCGGTGCGACAACGAGTTGCGGGCGGCGCTCGACCGGCTGATCAACACCGGCCTCGTGTTTGGGAGTGTCGAGCCGCCCGACGCCAATTTCTTGTTCAAACATGCACTGGTCCAGGATGCGGCATACGGCACAATGTTGCGCGGCCAACGCCGCGAGCTGCACGCGCGGATCGCTGGCGCACTGGAGGAGAGGCTTGCCAGGGGCATCCAAGAGCAGCCGGAAATCCTCGCCCACCACTGCGGACATGCGGGCCTGGCCGAAAAGGCGGTTTCCTATTGGCAGGAGGCTGGTGAGCGTTCAAAGGCTCGATCGGCAATGACAGAAGCAATCGCGCAGATGCGAAAGGCGCTCGATCTGCTATCCCAACTGCCGGATACTCCCGCGCGCCAGCGCACCGAAACCGACCTTCAGCTCGCGCTTGGCGGTGCACTGATCGCCGCGAAGGGCCACGCGGCCGAAGAGACCGGCAGGGCCTACGCCCGGGCGCGTTGCCTCTGCGAGGCACTCAACGACACGCCGAACCTGCTCAAGGCACTCTGGGGCGAGTTCGTGCATTATCACGTCCGTGGTGACACGGACCGATCGCATCGCATCGCCGAGAATCTGCTTGATTTGGCCGGACGACAGAACGATGCGGCCATTCTTGTCGCCGGTCATCGGGCAGTCGGCGATAGCTGGCTTCATCGTGGACAATTGGCCTTGGCGCGCAGCCATCTCGAGCGGGGGCTCGCCCTTTACGATCCGGCGCAGCAGCGCTCTCTGACGGCCCTGTTCGCAGAAAACGCCCGCGTGGCGATGCTTTCGTTCCTCTCGCTGACATGTGGCCTTCTTGGCTTCGCCGATCAGGCGCGCGTGCAGAGCAGTGACGCCCTGGCAGAGGCCCGCGATTCGTCGCACCCGATCAGCCTCGCATTCGCGCTGAGCGTTGCCTGCCGATTGCATTTCGTGCTCGAAGACGCGGGCATGGTTGGGCGACGGGCGGACGAGCTGGTTGCGCTCACCACCGAGCAGCGCTTTGCCTTCTTTCTCGCGATGGGGACGGCATATCGCGGCTGGACGCTGGCCGAAGCCGGCGACCCCGAGGCCGGGGTGGACTTGCTGCGGCGCGGCATCGAGGGATTCCAGGCGTCCGGCGCAGCATGGACTCTTCCGTTCTACCTCGCGCAGCTCGCAGCAGCCGAGGCAAAGGCAGCACGATTTGAAACCGGGCTCGGCCAACTCTCCGACGCCTTGGCACTCACCCAGAAATCGGGGGTGCGGTGGTTCGAGGCCGAGCTGCATCGGCGCCGAGGCGAGTTGATGCTGAGGGCTCGGCCAGGCGCCGAGGCCGATGCGGAGACCGAGTTTCGCCACGCCATTGCGATTGCTCACCAGCAGGAGGCGAAACTCTGGGAACTTCGCTCCGCCGTCAGTCTCGCCCGGCTCTGGCGTGATCAGGACAGGGGTGATGAAGCACGCGGTCTTCTCGCGCCGGTCTACGGTTGGTTCGACGAGGGCTTCGATACCCGCGACTTGAAGGAAAGCAAGGCGCTGCTGGAAGAACTCTGAGTGTGACACGTGGAACTTATCGTCAGCGCGCTCCATTGGAGCTCCGAAGCGTTCTCGGGTTTGGCGACTCCCTGTGCTGCCGACGAGGAAGGCAAACGCCGGAATGTTCAACGGCAATACGGCTGTCCACGGCAGGAGCCGTGAGGTTTCGTGCCGTTCACCCACGCCTTCGGCAATACCACCAGGGATGACCGGCTAAAGATCACGACCGGTGCATCGTCACTCGGTAGCACGCCTCGGCAGCCTTAGCGCCATTGGCCGGCCGTGCCGGGCGAGGTCTTGCCAATGAGGGCGACGGCATTCAAGCCCTGAGGGTCGGCCATCGCGAGAGCTTGCCCTGCCATCCGCATCCCTTCCGAACCCGGATCAGGTACTCGACCGCAACCACTGCGAAAAGACCCGAATGGTCCGCGCGCGCGGATGGCTTGGCCTGCTGACCACATAGAAGCCATAGCCGGGCAGGCTCAACGAGAATGCCTTCACGAGCGTGCCGGTGGCGAGGTCGTGCGCCACGAGCACATCACTGAAGATCCCGACGCCCTGTCCGCTGATCACCGCCTCGATGGCGTGCAGTTCTTCCCGGAAACTCAAGTGCTGCAGGTCCTTGTATGGGGGCACCTCGCGCCACCGGCGCTGGGCCGCACCAAGCCATCTCTGCCACGTCGGTGGCTCGCGATCGGCCGGCGACCAATAGGAGTGGATCAGAACATGCTTTGCGAGGTCGACTGGTCTCTTCAGGCGTCCCGTTGAAAGCAAATCCGGACTGCAGACCGGCCAGAACGTATCGCTGAAGAGCTCATCGACGATCCCGTCTGTCGGCGGTACGCGGCTGGTCGCATAGCGAATGGCAACGTCACTATCTCCGGCCTGCAGATCGAGCACCGTGTCAGTGCCGATCACTTCCAGCGGCACGTCGGGATGCAACTTCCGCCACAGGGGCAGGCGGGGCACGAGCCAGCGGCTGGCGAAGGCGTTGGTCGTCGTCACCCGGAGCGGCTGCTGGTCACCTTCCTCCTTGACGGACGCAATGGTAGCGGCAAACGTCTCGAGCCCGCCGCGAATGGCCGGAAACAGCCGCGCGCCGGCCTCGGTCAACGAAAGCGGACGTGGTCTGCGCCGGAACAAGGCGCGGCCGCAATACTGCTCGAGCAAGCCGATCTGGTGGCTGATCGCGGTTGGCGTGACGCCGAGTTCTGCCGCGGCTTTCTTGAAGCTCAGATGACGGGCGGCAGCTTCGAAAGCGCGGAGCTCGATCAGGGGAGGCAGCTTGTGCATGCGCGGTCAGTCTAGGTGAAATCAGTTCATCGTCACCTGAATTCTTCGGATTTGCTCTGAGACAGCCCAGGATCGAGGATATGGCGGGTCAAGCTGAGGAGCCCATGTCATGTCCATCGCATCTATTGCCAGCGCTGCCGCCGAACTTGGCGCCTCCTTCGGAGGAGAACTGCTCAAGCCAGCAGACGAGGGCTACGACGAGGCGCGCAAGGTCCACAACGGGCTGGTCGACAAACGGCCAGCATTGATTGCCAGGTGCCGCAGTGCGGCCGATGTCGTGGACGCGGTGACACTTGCGACCAAGCTCGGCCTCGAGGTCGCGGTTCGCGGCGGCGGCCACAATGTGGCGGGGCGCGCAACCATCGACGGCGGGATCATGATCGACCTCTCACCCATGAAGGGGATTCGGGTCGACGCCATCGGCAAGACCGTATGGGCGCAGGGCGGGGTCACCTGGGGCGAGCTCAATCGAGAAACGCAGCTTCACGGACTTGCGGTGACCGGCGGCGTGGTCTCGACCACCGGCATCGCGGGTCTGACGCTCGGCGGAGGGCTGGGCTGGCTGATGGGCAAGTACGGCCTCGCATTGGACAATCTGCGGGCTGTCGAACTCGTCACGGCCGATGGCAAGGTTCTGCGGGCCAGCAAGCAAGAGCAGCCCGATCTGTTTTGGGCCGTGCGCGGCGGCGGCGGAAACTTCGGGATTGCCACCAGCCTCGAATACGACCTCCATAAGGTAGGGCCGGTCATCACCGGCGGCCCGATCGTCCACCCAATCGAGCGCTTCCGCGACGTGCTGGAATTTTTCCGGACCAGCACGCGATCGCTCACGGACGAGCACATGCTGTTCGCATCCCTGACCCATGCCCCCGACGGGTCCGGCAGGGAGGTCGCGGCCCTGGTCACCAGCCACTGCGGTGAAGTTGCCGAGGCCGAACGAGCGATGCAGCCGCTGAAACAGTTCGGAACTCCGATTCTGGATGCAGTCGGACCGATGACCTATTGCGACCTCAACCGGATGCTCGACGCCAACTATCCGAAAGGCGCCTTCAACTATTGGAAGTCGAACTTCCTCGTGGAGCTGAGCGATGGGGCGATTGCGACGATGATCGAATGTTTCGCCCGCTGCCCGACTCCCATGGGGCAGCTGCTGCTCGAGCATATCCACGGTGCCGCGGCCCGCGTGGATGCCGGGGATACGGCGTTCGTGCATCGGCAGGAGGGCTACAATTTCCTGATCCTCGCGCAATGGACGCAGGCCAGCGATACCAGCCGCAGCATCGCGTGGGCACGCGCAACCTATGAAAGGATGCGGCCCTTCTTTGCGTCCGGACGCTATGTCAATTATCTCGATGATGACGAGACAGGCGATCCCGTTGCCGCTGCCTATGGGCGGAATTACCGCCGCCTGCAGCAGATCAAAGCGAAATACGACCCTACGAACTTCTTCCGGATGAACCAGAACATCCGGCCGCTTGCTTGATTGCCGGCTGATGATTCCTCGCTCTCGTCAGGATGTGAGTAGAAACCAAGCCGCGACCTGATCCAAAGTGGGTGGGCCGAGCTGATGTCCGGGAGGGACTTGACAATGGCGGTCGTGTGCAGGCCCGCTCGCATCGACGACTTGAAGCAGGCCGATGACCTCGTCGTCGCCAGCATCAACGAGCTCACTGAACGGCGGGGGTTCGGGAAGATGGCATCCTCTCGCCCGCCGAATTTTCAGGCCTTCTCGCTGGCGGATGATCCCGAAGGCTTATGGGTGGCCGATGATGACGGAGAAATTGTCGGCTTCGCGTGGAGTTGGGTCTGTGGCGAGCTTTGATTCCTGGCTCAATTGTTCGTCGCGCCGGATCGTCAGAGCGATGGCATTGGCAATCAACTCATCAACAAGGCGTTCGCGCATGCAGACATGCGCGGAGCACCCATCAGGGCACTGATCACCTTCACGTTCAACAACGTATCTCAAGGCCTCTACATCCGCCACGGACTGTTCCCGCGCTTTCCGATCTACATGGTCAGCGTCCCTCGCGACCGCCTGGCGCCACGATTGGCTGCGTCGCGGCTCCGTCTTGAATCTCTCATGGCCGACGCAATCGCATACGACGAGCTGGCGGCGATCGATGTCAGTGCTGTCGGCGTTTCCAGGGAGAAGCACCATCGATTTCTCCTGGGCGACAGCACGACGCGCGGATTCACCATCCACGCCGGCAATGAGTGCGTCGGGTATGTCTATATTTCGGCTGGACACATTGGTCCGCTTGCAGTCCGCAGGCCAGATCTCGTTGACGCCGCTTTTGCCACTGCGTTGTCGTTCGCGGCACAGACCGATTGTCCAACCATTTCGGCCTTTGTGCCGGGCGCGAGCGAGCCAGCGCTCAAGGCTGCGACCGACCACGGGATGCGTCTGACGTTCCCGATGCTGCTGATGTCGAACAGACCGTTCGGAGATTGGGGCAGCTACCTCCCGCGAAATCCGGGTTTCATGTAGGGGATTCAACCGAGAAGGCTGGCGTCGCGGGGCAGGCAGGAAGGCTACGGAATGATGGCTGGATCGCCGCTCGTTCCGGGCCGGGTCATGCTCTAGCCTTATCGGGACCGCGGGCTGCGCTCTGGATGGAGCGGCCGTTGCGCATAAGGGTTATCCATGCACATGGCCGAAAGGCCCGCAGCGCTCGCTCTACACTCGTCCCATGAACGATACTGGCAGGAAATCCAGGTGACGCCGCCCCATTCCCATCTCTGCATGCATACCGGATAGTTGCCGCCGAACCGCTGTGCTGCGGCTGGGCTGGGCGCGGACATGGTGATCAAGACAAAGAGGAGACAGGCAGGCGCGCGCATCATGATCAGCGCGGCCGGGGCGGAGGCGGCTGCTTGAACCTCACGCGCGGGTTCACGTCGCAATAGGTGTTCCATCGCCCGGACGCCGACGCCAGGCATTGTTCTCGCGTCGAATACATGCATTCGCCGGGAAAGCCGAGGTGTCCGCCGACCACGCACCAGGGATAGGCGCGCTCAGCGTTTGCTGCGGAAGAAAATCCGATGACCATGACGACAATCAGTAGGGCGATGCGCATGCGATCTCCATCATGTCAACTGAGCGGCAACGCCAGAGGTTCGCCTTCGAAAAATAGCCGCTTGATGATCGTGGCTCAAGCATAATGGCCTAAGCTGGTTAGAGGGGCAGGCAACAATTCCGTGTCGCACTGCATCGTTCCTGCCAACGTTCGACGGCTTGTCGCCGGTGCTTAGGAACGTCCGCAGGGCTTGGTAGCTGGCCCAGGGACACGCGAACACGCGCGCCAAAACAGCAACGGGGCCCGAAAGGGCCCCGTAAAAATCCTTGGCGCTGCGCCGATCTTACTTGATCTTGGCTTCGCGGAATTCGACGTGCTTGCGTGCGACCGGGTCGTACTTCTTCTTGACCAGCTTGTCGGTCATGGTGCGCGAATTCTTCTTGGCGACGTAGTAGAAGCCGGTGTCGGCCGAGGACACGAGCTTGACCTTGATGGTGACCGCTTTGGCCATGTTCTGAACCTCAGAATATCAGGGGGAATCTGGAGCCGGCCAAACGGCCCGCGTTGGCCGGCAACCTAGCCAGAAACGGCGGGAAGTCAAGGTTTCAGGGGACAGAAACCGCTCAAATCGGGCCCATCAGGCCTCGAAGAACCGGTTTTTCGGCCGGGGCAGGCCCAGATTCTCCCTCAAGGTGGGCCCTTCATAGTCTTTGCGGAAAATCCCGCGCCGCTGCAGCTCCGGGACCACCTTGTCGACGAAATCGTCGAGGCCGGCGGGCAGGAACGGGAACATGATGTTGAAGCCGTCGGAGCCGCGCCCGACCAGCCATTCCTCCATCTGGTCGGCGATGGTCTTGGCCGTGCCGACGAAGGACAGGCCGCCATAGCCGCCGACGCGCTGGGCGAGCTGGCGCACGGTGAGCTTCTCGCGGGCGGCGAGGTCGACCAGGCGCTGCCGGCCGCTCTTGCTGGCATTGGTCTCGGGGATCTCGGGCAGGGGGCCATCGGGATCGAAGCCGGAAGCGTCGGTGCCGAGGATGACGGAGAGCGAGGCGATGGCGCTGTCGTAATGCACGCGGCTGTCGAGCAGAGCGCGCTTCTCCTTGGCTTCATCGACGCTGTCGCCCACGACGACGAATGCGCCGGGGAGGATCTTCAGGTGCTCGGGGTCGCGGCCGATCTTCTCCATGCGGCCCTTGATGTCGGCATAGAGTTTTTGGCCGTCGGCGAGGCTGCCGCCGCCGGTGAACACGGCTTCCGCAGTCTCGGCGGCGAGCTGCTTGCCGTCTTCGGAGGCGCCGGCCTGCACGATCAACGGCCAGCCCTGCACGGGGCGGGCGATGTTGAGGGGGCCACGCACTTTGAAGTATTTGCCCTTGTGGTCGAGCGTGTGCATCCGGGCGGGATCGAAGAACAGGCCGCTCTCGACGTCGCGCACGAAGGCATCGTCGGCGAAGGAATCCCAGAGGCCGGTGACGACATCGTAGAATTCGCGGGCACGCTTGTAGCGCTCGGCGTGCTCCATATGGTCGTCGAGGCCGAAATTCAGCGCCGCATCCGGGTTCGAGGTGGTGACGATATTCCACCCCGCACGGCCGCCGCTGAGATGGTCGAGCGAGGCGAAGCGGCGCGCGACGTGATAGGGCTCGTCGAACGTGGTCGAGCCGGTCGCGATCAGGCCGATGCGCTCGGTCACCGCCGAGAGCGCCGACAGCAGCGTGAACGGCTCGAACGAGGTCACGGTGTGGCTGCGCTTGAGCGCGTTGATCGGCATGTTCAGCACGGCGAGGTGATCGGCCATGAAGAAGGCGTCGAATTTGCCGGCCTCGAGCTTTCGGATCAGCGTCTTGATGTGCGAGAAGTTGAAATTGGCGTCGGGCCAGGCCCCGGGATAGCGCCAGGCGCCGGTGTGGATGCTGATCGGGCGCATGAACGCGCCAAGCTTGAGTTGCCGTTGTGCCATCGCCCGGTGTCCGTTCTTGGTGACGCTCGCAAAGACATAGGCATGAGCGGGAACTCCGCCATTGGGGGAGACGGGAAGAATTTTTTGTTTTTCGCAGCTCTCTCAGCACGTCATTCCGAGGCGCGCCTCTTGGCGCGAACCCGGAATCCATCGAACTGCGGAGACGGTGGATGAATGGATTCCGGGTTCGCGCTTCGCGCGCCCCGGAATGACGGAGGAGAGAGCCGTGTCCCGCAATCTCAACCTAACTCAAGACATCCTTCTGCATCTTGCCGCCGTAGAAATGGAAAAACGGCACTGGCGCGTCGTGGCGGAGCGGGCCGGTGGCAAGACGGGTGTCGAGCTCGTTGAGCACGTTACGCGTCATCGGATGCAGATCGGCGAGCGGCTTCGAGCCGAGCTCGACCCAGACCAGCTCGACCAGCTCGGCATCGGCATGGATCACGCCCTCGACGCGGTGGGTGATCGCGGAGGCATCGGCGGTGAAGAAGCGCGTGTCGAAGCGCTTGACGCGGCCGGGCGGGGTGATCGCGCGGGCGATCAGGAACAGGCCGGAGGGATCGGGCAGCAGGCCGGCATCCGCGAACGGCTTCCAGGGGCCGTCGAGCTTCGGCACCTTGCCTTCGGCCTTGCGGCCGAGGCAGAGGCCGGTCTCCTCGCAGGCTTCGCGGATCGCGGCAATGGCGAGCGATTTCGCGCGCGAGGCCGGCGTCTTCGGGCTGCCCTTGGCGAGATTGGCTTCCAGCTCCGCAGTGATGGGCGCAGCGCAGGGCACGCGATAGTCGGCCTTGTCGACGCGCCCGCCGGGGAAGACGAATTTCCCGGGCATGAACACCACCTTGTCGTGGCGCTTGCCGACCAGCACTTTCGGAATGGCGCCGCTGCGGTCGACCAGGATCAGCGTCGCCGCATCCCGGGGACGGAAATAGGGATGGTGGTCGGCTTCCTTTTCCTCGTGGACCTTTGCCTTTTCCGCAACCTGCGCAATATCCGTCATGTCCTCACCCGAACTCTTCTTGCTTATTTTGCCTATACCGGCGGAATACCATCCGGAGGGTTGTCGTCAAACCCGTGCATGCGCAGAGCCCATTGCAAGCCGACCACAGCTCCCTTCACCGGCTGCAAGAGCGCGAGCGAGGCGACGAAGGTGAAGGGCAGATAGGCGGCGAAGCTGATCCAGACCGGCGTGGTGTAATTGGTCTCGATCCACAAAACGGCCGGCACGACGATGTGACCGACAATGACGATGACGAGATAGGCCGGCAGATCGTCGGCGCGATGAGGGGTGAAGTCGAGGCCGCATTTGCCGCAATGATCGGCGGTCTTCAGGAAGGCGCGGAACAGCTTGCCTTGCCCGCAGCGCGGGCAGCGGCCGCGAAAGCCGCGCTTCATTGCCGTCATGACATCGCGCTTCTCGACGAGCCCGTTCTCGCGCGTCCAGATCTTTGGGGCCGTCCTCATCGTCACCACGCCTTGCCCTTCTTGCCCTTACCCTTGTTCTTTGCTTTGGCCTTCTTCCCCTTGCCGGACTTTTGCTTCTCCGGCTTGCGTTTTCTCTCCGGGCTGCGTCCGGGATGCGCTTTGGACGACTTGCGCTGCGGACGCAACGGCCTGCGCTGGCGCGTGCCGCTGTCGCTCTCCGACGACAGCAGCTCGAAGCGCAGCGCGCCCGCGATCGGAGCGGCCTCGATCAGGCGGACGTCGACGACGTCGCCGAGCTGGTACATGGTGCCGCTGCGTGTGCCGACGAGAGCATGGCGGCCCTCGTCATAGTTGAAATATTCCGTGCCGAGGGATCGGATCGGGATCAAGCCGTCGGCGCCCGTCTCGGAGAGCTTCACGAACAGGCCGGCGCGGGTGACGCCGGAGACGCGGCCCTGGAAGCTGGCGCCGATGCGGTCGGCGAGGTGATGGGCGATCAGGCGGTCGACGGTCTCGCGCTCCGCCTTCATCGCGCGCCGCTCGGTCAGCGAGATATGCGCGGCGACTTCGCTCAAGCTTTCCGGCGTCTCGCTGTCGGGCAGGGCGCCTTCGCCGAGCCCGAGCGCACGGATCAGCGCGCGGTGCACGACGAGGTCGGCATAGCGGCGGATCGGCGAGGTGAAATGCGCATAGCGGCGCAGGTTCAGGCCGAAATGGCCGTAGTTCTCGGATGAGTACTCGGCCTGCGCCTGGGCGCGCAGCACGACTTCGCTCACCAGCGGGTAGTAATCATGGCCTTCGAGCTGAGCCAGCACGCGGTTGAACGTGGTGGGGCGGAGCGCGCCCGATTTGGCGAAGGGAACGTCCAGCGTCTCCAGGAATTCCGCGAGCGCGTGGACCTTTTCCAATGTCGGCTCGTCGTGCACGCGGTAGATCAGCGGGAGCGATTTCTTCTCCAATGTCTCCGCCGCGGCGACATTGGCGAGGATCATGAACTCCTCGATCAGCTTGTGCGCATCGAGACGCTCGGGGACCACGACGCGGTCGACCGTGCCGTCGCTCTTCAAGAGGATCTTGCGCTCGGGCAGATCGAGGTTGAGCGGATCGCGCTCGTCGCGCGCGCGCTTGGCGCAGGCGTAAGCCGCATAGAGCGGCCTCAGGATCGGATCGAGCAGGGGGCCGGTGGTGTCATCAGGCCGACCGTCGATCGCGGCCTGCGCCTGCGCGTAAGCGAGCTTGGCCGCCGAGCGCATCAGGATGCGATGAAAACTGTGCGAGCGCTTGCGGCCGTCGGGGCCGAGCACCATGCGCACCGCCAGCGCGCCGCGCGGCTCGCCCGGCACCAGCGAGCAGAGATTGTTGGAGATGCGCTCGGGCAGCATCGGCACGACGCGGTCGGGGAAATAGACCGAATTGCCGCGGTCGAGCGCGTCGCGGTCGAGTGCCGTGCCAGGGCGCACGTAGAAGCTGACGTCGGCGATGGCGACGTTGACGATGAAGCCGCCCTTGTTGTTGGGATCAGGATCCGGCTCGGCATGCACCGCGTCGTCATGATCCTTGGCGTCGGGTGGATCGATGGTGACGAGCGGGACGTCGCGCCAATCTTCGCGGCCCTTCAGGTTGGCGGGCTCTGCAGCTTCCGCCTCGCGCTCCGCAGCGGAGGAGAACTGCAAGGGAATGTCGTGGGCGTAGATCGCGATCAGGCTGATCGCCTTCTCGGACTTGACCGAGCCGAGCTTCTCCTTGACCCGGCCGGAGGCGAGGCCGAAGCCGCGGGTGCGGACGATGTCGACGCTGACGAGGTCGCCATCCTCGGCGCCGCCGGTGTCGGTCCTGGCGATGTTCAGCTCGCGGTCGGCGAACTTCTTGTCGACCGGGACCAGCCGCCCGCCGCCCTCGGGCAGGCTGCGGAACACGCCGAGAATGCGGCTCTTGGCCTTGTCGATCACCTTGATGATGCGGCCGCGATAGGCGGGGCCTTCGTCATCATCGCTGCGCTCGACGCGCAGCAGCGCGCGGTCGCCGACGCCGGCGGCGGTGCCGGGCTTGGGCCGACGCGGCATCTCGATGAGGATCTTTGGCGGCTCGCCGTTCTCGACCTCGTCCCATTCGGCGGGGGAGGCGATCAGCTCGCCATCGGAGTCTCGGCCGGTGATGTCGGCCAGCAGCGTCGGCGGCAGCGCGTCCGGCTCGGAGACCTTGTGGCGCTTCTTCTTGATGATGCCGTCGTCGGCGAGCTCGCGCAGCATGCGCCTGAGCTCGGCGCGATCGGCGTTCTTCAGGCCGAACTCGCGCGCAATTTCGCGAGTCCCGACCTTTCCTGGATTTGCCTTGATGAAGGCGACGATGGCTTGCCTGTCGGGAAAGCCACGGTCTTTCTTTGGTTTCACTTAACCTCTAATTCTTGCCGGCACTCTTCTTGGCCGGAGCCTTGGTGGCGGCTGCCTTGGTCGGCGACGTCTTTGTAGCAGAAGTCTTGGCGGTCGACGGCACGGGAGCGCGCGCCTTGCTGGTGGATTCGGATTTGGATTTGGCCGCGGCTTTTTTCGCAGCCGGCTTCTTCGGCTTCGGTGCGGCGTCCTCGCCGTCCGCAGCCTTCTTGGTCTTGGCGGGCTTTGCAGCCTTCTTGGCCTTGCCGCCACCTTTGGCCGCGCGCTCGTCGATCAGCGCGATCGCCTGCGGCAGCGTGATCGTGTCCTTCTCGAACTCGGCCGGAATGGTCGCGTTGACGCCGCCGGCCGTGACATAGGCGCCGTAGCGGCCGCTCTTCACGGTGACGGTGCCGAGCGTCGGATGATCGCCGAGCGCCTTGCCGGGATCGGCGCCGAAGCGGCGGCTCGGGCCCTTGGCGACCTTCTCGGCGATCAGCGTCACCGCGCGGTTGAGGCCGATGTCGAACACCTCGTCGCCGGCTTCGAGGCTCGCATAGGTCTTCTCGTGCTTCACGAACGGTCCGAAACGGCCGAGGCCGGCGATGATCGGCTGGCCGGTTTCCGGATGCTTGCCGATCTCGCGCGGCAGCGACAAGAGCTTCAGCGCAAGCTCGAGGTCGACGTCGCTGGGCGATGTGCCCTTGGGGATGCCCGCGCGCTTGGGCTTCTCGCCTTCCTCGTAATCCTTCTGCTCGCCGAGCTGGATATAGGGGCCGAAGCGGCCGGCCTTGACCCAGACATCGCGACCCGTTTCGGGATCCTGACCGAGCGAGCGGTCCGCGGTCGTTTCGCCGTCGGCGGCGAGCTGACGGGTGTAGCGGCATTCCGGATAGTTCGAGCAGCCGACGAAGGCGCCGAACTTGCCGGCCTTCAGGTTCAGCCGGCCGGTGCCGCAATTCGGGCATTGCCTGATATCGCCGCCATCGGCGCGAGGCGGATAGATGTGCTGGCCCAGCATGTCGTCGAGTACGTCGAGCACCTGCGCGACGCGCAGATCCTTGATGTCGTCGACGGCGCCGATGAAGCCGGTCCAAAAATCCTTCAGCACCTGCTGCCAGGAGATCTCGTTGTTTGAGATGCGGTCGAGCTGCTCTTCGAGGCTGGCCGTGAAATCGTATTCGACGTAGCGGGCAAAGAAGCTTTCCAGGAACGCGACCACGACGCGGCCCTTGTCCTCGCCGTGCAGGCGCTTCTTCTCCAGCTTGACGTAGCCGCGGTCCTTCAGGACCTGCAGGATCGAGGCGTAGGTCGAGGGACGGCCGATGCCGAGCTCTTCCATGCGCTTGACCAGCGAAGCCTCGGAGAAGCGCGGCGGCGGCTCGGTGAAGTGCTGGGTGACCGACAGGCTCTGCCGCTTCACGGCCTCGCCCTGGCTCATCGCGGGCAGGCGGCGGGAATCCTCGTCCTCTTCGTCGTCGCGGCCTTCCTGGTAGAGCGCGAGGAAGCCGTCGAACTTCACGACCTGGCCGGTGGCACGCAGCTCCAGCGTGCGGCCACCTGCCTTCGCCGTGATGTCGACGGTGGTGCGCTCGAGCTCGGCGGATTCCATCTGGCTCGCGATGGTGCGCTTCCAGATCAACTCATAGAGCTTCGCCTGATCGGCATCGAGCTTGCGGCTCATGCTGTCGGGGCGGCGGGAGAGGTCGGTCGGGCGGATCGCTTCGTGCGCTTCCTGGGCGTTCTTGGCCTTGGCCTGGTACTGACGCGGGGTATCCGGCACATAGGCGTTGCCGTAATCCTCGCCGATCACCTTGCGCGCCTGGGTGATCGCTTCGGGGGCGATCTGCACGCCGTCGGTACGCATATAAGTAATGAGTCCGGTGGTCTCGCCGCCGATGTCGATGCCCTCATAAAGACGCTGGGCGATGCGCATGGTGTGCGCCGGCGCAAAGCCGTATTTCCGGCTGGCTTCCTGCTGCAGCGTCGAGGTGGTGAAGGGCGCCTGCGGATTGCGCCGGGCCGGCTTGGCGTCGACCGCGGTGACGGCGTAGGTCGCCAGCTCGAGCGCTTTCTTGAAGTCTTCGGCTTCCGCGCCGGTGCCGATATCGAGGCGCTGGATCTTCTTGCCGTCGGCGCCGACGAGGCGTGCTTCGAAGGCATCGCCCCGCGGGGTGAGCAGGGTCGCGATCAGCGACCAATATTCGCGCGGCACGAACTTCTCGATCTCGAGCTCGCGGTCGCAGACGAGACGCAGCGCCACCGACTGCACGCGGCCAGCCGAGCGGGCGCCGGGCAGCTTGCGCCACAACACGGGGGAGAGGGTGAAGCCGACGAGGTAATCGAGGGCGCGGCGCGCCATATAGGCGTCGACCAGCGCGCCGTCGATCTCGCGCGGGTGCTTCATCGCCTCGGAGACCGCCTGCTTGGTGATGGCGTTGAACACCACGCGCTCGATCTTCTGATCCTTCAGCGCGCGCTTCTCCTTCATCACCTCCAGCACGTGCCAGGAGATGGCTTCGCCCTCGCGATCGGGGTCGGTCGCGAGAATCAGGCGGTCGGCGCCCTTCAGCGACTTGGCGATATCATTGAGCCGGCCGGCCGCCTTGGGGTCGACCTCCCAGATCATCTTGAAATTGGCGTCGGGATCGACGGAACCGTTCTTCGCCGGGAGATCGCGGACATGGCCGAACGAGGCCAGAACCTCGTAGGACGAGCCCAAATACTTGTTGATCGTCTTGGCTTTCGCCGGCGACTCCACGATAACGATATTCATGTAGTTCCAGTAACTTACGGGAAAATCTTGGGCCGAAAACGAAAGGATTCGGGTCGGCCGTTTCGACCCGAACATGGGTGGTGAGGCGGTCGCTGTCAAATCGTGGGGTGTTGAAAGCCGCCGCGATGGGAAAAGTTTCATATCGAGAAAGTTGCAAAATACCACCTTGGAGTTGCGGTTGATGTGGGCGTAATGTCCTGTCGGGGCATGGATTCGGGTGGGGTCTGGTGACTAGGCCAGGAAAGAAACGGGCGCGCGCTGGATCAGGCGCGCCGGGGGGCTCGCGCAACGAGGAACCGGGGGAGGGCGGCGCGGACGAAGCCGTGGCCTTCATCGCCGAGCAGACCGGCGCCCTGCGCAAGTTGGCCGAGCGCCACAAGCTGGATGTGCTGCATTATCTCTTAGGCATGACTCAGCTCGAGGCCGACGAGCATCTGCGGCTACGGACCAGGCGCAAGCTGTCGTGAGGGTGGGGCCTTTGTCCCGTCGTCCTGAGGTGGGAGCCTTGAGATGCGAATGCATCGCAAGCCGAGCCTCGAAGGATGAGCGGCCCCGCTGATGCAGCCGGGCCGTCGCCCTTCGAGGGCCGCTGAAGAACGGCCACCTCAGGGTGACGGTGATAGTATCGAGCGCGCTGCGCTAACCCCGTCATTGCGAGCGCAGCGAAGCAATCCAGAGTCTTGCCGCGGGAGGCAGTCTGGATTGCTTCGCTGCGCTCGCAATGACGGGGTGGCACCACTTGGGACTATGACGCCGACCTTCGCCGCGGCGTCGGCCTCGGCTTCAGCGTCGTGTCCGCCGGGTTGAGCAGGCGGCCGTCTTCGGCGTGCATTTCGAGCTTCTTCACCGGGCGGCCCTTCTCGCGATCGACCCGGATGGTCGCGATCTCCTCAGGGCGGTCATCGAACTCCTCGCTCCATTGCCGCAGCGCGACCAGGATCGGGAAGGTGCCGCGGCCCTTCGGCGTCAGCACATATTCCTGATAGGCGCTGCCGTCGGAGGCGGGGGCGGTTTCCAGAATGCCGTGATCGACCAGCGACCGCAGCCGCGTCGCCAGAATGTTCTTGGCCATGCCGAGCTTGTTCTGAAACTCGCCGAAGCGGCGGACGCCGAACAGCGCCTCGCGGATGATCAAGAGCGACCACCAGTCGCCGAGCGCATCCAGCGACCGCGCGATCGGGCAGGCATCGCCGGCAAAGCTCGTCCGTTTCACCATTTCGTCCGTCCTGTCGTGTTCGCACGGCGCCAGCGCCGATCACGCGCTTGTGTGGTTGCATTATAAAACCGAATGCCCTAGATGGCAATGTAGTTTCATAATGCAACTACTGGAGGCGAGCGTGAGACTGAAGGACAAGACGGCCCTGATCACCGGCGGCAATAGCGGCATCGGGCTGGCAACGGCAAAACTGTTCGTGGCCGAGGGCGCCAAGGTGGTGATCACCGGGCGCAACAAGGAGACGCTGGCGGCGGCCGCGAAGGAGCTTGGGCCGAACGCGCTCGCGCTGCCAGCCGACGCGACGGACATCGCGGCGACGGAAGCTGCGATCAAGCAGGGCGCGGAGAAATTCGGCAAGTTCGACATCGTGTTCGCCAATGCCGGCATCGCCGGCGGCACGCCGCTGGGATCGGCGACACCAGAGGTGTTCGACAAGGTGATCAGCACCAATCTGACCGGCGTGTTCTTCACCGTTCAATCCGCGTTACCCCATCTCAACGACAACGCCTCGATCATCCTCAACGGCTCGGTGATCTCAGTGCTCGGCATTCCCGGCTACTCGGCCTATGGCGCGGCGAAGGCCGGCGTGCGCGCGATGGCGCGGATCATGGCTTCAGAACTGTCGCCGCGCGGCATCCGCGTCAATGTCGTTGCGCCCGGCGCGATCCGCACGCCGATCTGGGGGCCCGCGACCGCGACGCCCGAAGCCGAGAAGGCGTTCGAGAAGCGGATTGCGCTGTCGACGCCGCTCGGCCGCATCGGTGAAACCGATCACGTTGCGAAGACGGTGCTGTTCCTCGCCTCCGATGATGCCGCGCATGTGCAGGGCCAGGAAATCTTCGTCGACGGCGGCGCGGTGGCCTCGCCGAGCGGCGCGCCGATCTATCGCGGCTGATCAAACCAAGCGCAAATTGAATCGGCCGGCGCAGTGCGGCTGCGCCTGCCGGTTCCTACGTCTTGAGATGCATTGACGAGGCGTTGAACCTTCGCGCAAGCTGCAAAGACTTTTTACGGGCAGGGGACAGACTCACTATCTAAGGAGGGTCGATCATGACAAAAGCGGCCCGCATTTTCGCGTCGATTTCATCACCGCGCGTCTTCACCGAACGACCCGCCGTTCCGGCCAAGCGTTCCGACACGGCCGAGTTCGTGGCCATCGCGTTGTTCTCCGGGATCGGCCTGTTCGTTTCGCTCGTTGCCGTGATCCTGGGCATGCAGGGCGTCTGGTCTTAGCGTTGCGGATCGTGCCGCCGTCAGCCGCCGCGCAATCCGGCGGCGGCCGATTTCGGCACGGCGTCAGGCCGCGTGCAGGCTGGTGGCTGCCTGAAGCGCGCCCGCAAGTGCTTTCTCGCGGTGATCCGGTCCGACCTGGATGCCGTCGGCGATGATGAACTCGGCATTGTGGATGCCCATGAAGCCGAACACACCGCGCAGATAGCTTTCGAGGTGCTCCAGCGCTGCGGCGGGTGAGCCCGCGCCGTAATAGCCGCCGCGCGAGATCGCGACGATCACGCGCTTGCCGCCGGCGAGCCCCTCCGGCCCGGCCGCGCCATACTTAAAGGTCTTCCCCGCTACAAGGATGCGGTCGATCCAGGCCTTGAGCTGGCTCGGGATGGTGAAATTGTACATGGGCGCGCCGATCACGACGATGTCGGCAGCCAGGAACTCGTCCAGCGCGGCCGCGCTTGCGGCAAGGTCCGGTCCGAGTTCCGCCGGCGCAGGCGCGCCTTGCGCGGCGGCGAGATGCGAGCCGGAGAGGTGGGCGAGCGGGGTCTCAGTCAGGTCGCGATAGACGACCTCGAGCGAGGGCGTCGCCTGCTTGAGCCGGTCGACGATGGCGGCGGAAACCTGCCGGCTGACGGAGTGGGGGCCGAGCACGCTGGAGTCGATGTGAAGGAGTTTCATGTGGGGTCACCCTGGTATAAGTTTGTAACCAGCGCTACATGAGTGACTGTCGAAATCTCCGCAAGAACGCACTTTTTTGAGCCATGGGCACATCATTGAAACCTGCGAACATCGAAATGCCTGCTCCGCCGCGGCCAAATCCGAAGCCGGATTCAAGGCCGGATCCAAGGCCGGATCCAAGGCCCATGCCGGATCCCAACCATGCGGACTGCCGTGGGGTCGCCTCCGTGCTGTCGCGCGTCGGCGACAAATGGAGCGTGTTCGTCATCATGATGCTGAGCGACGGGCCAAAGCGCTTCAACGAGCTCAAGCGCATGATCAACGGCATCTCGCAGCGGATGTTGACCCTGACGCTGCGCGGCCTCGAGCGCGATGGCCTCGTCACGCGCACGATCTTTCCGACCATCCCGCCGCGGGTGGATTATGAGCTGACCGAGCTTGGCCACGGCCTGTCGCGCCCCGTCGAAGCGCTCGGCAAATGGGCGAAGGACCATCTGGATCGGATCGAGGCCGCGCGCACGAAGTTCGACCAGCGCAACGAGGGCTAAAGCGCGATATTAAATCGCGCTTTGGCCTCTTTTTTTGAGCATGATCTTTTCGAAAAACCGCTGCACACTTTTTCGGATCATGCTCTAAAGCAGCGACACCAATCCGCCGCCGTGACGTTCGAGCTTGCCGGCGAGCTCGAGCTCCAGCAGCACGGTGCGCACGATCGCGGGCGAGGCACCGGACATCCGGACGAGGTCGTCGATCGAGATCGGGGCCGGGCCGAGCAGGCCGGTGATCTGGTCGCGATCATGGCCTTGCGGATCGCTTTCGAATGGCTCGCTGTCCGGCTCGCCTGCGGGATGCATCAGCGGCCGCTCCATGATCGGCTGAACCGCGTTGACGATGTCGGCGGCTTCCGTGACGAGCGTTGCGCCCTGCTTGATCAGGTCGTTGGTGCCGGCGGCGCGCGGATCGAGCGGCGAGCCCGGAACGGCGAACACCTCGCGGCCCTGTTCGGCCGCCATGCGTGCTGTGATCAGCGAGCCCGAGCGGTGCGCCGCCTCGACCACGACGACGCCGAGCGAAGCGCCCGAGATCAGCCGGTTGCGACGGGGAAAGTCGCGGGCGCGCGGCTCGTGGCCGAGCGGCATCTCGGAAATCGCCGCGCCCGAATGGTCGAGGATCGCGGCGAGCAGGTCGCCATGCTCGGGCGGATAGATGCAGTCATGGCCGCCGGCGAGCACGGCGATCGTGCCGCTCTCGACGCTGGTGCGATGCGCGGCCTGGTCGACGCCGCGGGCAAGCCCGGAGATGACGACGAAGCCGGCCTCGCCGAGCTCGCGCGCGAGCTGGCCGGCGAATTTCAGGCCGGCGCCGGAAGCATTGCGCGAGCCGACGATTGCGATCATCGGCCGCATCAGGGTTTTGGTGTCGCCGCGCACCGCGAGCAGCGGCGGCGCATCGTCGATCATCGCCAGCCGCGCCGGATAGCCGTCCTCGCCGGGCGCACGCCAGGCGATGCCGAACTTGCGGCTCGCGGCGAGCTCGGCCTTCGCTTCATCCGTACTGCAGATGCGCGCCGATCGCGCCGCGCCGCCGCGGCGGGCGAGATCAGGCAGCCGTTCCAGCGCGGCGCGCGGGCTGCCGAAATGATCGACCAGCGAGCGGAAGGTGCGCGGCCCGACATTGTCGGAACGGATCAGCCGCAGGCGGTCGATCCGCTCAGTCTCGGTCAGCTCTATGCTCGGATTGATGGCGTCCACGGCGTCTCCTTGTAGGGACAGCATGGAACAACCTGAGGGCGTTGCGCAACAGTGACGTGCGCTTGCACGACCTCGCTGCGATGCTAAAAGCGGTCGCAATAAGAAGGATGTTGCCATGCTCTCACTTGCCGACCTCCAGCGCCGCATCGAAGCGGGGGAGCTTTCGCCCGATGACGCCATCGCCCAGTCGCATGCGGCGATCGAAGCCAGGGAGAAGGACGTCCGCGCCTTCGTCCGCCATGACAAATCCGCGAGGGCGCAAGCCTCGGGCCCGCTGCGTGGCATCGCCGTCGGGATCAAGGACATCATCGACACCGCCGATATGCCGACCGAGATGGGCTCGGAGATCTATCGCGGCTGGCAGCCGCGCGCTGATGCACCGGTCGTGATGATGCTGAAGCGGGCCGGGGCCACCATCATCGGCAAGACCACCACGACTGCGTTCGCCTCGAGCGATCCGACCCCGACGCTCAATCCGCACAATCCCGGACACACGCCCGGCGGCTCGTCCTCGGGTTCGGCGGCGGCCGTCGGCGCCGGCATGATCCCGCTGGCGCTGGGCACCCAGACCGGCGGCTCGGTGATCCGGCCGGCGGCCTATTGCGGCGCTGCCGCGATCAAACCGTCGTTCCGGATGCTGCCGACGATCGGCGTGAAGTGTTATTCGTGGGCACTCGACACGGTCGGCCTGTTCGGCAGCCGCGCGGAAGATCTCGCGCGCGGATTGCTGGCGATCACCGGCCGCACTGAATTCGACGGCATCGGTCCAGCCAAGGCACCGCGCATCGGCGTGGTCAGGCAGGAGTTTGCCGAAGCCGTGGAGCCGGCGGCAGAGGAGGGCTTGCAGGCTGCGATCAAGGCGGCCGAGAAGGCCGGCGCCCGCGTGCAGACCATCGATCTGCCCGAGGCGGTCAAGGAAGCCTGGCGCATCCACCCCGTCATCCAGAACTTCGAGGCGCATCGCGCGCTGGCCTGGGAGTTTTCCGAGCGTCACGACGAGATCGCGCCGCTGCTGCGCGCCAGCCTCGATGAGACGGTCGGACTGACACCGAAGGAATACGACGATGCGCGCCGCATCGCCCGCCGTGGCCGTCGCGAGCTCAGCGAGCTGTTCGAAGGGTTCGACGTGTTGCTGACCTATTCGGCGCCGGGCACGGCGCCGGCCAAGGAGCTCGCCTCGACCGGCTCGCCCCGTTATAACCGGCTGTGGACGCTGATGGGCAATCCTTGCGTCAATGTGCCGGTGCTGAAGGTTGGCGGCCTGCCTGTTGGCGTGCAGGTGATCGCGCGGTTCGGCAATGATCCTGTCGCGTTGACATCTGCCTGGTTCCTGGAAGACGCGTTGGCGAAATCAGGCTAGCGCGGGTTCGGAACGAGCAGGGGCCTGAGCGGGCGCTGAGGGCGCTGCGCCGGCTCTTGCACCTTGCCCGAGCCAGCGCTCGGCGGCTTCGCGGCCGCTTCGGTGCAGGAGGCGAATGAAGCCGCGGCCGAGATCGGTGGATGAGCGTTGCGCCAGGCCGTCAACGGAGTCTTCCGCCGCGATCCTGGAGAGCCGCAGCGACGGCGCGGCATGGGCCTGCGCCCATTCGATCGCGGCGATCTCGGCATTGAGCGCGGCGTTGGCCGCGATCTGGTCGAGCCGGCGGTCGATCGCGGCGAGCGTGATCGGCACGTAGCTGTCGCGCGTCGGCGTGACCTGGACCAGCAGCAGATCCGTTGCCGCCGTGTCCTGCACCAGCCGCAGCAGCGGCGGATTGCCGCCAAAGCCGCCGTCCCAATAGGCTTCGCCGTCGATCTCGACCGCACAATGGACCAGCGGCGGGCAGGTCGAGGCCAGCGCGATGTCGGCGGTGATGGCCTCGTTGCCGAAAATCTGCTGCTGCCCGTCGCGGATCCGCGTCGCCGCGATCAGCAGCTTCGGGCAGCGGGCATCGCGCAGGACGGAAAAGTTGATGTCGCGGGAGACCGCCTGCCGCAGTGGATCGAGATCGAACGGATCGAACTGGCCGGAGCGCAGGGTCGGGCCGAATGCGACCGAGCTTCCCGCCGGCGAGAAGCCGCCGATCAGCATCAGCGAGCGGAACGAGGCCTCGTGCATCAGCCGGACCCAGAACCGGCTCAGTCGCGACCGGGCGCCTTCGCGGCCGCCTTCGGCCAGGCCGCAAGCAAGCAGCAGCGCGTTGATGGCGCCGGCGCTGGCGCCGCTGATGGTGTCGATCTCGATGGACGTCTCTTCGAGCAGCCGCTCCAGCACGCCCCAGGTGAAGGCGGCAAAGGTGCCGCCGCCCTGCAGCGCCAGCGAGAGTCTTCGCGGCGGCCATTGGTCGGAGCGCGCCTGCGTGGGCGCGACCGGTGCAGCCTGGGTGACGACGATGTCGAGCGGAGCGTGGGGTTCAACGGCGGGCTCCGGCTGCGGCGCTGGCCGTGAAGTAGGGACAGGGGTGGGCGCGTCGGACCAGATATTGGTCGCCGAGAGCAGCCGGCTTGCCGCAGTGCCGGAAGCACCGAGCGAACCGATCCCGTCATTCGCGCCGACAATCTTCTCGCTCATTCTGAGCAACCGCCTAATGCCGTTTCCCGTGTCAGGATGACAGGCATGGAACCCGTTCGCTACAGCCTGCCGTGACTCGCAGGACAATTGCGAACAGGATTTCGCATATAATGCGGAAGAGGTGCGGCGGTATCCGTACTTTTTCCGGCTTCAGATTCTCGTTTGACGCGTTCTCTTGACGCGAACCGGCATCCACTTCGCTCGAAAACGCTAGGCCTTCTCGCCGATCCGGCTTTCCTTGCCTGCTTGCAACCGCTTGATGTTCTCGCGATGCGCGTAGAACAACAGCAGCGTCAGCACCGCTGCCAGCGCCGACAATGCGAGGTGACCGAACCACCACAGGAATATCGGCGTGATGAATGCCGCCACCAGCGCCGACAGCGAGGAATAGCGGGTGGTGAAGGCGGTCGCCAGCCAGAGCAGGCAGAACACGACGGCGCCCGGCCAGAACAGCCCGAGCAGGATGCCGATATAGACCGCCACGCCCTTGCCGCCTTTGAACTTGAGCCAGACCGGGAAGAGATGGCCGAGGAACGCGCCGAGCCCCGCCACCATCGCGGCATTGGGGCCTGCGATGTAGCCGGCGATCACCACCGCCACGGTGCCCTTGAGCGCGTCGAACAGCAGGGTGCCCGCGGCAAGGCTCTTGCGTCCGGTGCGCAGCACGTTGGTGGCGCCGATGCTGCCGGAGCCGATCGAGCGGATATCCTGGGTGCCCGCGAGCCTGGTCAGGATCAGCCCGAACGGAATCGAGCCGAGGAGATAGCCGATGACGAAAGCCACCGGCAGAAACGGTTCAAGCGCCATGGCGGCATCTCCAAAGGCCCATCCACGTCGAACGAATCCACTGCTCAGACATGCTCATACACCGTTCGTCCGCCAACAATGGTGCGCACCACCCGGCCTGTAAAGCGGGCCTCGTCGAACGGGGTGTTCTTGCAGGGCGACTTGAGGTCGGCGGGATCGACCACCCAGGGCACGTCGGGGTCGATCACGATGACGTCGGCCGGGCTGCCGGCACGCAGGGTTCCGCCCGACAGGCCGAGCAGCTCGGCGGGGCGGGTCGACATCGCGCGGATCAGCGTCTTCAGCTCGATCTCGCCATTATGCACCAGCCGCAGGCCGGCCGGCAGCATGGTCTCGAGCCCGATGGCGCCGGGCGCGGCTTCCGCGAACGGCAGGCGCTTGCCCTCGACGTCCTGCGGATTGTGGTCGGACATGATGACGTCGAGCAGGCCGGAGCGATCGCCGCCACCAGGGCGCGGCGGTCCTCCTCGGTGCGCAGCGGCGGCGACAGCTTCAGGAACGAACGGTAAGGACCGATGTCGTTCTCGTTCAGTGCCAGATGGTTGATCGAGACCGAGGCGCTGACGGCGAGCCCGGCATCGCGGGCGCGCTGGAGGATGTCGAGGGAATCGATGCAGGTCAGCGACGCCGCGTGATAGCGGCCGCCCGTGAGGGCGACGAGGCGCAGATCGCGCTCCAGCATCACGGCTTCGGCGGCATTCGGGATGCCCATCAGGCCGAGCCGCGAGGCGAACTCGCCCTCGTTCATGACGCCCTCGCCGACCAGATCGGGGTCCTCGGTGTAATGCACGATCAGCGCGTCGAAATCGCGCGCATAGGTCAGCGCGCGGCGCATCACCTGCGCATTGATCACGCTTCTGGCGCCATCGCTGAAGGCGACGGCGCCCGCGGCCTTGAGCAGGCCGAACTCGGTCATCTCCTGGCCGTGCATGCCCTTGGTGAGGGCGGCCATCGGCTGGATGTTGACGATCGCGGTGTCGCGGGCGCGGCGCATCACGAAATCGACCGTCGCCGAATTGTCGATCACCGGCGAGGTGTCGGGCTGGCAGATGATGGTGGTGATGCCGCCGGTTGCGGCCGCCTGGCTCGCCGAGGCGAAGGTCTCGCGGTGGCTGAAGCCGGGCTCGCCGACAAAGGCGCGCATGTCGATCAGGCCGGGTGCGACGATCTTCCCGGCGCAGTTGACGATGTCGGTGCCCTCGGGGACGCCGGCAGCGCCAATGCCGCGGCGGGTCTCGCGGATGGTGCCGTCGGCGATCAGGACGTCGCCGACCCCGTCGAAATCCCTGGAGGGATCGACGACGCGGGCATTGGCGAGCAGGATGGGGCGGCGATCGGTCAACATCGGCATCACGCGTTCGGCAGGTTACGGGCGAGCGCTTCCAGCACCGCCATGCGCACGGCCACGCCCATCTCCACCTGCTCGCGGATCAGGGATTGCGCACCGTCGGCGACCGCGGTGTCGATTTCGACGCCGCGGTTCATGGGGCCGGGATGCATCACGAGCGCGTCCGGCTTGGCGTAGGCGAGCTTCTTCTGGTCGAGCCCGAAATAGTGGAAGTATTCGCTCGACGAGGGCACGAAGGAGCCGTTCATGCGCTCGCGCTGCAGCCGCAGCATCATGACGATGTCGGCGCCGTTGAGACCCTCGCGCATGTCGCGCGCGACCTCGACGCCCATCCGTTCGATGCCGGGCGGCAAGAGCGTGGACGGACCGACGACGCGAACGCGCGCGCCCATCGTGTTGAGCAGGATGATGTTGGAGCGGGCGACGCGCGAATGCAGCACGTCGCCGCAGATCGCGACCACGAGGCCCTCGATCCGGCCCTTGTTGCGCCGGATGGTGAGTGCGTCGAGCAGCGCCTGGGTCGGATGCTCATGCGCGCCGTCGCCGGCATTGATCACGGAACCGTCGACCTTGCGCGCCAGCAGCTCCACCGCGCCGGAGGCGTGATGGCGCATCACCAGGATGTCCGGGTGCATCGCATTGAGCGTCATCGCGGTGTCGATCAGCGTCTCGCCCTTCTTGATGGACGAGGAGGCGACCGACATGTTCATGACGTCGGCACCCAGCCGCTTGCCGGCGAGCTCGAACGAGGATTGGGTCCGGGTGGAGGCCTCGAAGAAGAGGTTCACCTGCGTCCGTCCGCGCAGGACGGTGCGCTTCTTGTCAACCTGGCGGTTGAGCTCGACGTATTCTTCGGACAGGTCGAGGAGGCCGCTGATGTCGGCCGCGGAAAGGCCCTCGATGCCCAGCAAATGCCGGTGGCCGAGGACGAAGGTCGATTTCGATGTCATTAAAAGCAGAGCTATAGGGGCGGACGGCGGGGGGAGCAAGCTTCAAATCCCGCCGCCGGACTTATCCACGGCGCTTTGCCGCCGGGACGGGCGCCCCGCCTGTGTTCGGGGCAGCCGCTTTGCGCTAGACTCGTGCCGTTCGTTGCGTCACGGGCTGGATCATGACGAGCATGCGGTATTTTAATCGACTGGCGCGCAATGTTGCTGCGCTCGCGACCGCGTGCATGGCGGGCCTAGCGACACCGGCTTGGGCCGAAAAACGCGTCGCACTCGTGATCGGCAACGATCTCTATCCGAACCTGCCGGCCGACCGGCAATTGAAGAAGGCCGGCAATGACGCGACGACCGTGGCCGACGCGCTGAGGTCGCTGGGGTTCGACATCGTGCTCGGGACCAATCTTGGTCGCCAGGGCATGATCGACCGGCTCGCGGACTTCACGGCGCGGCTCGAGCCGGGCGATACCGCCGCCGTGTTCTATGCCGGACATGGCGTTGCGATCGCGGGGGTGAACTACCTCGTGCCGAGCGACGTTCCCACCGTCAATGAGGGCGCCGAAGCGCGGGTGCGCGGCGCCTCGATCGCCGAGCCCGACGTGATTGCGGAGCTTCAGGCCAAGGCGGTGCGGGTCGCCTTCGTCGTCATCGATGCCTGCCGTGACAATCCGTTTCCGCGCGCCGCAGGGCGTTCGATCGGGAACACGCGCGGGCTCGCCGACGCCCGGCCCGCACGCGGGATCTTCACGCTCTATTCCGCAGGCATCGGCCAGACCGCGCTCGACCAGCTCAGCAGCAACGATACGGCGCACAACTCGGTGTTCACGCGGATCTTCGTCGAGCAGCTCAAGCGGCCGGAGTTGCATCTCGGCGATCTCGCGGTCGAGGTGCGCGAGCGCGTGGCGGCGCTGGCCCTGACCGCGACGGATGCCGGCGGACAGCCGGCACCGCACGAGCAGACGCCCGCCTATTACGACCAGACGCTCGGCGGGCGCATCTTTCTCTGGAATGGGGGAGCGTCGAACGGGACGCCGAAAGTGGCGGGCATGCTGGTGAAGCCGCCGGCAAAGCCTGCGGTCGCGGAGCGCGCCACCATGCGTCCGCCGCGTCCCTCCGCGGCAGGCGAAAGCTGCGCCCGCAGCGGCTTCGAGACTTATTGCGTCAGCTCGATGCTGAAGCCGCAATTCGGCAATTCATACGGCGCAGCGAATTTGTTCGACGCCTCGACAGGGACGGCCTGGGTCGAGGGCGCCTCGGGCAACGGCATCGGCGAATGGATCACCATCGAGTTCGAAACCGTGCGGCGGGTCAAGTCGATCCACGTGCAGAACGGCTACCAGAAAAGCCCCGACATCTTCGCCAAGAACAACAGGGTCCGCCAGCTCCGCGTGCTGTTCTCGGGCGGCGAGTCGCGGATATTCATCCTCAACGATGAGCTGTCGGCGCAATTGCTGACATTGCGGACGCCGATCGCAGCCTATTGGATGCAATTCATCATCGACGACGTCTGGGCCGGCAACAAATATACGGACACCGCCATCACGAAGCTTCTGGTCAGCTCGGATCCGGTGCAATGATCGCGAGGACCGGAACCGCGGCGCGCGCAGCGCTTGTCGCGCTGCTCACACTATCGTTTCTCGCCCCCGTGCGGGCGCAGACCTTGCCCGGCGACTTCGTCTTTCTGCGCGACATCGATCCCAGCATCATCCAGGACATCCGCTACGCCACGTCGAACAATTTCGTCGGGCGTCCGCTCGCCGGCTACAATGCCGGCGAATGCGTGGTGAAGCGCGAGGTGGGGGTGCGGTTGAAGGCGGTGCAGCAGGAACTGTCGGCGCAAAATCTCTCGCTCAAGATGTTCGACTGCTACCGGCCGGCGCGGGCCTCGCTCGACATGGTGAAGTGGTCGCAGAACGGCCACGAGACCGCTGCGGAGCGGCGCTACAACCCGAAGATCCCGAAGACCGAGCTGTTCCGTCTCGGCTACATTGCGAGCCGCTCCCAGCATTCGACCGGTGCGGCGCTCGATCTCACGCTGGTCGATCTCAAGGCGGACAATTCCGCCAAGTTTGATCCAGCAAAGGCCTATGCCGATTGCACCGCGCCGGTCGAGGCGCGGGCGCCGGAGGGCAGCGTCGACATGGGCACAGGCTACGACTGTACCGACGCGAAGGGGCATACCGCCGCAACCCCGATCAATGCGGAGCAGCGTACCTGGCGCAAGCGGCTGGTGGCTGCGATGGCAAGGCAAGGCTTTGTGAACTATTCGAAGGAGTGGTGGCATTTTTCACTGCCGGGGGCGGGCGGGGCGGCCTATGATTTCCCGATCGAGCCGCGAAGAAGGTAGAGTTTGATTGAAGCGGATGCAGCCGCGAGTCGGGTTACCTCTCCCAAGCGGAGAGGTCGGCGCGAAGCGCCGGGTGAGGGGATCAGCTCCCTCGGTAGACCGTAACCCCTCACCCGCGCCTGCGGCGCGACCTCTCCCGCCGGGAGAGGTGGCACTGCCCGAGCCGAGATAGATTCGATGGAAGCACAATGACCCAGCCCGCATTTGCGACCCACGAGGTCTTCAACCAGTCGCCGCCATTCGAGGACGTTGATCTTTTCGCCGTGGACCGGCCGCTGGTCGAGGCGGTCAGGGCCAATGGCGGCGCGGCGGCGGAGCGTGAGCTCTCCGAGTTCGGCCGGCATTGGGGCTCGGCTGCGATGGCCGATCGCGGGCGCGTGGCGAACGAGAATACGCCGAAGCTGCGCAGCTTCGATGCCAAGGGCAACCGCCGCGACCAGGTCGAGTTTCATCCCGCCTATCACGAGCTGATGGCGCACAGTGCGCATGCCGGCGTGCACAATTCCACCTGGACCGCGGATGGTAAGCCGGCGGGCGCTGGCGCCGAGGTCATTCGCGCCGCAAAGTTCTACATGGCAGCCCAGGTCGAGACCGGCCACCTCTGCCCGATCACGATGACGCGCGCTTCCGTCGGTGCCCTGGCGATGCAGCCCGACTTGCTCGCGGGGGTAATGCCCGTGCTGTCGACGAAGAGCTACGACCCGGGCTTTGCACCGTGGTGGGGCAAGCGCGGCATGACGCTCGGCATGGGCATGACCGAGAAGCAGGGCGGCACGGACGTGCGCGCCAACATGACGCGCGCGGTGCGCGACGGGGACGGCTATCGCATCACCGGCCACAAATGGTTCATGTCGGCGCCGATGTGCGATGCGTTCCTCGTGCTGGCGCAGGCCGAGGGCGGGCTGACCTGTTTCTTCATGCCGCGCTTCGCGCCGGATGGTTCGGTCAACGCCATCCAGTTCCAGCGGCTGAAGGACAAGCTTGGCAACCGCTCCAATGCCTCGTCCGAGGTCGAGTTCGTCGGCGCCTACGCCGAAAGGGTCGGCGAGGAGGGCAAGGGCATCCGCACCATCATCCAGATGGTGCAGCTGACGCGACAGGATTGCGCGATCGCCTCCGTCGGCCTGATGCGCTCGGGGCTTGCGCATGCGCTGCACCACGCCCGCCACCGCAGCGTGTTCCAGAAGCATCTAGCCGACCAGCCATTGATGCAGGCCGTGCTGTCGGACATGGCGCTGCATGTGGAAGCGAGCACGGCGCTGGTGATGCGGCTCTGCCGCGCCTTCGACCGCACGCCGCACGATGCGGCGGAGGCGGCCTATATGCGGCTGCTCACGCCGGCGATCAAATACTGGACCTGCAAGAGCGCGCCGCCGTTCCTCTTTGAGGCGATGGAGTGCCTCGGCGGCAACGGCTATGTCGAGGACGGCATTTTGGCGCGCCATTATCGCGAGTCGCCGGTCAACGCGATCTGGGAAGGTTCGGGCAACGTGATGTGCCTCGACGTGCTCCGCGCGCTCTCGCGCGAGGGCGAGGTGGCGATGGCGGTGCTGCAAGCGCTGGCGGCCGAGACCAGGGGGCTGCCTGGGGCAGGCGAGGCCGTTACCTTCATCGGCAAGACGTTTCGGCGCGCCGACGGCGAGCGCGTCGCGCGGCTTGCGGTCGAGAAGCTGGCATTGCTGGCCGCGGCCGCGGCGCTCAACGGCATATCACCGCGCCAGGCCGAATTGTTCGCCGCGACGCGCCTCGCGACGAACCATGCCAGCATGTATGGCGCGGTGGAACTCGACAGCGCCGACGTGCGCGCGCTGCTGGAGCGGGCGCTGCCGTGAGTCTCCAAAACGAAAGCCTTCCGATGGACTCCCTCAATCCCGATCATCCGCCGCTGACCGAGACGCCAGCGACGCCGCGCGTCTGGAAGTTCTGGGGCACGGCGCTGTGGGGCCTCTTCATCTTCGTCGCGATGTTCGTCGGGCAGATCGGTGCCGTCGTTGCGCTGGCAGCGCTGCGTGGTCTTCCCAGGGACCTCGCCTCGCTTCAGCTTGTCGGCCATGAGCCCCAGACGCTCGCGCTCTCGGTGATCATGGGGCTGCCGGCGACGCTGCTTGCGGTCTGGCTCGCCATTCGCATCAAGAAGGCCTCCTTCGTCGACTATCTCGCGCTGCATTGGCCGTCATGGAAGCAGCTGCTGTTCGGCGCGATCGGCCTCATCCTGATCGTACTGCTCTGGGAAACGATGTCGCGCGCGCTCGGCCGCGAGGCGACGCCGGGCTTCATGACCGATCTGTTGAAATCGGGCCGCGACAAGGGCGCGGCGCTGCTGCTGCTCGCCGCATTCGCAGTGGCGGCGCCGATGTCGGAAGAGGTGCTGGCGCGCGGCTTCCTCTACCGCGGCTGGTCGGCGAGCTTTCTGCGCGTCCCCGGTGCGATCCTGCTGTCGTCGCTGGTCTGGACGGTGGTCCACCTGCAATACGATTTCTATTTCCTCGCCGAGGTTTTCTGCATCGGCCTGTGGTTCGGCTACATGCGCTACCGCTCCGGCTCGCTGTGGCTCACCATCGCGCTGCACGCGCTGAATAATCTGACTGCGGTGGTGCTGACGATGTGGCTGGGGGGCTGAGGCTTCATACTCCGTCATTGCGAGGAGCCCTTGCGACGAAGCAATCCAGAGTGTCTCCGCGGAGGGATTCTGGATTGCTTCGCTGCGCTCGCAATGACGGCGGAGAGAGTTGCGCTCTTAATGACGCATGCTAGGCCACCAGCGCGATGGCGATCGGCATCGTGATCGCCGCCAAAATCGTCTGCAGCGTGATGATCTGTGCGAGCAGCGGCGCGTCGCCGCCCATCTGGCGGGCCAGCACATAGGCGCTCGACGAGGTCGGGACCGCCGAGCAGATCGCAACGATCGCCAGGCTGTCGCCGGTTAGTCCGAACCAGACGGCAAGCGCGAGCGCGAGTGCAGGCATCAGCACTAGCTTGAAACCGACGCCGATCGCCGCGGCAGCGCTCGGGCGCAGCAGGCCTTCCAGATGCAGTCCCGCGCCGGTGACGAGCAGGCCGATGGCGAGCGAGGATCGACTGAGCGCGTCGGCAACCTCATGCCAGAGCTTTGGCAGCGGCAGGTGAGTGACGTTGATCAAGAGGCCGATAGCGCAAGCCCAGATCAGCGGATTGCGGATCACCGTTATGACGATCGTGCGGGCGGACTTCTTTTCGGGCGAAGCATAGTGCGCGAGCACGGCGACGCTGAACACGTTGACCAGGGGAATGATCGCGACCATCGCCACGGAAGCGAGGGCCAGCCCGAGGTCGCCGAACATGTTGGCGGCGACCGACAGCCCGACGAAGGTCTGCCAGCGCGTCGCGCCCTGAAAGATCGAGGTGAAGGCGGGGCCGTCGATGTCGAGCCGGGACAGGGCCGGGCGCAATGCGAGGCAGAGCAGCGACATCGCCAGCGCAGACAGCAGCAGCGCGCCGCCGACGCCGGCGACCGGAACCTTCGTGAGGTCCGCCTTCACCAGCGTCTGGATCAGCAGCATCGGAAACAGCACGAAATAGGTCAGCCGCTCCAGCCCGTGCCATTGCGTGTCCAGCCGCATCAGGCTGCGCTTCAGCACGACGCCGAGCACGATGAGGATGAAGACCGGCAGCAGCGCCGCGACGACGACCGCCATGGGATCAGCCGGGTCCCTTGCGCAGGTTTGCCAGGCGATCGAGCGCGCCTTGCAGGATGAAGATCGCGGCGTGCTCGTCGATGACCTCGGCGCGCTTGGCGCGGCTCACGTCCATCCCGATCAGCTCGCGTTCGACTGCCGCGGTCGAGAGGCGCTCGTCCCAGAGACCGATGGGCAGGGCGGTCAGTCCGGCCAGATTGCGCGCGAAGGCGCGGGTCGATTGCGCGCGCGGTCCCTCGCTGCCGTCCATGTTGATGGGCAGGCCGAGCACGAAGCCGACCGCCTTGCGCTCGGCGGCGATGGCAAGCAGCCTGGCGGCGTCCTGCTTGAACTGCTTGCGCTGGATCGTTTCGACGCCAGTGGCCAAGCGGCGGTCGGGGTCGGACACGGCAACGCCGATGGTCTTGGTGCCCAAGTCGAGCCCGACCAGCGCGCCGCGTTCGGGCCAGTGGGTTGCAGCATCGACCAAGGTGAGGATAAGAGCCGGCATGGATTTAGCGCATATCATGCGTCGCGCTGCAGAGTGAACCCGGAACGTGGATGCGCTGACATTATTCGGCCTGTTCGCCGTCACGGCGATGCTGGTCACTTACGCCTTGGAAGCCCGCAGCCATTGGTTCGTGCTGCTGTTTGCGGTGTCCTGCGCCCTCGGCTCGGCCTACGGCTTCCTTCAGGGCGCCTGGCCGTTCGGTCTCGTCGAAGCCATCTGGGCCGTCGTAGCGCTGCGACGGTGGTCGATCAGGCCGCGATGACGTCGTCATTCTTGGTCAGGCAGGCGATGAAACCTTGCAGCGCGCTGTACTGATGTCCGGTGCTGCGCCGGATGAAGAGTGTCTCGACACGTGCGTGTGACGTGCTCAGCGTGTGGATGGCGACCGCGCCATTCATCGCGCTGCGTTCCACGACGGCGCGTGGCAGCAGCGTCACACCCATGTCGGCGGCAACGCAGCCGATCATGCCGTCGAGCGTGCCGAGCTCGAAGCGCGCCGCCGACGGCCAGCCGAACTCGACGAAGATCTGTTCGAGCCGCTGGCGATAGGTGCAGCCGGTGCGGAACACCAGCGCGGTCGGGCCCGACTCCGGCGTGCCGGCGCGCAGCTCGGTGAGCGAAGCCCAGCGCCGCGCGCTGACGAGTACCAGCTCTTCGCGGAATGCGCTCGTCGCGGCGAGATCGTCATGGGTGATGGGCCCTGCGACGAAGGCGCCGTCGAGCGTGCCGTCGAGCACGCTGGCGACGAGGTCGGCGGTCGGCGCGGTGCGCAAGGAAAGGCGCACAGCCGGGAAGCGGCGGTGGAAATCGGCGAGCAGCGGCGGCAGCCGCACCGCGGCCGTGGTCTCCATCGAGCCGATCGCGAGCGGACCCTTCGGCTCGCCATCGTCGCGCGCGGCGAGCAAGGCTTCGCGCGAGAGCGCCGCCATCTTTTGCGCGTAGGGCAGAAGGCGCTTGCCGGCACCCGTCAGCGTCATGCCGCGTGAGTGCCGCTCGAACAGCGGCGTGCCGATCTCCGCCTCCAGTGCCTTCACGCGCTGGGTGACGTTCGACTGCACGGTGTTGAGCTCTTCGGCGGCGCGGGTGATGCCGCCGGTGCGGGCGACCGCGGCGAAGGTCTTGATATCGCTGAGTTCCATGGCGCCGTTTCGCTTTTGAGATTGCAGCGTTCGCAACAATTCATTTTTCGAGAATGCTAGTCGCGCCTAGTCTCGCTGTCCAGACCGGGGGAGGAGCCATGCCGATGACGCCGCCGCTGACCACGCTGCTTAGGATCAAGCATCCCATCCTGCTGGCGCCGATGGATGTCATCGCCGGCAGCCGTCTGGTCGCGGCGGTGAGCCGCGCCGGCGGGTTCGGCATTCTTGGCGGCGGCTATGGCGAGCGGGCGTGGCTGGAGCAGGAGACGGCGAAGCTCGCCGACCTCAGTGCACCGTTCGGGATTGGCTTCATCACCTGGAGCCTTGCCAAGCGGCCCGAGCTTCTCGATGTCGCGCTCGCTGCAAAACCAGCTGCGATCATGTTGTCGTTCGGCGACCCCGCGCCGTTCGCGTCCAGGATCAAGTCCGCCGGCGCGCGCCTGATCTGCCAGGTGCAGGATGAAGCGATGGCACAGCAGGCGCTCGATGCCGGTGCCGACATCCTGATTGCGCAGGGAACGGAGGCGGGCGGTCATGGCGCGTCGCGCACCACCGTCGATCTCGTGCCTGCTGTCGTCGATCTCGCCGCGGGGCGCGTTCCCGTGGTGGCGGCCGGCGGCATCGCGGATGGGCGCGGCCTCGCTGCCATGCTGATGCTCGGCGCGAGCGGCGTGCTGCTCGGCACGCGCTTCTATGCCAGCCAGGAGGCCGACGGCGCGGAGGAGGCCAAACGACGCATCTGCGCGGCGAACTCGGGTTCGACCGTGCGCGGCATCATCTTCGATCTCTCCCGCAACAATGTCTGGCCGGCGCCGTTTACCGGGCGGTGCCTGGTCAACGATCATGCGAAGCGCTGGATCGGCCGCGAGGTCGAGCTGATGCAGAATGTTGCCGCAGTCGCGGCCGATTATGCGGCAGCAAGGGCGGCGGGCAATTTCGACATCGCCGCGGTGATCGCCGGCGAGGCGGTCGGGCTAATCCATGATATTCCACCGGCGGCGGAGATCGTCGAGCGGATTGCAGTGGAGGCGGAGCAGTTGATCGCCGGGCGGAGAAACTCGCTGACAGCGGCGTAGACTTCCTACCCTCCCCTGGAGGGGGAGGGTCGATCGCGCGAAGCGCGAGCGGGGTGGGGTGACAGTCTCTCCATTGAGGCGGTGCCCGTGTTGAGAGATCACCCCACCCCGCTTCGCATTTCGCTTCGCGACATGCCACCCGACCCTCCCCCTCCAGGGGAGGGTAAGAAAGAACGAGAGAGAACAACCATGTGGCCTGACCGTCGACTGATCGACCTGTTCAAGACCGAATTCCCGATCGTGCTGGCGCCGATGGCGGGCGTGATGGATGCGGAGCTGGTGATTGCCGTGGCGCAGGGCGGTGGGCTCGGCTCGCTGCCAAGTGCGATGATCTCGCCGGAGAAGGCGCGCGAGCAGGTCGGTCTGATCCGCCAGCGCGTCAAGGCCCCGGTCAACATGAACTTCTTCTGCCATACGCCGGTCGAGCTGACGCGCGAAGCGGAGGCGCGGTGGAAGCAGCGGCTCGCGGGCTACTACGCCGAGCACGGTCTCGATCCCTCAGCGCCGATCGCGGCTGCGAACCGCGCGCCGTTCGATGCGGCGTTCTGCGAGGTGGTCGAGGAGCTGAAGCCGGAGATCGTCAGCTTCCATTTCGGCCTGCCGGAGCAAGCGCTGCTGAGGCGCGTGAAGGCGGCGGGTTGCCTCGTCATCTCGTCCGCGACGACGGTGAAGGAGGCGGTCTGGCTGGAAGAACGCGGCGTCGATGCCGTGATCGCGCAAGGGGCCGAGGCCGGCGGCCATCGCGGCATGTTCCTGACCGACAAGGCCGCCGAGCAGCCCGGGACCTTCGCGCTGGTGCCGCAGGTCGTCGACGCCGTGAAGGTGCCGGTGATCGCGGCGGGCGGCATCGCGGACGGACGCGGCATTGCCGCAGCCTTCGCGCTCGGCGCCTCGGGCGTGCAGATCGGCAGCGCCTATCTGCGCTGCCCGGAATCCAAGCTCAGCGCGGGCGGCCGCAAGGCGCTCGCCGAGGCGCGGGACGATTCCACCGTCATCACCAATGTCATGACCGGCCGGCCTGCGCGCGGGGTGCAGAACCGGCTGATGCGCGAGGCTGGCCCGATCTCGCCGGATGCGCCGCCGTTTCCCCACGCCGCGACCGCGCTGGGGCCGCTGAAGGCGGCTGCCGAAAAGCAGGGCAGGGTCGATTTCACCAATCTCTGGGCAGGGCAGGCCGTTGCGCTGGGCCGCGAGGTCCCCGCCGCCGAATTGACCCGGGATCTCGCCAAATCGGCGCTCGGGCGCCTGAAGGCCCTCGCCGGATAGGGGGAAGCGCCGGTTGCGGCGCAAAAGCGGCCTCTGCTATACGGCACATAGGTTTTGCCGTGAGAGGCCCTATATAATGTCTGTTGACGCCGCTACCGTCCGCCGCATCGCGCATCTGGCGCGTATTGCGGTTTCCGAGGACGAGGTTCCGCATCTGCAGGGCGAGCTCAACGCCATGCTCGCCTTCGTCGAGCAGCTCTCGGAGGTCAATGTCGAGGGCGTGGAGCCGATGACCTCGGTCACCCCGATGCAGATGAAGAAGCGGCAGGACGTGGTCGATGACGGCGAGATCGCCGACGATATCGTTGCCAACGCGCCCGCGACTGAAGGTCACTTCTTCCTGGTGCCGAAGGTCGTTGAATAAACAGGTTAGGTCCGATGTGCCTGCTTTGCGACGATGAGAAGGCCTATCAGGCCTACATGAATTACCTCGACAAGATGGAGCGGCAGGGCAAGGCTGCCGATCCCAACGTCGCCGTCAATGCCGTGCTCGACGAGATCGAGGCGGCCGCGAAAGCCGCCGCCAAAAAAGACGACCCGGCCAACGACAAGACCCTGTCTCCGTTCTTCTGCAGCCCGATCAATAAATGACCGATTTGACATCGCTGACGCTCGCCGAGGCCCGGAAGGGTCTCGCCGACAAGACTTTCACGTCGCTCGAGCTGACCGACGCGCATCTTTCCGCGATCGAAGCCGCGCGCGTGCTCAACGCCTTCGTGATGGAGACGCCCGATCGCGCGCGCGACATGGCGAAGGCCGTGGACGCGAAGATCGCCAAGGGCGAAGGCGGCCCGCTCGCGGGCATCCCGCTCGGCATCAAGGACCTGTTCGCGACCAAGGGCGTGCGGACCACGGCCTGCTCGAAGATCCTCGGCAATTTCGTGCCGACGTACGAGTCCACAGTGACCTCGCAGCTCTGGCGCGACGGCGCGGTGATGCTCGGCAAGCTCAACAATGACGAGTTCGCGATGGGCTCGGCCAACGAGACCTCGTGCTTCGGTCCCGTCGGCAATCCCTGGCGGCGCGAGGGCAGCAACACGACGCTGGTGCCGGGCGGCTCGTCCGGCGGCTCGGCCTCGGCGGTGGCGGCGCTGCTGTGCATGGGCGCGACTGCGACCGACACCGGTGGCTCGATCCGCCAGCCGGCCGCGTTCACCGCGACCGTCGGCATCAAGCCGACCTATGGCCGCTGCTCGCGCTGGGGCATCGTCGCCTTTGCGTCCTCGCTCGACCAGGCAGGTCCGATCGCGCGCAACGTACGCGACGCCGCGATGCTGCTGCGCTCGATGGCCGGACACGATCCCAAGGACACGACGTCGGTCGATATCCCTGTGCCGGATTACGAGGCAGCGATCGGCAAGTCCGTGAAGGGCATGAAGATCGGCATTCCCAAGGAGTATCGTCTCGACGGAATGCCGGCCGAGATCGAGAAGCTCTGGAGCGAGGGCGCCAAGTGGCTCAGGAGCGCCGGCGCCGAGCTCGTCGAGGTGTCGCTGCCGCACACCAAATACGCCCTACCGGCCTATTACATCGTGGCGCCAGCGGAGGCCTCGTCCAACCTCGCGCGCTATGACGGCGTGCGCTACGGCCTGCGCGAGCAGGGCAAGAACATCATCGAGCTCTACGAGAACACCCGCGCGGCCGGGTTTGGCGCAGAGGTGCGCCGCCGTGTCATGATCGGCACCTACGTGCTCTCGGCCGGCTATTACGACGCTTATTATTTGCGCGCGCAGAAGGTGCGCACGCTGATCAAGAAGGACTTCGAGGATTGCTTCGCGAGGGGCGTCGACGCGATCCTGACGCCTGCGACGCCGTCGGCGGCCTTCGGCATCGGCGAGAAGGGCGGCGCCGACCCGGTCGAGATGTATCTCAACGACATCTTCACGGTGACCGTGAACATGGCGGGCCTGCCCGGAATCGCGGTGCCAGCCGGCAAGGATGCGCAGGGGCTGCCGCTCGGCCTGCAACTGATCGGCCGTCCGTTCGATGAGGAGACGCTGTTCTCGCTCGGCGAGGTGATCGAGCAGGCCGCCGGCCGCTTCACGCCCGCGAGGTGGTGGTGAATGTCGCCGATTTCATCGCGAGCCTCGGCGGCGCGGCGCCCGCGCCGGACTTGAGCGCGCCGCTCGCCGGCCTCTGGTGGGCGGCGAAGGGCGACTGGGACCGCGCGCACACGATCGTTCAGGACGAGAGCAGCCGTGAGGCTGCCTGGGTGCATGCCTATTTGCACCGTGTCGAAGGCGATCTCGGCAATGCCGGCTATTGGTATCGCCAGGCCGGCCAGCCCGCGGCAAGGGATTCATTGGAAGCGGAGTGGGAGCGGATCGCTGCCACGCTGCTCGGGGCTTGACGGGGCCGGCCCGCTCACACGCGCGTGTTGGGAACTGCGCCGGCACGCCAAATCGCGTCATTAACGTGGTCGGGTGCCGTCACGCGCAGGCGCGGTGGGACCTCGACCCGTTGGCCCGCGCGCGCCCGCTGAAGAATGCGCCGGCGTTCGATCTCGGCACCAACCAGCGGCTGGCCGGCAAGCCAGTCGAGATCGACGAGGGAGGGAGCAAAGCAGGAGGAGAACGATGCCATCTGCTCGAGCCGCTCGAGTGCTGCGACCACGAACCAGCCGACGGGATTGGTCCCGGGCTCGAGATGGTCGAATCTCGGGCTTGCGGGCCAGAATGGCTCCAGGATTCGGCCTTTGCCGCCCTTGAGTACATCCGCCACGTACCGCAATGCGTTGACGGCGATGGCGCGGCTGCCGATATCCGAGGCGATGCGGGCAAGCGTTGAAAGGCGCGACAGCGAGGCCTGGTTCTGACACAGCGAGCCGAGTGTATCGCAGGCGAATTTCAGCGCCGCATAACGCCTGGGCAAGGCGAGTTCCTCGGAGCGCCAGGTCGCATAGGCGGCGAGGGCGTCGCGGTAAACCGGGTCCTGCGCCGCGGCGCCGCCCGACAGGGCCGCGAAAATGTGCGCGAAGGGTTGGGCTTCGAACTGGGTGAGTGCCCAGTCCCGCACCGTGTCGTCAGGCTCCCATGACGGGATGGTCTCGATCAAGAAGCCCTCTTGGGCGAGCGCTCTGGCGCGATCGCGCTTGGCTGCGAAGAGGTTCAGCTCATAGGGATCGAGCGGCTCGCCGAGCTTCACCGGCACCAGAACCGGCGCTCCGCCGATCAGCCGATAGATGTCGAAGCCCATGCTGGCGAAAGCGGCCGGCAGACGATCGTTCTGTTTGTCACCGGCTTTTATCTCGAACATGACGAGGGGGGAGCGCTCGGAGAGAAAGCCCTTCGCGCCGGCCAGGATTCGCTCCTCCTCGCCTTCCGCGTCCATCTTGACGAAGTCGATCGGGCCCCAATGCCTGGATCTCTGTTCGGCATCGAGCGAGGTGATCTGAATGCTTTCGGTGGGACCGCTGCCTTGCAGCGAGTTGAGCTCGCTGGAGGCGCCCAGCACCAGACGGCCCTCGCGCTCGCCATCCGACAGCGCCGCGGCGATGATATGCAGGTTGGCGGCCTCGTTCTTCGCCTTTCCGAGCGCGAGTAGCCGTCGTGGCTCGCTGGCCGGTTCATAGGCGAACACCTGCCCATGAGGGGCGAGCCGCCGCGCCATTGGCAGGCTGTAGACGCCGAGATTGGCCCCGATGTCGAGCGCGGACATGCCCGGCTTCAGCCAGCTTGCGAGGAATGCCGTCTCCTTCTCGAACCACGTCTCCTGCTCGAGGATGACGTAGGTGGTGATGGCCTCGAGGGAGGCCGTCACGACGATCTGCGTCCCATCGACCATCCGAAGCGTGAGCTCGCCCATCTTCCCTCTGGCATTTGATCCCTTGCGCCTTGTCATGACACGGTTCGGGTGCGATTTCACGCCCAATTCCGCCGGGGCTAGAGACGGTGGCGAGGTTGCATCGCCTCCAGCATCGGCTTAATTAGTCGATCGCAGCAGCTCCCTCGCACGATCGCGGCCTGATCGGGGCTTAACCTCCAACGCAGAACGACATCTTCTCCATGAACGCTGACGCGACACCTCACAAGCTTCTTAAGGGTTCAACCGGTGAGTGGGAGATGGTCATCGGCATGGAGATCCATGCCCAGGTGACCTCGAACGCCAAACTGTTCTCGGGCGCGTCCACCGCGTTCGGCGGCGAGCCGAACAGCCACGTCTCGCTGGTCGACGTCGCGATGCCGGGCATGCTTCCCGTGATCAACGAGGAATGCGTCAGGCAGGCTGTCCGGACCGGGCTCGGCCTCAACGCGCAGATCAACCTGCGCTCGGTGTTCGACCGCAAGAACTATTTCTATCCCGACCTGCCGCAGGGCTACCAGATCAGCCAGTACAAATCGCCCGTCGTCGGCGAGGGCGAGGTGATCATCGATCTCGACGGCGGCAAGACCGCCGCCATCGGTATCGAGCGGCTGCATCTGGAGCAGGATCCCGGCAAGATGCTGCACGACCGGTCGCCGTCGCTCTCCTACATCGATTTCAATCGTTCTGGCGTGGCGCTGATGGAGATCGTCTCGAAGCCGGATATCCGCGACGCCGAGCAGGCCAAGGCCTATGTGACCAAGCTGCGCTCGATCATGCGCTATCTCGGCACCTGCGACGGCGACATGGAGAAGGGATCCTTGCGCGCCGACGTCAACGTCTCCGTGCGCAGGCCCGGCGCGCCGCTCGGCACCCGCTGCGAGATCAAGAACATGAACTCCATCGCCTTCATCGGCCAGGCGATCGAGTATGAAGCGCGGCGCCAGATCGAGATCCTCGAGGACGGGGGCGAGATCGAGCAGGAGACGCGCCGGTTCGATCCCAACAGGGGCGAGACGCGCTCGATGCGGTCGAAGGAAGAGGCGCACGACTATCGCTACTTCCCCGACCCCGACCTGTTGCCGCTGGAGTTCAGCCAGGAATTCGTCGACGAGCTGAAGGCGGAGCTGCCGGAGCTGCCGGACCAGAAGAAGGCGCGCTTCGTCGCCGATTTCGGCCTCTCGGCCTATGATGCGAGCGTGCTGGTCGCCGAGCGCGAGAGCGCGGTGTTCTACGAGACGGTGCTCGACAAGCTCGCCAGCCGTGCCCGCGACGGCAAGATGGCGGCGAACTGGGTGATCAACGAGCTGTTCGGCCGTCTCAACAAGGAAGGCCGGGATATTACGGCCTCGCCCGTCAATGCCGCGCAGCTGGCTGCGATCATCGACCTGATCGGCGACGGCACGATCTCGGGCAAGATCGCCAAGGATCTGTTCGAGATCGTCTGGCAGGAGGGCGGCGATCCCCGCGCGCTGGTCGAAAGCCGCGGCATGAAGCAGGTCACGGATCTTTCCGCGATCGAAAAGGTGGTCGACGACATCATCGCGGCCAATCCCGACAAGGCGGCGCAGGTGAAGGACAAGCCGCAATCGCTCGGCTGGTTCGTCGGCCAGGTGATGAAGGCGTCCGGCGGCAAGGCCAACCCGCAGAGCGTCAACGACCTGCTCAAGTCCAAGCTCGGCGTCTGAGCCTCACGTTCGAACGAGGTGACGGAGACGCGTCGTCACCTCGCTTTCGGTTCTCGCTGCGACGCTCGCGCGCATCCGCGAACGGCAAACTCCATCCCGATCGACGGCGATGCGGCGGCCGAATCGCCGCCGCGCGATTCGCCCGAAACGGCGGCTTGAACGCGCTCCGGCGAGCGCCCGCGCCGTTAAGCATGAAAATATTTTCGTTGCCAAAAATCGCGACTCAGAGTCCGCGAAACGCCTTCGCGAGGCGATCGCGCGATTGCCGATGCGCATCGTGGCGTTGATCGCGCGCGATGCACGCGTGCGAAAAAATACTTGCTGCATAGTGTTTTCGTGCAATCGCATCGTTCGCGAACGTCGATGATGCGAGCGCTCTGCATGATCGCAAGTGCACGTCGAACGAAGCGCCTGCGTCGCGCCCGCCAAGCGCACGCGCCTTGCTGCGTCAACACTTCTTTAAGCGAGAAGCTGTTTTTTTCTTCGTGTTGGTGTATTCGGGGTGAGTGCATTCGATCCCCGAGTGCACGCAGCGATTAAAGCCATCTCACACATCGGAGGGCAACATGGCCAAGAAAGCGAAGAAGGCGAAGAAGGCGAAGAGCGCAGTGAAGAAGACTGCGAAGAAGACCCGCAAGGTCGCGAAGAAGAAGAAGTAACTTCGCTTCTGAAGTTGCCGGCTCCAGATAGCCGGCACGTCATCAGCGCCTCCTAGAGGTTCTGGTCGACGATAGAGGGTGTCGGCGAGACATCAGGTCAACGGTCGGACCGTTCTCTTTCGCGGTCCGGCAGAAGAAACGAGTTTTCTTCGTTCGGTGCGGTTCTCCTCAAACGGGCTCCGCAATTTCACGACAGGCCTTCGGGCCAAAGTGGAATCTGGTCCTGACGTGTTCGCCGACGCCCTCGTTCCCTTGAAGCCGGGGCATTGCCGGCATTCCTTTTCCCCCGACATTGCTGATCTGAAACGCGCGACGTCATCGCGCCCTTGCTCGAACTGCCTTGGGGCACGCCCGGGCTGCGGCCTGATGCACGCTGTTCGCACGCCGCTTCTCCGTTCGCGGTGTCATCGCCCGGCTTGCCGCCTTCGCTGAAGCTTCGGCGCGCCGAGCACCCGTGTAAGCCTCGGCGTAGCCTTGGCGGAGCCGGGACCGGGCGATCCAGTACTCCGAGACGGCAGCGATTGAATCGACAAGCTGCGGGATACTGGATTCCCCGCCTGCGCGGGGAATGACGGCACGGTGTGCGGCAACGACAGTGATCCGCCTTTCACATTCTAGCCACACGGCCACGAGCCACCGCGCGTGATGGTTATCGTTCTCCCAAAATCCCGGGGTAAACAGAGTCTGACGAATCGTAGAAGTGCCTGCAAATCAGGGACTTCTTGAATCCTCCGCGCACGCGCCGCGCGCCCCGTTTACGTCTGCTTCATCGCGATACTTAAACTGCCATTCAAATTTGCCCGCCATCATCGCCTCCAACAAGCCGGCAAACGGCGATGGGGAAGAGTTGAACAGTGCACGATCCCGGGAAGGGTCATGCACATCAGAATTGGACGGGAGCCGCGCTCGGGGGACGAGGCGGCATAAGAACAAAGGGGATGCGTGATGTTTCAGGGTACATTCGATCTGGAGACGGCAACGCCGGTCGATGCGAGCGCGCTGTCGGACGTGCTGTTCGAGCGCGGGATCTATTGGGCGAGCGGCCGCTCCGGGATCGTCGATCTCGTCGCCGCGCACAAATGGTTCAATCTCGCGGCGCTGAAGGGCCGCAAGGACGCCGTGGCGCTGCGCCAGGAAGTCGCCGGGCAGATGTCGGACGCCGAGATCTCGGTCGCGCAGCGCGAGGCGAGGGCCTGGGTCTGTGCGCACTGAGCGGTTCACTTCGCTTGGGAACCGACCTCGACCGGCCGGCACCATCGCGCCGAGGCGGGCCTCATGGTAAGGTTTGCACGGCAAACGAGGCCGGCGCTTCGCCGGCGCAATGCCTGCGCCAGATTTCGCTCAATGCCTCTTCGATATGTCGCGTCATGCGGACAGTATCGAAAAGCGGCCAAGTGGTCCGGCGCGTCGCCAGCTTGCTCCTGAGCGCGACCCGAAGCTCGGGATCGTGGGCGATCCGCAGTGCCAAGGCCTCGTATTCGTCCAGCGATCGCGTCACCAGCTCGGGAAGGCCGACGGCGTTCAGGAGACTGGCTGCAACGCGTCCGGCAAAGGTGGTGCCAAGGCACGTCAGAACCGGCAAGCCAGCCCAAAGGGCGTCGCTGGCCCCGGTGTGGGCGTTGTAAGGCAATGTGTCCAGGAACAGATCGGCGACCTGGTGGCGCGCCAGATGCTCGTCAGCAGGGACGCGCGGAGCGAACACGATTCTCTCGGCGGCAATCCCCCGCGCAACGGCTTCACGCTTCAGATTCTCCGTGGCGACCGGGTCTCCATCCAGCAGCCAAAGGACGCTTCCGGGGGTCCTGTCGAGCAGCCGCATCCAGACGCCGAACAGCGGGGGGTTGATCTTGGGGTTTCTGTTGAACGCGCAGTAGACCAACGCATCGTCCGCCAATCCGAGCTCGGTGCGGCTTGGTGGATTTGACGGGAGCGCTCGCTTCGCGTCGGTCGCCTGGTAGCTATTCGGAAGATAGATCACCTTCTCGGCGTAATAAAGCTGCTCCGTTTCGGGGATGACGATCCGGTCGGCCATGAGGTAGTCGACATAGGGGGCACCCATCGTGCCGGGAAAGCCGAGATAGCTGACCTGGATAGGAGCCGGCCGGCGCGCAATGATGTTCGGACGCGCACCGGCGGTGAAGCCGCCGAGATCGACGAGAACCTCGATCTCGAGCTGGCGGATCAGCTTGACGACGTCCTCGTCGGCGAGATGGCTGACATCTTCAAAGCGTTCGAATGCGGCCTTCAGGCGGTTGCGCATCTGGCTATCGTCGTCGGGCCCGTAGGAGATGGCGGTGATGTCGAAGCGCTCACGGTCGTGCGCCTCGAAGACTCCGGCCATCAAATACGCGGTGGCATGATTGCGAAAATCGGCCGACATGTATGCGACCCGGAGCCGGGACGCCGGGCTCGGCGTTCCTGGCCTGGCGGCGCGTCCGTCGGGGGCCACCTTGGCGACATAGGTCTTTGCACAGGTCAATTGGCGTGCAGGCGATGAGGAGACATGAAAGAGGGTGAAGGGGTCGATCGGCACGTCCGCCTCGACAGCCTCGTCCATGGCGGCCTGTTCACGTTCGAAACTGCTCCAGTCGGCGCGCTTGCGCCTGCAGGCAACGAGGTTGCTCAGCGCAAACGGGAACGTCTTATCAAGTGCGACCGTTCGTTCCAGCGCCGCGATCGCTTCGTCGTCGCGCCCCAGCTGGCCAAGAACCTCAGACAACGCGAAATGGTTCTGGGGGTCGCCCGGTGCAAGCTCGATGGCGCGGCCGTAGCTGTCACGCGCTTCCTCGAGTCGACCAAGCTGCTGCAACGCGCTGCCTCGGTTGGCGAACGCGGCGCTCGACGGTGCGATCACTATGGCGCGATCAAACTCGGCTATGGCGTCGCGAAGCTGCTGCCGTGCAATGAGAATCGCTCCGCGATTGAGATGCGCGTCCGCGAAGTTCGGGGACAGGGCGATCACTTTCGCAAGCCAGGCGAGCGCATCATCCGGCTTGTTCAGCGCACGCAGCACGTTGGCAAAGTTGAAAAGAACGTCGGGATTGCCGGGGTCGACGCGTGCAGCCTTCTTCAGCAAAGGCTCGGCGTCCGCAAATTGGCCGCGCTGGGCGTGCAACAGCCCCAGCATGTGGAGCGCGACGGCATGCGTTCTGCTCGCCTTCAGGATGGTCGTGTAGGCCCGTTCCGCATCCGGCAGATTGCCCGAGCGGTGCGCTGCAATTGCCTGGTCCAGAATAGTGGACGGATGGAGTGAGGAGGGGGCCGAAGCTCCCTTGTTGCGGCCTTGTTGTGGCATGTGATTGGGTATCTCGACCCCGATGTCGGGTCCGTGCTCTGGCGAAGAGGTTCAAAAAACACTAATCGCCTTTGTCGGAGAGAACAACGGCTCGCTGTTTCAGGGCAGGTAACGATCAGCTTGTTGCCAGATTGGCGTGCGAGGATGCACGCCAGCTGGTGGAAATACAGTGCAGGCGGGACGATGGCGTGACGCGCCTCGGACGTCGCATTCCCGATCCGTCCCTTATATCTGTCGCTCTCAAAGCGTTTCATGTGCAAAGAAACCCGCTCGCCCCAATTCTGCCGCTTGCGGCCCGCCTCCGTGTCGGGCATACCCGGCGTATTGGAGACGTGGCCGAGTGGCTGAAGGCGGCGGTTTGCTAAACCGTTATAGGCTTGTAAAGGCCTATCGAGGGTTCGAATCCCTCCGTCTCCGCCAGGTCTATCCCATTGAAATAGCAGGTATTTTCCAGTGTGAGGCGCTCGCTTCGGGGTCGGAGGGCCGCCGAAAGCAGGCCGATCATCGCGCCGCTACACAATGGTCCATGGCAACCGGTCTCGCAGCCTGGCGAATCGACACAAGGAAGCCTCTTCACAAGCTCGAATCCGCTGTTCTCGATTGTGGCAAACCCCGGAAGAGGGGCCTATCCGAGTCCTCCCGCTGAAATCATGCTGCCGAGCATATGTTCAACCCGGCCGGCGTGGAGTACGTCACACCGTCCTTCCGCAGGATTGGCAATGTGCACGGTTCGATGCTGAACGCGGCGCCGGTCCATCGGTGTGAGGGGCGTCGCGAAAGGGTCTATTCCGTCGATGAGGAACATCGCAGCAATCTTCAATGAGGCTCTCGCGGCCCTGAATGGGCGCGATCTCAGGAAGGCCGAAGAGGGCTTCAGACGCGTCATCAAGTTCGAGCCGTCGCATGTTCCAGCGCTCAACCTGCTGACCATCGTTCTCATGAACACAAACCGGTTTGCCGAGGCCGAGCCGTTCATTGCGCGCGCCGTCAAGCTCAATCAAGGATCAGATGTCTCCTTCTATAATTACGGGCTGATCGCCAAGCAGCTCGGCAAGCCAGCGCTGGCGCACGAGCAATTCACCAGAGCCCTGCGTCTCAATCCCAACGTGAGAGAGAGCTGGAACAACCGCGGCGCGGTTTGCAACGTGCTCGAGCAATACGAGGCGGCGATATCCGACTTCGACAGAGCGATTGCCCTGGACCCGAACTACGCCGACGCCCATGCGAACAAGGGCAAGTCGCTGCTCGAGATCGGACGGCACGCCGAGGCGTTGACCTCCTACGACCGGGCGCTGTCGGTCAGGCCCGACCTGGCGGAAGCCTGGCTCGGCCGCGGCACGGCACTGGCTCGATCCAGCCGCCGCGATGAGGCTCTTGATGCCTATGACAAAGCGCTCTCCATCAGGGCAGATCTGGCGGAGGCCTGGATAGGCCGGGGCAATGTCCTGTACGGACTGAGGCGTCACGCGGATGCCTTCGCATCCTACGATCGCGCGCTCGATATCGCGCCGCAGGCCGCCGCCGCCTGGCTTGGCAGGGGCAATGCGTACGCTGATCTCAAGCGCTATGACGAAGCGCTTGCAGCCTACGACAAGGCACTCACGATCAAGCCGGATTCGATTGAAGCCATGATTGGTCGCGGCAACGTCTTCGCGGGCCTTAAGCGCCGCGATGATGCTCTGGCGCTTTATGACGCGGCGCTTTCGATCAAGCCCAATTCGGCCGAAGCCTGGCTCGGCCGCGGCAGTGTCTTTCTGGATCTGCGGCGTCGCGACGAGGCGCTCGCCGCCTTCGATAAGGCGCTCTCCATTGCGCCGGACCTGGCCGAAGCTTGGCTCGGTCGGGGGAACGTGTTCGGAGACGTCAAGCGCCACGCGGAAGCGCTCGAGGCCTACGACACGGCGCTATCCATCAGGTCCGACCTGGCGGAGGCCTGGTTCGGGCGAGGGAATATCTTCGCCGACCTTCGGCGCCATGACGAGGCGTTCGCGGCGTTCGACCGAGCGCTGACGCTCGACCGCGACCTGCCCGGAGTAGAGGGCGCGAGGCTCTATTCGAAGCTGAATTGCTGCGACTGGACAGAAATAGAGGCTGAGACAACGCGCCTTATCGAATCCATTCGTGCGGGCAAGGGGGGCTGCCAGCCGTTCGCGCTGCTGTCGATTGCGGCATTGGCCGAGGACCAGCGACGAAGCGCCGATTTCTGGGTCGAAAGACTGCTTAACCTTGCCGGGCGCAAGGCCGTCGACGCCGTCCCGGTGCAGGCTGACAAGATCCGCGTCGGTTACTTGTCGGCGGATTTTCGGAGCCACCCGGTGAGCTATCTGGCCGCAGGTCTTTTCGAGGCCCACGATCGCACCAGGTTTGAAACGCACGCTTTCTCGATCGGCCCGGCCGAGGACAGCGAGCTGCGCGCAAGATTGGAGCGAAGTTTCGATCAATTCGTCGATCTCCACGGGCGGAGCGATGATGACATTGTCGGCTGCATCAAGGCGGCCAACATCGACATCCTCGTGGATCTGATGGGGCATACGCTCGGGGCGCGGCTCGGTGTTCTCGCGCAGCGGCCCGCCCCCGTTCTTGCGGGCTATCTCGGCTTCGCCGGCACCGTCGGCGGGGCGTTACTGGACTATGTGATCGCCGACGAGAGCAGCATCCCTGCCGAGCATCGCAAGCACTTTTCGGAGAAGGTCGTCTGGCTGCCGCACTGCTTCATGCCCCACGATGCCAAGGGGCGTGAAATCTCGCGTGTCGGGCTCGACAGGCGAGAGCAGGGATTGCCGGCCGAGGGCTTCGTCTTCTGCGGCTTCAACAACGCCTACAAACTGAATCCGCCGACGTTTCAGAGCTGGATGCGAATCCTGAAGGAGGTGGATGGCTCCGTCGTCTGGCTTTCCGATCTCCAGGATGTCGCAAGATCCAATTTGCGAAGAGAGGCCGAGGCGAGCGGCGTCGATCCCCAGCGCCTGGTCTTTGCAACGCGCGTCGCCTCCACTGCGGACCATCTGGCGAGACACCGCCTGGCGGATCTGTTTTTGGACACGGTGCCCTATAACGCCCATACCACCGCAAGCGACGCGCTCTGGGCCGGACTGCCGCTGCTGACGCTGGCCGGAGACGCCTTCGCGGGACGGGTCGCGGCCAGCTTGCTGCATGCCCTCGATCTTCCCGAGCTGATCACGCATTCTCGTGATGAATATGAGGGGCGCGCGATCGAATTGGCTCGCGATCATGAGCGGCTCCGCGGCATTCGAGAAACTCTGGAAGAGCGTCGTCTCACGTCGCCGCTCTTCAATACGCCTTTGCTTACCCGAAGCCTCGAAGAAGCTTTCGAAGCCATGGTCCGGCGGTACCGCGCCGGATTGGCGCCGGGTCACATAGAAGTTCCCGCGGCAGGTTCCGCGCTCTTTATCAGCGAATAAGTCAGCGGCGGACTGACCAGCCGATTGTCCCCAACCCACCGAGCGCGGACCAGATTCGAAAGATTCGCGCGCCCGGTTCGGAGCGAGTCGACGTTGTAGGGACGCCGAGGGGCTGCGTTGTTCGAACCGGGGATTTTTCAAGGCAAACGGAACCCCAAAAAATTCCTCTGAGTTTTCAAGTGCTTGCTCGGGCGCTTTGATCACAACTGCGTGTTATTTGTGCAACACCCATCGGAAAACAAGCGTTTGAGGCCCGGTCCGAAGCGTTCTTTTGTTGTGTGTGCAAGGACCTTCAGTAATTGTGACTGAGCGACGGAGGGGGGCATCCCGAGGTCGTCCCGTTCTAGGTGGTTCGCTTAAGTCCCTCGCGTTTCAGCGGGTGTGTCCGAAAACGCGAAGCGGCTAAGCGGTGGTTACAAGGGACAAGGGAACCAACCTTAGGGTGTCGTCACCCAGCGGATCCGGAACCTTCCCTATAGAGCAAACTTGGAGGTTTAACATGAAGTTTAAGAGCCTTTTGCTCGGTTCGGCGGCGGGTCTGCTCGCCGTTGGCGGAGCTCAGGCAGCCGATCTTCCCGTGAAGGCCAAGGCGGTCGAATACGTGAAGATCTGCTCCCTGTACGGTGCCGGATTCTACTATATTCCGGGTACCGACACCTGCATCAAGCTCGGCGGCTATGTTCGCGCCGACGTGCTGGCCAACACCAACAGCGACTACGGCATCGGTCAGGGTGCTCCCGGCGGCGCTAACAACCGTCTGGACAACTACTATCAGACCCGCGCTCGTTTCGACTTCAACGTCGATACCCGCACGGCGACCGAGTATGGCGTGGTCCGCACCTACGCCGATACGATTTTCTCCTGGGATACGACCGCGGTCACCGGCAGCAACCCGTCGGCGTTCTCGACCGGTTCGGCTTCGCTCGGCCTCTACCATGCGTTCATTCAGTTCGCTGGTTTCACCTTCGGCCGCACGGTCTCGATCTTCGACACGCCGTGGCAGAGCTATCCGGCTGGCGGTCCCGACTTCCTTCCGGGCGGCTCCAACAACGTCACCGGTGTGAACCAGATCGCTTATACGGCTGATTTCGGCCAGGGCATCACCGCTTCGGTGGCGTTGCAGGACCTGACGACCGCCGCAGGTGGCCAGACCAACCTCTATAACGCCAGCATCACTGCTGGTGGTCTCAGTGGCTTCACTTCGGCTTCGGCCGCCGGCGCTGCCTTCATCCAGGGCATCTACGGCACCAACGATTGGGGTGGCACGCGTATGCCCGACATCGTCGGTGCGGTTCGTGTCGACCAGGCTTGGGGTCTCGCCCAGTTCTCGGTAGCGGCGCACGAACTCCACACGGCCTACTACGGCACGACGGAACCCACTGGCCATCCCGACGACAAGTGGGGCTGGGCCGTGCAGGGCGCCTTGTCGATCAAGAACATCCCGACCGGTGCGGGTGACTCGATCAACTTGCAGGCGGTCTACACCGATGGTGCATCGCGCTACAACTTCCAGAGCCTGTTCCCGCAGAACATCTACATCTACGGCGGCAGTGGCATCGGTGCCTATCAGAGCCTCGGCTTTGCTGGTATTGCTGATGGCGTGTTCGGCACCGGTACCGGGATCGACACGGTCAAGACCTGGGGCTTCCGCGGTGGTTACACCCACAACTGGTCGCCGAACTGGGTGTCGGCCATCTACGGTGCCTATGCATCGCTTCGCTACGGCAACACGGGCAAGGCTCTGATCTGCGCGAACTTCGTCGCAGCCTACGGTGCCGCCACTGCCACGTGTAACCCCGACTTCAACCTCGCGGTTATCGGCGGTAACGTGGTCTGGACCCCGGTCAAGAACCTCGCCTTCACCGCGGACCTGAGCTATGTCTGGCTCGACCAGAAGTACTCGGGCACGATCGCGGGCGCTGCCACGGCGAACGCCGCGGTTGCGAAGCCGGCAGCCACCTACGAGCTGAAGGATCAGGGCAACCTGCAGCTTCTGCTTCGCGCTCAGCGCACCTTCTAAGATCGATCTTCGAATTGATCAGCGAACCCCGGCAGGAAACTGCCGGGGTTTTTCTTTGCGTGGGTTCTGGAGTGATCTAGAAGGTGCGGTGGGGGTGCATCGTATTGGAGCTTCAGCGCGTGAAGGTTTTGACCGGACGGATGTTGGCCATGACAGCGGCATCGATGATTGCGACGGTCATCGCACTTATTGCGCCTGCAGCTGCCGAACCCCTCGATCCCCGTTACCCGGTCTGCCTCCAGAAATGGGAGTGGGGTGGCAGCAGCAGGACTTACTGTAGCTTCCTGTCTTGGGAAGACTGCAGGGCCGCGGCTATGGGACTATCTGCGATGTGCCTGGCTAATCCATATTGGTCGCAGCCGGGCCAATCCGGTCCCTCCGGCGCCCCGCAGGCCGCTCCGCCCCGATGACCAGGACGTGGTGAAAAGCGTTGCCCGCGTGTGCCCGGGGCCGGCTTCGGATCTTCCGGCAGCAGAGATAACCGCACGAGAACGGGCGAGACTACCATCTCGGACCCTTCCACTCCTGGAAGGTGTAGGTTGGGTTCAAGCCGCAGGAAGCGCGGCTATTCCACGCTTCCGGCGCCGCGGCGCAGATCGGCTTCGATCTGCAAGCGGGTGCCGCCGCCGAAGCGGGCGCGGTAGACCTGAAGGTTCTCCATGATTCGCTGCACGTAGTTGCGCGTCTCGGAGAACGGAATCAGCTCGACCCAGTCGACGGCGTCGACCTTGGGGTCGCGCGGATCGCCGTAACGCTCGACCCACTTCTTCACGCTGCCGCGGCCGGCATTGTAAGCGGCGAAGGTCATGATGTAGGAGCCGCGATAATCCTCGAGCAGTCCGCCCAGCTCCGCCGAGCCGAGCGTGGCGTTGTAGACCGAATCGTTCTTCAGCCGTCCCAGGTCATAGGTTGCGCCATGGCGCTTGCAGACGTAGCGGGCGGCGTCGGGCGTCACCTGCATCAGCCCGTAGGCCTGCGCCGGCGACACCACCGACGGGTTGAATGCGCTTTCCTGCCGCGCGATCGCATAGACGATGCTGCGCTCGACCTCGGGGCCGATCGGCGTGAACTGAGGAATGCCGTTGACGGGGTAGGCATAGAAATCGAACGGCAGGCCGCGGTTGAGTGCGGCCTTGCCGAGCAGCAGCATGCCGCGCGCATCGCTATAGCGCTGCGTCAGCTCGCCGAGGCCGGCAAGCGCCTCGGGATCGCCGTTCTCGCCCATGTCGGCGAGCATGGGCACCGCGAGCTCGCGCTCATCGAGCTCGTAGAGCAGTTGCGCCGCGCGCACGATCTCGAGCCGCTCGGCGCCGCGCCCGCGCGGCTGGTTGTTGAGCTCGATCTGCGGCAGGCCGAGCTTTGCGCGCGCGAGCTGGCCGTAATAGCTGGTCGATTGCTCGGCCGCCCGCGCATAGGCGTTGCGCGCCTCCTGCTGGCGGCCCATCGCCTCGGCAGCGCGGCCCTGCCAATAGCCGGCACGCGCCAGCGTGGTCGGATTGACGCTGCCGACGCCGATGCGGGCGAAGTGCTGGGCGGCTGTCGTGGGGTCGTTGAGGAAGCGCAGCGCGATCCACCCGGCGGTGAACTCCTGCTCGGTCTTGTAGATGTCGCGCGAGGGCAGGGCGGCGTCGCGCGCAATCAGATAGGCGCTGCGGAATTCCTCGGTGTCGATCATCTTGCGCGCTAAGAGGCGCCGCTCGATCCACCATTCGTCGAGATTGTGGAGGCGACCCGGATCCTTCGGCGCGGACAGCATCAGCTGGGCGGCTTCAGTGAACTTCTCCTCGCGACGCAGGAGCTGGATCTTGCTGAAGACGAAGCCGGGATCGCTGTGCAGCTCGCGCGGCACCGCATCGAGCAGTGCCCGCGCGTTCGGCGCCTTCTTGACCGTGGCGATGCGGGCCTTGGCGAGCGCGACATAGCCGGCGCCGAGGCGCTTGGCGGCGCGCAGCGCCGCCTCGTTCTCGCTGCCGTAGAGCAGGTTGTCCATCCGCGCTTTCTGGTCGCCCGGCGTGAGCAGGGCGCCGAACTGGTCCAGCGCGTTGTTCTCGGTATCTTCCGACATCGGGTCGCCGCGCCAGGCCTCGCGCACCAGCCGCTCGGCATTGGCGCGGTCGCCGCGAGCGAGCATCGCCTTGGCGAGCGTGAAGCGGCCCTTGGCGGAAATCGGCGACTCGTTCTCGAACCACGACCACGCGACCGTCTCGTCGCGCCTGTCGTCCCACATCGCGGCCTCGAGGCGCCGGCGCAGGAAGGTCTGCGACGGCCAGCTCGGATTGGCGGAGAGGAAGGCGCGATAGCGTTCCACGGTCGCGCCATTGTCGTCGCTGCGCAGGATGATCCATTCGGCGAGCTTTCGCGCGACCGGATCGGAGATACCGGCCGCGGCATTGGTGGCGTCGCCGGCCTTGCGCTTGCGCACGAGCTCGATGACGCTCTCCAGCGTGTCCTTGTCGGACTGCGACGTCGACGATGTCGCCGCGACGGCAGCCGGGATGACCGGCTTGCGCGGCGTTGCATGCTGGCGGGTTGCAGGCGCCAGCATGGGAGCTGCGGCCGGCCTCGCGGGGGCTGGCGCAGCCGGTTTGATCGTGGCCGTCACGGCCGGGGCGGGGGCTGCCTTGGGCGGCGCGCCGCTCACAGTCGGCGCCGCCTTTGGCGCGGCTGCAGGGGTTGCGGCCGCAGGCTTGGGTTTGTCGTTGGGCTTGTCCTTCGCCGGTTCCTTGCTGGCGTTCTTGCCGGCGTCGGGCTTCTTCGCGGCGTCCTTGGCGGGGGTGCCAGGCGCACCCTTGCTCGCGGCTTTCGCGGCGTCCTTGCCGGTTCCCTTGGCTGTGTCCTTCGCTGTTTCCTTGGTCGATCCCTGGGTCGATCCCTTGGTCGCGCCCTTCGCCGCGTCCTTGGCGGCCGGCTTGGCGGGATCCTTGGTTTCCGCGGCCGTCTCGTTGGACTTGGCGAGGGCGGCGCAGCCCATCGACAGCCCTGCCATCAGGCACACGGCCATACCCAGGGATCGCCATGCGGCAGAAGCAAAGGAGGTCACGGCGTTTCGTCGCCCCGAATCAGTGAAGTGGCTCAAGACCTAGCTGAATTTGCTTGAATATGCGGAGAAAATACCAACAGCCGCTTACCTCGGGCCGATTTGCACCAGCACCGCGGCAAAATCGCGGCCTAAACCCAGCCGCGCACAGACCGCGGGCCTTTTACCGGCCGGATAGACCCGATATGAAGGGAGCTTGCTCAAGAAAGCCGCGTACGGAGGAAGTCCATGGCAGCCAAGACGAAATTCCGAGGGTCGTTCACCGCCTTGGTCACCCCGTTCAAGAACGGCGCGCTGGACGAGGCGGCGTTTCGCTCCCTGGTCAACTGGCAGATCTCCGAGGGCACCAGTGGCCTCGTTCCGGTCGGCACCACCGGCGAGAGCCCGACGCTCAGCCATGACGAGCACAAGAAGGTCGTGGAATGGTGCATCGCTGAAGCCAAGGGCCGCGTGCCCGTCATCGCGGGGGCCGGCTCCAACTCGACCAAGGAGGCGATCGAGCTCTCGCAGCACGCCGAAAAGGCGGGCGCGGACGCCGTGCTGATCGTCACGCCCTATTACAACAAGCCGACCCAGGAAGGGATGTACCAGCACTTCAAGGCGATCAACGATGCGATCGGGATTCCGATCATCATCTACAACATCCCGCCGCGCTCGGTGATCGACATGTCGGTCGACACCATGAAGCGGCTGTGGGAGCTGAAGAACATCGCCGGCGTCAAGGATGCCACCGCCAGCATGGTCCGTGTGTCGCAGCAGCGCGCGGCAATGGGTGAGGATTTCAACCAACTCTCCGGCGAGGACGCCACCATCATCGGTTACATGGCCCATGGCGGCCATGGCTGCATCTCGGTGACCTCGAACGTCGCGCCGCGCCTGTGCTCGGAGTTCCACGCCGCCTGGCAGAAGGGCGACACCAAGACGGCGCTCGCGATCCACGACAAGCTGATGCCGCTGCACAACAACCTCTTCATCGAGAGCAACCCGGCGCCGATCAAGTACGCGATGTCGCTGCTCGGCAAGCTGGACGAGACGTTGCGGCTGCCGATGGTTCCGGTGTCCGAGCCGACCCGCGTTGCCGTGAAAAGCGCGATGGTTCACGCCGGCCTGATCAACTGACGCAATAGCCGTTCGGGGGGCCTTTCATGAGCGTGGACGAAAAGGGCGCGCGTATGCTCAAGGAGTTCCGTGAGTTCGCCATGAAGGGCAACGTCGTCGACCTCGCGGTCGGCGTCATCATCGGCGCGGCCTTCGGCGCCATCGTCACCTCGCTGGTCGGTGACGTCATCATGCCGATCATCGGCGCTGCGACAGGCGGCCTCGACTTCTCGAACTACTTCATCCCCTTGTCGAAGGCGGTCACCGCCACCAACTTAGCGGATGCGAAAAAGCAAGGCGCCGTCCTTGCTTACGGCAGCTTCCTGACGCTGACGATCAACTTCATCATCGTCGCCTTCGTGCTGTTCCTGGTGATCCGCGCCATGAACACCTTGAAGCGCAAGGAGGAGGCGGCGCCCGCCGCTCCGCCAAAGCCGTCGGCCGAAGTCGAGCTGCTGACCGAGATCCGCGATCTCCTCAAGAAGTGACGCGCCCACTTCATCCGAACTGTTAGAATCCGAGCGCATCTCGATCAGGTTTGCCCGTCAGGTTTTGTAGGTCATGGCCGATAAGAACGAACGTCCGATCAAGGTGATGGCGGAAAATCGCAAGGCGCGTTTCAACTACGCCATCGAGGACACGATCGAGGCGGGCATTGCGCTGACCGGCACCGAGGTCAAGTCGATCCGCAACGGCAAGAGCACGATCGCGGAATCCTATGCCGATTCCAAGAACGGCGAGATCTGGCTGATCAACGCCACCATTCCCGAATATCTGCAAGGCAACCGCTTCAACCACGAGCCGAAACGGCCGCGAAAGCTGCTGCTCCACCGCCGCCAGATCAACAAGCTGATCGGGGCGGTCGACCGCGAGGGCATGACGCTGATCCCGCTCAAGCTTTACTTCAACGAGCGCGGCCGGGCCAAGCTGCAGCTGGCGGTTGCGAAGGGCAAGAAGCTGCACGACAAGCGCGAATCCGAGAAGAAGCGCGACTGGAGCCGGGAGAAGGGCCGGCTGCTGCGGGCGAGGGGATGACGAGATGAATCAACGGAACCTGCTCGAGGTCGACTGGAGCCAGATTCCCGCGCCTTCCGACGACGGCGCCGCTGCCCATCTCGAGGGCATGACATTGCCGCCGATCGGCCTGCTTGCGACCGACGATACGTCGGTCACCCTGTCGGCGCTGCGCGGCCGAACCGTGGTGTTCGCCTATCCCCGCACCGGAGAGCCCGGCAAGATCGCGCTGGTCGACGATTGGGACATGATCCCGGGAGCGCGCGGCTGCACGCCCCAGACCTGCGCATTCCGCGATCTCTACGCCGAGCTGAAAGCCGCCGGCGCCTCGCACGTGTTCGGCCTCTCGACCCAGAGCAACGACTACCAGATCGAGATGGCTTCGCGCCTGCATCTGCCGTTCCCGGTGCTCTCGGACGAGAAGCTGGCGCTGACGCGCGCCTTGAACTTGCCGACCATGGAGGTCGCGGGCCTGACGCTGATCAAGCGCCTCGCGCTTGTTATCGACGACGCCAGGATCACACACGTGTTCTATCCCGTGTTTCCGCCCGATCGGAACGCCGGCGACGTGCTGGCCTGGCTCAAGGCGAATCCCGCCAATAGCTAGTCGAGATCCGCCTTCACCTTCGCGAACACCGATCTGAACATGTCCGGGGTCAGCACGCCGGTGTTCGTGTTGTAGCGGGAGCAGTGATAGCTGTCGTAGAGCCTGAACGCGCCGGCCTGATGCACCGCGCCATGGCCGAAGGGAGCTTGTGAGGCCTTCAGGTTCAGCGGCTTGAGCACGCTGTCGTGCGCAATCCGCCCGAGCGCGACGATCGCGCGCAGGTTCGGCATCGTCGCCAGATTGGCCACGAGGAACTGGCGGCAGGTGTTGATCTCGACCGGCAGCGGCTTGTTCTGCGGCGGCACGCAATGCACGGCATTGGCGATCCGGCAATCGACGAGTTTCAGGCCGTCGTCCGGGCGCGCCTGATAGGTGCCCCTGGCAAAGCCGTATTCGATCAGCGTGGCGTAGAGCAGGTCGCCGGCATAGTCGCCGGTGAACGGCCGCCCCGTGCGGTTGGCGCCCTGCATTCCCGGCGCGAGGCCCACGATCAGGAGGCGGGCCTTGATGTCGCCGAAGGGTAAAACAGGCGCATTGTGCCACGATGGCTCGCGCGCGCGGTTCGCCTCGCGAAAGGCGACCAGGCGCGGACAGAGCGGGCAGTCGCGGTCGGGAACGACGGTGAGAGGCTGGCGGCTTGACCGTGCCGCCTCACTCCTCGAAGTCGTCATCGCCCCTCGGCGCCATCGTGGTCGCGCGCTGGAGGAATTGCGGGGCGTGATGACGTTCGCCACGCTCGCCGCGGTCACGCGGGGCGGGGCGCTCGGACGGATCGCGGCCGAGCTTGGATTGCAGCTCGACGAGATCGGTGAAGACGTCGGCCTGGCGGCGCAGCTCGTCGGCGATCATCGGCGGCTGGCTGGCAATGGTGGAGACCACCGTGACCCGCACGCCGCGGCGCTGGACGGCCTCGACCAGCGAGCGGAAGTCGCCGTCACCCGAGAACAGCACCATCTGGTCGATGTGCTCGGCGAGCTCCATGGCGTCCACGGCGAGCTCGATGTCCATGTTGCCCTTCACCTTGCGGCGGCCGGAGGCGTCGATGAATTCCTTGGTCGCCTTGGTGACGACGGTGTAGCCGTTGTAGTCCAGCCAGTCGATCAGCGGGCGGATCGAGGAGTATTCCTGGTCTTCGATGATGGCGGTGTAATAGAACGCCCGCAACAACGTACCGCGGCTCTGAAACTCCTTCAGCAGGCGCTTGTAGTCGATGTCGAAGCCGAGGGTTTTCGCCGTCGCGTAGAGATTGGCCCCGTCGATGAAGAGCGCGATCTTGTTGGTAGGAGAAGGTGACATTCAGTTTGCTCGCGTAGCGTTCGTGATTGATCGTTTTTTGTTGGCGCGGCGACAGTGGGCCGCGCAGTTCTAGAGTGCCGCAGAGATCCGTCGAAACCGCAAATCCGGAGAAGTCGGGGCAATCAAGGTATAGTTATGGCGGACTTGCATGCACCCGGCGCCGCCCCCAACGGCAGCCCGGAAAACCACCCGTCCCAGCCCCAATGTGGGGGTAGCAGAGCGGTTTGGCGAGGCCAAATCACAAAATGGCCTTGCGAAACCGTCCCGGCCCCTATAACTAGCCCCAATCATCCACATATTTCGTCCCACCCACAACGGAGCGACAGTCCATGGCTCGCGTCACCGTAGAAGATTGTATCGACAAGGTCGACAACCGGTTTGACTTGGTCCTGCTGGCCGCCCACCGTGCCCGCATGATCTCGTCCGGTTCACAACTAACGGTTGACCGCGATAACGACAAGAACCCTGTTGTGTCTTTGCGTGAAATTGCCGAGACGACGATCTCGCCGGAGGACCTCCGCGAGGAGCTGGTCCACTCGCTCCAGAAGTTCGTCGAGGTGGATGAGCCCGAGCCGGATACGGTGCCGCTGATCGGTTCCGCGGGCGCAAGCGTCGATGCCGACGACACCGAGGTCGCGGTGGAGCGCATGACCGAAGAGGAGCTGCTGAAGGGCCTGGAAGGCCTCGCGCCCCCCGAGGAGCAGCCCGAGGAAGACGAGTAATTCCTCCATCGCGATCATCTTCTTCTTGTGATCATATCAAAGGCCCGAACCGCTGTTCGGGCCTTTGCTTTTGTTGACCTTTTCGTGGTTACCATAGCGCTGCGGTTGGCGCTTTGCCCTGTCACTGAATTGATCGGACACGAGCGCGATCGGAGTTAGGATGTATGCAGCGGGCCGGTTCGAGCCCGTTTGAAGGCAGGACGGCATGGTATATCGGCGCCGCAGATCCACGCAGATGCAGGCCGCAACCGAATCGGTTGCCGTGGCCCCGACTGCGCCGGTCGCGCGCCCGGCCAGGCCCCGCGCCCGCATGATGCGTCAATATGACCTCGTCGAGCGCGTCAGGTCCTACAATCCCAACACCAACGAAGACCTGCTGAACCGGGCCTACGTCTACGCCATGAAGGCGCACGGCTCGCAGACCCGCGCCTCGGGCGATCCGTATTTCTCGCACCCGCTCGAAGTGGCGGCGATTCTCACCGACCTCAAGCTCGACGACGCCACCATCGTGGCCGCGCTGCTGCACGACACGATCGAGGACACCGAGGCGACGCGGGCCGAGATCGACCAGATCTTCGGATCCGAAATCGGGGCGCTGGTCGAGGGCCTGACCAAGCTGAAGCGGCTCGAGCTGGTCTCGCGCGAAGCCAAGCAGGCCGAGAACCTGCGCAAATTGTTGCTGGCCATTGCCGACGATGTCCGCGTGCTTCTGGTCAAGCTCGCCGACCGCCTGCACAACATGCGCACGCTGGATTTCGTGCCCACGGAATCGCGCCGGCGCATCGCCGAGGAGACGCTCGACATCTACGCGCCGCTGGCGGGCCGCATGGGCATGCAGGAGATGCGCGAGGAGCTGGAGGACCTGTCCTTCCGCACCCTCGATCCCGAAGCCTATTCGGTGGTGATGCAGCGGCTCGATGCGCTCGCCGAGCGCAACCGCAACCTGATCGGCGAGATCGAGGACCAGCTCTCCAACAATCTGCGCCATCGGGGTCTGGGGGCGCGGGTCTATGGCCGGCGCAAGAAGCCGTTCTCGATCTGGACCAAGATGGAGCGCAAGTCGGTCGGCTTCGAGCAATTGTCCGACATCTTCGGCTTCCGCCTCGTCGTCAGCGACATCGAGGCCTGCTATCGCGCGCTCGGGATCGTCCACACCACCTGGCCGGTCGTGCCGGGGCGCTTCAAGGACTACATCTCGACGCCGAAGCAGAACGACTATCGCTCGATCCACACCACCGTGATCGGCCCCGGCAATCAGCGCGTCGAGCTCCAGATCCGCACCGAGGCGATGGACCAGATCGCCGAGCGCGGCATCGCCGCGCACGTCTTCTACAAGGAGGGTGTGGGTTCGCCGACCGAATTCCTCAAGCGCGAGTCCAACGCCTTCGCCTGGCTGCGCCACACCATCGGCATCCTCTCGGAAAGCGCGAACCCGGAGGAATTCCTCGAGCACACCAAGCTCGAGCTGTTCCACGACCAGGTGTTCTGCTTCACCCCCAAGGGCAAGCTGATCGCGCTGCCGCGCCATGCCAACGTGATCGACTTTGCCTATGCCGTGCATACCGACGTCGGCAACAGCGCGGTCGGCTGCAAGATCAACGGCAAGTTCGCGCCGCTGTCCTCGGAGCTTCAGAACGGCGACGAGGTCGAGGTGCTGACCTCGGAGGCGCAGTCGGCGCCGCCCTCGGCCTGGGAGACGCTGGCCGTCACCGGCAAGGCGCGCGCCGCGATCCGCCGCGCCACCCGTACCGCGGTGCGCGATCAATATGTCGGGCTCGGCCGGCGCATCGTCGAGCGCCTGTTCGAGCGCGCCAAGATCGAATACGCCGACGACAAGCTCAAAGGCGCGCTGCCGCGGCTCGCGCGCACTTCGATCGAGGACGTCATGGCGGCGGTGGGGCGAGGGGAGATCAAGGCCTCCCATGTCGCACGTGCGATGTACCCCGATTACAAGGAGGAGCGCATCGCGCGCTACGGCGTCAAGAAGGGGCTTGCCGCCAAGCTCAAGGAGAAGGGGGTCTCCGAACCGGCGCGCAGCCCGGTTGCGATCCCCATCCGCGGCATCAATTCCGACCTTCCGGTGAAGTTCGCGCCGAACGGCGGCGCGGTCCCCGGCGATCGCATCGTCGGCATCGTCACCCCGGGCGAGGGCATCACGATCTATCCGATCCAGGCACCGGCCCTGAAGGATTTCGAGGAGGAGCCGGAGCGCTGGCTCGACGTCCGCTGGGACATCGAGGACTCCGCGCCGCAGCGCTTCCCCGCCCGCATCAAGGTCGAGAACGTCAACGAGCCCGGCGCGCTGGCGCAGATCGCGACCGTGATCGCCGAGCACGACGGCAACATCGACAACATCAGCATGCAGCGCCGCTCGCCCGATTTCACGGAGACGACGATCGATCTCGAAGTCTACGATTTGAAGCACCTGAGCGCGATCCTGGCCCAGCTGCGCGCGAAGGCGGTGGTCGCCAAAGTCGAACGTGTTAATGGATAGGCGCATCTCGCATGCGCCGTTCCCTCTGATTTCGCGAGTCCTGAAATGCCCGCTTCGAAGCTCCGCCTCGGCGTCAACATCGATCACGTTGCAACCGTGCGCAACGCGCGCGGCGGCCGCCATCCCGATCCGGTGCGCGCGGCGCTGCTCGCGATCGAGGCCGGCGCCGACGGCATCACCGCACATTTGCGCGAGGACCGCCGGCACATCCGCGACGAGGACATGGCGCGCCTGAAGGCGGAGATCTCCAAGCCGCTCAATTTCGAGATGGCCGCAACGGACGACATGATGCGGATCTCGCTCGCCACCAAGCCGCACGCGGTGTGCCTCGTGCCGGAGCGGCGCCAGGAGGTGACGACCGAAGGCGGGTTGGATGTGGTCGGCCAGCGCGACGCGCTCGCGCCCTATATCGCGCGGCTGAACGAGGCCGGCATCCGCGTGTCGCTGTTCATTGCGGCCGACCCCGCCCAGATCGAGATGGCGGCGCGGCTACGCGCGCCCGTGATCGAGATCCACACCGGCGCCTGGTGCGATGCCGTCACCGACGGCCACAGCGACAAGGCCGAGGCCGAATGGCGGCGGATCGTGGCGGGAGCGAAGCTGGCCAAGGACGCGGGGCTTGAGGTTCACGCCGGTCACGGGCTGGACTATGCGACGGCGGAGAAGATCGCCGGCTTGCGGGAAATCATGGAGCTGAACATCGGCTATTACATGATCGGCGAGGCGCTGTTCGTGGGGCTGGCCGAGACCGTGCGCAGCATGCGCGCGGCGATGGACCGTGGCCGGAGCCGGGCATGATCATCGGCATCGGCTCCGACTTGATCGACATCACCCGCGTGGCCAGGGTGATCGAGCGCCATGGTGAGCGGTTCCTCGACCGCATTTTCACCGCTGCCGAGCGGGCCAAGGCGGAGCGGCGGGCCAAGAACGAGAAGATGGTGGTGGCGACCTACGCCAAGCGTTTCGCCGCCAAGGAGGCCTGCTCCAAGGCGCTCGGCACCGGCATCAGGCGCGGCGTCTGGTGGCGCGACATGGGGGTGGTCAACCTGCCCAGCGGGCGGCCGACCATGCAGCTGACCGGCGGCGCCCTGGCCCGGCTCCAGGCCCTGACGCCGGAGGGATTCGAGGCGCGGATCGACCTTTCGATCACAGACGACTGGCCGCTGGCTCAGGCTTTCGTCATCATTTCGGCCGTGCCCTTGGTGAAGCCCTGACGCGATCCGGTCGATTTTATAATTCGTATTTGGAATCAATGCCTTATTCAGTTTTGATGCGATCCTTGATTGCGTGGCCTCCGACAACCGTCTAAAAGTCCGCCGACCCAAACCAGCTTGGGCGAATTCGCCTTTACGCCGGAATTGGCCCCCACTATCAGAATCAGGACAATCTCCATGGGCCGCGAAGCGATGGGCTGTTCGCGCCAGGAGGGCGCTCTGTGACCGCCGGCCGGAATTGAGAGAGCAATGAGCGTGACTTCAGGAACGAAAACTGAGAGCGGCGTCGGCGAAACGATCCGGGTCGTCATTCATGCTCTCCTGATCGCGCTCGTGATCCGCACCTTCCTGTTTCAGCCCTTCAACATCCCGTCCGGCTCGATGAAGGCGACGTTGCTGGTCGGCGACTATCTGTTCGTCTCGAAATATTCCTACGGCTACAGCCATTTTTCGATTCCGTTCTCGCCGCCGCTGTTCTCGGGACGGATCTGGGGCTCGGACCCGGCCCGCGGCGACATCGTCGTGTTCCGCCTGCCGAAGGACGATTCCACCGACTACATCAAGCGCGTGATCGGGCTTCCCGGCGACCGCATCCAGATGCGGGACGGGCTGCTCTACATCAACGATGTGCCTGTCGAGCGGCAGCGCATGAGCGAATATGTCGGCGAGGACCCTTGCGGCTCGGAGGGCGGCGGCATCTCCCGGGTGAAGCGCTGGAAGGAGACGCTGCCGAACGGCGTGTCCTATGAGACGCTGGACTGCGCCGACAACGGCTACATGGACAACACCAACGTCTACACCGTGCCGGCCGGCCGCTTCTTCATGATGGGTGACAATCGCGACAATTCCACCGATAGCCGCTTTCTCGGCCAGGTCGGCTACGTCCCGCAGGAGAACTTGATCGGCCGCGCCCAGATGATCTTCTTCTCGATCGCTGAAGGCGAGCATGCCTGGATGTTCTGGCGCTGGCCGTGGGCGGTGCGCTGGAATCGCTTCTTCAAAATCGTCCGATGAAAGACGAAGCAAAGGACATCGCGACCCAACCAATCGAGGCGCAGGCGGGCCCCGAAGGGGAAGCCGCGACCAAGTCGCCCGCAAACAAAACACCGGCCGACAAGGCATCTGCAGACAAGGCGCCTGCGAAGAAGAAGCGGGCGCGGAGCAGCAAGGCCAAAGGCACGGACGCGAATGCGGCGGTCGAAGCGCGCATCGGCCACAGCTTCACTGACCCGAACCTCTTGATGCAGGCGATCACGCATGTCTCGGCCCTGAAGTCCGGGCGCAAGCGCGGCGACAGTTATCAGCGGCTGGAATTCCTCGGCGACCACGTGCTCGGCCTCGTCGTCTCGGACATGCTCTATCACGCCTTCCCGAACGCCGACGAAGGCGAGCTGTCGAAGCGTCTTGCCGAGCTCGTGCGCAAGGAGAGCTGCGCGGACGTCGCCAAGTCGCTCGGTCTCGTCGACGACATCAAGCTGGGCTCGGTCGGCTCCAGTGCCGATGCCCGCCTGCGCAAATCCATTCTCGGCGACATCTGCGAGGCCGTGATCGGCGCCGTCTATCTCGACGGCGGCCATGCGGCGGCAGCCGAATTCGTCAAGCGTAACTGGACCGAGCGTATGCACAAGCCGCGCCGTCCGTTGCGCGATCCCAAGACCGTGCTGCAGGAATGGGCGCAAGGCAAGGGACTGCCGACGCCGGTTTATCGCGAGGTCGAGCGTACCGGCCCGCATCACGATCCGCAGTTCCGCGTCGCCGTCGATCTGCCGGGCCTCGCGCCGGCCGAGGGCATCGGCGGCAGCAAGCGCGCGGCAGAGAAGGTGGCAGCCTCAGTGATGATCGAACGCGAAGGCGTCGGCGGCGGCAATGATGGTTGAAGCAAGCGGCGAGGCACCCAGCGCGACGCGCTGCGGTTTCGTCGCGCTGATCGGCGCGCCGAATGTCGGCAAGTCCACGCTCGTCAACGCGCTGGTCGGCGCCAAGGTCACGATCGTCTCGCGCAAGGTGCAGACCACGCGCGCGCTGATCCGCGGCATCGTCATCGAGAACAACGCGCAAATCATCCTGGTCGACACGCCCGGCATCTTCTCGCCCAAGCGCCGGCTCGACCGCGCCATGGTCTCGACCGCCTGGAGCGGGGCCCACGATGCCGATCTCGTCTGCGTGCTGCTCGATGCCAAGACCGGGATCGACGAGGAGGCGGAGGCGATCCTCGCCAAGGCGGCCAGCGTCAATCACGACAAGATCCTCGTCATCAACAAGGTCGATCTGGTCCAGCGCGAGAAGCTGTTGGCCCTGGCGCAGGCCGCGAACGAGCGCATGAGCTTCGTGCGGACGTTCATGATCTCGGCGATCTCGGGCGACGGCGTGGACGACATCCGCAAGACGCTCGCGGACATGGTGCCGCCGGGCCCGTTCCTCTATCCTGAGGACCAGATGTCGGACGCGCCGATGCGGCAGCTGGCAGCGGAGATCACGCGCGAGAAGATCTATCAGAAGCTGCACCAGGAATTGCCGTACCAGTCCACGGTAGAGACCGACAAGTGGGAGGAGCGCAAGGACAAGTCGGTGCGGATCGAGCAGACGATCTATGTCGAGCGCGAAAGCCAGCGCAAGATCGTGCTCGGCAAGGGCGGCGCCACCATCAAGTCGATCGGCGCCGACTCGCGCAAGGAGCTGATGCAGATCCTGGACGTGCCGGTGCACCTGTTCCTGTTCGTCAAGGTGCGCGAGAACTGGGGCGACGATCCCGATCGCTACCGCGAGATGGGTCTGGACTTCCCGAAAGAATAACCAAGAAAAGATCGGCATTCGATGAGCCTACCCGTCAACGTCCAGCGCTTCGAAGCGCTGCTCTATGCATCGTTGATGCTGGATGCCGTCTCGGTGGCCGTGCAGGACCGCACGCCTAGTGCCGAGGTGACCGAGCAGATGATCATGACCGGGACGTTGCTCGCCGGGGGCATGATCCTCCTGCTGCTCTATTTCGTCCGGCTGGCTGCGCATCATCGCAAGAACTGGCCGCGCTGGGTGCTGGCGGCGGCCCTCGTGCTGTCGGTGATCTCGCTCGGCCAGATCATCGGCGCGAAGGGACTGGAGCTCGACAGCGCCATCGAGATCGTCTCCTGCGCGCTGACGACGATCGGCCTCTATTTCTCCTTCAGCGGCGACGCGCAGGGCTGGTTCAACGCGTGAGATTTTGTGCGGTGCTGTAGGGTGGGCAAAGGCGCGCCTTGCGCGCCGTGCCCACCATCTCATCCTGGTCGCAAAAATTGCGTGGGCACGCTTCGCTTTGCCCACCCTACGAGACTGTGAATCTTTTGTACCGCGCGTCAGACGAATGTGATTCTCTGGGCAGACTGATCTGCTGGAGAGGATGATGGCTGACGACGGACTTTTTGGTGAATTGCCGGAGCAGTCGGCACGAACCGAAGCGGTGCCGCAAGGCGCACCTCGGCTGCGCGAGCCTGTGCGCAATCAGGTCGAATTGCGAGCGGTCGATATCGACAGCCTGATCGGGCAGGATCATCCAGCGCGGGTGATCTGGGCTTATGTCGAAGGGCTGGACCTGAGCGAGCTGGAAGATCGCGTCAAGGCACGGGAAAACAGGCCGGGCCATCCGGCGCCATCGCCACGGTTGTTGCTGGCGCTTTGGCTGTACGCCGCGAGCGATGCCGTTGGCAGCGCGCGGGCGCTGGACCGGCTCTGCGACAGCCACGACGTCTACCGCTGGCTCTGCGGTGGCGTGTCGTTGAACCATCACGGGCTGTCGGACTTCCGGGTCGGCTGTGCCGACTTGCTCGACCGTTTGCTGGTTGAACATCTGGTGGCCCTGAACGAGGCAGGGCTGGTCGATCTGGAGAAGCTGACCCAGGACGGGGTGCGGATACGAGCGAATGCCGGGACCGGATCGTTCCGGCGGGAGGCGACGCTGGATCGGCAGATGGCGCAGGCCGAGGCCATTGTGGAAGAGCTCAAGCGCGAGGTCGATGCGGACCCGGAAGCCAGCAATCGGCGGATCCGGGCCGCCAAAGAGCGGGCGGCGCGCGAACGCAGCGAGCGGGTGCAAGCCGCGCAGGCCGCGCTGGCCGAGATCAAGCGCAAGCGAAAACAGCTCGACGACAAGGGCGGCAATGGCAAGAAGCCGAAGGAGCCTCGGGCCTCCACCACCGACCCGCAGGCCAGGGTGATGAAGATGGCCGATGCCGGCTTCCGTCCGGCCTATAATGTGCAGGTGGCTAGCGCGGCTGGCGAACTGATCGTGGTCGCGATCGATGTCGACAACAGCGGCTCAGATCGTGGCTTGATGCGCCCGATGCTGGAGCGAACGCGCGCTCGGCTGAAGCGCTTGCCACGCCGCTACCTCGCCGATGGCGGGTTCTGCACTGGCGACGACATCGAATGGGCGCATGGCGAGGGCATCGAGGTTTACTGTCCACCGCCCCAATCCAGGAGCGGTGTCGATCCCTTCTTACCCCGGAGCAGCGACGGTCCTGGCATAGCGGCCTGGCGTGCTCGCATGGCCAGCGAAGCCGGCAAGGCACAGTACCAGGCCCGTACCATCTGCGAATGCATCCATGCCCGCTGGCGCAACTGGGACCTCAGGCAACTGACCGTGCGCGGCATCGAGAAGGTCCGTGCCGTCGTGCTCTGGTACGCCCTCACCAACAACATCCTGCAAGGGCATCGTCTCGCAAAAGCATAGATAACCAACAGCCTGACGCCGCCGGCTTCCCCCATCAAGGGGCGATACCACCCCTTGATGCCGAAGCCGAAACAAAACGAATTGGCTCACAGGCTCTACGACAGCTCGAAATGCGATAAGATCTCCCCCATGGAATGGTCCGATGAAGGCATCGTGCTGGGGGTGCGGCGGCATGGCGAGTCTAGCGCCATCGTCGAACTCTTGACGCGCGCGCATGGCCGGCATCTCGGGCTGGTCCGCGGCGGCGCCGGCGCGCGGATGCGGCCGCTGCTGCAGCCGGGGAATAGCGTCAGTGCGGTGTGGCGGGCGCGGCTCGACGAGCATCTGGGCACTTATACGATCGAGGGATTGAAGCTGCGCGCGGCGACGCTGCTGGGGTCATCCTATGGCGTCTATGGCGTCACCCATCTCGCCTCGATCGCGCGGCTCTTGCCGGAGCGCGATCCGCATGAAGACATCTTTGCGCTGCTCGAACATTCGCTCGACGACTTCGACGACATCGGCAGCGCGGCCGTGCACCTGATCCATTTCGAGCTGGCGATGCTCGCCGAGCTGGGTTTCGGTCTGGCGCTGGACAATTGTACGGTGACCGGCGAGACCACGGACCTGATCTATGTCTCGCCGAAATCCGGCGGCGCGGTATCGCGCGGCGCGGGCGAGCCGTGGCGCGACCGGCTGTTGCGCCTGCCGCCGTTCCTGCGCCAGGGTGAAACCGCGAGCGATCTTACCGAGCAGGATCTCCAGGACGGCTTCCGACTCACGGGCCTGTTTCTGCTCCGCCACGTGCTGGAGCCGCGCGGCCAGGGCCATTCAGATGCGCGGGCCGGCTTTATCAACGCCTTGATGCGGCAGCAGGCGAGGGCGGCCATCCCCGCGCCATGACGCAACGGCTGCCCAGCTTTGCGCATTGGCATGCGGTTCCATGGAACGAAATCGGCCCGAGCTGAATTGGGCCCGAGGTTCCACATCGGGGGACAGCCCAAATGTTGATCAAGGGATTCGCCTTGTCCGCGACGCTGCTTGCCTTCGCGCCCGACGCCATGGCCGGCGAGCCGCAGCCCGGGGTATTTCGCCGGGCCTCGTGCACGGTGGTGCGATACTACGTCGCGAAATATTCCGCTGCCGCGGCAGAGACATGGGCGCGGTCCCACGGCGCCACCGAGGCCGAGATCGAGGCCGCCCGCCGTTGCCTGGTCAATGTGCCGGCGCCCGCTCAAGCGCCGGGTGCGGCCAAAACCCAGACCGTCACCGCCGGCTGGGCGGGCCAGTAGGCCGCCCACAGGGAACCATTCGATCCTTGCCCGATTCGCTTCCACGGTTTAACCGGGCGGCATGGGAAAACGAATCGTTCCGCCGGAAGAACCGGCTGAAATCCACGAGGTGCCGCTGCGTGAGGCGCTGGAAGAGCGCTATCTCGCTTATGCCCTCTCCACCATCATGCACCGTGCGCTGCCGGACGCGCGCGACGGCCTGAAGCCGGTGCACCGGCGCATCCTCTACGGCATGCGCCTGCTCAGGCTCGACCCCGGCACGCCCTTCAAGAAGTCGGCCAAGATCGTCGGCGACGTGATGGGCTCGTTCCATCCGCATGGCGACCAGGCGATCTACGACGCCATGGTCCGTCTCGCGCAGGATTTCTCCTCGCGCTATCCGCTGGTCGACGGCCAAGGCAATTTCGGCAATATCGACGGCGATAACCCCGCCGCCTACCGCTACACCGAAGCGCGCATGACCGACGTCGCGCGGCTTCTGCTCGAGGGCATCGACGAGGACGGCGTCGAGTTCCGCGCCAATTACGACGGCCAGTCGAAAGAACCCGTCGTGCTGCCGGGCGGTTTCCCGAACCTGCTCGCCAACGGCGCACAGGGCATCGCCGTCGGCATGGCGACCTCGATCCCGCCGCACAATGCCGCCGAGCTGTGCGATGCCGCGCTGCATCTGATCGAGAAGCCCGACGCGAAGTCGAAGGCGCTCTTGAAGTGGGTGAAGGGCCCGGATTTTCCGACCGGCGGCATCATCGTCGATTCCAAGCAGGCGATTGCGGAGGCCTACACCACCGGCCGCGGCTCGTTTCGCGTCCGTGCGCGGTGGACGCAGGAGGAGGGTGCGCGCGGCACCTGGGTCGTCGTCGTCACCGAGATTCCGTTCCTGGTGCAGAAGTCGCGCCTGATCGAGAAGGTCGCCGAGCTGCTGGACCAGAAGAAGCTGCCGCTGGTCGGCGACATCAGGGACGAATCGGCCGAAGACGTCCGCATCGTGATCGAGCCGAAGTCGAAGAACGTCGATCCGGCGCTGATGATGGAATCGCTGTTCCGGCTCACCGAGCTCGAAAACAAGATTCCGCTGAACCTCAACGTGCTGATCAAGGGCCGCATTCCCAAGGTCGTGGGGCTCGCGGAGTGCTTGCGCGAATGGCTCGATCATCTGCGCGACGTCCTGATCCGCCGCACCAATTACCGCAAGGGCGAGATCGAGCACCGGCTCGAAATCCTCGGCGGTCTGCTGATCGCCTATCTCAACATCGACGAGGTGATCCGGATCATCCGCAACGAGGACGAGCCGAAGCCGGCCTTGATGAAGGCGTTCAAGCTCACCGACCTGCAGGCCGACTCCATTCTCAACATGCGGCTGCGCAATCTGCGCAAGCTCGAGGAAATGGACATCCGCACCGAGGACAAGGATCTGCGCAAGGAGCTGAAGGGCATCCAGGCCCTGCTGGCCTCCGAGACCGAGCAGTGGAAGAAGGTCGGCGAGCAGGTCGGCAAGGTCCGCGACATGTTCGGGCCGAAGACGCCGCTCGGCAAGCGCCGCACCACCTTTGCGGATGCGCCGGAGCACGACCTCGCCGCGATCGAGGAGGCCTTCGTCGAGCGCGAGCCGGTCACCGTCGTCGTCTCCGACAAGGGCTGGATCCGCACCATGAAGGGCCATGTCGAGGATCTCTCGGGCCTCGCCTTCAAGCAGGATGACAAGCTCGGCTTCGCGTTCTTTGCCGAGACGACCTCGAAGCTGCTGCTGTTCGCCACCAACGGCAAGTTCTACTCGCTCGACGTTGCGAAGCTGCCGGGCGGCCGCGGCCATGGCGAGCCGATCCGACTGTTCATCGATCTGGAGCAGGAGGCCGCGCCCGTCGCGCTGTTCGTCAACAAGGGTGGCCGCAAATTCCTGGTCGCGAGCCACGAGGGCCAGGGCTTTGTGGTCAATGAGGACGATTGCGTCGGCACCACCAAGAAGGGCAAGCAGGTCCTCAACGTCGACATGCCGAACGAGGCGCGCGCGATCACCGAGGTGACGGGCGACACCGTCGCCGTCATCGGCGAGAACCGCAAGATGCTGGTCTTCCCGCTCGACCAGGTGCCGGAAATGGCGCGCGGCCGCGGCGTGCGGCTGCAGAAGTACAAGGACGGCGGTCTGTCCGACGTTGCGGTATTCGACTCCAAGGCGGGCCTGACCTGGAAGGACTCCGCAGGACGCGAATTCTCCGCGACCATGAAGGAGCTCGCGGAGTGGCAAGGCACCCGCGCCGACGCCGGCCGCCTGCCGCCCAAGGGTTTTCCGAAGTCGAACAAGTTCGGCCGGGTGATCGGGTAGGGCGATCTGGTGTCCCGGACGCGCTGCAACGCATCTTGCGTTGCTGCGCAGAGCCGGGACCCACGCTGCACGGATTTCTGGGAGACATGGGCCCCGGCTCAGCAGCGCACCGTCGAAGTGACGCTGCGCTGGTCCCGGGCACGAGGGTGTGGCGCGCATCTGTCCCCACATCGTCATTGCGAGCGCAGCGAAGCAATCCAGAATCCCACCGCGGAAAGACTCTGGATTGCTTCGCTGCGCTCGCAATGACGAGAGGCGATAGCGCTGTTCTCCAACTGACATTGAGTACCCCGCAAACGCGTGGCAGCTAGCCGCGAGCGCATACGTGCGGGCACGAACATTGCTTTTTCCTGGCGACTGCAAACGGCTGGTCGAAAGGCAAAAACATCCCAATGCTCAAACTGAAGGCTTTCATTCCGGCGCTGTTCGGCCTCGCGCTGGTGGCGGCGCCTGCGCATGCGGCGGGCAATCTCGTCGCGGTGCTCGAGGCGGAGATCGTCACGCTCGATCCGCATTTCTCCACGGCCTATATTTCGCGCACGTTCGGCTACATGGTGTTCGACACGCTGTTTGCGAAGGATTCCAAGGGCGACATCAAGCCGCAAATGGTGCAGGACTGGAAGGTCTCGCCCGACGGGTTGACCTATACGTTCACGCTGCGCGACGGCCTGAAATGGCATGACGGCCAGCCGGTCACATCAGCCGATTGCGTGGCCTCGCTGCGTCGCTGGGGCACGCGCAGCGCGCTCGGCCGCCGCATCTTTGCGATCACGACCTCCCTCGAGCCGACCGATGCGACAACCTTCGTGCTGACGCTGAAGGAGCCGTCCGGCCTCGTCATCGACGCACTCGGTAATCCCGTCAGCCCGGTCGCGTTCATGATGCCCGAGCGCATCGCGAAGACGCCGGGCGACCAGCGTATCGCCGAGATCATCGGCTCCGGACCGTTCGTCTACAGCAAGGCCGAACACCGCACCGGCGACCGCATGATCCTGAAGAAGTTCGGCGACTATGTGCCGCGCTCCGAGCCCGCGGACTTCCTGGCCGGCGGCAAGCGCGTCAATGTCGACACGCTGGAGATCCGCGTCATTCCCGATGGTGCGACCGCCGCCTCTGCGCTGCAGGCCGGCGAAGTCGATTTCATGCAGTACGCGCCGTTCGATCTGTTGCCGCAGCTTGAGAAGAACACGCGCGTCAAGCTCGTCAACTTCACCGGCGGCAACATGTTCGCCGGTGCCTATCGTCTCAACGCCGCCTCGAAGCCGTTCGATGATCCGGAAATCCGCCGCGTGCTGTGGAAGCTGGTCGACCAGCGCGAAGTGCTGGATGCGCTCGGGCTCGACGCCAAGTACGCCACGCCTTGCGCGACTTACTTCACCTGCGGCACCACCTACGAGAGCAAGGCCGGCACGGAAGCGGCGGCCAAGCCCTCGATCGAAGCAGCGAAGGCTGCGCTGAAGGCGACCAAATATGCCGGCGAGCCCGTCGTCGTGATGCAGGCCAACGACCTCGAAGCCCCGCGCGTTTCGGCGCAGGTGCTCGCCGAGCGGCTGAAGGCTGCCGGCTTCAACGTCGATCTGCAGGTGATGGACTGGGCGAGCGTGCTGGCGCGCCGCGCCAAGAAGGAGGGCTGGAGCGTCTATGGCGTCCACGCCGGCGGCTTCGATCTGGGCTCGCCGCTGACCAATGTCATGGTCGCCTTCAACTGTGCCGACTTCACCGGCTGGCAATGCGACGCGCGCATCACGCCGCTGATGGAAGCCTTCGCCAAGGCGCCGGCCGAGGAGGACCGGAAGAAGATCGCGGGCGAGATCCAGGCCGTCATGTACGACCAGGCGCCCGGAATCCCGTGGGGGCAGTTCGCCCAGCCGGCCGCCTATCGCGCGACTTTGCGCGGTCTGATACCGTCCGCCATCCCGGTGTTCTGGAACGTTGAGAAGTAAGGCGATGTACGATGTCATTGTTGTCGGCGGTGGCTCCGCTGGCGCCGCCGTTGCCGCGCGGCTCTCCGAGGATCCGGCACGGCACGTGCTGCTGCTAGAGGCGGGGCGCGACTGGCGCGCTGACGAGGCGCCCTGGGAGGTGAGGACGCCGAATCCGATCCCGATCATCCACAAGCGCGAGTACCAGGAGAAATGGCAGTGGCCCGATCTGCTGACGCGCCGCGTCGCGGGGCAGGAGCCGCGCTTCTACTGGCGCGGCAAGGGGCTCGGCGGTTCGTCGATGATGAACGGCCAGATCGCGATCCGCGGTGTTGCCGATGCCTTCGACGAATGGGCGGCCAATGGCTGCACCGGCTGGTCGGCGAAAGAGGTGATGCCGCTGTTCTCGGTGATCGAGGACGATCTGCAGTTCGGTGACGCCGAGGGACACGGACGCGGCGGGCCGTTGCCGGTCTATCGCGCGCCGCCGGAGACATGGGGCCCGATCGACCGGGGCTTGCGCGATGCGGCGCTGGCGAGCGGCTATCCCTGGTGCGCCGACGTCAATGGTCCGGATGGCGAGGGCGTTGCGTGCTATCCCATCAACAGCCGCAACTTGCGCCGCATCACCACCAACGAGGGCTATCTCGAGCCGGCGCGCGGGCGCGCCAATCTGGAGATCCGCGGGCATGCGCTGGTCGATCGCGTGCTGATCAGCGACGGACGGGCGACCGGCGTCCGCGTTCATATCGAGGGGCAGGGCACCCACGAGATCAGCGCACGCCAGATCGTGCTGTGCGCCGGCGCCATCCACAGTCCGGCGATCCTGCTGCGCTCGGGCATCGGCCCGGCCGAGGAATTGAAGGCGATGGGGATTAAGGTCGAACGCGAGCTGCCGGTCGGCCGCCATTTCTTCGACCATCCGCTGTTTCGTGCCACGATCCAGCTGCGGGAGGAGATTCGTCCCACCGATGCAGATACGCGCCACACCAATTGCTGCGTGACCTATTCCTCGGGCCTCGCCAATGGCGGCAAGCGCGACATGATTCTGATTGCGTTCAATCATCGCGGCATCGGCGTGCCCGGCGCGATCGGCGCCGGGCTGTTCAACGCCTATTCGCGTGGAACGCTCAAGCTGGCCTCGACCGATCCTGCAATCGATCCCGTCGTCGAGGAGAACATGCTGGCCGATCCCCGCGACATGCTGCGCATGATGGATGCGGTGAAACGCCTCGCCGTCATCACCTCGCAGCCGGCCCTGTCAGGGATTGCCGACTGGATCAGGCTCGCCGACACGGATTTGACGCTGCTGCAGGCCGCCGGCCTGCCCGATCACGAGCTCGACGCCGTGCTGCGCCGTGAGACCGGCGACATCCAGCATGCTGCCGGCAGCTGCCGCATGAGCGGCGTGGGCGACGCGGATGGCGTGGTCAACCCCGACGGCAACGTGAAGGGAATCAGCGGCCTGCGCGTCGCCGATGCCTCGATCATGCCGTCCGATTGCCGCGCCAACACGCACTTCACCACGGTGGTGATCGGGGAAGCAATCGCGCGGATGATGATGCGGTAGTCGGCGGTCAGAATTCAAGCCGCATTGGGATGAGTCACGCGCGCTTCGCGGAAGGGTGCGTGGAGTGGCCGCGGGACTGGAATTAATTCAACGTTGCGCAACATCGTTCCTACGAATGTCGAAAGCTTGGGACGAAGGTCCTCAGGAACGTTTGCGCGCCGCTTTGATTGGCATGTCATCGTCAATCGGAGTTTTGAACAATGCGAAAGACAATCTTCTCAGTGGCCATGTGTGCGTTGCTTGCCGGCGCGTCGATCGGGTTCGCTCATGCGCAGGCAGGAGGAGGCGCGGGAGGCGCAGGTGGAGCGGGCGGCGCAGGTGCGGGCGCCAGCGCCGGAGCTGGAGGAACCAGCGGCGGCTCGGGGAGCGGAACGAGCGGCGCGGCGGGTGGAACAGGGGCGGGCAGTGTTGGCGCCGGCACTGGGACGGGATCCAGCGCAGGTACCAGCAGTGGCAATGGCGCGGGTACCGGCCAGGGCGGCCCTCAGACCATCCGTCCCGGCGGCTCCAACGATCCAACCCGAAAGTAACAACATCCTCGCCGTGTGACTTCAAGAACGGGAAGCTGCGGGTTCAACTCAGCAGCTTTCCCACGGCGTCCGTCGCACAACGGGCCCGCCCAAGGTGGTACGGCCTCTTTATGGACTGAACACGCTGTGGAGAAACCGCTCCTTTTCGCCGGGCGCGTAACCTTGAGAGGCGCCAAAATACGGCTCAGTGGCGCCGTGGGGCGCCGATGGAGGCGGCGCGTAGGCAAAACCTGAAGCGGCACCTGGCGGGATCATGCCCTGACCGGAATGGACAGTCACGTGCCGCCGGTGTGTGTGATGCACCTGTGCCGCGTCGGCAACGCCACCCAAGGTGATCAGAAGACTTAAAGCCAGAATGAAACGCATCGCTGTGTCTCCAAACGCCCCGCCTGCTTAGCTGGCGTTCGGCCGCGGCGTTCCAACCCATTCTGGCCTCACGATTGGTCACATCCCTGGCATCAGATGACTCCCGCTAGCCGCAGCGCCACGCCCGCCGCGCAGCTGCCCGCGAGCACCGTCAGCATGCCGAGCTTGAAGCGGAAGATCGCGGTGGCCGCCGCAATCGCCAGCACTAGCGCCGGCACATCGACGCTTCTCAGCACCGGCATGTCGAAGTTCAGCGGAAACGCATGTACCGGCACGGTCTCGCGGAACAGGGTGTGCAGCGCGAACCAGATCGAGAGGTTGAGGATCACGCCGACCACGGCAGCTGTAATCGCGCTGAGCGCGCCGGCGAGGCCGGTGTTGCCACGCAGGCGCTCGATATAGGGCGCGCCGACGAAGATCCAGAGGAAGCAGGGCGTGAAGGTGACCCAGGTCGCGAGCAGGCCGCCGTAGGTTGCCGCCAGCATCGGCGACAGTCCGCCCGGGTCGCGATAGGCCGCCATGAAGCCCACGAATTGCAGCACCATGATCAGCGGGCCGGGGGTGGTCTCGGCCATGCCGAGACCGTCGAGCATCTCGTGCGGCTTCAGCCAATGATAATGCTCGACCGCCTGCTGGGCGACATAGGCCAGCACCGCGTAGGCGCCGCCGAACGTCACCAGCGCCATTTTCGAGAAGAACAGCGCGATCTGGCTGAACACGTTGGCCTGGCCGAAGGCGACGAGCAGCGCGATAACCGGCACCAGCCAAAGCGCCAGCCATACTGCACCGACGCGGATCGTGCGCGCGGTGTTGGGGCGGATGTGATCGGGCGCGGCCTCGCCGAGCATGCTGTCGATCGCGGCGCCGCTGCCGCCATGACCGTGACCGGCCGGCGCGAATTCCGGCCGGCCGCTTCGGGCGCCGGCATAGCCGATGAGGCCTGCGGCGATGATGATGATCGGGAAGGGCACCGCGAAGAAGAAGATCGCGACGAAGGCCGCGGCCGCGAGCGCGACCATGATGCGGTTCTTCAGCGCGCGCTTGCCGACGCGGACCACGGCCTCGACCACGACGGCGAGCACGGCGGCCTTGAGACCGAAGAACAGCGCCTCGACGAAGCTGACATTGCCGAAGGCGGCATAGATGTAGCTGAGGCCCATGATGGCGATGATGCCGGGCAGGATGAACAGTCCGCCCGCCATCAGCCCGCCGGCGGTGCGATGCATCAGCCAGCCGACATAGGTCGCGAGCTGCTGTGCCTCAGGTCCCGGCAGCAGCATGCAGTAGTTCAGCGCGTGCAGGAACCTGCCCTCGGAAATCCATTTCTTCTCCTCGACCAGGATGCGGTGCATCACCGCGATCTGGCCCGCGGGCCCGCCAAAGCTCAGGCAGGCGACACGGAGCCAGACGCGGAACGCTTCGTTGAAGCTGATGCCGTGACCGGCATCAGCTCCCGTTTGATCGGCGCGAACGTCCATTACGCCTTCACCTTGTTGGTCGGCCAGTTGTGCGTCTCGGTGGTGGCGTCGCGGCACCAGCGGTAGAAGGCATCATAGAGCAGCATGCCGGCCTCGAGCTGCTCGAGGTCGTCGTCATACATGCGCGACAGCCCGAGCGAGGCTGCGAGCAGGCCGGGCGCCTCTGGCGCCAGGTCCGGTCGCGCGGTGTCGGCGCCGCGCACCAGCGTCGCGAGGCGCAGCAGGGGCGCCGTCGCGATGCCGAACTCCTCGATCATCACGTCGAAGGTGCAGAGCTCGCCGCGGTGGCTCCAGAACACGTTCTCGATGTCGAAGGGCGCTGCGCCAAAGCGCTCGCCGACGGCGACCACCTCGGACGGCGCGACATAGAGGAACACTGCGCCCGGATCGACGAAGCGGCGGATCAGCCACGGGCAGGCGATGCGGTCGACCTTCGGCCGCGCCCGCGTCACCCAGACGGTGCGTCCCTTGGCATCGCGCGGCGGCAGCTTGCGGGCGTCGACCAGCGGCAGCTTGGCGGCCTTCCAGCCCTCGAAGCCGCCCTCCAGCGTCTCGGCCTGCGCGCCGAGCTGGCGCAACCAGGCCGCGGTGCCTTGCGCGAGCTTCTCGCCGCGGAGGCAGGAGACCACGGCGCGGCGGCCGGCGAAGGCGCCGCCCCAGTCCGTCACGTTGTCGTGGCTGAGCTTGAGGGAGCCGGGAATCAGCCGCCGGTCGGCGGCGAAATCCTGCTCGGTGCGCACATCGATCAGAACAGGCGCGTTCGCCGTGCCGATCAGGCGTGCCATTTTGTCGGATGATATGGTCGTGAATGTAGACATGATGCGTCCTCGCAAGAACTAAACGGGACGCGATGCTTGGGCCTGTCGCCTCGTGGGGAGATCGCTCAAATCCCCATGGCACAGATTACAGCGAAACTAAGAAGCACTGTCAATCCGCGGGACGATTGGACCTTAGAAAATTGCTGCCTGCCGTCTATATTGCAGGCCAACGGACCTGAATTTTCTGGAGAATTCGATGCATTCCCATTCCATCGAACAATGGACCCATGACCACGCCTTCCTGGGCGAGAAGCACGACGAGAACGAGCGGCGCACCTGGTTCGTGGTGGTGCTGACGTTGGTCATGATGGTCGGCGAGATCGTCGCCGGCTCGCTGTTCGGTTCGATGGCGCTGCTCGCCGACGGCTGGCACATGGGCACGCATGCGGCGGCGCTCGGCATTGCCGCCTTCGCCTATCGCTTCGCGCGGCGGCATCTGGGCAATGCGCATTTCACCTTCGGCACCGGCAAGTTCGGCGATCTTGCCGCCTTCGCCAGTGCGATCATCCTGGGCCTGATCGCAGTCGAGATCGCCTACGAGAGCGTGCTGCGGCTGATCAACCCGGTGCCGATCGTCTATGGTGAGGCGATCGCGGTGGCCGCTCTCGGGCTGTGCGTCAACCTCGCCAGTGTTTGGCTGCTGCGCGACAGCCACGATCATCACCATCACGGTCATGGCCATGCGCATGATGACCACGACGATCATGGCCACGACCATGATCACCACCATCATCATCACCACGACAACAATCTCCGCGCGGCTTACGTCCATGTCATGACGGATGCCGCAACGTCCGTGCTGGCGATCGCGGCGCTTGCCGTCGCCATGTATTCGGGCTGGGTCTGGGCCGATCCGGCGGTGGGCCTGATCGGCAGCATTGTGATTGGAAGCTGGGCATTCGGCCTGATCAAGTCATCCGGTGCGGTGCTGCTCGACGTACGCGCCGACGAGAAGCTGGAGCGGGTGATCCGCGCCCGCATGGAGGTCGGCGAGGATCGCGTCACCGACCTGCATCTCTGGCAGGTCGGACCCGGCCACTGCGCCGTGCTGCTCTCGGTCGTGTCGGACAAGCCGAAGCAGCCGGCCATCTACAAGCGGCGGCTGGCGGGGTTGAAGGGCCTCAGCCACGTCACGGTCGAGGTCGAGACCTGTCCGCATTGACAGGGGCCGGAATTCTGCTGCGCAGCCGGGGTTGATACTCGATCGCAGCCAGCATGGCAGTATGGGAGGACCGATGATGCGCATGACCAGGCTCGCTCTTGCCATGGCTGCACTGGCGCTATCAAACCCTGCGGCGCTGGCGCAATCGGACAAGACCGGCGTCGAGAAACTCTACGTGCTCAATTGCGGGGAGGGCACCGCGGGTGACATCTCGCGCTGGACGCCCGGCCTGAACGAAGGCAAGGCGATGGACTTCGTCGACACCTGCTATCTGATCAAGCACGCCAAGGGCTGGTTCCTGTGGGACACCGGCATCGCCGATGCCGTCGCGGCCATGCCGAACGGCTTGGTACCGGCCGATCCCAAGGCCGTCACCTGGCGCCGGCCGAAGACCCTTGCAGCCCAGCTCGAGCAGCTCGGCATCAAGCCCGACGACGTCAAGGCCATGGCGGTCTCGCACACGCATCCGGACCATACCGGCAATGTCGAGCTGTTCCCGCAGGCTGTGCTCTACGTACAGAAGGCGGAATATGATTGGCCCGGCGCCAACAACACGCCGCGCTTCAAGCCCTCGCACCCGGCCGAGCTGCTCACGGGCGACAAGGATGTCTTTGGCGACGGCAGCGTGACCATCCTGTCGACGCCCGGCCACACCCCCGGACACCAGTCGCTATTGGTGAAATTGCCGAAGACCGGCGCGGTGGTGCTGTCGGGCGATGCGGTGCATTTCAGGGATAATTGGGACAACCGCCGCGTGCCCAGCATGAACGTCGACAAGGACCAGAGCGCGGCCTCGATGCAGAAGATCGCCGACACGCTGGCCAAGGAGAAGGCGCAGCTCTGGATCAACCACGACAAGGCCCAGCGCGACAGCCAGAAGATGGCGCCGGAGTTTTACGACTAGTGCACCCTAGCTCGCTGTTGCCACACCGGCGGCAGCAGGGGTGTGTGTTAACTGCCCGCAAAAGCTCCGGAATGGGAGACGATGCGTGGGGGAGTGGCTCGGGGTTGCGATCGCGCTTGTCTCGAGCAGCTTAGGGGGCACCGCGGCGGCGATCACCCGCTATCTCGTCGGCGGGGCCGATCCGGTTCTGCTGGCGATCCTGCGCTGGGGGATCGGCTTCCTCTGCCTGCTACCATGCGCGCTGCTGCTTCGCGTGCGCTGGCCGCAGCGATCCGACTGGCCGGCAGTCGTGCTGCTCGGCATCTGCTTCTTCGGCCTGTTCTTCATCCTCTACAATATCGCGGTGTCCTACACGACGGCGGCGCGCGCAAGTCTCGCGCTGGCGACGCTGCCGCTCCACACCATGGTGGTTGGCGCAATCCTCGGCGTGGAGCAATTGACGGTGCGGAAGATGACGGGCGTGGGCATCGCCGTGCTCGGCGTCGCGGCGGCGCTCGCCGCGGGCCTCGCGCAAAGTCCGCCGGGCGCGTGGCGCGGCGAGCTGATCATGACCGCGGCCGTGTTCTGCATGGCGTTCTACAATGTACTGTCGCGCCCTTTGATGCAGCGTTCCAGCGCGCTCGGCTTCCTCACGGTCGGCATGGGCTCGGGCGCTGCGGTGCTGGTGCTAGCGGGTTTCGTGACGGGCAGCTTTGCGGCGCTCGATCATTTCACCACGGGGCAGTGGATCGCCGGCATCTATCTCGGCGCCGGCGGCGGCGCGCTCGCCTTCATCCTCTGGGTCATGGCGCTGGCGCGGGCGACGCCGACCCGGGTCGCCAACACCATGACGGTCAATCCGATCGCCGCCACAGTGCTGGCCGCGCTGCTGATCGGCGAGCCGATCACGGCAAACCTTTTGATCGGGCTGGTTGCGGTGTTCGCGGGGATCTGGATTGCGACCAGCGAAGCGAAGCCGGCCTAGCTCTTCGGCGCGGTCGCCATCGGCGGGCTCGTCTCCGGCGTCTTCTTCGGCTTCAGCGTGCCGGCGTAGAACGAGAGCAGCCAGACCAGCAGGACGGCGAGAAGATAGACGCCCCAGGCCTGTGGCGGCGTGGTCGCCCAGCGCAAGAGGCCTTTGAACGTGCGTGGCGGGCTGTTGTCGTCGCTCATGGACCGCTTGTGCGCGAAAGCTCAGGTCTGGTCAATCCGGCCGCCGCCCGGCGCGGATCAGGAACAGCGCGGCCAGTGCCGAGAGGCTGAGCGCGGATGAGACGATCAGCACCTTGGCGCCCATGAGGTCGATGAGCAGGCCGAAGGCGAGCGGCGCCACCGCCTGCGCCATCCGTGCCGGCGCGCCGATGATGCCGAGGCGGTAGCCGAAATCCTTCGGGCCGAAGATCGACAGCGGCAGCGTGCCGCGCGCGATGGTCAGAACGCCGTTGCCGGAGCCATGGAACAACGCGAACGCGCTCGCCGCAGCGCCGCCGAAGATAGCGACGATCACGGCACCGACCGGGTGGGTGAGGCAGGCGAGCCGCGTCGACCACAGCGGATGGAAGCGGCTGAGAAAGCCGGCTTCCAGCATGCGGGCACCGACTTGCGCCGGGCCGATCAATGCGCCGGCCGCGATCGCCTCGGCCGGCGTGGCCCCCGTCGTCTCCAGGATGCGCGGGAAATGCGCGGCCATCGCGCCGGTGACGGTCCAGACCGCCGCGAAGATGAAGGCAAGCAAGATCATGGTGCGGTCGAGCGGCACATGCGGCTTCTCGGCCGTGGCCGCCGCCTGCTTGGCGCCCTTGATGGCCGGCAGCATGAAGAAGTTGAGCGGCAGGCCGATAAGAATGTTGGCAGCGGCCCAGGCAAAACAGGTCTCGCGCCAGCCGATATGGGCGAGGCCCCAGGCGGTGAGCGGCCAGCCGACGGTGGAGGCGAACCCCGCCATCAGCGTGATGCCGGTAATCGGCCGGCGCGCCTCGGTGCCGTAGATGCGCCCCAGAGCGGCGAAGGCGGCATCGTAGAGTCCCATCGCCATGCCGATGCCGAGCACGAGCCAGGCGATCGCCATCACCGTCACGGACTGCGAGAGGCCGAGCAGCACGAGGCCGGCGGCAATGGTCAGGTTGGAGGCCGACAGCACCTGACGGCCGCCGACGAGATCGATCTGCCGTCCGATGCGCGGGCCGAGCATTGCCGAGATCACCAGCGCGGCCGAGAACGCGCCGAAGATCCAGTTGGAGGAGACACCGAGATCGCGCCCCATGGGGTCGGCGAGCAGCGCCGGCAGATAATAGCTGGAGGCCCAGGCCAGGGTCTGCGTGGTGCCGAGCGCCAGGATGATCGGAAGCTGGCGCTGGCTCATCTGCGCATGCTTCCGATTCTGGCCGGCAACGTCATCATCATGAGCATTTGCCGCCCGCGCGGCGAGTGCGTCAACCGGGGCTGCGGCATATTCGACCTGCGCGGGAGGGGGAACCTCGCGCTCGGCTTACGCGTGGCTTGCGCCTTTCGCCCGTCACGAATGCACGCCATAATGGCGCATGCAATTGACCTCGCGCCTTTCGCTGATGAACTGGCTGACCGGCCAGGGGCTCACGGGCCTGCCTGAAAATGAACTGCTCCGCGGCTTCTGCGAGCGCTGCTGCGCCGAGGGGCTGGAACTGTCGCGTGGCCTCGTCGTCATCGACACGCTGCATCCGATCTATGAGGGCCGCGGCTTCCGCTGGAGCGATCGTCCCAGCAACGAGAGCGATGCCTTCGAATACGGCTCGACCGCAGACGGCGACGCCGCCAAGAGCTGGCGCCGCTCGGTGTTCTTCCACATGCTCGAGAATGGCGACGACGAGATGGTGATCGATCTCGCCGATGCGCCGTCGATGGATTTCTCGCAGATCGGCGAGCTCGCCGAGAAGGGCCACAAGCACTATCTCGCCTTCGTCCACCGCTTCGGCGAGAACGGCGCGCTCGGCCTGATGGATTGCCTCTATTCCTGCTGGACCACCCGCCGCGAGAGCGGTTTCTCCGGACTGGAGCTGGAAGCGCTGCGCGATCTGGTTCCGGTGCTGGGGCTTGCGATCAAGTCGGCGCAGCAGGTCGACATCGCGCGCACGCTCGGCCGGGTCTATCTCGGCCGTGACGCCTCCGAGCAGGTGCTGCGCGGGCGCATCTCGCGCGGCGTCACCGAGCGCATCAACGCCGTGCTGTGGTATTCGGATTTGCGCGGCTCGACGGGGATCAGCGAGAGCATCGGTCCCGACGAGATCATTCCATTCCTCAACGACTATGCGCAGGCCGTGATCGATCCGATCCACGAAGCCGGCGGCGACGTGCTGAAGCTGATCGGCGACGGCGTGCTCGCGATGTTCTGGGGCGAGGACATGGCGGATGCGCGGCGTGCGGCGCTCCGCGCCGAGCACCTGTTCCGCAAGAACGTCGCCGCGCTGAACGAGCGGCGGGCGGCGGAGGGCCGTCCGACCACGTCGGCCTATATCGGCCTGCATGTCGGCGAGGTCTTCTACGGCAATATCGGCAGCGAGGACCGGCTTGATTTCACCGTGGTCGGCCCGACCGTCAACGAGGTCAGCCGCATCGCTTCGATGAGCCGCTCTGTCGATCGCGAGCTGCTGGCTTCGTCGGAGTTCTACAAGGGCCTCGACGCCGCCGGTCGCCGCTACCTCGTCTCCACCGGCCGCTACGCGCTGCGCGGCATCGGCCGTGCGCAGGATCTCTATACGCTTGATCCGGAAGTCGATGCGAGCGAGCCGGTAAAGGGAAGCTACGAGCGCTATCTGGCGGGTTAGTCTCCGCGGTCTCAACATACGCCGTCATTCCGAGCGCAGCGAAGCAATCCAGATTCGTCCGACGGACGACCCTGGATTGCTTCGTCGCTACGCTCCTCGCAATGACGGCTGTGGCTAGCACCGCGCCGCCGCTTCATCTCCCACCATGTCCGGCTGCCGGTCCAGTCCCACCGCCGGTGACAGCAGGATCACCAACGCCTGCACGCCGAACATGGCCGCAGCGAGATAGAGGCACGCTTCCGCGCTCCAGAGGCCGCCGACGATCGCGCCCAGCGCCGAGCCGAGCGGGCGGGCGCCGTAGCTCATGATGTTGATGGCGGAGACGCGGCCGAGCAGGCGCGGCGGCGTCACGGACTGGCGCAGCGTCGTGGTCGAGATCACCCACAGGATCGGGCCGACGCCGAGCAGGAAGAAGCTCAAGCCGGCAAGCCAGGGCGAGGGGAACAGCACCGTCGATGCCATCACCAGGGAGGCGACGAAGCCGGTGACGGGCCCGAGCCCCACCACGGTGCCAAAGGCGATGCGCTGCATCACGCGCGTGGCAAGGAGCGCGCCGATCACCATGCCGACGCCGTACATCGTCAGCACCGTGCCGACACCGGCAGCGCTCAGGCCGAGATGGCGCACGGCGTAGGGCACGAACACCGCGATCTGCAGGAACCAGCCGGTGTTGAAGATGAACTGGGTGATGAACACCGGTCGCAGCAGCGGATGGTGGAACACGAAGGCCGCGCCTTCGCGGATGTCCTGGAGCGGATGCCGCCGCGGCGCCGGCGCGCGCGCGGGCTCGTAGATGCCGGACAGCAGCACAACGGCAATGGCCGACAGCGCCGCGGCGAAGCCGAACGCCGGGCTCGCGCCCCACCATCCCACCAGCGCACCGCCGAGTGCGGGGCCGCTGGCGAAGGCGATGGTGCGCGCCAGCTCGATGCGCGCATTCGCTGCCGGCAGCAGGTCGGAGCTCACCAGCGCCGGCACCAGCGCCGGCGCCGCCACGCTGTAGACGACGGTGCCGCACACCGCGGCGAAGCCGAGCAGGGCCAGCAGCGGCAGATTGAGCGCCCCCAGCGCGAGCAGGACCACGACGGCCGCGAGCGCCACGGCCCGCAGCGCCTCGGCGCTCGCCATCAGCCTGCGGCGGGAGATGCGGTCGGCGAGCACGCCGGCGGGGATGGCGAACAGGACGAAGGGCAGGGTGAGCGCGGTCTGGAGCAGACCGGTCTGCCCTTCGGCTACTCCCAGCGTCAGCACGGCCACGATGGGCGCCGCCGCGAGCGCAATCTGCTCGGCCGACTGCGCCGCGAGATTGGACCAGGCAAGGCGGTTGAAGGTGTCAGGGAGGCGAGGCGGCGTTGACATGGCGCATATCCTGCGAAGGCGAATTTGCGCCAATGTTGGCCCCCGACGACCACCAAACCCACCCGCTTCCCGACAAGAGGCGATTTCCCCATGCTCCGCGGCGGGAACACTTGCCGCTAGATGCAGTTGCAAATGAGTTGCAATAAGAACGAAGTTGGGTATTCTGCCGATATGGATGCCCGATCACCCCACATGACGCCTGACCTCGCCGGCTGGCGCGCTGATGCGCCCACCACCAAGAGCCTCGCTGAGGTTAATTCCACAGTCGCCATTCCCGCCGCGGGCCGCTGGTGGCGGCGGCTGCTGGCCTTCGTCGGGCCGGGATACCTCGTCTCGGTCGGCTACATGGACCCCGGAAATTGGGCGACCGACCTCGCCGGCGGGTCGAAGTTCGGCTACACGCTGCTCTCCGTCATCCTGCTCTCGAATTTGATGGCGATCCTGCTCCAGTCGCTGGCGGCGCGGCTCGGCATTGTCACCGACCGCGATCTCGCCCAGGCCTGCCGCGCCACCTATTCGCCGGCGGTGAACTTCCTGCTCTGGCTCGCCTGCGAGGCGGCGATCATCGCCTGCGATCTCGCCGAGGTGATCGGCACGGCGATCGCGCTGAAGCTGCTGTTCGGCATTCCGCTGATCGGCGGCGCATTGCTCGCCGCGCTCGATGCGTTCCTGCTTCTGATCCTGATGAACCGTGGTTTCCGCTTCCTGGAGGCTTTCGTCATCGCGCTGCTGGCGGTGATCGCGGTCTGCTTCGTGGTTCAGATCGCGGCGGCGGCTCCGCCGGTGGCGGAGGTCTTGCGCGGCTTCGTGCCGAAGAGCGAGATCTTCACCAATTCCGACATGCTCTACATCGCGATCGGCATCATCGGCGCCACCGTGATGCCGCATAACCTCTACCTGCACTCCTCGATCGTGCAGACGCGCGCCTATGAACGCAACGACACCGGCCGGCGCGAAGCGATCAAATGGGCGACGACGGACTCGACCATCGCACTGATGCTGGCGCTGTTCATCAACGCAGCGATCCTCGTCGTGGCCGCCGCGACCTTCCACAAAAGCGGTCATTCCGACGTCGCCGAGATTGGACAGGCCTTCGAGCTGTTGTCGCCGTTGCTGGGGCTCGGCATCGCCTCGACGCTGTTCGCGGTGGCGCTGCTCGCCTCGGGCCTCAATTCGACGGTCACCGCGACGCTCGCCGGCCAGATCGTGATGGAGGGCTTTCTCAACCTGCGCCTGCCCAGCTGGGCGCGCCGCCTGCTCACGCGCGGCATTGCCATTGTCCCCGTGATCATCGTCACGGCGATCTATGGCGAGCGCGGCACGGCGGATTTGCTGGTGTTCAGCCAGGTCGTGCTGTCAATGCAGCTGCCTTTTGCGGTGATCCCGCTGGTCCGCTTCGTCTCCGACCGCCGCAAGATGGGCCAGTTTGCGATACCGACATCGGTCGCCGCGGTCGCCTGGATCGTCGCCGGCGTTATCGTGATTTTGAACGTGAAGCTGCTGGCCGATACGCTGTTCGGCTGAGTGGCGCCGCCACGTTGCTGTCATCGCCCGCGAAGGCGGGCGATCCAGTACTCCGTGAGGCCTGCGATAGAACCGAGAAGCTGCGGCGTGCTGGATGCCCCGCCTTCGCGGGGCATGACGGAGAGCGAGTGCGCGTTAGCTGAGCTTAGTCCTGCGGCTCGGATGCCGTATCGCCCTGAGCATCGACCCGAAGCCAGCCTGACGGGGCAAGGCGCTGCTGCGGCAGGAAGCGGGCCTTGTAGTCCATCTTCTTGGAGCCCTCGATCCAGTAGCCGAGATAGACGTAAGGCAGGCCCTGACGTCGCGCGCGCGCGATGTGGTCGAGGATCATGAAGGTGCCCATCGAGCGGCTGACCTGGCCAGGATCGAAGAACGAATAGACCATCGACAGGCCGTCGCTGAGGACGTCCGTGAGGGCTACCGCGATCAGCTCCTCGCCGCGGCCGGTGATGCCGCTGTCGGGACCGCGCTTGCGGTACTCGATGATGCGGGTCTCGACATGGCTGTCCTCGACCATCATGGCGTAGTCGAGCACGGTCATGTCGGCCATGCCGCCGTGGCGGTGGCGGGCGTCGAGATAGGCGCGGAACACCGAATATTGCTCGGAGGTCGGCACTGCGCTGCGCTGCTCGCCGATGATGTCGGCGTTGCGGGCCATCACCTTGCGGAAGTTGCGCGAGGGGCGGAACTCGTTGGCGATGACCCGGACCGAGACGCAGGCCCGGCACTGGTCGCAGGCCGGCCGGTAGGCGATCGACTGGCTGCGGCGGAAGCCGCCATGGGTCAGCAGGTCGTTGAGATCACCGGCGCGGTCCCCCACGAGGTGCGTGAACACCTTGCGCTCATGCCGGCCCGGCAAATACGGGCAGGGGGAGGGCGCCGTGAGGTAAAATTGTGGGGTGTCGCGCGAGTGCTGGGTCAAGGGACGTCGTGGGCCTCCAAAACAGGCATCAGCATCGCGCTCCAGAAGCCCCCGGTCAATCGATTAGCTCACCACGTCCGCGCCGCCTGGGGTGCGGGTATGCGAACCGAATTGTTGATTACGACCGTTCCCAGCACGAAGTCGTGCAGCAGGCGACGGCGGCCGTTGAACAGGCCGACCAGCACCACGAATGGCGACAGGAACGAGACCGTCACCCAGAACAGCACGGCATGGGTGGCGCCGAGCACGAAATAGCCAGGCGCGCCGTACCAGGTACGCAGCTCCAGGTCCATCAGGCGCATGCCGACCGTGGCGGAGGACGGACCGCCGATGCTGGCGCCGTAATAGACGATGGCCCAGATCACGGAGGCCGGCCAGGCGATCCAGAACAGCGCCCAGCCGATGCCGAGGGTGACCACGCCGAACAAGGCGATGAAGATGTAGCCGAGGATCACCGGGACCGAGATCACGACCATGTCGATCAGGAAGGCGAACACCCGCCGCGTCGCGACGCCCCGGAACAGGTCCGGATGCAGGTCGGGGTCGTAGGCGTGCGGTTGCATGGCGCCGTCATTGCGCCAGGCGCCGCCGTCATTTGGCGAACCAGAATATGACACGAGCTTCCCCTTCCGCTTTTGGATATCTCACCGCAGCACATGGGAACAGCCAGGCCGCACGCCAAGGCTGTCGGCCCAGTACCACCGCAAAATATTCCGGCGATTCGGCGGCCGTGGCCGCTTGCGCGGTCCGTGATTTGCACCATGCTGGGGCGGGGTGATCCCTCACAGGAACGATTTTCAATGGATCGTCAGATCGAATTGCGTTGCCGCTGTGGCGGGGTCTGCGCCGTCGTCACGGGCGTGTCGCGGCAGACCGTCAATCGCGTGGTCTGCTACTGCGACGACTGCCAGGCCTTTGCACACCAGCTCGGTCGCGCCGATCTGTTGAATGCGAAAGGCGGCAGCGACATTGTCCAGGTCGCGCCATCGACGCTTACATTCGTGCAGGGGCAGGACCGGATCGCGGGGGTGCGGCTGACCCCGAAAGGCCTTTATCGATGGTATGCAAGCTGCTGCAACACACCGGTCGGCAACACCCTTTCGCCGAGCATTCCCTTCGTCGGCATCATCGCGCAGGCGTTCGAGGGTGGCACGCCGGCGGTCGACGAAGTCGCGGGAGCGCCGATCGGCGCCATTCTCGGCAAGTACGCGGTCGGCGAGCCACCAGCGGGCGCGACGGGACTTAATCTTTCTCTCATCCTGCGCGCCATCGGCAAGGTGCTGGCATGGAAGCTGCGGGGGAAGGCATCGCCGCATCCGTTCTTCAAGCGGGCGACGCGCGAGCCGATCTATCCAATCACCGTGCTGTCGCGCGAGCAGCGCGAGGCACTGCGTCCGTTGTGCGGGCCTCAGCCGAACGCGCAAGCGGCGGGTTGAGTGTTGCAGCGGTAAGGTGCGGGTAACTCTGCCCTCGCGTCCCGACAAGCGCCGCGCAGAGCCGGGACCCGGACGCCCGCAAGTGGGATCAAGCCTGGGCCCGCAGCTTCTCCGCGGCCTTCGGCGCAAAATAGCTCAGCACGCCGTCGGCGCCGGCGCGCTTGAAGGCGAGCAGGCTTTCCATCATGGCGCGGTCGCCGTCGAGCCAGCCGTTGTTCGCGGCCGCGGCGATCATCGCGTATTCGCCGGAGACCTGATAGGCGAAGGTCGGCATCGCGAACGTGTCCTTCACGCGGCGGACCACGTCGAGATAAGGCATGCCGGGCTTCACCATCACCATGTCGGCGCCCTCGGCGATGTCGAGCTCGACCTCGCGCAGCGCTTCATCGGTGTTGGCGCTGTCCATCTGATAGGTGCGCTTGTCGCCGGTGAGCGTCTTGGCCGAGCCGATGGCGTCACGGAACGGGCCATAAAAGGCGGAGGCGTATTTGGCCGCATAGGCCATGATCTGCACGTCGAGCAGGCCGGCGCGATCCAGCCCCTCGCGGATCGCGGCGACGCGGCCGTCCATCATGTCGGAGGGCGCGATGATGTCGCAGCCGGCTTCGGCCTGCACCAGGGCCTGGCGCACCAGCACGGCAACCGTCTCGTCGTTCAAAATCTTGCCGTCGGAGATCAGGCCGTCATGGCCGTGGCTGGTGAAGGGATCGAGCGCGACGTCGCAGAGGATTCCGATCTCCGGAAACTCCTTCTTGATCGCGCGCACGGCCTGGCAGACCAGGTTGTTCGGGTTGGTGGCTTCGGAGCCTTCCTCGTCGCGCAGGGAGGGATCGGTGTAGGGAAACAGCGCGATGCAGGGAATGGTCAGCTTCATGGCGCGCTCGGCCTCGCGCACGGCCTGGTCGACGCTGAGACGGTCGACGCCGGGCATCGAGGCGACCTGCTCGCGCTTGTTGGTGCCGTCGATCAGGAACAGCGGCCAGATCAGATCGTCGGTGGTGAGGACGTTCTCGCGCACCATTCGCCGGGCCCACTCGGCCTTGCGGTTGCGGCGCGGACGAACGGTCAGATCGAGGGCATGCGGCACTGCCGTGCTGTCCCGGCGCGAAACGTCGCGCAATTCGATCGGACGTCCGTATTTGATCGCCATTACTCTTCCTCCGGCTGGAACTATTCTTATACCAGCTCGCACGGTTCCCGTCACCGCGGCTTGACCTGCCGCAAGGGATGGCAGGCGATTGATTTTGCGGGCCGAAGCAGCCAGAAGGGGCCATGTCCGAGATCTCCACCCGCGATACGGCCCAGGGCGGCGTCAATGCCAGGGACGCTGCCCGAGACACTGCCCGAGAGAGCGCGCTCTCGGTGGCGGCGATCTCCTCGGAGCGCTCGGAGTCCGACGACAATGTCTGGACCCGCCGGCTGGTGCTTTTCCTGCGGGTGATGGCGCTGCTCTCGATCCTCAAAGGCCTCTATCACTGGGCGCAGGTCACGGGCTTCGTCGGCGGCGAGGATGAGGCGTTCGAGAACCAGTCGATGGCCTGGCAGGCCGCGACCGTCTACTTCGCCGTGATCGAGCTCGTCGCCGCCGTCGGCCTCTGGCTGGCAACGCCATGGGGCGCGGTGGTGTGGCTGACGACCGTGGTGTCAATGGCCGTGATCGAGCTGATGTTCCCGGGGATCTACGGCGGCAGCCTCGTCGTGGTCGGCGTCGAGGTCTTCATGCTCGCCGCATATCTCGCGCTCGCCTGGATGGCCGCGCGCGAGCGGCCGCCGTAGCGCGGCAACGGCTTGGATAGATGCTCTCGTGCCCCGGAAGCAGCGCAGCGCGCTGCGCTTGCGGCGTGATGCGTTGCAGAGCCGGGGCCCATCTCTCCGACATCTCGTTTGTGGCTTCTGGGTCCCGGATCTTCGCTTCGCTCGTCCGGGACACGAGCGGAGTTGTGCGCGTTTGGTTGACCGCTGGTTGCCTAAAATTCGCGGTAAGTTTTCATTGACCAGCCGGTTCCGCCACAGCTCTTACGCATGCGTTTCGAAACAGGGCGGGGTTGTTCTGGAATGCGACAACAGGGGCGGACGGAGGGTGAACAGGACCTTGCGAAGGTCAACAGAGGCTTTCGAAAAGTGCTTGTGGCACAGGCTTAATGCGCAATTCACTGTCTTAAATTCATGATCTCTTTATTCTCTTATTTAAGCCGATCTTCAAACGCGCCCCTTAAGTTGCAGCTATCAGACGGGACACAAGTTTCGTCGAATAAGTGTCGATAAAAACGACAACAGGGGAAGTGTCATGATGAAAGCCGTCGCAACTGCGGCAGATACCGCAGAGCGCGTCTCCGGCCAGCAGGGTTCGGTGCAGTCGCTCTATCTGGAAGCTTTGACTCTGGTGGAGCGGCTGCATCGCCGGCTCCTCGACGTGATCAAGGACGAATTCGATCGCCGCGGCCGTGCGGACATCAACTCGGTCCAGGCGCTCTTGCTCTACAACATCGGCGACAAGGAGCTGACCGCGGGCGAATTGCGCACGCGCGGTTACTATCTCGGCTCCAACGTCTCCTACAATCTGAAGAAGCTCGTCGAGCTCGGCTTCCTCGATCATCAGCGCTCGCGCGTCGACCGCCGCTCGGTGCGCATCCGCCTGACCCCGCAGGGCCAGGAAGTCCGCCGCATCGTCGATGCGCTCTACCAGAAGCACGTCAAGACGGTGGAGCAGGTCGGCGGCATCTCCGGCGACGAGTTCGCGACCCTCAACAAGTCGCTGCACCGTCTCGAGCGGTTCTGGACCGACCAGATCCTCTATCGCCTCTGAGTTTTAATGGGATCAGGGCGAAGCCGGCCCGCAACAAGACCGGCAGCCCTCCCGAACGTGCCTGACTTCCCCAAGCGCGCCGGTCCGGAGTTGCCCCCGGGCCGGTGCGTTGATGTTTTTGCACCTGCGAAAAAATCCCTGGCTGCCAGGAACCAGTTCCCGGCTCGGCGCTTATCTCCTTCGGATCGGAGAAACGTCGATGCTGGTCGAGCGCGGGCTTCAGGTGATGAACGTGGAACTCGTCAGCGAGGCCTATGCTATCGCCGCGAACTACCTTCGCCGCTCCGGGGCGATCCCGGACACTTTCGTCACCGATGAACGCCTGCTCGGCCTGATCGTCAAGCTGCTTCAACAGGGCGAATTCAACAAGATCAGGCTGGCCAACAAGGCCATCGCCCGGTTCCAGGCGCAGACCGAGGCCAGAGCGGTTGCCTGATCAAAACCCCCAAGATCCCGCCGAACCAGAGGATGCCATGGAAGCCGCCATCGACCGCATCATGCAGACCTATGACCTGCTCGCCAACCGCACCGCGGCGGCCAGCGCCGAGGCGCGTGAAAAGGTCACGAACTACCTCAATATCCTGATGGAGGCCGGCGAGACCGACACCCACAGGTTGACCGTCTGCGGCCTGACCTATCTGCGCCAGCTCGACGGCAGCGTCGACCCGGTGAAAGCGGGGTATACGGGGCTGTGAGGAGGGGCGCCGGCTGCGCCCGATGGCAGCTGGCAAAGATGAGGCCCAAAGCGGCCCCACCCGGATATTGATGGGCAGGGGTCTTGCAAAACCGCTCCCGGGCTGACCCCCCAATCCCACCATATCTTGCATAAATATCAGGCCCGACCCGCAAATGCTTGGCCTGTTGCGGGCGATGTGGTAGATCGCGCGTGCTTCCGACCGCCACACCAGACCCGCCCGTAGCCCGCCAAAAGGCTGCGGCGGTGGAGATATTCGCAAGATGACCCTCGCAAAAACCGCCTCCGCGCCCGATTCGTTTTTCACCGCCTCGCTCGAGCAGGCCGATCCGGAAATCGCCGCCGCCATCAAGGGCGAGCTCGGCCGGCAGCGCCACGAGGTCGAGTTGATCGCCTCCGAGAACATCGTCAGTCGGGCCGTGCTGGAAGCGCAGGGTTCGGTCATGACCAACAAATACGCGGAAGGTTATCCGGGGGCGCGCTACTACGGCGGTTGTGAGTGGGTCGACGTCGCCGAGAACCTTGCGATCGATCGCGCCAAGAAGCTGTTCGGCGCCAATTTCGCCAACGTGCAGCCGAACTCCGGCAGCCAGATGAACCAGGCGGTGTTCCTGGCGCTGCTGCAGCCCGGCGACACCTTCATGGGTCTCGATCTCGCCGCCGGCGGCCATCTCACCCATGGCTCGCCCGTCAACATGAGCGGCAAATGGTTCAAGGCCGCGCACTACACGGTGCGCCGCGAGGACCAGATCATCGACATGGACGCAGTGGCCAAGCAGGCCGAGCAGGTCAAGCCGAAGCTGATCATCGCCGGCGGCTCCGCCTATTCGCGCGCCTGGGATTTCAAGCGCTTCCGCGAGATCGCCGACAGCGTCGGCGCCTACCTCCTGGTCGACATGGCGCATTTCGCCGGGCTCGTCGCCGGCGGCGTGCATGCTTCGCCCGTGCCGTATGCGCACGTCACCACCACCACGACGCACAAGTCGCTGCGCGGTCCGCGCGGCGGCCTCATGCTGTGGAATGACGAGACGCTGACCAAGAAGCTCAACTCGGCGATCTTCCCGGGCCTGCAGGGCGGTCCCCTGATGCACGTGATCGCGGCGAAGGCGGTCGCCTTCGGCGAGGCGCTGCGTCCGGACTTCAAGGTCTACGCCAAGAACATCGTCGAGAACGCCAAGGCCTTGGCCGAGACCCTGAAGGGTCATGGTCTCGACATCGTCTCCGGCGGCACCGACAATCATCTGATGCTGGTCGATCTCAGGCCGAAGGGCCTGAAGGGCAACGTCTCGGAGAAGGCGCTGGTCCGCGCGGCCATCACCTGCAACAAGAACGGCATTCCGTTCGATCCGGAATCGCCCTTCGTCACCTCGGGCATTCGGCTCGGCACGCCGGCTGCGACCAGCCGCGGGTTCGGCGTCGCCGAATTCCAGCAGGTCGGCGGCATGATCGCCGAGGTCCTCAACGCGATCGCGCAATCCTCCGACGGCAAGGCGCCGCTGGTGGAGGCTGCGATCAAGGAACGGGTCAAGGCGCTCACCGACCGGTTCCCGATCTATCAGTAAGGTCCAAGAAAACCTTTCAAGGTACACGGATGCGCTGCCCGAACTGCAACAGTCTCGATACGCAGGTAAAGGACTCGCGTCCGACCGAGGACTCGTCCGTGATCCGCAGGCGGCGCGTGTGCGTCGCCTGCAATTTCCGCTTCACCACCTTCGAGCGCGTGCAGCTGCGTGAGCTCACGGTGATCAAGCGCAACGGCCGCCGCGTGCCGTTCGACCGCGACAAGCTGATGCGCTCGGTCCAGATCTCACTTCGCAAGCGGCAGGTCGAGCCGGAGCGGGTCGAGAAGATGGTCTCCACCATCGTGCGCGAGCTAGAGACCGGAGGCGAGGCCGAGATCTCCTCGGAGGTGATCGGCGAGACCGTGATGGAGCATCTGCGCACGCTCGATGACGTCGCCTATGTTCGCTTTGCCTCGGTCTACCGCAATTTCCGCGAGGCCAAGGATTTCGCCGACGTGCTCGGCGAGCTCTCCGGTGAGGAGGAAGCGCGGCTCGCCGCGATCCGCAAATGATCTTCCGCATCCTGGAAGACCAGTTCGCGCAGAAGGCCCGCGAGGCCAAGGATGCTGATCGCCGTTTCATGGAGCTGGCGCTCGCGCTGGGCAGGCGCGGGCAGGGGCGGACCTGGCCCAATCCGGCCGTGGGCGCCGTCATCGTCAAGGATGGCGTCATCGTCGGCCGCGGCTGGACGCAGCCGGGCGGACGGCCACATGGCGAGCCCGAAGCGTTGCGGCGCGCCGGCGAGGCTGCGCGGGGCGCCACGCTCTATGTCACGCTGGAGCCGTGCTCGCATTTCGGCAAGTCGCCGCCTTGCGCCGATGCGGTGATCGCCGCCGGCATCAAGCGGGTGGTGGCGGCGATCGAGGACCCCAATCCGGAAGTGGCGGGGCAGGGCCATGCGCGCTTGCGCGCTGCCGGCATCACGGTGGATGTCGGTCTTTGCGCGGCGGAGGCCGCGTTCGACCATGCCGGCCATTTCCGCCGCATCCGGGACAAGCGTCCGCATGTGATCCTGAAGCTCGCGGTCTCGCCCGACGGCAAGATCGGTGCGGCCGGCGGCAAGCCGCTTGCGATCACGGGCGAGGCGGCACGCAATCGCGTGCATCTGCTCCGCGCGCAAAGCGACGCCATCCTGGTCGGCATCGGCACGGTGCTGGCGGATGATCCGCAGCTCAACTGCCGCCTGCCGGGCATGGCGGAGCGCTCGCCGGTGCGTGTGGTGCTCGACCGCAGCCTGCGCATACCCGCATCGAGCCAGCTGGTTCGATCCGCGCGCGAGACGCCGCTTTGGGTGATCGCGTCCGAGCTTGCGGAAGCGGCCGCCGCGACACGCCTTGGCGCGGCCGGTGCGCAAATCATGCGCATGCCTCCGGGGAGTGCATCCGGGCTCGATCTGGCGATCGTGCTGCAGGCGCTGGGAGAGAAGGGCATCACGCGGCTGATGGTCGAGGGCGGCAGCCGCGTTGCGGCGTCCTTCGTCGCGGCCGATCTCGTCGACGAGATATGGCTGTTCCGCGGCGCGGAAGCGGTCGGCGACGGCGGCGTCGATGCGCTCGATGCATTGCCCCTGTCGAAAATCACGCAGTCGCCGGCCTACAAGGTTCATGCTAGCGAGACCTACGGCAAGGATACTCTCACCATCTACGAGCGCGCGTAATGTTCACCGGCATTGTCACCGATATCGGCGAGATCGTCAGCTTCACGCCAACGGCGCAGGGCCAGCTGCACCGGCTCCGCATCGCCTGCCGCTACGATCAGAGCACGATTGCGGACGGCGCCTCGATCGCCTGCAACGGCGTCTGCCTGACCGTGGTCGCCTCGGGCGTTGCGGACGGCAGGGACTCTAAGCAAAGGACCTGGTTCGAGGTCGATACCGCGGCCGAGACGCTGGCGCTGACGACGGCCAAGCACTGGAAGGTCGGGACGAAGCTCAACCTCGAGCGCGCGCTGAAGATCGGCGATGAGCTCGGCGGCCATATCGTCGCCGGCCACGCCGACGGCATTGCAACCATCGTCAGCCGGGAGGACTTGCCGGATATGGCGCGGTTCGTGCTCTCGACGACGCGGGAGCTGGCACGATTCATCGCCACCAAGGGCTCGATCACGCTCGACGGCGTCTCGCTGACGATCAATACGGTTGCAGACGTGACCTTTTCGGTGCTCATCATTCCGCACACGCTTGATGTCACGACGATCGGCAGCTGGAAGGCGGGCTCCGAGGTCAATATCGAGGTCGATCTGATGGCCCGTTATGCGGCGCGGCTGACGGAAATGACGGTCTCTTAGAACTTGGCTTACATGCTGCCGGCGACTACATAGCGCCGACCCCATTCGAAACGGATTGAACGATGGCAGACGCGCGGCGCGCACCCCTGAAGGACCAGACCGACATTTCCGGCGCGCGCGCGCTTGTAGTCGAGGCAAGGTTCTATGACGATCTCCAGGATGCGCTGCTGGACGGCGCAGTCGCCGAGCTGAAGGCAGCCGGCCTGACGCATGACGTCATCACGGTTCCCGGTGCGCTGGAGATCCCAGCGGCAGTGGCCATCGCGGTCGATGCCGCCGCGGCGAACGGCAAGCCGTATGACGCGGTGATCGCGCTCGGCTGCGTGATCCGCGGCGACACCATCCATTTCGAGATCGTCTCGCAGGAATCCTCGCGCGCGCTGATGGACCTCGCGGTGGCGCGAAAGCTGCCGCTCGGCAACGGCATCCTCACCGTCAACACCGAGGCGCAGGCCTGGGCGCGGGCGCGCGCCAGCGAGCTCAACAAGGGCGGCGATGCCGCGCGCGCCGCGCTTGCGATGCTGCGCATCAAACGCCGCCTGGCGCAGGCCTGAAGCCATGGCTGAGATCAAGAAACCGGCGGGCGTTCCGGAGAAGAAGGCGAACCGGCGCGGTGCGGCGCGGCTCGCGGCCGTCCAGGCGCTCTACCAGATGGACATCGCCGGTGCGGGCATCAACGATATCTTTGCCGAGTTCGAAAGCCATTGGCTCGGCAACGAGGTCGAGGGCGACACCTATCTGCCGGCGGAAGCTGCCTTTTTCCGCGACGTCGTCTCGGGCGTCGTACGCGACCAGAAGAAGCTCGATCCCCTGATCGACGAGGCGCTGTCGAAGGGCTGGCCGCTCAAGCGGATCGAGGCGATCCTGCGGGCGGTGCTGCGGGCCGGGGCCTATGAGCTCCAGCACCGCAAGGACGTGCCCGGCAGGGTGGTGGTCTCCGAATATGTCGACGTCGCCAACGCCTTCGTCGATCGCGAGGAGACCGGCATGGTCAACGCCGTGCTCGACCAGATCGGCCGGCAGTTTCGTGGCGACGAGTTCGGGCGGGGGTAGTCACACATTCCGCTGTCATCACCCGCGTAAGCGGGTGATCCAGTACGCCGCGGCAGCGGTTATTGAGATCGGCTTCTCGGCGTACTGGATCGCCCGGTCAAGCCGGGCGATGACAGCGGAGGGTGGAGTTGGCGCCGATGACGAACGCACAGGATCCCTCCGGCGAAGACTCCCTCATCGCGCGCTATTTCAAGCCGCTGGCGACCGATCCCGGCGCGTTCGGGCTGGTCGACGACGCTGCGGTCCTGTCCTCGTCCGGCGAGGACGTCGTCGTCACCACCGACGCTATCGTCGAGGGCGTGCATTATCTTGCCGGTGATCCGCCTGACACCATCGCGCGCAAGGCGCTGCGGGTGAACCTGTCCGATCTCGCGGCGAAGGGAGCAACGCCAGCAGGCTTCGTGCTGACGCTGGCGCTGCGCAGCAAGGATGACGCCTGGCTGCGCCCCTTTGCGGACGCGCTGGGCGAGGACGCCAAGACCTTCGCTTGTCCTCTGCTCGGCGGCGACACGGTGTCGACGCCGGGCCCGCAGATGATCTCGATCACTGCCTTTGGCCGTGTGCCTCGGGGACGGATGGTCGGCCGGACCGGCGCAACGCCGGGCGACCGCATCCTGGTGACGGGGACGATCGGCGATGCCGCGCTCGGCCTCGACGTGCTCAAAGACGGCGCTGTGGCCGCCGCGCTGGCATCCGATCCCGCGGCACGGGATTTTTTGGTCTCGCGCTATCGGGTGCCGCAGCCGCGCAACGTGCTGGCGCGGGCGGTGCGCGACCATGCCACCGCAGCGATGGACGTCTCCGATGGCCTCGCCGGCGATCTGACCAAGCTCTGCGCCGCGTCCGGGGTCTCGGCCTCGGTCGACGTGACGAGCGTGCCCCTCTCGGCCGCGGCGGCCGGCCTGCGCGCCCGCAGCGTCGTGTCTGTCGAGACGCTGCTTGCCGGAGGCGATGACTACGAGGTGCTGTGCACCGCTCCGCCGGCACAGTGTGACGCGCTGATTGCCGCGGGGCGGGCCCTGGGCGTTGCCGTGACCGCGATCGGTACGATCACGGAAGGGCAGAAGCCGCCGCGCTTCCTGGATGGTCAGGGCCAGGACCTGCTTTTGACGCGGCTGTCCTACAGCCACTTCTAGCAATTGCTCCAACCCGGCATCTTAGTTCTCAGCACTTGGTCCTAAATACCTGCCGAGATCGGCCTTTTCGGCCTTATCCGGCGTTGCACCCTCAATTTGATTTTGGCAAGCTCGCGGCCGACTGGAGCCGCCCCTTAAGGGCAAGGGGGCGGCTTTGTTCAAAATCAAGGCGCCGCACCGCACGACGGAACACAAAAGGCGCCGGGGGTACATCAAGGAATCTGAGGCAAAAATCACATGACAGCATTATGGTTGATAGTGCTCTGCGGAGCGCTTTCCGTCGCCTACGCGATTTGGGCGACGTCTTCGGTGTTGGGCGCGGATGCGGGGTCGCCGCGCATGCAGGAGATCGCAGGTGCCGTGCGCGAAGGCGCACAGGCGTATCTCCGGCGCCAGTACACCACGATTGGTATCGTCGGCATCGTCATCTTCGTGCTGCTTGCCTATTTCCTCGGGCTCTATGTCGCGATTGGTTTCGCCATCGGCGCGATCCTGTCCGGCGCTGCGGGCTTCATCGGCATGAACGTCTCGGTGCGCGCCAATGTGCGCACCGCCCAGGCTGCGACGACGTCGCTCGCCGGCGGCCTGGAGCTCGCCTTCAAGGCGGGCGCCATCACCGGACTTCTGGTGGCCGGTCTCGCGCTGCTGGGTGTGACCCTCTATTTCGGCTTCCTGGTCCACTCGCTGAAGCTCGCGCCCGATAGCCGTGTCGTCGTCGACGCCCTGGTGGCGCTCGGCTTTGGCGCCTCGCTGATCTCGATCTTCGCCCGTCTCGGCGGCGGCATCTTCACCAAGGGTGCGGACGTCGGCGGCGACCTCGTCGGCAAGGTCGAGGCCGGCATTCCCGAGGACGATCCGCGCAACCCCGCGACCATCGCAGACAACGTCGGTGACAACGTGGGCGACTGCGCCGGCATGGCCGCCGACCTGTTCGAGACCTATGCGGTGACCGCGGTCGCCACCATGGTCCTGGCGGCGATCTTCTTCGCCAAGACGCCGATCCTCGCCAACATGATGACGCTGCCGCTCGCGATCGGCGGCATCTGCATCATCACCTCGATCATCGGCACCTTCTTCGTCAAGCTCGGGCCGAGCCAGTCGATCATGGGCGCGCTCTACAAGGGCCTGATCGCGACCGGCATCCTGTCGCTGATCGGCATCGCCCTGGTGATCTACTACCTGATCGGCTTCGGCAAGCTCGACGGCGTCAACTACACCGGCATGGCGCTGTTCGAGTGCGGCGTGGTCGGTCTCGTCGTCACCGCGCTGATCATCTGGATCACCGAATACTATACCGGGACCGACTATCGTCCGGTGAAGTCGATCGCCCAGTCCTCGGTCACCGGCCACGGCACCAACGTGATCCAGGGCCTCGCCATCTCGATGGAAGCGACCGCGTTGCCTGCGATCGTGATCATCGCCGGCATCCTGGTCACCTACAGCCTCGCCGGGCTGTTCGGCATCGCGATCGCGACCGCCACCATGCTGGCGCTGGCCGGCATGATCGTCGCCCTCGACGCCTTCGGCCCCGTCACCGACAATGCCGGCGGCATTGCCGAAATGGCGGGGCTGCCGAAGGAGGTGCGCAAGTCGACCGACGCGCTCGATGCGGTCGGCAACACCACCAAGGCGGTCACCAAAGGCTACGCGATCGGCTCGGCCGGTCTGGGTGCACTGGTGCTATTCGCGGCCTACAACGAGGACCTCAAGTTCTTCGTGGCCCGCTCCGCGCAGCATCCCTACTTCGCCGGCGTCAATCCGGACTTCTCGCTGAACAATCCCTACGTGGTGGTGGGCCTGCTGTTCGGTGGCCTCCTGCCGTACCTGTTCGGCGCGATGGGCATGACCGCGGTCGGCCGTGCGGCCGGCGCGATCGTCGAGGAGGTTCGTCGCCAGTTCCGCGAGAAGCCGGGCATCATGCAGGGCACCGACAAGCCTGACTATGGCAAGGCGGTCGACCTGCTGACCCGCGCGGCGATCAAGGAGATGATCATCCCCTCGCTGCTGCCGGTGCTCTCGCCGATCGTCGTCTACTTCCTGATTTATGCGATCGCGGGCGGCGGCGCGGCCGGCAAGTCGGCGGCGTTCTCGGCCGTCGGCGCGATGCTGCTCGGTGTGATCGTGACGGGTCTGTTCGTCGCGATCTCCATGACCTCGGGCGGCGGCGCCTGGGACAACGCCAAGAAGTACATCGAGGACGGTCATTTCGGCGGCAAGGGCTCTGATGCCCACAAGTCCGCGGTGACCGGCGACACCGTCGGCGATCCCTACAAGGACACGGCGGGACCTGCGGTGAACCCGATGATCAAGATCACCAACATCGTGGCCCTGCTGCTGCTGGCGATCCTGGCGCACTGAGCGGCGGTGGTGAAAGACAAAACCCCGCGGTGCAAACCGCGGGGTTTTTGTTTTATTGATCCGCCGCACTCACCACGTCATTGCGAGGAGCTCTTGCGACGAAGCAATCCAGGGTCTTTCCACGGAGAGATTCTGGATTGCTTCGCTTCGCTCGCAATGACGAGGGAGAGACCTACTGCACGTCCATCTGCAGGCCTTCCTTCTGGATGATGCCGGCGAACTTCTTCGTCTCGGCGTCCACGAAGGCGGCGAACTGCTCCGGCGTGCCGTAGTCGGCACGGGCGCCCATGGCGGCGATCTGCTTCTTGACGTCGTCGCGCTCCAGCATCGCCTTGACCTGGAGATTGAGCGCATTGAGCACCTCGGGCGAGACGCCCTTCGGCAGGAACACGGAGAACCAGGAGGAGATGTCGAAGTTCGCGAGCTCCGGTGCGCTTTCGCGCATCGTCGGCAGGTCTTTCGCGAGCTCGCTGCGCTCGGGCGTGGTGACGCACAGGCCGTTGAGCGTGCCGTTCTGCACCTGCGGCAGGCTCGGATAGAGGTTGTCGAACAGGATCTGAATGTCGCCGGCGAGCGCCGCCTGCAACGCGGGTCCGGCCCCACGGAACGGGATGTGCGTCATCTTCAGGCCGGTGAGCTGGAGGAACCAGGCGCCGGTGAGGTGAGGGCTCTGGCCGACGCCTGAAGAGGCGTAGCTGAGCTTGTCCGGATTGGCCTTCAGGAACGCGATCAGCTCGGGAATCGACTTGATGCCGGTCTTCGGATGCGCCGAGACGATGTTCGGAATCCGGATCATGTTCGAGACCGGCTGAAGCTGCTCCGGCTTGTAGCTGAGGTTCTTGAAGATGCTGTAGGCGATCGCGTTCGGGCCCGGATTGCCGACCAGGATGGTGTGACCATCCGGCTTGGCGCGCACGGCCTCGGCCGTGCCGATGGTGCCGCCGCCGCCGGAGCGGTTTTCCACCACGGCCGACTGGCCCCAGGCGGCTTGCAGATGCGCAGCCAGGAGCCGGCCCATCACGTCGGTCGAACCGCCGGCCGCGGCCGGCACGATGAGCCGAACGTTCTCTGTGGGCTTCCAGTCGGCAAGGCTCGATCGCGGCAGAAAAGCTGCGGCCGAAAGGCCGGCAGCACCGGCGAGCACGCGACGGCGCGACAATAAAGTGTTTTGAAATTTCTTGGGCACGAATCCACTCCTGCTTCTTGCTTTGCAGGAAGCGTAGGGAACGCTACGTGCGACCGCAAGTCGCGCGCGACGACAAGTGCCGCGCAGAGGGCGGCACGACGACGCAGGCGCGAAGCCATTTACCTTCCGATGGAATTAGCCGGCTCCGAAGGCTGGTTCGATGCGAAGCGACAAGCGCTTCGATCGAAACCTTCGGCGGCTTCAGTTGAAGCTCAGCAGCTTGAACAGCGGTGTGAGGTAGCTCATCTCCTGACCCGACGTCGGCGTGGTGCGGCTGATGAAGTCGAAGATCTTGCCATCCTGGAGACCGTAATTCGCAAGCCTGCGCACGCGCCGGTTCTTGTCGAAATAGACCGCGATGACGCGCTGATCGACCACCTTCTGGTTCATGAAGGCGACCGGGCGCTCCGAGCGCTGCGAGATGTAGTAGAACACTTCACCGTCGAGGGTCGCGACCGTCGAGGGCGTACCCATCACGATCAGCACCTGGTCCTGGCTCGCACCGATCGGAATCTGCTCGAGCGCGCCGGGCGGCAGGATGTAGCCCTTCTGGAACTGCTCGCCGGTGCAGGCCGCAAGGGCCACGCCGACCATTGCGGTCGCCGCGAGCATGCGCAAGCCGCGCCAGCAGGCATGAAGGCCGCGCCGCACGTCCGCGCGCGGGCTGATCTGGTTCGTTGTCGTCATAGCGGAACTGATTCCGTCCCCTTGCGTCGCGCGAGGCGCTGAAGTACCGGGCTGGGCGTCTGAATGCAACTCGCGCGCGCCCGCTTGCGGAAACCACAATGCTTTGGCCGTTCAATCACTTCAGGAAACCCCGGCGAACCCCGCCAGGCACCATTGAAGCCATCTATGGCATGATCGTGACGCAGGCGCGAGAACCCATATTTTACCGGGACTTGGGCGTGCCCGATACGGTTAACGGGCGTTTCGACCTGTTGCTGCTGCATCTGTGGCTGCTGCTGCGCCGCCTGCGCGCGGTTCAGGGCGCCACGGAGCTGTCCCAGGCGCTGTTCGATCGCTTCTGCGAGGACATGGACGACAATCTGCGCGAGATGGGGGTGGGCGACCAGACCGTGCCGAAGCGGATGCGGGCCTTCGGCGAGGCCTTCTACGGCCGCGTCCAGGCCTATGACCAGGCGATGGAAGCCGGCGGCGAGGCTCTGGCATCGGCGATCTGCAAGAATATCTTGAATGGGACCGGTTTCGACCAGGCCAAGCGGCTCGCGGCCTATGCGCGGGCCAGCGAGGCCGATCTCGGCCGGGCCGAAGAGGCCGCGCTGCTGCGCGCGTCCTTCACGTTTCCCCCGGCGTTGCCAGAGGGTGTCACGCCATGAGCCGACCAGATACCGCACCCGATCCGTGGCGGGCGCCCGTTATCGTTGCCCAGATCCCGGACGCCGGGCTGCATCGCGAGCTCGAAGCATCAGTGGCCGAGCGGCAGGCGATGGCGGAGGTCGCGGGCCTGCGCGAGATCCTGTCCGCTCATGCCAGCTTCGATGTCGTGCCGAAAAGCGGCGGACGGGTCCAGGTCACAGGCCTCGTCCGCGGCCGCGTCGGCCAGACCTGCGTCGTCACGCTCGACCCGATCGAGACCGAGATTGAGGAGGAGGTGGACCTGATGTTCGCCCCGGAGGCCGAGGCGCGCCGCCTGGCCGATCTGATCGAGGAGGGGCAGGACGATGAGGCGCCGCCCGAGGTCGTCGACCCGCCCGAGCCGATCACGGGCGGCATCATCGATCTCGGCCGGCTCGCCACCGACGTTCTGTTCCTGGCGATCGATCCCTATCCGCGCAAGGAGGGGGCCGTGTTCGAGGCGGAGGTCACCGCTCCCGACCCCGAGGACCATCCCTTCGCCGTGCTGAAGGCATTGCAGGACAAGAAGAAGGAACAGTGAGGGGCATTTTCCGCTCGCGGCCGCCTTGCCAGGGCACGCGAGCCATTTGCCTCGATGGTTTGAGACAGCCGTTTATCCGTCTGATTTCAATGTATTTCCTGCGAAATCCGCGGCCGGCGGCCGGATCGCCTCAGATGCAAAAGGCTGGGGGCAAGAGGTTGTTTCGGGGGCACAAAACGCTATTGTCGCGCCCCGGTTCGGGTGCGGCGTGGCGCTTGGCCGGTCGCCATCTCGGTGGCAAACCCATTTTGCGGCCCCGCTAGCTCAGACTGCACCAGACCAGGTTTCCAGGACTTTCATGCCAAGCAAGGTTCGCATCGCGCTGGACGCCATGGGGGGCGATGTCGGCCCCGCCGTGGTCATTCCGGGCGCCGCCATCTCGCTTGGCCGGCATCGCGACACCGAGTTCCTGCTGGTCGGCGACCGCGCCCGGATCGAGCCCGAGCTCGACAAGCACCCGAAGCTGAAAGCCGCCTCCAGAATCGTCCATACCGACGTCGCCGTCAGCATGGAGGACAAGCCGAGCCAGGCGCTGCGGCGCGGCCGCAAGACCTCCTCGATGTGGCTCGCGATCGATGCGGTCAAGAAAGGCGAGGCGGATGTCGCGATCTCCGCCGGCAATACCGGCGCGCTGATGGCGATGGCCCGCTTCCACCTGCGCACCCTGCCGGGCATCGACCGCCCCGCGATCTCGGCGATCTGGCCGACCCTGCGCGGGGAGTCCGTCGTGCTCGACCTCGGCGCCACCCTCGGCGGCGATGCCCACCACCTGGTCTCGATGGCGGTGATGGGCGCGGCCAAGGCGAGCGTGCTGTTCAACAAGACCCGGCCCACGGTCGGGCTGCTCAATATCGGCGCCGAGGAGATCAAGGGGCACGAGGAGATCCGCGAGGCCAGCGAGATCCTGCGGGCGCGGAACCTGCCGGAGCTCGACTATGTCGGCTTCGTCGAGGGCGACGGCATCGGCAAGGGCCTGGCCGACGTGATCGTCACCGAAGGCTTCAGCGGCAACATCGCGCTGAAGGCGGCCGAGGGAACCGCACGGCAGATGGCGGAATTGCTCCGTAACGAGATGCAGCGGAGCTGGACGTCCAAGCTCGGCTATCTCTTCGCCCGCAGCGCCTTTCAGGCCCTGCGTAACAAGATGGACCCCAACAAGTCCAATGGTGGCGTGCTGCTGGGACTGAACGGGGTAGTGGTCAAGAGCCACGGCGGAACCAACGCCGAAGGCTTTGCCTATGCGATCGATGTTGGCTATGAGATGGCTCACTACGATCTCCTGAACAAGATCAATCAGATGCTCAACCGCGAGGGTGGTGCACTCAAATCCGTGCAGCCCGCGCCGGAGGATGTTTCGTGACTCAGATTCGTTCGGTCGTGCTCGGCTGCGGCTCTTATCTGCCGGAGCAGGTGGTGACCAACGCCCAATTGGCGGCGCGCATCGACACCTCCGACGAGTGGATCGTGCAGCGCACCGGCATTCGCGAGCGGCACATCGCGGCCGAGGGCGAGTTCACCTCGCACCTCGCCATCAAGGCGGCACAGGCGGCGCTCCGCGACGCCGGCGTGGACGCGCAGTCGATCGAGCTGATCGTGCTGGCGACCTCGACGCCCGACAACACCTTCCCTGCGACGGCCGTCGCCGTGCAGCACGGGCTCGGCATCAATCATGGCGCGGCCTTCGATCTCCAGGCGGTGTGCTCGGGCTTCGTGTTTGCGCTGGCCACCGCCGACAATTTCCTGCGCACCGGCGCCTACAAGCGCGCGCTGGTGATCGGCGCGGAGACCTTCTCGCGCATCCTCGATTGGAATGATCGCGGCACCTGCGTGCTGTTCGGTGACGGCGCCGGCGCCGTGGTGCTGGAGGCGCAGGAGCAGCCCGGCAATGCCGCGACCGACCGCGGCATCGTGACCACGCATCTGCGCTCCGATGGCCGCCACAAGGCCAAGCTGTTCGTGGACGGCGGGCCGTCCTCGACCCAGACCGTCGGTCATCTGCGCATGGAGGGCCGCGAGGTCTTCAAGCATGCGGTCGGCATGATCACCGACGTGATCGTCGATGCCTTCAAGGCGACCGGGCTCAATGCCGACGGCATCGACTGGTTCGTGCCGCACCAGGCCAACAAGCGAATCATCGACGCTTCCGCGCACAAGCTGCACATCGCGCCCGAGAAGGTGGTGCTGACGGTGGACCGCCACGGCAACACCTCCGCGGCCTCGATCCCGCTGGCGCTCTCCGTGGCGCGCAGGGACGGCCGCATCAAGAAGGGCGACATGGTCCTTCTGGAGGCCATGGGCGGCGGCTTCACCTGGGGCTCCGCGCTGGTGCGCTGGTAAGCCACACCGATAAAATTTTGCCGGAATCCACGCCGATTATCGCTAGGTCTGCATTGATGTGCGGTGTTGACCGCCGTATCGTAAGCTCATAATTTCAGACGAGAATTGTTCGCCGTGAGGTGGGGCAGGGCGATGAGCGAGACCAGCAAAACCGTAACGCGTGTCGATCTGTGCGAAGCCGTCTACCAGAAGGTGGGCCTGTCGCGCACGGAATCGTCCGCCTTCGTGGAACTCGTGCTGAAGGAGATCACCGACTGCCTGGAGAAGGGCGAGACGGTGAAATTGTCCTCGTTCGGCTCCTTTATGGTGCGCAAGAAGGGCCAGCGCATCGGCCGCAACCCGAAGACCGGCACCGAGGTGCCGATCTCGCCGCGCCGCGTCATGGTGTTCAAGCCCTCGGCGATCCTGAAGCAGCGGATCAACGCCCAGCACCGCACCAACGGCGACGCCACCCAGGCTCAGGAAGAGGCGTAACCGCCTTTCGGAAAGGACTGGCATTTGGATAAGGCGCCGGATGCGTTCCGAACCATCAGCGAAGTAGCGCAGGAACTCGACATTCCGCAGCACGTGCTGCGGTTCTGGGAGACCCGCTTCTCCCAGATCAAGCCGATGAAGCGCAGCGGCGGCCGCCGCTATTACCGCCCCGACGACGTCGACCTGCTCAAGGGCATCCGCCGGCTGCTCTACGGCGAGGGCTACACCATCCGCGGGGTGCAGCGGATCCTCAAAGAGCACGGCGTCAAATCGGTGCAGGGCCTCGCCGACAGCGCGGCCGCGGTCTCGTTCGGCGCCATCGAGGACGCCATCGGCGCGAGCCTGATGGAGCCCGAGGACGAGGAGGCGCCCATCAAGGGCGTCACCGACACCGACGATGACGACTATCAGGGCGATGAGGAGGAAGGCATCGACTTCCGCTTCACCGAGATCGACGACGAGGAGATTCTCACCACCTTCCGCAAGGGCGGTGCCGCCGCCGCGCCCGCCGGCCCCAGCGCGCTCGACCGGGAGCGGCTGGAGCGGGTGCTCGGCGACCTCGTCGCCTGCAGGGACATGCTGGACCAGGCCCTCAAGGACGGCTAGGGGCGGGCCGGCCGGCTTTCCGGGGCAGTTCCGGCCCGCTTGGGCGGATACACCAAAATGCTGCGGCCTCGCCTTGCGCAAAGCGGCGATCCTAGCTAATGGAACGACATTCGGAGCGTGGCGCAGCCCGGTTAGCGCACTAGTCTGGGAGACTAGGGGTCGGAGGTTCAAATCCTCTCGCTCCGACCAAATTCTTCAAGAATCGAATTCCTTTCCGGCCGTCGGTTTACCGCGGGCCGGCCGTTTGCGGTTGATTTTGCAACGTCCCGCAGGTGTTGCCCTCGCGTCACAGCGTCCAGCGTCAACATGATTTATGAATTTCGGGCACTTTGGAATCGCGGAGGGGGCGTCCCGTGAGAAGAGGACTGGCTGCTATAGCAGTCTTGGCGAGCGTCGCGTCGGGGGCGGAAGCTGCTGACCAAAGCCCTGCACTTTTGACGAAGGCGCGCCCGGCTGACTCCAACCCAAGCTGGACGGGATTTTACGCTGGCGGCAACGTTGGCGGCGCATGGGCAGACCGGTCGGTGAATTTCACGAGTGACGCGGCCTCCGCTTTCATCTTCAATCCTGGAGTCCCGCTTTTGCCTCCGTTTGCGGGGCAGGTTGCTCCCAGCCCTCACGATTTTTCGATGAGTGGTGTAACGGGAGGGCTGCAAGCGGGCTACAATTGGCAACTCGATGGCAAATGGCTGGTCGGCGTAGAAGGTGACTTGAGCGCATCCAGCTTGCGCGGCGGCGGTCGTGAAACAACGCCGCTTCTACCCCCAGCTTTCGCACAGACCATCTCGGCTGAGCAAAAGATTGACTGGTGGGGGAGCATTCGTGGGCGTCTGGGGGCGCTGGTCACGCCCAGCGTTCTTTTGTATGGCACCGGCGGCTTTGCTTTTGGTCGAGTAGCGACATTTGACGACTACATCGCGAACGGACCGGGTGGCGCTTTCGATATCTCCGTCGCCGGCACTTCATTCAACTGTACGATCGGATCGACTTGCTTCACGGGGACCGATTCCCGCATTCAGACTGGCTGGACGGTCGGTGGAGGCGGCGAATGGCGCTTTGCGCCTCGTTGGAGCTTCAAGGCCGAATATCTCTACGTTGACCTCGGCAAATCGTCGGTGGCAGTCAACGCACTCGCAACGGGCATCGGTCCGAACCTGTCCAGATACACCGCAAATTTCGGCCGGGCGGATTTCCACGTCGCCCGAGTCGGCGTGAACTATCATTTTTGACCTTTGGAGCAGATCGTGCCCTCGGAATGATGGGGACCTCCGGCAATCGGTCGCGCAAGCCTCGCCGGAATGTTTTCCAGTCACCACATCGTTCTATCTGTAAGGGCCACCTACCTCAAATACCCGCGTCGTCTCGTCCACCAGCGTCCGCATCAATCTCCGTGGCCATCACGCCAGCACGGTATTGTGCGCGACCGCCTTTATCGCGCTGACGCCGATGAAGGCGGCGAGTACTGGAAGGGTTATATCCACGAGCGCGTCGGGTTATTTAATGTCACCGCCCTTCAAATGTCATCCGCTACAACACCTCGGCACGAATCTGAGCTACGCCGCGATTCGTAATCCCCAAGCTGCGCGCGGCAGCGAGCGAGAGATCGAGGACGCGGCCACGAATGAACGGGCCTCTGTCATTGATGGTGACGATGACGCTGCTTTCTCCATGGGTCACGCGGACCTTGGTGCCGAATGGCAGGCTGCGATGCGCTGCCGTGAGGTGATTCCGATTGAATGACGAACCGCTCGCTGTCTTGCCTTTGGAATACGAATAATAGGAGGCCTTTCCCGAAAAGACTCGATTGAACGATCGCATGCCCGAGCGATCAGCCGATGGCTCTTGTGCGGTTGGAGGTGGCGCCTCAATCTGATCCTTCTTCGTCTGTTCGACTCCAGCAGGCGCCGGCTCTGCCTGCGCGCTCGGAATGATGGACCATCGGTCCTTGAAATCCTGTGCCGCAGCGCCGTTCGCGTTCAATCCGATCCAAGCAGGGAATGTCGCAATCGCCGCCATTCTGATGAGAAGATGCATTGTCGACCTCATGAACGATTGAAGATCAAGCCGACAATGCAAGCTCCCGAGGTCGCGTTCCTAACAAGCGCAGAACGGTGATGGCATACCGACACCGCGGAGCACCTGACTGAGATTGACCGCGGTCCCGCTCTCCAACCTCAAATAATAAGGCATTTATTTTCCGGAATTAAATATATTTAAATATTTAAATCAACGAGGTGGTCGCGTCCGGGCGGAGGTGGGGCGCGCGATACGATCAGCTTCGGAGGCAGGGAGAGCGATCTTCATCAGGCCAGGTGCGAAGCTAGAAGCGTCGTGCGTAGCTAGATTGCAAGTGCCCTGGCTCGGCGCCCACCTACCTCAAATACCCCACCACCATCCGGGTCGTCTCGTCCACCAGCACCTTCACCATCTTCTCCGACAGCATCTCGGCGCCGTTCAGCACCGTGTTGTGCGCGATGGCTTCGATCGTGCTCACGCACATGAACGCTGCGAGCGCGGGATCGATCTTGCGCATCTCCTTGCGGTGGCGTTCGAGATAGGTGCGCACGAGGGCGTGGATCTCGTGGCTGTAGGCTTCGACCTCCGCGAGGTGGCCGGAGCGGGGGATCTGCTCGGCGAGGACGCGGTGCAGGTTCGGATCGATGTGATGGGCCTCGATCGCGACCGTGACGAGGCGGCGCACGGCCTTCTCGATCGGCAGGTCGGCGACCTCCGCGAAGGCGGCGCGCACGACCGTCATGATCGCATCGTTGTGGCGGTCGATCACGGCGGCGACGAGGGCTTCCTTGCTTGGAAAATATTGATAGAGCGAGCCGACGCTGACCCCGGCGATCTCGGCGATGCGGTTGGTGCTGGCCTTCTCGAAGCCTTCCTTGACCAGAATGCGAGCAGTTGCCTCGACCAGCGCGTCGACGGTGGCGCGGGATCGCTCCTGCGAGGCGTTTTTCCGGGGTTTTGTGGGCGGTTTGCGGGCCACGGTCTTGTGATCTGAATGCGAGTAGGAAAAGCGAGCGAATGCTCGCATTATATCGGCAAGTGGCGGCGGGTCGGCAAGCCTCTTTGTCGCCGGGTCGAAACAGCCGGATGGGGATGTGGCGATGAGCGTTGCGAGACTTGTATCGGCCCTTCAATTCTGTCCGGGCGGCTGCGTATTCGGCGCGCGGGCGCCGCGCGATCCAGCACCAAGCCTGCAAAGCCGGGCCTTCAACCTGCTGCTGCGGCTGCTGCCGTTCAAGAAGCAGCTGGCATCAGCCGAGGTCGTGCAGGCACACGTGCAGAAGCTCGCATTGGATCCGGCCTCGTTCGAGCCGACGGGACTTGGCGGCGGCGTCGAGGTGACCCTGACCAAGATGGGCGGCTGGCCGGTCTATTACACCGCGCCGGCGTCAGGCCACGAGGGCTGCAACCACGTCATGTTCCTGCATGGCGGCGGCTACATCAACGAGATCGTGCCGGCGCATTGGCGCTTCGTCGGCGAGATGACGCGCAAGGCGCGCGTCTGCTGCGTCGTGCCGATCTATCCGCTGGCGCCGCGGGCGACCGCCAAGGACGTCGTGCCGGCGACGGCCGAGCTGCTGCGCATGCTGCTGGAAGACGCGGGCGAGGCGAAGGTGACGGTCGTCGGCAATTCGGCGGGCGCTGGCCTTGCCCTCGCCGCCTGCCAATGGCTGCGCGATCGCGGTCATCGGCAGCCGAGCCGGATGCTGCTGATCTCGCCTGCGGCCGATGCCTCTATCAGCCGTCCGGAGCAGGTTGCGATCGCGGCGCTCGATCCGATCCAGGACATTCCGGGCATCGTCGAGGCGGCACGTCTTTATGCCGGCGAGCTCGATGTCGGCCATCCCTTCGTCAGCCCGCTCAACGGCTCCTTCCGCGCGCTGGCGCCGATGACGATCTTTTCGGGCACGCGCGATCTTCTGTATCCCGACAGCGTCGATCTTGCCGCGAGGGCGAGGGCGGTGGGCGTGCCGGTCGAGCTGCATCTCCTGCGCGAGCAACCGCACAACTTCGCGCTGATGCCGACCCCGGAAGGGCGGCGGGCGCGTGCGATCATCGTGCGTGAGGTGGCTTAGAAGGAGGGCGTGATCATTGTCACAGAGCGCCTGCCGCGATCGGTCTGGCGCTGGCACTGTCCGCACGGAGGGATAAGCGGCCCCCGGGGCGTTTCCTCTTGGCTCAGTCGTCCTGGTATCCGTGGTCTTTGGCACCAGTAGTTTTGCGGGGCCTTAGGCGTGGCCCTTGATCTCATAGTGACCCGGCACGCATTTGTAGCGCTCGAGGCGCCAGTTCGAGTGATAGATCGGATGCTCGCCCATCCACTTCGCAAGAGGCGCTTGTGCGCCGATCGCGCACTGCATCAGCGAAATCTCGGGCGTCATGTTGCTGTCGGTCACGATTTCCTCGACGCAACTGCCTGAGCTGGCTGCGCCAAGCCGGCAAAGCACGGCAACGACGGTCACGAACATTCCTATCACCTCGTCGGTTGTTTCTGACCACGAAGAGGATGCAAGCGGAGTGCCAGAGCCTGTGACACGCAAACAACACGCTGGCCCAGTCGACTCAACCCAGCGTCCACCCCCATTTGACGATTCGGATTGTAAAAAAATGCTATTAACCCGAAGCCGGACAAATACGGGGAACCTGCAGGAAAATACCCGGGAATGATCGATTGTCCGGGCCGCGTTGCCTATGAGCCACTTCACAAGGCCCGCACAGCGTCGCCCGTAGTCCGCCTGCCGAAATAACCGAAGGCGAGGATGGCAGCGCACGCTTTTACCCGTGGATGTCGCGCTGCTACAGTTTTGCGCGCGCCGCGGTCAGCGGCGCCGTGACCAAGAAACACACCGACAAGGGGAGGGACCGAAGTCCCATGAAGGATTTTGCTGGAAAGATCGCAGTCATCACCGGCGGCGGCACGGGAATGGGGCGCGAGCTCGCGCGGCAGCTCGTCGCCGAAGGCTGCAACGTCGCGATGTGCGACGTCTCGGAAGCGGCCATGGCCGAGACCAAGCGGCTCTGCGAAGTCGAGAAGCTGCCGCAGGGCCTGCGCGTCACGACGCACGTCGCCGACGTCGCGATCGAGGATCACCTGAAGCGCTTTCGCGACGAGCTCGCCGAGCAGCAGAAGACGGACAGGATCCATCTGTTGTTCAACAATGCCGGCATCGGCGGCGGCGGCAGCCTGTTCACCAACACCCGCGAGCAATGGGAGCGCACCTTCAACATCTGCTGGGGCGGCGTCTATCTCGGGGTGCGCACGTTCCTGCCGATGCTGGTCGCCGCGGACGAGGCCCACATCGTCAACACCGCGAGCGTCAACGGCTTCTGGGCCTCGATCGGCATGAACCAGGCGCACACCGCCTACAGCGCAGCCAAGTTCGCGGTGAAGGGATTTACCGAAGCGCTGATCAACGATCTTCGCCTGCATGCCCCGCACGTCAAATGCTCGGTAGTGATGCCTGGCCACATCGGCACGTCGATCGTCTCCAATTCGCGCAAGGTGCAGAGCGGCGACGGTTCGGAGAAGCTCAATGCCGACGAGGTGGCGCTGACCCGCAAGCGCATGGCTGCGGCCGGCGTGCCGGATACCGACAAGATGTCGGACGAGAACATCCAGGCGGCGTTCGCCGAGCGCGCCCGCAGCTTCCTGGAGGACGCGCCGACCACGGCCGCGCAGGCGGCGACGATCATTCTCGACGGCGTCAAGGCGGAGCGGTGGCGCATCCTCGTCGGCGAGGATGCCAAGCGCCTCGACGAGCGCGTGCGCGCCACGCCGGAGCAGGCTTACAACCGCGCCTTCTACGAAAGTTTGACGCAGGAGGTCGGCTGGCGGCTTGGTTGAGGCCGCCCTTGGGGGCGCGCCAATATGGGTATGATGATCGTCATGGCAAGAGAGGCTCGAACAATTTTGTGTGCCAGCTCCTGCCAACGTTCGCCCCACTCGATGAGCTGTGGGGGAGGTCACGCATGCATCATGACGATGTTCAAGCGATGTTGATCTCAAATGCCTGTAATGGCGCGCGCGGCGGCTTGGTCGGCGATCTGAAATGGTTTAGTCAGTTCTGTGTAAGGCGACATAGAACGTAGCTCCCGATGATCCCCGCATGCCTCTCCGAAGACTGGACCCTTTGCCCGGAACGAGAGGACATCTCGGCTGAGTTCACGCGGCTCCTCACCGCAGCCCAAGAAGGCGGCGCCACGATCGCGGAATGCCTGATGATCGCGCGGCGGCTGAAAGGCGCCGACGACCATTCATGGTATCGCGAGTGGAAGAAGCTGGCGCAGACCAATCGGCAGCGCGCGGAGACCGCGTTCGCGGAAGGACACCTGGCCAGCGCGCAGCGCAATTGGCTGCGCGCGATGAACTATTATGGTGCCGCGGCGATGCCGCTCGACCCCTCCGATGAGCGCCGCTGGGTCGCGGTGCTGGCGATGCAGGAATGCGCGCGCCGCTATCTCGCCGCGCGCAGCCCCGCCGGCGAGGTGGTGACGATACCCTGGCTCGACGGGCATTCGCTGCAGGGCTATTTCCTTCCTGCGTCATCGGGGAAGGAGCCGGCTCCGACCGTGATCTGCATCGGTGAGCCCGGCCACCGCAAGGAAGAATTTCTGTTCAAGCTCGTGCCGCATGCGCGCGAGCGCGGCTTCTCGATGCTGGCGCTCGACCTGTTCGGCGACCAGCGCGACGATTTTCTCGATGCGCTGCTGCGGCGCCAGGATCTCGAGAGCGCGATTCCCGGCGTCATGGACTATCTGGAAACTCGGCAGGACGTCGACTTCGCCCGCGTCGGGATCATCGCCGATGGCTGGGGCTCGTCCTTCGTCGCACGTGCGGTGCTGCAGGAGCCGCGGCTTGCCGCCGCCGTCTGCGACGGCGGCCTGTGGGACCTGCACGAGCGGGCCTTCTTCGCCAGCCGATTCGCGATGAGCGACGTCAGCATCGTCCCGGTGCCGCATGCGCCGCTGATGGCCTCCAGCGCCGACTGTCCGGTGCTGATCACGCTCGGCGAGGACGGCTGGCTCAAGGCGGACCGGGCGCGTCAGCTCGTCCGGGACTCCCGGCTCGGCAGCTCGGATGTGATGCTGAAAGTGTTCACCGCGGCGGAGACCGGCGCGGCGCAGGCCCATGCCGACAATCCGAGTCTTGCCAACGAATTCATCTTCGACTGGCTGGAATCGCGGCTCGGCGGCGGCCTGCGAATCTAGCGGCGGCGCGACCGTCAGAAGTCCAGGGTGAGGCGGACGCAGGCCTTTTCCAGGCGGGTCTTCAACGTCGCGAGCTTGGTGGTGAATTCGGTGAGCTCGGCCTCGTCGAACTCCTGGAAGACGAATTCCTTGATGGTCTTGTACTGCTCGTTGAGGCTCGCCAGGTGCTTCTGCGTCTTCTCGGTCAGGGAGAGCCGGACCACGCGCGCGTCGGTCGGCGAGGGGCGGCGGCGCAGCAGGCCCTTCTTTTCCAGCAGCTTGGACTGGGTGGTGACGAAGGAGGGATCGACGTGAAGGAGCTTGGACACGACGTTGACCGGAATGCCGTCGTCCTTGTCGAGGTCGGAAATCGCCATCAGGATCAGCCATTGCGGCCCGCTGATGCCGAGCGTCCTCGCCCAGAACTGACGCAGCTCCTCAAGATACATGTTGATCGACGATATCTCCCAGGTGAAGCGCCTGATGATATCCAGGTTGCCGATGGTGCGCAGGCGCGCGCCTTCCTTCCTCGTCGCGGACACAGCGTCACTCCCGCAAGCTGATTCTCTTTCCCACGGCTCATATGGGGTGGGCATAGTCCACGCAACTCTGCTCTGATGCAAGTGCAGAGCAGGGTAATCGTGTCACGAAAACTACAAATATGACCCAGTCAGTCTTTTTCGCTCAGCACCGGTGTTGCGCCGCAGACACAGGGTTAGTGAAACCACAAAGCTGATCTAATAAACTATTTTGATTAACGGAACTGTGCGGGCATATTGATCCGTGACGGTGGGGGGTTCTCGATCGTCCCGTTGCAGGTGGTTCGCTCACGTCCCTCGCGAATGCGGGTACGTCCGAAAACGCGAAGCGGCCGAGCGGATTTGATGAAGAGACGGGGATCTGGGGGGCCGCATGGTCCGGTCTCCGTCAAATGAGCAACTTGGAGGTTTTAAATGAAAATGGTGAAGAGCCTTTTGCTCGGCACTGCGGCGACCCTGATCGCCGTCGGTGGAGCTCAGGCGGCTGATCTTCCGGTCAAGGCCAAGGCGGTCGAATACGTGAAGATCTGCTCGCTGTACGGCGCAGGTTTCTACTACATCCCGGGCACCGACACCTGCATCAAGCTGGGTGGTTACGTCCGCGCTGACATGCTTCTCGGCGGCGGCGGCGACTATGGCTTCAGGAACAGCTCGAGCACTGTCAACGGCGGGTCCAACAACCGTCTGACCAACTACTATTTCAGCCGCGCTCGTTTCGACTTCAACGTCGACACGCGCACGGCGACCGAATACGGCGTCGTTCGCACCTACGCCGACGCGGTCTTCAGCTACGACTCTACGAACGTCACCGGCAGCAATCCCTCGGCGTTCTCGGCCAGTTCGGCTTCGCTCGGCCTCTACCATGCGTTCATTCAGTTCGCGGGCTTCACCTTCGGCCGCACGGTCTCGATCTTCGACGCTCCTTGGCAGAGCTATCCGGCTGGCGGCCCCGATACCATTCCGGGCGGCTCCAACCACGTCAACGGCGTGAACCAGGTTGCCTACACGGCTGACTTCGGCCAGGGCATCACTGCTTCGTTTGCGCTGCAGGACGAGACCTCGGCGAACAATGGTCAGTCGAACCTCTGGAACGTGTCCTCGGGCACGGCTGCTCAGTTCGTGACCGGCGTCTACGGCGCCAGCGCCTGGGGCGGCACGCGTTCGCCCGAAATCATCGGTCAGGTTCGTGTCGATCAGGCCTGGGGCATGGCTCAGCTGTCGGTTGCCGCGCATGAGCTGCATGCAGCCTATTACGGCGCGACTGAAGTCTCCGGTCATCCCTCCGACAAGTGGGGCTGGGCCGTGCAGGGCGCTTTGTCGATCAAGAACATCCCGACCGGCGCGGGTGACGTCATCAACCTGCAGGCGGTCTACACGGACGGTGCGACGCGCTACAACTTCCAGAGCCTGTTCCCGCAGAGCTTCTTCATGTTCAGCGGCAGCAGCAATGGCGCGTATCAGAGCACCGGGTTCGCCGGTCTGGCTGACGGCGTGTTCGGAACGGCTACCGGCATCGATACCGTCAAGACCTGGGGCGTCCGTGGTGGCTACACCCACAACTGGAGCCCGAACTGGGCGAGCGCAGTGTACGGTGGTTACGCCCAGCTGAGGTACGGCACGACGGGCAAAGGCCTGATCTGCACCAACTTCGCTGCCATCGCCGTGGCCGGGGCGACCTGTAATCCGGACTTCAACTTCGCGGTGATCGGTGTCAACACCGTGTGGACCCCCGTCAAGAACCTGGCGTTCACGGCCGACTTGAGCTGGTCGCGTCTGGACCAGAAGTACTCTGGGTCCATCGCGAGCCCGGGCATTGCCTCGGCTGCGAAGCCGGCGGCCGTGTACGAGCTGAAGGACCAGAACTCGGTCAGCATGATGCTGCGCGCTCAGCGCAACTTCTGATCATCGATCGCGCAAATCGATCGGAGAACCCCGGCGGGAAACCGCCGGGGTTTTTTATGGGCATTTGGTCTTCTGAAAAATCGAATGGCGTTGCGGAACACGAAGGCGAGCCATGCGATTCGATCGCCTCAAATTTATTTACTTACTTGAGCTACTAAGCTATATAGCTCTCAGCCAGATACGAAAGTTGCGGCTCTTAGCTTCATGCTAAGCCTCCAGAAACCTCCGGCGATGCCCCGCCGGAGGTTTTTTGTTGTCGAGATGCGCGCAACGTCAGCCGCGTATCGCGCGCCCGCGCACAGGCGGCCGGTAGGCGAGGCGGCTGTGGCCGGCGCAATAGGGCTGGCCGTCCGGCGCCGCGTTGCCGCAGAAGCAGAAATCGTCTGCGCCCGGCGTCGAGATAGGCCAGCGGCAGCGATTCTCGGACAGCTCCAGCAGCGAGCAGCGGTTGGCCTCGTCGATCGGGCCTGCGAGTACCGGCGCATCGGTCTCGCCATAGATCGTGGCGAGCATCTCGTATTGGAGCCGCGGCACGGCCTTGCGCAGCCGCGCCGGCGCCTGGCCTCTGTCCTGAACCTTGCGGTCGTCGACCGTCCGGCCGCGCGTCAGATTCAGCCGCGACAATTTGCCGATCACCGCGTTGCGGCTGACGCCGATGTCGGCGGCGATCTCGCGGCAGGAGAGGCCGGCCTCGAAGTGCTGCTTCAGGAGTTCAATTCGTTCGTCGGTCCAGGTGGGTGAGAGAACAGGCATTTGTAGACGATCCCAGGTTGCAGATGTCGGCCATCCGCTTCTCGAGATCCGTCCGCCTCACGCCCCAAGCGCGCTCACGTCCTGCCATTGTCGCGGATCGACAGAAGACCGTCCTTGATGGCGAGACGGATGCCTTCCTCGATCAATGTCCGTGCGACGCCGGGAACGCTGGTGCCGTGGGTGCCCTGTCTCACCAGCTTCTCCAGATACGCGATGGTCGAGAGCGCCAGGGTTACGGGAATGCGGTCAGTCTCGGCTTTTTCGGTGGCCATGGCCCGAACGCTAACCTCATACTCAGGTACATAAAAGTAACGATTAAGACTCTATTTAGGTTCAGGGGTGGAAGTCAAATGCGGCCTGTGCGTGACGCTCAGCATGTTGGAATCGCACGGGAAATTACCCACGACTTAGCGCGCCGCGCGGCAGACCGGGCGGCGGGGGCGTCAAGCGGTCGGGGAAGGGCGGCCCGGCTCAGCCGTGCACGATCGCCTTTTCGATCATGCAATGGATGCCTTTGGCGCCGTTGACGGTCTGGGTCACCCGGAGATCGGCGGCCAGGCTGCACAGCGTGTAGGCGTCCTCGCGTGACAGATTTCGCGTCTCGCCGAGCAGCGCGATCATGTCGCGCAGCGCGCGCACCACGCATTGGTCGAGATCGGGGTCCATCGCCATGGTCATGTAGTGCGTCGGTGTCTCGGCGCGCGGGTACTCGAGCTTCAGGTCCTTGCGCAGCGTCAGGCGGAAGCGGCCCTTAAGCGCGGTCTCGATCGCGGTGACGCAGACCTCGCCGTCGCCCTGCACGCCATGGCCGTCGCCGCAGGAGAACATCGCCCCCGGCACGAATACCGGCAGGTACAGCGTCGCACCGGCGCCCAGCTCCTTGTTGTCGAGATTGCCGCCCATGGCGCGCGGGATCAGTGATGAGATGCGGCCCCAGGCCGGCGGCGGCGACACGCCCATCACGCCGAAGAACGGCTTCAGCGGCAGGTCGAGGCCCCACGGCATGCGGCCGACCATCCGCGTCCGGTCGAGCGGGATGTTCAGGATCCGCGTCTCGTGAAAATCGTCGGGCAGGGTGCCGGACAGCGGCTTGATCAAGTTCCAGCCCCAATCCTGCCGGAGCTGCACGTCGAGGATCTCGACCGCAAGCACGTCGCCGGGCTCGGCCCCTTCGACCGCGATCGGACCGGTGAGGATGTGGCCCGGCAGCATGCGCTCGCTTGTGGCATGAACCTCGTGCATTTCGGGCGGAATGTGAAACTTGTCCCGATCAGGCAGCACATCAGGCCCGCCGCTGATGGTGTCGACCGTCACCTCGTCGCCGCTGGCCACGGTGAGGACCGGCTTGAGTGCGGCTTCGAAGAAGCCCCAATGGCAGGTTTGGGGGTTGGAATGCAGGTGATGATGGGTCATGTGCCGCGTCCGCTCGGTTTCATCAGCGCGGGCTTGACCCGGCGATCGATCCTCTTTCAAGAAGATTTCTGAAGATGGCGGGGCCGGTCAAGCCCCGCACAGACCGGCCAGGTCAATTCAGGCCGGTCATTCAGACCAGGTGATTTTCAGCGAGGCTCCCCTGTTTTTCGTTCTTTCCAAGACCTTGGGCACCGCGCTGCTGCCGATCAATCTCCTGGTCGAGCTCGGAATTGTGGCTGTGGTGTTGATGGGGACACGCTTTGCCGCATTTGGCCGCAGGCTTGCGATAACGACGCTGGTACTGCTGGCGCTCGCGGCGTTCTCGCCGCTCGGCAATCTCCTGCTCTATCCGCTGGAGTCGCGCTTCCCGCCCTGGGACGCCGCGCGCGGCGCGCCCGACGGCATTATCGTGCTCGGCGGCTCGGTCGACACCGATCTATCGGCGGCGCATCGCACGCCGGTCGTCGCGCGCGCGGCCGATCGCCTGTTTGCGCCGGCCGAGCTTGCGCGCCGCTATCCCCATGCGCGCATCGTCTTCACCGGAGGCACCGCGAACCTGATGTCGACCGAGGCCAGGGAGGCCGACTATTCCGCGCCGATCCTGGAGAATCTCGGCATTGCGAAGGACCGCCTGATCCTCGAACGTCACTCCCGCAACACCTGGGAGAATGCGATCTTCACCAAGCAATTGGTCGCGCCAAAGCCCGGCGAGCGCTGGCTCCTGGTGACGTCGGCCTTCCACATGCCGCGCTCGATGGGAATCTTCCGCAAGGCCGGATTTGACGTCGAGGCCTATCCGGTGGACTGGCGGATGGGAGGACGCGACGATCTGTTCTCCTTCACCAATATGGGCGCGGACGGGCTCGGCCGAACGGAAGTCGCCATCCGCGAGTGGATTGGTCTCGTGGCCTACCGCCTGATGGGCAGGACCGGCGAGTTGCTTCCGGGACCGGGCAAGGACTAGAACGAGGCCACGGCGCGCGATCGCCGGCGCGGAGGAAGCCATGCAACAGCAGAGTGCGGACAGGATCGATCTCGCCGGCCTCGTCGCCGATCTCAACAGCCTCTTGCGGCTGAAGACGAATGTGATCGGCATGAAGCTGTTCGCGAGCGTCGCGGAGATGGAGGCGATTCCGAAGATCCGCCGCCCGAACGCAATTCACACCACCGACCAGATCGTCAGCATGGCCGCGCGCCTGGGCTGGACCGTCGGTATCACCGCCGACGATCTCGTAGGCGCGCAATGCCGCGCGGTGATCGGTCTCAGCCCCCAGGACGAGAAATGGCTCGCCGGCGAAAACTATGTCGGGGTCTGGCACGGCACCGCGGAAGACGCGCGCAAGCGCCAGGAGGCGCTGGACGTGGTTCCGTTCGGACACTATCAGGCGCTCGTCGTCAGTCCGCTGGCGAGCGGCCGGCTCGATCCGCCCGACATCTGCCTCGTCTATGCAACGCCCGGGCAGATGATCATCCTGATCAACGGGCTGCAATATACCGGCTACAAGAAGTTCGAATGGGGTGTGGTCGGCGAGACCGCCTGTGCGGATTCCTGGGGGCGGGCGCTCAAGACCGGGGAGCCCAGCCTGTCCTTGCCATGCTATGCCGAACGGCGCTATGGCGGCGTGCCGGACGAGGAGATGCTGATGGCGCTGAAGCCCTCGCATCTCGCCAAGGCAATTGAAGGCATGAAGGCGCTGGCGAAGAACGGCCTGCGCTATCCGATCCCGCCCTATGGCATTCAAAGCGACGTCCGTGCCGGCATGGGCGTGAGTTATGCGAAGAAGTAAAGGCCGATCATGAGCTCTGCGAAATTCGACATCGTCGTCTACGGCGCGACCGGTTTCACCGGCCAACTCGTCGCCGAATATCTGGCGGCGCATTACAAGGACGACAAGGCGCTCAAATGGGCGATGGCGGGCCGCAGCCTCGACAAGCTGAAATCGGTGCGCGATACGATCGGCGCGCCGGCCGACACGCCGCTGATCGTCGCGGACGCGTCGGACGCGGCGTCGCTGAAGGCGATGGTGGCGCAGACCAAGTCGGTGATCACGACGGTCGGTCCGTACCAGTTCTACGGCGAGGATCTGTTAGCTGCCTGCGTCGCTGCGGGGGCGGATTATTTCGATCTCTGTGGCGAGCCGGTGTGGATGCGGCAGATGATCGACAAGTACGACGCGGCGGCCAAGGCGAGCGGCGCGCGCATCGTGTTCTCCTGCGGCTATGATTCTGTGCCGTTCGAGCTCGGTACCTTCTTCGTGCAGGAGGAGGCAAAGCGCGTGTTCGGCGCGCCGGCACCGCGCGTGAAGGGCCGCGTGCGCGACATGCGCGGCACGCTGTCAGGCGGCACCGCGGCGAGCGCGAAGGCGACCTTCGATGCCGTCGCCAAGGACCTCAGCCTCGTCGCCATCCTCAACGACCATTTCGCGCTGACGCCCGGCTTCACCGGCCCGAAGCAGCCGAAGGGCAACAGGGCCGTCTTTGAGGAGGACCTGCAGTCCTGGGCCGCGCCGTTCATGATGGCGCTGATCAACACGCGCAACGTCCACCGCTCCAACATGCTGATGGGCTTTCCCTACGGCCGGGACTTTGTCTACGACGAGATGGTCCTGACCGGCGCCGGCGAGAAGGGCGAGGCCAACGCCAAGCGCGTCATGGCGGCCAATGCCGAGAAGACCGGGCCGAACGCGCCGAAGCCGGGCGAGGGACCGTCGAAGGAGGAGCGGGAGAACGGCCTGTTCAACCTGCTCTATGTCGCGATCGCCCCCGACGGCCGCATGGTCCGCGCCGGCGTCACCGGTGATCGCGATCCCGGCTACGGCTCGACCTCCAAGATGATCTCCGAATGCGCGATCTGCCTGCTGCGTGATGCGAGGGACGTTCCCGCCGGCTTCTGGACGCCGGGCGCGGCGATGCAGCACAAGCTGATCAAGCGGCTGCAGGACAACGCGGGGCTGACGTTCAAGGTGGAGAGCTAGTTCGGTATCGTAGGGTGGGCAAAGCGGAGCGTGCCCACCGCTTCTATTGCGATTGCGGAGAGATGGTGGGCACGGCGCAAGTGCGCCTTTGCCCACCCTACAGCAGCGGAGTCCTACGCCGCCCGCGCGTCATACGCGTACATGAAGTCCATGCCTTTGGCGCCGAGCGGCAGCAGCCATTTCAGCATCTGATTGCGGACCCAGGCGCCGGTGGCGCTGAACTCGCGCTTGCTGTTGCCGTTGCGACGGGCCATGGCAACGATCTTCTCGGTGCGCGGGCGGCGCTCGGCCTCGAAAGCCTGGAAGGTGGCGCCGAGCTCCTGGCCCTCCTGCATCAGACGAGCGAGCCGCATCGCGTCCTCCAGCGCGAGCGAGGCCCCCTGGCCGGCATGGGGGCTGGTTGCGTGCGCGGCATCGCCGATCAAGAGCGAACGCTTGCGCGACCAGGTCGGCAGGGTCGCGACATCGAGCGTGTCGGTGACGACGATGCTCTCGGCCGCTTCGATGATGGCGGGAATCGGATCATGCCAGCCGCGATGGAAGCCGCGCAGATGCTGCTTCAGCGTCGCAGGGTCAAGCGCGCGGAACATCGCCGCGTCCATGCCGTGTGCCGGCTGCGTGCTCCACCACATCACGCCGTCCATCGGATCGGGGCCGCAATAGCCGTAGCCGAAGAAGCCGCTTTGGCCGAATGTCGTTTCGACGTGCTGGCCGATGGATCTGCCGTCGAGCACGGCGTGCGGCACGAAGCCGCCGAAGCCGATCAGGCCGGTGTCGAACGGCTGCGGGCCATCCGGTACGACCTGGCGGCGCACGACCGAGTGGACGCCGTCGGCGCCGATCAGGAAGTCGCCTTCGGCGGTGGTGCCGTCGGCGAAGTAGGCGACGATCGGCTGGTCGCCGCGGTCCTCGATCTTGATCAGGCGCTTCTCGAAATTGAGCGAGACGCAGGCGCACCAAGCCTTGTCGATCAGGATCTCGTTCAACGCGGCGCGGGCGATGTTGACGGCCGGCTGGCCGAAGCGCCGCGCCATGTCGCGATTGATCGAGCCGAGCTTCTCGCCGCGCTGCGAATAGAAGTCGAAGGCTTCCGCGACCGAGCCGCGACTGATCAGCTCCTTCGCAAGCCCGATCTCGTCCAGGACATGCATGCCGTTCGGCGCGATCTGCAGGCCGCCGCCGATACCTTTCGAATAGGGCCACGCCTCGTAGATCGCGGATTCGATGCCGGCGCGGCGCAGCAGGATTGCGGCGACGGGTCCGGCGATGCCGGCGCCGATGATCAGCGCCTTGCGGGGACGGTGGGCCATGGCTTGCTCCCGACGTTTGCGTGGTGCTAGGAGAAAATACGGTCGCTAAATATCTTAGCGACTAAGATATATATCAGCTAAGATAAGAGGCCGGTCTTGTCAAGGACGAAGGCGCGCGCGGCGCTGTTGCTGGAGCTCGAAGAGGCGATGCGCAGGTCGTCGGCGCAAGGCGTGCTCTATGGCCAGACCGTCGCCAACGTTGCCGGAATTGCCAATTCCGACCTCGAATGCATGGACATCCTGTATCTCGAGGGCCGCGTCACCGCGGGCCGGCTCGCGGAGGTCACCGGCCTGACCACCGGCGCGATCACCGGCGTGGTCGACCGGCTCGAGAAGGCGGGCCTCGTGCGCCGCGAGCGCGACGAGAAGGACCGCCGCAAGGTTTTCATCGCGGTCGTGCCCGAGGCGATCGCAAGGCTCAGCCAATTCTACGTGCCGATGCAGCAGGCGATGGAGAAGGTCTTTGGCGCCTATTCCGACGAGGAGCTGCGCTTGCTGCTGCGCTTTGCCAATGAGGCTCACAAGGGTGTGCTGACGGCAACCGAGGCGCTGAAGGGGCTGCTCGACACGCCGCCGGAGAAGCGGCCCGAGCTCAAGCTGAAGAAGCGTCCTCGCCAGTCCTAGTCTTGTAGGCCTGCGCGGCGGCGATCATGCCCCACACCGCGCCCAGCATCATCCAGAAGTGCCGCCAGTGGTCGGTGTCGATCACGAAGCTTTCGCCGACGGTGCCGAGGAAGGCGGAAAACACCGCGAGGTATGCGCGCTGCCACGGCACAGGGATGAAGACGTGGCGGAAGCCCATGATGACGGTGGTGAAGACCAGCGCGGGATAGCACACGCCGGACAGCCAGCCGCCGGACATGAAGGCGTTGAGGTAGGAGTTGTGAGTGTCTTCGGGGAAGTAGCGGTGGAATTGCAACGGGCCGATGCCGAACGGCAGGTCGAGCGCCATCTCCGCGCCGAGGATGTGGCGGCCGAAGCGGCCGAAGCGGCCTTCGTCATAACTCTGGTCGAAGCTCGCGCGCTGCTTGAACATCTCCGCGGTGGCATCAAGCGACAGCAGCACGGCGATCAGCGCGAGGCCGAGCACCGCGGCGACGATCGCCATGATGACGATGCGCGAGCGCTGCGCGTTGGTGCGGCTGGTCAGCACCATCAGCGCCAGCATGAAGGCGGAGGTCAGCACCAGGCCGCCCCAGGCGGCGCGCGAGAAGGCGAGCAGGATCGCCAGCGACATGATGCCGAAGGCGATGACGTTGCGGAAGGCCTTGGCCAATTTGTCGGAGACCACGCTCTGGAGCGCGAACAGCGCCGGCAGGATCAGGAAGGCGCCGAGCACGTTCGGGTCCTTGAACGTGCCGCGCGCGCGGCCGTAGAGCGTGAGCAGGTCGTTTCCCCCGGGGATCAGGTGGAAGTAGCCGGCGACTGCCAAAAGCGAGGCGATCATCGCGCCGACCACGAGGCCTCGGCGCAGCATGTCGAGCCGCGCCGTCGTGTCCTCCGAGACGACCATCGCGAAGAACACCACCGTCACCGCCATGTACCAGGAGGTCGCGATCCAGCTCACCACCTCTGACTTGTCGAACAGCGGAATCGCGCTGATGGTGTAACCGACATTGAGCAGGACCAGCAGCAGCACCAGCGGCATCAGCACGAGCTTCAGCCGCAGCCCGGTGGCGAAAAAGGTGACGGTGGCGAGCAGCGTCGCGATCTCGTAGGGGCTCGGCTCGATGAAGACGATGGCGCCACAGGCGCCGACCAGCCACACCATCGCGCGCTGCAGCGCCAGCACGCCGGGCGCAGCTACGTTCATTTCACCGGCTGTCGCCGCATACGCCATCACACGCTCATACGCTTACGCAACTCATACGCCACAAACACACCTGTCATCGCCCGGCTCGACCGGGCGATCCAGTACTCCGCGGCGGTCATTGCCCAAAACAGCTGCCGCTGCGGCGTACTGGATGCCCCGGTCAAGCCGGGGCATGACAGAGAAACTCAACTCAATACGCGTTCTCGTTCTTGGTCAGCAGCGAGATCGGCGTCTTCAGGAGAATGACGAGGTCGAACAGCACCGACCAGTTCTCGATGTAATAGAGGTCGAACTCGACGCGCTTCTGGATCTTCTCTTCGTTGTCGATCTCGCCGCGCCAGCCGTTGATCTGGGCCCAGCCGGTGATGCCCGGCTTGACGCGGTGGCGGGCGAAATAGCCGTCCACGGCTTCGTCGAATAGGCGGCTCTGGAGCTTGCCCTGCACCGCATGCGGGCGCGGGCCGACCAGCGAGAGATTGCCTGAAAACACCACGTTGAAGAGCTGCGGCAGCTCGTCCAGGCTGGTCTTGCGGATGAAGCGACCGACGCGGGTGACGCGCGGATCGTTCTTGGTCACGACCTTGGAGGCGTCGGATCGGCCTGATGGTGGTACATCGAGCGGAACTTGTAGACGTCGATGCGCTCGTTGTTGAAGCCGAAGCGCTTCTGGCGGAACAGCACCGGGCCGGGGCTGTCGAGCTTGACGGCCAGCGCAACCAATCCCATCACCGGCAGGGCGGCGAGCAGCGCGAGGCTGCCGACGATGCGGTCGAACAGCCATTTCATCACCAGGTCCCAATCGGTGATCGGCGCCTCGAACACGTCGAGCGTCGGCACCTCGCCTAGGTAGGAATAAGAGCGGGGCCGGAAGCGCAGCTTGTTGGTGTGCGCGGAGAGGCGGATGTCGACCGGCAGCACCCAGAGCTTCTTCAGCATCTCCAGGATGCGCGTCTCCGCCGAGATCGGCAGCGCGAACAGCACGAGATCGACGCGGGTGCGGCGGGCGAACTCGACGATGTCGTCGACCTTGCCGAGCTTGCGCGCGCCGGCGCAGGTGTCGAGCGCGCGGCTGTCGTTGCGGTCGTCGAACACGCCGAGCACGTGGATGTCGGAATCTTCCTGCGCCTTCAGCGCCTCGACCAGCTGCTCGCCGTTGCTGTCGGAGCCGACGATGATGGTGCGGCGGTCGAGCCGGCCCTCTCGCGCCCAGGCGCGGACCAGCGAGCGCAGCACCAGACGCTCGGCCATCAGGGCCGCGAGCCCGAGGAAGTAGAAGGCCGCCAACCACAGCCGCGAGACCTCGCTGCCGAACTTGGCGAAGAAGGAAATGCCGATGAAGAGCAGGAAGACGAACGACCAGGACGAGATCATCCGCGTCATCTGCCGGAGCTGACCACGGAACAGCTGCACCTGGTAGATGTCGGCGGCCTGGAAGCAGACCACGGCGGCGATGGCGACGGCGATGACCTCGGCTGGATAGACCCAGCTGAACGCCCCCGCGAGCGGCATGACATAGCCGAGATAGACCGCGATACCGACGAGGCTCAGCAGCGCGAAATCGGCAAGGCGCACGAAACCGGCGATCACGATCGGCGAATAGGCACGCGCGACCTTCTGGTTGACGACGTCGAGCGCCGCAGGCGAGAGCCGGCGACGGCGCTCCACGAAGGGCTGGTCAGCAGGCTTTGCCGCAGCGCTGGCCGCGGCATCGAACATCGAGCGTGCGTTGAGCGGTTCCACGGGCGTCCACGTCCATTCCAAAACCCGCGGCACGGCCTTGCGCGCCCGGGCAAGCATCCCCTGGCGCTTCGATTATCGGACAAATCGGAAGATTCTCTAAAGCCGGACTTAAGGGTGGTTAATGATTGGCAAATGCGTCGCGATAGCCGGCGAGCACGCCCTCGACCATCGCGGCCTGCGAGAAATGCGCCGAGATGCGCTCGCGCAAGGAGACCGCGCGTTGCGCGGTGGTGTGCGGATCATCGAGTGCTGCGGCGATCGCCTCTGCCATGGCTTCGGGATCGCTGGGCGCGAACAGCGCCGGACTGTCGGCGCCCAGGATCTCGGGGATGCCGCCGATCTTGGATGCGATCATCGGAATGCCCGCGGCGCCGGCCTCGATCACCACGTAAGGCATGGAATCGCCGCGCGAGGGGACGACGAGCAGCCGCCCCTTGGAGAAGCCGTAGCGCGCCTTGACGTGACCAATGAAGCGGATGGCGCTCCCGAGGCCGAGCCGCTCGACCTGTGCCTTCAGCGCGGCCGTCTCCTCGCCGTCACCGCCGAGCGTGAGCGTGACCTTCTTGCCGCCCTCGTGCAGACGCGCCACGGCGTCGACCAGCAGGTCGGCGCCTTTGATGTGCCTGAACTCGCCGACATAGCAGAGGTCGGTCGTATCCTCGCCGGTAATGACCGGCTCGAATTCCTCCGGCGTCACGCCGTTGAAGACGCAATGCACTACGCCCTTGGGCGTGCCGACGATGCGCTGATAGGTGTCGCGCGCAAAGGCACTCTCGAACAGGAACAGGTCCGTCGAATCCATCAGCGCACGCTCGAGCCGCGCGTAGAACTCGCCCTTGAAGGTGTTGAGCGGGTAGTGCAGCGAGCCGCCGTGCGGGGTGTAGATGCGGATCGTCTTGTCCGAGCGTCGCCGCATGCGGATGAAGGCGCCTGCCTTGGCACCGTGGCCGTGCATCACGTCGGGCTTGAGTGCGGCGATGAGCCGCCGCATGCGGAGCCATACCAGGACGTCGTCCGGCGACGGTTCGCGGCGGATCGCCATACGGTGCACGCCGAGCTTCAAGCGCGGCGCGAGCTCGGTCAGCGCCTTGTCGGCGCGCTCGCCGCCGGTGAGGCTGTCGGCGAGGATGCCGACATGATGGCCGCGGTCGACCTGGCCGTTGGCGACGTCCAGGATGTGACGGAAGATGCCGCCGACCGGAGCGCGCACGGCGTGAAGGATGCGAAGCGGCCGGTCGGGAGAGGGGGGCATGATCAAAACCAGCTCGACGGCGACTGCCGAACAATTGTCACGAAATAATCGCGATGGATTAAGGGGCCTCGTGGTTAACAAACGGTGACGGGCGCGCGCGCGTCAGGCGCGTACTGTCGCGATTAACCCAGCGGCAACCTTAATGGAGTGTAATCGCCCCGGTTGAGGTAGAGTCGCAGCGTTGCCCTGCGGGAGTGTTCGATGCGTTTAGCGTTCTGGCGTGCCGGCAAGGACAAGGCTGTAATCGAGCGGGCCGTCGCGAAGTCCAAGGGCGAGGCTGCGCCCAAGATCGAAGCCACCATCGAAAAGATCGACGCCAAGATCGAAGCGAAGCCTGCGTCCGTCAGCGCGAAGCCGGGGCAAGTCGAATCCGGCGATATCGACCTGCATGCGCTCGGTGCCGCCCTGGCGCGCAAGCGCGGCTGGGTCATCGTGCCGACAGTGCTGGCGCTCGTTGCGTCCCTCGCCATCGTCAATCTCGTCACGCCGCGCTACAAGTCCGAAACCCGCATCCTGATCGACGGCCGCGAGAACGTGTTCCTGCGTCCGAACAGCGACCGCACCGAGGAGCGGCAGGCGCTCGATGCCGAGGCCGTCACCAGCCAGGTGCAGCTGGTGCTGTCGCGCGATCTCGCGCGCGAGATCATCAAGAAGAACAAGCTCGCCGAGCGCCCCGAATTCGATCCCGTCCTGCAGGGCATCTCGCCGCTGAAGTCGCTTGCCGCGCTCATCGGCATCGGCCGCGATCCTTTCGCAATGACGCCGGAAGAGCGCGTGCTCGATTCCTATTATGAACGCCTTCAGGCCTACGCCGTCGACAAGTCGCGCGTGATCGTGGTCGAATTCCAGTCCGCCGATCCCGAGCTTGCCGCGCGCGTCGCCAACTCGATCGCCGACGGCTATCTCGTGCTGCAGCAGGCGGCACGCCAGGAGCAGGCCAAGAACGCCAGCCAATGGCTGGCCGGCGAGATCGAGAGTTTGCGCAAGAAGGTCTCGGAGGCCGAAGCCAGGGTCGAGGACTTCCGTTCCAAGTCCAGCCTGTTCGTCGGCACCAACAACACCACGCTGTCGAACCAGCAGATGGGCGAGGTCAACACCCAGCTCAACAACGCGCGCTCGATGAAGGCGGATGCGGAATCCAAGGCACGGCTGATCAAGGAGATGCTCCAGAGCGGCAAGCCGATCGAGGCATCCGAGGTCGTGAACTCCGAATTGATGCGCCGGCTGTCGGAGCAGAGGGTGACGCTGCGGGCGCAACTCGCCGAACAATCCTCGACGCTGCTCGGCAATCATCCCCGGATCAAGGAGCTGAAGGCGCAGCTCGGCGACCTCGACAATCAGATTCGCGACGAAGCCGCCAAGATCTCGCGTTCGCTCGAGAACGATGCCCGGATCGCCAGCGGCCGGGTCGATGGCCTGACCGTGAGCCTCGAGCAGCTCAAGAAGCAGGCGGCCTCCACCAACGGCCAGGACGTCCAGCTCCGCGCGCTCGAGCGCGAAGCCAAGGCGCAGCGCGATCTGCTCGAGACTTATCTTGCCAAGTATCGCGAGGCCAACACCCGCGAGACCATCGACACCGCGCCGACCGATGGCCGCATCATCTCGCGCGCCATCGTCTCGAACACGCCGGCCTATCCGAAGAAGCTGCCGATCGTGCTGATCGCGACGATCGCCACGCTGCTGCTCTCGTCCGGCGTCGTCGTCACCGGCGAGCTGCTGCGCCAGACCGCGCCGCGCGCGGCTTTGGGCTCGGTGCGGGCGCCGGTGCGTGAGGAGCGGCTGGTCGTTCAGCGGGCCATCGAGCCCGCGGTCGACAGGGCCGGCGAACCAATATTGGATCCGGTGTTGGCGGAGCCCGCGCCGCTGCAGCCGGAGATGACGGCCGATTTGGACACCGGCGAATTCACCGAGATCGAACGTCTGGCCGACGATCTGCGTGCCGCGGGCGCCGCGGCCAAGAAGGTGACGGTGCTCGGCACCGCGCCGGGCGAAGCCATCACGCTGTCGACGCTGACGCTGGCGCGGAACCTGGCGCGCGATGCCCGCGTCGTCGTGGTCGATCTCGCCGCATCCTCGCCGACGATTGCCGCAGTCTGCGCCGATGCGCAGTCGCCGGGCCTTGCCGAGCTGATGCAGGGCGAGGCCTCGTTCGCGCAAGTCATCACCCGGGACAAGCTGTCGCGGCTGCATCTGGTCATGGCCGGCCGTCCCGGCTTCGACCGCAGCCTGCTGCAATCGCCGCGCGTGGCGCTCGCGATCGACGCGCTGCTGCGGGCCTACGATCACGTGCTGATCGACGCCGGCAGCGCCTCCGACCTTCCGGCCGAGCTGTTGACGGCGCATGCCCGCGCCGTCGTGGTGCCTGACGCCGCGATGGCCCCGGATGCGCGCACGCAGATGTGCGAGCAGCTGAGAGCCGTCGGCTTCAGCGCGGTGACGATGCTGAGCAAGCCGGTGCAGCCGTCCGATGCCGCCGAGACGCCGCGCGTCGTGGCGGCGTAGGCCTTCTTACCCTCTCCCCTTGTGGGAGAGGGTGGCTTCGCGTAGCGAAGCCGGGTGAGGGGTCTCTATCCTCACGAACAATCCGGCGAGTCCAGAGAACCCCTCATCCGGCGCTTCGCGCCACCTTCTCCCACAAGGGGAGAAGGGAAGACAGAACTCGTAGGGTGGACAAAGGCGCCCTTGCGCCGTGCCCACCGCCTGTCCAATGCGGTAACGGAAGACGTGGGCACGCTTCCGCCTTCGCTCTTCGAGCTACGGCGGACAAGTCGCTTTGCCCACCCTACGATATTGACGTTTGTGGAGAGATCTTACCCGAACGCCTGCCGCAGCCGGCGGGCCATGTCGAACAGCATCTGGTTCTGCTTCACCAGCCGCTTGCCATGGCTGAGCGAGGACATCGCCATGGCCGCGAGCTTGCCGCGCGAGGTCAGGGGGACGAAGCTGTCGAAGATCGCATCGTCGTCCTTGCAGAACATCCGCTTGTAATCGTCCGAACCGATGCCGAGGTCGAGCGAGCGGTAGCCGCGCTCGCCATAGCGGTCGATGATGTAGCGCATCAGGATCAGGCCGGGGCTGTAGCGGGCGTGCTCGGTCATCGTGTAGGTGTTGAACATCATCGAGAAGCGCGTCCCGTCGGCGACGCCGGCGAAGATCGCGATCACCTCCTCGTCGCATTCCAGCGCATGGATGTCGATGACATGACCTTCACCGCGCGGTGCAAGGCAGGCGCTGCGGACGAATTGCTCGACGCCGGGTTCGGCGAAGACGTTCGGGAGCTTCTGCTCTGCCATCCGCGCCGGCTTGACGCGGAAGAACCAGTCGAGCAGGCGGGTGATGTCTGCGTCTGACGTGGCCAGGTGATAGCGATAGCCGGCGAGGGACTGAAGCTTCTTTTCCTTGCTCTTGAGGCGGCGGCGGAGGGAATTGCTGATCCGCGATGCCGGCGGACCGCCCGGCTCCATCACCAGCCGCGGACAGGCGTTGATCGCGCGCTGCCGCGGCAGGGCTGCAAACGGGTTCTGCTGGTCGTGCCAGCGCTCGGGCTGCTGCGTCAGCGCGAGCACGTCGACGTGCTCACCCAGCGGCGCAAGCAGTGCATCGAGATCGGCGCCGGCGGCCTCTGCCGCGAACTCGGCGTTCCACAGGCCCATATTGAAGGTCGTGTGCTTGCCGCCCATGAAGCAGGCGGTGCGAATGCCGTGGCGCTCGCGCAGCGAGAGCGGCAGCAGCAGGAGCGGCCGGCGCTCGGCGTCGCGGGCGATCACGATGAACGGCCGCGCACCTTCGTGGGTGCCGACCAGTCGCTGCCACGGACTGAGCAGGTCGAAGCGCTGGTAGGGCGTGAAGAGATGGCCGTGTTCCTCGAAGGCACGCCAGACCGCCTCGGCCTCGGCGAGATCGGTGACGATATCGACCTGCGCAATACGGCTCGCTTTCGACCGCGCTGGCGCTTCTGCCGTCCGGCTTTGCATCGCCGCAGCCATGGTCATTCGCGAAACCTGTCGAGAAATCGAAAATACGTATTTCGGCCTGTGGCCGACCTTTGCAAACAAAGGTCAACAAAGGGTAATGACAATGGGCGAGGGAACGGACCGCCGGCGCGCGCGAAGGGTGGGATTTTGGCTTCCGACGACAGATGGCTGGAACGGCTGCGCCTCGAGCTGGCCTGGTTCACCGGCCAGGCCATGCTGCGCAGTCGCGGTGCCGGCGCCATCCTGCGCTTCCAGCACGTGCGTCCGCGGCGGCGCGGATTTCAGCCGCTGCGCGAGCACGAGGTCACGCCGCAATTCCTCGATCGCGCCATCCGCGCGCTGAAGCGGTGGAAGTACGATTTCCTCGGCATGGACGAGGTCTGCCGGCGCGCGGTGACGCTGCCGGAGAAGCGGCGCTTCGTGGCGCTGACCTTCGATGGCGCGCCCAAGGATCTCATCACCTTCACCTATCCTGTGCTGGCGCGTCACGCCGTGCCATTCACGGTCTATGTGCCGACCGCTTTTCCCGACGGCGTCGGCGAGGCCTGGTGGCTCGGGCTGGAGCAGGTGATCGCACGCGAGAGCCGCATCAGCCTGATGATGGGCGAGAAGGAGCAGCGCTTCACCGTCGTCGACAAGGCCGGGAAACAGGCGCTGTTTTCGTATCTGGAGAGCTGGTTGCGCTCGCTGCCGCCGGCGGATCTGTCGGCCGCGATCGCCGATCTCTGCACGCGCTACCGGATCGATCTCGCCGCGCTCTCGCGCGAGGCCTCGATGGATTGGGAGGACCTCGCCAGGCTCGCCGCCGATCCGCTCGTGACGATCGGCAGCGCAACGGTGAACTATCCGGTCCTGGCCAACATGAAGGACGCAGCCGCACTGCGCGAGATGACGATGGGCAAGGCCGTGGCGGAATCGGCGTTCCACCGCGAGATCAGGCATTTCGCCTTTCCGTTCGGCGACCGCGCTTCGTTCCGGCGCGGCCACGTCGTGATGGCGGAGGAGGCGGGCTTCGCCAGCGCCGCCTCGACGATCCCGGGCATCGTTGAGGCGGAGGGACGCACAAACTTGCGCGCGCTGCCGCGGATCCCCTGGGACGGGCGCGTGCGCTCGTTGCGGATGCTGCGCGTGCTGGTGTCGGGCGTCGCCTTTGCGCCGGTGAGGCCGACCGGGAGCGCTACGAGCCAGACTTGACGCGATCGGGCCGCTGCATCCAGCTCACGATCGGCATCGCCGGCAGCACCCAGCCCATGCCGACCACCACATAGTAGATCGCCTGCCGCCAGCCGGATTCGGCGATCCACGGCATCTGCGCCGCCGCCATGCCGAGCAGGGCCCAGACGGTGGCCAGCACCAGGAGCAGGATGGCGCCGAGGAACTTGCGGGTGCGGATCGTCATGGCGGGGACTTTAAGGCTTTCGCGTAACTTGCGCTGCGGGAGCGGGGGACTATAAGGGGCACGCAATCCGGTTCAAGTCTCTTAGCCACAGGCTTGGTTTTGTCTCTGAAATGACGACGATTTCCGCCCCATCCGAGCCGCATCGCGCCGTGCGCTGGTGGCTGATCTGCGTGGCCGCGCTGATCGCGCTGATGGTGCTGGTCGGCGGTGCGACACGGCTGACGGAATCCGGCCTTTCGATCGTCGAATGGAAGCCGGTCACGGGCAGTGTTCCGCCGCTGTCGGAGGCGGCGTGGGCCGAGGCGTTCGAGGCCTACAAGAAGATCCCGCAATATCGCGAACTCAATTCAGGCATGAGCCTGTCCGAGTTCAAGCAGATCTTCTGGTGGGAGTGGAGCCACCGGCTGCTCGGCCGCTTCATCGGCGTCGCCTATCTCTTGCCGTTCCTGTTCTTCCTCTGGCGCGGCGGACTGCCCGGTGAGCTGAAGCGCAGGCTGTGGCTGCTGTTCGCGCTCGGCGGGCTGCAGGGGGCGGTCGGCTGGTGGATGGTGGCCTCGGGCCTCACGGAGCGGGTCGAGGTGTCGCAATATCGGCTGGCGACGCATCTTTCGCTCGCGCTCCTGATCTTCGCCGGCATCGTCTGGACGGTGCGGCGGCTCAAGGAGCGCCCGCACATCGCCGTGTCCGCGCGGCTGCGGTTCACGAGCGCGCTGCTGCTCGTGGTGACGTTCGTGCAGATCTATTTCGGCGCACTGGTCGCGGGCCTGCGTGCCGGGCGGGCCTACAACACCTGGCCTGAGATCGACGGGGCGCTCATCCCGTCGGCGGAGCGGCTGTGGTTCGAGACGCCGTGGTGGCGCAACATGTTCGACAATGTGCTGACGGTACAGTTCGAGCACCGCATGACCGCCTATGCGCTGTTCGTGCTCGCGCTGCTGCATGCGATCGACGCGGTGCGTTTGCGCGCAGGCGCAGCAGCAAGCGGCGCGCTGTGGCTGTTCGCGGCGGTGAGCGTGCAAGCCGTGCTCGGCATCCTCACGCTGCTCAACCAGGTGCCGATCGATCTCGCGCTGACGCACCAGGCGGTTGCGATCGTGGTGTTGACGCTGGCGGTGATGCAGGTCGAGCGGCTGGCATCACGGCAGTCTGCGCGGGCGCAGCCGCGCGTAGTTCCCGTGAGCCAGCCCGGCTGATCAGCAATAGCCGTAGACGCCGCACGCATAGGGCAGGCGCCAGAAATAATCGACCTGCTTGCCGCCGTAATACGCGCCTTGATAATCGTAGCTCCACGGGCGGCCGTAATAGCCGGGCAGCGTGTGCGAGCCGGGCAGAAGCGGCGTGCCGGGCAGGTTGCGGATATAGCTGCCGATGCCATAGGCCGGCGAGATCAGCGCATCCGGATCGGTCTCGACATAGACCTGAGGCGGGTCCTGCGGCACGGCGGCGCGCCGCTTCGGCGTCGCCGGCAGATCGGCGGCAATTGCAGCCGACGCCGTCAGCATCACTGCCAGGGCAGGCACCATCCAGCGCAGCATCGTCGGCTCCGAATCAAAGGGGCGATCCAAGGACGATGTATGGGGCAGATATGGTTAATGAGGGTTAACCGGCGGCGGCCGAAAGGGCCGCCGTCGTTCCCAGGCGCTACGCCCCCAGCGCCTGCTCCAGATCCGCGATCAGGTCTTCCTTGTCCTCGATGCCGATCGAGAGGCGGACCACGTCGGGGCCGGCGCCGGACTTGATCTTGGCGGCGTCGTCGAGCTGGCTGTGCGTGGTCGAGGCCGGATGGATCACCAGCGAGCGGGTATCGCCGACATTGGCGAGGTGCGAGAACAGCTGCAGCTTCGACACCAGGCTGACGCCGGCGTCGTAGCCGCCCTTCAGGCTGAAGGTGAACACCGCGCCCGCGCCCCGCGGCGCGTATTTGCGCGCGAGCTGGTTGTACTTATCGTTCGGCAGGCCGGCGTAGCTCACCGAGGCCACCGCCGGATGTCCCGCGAGGTATTCGGCAATGGCCTTGGCATTGTCGCAGTGCTTCTGCATGCGCAGCGGCAGCGTCTCGATGCCGGTCAGGATCATGAAGGCGTTGAACGGCGACAGCGCCGGGCCGAGATCGCGCAGGCCGAGCACGCGGCAGGCGATCGCGAAGGCGAAATTGCCGAAGGTCTCCTGCAGGCGGATGCCGTGATATTCGGGGCGCGGCTCCGACAGCATCGGATATTTGCCCCCCGTGGACCAGTCGAAGGTGCCGGCATCGACGATGATGCCGCCGAGCGAGTTGCCGTGGCCGCCCAAAAATTTCGTCAACGAGTGCACGACGATGTCGGCGCCGTGATCGATCGGACGGATCAAATAGGGCGAGGCCAGCGTGTTGTCGACGATCAGCGGAACGCCCGCCTTGCGTGCCACGGTCGAGATCGCCTCGATGTCGGTGATGCTGCCGCCGGGGTTGGCGATGGACTCGATGAAGATCGCCTTGGTGCGCGGCGTCACCGCGCGCTCGAAGCTTGCGATGTCGTCGGGATCGGCCCAAACCACGTTCCAGCCAAAGCTCTTGAAGGCGTGCGTGAACTGGTTGATCGAGCCGCCATAGAGTTTTCGCGCGGCGATGAACTCGTCGCCGGGTTGAAGCAGCTGCTGCAGCACCACGACCTGCGCGGCATGGCCGGAGGCCACCGCGAGCGCGGCCGTGCCGCCTTCGAGCGCGGCGACGCGTTCTTCCAGCACGGCGTTGGTGGGATTGCCGATGCGGGTATAGATGTTGCCGAACGCCTGCAGGCCGAACAGCGAGGCGGCGTGGTCGGCATCGTTGAAGACGAAAGAGGTCGTTTGATAAATCGGAGTTGCGCGCGCGCCGGTGGTGGGGTCGGGCTGTGCACCGGCATGCACGGCAAGCGTTGAAAATCCCGGAAGGCGATCGCTCATTGAGGGCGTCCTGTTCTTGTGGTCTGAAATCGCGCGGCATGCTGATCGGCGCCGTGCCCAACGTCAAGGCGCGGCGTCACATCAGGATCATTTTGGGAATGATCGTGCTACGCATTGTCGCGTTTTCGAAACGAAACCTTCGCAAGTGCGTCAGCTTTGCTCGCTCTTGTTCTTCGCAGCACGATCCGATGCGGCGGTGTTGCCACCGCCGACGCTCATCCGATTGAGGGATAGCCGCATGCCCTGCGTCGGCGCCGGCGCGCGCTTGGAGCTGAGCGTGCGCGAATTCACGCCCATCCACGAGATTTCGGACGACAGGCGGCCATATTCGATCTTCGGGCAACGGTTCATGACCACCTTGATGCCGACTGATTCCGCTTTCGCCGCAGCGGCATCGTCGCGCGCGCCGAGCTGCATCCAGATCACCTTCGGCAGCGGGTCGAGCGTGAGCGCCTCCTCGACGACCGGCATGATGTGGCTGGAGTTGCGAAAGATGTCGATCATGTCGACGGGACGGCCGATGTCCGACAGTGACGCGACGAACGGCTTGCCGAGCAGCTCCTTGCCGACATGGCCGGGATTGACCGGGATCATGTGGTAGCCGCGCTGCCCCAGATATTTGAACGCGAAATAGCTCGGCCGCACATTGACCGGAGAGGCGCCGACCATCGCGATCGACTTCACGCTGTTGAGGATGCCGCGGATGTAATTGTCGGGATAGGCGTCGTGGTTCATTTGTCGTTCTTCTTTCTTGTCATTGCGAGGAGCGAAGCGACGAAGCAATTCAGGCTGTTTCCGCGGAGGGATTCCTGGATTGCTTCGCTTCGCTCGCAATGACGAATTTCACTCATCCCGCCATGTCGGCGCGCGCTTCTCGATGAACGCACCGATGCCTTCCTCGGCATCGCGCGCCATCATGTTCTCGGTCATCACCTCTGCGGCATAGCGATAGGCATCCGCAAGGCTCATCTCGGCCTGGCGGTAGAACGCCTCCTTGCCGAGCTTGATCGTGTAGGCGGATTTCAGCGCGACCTGTTGCGCGAGCTCGATCGCGGCGCCGAGCTCGGTGCCGGCAGGCACCACGCGGTTGACGAGACCGATCTCGCGGGCGCGGTCGGCCGTGACAGGCTCGCCCGTCAGCAGCATCTCCATGGCCTGCTTGCGCGTCACGTTGCGCGACAGCGCCACCATCGGCGTCGAGCAGAACAGTCCGATGTCGATGCCGGGCGTAGCGAACTTCGCCGCCTCCGATGCGATCGCCAGATCGCAGCTTGCCACCAGCTGGCAGCCCGCCGCGGTGGCGATGCCTTGGACGGCAGCGACCACGGGCTTGGGCAGGCGCACGATCGCCTGCATCATGGCACTGCATGCCGTCATGATCTGCGCAAAATAAGCCCGGCCGTGATCCGGATCGGTGCGGCGCGCGGTCAGTTCCTTCAGGTCGTGGCCGGCGGAAAAAGCCGGGCCGTTGGCTGCGATCACGACCGCACGGATGTGCTTGTGTTCCGCGATCGCATTGAGGCTCGCATGCAGCTGTCCGATCATTGCCTCCGAAAGGCTGTTGCGCGCGGCTGGTCGGTTCAGCGTGAGCACGGCGACGCTGCCGACGATCTCGCGCAGCAGGATCGGCGGTTGCGGGGCGGGGGCGCGGGCGGCTTGGGAGGACATTGACGCGATTTCCCCTAAATGATTGCAATTGGATGACACCGATAACTTAATGTAACAGGGCAGGCGAAGCGAGGGTGGGGACGGCATGGCGTTAGCGAAAATGAGCGTGGCGGAGCTGGAGCAGTTCCTCCGTGACGAGTTTCCCCAGGCCTTCAGCGGTGACGACATCACGATCGAGAGCGCGGACGGCCAGACCAGCCTCTTGCGCCAGCACTACAGCGAACGGATGCTGCGGCCGGGCGGAACCGTGTCGGGCCCGACCCTGATGGCGCTCGCGGATTTCGCGATGTACGTGGTGCTGCTGTCCGCGATCGGGCCGATCGGGCTCGCCGTTACCACCAATCTCAACATCAACTTCCTGCGCAAGGGCCAGCCCGGGCAGGACGTGCTGGCCGAGGCCCGGCTGCTCAAGCTTGGCAAGCGCCTTGCTGTGGGGGAGGTGAACCTCCTGTCCGGGACCTCACCCGATCCGATCGCCCACGTCACCTCGACCTATTCCATTCCAAATGTTTGAGCTTTTTGCAGGTAATATCGCACCATATTTTTAAGCCATTGATTTTACGTTGCTAATTTGCACTCTGGGGCATTGACCGTTGCGCCTCTCTTCTCTAGAAACCCGCGCAGTCCGGCGCGATGTTCGCGCCGATATCTCCCGTCCACGGAAACTCCGACATGAAAACCTTTTCGGCAAAGCCGGCTGAGGTGACGAAGAAGTGGGTGCTGATCGACGCCAAGGGTCTGGTCGTCGGCCGTCTCGCCACCATTGTCGCCATGCGCCTGCGCGGCAAGCACCTCCCGACCTACACCCCGCACGTCGATTGCGGCGACAACGTCATCATCATCAATGCGCAGCATGCGGTACTCACCGGTCGCAAGCGCGAGCAGAAGACCTACTACAAGCACACCGGCTATGTCGGCCACGTCAAGGAGCGCACCGCGCGCCAGATCCTCGAGGGCCGTCATCCCGAGCGCGTGCTCGAGAAGGCCGTCGAGCGCATGATCCCGCGTGGTCCGCTCGGTCGCGTCCAGATGGGCAACCTCCGCGTCTACGGCGGGGCTGATCATCCGCACGAGGCGCAGCAGCCCGAGAAGATCGACATCGCCAAGTTGAACCGCAAGAACACGAGGGCCGCATAACATGGCCGAATCCATTCAGTCGCTCGACCAGCTCTCGCAGCTCAAGACGGCGGCCGCGCCCGAGGCGCCCAAGCACGAGAAGAAGGTCGACAAGTTCAACCGCGCCTATGCCACCGGCAAGCGCAAGGACGCGGTCGCCCGTGTCTGGATCAAGCCGGGTGCCGGCAAGGTCACCGTCAACTCGCGCGAGGTCGAGGTCTATTTCGCCCGTCCCGTGCTGCGCATGATGATCGAGCAGCCGTTCTCGGTGGCCCAGCGTTCGGGCCAGTACGACGTGATCTGCACCGTCGCCGGCGGCGGTCTGTCCGGCCAGGCCGGTGCGGTCCGTCACGGTATCTCCAAGGCGCTCACCTATTTCGAGCCGGAGCTGCGCTCTGTGCTCAAGAAGGGCGGCTTCCTCACCCGCGACTCGCGCGTGGTCGAGCGCAAGAAGTACGGCAAGGCCAAGGCCCGCCGGTCCTTCCAGTTCTCGAAGCGTTAATCGCTTCGGTCGCATTCGCCGCGAAAGCGGCTTCAATGAGATGCAAAAGGGCGCTGATTTCAGCGCCCTTTTTGTTGTTCGTTTGTATGCAAATTGATGGCGTGTTTCCCGAAAACTTAGGGATCCGCGAAAACCTGAATGGAACCCGCGCGACCTAGCGTCGCCTTCGGAAGGGCGCGCAAATCGGCTGGGCCGATCGCGTAACTGCTATTTTCTAAAGGGGGCCGACATGATGTCGCTCGATAGCATCACGCTCTATTTGGTCGCCACCATGGTCGCCGCACTGCTCGGCGCCATGATGGTGTTTTTCGGCAAGCAGGAGAATAGCCCCGCGCTGAAATGGTGGGGCACCGCCTATCTGCTCGGTGCCGCCTCCGTCGCGTTATGGACCGCGGCGGGCGACAGGCTGGGGCCGCACTTGTACCTCGCGCTGAACGCCGTCGGTTTCGTCGCCTGCGGCATGGTATGGAACGCGGCGCGCGTCTTCCACGGCCGCAAGCCGAACTGGCCCGGGCTCGTGCTCGGCGCGCTCGCCTGGGTCGCGGCTGCGACGCTGCTCGATCCCACGGCATCGATGCTGCGCATGCTCGTCGGTGCCGGCATCGTCTCGGTGTACGCGGCGCTGACTGCGAGCGAGCTCTGGACCGAACGGCGCAAGAGCGTGCAACGGCGCTGGCCGGCCTTCGTGATGCCGGTGATGCACGGCTGCGTGTTGATGCTGCCGATCGTGATCGGCAGCGTCCTGCGTCCGCATGATGCCGGCTTCTCCTCGAGCATCTGGGTTACGGTGTTCACGGTCGAACTCATCCTCTATGCCGTCGGTACGGTGTTCGTGATCTTCATGCTGGTGTCGGAGCGCACCGTCACCGCGCACCGGACTGCGGCATCGACCGATCCTTTGACCGGCATGCTCAACCGCCGCGGCTTCTCGGAGGCCTGTGCGCGCGTGATCGAGCGCGAGGCAAAGGCCGGGCGGCCCGTGACCGTGATGATCTTCGACATCGACCACTTCAAGTCGATCAATGACCGTTTCGGCCATCCCGCCGGCGACGAGATGCTCAAACTGTTCTCCACCGTCGTGGTCAGCAATTTGCGCATCTCCGACCTTTCGGGCCGCATCGGCGGCGAGGAGTTCGCCGCGCTGTTGCCGTGCGCGCTGGAGGAGGGCGTGCTGGTCGCCGAGCGCGTGCGCGAGGCGTTCGAGACCTCCGGCGTCGTGGTCGACGAAGGTCCGGTCGACACCACCGTCAGCATCGGCGTCGCCGGCGGTCCGGCCGGCACCGAGCTCGAGGTGCTGCTGGCCTCGGCCGACACCGCGCTCTACCAGGCCAAGCGCGGCGGCCGCAACCGCGTCGAGGCGGCCGAGGAGCTGCCGCTGTCGCTGGAGAACTGGCGGCGTCAGAGCGCGGCGCGGATCGGCGCATCGCAGGCGCGTCCGGCCACCGCGTGAGAATGCAGGGCGGGCTTGCGGTAAATCTCTGTTTACCATTCGATCCCTACCATCGTGGCCATGGAATCGATCCGCCGACAGAATCCGCAAGCCGCCCTGATGTGGCTCGAAGCCGAGGCCGCCTCGGCCCGCGGCGGCTTCGCCTGTCTGTTCTCGACCGCGGACGAATACGAGAGCGCGCTGATCACCGAGCGCCGCGCGCAAGGGCGCTACACGCAGCACCGTAGCTACTGGCCGTTCGTGCTGTTCGCGGGGTGTGCGCTGATCGTGACCGGCACCGTTCTGCTGTTCGCCTGACGCACCCGCAATTCGGCTGGGGCAGGGCGCCGTTCCGGCGCCTTTTTCTTTGGCTCCGGCTGCGCTAGACACGGCCATCGAACAAACAGGGTGGAAAGCCGATGATCACCGAGATCGCGCAAATCGACGTCAAGCCGGGCAGCGAGAAGGATTTCGAGGCGGCCGTCGCCAAGGCCAAGGCCGCTTTCGGCCGCTCCAAGGGCTTTCACGGCTTCGAGCTGCACAAGTCGATCGAGAAGCCGCAGCGTTACCGGCTGATGGTGAAATGGGCGACGCTGGAGAACCACACCGTGGACTTCCGCGGCTCGGAGAATTTCGCGGAATGGCGCGGCCTGGTCGGCCAGTATTTTGCCGCGCCCCCCGAGGTCGAGCACACCGAGACCGTGCTGACCACGGAATGAGTGTCAGGCCGCCTCCGCCAGAGGCGGCGCCTCATACATCTTGACATGGTCGATCATGACCTTGGCGATGGCGACCAGCGGGAGCGCCAGCGCGAGGCCCCAGATGCCGAAGACGACGCCGAGCAGGATCTGGAACGCGAACAGCGTGGCCGGCGGGATGTCGAGCGCCTGGCGCTGCAGGATCGGCGTCAGCACGTAGCTTTCCATGGCGTGCACGCCCATGAAGAGCAGAAACGCCGACAAGGCGGGAATCCATCCCGAGGCGAGGCTCGCCAGCACCACGATGACGCCGGCGATGATGGCTCCCACCGTGGGGATGAAGGCGAGCAGGCCCGCCTGAATCCCTAAGATGAACGCGCCGGGGATGCCGATGACGGCAAGTCCGATCCAGGTCACGGCACCGACCGCGATCATGACGATGATCTGGGCGATCAGCCAGCGCTCCAGCGTCTCCGCGATACGGTCGATGACGATGGCGACACGGGTACGGTGCCGCGCCGGTGCCAGGAACAGCAGGCCGTCATGATAGACTTTGGGCTGGGCGGCGAAGGCAAGGCCCAGGAACAGCACGATGAAGATGTTGCCCACGCCGTGAATGGTGCCGAGCAGCAGCTTGAGGGTCTGGCTCACGATCGCGCCGCCGCTGGAGGCGAGCGCGCCGGCGCTAGGCAGGGGAGCGCGCGAGGGCGTTGCCGGCGCGGGCGTCGTCTCCGAGGACGCGTTGGTCGCGGAGTCCGGCGCAGCGTTGCCGAGATCGAAGAAGCTGGTGTCGATGCCGTAGTTCTCGAGCAAGGACCTGACATTGGTGATCTGCGACTTGATGGTCTTGCTCAGGAGCGAGGCCTGTTCGGCAATGGTGGCGCCGCCGAGATAGGCGACGCCCGCAAGCAGCAGAGCGAGCGCGACGCAGACGATTGCAAGCCGCATCGTGTGAGGCAGGTGGACCCGCCGACCGAGCGCATTGACCAGCGCGTTGAGGCCGAGGCCGAGCAGCATGCCGGTGAAGATCAGCAGCACGGTGGTCGCAAAAAACCAGGTGAAGGCGAGCAGCGCGGTGAACAGCACCACGCCGATGCCGCCGACCGCGATCGCCCAGGCCTGATCCCGCGCGAGGTCGGCACGGGCGCGGGGTCGTTCATCTGCGGGAAAGGTCACATCGTATCCTGTCTTTGGTAGCTGCAATCGGGGCACTCTTTCGACAAACGCGCCTCCGATCAAGAGCGGCAACGCGCCCGTTTGACGCCCCCGCGCGAACGGTGCAGAGCGGTGAGGAAACAGAAGTGAGGGGCGCTTGGGCACTATCAGCAAGTGGGCCGGTCTGCTCGGGCTCTTGGCTTTGCTCGTCGGTGGCGACCAGATCCGGATCAACCGGCCGGACCATAAATTCCGCCTGACGGTCGAGGTGACGACGCCCGCCGGGATCAAGACCGGGTCGGGCATTCTGGCTGTCGTGCCCGATCGCAACTACAACCGCAGTGGCCGCACCACGATGCGTGGGGAGGCTGTGTTCGTCGATCTCGGCCAAGGCAAGAACATCGTGGTCTTGCTGGCGCATCAGCAGGGCGCCAAGCTCGACCTCGACGACATCAACTATGTGGCGCTCCGCGCCTATGGCATCGCGCGCGGCAGCCGGGTGTCGTTCAAGGACATGAGCCGGCAGACCGGCGTTGTCCCGGTGCAAGGGGAGCTCATCCCCGTGCTCGTGAGCTTCGGCGATCCTAGGGATCCCAAGACCGCGCGCCTTGTCGACAGCGACCATGCAGAGGCAATCCTGGGCGACGGCTACGCGATCCGCGGCTTCTCCGCCGAGGTGGTGCCCAGCGGGTTCTGGCCGATCGACTTCGGGGGCGCTCTCGGAGAGCCCGTGACGCGCGGTATCGAGGCCAGGCTTCCCTGGCTGGACGCGCCGGGCGAGACAGCGGCAATTGCGCTGAAGGCGGCCGGTCTGCCCGTGACCGGCGGGATGGAAGCCCGGGAGGCATTTGCGCGAAAATAGCATTGCCGTCCCGCGATCCCTTCAGTTGAATTTGTTTCATCTGAGGGGCATGTTTGGGGAATCTTCTTATCGGGAGGCGCGGAACGACAGATGAGAAAGCCGGTCGTCGGCGTGATCGGGAATTCCTATCGCGTCGAAAATCGATTTCAGGTCCAGATGGTTGGCGAGCGAAACCTGCGCGCCGTGGCCGAAGTCTCCGGCGGCTTGCCGCTGATGTTCGCGGGCTCGCCCGACATTACCGATATCCCGGCGCTGCTCGATACCGTGGACGGCATCATCCTGACCGGCGCCCGGGCCAACGTTCACCCGACCCGCTTCAACGTCGATCCCTGCGAGAAGCACGAGCCTTACGACATCCACCGCGACGAGGTCGCGCTGGCCCTTTCGGTCGCCTGCGTCGCCCGCGGCATTCCGCTGTTCGGCATTTGCCGCGGCCTGCAGGAGATGAACGTCGCCTTCGGCGGCTCGCTGCATCCCGAGATCCGCGAGATCCCCGGCCGCATGAACCACCGCATGCCCAGGCTCGAGAACGGCGATATCCATCCCGATCCGACCGTGGTGTTCGCCGACCGTCACGACGTCGACCTGACGCCTGGCGGCGCCTTCGCGACGATTCTCGGCTGCGAGAAGATCCGGGTCAATTCGCTGCACGGGCAGGGCATCCTCGATCCCGGCAAGCGCGTGCTGATCGAAGGCATCGCCGAGGACGGCACCATCGAGGCGATCCGCATCGCCGAAGCCCCGAGCTTTGCTCTCGGCGTGCAATGGCACGCGGAGTACGACCCGCAGCACAATCCGATCAACCGCAAGCTGTTCGAGGCCTTCGGCGAAGCGCTGGTGACACGGCAGAAGGCGGCGGCGTAGGCCACGCGGGCGCGAGTCTCGCTCTGTCCTCGTCATTGCGAGGAGCCCTTGCGACGAAGCAATCCAGGATCTTCCAGCGGAGGCAGTCTGGATTGCTTCGCTGCGCTCGCAATGACGGAATACGCGGCATTGCCGGTATTCTCCAGTTCTCAGCTCAACTTGCAAGCACGCGTTGACGATCTCCCGGCGGCTTTTGCCCGAGGCCTGACGTTGCGTGCTCGCGACCCGCGTTATGCAATCATGGTTCGTTCGAAATTCCGCCCGCGATAAACCAATCAGTAGGAATTGGTCCGCCGCGATAATCGCGGCTCTGATTTGTTCTTTGAGAACGAACTGGAGTCAGATGCAGAACGAAAGCTGACATCAGTATCGGCTTGCGGAAAGCCTTGCGAGCTGCAGAAGGCTTTCACGGCGACGTGGTATAGTGGAGGTAGATCCCATCTTAGTTGCGCGGTTGAAGGTGAGGAATTGCCATTGTCGGCTCATGACCATTGTTTCATCAAGGGTGCCGCTCCGGATCACACCCCGTTGCTGATGCTTCACGGTTCGAGCGGCACGGAGCTGCACATGGTGCCGCTGGCTGGGCGGCTCGCCCCGGGCTCGATGGCCGTCGCGCTTCGAGGCGCCGTGCCCTGGGAGGCCGGCTTCGCTTTCTTTCGCCGGTTCGAGGATCGCTCGATCGATGAACGCGATCTACTTGCCCGAGCCGATGTGCTGGCCGGCGAGGTGGTCCGGATCGGGAAGAACTATCGCTTCCCGAGGCCGCCGGTCGCGATCGGCTTATCGAACGGCGCCATCATGGCCGCTGCGCTGCTCATGCTCTATCCTCGCTGTCTCTCCGGTGCCGTTCTTTTCAGGCCGCTGTCGCCGTTCGCGGTCGCTCCAGACACGCGCCTCTCGCGCGTCCCGGCTCTCCTGGTCGATGGTGACAATGACGAGCGGCGGCTGCGCGGCGACGGGGCTCGCCTGGCACAACGGCTGGCGCACATGGGCGCCGACGTAGCGCATCACGTGCTGCCGACGGGGCATTCGATCACGGAAGACGACATTGGCCTGACGCGCGAATGGTTGAAGCCGCTGCTAGGCCAGGCAGAAAGTGGATAGAGCCGCGCCGCGAGCGCGTCGGCAATCCTGCATGGGCATTCCCATTGCGTTGCACAATCGGAACGTTGATCTCCATGCGCAGCATTGAGGTTTCATGAGAAGAATACCATATGCTCTGCAAGGGAGCCCGTGCCGTGCAGACCATGAAGGCGGCCCTCGTTGCGGCGATCACCGTCGTGGCTTTGATCTGCTGCCTCCTTCCCAGCTCAGCGGAGGAGAGCAAGCGCGTAGCCCTCGTTGTCTCGATCGACGGGGCGATTGGCCCGGCGTCAGCCAGCTACGTGCGGGAGGCCTTGGCCAGCGCGAGCGAACGGCGCGCCGAGGTCGTGCTTCTGAGGATGAACACGCCCGGCGGGCTCAATTCCAGCATGCGCGAGATCATCGCGGATGTGCTCGCCTCGCCTGTCCCTGTCATTGGCTACGTCGCTCCCTCCGGCGCCCACGCGGCGAGTGCGGGGACCTATATCCTTTATGCGACCCACATCGCGGCGATGGCACCAGGCACCAACATCGGTGCGGCGACGCCGGTCCAGATTGGCGGGCCGCTTCCGGGCCTGCCGAGCGGCACACCCGACAAGGATGGCAAAGACAAGAAGCATGAGCCGAAGGACGCGATGACGGCGAAGGCCACGAACGATGCCGTCGCCTTCATCCGAAGCCTCGCCGAGCTGCGCAACCGCAATGTGGACTGGGCAGAGAAGGCGGTCCGCGAGGCTGCAACACTCTCTGCCAACGGCGCGCTGGAGGCACATGCCATTGATCTCGTCGCGCGCGATCAGGCTGAATTGCTGCGGCAGGTTGATGGCCGCGTGGTGGAGCTCGCAGGCGGCAGGACGCAACGCCTCGCAACAAAGGATGCTGTCGTCGAAGCGGTCGAGCCCGGACGGATATCCCGGTTCCTGGCGGTCATCACCGACCCCAACGTGGCGTTCATTCTGCTGATGGTCGGCATCTACGGCCTGATCTTCGAGTTCATGTCTCCCGGAGCCGTCGCCCCGGGAGTCGTCGGCGCGATCTGCCTGCTGATCGGCCTCTATGCGCTCAATTTGCTGCCGATCAACTATGCCGGCCTCGCCCTGATGCTGGTGGGACTCGTGCTTCTCACCATCGAAGCCTTCAACCCGACCGTGGTGGTCGGCTTCGGCGGGATCATCGCCTTCGTGCTCGGAGCAATGATGCTCTTCAGGAGCGAGGCGCCTGGATACCAATTGTCGTGGTGGGTGATCGGTGTCACTGCGGTCGTGTTCAGCGGCTTTGCTCTGGTCGTGCTTGGTTCGCTGCGGCGCGTCCGCAAAGCTCCTGCGCTGGTCGGCGCGCAGGCCATGCGCGGCTTGCCCGCCGAGGTTCTCGACTGGAACGGGAACGAAGGCCATGTCTTCGCCCATGGTGAGCGCTGGCAGGCGCGCGGCGCCGAAACCTTCAAGCCCGGAGAGACGGTGGAGGTCGCCAATGTCGTCGACCTGACGCTGCTGATACGCCGCACACCCGCCCGGACAGGCGAGGGAGGTCCATCATGATGCTGGAATATCTGACGTATGCGGCGCTTGCGCTGCTTGTCATCGTGTTTCTATCCCAGGCTATTCGAATCCTGCGCGAGTACGAGCGCGGCGTCGTCTTCACGCTCGGCCGCTTTACCGGTGTGAAGGGCCCGGGCCTCATCCTGCTCGTCCCGATCGTGCAGCAACTCGTCAAGGTCGATCTGCGGGTGATGGTGCAGGTGGTGCCGCCGCAGGACGTAATTTCGCGCGACAACGTCTCCGTCAAGGTCAACGCCGTCCTGTACTTCCGCATCGTCGACCCCGAGCGCGCCATCATCAAGGTCGGTGACTACATGGCGGCGACCAGCCAGCTCGCCCAGACCACGTTGCGTTCGGTGCTCGGCAAGCACGAGCTCGACGAGATGCTTGCCGAGCGCGACAGGTTGAACGCCGATATCCAGGAGATCCTCGACAAGCAGACCGACGTCTGGGGCATCAAGGTCACCGGCATAGAGATCAAGGACGTCGATATCAACGAAACCATGGTTCGCGCGATTGCCAAACAGGCCGAGGCGGAGCGCCTGCGGCGGGCCAAGGTGATCAATGCGATGGGCGAGCAGCAGGCCGCCGAAAAGCTCGTCGAAGCCGGCCGGATACTGGCGCAGGAGCCTCAGGCAATGCAGCTTCGTTACTTCGCGGCTCTGCACGACATCGCCGGTGAACGCTCGTCGACGGTGGTGTTTCCGCTCCCCACCGGCCTGCTCGACCATTTGATGCCGCGACCTAACAACCCGTAACAGAAGGCCGCGAGGTGCTGATCGCGAGCGCGTCGAGGCCGGCCTTTGCGGGACGGCTGCACCGTGACCATCCGCTTCGGCAAGAAGGCCGGAGCGCCGAGGTCGCGTGACGGCCTGAAGATCGCCTCCGACAACGCGACGCTGGTGAAATGGGCGCCCATGGTGACCGAGATCGGCGTCAACTTTCCGGACAAGTGACGTGCGCATTCCAAATCTCGATCCGAATAAACCAATCGGTAGGAATTGCTCCGATGCGATTTTTGCGGCTCTGATTTGTTCTTCGAGAACGAACTGGAGTCAGATGCGGAACGAAAGCTGACGGGCGCATCGAAGCCCGGTCATCGGATCAGTAGCGTGCGGTGATGGCTCCGGGCAGCGGATTGAAGTGATAGTTCACGCCTAGCTTGAACAGCTGCAGATCCTGCGTGATCGCGCTGTTGACAGCGGCCGCTGCCGGGGCCCACAGGGGCTGACTGTAAGTGCCGCTCTGACTCGTCTGCTGGTTGAACATGCGGATGTAGTTGTACTCGCCTTTGACCGACCAATTGCCCGCCAATGCATATTCAAGCCCGGTTCCGATCACGGCGCCTGAGTGTAGGGCCTTGCCGCTGGCTGCGAGAGATTCGCTGAGGGCTCCAAAGACTTCTACGCCATTCATTGCGTGGTTTTCATTGGCGAGCGCAAGACCAGCCTTGCCATAGACAAGCAGGCGATCGCCGACGACAAAGCCGGCGCGGCCGCTGGCGATCGCAAGCCAGTCGGTCGAGGTGTTCAGACCGGACGTTACCATCGATCCGCCCAACGGGAACGTGGAGGATCGGCTGCCCTTGATACCCGTCCACATCCATTCGCCTTCCACGCCGAGCACAAACACGCCGGACTGAACGTTGACGCCGCCGTCAAAGCCTCCAAGCCATCCGCTGACATCAAAACTGCCACTGCCCGGCAGGGGTGCGGGAGCTTGGCTCCGCCACTCGCGACCAAAGCCATAGCCACCCTGCACGCCGACAAAGCCGCCGGTCCAGTTCGTGCCGGGCACCGCCCTGACGGGCGGATATTTGGGATCGACCGCAGGATCAGCAATTCGGTAGTTCGCGCCCACCTTGATCAGGTGGATGGAATCCTGCGTGATCGGTACATCAACCGAGAAAGGAGTCGGGAGAGCTGTGGAGCTACCGCTCATCCGCACCGACCGCGTGCCGAAATGCAAGTAGTCGTATTCGGCTTTGACCGACCAATTCCCCTCCAATGCATATTCGGCGCCAAGGCCGATCATCGGTGCCCAACGGTATTCATTCCCGCTGAAGCTCGATGACGAGGTGCCGGCGAAGAAGTCGTTGCTCGCTGCATTGCTACTGTGCTTTTCCCACGCGCCGGCGATGCCACCCTTTGCGAACACCAGCCAGCGGTCGGCCGCCAAGCCGACGCGGCCCGCCGCCGTTGCCAATGCCTCGATCCTCGATGTGACCGTGGCGGTCGTATCGATGAAGAACGGCTCTTCAACGCGCATGTTCTGAGAGCCGCGGATATTGGCCCATGACCCGTCCAGCTCAAGACCGAAAACCAGACTTGCGATCTGCTTGTTGATGCCGATCTGTCCGCCCGCGAGGAAGCCGCTCGCGGCATAATCATTGTTCGGTCCAAACACGTTACCGACCCACCAGTCCTTCATGCCGCCACCATAGCCGGCATGCACGCCGACATAGACGCCGCTCCAGTCGACAGCGGCAGGCGCAAGCGCAACTGCCTTGACGGGCAGATCCGCGGCTGAGGCCGCCTGCGTCAGTGCAAGACCGAACGCAGCGGTCGAAAGAAATCTTCCCGTGATTGCCATTGAGCCCCCTGCAACCGGCGCGCGTATTCGAAAGCGACGTCAGGTAGCTATACTGGGAGCGGCGCTGCTTCGGCTTGGGGCACGCGCCACACCTACTTGGACGGATCACCACAAATCTGGCGATTGCCATCACCTGTGATCGCATTGCCACATCAGCCGGCGCGCTGGTCCAGCGCCAACGTCGTATCGAGCCGCAGTTGAAGTGGCGTGTGATCCGAGTTGGACCTTGCAATGAAAGGCCTTTGAACGCCGCCAGTTTCCTGCGACAAAAGAGCGCCGGGCAATCTCACTTTTATGGAGAGGTGTGTTGGATACTGGCGACGAATTGATTGCACTGGAGCTGTCCAGCTCGGAATTTGCCGATCGCGAGAGGACCGAAGCATTTCACCAGATCTACGGCCGCGAAATTCTCAAGCTGGAAATCGAGCCGTTGCCCGATACGGCGCTTCAGATCGACATGAAGCTGCGTGCGTTGCCTGGAATGTCCGTCGCGGCCGCGACCGCTTCTCCGATTTTCTGTCGGCACACCGAAGCGATGATCGACAACGACGATCCCGTGCTCGTGTTCAACCTCGATGGTACGGCGATCCACAATCAAAATGGTCACGAGACGTGCCTCGGCCCCGGGGAGGCGGTTTTGACAACGAATGGATTGCCGGGGACGGCAACCAATCCCACGACGAGGCGTGTCGTCACCTGGCGGATCAGCCGCGCCTTGATTGCGCCCTTGGTCAGGAATTTCGACGACGCGATCGGCAGACCACTCGACAGAGGCAATCCCGCGCTTTCGCTGTTTCTGGATTATCTCGGCATCGTCAATGAGAGACAGACGCTTGCGAACGCCGCCATGCGGCGGGCGGTTGTGAACCACATGATCGATCTCGGCGCCCTGGTCCTGGGCGCGACTCCGGATGCCGTCGAGCTGGCGAACATGCGCGGCGTTGCAGCCGCCCGAATGCGGAGCATCAAGACCCACATTCGCGCCCAGTTCGGTAATCCTGGCTTGAGCCTGGATTCCGTCGCAGCCAAGCAGGGCATCTCGAAGTCCTACGTCCGCAGGCTCTTCGAAGCCGAAGGCACGAGCTTTACGGAGTTCGTCCTCAACCAGCGCCTGGCCTCTGCCTACAAGATGCTGACGGATCCAAGCCTCGCAGGCCGCTCGATCAGCGAAATCGCACACCAGTCAGGATTCAACGACATCTCGTACTTCAACCGCAGCTTTCGGCGTGCTTACGGTGCGTCCCCGTCCGATATTCGCATGCGCAAGTGAGCCGCAGGCGGGCGGACGACCTTACAGTTGCAAACGAAAAGGCGCCTCCTTCCGGAAGCGCCTTTAGCTTGTCGCAGACGGTTCAGGCCGATCAGCCCGAATAGTACATGTCGAACTCGATCGGGTGCGGGGTCATCTCGAAGCGCTCGACCTCGGTCATCTTCAGCTCGATATAGGCGTCGATGAAGTCGTCGTCGAACACGCCGCCGGCCTTGAGGAAGGCGCGGTCCTTGTCGAGGTTTTCGAGCGCCTCGCGAAGCGAGCCGCACACCGTCGGGATCTGCTTCAGCTCTTCCTTCGGCAGATCGTAGAGGTCCTTGTCCATCGCCGGACCCGGATCGATCTTGTTCTTGATGCCGTCGAGGCCGGCCATCAGCATCGCGGCGAAGCCGAGATAGGGATTGGCGAGCGGATCGGGGAAGCGCACCTCGACGCGCTTGGCCTTGGGCGAAGCGGTGTAGGGGATGCGGCAGGAGGCCGAGCGGTTGCGCGCGGAATAGGCGAGCAGCACGGGGGCCTCATAGCCCGGGACCAGACGCTTGTACGAATTGGTCGACGGGTTGGTGAAGGCGTTGATCGCCTTGGCGTGCTTGATGATGCCGCCGATATAGTGGAGGCAGGTCTCCGACAGGTCGGCATACTTGTTGCCGGCGAACACCGGCTTGCCGTCCTTCCAGATCGACTGGTGCACGTGCATGCCCGAGCCGTTGTCGCCGTAGACCGGCTTCGGCATGAAGGTGGCGGTCTTGCCGTAGATGTGGGCGACCTGATGGATGCAGTATTTGTAGATCTGCAGGTGGTCGGCCATCAGCGTCAGCGTGTCGAACTTCATGCCGAGCTCGTGCTGGGCGGAAGCGACCTCGTGGTGATGCTTCTCGACCTTGACGCCCATCTTGGCCATGGCCCCTAACATCTCGGAGCGCATGTCCTGCACGGAGTCCTGCGGCGGGACGGGGAAGTAGCCGGCCTTGGTGCGGATGCGGTGGCCGAGGTTGCCGCCTTCATATTCCGTGTCGGTGTTGGTCGGCAGTTCCGAGGAGTCGAGGCGGAAGCCGGTGTTGTAGGGGGAGGAGGAGAAGCGCACGTCGTCGAACACGAAGAACTCGGCTTCGGGGCCGACGAACACGGCGTCGCCCACGCCCATCGACTTCACCATCGCCTCGGCCTTCTTGGCGATGCCGCGGGGGTCGCGATTGTAGGGCTCGCCGGTGGTCGGCTCGAGCACGTCGCAGGTGATGACCATGGTGGTCTCGGCGAAGAACGGATCGATCGTCGCGGTCACCGGATCGGGCATCAGGCACATGTCGGACTCGTTGATCGCCTTCCAGCCGGCGATCGAGGAGCCGTCGAACATCGTCCCTTCGGCGAAGATGTCTTCATCGATCATGCTGACGTCGAACGTGACGTGCTGCCACTTGCCGCGCGGATCGGTGAAGCGCAGGTCGACGTACTTCACGTCGTTGTCCTTGATCGATTTCAGGACGTCTTTGGCGGTCTTCATGCATACCCCTTATGGCTCTGCGGGTCGGTTTCCAGGTGAGCAAGATTGTTCTCGCTTTTGGCGAGTTCGCGCGCGACCGCACAAACGAAATCAGGCCGCCGAAGCAGCCTTATTTCTTGTCAGAGTGTCGCAAAATGCGGGATAGCACCCGGCTCAGATAGCGTCCAGCCCGGATTCGCCGGTTCGGATGCGGATCGCCTCTTCGATGTTGGAGACGAAAATCTTGCCGTCGCCGATGCGGCCGGTCTGCGCGGCGCGGCGGATCGCGTCGATGGCGCGCTCGACCAGATCGTCGCCGATCACGATCTCGATTTTGACCTTCGGCAGGAAGTCGACGATGTATTCTGCGCCGCGGTAAAGCTCGGCGTGACCCTTCTGCCGGCCAAAGCCCTTGGCCTCGGTGACGGTGATGCCCTGCAGACCGACTTCCTGAAGCGCTTCCTTCACCTCGTCGAGCTTGAATGGCTTGATGATGGCTTCGATTTTCTTCACTGCGCGACTCCCGGCCTTTCGATCCAATAGCAACGTCTTCGTCAGGGCGCGCATTTCTCAACGCACGATCTTGTCTTCTCTATGCCGGGATCCCTGACCGGTCCGGCAACAACGGCCAGCCACACCCTTGAAGACGCCAGTGAGCACGACGAACCGAAGCGGCTTCCTCGAAAGCAGGGTCTATGCCAAGTTGCAAATGCCCTGATTATCGGAGCGTTATCAGCCCTTTAACGAGCATCTCTGAGTGGTGTGCCGACCTGCACAAAATACCGAAGACTACGAAATAGGCAAACGGTTCAATATGTGTGCAGATCGACGTTCCCGCCGCCGGATCGGCGCCAAAGATGCCTGTTCAAGAGGCGATTGTACTAGGAAGTGGCATGGAAGTTCTGACCAACGCCGAAATGCAGCGCGCCGACCAGCTCGCCATCGCGGCCGGCACGCCCGGTTTCAAGCTGATGCTCAGCGCCGGCCAGGCGGTCGCCGAGGCCGCCCAGGGATTGGCAGAGGAGGGGCCGATCCTGATCGTGGCCGGCCCCGGCAATAATGGCGGGGACGGTTTCGTCGCCGCCGCCGAGCTCGCCGCACAGGGGCGGGAGGTCTCGGTGATCCTGATGTGCGAGCGCGACCAGCTCCAGGGCGATGCCGCCTCCGCCGCGCGCGGCTGGAAGCATCCGGTGCTGCCGTTCAACCCGCAGGCGATCGGCAGACCTGCGCTGATCATCGATGCGCTGTTCGGTGCGGGCCTCAGCCGCACCGTGGACGGCGAGGCGCGGGAGCTGATCGAGGCGATCAACGCCAACGGCGCCCCGGTGCTCGCGGTCGACCTGCCGAGCGGCATCAACGGCACCAGCGCGGCCGTGATGGGCGTGGCGGTGAACGCCACCGAGACCGTCACCTTCTTCCGCAAGAAACCGGCGCACCTGCTGCTGCCGGGACGTGTGCATTGTGGCCGCGTCAGCGTTGCCGACATCGGCATCGATGCGCAGGTGCTGGACGAGATCGCGCCGCAGATTTTCGAAAACGATCCCGATGTCTGGGGCGCAGCGTTTCCGGTGCCGCGCATCGATGGCCACAAATATGCGCGAGGGCACGTGCTCGCGGTCTCGGGCGATGCGGCCGCGACCGGCGCGGCACGGCTCGCCGCGCGCGGCGCGCTACGCGCCGGCGCGGGCCTCGTGACGCTGGCGAGCCCGCGCGATGCGCTCGCGATCAATGCGAGCGCGCTCACCGCGGTCATGGTGCGCCCCGTCGACAGCGCGATCGAGTTCGGCGAGCTGCTCGGCGACAAGCGCTATAACACCTGCATCATCGGCCCCGGTGCCGGCATCGGCGAACGCACTTGCGATTTCGTCCATACCGCGCTTGCCGCGCAGCGGCATCTGGTGCTCGATGCGGATGCGCTGACCAGTTTTGCCGCAACCCCCGAGCGCCTGTTCGAGTTGATCAAGTCCTCGCAGGACAATGCGGTGGTGCTGACCCCGCATGAAGGCGAGTTTCCGCGCCTGTTCTCCGATCTCAGCAACAAGCATCCCGGCCGCTCCAAGCTCGAGCGCGTCCGCGCCGCCGCCGAGCGCTCCGGCGCCGTCGTGCTGCTGAAGGGGCCGGACACCACAATCGCCGCGCCCGATGGCCGCGCCACCATTGCCGCGAATGCGCCGCCCTGGCTCGCCACGGCCGGCGCCGGCGACGTGCTGTCCGGGATCATCGCGGGGCTCTTGGCGCAAGGCGTGCCGGCGTTCGAGGCCGCCAGCATCGGCGTCTGGATGCATGGCGAGGCGGCAAGCGAAGCCGGGCCGGGCCTGATTGCAGAGGATCTGACCGAGACGCTGCCGGCCGTGCACCGGCGGATCTACGATGCGCTCGGCGTGGAGTTTTGAGCTGTTCGCTACGGGGGTAGGATGGGTAGAGCGCAGCGAAACCCATCATCTCAAGCCTGGGCGCGATGGCGATGGGTTTCGCTGCGCTCTACCCGGCCTACAAAATCTCACTCCACCCCATACCAGCGCACCAGGCGCGGCGCGGCCCAGTCGGTCACGACGGATTCGATCAGCCAGCGTCCCGGCGAGGTGGCGGCGAAGGCGATGCGCTGGGTCTGGCCGGGCTCGATCGCGAGCGTGTCGAGCCAATAGGGCTTCCAGCCGTCGTCGAGCTTGTCGAGCAGGCGGAACGGGTGGCCGTGCAGGTGAAACACCGTGGCGATCGGGGCGGGGTTCTGCAGGGCCAGCACCACGGTGCGGCCGGTCTTGGCGCGGAAGGCGGGGGCAGATTCGGTGGAGAATGTCGCCGGCCGCGCCCAGCCGGAATCGGCGGCGCCGAGCGCGACATCGAACCGCAGGGCGCCTCTCAGATCGAGCTTCTCGGGGAGATCGTTCGACGGGAGCGGTTGGGGAGGCGACAGCGGGGCGCGCTCCAGCTTCCCGGAGATGGTCAGATTTCCGACCTGGCGCGCCTCCTTGCCGTCATGGAGCAGGAATGGGGCCGAGGCGGCCGCATCTACGAAGGCGTCGGCCCGTGCGCCGGGCGCCAGCACCAATGCGCCGTTGCGGGCGGGGAACGGCTCGGCCGGTTGGCCGTCCAGGGCCATCACACGGACCTCGTGGCTCTCCAATTTGATTGCCAGAACAGTACGTTGGGAGCCGTTGATGAAGCGCAGCCGCAGCCGCTCACGAGCTGCGGCTGAGAGTTCGAATGAAGTCTTGCCGTTGACGGTGTAGAGCGGCGTCGTGTCCTTCGGGTCCTGGCCCGCAGGGACCGCGGTGCCATCCGGCCGCAGGCGCCATTCCTCGATCAACAGGATCTCGTCACGGTCGACGGCAACGTGGCTGGTCTCGGCCGCAATAATCGGGAGCGGGCGCGCGGGCTGCTTCAGGCTGCCCTCGAAGAGGCGGAAGTCCGCCAGCAGGGTTCCCGCGGTTGGCATTGAAATATTTGATATTTCTGTCGTGGCTGGCGCTGCCGGCGCGCGCCCTCGGAGCGGGTCGGAAGTGGCTGGGCCATGGAGGCCGTACCAGACGGGTGCAAGCGGCACAGGCAGGTCGTTGCGGAAGACCACCTCGCAGCGGTCAAAGCGCTTGAGACGGACGTCCCCGAGGTGGCTTACGGCGGCCAACTCCCAGATCGGTGTAGCCGGCTGACCCGATCTCAGAGCCAGCGTTGCCAGCCGCGCCTGCAGCGCGAGCTGGGCCGTCACGGACGGGCCCGCACCCCCTACGATCAGCCCGGCTGCCGAGGCTCCGAGACCTGCCAAAACCTCGCGCCGGGTAGGGTCAGAAATCCGCATTGTCATGGCACGATCCGGACCACGCCGTGCTGGATAAGTCCAGCCGTCGTGCCTATTTGAAGCCTGCCTCCATCAGGCCATTTTTTTGCTGCGAACAGTCAGGCGCATGCTATAAGCCCGGCCGCCCGCGGCATCGCGGCCGGTCTTGATGCAAATTCACGCGGGCGTGGCGGAACTGGTAGACGCGCTGGATTTAGGTTCCAGTGACGAAAGTTGTGGGGGTTCGAGTCCCTCCGCCCGCACCAAGCGCTTATCGCGTTTGCACGGATTACGAGGCCTGCTTCCAAGCGGATGATCATCCGCCTGGAACGGGTCCGATGAACCACCGGCGTGGAGGCGTTTGCCTCGCGCCGGATCGATTAACGACAGCGTCCCGACGCGCGACGTGCCGGGGCCGAACGAAAAGAAGATTGGACGCCATGCAGGTCACAGAAACCCTCTCGGAAGGTTTGAAGCACGAGTTCAAGATCAGCGTTCCCGCGTCTGATCTTGACGCCAAGGCCGGTGCCAAGCTCGTCGACCTCAAGGACAAGGTCCGCATCAACGGCTTCCGTCCGGGCAAGGTGCCGGTCTCGCACCTGAAGAAGGTCTATGGCCGCTCGGTCATGGCCGAAACCATCGACCAGACCATCCGAGACACCAACACGCAGCTGTTCTCCGAGCGCGGCTTCCGTCTGGCGACCGAGCCGAAGATCACCATGCCGACGGAGCAGAAGGACGTCGAGGAGCTGCTGAGCGGCAAGACGGATCTGACCTACACGGTCGCGATCGAGGTGGTGCCGGCGATCGCGCTCGCCGACTTCAAGACCTTCCAGGTCGAGAAGCCCGTTGCCGAGGTCACCGACGCCGACGTCGACGAGGCGATCAAGCGCATCGCCGATTCCAACCGCACCTATGCCGCCAAGGGCGAGGGCACCAAGGCGGAGTCGGGCGACCGCGTCACCATCAACTTCAAGGGCACCATCAACGGCGAAGTCTTCGAGGGCGGCACCGGCGAGGGCATCCAGGTCGTCATCGGCTCCAACACCTTCATCCCGGGCTTCGAGGAGCAGCTGATCGGCATCGGCGCGGGTGAGACGCGCACGCTGAAAGTGTCGTTCCCGAAGAACTACATGAACGACAAGCTCGCCGGCCAGCCGGCGGAGTTCGAGACCACTGCGACGCTGATCGAGGCGCCGCAGGACCTCGCGATCGACGACGAGTTCGCCAAGTCGCTCGGCCTGGAATCGCTGGACAAGCTGAAGGAGGCCGCACGCGAGCGGCTGACTGCCGAGTTCGCCACCGCCACGCGCCAGCGCGTCAAGCGCGCGCTGCTCGACCGCCTCGACGAGGCGCATCGCTTCGAGGCGCCGCCCTCGCTGGTGGACGAGGAGTTCAGCCTGATGTGGAACTCGGTCAAGGCCGAGATGGACTCCGCCGGCAAGACCTTTGCCGACGAGGACACCACCGAGGACAAGGCGAAGGAGGAGTATCGCAAGATCGCCGATCGCCGCGTGCGGCTCGGCCTCGTGCTCTCCGAGATCGGCGAGAAGAACAAGATCACCGTGACCGACGACGAGGTCGGCCGTGCCGTGATCGAACGCGCGCGCTCGATGCCTGGCCGCGAGAAGGAGGTCTGGGACTTTTACCGCAACAATGCCCAGGCGTTGGCCCAGCTTCGTGCGCCGATCTATGAGGACAAGGTGGTCGACTTCATCCTCGAGCTCGCCAACGTGACCGAGAAGAAGGTCTCGCGCGAGGACCTCTACAAGGACGACGAGGCGGAAAAGACCGCAGCCTGAAGGGTTTGAGGCAGCCATCTATTAATGATGATCAGCGAAGAGGCCCAGCTAGCCAGATGGCCGGCTGGGCCTCTTTGCGCGAATCAGCTTCAACTGCCCCTCGGGTTAAGCCTTAATGCGCTCCGCACTTGTCAGAAGCGAATTGGGCTATATCTGTCGCTACGCCCTCTACTTCTTACCCAAGTTCCTGCATCACAGGACGTCCATTCGCCTCCCGGCAAATCCAGCCAAACTGGCAAGCCTGCCCGGCGATGTCCGTCTCCGAAACACTAGGTGACTCATGCGCGATCCGGTTGAAACCTACATGAACCTCGTGCCCATGGTGGTCGAGCAGACCAACCGTGGCGAGCGCGCCTACGACATTTTCTCGCGCCTCTTGAAGGAGCGCATCATCTTCGTGACCGGCCCGGTCGAGGACGGCATGTCGACGCTGATCGTCGCGCAGCTGTTGTTCCTCGAGGCGGAAAATCCGAAGAAGGAAATCTCGATGTACATCAACTCGCCGGGCGGCGTGGTGACGTCGGGCCTTGCGATCTACGACACCATGCAGTTCATCCGCCCGCCGGTGTCGACACTGTGCACCGGCCAGGCGGCTTCGATGGGCTCGCTGCTGCTCGCCGCCGGCGAGAAGGACATGCGCTTCTCGCTGCCGAACGCACGCATCATGGTGCACCAGCCCTCCGGCGGATTCCAGGGCCAGGCCACCGACATCATGCTGCACGCCCAGGAAATCCTGAACCTGAAGAAGCGGCTCAACGAGATCTACGTCAAGCACACCGGCCAGACCTACAAGTCGATCGAGGATGCGTTGGAACGCGACAAGTTCCTGACCGCGAACGACGCCAAGGAGTTCGGCCTGGTCGACAAGGTGATCGACAAGCGCGCCGAGGAGCCGGCGCCGGCGAAGGCCCCGTAGCACTACTGGGGCGTCAAGACGAACCCTCAGTTTGCCGTGGACCCGTCAGGGCGGCGTTCACGTTAGGTGCGCGTGCGCGCGGCGCAAAACGCGGTTTTGCGCCCTGCGGCAAGCAGAAAGTTCCGCTTTCGTGCTTGTTTTTCGTGGCAATCCAGCAACGCCGGGGTGTTTTCGATCACTTCGCTCGTGCCAAGACCGGAAATCACGGTATTGTCACGGGTAGCCGGCGACCCCCGATTAGCGAATTCTTGATAGTCGGGTGACAGCATGGTTGGCTACGGTTGATCGGCTATGATCGCGGGGGAATCGAGTGACCGTGATTCGCACGGGATGTAGTAAAGCGTAGGGTCTTTTTTGGTACGGAATTTGCTCTACTTAAGCTTCATACCGACCACCGTGTCGGAATGGAGCGATCGAGCGGAACGGGATCGAACCGCGGACGGAGACATGAATGAGTAAGGTCGGCACGAGCGACTCCAAGAACACGCTATATTGCTCGTTCTGCGGCAAGAGCCAGCACGAAGTCCGCAAACTGATCGCGGGTCCCACGGTCTTCATCTGCGACGAGTGCGTCGAGCTCTGCATGGACATCATCCGCGAGGAGAACAAGTCCTCGCTGGTCAAGTCGCGCGACGGTATTCCGACGCCGAAGGAAATCTGCAAGGTGCTGGACGATTACGTCATCGGCCAGAGCCATGCGAAGAAGGTCCTGTCGGTCGCGGTGCACAATCACTACAAGCGCCTCAACCATCAGACAAAGCACAACGACGTCGAGCTCGCGAAGTCGAACATCCTGCTGATCGGTCCGACCGGCTCGGGCAAGACGCTGCTCGCGCAGACGCTCGCCCGCATCCTGGACGTGCCGTTCACGATGGCCGATGCGACGACGCTGACCGAAGCCGGCTATGTCGGTGAGGACGTCGAGAACATCATCCTGAAGCTGCTCCAGGCCGCCGATTACAACGTCGAGCGCGCCCAGCGCGGCATCGTCTACATCGACGAAATCGACAAGATCAGCCGCAAGTCCGACAACCCCTCGATCACGCGCGACGTGTCGGGTGAGGGCGTGCAGCAGGCGCTGCTCAAGATCATGGAAGGCACGGTGGCTTCGGTCCCGCCGCAAGGCGGCCGCAAGCATCCGCAGCAGGAGTTCCTGCAGGTGGATACCACCAACATCCTGTTCATCTGCGGCGGCGCGTTCGCCGGCCTCGAGAAGATCATCTCGGCACGCGGTCGGTCGACCTCGATCGGCTTCGGCGCCCAGGTGCTCGCGCCGGAGGATCGCCGGACCGGCGAGATCTTCCGTCACGTCGAGCCTGAGGACCTCCTGAAGTACGGCCTCATCCCCGAGTTCGTCGGCCGTCTGCCGGTCGTGGCGACGCTCGAGGACCTCGACGAGACCTCGCTGAAGAAGATCCTGACCGAGCCGAAGAACGCGCTGGTGAAACAGTACCAGCGGCTGTTCGAGATGGAGAACATCGAGCTGACCTTCGCCGACGAGGCGCTTGGCGCGGTCGCCCGCAAGGCGATCGAGCGCAAGACCGGCGCGCGGGGCTTGCGTTCGATCCTCGAGGCGATCCTGCTCGAGACCATGTTCGACCTGCCGGGTCTGGAAGGTGTGGAAGAGGTCGTGATTTCCCGCGAGGTCGTGGAAGGAACGGCGCGTCCGCTCTACATCTACGCTGATCGGTCCGATCGCGCCGTCGAGAACGCCAGCGCCTGATCTGACGGCGCTGGAACGCTCCAATCGTCTTCTCAAAGTGGGCTGCGGAACTGATATTTCCGCAGCCGGTGTTGCGTCGCTTATTGCGTGCGTAAGCGCCTGATGGCGCGCGTCTTTCAATGACTTGACACCCCCCGGGTCGATAGCCACCTAATGTCGGCGGCGAGCGAAAATTCTCTTCAAGATTCGCCTCTGTTCCGTTCCGGCGAGCCGGTCCACCTTGTAGAGGACCGACCGGTTCTGCGGATCACCTCGGCACCTTGTGGCGGTTGCGCATGATCAGCGGGCTGCGTGCAAGGGGGCAAAGCAAAAGGAAAAGGCCATGACCAATCCCAAACCCCGGCCAACCATCGTCCATGGCGAAGCGCACGCTTATCCCGTGCTGCCGCTGCGCGACATCGTCGTCTTCCCGCACATGATCGTTCCGCTCTTCGTCGGTCGCGAGAAGTCGATCCGCGCGCTCGAAGAGGTGATGAAGAACGACGCGCTGATCATGCTCGCGACGCAGAAGAACGCGTCCGACGATGATCCGGCGCCCGATGCCATTTACGAGACCGGGACGCTCGCCAGCGTGCTCCAGCTCTTGAAGCTCCCCGACGGCACCGTGAAGGTGCTGGTCGAAGGGCTCGAGCGTGCGCGCGTGGCGAAGTACACCGATCGCGCCGACTATTACGAGGCGACCGCCGTCGCGCTCGCCGACACCGATGCGAAATCGGTCGAGGCGGAAGCCCTGGCGCGCTCGGTCGTGTCCGACTTCGAGAGCTATGTGAAGCTCAACAAGAAGATCTCGGCCGAGGTCGTCGGCGTCGTGCAGGCGATCACCGATTTCGCCAAGCTCGCCGACACCGTTGCCTCGCATCTCGCCGTCAAGATCGCCGATCGCCAGGGCATCCTGGAGACGCTGTCCGTCACCACGCGCCTGGAGAAGGTGCTGGGCCTGATGGAGAGCGAGATCTCGGTGCTGCAGGTCGAGAAGCGCATCCGCTCGCGCGTCAAGCGCCAGATGGAGAAGACCCAGCGCGAGTATTACCTCAACGAGCAGATGAAGGCGATCCAGAAGGAACTCGGCGACGACGATGGTCGCGACGAGCTCGCCGACCTCGAAGAGAAGATCTCCAAGACCAAGCTCTCCAAGGAAGCGCGCGAGAAGGCGCAGCACGAATTGAAGAAGCTGCGCCAGATGTCGCCGATGTCCGCGGAAGCGACCGTCGTGCGCAACTATCTGGATTGGCTGCTGTCGATCCCGTGGAACAAGAAGTCCAAGGTGAAGAAGGACTTGGAGCAGGCGCAAGCCATCCTGGACTCCGATCACTATGGGCTCGAGAAGGTCAAGGAACGCATCGTCGAGTACCTTGCGGTGCAGTCGCGCGCCAACAAGCTGACCGGGCCGATCCTGTGCCTCGTCGGGCCTCCCGGCGTCGGCAAGACCTCGCTCGGCAAGTCGATCGCGAAGGCGACGGGGCGCGAATTCGTGCGCGTCTCGCTCGGCGGCGTGCGCGACGAGGCCGAGATCCGCGGTCACCGCCGCACCTATATCGGCTCGATGCCCGGCAAGATCATCCAGTCGATGCGCAAGGCCAAGTCGTCCAATCCGCTGTTCCTCCTGGACGAGATCGACAAGATGGGCGCCGATTTCCGCGGCGATCCGTCCTCGGCCTTGCTCGAGGTGCTCGACCCCGAGCAGAACGGGACCTTCAACGACCACTATCTCGAGGTCGACTACGATCTGTCCAACGTGATGTTCATCACCACCGCGAATACGCTCAATATTCCGGGGCCGTTGATGGACCGCATGGAGATCATCCGGATCGCGGGCTACACCGAGAACGAGAAGGTCGAGATCTCGCGCAAGCACCTGATCCCGAACGCGGTGTCCAAGCACGGCCTGGACTCCAAGGAGTTCTCGATCGACGACGAGGCGCTGCTGCTTCTGATCCGCCGCTACACCCGCGAAGCGGGCGTGCGCAATTTGGAGCGTGAGCTCTCCACACTCGCCCGCAAGGCGGTGAAGGAGCTGATGATCTCCAAGAAGAAGTCGGTCAAGGTCACCGAGAAGACTCTTGAGGAGCTGCTCGGCGTGCCGAAGTACCGCTTCGGCGAGATCGAGAGCGAGCCGCAGGTCGGCATCGTCACCGGCCTTGCCTGGACCGATGTCGGCGGCGAGCTGCTGACGATCGAAGGCGTCATGATGCCCGGCAAGGGCAAGATGACGGTCACGGGCAATCTGCGCGACGTCATGAAGGAGTCGATCTCCGCGGCGGCGTCCTACGTCCGCTCGCGCGCGATCAACTACGGCGTCGAGCCGCCGCTGTTCGACAAGCGCGACATCCACGTGCACGTGCCGGAGGGCGCGACGCCGAAGGATGGTCCGTCCGCAGGCGTTGCGATGGCCACCGCGATCATCTCGGTCATGACCGGCATCCCGGTCCGCCATGACGTCGCGATGACCGGCGAGATCACGCTGCGCGGTCGCGTGCTGCCGATCGGCGGCCTGAAGGAGAAGCTGCTGGCTGCGGCCCGCGGCGGCATCAAGACGGTGCTGATCCCCGAGGACAACGCCAAGGATCTCACGGAGATTTCCGATGCGATCAAGGGCGGCATGGAGATCATCCCGGTTTCCCGCCTCGACGACGTCGTCGCCAAGGCGCTGGTGAAGAAGCCGGTGCCGATCGTCTGGGAAGAGGACACCAAGGTGACGGTGAAGCCGGACGGCGACGAAGCCGCCGGCGGCCTGACCGCTCACTGAGTGTGCGGCTCGGAATGATGATAAAACGGCGCCTTCGGGCGCCGTTTTTGTTTGGGGGGATAGGGAGGAGGCAATGCACATCGATGGGCAATGCCATTGCGGGGCGATCACCTTCGCGGCCGAGGTCGATCCTGAGGCAATCTCGGTCTGTCACTGCACCGATTGCCAGTCGCTGACAGGCTCGCCGTTCCGTGTGACAGCCATCTGCACCAAGGCTGATGTCCGCCTGACCCGCGGTACGCCCAAAATCTACGGCAAGCGCGGCGACAACGGCCGGATGCGCTTCCAGCATTTTTGCGCCGACTGCGGTTCCCCGCTGTTCACCAACGGTGAGGGCGACCAGGCCGACGATTGGGGCATCCGCTGGGGTTCAATCCGCCAGCGCGATGCGCTGAGGCCCACGCGACAGATCTGGTGCCAGTCGGCGGCGGTGTGGATCGACGCCGTGCCGCTGCTGCCGGGGCGGCCGCAGGATTGAGGCCCAAGTCGGTCCAAGTCGGTCGAAGTCGTTAGGCTGGGGTCTTGCCCGTCCGGGGCCCGTAGGGCTAAAGAGGCGGCGAGGGCGGTTAGCTCAGCTGGTTAGAGCATCTCGTTTACACCGAGAGGGTCCGCGGTTCGAATCCGTGACCGCCCACCAGCCTGCACCTGGCGCGTCGGGTCACCCAATCGGCAAGTCCTGGCGTGCGACGTCGCCACTGCGCTCGGTGGCGGGGTACTCGCGTCGCGCCATTGCCGGCTGCCGCTGCCCTAGCCAGGCGAGCGGATTGGCCAAAAAGCCGGTCAGCGGCTTGATGGTGGGTTTTTCGACCAGGACGTAGACCAGCCAGGCGACGGCACCAAGGAATGCGGGAAGGACGAATGCGCGGATCAGCATGTCGCCCGCCGAGTCACGCCCCACATGGGCCCAGTGCAGGATCATCATGCCGACGTCCTGATGAATCAAATAGAGCGGATAGCTGATGACGCCGATGAAGGCGAGGGCGCTCGACCAGCGCGGCAGGAGGTGGTCATACCGCGCGGCAAGATAGACGGCCGCCGTGCCAAACCACAGCAGCAGCGACCGGTACATCTCGATCGGGACCGAGGGCTGCTTGACGCCCATCTTCAGATGATAGAGCTCGACGGAGAACGCGACGATGATTCCGACGATCGCCTCCCTGGTGCGCCCCCTGACGAGGGAAGCCACGCTCATGCCGGCGATGAAGAACGGAAAGAAATCGTTGGAGGTGTAATAATCCGTGCTCGTGGTCACCGTCCGGAAGATGGTCACGGCGCACAGCAATGCCAGCAGCCGTTGCTTGAGGCCCAGCACCATCGTCAGGAAGCAGAAGACGTAGAATTGAAACTCGATCTGTAACGACCAATAGGCACCGTCGGGCAGGTTATAGTTCACCTGCAGGACGTTGAGCGTCGGAAGCGCGAACAGCGTATAGACGTAGTGGACCCATTTCAGCCCGCGGCCAGGCTCGACCAATTCGGGCGCGAGAATCTTGAACAGCGTGGTCAGGAAGCCGCAGACGATCAGGGCGGGAAGCAGGCGGCCGAGCCGCTTGGCATAGAAGTGCCAGGCGGTTTGCGACGTCTCGGCACTGAATGCGATACAATAGCCGCTGATGATGAAAAACAGCAGGACGCCGAACGTGCCCCGGTTGAAAGCCTGAAGCGGGACGAAGTGGTACAGCAGCACCCAGATGATGGAGATGGCGCGCAGGCAATCGATACCGACTGATCGTTCGGATTTCAAAACGTTTCCTCGCGTTTCTGGAGTTAGAACAGTGGCTTCCCATTGTGTCAACTCTGGAGCCCCTTGCGCACGTCGATGCTGTGCGATTCTGCTTGCGACTGATGCGCGACTGCGACTGCCGTCAGATGGTCTCGCCTGAATCGCTCTTGTGTCCGGGAGCTGCATGCGGATAAGCGTCTTCGCTGGGGGGGACAGTCGGCGAGGTCGGAAGGAAAATGTGATGCAACAGCCTGGGCACGAGCAAAACGCCGACCAGATCGCCTATTGGAACGGGCCGAGCGGGCAGCGCTGGGCCGATCGTCACGCGGCGCAGGAGAAACTGCTCGGCCCCATCGCCGACGTGCTGATCGAGCGTGTCAAGCCCCGACCGGGCGAGCGCGTCCTCGATGTCGGCTGCGGCTCCGGCGCGACGACGTTCGCCTTCGCGAAGGCGGTGGCGCCTGATGGCTTTGCGCTCGGCCTCGACGTCTCCGAGCCGATGCTGTCGCAGGCGCGCGCGCTCGCGCCGCAGGGGCTGCCGCTCGATTTCGTGCTGGCGGATGCGACCATTTATCCGCTCGAGCAGGCGAGCTTCGATCTCTTGGCCTCGCGCTTCGGCGTGATGTTCTTCGCCGACCCGATCGCGTCCTTCGCCAATCTGCGGCGCGCGCTGAAGCCGACCGGCCGGCTCGCCTTCACCTGCTGGCGCGAGCCGAAGGAAAACCCGTGGATGATGGCGCCGCTGATGGCGGTCTACAAGTACGTGCCGAAAATGCCGCCGGTTGGTCCCGAAGAGCCGGGCCCGTTCGCCTTCGCTTCGGAAGAGCGCGTGACGCGCATCCTGAAAGGCGCGGGCTTCGTCGATGTGGCAATGCAGCCGCACAATCTTGCGATGGATATCGCGATCGGCGGCGGGCTCGATGCAGCCGTGGACGGCGCGCTGCAGATCGGCCCGGCCAGCCGCGCGCTGCAGGGCCATCCGCCGGAGACCTACGAGGCCGCCAAGGCCTCGATCCGCGAAATGCTCGCGCCGTTCTTGAAGGGACAGAGCGTGAAGTTGCAGGGCGCGATCTGGATCGTGACGGCGAAGGCTGCGTAGGCGCCGTTCCTCCGCCCTCATTGCGAGGAGCCCGCGACAAAATTGCGAAGCAATTTTGCGCTGGCGACGAAGCAATCCAGACTGTCTCTGCGGAGGAAGTCTGGATTGCTTCGCTGCGCTCGCAATGACGCGGATGGTGCGGGGGACTCCTACACCACATCATCCGGCGCGAGCGCGCAGCCATTGTCGGGATGCGTCTCGACCTGAAGCGTGGTGTGGCCGATGCGGAAGGATGTCTTGAGCAGCTGCGTCGTCTGCATCAGGAATGCGTCGTCGCTGCCGGCCGGCATCACGAGATGGCAGGTCAGCGCCGTCTCGGTGGTCGAGATCGGCCAGACGTGGAGATCGTGAATCCCTGAGACGCCCGGCCGCGCCAGCAGGAACGCCCTGATTGCGGCGAGGTCGGTTCCCTTGGGCGCGGCCGCCATCGACATGTCGATGGAGCCGCGCAAGAGGCTGGTCGTGCTCCAGAGGATGGTGGCGCAGATGACGAGGCTGGTGATGGGGTCGAGCCAGAGCCAGCCGGTCCAGATGATCAGCGCCGCCGAGACGACGACGCCGAGCGAGACCGCGGCGTCGGCGACCATGTGCAGATAGGCGCCTTCGATGTTGATGTCGTCCTTGCGGCCGCTCGCGAACAGCAGGGCGGTAAAACCGTTGATGAGGATGCCGATGCCCGCAACCACCATCACGGTGAGACCTGCGACCGGCTCCGGCTCGCGCAGGCGCAGGATCGCCTCCCAGCCGATGGCGCCGGTTGCGACCAGCAGGAACACCGCATTGGCCAGCGCCGCCAGGATGGTGGAGGCGCGAAAACCGTAGGTGAAGCGGCCGCTGGGCGCGCGGCGGGCTGCGATCGAGGCGCCCCAGGCAATGACGAGGCCGAGCACGTCGGACAGGTTATGGCCGGCATCGGCGAGCAGGGCGGTGGAGTTGCCGACATAGCCGTAAATCGCCTCAGCCACGACGAGCGCGGTGTTGAGCGTAATGCCGAGCGCGAACGCCTTGCCGAAATTGGCCGGCGCATGGACATGGCCGTGCCCGTGACCGTGATCGTGGCCATGCGCATGCGAGTGGCCCGCATGATCATGGTGGTGATGACCGTGGTGGTCGTGGCTGCCCAATTCTAGCGCTCCGCGGACGCCGCCAAATCAGACGCCATTGTAGGCCTTTCATTTGCCACGTCACGGCGGAACAGCACGTAGAGCGCCGGCAGCACCAGCAGCGTCAGGATGGTCGAGGAGATGATGCCCCCGATCACCACGGTCGCGAGCGGCCGCTGCACCTCGGCGCCGGCGCCGGTGGCGAGCGCCATCGGCACGAAGCCGAGCGAGGCGACGAGCGCGGTCATCAGCACCGGGCGCAGCCGCGTCAGCGCACCTTCGCGCACGGCCTCCGCGACCGAGCGCCCCTCGCTGCGCAGACGCTCGATGAAGGCGATGATGACGAGGCCATTGAGAACGGCGACGCCCGACAGTGCGATGAAGCCGACGCCGGCGCTGATCGACAAGGGAATGTCGCGCAGCAGCAGCGCGGCGACGCCACCGGTCAGCGCCAGCGGCACGCCCGAAAACACCAGCGCCGCATCGGCCGCCGATCCCATGCCCATGAACAGCAGCAGGAACACCAGCAGCAGCGCTACCGGCACCACGATCGTCAGCCGCTTGGTGGCCGAGACAAGCTGCTCGAACTGGCCGCCCCAGCCGATGAAGTAACCCGCCGGCAGCTTGACCTTCTCCGCCACTGCCGCCTCGGCCTCGGCCACGAAGGAGCCGAGGTCGCGCGCGCGGACATTGGCGGTGACGACGATCCGCCGCTTGCCGTTCTCGCGGCTGATCTGGTTCGGCCCCGGCGTCGCATCGACGGTGGCAACCGACGAGAGCGGCACGTAGCGCATCTGGGCGAGGGAAGAGCTGGCCAGCGCGGTACGAACGGCCGTGCCGGAGCCGGCGTCCTCGGCGGGCGGCAGCGGAATCGGGATCGCGCGGATCGCCTCGAGATTGCCGCGCAAATGCTCGGGCAGGCGCACCACGATGTCGAAGCGCCGATCGCCTTCGAACAGCTTGCCCGCCGACTTGCCGCCGACTGCGATCTCGACGATGCCCTGCACTTCGGCGACGCTGAGGCCATAGCGGGCGAGCGCCTGGCGATCGAGGCGGACGGTGAGGATCGGCAGGCCCGCGACCTGCTCGATCTTGACGTCGCTGGCGCCGCGGATGCCGCGGATCGCGGCCTCCACCTGCCTGGCGGTGCCTTGTAAGATGTCGAGATCGTCGCCGAAGATCTTGACGCCGACGTCGGTGCGCACGCCGGAGATCAGCTCGTTGACGCGGAACTGGATCGGCTGGGAGATTTCATAGGCGCTGCCGGGAATCTCGTCGGCAGCGTGCTCGATGGCCTCGACCACCTCCGATTTCGACTTGCCCGGGTCGGGCCATTCGGCACGCGGCTTCAGCATGACGTAGCCATCGGTCTGCGCCGGCGACATTGGATCGGTGGCGATCTCCGCCGTGCCGATGCGGGTGAAGAACTCCTTCACCTCCGGAACCTGCTTGATGCGTTTTTCCAGCGCCTTCTGAAGGTCCAGCGACTGGGTGAGGCTGGTGCCGGGAATCCGGATCGAAGCCAGCGCGACGTCGCCTTCGTCGAGGCTCGGAATGAACTCGCCACCCATCCGCGAAGCGGCGATGCCGCTCGCGACCACGATGACCACGGCCATGATCGCGACCGCGGCCCGATTGTCGATGGCAAAACGGAGCAGGGGGAGATAGCCGCGCTTTGCCGCCCGCATGAACAGGTTCTCATGTTCGGACACCTTGCCGGTGACGAAGATGGCAACGGCTGCCGGCACGAAGGTGATGGAGAACAGCACGGCCGCGCCGAGCGCCATCAGCACCGTCAGCGCCATCGGCGTGAACATCTTGCCCTCGACGCCGGTCAGCGTCAGCACGGGCAGGTAGACCACGGCGATGATCAGCGTTCCGAACAGGCTCGGCTTGATGACCTCGCTCGACCCGCGCAGAATCGCGCGCAGCCGTTCGGCGGTCGTGAGCAGGCCGCCTTTCTCGCGCTGGGCCGCCGCCAGCATGCGCAGGCAATTTTCGACGATGATGACGGCACCATCGACGATGATGCCGAAGTCGATCGCACCCAGTGACATCAGGTTGCCGCTGACCTTGGTCTCGACCATGCCGGTGATCGTCATCGCCATCGACAGCGGAATGACGCAGGCCGTGACCAGCGCGGCGCGGATGTTGCCGAGGATCAGGAACAGCACGGCCACCACCAGCGCCGCGCCTTCAAGCAGGTTGTTCTTGACGGTGCCGATGGTGGCTTCGACCAGGTCGGTGCGGTCGTAGACGGTCCGCGTCACGACGCCCTCGGGCAGCGATTTTGCGATCTCCTCGAGACGGGCCCCGACGCGGCGGGCGACGCTGCGGCTGTTCTCGCCGATCAGCAGCATGGCGGTGCCGAGCACGGTCTCCTCGCCGTTGCGTGTCGCGGCTCCAGTGCGCAGATCGCGCCCCTCGGTAACGGTCGCGACATCCCTGATCCTGACGGGATTGCCGCCGCGCGAGCCGATCACGATGTCCTGGATCTCGCCGATATTGCCGACCTGGCCCGGCGAGCGAACCAGATATTGCTCGCCGTTGCGTTCGATATAGCCGGCCCCGACATTGGCGTTGTTGGCGGCGAGCGCCGTCATCACGTCGCGAAAGCCGAGCCGGTAGGCCATCAGCTTGCCGGGGTCGGGCAGCACGTGGAATTGCCGCTCGAAGCCGCCGATCGTGTTGACCTCGATCACGCCAGGCACGTTGCGAAGCTGCGGCCGGATGATCCAGTCCTGCACGGTGCGCAAATCGGTCAGGGAATAGTCGCGGCCGTCCTGCGTCTTTGCGCCCGCCTTGGTCTCCACGGTGTACATGAAGATCTCGCCGAGGCCGGTCGAGACCGGACCCATCGCGACCTCGACGCCCGCCGGCAGCTGGTCCTTCACCTGCTGAATGCGCTCGCCGACGAGCTGCCGGGCGAAGTAGATGTCGGTGCCGTCCTTGAACACGATCGTCACCTGGCTGAGGCCGTAGCGCGACAGCGAGCGGGTGTAGTCGAGCTTGGGCAGGCCGCCCATCGCGGTCTCGACCGGGAAGGTGATGCGCTGCTCGGTCTCGAGCGGCGAATAGCCGGGGGCGCGGGTGTTGATCTGGACCTGGACGTTGGTGATGTCAGGCACCGCGTCGATCGGCAGGCGCTGGAAATTCCAAACCCCGAAGGCGACGGCGCCGAGTGCGAGCACCAGCACCAGCCAGCGCTGGGCAAGCGAGATGGCGATGAGACGCTCAATCATGCTCGGCCTCGCCCTTGCCCATCTCCGCCTTCACGACGAAGCTGTTCTCGGCCACGTAATGCTCGCCGGGCGAAAGGCCCGCCTTGATCTCGACGTGGCGCGGATCGGAATCGCCAAGCTCGACCGGGCGGGCTTCGATCTTGTCGCCGTCCTCGCGCACGAACACGATGGTCCTGTTCTCCAGCGTCTGGATCGCGCTCCGGCGCACCGCGACCGCGACATTGCGCGCCGCGAGGATCAGCCGTGCCGTGACGAACAGGCCGGGCCGCAGGCGCCCGTCCGGATTGGGCAGCACCACACGCGCCAGCGCGGTCTGGGTCTCGCTACTGCCGATCGGCGCCATGTAGGAGATCGTGCCCTTGATCTCGCCGCGGCCGTCGTCGGGATCGATCAGCACCTCGTCATTGATGCGGACGCGCCTGAGGTCCTGACGATAGATCGACAGGTCGACCCAGATGGTGGAGAGATCGGCGACGACGAAGGCCGGCTTCTGCTCGGAGGCGTATTCGCCAAGCGAGATCTGCCGCTCGATGATGGTGCCGGCAATCGGCGCCTTCAGTTCATAGACGGTGAGGCTCTGGTTGCTTTCGATCGCGGCGAGCAGATCGTCCTTGCCGACCTTGTCGCCGATCCGCTTCTGGATGGATTTGGCGAGGCCCGGAAAGCGCGGCGTCACCTGCACCACGGCTTCCTGGTTGGCGCGCAGGATGCCGTTGAAGGCGAGCGTGTCGGTCAGTGTGGCGCTTGCGGCTTCCGCCAGGGTGACGCCCGCGGCGGCCAGCTTCACGTCGGAGATGCGGATGCGGTCGGCGCCGTGCTCGTCCTGCTCGACATGGTCGTTCGGCTTCTTCGGCTCGGAATGCTCAGCGTGCTCGGCGGGCGCGACCTTGCCGGGCGCGAGCAGGGAAGAGCCGTAAGCGCCGAGCGCGGCGGCAACCATGGCTATCAGGATGGTCGAGGACGTTTTCATCGTGCGCTCTCCCGCGCCAGCGTGAAGGGATTGCCGACGAGGCCTTCGATGGTCGCGACGCCCGCGTGGAAATTCTGCAGCGCCTCCTGCTCGCGCAGCCGCGCCTGGGTCACGCTGGCCTGGGCGTCCAGCACTTCGAGCAGGGTGAAGCGGCCCTGGCCGTAGCCTTGCGAGATCGCCTCGGACGCTTCGACGGCCTTGGGGATCGCGATCTCGCGCAGCACGGCGAGCTCGCGCAGCGAGCCCTGGAGCGAATCATAGGCGCGGCCGGCGATCACGATCAGCGCGTTGCGGTTGGCCTCGTGCTCGGCCTTGGTCTTGGCGAGGCTTTCCTGGGCCGAAAGGATGTTGCCCTGGTTCTGGTCGAACACGGGGATCGGCACCGAGACGGACAGACGCAACGCGTCGTCATTGGTCTCGCTATAGTGACGCCATCCGGCCGCGATCCGCACGTCCGGATACGGCTTGAGCCGCGCCAGCAAGAGCTCGGCATTGCGCTGGGCATAGACCGCGGTCCAGCGCACCAGCTGCGGATTGGCGTCGATGGCGGCGACAACCGCCTGGAACGTCGGCGGGCGTCCGGTGGTGTCGAGCCGGCCGGAGACCTCGCCGAATTTTGCGGACGCATCGCCCATCAGCACTGCAAGCTCGCGCCGGGCGCTCGCCAAGGTCGCCTTGAACCGCTCGCGGTCGGCCTTCACCAGGGCGGAGGCGACCTCGGCGCGGCCGGTCTCGGCCGGCGACGAGGCGCCGGCTTCGACACGGCGGCGCAAGAGCGGTGTCAGCCGGTCGATCGCGGCAATCTGCTCATCGAGGATCTGGATGCGCCGCTGGGCGCCGAGCACGCTGAGAAAGGCGATCGCGGTCTCCGACAGCACCTCCAGCCTGACGGCTTTGCGCTGGATCGCGGCGACCTCGACGCCGGCTGCGCCTGCGGCAATCCGCGCCTCGCGCTTGCCGAACAGCTCGAAGGCCTGGCTGATCTGCAGCGTGGTCTCGGCCGAGCGCGTTCCGCGATATCTGCCGGAGCCGAATGAATCGTCCTGTTCATAGGACAGCTCCGGATTGAGCAGGGCGCCCGCCTGGATGCGCTGGCCCGTGGCGATGCCGACGTCGCGCTCCGCCGCCGTCAGCCGCGGGCTCGCCGCCAGCGCGCGCGCCAGGGCGCTCCGCATCGTCAAAGTCTGGGCGTGCGATGGTGCAAGCGCCGATGCTGCAATCAGACACGCCGCCGCGCACGCCAGGCGCGCGGCCATTCCCCTGCGAAACATGAAACCGACCTGTGAAGGATGAAGCTAATGGGCGCGGGGCGCCCGACCAATCCGTTCAGGCAATAGGTCTGGGAGGGGGAGAGTCGGTATCGGGAACAATTCCGGCGAGCCGGGAGGCCCGTTGCGGGCTCGGCGCCGACGCAAGCGCGGTCGCTGCCGTCGATGGCATCGGCTGTGCCACGGTCAGCGAGAAGCAGCCGTGGCAATGATGTCCGCCGATGGCCTTGTGGTCGCTATGGCCGCCGGCGCCATCGAGGACCGCGGCGATCTCCGAGCCGCCGCGGGGCGTGGTGACGTCGATATCGAGTGCGCCGTGCAGCACGCCCGCGAGCAGATAGACAGCCGCGATCAGCACGGACAGCAGCCCGCGCCGGGCGCGCGAGCGGCAGGATCGTGAGGGCTGGCGGTTTGCGAGCACGACGTCACTCTGGTTGCGGTCTGTGCTCGGCCTAGCATGGGCACGGGAACAGTGTCGACCCGCAACATTGTTACGTCCCTGGAACAATTGCCGCAGCAGCGCATGCGGTGCCAGCGCCTCTCACTGGCGAACGATGGCGCGCCGAAGTGGCACCATGGCTTCGATCGTGGGGGCCGGAGCTCCGCTGCCATCGTCATCTTCCATGGTGATGGCGGCCCGACAGCTCGCTTCCATCGCCCGTTCCAGCCACTTGATGGCCTCGTCGATCCATTGGTCGTGGTGCTCGGGATCGGCGAGGGCTTTCTCCCGGAATGCATTCGCCTGATGCAGGCACGCCGTTCTGCGGTCCACGCGCCTCTCCTGATCTGCAGGTTCCGCCCAGATCGCATCATTGATGATCCCGGCCCCGGCGTCGTTAACATACGACAGGAGGAGACGCGCCGGCCGCAACGCGGAAAGGCCCCAGCCGGACGAGCCGGCTGAGGCCTCATGTGCTCACAATTTCTATCCTTGGGACTTGGACAGATAACCCGCATCTTCCAAGTTCGTTCCATCCGATCTGTCCAATTAGGAACGTTCCTCATACCTCGCGATTAGCGGTGAGAAGATCTGAGGAGGACGGACAATGGACGGATTGATTTATCTGATCGGCTTGATCGTCGTCATTATGGCGATCCTGTCGTTCTTCGGCCTGCGCTGAGAGCGCGGCAATGACCGTGGAAACTCTCATGCGGGAAGAGGTCATGGAAGGCGGCCTGGCAGTCGAGGCGCCTCGAACGATCCAGTGGAGCTCGGTGTTCGCGGGCGCGCTTGCTGCGAGCGCAATGTCGTTCATCCTGATCGGTTTTGGTGTCGCGGTCGGCCTCGGTGTGAGTTCGGCCTCGCCGACCTGGCGCGATGCCTCGGCAGCGCTGGCGCTACTCTCCGGGCTCTATCTGATCATCCAGGCGATCGTCAGCTTCGGCTTCGGCGGCTACATCGCCGGCCGGACGACTCGGTCCGAGCCCGCGCTTGCAACGATCGAGGATGACGGCGAGCGGCGGGATGGACTCCATGGCCTGACCGCCTGGGCGCTGGCGGTCCTGGCCGGCGCAGCTCTGCTCGCGCTCCTCGGCGCTGCCGCGATCGACCGTTCGCCGATGCGCAGCTCGGCGAGCAACACCTCGGCGGCCGAGCCCTTGTTGAGCTATGAGCTCGACAAGCTGTTCCGCGCGCCGCGCCGCGCGCCGAACGCTGACCTGAGGGAACCGCGCGCCGAAGCCGGACGTATCCTGATGACCTCGTCCAGCCACAGCGGCGTCAGCACCGACGATCGGGCCTACCTAGTGCAACTGGTCGCCGCGGCGACGGGACTGGCGGCCCCCGAATCCGAGCGGCGGGTCGATGCGCTGATCGCAGACTCGAAGACGGCCATCAACCGCGCGCGACGCAACTCGATCATCGTGGCGTTCTCGGTCGCAGCCGCGACCCTGATCGGCGCCGCAGTGGCCTGGGCTGCAGCCGTTGCTGGCGGCCGGCATCGTGACGGCGCACCGTTGCCGAGCTGGATGGCGAGCGCCAACCGCTTCCATCGCAATCCGCGCGCAATGCCGGTGCCGTAGGCTCTCCATCAATGGCCGGGCGCAAGCCCGGCCATCGTCGACGTCTGCAGGAAGGCTCAGGCCTTCTCTTCCCAGATCATCGCCAGATGCACGATGGTCTCCACCGCCTTTTCCATATCCTGCCGGCTGACCCATTCGAGCCGCGAATGAAACGCGTGCTCGCCGGCAAAGATGTTGGGGCAGGGCAGGCCCATGAAGGACAGGCGCGAGCCGTCGGTGCCGCCGCGGATCGCGGTGCGCATCGGCCGCAGGCCGGCGCGGCGGATCGCCTCGATGGCGTATTCGAGCACGTGCGGGTGACGATCGATCACCTGCTTCATGTTGCGGTACTGCTCCTTGACCTCGAACGCGTAGGTCGAGCGCGGATAGTCCTTCATCACGTCCTTGACGATGTCCTCGAGCAGCGCCTCCTTCTCCTTCAGCCCTTCCTCGGTGAAGTCGCGGACGATGAAGGAGAGCGTCGCCTGCTCCAGCGCGCCCTCGATGCCGATCGGATGCAGAAAGCCTTGCTTGCCCGAGGTGGTCTCGGGCGAGCAGCCCTCCTTCGGCAGACGCTCGACGATGGCGGCGGCGATCTTGATCGCGTGCTCCATCTTGCCCTTGGCGTAGCCGGGATGGGCGCTGACGCCGTTGATGGTGATGGTGGCGCCATCCGCCGAGAAGGTCTCGTCCTCGACGCAGCCGGCGCTCTCGCCGTCCATGGTGTAGCCGAAATCGGCCCCCAGCTTCTTCAGGTCGACATTGTCGACGCCGCGGCCGATCTCCTCGTCCGGCGTGAACAGGATCTTGATGGTACCGTGCTTCACGTCGGGGTTGTTGAGGAAGAAATGCGCGGCATCCATGATCTCGGCAACGCCGGCCTTGTTGTCGGCCCCCAACAGCGTCGTGCCGTCGGTGGTGATGATGTCGTTGCCGATCTGGTTCTTCAGCGCGGGGTGCTCATTGAAGCGGATCACCTGGCTGGTGTCGCCGGGCAGGATGATGTCGCCGCCGCGATAGTTCTTCACGACTTGCGGCTTGACGCCCTTGCCGGTGACGTCGGGCGAGGTGTCCATGTGCGAGCAGAAGCAGATCACCGGCACCTTCTTGTCGGTGTTGGCCGGGATCGTTCCGTAGACGTAGCCGTATTCGTCGAGATGCGCGTCCGCAACGCCCATGGCCTTCAGCTCGGCAGCGAGCACGCGGCCGAGATCTTTCTGCTTCTCGGTCGAGGGCGAGTGAGGCGATGCCGGATCGGACTGGGTGTCGATGGTGACGTAGCGCAGGAAGCGCTCGGTCACGGTATGCGAAAAGGAGAGGGAGGACATTTCTGGTCAAACCGCCGAGTTCGGGAAGCAGGCGGTATATCAGAAAAGCGGGCCGTGAAGCGGCCGGAACGGGCTCGGGCCAGGCCTAACGACCAGGCTTAACGAAAAGTGGCCTCAGATCGCCTCCTTCAGTTCCTTTACCGGGCGGAACGCGACCTTCCTGCTGGCCTTGATGTGGATCGCTTCGCCGGTGGTAGGATTGCGGCCGGTGCGGGCGGCGCGCTTGCGGACCTGGAGGATGCCAAGGCCGACGATGCGGACCCGGTCGCCCTTCTTGAGGTGCTTGGCGATCAGATCGACCATGTCGGTCAGGACCGCCTCGGCGTGCTTTTTGGAGACATCCTGGCGGTCGGCAATGTCGGCAGCGAGGTGCTTGAGCGTGATCGTGGCGGGCGCGGCTGTCTTCTTCGCCGAATCCCTCTTAGCCGGATCCTTCTTAGCCATGTCTGGCCTCCTCATCGTCCAATGACAGGGAGTCCCGAAAAAAGCCGAGAATATGTGGGGTCCCTCTAAGCCCTTCTAGGCGTAGACGATTCGGACGCGGGCTGACTATGCCGAGAGTTCCCAACAGCCGCCTGAAATTGCGCGCAGAGCCGCGAAAAGCGTCGAGAAGTTCGGGCTAAGCTTATGAGGGGATTGCCAAAAATGGCGCGAGAGACGGGGCTCGAACCCGCGACCTCCGGCGTGACAGGCCGGCGCTCTAACCAACTGAGCTACTCCCGCGTGGTTCGCTGAACGCGCGCGGAACGAGGGGGGACTTAAAGGGGGGACATGGTGAAGTCAAGGACGTTGCGCTTCCCCCGGGCGTCCCCGCTAAGCATTGCTCTGGAAAACGAAAAAGGCCGCCCGGCGGCGGCCTATGGTCAGCCCAAAAGAGCAGATATCAGCGAATCTCGGACGTGCCCGCGCTGGTCACCACCACCGGCTTGCCGGCCTTGATCACATGGGTGGACTGGGCGGTCTGGCTGTAATCGGCATTGGTGCGGGCCGCGATCCCGAAGCCGGCCACGGCAATGCCGGCTACCAGCGCCACCACCACGATCTTCAGGTGGGTCGCACGATCAGCAGAATGAATTGAGTGGTTCATCTGAGCCTCCGGGCGGGCTTTGCCGCCGTCTATGGGCTCATCTTCTAGGGCCCATCTGTTTCCGGATGGTTTCGCGGGTTCCGCAAAATGGTTTCATCTCCCCTTTGGAGGGAGTGGAGGCGGCCGGCCTTTCCAAGACGAGGATGTCGATCCGGATTGGCGCGGAGCCCGGTGAGCCGGCAGGGGCCATTGCGACGACCAGTGTCGCAAGCTCGGGAAATCCGAATGCGACCGGAGGAAGCTAAGCTCATTCGCACCTGCGGATTTGTGGATCGCTTCTAAGACTCGTTCTAAGAAGCTTTCAATTAGGGAAATCGCGCGCCCTCACATAAGCGTCACCCCAAGCGCATGCCGTTCCGGGACAGGCGGCATGACGCATCGAACATGCAGCTTTGGGGTGGCGCGTTGAACAGTCTTGGAATGCTGCGGTCGGCCGTGTTGGCGACCGCATCCGCTTGGGTCTTGATGCCGCAGGCATCGCTTGCACAATCTTCCGCGCAGAGTGGCGCGCAAAATCTGCCCTCGGTCACCGTCACCGCGCCGGAAACACGGAAGCGTGCTGCCGCGGCCCCACAGCGCCGCGCGACGCGATCGTCGGTGCAGACCGCCGAGCGAAACAAGCCGCAGCCACGGCGCGAAGTCGGCTTCGTGGAGACGCCGCGCGGGCCGGTGAACGGCTATGTCGCCGGTCGCAGCTCATCGGGCACCAAGACCAACACGCCGATCATGGAGACACCTCAGGCGGTGTCCGTCATCGGTGCCGAGCAGATCCGCGACCAGAAGCCGAACAAGCTCGACGAGGTTCTGCGCTACACCGCCGGCGTCCGGGCAGGGACTTTCGGCACGGACACCCGGAACGATTGGTGGCTGATCCGCGGCTTCAAGTCCGAGGATATCGGTCTGTTCCTCGACGGCATGCAGCTGTTCTACACGTCCTATGCCAGTTGGAAGCTGCAGACTCCCAACATGGAGCGGGTCGAGGTGTTGCGCGGTCCGTCAGCCGTGCTTTACGGCGGATCGAGCCCGAGCGGCATCGTCAACGTCATCAGCAAGATGCCTCCGGCAGAGCCGATCCGCTACATCGAGGCCGGCGTCAACAATTTCGGCAACGCCTATGTCAGCTTCGACTTCGGCGGCCCGGTCGCGACCAGTCCTGAGAACGGCAAGCTGTTCGCGCGCGTTGTCGGCCAGGTCCAGAACGGCGGCACGCAGGTCAACTTCACACCTGACAACAACTACTTCATTGCGCCGTCATTCACGTGGAAGCCGGATGCCGACACCACCTTCACGGTGCTGGCCTCGGCCTCGAAGCAGGATACCCGCGGCATCAACTTCCTGCCCTATCAGGGCACGGTGACCAGCGCGCCGTTCGGTAAGATCCCGACCAGCTTCTTCGCCGGCGATCCCAGCGTCGACAAGTTCACGCGTGAGCAGGAGATGCTCGGCTATCAGTTCGAGCGCCATCTCACCGACGATGTGACGTTCCGTCAGAACGCTCGCTTCGCGCATGTCGACATCAGCTACCGCGGCTATGTCGGCAACGATTGGGCCAACATCAATACGGCCACGCTCAATCGCTACAATTGGTACGCGAAGAACACGGCCAATCAGGCCAATCTCGATAATCAGCTCGAGTATCGCTTCAACACCGGTCCAGTCAGGCACACGATGCTGGTCGGTGTCGATCTGCGGGGCTATCAGATCGACGATTATCAGGCCTTCGGGTTCGGTGTGCCCTCGATCAACGTCTTCAATCCGGCCTATGGGGGAGCTGAGGTTCCGTTGCCGAGCTCGCCGTTCCGCAACTTCCTGATCACGCAGAAGCAGGCCGGCACCTATCTTCAGGACCAGATGAAGCTCGGCAATTTCACGCTGGTGCTAAGCGGCCGCAATGATTGGGTCGAGACGACGCAGGAAGCCCGTGACACCGGGGCGACCGTCGCCAGCCGCGACGACAGCAGGTTCAGCGGTCGCGCCGGGCTGATCTACAATTTCGACAACGGCATCGCGCCCTACGTCTCCTACTCGACGAGCTACAACCCGATCATCGGCCTCAATGCGGCGAACCAGCTGTTCCTGCCGGAGACCGGCAAGCAGGCCGAAATCGGCGTGAAGGTCGCGCCTGTCGGATTTGACGGCTATTTCACCGTCTCGGTCTTCGATCTCGTTCGCCAGAACGTGACGACAACCACCGGCGCGGGCATCGTCCCGGTGCTGCAGAACCAGACCGGAGAGGTGACGTCGCGCGGCATCGAGCTGGAAGCGGTGGCCAATGCCACGAAGGAGCTGAAATTCATCGGCGCCTTCACGGCCTATCATCTCTTCAACAGCAAGGACCTGGATCCAGCGCTGGTCGGCAAGACACCGACCAACACGCCCGAACTCCTGGTGTCGGGGTGGGCGGACTACACCTTCAAGGACGGACCGCTCGCAGGGTTCGGCTTCGGCGGCGGTGTGCGTTATATCGGCTCGTCCTGGGCCGACCAGGCCAACACGCTCGAGGTTCCCGCGGTCGTGCTCGGCGATCTCGCGCTCCATTACGAGTGGCAGAACTGGCGCACGGCGCTGAACGTGATCAACCTGACCGACAAGATCTATGTCGCAAGCTGCGCGTCGGCCACGTCCTGCTTCTACGGAGACCGTCGCCGCGTCACCGCCAGCGTCTCCTACAAATGGTGAGGACGGGCGAGGGCAGGGCCGGAAGGCTCCGGGGCTTGGAGCAATTGATCGTGATGTTCGTTCGCCTCCGCCCGGACGACCGCTGATCCGCCGTCACGATGAGCCCGCGGGCCATGCCCCCCGGCCCGAAGCTCATCCGAGCGCGGCGCGCGCGACCAGGAGGTCGCTGCCGCCGCGCTCGCGGCCGGCTTAGAGCCGACCGCCGGCGCATTTCGTCAGACCAGCGGTCCCGTCGTGCGGCATGGCTGTTTTGATCACTCACGGCTGTGGAAAGGTGTCTTTCCTGCACCTGATGCGGCGGCATCATCATTGGCGTCCTGGCCGCGCTGGCCACCGGCAAAATAGGTCGCCGGAACGACGGGGGTGCCCCCGCGGCGGCGATTGCCGGGGCTGAGTGCGCTGCCGCACCAAAAACCTGAGCATTTTGGTCGGTCATCGCACAGCAAATAACTGGCTCGGCCCGAGCGCCGCAATCTCCGAACGGCTGACCTGCGAGGCCGTGGCAGCCCTTGCTGGCCATGGCGATCTGCTCCATACCAGCCGCGGGGTGATTCCGGGATTTTCACGGTTCTGGGGGCGGCAAAGGGCCTGAAAAGAGCGTGTCTTGCGCCCATTGGTGCACTGCGCTAAGGCTCAGAATAATTCCAAATCGGACGAATCCGTGGCTGTCCCGAGGCTGCGGGAAAAAGGGCTCGCCAATGAGCGGCATTCTGCAGAACTATCTTCCACTTGTCGTCTTCATAGGGGTAGCGGGCCTCATCGGCCTCGTGCTGCTGATCGCGCCCTTCATCGTGGCGTTCCAGCAGCCGGACCCGGAAAAGCTGTCGGCCTACGAGTGCGGTTTCAACGCGTTCGACGACGCCCGCATGAAGTTCGACGTTCGCTTCTATCTGGTCGCCATCCTCTTCATCATCTTCGACCTCGAGGTGGCGTTTCTGTTTCCCTGGGCGGTGGCGTTCGGCAAGCTTGGCGCGACCGGCTTCTGGTCCATGGTGGTGTTCCTCGCCGTGCTGACGGTCGGGTTCGCCTATGAATGGAAGAAAGGAGCCCTGGAATGGGATTGAACCCAGCTACGCAGTCCGCAGGTCCGGTGATCGCGCCGGCCCCGAAGGGCATTCTGGACCCGTCCACCGGCAAGCCGGTCGGGGCCAATGATCCGTTCTTCCTCGAGGTCAATTCCGAGCTGTCCGACAAGGGCTTCTTCGTGGCCGCGACCGACGACCTCATCACTTGGGCGCGCACCGGCTCCTTGATGTGGATGACCTTCGGTCTTGCCTGCTGCGCGGTCGAGATGATGCAGGTCTCGATGCCGCGCTACGACGTCGAGCGCTTCGGCTTCGCGCCGCGTGCCTCGCCGCGCCAGTCCGACGTGATGATCGTTGCGGGAACGCTGACCAACAAGATGGCGCCGGCGCTGCGCAAGGTCTACGACCAGATGCCCGAGCCGCGCTACGTCATCTCGATGGGCTCGTGCGCCAATGGCGGCGGCTACTATCACTATTCCTATTCGGTCGTGCGCGGCTGCGACCGCATCGTGCCGATCGACATCTACGTGCCGGGCTGCCCGCCCACGGCGGAAGCGCTGCTCTACGGCGTGCTGCTGCTGCAGAAGAAGATCCGGCGCACCGGCACCATCGAACGCTAAGGTTTTACGTCATGGACGACGCCAAGCTCGACGCCCTGGGGCAGACGATCGTTAGCGCGCTTCCGGGCGCCGCGACCGGTCACTCGGTGGCCTTCAACCAGCTCATCGTGGACGTCGAGGCCGCCAGGATCGTCGAGGTGGTCAAATACCTCCGCGACGACCCGAGCTGCCGTTTCGTCAACATCACCGACATCACGGCGGTGGACTACCCGGATCGCGAGAAGCGCTTCGACGTGATCTATCATTTCCTGTCGCCAACGCTGAACGCCCGCATCCGGCTCAAGGCGCAAGCCGACGAGACCACGCAGGTGCCGTCGTTGATCGACATCTTCCCCGGCGCCGACTGGTTCGAGCGCGAAGCCTACGACCTCTACGGCGTGTTCTTCGTCGGCCATCCCGACATGCGCCGCATCCTCACAGACTACGGCTTCGAGGGCCATCCGCTGCGCAAGGATTTCCCGCTCACCGGCTTCGTCGAGGTCCGCTACGACGACCAGGAGAAGCGGGTGGTGTACGAGCCGGTCCGGCTCAACCAGGAATTCCGCAAGTTCGACTTTTTGTCTCCTTGGGAAGGTGCCGACTATCCGGTGCTTCCGGGCGATGAAAAAGCGGGGCCGAAGGTCTGAACATGAACGAGCAATCTGAACAGCTTCGCAACTTTACGATCAATTTCGGACCGCAGCATCCGGCGGCGCACGGCGTGTTGCGCCTCGTGCTGGAGCTCGACGGCGAAGTGGTCGAGCGCGTCGATCCCCATATCGGCCTGCTTCACCGCGGCACCGAGAAGCTGATCGAGCAGAAAACCTATCTGCAGGCGATCCCCTATTTCGACCGGCTCGACTACGTCGCGCCGATGAACCAGGAGCACGCCTTCTGCATGGCCGCCGAAAAGCTGCTCGGCATCGAGGTGCCGCGCCGCGGCCAGCTGATCCGCGTGCTCTATTGCGAGATCGGCCGCATCCTGTCGCATCTGCTCAACGTCACCACGCAGGCGATGGACGTCGGCGCGCTGACCCCGCCGCTGTGGGGCTTCGAAGAGCGCGAGAAGCTGATGGTGTTCTACGAGCGCGCCTCGGGCAGCCGCATGCATGCGGCTTACTTCCGGATCGGCGGCGTGCACCAGGATCTGCCGCAGAAGCTGGTCGACGACATCGAGGCCTGGTGCGATCCGTTCCTCAAGGTGGTGGACGATCTCGATCGCCTGCTCACCGCCAACCGCATCTTCAAGCAGCGCAACGTCGACATCGGCGTGGTGCCGCTGAAGGAAGCCTGGGAGTGGGGTTTCTCGGGCGTGATGGTGCGCGGCTCGGGCGCGGCCTGGGACCTGCGCAAGTCACAGCCTTACGAGTGCTACGCCGAGATGGATTTCGACATCCCGATCGGCAAGAACGGCGACTGCTACGACCGCTATCTGATCCGCATGGAAGAGATGCGCCAGTCCGTGCGCATCATGAAGCAGTGCATCCAGAAGCTGAACGCGCCGGACGGCAAGGGCCCGGTCGTCGTCGCCGACAACAAGGTCGCGCCGCCGCGCCGCGGCGAGATGAAGCGCTCGATGGAAGCGCTGATCCACCACTTCAAGCTCTACACCGAAGGCGTCCACGTGCCGGCCGGCGAGATCTATGCCGCGGTCGAGGCGCCCAAGGGCGAGTTCGGCGTCTATCTTGTCGCCGACGGCACCAACAAGCCCTACAAGTGCAAGATCCGCGCGCCGGGCTTTGCGCATCTGCAGGCCATGGACCACATCTGCCGCGGCCATCTGCTCGCCGACGTCTCGGCGATCCTGGGCTCGCTCGACATCGTGTTCGGAGAGGTCGATCGGTGATGGCGCAGGCGCCAATCCAGTTTGACCGCGCCTCGGGGGCTCTTGAAGGGGCCAACCTGTGGGAGCGGACGGCTGCCTTGGCGCTGGTGACGGGATCGAAGATCTCCTCGCACTTCTCGCACATGGGCTACATCGCCTGCGCGAATTTGCTGCGAAAGACGCTGCCCGAGCGCAACATCGCGATCAGGCTCAATTCCGACGCGGTGTTCGAATTTCCCTACGGCGACGGCTATTGGAGCAAGCTGCTCAACCGCTCGTACAACTATGAAGACGAGCTCGAGCTCTTGTTCGCCGATTCCATCGACGTCGACTACACGCTGCTCGATTGCGGCGCCAATTACGGCTATTGGTCGGTGCTGGTCTCGAGCAAGCCGTTCGGCGCGCACAAGGCGATTGCGATCGAGCCGTCGGGCCAGAACTACCCGAAGCTCGCCAACAATGCGCGCGTCAACGCTGGCCGCTTCGAGACGATGAAGTGCGCGATCGGCGCGGCGCGCGGCACCGCGCGTCTATCGGGCACCAAGCACGAGGCCTTCAGCATCGCCGGCGATCAGTCGGCGGACGGGGAGGAGGTGCCGGTGATCGCGCTCGACAACCTGATCGACGACGGCAAGATCGCTGCGAGCGGCAAGTATCTGATCAAGCTCGACGTCGAGGGCGTCGAGATCGAGGCGATCAAGGGCGGCGTCCGCCTGCTTGAGGCCGACAGCGTCATCATGTGCGAGGAGCACGGCAGCGACCGCTCCCACGCCGTGTCGCGCTTCATCCTCGAACAGACCCCGCTGAAGCTGATCGTGTTCGATCCGCGCAGCAACCGCATGGAGACCGTGACCGAGCTGTCGATCCTCGACCGCATCAAGGTCTCGACCCACGTCGGCTACAACGTTTTCGGCACCGCAAGCGCATTCTGGCAGGACAGGATCGAAGCCCTGAACGCCAAGAACCTGAATGCGAAATCCGCGCGCCGCATGCAGTGAGAGATTGAGCTATGTCCGTTCGCCGATTAGCACCGAAGGAAGTCCAGCCCGCGAGCTTTGCGTTCACGGAGGAGAACCTCGCATTCGCCCGGCAGCAGATCGCGAAATATCCGGCCGGACGTCAGGCCTCCGCTGTCATCGCCATCCTCTGGCGCGCGCAGGAGCAGAACGAGGGCTGGGTGTCGGAAGCTGCGATCCGCGTCATCGCCGACATGCTCGACATGCCCTATATCCGCGTGCTGGAGGTCGCGACCTTCTACACCATGTTCCAGCTCGCCCCCGTCGGCAAGAAGGCTCACGTCCAGGTCTGCGGCACCACGCCGTGCCGGCTGCGCGGCGCCGAGGATCTGATCCACGTCTGCGAGCACCGCATCCATCACGAGCCCTTCCATCTCTCCAAGGACGGCAATTTCAGCTGGGAAGAGGTGGAGTGCCTGGGCGCCTGCGTGAACGCGCCGATGGTGCTGATCGGCAAGGACACCTATGAGGACCTGACCAAGGAAACCTTCGGCAAGGTGCTCGACGGCTTCGCTTCGGGCAATCCGCCGAAGCCCGGTCCGCAGAACGGCCGCCAGTTCTCGGCGCCGATCACCGGGCCGACCACGCTGAAGGAGATCACCTGATGCGTGATCTCGCTTCGTCGATAGCGCAGGGGAGCGTTGGCATGAAGAAGTGGGGCTTCATCGCGATGCACGCCGTGGTGGCGGCCGCCTTCATCTTCCTGCTGCAGCGCTTCGGCCTGAACGCATCGCTGGAATCGGCTTCGCTCTGGGCGCTGACGTTTGGCATCTGCGCCGCCGGACTTGCCTACAAGCAGTCCAATCGTTGATCGGAAAGCACTGATATGCTCGAGGACAAGGACCGCATCTTCAAGAACCTCTACGGCCTCCACGATTGGGGGCTCGAGGGTGCGCGGCGCCGCGGCGCCTGGGATGGCACCAAGAACATCATCGACAAGGGCCGCGACTGGATCATCAACGAGATGAAGGCGTCGGGCCTGCGCGGCCGCGGCGGCGCCGGCTTCCCGACCGGTCTGAAATGGTCCTTCATGCCGAAGGAATCGACCGACGGCCGGCCGAGCTATCTCGTCGTCAACGCCGATGAGTCCGAGCCCGGCACCTGCAAGGACCGCGAGATCATGCGGCACGATCCGCATCTCTTGATCGAAGGCTGCCTGATCGCGAGCTGCGCGATGAACGCGCATGCCTGCTACATCTATGTCCGCGGCGAGTTCATCCGCGAGCGCGAGCATCTGCAGGCCGCGATCGACCAGGCCTATGAGGCCAAGCTGGTCGGCAAGGACAACGTCAACGGCTGGCCGTTCGACATCTACGTCGCCCACGGCGCCGGCGCCTATATCTGCGGCGAGGAGACCGCGCTGCTCGAAAGCCTCGAAGGCAAGAAGGGCCAGCCGCGCCTGAAGCCGCCGTTCCCGGCCAACGTCGGTCTGTTCGGCTGCCCGACCACGGTCAACAACGTCGAGTCCATCGCCGTTGCACCCGACATCCTGCGCCGCGGCGCGGCGTGGTTCGCCGGCATCGGCCGCCCGAACAACGTCGGCACCAAGCTGTTCTGCATCTCCGGCCATGTCGAGCGGCCCTGCAACGTCGAAGAGGCCATGGGCATCCCGTTCCGTGAGCTGATCGACAAGCATTGCGGCGGCATTCGCGGCGGCTGGGACAACCTCAAGGCCGTGATCCCCGGCGGCTCGTCGGTGCGCATGGTGCCCGCCGAGCAGATCATCGACACGCCGATGGATTTCGACTCCTTAAGCAAGCTGCGCTCGGGCCTCGGCACCGCCGCCGTGATCGTGATGGACAAGTCGACCGACCTGATCCGTGCGATTGCCCGCATCTCCTATTTCTACAAGCATGAGAGCTGCGGCCAGTGCACGCCGTGCCGCGAGGGCACGGGCTGGATGTGGCGCGTCCTCACCCGCATGGCCGAAGGCCGCGCCCACAAGCGCGAGATCGACATGCTGCTCGAGGTGACGAAGCAGGTCGAAGGCCACACCATCTGCGCGCTCGGCGACGCGGCGGCCTGGCCGATCCAGGGCCTGATCACGCACTTCCGTCACGAGATCGAAGCGCGCATCGACCAGTATTCGCACAAGGCAGATGTCGATGACATCGGCGTCCGCGATCCCGTGAACATGGTCGCGGCGGAGTAAGAGACATGACCAAGCTCATCATCGACGGCAAAGAGATCGATGTCCCCGCCGAGTACACGCTGCTTCAGGCGTGCGAGGCGGCCGGCGCCGAGATTCCGCGCTTCTGCTACCACGAGCGGCTGTCGATCGCCGGCAATTGCCGGATGTGCCTCGTCGAGGTGAAGGGCGGCCCGAAGCCGGTCGCGAGCTGCGCCTGGGGCGTGCGCGACTGCCGTCCGGGCCCCAAGGGCGAGCCGCCGGAGATTTCCACGCGTTCGCCGATGGTGAAGAAGGCGCGCGAAGGCGTGATGGAATTCCTTCTGATCAACCATCCCTTGGATTGTCCGATCTGCGACCAGGGCGGCGAGTGCGACCTGCAGGACCAGGCGATGGGCTATGGTGTCGACACCAGCCGTTTCGCCGAGAACAAGCGCGCGGTCGAGGACAAATATCTTGGCGCGCTGGTCAAGACCTCGATGAACCGCTGCATCCAATGCACGCGCTGCGTCCGCTTCTCGGCGGAAGTCGCTGGCGCGCCCGAGATGGGCGCCACCGGCCGCGGTGAGGACATGGAGATCACGACCTATCTCGAGCACGCCCTGACGTCGGAACTGCAGGGCAACCTCGTCGACATCTGCCCGGTCGGCGCGCTGACCTCGAAGCCCTATGCCTTCGCGGCGCGCCCGTGGGAGCTCGGCAAGACCCAGTCGATCGACGTCATGGACGGTCTTGGTTCTGCGATCCGCGTCGACACCCGCGGCCGTGAGGTGATGCGGATCCTGCCGCGCATCAACGAGGCCGTGAACGAGGAGTGGATCTCGGACAAGACCCGCCACGTCGTCGACGGCCTGCGCACCCAACGTCTCGACCGGCCCTATATCCGCGAGGCGGGCAAGCTGCGCGCGGCAAGCTGGACCGAGGCCTTCGCCGCGATCGCCGCCAAGGCGGCGCGCACCGACGGCAAGCGCATCGGTGCGATCGCAGGCGATCTCGCCGGCGTCGAGGAGATGTTCGCGCTGAAGGACCTGCTCGCCAAGTACGGCTCGAGCAATCTGGCGGTGCAGGGCGGCGATGCCTTCGACCCCGCGCTCGGCCGCGGCTCCTACATCTTCAATCCGACGCTTGCCGGCGTCGAGCAGGCCGACGCACTGCTCATCATCGGCGCGAACCCGCGGAAAGAGGCGGCCGTGTTCAACGCCCGCATCCGCAAGCGCTGGCGCGCCGGTGGCTTCAAGGTCGGCGTGATCGGTGCCAAGCCCGACCTGACCTATGATTACGACCACCTCGGTGCCGGCACCGAGACGCTGGGTGAGCTCGCGGCCGGCAAGCACTCCTTCATGGACGTGCTGAAGAACGCCAAGCACCCGATCATCCTGGTCGGCGCGGGTGCGGCCGCCCGTCACGACGGTGCCGCCATCCTCGCCGCCGCCGCCAAGCTCGCGCTCGACGTCGGCGCGGTGAAGGACGACTGGAACGGCTTTGGCGTGCTGCACGAGACCGCCTCGCGCGTCGGCGCGCTCGACATCGGCTTCGCCGCAACCTCAGGCGGCCTGAATGCGGCGCAGATGACGACCTTCGGCACGCTCGACTTGCTGTTCCTGCTCGGGGCCGACGAGATCAAGGCGCCGGATGGCACCTTCGTCGTCTATATCGGCACCCATGGCGACCGCGGCGCCCATCGCGCCGACGTCATCCTGCCGGCGGCCGCCTACACCGAGAAGTCCGCGATCTACGTCAACACCGAAGGCCGGGTGCAGATGACCGGTCGCGCCGCGTTCCCGCCGGGCGAAGCCCGCGAGGACTGGGCGATCGTCCGCGCGCTGTCCGAAGCGCTCGGCAAGAAGCTCGGCTATGACTCGCTCTCGGCGCTGCGCCAGGCGGTGTTCAAGGCCGTGCCGCATCTGATCCGTCTCGACCAGATCGAGGCCGGCTCCGCCGAGCAGATCAAGAAGCTTGCGGGGAAGGGCGGCTCGCCCGAGAAGGCGCCGTTCAAGCCCCTGGTCGAGGACTTCTATTTGACCAACCCAATCGCGCGTGCGTCCGCCGTGATGGCGGAATGCTCGCGCCTCGCCTCCGGGCACATGCTGACCGCAGCAGAGTGAGCGTGATCTGATGGAATTCTTCGAAAGCGCATTCTGGACCGGGTTCCTCTGGCCGCTGATCATCATGGTCGCCCAGAGCGTCCTGGTGCTCGTCGTCCTCTTGGTGGCGATCGCCTACATCCTGCTCGCCGACCGCAAGATCTGGGCGGCGGTGCAGATCCGCCGTGGCCCGAACGTGGTCGGCCCGTGGGGCCTGCTGCAATCCTTCGCCGACCTGCTCAAGTTCGTGCTGAAGGAGCCGATCATTCCGGCCGGCGCCAACAAGGGCGTGTTCCTGCTGGCGCCGCTGGTGTCGTGCGTGCTCGCGCTCGCGGCCTGGGCGGTGATCCCGACCAATCTCGGCTGGGTGATCTCCGACATCAATGTCGGCGTCCTCTTCATCTTCGCGATCTCGTCGCTGTCGATCTACGGCATCATCATGGCCGGCTGGTCGTCGAACTCGAAGTACCCGTTCCTGGCCGCGCTGCGCTCGGCGGCGCAGATGGTCTCCTACGAAGTCTCGATCGGCTTCGTCATCATCACCGTGCTGCTCTGCGCCGGCACGCTGAACCTCTCGGCCGTGGTCGAGGCCCAGCATGCCCGCGGCCTTGCCAGCCTGATCGGGCTGCCGCAGCTGACCATCCTGAACTGGTACGTCTGGCCGCTGTTCCCGATGTTCGTGGTGTTCTACGTCTCGGCGCTGGCGGAAACCAACCGTCCGCCCTTCGACCTCGTCGAAGCGGAGTCCGAGCTCGTCGCCGGCTTCATGGTCGAGTACGGCTCGACGCCATACCTCTTGTTCATGCTCGGCGAGTATGTCGCGATCGTCACGATGTGCGCGTTGGCCACGATCCTGTTCCTCGGAGGCTGGCTGCCTCCGGTGGACCTGCCGCCCTTCAACTGGGTGCCGGGGATCATCTGGTTCTCGCTGAAACTGTTCTTCATGTTCTTCCTGTTCGCGATGGCGAAGGCGATCGTGCCGCGCTACCGCTACGATCAATTGATGCGTCTCGGCTGGAAGGTGTTCCTGCCGCTGTCGCTGGCGATGGTGATCGTGGTGGCCGGCGTGCTGCATTTCGCCGGCATCGCGCCGAAGTGAGGGCCGTCATGGGTATCAACGTCAACGCCACTGCACGCTCGCTTCTGCTGTCGGAATTCGTCTCGGCGTTCTTTCTCGCCATGCGCTATTTCTTCCAGCCGAAGCCGACCCTGAACTATCCGTTCGAGAAGGGCCCGATCTCGCCCCGCTTCCGCGGCGAGCACGCATTGCGCCGCTATCCGAACGGCGAAGAACGTTGCATCGCCTGCAAGCTGTGCGAAGCGGTCTGCCCGGCGCAGGCCATCACCATCGAGGCCGGCCCGCGCCGCAACGACGGCACCCGCCGCACCGTGCGCTACGACATCGACATGGTGAAGTGCATCTATTGCGGCCTGTGCCAGGAGGCCTGTCCGGTCGATGCCATCGTCGAAGGCCCGAACTTCGAGTTCGCGACCGAGACCCGCGAGGAACTTTATTATGACAAGGCCAAGCTGCTCGCCAACGGCGACCGCTGGGAACGCGAGATCGCGAAGGCGATCGAGCTCGACGCGCCGTACCGGTGAGGTGAGGGCATGATCCTTCCCGCGCTGTTCTTCTATCTGTTCGCCGGCATCTGCGTCGCCTCGGCGGTGATGGTGATTGTCTCGCGCAATCCCGTGCACTCCGTGCTGTACCTGATCCTGGCCTTCGTCAACGCTTCCGGCCTGTTCGTGCTGATGGGCGCCGAGTTCCTCGGCATGATGCTGATCGTCGTCTATGTCGGCGCGGTCGCGGTGCTGTTCCTGTTCGTGATCATGATGCTCGACGTCGACTTCCTCGAGCTGCGCGAGGGCTTCATCGAGTACCTGCCGGTCGGCCTCGTGATCGGCGGCATCTTCCTGTTCGAGCTGCTGCTCACCGTCGGCTTCTGGGTCATCAACCCCGGCGTCTCCAAGACGATCACGGCGGCGATCCCGGCCAACGTCTCCAACACCGAGGCGCTCGGGCTCGTGCTCTATACGAAGTACATCCACTACTTCCAGCTCGCCGGCATGGTGCTGCTGGTCGCGATGATCGGCGCCATCGTGCTGACGCTGCGCCATAAGGCGAAGGTCAAGCGGCAGGACATCAACGTTCAGAACGCACGCACGCCCGACATGGCGATGGCGATGCGCAAGGTGGCCCCAGGGCAGGGGCTCTCGGATGCCGATGCTGCGGAGTGGGTGAAATGACGATCGGGCTCGGACATTATCTGGCGGTCGGCGCGATCCTGTTCACGCTCGGCATCCTCGGCATCTTCCTGAACCGCAAGAACATCATCGTCATCCTGATGTCGATCGAGCTGATCCTGCTCTCGGTCAACATCAACCTCGTGGCGTTCTCGACCTTCCTCGGCGACATCGTCGGGCAGGTCTTCGCGCTGCTGGTGCTGACGGTCGCGGCTGCGGAAGCTGCGATCGGTCTCGCCATCCTGGTGGTCTATTTCCGCAACCGTGGCTCGATCGCGGTTGAGGACGTCAATCTGATGAAGGGCTGAGCTCTCAAATGGTTCAGGCGATCGTTTTCCTGCCTCTGCTGGGCGCCATTCTGGCCGGCCTGATCGCGCTTGTGGGCGCGCATGCCCGCAATGCCTCGGGCGACGAGGTCGAGCATCACGGCGACCATGGTCACGCGCACGCTCATGCGTCCGCCACGATCAACGAGGACGCCTCCGTCATCCACGAGACCCATCACGAGCCCGGCGACGGGCACGACGATCACGGCCACGGTCCGACCGAGCCGCCGGCGGCGGGCTCGCGCGCTGCCGAGCTGATCACCACCGGGCTGCTGTTCGTCTCGGCCGCGCTGTCCTGGATGACGTTGGTCGACGTCGGCTTCATGCATCACGACTACAGGATCCAGCTGCTGCCTTTCATCTTCTCCGGCGACCTCCAGGTCTGGTGGACGCTGCGCGTCGACACGCTCACGGCGGTGATGCTGGTGGTGGTCACGACCGTGTCCTCGCTCGTGCACCTCTATTCCATCGGCTACATGGACGAGGACCCGTACCGGCCGCGCTTCTTCGGCTATCTCTCGCTGTTCACCTTCGCCATGCTGATGCTGGTGACCGCGGACAATTTGGTGCAGCTGTTCTTCGGCTGGGAGGGCGTGGGTCTGGCCAGCTATCTGCTGATCGGCTTCTGGTACCAGAAGCCCTCGGCGAACGCCGCCGCCATCAAGGCCTTCGTGGTCAACCGCGTCGGCGACTTCGGTTTTGCCCTCGGCATTTTCGCGATCTTCATGCTGGTCGGCTCGACCGATTTCGAGACCATCTTCCACGCCGCGCCCGGCCTCACCGGCAAGACCATCAACTTCCTCGGCTGGCACGCCGACGCCCTGACCCTGACCTGCCTGCTGCTGTTCATGGGCGCGATGGGCAAGTCGGCGCAGTTCCTGCTGCACACCTGGTTGCCGGACGCGATGGAAGGCCCGACCCCGGTGTCGGCGCTGATCCACGCCGCGACCATGGTCACCGCCGGCGTCTTCATGGTGGCGCGCCTGTCGCCGCTGTTCGAACTCGCGCCGACCGCCCAGGCCGTCGTGATGTTCTTCGGCGCGACCACGGCGTTCTTCGCCGCCACGATCGGTCTCGTCCAGAACGACATCAAGCGCATCGTCGCCTACTCGACCTGTTCGCAGCTCGGCTACATGTTCGTGGCGATGGGGGCGGGGGCCTATTCGGTCGGCATGTTCCACCTGTTCACCCACGCCTTCTTCAAGGCGCTGCTGTTCCTGGGCTCCGGCTCGGTGATCTACGCGATGCACCACGAGCAGGACATCCGGAACATGGGCGGCCTCTGGAAGAAGATCCCCTACACCTATGCGGTGATGGTGGTCGGCACGCTGGCGCTGACCGGCTTCCCGCTCACCGCCGGCTATTTCTCCAAGGACGCGATCATCGAGTCCGCCTACGCCTCGCACAATCCGTTCGGGGTGTACGGCTTCCTGATGACGGTGATCGCCGCCGGCCTGACCTCGTTCTACTCCTGGCGCCTGATCTTCAAGACCTTCCACGGCGAGCCGCATGACGAGCATCATTACGAGGCCGCGCATGAGGCTCCGCTCTGGATCCTGATCCCGATCGGCGTGCTCGCGGTCGGCTCGTTCGTCGCGGGCCTGCCGTTCAAGGAGCTGTTCGCCGGCCACGGCGTCGAGGAATTCTTCCGCGAGTCCGTGAAGATGAACCCGCACATCATCGAGGAGATGCACCACATCCCGCAAACCATCGCCTTCCTGCCGACGGTGATGATGGTGCTGGGCTTCCTCGTCTCGTACCTGTTCTACATCCGGCGGCCCTACATCCCGGTTCGGCTCGCTCAAGAGCAGCCGATGCTGTACCAGTTCCTGCTCAACAAATGGTACTTCGACGAGCTCTATGACCTCATCTTCGTCCGTCCGGCGAAGTGGATAGGCTACCAGCTCTGGAAGAAGGGCGACGGCTTCATCATCGACGGCTTCGGTCCCGACGGCGTCTCCGCCCGCGTGCTGGACGTCACCCGCAACGTCGTGAAAATCCAGACCGGCTATCTCTATCACTACGCATTCGCCATGCTGATCGGCGCCGCCGGCCTGATCACCTGGTTCATGTTCGGCTTTGGAGGCCAGTAAATGACAACCTGGCCCATTCTTTCGGTCACGACGTTCCTGCCGCTGGTCGGCGCGCTGATCGTCTATTTGAGCCGCGGTGATGACGAGGCGGCGCGGCGCAATTCGCGCTGGATCGCGCTCTGGACCACGCTGATCACCTTCGCGGTGTCGGTGATCCTGGTCATGCGCTTCGACCCCGCCAATCCCGACTTCCAGTTCGTCGAGAAGGCGAACTGGCTCGCCACCGGCATCACCTACCACATGGGCGTCGACGGCATCTCGCTGCCGCTGGTGATCCTGACCACCGCCGTGATGCCGTTCTGCATCATCGCGAGCTGGAAGGCGATCACGAGCCGCGTCCGCGAATACATGATGGCGTTCCTGATCCTGGAAACGTTGATGATCGGCACCTTCTCGGCGCTCGATCTCGTGCTGTTCTACCTGTTCTTCGAGGGCGGCCTGATCCCGATGTTCCTGATCATCGGCGTCTGGGGCGGTCCGCGCCGGGTCTATGCCTCGTTCAAGTTCTTCCTCTACACGCTGCTCGGCTCGGTCCTGATGCTGCTCGCCATCATGGCGCTGTACTGGAACGGCGGCACCACCGACATCCCGACCCTGATGCACACCGCCGTGCCGCGGTCGTTGCAGACCTGGGCGTGGCTGGCCTTCTTCGCCTCGTTCGCGGTGAAGATGCCGATGTGGCCGGTGCACACCTGGCTTCCCGACGCCCACGTCGAGGCGCCGACCGCGGGCTCGGTGGTTCTCGCCGCGATCCTGCTGAAGATGGGCGGCTACGGCTTCCTCCGCTTCTCGCTGCCGATGTTCCCGCTGGCCTCGCACGACTTCGCGCCGCTGATCTTCACGCTCTCGGCCATCGCCATCATCTACACCTCGCTGGTGGCGTTGATGCAGGAGGACATGAAGAAGCTGATCGCGTACTCCTCGGTCGCGCATATGGGCTTCGTCACCATGGGCATCTTCGCCGGCACCATGCAGGGCGTTGCCGGCGGCGTGTTCCAGATGATCTCGCACGGCATCGTCTCCGGCGCGCTGTTCCTCTGCGTCGGCGTCGTCTACGACCGCCTGCACACCCGCGAGATCGCGGCCTACGGCGGCCTCGTCAACCGGATGCCGCTCTACGCGATGACCTTCATGATCTTCACCATGGCCAATGTCGGTCTGCCCGGCACGAGCGGCTTCGTCGGCGAGTTCATGACGCTGCTCGGCACCTTCAAGGTCTCGATCCCGACGGCGTTCTTCGCCACCTTCGGCGTGATCCTCTCGGCAGGCTACGCGCTTTGGCTCTATCGCAAGGTCGTGTTCGGGGCGCTGGTCAAGCCGTCGCTGGCGAGCATGAAGGACCTCACCTTCCGGGAGTGCCTGACGCTGTTTCCGATGATCGCGCTGACGATCCTGTTCGGCGTCTGGCCGAAGCCGGTGCTCGATATGTCGGCCGCCTCGGTCCAGCAACTCGTCAACAATTACAATACCGCCGTGACGGCCGTGAAGGCCGCCGCACTGCTCCAGTGATCGGGCAGGTCAGGATATCGCCATGAGCTTTTCGACTGCAGGTTATCAACTGGCGCCGGTGCTGCCCGAGCTCGTGCTCGCGGTCGGCGCCATGGCGCTTCTGATGCTCGGGGCCTATCGCGGGCAGGAGACGACCAGGACCGTCACGTCGCTGGCGGTGGTGCTCCTGATCGTGGTGGGTGCGCTCGTCTACATGCAGCCCGCGGGCAAGCAGGTGACGTTCGGCGGCAGCTTCATCGTCGACGACTTCGCCCGCTTCATGAAGATCCTGGCCCTGATCGGCTCGGCCGTGACGCTGATCCTGTCGACCGAGTTCCTGTCCGATCCCTCGCGCCGCATCTTCGAATACGCCATCCTGGTGCTGCTCTCGACGCTCGGCATGATGGTGCTGATCTCGGCCGGCGACTTGATCTCGCTCTATCTCGGTCTCGAACTGATGTCGCTGGCGCTCTATGTCGTTGCGGCTTCGAACCGCGACAACGCCAAGTCGACCGAGGCCGGCCTGAAGTACTTCGTGCTCGGCGCGCTGTCCTCGGGCATGCTGCTGTACGGGGCATCGCTGGTCTATGGCTTTACCGGCACCGTGAGCTTCACCGGCATCGCCGCGGCCGCGACGGTCTCGAATGTCGGCCTGGTGTTCGGCCTCGTCTTCCTGCTCGTCGGCCTTTGCTTCAAGGTTTCGGCCGTGCCGTTCCATATGTGGACGCCTGACGTCTACGAAGGCGCGCCGACCCCGGTCACCGCCTTCTTCGCCTCGGCGCCGAAGGTCGCCGCGCTTGCCGTCTTCACCCGCGTCACGCTGACCGCATTCCCCGGCATCGTCTCGCAGTGGCAGCAGATCCTGGTGTTCGTGTCGATCGCCTCGATGGCGCTCGGCTCCTTTGCCGCGATCGGCCAGAGCAACATCAAGCGCCTGATGGCCTATTCCTCGATCGGCCACATGGGCTTCGCCCTGGTCGGCCTCGCCTCTGGCACGGTTGAGGGCGCGCAGGGCGTCTTGATGTACATCGTGATCTATGTCGCGATGACGCTCGGCTCGTTCTCCATCATCCTCGCCATGAAGCGCAACGGCCAGGCCGTCGAGCAGATCAGCGATTTCGCCGGCCTGTCGCGCACCAATCCGCTGCTCGCTTTCATGTTCGCGATGCTGCTGTTCTCGCTCGCCGGCATCCCGCCGCTCGCCGGCTTCTTCGCCAAATGGTACGTCTTCGTCGCCGCGATCAAGGCGAACCTGTTCACGCTCGCTGTGATCGGCGTGCTGACCAGCGTCGTCGGCGCCTACTATTATCTCGCCATCGTCAAGACGATGTATTTCGACGAGCCGGCCGGCCGGGTCGATCCGGTGCGCGTCGAGGTGCGGACGGTGCTGGCGGTCGCCGGCCTGTTCAACCTGCTGTTTGCGCTGTTCGCGGGGCCCGTGGTGAGCGTCGCCTCGGCCGCGGCAAAGTCGCTGTTCTAGGATGGCCTTCGCGCTCGGTCCTCGCGCATCGGCCGCGGGCTACAAGCTCGCGGCGTTCGAGCGGACCGGCTCGACCAACACCGAGGCGATCGAGCACGCCCGCGCCGGCGAACGCGGCCCGATGTGGTTCGTGACCTCCGAGCAGACCGCCGGCCGCGGCCGGCGCCAGCGCGCCTGGATCGCGCCGCGCGGCAATCTCGCCGCCAGCATCCTCGAAGTCATGGACGTCGCCCCGGCCGTCGCCGCCACGCTCGGCTTTGCCGCAGGGCTGGCCGAGGAGGCCGCCCTGCAGAAGGTGAGCCTCGAGGCCGCGCTCCGTCTCGGCGAAGGCCGGCCGCGCTACACCCTGAAATGGCCGAATGACGTGCTCGCCGGCGGCAAGAAGCTGGTCGGCATTGGCCTCGAGGCCGAGGCCGTCGGTAGCGGCCTCGCCGTCGTCGTCGGCATCGGCACCAATGTGGTCGCCGCGCCCGAGGGCACCCCGACGCCCGCGGTGTCGCTGGCTGGCCTCGGCGTCCAGATCAGCGCCGAGGAGCTGTTCGCGGCCCTCTCCGACGCCTGGGTCGAGTTTCGCGGCATCTGGGACAATGGCCGCGGATTTGCCGAGATCCGCAGGCTCTGGCTGGAGCGCGCCGCCGGCCTCGGCGAGAAGGTTGCGATCCACACGGGAACCACGACGCTGGAAGGTGTTTTTGACACCATCGACGACACCGGCTGCCTGATCGTCCGCACCGCGGAGGGCCGCCTTGTGCCGGTGGCGGCGGGCGAGGTTTTCTTCGGCCCCGTCGCCTCGGTGGGAGCTGCGTGATGGCAAGGCCCGACGAATTGGTGTTTGCGCCGCTCGGCGGCGTCGGCGAGATCGGCATGAACCTGTCGATCTACGGCCTCGGCAACCGTCACCAGCGCGCCTGGCTCGCGGTCGATCTCGGCGTCTCCTTCGGCGATGAGGAGCATCTGCCGGGTATCGACTTGATCATGCCCGACATCTCCTTCCTGGAGAAGGAGCGCAAGAACCTGATGGGCCTCGTGCTGACCCACGCCCATGAGGACCATTTCGGCGCCATCATCGACCTCTGGCCGAAGCTGAAATGCCCGATCTACGCCACCAGGTTCAGCGCCGCTCTGTTCGAGGCCAAATGCGCCGCCGAGCGCAATGCGCCCGAGATTCCGGTCACCGTGGTGCCGTCGGGCGGCCGTGTCGATATCGGGCCGTTCAACGTCGAGTTCATTCCCGTCGCGCATTCGATTCCGGAAGCGCATGCGCTCGCGATCCACACCGAAGCCGGCATCGTGCTGCACACCGGCGACTGGAAGATCGACCCGACCCCGACGCTGGGAGCCCCGACCGACGAGAAGCGGCTGCGCGAATTGGGCGAGCAGGGCGTGCTCGCTTTGATCGGCGATTCCACCAATGCGGTGCGCGACGGCCGTTCGCCCTCGGAGGCCGAGGTCGCCAGAACCATCATCGACCTCGTGAAATCCGCCAAGGGCCGCGTCGCGGTGACGACGTTCGCCTCCAACGTCGCCCGCGTCAAAGCGGTGGCCGACGCGGCGAAAGCCGCCGACCGCGAGGTGGTCGTGGTCGGCCGGGCCATGGAGCGCGTGGTGCAGGTCGCGCGCGAGACCGGCTATCTCGACGGCGTGCAGAACTTCCGCTCGCCCGAGGTCTACGGCCACCTGCCGCAGGACAAGGTGCTGGCGCTGTGCACGGGAAGCCAGGGCGAGCCGCGCGCCGCGCTGGCCCGCATCGCCAATGACGACCATCCCGAGATCACGCTGAACCGCGGCGACAGCGTCATCTTCTCCTCGCGCACCATTCCCGGCAACGAGAAGGCGGTCGGCTCGATCATCAACAATCTGGTGCTGCAGGGCGTCGAGGTCATCACCGACCGCGATGCGCTGGTCCACGTCTCCGGCCATCCCCGCCGCGACGAGCTGCGCGATTTGATCTCCTGGGTGAAGCCGCAGCTCCTGATCCCCGTCCACGGCGAGGCCCTGCATCTGCACGAGCACGCCAAGCTCGCCCGCGCCGCCGGCGTGCCGCGCGTGCTGGTCTGCCGCAACGGCGACCTCGTCAAGCTCGGACCCGGCGATCCCGGCATCGTCGGCGAGGTGCCATCGGGCCGTTTCTACAAGGACGGCACGATCCTGGAGGATTCCAAGTCGCGCGCCGTGATCGAGCGCCGGCGCATGGCGTTCTCCGGCTGCGCCTTCGTCGCCATCGCCATGACCGCCCAGGGGGAGCTGGTCGACGAACCCGAGGTCGATTTGGTCGGCATCCCCGAGAAGAACAGGGCCGGCGAGACCTTCGACGACATCGTCTTTGATGCCGTGATGTCGACCATCGAGGGCCTGCCGAGGGCGCGCCGCCGCGATCCGGACGCTCTGGCCGAGTCGGTGCGACGCGCTGTCCGGGCCGTGATCAACGAACATTGGGGCAAAAAGCCCCCCTGTCTGGTACATGTCCTGACGGTGTAGATTAGGCGTGGTCTCCGGATCACGCTCTGAGGGAGAGGAAACATGCTGGGTCGGCTCAACCATGTCGCGATCGCGACCAAGGACGCCGTCAAGGCCGCGAAGATCTACGGCACCGCGTTCGGCGCCCAGATCTCGGAGGCCGTGCCGCTGCCCGAGCACGGCGTCATCACCGTGTTCGCGACCCTGCCCAACACCAAGATCGAGTTCATCGAGCCGCTCGGCGAGGCCTCGCCGATCGCAAAATTCGTCGAACGTAACCCGGACGGCGGCATCCATCACGTCTGCTACGAGGTCGTCGACATCATCGCCTCGCGCGACACGCTGGTGAAGGAGGGCGCAAGGGTGCTCGGCGACGGCGTGCCCAAGATCGGTGCCCACGGCAAGCCGGTGCTGTTCCTGCACCCCAAGGATTTTTCCGGCGCCCTGGTCGAGATCGAGCAGGCATAAGGCCGTCCCATGGCCATCCAGATCTCGACCGCGATCGCGATCTACTTCGTCATCTGGTGGGTCGCGCTGTTCCTGACGCTGCCGTTCGGCGTGCGCAGCCAGCACGAGGACGGCGTCGGCGCCCCCGGCACCGACCCCGGCGCGCCGATCCTGACGCGGATGGGCCGCAAGCTGATCTGGACCACGATCATCTCGGCGGTGATCTACGGCGTCGGCATCGCGGCCTATCACGCCGGCTATCTCTCGATCGAGCGCCTGTCCAAAATGATGGGAATGCCGTTTTAGAGCGTAAGAGACGAAGGATATTGACCAAGCTCGTCATTGCGAGCGAAGCGAAGCAATCCAGTATCCCTCCGCGGAAAGGCTCTGGATTGCTTCGCTCCGCTCGCAATGACGCCGGAGATAGTTTGCATATTCAAACAAGGTCGGGGGAAATGAATGACTTTTCAGCGTATCGTCATTGCGCTTCTGGTGCTGATCGTCGCCGGTCTCGGTGCCATCGGCTATATCGAGTGGAAGATCGCCGTTCAGGCCCGCACGCTGAAGGCCTTCGTCGAGGGCTACGTCTTCAACGAAGCCGTCTTGGCCTGCGAGCAGGCCAAGAGCTCGACGCCGTTCAAATGGAACGGCGGCAAGAGCACCTCGGTGATCGGCCTGAACTCGGTCAAGCTGGACAAATACACCGTCAGCGCCAGCTACACGCTGGTGGCGGACAGCGTCTATTGTGATTACGATCCCATCAAAAGAAAGGCCGAGATCGGCTCGAGCTTCCTGGAGCGGGAGTAACGGTCCGGCCCACAGAGATGGGGTGGATCGTCATGGCGCAGGGGCAGGGGGACTACCGGATTCTGCATGAGGCCGACTTGCGGGCCTATCTCGCGGGCCTGCCGGACCTGAAGGAGCTGCTCGGCGGCGAGCCGGCCTCGTGGGCGATCACCGAAGTCGGTGACGGCAACCTCAACCTCGTCTTCACCGTCAAGGGCGCGCGCGGCGGCATCGCCGCGAAGCAGGCGCTGCCTTATGTCCGCCTCGTCGGGGAGAGCTGGCCGCTGCCGCTGTCGCGCGCCCATTACGAATATCTCGCGCTGTCCCGCCAGGCCCAGCTCGCGCCCGGCCTCGTCCCGGCCGTGCTGCATCACAACGACGGCCTGGCGCTGACCGCGATGGAGCTGCTCGAGCCCCACATCATCATGCGCAAGGGGCTGGTCGCGGGAACGCGCTATCCGCGCTTTGTGGACGACATCACGACCTTCATGGCGCGGACGCTGTTCTTCACCTCCGACCTCGCGCTCACGGCGGCCGAGAAGAAGGAGGCCATCGCCGCCTTTGCCGGCAACCACGCGCTTTGCAAGATCACCGAGGATTTGATCTTCACCGATCCCTACCGTATCGCCGAGCAGAACCGCTGGACCGCGCCCTATCTCGACGGCCTCGCCGCGAGCTTGCGCGACGATATGGACCTGCACGTCGCCGTCTCCCGGCTGAAGCTGAAGTTCATGGCGAGCCCGGAAGCGCTGATCCATGGCGACCTCCACACCGGCTCGATCATGGTCACGGACAGCCAGACCCGGGTGATCGACCCGGAATTCGCATTCTACGGTCCCATCGGCTTCGACGTCGGCGCCGTGCTGGCCAATCTGCTGATGGCCTTTTTTGCCTCCGCCGGCCACGAGCGCGGGCCGGGCGAACGGGCGGCATTCGAGGCCTGGGTGCTGGAGACGGTCGAGCAGGTCTGGAACCAGTTTGCCCGAAAATTCCTCGACCTCTGGCGCGCCGGCGCGGCCGGTGATGCCTATCCGGTCTCGCTGTTTCCCGGCGAGAAGGGCGCCGCGCGGCTGGAGACCGAGCGACAGGCCTATATGCAGCGCCTGTTCACCGACACCGTCGGCTTCGCCGCCGCAAAAATCATCCGCCGCATCTTCGGCCTCGCCCACAACATCGATTTCGAGCTGATCGAAAATGCGAAGACGCGCGCTGTCAGCGAAGCGCGTGCGGTGCGGCTGGCGCGGGCGATGATGGTGGAGACGGGGACATTCCGGACCATTGCCGACGTCACCGGCGCCGCGCGAAAATTGCGCGACTGGATGCCGGACTTGTCAGGCTGAAGACCTAGTCGAACTCTAATATAGATGCACCGGCAGCAGCACGCCATGCTCCTCGACCAGCAGACCCCAGGTCTCGTTGGCCGTGACCTCGAATGCCCTGCTGCGTGTCTCTTTGCCGTTCACCGTCAGGGTGATCTTGTACGTTCCTGGCGACAGATCGAGCCTTTGGTTGTCAAGCAGTTCGCCGGCTGCCTTGTCCGAGTCCGCCAGGCTCTCTCCGGCGTGCGCGGCCAGCTTGACGATCCGGTCGTTGACGGTGACGACGGCCGCGTCGTCCGTTCTGTTGCCGAGCATCAGCCGTCCGTGCTCCGGCTTTGGCAAGAACCCTGATGCCGCGACACGGCGCTTGCGCTGCGACAGGTCCGCAATCGTCTTGCCGTCCTGTTGGATCAGTCGGAGCGAGGCCGGCCCATCCGAAGTGGTGAAGGCAATCACGGCCCTGTCGGCCTCGATCACCGCGCCCTCGGCCTCCGTCCATCCGCTTTCGGCGAGGGCGGCGCGATAGAAGGTGAGCACGGTCTTAAGATCGAGCGGCATCTCGACATGAGCCGACCGGATGAAGGGCGAGTTGTTCGCGGTCATGAGAGCCCAGCCGCTGGGCAGCGGCAGGCCCACGTCTGCGGACATTTTGCTCTCAAAGGTCCGAATTGCCGACTGCGCCAGCCTCCTGATGGCGTCGCAGAGCAGCCGCTCACCGAGATAGTCCGGAGAGCAACCGTCCCTCATCGTCCACCAGACATCGGAAACGTCCTCGTTCCACCGCGAGATATGGGACCAGCCGGCCTGGACCGTGCCGGTGGCGCCGTCCCGGGCCGGGTCAGGCGTAACGGGGATCGCCATCGCGGCCGTCGCGACGACCAGACTGCCGGCGAGCAGTGCACCTAGCGTTCGGCGATTCATTTTTTCCGCGATCCCTCGGGCTCGGATAATGATCCTGAGCTTGGTCGCGTTGATCACGAAAAATGTTCATCGAACCTGGTCGCCCGATGACGCACCGCGTCAATGCCCCGCCGAAGGACTGCCTCAGGAACCGGCATCTTTTGCCGTCAAAACGAAGCTTGCCTTCGGTAGCCGACGAGTGATCAAATCTGGTGTCGGAATACGCCTGCGTTGCCGGGGGGACACATGATGTTCAAGACCATCGCGATCGTTGCCGGTTTGGGACTGGCGCTCACTGCCACGGCGGAGGCGCAGACGCCGCGCAAGGGCGGAACCATCCGCATGACGGCGCCCTACGGCTCCAGCTTCACCAGCCTCGACATCCACACCACGCAGCGCGCCCAGGACGAGATCTACGCCAAGGCCCTGCACCGTTCGCTCTACATCTGGAATTCGGCGGAAGGAAAGCCGGTGCTGGAGCTCGCCAAGGAGGACGTGGTGTCGGGCGGAGGCCTCGTTCACACCTTCAAGCTGCGCGATGACGCCTATTTCCACAGCGGCCGCAAGATGACGGCCGACGACGTCATCTGGTCCTACAACCGCATCATGGATGGGAGCAAAGCCTATCCCGGCGCGCGTTACGTCCGTGTCATCGAGGGGGCGGCCGCAGTGGAGAAGGGACAGGCCAAGGAGATCTCCGGCCTGAAGAAGATCGACGACTTCACCATCGAGATGAAGCTGACCGAGAAGGTCGATCCGGGCTTCTACTTCTTCACCGCGCTGACCTCGATCTATCCCGCCGACGAGGCCGCCAAGGAAAGCTTCATCCAGAAGCCGATCGGTCTCGGGCCCTTCAAGTTCGTCGAGCACGTGCCGGGATCACGCATCGTCCTGGAGCGCTGGGACAGGTTCTACAAGCCCGGCAAGCCCTATGCCGACAAGATCGTCGTGTCGGTCATGGGCGAGGCCGCGGCGCGCGACGTCGCCTTCCGCAACAAGGAGATCGACACCTCGGTGCTGGGACCTGCGCAATACGTGGCCTACCAGTCCGACGCCGACCTCAAGGGCACCATCGTCGAGGTCGCCGAGGTCTTTACGCGCTACATGGGCATGAATCCCAATTTCAAGCCGTTCGCCGACAAGCGCGTGAGGCAGGCGATCAACTACGCGATCGACACCGATCTGATCATCAACAAGCTGGTCAAGGGCAAGGCCTATCGCGCCACCAGCTGGCTGCCGCTGACTGCGCCGGGCTACGACAAGGCGATGAAGCCTTACCCCTACGATCCCGCCAAGGCCAAGCAGCTGCTCACAGAGGCCGGCTACGCATCCGGCTTCGAGTTCGAATGGACCACCAGCCAGAATGAGAGCTGGGGCCTGCCGATCGTCTCGGCCGTCATCCCGATGCTGGACAAGGTCGGCATCAAGGCCAAGGTCAAGCAGGTCGAGACCGCGGTGCTGGCGGAGGTGGTTCGCACCGGCGATTACCAGGCTTTCATCTATTCCCAGGCAAGCGGCCCGGATCCGCAAGCCGCGCTGAAATGCTTCCATTCGGCGACGCCGCAGTCGGCCTGTAACTACACGACCTTCAAGAATGCCGACCTCGACAAGATCATCGACGAGGCCGGCCAGGCCGACGATCCCGCAAAGCGCGTCCAGCTGCTGCAGAAGGCCAATGCGCTGCTCTACGAGGAGGCGCCGGTCTGGTTCTTCAACTACAACAAGGCGGTCATGGCGGTGCAGCCGTGGCTGAAGGGCATTCAGCTGAACGCGACGGAGCTGACCCACCAGAACGTCGAGGACCTCTGGGTCGACGAGACCTCGCCCGCGAAGTGACACGCGCGCTCCCTCCAGCGCGACGGGCGAGGGCGGGAGCGGAGAAAAGTTGAGATGCTCTCGTTCCTGATCCGCCGCGTCCTGCAGACCATTCCGACCGTGCTCGCCGTCGTGCTGCTGGTGTTCGTGCTGTTCAGCGTCGTTCCCGGCAGCATCGTCTCGACCATGAGCGACGACAGCGATCCGCAGATCGAGCTGCGCCTGAAGAAGCAGCTCGGTCTCGATCAGCCCGTCTATATGCGTTTCGGCACTTACATCGCCCAGCTCGCGACCGGCGATTTCGGAACCTCGTTCCGGACGCGCGAGCCTGTCACGACCATGATCGCCAAGCGGGCATGGCCGACGCTGCAGCTGATCTTCGCATCCATGGCGTTTGCGGTCGTGGTCGGCGTGCCGCTCGGCTTCGTCGCGGCTCTGCGGCCCGGCGGCCTCGTCGACACGCTGGCAATGATCGTCGCGGTGTCGGGCCTTTCGATCGCCAAGTTCTGGCTCGGACTGATGCTCATGTATCTTTTCGCGTTGAAGCTCGGCTGGCTGCCAAGCTTCGGCTATGGTGATGGGGGCTTGAAATATCTGGTCCTGCCGGCACTGGCCCTCGGCGTCTCGCCGATGGCGTTGCTGGCGCGGACGACGCGCGCGGCGGTGCTCGAGATCATGACCGCCGACTTCGTCCGCACCGCGCGGTCCAAGGGCATGAGCGAGACCAGGGTCGTCAAGTGGCACGTGATGCGCAACGCGCTCGTTCTCATCCTCACGACCATGGGCCTGCAATTCGGCGCGCTGATGGGGCAGGCGGTCGTGGTCGAGAAACTGTTCTCCTGGCCGGGCATCGGCTCGCTGCTGGTCGACAGCGTGCTGCAGCGCGACATTCCCGCCGTCCAGGGCTCCATCCTGGTCGTGGTGCTGTTCTTTCTGGCGATCAATCTCTTGATCGACGTGCTCTACGGCGTGATCGATCCCAGGATCAGATACGCATGAAGCTCCGCGCCAATCTCGTCATCGGGGGAGCGTTGTTCGCGCTGGCGATCGTCGTCGGCCTGCTCGCGCCGTGGCTGGCGCACACCGATCCGGTCATGGACGCCAACCTCATGAATGCGGAGGAGCCCCCGAGCTGGACCTGGTGGTTCGGCACCGACGCGCAGGGCCGCGACATCTATTCCCGCGTCCTCTACGGCGCGCGCGTCTCGCTGACGGTCGGCATCGTCTCCCAGCTCATCAACAGCGTCATCGGCGTGGCGCTCGGCCTCAGCGCCGGCTATTTCGGAGGCTGGTGGGACGATGTCGTCAACGGCCTGACCAATCTCATGCTCGCGATCCCCTCGCTGATTTTCGCGCTCGCCATCATGGCGGTGCTCGGTCCCGGCCTGACCAGCCTCCTGATCGCGCTCGGGCTGACCAACTGGTCGTTCACCTGCCGGCTCGCACGGGCTTCGGCGCTGTCGCTGCGGAGCCAGGGCTATGTGCAGGCGGCCACCGTGCTCGGCTACGGAGATGTGCGCATCATGATCACGCAGCTCCTGCCGAACATGCTGGGCCCCATCGTCGTCATCGGCACGCTGGGCATGGGTAGCGCGGTGCTGTCGGAAGCTGCCTTGTCGTTCCTGGGCCTCGGCGTCCGCCCGCCGTTTCCGAGCTGGGGCAGCATGCTGTCGGAAGCCCGCGAGCAGATCACGACGGCGCCGTGGCTTTCGATTTTCCCCGGCCTTGCGATCTTCCTGACCGTGCTCGGTCTCAATCTGCTCGGCGATGGCCTGCGCGACATCCTCGATCCCCAATCGCGGAGCCGGCGCACATGACAGGCAGCCCGCTGCTCGAGGTCGAGAATCTCCGCATCGATCTCGATGACGGATCGAGGCGCGTTGCGGCGGCCGAAGGCGTTTCATTCCGTATCGATCGCGGCGAGACGTTCGGCCTCGTCGGCGAGTCCGGCTGCGGCAAGAGCATTACCGCGCTTGCCTTGATCGGCCTGCTGCGGCCGCCCTTGTCGATCGGTGGCGGCGTCATCCGGTTCGAGGGACGGGAAATCCAGCATCTGTCCGCGGCGAGGCAACGGCAGCTGCGCGGCGATCGCATCGCCATGATCTTCCAGGAGCCGATGACGGCCCTGAATCCGGTCTCGCCGGTGGGACGGCAGATCGCCGAGATGTTCGTGCTGCACAAGGGCAAGAGTTGGCGGGAGGCCAACCAGCTGGCGGTCGAGGCGCTCGCGAGCGTCCGCGTCCCCGCGCCGGAGCGGCGCGTCAAGGACTATCCGCATCAGCTGTCCGGCGGGATGCGCCAGCGCGTGATGATCGCGATTGCGCTCGCCTGCGGTCCTGACCTCTTGATCGCTGACGAGCCGACCACGGCCCTCGACGTCACCGTGCAGGCGGAGATCATCGAGCTGATGCGCAATCTGTGCGCCGAGCGCGGCACGGCGATCCTCATGATCAGCCACGATCTCGGCCTTGTCGCCAATGTCTGCCGCCGCGTCGCCGTCATGTATGCCGGCCGCATCGTCGAGGAGCGCGGTTCGGCCGACATCTTCCGCGCGCCGTCCCATCCCTATACGCAGGGCCTGGTCGACTCGCTGCCGCGGCTTGGCAGCCGCGCTGCGCTGGGTCGCAGCAGGCTGAAGGAGATCGCGGGCGTCGTCCCGGCGATCACGCGTTTCCCGGATGGCTGCCGGTTCAATCCGCGTTGCGCGCAGGCGACAGAAATTTGCCGAACCACCGCGCCGCAGACGGATGGGCTGGAGGCGGGCGGTTTCGTCCGGTGTCACCACCATGCATGAACCGCGGGGGAGAGTGGATGACGATGTGATCCTCAGCGTGGAGGATCTCGCCGTTCATTTCCCGCTCGGGGGCGGCCTGCTGGGCCGCGGCCGTCGGCTGCTCCGCGCCGTCGACGGCGTCGACCTCAGGCTGAAGCGCGGCGAATGCCTCGGCCTCGTCGGCGAATCCGGCTCGGGCAAGTCGACGGTCGCATTGTCGATCCTGGGCCTGCTGGCGCCGACGCGCGGCCGCATCGTGCTGGACGGGCAGGTCGTCACGAACCGGCAATCCGGCGACCGCAAGGCGCTCGCCCGCATCGTGCAGATCGTATTCCAGGATCCCTACGCCTCGCTCAATCCGCGCCAGACCGTTCGCCGCACGCTTGAAGATCCTCTGCGCGTGCACGGCGTGACCGCGAAAAGCGAGATCGAGGACCGCGTTGCGACGATGCTGAAGCATGTCGGCCTGCGCCCCGAGCAGGCCGACCGCTATCCGCATGAATTCTCCGGCGGCCAGCGCCAGCGCATCGGCATTGCCCGCGCCCTGATCCTCAACCCCAAAATCGTCATCTGCGACGAGCCGGTTTCGGCGCTCGACGTCTCGATCCGCGCCCAGATTATCAATCTGCTGCTGGAACTGAAGGACACGCTCGGCCTGTCCTACGTCATGATCAGCCATGACCTCGGCGTCGTCGAGCACATGAGCGACCGCGTCGCCGTGATGTATCTCGGCCGCATCGTCGAGAACGGCCATTGGCGCGAGATTTTCGAGCGGCCGGCACACCCCTACACGCAGGCCCTGATCGCGGCCATCCCCGATCCCCTGCGCCATGCCCCGCTGGCAACCACCGGCGGCGACCTGCCAAATCCGCTCAACCCGCCGAACGGCTGCGCCTTCAGCCCGCGCTGCCGCTACGCGGAGGCGGTGTGCCGGAGCGAGCCGGGTCCAACGCTGGAGACGCGGGCGGATGGGCACGCGGTGCGGTGCTGGCGGAGCGAGGAGATTGCCGGTCGGACGGCGTTAGTCTCGACCGGGGCGTGACCCGAAGCTGATCTTGCGTATTCGTCTGTTCGGTCTCTCAATAGATGCCGCAAGCGAGGACTGCCAGTTGCCATATTGGGTCAAGCGAATTCTCCTCAAATCAGGGAGATCGTGACCGAAAGAACTTGGTCGGGATGCAAACTATTTCCCAGGTGCTGCGGCCGTCATGGGCGACGTGATAACGGTTTGCTGTGGCGGTAGGCAATTCGATGCCAAGGTCGTCGAAGAAATTTAGCATGCCCACTGTTGGCCGCTCTCCGGGGGAAACCGGACGCGCCGCCGTGCTCATTTCGACCACCGCTTATGACTCGCACCGGACCTCGTCAAAATTTCAATGCCCGCGGCGGCGGGTCTCCGATACGACATGGGATATAGTTACATTTCTTGATTGAGCTGCTTAACTCTCTAATCGACCAATAAATATTTCAAAAAAAATCATAGGAGCCGCAATGTCCTCTCCAGAAGAAGACGATCGGCGCGAGTTTTTAAGTTCCTGCGGCAGGTTCGCTTCCGTAACACCTCCGAAGATCACAGCCTTGCTTTCGACCTCACTTGCTAGCAGCGCAATTACCACCTCAGAAGGCCGGGGTCGTGTATGCCTAATAACCGGCGAACTTGCTTCGGCAGGACGATCGGATCAATGCATTGCCGAAGCAAAGCGATACCGCGACAAGGCTGCCGAGGCAGACCAACTGGCTGAACTCGCGGTGACGGCGGCCCGTCGCCAAACACTGACCATCATCGCTCGCACTTATCTCCGGACGGCGGCGCAGCTGGAGAGCGTCGCGGAAGCGGAGCGATTGCTTGAAGCGATTGCAGAAGTAAAGTCCAGTAGTTGACTAGCTTCGGGCGCATCTTCGAAGTTGCGTCGCGTCTGTCGAAGGTCCGCTCGGCGCGGCAGCTATGCGCTGCCATAATTGTTTGGCGAAGGGACGGTCAGATCGGCATAGCTTCACGAGTAACGCCGCATCAGCTAGAGACCCTCATCCTTTCGAATGTCCTTGTGGCCCATCGGCGAAGTTGCGCCTTGGCGGTCGGTAGTCCGCTCGTTGACCCAGAGCGGACCAGATTTGCTGACCTGAGTTCTTCGCATTTTGACCCGACTGAGACATCGAGGTCCGCAATGCTTTCAACACCGGGCACGAAATTAGCGGGTCTTCCCGCGTATCGCATCCCACCACGGACAGGTGCCCGCCATGCGTTCGTAGTTGCCTTCCATCACCTGAACAGGGGCGCGACGTGGACCGATCTCCGGCGCGGCCGAGGGAGGCGCGCCAATATCTTCAAATAGGCCCTTGTGGCCCCAGAAGCTACCCACGCTGGTCATCTCCACCGGCGGCGTTGTGTCATCGACCTCCTTGCCGCCCCAGCCGCACTCCACGTAGATCTCTGACGGAGTGCGCATGTAATACGACGTCATGAGATCATTCGGGTGGCGGCCGAGAGTGGCGACAACTTTCTGCGGGCTGCCCTGTAGCAGGTCATACCCCTGACCGACGTCGTCGAGCAGATAATATTCGACAAGCAGGTGATGCATGCTGCGCACTGGCGCGGCCACGAGAGCCACGCTGTGGTGGCGTGCGTTGACATGCATGAAGTAAGCCTTCAGCGGGGCAACCATGAAGTCGCTAATGCGAAACCCCAGCAGGTCCTTGTAGAAGGCCAGGGCGACATCGATGTCTGGGAATGTCAGAAGGGTGTGGCCCATGCCTAGTGGGCCCGTACGAAAGCCGGAGACGTCGCGGCCAGGCTTAAAGACTGTGTCAGCTACCTGGGCGCCGTGGAAAGCTTCCAAACGATTGCCGGCGGGATCGGCAAAGGAGATCAGCTCCGTCACACAGCGCTGGTCCGCCAGCCCTGCGGGTTCGCGCTTCACGGCGACGCCAGCGGTTTCGAGGCGGGCAGCGAGTGAGTCGAGAGTCGCGGCATTGGCGACTTCCCAGCCGAAGACCTGAGCGCCCGGCTCAATGGTTCGGTCGATGAACAGGCGCTGTTTGCGGTCGTCCATACGGAAGGCACGCATCGAGCTGGCGCGGTCCACCGCCTGCATGCCAATGTTTGATGCGGCGAATGCGGCCCAATCATCGAGGTTCGACGCGCCGACGCCGAGATAACCGAAGGCCTGGATTTCCATGGTGTATCCTCCCCGGTTGTTTTCTTGACAAGGGTAAGAGGCAGCGAACGCCATTGCAATTGGAGTTTTGGGGCGTTCGCTCGTCAAAGGACAGCTAAAATTCCTGTAGTCGTGACAGCCGGAATAGCGAACATCACAAATTCACGCCACCAAGTTGGCAGGGCCCAGGCTGTGTGAGAACCAAACCTCGACGCTGCTTAGGCCTGCTGCTGTCAGCGGACAGCATCGAAATAGTCAAGGCGCGGTTGCGGAGTCGCCTTCCAGCCGACGCCGAAGGTCGGATTACGTACAGCACTCGCGCCAACACGATTAAGTGACGAGTCTCGGTTGGCCCCATGTCGCAATTGTTCGTCCCCTGCCGGGCGCCTGCCCCAGTTATGAATAGATTACTGTCGTGAAAGCGGTGGCCGCATGTTATCGACTTGGGTTCGGTTTGTGGCCGTTCGCGACGGTTTGCGCGGCATGGGGCACGTCCGGAGACAGGGCTGAACCGGAAGTCGTCGGCTCAGGTCCAGACTAGCGCTCGTGACCCCGAGGCGACATTCATCGTCCCTTGTTCTCCCATTGCCTCCAGCCGGCCTTACGCAAACCGTCGACGAGATGCGCGTGGTCTTCTGGCCGAAACCACGGAGCTCTGTTGCGGACATACATGTCGAATGCTCCCGGTGCACGCGAGATGGCCTTTTCCAGTTCTTCCTTCGCTTCCGCCGCGCGGCCAAGCTGGCCCAGCGCCGCCGCGGTCCAGCGGTAGATCATCGGAAAATCGGGATACGACCGGATCAGACGTTTTGCTGCCTCAATCGAAGCCTCGTATTCGCCGCAGAAATATAAACCGCATGCAATGTGCAACAAGCGGACTGCCAGATAGGGGTCGCGGGGATCGAGCCTGATACACGCGTTGAGAGCCATGACCCCCTCCTTGGGCCGGCCGGCAAAGATCAATGTCGCGCCTCGATGGCCATGCGCGATCGCGAGATTTGGACTCATGGAGAGAGCTCGCTCGATCTCCGCCAACGCATCTTCAGCCTCGCCGCGGGCTTGCAAGGCCCAGCCAAGGCACGAACGGGCCTCCGCATCGGCGCCATCCAGCGCGACCGCCCGGCGGGCCAAGGCCTCCGCCGAGCGTTGCGCATCCCGCAGTTCCATCTTCTGGTAAAGCGCGGCCGCTTGCAGCTGGTAGAGACCGAGCGCGCTGTAGCTGCCGCCGAAGGTCGGGTCGAGATCGATCGCCTGTCTGAAGAAGTTCTCCGCGATCTCATCGTCGTCTGCGGTCGCTTTGCTCAGATGCCACAGGCCGCGCTGATAGGCTGCCCAGGCATCAAGGCTCCCCGGCGGCCTGCGCATGGCGCGTCGGAGTTCGGCGTCCGCAATGGCGGGGGCGATCGCAGTCGTCACCGCTTCGGTAAGCTCATCCTGCACGGCGAAAACATCAGCGAGGTCGCGGTCGTAGCGCTCGGCCCAGACATGATTGCTGGTCGCCGCCTCTATGAGCTGCGCGGTCACGCGGATCCGGCTGCCGGCCTTGCGCACACTACCTTCGAGCACGTAGCGGACGCCAAGCTCGCGCCCGACCTGTCTCACATCAACCGCTCGCCCTTTGTAAGTGAACGACGAGTTCCGAGCGATGACGAACAACGAGGGATAGCGCGATAGCGCCGTGATCACATCTTCGGCAATACCGTCGGAAACGAATTCCTGTTCGGGGTCGCCGCTCATATTGGTCAGCGGCAGCACGGCGACAGAGGGTTTGTCAGGCAACGCGAGCGCCGGAACCCCGCGTTTGAGCGTTGCGGTCCGCGGGCCTGGGTCGATGATGATGCGGTAGACGTGGACGGGCCGGGCGATGTTCTTGAGAGTTTTCTCGCCCGCTTCCTCGACGTCGAAAGACACCTTGTCGCGCGCGTGATTGAAGACCGTCTGAGAGATGCAGATGCCGCCGGGTTCGGCGATGCTCTCGAGCCGTGCCGCGATGTTGACGCCGTCCCCAAAGATGTCATGGGATTCGACGATGATGTCGCCGATATTGAGCCCCACACGGAAGAGAATGCGCCTGTCCTCTGCATCGTCGCTGGTAAGTTCGTTGATGCGGGACTGGAATTGCATGGCAGCCCGCACCGCTTCGACCGCACTTGGAAACTCCGCCAAAAACCCGTCGCCGGTGTTCTTCACGATGCGGCCGCCGTGCTCCGCAATTGCGGGCTCAACACCTCCGGCGAAGAGTGCTGTCAGCTTGGCGTGGGTCGCCTCTTCGTCATTATGCATGAGCCGAGAATAGCCAGCCACGTCGGCGGCCAAGATCGCCGATAATCTACGCTCGACTCGGACCCGCTCGTGCACCATGCCGCACCACGGCCCACCAACCCACCATATTCTACAATGGATCAGACCGCAGCGCCAAACTGAGCTCTAACATTCGTTGCCGCTAAATTGAAACCCGTCAGCCGGGCTGACCGAGGTTTGTCTGGGACATGGAAAGAGCGCGAATGCGCGCCCGTGTTGATGCTCGTTCGCGCCCCGACCGAGCTCAGCATGGAAACGAGCAATTTCTTCCCGGTTTACGGTTCTGAGTATGGAGCCTGCGATCGCCGCGACCTTTTGAGGTCCTGCATACTAAACTAATCATGATCCAACTAACCAAATTGCGCGAGGACGCGGCTTCAGCTTCTGGCCCGTTGCCGAGCAAAGTGGCGGGCCTTTGCCGCGTTGGCTATCGGCGGCAGACCGGTCGCAGGGCCGTGCCCGCCATGACCGCTGCTTGTGACCCAATTCGGACTTGGTTTGCGATGGACGATTCAAGCCCATGCAAAAATGAATTTTATGCGGTTCAGTCTGAGTATTTTTGCAGTATCCTATTGGGCCTTCCAGCTCCGCAATATTGGGAGGAGGTCAGGATGAACAAGTCCTTTGTCGCTGCCACTTTGATCGCGTTGGCAAGTTCTGCGATGGCTCAAGATGCGATGAAGGTGGTCAAGCCCGATGGGGTGACGTGGATAGAGCATCCGGTCTTCAGGGGCGTGCAAACCGCCATCTTGATCGGTGACCCAACAAAGGCCGAGACGATAGTCCAGCGGGTGAAATTCCCGCCGAATTATAAAGTTCCGCCGCATACTCATCCCTATGCCGAGGTCGTCACCGTGATGAGTGGCAACTTTGGGAACGCCATGGGGGAAAGGTTTGATCCCTCGAAAGGCGAGATATTGAAGCCAGGCTCCGTCTTCGCGCTGCCGGCAAAGCACCCCCATTATGTATGGACGACAAACGAAGAAACCATGGTCCAAATTGTATTCACCGGGCCGGGGGGCATCGTGTTCATCGATCCAGCCGACGATCCGCGCAAGAAGTAAAAACGAAGCGCCGAAGCATAAAAAGAGGCCACCTCAATCGGGCGGCCTCTTTCGTAATTCCGACACCGGCGCGGTGTCGGCTGTTGGCCCATCGCTGCCGCATCCCCACGGCCGAGGATATGTCGGCTGTAAGGGGTAGATCGGACCTAACGTAAACCGGGCCAAAACCTCGCGATTGACCCTAAGCGGACTCTAGTCCTGGTGAGCGGCAGATGGAATGAAAGTCGGCGCCTTAGCGTGCCACGGGCGTCTCGCGGACAACCCTGCCATTGCGGTCGGCATAAATCAGTCTGTCGTCAGCGAGGCGAATGGAGGATATCCGCGCAAAGGCCGACCCAGGGTCGCGCGGCGCCACAAAATCATCAGCCAGACGAAACCTCCCCCCTTCCAGCTTTTCCAAAACGAAATAGCGTTCCTTGGCGACTTGCGGGATTTCCATAAAGCGGACGGCAAACTCTCGTCCAACGGCGACCACGTCGTCAGCGCTTCCCATGCCGTAGCCCGGAACCTTGATATTGCTGAGCTGACGCGCGACGTCGTGCCAGTCCGCGAAAAGCGGGCCAACCTTCGCATCTGTCATCAGCTTCTCGACGCGCGGAATTTCCGATGCTGCAAGGTTGGCGGGATCGTTCTTGTAGTCGTCATAATCGACATACTTCTTTGACAGCCGGATCTTCTCGCCGCGGTAATCCATCTCATCGCTGCCGAACGCCTCGACATAGGTCATACGCCCGAGCACCACGGCGCCCACCGACGCCAGAAAGATACCTAAAGCGACGATCGACCTTCTGGATCGTGTCAACGTGCAATTCTCCAAGCTGCCCCTAAGGGGAGGACTCTATAACAACTAGCCTGCCATGCGGTCGGGCGCCATGATCGCCGTTGGCCCAACTCTGACGTCTGGTGACGCCGGCTTCTGGGCGGCTATCAGGAGCACAGCGGACATTATCCGCGTTCCAACTGCGGCGCGGGTTTATGACGACGCGCGCGAGACGGCCACCGCGATTTTTCTCTATACGGGTAAGGGTGCGTTGAGTTGAACGGAAGCCTGGGCCTCGGCCCGCAACCTTTAGCCCGGTCAACTCCCGACGCCGCCGACCAGACGCGGGCGGCGATTTGCCAGCGGTTTCGCCGCGGGCAGCGCACGTAGCCACGCGCGAAAACTCACGATCTCCGGACATTCCGCCGTGCCTTCTGGCGCAACCAGCCAATCACCCGCGCCCGATCCCTCATCCATCCGTTCGCAGCGATAGCCCGGATGGTGGCTCACGCCGCGGGCGATGAGGAGGTCGACCTTGCCCTCGACGAGCTCGTGCAGGCCGGCGGGCTGCAGCACGCGCACACCGATCTCCGCATGTGCGCTGCGAAACTCCGCAAGTTCGAGGCGGCGCAGGTCGCAGCTGCCGTGGACCCCCAATTGCAGCAGCACGGCGCCTGCGGGCTTCAACTGCGAGGTCGCCTCGGCAATGTGACGAAAGCCTTCGGAAATCCCGGGCAGATAGGCCTGGCCGGCCTCCGTGAGGATGAGCTGCTTGTGCAGCCGCTCGAACAGCTGCACGCCGAGGCGCGCCTCCAGCGCTTTCACCTGCTGCCCGACGGCCGCGGGCGTGACGTGCAGTTCGTGCGCGGCCAGCTTGAAGCTGAGATGGCGCGCGGCGGCCTCGAAGGCGCGGAGCGCGTTGAGTGGGGGCAGGGCGTATGTCATCGCAACTGCATTTTGACACCGATGGGCCGCGTCCCTGCAATAGATTTTCTTGCGCTGAACCGCAGCAATGATGCTTTGCGCTAGCGTGGTGCCGCCGGATACGCTTGACGCGCAAATCCGGAGAAACGCCATGTCGCCAGCTCACATCGTCAGCCACAATCCAGCAACGGTTCACCCGCCCGCCGGCGGCTACAGCATGGGCCTGGAGCTGAAGCAGCATCGCCGCCTGCTGTTCATCAGCGGCCAGGTGCCAGAAAGGTCCGACGGCACCGTGCCCGACGGCTTCGAGGCGCAATGCGAGCAGGCCTGGCGCAATGTCAGGGAAGTGCTCGCCGCGGCAGGCCTTGGCGTCGAGCACCTGGTCAAGGTCACCACGTTCCTGACCGACCGCAGTCAGGTCGTCACCAACCGCGCCATTCGCCGCGCCATGCTCGGGGAACACCAGCCGGCACTGACCGTCGTGGTCGTCGAGACCGTCGACAGCAAATGGCTGTTGGAGATCGAGGCGATCGCCGCGGAATGAGGCGGCGGCGTCGATTTGCAATGAGCCAATCATATCAGGTGTCCAATGGCTGAGATCCATCCGTTCTACCAGACGCACCACCATGCGATGGAAGCCGCCATGCGCGAGCGACTAGACCTTGCCGAAGCGATGCTCCGCGAGCGCGCGCATCTCTCCGACATCGATGGAGTCAGGCAGGACGTGATGGACGAATTCGCGATCGTCCTCACCCAGATGCCCTATGTCGGTGGCGCGGCAAGCCGCATGAGCGATTTCTTCATGCGCCTGACCGGCTTCATGGCCATCAGTCGGGTGCTGCGGCGCCACGGCGTGCCGGTGCCCGTGATCGGCGAGATCGAGCGGGAAACCTACAAGGCGCAGCTGCTGACGATTCCCGAAGCCGAGCGTCTCGCCGCGGGGCATCAATTCATGTCACCGGAGAACCAGGCCTTGATGCGCGAACAGGCGGCAAGAAGCGTTACAAAAGCTCATCAAGCGGAGTTTCCGGAAGATTTCGTCTACGATTTCGTCGAGCCGGGCCCGCAAGACAGCTTTGAGTTCGGCATCGACTACAAGGCCTGCGGCTTCTGCAAGCTCGCGGCGCGTCATGGCGACAAGGAGATCCTCCCGAACATCTGCGGCCTCGACTTCGACGCCTACGCCACGCGAGGCATCCGCCTGGAACGGACCCAGACGCTGGCGGGCGGCGCCAGCCACTGCAATTTCCGCTTCTCGCGATTAGACCGCACCCGCTGACCCCGCGATAGAGGTAGATCCTGGATCGCCGTTCTGCCGCAACCTCGTCATTGCGAGCGCAGCGAAGCAATCCAGAATCCCTCCGCAGAAAGACTCTGGATTGCTTCGCTGCGCTCGCAATGACGGGGGATGTGCCGGCCTTCAAAGGGGGCTGCCGATGATGACATCATACCCCTGTTTTGCCCGACGGAGCAAATCCGGCTTCGTAAAATCCGCAAGTTCACGACGCCCGCCGGCAAGTCATTGATTCCGCTGGCCTCGCCTACTGTGCATGGGGTTGTTTTCGCACTTTTTGTTTGCCGGCCGTCTACTCCGCCGCTTTCTCCCTCAAGCGCTGCGCATAGACGTTGATGACCAGCGCCGCCAACAGGATCAGGCCGCGGATCAGGATCTTCAGGAAGCTGTCGATGTTGACGTGGTCGAGGCCGTTGTTGAGCACGCCGAGCACGAACAGGCCGACGATGGTGTTGCCGATGCCGCCGCGGCCGCCGAACAGGCTGGTGCCGCCGACCACGACGGCGGCGATGGAGTCGAGCAGGTAGGTGTCGAACTCGTTCTGCTGCGCGCTGCCGAAATGGGCGACGCCGAGCATGCCGCCGATGCCTGAGCACACCGCCGAGATCACCATCACCGCACCGAGGATCAGCTTGACGTTGAGACCTGAATATTCGGCCGCCTCGCGATTGCCGCCGACCATGTAGACGTAGCGGCCGAAGCGCGTGTAGGTCAGCACCAGATGGCCGCCGAGCAGCATGATGGCGGCAACGATGACGATCCAGGGGATGCCGCCGATCGAGCCGGAGCCGAGCGTCGTGATCAGGCTCGGCACCTTGTAGGCGATCTGGCCGCGCACCAGGAGCGCCGAGATGCCGGCGGCGATCTGCATCATCGCAAGCGTCATGATGAAGGAGGGGATGCCGATCACGGTCAGCCCGAGCGCGTTGACGAGGCCGAGCAGGGCGCAGAGCAGGAGCGACAGGATGATTGCGACCGCGCCGGGCAGGGGAATGTTGGCGATGTTGACGTAGGATTCCTGCAGCGTGAAGTAGGCGACCGCAATGCCCGTGACGTTGGCGATGCTGGCGATCGACAGGTCGATCTCGGCGCAGAGGATCACGAAGGTGAGGCCGACGGCGATGATGCCCGTCACCGACACCTGCGTCAGGATGTTGCCGAGATTGTCGATCGTCGCGAAGGAGGGGCTGGCGAAGGCGAAGAAGGCGGTGAGGAAGATCAGCGTCAGGAACGGGGCGATGTTGCGCATCTGCGAGCGCAGGAAGGGCGCAAGGCCCCGCGCCCGTTGTCCTGTCGCCAAAGCCGTCTCGCTGCTCATGTGCTTCTCCGTCACGCCGCTTCCAGCAGGCGGTCCTTGCTGACCGGCTCGTTCTTGAATTCTCGTACCAATGCGCCGCGCTTGAGCACGAGGATGCGGTCGGCCAGCGACAGCACCGTTTCCGGCTCGGTCGACAGCACGATGATCGCGAGCCCCTTTGTTCTGAGGTCGCGGACGATGTTGATGACGTCGTTCTTGGCGCCGACATCCATGCCGCGGGTCGGCTCGCACAGCACCAGCAGCTTGGGCGGGTAGGTCAGCCATTTCGCCAGCGCGACCTTCTGCTGGTTGCCGCCCGAGAGCATGCCGAGGTCGAGGCCGACCACCGGCGGCCTGATCTGCAGCTGCTCGACCTGGCGCCTCGCGATGTCGCGCTCCTGCGCCGGCTTGAGCAGCAGCGAGGAGATGCGGTCGAGGATGCTGATCGAGATGTTCTTGTAGACCGGCTCCTGGTGAAACAGCATGTCGCGCCGGCTCTCCGGCACCAGCGCCACGCCGGCGCGGCGCGCCGCAGCCGTGCTGGCGAAAGTTTTCGGCACGCCTTCGACTACAAGCGTGCCGCTGTCCGGCTTCAGCTTGCCGAACAGGATGCGCGACAGCTCCTGCTGGCCGCAGCCCATGAAGCCGTAGATGCCGAGCACCTCGCCGGCGCGGGCCTCGAACGATACGTCTTGAAGGCTGCGGGACAGCGACAGCTGGTCGGCCTTGAGAACGACCTTGCGGTCGCTCGGCTGCGGCAGCATCAGGTCGTCGGTGTAGCTATGCTCGAGCGCCTCGCCGCCGCGGCCGATCATCGCCTCGATCAGCGCGCCCTTGCTGGTCGCCGCGCTCGCCGTCTCCGCGACCTTCCGGCCGTTGCGGAACACGGTCACCGTGTCGGACACCAGCAGGATGTCCTCGATGAAATGCGAGATGAAGACGATGGCGGTGCCTTCCTCGCGCAGCCGCCGCAGCGTTGTGAACAGCCGCTCGACCTCGGGTGGGGAGAGGGCGGAGGTCGGCTCGTCCAGGATGACGATGCGCGCGCCGGAGAACAGCACGCGCGCGATCTCGATCAGCTGCTGCAGCCCGATCGGGAGATCCCCGAGCCGAGCCATCGGGTCGACGTCGATGCCGAAGCGGGCGAGCTGCTCGCCCGCCTCGCGCGCCATCCGCCGCCATTGCACGAGGCCGAGGGCGTTGGTCGGCTGATTGCCGAGGAAGACGTTCTCCGCCACCGTCAAGTCGGGCGCGACGCTGAGCTCCTGGTGCACCATGGCGATGCCGGCGGCGTGCGCATCGCGCGCCGAGCGAAAATGCATCTCCCGGCCGTCGACCAGGAAGCGGCCTGAGAACTCGGTGTGCACGCCGGCGATGATCTTCATCAGCGTGCTTTTGCCGGCGCCGTTCTCGCCGACGAGACCATGGATCTCGCCGGGATAGAGCGCGAAGTCGACACCACGAAGCGCTTCGACGCCGCCGAAGCTCTTCGTGATGCCCTGCAGTTCCAGGATGGGCTGTTGTCCCACGATCATGAAAGTTCAGATCTGAGGCTCAGATCAGGAAGTGATCCTGCATCCACTGCATCCCGGCCGCATTCGCCTTGGTCACGACCGGGCCGTCAGTCACGACGTTCTTCGGAATGCCCTGTCCGCTCTTCTCGCCGCCGACCACGGCCGAGACGCCCGCGATGATGGCGCCGCCATGGATGCGGCACGAGGGATTGCGGACGGTGGCGAACATGCGGCCTTCGCTGACCGCCTGGATCGCCGGAGGCATGGCGTCGACCCCGCCGATCAGGATGTTGGTGCGATTGCGTGCCTTCATGATATTGGCGGCGGCCAGCGCCATGTCGTCATTGTGGAAGAACGCCGCGTCGATCTGCGGGTATTTGGTCAGATAGGTCTCCCAGAGACGTGCGGTCTTCGACACGTCCCAATCGGCCGGTTGGGTGTCGAGCACCTCGATCCCCGGGAATTGCTTGACGACCGAGTTGAAGCCCTTCGCCCGTCCTTGCGCGCCGGTATGGCCGAGCGCGCCCTGCGTCATGATGATCTTGCCCTTGCCGCCCATGGCGTTGCACAGCGCCTGCGTCACCGATGCGCCCATGAACTCGTTGTCGGGGGCGAGGAAGGAGTGGACGTTGATCTGGTCGAGTGGCGCGATCAGCGTGTCCATGTCGATCACGGGCGTGCCGGCGTCGATCATCTTCTGCACCGGCTGGGTGAGGGTGCCGATGCCGAAGGCTTGGATCGCCACGAAGTCCCATTTCTGCGAGGCCATGTTGTCGATCGCCGCGCGCTGCTTCACTGCATCGAGCTGGCCGTCGAACCAGGTGACCTCGACATTGAACAGCTTGCCCCAGAATTCCGCGGCCTGCTTGCCTTGCGCGCACCAGGTCGCCTGAAGACCGGCATTGGAGAAGGCCGCCTTCAGCGGCTTTTCGCTGCGTCCGACCTCGGCGGCCAGTGCAGGGTTTATGCCCATGCTGCCGAACAGGGCAGCCCCGGCGCCGGCGGTCGCAGCCGCCTGAAGAAGATCGCGCCTCGTCGTCGAGAAATCTTTCGTCCCGGACATCGCTCGCTCCCATATATACTTGTCGTCGGCGCGTCATTGGTAGCGCTACCGATGTCCGAAAGTCTCTCACAAGAGTTGTTCGCACTCAATCCGCAATCAGCCGCAGCGTCGTCGCGGCCCGCGTGTTGGTGCAGCGCAAAGCGTCAAGTGGGCGCGGCGGCGAATGCATCGATCTCGGCGAGCAATGTATCCCAGGCCTGCGCGATCTCCGGCGCCCATTCATCGCCGAGCAGAGCGCGGAGCGCATCCCTGATGACGGCGAAGAACGCGACGAACAGCTCGCGCGGCGTGCCATAGGCATCGTGCGAGGCGAGCTCGCAGGCGATCAGCCGGAAATGTCCGCGGCGCTCGTCGGCGAAATCGAGAATTGCCTCGATCGTCAGCGCGAGCATCGACCCCTTCACGAGGTCACCGCCGTCCGAGCGGAACATCGCCTGCGTTTCCGGATGCTGATCGAACAGACGTTGGTAGACCAGGGGCGTGAGATCGGCGCAGCGGGAGGCGGCGCGTTCGAAGCTGTCTTCGATGGGATGAGAGGCCGCGTTCATCGACAGGTCAGCCGCGCGGGCAAAAAAAGAGCGGGGCCCTGGCCCCGCTCAAAAATTGTGTCGACCCTATTATCCCCGATCTTAAGATTTGATCTTGATTGACGGGGCGACGCTGCGTTTTGCGCGCCAGGGGCTCCTCCCGAGACTTGGACCACCAGGCCTCGACCTCGCGGTCAGCGCCTGAGCAAGAGGGATGCTAGATCAACTTTTCTCACTTGTCATCATTTTCAGCAACGAATGTTCAAAATAACAGCAGCTGACGAAATGATCGGGCTTTTAGCCATCTAAGCACATGACAAATATAAGAAATCTGTGGATGGGCGGGGGCGGGGCAGCTGCCTCAATTGCCGGACGCCAGCCGCAGGAGGGGGCTCCGGCCCCAGTTTTTAGCGAAATTTGCGGTGTGCCAAGTAGCCGGCGGAACCGACCTCGACTCGGGGGCCGGCGCGGTGTTTAGTTAGCGCACGAACGAATGGTTCGCCGGATGCGCGCACGCCTGCAAAAATTCCTGCCTCTGGTCCTGCTCGCCCTGGTGATGCAGGTGCTGGCGCCGATCGCCGCCTGTCTCGCGGCGGGCCAGGCCGTTGCCGATCCGCTCTCTGCCGCCATCATCTGCCATGGTGCAACTGAGCAGGGCGGCCCGGTAGACCAGACCGGGACGCCGGCCGCAAAAGCCGGCGCATGTGCGCTTTGCTGCCTCGCGCACGCTGGCGCCTCGCTTGACGCGCCGCCCCATGCGGCGTTCTCAACTCCCGTCCGCCCCATCGCCCGCATCGTCTGGCATGTGGCGAACGCGCCCGTCCTCGCCGCCGTCGACGGTTCGAGCGCCCGGGCACGCGCTCCCCCTCGCATTTCCTGATCCGCGAAACCTTCAGCTCCGAGCCGGCTTCGGCCGTGCCGGGATCGCAATGCACCGGCTCTCTGCCGGCATCAGGAATGACCGCATGCCTCGTTCAGGCTTCTTTCGACTGCTTTCCGCACCAGGAATTCTGCTTGCCTCAGCTTCTGCCCTCGTTGTGCCGTCCAATGCGATTGCGGAGGAAAACCGAGGCGAGCTTCCTCCCGTCACGGTCGACGCGCCGCGGGAGAAACGGGCCTCACCAGCCCGCGCACAGCGAGCTGCCGCGCGATCAACGCGGGCCCGCGCGCCTGCAACTGCGCCTGCACAACCGACGGCAGCTTCCGAAGGGGGCCCCGGCCCCGGTGCCCTGACGGTTCTCACCGCCCAGCAGGCGCTGAGCGAGATCAACCAGACGCCGGGCGGCGTAGCGCTGGTCACAGCGGAGGCCTACCGGAATTCGACTCCCGCCAACACGATCAAGGATATCCTGGACTACGTGCCCGGCGTGTTTGCGCAGCCGAAATGGGGCGACGATACCCGGCTTTCGATTCGCGGATCCGGCCTGTCGCGCAATTTCCATCTGCGTGGCGTGCAGCTTTACATGGACGGCATCCCGATCAACACGGCCGACGGCTACGGCGATTTCCAGGAGATCGACCCGACCGCCTACAAATACGTCGAGGTGTACAAGGGCGGGAATGCGCTGCAGTTCGGAGCCAATTCGCTGGGAGGCGCCGTCAACTTCGTGACGGCATCGGGACGCGACCGATTTCCGAATGGCGTCTCGCTCGACGTGGGAGCCTTCGGCTTCAGGCGACTGCAGGCCAATGCAGGGGGCGCCAACGGGCCATGGGATGGTTTCGTCACCGCATCGACGCAGGTCACGGACGGCTTCCGCGATCACAGCTTCGGCTCGGGCAACCGCGTGAGCGGCAATGTCGGCTACCAGTTCTCGCCGGATTTCGAGACGCGATTCTATCTCAACGCCAACGAGGTGCGGCAACGCATTCCAGGAACCGTCACCAAGGTGTCTGCCTTGACCAATCCGGAGGCCGCGGCTCCGGCGAACGTTGCCATGGACCAGCAGCGCAACATCGACACGGTCAGGCTGGCAAACAAAACGACGATCCGATTCGACGACACCAGGTTCGAGTTCGGTGCCTTCGGCGTCGACCGGCACCTCATGCATCCGATCTTCCAGTGGCTCGATTATCGCTACAAGGATTACGGCGGCTTCGCGAAAGTTACGGACGACCGCATTATCGGCGGTTACCGCAACAGGCTTGTCGCGGGCGTCAACCTGTTGAATGGCAGCATCGACAATCAGCAATTCGCTAACATTGCCGGACAGAAGGGGGCATTGCTGTCGTCGTCGGTCGATCGCTCGGAGAACACCTCGATTTACGTAGAGGACAGCTTCTACTTTCTGCCGAACGTCGCTGCGATTGCCGGCACGCAATTTCTGCATGCGACGCGCAGTCGGCGGGACCGGTTTTTTAGCGACGGCGACCAGTCGGGAGCAACCCGTTTTGATCTTTGGTCGCCGAAGTCGGGTCTGCTGTGGCAGATCGACCCGACGTGGCAGGCCTTCGCCAACGTTTCGCGGAGCGCCGAAGTGCCGAGCTTCGGCGAGAGCGCGCGCGGTCCTGGCATTCCGACGATTCCGTTCACCAGTATCCGTCCGCAGATTGCGACCACCTACGAGATCGGGACGCGCATGCGACGGCCCGACTATTCGTGGGAGTTGACCGCCTATCGCGCCAATATCCGCGATGAGCTGCTGTGCCTCTACAGCGCCTTCGGCAATTGCAACGTGACCAATGCCGACCGAACCTTCCATCAGGGCGTGGAGGCTGGGGCAGGGGCAGCAATCTTCCGCGACATCTTCGTGAAAGGAGGAGCGCCCGACAAAGTTTGGCTCAACCTTGCCTATACTTATAACGATTTTCGCTTCGATAGCGACCCGACGTTCGGCAACAACCAGCTGCCCGGTGCGCCGCGTCACTATTTGCGCGCCGAATTGCTCTACAAGCATCCGACCGGGTTCTATGCCGGTCCGAACGTCGAATGGGTGCCGCAAGCCTATTTTGTCGACAGTATGAACACGTTGACGACGGAGCCGTATGCACTGCTCGGATTGAAAGCGGGCTTCGACAATGGCGGGCCGTTCTCCGCCTATATCGAGGGTCGAAACCTAACCAGCAAGACCTACATTGCAAGCGCCAGTATCATCGATCGCGCCACCGCGACGTCAGCGTTGTTCGAGCCAGGAGCCGGCCGGGCGGTCTACACCGGAATAAGGTATCGATGGTAAGCGCACTGAGGCTGCCGCGACCACCACGACCGACCGTGCTCGATCAGATCAAAACCGAGGGAACCAAATGAACAGGATCAAGCTTTCAATTCTCGCCGTCGCCATGCTGCTCGGCACCAGCGCGGCGTTCGCAGCCGAGGACGTCAAGGCCGGCGATCTCGTCATCTCGCAGGCCTGGAGCCGGGCAACGCCGGGCGGCGCCAAGGTCGCCGGCGGCTATCTGACGATCGAAAACAAGGGCAACGCGGCCGACAGGCTGGTCAGCGTGTCCGCCGACATCGCAGGCAAGGCCGAGATTCACGAGATGGCGATGGACAACGGCGTGATGAAGATGCGCGCGCTCGACAAGGGACTGGCGATCGATCCAGGCAAGACCGTGAAGCTCGCGCCCGGCGGCAATCATTTGATGCTTCAGGAGCTGAAGGGGCCGTTCAAGCAGGGCGACAAGGTGCCGGTGACGCTTCAGTTCGAGAAGGCCGGAAAGATCACTGTTGCCCTCGACGTCCAGGGCGTCGGCGCGCAGGCCCCGGGCGATGGCGGGCACTCGGGTCACATGGACATGAAGAAAATGCCGGATCATTCGGGAATGAAGAAGTGATGGGCATGATCTGCTCATAACTGGTGGAGCAACAGCATGGATCGAAGAGAGTTCAACGCGACGCTTGCCGCCGTATCCTTACTCAACTTCGTCGCGCCGCCTGCACTTGCGCAGCCGGCGTCGCCGACACGACCGCGCGTGGGCCTGTTGATCCATTCGGACATGATCCTGCTTGATTTGGCCGGTCCGCTCACCGTGTTCAGCATTATGCAGGCTGACGTCCACCTGATAGCCAAAACAGAGCAGCCGGTCATAACCGACGTCCGCTTGCCGGTTACGCCGACGGCGACCTTCCAGAGCGCCCCACAGATGTTCGATGTGTTGTTCGTGCCTGGAGGTCTGAAGGGAACGGTCGCTGCGATGCAGGACCGTGAAACTATCGAATTCCTCAAGCAGCAGGGTGGATCGGCGCGCCTCGTCACTAGCGTTTGTACCGGTTCGCTCTTGCTTGGCGCCGCCGGGCTGCTGAGGGGCTATCAGGCCACGTCGCACTGGTATGTTCGCGATCTGCTCGCGCAGATGGGTGCGGTGGTGCGGACCGATCGCGTCGTCGAGGATCGCAACCGAGTGACGGGTGGCGGCGTGACGGCCGGCATCGATTTTGCGCTCGCGATCGCCGCTCGGTTGGCGGGCGAAGAGGTTGCACGACGAATTCAGCTCGTGATCGAGTACGATCCAAAGCCGCCGTTCGATTCCGGATCACCCGAGCGTGCCGGTCCTGCGCTGGTGGGCGATGTCTTGAAGCGGCGGCAGGACCTTATTCGCGAAGCAGAATCTGCAGCAAAGGCGGCCGGTGCCGCAATGCATCTATGAACAAGTGAGGCTCCAATGCGAATAGGTTCGATTTACGCCACCACGACGGCTGCATGCCTGTTGGCAGCCGTGCCCGCAAGCGCGCATGTCTCGCTGGAGACCAAGCAGGCCACCATCGGCGCATCCTACAAGGCGGTCTTCACCGTTCCGCATGGCTGCGCGGGCTCGCCGACGGTGAAGATCCGCGTGCAGATTCCGGAAGGGGTGATTGCGGTGAAGCCGATGCCGAAGGCCGGCTGGACCATCGATGTCGTCGAGGGCAAATATGCCGGGGAATACGACTATCACGGCAATAAGCTCTCGTCCGGCGTCAAGGAGGTGGCGTGGTCCGGCGGCAAGCTGCTGGACAAGAACTATGACGAGTTCATCATGCACACGGTGCTCACCGACAAGCTCAAGGCCAACACGACCTTGTACTTCCCCGTGGTTCAGGAATGCGAGACCGGCGTCAGCCGCTGGATCGAAATCCCAACCGAGGGGGCAGGGCATTCTCATGAGGGCAAGTCGCCGGCGCCTGGCGTGAAGCTCCTGCCCAAACCCTGATGCGCCTCCTCGCCGCGCTCGCGACGCTGCTCTTCGCTGCGGGCTTTGCGAGCTGTGCGCTCGCGCATGCGGCGCTGATCTCGGTGGAGCCGGCGAGCGGCAGCACGCTCGCGACCGCGCCCAAGGTGGTGGAGCTGCGGTTCAACGAGCCGGTGACGCCGGGCGCGATCCGGCTGATCGACGGGGCGGGCAGGGCGCGGGACGATTCGCGTGTCAGTGCGTCGGGCGAGACGATTTCCGTGGCGATGCCGGCGGATCTACCTGAGGGAACCGCGGTCGTCAGCTATCGCGTGATCTCGCAGGATGGCCATCCGGTGGTCGGATCAGTGATGTTTTCAGTCGGCACGCCGTCGGACACGAAGCCGCCGGCGAGTGCGGGCAACGGGTTGGGCGCGCTGATCTGGCTGGCGCGCGTTGGCCTCTACCTCGGACTGTTCGTTGGTGTCGGTGGTGTGTGGTTCGCGCGCTGGATATCACGGACGTTGACTGGCATGACCGTGCCGCGCGTTGCGCTCGCGGTCGGCCTTCCGAGCGCCGTGGTATCCCTCGGTGCGCTTGGTCTCGATCTCCTCGGCCTGCCGCCGGCGGCGCTCGCGACGGCCGCGCCTTGGAAGGTCGCGTTCGCGACCAGTGCCGGCCGCGCGCTTCTTTTTGCCACCGCCGCGATGCTGTTCGCTCTGCTGGCGCTGCGCAGCGCATGGCCTTCGCGGGCTCTTGCGATGATGGCGGTGGTCGGTGTGGGCTTGTCGCTCGCCATGAGCGGGCACGCCGCAACGGCGCCGCCTCAGATGATGATGCGCCCGGCGATGTTTCTTCATGGCCTGTGCGTTGCGCTGTGGATCGGCGCTCTTGCTCCGCTGGCGGCTTTACTGTCGAAGCCGACGCCAGCAACATTTGCCGTCGTGAACCGCTTCTCGGCCATCGCCGTGCCGGCCGTCGGCGTGCTGGCATTGACGGGGCTTGCCCTTGCCATTGTTCAGCTCGAAAAGGCGTCGGCGTTGGTCGAGACCCGCTACGGGCTCATCCTCTCGATCAAGCTCGCGCTGGTCCTCATGCTGCTCGCACTTGCGGCGCTCAACCGCTTCCGCTTCACCCCGCCACTCGCGCGTGATCGCGGGGCCCGGTCCATCCTCAAGCGCTCGATCCTTCTCGAATGTGCTGTCGCCCTCGCCATCTTCGCCGTCGTCGCCGGCTGGCGCTTCACCCCGCCGCCGCGAACGATTGTTCCGGAGACGCCTTTGGCAATCCACATCCACAGCGACAAGGCGATGTTCCAGGTGCTGGTGTCTCCTGGAAAGGTCGGCAAGGACGATTTCGTGCTCCAGCTCATGACCGGCGAGGGGACGCCCCTGGCAGCCAAAGAGGTGACGTTGACGCTCAGCCTGCCCGAGCGCGGGATCGAGCCGATGGACCGGGGCGCCTCGCTCGGGCCGGACGGCTACTGGCATGTGCGCAAGGTCGAGTTGCCCTTCGCCGGCCGCTGGCGCGTCCGGATCGAGGCGCTCGTGAGCGATTTCGAGAAGATCACGCTCGCGGATGAACTCGATGTGCCGCCGCCCTAGGCTCGCCGGCTTTGCAGAACATGCTGCTGTTCGAGTCAAACCTGAAGGCAACGGAAAAATGACAGGAATTTCGTCGCGTTAGCGGCTTTTCCTCATTCCCGGCCTTGTGTTTTCGCTTCCAATCCGGTTTCACTGCAGGCGATCACTGATTCCCAGAGTATTACCATGCGGTTGTCGCGGTTCTTTCTGCCCATCCTGAAGGAAAATCCGAAAGAGGCGGAGATCGTCTCGCATCGGCTCATGCTGCGCGCCGGCATGATCCGGCAGGAGGCGGCCGGCATCTATGCCTGGCTGCCGCTCGGCTTCCGCGTGCTGAAGAAAATCGAGCAGATCGTGCGCGAGGAGCAGAACCGCTCCGGCGCGATCGAGGTCTTGATGCCGACGCTCCAGCTCGCCGACCTCTGGCGCGAGAGCGGCCGCTACGATGCCTATGGTCCGGAGATGCTGCGCATCGCCGACCGCCACAAGCGCGAGCTGCTGTACGGGCCGACCAACGAGGAAATGATCACCGAGATCTTCCGCGCCTATGTGAAATCCTACAAGAACCTGCCGCTGAATCTCTATCATATCCAATGGAAATTCCGCGACGAGCAGCGTCCGCGTTTCGGCGTGATGCGCGGCCGCGAGTTCCTGATGAAGGACGCCTATTCGTTCGATCTCAACGAGGCCGCGGCGCGCGTCGCCTACAACAAGATGTTCGTTGCGTACTTGCGCACCTTCGCACGGATGGGACTGAAGGCAATCCCGATGCGCGCCGAGACCGGTCCGATCGGCGGCGATCTCAGCCACGAATTCATCGTGCTTGCCGAGACCGGCGAATCCGGCGTGTTCATCAATCGCGACGTGCTGGACCTGCCGGTGCCGGGCGAGGACGTCGATTATGAGAGCGACCTGACGCCGATCATCAAGCAGTGGACCTCGCTCTACGCAGCGACCGAGGACGTCCACGACGCCGCGCGCTTCGAGCAGGAGGTGCCCGGGGACAAGCGGGTGAACACCCGCGGCATCGAGGTCGGCCAGATCTTCTATTTCGGCACCAAATATTCCGAGCCGATGAAGGCGCTGGTGGCGGGGCCTGACGGTGTCGACGTGCCGATCCATGGCGGCTCGTACGGCGTCGGCGTCTCGCGCCTGCTTGGTGCCATCATCGAAGCCTGCCATGACGATGCCGGCATCAAATGGCCGGAGGCGGTGGCGCCGTTCCGCGTGTCGATCCTCAACCTGAAGCAGGGCGATGCCGCGGTCGATGCGGCCTGCGAGAAGCTCTATGCCGAGCTCACCGCCAAGGGCGTCGACGTGCTCTACGACGACACCGACCAGCGTGCCGGCGCCAAATTCGCCGCTGCCGACCTGATCGGGATCCCCTGGCAGATCATGATCGGGCCGAAGGGGCTCGCCGACGGCAAGGTCGAGATCAAGCGGCGCAGCGACGGCGCGCGCGAGACCATGTCGCCTGCCGACGCGGTCGCAAGACTTGTGGGCTGATAAGGCTGGTCGGCTGAATATTGTTCATCGCGCGATATCGCGGCCGCCAATCCGGCCACAATTGACCCCGAATCATGGGATTATCGAGCGATGGATGAGACCATGACCGAAACCGTGCAAACCGCGCCTTTCGCGCCATTCGAGTGGATGCTGTCGGCGCGCTATTTGCGGGCGCGCCGCAAGGAAGGATTCATCTCGGTCATTGCCGGGTTCTCCTTTCTCGGCATCATGCTCGGCGTCGCGACGCTGATCATCGTCATGGCCGTGATGAACGGCTTCCGCAAAGAGCTGCTCGACAAGATCCTGGGCCTCAACGGCCACATCCTGGTCCAGCCCCTGGAATCGCCGCTGACCGACTGGAAGGACGTCGCCGAGCGCGTCAGCCAGGTCGGGGGCATTCGTCTTGCCGCGCCCGTGGTGGACGGTCAGGCGCTGGCGTCATCGCCATGGAACGCCTCCGGCGTCCTCGTGCGGGGCATCCGCTCCGACGATCTCAACAACCTCACCTCGATCGCCAAGAACATCAAGCAGGGCTCGCTCGAAGGGTTTGACGAAGGGCAGGGGGTCGCGATCGGCCGCCGCCTCGCCGACCAGCTTTCGCTGCATGCCGGTGACAGCATCACGCTGGTGGCGCCGAAAGGCGCGGTGACGCCGATGGGCACGACGCCGCGGATCAAGCCGTACAAGATCGTCGCGGTGTTCGAGATCGGCATGTCCGAATACGATCTCGGCTTCGTGTTCATGCCGCTCGCCGAAGCGCAGGCCTATTTCAACCGCAGCAACGACGTTACCTCGATCGAGGTGTTCACCACCAACCCCGACAGGATCGACGCCTTCCGCAAGGCGGTGACGGAGGCGGCGGGCCGGCCGATCTTCCTGGTCGATTGGCGGCAGCGCAACTCGACCTTCTTCAATGCGCTCCAGGTCGAGCGCAACGTGATGTTCCTGATCCTGACCATGATCGTGCTGGTCGCGGCGCTCAACATCGTCTCCGGCCTGATCATGCTGGTGAAGGACAAGGGCAGCGACATCGCGATCCTGCGCACCATGGGCGCCTCGCAGGGATCGATCATGCGGATCTTCCTGATCACGGGCGCTTCGATCGGCGTGGTCGGCACGCTGGTCGGCTTCTGCGTCGGCCTCGTGATCTGCCTCAACATCGAATCGATCCGGCAATTCCTGTCCTGGCTGACCTCGACCGAGCTGTTCTCGCCGGAGCTCTACTTCCTGTCAAAACTGCCCGCCGAGATCGACGTCGGCGAGACCACGGCCGTCGTCATCATGGCGCTGACGCTGTCGTTCCTGGCGACGCTCTATCCGTCGTGGCGCGCCGCGCGCCTCGATCCCGTCGAAGCGCTCCGGTACGAGTGAGGGGCTGATGGAGCAACAGCAGGGGGCGGAAGATGTACCGGTCATTTATCTCCACGAGATAAAGCGGCAGTACTTGCAGGGCGAGGTGCCGCTGACGATCCTCGACGGCGCCAAGCTGGCGCTGTGGGCTGGCCAATCGGTCGCGCTGGTGGCGCCGTCGGGCTCGGGCAAGTCGACGCTGCTGCACATCGCGGGCCTTCTGGAAGCACCCGATTCCGGCGAGGTCTATGTCTCGGGCGCGCCGACCTCGCAGCTGCCCGACATCGAGCGCACGCAGCTGCGCCGCACCGATATCGGCTTCGTCTATCAGTCGCACCGGCTGCTGCCGGAGTTCTCGGCCCTCGAGAACGTCATGCTGCCGCAGATGATCCGCGGCCTGAAGAAGTCCGAGAGCGTCAAGCGCGCCAAGGAGATCCTCGGCTATCTCGGGCTCGGCGACCGCATCACCCACCGCCCCGCCGAGTTGTCCGGCGGCGAGCAGCAGCGTGTTGCGATCGCCCGTGCAGTGGCCAATGCGCCGCGCGTGCTGTTTGCGGACGAGCCGACCGGCAATCTCGATCCTGGGACCGCCGAGCACGTGTTCCAGGCCCTGATGCAGCTGGTCAAGGCGACGCACGTGTCGATGCTGATCGCGACCCACAACATGGAACTCGCCGGCCGCATGGACCGGCGAGTGTCGCTGTCGCACGGCCAGGTGGTCGAACTCGACTAAGAACCTTCGAAAACAACCCCATGCACAGTAGCCAAGTGCTTGGTGGGGCTTCCAAAATCAATCGACGACGGCGCTCCCCCCGCCGCCTCAGGCTCAGGGCCTGATCACCGTAATTTTGAACGGCCCGCCATTGGCCGCGGCATGCGCCACGGCTTCATTGGCGTGGTCGAGATCGAAGGCCGTGGTCTCGTACTCCTCCAGCTTGAGCAGTCCCGCGCGCACCAGCGCGATCAGGCGAGCCGCGGAATCGCGCGGATACATCCAGACGCCATGGATCGTGATGCATTCGCGCATGATCCAGTTGTAGGGCAGCTCCAGGCCTGGACCGCCCTGCATGTTGACGCCGCCCATCAGCACGACGCGGCCATTGGGCCGCACCGTCATGATCGCGGCGCGCACCACCGTCGTGGCGACGGAGGGCGGCATGATATCGAACGCGCAATCGATCGGGGCAGGCACTGCGCGCTTCATCAGCTCACGGTCGTCATTCTCGTTGCCGGTCAGCTTCACCGGCCTGACGCGCGCGCCATAGCGACGCACGAGTTCGGCGAGCATCTTCTCGTTGCGGCCCGGCGCCACGACCCAGGCCGCTCCCATTGCGAGCGCCACGGCCACGGCGGCGCTGCCGAAATTGCCGGTCGCGCCGCTCACGAGCACGGTCTCGCCGGGCTGCAGCCTTGCGGCAAGGAAGCCGCCATAGGGCACGAGCATGGTGCCGAGCACGCTCCATCTCGCGGCCTCCGCTTCGCTGAGTTCGCCGAGCCGCGTCACGTTCTCCGTCGGCACCCTCATCCGCTCGGCGAAGGAGCCGTGGTGAAAATATTTCTGTAGCTGCATGCCGCCTTCGCCGCGCGCGCTCACACCCTGCAGGTGAATGTCCGGAGCGATCGCGTCGTCGCGCGAGCGCACTGTCGGATCGCAGAGCACCCAGTCGCCCACGGACAATTTTGTTGCGTCCGGGCCGATCGCGCGCACACGGCCGACCCCGCCGGCTCCGGGAATGACGGGCAAGTCCAACGCGTACTTGCGTTCACCGCTGAACACTTCATTGGAATAGGACAGCACGCGGGTGGCGACGACATCCACGATCACTTCGCCGGTGCCGAGCACGGGTTCGGGGACGTCCTCGATGACGAGCGGGGATCCGAAAGATTTGAGTACAGCAGCCTTCATGATGTCGACCTTCGTTCGCACCTCATTGTGAGGTGCACGGAATATGCGAGGACTGTCGCGCGGCAAGAAGGCCTGGTATTATCCTAGTATTGCCTTGTCCCTCCCCACGGAGCACGTCCATGGCCGACCCCCGCCGCGTCGAATTCGGCGACTTCCTGAGGTCCCGTCGCGAAAAGCTGTCGCCGAAAACGGTCGGGCTGCCCGCGGGTAGCCGGCGTCGCACCGCGGGGCTGCGCCGCGAGGAGGTCGCGCAGCTCGCCGGCATCGGCGTCGACTGGTACATCCGCCTCGAACAGGGCCGCACGGTGAGCCCGTCCGTCACCACCGTGGATGCGCTGGCCCGGGCCCTCCGTCTCAGCAAGGCCGAGCACGCGCACCTCAAGGCGCTGGCGCGCGAGCGCGCAAGAAGCCCGTTCACGCGCGAAATCGTGCCACCGCCCATTCGGCGGATGATCGAGAGCCTGCACCAGCCGGCCTACATCACCGGCCGGCGCTGGGACGTGCTGGCCTGGAACGATGCGGCCGAAGAGATCTTCGGCTTCGGGCGATTGCCGGAGCAGGATCGCAACACGCTGCTCCTGATGATGACCAACAAGCAGGCGCGAAAATCCTACGGCGCCGGTTGGGAGAACGTCGCCAAGGCCATGGTGGCGATGTTTCGCGCCAATCACGACGTCTGGGCCGGCGATCCCGCCTTCACGGAGCTGCTGACGCGACTGCGCGAGGGCAGTCCGGAATTCGTCGAATGGTGGGAGGCACACGACATCCGCAGCACCATCTCGGGGCGCAAGACCATGAACCATCCGACCAAGGGCGTGCTGCACTTCGAGCACACCAGCTTCCAGGCCAACGACGATCCCGCGTTGAAGCTCGTGATCTATACGCCGGTGTAAGCCGGTCGTTGTTGAAGCGACTTGATCATCACTCGCCTTGGCAGCAGGCGTCTTGATGCCTAGCCGCCCCCGCGCCGGGAACCTAAGGCTCCCCCTACGGTTACTGTTTCATCGGTGTGCAGGTGGAGCGAGGGACGTGTTCGGGGTTGACCGATGACGACAGCGACCGGGAGACGCTCGGCCGATCGCAACGCCGTCCTTGCCACCCTCGGCGATCTTATTCGAGAGATCGGCAACCCTGACGATCTCGCCTATGCGGCGGCGGAGCTGCTGGGCCGCAGCCTCAATGTCAGCCGGGCAGGTTACGGCACCGTCGATACCTCAGCCGAGACCATCACCATCGCGCGCGACTGGAATGCGCCTGGGATCTCGAGCCTGGCCGGCGTGCTGCGATTTCGCGACTACGGCAGTTATATCGAGGACTTGAAACGGGGGGAGACGGTCATCTGCGCCGATGCCGAAAAGGACCCTCGCGTCGGCGACCGCGCCCGAGCTCTCGAGGCAATCTCGGCCCGCGCATTGGTCAACATGCCAATCTCCGAGCCCGACGGGGTTGTTGCGCTGCTGTACCTCAACAATGCCACACCGCGCGAATGGAGCCCCGCGGAGCTGGAGCTCATCCGCGAGGTTGCCGAACGCACCCGCACCGCCGTCGAACGTCGCCGTGCCGAGAGCGCGGTGCGCGAGAACGAAGCGCGGCTCCTCTTTCTGGACGCTCTCAACAAGGAAACGGCCAAGACGCGCGATGCGGACGGCGTCATGGCGGTGACGACGAGAATGGTCGGTGAGTATCTCGGCGTCTCCAACTGCGCCTATGCCGACATGGATCCTGATCAGGACGGCTTCACCATCCGCGGGGACTGGGCCGCCCCCGGTGCGACGCACATATTGGGGCACTACAGCCTTGCCGACTTCGGCGAAAAGGCGGTGCGAGAGCTGGGCGCCGGCCGGCCCCTCATCATCAACGACAATCTGAAGGAGATCGCCCCCAACGAAGCCGCCACTTTCCAGCGTATTGGGATAGGTTCGACGATCTGCATGCCCTTGGTGAAGGAAGGGCGACTTACCGCCTTGATGGCCATTCATCATCGCGGGCCGCATCTTTGGACGGCGCGCGAACTTGCCTTGCTTACCGAGGTGACGGAGCGATCATGGGCGCATATCGAGCGCGTCCGATCGGAGCAGGCGGCGCGCGAAGCAGCCGAGCGGCTGGTCCTCGCCAACAAGGCTGCCGGAATCGGCACCTGGGACTACGATCCGGTCAACGATATTCTTCGATGGGATAGCCGCTGCAAGGAGGTGTTCGGTCTCTCACCGGATGCCGAGGTCAGCTATGAGGGCTCATTCCTGAAGGGCATCCATCCCGACGATAAGCAGCGCACCCATGAGGCCGTCTCGGCCGCGTTACAGCCCCATTCTCCGAGAAGTTACAACATCGAATACCGGACCGTCGGCATCGAGGATGGCCTCGAGCGCTGGATCGCCGCAACGGGTCATACGATCTTTTCCGATGGCCAGGCTACCCGATTTATCGGGACCGTGCTGGATATCTCCGCGCAAAAGAAGACCGAACGTCATCTGAGGATCCTCAACGACACGGGAGCATCCGTTGCCCGCGAACGCGATCTCGACAGGATCGTCCAGATCGTGACGGATGCCGGCGTCGAGCTGACGGGCGCGCAGTTCGGAGCCTTCTTTTATAACGTCGTGGCCGCGGACGGCGGCAGCTACATGCTGTATTCGCTGTCCGGCGTGCCGCGATCCGCTTTCGAAAACTTCCCAATGCCACGCAACACCGCCGTGTTCGAGCCGACCTTCAAGGGCACGGGCGTGGTGAGGTCGGACGACATCCTGCAAGATCCGCGCTATGGCAAGAATGCGCCGGGGAAAGGCATGCCCGAGGGCCATCTTCCGGTCCGGTCCTACCTGGCAGTTCCGGTGATCTCGCGAAGCGGCGAAGTGCTCGGTGGGCTTTTCTTCGGTCATGCGGAGGTCGGTCGATTCCACAAAGAGCATGAGGCCGCATTGCTCGGCATTGCCGGCCACGCCGCGACGGCAATCGACAACGCCCGGCTGCTGACCAGGCTCGAAGCGCTCAATGCCGAACTCGAGCAACGTGTCTCCGACGAGATCGCCGAGCGCATGAAAGCCGAGGAGCAATTGCGGCAATCGCAGAAGATGGAAGCCGTCGGGCAATTGACCGGAGGGATCGCCCACGACTTCAACAACATGCTGGCCGTGATCCTCGGCAGCCTGAATCTCGCCAAACGGCGGCTCGGCAAGGGAGAGCCCAACATTGACCGCTTCCTTGAGAGCGCCATGGATGGTGCAAACCGTGCCGCGACGTTGACGCAAAGATTGTTGGCGTTCTCGCGACAGCAGCCTCTTGCGCCTGAGGTCATGGACATCAACAGGATGGTCGGTGAGATGAGTGAGCTGCTCGAGCGCTCGCTCGGCGAGCTCGTCCGTCTCGAGACGGTCCTGGCGGCTGACCTATGGCGCGTCAAGGCAGACCCTGCCCAGCTCGAAAGCGCTCTCATCAATCTGGCAGTCAATGCACGCGATGCCATGCCGAAGGGTGGCAGGCTGACGATCGAAACGGCCAATGCCTCGATAGATCGAAAATATGCCCGTGAATACGCGCTGCAGCCGGGGCAGTACGTTCTCATTGCGGTGACGGACAATGGCACGGGCATTGCGGCGGACGTGCTGGGAAAGGTCTTCGATCCGTTCTTCACGACCAAGGTCGTGGGCAAGGGGACTGGACTTGGCCTCAGCCAGGTCTACGGCTTCGTGCGGCAGTCGGGCGGCCATGTCAAAATCTATTCGGAGGTGGACGTCGGCACGACCGTGAAGATCTATCTTCCACGCTTCGCGGGCGAGGAGACTATCACAACGCCGTCTCAAGGGGTGCCACATCCCGGTGCAAGCCTGCAGAGCGAGACCATCCTCGTCGTCGAGGACGACGAGCGGGTCCGCAGCATCTCATCCGAAAGCCTGCGCGAGCTTGGCTACACCGTTGTCGAGGCCGCGAACGCCAGGGAGGCGATCGGGAAAATCGAAAGCGGTTTCATTCCAGATCTGCTGTTCACCGATGTTGTCATGCCAGATATGACCGGTGCCGAACTCGCGGCCGAACTGTCAAGACGATACCCGGACCTGAAAGTGCTGTTCACGACCGGCTACACGCGCAACGCGATCGTCCATAATGGCGTGCTCGATGCCGGCAAGCATTTGCTGTCCAAGCCCTTTGCGATCGAAGACTTGGCCGCCAAGGTCCGCTACCTGCTCGACGAAGGTTGAATGATGTTACGAGTTGAATCGCCCCGGGGCGATGGCCGACGGCCTTTCAAGGCGCCAGAGCGCGCGGAGAGTTTGTGCTGACGGCCGGTTGAGGCGCAGGCGTCCACGGGCTCTCGGGCCAAGGAGCTGCCTGCCAGGGAGCCGCTTGCCCAGGCGTCGTCGGCCAGGAGCTTGTCGGGCCCGTCGTCGGCAACGCGCAGGATGCCTTGAGCCGGGCCCACTGTGACGGCAGGCCCGCCAGGTCGAGCTCGAACCTCGTGATGTCCGTCTTGTCGTCCGCTATCGGCGTGGTTTCGCGGACCTGCAGGGAGCGGGAGGCCATTATTGCCTTGACCATGTCGGCGTCGATATTGCCGCGCCAGACCTCGTACTTGCCGGTCCGTAGCGGAGATCCTCCGGCCGCCTTGTCCTTGGCGGCATCCGCCGTGATCAGGATCGTGCTCTTGCCGGCGGCCGTTTCGTCGACCTCGGCCGCAAACGTCAGCGGCGCGCCCTTGCTGCTTTCGCAAGACAGGCGCAGCTCCATCGTTCGGAACGTGGCGGCGCTCTCCTTCTTTGCGGTCGCGATCTTGCGGACGAACGGCCGGGCCTCTTTCTCCAGCGTCCAGTTCGTTTCGGCAAGCGATCGCGTGTCGATGCCGAAACCGTAGAGCTCGGATCGCGTCAGCACGTGCAGGCTTTCGAACTTTACCGTCCGGATGAGCGAATCGAGATCGCGGCTAATTCCCATCGCTGCGATGAACGCGGCGCGATCACGATCGGCCGCCAACAGCCGGCGGCGCCTGTATTCCGCGACGGCCGCCGGATCGGGCCGTCCGTCAAAGGCGAGCACCAGCCTCGAATTATGCACCGCCATTGCGGCATCGGGGGCGACCTCGCGCGACGTCGCACCGAGAAACACGTATCCGCAGGCCGAGTTGCACATGGCACGGTACGTGGTGAGCTCGGCCTCGACCTCGCCGTTTGCGTTCTTGAGCTTCAGGCACGCGGCGTCCACCTGCGTGCCCGCAGCGCAGGCGGTCGCGATCGTCCGGCCGACCCTGGCAATCGCCTTGCGGCTGCGTAGCAACCGCCCGATCGCATAGGACTGCTCGACGTTGCCGCCGGGCGAATGCAGGTAGATCGGACGCTGCAGGTCTTTGACCGCGGCGAGGAAGCGGCGAATGCGCAGCGCAGCCTCCCGATCGATCTCGCCTTCGATGGCGATCCAGCGATCGCAGCCCGGGCCGCATGCATCGGGTGGCCCCTTGGCGAGATAGATCGTCAGCCTGGAGGCAAATCCGGCTTTCTCGGTCGGCGCTGCTTCGGCACGCAAAGTGCCCGGGAGCAAGAGCGAGGCCAGGAGGAGCAGGATACGGGCGAGCATGGCAGGATCGACTGCGCGAAGGACAGCTGGACGGACGCTATACGATGACTGGCGCGGTCACAACTTGCGGCCGCCTGCGCCGTGCGCATTCATTTCGGACAGACATCCGGCAAATGTGTGCGAGACGTTCCGGCGCCTCGCGGTTCGCACGTCGCCGCGGCGAACTCGATCATCCGCCGCTCGCCGCAGCGCGGCCCGGGCGGCGGTGCAGATCGGATTGCGCGGATTAAAAGTTTGCGCGCGCGCAGCTCCGCTTGGCGGGAGCATGCCGTGAGGGCGAGCAGGAGTGCGGCGCGGCGAGCGCAGCGCGCCGGATCTCGAACCTGCAATTGCTCAGTCTCGGCCATTCATCGCCGTGAGACAGAAGGAATGATCCTTGCCGAACGTGCACGAGCGAACTCGCGATTGGTGCGAGTGCGAATGTGATGAATGCGAGCGAAAATATGGCGACAATGGGATGAGTAACTCCACCGCGATTTTCGACTCTCCCATCACGCGAATGTGCGCGCGACGATGTTACGCCCGCATGCAGTTGATCTCGTCTCTCGACGTTGGAACTGCTGAAAACCCCTTGTTTCAAAGGGTTTCGCGCACCTGCGATTAACATTCGTTAATGAGCAGCGTCCTTTGGATTGCACTGTGGCGTCGCGGTTACAGCAATTCCGTCGATCGCTGTTATGACCACGCCACGGCCCGGGGGCCTCTGAAGAAACTGGAACGGGAATCAAATGAAGAAGAAGTTGTTGCTCGCCGCTGTCAGCCTTGTCGCGCTCAGCGCGGCTGCGCCGGCGCTGGCTGCCGATCTCGCGGCACGGCCCTACACCAAGGCGCCGCCGGCGGCGATCGCTGCTGTTTACGACTGGAGCGGCTTCTACATCGGTATCAACGGAGGCGGTGGTTCGTCGCACGCGACCTGGGACTTCGTTGGTCTCGGTCGTGAAGGTTCGCACGACGCGACCGGCGCCACGGTCGGTGGCCAAGTCGGCTATCGCTGGCAGTCTGGACAGTTCGTGTTCGGCCTGGAAGGCCAGGGCAACTGGGCTGACTTCTCGGGCGACAACGTCAGCGCGCTGTTTGCCACCCGCAACCGCACCAAGATCGACGCGTTCGGTCTGATCACTGGCCAGGTCGGCTATGCCTGGAACAACGTGCTGCTCTACGTGAAGGGTGGTGCGGCTGTGGTCAGCGACAAGTACGAGATCTACGGCCTCGGTGGTCCGCTGCTGGCGTCGACCAGCGACACCCGTTGGGGCGGCACTGTCGGTGCCGGCCTCGAGTACGGCTTTGCGCCGAACTGGTCGGTTGGCGTCGAGTACAACCACATCTTCCTGGCCGACAAGGACGTCACCTTCGCCGGCTTTGCCGGTACGGAGCGCATCCGTCAGGACGTCGACATGGGCCTCGTCCGCCTGAACTACAAGTTCGGCGGCCCGATGTTGGGTCGCTACTAAAACCGACCCGCTCCACGCGAGCGGCCGACGAAAGCCCCGGCCTCGGCCGGGGCTTTTTTATTGCGTGAATTCAGCGAGTTAACCATCGCGCTGCGACATCTCGGGTTAGGCTTGACTCCTGAGAACGAAATGAGAACAATGTTCTTCATACGTTCTAGCGAGGGAGCGAGACCATGTTCAGGATTTTCGTGGAAGAGGCGGCTGCGCTGGCGTCCATCACGCTGTTCGTCGGGATGATCGCGATCTGGGCCCAGGTCATCCCGCAGCTTTGAGCATCCCGCAGCTTTGTCCCCGCAGCTCCGGGGCAGGCCCGGTTGGGGAAAAGCGGGACGACGCGGCGAAGCGGCCGCTCCGGCGTGGACTCTGGCGGCGCGAGACCCCACCATTGCGATGCCGAGTCGGCAGCGCGAGTGCATGATGCCTTGAGGAGCCGGCGACCGCCCCATCTCATCTGCAAGAGGCCGTCACGCGACCATGCCGAGCGCCGGATTTGTCCACCTTCACGTTCACTCGGCCTATTCGCTGCTCAAGGGCTCGATCAAGATCGCCAAGCTCGCCGAGCTTGCCAAGAAGGACCACCAGCCGGCGCTGGCGCTGACCGACACCGACAATCTGTTCGGCGCGCTGGAGTTCTCCGACAAGATGGCGGGCTCCGGCATCCAGCCGATCGTCGGCTGCGAACTGGCCATCGATTTCGGCGATCAGGATCCCAACGCGCGCAACGCGATGGGGCCGTCGCGCGTGGTGCTGCTGGCCGCGCAGGAGCGCGGCTATCGCAGCCTGATGCGGCTGAACTCGCGCGCGTTCCTGGAATCGCCGGACAGCCATGCTCCGTTCGTCAAGCTCGACTGGCTCGAGGACGAGACCGAGGGCCTGATCGCGCTGACGGGCGGGCCGGACGGCCCGATCTCGCTGGCGCTCGCCGGTGGCATGGCCGAGCTCGCCGGCGTGCGGTGCGAGCGTCTCGCTGCTCTGTTCGGCGACCGCCTCTACATCGAATTGCAGCGCCACAACGCCGAGAAGGAACGGCGCGTCGAAGGCGGCTTGATCGACATCGCCTACGCCAAGGGGCTGCCGCTGGTTGCAACCAACGAGCCGTATTTCGCGACCACCGACGATTACGAAGCGCATGATGCGCTGCTCTGCATTGCCGGTGGCCGGCTGATCGCCGAGACCGACCGCATGCAGCTGACGCCGGATCATCGCTTCAAGACGCGCGCCGAGATGGCGGTGCTGTTCGCCGACATTCCGGAGGCGCTGGCCTCGACGGTGGAGATCGCCGAGCGCTGCTCGTTCCGGCCGATGACGCGCAAGCCAATCCTGCCGTTCTTCACCGTGGGTGCGGCGCAGAGCTCGGATGCCGCCGCAGTCGAGGCCGCCGAATTGAAGCGCCAGGCGGAGGAGGGGCTGGCCAAGCGCCTGAGCGTCCACGGCCTGTCGCAGGGCACGACGGAGGAGACCTACGCCAAGCGGCTCGCCTTCGAGCTCGACGTCATCACCCGCATGAAATACGCGGGCTACTTCCTGATCGTGTCCGACTTCATCAAATGGGCGAAGAGCCAAGGCATTCCGGTCGGGCCGGGCCGCGGCTCCGGCGCGGGCTCGCTGGTGGCGTGGGCGCTCACCATCACCGACCTCGATCCGATCAGGTTCGGCCTGCTGTTCGAGCGCTTCCTCAATCCGGAACGCGTCTCGATGCCGGACTTCGACATCGACTTCTGCCAGGACCGCCGCGGCGAGGTGATCAGTTACGTGCAGCAGCGCTACGGCCGCGATCAGGTCGCGCAGATCATCACCTTCGGTACGCTGCAGGCGCGCGGCGTGCTGCGCGACGTCGGCCGCGTGCTGCAGATGCCCTATGGCCAGGTCGACAAGCTGACCAAACTGGTGCCGCAGAATCCGGCGGCGCCGGTGACGCTGGCCGCCGCGATCGAGAGCGAGCCCAAGCTGCAGGCGTTCCGCGACGAAGACCCGGTGGTGGCGCGCGCCTTCGACATCGCCCAGCGTCTCGAAGGCCTGACCCGCCACGCCTCGACCCACGCGGCCGGCATCGTGATCGGCGATCGTCCTCTGAGCGAGCTCGTGCCGCTCTACCGCGATCCCAAATCCGACATGCCTGTGACCCAGTTCAACATGAAGTGGGTCGAGCCCGCGGGGCTCGTGAAGTTCGACTTCCTCGGCCTGAAGACGCTCACCGTGCTCGACGTCGCCTGCAAGCTGCTGAAGCCGCGCGGCATCGATGTCGATCTCGCCACGCTGCCGATCGACGATGCCGAGAGCTACCAGATGCTGGCGCGCGGCGACGTGGTCGGCGTGTTCCAGGTTGAAAGCCAGGGCATGCGGCGGGCGCTGATCGACATGCGGCCGGACCGTTTCGAGGACATCATCGCGCTGGTCGCGCTGTATCGGCCGGGCCCGATGGCGAACATCCCGACCTATTGCGCGCGCAAGCACGGCGACGAGGAGCCGGAATATCTGCACCCCGTGCTGGAGCCGATCCTGAAGGAGACCTTCGGCGTCATCATCTACCAGGAGCAGGTGATGCAGATCGCGCAGGTGATGTCGGGCTATTCGCTCGGCGATGCCGACCTGCTGCGCCGCGCTATGGGCAAGAAGATCCGCGCCGAGATGGACAAGCAGCGCGACATCTTCGTTGCGGGCGCGGTTAAGAATGGCGTGCCGAAGGGGCAGGCCGAGACCATCTTCGAGCTGCTCGCAAAATTCGCCGACTACGGCTTCAACAAGAGCCACGCGGCGGCCTATGCACTGGTGTCCTACCACACCGCCTACATGAAGGCGCATTATCCGGTGGAGTTCATCGCAGCGTCCATGACGCTCGATCTGAACAACACCGACAAGCTCTCCGAATTTCGCTCCGAGGCGCAGCGCCTCGGCATCAAGGTCGAGCCGCCGAACATCAACCGCTCGGGCGCGACCTTCGAGGTCGGCGAGAACACGATCTACTACGCGCTCGCCGCGCTCAAGGGCGTCGGCATCCAGGCGATCGAGCAGATCATCGCGGAGCGCACCCGAGGCGGCCTGTTCACCTCGCTCGCCGATTTCGCCGCGCGCGTCTCGCCGCGCGCGATCAACAAGCGCATCATCGAAAGCCTCGCCGCTGCCGGCGCCTTCGACACGCTGGAGCCGAACCGGGCGCGCGTCTTTGCCGGTGCGGACGCGATCCTCGCCGCCTGCCAGCGGGCGCATGAAGCTGCGACCATCGGCCAGAACGACATGTTCGGCATGTCGGCGGATGCGCCGACCATCATGCTGCCGCAGGTCGAGCCGTGGCTGCCGGCCGAGCGGCTGCGCCGCGAATACGACGCGATCGGCTTCTTCCTGTCGGGACATCCGCTCGACGATTACGCGACCGTGCTGAAGCGGCTGCGGGTGCAGAGCTGGGCCGAGTTCTCACGCGCGGTGAAGACCGGCGCCACCGCCGGCAAGGTCGCCGCGACCGTTGTCTCGCGCATGGAGCGGCGCACCAAGACCGGCAACAAGATGGGCATCATGGGCCTGTCCGATCCCACCGGCCATTTCGAGGCGGTGCTGTTCTCGGAAGGCCTCGCGCAATATCGCGACGTGCTGGAGCCCGGCGCGGCCGTGCTGCTGCAGTTAGGCGCCGAGCTCCAGGGCGAGGACGTCCGCGCCCGCGTGCTGCATGCCGAGCCGCTCGATGACGCCGCGGCCAAGACGCAGAAGGGCCTGCGCATCTTCCTGCGCGACACCAAACCGCTGGACTCGATCGCCAAGCGTCTCGCCGGGCCCGATATGGCGGCTACCAACGGCGGCGCGCCGAAGGTCGGCAGTCCCGGCATCGCACCGCGCGGAAGCGGCGACGGGGAGGTCTCGCTGGTGATGATGCTCGACCTCGAGACCGAGGTGGAGATGAAGCTGCCCGGGCGCTTCAAGGTCTCGCCGCAGATCGCCGGCGCGATCAAGGCGGTCGCGGGCGTGGTGGACGTGCAACAGCTTTAGCTTCTCCGCCGCGCGTTCCGGTTTTTACAAAGTAGTCGTACTGCATCGGTTGCAACCCAGCGCTGATTCCGACTAGCATGTGCCCCGGGGAATGGAATGGGGCGTGTGATGCTGCGACAGGGTGCGTTGTTGTTGGCCGTTTGTGCCATGCTGACGGGGTGCGTCAGCAATCAGGTCGGAACGGACTTTGCGTCGGTGTCTAAGAAGGTCGGTCCTCCGCGCGCGGGGCACGCGCGTGTGGTGTTCCTGCAGGACAAGAGGAACGGCCTGAGCATGGCTATTTGCGCCTGCGAGGTGAAACTCGACGGTGCTCCGCTCGGAAAAATCGTGGCTGGGAAATATGCCTATGCCGACCGGCCTGCCGGACGTCACGACGTGCTGGTCACTGAACTGATGTTTCCGGGCGAGACCAAGCGCGAGATCGTCATGGAGGCAGGCCGGACGCATTTCTACCTGATCAAGAGCAGCGCCAGGCACGATGCCGCCATGGGTGGCGCCGTGCTCGGCGGTTTGGCCGGACTTGCGGTCGTGTCCGTCGCGACGGCGGGCGAGGCTAATCTCGGGCCGGGCGAGATCGTTGCTCTGGATGAGGCAACCGCGCGCACGAAACTCGCGGAGCTGGAAGCCGTCGAGTAGGGCGCGCGGTACGATGACGTGCCTCTGATCGCGCCGGGCACGGGGCTTGTGGACGCGGGGCAGCTCTGGAGCGCGAAGAGATCTTGACGAAGCATCGCCGTGATCTGGATCGTTGCTTGAGCACGATCTGCGCGTGAATGCGTGCCGCATTCGTCGAGAAAAGGAATTGTCGCAATTTTTTCGGATCACTCTTTGGCGGGCTGATCTCGAATGCCTGCAGGCGGACGCAGGTCGGTGCAATCGTCGGGCGCACGATGGGCCACGCGTTTCGGCTTGCAGCATAGCACGCGGTGCAGCAATCATCGATTGCATCAATTAACATTAGTTATTTCTTCATTTCGGCGCACCGATCTTCGCGATACGCTTCATTCGTCCACTGACCCCGAGGAGATGTCACATGTGCGACAAGTGCTCTGCCTCTCTGCATCACAAACCTCTGCCTCAAGACATCGCGCCGTCGCGGCGATCGGCGATGCTGTTTGGCGCCGCCGCGTTCGGCATGGCTTTCGCGGGTGGAGCTTTCGCCAGTGGCGCCTTGGCCAAGGACGCCAAGCAGCCGCCGAAGCCGCAGAATGTGCTGTCGCCCGACGCGTCGCTGAAGCGGCTGATGGAGGGCAATGGGCGCTACGTCGCCGGCGTGTCGCGGCGCCACGATTTCAAGCACGAGCGCGAGGCGCTGGCCGGCGGGCAGAACCCGTTCGCGGCCGTGCTGAGCTGCGCCGACTCGCGCATCGCGCCGGAATACGCTTTCGACACGGGTCGCGGCGACCTGTTCGTCTGTCGCGTCGCCGGAAACTTTGCCGGCACCGAGACCATCGCAAGCATGGAATATGCGGTGGCGGTGCTGAACACGCCGCTGATCCTCGTGCTCGGCCATGATGCCTGCGGCGCGGTGGATGCGACGCTGAAGGCGATCAAGGACAATACGTCGCCGCCGGGGCACATTCCCTCGCTGGTCGATGCGATCGCGCCCGCCGCAAAGGCGGCGATGCAGCAGGGCGGGGACGTGCTCAACAAGGCGATCCGGCAGAACGTGGTCGACAACATCGCCAAGCTGAAGACGGCCGCGCCCATCCTCAATGCCGCCGTGGAGCAGGGCAAGGTGAAGGTCGTCGGCGGCATCTACCGGCTAACGACGGGCACGGTCGATCTGATCGCCCAGGGCTGAACGGGCCGGGGAGCCTCGCGCCGCAGTGCGGTCGCGAGGCTTGCGCCCGACGTGCAGGTTCGACGTGGAGTTGACTTGGGTGGCGGCGCCATGCCACCGCCCCAATCCGGGCATCTCGTTCAAGTGCCATTCAGCTGGCCGCGCGCCTGATACGCGGTGGCCACCTCAACAACAAAAGCGGGCACAGCCATGCGCGGGACGCTCAAAGTCTTCCTCTGCCTTCTCCTGGCGGTCCTTGCCGTGGGCTTGCCGCAACAGGCGCGTGCCCAGCAGCAGGAAAAGCGCATCGCGCTCGTGGTCGGCAACGGCGCCTATGCCAAATCGCCGCTGGCGACCACCGCGAACGACGCCGGCCTGATCGCACAAACGCTGCAGGCGGCGGGCTTCGACGTGGTCGGCGCGCGCGATCTCGACGGCGACACGCTGCGCAAGAGCCTGCGCGATTTCATCCAGAAGGCCCAGGCGTCGGGGCCGGGCACCGTCGCGATGATCTATCTTGCCGGCTACGGCGTGCAGCTGGCCGGCGAGAACTATTTCATCCCGGTCGATTCCAACATCAGCCGCGACACCGACATACCGACCGAGGCCCTGCGCATCAGTGACTATGCGCGCCAGCTCGCCTCGATTCCGCTCAAGGCCAATATCGTGGTGCTCGACGCGGCCCGGGCGCAGCCCTTCATCGAGGGCGGACAGCCGATCGCGAGCGGTTTGGCGCTGGTCGAGCCGGAGCCGAACATGCTGATCGCTTTCAACGCCGCGCCCGGCACGGTGGCGCCGGAGGAGCCGGGGCCCTACGGCATCTATGCGCAGTCGCTCGCCGAGATGATCCGCACCGGCGGCCTGCCGCTGCCCGAGGTGTTCGACCGCGTCCGCCTGCGCGTCAACGAGGCCTCCAAGGGCGCGCAGGTGCCCTGGAACGAGCAGAAGATCTCGGCGCCATTCTCGTTCTTCGAGCGCGCGCCCGATGCGCCGCCGCCGGCGGCTGCGCCCGACCAGGTCGCCGCGATCCGGAGCAAGCCGATCCGCGATCTCGGCGTGCAGGATGCCTACGCCGCCGCGCTCGAGCGCGACACGCTGCCGGCCTATGAGGAGTTTCTCGCGGCCTATCCGAACGACCCGCTCGCCAAGCGCGTGATGGCGATCGTTGCCGCGCGCCGCGAAGCCATCACCTGGCGGCGGACCTACCGCACCGACACGCCGGAGGCCTATTGGTCGTATCTGCGCCGCTATCCGCGCGGGCCGCATGCGGCAGACGCACGGCGCCGCCTTGCGATCCTCACCGCGCCGCCCGAGCCGCCGCCGAGCTTCGCGATGATCGACTACGACGTGCCGCCACCGCCGCCGGAGGAGGTGGTCTATGTCGACCGTCCCGTGCTGTATTTCAGCGATCCCGATTTCGGCTTCGCGCCGCCACCGCCGCCGCCGGTCTATTACCTGCCGCCGCCGCCGCCGGATTTCGTCGTGCTGCCGCCGCCACTGCCCGTGGTCGGCCTGTTCGTGCTGCCGCAGCCGGTGTTCGTGCCGATCCCGGTATTCGTCAGGCCGCCGGTCTATGTCGCGCCGCCGCCGAACAACATCATCTATCAGAACATCCACAACACGACGGTCATCAACACCGTGATCAACCGCCCGCCGGCACCGCCGCCGGCCGCGGGGCCGGCGCCCGGACCGGGCAATCTGGCGCCGGCGGTTGCCGGCCGCGCCACGCCGGCAGGTCCGGCCGTGCCGCAGGCGGTGGTCCAGCGCGCCGCTCTGATCCAGCAGGGCAAGGCGCCGATGCCGCCGAGCGCGACGATCCAGCCGACGGCGAAGCCGGGTCTCGCGGCACCGGCTCCGGCCAATGTTGCGCCTGGCACGACGGCGCCGCCGCCCGCAGGCGCCAAGCTGCCGCAGGCCAATACGGTGCCGGCGCCGGGAGCGCCCGGCAGCCCGCCGGCCGGAGCGGCGCCCGGGACGGGGACGCCGGGCGGCACACCCAGTCCGACCGCGACCGCGCCCGCCGGCAGCGCCGCTACACCCCCGCAAGCGCTGGCGCCGACCAAGCTGCCGCAGGCCAATACGCTGCCCGTGCCCGGCACCCCCGGCGGGCCGCCGCCGGCTGGAGCGGGGGCCGCGCCCGGGACTGTCCCATCCCCAGGCAAGCCCGCCGCGACCGCCACGGCGCCGAGCGGCAACGTCCCACCGCCGCAGCCGAACGCGGCTACGACGCCCAATCACCCACCGGCTTCCGGAAACGCGACGAATCCGTCCGCGGCCCTGCCCAGGCCGGGGACAACGACCCCGCCTGTGCCAGACCTGCGCGGCAGGCCGGGCGGGCCTCCGCCGGGCGCTTTGCCGCCGCCGAGCGCGGCCACCGGCAAGCCCGCCGCCCCGACTGCGGCCAAACCCGTGACACCTCCGCCGCCACCCTTGGCGGCGCGGACACCGTCCGGAGTTCAGGATCGTCGGCCCGCACCACCGCCGCCGCAGGCCGGCAGGCCCGCCGCTGCGCCTCCGCATCCTCAGGCTCTGGCAAGGCCGGCGCCGCCGCCTCCGCCGCGGGTTGCGCCACCCCCGCCGCCGCGGGCCGCGCCTCCGCCCGTCGCCGTGGCGCGGCCGGCGCCACCGCCGCCACCTGTTGCCCGGCCGGCGCCGCCTCCGCCCGCGATGGCGCGGCCGGCACCACCTCCGCCGCCTGTCGCACGGCCAGCGCCGCCGCCGCCACCACCTCCGGTCGCCCGACCGGCGCCGCCGCCGATGGCCGCAGCGCCGCATCCGCCTCCGCGGCCGGCCGGCCCGCCACCGAAGAGCTGCCCGCCGGGCCAGCCAAAGTGTTAGGAGGCTCAAGGGGCAGGGGACGCTCGGAAGCGAGCGCAGCCTAGAGGCGTCCCCAAAGGCCCGTTATTTCCTTGCTTCTGGCCGAAATGGCGCTATATAGCGCGCCATCTCACACGGAAACATGGCTCACAAGGCCGTCCGGTGGCAGCCGGGGCGAGAGCGCTCCGTTTTGCTCACACGTTTCCGGAGGAACCAACCGGAGAACTAGAACGATGGCACTACCCGATTTCACTATGCGTCAGCTGCTGGAAGCTGGCGTGCACTTTGGTCACCAATCTCACCGCTGGAATCCGAAAATGGCTCCGTTCATTTTCGGCACCCGCAACAACATCCACATCGTCGACCTCGCCCAGACCGTGCCGATGCTGCACCAGGCCCTCCAGGCCGTCAGCGACACGGTGGCCAAGGGCGGCCGCATCCTGTTCGTCGGCACCAAGCGCCAGGCCCAGGACGGCGTTGCCGACGCGGCCAAGCGCTGCGCGCAGTATTTCGTCAATTCGCGCTGGCTCGGCGGCACGCTGACCAACTGGAAGACGATCTCGGCCTCGATCAAGCGCCTGCGTCACCTCGACGACGTGCTCTCGGGCGGCGAAGCCAATTCCTACACGAAGAAGGAGCGCCTGACGCTGCAGCGCGAGCGCGACAAGCTCGACCGCTCGCTCGGCGGCATCAAGGACATGGGCGGTCTGCCCGACCTGATCTTCGTGATCGACACCAACAAGGAAGACATCGCGATCCAGGAGGCCCAGCGGCTCAACATCCCGGTCGCCGCGATCGTCGACACCAATTCGGACCCCAAGGGCATCACCTATGTGGTGCCGGGCAATGACGACGCCGGCCGTGCCATCTCGCTGTACTGCGATCTGATCGCGCGTGCGGCGATCGACGGCATCTCGCGTGCCCAGGGCGATTCGGGCGTCGACATCGGAGCGTCGGCCAAGCCGCTCGCCGAAGAGCTGCCGGCAGCGTCCTCGAGCGGTTTCCAGGGCCTTGCGGGTCCCCGCGGCACCGCCGACGACCTCAAGAAGCTCCCGGGCGTGTCGGGTGCGATCGAGAAGAAGTTCAACGATCTCGGCATCTTCCACTACTGGCAGCTCGCCGAGCTCGACCACGACACCGCGCACACGATCGGCGAAGAAGTCGGTCTGCCGAGCCGCGCGGATGCCTGGGTGGCCAAGGCCAAGGCGCTGACCGCGGAAGCGGAATAGTCAAAAAGAGCGATGGGTTGGCCGGATAGGATCCGGCCACCATTTCAGTTGACGCGACTTCCTGAGATGGACCGCGGCGGGGCGATTTGATGCCGCGCCGCGGCAAACCAGCAGGCACAAAGGATTTTCAACGATGGCAACGATCACAGCTGCGATGGTCAAGGACCTGCGCGAATCGACCGGCGCAGGCATGATGGACTGCAAGGCAGCGCTCACCGAAAACGACGGCAACATGGAAGCTGCGCAGGACTGGCTGCGCAAGAAGGGTCTGTCCAAGGCCGCCAAGAAGTCGGGCCGCGTCGCGGCCGAGGGCCTGATCGGCGCACTCACCAAGGGCACCAAGGGCGTCGTGGTCGAGGTCAATTCAGAGACCGACTTCGTCGCCCGCAACGGCCAGTTCCAGGGCCTGGTCAAGATGATCGCGCAGGTCGCGTTCGACGTCGGCGCCGACGTCGAGAAGATCAAGGCCGCCAAGGTCGGCGACGTCACGATCGAAACCGCCATCAATGATGCGATCGCCACCATCGGCGAGAACATGACGCTGCGCCGCGCCGCCCAGCTCGAGGTGAGCCAGGGCGTTGTCTCGCACTATGTTCACGGGGCCGTCATCGAGGGCGCCGGCAAGATGGGCGTGATCGTGGCGCTGGAATCGCCGGGCAAGGCTGACGAGCTCGCAGCGCTCGGCCGTCAGATCGCGATGCACGTCGCCGCTGCCAACCCCCTGGCGCTCGATCCCTCCGGCCTCGATCCGGCCGTGGTCAAGCGCGAGAAGGACGTGCTGGCCGACAAGTACCGTCAGCAGGGCAAGCCGGAGAACGTGATCGAGAAGATCGTCGAGTCCGGCCTCAAGACCTACTACAAGGAAGTCTGCCTGCTCGAGCAGGCCTTCATCCACGACACCGGCAAGTCGGTGGCGCAGGCGGTGAAGGAGGCCGAGGGCAAGGTCGGCGGCGCTGTGAAGATCGCCGGCTTTGTGCGCTATGCTCTCGGCGAGGGAATCGAGAAGCAGGAAAGCGACTTCGCGGCCGAGGTCGCCGCGGCCAGCGGCAAGAAGTAAGCGCCGGAACGTTCCTTCCGGCGTGCCGCCGGAAGCGGCGCCCGGACAAGGAAAGTGCTCATGACTGATCCGGTCTATCGTCGCGTCGTGATCAAGCTGTCCGGCGAATATCTCGCGGGACAGCAAGGCTTTGGCATCGATCAGCCGACCGTCGACCGGGTTGCGGACGATCTGATCGCGGCCCGCCATCTCGGCACCGAGGTCGCGGTCGTAATCGGCGGCGGCAACATGGTCCGCGGCGTCGAGGTCTCATCCCGCGGGGTGTCGCGCACCACCGGCGACACCATGGGCATGCTCGCCACCATGATGAACTGCCTCGCGCTGGAAGCGGCGATCGAGCGCAAGGGCACGCCGGCTCGGACGCTGTCGGCCTTCGTCATGCCCGAGATTTCCGAGCTGTTCACCCGCACCGCGGCACACAGATACCTGGCCGAGGGCCGCATCGTGCTGCTCGGCGGCGGGACCGGCAATCCGTTCTTCACCACCGACACGACGGCGGTGCTGCGGGCCGCCGAGATCGGCGCGCAGGCGGTCCTGAAGGCCACCAATGTCGACGGGGTCTACTCGGCCGATCCGAAGAAGGATCCGACCGCCACGCGGTTCGACCGCCTGACGCATTCGCAGGCGATCGAGGGCGGCTACAAGGTGATGGATGCGACCGCCTTCGCGCTTGCCCGCGAGACATCGCTGCCTATCATCGTATTCTCGATCGCGGAGCCGGGCTCGATCGGCGCGATTCTGCGTGGCGTCGGCCACGGAACCATCGTCGCCGGCTGACGGCTCAACTGGCGCGCCCGAAAGGGAACGGCGCGGAGCGGTCGCCGGGATTTTGAAGGAGAAAACGTGATGGCCACGGGTAATTTCGACCTCAACGAAGTGAAGCGCCGCATGCAGGGCGCCGTCGCCTCGCTCAAGCACGAGCTCGGCGGCCTGCGCACGGGACGCGCCTCGGCCTCGATGCTCGATCCGGTGCAGGTCGAGGCCTATGGCAGCCACATGCCGCTCAATCAGCTCGCCACCGTCAGCGTGCCGGAGCCGCGGCTGATCTCGGTTCAGGTCTGGGACAAGTCGATGGTCAAGGCCGTCGAGAAGGCGATCGTCGATTCCAATCTCGGCCTGTCGCCGGCGACCGAGGGCCAGGTGCTGCGCCTGCGCATTCCCGAGCTTAACGAGGAGCGCCGCAAGGAGCTGGTGAAGGTCGCGCACAAATATGCCGAAGCCGCCAAGGTCGCCGCGCGCCATGTCCGCCGCGACGGTCTCGACGTGCTCAAGAAGCTCGAGAAGAATCACGAGATGTCGGAGGACGATCAGAAGCGTCACGCCGACGAGGTGCAGAAGGCGACCGACGGCACCATCGCCGAGATCGACCAGTTGCTGGCCGCCAAGGAAAAAGAAATCCTCACCGTTTAAGGCATCGCCTTCATGTCCAACGCCGCCGCGCCCGCAACGGAAGGACCCGACCGGTCCGAGGCGCCCGCGCATGTCGCCATCATCATGGACGGCAACGGGCGTTGGGCGGCCGCGCGCGGTCTGCCGCGCGCGGAAGGGCATCGTCGCGGCGTGGACGCATTGCGCCGTGTGGTGCGCGCCTCGCACGAGCTCGGCATCCGCTATCTCACCATCTTCTCGTTCTCTTCGGAGAACTGGTCGCGTCCGGCGAGCGAGATCGGCGACCTGTTCGGCCTGCTGCGGCGCTTCATCCGCAACGATCTGGCGAGCCTGCATCGCGACGGCGTCAAGGTCCGCATCATCGGCGAGCGCGAGGGGCTCGAGAGCGACATCTGCGCTTTGCTGAACGAGGCCGAGGAGCTGACGCGCGACAATACGCGACTGACGCTCGTCGTCGCCTTCAATTACGGCTCGCGGCAGGAGATCGCGAAGGCGGCGCGGAAGCTCGCCCGCGAGGTCGCGGAGGGCAGGCGGGATCCTGCCACGATCGACGCCGAGACGCTTGGCGCGCATCTTGACGCGCCCGACATCCCCGATCCCGATCTCATCATCCGCACGAGCGGCGAGCAGCGCCTGTCGAACTTCCTGATGTGGCAGGCCGCCTATAGCGAGCTCGTGTTCGCGCCGATCCATTGGCCCGACTTCGACAAGGCGGCGCTGGAAAGCGCGATTGCCGAATTTGCCAGGCGCGAGCGCCGTTTCGGCGGCCTGGTTGCGAAGACCGCCTCGTGAACGAACCCGATTCTGCACCGGTGGGCGCCAAGCCTGCCCCGAGCAATCTGGTGATGCGGGTCCTCGCGGCGCTGGTGCTGGCGCCGCTGGCCATTGCGATCGCCTATGCCGGCGGCTGGCTGTGGGCGCTTTTCGTCACCCTGGTCTCGATCGGGCTGTTTGCCGAATGGCTGATGGTGGTGGGCGCAGGATCGGCCGCACTGACCGGGGCGGGGACGGTCGTGATCGCCATGATGGGAGCCTCCGTCGCTTTCGGCGCGCTCAAGACCTCCGTCGTCACCGGCCTGATCGGCGGCGCGCTCGTGACGCTGATCGCGCGGGGCAAGTTCTTGTGGGCGGCCAGCGGATTTGCCTATGCGGCGGCGGCGCTGCTGGCCTCGATCCTGCTGCGCAAGGATCTCGTCAACGGCTTCTCCGCGCTGATGTTCGTGCTGCTGGTGGTCTGGGCGACCGACATCGGCGGCTATTTCGCCGGACGCAGCATTGGCGGTCCGAAATTATGGCCGCGCGTGAGCCCGAAAAAGACCTGGGCCGGCGCGCTCGGCGGTTTTGCGGCGAGCCTTGCGGTCGCCGCCGGCTTTGCCGCCTGCGGGATCGGAAAAGCGGTTCCACTGCTGCTCGTCGGCGCCGTCCTGTCCGTGGTGTCGCAGCTCGGCGATCTCTTCGAATCCGCCGTGAAGCGGCGCTTCGGTGTCAAGGATTCCAGTCACTTAATTCCCGGCCATGGCGGACTACTGGACCGCCTGGACGGTTTTATCGCCGCCATCCTGGCGGCATGGATTATCGGCTTTCTCCGCCATGGTGTGCATAGCGCCGGAAGCGGTCTTATGGTTTGGTGAGGATATGAGCGCCGTTCCCTTGCGTAACAACAGGCTTGCTGCGTCTGACATTCGCAGCGTCACAGTCCTCGGTGCCACCGGCTCGATCGGCGACAGCACGATGGACCTCTTGCGCGCCTCGCCCGAGCGCTACCGTGTCGAGGCGCTGACGGCGAACGGCAATGTCGCAGCGCTGGCCAAGCTCGCCAAGGAATTCAATGCGCGCTATGTCGCGATTGCCGACACCTCCAAGCTCGCCGAGCTCAAGGACGCGCTGGCGGGCACCAGCACCGAATGCGGCGCCGGCGAAAGTGCGGTGATCGAGGCCGGCGCGCGCCCGGCGGACTGGGTGATGGCGGCGGTGAGCGGCGCTGCCGGGCTGAAGCCGGCGCTTGCCGCGGTCGATCGCGGCGCGCATGTCGCGCTCGCCAACAAGGAGTGCCTGGTCTGCGCCGGCGACTTCTTCATGCAGCGCGCGGCAAAAGCCGGCGCCTGCATCCTGCCGGCCGATTCCGAGCACAACGCGCTGTTCCAGGCACTGAGCTCAGGCAATCGCGACGAGCTCGTCCGCGTCATCATCACGGCCTCCGGCGGTCCGTTCAGGACCTGGAAGCCTGCGGACATCGAGCAGGCGACGCTCGAGCAGGCCCTGAAGCATCCGAACTGGAGCATGGGCCAGAAGATCACGATCGATTCGGCCTCGATGATGAACAAGGGCCTTGAAGTGATCGAGGCGTCCTATTTGTTTGCGCTCTCGCCGGACGAGATCGACGTGCTGGTTCATCCGCAGTCGATCATCCACGGCATGGTCGAGTTTTCCGACTGCTCGGTCGTGGCCCAGCTCGGCGCGCCCGACATGAGGACGCCGATCGCCCATTGCCTCGGCTGGCCCGATCGCATCAAGGGCCCGGCCGCCAAGCTCGACCTTGCCAAGATCGGCCAGCTGACCTTCGAGGCGCCGGACTTCGAGCGCTTCCCCGGATTGCGGCTGGCCTACGAATCGCTCCGTACCGGGAAGGGCGCGACAACCGTCTACAACGCCGCCAACGAGGTTGCGGTCGCCGCCTTCATTGCCGGCAAGATCCCGTTCGGCGCGATTGCCCGGCTGGTCGAGGCGACGCTCGAGGATTGGATCAAGGGCGGCAACCAGGCGCCCCTGATGTCGGCGGACGATGCAATCTCTGTTGACCATGTTGCGCGAAATAGGGCCGCCGCCCTATTGCCTCAAATTGCCTTAAAGGCATCCTAGTTGGTTCGGGACCAGGGCCTTGCGGCGCTGGGTGAGGGAATTCGATGATCGACTTTTTCGTCCATAGTTTCAATACGTTGAGCCATGGGCTCCTCGGCTACGCGGTTCCCTTCCTGTTCGTCCTGACCATCGTCGTGTTCTTCCACGAGCTCGGCCATTTCCTGGTCGCGCGCTGGGCCGGCGTGCGCGTGCTAACCTTTTCGCTCGGCTTTGGCCCCGAGCTGGTCGGCTTCAACGACCGCCATGGCACCCGCTGGAAGATTTCGGCGATCCCGCTCGGCGGCTACGTCAAGTTCTTCGGCGACGAGAGCGAGGCCTCGACCCCGTCGGCCCAGACGCTGGCGGCCATGACGGCCGAGGAGCGCGCCGGCAGCTTCCACCACAAGAAGGTCGGCCCCCGCGCGGCGATCGTGGCGGCCGGGCCGATCGCCAATTTCATCCTGGGCGCGCTGATCTTCGCCGGAATGGCCCTCTATTACGGCAAGCCGAGCACGATCGCCCGGGTCGACGGTGTCGTCGCCGACGGCGCGGCGGCTGCGGCCGGCTTCAAGGTCGGCGACGTCGTCGTCCAGATTGACGGCAAGCCGATCGAGAGCTTTGCCGACATGCAGCGAATCGTTGCGATGAACGCCGGTTCGGCGCTTACCTTCCAGGTGAAGCGCGACGGTGCCATCGTCTCGCTGACCGCGACCCCGGCGCTGCTGGAGCGCAAGGATCCGTTCGGCAACAGCCACCGTCTCGGCGTTCTCGGCGTCGAGCACAAGTCGCAGGCCGGGGAGGCCTCGACCACCCCGGTCGGCGTCGGTGAAGCGCTCAAGATCGGCGTCGAGCAGGTCTGGTTCATCATCACCAGCACCTTCAAGTTCCTGGGCTCCCTCTTCGTCGGCCAGGGCAATCCGAACGAGGTCAGCGGAGTCCTGGGAATCGCGAAAATGTCGGGGCAGGCGGCCAGCGCCGGGTTCCAGTTCGTGATCAATCTCTGCGCGGTGCTGTCGGTCTCGATCGGCCTTTTGAACCTGTTCCCGATCCCGCTGCTCGATGGCGGCCACCTGATGTTCTATGCGGCCGAGGTGGTTCGGGGTCGGCCCCTGTCCGAGCGGACCCAGGAAATGGGGTTCCGAATCGGCCTTGGCCTCGTGCTGATGTTGATGGTGTTCGCGACCTACAACGACATCCTGCGGATGGCGGCTTCCTGATAGGGGCTTTTTTGTGGCGTTGCTGTTGAGCAACGTCTTGGAATGAAATTGAAATTACGGCGCTTTCGGCCGTTTGCGGCGTCGGCGAAATTGGCTACAAGCGGCCTGAACTTGGGGAATCTCCGGACCGGCGTTGGGGTGGGTCTGGCACGGAATGATAAGGGCGCGTTGCGCGATGAAGTTTGGACTGCGACTCCGGGGGGGCTTGATCGCGACCCTGATCTTGTTCGGCGCGCCGGTGGTTGCCCCGGTTGGGGCTGTTTTCGTGTCTTCGTCTGCGCTCGCTCAGACCGTTCAGTCGATTTCCGTCGAAGGGAATCGCCGCGTCGAGGTGGAGACGATCCGCTCCTATTTCAAGCCGGGCCCGGGCGGCCGGCTGGATCAGGCCGCCATCGACGACGGCCTCAAGGCGTTGATCGAGACCGGCCTGTTCCAGGACGTCAGGATCAACCGCGGTTCCGGCGGCCAGCTGATCGTCTCCGTGGTGGAAAACCCGGTGATCGGCCGCATCGCCTTCGAGGGCAACAAGAAGATCAAGGACGAGCAGCTCACCGCTGAAGTCCAGTCCAAGGCCCGCGGCACCTTCTCCCGCGCCATGGTGCAGTCGGACACGCTCCGAATCGCCGAAATCTATCGCCGCTCCGGCCGCTACGACGTGCGCGTCACGCCCGAGATTATCGAGCAGCCGAACAATCGCGTCGACCTGATCTTCACGGTCGAGGAGGGCGTCAAGACCGGCGTCCGGTCGATCGAGTTCGTCGGCAACAATGCCTTCTCGTCCTACCGCCTTCGCGACGTGATTAAGACGCGCGAAACGAATCTGCTGAGCTTTCTCGGCAGCGGTGACGTCTATGATCCCGATCGCGTCGAAGCCGATCGCGATCTGATCCGCCGATTCTATCTCAAGAACGGCTTCGCCGACGTGCAGGTCGTCGCGGCGCTCACCGAGTACGATCCGGAGAAGAAGGGCTTCAACGTCACCTTCAAGATCGAGGAAGGTCAGCAATACCGCGTCGGCTCGGTCGATTTCCGCACCAGCATTCCGAACTTCGATCCGAGCTCGATGCGCGGCTATTCGCGCATCAATGTCGGCTCGCTCTACAACGTCGAATTGGTCGAGAAGTCGGTCGAGGAGATGCAGATCGAGGCCTCCCGGCGCGGCTATGCCTTCGCCGTGGTCCGGCCCGGCGGCGACCGCAACTTCGAAGCGCACACCGTGTCCGTCGTGTTCAACGTCGACGAGGGCCCGCGCACCTATATCGAGCGCATCAACCTGCGCGGCAACACCCGCACGCGCGACTACGTAATCCGCCGCGAGTTCGACATCTCGGAAGGCGACGCCTACAACCGCGCGCTGGTCGACCGTGCCGAGCGGCGCCTGAAGAACCTCGACTATTTCAAGACCGTGAAGATCACGACCGAGCCGGGCTCGTCCAGCGACCGCGTCATCCTGATCGTCGACATGGAAGAGAAATCGACCGGCGACTTCTCGGTCTCGGGCGGTTACTCAACCACCGACGGCGCGCTGGCCGAAGTCTCGATCTCGGAGCGCAACCTGCTCGGTCGCGGCCTGTTCGCCAAGGCGTCGGTGACCTATGGCCAGTATGCCCGCGGCTACTCGCTGTCGTTCGTCGAGCCGTATCTGCTCGACTACCGCGTCGCGCTCGGCCTCGACCTCTATCAGCGTGAGCAGAAGTCCAACAGCTACATCTCTTACGGCACCAGGACGCTCGGCTTCTCGCCGCGACTCGGCTTCTCCTTGCGTGAAGATCTCTCGCTCCAGGTGCGCTACTCGATCTATCGGCAAGAGATCACGCTGCCGAGCTACTTGGCCAACTGTAACAACGACCCGCTGTCATCGGCATTCAACCCCAGTCCGGCCTACTCGGCGGCGACGGGTACGCCCTTGGCTGCATCCACCAACGGCCTCGGCTGCTACAACGATGGCGAAGCCTCGCTGCCGGTCCGCAAGGAGCTGGCCAACGGCAAGACTCTGACCTCGGCGCTCGGCTACACGCTGACCTACAACACGCTGGACAACAACAAGAACCCGACCGATGGTCTGCTCGTCGACTTCCGGCAGGACTTCGCCGGCGTCGGCGGCGACGTCTCCTATCTGAAGTCGGTGGTCGACGCGAAGTACTACACGCCGCTCGTCTCCGACATCGTCGGCCTCGTCCGCCTGCAAGGCGGCATGCTGAACAAGATCGGCAACGATCTGCGCATGCTCGACCACTTCCAGATGGGCCCGAACCTCGTTCGTGGCTTTGCCCCGAACGGCATCGGTCCGCGCGACTTGAACCCCTTCGGCACGCAGGATGCGCTCGGCGGCACCAAGTATTGGGGTGCTTCGCTCGAATTGCAGATGCCGTTCTGGTTCCTGCCCAAGGAAGTGGGTCTGAAGGGCGCGGTCTATGCCGACGCCGGCGGCCTCTACGACTACAAGGGACCGACGAGCTGGACCGCCACCAACGAGGTCAACGTGCCGGGCTGTATCCCGTCGACCATCAATCCGAACAGCACCGGGACCTGCACCGGTCTCGTATATGACGACAGCAAGGTCGTTCGCTCGTCGGTCGGTGTCGGCGTGATCTGGCAGTCGCCGTTCGGACCGCTGCGCTTCGACTACGCCGTGCCGCTCAGCAAGGGCAAGTACGACCGCACGCAGGAGTTCCGGTTCGGCGGCGGCACCACGTTCTAGTTCGATCAGCACGGCACGATCCGGATCGCCGGAGCCGGTTTCCGAAAGGGATCGTGCCGATCAAAGACATGAGGCATGATGCGGCCTGACCGCTTCATGCCGAAGCCGGACCGCGACGGGGTGGAATGGCGCAGCCGACCTTCTTCACAAAGCCGCCTGCCGCAGCGTTGGCCGACATCGCCACGCTGACCAAGGCGCAGCTGGTCGACCCGGCGAGGGGCGGCCACGTCATCACGGGCCTTGCTTCCCTCGATGAAGCGGGCCCGATGCATTTGGCCTTTTTCGACAACCTCAAATATCTCGAGGAACTCAAAGCGACCCGCGCCGGGGCATGCCTGGTAAGCCCACGCTTCGAGGCCCAGGTGCCTGCCCACGTGGCCGTGCTGCGGGTGGCGCAGCCGTTCCGCGCCTTCGTCCGGATCGCGCGGGAATGGCACGCCGATGCGCTGCGGCCGCAATCCTGGTTCGGCATCGAGGGTATTGCACCGTCCGCCATCATCGATCCCTCGGCCCGGCTCGAGGACGACGTCATCGTCGAGCCCCTGGCGGTCATCGGCCCGGACGTCGAGATCGGGAGCGGCACGGTGATCGGCGCCGGCGCGGTCATCGGCCCCGGCGTCAAGATCGGCCGGGACTGCAATGTCGGCGCCCGCACGGCCATCCAATGCGCCCTGATCGGCAACGACGTGCTGATCCATCCCGGCTGCTCGATCGGCCAGGACGGCTACGGATTCATCTTCTTCGGCCCCGAGGGGCATCTGAAGGTCCCCCAGACCGGCCGCGTGCTGATCCAGAACAATGTGGAGGTCGGCGCCGGCACCACCATCGACCGCGGCTCCCTGCGCGACACCGTGATCGGGGAGGGCACCAAAATCGACAATCAGGTCCAGATCGGCCACAATGTGACGATCGGCCGGAATTGCCTGCTGGCGGCTCAGATCGGCCTCGCGGGCAGCCTGACGATCGGCGACAACGTGGCGCTGGGAGCAAAGGTTGGCATCAACAATCACCTCAAGATCGGTGATGGCGCCCAGGTTACCGCGATGAGCGGGGTCAAGGACGACATCCCGCCGAATGGCCGTTGGGGTGGCCTCTTTGCCAAGCCGACCAAGCAATGGTTCAAGGAGATCATCGCGGTGGAGCGCCTGGTGCGCGACAGCAAGGCCGATCCGAAGGACGAGGGACGGGAATGACGGCGGAATCACCTGTTAAGTTCGAGCTGGTGGACATCAATGCGATCCTCCAGACGCTGCCGCACCGCTTTCCGATGCTGCTCATCGACCGCGTGATCAACATCCGCGCCGATTACAGCGGCATCGGCATCAAGAACGTCACCTTCAACGAGCCGGCGTTCCAGGGGCATTTCCCCGAGCGTCCGGTCTATCCCGGCGTCATGATGATCGAGGCGATGGCGCAGACCGCGGGCGTGATCGGCATCAAGTCGGTCGAGGGCACCGAGAAGCCGCGGGCGGTCTATTTCCTCACCATCGACAAGTGCAAGTTTCGCAAGCCCGTGCTGCCGGGCGACACGATCGAGTATCACATGCGCTCGCTCGGCCGCCGCAAGGCCATGTGGTGGTTTCACGGCGACGCCAAGGTCAACGGGCAGGTCGTCGCCGAAGCCGACGTCGGCGCCATGCTGACCGATTGAGCGGAGCCGGGCGTCCGCCTCAGGTGCAATCGTAGCGGCTGCCGGCCATCTCGCGCCTGATATTCCGGTTGAAGAACTGGCCCATGGACGGCGCGCCGAGGAGGCGCTCCACCGTGTCGGCCGTCACGCCGCAATAGAGGTGATAGGCGCCGTTGCTCGCGACGATCAGGTCCTGCTGCGCACGATCGTAACAGACCCGCTGAAGCACCGTGCTGCGGGTGATGTCCCGGCACTCGAAAGTCTGGAGATCGACCAGGCGGTGTTCGCCGGTCTCGACCGCCTCGGACACGATCGGTGTGCTCGCGAGCTGTGCCAGTAGAAGGATCAGGGTCCTGACCACGATCGTTGAAGCTCCGCATGAACCTGGCGACGGGACGGCAAGGCTGCCTCATCCGGCACTTGAAACACGGCGAGATGATACGTCACTGGACAGATCGGGCATAGTCGCGCTAACCAGCCGAAAACCGAGCGACTTCAATATATAACCAGACCTTCTTGACGAGTAAGATTGGCTTGATGAGCAAGATTGATCCCACCGCACGGATCGCGGACGGCGCCGTGATCGGCGCGGGCACCGAGATCGGACCTTATTGCATCATCGGCCCGAACGTCGTCATCGGCGCGAACTGCAAGCTGATCGGGCATGTGCACGTCACGGCGCAGACCACGATCGGCGACGGCTGCACCATCTATCCGTTCGCTTCGCTGGGCACGCCGCCGCAATCGCTCAGCTATCGTGGCGAGCTGACGCAGCTCAGGATCGGCTCCGGCTGCACCATCCGCGAATCCGTGACCATGAACGCGGGGACCGTTGCCGGCGGGGGCGTCACCTCGGTTGGCGACCGCGGCTATTTCATGAACTGCAGCCACGTCGGCCACGACTGCCATGTCGGCAACGACGTGATCTTCGCGACCTCGGCAACGCTTGGCGGCCATTGCGAGATCGGCGACTTCGTGTTTATCGGCGGGCTGTCCGCCGTGCATCAGTTCACCCGCATCGGGGCGCAGGTCATGGTCGGCGGTGTGTGCGGCGTGCGCGACGACATCATTCCGTTCGGTCTGGTCAACGGCCAATATGCCGCTCTCGAAGGCCTCAATCTGATCGGCATGAAGCGTCGCAAGTTCACCAAGCAGCGGCTCGCCACCGTGCGCGCGTTCTACCAGAAGCTCTTCCATGGCCCCGGCACCTTCGCCGAGCGGCTGGAGGCGGCGCGGCCGCTCGCGGGCGAGGACCCCGCGATCGCCGAAATCCTCGACTTCATCGGCAAGGGCAAGCGCCCGCTCTGTCTTCCCGCTATCGCGAAGTGATCTTGGAGTGATCTTGGGATGGCCGCGGGCACGACATCGGCGGCTTTGCAGGTTTCGTCACCGGTCGGCATCGTCGCCGGCGGCGGCGCCATGCCGTTCGCGGTCGCCGAGTCGCTCGCCGCGCACGGCATCACGCCGGTGCTGTTTCCGCTGCGCGGGGCCTGCGATCCCGCGCGCGTGGAGAAGTTCCGCCATCGCTGGATCTCGGTCGGCCAGCTCGGCCGCGCGATGCGGCTGTTCCGCGAGGAAGGCTGCCGCGACCTGATCTTCATCGGCACATTGGTGCGGCCGTCGCTGTCCGAGATCCGGTTCGACATCAAGACGCTGCGCCTGCTCGGCAACGTCATCCGCGCCTTCCGCGGCGGCGACGATCATCTGCTGTCGGGTGTCGGGCGCATCCTCGAGCAGGACGGCTTCCGCATGGTCGGCATCAAGGACGTCGCACCGGATCTCTTGATGCCCGAGGGCTGCATCGGCCGCGCCTGGCCGAGCGAGGCCAGCAAGACCGACATCGCGCGCGGTCGGGCGGTGCTGACCGCGCTCGGTCCGTTCGACATCGGCCAGGCTGCGGTCGTGATCGACGGGCATGTGGTGGCGGTCGAGGACATCGAGGGCACCGACGCGCTGCTCGCACGCGTCGCGCGGCTGCGCGAGGAGGGCCGCATCCGCGCCGCCACCGGACGCGGCGTGCTGGTGAAGGCGCCGAAGAGCGGCCAGGATCTGCGCTTCGACCTGCCGACGATCGGTCCGCGCACCATCGAGGGCGTCGCGGCCGCCGGCCTTGCCGGCATCGCGGTCATCGCGGGCAACACCATCGCCGCCGAGCCGCAGGCAATGATCGCGCTTGCCGATGCCAAATATCTCTTCGTCATCGGCTTGCCCGCGTGATGTCGCGTGATCCCAAGCGCAAAATCTTCCTGATCGCCACGGAGGAATCCGGCGACCGGCTCGGCAGCGCCTTGATGAAGGTGCTGCGCCAGCGCCTCGGCGACGGCGTGCAGTTCGTCGGGGTCGGCGGCCGCACCATGGCGCGCGAGGGCCTGGAATCGCTGTTTCCCATCGAGGAGCTGTCGATCGTCGGGTTTGCCGCGGTGGTGCAGCAATTGCCGAAGATCCTGCGGCTGATCCGCGAGACGGCCGATGCCGTGACCGAGGCCGCGCCCGACGTGCTCGTCATCATCGACAGCCCCGACTTTACGCATCGCGTCGCCCGCCGCGTGCGCTCGCGCAGTCCGGCGATCCCGATCGTCGATTACGTCTCGCCGCAGCTCTGGGCATGGCGGCCGGGGCGGGCGCGGACCATGCTCGGCTATGTCGACCATGTGCTCGGCCTGCTGCCGTTCGAGCCGGAGGAATACCGCAAGCTCGGCGGGCCGCCCTGCAGCTATGTCGGCCATCCCCTGATCGAGCAATTGAGCTCGCTGCGTCCGAGCGCGGAGGAGCAGAAGCGTCGCGAGGGTAAGCCGCCGGTGCTGCTGGTGCTGCCCGGCAGCCGCCGCAGCGAGGTCAGGCATCATCTCGGCGTGTTCGGCGCAACGCTCGGCCGCTTAAGGGGTGAGGGCTGCGCGTTCGAATTGATGCTGCCGACCATGCCGCATCTCGAAGCCACCATCCGCGAGGGCGTCGCGAACTGGCCGGTCAAGCCGCAAATCGTAATCGGCGAGAACGAGAGGCGAGCTGCCTTCCGCATCGCCCACGCCGCGCTGGCGAAGTCCGGCACGGTGACGCTCGAGCTCGCGCTGTCAGGCATTCCGATGGTGACTGCCTATCGCGTCGGCGCGATCGAGGCCTTCATCCTGCGCCGCGCGATCCGCGTCTCCTCGGTGATCCTCGCCAATCTTGTGATCGGCAAGGATGTCATTCCGGAATATTTGCAGGAGGCGTGCACGCCGGAGCAGCTGGCGCCTGCGCTCGCCGCGCTGCTGACGGATTCGCCGCTCCGCCGCGTGCAGGTCGAGGCCTTCGCCAAGCTCGATCAGATCATGTCGACCGGCAACACATCGCCGAGCGTGCTCGCCGCCGACATCGTGCTCGCGACGATGCGCCAGGGCCGGCGAACGAGCTAAAAAATCCTCAGCCCACAAACCTGGTTTGTACGGTTTGCTGGTCCAGTTTTTCCGGTTTTGACAATGGCGCGGTCCGATGCGGATTGTCGCGGATCTCGATCATCTTGATCAGCCTGGCATTCTCCAGATCTTGAGGCTGAAAGCCGATCCCGCCGGTGCCCGCGAGCGCGAAGCAATCCACGAACTTCGTCACGCCATACTTGGGCAAGCGATAGAGGTCCGTCGCATGCAAGACGGTGGGGCGCTCCGTGACCCACTCCGCCGTACGGCCCCGCGCCGGAAATTCGATCGGAATTCCGATCGGGCCGGGAAGTGGAATCGTCGGCGCAAGGAGATCGACCGAAAGCGACTTTCCATTTTTCGATTCATTCTTGATGAAAAAACGGACGTGGTCCTGCGCCATGACGGTCAGAACACATCTGACGTGGTCCCCCGGTTCCACCGGAAAGTTGGGAAGTGTCCACGGACCCGTATCGCGGTCACCGCGAAACCACCATTGAACCCATGCTTCCGCGGTCGGCGTCCCGACGCTGCCGTCGTTGGCGACCACGATCTTTTGCGTCGTCCCGATCTGCGGCAGCGAAGTATCGAATCGCCGATGGCCATCGATCCCGATCCAGGTCGAGCAGCGATAATCGCCCGGCGGAAACGAGTGAGCACTGGGCGTAGGGACCTCCCAGGCCCCCCACACCTGTGTGAACTGGGTGCCCTCCATCGCCGCAATACATGCGCCCGACCAATTGAAGCTGGTTTCGTGTCGGCCGGGATGGCCTGAGCCCAAACGGCCGCGGTTGACACGAAAGTCGGTCGCGGAGCCCGGGTAGATCATGGGCAGAACTTCGATAGGCTTGGAAAGAAGCCTGGCCCACAACGTCTCGGCCCGGCGTCCCGCGACCAGGGGCGGCCTGGGCGGAAGCCGGAAGAATTCGAGCTCCCGCGCATCGGCATTCAGCGCGTCGAAGTCCTTGGGCGGTGGCGGCGGTGGCAGCAATATCTGCCGACGCAGACCCGCGTTCAAATCGTCCCGCGACGGAAGCGTGTGTTGCTCGACACCGCTCGCGCGCGCGCTCATGGCCACTCCCCCTGAGCAGCTGCGACCAAGTCATCATAACTTGGCACGGAGGTTTTGTTGTCCATAATTTGGAAGAGATCACTGGCCAATTGGACGCCGGCGTCCGTGTCATTCTGGTAATGGAGACCGGCGATCTGGCGGTTTCGCGCGATACGACGGGCAAGAATGGTGAGATCATTCGCCATCGGCTTCACCGACACAGGTAACACCGGCTCGAGGCAGAGCGCGACCAAATGCGCCTGAGTCGCGTGCCCGCTCGGATAGGAGGCGTGGCCGGGAACCTGAATCGGCGGCAACAGCGCGGGGCAGATTTGCGAGGGTCGTGGCCGCTTGTAGTAGGCTTTCCAATGCATCGCGACCTGGAGCGCGATCAGACTTGCCGTCGTGATCACGCGGCAGGTGTTTGGATGCGAGTTCGGCGTGACGTTGAGAAGCGCCATGAAGTAGCTCAGAAACTCCTCGTTCTGCGCAAAAATCTCGCCGAGCGCATCCGCCCGCTCGTCTTTGGCCATCGTCACGAGCGCGTCGATCTCAGCTCCGGTGTTCGCATAGTTTGGTTGGGCAACCGTGATCGTGCTCCACCCGCCGTGAATGGCGAATTCGGCCAGCAGCCGCCAAGCGTACCAGTCCGGGGTCCAGCTCCGGTCCGGAAACTCGGTGACCGTGGTGCGGTTGGTGCTGACGCCCGTTTCCGTAATGAACGGCAGGTCCACGCGATCCGGAAAGATCCAACCGCCGCCGCCCGAGCCTGCATTGGCGACGTTTCCCGCATTCCCAGCGTTACCTGCGTTTCCCGCATTTCCGGCGTTGCCTGCCATCGCAGCCTCCCAATGATTTGCCGCCTATCGCTTGCTTAAAACTCAGTCTGGAAATCCTGCCGCCTTGAGCCGCTGTCGAAGATTGTCGCGGGTGGCCGCGTTGAGCGGCGTGCGGTCCGCCCAGGCCTGTAAATGGAAATTCGGATCGATCAGCATATGGCGTTCCGCGATCTGGCGCGCCTCCACAAACTTTCCGATGGCCACCAGGCTGGCTGCGAGGATGCGGAAGTTCGAGGTGAAACGCTCATTATGCTTCGCCGCTCGCCAACCGCAGGCGGCCGCTTCATCGAAATTGCCGTTGATGTAGTGCGCCTGGGAAAGCAGGTGCTCGTGCCAGAACACGTGTGAATCCAGGGGCGACAAGCGCAGGCCGTGTTCGGCGCGCAAGACCGCGGTTGGGCCCTCGCCGAGATAGCCGCAGGTCGCACTGCTCATCGTCCACGCCATGGCCGAATTGGGACCGACCGTGATCGCCCGGTCCAACAGGCGGGTTGCTGTCTCGAAATCCTTGAACAGATACGAATGCACGTGACCGTCGATTGCCAGAGCGAGCGCATCGTTGCCATCGCGCTCGATTGCCTTGGACGCATTGCGCGACGCCTCCATGCTATCGGCAGCGGCGTCGGTGGACCAGCCCTGGCCGACCCTGAACATGTACCAGTACGCGAGGTATGAATAGGCCGGCGCATAGTTGGGGTCATGCGTGACGGCCTGCTGTAGCAATCCGCGCGCCCGCGAGAACGAGTCGTAGTCCATACGGTATAGATAGCTCAACGCCTGGAGAACCAGATCGTAGGCCGTCAAATTCTGCGGATGCTTGCGCAGAGCCCGTGCACGCTCCCACTCGCGAACATGTGGAGCGATGGTCGTGACCACGCGCGTCGAGATTTGCTCCTGCAGTGCGAACAGCTCGCTGAGCTCGCCTTCATGACGATCGGAGTAGATGATGTTGCCCGACTCGGTGTCATTGAGCTCGGTATTGATACGCAGCCGCCCGCCGGAGCGGCGAACGCTGCCGTAGAGCACATAGCGCACGCCCAGCTCGCGACCGATGGCGCGGACATCGATGATCTCGCTGCCATAACCCAGCGTCGACCCGCGCGATATCACGAACAGCTCCTTCAGCGCGGAGAGCGCGTGAATGATTTCGTCGACAATCCCTTCGGCAAAATAGGCATCATCCTGACTGGCAAGATTGCGGAATGGCAGAACGACAATCGATGGACGTCCCTGCGCTCTGACCGGACTATCTGCCACCGGATGAGGTGAACGATCGATGCGCAGCCCGAACGCTTTGACGGGGCGCGACAGATTTCGCAGATGCAGATCGCCGAAGTCGACGACGGAGACGCCGGCCTGCTCACTGATCTGATCCGCGACGGCACCTGAGACGACGATGCCGCCGGGCTCGGAGTAGGTCTGAAGCCGAGCGGCGATGTTCACCCCATCGCCATAAATATCTTCGCGTTCAAAGATCGCGTCGGCAACGTTAATCCCCATCCGGAGACTGATGAACCGATGTTCCGGTTCTTCCGCCGACATCGCATTGGCGCCGTGCTGAATTGCAAGCGCACATTGGGAGGCGTCATTTGCGCTGTCAAAAACCGCAAGAAAACCGTCTCCGGTGTTCTTGATCACCTGGCCCCTGTACTTCGCGATCGTCGGGTCGATAGTGGTTGCGCGCAGCAAGAGGACCCGCTTGTGGGTATCTTCCTCGTCCGCTTCCATTAATCGGCTGTAACCCACGATGTCGGCCGCGAGCACGGCCACCAGCTTGCGCTGACCAGGAATAACCTCTCGCGAGACGTCCGGCCCTACAAGCGGGTCGGGTCTTGGGCTGGCATCGGGTTCACGGGGGAAGGCCATGGTGTATCCGTGGTCACTCTGATGCGTGGGTCCGTGCCGCCGCTTGGACGCTGTTCCCTTAGCTAAGCCTGTTTTTCCAGGTTTCACAAGCCGCGGTTGTTTCGCGCAACTGGATCAATCCTCGTTTTCGCAACCAGCCCGTGAACAACGGTCGAGGCAGATCCCGTGTATGTCGGCAAAAACGGCACCGGCCTATGGCGCGTAAGTCACGGTACGGTCGATGCCAATCCGGCTCCTCTCGGCAGATGTGGGTGAGAGCCCTGCGTGCACGCCGGAGAAGCTGGCGCCGGCGCTCTGTGCGCTGCTGACGGATGCGCCGCGCCGCCGAGAGCAGGTCGAGGCCTTTGCCAGGCTCGGTCAGATCATGTCGACCGGCAACACATCGCGGAGCGTGCTCGCCGCCGACATCGTGCTCGCAACGATGCGCCAGGGCGGGTGGCGCTTTCTCAGCAGCTTTCGCGTGAGCTGCCCTCCAAAGACCAGACGCCAAGAAACGCAACAGCGAAGCCGTGAGTTACGTTGAAGCGGCGTGGATCACCCCTGTTCCGAAGGCAGACTAAAGTGAAACACGGCCCCCCTTGGTTCATTCGCACCGGTCCAAAGTCGACCTCCGTGCGCCTCGATGATCGATCGGCAAATCGACAAGCCCATGCCGGTCCCGTCCGGCTTGGTGGTGTAGAAGGGCTCGAACACGCGGTCAACGATTGCGACGTCAAGTCCAGGTCCGGTATCCCGTATGCCGACAACGACGAGATTTGATGCATTTGCGGCCGTGCTGATCCGCAGCTCTCGTCCGCCAACGTCGACGCAGTTCATTGCCTCGATCGCGTTGAGGATCAAATTGAGAACCACCTGTTGCAGCTGAACGCGATAGCCCTTCACGAGCGGCAAGCCCGAAGCGAGGTCGGTCTGAATCGAGACATCATGTTTGATCAGCTCGCTACGGGCTATGGTGATCACGTCCAGGATTGCACCATTGACATCGACGCTCTCCTTCGGCGCCGGAGCTTTCTTGATCAAGGAACGGATCCAACTGATGATCTCGCCGCCTCGCTTGGCTTCTGCAACAATGGATATGAGCGCCTGCTGTGCCTTTTCGAAATTCGGAGATTGTGTTCCCAGCCAGTTCAGTGCGGCTTCTGCGTCGCAGAGCACCGCGGTGATTGGTTGGCTTAATTCGTGTGTCACCGAAGCCGTGACCTGGCCCATTGCCGCGGCGCGATTGGCGTGTGTCAGTTCAGCCTGCATCTCGCGCAACGCCTCGGCGGTTCGCTTGCGTTCGGTGATGTCGCGGCTCAGGCAAATGATTCGGGACTGTCCGCCTACGCAGAATTCCCGCATACGAACTTCGACGGGAAACACAGTGCCGTCCCTTCGGAAATAGCGCCTCTCGAGCGTAGCGATGCCGCCGGTCTTGAGACGCTCGCGGTTGCGACGCCAAATCGTTTCATCCATCTCAAGATCGAACAAGGCCGCACTTGCCCCAACCAGTTCGGTCCGGCTGTAGCCGAGACTTTCGCAGGCATTCCGATTTACGTCGAGAACGCGACCATCTTCACTGTGCAGCATGAACGTATCGGTCGCGTGGTCCACGAAGGTACGGAAACGGGCCTCGCTCTCGATCAGCGCCTGTTCGGCGCGCTTGCGCTCCGTGATGTGGCGCCCCACACCGCGGTAACCCACGAAGTTCCCTGTCTCGTCGAAGATGGGCAGCCCAGAGACGGAAATATAGCGCTTGCCGCCGTCGGGCGTCGGCCGCGCGAGCTCGAAATCGCGAAACGGGAGGTGAGCGTCGAGTATCTTCCGGTGTTTGCGCCAGCCATCTGCGTCAGGTTCGAGATACGGGACCTCCCATCGTGTCCTGCCGATCTCGGAGACCGGCGGCTCGGGAAGCGTCTCGGCGAACTCCTGGCGGATGAAGCGATGCTGCGCGTCCGTTTCCCAGTACACATCAAAGGAGAATTGCACCAGCGTGCGAAAGCGCTCCTCGCTCTCGCGCAGTGCCTCCTCGGGGCGCTTGCGCTCACTCGACATCGAGCGCGACCGGCGGCGCTTGAATCGCATGTTGCATGATCATCTCTTGCTCACGCGTGATGAATTAATCGACCGATTGTCGGACCGGATTGCGTCCCGTCCCAGAGTTGCCCAAGATTGATCAGGAACATGCCTTTGGCGACTATACTCCCGTATACAGGGCTTCTGTATAGCGATGTGACGCGGGACGGCGCTCGCCGAAGGGCGCTTGTAACCAGTCCAGGCCTAAGCTGGGGCCGGAATTCCGCAGCGCAGCAGTCTCCCGCCTTGTCGAGGTGTGCTATCATTTTGGTCAGCGTGCGGAGGCATGGCAGTGAGGCGACGCGAGCTCATTACTCTGCTGTGCGGCGCGGCGGTCTCGCCGCTGGCGGCGCGCGCGCAGCAAGCGGCGAGACCGCCGCTGCTGGCGATGTTCCATCCGGCAATCCCCCCGACGCTTCTGACTGAAACGGGCGGGGGCAGCGCATGGCGTGCCTTTTTCGGTGAGTTGCGCCGTTTGGGTTACGTAGAAGGACAAAATCTGATCATCGAGCGCTACTGGGCCGAGGGGCGCCACGACCGTTATGCCGACGTGGTCCGTGAAATCGTGGCTCGCAATCCGCATGTCATCGTCACCGGAACGAATCCCGTCGTAACCATGTTCAAGGCGGCAACCAGTACGATACCGATTGTTGCTTTCATGCTGGACCCGCTGCAGGCGGGGCTGGTGACCAATCTGCAGCGACCCGGCGGCAACCTCACCGGCATCACGCTTGATGCCGGCATCGAGATCTGGGGCAAGCGGCTGGAGTTCTTGAAAGAAGCCATTCCTTCGATGCAGAAGGCCGTATTTCTGGGGATGCGCGGCGGATGGGAAGGGTCTGTCGGCCAAGTCTTGCGAAATGCCTCCGCGCGTCTGGGAATCTCACTGGCTTTTGTCTTCCCGCAGGAGGGGAAGCCGTCGGAGATTGAGCGTGTCTTCGATGCGATATCGGAGCAACGGCCGGATGCCGTGCTGGTGAGCGGAGAGGGTGATCTTTACGCCAACCGCCAGCTCATCGCCGAGCTCGCCATGAAAAAACGCCTGCCGACGATATGTCCGTACCGCGATTACGTCGAAGCCGGCGTACTGATGGGTTATGCTCTCAATCTCGCGGAGCTGTTCAGGCAGTTGGCCGATGACGTGCACAAAGTCCTGAAAGGAGCCAAACCGGGTGACATTCCGATTTATCAGGCGACCAGATTTGAACTTCTAATCAATCTGAAGACGGCAAAAGCATTCGCCATGACCCTTCCCCCGGCGCTGCTGGCCCGCGCCGACGAGGTGATCGAATAATTTTGCTATTGATGGCCCCAACCGAACTGCCTTGAGCAGTGGAAAGGGGCCGCTCCCTGGGGAGAACCGGACCTGACGCGTCGAGCGGCGGACCGCCGCTGGTGACCCGGAAGGCGATTTGGTCGGCGGCCGATCGACACGCTAGGTCCAGGACCCGAATGCGAATGGTGAGATGGCCATTTCCGGCCGCCACTCGCCATCACCAGGTATTCTATTTCGGAGTGCTGGTCTGGCCACCCGAACCCGTGGTCTGTTCACTTCCCGGTCGGCCCGGAGGATGCGCAGAAGCGGCCGGCTTGTCTTGATCGGCAACGTATCCGGACTCTCCGGAGTTGCGGGTCTTGATCCCTTTGTCGGCATCGCGCTGCATCTGCTCGTTGGGCTGGCCAGCCTTGAGCCCTTGGTCTACATCGCGGTTCATCTCCTCCTTGGTTTGCTCACTGGGTGCAGCCTTTTGCTGTTGGGCCGTTGCTTGGAAGGCAATTGCGCTCCCGGCAACTACAATCAATGCGAGAATTGCTGTTCGCATGGTTCTCCTCCATCGCTTGCTCCGGCCCCTAAACGCGCGAACTCCCCAAGGTTTCCTAGCTCTCCAATCGCATTGTCGAAAATCACATCTTGCGATCAGGTGGGCTGCGCTCAAGGCGCCGATTGGCCCAGCGGCATGCATTGACGTGTGTGTTTGACGTCTCACTCGGACAGCAATGCGGACCCGAAACGATTTTTATGAGCACACGCCCTAGGCAAGTCCGCCGTCGACCCGAAAACACTGGCTGGTGATGCGCTGGCTTTCGTCGGAGGCGAGGAATAGCGCCATGTTGGCGATGTCCTCGGGCGTCACCGCATCCGGAACGGCCTGGCGCGAGCGGATCTCGGCGATGACCCGATCGTCCGGATACCACAGCCGGCGCTGGCGTTCGGTGATCACCATGCCCGGCGCGATCGCGTTGACCCGAATGCGGTCGGGACCGACCGACCGCGCCAGCGAGTTCGTGATGCCGACGATCGCCGCTTTCGCCGCGGCATAGACCGGCAGCGCCGGCGCGCCGCGCATCCAGGCGATCGACGACATGTTGATGATCGAGCCGCCGCCGCGCGCCTGCATCTGCGGCACGACCGCTTGCGCTGCGAAGAAGACGTGCTTGAGATTGACGCCGATCATCCAGTCGAACTCGGCCGGCGTCACCTCGGCGAGAACCTGGCGCTGATCGTTGGCGGCGTTGTTGACGAGAACGGCGGCGTCGCCAAGCGAACGGTGCGCCTCCGCCATCGCGCTGCGCAGGGAATCGATGTCGAGGAGATCGCAGGGCACGAACAGTGGCGCGGTCCCGGACGAGGCCGCTATCTCCCGCCCCAGGGCTTCGCCCGCGTCCCTATCGATGTCGAAGAAGGCGATCCGGGCGCCCTGGGTCGCAAAGGCGCGAACGAAGGCGGCGCCGATGCCGCTGGCCCCCGGTGATCAACACCACGCGGCCGGCAAGGCTTGAATAGGTCGTCTTCGTCATGCGATCAGGCGCTCCGTCTCGGGGTCGAACAGGCAAATGCGGCGGGTGTCGAGCGCGAAGGCGGCGGACGTGCCGGGCGCGGGGCGGATATCCGGCGAGACCCGCGCCATCGCGGGCTCGCCCCCGAGCCGCAGCAACACCATGGTCTCGGCACCTGTCGGCTCGACCAGCTCCACCGGCGCCTCGACGAGGACAGGCGCTTCGCTGGAAAACGTGCGGCTGCCCTCGGCGATGCATTCCGGCCTGATTCCGAACACCACCTTGCGCCCGAGAAAGGGTGCTGCGGCGTCATATCCCCTCAGGCGCAGACGAAGCTCGTCGGGCCGTCCTGCGCCGATCACGACGACCGGCCCGTCATTTTCGGCCTCGAGCCGCGCCGGTATGGTGTTCATCGGCGGCGAGCCCATGAAGCGTGCGACGAACAGATTGGCCGGATAGCGGTACACGGTGTCGGGGTCGGCGAATTGCTGCAAGCTGCCCTGATGCATCACGGCGATCCGCGTCGCCATCGTCATCGCCTCGATCTGGTCGTGGGTGACATAGACGATGGTGGCGCCGATGCGCTGGTGCAGGCGCTTGATCTCCATCCGCATCTCGACACGCAGCTTGGCGTCGAGATTTGAGAGCGGCTCGTCGAACAGGAAGAGCAGGGGATTGCGCACCAGTGCGCGCCCCATCGCCACGCGCTGGCGCTGGCCGCCGGACAATTGCGAGGGCTTGCGGCCGAGCAGCGGCTCGATCTGGAGCAGTTTTGCGACATTCGCGACCGCAGCGTCCTGCTCGGCCTTGGGAACGTGACGGCATTCCATCCCGAAGGTGATGTTCTGGCGCACGGTCATGGAGGGATAGAGCGCGTAGGACTGGAACACCATGGCGATGTCGCGGTCCTTCGGCGCGACATCGTTGACGACGCGGCCGCCGATCTCGATCGTCCCCGCGCTCGGGCGGTCGAGCCCGGCGACGATGTTGAGCAGGGTGGACTTGCCGCAGCCGGACGGGCCAACCAGCACGGTGAACTCGCCGCTCTCGATGTCGAGCGCGATGTCCTTCAGCACTTCCAGATTGGCGTAACGCTTGGAGAGGGCGCGAATGCTCAGTGCTGCCATGACAACTCCATCATTTCACGGCCCCGGCAGTCAGGCCGCGGACGAAGTACTTGCCGCCGAACAGATAGATCAGCAAAGTCGGCAAGGCTGCGATGATCACCGCGGCGCTCTGCACACCTTGCTTGGGGATATCTGCGACTGGGGTAGACAGTGCGATGAGCGCGGCCGTCACGGGCTGCTGCTGGCCGGTCGTGAAGGTCACGCCATAGAGGAATTCGTTCCAGATATGGGTGAACTGCCAGATCACCGTGACGATCAGGATGGGTGCCGAGAGCGGCAGGATGATGCGCCAGAAGATGCGGAAGAAGCCGGCGCCATCGATGCGTGCGGCCCGGATCAGCTCGTGCGGAATGGCGATATAGTAGTTGCGGCAGAACAGCACCGTGAAGGACAGCCCCTGGATGGTGTGGATCAGCACGAGGCCCGTCAGCGTGTTGATCAGCCCGATGTCCCGCAACACGATCGTCCAGGGCAAGAGGCGCATCTGCTGGGGCAGGAAGAGGCCAAGGGTGACGATGCCGTAGATCCAGTTATCGCCCCGAAAGCGCCAGAGTGATATGGCGTACCCTGCAATAGCGCCGAGCAGGGTCGAGATGATCGTCGCAGGAATCGTGACGAGCGCGGAGTTGATCATATAGGGCCGGATGCCGGCGCAGGTCTCGGCAACGCAAAAGCCGCTCCAGGCCAGGGCATAATTGCCAAACGCCCAGTGTTGCGGCCAGCCGATCATCGAGCTCTGCGCGATCTCCTCATTGGTCCGGAGCGAGTTCAGAATGACGACGACCAGCGGCGCGAGGTAGGCGGCCGCGAACAAGGTTACGATCAGATAGATCAGAGCGCGGCTTGGGGCGAAGCTTCGGTCACGCATGGGCCGCCCGCCGTTGCCGGACATAGCGCCACGCCGCATAAGGGAGCAGCACCGCGAGCAGAATGAGCAGCATCAGCACCGCCGCAGCCGCGCCCCGGCCGAGCTGGCTGCGTTGGAACATCAAATCATAGACAACAAGCGCCGGCAGCTGGGTCGCGATTCCTGGCCCGCCATTGGTGAGGGCGCGGACGAGGTCGAAGGCCGAGATCGCAAACTGCAACTGGACAACGATGACCGTGACGGTGATCGGCCAAAGCGTCGGCAGAATGACGCGCCAATAGGTTCGGATTGGCCCGGCACCGTCGATCTGTGCCGCCTTGAGAATCTCGGAATCGACGGAGCGGAGGCCGGCCAGGAAGAGGGCCATGGCAAAGCCCGAGGATTGCCAGATCGCGGCGATGACAATGGTCCAGATGGCCATGTCGCGGTTGACCAGCCAATCGAACTTGAAGGCCATCCAGCCGAGATCATGGACGAGCTTCTCGATCCCGATGCCGGGATTGAGCAGCCAGCTCCACACCGTGCCTGTGACGACGAACGACACGGCCATGGGATAGAGGAAGATGGATCGCAGCACGTTCTCGCCGCGAATGCGCTGATCAAGCAGGATCGCGAGCAGGAGACCGGTAATCAAGCTGAGCAGCACGAAAGCACTGCCGAACAGCAGTAGATTGTCGAAGGCAATCTGCCAATTTCGCGACGCCAGGACCGAATTGTAGTTGCGCAAACCAACCCAGCCCGTAACGGGAACAAGGGTGGAGGGCGTAAACGAAATCCAAATGGTCCATAGCGAAAAGGAGATGAGGTGCGCTGCGGATAACAGCAGCGGCACCCAGATCATCAGAAATTCGGGCAGCCGGCGCACCATCTCCGGGGTCGCCGCCCGGCCCGGCCGTGTTGCTGTCGAGACGACGTCGGTCAACGTGCGCCCTCGACGGCGTCGGCGAGGCGGCTGACGGCCTCCTCCGGCTTGATCGTCTTGTTCTTCACATATTCAGTGATGACGTCGATCATCGCCGCGGTCAGGCCGTTTTCCTGGGCCATGTTGTGCGCGAGGCTCAGGACGGCCTGATTGTTGCCCATGGCATTCTTCAATGCGGCCGCGGTTGTCCGTTGACCATCCGACCAGCCCTCGCCGGACAGGTCGACATCGGTACGCACGGGGATCGATCCCGTGATTTGCGAATACATGGTCTGGATCGCCGGATCCATCACCAGCTGGGCCATCAACATCTGGCCGGCCTGGAGATCGGCCTCCTTGCGCTGCCAGAAGATGAAGGCATCGGCATTCAACAGGAAGACAGGCTTGCCGTTGTCACTGGGGCCGGGGGTGATGACGTAGTCGTCAAACTTGAAGCCGGCGTTTTTCAATACGCCCTGGGCCCAGCCGCCCATGATCAGCATGCCCATGTCGCCGTCGACGAAGCGCTTCAAATTGGTGGCATAGGGCTGGACGCCGACATTGGGATCACACCAGTTGGAGATCTTGCGCGTCTGCGCGAAGGCTGCCTTCATCTCAGGGCCCTCCAGCGCTTTCTTGTCGAGATTCATGCAGGCGGCGCGGTATGCCGTCGGGCTGATGCCGGCCAGGGACGCCTCGAATTTCTGCCCGTCGTCGGCGCGGGTGCCGCCGTTGGCGATGGGGTAGGCCATTCCGGCCGACTTCATTTTCTCGGCAAGGTCATTGAAGTCAGCCCAGGTGACCGGGATCTTGTCGGCCTTGGCCTTATCCATTCCGCGCTTGGAGAGAAACAGCATGTTTGTGCTGTAGATCTGTAGCGGCAGTGCAATCCACTTGCCGGTCGGCTTGTGCAGCTTTGCAAGGTCCGGCGCAACGACCTTCTCGTAGCCGGCAGCCGCGACCACGGCGTCGAGGTCGACGGTTGGCGCGATCTTCGACCAGGCCGCGATCTCGGGGCCCTTGAGTTGCGAACAGGCCGGCGGATCGCCGGCAATGATCTGCGCACGCAACTTGTTCATCATGTCCGTGGTGAAGCCGGGGACGGGCGAGTGCTGCCAGACGCCGCCTTTCTCCTCGAACTTCTTGCCGAGCGCGGTGATGGCGGCGCCGTCGCTGCCGGCGGACCATTGCGAGATTGCGGTGAGGCGCGGCTTGACTGCGCCTTGCGCGCGGGCAAGGTGCGGAAATGCGAGCGCGGCAGCAGATCCCGCGAGCAGACGACGCCTTGTTGTTGTGATCGGCATGGCAGTTCCTCCCGGTGTGAAGTTGCTTACGCCATTTTTGGCGCTGTTGTTGGCGTGCGCGAGCCACACGTGGCTTAAGTCATTCAGGCGGCCTCCGTCGATGCGGACGGCATGCCGCCAGATCTCGCCAGGCAAAACGCGGCGAAGGCGAGCGCAGCCTGCGGATCGTTGCCGGTCGACGGCGGCACGAACGCGACGGAGACCTGCGCCAATTTGCGTCCGCCGAGCAGGCAGGCGTCGATCCCGTCGATCACGGCCTTTCGCTCCTTCTCGGCGAGCAGCGATGGCCAGCCGCTGACGACTACGCCGCGGCATGGTTTGACGTTCAATGTGTTGCCGATGGCAAGACCAAGCCGGAACAGCCGCTGGCGCAATTCCTGGCGCACCCTGGACGTGAGAGGAATCGCGGTCACCCAATCATGGCCGAGCTGTAGCAATTCTGCTTCCGTCATATGCAGCAGCTCGGCCAGGGCCGGCAGCGACGTATAGGCTTCGACGCAGCCATGATGACCGCAGCGGCAGCGGGGGCCGTCGGTGCCGAACACCATGTGGCCGAGCTCGACCGGGTCGAGCGCGTCATCTTCGCTAGGATCATCCACCCAGGCGCCGGCGACGCCCTGGCCGACGAACACGAACAGATGTGGATCGCTAAAGGGATAGTCCTCGTTACGGCAACGATGAAAGGCGGCGTGCGCCACCACCGAATTGGTGAAGGCAACAGGCACGCCCGCGAACATCTCGCCGAACATGCTGCTGATACGTTCGACGTCACAGGGAATGATCGGATTGCCTGATACGCTGAGACGGCCGAGGCCCGGAACGGTCGCGCCGATCTGCGCTAGCCTGATGCGGCGCCGCCGTGTCCAGTCGTGCAGCAAGGCCAGTGCCTCGCGAAAGACATCGCCAACGGAGTCGACCGTCGGCTTCTTCGGCAGCGGCACGCGCTCGGTGTAATGCAGTTCGCCGGACAGACTGCCAACGCCGACGCCGAGCCATTGGCCAGTCAGCTCCAGAGCCCCAAGCGCCACCGCGCCGTCGAGCGACACGAGGCCGGTCGGGCCACCAACGTAAGGGGCAGGGCGCCGCACTTCCTCGATCAGGCCTTCGGCCTTCAAGTCAAGCAGGATGCGCGACAGGCTCGCTTCCGACAGGTGCACGGCCTTGGCCAGTGGCGGACGAAACGAGCCGCCCGACTGAAGCAGATGAGTCAAAATGGCAGCGCGCGTCTGCCGCCGACTTCTCGGCTGCTCCGGCATTTCCATCCCTGTCGTCATTCTTACTTAGTGTAAGAATTTGCGCGCGAAGCGTTTCGGCTGTCAAGCGCTGGCTGGCGCGATGATCCGACTTGTTGTTGTGCGCGGCAGCAACCGGTTTCGTAGGGTGGGCAAAGCGAAGCGTGCCCACGACTTCCTATCAGTCGCGAGAAATGGTGGGCACGCTGCGCTTTGCCCACCCTACAAGGCTGTCTCGCAAACGAAAAAACGGCGCCATCCTGCGATGGCGCCGTTTCGAAAAGCCGTGATGGCCGATTGTTACCGCTTGTCGATCGGAACGTAATCGCGCTTGGCGACGCCGGTGTAGAGCTGGCGCGGGCGGCCGATCTTCTGCTGGGGATCCTCGATCATCTCGCTCCACTGGCTGATCCAGCCGACGGTGCGGGCGACCGCGAACAGCACGGTGAACATCGAGACCGGGAAGCCCATCGCCTTCAGCGTGATGCCCGAATAGAAGTCGACGTTCGGGTAGAGCTTGCGGTCGATGAAGTACTGGTCGCTGAGCGCGATCTTCTCGAGCTCCATCGCCACCTTCAGCATCGGATCGTCGCCATGGCCGGTCTCCTTGAGCACGGCATGACACATCTTCTGCATGATCTTGGCGCGCGGATCGTAGTTCTTGTAGACCCGGTGGCCGAAGCCCATCAGGCGGACTTCGGAGTTCTTGTCCTTCACCTTGGCGATGAACTCGGGGATCTTGTCGACCGTGCCGATCTGATAGAGCATGTTCAGCGCGGCCTCGTTGGCGCCGCCATGGGCAGGGCCCCAGAGGCAGGCGATGCCGGCCGCGATGCAGGCGAACGGGTTGGCGCCCGAGGAGCCGGCGATGCGCACCGTCGAGGTCGAGGCGTTCTGCTCGTGATCGGCGTGCAGGATGAAGATCTTCTCCAGCGCATCCGCGAGCACCGGGCTGACCTTGTAGTCTTCGCAGGGCACCGCGAAGCACATGTTCAGGAAGTTTTCGGCGAAACCGAGCGAGTTCTTCGGATAAACGAAGGGCTGGCCGACGGTGTACTTGTAGGCCATCGCGGCCAGCGTCGGGATCTTCGCGATCATGCGCATGGAGGCGATCATGCGCTGCTTCGGATCGTTGATGTCGGTGGAGTCGTGATAGAACGCGGCGAGGGCGCCGACGGCCGCAACCATGATCGCCATCGGATGGGCGTCGCGGCGGAAGCCCTGGAAGAAGCGGGCCATCTGCTCGTGCACCATCGTGTGATGGGTCACGCGGTAATCGAAATCCTTCTTCTGCGCAGCGGTCGGCAGGTTCCCGTAGAGCAGGAGGTAGCAGGTCTCCAGGAAGTCGCCGTGCTCGGCGAGCTGCTCGATCGGGTAGCCGCGGTATTCCAGCACGCCCGCGTCGCCGTCGATATAGGTGATCTTGGACTGGCAGCTCGCGGTCGAGGTGAAGCCCGGATCGTAGGTGAACAGGCCGGACTGGCCGTAAAGCTTGCCAATATCGATGACGTCAGGCCCGACGCTGCCGCTGAGGATCGGGAGATCGAAATTGTTGTTTCCGACCGTCAGCGTCGCGGTCTTTGGGCTTGGTTTTGCGTCCATCAGAGGTCCCCGATGTGTGGTGAAACGGGCCGGAGCCGGAGGCCCCCAGGGCGACCATGGGGGCAGGCCGGATGTTCCAGAATGTGGGGGAGATGGGTATATTATTGCTATGTGCGCTGCAAGATCGCCGCACGCATGGTCGACTTACGTCGTAGCCTGATCCTTGAGCCGGGCGAGGCTTTCCTGGCGGCCCAGCACGTCCAAAACCTCAAATATGCCGGGCGACGTCGTCCGTCCGGTGAGCGCCGCCCTGAGCGGCTGGGCGACCGCGCCGAGCTTGAGACTATTTTCCTCCGCAAAGGCGCGTAGCGCGGCCTCGGTGGTGGCGCCGCTCCACGTCTCGACTTTCTCCAGCGCGGAATGAAGCTGGCCGATCAGCTTGCGGTTCTCGGGCGTCAGCAGCGCCTCCGCCTTGGGATCGAGCGCCAGCGGCCGGTCGGCGAAGATGAAATGGGCGCCGTCGATCAGCTCGATCAACGTCTTGGCACGCTCCTTGAGGGCCGGCATGGCCTTGAGCAGCTGCGCGCGCGTGGTGTCGTTTAATTTGGCCTTAATCTCGTCACGGCTCGGCACGATGTGGTCGAGCACGTCCTCGAACATCCTCACGAGCGATTGATCGTCGGCGTGGCGGATGTAGTGGCCGTTGAGGTTTTCCAGCTTGGCGAAATCGAAGCGGGCGGCGGCGCGGCCGACGCTGGCGAGATCGAACGCTTCGATCATCTCCTCGGTCGAGAAAATCTCCTGGTCGCCGTGGCTCCAGCCGAGCCGGACGAGGTAGTTGCGCAGCGCAGCCGGCAGGTAGCCCATGGCGCGGTAGGCATCGACGCCGAGCGCGCCGTGCCGCTTGGACAGTTTCGAGCCGTCCGGGCCGTGGATCAGGGGGATGTGGGACATGCTCGGCAGCGCCCAGCCCATCGCATCGTAGATCTGCTTCTGCCGGGCGGCGTTGATCAGGTGGTCGTCGCCGCGGATCACATGGGTGACGCCCATGTCGTGGTCGTCGACCACCACCGCGAGCATATAGGTCGGGTTGCCGTCGCCCCGCAGCAGGACCAGATCGTCGAGGTTCTCGTTCTGCCAGACCACGCGGCCCTGGACCTGGTCCTCGATCACGGTCTCGCCGGTCTGCGGCGCGCGCAGGCGGATGGTGGGCTTGACGTCGCTCGGAGCCGCCGCGGGGTCGCGGTCGCGCCACATGCCGTCATAGAGGCGGGTGCGGCCTTCCGCCCGCGCCTTCTCGCGCATGGCGGCGAGCTCCTCGGCGGTGGCGTAGCAGCGGTAGGCCTTGCCGTCGGCCAGCAGCTGCTCGGCGACCTCGCGGTGTCGGGCGGCGCGGGCGAACTGGTAGATGACCTCGCCGTCCCAGCCGAGCTCGAGCCACTTCAGCCCGTCGAGAATGGCGCCGATTGCCGCCTCCGTGGAGCGTTCGCGGTCGGTGTCCTCGATCCGCAGCAGCATCTTGCCGCCGTGCTTCTTGGCAAAGAGCCAGTTGAACAGCGCCGTGCGGGCGCCCCCGATATGGAGGAAGCCGGTCGGCGAGGGAGCGAAGCGCGTGACGACGGAATCGGACATTCTTGGCAGGGCCTATGCATTGGAGGCGGTGGTGTATAGCAGGAACGGGACATAACTAAAGGGCGGCGGCGGACCTGACAGGCCTTGCTTAAGCTCTTGGCGCGGCCGCGCGAATTTGGCAGAAGAACCGCTGATTTCCCTACAGGATTTTCGTAATGACAGAACCGGTGGCAGCTGAGGTTGGGCGCGATTTCATTCGTGACATCATCCAGGCCGACCTCGACCAGGGCAAATACAAGGAGATCGTGACCCGGTTCCCGCCGGAGCCGAACGGCTATTTGCACATCGGCCACGCCAAGTCGATCGCACTCAACTTCGGCATCGCCCAGGAGTTTCCGGGCCGCTGCCACCTGCGCTTCGACGACACCAATCCGGTCAAGGAAGAGCAGGAATATATCGATTCCATCCAGGCCGACGTGCGCTGGCTCGGCTTCGACTGGGGCAAGAACCTGTTTTTCGCCTCGGACTATTTCGACCGCCTGTATGAATGGGCGGAGCAGCTGATCCGCGACGGCCTCGCTTATGTCGATGACCAGACCCAGGAGGAGATCCGCCTCTCGCGCGGCACGCTGACCGAGCCCGGCAAGAACTCGCCGTTCCGCGACCGCTCGGTGGAGGAGAATCTCGACCTGTTCCGCCGCATGAAGGCCGGCGAATTCCCCAACGGCGCGCGTGTGCTGCGGGCCAAGATCGACATGGCCGCGGGCAACATCAACCTGCGCGACCCCGTGCTGTACCGCATCCTGCATGCGCACCATCCGCGCACCGGCAACGCATGGTGCATTTATCCGAGCTACGACTATGCCCACGGCCAGTCGGACGCGATTGAAGGCATCACGCATTCGATCTGCACGCTGGAGTTCGAGGACCACCGGCCGCTCTACGACTGGTTCATCGAGAAGCTGCCGGTGCCGTCCAAGCCGCACCAGTACGAGTTTGCGCGCCTCAACCTGACCTACACGCTGCTGTCCAAGCGCGTGCTGACGCAGCTCGTCCGCGAGGGTCATGTCGCCGGCTGGGACGATCCGCGCATGCCGACCATGGCGGGCATGCGCCGCCGCGGCGTGCCGCCGGCCGCATTGCGCGAATTCGTCAAGCGCATCGGCGTCGCCAAGGCAAACAGCGTCGTCGATGTCGGCATGCTGGAGTTCTGCATCCGCGAGGAGCTGAACCGCACGGCGCAGCGGCGCATGGCAGTCTTGAGGCCGCTCAAGGTCGTGATCGAGAATTATCCGGAAGAACAGACCGAGGAGCTCGAGGCGATCAATCATCCGGACGACGCTAGCGCCGGCACGCGGAAGATCACGTTCGGCCGCGAGCTCTATATCGAGCAGGACGATTTCATGGAGAACCCGCCGAAGAAGTTCTTCCGCCTGTCGCCGGGCAACGAGGTGCGGCTGCGTTACGCCTATTTCGTCAAGTGCACCGGCGTGATCAAGAACGACCAGGGCGAGGTGGTGGAGCTGCGCTGCACCTATGATCCCGCGACCAAGGGCGGCAACGCGCCCGACGGCCGCAAGGTCAAGGCGACCATGCACTGGCTGCCGGCGGCGACGTCCAAGCCGGCGGAGATCCGCATCTACAACCAGCTGTTCGCCAATCCGAGTCCGGACGCCTCGAATTTCGCGGCCGATCTCAACCCGAACTCGCTCGAGATCCTCGCCGATGCGCGGGTCGAGGCGTCCGTTGCCGAGAGCAATTCGACCGAGCCGATGCAGTTCGAGCGCCAGGGCTATTTCGTCCGCGACAAGGACTCGACGCCGGGCAAGCCGGTGTTCTCGCGCACGATCGGCTTGCGCGATACGTTCGCCAAGGAAGTCGCGAAGGGCTGAGGCGAGGGCATGAGCAGCGAAGCCGACGCCATCGTTTCCGCCATCATCGCGAAATGGTGCGCCGGCTTCGCGACGCTCGATGCGGCCGCGCTGTCCTCGCTCTATGCGAGGAACGCGTTCTTCTTCGGCTCGAACCCAAAACTCTATCGGGGCAGGGACGGCGTTGCCGATTATTTCAACGGCCTGCCGCGCTGGCGCAGGCCGAGCGCGACCTTCTCCGACGTGTACGCCGCGCAGGCCGGCCCTGACCTGATCAACATGGCCGCGATCATCACGTTCGATCTCGCCGGCGAGCGGGACGACCTCGTCGTCAAGATGAGCTGGGTCATCATCCGCGAGGAAGGCGACTGGAAGATCGTCAATCACCACGCCTCGTCGCAGGCGCCGCTGATTTAACGGTCGTTCCATCAGTGTCGTCATTCCGGGGCGCGCCACTCGGCGCGAGCCCGGAATCCATACTCACGATGGTGGTTATGGAATCTCAGATGCGCAATTGCGCATCATAGCTCGCGACTCCGTCGCGCCCCGGAATGACGATTGAAACGAACGCGCGCCTGCCGCGTTGGCCGCGATCCCAACCAAGGATCCCGCCATGCAGAACATCGCAGAGCATATGGAAGTCATCGGCGCCGACGGTGTCCATGTCGGCACCGTCGACAGGGTAGAGGGCAACCGCATCAAGCTGACCAGGAAGGACAGCGGCGAGGGCAGCCACAAGGGCCACCATCATTTCATCGACAAGGGCCTCGTTGCCGATGTTGAAGGCAACAAGGTGCGGCTGTCCGCCAAGGCGGACGTCGCCGTGACGATGGAAGAGGAAAAGTAGGGCGCTCCGTCGCCCGTTCCCGATCTGTACCGCTATTCGCGCAGCCGCACGGTCCGGTAGCCTCCGCACCCGTCGCGTATCGCAAGGTGCAGGGGAATGGCGGAGCCGGGGCGGCCAGGACGCTCCCAGGGAGTTGCCGGGACGTGGCCGGTCGGCCGCGCCGCCCCGGCCGGCGGCTTTGCGCCGGCGGGGTTTGGCATCTGGCCGGCCATCGTCGAAATGCTGCGCCAGTGGGCGCGCGCCGAGGCCGGGCCAGGCCGGCTGTTGCCGTGGGTGCCCGTCGCCTTTGGCGGCGGCATCGCGCTTTATTTCGCCGCCGATCATGAGCCGGTGCTGTGGGTGGTTGCCGCGACGGCCATCGCGCTGATGCTCGGCGCGGTGTTGCTCCGGCGGAGCCGGCTGTTTGCTCCTGCCATCATGATCGCGGCGGTCGCCGCCGGATTTGCCATGGCGACCTGGAAGACGGCGCGCGTCGCCCATCCCGTGCTCGCCAAGCCGCTTTATTCGGTGTCGCTGTCGGGCTTCGTGGAAGCGCGCGACATTCGCGAGCGTACCGATCGCTTCGTGCTGCGCGTCAGCGCGATGGAGGCGCAGCGCGGCGACGTCAAGCTCGAGCGCGTCCGCCTCTCGGTGCGCAAGGGCACGGCGCCCGAAGTCGGCAGCTTCGTGCAATTGAAGGCGCGGCTGCTGCCGCCGATCTCGCCGGTGCGGCCCGGCAGCTATGATTTCTCGCGCGACATGTTCTTCCAGAGCATCGGTGCCTCCGGCTTCGTGATGGGCGCGATCACGGCGTCCAGGCCGCCGGATGCCGGCGGCCTGCGGCTGCGCTACGCCGCCTTCATGCAGGGCCTGCGCGATGCAATCGACGCGCGCATCCGCGCAACGCTCGAAGGCGACAACCGGGCGATCGCAACGGCGCTGCTCACGGGGCGGCGCGATGCGATTACCGCGCCGGTCAACGATGCCATGTTCGTCTCGGGGCTCGGCCATGTGCTGTCGATCTCCGGCTATCACATGGCGGTCGTCGCCGGCGTGGTCTTCTTCGCGGTGCGCGCGCTGCTGGCCTTGATCCCGGGGCTGGCGGCCGGCTTTGCCATCAAGAAATGGTCGGCGGCCGCTGCGCTGGTCGCGGCGGCGTTCTACCTGTTGCTGTCGGGCGCGGAGGTCGCGACGCAACGATCGTTTTTCATGACGGCGGTGGTGCTGATCGCCGTCATGGTCGACCGCCGCGCCATCACCTTCCGCACGCTGGCGGTGGCGGCGCTGATCGTGCTCGCGGTCGCGCCCGAGGCGCTGGTGCATCCGAGCTTCCAGATGTCATTTGCGGCAACGCTCGGGCTGGTGGCGCTGGTGCAGATCGGCATGCCGAACCTGCTTGCCTCACCCGATCATTCCGCGACGGCGCGGATCGCGCTGTGGGGCGGCCGCGAGATCGCGATGCTGTTCCTGGCCTCGCTGATCGCGGGGCTCGCGACCACGCCATACGCCGCCTTCCACTTCCATCGCGTGACGCCATACGGCGTGCTCGCCAATCTCGGCGCCATGCCGGTGGTGTCGGCGCTGGTGATGCCGGCCGGGCTGTTGGGGCTGCTCGCGGCCCCCTTCGGGCTCGACGGCGTGTTCTGGTGGTTGATGGGAATCGGCATCGAGTGGATGGTCCTGGTCGCGCGCTGGGTGGCGGCCCTGCCGGGCGCCGTCGGCCGCATTCCGGCGTTCGGGATCGCGCCGCTGATCGCGGCGAGCCTCGGGCTCATCGTGATGGGCCTGTTGCGCACGCCCTTGCGCTGGTCCGGCGCCCTGGTGCTGCTGGCGGCGATCCTCTGGGGGCTGTCGATGCGCCAGCCTGATGTCCTGATTGCCGGGGATGGCGCGAGCGTCGCGGTCCGGGGCGGGGATGGGCGCTTGCAAGTGATCCGCGCCAGCAAGGACAGCTTCCTGCTGAAGGAGTGGCTGGCCGCCGATGCCGATCCGCGTGATGCCGGCAACGCCTCGTTGGCGAGCAGCGTGTCATGTGACGAGTCCGGTTGCGTGGCGCCGCTCGCGGACGGACGGCTGATCGCGTTGGCGACGCGCATCGACGCGCTGGCCGATGATTGCAGCCGCGCCGCGTTGGTGGTGACGGCGCGGCCCGCGCCGCCCGATTGCGCGGCGATGGTGGTCGATCGGGCGCGTCTTGCCAGTCAGGGCGCGCTGGCTCTGACGCGAAGCGCAGAGGGTTTTTCGGTGCAGGCGGTGAGGGCGAGAGGGGCAAGCCGTCCTTGGCTGCCGGCCGGCGCCGGCGAGGGGGATTTCGACGGCAGCCTCGTGCCGAAGACGGCCGTGCCTCGCAACCGGGACGCAACGCCATCGGAGGCCGACTTGCAGGCCGACGATTGAAGATCAATGCGGGGAAAAACCGGTCCGACGGGATCCCGCAGGACGCAAACCATACCATCTCGCCGGCCGCGGCCGGCGATGGCATTTGAATTTGGCCCTCGACTTTTCGGTCGGGGCCGACCGCGTCAGCCGATCGGCAGGCGCGTGATCGTGGGCCGCGTGTCGGCGACGATCTGCGGCTTGTGCTCGCGCTCGATGGCTTGCTGCGTCACCGGCAATTGCAGCACGGTCGCGCGCTGGCCTTCGACGAGCTGCGTCACCAGCACGTACTTGCCGTCCGGAAATTCGATCGCGTCATGATGGCGATCGGGAATGTGCGGGTCGATCTTGCCGAACTTGCCGACGCGGGAGTTGACGGTGCGCGTCCAGATCCAGCGGTTGTCGTAGCGGACGTTATCGGCGAAAGCGAGCTCCGTTCCCGGCAGCAGACAGACCGCGACGGAGAGATCGGCTTCGGAGGCGAAGCCGCGCGTCGAGGTGCCGCGGAAGGTTGTCGTGACGATCGTCTCGCCAACTTCGGCGGGGCGCGTCGCGACGGCATGCAGGCTATAGTCACACATCGGGTGCTCCTCATACTGGGATAGCGACCCGCGTCTCTTTCGAGGCGCAGGCCTCTATCAGAGTGGAAGCCTCCAACGCTCTGCTCGGTTATGGGCAAATCTGCGGCTCGCATCCGCAGCACGCGATCACATTATCTTTCCCGGATTCGATAGGAACAAACCTCGCGTCCTTGCATTTGGCCCGCACTATCGGCGCTGTCGGCACAACTCTACCGGCGGAGCGAAATGGCCGCGTGTCCGCATGGGCGAGTGTCGCGCGGGAAGAGGCGCCGAACAGTCAGCGCAGAACCAGAAAGACCATCCAGCCGGAGCGGACAAGTATCCGCTCCAATCTTGGATCGACGATCGAAGCGCGCGTAGCGCTTACTTCCGGTATCAGTACTTCCGGTAAAGCCCGATCAGCTTGCCCTGGATCTTCACGCGGTTCGGCGGAAGAATGCGGACCTCGTAGGCGGCATTGGCGGGCTCGAGCGCGATCGAGGCGCCGCGGCGGCGGAAGCGCTTGAGCGTGGCCTCCTCGTCGTCGATCAGCGCCACCACAATGTCGCCGGTATTGGCGGTCTCGTTGCGCTGGATCAGCGCCATGTCGCCGTCGAGGATGCCGGCCTCGACCATCGAATCGCCGCGCACCTCGAGCGCGTAGTGCTCGCCGGAGCCGAGCATGTCCGGCGGGACGCTGATGGTGTGGCTGCGGGTCTGCAGCGCCTCGATCGGCGTGCCGGCCGCGATGCGGCCCATCACGGGCACCGCGACGGGGCGCTCGCCCTCATCCGCGGGCGGGCTGGAGCTCGCGCGCACCTTGCCGAGATTGCCCTCGATGACGCTCGGGGTGAAGCCGCGGCGATTGCCGGCTGCGGCCTGGAGCTCGGGCAGCTTGATCACCTCGATGGCACGGGCGCGGTTGGGCAGGCGGCGAATGAAGCCGCGCTCCTCAAGCGCAGTGATCAGGCGATGAATGCCTGACTTCGAGCGCAGGTCGAGCGCATCCTTCATCTCGTCGAAGGACGGCGGCACGCCGCTTTCCTTCAGACGTTCGCTGATGAACCGCAGAAGCTCGTATTGTTTGCGCGTCAACATCTCGACCAAAGTCCCCCGGTTGATGTCGTTCGATTCCGAGACGATGAAGTCGGCAATAAGCCGCTACATCCTCGAAACAAATCATGAACGGACACTATATGTTCGATATGTGTTCCGCAACTGCTTAATTTATGGTGAACGCGGCCGAACTCGCGGAATGCGTGTGGCTCAGCAGCTCAGACGGGCAGCCGCAGCACCTCGCAAGGTGTGCCGGCCTCGGCCTTCGGCGCGAACGGTGCGCGCACGAGAAGTACCTGTGCCGCAGAGAGATTCGCAAGCAGGGAGGAGTCCTGATGGCTGACGGGAAGGGCGACGCGCGTGCCGTCGTCGCGCACCTCCAGCCGCGCACGCAGATAATCCTCGCGCTGATCGTTGGCGCCGAGGTCGCGGCCCAGCACGGCGCGCTCGCGCTGATGATGAATCACTGAACCGCCCGACAGGGCCCGAATCAAGGGCACCATGAACAGGAAGGCGCACACGTATGACGACACGGGATTGCCGGGCAGGCCGATCACGCGCATCGCGCCGAGGCGACCATGCATCATCGGCTTGCCGGGCCGGATCGCGATCTTCCAGAACGCCATCTCGATGCCTTCGCCCTTGAGCGCCTGCTGGACCAGATCGTGGTCGCCGACCGACGCACCGCCGGTCGTGACCAGGATGTCGGCACCGCTCTCGCGCGCGCGGCGGATGCCGGCGGACGTGGACTCCAGCGTATCGGCGGCAATTCCGAGGTCGATGGTCTCGGCGCCCTCGCTGCGGGCAAGGGCGTGCAGGGCATAGCCATTGGAATAGACGATCTGACCGGGACCAGGCGCGGTGCCCGGCATGACCAGCTCGTCGCCGGTGGCGAGAATCGCGACCCTCGGGCGGCGGATAACGCCGAGATAAGGATGATTCATTCCGGCGGCGAGGGCGAGATCGCGCTCGGTGAGACGGATTCCCTTGCGCAGCAGCACGTCGCCTTCGCGGAAGTCGACGCCCGCAGGGCGGATGTGCCGGCCACAAATTGCGGCTTCCTTGATCGTGACATGCTTGCCGTCGGCAATTGTGTCCTCCTGGATCACGACGGCATCGGCGCCGTCGGGAACGACGCCGCCGGTGAAGATCCGCACGGCTTCGCCGGGGCCGACCCTTCCCGCGAACGGCCGACCCGCCGCGACCTCACCGACGACGGTCAGCCTGGACTCGATGGCCGCGTCGGACGCGCGCACGGCATAGCCGTCCATCGCCGACATCGCCTCCGGCGGCTGCGTGCGCCGCGCCGCGACATCGTGCGCGAGCACACGATGGTGGGCCTCGTCGAGGCGAACCATCTCTTCGGCCAGCGGCTCGGCGCCGGTCAGCACCGCGGCGAGCGCGTCAGAAACCGGCATCAGGGCCACGGGCGAACTCCGCAACAAATCAGGACTCGGTCGGCAAGTTCTAGCTGAGCGGAGGGACTGAAGCAAAAAGGCCTCCCTGGCCAGCAAGAAGCCACACTTCCTTTCGGTCTCGGGTCGGCTTATCTTCTGTCCATGACAAAACTGCTCGAAAAGGCGCTCAAGGCCGTGCGGCAGCTTCCTGCGGATAGCCAGGACGAGATCGCGCGCGCCATGTTGGCTTTGAGCGACGGCGGAGAGGAGGCTGAGGAAATGGATCCCGGCCACCTTGCGGCGGTCCTCGAGGGGCTCACACAAGCGAACCTCCGGCAATTTGCGTCTGACGCCGAGATCGAAGCAGCCTTTCGCCGCTTCGAGCGATGAGGCTCAGATTTACGACGCGCGGCCAAGGATCTGATTGAGATTGCCGACTATGTCAGGGAGCACAGCCCGCAAGGTGCATTGCGCGTGCGCGCTGCGATTCTTGAATCGCTTCAAAATCTCGTTCGCTTTCCACGGCTTGGAAGACCGCAGAAGGTCGAGGGCGTACGCAAGCTGGTAACGCGGCGGTACCCTTATCTGGTCTAATACCGGCTGGAAGTAGAGGCTGGCGAAATCGTCATTCTCGCGATCAAGCATCCCACGCAGGAACGCGAGCACTCGGATGGTTGAGCTGGCTCAACTCCGCCGCGGCATGATGCGGAAGGCGAGGCAGACCGGAACGAGGATAGCCATGGCAAGGACGAGAATGACGAGCGCCACGGCCAACATCGGTCAACGCTCCGTCGGATCGCCCGGACTGAAATCCGCGACGTCGGGCGCCTTGGGGCCCTGATCCTTGTCGGGCAGCGGATCGGCCTGGGATTTCAGGTCGGCGGCCTTGCTGATCAGTTTGGCGGAGAGGTCAGAATCCGAGGTGGTTCTGGCGAATTCGAGCAGGAGAGAAGCCTGCTTGGTGAGATAGGTCTTGCCCAGCACGTCGATCAGTCCAATGTAGAAGGCCCAACGGACTCATGAGTCCGAAGGGCAGGATTCCGTTCCCGGAACTCTGTATAAAAATGCACAAAGTGATTGGGTTCCTCATCTCCACCAAATTTAGCCCCTGGAACTGAGCACGGTCCGGGCTTCCTGTGGCTCAGATCCCCAGCGCTTTCAATGCGTTCCCGACGTCGCGCGGCGAGGTGACATGCACGGCGGTCAAGCCGCGTGCCCGCGCTCCTTCGATGTTCTCGGCGAGGTCATCGAAGAAGACGATGCGCTCGGCCGGCGCGCCGATCGCCGCGACGACATGGTCGAAGGCCTCGGCATCCGGCTTGCGCAGGCCGATGCTGGAGGACAGATACAGCTCGCGGAAATGGCCGAGCAGACCGGCATATTCCTTCGAGAAATAGTCGACGTGCGGCCGATTGGTGTTGGAGAAGGCGTAGAGCGGCATCCGCTTCGCCGCGCGCGGCAACAGTTCGGCGATATCGGGCATCTCACCGGCGAAGATCGCGTTCCAGCCTTCCAGGAACTGCGCATCCGAGATACCGATCCCGAGCGAGGATCGGAGCGAGGCGAAATAGTCCGCGTCGCTGATCTTGCCCATCTCGTGCAGGCGGTAGGCCTCGTCGCGCACATAGCGCGCGATGATGGCCTCGGGCTGGCAGCCGGCATGTCCCGCCCAGCAGGCGATCGCCTTCGAGAAGTCGATGTCGAGCACCACGCGCCCGAGGTCGAACAGCAGCGCATCCGCGCTGCCGGGAGAGAGCGATGTCATTGCGTCCTTTTCACTTCAGTATGCTCAGTAACGATAGGGATCGTGGTCGAACAGCGGGAACGCGCTGAACACGCTGGGCGCGTTGGTGGCGGTCGCCGGATGCAGGCAGGACTTGTCGATCTCGGCGAATGAGGTGGCGCCCAGGAGGCCGAGGCAGCGCAGCACCTCGTCTTCGAGCAGATCCAGCATCCGCGCGACACCGGCTTCGCCAGCTGCGGCCAGCGCCCAGCATTGCAGCCGGCCGATGCCGACGAGGTCGGCGCCCGCCGCGATCGCCTTGACGATGTCGGTGCCCCGGCAGAAGCCGCCGTCGACCATGATCTTCGCGCGGCCCTTCACGGCGTCGACGATCTCCGGCAGGACGTGCATGGCACCGCGGCCGTGGTCGAGCTGGCGGCCGCCATGATTGGAGACGTAGATCCATTCGACGCCGTGATCGAGCGCGATCTGTGCGTCCTCGGCGGTGGCGATGCCCTTGAGGATCAGCGGAATTTTGAACTTGTCCTTGATCATCTTCACGGTCCGCCACTCCAGGCCCTTCTGGAAATCGCCGCCGGTGGCGCGCAGGCGGCTCTCGCGAACGTAGCGCTTGGCGATGTCACGTTCACGACGGCTGTAATGGGCGGTGTCGACGGTCAGGCAGAAGGCGGCATAAGCGTTCTTCTCGGCCCGGCTGACGACGTCGGCGACGAAGGCATCGTCGCCGCGGACATAGAGCTGATAGAGACGCAGTGCATCAGGGGCAGCCTCGGCGGTCTTCTCGAGACCGGGCTCGGACACCGAGCTCAGCATGTGCGCCGCGCCGAACGTGCCTGCAGCGCGCGCGACGCTCGCCGCGCCGTCCGGATCGAAGATCTCGAGTGCGCCGACGGGAGCCAGCACCACCGGCAGCCGCACCTTGCGGCCGAACTGCTCGACGCTGCCATCGACCTTGCGCACGTCGCGCAGCACGCGCGGGCGGAAGGCGATCTCGTCGAGCGCCATGCGGTTGCGCCGCATCGTGGTCTCGGTCTCGGCGGCGCCGACGATGTAGTCCCAGGCATTCTGGTTGAGGTTGGCGCGCGCCTTCCGGACGAACTCGTGCAGGTTCTGGAACGGCTCGTCGCTGGCACCGAGCTCGACGTTCCGTTCCGGCCGGATGCGGGGCGCTTCATTCATTGTTGTCCTCCCGAGAATTTGAAGTCTTATCGCCATCGCCTATCGCGTCCGGCCCTCCAAAACCATCCTAAAATCGCATAGCTGCGAGGCGTGGGCGGCCCGACCGCTGTCGTCTTGCGTCGAAACAGTTTCGGAACGTTGCCAAAAGTTTAGGCCAAGGCGAAGGGATTTCTTCGGTCGACCCGCCTGTGTGGCGTCCCGGCCTTGAAGAAACCAGAATGGTATTGTGAGAGATGGGCTGGATCGCCATTTGCATGGCGCGTCCCAGCCTCAAGAGAACCGCCCAGCAAAAGGCACCCTCATCCATGCGGAAATCCCTGCTGTTCCCCCTGGGCGCGCTCACCGGAGCGTGTCTGACCCTTCTGGTAGCCAGCCCGCAGGGCGGCGTATGGGCGGCGCGGGCGGCAGTGAGCGCGGATGATGCCTATGCCCAACTCAATCTGTTCGGCGCGGTGTTCGAGCGGGTCAAGGCCAGCTATGTCGAGAAGCCCGACAATGCCAAGCTGATCGAGGGTGCGATCACCGGCATGGTGACCTCGCTCGACCCGCATTCGCGCTACATGAATGCCAAGGCCTGGACCGAGATGCAGGAGACCACCTCCGGCGAGTTCGGCGGCCTTGGTATCGAGGTCACGATGGAGGATGGCCTCGTCAAGGTCGTCTCGCCGATCGACGACACGCCGGCTTCGAAGGCCGGCATCATGTCCGGCGACCTCATCAGCAAGATCGACGGCGAGGCCGTGCAGGGCATGACGCTCGAGCAGGCGGTCAACAAGATGAAGGGGCCGGTCGACACCAAGACCAAGCTCACCATCATCCGCAAGGGCGCGGATGCGCCGCTCGACGTCGCGATCACGCGTGAGATCATCCATGTGCGCCCCGTGCGCTTCCACGTCGAGAACGGCGACATCGGCTATATCCGCATCACCTCTTTCAACGAGCAGACCACCGACGGCCTGAAGAAGGCGATCGCCTCGGTCTCCAAGCAGGTCCCGCAGGAGAAGCTCGCCGGCTATGTGGTGGACCTGCGCAACAATCCTGGCGGCCTGCTCGACCAGGCCGTGTCGGTGTCGAGCGCCTTCCTGCAGCGCGGCGAGGTCGTCTCGACCCGCGGCCGCTCTCCGGAAGAGACGCAGCGCTTCACCGCCCATGGCGGCGACCTCACCAAGGGCAAGCCGCTGGTGGTGCTGGTCAACGGCGGCTCGGCCTCAGCCTCCGAGATCGTCGCCGGCGCACTGCATGATCACAAGCGCGCGACGATCATTGGCACGCGCTCGTTCGGCAAGGGCTCGGTGCAGACCATCATTCCGCTCGGCGCCGACCACGGCGCGCTGGCGCTGACCACGGCACGCTACTACACGCCGTCGGGCCGCTCGATCCAGGCCCAGGGCATCGCGCCCGACATCGAGATCCTCCAGGACGTCCCGCCCGAGCTGAAGGGGCGGATGGACACCATGGCGGAGTCCCAGATGCGCGGCCATCTGTCGGCCGCCGACGGCAGCGAGCAGACCGGGTCGCAGTCCTACGTTCCGCCGGAAGAGAAGGACGACAAGGCCCTGCACGCGGCCTACGATTTCCTCCATGGCGTCACCGCAAATGCCGTCGCCGCCAAGCCTGCGACCAAGGCTGCAGTGCCGAACTAGACCTTACGAGCTCTACAGATAATGGATCGCCCGGGAGCGGATGGCCGCTTCCGGGCGATTTCGTTTGCAGCGCCGTCCCAGTTCGGGATCGCGGCACGGCAAGCCTTGGTCATTGCGGCTTCTTCGCGCCGGTATGGTGCGGGACTTCCGTCTTCGGCCCGCCACCATAATGGTGGCTGCCCCCGGAACCGCTGGTCGTTCCGCCGTCGCTCTCCTTCTTGCCCATGTGATGGGGGACCTCGGTCTTCGGTCCGCCCGAATAGTGATGGCCGTTCTTCTCGTCGGTCGCGCTCTTCTGCGCCATCGCGGGCAGCGCAACGAAGGACATGATCGCGGCCGCGATGATCAGCTTGCGGTGACTCATTTGGTTTCTCCTGTTCGAATTCATCAAGTGGTGCCAATCAAGTCCCGGTGGCTTGATCGAGCCGCAACCAAACCCGGAGTGCGATCGTCCGGGTTGAGCAAGATCAACATGCCGATGCGCATGCCGAGTGCTGAGATGTGAAGACTCGTCGAGTTGCTGCAGGCGACGCGAAGCGGCGATCTTCTTACAGAAAAAAATCTTAAGCCGACGCGCGAAATCGTAACCTCGTGCAATGCCCTCAAGCATGTCGCTCGGGGGGCATGTAGTCATCGGCAGGTGAACTGCCGATGGAGGACGAGATCCATCTCGATTTATTACGCGATTGAACCACAAAAAGAATTTGCTGGTGCGTCGACCGGCTTTGATGTCCGTCAAGCGGGCAACAACGACGCAACCTAGCGTGCCGGCTCGAACGAGCGACGACGAGGTTGCGATCCGAAATGGCGATCGTAATGATGGAGAACGTGCGGTTGACTGAAGAGACGGTTAACGACCCCGCGCAGCCCCTGCAAGTTATGCTTCTGTTGCGTCGTCGGCTGTGGGAGACGATCACGATCAGATCCGTGCTGGTCGTGCCGCGGCGCGATCTGCGTCTCGATCTTTTTCGCGGCCTCGCCAACTGGCTGATCTTTCTCGGGCACATTCCGGATTCCGCGCTGGTCTGGTTCACGACACGCAATTACGGCTTCAGCGACGGCGCCGATCTGTTCGTGCTGATCTCCGGCTACACCGCGACCTTCGTGTTCGGCGCGATGATGATGGAGCGTGGCTTCGTCATCGGAGCAACCCGGCTGCTGCGGCGGGTGTGGCAGCTCTATGTCGCTCACCTTCTGTTGTTCTTCGTCTATCTCACGGCCGTGCACTACATCGCGCACAGGTACGACGATCTGCATTTGATGGATCAGTTCAACGTCGCGCCGCTGATGAATTTTCCGGTCGAGACGCTCGCACAGGGCCTGATCCTCAAGTTCAAGCCGCTCAATCTCGACGTGCTGCCTCTCTACATCGTGCTGATGGCCGCGTTTCCCGCCGTGCAGTGGGTCATGCTGCGCTGGCGCAACGCGGTGATGATCGGCTCGCTCGGTCTGTATCTGGCGGCCCGCCATTGCGGATGGAATTTGCCGTCCTATCCGGCTGGAGTCTGGTACTTCAATCCGTTCGCCTGGCAATTGCTGTTCGTCTTCGGCGCCTGGCTGGCCTTGGGAGGGGCGGCCGCGAGCCGCTGGCTGCTGTCGTCCCGCACGGCGTTCGCCTTCAGCTGTGCCGTCCTGCTCTTTGCGCTGGTCGTGACGCTGGCCGAACGAATCCCGGGACTGCGCGATTCCGTCCCTGAAGGGCTCGCCGCGATCTTCATTCCGAACGACAAGACCAATCTCGGTCCCTATCGTCTCATCCATCTGGCGAGCCTGATGCTCATCGTCGTCCGGCTCATCCCGATCGACTGGCCGGGCCTCAAGTCGCCGCTGCTGCAGCCCTTGATCAGATGCGGCCAGCAATCGTTGTCGGTGTTCTGCGTCGGCCTGTTTCTGTCCTTCGTCGCGCATTTCGTGATCGAGTCGGGCTCCGAGGGAATATGGACGCAGCTGATCGTCGGTGCAGCGGGTCTGTGGATCATGACGATCATCGCCTATTACCGGACGTGGTCGAAGGATGTCGACAGGAGCCGCTCGGCCCAGGAGACGGGCGGATGATGACGTCCGGGCTGATCTCGCGGAAGAGACCATCAAGCCGCGTGGCACGTCCGTGCGTAAGAGCCGGAGAAGCTTCGCGTCCATAAGGCCTGACTGCCGCGCGCCTCGTCGTCTGATCGCCCACCTCGACGGTCAGATGACCAACTGAACCAAACCTGGAGAATGAACATGAACTCGAGAAATGTCGTCATGAGCGCAGCCACGTTCGCCGTGCTCGTCCTGGGGGCGGTTGTGCTGTCGCCGGCATACTCCGCCGATCCTGCTCGGATCGCGATGATGGATGACGACAAGATGAAGAGGCCCGATCCCTCGGATTCCGGCAGCAAGATGAACATGGGCCAGCCGGCAGGGCAATCTCAGAGCATGGGCGGCGGCCGGATGAACGACGACAAGATGAAGATGTCGCCGCAAGGCCAGATGCGGGACTGCCAGGGTGCGGGCTGTCAGGAGAACTCCGGCATGATGCAGATGATGCCGATGATGATGCAGATGATGGAGAAGATGATGCGCGGCCAGATGAGCCCATCCGGCGGCAGCGGTGGAATGAGCGGTCCGGCGGACGTGACCGAGCGGCTCGAAGGGCGGATCGCTTTCCTGAAGGCGGAGCTGCAGATCAGCGACAAGCAGAGTGCGGACTGGAATAACGTCGCGGACGCATTGCGGTCGAGCCGGCAGCACCTCCTGGAAGCGCGCAAGATGCTCGTCATGGACGACAAGCTCGGCGGTGCGGATCGTCTGGAGCACTACGAGCGGCATCTGTCCGAGCGTCTGGAGGCGATCAAGTCGGCTCGCTCGGCCTTCACGCGGCTCTACGCGTCGCTGAACGAAAGTCAGAAGCAGACCGCCGATACGATCCTGCTGCCTCTGATCGCATCGTTCTGACCGCCGATGTGAACGCGCAAGATCATGTCCGGTCCGATCCTTCGACGTCGCTTCGGCCTGCTTGCGCTGGGCATCCTGGCGAGCCAGCTCACCGCGATGGCCGCGCCGGCATCCGACGTCGGCCGCGGCGTAACAGCTGCCGCCGAAAGGTTCGCGCAGCCTTGGAAGGTCGCGGAGGCTGAGGGCGATCACGCGGCGCACCATCCCGCCGGGGCCGGCGGCGAGGCGAGGCCGGAGCCGGAGGGATCGGCCGGTCCGAGCGATGGACAAGCGGCTGGCGGGTCGCCCGCCGCTTCGTCCGCCGGAATGATGGGCGGAATGGACGGCATGATGGGCCGGCCGCGCAAGGCGTTCTATCCGGCATTGATGGAGATGCCGGCGCTGTCTGCCGAGCAGAGGAGCAGCCTGGAGAGCGAGGCGCACGCGCGGATCGGCGCCGAGACCGATCGCCTGGCGGATGCCGAAACGAACCTGCGGCACGCCATCGCCGGCGGCGACATCGCCGCCGCCGATCAGGCCTCGCGCCGGCTTCGCGAGTCCCTGAACGCGGTCCAGAGCGGCGTGGTCGCGCTGCGTTCGCTTCACGAAGGCAAACCGCCACAGCAGATCGCGCAGGCCTGGTTCAAGTCGCAAATGAACCTGCCGTCTGCCCGAAGCACTGTGGATGCCGATGACGGCGCGACCGGGATCTCCTGGTTTCACGTCACCACCATGGCGCTGCTGGCGCTGTTTTCGGTGGGGATGCTCGCCGTTTACATCGCGCGCATGCGCCGGGCGAACGCGCTCGTCGACCGGCTGACGCGCGTGGCAGTCGCTCCGGCTGCGGTCACGCCAATCATAACCACTGTAACCACGCCAGCCGCCAGTCCGCTGAACGACATCGGCGGAACGACGACTTCCGGGGATACAGACCGCCGACCGCCGCGCGGTGCGGCGAGTAGCCCCTGGAAGGGCAAGCTGAGGGTCTGCGCGATTTATCGGGAGACGCCTGACGTGAAGACCTTCCGACTGCAGGCGGCGGAGGGTGGTACGATTCCGTTTGCGTTCCTGCCCGGGCAGTTCCTGACCTATGCCATCGAGGTTGACGGACAGACGGTCAGGCGTTCCTACACGATCGCCTCGTCCGCGGCGCAGACCGCCTATGTCGAGACCACGATCAAGCGCCAGGAAGGCGGGCTGCTGTCCGACTACATGCACGGCCAGCTGAAGGAGGGGGACCTCGTCGATGTCACGGGCCCGTCCGGCGCCTTTACGTTCACGGGCACGGAGGCCGACAGCGTCGTCCTGATCGGTGGCGGGGTCGGCATCACGCCGTTGATGGCGGCGATCCGCTATCTCTCGGACATCGCCTGGCCCGGCCAGATTTACCTCATCTACGGCGCACAGACGACCGAGCAGTTCATCTTCCGGGACGAATTGGAATACCTGCAGCGCAGGATGGACAACCTGCACGTCGCGGCCACGATGATGCGGGCCTCAGGCACGTCCTGGATGGGACGCGAGGGGCAGATCACGGCCGAATTCCTGATACAGGCGGTGCCGGATCTTGCGAAGCGGCGCGTTCATCTGTGCGGTCCGCCCGGAATGATGGATGCGCTCCGCAAAACCCTGATCGGCCTCGGCGTGCCTGGCGAGCAGATCAAGACCGAAGCCTTCGGGCCGGCCCGCGGCGCCGTTCCACCGGCCGGCAAGGCCGCCAGCGAAGCGCAAATGGCGGAAGGAGAAGCGGGCAACCGAGGGGCCGCAGCAGTCGGTCCGGCAACGGCGACCATTCGCTTCGCCAAATCCGGCAAGATGGCGGCGCTGCCGCCGGACAAGAGCGTGCTGGAGGTTGCCGAGAGCGCTGGCGTTGCGATCGACTATTCCTGCAGGGCAGGGGTCTGCGGCGTCTGCAAGACGCATCTGTTGCAAGGCAACGTGACGATGGAGGTCCAGGACGCCCTGACCGCGGAGGACAAGGCGAACGGTCTCATCCTGGCCTGCCAGGCGAGATCGGTCGGGGATCTGGTCGTCGAGGTCTGAGATGTTGACCGGGAGAGAGCGCCTGATCGCCGACGCCGTGCTGGCGGCCCTGCTGCTGCTGGCGCCGGCTTTCGTGCTTCACTCAGACAGCCGCTTTGCCGGAAGCCTCGCCGGCTTCATCCTCGGCGCGTTCGCGGCCGCGCTGATGATCCTGCTTCTCGCCTATCCCATGACCAAATACAGCACGAGGCTCAAGGCCCTCGTCACGCGATGCGTGTCGATGCCGACGCTCCTGGCGTTTCACGCCTATGCCGGGATCGTCGCTGCATTCCTCGCGCTGCTGCATACCGGGCACAAGCTCCAGAGTCCGCTCGGGATCGCCCTTCTGACCAGCATGCTGATTGTGGTTGTCACCGGATTCGTCGGCCGCTATTACCTGCCGCAGACCGCGATGGAGCTGCGCCAGCAGCAGTCGCACCTGGCGACCTTGAGGTCGGCCTATGAGCGCTGCGCAGCGGCGATGTCCCCCGATCGGGATCCGCGAGACGGGGGCGGGATGCATGCACTGGCGTTGCAGGACGTGCCGCTGCTGCAGCTCGTCGACGGCATTTCCGATCTCGAAACGGCGATCGGATCGAGCGAGGCGGTCAAGGCGATCTTCATGCAGTGGATCGGGCTCCACGTCCTGGCGGCGATCGTCATGTACGCGCTGCTCGCGGTGCACGTGGCCACCGAGGTCTATTATGGGCTGCGGTGGCTCGCGTGACTGTCAGGGGCGTGCTCTATGTCGTGGTCGCGACCCTTGCGGTCGCGAGCGCGGCGGTCGCATCGATTGCCCTGTACCGGGGCAGCCCGGGACTCGTGCCGGGTTGGACAAGGCTCGTCAGTCCCGGGCCGCTGTCCGCCAAGCACGCATTTCTGGCCGACAGATGCGAGAGCTGCCATTCGCCGGTCAAAGGCGTCGAGGCAGCCGCCTGCATTACCTGTCATGCGCCTTCGGCCGCGGATCTCGCCAAGCAATCGACGGCGTTTCATGCCGTCATCGGCGGTCAGTGTTCCGGCTGCCATCGCGAGCACGCGGGCGACTCGCGTCCGATCCGGATGAACCATGCGTCATTGCTGCAAGTCACGATGGCGGCCTCCGGTAAGAGGGGGTTCGAGTGGAGCGCGGTCGATCAACTGAGAGCCGATCTGACGGAGTTTCTCGGACTGCCAAAGTCCGACTGGCCCGAAAGGGCCGCGCTCGATTGCGCCAACTGCCACAGCAACCGGGAGCCGCACCGCGGATTGTTTGGACGGGAATGCGCCGATTGCCATGCGCTGGCGTCCTGGAAAATCACGGGCTCCCTGCATCCGTCGCCAACCTCGAAAGACTGCGCCGAATGTCATAAGGCGCCGCCGAGCCACTATATGGACCATTTCATGATGGATCGGATGATTGCGGGACAGGAGCATGCATCGGTGGACCAATGCTTTTTGTGCCACACGACGGACTCATTCAATAACATTAAGAGCGTCGGCTGGATGAAGCACCATTGATGGTTGAACGCGACGCCGGTGGGCTTCCAACATTACGGGATCCGCGAAAAATATTTCATGGGCTGCTTGAGGTAGATGTCTTGCCGAAGCCGACAAATTCCGTGTGGCGCAAGGTCCGTCCCGCATGGCTGGCTCGGCATGCGCGCCGTTTTCTGTTGGCCGGCGATACAACCAGAGTTATATTTTCGAGGGCAAGCAGCGGTGCAGGAATGATTGGCTCGAGAAAGCCGAGGCGAAGGTGGTGGGGATGGCTTGTCGCCATGGCCTATCTGCTTGCGTCGATGACACCGTCGCTCGCCATCTCGGTCGCTCCACTCACTTCGATACCCTGCGAGCAGCCCGCGCATGCGCACGATCCAAGCAGTGCCGGATCGGCGGTGCATTCGCACGACGTTGCGAAAGACGGAGATTGTGACAACGAGCGGGACGAGCCCGGCGACCGGCATGCGGCCTGCTGTGGCTCGGTATTGTGCTTCAGCGCAGTGTCGCCTCAAGCACCTGGGATCGCGGAGTTCGTGTCGCCGCATTCGCGCTGCGAGGCGCACCCGGACGTGATCGGCGAGGAAGGCGCGTTCCGCCGCCACTATCGGCCCCCCATCGCCTGAGCTAGCTCCCGAAGATCGTACTGCGTCGCTCCAGGTCCGAGCGCGGATGGACACGTCTGTGACGGGTGCCGTACCCGGCGGATGATGGCGATGCGCCAGGCACTCGCGTGACGCTGCGCGTTGAGCAGAAGAACGTGGACGGGGCGATCATTGGCTCGCGCCATAGCGAGGCCGACGCGCAATCACGACGACGATCGTTCACGACTCTCTCGGGAGCTGCTGCCTCGGCGGACCGCGCTTGCGCGCGATCTGACGAATTTCGCTGCAACGAAGCGATCTCTCCAATGGCATGCAAGGACGATGGGTCATGAAATCGCGTAACGAGACTCTGCCGGTACAGGCGGCCGGCTCCCCGGACGTGCAGGACACGGTCGTTCGTGCCGCGCTCGTCGGCAGCTACGATCGCCTGCGCGGCTATCTGCAGCGACGCTTTGGCGGTCGGGCCGAAGCGGAAGAGGTGCTCCAGCTATTCATGTTGCGCGCATTGGAGCGGTCCGGCGACATTCGCGACGCGGACTCGGTTCGAGGCTGGCTGAGCCGGGTTCTGGCGACGACCATCGCCGACTTCCACCGCCAGGCATCAAGGAGCAGGACGAGGGAGATGCCGTTCCCGCATGAGCTCAACGATCGGCTGCCGGCCGAGCAGGACGCCGCGGCGAATGCCGCAGTCTGCGAGTGCCTCCACGTTCATCTGTCCTTGTTGAAGCCAGAGCACGCCGAAGTCATTCGAAGGATCGATCTCGGCGGCGAGCCGCGGGAATCCGTTGCCGCCGACCTCGGCGTGACCATGAACAACCTGACCGTTCGGCTTCACAGGGCACGACAAGCGCTGAAGGAGCGCCTCGAGCAAACCTGCGTCGTCTGCCTGGAGGAAAGCTTCTGGGAGTGCCGTTGCGCCGACAACCGAGGTCCGACCTAGCCGACCTCGCGGCGGCGGCTCTCGCTGCCGTCGCGTGGGGGAGCCGGCTACGGTGCAGCGCGAACAGCTCCAGCATCTTGCCGGCGGGCTTGGCGGCGCTGAACAGGTAGCCCTGCATCTCGGAGCAGCCGAGCGTGCGCAGCAGACGCTGCTGCTCCTCGGTCTCGACGCCCTCGGCCGTCGTGGTCATGCGGCGGGCGGTCGCCAGGTTGACGACAGCCTGAACGATGCTGGCGGAGCCGTCGGGGCGGGCGATGTCGTCGACGAAGCAGCGGTCGATCTTGATCTTGTCGAACGGGAAGCGGTGCAGATAGCTCAGCGACGAGTAGCCGGTGCCGAAATCGTCGAGTGCGATGCGTATGCCGATGGCGCGGAGCTGGTGCAGGATCGCGAGCGCGGCATCGTCGTCGCGGATCAGGACCGCCTCGGTGATCTCGAGCTCGAGCCGGCTCGCCGGCAGGTTCGACGCGGCGAGCGCCGCCATGATCTTCAGCGCCAGCGTGCCGCTCTTGAACTGCACCGGCGAGACGTTGACGGCGAGGCGGATGTCGTCGGGCCAGCTTGCCGCATCCCGGCAGGCGGTCGCCAGCACCCATTCGCCGATCTCGTTGATCAGGCCGGTGTCTTCGGCGATCGGGATGAAATCGGCCGGCGAGACCCAGCCGCGCTCGGGATGGCGCCAGCGCACCAACGCCTCGCAGCCGGTGATGCGGTCGTCCTTCAGGCCGAGGCAGGGCTGGTAATAGACCTCGAGCCCGCCTTCGCGACCTGCTTGCGCGATGGCGTGGCGAAGGTCGCCCTCGAGCTGGCGGCGTTCGCGGACCTTGGCGTCCATGTCCGGCTCGAAGAAGCGGTAGGTGTGGCGTCCGGCGGACTTGGCCGCGTACATGGCCATGTCCGCATTCTTCAGGATCTGGTCGAGCGCCGTGCCGTGCTCCGGCGCGAGCGCGATACCGATGCTGGCGTCGCTGGTGAGATGATGGCCCATGCAGTCGAAAGGTGTGCGGATGGTGTCGAAGACGCGCGCGACGAGCTCGTTGACCTGATCCAACGACGTCACCGCGCCCTGCACGATGGCAAATTCGTCGCCGCCGAGTCGTGCCACGAAGTCCTCCGGACCCGCACAGCGGCGGAGGTTCGCCGCGATCGATTTCAACAGCTCGTCGCCGACGAGATGGCCGAGCGCGTCGTTGACGCCCTTGAACTCGTCGATGTCGATGTAATGGACCGCGATCTGCTCGCCGTCGCCGACCGCGGCCAGCTCTTGCCGCAGATGCTCGTGGAACATGGCGCGGTTGGGCAGGTCCGTCAGCGCGTCGTAATGGGCGAGGTGGGTGATGCGCTCCTCGATGCGACGGCGCTCCGTGACGTCCTCATGGGTCACCACCCAGCCGCCATCCGCGAGCGGTTCGTTGAGGATGTGGATCGAGCGGCCATCGGCGGTATCGACCACCATGGAGTTGCGGAGATGGATGTCCTTCAGGACGCGCGCGACGTAGGCGTCGACGTCGCCGGTGAACGAGCCGGTTGCCTTGCGATGGGCGATGATGTCGCGGAAGCTTGAGCCGGGCTTCACGACCTCGGCCGACAAACCGTACATCTCGATGTAGCGCTGGTTGCAGACGATGAGCCGCTGCCCGGCGTCGAACAGCAGGAGGCCCTGCGTCATGTTGTTGACGGCGCGGTCCAGCCGCTGCTTTTCCAGCGTCAGCCGTTCGCGCGAAAGGCGGTGCTGCTCCAGCAGCTTGCGCACGACGGCAATCAGCACGCCTGCAATCGCGAGCGCGGAAGAGGCCGCGACCGAGATCAGAATGCCGATCTGCTCGCGCCAATCCGCCAGGGCCGCCGCGCGCGTGGTGGTGGCCATCATCAGGATCGGGAAGTGGGGCAGCGCATGGGAGGAGATCAGCCGGTCCTCACCATCGATGGGGCTGTTGACGCGGCCGGCGAAATGATCGAGGCCGAACACCCTCTGATGCTCGAAAAGACCGGTCTTGAAGTTTCGTCCCATCAATTCGCCGGAATGCGGATAACGGGCGAGCAGCGTGCCGTCGCGATGCAGCATCGAGATCGTCGCGCCTTCGCCGAGCACGACGGAGGCGAAGAATTTTTCGAAATTGGCGGGCTCGATGCCGCGTCCGACCATACCGAGGAACTCGCCGCGTGGTCCGACGACCCTCCGCGCCACCAGAATGGTCCATGCGCCGGAGATGCGGCTGTGCAGCGGCTCGATCAGGACATCAGGCGCATAGGGATCGTACTTGAAGGTGCGGAAGTAGGCGCGATCGGCAACATTCACCTTTGGGGCCGGCCATGCCGTCGACGAATTGATCAGATTGCCTTCGGCATCGATGATGTTGACGCCGCCCATATAAGGCAGCGCCTCGATCTTCGACCGCAGCATCCGGTGCACGTCCTCGCCGGAGAGGCGCTTGCGATAGTCCTCTCCGGTCGCAATTCCGGTGGTGCGGACGTGATCGACGAAATCCTTCTGGATGACCGCGAAGTCCTGCAATTGCTGATCGAAATGATGAGCGAGCAGCAGCACGGTGTTTTCCAGCTCGCGGCTGGAATTGCGCAGCGCCCGCTCGCGGAAGTTCTGCGCCATCAGCACCGAGCCTATGGCGATGGCCGCGATCAGCAGCGTGCCGCCCACCACCAGCCAGCGGATCGGTCCGCTGCGCACGAAGACCTGGTCAAAGAGACGACTGCCGAATTTCATCTTCATGCTGGATCGTTGCCGCGCACACGTCAGGATCAATTCATGAGCCTGAGAACACCCGTTGGTTTACGGGGACGGTGTGGAGGTTAAGTTAGGAAGCGCGGTTAACGAAACGTGAACGGTCGCGCGCAAAAGCAATCCATGCGCGCGGCGCGAAAGCGGCGCGTCAACGCAAGCCCGCTTCAGACGCGGTAATGGCCGGATTTGCCGCCGAGCTTCTCGACGAGATGGATGCCCTCGATGCGAACGCCGCGCTCGACTGCCTTGATCATGTCGTAGATGGTGAGGCAGGCGACCGATACCGCCGTGAGCGCCTCCATCTCGACGCCGGTCGGTCCCGTCACCTTCACGCTGGCCCGCACCACGCAGCCCGGCAGCTTTGCGTCAGGCTCAATGTCGACAATGACCTTCGACAGCGCGAGCGGATGACAGAGCGGGATCAGCTCCGAGGTGCGCTTGGCGGCCATGATGCCGGCGATGCGCGCGGTGCCGAGCACGTCGCCTTTCTTGGCGTTGCCGGACACGATCAGATCGAGCGTCGTCTTGGTCATGACGACGCGTCCCTCGGCGACCGCAAGCCGCTCCGTCGCGGGCTTGTCCGAGACGTCGACCATCCGCGCCTCGCCGGAGGCGCCGATATGGGTGAGGGCGGGGCCGGCCTTGGCTTTGGCCTGCTTCGTCTTGGCTGACCTGGTCTTTGCTGGCTTGCGCGCCATCTCAGCGCGTGCCCGCCGCGCGCGCCGTCGCCTCGCGCGCGAGCAGCGCGCGTGTTGCCGCCGTGACGTCGGCCTGCCGCATCAGGCTTTCGCCGACCAGGAAGGTCGACATGCCGACGCGCTCCAGCCGGGCGAGGTCTTCTTGCGTGAAGATGCCGCTCTCGCCGACCATCAGCCGATCCGCGGGGATCAGCGGCGCCAGCGCCTCGCTGGTCGCCAGCGTGGTCTCGAAGGTACGCAAATTGCGGTTGTTGACCCCGATCATCGGCGACCGCAACTTCAGCGCCCGGTCGAGCTCGGTACGGTCGTGGATCTCGATCAAGACGTCCATGCCATGGGCGATGGCGGCGTCCTCGAGCTCCCTGGCGGCGGCGTCATCGAGCGCCGCCATGATGATCAGGATGCAGTCGGCGCCGTGTGCGCGCGCCTCGACCACCTGGTAGGGATCGAACAAGAAATCCTTGCGCAGCACGGGGAGCGAGGTTGCTTCGCGCGCGGCCACCATGAAGTCGAGATGGCCCTGGAACGAGGGCGTGTCGGTCAACACCGACAGGCAGGCTGCGCCGCCCGCCTCGTAGGCCTTTGCGAGTGCCGGCGGGTCGAAATCGGCGCGAATGAGTCCCTTGGAGGGCGAGGCCTTCTTGATCTCGGCGATCAGCGCGTAGCCGCCCTTGGCGTGCTTGGCCTTGATCGCGCGCAGGAAACCGCGCGGCTCGGAGGCGGCCTTGGCTTGCGCCTCGACCGTGGAGAGCGGACGCGCGCGCTTCGCCGCCGCGATCTCCTCGCGCTTGTAGGTCTCGATCTTGGTCAGGATGTCAGACATGCGGGAGTTCAGCTGTTGGAGACCGCGACCAGGTGCTTCAGCTTCGCGTTGGCCGCGCCGCTGTCGATCGAGCGGACGCCGATCGCGACGCCTTCCTTGAGGTCCTTGGCGCGGCCGGCCACGACCAGCGCGGCGGCGGCGTTGATCAGCGCCACGTCGCGATAGGGGCTCTGCTTGCCGTCGAGCACGCTCTGCAACGCGATCGCATTGGCGTCGGCGTCACCGCCTTTGAGCGCACCGGCCTCGCAACGCGGAAGCCCGGCTTCCTCCGGCGTCACCTCGAAATTCCGGATTTCGCCGTTGTGGAGCGCGGAGACGAAGGTCGGGCCGGTGAGGGTGATCTCGTCGAGACCGTCGGAGCCGTGCACCACCCAGGCGGAGTCGGAGCCGAGGTTCTTGAGCACCTGCGCCAGCGGCTGCACCCATTGCCGTGAGAACACGCCGACCATCTGCCGCTTCACGCCGGCCGGGTTGGACAGGGGGCCGAGCAGGTTGAAGATCGTACGCGTGGCAAGCTCGACGCGGGTCGGGCCGACGTTCTTCATGGCGGGATGGTGGGCGGGGGCGAACATGAAGCCGATGCCGCATTCGCGCACGCAGCGGCCGACCTGCCCCGGCTTGAGATCGATCTTCACCCCGAGCGAGGCCAGCACGTCGGCGGCGCCCGAGCGCGACGACAGCGCGCGGTTGCCGTGCTTGGCCACCGGCACGCCGGCGCCCGAGACGATGAAGGACGCGCAGGTCGAGACGTTGACCGAGCCGGAGCCGTCGCCGCCTGTGCCGACGATGTCGACCGCCTCGGGCGGCGCCTGCACGGTCAGCATCTTCGAGCGCATCGCCGCGACCGCGCCGGTGATCTCGTCCACGGTCTCGCCGCGCACCCGTAGCGCCATCAGAAGCCCGCCCATCTGCGAGGGCGTGGCCTCGCCGCTCATCATGGCATCGAAGGCGGAAGCGGCTTCGTCACGCGACAGGCTGGCGCCGGTCGCCACTTTTCCAATGATAGATTTCAGGTCGTCCATCGCGTGCTTTCAACTCACTGGTTCGCGCCGGTCACCTGCGCGAAGGCGGCCTGATTAATGGTGGTCCCGATGTCGGTTTCAAGCTTGTTGACGTAGGAAGCGACCTGCTCCTCGGTCTGGGCGCGCTCGAGGCTCTCCTTCAGCTTCTTGACCGCGTCCGAGGCAAAGTCGACCGCGGGATCGATGATCTCGGTGACGCGAAAGACGATCATCTCGCTGCCGCCGCTCACGGCCGTCTGTCCGATGCCATCCTTGGCGGTGCGGAAGGCCGCCGCCACGACGGTGCCGGGCACGCCGGCGGGCGAGTCGTCGCGCTTGAAGCCGGTCGCGGTCTCGACCTTGGTGCCAACCGCGGCCGCCTCGTCGGCGAGCTTGCCGCCCGATTCGAGCTTCTGCACCATCTCGGTCGCCTTGGCCTTCAGCTTGGTCGCGATCTGGTCCTGGCGCCAGCGCGCCTCGACCTGGTCGCGGACCTCGTCGAGATTGCGGTCGCGCGAGGGCGTGATGGCGAGCACGTCGTACCAGACATAACCACCCTTGAACGAGATCGCGTCGTTGTCGACGCCGACGTCGGTGTTGAAGGCCTGCGACACCACGTCGAGGCCTTGCGGGATGTTGGCGATCGGCTGGCCGTTCGGGGCGCGGCCGGAGCGGTCGACGGCTTCGATGGTCACGGCAGTGAGGCCGAGCTTCTGCGCCGCGTCGATGACGCTGGAGCCGCCGCCGCGCTCGTCTTCCATCTTGTCGCGGAGATCGGCGACCTTGAGCCGCGCGCGCTCAGTCGCGATCTCGCGCTTGATGTCGCCGGCGAGCTTGGCGTAATCGGCTTCCACGCCCGGCTCGATCTTGTCGACCTTGACGATCGAGGTGCCGAGGGCGCCCTGAATCGGCTGGCTGATCTCACCGGCCGGAAGCGCGAAGGCAGCAGTCCCGACCGCAGGATCGAGCGCCGACTTGGCCACCAGTCCAAGATCGACGTCGGAAGCGCTCAGCCCGCGCTCCTTGCCGAGGTCCTCGAACGACATGCCGCCGGCGAGGCGCTCGCGTGCCGCCTTGGCCTCGGCCTCGTTGGGAAACACGATGTGGTGGATCTGGCGCTTCTCCGGCGTGCCGAGCCGGTCCTTGCGCTGCTCGAACATCTTCTTGGCATCCTCATCGGAGACCTCGGTCCATTTGCCGATTTCTTCCGGCGAGATCACGACGAAGGCGATCTTGCGATATTCGGGCGCGCGGAACTGGACCTTGTGGTCCTCGAAATAGGTCGCGAGGGCTTCGGGCGAGGGCGCCTCGATGGTGCCGGCCTGCGCAGCATCGAGCTTGGCGAATTCAATGGCGCGCTGCTCGTTCTGGAACCGCGTCAGCACGTCGATCATGGCCTTGGGCGGCTCGAGGCCGGCACCGACCGTGCCGGTGATCTGCCGGCGCAGCGACACCTTGCGCTGCTCGGCGACATAGCGCTGTTCGGTGTAGCCGAAGTTGCGGATCAAGGCCTGGAAGCGGTTCGCGTCGAAATTGCCGCCGACGCCCTTGAAGTTGGGATCGTTCATGATGAGCTGGCGGATCTGCTCGTCGGACTGGCCAAGTCCGAGCCGGCGCGCCTCTTCGTCGAGGGCGGCCTCGGCAATGGTCTGCTGCAACACTTGGCGATCCAGGCCGAAGGCGCGCGCCTGGTCGGGCGTCAGCGGACGGCCGAACTGGCGGCTGATCTGCTGCAGGCGGTCGGTGTAGATCTGACGGAACTCGTTGAGCGAAATCTCGGTGCGGCCGATCTTGGCCACCGTGGACTGCCCGAAGCCCTTGAAGATGTCGGCGATGCCCCAAATGCCGAAACTGACGATCAACACGCCCATCACCACGGCCATAATGGTCTTGCCGAGCCAGTTCGATGAGGCCTTACGCATTCCTCGGAGCATTTGGTCCAACTTGTTTGGTCAGGAGGGGAACGGAGCGCGTCTTAATGCAGATTCCGCAAAAGCGCGTCACCAAATTGATAGATCATCATAAAGTGGCGGCTTTCCCCCCGCAACCTCGCCTCATGCGACGGCGAGAAGCTGCGGTTAAGAGTCCCAAAGCGTTTTCAAGCGAAGCGGAGCCCGGTTCGCGCCACGAAAACGCGTCAAAACAAGAATCTGGAACTGCGGCAGGTCCTCTGCTAGCGCATGGACAAACCCCGTATCGCTGGAAACTGACATGACCGACGCCATCCGACCGCTGATCGCCGGCAACTGGAAAATGAACGGCCTGAAGGCCCAGGCTGTCGAATTCGACGCCATGCTCAACGGCGCGGCAGACGTGGCTGGCAAGGCCGACCTGCTGGTCTGCCCGCCGGCGACCCTGATTGTGGCGTTTGCCGAGAAGGCGCGCGGCAAGAAGGTTGCGGTCGGGGCCCAGGACTGCCATCCCAAGGCCTCCGGCGCCCATACCGGCGATATCGCTGCCGAAATGCTCGTGGATGCAGGCGCAACGGCCGTTATTGTCGGGCATTCCGAGCGCCGCGCCGACCACGGCGAGGGCGATGCGCTGATCCGGCAGAAGGCCGAGGCGGCCTGGCGCGCCGGGGCCATTGCGATCGTCTGCATCGGCGAAACGCAGGGCCAACGCGATGCGGGCCAGACCCTCGACGTCCTGCGCGGGCAGCTCGACGCCTCGCTGCCGGATGGCTCGACGGCGGCCAATCTGGTCGTGGCCTATGAGCCGGTCTGGGCGATCGGCACGGGCCTGACCCCCACGGCCCAGGATGTCGAGCAGATTCATGGCTTTATCCGGGAGTTCCTGATCTCCAGGTTCAAGGGCGAGGGGGCCAGGATGCGGATTCTCTATGGCGGCTCGGTCAAGCCCTCGAACGCAGCCGAGCTGATGGCGGTGAAAAACGTCAACGGTGCCCTGGTCGGCGGCGCCAGCCTGAAAGCGGCCGATTTCCTTGCCATTGCCAAGGGCTGTCCTAACTAAGCGCTGCCAACCCGAACCGTGGGTCCGGGCCCGATCGGGGGTGGCATTGCCACGTCCGATCGTGTAACACCGCGCAACTTCAGGAAAACCCGCGAAGCGCGATCGGCCGCCGTCAGGCGCCGCCCGCTTGTGACGGAAGGATATCATGCAGACCGTTGTCATCGTCATCCACCTCATGATCGTCGCCGTCATGATCGGTGCCGTCCTGCTCCAGAAGTCGGAAGGCGGCGGGCTCGGCATGGGCGGCGGCGCGGGCTTCATGTCCAGCCGCGGCACGGCGAACCTGCTGACTCGGACCACGGCGATCCTCGCCGTCGGCTTCTTTCTCACCAGCCTGTTCCTGTCCTGGTATGCCGGTTACGACCGCAAGCCGTCATCGATCATCGGCCAGCCCGCGCAGACCCAGCCGGCCGGCGGATCGCCGATCGCGCCGCCGACCTCGGGCGGCATCCTGGATTCGCTGAAGAAGGCCGACGAGCAGCAGCAAGCACCGGCTCCGACCGGTCCTCAGGTGCCACGCTCGCAATAAAGCAGGGGGGCCATGCAGGGCGATGGCTACCGTCCTGCATCAACAATCCCCATCAAGGCACTGTCACCACTCTCAGTTCTGGATCACCCACAGGCCCGCAAAATCTTTGGGGCGGAATACGAATCGCTTTGGCGAATCGAATTCGAGGGATTAGAGGTTAAGTCCCATGGCGCGGTACATATTCATCACCGGCGGCGTGGTTTCTTCGCTCGGCAAGGGTTTGGCTTCGGCGGCACTGGGTGCCCTGCTGCAGGCCCGGGGCTACAAGGTCCGCCTCCGCAAGCTCGACCCCTACCTCAACCTCGATCCCGGAACGATGTCGCCGTATCAGCACGGCGAAGTGTTCGTGACCGATGACGGCGCGGAGACCGATCTCGATCTCGGTCACTACGAGCGCTTCACCGGCCGGCCGGCGACCAAGGCCGACAACATCACCACGGGACGCATCTACCAGGACATCATCTCGAAGGAGCGCCGCGGCGATTATCTCGGCGCGACCATCCAGGTGGTTCCGCACGTCACCAACGCCATCAAGGAATTCGTTCTCGACGGCAATGACGATTACGACTTCGTGCTGGTCGAGATCGGCGGCACCGTCGGCGACATCGAGGGCCTGCCGTTCTTCGAGGCGATCCGCCAGCTCAAGAACGAGCTGCCGCGCGACCATGCCGTCTACATCCATCTGACGCTGCTGCCCTATATTCCGAGCGCCGGCGAATTGAAGACGAAGCCGACGCAGCACTCGGTGAAGGAGCTGCGCTCCATCGGCATCCAGCCGGACATCCTGCTCTGCCGCACCGACCGCGAGATCCCGAAGGAGGAGCGGCGCAAGCTCGGGCTGTTCTGCAACGTGCGCGAAAGCGCCGTGATCGAGGCGCGCGACGTCGACAACATCTATGCGGTCCCCGAGGCCTATCACAATGCGGGCCTCGACGACGAAGTGCTCGCCGCCTTCGGCATCGCCTCGCGGATTCCGCCGGAGCTGCGCAGCTGGCAGCAGATCAACGAGCGCATCCGCAACCCCGAAGGCAACGTCACCATCGCCATCGTCGGCAAGTATACCGGCATGAAGGATGCATATAAGTCGCTGATCGAGGCGCTCTCGCATGGCGGCATCGCCAACAAGGTGAAGGTCAATCTCGACTGGATCGAGAGCGAGATCTTCGAGAAGGAAGATCCGGCGCCGTTCCTCGAGCACGTCAACGGCATCCTGGTGCCCGGCGGCTTCGGCCAGCGCGGCGCCGAAGGCAAGATCAAGGCGGCGCAGTTCGCGCGCGAGCGCGACGTGCCGTATTTCGGCATCTGCTTCGGCATGCAGATGGCGGTGATCGAGGCCGCGCGAAACCTGGTCGGCATCGAGGACGCCAACTCCACCGAGTTCGGCCCGACCAAGGAGCCCCTGGTCGGCCTGATGACGGAGTGGCTGCGCGGCAACGAGCTCGAGAAGCGCTCGCAGGCGGGCGACCTCGGCGGCACGATGCGGCTTGGCGCCTATCCGGCAGCGCTCAACCGCGGCAGCCGCGTCTCGCAGGTCTATGGCGGCGCGACCGAAATCTCCGAGCGTCACCGCCATCGCTACGAGGTCAACACCGCCTACAAGGACCGCCTCGAGCAGCACGGCCTGAAATTCTCAGGGCTCTCGCCCGACGGCGTGCTGCCTGAAATCGTCGAATACGAGGATCATCCCTGGTTCATCGGCGTCCAGTTCCACCCCGAGCTGAAGTCGCGGCCGTTCGAGCCGCATCCGCTGTTCGCCTCGTTCATTCAGGCGGCGATGGTGCAGAGCCGGCTGGTGTAGCCGGCTCGGTCTTCCCTGACGAAGTCTTGCTCGCACGTCCGGCTACGCGGCCGCGATGTCCATCCTGCGGCAGAAGCAAGATGCCTTGATCGGCACCTCCGCCCGCGACTGGGCGAGGTCAAGTCGCTGCTTGATCAGCGGCCTTTCGGTCTTGTCGCCACGCCGCATGAGACATTCGTGCAAGCCGTGAAGCGACCACAGATTGTCGGGATGCTGGCAGGCTCGGCTCAGCTTTCCATCGAGGCCGAGATCGGAACGGTACACCGCCTCGGCTTCCTCGATCCGTCCCTGTTCCAGGAGCAGCGCGCCGAGTGCGTGACGCGGTGGCTGCATCCATCCCCACGGCTCGTCATAGGGCAGGGCGTCGCTGAGCGCGACGGATCTACGCAGCTCAGCGAACGCAAAGTCGTAGTTGGCTTTGCGATATTCCAGTTCGCCATTCAACATGGCTTCGGCCACGCCGAGCAGGGCGACGACATTGTTGTTGTGCACGAGCCGGCTCTCCGGCACGCGCGTCTTCGCCTGTGCGAACAACGCTTTCTCAGTTTCGGCGTCGGCGACGTGGCCAAGCGCCGAATGAGCCACCGCCTTGGCGTAGTGGATCATCGCCGTCACCGAGCAGTATAGCTCGCGATCCTCCGGCAGCTGTTGGGCAATGATGTCGTGCCATTTGCCGAAACGCACGAGAACGTGCTGCTTCATCGTCAAATAGCCTTCCAGGAAGTCCGCCATGGGGGGCGATTGAATGCGCAGCACTGGCTCGGGCACGGTGGCAATGAGTTCCTCGGCCGCTGCGATAGCGGGGGCGTATTGACCCAGGAACATCGCGCCGTAGATGGCAAAGTGGAAGTTGTGGATGACATAGACCAGGTAGACACCCGGATCGTCCGAATAAGCGAGGAACCTGCGGTCGGTCGTCAGCGCCTTCTGATTGTAGAGCAGGACGTCGTTGTATTGCCCGCACAGCACGTCGAGATGCGTCGGCATGTGGATCAGATGGCCGCTATCGGGGACGATCGCGCGCAGCCGGTCGCTAGCCCGCATCGCCCGTTGCGGGAAGGGCGACATCTCCATGAGATGGACGTAGAGATGAAGCAGTCCCGGATGATTCCACGCAGCCGGCCATCGATCGAAAGCTTGTTCGAGCACGGCCCTGCATTCCTCGGTGCCGGCGCCCTTGGTGGGTTCTCCAGACTCAAGGTCCCACATCAGCCACGGCGTCTCGTTCATGATCGATTCGGCAAAGATGGCTCGGACCTCGAGATCGTCGGGATACGTGGCGAAGACCTTTCGCATCTCTCGCGTGAAGGCCTTGTCCCACGGCGCCATGTCCTCGATCGCTTCACGCTGCGGATAGCGCGCAGACAGGGCGCGGATCAGGGCTTGCTCGACCGGGCTCGCCTTGTCCGCCTGCGCGAGCGCGTCCTGCGTCGCATCGTATGATGCAGCGAGCGCCAATTGACGGCCTTGTGCGTCATAGCGGACCCAGGGCAGGTTGTAGTTGGGACCCGCGGCGTAGCCGATGCCCCAGTGCGCCATGGCGCCGCTGTTATCGAACTCGAGCGCCTTGCGAAAACATTTGATCGCCTCGCCGTGGTTGAATCCGAACACCCAATTGAGCCCTCGGTCAAACCAGAGCTGCGCATCAGGCGAAGTCGTGGTGATTTTGCGGCTGTACGGTCCGAGATCAAAATAGGTCATTGCCTCTGCCTCCTTTGATCGCTTCGGTCGTTTCGCCGATTGCTCTCGGGCCGTCGGCGGCTGATACGCCAGGACCGAGCGTACATTATCAAGAGCGTCGGCCCCCTGCTATCGAGCTATGCACGAAACGCCATGAGGGGCGCCCGGGCGAGGCTCAAGACAGAGTTGTGGCCAGCGGGTATAACCGCCGCTCCTGTCAGGGAGGACCATGAATGATCTACGAAATGCGCGTCTATCGCTGCCTGCCCGGCCGCCTGCCGGCATTGCTCAAGCGGTTCGAGGCTGCCACGCTGAAGATCTGGGAGAAGCACGGCATCAAGCAGGCGGGGTTCTTCACGACCGTGATCGGTGAATCCAACCAGGAGCTGACCTATTTCCTCGCTTGGGACTCCCTCGCCGAGCGCGAGAAGAAGTGGGCCGCGTTCATGACCGATCCGGACTGGATGAAGGCCCGCGCCGAGAGCGAATCCGACGGGCAGATCGTTGCCAATATCGTCAGCCAGATCCTGGCGCCGACCGCTTTCTCGGCGGTGAAATAGCCAACGCCAGCGCGGCTGGGGGGACCCTGGCGCAACCCTGATATTCGGACCGCCCGGGCGGAAGAGGGGTTGATCCGACCCTCATGGCGGCTATGGTCGCGCCGAAACGAGGGATTTGCCTTGAGCTCTTCGACGTCAGCAGCGCCGGTCGTCACCGTCGGCAGGGTCAAATTCGGCAATGATCTGCCGATCTCGGTCATTGCTGGGCCCTGCCAGCTGGAGAGCCGCGAGCATGCGCTGGAGGTCGCCTCCGCGCTGAAGGAGATCGCGGCGCGGCTGAACATCGGCCTCGTCTACAAGACCTCGTTCGACAAGGCCAACCGCACCAGCGCGGCGGCGGCGCGCGGGCTGGGTCTTGCGCAGTCGCTGCCGATCTTCGCGGAGATCCGATCCTCGCTCGGCTTGCCCGTGCTGACCGACGTGCACGACGCCACGCAATGCGCCGAGGTGGCGCAGGCGGTGGACATCCTGCAAATTCCGGCCTTCCTGTGCCGGCAGACCGATCTGCTGCTGGCGGCGGCTGCGACCGGCAAGGTCGTCAATGTCAAGAAGGGCCAGTTCCTGGCGCCCTGGGACATGGCCAACGTCGTGACCAAGATCACCAGCGCGAACAATCCGAACGTGCTCGTCACCGAGCGCGGCGCCTCATTCGGCTACAACACGCTCGTGTCCGACATGCGCGCGCTGCCGATCCTTGCGCGCAGCACCGGCGCGCCCGTCATCTTCGACGCCACCCATTCGGTGCAGCAGCCAGGCGGGAAGGGGACGTCCTCGGGCGGTGAGCGCGAATTCGTGCCGGTGCTGGCGCGTGCAGCTGTCGCGGTCGGCGTTGCCGGCGTCTTCATCGAGACCCATCCTGATCCCGATCGCGCGCCATCGGACGGCCCCAACATGGTGCCGCTGCGCGAGTTCGAGGGGCTGGTCGCGCGATTGATGGCGTTCGATGCGCTGGCCAAGACGACGTCAAAGAGCACCATGCGCTGATGCACCAGCCTGTGACCAGGCCGTCGTCCGACCAGAAATTTCCGCCCGCGATCAACATCATTGCGCTCGCCGGCTTCTCGGCCGCACTGTCGACGCGCGCGCTCGATCCCGTCCTGCCGCATGTCGCGGATGATTTCGCGATCAGCATCACGACGGCCGCCAGCATCGCGGCCGGCTTTGCCTTGATCTACGCGCTGGTTCAGCCGGCGATCGGAGCGGCGGCCGATCTGTTCGGCAAGGCGCGATTGATGACGGCGTGCCTGGCGCTGCTGGGCGTTGCCTGCATCCTCGGCGCGCTCGCCACCTCCTTCTCCGGATTGTTCGCAAGCCGCATCCTGGCCGGCATCGCCGCAGGCGGCGTGTTTCCTGTCGCGCTCGGCCTCACCGCCGATCTCGTTGCGCCGGCCAAGCGGCAGGTTGCGATCGGGCGCACGATGGCGGGCTCGATGACCGGCAATCTGCTCGGCTCGTCCGCCAGCGGAATCATCGGCGATTTCATCGGCTGGCGCGGCGTGCTGGTGATCCTCGGCGCGCTCGGGCTGATCGCGGCCGTGGCGGTTGCGGCAGGATTTCGCGGGGCCGCGCTGACGGCGCCGCCGAAGACGGATTTCAGGACGTTGCGGCAGGGCTACCGCACGATCTTCTCCAATCCCAACACGCGCTACAGCTATTCGGCCGTGTTCGTCGAAGGCTGCTGCGTGTTCGGCTTGTTTCCCTTCATCGCCGCGTTCCTGTTCGAGCTCGGCGAGAAATCCCTCTCGATCGCGGGCATCGTGATCGCGGGATTTGCGGTCGGCGGGTTGCTCTACACGCTCACCGTCTCGCGCATGCTGCCGCGGCTCGGCGTCAAGGGCATGATGATCGCGGGCGCGAGCCTCGTGGCGTTGCAGCTCGGCGCGCTCGCCTTCGGTCCCGGCTGGAAGCTGCAATTCGTCAGCATGCTGGCGATGGGCTGGGGCTTCTACATGATCCATGGCTGCCTGCAGGTGTTCGCCAGCGAGCTGTCGATCGGTGCGCGCGCGACAGCGATGTCGCTGCATTCGTTCTTCTTCTTCATGGGGCAGACGGTGGGACCGCTCGCCTATGGCTTCGGGCTCCAGCATGGCGGCAAGGTGCCGACGTTGCTCGCAAGCGCCGCGATCATGGTGGTGCTGGGCCTCGTCTGTGCCCGCATGCTGCGGCAGCGGGCCCCGTCAGACGCCCGCGTCTGAGGCGCGTCCGGGAGAAGCGTCGCCCCTTCAAAAAGCTTCGCGAGCGGTCTTTGCGGAACTCAGGCGCCCGCGTGGGCCTCCTGCCAGAGGTCAAGCACCTCGTGGCGCGTAATGCCACGGGTGATGAACACGATGCGCGAACGGCGGTCGGCATCGGGCCATTTTGCAAGCGCCACCGGCGGATGGAAGACGTGGTGGACGCCATGGACCGCGATCGGTGTCGCTTCATCGCGAAGATTCAAGATGCCCTTGACCCGCAAGAGGTCCTCTCCCCGGGTGGCGCGCAGATGCGCGAGCCAGCGCGATACGGCCATCCAGTCAAGGGGATCGTCGAATGCGATCATGAAGCTAAGGATCGATGCATCGTGGCTGTGATGCTCGTGATGGGCATGACCGTCACCGTGATGATGGGCGCGCTCATGCGCCGCCTTGGCGACGTCGGCGAACGCCTGTTCGTTGAGCCAGCGCTCGATATCGGCTGTCTTCTTTTCGGGGTCAATGAGGGCAGCGCCGAACAGTTGGGCCGGATCGACCTCGCCATGCACCACGCTCTCGATCCTGGCGCCAGGATTGAGCCGACGAAGCCGCAAGTCCAATGTGTCAGTGTCCTTGACCAAATCGCGTTTGGTGATCAGCAGCCGGTCGGCGAGCGCGACCTGCTTCACCGCCTCGTATTGGCGGTCGAGCTGCCGCGCTGCATTGACTGCGTCGACGGTCGTCACCACGGTGTCTAGCCGCAGAAAATGCGAGACCAAAGGGTTGTTCAGCAGCAGCTGAGCAATGGGAGCGGGGTCAGCCAACCCCGTTGTCTCGACCAAAATCCTGCGGAACGGCGGTACCTCGCCACGATCGCGGCGCACCAGCAGCGCGCGCAGGGTGTCTTCCAGATCGCTGCGAATAGTGCAGCAAATACAACCACTCGCAAGCACGGCGACTTCGCCGTCGACGCGTTCCACGAGGAGGTGGTCGAGGCTGACCTCGCCATATTCGTTGATGACGACGGCGCTGTCCTTCATCGCGTCATGGCGCAGCAGGCGGTTGAGCAGTGTCGTCTTGCCGCTGCCAAGAAAGCCGGTGATCAGTGACACCGGAGTCCGCTCGGCGGATTTGTCGCTCTCGAACAGGCTCATCGGCGATCCTCAACCCTGGTCTTATTTTTGTCGCTGGACAACAGCCTAATGGAGGACGAGCATTCCGAAAACAGGATCTTAAGCCCGATCTCAGCGGGCAAACCCCGGGAGGAAACGATGGACGATACCAAAGGCGATGAAGAGAAGGGCGGTGCCGCGACCGATCGGCGGACCTTGCTCCGCACGGCAGGCATTGCCGGTGCGGCTGGGGCGGCATTCGCAGGTGCGATGCACGGCAAGTTCTCACTCGCACCGATTACCGCGGCGCAGGCTCAAACCGCGGCGATGCCAAAGGGCGTGGACAAGCCTTGGTGGCCCTCAAAATGGGGCAAAGACGACGAGGCGGGCGCGTCGAACCACATCACCCCGGCGAAGGTTCTCGATGCCGTGAAGTGGATCAAGGATGGCAAGATCTACAAGATCGGCCGCGTCTACGAGCAAGGCATGCCGTTGTTCGGCGCCCGCGCATTCTCATTGCGCATTCCCGGCGGGCCGACTGGCGGCCCGTTCGGCGACAACAAGCTCGTCTATCACGACGAGTTTCTCGCCACCGAAATCGGCCAGACCGGTACACAATTCGACGGGCTCGGCCATATCGGTATCCAGCTGGGCAAGGACGGCGACAAGAGCGAGATGCGCTTCTACAACGGCTTCAGCGCCGCAGAGATTGGCGACGCCTACGGCCTGAAGAAGCTTGGCGCCGAGAAGCTCAAGCCGCTGTTCACACGCGCCCACCTGATCGATATGGTCGCGCTGAAGGGCGGCATGATGGACGCGGGCCAAGAGATCACCTCGGCCGATATCAAGGCGGCGCTTGCGAAGCAAAGCATCGCGGAGAGCGACATCAAGCCAGGCGATGCGATCATGTTCCACACCGGCTGGGGCTCCCTGTGGATGAAGAACAATGATCGCTACAATAGCGGCGAGCCTGGAATCGGCCTCGATGCCGCGAAGTGGATCATCGAGAAGGATCTCGCGCTGACTGCGGCTGACACCTGGGCGGTCGAAGTGGTGCCCAATCCGGACAAGTCGCTCGCCTTCGTGGTTCACGCCGAATTGCAGACCAAGCACGGCATCCTCAACCACGAGAACCTGATCTTTGACGAGTTGATTGCCGACAAGAAGTACCAGTTCGTCTACTGCTTCACGCCATCGCCGATCAAAGGCGCTACCGGCAGCAATGGCTGTCCGATCGCGATCACCTGACGCGGATAAAAAGCGTGGTGGGCGGGACCTCCCCGCCCGCCACGCGAAACGCCGCCCAATAACGCCCGCCCGCGAAGGGTGCGACGCCAAGGGGCATTGCTCCCCACCACGACACCATCGGCCCGGTATACATGGCACACGAATTGCTTCGATTCTGGGCAAATCGAGGTGTGAGACCGTGGACGTCCAGACCAGTCATTCGGCCAGCGCAGCCGGTCCAGCCCGCTCGACCGGATATCCCACCAAGCCGCCGCTGCGGCGTTTCCTCACCGATTGCCACGCCGAATTCCGGACCGACAATTCCGGCGAGCTTGCCGACTACATTCCCGAGCTGAAGCGCGCCAATCCCGATCATTTCGGCATCGCGCTCGTCACCATCGACGGCCATGTCTACGAGGTCGGCGACAGCGAGGTGCCGTTCACGATCCAGTCGGTGTCCAAAGCCTTCGTCTTCGCGCTGGCGCTGGAGATGGTCGGCGAGGCGCGCGTCTCGGCCACGATCGGTGTCGAGCCGAGCGGCGAGGCCTTCAACTCAATCCGGCTCACCAACGACAACCGTCCCTTCAACCCCATGGTCAATGCCGGCGCGATCGCCTGCTCGGGCCTTATCTATGAGGTCGAAGGGAAGGGCGCCTTCGAGCGCGTCCGCGCCAAGCTCAGCGCGTTCGCCGGCCGCGAGCTCAGCGTCGACGAGGTCGTACACGCGTCGGAGACCGCGACCGGCAATCGCAATCGGGCAATTGCGTGGCTGCTGCGGAATTACGCGGTGCTGCCCGACGACGTCGATGCCGTGCTCGACGTCTATTTCCGCCAATGCGCGATCCTGGTCACCGCGCGCGACCTCGCGGTGATGGCGGCAACGCTCGCCAATCGGGGCATCAATCCGGTGACGGGCGTGCAGGTGATCACGCCGCATATCGTCGCGCGCACGCTCTCGGTGATGACGAGCTCAGGCATGTACGACTATGCCGGTGAGTGGACCTATCGCGTCGGCATTCCCGCCAAGAGCGGCGTCGGCGGCGGCATCGTCGCGGCGCTGCCCTCGCAGCTCGGGCTCGGCACGTTCTCGCCGCTGCTCGACAACCATTTCAACAGCGTGCGCGGCCTGAAGGTCTGCGAGGCGCTGTCGGCGCGGTTCGACCTGCACATGCTCAATCGCAACGCCGACGTCCGCACCAGCATCATGGCGGATTACGACGTCTACGGCATCTCCTCGCGCCGCAGCCGCCAGCCACACGAGCAGCAGATCCTCGACGAACGACACAGCGACATCCGCGTGCTCGAGCTGGTCGGTGCGATGAATTTCGCCACCATCGACTACGTCACCCGACGGCTCACCAGCGAGCCGCCGAACGCACCGCTGCTGATCATCGATTTCCGCCGCGTCCCCGACATCACCGCGGCCGGCGCTGCGCTGCTTGGCGAGACGCTGGCCGCGCTCGGCAATGCCGGCGTCACCGCCATCCTGTCCGGCTTCGAGACCAACTCCGCGGTGTGGAGCGCGATCGCCGCGCGCACCGCCGAGCCGCGCCGGCTGCGCCGCTTCGCACTGCTCGACGATGCCATCGAATGGGCCGAAGACCAGGTGATCTACCGCTTCGGCGGCTTCACCGATCTCAAGGAGAGCGCGCATCTCGGCGAGCAGGCGCTGCTGGCCGAGCTCGACGCCGAGGAGATCGCCGCGATCATCAAGCTGTCGACCACGCGGCATTACGCGGCCGGCCAGCGCATCATCGCGGCAGGCGAGCCCGCCAATTCGCTGTTCTTTCTCCAGAGCGGCATGGTCAGCGTGAAGCTGCGCAGCGGCGTTCGGCTCGCTTCCCTCGGCCCCGGCATGGAATTCGGCGAGATGGCGATCCTGGAGCAAAGCCGCAGCGCCGACGTCTTGGCCGACACGCCCGTCACCTGCCTCGAACTGCCGCTCGACAGCTTTGCCGATTACCGCCGGCTGCACCCGGAAACGTCGTTGAAGATCATGCGCAATCTCGCCGCGATCCTGGCGCGGCGCCTGGTGCTGGCGAATGCGAAGGTCGATCTCCTGAGCGCGTACTAGGCCGTCAACTCGTAAGCTTGTTGGGCAGGAGCGGGCTCGAGCACTACAATCCCGGTGATCTCGCCGCCCAAGCCTTGGTGGCCTGGCAGCTTTCCATCGCTCGGGCGTAGGCAGGGCGTGCCGTCGTGCGAGCGAGATAGTCCCGCTCGGTAGAACCGGGGACATAGTTGCCAGTTCGCAGGCCGAGCAGGAGGGCGTAGCTCACCGAGATATCGGCAGCAGTGAATCGGTCGCCAGCGAGATAGGGGCACTCCGCGAGGCGGCGGATCACCAACCCCAGGCGGCTCTCGAAGGTCTCGAGCGCCCAGCAGGTAACTCGGGCATTTCGCTCGGCTTCGGGTGCCAGTTGGCGACCGACCAAGACGGCGTTCATCGGTCCGGCGAGCCCGGCCTCGCCCAAGTGGAGAAATTGCAGATAGGAAGCGAACGCGGGATCGTCCGGGGCGACGGCAAGCGAACCTGAGCCGTGGCGGGCAAGCAGGTACTCAAGAATCGCGATCGACTCGACCATGATCGTCTCGCCGTCCTGCAGTGCGGGAATGAAGCCGGCGGGGTTGATCGCGAGGAAATCGCGATCAACCTCGGCTGCCAGCAGATCGACCGGGCGCAGCCGATAAGCCAACCCCAATTCCTCAAGCAGCCAAACAACACGGAAGCCACGACCTTCGCCATAGACGGTGAGCATAGCTAAGCGTTCCTAGATTGGGCTAGATATACTGACTCGCAGAGGTAAGCCACGCGCGCAACGTCGATCTGCTATGGGGTCCAGAAATTCGTCGCGCCGGGTCCGCGCCAGCGGCGCAGCGTTTCACGCTGCACCGCGTCCGGACACGGGCCGGGTTGTCTCACTTCGCCCCGTCAGCTGCCGCGATAGGCTCCATCCCGCTCGCGATGATCGCGTCGCGTGCGGCGGGGGAGGCGAGGAAGTTTATCAAGGCGCGGCCAGCCTCCGGCTCCTTTGCGCCCGTCGCAATCCCAGCCGAGAAGATCGTAATCTTCTGCAATTCGTCCGGCAGCGGTCCGACGATGTCGATGCCCTTGACGGGCTTCAATTCGCTGATCTGCTGAAAGCCGAGCTCGGCCTCGCCATGCGCGACGATCTCGCCGACCGGCGTTGCCGGAATCTTGCGGGCCTTGTCCTTCATGACGTCGGCAATGCCGAGCTTGTCGAACATCTCGGTCGAGACGTAGACGCCGCTGGCGCTGTCGGAATAGGCGATCGTCTTCGCCGCCAGCAGCGCGCGCTTGACGGCATCGGCCGAGCTGATGTCCGGCTTCGGCGCGCCCGATTTCACCGCGATTCCGATCGGTGACCTCGTGAGATCGACCTGGCTGCCGGCGACGACCTTGCCTTTGCTCGCGAGGTCGCTCAGGGCATAGCCCACCATGATCAGGACGTCGGCCGGCTCGCCGCGCTCGAGCCGGACGGGAATCGCGTTGGCGGTCGTTCCCATCGACGGCCCGTATTCCGTGAGCACCTTGTTGCCCGTGGCCTTCTCGAATTCCGGCACGAGCGCCTTGTAGGCGGCCGTCAGTCCGCCGGAGATCATCACCCGCACCTCAGCGGCATCCGATGTGCCGGTCAGCAAGAGGACGCCGAGGACACCTAGCGCAAAGTTACGGAATGTTGCGGAGATTGATGTCATCGTCGTCGTCTCCAACTAGCCCCGTCCGCGATAGGGCGCAACGCCTTGCTCAGGCACCCACAGGCCCTTCGGCACGCGGCCGGTCTGCCAGAACACGTCGATCGGGATGCCGCCACGCGGATACCAATAGCCGCCGATGCGCAAGAATTTCGGCTTGATCTCGGAAGCGATGCGCTTGCCGATCATCACGGTGCAGTCCTCGTGGAAGGCGCCGTGATTGCGGAAGCTCGCGATGTAGAGTTTCAGCGATTTCGATTCCAGCAGCCACGCCCCCGGCGCGTAGTCGATCATCAGATGCGCAAAATCCGGCTGGCCCGTGACCGGGCAGAGCGAGGTGAATTCCGGCACGGTGAAGCGGACCAGATAGTCCGTGCCCTTCTGCGGATTGGGTACGCGATCGAGCTGGGCTTCTTCCGGCGTGTGCGGCCACTCGACCGCGCGGCCGAGTTGGAGGGATTTTTTCGCCATCGTCGTCACATCCTTTTACGGATGTCGGGATGGACGCAATCGCGGCCGTCGTCAACCGGCGGCGATGGTCTGGATCATGACGATGCGGTCGTTGCCGGACTCGCAGCCCCACAGCTCGCCCGGACGGCCGTCGAGCTGGCGGACATTGGCGTTGGCCTTGTCGCTCACGAACACGTTGAACTTCTCGGTTGCGGGATCGAAGCGGACGATGGCGTTGGCGGAGAAATCGGTCAGCCAGACCTTGTCCTTGTCATCGACATACACGGCATAGGCGCGGGGACGTTCGCCCGGCAGCTTCCAGGTCTTCCACGAGCCGTCGGCTGGATCATGCACCGAGACGTGGCCGCTGTTCCACTCGCTGACCCAGATCCGGCCTTTCGAATCCGACCAGACGCGCCGCGAGCCCTGGTTCGGGGTCGGCGGCTCGACCACGGTCGCATTGCCGCCCGCGCGGTCGATCTTCGCGATATGGCTGCCAGCGAGGGAGGCGTACCAGACATCACCCTTGGGCGTCGCCGTGATGCCGTAGGGGCCCACCCCCTTCGGCGCCTTGAACACATTCATCTCGCCGGTCTTCGGAGACAGCCGGCCGTAATAGCCGGATTGCCCGGTGAACCAATAGGTGCCGTCCTTGTCGAACACGCCGGTGTTGAGATTGGCTGAGGCGAACCTTTCCGGCAGGCGGAACAGCGTGACGCTGAGATCGGAAGGGGCGACCCGCGCGATCGCGTTCTGGCCGCCCTCGGTGATCCAGGGCGCGCCGTCGGGGCCGATCGTCACGCCGTGTGGGGCCGCGCCCTGGCCGAGGCTGACCGTCTTGAAACGGCCATCGCGTGGATCGAGTCTGCCGAGCAGGCCCTTGCCCTGCGCCGTGAACCAGATGGTGCCGTCGGGGGCGGGGGTGAGATCATGCAGGCCGATGCCCGGGCTGATGGGATAGTATCTCGTCCGGAACGGGCCTTCCTGCGCAAAACCTGGGCGGGCGGCAAGCAGCGCGGCGCTCGAAGCAAGAAACTGGCGGCGATTCATGGCGTTACCCCGACTGTTTGAGATTGAGGTTGGGCACGCGGACCAGGTGCGGCGGAGCATAGTCTGAGGCACCTCACGCGTCAGTCAGAGCAGTGCGTCCAAGCGTTCACATTTGCTTGCGGCCCGTGTAAGACCCGCGGCACCGATCAGCCCCAACGAACGGAAGTGGACATCATGACCGCCATCATCGACATCATCGGCCGCGAAATTCTCGATAGCCGGGGCAATCCCACCGTCGAGGTCGATGTCGTGCTGGAGGACGGCGCGCTCGGCCGCGCCGCGGTTCCGTCCGGCGCCTCCACCGGCGCCCATGAGGCCGTGGAACTGCGCGACGGCGACAAGGCCCGCTATCTCGGCAAGGGCGTGACCAAGGCGGTCGGCGCCGTCAACGGCGAGATCTTCGAGGCCCTCAGCGGCCTCGACGTCGAGCAGCAGGCCCAGATCGACCAGATCATGATCGACCTCGACGGCACGCCGAACAAAAGCCGGCTCGGGGCCAACGCCATTCTCGGCGTCTCGCTGGCATGCGCCAAGGCGGCCGCGAACTCGCTCGACATGCCGCTCTACCGCTATGTCGGCGGCACCTCGGCGCGCCTGCTGCCGGTGCCGATGATGAACATCATCAATGGCGGCGTGCACGCCGACAACCCGATCGACTTCCAGGAATTCATGATCCTGCCGGTCGGCGCATCCTCGTTCGCCGAAGGTTTGCGCTACGGCGCGGAAGTCTTCCACACGCTGAAGTCCGAATTGAAGAAGGCCGGCCACAACACCAATGTCGGCGACGAGGGCGGCTTCGCCCCGAACCTGCCGTCGGCCGACGCCGCGCTCGACTTCGTCATGAACGCGATCGGCAAGGCCGGCTTCAAGGCGGGCGCCGACATCATGCTCGGCCTCGACTGCGCCTCGACCGAGTTCTTCAAGGACGGCAAATACGTCTATGAAGGCGAGGGCAAGACCCGCTCGATCTCCGAGCAGGCGAAATATCTTGCAGACCTCGTCTCGCGCTATCCGATCGTGACGATCGAGGACGGCATGTCGGAGGACGACATGGACGGCTGGAAGGAGCTCACCGACCTCATCGGCAAGAAGTGCCAGCTGGTCGGCGACGACCTCTTCGTCACCAACGTCAAGCGCCTCGCCGAAGGCATCAAGACCGGCCGCGCCAATTCGATCCTGATCAAGGTCAATCAGATCGGCACGCTGACCGAGACGCTCGCCGCCGTCGAGATGGCGCACAAGGCCGGCTACACTTCGGTGATGTCGCACCGCTCCGGCGAGACCGAGGATTCCACCATCGCCGACCTCGCGGTCGCCACCAATTGCGGTCAGATCAAGACCGGCTCCCTTGCGCGGTCCGATCGCACCGCCAAATACAATCAGCTCCTGCGCATCGAGCAGCAGCTCGGCAAGCAGGCGCTCTATGGCGGCAAGGCGGCACTGAAGGCGCTGGCATAAGCCGGCGTCTCGATCCGCGCGAAGAGAAGGACAGGGGAGGATCGACATGAGTGACGGCAAGACCGGACTGGAATTGCGTTCGCTGCTCAAGAAAAGCGGCGAGCTGGAATTGTCTCTCGTGACGGTCCCGACGCCGGAGCCGGCCGACGATGAGGTCGTGGTTCGCGTCGAGGCGACCCCGATCAACCCGTCAGACCTCGGGCTGCTGATCGGGGCGGCCGACATGTCGGCCGCCAAGGCCTCCGGCACCAAGGAGATGCCGGTCATCACCGCGACGATGCCGGAGGCGGCGATGCGGATGATGGCGGCGAGATTCGATCAGTCGCTGCCGGTCGGCAATGAGGGCGCCGGCACGGTGATCCGGACTGGATCGTCGGACGCAGCGAAGGCCCTGATGGGCAAGACGGTGTCGATGATCGGCGGCGCGATGTACACGCAGTACCGCGTGCTGAAGGTCCGCGACGTCATGGAGCTGCCGCCGGGCACCACGGCCGCCGACGGCGCCTCCTGGTTCGTCAATCCGCTGACCGCACTCGGCATGACCGAGACGATGCGGCGGGAGGGCCACAAGGCGCTCGTGCACACGGCGGCCGCATCCAATCTCGGCCAGATGCTCAACAAGATCTGCATCAAGGACGGCATCGGTCTCGTCAACATCGTCAGGAACAAGGAGCAGGCCGACATCCTGCACAAGATCGGCGCCAAATACGTCGTGGATTCCAGCGTACCGAGCTTCATGGACGATCTCACCAACGCGCTGGTCGAGACCGGCGCCACCATCGCCTTCGACGCCATCGGCGGCGGCAAGCTGGCGAGCCAGATCCTGACCGCGATGGAGATCGCGGCCAACAAGACCGCGAAGGAGTACAGCCGCTACGGCTCCAACGTGTACAAGCAGGTCTACATCTATGGCAGCCTCGACACGCGGCCGACGGAGCTGAACCGCTCGTTCGGCCTGAGCTGGGGCGTCGGCGGCTGGCTGCTTACGCCATTCCTTCAGAACATCGGCCCGGCCGAGATCGGCCGCCTGCGCCAGCGCGTGGCATCCGAGCTCAAGACCACCTTCGCCAGCCATTACACCAAGGTGGTGTCGCTCGCCGAGGCGCTCGATCTCGCCAATATCGGGGTCTATGCCAAGCGCGCCACCGGCGAAAAATTCCTCATCAACCCGAACAAGTGATCGGTTCGGTCGGTTATCGAGACACATCAGGCCGCCGCTTGGCGGCCTGATTGCTTTTGATTGTGGCCCGGATGGAGCGCAAGCCGACCCATTTCCGGAAACGCAGCGTTTCCAAATCCGACCAGTTCATGCACTTGCATCTATCGGCCCGGATGGCTTAAGTGCCCTCCCGGCATTCCCGCTCAAGCCTTCAAGGACACCCAATGGCCTACAACATCGTCACGATCGCTGGCAGCCTGCGCAAGGACGGCTTCTCGCTCAAGATCGCCAATGCGCTCGCCAAGCTCGCGCCTGCCTCGCTCAAGCTCGAGGTGATCACGCCGGCGGGCATCTCGTTCTTCAACCAGGACCTCGAGGGCGCGCCGCCCGCGGACTGGCTCGCCTTCCGCGAGAAGCTCAAGACGTCGAATGGCGTTCTGTTCGTCACGCCCGAATACAACCGCTCGATTCCCGGCGTCCTGAAGAACGCCATCGACGTCGCCTCGCGGCCCTATGGCAAGAGCTCGTTCCTCGGCAAGCCGGTCGGCATCATCTCTAACTCGCCGGGTCCGCTCGGCGGCGTCAGTGCGGCCAAGCATCTGCAGACCATCCTGCCTGGCATTTCCGGTCCGATCCTTCAGCAGCCGGAAATCTATCTCAATGGCGTCGGCGATGCCTTCGATGCGGAGGGCAACCTGACCAAGGACTCCCTCAAGACGGTGCTGCAGCAATACATCGAGGCCTTCGCCGCGCATGTGGCGAAGAATCAGGGCTGAGTTCTCGCTCTCTCCGTCATGGCCGGGCCTTGTCCCGGCCATCCACGTCTTTGCCGACCTCACTGAAGAACGTGGATGCCCGGGACAACCCGGGGCATGACGATTGGCGTATTGAGAGAGGCAATTAGCACTCCCTTAACCAACCTGTCCCATCTTCCGAAGATGGTCTCACGCGCGCGCCTGAAGTCGATCCTGACCGGCCTTGCCCTCTATGCGATGGCGGCGGCGATCGTCGGCTATTTCGGCGTCAACGCCTATACCGGCAAATACGGTCTCAACGCCCGCCAGGAACTGGATCAGGAGATCATCGCGTTGACGAGCGAGCTGGCTCAGCTCAAGCGCGAGCGGGCCAGGAGCGAGCAACGGGTGTCGCTGCTGCGGTCGGAGAAGATCGACCCGGACATGCTGGACGAGCGGGCGCGCTTCCAGCTCGACTATGTCCATCCGCGCGATCTCGTTCGGATGATCCCGGCGAACTAGCCATCCGCAGCTTCTGAAAGCCGCAGCGAAAGTCGCTGCTGAAATCCGACCACTCTGTCCTTTTGCCTCCTGCGAAGGTCGTAACCCCGGAACCGCGCGGTTGCCTTGACGGCGGCGCCGCGGCGGGCTCATGCCTTTGGTGGCGCTCGCTGAAGTTGACGCAGATCAACCGGACAGCACCGGCACGTCCTACACTGCTATCCGGAGGAAACTGTGATGAATGGGACAATGCCCCGGCATCACGCGGCCCGTGTCGAGGCCGCCATCGCGTCAGGCCAGGCGGCTCGCTCCGCGCTCGTGGCCTCGTGGCGTCGTTCCTCCCGATTGCATCACCTTGATCCCAGCGGTCGCGCCGCGCCGATGCGGCTGACCGAAGCCGAGCTGCAGCAGGCGCAAGAGCGCATCGCGCCGCTTCTGGCGGCCGCGCAGGGCGCGATGGACCGGCTATATCAGGCCGTCGGCGCTGCGGGCTGCTGTGTGCTGCTCGCCGATCGCGAGGGCGTGCCGGTCGATCGCCGCGGCACGGCGGCGGACGATGCGACGTTTCAGTCCTGGGGCCTGTGGACGGGCGCGCTCTGGAGCGAGGAGCATGAGGGCACCAACGGCATTGGCACCTGCCTCGTCGAGCAGCGTCCGCTGACCATCGATCGCGACCAGCACTTCTTTGCCCGCAACACGCTTCTGAGCTGCACCGCCGTTCCGATCTACGACCACGAGGCGGCGCTCGCGGGCGTGCTCGACGTCTCCTCCTGCCGCGCCGACCGCACCGACGCCTTCGCCAGCCTGATCGCGCTCGCGGCGGGCGAGGCGGCCAAGCGGATCGAAGCCGACCTGTTTCGCAAGGTCTTCGCCCATGCCCGCATCGTGCTGACGCAGGCGGCGGACGGAAGCTGCGGCGGCCTCGTTGCGGTCGATGCGGACGATCTGGTGATCGGCGCAACGCGCTCCGCCCGGCTGGCGCTCGGCATCGCGACCGGCGGTGCGTTGCGGCCGATGCCCGCGGCCGATCTTCTCGGCGGTGATGCCGCGCACGATCATCTTGCCGGAGGCCAGCGTGCGGTGCTGCAACGCGCGCTGCTGCGCGCCGGCGGCAACGTTTCCGCCGCCGCCAAGGCCCTCGGCGTCAGCCGCGCCACGCTGCACCGGAAGCTCAAGCGGTTCGAGCTGAACCACTAGGCCGCGCTATTCCTCAATCGTCATTGCGAGCGCAGCTCGCAATGACGGTGGAAGCCGCTGGTGCGCCAATTGCTCCTTGCTTCTGACGGGCGAGTACAACTGTCGCAGAACTGCGACAGGTCCGCTCCGCGATCGCGTCCGCCCGGGCTGACAGAAAACGCCTCCCGCATCATCGTCTGCGCAAGTCGCGAACAGGCGACGACAAGCGCAAACAGCAACATCGGGAGTGATCAATGAACAAGGTGGAATTCCTCAGCGTCACCAAAGTTCCCTTTGCCGAACGCTACGACAATTTCATCGGCGGCAAGTTCGTCGCGCCGATCTCCGGGAAATATTTCGATAATGCCTCGCCCCTGACCGGCCAGGTCGTCTGCAAGATCGCGCGGTCCGACGCGCAGGACGTCGAGGCGGCACTCGATGCGGCGCATGCCGCCAAGGCCGCCTGGGGCCGCACCAGCGTCGCCGAGCGCGCCGCGATCCTGAACCGGATCGCCGACCGCATGGAAGAAAACCTCGAGCGCCTCGCGATTGCCGAGACCTGGGACAACGGCAAGCCGATCCGCGAGACGCGCGCCGCCGACCTGCCGCTCGCGATCGACCATTTCCGCTATTTCGCCGGCGTGGTGCGTGCCCAGGAAGGCTCGATCGGCGAGATCGACCACGACACCATCGCCTACCATTTCCACGAGCCGCTCGGCGTGGTCGGCCAGATCATTCCCTGGAACTTCCCGCTTCTGATGGCCTGCTGGAAGCTCGCGCCGGCGCTCGCCGCCGGCAATTGCGTGGTGCTCAAGCCCGCCGAGCAGACCCCGGCCTCGATCATGGTCTGGGCCGAGATCATCGCCGACCTGCTGCCGCCGGGCGTGCTCAACATCGTCAACGGCTTTGGCCTCGAGGCCGGCAAGCCGCTGGCGTCGAGCCCGCGCATCGCCAAGATCGCCTTCACCGGCGAGACCACGACGGGCCGGCTGATCATGCAATATGCCAGCCAGAATCTCATCCCGGTGACGCTGGAACTCGGCGGCAAGTCGCCGAACATCTTCTTCAAGGACGTCACCGCCGAGGACGACGATTTCTTCGACAAGGCGATCGAGGGCTTCGTCATGTTCGCGCTGAACCAGGGCGAGGTCTGCACCTGTCCGAGCCGGGCGCTGGTCCACGCCGACATCTACGACCGTTTCATGGAGCGGGCGCTCAAGCGCGTCGCCGCGATCAAGCAGGGCGATCCGCGTGATGCCGCCACCATGATCGGCGCGCAGGCCTCCAGCGAGCAGCTCAGCAAGATCCTCTCCTATATCGACATCGGCAAGCAGGAGGGCGCCAAGGTGCTGGCCGGCGGCGGACGCGCCGATCTCGGCGGCGATCTCACCGGCGGCTTCTACGTCCAGCCGACCGTGTTCGAGGGCCACAACAAGATGCGAATCTTCCAGGAGGAGATTTTCGGCCCCGTCGTCTCGGTCACGACCTTCAAGACCGACGAAGAGGCGCTCGCGATCGCCAACGACACGCTCTACGGCTTGGGTGCCGGTGTCTGGAGCCGCGACGCCAATCGCTGCTACCGCTTCGGCCGGGAGATCCAGGCCGGCCGGGTCTGGACCAACTGCTACCACGCCTATCCCGCCCATGCGGCGTTCGGCGGCTACAAGCAGTCGGGTGTCGGGCGCGAGACCCACAAGATGATGCTCGATCACTACCAACAGACCAAGAACCTCCTGGTCAGCTACAGCCCGAAGAAGCTCGGCTTCTTCTGATCGGGTCGGAGCGGGCGGCGCCGCTTCGGCGCCGCCCGCTCCGAATCTCGGGATTGGCGCACGCACCGTTCTTGATCCGGTCACGAATCTGCGCACGCCATGGCGTGCATAGATTTGTTGCCTGATCAGCGCCAAAGATTTTCCAATATTTCGATCACGCTGCAGTGCGGCATAATGAAAGTCGTGCCATGCCGCCGCGGTGCTTTCCAAGGGCGTTTGACTTGGGTTAGAGAGGGCGAAAGTTTTCTCTGACCCGGAATTCCCATGGCCGCACCCAAGAAAGCCGCCGCAAGCGCTCCACAGGACAAGTCCGACGGCGGTTCGCCCCCGGAATTCACCAGGGAGCAGGAGCTCAAGGCGCTCCGCGACATGCTCCTGATCCGGCGGTTCGAGGAAAAGGCCGGCCAGCTCTACGGCATGGGCGCCATCGGCGGCTTCTGCCACCTTTATATCGGCCAGGAGGCCGTGGTGGTCGGCATGCAGATGGCGCTGAAAGAGGGCGATCAGGTCATCACCGGCTATCGCGACCACGGTCACATGCTTGCGACCGGCATGGACGCCAACGGCGTGATGGCCGAGCTGACAGGACGCCGCGGCGGCTATTCCAAGGGCAAGGGCGGCTCCATGCATATGTTCAGCAAGGAGAAGCACTTTTACGGCGGTCACGGCATCGTCGGCGCGCAGGTCTCGCTCGGCACAGGCCTCGCCTTCGCCAATCACTATCGCGGCAACGGTAACGTCAGCGTCACCTATTTCGGCGACGGCGCGGCTAACCAGGGCCAGGTCTATGAGAGCTTCAACATGGCGGAGCTCTGGAAGCTGCCGGTGATCTTTGTCATCGAGAACAACCGCTACGCCATGGGCACCTCGGTCTCACGCGCCTCGGCGCAGCAGGATTTTTCCAAGCGCGGCGCGTCCTTCAACATTCCCGGCAAGCAGGTCGACGGCATGGACGTCCGCGCCGTGAAGGCGGCGGGCGAGGAGGCGGCGGCCTGGTGCCGCGCCGGCAAGGGTCCCTTCATTCTGGAGATGCAGACCTACCGCTATCGCGGCCATTCGATGTCCGATCCTGCAAAATATCGCACGCGCGAGGAGGTCGAGAAGGTTCGCCACGACCAGGACCCGATCGAGCAGGTGCGCAACCGCCTGCTCGCCGCCAAGGTCAGCGAGGCCGATCTGAAGGCGATCGACGCCGAGGTGCGGGACATCGTCAACGCGTCCGCCGATTTCGCCCAGCATGATCCCGAGCCGGATGCCGCCGAGCTCTGGACCGACGTTTACCGCTGAACGCGCGCTAGCTTTCTTTGGAGTCGATATGCCAATTCAAGTGCTGATGCCCGCGTTGTCGCCCACGATGGAGAAGGGCAACCTCGCCAAATGGCTGAAGAAAGAGGGCGAGACGATCAAGTCCGGCGACGTGATCGCCGAGATCGAGACCGACAAGGCGACCATGGAGGTCGAGGCGACCGACGAGGGCACGCTCGGCAAGATCCTGATCCCCGAAGGCACCGCTGATGTCGCGGTAAACACACCGATCGCGACCATTCTCGCCGATGGTGAGAGCGCGGCTGATCTGGCGAAAGCACCTGCAGCGGCCGCGAAGGCTGCGGAGTCCGCGCCGCCAGCCGCAGCAAAGGCCGAGGCGCCTGCGCCGAAAGCTGCGCCTGCTCCGCAGGCCGTCGCCGAGCCCGATCCGGAAGTCCCCGCCGGCACCGAAATGGTGACGCAGACCATCCGCGAAGCGCTGCGCGACGCCATGGCCGAAGAGATGCGCCGCGATGCGGACGTGTTCGTGATGGGCGAAGAGGTGGCCGAATATCAGGGCGCCTACAAGGTGACCCAGGGCCTGCTCCAGGAGTTCGGCGCCAAGCGCGTGATCGACACGCCGATCACCGAGCATGGCTTTGCCGGCGTCGGCGTCGGTGCGGCGATGACCGGCCTCAAGCCGATCGTCGAGTTCATGACCTTCAACTTCGCCATGCAGGCGATCGACCAGATCATCAACTCCGCGGCCAAGACGCTCTACATGTCCGGCGGCCAGATGGGCTGCTCAATCGTGTTCCGCGGACCGAACGGTGCGGCTGCGCGCGTCGCCGCCCAGCACAGCCAGGACTACTCGGCCTGGTACTCGCACGTTCCGGGCCTCAAGGTCGTCGCCCCGTATTCGGCGGCCGATGCCAAGGGCCTGCTCAAGGCTGCGATCCGCGATCCCAATCCGGTGATCTTCCTCGAGAACGAGGTGCTGTACGGCCACACCGGCGAAGTGCCGAAGCTCGATGATTTCATCATCCCGATCGGCAAGGCGCGCATCGTCCGCGCCGGCAGCCACGTCACCATCATCTCGTGGTCGAACGGCATGACCTATGCGCTGAAGGCCGCCGACGAGCTTGCCAAGGACGGCATCGAGGCCGAGGTGATCGATCTGCGCACGTTGCGGCCGATGGACACCGAGACCATCGTCAACTCGGTCAAGAAGACGGGCCGCGCTGTGACGGTGGAAGAGGGCTGGGCCCAGAGCGGCGTCGGCGCCGAGATCGCCGCACGCATCATGGAGAACGCCTTCGACTATCTCGACGCGCCGGTGACGCGCGTGTCCGGCAAGGACGTACCGATGCCCTATGCCGCGAACCTGGAGAAGCTCGCGCTGCCCTCGGCGGCGGAGGTGGTCGAGGCCGCCAAAGCCGTCTGCTACAGGTAGAATAGGCAACCATGTATAAGCTAACCTGGCATATCTACTGGCGCTGGATATTGGCAGCTCTGGCTTTTACGGCGGCTATTCCGCTCGTGGTCATGGTCGTTGAGTTTCCGGTGATGCTTTTGGTGGCGATCCTGTCGCGCATGCTGGGCTATCCGGAATTTGCGGCCACTGCCACGACCGTCGTCAACGCGATGATCTTCCAGCCGGTCGTTTTGGCTGGTTTGTTTTTCGCCGTTGGTTTCCTTGCGCTCCGGTCCATGCTGAAGCGAGCGATTGGAGTAGAGTTTGACGGGAAGGTTCTTGTCCTCCAGGACGCATCGAGTTCGTCGCAATGAGCGGCCCCAAGGAGCAGCCACTGCCGCCCGACGTCATGACCCGCGACGACGCGGTCGAGATCCTGCGCGTCTTCGTGCTGGATGGCGGGCTGTCGATGGCGTTCCAGCGCGCCTTCGAGGAGCCCGACATGTGGGGGCTATTGCTCGTCGATCTCGCCCGCCACGCCGCGCGCGCCTATGCGCGCGAGAGCGAATACACCGAGGAGGACGCGCTGAACCGGATCCTCGACATGTTCCAGGCCGAGATGGAGCGTCCCACCGACACCGGCACCACGACGCCGCGCGGCAAGGGGCACTGACCATGGCAATCGAATCCTATCATTACGATTTCATGCTGGAGGCGATCCGCGAGGCGGAAGCCTCAATCGCGCAGGGCGGCCTGCCGATCGGGGCGGTGCTGACGCGCGACAACAAGATCATCGCCCGCGGCCACAACAATCGCGTGCAGGAGAACAATCCGATCCTGCACGGCGAGATGAGCTGCCTGCGCGAGGCCGGCGCGATCTCGTTCCACGATACCGTCATGTACACGACGCTGTCGCCGTGCTCGATGTGCGCCGGCGCGCTCGCGCTGTTCAAGGTCAAGATGGTGGTGATCGGAGAATCCATCACGTTCCCCGGCTCCAAGGATATCCTCGACAAGTTCGGCATCCCCTGGATCGACCTTGCCGACGATCGCTCCATCACCATGATGAAGAATTGGCGTTCCATCCCTGCCAATGAGCGCCTGTGGCAGGGCGACATCGGCAACTAAACCTGGTCTGTTCGTCGCCGCTGTCGGAGACGACGTTTTGCAAAGTTCTTCTTGAGGTCAGCATGCCCATCAACATCCTGATGCCCGCTCTCTCGCCGACGATGGAGAAGGGCAACCTCGCCAAGTGGCTGAAGAAGGAAGGCGACAAGGTCAAATCCGGCGACGTCATTGCCGAGATCGAGACCGACAAGGCGACCATGGAGGTCGAGGCGATCGACGAGGGCACGATCGCCAAGATCCTGGTGCCCGAGGGCACGCAGGACGTTCCGGTCAACGACGTGATCGCCGTGCTCGCCGGTGAGGGCGAGGACGTGAAAGCCGCAGGGAGCGCCAAGCCCAGCGCTTCGGCCGCGCCGCCGAAGGCCGCCGAAGCCCCAGCGGCCGCACCGGCTGCCGCGCCAGCGCCTGCTGCGCCCAAGGCCGCGCCGCCGCCCGCAGCACCCGCGCCGCAGCCCGCAGCTCCGGCCGCCCAGGCAAATGGCCATGGCGGTCGCGTGTTCTCATCGCCGCTGGCGCGGCGCCTCGCCAAGGAAGCCGGCATCGATGTCGGCATGGTCACCGGCACCGGCCCGCACGGCCGCGTGGTCGCGCGTGACGTCGAGCAGGCCAAATCCGGCAAGGGCCTCAAGGCACCCGCCGCGGCGCCGTCAGGCGCGCCGGCGATCGCGCCGACCATGTCGGACAAGCAGATCCTGTCGCTGTTCGAGCCGGGCTCGTACGACATTGTCCCGCATGACGGCATGCGCCGCACCATCGCGCAGCGCCTGACTGCGTCGATCCAGAACGTCCCGCATTTCTATCTCACCATCGACTGCGACATCGGCAAGCTGCTCGCCGCGCGCGAGGAGATCAATGCGGCTGCACCCAAGGACAAGGAGAAGAAGCCGCTCTACAAGATCTCGGTCAACGACTTCGTCATCAAGGCGATGGCGGTGGCGCTGCAGAAGATCCCGAACTGCAACGTGAGCTGGACCGAAAGCGGCATGGTCAAGCACCATCATTCCGACGTCGGCGTTGCCGTTGCGATGCCCGGCGGCCTGATCACGCCGATCATCCGCAAGGCCGAGACCAAGACGCTCTCGACCATCTCCAACGAGATGAAGGACTTTGCGGCGCGCGCACGTTCCCGCAAATTGAAGCCCGAGGAGTATCAGGGCGGCACCACCGCCGTCTCCAACCTCGGAATGTATGGCATCAGCCACTTCACCGCCGTGATCAACCCGCCGCATGCGACGATTCTCGCGGTCGGCACCAGCGAGGAGCGTCCCGTGGTGCGCGGCGGCAAGATCGAGATCGCGAACATCATGAGCGTGACCTTGTCCTGCGATCACCGCGCCATCGACGGCGCCCTCGGCGCCGAGCTGATCGGCGCGTTCAAGCAGCTGATCGAAAACCCTGTGATGATGATGGTCTGACGCGGCGGCAGAGGGGGCAACCTTGCATGTCCGGACCCGCTGGCCATGGATATCGCTGCTACTCGGAGCCATCGTCGCGCTCAACCCGATCGGGCTCGATTTTCTTCACTCTGCGTTCTTTGCCGGCGAGCAGCTGGCACGGAACATCGCCCAGCCGATCGTGCTCACCGCGCTGACCATCATGGTTTTGGTGGTGGTGCTCGAATGGCTGGTGAGGTCTTTTCTGGTCAAGCGCCGCGCCCGCGGCGCTTCTTGAGTTGAACGGGAGCCGCTATGGCCGATACATCCTTCGACGTCATCATCATCGGCTCCGGCCCCGGCGGCTATGTCACCGCGATCCGCGCCGCGCAGCTCGGCTTCAAGACCGCGATCGTCGAAAAGTCCTATCTCGGTGGCATCTGCCTGAACTGGGGCTGCATCCCGACCAAGGCACTCTTACGCTCGGCCGAGATCTACCACTACATGCAGCACGCCAAAGACTACGGCCTGTCGGCGGAGAAGGTCTCGTTCGATCCGAAGGCCGTGGTGCAGCGCTCGCGCGGCGTCTCCAAGCGGCTGAACGACGGCGTCGGCTTCCTGATGAAGAAGAACAAGGTGAGCGTGATCTGGGGCGCCGCCTCGATCGATGCGCCCGGCAAGGTCACCGTGAAGAAGTCCGACGTCGAGGGCCCGAAGGGCGCGCTGGGCGAGGGGACTTATCAGGCCAAGCACATCATCGTCGCGACCGGCGCACGGCCGCGCGTGCTGCCCGGCCTCGAGCCCGACAAGAAGCTGATCTGGACCTACTTTGAAGCAATGGTGCCGGAGCGGATGCCGAAGTCGCTGCTGGTGGTCGGCTCCGGCGCGATCGGCATCGAGTTCGCCTCGTTCTTCCACACCATGGGCTCCGACGTGACCGTGGTGGAAGTGCTGCCGCAGATCCTGCCTGTCGAGGACGCCGAGATCGCAGGCTTCGCCCGCAAGCGGCTGGAGAAGCAGGGCATCAAGATCATGTCCTCCACCAAGGTGACAAAGCTGGAGAAGAAGGCCGACAGCGTCGTCGCCACCATCGACGACGGCAAGGGCAAGCCCGTCACGACCGAGTTCGAGCGCGTAATCTCGGCGGTCGGCGTCGTCGGCAATATCGAGAATCTCGGCCTGGAAAAAGTCGGTGTCAAAACCGATCGCGGCATCATCGTGGTCGACGGCTACGGCAAGACCAACGTTCCCGGCATCTATGCCATCGGCGACGTCTCCGGTCCTCCGATGCTCGCGCACAAGGCCGAACATGAGGGCGTGATCTGCGTCGAGGCGATCAAGGGCCTGCACCCGCATCCCATGGACAAGAACATGATCCCGGGCTGCACCTATTGCCATCCGCAGGTGGCCTCCGTCGGTTTGACCGAAGCCAAGGCCAAGGAGAACGGCCGCGAGATCCGCGTCGGCCGCTTCCCCTTCGTCGGCAACGGCAAGGCGATCGCGCTCGGGGAGGATCAGGGCCTGGTCAAGGTGATCTTCGACAAGAAGACCGGCCAGCTGTTAGGGGCCCACATGGTCGGCGCCGAGGTCACCGAGCTGATCCAGGGCTACGTCGTCGCCATGAACCTGGAGACCACGGAAGAAGAGCTGATGCACACGGTGTTCCCGCATCCGACATTGTCGGAGATGATGAAGGAAGCCGTGCTGGATGCGTACGGACGGGTGTTGAATATTTGATGGCTGGCATCGCCGCCCACCGCCGTCATTGCGAGCGCAGCGAAGCAATCCAGACCGCCTCTGCGGAAAGACTCTGGATTGCTTCGCTTCGCTCGCAATGACGAGCAGAGAGAGCCGTTTGCAGAACAAGAAGGAAATCATCCCATGCACGACAATGACAACCTCACCATCGAGCGCCCGACCTTCGTCACCCATCTCGAATGTGCCATGGAAGGCGACCATTACGCCGCCGACCAGGTCCACAACCTCTCCAAGGCCGGCAAGCCGCTTCTGGTGCGCTACGATCTTGCGGGCGTGAAGAAGGCGCTGACCAAGGACGCACTCGCCCAACGCCCCGGCGACATGTGGCGCTATCGCGAGCTGCTGCCGGTTCGCAAATGCAAGGACATCGTCTCGCTCGGTGAAGTCACGACGCCTCTGATCCGGCTGCCCAAGCTCGGCAAGAAGCTTGGCGGCGGCGAGATCATCGTCAAGGACGAGGGACGGCTGCCGACCGGCTCGTTCAAGGCGCGCGGTCTCGTGATGGCGGTGTCGATGGGCAAGGCGCTCGGCATCAAGCACATGGCGATGCCGACCAACGGCAATGCCGGCGCGGCGCTGGCGGCCTATGCGACCTCCTGCGGCATCAAGACCACGATCTTCTGCCCGGCGGATACGCCTGAAGTGAACGTCAGCGAGATCGAGCTCCAGGGCGCGACCGTCTACCGCGTCAACGGCTATATCGACGATTGCGGCAAGATCGTCGGCGAGGGCAAGGCCAAGGTCGGCTGGTTCGACACCTCGACCTTGAAGGAGCCGTACCGCATCGAAGGCAAGAAGACGATGGGCCTGGAGCTCGCCGAGCAGCTTGGCTGGGACGTGCCCGACGTGATCTTCTATCCGACCGGCGGCGGCACCGGCCTGATCGGCATGTGGAAGGCCTTCGACGAGCTGGAGAAGATCGGCTTCATCGGATCAAAGCGCCCGCGCATGGTTGCGGTGCAGGCCTCGGGCTGCGCGCCGATGGTGCGGGCCTATGAGGCCGGCACCGAGCACGCGACGCGCTGGGAGGACGCCCACACCATCGCCTCGGGCATCCGCGTGCCGCAGGCGATCGGCGATTTTCTCATTCTGCGCGCGGTGCGCGAGAGCAAGGGCTTTGCCATTGCGGTCGACGACGACAAGATCTCGGCGGCGCTGAACGAGGTCGCGCGCGAGGAGGGGCTGCTGCTCTGTCCCGAGGGCGCCGCAACCTACGCCGCCTACAAGGAGAGCCTCGCCGACGGCCGCGTCAGCAAGACCGACCGCGTCATGCTGTTCAACTGCGCGACCGGCCTGAAATACCCGCTGCCGCCGGTCACCCGCACGCTCGATCGTCACAAGCCGATCGACTATTCCCAGTTCTAGCGCGGCAATACGCCACGAATGATCCCTCTTCCCGTACGCGGGAAGAGCAAGAACAATATCGACATCGCTGGGGAGAAGACAATGACGAAGGCCGTCTGGGCTGCGCTGATTGCTGTTCTCGCTGTCGCAGGCGTCGCGCGCGCCGACGATTATCCCTCCCGTCCCATCACCATCATCGTGCCGTTCGCGGCCGGCGGGCCGTCGGATGCGATGGCGCGCGTGCTTGCCGAGCGGATGCGCGTTTCGCTCGGCCAGCCCCTGGTGGTCGAGAACGTGACCGGAGCAGGCGGCTCGATCGGGGTCGGCCGTGCCGTGCAATCGCCGCCCGACGGCTACACCATCTCGTTCGGCCATCTCGGCACCCACGTCGCCAACGGCGCCGTCTACAAGCTCAAATACGACCTCGTCGCCGACCTCGAGCCGGTGGTGCTGCTGCCGAGCAATCCGATGATCGTGGTCAGCAAGAACGCGGCGCCCGCGACCTCGCTGAAGGAGCTATTGGACTGGCTGAAGTCGCGGCCGTCGCCGCCGACCGCCGGCACCGCCGGCGCAGGCTCCGGCAGCCACATCGCCGGCGTCTATTTCGAGAGCGTCTCCGGCATCAAGCTGCAATACGTGCCGTATCGCGGCACGGCGCCCGCATTGAACGACCTGATCGCCGGCCAGATCGACATCATCGTCGACCAGACCTCCAACTCCATCAGCCAGGTCCGCGCCGGCACCATCCGCGCCTACGCCGTCACCGACGACAAGCGCCTCGCCTCGGCGCCCGAGATCCCGACCGCGGAGGAGGCGGGCCTCAAAGGCTTCAACATGACGCTGTGGTCGGGCATGTGGGTGCCGAAGGGCACGCCGAAGGAGATCGTCGCAAAGCTCAATGCCGCGGCCGTGGAAGCACTGAACGATCCTGCGGTGAGGAAGCAGCTCGAAAGCCAGGGCCTGGAGATGACGCCCAAGGATCAGCTCACGCCCGAAGCGCTCGCCACGCGGCAAAAGGCCGAGATCGCGAAATGGTGGCCGATCATCAAGGCGGCGAACATCAAGGTAGATTGAGACGGTCGGCGCAGGCCTCGCGGTGTGGCGAAGTTCCGCGAATTTTCTGAGTAGGCCGCCAGCGCGGCGATCTCGGTCACTGCCGCGTTTGTGGGCCGCGGGCGCTCACGACGTGGTTTGGTGATCGGGTGCCAGCGCACGGTCCAGGCATTGCATCAGATCCGAGGCAGCGAACGGCTTACCGAGAAAACAGATTGCGCCCGCATTGAGTGCCCGCACACGCACGCCGTCATCCGGGAAAGCTGTGATGAATATGAACGGCGTGGCCGAACCCTGCGCCCGCATCTGCGTCAACAGATCGATTCCGCTCATCAGCGGCATCTGCACGTCGGCGATCACGCACGAGGTGTCGCTCGAATCGGTCGAGCTCAAGAACTCTTCCGCCGAGGCGAATGTGTGGACGTTGTATCCGCGCGATTCCAAGAGATTGTTGATCGCGGCCCGAACGTAGGGGTCGTCGTCAAGCACCGAGATGACCGAAGCCACTGACAAGACGTCCGCTCCTCGCCGGGAATTACGCTTGCCGTCGCCCACGGCTACAACATAAAGGCGTAAGGTGGACCTGCCGGTCACGATTGGAAACTCATACTTAGGTTTGTGCATCGGACTTGTTCGGGCCAATCCCGAGCGCCTCGCTCATTCTCACCAGGTCGGCCAGCGACTTCGCGCCCATTTTCCGCATGATCTGGCCGCGGTAGATTTTAACGGTGATTTCGGCCAATCCGAGCTGGGCGGCCACCTGCTTGTTCATCAGGCCGGACGTCACCAGTGACAATACGTCTCGCTCCCGCGAGGACAGTGACTCGAAGCGTGATCTGACGGTCGAGACCGTCCTGTTGAGGTCGCGGCGCTTGCGGTCTCGCTCGATCGCGGCCTGGACTGCGTCGAGAATGTCCTGATCGCGGACCGGCTTGGTCAAGAAATCGATCGCCCCGCTCTTCATGGCCCGAACCGTCATGGGAATATCGCCGTGACCCGTAATGAAGATGATAGGCGTGTGGATATTTGCCTTGGCAAGATCGGTCTGCAGCTCGAGGCCGCTCGTTCCGGGCAGGCGGATGTCGAGCACCAGGCAGCTTGGGACGTCTGGCGGCTTGGCCTGGAGGAGCTGCGGCGCCGAGCCGAATGCTTCGACCTTGAGACCGACCGACTCGAACAGATTGGTGAGCGCACGGCGCATGGACGCGTCGTCGTCGACGATGAGGACAATGGGCTGATCGCCGTCCTTCTGTGGCGGCGAAGAGTCCGCGCGCTCGGTCACGATGCTTCCTCTCGATGGAGGGGCAAGGTAATCTGAAAAGTCGCGCCGCGCTCCTGATTTGGCACGGCGTAAAGTCGTCCGCCATGGGCCTCGATGATCGATCGACAGATCGACAGACCCATGCCCATGCCGGAGGACTTCGTGGTAAAGAACGGCGTGAACAGGCGGTCCATCGCCTGTTCGCTGATGCCGACTCCGCGGTCGGAAACGCTCATTTGCATCGCGCCATCGCCGCTCGCCTCTGAACGGATCGCCAGCTCGCGCGGGCGATCGTGGACGTCTCCCATGGCCTCGATCCCGTTCATGATGAGGTTGATCAGGACCTGCTGCAATTGAATGCGATCGCCAAAGATCCTCGGCAGCGCCGACGACAGCTCCATGCGGACGGACACGGCGTGGCTGGCCATTTCGCGCTGAACGAGTGCGACGGCCTCCCGCACGACCGCATTGGCATCGAGCGGAACCATCTCGATGTCAGACCCCTTGGCGAGCGCCCGAACGTGACGGATCACGTCGCCGGCACGCCTGCCGTCCTCGATGATCCACTCCACGGAGCGGCGGGCCGCTTTGATATCCGGCGGACTGCGCTGTAGCCAGGCGAGGCAGGCGTCGGCGTTTGCGATCACCGCGGCGAGCGGCTGATTGATTTCGTGGGCAATCGAAGCGGTCAGCTCACCCAGTGTCGTGACACGTGTCACATGGGCGAGTTCGGCCTGGGCCTTGCGCAGCGCGTCTTCGGCTTGATTGGCCCGGATGGCCGCGGTCACGTCGGAGCAAACGCCACGGTAGCCCAGGAAAGCGCCGTCGGCGTCGAAGAACGGCTTGCCGCTGGTCCGGACGTAGATTGGCCGTCCATCGCGGTCTCTGCTGCGATACACCAAGTCGCGGAAGGGGACGTGGGCGTCGAGCGCCGCTCGATGTTGCCGCCATTTTTCGGGCTCGAGAGCAGCGTCAGGAGCAATGTCCCAGCGTGTGAGCCCGATCAGGCCCGCGGGGACGGTGTTGGTATCGGAGTGTTCCGATATCTGGGTGACGCGATGGTCTGGGCCGGTTTCCCAGAACCAGTCAGACGCGGTTTCGGCATAATCTCGAAAGCGCTGCTCGCTGTCACGAAGCCTACGCTCCGCCTCTTTGGTCGCCGTGATGTCGGTCACCGATCCGACGAACTCCACGCGACCGTTGGAATCTCGCGTCGCTCGTGCCACCGCTCTAACGTATTTGATGGAACCGTCGGGCATCACCAGCCGGTATTCGTGATCATAGTCTTTCCCTTCGCGCGCCGCCTGGCCCGTCGTCTGCTTCACAGCGAGCCGGTCCTCCGGATGGATCCGCTGAAGCATGAATGGGATCGCGGGCTTCGTCCCCTCTTCGCCTTCGAAGATGCGATAGGTCTCCTTGGACCAGGTGATCTCGCGGGTTGCGGCCTTCCAGCCGAAACTACCGGTGTGGCTCAATTCCTGCGCCTGGGCGAGGTAAGCCTCGCTCTGTCGCAGCGCGTTCTCTGCCTCCTTGCGCTCGGTGATGTTCTCGCAGGCGACAAGCACGATTGGTCCGCCATTGGCCCGCAGCATGGCCTTGGCGTTCTCGCGGACCCATAACATCGAGCCGTCCTTGCGAACCTTCCGGATTTCCCAGGTGTGTGACTGATCAAGGGTCTTGAGGCACAACGCGACACAGGCGCGGACAGTGGCGCGATCTTCCGCGAGGAAGACATCCAGCACGGATCGGCCGATCAACTCGGCCGGCGTGTAGCCCAGCTGCTCGGCGCCGAACGTGTTCACGTTGATCACGGTACCGGCCGGATCGACCATGAAGTACATGACCGGCGTGTGCTCGAAGACCTGCTGCCACTGCTTGACCGCCTCGAGCAAGTCGGCGGCATTGGAATCGGTGCGCGGCTTGGCGGGAACAGTTTGCCTCAGGCAGCCGACGAGGAATTGCGCGGCTGACTTCCCGAACGTCGCTGCCCGGCCAGGCTTCATCGCAGACGCTCCCGGCACTCTCTGCGTGAAGATGAGTAGAGCACGTTGCGGCGAGAGGAGCAATTCCAGCCAAAGTCGGATCGGCGGTCATGACATTCGCCTTTGGACTGTCCGCTCGCCGCCGGGTCCATTGTGGCGCATCAAGGACACCGTGCCGGCCAAGTTTTCACGGTGACCGTGCAGCCGAAGCGTCGTGCGCCGTCTCGTTGAACTCGAGCCGCGTGGGCCCCCCGGTCGAATACGGGGCAAACCTAGGTATAGCTCCTCCATTCCTAGTCATGTCGGCCATTTTACCTCCGTACAATTGAGCGCTTCGTGCCCGGCGGACTAGCCTCTCGACCATCGAGAGTGTCGAAGGGAACAACTGAGAAAAGCGCAAGCAACAGAGGGAGACAACAATGTGCGATATGTCGGTACTTCCTGAGCGTCACCGATCGGAGTCCGAAAGTTGCTCCTCGCTCAGCGGATGTGCAGTTTGCGGCGGCAAGTTTGGCCTGATCCGCTACTACTCCTGGCGCACGGCGCTCTGCTCAAAGAAGTGCGTTGATCGTTTCCGCACGCGAAGCGAACGCGACCGGCAGTGGTTGTTTCGGGCTCAGGTCGCATAAGGCTGCATTGGAGAGCTGATCCGGGAGGCTGTGTCGTTGAACCGCTCATGCAAGCTCTTCTGCTGGATCGTTCTCATCACCCCCATCGCGGCCCTCCAGGCACAGGAGACGGGACACGGTGCTGTTCATCGCCAGCACCCACCTCAGGACCAGGCGCTGCACGAAAAATTCTATTCCACCTGGCACATGCCGGACAACCCGAGCGTCAGTTGTTGCAACAGCGCCGATTGTTATCCGACCGACATCAAGTACATCGAGGGCCAGATCTATGCGCGGCGCCGGGAGGACGGGAGATACATTCTGATCCCACCGCAAAAGGTGGAGCGAAACAGGGATAATCCGGACGGCCGAAACCATCTGTGCGCTCCACCGCCAGCACTGTCTCCGCTCGACAGCGTTTACTGCTTCGCTTTGGGAGGTGCCACATGAGATTCGCGTTCGTGCTGGTCAACGGTCGGACCCCGTTCCGGCAGACCTGGTGCATGCAGTGCTGCGAGCCGATCAGCGGCAGCTATCTGCGCGAGATCGCGACCCGTCTGCCTTACTGCGATCATCAGTGCTACGCGCTGTTCTGCGAGACGCTGGCGAAAGATGGTGTGAGAGCCGCTTCATGAAATTCGTGGTGGTCAATCACGAGCCGCCGTTGCACGCGGCCACGTGCAGCACATGCTCGCGTCCCTTGCGGTCCGGCTATGTCCGCCATGCGCGGACGCAGCGCCGTTACTGCGACGACAATTGTTATCGGCGCGGCGAATTCTCCACGCTGTTCATGCAATGGCCGGTGCCAGGGCGGACAGAACCGGCCCTAGGGAACGTCGAGCTCGCCGCTGGAAGCATGATCGAGATACTGACGGTCATGAGTGCCGTCTGGTGCTGGAGCTGCACGATCAGCGCCTGGACCGTCGCAAGAGCCTTGACCGGCGCATGTTTGGACAGTCGCGATCTGATCACGATGGAAGGAGGTGACACCTAGCTGCGCGACTGCACTCGCGTGGGAGCCGCAGCACCGTATCCTTGCAGGCGTCGCGTCCAGCCCCGGCGGCGTCGATCAGGGAGCGGGTGCTGCGGTCGCCACTGGCGCCGTTGCGCCAGCCTCGTGCGTCACCACGCGCTGGTCGCTCTTGCCGGCGATCATGCCGCTGCCTTCGAATCTTGCGCGGTAGACCAGCACGTTCTCCATCACGCGCTGGACGTAGTTGCGTGTCTCCGACAGCGGGATGCGCTCGACCCAGTCGACCGGATCGACATTGGGATCGCGTGGATCGCCGCGCGCCTGCACCCACTCGCGCACGCGGCCGCGGCCGGCATTGTAGCCGGCGAAGGTCATGATCTGGTTGCCGCGATATTCCGACAGCAGCGCGCTGAGCTCGGCCGCGCCCATCTGGGTGTTGTAGACGGGATCGGACACCATCCTGTCCCAGTCATAGGTCAGGCCGAAGCGCTTGGCGGTGTCGCGGCCGGCTTCCGGCGTCACCTGCATCAGCCCGACCGCGTTGGCCGGCGACTTGTCGCGCTGATCGAACGAGCTCTCGGTGCGCGCCACCGAATAGATCACGCTGGTCTCGATCGCAGGCGCAACCTGCTTGTGCTCGGGAATGCCGATGGTCGGGAAGGCGTAATGGTCGAGCGCGAGCCCGCGCGCCAGCGCGGTCTTGCCGACCTCCAGCATCACGCGCGCATCGTTGCGCCGGCCGGCGAGCTCGGCGAGCGCTTCGAGCGCGGTGACATCGGTGCTCTCCTTGGCGAAATCCTCGGCGTAGTAGAACACCATGTCGCGCTCGCCGATGCCGTAGAGCATGTCGGCGGCGCGCACGCGCTCGTCCGCTAGCTGCGTCTCGGCCGAAGCCAGCACGGGCGAGGGCGGACGCAGCTCGATTTCATCAAGGCCGAGCTTGGCGCGGGCGAGCTGGCCGTAATAGGCGGTCTGATAGCGCGCCGCAGCCCGATAGCTCATGCGCGCATCGGCCGTCGCGCCCATGGCTTCGGCGGCGCGGCCGCGCCAGTAATGGGCCCGGGACAGCGCGATCGGATTGGCGGAGCCTTCGTCGATCGCGACGAAGTGCATCATCGCCGTCCTGGGATCGTTCAGAAAGCGCAGCGCGATCCAGCCGCACATGAAGTGATAGTCGATGCGATAGACTTCCTTCTCCGGCACCGCGGCCATACGCACGACATCATAGGCGGTCCTGGACTTGCCCTGGTCGAGCAGCTTGCGCGCGAGCAGGCGGCGCTCGCGCCACCACGCGTCGGTGTCCTGGGCCGCCATGGTGTCCGGCGCGGCGGCGAGGATCACCTCGGCGGCATCGTCGATGCGGTCCTTCTGCAGGTGCCATTGGGCGCGGCACAGCACGTAGCCGAGATCGCGGCGTGCTTCGGCCGGGACGTCCTCGAGATAGTCCTTCGCCTTGTTGGCCTTGCCGGTGACGCCGGCGCATGCCTTGACGATCGCGAGCGCATCCTCGCCGAGCCGCTTGGCCGCGCGCCGCGCGCCTACATAATCCTTGGCGCCGAGACGCTTGTCCATGCGGGCACGATGATCGTCCGCCGTGAGCAGATCACGGAAGGCTTCGTAAGAATCCTCTTCGCTGCGCTCGGACAATTCCTCCGCGCGCCAGGTATCCCGGACCAGCCGCGCGGCCCTGTCGGTCTCGCCTTCGGCGAGCAGCACGCGCGCGAGCGCAAACTTGCCCTTGGCGCTGGTCGGCCGATCCATCGTGAATTTGTGCACGATGGCCGCGTCGGCCTTCTCCTGCCACAGCCGCGCCTCGGCGCGGCGGCGGAGCAGGGCGCTGCTCGGCCAATCGGGATTGGCCGCGAGGAAGGCGGCGTAGCGCTTGAAGTTCGCGGTGCTCTCGGAATGGCGCAGCATGAACCAGTCGGCGAGCTTCTGTCCCGCGGGATCGGAAATGCGGTCGCGCGCGGCGCTCGCATCCTCGGTCTTGCCCTTGCGCGTCAGATCGATGGCGTTCTTCAGCGCGGCGAGATCGCCGGTCAGCGGCGGCGGCGCCGGCTTGTCCGCGGGCTCGTCGACCGTCTTCGATTTGCGCTTGGCTTCGGCGTGCTTGCCATGACGCGCTTTGCCGGCGGCGGCGTGGCGGTGCTTGCCGGCTTTGGCCTCGTGCGTCTTCTTCAGTGCGGATGATTTGTGATTGCTCTTCGCCGCCAGCTCGGTGGGAAGGAGGGCCATTGCGGCCACGGCAACGACACACGCGAGCGAGCGTAGGCACTGGTTCATTCGATGGTCCCCCCTGCGAAAACCACTACAAACCAAGGTCCGCACATGCGGCTTGCGAATCAAAGCATCGAACGATGCGCCGGCATCGTGTCGCACCCTCAAGCTGTCGCAACAATGCGGCAAAATACGGATTGGAACTCGGGAACTTCCGAAATGGCGTAAGCGGCAGCGGTTTTAACCTTTGTTAACGATTGGGGCTCGCGCGACGATTACGCACGGCGCAGGACGTCACAGCAGCCAGATTGCGCGTGTTCCCTCGGCCAAATCCGGTGTATGAGTTCCCTCGCTTCATCCTTTCAGCGTTTGCCCTGTACCTATGCCGATTTTCAACCAGTCGATCCGGCGCAAGATCGTCGGCATCGCTCTCGGATTGATCGTCCTGATGCTGGTCACCTCGATCCTGTCGATGGTGATGTCCAGCCAGGTCGGCATTTTGCTCGACGAGCTGACCAACCGCTACATCCCCGCCTATAGCCATCTGGCGCGTGCGAACATCCGCTCGCTGGAGCGGGCCCTAGCACTGCGGCGGATGGTGATGAGCAGGATGGAGGCGCCATCGGACGAGCAGGCCTACGCGGCGCGGCTTCGCGACTTCGAGGCGTTGGACCGCAAGTTCGAGGAGGAGGCCGAGGCTGCACGCAAGCTCATCAATGCCATCATCGACGACGTCAGGACGTATTCCGACAATGCCGCGCTGGCACGGCTCGACGTCCGGATCGAAAGCGCCGTCACCGAGCTGCGGCGCGATCTGGACGAGGGCAATGCGAAACTGCTCAAGCAGGTCGAGGCCAAGGATATGACCGCGGCCCGGGACACGCTGGAGCACCTCGACACCCTGCGCGATGTGTTCAATCGGAAGGTCGATGCGATCCGCGCCGACATGCTGACGCAGGTCTATTTCTCGACGTCGCAGGTGATCAGCCGCCAGCATCAGACGATCATTGTTTCGGGGGTCGTGACCTTGCTCGCGGCGATCGTCGGGTTTGCCTTTGCGCTGCTGGTGAGCAGTGGCATCACGCGCCCGGTGCGCCTGCTGCTGGCCGGCGCCCGCGAGGTCGAGGCGGGCCGGTTCGACAAGCCCATCACCGTCTCGACGCAGGACGAGATCGGCGAGCTTGCTGCCGCCTTCAACCGCATGATCGAGCAGCTCAGGCACAACGAGCGCATTCGCGAGACCTTCGGCCGTTACATCGACCCGAAAGTGGTGCAGGGCCTGATCGACCGGCCGGAGGTCGCCATCGACGGCGAGCGCCGGGTGATGACCATCATGTTCTCCGACATGAGCGGCTTCACCTCGATGAGCGAGGGCATGACCCCGCGCGGCCTCGTCAAGGTGATGAACCACTACTTCACCGTGATGTCCGCTCCGATCAGAAACAATCGCGGCATCATCGACAAATATATCGGCGACGCCATCATGTCCTATTGGGGACCTCCCTTCATCGAGGAGGATGAGCAGGGCCTGCTCGCCGGGCTTGCCGCCGTCGAGATGGCCGATCAGGTGCCTGCGCTGCAGAAGCAGCTGCCGGATCTGCTCGGCATCCGCGCCATGCCGGCGCCGTGCGATCTGCGCATCGGCATCGCCACTGGCGAGGTCCTGACCGGCAGCATCGGGTCCGAGCTGATGATGAGCTTCACCGTGATGGGCGATGCCGTGAACCTCGCCTCGCGGCTGGAGGCCGTCAACAAGGTCTACGGCACCCGCATCCTGATCTCGCAGGCGACCGCGGACGGGATCGGATCGCGGCTGGAATTGCGCGAGATCGATCGTCTGGCGGTCGCGGGTCAAAGCGCGCCGCAGGCGATCTTCGAGGTGATGGCGAGAGCGGGCGCATTCACCGAGGCGCAAGTGACGTTGCGCACGCATTATGCTGATGGTCTCGCCGCCTATCGCGGCCGGCGCTTCGACGAGGCGCGCGCCGCCTTCAATGCGGCGCTCGAGGCGGTCCCAGGCGACGGCCCCTCGCGCACGATGCTCATCCGCATCGCGCAGTTTGCGGCCAATCCGCCGGATCCCAATTGGGACGGCGTGTGGCGGCTGGAGCAGAAATAGCGGTGCCTTGCGTCCGGCACGCCGCGCCGGAAAAAAAGATGCTACTCCATAACGATGTTCGCCGTGACCTATTTCCCGGGCTTAGGTTGGATGTCCCTGAGGCGTCTGATGGGGACACGCCGATGACACATCTTGAGGACAGGCTGGAACGGTTCGAGACGCTCACCGCCGAATGCGAGCTGATCGCCAAGCTCGCCACCGAAAGCAGCAAGCGCGAGTTCTATTTGAAGCTCGGGGAGCAGTACCGTCAGCTGGCCGTCGATATCCGGCAGGCGATCGCAACGACGGCTGCGGCCTGAGCCGGGCTGAAATCCGTTCTTAACGTTTGGCGCGCATCCTTGCAGCAAGCGAGTATCGCTGATCGGCGACGCTCGTGGTGGGAAGGCCGGGGTTCGCTGCAATGCAGCGCGTCCCGTGAGTGTGATTTGCCATGCTTGACAGGGCAATCCCATGCGCCTCGCTGCAGTGATCATGTTCGCGCTCATGACGGCGGCCTGCGATCAGGAGCAGGACATCACCGGCTCGACGACGCCGGCCTGTCCGTTGCGCAACTACAGCTACAATCCCCGCGATATGAACCAGTGTGTCAGCGCCTGCAAAACGTGCGACCGCGGCACGACAGTGACCTGCACGACCTCCTGCACCCTCAAGGGGGCTCGCTGAGCGGGGCACTTGCAGGGGATCGCAATCCCGCGACGCCACCGGTGAGCTTCGCAACGCAATCCGCCATCCGACGCTCTGCGGTTGCGCGGAACCGGTAGCGGCCCGAGGCAAGGCCGGCGGTGCTTGGACACCGGAACGATTCACATGGATTAATCATTGAAGGAAGCGGCAGGATTCGGAGTCCGATGGAATGGGTATGCTCGATCCCGGTCGTTTTCTGGTGTCGTGCTCGCATTGCGATGCCTGGCCGATGGCGGCCAATGTGAAGCGGTCGACCTGGTCGGCGTCCCCGCACGAGGTCCGCTTCGTCTGCACGCGCTGCCGACGCGAAGAGACGGCGATCGTTTCGGCCTCCGGCGAATTGACGCCCATCAAGCGCGTCGATGTTCCGCCACGCGACGTCGCAGTCGCCTGGGCCCAGGCGCAACGCTTGCGCGGACGGACCTGATGATTGCGATCGTCGAGTCGTCGGTTGCCGGCTGGCGGCGATAGCTGCGGCCGTCGCAAGCACTTCCACGCACCGAACGTTCCGCCGCCCGGTCGCAGCTACCCGTCAGAGCCGGGCCACGTTTTGATGCCGATGGGGCTGTCACAAGCCCGCAAACGAACTAGAATTGATGGGAAGGAGATCATCCATGGCGCTCAGCATCGTGCCGCCTCACGCGGACCATCTGCGGCTTGATCCGGTGGCACCACGCCTTGCGCCGGTGTTCTGCTTTGCGCTGCTGACCTTGTCATGCGCGCTTGCAAGCTTCGCGCTCGCCTGCGCAACGCCGTTCGCGGCGTTTGCAGTCGTCGCGGCCGGGATGCTGCCATTGCGCAACGCGCAGCTCGTCATCGCCGGTGCCTGGCTCGTGAACCAGGGCATCGGTTTCGGAGCCTTGCACTATCCCGTTGACGGCAACACCATCGCCTGGGGCCTCGTGATCGGCGCCGCAGCGCTCCTGTCCACGCGGCAGCGTCCGCGGTGCTCCGCATGCTGCCGCGGCGCCGCACGCCCCTGATGCTTGCGGTCACGCTCATCGCCGCCTACGCGGCCTATGAGATCGCGCTGCTGGCGGCAACGCCGTTCCTCGGTGGCGAGGACGCGTTCACCGCCGCCGTCGTTGCCCGTCTCGGGCTGACCAGCGCCGCCTGGCTCGCCGGGCTCGTTGCCGCCTGCGAGATCGTCCGTCTGTTCGATCCGTTCGGGCGCAGAGGCGCGATGTCGGCCTGAGCGGCTCGCCTCGTACGGCAGAAGCGCTCCGGCGCGGACGCGAGAGGGGGCAGAGGAGACGACTCACTTGCGCGCATGTCATCGCCGAGCCGGAGCATAGGCGCGCACCACGCATTGCGAAATTAGAGGTTGTAGCTTGCCGTCTGGACGAGAGTATCATGGTAAGCATACCCGTGTCTTCCCGGTAACGATTGTGCTGCCTGTGCAACACCCATCCCGGATTTAACCCTCATAACCGGCGGTTCGCATCGCCGCCGCTTTTTGGCCACACCCGACCATGAATAAAATCGCTCTAAATTTCTAACGGCAACGGCGGTCTTCGAAGGCGACGAGAAAATCCCAAGGTCGATTCAAATCTTGGCTCTGATTTTTCGGGTCTGAAAGGGTTGGCCAGGGAAACTGGTTGCGATGGGCGCGAAGATCGACAAGCAGAGGCTGCCGAGCCGTCACGTGACGGAAGGCCCTGCGCGCGCGCCGCATCGGTCCTATTTCTACGCGATGGGTCTGACCACCGAGCAGATCCACCAGCCCTTCGTCGGCGTCGCCTCGTGCTGGAATGAAGCCGCTCCCTGCAACATCGCCCTGATGCGCCAGGCACAGGCGGTGAAGAAGGGCGTGGCATCGGCCGGCGGTACACCTCGTGAATTCTGCACCATCACCGTGACCGACGGCATCGCCATGGGTCACGACGGCATGCGCTCCTCGTTGCCGTCGCGCGAGTGCATTGCCGATTCGGTCGAGCTGACCGTGCGCGGCCACGCCTATGACGCCCTGGTCGGGCTCGCCGGCTGCGACAAGTCGCTGCCGGGCATGATGATGGCGATGGTCCGCCTCAACGTGCCCTCGATCTTCATCTATGGCGGCTCGATCCTGCCCGGCAATTTCCGCGGGCAGCAGGTCACCGTGCAGGACATGTTCGAGGCTGTCGGCAAGCACTCGGTCGGGGCCATGTCGGACGAGGACCTCGACGAGATCGAGCGCGTCGCTTGCCCCTCGGCCGGTGCCTGTGGCGCGCAGTTCACTGCCAACACCATGGCGACCGTCTCCGAGGCGATCGGGCTGGCGCTGCCGTACTCGGCCGGTGCCCCGGCGCCGTACGAGATCCGCGACGCCTTCTGCATGACCGCGGGCGAGAAGGTGATGGACCTGATTGCCCAGAACATCCGGCCGCGCGACATCGTCACCCGCAAGGCGCTGGAGAATGCCGCCGCCGTGGTCGCGGCGTCCGGCGGCTCGACCAATGCTGCGCTGCACCTGCCGGCGATCGCGCACGAGGTCGGCATCAAGTTCGACCTGTTCGACGTCGCCGAAATCTTCAAAAAGACACCATATGTCGCGGATTTGAAGCCGGGCGGCCGTTATGTCGCCAAAGACATGTTTGAAGTAGGTGGCATCCCGCTTCTGATGAAGACGCTGCTCGACAACGGCTTCCTGCACGGTGATTGCCTTACCGTCACGGGCCGCACGATCGCTGAAAACCTCAAGAGCGTGAAATGGAATCCGCACCAGGACGTGGTGCATCCGGCGGACAAGCCCATCACCGTGACAGGCGGTGTGGTCGGTCTGAAGGGCAATTTGGCGCCAGAAGGTGCGATCGTGAAAGTCGCGGGAATGTCCAACCTCAGGTTTACTGGTCCGGCCAGGTGCTTCGACCGTGAGGAGGACGCGTTCGAGGCGGTCCAGAACCGCACCTATCGCGAAGGCGAAGTCATCGTGATCCGCTACGAGGGGCCGAAGGGCGGTCCCGGCATGCGGGAAATGCTCCAGACCACGGCAGCGCTGACCGGCCAGGGCATGGGCGGCAAGATCGCGCTCATCACCGACGGCCGCTTCTCCGGTGCCACCCGCGGCTTCTGCATCGGCCATGTCGGCCCGGAGGCGGCGGTCGGCGGCCCGATCGGGCTGCTCGAGGACGGCGACATCATCGAGATCGACGCGGTCAATGGGACCCTTGACGTAAAATTGAGCGACGCCGAGCTCGCCCAGCGCAGAACCAAATGGAGCGCCCGCGCGACTAACCACACGTCGGGTGCGCTCTGGAAATATGCTCAGCAGGTTGGACCGGCGATCGGAGGGGCAGTGACCCATCCGGGCGGCGCGCACGAGAAACAGTGCTATGCGGACATTTAGGCGTGCCACAGTTGCGTTTGTGTTGGGGGCGGCTGCGCTGGCCGCGCCGGCGTTCGCCTTCGACGGTGCGCCGGTCAACCCGAAGGACGCCACCATCCCGGTCGTGACGACCTTGCCCGGCGCTGCGGGTGCGGTGCGCACCAAGGTTCCGCCTGCGGTCGCGACCCAGGAAACCTCGCTCAGCGCCTTGCAATATGCTGCCGAGGGCGGCCACCCGATCGCGCAGTGGAAGCTCGGCCGCATGTACGCCAACGGCGACGGGGTCGCCCAGGACGATCTGCGTGCCTTCGAATATTTCAGCCGGATCGCCAACGCGCATGCCGAGGACAGCCCGTCGGCGCCGCAGGCGCAGATCGTGGCCAACGCCTTCGTTGCGCTCGGCCGGTACTATCTGGCCGGCATCCCGAATTCGAAGGTCAAGGCCGATCCGGACCGCGCCCGGGAGATGTTTTCCTATGCCGCATCCTATTTCGGCAATGCGGACGCGCAGTACGACCTCGCTCGTCTGTACCTGAAGACCCCGGACGCCTCGCGCGAGGACTACCGCTATGGCGCGCGCTGGCTTGGCCTCGCCGCGCAGAAGGGCCAGCACCAGGCCCAGGCGCTGCTCGGCCAGATGCTGTTCAACGGCGACCGCCTGCCGCGGCAGGCCGCGCGCGGCCTGATGTGGCTGACGCTGGCGCGCGACAGCGCCGGCGCCGACGAGGTCTGGATCAAGGAAAGCTACAACCGCGCCTTCGCGAAGGCCTCCGACGACGACCGCGCCATGGCCCTGCAAATGCTGGAGCAGTGGGTGCAGGGGCGTCGGGAGTAAGCACGGTCTCGTAGAGCCTGTGAGCCAATTCGTTTTGTTTCGGCTTCGGCATCAAGGGGTGGTATCGCCCCTTGATGGGGGAAGCCGGCGGCGTCAGGCTGTTGGTTATCTATGCTTTTGCGAGACGATGCCCTTGCAGGATGTTGTTGGTGAGGGCGTACCAGAGCACGACGGCACGGACCTTCTCGATGCCGCGCACGGTCAGTTGCCTGAGGTCCCAGTTGCGCCAGCGGGCATGGATGCATTCGCAGATGGTACGGGCCTGGTACTGTGCCTTGCCGGCTTCGCTGGCCATGCGAGCACGCCAGGCCGCTATGCCAGGACCGTCGCTGCTCCGGGGTAAGAAGGGATCGACACCGCTCCTGGATTGGGGCGGTGGACAGTAAACCTCGATGCCCTCGCCATGCGCCCATTCGATGTCGTCGCCAGTGCAGAACCCGCCATCGGCGAGGTAGCGGCGTGGCAAGCGCTTCAGCCGAGCGCGCGTTCGCTCCAGCATCGGGCGCATCAAGCCACGATCTGAGCCGCTGTTGTCGACATCGATCGCGACCACGATCAGTTCGCCAGCCGCGCTAGCCACCTGCACATTATAGGCCGGACGGAAGCCGGCATCGGCCATCTTCATCACCCTGGCCTGCGGGTCGGTGGTGGAGGCCCGAGGCTCCTTCGGCTTCTTGCCATTGCCGCCCTTGTCGTCGAGCTGTTTTCGCTTGCGCTTGATCTCGGCCAGCGCGGCCTGCGCGGCTTGCACCCGCTCGCTGCGTTCGCGCGCCGCCCGCTCTTTGGCGGCCCGGATCCGCCGATTGCTGGCTTCCGGGTCCGCATCGACCTCGCGCTTGAGCTCTTCCACAATGGCCTCGGCCTGCGCCATCTGCCGATCCAGCGTCGCCTCCCGCCGGAACGATCCGGTCCCGGCATTCGCTCGTATCCGCACCCCGTCCTGGGTCAGCTTCTCCAGATCGACCAGCCCTGCCTCGTTCAGGGCCACCAGATGTTCAACCAGCAAACGGTCGAGCAAGTCGGCACAGCCGACCCGGAAGTCCGACAGCCCGTGATGGTTCAACGACACGCCACCGCAGAGCCAGCGGTAGACGTCGTGGCTGTCGCAGAGCCGGTCCAGCGCCCGCGCGCTGCCAACGGCATCGCTCGCGGCGTACAGCCAAAGCGCCAGCAACAACCGTGGCGATGGCGCCGGATGGCCCGGCCTGTTTTCCCGTGCCTTGACGCGATCTTCCAGCTCGCTCAGGTCCAGCCCTTCGACATAAGCCCAGATCACCCGCGCTGGATGATCCTGCCCGATCAGGCTGTCGATATCGACCGCTCGCAATTCGACCTGATTGCGCACAGGCTCGCGCAGCCGAGGTGCGCCTTGCGGCACCGCTTCGGTTCGTGCCGACTGCTCCGGCAATTCACCAAAAAGTCCGTCGTCAGCCATCATCCTCTCCAGCAGATCAGTCTGCCCAGAGAATCACATTCGTCTGACGCGCGGTACAAAAGATTCACAGTCTCGTAGGGTGGGCAAAGGCGCCTCGGCGCCGTGCCCACGATCTCTCTCCGCCATTGCGAATGGTGGGCACGCTTCGCTTAGCCCACCCTACCGGCAGTTGCGACTGCCGCTCGCTCCCACCGACTCTGCGAAGGCCTACGCCGCCTCCAGATCCAGATCCGCCCACACCGGCACGTGGTCCGAGGGCTTCTCCCAACCGCGCACGTAGCTGTCGATGCCGAAATTGGCGAGCCTGTCGCTGGCCTGCGGCGACAGCAGCAGATGATCGATCCGCAGCCCCTGGTTCTTCTGCCAGGCCCCGGCCTGGTAGTCCCAGAAGGTGTAGAGCCCGCCCTCGTCGCTGACGGCGCGCAAGGCGTCGGTGAGGCCGAGGCCGAGCAGGGACTGGAAGCTCTCGCGCGTCTCGGTCTTGAACAGCGCGTCCTCGGTCCAGGCAGCCGGATTATGCACGTCGCGGGCATGCGGGATGACGTTGAAGTCGCCGGCCAGGATCAGCGGGACCTCCTCCTTGAGTCGCTCCTTCGAATAATCAAGAAGCCGCGACATCCATTTGAGCTTGTAGGGATATTTGTCGGTCCCGACCGGATTGCCATTGGGCAGGTAGAGGCAGGCGATGCGCAGCACGCCGGACTTGAGCGTCACCACGCCCTCTAGGAAGCGGGCATGGGTATCCTCGTCGTCGCCGGCGAGGCCCGACTTGGTCTCGTCGAAACGGAGCTTGGATAGCAGGGCGACGCCGTTGAACGTCTTCTGCCCGTGCGTCACCACGTTGTAGCCGAGCGCCTCGATCTCCAGCCGCGGGAAGGCCTCGTCGACACATTTGATCTCCTGCAGGCAGACGATGTCCGGCTGGCACTCTTTCAGCCAGGTCAGGAGCAGATCGATCCGCTGCCGGACCGAGTTCACGTTCCAGGTGGCTACTCTGATAGGCATTGGGAGGGCTCCGGGCAGGGGGCTTGGTTAGAACAAAATGCAAACGTGCCCGTCAAGACGGCCGCAAAATCTCCCACAAAATTAACCCGGCTTAAGCAGGCCGCAGGCCATTGATCATCAAGAGGTTCCTCGGATGGATGGCCGGACAAGGCGATGAAGCGAACTCAGCCGCGTGACGGCCTGCTCGGCGCGTTCCTGTATTGGCTCGGCGGCTTCGAAATCGAGGACGGTCTGACGGCCGATCTCAGCGAGCGCGAGATCCGCCGCATCCGCGCCAAGCAGATCGACGCGGTGACCCAGCTGATCCCCGTGACGATGGCCGTGACGATGCTGAACGTCGCCATCGTGCTGATCCTGTTCTGGGGCAGGGGCTGGAACGACTTCCTTGCGATCTGGGGCCTGACGCTCGCCGCCACCGCCTCGCTCGCGGTGCGCGCATGGCGCAAGTCGCGTCAGAACCCGCCGCAGGAGGCATCGCCGCGCGCGGCGCAGCAGACGCTGCGGCAGGCGTTTTTTCTCGCCGCGATCTGGGGCGCGCTGCCGCTCGCTCTGTTCAGTCGCATCGAGCCGACCAGTCAATTGATCCTGGCCTGCCTGATGGTCGGCATGATGTCCGGCGGCGCCTTCACGCTCTCGACCTTCCCGCGCGCGGGCCTCGTCTATCTCGCCACCATGACGATCGCCTGCGCCGGCGCGCTGCTTTTGTGCGGCACCGGACCCTATCTGGTGACCGCGGTGTTCCTGCTGCTGTTCGCGTTCTTCATGGCGCGCAACATCGTCTCGCAGGGCAACCTTTTCCTCGGCAATCTCAAGGCCCAACTCGAGCTCGAGCGCCAGACCGAGATCATCTCGCTGCTGCTGAAGGACTTTCAGGAGAACGCCAGCGACTGGCTCTGGCAGACCGATGCCGAGGGACGCCTCGTCGACGTGCCGCAACGCTTCGCCGACGTCGCGCAACTGCCGCTTCCGCTCCTGAAAGGCTCGCAATTCGCCGACGTGCTCGACATGCTCTGCCCAGAGGACAAGAGCGCCGCCTACAACATCGTCGGCCTGATGGAGCAGGCCGAGCCGCTGCACGAGATGAACCTCAAGGTCGTCGCGGGCGGCGAGGCGCGGCTGTGGTCGCTGACGGCGAAGCCCGCCCATGACCGTGACGGTCATTTCCTCGGCTATCGCGGCTTCGGCCGCGACGTCACCGAGCGCTGGCGCGCCGAGAAGGCCGAGGCCGAGAGCCGCGCCAAGTCCGACTTCCTGGCGGTGATGAGCCACGAGATCCGAACGCCCATGAACGGCGTGCTCGGGCTCGCCAGCATGCTGCTGGAGACAAAACTCGATCCGGAGCAGCGCGAGGCCGTCACCACGATCCGCGAGTCCGGCGACAATCTCCAGCGCATCCTCAACGACATTCTCGACCTCTCCAAGCTGGAAGCCGGCCGCTTTCAGTTCGAGGCGATCGACTTCGCGCCGCAGGCGCTGGCCGAGACGGTCGCGACCGTGGTGCGCGCCGGCGCCAAGAGCAAGGGGCTCACGATCAGGGTCGAGCTCGATCCGAACCTGCCGCCGACACTCCGTGGCGACGTCGCGCGCATCCGCCAGGTGCTGCTCAACCTCGCCTCCAACGCGGTGAAGTTCACCGACGAGGGGGAGGTGACGATATCGGCGACCTGCCAGGCGCGGCGCGACCTGCTCGCGACCGTCGAATGGACGGTGACCGACAGCGGGATCGGCATCGCACCCGACAAGCTCGGCCTGCTGTTCAGCGACTTCGCCCAGGCCGATGCCTCGATCAGCCGCCGCTTCGGCGGCACTGGCCTCGGCCTTGCGATCAGCAGGCGGATCATCGAGCAAATGGGCGGCACGATCGGCGTCACCTCGACGCCGGGCGAGGGCTCGACCTTCCGCTTCACGCTGGTGCTGCCCTGGAGCCAGGCGCAGGCCTCCGATCAGGCTGGCGGGCGCGACGAAGCCGACGAGCTCAAGGCCCGGATCGCCGGCCTCGACCGGCCGCTGAAGGTGCTGGTCGCGGAAGACGATGCGGTCAACCGCATGGTCGTGAGCAAGATGCTGGGGGCTTTCGACGTCGAGCTGCGGGTCGTCACGGACGGGACCGAAGCCGTAGCGGCAGCCTGCGAAGGCAATTACGATGTCGTGCTGATGGACGTGCGCATGCCCGACATGGACGGGCTCGCCGCCACCCGCGCGATCCGCGCGCAAGGCGGGCGCTTCGAAGCCTTGCCGATCATCGCGCTGACCGCCAATGCCTTCCCCGAGGACATCAAGATCTGCCGCGAAGCCGGTATGTCGGACTTCCTGGCCAAGCCGCTGCGCAAGCCGGCGCTGATCGGAGCGCTCCTGCGGGCGCTAGACGGCCACGTCATGTCGGAGGACGCACCGCTCCAGCCGGACTTGATGCCGACCGAGGTGGCGTGGACGGACGAGGAAAGGCAGATAACAGGTGCGTAAGCGCGCTACACCGAGAAGCTCGTCCCGCAGCCGCAAGACGCCGTGGCATTCGGATTGTTGACGCGGAACGAGGCGCCGATCAGGTCATCGACGAAATCGACCTGTGATCCCGCCAGGAACGGCTGCGAGGCGGAGTCGACCAGCACCACCGCATTGTCCTGCTCGATCACGAGATCGTCGTCGGTACGGGCGCGGTCGATGTCGAACTTGTATTGGAAGCCCGAGCAGCCGCCGCCCTCGACCGAGATGCGCAGCATCGCGCCCGACCCTTCGCCCTTGAGGATCTCCCCAATCCGGCGTGCGGCGCGGTCGCTGATGGTCACGGCACTCGTCATTGCTGGTCTCCGATAGTCCCGCGCTCATACCCAATTCATTTGGTATCGCGCGTCCGACATAGTTAAGTGCCACCATACGCAGAATCAAATGGATAGGGACTAAATTCGCCGTGTCCGTCGGAATGGCAGCCCCCCGCGCGCCCTATGCCTGCGACCCCGACCGCAGCCGCGGCCGGCTGGTCACCGAGCCCCCGAGCCGGACCCGCAGCCCGTTCCGGCGAGATTGCGACCGGGTGATCCATTCCACCGCGTTCCGTCGCCTGAAGTACAAGACCCAGGTGTTCGTGTTCCACGAGGGCGACCACTACCGCACCCGGCTGACTCATTCGCTGGAGGTGGCCCAGATCGCCCGCGCATTGGCCCGGCAACTCGGGCTCGACGAGGATCTCACCGAGACATTGGCCTTGGCGCACGACCTCGGTCATCCGCCGTTCGGGCATGCCGGGGAACGGGCCCTGGCCGCGTGCCTGAAGGAGTTCGGGGGCTTCGACCACAATGCCCAGACGCTGCGCGTCGTGGCTTCGCTCGAGCACCGCTATCCCGAATTCGACGGGCTCAACCTGACTGGGAATCGCTGGAAGGCATCGTCAAGCACAACGGTCCGCTGACCGACCGCAGCGGCGCCCCGGTCGGGCGCTACCGCGAGCATGGCGTTCCCGTCGGGATTGCCGAGTACATCAAGACCTACGATCTCGAATTGTGGAGCTTTGCCTCGCTGGAGGCGCAGGTCGCCGCGATCGCCGATGACATCGCCTATGACGCCCACGACATCGATGACGGCCTGCGCGCCGGCCTGTTCCACCTCGACGATCTCAAGGTGATGCCGCTGACGGCGGAGATCATCGCCGAGACTGCGGCACATTATCCCGATCTTGAAGACGTCCGCCGCGGTGCTGAACTGGTGCGCGAGCTGATCTCGCACCTGATCGGCGCGGTGTTCGCGGAGACAGGGAAGAAACTCGCTGCCGTGAAGCCGCAATCGGCCCAGGACGTCCGCCGGCAAAGCCAGGCGCTGGTCGCGTTTCCAGCCGACGTGGCGGAGGAAGAGGCCGCCATCAAGGCCTTCCTGTACCAGCACATGTACCGCCACGAGCGGGTGATGCGAGTGATGGGGGAGGCCGAGCAGATACTGTTCGATCTGTTCGCGAAATACCTGAAGTCCCCCAGCGAGCTGCCGCCGGAATGGCTGCTGGGGTCGGAGGCGGACGACGAGGGCGACCGGGCCCGCCGGATCGGCAATTTCATTGCCGGAATGACCGATCGCTTCGCCCTGACCGAGCACCAGCGGCTCTTTGACTCGACCCCGGATTTGCGTTAGGCGGCGGCAATGCCCCAGACATCCTCATCGCTGCATCTGTTCGCCGACGTGCTCGCACGCGTGCACGCTGCCTGCCGCGCGCTTGCGGCAGACGCCAACTGGCCCGAGGGCATCGATTTCTCCCGCGTCGTGGTCGAGCCGCCGCGCGATGCCTCCCATGGCGACATGGCGACCAATGCCGCCATGGTGCTTGCGAAAGAGGCAAAGGCAAAGCCGCGCGATCTCGCCGAGCAGATTGCCGAACGGCTGCGTTCCGACGCGCTGATCGCCAAGGTCGATGTCGCCGGTCCCGGCTTCATCAATCTGACGCTGAAGCCGGCTGCCTGGGCCGAGGCGCTGCGTACCGTGCTGCGCGAAGGTGCCGATTACGGCCGCATCCACGGCGGCTCCAAGGTCAATGTCGAATACGTCTCGGCCAATCCGACCGGACCGATGCATGTCGGCCATTGCCGCGGCGCCGTGTTCGGCGACGCGCTGGCGAGCCTGCTCCAGTTCGCCGGCCACGACGTCACGCGCGAATATTACATCAACGATGCCGGCGCCCAGGTCGACGTGCTCGCGCGCTCGGCCTTCCTGAGGTATCGCGAGGCGCTCGGCGAGGACATCGGGGCCATTCCGGAAGGGCTCTATCCCGGCGACTATCTGAAGCCGGTCGGCGAGGCGCTGGCGAAAGAGCACGGCGACAAGCTGCTCGCCAGAAGTGAGGCCGAGTGGCTGCCGATCGTGCGCGCCAAGGCGATCGCGATGATGATGGACGAGATCAAGGACGATCTCGCCGCGCTCAACATCCGCCACGACGTGTTCTTCTCCGAGCGCTCGCTGATCGAGACCGGCAACAACAGGGTTGCCGAGACCATCGACTTCCTGCGCGCCAAGGGCGACATCTATGAGGGACGCCTGCCGCCGCCGAAGGGCGCGCCGGTCGAGGATTGGGAAGACCGCGAGCAGCTGCTGTTCAGGGCGACCGCCTACGGCGACGACGTCGATCGCCCGCTGATCAAATCGGACAATTCCTACACCTACTTCGCCTCCGACATTGCCTATCACAAGAACAAGTTCGACCGCGGCTTTGCCGAGATGATCGACGTCTGGGGCGCCGATCATGGCGGCTACATCAAGCGCATGCAGGCCGCCGTGAAAGCGACGACCTCAGGCAAGGGATCACTCGACGTCAAGATCGTCCAGCTCGTGAAGCTCTTGCGCAACGGCGAGCCGGTGAAGATGTCCAAGCGGAGCGGGGACTTCGTCACCTTGCGTGAGGTGGTGGATGAAGTCGGCCAGGACGCCGTCCGCTTCATGATGCTGTACCGGAAGAACGACGCGGTGCTCGATTTCGACCTCGCCAAGGTCATGGAACAGTCGCGCGACAACCCGGTGTTCTACGTCCAATACGGCCACGCCCGCGGCCACTCGATCTTCCGCAACGCCCGCGCCGAGGTGTTCCCGGAACTCCCGGAGGATGCCGGCGCGCGGATCGCATGGCTTGCTGAGTCGGCGGTGGAGCGGCTGTCGGACCCGGTCGAACTCGATCTTCTTAAGCGCCTCGCAATTTATCCGCGCATGCTCGAGGCTGCCGCCGCGGCCCATGAGCCGCACCGAATTGCCTTCTATCTCTATGACTTAGCGAGCGAATTTCACGCACTTTGGACGAAAGGGCGCGATTTGCCCTATTTACGCTTCATTATCAATAATGATGCAGATCTTACAAAGGCGCGATTGGCAATGGTCCAGGGCGTCGTCTCGGTCCTGGCATCGGGCCTCGCCATCCTCGGCGTCCATGCCCCGGACGAGATGCGGTAGTTTGGGGCGAACTACTTAAGGGGAATTCGGGGGTAACCGGCAGAAGCCGGATCGCTTAGACTTGGTTGAAAGCCTTGTGGGTCGAAAGCCGTGCCTTGGTCGAGGGGCGCGCGGCTTTCCCGAAGGGACGCATCATCACGATGGCCGAACGATATCAGGACAGACCGTTTCCTTCCGATGACTATGGTCGCGGTCGCGATCAGCATGGGAAGGCGGAAAGCGATCCCTTGGCCGAGCTCGCCCGTCTGATCGGGCAGACCGATCCGTTCGCCGCGCAGTCGCGGCCGACGGCACGTCCGCCGGCAGCGCCCTCTCAGAGCTATCAGGACGACGATTACCGCCAAGTCGATGATCAGCAGGATTACGCCGAGCAGGTGCCGCCGCCCGGGCCGCCCTCATGGATGCGGCGCGCCAACGTGCAACCGCAGCCGGCACCGGCGCCGGAGCCTGACTATCCCGTTTCGGTAAGCCCGGTTCACCCGCTGCATCGCTACACGGCCAAGCCTGCCGCGCCCGAGCCTGTCGTTCATCAGCCTCAGGCCTACCAGGACCACTCCTATCAAGATCAGACTTATCAGGAGCAGGCCTATCAGCAGCACGGTCAGGCCCACCAGGAGCAGTCGTATCAGGAGCCGTATGCGCAGCCCGATCCGTCGCGCTACGACGACGCGCTCTATGGTCGGCTGGAGACGGGCGAGCAGGACTTTCAGCGCGAGCCGGCCTATCCCGACGACCCTTATGCCTACCAAAGCGACTTTCCCGAGGACGAGGTCGAGGAGCCGAAGAAGCAGCGCGGCGGCATGATGACGGTTGCGGCGATCCTGGCGCTTGCCGTGGTCGGCACCGGCGCCGCGTTTGCCTACAAGACCTATATCGGCTCGCCCCGCAGCGGCGAGCCGCCGATCATCAAGGCCGACAACACGCCGACCAAGATCGTGCCGGCGCCGACGGACTCCGCGGCCAAGGTGCCGGACCGCATGGTCAGCGGTGACGGCACTGAAAAGATCGTGCCGCGCGAGGAGGCGCCCGTCGACGTCAACGCCAAGGCGGGCGGGCCGCGCGTGGTGTTCCCGCCGCTGAACCAGAATGCGAACCCGCCGTCGGTGGCGAGCGTGTCGCCGTCCACCGTGCCGCCGCCGAGCGCGGGCCCGACTCCAAGCAACGGCACCATGCCGAACAATTCGCCGCGCCCGATCAGGACCGTGGCGGTGAAGGGTGACCAGACCGATAGCGCCGTGCCGCAATCGGCTGCCGCCAAGCCGACGGCCGCCGCGCCGAAGCCTGTTGCCGCGCCAGTTGCGCCCGCCGCGCCGCGCAATCCGCCGACCTCGGCCAATGCCAGTGCCAACCAGCCGATGTCGCTCGCGCCGCAATCGGCACCGGCGGCCGAGCCGCCGCAGCGGATGGCGGCCACCAACCCGACGCAGATTGCGCCCACCAGCAGCGGCGGCGGCTACATCGTGCAAGTCTCCTCGCAGCAGAGCGAGGACAGCGCCGCCGCGTCCTACCGGGTGCTTCAGGGCAAGTACGGCAGCGTGCTCGGATCCCGCTCGCCGGTGATCAAGCGGGTCGATCTGACCGATAAGGGCAAGGGGATCGTCTACCGCGCCTTCGCCGGACCCTATGGCTCGGTCCAGGAAGCGACGCAGGCTTGCAACAATCTGAAGGCCGCAGGGCTGTCCGACTGCTTCGTCCAGAGGAATTAGCGGCGGTTTCCTTGACCCCCTGACGGGGCAGGGTTAATCGGCCGTTATGAGCACGCGGGCCTTCATTACCGGCGTATCCGGAACGGAACTGACCGCCGCCGAGCGGGAGTTTATCCGTGCCGAACGCCCATGGGGCTTCATCTTGTTCAAGCGCAATGTCGCGACACCGGCGCAAGTTGCTGCGTTGGTTGCGGAATTACGTTCGGTCGCGAATGCCCCCGAGGCGCCGGTTCTGATCGACCAGGAGGGTGGACGGGTGCAGCGGCTAGGGCCGCCGCACTGGCCGGTTTATCCGCCGGGAGCCGTTTTCGCGAATTTGTACGACACTGATTCGGCCCTCGGGCTCGCTGCGGCGCGCCTCAGTGCGCGCCTGATCGCAGCCGATCTCGTTGATCTCGGCATCACCGTGGATTGCCTGCCGCTGGCGGACGTGCCGGTGCCGGGCGCTGACGCGGTCATCGGCAACCGCGCCTACGGCACGGAGCCGGGCAAAGTCGCGGCGATTGCCCGCGCAGTCACCGAGGGCCTGGAGCAGGGCGGCGTGCTCCCGGTGCTCAAGCACATTCCCGGGCATGGCCGCGCCACCGCCGACACCCATTTCAAGCTGCCAACCGTCGACACGCCCCGGGACGAGCTGGAGCGGACCGATTTCGCCGCGTTCAAGCCGCTGGCTGATCTGCCGATGGCCATGACTGCACATGTTGTGTTTAGCGCCTTCGACCCCGCCCATCCGGCGACGACATCTGCGACAATGATTGCTGACGTGATTCGCGGCGCAATCGGGTTCCAGGGTTTGTTAATGAGTGATGACGTGTCGATGAACGCGCTGTCGGGGAATATCGCCGAGCGGACCCGCGCGATCTTCGCGGCCGGCTGCGACGTGGCCCTGCATTGCAACGGCAGCATCGAGGAGATGCGCGACGTCGCCAGTCAGACTCCTGAACTGGCCGGCCGGGCGTTGGAGCGGGCGAAAGCCGCGCTCGCCGCACGCAAGCCGCCGCAGCCGTTCGACCGCGTGGCCGCACGCACTGAGCTGGACGCATTGATCGCACGGGCAAACACGGCATCGGCATGACCGCAGAAATCCTATCGTTCGAAACCGGGCGGCCCGCAGAGCTCGCCGAGGGTGAGCCGGCGTTGGTGGTGGACGTCGAGGGCTATGAGGGCCCACTCGATTTGTTGCTCGCGCTGGCGCGACAGCAGAAGGTCGACCTCGCCAAGATCTCGATCCTGGCGCTCGCCGACCAGTACCTCCATTTCATCGAAGCCGCGCGAAAGATCCGGCTGGAGCTCGCCGCGGACTATCTGGTGATGGCCGCATGGCTCGCCTTCCTGAAGTCGCGTCTGCTGCTGCCGGAGCCGCCGAGCGCGGAAGGCCCGAGCGCCGAGCAGATGGCGACGGCGCTCGCCAACCGCCTGCGCCGGCTGGAAGCCATTCGCGAAGCCGCCAACCGGCTGATGAACAGGCCGCAATTGCAGCGCGACATCTTCCCGCGCGGCGAGCCCGAGCACATCGCCGAGATCAAGCACCCGAAGTACACGGCCACGCTCTACGACCTGCTCACCGCCTATGCCGCGCAGCGCCAGTCGCGCGTGCTGGCGAGCGTGCATCTGGCCAAGCGCACGGTGTGGTCGCTCGCCGAGGCACGCGCCACGCTGGAGCGGCTGGTCGGCAGCATCACCGAGCAGGACGATTGGGGTGTTCTCGACGACTTCCTGATCCGGCATGTCGCCGACCCGACGCAGCGCGCAACGGTGTTCGCCTCGAGCTTTGCCGCCGCGCTCGAATTGGTGCGCGAAGGTCAGCTCGAGCTGAACCAGAAGGAAGCGTTTGCGCCGATCTATTTCCGGAAGGGGCGCCCAAAACCGGTTCCAGACGCAGCTCCTGCGCCTGATGCGCCGGTCGCTTAAGTGCAAGAAGGAGAATCTGCCATGGCAAGCCTGGCTGAAGTGCGGGTAGAAGAGGCCGAGCCGATGGAGAACGAATCCCAGGCGCGCCCCGAGGAATTGCGGCTGCTGGAGGCGCTGCTGTTCGCCTCGAGTGAACCGCTGGACACCGCGACGTTGGCCAAGCGCATGCCCGAAGGCGTCGACGTCAAGGCTGCGCTCGAGCAATTGCAGGCCGATTATGCCTCGCGCGGCGTCAACCTCGTCCGCGTCGCAAACAAATGGACGTTCCGCACCGCCGGCGATCTGGCCTGGCTGATGACGCGCGAGAGCACCGAGACCCGGCGCCTGTCGCGTGCCGCGATCGAGGTGCTGGCGATCATCGCCTATCACCAGCCGGTGACGCGGGCCGAGATCGAGGAGATCCGCGGCGTCGTCACGTCGAAGGGCACGCTCGACGTGCTGCTGGAGACCGGCTGGATCAAGCCGCGCGGCCGTCGCAAGACGCCCGGCCGTCCGCTCACCTTCGGAACCACGGAGGAGTTCCTGTCGCAGTTCACCCTGGAGCAGCTCGGCGACCTCCCGGGCCTGGAAGAGCTCAAGGGCACTGGCCTCCTGGATTCGCGCCTGCCGACCGGCTTCAGCGTGCCGACGCCGTCGGATGATCCGGCCCTGCGTGAGGACGAGGATCCGCTGGAACCGGGCGATGACCTCGATCTCGCGCTCGCGCCTGCGGTCGAGCCCGAGAGCCCGCCGGATGGCGGCAATGAGGGGGGCGGCGAGGGCGGCACCGAAGAGTGACGCCCCGGCGAAATACGGGCCCCTGCGACAGTTAACACTAGCAAGATTGCGTAGCGCCGACAGCGAATTGGCGCCGCCTTGGTCCTTGTTTTTGAGACCTGCCAAGCCTAGGTTTCGGTGAAGATCGGCCGGGTCCCCGGCCATGCGCGTTTGGAGGGTTGCAGGATGGGTTCACTCAGCATTTGGCACTGGATCTTGGTGATCGCAGTGGTCCTGCTGCTGTTCGGCCGCGGCAAGATTTCGGATCTGATGGGCGACGTGGCGCAGGGCATCAAGGCGTTCAAGAAGGGCATGCAGGACGACGACAAGCCTGCCGAGAAGCCCGAGCCGGCCAAGTCGATCGAGCACAATGCGGCGCCGACCGCGGCACGGTCCGACGTCGGCAGCAAGGCCGTCTGAGCCGGAAGCAGCACGCGAGACGCGGGTAGCGGCCCCGATCCTGCGCGCAAGGGATTGGGCCGGCTCCGGCTTCGCGTGAACGGAAGACCTCATGTTCGACATCGGGTGGAGTGAACTGGTCCTCATCGGGGTCGTGGCCCTGATCGCCATCGGCCCGAAAGAGCTGCCGGGCGTGCTGCGCATGGTCGGGCAATGGATGGGCAAGGCGCGCAAGATGGCCGCCGAATTCCAGGGCCAATTCCAGGAGGCGATGCGCGAGGCCGAGATGGCCGACCTCAAGAAGAGCTTCGACGAGGTCAAGGAAGCCGCCACGGGATTCAATCCACTGACCTCGCTCCAGAAGGACGTGAGCGACGCGCTTCGCGTCGATGCGCTGGACAAGCCGGCCGAGCCGTCGGCCGCCACGGCGGTCGATCCGCCCGTCACGCCCACGACACCGGAGAGCCCAACGCCTTCGACCTTCATGGAAGCCGAAGCGCATGCGGCCGCGAACGAGCCGCTCGCGATCACCCGTGAGGTCGAACAGGCGACGGTTGCGCAGGACACCGCGCCATCCGAAGCGATCAAGGACGCCAAAGCGTCATGACCGACGCCGATATCGAGGCCAGCAAAGCCCCGCTGATGGACCACCTGATCGAGCTGCGCTCGCGGCTGATCAAGGCGTTGCTCGGCTTTGGCGTGGCCTTCATCTTCTGCTTCTTCTTCGCCAAGCAGATCTACAACGTGCTGGTCTGGCCGTTCGTGTGGATCGCGGGTCCCGAGAACTCGAAATTCATCTACACGGCGCTGCTGGAATATTTCATCACCCAACTCAAGCTCGCCCTGTTCGGCGCAGGCTTCATCTCGTTCCCGATCGTGGCGACGCAGATCTACAAATTCGTCGCGCCCGGACTCTACAAGCACGAGAAGCAGGCCTTCCTGCCGTATCTGGTCGCGACCCCGTTCTTCTTTGTGCTCGGTGCGGCGCTGGTCTATTTCGTCGTGCTGCCGATGCTGGTGCGCTTCTCGCTCGGCATGCAGCAGGCCGGCGGCGACGAGACCGCGCAGATCCAGCTGTTGCCCAAGGTCGGCGAATATCTGTCGCTGATGATGTCGCTGATCTTCGCCTTCGGCATCGCCTTCCAGCTGCCGGTGATCCTGACGCTGCTCGGACGGATCGGCATCGTCACCTCGAAGATGCTGCGCGAGAAGCGGCGCTATTTCATCGTGATGGCCTTCGTGATCGCGGCCGTGCTGACGCCGCCCGACGTGCTCAGCCAGTGCTCGCTCGCATTCCCCCTGATGGCGCTCTACGAGGGCTCGATCATCGCGGTGGCGATGGTGGAGAAGAAGGCGGCGGCCTCGTCGCAAGCCACCGGCACCGACGTGTCGACGCCGGCCAAGCCGGCGGAGTAGGGCACTTTCGCACTATCATGTCGCTGCTCAGCCCATGATTCGTCATGCCCGGGCTTGACCCAGGCATCCACGACTTGATCTAAGGCGGCAGACACGTGGATGGCCGGGACAAGCCCGGCCATGACGGGAAGACAGCCATGCACGACATCAAAGCGATCCGCGACAATCCGCAAGCCTTCGACGCCGGCCTCACCCGGCGTGGTCTGAAGCCGATGTCGGCCTCTCTGCTTGCGATCGACGAGAAGCGGCGTGCGGCGATCCTGGCCTCCGAGCAGGCGCAGGCGCGGCGCAACGCGGCCTCGAAGGAGATCGGCGACGCCAAGAAGGCCAAGGACGAGGCGCGTGCGGCGAAGCTGATGGCCGAAGTCGCCGAGCTCAAGACCACGATGCCGGAGCTCGAAGCGGCCGCGAAAGCCGCTGACGATGAGCTCGCCAGGGAGCTGTCGGCAATCCCCAATCTGCCGCTCGGCGAGGTACCCGATGGCGCCGACGAGCATGGCAACGTGCAGCGCCATGTCTTCGGCAACAGGCGCAACTACGCGTTCGCGCCCAAACCCCACGACGATCTCGGCGGCGCGCTCGGTGACATGGATTTCGAGACGGCGGCAAAGCTCTCCGGCGCGCGCTTCGTCGTGCTGAAGAAGGGGCTTGCGCGGCTCGAACGCGCGCTCGGTCAGTTCATGCTGAACCTGCATGTCGACGAGCATGGCTATACCGAGATTAATCCGCCGCTGCTGGTGCGCAACGAGATCATGTTCGGTACCGGACAGTTGCCGAAATTCGAGGACGACCAGTTCTGGGCGATCAAGGGCGAGTTGCTCGCCGCGCCCGAATATGAGCGGCTGCAGACTGAACGTCTCGGCATCATTCCGACAGCGGAGGTAGCGCTCACCAACCTGGTCCGCGAATCCATCGTTGACGAGAAGCAACTGCCGATGCGTCTCACGGCGCTGACGCCGTGCTTCCGCGCCGAGGCGGGTGCGGCAGGGCGGGACACGCGCGGGATGATCCGCCAGCACCAGTTCACCAAGGTCGAGCTGGTGTCGATCACGACGCCGGAGACCAGCAAGGATGAGCACGAACGTATGCTCGCCTGTGCCGAGGAGGTGCTGCGGCGGCTCGGCTTGCACTACCGCGTCATGACGCTGTGCACCGGAGATATGGGTTTTTCGTCGCAAAAAACCTACGACATCGAGGTCTGGATGCCCGGGCAGGGCGAGGGCGGGGCGTTCCGCGAGATCTCGAGCTGCTCGGTCTGCGGCGACTTCCAGGCCCGCCGCATGGATGCGCGCTCGCGCGGGCCCGACGGCAAGCCGCGCTTCGTGCACACGCTGAACGGCTCCGGCACCGCGCTCGGCCGCGCGCTGATTGCCGTGATGGAAACCTATCAGCAGGAGGACGGCTCGATCGCGGTCCCGGACGTGCTGCAGCCCTATATGGGCGGGCTGAAGGTGATCGCACGCGACTAAAGCGTTTTCCCGCGAAGTGGGCACCGGTTCGCGTCCGAAACGCGGCATGACGAGAATCGCGTTGCGAAGATCGGGCGGCCGGCTATCCTGCCGGCCCGTCCACGCGAACCCCTCCGTTCATGGCCTTGCACCGCGACATCTTCTGGGTCGGCCGACAATGGGCGGTGACAGGGGCCGGGATCCAGGCCGTCGATCAGCGCCTCCGCGGCGTTCTCGACATCGAGATCGCGCGGCTCTGGGACGACGATCTCGTGCAGAGCCGGCGGGCCAAGCCCGGGGTCAATGCAGCGGATTTCGACAAGGCGCTGACCGTGGCACGCGAACGCTTTCCGCAGGAGCCGACATCTGACCCCTTCGTGGCGCAGCTGAAGGCGCTCGGCGTCATTGAGGCTTCCGTCGTGAACCAGGTCGTGCCGGCGATGCAACTACGTGCGGAAGGCCGGCTCGCGCGCTTCCTGCCGCAATGGCGCATTCGCCGCTAGCGGGACCAGCCAGGGAACCAGCCGCCGGACCGCAATCGTCCGGTTTGCCTGATCGGCCCTGGCCGGATAAGACGGCTCAGACCCGCTTTCAGGAATCGAACCTTCCGCATGCGCATTCTCTGCACCAATGACGACGGCATCCACGCTCCCGGCCTCAAGGTCGTGGAGGAGATCGCGCGCGCCTTGTCCGATGATGTCTGGGTGGTGGCGCCCGAGCTCGACCAGTCCGGCGTGTCGCATTCGCTGTCGCTGAACGATCCCTTGCGTCTGCGCGAGGTCGGCCCGCGGCACTTCGCCGTGCGCGGCACGCCGACGGACTGCGTCATCATGGGGGCCCGCCATATCCTGGGTGCCAAGCTGCCCGATGTCGTGCTGTCCGGGGTCAACAAGGGACGCAACGTCGCCGAGGATGTCGTCTATTCCGGCACCATTGCCGGCGCGTTGGAAGGCACCATCCTGGGATTGCCGTCGTTCGCGCTGTCGCAGGAGTTCAGCGTCGAGACGCGCGAACGGCCGCCTTGGGACACGGCGCGCAAATTCGGACCGGATATCCTGCGCAAGGTGATCGCCGCCGGCGTTCCCAAGGACACCGTTATCAACATCAACTTCCCGTCCTGCGCGCCGGAGGATGTGCTGGGCATCCGCGTCACGCGGCAAGGCAAGCGCAATCTCGGCTTCCTCAGGATCGACGAGCGCAGGGACGGCCGCGGCAATCCCTATTTCTGGATCGGCTTCGAGCGCACCGCGATGCTCGACACGCCCGCCGACGGCACTGATCTCGCGGCGCTGCGCGAGCGCTACGTCTCGGTCACCCCGCTCCGGCTCGACCGTACCGACGAAGCGTTTTCGGAGCAGCTGGGCCTCACCCTGAAATAAAGGCTAGCCGCCGCGAAGCGCGGCCTCGATGGTCTTGCCGAGCGCGTCGAGCTGAAACGGCTTTTGCAGCGCCGGCCGGTCGCGATATTGCTCGGGCAGGCCGGAGGAGCCGTAACCGGTGGCGAAGATAAACGGGCAGCCCTTGGCCATGATGACATCGGCGACGGGCGAGATGACCTTGCCGTTGACGTTGACGTCCAGAATGGCGAGGTCGAAATCGGTGGATTGCGCAAGCCGCATGGCCTCGGTGATGTCACCCGCCTCGGCGGCTACCTTGTAGCCGAGCTCCTCCAGCATATCCGCGACCATCATTCTGATCATGACCTCGTCCTCGACGAGGAAAACAGAGCGGCCCGAAAGCCCTGTCGCAGTCATGGTTGAGTCCTTGCCCATTCTCGTAAACGTTCGCAGATAACGATAGGCGACGCAATGCGCGTTTCGGCGAACGCAAACCCCACAAATGGCTTAGCGCTTTGAATGCCTGTTGTGGTCAAATGCTGCGCCGAAAGGCTATCATGAGTTCCTGAGCCGGAACAAGATTCTCGTCTCGGGTTCTTGCGGTGCAGTACGGCGATCCGCCAGACGAGATGAGCAATAGCAGCAATGACGCCCGACCAGCAGCCGCCGGAAAAGATGATGTTTCAGCTCACGCTGAGGCGTCGTGGCATCAGTGATCAGGCCGTGCTGCGGACCATGGAAGAGGTGCCGCGCGAGCTTTTCGTCGACGAGGCCGATCGCGACGGCGCCTATCGCGACAGCGCGCTGCCGATCGCCTGCGGGCAGACCATCAGCCAGCCCTTCGTCGTTGCCTACATGACCGAGCAGCTCCAGCTCCAGAAGCAGCACCGGGTGCTGGAAATCGGCACTGGCTCGGGCTACCAGGCCGCCGTGCTGTCGCGGCTCGCCGGCCAGGTGCTGACCGTCGAGCGCTATCGCAAGCTGGCCGAGGCGGCACGCGCCCGGCTTGAGAAGCTCGATTGTCACAATGTCGAGGTGATGCTCGGGGACGGTCTCAATCTGCCTCCCAACATCGGCCCGTTCGACCGCATCATCGTCACCGCCGCGATGGAGCAGATTCCGGAGAACCTGGTCGAGCGGCTGGAGGTCGGGGGCATCCTGATCGCCCCCGTCGGCCCGCATCAGGGCGTGCAGACGCTGACCCGCCTGGCCCGGAACGAAACCGGGATCGAGCGCAAGGAACTCGTCGAAGTCCGCTTCGTGCCGGCCCTGCCCGGTGTGGCGCGGGAGCTGTAGAATCCCGGATCGGCAGTGCCGCCAACATCTTATTGTGAGGGTTAAGCCGTTATTTACTCGGCGCGTGTTTACTTAAAACACCAGTTCTGTTGCGTACGAGTGAGTAACCATGTCCGCTGTCGCCGAGTTGCTTTACTCGCGCCGCGTGCCGCAGGTCGCGGTGCTGGCGCTGATCTCCTTCAGCTTTGCAGGGTGCAGCGCCGACATGTCGTCGCGGCTGTCCCAGTCGAACTTCTCCAATCCCTTCGCCTCCGAGCAGACCGGTTCGGTGCAGCAGCCACCGCCGCCGCAGCGTGAGCTGCCGCAATATGCGCGGCCGCAGACGCAGCCCGGTTACTACCAGTCGCAGGCTTTGCCTCCGCCCGCGGTGTCCGCCCCGCAATCCTATCCCGTTGCCTCCGGCAGCGGCGTATCCGGCGGCGGACGCGGCGTCAGCTCATATGCGCCTCCGGCGCAACCGCACCTGGAGACCACGGCTACCGTGCCGCCGCGGTCGGTCGCGGCCGCACAGCCGGTCGGCGGGACCAAGATCATCGTCGGCACCAGCGATACGCTCGACGTGCTCGCCAAGCGCTATCACGTCACGCCGCAGGCGATCCTGGCCGCCAACGGCTACAAGGGTCCGCGGGCGCTCTCGCCCGGCCAGCAGCTGATCATTCCGTCTCCGGCGACGGCAGTTGCACCGGCGCCCACGATGGCTCCCGTCGCGGCAGCCCCGGCAGCCAAGCCGGTTGCGGCCGTCGCCGCACCGCCGAGCACGCACTTCGTCAACCGCGGCGACACGCTGGCCAGCATCGCGCGCAAGAACCACGTCTCGGCGGCAGAGCTCGCCCGTGCCAACGGCCTCGATCCGTCGGCAAAGCTAAAGCTCGGCACCAAGCTGACCGTGCCCGGCGCCAAGACCGCCGCCGTTGCGGCGCCGGTTGCTGCGGCTCCGGTCGCGGCCGCACCGGTGGCCGGAACGCTCCAGCCCGTCGCGGCAGCTCCGGCGCCCACGACCAAAATGGCCACTGCCGCCGCGCCCGTGCAGAGCGCGCGTCTCGCCCAGGCCACGAGCAATGTCGAAGAGAAGCCCGCTGAGACGCCGGCGAAGGCTGCGGAGGCCACCGGCGCGCTGCCGACCTTCCGCTGGCCCGTCCGCGGCAAGGTGGTCACGACCTATGGCGCCAAGACCAATGGCAAATCCAATGACGGCATCAATCTCGCGGTGCCCGAGGGGACGCCGGTCAAGGCAGCCGAAGACGGCGTCGTCGCCTATTCCGGCAACGAGCTGAAGGGTTACGGCAATCTGGTTCTGGTTCGGCACTCCAACGGCTACGTCACCGCATATGCCCATGCGAGTGAGCTGTTGGTGAAGCGCGGCGATACCATCAAGCGCGGCCAGGTCATTGCCAAGTCGGGTCAATCCGGGGAAGTGGCGTCGCCGCAGCTCCACTTCGAGATCCGCAAGGGGTCGAGCCCGGTTGACCCGCTTCAATTCCTGAACGGGGCGTGAGGCGCGGGCCCGGAGCAGGGCACGCGATCACCACAAGCACACTGTCGTCGCCCGGCTTGACCGGGCGATCCAGTATTCCAGAGACAGTTATTGCTGAGCCGATTAGCTGCGGCGTACTGGATTCCCCGCCTGCGCGGGGAATGACAGTTGTGGGTGAGGCGACGCTGTTCGCTACTGCGCCGTCAGCTTCACACCGAGCCGTCCCGCCAGCTCCTGCACGAACTGCCAGGCGACGCGGCCCGAGCGGGAGCCGCGCGTCGTCGACCATTCCAGCGCTTCGCGCTCCAGCGCCTCGTCGTCGATCTTGATGCCGAAATGGCTGCAATAGCCGCGTACCATGGCGAGATATTCGTCCTGGCTGCAGCGGTGAAAGCCGAGCCAGAGGCCGAAACGATCCGACAGCGACACCTTCTCCTCAACCGCTTCGCCCGGATTGATCGCGGTCGAGCGCTCGTTCTCGATCATGTCGCGTGCCAGCAGATGGCGGCGGTTGGAGGTGGCATAGAGGATGACGTTCTCGGGCCGGCCTTCGATCCCCCCTTCGAGCACCGCCTTGAGCGACTTGTAGGAGGCATCGTTGCCGTCGAAGGAGAGGTCGTCGCAGAACACGATGAAGCGGAAGGCGGAGGCGCGCAGCTGCTCCATCAGGGCCGGCAGGGTCTCGATGTCCTCACGGTGGATCTCGATCAGCTTGAGCTTGTCGGCCGGTTTGCGCTCCGCGTTGATGCTGGCATGCGTCGCCTTCACCAGCGACGACTTGCCCATGCCGCGTGCGCCCCAGAGCAGGGCGTTGTTGGCCGGCAGGCCGTTGGCGAAGCGCTCGGTGTTCTCCATCAGGATGTCGCGCATCCGGTCGACGCCCTTGAGCAGGAACAGCTCGACGCGACTGACCCGCGGCACCGCCGAGAGGCGTCCGTCAGGGTGCCAGACATAGGCATCGGCCCGCTTGAACGACTCGGGCTCGACTGCCGGCGTGCCCCGGGCGGAAAGGTGCGCCGCAATGGTCTCCAGGGCGCGGACGATGCGCTCCTGGGCAAGGTTGGGGCCTGTCTCGGCGATCGCCGCCGTGGGGCGTTTTGCCGCGACGCGGACGGGCTTGTTGGCAGGGGTGCGGGGGCCTTTGCCGGCCGGGCTTTTGTCTGGTTTCTTGGGCATGTCCGAAGTTCCTGAGAACGCAGCCTTATCGGGCCTCAGGGGCCGCCGCAAGGTGGCCCAAAAGGGCGGTCTGCCAGCGTTGCAATTGGGGCAATGGCCGCTATAGTCCGCGCGAATTTGACCGAACCGGTCGCCCTTGAGGGCCCGACCGGCTTTCCCCCGTTCTCACGAGGATCGTCCGAATGCTGATTACCCCTGCGTATGCCCAGGCCGCGGGCGCCGGCGACACCAACAGCATGTTGATGTCGCTGCTGCCGTTCGCCCTGATCTTCGTGATCATGTACTTCCTGATTCTGCGCCCCCAGCAGAAGAAGGTCCGCGACCACGCCGAGCTCGTGAAGAACATCCGCCGCGGCGACACCGTCGTGACCTCGGGCGGCCTCGTCGGCAAGGTCACCAAGGTGGTCGACGACGACCAGATCGAGTTCGAGATTTCCGACGGCGTGCGCGTGCGGCAGATGCGCCAGATGATCTCGGGCGTTCGCGCCAAGGGCGAGCCGGCGAAAGAAAGCTCGAAGGAAAGCGCAAAGGACGACAGCGCGGCGAAGTGAGCGCTTCACCGCGAGTCTCAAGTCTCCTGATCTGACAGGTCCAGTCGATGTTGTATTTCACGCGGTGGAAGGCGCTCGGGATCATCCTGACGGCGCTGATCGTGTGCCTCTGCGCGGTCCCGAACTTCTTCCCCGAGGCCCAAGTCAAGTCCTGGCCCGCCTGGGCGCAGCGCCGGCTCGTGCTCGGCCTCGACCTCCAGGGCGGCTCTTATCTCCTGCTCGAGGTCGATTCCAACTACGTGAAGAAGGAGCGGCTGGACCAGATCCGCGACGACGTTCGCCGGACGCTGCGCGACGCCAAGATCGGCTTTACCGGCGGCGTCACGGTGCGCAACGACGCGGTCGAGGTTCGCATCACCAAGGAAACCGACGTGCAGCCGGCACTCGCCAAGCTGCGCGAGCTGTCCCAGCCGCTGGGCGGCCTCATGGGATCCAGCGGTCAACGCGACCTCGAGGTGGCTGATGCCGGCGGCGGTGTGATCCGCCTCAGCGTCCCGCAGGCCGCGATGCTCGACCGCATGCGCAAGACCATCGAACAGTCGATCCAGATCGTCGAACGCCGCGTCAACGAGCTCGGCACCGTCGAGCCCGTGATCCAGCGCCAGGGCAACGACCGCATCCTGGTGCAGGTCCCCGGTCTTCAGGATCCCACCCGCCTGAAGGAGCTGCTCGGCAAGACCGCGAAGATGGAATTCCGCATGGTCGACACCTCCGTGCCGCCGGATCAGGCGCAAGCGGGCAGGTTGCCGCCGGAATCCGAGCTGCTGACGAGCGCATCGCCGCCGCCCACGCCCTATGTGGTCAAGAAGCAGGTGCTGGTCGCCGGCGGCGACCTGACCGACGCCCAGGCGAGCTTCGACCAGCGCACGGGCGAACCGGTCGTCAGCTTCAAGTTCAACACCTCGGGCGCCCGCAAGTTCTCGCAGGCTACCACCGAGAACGTCGGACTGCCGTTTGCGATCGTGCTCGACAACAAGGTGATCTCGGCGCCGGTCATTCGCGAGCCCATCACCGGCGGCCAGGGCCAGATCTCCGGCAATTTCACCGTGCAATCGGCCAACGATCTCGCGATTCTCCTGCGCGCCGGCGCGCTACCGGCGCCGCTCACGGTCGTCGAGGAGCGCACCGTCGGCCCGGGCCTCGGCCAGGACTCGATCGAGAAGGGCGAGCTCGCCGCCTATGTCGGCTCGATCCTCGTTATCATCTTCATGCTCGTGACCTACCGGCTGTTCGGCGTGTTCGCCAACATCGCGGTGGCCATCAACGTCGCAATGATCTTCGGCCTGCTGTCGCTGCTCAATGCCACGCTGACGCTGCCCGGCATCGCCGGCATCGTGCTCACCGTCGGCATCGCGGTCGACTCCAACGTGCTGATCTACGAGCGCATCCGCGAGGAGCTGCGCGGCGGCCGCAACGCGATCTCGGCGATCGATGCCGGGTTCAAGCGGGCGCTCGCGACCATCCTCGATTCCAACATCACCACCTTCATTGCCGCCGCGGTGCTGTTCTACATCGGCACCGGCCCGGTGCGCGGCTTCGCCGTGACGCTCGGCATCGGCATCATCACCACGGTGTTCACCGCCTTCACCCTGACCCGACTGATCGTGGCATGGTGGGTGCGGTGGAAGCGGCCGCAGAGCGTGCCGATCTAGGAGCCTGATCGTGACTTACACCGTTCTCATCGGGCTCGGCGTCCTCATTGCCATCCTCACCGTGGTCGCGGCCCTCGGCCTGTTGCCGTCGCTGCGCATCGTTCCGGACGAGACGCATTTCGACTTCACGCGATTCCGCCGCATCAGTTTCCCGATCTCGGCCGCGCTGTCGATCGTCGCGATCACGCTGTTCTTCACCCACGGCCTGAACCTCGGTATCGACTTCAAGGGCGGCACGCTGCTGGAGGTGAAGGCGAAGTCCGGCACCGCCGACATCGCGGCGATGCGCACCTCGCTCGACGCCCTGGGCCTTGGCGAGGTCCAGCTGCAGCAGTTCGGCGGTCCCGAGAACGTGCTGATCCGGGTTGCGGAGCAGCCGGGCGGCGACGCCGCCCAGCAGGCAGCCTTGCAGAAGCTTCGCGGCGCGCTCGGCAACAGCGTCGACATTCAGCGTACCGAGGTGCTCGGTCCTCGCGTCGCCGGCGAGCTCCTGGCCTACGGCATGCTCGGCCTGATGCTCGCGATCATCGCGATCCTGATCTATCTCTGGTTCCGCTTCGAATGGCAGTTCGCGCTGGGCGCCATGATCGCCAACGTGCACGACATCGTGCTGACGATCGGCTTCATGTCGATCAGCCAGGTCGATTTCGACCTGACCAGCATCGCGGCGCTGCTGACGATTCTCGGCTATTCGCTCAACGATACCGTCGTCATCTACGACCGCATCCGTGAAATGCTGCGGCGCTACAAGAAGATGCCGATGCCGCAGCTGCTCAACGAGTCAATCAACTCGACGCTGTCGCGCTCGATCATCACCCACGTCACCGTGACGCTGGCACTGCTCGCGCTGCTGCTGTTCGGCGGCCATGCCATCCACAGTTTCACCGCGGTGATGATGTTCGGCGTGGTGCTGGTCGGCACCTACACATCGATCTTCATTGCGGCGCCGATCCTGATCTATCTCGGCGTCGGCGAGCATCGCGAAGATGCGCCCGATACGGCGACGCCGGCGAAGAAAAGCAAGGCATGATCCGAACCTCATGCCCTCGCTGGCGTTTGCGAGGGCAGTAAGCCCATTCGGACGAAGCTCATGGCCGGCGATCCCAACGCTCCGCATTTCCCGCGCTCGGCGCCGATCGATGCCTATGGCAAGGGCGGCTTCGCCTTTGCCGGCATGTCGCATCGGGGCTCGCTGCTCTGCCTGCCCGACGCAATCTGGGCCTGGGACGTGACCGACCCCGCGAAGATCGACCGCTATTCGCTGGATCGGGTGTTCGTGGCGGCCAACAGCATCGACACGCTGCTGGTCGGCACCGGAACCGGGCTGTGGCTGCCGCCGCCCGAGCTGCGTCAGGCGCTCAAGGCGGTGAGGGTGGTGCTGGACACGATGCAGACCGGCCCGGCCGTGCGCACCTACAACATCATGATCGGTGAACGGCGGCGGGTTGCCGCCGCGCTGATCGCCGTGCCATGAGCACCCCCCCGCCGCCGCCCGACTCAGTTGTCTTTTGCGCCGATCTCGTGCGCAGCCATGACTTTCCGCGCTACGCTGCGACCCTGTTCGCGCCAGCCGCCGAGCGCCGCGCGTTGCTGGCACTCTACGCCTTCAACGTCGAGATCGTCCGCGTTCGCGACCAGGTGAGCCAGCCCTTGCCCGGCGAGATCCGCCTGCAATGGTGGACCGACATGCTGTCGGGCCAAGTCCACGGCAGCGCCGAGGGCAATCCGGTGGCGGCCGAGCTGCTCCGCGCGATCCGCGATTTCGACCTGCCGGTCGAGCCGCTGTCGCTCCTTGCGGAGGAACACCAGTTCGATCTCTACAACGACCCGATGCCGACCATGGCCGCGCTGGAAGGTTACCTGGCGGCGACCTCATCGGCGCTGTTCGCCCTCGCAGCGCAGGTGTTGGGACCTCCATCGGAGGCGGCCGAGCATCTCGCCCGCCATGCCGGTCTGGCGCAGGGGATCGTGCAGGTCATCGCCAATCTGCCGCGCGATGCCGCGCACCGGCAATTGTTCGTGCCGCAGCAGGTGCTGGAGAAGCACAATTGCAGCATGGAGGATGTGTTCGCCGGCAAGGAGACACCCAATCTCCATGCGGCGCTGGAGCAACTCGCGGGTGAAGCCCGGCAGCATATGACCGCGGCTTCATCGCTGCTGGCGCAGCTGGCGCCGCCGGTGCGGCCGGCATTTCTGCTGCTGCGGCAGGCGCAGGCCGATCTCGCGCGCCTGTCGCGCCCGGGACGCAATCCGTTTACATTGCAGCCGACCTCGCGGTTGCGCACGCTCTGGACGCTGTGGCGCGCCTCGCGATCGCGTGAATTTACCAAATAGACGCCGGCTTATCGCCTGGCCCGGCCAAATGCTCTATGCTGTCCTATGGCTGACATGTCCCAAAGCACGTCCGATCTCAGCGGCCTTCCGGTCGCACCGGAAGACATTCACGCCGCCGCCAAGACCATCCAAGGCGCCGTCGTCGAGACGCCCTGCAGCTACAGCCGCACGCTGAGCAGCATCTGCGGCTGCGACATCTGGCTGAAATTCGAGAACCTCCAGTTCACCTCCTCGTTCAAGGAGCGCGGCGCGCTCAACCGGCTCACCGCGCTGACGCCGGAAGAGCGCGTGCGGGGCGTGATCGCGATGTCCGCGGGCAACCACGCGCAAGGCGTTGCCTACCACGCCAAGCGGCTCGGCATTCCCGCCACCATCGTGATGCCGATCGGCACGCCCATGGTGAAGATCGAGAACACCAGGCATCACGGCGCCGAAGTGGTGGTCACGGGCGCGACGCTGGAAGAGGCGGCCGCTTTTGCGCGAAGCCACGGTGAAGCGCACGGCATGGTCTTCGTCCATCCTTACGACGATCCGCTCGTCATCGCTGGGCAGGGCACGATCGGACTGGAAGTGCTGAAGGCGGTCCCGGAGCTCGACACGCTCGTCGTCCCGATCGGCGGCGGCGGTCTGATCAGCGGGATTGCCATTGCCGCGAAGTCGATCAAGCCGTCGCTGCGGATATTGGGCGTCGAGGCCTGGCTGTATCCCTCGATGTACAACGCCATCCATGACGGCAATCTGCCGGCGCGCGGCGATACGCTCGCCGAGGGCATTGCGGTGAAATCACCGGGCAGGATCACCACCGAAATCGTCCGACGCCTCGTCGACGACATTGCCCTCGTCAACGAAGCCGAGCTGGAGCGTGCGGTCGCGACCCTGATCTCGATCGAGAAGACCGTGGTCGAGGGCGCCGGCGCCGCCGGCCTCGCCGCCCTGATGTCCGATCCGTCTCGCTTTGCCGGCGAGAAGGTCGGCCTCGTGCTGAGCGGAGGCAATATCGACACGCGGCTGATCGCTTCCGTGCTCACCCGCGAGCTGGCGCGCGAGGGGCGGCTGACGCAATTGTCGCTCGATATCCCCGACAGGCCGGGGCAGCTCGCCGCGGTGGCGGGGCTGCTGGCCGAGGCCGGTGCCAACATCATCGAGGTCTCGCACCAGCGGACCTTTTCCGATCTGCCGGCCAAGGCGACGCTGCTGCAGCTCGTCATCGAGACCCGCGATGCCGCGCATCTCGACGAGGTCATGGCCAGGCTCAGCGCATCCGGGCTGAGCGCGCGCTGCACGTGAGCGCCACGCGAGGCCGAGCCGAGCGCTACTCGGGAAGGCCTGCAGCGCGGAGGGCGTCGCCCAGCGAAGAGGCCAGCGCCGGCGCGCAGTTGACGCCCTGAAATTGACGGCCATAGCGGAAGGTCGGGTGTAGCTCCAGCACCCGCGCGGCCGCGGCTTTCGCCTCCTGCAATCGTCCCAGCTTTGCCAGCGCTGCGGCCAATTGTACGTAGGTGATGCTGTGGCGAGGGTTGGCCTGAACCGAGCGGTAAGCGGCGCGGCACGCCTCCTCATATCGGCCGCGATGGAAGTGCCCAAGCGCCTGGGCGTCGAATGCCGCGAAAGCCCAGGAATCGAACGGGCTGAGCCGCAGGCCTTGCTCGCTCCACTCGATGGCGCGGTCGGAATCTCCGCCCCAGCCGAGCACGACACTGCCGAGAATGTAGGTCAGCGCCGATGATGGGCTGATGGCGAGCGCGGCCTCGAACGCGGTGAAGGCCGCGGAGCGATCATGCCCGTCCATGCCGATCGAAAAACCCGCGAGCGTGAGCGCAAGCGCGTCATCCTGGCCCTGGGCGATGGCCGAGCGCGCGTGGTGGATCGAAGCCTCGCGATTGGCTTCCTGCAAGCCGGCCCGGAGAAACAAGCAATGATGGCACATCGCCGCATTGCCATGCGCGAGCGCATACGCAGGTTCGAGCGCGATCGCACGTTCGAGCAGCACGAGCGCCTGGGTCACCTGGGCGGGCATGCCGGAATCGACGTCCGGCTGGGCGCGCAGGACGAGATCATAGGCATCCAGGCTGTCCGGCCGCTTGCGCTTGACCCTGTTGATCTCGGCACGCCGCAGGCTGGGTGCGATGGCACCGACGGTCGACAAAGCGATGTCATCTTGGAGCGCGAAGACGTCTTCGGACCGGCGGTCAAATCGCTCGGCCCATACGTGCATTCCGCTCGCCGCATCGATCAACTGGCCGGTGATGCGGACCAGTGTGCCTGTTCTGCGGACGCTGCCTTCCAGGACGTAGCGTACACCAAGCTCGCGGCCGACCTGCTTCACGTCCACCGCGCGGCCCTTGTAGGCGAACGTGGAATTCCGCGCGATCACGAACAGCCAGTTGATGCGTGAGAGCCCGGTGATGATGTCATCGACCATCCCATCGGCAAAATAGTCCTCGTCCGCATCACCGCTCAAGTTCGTGAAAGGCAACACTGCGATCGACGGCCTGTCGGGCAATGCCAGCGGCGGCGCTTGCGGCGTCGCCTGAGCGTGATCCGGATCGGACGGCGTCACGGTGGGGCCGACATAGCGATAGCCGCGGCGCGGCAGCGTTTCGATCCAATGCGTCTCGCCGGAAATGTCTGCCAGCGTGCGCCGCACCGCCGCGATCTGGACGGTCAGATTGCTGTCCTCAACGGCCTGGGCGGGCCAGGCCGCCTCGATCAAGGCATCTTTCGAAACCGGCGCTCCAGCTTTCCGGACGAGGAGGGCGAGGAGCAGCACGGCGCGCCGGCCGAGTCCGGTCGGCTCGGCACCGTGGAACAGGATCCCCGCCTCGACATCGAGCCGAAAGGGACCAAATTCAAGGATCGCGGCCATGCCGAAGAAGGGCACATTTCGCAGGTTTTTTGCAACGTTTTCCGAACGGCTTCACCACTTTCGGGCTCGCCTGGATCACTATCGCTCCAGCCGTGAGGAGCGCTGCAACAAGCGATGGAGGGATACATGACCGCGAAACACGTGATCCGCAGGCCCGGCGAGACCGAAGGGGTCGTGCTGCGCGGCCAACCGATGGGCTTCCTGGTGACCGGCGAGGACACCAGGCACACCAGTATGTTCGACTGGACAGTTCCGGCAGGATTCGCCACCGGCCGGCACGTGCATCGTGTTCAGGAAGAGACGTTCTACATGCTCGAAGGCGAGTGTGAATGGCACGTTGGGGATGAGGTCGTCCGCGCAACCCCCGGGACCTTTCTCTTCATTCCTCCGGGCGTAGCTCACAACATCACAAATGTGAGCGAGAAGCCCGCGCGCGTGGTCATGACCGTCTCCCCACCGGGACACGAGCATTATTTCGAGGAGCTGGCCAAGCTGACGGCGAGTGGGCCGCCGGATGCGAAAGCCATCAGCGCCTTACGCGCCCGCTTCGATACCGACCAACTCTCGGCATTGACGACAAGAGCTTGACGACAAGAGCTTGATGTCAGGCCGGCGCGATGGTGGAGCGACCTCACGGTTGGCCCGGTCGCGCCGCCTCCTCTTGCTATCGTGTCAGGTCCGCCAGATGCGCGAGCAGCCGATCGACCTCGGCTTCCGTGTTGTAGTAATGCGGTGACGCCCGCACGAGATGCGGCAGCGAGCGAAGCTCGGCATCGATGCGCGTGCTCGATGGGTCCGAAGCACCGATCGTGATGCCGGCTGCAGCGGCGCTGGCGACAATGTCTTCCGCCTCGTGCCCGTCCATCGTGAAGCTGACGATCGCACCCGGCGCACGCCCGAGGTCGCGAATGGTGATGCCAGGAAGGGCGGCGAGGCCGCCGCGCAGGCGGTCGGCGAGCGGGCGGCAGCGCTGCTCGATCCGATCGATGCCGATCTCGAGGGCATAATCGACAGCCGCGCCCAGCCCAAGCCGGGCCGCGTAATTATTCTCCCATGTCTCGAAACGGCGGGCATCGTCGCGGAGCCGATATTCATCGCGCGAGACCCAGGGCGCTGCAAAATGGTCGATCATCGGCGGCTCGAGCTGCTGCAGCAGCGCGCGGCGGATGTAGAGAAAGCCAGTGCCGCGGGGGCCGCGCAGGAATTTGCGGCCCGTGGCCGACAACATGTCGCAGCCGATAGCTTCGACATCAACTGTCATCTGCCCGACCGCCTGGCAGGCGTCGAGCAGATAGGGAATGCCATGCGCCCGCGCGATCCTGCCGATTGCCTCTGCCGGATTGACCAGCCCGCCATTGGTCGGAACCCAGGTGATGGCGATCAGTTTCACCCGCTTTTCGATCATCCGTTCGAGCGCGTGGAGGTCGAGCTCACCGCTGGCATCGCTCGGCACCACGTCGATGACCGCGCCGGTTCGCTTGGCGACCTGAAGGAAGGCGACATAATTCGCCGCGTATTCCGCTTCGGCGGTCAGGATCCGGTCGCCCTTCCGAAACGGAAGCGAATAGAACGCCATCTGCCACGCAACCGTCGCATTCTCCACGAGCGCGATCTCGTCGGGTGCGGCATTCAGCAGGCGTGCGACCGAGCCGTAGACCGCATCTAACCGCGGGGCTTCGCGGTCAGCGGCGGCATAGCCTCCGATCTCGCTTTCGAGGTTGATATGCTGCTTCATTGCGGCGACAACGGGGGTCGGCATGAGCGCCGCGCCGGCGTTGTGGAGATAGGCGAGCCGGCTGGTGGCTGGGGTATCGGCACGTATTCGGTCGAGGTCGATCACTCACGCCCTCCGCTTCTTGCGATCCCATGAATTAGGCGCGTTGCCGCGCGCGAGCAAGATGGGCTGGCGCGCCTCAGATGCAGAGGCCGAGCAGCTTGACGTGACAATTGCTGGGCTTTGGCTTGCTGGCCGGAGCGACCTCGCGCTTCACGGCAACGACGGGCTCCTTGTCCTTTTTCTTGCCTTTGCCCTTCGGCTCGTAATCGCCGGCGATGACCATGGCCCAATAGATGCGCTTGCCACTCGCATTCTTGGCGCTGGCAATGCCGACGCGGGAGGCGTTGTGCAGCAACAGGTTCTTGCGGTGCCCGGACGAGTCGATCCACTGGCCCAGCGTCTTCTCGAAATTGTCGTAGCCGTAGGCGATGTTCTCGGCGGCGCGGCCCGCACCGGCCGGTGCGACCCGGCGATTGAACGGGCCGAGCGCGTCGTGGCTGAGGTCGTCCTTCGCTGCCATCGCGCGGGCCTGATCCATGGCGATGCGATCGAGGGTGGCGTCGCGGACGACGCGGGCCTCACCATGCTTGAGACGGAAGCTGGAGATCAGCTCGGCCGGAGAGTCCGCCAGCGCGGGCGCGCCCGCCAGCAGCACAAGACCAGCGATGATCCCGCCAACCACACGATGCATCATCGTCCCCCGACCGCCCATGATCTCTGCGAGCCCTGCGTGATCCAAGCGCTTCTCGGTCGCCATTGTGGAGGCTTCAAGGCGCAGATTCCGCTTAGCTCGTTGGGAGCTTCGCTTCGAAATTGAAGCGGTCGCGCAGGTTCTTGCGCTGCTCCAGGATGTCCTTGAGGAAGGCGCGGTCCTGCTCGTTCTTCATCATCGGCTCGATCAGGTCGAGCTGGTTCATGGCGACCAGCTGCAAGACCTCGGTGCGCGGCTTGCCGCTGCTGTTGCGTGGCAGGGCGTGCACGACCTGGATGTGCTCGGGCGGCTTCGGCCCCTTGGCGGCGGCAAGCTCGCTGCGGAGCTGGCCTTCGAGCGCGGCGTGATCGGCCTCGACGAAGGCGTAAAGTCCGACGCCGGAGCGGCGGTCGGCAAAGGCGACGATGGCGGCGTCGCGCACGGCGGGATTGCGGCGGATCAGCTCGGCCAGCACCGGCGCGTCGTTGACGAGCCGGCGGCCGCCGCCCTCGCGGTCGGTGAAATTGAACAGGCCGCGGGTGATGGCGCGATAGACCTTCTTGCCGGTGGCGAGCCACAGGCTCGCGGCGAACGACTTCCTCGCCAGGATCTTTCGCTCGCGCGGCGTCAGCGCCTCCGGCGCGTAGGAGCGCTTGTGCTTGAGCAGATGCCGGAGATCTTCATAGGCGAGGATGCGATAGAGCCGGCCGCGGCGCTTGAAGCACGCGGCGAGCTGGAAGTCGGTCACATAGGCGCGGCCGTCGCGGCCGACCAGCCAGTTCTGCTCCTTGGCGAGATCGTTGTGGCAGATGCCGGCGCGGCGCAGCCGGCGCAGTGCGGCCTTGGCCGAGCGGAAATAGGCGAGATCGCCATGGGGCTTTGCCAGATGCAGCGCGACGCCGTCGACGAAGCCGCGCACCAGAGCGCGGCGCCCTGCCCATAGCAGTTCGGGACCGACGTCGAGGCCTTTGGCGCGCACCAGGGCATGCTTCTCGCGGGCGAACAGGTGGTGTGCCAGCAGGAACGACCACCAGGGCACCTCGTCCAGCCGGCGCAATACCGCATCGATCTCGCCGCTCTCGCTGCGGAAGCGGCCGCGCTCGACGGTCGAGAACACGTCGCGCTTGAGCAGCACGCCTTCGGTCCAGCGCGCCGACAGCTCTGCGGCGTCGTCTTTGGGCAGGCTCATCGCAAACTCACGCGGCGGCGGCAATGCGCAGGTGATCGGCGATCCAGCGATCGAGATCGGCGAGCGCCCGTGCGCTCAGCGCCTGCTTCTTGGCCACCGTCTTCTCGTTGCCGCGCAGCCGTGTGCCGTCGGGCTTCTTGGTCGGCACGGTCGCGAGCGGCGGGAATAGGCCGAAATTGATGTTCATCGGCTGGAACGAGCGCGTGCCCGGCTCGATGGTCTCGATATGGCCGCCAGTGATGTGGCCGAGCAGTGACCCGAGCGCGGTCGTGCCCGGCGGGCTGACAAGCGCCTCGCCACGTGCGTCCGCGGCTGCGTAGAGACCGGCGATCAAGCCGACGCTGGCGGATTCCACATAGCCCTCGCAGCCGGTCATCTGGCCGGCGAAACGCAGCCGCGGCTGCGCACGCAGGCGCAACTGGCCGTCGAGCAGCTTTGGCGAGTTCAGGAAGGTGTTGCGATGCAGGCCGCCGAGGCGGGCGAATTCGGCGTTCTCCAGCCCCGGAATGGTGCGGAAGATGCGTTGTTGCTCGCCGTATTTCAGCTTCGTCTGGAACCCGACGATGTTGTAGAGCGTGCCGAGCTTGTTGTCCTGGCGCAGCTGCACGATTGCGTAGGCCTTGGTCGTGGGATCGTGCGGATTGGTGAGGCCGACCGGCTTCATCGGACCGTGGCGCAGCGTCTCGGGGCCGCGCTCCGCCATCACCTCGATCGGCAGGCAGCCGTCGAAATAGGGCGTGTTGGTCTCCCACTCCTTGAACTCGGTCTTCTCGCCGGCGATGAGCGCGGCGACGAAGCCGTCATACTGCTCCTTGGTCATCGGGCAGTTGATGTAGTCGGCGCCGTTGCCGCCGGGGCCGACCTTGTCGTAGCGCGACTGGAACCAGGCCACCGACATGTCGATGGATTCGCGGTGCACGATCGGCGCGATCGCGTCGAAGAAGGCTAGCGCGCTCTCATCCGTGAGCTCGCGGATGGCATCAGCCAGTGGCGCGGAGGTGAGGGGGCCGGTGGCAACGATGACATTGCTCCACTCGGCCGGCGGCAGGCCTGAAACCTCGCCACGGGCGATCTCGATCAGGGGATGGTCGTTGAGCGCCTTGGTGACGGCAGCGGAGAAGCCGTCGCGATCGACTGCGAGTGCGCCGCCGGCGGGCACCTGGTTGGCATCGGCGGCGCGCATGATCAGCGAGTCGAGCCGCCGCATTTCCGCATGCAGCAAGCCGACGGCGTTGTTGGCGGCGTCATCCGAGCGAAACGAGTTGGAGCAGACGAGCTCGGCGAGCCCGTCGGTGCGGTGCGCCTCGGTCATGCGGGTCGGCCGCATCTCGTGCAGCGCCACGGGCACGCCGGACTTCGCAACCTGCCAGGCGGCTTCGGAACCGGCGAGGCCGGCACCGATCACGTGCACGATGTTGGATTGGGGTCCTGTCATGGGGCGGACAGGTAGCGCTTTTCGGCGGAGAGTGGAATCGCCGAGATCGAGTTTTCTGCCATCAGAAACGACAACGCCCGCACGAGGCGGGCGCTATCGGTCCGTTCCGGTGAAGGGCTGAACGATATCAGCCCTGGTACTGACCGGCGGCAACGCGCGGGATGTCCGAGCGATCGAGGCCGATGTCGGCCAGTTCGCGGTCGCTGAGCTGGGACAGCTCGGCAACATTACGCTGATAGTCCCGGAAGGCCTGGATCATGCGGATGAGCGAGAGCAGCATTGGTAGTCTCCTGTAGTTCGATTCAGCTCTTGCTTCGAGCCTCATCGTTGAAATGAATATAGGTGAGAGTGGTGCAGTGCGAAAGTTCCGATGTTGCGATGCAGCTAAGCGAAGAGCGCATAGCACCGGTAAGAAGCGATTAACCTCTTGGCACTCCCGCCCAACAGCTGGGCGGCAGCGATCGGTTTTCGCAGCAAACGTCCGTGAAATCACGGGCTTATGTTTGGATTTGCGGTGCCGACGGGGGTCGAAGTATGTCGCGTTCCAGTGATCCGCAACAGGATGGGATAGCGTCTGGGCCCAAGTCTCGCATGCGCGAATCGCATGATCTGCTCGGAGAAAAAGTGAATCTATATTCATGTGTCGAGAGGCCGAAATTGGATCGCCATTGATCCTGAGGCTCTCTGTTGCGCAGTTGGTGCCGTGTACACACGCGATGCGTTAGGGCCTCCATTACGAAGTTGTAATGAAAATCAGAAATTTCGCATGCGGCTCTGCGCGGCGCGCAGCATCACGCAAATCTCGCGGGGAATTTATTGCGGCAAGTTGCCGCAACCGGAGGAAAGTCATGTCGCAGATTCCGGCAATGTCGCCGGTTCTGGCCCAAGAACAAGAGAAGGAAAGTAACATCATGACGAAGTTACTCGGGGTTATCGCAGTCGCCGCTGTTGCACTCGCCGTCGCGCCGGCCCAGGCCGCCAAGCACGCCATGGGCGGCTGCAGCGGGGCCAATCTGGAGAAAACTGAGACGGCGATCGAAAACATGGCCGACGGTGACAGCAAATTTGTCGCGCAGAAGGAGATCGCTGCGGCTCAGGACTCCCTGCTCAACGGCAAGATGGGTGCGTGCGGCGCGCATCTGAACAAGGCAATGCTCGCCACCATGGGCAAGTAAACGCACCCAAGCGAGGGCCGGTCGCTCGCGATCGGCCCATGCATTTTGTCGCGTGTTGTTTCAGGGAGCGCGTGCGAGCTGGGCGGCAAAATAGGCGACGGTCTTGGAGTAGACCTCGCTCTTGTTCCACTGCTTGAGCACCTCAAAGTTCGGACTGCCCGGCTGCCAATCCTTGCCCTTCTGCCAGCCATAGCCGGCCAGATAATTGGCGGTGGAGGCGAGCACGTCGGGCGCGTTATGCAGCAGATCGCGCTTGCCGTTGCCGTCGAAGTCGACGGCATATTTCATCCAGGATGACGGCATGAACTGGGTCTGGCCGAGCTCGCCGGCCCAGGCGCCTTTCATGTCGGCAGGCGCAAGATCGCCGCGCTGGACGATGCGCAGCGCATCCAGCAGCTCGGCGCGAAACTGCTCGGAGCGACGGCAATCGTAAGCGAGCGTTGCAAGCGAGCGGATCGTTGCGAACTTGCCCGTGTTGACGCCGAAATCGGTCTCCAGACCCCAGATCGCGACCAGGACCTCGCCGGGCACGCCATAGGCCTGCTCGATGCGCGACAGCACCGAGCCGTATTGCTTCATCCTGTTGGCGCCGCGCTCCAAGCGCGGCGGCACCATGCGGCCGGAGAACTCCTCGAAGGTCTGGGTGAAGACCTTTTGCGAGCGGTCGCGGTTGACCACGCTCGGATCGAGCGTGACGCCGGCAAGCCCGGCGGTGATGGCCTGCTGCGAGATGCCTTTCGCCGCAGCGTCGGTTTTGAAATCAGCCAGCCAGGCGTCGAAATTGCCCGAGCCGCAGGCAACCGCGGCGGGCGCTGGCCGGACTGAGAGAAGGGACGCGGAGACGATGAAGGCTGCGAGAGCAAGACGAGAAATCGTCGGAGTCATCAGATGAAATGGATTTCCGTGAATTGATCTGACCGGCAGCATAATCTCGGCTGTAACCGCGGCCAAAGCAAGGCGTGCGGCCCTGTCCGAAACGGGGCAGGGCCGCACGTCACGAGATTGTCAGGCGTCCGTCCGATTCCGCCACGGGAAGAGGTTTGCCGGGAAGTCGGCGGCCGGCTTGCGCGGCCGATGCGGCGGAGGCGGCACAGGGCGTGCGCCCGGATCCGACACGATCACCTTGCGATAGAGGTGCCACGTGGCGTGCCCAAGCAGGGGGACCACAACGGCAAGGCCGAGGAAGGCCGGGATCGTGCCGAGCGCGAGCAGCACCGCCACGATCAGGCCCCAGGCCGCCATCGGCACCGGGTTTCTCGCGACCACGCGCAGCGAAGTGCTCATCGCCTCGAACGCACCGGCATGGCGGTCCAGCATCAAGGGGAACGACACGGCACTGAGACAGAGTGCGGCGAGCGCGAACAGGAAGCCGGTGCCGCAGCCCACCACGATCAGCCACCAGCCTTGCTGCGTCGTCAGCACGCGCCTGATGAAATCCGAGAATCCGGTGACGCCCTCGTAGCCGAACGCCGCGACGTAAATCGCTTGTGCGGTTGCCACCCAGGTGACGAACAGGGCGAGCAGCAACGTGCCGAGACCGAGCATCGCACCGAACGAAGGCGAGCGCAGCACCTCCATGGCATCCCAGGCGCTGGCCTCCTCGTAGCGTTCACGTCGGCTGGAGAGTTCGTAGAGGCCGAGGGCTGCGAACGGGCCGATCAGGGCGAAGCCCGCGGCCAGCGGAAACAGCAGCGGCAATATGGAATAGCCCATCACCACGCGGGCGAGCACGAGGCCCAGCACGGGATAGATGACGCAAAGGATGATGGCGTGGCTCGGAACCGCCTTGAAATCCTCCCAGCCGCGCCGGAGCGCCTCGTGCAGATCAGACAGTTGGATGGTTCGGATCACAGGTCCAGCCGCATCCGCGGGCTGGGCCATCGTGGGTACATTGCCCTGATAGAGTGTCGCCATGGTCGCTAGCTCCCTTGCCGGGCAGCCGCACTCGGCGCCGGCAAACGGCGCAAGCGGCCGCTCTTCTCTGAGTTTCGCGATTCCAACCAGACGCGAATTCCGGACGGGATCGCGAGTTGAATGTAAAGGCTACTCCCAATTCCGAGTCCTGTCCCTCACGCCTGGGTGAAATTCGATGCCGCAGTGCAACCTCGATGATGTCATTCGGTCGTCATTTCGCCGCAGATAAGCTCATGCTGCCTGGTGGTTCGCAGAACTCCGCGGGCGCAACGCAGTGACTTCGTCTATAAGGGGCCACTCAAGGCCCTTCCAATGGATCCTTTTCGGGGAAGCAGACATGAGCATTTTCGGGAAAATCATGAGCGCGATCTTCGGCAGCCAGCCGGCTTCCGCCGCGCCGGCCGGTGGCGCAGCGCCGGGCAGTGCCCCCGCTGGGACCGCGCCGGGCGCATCGGCGCCGGCATCAGCGCCCATGGCGGCCGTCGACGTCGCTGCCATCGTCGACAAGGCCGTCGCCGCGCACAAGGGCGAGAAGCTGGAATGGCGTACCTCGATCGTCGACCTCATGAAGGCACTCGACATCGATTCCAGCCTGGCCGCGCGCAAGGACCTCGCCAAGGAGCTCGGCTATAGCGGGGACATGAACGACTCCGCCAGCATGAACGTCTGGCTGCACAAGCAGGTGATGTCCAAGCTTGCCGCCAATGGCGGCAAGCTGCCGCCTGAGATCAAGCACTGACCCGGCGTCGGTCGTGCCGTAAGGGCCCGCGATCGCGCGGGCCCTTTTGCGTTCAGGCGACCAGATCCGCATCCTCCGGATGCCGGTCGAGATAGTCGACGACGAAGCCGCAGCCGGCGATCACCTTCTTGCCGTCGCGCCGGATCAGCTCGAGCGCGCCCTTGACCAGCTCGGAGCCGATGCCGCGCCCGCGCAGCGCGCGCGGCGTTTCGGTGTGGGTGATGATCACGGCCGATGGCGTCAGCCGGTAATTGGCGAAGGCCATGTCGTTGCCGACATCGAGCTCGAAGCGCCTCCTGTCCTTGTTGTCGCGTACCGAAGCCGCCATGCGGGATCCTTCCAAGCTGCAGATTGCTTCCTGATCTAGGAGCCTGACACGGCCCTTGCCAAGATGAGACCAAGGGAGATCGGCGCAGAGGAGATATCTGCAAATGCGCGCCGCCGTCACCGCATTGCAGTATGGACTTGGCGCGCCGCGAGCACGGTCCCGCGACCCGCAAAAAAAATCCCTGATGCCGCTCTTGCAAGCCGCACTTCGGTTCCCACGTCCTGGAAAGGACATACGCCCGAATGCGGCCGGCAGGGTCGCTAGACATTCGGAGTGTCATGATCGCCAGCCGCAGACGTATGCCTCTTTTGCAGGGAGGGTACGATGTCGGACTCTGGTTTCTTTAATACTCATCGAACGTGGGAAGACTGGTGCGGGATGCTGCTGGGTGCGGTGATCGTGGCCTCGCCGTGGTTTCCGATCCAGGATCAGGCGATCGCCGGTCACCAGACGGCGATCCTGAACACGGTTGCGATCGGCCTGGTCGTGTTTGGCATCAGCCAGCTCGAATACGTCGCTTTGCAGCGCTGGCAAGAGGTGACGACGATCCTGGTCGGACTGTGGCTCATCGCCTCGCCATACGCGCTCGGCTATTCAGGCGAGGGCTTCCTCCGCATCTATCACACGAGCCTTGGTGCGGTGGTGGTGCTGCTCGGCGTTCTCCAGCTGTGGCAGGACTGGGACATGAACGACCAGGACTTGCTCAAGCACGGACAATAGGGCCGTAAGTCAACGACGGGCCCGCCAGCCACTGGCGGCGGGCCTGTGCACTCACCGTGTCACGAGATCCGCATAGTCCGGGTGCTTGTCGATCCATGCCTTCACGAACGGGCATTGCGGGATCAGCTTCAATCCGTTCGCTCGGACCTGGTCGAGCGCGCCTTGCACCAGCTTCGAGCCGATGCCCTTGCCGCCAAGCTCCTTCGGCACGTCGGTATGCTCGAAGGTGATGACATCGCCGTCGAGCCTGTAGTGCTCGGTCGCAAGGTGACCCTCCACCTCGAGCTCATAGCGGTGATGGTCCTTGTTGTTGATGACGTCGCTCATATCGTTGCCTTGCAGCTGCCGGCCCCCGCGCACGAGATCGTAACGCGCGGTCCGGCCGGCGGTTTCCGATCCGAAGCCGTTCGGTTCAATCGGTCGCTTTGGCCAGCCTGGACTCTTCGGCCTGTGGCGGCGGGCGAAGGCAGCCCTGGCAGATGACCAGGGATCGGTTCACCCTGGCGTCCTGTTCGGCATCGATGCCGTCCTGCGCCTCGACTTGCGCCCTGTTGCGCTCGGAGCGGGCGGCAGTCCGGGTTGGCTGTGAGGCGGCGAGCGGCCGATTGGGATCCTTGCCGGCGCCATCCCAGGCATAGCGCGCAGGCTTGAAGGCGGGATCGGACGCAAGATGCGCTTGCGGAGAAGCGGCACTCCGGCGAGCGCCAGCGACAACAGGAGGAGGGCGGGCGCTTTGACCATGATGGGGCACTCTGTACGCGACAATCGATGAACGTTGCGCCGATCATGTTTAAAATTCCCTGAACGATAATTGCTCCGCTGGCGACAAACGCGCATGCGCTATCTCATCCTCATGCTCGCTCTGTTCGCCTCGGCTGCGCGCGCCGACGACGCAAAGCCGTTCAATCCGGCCGACTATCCGCCAGGTGTGCAGAAGGCGCTGCGCTACGCCAATGAGGAATGCGAGAGCCAGGAGGGTGGCGCGGTGACCTTCGCGCCGAACACCGTGCGCAAGATCGACCTGACCGGCGATGGTCGCGAGGACTACATCGTCGATTTCCAGGACACTAAATGCGGCGATCGCGAGACGACCTATTGCGGAACCGGTGGCTGCATCATGAAGATCCTGGTGACGCTGCCGGACGGCAGCGTGCGCGAGGTGTTCGACGGCTACGTCCTCCGCTACAAGGTCATGGCCCCACCGGTAAAGCGCGGCGCCGCGCGCACCATCCGCTTCGATCTGCATGGCAGCTTCTGCGGCGGCTTTGGTGCGCAGGCCTGCTGGAAGACCAGGACCATCACGGCGACGCCATTTGCATTCAAGCAGCCGTAGGGCAGGTCCGCGGCAGCCGGCCTTGCAGGGCCGCCGGCGTTGGCGATAAATGGGCTGCAATGAACGGACGGCTCGCGTGCCGCCCGTCGCCGAAGAGGAAGCCCGATGCAGCCCCTGCGCATGTCCCGCCGCGTCATGAATCTCGCCTATATGCTGACCCAGAATGCGCGGCGGCATGGTGCGCGTCCTGGTTTCGTCTGGGGTGAAAAATCCTGGACCTGGCGCGAGATCGATGCGCAGGTCTCGGCCCTGGCCACGGCGCTCGCCGCGCGAGGCATTGCCAAGGGGGACCGCATCCTCGTCCATTCCAAGAATGGCGACGAGATGTTCTTTTCGATGTTCGCCGCGTTCCGGCTCGGTGCGGTCTGGGTGCCCACCAATTTCCGTCTGATGCCGGATGAGGTCAGTTATCTCGCGCAAGCCTCCGGCGCAAAGGCGTTTCTGTGTCACGTCGATTTCCCCGAGCACGCCGCGGCCGTGAAGGGCGGCGCAATCGAATTCACCTGGAGCATCGACGGCAAGGCCGCGTTCGGCGAGCGCTCGGTCGCCGATGCCATCGCCTCGCAGGCCGGCGCGAACGTCGCGAATGTCGCGGTCGAGCACGACGATCCCTGCTGGTTCTTTTTCACCTCCGGCACCACCGGACGCTCCAAGGCGGCGGTGCTGACCCACGGCCAGATGGGCTTCGTCGTCACCAATCACCTCGCCGATCTGACGCCCGGGACGACCGAGCAGGATGCCTCGCTGGTGGTGGCGCCGTTGTCGCACGGCGCCGGCGTGCACCAATTGATGCAGACCGCGCGCGGCGCGCGCACTGTGCTGCTGCCGACCGAGAAATTCGACATCAACGAGGCGTTCCGCCTGATCGAGGCGCATCGTGTCAGCAATCTCTTCACCGTGCCCACCATCCTGAAGATGATGGTCGAGCATCCCGCCGCCGACAAATACGACCATTCCTCGCTGCGCTACGTCATCTATGCGGGCGCGCCGATGTATCGCGAGGACCAGAAGGCGGCGCTGAAGAAGCTCGGCAAGGTGATCGTGCAGTATTTTGGCCTTGGCGAAGTCACCGGCAACATCACCGTGCTGCCGGCGGCGTTGCACGATCCGGAGGACGGCCCGCACGCCAAGATCGGCAGCTGCGGCTTCGAGCGCACCGGCATGCAGGTCTCGATTCAGGACGACGAGGGCCGCGAGCTCAAGGCCAACCAGAGCGGCGAGATCTGCGTGATCGGGCCTGCGGTGTTCGCCGGCTATTACGACAACCCCGAAGCCAATGCGAAGGCGTTCCGCAACGGCTGGTTCCGCACCGGCGACCTCGGCCACATGGACGAGGAGGGCTTTGTGTACATCACGGGACGTGCCTCCGACATGTACATCTCCGGCGGCTCCAATATCTATCCGCGCGAGATCGAGGAGAAGATCCTGACCCATCCTGGGATCGGCGAGGTCGCCGTGCTCGGCGTGCCCGACGCGACCTGGGGCGAGGTCGGCGTTGCCGTCTGCGTCGCCCGCGAAGGCGCGAAGGCGGTGAGCGAAGCGGAGATGGCGGCGTTCCTGTCGCCGAAAGTGCCGCGCTACAAGATGCCGAAGCGCTTCTTCTTCTGGGATGCGCTGCCGAAATCCGGCTACGGCAAGGTGCCGAAGCGCATGGTGCGCGACGAGCTCGAGGCGCGCGGGCTGCTCGACCTCGACAAGAAGACGGGCTGAGCGCACCGGATGCGGAGCATCAAGCAGCCGGGCCCGCCGCCTTCCGAACGCATCCAATGGGTGGAGGCGAGGGGGCGCGCCTTTTCCTTCACGCTTGAAGCCGGTCTGCCGCTGCTGGAGGCCGCGCGGCGCGGCTTTGCCGCGGAGGGCTTTGCCGGCGGCGTGCTGAACTTTCGCAGCGGCGCGCTGGGGCCGTTCGCCTATGTCATGCCGGCGCTGTCGAAGACCGACGAGAACGCGGCGTTCTACAGCGACACGTTCAGGCCTGACGGCGCGACGCGCCCAAGGCTCGGCAGCATGACGCTCGGCACGCGCGACGGTGCGCCGTTCTTTCATTGCCACGGCCTGTGGACCGAGGCCGACGGCAAGACGAGCGGGGGCCACATGCTGCCGGACGAGACCGTTGTTGCCGAGCCGTTCGAGGTCGAGGCCTTCGGTCTCGACGGTGCGATATTCACTGCCGAGCCCGATCCCGAGACCAATTTCAAGCTGTTCGGACCGGTCGCGGCCGCGCGCACCGGCGCGCAGACGAAGAGCCGCGCCTTCGCGCTCCGCCTGCGCCCGAACCAGGATTTTGCTGGCTGCCTCGAAGAATTCTGCCGCGCGCACGGCATTGCCCGCGCGAAGATTCATGGCGGCGTCGGCTCGACCATCGGCGCGCGCTTCACCCATGGCGGCGTGACCGAGCCGTTTGCGACGGAGCTGGCGATCACAGCAGGGACAATCGCGCCCAGCACGTCCGGCGCGCTGGAAGCTGCGCTCGATGTCGCGCTGATCGACTACACTGGCGGCGTTGCGGAGGGCCGTCTGATCCGTGGCGATAATCCCGTTCTGATGACGATGGAGCTGGTGCTGGAGGTGCTGGGCTAGTCGCGGCGAGCGCTCAATGAGCGCGCAGCTTGGCAATGGCCAGGAACGTCGATTGGCTTATCCCTGAGCTCGATCCCTGGAAGAGGTCGAGCAAGGGGGATTGAGCCTGACCGGTGCTCTGGCTGTTCTTGACGTCATACATGGCGGAGAAACGGCCCAGCAGCTTTTCAACCTTCGCGGGATCGGACAGATCCTTGATCTTCATGAAGCGGTCCACGAACTTGGCTTGCTGATCGATCGGCATCGCAGCCATCGAATCGGGCAGGTTGAACGTGGTCCTGAACACCTCCGAAAGCGCCTTGTCGGCAAGGATGTCGTATGCGGACGTGATTTCCCCCGCCTTCCGCTGGAAATAGAGGGCTAGGCGCACGCCGGGGTTCATGTCGCCTTGCTGCTGTTCCAGGCTTTGCCGGAGATAGTTTGCCTGGGTTTCCCGAAATTGATCTCGTTTCTGAGGCCCCATCGTCGGCAGGCGCGCGACGTTGCCCTTGCTGTCGAAATTGAACGACGCCGCGATGTCAGCAAAGCGCGGATCGCTCTCCGTGTTCGCGAAGCTCTTTGGATTGCTCAGATCGGAATTGAATATCTTCTTGAGATATTCGGTGCTGACTTTCCCTGGCTCCAGACCCTTGGCGACGAGAATGAAATCGACCATTTTCCTGTTTGCGAGCAAATCGGAAACGCTCTCGATGTCTGCGATGGCTTCCCGATAAGATGTCGCGTCTTTCGCGGCTTGGGCCCGAACCGCAGCTTGCTCCTGAGGGCTCGTCTGTCTGATCATCGTGGTGACGTAGTCCTTCGCAATCTGGAGGACCTCGCTCGGGTCCTGGGCCACCAGGGGCGTGGTCAGATTGCCCTTTGCATCGAAGTTGAAGGCGCGCGCGAGCTGAACATATCGATCGTCCTTGAGGGTATACACGAAGCTCTTGGGGTCGTTGAGATCGCTTTCGAGGACGGATTTGACGGTGTCCTGCGAGACTTCCTTGGAATCGAGGCCGACTGCGCCGAGAGCAAAATCATACACGGCCGGTGTCGATACGAACGTCTGGATCGAATCGATGGTGAGGATGGCCGTTCTGAACTGCCTGATAGCGAAAGCTTCGTTCAGCGGGCTTGCCGCCGAATAGATGGCGGCCTTGCTGTCGTCGAACCGCTGTTTCGTGAGCGCGACGTTTGCAGCAGTCTGCGCAGGCACGCCCGCCGGAAGCGACCCGTCAGGCGCAAACTCGAATGCGCCGGCCAAATCTACAAATTCGCCGATCGTGCCTATCTGGTCATTGAGGCTGGAAATGCTCTTCGTGTACGACTCCAGGTGATATTTTTCGACCAGGATCTGGACCTTCAACTGGGTCACGTCAGCGCCTGGTTGCGAGAGTTGAGCCGTGTAGTCGGCGATCCTTGCATTGGCGGCGCTCACGTCCGATTTGGCTTGCGCGAGCTGGCTGTTCAGGCCGGTCAACTGAGACGCGAAGGTGGTGTTGACGTAGCTGTTTGGATCGGATGGATCGCTGCGCAGGACCTGGCTTATGGTGTCGCGCGGCCACTTGCTTTGATCGATGCCGAATGCAGAATAGACGTAGTTGCGAAGCCGGTCGTTGTTCAGGAGCTGGTCTGCACTGGTGATGTTGCCGATTTGGGCGCTGTAGTATTTGGTGTCGTCGGCAAGTGCATCGACCTGGCTCTTCTTGGTCGCCGTGTACAGGCCGATCATCTCGTCGGTCTGGTCCGCCGATTGCGCAACAGGCGTTGCGCTGCCGTTGAACGAGAATGCCGCGGCAAACTCCCGGTAGCGCTTGTCGACCAGCTTGTTGACGAAGCTGTTGGCGTCGGAGAGGTCGCTCTCCAGGACCTTTCTCATGAACGCCTTGGCATAGGCCATGTCTTCCAGGCCGTATGCCTTCATGGCAAAGTGGTACAGGCGATAATCCTTCATGAGATCGTCGACCGTCTTCACCTTGCCGATATTGGCTTTGTAATAGGCGGCCTCTCGCGAGACGTCGGGTTGCTGTTCGACCCGCGTCAGGGACTGCTTGAGATGGCGCGAAATGTAGTTGTAGCTGAAATACGTTGATATCATCGCGCATTCCTCGCGGCTTGGCGGTCCCGGACCTCCGTCAATCATTGCGGGGGCGCGAGGTGGGTGCTGGCCTCATGTCAGCAGACTGTCTCGGCAACGCATCCTCAAGGGCGATTCTGCTCCACAACCTGAGATATCGAAGTGCGAGCAGAGGAACGCGTGCCGGGCATATTTCTGCATGTTTCTCAAATGCAGCTTTCGCGAGCATTGTGTTCCTGATATGTTCCGAGCGGCTCCAGCTGAGGTAGGTGGGGGAAATGAGCCGGACACGACGCCGTCAGACCACGTTGGCTGCGCCTTATCTCAGGCGCGTCTGGCTCGACCGTACGCGGGTCGAGGACTGGGAGGCTTATCCGTTCTGTCTTCCCGTGTTCAGGGACGAGTTCGACCAGAGCTTCGACGCCGCGGTCACGATCATCGTCGGCGAGAACGGGACCGGCAAATCGACCATTCTCGAGGGCATTGCGGGGCTGGCCGGCTTCGCCAGCACCGGCGGCCGCAAGGGTTTTCAGGAAATCGACGGCGGCGGCATCGAGGTCAGCGGTGATGAACTGTCCTCTGCATTGCGGGCAGCCTGGGTGCCGAAGGTGACCGACGGCTGGTTCTTTCGTGCCGAGACGTTCTTTTCCATCGCGCGCTATCTGGACCGCTCGGCGGTGGACGCTGCGCACGCCATGGAAGGCGTGTTTGGTGCGAGCGTCCAGGAAGCGCCGGACTATCTTTCCTTTTCCCACGGTGAGGGCTTTCTGGTCTTCTTCGAGGAGCGCTGCCAGAAGCAGGGCATCTACATCTTCGACGAGCCGGAATCCGCGCTGTCGCCGGCACGGCAGATGGACTTCCTCAAGCTCCTGCATCGCATGGATCTCTCCGGTCGTTGCCAGGTGATCATGGCGACCCACGCGCCGTTGCTGATGGCCTATCCGAATGCGCAGCTGCTGCGGCTCGGGAAGTACGGCCTTGAGCCTGTTACGGTGGAGCAGACCGATCATTACCGGGTGATGCGGGAGTTTTGCGAGGATCCGCGCGGGTTCGTGGAGGCGACGCTGGGAGAGTAGTTGAAAGGGCCTGCGCTCTCTCCATCGTCATTGCGAGGAGCTCTTGCGACGAAGCAATCCAGAGTCTTTCCGCGTAATGAGTCTGGATTGCTTCGCTACGCTCGCAATGACGGAGAGGAGGCGCCTGCATCGAACTCAAAATCGTCCTTATACCGGACACAGGCTCGCATCCTCGCGGCAGATTCCGCCCGAGCTTTGCTGCATCCGCCACCCTCGAAAGTGCCGAGGGCGCAGGGAAGGCCGGGTGCCGACTGGCACCCGCGGTCCACTGTGCGAAGCGTGTGCTTGAAAAAGCTGCACAGCGGCATACAGGTGAAGCCAAACATCCGGCCTTCCCTGCGCAGTGGGTTGACGGCTTATGTCGTGCTCTCCCCGGGGAGCGATGCACTATTGCCCCCGTCGCCTTGCGGATGACTGACGGTGCGAGCCCGGTCGGGCCGCAACGTCACCGCAAACCTTGGCGCACAGACCCCGGGCGCCAGGACCACACGATTTTGCCGTACGCAGACTGCGCCCGTCGTGTGCGCGCATCGCCTGCTCACGGAGTGACCCGCCCTGCAAACCACCTGCGCGCGACGCTGCCTGCGTCCACCGCCTCCCATCCCGCGTTCGTGACGATCGCGATGCGCCCCTCGGCCCGGGTTGAGGTGGGGCCAACATGCGACAATTCCGAATTCGAGTAAAGCGAATTATTTCGGCGTGGCCATGTTGACCCCGGTCTGGTGTTTTGCCCGTCCGGCCACCCAATCAATGGTGTGCATTGCGCCTGCCACAGCCGCGCCACGAACAGGTCTCCCCACGGTCCAAAAATGCGCTACGATGAATTCAGCGCGCGTTCCAAGTCGCGCAGGTTGAGAAACGAGGAAACGACATGAGGATGAGAAGCGGAGCGGCGCTCGCCGGGGTGGCGGCGCTGGGGGTAGCGGGGATGGCTCTGATCACCGCTTTCGAGCCGGCCCGGGCCCACGGGCCGACGCGGCAGAAGGTGCGGGAATCCATCGAGATCAACGCGGCCCCGGCCAAGGTGTGGGCGATGATCGGCAATTTCCAGGACATGAGCTGGCTTCAGCCGGTCACCAAGACCGAAGGCGAGAAGGGCAACGAGATCGGCGCGACGCGGAAACTCACCTTGACGGGCGGCGCCACGGTCGAGGAGGAGCTCTACAAATACGAGCCCGACATGCAGAGCTATTCCTATCGGATCACCAGGGTGGACGTGAAGGTGCTGCCGGTGACCAATTATTCCTCGACCCTGACGGTCTCGCCCGCGCCGGACGGCAAGGCGAAGCTGGAATGGGCCGCCGCGTTCTATCGCGGCTATCCCAACAACGACCCGCCGCCGGAGCTGAGCGACGAGGCCGCGATCAAGGCCGTGAGCGGGCTGTACAAAGCCGGGCTCGAGGCGCTCAAGAAGAAGATCGAGAGCGGCAGCTGATCGTGAGGGCGCTGGTTCTGGCGGCGCTCGCCGCCAGCCTTTGTCATGCCGGGTTCGGCGGCGCAGCTGCCGAGGAGGCGTTCGTCACCAACCAGCTCAGCGACGATCTGATGGTCGTGGACCTCGCTGGCGCGCGCAGCGTCGCGACCATCCCGATCGGCGGCAAGCCGGCAGGTATCGCCGTCAGCGCGGATGGGCGCTTTGCCTATGTCACGAGCCCGGATGCCAAGGCGGTCACAGTGGTCGACGCGGCGACGCGGCAGGTCGCCGGCCGCGTCGAGGTCGGCGGCGGGCCGCTCGGCATTGCGGTCGCGCCCGACGGCAAGACGGTCTATGTCGCCGATTGGTACGCCGCCGCGGTGCGGGTGATCGATACGGCCTCGCGCAGCGTTGTCGCCAGCATCGCGGTCGGCGCCTCGCCCTCGGGCCTTGCGGTGACGCCCGACGGAAAGCTGCTGCTCTCGGCCGACCGCGACGACGACAGCGTCTCCGTGGTGGACACGGCGACGCGCCAGCGCAAGGCGGTGATCAAGGTCGGCACCCGCCCGTTCGGCGTCACCATCGATGCCGAGGGCAAGCGCGCTTACACGGCCAATGTCGGCTCCGACGATGTCTCCGTGATCGATATCGCAGAGGCTCGAGAGATCGGCCGCGTGCCGGCCGGCATGCGCCCGTATGCGGTGGCGCTGACGCCAGGGCGCGGTTTCGTCAGCGACCAATATGGCGGCACCGTCAGCGTGTTCGATCTGGCGAGCCTCAAGCCGTTCAAGCGCATCAATGTCGGCGATTATCCCGAAGGCATCGCGGCAACCGCCGACGGCAAGCGCGTCATCGTCGCCTGCTGGGAGAGCAACACCTTAAGCATCATCGATGCGGCCGAGCTGAAGGTGATCGGCGAGATCAGGACCGGCGACGGCCCGCGCGCGTTCGGGGCGTTCTTGCGCAGGACGGAGTAAGGTGTGGTCGCGTAGGGTGGGTTAGCGTCAGCGTAACCCACCTCTTTGGTGTCCGCGGTGACCGAAGTGGTGGGTTACGCCAAGCGGTCTGCGCTTCGCGCAGTCCGCAAGGCTAACCCACCCTACGGATCCGGCACAACACATCCGCAATCTCATCCATCCGGTCGAACACATGATCCGGCCCCAGCGCCCGCAATGCCGCCGGTGCCGCATAGCCCCAGCACACGGCGCCGCAGGCAATTCCCACGGCGCGCGCCGCCTCGATGTCGCGAACCTCGTCGCCGATCGAAATCACCTTGCTGGGCTCGACACCCGCACGGCGGATGACGCGGCGGAATTTCGCAGCCTTGCCGAACAGCGATGCAGAGCAGTCGAAATGCGCGAACAACGCCGCGGCAGGCCCAAGCTTCTCGCGGGCATTGGCCTCGCTGTCGGAAGTCACCAGCGCCAATTGCACGCCGTTCTCGGCCAGCGTCCGCAGCATCGTCTCGACGCCCGAAAACAGCGAGATCTCGGAAGCGGCCTCCGCCTTCAGCCGCCGCGCATGCCGCGCGATCGCCGGCAGCTTCCACAAGGGCACTTCGAGCCGGGCGAGGATCTCGCGGCTCGATGCATGCCGCAGCTCCTCGACATCCTCATCCTTTACGCGGCGAAAGTCGAAGCGGTCGGCGACATCGTTGATGGTGCGCAGGAACCAGGGGAAGCTGTCGGCGAGCGTGCCGTCGAGGTCGAAGATGGCGAGGGAATAGGGCACGTGAAAGGGATGCCGTTCGATCATCCAGTTATTGAACTAGGATTTCCACACAGTGTTTTCGGTCCAACCAAGTTCGGCGAATTCGCTGGCGCGGAGCGATGCTTCTCCCTCTGCAAAGAACTCGTCAAGCTGAGGCGGTGCGACGCTTGTTTCGGACAGCATGGCATGCGCCTGTCCGCGATGATGAATTTGATGCTGGAAGAGATGCATGAGCAGGCGGTCGCGGCGTTCGGCCTGCACGGTCGTGTCGCGGTTGATACTCACGACGGTATTGAGACTCTCGGGCGTCAGTGCATCGCAGACAGCAATCAAGCGCTCGTCGACTGCGGCTTGCGCCGGCTTGAGCGTGACGAGGGAAGGGTACGGCACCTCGTTCTTCCAGACTGCCGGTCCGAGCCAGCCACCTTCAAGTGCATCGATGTAGAAGAGGTCGATGACGTAGATGTGGTTCAGCGTACGCTGCAGGCTTGGAAAGAAGCCGGTTCGGTGGGCTTCGAAGTCAACCTGAGACAGAGCAGCGCAAGCCGTGAGCAGCCGATGGTTTGCCCAGGCATTGTTATGAGCGAACGCGCGAAAGGTTTGCACAAGTCCGGCAGGCAAAGTTCATTCTCCCTCAGACATGTGCGTCGTCACATTCCGGACGCGCAACCTACTCCGCCGCCTCGCTCGCCGCACGCCTCCGCTTCGGCTTTCGCGCCTTCTCCAGCACCGGGGCCAGGAATTTCCCCGTATAGCTCCGCGGCGCCTTCGCAATATCTTCCGGCGGGCCCCAGGCGACGATCTCGCCGCCGCCGTCGCCGCCTTCGGGGCCCAAGTCGATGACCCAGTCGGCGGTCTTGATGACTTCGAGATTGTGCTCGATGACGACGACGGTGTTGCCCTGGGCGACCAGCTCGTGCAGCACTTCCAGGAGCTTCTTGACGTCGTGGAAGTGCAGGCCGGTGGTGGGCTCGTCCAGGATGTAAAGCGTGCGGCCGGTGGCGCGTTTTGACAATTCCTTTGCCAGCTTGACGCGTTGCGCTTCACCGCCCGAGAGGGTCGTCGCCTGCTGGCCGACATGGATGTAATCGAGCCCGACGCGGTGCAATGTCTGAAAAGTCTCCCGGACGCGCGGCACCGCCTTGAAGAACTCGGCGGCTTCCTCGACGGTCATGTCGAGCACGTCGGCGATGCTCTTGCCCTTGAACAGCACCTCCAGCGTCTCGCGGTTGTAGCGCTTGCCCTTGCAGACGTCGCAGGTGACGTAGACGTCGGGCAGGAAGTGCATCTCGATCTTGATGACGCCGTCGCCCTGGCAGGCTTCGCAGCGGCCGCCCTTGACGTTGAAGGAGAAGCGGCCGGGCTCGTAGCCGCGCGCCTTCGCTTCCGGCAGGCCGGCGAACCATTCGCGGATCGGCGTGAAGGCGCCGGTGTAGGTCGCAGGATTCGAGCGCGGGGTGCGGCCGATCGGCGACTGGTCGATGTCGATGATCTTGTCGATGTGCTCGAGGCCCTCGATGCGGTCGTGCGGGGCGGCGCCCTCGCTGGCGTTGTTGAGCTTGCGGGCGATGGCGCGGTAGAGCGTATCGATCAGCAGCGTCGACTTGCCGCCGCCGGAGACGCCGGTGACGCAGGTGAACAGGCCGAGCGGAATCTCCGCCGTGACGTTCTTGAGGTTATTGCCGCGCGCGTTCACCACCTTGATGGTGCGGCGGTGGTTCGGCGGACGCCGCTCCGGCACCTCGACCTCGAGCTCGCCGGTGAGGTACTTGCCAGTCAGCGATTTCGGGTTGCGCATGATCTCGGCGGGCGTGCCTTCGGCGACGATGTTGCCGCCATGCATGCCGGCGCCGGGGCCGATGTCGAGCACGTAGTCGGCGAGCCGAATGGCGTCCTCGTCATGCTCGACCACGACCACGGTGTTGCCGAGGTCGCGCAGCCGCTTCAGCGTATCGAGTAGGCGGGCATTATCGCGCTGATGCAGGCCGATCGAGGGCTCGTCCAGCACGTAGAGCACGCCCGTGAGCCCCGAGCCGATCTGCGAGGCCAGGCGGATGCGCTGGCTTTCGCCGCCGGACAGCGTACCGGAGGAGCGGGATAGCGTCAGATAATTGAGGCCGACGTCGAGCAGGAAGGTGAGGCGCTCGCGGATCTCCTTCAGGATGCGGCCCGCGATCTCGTTCTGCTGCGCGTTCAGCGCCTCCGGCACGGTCTCGAACCATGCGCCGGCGCCCTTCACGGACAGCTCCGAGATTTCGCCGATATGCTTGCCGCCGACCTTGACGCAGAGCGCCTCGGGCTTGAGTCGAAAGCCTTTGCAACCCTCGCAGGGCACGTCGTGGAAGTATTTCGCCAGCTCCTCGCGCGCCCACTCGCTCTCGGTCTCGCGGTAGCGGCGGTTGATGTTGGTGATGACGCCCTCGAACGGCTTCTTGGTGTCGTAGGAGCGCACCCCGTCCTCGTAGGAGAACTTGATCTCGTCCTCGCCCGAGCCGTAGAGGATCGCGTTTTGCGTCTTCTTCGGCAGGTCCTTCCACTTGGTGTCGAGTGTGAATTTGTAGTGCTTGCCGAGCGCGGTCAGCGTCTGCACGTAATAGGGCGATGACGATTTGGCCCAGGGCGCGATCGCGCCCTTGCGCAGCGTCAGATCCTTCTCGGGGATGACGAGGTCCTCGTCGACATGCTGCTCGACGCCGAGGCCGCCGCAGGCGGGGCAGGCGCCGTAGGGGTTGTTGAAGGAGAACAGGCGCGGCTCGATCTCGGGGATGGTGAAGCCGGAGACCGGGCAGGCGAACTTTTCCGAGAACAGGATGCGCTCGGGGCCGCTCTTGTCGTGGATCTTTGCGGTCTTCTTCTTCTCCTCCGCAGGGGCAGCCGCCGCTGGCGCATCGGCGAACTCGACGACGGCGAGGCCTTCGGCGAGCTTCAGCGCAGTCTCGAAGCTCTCGGCGAGGCGCTGGCCGATATCGGCGCGCACCACGATGCGGTCGACCACGACGTCGATGTCGTGCGGGAACTTCTTGTCGAGGCTCGGGGCTTCCGCCAGCTCATAGAAGGTGCCGTCGATCTTGACGCGCTGGAAGCCCTTCTTGAGCCATTCGGCGAGCTCCTTCTTGTACTCGCCCTTGCGGCCGCGCACGACGGGGGCGAGCAGATAGAGGCGGGTGCCCTCCGGCAGCGCCAGCACGCGGTCGACCATCTGCGAGACGGTCTGGCTCTCGATCGGCAGGCCCGTGGCCGGCGAATAGGGCACGCCGACGCGCGCCCAAAGCAGGCGCATGTAGTCGTAGATCTCGGTAACGGTGCCGACGGTGGAACGCGGGTTCTTCGACGTCGTCTTCTGCTCGATCGAGATCGCCGGCGACAGGCCGTCGATCTGGTCGACGTCGGGCTTCTGCATCATCTCCAGGAACTGGCGGGCATAGGCCGACAGCGATTCGACGTAGCGGCGCTGGCCCTCGGCATAGATGGTGTCGAAGGCGAGCGAGGATTTGCCGGAGCCGGATAGGCCGGTGAACACCACCAGCTTGTCGCGGGGAATCTCGACGTCGATATTCTTGAGGTTGTGCTCGCGCGCGCCGCGGATCGTAATTGCGCGCAGGCTCGAGCCCGCGTTCTGTTGTTGGCGCTTCGCCCTGATCACTTCGTCCATCCCAGAGGTCCTCGAGGAATCCAAAGACGCGCGATCGCGCCAATGCAAAAGGCGCGCTTCGCCCGGAACCGGGATCGGCGCCGATGGGTATGGCAGCGAACGTAGGAAGAACGGCGGCGGATTTCCAGTGGGAGTTGCGAATCGTCAACGGATTGTTGGCGCGCTGGCGGCATCTGGCAGCAGGAGCGCTGCGGAACCCCTGTCGGAACAGCCCGCCCAAAGCAAAAGGCCGGCGCGAGGCCGGCCTTTCGTGACGATGTGACTTGGAAGATCAGTACTTCGCGACGACCGGGCCGCCGAAGGTGTAGTTGAGGCGAACGGTGCCCATGTCGACATCCTGCTTGATGCGGTCGGTCCGGTCGTTGATGCCAAGCACCGTGAAATTGACGTTGCGGCCGCCCATGAACAAGTGGTCGTATTCGATCGCAACGGACCAGTTCGGTGCGAAACCGAATTCGATGCCGGTGCCGACTGCGCCGCCCCAGCGCGTCTCGCTCGCGCTATCGAAGACCACGCCGCCGAGAAGGCCGTCATACTTGGCGTGCGTGACCGCGGCGCCGCCCTTCACGTACCAGAGCACGTTATTCCAGGCGTAGCCGACCTGGCCGGTGAACAGGCCGAGGGCATCGATTCTGGTCTGATTGACCACGGGTGCGAAAGCGGCGAGCGGGCTCGCGTTCGATCCCTTCAGGTTGGCCCAGTCGCCTTGGGCTTCAAGGCCGAACACCCAGTTAGCCGACTGCCAACGATAACCGACCTGGCCGCCGACGAGACCGCCGGTCGCGTTGTGACAGCCTTCGGACACGACCGGGATTGCCACACCGAGCACGGCATTGAGATCCCAGCAATTGCGGCTCGATGCACCGCCGCCGTTGATGCCGAGGTAGAAGCCGCTCCAGTTGTACACCGCGATCGGCGCCACCGGAGCCTTGGCGTAGGGGCGGGCCGCCAAATCGGCCGCCGAGGCCGGTGCCAACGCGCTGAGTGCGAACAAACTGGCCGAAGCCAGCAAAAGCTTCTTCATATCCATTCCCCACTTCCGTTTCTCATTCCGGTCTTCCGGAGAGCGGAAGAGCAGCGGACCTCATGACTCAAGTAACGTCATTGCTTTACACCATTGAAGCCAAAAGTTGTGTCACCCGGCCGCCACATCCGTCCGAAAACGCGAACGAACGGGGCGGCCGCAACAAATACAAAAAGGCCGGCGCGAGGCCGGCCTTTCGTAACGCGGGTGCGTCAGAGACGAAGCTTAGTACTTCGCGACGACCGGGCCACCGAAGTGATAGTTCACGCCGACCTGCACGGTGTGAAGGTTGAGCGTGCCGGTGTTCACCGGAGCGCCGATACCCGAGAAGTAGGTCTCGCCGCCCAGGCTGCGATAGAGATACTCGCCCTTGACCGACCACTGCGGCGCGAAGAATGCCTCGACGCCAGCGCCGACCGTCCAACCGGAATGCCACTTGCTGTCCGAGACGCTTGCGAAGGGCGAGCTGACGGTGATCTTGTTGTCGATCCAGGCGTAGCCGCCCGTAGCGTAGAACAGCACGTTGTTGACGGCCCAACCGATACGGCCGCGCACAGTGCCGAGCGCATCAATGCGCGAGCTCGTGGTCACGGGAACGATAGCGCCGCCAAAGAGAACAGGGGTGGTCACCGAAGCATTGACATCAGCCCACGAGCCGTCGGCTTCCACGCCGAACACGACGTTGCCGGTCTGCCAGTTATAGCCGCCGGTGCCGCCGACGAAGCCACCCTTCATCCGCGGGTCGCCGGAACCGTTCTCCCAAGCGCCGCCGCCGACGATACCGAGGTAGAAGCCGGTCCAGTTGTAGACCGAGGCCACAGCCACCGGAGCCTTGGTGTAGGGGCGGGCTGCCAGATCAGCAGCCGAAGCGGGGGCCGCAAGAGCGAATACACAGGCCGAAGCCAACAAAACCTTTTTCATTTTCAACTTAATCCCAGTCCCAGTTTCTGTTGTTGCCTTCCGTCGCGGAAGGGCATCGGACTCAACGGCCCAACTGACGCCGTGTTTACACCACCAAAGCCGCAAGTTGTGTCTCCGAAAAGCCACAACAGTCGAAAAGGTGATGGTTGCTGACTCATTTACGTCCAGGCATCGTGCCGCAAAAAAGAAGGGCCGGCGCAGCGGGCCGGCCCTTGCATTCACTCACAAAATCAGAGGGATATCAGTACCTCGCGATCAGCGGGCCGCCGAAGCGATAATTCAACCGGACCAGGCCGATATCGACATCCTGGCTGATGCGATCGCTCCCGAACACGGCGCCCGCAGGCGTCGTGAAACCGATTGTGCGGTCGCCGAGGAAGATGTGGTTGTACTCGACGCCGAGCGTCCAGTTCGGAGCAAATCCGAATTCCAGGCCGGCGCCAACGGTGCCGCCCCAGCGGGTCTCGCGAGCCGACGCCAGCAGCGTGCCGGCGCCCGGCGTGCCGGCCGCGGCATAAACGTCGTACTTGTCCCCGACCACGGCGCCGCCGCCCTTGACGTAGAACAAGACGTTGTTCCAGGCGTAACCGACCTGGCCGGTGATCAGGCCGAAAGCATCGATGCGCGAGCGGTTGCGGTCACCGGTGACCAAAGCGCTTCCAGGGAAGACGGTGCTGACGTTGTCGCCCGAGAAGTCAGCCCAGTTACCCTGGCCTTCGACGCCGAACACCCAACTGGCCGACTGCCAGCGATAGCCGATCTGGCCACCGACAGTGCCACCGGTCGCGTTGTGGCATCCTTCACCGACGAAGGTACCGGGAACGCCGGTGACGACGCCGGTGGTGTCGAGGAAGTCCCAGCACTTGTGGCTCGTGCCGCCGCCGCCGTTGATGCCGATGTAGAAGCCGCTCCAGTCGTAAATCGCAGCGACCGCCGGAGCGGGAGCCTTGGTGTAGGGCCGCGCGGCAAGATCTGCCGCGCCTGCCGGAGCCGACAGCCCCAATGCCAGTACACTGATTGCGCCAAATAGAACCTTATTCATTGCAGTCTCCCCAGTTACGTCCGCTTCACGAAAGTCCCCGAAGCGGCTGATCAGGCGCGACGCCCATATGAACCAATTCCGAGGCAAAGGTAGCCTAAGGAAAGGGCAGAGTCCGTCTCCGGAATGCCACACTCGCGGCTCAACTGAGGTGGAACAACTTGATGAATGTTAAGCGGTTTTCGTCGTTCACGGGAACCCAAAAAAGTTCCATCGGAGTGCTGCTCTTTTCGTTGGCGGCCGGCCGAATGTTTGCTCTACCGCTATAAAGAACAAATCTGGAACAGATCTGAGCGCGATGCTATATGTGGGGATAACCCTGGGGGTGGCAGGCTGAGCGGTGCCCGCAAGCGTATAGGGTCGCCTCGACGGGCGCAGAGAAACGCGGGCAGCGGGATTGGCCCCTTTGAAATTCAGTGGCATTCGGAGTGGAGAGCGGCGATGGCGGGAAGCGTCAACAAGGTCATTCTGGTTGGAAATCTCGGCAAGGATCCTGAAATCCGCCGCACCCAGGACGGGCGGCCGATCGCGAATTTGAGCATCGCGACGTCGGAGACCTGGCGCGACAAGAACACCGGCGAGCGCAAGGAGAAGACCGAGTGGCATCGCGTCGTGATCTTCTCTGAGCCGCTTTGCAAGGTCGTCGAACAGTATCTGAAGAAGGGCGCGAAGGTTTACATCGAGGGTGCGCTGCAGACCCGCAAATGGACCGACCAGAGCGGCGTCGAGAAGTACTCGACGGAGGTCGTGCTCCAGGGCTTCAACTCGACGCTGACGATGCTGGACGGCCGCGGTGGCGGCGGCGGAGGCGGCAGCTTCGCCGACGAGCCGGGCGGCGATTTCGGCTCCTCCGGACCCGTGAGCAGCGCGCCGCGCCGTCCGGTTGCCGCTGGCGGCGGTCGCAACAGCGACATGGACGACGACATCCCGTTCTGAGCGGGCGGACCGCTCGGCCCGGTGAGGCGGCGATTTCGATCGCGCTTCCCGCATCGGGTCAGCAAACCTTACTAATTGGCTGGGCGGGCTCGGATTTTCCGGGCCCGCTTCATGTTTGGGGTGAGGTCCGTTGCGCAGCGGAAAGCTGGCTGACGGGGCGCCGCTTCCCTGGTGTTCAGGCCGGCGTTGCGGGTGGTTCTGGAGGGTCGATTCCGTGGCCGTCCAGGGCGCGGCTCTGAGGCCGTAAGTTATTGGAAAAATAAGCGGAAAAAGCGCTTTCCGAGCGGCTGCCAGGGTGGTTATCCGACCCCGGATGCGCTATATGATTCCCAGACAAAACCTCACCGGATTCCCCCTTGGCTGACGACGACAACAAGCCCGGCGACCAGCCGGCGCACCCCTCGGACATTCGCCCCGTTTCCATCTACGAGGAGATGAAGAAGTCCTACCTCGATTACGCCATGAGCGTGATCGTGGCGCGTGCGCTGCCCGATGCGCGCGACGGGTTGAAGCCGGTGCACCGCCGCATCCTGTTCGCGATGAACAATCGCGGCGACACCCCGGACAAGAAGCACAAGAAGTCCGCCGGTGCCGTCGGCGAGGTCATGGGTAAGTACCACCCCCATGGCGACCAGGCGATCTACGACGCCTTGGTGCGCATGGCGCAGGACTTCTCGATGCGCGCGCCCTTGATCGACGGCCAGGGCAATTTCGGCTCGGTCGACGGCGATCCGCCGGCGGCCATGCGCTACACCGAGTCGCGCCTGACCAAGATCGCGCTGAAGCTGCTCGAGGACATCGACGACGACACCGTCGACTTCCAGGACAATTACGACGGCTCCGAAAGAGAGCCGGTGGTTCTGCCGGCGCGGTTCCCGAACCTGCTCGTCAACGGCGCCGGCGGCATCGCGGTCGGCATGGCCACCAACATCCCGCCGCACAATCTCGGCGAGGTGATCGATGCCTGTGTCGCGCTGATCGACAATCCGGCGCTGACGATCGACGAGCTCAACGCCATCATCCCGGGCCCGGATTTCCCGACCGGCGGCATCATCCTCGGACGCCAGGGCATCCGCAGCGCCTATCATCTCGGCCGCGGCTCCATCGTGATGCGCGGCAAGGTCACCTTCGAGACGATCCGGAAAGAGCGCGAGGCGATCGTCATCACCGAGATCCCGTATCAGGTGAACAAGGCGACGATGGTCGAGCGCATCGCCGAGCTCTACAAGGAAAAGAAGATCGAGGGCATCTCCGACCTGCGCGACGAGTCCGACCGCGACGGCTACCGCGTCGTCGTCGAGCTCAAGCGCGATGCCGTGCCCGACGTCGTGCTGAACCAGCTCTACAAGTTCACGCCGCTGCAGACGAGCTTCGGCGTCAACGCCGTCGCGCTCGATAGCGGCCGTCCGCAGACCATGAACCTGAAGGACATGCTGACGATCTTCGTCGGCTTCCGCGAGCAGGTCGTCACCCGCCGGACGAAATACAAGCTGCGCAAGGCGCGCGAGCGCGCGCACGAGCAGGTCGGCCTGGCCATCGCGGTCGCCAACATCGACGAGATCATCAAGGTGATCCGGCACTCGCCGACGCCGGCTGCGGCGCGCGAGACCCTGATGACGCGCGACTGGGCCGCGCGCGACGTCGAGGACATCATCACGCTGATCGACGATCCCCGTCACCGCATCAACGAAGACGGGACGATCCGCCTCTCGCTGGAGCAGGCGAGGGCGATCCTCGAGCTGCGCCTGGCGCGCCTCACGGCGCTCGGCCGCGACGAGATCGGCGAGGAGCTGTCCAAGCTCGCCGGCGAGATCAGCGATTATCTCGACATCCTGCGCTCGCGCGCGCGCATCCTCGACATCATCAAGACCGAGCTTGCCGAGGTGAAGGCGGAGTTCGCAACGCCGCGCCGCACCGTGATCATGGAGCAGGAGGGCGAGGTCGAGGACGAGGATCTGATCCAGCGCGAGGACATGGTCGTCACGGTCTCGCATGCCGGCTACGTCAAGCGCGTGCCGCTGTCGGCCTACCGGGCCCAGCGCCGCGGCGGCAAGGGCCGCTCCGGCATGCAGACCCGCGACGAGGACTTCGTCAGCCGGCTCTTTGTCGCCTCGACGCATACTCCGGTGCTGTTCTTCTCCTCGCGCGGCCAGGTCTACAAGGAAAAAGTCTGGCGGCTGCCGATGGCCGCGCCGAACGCGCGCGGCAAGGCCATGATCAACATCCTGCCGCTGGAGCAGGGCGAGCGCATCACCACCATCATGCCGCTGCCCGAGGATGAATCGACCTGGGGCCAGCTCGACGTGATGTTCGCGACCACGGGCGGCAACGTCCGGCGCAACAAGCTGTCCGACTTCGTCGACGTGCGCCGCTCCGGCATCATCGCGATGAAGCTCGACGACAACGAGGCGATCGTCGACGTGCAGATCTGCACCGAGCGCGACGACGTGCTGCTGACCGCGGCCGGCGGCCAGTGCATCCGCTTCCCCGTCACCGACGTGCGCGTGTTCACCGGGCGCACCTCGATGGGCGTGCGCGGCATCGCGCTCGGCGAAGGCGACAAGGTGATTTCGCTGGCGATCCTGCGCCACGTCGACACCACCTCGGACGAGCGCTCGGCCTATTTGAAGATGCGCCGCGCGGTCGCGGGCGAAGCCGCCGCGGACGAGGCGCCGGCCGATGCCGAGGCCGAGGAGACCTCGGGCAGCTTCCAGCTCCCGCAGGAGCGCTATGTCGAGATGTCGGCGCAGGAGCAGGTCGTGCTGACCGTCTCCGTCAACGGCTACGGCAAGCGGACCTCGTCCTACGAGTACCGCACCACCGGCCGCGGCGGCAAAGGTATCGTCGCCATGAGCGTCAACAACCGCAACGGCAATCTCGTCGCCTCGTTTCCGGTGGAGGAGGCGGATCAGATCATGCTGGTCACCGACAAGGGCCAGCTGATCCGCTGCCCGGTCGAAGGCATCCGCATCGCCGGCCGCTCGACCCAAGGCGTGATCGTGTTCGACACTGCCGAGGACGAGCACGTCGTCTCGGTCGAGCACATCACGGAAGAGGCCGAGAGCGGCAACGGCGAGAACGGCAACGGGGCGTGATGCCCTGTTCTATGCAGCGCTCGCGAGCTCCTTGGTAAGATCGGCAAGCGCCTCGTGCTTGCCGATCTGTGCCATCCAGCACCATAGCTCCAGCGTGCAGTACATGCGGTAGAGATCGGGCGTCTCCTGCCAGTCAGGGCGCTCGATCTTGCCATAGCCCGCGAGCAATCCTTCTCGCTTCGGCGCGTCCTTCGCTGTGAAATAATAGATCGCCTTCGCGATATCCATCAGCGGATCACCGGACGTCGCATTCTCGAAATCGACGATGCCGGACAGGTGCGGATCGCCCTGCGACGTCACCAGGATATTTCCGGCGTGGAAGTCGTAATGGCACAGGCGAGGGACAACTGCCGCCTTCAACAGATGCTGGTGAGCCACAACGCTATCCCGGAGCCGCTCGGCAAGTGCGGGATCACCGCCCCGCACGCAGAACTCTTTCAGCTTCCTTTCGAGTTGCGCGGACATGTAGGCATGATTGCTCGGATATGCCGTCCACACCCCGTCGGGGCCGATATAGCCAAAACTGTCGAGGGCAATGTCATTGATCCTGCGGAGCGCCGCGCCCATCTCGGCGTAGATTTCGAACAGCTGTGCGTCTGTCAGCACCGCCTCTCGCCGGCCGAGCACCGTGCCGTCAAGCTTGGTCATCAGGACGTAGTTGAGGTCGATCACCGATCGCGTGTTGTCGGCGAACAGTACGCTGGGAACGGTTATGTCAAGGTCACGGAAAAGCCCAAGAACGTAGACTTCCTTTGCCATCTTCCACTGCAGCGATGCAGGGTAGGCCTTGAGGATGCAGGCTGGCGAATCCGCCAGCGCGACCTCAAGGACAGTACCGATCTCGCCGCCATGCAGTTCGGTGACGTCCAGCACCGACGCGTTCGGAGACATCCGACGGACGATTGACTGCACCTGATCGACCGAGATCGTCAGCCGAGGCTTCAGCTGCAGAGGCGGCTCGTTGAACATTTCGCACCTGTCTCATGCAGCCTGGCGAGCTTCCCTAAATCTCCAGCTCCGTCCCGAACTCCACCACCTGCTTGGTCGGCACGCCGAAGAACGCGGCCGAGCGTTCGGCGTTGCGCTGCAGGAAGGCGAACACGCCTTCGCGCCAGACCCACATGCCCGGGACGTCCTCGCGCGGGATGATGGTTTCGCGGCCGACGTAATAGGTGATCTCGGAGAGGTCGATGCCGGGCAGCTTGCCCTGCTGGCAAACGAGCTTCAGGCCTTCGTAGATCGTCGGGTTCTGCATGAAGCCGTAGTGCAGGATCGCGCGGGTGATGCCGGGAATGATCTCGATCACCTCGGCGCGTTCGTCGTCGGGAATGTGCGGGGATTCCTCGATCAGCACGGTGACCAGCAGCACGCGCTCGTGCAGCACGCGGTTGTGCTTGACGAACTGGGTGAGCGCGAGCGGCACGCCGCGCGGCGCCGAGGCCAGGAACACGGCGGTCCCGGGCAGCCTCGCATGGCACCTGTTGACCGCGGTCTCGATCAGATCCTCCTCGGGCTGGCGCAGCTGGCCGCGCGCGGCTTCGACCAGCCTCACGCCGGCGCGCCAGGTCAGCATCAGGAAGGCGACGAGGCCGGCGAGCAGCAATGGAAACCAGCCGCCCTCGAACAGCTTGATCGAATTGGCCGAGAAGAAGATCAGGTCGATGACGAAGAATGCCCCGTTCACGCCGGCCACCAGCCAGGGCGAATAGCCCCACTGGATCGCCACCAGCGCGGCGAGCAGCGTCGTGATGGCCATCAGCAGCGACACGGCGATGCCATAGGCGCCGGCGAGCGCGTCCGAGGTGCCGAAGCTCAGCACCGCCCCGAGGGTTGCCGCAGCGAGCAGCCAGTTCACCAGCGGCACGTAGATCTGGCCAATCGCGTCGCTGGTGGTGTGGCGGATCTGCATGCGCGGCAGGAAGCCGAGCTGGATCGACTGCTGGGTCAGCGAGAACACGCCGGAGATGATCGCCTGCGAGGCGATCACGGTCGCGACCGCCGAGAAGGCGACCAGCGGATAGTGCAGGGCGTCCGGGCAAAGCTGGAAGAACGGATTCTCGATCATGGTGGGATCGGTGATCAAGAGCGCGGCCTGGCCGAAATAGTTCAGCACCAGCGCGGGCAGGCAGATCGCGAACCAGGCGAGCCGGATCGGCAAGCGGCCGAAATGGCCCATGTCGGCATACATGGCCTCGCCCCCGGTCACCGCGAGAAAGGCGGCGCCGAGAATGGCGAAGGAGACGTGAAAATCCTGGTGGATCAGGAAATTGAACGCATAAAACGGGCTGAGCGCGGCCAGCACCGCCGGCGCCTTGACGATGCCGTGGATGCCGAGCGCGGCGAGCACGACGAACCAGGCCAGCATCACCGGGCCGAAGATGCGGCCGATGAAGCCGGTGCCCTGCTTCTGCATCATGAACAGCCCGATCAGGATGGCGACGGTGACGGGCACGACCACCGGTGCGAGCGAGGGGGCATCGACCTTGAGGCCCTCGATGGCGCTGAGCACGGAGATCGCCGGTGTGATCGCGCCGTCGCCATAGAGCAGGGCCGCGCCGACGAGACCGACGACGAGGAGATGCGCACGCCAGGTGCCGGCTTGCGCGTTACGCGCGTGGAGCAGAGCCAGGAGGGCGACGATGCCGCCTTCGCCGCGGTTGTCCGCGCGCAGGATCAGCAGTGCATATTTCAGCGAGATGATCAGGAGCAGCGCCCACAGGATCAGCGAGGCAACCCCCAGGACAGCGTCGTGAGTGAGTGTACCGCCATGGGCAGCCGCCTTGGCGGCTTCCTTCAGGGCGTAGAGGGGACTGGTGCCGATATCGCCGTAGACCACGCCGAGGGCGCCCATGGTCATGGCAACCGGCAGTGCATCAGGGTGGTGGCCGGAGGCAACTGCAGGTGTGCTGGACAACGGCAAATCCCCCAATGGAATCGCGCCCGGCGGGCCATTCCGACGGGCGCGAGCATGACGCAGTCTGCGACGAGACGTCGCAAATAGCCATGGGATTTATCTTGGGGTTTATCTTGAGGGACCTTCCTGACGCGAAACTGACAGATCCGACTACGGCGTGCGGTCGGCGGTCACGAGGCGCGCCTCCCGGACATTGGCCTTGCTGCCGGCGCGGCGCAGGCAGGACGCCTCGAAATTCGGCCAGGCCTGCTGCGAGCAGTCACGGCCGACGGTGCGGATATCGAGCCGGTCGCTCTTGGCCAGCGGCTGCGGCACGCTGGCTTCGACCGTCGGGGCAAAGCCGGGCAGGAGGGTGAGGGCCGCGGCAACACACGCAGACAGAGCGATCGCTGAAAGAGCCTTGATCATTGACAGTCCCCTGTGATGCGGCCGCCTGCGCCCAGCATGCGACCCGTCGTTCGTTGGCCGGATTAGTAACCATGGCCAGTTTCCGGACGTCTTCGCGGGCGCCGGAAATGGTTTCGTTCGCGGTCCGTTTTGTTTCGTGGCTACCCGCAGGACGAAACAAACCGGCCGTTGCCGACGTCTGGGGAGACATCTACGTGTGACTGGACCGGAAACGGACAAGGAACCTGCCCGGCTTGCCGGCCCGGGCCGGGCGCGGTAGGACGGGGCCATGCCGCGCATTGCCTTCTACCCAGGTTCCTTCGACCCCATCACCAACGGCCATCTGGACGTGGTCCGGCACAGCGTTTCCTTGTGCGACAGGCTTGTGGTCGCAATCGGGGTGCACCCCGGCAAGAAGCCGCTGTTCTCGACCGAGGAGCGGTTGAAGATGCTCGAGGACGTCTGCGGCCCGATCGCGGCCCAGGCCGGCTGCGTGCTCGAGGCGACGACGTTTGACGATCTGTCGGTCACCGCGGCGCGCAAGCATGGCGCGACCATCATGATCCGGGGCCTGCGCGACGGCAGCGACCTCGACTACGAAATGCAGCTCGCCGGCATGAACGAGGCCATGGCGCCCGAGGTGCATACGGTCTTCCTGCCGGCCTCTCCCATGGTCCGCCCGATCACCGCCACTTTGGTGCGCCAGATCGCCGGCATGGGCGGGGACGTCTCGGCCTTCGTCCCGCCGCAGGTCGCGGCACAGCTCAAGGCCAAATTCGCCGGATAACGGCGCGCTTCCTTCTCTTTCTGATCCGGAGTTGTCATGATCCGAATTCTCGCAGTTCTTGCCGCGCTTCTGTTCGCGGTGCCGGCGGCGGCACAGCAATTGCCGGCAAATCTCGACAAGGCCAATGCCATCGTCATCGACAGCACCAAGGGCCGCATCGTCATCAAGCTCAGGACCGACATCGCGCCCCAGCATGCCGAACGCATCAAGCAGCTCGCGCGCGAAGGCTTCTACAACAACGTGCCGTTCCACCGCGTCATGGATGGCTTCATGGCGCAGACGGGCGATGGCCAGAACGGCAACGGCACCGGCGGCTCGAAATATGCGAACCTGAAGCAGGAATTCTCCAAGGTGCATTTTGCCCGCGGCATCGTCGGCATGGCCCGGCGCGGCGACAGCGTCGACAGCGCCAACTCGCAATTCTTCATCATGTTCGCCGACGGCGGCAGCCTCGACGGCCAGTACACCGTGATCGGCGAGGTCGTGCAGGGCATGGACGTCGTCGACAAGCTGAAGAAGGCGCCCCCCGGCTCGCCCGGCGGCTCCGTCACCGATCCCGACAAGATGGTGAAGGTGCAGGTCGCCTCCGACGTCAAATAGGCGCGGCCATGGCGCGCCGCGGTGGCAGGCTCCTGCTGATTGCCGCGATGCTGCTGCTCGGCACCTCCCGTGCCGCCGCGGAGGCCGCCCGGGTCGACACGATCCAGGACATCTTCCGGCACCTGCGCACCTGCTGGAGACCGCCGTCGCCGGCCAGGGCGCGCCCCCTCGACATCACCGTCGTCGTGAGCTTTAACCGGGCCGGAAACATTCTGGGCCATCCGAGGATTACCTATGAATCCGCGGAGGCCTCCGACAATGACCGGCTGCAATACCGGATCGCGGTGATGGAGGCGTTGCAACGCTGCACGCCGGTGCCATTTACCGATGCAATGGCCGGTGCCGCCGCGGGGCGACCATTCGCGATCCAGTTCCGCAGCCGCAAAACGTCACCCGACAAGACTTCACCCCCAACGCAAGAGAGACGAGCATGAGCGTCACCGAAAACACCCTGATCCTCGAGACCACGCAGGGCCCCGTCACCATCGAGATGCGGCCCGACCTCGCGCCGGGCCACGTCGCGCGCATCAAGGAGCTGGTCCGCGAGGGTTTTTACGACGGCATCGTGTTCCACCGCGTGATCGAGGGCTTCATGGCGCAGACCGGCTGCCCGCACGGCACCGGCACCGGCGGCTCGGGCAAGAAGCTGAAGGCCGAGTTCAACAAGGAGCCGCATGTGCGCGGCACCGCCTCGATGGCCCGCGCCGCCAATCCCGATTCCGGCGACAGCCAGTTCTTCATCTGCTTCGACGACGCCCGCTTCCTCGACAACCAGTACACGGTGTGGGGCAAGGTCACCGAGGGCATGGAGAACGTCGACAAGATCAAGCGCGGCGAGCCGGTGCAGAACCCCGACAAGATCGTCAAGGCGCGGATGGCCGCGGACAAGGAGTAAGCGCGGTCCTGTCATCGCCCGCGCAGGCGGGCGATCCAGTACTCACGATCGTTGTCGTAACTACCACTGGCGGTTACTGGATGCCCCGCCTTCGCGGGGCATGACACCGACCAAGCTCGCTCATGCGCACCGATCTCTTCGATTTCGACCTGCCCGCCGAGCGTATCGCCTTGCGCCCGGCGAGCCCGCGCGATTCCGCGAAGATGCTGGTCGTCGAGAACGGCGCGCTGCGCGATCAGACCATCGCCGACCTGCCGCAATGGCTGAGGCCCGGCGACCAGCTCGTCGTCAACGACACCAAGGTGATTGCGGCGCAATTGAAGGGCCGCCGCATTGGCCGCGAGACCGAGCCGAAGATCGAGGCGACGCTGATCAAGCGGCTCGACGGCTCGCGCTGGCAGGCGCTGGTTAAGCCGGCGAAGAAGCTCGTCCCCGGCGATCGCATCCGCTTCGGCAACGAGGGTAAGGTCTGCCTGCTCGGCCATCTCGACGCAGAGGTGGAGGCCAAGGGCACCGAGGGCGAGGTGACGCTGTCGTTCTCGTTCCACGGTCCGGCGCTGGACCAGGCCATCACCGATCTCGGCAGCCCGCCGCTGCCGCCCTACATCGCCTCCAAGCGCACGCCCGACGATCAGGATCTCGCGGATTACCAGACCATGTTCGCGGCCAATGAAGGCGCTGTTGCGGCTCCCACCGCGGGGTTGCATTTCACGCCGGCGCTTGAGCAAGCGCTGCGCGACCGCGACGTCGGCATCAACCGCGTGACGCTGCATGTCGGGGCGGGGACGTTCCTGCCGGTGAAGGTCGACGACACCGAAGCCCACAAGATGCATGCCGAATGGGGCACGATCTCGGCCGAGACGGCGGAGCGCCTCAACGCTGCGCGGAAGAGCGGCGGCCGCATCGTTGCGGTCGGCACCACGTCATTGCGGCTGCTGGAAAGCGCCGCGAGCGAGGACGGCACGATCCAGCCATTCGCCGCCGAGACGTCGATCTTCATCACGCCCGGCTATCGCTTCCGCGCGGTCGATGTCCTGATGACGAATTTCCATCTGCCGAAGTCGACGCTGTTCATGCTGGTGTCGGCGTTTTCGGGGCTGGAGACGATGAAGCAGGCCTATGCGCACGCAATCGGGAGCGGGTACCGGTTCTATTCGTATGGCGATGCGTGTTTGCTGTTCAGGGCAGAGCGGTAGGGTGGGTTAGCCGCAAGGCGTAACCCACCACTGCTCTTCCGCGCAAGCACAAGAGGTGGATTACGCCTTCGGCTAATCCACCCTACGCACCTTCGGTTACGCCATCACCCGCTGCGGCAAGAGCTCCGCGATCTGCACGGCATTGAGCGCGGCGCCCTTGAGCAGCTGATCCGCCGCCACGAACATCGAGATCGAATGGCCGCTAGCGTCGCTGAGATCCTTGCGGATGCGACCCACCAGCACGTCGTCCTGGCCCGAAGCGTCGATCGGCATCGGGAAGTAGTTCTTGGCGCGGTCGTCGACTACCTTGACGCCGGGGGCCTGCGCCATGATGGCACGGACCTGGTCCTCGGTGATCGGCTTCTCGCATTCGAAGGTGATGGCTTCGCAATGGGCGCGCAGCACCGGCACGCGCACGCAGGTGACGCCGACGGCGATGCTCTCGTCCTCGAAGATCTTGCGGGTCTCCTTGATGACCTTGGTCTCTTCGTCGTTGTAGCCGGTCTCGGGGTCGATGGCGGTGTTGTGGTTGAACAGGTTGAAGGCGTAGGGGTGCGGCATCACCTTGGGCGTATAGACCTGCCCGTTGAGATTGGCGCGGGTGGATTCGACGAGCTCCTCCATCGCCGCGGCGCCGGCGCCGCTAGCCGCCTGATACGTCGAGATGATCACGCGCTTGATGCGGTTCTTCTGGTGGATCGGCCAGAGCGGCACCAGGGCGGTGATCGCGGCGCAGTTCGGGTTGGCAATGATGCCCTTGTGGTCACGGATGCGGCTGGCGTTGATCTCGGGGATCACCAGCGGCACGTTGGGGTCCATGCGGAAGGCGGAGGAGTTGTCGACCACGACGGCACCGGCCTTGACCGCGATCGGCGCATACTTCCTGGAGATGCTGCCGCCGGCGGAGAACAGCGCGATGTCGACGCCGTCGAAAGAACGCTCGGTCAACTCCTCGATGACCACACTGTGCCCGCGGAACGACACCGTCTTGCCGGCCGAGCGTGCGCTCGCCAGTGCCTTGAGCTTGCCGACGCGGAAACCACGCTTGTCCATGGTGGCGATGAATTCGGCGCCCACCGCACCGGTGACGCCGACAATCGCGACGACGGGATCGTTACTCACTTTGTCCTCCATTGCGTTTTAGACAACAAAAAAGCCCCGGACCATCGAGGGCGGGGCTTGCCGTAGAGCTGATGCGTTTAAGTCGACGACCTACGCGCGCACGCCTCCCCGGGCCCCTTCGGCCGTGGTGGTTTTGGTCGTGCGTTTGGTGGTCGTGAACATGGCGGCGACTTATGCGGGAGAGTCTTGCCCCCGTCAATGGCTTTTCGGCCCGATCGATGCCGCGGGCGGCGTGCCGCTATTCGGCACCCGCTATTTAGCACCCGCTATTTCGCCTTGGCTCCCGGCGGCTCCAGGGTGACCTCCTTGAGATCGTCGCCGCTGACGACGACGATCGAGAAGTTCAGCCGGCCGCGTTCGCGGACCAGCCCGCCGCTGATCGCCTTGCCCGCAGCGGCGCGCTCGGCGACGCGCACGGCATCGGAGAGGCGGTGCCTGATCGCACCTAGCGCTGCGAGGTTGCTGCGGTCCTCGCGGTCGAGCTCGGTAAGGGGGAGGGCGGCTTCCCCGCCGACGAATTCGCCCGTCGCGGCATTGATGGTGTGGCGCCAGATCCGGTCGTTGTGCAGGGTCTTTACCCGGTAGACCGGCACGCCCGAGCCGCCGTCGAAGCTCACATCGGCGGTGGTGGCGCCGGCATGGCGGGCTTCGGCAATCGCCATGGCCTGGCTGATCGTGATCGACGAGCCGCGGAATCGCTCTATTTCGCGGCTGACTGCCTGGCGGTCCGCTTCGGCATCACCATCTGTGTCGCTGTGAAGCGCGGTCGGCGTGCTCGCGGTCACGACGGCCTGTACCGGCGCGGCGAAGAGCAGCGCGGGCATTGCGACCGCAAGCAGGTACGAGGTCCATCGTTTGGCAGTGGTCATGCTCGAAACCCTCGGCCAGCGAGTGTGCCGGATGATCGTAAAGAATTCGCGGCCGGCCTTGGGCATCGGCCGGCCGCCGAGCGCCGCGGCAGGCTGTACTGTACCCGCAATGGCGATCGAAGCGGTCCGGACCTCTTTGGGGCTGGTGAAAAAGCGGCCCGTACCGACTTATAATTAAACCATACCGTATCGTTTTGTTTCGGTCAATGACGCCACGCCATCCGCCTCGGGGAAAGTCCGCAAGCTCACGGAATTGTCAGCGGGCGGAGCGGCGCCGCGGCGTGAGTTTCGGGCCGCCCTGGACGCGGTCGGCAGGTCCCAGCGCGCCCGCCAGGAACAGCTTGATCGCCGCGCGCATGCGCTTCTCGGCGGACTTCATCTCGAGCGCCGTTCCGAACGTCGCCATGCGGTGGGTGTGGCCGACGACGACGTCGAGGAACACCTCGGCTGCGATGGTGGTGTCCTCGACATCGAGCGCGCCTTGCGCCACCAGATGGTCGAAGAAGCGCGCCGTGGTGGCGACGGCCTTGAGCCAGCCTTCCTCCTTGCCGAGCTTGGCGACGTCGGGAAAGTTGATGGCCTGCGCCGTCATCATGCGGCTGAAGGCGACGGCATCGGGGCCGCAGGTGAAGGTCAGCATCTCGCGCCCGATCTCGACCAGCCGCTGCTCGACCGGAATGTTCGAGGCGCTGGAGAGCTGCGTCTCCGCCGCTGCCGACAGCGGCGCAAGCCAGCGCTCGATCTCGCGCCTCAGCACGGCGGCGAACAGGCCGCGCTTGTCGCCATAGCGGGAATAGACGGTGGGCTTGCTGACCCGCGCCGCTTCCGCGACCGCATCGAGCGAGGTCGCATCGAAGCCGCGGTCCAGGAACAGGCGGGTGGCGACCTCGATCAGCCGCTGATCGCGCTCGATCGCGGCGGTCTTGGTCGGCCGGCCGCCGCGCGATTTCGGCACCTCGCGCCGTGGCGCTGCCGGTCTTGCCTTAGTCGCAGTCAATCCCATGCCCAATGATTCCTGCGCGTTTCTGACGGTCGTCTTTGCTCTATAACGCGCAGCAACCGGGGCGTCATCGCGAATCTGGCCGAAATGGCCGTATCGTCAACGGTCTCGATAGGGCCTCGTTCCTTCGTGCCGGCCTACGGCAGCGTCGAGGTCCAGGCCTGGCCGGTTGCAGCCTTCTCGTATCCGTACTGATACAGCGCCCGCATATAGGCGGTATCGAACCCTTCCGACGGCGGGGCGGGATAGTCGCGCGCGATATAGGAGAGATGGAAGCCGAGGCGGTTGCGCTTGGCGAAATCGTAGGTCGAGAAGATGATCGAGCGGGTCTGCGATTGGGTGATCGCCGACAGGCTGCGTGAGGCGACGTCGATGGTGCCGTTGGACACCAGCTCGAAATTGCGTTCGATCTTCTTGTTGACGAGGATGTAGATGTCCATCTTCGCATTGCCCGGCAGGCGGCCGCTCTGGAACAGCAGAGCTTCCGGCAGGGTCAGCACCGGCGCCGTCACGCCGCCGTCGACATGCATCTCCTGAAACTTGCGGCCCTGGCCTTCGGCATCGATCATGATGGGCGGAAACACCAGGGGAATGCTGGCGGAGGCCGCCATCACGTCGCGAAACAGCTTGAGCGCCTCGGGCGTTCCGACCGCGGCGATCTTGCCCATGTCCCAGATCGCGGTGCGCTGCGTATCGAGGTCGGTCGTCACCACGAGCAGCTTGCGGCCTTTGGCGTGCTCGCGCGCGACCTGCGCCATGATCTCGGGCCCCACGTAGCGCGCGACGAGCTCGCGCAGCCTGGTGTTGCCGAACAGGCCGGATCCGAACAGCACGCGCACGATGCTGGGATCGTTCAGGAGGCTCTCTGCGATGCCGCTGGTGTAGACCTCCTTCAGCGTGTCGTCATATTGCGGTCCGAGAAACGCAAACGGCGCGATCAGGCCGCCGGTGCTGACGCCCGAGACGACCGAGAAGGTGGGGCGGGTTCTCGCTGCGGTCCAGCCGTTGAGCACGCCGACGCCATAGGCGCCGTCAGCGCCGCCGCCGGAGAGGGCGAGATAGGTTCTCGTCGCGGTGCTGTAGTCCTTCTCGAAGCTGAACCTGGTAACCGGCTCGTCGGCGTAGCGCCTGAGCCCGTCGATATCCAGCACGCGCGAGACCCTGGCCTGAGCGGCCGTGTAGGGCGTGCGGGGCAGGGAGGTGCAGGCGCCGAGCGCCAGGCTGCAGCTCAGGACCACCAATCCGATCAGGCCGAGGCCAATCTGCCTGATCCGGTCGCGCGAGGAGGCGGATGCGTCGGTCGAACACGAAGGGTACGGCATTGTCGGTGGCTGGCGATCACGCATCTACCGCCGCCGGCAAGTTACGCCGCGGCATCTCGTCCAGCCCCCAAGGACAAAACTACACTGTATCGTTTTGTTTGACAAGTATGCGGAACACGGTCCGTGCGTTGGACGGTGTCCCAGTCTGAAGCACCAACCGTGCTTTAGCGCCGCTTGGCGGGTTGATCGGCTTCCTCCGACACGCAATAAGCACCGCCATGAATCCCGACAATGACCTTCCCAATCACTTTGAGTTGCTCGCCACCGACGGGGCCGCACGCACCGGGCGGCTGACTACTCCGCATGGCGTGGTGCGCACCCCGGCCTTCATGCCGGTCGGCACCGCCGGTGCCATGAAGGGCATGCACTGGCGCGAGGTGCGCGATGCCGGCGCCGACATCGTGCTCGGCAACACCTATCATCTGATGCTGCGTCCGAGCGCCGAGCGGATCGCGGCGCTCGGGGGCCTGCAGAAGTTCACCGGTTGGAACGGACCGATGCTGACGGATTCCGGCGGCTTCCAGGTGATGTCGCTGGCGGATTTGCGCAAGGTCAGCGAGCACGCCGTCACCTTCCGCTCGCATATCGATGGCGCCAAGGTCGAGCTGTCGCCGGAGCGCTCGATCGAGGTGCAGCGTTTGCTCGGCTCCGACATCGCCATGCAGATGGATGAATGCGTGCGGCTGCCCGCCGAGCGCGCCGATATCGAGCGCGCGATGCAATTGTCGCTGCGCTGGGCCGAGAGAAGCAAGCGCGCCTTCGAGACCGCCCCGGACGGCTACATGCTGTTCGGCATCGTGCAGGGCGGCGACGTGCCCGAGCTTCGTCATGCGAGCGCGAGAGGCCTGGTCGGGATTGGCTTCCATGGCTATGCGATCGGCGGGCTTGCCGTCGGCGAGCCGCAGGCGGTGATGCTGGCGATGATCGACGAGACCGCGCCGCTGCTGCCGAAGGAGCGGCCGCGCTATCTGATGGGCGTCGGCACGCCCGACGACATCCTCGAAGCGGTGAAGCGCGGCATCGACATGTTCGATTGCGTGATGCCGACGCGCAATGGCCGGCACGGCGTCGCGTTCACGCGCTACGGCCAGGTGAATTTGCGCAATGCGCGCCATGCCGACGATCCGCGCCCGCTCGATGAAGAGAGCTCATGGCCGTCGACGCGCAACTGCGCGCGCGCCTATCTCCATCATCTCGTCAAGGCGGGCGAGACGCTGGGGGCGATGCTGCTGTCCGAGATCAATGTCGCATACTACCAGTTCCTGATGCAGGGCATCAGGGACGCGATCGCACGCGGAAATTTCGAGGAGTTCTATCAGCGCACGCGCACGGACTGGGCGAGGGGCGATATCGCCCCGCGCTAGATCAACGGTCCAAACTCAGTTGCACACGATCCGCCGCTTCACGGCATGCTTGGTCACGAAGCCGTAGCCGCAATTGTCGCAAGTCCAGAGATAGCTGATCATGTGGTCCGAGACGTAGGCAGATGCTTCAGCGGCGACCATGGAGTCGGCGCAGACGGGACAGGTCGGCAACTCACTGCAACGCGGATCACGCCTTAGCGTTACGGTCGACATCACTTCAGCAACTGCTGACATCGTGCTGACCTCCCTGTTTTAAGACCTAAGTCTAACATAAGCAGAATCAGTTGACGAGGTCGCAACACAAATGCGTTGGTTTTCTGCTAATTAGAGCTCACGTGATTTTGCGATGCAGCGTATTTAACATGTGCTGCATTGCCGCTTGCGTGTCGCCGCAAGCTGTCCGTAACTGCGCAAGGCCGCGACAGACGTGCAGATCGTCGCCTCAGGGAGTTCATCATGGACGCATCGTCCAACACGGGTGCAGCGCACCAACCCGGCCGTGGCCGGATCTACGACTCGATCGTCGATGCCTTCGGCAACACGCCGATCGTGCGCTTGCGCCGGCTGCCCGGCATGCACGGCGTGAACGCGACTATTTTGGCAAAACTTGAATATTTCAATCCTGCCGCGAGCGTGAAGGACCGCATCGGTGCGGCCATGATCATCGCGATGGAGAAGGCGGGCATCGTCAAGCCCGACACCGTGCTGATCGAGCCGACCTCCGGCAATACCGGCATTGCGCTCGCCTTCGTGGCGGCCTCGCGCGGCTACCGGCTCAAGCTGGTGATGCCGGAATCGATGTCGATCGAGCGACGCAAGATGCTGGCCTTTCTCGGCGCCGAGCTGGTGCTGACGCCGGCGGCGCAAGGCATGAAGGGAGCGATCGCGGCGGCCGAGGAGCTCTTGAGGACGACGCCGAACTCGGTGATGCCGCAGCAGTTCAAGAACCTCGCCAATCCCGAGGTGCACCGCCGTACCACCGCGGAGGAGATCTGGAACGACACCGGCGGCAGCATCGACTTCTTCGTGGCCGGCGTCGGCACCGGCGGCACGATCACCGGCGTCGGCCAGGTGCTCAAGCCGCGCAAGCCCGGCTTGCGTGTTGTCGCGGTCGAGCCGGAGGAGAGCCCGATTCTGTCGGGAGGACAGCATACCCCGCACAAGATCCAGGGCATCGGCGCCGGCTTCGTCCCCGACATCCTCGACCGCGCCGTGATCGACGAGATCGTGAAGATCAACTCGACCACGGCCATCGAGACCTCGCGCGCGCTGGCGCGGCATGAGGGCATTCCGGGCGGTATCTCCTCGGGCGCCGCGATCGCCGCCGCGCTCGAGATCGGCAAGCGGCCGGAAGCTGCAGGAAAAACCATCCTCGCCATCGTGCCGTCCTTCTCCGAGCGGTATCTTTCAACGGCTCTGTTTGAGGGGATCTGAGACATGGCAGATCAACCGAGGCGGCCGCGCACGCTTGGCGATGCCAGAACGGAAGCCGAGGCGGCGTTCAAGAAGGTGACGGCGAAGGTCGCCGCGCCGCCGCCCAAGCAAAACGCCGTTCCCGGCATCAAGGAGCAGGTCACGCTGCGGATCGACCAGGACGTGTTGGAGTTCTTCCAGGAGGGCGGTCCCGGCTGGCAGGACCGCATCAACGAGGCGCTGCGCAAGGCGGCGGGGAAATAGGCTCCGACCCGGCATGTCGGACCAGCGGCGTCTCTCCGCGGACTGTGACATCCGCTTGGCGCGCATCCCTATCCTCGTCATTGCGAGGAGCTCTTGCGACGAAGCAATCCAGACTTGTTCCGCGGAAAGATTCTGGATTGCTTCGCTGCGCTCGCAATGACGGAATATGCTGCAACACCGTCCATACCAACGAAAAAGCCCGGCGCGAGCCGGGCTTTTGTCTTCTGAGATCGGCGTCCGTCTCAGCGGCGGAACATGCCGCCCATCATGCCGCCGACGACGCCGCCGACGAAGGCCGCGCCGGCCGCATCGCCGGGATTGCTGCGTGGCTGGGGAGCCGGTGCGGGCGCGCTGCTCTGAGCCGGGGCGGTAGCGGCGCGGCGAGCGGCCTTCTGGCTGGTGTCGCTCGCCGTCGCCGGGGCAGCCACGACTTCCGAGAGCAGAGCTTTATGCTGAAGCTTGTTGAGGTAACCCGATGAGGGATAGCCGCGCGCCGTCTGCCAACGCTTGAGCACCGACCGGGTCTCGTCGTTGAATGTGCCGGTCTGGTTGATGTCGAAGCCGAGCGCCGTGAGCCGACGCTGCACGTCGCGGCGCTTGTTCTTGTCGAGGCCGATCTGGTCCTCGGTGACTTGGGTGGCCTCGTCGGTGAAGGTCGCAGGGTCGACGCCGGCGTTGAGCGTGCGGGTCGCGGTCGAGGGGCCGCTCTTGATCGCCGCAAGCCGAGCCAGCGCCAGCGCCTTGAATTGGCCGTTCGGGTAGGCGGTGAGGTAGGCGTTGAGCTCCTCGGGCTTGTTGGACTCCTTGACCGAGCGCCAATATTCCAGCTCGACGCCGTCCGAGCCTCCGGTCGCCGCCGGCACGCTGCCGGTCGCGGTCGGGGCCGCAGCGGCAACCTGGGTGGTCGGGGCCTGATTGAGGTAGACGGAGCCGGTCAGGTTGGTGTGGCCCCAGGGCAGCTGGCCCTTGCGCGTCTCCTCATTGACCTGAGCGCGCACCGACGTCATCGCCTGCTGGATCTCGACGCCGGGCTTGGTGATGTTGTCGATCAGCGCACGCGTGAACGGGCTGTTATTGCCCTCCTGGCCGTCGAGCGCGGTCTGGCCCGGGCCGGTTGCGAACGCGATCAGCGTGCCTTCGCCGGACTTCATCTCGGCAAGGCCGCTCTGGACGTTGACGCTGCGGGTCGCCGAATTCGACTTGATCTTGGCGGCGAACGGATTGTCGCGGCAGGCATCGAGGAAGACGAGCTTGACCTTGGCATCGCCCATGGTCTGCTCGAGCGTCAGGTCGATGTTGATGGCGGCGCCCAACTTGACGTCCATCTCCGACTTGATGTCGGCGTCGACGGGCAGCAGGTAGTTGGTGCCGCTGACAGCGATGCCGTGACCGGCATAGTAGAACAGCGCTATGTCGGAGCCCTGCGCCTTGCGGCCGAAATCGAGCAGCTTCTCCGTCATCTGGTCGCGGCTGAGATTGGAGCCTTCGATCACCTCGAAGCCGACATTGCGCAGCGTCGAAGCCATCGCCTTGGCGTCGATCGGCGGGTTCGGCAATTGCGCGACGTTCTTGTAGGAGCCGTTGCCGACCACGAAGGCGACGCGGCGGTCGGCCTTGGCGGCACTGACCGACAGTGCCACGCACATCAGCGTAGCGAGGAAGGTGAGATAGCGCATTCTGAAATCCCCAGAATCGAATTGCAGGCAGCAACAAATTGGGAACGAACCTACACGAAGTGCCCGACTTCGCGCCACCAAAACGGCAGTCCGTTGCGGCAACCCGCTGCTGTGTGGCCGAATGTGCACGATGGAGTGTCGCTCCAGCGTGATCCAAATCACACGGCCACTTGGTTTTGTCGCGCGGGGCGGCGCGAGGTTCACGGTGCGCGGGCGGGAACCGGCGAAGCGGGCTTCAAATTGAGGAGATTGCCAAACAGGATCAGCGCGGCGCCGAGCACGGTCCAGGCATCGAGCCGTTCAGAATACAGCAGCCAGCCGGCGGTTGCGGTGAGTGGAACCCGTAGGAAGTCCATGGGAACCACGATCGTCGCGTCGGCGTAGCGCATCGCGCTTGCGAGGCAATAATGTGAGAACGTGCCGCAGACGGCGATCACGCCGACCCAGGCCCAGACATAGAGCGATGGCCAGGTCCAGACGAAAAGCGTCGGAACGAAGCCTGCGACCGCCTGCACCACCAGCATCCAGAACAGGATCGAGAGCGCGCTTTCGGTGCGGGTCAGCGATTTGACCTGCGCCATCGAGACGCCGAATCCCATGGCCGCGCCGAGCGCGATGAGCTGGCCCGGATTGATCTCCCCGGCCACCGGTCGGACAATGACGATGACGCCGACGAGGCCGAGCACGATGGCGGCGATCTTCCACGGTGTCATCCGCTCGGACAGGAAGCTTGCCGCGAGGAGGGCCGTCCAGATCGGCATGGTGAACTCGATGGCCACCACTTGGCCGATCGGGATCAGCGTCAGTGCGAAGAACCAGGCGAGCTGCGCAACATAGTGCACCAGATTGCGGGCGACATGCTGCGGCAGGCGCGACGTCTTGAGCACCTTCAAGCCGCCGGCGCGGTAGATGATCGGTGAGAGCAACACGAAGCCGGCCAGCGACCTCACTTCCATGATCTGAAAAACATTCAGCTCGCGCGTGGTCTCGCGCCCGGCCACAGCCATGACCAGCATCAGTGACAGCCAACCGGCCATCCACAGTGCAGCCATCATTTTCGACGGTGTGGTGCTCATTTGCGGCGGGTGGAATACGAAGGGGCGGCCGGTATCGGCGACATTGCCGCCGTTTGCAACGGCCAAATCTGCGGATGCAGCGATGCAGGGCGGCGTGTTAAGGCATCAGCCGAACAACGAGAACATCGGGAGAGATTGCCCATGCGCATCCTGCAGCCGGCCGAGTGGAAAAAACCGCGCGGCTTTTCCCATGGCGTCGTGGTGGAAGGGCCGGGCCGGTGGGTGGTTCTGGCCGGCCAAACCGGCGGCGACGAGGCGGGCAATTACGCGCCCGACATGGCGGCTCAGGTCGCGACTGCACTGAAGCGGATCGTCAAGCTGCTGGGCGAGGCCGGCGCCGGCCCCGAGCACATCGTCCGCCTGACCTGGTACCTGACCAGCCGCGCCGAGTACGAAGCGGCAGGTGCCGGCATCGGCGCGGCTTGGAAGGAAACGCTCGGGCGCAATTTTCCGCCCTCGACGCTGCTCTATATCGGAGGCCTCGTGGACGAGCGTGCCAAGGTCGAGATCGAGGTCGCGGCGTTCGTGCCCGGCACATAAATTTCGACCCGGCGGGGTCGCCGGATCGATCGTCGCATCACCCGGCGTCTTATTTAGACATCGAGATGCTGGCCCCGCGGAACTGGCTGTCCGCGCGCATCGTGACGTTCTGCTTGTTGCCGGACGTCTTCAGAGAGATGTTGGCGTTGAAGCCGGCGGTGGAGGCCACCAGCTCGTAGTTCCCGCCGGCGCCGCGCCCCTGGAGCGAACCGGAGATGTTGCGGCTGGTCTCGGACCAACTGCCTGCAATGGCGCCGCCTTCGGCCTTCACGTTGGCGCCGAGATTGAACTTGTAGGCATCGCTGGCGCAGGTCAGCGACATCTCCATGGTCGGTCCGATCGGGGCGTATTTGGCCCGGCAGCGGATCCGCTCGGTGGAGCCGTCATCCAACGTGACCGTACCAGCGCCGCTCCAGCTGCCCGCCAGCGGGGCGAACGGGCCGGACTGGGCCTCGCTTTGGGTATTGGCGATCCCTGCCGCAAACAAAACGGCGGCCGCGATCAGCAGCCGCCGGTTCCGGGCGCGAGCCTCAATTGACTTATTGGCGCGATGCTTCCCACCGCCCGCTGCACGGTATGCCTGCAGATGCTCCATTCCACTTCCCCGATCCGGCGTTGCCGCTGAGTTGACCGTTGGCATATGCACCATTGATCGAAACTTTCACAAGTCCCCCACTGCCGATGGTGCCGGAAACGTTAGCGCCGGGCGCTGTGATCTTGCCGTCGGCAACCGTCAACATGGAGCTTGCGGTCGGCTCGCACGAACCGCTCTTGGTCACGATGGTGACCTGCCAATTGCCGTCATAGGGATTCTGGGCGAAGGCGGGGGCGGCGAGGGTGCCGGCGAAAACTGAGGCGGCACAGAACACCGCAATGCGACCAAAACGCATGAATTCGTCCTTGAACGTGTCTGAGATACTGACGCTTATTCGGACGAAATGTGACGGAAATTTGTTGCGATGCCAAAACGAAAATTGTTCCTGTGGGAACAATGGTTTATTTGCCCTTTTGGCTTCGATTTCCGAAGTGGAATCAAAGGCCCCTCACGTTAAGGGTAAACGTCAGGACGACTCGGGAAAACCTGACTCAGGGAGCTTGGCCTAGGAGAGGCTCGGCGCGGAGGTCGCGAACTGCTCGTCCTGGGCTTTGGCGGGCAGCGCTTTGTGAACCTTGGCGTAGTCGATCACGTCGGCCAGCAGCTTGAGCCCGAGCGGCGCCAGCGCGCGCTCCCAAAGCTCCCGTGCGGTCTCACCCTTCTTGACGAAGCACCAGTCCTGGGCGGCGATCGCACCGGCATCCATGCGGTCGGCGAGATGGTAGATCGTGCCGCCGGCGATCGGGTCGCCTTCCTTGATGGTCCATTCCACCGCGGCCTTGCCGCGGTGGCGCGGCAGCAGCGAGGGATGATAGCCGATCCCGCCGAACCTGGCGGCGGCGAGCGCATCCTTGCCGATCCTGGCATGGCTGTGTGCGGTGATGATCAGATCGGTGTCCGGGGCGATCTCGGAGGCGACCACCAGCTTGGGATTGGCTTGCACCTCCACCTCGATGCCCGCCGCCTTGGCTGCCGCGGCGAGGCGGTCGTCGGCGTCGGCCACCACGACCCGGACGACCGAGACGCTGTGCTCCCGGAGCATGTTCAGGGTGGTCACGCCGAAATGGCGGGAGCCGACAAGGGTAATGCGCATGGGTGTCCGATCCGTCTCGCAACTGCGTACATCCCCCGATAACACGTCCGCACGCCCTGTCACCACCCGCGCAACGTTTGCGAGGGTTATCAACAATGCGCCAGGCGCCGGTTGCGTGAACTCTGGGATTGCGCGGTCGAGCTGTCCGGTGCTTCCATCCGGGCATGACACCGGCTCGGGAGCGAGCGCATGCGCAGCATCGGTTTTTTCGTCGTCGCGACACTGATGGCGGCAACTTCGGCCGAAGCTGGCGGGCCTTACCCGGCGGTCCCGCCCGCGCCATCAATAGGGCCGGCTTGGGACGCCTACCGTTGCGCGCAGGGTCCAGTGATCAATTTCTATCATGGCGCCTATTACGGCGAGGAGCCGCCTGCGCTCTATCGCGGCTACGCCTACCGGCCGTACTATCGTTACCGGGCCTATCGAAAATTGCCGCGCACCTATTTCTGCGTCATCGACGAGAGCACGTGACGGGTTCCTGTGTTTCGTTCTTAACAGAGATATCTCGGATTGGCTGATAGAGTGCGCCAACCGGGGCTGGCGACATTTCAACCCGCATCCGTTTTCGAACCCGGCTTTGGCCGCTGGCGTCACCGCCGGCGGCCTTTTCATGCTACGCATCACGAAATCATCGAACGGTAACACGATCTCAACCAGCTTGGCGTATCGACGAATCCGTCGCGGATTTGTATTGCGTACCGCGACACTGAAATCGTCCGCCGGCGTGGGCGCGCCGCCGGGCCGTTTCGCCGGGACAGATTTCATGCCGAACGCGATCGAGCAGATCGTCGACGCCTATGTGCGTCTGAAGAACCGCCGTGGACTCGACGAGCTGATGATGCACAGGCAGCGGCTCGCAGTCGATCTGAAGAGCCGGTCCGGCTATGATTTCAGCCTGCCGATCGGCCAGATCAACGAGGAAATCGCGATCATCGAGGCGGGGCTCAGCCGGCTCAAGGCGGAGAATTCCACGAGCTAGAAAGTCTGCATCGTGCACTGGATTCGGCGCTGACGCATTGTCGCAGCCCGAGCCCGGTTCATGCAGGGTTCAGGCCGGCCAAGTCTCAATGGCCAAGTCGTTTCGTGGGACGCGAACCTGAGAGGCTTGTCCCAGTGATTTGGAGGAATCGTCATGATCGAGCTTGCGCTGGCCGGCCTGCTTGCATTCGCAACCGTGCCTGCGGCATCGACGGTGCCCACGGTGGAGCAAGTTCAATTCAGAGGCGGTCCCGGCGGACAATGTCCGCGCGGCTATGATTTCAACCACTCGAACGGCCGCTGCTATCCCAACGAGCATCACGCGCCGGGTGTCTATACCCGCGATCCCGGGCCCCGTTACGGCGGCGAGCTCTGTCCGCGCGGCTACGATTACAATTACACGAACGGCCATTGCTATCCAAACGGGGCGCATGCGCCCGGTGCTTATGGCGCTCCCGAACACTACGGACGACGCGGCGAACTTTGCCCGCCCGGCTTCGATTACAACTATTCGCGCGGACAATGCTTCCCGAACAACGCCCACGCGCCTGGCTTGTACGGCCGATAATCCATCGCCCTGGTAAGGGGCGAGCTTAGTCGCGCCGGCCACCATCGATGACCGTGAACAGCGGCCGCGCCGGCGTCGGCTCGACCAATAGCTCCTCCACCAGTGCGGTCGCCGCATCGACATATTTGCGCGTGGGCTTGTCGAGAGGGCGCTTGGCCTCGTCGTCGAGCGCGACTTTTGCGGCCTCGACCAGCTTGCGCATGCGTGCCGCATGGTCGTCGCCCGCGGTCAACGTCGCGCGCGCGAGCGAGCGCAGCACGAACAGCTCGCCCTCGAGGCGGAGCAGACGGTCGTTGAGCCTGGTCAGGACGGCGTTGAGGTCGGCCATGGTGTCCGAAGCGGAGGGGTCCGTCCTGATCTAGCCGCGATCGGTGAACGGAGTCCAAACGGCGCCGGTGCAATTCGGCCGATCCAGCTCACCGCGGGCGGCTTACCACTCGATGCCGGCCCAGCGCCTCCCGAACACGGGCGGCTTCGTCTTCACGGCCTGCCAGCCGAAGAAATGATGCTTGCCGGACCAGGCGTGCACGACGCCGTTGCAGATGCCGCATTTGAAGCTGCCGCTGTGGGCCTCACTATGCTCCTCTTTGGTCGCGGTGTAGTTCATGCCGCAACTCGCACAGGTGAATTCTTCGATCGTCCAGATGCTGTTGGCCATGGTCCGGAATGCGTTTCGGTGACTGCGAATGGAAGGTAGTCACGAGCGTTTTCAGCGGCGTAAACCGGCGCCGGGAAATCCGGTTAATGGGCGTTAGCCAAGGCGGGTTGGAGTGCGGCCGATGCGGTATCCGGCAGCCGGTCGTCTTGACGCCAGATGCGTTGCTGGCAATAACGGCTGAGCCCGCAACCGCGGAAGTTGCGTTCATGCCGCAAGGAAAGCTGTGCCCGTGAAAAGCCTCCGTCAGCTGCTGACGGGAGAGGACGTCATCCAGCTCGTGATCCGGCTCGGCCTGCTGGCCCTGCTGATCATCTGGACCTTCCTGATCATCCGCCCGTTCGTGCCGATTTTGGCCTGGAGCGGCGTGCTGGCGGTCGCGTTCTATCCGGCGTTCAGCTGGGTTGCCAAGATCCTGGGCGGCCGGCCCAAGACCGCAGCCGCGATCCTGACCCTGATCACGCTGGGCATCGTCATCGGTCCGGCGACCTGGCTCGGCATCAGCGCGGTGGACGGCGTGCGTGAGCTGGCGCACCAGCTCGGCACCGGCGACCTCGTACTCCAATCGGCCCCGGAGCAGCTCAAGTCCTGGCCGCTGGTTGGCCCCTGGCTCTACGAGCTCTGGGACCAAGCCTACAACAACGTTCGGGCGGTGGTGCGCGAGGTGGCGCCGTATCTCCAGCCGCTGGCCGGCCCGCTGCTCTCGCTCGCGGGCGATGCCGGCGTCGGCACGCTCCAGTTTCTCGTCTCGGTGTTCGTGGCGGGCTTCCTGTTTCCGCATGGGCCGCGCCTGGTCGCCGCCGGCCGCGGCTTCCTGTTTCGGATCGTGCCGGAGCAGAGCGAGCATTTCCTCTCGCTGGCCGGTGCGACCATCCGCGCCGTGGCGCAGGGCGTGATCGGCGTCGCGATCGTGCAGGCGCTGCTCGCCGGCATCGGCTTCAAGCTCGCCTCGGTGCCGAGCGCAGGCCTTCTTGCCTTCATCGTGCTGCTGCTCTCGATCGTGCAGATCGGTGCTTTCCTGGTGCTGCTGCCTGTCATCATCTGGATCTGGACCGCCAAGGACGTCACCACGGCGCTGCTGCTCACCGTGTTCTTCGTGCTGGTCGGCTTCATCGACACCATGCTGAAGCCGCTCGTGATGGGCCGTGGCCTGACCACCCCGACCATCGTGATCTTCGTCGGCGTCATCGGCGGCACGCTGGCCCACGGCATCGTCGGACTGTTCATCGGACCGATCATCCTGTCCGTGGCATGGGAAATGATGATGGCCTGGATCAGGACCGAGGACCGGGCGGAGCCGGGGAAGGGTTGATCTCGCCCCGCAGGATAGCTCGCGGCCTGTGATCAAGGCGCGCCGCTAACTTGTCTGTTCGACTAGACAAGTTACCATTGGGTCGATTCTGTTTTCGACAACGGCAGCAATGGCGAAGTCTTCCAAGCTGGTCGCCGCCAGGCGCGGCAAGGTATTGTTGGTCAGACGCCGGTCGGACGGCCTGTGGATGTTTCCGGGCGGCCGCAAGCGAGCGCGCGAGTCGGAGAAGGACTGCCTGCGGCGGGAGATCAAGGAGGAGCTGCCCAAGCTGAAGCTCGGCAGGATCAGCCTCTGGAAGGAAGTGAAGACGAGGAACAAGCGCTCCGGCCGCAAGATGAGCGACGCGATCTTCATCGCCAAGTCCGCCAAGGGCAGGCTGGCGATCGGCGACAAGAAGGAGATCGACCGCGCCGCCTGGCAGAAGCCCCGCGGCATCCGTCTGACGGCGACCTCGCGCTACATCCGCGACCGCCTGTTTCCCCGCAAGCGGCGGCGAAGCTGAGCTGCTAGTCCTCGCGCGTCGCCGATCGCATCCGTCCGGCAAATCTCCGCGACTGCGCCACCTGCGGCTCGGGGGCCGTCAGCTTCGCGGCCTGGAGCTCCCGCATCTCCTTGCGGACCTGGCGCGCACTGCGCATCGCCCGCTTGATGAAGGGATGTTGAGAGTCCTCGGCGAAGAACAGTACGACTTCGCAGCTCGGACATTGCCTGGAATAGCCGTCCTGCAACCGCCCGGCGCGATCGCGAAACACGTTCTTGCACCGCGTGCACTGAATCTGGACTGAACTCATGCGCGGATGACAATCACTTTGAAGATGGATCGTCAGCTGATCCGAAATGTCTGAAGAAAGCTTGAATGCCGTCGTGGCAGGCTGCCGGCAGACATCGCGCTGCCGCGCCATTTGCCCGTCGCGGACGACGCCGGTTGGAACAGTTGGCCAGCCGTTATTGCTTGGCCGCCATCGTCTCCAGGCAATGGTTGAGAAAGGCGGTGCGATCCCTCGGCAGCACCTTCTCGAGATCGGCCTTCAACGCGCATTCGCGCTGACGCAGCTGCTCGGCCCGGCGCTTCTCGGCCGCCTCGCGGTATTCGGGAGCGACCTTGTTCGGATCGACCAGCGGCTGTGCGTGGGCGGGGACCGTCGCGAGCAGCGCGACGGCGCTGATGAAAATGAATGGTCTCAAATGAGCCTCCGTCAAAGCGGACATCCTAGCGCGCGGCGGGCGCGCGCTCAAACCGGGCGACGCGGTAGCCCGTTCCGGAAGGTCGGAGTGGTCTGATCGGCCGGTCTTGGAACTCTCATGGGCGTGTGAACCAGTTCACAAGCGCGCGGCGAAACCGCTGCTATGAAGACGTCATTGCTTAACCGATTCATTTTGAACGAAACGCCCCAGCGTGGCTCCAAGCGCTGGGGCTTTTTCGTGCCTCCATTCTCGCGACCAGGGCCAGATCGTCGGGATCGGGCCGCCGCCTCGAACGTTGCCGGGGAGGGGTGCGCTCGCAGGGCAAATCCCATATGCATGGCGGCGAGCTGCCGATTCGAGGATCAAGGCGGCTCGCGTTCAGTTTGCGGCGATTCAAGAGCAGAAGCGGGATCAAGTGAGGCTTTCCAAGAAGGCAGGCGTGACCAAGAAGCCGCCGAAGAGGAGCAAAGGATCGCAGCGCGCCACGATCTCGTCTTCGTCGCCTCTCGGCATGATGGCCCTTCATCTGCTTGCGCAATGGAAGCAGTCCGGACGCAGCGGCATCGTCTTTCTCGCCGAGAGCGAGAACAGGGCGGAGCGGCTCGGCAGCGTCATTCACGCACTCGAGCCCTCCTGCGAGGTGCTGGTGTTTCCGCGCCTGAACACGTTGCCGTTCGATCAGCTGGAGCCGTCGCATGAGCTTGCGGGGCGCAGAGCCTCCGTGCTCAGGCGCCTCGCGAAATCCAAGAAGCCGGTGTTTCTCGTATCGACGGCGGAAGCGGTGATGGAGCGCATGCCGCCGCCGGCCAGCCTGTCGCGCCTGAGCCTGAGCTTGAAGGTGGGCGGCACCTTCTCCGAGCACGACCTCGAGTCCCGCCTCGAATCCCTCGGTTACGATCTCGACGATGAGCCGGACTATCCGGGCGGGGCGCTGTTCCACGGCCAGACCTTCGAGATATTTCCGGCGGGCGCGCTGGGGCCGTTCCGGATCGAGCATTCCCAGCACACGATCAAACGGATCGTGGCGTTCGACCCGCATGAGCACAGGATCATCTTCGAGACCAGGGAGCTGCTCGTCGATCCCATGTCGGAGCGGCTCGGCCTTGCCGGCAAGGGCGGCAAGCGCGCGAGCCTGTTCGATTATTGCGCGGGCGCCAAATGGATCGCCGATGCAAGCGTCCCCTCGCACGCCGACGGATGGCTCGATACGATCGAGGAGGCCGCGCCCCGCAGCGAGCGGCAGCGCGAATATCTCGGGCGGAGCGATTGGAAACGGCTCTCCAAGGGGATGAAGGTGCTGCCGCGGACGGCGCCGTTCCAGGCCATCCCGGAGTTTTCGAAGCTGACATCCTCCCGGAAGGCGTTGCGCGGCTTCGTCGAGGAGACGCGCCGGGCCGGGTCGCGGCTGATCCTGATCGCTGCGCACGAGGACGATCTGCGCGTGATGGAGCGGATGAGCGGCGTCAAGGCGGAGCGCTGCGAAGACTGGGAGGAGGCGGCGCGCGGGCGGGGCGGCGAGGCGGCGCTGCTCGCTGATCTCGATGCCGGCTTCGTCGTGCCGGGGAAGAAGCCTCTGGTCGTGGTGACGGCGTCCGACGTGCTCGGCAGCCGCGCGCATCATCCGCAGCCGATGGCGCGCGCCTGGAGCGCGGCCTTCGACCATGCCGATGCGCCGGAGCAGGGCACGGTGGTCGTTCATCTCCAGCGCGGCCTTGCCGTGCTCGACGGCCTGCAGACGGTCAACACCGGCGGCGGCGCCATGCGCGAGATGATCCGCCTGAAGTTCGCCGGTGACAATGCGGTGCTGGTGCCGCCGCCCGATCTCGCCTTGATGTGGCCCTACGCGGCCGAGCTCGGCAGGCTTTCGCTCGACAAGGCGGACGGCAGCACATGGTGGGCGCGCCGCAGCGAGGCCGAGCGCGAGATCCAGATCGCGGGTAAGGCGCTCGCCAAGCACATCAGCCAGCGCCGGCGGCGGCGCGGCGAAAAGCTAGTGCCGCCGGGATCGGCCTACGAGAAGTTCGTCGCGCGTTTCCCTTACTTCACGACCATCGACCAGGCCCAGGCGATCCGGGACGTGCTGGACGATCTCGCGTCCGGCCATCCGATGGACCGGGTGATCTGCGGCGACGTCGGCTTCGGCAAGACCGAGGTCGCGCTGCGCGCCGCGGCCGCCGTGGTGCTGTCGGGCAAGCAGGTGGCGGTCGCGGTGCCGACGACGGTGCTGGCCCGCCAGCACGTCGCAACGTTCCAGAAGCGCTTTGCGCCGTTCGGCATCGAGGTCGGCAACCTGTCGCGCGCGACCTCGGGCGCGGCGCTGCGGGAGACCAAGGAGGGCCTGCGCAGCGGCCGGATCAAGGTCGTGATCGGCACGCAGGCGCTCACCGGCAAGGACGTCAGGTTCGACGATCTCGGCCTCGTCATCGTCGACGAGGAGCAGCATTTTGGCGCAGCGGAGAAGGCCAAGCTCGCAGGGCTCGCCAAGAACGTCCACGTGCTGATGATGAGCGCGACGCCGATCCCGCGGACGCTGGCCGCCGGTCTTGCCGGCTTCCGCGATCTCAGCGTGATCGCCTCGCCTCCGGTGCACCGGCTTCCGGTGGCGACCCGGATCGCGCCGCTGTCGGATGCGGCCATCGCCTCGGCGCTGCTGCGCGAGCAACGCCGCCACGGCCAAAGCTTCCTGATCTGCCCGCGCATCCAGGATCTCGATCCCATGCTGGCGCGGGTGCGGGCCGTCGCACCGGACCTTCGCATCGTCTGCCTGCATGGCAGGCTGGCGGCCGACGAGATCGACGACCGCATGATGAGCTTCGTCGAAGGCCATGCCGACGTCCTGCTCGCGACCAACATCGTCGAGAGCGGCCTCGACATTCCCCGCGCCAACACCATCGTGGTGTGCTGGCCGGAAAAGTTCGGCCTTGCCCAGCTGCACCAGCTGCGCGGACGCGTCGGCCGTGGCGGCATCCGCGCTTTCGCGCATCTGTTGACCGAGACGGAGTCCGGACAATCCGAGAAGCGCCTCGCCGTGCTCGAGGAGTTCAGCCGGCCGGGCGCGGGCTTTGCCATCAGCGAGCGCGACCTCGATCTGCGAGGCGCGGGCGACCTGTTCTCTGAACAGCAATCCGGCCACGTCCAGGTATTCGGGCCGGTGCTCTACAGCCACCTCCTGAAAATGGCTTCGGAGAAGACCGACGAGCAGCAGGCTGCACTGTGGGTGCCCGACCTCAACCTGCCGGTCGGGGACATGCTGCCCGAGAGCTATGTGCAGTCCGAGCCGGTGCGGCTCGAGCTCTATGCCCGCGCCGCACGATGCAACGACGAGGACGATCTCGACGACCTCGAGGAGGAGACCTCACGCCGCTTCGGACCTTTGCCGAAAGTGGCTCGCGACTTCTTCGCCGCGGCGAAGCTCAGGATCGAATGCAAGCGACGCGGCATCATCCGCCTCGACGTCGGCCCAGAAGCTGCGGCCGCGACGTTCCTGCCAGGACGCTTGCGGAAGTCGCGGGGCAAGTCGCTGCAGCGGGATGGCGACCGCGTCGTTTATCACGCCAAAACGCAGGACGCGCCGTTCGAGCGGGTGGAGGAGCTGTTCGAGCTGCTGGACGAGGGGTGAGGGGCTCGCGCGTTCGTCAGCGCGGACAGCTGCGAATTCGTAGCGGAAGCCCTGTTCCACCATTATAGTTAATTTGGGCGTGGCGAAGGAGATTGTCCGATGTCACATGCCATTCCTCCGGTCATTGTCGCGATTGTCGCAAGCTCATGTCTGTTGGCTCTGGCGCAAGCGGGCGGCGCAAATGCCGGGCCCGCAGGAGCGGGCATGGGAACGGGACCAGGTAGCGCTGGCGGCTCGGCACCTTCTGGAATGGGGACGAGTGCGGGCAATGCCGGTCCCTCAGCGCCTCCAGGGATGGGGACGAAGGACACCGCGCCCGGAGATCTGGGCACCAACAGCGAGCCGGCCAATCCGAACGTTCAGCCAGCAACGCCCGCGAAGTCGCGGGCGGCAGCTCAGGCCGCGAGAAATGCCGGGGCTGGTCACGCTCAAAATGGCCTGCCGATCGGCGCGATCGGGAGCGGCACGAGCAATGAGGATCAAAAGGCCACTGGTTCGGCGTTGTCCCAAAACAGATTCCGGCCGGCAACACAGGCTCAAGGAAGCGCCAATGCAGTTGGTCTGTCAGGGAGAGGCTCGAGCCTTTCGGACCAGGTCAGTCGGCCGCGAGCCGCACGGGCTGGAGACAAGGTGCTGGATGCCAAGGCCCGGGTCGAGCGACGAACGACCGTGTCGCCCAAACGCGTTACGAGCCCGACAGGGCCAGGTTTGTAATCTGCGAGCGAAGGGCGAACAGACAGGCTCGGCGCATCGCGCCCGATCACAAGCCCGGTGCGCGAAGCGCCGTTCGGCGGATGGAGGAGCTGTTCGGAGGGCTGGACGAGGCGGAGAGCGCCTCAAAATGCGAAAACAACCCCATGCACAGTAGCTAAGTGCTTCTACCATAAGGCTCGGCTCTGCATCGGCGGAACGCGACCAGTGGGGCGGCTCTACGTCACGCCGCGTGTCTCGACGACGTGCCTCCGTTTGACCCGTCGGGCAAAACAGTGGTATTACGCCAACTTCGGAAAATCCGTTGTACGGTCTGGCCGCCGCGTTGCTCCTGCTCGATTGGCGATGGGCGGTGGTCGTACGGGCACCGTGCATAGATCCGTAATCGGCCGGGGCGCCGGGCCGTCTGCCGGCCGGGCCGCTAACGTGGAATTAATCCGAAAAGCTCACAATTTTAGACAGTTGTGTCGATGGGTGCTGCGTAAGGGAGGCGTCGCGAGGACGTTCCGGCGACGGCTTCCTGTCGCTCGCTCATTGAGGTCAAGAACGTGACCACGTCCTTCGAAACGCCAAGCTTCGCCGAAGAGCTCGACGCCGTCGCCCTTGCAGCCGCAGCAGGCGCGCATGAACAAGCAGGCCCGGAAGCGCCAACGCCGCCGATCAGGCCCCGCCGCAAAACGGTCCTGCCGCTGGCGGTATGTGCCCTGGCCATCAACGGCGCAGCGGCGATCTATACGTCGCCCTCCGGCCTGCCGTCACTGAATGTTGCCAGCCTGGCTGAACTGCTGCCGCGGAAGGAGGCGCCGGCGCCGAAGCCGGATCCGGTCGTTGCCGCCTTGAGAGAGATTCAGTCGGCGCAGCAGCAGCACACGGCTTCGCTGCAGGAGAACAACCAGGCCCTGCAGCAGAATGCGGCCTTGTTGCAGCAGGATTCACTGATGCTGCTGTCGCTGCGGCAGAGCATCACGGACGAGCGGGTCGACGTGAAGAAGATCTCGTCGCAGCTGTCGACGCTGATCGCCAAGGTCGACTCCCTGCAGAATGTGATGATGTCGGACGTCACGTCGTCCATTCGACGAGCGAATGCGCGCTACGGACTCTCCGCCGCGATGCGCAAACGGATGGTGCGGGAGCCGAAGCCTCTGGGGCCGGTGTCGATCGGAGGGGCGCCGTTGAGCGTGCCGGCTGCGGTGGCGGCTCCGGAGAGCTGAGGACTGGTCGCGCTAGGCGGCATGCTCCTCGAACGAGGTGTAGACCAGGCCTGTGGGATCGACGACCTGAACGTCCCAGCACCCGTCCTCGACCAGCTCCCTGGCCTTCTTGAGCGCGGCGGCGAGTGACGACCGCTTGAGACTGACGACTCCCGCCGTGTCGAAACCGTTGATTTCAAACATGCCGTTCCTCCGGTTTTGGGGAGCGTACACGTTTCCGGCGGGTTGTCAGCGGGTTTTGTGAGGCTCGTACTGGCAGGGCGCAGCTTCCCGCAGATGCGTTTTTCATAGGAACTAACCGGCCGCCGCGCGTCGCAAATGTGAAGGGACGGGGATCGGGCGATGATCTTCCTCGGCAGCTTCAATCCAACACGCGATTGCATCCTGCACGTTCTGCACCGCTTCGAATTCGGTTGGCACCGTCGGACATGCAGCCGGGAAGGTCGGGCACGGTCGCAACAATGCCGCCGCCGTCTTCCTCCGACAGCGGCTCGATGATGATCTTGTAGTGCGCACGCTCGCCCATCTGGTCTCAATCTCGCAGAAACGCCCAGCAGTCACGAGCGATGGGTTTCGCAAAGGGCTCAACCCATCCCACGTGCTGAGGCCGCGGTCATGAAAGCCGCTTGCTCACCCAGGACGTTGCATCTAGCGATGACTGCAATTCTTCGGTAAATTTGGGTCGAACTTGGGAGCGATTATGGGGCGGCTACGTGATCGGGTTCGTTGGCCATGGGTCGTTGCCGGCGTCGTCCCCATGCTTTTCGTGCTCTTTTTCATAGCGTTGGGCGCATTTGCGGACCCGCAACACGACGACTTCTGTTTCTCATACCGGTATCTTGAAGAAGGGCTGTACGTTTCGCTGATGCGATTATACGGGGAGTTGGGCGGACGCGTCCTCCCCTATGTTCTCATCGAAGTGCCCGCGATCATCGCGCAGGCGACGGGCGTAAGCCTCCTTTTTGCATACTCCCTGACAATGATGACAGGCGTGATCCTGTTCGTCATCGGCTGCATGATCGCCATTTGGCGCGCGTGGCCGCGACTTCGCGGGTTGCCCTCGCTATTTCTCGGCATCGCCTTCGCCGCCGCAATCATCGGTGCTTCGCCGAGTGTAAGCGAACTGCTCTACTGGCTTCCGGGGGTCGCGTGTTACGTTCCGCCGGCGATCATCTGCATCCTGATCCTCGGGGAATGCGTTCGCGCACTGGACAACGAGGCCGATTTTTCGGCGTCTGCGATTATCTGGATGGCTGTCGGGGCCTTCATTGCGGGATTGTGCAACGAGTTTACGACCCCGTGGATCGTCGCCATTCTCATCGGCTCCGCGTTCGCGCGTCGCATGTTGGAGCGGAGAATGCAGATCGGTTGCCATCTGCTCATCGCTGTCGCCGCCTTGGCAGGTTGGACAATTGTCGTGACGGCAAGCGGCAATGGCTCCCGCATGTCGCAGATGACAAATGCCGGCCTGTTCGGCCATTCGCTGCTCGAGGCGTTCCGCTTTGGTCTTGCGCAGCTGGGGCGATTCCTGCGCGACCCCGGGGTGATCGCCTGGCTGGTTGCCGTCGGCGCATTGACGCTTGCTGCCCCCCTACCGGACCGGCCCGATCATCCCCGCGCGCGGCTGCTGGCGCCCGGCCTGATGATCCTCTGCCTTGGATGCTGCTATTTCGAGTATTTTGTTCACTACTACTCGACAGGTATTCGCCTTGTCGAGCGAGCGCAAAATCAGGCGCTGATTCTGCTGCTCTTCGGTTCGGGACTGAGCGTTTCACTGCTGGTCCGGACCTATCGCCAAGAGCTCGAGCAATTGCTTTCCAAGAGGGGCATGCTTCTACCGCTCAATTCGACGGCGTTGCCGCTTGCCCTGGCCGTCGTCGTGGCGGCCTCGCTCCTGCTCGGCAGGACGGGCCGTCTGGTGTATGCCGAGGCATCGAGCCTCTATCCCTACTGGCGTGAGACGGTCGCGCGCCACAAACGCCTCTCCACGACACCTGACTCGGTCGTGATCGTGGCTCAGCACAGATGGAAACCGACCCTCTTGCTGATAGCCGACGTGATGGTGAACAAGGGATGCGTCGCCAGATATTTTGGGAAGACCGATTTTATCGTCGTTGAAGCACCCTCGGAATGAGTGCTGCCACGGCGACGGCCGGATTTGTGGCTCTGCAGCAGCCTAAAGCGCGATGAGGTTTGGATGAATCCCTAGATGCGGGAGCTGAAGTCTCTGGGGCCGGTTTCGGTCGGAGGGGTGCCGTTGAGCATGCCGGCCGTGGTGGCGGCGCCGGAAAGCTGAAGGCACGTCAAGCAAAGCAGTTGGGAGGTAGCGCGGTAACTTGATCCGAAGTTCACGCTGACGGGCTTATAGCGCCGAGGTGGACGCGCGCAGCCAGGTAACAACGGTGAGCGCGATTGGATTGGTGGACTGTCGTCGCAATCGAAGTTTCAGTTGCTGGGCCTTGGCCTCCAGCCGTATTCCTGATGCGAAATCGTGGCGGTGATGTCGGCCTCTTTGTCTGCCGAGAGGCGCCAGGCTGCCACTCCGAAGCACAACGTCAAGATCAGGGCCGTCGCAAGCAGAAGCATCGAGACGAAATGGCTCACGCGCGTCACCAGCGGTTGGGAACTACGAGAGAGCGAACACGAGTTGCCGATTCGGAAAATACAGACGCGCTGACCTAAACGACCGATTTCCACATCCAGTCACACAGGACCAAAGGCGCTCACGATCCCGATCGTGATCGGGACCAGCGCGACGATTGTCCATAAAGCGGGCGAACTGGAAGATAGACCGGCGAAAAAGATCAAGAGACCGAAGCCCACGAGGGCCGCCGAGATGGCATAGGCGAGTGCTTTTTCCATCGTTCGATCCACGAGGAAACGGGATGGATTGCGCTTGTAGGACTCACCGCCGGTCGAAACGTTCCTATGCTCAGCTGGATCAGCGGTGCAATGGCAACGTTTGGAGCTTAGCTCAGCATGCCGACTGCAACTGCAACTCCGAAGGCTGGAGGCACCAAATCACTTGGCCATAAATCTCTTGGCCATAAATCTCTTGGCCATGAATCACTTGGCCATGACTGCGCCAGTCTGGCACGGGATCAGCGGCGCGCGCCTCTAAGGTGAAGACGGGTTAGTCCCGGTCTTCCGCTCAAGCAGCGCCATTTCAACCTGGTCAGCAAGGACCGTGAGGTGGCGCGCAAGCCGGTCGAACACTTCGCGCTTGGCTGGATCGGTAGCCAAGTCGCGGATCAGGGCGCATTCGGCCGCATCTTTGCGGAGTTTCTCGATCTGCGCCAGATAATCCTTCATCGGCAATTCGCTCCGTTCTGCGCAAACGGAACGTACAGCCAATGTTCGAAAGCGAACAGACGTGATTGCCAAACTTTCCTAGTCTTCGCTGGCTTTGGCCTTCCCCAAAAAGGTCAAGCACCTCCAGCGGCCCCGGCCTCCACACCCCAAAAGCCCCCACGGTCGGGGCCGTCATGGGGCGCTACGCCCGATCTACGATCCCACGCGCAAAGCCCGTGTCTCCAAGCAATTCGCATCGCGCGACCTGCGACAACCGCGCAACACTTTCCACTGGAACTGGCTGCTCGCGAGTGCATTTTTCGATTGCATGGTTTTCCCTGTTATCTGTTATCTCGGTCGGCTCGGGGTGACGGAGGGGGCGTACTATGAGCACTTACGATCGCACCGCTGTTCTGAAACAGCGTTTCGACGAGCTCGCTTCCGGGCTTTCCGAATTGCAAGATCTGCGCTCGCGCGTATTCGCGGCCGAGCAAAAGCAAGAGAGGCAAAGTCCCGAGGGCAAGCCGCCCCCGACGATTCGCAAGAGTGCCAAACCTAAATCGCGATCAGCAGAAACCGATCGACCGAAGAGGCGCTAGGCGCGGCCCCCGGTTCACGCTTCAAGAACAAGGGCCGCTGCTCTGGAACAGCGGCCCTACCGGGTTACAATAGATCCGAGATAAAATTTGCCAGCCCCGGTAACGACATGGTTCGTCCGTTCCTGCATCAACAAATGTGAATCCAAAGGAACGGCCCCGAGCGTCGCGGGGCTGGCTGCGGACACACCGGGGCCGCCCGACGCACCATTCAGTCTGGCACGCCAGGGATATCGTCTGCTCAAACATTCGAGCGGGGTGTCTCAAAAGATACCGACCAGAAATTAAATTTCCTAGGGGTACAGAACCAGCCCCAACTCGAATGCGAAGAACCGGGATGAATCCAGGAGGGCCTCAGGTGCGGCAACGCGAACGACGGCCGGTGAACACGTTCGATTGCGGCTGGCGAGAAAGGAGACCGCAACCATTGGGACCGCCGGCTCACGCTGGCGGGCCACTGTCATTCGTCGCAGGTGGCCTCTCGACGCGCGAGGGCATCAGCAGACGTAGCAATTGCTCAGCTCGCTCCTTGGTCAGATTGGCCGCCATGTCGGTCCCGATCAGTGCTGGGCCCTTGCGTTCTCGATCGTAGACCATCCAACCTTTGCCTCCCATTCGAATGAAAAATCGGCTTTGCGACGGAACCTCGTCAGTCAATGAAGCATGCTCCCGGTTTGCCCAGCACTCACAGGGAGCGGCATTCATCTTTGTAGCTTCAATCGCATATGTGAATCGTTTCGGGAAAAAGTGGCACCGTCTCTTTCTTGGCGCTAACCTTGCGCGATACGTGAGTCGGGGGATTCATGGATCGGAAGCCCATTGAGAGCATGTGTCTCGAAGAGCTGTGGCGACTGCACACCCTGGTCAATGATGTTCTGGCTGAGAGGCTTGCGGCGAAGAAGCAAGAGCTAGAACGACGACTGCAGCTCCTTAACCGCGAAGGCAAAGCTCCCCATTGAGGCCGTCGCAATCGGCTCGCCGGTTCACGCTGGCGGCTAGCCGCTCGGGAGAACCGTCACTGCCGGCGCGAACCGTTCCGAGAATGTTGCGGCCTTTGCATCCCGTGCTGCGGAAAGGGCGGCCGAGATAAACGTGGAACATCCGATGGTTGCTAGCGCGAGGAGTGCCGCACCGATAATCAGGCTACGCATTCCACTCTCCCTTCAACGGGCGTTACGATCACAGCATCGGATTGCATTGTTTCAGTTTCGCTTCGTTGGGCGCCTAAAATGGCTTCGTACACGCGGCCGTGAATGCGCTGAACCAGAAGCCAGTAGACCAGCACACGGCGCAATCCCACCTCGCGCTACTTGCCGTCGTGGCTGTGAAGAAGTGCCGTCACAACGACGGCCCTTCTTCCTTTGATTGCGAACGGCGTCGCTTCACGCGCGCGCTCCAGCAGATGACAACGAACAACACGGCGGCGACGGCGACCTGACCAGCGAACGCGACAAGCTTTAAATTGCGGCTAAGTTTGGTGAGCGCGCTGGGGCTCGAACCCAGGACCCCGTGATTAAAAGTCACGTGCTCTACCGGCTGAGCTACGCGCTCCCATGGCCGCTGATGGCTAAGATAAGAGATCGCCATCGTGTTCGGACATTCGAGAGGCATGTCTTGCCGCTTCGCTGAAAATCGCGTTGCGGGGAAAACCGGTTGTTTCCGGATCATGCCTTCGGCACGGGCTGTGTAGGGGGAGTGGCAGCGGAGGTCAATAGTGCGGGTGGCTGCCGAAGATCGCGGCAGGAGCTGGGATTTGCTTGGGCTATCCGTCGCTTAGGCCAAAATTCTCACCTCAATTGGCGGCCGGTCATCCACGCCGAAGACCATGTGACTTCTAAGCACGAGGTCCGAAGACCGGCGTGGAGCCGGATCAGTTCGTCTCCCGCCGTACCTCGCTCGGCACAGGCTGCGGCGTGCCGGTCGGGTGGGGCAGCGCGACCGGGCGCAGGCCGATCAGCTCGGCGGTGCGGATCGCGCTATCGCGCCAGAACTGGAACGAGTTGATGCGGCTGAGCTCGAGGATGGCGATCGCGACGGCGGCCAGGAACGGCAGGCTCTGCAGCACCAGGACGCCGGCGAAGATGTAGATCTCGGTGATCTGGCGGAAGCTGTTGGAAGCGACCAGGACGCCGGCGCCAACGATGAGCAGGATGCCGATCACGGCCTCCCAGAAGGCCTGGAACTCGATCGACATCCTGCTAAGGCCGCCCTTGGAGGTGCGGGCGAAGGCGATGTGCTCGGTGATCAGGCCCTGCGCCACCGCGCGCGACACCGTCCATTGCACGCTCATCGCCGCGATCATGGCACCCAGCATCTGGCCGGGCTTGATGGCGACGCGGGCGCGGTACATCGACAGGAAATGCACCAGCGAGACGACGAAGGCGCCGATGATCGGCAGCGTCAGGATCTTGTCGGGGATGGCGATGTCGGCGAAGGCGACGATCGGCACCCAGACGAGGTTGAGCAGCGCCACGACCACGCCGAGGCTTTCGGCGCCCAGCCAGTTCAGCCAACCCAGGCCATATTCGCGCTTCTGGTCGGGCGTCAGCCGGCTCGCACCGGGCAGGAAGCGGCGCCAGTGCTTCTTGACGATCTGCAGGCCGCCATAGGCCCAGCGGTGCCGCTGCTTCTTGAAGGCCTCGTAGGTGTCGGGCAAGAGGCCCGCGCCGTAGCGGGTGTTGGTGTAGTGGGTGGTCCAGCCGAGCTCCTGGATCGCAAGGCCGAGATCGCTATCCTCGCAGATCGTGTCGCTCGACCAGCCGCCGGCCATGTCCATCGCGGCGCGGCGGATCAGGCACATCGTGCCGTGCACGATGACGGCGTTGAGCTCGTTGCGCTGGACCATGCCGATGTCGAAGAAGCCGGCATATTCGCCGTTCATGATGTAGTGCATGATCGACAGATCGCCGTCGCGATGCTCCTGCGGCGCCTGCACCAGGCCGACGCGCGGGTCGGCGAAGGCGGGCACGAGGTCCTTCAGCCAGTCGGGCTCGACGACGTAATCGGCATCGAGGATGCCGATGATCTCGGCATCGGCCGCGGTGCGGTCCATCGCGATGCGCAGTGCGCCGGCCTTGAAGCCTTGCACCTTCTCGGCGTTGATGAATTTGAAGCGTTCACCGAGCGCGCGGCAATGGTCCTGGATCGGCTGCCAGAAGGCGGGATCCGGCGTGTTGTTGATGATGACCACGCATTCGTAGTTCGGATAGTTCAGCCGCGACAGCGCATCCAGCGTCTGCTTCAGCATCTCGACCGGCTCGAAATAGGCCGGGATATGGATCGAGACCTTGGGGCAGTAATTCTCGGGCACGTTCTCGACCGGCTTGTCCTTCGTGATCAGCCGCTGCGGCGGCCGGCCGAAGGCGACCGCGGCGATCTCGTCGATGCGCGCCATCGCGATGAGGACGAGCGGAACAAGGAGGATCATGCCGAGCGTCAGCGCGAAGGCCGAGCCGAAGATGAAGTAGTGGCTGTTCCAGAACGCGAACACGGTCGCGGCCCAGGCGCCGACGCCATTGGCGGTCGCCGACAGCAGGAAGGCCTGCCTGGCGGTCGCTTTCTCGATCCGCAGGATCGGCAGCGACAGCAGCACGCCGACCAACAGCGCGATGCCCATCAGCTTCCAATAGTCGGGATTCTCCACTGGGCCGGTCCAGGCGAATTTCGGCTCGCGGCTGGCATTGAGGACGCCCCAATACGGACCGACGCCGCCTTCGAAGAATTTCCAGGGCTGATCGATGGCTTCGACGATGTTGTATTCCATGCCGATGGCTTCGGCGCGGCTGACGAAGTTGCGCAGCACCAGCGCCTGCTGGAACGGGCCGGGATCGGCGTTGCGCAGATTGTAGCCCTGGCTCGGCCAGCCGAACTCGGCGATCACGATGCGCTTGCCGGGGAACAGGTTGCGCAGCAGGTTGTAGCGGTCGACGGCCTGGTCGACCGCCTGGTCCGAGCGGAAGTTTTCCCAGTAGGGCAGCACGTGCGCGGCGATGAAATCGACACTGGAGGCGAGCTCGGGATTGTCGCGCCAGATGTTCCAGATCTCGCCGGTGGTGACGGGCACGCGGACCGAGCCCTTCACCTTCTTGATCATGTCGATGAGGTCTTCGACCTTCTGCTCGCCGCGGTAGATCACCTCGTTGCCGACGACGACGCCGACGACGTTGCTGTTCTTGCGGGCGAGCTCGATGGCGGCCTTGATCTCGCGCTCGTTGCGATCCTTGTCCTTGTCGATCCAGGCGCCGACGGTGACCTTGAGGCCGAACTCCGCCGCGATCGGCGGCACCAGCTCGACGCCGCCCGTGGACGAATAGAGGCGGATCGCGCGCGTCATGGTCGACAGCGTCTTCAGGTCGGCGCGGATTTTCTCGACCGTCGGGATGTTGTCGATGTCGGGGTGGGCCGAGCCTTCGAACGGCGCGTAGGAGACGCTGGGCAACAGGCCTTTGAAATCAGGTGCAGGTTCCCTGTCGCGCAGGACTCCCCATACGCCTGCATGGAGCGCAGACACGAGCAACAGAACGGCGGCGACAACGCGCATCGCGGCTAAACCAATAGGGGCTGAGGTGGCAGGGAAGCGGATCTGACCCCGAGATCCGACCGTGTCCGCGGCAAAGGAAGCATACCTCTGCCGCGCGGTTTCACAACTGTCATGGCCTCATGTCCTTATGAGGGCATGCCTTTTCGAACGACGCGCGGCAGTGCCAACCGTGTCTATGGCCGATCGTTCCTGAACGGCAGCTGAAACGACCAGAGCTATTTAAGAGCTCGGGCTATTTCGCCGGCGCCGGGGACGGGCTGGCCGCAGGCGAGGGGCTCGCCGCCGGCTGCGGCTGCGCATTGGCGGCTGGCGCTGCCGGCTGAGAGGCCGCGGCCGCCGCCTGCTGCGGCTGGGCGGCCGGGTTGATCCAGCACGCGTGCACGCGGCTGTCCAGGGTCTCGGCCACCTTGGGATCGATCTGGCCGCCGAAGCGGGTCAGGCAGCGGAACGCGGCCTGGATGTGGCCGCCGGGACAGCCGAAGCGGTCGTAGAGGTCGAGATGGCGAAACGCGGTATCGAGGTCATCCCGCCACATCAGCCGCACCACGCGCCGGCCGAGCCAGACGCATTCGGGATTGCCGGCCGGGCCGTTGATGACCTGGGCGGCTTCCGCGAACTCGTCGGTGCGGCGCTGATTCTGGGCGGCGTCCTTGGCGGCGTCGGCGGGCTGGGCGGCCGCCTTGCCCTGGTCGGGGGCCGGCGTGCCGCTCTGGGCCGAGGCGCCGCCAACACCGATCAGAACGAGCAGGCAGGATACGGCCAAGGTGGCGGCGAACTGCCGCAGGACCGCATTTCGTGACTCGAACACCCGTTGCCGCATGAATTCCCCAATGTATCCGCTGGCCGTCCGCGTCAGGAGCCCCGCGGACGCGCCAGCTGATGGCGTCCAAATGGGTCTCCAATGCGGCGGAAAAGTCTTTCGGAGTCCATGACCTGTATTTCGAATTTTGTCCAGCAAAGTCACGATCCTAGATCACGGTCGAACGGCCGCAGGTAAATTCCTTTGGGGGCGCGAAGGGGTCCACCGGGGGTGCCCCCTTGGCAGACGGCGTGCGAGAAGGTAATCGACGGCCCTTCGCGGAGGACGGAACCGATTTCTCTTCGTACGCCACTGGCGCTTCTGCTCGTCTCACTGGGTGCGATCGCTGCCGTGTGGTGGTGGCTTGCCACGCCGATCACGCTCGCGCGCGCCCCGATCGACCCCGCCGACAAGGTTCAATGCGTCTCCTACGCGCCGTTCCGCGGCGAGCAGTCGCCGCTGGACGCATGGACCCATATCGAGGCTGACCAGATCGAGCAGGACCTGCGCCAGCTCAAAGAGATCACCGACTGCGTCCGCACCTATTCGATGGAGAACGGGCTCGACCAGGTGCCGGCGATCGCCGCCAAGGTCGGCGGGCTGAAAGTGTTGCAGGGCATCTGGCTCTCCAGCAACCGCACCAAGAATTTCGAGCAGGCCGGGCTCGCCATCCGCCTCATCAAGCAATTCCCCGAAATCATCACCGCCGTCATCGTCGGCAACGAGGTGCTGCTGCGCGGTGAGATGACGACGGCAGACCTCGTCTCCCTCATCCGCCTGGTCAAGACCCAGGTCAGCGTGCCCGTCACCTATGCCGATGTCTGGGAATATTGGCTGAAGAACCGCGAGGTCTATGACGCGGTCGATTTCGTCACGATCCACATCCTGCCTTATTGGGAGGACTTCCCCATCAAGGCGAAGTTCGCCTCCGCCCATGTCGAGGCGATCCGCGAGCGCATGGCGGTGGCGTTTCCCGGCAAGGAGATCCTGATCGGCGAAACCGGCTGGCCGAGCGCGGGGCGCATGCGCGACGGCGCGCTGCCCTCGCGCGCCAACCAGGCGCGTGTCGTCTCGGAAATCCTGAGCCTTGCGAAGGCACAGAAGTTCCGCGTCAACCTGATCGAGTCCTACGACCAGCCGTGGAAGCGCAGGCTGGAAGGCACCGTCGGCGGCTATTGGGGCCTGTATGACTCGGTGCGCCGCAGCCTGAAATATCCGCCGGGCGAGCCGATCAGCAATTTCCCGTACTGGAAATGGTACATGGGCGCGGGCATGGGCCTTTCCGTGCTGGTGTTCGCGGTCGCGGTGATCACGCTGCGCCGGCGGCCGTGGACGCCGCGCTTCCCGGCCTGGCTCGGCGTCGGCATCTCGGCGACGACGGCGGGGAGCCTGCTCGGGATCGGCGCCGACAAGATGTATTACGAGAGCTACGGGATCGGCGGCTGGCTGCTCTGGGGCGCGCTGCTGCTGGCCGGCATCCTGTCACCGATCTTCTGCGCGCAGGCGATGGTGATCGGCCGCAGCCTGCCGACCTTCCTCGACCTGCTCGGCCCGCGCGAGGGCCGGAAATGGTCGAAGCTCACCGCCGTGCTCGGCCTGACGCTGGCGGTGACGGCGGTGATCGCGGCCGCGACCGCGCTCGGCTTCGTGTTCGACCCGCGCTACAAGGATTTTCCCTACGCCGCGCTGACGATGGCGGTGGTGCCGTTCGCGCTTTTGATGTTGAACCGGCCGCAGATCGGCCAGCGTCCGATCGCCGAAGCGGTGTTCGCGGGGGTGCTGGCGCTGTCGGCCGTGTACGTGCTGTTCAACGAAGGCCGCGACAATTGGCAGTCGCTGTGGACCTGCGCGATCTATCTGTTGTTCGCCCTCACGCTGTGGCGGGCGCGGGCCGAGCAAAGCCAAGAATGAGCAGGCCAATCGCAAGGCCCGACAGCACGACATTGTAGAGCACGATGCCAAGGCCGGCCGCGATGAGGCCGACCGTGAGCAGCACGATCGAGGGCCGCATCAGGTTCAGCGTTGCGACCACCAGCGCGACGATGCCGAACACCGAATTCTTGAACAGAACGGTCGAGACCGCCCGCGACTTGCAGACCAGCGTCTGCAGCCCGGCGTCGCAGGCGAGCGCGACCTGCGAAAGCTCGATCGCGAGATAGCGCACGTAGAGCGCACAGCCGACGGTGACGAATCCGACCACGAGCAGGAACTGCACCTGGTAGGGCGTGAGGCGGAAGGGCTTCTTTGTCATGGCGGCAATATGGTCGGGAAGGCGCGGGCAGGCAACAGGGCAGGCGATGTTTCTGTTGATCCGGCGGGCCCGCGCATCGTCCAGGAACACGCGAGCATCCCGCCGGTTCTGAACATGGTGTCGCCCAACGCAATTGCCGTCGAGGAGTGAGGCATGGACAAGCCGACGCAGCAGCAGCTGAGCGAGCTCAAGAGGCTCAGCAAGGAGGCGCGGGTGGAGGATTGGTCGGAAATCGTCCAGTCCAAGGACGAGGCGGAGATGCGCATCCGCGATCTGAAGGAAAAGGCGCGGATGGAATAGGTCATCGCCTGCGCCAAAGCGATCAAGCGCAATCAGCTGCGACCTTGCGTGTTCCGGCTCTGCTCCGCCAGCCGGCGCTCGTATTTTTCAGCCAATGCGAGCAGTCGCTTCCGGATGTGGGGGTCGGCGCGGTCGGCCAGTTCGCGGATCAACGCGAGTTGCTCCCGCAGAAAGTTCGCGTCCGTCATCTCCGCTCCGAATCGAATTCGCCGCGGATAGTGCCTTCTTACGCGAACCTCCTCCGTATCATTTGGTATGTTCCGGCATGTCCCTGGCGCCCTATTTCAAGCCCAGCCGGCGCTCGACCCAGCCGAGAGCGAACAGCACGAGCAGCGTCACCGCGATCGCGGCGCCGACCAGCAGCCACGCGCCGAGTGCGCAGGCGATGCCGAGGCCGGCCGCAATCCACACGGTTGCGGCCGTGGTGAGGCCGTGAACCGTCTTCGCCTTGCTGTCGTGCAGGATGACGCCTGCGCCGATGAAGCCGACACCGGTCAATACGCCGGCAACGACGCCCTGGATGACCCTGGAGATCGCATCCGGGTGGTCGCGCAAATTCTGGAACTCGATCACGGAGATCGACACCAGGGCGGAGCTGAGAGCGACCAGCGCGAGGGTTCGCATTCCCACCGGCTTGTCGTTCATGTCACGGTCGATGCCGATCAGGAGGCCCGTACCTGCGGCGACGAGCAGCCTCAGCACATCATCAAGTTCGTTCATCGAATTCCGCAAAGCTAGGAAAGGCGGGGCGCCGTGAAAGAACGCAAACCCGTTGCAAAAGGCCAGCGTCCGATCGCCGCATGCAAGCGGCTTTCGTCGCGGACAGGGCGTTCTAGCGCCTGAAGAACGACGACAGCGTCGATGTCGCCGACGCGGTCTCCGGCTTGGCCGGCGCCGGCTGCGCCGCGGGTGGGGGCGCGGGCTCCTCGCGCTTCGAGGAGCGCTTTGACGAATAGCTGCGGCGGCGCTTGTCCGGCTTCTCGGGCTTTGCACTCGGCGCCGGCGCGGTTTCGGCTTGCGGAGCGGCGTCCTGGTTCTTCTCGGAGCTCTTGTCCTGAACCCTATCTTGGGATTTCTCTGGTCCCTTGTCCGGCGTCTTCTCCGAGCCGCGCATCGACAGGCGCTGGCCGTCGAACACGGTGGTCTCGCAGTGACGGTCGCTGCTCTCGGCGAGGCTCGCGCAGAATTTTGCGGCGGCGGCGGCGTTGACCAGAGGGCCGGCACCGAGGCGGAGCTGCATGCCGAGGCCGGTGGTGCCTTCCTTGATCATGATGATCGGCCGCAGCGCTGCGATTTCCGGGTTGGACTTGGTCACGCCGCGCCAGAGCGCGCGCAGGCCGTCGATCGAATTGGCGCCGCCGAGATCGATCGCAAAGCGCGTCTGCTGAACCGCGATGGCAGGGGCTTCGGTCTCGGCTGCGTCCGGCGCTTTCGTTGTTGCCACGACGATTTCGGCCGCGGCGGGTGCCGGCTCGGTCTTCTTCTCGGCGGCCTTCTCAGCCGGCTCGGGTTGAATCAGTATCGATGCGGCCTGATCCGGCGGGGCCATGAGCGACTTGGCGGGCACCAGCGGAATGGTCGGCAGCGCCGAATTCGTGACTGGATTCTGCTGCACGAGCGAGGCAGCGGCCGCGGTCTGCGGCGGCATGCTCGGCGGCTCCTTCAACGCTTCCTTCGGAGTGTCCTTCTGAGAATCCTTCTGAGCATCCTTGGCGGCTTCGGTGCGCGGCTTCTCGCCCGCCGGCGCCGGCGTCGAGGCGACCGGCGCGATGCTGGGCGCTGGTGCTGCGTCCTGCGGCTTCGCGCCCGGCGGTGTGGCGGCCTGTTTGGCAATGGCGCCGGTGACGGAATCGAGCCCTTGCTCCAGCACCGTGACGCGCGAATACAGCCGGTCGCGGTCGCTGTTCAGCGTTTCGATGGCGGCGGCGAGCCGGCGCGCTTCGTTCTGGCTTTCCTTGGTCAGCAGCTGCAGCCGGTCGGCCTGGCGCACGAGATCGGCGGACGCAACCTGGTCGCGCCGCCAGCCGAGCTGGGCCTGGTTGGCCATCACGGCAACGACGACGGCGCCGACGGCCGCCACGCCCCACGAGCCCAGCCGCCACATCAGGCGCCGGTCGAAGGCGCTTTCCTCTGCCAAAAGTCCGGAGAACAGCCCGCCGGTCTCCTTGGTGGAGAAGGCATCCGCCAGTGGGTCGGAATCCTTTGCCATGAATGTTAAGCGCCCAGCCCTGTCCGGCTTCCCCGAATCAATCAGGGAACATTAACAGGAAAAGCGCGCCGCACTTGAATTCCGGGCGTTTGCGGGGGTAGCTAGGCGATAGCTTCCGAGGGCCTCGCCGCCCGTCCGCACCAATTTTGATTCGGCCATAGCTGTCAGGATTTCAATGACCGCCCGTTCCAGCCTTACGATCGTGCTCGCCGCCGGCGAAGGCACGCGCATGCGATCGAGCCTGCCGAAGGTGCTGCATCCGGTCGCTCACCAGAGTTTGCTCGCCCATGTGCTCGCCGCCGCACCCAAGGGAACCGGCACCTCGCTCGCGGTCGTGATCGGCCCCGATCATCAGGCAGTCGCCGACGAGGCCAAGCGTATCCGCCCCGACGCGCTGACCTTCGTGCAAGCCGAGCGGCTCGGCACCGCGCATGCGGTGCTGGCGGCGCGCGAGGCGATCGGGCGCGGCGTCGACGATCTCCTGATCGCGTTCGGCGACACGCCGCTGATCTCGGCCGAGACCTTTGCGCGGCTGCGCGCGCCGCTCGCCCGCGGCGCCGCGATCGCCGCGCTCGGCTTTCGCGCCGCCGATCCGACCGGCTACGGCCGCTTCATCGTCGAGGGCGACCGCCTGGTTGCGATCCGCGAGCAGGCCGACGCCAGCGCGGACGAGCGCAAGATCGATTTGTGCAATGCCGGCGTGATGGCGATCGACGGCCGCCGTGCGCTCGACATTCTCGGGCAGATCGGCAATGCGAATTCCAAGGGCGAATATTATCTGACGGATGCGGTCGAAATCGTCCGCAGGCAGGGATGGGAGGCCGTGGTGATCGAGACCAGCGAGGACGAAGTGCGCGGCATCAACACCAAGGCGCAGCTCGCGGAAGCGGAAAGCGTGATGCAGGCGCGCTTGCGCAAGGCGGCGATGGAGGCCGGCGTCACGCTGATCGCACCCGAGACGGTGTATCTGTCCACTGACACCGTGTTCGGCAAGGACGTCACCATCGAGCCGTTCGTCGTGATCGGTCCCGGCGTGTCGATCGCGGACGGCACGGTGATCCATTCGTTCTCGCATATCGTCGAGACCACGCTCGGCAAGAAGGTCTCGATCGGTCCCTATGCACGATTGCGGCCCGGCACCTCGCTCGGCGACGGCGCGCGCATCGGCAATTTCGTGGAGACCAAGGCGGCGACGCTGGAGGCCGGCGTCAAGGTCAACCATCTCTCCTATATCGGCGACGCCACCGTCGGCGCCAATTCCAACATCGGTGCCGGCACCATCACCTGCAACTACGACGGCTTCAAGAAGCACAAGACGGTGATCGGGCAGGGCGCCTTCGTCGGCACCAACTCCTCGCTGGTCGCTCCGGTGACGATCGGCAAGGGCGCCTATATCGGCTCGGGCTCGGTGATCACGAAGGACGTACCCGACGACGCGATGGCGCTGGAGCGCAACCAGCAGACCATCCGCGAAGGCGGCGCGGCGCGCTATCGCGAGCTGAAGACCGGCGGCAAGAAGCCGGAGAAGTGATCCTCGTCAAGACGGAGTTCTAACTAAGGGAATGCGGGCTGGATCACGGAACTGCAAGGAGCGCTTGATCTGCTCAGTGCGCTGCATCCGGCCGAGCTAGCCTGGCCGGCATGCACTGTCTCAGCTCGTTCACCGCCACGCGGACTCTTGAAGGCGTATGTGCCGCCTGGGACCACACGGCGTAGACAGAGTTGCCGAGAGCTCGGTGGTCATTGAGAACCCTAACGAGTTGACCTGATTGGAGACGGCTGTCGACCAACCAGGTCGGAAGGCAAGCGATCCCAGCGCCATCCACCGCAGCCTCGGCCACGGCCTCCAGGTCGTCCAGCCGAATACGGCCGCCGACGGCAAATTCGATCACGGCACCGTCCTTCGTCGCGAACCGCCAGGGCTCGGCGCGCCCGCCACGACGGGCATAGGGTAGACAATCGTGGCTTGGGAGCTCGCTTAGATCGGATGGGCAGCCCCGCGTCGCGAGGTAGGTCGGCGCTGCGCACACCGCCATGTCGAATGCGTCGAGGCTGCGCGCGATCAGTCCGGCACGGTCGGGCAAAGGCCCGATCCGCACGGCCAAATCGATCCGTTCTTCGACGAGATCGACAAGATGGTCGGCGAACCGGAGATCAAGCTCCATGGAGGGGTGCCGACGGGTCAGCCCGACCAGGATGGGCGCGACGCAGAGCCGACCCAGCAAGACTGGAGCGCTAACGCGGAGCACCCCTGTTGGCGAGCGATCACTGCCACCCAACGCCGCTTCGGCCGCTTGGATATCGGCCAGAATGCGTTGGCAGCGCTCATAGAAGCTCTGGCCCTCGTCGGTCAGGCTTTGCGCGCGGGTTGTACGGTTGAAGAGGCGGACGCCCAGCCGCTCCTCCAGGCGGGCGATCGTCTTGCCGACCGCTGATCTGGTGAGACCGAGTTGTTCAGAGGCGCGCGCGAAACTGCCGGAATCCGCGACCTGCACGAAAACGGAAATTCCGCTCAAACGATCGACCATGGCTGCCTCAGGAGAAGATCTATCGCCATTGAACGGACAAATGACCGCCAATGCGGACGTCTGAACCCCAATATAGATCACCTTCGGAGCGTGCGACAGGTTGGAGAGCGCGATGAAGACTTGGCAGGTTCGAGGGCCTGGACGCGATTGTCTGAAGCTTGCAGAGATCCCCAGGCCGTCGCCCGGTACTGGCGAGGTGTTGGTGCGCGTGCACGCTGTGTCACTCAATTATCGAGATCGCCTCTCGATCGACAACAACGGCTATGCGAGCCACGGCCTGCCGTTCACGCCTTGCTCCGATCTTGCCGGAGAAATCGAGGCCTTGGGCGCTGGCGTGTCGCGCTTCACCATGGGCGAGCGGGTGATCAACAATTTCAACACGGACTGGATGGACGGTCCGCCCCCGCGCATCGCCGGCGTGGTGGCGAGCTTCGGGGGACCGGTGCCGGGTGTGCTGGCTGAGTACGTGGTCGTCCCCGAGGCTTGGCTGGTCAAGGCGCCCGAGAGCTTGTCGTACGCAGAGGCGAGCACCCTGCCGTGCTGCGGGCTCACCGCATGGACCAGCCTTGTGGAGCTTGGGCGAATACGGCCTGGCGAGATCGTGGTGGTTCAGGGTACGGGTGGCATGTCGATCTTCGCGATCCAACTCGCCGCAGCCGCCGGTGCAGAGGTGATCGTCACCTCGAGCAGCGACGCCAAGCTCGCGCGGGCCAAGGCACTTGGGGCGCGGCACGGAATAAACCGAACCACGAGTCCGGACTGGGCCGCGGCAGTGTTGGAGCTCACAGGCGGACGGGGCGCCGACCATATTCTGGAGATGGCTGGCGGCGACAACCTCGCAAATTCGGTGAGGGCCATCGCGCCGGGAGGCCGCATCTCCTTGATTGGCGTGATTGACAGCTTCAACTCCAGCTTTCCCTCAGTGCCCGCCATCTTGGCGCAGGCGACGATCCAGGCCATTTACGTGGGACATCGGCGCGGGCTCCAGGACTTGGTGCGCGCGGTTGACCGGATCGGCCTGAAGCCGGTGATCGAAGCCGAGTTCGAGTTCGCCGACTTCCTCTCAGCCCTCGATGTTTTCGCCCAGGGCCCGTTTGGCAAAGTCGTCATCACCGTTGGACGGTGATCAAGCAGGCGATGCACGGGACGCTGCGAGAGGCTATTCGTCGTCGGCGAATTCGGAGAAGATCGCGCGGGTCAGGCGCCAGCCGCGCGGCTTGGCGCGCTTCGCCGGCTCGCCTTCGGGATGCTTGATGAAAAGGGGCTTGTTCTCTTTGCCGCGCAGCGGCGGCGGCCAATGCGCAAGGTGCGTGCCCGTGGTCTCGCTGGCGCGCAGATACGTCGACGACAAACCTTTGCGGTCGGACGAGCCCTTCATGACTTTTACTCTCCTGGACGGAAATCGTTGGCCAAATTCGTTGACAAGAGGTTAATCTGCGCGGTTTAAGGCCGGCCAATTCGACGCAGGCGAAAGCAGAGGTCGCGGGCCAGTGCTGTCTCAATCAGCAATAATTATTGAGTATCTGGTTCCCTGGGATTTTCGCTAAAAACCGAGCGCGTCGTTTAGGCGATTTTTCGACGATTTGGGGGATAGTGGTCCGCATGTGCGGGATTGTCGGCATTCTCGGGCGCGAGCCGGTTGCAGAGCAATTGGTGGATTCGCTCAAACGTCTCGAATATCGCGGCTACGATTCCGCGGGCGTCGCCACGCTCGAAGGCAAGCACCTCGAGCGCCGCCGCGCCGAGGGCAAGCTGAAGAACCTGGAGAAGCGGCTGGAGGCCGAGCCGCTCAAGGGCACCACCGGCATCGGTCACACCCGCTGGGCCACCCACGGCAAGCCGACCGTCAACAACGCCCATCCGCACGCGACCGAGCGCGTCGCCGTGGTCCACAACGGCATCATCGAGAATTTCCGCGAGCTGCGCGAGGAGCTCGAAAAGAAGGGCACGGTGTTCCACACCGAGACCGACACCGAGATCGTGCTGCATCTCGTCGACGATTTGCTCACGCGCGGCAACAAACCCGTGGAAGCGGTGAAGCTGACGCTGGCGCGCCTGCGCGGCGCCTTCGCGCTCGGCTTCATCTTCGCCGGCGACAACGACCTCATGATCGGCGCCCGCAACGGCCCGCCGCTGGCGATCGGCTATGGCGACGGCGAGATGTATCTCGGCTCGGACGCCATCGCGCTCGGCCCGTTCACCGACACGATCAGCTATCTCGAGGACGGCGACTGGGCGGTGCTGACCCGCAAGAGTGCAACGATCTTCGACAAGGACGGCCATGCCGTCCAGCGCGACAAGATCAGGCACGCCGCCTCGACCTCGCTGGTCGACAAGGCCAATTACCGCCACTTCATGGCCAAGGAGATTCACGAGCAGCCGGAGGTGGTCGGCCACACCCTGGCGCGCTACGTCGATATGGCGACCGAGCGCGTCGCGCTGCCGGTCAAGCTGCCGTTCGATTTCAAGAACATCCAGCGCATCAACATCACCGCCTGCGGCACCGCGAGCTATGCCGGCTTCGTCGCAAAATACTGGTTCGAGCGCTTTGCGCGCGTGCCGGTCGAGGTCGATGTCGCCTCCGAATTCCGCTACCGCGAGGCACCCTTGCGCAAGGGCGATCTCGCCATCTTCATCTCGCAGTCCGGCGAGACTGCCGACACGCTGGCGGCGCTGCGCTATGCCAAGGCCGAGGGTGTGCACACGATCGCCGTCGTCAACGTGCCGACCTCGACGATCGCGCGCGAGAGCGAGACCGTGCTGCAGACGCTGGCGGGACCCGAGATCGGCGTCGCGTCGACCAAGGCCTTCACGTGCCAGCTCATGGTGCTGGCAAACCTTGCGATCGCGGCGGGCAAGGCGCGCGGCGAATTGTCGGATGAGGACGAGACCAAGCTCGTCCACGGGCTCGTCGAGGTCCCGCGATTGATGGCGGACGCGCTCACCACCGAACTCCAGATCGAGAAGCTGGCGTACCGGATCGCCAAGTCGCGCGACGTGCTCTATCTCGGCCGCGGCACCAGCTTCCCGCTGGCGCTCGAAGGCGCGCTGAAGCTGAAGGAGATCTCCTACATCCACGCCGAGGGCTATGCCGCCGGCGAGCTCAAGCACGGGCCGATCGCGCTGATCGACGAGACCATGCCGGTCGTCGTCATCGCACCCCACGACCGCGTGTTCGAGAAGACCGTCTCCAACATGCAGGAGGTCGCCGCGCGCGGCGGCAACATCATCCTGATGACCGACGCCAAGGGCGCGGCGGAGGCGACCGTCGAATCGCTCGTCACCATCGTCATGCCCGACATGGCGGCAGCCTTCACGCCGATGGTCTATGCCGTCCCGGTGCAGCTGCTCGCCTATCACACGGCTGTCGTGATGGGGACCGATGTCGATCAGCCGCGCAATCTCGCGAAATCAGTGACTGTCGAATAGGCAATCGGGATATCGGTCGGCCGCAGTCTTCCAAAACCTGCTAGAAGACCCTAGCTTGTTGGTAGCGACCGACCTGGAACCCGAATGACCCCCCGCGACGACGCGCCTGCGCCTCTTGATCCCCTCCCGGAACCGCATACCGGCCTGATGGGCCGCTTCCGCAATTATTTCCTGACCGGCCTCGTGGTGACGGGGCCGATTGCGATCACCCTCTATCTGGTCTGGTGGTTCGTCACCTGGGTCGACGGCGTGGTGCGGCCGTTCGTGCCGCTGGCCTATCGCCCGGAAACCTATCTCCCTTACGTCGTTCCCGGCTGGGGACTGATTGTCGCATTCTTCACGCTGACGCTGGTCGGCTTCCTCGCGGCCAATCTGATCGGCCGCACGCTGGTCGATGTCGGCGAGACCTTTCTCGGCCGGATCCCGGCGGTGCGCGCGATCTATCGCGGCCTGAAGCAGGTGTTCGAGACGCTGTTCTCGGGCAAGGGCTCGAGCTTCCGGAAAGTCGGCCTTGTCGAGTTTCCTTCGCCGGGCATGTGGTCGATCGTGCTGATCTCGCAATCGCCGAACGAGGACATCTCGCGCAGCCTGCCGGGGCAGGAGGAGCATGTCTCGGTATTCCTGCCGTGCTCGCCGAACCCGACCACCGGCTTCTTCTTCTATGTCCCCAAGAGCAAGATCATCGAGGTCGATCTCACCGCCGAAGACGCCGCGACGCTGATCATGTCGGCCGGCGTGGTGCAGCCGGGCTCGGCGCCCGATCCGAAGAAGGCGGCCGCGCTTGCGGGCATGGCGAATGCCGCGCGGATCGCCAATGCCTCCACGCTCCGGCCCGAGCCTGCGAAGGCGGAGTAGGGCCATTCCGCCGCGGGATGGTCGCGTTCACGTCGGCGCATTCGTCCTCTGCTAGTCTCAGGTCGACCGGGCGTGCCGCTCGGCGTTCGAGCTGGAGTGCATGATGTCCAAAACCATTGCGATCCTCGCCCCCGGCGCCATGGGCAGCGCCGTGGCCCGCCGCCTCAGCGACAACGGTGCGCGCGTGCTGACGTCCTTGAAGGGGCGGAGCGAGGCGACGCTGAAACGCGCGGCGGATGCTGGCATGATCGGCGCCGAGGACGACGCGATCGCGGATGCCGACATCATCCTCTCGATCGTGCCGCCGGGCGAAGCCGTGGCGCTGGCCGAACGGCTGGCCGCGCTGATCGTCAGGCGCGAGAAGAAGCCGATCGTGGTCGATTGCAATGCCGTCAATGTCGATACCGTGCAAAGAATCGAGGAGATCATCGGCTCGGCGCAGGCGCCGTTCGTCGATGCCGGCATCATCGGGTTTCCGCCGCAGCGAGGGGGCAAGAGCCCGGCCTTCTACATGTCCGGCGAGCACGCCAAGGATATCGCCGTGCTTGGGGATCTCGGTCTCGACGTGCGGATCGTCGAAGGCCCGGTCGGTGCGGCGTCCGCGTTGAAAATGTCCTATGCCGGCATCGTCAAGGGTCTTGCCGGCATCGGCTCGGCGATGGTCATCGCGGCGACAAAAGCGGGTGCGGCTGATGCGCTGCGCGACGAGCTTGCGCTGAGCCAGCCGGCCATTTTGGCGCGGCTCGAAGTCGCGCTGCCCGACATGATCCCGAAGGCCTACCGCTGGGTTGCCGAGATGCGGGAGATTTCCGGATTCCTCGGGCCCGATCATCCGGCCAGCCAGGTCTACGAGGGCTTTGCGAGGTGGTTCGAGCACCTCGCGGAGGATGAGAAGGGGGAGGCGGCGGACGCCGCGTTGATGAAGGCCTTCGCGGCGAGCATCGCGCGGAAGAACACTTAGGGCGCGTACTCTCATGCTGCCATGTCCTGGCAGCACGACGTAGTATGCCTCGCCCGAGGCTCGCCGATGTCCCGCTCGCAACGACTGCTCGATCTGATTCAGGTGCTGCGCCGGCATCGACGGCCGGTCGCGGGCGCCGCGCTCGCCGACGAGGTCGGCGTGTCGCTCCGCACGCTCTACCGCGACATCGAGACCTTGAAGGCGCAAGGCGCGCACATCGACGGCGAGGCCGGGGTCGGCTACGTGCTGCGGCCCGGCTTCATGCTGCCGCCGCTGATGTTCAGCGAGGAGGAGATCGAGGCGCTGGTGCTCGGCTCACGATGGGTGGCGGAACGCGCCGATCAGCCACTCGGCGACGCCGCCCGCAACGCGCTCGCCAAGATCGGAGCGGTGCTTCCGGACGACTTGCGCGCTGGCCTCGATGCGTCGAGCTTGCTGATCGGCCCGGGTGAAGCGCTCGCGGCCGGTGATACCGAACTCGCATCGATCCGCGATGCGATCCGTGCCGAGCGCAAGATGCAGATCGCCTATGCCGACGGCAAGGGAAGTCCATCGCGGCGCACGATCTGGCCGTTCGCTCTGGCCTTTTTCGATCGCGTGCGCGTCGTCGTCGCCTGGTGCGAGCTTCGTGACGGCTACCGGCACTTCCGGACGGACCGCATCACGGCGCTGAAGTCGACGGCCAAACGCTATCCACGACGGCGCGCCGCGCTGTTGAAGGAATGGCGCGCTCTGGAGGGCGTGCCGGAGCAGTGATGGCCTCGACGCTGCTGACATAAACTGACAGCATGCCGAGCTATAGGTCTCTTCGTCGCGCTCCCGTCACCGAGCGCCGAACGAGGAGACCTCACATGCCAGACTTCAGCTTCCTGTTGCTCCATGTCGAAAGCCCGGCGGCAAGCGCCAGGTTCTATAACGAGCTGCTGAATATCCCCATCATCGAGCAGTCGCCGACATTCGCCATGCTGCCGTTGCGTGACGGCGTGATGCTCGGATTGTGGTCGCGCGCCACCGTCGTACCGAACACCGCGGGACAGCCCGGCAGCAGCGAGGTGGCGTTTACGGTCAGCGACGCGGCCGCCGTGGAGGAAACACACACGGCCTGGAAAAGGGGCGGACTTGCGATCGCCCAGGCGCCGACCCGGATGGACTTCGGCACGACCTTCGTCGCGCTCGATCCGGATGGTCACCGCTTGCGCGTATTCGCGCCGGAGGCCGCATGAGCCCGCGGAGCTGGATCGCCGTCGCCTCGGCCGGGCATGTGCGCGTCGGCCGGGCCCAAGGCTTCGTGGCCTAACCCGCCCCGATCAACGGGATCGCTTCGTCCCGTTCGTACAGATACAGCAGGCAGCGCAGCGCCTCGCCGCGCTCGCCTTTCAGCTTCGGATCCTCTTTGAGGATCCGAAGCGCCTCGTCTCTGGCTTGGGCGATCAGCTGGCCGTGCACCTCCGGGCGCGCGATGCGGTAGCCGGGCAGGCCGCTCTGGCGCACGCCCAGCACGTCGCCTTCGCCGCGCAGCTTCAAATCTTCCTCGGCGATGCGGAAGCCGTCGGTGGTCTCGCGGATCACTTTCAGGCGCGCCTTCGACATTTCGCCGAGCGGCTCGCCATAGAGCAGGATGCAAGTTGACGCCTCCGAGCCGCGTCCGATGCGGCCGCGGAGCTGGTGCAGCTGGGCAAGGCCGAAACGCTCGGCGTTCTCGATCACCATGATGGTCGCGGCCGGGACGTCGACGCCGACCTCGACCACGGTGGTCGCGACCAGGAGGCCGATCTCGTGCGCGGCGAACTGGCTCATGACGCGGTCCTTCTCCGTGCCCTTCATCTGGCCGTGGACGAGACCGACGCGGTCGCGGAAACGCTTTTGCAGGGTCTCGAACCGCTTGGTCGCGTTGGTGAGATGCTCGGTGCCCTCGGCCTCGGATTCCTCGACCAGCGGGCAGATCCAGTAGACCAGCTTGCCGGCTTCGAGCGCGCGGCCGACGCCTTCCATGACCTCGCTGATCCGGCTCATCGGCACGGCGCGGGTATCGATCGGCTGGCGGCCGGCCGGCTTTTCACGCAGCTCGGAAATGTCCATGTCGCCGAAATAGGTCAGCACCAGCGTGCGCGGGATCGGGGTTGCGCTCAGCACCAGCACGTCGACGGCCTCGCCCTTGGATGTCAGCGCAAGGCGCTCGCGCACGCCGAAACGGTGCTGTTCGTCGACGATGGCGAGCGCGAGATCCCTGAAGACGACATCGTCCTGGATCAGCGCATGGGTGCCGACGAGCAGGTCGATCTCGCCCGCGGCGAGCTCAGTGATGATCTCGCGCCGTTCCTTGCCCTTCTCGCGGCCGGTGAGAATGGCAACGCGCAATCCCGCGCGCTCCGCGAGTGGGGCGATGGTCTTGATGTGCTGGCGCGCCAGGATTTCGGTCGGGGCCATCAGCGCGGCCTGCTTGCCGACCTCGGCGACCGCGGCGGCAGCGAGCAGCGCCACCACGGTCTTGCCGGAGCCGACGTCACCCTGCAGCAGGCGCAGCATGCGCACCGGCTGCTTCAGGTCTTCGGCGATCGCCGCCGCAGCGCTGCGCTGGGAGGGTGTCAGCGCGTAAGGCAGGGCGTCGATGATCTTGTTGCGCAGATGCCCGTCGCCGGCATTGCGCACGCCGGCGGGGCGGCGCAGCTGCGCGCGGATCAGGGCAAGCGCGAGCTGGCCGGCCAAGAGCTCGTCGAAGGCGAGGCGCGACCAGAACGGCCGGTCGGGCAAGATGTCGGTCAGCTCGACCGGCTGGTGCACGCGATTGAGCGCTTCCGCGATCGGCGGGAAGTCGCAGCGGCGCAGCACCTCCGGGCTGATCCATTCCGGCAAAGCGGGAAGCTTTTGCAGCGCCTGCGCGATCGCGCGGCGGAGCGAGCCCAGCGCGAGCCCTTCCGTCAGCGGATAGACCGGGTCGATCCCCGACAGCTTCGAGATCGCCTCCTCGTCGAGCACGCGGTCGGGATGCACGATCTGCGGGATGCCGTCATACATCTGCAGCGTGCCGGAGACGTAGCGCTTCGCGCCCATCGGCAGCAGCTTCTCGACATAGCCCGGCTTGGCGCGGAAGAAGGTCAGCACCACGTCGCCGGTATCGTCGCTGGCATAGACCAGATACGGCGCGCGCGCGTTGCGCGGCGGTGGCGGGCGGTGGCGATCGACGGTGACCTCCAGCGTCACCATGGTTCCAACGGCCGCGTCTCGGATCTTCGGCCGGGCGCGGCGGTCGATGACCTGGCTCGGCAGATGCAAGAGCAGATCGACCAGCCGCGGCGTCTCGCTGCGGCTGAGCAGGTACTGCAACAGCTTGTCCTGCTTCGGACCGACGCCGGGCAGGCTGGTCACGGGAGCAAACAGCGGATTGAGCAGGCTGGGGCGCATTTGTGGAATCTAGAACCGTTCGCTGTCGTGATGGCCAGTTTTGTGCGGGACGTCCACGGCTTTATTCCGGCCTGGCCATGACGGGCCTGCCTGGACCGGCGGAATGCTGCCGGTCCAGGCGCGATCATGCTACGCGGCGCGAAACGCCGCGCCTTTGAACCGCTTGACCGGCCGGCCGCGCTCGAGCTGGTCGTGTGCCGCGTGCGCCTCGGTCCGGGCGGCGATCGCGGCCAGCTCGCCTTGCAGCCCGAGCAAGGCCGCCAACCGGTCCAGTGCCAGCGCCTTGTTCCGATGCTGCGAACGTTCTTCGCGCGCCACGACCGCAAGCCCGCTCGGAAGGTGGACGGCCCGCACGGCGCTTTCGGTCTTGTTCTGGTGCTGGCCGCCCGGGCCGCCGGCACGGAAAGCTTCAAAGCGAACGTCCCCGGCGCTGATCGCCTTCGGCGCGTCCGGCAGCGCAGGAAGCTCGACAATTCCGATGAACCAGTTCTTGCGCTTGTGATGCGGCCTCAGCGGGCTCTGCGCCGTCCATTGGATCGCGCCGATCCACGGCCGCGCAAAGGCAGCCGCGCCATCGCCATGGACGACAACGACCGCCGATGCCGGACCGTGCTTGTCGGGGCTGGGGCCTTCGAGATGGTCGGTATCGAAGCCGAGCGCGGTCGCTTCGGTGATGAGCGCTGCAACGGCGTTCGCGACCGCGATCCGGCATTCCGCCGGACCGCGTCCGCTGGTGAACAGGAGCCGGATCATCGGCGATCCTCCTTCCAGCTCCTGTCGCGCTTGCCGCTCGCCGCGGCGGTGGACTGGCCCTTCTTGAAGGTCAGCAGCGGCCGGAACGTGGCCACCACGCGCACGAGACCGAACTCCACGAGATCGGCGATGACGCGCTCGATGCTCTTGTAGGCGTCCGGCGCTTCCTCCGCGAGCAGGCCGCGATCGCCGCAGACGACGATGCCGCCGAACGGGTTGCGTTCCAACTTTGCGACGTCCGACTTCTTGACCCGGACGCGGCCATGCATGGACGCGCGGTCGTATTTGCGCCCCGCCCCGTGCGCGAGCGATGCAAGCGCCTCGGCCTGCATGTCCGCCAAAGGCTCGACCAGATACGACAGCGTTCCGCGCGACCCCGGCACCGGCACCAGTCCGCGATCGGCGGCCGCCGCTCCCTTGCGATGCAGCGCCAGAACGTCACCGGCGGCGTCATGCCGGCACTCGACCATGTTGTGCGCGAGGTCGCTCACCGGACGCAGACTGGCCCGCGCGGCAACTCCGGTCCGCTCTGCAATGATGCGGCGATTGAGCTTCGCCCATCGCACCGCGTGATCGTGGTCCGCCAGATAGGCATTTGCCGCGTCGCTGCCAATGGACAGCGACCCCTGTCCGCCCTGCAAGGCCCGCTCCAGGATCGAGAAACCGAGACCCCGCGAGCCCGAGTGAACCAGGACATAGGCCAGGTTCCGGTCGAGGCCGGCGCGTGCAGCGGCGTCCGGCGCCAGGATCTCATCGAGGGCCTGGAGCTCGCAGAAATGATTGCCGCCGCCGATGCTGCCGAGCGCGGCATCGAAGGCGGTGGCGCCGAGCTCAGCGTCGGCAAGCGCGGTCTCGACGCCGCCGTCCCAGGGCTGGTCGAGCGCGTGCATGCGCTCGGCAAGATGATCGAGCCGCAGTTTGCGCGCTGCGACGTCGAGCTCGAACAGGCCCATGCCGCAGCCGATGTCGGAGCCGACCAGTTGCGGGTGGATACGCTCGGACAGAATGGCGCAGCCGACGGGGCCATACTTGCCGGGATGCAGATCGGGCATGGCCGCGACCGCGCGGACTCCGGGCAGACCTGCGACCTGTTCCAGTTGCAGTGTGGCGTTGCCTTCGATCCACGATTTGGACGAGGCGAAGAGGTGGATCGGCGCGCGGCCGTCCACGTTGGGAAAAGTGCCCATTGAAAGCTTTCAGGAGATAGGGATCGTCGACACGCGCGAGACGCGCGTGGTTTCCCTAACGGCGCGGCCAACGCACGCGCAGTTTAGGCGATGCCCTCGACGGGGCGGCGAGACATGATCGTCATCGAGCCTTCTCCCAGAGATGATCGCGCCAGAAGGGCGCCGGATCGGGCGAGACACATAGCGGCGAAATTGCAAGGCCGCAAGTCACAGTTGCTGCGTGGCGGTGGCGCGGCCCTTCCGTTGCGAGTGGGTCCGGCGATCGGACCTGCAGGCCACACCCGGCATTTTTGCACGGATCCTCGCGGGGAAAACTGCTGACTTTCCAGGGGGCAGGGCCTATATCACCCCCGCCCGGCACGTCCGGGCTTTCTGCGTTTGACTGGATTTGAGACATGACGGGAACGACACGATCGAGCAGCGGGCTGGATGACCGCCGCAAGCGGCTTCTGTTCCGCTGCTGGCATCGCGGCACGCGCGAGATGGACCTGATCCTCGGCCGCTTCGCGGATGCCGAGATCGGCAATTTGTCCGACGCCGAGCTCGGCGAGCTCGAGCGCCTGCTCGAGGTCAACGATCCCGATCTCTACGCCGCCATCACCGGCGACAAGGTGCTGCCGGCCGACGTCACCGGCGCGCTGTTTGCCCGCATCAAGGGGTTTCCGATCGCGGACGGCAACGCATGAAGCAGGGGATGAAATCTCCGGCCGAGCTGCTCGCGCCCGGCCGCGCGCTGACGCTTGCCAATGTCGCGGAAGGTGCCGAAGGCCTCGTCGTCTCCGATCTCGCCCGTGCCATCGCGGCGCGGCCGAAGAAGCCGGCCGTCAGCCTTGCGGTCATCTGCCGCGACGGCGGGCGCATGCAGTCGCTCGAGCGGGCCCTGCGGTTCTTCGCGCCCGATCTGCCGGTGCTGACCTTCCCGGCCTGGGATTGCCAACCCTATGACCGTGTCTCGCCACATGGCGGCATTCTCGCGCAGCGCCTGACCACGCTGGCGCGGCTGGCCTCGCTCACCGGTAGCGACAAGCCGCTGATCGTGCTGACCACGGTGAACGCGGTGGTGCAGCGCGTGCCCGCGCGCGAGCTCGTCGCGGCGCAGGCGCTCTCGGTCGCGCCGGGCAACGTCGTGCCGATGGACACCGTCGTGGCCTGGCTCGAGCACAACGGCTACAACCGTTCCTCCACCGTGCGCGAGCCCGGCGAATACGCCGTGCGCGGCGGCATTCTGGACCTGTTTCCGGCCGGCCTCGAGCAGCCGGTGCGCTTCGACTTTTTCGGCGACAGCCTGGAATCGATCCGCTCTTTCGATGCTGAGACCCAGCGCACGCTGCTCGACATGCGCTCGCTCGACCTCGTGCCGGTCTCGGAGTTCCAGCTCGTCACCGACACCATCCGCAGATTCCGCATGGGCTATGTCGCCGAGTTCGGCGCGCCCGAGCGCGACGATGCGCTGTATGAAGCGGTCAGCGAGGGCCGTCGCCATCCCGGCATGGAGCACTGGCTGCCGCTGTTCCAGGACCGGATGGATACGCTGTTCGACTACCTGCAAGGCGCATCCGTCGCGATCGAGCCGCAGGCCGAGGACGCCGTGCGCGAGCGCTTCAAGCAGATCCTCGATTATTACGAGGCCAGGCGCGAGGCGATGGAGCATCCCGGCGGCGGCGCGATCTACAAGCCGCTGCCGCCTGACCGGCTGTATCTGACCGAGGAGGAATGGGGCAAGCGCCTCGGCGAGATCCCGCTGGCGCGGCTGACGCCGTTCTCGGTGCCGACCGACGGTACCGGAGTCGTCGATGCCGGCGCGCGCAAGGGCCGCGACTTTGCGCCGGAGCGCAACGACAGCAATGTCAACGTGTTCGAGTCCGTCGTCAGCCACGTCATGGCGCTGCAGGCGCAGCGCAAGAAGGTCGTGATCGCGCTGTGGACGGAGGGCTCGCGCGACCGCATGAATTCGATGCTGCGCGACCACAAGCTCGCCCATACCACCAGCGTCGACTCCTGGCGGACGGTGCAGGCGACGCCGCGCAACGAGACCATGCTCGCCGTGCTCGGCCTCGAAAGCGGCTTCGAGACCGACGAGATCGCCGTCATCAGCGAGCAGGATATTCTCGGCGACCGCCTGGTGCGGCCGCGCAAGGCCAGCCGCAAGCTCGACAATTTCATCTCGGAGGTGACGAGCCTCACCGCTGGCGACATCGTCGTCCACGTCGATCACGGCATCGGCCGGTTCATCGGCCTGCAGACGCTGGACGTTGCCGGCGCGCCGCATGACTGTCTCGAGCTGCACTATGCGGCCGAGACCAAGCTGTTCCTTCCGGTCGAGAACATCGAGCTGCTGTCGCGTTACGGCTCTGATCAAACCACGGTCGAGCTGGATAAGCTCGGTGGCTCGGGGTGGCAGACACGCAAGGCGAAGCTCAAGAACCGCATCCGCGAGATCGCGGGCGAGCTGATCAAGATCGCGGCCGAACGCATGCTGCACGAGGCGCCGAAGCTGCCGGTGCAGCAGGGCGTCTACGACGAGTTCTGCGCACGCTTCCCCTATGACGAGACCGAGGACCAGCTCGGCGCCATCGAGTCCACGCTGAAGGATCTCGAAAAGGGCCGCCCGATGGATCGCCTGATCTGCGGCGACGTTGGCTTCGGCAAGACCGAGGTAGCGCTACGCGCCGCCTTTGCCGTCGCGCTCGACGGCAAGCAGGTCGCGGTCGTGGTGCCGACCACGCTCTTGGCGCGCCAGCATTACCGGACCTTCACCGAGCGCTTCAAAGGCTTCCCTGTCAACGTCGCGCAAGCCTCGCGCCTGATCCCGACCAAGCAGCTCAACGAGGTCAAGAAGGGTATCGCCGACGGCTCGGTCGACATCGTCGTCGGCACCCATGCGCTGCTCGGCAAGACGATCAAGTTCCGCGACCTTGGCCTGCTCATCGTCGACGAAGAGCAGCATTTCGGCGTCAGCCACAAGGAGCGGTTGAAGGCGCTCCGTGCCGAGGTGCATGTGCTGACGCTGTCGGCAACCCCGATCCCGCGCACGCTGCAATTGGCACTGACCGGCGTCCGCGAGCTCTCGATCATTGCCTCGCCCCCGGTGGATCGCCTGGCGGTGCGCACCTTCGTCGCCCCGCACGATCCCTTGATGATCCGCGAGGCGCTCTTGCGCGAGCGTTATCGCGGCGGCCAAGCGTTCTACGTGGTGCCGCGCATCGACGATCTCGCCGAGGTCAAGGACTTCCTCGACAAGAACGTGCCCGAGATGAAGGTTGCGGTCGCGCACGGGCAGATGCCCCCTGCGGTGATCGAGGACATCATGACCGCGTTCTACGACGGCAAGTTCGACATTCTCTTGTCGACCACGATCGTCGAGTCCGGCCTCGACATCCCCAACGCCAACACGCTGATCGTGCATCGCGCCGACATGTTCGGCCTTGCCCAGCTCTACCAGCTGCGTGGCCGCGTCGGCCGCTCCAAGCTGCGGGCCTACGCGCTGTTCACGCTGCCGGCGCAGCAGAAGATCACGGCGCAGGCCGAGCGCCGGCTCACCGTGCTGCAATCGCTGGAGACGCTGGGCGCCGGCTTCCAGCTCGCCTCGCACGACCTCGACATTCGCGGCGCCGGCAATCTCTTGGGCGAGGAGCAGTCCGGCCACATCAAGGAGGTCGGCTTCGAGCTCTATCAATCGATGCTGGAGGAGGCGATCGTCAATCTCAAGGCCGGCGTCTCCGAGCCCGCCGCGGACCGCTGGTCGCCGTCGATCACCATCGGCATGCCCGTGCTCATCCCGGAGGACTATGTCAGCGACCTCTCGGTGCGGTTGTCGCTGTACCGGCGCCTCGCCGATCTCGACACCGAGGAGGAGATCGAGAATTTCGGCGCCGAGATGCGCGACCGCTTCGGTGTGCTGCCGGACGAAGTCCGCTACCTGTTCAAGGTCGCCGCGATCAAGGCGTTCTGCCGCCGGGCCAATGTCGAGAAGATCGACGCCGGCCCGAAGGGCGCCGTCATCGTCTTCCGCGACAATTCCTTCGCCCATCCCGATCGCCTCGTCACCTTCATCCGCAGCCACGGCCAGGCCGCCAAAGTGCGGCCCGACATGAAGGTGGTGTTCCTGCAGGACTGGGAAACGCCGGAAGAGCGCCTCGCCGGCACGACCGAGATCATGCGGCAGCTGGCGCAGCTCGCCGAGAGCAAGAAGGCGGCGTAGGCCCGGCTCTCACCACGTCATTGCGAGGAGCCCTTGCGACGAAGCAATCCAGAGTCTCTCCGCGGAGAGAGTCTGGATTGCTTCGCTGCGCTCGCAATGACGGTGGTTGTTGCTGGCAGCTCGCGAAAAACTACGACGCCGCCCGTGACGCGTCCGCCGACAGCCGCGCCAGCAAGGACCTTGCCGTATCCGACGGCGACAGCGAGTCCACGCTGACCACGGGATCGCTGCGCATCTCGTGCTTGCCGTTCGAGGTGTGCCGCATCACCGCCGACAAGCGGCGGGCGATCAGATGCGCGGTGCGGAAGTCGGTCTCGGCGAACACCACGATCACCGAGCCGTCCTTCTGCGCCGCGCCAAAATCCATCTGCCGCATCAGGCGGCTCAAAATGCGCGCGGCGTCGAGCTGGGCGCGGGAATTGTTGGGGTCGAAGGCGAAGCGGGCGACGGAGAGGCCGCCGCCGCGGGCGAGCGTCTGCTCCACTGCCTTGGCGAAATCACGGGCGAAGGCTTCCACCGTGAGCAGGCCGCTGCGCGGATCGAGCCAGCCGCCGGCATCGATCGAGCGCAAGGTGCGGCTCAGCTGCGCTTCCATGGCGTGCTGGTGGATCAGGGGCAGCGCGTTAGCCGCGATCCTCGCCGGCTCGCCCGCGATCAGCTCGAGATTGGGCAGGTCGTAGCTTTGGGTGAGCTGGTGGGCGGTGACGACCACAGGCAGGTTGCGAAATCGAGCGTCCTCCGTAAGCACCGTGAGGAAGGCATCGGTCACGCGCGCGGTAAAACCTTCGGCGAGCACGACGCCGTCGAGGTCGCGGGTGTTGAGGTGTTTTGCGGCGGCCTCGATCGAGAGCGCCCCGACCACGCCGATGCGTTCGCCGAGCGCGACGGAGAGCGCGGGATAGGCCGCGCCGCGGCCGATCAGGAGCACGGTGGCGTCGCGTGCGGGATCGCCTTGCGGCAGCGCGAACTTCACTTCGGGCAGCCGGCGCAGAACCGTTGCGTGCAATGTACGCACGCGCAGCGCAGCCCGGAGCCGCGCGATCAGCCGGTCAGGATTGCCGCCGCGCGAGGAGAAGGGCAGGGCGTTGAGCGGCAGCGTGCCCGCCGCATCCAGGGCCACGAAGGGCAGGTAAGGCGATTGATCGGCGATCTTCTTAGCAAGCCGCGTTACATGCGGCTCGTGTCCGGCATGGACCGCAGCGAGAACCGCGGCCGGCTGCACCTCGTCGACCGCGCGCGATGCGCTGGTCCAGTCGGTGTCGACGACGGGAAAGAGCCGGGCCTCGTCCAGCGCCGCCACGAAGGCGGGACGTTCGGCATCGGACACAAACAGGATCGGGCCCGCCTGGGACATCGAGTCACTCAAGATCACGCAACAGATGCCGCGCAATCTAGTTTGGCCGCCTTAATGCTGCGTCAACGCAAGCGCTGAAACCGCGCCTAGGCCGCCCCGGAGCGGTCCCGAAAAGCCTCGACCATCAGGGGGTTAAGCCCGAGCTCGCTGAGCGCCTCGCGGGCGCGGGCATTGTCCTGGGCGCGCCCGGCGAGCCGGTGGCCCGAGAGCCGGTCGGGCAGCGCCGTGAGCAGGGCACCCTGGCCGAGCCGGCGCGCCCATTCCTGCAGGTCGTTGGACAGGAAGCGATAGCCGCCGACGGCCATGATGCCGGAGGGCGGCGCGGTGATGCAGATCGCGCCGCTCGGGCGGTCGAGCCGCGCGGCATAGCCGGTGTCGACATAGTCGCGCGGCGGCTGCGCCGTCAGCGTCTCGCCGACCGGCTGCGGCGGGGCGTAGGCTGCGATCGGCACCATCGCGCCGCGCAGGCCGAGCGTGCCCTTCGGCGTCAGCAGGATCTCGCCGGCGATGGAGGAGCCGGACTGCTCGCGCGGGGCGCCGTGCGGCCCCGGCATCACCGGCACCGGCATGCCGTCCTCGCCGCGGCGGGCGCCGAACAAACCGGCCTCGCCGAACAGATAGACGTCGGTCAGCGGCGCGTGCGGCGCGATCCAGGCATCGCTCGCCGCCACCTGCTCGGGCGCGCGCCACAGGCCGATGACGTTGCGCAAAGTGGGCATCCGCGCCGCGAGGTCGGCATCGCCGAGCCGCAGCGCGAGCTGCGCCGGCGCGATCAGCACCTCGCATTCGTGCTCGTTGATCTGCTGCTCCAGCACATCGTTCTCGAACGGATGATGCAGCGCCAGGGTGCCGCCCGAGAGCAGCCACACCGCGAGCGAGGAGGCGAGCCCTGCGAACGACATCGGCGTGAACGCCGCCATCACCGTCGCGCCCTGCTTGATGTCGGCTTCGAGCGACATCGCAAGGCCGCCCGCGATCAGGCTGAAATGCGGGCGCGGCACCGGCCGGAAGCCCTCAGCCGTGACATCGAAGGAGATCATGGCCGCCTTGCGGCCGTCCTGGATCACGGCGCGCGTGGTGCCGGGCGGGCGGGCCAGGACGTCGTCGAGCGAAGCCATGCCTTCGGGCAGGTCGCTTCCGAAGCCGTAGACGTGCCGGATCGAGAACGCCTCGGCCGCGGCGTGCATGGCGAGATCGGCATAGCTGACGCCATCGACCGTGCTCATGGTGACGATGGCCCGCGCGGCGGTGCGGTTGAGCGCGGCGGTCAGTTCCGCATGGCGCCACAGCAGCGGCAGCACCGCGACGACGAGGCCGGCGCGATGGGCGGCGAGCACGGTCAGCACGAACTCGACCGTGTTGGGCAACTGGATCGCGATGACGGAATTGGCGGGCAGGCCCGATTCGACGAAATGCGCCGACAGCGCCTCGATGGCGGTATCGGCCTCGGCATAGGTCATCCGCCGCGGCTGGTGCCCGGTGATGCGCGCCTTGTTGAGCGGATCGAGCAGGGCGGTCGCCCGCGGCTGCCGCGTCAGCGTGCGCTGAAACAATGTGTCGAGCGTCGGCGATACGGCTGGCTGGTTCACGGCGTCACTTCGCTTGATGAGCTTGCGGCTGCCCCTTCGACCACCAGGTCTCCGGCAAATAGCCCGAGAGCGAGGTGGTCTTGGGCCGTTCTATCCGATTCCAGCGCGCGATCCATTGCTCCGATACGTTAAACAGCGGGATTGTGTAGACGCCCGCGATCAGGACGCGGTCGAGCGCGCGCACCGCCGAAACGAAATCCGTATGTTCACGGGCCTCGAGCAGGGCGGCGATCATGGCATCGACGGCAGGATCCCTGGCGCCCATGTAGTTGCGGGTGCCCGGATTGTCCGCGGCCGCGCTGCCCCAATAGAAATACTGCTCGTTGCCGGGCGACAGCGACTGGTCCCAGCGGTTCTGGATCATGTCGAACTCAAAGGCGAGCCGGCGCTGGTCAAATTGCACGGGATCGACCGAGCGCACGCTGGCCTCGATGCCGGCGCGCCTGAGGTCGCGCTGGAAGGCGAGCGCGATGCGCTCCTGGTCGCGCGTCGTGACCATGATCTCGAAGGTGAAGGGGGCCTTGGTCGCGCGGTTGCGCAGCGCGGTGCCGTCGAGATCGTAGCCGGCCTCAGACAGCAGCTTCAGCGCGGCGCGCAGCGTGGTGCGGTCGCGGCCTGATCCGTCGGTGACCGGCAGGCGGTAGCTGCCCTCGAGGATGTCGGGCGGGATCTGCGCCGCGAACGGTTTGAGCAGCTCGCGCTCGCGCGCATCGGCAGGCCTGCCATAGGCCGACAACTCCGAGCCGGCGAAATAGCCGGCCTCGCGCGAATAGAGCCCGAAGAAATAGCTGCGGTTGACCAGCTCGAAATCGAACAGCAGCGTCAGGGCCTGCCGCACGCGGATGTCGGCGAAGATCGGACGGCGGGTGTTGAACACCAGGAATTCGGACGGCTGCGGCATGCCGGGCTTGACGGTGTCGCGGATCACCTCGCCGCTTCTGGCGGCCGGAAAGTCATAGCCGTCGTGCCAGCGCAAGGGCTCGTGCTCGACGCGGAAATCGTAGAGGCCGCGTTTGAATGCCTCGAACTGGCCGTTCGCCTCGCGAAAATAGTCGAGCCTGATCTCGTCGAAATTGTAGAGCCCGCGATTGATGGCGAGGTCGCGGCCCCAATAATCGGGATTGCGCGTGAGCGTCACGCTGGCGCCCGGCTTCACCGCCGTGACCCGATAGGGGCCCGAGCCGAGCGGCGCCGTCAGCGTCGTTTCCTCGAAGGTCGCGACGTCGATCGCGTGCTTGGGCAGGATCGGCATCAGGCCGAGAATCAGCGGCAGCTCGCGGTCGTTGGCGCCGGTTAAGTCGAATCGGACGGTGAGAGGATCGGGCGCTTCCGCCTTCGCAACCTTGCTGTAATACTGCCGGTGATTGGGACGGCCGCGGTCGCGCAGCAGCAGCCAGGAGAACAGCACGTCCTCGGCGGTGACCGGCTTGCCGTCGGAGAAGCGGGCGCGGGGATCGAGACGGAAGGTGACGAAGCTTCGCTCGTCATTGGTTTCGACCGTCCTGGCGAGCAGGCCGTAAAGCGTGAACGGCTCGTCCTGCCCGCGCGCCAGCAGGCTCTCGACCACGTAGTTGCGGACCGGCTGCACCGCCAATCCCCTGACGATGAAGGGATTGAGGCTGTCGAAGGTGCCGAGAATACCCCAGGTCAGGCGGCCGCCCCTGGGGGCATCGGGGTTGGCATAGGGCATGTGGCTGAAATCGGCAGGCTTCGCCGGCTTGCCGTGCATGGCGATCGCATGGGCCTCCTCGGCCGCGGCGGCGCCGGCCGACAGCACCCCGCCAAGCGCAAGGGCAAGCGCACAGAGGCGGAGGCCGGGGCCCTCGAAGAGGCGCTGGAACATGAACATCGGCACACGGTGATTCGAGGACCGGCGGGCCCGAATCTTATCACAGGGAATTTGATGGGGCTTTTGCACCAGACCGGCCAAAGACGCTTGTCGGCATTGATCTTTTCGTCGGCCACGTTAAGAAGGCACCCAATCGCGCAAGAGCGTCGAGCCCGTCACTTATCCGCCTCAATTGACGGGAAGAGAGCCGCGCCCAAGGCGGCCAGGTTCGGCGCTTCGGAGCGGTTCGGGCACTTCCCGTTCAGAAAGGGTTTTCCGCAATGAATTTCCGTTACTTGGCCGCGTCCGTCCGGCCGCGCGGGCGGCTTCTCGCCCTGTTGACGGCGACGGCGTTGGCCGTTCCGTTTGCCGCCGAGGCCCAGACCCCTGCGCCGGCCCCCGGCGCACCCGTTGCGCCCAAGGCCTCCCCGGCCCCGGCTCCGAAGGCGGCTCCCAAGGCAGCTCCCAAGGCTCCGGCGCCCGCAGCATCCCCGCAGGCTCCCGCGCAGCAAGGCGCCCCGCAGCAGGGCGCAGCCCAGCCCGCCGATCAGCAGATCCAGCTGATCTATGCGCCCTGGACCAAGTTCTGCCTCAAGGGCCAGGACGCCAATGCCAAGCAGGTCTGCTTCACCGGCAAGGACGGCCGCATCGAATCGGGCCAGCCGGTCATCGCGGCCGTGATCATCGAGCCGGAAGGCGAGCCGAAGAAGATCCTGCGCGTGACGCTGCCGCTCGGCATGCAGCTCGTCCACGGCACCCGCATCATCGTCGACAGCAACGCGCCGCTGCAGCAGCCCTATGTGATCTGCTTCCAGAACGGCTGCATGTCCGACTATGAGGCCACGCCCGAGCTCATCAACAACATGAAGAAGGGTCAGAATCTCGTTGTCCAGGCGATCAACGCCAACGGCGCGCCGCTGACCTTGCCGCTGCCGCTCACCGGCGAATTCCAGAAGGCCTATGACGGTCCGCCGACCGATCCGAAGGTGTTCGAGGAAACCCAGAAGAAGCTCCAGGAAGAGCTTCAGAAGAAGGCCGACGAGCAGCGCAAGAAGCTCGAGCAGCAGGGTGGTGGCGCGCCCGGCGCGGCTCCGACTGGTCAGAAGTAATCGGGAGCAAATCCCGGACGTGAAAAAGGCGCTCGGTTCGAGCGCCTTTTTTGCTGGCCGCCGATCGGCGACGATCAGTTCAGCGACGGATTGCGCGGACGATAGCCGCCGGCCTTGTCCTTGATGAAGATCTCCGCAACCTGGGAATGCCGGACCGGCTCGCCGGAATCATCCGGCAACAGGTTCTGCTCAGAGACATAGGCGACGTATTCGGATTCAGCGTTCTCCGCGAGCAGGTGGTAGAACGGCTGGTCCTTGTGGGGCCGCACCTCCTCGGGAATCGACAGCCACCACTCCTCGGTGTTGTTGAATTCCGGATCGATGTCGAAGATCACCCCCCGGAACGAGAAGATCCGGTGGCGAACGACCTGTCCGATCTGGAATTTGGCGGTCCGCGCTTTAATCATTCCCCGTCGATAGACCAGGATTGTGGCCGATGCTAGTGCCCTTAGCCGGAATTAACCTTCGTTTCCGGGACGGATAGCCCCCAAGCCTTCAGAAAAAACTTCAGCAATGGTCGATATCCTCAATCTGGCGCTACCTTATTTCGGCTTGATCTTCGTCGGTTTCGCCTGCGGCAAGGTCAAGTCCATCCCGGAATCGGGGCTCGCCTGGATGAACTTCTTCCTGCTCTACGTGTCGCTGCCGGCGCTGCTGTTTGCGATCATGTCGAAGACGCCGTTTTCGGAATTGAACAATCCGCCGTTCCTGGTGGCGACGACGCTGTCGACGGTTGCGGCATTCACGCTGGCGCTGGTTGTCGGCAAGCTCTTCGGACGGCTGACGCTGCGCGAAGCGACGCTTGCGGGCCTCTCCGGCGGCTACGGCAATATCGGCTACATGGGCCCGGGCCTCGCGCTCGCGGTGCTCGGGCCGAAGGCGGCCGCGCCGACCGCGCTGATCTTCTGCTGCGACAGCATCTTCCTGTTCACGATCGTGCCGCTCTTGATCGAGCTGTCCGACCGCGACCATCCCTCGTTCGTCCACGCCTTCGGCGTCGTGCTCAAGCAGATCGTGCTCAATCCGCTGATCATGTCAGCGTGCTTCGGCGCGGCGGTGGCCGCATTGCATATCGAGCTGCCGGTCGCGCTCGACCGCACCATCACATTCCTGCAGAACGCGGCCGCGCCGACCGCGCTGTTCGTGCTCGGCGTGACCGTGGCGCTCCGTCCGTTCGATCGGGTGCCGTGGGAGGTGCCGGGCGTGATCGCGGTCAAGTTGCTGATCCATCCGCTCGCGGCGTTCGCCCTGATGCTGGCGTTCGGCCCGTTCGCGCAGCCCTGGGCCGCCACCGCCGTGCTGATGGCCTCGCTGCCGCCGGCGCTCAACGTGTTCGTCATCGCCCGGCAGAACGATGCCTGGATCGAATCCGCCTCCGTCGCAGTGCTGCTTGGCACCTTCGCGTCGGTGGTCACGCTGACCAGCGTGATGTGGGCGATCCAGACGGGACGGCTGGCGTTTCCGTAAGCGGGCTTGGCCGCCGCCAATCCTACCGCCGCCAGGTCGGCGTCAGGCCTTCGCGCATCGCAAAGCGCCGGAGCGGGCCGATGGCGCCGAGGAGGTGCATGCCGACTGCGCGGACGGGCTGGAGCGGCAGGAAGTCGTTGAGCAAGGAGCGGTTGGCGATGTCGATCGCAAAGGTGCGGCTCAAGATGTCCGGCCGGCGGGCGCGATCATAGCGCTTGAGCACGTCGTCCGCGCCGGGATCCCGTCCCGCGGCGATGGCATCGCCCGCGAGCCGGGCGATATCCGCGGCATCGCGCAGGCCGAGATTGAGGCCCTGCGCGCCGATCGGCGGCACCACATGGGCGGCTTCGCCGACCAGCGCGATACGGTCGCGACCGAAGGATTTCGGACGCTCGATCGCGAGCGGGAACAGGTTGCGCCCGGGCTCGACATTCGTGCGTCCCAGGATCGAATGCGACTGCTTCTCGATCTCCGCCGACAGCTCCTCGTCGCTCAGGCCGCGCAGCCGTTCGGCCTCTGCTGGCGCCGAAACCCAGACGATGCTCGAACGGTCGCCGGGCAGAGGCACGAACACGCAAGGCCCGTGCGGCGTGTGGAACTCGGTCGAGACATTGCGGTGGGGCCTGCTATGACCGACGTTGAAGGTCAGCGCGGTCTGGCTCAGCTCGCGCCGCGTCACCTCGATGCCGGCGGCCTCGCGGCACAGCGAGTGCCGGCCGTCGGCGCCGACCACGAGGCGAGCCGAGAGAAACTGTCCGGACGCCGTGCGCAATGCGACGTCGTCGGCTTCGATGACCACGCTTTCGGCCTCGTCGTCGAAGCGGACCAGATTGGGCAGCTCGGCCGCGCGCGCTTCCAGCGCCAGCATCAGCGAGCGGTTGTCGATGTTGTAGCCGAACGCGTCGAGGCCGATTTCGTGACAGGAGAAGCGCACCTCCGGCGCGCGGAACAGCCGGCCGGTGTCGTCGACGAGGCGCATGACTTCCAGCGCAGCAGCCTTGTCCCGGCAGCGCGACCAGACGTCGAGGCTTTCCAATAGATCGATGGAGGCACCGAGCAATGCGGTGGTGCGATTGTCGGCATAGGGAACGCGGCGCGCCACCAGTGCGGTCCGGGCACCCGCCTGCGCCAGGGCGATCGCCGCGGCAAGTCCGGCCGGTCCACCGCCGACCACGGCCGCGTCATGGAGTGTCGATGCATCTGTCATGGAGCGACATTTGACACGCCGGGCGGCAAATTCAAGCCCACCTATATTTCCCTGATTTTATGGCGAATTGTGCGATCGTGCGCCGCAATGGCGGATGTGCAAACCGGTCGCATTCTGATAGCAGAAGCCATGGATATTCAGCAGGATTCCCTGAAGCCGAGACCGGCGATCCGCGCCGCGGCCTTCTCCGTGCACATCTTCACCGCGTTCGGCGCGGCGATCGCGCTCCTGGCGATGCTGGAGGCCGTGCGCGAGCACTGGGCGGCGATGTTTCAATGGCTGGGCGTCGCGCTGATCATCGATGCGGTCGACGGGCCGATCGCGCGCCGGCTCGACGTCAAGAACGTGCAGCCCAACTGGTCGGGTGACGTGCTCGATCTCGTGGTCGACTTCGTCACCTATGTGTTCGTGCCGGCCTATGCGATCGTCGCCAGCGGCATGTTGCTGCCGGTCGCGGCTCCCTTGCTGGGCATTGCCATCATCGTCACCAGCGCGTTGTATTTCGCCGACCAGCGCATGAAGGCCGACGACAATCATTTCCGCGGCTTCCCGGCGCTGTGGAATGCGGCCGCGTTCTATCTGTTCCTGCTGCATTGGCCGCCGCTGTGGGCGACGCTGCTGGTCGCCGCGCTGGTCGTGCTGACGTTCGTGCCGTTCCATGTGCTGCATCCGGTCCGCGTCGTCCGGCTGCGCTGGCTGACGATGTCGCTGATCGCGATCTGGGCGGTGCTCGCCTTCTACACGCTGCAGATGGATTTTCGCGTCGGCGCCGGGGTGACCCTCGTGCTCTGCGCCATCGCGCTCTGGATCAGCTTCAGCGACGCCTTGATCCGCCTGGCAAGATCCCTGGCGAGATCCTTGGTGTGATGCACCTGTTGACCAGCCCGGAAGCCTGGGCCGCGCTGCTCACCTTGACGGCGCTCGAGATCGTGCTCGGGATCGACAACGTCATCTTCATCTCGGTGATCGTCGCACGCATCCCCAAGCAGCAGGCGCATCGCGCCCGCCAGATCGGGCTGGCGCTGGCGCTGGTCTTCCGCATCATCCTGCTCAGCGTGCTGGTCTGGCTGATCGGCCTGACCGCACCGGTGTTTTCGTTTGCGGGGTTCGACTTCTCCTGGCGCGACCTGATCCTGATCGGCGGTGGACTGTTCCTGATCGCCAAGGCGACGCACGAGATTCACGGCGAGGTCGAAGCCGATGAGGGCGAGGGCGAGGAGAGGTCCGCGGGCAACGCCTTCTTCTGGGTGATCGTCCAGATCGTGATCATCGACATCGTGTTCTCGCTGGACTCGATCATCACCGCGATCGGCATGGCCCAGGACATCGAGATCATGGTCGCGGCAGTCGTGATCGCCTGCCTGATCATGTACATTTCGTCGGGGCCGGTGTCGCGATTCGTCGCGGAGCATCCGACCACCAAGATGCTGGCACTGGCCTTCCTGGTGCTGATCGGCGTCGCGCTGGTCGCGGACGGATTCCACTTCCACATTCCGCGCGGCTACATCTATTTCGCAATTGCGTTCTCGGCGGCGGTGGAGTTCTTCAACGTGCTGGCCAAGCGCAACCGCAAGAAGGCGAGCAAGCCGTCGGTCTAGCCGGTCTTGCGGGCGTCGAGTTGACAAGGCGGGCGCGATGGCTTTCGCTCAGCCGCAAGAAGAGGAGGTCAGGTGATGACCAAAGCCATCCGTGTGCACAAGGTCGGAGGCCCCGAAGCCCTGGTCTATGAGAGCGTCGATGTGCCGGCGCCCGGGCCGGGCGAGGTGCGCATCCGCCAGCATGCGGTGGGCCTCAACTTCATCGACGTCTATTACCGCACCGGCCTCTACAAGGCGCCGGGATTGCCCTTCATCGCCGGCAACGAGGCTTCGGGCGAGGTTGTCGCGGTCGGGCCTGGCGTTACGCATTTTCATCCCGGCGACCGCGTTGCCTACTACCACAATCTCGGCGCCTATACCGGCGAGCGCAACCTGCCCTGGGAGAAGCTGGTCAAGCTGCCCGATCACATCACCTACGAGCAGGGCGCCGTGCTGATGTTGAAGGGGCTGACGGTCTGGTACCTGCTGCACAAGACCTTCAAGGTCGAGCCGCATCATCGCGTGCTGGTCCATGCCGCCGCCGGCGGCATCGGCCTGCTCGCCTGCCAATGGGCGAGGGCGCTCGGCGCGCATGTCATCGGCACGGTCGGCTCGCGCGAGAAGGCCGAGCTTGCGGAGGCCAATGGCTGCGATCACGTCATCCTCTACAACGAGGAGGATTTCGTCGCGCGCGTGAAGCAGATCAGCCGCAACGAGGGCTGCGACGTCGTCTATGACGGCGTCGGCAAGGCGACGTTCCCGGGCTCGCTCTCCTGCCTGAAGCCGCGCGGCATGTTCGTCTCGTTCGGCAATGCCTCGGGCCCCGTGCCGCCGTTCGCGATCGCCGAGCTCAACAATCACGGCTCGCTGTTCGCGACGCGGCCGAAGCTCAACGATTATGTCGGCACGCGCAAGGAACTGCTCGAAGGCGCCGACACGCTGTTCGCCGCGGTCATCAACGGCAAGCTGCACGTGCCGATCAACCACGCCTACGCGCTCAAGGACGCCGCCAAGGCGCATATCGATCTCGAAAGCCGCAAGACCACGGGCGCGTCGATCTTGAAGCCGTAGCTCTTTCGGAATCGACGGTTTCGTAGGGTGGGCAAAGGCGCGGAGCGCCGTGCCCACCATTTTTCTTTGCGGTGAGAAATGGTGGGCACGCTTCGCTTTGCCCACCTTACGGCACCTACGCCACCCGTCTTGCCGCGCCAGCCTTGGTCAAGATCGCGTCGAGACATTCGATCATCTCGGCGATCTCGCTCTTCGTGACGTTCAGCGCCGGCATGAAGCGCAAGCTGTCGACTTGCGGGGCGTTGAGCAGCACGCCGGCCTCGAACGCCTGCGCGACGATGCCCGGTGCGATCGGCAGCTTGAGATCGAGCGCGAGCAACAGGCCGCGTCCCCGGACGCCGCCGAGCCCATGCCGGGCCGAGACCTTCTGCAGCTCGCTTTCGAGCAGGAGGCCGGTCTCGGTGACCGCCTTCAGGAAGTCGGGCTTATTGACCTCCTCGAGCACCGCAAGCCCTGCCGCGCACATGATCGGATTGCCGTTGAACGTGCCGCCCTGATCGCCATGCTCGAAGCATGACGCGCGTTCGGTCGCGAGCAGGGCGGCGAGCGGCACGCCGCCGCCGATGCCCTTGCCGAGCGTCATGATGTCGGGCGCGATGCCTGTATGCTCGTAGTGGAAGAGCTTTCCGGTCCGGCCCATGCCGGTCTGGATCTCGTCGAAGATGAGCAAGAGGCCATGCGCCTCGGTCAGCGCGCGCAGCTGCTGCAGGAACCGATCGGACGCAGGCCATACGCCGGATTCCCCCTGGATCGGCTCGAGCATCACGGCGACGGTGTTGGCGTTGATCAGCTTTTCCACCGAGGCGATGTCGTTCAGCTTCGCCTTCTTGAAGCCTGATACTTTCGGCTCGAACAGCGGCTCGAACGCCTTCTTGCCCGAGGCCGACATCGTCGCCAACGTTCTTCCGTGGAAGCCACCTTCGAAGCTGATGATCTCGAACGCGCCGCCTTTGTGCAGGCTGCCATATTTGCGCGCGAGCTTGATCGCACCCTCATTGGCTTCCGCGCCGGAATTGGCGAAGAGCACTTGATCGAAGGCACTGTTCTCGACCAGCGCCTGCGCAAGCTTGAGGCTCGGCTCGTTGTAGAAGGCCGGGCTCGGCGTCAGCAGCCGCCTGGCTTGAGCGGCGAGCGCATCGGCGATCGCGGGCGGGGAGTGGCCGAGGCAGTTCACGGCCCAGCCCTGCACGAAATCGAGATAGCGCTTGCGGCCGTCGTCCCAGAGGTAGGAGCCGGCGCCGCGGACGAACACGGCCTTGGGCCGTGCGGTGATGTCCATCAGCGCGTCATACGGATGCGTGGTCATGTCGTACTCCTCTGGAGGCGGGTGGAAAAAGGGGCGCAAAAAGCAGAAAGGCCGCACCTTGCGGGTGCGGCCTTTCTCGAAAACTGGCTGAATTCAGTGGTTCAGCGGCGTCCTCGGACATGGCGCACCCTCTCGTCGTCGCGGGAGCGACGGCGGAGCATTTCGGTGCGCTGGTTGGTCCGAGCGTTGATCATGGGGCGCGTCCGTACAGCCGAACGGCAGGACTTGTCAAGCAGGCTTTTGCAAGATGCTCGCCGAGCGTGCATCGCTCAGGTCGGGTGCGCGGCTTCCTCGGCCTCGTCGTCGCCCCAATCCGCATCCGCAATCGCGGTGACCCCTGCGTGAATGCATTATAGTGTCACATTCCTGCGTGACGCTTACTCGACGCCGTAATGCGAGAACACATCGGCGATGCCGGCGTTGATTGCCTTGGCGGCCGCGATGTCGCGCTCGGCGCCGTCACTGTCACCCTTCTTGCGCTTCGCCAGTCCGCGGCCGTAGAGCGAGCCATCGAGTCCCGGCTTGATGCTCAGCGCGGCATCGTAGTCGGCAATCGCCGCGTCGATGTTGCCGAGCTTGAGATGGGCGAGGGCGCGGCTGTCCAGCGTCTCGGCATCGTTGGGAGCCATCTTCAGCGACTGTTCGCAATCGGCCAGCGCCTCTTGCAGGCGGCCGACGATCGCGCGGGTGAAGCAGCGCGAATTGAACACGTCCGCACGGTTCGCATTCGCTCTGATTGAGCGGTCGTAATCGTCGAGCGCCAGCGCATAATCGTGCGTATCGAAATACATGTTCGCGCGCGCATAGAAGTCGCGGTCGTTGTTCGGACTGAGATCGATCGATCTGGCGAAATCGGCCAGCGCTCGGGGGCGGTCGCCGCGGTCGCGATAGATGCGGGCGCGGTTGCCGTAGGCTGGCCCGTAGTTCGGGTCGAACTTGATCGACAGATCGAAGTCCGCAAGTGCTCTCGCATCGTCGCCGTGGTTGCTGAAGGCGGTGCCGCGATTGTACAGGAGGTCGGGATCCCTGGCATCGAGGTCGATGGCGCGGCTGAAGTCGGCCACGGCGCGCTCGGCCTCGCCACGTCGCCGAAACATTTCGCCGCGATTGGCGAGCGCATGCACATCGTCTGGATTGGCCTTGAGCAGGGCCGAGCAGCCGGCGAAGCGCCGCTCGTCGCTGCCTCCGCCATCGTCGGCGAAGCACCACTGGCGGGCCTGCGCGGGCGATGGCGATCGCGCGTTGGCGGGGGCCGGCAGCGCGAGCAGGGCCATCGTCAGGACGATTGCGGACAGCTTGAGGAAAATCCCTGACGTTTCATCGTGTTTCATTGTTTCCTGCGTCGAAACCATTGCGCCTCTAGCGTGTTTGTGATCGAAGGACGCGACTTGGTTCGAACCGAATGCACCACCGCCCAGACCAAGAAGGCGGGACCAACCAGATAGCTCAAAGCCTTGTCCGATACGCCCTATCCGATCGACCTCGACAGCATCCGCGGCGCGTTTCCGCCTGGCATCGAGGCGCCGCCGCTGCTGGTCGACTTTGCGGCCTGGCTCAAGGGGCGTCCCTGGGGCAGCGTCGGCTGCTTCTCGCTGCAGGGCCAATTCTCGGATTCCGCGCCGATCGTCGACGGCAGTCCCTTGCGCGAAAGGTTTTCGCTGTTCATGCGGCTGCCGGACGGCTCGGCCGTCGGCGGCTGGTATGGCGCCGGCCTTGACCGTGACAACCCGCCGATCGTCGGACTGGGATCCGAGGGCGATTACGAATTGCTGGCGCCAAGCCTCGACGGGCTGCTTGCCAAGCTGACGTCGCAAGCTTTCGACAAGGCCTGGCGCGATCTCAAGCCGCACGACGAGGTCGAGTGCCAGACCGTCGAGCTGGCGCAATGGCTCGCCGAACGGCCGACGGGCGAGGCGGCTGCGCCGGACGAGGATGCATCGGAGCTGCCCGACTTCCGCGGCTTCATGGAAAAATGGAGCCGGGACCGCGAGGACTATTGGGCTAACCATCGCATGATGGCCGAACTCGGCTGGCGGCTGGCTGCCCATCTGCCCAAGGGCAAGAATGCCTGGGATAATACGCGTTTCGAGGTCGCGATCGTCGGCAAGCAATACCAGGCGCGAATCCTCAAGCAGGGGGCGCAGCCGTTCGAGGAAGCCACATCGATCGAATCTCTGCTGCGCGAGCTGCGCGAACAGATGTGGAAGGCTCAGCCTGAGCTCGGGTTATGGTATGCGATGAGGTTCGGACTCTACGCCGATGGTCGCGTCATGCCGAGCTTCGAATACGATGCGCGCCCGACAGTCGCCGGCGAACCTGCGAAATTGTCCGAGGCTCAGGCCGATCTCGCCCGCGCTCCGCGCCCGGAGCGCTGGGTGCCGAAATGGCTGACGGAATCCTGAAGCTCGGGATCCGAGTGTTATTGTGCCCAGCCGGCGCCCCGAAATCTTCTCCTGTCGTGCCATGCCGACCTCGCAGGAATGGCACCTTTCGATCTCGATTGCGATCCCCCTTGACTTAGAGTGCGCTCGAAGGGGTATCTGTACGTGCGTCAGTACGAGAACGGGCACACATGAAGATCGGCGATCTCGCAAAGCGAACCGGCCTGTCGGCTCACACGTTGCGCTATTACGAGCGCATCGGGCTGCTGCCATACGCAGACCGGGATCGTTCCGGCCAGCGTGACTTTGACGCGTCGATCCTCACATGGATCACATTCATCGGTCGGCTCAAGACCACGGGAATGCCGATCCGGGACATGTTGCGCTATGCGGCGCTTCGTGATGAAGGCGAAGCCACCGGGGCAGCCCGACGGCAGATGCTGGAAATCCACCGGGAACGGGTTCGCACGCAGCTTGCCGAACTCAGGGAATGCCTGCTCGTCCTTGATACCAAGATCGCCGGCTATGCCAGCGATGAACAGAGGACGAAGAAAAATGACGCACGCCCAAACACAGGCCGAAAGCCGCTTCGATCGAGGCCAGCGGGCCCTGTCGCGCATTGACGGCAGAGCCGGCGAGAAGGTGGTCGCCTCACTCGCCGACATCGCTCCGGATTTCGCACGATACGTGATCGAGTTTCCCTTCGGCGACATTTACAGCCGCCCGGACCTCGGGCTGCGCGATCGGGAGATCGCAACGATCGCCGCGCTGACGGCGCTCGGAAATGCCGCGCCTCAGCTCAAAGTGCACATCGAGGCGGGCCTGAACGTCGGGCTGTCTCGCGACGAGATCGTGGAGATCATCATGCAGATGGCCGTCTATGCGGGCTTCCCGGCGGCTGTGAACGGGCTGTTCGCAGCCAAGGAGGTGTTTTCCGCGCGTGAGGCCTGACTGCATCCCTATCGTCATTGCGAGCGTAGCGAAGCAATCCAGACTGTCTCCGCGGAGGGATTCTGGATTGCTTCGCTGCGCTCGCAATGACGGAAGCGTCAGAACCCCGCGACGCTGCCGTGCAAGTCGTACTGATCCGCCCGCTCGATTTTCGCGGTGACGATCTCGCCGACACGGAGCGGGCGGCGGCTGGAGAGATAGACGGCACCGTCGATCTCGGGCGCATCGGCCTTGGAGCGGCCCTTCGCTACGGTCGGACCAACCTCGTCGATGATGATCTGCTGGCGCGTGCCGACCTTGCGCTTCAGCCGGCGCGCCGAGATCTTCTGCTGCCGGACCATCAGCGCGTTGTAGCGCTCCTGCTTGACCTCTTCGGGGACGGGATTCTCGATCGCGTTCGAGGTGGCGCCGGCGACCGGCTCGTATTTGAAGCAGCCAACGCGGTCGATCTCGGCCTCATCGAGCCAGTCCAGCAGATAGGTGAAGTCGGCATCGGTCTCGCCGGGGAAGCCGACGATGAAGGTCGAGCGCAAGGCGAGATCGGGACATTGCTCGCGCCAGCGCTTGATCCGCGCCAGCGTCTTGTCCTGCGCGGCCGGACGCTTCATCGCCTTCAGCACCTCGGGGCTCGCATGCTGGAACGGGATGTCGAGATAGGGCAGCACCTTGCCCTCGTTCATCAGCGCGATGACCTCGTCGACATGCGGGTAGGGATAAACATATTGCAGCCGGACCCAGGCTCCCAACTCGCCGAGCTCGCGCGCGAGGTCGAGAAATTTGGCGCGGACCTGGCGGTCCTTCCATGGGCTCTCGGCGTATTTCAGATCGACGCCGTAGGCCGAGGTGTCCTGCGAGATCACCAGCAGCTCCTTGACGCCGGCGCCGACCAGCCGCTCGGCCTCGCGCAGCACGTCGTTGGCGGGGCGCGAGACCAGGTCGCCGCGTAGCTTCGGAATGATGCAGAAGGTGCAGCGGTTGTTGCAGCCCTCGGAGATCTTCAGATAGGCGTAGTGGCGCGGCGTCAGCTTGATGCCCTGCGGCGGCACCAGGTCGAGATGGGGATTGTGCGCCGGCGGCAGTGCGCGGTGCACGGCGTCTAGCACACTCTCGTACTGCTGCGGGCCGGTGATGGAGAGCACGCCCGGATAGGCCTGCTCGATAGCTTCCGGTTCCGCGCCCATGCAACCCGTTACGATCACCCTGCCGTTCTCGGCCATGGCCTCGCCGATCGCCGAGAGCGATTCCTGCTTGGCGCTGTCGAGGAAGCCGCAGGTGTTGACGATGACGATGTCCGCCCCGTCATGCTTGCGGGCGAGTTCGTAGCCCTCCGCGCGCAGGCGCGTAATGATGCGCTCGGAATCCACCAAGGCCTTGGGGCAGCCGAGTGACGTGAATGAAATGCGCGGCGCTCTGTCCATGTAATCGCCTGGAGCCTATCTGAATTGTCTGGATTTGCGATCCAAGTAATTGAACCGATGGCGAAATTCAATAACTAACGTATGCGGCGCGCTGCTAAAGCAGTCCTCGCGCGTATTTGGCGTGATCGGCCAGTCACCAGGGAAGGTATGGACTGACCAAGGGTTCCTAGGCTGGAAGCTCATTGAGATCGAGCCGCGTGGAGGGATCCGAGGTGAATTGCTCGAACGTGCCCGTTTTGGTTGTTGTCCTGTTTCTTGCTTGATTTCACGGAGCTTAACCGCGATGCGCCGTTTCATCTTTGGCTTTGCTTTGGTTACCGTTTCCTATTGTGCGATGTTTCCGGCGCGAGCCGAAGTCGACAAGATCATCCATGTCTGCGATCGGCAGAAACGAATGTGTCCGGAATTCAGGCCACGCGTGAAGGCACCTGATGGGTGGATGAGGGACGAGGCCGCGAGCCTCAAGTACGGCGCCTCGATGTTCGTGCCCAACGGGAAGACTTTCGGCAAGGCCGAAGTGATCATCTATGCCGAAGGCCGCTACAACAAGGAGCAGACCGAATTGGTTCAATGGGTCGCAACGAGCGATAAGGATTGGGCGACGACATCCGGCAAGAATGCCAAGATCGCCACGCTTCCCTCGGTCAACCCCAAGGTCATCATCAACCGCTACGACAATCCGTCCCTGAAGGACCAGCCGGTTGAAGTGATCGCGCATTACGCCGATCTCGACCAGGACGGCAATTCCTACGTCGTGCGGCTAGCGGTCTCCGGCCGCAACGAGACGGCGGTGCTGGCCGCCGTGCCACTTATCGAAAAGATGATCGCTGGCGCGAAGATTCCGTGAGAGCGTAAGCGGAGATGGCAGCTGCCGTCGGGAGTCGGCGGCCTCGAAAGTTTACATTCGTTGCCTCACGCGCACCCGAGTGACACGAAGCTGACCTTGGGCGCAGCCGTCTGATCCATATCTGATCTGCCTGATTGACCGGCCTGTGCTAGTTCCAATTGCCCATAATTACAACCCTTTGCAGGGCGTTCCGGCGTGCTATGGATGAATCACCTGCCGTGAGTGAGCCATGAGCGCCGAACAGTCGCCCAAAATCGTGATCGTCGACGAAAGCCCGATCCGGGCTGCGATCCTGGAGGAGGGGTTGCGGGAGGCCGGATTCACCCAGGTCGTCCATATCAGCGAGATGCAGAGCCTCTTGGCCCGTATTTATGCGGCGGACCCCGACATCATCGTGATCGATCTCGAAAACCCCAGCCGCGACGTGCTGGAGGCGATGTTCCAGGTCAGCCGCGCGGTGAAGCGGCCGGTCGCGATGTTCGTCGACCAGAGCGATTCAGCCTCGATCCAGGCCTCGGTCGAGGCGGGGGTGTCGGCCTATATCGTCGACGGGCTGAAGAAGGAGCGCATCAAGCCGATCCTCGACCTCTGCGTGTCCCGCTTCAACGCCTTCGCCAAGCTCCAGGAGGAGCTGGAGCGCACCAAATCGCAACTCGAGGACCGCAAGATCATTGAACGCGCCAAGGGCATCCTGATGAAGGTGAAGGGCCTGACTGAGGACGAGGCCTATGTGCTGCTGCGTTCCACCGCGATGCGCGAGAAGAAGAAAATCGGCGAGATCGCGCAGTCGATCATCACCGCGTCGGAGATGCTGAAATGACTGCTACCCTCCGCATCGGGTTCATTCCGCTGGTCGATGCTGCCGCGCTGATCGTCGCCGTCGACAAGGGCTTTGCCGCCACTGAAGGGCTCGATGTCGAGCTGGTGCGCGAGGTCTCCTGGTCGAACGTCCGCGACAAGCTCAATATCGGCCTGTTCGATGCGGCGCATCTGCTGGCGCCGGTCGCGATCGCGTCCTCGCTCGGACTCGGTCACGTCAAGGTGCCGATCGCCGCACCCTTCAATCTCGGCATCAACGGCAACGCCATCACGGTGTCGCCTGCGCTTCATGCCGCGCTGATGGAGGAGATCGACGGCGATCGCTTCGATCCGATGGCGACGGCGAAAGCGCTGGCGAAGGTCGTTGCCAAGCGCCGCAAGGCCGGTGCGGAGCCGCTGACCTTCGGCATGACCTTCCCGTTCTCCACCCACAATTATCAATTGCGGTTCTGGATGGCTGCGGCGGGCGTCGATCCCGACGAGGATGTGCGCCTCGTGGTGCTGCCGCCGCCCTATATGGTCGACAGTCTCAAGAACGGCCATGTCGATGCGTTCTGCGTCGGCGCGCCCTGGAACTCGGTCGCGGTCGATCTCGGCATCGGCCACATCCTGCACTTCGTCTCCGACATCCTGGTCCGGGCAGCGGAGAAGGTGCTGGCGGTCCGCCAGACCTGGGCCGACAAGAACCCGGATGTGGTCGCAGCCCTGGTGCGGGCCGCCGTGAAGGCCGCCGAGTTCATCGAGCATCCCGAGAACCGGACCGAGGCGGCGCAAATCCTGGCGCAGCCGGAACGGATCGGCGTCGACGCCGAGGTCATCCAGCGCACTCTCACCGGGCGCCTGAAGATCTCGCCCGACGGCACCTTCCGCGAAAGCAGCCGCTACCTGCTGGTCGGACGCGAAGGGGCAGGGCGCCCCGATCCGGTCCAGGCCGCCTGGCTCTATGCGCAGATGGTGCGCTGGGGCCAGACGGCGCTCACCCCCGACGGCGTCAAGACGGCGATGGCGGTGTTCAGGCCCGATCTCTACGACGCGGCGCTCGGCAACAAGGCGCCGGCCGAGGCTCCCGCAGCGTTCGGCGCCTTCGCCGGGCCGACTTTCGACCCGGCCGATATCCGCGGACATCTCGAGGCCTTCGGGGTCGGACGCTGGAAAGCCTGATTCGAAATTGCTTCGGTTTTGAGCATGTGAGTTGGTTGGCTAATGTTTGAGCTGAGTGCTCGAATTTCGGGTGAGTTCCCGCGCCGGCATTTGCCGTCCCTCGTTATAACCATCTGAAAATTCATGATTTTCGATTTCCGCCAAGCTGGCACGCAACTTGAATGTTGCACTGCGGCCAGCTTGTCATAGGTGCCTGCTGAGCCAAGTCCCGCAGCAACGAAGCTGATCGGACCGTGGGTGACGAAGCCGGCTCCTGAGCCAGCCTGATGTTCCTCGCGGGTCGCGCAATCCGTCGAAGCCACCGAAGGTGGCCGCAGGAGCTTCGTTACCGACCATGAAAATCGATACGCTCTCAGTCGACTTTACCGACGAGCAGAAACGCTATCTCGAAGGCTTCACGACCGGCCTGCAGATCAGCCGCGTCGGCCGCGGCCTTGGTGGCAGCAGCAGCAAGGCGAATGCCGAGCCTGTTGGTCCCGATGCCGCGCACCTCAAGGCGCAGGACAAGGTCATCGCATCGGGCAAGAAGCTCGCCGACCAGGAGAAGTTCAAGCGCGACGAGCATCCCTTCGATGCCTATCCGCGGCTGCGCCAGCAGGCCCTCGACAACAACCCGCCGAGCCCGGCAGACAATTTCCGCTGGCGCTATTACGGCATCTTCTACGTTGCCCCGACGCAGGACTCCTACATGTGCCGCCTGCGCATCCCGAACGGCATCATGAAGCATTGGCAGCTGTCGGGCCTTGCCGATCTCGCCGACGAGCTCTGCGGCCCCTACAGCCACGTCACGACGCGCGCCAATCTCCAGCTGCGCGAGATTCCGCCGAAGCACGCGATCAGAATGATCGAGGGCATCCAGGAGCTCGGCCTGTGCTCGCGCGGCTCCGGCGCCGACAACATCCGCAACGTGACGGGAACGCCGACCGCCGGCATCGATCCGCAGGAGATCATCGACACGCGGTCCTATGCGCGCGAGTGGCACTACCACATCCTCAACGATCGCTCGCTCTACGGCCTGCCGCGCAAGTTCAACGTCGCCTTCGACGGCGCCGGCAGGATTGCGGTGCTGGAAGAGACCAACGATATCGCCTTCACGGCCTATGAGGTGAAGGACGGCTTCGGCGTCGAGCCGGGCGTCTGGTTTCGGCTCGGCCTCGGCGGCATCACCGGCCACAAGGATTTTGCGAAATATTCCGGCATCATCGTCAGGCCGGAGCAGGCGACCGCAATTGCCGACGCCATCGTGCGCGTGTTCATCGAGCATGGCGACCGCACCAACCGCAACAAGGCGCGACTGAAATACGTGCTCGACGCGATGGGCCATGACGGCTTTCTCAAGCTGGTCGAGGAGCGATTGAAGACGCCGTTCACGCGCGTGCCGGAAGAGGCTTTCGCGCCGCGCCCCGCCGCGGACCGCATGGCCCATATCGGCGTGCACAAGCAGAAGCAGGACGGCCTCAACTGGATCGGCGTATCGCTGACGCTCGGCAAGCTCACCTCCGATCAGATGCGGGGCCTTGCCAAGGTCGCGCAGGATCTCGGTGACGGCGAGATCCGGCTCACGGTCTGGCAGAACCTCTTGATATCAGGCGTGCGCGACGAGAATGTCGAGCTCGCCATTGCCGCCATCAAGCAGATCGGGCTCGCGGTCGAGGCCTCGCACATCCGCGCCGGCCTGATTGCGTGCACCGGCAATGCCGGCTGCCGTTTCGCGGCGTCCAACACCAAGCGGAATGCCGCCGAGATCGGTGATTGGTGCGAGCCGCGCGTCGCCATGGACAAGCCGGTCAACATCCATTTGACCGGCTGCCATCATTCCTGCGCGCAGCATTACATCAGCGACATCGGCCTGATCGGCGCACGCGTGCCCGTGAACGAGGAGGACACGGTCGAGGGCTATCATCTCTTCACCGGCGGCGGGTTCGGCCCCGACGCCGACGTCGGGCAGGAGGTCTATCACGACCTCAAGGCCGAGGACGCGCCGAAGACGGTCGAGGCGCTGCTCAAGGCCTATCTCGCCCATCGCGCCTCGCCCGATGAAACCTTCCTCGCCTTCGCGCGCCGCCACGACGGCGAAGCGCTGCGCAAGCTTGCCGATGCACAGGTGTCCGCATGAACCAGATCACGCCGCCGCCGAAACTCGACATCATTCCCGCCAGCGCGCCGTTCTCCGACGCGCAGCGCTCCTGGCTCAACGGCTTCTTTGCCGGACTGCTCTCGCCTGATGTCGCGACGCCCCTGTCAGCAGAGCAGGGCGCCGCGGTCATGCCGGCCGGCGACGGCGACGACGGCGAAGCGCCGTGGCACGACCAGTCCATGCCGATCGCCGAGCGGATGAAGCTTGCGGAAGGCCGTCCCCTGCGCCGCAAGATGATGGCGGCGATGGCACAGCAGGATTGCGGCCAGTGCGGCTACAATTGCCACGATTATTCGGAGGCGATCGCGAGCCGCAACGAGGCGCGGCTCAATCTCTGCGTCCCCGGCGGCAAGGAAACCGCGCGGATGCTGAAGTCGCTGTACGAGGAGCTCGACAAGGCGCCTGCCGCCAAAACCGCCGACAAGCCCGATGCTCCGGCGCCGGCCGTGACCGTGACGATCGCAGAGCCCGGCCGCTCGCGCGACAATCCGATCCAGGCGACGTTCCTGTCGCGCCGTCTTCTCAACAAGGGCAAGTCGGAGAAGGAAACCTATCACATCGAGTTCGATCTCTCCGAGAGCAAGCTCGACTATGTCGTCGGTGATTCCTTCGGCGTGTTCCCGCGCAACGACGTCGGCCTCGTCGACCAGGTCATCGCGCTGCTCGGTGCCTCCCACACGACCAAAGTCAATGGCAAGACGCTGCGCGAGGTGCTGATCGACGACGTCTCGCTGTCGCCGGCGCCCGACACGCTGTTCGAGCTGATCTCCTTCATCACCGGCGGCGCGGCCCGCGAGAAGGCGCGGGCGCTGGCGCAGGGCGAGGATCCCGATGGCGATTCCGCGACCCTCGACGTGATGGCGGCGCTGCAGAAGTTTTCCGGCACGCGGCCGCATCCCGAGGCCTTCGTCGAGGCACTGGAGCCGCTGCAGCCGCGGCTCTACTCGATCTCGTCCTCGCACAATGCGACGCCGGGAAAGCTGTCACTCACGGTGGACTCGGTGCGCTACGTCATCGGCAAGCGCAAGCGGCTCGGCGTTGCCTCGACCTTCCTCGGCGAGCGGATCAACGAGGGCGAGAAGCTCAAGGTCTATGTGCAGAAGGCGCACAATTTCGGCCTGCCGCAGGATCCGAAGACGCCGATCATCATGGTCGGTCCCGGCACCGGCATCGCGCCGTTCCGCGCCTTCCTGTTCGACCGCAAGGCGACCGGCGCGCCCGGCAAGAACTGGCTGTTCTTCGGCCATCAGCGCAGCGATTGCGACTTCTTCTATCAGGACGAGCTCAACGCGATGAAGACCTCCGGGCTTCTGACGCGGCTGTCGCTGGCCTGGTCGCGCGACGGCGAGAAGAAGTTCTACGTGCAGGACCGCATGCGCGAGGTCGGCCGCGAATTGTGGACCTGGCTCGCCGAAGGCGCACATCTCTATATCTGCGGCGATGCCAAGCGCATGGCCAAGGACGTCGAGCGCGCGCTGGTCGACATCGTCGCGCAGTTCGGGGCACGTTCGACCGATGAGGCCGTCAGTTTCGTCGCCGAGCTCAAGAAGAGCGGCCGCTTCCAGGCCGACGTGTACTGAGCTTCAGCTAGACCGGGACGAGGAAATTCGTTTCGATTTGCTCGGTTCTGTAGGGTGGGCAAAGGCGCGCCCTTCGCGCGCCGGGCCCACCGTCCCGAAGTGGTGGGCACGCTTTGCTTTGCCCACCCTACGAGAGCTGTCATCCCAGCGTCATCCAGCGGGTTCCAATTGGCTCGGATTTGAACGAATAAGGTTCTCCGAACCCGGCGGTGAAGAGAATTTGCATCTGCGATGTGGCGCTATCAGAGAAGGCGCATCGCTATTTCCGCCACCATCTTGCCTCCCGCCCTGGTTGATCCTTCATACTCCCGCAAATGGGGCGTTGGAGATCGACCATGCGCGAACTATCGGCGGAAGCCAGGCTGCACTTCTACGCGCGCTCGCTCTCGCGCCGGACCGGGGCGAGCATGCACCACGTTGCGATGTACAGCGCGTTTGCGGTGATCGCGGCGATCGTGTTCGGGACGCTCTCGGTGCATCCGTTTTAACGTGTCTGCGTAGGGTGGGTTAGCCGAAGGCGTAACCCACCACTTGTATGGCTGCAGCAGAAGAGGTGGATTACGCTTCGCTAATCCACCCTACAACACCGAGCCCGCTCACGCCCTGCGCTTGAACGGCGCCACCTCGATCCGCGCAGCCTTCAACGCCTGACGCACACCGCGCGCGATCTCGACCGCGCCGGGCGTATCGCCGTGGATGCAGACCGTGTCCGTGCGCATCTTGATGACCTTGCCTGTTACCGACACCACCGCGCCGTCCTGCACCATGCGCACCACGCGCTCGGCGATCGCCTTGGCGTCGTGCAGCACCGCGCCGGGCTTCTTGCGCGAGACCAGGTTGCCGTCGTCCTCATAGGCGCGATCGGCGAACACCTCGTGCACCATCGGCAGGTTGGCCTCCTCGCCGGCCTTCACCAGCTTCGAATTGGCGAGCACGACGAAGATCAGGCTGGGATCCACCGCCTTGATGCCGGCGGCGATCGCCTTCGCCGTCATGTCGTCCTCGCAGGCGACGTTGGAGAGCGCGCCGTGCGCCTTCACGTGGGTGACCTTGTGGCCGGCCGCGGTGGCGATCGCCTGCAACGCGCCGATCTGGTAGGCGACGAGGTTCTCGATCTCGGAGGCCTTGAGCCCTGCGATCGGATGCCGGCCGAAGCCGTGCAGGTCGCGATAACCGGGATGCGCGCCGACCGAGACGCCGCGCGCCTTCGCAAGCTCCACCGTCCGGCGCATGATGTCGGGGTCGCCGGCATGGAAGCCGCAGGCGACGTTGACCGAGCTTGCGAGCTCGATCATGGCGGCGTCGTTGCCCATCTCCCAGGCGCCAAAACCTTCGCCGAGGTCGCAATTCAGATCGACTGTTTTCATGGGTTGCTCTCCGCCTCTGGTCTTGTTGTCGCTTACGGCTCCGCCGTGACCTGCCACGTCCCGGCATCGACCGCGCTGACCGCATAGCCGGCCACGTTAGCATCGCTGAGCGCCTCAATGTTGAGTGCAACGGTGTCGGAAGAGCGCAGGCGATCGGGCAGGCTGCGGATCGCTTGCGCGAACTTGCGCGCTTCGTCCTGCGCTTCGGCCATGCTGACCGCCTTGAAGCGGAACGCGGTTCCAGCCGAGGTCTGGGCGAGGCGGCCGATGTCGGCCGTGATCACGGTGGCGATCTTCGGATAGCCGCCGGAGGTGCCGCGATCCATCATCAGCGCGATCGGCGCGCCGTTGCCGGGCACCTGGATGCTGCCGTTCACCGTGCCGTCGGAGACGATGTTGTGGCCGTGCAGATGCTTGATCGCGGGGCCCTCGAGCCGGTAGCCCATGCGGTCTGAGGTCGCCGAGATCTTCCACTCGCTACTTAAGAACAGCGCCTTGTTGGCGTCGTCGAACTCGTCGTCCTGAGGACCCAGCAGCACGCGGATCGGACCTGCCGCCGGCTGCGGCAGCTCGATGCGCAGCTCCGGTGCACCGCTCGCGGCATCGACAGTGAACTCGTCACCGGCCTGGAGTGGGCGCGGGTAGGGGCTGCCGAGGCCGGCGCGGGCGTTCACCGCGAGACTGCCGAACACCTTCTCGCCTCTGATGGCGCCTTCGATCGCCAGATAGGTGAAGGCGCCGCCGCGGGCGAAGCCGAGCGTCAGCGTCTGGCCGTCCTTCAGTGTCACCGAGGTGTCCATCGCGACCGGGCTGCCGGCGACGTCCGCATTGCGCGGCGCGCCCGATATCGCCACGCGCACGGCGCCGTCGCGGGCGGTGAAGGAGGCGCCGAACGGGCCGATCTCGATGGCGGCCGCGAACGGCTCGTTGCCGACCAGCGTGTTCGCCGCCGCAAGCGACAACCGGTCCATCGCCCCGCTCACCGTCAAGCCATAGCGCTGCGCGCCGTGGCGACCGCCGTCCTGGACCGAGCTGGCAGGGCCGATGCTGGCAACGACGAGCCGGCTCATGCGTCCACCTGCTCGGCGACGATCTCGCCGGCTTCCGCGGCGCGGTCCATGTCCTCGAACGTCTTGTGGTCGATGGCGTAGAACGTGACGCGGTCACCGGGCTCGGTGAGGAAGGTCGGATCGCGGTGGAGCTGATAGGTTCGGACCGGGGTGCGGCCGAGCAGGTGCCAGCCGCTCGGGGCGGCGAGGCACTGGATGCCGGCCTGGATGCCGCCGATCGAGATCGTGCCGGCCGGCGTCAGCAGCCGCGGCGACTGCCGCCGCGACATGTGCAGGAATTTGTCGAGGCCGCTGAGATAGGACCAGCCCGGCGTGAAGCCGATCATGGCAACCTTGTAATCGCCGCCCGAATGCCTGATGACGATGTCATCCGGCGTGGTGCCCAGCGTCTTGGCGACGTCCTCGAGGTCGATGCCGTGCTCGCCGCCATAGGCGACGGGCACGCGCCAGCGGCGCGCTTTGGTGACCGGCGGCAGCGGCCGGGTGGCGATGGGGAGGATCTTTTCGCCAAGCGCATCGAAGCCGATCTTGCCGGGATCGTAATGGATCAGCAGCGAGCGATAGGTCGGTACGGTCTCGGTGATGCCGTCGATGGGCGCAGCTAGCAGGGCCTTGTCGAGCGCCAGGACGCGCTGGTTGGCATCATCGTCGATGGTGCGGCTGAACTCGACCGTGACGGCACTGTCGCCACTGGGCAGAAGGCGGGGCGGGGGAAGCGTCGCGGCCATTGAGCTGTCAGTGCGCTGTCGAAATCGGGCTTCTCAGGAACGCGGGCTCGACCTTGAGTTCCGCTTGTCCCTGCTTCGCGTAAATGTGCCCGCAAGTCCAATAAATTAATCCAAGGGCGCGCGATAAACCCTTGTTATCGCGTCGCATAACAGCTCGGCGCGCCTTGCGTAATTGCCAGCCTCTTGGCCCTTGACGCAAAGCTCGCGGCTCGCAAGATGCGCGCGTTCTTTCCCGCACCTCGGAGCTCGTTCTCGTCCATGTCGCTGTCCCCCGAAGCCCGCAAGACCCTCGCCGGCATCACCACCGCCACCATCACCACGGTCCTGCTGAAGAAGGGCCTGCGCAATGTGTGGATGCGCGGCGCGCGTCCGCTGCGCCCCGGTTTGCCGCGGCTGGTGGGACCGGCCTTCACGCTGCGCTTCGTGCCGGCGCGCGAGGATCTGGCGACGCCGGAATCCTGGTCGTCGCCGATCTCGACCCGCACCGCGATCGAGGCGATGCCGGAGGGCTGCATCGCCGTGGTCGATGCCATGGGCATCACCGATGCCGGCATCTTCGGCGACATCTTGTGCGCCCGCATGGTCAAGCGCGGCGTCACCGCGCTCGTCACCGACGGCGTGGTGCGCGACGTCGAGGGCGTGCTCGGCACCAATTTGCCGTTGTGGTGCGACGGCTATGCCGCGCCGCCATCGGTTGCGGGCCTCACCTTCGTCGGCTGGGGCGAGCCGATCGGCTGCGGCGGCGTTGCCGTTTTCCCGAACGACATCGTGGTCGCCGACCAGGACGGCTGCGTGCTGATCCCGCAGGCGATGCTCGAACATGTCCTCAATGAGGGCGTCGAGCAGGAGCGGATGGAAGCCTGGATCGTGAATGAGGTGAACAACGGCGCGGTGCTGCCCGGCCTCTATCCCATGAACGCCGAAACCAAGGCGCGCTACGCCGCCAGCAAGAAGTAACGGATAAGGAAACGAGGACTCTCATGGACATCACGCTCGCCGGCACGCGGCCGACCCGCCGCGCGCCGAAGGAACATTTCACCGGCACCGTGTGGCAGGACCCCATCAACATGGCCCCGGCGCCTGCGCGGCTGAACGTCTCGCGCGTCGCATTCGAGCCGGGCGCACGCACCAACTGGCACCACCATCCGCTCGGGCAGACGCTCTACGTCATCTCGGGCGTAGGCCGCGTTCAGACCAAGGGCGGCCCGGTCCAGGAAATCCGTCCCGGCGACACCGTCTGGATTCCGCCGGGTGAAGTGCACTGGCACGGCGCCTCGCCGACCAACGGCATGTGCCACATCGCCATGCAGGAAGCGCTCGACGGCGTCTATTCGACCTGGCTGGAGCCGGTCACGGACGCGGAGTACGGCGCGGCGGTCGGCTGACGCTCTCGTGTCCCGGACAAGACGCATCGCCCAAGGCGATGCGGCGCCGAGCCGGGGCCCAGAGTCTTCCAGCGACTGAGATGCTGGGTCCCGGCTCAGCGGCGCAGCGTTACACGCTGCACCGCGTCCGGGACACGGCACCTACATGCGCTCCGCCGTCCAGGTGCCCGTGCACATCGCTCCGCGCCAGGTGCCCGAGCCGGACGCGCCGCTGAGCCGGCCGAAGCCGACGGCGCGCTTGATGCCGGTGCTCAAGGTGACGTTGACGTTGCCGGCCTCGGCGACGCGGCCCGACGCCGACACTGCGGCGCTGCTCGATGCGATCTGACCGTTGTTGATCCCGATCGCGACCGTCGCGCCGTTGCCGCAAGCCTGGCTCGATGAGACAATGCGGACATTCCATGCGCCGTCGAAGCTGCTCGTCGCAGCGCCTGCCTGTGTGAGCGGGAAGACGATGGCGACAATGGTAGCGAAGAGGCCCTTGCGAAATCCCGTCATGACACGCCCCTGCGATTGATGATGCGGGGATCGTGACATCGACGAGGAACCGGCGATGTGAGGGCTGTCACGCGAGCAGCAGGCTCTGTGAGATAGCGCACGTCGCCGCGGACAAAGCAAAGGGGCCCGGATCGCGGGCCCCTTTTTTGGTCGGCGCGCCGGAGCCGAACTCAGTTCACCCGCGTCCAGGTCTGGCCGCCGCAGAACATGCCGCCGAAGGCGCAGCCCTGAACGCGCAGACGGTCGGTGCCCTTCATGGCAATCGTCGAATCGTAGGTCGAGCCCGAGTTGGGATCGAGGATGCGGCCGGACCATTTCTGGTCCTTGCCGGGCTTCATGTTGATCAGCACCTGCTCGCCGTTCTGGTTCGACTTGCTGTCGACCGAATAGCCGCAGAGGTTGGTGCCGCATTGCTCGATGCGGACCTTGCCTTCCTTCTCCTCGGTAAGCCACATGCCGACCGGCGAATTGAGGTCGCGCGTCGGCGCAGCCGCCGGAGCAGGGGGCGCGACGGCAGCCTGAACGGGAGCGGGGGCAGGCGCCGCGGCGGGCGGCGGAGGCGGCGCCGGCGGAGCGGCAGCCACGGTCGGGGCGGGCGGCGGGGCCACGGCGGGCGCGGCGGCCTGCTGCTCGGCCGGAGCAGGGGCCGGAGGCGGAGCAGGCGGCGGCGCAACGGCGGTTTGGGCCGGCGTGGTGGCGGCGGTCGTGGCCGGCGGGGGAGCCGGCGGAGCAGGAGGCGGTGCGACGGCGGCAGAAGCGGGCGCCTGTACGGCTGCGGGCGGCGCAGCAGGAGCGGGAGCTGGTGCCGGAGCAGCCGGCGCTTGCGGGTCGACCGTGGCCTGCTGCGGCGCCGTCTCGTTCTTCTTGGCCTTCTTGGGCTTGCTCTGGCCGGTGTTGTCGTAGACGCCGGGGATCTGCACCGTGCCGCGATCGGGATCGATGCGGATGGTGTGCCCGCCATATTCGAACGTGTACTGTGCCTGCGCGGCGGTGCTCGCCAAAAGGAATGCGGCCGTGGCCAACAGCTTCCTCATTTCCGTCTCCTGAACAGGTGGTCCCGCACCGACGCTTACGCGCCGGCTCGCTTGCAAAAAGTGATCTAGATCACTGTCGTTGCTGTGAGTCGTCTTCCGGCGGTTCCGGGTTCAATAGGCCCGGAGCGGGTCCAAAGTTTGGCCGGGCAAGCGACAGGAGGACGCGCCTAATCGAACCAGGCCGCGTAGATCTTCTTGTAGGTGCCGTCTTCCATCGCAATGTGCAGCCACTGGTCGACGAAGGCCTTGAGCGCCATGTCGCGCTGGATCCAATAGGCCTTCTCCGAAAAATCGAACGGCTTTTCCGGATGCACCGCGCAGAGCACGCCGGCGTGCTGCTTCTGCTGGTAGCGTGTCTCGGAGGCGTCCGTCATCATCAGATCGGCATTGCCCTTGGCGATCTCGTCGAAGATCACGGTATTGTCTGGGAAGACGGTGATCTCGGCCTCCTTGATGTTGGCGCGGGCGAAGCGTTCGTTGGTGCCGCCGGGATTGACGATGATGCGGGTGCCCTTCTTGTCGATGTCGGGCAGCGTCTGGTACTTGCCGACATCGGCGCAGCGCGCGATCGGCGTCTTGCCCTCGCGCATGATCGGTGTGGAGAAGAGGCCTTTCTTCTGGCGATCGAGCGTCACCGACACGCCGCCCATGGCGATGTCGAACTGGTCGGATTCGAAATCCTTCATCAGCTTCGGCCAGGCCGTCGGCACGAATTCGACCTTGACTCCGAGCGCCTTGCCGAGCGCTTCCGCCATGTCGACGTCGAAGCCGGAGAAACGCTGCGTGGTCTTGTCCAGATAGGTGAACGGCTTGTAGTCGCCGGTCATGCCGACGCGCAAGCTGCCGCGCTTGACGATCTCGTCGAGACGCGAGGGCGCCTGCTGCGCTTGGGCCGAAAGGCTCGCCAGCAACATCACGGCCAAGGCCGCCAAGACTCGAACGGATATTCGGACCATCATCTCTTTTCCACCCCTGCGCGAGCTGTCATTGTACAGCCGTTCGGACGTGGATTTAGACCAGATGCCCGTCGCTGGCGAGGCAGAAATCGAAGGGAATCCTTGAGGTGACGATTTCGATGTACGAGGTCTCCGTCGGCCTGTTCGTGCCCAATTTGCGCAACCTGTCGGCACTGCTCGACAAGGGCGTCGCTTATGCCCAGGCCCGCAAGTTCGATCCGGCGATTCTGCTCGGCATGCGCCTTGCGCCCAACATGTACGATCTGGCGCAGCAGGTCGGCGAGGCCTGCCGCCATGCCACGGTCGCGCCGGCTCTGCTGGCGCAGTGCGAGCCGGTCGCGCTGCCCGCGCTGGAGCACGACATGGCCGGGCTGCAGGCGCGCATCGCAACGTCGATCGAGTTCATCGAGAGCCTGCCGCGCGCGGAGATCGATGCGGCGGCGGAACGGAATGTCTTCTTCAGATTGAAGAACGGCACCGAGCTGCCGTTCACCGGGCGGGCGCTGCTGCTGACGTTCAGCGTCCCGCAATTCTTCTTCCACGTCACCACCGCCTACGACCTTTTGCGGCACGCCGGCGTCGAGCTCGTGAAGAAGGATTATCTGGGGAGGAAGTAGCGACAGGCTCGATGTCCACCTCTCCCCAGCGGGGAGAGGTCGGATTGCGTAAGCAATCCGGGTGAGGGGCCGCAATGCACAGTAAGACCTTAACCCCTCACCCGGATCGCATCTTCGATGCGCTCCGACCTCTCCCCACGCGAGAGGTGAAGAGAGACCTGGTGTGAAAGCCAGCTGGCCTACGCTTCGCCCTTGCGCTCGTAGTCAGCAAGCGAGCTGCGGCCGGCGATCTCGCTGCGCAGCTCTTCGAAGCGCCTGTTCGCCTCGTCTTCCTGGGTGTCGACGAAACGCACCGCGGCCTCGCTTGTCATGGGACCGCTGACCACGGGCGCGGACTGCTCGCCGATGGTCTCGTGGACGTAGTACTGCCCGTCATCGCCGCGATGGACCGTCCACTTCAGACGGATCGCGACCATGGGTCCCGGACCGACCTTGCTGTAGCCGTCGGCATCGGTGTGCTCGGGCACCAGCGGCTGCTCCTCGACCACGGGATGCTCGTCGATCACCGGATGCTCGTCCACGATCGGCGGCTCGTCAGAGGCGACGTGCTCACGCTCTCCGGCGACCACGATTTCGGTCTCGGTCTGGCGAATGACGAGAACGGGCTCGGGGTTCTCCAGAATGCTGGCGATGGTCGCCAACGCGTGGTCGGTCGGGTCGATCTCTGACAAGGGTCCATCCTCCAGCTCGCCGCGCCGGCCAGTCTGTCCCACCGCCGCCGCGTTTCAAGCCCATTACGCGCGTTTGATTAAGGCTGAGTTGGGGCTCGATCTGCACCAAAATGGGACGCTTTCTGGCGTTCCGAAGGCGGGCGGATGAGCCGCCCGCCATCGCGACGTCAGCCCAGCACATCCTGGTTGATGACGTTCTGCCTGATCGGATCGCCGTCCAGCACGCTCAGGATATTGCGCGCGGTCTGCTCGCTCATGCGGTTCACCGCCTCGACCGTGACGCCGGCGACGTGCGGGGCCATGATGACGTTGGGCAGCGCAAACAGCGCGTTGCTGACCGGCGGCGGCTCCACCTCGAACACGTCGATGCCGGCGCCGGCGAGCTTTCCGGATTTCAGTGCGTCATAGAGCGCCGTTTCCTTCACGATGCCGCCGCGCGCGGTATTGATGAGGTAGGATCTATGCTTCATGCGGCCGATCCTGTCGGCATCGAACAGGCCGACGGTCTCCGCCGTCTTCGGGCAGTGGATGGTGACGAAATCGGCGTGTGGCAGTGCGGCGTCGAGGTCGGTGACCGGCTCGCATCCGGCGGCCTTGATGTCGGCGGCTGCCTTGTAGGGATCATAGACCTGCACCTTCATCTCGAATGCCAGACAGCGCTTGGCAGTGCGGCTGCCGATGCGGCCGAAGCCGATGATCAGCACGGTCTTGCCGTAGAGGTCGAACGGCAGCATGCCGAGGCGATCAGCCCAGGTGCCTTCCTTGACGCAGGAATGCAGCTCCTGTGCGCGCTTGGCCAGCGTCAGCATCATGAACAGCGCCGCCTCCGCAACCGAGGGCGAGTTGGCGCTGCCGGCGACCATCAGCGGCACCTTGCGGCGGGAGAGGGCGGGCACGTCGACGGCGTCGTAGCCGACGCCGATGCGGGTCACCACCTTCATGTCGCGGGCGGCCTCGAGCTCGGTCTCGCCGAAGGCGGTGGCGCCGAGTGCCACGCCATGAACCGGCGCATGGCTCTTTAGCAAGGCCTCGAAATCCCTCGCCGAGATCAGGTTCGGAAACTCGATGAGCTCGATATCATCCCGCTGGGTGAGGAGGGCACGTGCCCCTTGCGATAAGGTTTGTGTAACGAAAATCTTCTTCTTGTTGGTCGCCATCGCCCCCTGCCTGCGCTTTTTTAAGGCGGCGTCACAGCACGACGCCGGTCTCCTCATTTAGCAGGTGCATGTTGTTGAGGTCCATCGCCAGGCGCATGGGTGCCCCGTCCTTGGCGCCGGCATTGGGATCGACGCGGCCGCAGACCGGCGTGCCGTCGAGCCCGAAATAGACCAGCGTCTCCATCCCCATCGGCTCGGTGACGTCGAGCACGGTGTCGAACGTCTCGACCCCCGGCGCAAGATGCGCATGCGACTCGGTAAGATGCTCGGGCCGGATGCCGAGCAGCAGCTTGTCGGTGCGCGACAGCGCGTTGTAGCGCGCGGCGCGGGCCGGCGGCAGCGCGAAGGCGATGCGGTCGGTGAGGCGGAGCTGAAGCGTGCCGCCGACATCCTCGAGCCGGCACGGGATGAAGTTCATCGCGGGCGAGCCGATGAAGCCCGCCACGAAGCGCGTCGCCGGCTTGTGATAGAGCTCGTTCGGCGTGCCGATCTGCTCGATCTTGCCCTTGTTCATGACGACGACGCGATCGGCCAGCGTCATCGCCTCGACCTGGTCGTGGGTGACGTAGACCGTGGTGGTGCGCACCTTCTGGTGCACCTTCTTGATCTCGATCCGCATCTGAACGCGCAGCTTGGCGTCGAGGTTGGACAGCGGCTCGTCGAACAGGAAGACCTTGGGATTGCGCACGATGGCGCGGCCCATGGCGACGCGCTGGCGCTGGCCGCCGGAGAGCTGCTTCGGCTTGCGGTCGATCAGGTCGGTGATGTCGAGAAGCCGGGCGGCTTCGGTCACCCGGGCCTTGATCTCGGCCTTGGGGTAGTGCTTGAGGCGCAGCCCGAACGACATGTTCTCGGCGACCGTCATGTGCGGATACAGCGCGTAGTTCTGGAACACCATGGCGATGTCGCGGTCCTTCGGCGGCACGTCGTTGACGACGTCGCCGCCGATCATGATGTCGCCGTCGCTGATGTCCTCGAGGCCCGCGATCATGCGCAGCGTGGTCGACTTGCCGCAGCCGGAGGGGCCGACCAGCACGATGAACTCATGGTCGGCGATGTCGAGGTCGATGCCGCGCACGGCTTCGACATCGTCGTAACGCTTGACAACCTTCCGCAAAGCAACGTCAGCCATCGAACTTCAGCTCCTCGTCATCAACCCTTTGTCGCGCCGGCGGTCAGGCCGGCAATGTAGTAGTCCATCAGGAATGCGTAGATGATCAGCGGCGGCGCGGCGCCGAGCAGCGCGCCGGTCATGATCTGTCCCCAGTTGAAGACGTCGCCCTTGATCAGGGTGGTGGTGATGCCCACCGGCAGCACGAGCTGGTCGACCGACGTCGTGAACACCAGGGGATAGAGGAACTGCGCCCAGGACACCGTGAAGGCGAAGATGGTCGCGGCGATCAGCCCGGGCAGCGCCACCGGGATGAAGATCCGTGTCAGCGTCTGCAGCCAGGAGGCGCCGTCGATCAGCGCGGCTTCATCGAGCTCCTTCGGGATCGAGGCGAAATAGCCGATCATGATCCAGGTGCAGAACGGCACCGTCAGGGTCGGATAGATGAACAGCAGCACGTACCATCTGTTGAGCAGCGTGATGCCGGTGTAGTCCTGGACCAACGCCAGCATCTTGAACAGCGGGATGAACAACAGGCTGTCCGGGATGAGGTAGGTGAGGAAGACGCCGGTTGCCAGCGTCGTCGAGCCCCAGAACTTCATGCGTGCCAGCGCGAATGCCGCGGGAACGCTGATCAGCATGGTCACGAGGACGACGGCGAGCGATACGATCGACGAATTCCAGAAGAAGCGCAGGAACTGGTTGGAGGTCAGGAGCTCGACATAGTTCGACAAGGTGGGGTGAAACACCCACCAGGGATTGGTCGCCGCCGATATCTCCGCGCTGCTCTTGAGCGAGGTGATCAGCATGTAGATCGGCGGCGTCAGGAAGAAGATCGCGAACAGCACCAGGAAGAAATAGGACCAGCCCAGCGCCCAGGCGCGGTCCCGGCTCATGCTGCCATACTTGACCTTGCGCGACGGTCCGGCCTTGTCGATTGCAAGCGTGCTCATCAGGCTTCATTCCCGCGTTTGGAGACATCGCGCAGGATGAAAATCGCTGCGATGGCGAGGATCGGCACCATGAACAGCGAGACGCTGGCGCCGAGCGGAATGTCGCTGCCTTCGATGCCGACCTTGAAAGCCCAGGTGGCGAAGATATGCGTCTGGTCGAGCGGGCCGCCCGAGGTCAGGATGCGGACGATGTCGAAATTGGCGAAGGTCACGATCAGCGAGAACAGCGCCGTGATCGCGATGATGTTCCGCATCATCGGCAGCGTAATGTACCAGATCTTCTGCCACCAATTGGCGCCGTCGATCGCCGCGGCCTCGTAGAGCTGGTCCGGCACCGATTTCAGCGCGGCCAGATACATGATCATGAAGAACGGCGCGCCGTACCAGATGTTGACGAGGATGACGGAAAAGCGCGCCCAGACATTGTCGCCGAGCCAGTTGATCGGGCCGATGCCGAAGAACGAGAGCGTGTAGTTGAAGGCGCTGTAGGAGGGGTCGAACAGCCACAGCCAGGCCAGCGTGCTCATCGCCGGCGGGATCACCCAGGGCACCAGCAGCATGCCGCGCCATTTGCGCTGCCCCTTGGCCGGAATGTTGTGCACGAAATGGGCGACGATGAATCCGATCAGCGCCTTGAAGAACACGGCCGTGACGGCAAAGATGCAGGATTGCTTCACCACCATCCAGAAGGTGTCGCGCTTGAACAGGAACAGGAAGTTGCCGAAACCGACGAACTTCTGCATCGACTTGTTCAGCGTCGCAAGATGGACGGAGTAGACGGCGGGATAGAGCACCAGAAGTGCTATCAGCAGGATCAGCGGCAGCGTCAGGAAGAACGCGACCGTCGATTTTCGTCCCAGGACATTGCGAAGGCTGGCCGGCTTGCGCGCGCGCGCCGCACGGACCGCTTGACCTTGCTCAACGACGACATCGGCCATGGCGTAGCTTTCTCGGAAATTGTCGACTGGCGAAGCCGGCCCGGTCGGCCGGCTTCCTCGATTGGCGGCACGCGATGCGTGGCGGCTCACGCCTCGAGCGTGAACCGCCTGGCACACGCCCGGCATCAACTCCGCATGAAGCCCTCGCACTCGCCTTCGGCCCAGGCGAGCGTGGCCTCCATCTTTTCGCCCTGCGCATAGCGCAGCGCCATCTTGGTCAACGTCGCCTGGAAGTAGATCTGCTGCGCGATCTTGGGCGGCGCCGGAGACGCCGCGATCGACAGCGTCTGATGATTGTTGGGATTCGGATAGTGATACAGCGTCCCCTTCGGCGGCGCTTCCTCGGCCCAGGTCTTCAGCGTCGTCATGTTGGCGTAGGCGGGCAGATCGTAGCCGCCGCTCGCCGCGACGAACTTTTCGATCGACGACGGCTGCGACAGGTAGGTGAGGAGGCTCTTGGCCGCTTCCTTGTTCTTGCTGAAGCTCCAGAGACCCCAGAAGTACGGCAGGTAGGGTGCGAAGCGGCCCTTGGGCCCGGACGGCATGCCGTGGGTCCAGCACTGCTCGGCGATCTGCGGCGCGTCGCGCCTGGCGACCGCCCAGGCGCTCGGCGGATTCAGGATCATCGCGCCGCGGCCCGAGATCAGCCATTTGTTGTTGGAGGCATCGTCCCAGGACGGAGCGTCCGGCGGCAGGAAGGCGATCAGCTTCTTGTAATATTCGAGCGCCTGACGAACGGCATCGGTCTTCACCGTGACGTCGCCCTTGGCGTTGACGAGCTCGGCACCGAACGACTGGAAGATCGCGCCTGCGGTGTCGACGCTGTCAGTGGTTTCGCCGAGGCCGATCCCGAATGGCACGCCGCCCTTGTGGCAGGCCTCGGCCGCCTTGAGGAAGGTCTCCAACGTCCAATTGTCCGCCTTTGCGGGCGCGCCGGCAGGGTACAATTCCTGCACGTCGATGCCGGCATGCTTCTTCATCAGATCGATGCGTGAGCAGGGCCCCTTGATCTGGCTTCCCGGGATTGCGGGAACGGCGAGCCACTTGCCGCCGGCCTGGCCGAGATATTTGACGGTGCCGTTGACCTCGCCGTTCTGCTTGATGAGCGGCTCCATGACGTCGTTCACCGGCTCTAGATTTTCAGAGTAGGCGTGCGGCCACCAGGTCGGCATCTGCAGGATGTCGTGGCCGGATTTCGCCTGTGCCTCGGCAGCGACCGTGAGCTGGATCTTGTTGTTGTTGCTGGTGATGTAGTCGATCGAGACGTCGACCTTCTCCTTTTCGCCCCATGCTTTGACCATGGCGGTGGAGGCGTCGTTGGCATTCGGCACCCAATGGTCCCAGAAGCCGATCGATAGCTTGCCGGCGGCGTAAGCGCCCCGGACATAGGGCGCCGAGATCAGCGCCGCGGAGGACATTGCAGTGGCAGCCACAAATTGACGTCGCGTCAGTGTCTTGCGTGACATCTCGTTTCCTCGCTTGGGTGTTGTTGTTGGAGTTTCCTCTGAGACTTCTTTCTTGAGTTCTTGTTGCTCGATTTTCTTGTTGGTGCCGTCGGCAGGCGTGAGGCAATTCACGCAGGTCGCGGCAAATTGGTAGCGCGATCAGATCATGATTGATCGCATCTGTCGAGAAAGCCGAATGGCTTGGCGTCTAAAACTAATGGTGTGCCCGGAAACGTCGCAATGCGTGGCGAGCGATGCGGCTGCAGGCGCGGCGCACGGTGTTTTTTGCGACGCACACTTCGCGCCAAACGGTCTCAAACGCTGTCGTGCGCATTTACGCCGCAGTTTGGATAAACGCTTCGCGTGAAAGACTTTTCGGGCGTGGACAGCAATCGGCCGCGTCTGGACCTCGAAGCGGCGGAAACGATAGAGTTGCGCCTAGTGGCTGACTCCCGCTGACAGGCCAGATCGATGATGGAGACGAGAATGATCAAACCGGCGCTACCCGCGCGGCTTCACCTGCGGCGATGCCTTGCGCTGGGATCCGTGCTCGCGCTGTTGCTCGGGGCAGCCGCGGTGGCGAATGCGCAAGGTCTCGTCAAGGGCGTTCAGGAAGGCGCAGCGGCCGGAAACAAGGCGGCAGGTCCGGTCGGTGGCGTGCTCGGCGGCGCCATCGGCGGCGTGGTCGGCGTCTTCACCGGCGTGCTCGGCGTCGGCAACAATAGCAATCAGGCGCCGCCGCCCAAGGAGGCCGGCAAGGACACGGCCAAGGATTCCAAGCAGCCGGGCGGGGCCAAGGACAAGGACGCCAAGAGCGCCAAGGGCAAGGGCGCCAAGGCGACCAAGGAGGCGAAGAACGCGCCGCAGGACAACAAGGGCAAGGACAACAAGGAAGTCACGGTTCTGACTCAGCCCGGCGCGCCGCAGCTGACCGCCGAGCAGATCGTCGCCAACAGCGATTCCTACATCGAGCGGATCAAGAGCCAGCTGAACCTCACGCCGGATCAGGAGAAGCACTGGTACGGATTCTCGAGCGCGATGCACTACCTCGGGCATAATGGCGCAGAGCGGCTCAACCTGCGGATTGCGCGCGCCAAGCGCGATCCGCCCGACGACATCATCGAGCAGATGCGCAACGAGGCCCAGTTTCTGATCGATCGCGCCGCCGATCAGCGCAACGTCGCCGACGCCGCCGAGCCGCTCTTTTCGAGCCTCGACGACAAGCAGAAGCAGGTGTTCATCCAGGAGATGGTGCACCTCAGCCACGAGCGTGGGCTGGATTGATCAAGTTGAATCGGTTCGGGCGCGTCTGAATTAACGCCGCCACGAATTCGTGTATCCACAGCGCAATTCGGTTATGCTTAGCTTCGCAAGGCTGATTGCGGGGTTGATATGGCGGACGGACTCTCCGTTTTCCTGGTCGAAGACGAGGCGTTGATCCGGATGATGATCGCCGACATGGTGGAGGAGCTCGGCCACCACGTCGTTGCGGAGGCAGACAATGTGCGCGACGCCAGCGCCTTTGCCATGACCGCGCAGTACGATCTGGCCATCCTCGACATCAATCTGATGGGCGTCTATGTCGATCCCGTCGCCGACCTGATCGAACGTCGCGGAAAGCCGTTTCTGTTCGCCACAGGCTACGGTCCGGAACTGCTGCCGTCCTTGCTCCGGCGCAGGCCGATCCTGCGCAAGCCGATCGCGATGGATCAGCTCAAGGCAATGATCGATTCGATGTTTCCCGAGCCGTCAGCCAAAATCCCGAGCTGACCGATCGCGCCTTTGGCGCATGGCCGGAGAGGGGCTCAACCGGCAGGGGTGCGGCCGTTCCTCAGCACCCTGGCAATGGTGTGAGCCGTCATGGCCGCGCGGTCCGAAGCGCGCTGGGCAGCCAGCTGATCGCGGGCCTTTTCCTCGATCAGGAGCTCGATGAGCGCCAGCCGCTTGTCTTCGCTGTCCGCTTCGCGCAACAGGCGGTGATAGCGATGATAGTCGAAACCCGGATCCTGCTTACGCATGTCACGCCCCCGCAACTACGCCACACACGGGGAGATTGTTTCTCATCGGGAACACGCAGGCAAGCACGAACCTGCGTGGAACCGCCGGTAGGCTGAATCAGCTGTGCATGAGGGGAACTCGCCGCGCGGAGGTCGCCCTCAGCCGGGATTGTGCTCGGCAAACATCGTCAGGCCGAGGAAGCTCGCATCGGGCTTGATCACGAGCCTGGTCGGGATATTGCGCAAATAGTCCTGAAACCGTCCCTTGGCTTCAAAGCGCGCCCGGAACGCGGAGGCGGCGAGGAACTCGCGGAAGCGCGGCACGATTCCGCCGGCAATATAGACGCCGCCGCGGGCGCCGAAAGTCACCGCGAGATTGCCGGCGACCGAGCCGAGGATGGCGCAAAACATCTCCAGCGTCGCGCGGCTGACCGGACAGCTGTTCTCCAGCGCAGCCTTGGTGATCGCGGCGGCATCGCGATGCGGCACCTGAACGCCGTCAATCTCGGCCAGCGCCTCGTAGAGGTTCTGCAGCCCGGAACCCGAGAGGGCGCCGCGCTCGATGGAGACATGGCCGAGGCGCCGGCGCAAGCAGGCAATCACGCGCTCCTCGCGCTCGTTCTCGGCCGGCAGGGTCGCATGTCCGGCCTCAGTGACGACGGCCAATCGCGAACCATGGCGGTCGACCAGGCAGGAGACACCAAATCCGGTTCCGGGCCCCACGACCAGCAACGGCTCTCCGGGCAAGCCGTCGCCGCCGCCGAGCGGGACCAGGTCGGAAGACTCCAAGGCGGGCAGGGACCAGGCCACCACCTCGAAATCGTTCAGCACATGGACGCTGTCGAAGCCGAGCGCGCCCTGCAGCTCGTTGCCGTCGATGACCCAGGGGCTGTTGGTCATGACGCAGCGATTGTTGGTGACGGGACCTGCCACGGCCAGCACCGCGCGATGGGGCTGCTCGCCGTTCGACCGGCGCGCCAGCACGTCCGCGATGGCTTCTCGGACGGTCGGGAAGTCCGCGACCTTGACATAGTCGATCGGTCCGGTCTGACCGCTCGGGCTCAGCGCGAAGCGCGCATTGGTGCCGCCGATATCGGCGAGAAGAATTTTTCCGGTCTTGCCGATATTCATGGCCTCATCGCCGCCACGACCTTCAGGCCCTGGCAGCCCTGTCCTCCGCTCCTTCGACCCGATCCGCCTGGCGCGGGCGGTGCGAGAATCTGCCCTTGGGTGCGCCTAGTCAACACGGACGAGGTCAAACCGTTGCATCGTGGCGGCTTGCACTGACCAATTCGCGCAGCTGCCGCGCGCGCCAGTGGTTGCGAAGCAGCGCGGGAAGGCCGACACTGAGCTGGCTCGCCCGGTGCCCTCGCGCCCGGCAGATCGAATGGGACGGCGATGAAGATTTCCGACCGCGACGTGCTGCTGGTGATCGACGTACAGAACGACTTCTGCACCGGTGGGGCGCTCGCCGTTCCCGGTGGCGAGAAGGTCGTCCCCGCCATCAACAGGATCGCCCAAAAATTCGCCAATGTGGTGCTGACGCAGGACTGGCATCCGAGCGACCACGCCTCGTTCGCGCCGAACCATGCCGGCAAGCAGCCGTTCCAGACCATCGAGCTCGACTACGGACCGCAGGTGCTCTGGCCGACGCATTGCGTGCAGGGCACGGCCGGCGCGGAATTTCACCGCGATCTCGACGTGACGCGGGCGAGCCTCGTCGTGCGCAAGGGCTTTCGCCGCGGCATCGATTCCTATTCGGCGTTGTTCGAGAACGACCATCGGACACCGACCGGGCTGCTGGGTTATTTGCGCGAACGCGAGCTGAAGACCGTCTTTGTCGCCGGCCTGGCGCTGGACTTCTGCGTCCGCTTCTCGGCGGAAGATGCGCGCAAGGCGGGGCTGGAAGTCGCCGTCATCGAGGATGCCTGTCGCGGCATCGATCTAGACGGCTCGGTCGCGGCGACCCATCGGAGTTTTCGGGACCTCGGCATTGCTGTCGTGAGCCTCGAGGCTTTTTTGTGAGGATGTCGAGGTAGCCATGGTGGACAAGACCGCCAAACCGCCACGCGGGCCAGGGCAGGCTCCCGATGATCCGCGGCTCTGGCCGTTTGCGGCGGCGCAGCTCGCCATGGATGCCTGCTTCTGGTGGCTGGAGCGGGCACCCGAGAAACAGGGTGACAGCAGCCTGCCATGGACGACGCCGAGCCGCGTTGCGCTGGAGCTCGCAACGGTGCGCTTGCGCGATTGCTCGCAGACCCGGTCCGGCCAGCCGGCGCTGGTCTGCGCGCCCTATGCGCTGCACCGGGCCCTGATCGCCGATTTCGCCCCAGGCCACAGCGTGGTGCAGTCGCTGCAGAATGGCGGCATCGACCGGGTTTATCTCACCGACTGGCGGTCGGCGACACCGGACATGCGCTATCTCTCGATCGACAGCTATCTCGGCGATCTCAACGTCGCCATCGACGAGATCGGCGCTCCGGTCGATCTCGTCGGGCTGTGCCAGGGCGGATGGCTGTCGCTGCTCTATGCCGCGCGCTTTCCAGCCAAGGTGCGGCGGCTGGTTCTCGTCGGTGCTCCCGTGGACCTGTCGATCGAGTCCTCGCTGTCCCGGCTCGCCCGTAACGCACCCGAGCTGGTCTATGACCAGCTCGTCGCGCGCGGCGGCGGCAATGTCAGCGGCGAGGAGATGCTGCGCTTCTGGTCCAAAGCGCCTGACCACGACGCTATCGTGGCGGCATTGCAGCGGGATGTCTCGGACGAGCAGGGCACTGAGCTGCTGGCGCGGTTCGACCATTGGAACGCCGAGACGCTCAACCTGCCGGGCACTTATTATCTCGAGATCGTCAACGCGATTTTCCGGAAGAACCGGATCGCCGAGGGCAGTTTCGTCGCGCTCGGCCGCCCGATCGATCTGAAGGACGTCAGGGCGCCGATCTTCCTGCTCGCCGGGCTCGACGACGATGTGGTGCCGGCGACGCAAGCGCTCGCCACGGCCGGCCTCGTCGGCACGGCACCTGCCTTCATCGCGGCAGCGTCCGAGCCCAGCAACCATCTCGGCCTGTTCATGGGCGCGCGCACCCATGCGCACGCCTGGCCCCGGATCGCCGGGTGGCTGCGCAGCGATCTGCCCGGCGTGCTGGCCCGCAGCGCCTGAGCTCGCGGGCATAGGACCGGCCGAGGCGCAAATCCGTTATGCATGATGCCGGATGGCCTGCACGGGGCCAGATCGATGGGCTACATATGACCGGAGCTGACGGCGGCGGCCGCCGGCAAGAGACTTAAGGGTACTGCGCTCGATGACTTTCCACTCGATTTACGCCCATGGATTTGCGCGCGTGGCGGCCTGCGTGACCACCTCCCACGTCGCCGATCCCACGGCCAACGCGAAAGCCGTCCTGGCGGCGGCCAATGCCTGCCATGAGCAGTCGGTCGCGGTTGCCGTGTTTCCCGAGCTGTGCCTGTCCGGTTATGCCATCGAGGACCTGGTGAAGCAGGATCCGCTGCTCGATGCGGTCGAGCGCGGGCTCGCAGGGATCGTTGAGGCCTCCGCTGGGCTGATGACGGTCCTGATCGTCGGGGCGCCGCTGCGCTTTGGCAATCGCATCTACAACTGCGCCGTCGTCATTCATCGCGGCAACGTCCTCGGCGTCGTGCCGAAATCTTACTTGCCGACCTATCGCGAGTTCTACGAGGGACGGCATTTCGCCTCCGGCGCCGGCATCGCCGGCGAGACCATCGCCTTTGGCGGCATGCACGCGCCGTTCGGCGTGGATCTCCTGTTCGCGGCCGAGGACGTTCCAGGCCTCACCATCGGCGTCGAGATCTGCGAGGACATGTGGATCCCGGTGACGCCGGCCTCGGAGCTCGCGCTTGCGGGCGCGAGCGTGCTGATCAACCTCTCGGGCAGTCCGATCACGATCGGCCGGGCGCGCTCGCGCGCGCTGCTGTGCCAATCGACCTCGGCGCGCTGCCTCGCAGCTTACGTCTATTCCGCAGCCGGGGCCGGGGAATCCACCACCGATCTCGCCTGGGACGGCCAGACCTCGATCTACGAGAACGGCGTGCTGCTGGCTGAGGGCGAGCGGTTCCGCCAGGGCGGCCAGATCACGCTGGCCGACGTCGATCTCGACCTGCTCAGGCAGGAACGCGCGCTGATGGGAACGTTCGACGACAACAGGCGGCAGCGCGAGGCATTTTTCCGCAAGGTGACATTTGCCCTGAAGCCGCCGGCGGCCGATATCGGCTTCCTGCGCAAGGTCGAGCGCTTTCCGTTCGTGCCGAGCGATGAGACCCTGCTCGAGCAGGACTGCTACGAGGCCTACAACATCCAGGTCGCCGGGCTGGTGCAGCGCATGCGCGCCACCGGCACCAAGCGCGTCGTGATCGGCGTCTCGGGCGGGCTCGATTCCACCCATGCCCTGATCGTCGCCGCCAAGGCGGTCGACCTGCTCGGCCTGCCGCGCGACAACATCCTGGCCTACACCATGCCGGGCTTTGCGACCGGCAGCGAGAGCAAGACCAACGCGCTCGCCCTGATGAAGGCGCTGCAGACGAGCTGGCAGGAGCTCGACATCCGCACCACGGCGACGCAGATGCTAAAGGATATCGGCCATCCCTTCGGCAAGGGCGAGAAGGTCTACGACGTCACCTTCGAGAACGTGCAGGCGGGCCTGCGCACGGACTATCTGTTCCGGCTCGCCAACCATCACGGCGGCATCGTGATCGGGACCGGCGATCTCTCCGAGCTTGCGCTCGGCTGGTGCACCTATGGTGTCGGCGACCAGATGGCGCATTACAACGTCAACGCCGGCGTGCCGAAGACGCTGATCCAGCATCTGATCCGCTGGGTGATCTCCTCCAAACAGTTCAGCGACGACGTCAATCGGACGCTCGGATCGATCCTGGCCGCCGAAATCTCGCCCGAGCTCGTGCCGGTCGAGGCCGGCGCGAAGCCGCAGAGCACGGAAGCGTCCGTCGGACCTTACGAGCTGCAGGATTTCAACCTGTTCTATACGCTGCGCTTCGGCATGCGGCCGTCCAAGATCGCCTTCATGGCGCTCCAGGCGTGGAAGGACGTTGCCAAGGGGGAATGGCCGCCGGCATTCCCGAGCGACCGGCGCAAGGCCTATGATCTGCCGGAGATCCGCCGCTGGCTGGACGTGTTCCTGCGCCGTTTCTTCGCCTTCAGCCAGTTCAAGCGCTCGGCCATGCCGAACGGGCCGAAGGTCTCGGCCGGCGGCGCGCTGTCGCCACGCGGCGACTGGCGCGCGCCCTCGGATTCAAGCGCGGCGGCATGGCTCGAGGATCTCGAGCGGAACGTACCGAACTGATCGGAGCAGCGGATCGGGTGGGATGATCGGATGACGGCTGGCGATGAGGCGGAAGCGGGTGAGGAGGCCCGGGTCGTCAACGGCCTCTACATCTTCGACATCGAGATGCGGGACGGCAAGCGTGGGCAGGCCAGGGGCGTGGTCGTGCTCTGCGACGGCCGCATCATGGGCGGCGACAGCTACTTCTACTACACCGGCAGCTACACCTTCCGTAACGGCAAGTGGCGGGGCGACATGATCGTCAACCAGCACACCGAGGCGGTCGGCAGGACGCTCGCATTCGGCGGCCGGGAGGTCACCTGCGGCTTTTCCGGCGTCTATTTTCCCGGGGGTGCGGAAGTCAAAGGCATGGCGCTGGTCGGCAAAACCACGGTGACATTCACGGCTCGCCTCACACTGAGGGACGCGATGTAGGCCTGATCCGTCCTCGTTCCTGCTCAGGAACCTTCGCACCCACAGAACGTTCGCGTCTGTTGTTGTGATTTTCGAGGAGAGGGATCATGCGCCGGCACTTGATGTTATCGACTGCTGCTATCGGACTGATGCTTGCTTCCGGAGTTGCCTACGCCCAGGCGCCCGGCGAGCGCAGGGACGAACCAAGACGGACCGAGGAACCGGCGAAGGGCGCCGGTCCGCAGCGCGGCGGAGCCCAGGAACGTGTTCAGGAGCGCGCGCAGGGCGCTCAAGAACGACTGCAGGGCGCGGGCCGCGAAGAGAAGGGCGGCGCTGCCAAGCAGGAGGCGAACGACGACAAGCGCCAGCCGGCCAGTTCTGCCGAGCGCAATCAGCCGAAGGGGAAGGATCAGGCACAAGAATCTCGCGAACCTTCGCGTGATCGCAACCGGGAGGCGGAGAGCACCAAGCCGGGACGCGACAGCAAGAGCAGCGCCGATACCAGGCAGGACAAGTCTGCGCCGCAGAAATCAACCGCAGAGTCCGAGAAATCCAAGACGGGGCCGGCGGGCGCGGCTGGCCAGCAGAACGAGCGGGCGGGAGCGACAGCCAACCAGAACGAGCGCAACCAGAGCCAGCCGCCGCGCAATGCCGCCGAGCAGCAGCCGCCGGCGCAACAGAACAACCGGCCGGCCACCGCGACGGATACCAGCCGCACGGCTCCGACCAACAATGCACAGACCGCGCCCGGCTCCATGGGCACACAAACCAATCAGGCCAACCAGACCACGCAGACCAACACGCAGGTCAATCAGCAGGCCCAGGTGACGACCGAGAGGCAGGTGCGGATCTCCGAAACCGTGAGCCGCGCGCGCCTCGCGCAGCCGGAGCGCAATCTGAACATCTCGATCCGGGTCGGCGAGACCATTCCCTCGCGCGTGCGTCTCCATCGGCTTCCGCCCGAGATCATCTCGATCGAGCCGCAATATCGGGACTACGAGTACTTTGCCACGGAGGACGACGTCGTCATCGTGGAGCCGCGCACCCATCGCATCGTCAGCCAGGTGCCGCGCGATCCGTCGCGCGCCCGCGCGCAGATGGGCGGCAGCGCGTCGTCGAGCATGGCGGCAGCCGGCGGAAGCAATGTGAACTGCCAGATCATGCGGCGTGATGCCTCGGGCAATGTGGCCCAGGCGGAACCTTCGACCGTTGGCTCGACCGCGCGCACGGATTCCCTGAGCGTGACGGTTCAGATGCCCGGCGGCGGCTCGTCCGCGCCGATTGCGCTCGGCACTGCCGCGGGGAATATCGTGGTCGCGACGCAAGGGCAGGGCGACTGCACGGTGACGATCGAGCCGCAGACGCGCTAAGCGCCGAAACAAAAGAGGCGCTGAAACGACAACGCGCCGCCCGGATGCCCACCGGACGGCGCGTTGCTGCGTTCAATCTAAAAAGTTTCGAGGTCCGGAGTGCCTAGGAGTCCGGACCTCGTCACCTTGCCCCAGCCTTCAATCCCCCGCCCCATGTGGTCCCCCAACCCCATGTAGCGCGATCAGAGGGTGATGCCCATGGAAGTGGCCGCCGATCGATGTCCCGCGATGTACGCGAAGGTCGGCTAGGATTCCATTCCGGATCACTACGGACACGATAGCGCTTGCCATGTGCCCGTTGAGCATCTCTCGCACCGATCGCCGCTGCCTCACTCGCCAACGCGCGCGGGCAGGAGATGTCCACATCTCGTCCGCGCTGCCGAAGACGGATTTCACCGGCCTGTCATTGAACTGGTCTAGCGCTGCTCTCCGTCATCGCTGACGACGAAGGAGCATGCCATGTCGAAGCCGGTGCTGGGCGCCGCATTGTCCATCAAATCGATCCCTGCGCATCGCGACTGGCTTCTCGAAAAGCAGCGCGATCTTGAAGTCCAGGACTTCTTCCGCGCCGATCTGCTCGATAGCGACTGGCGCGCAACCGCCGGCGAGATCAAGCAGATGCTTTCCGGTCACACCGGCCGGCTCGGCATCCACGGCCCGTTCTGGGGCTTCAAGATCGACAGCCACGATCCGATGATCCGCCAGGCCGTGACCAAGCGTCTGCTCCAGGGGCTGGAGGCCGCCGAGTTCCTCGGCGCCACGCAGATGGTGATCCACTCGCCGTTCACGACCTGGGACCACAACAATCTCGATCTCTATCCGGACAACCGCGCCAATATCGTCGAGCGCGTCAAGGCGACGCTGGCCGAGGTGATCGCGCGTGCCGAGACGATCGGCTGCGAGATCGTCATCGAGAACATCGAGGACAAGGACCCGCGCGACCGCGTGCGGCTCGCCAAGGCGCTGGAAAGCAGCAAGGTCCGGGTCTCGCTCGACACCGGACACGCCAACTATGCCCACATCTCCACCGGCGCGCCGCCGGTCGATTATTACGTCGAGACCGCCGGCGACATGCTGACGCATGTGCACCTGCAGGACACCGACGGCTTTGCCGACCGGCACTGGGCGCCGGGCGAAGGCAACATTCCCTGGGTGGCCGTGTTCCGCGCACTTGGCCGGCTGACTTCAAATCCGCGGCTGATCCTCGAACTCCGCAATCACGACGACGTCCGCAAGGGCGCGGCGCATCTCGCCGCGCTCGGTCTCGCCGAATAACCGACATCACCAAGGGCAGGGGTCATCCTCATGAGCAAGCTCACCCGTCGCACCATCCTGAAATCCGGCGGCGCCGCCGCAGGCACGTTGCTGCTGCCGCGCTTTGCCATCGCGCAAGCCGACAACCGTCCATCAGTGACGATCGCGGTGCAGAAGGTCACCAATGCGAACGTGCTCGACGTGCTGCGCGAGCAGTCCAATGTCGGCGAGCGCGTGTTCTTCTCCTCGATCTGGGAAGGCCTGATCTCGAAGAACTGGCGCGGCAATCTCGAAGCCGTGCCGGGCCTTGCCACCGAATGGCGCCGCATCGACGACCAGACGGTCGAGGCGAAGCTGCGCCAGGGCGTCAAGTTCCACAACGGCGACGAGCTGACGGCGGAAGACGTCGTGTTCACCTTCAGCCGCGAGCGCATGTTCGGCGAGACCGAGGCCAAGAACCGCTCCACCATCAAGGCGTTCGAGAAGATCCCGACGCCGCGCCCGGGCAAGGAGTTGCCGCCGGACGTCCCCGCGGTCGCCCGCCGCATCTGGCCGGACCTGGTGCGCGTCGATGCCGTCGACAAGTACACGGTGCGCTTCTACAACGCGACGCCCGACGTCACCATCGAGGGCCGGCTGTCGCGCTACGGCTCGGACATCATGAACCGCCGTGCCTGGGAAGAGGCGGCAAGCTATCTCGACTGGGCCCGAAAGCCGGTGACGACCGGCCCCTACAAGGTCGTGGAGCTCAAGCCCGACGTCTCGCTGACGCTGGAAGCCCACGACGAATATTGGGGCGGCCGGCCGCCGCTCAAGCGCATCCGCTTCCTCGAAGTGCCCGAAGTCGCCAGCCGCATCAACGGGCTGCTCTCGGGCGAATACCAATTCGCTTGCGACATCCCGCCGGACCAGATCGCCGGCATCGAGAAGAATTCCGCGTTCGAGGTGCAGGGCGGCACGATTCAAAATCACCGCCTCACCGTGTTCGACAAGAACCATGCCGTGCTCGCCAATCCGCTTGTGCGGCGCGCCTTCACCCATGCGATCGACCGCCAGGCGATTGTCGACAGCCTGTGGGCCGGCCGCACCCGCGTGCCGAAGGGCCTGCAATGGGAATTCTACGGCGACATGTTCAACGCCGACTGGAGCGTACCGGCCTATGATCCCAAGCTGGCGCAGGATCTGCTCAAGCAGGCCAATTACAAGGGCGACCCGATCCCGTACCGCCTGCTCAACAATTACTACACCAACCAGGTCGCGACCGCGCAGATCCTGGTCGAGATGTGGAAGTCGGTCGGCCTCAATGTGCAGATCGAGACCAAGGAGAACTGGTCGCAGATCATGGAGCGCGCGCCGACCCGCGCCGTGCGCGACTGGTCGAACTCGGCCGCGTTCAACGATCCGGTGTCGTCGCTGGTCGCCCAGCACGGCCCGAACGGCCAGCAGCAGCAGATCGGCGAATGGACCAACGCCGAGCTGAATACGCTCTCCGAATTCCTGGAGACGTCGACCGACCGCGCGGCACGCAAGAAGGCGTTCCGCCGCATGCTGGAGATCGCCGAGCGCGAAGATCCCGCCTACACGGTGCTGCACCAGAACGCGACCTTCACGGCCAAGCCGAAATCGATCAAGTGGAAGGCGGCGCCCGCCTTCGCGATGGATTTCCGCGCCGGCAATTTCGAGGTCTGAAGGTGCCCCCGCTGGTCAGCATCGAGGACTTGCGCGTCGCCTTCAATGGCGTGCCGGTCCTGCGCGGCGTCGATATTACCTTGCAAAAGGGCGAGGCCATCGGCCTCGTCGGCGAGTCCGGCTCCGGCAAGTCGGTGACGTGGCTGGCCGCACTCGGCCTGTTGCCGAGGCGTGCGCAAGTCTCGGGCTCGGTGCGGCTCGACGGGCGCCAGATTCTCGGCGCTCCGGCCGCCGAGCTCGACCAGGTCAGGGGCGGGCGCATCGCCATGATCTTCCAGGATCCGGCGAGCGCGCTCAACCCGGTGCTGACCATCCGCAAGCAGCTCTGCGAAGCGCTGGCGCTTCATCGCAATCTCTCCGGCAACGCCGTGAAGGCGGAAGCGCGGCGGCTGCTCGACCTCGTCGGCATTCCCGATGCGAGCCGCCGGCTGGAGGCCTATCCGCATGAATTCTCGGGCGGACAGGTCCAGCGCATCATGATTGCGATGGCGTTGGCCGGCAATCCCGATCTCCTGATCGCGGACGAGCCGACCACCGCGCTCGATGCCACCATTCAGGCCCAGATCCTGGAGCTGCTCTCCACGGTCCGCCGCGAGCTCGGCATGGCGATGGTGCTGATCAGCCACGACCTCGGCGTCGTCGCGGAGAATTGCGACCGTGTCGCCGTGATGTATGCCGGCCGCATCGTCGAGCAGGCCCCGAGCAACCAGCTGTTCGCCGATCCCGTGCATCCCTATGCGCAAGGGTTGATCGGCGCGCTGCCCCCGCTCGATGGTCCGCGGCGGCGCCTCACCGCCATCCCCGGCACGGTGCCTGATCCCGCGCACATGCCCGGCGGCTGCGCCTTCGCGCCGCGTTGCGCGCTGGTCGCGGAATCATGCGGACTTGCGGCGCCGAGCCTGGCGCCGATCGCCGATGATCGCAGCGTCGCCTGCATCCGCGCCGAGGCCTCGCGCCGCGCGCTGCTCGGGATTGCCGCCGAATGAGCCCGCCGCTCGTCGAGGTCTCCGCGATCTCGCGCACCTATGCGATGCGGTCCGGAATGTTCGGGCGAGCTGCGGCCGTGCATGCCGTCGACGGCGTGTCGCTGAGGATTGCCAGAGGCCAAACGCTAGGTCTCGTCGGCGAATCCGGTTCAGGAAAATCCACCACGGGGCGCATCGTGCTCGGCCTCGAGCCGCCCGACAGCGGCGAGGTGCGGTTCGACGGCAAGCCGATGGCCGCGCCTGGGACGACGGCGTGGCGCGCGCAGCGCGCGCGGGTGCAGATGATCTTCCAGGATCCGCTCGGCGCGCTCGACCGGCGGCTGCCGGTCGCAACGCAGATCCGCGAGCCGCTCGACATTCACGGCCTCGGCACGCCCCCGATGCGCGAGGAGCGCGTCCGCGAGCTGCTGCGCGCCGTCGAGCTCACGCCGGCGCATGGCGCGCGTTATCCCGGCGCGCTCTCCGGCGGCCAGCGGCAGCGCATCGTGCTGGCCCGGGCGCTCGCCACGAAGCCGGATTTCCTGGTTTGCGACGAGCCGGTCAGCGCGCTCGACGTCTCGATCCAGGCGCAGGTGGTGAACCTGCTCTGCGATCTCCAGGCGCAGCTGTCGCTGACGCTGCTGTTCATCAGCCACGATCTGCGCGTCGTCCGGCAGATCAGCAATGTCGTCGCCGTGATGTATCTCGGCCGCATCGTCGAGATCGGCAGCGCCGACGATCTGTTCGCGCGGCCCGAGCATCCCTACACCCAGGCGCTGGTCTCGGCCTCGCCCGCGCCGGGCCGCCGCAGCGCGGGCCGCATCGTTCTGGCAGGCGATCCGCCGAACCCGGCCGCGCGCCCCACCGGCTGCGCCTTCCATCCGCGCTGCCCGCGGGCGATCGCACGCTGTGCGAGCGAGGTGCCGGCGCTGTCCGCCGTCGGCGGCGACAGGCAGGTCGCCTGCCATCTCGTCACCGGCGCTGCGACACGGGACGCCGCGTGATGGGACGTTATTTCGCCATTCGGATCGGACGCGCCGCGCTCACGATCGTGCTCGTCGTCACCTTCGCCTTCATCGTGTTGCGGCTGTCGGGCGATCCCGCGCTGATGATCCTGGGGCCGGAGGCGCCGCCTGAGGTGCTCGCGGCGTTTCGCAAGGCCTGGGGCCTCGATGATCCGATCTGGGCCCAATATTTCGACTATTTCGGCGCCATCGCCAAAGGTGAGCTCGGCCGCTCCATGCGCGATGGCCGGCCCGCGATCGAGCTGGTGCTCGAACGCATCCCGGCGACGCTGGCGCTGACGCTGCCGGCGTTCTTTTTCAAGGTCGCACTCGGCATTCCCGCCGGGATCTACGCGGCGCTGCATCGGGGCTCGGGGATCGACCGCGCCGTGATGATGACGGCGGTCGCCGGCTTCACCGTCCCAAGCTTTGTACTGGCGCTGCTGCTGGTGCTCGTCTTCGCCGTGCAGCTCGGCTGGCTGCCTTCGGGCGGACAGGACAGCTGGCGCCACGCCATCCTGCCGATCGCAACGCTCAGCCTCGGCGGCGCGGCGGTGCTGGCGCGCTTCACCCGGAGCGCCATGCTGGAGGTGCTGGGCCAGCCCTATATCCGCACCGCCTCCGCAAAAGGCGTGCCGTGGCGCAAGGTGGTGACCTCGCATGCGTTGCCGAACGCGGCGATCCCGACCGTGACCATTCTCGGCTTCATGGTGGGCACGCTGATCGCCGGTGCCGTCGTGGTCGAGAGCGTGTTCGCCTGGCCGGGAGTAGGGCGCCTGCTCGTCGTCGCCGTCGCCAACCGCGATCTCGCGGTCGTGCAATGCATCCTGCTGCTGGTTGCGATGACCATGGTGACGTCCAACCTGATCGTCGACTTCCTCTACGGCTTCCTCGATCCGCGCCTGCGCAGCAAGGGAGCCCAAGCATGACCGACGCGACGCTGAAGGATACGTCTGTCCGCCGCTGCATCAGCCTGCCGGCCATTCCGGTCTCGGTTGCGCTGGCGGTCAGCTGGATCGTCGCGATGCTCCTGATCGCGGCCTTCGCGGAGAAGATCGCGCCTTACGGCTTCACCCAGCTCGACCTGCGCAACCGACTCGCTGCGCCCGGCAACGCCGCGCACTGGCTCGGTACCGACGAGCTCGGCCGGGACGTGCTGTCGCGGCTGCTCGTTTCCATCCGCATCTCGCTGCTGATCGCCTTCGGCGCCACCGCGATCTCGGCCGTAGCAGGCACCACGCTGGGCTTCCTCGCCGCGCATTTTCGTGGGGCCGTCGAGCAGCTCGTGCTGATGCTGTCCGACTTCCAGGCCAGCATGCCGTTCCTGATCATGGCGCTGGCCGTGCTCGCCTTCTTTGGCAATTCGCTGCCGCTCTTGATCGGCCTGATGGGCCTGTTCGGCTGGGAACGCTATGCCCGCATCGCACGCGGCCTTGCCATCTCGGCCAATGCGCAAGGCTACGCCGCCGCCGTCCGCCAGTTAGGCGCGACGCCGTCGCGGATCTACCTCCGACACATCCTGCCCAACATCGCCTCGACCCTGATCGTCTCGACGACCCTGGTCTTCCCCGAGGTGATCCTGATGGAATCCGGCCTGTCCTTCCTCGGCCTCGGCGTGCAGCCGCCGATGACCAGCCTCGGCAACATGGTCGGCTACGGCCGCGAATATCTGACCCGCGCGCCCTGGATCATGCTGGCGCCGGCGACCACCATCGTCGTGACCACGCTGGCCGTCTCCGTCATCGGCGACTGGCTGCGCGACCGGCTGGATCCGACGCTGCAGTAAGGCGCCGACGCCCCCACCGTCATTCCGGGGCGCGCCGAAAGGCGCGAACCCGGAATCCATCGTCCCGCGGGTGCTGCCGCCCGATGGATTCCGGGTTCGATGCTGCGCATCGCCCCGGAATGACGGAGAGCAAGACGGGCGACAAAAAGCCCGCGCCGGGAGCAGAGGAGCCCTGTCCAGCCCAAGTTCCCGTTGCGCCCGCCGGGTCCGTGCGCTATCCGGCCGGAAAGGCCTGAGGCGGCTCCACATTTTCCCGCCCGGCCCGCAAACCCGAGGACGGAAACCGCCATGCCAGCCTATCGCTCCCGCACCACCACCCACGGCCGCAACATGGCGGGTGCCCGCGGCCTCTGGCGCGCGACCGGCATGAAGGACGCCGATTTCGGCAAGCCGATCATCGCGGTGGTCAATTCCTTCACCCAATTCGTGCCCGGCCACGTCCACCTCAAGGATCTCGGCCAGCTGGTCGCCCGCGAGATCGAGCAGGCCGGCGGCGTAGCCAAGGAGTTCAACACCATCGCCGTCGATGACGGCATCGCGATGGGCCATGACGGCATGCTCTACAGCCTGCCGTCGCGCGAACTGATCGCCGACAGCGTCGAGTACATGGCCAACGCGCATTGCGCCGACGGCCTCGTCTGCATTTCCAATTGCGACAAGATCACGCCGGGCATGCTGATGGCAGCGCTCAGGCTCAACATCCCCGCCGTGTTCGTCTCGGGCGGGCCGATGGAGGCCGGCAAGGTCAAGCTGGCCGGCAAGACCAAGGCCGTCGACCTCATCGACGCCATGGTGGCGGCGGCCGATAGCAAGGTCAGCGACGACGACGTCAAGGTGATCGAGCGCTCGGCATGCCCGACCTGCGGCTCCTGCTCGGGCATGTTCACCGCCAATTCCATGAACTGCCTGACCGAGGCGCTCGGCCTCGCGCTGCCCGGCAATGGCTCGGTGGTCGCAACCCATGCCGACCGCAAGCGCCTGTTCGTCGAGGCCGGCCACACCATCGTCGACCTGGTCCGCCGCTATTACGAGCAGGACGATGCATCCGTGCTCCCCCGCAACATCGCCAACTCTAGGGCGTTCGAGAATGCGATGACGCTCGACATCGCCATGGGCGGCTCGACCAACACCGTGCTGCATCTGCTTGCCGCCGCCCATGAAGGGCAGGTCGAGTTCACCATGCGCGACATCGACCGGCTGTCGCGCCGCGTGCCCGTGCTCTGCAAGGTCGCCCCGTCGGTCGCCGACGTGCATGTCGAGGACGTGCACCGCGCCGGCGGCATCATGGGCATTCTCGGCGAGCTCGATCGCGCCGGGCTGATCGACACCTCTGTTACGACCGTGCACGCGCCGACCATGAACGAGGCGCTGGAGCGTTGGGACATCAAGCGCACCAAGAGCGAGACGGTGCGCACCTTCTATCGCGCCTCGCCCGGCGGCATCCCGACGCAAGTCGCCTTCAGCCAGGAGCGACGCTACGACGAGCTCGATGCCGATCGCGAGAAGGGCGTCGTGCGCGACCTCGAACACGCCTTCAGCAAGGACGGCGGTCTCGCCGTGCTCTACGGCAACCTCGCGCAGGACGGCTGCATCGTGAAGACCGCCGGTGTCGATGCCTCGATCCTGAAATTCTCCGGCCCCGCGCGCGTGTTCGAAAGCCAGGACGCGGCGGTCGAAGGCATTCTGGGCGGCAAGGTCGTCGCCGGCGAGGTCGTCGTGGTGCGCTATGAAGGCCCGCGCGGCGGCCCCGGCATGCAGGAGATGCTGTATCCGACCAGCTATCTGAAATCGATGGGCCTCGGCAAGGCTTGCGCGCTCGTCACCGACGGTCGCTTCTCCGGCGGCTCGTCCGGCCTGTCCATCGGCCATCTGTCGCCGGAAGCCGCCGAAGGCGGCAACATCGGCCTCGTGCGCGACGGCGACCGCATCGCCATCGACATCCCGAACCGCAGCATCAGCCTCGAGGTCTCCGACGAGGAGCTCGCCAAGCGCCGCGCTGCGGAGGAGGCGAAGGGCGATGCCGCTTGGCAGCCGGCCAACCGCAAGCGCAACGTCTCCACCGCGCTGCAGGCTTACGCCGCGCTCACTACCAGCGCCGCGCGCGGCGCGGTGCGCGAGGTGAAGCGGCGCGGCAAGTAAGCGCCTGATCGGCACCAAAAGGCTGGATCGAAGATCTTCGGAACGACGCGCGGCTCCGCGCGAGCACGCGCATGCGCCGTTGCAGGAAACGCGAAGCCGAAGCGGAGATTCGGAAAGAACGGCTCCCGCCTCCCCGGGGGGCGTGGGCTGGTTGGGTGGGGAGCGGGAGCCGTTTGCGCAGTGGGCACCCGACGTGCGGGCTCGCCCGCCAGGCACCGTCAACTTAGTGCATTTGTCCACATTTCGCTATTTAATTTCTATTAATTTTATTTTTATTTGTTATTTAATTGTGCCATTGTGAAAAATCGTCGAAATCCCTTTTTCCGAATTCGGCCGAGGCGGTCGCCGTATCGAGATCCGTCCGCACAAGTCCGGATTTCCAGTAGCGGAGTTAGCCATGAGTCATTCTCCCTCACTCGTGCCGCAAATCACGACAGACCGGGACGTCTATCTCGTGCTCGATGACTTCGGCCGCCGGCTGGGCCGGGCCTGGTGTGAGACGGCCGAGGAGGACGCCAATCGCGCGACCCTGCTCAGGCATCTCGCCGAGGGGCAGTATCTCCATCCCACACGGATCGTGGCCTTCAATACCGCGGAGGGATGGTCGCGGGATGCCACCGCCGAAATCGCCGATGAGCTGCGCCGCCGCTTCGTCGAGCTCGAGGAGACCGATCCCTCGCTGCTGGAGTTCCTGGAAAGAGCAGCGAGGCGTTGAAGCTCGACTGTCGAGGGCCGTCGCGACGGCGCTGCAGGCCAGGCCGCGCTCAGCACCAGCGGCGCGCGAAGTAGGCTAGAACGCCCAGGAGAATTTGCCCTTGGCAGCGTGATCGGTGACGGTGTTGCCGATCTGGCCCACATAGGAGAGGCCGACCGTGATGTGTCGGCCGAACGAAAGATCGAAGCCCGCTTCGGTGAGCAGCGAATCGCGCGCGATCGGCGCACCGGCGATCGTGAACGATGCCGGCGCGACCTGGAACGCCATCACGGCGGCCGGGGTCACGTTGTTGAAGGCATGCTGCCAGGCGACGGTCGCCCTCGGGATCAGCGTCATGTCGGGCGCCAGCGGCACGAAAGTGGCGGCGCGCGCGCCGAGCGTCGCATAGCCGGTTTCGAAGGTCTGCGCCGCAACGTTCAGTGCCGCCGGACCGCCGAGCTCGGCGGTCGCATCGATATGCACGCGCACCCACGCGGCCCCAGCGAAGGGCTCAAACGCCACCTTGCCGAATGCGACGCCGTAGCCGAGCTCGCCGAAGATCTGCCCGGTGCTGCCGTCAGTCCGCGAGGTCAGGCGATCGGCCAAGCCGACGATGTTCACCATCCGATCGGTATCGATCTTGTGCAATGCATAGGCGCCGCCCGCCCGCAGATTGATGTTGCCGAAGCGCCAGCCGCCATAGCCGGCGATGTGGGCGGTATCGACGTTCGAAGAGCCGCGACCGTCGAGCAAGTTCTTGGTGCCGGTATAGCCTGCGGCCAGGCCGAGACGGCCGGCGCCGCCGACGCGCGTATCGAAGCCAGTGATGAAGCCGGCGAGATCACGCCGCACGCCGGTTGCATTGCCGTCGCCGCTGAACGTGCCCCAGGCGCCCAGGCCCTGAGCCCAGAACACGGTGTCGGAGATCGGCCGCGGCGGCGCCATCGGCGCTTTGGTCGCCACAGGCGATTTGCCGTAGGCGAGGGCGGTCTCCATGGCGTAGGCGGCGAACGCGGTCTGGGGGCCGCCAAGCGAGAACGCGCCCATGAAGTCCATGTCACCGCCATACGAGGCCTGCCGCAAGCGGCCGAGGATCGCGCCGCGCATTGCCAGGCTGTCGTTCGCCAGAGTCCCGACCGTGGAGGCGTGCACCTCGCCCGACAATTGATCCAGCGCGGCGTTGAGCTGCGGCGAAGTCAATCCGATCAGCGCCGAGAATGCGCTGCTGCCGCCGAGAAAGGCGGAATCGACCGCGCCTGCGGTCGCGATCTGGTTGCGGGTGCCGTTGACCAAAAACGGCGAGACGAGCGCCTGGTCGAGCACGAGATAGACGTTATTCGCGTCGTACTCGATATGCGGCCGCGTGGCGCCGAAATTGCCCGAAACGGTCAGCGCTCCGAAGGTCCCGCCGAGTGTGCCTGTGGCGTTGAGCACGGTGTAATGCGTGCCCGCCGTATAGGCCCCGCCGGTGCCGATGGCGCGCAGCGTGCCGGCGAGGGTCGCGTTACCGGTCACATTGGTGCGGTCCGCCGTGGCCGGCGAGACCTCGACGACGTAATTACTGCCACCGGTGAAGGTGAGATTGCCACTCACCGTCATCGTGCCGATCGAGTTGCCTGGCGCGAGCGAGCCGCCGGCGTTGATGATGGTCGACGACACCATGCCGGTGCCGCCGAGCGTGCCGCCGGCATTCACCGTGAAGCCGCCGGTCGAGGTCATGTCGCCGTTCACCGACAAGGTACCGCCATTGATCGTCACGAATGCGGTCGTCGTCGACGTTCCCGTGAGCGCCCAGTTCGAGGAGCCTGTCTTATCGATCAGCCCCCAGCCGGTGTCGATCTGGCTTGCATTGAACGTGTTCGCCCCCGTGCCGGAGAAGCGGATCGTATCGGCGCCGCTGCCGACGACCAGGCCGGTGAGCGTGGCGCCGGGGCCCTGCATCTCCAGCGTGCTTCCGGCGTTGTCGAACCGCACCGCCTCGAAAAACGCCGCGATCGTGCCGGCATTGACGATGGTCGTGGCACCGAAGGCACGGACACCTCCGTCCCCGCTGATGGTGCCGAAATTGTTGATGATGTTGTTCGTGCCGTTGACCGTGATGCCGATGAACTGGGATGCGGCGACGGTCGCGCCCGCGGCGATGTTGATGGTCGCGCCGCCGCTGCCGGATGCAGTCGCGCCGATGCCCGGGGTGGTGAAGCCCCCGGCGCTGCCGAGGACGGTGCCGGCATTCACGTTGACGGTGATGCGGCCATCGACGGCATTGGCGATGATACCGCCGCCGAAGGGTCCTTGGATGTTGCCGGACGTGGTAATGTTGATGTTGCCGCTTCCGGCCGTGGCTGCGTTGATGCCCGTCGATGCGACATCGATAGTGCCGCTGCTGGTGATGGTGATATCGCGGGAATTTGCGGCATTGGAGATCACCGCGTTGATGCCGATATCGCCTCCAGTGATCGCACCCCCCTGCTGCACGGTCACGGCTCCGGTGCCGCTCGTGTCGGCCTGGATGCCGTAGGCTGCCGGGTCGGTGAGCGTGATCGCGCTGGTGGATGCCGTGTTGACCGCGACAGTCCCTGATCCCGTCGGGCCGATGCTTGCGATGATGCCCCGGTTGGTCGCGAAGATTGTGCCGCCGGTCTGGTTGACGTTGACGTCCCCATTGCCCGTGGCACCGAAGGCGGACGCCAGGATGCCGGTCTGGAACGACGTGGCGGCGCTGGCGCCGCCGATCGTGGCATTCGAACTGACGGTCAGGGCTCCGGTCCCGAAGATGTCGAAGCCTCTGTTGGCGGTGGCGCCGCTCGCGTTGATGATGGCGCCGTTGCCGGTCCATGCCACGGACACGTCACCGCCGCTGAGCAGCGCGCCGCCGCCGCCCGGCCAGAGCGTCGTCAGCGACCCGCCGTTCAGGGCCAGGTTGATCGCGTTCGACGCGGACGCGACAATGGCGGTCGACCCCTGGAAATTCGGTGTCACGGGCGTCCCGCTAGTCCCGATGGTGATGCTGCCGGAGGCGAGGAAGGTGAGACCGGGCGAATTGCCAGCCAGGTTGCTGGCGCTGCCGTTGCCGGAATAGGTGATGCTGCCGGCGCTGGTGCTGACGGCCAGCGCACTCGCCGGCTGATTGGTGGTCAGGGCGCCGTTGTTGACGACGTTGACGTCGCCCCCGCTCGCGGCGATGGCGAGCCCATAGCCACTGACCGTCTGGCCGGCATTGATTGTGGCGCTCACCGAACCCGTGCTGAACGCCTGGGTCCGGTCGGTCGATGAGGCGCTTGCCGCGTTCGTATTGACCGTGTTCGTCGTGACCGTGCTGTTGCAGGTGACCGTGTTGGGACCAGCCGTCACGGCGCAGGCGGCGAGGGCGCTGCCGGGATGCGCGGCGACGATTGCGATGGATGCGGCCGCGAAGACCGCAAGCAGGGCAGACTTGTTACCAGATGAGAGCTTGCCGCCCAAGGCGCACCGGTCGCGCCGCGACACTGACCAAAGATGCATCCGCCAACCCCTGCCGACAGCTCGGCAATCCTAAGGTGCCGGCCGACGATTCTTTGCGACGGATCATGTCAGATCCGGCCACGCGGGTCAGCAGGGTGAGCCGCAACCTGGGCGAGATAGATGCACAAGTTGCGGTCATCAACCGCGAGGATTGACGGATTTTCGGCGGGTGTGATCCCAGAGCCACGCGGACGGGCGGCCCGTCATTCGGCCCGATGCGGTCGGCGCGCGCGCCGCGATGCCGATCCGAGATCGCCTTTGCGCGTTCTGAAGGCGCCGCGTCGTCTGTCCTTCGCGCGATGGTCAATGAGTTCTGAACGTCCGGCGAAAGCGTGCCATTCGCATTAAGGATGCCTTGATGAACTTCAGCAGCCCTGGATTTTGCGGCGTATACTCGCGGCCACCTTCGCAAATCCATTTCGGGCAACTGGGGCACCTCCGCAATGTCTCGTACTCTCGCCGTTGTCTTCTCCACGGCCGTCGCCGCGATTTCCATGACGGGCGCAGCCTCCGCCGGCTGCTACAATTGCTACACGCCGCCGCCGTGCACGACCTGCTACCAGCAGCAATACGTGCCGCCGCAATACCGCACCGTCGACGAGACCGTGATGGTCTCGCCTGGCTCCGTCGTCGCGCATCGCACGCCGGCGCAGTATCGCACCGTGATGGTGCCGCAGACCGTGATGGTGGCGCCGCCGAGCGTCCAGTACGAGCGCATCCCGCCGCAATACGCCACCCGCCAGCGCGTTGAGATGGTCTCGCCGGGCTATTCCTATTACGCCCCGGTGCAGATGAACTGCGCCTCCTGCGGCTACTGACGCGCGCGCACGATAACCGGCTTCGAGCGGCGCTCCCCACGGGGCGCCGTTTGCTTTTGGCGAAGCGCAAAACGAGGCCCGGGTATGGAGACCAATCCGGCCGGGCCTCGCAACCGGCGACGCCCTGGGAGATGTCGCCGGTGTCCGCGGATTTGCCGAAGGTACAGCCTAAGCGAACAGGCTGACGCTTGCCTGACAACAGGCCGGAGGCGAGGGCAGGCCAACTTCGCGTTGCCTTGGGCGGGCGACTGGGTTAAGCGACAGCCATTCCAGGCTCAGGAAGGGTGGCCGAGTGGTTTAAGGCACCGGTCTTGAAAACCGGCGTGCCCGCAAGGGTACCGTGGGTTCGAATCCCACCCCTTCCGCCATAAATCGCCCTAAGTTCCCTTCATGGGGTGGCACGCTCCTTGCCAATTGGACTTGCCCAAGCATGGAGGCGTGCACCGATGGCACAGCGAGTTCGTATCTTAAAGCAATCCAAGTCCGGTTTGACACATATTGCCCGCGAGCTGGTGAGACTGTTGGACTCGATCGAAGAGCTCGAGGAGCTGCGAGAAAGGGTCCGGCGCGCCGAAGCCGGACGGGTGTTGCACTAGCCTGCGCTGGAAAGCCCGGGGCATCAACTGAAGCCCACCTTCACCTCTTCGCATCACCGCCCTTCAGCGCGTCCCACGCGGCCTTGTTCGCTTGATCGAATGCCTTGCGGGATTCGGCGAGGGCGGCGCTCATCACCGACCAGGACTCGCTGCCCGCCTGCTTCAGCTTCTGCAGGCGCGCTTCGGCTTCGGAGGCGTCGGACTTCATCTGCTTGAGCGCGGCGTCGATGTCGACGGTGCGGGCAGCAGTGACCTTGCCTGCGGCCTCGCGGAATTTCTCTGCGGCTTCGCCCCAGGCCTTGGCCTGCGCAGCCGCAAGATCTCTGAACGTGGCCTGCTGCTGCTCGAGCTGTTTGCCGGCGCCTTCGAAGTAGGTCTTCATCTGGGCTTCGAAACCAGCCCATTGCCGTTCCAACTCGGCCTTGGCATCCGCCCACGCCGCTTCACCCGCCTGCGCCTTGGCCTTGAGCAGCGCCTGAAACTCGTCGCGGCGCTTGGTCAGATCGGACAGGAGCTGATCGGTCTTCACCTTGGACTCGGCCTTGGCCTGGCCTGCCTTGATCTCGAACGAGGCCAATGCCGCATCCATTTCGTCGATCCGCTCCTTGGCCCAGTTGAGATAGAAATGCATGCTGCTCTGCTGTGACATGGCGGCCTCCGTTGATTTGCCGAGGTCAGTTTTCCAGAGCCTCGGCCTGCTCGTGTTGACCTGTCTCAATGACGCGCGACGCGTCAGGAACGCCACTGCCCTTGAGATGCCGCTCGCTCAGCTTCAGGAACCTGACCCCAGCTCGCCTGTTGTCCGCACGCGAGACCACACGGAGAGCAGCCTTGGAGAGCACCATCATTGGAGAATTCGACACGCGCCGCGGCGCCGAGCTTGCGGTTGAGCATGTCGTGCAGGAATGCGGCGTGCCGCGAGGCGACGTCTTCGTCCAGCCCGTCGGCGATGCGAATACGGTGGGAACACGCCCGGCAGGTCCCGACGTCAAGACTGCGCCCGCGCCGGAGGGGCGGCAGAAGCTGGAAGGCCTGATCGAGGTTTCGGTCGATTTTCACGGCGACGCCCCTGAGAAAATTGTGGAAGTGTTGAGGAGCGCCGGTGCGAAGTTTGTCCGCACCAGATGACGAATTGTGCGATGGGCCCAGTGAGCGCCGGACGTCCGGCATTTGCATCGAACCGCAGCCGTTGACGGCGTGGAACCCCTTGAGCCTCCAGCGCGTTTAGACGCAAACGCGAATTGCGAGGTCCACCTGCTTCAGAGCGCATCGACACTGACTCCCGGCGACACCGTCTGGCGACGGTGCAGGGCGCGGCGCGTGGCGGTTCTGAACGATGCCGCTGCCTATTTCGCAGCCCTGCGGGAGGCCCTGCTGGAGGCGCAGGATCTCGTCTACATCATCGGATGGGATATCCATAGCAGGACGCGCCTGGTCGGAGCCGCGGGACGTGCGGATGATGGCCTGCCTGAGGAGCTTGGTCCCTTCCTGCGCGCCCTGGTGCAGCGCCGGCCCGCCTTGCGCATCAATATTCTCGTCTGGGACTTCGTCTCGTTTTACGCCTCCGAGAGGGAGTGGAATTCCGCGGCGAAATTCATCGCCGACACCGACGGCCGAGTCCGGTTTCATCTGGACGCCACGCTTCCGTTCGGTTCGGCGCAACACCAGAAGATCGTCTGTGTCGACGGATCACTGGCGTTCGTCGGCGGGCTCGATCTGACGATCAGGCGCTGGGACACGAGTGACCACCGCGCCGACAACGCCATGCGCTGCGACCCTCAGCGCAAGCCGTATCCGCCGTTTCACGATGTTCAGTGCCTCGTCGACGGCGAGGCCGCTGAGCAGCTGTTCGCCCTTGCGGAGCAACGCTGGCGTGCGGCAGGCCAACAGGTCGATGAACGGCGCGCGCTGAGGAATGGTCGCTGGCCGGCGAGCGTGCCTGTCGAGGCCGAGCATTTGCCGGTCGGGATTGCCAGGACCGAGGTGGTCTGTCCGGCAGGCTCGACCATCAGGGAGGTCGAACGCTCCTTCATTGCGGCGATCCGGTCGGCAACGAGCTTCGTGTACATCGAAAATCAGTTCACCAGCGCGACCAGGATGGCGAGCGAGTTGGCGGAGCAGATGCGTCGCGTGCCGTCGCTTCGGGTTCTGGTCGTCGCGCCGAAACTGCATTCCTCGTGGCTGGAATCCCAGGCCATGCAGAACGGCCGTGGCGCCTTCATCGACTGTTTCAGCGCGGCTGGCATCGCCGATCGCATCCGCTTCGTCTATCCGGTTTCCCGCAGCGGGAACAAGGAAGCCGCCGTGATGGTGCACAGCAAGCTCATGGTCGTCGATGACAGGATCCTGCGGATCGGCTCGGCCAATTTGAACAATCGTTCCATGGGCGCCGACAGCGAATGCGACCTGATTTTTGAAGCTGAATCCGAGGAGCATCGGGATTTCATCGCGTCCGTCCGCCGTCGTCTCATCGCTCATTTCTGTGGTCTCGACGAGCAGGCCGTCACGCAGAACGAGCATCGGCTGTTCGCTCTGCTGGACCAGGTGTCGAAAACGGGTGGGGCGAAGACGCTGCGAAAAGTGGAGTCCTCGGTCCTGACCAGCACGCTGGCCACCCTGGTTCAGCCGGTGGCGGACCCTGAGCTGCCGCTTCATCTGGAACGCGCGGCATCTCGCATGTGGAGCACGAAGACGATCATCGGGATCGCCTCGATCGCGCTGGCGCTTCTTGGACTGGCGCTGGCCTGGTCGTACACGTCCTTGAGCGATTACGCCGATGCGGGCCATCTCTCGTCGTTCCTGTCTGCCTATGCGCAGTCCGGCTGGGGACCGCCATTCGCGATCGCGGCCTTCGTCCTCGGCGGGCTGGTGATCTTTCCGGTTCTCGTCCTCATCGCTGCGACTGCTGCCGCACTTGGGCCATGGCTGGGTTTCGTCACCGCCATGGCGGGCGTCTTGCTCAGCGCGCTCATGCTTTTTGCGATCGGACGGTTCCTGGGCCGAGAACGTCTTCAGCGCTTGCTGGGACGCCGTGCCGCGCGCATCCAGGAACGGGTTGTCGGCAAGGGAATTTTGGCCGTCGTGGTCATCCGGATGATTCCGATCGCACCATTCTCGCTGGTGAACGTCGCGGCTGGCGCGAGCACGCTGCCGCTTCGTGATTTCATGGTTGGAACGCTGCTGGGCATGATGCCCGGAATTCTCGCCATGGCCGTTCTGGGAGCGCAGATCGCAGATCTGGCCAGGAATGCGTCCTTGAGCAACATCGCGCTGCTGGCACTGGCGTTCCTGGGATGGCTCGGGATCTGCGCGGGCGCACAGTTCGTCGCGACCTGGCTTGCCGGGAGACGTTGATGCCGGTGCGTTTCATGACGTGGAATGTGCACGGCACCTTCAATCTCAATCCGACGTTCGATCTGGAGGGGGTTTGCTCGATCATTCGCAAATGGTCGCCGGACGTCGTCGCGCTTCAGGAGGTGGATTCCCGATCGCGGTCGGACGATCCGTTTGCGAAGCTGGCACGGGTCGTCGGCGATCATGGCGTTCATGCCAAGTCGATTGTCACGGAGGACGGTGACTACGGGCAGATGCTCATGAGCCGCTTTCCGTTCTCCGGCGTGCCCGAGATCGTCGACGTGTCCTATCGGGAGCGAGAGCCGCGCAGGGCGATTGCCACGGGATTGCAGACGCCTTTCGGCGAATTCCGTGTGGTTGCCACGCATCTCGGCCTGAGCATCCACGAGCGTTACGAGCAGGCTCAGGCCCTGGTGAGCCTGGTGAAGCCAGAAAGAACCGTCGTGCTCGGCGATTTCAACGACTGGTTCTGGGTAAAATCGGTGCGGCGCGTGCTCGCGCAGGTCTGCCCGAACCGGACGCGGCTGCGCACCTTTCCGGCGCATCTGCCGTTGCTTCGGCTCGACCGCATCTATGCAACGCGGGACAGCCGGTTCGGGAAAGTCTGGACCGACGAGGAAGCGCGCGCCTATTCGGACCATTTGCCCGTGATTGCGGACATCGCGATCTGATGGTTCCTGCGAGCGGATCACGTCGCTTGCGGCTCACAGATGCCGCTGTTTGCCAGTCGGCAAGTGGACGCTTGAGTCGTTTAGAAAAAAGCGTTGCAGAAGAGGGGCTTAACTACTGTGCATGGGGTTGTTTTCGCGGAACGTCATGACCGGCCGACCGTCTCGGCCGGAACTTTTTCCTGGCAGCCACGTTCACTTGGCATGACTGAAGACCTTTCCTTCCGACGCAAACCCCTGACCCCCGAACAACGCCACGCCCGCGATGCGGCGCGCCGGATCGAGGCCGAAAAGGCCATGCGCGACCACGAAGCGGCGCAGAAGGCGTTCTACGCCAACAAGGAACGGCTGAAGGCCGAGCGGCTGGCGCGTGAAGCGGCGGCGGCGAAAGGCTGAGCGAACGCGCTTCGCCGCCCAAGCTCGCAAATCGCTTCTCCCGCGGCGGCCGACTTAGTGCCGCTTGGCCTTTGCGCTCAAGGCCAGCTTGAACGCCTGGACGGCGTCCGCAAAGACCCCGCGAGGCAATTGGGCCTCGATCGCTTCGGCCGCGATCCGACAATCGTCGGCGACCTTCAGCAGTCCGCTTCGCGTCAGGTCCATGGGGGAGAGGGCGGCCTGCTCCAGGCAGACCCGTTCAAGCCGCCGAAACTCCCGCAGCTCTCTGTTCATGCGTCAGCTCTCGATGTCTCTGTCGTCATCCGACGCTGAGTCTGCTTAACGAATGGTAAACATTCTCAGCTTGGCCGAGCTGGCTGGCGCGGGGCTCGCGCCGCCTGTGCACCGGCCTGGCGGGCGCTTCGGCAGGCTTGACGCCGTTCGGCTTCCGGGAGGAAGCTTCAAATGATCCTAAACTGACCTGAACCACGGAGACGTTCGCTCCCAGCAAGTCCGATCCTCATCAGCGAATCAGAATGGAGCTGACCATGACCACGTTCGACAAGCGCGAGCAGGGCTTTGAAGCCAAATTCGCCCACGACGAGGAATTCATGTTCAAGGCCACGGCGCGGTCCAACAAGCTGCTCGGGCTGTGGGCCGCAGGCCAGCTCGGGCTCAGTGGCGATGCCGCGGCAAGCTACGCAGCGGCGCTGGTGACGGACCATCTGGAGAGCCGGACGATGGACGATGTGGTCGGCAAGGTTTCGGGCGATCTCGCCGGCAAGGGGATCGCGCGCGAGCAGGTCGCCGCGAGGCTTCAGGAATGTCTGCATCAGGCATTGGCGCAGCTGGAAGCGGACCGGCCCTGAACCTGCAGCAGCGCTTCATTCGGCGCGCTTGCGCATTCCGGACTCGCTGAGCTTGTCAACATAGGCGATGCCGAGCGCCGAGACGATGAACGTGATGTGGATCAGCACCTGCCACATCACGCCGGTCTCGGTGAAGCCGGCGCGGTTGGAGCCGAGATTGCCGGCCTCGATGAAGGTGCGCAGCAGCGCGATGGAGGAGATGCCGATGATGGCCATGGCGAGCTTGATCTTCAGGACGCTCGCATTGACGTGGCCGAGCCATTCCGGCTCGTCGGGATGGCCCTGGAGATCGAGCCGCGAGACGAACGTCTCGTAACCGCCGACGATCACCATCACGAGCAGATTGGAGATCATCACGACGTCGATCAGCGCCAGCACGCTCATCATGATCTGCTGCTCGGTGAGGTCGAGGGCGTGCCAGGAGAGGTGCCAGAGCTCCTTGACGAACAGCGCGATGTAGACGCACTGCGCCACGATCAGTCCGAGATAGAGCGGCAGCTGCAGCCAGCGCGAGCCGAAGATGATCATCGGCAACAGGCCGAGCTGCGGCGAGGGCCGGCGGGGACCAGTTGTTGTCTCAGGCTCAACCGACATTCGGGCAGCACCCTCGCATCGAGACGATCTTGCCGTCATGTACCCCGACAAGATGGCTGGCGGAAGACGTGACGCGCGCTTCCGCTTCCGCAGGCTGGACCGTTTCGTGCTACCGTGCCGACCGGCCGTCGGGGGACGGCGGCGAGCGGGAGGTGGGGGTGTCTCGGAGCGGCTTTGGCAAATGGTCCGGCGCAATCGCATGCGCTGGCGCCATGCTGGTCGGTGCAGGCGGCGCCGAGGTCTCGGCGACGCCGCTGACGCCGTTTCGCTATGAGGCGCAGGCCCAGCGTCATTGCCCGCGCGACAAGGTGGTCTGGCTCGACTTCAGGAAGGGCGTCTACTACCGCAAGGGGCAGAAGCGTTACGGCCAGGGCTTCGATGGCAGCTTCGTCTGCCAGAACGAGGCCCGCGGCAGCTTCTACCGCCGCTCGCTGTTGGGTCTGCGCTGAGCGGCGCGTGTGGCCGGCTGGCGGACGCGTCGGCTATTTCGGCGGTGTCGGCCTGACCGGCACGTGCGGGGAGGTGCTGATGACCCGGGGACTTCCATCCGGATAGGTGCGGTCGCCGCGGATCAGGGATTCCAGGACCAGGAAGAATTTCTCGGCAAGCATTTGCGTCACCCTCGTTGGTGATGGCCTCTTGCAATAGGTCGAGGCGCCGCACGCAATAATTCAATCAACTGAATGGGAGCGGAGCACGGGCCTGCTTGCTGCGCCGCAATAGAGCCGCGTCGGAAACGAGCGGATTGGAAGGGAGGACGTGCGCCTCAGGCAAACGCCAGCGCGACGAGACTCGAGCAGAGCAGCACCAAGCCGCCGGCGGTCAAGGCCAGGAAGCCATCGGATACGAGGTCATGGTTACGCATGGGACACCTGCCGCTCTCGTGTTCGATGCGCGACCGGATCGACTAAGACCGTCCGAACGCGCTGCATTGAAAGAGGTGATGCTTGCCGTCCGCGCGCGTGCCTTCAGGCCCTCGTGCGGTAACCTTCGAACGCATGGGCCAGGAAGATCCCCGCGCTTACCAGACCCATCAGTGCCGAAACCGTCTCGATCATCGTTAAATTCCAAATCCCGCCCTTGCGTCCGAGAGAACGCGTGCGGCCTTGCACAGTCAAAAGAATTTCGGTGAGCGGCGCGACAATGGGGGTGGAGTGAGGATTTGGCGCAACAGAATGTCCAGCACTGGCACAGCCCGGGCGCCATCGTCCCGTAGAACAACGGAAAAATGCGAACGTCCCGTTTACCATCCCGGCGTGATCGCCGTGGGCTCCCCATTTCCGCCGCGTTCGGGTTGCGTTATCCTTACCACGTCCGATGCGGTGGTGGGCCGCCTCGGAAGTTGAAGGACCGGACAGCGCTCCCCGTCACCAAAGCGGGTTGGGTACGCCTCCGGCGAAGTGGTATTTGGGGCGCATGGGGATCCGTCGGTCAGATTCGGTTTTGCGGGCCGCGCGCGGTGTTGCGGCGGTCGCGACCTGCCTTGCGCTCGCCAATTGCGCCTCCTCGAACAAGTTCGCCAGCCGCGTCGATCCGAAATACGGCGTATCCTCGAGCCCGCGCGTCGTGGCCTGGGGCGATCCGGTCCCGAAGGGCGGCGGCACCTACCGCGTCGGCAAGCCCTATGTCGTGGCGGGCAAGACCTACGTGCCGGAGGAGGACGTCAACTACCGCGCCGAGGGCATGGCGTCCTGGTACGGCGATGATTTCCACGGCCGCCTGACGGCCAATGGCGAGGTGTTCGACATGACCTCGCTGACGGCGGCGCATCCGACCCTGCCGATGCCGTCCTACGCCCGGGTCACCAACGTCTCCAACGGCAAGTCGCTGATCGTGCGCGTCAATGACCGTGGGCCCTATCACGGCAACCGCCTCATCGATGTCTCGAACAGGGCGGCCGAACTCCTTGAATTCAAAGGCAATGGCGTCGCCAAGGTCCGGGTCGAATATGTCGGCCGGGCGCCGCTCGAAGGCTCCGACGACCGTCAGCTTCTCGCGACGCTGCGCACCGGCGTTCCGGCGCCATCGCCCTCGATGGTCCGCGTCGCCTCGGCCAAGCCGTTCGTGCCGGAGCTGCCGTCCTCGACCCGCGGCGCCCTTCGCGGCGAGGTCCCGATGCCGGAGGGACGACCGTACAATCTCGGCAGCAGCTCGGCCGACATGGCCTCGCTCAATGCCACCTCGGAAATGTCGGCCTCGAGCCGCAGCCGGGGCCGGACGCTCCAGAACGCCCGCGCGGTGTCCTATGACCAGGACGGCCGCTACGCGAGCGAGAGCGCGACGGACGGCGCCGCCGAGGCCCGCAGCATCCTGAGCGGCCGCGGCCTCTACTGAGCCGTGCTCTCCTTCAAGAACGTGACGAGGGCCGCGTTCACCTCGTCGTGCCGCTCCTGCTGCACCCAATGGCCAGCGCCATCGAGGATCAGCTTGCGCGTCAGATTGGGCAGCACGCGCTCGAGCTCGTTGACGCGCTTGGCCCCGATCAGGCCGGTGATCACCGCGTCTTTCGAGCCTGCGATGAAGAGGGAAGGCTGGCGGATCTGCGCGTCCTGCCAGGGCGCGGTCAGCTCCCAATTGCGGTCGATATTCCGGTACCAGTTCAGCCCGCCGCGGAAGCCGGACTTGCGGAAGCTTTCGGTGAAATAGGCGAGGTCGGCCTCGCTGAGCCAGCCAGGCAGCGGCTCCTCGGCGGTCGCATGGCCGAGAAAGCCCTTGCCCTCCTGCACGAACATGGCCGCGGTGGGATCGGCGAGGCCACGTCCGCCGAGGACGATGCGCATGGTGCGTGCGACGTCTCGCTCGAGTTCGGCCTCGGCGACGCCGGGCGTCTGGAAATACTGCCAGTAGAAATTGGTGACGCCGCCCTGGCGCAACAGGTCGAGCGGCTTGCCGCGGCCGCGGAACGGCGGCGGCACGCTCAGCCCCGCGACGGCCGTGAAGATATCGGGCCGGAACAGCGCTGCGTGCCAGGCGACCGGTGCGCCCCAATCGTGGCCGACCACCATCGCCTTGCTCTCGCCGAGCGCCTGGACGAGGCCGACCACGTCCCCGACCGTATCGAAGATCGAGTAGGCGTTCACATCGAGCGGCGCCGCGCTCTGGCCGTATCCGCGCATATCAGGGGCGACGACGTGAAACCCGGCTGCGGCAAGTGCGGGGATCTGGTGGCGCCAGGAGTACGACAGTTCCGGCCAGCCATGGCACAGCACCACCAGCGGTCCCTGGCCGGCTTCGCGGACGAACAGCTCGACCCCGTTGGTCTTGATCATGCGGGTTGAGGACATTCGCTTTTCCGCCTTGTTTCAGGGGTTTGGTCGAAAAACATGAGGCGCCACGATAGGGGCGCGGCGAGAATCGTGCAATCTCAGGGACAGCGTCCAACCGCGTGTTGTTCGCATCTGTTCCAGCTGTTAGAACGCCTTCCTCAGGGCTTCGCCATGGCACTTCGTCTTCCTTTGCTTCGTCGCAACTGGCTCACCGCCGGAACGCTGGCGCGCGGGCTGATCGCGACGGTTTTGGTGGCTGGCATCGGCTGGGGTGGGGCGCTCTATGCGGCCAACCAGAGCGTCCAGGGTGCCAAGAAAGCGGAAGATGCCGGCTTCGATGGCGATGCCCCGACCGCGATCCTGATCGAAGCCTCCTCAGGCAGCGTGCTGTTCGAGAAGAACGCCGACGAGCTGCGCGCGCCTTCGAGCATGATGAAGCTGATGACGGCGGAGGTCGTTTTCAACGCGGTCAAGAAGGGTGACATCAAGCTGACCGACGAGTACCGGATCAGCGAGAACGCCTGGCGCAGAGGCGGCGCCCCCTCGGGCGGCTCGACCATGTTCGCCGCCATCAACAGCAAGGTCTCGGTCGACGATCTCCTGCGCGGCGCGATCATCCAAAGCGGCAACGACGCCTGCATCGCGCTTGCCGAAGCCATGGCGGGCAACGAGCGGATCTTTGCCGCCGACTTCATGACCAAGCGCGCCCGCGAGCTTGGCATGACCAAGTCGACCTTCGCCAATTCCAACGGTCTGCCCGATCCCGGCAACAAGATGACGGTGCGCGAGCTCGGCATGCTCGCCCGGCACATCATCCTGGACTTCCCGGAATTCTACAAACTGTTCGGCGAGAAGGAGTTCACCTGGAACAAGATCCGCCAGCCCAACCGCAATCCGCTGCTCAATTCGATGGAAGGCGCTGACGGTCTGAAGACCGGCTACACCAAGGAAGGCGGCTACGGCATGGTCGGCTCTGCCGTGCAGAACGGCACGCGGCTGATCGTCGTCGTCAACGGACTCGAAGATCCCGAGGACCGCGCCACGGAAGCCAAGAAGATGCTGGAATGGGGTTTTCGCAATTTCGAGACCCGCACCCTGATCGCGGCCGAGCAGCCCGTCGGCTACGCCAAGGTGTTCGGCGGCGAGAGCCGGTCGGTCAAGCTCGTCGCCAAGACGCCGGTGAAGGTGATGGTGCACAAGAACGGCAGCGACAAGCTGATTGCGCGCATCGTCTACAGCGGCCCGGTGCGCGCGCCGGTCGAGGCCGGCCAGCGGGTCGGCGTGGTCAGGGTCTGGCGCAGCGGCAACATCGCGGTCGAGACGCCGGTCTATGCCGCCGAGGCGATCAGCACCGGCTCGACCATGCGCCGCGCGATCGACGGCGCCAGCGAGCTCGTGATCGGCATGTTCCGCGCAGGTGCCGAGAAGCTCTGATCATGAGTGAGAGCGCTGCACAGCGGCCGTCCGGACGGGGACGCTTCGTCACCTTTGAAGGCGGCGAGGGCACGGGCAAGTCGACCCAGATCAAGAAGCTCGCCGATCGCCTCACGGCGGCCAAGCTTCGCATCCGGGTCACGCGTGAGCCGGGCGGCTCGCCGGGCGCCGAGATCATGCGCCATCTGGTGCTGTCGGGCATGGGCAAGCTGCTCGGTCCCGAAGCCGAGACGCTGCTGTTTGCCGCCGCGCGCGATGATCATGTCCACACCGTGATTCAGCCGGCATTGAGCCAGGGCGTCTGGGTGCTGTGCGACCGCTTCGCCGACTCGACGCGGGCCTATCAGGGCAGCCTGGGCCGCGTACCTGAGGGCCTGATCAACGCCATGCAGCGGGTTACCATCGGCGATCTCAAGCCGGACCTCACCATCATCCTCGACTTGCCGGTCGAGATTGGCTTGCAACGCGCCGCCGCGCGCCGCGGCAGCAGTACGCCTGACCGGTTCGAGGCCGAGAAGCTCAGCTTCCACGAGGGCTTGCGCGAGGCCTATCGCAGGATCGCGGCGGAGGATCCGGCGCGCTGCGTGCTGATCGACGCCAATTCCGATCCGGACACGGTTGCCGCGCGCGTTTGGACCGCGCTGCGCGAGCGTCTGCTGCCCACGCCTGCGTCAGTGGTGTCGATATGAGTCCGCGTCAGGCCGAGCGGGAAACCGCCGTACCGCATCCGCGCGAGACGTCGCAGCTGTTCGGCCATCGCGAGGCGGAGGCTGCGCTGCTCGATGCCTATCGCAGCGGGCGCATTCCCCATGCCTGGCTGATCGGCGGATCGCAGGGGATCGGCAAGGCCACGCTGGCCTATCGGATGGCGGGGTTCGTGCTCGCCCATGCGCAGCCGTTGGCGCCGGCCGTGCAGCGCGCCAAGAGCCTTGCGATCGGTCCCGACGACGCCGTGGCGCGGCAGGTGGCGGCCGGCTCACATGGTGGCCTGCTGACGCTCGAGCGCACCGCCAACGAGCGCGGCGTGATGCGCACCGTGATCACCGTGGACGAGACGCGCGAGACGATCGCGTTCTTCGGCTCGACCGCGGCGGCCGAAGGCTGGCGCGTTTGCATCGTCGACACCGTCGACGAACTCAATCCAAACGCGGCCAACGCGCTTCTGAAAATTCTCGAGGAGCCGCCGCAGCAATCACTGTTCCTGCTGGTCAGCCACGCGCCCGCGCGGGTGCTCGCCACGATTCAGTCGCGCTGCCGCAAGCTGCGCCTGCGGCCGCTCGCCACGAACGAGGTGATCGACGCTGCGGCTTCAGCGGCCGGGCTCGATCCGAACGATGCCGCGCTGCGCGAGGCGGCCGAGGCCTCCGAGGGCAGCGTCGCACGGGCGCTGACGTTGCTCGGTGGCGACGCCCTGAAACTTCAGCAGCGCACGGCGGCGCTGCTCGCGCGCCTGCCGCAGGTCGACCCGCGCGAATTGCACACGCTCGGCGATTCGCTTGGCACCAGCGACCGCGTGGCGCTTGCGGCCTTCATCGACGGCATCGACCGCTGGATTGCGGAGCGCCTGCATGCGGATGAGGCCAATGCCAACCAGAACCTGCCGCGCCTTGCGCGGCTAGCTGAGGTATGGGAAAAGATCGTCCGCGCCGCGCGCGACACCGAAACCTACAATCTGGAGCGCAAGCCCTTGGTTTTCTCGGTGTTTGGCTGGCTGGCGGACGCAACGCGCTAAGCGCCGAGCCGTTTCCAAAATTCGAGAAGCCGGTAAAGGAATTCGTGGTGGCAACGCGAGCTAAGAAATCCGTCAAACGCAAGAGCGGCAAGAAGTCTGCGAAGAAGGCCGTCAAGAAAGCCGCGAAAAAGGCCGTGAAGGCGCGCGCGAGCAAAGCCGCCAAGAAGGTCAAAAAGACCAAGAAGGGTGCCGTCAAGAAGAGCGTGAAGAAGGGCGCAGCAAAGAAGGCGGGCAAGAAGGCCGCGAAGAAGCAGGTCGTCGCCAAGAAGGCGGTAAAGAAGGCTGCCAAGCGGCCGGCCAAGGCTCCGGCGAAGAAGGTCGCGAAAGAGGCGACTGCGCCTGCCGTGGCCGCCGCGCCGGCTCCCGTCATCACGCCTGTGAAGCCAAAGCCGACGAAGCCAAAGGCCCCGCGTGCGCCAAAGCCCGTCACTTCGCCGCAAGTTGCCGCGCCCGCGGTCGCGCGCGACAACGTCTTCTACATCACAACCGCGATCGCCTATCCCAACGGCAGCCCGCATATCGGCCATGCCTATGAGGCGATTGCGACCGACACGCTGGCGCGCTTTGCGCGCCTCGACGGCAAGGATGTGTTCTTCCTGACCGGCACCGACGAGCACGGTCAGAAGATGATCCAGACGGCGGCGAACGAAGGCATGTCCGCTGCCGCGCTCGCGACGCGTAATGCCGGCCGCTTCAAGGAGATGGACGAGCGCCTGGACGTGTCGTTCGACCGCTTCATCCGCACCACCGAGGAGCAGCACCATCGCTCCAGCCAGGAGATCTGGCGGCGCATGGAAGCGAGCGGCGACATCTACGCCGACACCTATTCGGGCTGGTACTCGGTCCGCGACGAGGCCTATTACGCCGAGGACGAGACGCGCGTGAACGACGACGGCGTGCGGCTCGGACCACAGGGCACGCCGGTGGAATGGGTGGAGGAGAAGAGCTATTTCTTCCGCCTGTCGGCCTACCAGGACAAGCTGCTCAAGCTCTATGCGGACCACCCCGATTTCATCGGGCCGGATTCCCGCAAGAACGAGGTGGTGAGCTTCGTCAAGGGCGGCCTGCGCGATCTCTCGATCTCGCGCACCACGTTCGATTGGGGCGTGAAGGTGCCCGGCGACGAAGAGCATGTGATGTATGTCTGGGTCGACGCGCTGACCAACTACATCACCGGCGTCGGCTTCCCCGACGAGAGCGACAAGAACTGGCGCTACTGGCCGGCCGATGTGCACATCATCGGCAAGGACATCATCCGCTTCCATGCGGTGTACTGGCCCGCCTTCCTGCTCTCGGCCGGCATTCCGCTGCCGAAGCGGGTCTATGCCCACGGCTTCCTGTTCAACAGGGGCGAGAAGATGTCGAAGTCGGTCGGCAACGTCGTCGATCCCTTCAACCTGGCCGAGCAGTACGGCGTCGACCAGATGCGCTACTTCTTCCTGCGCGAGGTGCCGTTCGGCCAGGACGGCAACTACAATCACGAGGCCATCGTGGCGCGCATCAATGCCGATCTCGCCAACGATCTCGGCAATCTCGCGCAGCGTTCGCTCTCGATGATCGCCAAGCAACTGGGCGGCGTGCTGCCTGAGCCCGGCGAGTTCAGCGACAACGACAAGGCGATCCTTTCGATGGCCGACGGCATGATTGCAGCGTCGCGCGAGGCGATGGCGACGCAGCAGATCCATCAATGGCTCAACGCCGTCTGGGCCGTGGTCGCGGAGGCCAACCGCTATTTTGCGGGCGAGGCGCCGTGGGCGCTCGCCAAGACGGATCCGGCCAGGCAGAAGACGGTGCTCTACGTCACCGCCGAAGTCGTGCGCCAGATCGCGATCCTGGCTCAGCCCGCGATGCCGACCGCCTCCGGCAAGCTGCTCGACAGCCTCGGCATCCCCGAGGCCGAGCGCAATTTTGCCATGCTCGGCGGCGCAAAGCGCATCGCGCCCGATTCGACGCTGCCGGCGCCGACGCCGGCATTCCCGCGCTACATCGAGCCGGCGGCCTGAAGGCGTTCGCACGATGCTGGTCGACAGTCATTGCCATCTGGATTTTCCGGACTTTGCGGAAGATCTCGACGGGATCGTGTCGCGGGCGCGAGCGGCCGGCATAGCCCGCATGGTCACGATCTCGACGCGGGTGCGGCGGCTGAAGGACCTGCTCGCCATCGCCGAGCGTTATGACGACGTCTATTGCTCGGTCGGTACTCATCCGCATCATGCGGACGAGGAGGACGGCATCGCGCCGGACGAGCTGATTGCGCTGACGCAGCATCCCAAGATCGTCGCGCTCGGCGAAGCCGGGCTCGATTATTTCTACGACAACGGGTCGCCGGAAGCGCAGGCGAGGGGCTTTCGCGCCCATATCGCCGCCGCCCGCGCCACCGGCCTGCCGCTGGTGATCCATACCCGCGAGGCCGACGAGGACTGCGCGCGCATCCTGGAAGAGGAGGCCGCAAAGGGATCGTTTCGTGCCGTGCTGCATTGTTACACGGGCGGGCGCGAGCTGGCGCTGAAGGCCGTGTCGCTCGGGCTCTATATCGGTTTCACGGGAATCCTGACCTTCAAGAAATCGGAGGCATTGCGCGCGCTCGCAGCCGAACTGTCGCCCGACCGTATTCTGGTTGAAACAGACTCGCCCTATCTTGCGCCCGGCAAGTTTCGGGGCAAGCGCAATGAGCCGGCCTACGTGGTCGAGGTCGCAAAAGTACTCGCCGAGACGCGCGGCGTGTCGCTTGACGAGGTTGCGCGCCAGACCAGCGAAAATTTCTTCCGCCTGTTCTCGAAGGTGAAAGCTTGAGACTGGGAGCCGCATGACGCTGACGCTGACGATCCTGGGCTGCGGCTCCTCCGCCGGCGTGCCGCGCCCGGCGCTCGGCTGGGGCGCCTGTGATCCCAACAATCCCAAGAACCGCCGTCGCCGCTGCTCGCTGCTGGTCGAACGGACGTCCGAGCACGGCACGACACGCATCGTGATCGACACCTCGCCGGACCTGCGCGAGCAATTGCTCTCGACCAATGTCGACCACATCGATGCGGTGTTCCTGACCCACGAGCATGCCGACCAGACTCACGGCATGGATGATCTGCGGTCGGTCGTCATGCACATGCGCCGGCGCATTCCGACCTATTTCAACCAGTCGACCGCCAAGGACATCCTGTCGCGGTTCTCGTATTGCTTCATCTCGCCCGAGGGCAGCGATTATCCGCCGATCCTGACCCGGCATTCGATCGAGGCGGGCGAAAGCCAGACCATTCTGGGGAAGGGCGGCGCCGTGACGATGACTGCGTTTCTGGTGCAGCACGGCAACATTCCCGCGCTCGGCTACCGCATCGGGAATGCGGCCTATACGCCGGATCTCAATGATATCCCGCGCGAGAGCTGGGGCGCGCTGGAGAATCTCGATCTCTGGATCGTCGACGGCCTGCGCTATACCAGCCATGTCAGCCATTTCAGCATCAACGATGCGCTGTCCTGGATCGAGCGCTTCAAGCCGAAGCGCGCGGTCATCACCAACATGACCGCCGATGTCGACTACGAGGTCATCCGGCAGTCGCTGCCCCCTGGCGTGGTGCCGGCCTATGACGGGCTGCGGCTGGAGACGCACTGAGGCGAGCAAGAATTCTGGTCAGTGAAACGTTAAAGCATGATCCGGGCAAGGGTGCAGCGATTTACGAAACGACCATGCGCGAGCCATGAGGTAAGGCGCGGTAAGGATCCATCCCGATCCGATCGCGCTTAGCCAAGACTAGATGAACCAGGAAGCGACGAGGCCCGCCGTCGCCGCGAAGATTGCGCCCACCGTGATCCACGAGAGGATGTTAAGCGGCAGGGTGTTGACTTTATCACCCATGATCTTGCGGTTGTTTGTCATCAACAGGATGAACAACAGCAGCGGCGGGGTCGAAAAGCCCTGTACGATCCCGGAATAGACCAGCGCGCGCATGGGATTGAAGCCAAGAAAATTCAGGACAACCGCAACCAGCGTAAAGCCGGCGATCACTGCATAGAATTTCTTGGCCTCCTTGGGACGCGCGTGCAGGCTGCTCTTCCAGCCTATCACCTGACAGAGATCGTAGGCCGCGCCGGTGGTCATGATCGGCACAGCGAGGAAGCCGACTGCGATAATTCCGACCGCGAACAGGATGCCTGCTGTGTCCCCGGCGATCGGGCGCAAGGCTTCGGCGGCCTGTGCCGCCGTGTCGATATTGGTTTGGCCCGCCTTGTGAAGGGTGGCGCCGGTCGAAAGGATGATGAAATACATGATGATGTTGGAGAACAGCATTCCAATCAGGATATCATTGCGCGATCGGCGCAAATCGCCCTGCGTCGTTCCGCGCCGCTCCTCCAGCGTGGTGCGTCCCTGCTGAATCTTCTCCTCGACCTCGACATTGGATTGCCAGGTGTAGAGGTACGCCGACAGGCTCGTGCCGATAATCGCAACGAGGATCGAGAGAAATTCGCCTGAGAATTGCACGGTTGGAACCAAGGTGCCGCGCAGCACCTCCCACGGGTCCGGCTTGGCGAGAAGGGCCGAACCGACATAGGCAAACAGCACCAGGGCGAGCCATCTGAAAATGTTGCGGATGGTCTCGTACGAACCCCAAACCTGAAGCGCGAGAATCGCGAGGGCGACGCCGGACACGATGACCGGAGCAGGCAACGGAACGAACAGTCCGAGCGCTGCTGCCATGCCGCCGAGATCCGCGGCCGCTTCGATGGTGTTCCCAACCAGCACGCCTATCAGCGTCGGCCAGAGGACCCAGCTTGAATAGTGATCTTTGATGACGTGAAACAGCCCCTTGCCGCTGACCTGCCCGAGCTTGGAGGAGAGGTAGACGACCGCGAACATCATTGGAAACGTGATGGGGGCAGTCCACAACAGCGATGTTCCAAATTGCGCTCCGGCGCTCGCATAGGTTCCTATGGCCGAGCAATCGTCGTCAGCGGCTCCGGTGACCACACCTAGCCCGAGCGAGCGCGCGAGACCACGCCGCTTCGGGTTTGGGGAGGGAGCCTCAGCTTGTTCGCCGTCGTTCTCAGCCTTTGGCAACGTGCATTCCGAGCGTGGTTCGGGAAAAGTCGAACACCAATGGTCCCGCATGCGGGAGGTTCCTCCGCGACACGCGTTTCAGTCGTCAGGCTCACGTGCAAGAGGGAGCCCTGGTGTGGCTGTCGATAAGGATGCTTACCAGAGGCCGTCGAAGCCTGCCCCGGGCTGCGGCGGGATGCGTCTCCGACGTGTCCTGCGCACAATCATCGCGCGGGCGGAGACTTTCAGATCCTTTTGTGAGGCCGCGAGAAGCTCACGCTGAGATCGCCTTCGCGGAGTCCACCTGGTTACGCAGCAGGAATTTCTGGATCTTGCCGGTGGACGTCTTCGGGATCGGCCCAAACACGACCGCCTTCGGCGTCTTGAAGCCGCTCATGTGCGTTCGGCAGAACGCAATGATCTCGGCCTCGGTGGCGCTCGCGCCGTCCTTCAGCTCGACGAAGGCGCAAGGTACTTCACCCCATTTCGGATCGGGCTTTGCGACCACGGCGGCGAACAGCACGGCCGGGTGCTTGTAGAGGACGTCCTCGACCTCGACGGAGGAGATGTTCTCGCCGCCGGAGATGATGATGTCCTTGGAGCGGTCCTTGATGATGACGTAGCCGTGCTCGTCGAGCACGCCGAGATCGCCGGTGTGAAACCAGCCGCCTTCGAACGCTTCCTTGGTCGCCTTCTCGTTCTTGAGGTAACCCTTCATCACGATGTTGCCGCGGAACATGACCTCGCCGATGGTCTCGCCGTCGCGCGGCACCTCCAGCATGGTCTGCGGATTGATCACAGTGACGGCTTCCTCGAGCGGGTAGGGCACGCCCTGCCGGCGCTTCATGCGGGCGCGCTCGGCGGGAGGGAGCTCGTCCCAGCCCGGCTGCTCGGCGCAGACGGAGGCGGGGCCGTAGACCTCGGTCAGGCCGTAGACATGCGTCAGCTTGATGCCGATGCTTTCGGCGCCTTCCAGCACGGCGACCGGCGGCGCAGCGCCCGCGATCAGGCCGACGACGCGGCGGGCGGCATTGCCTTTGGGCGCATCGGGGGCGTTGATCAGCGTGTTGTAGACGATCGGCGCGCCGCACATATGGGTCACGCCCTGGCTCTTGATCAGCTCGAATATCTTTGTCGGCTCGACCTTGCGCAGGCAGACATTGATGCCGGCGGCGGCCGCGATGGTCCACGGAAAGCACCAGCCGTTGCAGTGGAACATCGGCAGGGTCCAGAGATAGACCGGATGCTGGCCGAGATTGCCTGCGAGGATGTTGCTGACGGCGTTCAGATAGGCGCCGCGATGGTGGGTGACGACGCCCTTGGGATTGCCCGTCGTGCCCGAGGTGTAGCTCAGTGCGATCGCGTCCCATTCATCGCGTGGCGTGATCGGCGCGAAGCCGGGATCGCCTTCGGCGACCGCCGTCTCATATTCGATCTCGCCGATCCGCTTGCCGCCCTTGAACGATGCATCGTCGACGTCGATCACCAACGGCTTGGGGCCGGTCATCTTCGCCAGCGCGTCGCTGATGACGCCTGAAAACTCGGGATCGACCAGGATGATTTTCGCGCCGCCATGGTCGAGCTGGAACGCGATCGAAGGCGCATCGAGGCGGATGTTGAGCGCGTTGAGCGCCGCGCCCGTCATGGGCACGGCGAAGTGCGCCTCGTTCATCGCGGGAATGTTCGGCAGCATCGCCGCGACCGTGTCGCCGACGCCGACGCCCTTGCCTGCGAGCCAGGACGCAAAGCGCCGGCAGCGCTCATAGGTCTGCGCCCAGGTGAAGCTGCGGCCTTCATAGACCGTGCTGACGTGATCGGGATAGACGGCGGCGCTGCGCGCGAGGAAGCTGAGCGGGCTCAGCGGCACATAATTGGCTTGCGTCTTGTCGAGGCCGATATTGTACGGGTTCGGTCGCTCACTCATCGACACCCTCCTTAAACCGCGTCAAAGAAATCCGATCGAGATCCAGGGGAAGATCGCGACGATGATCAATCCCACCAGCAGCGCCAGCAGATAGCCCCAGATCGGCTTGATGCCTTCGGCCGGATCGACGCGTCCGATGGCGCAGGCGGCATAATAGCCGACACCGAACGGCGGGGCGAATAGCCCGATACCCATGGCCAGAATGATCACCATGGCATAGTGCACCTCGTGCACGCCGACGGCGCGGGCGATCGGGAACAACAGCGGCCCGAACAGCACGATGGCCGGAATGCCCTCCAGCACGCTGCCGAGGACGGTGAAGGCCAGGATGGACACGGCAATGAAGGTCGCAGCTCCCCCTGGCAATCCGGTCATGGCCGCGGCCAGCGAGCGCGAGAAGCCGGACTGTGTCAGGCCCCAGGCCATGCCGGTGGCGGTGCCGATGATCAGCAGGATCGCGCCCGACAGCGCGGCGGTCTCGACCAGCATCGGAAACAGCCGCCGCCAGTCGAAGCGGCGATAGACCAGGAGGCCGACGAGCGCGCCATAGACGATGCCGATGGTGGAAACCTCGGTGGCGGTCGCGATGCCCTCGACCACGGCATAGCGGATCACGAAGGGCAGCGCGAGCGCGGGCAGGGCAATGACAAAGGTCTTGCCGATCTCGGAAGCGGTGGCGCGGCGGACATGGCTCATGTCCTCGTGGCGGTAGCGCCACCACACCAGCATGCAGAGCGTGACCGCGAGCACGACGCCGGGCAGCAGGCCGCCGGTGAAGAGGGCGGCGATCGAGACGCCCGTCACCGAGCCGATCGTGATCAGCACCAGGCTCGGCGGAATGGTCTCGGTCTGGGCGCCTGTTGCCGCCAGCAGCGCGACGAGGTCGCCGGGCTTGGCGCCGCGCTGTTTCATCTCAGGGAACAGCACGGGCGCGACAGCGGCCATGTCGGCGGCCTTGGCGCCGGAAATGCCGGAGACGAGGTACATCGCGCCGACCAGCACGTAATGCAGGCCGCCCCTGATATGGCCGAGCAGGCTCGCCAGGAACGCCACCATGGCCCGCGCCATGCCGGTCATCTCGATCAGCAGGCCTAAGAACACGAACAGTGGCACGGAAAGCAGGATGAGGTGGCTCATGCCCTCGTCCATGCGCCCGACCAGCACCATCACGGGCGTGCGCGTCGTCAGCGCGAGATAGCCGAAGATGGCGAGACCAAAGCCGAACGCAATGGGAACGCCGGCAAAGACGCAGAAGCCGGCAACGCCGACGAAGAAGATGACGAGGTTGAGATTGCCGAGCGGCCGCAGGAGCGGCTCCGCTAGCCAGAACAGGCCGATCACGATCGCAACCGACAGCACGGCGGCTGCCACCACTCGGTGGTCGGCGGCGCGCAGCAGCCGCAGCAAGGCAAAGGCCGCCATCAGCCCGATGCCGGCCGGCAGCGCCGCGGCGCGCCACATGTTGGAGATCTGCAGCGCCGGCGTGGTGATGTAGCTCTCTTCGTAGGCATAGTCGCAGGACGGCCAGACGATCAGCGCCAGGAATGCCAGCGCGGCCGAGGTCGCGACCAGATCGAGATAGGCTCGCATTGCCGGCCTGGCGCTGGCGACGATCGCGGTCATGCGCATATGCTCGGAGCGGCGGAATGCGACCGCCGCGCCGAGCATGGCAAGCCATAGGAACAGGATCGAGGCGAGCTCGTCCGACCAGATCAGCGGCCGGTGCAGGCCGTAGCGCGCGACCACACCGGCAAACAGGATCACGATCTCGGCGACTACCAGGGTCGCCGCCGGGATTTCGACGACGAGACCGAGCACGCGCTCGAGCGAAGTCAGCAGCGAAGGTCGGCGAGGGGACTGCAACGTCACCTCGCCCACCACTTCGGTCACCTCGATCTCGACGTGAGCCATAACGGACCCAACGCGTTACGACAGCTTGCCGACGGCCTTCTCCAGGAGCTCCCAGGCCTGATCGCCATACTTGCCTTTCCATTCGGCATAGAAGCCGGCAGAGCGCAGCTTGTCGCGGAACGGCGCCACGGCCGGCTGGTTGAACGCCAGGCCCTTGCCGGCGAGCTCCTGCTGCAGGTTGGCGTTGAGCTTGGCGGTATCCTCGCGCTCCTTGACCGCGGCGGCATTGATGTTCTTGGCGACCACGGTGCGCACGTCCTGCGGCAGCTTTTCCCAGGCTCTGCGGTTGGCCAGGAACCAGAAGCCGTCCCACATGTGGTTGGTCAGCGAGCAGTATTTCTGCACCTCGTAGAGCTTAGCGGTCGAGATGATGGCCAGCGGGTTCTCCTGGCCCTCGACGATCTTGGTCTGCAGCGCCGAATAGACTTCGCTGAAATTGATCGAGGCCGGTGCGGCATCGAACGCCTTGAACATCGAGGTCCACAGCGGCGACACCGGCACCCGGATCTTGAAGCCCTTGAGGTCGTCAGGCCCGGTGATCGGCTTGGTCGAGGACGTGGTCTGGCGGAAGCCGTTGTCCCAGATCTTGTCCATGACCTCGAGACCGGCCTTCTTGATCTCGCCGCGGACATGGGCGCCGAGATCGCCGTCCATGGCCTTCCAGACCGTATCGTAGTCCGGGAACGCGAAGCCGATGCCGTTGATCGACGCTGCCGGCACCAGGGTCGACAGGATCAGGCCCGACAGCGTGAAGAACTCGACGCCGCCGGAGCGGATCTGGCTCAGCATGTCGGTGTCCGAGCCGAGCTGGTTGTTCGGGAAGATCTGCAGGTCGAACTTGCCGCCTGTCTCGGTCTTGATCGCCGCCGCCATCTCCTTGGCGCGGACGTTGAGCGGATGGGTGTCGGGCAGGTTATTGGCGTACTTGTAGGTGAACTCGGCGCTCTGGGCACGGGCCACATGGGGCGCACCGATGCCGCCCAGGACCGCGGTCGCGGCGGAGGCCTTGAGAAGCGTGCGTCGGGAAAAGCGCGTCGAAAAGACCATGGGTCTGCTTCCTCGGAAGGTTTGTTGTTGTTCTGAGATGCAAACCTATACGGACGGTCGCCTTAAGGTCATCTGCGATCTCGCGGAAGCCTCGCTTATTGCAGCCGGACAAGGTCACGGCAATATCGGCTTTCGGCACAGGAGACCCGATTTCAAATCTGCAAAAACAACCCCATGCACAGTAGCCGACACGAGCTCAGGCGACGGTCGAGGCGCAGGCCGCAACCAGCGCTCAAGTGGAGATACCGTTGGAGGAGTTTTGGCTAAACTATTGATCGGATTGTAGATAAAGATATTCCATAATATACCTTATGCGAATCAGGGATATGGATGCCGACCGCTGTCTGCACGGCCTGTGAGCTGCACCGCCAGCTCGCGCGCGAGCCCGATTGCGGCCCCTTCCCGGGCTCAAACCTATGCCGCTCTCGCAGGCTACCGGATTGCATTGCTCCGGCGAAACTTCCGCCTGCGCGCCGCGCCCGAAAGTTCGGAGAGTGTGGGCCAGTTCATACATTTGAACGGCCGAGAGCCGCACTATTCCTAAATAGCGTTGCATAACGAAACACGTTTCGGTTGCCGGGCCCAGGCGCGAAGGCGCCTCCAGCCCGCGTGCGACCCGGGGGAGCCAGAGACATGCGTCGTGATTTGACCATCAAGACCGGCAGCATGGCCGGCACGTCCGATTTCAGGGTGATGGCTCCGATCAAGAAGGGGTTCGTGCCCTCCCTGGATGCGACCACGTACAAGACCCGCGTCAAATATGTATTGCGTGCGCTGAATAGCGGACGCGCCAATGCGTATGAATACGAGCTCGCCCGCGTGCTGTCCGATTCCGTGGATCGCGTCGGACGGATCCACTCGGTCGGCATCGCCGTGCTCGAACCCGAGGACGATTCCGTCGATGCCGTGGACTACGTGCTGCTGACCGCGACGTTCGACGGCTCCTGGGAAGCCTATGTCCGCGTCATCTGGCAGAAGGCTGCCCGGCTGCTCGACCTCATCTTCTGCAATACCGAGGGCTACGTGCTTGGGCACGAGAACACCTACGAGAGCTGGGGTATCTGGCTCAAGAGCAGGCAGACCGAAGCCTATTTCCTCTACGCCACCCCCGACCTGACCGTGGATGACACGCGCTTCCTGCGGATGGAGGAGCGGGTCTATCGGCGCGCCTCGGGCGCCGGCGCCGATCAGATCGTCACGCGGATGAGGATTCCGTCGCCGGAAGAGATCGCGCGACGCTCGGTATTCCAGGGCGTCGATCCGACCAATGCCGGCTTCAGCGAAACGCTCACCCCCGAAGCGGCCGGCCGGCCTGCCTTTCGCCACGGCATCCTTGCGCTGGCGGGGCTCTACCGTCTGGCCGACTTCTATCCGCCGGGGACGCACGACGGAGTGATTCTGCATCGGGCCGCCCACGAGCTGCTGCCGGAATTCGTCACCATGATCAACACCCCCGCCTATGCGGAAGGCGTCAAACGCGCCAGCCGGCGCTATGAAGAAGCCCTGCACTGGTTGATGACCCCGCCCGACGTGGCGCCGGTGCGACAGAAGCTGCCGCTCGCCCTGCCGCCCCAATCGCCGTTGCAGGATCGCCGCAACGTGCAAGGCGGGATTCTCTCCGCCTACCCCGCTTCGGATCACGGCTGCCTGCTGCTGTTGCAGTTCGCCAATCCGGCCGCGCTGGCGGCATTTCTCGACGTCCTGCAGGTGACGTCCGCGGCCGACGTTCTGACACCGGGGCAGATCGTCACCAACATCGCATTCTCCGTCGAGGGGCTGCGTCAGGCCGGCCTGTCGGACGAAGAGGTTCGCACACTACCGGAAGAGTTTGTGCAGGGCATGGAAAGACGCGCCGGCCTGCTCGGCGACGTGCGCTGGAATCACCCCCAGCGATGGCGCCTTCCGGCCAGCAACTGGGCGCTCGGGATCAACGCGCCGGACCTGCCCGAAGGCGCCCCGGCGCCGCGCATCAGCATGAGCTCCGTCCATGCCGTCCTTCAGCTTCGCCTGCTGACCAAGGACCCGAACAAGGACCCGCAGACGGCGGCGGACGCGAGAAAACCGTTGATGGCCGAAATGAACCGCCTGGTCGAGGTGGATCCAGGCGTCAGGCCGCTGTCGATTCAGTGGATGCAGCGGCAACGTGTTGGGTCCTCTGAGAACATGAAGGACCATTTTGGTTTCGCCGATGGCAGTTCGAACCCGGTGCTGGACGCGAGCGAGGCCGGCGAGGTCTATTCCAATCGGGTGCATCTTGGCGAGATTCTGTGCGGCTACCCCAACCTCGCCGACGAGACAGCGCCGCTCGGCGACGCGACCAATCGTGCTCACGCAATGCTCCGCGACGGCAGCTTCATGGCGCTGCGCAAGCTGCGACAGGATGTCGAGCAGCTCGAGGACGTCCTGTGCCGCGCGACGCGACAGGCGACCGAGACGGCCGGACCGGATGCACCTGCCCTGACGCGCGAGATGTTGATGGCCAAGATGATGGGACGCTGGCCGACGGGCCATCCCCAGGCCGGCCAACCCCTGACCCCTACTCCGCCCCCCGACAAAGGCTACAACGACTTCAACTACGATGCCGATCCGCAGGCCCAACTATGCCCGTTTCACGCGCACATACGGCGCGCCAATCCGCGCCTCTCGATCACCCAGGCGGATGCCGGCGCCCGGCCCCCACGGATCGTCAGGCGCGGCATGTCCTACGGTCCGCCCGTCGACGCGCAAGCCGCCAAATCCGCTCCGCAACCAGAACGCGGCCTGGTTTTCATGGCCTACAATGCCAGCCTCGGCGAGCAGTTCGAGGTGGTGCAGAGCTGGCTGGCCGGCGGCAACAGCTCGGGGTCGTCCTCGGGGGTAAGCGATCCTTTCCTCGGCCTCGCCGAGCCTGGCCGGCTCCGACATTTCCGTTTCGAGCATGGAGGCCAAACCATTCGCGTGGCGCTGGACGGCTCGGACCGCCTCCACGACGAACCCCGTCCCTTCGTGCGTCTGGAATGGGGAGCGTATTTCTTCGCGCCATCCAAGAAGGCGCTTGCCGATCTTCAGCAATGGGCGGCGAGCCAGGGCCACAAACCGGCGGTGACGTGGAGCGTCGATCAGGGGGAAAAGGAGATCGCGCGTCTACGCCTGATCGAGGGCCGGCAGGGCGAAGCCGCGGCGATGGCCGCATGGAAGACGGCGCTCGAAGATCCGGATTCGGCCTCGCATTTCGTCAACGCGTCGATCTGGGCTGCGATCCGCGAGCGCCACGGCGGCGCGCTCCGCACGCCCTTCGGTGTCTTGGTCGCCGACCGCGACATGGTCTACCGGGTCTTTGCCGATTCCGACACCAAGCTGACCATCACCGGCTACCTTCCCCGCATGCTGCGGTCGTTCGGCATCCTCTATCTTGGCCGCGACGCCGGACAGCCTGACCAAGTCTATGAGCAGGAATCCGCAGCCTGCAACGCTGCGATCATGGCCCTCGACCAACCCGCCGCATTCGAGCTGGCGCGCACAGTCACACAGAAGGTGCTGGGCTTCATGGTCAAGCAGATGATTGACTATGCCGCTAGCGACGGCGAAGCGAGCTGGGAACTGACCGTCGACGTGCACGAATTGGTGGATCCGCTGCTCGCCGCCTTCTGCGAAGCGTGGTTCGGGTTGAGCGAAGACGGGGGGCATTTCCGCCGCATCGGCTATCGCTGGGATTGGAAGCTAGGCGAGCCGCCCGGTTATCCCGGCCATTTCCTCTCCCCTTCGCGCTACATCTTCCAGCCCCACCCGAACACGACGGTGGAGGCGATCGGCGCGGCACATGGCGACGCTGCGCGCCGCGCCATGGAGAGTTTCCTGACGCAGTTCGGGCCGACGAGCGGACCCGTGACGAAGGCGGTTTACAATTCGCCGCGAGGCACCGGCGACATTCCGTTCGTGGCTCGTACCATCGCCGGCGCCATGATGGGCTTCATTCCGACCGTCGACGGCAACCTGCGCAGGATATTGAACGAATGGCTGCGCGAAGGAACGCTGTGGGCGTTGCGCGCTCGCTATGCCGGCACGGAGGCAAAGAACTACATGGACGCCCTCAACCGCCTGAGAGACGACTTCATCCCCGCGATGCAGCTTCGCGCGGTGCCCGAACTGATCTGGCGGACAGCCGTCGTTTCGCAAACCATCGGAGGTGTCGAGGTCAGGCCGGGAGACGTCATCGTCGCGGGCGCGGTCTCCGCCACCCAGCAAAATCTCGCCGAAGGTCGTCAGGACCTCTATCACGCCTTCGGCGGCAACCGCAGGGTCGCGGGGCATCCCACGCATTCATGTCCCGGAGCAGATCCGGCATTGGCAGTGATGCTGGGTTTCTTCAGCGCATTGGTGGAGACGCCGCTACCCTTGCGGGCCGGCCCCATTCCAATGAGCCTGACGATGGGCGGAAGGGTTCCCGCGCCGCCGAGTCCAGCTCTGCGCTAAATTTAGAGCCGTTCAGGACAGGCGGCGCAGCGACTAGACGGCACAAGGCTGAGCACGACCGAGTTGATCGTTGGCGTAGACGACGGGTGTGCCGATGAAGAGCCGGATCGCCTGCTCCGCATGCCAGTGCATGCCGAGCGCCTTGAGTTTCTCGGCGGCTTCAATAATGGTCTGGCGGGCCGCCTCGCCCTGGCCCTGCCCCGCGAGAAGCTCGCCGCGCAGGGCCAGGTTCAGGGCCGCATCGCGCAGCGAACCGCGCCAGCCTGCGGAGGCCTCGGCCCGCTGCAACCACCGTTCGCTGAGGCTAAGATCCTGGCGCCGGGCTGCGAGCCTCGCCAGCGAGCGGCACGCCGCCGCTTCGCCCAGCCGCTCGCCTTCGCGCGCGCGGCGCAGGATATGGGCGGCATATCGCCGTGCCGTCTCGACATCGCCTTCGGCCGTCGCCGCCTCGACGAGCCAGCTATATTGAACCGATGTGTAGAATTGAAAATTGCGCCGCTCCATCCATTCCGCGGCGTTGCGCAGCTGCAGCAAGCCATCGGCGTCGGCGGCCGCCGACCAGCGGGCAAATCCCGAGGCGGCCCGGCAATCCGCCAGCAGCAGCAGACTGCGGGTGTTCTCGGCGATGCGCGCCCCTTCGACGGCAAGCTGCTCCGCCTCGCGCCAGCGGCCCTGCCAGTTCAGCGCGACCGCAATCCAGTTGCGTACGGAATTGACGACCGGATGGGTCGAGCCTTCGACCAGGGCCATGGCTTCGCGGAAACATGCGTGGGCACCGTCGAAATCGCCGCGATCCGCGAGGATGCCGCCCTTGCACGACAGCGCGTAGGCCGCTCCGAAGGATATCGCGCCATGCCGCCGGGTGCGCTGCTGCTTGGTCGAAATGGCAGCGTCGATCAGGGCGATGGCTTCGTCGTACTGACAGCTTGCGGCCAGAATTTGCCCGAGCGTTGCTTCGATCTGGGCGATCAGGCGATGATCACCGAGCTTGCGCGCCAATTCCAGTGCCGTCCGCGTGTGTGTCACAGCGTCCCGGAAGCGGCCGAACCCGTAGCACATGTAGCCGAGCCATTCATAGGCGCTGGCCATCGCGGCGGTCTCGCCGAGGGAGGACGCGATCGCAACCGCGCGTTCGAACACGGACGTATCGTCGGTCAGCGACAGCGGGTCGAAGATGTTGGCCATACCAAGCTTATTGGCCAGCAAGCACCAGCGCAGCGATTGCTCGCGGGAGCGATCCGGCACGCGATCCAGCGCTTGCATGGCGACCTGGTACTGCGCACTGGCACGATCGAGCGCGAATGCAGCCATGGCCTTGTCGCCGGCGCGTTCGGCATAGCGGGCGGCGCTTTCCCAATGACCTGCGCCGCGCGAATGATAGGCCAGAGCTTCCATCGCGTCCTCGCGATCAGCCTGCTCGGACCGCGCCAGCAAGGTGGCTTCGATCCGCTTGTGCAATGCCTGACGCTCGTGCAAGCCAATGCTGTCGTAGACCGCGTCGCGCGTGATGCCGTGCTTGAAGCGCAGGACGTCGCCCCCAGGATCGGCATAGAGAAAGTCCGCATCGGCCAATGCCCGCACGATGGCCGGGTCGGGTTCGCTGCCGCAGGCCGAAACCAGCAAGCCGTGCGGCACGGTGTTGCCGATGACGGCCGCGGCGCGGACCACCTTCGCCTCATCGGACGGCAGGCGTGCCAGGCGCGAGGCGACCAGTGTTGCAATCCAGCCCTGTTTGCTGCGCGCTTCGAATGAAGCAGGATCGTTGGCGGCGATGGAATGGCAGAGCTCTTCGATGAACAACGGCACTCCGCCCGCGTAGGCGTGGATGCGCGCGACGAGGAACGGATCGGCCTGCGGCACCCAGCGGCGTACGGCAAGGTCTGTTTCGGGCCCCTGAAACGGTTCGAGGAGCAGGTGCGGCGCGCCTGAAATCCATTCGGTGCCGTCCTCGCGTGGCCGGCTGGCGAGGATGACACGAGGTCCGTTGGGCAATTCCAGCAAGGCCTGGAGCAATTGGCGGCTTGCATCGTCGGACCATTGCCAATCGTCGATCACCAGCACCAGCGGGCCTTGCGCTGACACGCCGGTGAAGAACGCGAGGAGATCGCCGACGACGCCGTCGACGGTGATGCGGCCGCCGCGCGCATCGGCGCCGGCCGACGCCAGAGCGAGGATCGATTCTGCATGCGGGCCGAGCTGGGCGGCCCATGGCTCCAGAGCCGTGCGCGCGGTCTCCTTGGCCTCAACGATGGAAGCATCCGGGCCTATTCCGAGAGCGGAGCGCAGCATTTGCAGGAATGGTTGCAGAACCTCGGCACCGACATAACTCTCGCAGCCGCCCCGCAGCAGCCTGAAGCGCTCGGTGCCGACGTGTTCCAGCACTTCTTCCAGAAGGCGTGTCTTGCCGAGGCCGGGGCCGCCCACGATGACCGTGCAACGTTGCGCGGGCGGAGGTGCCTCGCTCAGAAAGCGTGTCAGGAAGCCGAATACCTCGTTACGACCGATGAAGGGTGTCAAGCCGCGGCGCGCGGTTGCCTCGAAGCGTCGGGTCGCCGTGCTTCGTCTCAGCACCAGCCTCGCCTGCGGCATTCCGGAAATCCCTCCCGATGGGAGGTGGGCACCGAGCTCGAAGAAGTTGGCGTGCGGCCCAAGGGCATCGAGGCTGGCGAGGATCTGATCCGGACCGGCGTGACGCGACAGGTGCGCCGCCGTGTTTACGACATCGCCGATCAGGTCATACCGGCCGGACTCGATGTCGCCTTGGGTCAGGAGCACGGTGCCGGCATGGATACCCGAATGCATTCGCAGCGGCATCAGCGCCGGCGACACGCCATCGTGGCGCAGCTGCCCGACCCATTGGTGAATATCGAGCGCTGCTTCCGCAGCACGACGACCGTCGTCCTCGCCCGACTGGGGATGGCCGAAAATAGCGAGGGCGCCGTCTCCCTGTGTTCTGATGATGTGACCGCCGTGCTTCGCCACTGCGCGATGCCAGATCTGCCGCAATTGGCTGAGGAGCTCGGAAAGGTGCTCGGACTCGACATCTCTGCCCAGGGCCGTGGACCCCACAAGGTCAGAGAACAGCACCGTCAATCGATGACGTTCGCCTTTTGGATCGCGGGTTTGCGTACTCATCGTCAATCGCAGCCAAATCGTTGACGAACCGCAAGAACGGTCCCCAGCTGGTGCCAGACCGGATGCAGCAAGTATGACAAAAGGCCATAGTATCTCGCCTAACCCGCAAGTGGAAGCTCGCGGATTGCATCCGCCGAACACGGCGCTTATCGGTCTAACTTGCTCAAAAATCTCATGTCTTGCCCTTTGCCGGACGGCGCGTCGGCCGCCTCGCCGGTACAGGCCAAAGGCGGAGTATCAAGGTGGAGGATCTTGAGCTGGCGTTCTAGGGAAGCGGCAGCCGCTCCAACTGGCTCTGCGCCTTCTTGACGGCGGCCGCATACCAGCTCTGGCTCGGGGCTTCCTTGGCGAAGCACGAAGTGAAGGCGGTCATCGCCTTGTCTTCGCGGGTCATCTCGCCGCGCGGATCCTTCTTGTCGACGGGCTTTGCCATCATCTGCTTCCAGACCTTCTCGCAGGCCGGAATCGGGGCGGTCTTCACGACCTCCCTTGCCGCGAGGAAATAGACCTTGTCGCCCTGGATCGCGACGACGTCGATTTCGTCCGGGGGACCCTTGAGGTCGCCATTGCCGCGCACGCCGAGCACAGCGGCTGCGGCGCTTGCCTTTGCCGGCCTGGTGATCGGCAGCTCCGCATAGATCGCGAAGGCGGCGTCCTGGATCGCATAATAATAGAAGCGGTCGGATTTCAACGCTGCGCCGCTCTCCTGCGGCATGCCGTCCTCGCGATGCTCGCCCAGCCAGTGCCTGAGCAGCCCGGTCGTGGTCACCACGGCCTGCATCTTGTCGCCTTCGGAAGCGAAGCTCAGCCCGTCGAGATGGCCGAAGCCGATGTCGCTCTTGAACAGCGTATCGACGTTCGACTTGCCCTCGGCCGGGAGCCCCTTGATCGCGACCGGACCGACCAGGCCGCGCAGCACGCCGGCCAGCTCCTTCAGGGCCGCATCATGCTGCTTGTAGATCTCGTCGCTTTCCTTGGCGCTGGAGAATTTTGCGATGTAGCGGTCGCGCAGGTCGAGATAGTGCTGCTCGGGCGCGGCAGCACGGGCAGGCGCGGCCAGGACGAGCAGGCAGAGCAAGGCAAGCAATCTCATTGCAATTCCGGAAGACTGGAGAGTGATCTCCCATCTTTGTGCCGACGCCGGGTGCGAAGGTTCATCCTTTGGCGGAACGCGGGTGCCCTACTCTGCCGGCGTGAGTTGCTGCCGGTTCAGCCGCAGGGCCGCGGTCTCGCGCACGCGAACCCGGGCGCGGCGCTTGCGCCACCAGATCACGACGCCGGTGACCGAGAGCGCGGCGACCACGAGGCCCATCACCGAGATCAGGATGCGCCCGAACAATCCGACGATGCGGCCCGAATGCAGCGGAAACTGCGCCTGCACGAAGATGTCGGCGGCGGTGCCGACCCAGGGCAGTCGCTCGCCGATGGGACGGCCGTCCTCGCTGTCGTAATAGAGCTGCGCCGGGCCGACGCCGCCGGCGCCGTGATCGTCGCCGGGGTGGAAGAAGGCGGCGGCATAGACGCCATGGGCCGGGCCGTAATTGATCGACCCGACCGGGACCGTCCACCCGCGCGCCTTGCCGTCGGCCGCGGCGCGCGCGGCGATGTCGGCGAAGGTGACCCTGGGCTCGATGGGATCGTCGAGATCGCGGTACGGCCGCTGCTCATAGGGCGTCGGCGTGTAGTTCGACACCATCTTCATCAGCGGCGAGAACACCTCGAAATAGAGATTCAGCGAGAACGCCGTGAAGGCGATGATGAACAGCACACCCCACGTCCACAGGCTGAAAGCGCGATGGATGTCGAAATTGATCCGGTAGGCGCTGCCCGACGTCTTGATGGTCCAGGCCGGCGCCCAGCGCGCCCAGAAGCCGCGCTCGAGCTGGCGCGCGACCTCGGGCGCCCGCGCCGCCTTGGCGCGCCGGCGCGAGGGCAGCGTCAGGTAGAAGCCGACGAAGCAATCGATGGTCCAGATGATGGCGATGATGCCGAGCACGCGCATGCCCCAGCGGTCGCTGCCCCAGAATTCCGGAATGTGCATCGTGTAGTGCAGCTTGTAGAGAAACGAGACGAAGTTTTCCCGCGTGACGGGCCACACCGCCCCCCAATAGCGCCGGCCAAGCTCCGCGCCGGTGTTGGGATCGAGGAAGACCTGATTGTAGTCGAGCGGGTAACGCTTGCCCGTCGCGGGATCGATCCGCGGCATGACGAAGAACCACAGCGAGTGGCCCTGCTCCGGCGTCATGAAGAGGTAGACGACGCGCGCGCGGGGATCACGCTGCTCGATCATCTTGGCGAGCTCGAGCGAGGGAATGGCCGGCCCCTTCGTCGAGACATCGAACAGATGGCTGTTCAGGACGTCGTCGATCTCGTGATCCCAGGAGATGATCGCGCCGGTGATGCCGGAGAAGAACAGGAATCCGGCCGTGAGCAGTCCAGCCCAGCGATGCAGCCTGCCGAATATCGCTCTCATCGTCTTCCACTCTCATCCAGCGGGTCCGGCCCCCGGGTGCCGGACCGTCTTTGATTTCACCAGCGATAAGTCAGCTTGCCGATCGCCTTGCGTCCCTCGGCATAGAAGCAGCCCGCGAGGCTGTAGCACGCAGCGACGTAGCGCGTGTCGGCAAGGTTGGTCACGTTCAGCGACAGGCGCCAATTGTCATGGGTGTAGGCCAGCAGCGCATCCAGCACGGTCGAGGCGCCCACCTTGAAGGTGTTGGCGTCATCGCCCCAGGTCGCGCCGACATAGCGGATGCCGCCGCCGAACTGCAGGCCCGCGAGCGGTCCGTTCTGCAGCGTATAGTCGCTCCACAGCGAAGCGCGGTTGAGTGGCACGGTGACCGGCGCCTTGCCGACGTTGACCGGATCCTGCGTGACCATGGCGTCGACATAGGCATAGGCCGCGCGCAGGTTCCAGCCGTCGGCGAGCGACATCGTGCCTTCGAGCTCGATGCCGCGCGACTTCACCTGGCCGATCTGTTCGTAAAAGGTGGCTGCAGGCACGTACACAGCGACGTTGTCACGCGTCAGGTCGAAGGCGGCGAAGGTGAACAGCGCGTTCCAGCCGATCGGCTGGTACTTGACGCCGACCTCGTACTGGACGCCCGACTCGGGATTGAGCATCTGTCCGCCAAGCCCGGTCGCGAGCAGCGGGAGGAACGATTCCGAGTAGCTGAAATAGGGCGCGATGCCGTTGTCGAAATTGTACATCACGGCGGCGCGGCCGGTGAAGGCCGAGGCGTCCTTCGCGACCGTGGTGTTGAAGATGCCGTTGTCGACCTGCGTCGTCACGAAATCCTGGCGGCCGCCGAACTGGAACGAGAGCCGGCCGAGCTTGATCTGATCCTGCGCGTAAACTCCCACCTGCGACTGCTTGACGCCGGTCTTGTCGCTCGGCAGGCCGTCCACGGCATAGTCGTAGCTGTACACCGGATTGAAGACGTCGATCGTCGGAGACGAAGTCGTCACGCCATAGGCGGTGTCGCGGAACGACGTGTTGCGGTAGTCGACGCCGACCAGCGTGGTGTGGCTGAGAATGCCGGTGGTGAACTTGCCCTGGAGCTGATTATCGACGGCGAAGGAATTGATGTAGGAGTTGCTGTAGCTGCCATAGCGCGCGAGCTGCCCTGCGGCTTCATCGGCATAGCCGCCGCCGTAGAACACCTTTTCCTCGTTGTGCTGATAGGCGTAGCGCAGGTTCTGCCGGAACGTGAGATAGTCGGTGAAATCGTGCGAGAGCTGGTAGCCGATTGTTGCGATCTCGGTGTTGAACGCGTCGAAGCTCGGCACGCCCGCGAAGAACGAGACCGGGATGGTGCGGCCGTTGTTCGGCCACACCGTGCCCGAGGCCGGCAGGAACTGGAGGCCCCACCCTGCCCGATCCCTCTGGTAGTTGGCGAGCAAGGTGATGGTGGTGTCCTCGTTCGGCTTGAAGGTGACGGCGGGCGCGATGAAGACGCGATTGTCCTTGCTGAAGTCGACCTGGGTTTCGCCGTCGCGCACGACGCCGGTCAGGCGCCACAGCACGGTGCCTTCCTTGTTGGCGGGGCCGCCCATGTCGAACTGGCCCTGATAGCGGTTGAAGCTGCCGCCGGAGATCGAGACCTCGCCGAACTGCTGCGCGGTCGGCAGCTTGGTCACGTAATTGAGGATGCCGCCGGTGCCGCTGCCGCCATACATCGCGGAGGACGGGCCCTTGAGCACCTCGAGCCGCTCGGCCCCATAGGGATCGAGGCCGTTGAAATGCACGTAATTGCTGGAGGGAATCCGCAAGCCGTCGACGTAGAGGCCCGGCATGGTCATGTCGAAGCCGCGGATCTGGAGGCCGCCGAAGCGGGTGTCGGAGCCGCCATTGACGTCGCCGCTGACGCCGGCGGTGTAGCGCAGGGCCTCGCCGATCGAGACCGCGCCCTGGTTCCTGACCTGGTCGGTGGTGATGACGGACACCGACTGCGGCGTTTCGATCAGGGGTGTGTCGGTCTTGGTCGCGGTACCGCTGCGCGTGGCGACAAAACCGCGTACCGGACCATTGGCGCGTTCGCCTGTGGCGCCATTCGATGACGCCGACTGCGTTGGCGCAGCCTGCTGCGCGGGGCCGCGACGATTGGCGCGTGCGGTTCGCGCCGCCGCCGCCCGTCGCGAGGACGCAATGGCCGCAGGACGGGCGCGCTGCGCCGGCGCTTCGACGGTGACCGCAGGAATTTGCGTCTGCGCCTCCACGGTAGCGAAGGGAATGACGAGAGAGAATGTGCTGACCGCCCCGAGGAAAAGCACCTGAATCTGTCGACGACGCGTGTCGCCACGCGAAGAAAATTGAAAGTCGCTCACGTCTTTCGAGGCCCCACGCACTGCCGGCTTCGCCGGTACCGTTTTTGATGCCCCGCCCTAGCTCAGCCGGTTTTCGAGTGCGATAGGAACCGCGTTAGAATTTCTCCAGACGTGTGCGCCGCACCTGCGACGAATGCGCTCAGGCGCGCTTCGCAGTTTGGAATGTTTCCAGGCAGAAGCAGAATCGCCCTGTCTGAAACATCGGGAAATGTTTCAGCGATGCCGCAGCCGGCGATTAACCCGGCGTGCCAGGTAATCGCCCGCGCTCTGGACGATCTGCACCAGGGCGATCAGCACGACCACGACGGCCAGCATCATCTCCGGCATGAAGCGCTGATAACCGTAGCGGATGCCGAGATCGCCAAGGCCCCCGCCGCCCACCGCGCCGACCATCGCGGAGTAGCCGAGCAGGCTGACGACGGCGAGCGTCAGAGCCAGCAGCAGTCCCGGCAGCGCCTCCGGGATCAGCACCTTGAACACGATCTGAAGCGGCGAAGCGCCGAACGAGGACGCGGTCTCGATCAGGCCGCCGTCGACCTCGCGGATCGCAGCCTCGACGAGGCGCGCGATGAACGGCGTCGAGGCGATGGTCAGCGGCACGATCGCCGCCGTCGAGCCGATCGAGGTGCCGGCAACGAGGCGCGTGAACGGGATGATGGCGACGACCAGGATGATGAAGGGCGTCGAGCGCGTCGCATTGACGACGATGCCGAGCACGCGATTGACGATGGGCGCCGCGAACAGCTCGCCCTTGCGGCTGGTGGCCAGGAACACGCCGAGCGGCAGGCCGAAGGCGGTGCCGAGCAGCGCCGCGATGCCGACCATGTACAGGCTTTCGAAGGTCGCCTGGATGATCAGGTTGATGAGTTCAGGCGACATAGCCGAGACGCTCCGCCGAGAATTGATATTGAGAGAGCCAGGCGAGCGTCCGCGTCACCGCGTCCTCGCCGCCGGGAAGTCCGAGCGTGAGCGAGCCCACATGCTGGCCGCCGATCTCGTCGATGCGCGCCGACAGCAGCGCGACGTCGAGCCCGAGCTCGCGCGCGAGCCGGGCTACCAATGTGTCGCCGGCCCCTGCCCCGCGCACCTGGACCCGGACCACGGCCTGCCCGCCGGCAGGCTGCTCCGGAACGATCCGGCTCGCCAGCGACACCGGCAGGCTGTCGCCGATCACCTCGGCCAGGAAGGACTGCGTAATCGGATGTTTGGGATGCGTGAAGATGTCGGCGACGTGGCCGCTCTCGACGACGCGGCCGGCGTCTAACACCACCACCTCCTTGGCGAGCTGGCGCACCACGGACATCTCATGCGTGATCAGCACGATGGTCACCCCGAGCTCGCGGTTGATGCTCGCAAGCAGATCGAGGATCGCCCGCGTGGTCTGCGGATCGAGCGCCGAGGTCGCTTCATCCGACAACAGCACGCTCGGCCGCGTCGCCAGCGCGCGGGCGATGCCGACGCGCTGCTTCTGGCCGCCCGATAGTTCGGAAGGATAGCGATCGTGCTTGTCGGCGATACCGACCAGTGCGAGCAGCTCGGCGACGCGGGCCTTGATGTCGGCCTTGGCCCAGCCGGCGATCTCCAGCGGCAGCGCGATGTTGTCGGCGGCAGTGCGCGAGGACAGCAGATTGAAATGCTGGAAGATCATGCCGATCGAGCGCTGCGCCAGCCGCAGCTCGCGGCCGGCGAGCGCCGAGATATCCCTGTTGTCCACGATCACGCGGCCCGTGGTCGGCTTCTCCAGCCCGTTGATGAGCCGGACCAGGCTCGATTTGCCGGCGCCGGAGCGGCCGATCACGCCTGTGATGGAACCGCGCGGTATCGCGAAGTCGATGTCTTGCAGCGCGTCGACGCCGGGCTTGCCGCGATAGGCCGGATAGGTCTTCGAGATATTGGCGAAACGGACCATCGCGTCGGGCTCGGCCGGCGCGGGTGAAATCGCTTCAAGCGTTTCGATCGGTTGTCCGATCGCGAGCGATTGGTGGGCATTCATGGAGGCAGCCTTCATGCACAATAGTTCGCGTTCCCGGTTGCGCGCTCGGGAACCAAGTCGCATCGCGCGACGGGAGAAAGACAGCGGCGAGGATCCGGAACGAACGCGCTGCACCGCAGCACGCACCATCGCCTTTTCCAGTCTTTCTTGCAATTTCAGATATTTGGCAGGAGTTGGACGAAGATTTCCCGATCACTCCCTGAAGCAGAAAATTCCTCCGCCGCATCAGCCTCCACACTGGCTCGGTAGACCCTCAGCCAGGGCAGCACGATCAGCGGGTGCCCGCGAAATAGAGCAGTCCGAAGGTCCAGAACTGCCCTTCCGGATATAGCCGCTGCCGAAATACATTGGCGCAGGTCCGGTGCGTAAGAAGCGAGATCACGCCATCAGGCCGAGCGAATACATGTAAAGCATGGCCAGCGTCGTGACTGGTAGGTCGGCGATGCCCGAGCCGACCGCCAGCACCCACCGGCAGCACTGCGGTGGCATGCGAAGTAGATCCCTCGATTGTCGTCGCGTCGTTCCGGCCTGACGGAGCCCTTTTGTCTTTGCGCCGCGTATACGGATTGTCCTCGGTGCAATCAATGGCCGTCTGGACCATCTTTTGGTTGCCGACAGCAATGTCAGCGCACAACAGCGTCACGAACACGTGGCCGGATTGGGCTGCAACGAACGCTCGACAGAAACGGACCCTTGCGCCTATCTTCGCGCCATGAGCCACGATCACGACCATCACCACGATCACGACCATTCCGAGCTGTCCGAGACCGAGCTGCGCGTGCGTGCGCTCGAGACGATCCTGACCGAAAAAGGCTATGTCGAGCCGGCTGCGCTCGACGCCATCATCCAGGCCTATGAGACCAAGATCGGCCCGCACAATGGCGCGCGCGTCGTCGCCAAGGCCTGGATCGATCCGGCGTTCAAGAAGGCGCTGCTGGAGGATGGCTCCAAGGCCATCGGCACGCTCGGCCATGTCAGCCGGGTCGGCGATCATCTCGTCGTGGTCGAGAACACGCCGCAGCGACATAACATGGTCGTGTGCACGCTGTGCTCCTGCTACCCCTGGGAAATGCTGGGGCTGCCGCCGGTCTGGTACAAGGCCGCGCCCTACCGCTCGCGTGCGGTGAAGGATCCGCGCGGCGTGCTCGCCGATTTCGGGGTCGCGCTGTCGAAGGACACGGAGATCCGGGTGTGGGATTCCACCGCCGAGACGCGCTTCCTGGTGCTGCCGATGCGCCCCGCCGGCACGGAAGGCTGGAGCGAGGAGCAACTCGCCGAGCTCGTGACGCGCGACTCCATGATCGGCACTGGTTTTCCCAAGACGCCGGGAGCACCGTCGTGAACGGCGTGCACGACATGGGCGGCATGGACGGGTTCGGCAAGGTCGAGCCCGAGCCGAACGAGCCGATGTTTCACTGGGAATGGGAATCGCGCGTGCTGGCCATGGTGCGCGCGATGGGCGCGGCCGGCGCCTTCAACATCGACACCTCCCGATTCTATCGCGAGACCTTGCCGCCGCAGGTCTATCTGTCGAGCTCCTATTACAAGAAATGGTTTCTCGGGCTCGAGGAGATGCTGATCGAGAAGGGCTATCTCACCCGCGAGGAGGTCGCTGCCGGCCATGCGATGCAGCCCGCAAAGGCGCTCAAGCACGGCACGTTCGACCGCGCCAATGTCGAGCGCGTGATGGTGCGCGGCAAGTTCGACCGCCCTGCCCCGGCTCCGGCGAAATTCAAGATCGGCGATCGCGTGCGGGCGAAGAACATCCATCCTGCGACCCACACGCGGCTGCCTCGCTACGTCCGCGGCCATGTCGGTGTCGTCGAGCTGAATCACGGCTGTCACGTGTTTCCGGATACGGCGGCGATGGAGCGCGGCGAGAACCCGCAATGGCTCTATACCGTGGTGTTCGAGGGCCGCGATCTCTGGGGCGAGGACGGCGATCCCACGCTGAAGGTCTCGATCGACGCGTTCGAGCCCTATCTGGATCCGGCGTGATGAGCGGCGCACTTGCGGCCGCGGCGACGGCAGCGATCCCGAGCATTCCGCGCGACGACGACGGCCCGGTGTTCCGCGCGCCTTGGGAGGCGCATGCGTTCGCGATGGCCTTGAGCCTGCACGAGCGCGGCGTGTTCACCTGGCCGGAATGGGCCGCAGCCTTGGCCTCCGAGATCAAGCGTGCCCAGGCCGCGGGCGACCCTGACACCGGCGAGACCTACTATCTGCACTGGCTCGCCACGCTGGAAGGCCTCGTCGCGCGCAAGGGCGTCGCCTCGCTGGAGACGCTGCACCGCTACCGCGATGCCTGGGACCACGCCGCCGATCGCACGCCGCACGGCAAGCCGATTGAGCTGCGGGACGAGGATTTTCAGTAGCTGATCGCTGAGTTCGTCACTGCGAGCGAAGCGAAGCAATCCAGAACCCCTCCGCGGCGGCAGTCCGGATTGCTTCGTCGCATCAGCGCAAAATTGCTGCGCAATTTTGTCGCGAGCTCCTCGCAATGACGGCGGAGCGACCCTACCGCCCTGCCACGTACTCGTTCCACCCCTTCGCCCGCAAACTGCAGGCCGGGCACTCGCCGCAGCCATAGCCCCATTCATGCAGCGCGCCGCGTTCGCCGAGATAGCAGGTGTGCGATTGCTCACGGATGAGATCGACCAGCCCTTCACCGCCGAGATCGTGCGCCAGCTTCCAGGTCGCGGCCTTGTCGATCCACATCAGTGGCGTGTGCAGCTCGAAGGGCCTCGCCATGCCGAGCGAGAGCGCGGCCTGCATGGCGCGGATGGTCTCGTCGCGGCAATCGGGATAGCCGGAATAGTCGGTCTCGCACATGCCGCCGACGATGTGGCGGATGCCGCGCCGGTAGGCCAGCGCTGCGGCGAAGGTCAGGAACACGAGGTTGCGGCCCGGCACGAAGGTGTTGGGCAGGCCGTCGGCGCCCATCGCGATCGCGACGTCGCGGGTTAGCGCCGTCTCGGAGACGGCCGCCAGCGTCGGGATCGACAGCGTGTGGCTCTCGCCCAGCTTTGCGGCCCAATCGGCGCGCAGGCCCTTGATGCCGTCGAGCAGGCGGTCGCGGCAGTCAAGCTCGATGGCGTGGCGCTGGCCGTACTCGAACCCCAGCGTCTCCACGCGGGCGAAGCGGCTCAAAGCCCAGGCGAGGCAGGTGGTGGAATCCTGGCCGCCGGAGAACAGCACCAGCGCGGTTTCGGAAGAAAATGCGTCGCTCATGGCCCGCGCTTTAGCATTGCGCGACTTGCTCGCCAATCGGTGGAAATCGGCCTGTTCCGCCGCCTTGCGCTGGGATCGGGGGTCCGCTTTTGGCATAAGGCTCTGGACCCCAGGAGACTGCCCGGCAATGACCCCTTCCCGCGATATCTCCCGCCTGATCGAGATCATGGCGGCACTGCGCACCCCGGTGACCGGCTGCCCCTGGGACCTCGAGCAGAACTTTGCGACGATTGCGCCCTACACGATCGAGGAAGCCTATGAGGTGGTCGACGCCATCACCCGCGGCGATCTCGACGATCTCAGAGAGGAGCTCGGCGATCTCCTGCTTCAGGTGGTGTTCCACGCGCAGATGGCCTCAGAGCAGAACGCCTTTGCTTTCGGCGACGTGGTCGAAGCCATCACGCGAAAAATGATCCGCCGCCATCCCCACGTCTTCGCCGACAAGGACGGCAATCTCGCCCCGCACCACGTCAAGGAGGTCTGGGACCGCATCAAGGCCGAGGAAAAGGCCGAACGCGCCGCGCGCCGGCCGCCGGAAGCGACGCCGACGCACAAGTCGTTGCTGTCGGGCGTGAAGGCCGGCCAGCCGGCGTTGACGCGCGCGATGGAGCTGCAGCGCAAGGCCTCCACGGTCGGCTTCGACTGGAACGACCCGCGCGCGGTCCTGCAGAAAATCCGCGAGGAAGCCGACGAGATCGAAGCCGCGCTGGACCGCAACGACCGCGCGGGCCTGGCGGAAGAGACCGGCGACCTGATGTTCGCCCTCGTCAATCTCGCCCGTCACGTCGACGCCGATCCGGAAGCCGCGCTGCGCGCGACCAACGCCAAATTCGAGCGGCGCTTTGCCTATATCGAGCGGGCGCTGGCGGCGCAGGGCCGGACGCTCGAGCAGGCCTCGCTGGCGGAGATGGACGCGTTGTGGAATGCGGCCAAGACCGCCACTTAGCCGGGTGCGGTGGCAGAGAGATCCGGCAACACCATCCACCGCCGATCGGTCAGCAATGTACCCCGATTGACCGCCCCCAGCGACTCGCACGGAAAGATGCGTCAAGCCGCCGCCATGAAATTGTCACCGCAGACAGTCTAAAGTTGTATAGTTCTGACGCAGCCACCCCCCCTACGGCAGGTGAAGCGCGATGCCATTGAAACATTATTCAGTCCTCAAGGGACGCCCGATTGCGATGCGTTTCGGCACCGGCAGGTCGCCGCACTATCAAGTCCATATCGTCGCCGGCGGTGAAGATTTCCGCATTGCCGTCAACGTGCAGTCGGCCGACGGAAGCGAGGTCGAATTCCTGGTGCGATCTCGTTTCGTCCATCCGATCACCGAACGACTCGCGGCACTCCCGGAGGGGCTGCACCCGCAGGCCCCCCAGCCCAACAGCATCGCGCTGGACTTCATCCGCGGTAATCTGATGCAGCCCCAGGAGATGGTGCCGCTGCCGCTGTCCGTGCCTGGGCCGGACAACGACCTCAACGAGAAGCTCGACCAGTTCGTCCAGCGCGCACTCTCGGACGAAAGCGCGATGGTCTACGCGTTCGGCGAGACATGGGGCCCCGAGACCAAGGCGGACAATTATTTCGGCTTCAGGCCGGGACGCGGCATTCACGACATCCATATGAACCAGGGAAATCCCATCGGAAGGTTCTCGGGCGACAACGGGCCGTGGCAGGACGGCGGGCTCGTATTCGAATTCCCGGAGCAAAACTTATGGACGGCAGTCCTTCTCAAATTCCAGACGCAGGCCTGGCACACTGACGACGAGACCGGTCATCCGATTGATCTCGGCGGCGGCACGCCGACAGCGCCGCTGGATCCGACGGCCCCTCCGACGGAGGAAATGCCGGATGGGCTCGTGCGGATCATTGCGGCACTCGTCAACGCCGTGAAGACGCCGGAGCGCGAAGTCGTCACACTGCTCAACACGGCCGATCGCGACATCGATCTCACCGGCTGGAAGCTGGCCGACAAGCAGAAGAAGAAGATGACGCTGTCGGGGACGATCGCAGCCGGAGGAACGCTCGCCGTCGTCGTGGAGAAGCCGATGGAATTGTCGAACCAGGGCGGCATTATCTCGCTGCTGGACACGCGTGGGATCAAGGTCCACGGCGTCGCCTATACCAGGGCGCAAGCCAAACATCCGGGCCTGACAATTCCGTTCTGATGTGCTGATCAAGCCCGCAACCGACCAGCGTCAGCACGCCGCCAGGTCGGCTGCCGTTCGTGCCCCGTGCGGAGAGCGCACGAGGGTGTATAGATCCATGCCGCGTGTGATCTCTCGTCGCCAGATGCGATCGATGCCGCGCACCAATGGCATCGCGCCGTTATGTGGCGTGATGCGGCACGGCGTCGAACCTGTTCACCACGATGTCCCGCTTGGTCTCGTCCACCCGCACGGTCATGTCGAAGCGGCCGTCGTGCAGCTCCTTCGACAGCACCTCGGCATTGCGGTGCAGCCAGCTGATGCCGGCGCCGTCGGCGGCGTCGATGGAGAGATCGAGCGTGGTGCGCTTGGCGGCCAGGCGTTGCTCGATCGCGGCGAGCAGAGCATCGATGCCCTCGCCCGACACGGCTGAGACCAGCATCGCCGGATGATCCTCCGGCCTGCGCGCGGCAATGTTGAGCAGCTCTTCACGTTCCTCGGGATCGAAACGGTCGATCTTGTTCCAGACCTCGATGATGCGGCCGGAATCGTCCGGGTTGATGCCGAGCTGGCGCAGCACCGCGTCGACGTCGCTCTGCTGCGCCTCGGCGTCTTCATGCGAGATGTCGCGGACATGCAGGATGACGTCGGCCTCCAGCACCTCCTCCAGCGTGGCGCGGAAGGCGGCGACGAGCTGCGTCGGCAGGTTGGAGATGAAGCCGACGGTGTCCGACAGCATCGCCTTTCCGCCATGCGGCAGGGTGAGCGCCCGCAAGGTGGGATCGAGCGTCGCAAACAGCATGTCGGCCGCCTGCACCTCGGCGCGGGTCAGGCGATTGAACAGCGTCGACTTGCCGGCATTGGTGTAACCGACCAGCGCGACGACGCGATACGGCACGCGTTGGCGACCGGCGCGATGCAGCCGCCGCGTCGCCTGCACCTTTTTCAGCTCGCTCTCCAGCTTGGAGATGCGCTCCTGGATCAGGCGACGGTCGGCCTCGATCTGGGTCTCGCCGGGACCGCCCATGAAGCCGAAACCGCCGCGCTGGCGTTCGAGATGGGTCCAGGAGCGCACCAGGCGCGAGCGCTGGTAGTTGAGATGCGCCAGCTCGACCTGCAGCGAGCCTTCCCTGGTCTTGGCGCGGCGGCCGAAGATTTCGAGAATGAGCCCGGTGCGGTCGAGCACCTTGGCGTGCCATTCCTTCTCGAGGTTGCGCTGCTGGATCGGCGACAGCGCGCAATCCATCACCACGAGCTCGACATCGAGGGACTTGATCAGCCCGGCGATCTCCTCGACCTTGCCCTTGCCGATATAGGTCGCGGGCCGGATCTGGCTGACCGGGGCGACGATGGCGTCGGCAATGACGAGATCGATCGCGCGCGCGAGGCCGACGGCTTCATCGAGCCGGGCCTCGGTGTCTCGCAAGGCGTGAGTCTCCGATTGCGCGTCGGCACTGCCCGCGCGCACGCGCAAGTAGGGGCCGATGACAAGCACCCGCCCCGTCTGCGTAGCCCCTGCCGACCGTGGACGGTCGGCATCCCCGTCGAAATTCCGGGGTTCCAATCAGATCACTCTCAAGCCGGCTGGTCCTCGCCGCCTTCGAACAGCTGAATCGGAGCGCCCGGCATGATGGTCGAGATCGCATGCTTGTAGACGAGCTGCGAATGACCGTCGCGCCGAAGCAGCAAACAGAAATTGTCGAACCAGGTCACGATGCCCTGGAGCTTCACTCCGTTGACCAGAAAGATCGTCAGTGGCGTCTTGGTTTTGCGAACGTGATTAAGGAAGGTGTCCTGTAGGTTTTGTGCGCGGTCTGCCGCCATTGTTTTTTTCTCGCTTTGAGTTTCTTTTTATTGCGCCGGATGCGGCCCTCTTTGTGGAGTTCGGGGCCTCCTCCGGTTGCCGTCCCTCATGAGATCCCCCTCGGAAGGAACAGCGGTTCGATTAGAGGACAGGTCGGGATATTAGGCAAGCCGCTTCAAGCGGCAGGCCCGGCCCTATTGCCCCGAAAAATTACGGAAATCGATGATTTCTTCGCCTATTGTCGAGATGCCGCCGCGGCGTCGCGGCCTTAGCCGACGCCGAGCGCTTTCAACTTCCGGTGCAAGGCCGAACGTTCCATGCCAACGAACTCGGCCGTTCGGGAAATATTTCCTGAGAAACGGCTGATCTGTGCAATCAAATAGTCGCGCTCGAACACTTCGCGTGCCTCGCGCAGCGGCAGGCCCATGATGTGCTCGCCATTGTTGCTGGTCGGCATCGCCGGCACCATCGAGCCGACATCCTGCGGCAGCATGTCGGCGGTGATGATGACCTCCGGCCCACCGGCGGCCAGAATCATGACTCTTTCAACATTATTGCGGAGCTGACGCACATTGCCGGGCCAGACATGCGATTGCAGCACCGCCATCGCGTCCTGACCGATCTGGCGCCTGGGCAGGCCGCTGCCCGCCGAGATCTGCTCCATGAAATAGTCGATCAATTCCGGAATGTCCTCGCGCCGCTCCGACAGTGCAGGCACGCGGATCGGCACCACCGAGAGCCGGTGGTAGAGATCCTCGCGGAAGCGGCCGGCCGTGATCTCCTCTTCGAGATTGCGGGCGGTCGATGAGATGATGCGCACGTCGACCTGCACCTTGGCGGTGCCGCCGACGCGCTGGAACGACTGCTCCACCAGCACGCGCAGGATCTTGTTCTGGGTCTCGCGCGGCATGTCCGCGATCTCGTCGATGAACAGCGTGCCGCCATGCGCTTCTTCGAGCGCGCCAGGCTTGCGCGGCTGCTCGCCGTTGGACTGCTCGACGCCGAACAGCTCATGCTCCATCCGCTCCGGCGTGATCGCGGCGGCGTTGATGACGACGAAGGGGCCGTCGGCGCGGCCCGAGGCGGCATGCAGCGTGCGCGCGGTCAGCTCCTTGCCGGCGCCGGCGGGGCCGACGATCAGGATGCGGCTGTTGGCCTTGGCCGCCCGCTCGATGGTCTGGCGCAGCTGGTTCATGCTGGGCGAGCGGCCGACCAGCTGGCTGGCGCTCGGCGCGAGCTGCTTCAGCTCCTTGACCTCGCGCTTGAGCCGCGAGTTCTCCAGCGCCCTGGTCGCGACCAGGATGAGGCGGTCGGCCTTGAACGGCTTCTCGATGAAATCGTAGGCGCCGCGCTTGATCGCGGCGACCGCGGTCTCGATGTTGCCGTGGCCGGAGATCATCACGACGGGCAGATCGGCATTGTCCTTCTTGACCTGCTCCAGGAGCTGCAGGCCGTCGAGCTTGGAGCCCTGCAGCCAGATATCGAGGAATACCAGGTGCGGCCGACGATTGGCGATCTCGGCGAGCGCCGAGTCGCTGTCGCGTGCGGTCCTTGTGACGAATCCCTCGTCTTCGAGAATGCCCGCAACGAGATCCCGAATATCGGCCTCATCATCGACAATCAGAATTTCACTTGCCATGGATCGCGCCTGTCTTGTCAGCTGCCTGTTGAGGCTTCGATTTTGGTTGAATCATTGGTCTTTTCAGCCGGCTCTTTGGTTCCGGCGGCCGGCTCTTTTGTTTCCCGGTTCTCGACGGATTCCGTCACCGTTTGCGTGATGTCGGCTTTGGAGGTCGTCTCGGTCGCGGCGTTGGCCGCCGGCACGTGCTCCGTTTTCGCGGGTTGCCCTGAGACGGCAAAGCGCATCCGCATCCAGGCGCCGCGCTGGCCTGCACGGAAGTCGGAGGCATCCTTCAGCTCGATCCGCCCGCCATGGTCTTCCAGCACGCGGCCGACGATGGCGAGCCCGAGCCCGGTGCCCTTGGCGCGCGTGGTGACGTACGGCTCGAGCAGGCGCGAGCGCGCGACCTTGGGCAGGCCGATGCCGTTGTCGATGACGTCGATCAGCACGTCGTCGCCCTCGCGCGACACCACGACGTCGATACGGCCCTTGCCACCGTCCTTGCCGAGCTCCTCGGGCGGGACCTGCTCGATCGCCTCGGTGGCGTTCTTGACGATGTTGGTGACCGCCTGCGAGATCAGGCGCCGGTCGAACTGGGCGCGCAGCGGATCCTGCTTGAACTCAGCCTCGATGTCGATCTCGGGATGGGCGACCTTCATCAGGAACACCGCCTGGCGCACGGTGTCGGCGACGTCCTCACCCTCCATCACGGGCTTGGGCATCCGCGCAAAGCGCGAGAACTCGTCGACCATGCGCCTGATGTCGTCGACCTGGCGCACAATGGTGTCGGTGCACTGATCGAAGATCTGCTTGTCCTTGTCCTCGGTGATGGTCTTGCCGAACTTGCGGCGGATGCGCTCGGCCGAGAGCTGGATCGGGGTCAGCGGATTCTTGATCTCGTGGGCGATGCGGCGCGCGACGTCGCCCCACGCCGAGGTGCGTTGCGCCGAGACCAGCTCGGTGATGTCGTCGAGCGTGATGATGTAACTGTCGTGCGGCTGGTTCTTCTCGGCGCTGACGCGGACAGACAGGTTGCGCTCGGTGCCGTCGCGGGTGATCGTGATCTGGCCCTGCACCAGGCGCTGGGTCCCTTCCCGCGCGGTCTTCATCATCTCGTCCAGCTCGGGCAGCACGTCGGAGAGCGGGTGGCCGAGCGTCTCGGCTTCGGAGTGCCCGATCAGCTTCTCGGCGGAGCGATTGAGGATGCCGACGCTGCCGGACGTGTCGACGCCGATGATGCCGGCGCTCGCCGAAGACAGCACCGCTTCGATGAAGCGGCGGCGGCTGTCGATGAGGTCGCTGGCGCTCACGAGCTCGTCGCGCTGGCTGCGCAATTCCTGCGTCATCTTGTTGAAGGTCTCGCCGAGCTGGGCGAGGTCGCCTTCCGACTGGTGCACGGGCACCTGGACGTGCAGGTCGCCGGTCGAGACCGTGTGGGCCGCATTCATCAGCCGCCGGATCGGCGAGACCAGCGAGTTGGCGAAATTGAGACCGATCAGCACCGAAGCCATCAAGATGGTCAGCGCGATCACCGCGAACATCAGCGCGAAGGCGACCTGGATACCGAGCCGGCGCGATTCGATCTGGGCGTATTCGGCGACGCTGACCTCGGTCTGCTTGAGCTGATTGACGACGTTCGGATCAAGCGGCCGGGCGACATAGAGGAAGGTGTCGTTGAAGGCACGCAGGCGGATCACCGCGGCGACGAAGCTCGCATCGGGGAGCACCGCGATCTCGGGCTCGGCCTCGTTGACGTTGCTGAGAAAGTCGGGCGCGGGCGGCGAATAAGCGAGCCGCATGCCGGTGTCGGCGGATTCCAGAATGTTGGTGTTCTTGTCGATGATCATCGCGCCCGGCAGGTTGCGGGACGCGGCGCTCGCCGTCAGCATCTCGCGAAACGTGCGGCGGTCCTGGTCATAGAGCGGCCGGGCATGGGCGATGTCGTTGGCCATGCCGAGAATGTCGCCGCGGATCAGCTGCGCATGGTCCTGCATATAGGCCCGCGCGATCGTCAGCGAGTTCTGGATGACCTGCTTGGTCGGCCCGGAGAACAGCCGGTCGAGGCCGCGCTCGATGGTGACATTGGCGACGACGGCGACCAGCACCGCCGGCAGCACCGCCACGATCGAGAACAGGCTGACGATCTGGACGTGAAGACGCGCCGCCGCCCTGCCCCGCCGCCGCGCCAGGATCAGCTGCCAGAGTTCCCGGATGATGATCCCGACCAGCAGCAGGATCGTGGCCGCATTGATCAGATAGAATGTGCGGACAACCCCGGGTGTCGGCTCGATCGTGCTCAGACCGGTCAGGACCAGGAAGGTCAGGAAGGCCGACAGCAGCGCCAGCGCGACAGCAAAGGGCGCCAGCCAGCGTCGCACCGACCAACGCCGGGGCTCTTCCGCTGGGGCCGTGTCAAAGTGTGCGGCCGAGGTCTCTGCGCTGGTCATTCCGGCAATGGCGGTGCTGAAAACGGATCCGCGGACGCGCGGATACTGATGTATTCGTACCACATTGTTGCCAAATTGCGACAATTCCGCGGCGTGTCGGCCGCGGCGGACCCGCGCAATCCACAGGCACATGCGGAGGGACGGGAACGGATTCCCGCCATTCCGGCTTGATCAGGATGGATAAGATCTGTCTCGCGACGATGGTTTCGGCCGTTCTGCTGCTGATCGTGGCCGCGGACCTCCTGGTCAACGGCCTCGCCCTTCAGCCGGCCCCGGTGAATCTCGCCAGCGTGATGCCGGCATCCGGCCGGCTGGTCAGATAGATGTGATGCCGCGCGCTGCGGCCAAACAAATTTAAATGGACGACCGGAACATTTGGGCCCAGCGCGGACTTCTGCTCACCGCGTCAGCCACAACGGCCAGCGCGATCCGGACAGGCTCAGCTCTGCCTTGGTAGGGGGAGCTGAGCCACCGGCCGCTTCGAAAGATTAGCCCCCGCTCCGATACACCTGGATGTCGAGATCCCGGATCTTCTTCCGCAGCGTGTTGCGGTTGAGGCCGAGCAGGTCCGCGGCGCGGATCTGGTTGCCGCGCGTGGCGGCGAGCGCCGCCGTGAGCAGCGGCACCTCGATCTCCTTGAGGATGCGGTGGTAGAGGCCGGGCGGCGGCACGCCGTTCGGGAAGCCTTGGAAGTGCGAGGACAGATACGCCTCCACGGCGCCGCCGAGATTGTCGACGCCCTGCTGGACCGCTGCGCCCGGGCTGACCGACGGCGGTGCGAGCTCGCCGTCGATGACGGAGGACGTGATCACGTCCTGCGGATAGAGCGCGGCGAGGCGCCGGGCGAGGTTCTCGAGCTCGCGCACGTTGCCGGGCCAGCGGTGCTGCTTCAGCCGCTCCAGCGCCAGCGTATCCAGCTTCTTCGGCGGCAATCCGTCCTTCTCGGCCAGCGTGAAGAAGTGCCGCACGAGGTCCGGCAGGTCCTCGATGCGCTCGCGCAACGGCGGCAGCCGCAGCGGCACGACGTTGAGGCGGAAGAACAGGTCTTCGCGGAACAGGCCCTGCTGGATCAGGACGCGCAAATCCTTGTTGGAGGCCGCGACGATGCGCACGTCGGTCTTGATCGGGGTGCGGCCGCCGACGGTGGTGTATTCGCCCTGCTGCAGCACGCGCAGCAGCCGGGTCTGCGCCTCCATCGGCATGTCGCCGATCTCGTCCAGGAACAGCGTGCCGCCTTCGGCCTGCTCGAACCGGCCGGAGGCGCGGGTGTTGGCGCCGGTGAAGGCACCGCGCTCGTGGCCGAATAGCTCGGACTCGATGAGATCGCGCGGAATCGCCGCCATGTTGACCGCGACGAACGGGCCGTTGCGGCGCTTGCCGTAATCGTGCAGCGCGCGCGCCACCAGCTCCTTGCCGGTACCGGACTCGCCCGTGATCATCACGGTGAGGTCGGTCTGCATCAGGCGCGCCAGCACGCGGTAGATTTCCTGCATCGCCGGCGAACGGCCGACCAGCGGGATCGCCTCCATCTCGGCGTCCTCGTCCGGCGTCGAGGTCCGCTCCTTCGGCTCGGCCAGCGCGCGGCCGACGATGGCGATCAGCTCTTTCAGATCGAACGGCTTCGGCAGATATTCGTACGCGCCGCGCTCGGAGGCGCGGATCGCCGTCATGAATGTGTTCTGCGCGCTCATGACGATGACGGGCAGGTTCGGCCGCATCTTCTTGATCCGCGGCAACAGGTCGAAGGCGTTTTCGTCCGGCATCACCACGTCGGTGATGACGAGATCGCCCTCGCCCTGGCTGACCCAGCGCCACAGCGTTGCGGCATTGCCGGTCAGCCGCACTTCGTAACCGGCGCGGGACAGTGCCTGATTGAGAACGGTGCGGATGGCGGTATCGTCATCGGCTACGAGAATGCTACCTGCGGGCATTGTTAATCCTCATTTTGCCCCCTGTGACGCAGGCGACGACTTCCCGGCAGAGCCGTCGCGACTGCTTTGATCGGCGTGTTTGACCGATGTGGAATACATCGGCATCAGCACGCGGAAGGTGGTCTTGCGCGGCTGAGATTCGCATTCGATGATGCCCCCGTGATCGCCGACGATCTTGGCGACCAGCGCAAGGCCGAGACCCGAGCCGGTCTGCTTGGTGGTCACGAACGGGTCGAACAGGTTGGGCAAGAGATCGTCGGGCACGCCGGGTCCGTTGTCCTTCACGCAGAATTCGAGCGGAAGGGATACCCGGGATTTTTGACCGGGGACTGACAGGCGCACACCGGGACGGAACGCGGTGGTGAGCTGAATCTCGGCGTCGGGCACGTCGATCAGCGCTTCGGCGGCGTTCTTCACGAGATTGAGGAACACCTGGATCAGCTGGTCCTGGTTGGCCAGCACGGGCGGCAGCGACGGATCGTAGTCCTCGATGAAGCGGATGTTGCGGGCAAAGCCCGACTGCGCCAGCCGCTTCACGTGATCGAGCACCGAATGGATGTTGACGGGGCCGCGCACCACGGGGCGCTCGTCGCCGAACACCTCCATGCGATCGACCAGCGTCACGATGCGGTCGGCCTCGTCGCAGATCAGCCGCGTCAGCATGCGGTCCTCGGACGAGGCCTGCTGCTCCAGCAGCTGTGCCGCGCCGCGAATCCCCGAAAGCGGATTCTTGATTTCATGCGCGAGCATGGCTGCTAGCGCTATCACCGAGCGCGCTGCGCTGCGGTGGGTGAGCTGCCGATCCATCTTGTCGGCGATGGTGCGCTCCTGCAGCATTACGACGATATGGCCGGGCCGCTCGGTGAGCGGCGCGACATGCAGGTCGACCTGGCGGTCGCCGCCCATGCGGGGCGTACCGAGATCGACCTTGTATTCGTTGACCGGCGAGTTCGAGGAGCGCACCTGGTCGATCAGCGCCAGCAACGGGCTTCCGAACGGCACCAGCTCCTTCAACGACTGCCGCTTCAGGAATTGCGTCGAGATCTCGAAAAAGGCTTCGGTGGCGATATTGGCGGCGACGATCTTGCCGTCCGGCCCGATCATGAGCACGGGGTTGGGCAAGGCATCCAGGATGGCGTCGCTGTCGGACTGAAGCGGCCGACGATGTTCAGCGGCTGAGCTCATGCAGCAGCGCTCCAGGCGAAGTCGTCGAAGGCGTCTTGCAGTGAATCGTGAACGAGGCGCGGATCCTCCGAGACCAGGATTTTCTGCCGCCAGGATTTCAGCTTCTCGGCCGGCGCACGGCTCGCCTGCGCGGCGACGTCGAGCGCCCAGCCCAGATGCTTGCGGGCGTGCCTCAGCCCGATGCGCAGACCATAGAGCGCACAAACGCCGTCATAGAGCGTGCGGACATAATGCAGCTGCGTTTCGAGCGAGGGCGCGGCTTCCTCGGCCCCGCCTTTCAGGCGGCGGCCGATCTGGCCGGGCAGCCAGGGCTGGCCCTGTGCGCCGCGGCCGATCATCACGGCGTCGGCGCCCGAGGCGTCCAATGCCGCGAGCGCCTTCTCGTAGGAGGTGATGTCGCCGTTGACGACGAGCGGAATGGAGATGGCCTCGCGCACGGCGCGGATCGCATCCCAATCGGCCTCGCCCTTGTAGAACTGGCAGCGAGTGCGGCCATGGACGGTGACGAGCTTGACCCCGGCGGCCTCCGCGCGCCGCGCCAGCTCCGGCGCGTTGCGGCTGCGGTCGTCCCAGCCGAGACGCATTTTCAGCGTCACCGGCACCTTCACCGCCGCGATCGTCGCCTCGATTAGGCTGACGGCATGGTCGAGGTCGCGCATCAAGGCGGAGCCGGACTGGCCGCCGGTGACGTGGCGGGCGGGACAGCCCATGTTGACGTCGATGATATCGGCGCCTTCCGCTTCGGCGATCCGGGCGCCTTCGGCCATCCAGTGCGTCTCGCAGCCGGCGAGCTGGACCACGTGCGGGCCGATGCCGGTGGCTTCGCAGCGCAACCGGGACATCCGGTGGCCGTTGGCGAGCTCATCGCTCGCAGTCATTTCGGACACGACGAGACCGGCTCCAAGCTCGGCAGCCAGCCGGCGGACGGGCGAGTCAGTCACACCCGACATCGGTGCCAGGAAGACCGGGGCGGCGACTTCAATATCGCCTATTTTCAACGGCTTAGAGCCTGATACTGCCGAGCCGGTCACGGGGGTCTCGTTGACTGGGCAGGGCCTCATCGCGCCTGCCATGATCTATCTTGCGCACAATTCTTGTGCAGTCAAGCGTCATGCCTACAGTTTAGACAGTTCTGTAGATCTTTCAAGTGCAGTGCAGCAAAATGCTGTTTCCCACAATCCGGGGAAACCCCCTTTTTTTGCGGGCCTGCCGTGCTAGAGGCATGCCGGCAAATCACCCCCTGCTCTTTCATTGGCAACTGAGTATTTGAGTCCTATGGCGAAATCACAACGCACCGCTGTCGTCCTCGTGGCGGCCGGACGCGGCCTGCGCGCCGGCGCCGGCGGCCCGAAGCAATATCGCGAGATCGGCGGCGTGCCCGTGATCCACCGCGCCATGGAGGCCTTCAGCCGCCACGCTGATGTGTTCGCGGTGCAGCCGGTAGTGAACCCCGACGACAATGCCATGTTCACGGCAGCGGTCGCCGGGCTGAGGCACGAGCCGCCGGCCAATGGCGGCGCGACGCGGCAGGCTTCGGTGCTCGCCGGCCTCGAAGCGCTGGCCAAGCACAAGCCGGACATCGTGCTGATCCACGACGCCGCGCGGCCCTTCGTTTCGGAAGGCGTGATCTCGCGCGCGATCGAGGCGGCGAGCCGCACCGGTGCTGCGATCCCCGTTGTTCCCGTCACCGACACCATCAAGGTCACCGGCGAAAGCGGCAACGTCGAGGCCACGCCGGACCGCGCTTCCTTGCGAATCGCACAGACGCCGCAATCCTTTCGTTTCGACGTCATCCTCGAGGCGCATCGTCGCGCGGCAAGGGATGCACGCTCGGATTTCACCGACGATGCCGCGATTGCCGAATGGGCGGGATTGACGGTTGCAACCTTTGAAGGCGATGTTGCCAACATGAAGCTCACCACTCCCGAGGATTTCGTGCGCGAGGAAGCGCACCTGGCCGCCCAGCTTGGCGACATCAGGATCGGCACCGGCTACGACGTGCACGCCTTCGGCGAAGGCGACCATGTCATGATCTGCGGCGTGCGCGTGCCGCACAGCAAGGGTTTCCTGGCGCATTCCGACGGCGACGTCGGCCTGCATGCGCTGGTCGACGCCATCCTCGGCGCGCTCGCCGACGGCGACATCGGCTCGCACTTCCCGCCGAGCGACGTCAAGTGGAAGGGCGCCTCCTCCGACCAGTTCCTGAAATATGCCATCGAGCGCGTCGCAGCGCGCGGCGGCCGCGTCGCCAATCTCGAGGTGACGCTGATCTGCGAGCGGCCGAAGATCGGCCCCTTGCGCGACGCCATGCGCGCGCGCATCGCCGAGATCTCCGGCGTCGACATCTCGCGCGTCGCGGTAAAGGCGACCACCAGCGAGCGGCTCGGCTTCACCGGCCGTGAGGAAGGCATCGCGGCCACCGCGAGCGCCACCATCCGCCTGCCCTGGGGCGTGTAAGGCCATGGGCGGCAGCGACGCACGCGCCCTCTCCCGCTCGCTGCTCGATCTGTGTCGGATGCGCAAGCTGACGATCGCGACCGCCGAATCCTGCACCGGCGGTCTCGTTGCGGGCGCGCTGACCGACATCCCCGGCTCGTCCGATGTCATCGACCGCGGCTTCGTCACCTATTCCAACGAGGCCAAGCGCGCGATGCTTGGCGTCGAGGCGAGCACGCTTGCGAATTTCGGTGCGGTGAGCAAGGAGACCGCGACCGCGATGGCGATCGGTGCGCTGGAGCGCGCCGATGTCGATCTCGCCGTCGCCATCACCGGTATCGCCGGCCCGGGCGGCGCCACGCCCGGCAAGCCGGTCGGTCTGGTGCACTTCGCCGCTGCCGCGCGCGACGGCCGCATCATCCACCGCGAGCACCGCTTCGGCGCCATCGGCCGCAGCGCGGTGCGCGCCCGCTCGGTCGTCGAGGCGCTGCGCATGCTGATGGATCTGGCCCGCGGCCCGCAAGTCGCGGCCAAGCCGCAACGTGCTGCGGCAAGCCGGCTGCGCCCGCGCGTGACCCGCTCGCCGCGCCGGCATGTGGTGAAGCGCCGGCCGCCACGTTCGCCGCGGGGATGAAACGCCTCAGGCCGCCGCCGCAAGCAACGCGCTCGCGTGATCGAGCACGCACTGCTTGACCGCGTCGGCTTCAGACGGCTTCGCCTTTGCGCTAACCGTCAATTCCAGGATCGGTGCTGCGGGATTGGCGACATCGAGAACCTTGGTGACGGAGACGGCAGGCGCAGCCTGCTCGTCCATGCGGGAGTCGTTGCGCAATTCCTTCAGGATGCGATCGGCCAGCGTATTGGCCGCGCCGGCGGGGACCGGAAACGTCACCTTGACCTCGCCCGTGCCAGGATAGGCGCTATGGTTGATGATGGCCGCGCCCCAGACCTGTCCATTCGGCAACAGGATCTGCGTGTTGTCGGGCGCGACCAGCTCGGTCATGAACAGCGACAGCGACCTCACCTTGCCGGCCTTGCCGGCGACCTCGACGTCGTCGCCGATGTGAAAGGGCCGGAACAAGAGCAGCATCACGCCGGCGGCGAGATTGGACAACGTGCCCTGCAAGGCGAGACCAATGGCGAGCGAGGTCGCGCCCAGCACGGCGACCAGGCTCGCCGTCTGGATGCCGAAGAGCTGCAGCACGGCGATGCCGACGACCGCGAGGACGCCATAGCGCGCAAGGCTGCCCACGAACAGCGTCACCAGCGGGTCGACGCGGTGCGTGACGCTGAGGACTCGCGTGACGAAACGCTGCATGGCGCCGGACAGATACCAGCCGACCGCGAGCAGCAGGATCGCGTAGATCGCGTTCAGGCCGTACAGGACGAGCGACGCTTTCAGCGTGTCGAAATTGATGGTCATGGCGGCTCCAACCCGGACTCGTCGGTTGAGAACGCGCCGCAATGCGAAATGATCCCCGCTCACCCCGCGTTCGTGACGATCGCGATACGCCCCTCTGACAAGGGATGAGGTACGGCGAGAATGCGACAAAACCGAAATTCCGCGGGTGCCCGGCCGGCACCCGGTCTTCCCTGCGCTCTCTGACGTTGGAGGGTGGCACGACGAAGCAAAACTCGGGCAGGAACTGTCGCGAGACTGCAGCGTTATGCTCAGTTTTCAAAAAGCACGCAAGTTTTGTCGAGTTCGATCGGGACGCAGATGCACAGGCCGCGACCAAACGTCGTCATGCGTGCCCGATCTTGCGCGGGACCATATTGGCGCAATAATGCCGCTCTACGTTGTGATCCGGAATCAACCGGACCAGCCTTGTGGAGGGCGACGATGTTCGCTCGCGCCGCGGCCTCGGCCGTCGTCATCGTCACTTTGGCCGCCTTTGATGGCGCGGCTGCACAAACTGCCGACCAGCCGCCGGACACGATGGCGGCGCGAGTCGAGGCCTGTACGCCCTGCCACGGCAACAAGGGCGAAGGCACCAACGACGTCTATTTCCCGCGGCTTGCCGGCAAGCCCGCAGGCTATCTCTACAACCAGCTCCTCGCCTTTCGCAGCGGCCGGCGCAAATACCCGCCGATGAACTATCTGCTGGAATTTCTGCCCGATCCATATCTCGAAGCGATGGCCGAGTATTTTGCCAACGAGCATCCGCCACTGCCGCAGCCGACGCCGAGCGAGGTCAGCAGGGACGTCCTCGCACAGGGCGAACAGCTCGCCACCAGCGGCGATGCCAATCGCAACATTCCGGCATGCGTGAGCTGCCACGGCGCCGACCTGACCGGCATGCAGCCAGGCATCCCCGGCCTGTTGGGCTTGCGCGCCGCCTATATCAGCGCCCAGCTCGGCGCCTGGCGTTACGGCACCCGTACGGCCAAGTCGCCGGACTGTATGCAGATCGTCGCCGGTCATCTCACCGAGGCCGACGTGACGGCCGTGGCCGCCTGGCTCGCGACGCGGCCTGCGCCCGCCAACCCGGCCCCCCTCCCGAGAGGCACCTACGCCCTGCCCTTCGGCTGCGGCAGCCAGCCCAACTGACGAGGCGGATGATGGTCTCGAAACTGTTGATCACGCTCTTTGCCATCGTTGCACTCACGACAATTGCGCACGCGCAAGACAAGAGCAGCGATGTCGTCGCGCGCGGCGAATATCTCGCCCGCGCCGGCGATTGCACGGCGTGCCACACTGCACCCGAGGGACGCCTGTTCGCCGGCGGCCGGCCTATGCCGACCCCGTTCGGCACGCTGTACACCTCCAACATCACGCCGGATCCCGACACGGGGATCGGCAAATGGAGCGCCGACGATTTCTACAAGACCATGCACAGCGGCCGCTTCCCGGACGGCGGGCTGATCTATCCAGCGATGCCGTTCGCCTCCTACACCAAGGTCACGCGCGCCGACAGCGACGCGATCTACGCCTATCTGCGCTCGATTCAGCCTGTGAACCAGAAGAACAAGCCGCACGAGCTGCGCTTCCCCTACGATAATCGCCAGCTCATCCTCGGCTGGCGCACGTTGTTCTTCACCGAGGGCGAGTTCAAGCCGGATCCGAAGAAATCGGCGGAATGGAATCGCGGCGCCTATCTCGTCGAGGGCCTCGGCCATTGCGGCATGTGCCATTCGCCGATCAACGCGCTCGGCGGCACCTCGCAATCGGACGCCTTCAAGGGCGGCCTGATCCCGATGCAAAACTGGTACGCGCCGTCCCTCACCTCAAATCGCGAAGCGGGGCTCGGCGACTGGAGCATCAAGGACATCACCGACCTGCTCCAGACCGGCGTCTCCATGCGCGGCGTCGTTTACGGCCCGATGGCCGAGGTCGTGCACAACAGCCTGCAATATCTCAGTGACGAGGACACGCGCGCCATGGCGGTGTACCTCAAGAGCATTGCGGAGCCCTCGCCGTCGCCGCCGGCAAGCTCGACACTGCCGACCAGCGAGAGCAGCCTCTTGATCAGCCTAGGCAAGACCGTTTACGACAAGCACTGCGCGAGCTGTCACGGCGTTCAGGGCGAAGGCAAGCCGCCGCACTGGCCGCCGCTCGCCAACAACCAGTCGATCGAGATGCAGTCGGCGGTCAATCCGATCCGCATGGTGCTCAATGGCGGCTATCCGCCGGGCACCAAGGGCAACCCGATGCCCTACGGCATGCCGCCGTTTGCGGGGCTTCTGTCCGATAACGAGATCGCTGCCGTCGTCTCCTACATCCGCACCGCCTGGGGCAATCGCGGCACGCCGGTCTCGGCGCGCGAGGCCAACGAGCTGCGCTCCGCACCGCTGAACTGAGACCCAGAGATCCGTCATGATCAATTCCGACCCGCCGACCAGCCCAGCCGCCGCCGACCAGGCGGTCGACGAGGTCGTCGCCCAAGGCCCGTCCGGGGCGATCGTGCTTGCCGGCATCGCCACGGCCTGCGTCGTCGCAATGTGGTTTGCCTTCTACCTGTTCGTCTTCCTGCCGCGCGGACCGCTGCAATGAGCGCCCAGGACACTCACGCCAGCGCCAGCGCCGAGGTCGCGGCCCGCGTCGAGCGGCGCTGGGCGACCATTGCCGTGATCATCATCGTGATGATGGCGCTGCTCGCGGCATTCGCCGGTATCCATCGCGCGACCATGCCGCAGCCGCGCGTCGAGACGACCGATCCATCCCGGCTGCATCTCTCAGGCGAATTCGTCGAGAGCAATCTCGGCAGCGTGCTCGAGGCGAACGGCAATGTGACCGTGCGCGCGATCGGCCAGCAATATTCCTTCACACCGGCCTGCATCCTGGTGCCTGCGGACACGGCGATCACGCTGCGCGCCACCAGCGCCGACGTCGTGCACGGCATCCTGATCCAGGGCACCAACGTCAACGCCATGCTGGTCCCGGGTTACATCTCCGAACAGCTCATGCGTTTCACGAAGACCGGCGATTATCTGATGCCCTGCCAGGAGTTTTGCAGCTTCGGCCACGAAGGCATGTGGGGCAAGGTCAAGGTGATCGACAAGGCCGAATTCGCCGGTCGTGCGAAGGGTGGCGGGAGGCTGAGCTGTGTTGGCCAATAGGAAGCTCATCCTCGCCCATTTCTGGTTCGCTTTTGCCGTGTTCGGCATCGCGCTCGCGCTCGGCGCCTGGCAGATGTTCATCCGCAGCCAGATCGGCACCTGGCTGTCCAATCCCGAACTGTACTACCGCTCGCTGACCGCGCATGGCACGGTGATGGGCTACGTTTTCCCGACGCTGGTCGCGATGGGTTTTGGCTATGCCATAGCCCAGTCCGCGCTGGAGCAGCGCCTGGTCGGCGTGCGCTGGGCCTGGACCGGGTTCTGGCTAATCGTCGCCGGCAGCATCATGGCGGTGATCCCGATCGCGCTCGGCCGCGCCTCGGTGCTCTACACCTTCTATCCGCCGCTGATCGGCAACGTCTTCTACTATCTCGGCGTCGTGCTGGTCGTGGTCGGCTCGTGGGTCTGGGTCGCGCTGATGTCGATCAATTTGCGCGTCTGGCGCAAGGCCCATCCCGGCGCGCCGGTGCCGCTCGCCATGTTCGCCAATGTCGCAGGCTCCTATTTATGGGCCTGGACCGCAGTCGGCGCCGCGCTCGAGCTGTTGCTCCAGATCATTCCCGTCGCGGCGGGCCTGAAGAGCACAATCGATGCCGGCCTTGCCCGCGTGTTCTTCTCCTGGACGCTGCACGCCATCGTCTATTTCTGGCTGATGCCAACCTACATTGCCTATTACACCATCGTGCCGCGCGCGATCGGCGGGCGGGTCTATTCCGACACCATGGCGCGCATCTCCTTCATCCTGTTCCTGGTGGTCGCGATGCCGATCGGCATGCACCATACCTTTGCCGATCCGCAGGTCGGCGCCGGCTTCAAGTTCATCCATTCGGCTTTCACCGCGTTGGTCGCGCTGCCGACGCTGCTGACCGTGTTCACGATCTGCGCCTCGGTCGAGATCGCTGCGCGGCTGCGCGGCGGGCGCGGCCTGTTCGGCTGGATCAGGGCCCTGCCCTGGGACAATCCGATGATGCTGGCGCTGGCCTTCTCGTTCGTCATGCTCGGCTTCGGCGGCGCCGGCGGCCTGATCAACATGAGCTATCAGCTCGATGCGTCCATCCACAACACGCAGTGGATCACCGGCCATTTCCACCTGATCTTCGGCGGCGCCATCGTGATCATGTATTTCGCGATCGCCTATGATCTGTGGCCGCATCTGACCGGCCGCTCGCTGATCGATCTCCGCCTGATCCGGACCCAGCTCTGGCTCTGGTTCGTCGGCATGATGGTCACCACCTTCCCGTGGCACTGGGTCGGCATTCTGGGCATGCCGCGCCGCATGGCCTATTTCGACTTCGCCGATCCAGCGATCTCGCCGCAGGCGCTGTCCGTGACCCTTTCGGCGATCGGCGGATTCATCCTGTTGGCCTCGGGGGTTCTGTTCCTGGTCATTCTTGCGCGCGGCATGCGCGCGCCGCAGGCTGACGCCGGGCCCTATCGGTTTGCGCTGGCCGTGCACCAGCCGGCGACCGTGCCGGTCGCGCTCAACACCTACGCCCTGTGGGTCGGGCTGATGATCGCGCTCACCCTCACCAATTACGGCTACCCGATCCTGACGCTGGCGCTGAACGAAGGCACCTCGGTGCCGGCCGTCTATGTGGGAGCGCAGTGATGAGCGCGCGCGACCTCTTCAGCTTCCGTAACCCGCATTTTACGACGGCTGTCGGCGTCACCGCCGCGATCCTCATCGTGACCGCGATCGGCGGCTTCATCGTGCTGCCGTTCGCGCAGCCCTGGGTCCAGTTCGCCAATGTCTGGGATGCGATCTGTAGTGCCGCCGGCCTGCCACAGCGCGCGGCAACCGTCACGGCGCCCGAGCAGACCAAGCGTCTGTCCGACGTCGTGCTTACCTCGAATACGCTCTCACGGCCGAGCCAGGAGGCGATCGGCCGCGGCGCGACGCTGGCACAGCGTTGCGCCATCTGTCACGGCCCGACCGGCATCAGTCGCGCGGACTCCCCCAACCTTGCGGGCCAGTATGCCGCGGTCATCTACAAGCAGCTGCACGACTTCCGCTCGGGCGCGCGCACCAATGCCGTGATGTCGCCGTTTGCGGTCAATCTGACCGACCAGGAGATCGCCGATCTCTCTCACTATTATGCCTATCTGCCGCGGCTGCCGGCCTATCATCCGACGCCGCAACTGCCGAAGCCCAACATCGTCATCTATGGCGCGCCGATGCGCGGGATCGCGCCCTGCGGCTCCTGCCATGGCAGCCTCGACAACAAGACCGGCAGCCCATGGCTCGAAGGACAATCGGAGACGTACATGAAGGCGCAGCTTCAGGCCTTCGCGTCAGGCGAGCGCCGCAACGACATCAGCCAGCAGATGCGCAACATCGCGCGCGCGATGACGCCGCAGGATATCGAGCAGGCGGCGGCGTATTACGCCTCGCAGCCGCCGGATGTGGTGAAGGCGGTGGATTGAGCCTCACTGTCATTGCGAGCGAAGCGAAGCAATCCAGACTCTTTCCGCGGAGGGATTCTGGATTGCTTCGTCGCAAGGGCTCCTCGCAATGACGGCGGAAAGAGTGTGCCTACGTCGATGCCACCTTCGGCCGACCGTAGATCGCGTCTGCCCGTTTCTCGAACGCCGTCGAGAACCGCGCGAAGGCGGCGTCGAACATCGAGCCCATCAGCATCGCCAGCATGCGGCTCTTGAATTCGTAGGCGAGGAAGAACCCGACGTCGCAGACGCCCTCTCCCTTGGGCTCGAACGTCCAACGATTTTCCAGATTCCTGAACGGACCTTGCAGGTATTCGACGAGGATTTTCAGATTGGCGCGGTCGAGCGTCACGCGGCTGGTGAAGGATTCCTTGACCAGCTTGAACGACACCGTCATGTCGGCGACCAGCACCTCGGTGCCGTCGGGCTTCGCCATGCGCTGGCGCACCTTCAGCGCGCTGCACAGCGGCACGAATTCCGGGTAGCGCTCGACATCGGCGACCAGATCGAACATCTCGGACGCGCTGTGGTTGACACGGTGCTTGCTCGAAACTCGATGCATGGTACGTCAGCTGGCGTGAGCTGCCCGCGCAGCCTTCAGTCTCGCGAAATCCTCGCCGGCATGATGCGACGAGCGGGTGAGCGGGCTCGCCGACACCATCAAGAAGCCCTTGGTGTAGGCGATCTTTTCGTAGGACGAGAACTCGTCCGGCGGCACGTAGCGCATCACCGCGTGATGCTTGCGGGTCGGTTGCAAATATTGCCCGATGGTCAGGAAATCGACGTCGGCCGAACGCAGATCGTCCATCACCTGCTGCACCTCGTGGCGCTCCTCGCCGAGGCCGACCATGATGCCGGACTTGGTGAAGATGGTGGGATCGAGCTCCTTGACCCGCTGCAGCAGCCGGATCGAGTGGAAATAGCGCGCGCCGGGCCGCACCGTGAGATAGCGCGACGGCACCGTCTCGAGATTGTGGTTGAACACGTCAGGCTTCGCCGCAACGACGATTTCGAGTGCCCCCTCCTTGCGCAGGAAGTCGGGCGTCAGGATCTCGATCGTGGTCGAGGGGCACGCGGCGCGGATGGCGCGGATGGTCTGGGCAAAGTGCTCGGCGCCGCCATCGGAGAGGTCGTCACGGTCGACCGAGGTGATGACGACGTGGGCGAGGCCGAGCTTGGCCACGGCCTCGGCAACGTTCTGCGGCTCGGCCGCATCCAGTGCATTCGGCAGCCCGGTCTTGACGTTGCAGAAAGCGCAGGCCCGGGTGCAGGTGTCACCCATGATCATGAAGGTCGCGTGCTTTTTGTCCCAGCACTCGCCGATATTCGGGCAGCCCGCCTCCTCGCACACCGTATGCAGGCCGTTCGCGCGCACGATATTGCGGGTGTCGGCGTAGCCGCGGGTGTTGGGTGCGCGCACGCGGATCCAGTCCGGCTTCGGCGGCGAAGCGGAATCGGGGCGGTTCACCTTTTCGGGGTGGCGTGGGCGCAGCGGGTTCGCGATGGTATCGACAATAACGACCATGGGGTGTCCGGTCTGTTCAGGTCCTACCTAGTCGGTCTGGCCCGGCATCGCAACCCGGCTCGCCCCGCTTCAGGGAACATGGCAGATATGGGCAATATCCTGCTCTGTTCTCAGGCGATTCTCACCTCGAATGGCTCCAATCTCGAAGACTTCTCCACCGCGGCTCGGCAAGCCCCTGAAGCGCGCCTTCTTCGGGCGCAGCGTGCACGAGGTCGCACCCGACCTGATCGGTGCCACCATGCTGGTCGACGGTGTCGGCGGCATCATCGTCGAGGTCGAGGCCTATCATCATACCGACCCGGCTGCGCACTCCTACCGCGGGGCGACGCCGCGGAACCAGGTCATGTTTGGCCCGCCCGGCTTTGCCTATGTCTACCGCTCCTACGGCATCCATTGGTGCGTGAACTTCGTTTGCGAGGAGGAAGGCTCGGCCAGCGCCGTGCTGATCCGTGCGCTGGAGCCGACGCATGGCCTGGCTGCGATGCGCCGACGCCGGCACATGCAGGACGTGCATGCGCTGTGCTCTGGCCCGGGCAAGCTGACCGAGGCACTCGGCATCACCATCGCGCACAACGCCCTGCCGCTGGATCGGCCGCCGATCTCGCTGCATGCGCGGACGGAGGAGATGGAGGTCGCAACCGGCATCCGCATCGGCATCACCAAGGCGGTCGAGCTGCCCTGGCGCTACGGCGTCAGGGGCTCGAAGTTTCTGAGCAAGCCGTTTCCGAAGTAGCCCTAAGACGCCTGCTTCAGCCGCTCCAGCGCCTCCAGCAGCTTGGCCTTGCGGGCCAGCGCCGCCTCGCGCTTTTCGCGCTCCTCCTCGACGACCTCCTCGGCCGCGTTGGCGACGAACTTTTCGTTGGCCAGCTTGGACTCGGCACGCTTGATGTCGGCCTCGGCCTTGGCGATCTCCTTGTCGAGACGCGTGCGCTCGGCGGCCACGTCGATCACGCCCTTGAGCGGCAGCGCGGCGACCTCACCGCGCACCAGCAGCTGGACAGCGCCGTCAGGCGCGCGGTCGGCGAACGAGATATCCGACAGCCGCGCCAGGCGCTTGATGACATCGGTCCAGCGCGGCGCGCGCTCCTTCGTCTCGGCGGAGGCGCCGGCAAGCACCAGCGCCGTCAGCGTTGCCGGCGCGATGTTCATCTCGGCGCGCACCGAGCGGATCTGCGTGACGAGGTCGATGACCCAGCCGATCTCGGCCTCGGCCTTGGGATCGGCAAAGTCGGCATGATCGAAGATCGGCAGCACCCAGGCCGGCGAGACGAGCGCATCGGTCGGTCCCGTGGTCACCGCGAGCATCGCGAGCTGCTCCGGCGTCGGCTCGACCGGCCTCAGCGGCCACGGTGCCAGCGCGAGCAGGCCGTCGCGCTTGGCCGTCACCTCCCACAGCTCTTCGGTGATGAAGGGCATGAAGGGATGCAGCAGCTTCAGGATCTCGTCGCGCGCCCAGGCGACCATGGCGCGGGTCTCGTCCTTGGCAGGGCTGTCCGGACCGAGCAGCACGGGCTTGGCGAGTTCGACATACCAGTCGCAATAGACGTTCCAGACGAAGCGGTAGATGCTGCCGGCGGCATCGTTGAAGCGATAGGCCTCGATCGCCTCGGTCACCTCGCGCGTGGTGTGGGCGGTCTCATGCGCGATCCAGCGGTTCAGCGTCTCCTTTGCCTTCGCCGGCTCGAAGCCTTCCGGCACGGCGCAGTGGTTCATCTCCGCGAAGCGGCACGCGTTCCAGAGCTTGGTCGCGAAATTGCGGTAGCCTTCGACGCGGCTGGTGGCGAGCTTGATGTCGCGGCCCTGCGCTGCCATCGCCGCCAGCGTGAAGCGCAGCGCGTCCGCGCCGTATTCGTCGATCAGGTGGAGGGGATCGATGACGTTGCCCTTCGACTTCGACATCTTGGCGCCCTTCTCGTCCCGGACGAGGGCGTGGATGTAGACGGTCGAGAACGGCACCTCCTTCATGAAGTGCAGGCCCATCATCATCATGCGGGCGACCCAGAAGAAGATGATGTCGAAGCCGGTCACCAGCGCATTGGTCGGGTAGTAGCGCTGCACCTCGGGCGTGTCGTCGGGCCAGCCGAGCGTCGAGAACGGCCACAGCGCCGAGGAGAACCAGGTGTCGAGCACGTCCTCGTCGCGGGTGATGAAGCCTTCGCGCTTGTTGCGGTCGAGCGCCATCTCGCGGCCCTGCTCGGCCGTGATGACCTCCTGCTCGACGTAATAGCCGAGCGCGTGGCTGACGGCCTCCTCCTCGGTCTCGGCGACGAACACCTTGCCGTCCGGCCCGTACCAGGCCGGGATCTGGTGGCCCCACCAGAGCTGGCGCGAGATGCACCAGGGCTGGATGTTCTCCATCCAGTCGAAATAGGTCTTTTCCCAGTTCTTCGGCACGAACGTCGTTTCGCCCGAACGCACCGCGGCGATCGCAGGTCTCGCCAGCGTCTTGGCGTCGACGTACCACTGGTCGGTCAGGTAGGGCTCGATCACGCTGCCAGAGCGATCGCCGTGCGGCACCATGTGGGTGTGCGGCTCGATTCGCTCGACGAAGCCGAACGATTCCAGCCGCTCGACGATGCGCTTGCGCGCGGCGAAGCGGTCGACCTTGTGGAACTCCTCGGCGAATTGCGCGGCGCCTTCGGGCAGGTCGCGCAGATAGTCCTCATTGTCGAGGAGATCGAGGCAGCCTTCCCTGTCGAGCACGCTGATGCGACGCAGGCCGTGGCGATTGCCGACCTCGAAATCGTTGAAGTCGTGCGCCGGCGTCACCTTCACCGCGCCCGATCCCTTCTCGGGATCGGAGTACTCGTCGGCGACGATCTGGATCTTGCGGCCGACCAGCGGCAGGACGACGTTCTTGCCGATCAGCTTCTGATAGCGCTCATCCTCCGGATGCACGGCCACGCCGGTGTCGCCGAGCATGGTCTCGGGGCGCGTGGTGGCGACGACGATGAAACTCGAGGGATCCTCGGGGCTGAAGGTCTTGCCCTCGATCGGATAGCGCAGATACCAGAGGCTGCCCTTGACCTCGGTCTGCTGCACCTCGAGATCCGAGATCGCAGTGAGCAGCTTGGTGTCCCAATTCACCAGCCGCTTGTCCTTGTAGATCAGGCCCTCACGGTGCAGTTCGACGAACACCTTGATGACGGCCTTCGACAGGCCCTCGTCCATCGTGAAGCGCTCGCGCGACCAGTCGCAGGACGCACCGAGCCGCTTGAGCTGGTTGATGATGGTGTCGCCGCTCTCGGCCTTCCACTGCCAGACCCGCTCCAGAAACTTCTCGCGGCCCATCTCGCGGCGACCGGGCTGCTGACGCTCCATCAGCTGCCGCTCGACCACCATTTGGGTGGCGATGCCGGCATGGTCGGTGCCGGGCTGCCAGAGCACGTCGCGGCCGCGCATGCGCTCGAACCGGCACAGGATGTCCTGCAGCGTGTTGTTGAGGGCGTGGCCCATGTGCAGCGAGCCCGTCACGTTCGGCGGCGGGATCACGATGGTGAAGGGCACGGCATCACGGCGGTCGGGCCGGCCAGCCTTGAACGCAAGGCTGTCCTCCCACACCACGGACATGCGGGTTTCGATATCGGCGGGCTGGTAATTTTTCTCGATCATGGGGCTGCTAGAAAGCCGCGGGAGGGGGCCAAGTCAACGAAAAGGTCAGGGAAAAACGAGGCGGCAACGGCGCTTTCCGGCCCGGTCGGGGCGCGGATATGACACCCAAGCCGGGCTTTATGAGGGCCTGTCGGCCGCCCTCAGCGGCCGCCGCGCGAGACCCGCTCGATTTCGGCCTTCACGATGCGTTCAACGAGGCCCGGCAGGTTGTCGTCGAGCCAGGACTTCAGCATCGGCCGCAGCATCTCCTTGACCAGGTCCTCCAGCGTGCGCGCGTTGCTGCTGAGCACCGTATGGGCCAGGGAGTTGAAGGCGGATTCGACCGCGGAGACCGTCGATTGCGCGAGGATCGGCTGCTGCGGGGGCAGCGGCGGCGCGTCGAAGTCCACCGGCGCGTAGGACGGCGGCGGAGCGGGCCGCGGCGGTTCGGCGAATTCGAGATCGTCGCGCGGCTCGACCTTGCGGAAGCTCGGCGGCGGCGGAGGCGGCGTCGGGTCCATCGCCATGTCGTCGGTCAGTTCGAGCACGTCCGGCTCGGGCTCTGGCTCTGGTTCGGGCGCGCGGACCTCGGGCGCAGGTGTGGCCGCATCGAGGCCAGCCAGCAACGCGTCGATATCGTCCTGGCTGTTGGATGCGTCCGCCGCGGGCGCCGGCGCAGGTGGCGGCGCCGGCTTTGCGGCCGGCGGCGGTGCAGCGGGCTTCTCGGCAGCGGGTTTGGGTGGAGCGACCTTGGATGGCGGAATGTCGTTCATCGCCTGCGGCTTCGCCGGCGCGGCGGGCGCCGCCGCCTTCTCGGGCTTGGCGGCCTCGGCCGGCGGGGGCTTTGCCTCATCGTCGGCAATGATGCGCCGGATCGAGGCCAGAATCTCCTCCATGGAGGGTTCTGTGACCTTTGCAGGCTGCGTCATCTCCGACTCCACATCATCAACGCCCTCGCATGCGTTGTTTTACACCAAGCACGGCAGGATTGGCCGGTTCCGCAACGACAGGCCCGTCATTTTCGTCGCCGCAGCCCGACTTGTCCCCAGATCACGGCTCAACGTGCAGCGGCGTGCCCCTGCCCCCGGCACCGAAGCGTTACGCACACGACATCAACGCGGGGCGAATCGACCCGCATCATCTTGGCAAGGCTATGTCAGGGAGTTTGATGATTGCAAGCAAAGCACCGGTCGACCTCGGCTGTTGGCGAGATCGACCGGATGATTGCGGGATCAGCGCCCGTCAGGCGTGCGCACGCCGGCCCAGCTGTCGCGGACCTGATGGTAGTGAACGCTGGGGTCGTAGACCGTGGTCGCAAGGCCGAGGACTTGCGGCGAGAGACGCCCGACCGCAGCGAGGACGTTATAGGATGCAACGACGCGATCGTGCTGCGCGGTCACCAACGCAACGCGCGCATTCACCAGCGCCTGCTGCGCGTTGAGCACGTCCAGCGTGGTGCGCTGGCCGGCCTTGGCCTCCTCACGTACGCCGTTCAGGGCGATCTCGGATGCCGCCACCTGCGCCTGGGCCGACTGGACCTGGGCCTTGGTGGCCTGCAGCGAGCCCCACCATTGCACAACCGTCGCACGGGTCTGGTCGCGGGTCGTTTCGAGGTTGAGTCGCTGCTGCGCCAGGTTTTCCTTGGACTGGCGGATCAGCGCGTATTCACTGCCGCCCTGATAGATCGGCACCGAGAGCTGCGCGATCGCGGATGCGTTGAACGAGCGCAACGAAATCAAGGACTGTTCGTTGGCCTGTGTGGCCGATGCCTGGATCGTCATCGTGGGCAGCAACGCACCTTCGGCGACCTTGACCTGCAGGTAATTGACGTCGATGCCGAACATCGCAGCCGTGACGTTGGGATGCTCGATCAGGCCAAGCTCGATCGCTGCGGCAAGCGTTGAGGGGAGGAAACGATCGACAGGTGATCCGGGTGCAAGATTTGCCGGCTCGTTGCCGATGATGCGGCGGAAGTTTGCGCGCGTGGTGGTGAGATTTGCTTCCGCGGTAAGGGCCTGCGTCCTGCCGGCGGCCAGCTGTGCTTCCGATTGCGCAACGTCTGTGCGAGTCACTTCGCCGACGTTGAAGCGATCGCGGGTTTGCTTCAACGTCTGCTCGAGCACGCGCACGTTACTGCGCTGGACTTCAAGCGTGGCCGCATCGCGCAGATAGTCCATGTAGGTCGTCGCAGCCTGAAGCAGCACACTTTGATCGAGGCTGCGCAGCGCTTCGCGAGCACCGGACACCTGGCTCTCCGCCGCCCGCGTTCTGTTAGCGGTCTGATTGCCATTGTAGAGTGTCTGCGAAGCGGTAATTCCAGCGCTGCGAGGTAAGGTGGTTCCGTGGATTGAGTTAGTGCCGACGCCGCTCTGCAGATCCTGGTATTGATAGCCACCGCTCGCGGTCATCGACACCCGAGGACGATAGCCAGACAAGGCCTGCGGCACGTTTTCGTCGGTCGAGCGCACCTGGGCACGCTGCGCGTTGAGCTGCGGATTGTTCTGATAGGCGCGCACCAGCGCGCCATCGATCGTATCCGCCAAGGCAGGCGTCGGCCCGGCAAGCGCCAGCAGCAGGACCGAAACCGCAGCTCCGGTGAAGAGCTTCACCCCATGCATCCGTGAAATTCCGTTCATTCTAACGCCCGACTCGTGCCCGCGAGCTGGGTTACCGTATCAGTGGAGTCGTTGCCCCGCCGCAACATAGGACGCGGCCAACCGCGACGGAACTACCCGAGGGTAGTTCTCAGTGGAAACTCTTCACGTGCAGCATCCCGGCCACACTTCTGATTCAGAACGGGATTTGGGGCGGCTTTGGGGCCGTCAGAAGACAAACGCAGCCGCGCGCTCCAGCCCGGGAAGGACCGGGGCGGCGGCGTCGAACAGCGCCCGGTGGCCGAATTCGCCGTGGGTACGGGTCACAATCATGGCGCGCGGCGGCCTCGATTCGGCCGACACCCCCACCAGGCGCCCACCCTCCTTCAGCTGCCCGAGCAGAGCTTCGGGCAGCACTTCGGCCGCCCCGTTGAGGACAATCACGTCATAGGGGGCGGCAGCGGGATCCCCGTCGGTACAGGCCGCCGCCTTGCAGGCGACATTGGCCAGCCCCTGGGCGGTGAAGGCGTCCCCGGCCTTGGCGGCCAAAGCCGAATCGCACTCGGTCGCCGTGACCTGCCGCGCCAGCTTGGCGGCCAGTGCGGCGAGATAGCCGGTGGCGCAGCCGACGACCAGCACGTTGTCACCCTCGCCGATTTCGGCGGCCTGAAGCAGCTTGCCGGTCAGCGCCGGCTTGATCAAAAACCGCTTGGCGGTGCCTTCGCTCACGTCGAGATCGAGATCGAGGTAAGCCAGCGCCTGCCTGCCGGCCGGCACAAAGGCTTCGCGCGGCACCGTGAGCATGGCATCGAGAACACGACGGTCGGTGACGTCATTGGTGCGCACCTGGCCATCGACCATTTTTTGGCGCGCGGTCGAAAAACCGGACATTTGCGGACCCTGCAATGCGGACGATGCCGCGGAGAAAAATCGCGGCATCTTTGGAGCATGCTCGGTCAAAACGCAACATGGCCGTTGGCGGTGGCGCACCGCGCTCCGCAACCCTCCTGATGGGGGCGCGACGAGCCCTATTCGATGGCGACGGCCAGGCGGCCGATCAGGGCAGCGACCTTGTCCAGCCTCGCCGAATCCGGCGCCTCGACTGCGCGCGCGAGACAAGCGAGGCATTGATCGTCGCTGAGCTCGGGAATGCCGGCCGGCAGAATCGAGGGGGCGATATCCGAACGGTCGACCTGGATCTCTGGCATGGGAATCAGCTCCGCAAATGTCCGGCAAATCCACGCTCGACGTGAATTGAGTCGTCCCAATGGCGAGACGACGACCGACGCAAACACATCTGTTTGACCCCGATTCCGCGCCGGACCACGGGTGCAATGTTCAAAGATCAGGGAAAGCAGATCGCGCGCCGCGTTAGGAGGCGAACACAAATCATTGAAATATCTGAAAGATTTGGCTCCCCGGGCTGGATTCGAACCAGCGACCATCCGATTAACAGTCGGATGCTCTACCGCTGAGCTACCGAGGAAAAGGCGAACCATTCGTTCGCGCGCGGCTGCGTATAACAAAGCCGCTTGCGCTTGCAAAGGACGAATTCGTCATCATCCGCAACGCGCTCGGGAGGGGCCTGGAATGGCCTCTCCTCCGGCCCTGCCGGGCAAAGACTATTCGGCGAGGAACGAGGTGGTCTTGGTGCCGGGGTCGTAACGCAAGCGGAGCGCGGTGAACTTGCAGAGATTGACGTTCTTCCACAGCACCGACTCGTCATAGTTCTGCCAATCGACGCGAATGTTCCAGACGCAGCCCTCGTCGTCGTCGTCGAACTCGACATAGGTGCTGGCCTGGTTCTGCAACACCTTGTCGAGTTCGTTCTCCCATTCGTCCAGCCCGTCATCCGGCGCGTTGAAGCCGAGGAACTTGATGGCATAGCCGGTCTCGTTGACGACCGTGACGTTGCGGGCATCGGCCGCAAGCGACGGCGCAGCGGCGATCGAAAGACTGACGGCCATCAGTCCAGACAGAAATTGCTTCATGTGAAATTCTCCGATCGAAACAGGTCTCAGCGCCCGACGTCGATCGACGCAGGCGCTGCGGCAAACAAAACGTTGCCTCAAGACAAGTCCGGAGCGAGATCGAACGATTCAAGAGACGATCGGTCTGCACTTCCGAACGTTTGCGCGACGCGAGACGCGCCCAGCCTGTTTATCGGTTGGAATTCTCCGCAGCAATGAACGGGCATTCATAGTTCGGCAGGGCTTGTTTTCTCCGGCACAGGCGCCGGCACGGCCGCGCCGTTGCTCTTTCCCGTCACGGCGCCGACCAGCGCCTTCACCGGATCGTCGCCCGGCGCAAAGCCGCTCTGGCGCAGGATCTCGTCGATCATCGGGCGCAGCGCGTGCACCTTGAGCAGCTCGCCGGCAAGGCCTTCGCCGAAGCCCACATTGCCTCCGCCGGCGCCGTTGCCGCCGAAAGCGCCGCCGGTGTGCAGGATGCGGACGTCCTTGAGGTTCGCGATCGGCTTCACCATCTCGGCCAGGGCCGAGGGCATGGTCTCGATCCGCTTCTTGGCGATCTCGAAATCGATGACGTTGCTGCCGAGCTTGTTCTGCGCCTCGTTCTTCATGGTGATGACGGCAGCTTCCGCCTCGCCGATGTTGCGCACGCCGACCGCCTTGATCTTGTTGGATTCGGCTTCCGCCGTGGCCAGCGTCTTAACGGCCTCGGCACGGTCGAGCGAGGCCTTCTTCTCGGCTTCGGCCGCAACGATCAACTCGGTCGACTTGCGCTCGGCCTCGGTCCGGGCGGCGAGCACCTGGGTGAGACGGGCGCGATCGGCGACCTCGACCGCGCGTGCAGTCACGACCTTTTCTTCGGCCGAGACGGCGAGCGCTTCGGCGGCCTTGGCCTCGGCAACGGCTTCCGAGGTCTGCTTGCTCTTCGCTGCGATCTGGATCTCGTTTTCCTGCGTCGCGATCTGGATCTCGCGCTGGGCGTCGGTCTTGCGCTTGTTGATTGCGAGGTCCGACTCGATGACCGCGGTTTCCTTGACCTGCTTGGCGCCGGCCTCCTTCTCGGCAACCGCCCTGTCGGTGTCGATGCGGGCATTCTCCTCGGTCAGGCGCGCGGTCTGCGTCGCGGTTGCGACCTCGGCGCGGGTGCTCGCGGTCTTGTTGGCGATGTCTCGCTCCTGGGAGAGCTCGGCTTCCTTCTTGGTCCGCTCGATCCCGAGGGTCTGCTGCCGCGCCTCGAGGTCCTTTTGCGCGATCGCCACCTCGTTGTCGCGCACGATGGCGTTGCGATCGCGGCGGCGGGTCTCGGTGACCGTCTTCAACTGGGTGAGACCTTCGGCGTCGAAGAAATTCTCCGGGTTGAAGAACTTGACGTCGGTCTGGTCGAGCTTGGTCAGCGACACCGATTCCAGTTCGAGCCCGTTCGATTTCACGTCGGACTCGACCGTCGATTGCACGTGCTTGACGAAGTCCGAGCGCTTCTCCTGAAGCTCCAGGATGCTCATGGTCGCCGCGACCGAGCGCAGACCGTCGACGAATTTCGCTTCGACCTGGTTGCGTAACGCTTCGGCGTCGTTGGTCAACGCGCCCAGCGTCTGGCTCGCGAGCGCGATGCTTTCCTCGTCCGGGCGGACGCGCACATAGAACTCGGCCACGATGTCGACGCGCAGGCGGTCCTTGGTGATGAGGGATTCCCGCTCCTTGCGCTCGACGGTGAGCCGCAGCGTCTTCAGATTGACGCTGGCGTAGGAGTGGAAGATCGGCAGGATCATGGCGCCGCCGTCGAGCACCACCTTCTTGCCGCCGAGCCCGGTGCGCACGAAGGCCTCGTCGCGGGTGGCGCGCTTGTAGAGAATGGTAAAGACGATCCCCAGGACGACGATCAGCGCGACGCCAATCACGGCCGGGACTGCGATGTCGAACATGGCTTTCTCCGCTGTAGGACTTGCTAACTGCTTAGAGTGGGCTTGGACGGCTTGAGTTCATCGTCGGCCTTCACCGCGACGAAACGGGTGCCATCGCGGTCGACCAGCAGGACCATGGTTCCCTGCGGCAAAGGCCCCGATGACGGCGCCGCGACCGCCGAGACGAAATGACGGTTGCCGTGGACGTCGGCGACGCTGACGCGGCCCGGCGGCCCCTGGTCGAGCGGGCCGACGACGACCTCCCCGATGCGGCCGACGAGATCGCCCAAGCCGACGACGTAGCTTTCGTCCTTGGGAATGATCCGCGCGATAGCCCGGCTGGCGGAGCGGACCAGCGGAACCGACACCACGACGGCGGCGGCAGAGGCGACCGTCGCCGGCAAGGGACCTGCAACAAACCGGGCGATGTCCTGGATCAGGAAGCCGGTAATGGAAAAGGCGCCGAGCAGCAACAACAGGAAGATCAAGAGCGGCACGCCACCGACATTGACCCAGGAGATGGCATTGAGCACGCCGTTGTCGCTGGGATGGGCGAAATCGATGTTGGTGCCGAGCATCTCGCTGAGCGAGGCCCCCACCAGCATGGAGACCACCTCGATCGAGCCGACGATGACGATCATGGCCGCCGCGATAGCGAACGGCCTGACTTCCGGCGACATGACGTGTTCGAGCAGAGCGCTCATGACACGGCACTCAGGAGCCCGACTTCAACCGGGCCAGCCGCGCTGCAATTTCCTTGTCGCGATGCAACGTGCTGAGCTCGTCGATGTCGCTCGAATAAGGGATGCCCGGAGGCACGCCGGTGGCCCGCGCCACCGCCCTGCCCGCGCGCAACGCCTTCGCGGCAGCGGAGGTGCCGCCGGATTTCCGCGACGACGTTGATGCCTGTGGGCTGGCATGTGCCTCGCTCTTTTCGAGATCGGCGCGGCGCTGCTCGGCATCCTGGAGCGCCGACAGCACCGCGCGCAGCGAGGTGACGCATTGCTCTATCTTCTCGTTGTTCTCGTCGATGGCCCGCGAGAGCACCTCGAACTGCGCCTCCAGATCCATCTGCCGCGCGATGCCGGCGCGAGCGAGATCGTCGCGGCCATCGGCGATCGCGCCCTCGATCTTGGCGGTCAGATCGGTCATCGCGCGCTCGATTTCGCTACGGCGCGCGTTGAGGCGGTATTCCTCGGCCCGCGCGGCGGCGAGCGCATCTCGCGCTTCGCTCTCGGCGCGCTCGATCTCGCGGATGGCCTGTCCGACCACCTTGAGCTTGTTCTTGCCTTCCGCCTGCTCGATCGCATCGTACGCGATCCCGGCGATCAGGCGCCCGACACGGGACAGGAAGTTGTCGGGAGCGGCAGCGATGGTATCCATGGCGTTCTCCTCCTCTGGCAGGCTGTTCGGCGTGACGCCGTAGTGAACTTCGAAACCGTCGTCGGTGCGGATGAGGCGCGCCGGCACGCTCTGCCCCCAGCCCTCGGCATAGCCGGCGTAGTCGAAGGGCACGCTGAAGCGCCCCTGCACGGTCGCGATCGAAATGGTGGCGGGCCCTTTGATCTTGGCGAGCTTGTCGTCGAGCGGCAGGCGGCGTCCTTGGGCGGCGCGATACTCCGTGCGGTCGCGCAGGCCGAGCGTCACCAGCCGCGAGGGCAGCGCGGTCTGTTTGCGGATCGGCTCGTAGGCATGGGCGTGGATCAGGACCACGTTGGAACCCACATTGTGAGCCCGCGCCACCTCGTCGAGGATCTCCATCATGCGGTCATAGGCCTGAAACGTCGCCTCGATGGCGGCCTTGGCGGCCGGGTCAGGGGCAAGCCTGTAACGCAGCGCAGACGGCGCGTGTCGGGGCGATTGGCTCATGGAAAGCACTAAAGCACCATTTTGGTGCTTTCGAAAGAGGAAGCTCGATCACGTTCCGCTGATCCCTATGCACTCTGTCGGTTAGTCGCGGCGCTCCGGGCCCGCGTTCAAGGCGGCCTGATCACCCCTAGCTCACGGCCGATCAAGACTTCTTGCACGCGTCGGTTGCAATTTGAGGCGAAATGCGGGGACGGTTCGGCAGGCCGTGGTTCATCAATGGGGCTTCGAATGCTGGAAACCAACTGATATCGGCCGGCGCCGCAACTTCTTCGCGTTTACGAATCATTCGGTGAGCTAATTTTGACAGAGCTATGACGATTGCCGACCAGGATGCGACGAGAGAGCGAAGCATCCACGTCCGGTATCCGCAGCAAATCCACAGCATATCCACAGGGTGACTGTGGCGGATTCGCGAGCCCGTGCGATGCCCTTGCTGCGCACAAACCCACAAGCGGGGCCGTTCAGCCACCCGCCTGGTCGAACACGGATCGGCAGGCCTCGCTGAGGCTGGCGCGGTTGCGGCGCAGGCAGGTGGTGATGGCGCGGACGTTGGGGATCTCGCCGGCGCACAGCCGGTAGACGTCGGGGGTACAGGCCCGCCGCTGCTCCGCTGTTCCCTGCGCATGGGCGGCGGAGGCAAACAGCGTCAGGAACAGCCCGACCGTCGAGGCGCCCCGCGCCCGGCTCTTCACGCCCGCAAACCGCAAGAATCTCGCCTTCATGACCAGTCTCCCGCTCTACCCTGCCCGCTCCGGCCTGCATTGGCCGGCATGGTGCAAAGGGGTAGGAGAAATAAACCGCTGAGAATGTGATCTCTTTCACACCCGCCGCGAGGCGGCGGCGCTTAGGGTTCCATGGGGATTTTCAGGAATCGCTAACCATTCGGATCCCGATCGCCGCATCGTTAAAATGCGAACGATCGGGTCAATCCGGAAACAAACCGACTTTGCGACATTGCGCCATCCGCGTTCTGCGAGGGTGTGATGAGCGAAGCCGAATTCAATTTGCTGCTGGATGCTGTCCGGGACGCCATGGTCTTTGAAGATTTCGCGCCCGTGCCGGTGGAGGAATTCGTGCCCCGCTCGTGGAGCTTCGACGCGACGCCCAAGGCTGCCAATGACAACGAGGGCGCCTGGCCCCTCTTGCCCTTTCCCGACGGCTGGTACGCGGCCTGCTGAGGCCGACTTCACGTCAGCGGATGCGGCTCGCCTTGCGGGCGGCCCACCACCGAGCCCCCACGCCCAGCGTCACGACGATCAATTCTTGGCGCGCTCGTCGCCGTCCTGCGGCGCCCGCTCGGGTGCGGCCGGTGGGAAGATGCTGTCATAGATCGCGCGCGCCTCACGAATGAGACGAGCCCGCTCCAGCTCGGATTTCGAGACAAATCGGACGATTTCGCCCACGTGCTCTCCAGCGCTCAGTTGATGGGAACATGCATCGCTTCGCACATGCGAAGTCTGTGCCATGGGACTGAATCGCGGGTTTCCGCCAAGCCCCGGACAAACCCGGTGGGCGCGGCAATGCAGGCCTTGCCGGCACTGCCGTGAAAGCCGCGGCGAGTTCGCACTTTTGCTGAAAAATCAGGAGCTTGTAATGGAGGCCACGACCAGAATTGAACTGGTGTACACGGTTTTGCAGACCGTTGCGTAACCACTCCGCCACGTGGCCCCGTAGGGGCGGAGCAATATAGGGGATCAATGGCCGAGGCAACCGCCTTCGTCCGACTTTGACGGCACTAGCCTTTTCCAATGTGGACCAAAGTCAGGCGCGCTTGCCGCGCCGGAAGTCGCGCCGACGGCTCTTCGGCGCGGGTTTGGGCGCGAGTTCCGGCATCTCTGCCTGGACCTCGCGGTAGCGCGCCAGCATCCGTTCGAAACTGGTAAGCAATGTCTCGGCGATGTCGGAACGCCGCTCGAGGCCGGCCAGAATCGTCGCCGCCGCTTCGATGGTCGAGAGACCGTCGCGGCGCGGCTCCTTGCGCAGGCGTCCGTAGCGCGAGGGGCGTGACGGATTGAGGATCACGCGCTGGCATTTCAGCATCCAGGGATTGCGCCACCACAGCGCCTTGGCCTGGCTCCAGGTGCCGTCGAGCAGCACCACGCCTTCGAGCTTGCCGAGGAGCGCGCGCTGGTTCTCCGCGACCTCGCCCTTGCGGTTGAGCGCGACGATCTCGCCTTCAGCATCGAGATCGGCCGCGCGTGCCGAGCCGAGATAGAGCACGGCCCAGTGCGAGGCAATCTCGACCGGCCGTCCCAGCGCCTTGGACAGGCTTGGCCAGGACAGGCCGACCCGCACGGTGGCATCGGCGAAGTGCCTGGCCAGCAGCCGCGCCGTGCCGAGCGCTCTGTCCTGCTCCTGCGGATGCTGGAGGATCAGGAGCGAGAGCCGGTTCTCGATCGGCGTGACGCTGTCGCAAATGCAGAGCGGCATCGGCTTCTGGCAATGCGGGCATTCAGGGATCGGTTCGGCCGGCGCGGCGACGGTGTCGGGCGGGTTGGACATGGCGCCGCTATACGCTTGAAGCGGCGCGTCAACAACCTATTCCGCCGGTGCCGCCAGCGGCCGCGGCACGGAGCGGCGCCGCATGCGGTCGATCAGCAGGTAGATCACGGGCGTCGTGTACAGCGTCAGGATCTGCGAGACGAACAGGCCGCCGATGATGGTGATTCCGAGCGGGCGGCGCAGCTCCGTGCCGGGGCCGGTCGCGATCACCAGCGGAATGCCGGCAAACAGCGCCGCCATGGTCGTCATCAGGATCGGGCGGAAACGCGCCTGGCAGGCCTCGAAGATCGCCTCGGCCGAGGACAGGCCGCGCTGGCGCTCGGCTTCGAGCGCGAAGTCCACCATCATGATCCCGTTCTTCTTGACGATGCCGATCAAGAGGATGATGCCGACGAAGGCAATTACCGTCAGCGGCGTGTTGGTGAGCTGCAAGGCGAGCAGCGCACCTAAGCCGGCCGAGGGCAGCGTCGAGATGATCGTGAGCGGATGGGCGAGGCTCTCATAGAGCACCCCGAGCACGATATACATCGCAACCAACGCGCCGAGGATCAAGAGCGGCTGGCGGCCGCTCGTCCTGGCGAAGTCGCCGGCATTGCCGTCGAAGCTGCCGCGAATGCCTTCCGGCATGTGCAACTCATCGACCGCGCGCTGGATGTTCTGCGTCGCCGCCTGAAGCGGCACGTCCGGCATCAGGTTGAAGGACACCGTAGTCGATGGGAACGACTGCGAATGATAGACGGCGAGCGCAGCGAGTCCGCGCGTCGCGCGCACCACGGCCGACAGTGGCACCTGCGCATCTCCGGCGCCGGCGACGTAGATGCGATCGAGATTGGAGGGGTCGACCTGGAACTTCGGGTCGATCTCCAGCACGGTCATGTACTGGTTGCGCTGGGTGTAGATGATGGAGATCTGCCGCTGTGCGAACGCGTTGTTCAGCGCGTTGTCGATGTCCTGAACCCTGACGCCGAGCGCGGACGCCTTCTGGCGGTCGATCGAGAGCGTCAGCTGCAGTCCGCCGGGGTCGCGATCGCTGGAGATGTCGGTGATGCCCTCCACGCTCTCCATGCGCTTGGCCACGATCGGCGCCCATGTCTGCAGCAGGCCGAGATCGGTGCTGGTGAGCGTATATTGGTAATCGGAATCGCTCTGCCGCCCGCCGGCGCGCACGTCCTGGGCGGCGAACATGAAGAGGCGGATGCCGGGCACGGGATACAGCGCCCGCCTGAGCCGGTCGATCACGACCTCCGTCGACACGTGCGCGCGCTCCTCCGGCGGTTTCAGGCTGATGAACATGGTGCCGCGGTTCGAGGTCGCCGGCCCCGGGCCCCCGCCTCCGCTGCCGACGGTCGATCCGATGCCGGCCACGGCCGGATCCTTCATCACGATCTCGGCGAGCCGCTGCTGCAGGCCGAGCATCGACTGGAACGAGATATCGGCCGAGGCGCGCGTCGCGCCGATGATCAAGCCGGAATCGTCCGTCGGGAAGTAGCCTTTGGGGACCTTGACGTAGAGCGTCACCGTGAGCGCGATGGTGGCGAAGAACACCAGCAGCGTCAGCAGCGGGAATTCCAGCACTGTGCGAAGGCTGCGAGCGTAGAACCCGATGGTGCGCGACAGCGTGCCTTCGATGATGCGGTCGAACAGCGTTGCCGTGCCGGAGGTGGTCTGCCGGATGTAATGGGCGCAGATCATCGGCGTGACCGTCAGCGACACCAGCGTCGAGACCAGGATGGCGAAGGTCAGCGTCAGGGAGAATTCGCGTAAGAGCCGGCCGACGACGCCGTCCATGAAGATCAGCGGCGTGAAGGCCGCGATCAGCGACAGGCTGATCGAAACCACGGTGAAGCCGATCTGCTTGGCGCCCTCCTGCGCCGCCCGGAACGGGGGCATGCCGTGCTCGAGATTGCGGAACATGTTCTCGATCATGACGATGGCATCGTCGACGACGAAGCCGACGGAGATGGCGAGCGCCATCAGCGACAGATTGTCGATGGAGAAGCCCGCGACCCACATGCCGGCGCAGGTCCCGGCGAGTGCCAGCGGCACCGAGATGCCGGCCGCGATGGTCGGTGTGATCCGCCGCAGGAACAGGAATACGACGACCATCACCAGGACAGCCGTCGCCAGTAGCGTCCATTGCATATCCAGCACGCTGGCGCGGATCGTGCCGGTCCGATCGACCAGGGTGGAGATTTCGACTCCGGCGGGAATCCACTGCTTCAGCTCGGGGATCAGCGCCTTGACCCGGTCGACAGTGTCGATGACGTTGGCATCGCCCTGCTTGGTGATCTGGATCAGAACCGCCGGTTGCCTGTTGAACCAGGCGATCGAGCGGACGTTGCGGACGGAATCCTCGATGTCGGCGACATCGGACAGACGCACGAAATTGCTGCCCGAGCTCTTGATGACGATGTCGCGGAACTCCTTCGCCGTGCGCATCTGCTTGTTCAGCGACAGCGTCTCGCTTTGACGTTCGCCCTCGAAGATGCCGACGGGGCCGAGCGCGTTGGCGCCGATGATCGCGGTGCGCACGTCGTCGGTCGCTATTCCAGCATTGGACAGTGCGACTGGGTTGAGCTGCACGCGCACGGCCGGCTGGTCGGCGCCGGAGATCGACACGTTGCCGACGCCCGGTACCTGTGAGATGCGTTGCGCCAGCACGCTGTCGGCGACGTCGTAGATCGCCGACGGAGAGATCGTCTTGGAGGTCAGCGCCAGCACGAAGATGGGTGCGCCGGCCGTGTTCGCCTTGCGGAAACGCGGCAACGTCGGCAGGTCGCTCGGCAGGTCGACCATCGCGGCGTTGATGGCCGCCTGCACGTCGCGCGCGGCCTTGTCGATGTTGCGGCCGATATCGAACTGGAGTTGGATGCTGGTCGTGCCGAGGCTCGAGGTCGAGGTGATCTGATTAATTCCGGCGATCTCGCCGAGACGCCGCTCCAAGGGTGAAGCCACCGTCGCCGCCATCACGGATGGATCGGCGCCGGGCCGGCTGGCGGAGACGAAGATGGCGGGGAAGTCGACGTTCGGGACTGAGGCGACGGGCAGGAACTCGTAGGCGACGACACCCAGCAGGAACAGCCCGATCGACAGCAGCGTGGTCGCGACCGGACGGCGGATGAAGGGCTCCGAGATCGACGCCATCACTGCATCCCCTCGGTCGCGCCGGCGACCGGCGGGCCGCCGGATTCGGTCGGCGGCAACGCCCGCTCGAGACGGCGGTTGATGCGATCGAGCGCGAGATAGATCACGGGCGTCGTGTAAAGTGTCAGTAGCTGGCTGAGCAGAAGGCCGCCGATGATGGAGATGCCGAGCGGGAAGCGCAGCTCGGCGCCGGTGCCGCTCTCGATCGCCAGCGGCAACGCCCCGAACAGCGCCGCCAGCGTGGTCATCATGATCGGGCGGAAGCGCAAGAGACACGCCTGCACGATCGCTTCATGGGGCGACATGCCCTGCCCGCGCTCGGCCTCGAGCGCAAAGTCGATCATCATGATCGCGTTCTTCTTGACGATGCCCATCAGGAGGATGATGCCGATCAGGCCGATCACCGAGAGGTCCTGCCCGCACAACATCAGCGCCAGGATGGCGCCGACGCCGGCCGAGGGTAGCGTCGAAAGAATCGTGATCGGGTGGATGTAGCTCTCGTAGAGCACCCCTAACACGATGTAGATCGTGATCACGGCGGCGAGCAGCAGCCAGGGCTGGCCGGCCAGCGCCTTGGCGAACTCGGCGGCATCGCCGGCATAGATGCCGACGATGCTGCCCGGCATTTCGATGCGGGTCTCGATCACCTTCACGGCTTCGACGGCATCGCCGAGCGCCGCGCCCGGCGCGAGGTTGAAGCTGAGCGACACCGACGGGAATTGTGCCTGGTGCGAGATCGCCAGCGGCGCCGTGGTCCGCTTCAGCGTCGCCACGGCGGACAGCGGCACCTGGGCATTGGGCGCGCCGGCGGTGGCGCTCGCCGCGCCCGGCAGATAGAGCTTTGAGAGGATCGAGGGATCGCGCTGGTACATCGGCAGCGCCTCGAGCACCACGCGGTACTGGTTGGCCTGGCCGTAGATCGTCGAGATCTGCCGCTGTGCGAAGGCATCGTTCAGCGTGTCGGTGATTCCTTGCAGGCTCACGCCGAGCTGGCCGGCCCGGGTGCGGTCGACGTCGAGCTGCGCCCGCAGGCCGCCCTCCTGCGCCTCCGAGGAGACGTCGCGGAACAGGGGATCGCGCCGCATCTCCGCAACCAGCTTGCGCGCCCATTCCGAGACCAGCGTCGCATCGGTGCCGGTCAACGTGTACTGGTATTGCGAGCGGCTCGACTGGGTCGAGATCTGCACGTCCTGCACCGGCTGGAAATAGACGGTCATGCCGGGGATGCCGGAGACCCTCTCCTTCAGCCGGGTCACGACCACGCTGACATCGTCACGGCGCTCGCCGCGCGGCCGCAAGCTCATGACGAGGCGGCCGACATTGGTGGTCGGGTTGACGGAGCCCGCACCGATCACCGAGACCACGCCGACCACATCAGGATCAGCCCTGATGGCGTCCGCCGCCTCGGCCTGCCGCCTCTTCATCTCCGCAAACGACACGTCGGGCCCCGCCTCCGTCACCGCCGTGATCGAGGCGGTGTCCTGCAGCGGCAGGAAGCCCTTGGGCGCGACGACATAGAGCACCAGGGTCGCGATCAGCGTGGCGAAGGTCACGACCAGTGTGGCGCGCTGGCGCTCCAGCACCCACAACAGCGATCGGTGATAGGCATGGACCGTGCGGTCGATGAAGCGGCTGATCGCGGCCAGTCCCGGCACGGCCAGCTCCTCGTGGGCGTGCTTGAGCAGCCGCGAGCACATCATCGGCGTCAGGGTCAGCGAGACCACTGCCGAGGTCACGACCGCGATGGTCAGGGTCAGCGCGAACTCGCGGAACATGCGCCCGACCAGGCCCGACATGAACAGGAGCGGGATGAACACCGCGATCAGCGAGACCGTCAGCGATATCACGGTGAAGCCGATCTCGCTGGCGCCCTTGAGCGAGGCTTCCATCGCGCCATCGCCATTCTCCATGTGGCGCACGATGTTCTCGATCATGACGATGGCGTCGTCGACGACGAATCCGGTGCCGATCGTCAGCGCCATCAGCGACAGATTGTCGAGGCTGAAGCCGGCAAAATACATGATGCCGAAGCTCGTGATCAGCGACAACGGCAGCGCGACGCCGGCGATCACGGTCGCGCGCAACGAACGCAGGAACAACAGCACGACCAGCGTCACCAGCACGACGGCAAGGACCAGCGTGAACTGCACGTCGCGCACCGAGGCGCGGATGGTGACGGTGCGGTCGGAGACGATGGTGAGGTTCACGCCGGCCGGGATCGCGCGCTGGACCTTGGGAATTTCGGCGCGGATCTGGCTGACGACGTCGATGACGTTGGCACCGGGCTGGCGCTGGATGTCGATGATCACCGCCGGCGTGCCCTGGTACCAGCCACCGGTGCGGTCGTTCTCGAGACCGTCGACGATCTGGGCGACGTCGGCAATGGTCACCGGAGAGCCGTTGCGGTAGGCGATGATGACGGGCTTGTAGGCCTCGGCGACGGCGATCTGGTCGTTGGCGGCGATGACGTAGGATTGCTGTGCGCCGTCGAGCGAGCCCTTCGGGCCCGAGACATTGGCATTGGCGATCGCCGTGCGCAGGTCTTCCATCGCGATGCCATAGGCTGCAAGGCGCGCAAGATCGGCCTGGATACGCACGGCCGGTTTCAACCCGCCCAGCACGGAAACGCGCCCGACGCCGGAGATCTGGCTCAAACGTTGCGCCAGAATGGTGTCGGCGATGTCGCTCATTGCGCGCAGCGAGATCGTGTCCGAGCGCAGCGCGAGCGTCATCACCGGCGCATCCGCCGGATTCACCTTCGCGTAGGTCGGCGGGTAAGGCAGCGTCTTGGGCAGCACGCCGGCCGCGGCATTGATCGCGGCCTGCACGTCCTGCGTTGCCCCGTCGATGTCGCGGTTGAGATCGAACTGCAGCGAGATCTGGCTGACGCCGAACGAGCTCGTCGAGTTCATCGCCGAGAGCGACGGGATCTGCCCGAGCTGCCGCTCCAGCGGCGCGGTGATCAGCGAGGCGATCACGTCGGGGCTCGCGCCAGGCAGCTGCGTCGTCACCTGCACGGTCGGGAAATCGACTTGCGGCAACGCCGAGACCGGCAGCGCGAAATAGCCCAGCAGCCCGCCGATCAGTAGCGCAATGCCGAGCAGCGAGGTCGCGATCGGCCGGCGGATGAAGGGTTCAGAGACACCCATGGGCTGTGCCTGCCGCTGCAAGCGGCCGTTGTCGGATCATGGCTGCTTGGCTCCACTTTCCGATGCCCCCGGCCCCGGTGCCGGTCCTGTCTGCCCCTTCTGGTCGCCTTCGCTGCTCTTGCGCTTGGCGCGTAACTCGCCGTCCTTGCCCTGCCCGTCCTTCTGGCCTTCTTTGGCACCGTCCTGCCTCTGCGCGTCCGGTGCGCGCGAGCGCTTGCGCGGGGCGAGATCGGCCGACGGCGTCTGGTCGTCGCGGCCGACGATCACCTTGGAGCCGTCGGACAGATTGGCAAAGCCCGTGGTGACGACCCTGTCGCCCGCCGACAGGCCGCTGGCGATCACGGCATCATGCTCGTTCTGCTGGGTCACCGTCACGGGCTTGGCCGAGACGATGTTGCCCTCGCCGATGACGTAGCTGAAAGTGCCGATCGGGCCGCGCTGCACCGCCGAGGTCGGCACCACCAGCGCCTGCGTCAAGGTCTCGACCTTGAGGCGGACGTTGACGAACTGGCCCGGCCAGAGCTGGTAATTGGCATTGGGAAATTCGGCCTTGAGCCTGAGCGTGCCGGTGGTCTGGTCGACCTGGTTGTCGATGCCGGTAAGCTTGCCGGTATCGATCACCGTAATGCCGTCATTGCCGAACACGTCGACCGCGAGCGTACCCTTCGCCGCGGCCGCATTGACCCGCATGATCTGTTGCTGCGGCAGGCTGAACCACACCGCGATCGGCTGCAATTGCGTGATCACCACGAGGCCGGTGGTGTCGGAGGCATGAATGATGTTGCCCTGGTCGACCTGGCGCAGGCCGGCACGACCCGAGATCGGCGCCACGATCTTGGTGTAGCTCAGCGTCGCCGCAGCGTTGTCGATCGCGGCCTGATCGGCCTTGACCAGCGCCTCGGTCTGCGCGACCAGCGCGCGCTGGGTGTCGGCCTGCTGCTTGGAGCCGGCGTTGGAGGCGGCGAGCTGCTCGTAGCGTGTCAGGTCGATGCGCTGGTTTGCGAGCTGGGCCTGATCCTGCGCCTTCTTGGCGACCGCCTGGTCGTACTGCGCCTGATAGATGGCCGGATCGATCTCGCCGAGCACGTCGCCCTTCTTGACGTCCTGGCCCTCCGTGAAGTTGACCGCGATCAGCTTGCCGTCGACCTGCGAGCGCACGGTCACGGTGTTCAGCGCGCGGATCGCGCCGACGCCGTCGAGATAGACCGGCACGTCCTGGATGCGCGGGCTCGCTGCCAGCACCGGCACAGGCAGATCGGGACGCTGGTTGCGGTTGTTCGTCTGCTGCTGGTGCATGACGATCCAGCCGACATAGCCCAGACCGCCGAGGATCGCGAGCGTGATCAGGGTCATGACGAAGCCGCGGCCGCGCGATCTCGTCGCCGTCCCCGCTCCCGCGCCCTGCTTGGTGTCGGGCTTAAAGAGCATTGACCGGTTTCTCCATTCGCGGCTCCCAGCCGCCGCCGAGCGCCTGGTACAGGCTGACGATGGCCAGAAGCCGTGCGAGTTGGGCCTGCGACAGCGCGTCTTCCGCCTGGAACAGGGTCAGTTGGGTGTTGAGCACGGTGACGATGTCGGCGGTGCCGGCGCGCAATTGCTGCTCGGAGAGATCGAAAGCGCGACGCGAGGCGGCGACGACGTCGCGCTGCAATTGCAGCTTGATCGTCGTCTGCTTGATCGAGAACAGCGCGTTGTCGACGTCGGCAAAGGCCTGGACGATGGTCTTGCGGTAGGTCTGCAGCAGCTCGTCCTGCCGCGCCTTGGCCAATTCGAAATTGCCGAGGATCTTGCCGCCGTCGAAGATCGGCTGCGTCGCGCTGCCGACGAGCTGGAAGAAGGCCGCATGCGGCTGGAACAGCGAGACCAGCGCCGCGCTCTGATAGCCGCCATTGCCGGTGAGCTGGATGGTCGGAAAGAACTGCGCACGGGCATTGCCGATGTTGGCGGTGGCCGAGGCGAGCTGCGCCTCCTGCCGGCGGATGTCCGGCCGCTGCGTCAGCAGCTCCGACGGCAGGCCGGGCGTCACGCGCGGGATCGCGATGCGATCCAGGGAGCCGCCGTGCACGCGCACGCTCTCCGGCGGGCGCGACACCAGCACGGCGAGCGCGTTGACGTTCTGATCGAGTGTCTGGCGCAGCGGCGGCACCAGGGCCTTCTGGTTCGCCAGCACGCTCTCCTGCTGGGCGACGTCGAGATCGGTGCCGGTGCCGGCCTTGCGGCGGTCCCTCACCGCATCGAGGATGCGCTGCGCGCTCGCGATGTTGCGCTGAGAGGTCCTGATGCGATCCTGCGAGGCCAGCACCTGGAAATAGGCGTTGGCGACGGCGGCGAGCGTGGTCAGCGCGACCGTGTCGCGATCGAAGCGGTTGGCGTTCGCCGTCTCCTCGGCCGTCTGCAGTGCATCGCGGTTCTGGCCCCAGAAGTCGAGCTGGTAGCTCGCGCTGAGCGAAGCCTGATAGTTGACGACCTCACGGCCGCCATTGGTGAGCCCCGAGGCCGAAGAGCCGGAGGTGCGCGAATAGGTCTCCTGGCCGGTGCCAGACAGACTCGGCAGCAACGCCGCGCCGGCCTGCCGCGCCTGGGCGTCAGCCTGGACGATACGCGCCACGGCGGCAGCGATGTCGAGATTGACGGTCTGCGCTTCCTCCATCAGCTGCGTCAGCTCCGCAGAGCGGAAACCGCGCCACCAATCCAGCGACGGCGGCGCATCGCCCTTGCCGGCATATTTGTAATGCGCGGGAACGTCGAGCGCGGGATCGGGGAGATCCTGGGTCAGCACGCAGGCCCCCGAGGCGGCGGCGAGACACAGCACCGCCATCCATCGGGCCGCGGGCCGCATCCTGAATGCAGAACCGAGAGATCGCCGCGAGGCGATCGCTGGAACTTGGTGTGTCACGTCCACCCCCCGCCGGGCAGATCAAGCCGCCGCAACGCCGCCGGATTAACCGATTCGCGGCGGGACAGTCGGGTGGCCTTGGACAACGCGTTCACAGCGGTGATGCTTTCTACGGAACCTGCGATGCATACTAGCCGGGCGCGGAACGGCGGGACAGTGCCGCAGTTGCGAGATGCCCGGGCCAATGCGCTGGGCGCGCGCTGAAGAAAATACGAAAAGTACCTGTCTCGCAGTAACTTCTTTTACTGAGAAACATTGGGAAACGTAAGCAAGCTTACCAAGATTTCATGTGATATCGCGGCCACACCCTTAGCTTCGCTCTTCATTTGGACCGCCCAACGCGCCTTCAGCTCAGTCCCATCCTCTGCGCGGCGCGCAACACCGTCAATCTTGCCGAAAACGAAGCCGTCCAACGCGCCGATATTCTCCTGGGCTGTCACCGCAGTCCACGCGTCCTGTCGCAGCCCGTCTCGCCAGTGGCAAGAATTGGTCGCGACAGCGCTCATCGGGAGCGCAATCGTTTCTTGCCCTGGCCGGGGTTCGGCTGTTTCCTCCTACTCATATCCCGCCTCATGGCCCCGCGCATCAGCGCCGGTCTCTTCTCGGGCATATCACTGTTTCCGTGGGCGTTTCGCTCGGGTTCGCCGCAGCGCAAAAGCCTTCCCCTTTGGCCTGCCAAGCACTAGGTTCGGGCCAAAGCCGATCAACCCCTTGGTAGTGATTTCCCCTGACATGACCATTCGCAACGACGTTGTCGAAGCCATCGGCAACACCCCCCTCATCAAGCTCAAGCGGGCTTCGGAATTGACCGGCTGCACCATCCTGGGCAAGGCCGAGTTCATGAATCCCGGTCAGTCGGTGAAGGACCGCGCCGGCAAATGGATGATCCTGGAGGCCGAGAAGCGCGGCGAGCTGAAGCCCGGCGGGCTCGTGGTGGAAGCGACCGCCGGCAACACGGGCATCGGCCTTGCCGTCGTTGCGAGCGCGCGTGGCTACCGCACCCTGATCGTGATTCCGGAGACGCAGAGCCAGGAGAAGAAGGACTTCCTGAAGCTATGCGGTGCCGAGCTGATCGAGGTGCCGGCCCTTCCCTACGCCAACCCCAACAACTACCAACATGTCGGCCGGCGGCTCGCCGACGAGCTGCGCAAGACCGAGCCCAATGGCGTGCTGTTCGCCGACCAGTGGAACAACCTCGACAACGCCAAGGCACATTACGAATCCACGGGGCCCGAGATCTGGGAGCAGACCGGCGGCAAGGTCGACGGCTTCGTCTGCTCGGTCGGCAGCGGCGGCACGCTGGCCGGCGTCAGCCGCTATCTGAAGGAGAAGAACAAGGACATCCGCATCGCTTGCGCCGATCCGCACGGCGCCGGCATGTACGAATATTTCAGGACCGGGGATTCCAAGGCGACGCCCGGCGGCTCGATCACCGAGGGCATCGGCCTCAACCGCGCCACGGCGATCGTCGAGACCGCCAAGGTCGACGAGGCCTATCTCATTCCCGACACTGACGCCGTCAGCGCGATCTACGAGCTGCTCCAGCACGAAGGTCTGTGCCTCGGCGGCTCGACGGGCATCAATGTCGTCGGCGCGATGCGACTTGCGAAGCAGCTCGGGCCCGGCAAGACGATCGTCACCGTGCTGTGCGATTCCGGCAGCCGCTATCTGTCGAAGCTGTTCAACGCGGACTTCATGCGCGCCAAGAACCTGCCGGTGCCGGAATGGCTGGAGAAGCGCAGCAACATCAAGCCGCCGTTCGTGTGATCGTTACGCGCGTCCTCGGGCCGAGGGCGCACGTCCACAAGCACTGCGCAGTTCGGCTCTAAGCGATCTCCCCGCTTTCCAAGGCTGCGGCGCAATAGTCGCGCCAGAACTTGCGGTAGCCCTCCTCGACCCTGCGGGTGTAGGTTTCGACATTGCCCGCGGCTGAAGCTGCGATCCGGGCCGGCAATTCCGCGCGCAACTTTGCCAGAAGCGCGGGCTGGGCAGCAAATTGGCATGCAATCGCGGCGTAGCCCGCGTCATCCTCGGCCACCCAGTCATCGAGACCGACGGCCGCCACGATGGATCCGCCGGCGCGCGACGATGCGCCGTGGCCGAGCTTGGCGACGACCGGAACGCCCGCATAGAGGGATTCCCAGGTGCTGACGCCACCGTTCTGCGGAAATGGATCGAGCGAAATATCGACCAAGGCGAAGGCTCGCAGATGATCGGCGCGCTCGGACGAGCCGAGGCAAGTGATCCTCTCTTCGGCAATCCCGTGAGCGACAAACCGCGCGAGGAGACCGTCGCGCACCAGGGCATCGTCGAGCAGCGTATGCTTGATGATGATCTTCGATCCGGCCACCTCCCGCATCACGTTCGACCAGACGCGGATGGCCTCGTCCGAAATCTTGTTGACGCGGTTGAACACGCCGAAGGTGACGTAGCCGTTGCGGAGCATGGGAAGCTCCGACGGCGGCACATCCAGGATGGGATCGATCGTGATCAGGCACGGCAGGTCATAGACCTTTTCGGTCAGCAGATGCCGTGCCGATTGCGGAATGAAGACGGGGTCCGCGAGCACGTAGTCCATCGTCCGAAGGCCCGTACCGGTCGCGTGTCCGAAGCCCGTGACCTGGATGGGCGCCGGCTTGCGGGCGAAGACCTGGAGCCTGTTGCCCGACGAATGCCCGGAGACGTCGATCAGGATATCGACCTTGTCGGCCTCGATACGATCGGCCAATTCGTCGTCGAACATCTGCCAGGCATCGACCCAGACGTCCGCCGCCGACCTGAATTCGGCCGTGATCGCATCTTTCGTCGGCGAACACGAATAACAGACGACCTCGAAGCTCGCATGATCATGGTGGCGCAGCACCGGCAGCAGGCCGAACGCCGCCGAGTGATACCAGAATTCGGCAGAAACATAGCCGATCACGATCCGCCTGTCGGGATCGAGCTGCCGAGAGGCGAGCGTCCTTTGCGGCACGCGGGCGCCGATCGCTTCGCCCCAGGACCTTCGTGTCGCCTGCTGGATCGTGAAATCTGCGTCGGGAAGAAAGTCCAGAAAGTAGATCTTCCGCGCCATCAAGTCTGGATCCGGCGAGATCGCCAGCGCCGCGTCGAGATGTTCGATCGCGGAGGCGATTTCTCCCTGATTTGCAAGGCAGGAGCTCAGCAAGGCCAATGCGATCGTGGAACGTGGATTTTGCTCGAGCAAAGTCGTGCAGGCCAGGATCGCCTGTGCGGTATTCCCCAGGCTGAGCGAGACCTCCGCCTTTCCCCGCAAGGCAAGTTCGAACCGCGGCGAAAGTGCAAGTGCCGCATCGAAGTCCGCGGCAGCCTGTTCCAGCCGCGACAGTGCCGAGTTGAGGCGTCCGCGCTGCGCCAGAATCTTCGCAGAATCGGGCTTGATCGCGAACGCCGCCGCGAGCGCAGCTTCCGCCTCATCGTAGCGCTTGAGCTCGATGCTGACCATGCCCTTGCCGATGAGCGCTTCGACGTGGCGCGGCTGAAACAACAGCGCGCGATCAAAGCTCTCCCTGGCGCGGTCAAAACGGTACAGTGCCAGCTCCGCCACGCCACGATTGCAAAGCGCGTCGGCGTAGTCGGGCTTCAGCTTGATGGCGCGATCGTAGATATCGATAGCCTGTCCCGGCAGGTTCATCTGGAGCAAGGTGTTGCCGAGGCCGACAAGGGCCGGCGTAAAATTCGGCTTCAGCGCGATCGCCCTCTCCTGACAGGCGCGGGCCGCCTCCAATTTCTGAAGGACGACGTAGACGGTCGCGAGATTGCTCTGCGCCTCGTGCGAACGCGGATCGATCGCGATCGCACGCTCGAGCAGCTGTTGCGCCTCCTCCAGGCGTCCGCCCTGCTGCACACTCAGCCCGAGCAGGTGCGTGGCGTCGAAATGATCCGGAACGGCTTGCACGATCTGGCGGCAGAGCACCTCGCACTCCGCATACCTGCCCTGGCCATAGGCGTTCGCCGCGGCGGGAATGATGGCGTCGGCCTGCTTCTTCAATTTCTTCTGCAATCGCGCATTCTGGAATGCGCGCGCGCCGGCGCTGCTCTGCAAGGTGTCTCTCCGGAAGATGGCCCAGGGCCGAGTCTAACTGATTCGCGTCCCGGCCCGGCCGAACTGCCGGACCAGAAATCCGTCCGGGAGATCCCGGGGTTCGCCTGCAGGATGCGGCTCAGGAGCCGCCAGGTGCGTCCGCCTCGCTGACCGCGGCGTCGCCGCGCTCGCCGGCAGCGGCACAATAGTCGCGCCAGAACTTGCGGTACCCCGCTTCGAGCTCACGCGTGTAGATCTCGACATTGCCGGCGGGCGAGGCTGCGATCTGGGCCGGCAAGCCCGCGCGCAACTTCGCCAGATATTCGGGCTGCGAGGCAAACTTGCGGGCGATCTCGACATAGCCGTCGTCGTCCTCCGCGACCCATTCGCCGAGGCCGACGGCCGCCACGATGGAGGCGCCGGCACGCGAGGAGGCCCCAATGCCGAGCTTGGCCACGACCGGGACGCCCTTGTAGAGGGACTCCCAGGTGCTGATGCCGCCATTCTGCGGGAACGTGTCGAGGGAGATATCGATCTTGTCGAAGGCCATCAGGTGATCGTCGCGCGAGGTGGTGCCGAGGCAGGTGATGTCCTCCTCCGCAATGCCCTGCGCAATGAAGCGTGCGACCAGGCTATCGCGCAGCAGAGTATCGTCGAGCAGCCCGTGCTTGAGGATGATCTTCGATCCCGGCACCTCGCGCATGATGCGCGACCACACACGGATCGCATCATCCGAGATCTTGTAGATGCGGTTGAACACGCCGAAGGTGACGTAGCCGTTGCGGAGCATCGGCAGCTCGGAAGGCTGCAGATTGGTGACCGGCTCCATCGTGATCAGGCACGGCAGATCGTGGATCTTCTCGGGAAACAGGTGCCGGGCCGAGGGCGGAATGAAGATGGGATCGGCGAGCACATAATCCATGGTCTGCATGCCTGTGCCCGTCGCGTGTCCGAAGCCGGTGGCCTGGATCGGGGCCGGCTTCCGCGCGAAAACCTGCAGCCTGTTGCCGGTCGTGTGGCCGGACACGTCGATCAGGATGTCGACATTATCGGCCTGAATGCGATCGGCGAGCTCGTCGTCAGAAAGCCCCCAGGCATCCACCCAGACGTCCGCCAATGATTTGAACATGGCGGTGTACTCGTCCGCGCCCGGCCAGGAATAGTAGCAGACGATCTCGAACTTGGTGTGATCGTGGTTGCGCAGCACCGGCAGCAAGGTGAGGCCCGCCGAGTGCTGCCGGAATTCGGCCGCGACATAGCCGACCACGATCCGCTTGTCCGGATCGAGCGGCCGCTTTGGCAGCGTCCTTTGCGGCATCTTCGAGCCGATCGCGTCCCACCAGGACTTCCGTACAGCCTGCTGGACCGAGAAATCGGCCTCCGCGAGGTAGTCCAGCAAGAAGATCTTGCCCCTGATCGCATCTCCGTATTCCGGCCGGAGAGCAAGCGCGCGATCGAGATAGTGGATCGCAGCGTCCATGTCTCCCTGGTTCGAATAAGCGAAGCCCATCAGGGCCTGCCCCATCTCGGAGCGCGGATTTTGCTCGATCAACGCCGCTGCGGCCGCCATCGCCTGCGCGGTCTTTCCCATCACGAGGCAGGCTTGTGCCTTGCCGCGCAGCGCCAGTTCGAGCTTGGGCGAGATCGCAAGCGCCGCTTCGAAATCCGCAAGCGCGGGCTCCAGGCGCTGCAGCTCGTAGCTGAGCCGCCCGCGCTGGGCTAGGATCCTCGGCGCGCCGGGCTTGATCGCGAGCGCCGTGGCAAACTTGGCTGCCGCCTCCTCGTGATGCCGCAGCTCCATGCTGACCATGCCGCTGCCGACGATGGCCTCGGCGTGACGCGGCTGAAACAGCAAAGCGCGATCGAAGCTCTCCTTGGCACGCATGATCTGCCCAAGCACGATCTCGACCATGCCGCGATTGCAGAACGCATCGGCATAATCCGGTTTGATCTTGATCGCGCGCTCGTGCAGCTCGAGCGCCTGTACGTACTGCCCCAGATGCATCAGCGTGTTGCCGAGATTGGTCAGCGCCACCGCGAAATTCGGCTTCAGCGCGATCGCCCTCTCCTGGCACCGCCGCGCCTCCTCGTAATTGCCGAGGTCGAAATGCACGGTCGCGAGGTTGTTATGGGCATCGTGCAGGCGCGGATCGAGCGCAATCACGCGCTCCAGCAGTTCTCTCGCCTCCTCGAGGCGCCGGCCGTCATGGGCGCACATGCCGAGCAGGTGAAGGGCATCGACATGATCCGGAAGGGCTTTCAGGATCTCGCGGCACAGCGCCTCGGTCTCGGCATATCGGCCCTGGCCATGGGCGTTCGCCGCGGCGGCAATCACGGCGTCGGCCTGCTTCATCAATTTCTTCTGCAATCGCGCATTCTGGAACGCGCGCGCGCCGCCGCCGCTCTTCTGCAAGGTGTCTCTCCGGAGGATGCCCTGGGCAGAGTCTAACTGATTCGCGAGCCTGGCCGGCCGGTCACCCGAGCTCCATCGCCTCCGGGATTTCACGGGGCCCGGCGCAAGATCTTGCTACACCAGCTCCGAGGCGGCGGCACAATGATCGCGCCAGAACCGGCGATAGGCCGCCTCGACCTCACGCGTGTAAAGTCCGACGTCGCCGGCGGGCGAGGCAGCGATCCGAGCCGGCAGGTCCGCCCGCAACTTTGCCAGATGGGCCGGCTGCGCCGCATATTTGCACGCGATCGCGGCATAGCCCTCGTCATCCTCGGCCACCCAGTCATCGAGGCCGACGGCCGCGACGATGGAGCCGCCGGCGCGCGAGGAGGCGCCGCTGCCGAGCTTGGCGACCACCGGAACGCCCGCATAGAGGGATTCCCAGGTGCTGATGCCGCCATTCTGCGGGAACGTATCGAGGGAAATGTCGACCATCGCAAAGGCCCGCAGATGCTCGGGGCGCGAGGTCGAGCCCATGCAGATGACGTTCTCTTCGGCGATGCCCTGCGCCGTGAACCGCGCGATCAGCCGATCGCGCAGCAATGGATCGTCAAGCAGCCCGTTCTTGACGATGATCTTCGATCCCCTCACCGCATGCATGACTTTCGCCCACACCCGGATGGCCTCGTCCGAAATCTTGAAGATGCGGTTGAACACGCCAAAAGTGACGTAGCCGTTGCGGAGCATGGGAGGCTCCGAAGGCGGCACGTGCAGGATCGGATCGATCGTGATCAGGCACGGCAGGTCATGGACCTTCTCGGCCAGGAGGTGGCGCACCGATTGCGGAATGAAGATCGGGTCCGCGAGCACGTAGTCCATGGTTCGAAGGCCTGTCCCCGTAGCGTGCCCGAAGCCCGTGACCTGGATCGGCGCCGGCTTGCGGGCAAAGACATGAAGCCTGCTGCCGGTCGTGTGCCCGGACACGTCGATCAGAATGTCGATCCCATCGGCCTGGATGCGGTCGGCCAGCTCGTCATCGGACAATTGTGCGGCGTCGACAAAGACATCCGCGAGAGGCTTGAACCTCTCCGTCATGTCGTCCTGCATGGGCCAGCAGGAATAGCAGACGATCTTGAACCTGGCGTGATCATGATGGCGCAGCACCGGCAACAGCGAGTACGCCGCCGAGTGGTTCCTGAATTCGGACGCGACGTATCCGATCACGATCCGCCGGTCCGGATCGAGCGACCGGGGCGCCAGCGTCCTTTGCGGAAGCTTGGCACCGATCGCATCCCACCAGTATCTTCGCGCGGCCTGCTGCGCGACGAAATCGGCCTCCGGCAGGTAGTCCAACACGAAGATCTTGTATCCGATCGCCTCCGGGAAGTCCGGTGCGATCTCGAGCGCAGCGTCGAGGTGTGCGAGCGCCGTCCCGATGTCTCCCTGGTTCACGTGGCAGGCCGCCAGAAGCGCCAACCCCATCTCGGATCGCGGATTGACCTCGAGCAGTGTCTTGACGCCCGCCATCGCCCGCGCGGTGTTTCCCGCGAGAATGTCGATCTGCGCCCGCCAGCACAGCGCTAGCTCAAGCCGTGGCGATTGCGCCAGCGCCGCGTCGAGATCCGCGGCCGCCTGCTCCAGCCGGGACAGACTGAGGTTGAGCCGTCCACGCTGCAGCAGAATCCGCGGCGACCCCGGCTTGATCGCGAGCGCTGCGTCGAAGGCGGCAGCCGCCACCGCGAAGTGCCGGAGCTCGAGGCTGACCATGCCCCCGCCCGCGATCGCCTCGGCGTGAGATGGCTGAAACGACAGGGCGCGTTCGAAGCTCGCCTTGGCGCGCGCGAACTGGCCGGTCATCAATTCCGCCATGCCGCGGTTGCAGAACGCATCGGCATAATCCGGCTTCAGCCTGATCGCCCGCTCGTGCAGCCCGATCGCCTCATCACCAAGGCCGATGTGCAGCAACGTATTGCCGAGATTGGTCAGGGTGATCGGACAATTCGGCTTCAGCGCGATGGCCTTCTCTTGGCATGCGCGGGCCCCGTTGAATTTCTCCAGCGCGAAATAGACGGCCCCGAGATTGCCGTGCGCGTCGGGCGAGCGCGGATCGAGCGCAATCGCACGCTCGAGCAGGAATTCCGCTTCCTCGAGCCGCCCGCCGTCGAACGCGCGCAGGCCGAGCAGGTGCGTGGCATGGAAATGATCGGGCACTTCCTTCAAGATCTCGCGGCAGAGCATCTCGGCCTCGGCAAGCCTGCCCTGCCCGAGCGCCTCGATCGCGAAGGCCATGACGGCGTCCGTCTGCTTCTTCAGCTTCTTTTCCAGTCGCGCATTCTGGTATGCGCGCGCGCCGGCACTGCTCTGCAAGGTCTCTCTCCGGAGGATGGGTCCGAAGAGAGGCAAGCCGATTCGGATGGTGCCAGGCTTGCGGTCAGGCCGGCGAGGCCGCCGGCGCCGTGGCTCAGCGCAGTATCTGGCTCAGGAACAGCTTCGTGCGGGCGTGCTGCGGGGCGGCGAAGAACTCGTTCGGGGTGTTGGCCTCGATGATCTGCCCGGCGTCCATGAACACGACGCGATTGGCAACCTCGCGGGCAAAGCCCATCTCGTGGGTCACGACCAGCATGGTCATGCCTTCTTCAGCGAGGTCGACCATGGTGTCGAGCACCTCCTTGACCATCTCGGGGTCGAGCGCCGAAGTCGGCTCGTCGAACAGCATCACCTTCGGGTTCATGGTCAGGGCCCGGGCAATCGCGACACGCTGCTGCTGGCCGCCGGACATCTGGCCCGGAAACTTGTTGGCCTGGTGCGGGATCTTGACCCGCTCCAGGAACTTCATCGCAGTCGCCTCGGCGTCCTTCTTGGGGATGTTGCGGACCCAGATCGGCGCCAACGTGCAATTGTCGAGCACGGTCAGATGCGGGAACAGATTGAAGCTTTGGAACACCATGCCGACTTCACGGCGAACCGCATCGATATGCTTGAGGTTCGGCCCGAGCTCGATGCCGTCGACGACGATCTCGCCCTCCTGGAATTCCTCCAGCGCATTGATGCAGCGGATCAGCGTGGACTTGCCCGAGCCCGAGGGGCCGCAGATCACGATGCGCTCGCCCTTCTGCACCGCAAGGTCGACGTCGCGCAGGACGTGGAAATCGCCGTACCATTTGTTCAGGCCCGAAATCTTGACGATGGGGACGGACATGGTGGCCTCGATCAGTTGCGGCGGTGGGCGTTGAGGCGCCGCTCGACAAACAACGAATAGCGCGACATTCCAAAGCAGAACATGAAGTAGATGATCCCGGCGAAGGCGAAGCCGGTGAACGCCGTCGACGGCGTCGACCATTTCGGATCCGCGAACGAGGCGCGCAGCGAGCCGAGCAGATCGAACAGCGCCACGATCGAGACCAGCGAGGTGTCCTTGAACAGCGAGATGAAGCTGTTGACGAGGTTCGGAATGACGTGCCGCAGCGCCTGCGGCAGCACGATCAGCGAGGTCGTCTTCCACCAGGACAGCCCGAGGGCGGCGGCCGCCTCGCTTTGACCGCGCGGGATCGCCGCGAGCCCGCCGCGGACGTTCTCGGCCTGATAGGCACCGGTGAACAGCGCGATGCCGATCAGCGCACGCACCAGGCCATCGACGGTGAAATTTCCGGGCAGGAACAGGGGCAGCATGTAGGTTGCGAAGAACAGCACGGTGATCAGCGGCACGCCGCGCCAGAACTCGATGAAGGCGATCGAGAAGATCCGGATCAGGGGAATCGTCGAGCGGCGGCCGAGCGCGAGCGCAATGCCGATCGGCAGCGAGGTGACGATGCCGGTGACGGAGACCACCAGCGTCACCAGGAGGCCGCCCCACAGGTTCGTCGTCACGACCGGCAATCCGCCGTGGTCGAGATCCATCAGCTTGATCACGATGGCGATGGCAATGAAGGTGGCGATGCTCGATGCCAGAGCCCGCCCGCCGGTGCGAACACCGCCGCCGAGAACGAAGGCGATCAGGCAGACGATCGCGGCTGTGATGGCGAAATCCGTCCAGACCGACTGGCCCGTGCCCTGGATATAATCGCGCAGCCAGGTGAGCGGAAAGATCAGCCAATGGATCACCGTGCCGAGCAGGACGATGAGGCTGCCGACGGCCCAGAGCAGCGGGCCGACCGCAGAGGTCCTGCTCGAGGTGAGCAGCGCCTGTCCGGCACCGACGATGCTCTCGTCGAACAATTGCAGCAGGCCAGCCGTCCAGCTCAGCCCAAAGCCCTTGATGCCGCCGCCGTGCAGCAGGAAGAAGGCCACCACCGGAAAGGCGACGAAGAACAGGCCGGCATTCAGGCTCTTCGCCGGCAGCCGCGGAACGAGCAGCGGCAACAGCAGGACGGCTGCGAGCAACAGCGTCAGGTTCACCCGCCAGCGCTCGGCCTCGGGATAGAAGCCGTAGATCAGTTGCGGGAGCTTCGCCTGGATGTAGGGCCAGCAGGCGCCGACCGCGAAGCCGGCGTTCTCGGCGAGGCACGCGGCGCGGTCCTTGCCGCTCCAGACCGCATCGACCATCAGGAACTTGACGGAGGGAATGATGGTGAACCAGAGCAGCAAGGCGCCCAGGATCGTCAGCAGGATGTTGGTCGGCGAGTTGAACAGGCGCGTGCGCATCAGGCCGATGAAGCCCGTCGTCTTCACCGGCGCCGGACGCTCGGCGAGCAGGTCCTGGCGGACGAAGTTGGATGACATGACATCGCTCATGCGCCGAGGCTCCGGCTGACGCGCCAACCGTAGACGCTCATGATCGCGCTGGTGAGGAGCGAGATCAGGAGATAAACACCCATCGTCATGGCGATGATCTCGATCGCCTGCCCGGTCTGGCTCAGCGACGTGCCGGCGAACACCGACACCAGGTCAGGATAGCCGATCGCGACCGCCAGCGACGAGTTCTTGGTGAGATTGAGGTACTGGTTGGTCAGCGGCGGCACGATGACGCGCATGGCCTGCGGCACCACGATGAGGCGGAGCGTGGCGCCGCGGCTGAGGCCGAGCGAAGATCCCGCCTCCATCTGCCCCTTGTGAACGGACAGGATGCCGGCGCGCACGATCTCGGCGATGAAGGCGGCGGTATAGGTCGACAGCGCCACCGTCAGCGCCACGAATTCCGGGATGATGCGTGAGCCGCCGGCGAAGTTGAACCCCTTCAGCTGCGGCAGCTCGAAGGTGAAGGGCAGACCGAATACCAGCATCGTGGCCAGCGGAAGCCCGAACAGCAGGGACAGCACGTAGGGCCAGATGTGGATCACCTGCCCGCGCTGAAACAGCGCTCGCCTGGCGTAGAAGCGCAGCGCCAGCGAGGCGACGATGCCGAGCGCGAGCACCGCCAGGAACGGCTCGAGACCGCCCTGGCCGATCGGGCTCGGAATGACGAGGCCGCGATTGCTGATGAAGGCGACGCCGAGCAGGGAAATGCTCTGCCGCGGATTGGGCAAGGCCGCGAGCACCGCCAGATACCAGAACAGGATCTGGAACAGCAGCGGCAGGTTGCGGATGACCTCGACATAGATCTCGCCGACGCGCGACAGCAGCCAATTGGGCGACAGCCGGCACAGCGCGACGATGAAGCCGATCACCGTGGCGAAGAAGATGCCCACCACGGAGACCACGAGCGTGTTCAACAGCCCGACCACGAACACGCGCAGGAACGTGTCCGAGCCGGTATAGGAGATCAGGGTCTGGTTGACGTCGAAGCCGGCATTGTTCCTGAGGAAGCCGAAGCCGGCGGCGATGTGCTGGTTCTCGAGATTGGCCCGCGCATTGGAGACGATCTCGTAGCCGATCCAGCCCAGGATCGCCGCGAAGGCAAACTGGACGGCAACGCCGTTCCAGCCTGCCTTGCCGCCCAGAATGCGCCGGATCTTCAGCGCGATCTGGGGCGGCGGTTTTCGAGCCTCGGTGCTCATGCCGCTGCCGGCCGATCGGGGCTGATCAGCGGATCGGCGGCGCGTACTGAAGACCGCCCTTGTTCCAGAGATTGTTGACGCCGCGATTGATGCCGAGCGGCGAGCCGGCACCGACGTTGCGATCGAACACCTCGCCGTAATTGCCGACGGTCTTCACGATCCGCACCACCCAATCCTTGGTCAGGCCGAGCTGTTCGCCGAAATTGCCGTCGCTGCCCAGCACGCGCTTCAGCTCGGGATTTTCCAGCTTCGCCTTCTCGTCGACGTTCTTCGAGCTGACGCCGAGCTCTTCGGCGGTGAGCATCGCAAACAGCGTCCATTTCACGATGTCGAACCACTGGTCGTCGCCGTGGCGCACCATCGGGCCGAGCGGCTCCTTCGAGATGATCTCGGGCAGCACCATATGCTCGTTGGGATTGGCGAGCTTGAGGCGATTGGCGTACAGGCCCGACTGGTCGGTGGTGAAGACGTCGCAGCGGCCGGCTTCATAGGCCTTGACGGTTTCGTCGTTGGTGGCGAACGCGATCACCTCGTACTTCATGTTGTTGGCCTTGAAGTAGTCGGCGAGATTCTGCTCGGTGGTGGTGCCGGTCTGCACGCAGACCGACGCACTGTTGAGCTCGAGCGCCGAATTCACCTTCAGCGACTTCTTCACCATGAAGCCCTGCCCGTCGTAATAGGTCACTCCGGTGAAATTGGCGCCGAGCGAGGTGTCGCGCGAGATGGTCCAGGTGGTGTTGCGCGAGAGCACGTCGATCTCGCCGGATTGCAGCGCGGTGAAGCGGTCCTTGGCGGACAGCGGCACGAACTTGACCTTGGTCGGATCGTTGAAGATCGCGCCGGCAATGGCGCGGCAGACGTCGACGTCGATGCCGGTCCAGTTGCCCTTGTCGTCGGGCGACGAGAAGCCCGGCAGGCCCTGGCTGACGCCGCAGGATACCATGCCCCGGTCCTTGACGGTCTTGAGCGTTTGCGCATCGGCGGCTTGGGCGGTGAGGCCGGCGGCGAGAGCAAGGGTGAGAGCCAGGGTTACGCGTTTCATGGGCTTTGGGCCTTTCAAGGTCGTCTCAAGGTCAGGAATGTTGTCGTTAGGTTCGTCTCTGCCAGGCCAGGTCTTCTAACTGGCCTTGCAAGAGTCATGCTGGAAAACCCTGCCGAACACTCGCCGATCTCGGGAGGCCATACCTTCATCCCCGCCGCTGGCGCCCGCCATCTCGTTGGCTGTGACGCGAAGTCCGGTCAGGCAATGGATCGAAGGTCGCGGCAGGCCCCTCAACATGCGGCGACTGAATAGCACCTGCGCATCACAGAACGACTGGCGAGCCGGGTCAAGGGGTTGACGGGACTCTTCTGTGTTCTGTTATTAACGACCGCGGCCTTCCGGCCGGCCCAGGGGCGCGATGCGTCCGGTGGAAAACGCGGTTTTGAAAGCAGACGCATGGATTCTTCGCACCCCCAAGAGCAGCACGCCGAAACCCGGCTGGTCACCTCCGGCCGCGACACCAAGGCGCAGAAGGGGTTCGTCAATCCGCCGGTCTTCCACGGCTCGACCGTGCTCTATCCGACCGCCGAGGACCTGCACGCCCATCGCGGCGAGTTCACCTATGGCCGTCACGGTTCCCCGACCACCAAGGCGTTCCAGGAGACGCTGATGGCGCTGGAGGGTCCGCAATGCGCCGGCGTCGGCATCGTGCCGTCGGGGCTGTCGGCGATCTCCACCACCCTGCTCTCGGTGCTGAAGGCCGGCGACCACATCCTGGTGGTCGACAACGTCTATCGGCCCACGCGCAATTTCTGCAACGGCATGCTGACCCGCTACGGCGTCGAGACCACCTATTTCGATCCGCTGATCGGCGCCGGCATCGACAAGCTGTTCAAGCCCAACACCCGGGCCGTTCTGGTGGAGGCGCCGGGCTCGCAGTCGTTCGAGATGCCCGACATCCGCGTCATCGCCGACGTCGCGCATGGGCGCGGCGCGCTCGTCATCGACGACAACACCTGGGCGACGCCGCTCTATCACCGCTCGCTGGAACAGGGCGTCGACATCAGCATGCAGGCCGCCACCAAATATATCGGCGGCCATTCCGACATCATGTTCGGCACCATCTCGGCCAACGCCAAGGCCTGGCCGATGATCGCCGAAGGCATCCGCCTGCTCGGCGTCTGCGCCGGCCCCGACGACGTCTTCCTGGCGCTGCGCGGCCTGCGCACCCTGTCGGTGCGGCTCGCGCAACATCATCGCTCCGGGCTCGATATGGCGCGCTGGCTGGCGGCGAGGCCTGAGGTCGCGCGCGTGCTGCATCCCGGGCTTGAGACCGATCCCGGTCATGCGATCTGGAAGCGCGACTTCAGCGGCGCCTCGGGCCTGTTCAGCATCGTGCTGAAGCCGGCGCCGCAGAAGGCGGTCGACACCATGCTCAACACGCTCAAGCTGTTCGGCATGGGCTTCTCCTGGGGCGGATTCGAAAGCCTCGCGATTCCCTTTGATTGCGACGCCTATCGGACCGCGACCAAATGGGCGCCCGGCGGCCCGACGCTGCGTCTCCACATCGGGCTCGAGAGCACCGACGATCTCAAGGCCGATCTCGATCGCGGCTTCGCTGCCCTCAAAGCGGCAATGTGAGCCTGCGCGCAAGGCATCGCGCCTGCGGACGCGCCAATGCGCGCCGCGGGAACGTGCAGCCACGGCAAACGTTAACGCCGATGCGCCAACAAATGGTTTGATCCTCAAGCATTTGGCGCTAGCCTCATCAATCGACTTCCAATCCGGACACGGAGCATGGGAACGTTGGTTCTGCTCGATCTCATGGGCGGCGTTGCGCTGTTGCTGTGGGGCCTGCACATGGTCCACAGCGGGATCTTGCGCGCCTTCGGCCCCGACCTCAGGCGCCTGCTCGGCAAGGCGCTGAGCAACCGCGCCAGCGCCTTCGCGGCCGGGCTCTCGCTCACGGCGCTGCTCCAGAGCAGCACGGCGACGGCGCTGATCACCTCGTCGTTCGCGGCCGAGGGCCTCGTCGGTCTCGCCGCAGCGCTTGCCATCATGCTGGGAGCCAATGTCGGCACGACGCTGATCGTGCAGGTGCTGTCATTCAACATCGCAGCCGTCGCGCCGGTGCTGTTCGTGCTCGGCCTCGTCGCCTTCCGCTCGGGACCGCGCTCCCGGATCAAGGACATTGGCCGCGTCTGCATCGGCCTCGGCCTGATGCTGCTGTCGCTGCACATCCTGCTCGACACGATGGCGCCGGCGGAGAACGCACCCGGCATGCGCCTCGTGATGTCGGCCGTCACCGGCGATCCCGTGCTCTGCATCGTCATCGCCGCGCTCGTCACCTGGGCGGTACATTCGAGCGTCGCCAGCGTGCTTCTGATCATGTCGCTGGCCTATTCGCAGTTCATCACGCCGGAAGCGGCGCTGGCGCTGGTGCTGGGTGCCAATCTCGGCAGCGCCATCAATCCGGTGTTCGAAGGCGCCAGGCGCGACGATCCCGCGAGCTATCGCCTGCCGGTCGGCAATCTCGTCAACCGCGTGATCGGGATCGCGCTCGTGCTGCCCTTCCTCGGCGTCATCGCCGGGCACATGCATGCCTGGCAGCCGGATCTCGCGAAGATGACGGCGGCCTTCCACATCGCCTTCAACGTCGGCACGGCCGTCCTCTTCATCGGCCTGCTCGACACCTTGTCGCGCCTGCTCACGTGGCTGCTGCCCGATCGGGTGCAGGAGGCCGACCCGGCCCGGCCGCGCTATCTCGACGAGACCGCGCTGGAGACGCCCTCGCTTGCGCTCGCCGACGCCGCCCGCGAGACCTTGCGCATGGGCGACTTCGTCGAGGTGATGCTGCGCAAGGTGATGGCCGCGATGATGACCGGCGACCGTGCGCTGGTCGACCAGGTCTCCAAGATGGACAATCTCGTCGACGGTCTGGACGAGGCCATCAAGCTCTACGTGACGAAATTGATGCGCGGCAGCCTCGACGAGAGCGAAGGGCGGCGCGCGATGGAGATCATCTCCTTCGCCATCAACCTCGAGCATATCGGCGACATCATCGACAAGAGCCTGAGCGAGCTCGCCACCAAGAAGATCAAGCGCCGCTTCCAGTTCTCGGCCGAGGGGGCCGAGGAGCTCGCCGCCTTCCACAAGCGCACGATGGATTCGCTGCGCATCGCCTTCGGCGTCTTCATGTCGGGCGACGCCAACGAGGCGCGCAAGCTGCTGGTTGAAAAGACCATGCTGAAGAACGCCGAGCTTGCCGCCGTCGAGCGTCATCTCGACCGCCTGCGCGAGGGCCGCTCCGAGACCATCGAAACGACCTCGCTGCATCTCGACGTGCTGCGCGACCTCAGGCGCATCCATTCGCATATCTGCTCGGTCGCGTATCCCGTGCTCGATGCCGCCGGCGAGCCCTACCGCAGAACCGAGACGGAGACGGCCACCCTGCCCGCCTCAGGCGCGGCGTCGGCGCTGCCGCGATAAACACGTCGTATCAGCGGTCCAGCGTCTTCGAGGCGGTGCCGCGGTTCTTCCAGATCAGCATGATGTTGCGGATATAGATGATCGTCGCCAGCGACTGTCCGAGGATGATCACGGGCTCGCGCTTCACGACGCCATAGACCAGCGTCATCAGCCCGCCGCCCATCGAGCAGAACCAGAACGCCATCGGCACCACGCTGTTGCCGGCGCGCTCGCTCGCGATCCACTGCACCAGGAAGCGCGCGGTGAAGAACAATTGCGCGACGAGGCCGAACGCCAGCCAGAAATCGAACTTGGCGACGAAGACGTCATAGAGATAATTGCTCAGCGCCTGACCGTATTGAATGATCATGCGTTCACCTCGGTCACTTCTGGCGTCGGCTTCTTGCGGCGGATCAGCCACCACACGCCTGCGAGATCCATGATGCCGATCCACAGCCGATCGAAGAAGCCATAGTTGGACACGCCGGAATGGCGCGGCCGGTCGATCACGTCGACATAGGCGATGTCGTAGCCTTCGCGGCGGACCAACGCGGGGAGGAAGCGATGCAGCCCGTCGAAATAGGGCAGCATCAGGAAGACGTCGCGGCGAAACGCCTTCAGCCCGCAGCCGGTGTCGCGCGTGCCGTCCTTCAGGATGGCATTGCGAACCCCATTGGCCACGCGCGACTGGAATTTCTTGAAACCGGTGTCCTTGCGCCCGACGCGCTGGCCGGCAGCGAGCCCGACGCGCCCTGCTCCCTTCTCGACCGCCGCGATCAGGTCGGGCAGGAAGGCCGGATTGTTCTGGCCGTCGCCGTCGAGCGTCGCCACGATCTCTCCGCGCGCCGCGCGCACGCCGCTGCGCACGGCCGCGGACTGGCCGCCCGATCTTGCATGGCGAAGCTGACGCAGATTGCTCCGTTGTTTCATGATGGCGGCAAGCCGCTCGCCGGTGGCGTCGGTGGAGCCATCGTTGACGTAGATGATCTCATAGGGCCAGCGGCCATCGAGCGCCGCGCCGATCTCCGCGATCAGTGGCGCGATGTTGTCGGCTTCGTTGCGCACGGGAACGACGATGGAAACCGATGGCTGGGACGTCGACAAATCGAGGCTCGTGGTTGGAATTGACCTGCCCAAGGGAACCGGTGATCCCGGCAGGCAGCCGCTTTTATGGGGCGGATGCCCGGTGGGCAACCCTTTTGAGGCGGTCGGAAACCGTCCCTGAAAGCGGCACGATGGTGCCGTCGGCGCGGATGGCAAAGCCGAGTTTTCGAGCCGCGAACCAGTAGCGGACGGCCAGGGCGCCGACCGTTCCGACCAGAGCGCCGGCCACGACGTCGCTCGGGTGATGCGCCAGCAGCACGAGGCGCGTCAGCAGGATCACGATTGCGTAAGTGAACATGAAGACGCGCAGGCGCGGCCACAATGCGGACACGGCAAACGCCAGGGCGAACGCAGCCACGGCATGGCCCGACGGCAGGCTGGCATAAGCTCCCGTCCCCTCGAACGGAACGAAGTTGAACGGATTGGCCGTGCCCCCGACGAAGGGGCGTCCGCGGCCGATGAGATATTTCAGGATCTCGGCGACGAAGGCAGACACGGCAACCGACAGAAACATGAATTGCAGCCGTGTGCCGAAGCCCAGCAGCAGCGCGCGGCGGCTCCCGCGCAGCCCGGCCGCGACGAGCGCCAGCACCACCAGCGCAGCCCCAAGCACCGAGAGGATATACTCGTCCTTGCCGAAATCGGTCAGGATCCGGATCGGCCACAGGCTCGGCGTGCCGCGCGGCGGCATCAGCAGGATCTCGGTCTGATCGAACGCGACCATCAGCACGATGACCAGGGCTGCACCCGCCATGGCAAGCCATAGTGAATGCCGCGCCAGCTTCCGGGCGGCCTCGGCGCGGCACGAATGCGAGGGCGACCGCACGAGCTGCGCCAGCGCGCGCCAGGACACGGCGAGCAATTGCGCGGGGTAACCGGCATGCGGCGCAATATCGGTCGGCGCCTGCATCCTATTCGGTACCTTCCGAGCGGAAGATCGAGATCGAGATGGCTCGTCCTTGCGAGAAATTATAACCGTCGATGCGCGCGCCGACCTTGTAGCGCAGCCCGATCGCCTCGGCGCGCTGCACGAAGCTGCGCTCCGAGCGCTGCTCGATCAGCGCGAAGCGGCAGCTGCCCTGCCGCAGGAAGTCCGCCGCGCCGGAGCCGTCGGTGAGCAAGGTCCGGGTGCCCGCCAGGAAGACGAGGCTCGGCTCGTGATAACCGGCCGCAGCCGCCTTTGGTCCGACGCAGGTGACGTTGCGAAGCGCGCGCGCGATCTCGATGCTGGGAAATAGCGGCGTCAGCGACGGCAGGACGATGCCGTAAATTGTCACGGCGAGCATCAGGGCTGCGACCAGCGCGTTTAGCAGTGAGCGCTCGGCGCGGTTGGTATCGAACAGCCACCAGGCGAACAGGCCGAAGATCAGCGCGGCCGCAATGAACGGCCAGGCCACGAAGGCGGGCTGCCGCGTCAGCATCACCGCCCCGACCACCGCAATGATCGAGGCGGCGGCGGGGATCGCGAACCACCAGGCCGAGCCGCGCATGAGCCAGGAGCGCGACAGCACGCGCCGCTCCACCGCGCCGGCGGTGAGGATCGCGATCGCGGGATACAGCGGCAGCACGTAATGCGGCAGCTTGGTCAGCACGGCCTCGAACACGATCCAGGACGGGATCAGCCAGGCCAGCAGGAACTGCGCGCCGGGCTCGCGCCGGGCCCGCCAGACCGCAGGCGCCGCCATCGCCGCCAGCGGCGCGCCCGGCCAGAACGTGATCCAGAACAGCGCCAGGTACAGTCCGGGCGGCGCGCCGTGGGATTCCTGGGCCCCGATCTTGCTCAGCATGTCACCGCCGACGGAATCGGCGAAGAAGGTTTCGCCCGCCCGCCAGAAGATCGCGACGAACCACGGCAGCACCAGCACCAGCATCCACATCAGGCCCCAGACCGGCCGCAGCTTCCACAGCCAGGAGGCGTCGCGGTCCTGGATCGCGAGCGCGACGATGGTCAGGCCTGCAAACATCAGGATCAGCGGGCCCTTGATCAGGATGCCCACTGCGAGCGCGGTCCAGAAAATCGCGGGCCAGCTCCACGGCGGATGCGTCTCGTCCTCGGCGCGCTGCCAGGACAAATAGGCCCGCGCCATCGCGCCCATCGCGGAGACGACGCAAAGCAGCAGCATCGCATCGGTCTTCGCCAGGCGCGCTTCGACACCGAGCAGCACGGAGGCGCACATCATCAGCGCCGCCAGCACCGCGGCGCGCCGCGTGACGAAGCCGAGCGCGGCCCAATAGGTCATGAGCACGGCGCCGATCGCGCCCATCAGCGACGGCAGCCGATAGACCCAGATGCGCAATTCGGCCTTCGGCAGCTTGAGCATCGCGGCGGCTTCGACGGTCGCCGATTGCAACCAGTAGATGCCGACCGGCTTCTTGTAGCGGACGTCCTCCTGAAAGCGGATATCGACATAGTCGCCGCTCTCGACCATCTGCTTGGTGGCCTGGGCAAACCGTGCCTCATCGCGATCGATCGGCGGAATGGTGAAGAAGCCCGGCAGGAACAGCAGCAGCGCGCACAGCACCAGGAAGCCGACCGCGCGCGCGTGGCTGGCGGTGACGATGTCGAGCATGCGCACGAGCCCGCTGCCCGGATTTGCGGGCGATTTCGACTCGCGGGGGGCTCCAAAACGGGGGCTTGGGTAGGTCTCGGCCATTTGGTTCCGCTTACGCTGAAACCGCCATGGCCACAACCGCTTAAGGCAGGGTCATTGAATTCGAATGACGACTGTGTCCGCGGCGCCCGTGGCGTCGATCACGGTGAGCCGTGCAAAGCCCGGGCCGGGCGGATCGATCAGCCGTTGCCGGCGGCCGTCGATCTCGCCGAGCGCGGTGCCGTTAACCATGACCGTCATGGGCAGCACGCCGCCGGCGACCTTGACCGGCATGGCTGCGCTCTCCCGGCCACCTGATCGATCGACGTCGATCCGCGAGCCGTTCAGGGGAAACTGGATGTGCAGCGCCTGCTCGCCCCCGCTTCGCACCAGTTCCCCGACCGGCCGGAACCGCTTCAAGGGCAGCGGCAGCTTCGCGTTGCTTGCGACCAGGGTTCCCTTGGGGGGCTTCGGCAAGGGGGTCAGCGTCTTGCCGCTGCGAGCGAAGGCGTCGAACAGGATGGGCGCAGCCGCGACGCGTCCGATCAGGCCGGGAACCGGCGCCCCATCCGGACGGCCGACCCAGACGCCGATGGTCATGCGGCCGTCGAAGCCGACCGACCAGGCATCGCGATAGCCATAGGAGGTGCCGGTCTTGAAGGCGATGCGGTTGTGGGCGGCGTTCTCCGGCGGGGGCGTGCCGAGCAGGACGTTGCCGACCTGCCAGGCTGCGACCTGATCCAGCAGCCGGAGCGGCTCGCGATCGTCCTTGGCCGTCACGATCTCGCGGAGCGGCTTGGTGGTTCCGAGCCGGGCGAAGCCGGCATAGAGCTGGGCGAGGTCCTGGAGCGTCACGCCGACGCCGCCGAGGCCCATGGCAAGGCCGGGCGCTTCGTCCTTGGGCAGGATGAGGTTGCCGCCGGCCTGCCGCAGCCGCGAGGCGAGCCGGCTCGAGCCGACGCGGTCGAGCAGCACGATGGCCGGCACGTTCAACGACAATTGCAGCGCCTTCCTCACCGGCACCGTGCCCTGGAAGGTCATGTCGAAATTTTCCGGCGCATAGGAGCCGAAGCGGACCGGCCGGTCGTCGATCAGGCTGTCGGGATGGACGAAGCCGTCCTCGAAGGCGAGTCCGTAGATGAAAGGCTTCAGTGTCGAGCCGGGCGAGCGGACTGCGCGGGTCATGTCGACCTGCCCTGCCCGGCTCTCGTCGAAATAATCGGCCGAGCCGACGCGCGCGAGCACGTCGCCGCTCTCATTGTCGATCACGATGATGCCAACCGAGATGTTCGGACCCAGCGCGATGGCGCGGTCGCGCGCCAGCGGCTCCAGCATCTTCTGCAGGTTCGCATCGAGCGTCAGCTTGATGATCGGCGTGTCCTTGACCGTCGACATCGCAGAGTCGGAGGCATGCGGCGCCAGGATCGGCATCGGCTTGCGCAGGTTCGGCACCGCCACAGCCTTGGCCTGCGCCGCGTCGTCGGCACTAACCACGTGCTCCTCGACCATGCGGTCGAGCACGCGGTCGCGCGCCTTGCGCGCCGCCTCCGGATAGCGGTCCAGCCGGCGCGTCTCCGGCGACTGCGGCAGCGCGACCAGCAGCGCGGCCTCCGCCAGCGACAGCCGCTTCGGCTCCTTGCCGAGATAGGCGATCGACGCCGCGCGGATGCCTTCGAGGTTGCCGCCGTAAGGCGCGAGCGCCAGATAGAGATCGAGGATCTCTTCCTTGCTCATGCTGCGCTCGATCTCGATCGCACGCACGATCTGCCGCAGCTTTGCATAGAGCGAACGCTGCCGCCGCGGCTCGATCAGGCGAGCGAGCTGCATCGTGATGGTCGAGCCGCCCGAAACGATGTGGCCGCGCGTTCCCAGCTGCAAGGCGGCGCGCCCCAGCGCCAGCGGATCGATGCCGTCATGGGCGTAGAAGCGCTGGTCCTCATAGGCGAACAGCAGTTTCAGGTAAGTCGGATCGACGTTGGTCCTGGCATCGACCGGCAACCGCCAGCGCCCATCCGCCATGGCATAGGCGCGCAGCAGCTTGCCGTTGCGATCGACGATGGTGGTGGAGACCTGGCGGGCTTCGTCGAGCGGGAGCGGGCCGAGGGAGTAGACCCAGGCGACGAAGCCGATGATGGTGAGGATGAAGGAGAGCGCGGCTGTCGAGAGAAAGCGGAAGGCAAACCGCCCTCTCCACCCGTCATGGCCGGGCTTGTCCCGGCCATCCACGTTCTGAGCCGCGGCGCCAAAGTCCGTGGATGCCCGGGCCAAGCCCGGGCATGACGACGGTGTTTGTGGCCCCTTCGGAGCGTCAGTCATTCCAAGCACTCACTTCGCCGCCCGCACCTCGACGGTCCCCGTGCTGGTCCGGCCATAGCGCGAGGGATTGTACATGTCCTCGACATAGGCCTGCGGCAATACGTATTTGCCGGGCGAGACCGCGCGGACCACATAGGCGACGGTGAAGACCGACTTGGAGTCCGAGACCCGGTCGACGGCCGCGGTGAAGCGGTCGTCGCGGAACTCGGTGTCTTCAGGCTCCTCGCCGTCCTCGATCCAGTCCAGCGTCCCGCTGTCGCCCGACGAGACCAGCTTCGGATTGTCGATCTCCAGGCCCGCCGGCAGATAGTCGGACACCATGATGTGGCCGTACTCGGGTTTGGCCTCGGTGATCTTCAGCACCACCGCAAAGCGCTGGTTCTGCTTGACCTTGCTGATGTCCGCGGGCTTGCCGTCGAGCGTGTGGTAGCTGCGCTCGATCTTGAAGCCGTTGGACGCCGCCGGCTCCGGTGTCACCGGCGAGCCCGATACCGAGACGACCGCCTGCACCGGCGCATCGCCGGTGTTGGTGATCTTCAGCGGCTTGCCGCCCAGCGTGTCGGCCTTGTAGCTGCGATACAGGGCGGTCTTGACCGGTTGGCCGTCGACCTCGATCGAGAGGTTCTCCTTGGCGAGCGCTCGCGCCGCCAGCACCAGCCACGCATTCTCCTGCGTCGAGGTGTAGGGCGTCAGACCGCGGGCAGTCTCGACCCGGGACACGGCCTGCGTCAGCGTCGCCCTCGGCGCGTTGCCTTCGCTGGCGAGCGACACCAATGCTGCGGCATCGCGAAGCTGCGAGCCATAATCGGTGCGGCCGAATTCCAGCGCGGGTTTGGGCGCGAGGCTGTCCAGCGCCGCGCCATAGACCCGCTCGGCACGGTTGCGGTCGCCGACGAGAGCGAGCGCCGCCGCGAGCTGCGACTTCGCGATCGGGGTCGCGAGGTTGTTCAGCTTGGTGTCGGCGAGATAGCGGAGATCGCCGATCGGAGCTGCGCCGTTACGGGCGAGCACGTAGAGGCCGTAGGCGAGATCGCGCCCACCGTCCTTCTCCGGCTCGTTGCCATTGACGACGGAGTTGCGGATGCGGTCGAGCGCGTTCTTGAACAGGACATCAGGCACCGCAAAGCCCTTCTCGCGGGCGCGGGTAAGGAAGTCCGTCACATAGGCATCGAGCCAGGCATCGTCGCCGCCCGCCGACCACAGGCCGAACGAGCCGTTCGAGCCCTGGCGGGCCAACAGCCGCTCGATGGCGTCGCGGATGCGCTGGTCGACCTCGGTATCCATGGCGAGGTGCGCACCCGCCGCGAGCTCGTTGACATAGAGCAGCGGCATGGCCCGGCTCGTGATCTGCTCCGAGCAACCATAGGGATAGCGGTCGAGCGCTTTCAGGATCGTTGCCGCATCGAGCGCGGTCGACAGGCTGGCCGAGACCGAGACACTGCCGGTGCCCGGCACGAGGTCGGAGAACATGTCCGAGGTCAGCGTCAGGCTTTCGCCCTTCGCCAGCGTCCGGATCGAGCGCCGCGCCAGCACCTGCGTCGCCGCCTTGACGTCGAACGCATAGTGCCGCGCGAGCGAAAGGCCGCTCGGCCCCTTGATGTCGACATCGAGCGTCGCCTGCCCCGCCGCGGTCGCATCGAGCGCGAGCGAGAACGAATTGCGCTGCTTGGCGGCGAGCTTCACCGTGGTTGCGGGATTGCCTGATATCTTCACCGGACCGCCCGCCTTCACATTGATGACGTAGTCGCCGGCCTGGCCCTCGACATTGTCGATCTCCAGGTTGACCGTGCCGTGGTCGCCGTTGAGCAGGAAGCGCGGCAGCGTCGTGGTCAGCACGACGGGATCGCGGATCACGACGTCGGTGTTGGCGCGGCCGAGCTTGGTCGCGGTCCACGCCACCGCCATCACGCGCGCGGTGCCGGCGAACTCCGGAATGTCGAAGCTCACGTCCGCGGTGCCGTCGGCAGCGACCGTGACGATGCCGGAATAGAGCGCGAGCGGCTTCTGCGTGGGCGGCGAGCCCTGGAGCTCACCCGCACCGGCATCGCCGCCGGACTTGATCTGGCCGCGCGTGCCGGACATCCCATCGATCAGCTGCCCGTAGAGATCGCGGATCTCGGCGCTGAGGCGGCGCTGGCCGAGATAGTAATCGTCCGGCGCCGGCGGCTTGTAATTGGTGAGGTTGAGGATGCCGACATCGACGGCGGCGATGACGACCTTGGCGTCCTCGCCCGGATTGAGGCCGTCGAGCTTGACCGGGATCTTCAGCGTGGAGTTCGGCCGGATCAGCGAGGGCGGCGACAGCTTCACCTGCAAGGTGCGGGTCTGCTTGTCGATGCCGAACCATTTCAGCCCGATCGCCCGGCCCGGCATGCGCTGGGCAGCCGCATCGAGCGGACGGCGCAGCGTCGCCACCACATAAGCACCGGTGCCCCAGTCCTTGCCGATCGGGAGCTTCACCTGCGCGGTGCCTTCCTTGACGTCGATGGTCTGCGTCGTCAGCAGGCGGTCGCCGAGCACGTTGACGGTGAGCTTGCCGGCGCTGCGGACGTTGACCGAGACCGTCATGGTGTCGCCGGAGGCATATTGCGGCTTGTCGACCGAGGTCTCCAGCAGGTCCGGCGTGTCGGCGCTGCCGTCGGAGTACCAGCCGACGTCGAACTGCACCGACGTCACCGGGCCGTCAGCGTCGTTCGACTTGACGTCGAGCCGGTAGCGGCCGGGCTGCGGCGTGAGCGAGATCCGCGCCGGCTTGTCGGCCGCGATGGTGACGTCGCCGTCGGCGACGCGCGAGGTCGACTTGACCGGCTCGTACTCCCAATAGTTGTTCTGGCGGTACCACTGGTAGCGCGATTCCATCTTCAGGAGCTCGTAGCGCAGGCCGTCGCGGCGCAGCTTCTCGCCTTCCGGCGAGACGAACACGACGTCGAACTCGGCCTTGTCGCCCTCGGCGACGTTCTTGTCGCCGAACAGCGGCTTGATGCCGATCTGCGCCGTCGCGGGCGCGACGGGCAGCACGATCTTGCGCTCGACGGCGCGGCCGCCGGTCTCGACCATGCGGACGAATATCTGCGCCTCCTGCGGACGCGTCGAGGCCGGCTGCTTGTCCAGCGTCACCGGGAAGGTGGCAACACCATTGGCGTCGGCCTCGGGCAGGCTCTCCAGCGGCGTGCGCTCGTTCGAGGTGGTTTCCTCGTCGTCGACGCCGAACTTGTAGCCGGCAAAGCCGGGCCGCTCGGCCGCAGGCGCGATCAGCATGTCGCCTTCGAGCTGAAGGCCTGAGGCCGGTGCGCCATAGAGGAAATGACCATCGGCCTTAAGCTCCACTGGAGCGTTGGCTTTGATCAGCTTGTCCTTGGCGGACAAGTCGAATTCGATCCGATCGGGCACGTAATCCTCGACCATGAAGGTGGTTTCGCCGACCGAAGCCCCCTTCGGATCGGTGAAGGCGCGCACCCGCCACGTTCCGGTGGGAACAGCCGAGTTGAGCGGCACGGACAGCGTGCGGCCGCCGGCGCCCTGATCCGCCAGCACGGCGCGACGATATTCGACGCCGTCGGGGCGCTCGACCACCAGCATCATCGGACCGCCGGTCACAGCATTGCCCTGCCCGTCGCGGAGCAGCGCGGTGAGGAAGACGGTCTCGCTGGAGCGGTACACGCCACGCTCGGCATAGACGAAGGCATCGGCGCCGGCGGGCGCCGCGCGGCCCGAGACGCCGCGGTCGGACAGGTCGAAGGCCGACGTCTTCAGGCTCAGGAAGGCATAGTCGGCCTTCTCGCCGGTGACCGTGAGCATCGCCGGCGACAATCCGCCCTCGCCGCGCGCAAGGCCCGCCTCGAACAGCACGTGACCGGTCTCGTCGGTCTTGCGCGTCGCCAGGATCTCGTTGTTGCGGGCGACCAGGCGCACCTCGGCCTTGCCGACCGGATCGGTCGACGCCAGCGAATTGACGAAGACATGGATGCCGTCATTGCCGGAGTAAGCGGAGATGCCGAGGTCGGAGACGATGAACCATTGCGTGGCGAGTTGGTAGTCGTCGTCCGAGCCTGGGCCCTTGGCCGCTGCCGTCATGACGTAGACACCGGGCTGCAGTTCGCCGAGCGCCTGATCGACCGGGAATGCCGTGGTGACGTCCTGATTTAGCGTCATCGCGGTCGCAAGCTCACCCGACCAGACCTTGACGCCGCGCTCGTCGCCGAGATCTGAGAGCTGATACTTGGACAGCGTCTTCTGGAAATCGCTGTCGACCACCGTGTTGATCAGGTTGCGGTCGCCGATCCTGTAAACGTTGATGTTGACCGCGGGCGTGTTGACGCTGACGACGGGAATGCCGCGCTGGCCGGTCCGCGGCAGCACATAGGCCCGGCTGGTGAAGCGCACGAAGGGCTTGCGGTCGCGCACATAGATGTTGAACTCGGCCGATTTCGGCAGCCCCTCCTTCACCGTGGACGGCAGGCCGGCGCGTAGATTGATGTTGTAGCGCTCGCCGTGCTTGAGCCCGTCGACGCAGAGCTGCTTGGCTTCGGCCGACAGCGCTGGCTTGTCCTGGCCCGCCAGCGCAAGGAAGGGCGCGAAATCGGTGCGCTTGGCCAATTCCTCGGAGAATTGGAAGCAGGCGCGCGGGCTCGCCGAATCCGAGTCGACGGTGTAGTCGAGCAGGCGGAAGCCGTGCTCGTCGCGCATCCTCTCATATTGGCCGCGAACGTCGGCGACCTCGCGCATGTCGAGCGACAGCCGCAGCGCATCCAGCGCCGGCCGCCACAGCTTGCGTTCAGCCAGCGCCTTGCCGAGCACGGCGAGCGCGTCGGCCTCCTCGCCCGGATTGCCGGCGCGCTGATAGGCGATATAGGCCGCGGTCGAGGCGCGCTCCAGCAGGAAGGTCTGCTCGCTCGAGCTCTTCGGCGAGATCTGGAAGATGACCTTGGCGAGCCGCAGCCAGTTGCCGGCATCCTCGGGCGTGGTTGCGGCGATCTGGCCGAGCACCGAAAGTCCGGTGCGATTATCATTGCGCCGGAAGGCGGCGTCGGCGTCCGTCTTCAGCGTCGCGTTGGTCTTGGCGACCGGCCCCGCCTCGCTCTTGATCTGGGCCTCGAGCTTGATTGCGGAATCGGCGAGGTCGTCGCGCTTGAACGCCTTGTCGGCGGCCTGTGCAGCGACAAGGCCGAGCGCCAGCGCGGCGCAGATTGTGACGGCGCGAACAAGACCGATCATGGAGGACTCCCGGAAAGCGCGGACGAACGCCGCGGCGGCAAATGAAATGCGCGGAAAGGTGACCGACTCAAGGCGATGGAACCGTAAGGTGCAAATCGTCGCATTCGCCATGACAAGGCAAGCCCAGGGAGACCAGCCGAGATACCGCCGCGCACGCCGTCCTGATGGCGCAGCAACACCTAGCCAGTCGACCGGCGGCCGTGTCCCGGAAGCTGTTCAGCGTTCCCGGCGATGTGATCCATCGTCCAATCCGCTGCCGCTCAACCCGGCACCCTGACACCCCACCGTTCCGCTTTGTCGCAGCACGGAGGAAAACGGTTCGGTTCAGGCTTGGCGAAACACCCAATTTTTCATATTGGCATGCTACATGAACGGCCAGCCGCCCAATCCGGGCGGCCCCAACCGGCCGGCTCAAGACGGTCCCGTAGCTCAACTGGATAGAGTAGCGGATTTCTACTCCGCGGGTTGCAGGTTCGAGTCCTGCCGGGATCGCCATTCACCATTTGCAAAGCCGGCGCCCATCACGAAGGCGTGGGTAACCATATGCCGGCCTTTGAACTGCGCAGATCAGCCCTATGTAACCGCCGGACGAGATGCGTCCGATAGGTTTTGAATGCAGCAATCCGAGCTGACGAGAATGGCGATCGCATCTGCGGTCGCGGTCGTTGCGATATCGTATCTGGCAGTCGACGCAGGCGTGGTGAACACCAATGTGGTCACGCGGCCCATCAAGCTGGCGCAGGCCTCGATCCTTGGCGCCGCAACGGGACAACGTCAGCCTGCATTTACCCTTCAGGAATGGGCGCGCCGCGACCGCGAGAAGCCGCAACTGGAATATTGCCTGGCGGTCGACTGATCGACGCGCCCTCCGCCGGGCCGTCGACAGACACGTCACCGCCTGCCGGCTGATGACCGCGCCACCACCGCGCAATGGCAGCGGTGAGATCGCCCCACACCTCGGTCGGCAGATCCGGAACCGCCACCCGGACACTGTACTGATCCGTCGTCGCATCGTGAAACCATTCGGTCGCGGCGAAGTCGAACCCGAAGCTGCCGGCGTGGCGGATGGGAAAGCCCTCGCGGCGCAATTCGCAGCTCATGTCCTCGGCAGCCTGCCGCGCTGCCGCCTCGTCGAGCGCGCGCTGTCCGCGAAGGGTCACGTAGAGACCGTGGGTGAAGCGAAGCTGAGCCGAGAGCGCCGGGATCTCGGCGGCAAAGTATCGCGCCGAGCTTCGGCCGTTACGCAAGATCGCCGCCACGCGCCGCTTCGTCAGCGCCCAGTACGCCGCGCTGCCTGCGAAGGGCGGGAAGTGGGCCGGCAATGCCGCACCGCCGAGCAGCCGCACCGCATTGCGCGTTTCGGACGCGAGACGTGTCCATTCAATGTCCCCTGCCCGCGGCGAACGCTCATGCCCGTGCACGAAGACGGCTGAGCCGAGCCTGCCATATTCCGCTCCGAGCGAGTCGAGCTTGTTGTGGCTTCGCACCAGCACCAGCGGAATTCCGTGCCACCTGGCCCACCTCGAGACCCGCCTGATGCGACCGGACCTGCCGGCGAAGCACGTCGTATCGAAAATCAGGAGATCGAGTCCCGAGCCGTCACGGCGCAGCACCGCTTCGATGGCGCCGGCGACGGAGCAGGAATCCAGCAGGAGGATCCGCGGCGAGCCCACCCGTGCCAACGCATCGCCGAGCGGCAGCGTCAAGGCCTCGATCCGCAAATGCGGGATGAAGCTTCGGATCAGCTCCAGCGACTCGCCGTAGGAGCCTGGCAGCACCAGGATGTCGGCCTTCGCAACGATCCGCGCGGAGGCAAGCAGCACCGCGGAGATCGCCGCCATTCCCGAGGCGGTGTAGATCGCCGTGCTCGTGCAGCCGCCGTCGAGCGCGTAGAACGACGGCCCGCGTACCGTGAGATCGGCCCGCTGGTAATCGTAACTGAACTCGAACGGCCCGCTGGCGGGATCGGCCGTGTGCGACCAGGCTGTCTCGGTCGCCTTCCACTCGTGCAATTCGTGCTCCGCCCTGAGCGCCGCAGTGATCTGGAATTTGGATCGGACGACGTCGTCGACGGAACACGGCGGCGCCAAGTCGAGCGGGTTTCTCAGGCTGCCGTTCAACAGCCTGAGTTCCGCGTGCTTGCGCTCCAGATAGGCTCGAATGGTCTCCATTGCGCTTCTTGACAGATCCAGTCAGGCGTCAACGTCTGGAAAACCCAGCGGGTCCAACGCGCCCGCTGCAACGAACAGGCACCTTCGCAGTTGAATCCATGCAAGGAGGACAGCATGGCTGACATCAGAGAGCACATGAAAATCATCGGCAAGGACGGCGCACATGTCGGCACCGTCGATCGGCTCGAGGGCAACCGCATCAAGCTGACGCGCAAGGACAGCCCGGAAGGTCACAAGGACCATCACCACTATATCGACACGAAATATGTCGGTGCCGTCGAAGGCGACGTCGTCAAGCTGTCGGTGAATGCCGATGACGTTCCGAAGACGGAAGCGGCGTAAAACACTGAGCCCCCGCGGGGCTTTTGTTTGTTCACGGTCCGACTCCGCTTCGTTCGCAAGCACGAATCGCAACCGCAATTCGATGGCGCGGCGCATTCGTTAACGATAGCTTGCTGCGGTGGAAGATCGCTGCAATTCGATGGCCTTTATCACTGCGGATCGATCGGGAACGAATGCGCGATCAGCGCGTTTGACAACCGAACAGAGTGGTGCCGACCCGCCAGCCCCGGTCGGCTTTGAAGGACCCCGTGCTTGTCCCCCGAGCACGGGGTTTTTCTCATGTCAGTGCTATCGGGCCGGCGGTCTGTGTCCGGCCGCATGCGAGGCGCCGGCTTGCTCATCGCGCAGATCGCGGGCGAGTTCGTGCCATGCCAGGGCCAGTTGGATCAGCCGTTGCCGGTCGACACCCTCGGCCTCCGCGGCGCGCTTCATTGCGGCCTCGGCCTCATGTTGCGGATCGTACTCGGTGTACATGAGACAGACTCTAGCCGGCCATCTGGACAAGCGCGTGGCAATTTCGTTCCGTATGATTGCGGGGTCCCCCGCCAGCCGCGTGGACCGATCTGTGAACCACGTCACAGCCTGTCCGCGACATCTCCGCTAAACAAGCTGCCAAGGCTTCATGGGTGATGTCCGATCATGACACGCAAAGCAGCAACCGAAGTCATCGTGCCGACGCAGCGACATCGCGCGGACCTGCTCGGCATCGCCTATCTCGGTACCATCGGCGTCGTCATGGTGGCCTGGATCGCCGGCCTGGTCTGGGCCTCGATCGCGTTCTTCAACTGGCTCGTGTCCTGACGCGCGACGTGGTCGGTCTACCCGCTGATCCTGCCTTAGATTAGGCTGGGCAGCACCTGCGCGAGTTTAATTCCGCCGCAAACGATCATGGCCCAGAGCGCCAGGCTGATCTGGATGGCATCCAGCATGTCCCACATCCCCGCGAATCATCCCGTCATTTTTCTTTGAGATTTGCGTGGAGCGGCGGCGAGCGCCAGAGCCAATTCGAAGCAACCGCCGGTGTGCAAGAAGATGAGGCGGGCCCGAGCCCGCCTCAATGGTCCGATCCGGCCAGGAAAACTCAATAGAAAACTCAATAGCAGGCGCGGGGGTCGGCCTGCACATATTGGCCGTTCGGATAACGGTAGTAGCAGGCACCCTGCGCCCAGTAATAGCCGGGCTGGGCTGCAGCGGTCGCACCGGCGATTGCGCCCGTTGCACCGCCGAGGACCGCGCCAGCGGCAGCCCCTGTTGCATTGCCTGAGATCAGCCCGCCCAGCAGGCCGCCGACGATCGCGCCGCCAAGCGCGCTTGCGCCGGGATCAGCCGGTGGCGGCGGCGGAGGTGGCGGCGCATAGGCCACCGGAGGCGGGGCGTAGGCTACCGGCACGTCGTCGATATAGTCCTCTGAGATGTAGGCCGGCGGGCCAGCCATGCGCTGCGGATAATAGTACCAGACGCCGCCAACGTCCCACCACCAGCCGGACCGGCCATGGCGGACTTCGTGGCGCCAGCGTCCGCCCTCCCAGGCGAGATTGCCGCGATAGCTGTGTCCGCCCCAGTCCCGTGCCGGAGCAGGACCGCGCGCAACATGACGTCCGGGCGGCGGGCCGCCGGCATTGTGACCTGCATGGGGCTGACCGCCGGGCTGCGCAGGGCGGGTCGCCTGCTGGGGTGGAGGGCCCTTGCGCATGGTCGGATTGGCCTGTGGCGGCGCGCCTGCGGCCGGCCCGGCCGGCGGTGGGCTGGCGTCTTTCGGTGGCCTGGCCTCCTGGGCCTGCGCCGACAGCGCGAGCAACGAAATGGCGGAGACCACGGGAAGGATGATCTTGATGCGTTTGGACGCACTCATGCGTGCTAGCCCCCTGCTCTTTCCATGGCCATGATTTCCGGGCGCGATCGACGAATCGCCACGCGCCGGGCTGATGCCGGCCGAAATCACTGCCCTGCTTGATCGGCTAAGTCCCGTTACAAATGATTAAGATCAGGGCCTTTTTTCAGCCCTGCGGGTCGTGCGGGATCGCGCCTACCGCGCCGGCTCGATCACGTTGCAATTGCTTCGCCCGGACATCAGGCAATCCTGCATCTTGCTGGCTGCCGTCAGATCCCGGGCCAGCCACCAGCCGACGCCGAGGATCACGACCGCGATGATCAATCCTGCGAGCGCGCCGCGGCGGTCGCCGCCGGACGGACGCTTGGGCTGACGTTTCGGTCGAAGATTGGGCTCCTCGCCCCGTTCGGATCTGGACTCTGGTTTCGACATGGCCGCCTGGTCACGCTGGCGCGCTGGCTTTACCACCTCTGCGGCGTCGCGTCACATCCCGATCACCCGGCCCAATTCAGCCCCGGGTCTGCCGGATCGCATCCTTGCGCAAGGTTTCGACCGCCGGAATTGCCTCCTGAACGCGCGGTGCGCAGCTCGTGAGCACGAATGCAGTCCGGGTGCATTCCCAATCCGCTCCCAGCACCGCACTTTCGATGGGCTGCGGACGTGCGAGCAGCAGCGCGGCGCCGGCCACGGCGAAGGCAATCGCCAGCGCTTTCAGGCTTGGTCTTGAGATCGTCATGCCCGTGCTCCGTCTCGTACGGGGCGGACGCTAGGCGTCGCCCGTGTGCCCCGTTTATGAGGGACATCACAATTCAGCAGTTTTTCCGGGCTACGAGAGATCGTCGGGGGGGCGATTTTTCGTTGACCTGATCGGCTGCGATTATGGGTGGCTTCGCGACGCGCGCCGATGTACACGCTTCTGCGTCGCGTGGCGCCTGCTATGCCCAGCCGACGTACCAACAGGCACCGATGTAGGATCGAAAGCGAGGAAGACAAGGCTCGTCGATGAGTGGATTCAGGGAACCCGGCTTTGCAGACCGGCAAAAGGCGGCGCAGGACGCTCGCAAAAATCTTTTGAACAAGTTCAAGTCGCAGCCGGGCCCCGATGATCCGGCGGTGATTGCGCGCCGCGCTGAACGCGAGGCCCTCGCGGCCAAGCGCGCCGAGGCAAAGGCCGCGCGCGAGGCCGAAAAGGCCGAACAGAAGCGCCTCGAGGAAGAGGCCAAGGCGGCGGAAGCTGCGCGGATCGCGCGGGAGGCCGAGGAAGCCGCCGAGAGGCTGGCTGCGCTCGAGGCCGAGCAGAAGGCCAAGCGCGATGCGCGCTACGCCGCCCGCAAAGCGAAGCGCAAGTAAGACTCGCCGGTCACGTTCAATTGAACTTGAACTGAACAATCATTCCGGAGGCGGCCTCAAAGGCCGCCGCCGGAATTCGAGAGGGCGCGACCCGCCAAAGGGCGTTGCGCGATGACGGCCCTGGATCAGTTCTTCTTCATCATCCCGTCGTCTTTCTTCATGCCGTCCTTCGACATGTGGTCCTTCTTCATGCCGTCGTCCTTGGACATGGTATCCTTCTTCATCATGCCGTCCTTGGACATCGTGTCCTTTTTCATCATGCCGTCGTCCTTGCCCATTTTGTCCTGAGCAAAAGCGGCCGGCGCAAACGCGAGGCCTAGCGAGAGAGCGGCAGCCGAGACGCCGAGCACGATGCGGGTGCGAATGGTCATGGTTCATCTTTCCTTCGAGATGGTGTTTGTCAGCGACGGACGCCGCTATTCAATATCGACGGATCGCCAGTCGGCGTTGTTACGCCGCTGCCTATAAATTTTGGCGAGCCATCCGCTGGCCGCTGTACGACGTGCTTCGCGCTCACAACCGGGATCGCAAGTGTGCAGCGCAGCACGGCCGGCACTTGCCGGGGCATTCGGTCTCGAACTATCAGATGAGAGAATATCGGGTGGAAGACCGGCTAGGATGGGCCCGAACGCCGGTCTGACAAGACCCGACCCAAATCACACCAACAAGAACAGTCCAAAGAAACGATCAAAGGGATCACACCATGATTACGCGCCGACATCTGATCGCGACCGCCGTCGCGGCACCCGCCATTCTGCGCTTCGGCACTGGCACCGCGCAGGCCGCGACCACGCTGAAGATCTCACATCAATTTCCGGGCGGCACCATCGACAAGGGCGATTTCCGCGACCGGCTCTGCCGCATGTTCGCCGCTGAAGTTGCCAAGCGCAGCAACGGCGACATTGCCGCCGAGATCTATCCGAACTCCTCGCTGATCAAGACCAACGCGCAGTTCTCCGCCATGCGCAAGGGCGCGCTCGATATCAGCCTCTATCCGATGCCCTATGCCGGCGGCGAGGTGCCGGAAACCAATATCGGCCTGATGCCGGGCCTGGTGACCACCTACGACCAGGGCCTGCGCTGGAAGAAGGAGCCCGTCGGCAAGGCGCTGACCGACTTCCTCGCCGACAAGGGCATCATCCTGCTCACCTGGGTCTGGCAGGCCGGCGGCGTCGCCAGCCGCTCCAAGCCGATCGTCGCGCCGGAAGACGCCAAGGGCCTGAAGGTGCGCGGCGGCTCGCGCGAGATGGACATGGTGCTGCAGACCGCCGGCGCCTCGGTGCTGTCGGTGCCTTCCAACGAAATCTACGCGGCGATGCAGACCGGCGCCTGCGATGCCGGCATCACCTCCTCGACCAGCCTGATCTCGTTCCGCCTGGAAGAGGTCGCGAAGTCGCTGACATCAGGGGCAGGCGCCTCCTACTGGTTCATGCTCGAGCCGCTGATGATGTCGAAAGCGATCTTCGACAAGCTGCCGAAGAACCATCAGGACATCCTGCTCGCGGTCGGCACCGAGCTCGAAGCCTTCGGCCGCAAGGGCGCGCAGGACGACGACGTCGAGGTCGCCAAGGTCTATGAGAAGGCCGGCGCCAAGGTCTCGGTTCTGGATGCCGCGACCGTCGGCAAATGGCGCGACATCGCGCGCGACACCGCGTGGAAGGATTACAGCGCCAAGACCGCGACCGCCGCAAACCTGCTCAAGCTCGCCATCGACGTCGCGGCATGAGCCACGGTCCGCTTCCGGATCGTGACGACCAGGCGAGCGTTGCCGCAGGGACCGGCCCTGCGGCGGCGATCGATCGCGGTCTCGCCGTCCTCAACAGCATCATCGTCGTGTTCGCCGCGATTGCGCTGGTCGCCGCCTGCACCATCCTGAGCTACAGCGTGCTCAGCCGCGCGCTGTTCAAGGCCGCCAATTACTGGCAGGACGAGGCCGCCGTGTTCCTCCTGGTCGGCGCCACCTTCATGACGGCGGCCTATGTGCAGCAGAATCGCGGTCATATCGGCATCGAGGCCTTCGTCGGCCTGCTGTCGCCATTCGCGAACCAGGTTCGCCTCTGGCTGGTCGATGCCGCCACATTCCTGTTCTGCGCCTTCTTCACCTGGAAGTCCTGGACACTGGCCCATGAGGCCTATGTCGACGGCCAGGTCTCCAACTCGATGTGGTCGCCGCCGCTCGCGATCCCCTACTCGCTGATGGCACTCGGGATGAGCCTGCTCTGCCTCCAGATCCTCGTGCAGCTTGCGCTGCCCTTCACCGGAGCCAAGCGGCCATGAGCGTTTTCGGCATTGGCCTTGCCTACGGCATTGCGACGCTGCTGGTGATGTTCTCGGGCATGCCGATTGCGTTCGCGCTCGGCGCGGTCGCGGTCGTGTTCATGGGCATCTACATGCCCTCGGCCTCGCTCGATACGGTGACGCAGAACGTCTACGAGGAGATGGCCTCGATCACGCTGCTGTCGATCCCGCTCTTCATCCTGAAGGGCGCGGCGATCGGCAAGTCGCGCGCGGGCCAGGATCTCTATTCGGCGTTGCACGCCTGGCTGCATCGCGTGCCCGGCGGCCTCGGCGTCGCCAACGTGTTCGCCTGCGCATTGTTCGCGGCGATGGCCGGCTCCTCGCCCGCGACCTGCTCGGCGATCGGCTCGGCCGGCATCCCCGAGATGCGCAAGCGCGGCTATTCCGGCGGCTTTGCAGCTGGGATCATCGCCGCCGGCGGCACGCTCGGCATCCTGCTTCCGCCCTCGATCACCATGATCCTGTTCGCGGTCGCCGCCGAAAAGTCGCTCGGGCGGTTGTTCCTCGCCGGCATCGGACCGGGCCTGCTGCTGGTCACGCTGTTCGGCGCCTATGCCGTGATCCGCTTCCGCCAGGAATACAGGGCGGCCGAAGCGGTCTACAAGAACGGCGGGCCGGAGGCTGCGATCCTCACCCGCGACGAATATACGCTCGCCGAGCGCTTCAGCGTGCTGCCGCGCGTGATCCCCTTCGTGCTGCTGCTCACCGGTGTCATGGTCGCGCTCTATGGCGGCTACGCCACGCCGTCGGAAACCGCGGGCCTCGGCGGCCTCCTGGCGCTGGCGCTGATCGCGGCAATCTACAGCGTGTGGCGGCCGAGCGACCTCGCCCCGATCATGAAGTCGACGATCCGGGAATCGACCATGCTGATGATGATCATCGGCATGTCGCTGCTCTATTCCTACGTGATGAGCTATCTGCACATCTCGCAATCGGTGGCCGAAGCCATCGTCGCGATGCATTTGCCGCGCTGGGAGCTGCTGTTCGCGATCCTCGTCATGGTCGTCGTGCTCGGCTTCTTCCTGCCGCCGGTCTCGATCATCCTGATGACGGCGCCGATCATCCTGCCGCCGCTCCGCGCCGCCAACTTCGACATCATCTGGTTCGGCGTGGTCATGACCATCGTGATGGAGATGGGGTTGATCCATCCACCCGTCGGCCTCAACATCTTCGTCATCCGCAACGTCGCGCCTGATATTCCCCTGCGCGAGGTGATCTGGGGCACGCTGCCCTTCGTGCTCTTGATGATGCTCGCGGTGCTGCTGCTCTGCTTCGTGCCGGGGATTTCGACCTGGCTCCCGGACCTCGTGATGGGGCCGGACGGCAGCAGGTGACGCTGCGGTCGCTATCGTAGGGTGGGCAAAGCGAAGCGTGCCCACCACCTGTCGGCGATCACGAAGAGATGGTGGGCACGGCGCTGCGCGCCTTTGCCCACCCTACGAATTCTCTTTCCGCCGCGACTTCGGCGCATTCGCCACCACCTGCAGCAGGTCCTTGCGCACGGCTTCGATGTGCAGCTCCAGAAACCGGCAGGCCTCGTCCACTTTCTCCGCACGGCAGAGCGCGATCAGCTGGGCGTGCTCCTTCTCGGCAATGCCCATCGCCTTGGTGTTGGAGAGCTGTAGGCGCGTGTAGCGATCGCTGGTCTGCAGCAGCGACAGTACGATCGCGCGGGTGCGCGGCTGCGGCGCGTGAACGTAGAGCGCCATGTGGAAGTCGGCGTTGAGCTGGCCCCACTCACTGACGTTGCGCGCCTTGATCGCCTTCTCGAAACTCCTGTGGATGTTATCGAGCCCGTCGAAATCCTCAGTCGTGAAACGCGGCGCCGACTGCGCCAGCAATCGCGGCTCCAGGATGCGGCGCAGGTCGAAAACGTCGTTGATCTCGTCCAGCGACAGCTCGGATACGATGGCGCCCTTCTGCGGAACGATCCGCACCAGGCCTTCCGCCTCGAGCTGGAATAACGCCTCGCGCACGGGAATGCGGCTGACGCCATAGGCCTCGCCGAGCGCGTCCTGGCGCAGTTGCGATCCGGCCGGATAGGTGCCGTCGAGGATTGCCTGGCGGAGCTGGTCGACGATCGCAGCCGACAGGGTGCGATGCTTCAGAGGCTGTTTCATCTGACTTTCCGTCCTGCTTTCCGACTCGTCCGGCCGAAGCGGTCCCTCTCTTGCATGTTGACGTGTCCCGCAAAAGCCGGTGCCCAGCAAAAGCGCGTCCTGCCGCCGAATTGACCGCAATCTCCGTTTGACTCCCAAAATGTATAAATTATACATTTGGCAATCGCACGACAAATCTTCGGGGGTTGGGGCCTCTTTCATGATCGAGCAGACGATGCCGGCCACGCGCGCGCTCAGCCTCCGACGTACGATCGTCCGGATGTCGAGCGCCCTGCTCGCGTTTGAGCGGCTGGCGTTGATGGGCCTGATGTATCTGCTCACCGGCCTGATCCTGGTGAACGTCGTCACCCGCTACTCGCACTTCCCGATCTACTGGATCGACGAATCCGCCGTTTATTGCGTGGTCTGGCTGACCTTCATCGGGGCGTCCGCGATGACGCGGCTGCGGCTCGATTTTGCGGTGTCCATGCTGACGGAGCGGCTGTCGCCGCGGCGCCAGAAGATCGCAAAAGTGATCTCGACGGGCATGGTCGTCGTGTTCGGCGTTGCCCTGACCGTCACCTGCGTGCTCTGGATGGACCCGATCGGATTGGCGATCGTCGGCTTCGACGGGCGCAAGCTCGCGGCCGAGACCTTCAACTTCCTCTATACCGAGCGCACCCAGACGCTGAACTGGCCGACCTGGGTGCTCTATCTCACGTTGCCGATCTTCGCGGTGTCGATGACCATCCACGGCCTCGCCAATCTGCTGGAAGATCTCGGGCTGGTCCCGCGCACGCCGCTGACAGGCTTCCAGCTCTCCGAGCTCGACGGGGTCAATTGATGATCACGTCCGCCGCCTTCGTCGCGTTCATGCTGGTCGGCGTGCCGATCGGCCTCTGCCTCTGCCTCGCCGGGCTCGTCTATATCGCGGCGTCTGGCAACCCGGTGCTGTTCCAGTCCTATCCGCTTCAGCTGTTCGGCGGCGTCGACAGCTACGGCCTGATCGCGATCCCGCTGTTCATCCTGATCGGCGAGATCATGAACGGCGGCGGCATCACGCGGCGCATCGTCGACATGGCGATGGCCTTCGTCGGCTCGCTCAAGGGCGGGCTCGCCTACGTCAACATCCTCGCCAACATGTTCATCTCCTCCATCCTGGGATCGGCAACCGCGCAGGTCGCGATCATGGCCCAGATCATGGTGCCGGAGATGGAGAAGAAGGGCTACGACAAGACGTTTGCGGCGGGTCTCACCGCCTATGGCGGCATGCTCGGCCCGATCATCCCGCCCTCGGTGATGTTCGTGGTCTACAGCGTGCTGGCGCAGGTCTCGGTCAGCGACATGCTGATCGCCGGCATCGTGCCCGGCGTCATCCTCACCGTGATGTTCTGCCTCGTCATCGCGCTGATGGGCTACATCTACAACTATCCCCGCGCCGACTATCAGACGCCGCGCCAGCGCGTCATGACGATCCTGCGGACCTCGCCGACGCTGCTGATCCCGATCGTCATCGTCGGCACCATTCTCGGCGGCCTCGCCAACGCCACGGAATCCGCCGCCGTCGGCGCCGTGGCCGCCGCGCTGGTCGGAAAGTTCTGGACCAGGGAGTTCGAGTTCTCGCAGCTGCCGCAGATGATGCTGCGCAGCGCCATCTATTCGGCGATCGTGCTGTTTCTGGTCGCGGCCGCCGCCGTGTTCTCCTGGGTCCTGATCTTCGGCAAGGTGCCGCAGGAGACCGCGGCCTGGATCCAGACCGCCGCCAAGGATCCCGTCAGCTTCATGCTGATCTGCAACGCCATCCTGCTGGTGATCGGCACTGTAATCGACGGCATTCCCGGCCTGATCATGACGGTGCCGATCCTGCTGCCGGTCGCAACCGAGATCTATCACATCGACCCCCGGCAGTTCGGCGTCGTCGTGGTGATCAACCTCGTGCTCGGCCTTTTGTCGCCGCCGGTCGGGCTCTGCTTCTTCGTCGCGGCCGCCGTCACCGGCGCCAAGCCCGGCAGGATGTTCATGGTGACGCTGCCCTTCTTCGTCATCTCCTGCGTCCTCCTGGTGCTGCTCTCGCTCTATCCCTCGCTCTCGCTGATCCTCGTCAAATAGGCCTATCCGAAAGGAGCCCGACCATGCCGCTTTCACGCCGCCACTTTCTCGCCGCCAGTGCCGCCGCCTCGGTGTTCGCCCCGTCGCTGGCGCTCGCCCAGGCCAAGGAATTCCGTCTCGGCCTGATCACGCCGAACGGCCATTCCTGGAACAAGGCCGCGCTCAAATTCGGCGACGAGCTCAAGGCCGCCACCAACGGCCGCCTGACCTTGACCGTGTTTCACTCCGGCCAGCTCGGCAACGAGACCGCGATGATGCAGCAATTGCAGTCCGGCGCGCTCGACATGGGCTTCATCCAGGCCGCCGAGCTCGGCTCGCGCGTGCCGCACATCGCCGCGATCAACGCACCCTATATCGTCCGCTCGACGCCGGCGGTGGCGAAGTTCGTGCGCCATCCGGCGGCGGTGAAGCTGTTCGAGGTGCTGCCGCAGGAGACCGGCACGATCGGGCTCGGCTGGGGCATCACCGGCATGCGCGCGGTTTTCTCCTCCAAGGACTTGAACTCCCTCGCCGACATCAAGGGCATGAAGCTGCGCATCAACCCGACGCCGGTCTATCGCGATTTCTATTCCTCGCTGGGGGCGGCGCCGACGCCGATCCCGACGCCGCAGGTGTTCGACGCCATGGCCAACGGCCAGGTCGACGGTCTCGAAGCCGATCTCGAATTCTCCTGGAACCAGCGCTTCGACAAGGTGTCGAAGGTGATCCTGCAAATGAACGCCGTCTTCATGCCGATGGCAGCGGTGGTCTCCGGCCGGGTCTGGCAGTCGCTGCCCGCCGCCGACCGCGAGCTGATCACCAAGACGATCAAGTCGACGCTGGACGCGCAGATCGACGAGCTTGCCGGCAACGAGCCCACGCTGATCGAGAACTTCAAGAAAGCGCCGATCCCGATCCGCCAGGTCGATGCCAAGGACACCGAGGCCGTGATCGCCGAGTTCGACAAGATCTGGCTGCCCAAGGCCCCCGTCCTCGCCGAGCTGCGCAAGGTCGGCGCGACGCTCTGATCCGGTTCCCCATCCCTTTCACAAAAGCCGGCGGCTCCAACCCCCCGCCGGCATATTTACCTGGAGTCAAAACAATGAGCCGCCGCGTTGCCTGGGAAGGCGTCTTCCCGGCCGTCACCACTCAATTCCACGACGATCTCTCGCTCGACATCGACGCGACCGCCAAGGTGATGGACGGATTGATCCGCGACGGCGTCTCCGGCCTGATCGTCTGCGGCTCGGTCGGCGAGAACACCTCGCTGGAGCGCAAGGAGAAGGTCGCGATCATGGAGACCGCGAAGGCGGTCGCGAAGGGCCGCGTGCCCGTGCTGTGCGGCATCGCCGAGTTCACCACCGCCTTTGCGGTGGAGACCGCGAAGGAAGCCGCACGCATCGGCATCGACGGCGTCATGGTGATGCCGGCGCTGGTCTATTCCTCCAAGCCGCACGAGACCGCTGCGCATTTCCGCGCCGTCGCCTCTGCGACCGACCTGCCGGTGATGCTCTACAACAATCCGCCGATCTACAAGAACGACGTCACACCCGACATCCTGGCCTCGCTCGCCGACGTCGAGACCGTGGTCTGCTTCAAGGATTCCTCCGGCGACACGCGACGATTCATCGACACCAGGAACATGGTCGGTGACCGCTTCGTGCTGTTCGCAGGTCTCGACGACGTCATCGTCGAGAGCGTCGCCATGGGTGCCGTCGGCTGGGTCTCCGGCATGTCCAACGCCTTCCCGCGTGAAGGCGAAACGCTGTTCCGCCTGGCCAAGGCCGGACGCTTGGCCGAAGCGATGCCGCTCTACGAATGGTTCATGCCGCTATTGCATCTCGATGCCCGCCCGGACCTCGTCCAGTGCATCAAGCTGTGCGAGCACATCATGGGCCGCGGCACCGCCCTGACCCGCCCGCCCCGCCTCGCACTGCTGCCGCACGAGAAGGCCGAGGTCGAGGCCATGATGGCCCGTGCGTTGAAGAACCGGCCGCAGCTGCCCGATGTCGGCCTGAAGGCGGCTTGATGGCAGGTCTCGTAGGGTGGGCAAAGCGAAAGCGTGCCCACCTTCCGCCAACGATTGTGAAAGATGGTGGGCACGGCGCTTCGCGCCTTTGCCCACCCTACGAAGGCTCTCTCACTTGTCATTGCGAGGAGCGAAGCGACGAAGCAATCCAGACCGCCTCAACGGAAAGACTCTGGATTGCTTCGCTGCGCTCGCAATGACGGAGACTTACGAACCCACCCGCTTCTTCTTCGCGTTCAGCGCGGAGGCCACGCGGCTCACGGGCGGCTTGCCCAGCACGACGCTCATCGCGTTCGTCGCCACGAGCAGCTTGTCCATATCGACGCCGGTCCTGATACCCATGCCCTCGAGCATGTAGACGACATCCTCGGTCGCGACATTGCCGGTCGCGCCCGGCGCATAGGGACAGCCGCCGAGCCCACCGGCGGCGGCGTCGATGACGCGAACGCCCTCCTCCAGGCCGGCATAGAGATTGGCGAGCGCCTGACCATAGGTGTCGTGGAAATGCATCGCGAGTTTTGCTGGCGGGATGTTGGCGCTGACCGCGCGTAACATGTCCTTCGCCCTATCAGGCGTGCCGACGCCGATGGTGTCGCCGAGCGAGATCTCATAGCATCCGAGATCCCACAGCGTGCTCGCAAGATCGGCCACCGCCTTCGGCTTGATCTCGCCATCGAACGGACAGCCGAGCACGCAGGAGATATAGCCGCGCACCTTGACGCCATCGTCCCTAGCGCGCGCCAGCACCGGCTTGAAGCGCTCGATGGACTCCGCAACCGTGCAGTTGATGTTCGCCCGCGAAAATCCTTCGGAGGCCGCCGCGAACACGGAGACCACTTTCGCGCCCGCAGCGCGCGCGGCGTCATAGCCCTTCTCGTTCGGTACCAGCACGTGGAATTCGGCGTCCTTCACATGCGCGACGCCGCGCAGCACGGCGTCCGAGCTTGCCATCTGCGGGATGGCCTTGGGCGAGACGAAGGCGCCGACCTCGACCGTATGTAGCCCGGCCGCGACCAGCGCCTCGACGAACGCGATGCGCGCCTCGACGCTGACAGGCGTCTTCTCGTTCTGAAGGCCGTCGCGCGGCCCCATTTCGATGATGCGGACCTGGTCGCTCATGTCACTCTCCTGCAGGCTCGACCACGGCGAGCTCGACGCCCTCCTGCACGATGTCCCCGACCTTGCACTTGATGGATTTCAGCACACCGGCATAGGGCGCGCGCAGCGTCTGCTCCATCTTCATCACTTCGAGCGTGAGGATCGGCGCACCCTTCTCCAGCTTGGCACCCTCCTCGGCCAGCACGGCGACGACGGTTCCCGGCAGCGGCGCTGCGATCTTGTCCTCGCCGACATGCTCCTCGCTCTCGCCGCCGAATGGATCGACCCAGTGCAGGTCGAAGCGGCCGTTGCGCGTGCGCAGGTACAGTTCATGGCCGTCGATCACAGCCGCAACCGACGATTTGACGCCGTCAAGCGTGAGATCGAATCCGCCGTCCTTGGCCGCGATCGTGAACGCCAGCTCGCGCTCGCCGATCACCAGCGTCGCCGGCCCGCTGCCGTAGTTCAGCGTGATCTTCTGCTCCGGACCATGGCCGACGCGGAAGGCAAAGCTGCGCTGGCGGCGGCCGACCGGCTGCCAGCCAAAGGTCTGCCAGGGCGAATTCGCTTCCGCCTGCGCCGTCTGCCGCTCCTCGTTGACGATTGCACCGACTGCGGCGCAGAGCTCGAGCTCTCCAGGCGCCGGCGCCGCCGACGTCAGTACCGCCAGCTCGCGCTCGATGAAGCCGGTGTCGATCGCGTTCGCGCGCACCTTCGGGTGCGTGATCAGCGCGGACAGGAACGGGATGTTGGTGACGATGCCGCGGACATCGGACTCCTCCAGGCCGCGGTTCAGGCGGTCGATCGCAACGTCCCGCGTGGGCGCCCATGCAATCGTCTTTGCGAGCATCGCATCGTAGTAGGGCGAGACGCTATCGCCCTCGCGATAGCCGGCGTCGATGCGCAGGCCGCCGGTTTCCGCCGGCATGCGCCAGGTCGAGATTCTGCCGACCGACGGCATGAAGTTCTTGGTCGGGTTCTCGGCGTAGACGCGCGCCTCGATGGCATGGCCGTTGAGCTTGATCTCGTCCTGCTTCAAGGGCAGCGCCTCGCCGAAGGCGACGCGCAGCTGCCACTCGACGAGATCAATCCCGGTGATCAGCTCGGTTACGGGATGCTCAACTTGCAGGCGCGTGTTCATCTCGATGAAGAACACATCCTTGCCGTCGGAGACGAACTCGATGGTGCCGGCACCGACATAGTTCACGGCGCCCGCTGCCTTTCGCGCGGCAGCACAAACTGTCTCGCGCTGCGCGGCATTGAGCGTTGGCGATGGCGCCTCCTCGATCACCTTCTGGTGCCGGCGCTGCAACGTGCATTCGCGCTCGAACAGCGAGAGCAGATTGCCATGGCTGTCGCCGATGATCTGCACTTCGATATGCCTGGGATTGTCGACGTACTTTTCAATCAGCATGCGGTCGTCGCCGAAGGCGGCCTTGGCCTCGCGCTTGGCGCTGACGATCGCAGGCGCAAGCTCATCAGCCGAGCGCACGATGCGCATGCCGCGACCGCCGCCGCCGGCCGAGGCCTTCACCAGCACGGGAAAGCCGACCTTCTCGGCCGCCTTCGCCAGCGTCGCGTCGTCCTGCGCATCGCCGTGATAGCCGGGCACCAGCGGCACGCCGGCCTGCTCCATCAGCTCTTTCGAGCCGGATTTCGAGCCCATCGCCGTCATCATCCCGGCGGTCGGGCCGACGAACACCAGCCCGGCGTCGAAGCAGGCTCGCGCAAACTCGGCATTTTCCGACAGGAAGCCGTAGCCGGGATGCACGGCCTCGGCGCCGGTCTTCCGCGCGGCCTCGATCAGCCGCTCGATATTGAGATAGCTGTCGCGGGCCCGGGCGGGCCCGAGCAACACGGCCGCGTCCGCGAGCGCGACGTGCATCGCATCGCGATCGGCTTCGGAATAGACCGCGACCGTGCGCAGGCCCATGGCCCGCGCGGTGCGGATGACGCGGCAGGCGATCTCGCCGCGGTTGGCGATCAGGAGCGTGCGAAAACGCCGGTAGAGCTTTGAGCGGTCCATCGCATCACATCCTGAACAGGCCGAATTTCGTCGGCTCGATCGGCGCATTCGACGCCGCCGAGAGGCCGAGGCCGAGCACGAGGCGCGTGTCGGCGGGGTCGATCACGCCGTCGTCCCACAGCCGTGCGGTTGCGTAATATGGGTGGCCCTGGCTCTCATATTGCGCGCGAATGGGCTCGCGGAATTTATCTTCCTCTTCCCTGGACCAGCTGTCGCCCTTGGCCTCGATATTGTCGCGGCGGACCTGGCTCAGCACCATCGAAGCCTGCTCGCCGCCCATCACCGAGATGCGCGCGTTCGGCCACATCCAAAGGAAGCGCGGCGCGTAGGCGCGGCCGCACATGCCGTAATTGCCGGCGCCATAGGAGCCGCCGATCACGACCGTAAATTTCGGCACCGACGCCGTCGCGACCGCCGTCACCAGCTTGGCGCCGTCGCGGGCGATGCCGCCGGCCTCGTATTTCTTGCCGACCATGAAGCCGGTGATGTTCTGCAGGAACACCAGCGGAATGCCGCGCTGGCAGCACAGCTCGATGAAATGCGCGCCCTTCAGCGAGCTCTCGCTGAACAAAATGCCGTTGTTGGCAATGATGCCGACCGGATAGCCCCAGATATGGGCGAATCCGCACACCAGGGTCGTGCCATAGAGCTTCTTGAACTCGTCGAACTCCGAGCCGTCGACGATGCGCGCGATGATGTCGCGCACGTCGAACGGCTTGCGGCCGTCGACCGGCACCACGCCGTAAATCTCCTCCGCCGCGAACAGCGGATCGCGCGGCTTATGCATGTTGAGGTTGGGCCGCGCGGACGGCTTCAGCGTGCCGACGATGCGCCGGGCGATGCCGATCGCATGCGCATCGTTCTGGGCGTAGTGATCGGTCACGCCGGACTGCCGCGAATGAACATCGGCGCCGCCGAGCTCCTCCGCGCTGACGACCTCGCCGGTCGCGGCCTTCACCAGCGGCGGGCCGCCGAGGAAGATGGTGCCTTGGTTGCGCACGATGATGCTCTCGTCCGACATCGCCGGCACATAGGCGCCACCGGCGGTGCAGGAGCCCATCACGATCGCGATCTGCGGAATGCCCTGCGACGACATCTGCGCCTGATTGTAGAAGATGCGGCCGAAGTGCCGCTCGTCCGGAAAGATCTCGTCCTGCAGCGGCAGGAAGGCGCCGCCGGAATCCACCAAGTAGACGCAGGGCAGATTGTTCTGCCGCGCGATGTCCTGCGCCCGCAGATGCTTCTTCACCGTCATCGGGTAGTAGGTGCCGCCCTTGATGGTGGCGTCGTTGGCGACGATCACGCATTCACGCCCCGAGATGCGGCCGACCCCGGTGACGACACTGGCCGAATGCACGTCGCCGCCATAGAGGCCGTAGGCCGCGAGCGGCGACAGCTCCAGGAACGAGGTGCCGGGATCGACCAACAGGTCGACGCGCTCACGCGCCAGCATCTTGCCGCGCGCGGTGTGGCGCTGGCGCGAGGCCTCGCCGCCGCCGCCGGCGACTTGGGCAAGCTTTTCGCGCAAGTCGGCGACGAGGCCGCGCATGGCCTCGGAATTGCGCGCAAAATCTGATGAAGACGGATCGATGCTGGAATGGAGCGGCATGGTGATTCCAATGGAGTAAGGGACTTAAGCCGTCTCGGCCATCAGCTCGCGGCCGATCAGCATGCGCCGAACTTCGGAGGTGCCGGCGCCGATCTCGTAGAGTTTTGCGTCGCGCCACAGGCGGCCGACCGGGAATTCGGAGGTATAGCCGACCCCGCCGAGCGCCTGGATCGCCTCGCCCGCCATCCAGGTCGCCTTCTCCGCGGAATAGAGGATCGCAGCAGCAGCGTCCTTGCGCAGGCTGCGCGCATGGTCGGCGCGGTCGCAGGCGCGCCCCACCGCGTAGACATAGGCGCGCGTGGCCTGCCAGGTCGCGTACATGTCGGCGAGCTTGCCCTGCATCAGCTGGAAATCGCCAATCGGCTGACCGAACTGCTTGCGCTCGTGCATGTAGGGCACCACCGCGTCCATGCAGGCCGCCATGATGCCGAGCGGGCCGCCCGAGAGCACCGCGCGCTCATAGTCGAGGCCGGACATCAGCACCTTGACGCCCTCGCCCACCTTGCCCATCACGTTCTCCTCCGGCACCTCGCAATCGTCGAAGAACAGCGGATAGGTGTTGGAGCCGCGCATGCCGAGCTTGTCGAGATGCTGGCCGTGGGTGAAGCCCTTGAAGCCTTTCTCGATGAGGAAGGCGGTCATGCCGCGCGGACCGGCCTCCGGATCGGTCTTGGCATAGACCACCAGCACGTCGGCATCGCCGCCATTGGTGATCCACATCTTGGAGCCGTTGAGCACGTAGCGGTCGCCGCGCTTGTCGGCGCGCAGCTTCATCGAGACGACGTCGGAGCCGGCGCCGGGCTCGGACATCGCGAGCGCACCGACATATTCGCCTGAGATCAGCTTCGGCAGATAGCGCTGCCGCTGCGCGTCATTGCCGTTGCGGCGGATCTGGTTGACGCAGAGGTTGGAATGGGCGCCGTAGGACAGCCCCACGGCCGCCGAGCCGCGCGAGATTTCCTCCATGGCGACGATATGGGCGAGATAGCCCATGTTGGAGCCGCCATATTGCTCCGGCGCGGTCATGCCGAGCAGGCCGAGGTCGCCAAGGCGCTTCCACAGGTCTGCCGGGAACAGGTTGGCCTTCTCGATCTCGGCCGCGCGCGGCGTGATCTCCGCCTCCACGAAGGCGCGGAGCGTGTCGCGCAGCAGGCTGATGTCTTCGCCCAGATCGAAATCGATGCTCGGGATGTTCAAGGCGATTCCTCCGTAATTTGGGTCCGAACCTAGCGAGGTCCGGGACCTTCTCCGGTCGAAAAGGTTGCATTTTCCGCCAAACTTGGCGAGGATTTTCCGGAGGGAATTCCGATGCCTTTTCAAGCCGCAACCGCGATCCCGCGTCGCGCCGTCACCCCTGCCGCCTTCGTCCGCGGCGTGGTCGCAGCCTACGAGCGTTACGGCCGCGATCCCGCGGAGGCGTTGAGCCGGGGTCAGGTTGCGCCGGACCTGGTCAATTCTCCGGATGGGCGGGTCACCGCCGCCCAGTTCGAGGCCCTCGCCGGCCACGCCATGCGCGAGCTCGATGACGAGGCGCTCGGCTGGTTCTCGCGCCGGCTGCCGTGGGGCTCCTACGGCATGCTGTGCCGCGCCTCGATCACCGCGCCGACGCTGGAGGTCGCGCTCAAGCGCTGGTGCCGGCATCACCGCCTGCTCACCGAGGACGTGCTGCTCGAACTCGAAATCGGCGAGGAGACTGCGGTCGTGGCAATCCGGGAGCAGCGTGACCTCGGGGCTTTGCGCGAATTCTGCCTGGTCACCCTGCTCCGCTATGTGCTCGGCTTCTCCTGCTGGGCTGTCGACTCCCAGATCGCACTCCGGGCGGCTGAGTTCCCTTATCCCAAGCCCGGCCACGTCTCGGTCTATCCGACCATCTTTTGCCGGACCGTCCGCTTCGATGCGGACCGCGCGGCCATCATCTTCGACAAGCACTATCTGTCGCTGCCGCTGACGCGCAGCGCGGCCGATCTCGACAACATGCTCAAGGGCGCGCTCCGGCTCACCGTGCTGCCCTACCGGCGCGACCGCCTGCTGGTCGAGCGCGTCCGCCGCGTGCTGCGCAATGCGCGCGGACGCGTCCTCGGGGCCGAGGACGTCGCCAGCGAGCTTGCGCTCTCCACCCGCACGATGCATCGCCGCCTGCGCGAGGAGTCCACCTCGCTGCGCGATCTCAAGGAGGAGGCGAAATTCGAGCTCGCCAAACAGGAGCTGATGCGCGGCCGCACGCCGATCAAGCGCATCGCGGAGATTGCCGGATTCCGCAACGAGAAGAGCTTCTCGCGCGCTTTCCGCACCTGGACCGGTGCCAGCCCGCGCGAGTTTCGGGGGCGGTATCGCTGAGACGCGCCTCTGAACTTCAGATTTGATGGGGGGATATTCGAAGCGCTACCCAGCCGCCTCCGCCACCGCGACCTCCTGCAAAGGCAGCGGCACGTCCTTGGCAACCCCGAGCACGGGGAAGCTGCGGACGTTCTTGACGTTTGGCATCGCGGCGAAATGCAGGAGCTGTTGGCGCATGCTCTCGACACTCGGCGCCACGCATTTGAGGAGATAGTCAGTATCGCCGGAAATCCGCCAGCATTGCTGGATGCGCGGGATCGCGGCGATCGAGCTCTCGAACGCCTCCAGCACCGGCTGGGCCTGGCTGCCGAGCTGGATCGAGACGAACGACACCACCTCGTAGCCGAGCAGCCGCTCGTCGATCACGGCGCGCACTGCCCGGATCACGCCGCGGCTGAACAGCGACTTCAGCCGCCGCAGGCAGTTCGGCGCGGACACACCGACCCGCAGTGCCAGCTCGTTGTTGCGAACCCGCCCGTCCTGCTGCAGCTCGGATAGGATTTTCAGATCGACGCCGTCGAGCTGGTCACGCCCCGCCATACCCCGCCCCGCCATGGTCGTGTCATGCGAGGCAGCGAAGCACGGCGGGAAATGGCTGCCAAGGGTTCTTGGGCAAGGGTTCTTGGGCAAGGGTTCTTGGGCAAGGGTTCTTGGGCAAGGGTTCTTGGGCAAGGGTTCTTGGGCTCGGGCGACCAGCCGCTCCCTTCGTCATGGCCGGGCTCGTCCCTGCCATCCACGTTCTTCATCTACAAAAACGTGGATGCCCGGGCCTTCGCCTCGCCGAAGCGGCTTCGGCCGCGCAGGCGGGACAAGCCCGGGCATGACGGCACTTTGGATGCTTCGGATGAGAATGGCCCCTCAATGCGTCCAGGGCTCGCCGCGACGGAACGAGAAATTGTCGGCATAGGCAACCGGCCGGCGGATCGACTCCTTGGGCTCGATCACCTGATAGGCGATGCCCTTGCGCTCGCAATAGGCGATCGCCTCTTCCTTGCTGTGGAAGCGCAGCGTAATTTGCTGCTTCATGTCGGCCGACGAAGTCCAGCCCATCAGCGGCTCAACCGACCGCGGCTGCTCCGGCTCGTAGTCGAGCTGCCATTCCTTGGTCTTGGACCGGCCGGATTGCATCGCGTTCTTGGCAGGCTTGAAAATGCGTGCGGTCATGACTGGTCCGGGGCCTCTTCGTCTTTTCGTTCGATTTCGATGCGTCACGGTGGCAGTTGGTGGAAATCTCGGGGATAGTATAGAGAAACCGGTTGGGAACTGATCGTGATTCCGGCCCCGGCACCCTCGCCAACGGTATAGTCACTATGCTGCACCGTGACAATTGCGTACCCGCCTTCCGCGCCGGGATCCCGCCCGACGCCGTCTCGTCGATACCAGCAGATCCGTCCTCTTCGAGAGCTTCTGTCGCATGGCCTTCCTGAACATCAACGCCACGCTGCCCGAAAAGGGCCGTGACCTCAGGCTCGACCTGTTTCGCGGTGTCGCGAACTGGGCGATCTTTCTCGACCACATCCCCGACAACGTCGTGAACTGGATCACGACCCGCAACTACGGCTTTTCCGACGCGGCCGACCTGTTCGTGTTCATCTCCGGCTACACCGCCTCCTTCGTCTATGCACGGATGATGCTGGACCGCGGCTTCATCGTCGGCGCGACGCGGCTGACCAAGCGGGTCTGGCAGCTCTATGTCGCCCACATCATCCTGTTCGTGATCTACATTGCTTCGATCAGCTATCTCGCGCTGCGCTTCGGCGATTCCGAGATGATCAACGAGTTCAATGTCGCCGGCCTCGTCGACAACGCCACCGAGACGCTGCGCCAGGGCCTGTTCCTGCGCTTCAAGCCGCTCAACCTCGACGTGCTGCCGCTCTACATCGTGCTGATGGGCCTGTTCCCGCCGGTGCTGTGGTTCATGCTGCGCAAGCCCGATTTGACGATGATCCTGTCGATCGTGCTGTGGCTCGCCGCGCGCCATTTCGGCTGGAATCTCACCGCCTATCCGGCCGGCCAGTGGTACTTCAATCCGTATTGCTGGCAGGTGCTGTTCGTGTTCGGCGCCTGGTGCTCCATGGGCGGCGCGCGCCGCTCGATCGCGCTGATCAATTCGCCTGTTACGCTGTGGGTCTGCCTCGGTTATCTCCTGTTCGCGCTGGTCATGACCATGGCCGGCCGTTTCCCCGCCTTCGGCGGCATGTTCCCGGAATGGCTGTTCTCGGCCTTCAACCCCAATGACAAGACCAACCTCGCGCCGTACCGCTTCCTCCATTTCGTGGTGATCGTGATCCTGGTGATCCGCTTCGTGCCGAAGGAGTGGCCGGGGCTGGAGTGGAAGGTGTTCGACCCCTTGATCGTCTGCGGCCAGCAGTCGCTCGCCGTGTTCTGCGTCGGCGTGTTCCTGTCCTTCGTCGGTCATTTCGAGCTGTCGATGAGCTCGGGCTCGCTGCTCGCGCAGATCTTCGTCAGTGTCGCCGGCATCGCGATCATGACGACCGTGGCCTATTACATCTCGTGGTCGAAGAAGCAGGACAAGCCGCTGAAGCCGCCGCCGGCCAAGCCGGCTGCCGAAGCGAAGGCGGCCTGAGAGAGGCGGCTAAGCCGCCTCTTCGCCGTCGAACTCGGTGAACTTCTTGTAGATCCAGTCGCGGCCGTCGTGGCGACGCCAGACCTTGCCGAGCACGAACTGCCCGTTGATGGAGCGGCGCGGTACGATCACCGTCCAGAGGTGCCAGATCTCGGTCCAGTTCGATGGCGGACCGACGGTCCTGATGTTGGGATCAAGAGACATGGGCAGAACTCGCTGGCGCAGAACTCAAGAGATGCGCGCGCCGCGACGAACCGTCATCTGTGGTCGCACAGAGTGAAAGCAGCCCATCGCGAGCCGGGACCGACGTGATAACAGCCACGCAGACGACCGCAACAGCCGCTCGCCTTTAACCTTGCCGATCAACCTTACTTCTTGGGATGGGGCGGCGCGATCGGTTGAAAGTCGGCGCCGGTTTTTCTAGAATGTCCGTGATTTGAGGGCGAGCGCGCCGTTTCGGCGCACAGTGATTTCTACACTGAACTTTGCAGACGATCGGACGTTTGGAAGCAAGTAGATTGCGGGGGGACGACAATGATGAAATTGCAATGGGCACGTCTGCGTCTCGCGCTCCGCGTGGCGCGGCCCGCGTCAATCGTGAGCACGGCCTCGCAAGAGCCACCGCAAGCCGCCAACGACAACCAGATGGCCTGGTCGTACGTCCCATTTCCGCCCGGCTGGTGCGCGTCGAACTGACGAGCGCGGCCCGAAAGCGCAACGCCGCACAAGCGGAATATTCATCGCTTGGCGGCGTCCGTTTAGACATTGGGCGCTGAAATCCCCAACACGGATTTGTCGATGGCGACGGGCGAAGGTTCGATGAGGCTTTGCTGATTTCCGCGCGAAGCGGAGGCCGGACGCGTGGATGTGGCCATTGCCGGTTGGATGCTGACCTCTAGGCCAGCGCCGCCCGGGACTGGTCGGGGCAGCTGGATTCGAACCAACGACCTGCAGTACCCAAAACTGCCGCGCTACCAGGCTGCGCTATACCCCGAATGTCCGGCGAGCCCCGTCGATACACGCTTCCCGGTGCGCCAGCAAGCTTCCAAAAGCCGCCGGCCGGGGCGGCAATAGCCCTGCCCGCCCTATTTGCCGCCGAACAGGGGGTGACCAACGCGGTCACCGGGACGGATGCCGTACTTCTGCGCCGTTCCCGCCACCACCTCCAGCACGGCCCGGGCGGGCCCCCGGGAGGAGATGATCTTCGTCGACAACGGCTCGGTATTCTCGGCGATGCGCAAAATGCGGCCATCGGCGCGGATGAAGATCATGTCGAGCGAAACATAAGTGTTCTTCATCCACATCGAGATTTCCTGCTCGGGATTGAAGTCGAACAGCATGCCTTTGCCGTCGGCCAATTCCTTGCGGTACATCAGGCCGGTCTCCTTCTCCTCCGCGGTCGTTGCCATCTCGACCGAGAACACCTGCACGCCGTTCTTGGTGACGATCTCGAGCGGCTGGAAGCTGGCGGCGCCGACCGGCGCGCCGGCGACGGCCCAGAAGGCGATGACGAGGATGGCGGCCAGCCAGCCCTTCAGAGCGGACCAGACGGCCTTTCGATCAGAATTCATGGGGGCTCTCGCGGCGTGGGACTTAAAGTCAGTCCTTACGCGGCGACCGCCCGAAAAGGAAGAGGCGCGCCGGACTCGCAGCGCGCCTCTGCTCACGATTGCGGGAATTCTTAGTGCGACTGCAATCCCGGCGATCCGGTCTCGGGATGGATCTCGGCCGCCATCATGCCCTTGGAGCCGGGCCCGAAGCGGACCAGCACATACTGGCCCGGCCTGAGCTCGGTCATGCCGAAGCGGCGCAGCGTCTCCATATGCACGAAGATATCGGGGGTGCCCTCGCCGCAGGTCAGGAAGCCGAAGCCGCGCAGCCGGTTGAACCATTTGACCTGGGCCCGTTCCAGCCCGCTGGTCGGGGTGACCGTGACATGGGTGCGCGGCGGCAGCATCTGCGCCGGATGGATCGCGGTCGATTCGTCCATCGAGACGACGCGGAAAGCCTGGTAGCCCTTGGCGCGCTGGATGCACTCGACGACGATGCGGGCGCCTTCATAAGCCGTCTGGAAGCCGTCGCGCCTAAGCACGGTAACGTGCAGCAGGACGTCGGGCCAACCATTGTCGGGAACGATGAAGCCGTAGCCTTTGGAGGCGTCGAACCATTTGATGACGCCGGTGACCTCGACGAGGTTGGCGCTGGCTTCGCCCAATCCGGTGAAGGGACTGAGTGCGGTGTCGCGGCCGGCGCTGCCATGCTCGCTCGGCGTCAAGCGCCCCGGCGAGGTGCCCTGTCCGGGAACTCCAAGCTTCTTGGACTCAAATCCGTCCGACGACCCCATAACCCCGGACCCCACACTGCCATGCAACCCGCCACATTGGCGGCGCTCGAATCACGCGTCTTAAGAGAATGTTCTCAATTCGACGCGACGCGAATCTTTCGACTCAAAAGATAACACTCCCGGTTGCGACGCATAGACAAAAAAGAGATTCGCCGGAACCTATGAACAGCTTGCACAGCCGCGAATCAAATTGACGCCTCAATTTGCGACAAAGGGCCCGAGAGTCTCGCCGATGTCGTGGTGGATGACGAGGTCGGCGATGTCGTCCTGCTCGGTCGGCTCGCGATTGATGATCACGAGACGTGCACCGGCGCGCTTGGCCATCATCGGAAAACCGGCGGCCGGCCAGACCACCAGTGAGGAACCGACCGCGATGAAGAGATCGCAAGCCTGCGACAGCGCTGTCGCGCGCTGCATCTCGTCCTCCGGCATCATCTGGCCGAAGGAAATCGTGGCGGTTTTCACCGGCTCGTCGCAAGCGGTGCAGTTGGGCGCCGCGCCATCGTTGTCGAAACGGCGCCTCACCCAGTCGAGCGGATAGGCCTGCCCACAACCGATGCAGCGCGCATAAGTGGTATTTCCGTGAAGTTCAACCACGTGCTCCGGCGCGAAGCCCGAGGCCTGGTGCAGGTTGTCGATGTTCTGGGTGATGACGGCGGGAACCTTGCCGGCGCGGTAGAGCGATGCCAGCGCCCGATGGCCGCGGCCGGGCTTCGCTGCGGCAAAGACCGCCTCCATCGCAAAGCGCCGGCGCCAGGATTCGTCCCGCGCCTCCTGGCTCGCGACGAACTCGTCGAACGGGATCGGACGGTTGCGCGTCCAAATTCCGCCCGGCGAGCGGAAGTCGGGAATGCCGCATTCGGTCGAGATGCCGGCACCGGTGAACGGCACGATGGTCCTGGCATCGGCGATCATGTCGCCGAGCCGCTCGATACCGCTCTGAAGATCCGATGCGATCAATCGCGCCTCCCGACTCCGTTTGGCCTGACAGCAACATGCGCAAGCGGCAAGATCGTTGACGCTCTTATCAAGCGCCAACGCAACGCGCTCGGCAATTTCTTCCGACCTTCGCATATCACAATCCTGCAATGCCTCCTCCCCATTGACGCCCCATTCGGAAGTGCCAATGGATGTGTTGACGCGACTCAACGTGATTGCGGCGGCAGTGCTTGAGTTCAGATGTGCACATACTCAAGGTGTAGAGGGGAGATTTGACATGACCGAGGACGAACAGCGCAAAGAGCGCGAACGCGAAGAGATCGCCGCCCGTGTCGCCGCCTTCCGTGCCACTCAGGAAAAGTTCAAGCGCGAGCGCGAGGAATACTTCGTGTCGACGCTGGAGAATGCCCGCAAGGTCGAGCGGCCCTCGCTCTGGCCGTAATCGGTCGCGCCGGCAGGGCGCGACGACATGCGAATGAAAAAAGCCCGGAGCAGCGCTCCGGGCTTTTCGCTATCGGCGATCACTCAATTGCCGGACTTACCAATGGCGCCAGTGGTGGTGGCGTCGGTAGTACGGCCCGCCGTAATAGGCATACGGACCCGGTCCGTAATAATAGCTCGGGCCGTCATAATAGCCGTAGCGGGGGCCGTAATAGCCATAGGGATGGGAGGCTGCGACCGCGCCCGCGGTTATGGCGCCGGCGGCAAGGCCGAACGCCAGGCCCGGCCCGATGCCGCGGTGACCTGCCTCGGCGGGCGCAGGGGCCGCGACCGCGGTCACGCCAACGGCTGCGACGGTGGCCAGAACTGCCAGTGTCTTCTTCATGCTCTCCTCCTTCGCGTCTTGCGGGGATAACCGCGAGCGCCCGCGATGGTTGCGCGGGGCGCAGGGAACCGATCGCGGTCAAAAAATGTCGATGCAGCGGGAACGAAATCGCCTGTGGCGGATTGACGTTCCAAGTGCGGGAGCCTCCGCCATCCGGGTTGAGGCGACAGCACGAAGACCCCGTCAGCATCTCCGCGATGCTGGCGGGGTTTTCAGTTTCACGGGAGCAGATGGCACCAGACCATGACGGTTGCCAGCAGGGACGACGATCGAGGAGGAAAGCTTGCCGTTATCCGCTTTGCTGGCCCGTATCCGCAAATTGGTTCCCAGATCCGACGATGAGCACTACGACGAGATCGTCCGCAGCTTCGGTGTCGGCACGCTGCGCCCGCCGCCGACGCCGATGAGCGACCGCGAGCTGGCGCAAGCGATCTCCGAGTTCCTGAAGGAGCAGCCGTCGAGCGAATCCGTCGCCACCCTCGGCCGAAGGCTCGACCCCTCCTCTCCGCTTTGAATTTCTCTACGGGAGCACGGAACTGGGATTACGCGCGGACGTTGAATCTTTCCTCCCGCTGAGCGGAGGGAAAGAAGGCCGATATGCCCGTCTGGCTCGAAGTCTTGCTCAACCTGTCCGGCTATGCCGGCTTCGTGGCGCTCGCCTCGCGCGGTGCCGCATGCCCGCAGGCACGGGCCGACGACCGCCGCTGCGGCGACGAGCGTTAATTGACGCGCGGTGCCTGACCTGCCGTGCGGACCAGCCGGTCGGCCTTGACCGCAACGCGCGTGTCCTCGGCCTGCGGCCGCAGCGAGAAGCTGATCACGACGAAGGCAAGACAGAACAGCGCGCTGACGACGGCGACGCGCCGGTAGGTGTGCCGGTCGCCTTGAAAAAAGGACGGCTCTGAAAAAGGCATCATGGCAAATTGCTTCTTGGCAAAGTCGTTTCTTTGGGAACGTCGTTCTTGCTTGTCTTTGCCGAACACCTAGCCCAAGGCGCAGCAAGCGCAACGCGATTGGGCTTTTAACCTAACCGAATAGGGTTATCGGCATCCGCGTAAGCTATCGTTAGCCAGACCGCAGCCGGCAGCTCCGCGGCGATGAACTGCAACAACACGACCCGCTTTGTTCCAGCTTCGACTCCATTTCGTTCGCGAAGAACGAATCGGAGTCGCAAGAATCAGCGCAGAGCGATTCCTAACGATCGATGAAAGCGCGCACGCTCACACGTTCGACGCGGCAGGACTCTTCGGCGGCAAGACCCTGCAACAAGACCCTTCTGCAACAAGACCCATCTCCGACAAAACTCCGCGACAAGAGTTCGCCGGCAAGCAACCGGCGACAGATCAAGCACGCTCCCCTCAGAGCGGGATCGCGCTTGCGCGTCGCCGCGCGGCGTCGATGCAGGTCAGGCCGCCCGCTTCGTCTTCTCCTTCGAGAAGCATTCGAGGATCTGGATGCGGAGCTCTTCCGCGGCAGGGCCCTCGAGCTTCCTGAGCTCGTTCCAGAGCCTGATCACTTCGCGCTGTTTTTCGACGGTCATGAGCAACCTCCAACGGTCCACCTGGGCGGCTCACACTAGAACAAAATGAGAACAAAAAGTCCAGCCCACCGGCGAAATTTCCTCGGGGCGACGTTGAACCTTTGCGGCGCAGCAAGCACTCATTGAAGCTGGGGATTTCAGCGCCCAGTTACACGGCAGCGCCGCCTGACGAACATATTCCGTCACGGCGGCGCTGTTGCTTTTTGCAATTTCAACTTTAGGTTAGGAGCCATGGCTGTCGGCCAGGCGCTGAAATCCCAACGCCGTCAGCCAGAAGAGCCTCGCGCGAAAGCGCGGGGCTTTTTCTTGTGAAGCGAGTGAGGATGGTGACGGAACGGGGCTCGCCGTTCCCGATGGCGCGAGCACCGCGCGCTACGGCTTGTCGTGATGGTCTGGTGATGTCCGGCATCGCCATGGCCGAGCATCACCTGGTCTTCAGCGGTTGATCGCTGCGGCGTCGCGCCAATGAGCGCGCCGCAACGACATCGCCGGCACGTCAGACGGCGTCCTTGGCCACCTTCAGCGGCGAGGCTTTGACCGACTTGCTGGCGGGCTTCGCCGCGAACTGCATCGGCTCCTTGGTGAAGGGATTGACGCCCATGCGGGCTTCGGTCGCCGGCTTGTTCACGACCGACATCTTCACGAAGCCGGGAATGACGAACTCGCCGGACTCGTTGAGCTCCTTGTAGCCGACGGTCGCCATGTACTCGATCACGGACTTCACGTCGTTCTTCGAAAGCTGCGTGCCCTCGGCAATTGCATCGATCAATTGGGTCTTCGTCATCTTTGCCATGGTCTGAATTCCTTTGAATGGGTGCGCGGAGCAATCTGCTGCTGGGGACGCGGCCGGACCCGCGAATGCGCGCTGCTGATTCATGCCAGAAGTCATGAAGTGATCGGGCTTAGACCCTATCGAGGCCGAAAACGCAAGCATGGGCTCTGCGGGGTTCCGGACTTCCTGTGCAAGATGTTGTAAGACCTGCAATTTTCTTGAACCTGCCAGAGCACCGCGCCTGCTATAAGGTCGCAAGTTTTCCGATGGGGTGCTGATGAAGGTCGCTATCGTCATTGCAGGTTTGATCGTGTTCGCTGTCGCAGCCCTCGTCGCGATCCAGCCAGGCTTCTTGAAGCCTGCGTCGCTTGCGCTCGTGAAAAAGTCCGACATCTTCGGCTTCTCGCCGGGGATGACATTCGACGAGGCGAGCAAGCTCGTCAGTCAACGCCACTATCTCTGCCGGCAGAGCCGAGGTCCGTACACCCTCGAATGCGAGATCAACGGCGCCAAGGTCACAGCCCACGGCGTTGAAGCTGACGCCAGGCATCCGATCTGGCGCGTCGATGCGACGCTGAACAATCCCGGATCGCAGGACACCGCCGTCAAATCGATCTCCGAGCAGTTCAACGCACCGGCCATCAAGGACCGCGAAGGCTGGACTTGGATCGTCGGCCGCGGGCTCAAGCTGAGCTATGATGGCGCCACCTTGAACCTCGTCGACGAGGCCGCGGAGGCCAGGCTTCGCAACAACGAAGCCAAGCGCTAAAGCGAAGTCACCTCGGCGTGAAACTTGTGGCTCGGCGCCCATTGTTGACGCTTCAGTAACCTAACGCGACCAAGCTTCGATCAGGTTGGTTGCGTTGGAGTATCCTGACAGTGCTGGATTTTAACGAGCTGCGTGAACTCGCAGCTGATGTTCGTATTTTTGTCGACGTCGCCGAAGACAAGGCTGAAGCGCTCAGAGCGGTCATCGCGGCCTACGACGTGGTGCTGGCGATCTTCCCCGTCGATGACGGCATGGGCCTCCACGTCATCAAGGGCAAGGAGATCCTGGACCAGATCGCGACGTCGCGGACACACGCGATGTACAGCCACACGGCGATCGCGGTTCCGGATCTCGCACATGCCGAAGCGCTCAAGTTCCTGACGACCCCGGTCGAACACCGGATCGCGGCCTAGCCCGGCCGCAAGGGCGTGCAAGTGCGCACCGGCTCTCAGCGATGGAGGCAGGTCGCTCAGCAGCTTTGTCCGGACGCGCAGGCTCAAGCGGTTCGCCGCTTCCGTCGCAGGCCGATGCGCGTGCCCGGGAGATTGATGCCAAGCTCGATCGCGCGCGACCTGATCGATGCAATGGGCCGCTTCAGCTTCACGATCATCAGCGTGAGGCTCTTGCCGCTTTCACACATGGATCGAAGCAGCCGGTCGTCGTCTTCCGACCAGCGTTCGTGATTGTAGGTGCGGGCAGCCATGGACGTTTGCCTCTGAGGCCAATGAGGCGGGACCAAGGGCGAGAATGTCAAAGGACCCAGCTTCGCCTGTTCTGAGCGCGGCGGCTGGGTGTCAGTTGAAGGGCGGCTTGTTACGCTGCCGCCTGACGCAGAGATAGTTTTTCGGCGTCGATTTTCAACCGACTTACGGATTTGTAATTGCCCGGCGCGAGTGCATCCGCGTCCTCATTTGAACTTTCTTGCCGCTTGCGCGTCTTACAGTTGAAGCGTCCCTAAGCTTCACCTCGACAGAGAACCCCGCTCCAAAAGGACGGGGTTTTCGCTTTTGGCGCTGCATCAGTTCGCCCGGGATTTCAAGCGCTCTTTGCCGTTGACCCGGCAGCCCTCCAGACCCATTTTTGCTACGGGCAGGGTTTTGAGGAGCCGTGATGCCGAAAACCCTTGTGGAATTCAGAGCGCAGAACCTTCGTTTGCTCGAGCGGCTTTGTCCCGAGGACCCGCGATATATCGCGGCCTGGCTGAAGCAGTTCGATGAGCAGAACGGGATCACAGCAAAAGCTCATGCGAAGTCCGGCAAGAGCACTGCTTCGCCGCGAAGCAAGACTGCCTCGCCCGGGCGCACCAGGTCGACTCTCTCCTCCGTCTCACCGCGCTAATCGGCGGCAGCGACAAGCGCGCATGCTTGGGGTTGCTTGCGCGGTCGCGACATAACCGAAGCGGCGCAAGCTTACATGACGCATCGTTCGCGAATCCGCGGACCCGGCCCTTCTCACCTTGGAGACTTGTGCGCGGGCTCATTCGCATCCGACGGCTTTGCCGGACCTCAGCGGCAGAGAGCCGCTGGAACGCTCACGGAATGTCCGCCGCCTTCCGCTTGTCTCCGATCGAAACCGGCTTGTTCAGGAAATACTCGCGGTTGCCTGTCGCAGCTTCCGCGTATTGATCGATGGCGACGATGATGGCCTGGACGTGGGCATAGCACCACCCTTCCCGCGTCGCTCGTCGGCGAACGTCTTCGAGCGCGGTCAGGAAGGGCGACAGGTCTCTCTCGTCGTCGAACCATCGCCTGCTCACCATGTCCTCCCGCCGAGCACCCGGCCCTTGATCTGGCGCGGCTCCGCCGCCTTCAGCGCGTCGCGTTCCGCGCACAGGCTCTCGACCTTCGCCTCCATCCGCGACAGCAGCGCCTCGGCCGAGGCGGTGCCGATGCCCGCCCGCTGCAACTGGAGGATCTCCTTCCTCTGCCTGCCGATCTGGCTGCGCATCCGTTCGATCTCCCGCCTGAGAAAGTCCAGGTCCGGCATTGTTCCGCCTCGCGAATTCTAGATGTGACCCATGAGAACAAAAACGGAACGAAGAGTCGAGTCCGACGTTCTACGGAAAGCGGAATGGGAGATGTGTGATGGCCGACAACACCCAGAAGGACCCGAAGGATTGGGTTTCCGGCGACGATCCGATGACCGGAGCCCAGGAATCCTACCTCAAGACCTTGGCCGAGCAGGCTCACCAGGACCTGCCCGAGCAGGAGCTGACCAAGGCCGAGGCCTCGGAGCTGATCGACAAGATGCGGCAAAAGGCCGGGCTGGAGGAGTGAGCCGTCCGATTGCGGGAACCCGGCTCCGTGCGTATGCAAACGAAATTGGGAATCGAGAATGCCTTATTTCGTTTGCGCCCGCGACGGAGCGGGCCAGATCATCCTGAAGAGAGACACAAGGGAAGCGGCCGAGAAGAAGGCCGCCGAGCTCCGCGACATGGGCTATTTCGAAGTCGAGATCGTCGCCAAGGGTGACGACGAGACGGCGTGAGGATCATGCTTCCCTCAGCACCTTGAAGGCGCTGAGAATGACGAAAGCACCGAGACCGTAGGTCAGTGCATTCACGACCCAGGACATGGCGATGCCGGCGAAGGTCGACCCTCCAACCGCTCCCCAGAAGAAATACGCTGCGGTGATGCCCGGCCACTCCAGCCAAAGAAACGCGAAGTCGGTCAGCGGCTCCAGGACGAGGAGCACCGTCGAGACGAGCGCCCCGACGGCCAATGCGATGACGAGGTGTGTCCTCACGGAGAGCATCAAAGACCCAGCAGGCCGGAGATAACAGGAATGAGGAAAAAGGCGGCGGCCCCGAGCAGGAGGCCGACGAAAATGCGTGCAGAGCGGCTGTGAATCTTCGTATCGAGCCACGCACCGATGGCGAACCCAGCCTCTTTCAGCCAGCGGCCCACGAGGGCTCTGACGAGATCGAACAGGAGTTCTGCAAGCAATGCGGCCATGGCGTTTGGTCGGCGCCACCGCTGGCGGGGTTCAAGTGCCGAGGGGATGAGGCAACAGCGCGAGAGCGAGAGCTTGGGGCGACAACCTAAATCTCCGGATCTCTCCGTCTGGGGATCGGGCCGCGCAATGAATTGAGTGTAATTTTGCGCTGCGATCCAGAGTTCACTGTATTGTCACCGCAAGCCCCAAAGATGTCACTTAAAGAGCTCCTCGATACTCCTGACGGCCTTCTCCGTCGCCTTCGCGGTCCTTTCAATTAGCCTTATTATCTTTTGTGTATTTGCCAATCGCTTCTCAATGGAGGCTGAGACGAAGCGCCCCTTCTTATCGCGTGGAGGCGTTTTTTCGCGCATCAACTTGCAAGTATTGTTTATAAGTCTCAACGCCTGATTTGCCGCAAAAAGAGTTGCGCCAGCCGCACTCGCCACCATAGTGATATCGTGGAGAATTATCTCGGGCCCAGTCTCATGCTCTACGTATAGGCACCTGTGGCCATCTCCCAACTCACATATCCACACAACGCCTTGGCAACCGTAGCCATGTCTTGTCGCTGGAACGGAGGACAGACCAAACGTCTTGTTGATGTCTTCGTATTCGGGTGACAGGTACACGTTGCACCAACGCCCGCCTTCGTCTTCGAAGAGCGGACGAATCTTTATCGAAAACAGTTCTTCAGGACGGAAGTGAAGTATCCGGCCAGCGTCCCGTAACCGATCCTCGAAACCCTGCCTCTCGTCTAGCTCATATTGCATGACGCCCCTCATCACCCGTGTCGGTTGCATCTAATTTGCTATAGTCTCGTGGTACTTTCTAGTCGTTTTTAGGCGTAGGATAGGTCGAGCGAAACCCAATCCTACGAGCTATCGGACCGCGACGGCCTCACGCACATCGTGGCTGAAAAATCCTCGGCAGCGACGAGTGGATCACTTCCGCTGCGCATCGACTTGTCGAGTTTCCTGAGAGTAGCCCCTGGCCAAATGGCCGGCACAGGCGAGTTCGTCATTGGCGGCACGCCATGTCGCGCCCTATACGTAACAGATAGCTCGATCCGGATATTGCGCATCCTGCACGCCTTCGGGCGCCACTCCCCCTGACTTTCAACAAGTGATCCGGCACCCAACGCAAAACGGCGGCTTGAATGAAAACTGCACTTGTCTTCGGCGCAACCGGCTTCATCGGCTCGCATTTGCTGCGCGACCTCCTGGACAGTCCTGATTATTCGCGGATTGTGGCCGTGGCCCGTAAGCCGCTGGCGGTGAGCCATCCGAAGCTCACGGTGCTGATCGGCGATCTCGCTTCCCTGCCCGCACTCAAGCCGCAATTGGTTGCGGACGAGATCTTCATTGCGCTGGGGACGACGCGCAAGCACACCCCTGACGAGGCCGAGTACTACAAGATCGATCATGATTATCCGCTGTTGGCGGCCGAGATCGCAAAAGCGAACGGCGCGCGGTCTGTGTTTCTGGTCACGGCCGTTGGCGCCAACGCCGGCTCCGGCGTGTTCTATCTCAGGACCAAGGGCGAGGTGGAGCGCGACATTCTCTCGCTCGATTTCGAGCACACGCATATTTTCCGCCCGTCGATGATCCTCGGCGCGCGCGACGAGGACCGCCCGCGTGAGCGCCTCATCATCGCGATATGGGGCGTGCTCAATCCGCTGCTCCTTGGCCCGGCCGACCGATATCGCGGGCTCGCCGGCAACGACATCGCGCACGCCATCGCCAAAGCCGCGCGGCATCAAACGGAGAAGGTGCGAACCTATCATTGGAAAGAGATGACGGCACTGCTTCGAACGTGATGCAGCTCGTAGGATGGGTTGAGCGAAGCGAAACCCATCGAGAGCCTTGTTCCGTGACGAAGCATGATGGGTTTCGCAAGTGCTCTACCCATCCTACGAACTAAGTCAGTGTCCGGCGTCCCGCCCCACACTCCGGGAGTCTGGTGCACGTCACCCTAAGTCGAAGCCGCCTCTTCGGGCGACGTTAATCCCAACAGCTTCCAATCAATCCTGCTTCATGAAGATCTCGCGCCGCAACTGCTTTTGCCCCGCTTTGAAATGACCGGGCACCCATTCCTTCCAATTCTCCTTCAGGAAACCGGCGTCCGGGTCGCCCTTGCCCGCCTCCTTGATCTTCTTGACGACATAGCGCGAGTAGAAGTGGTCGAACACGCGCATGAACTCGCCGAAATAGATGTCGGCGACTCTCGTGTTACCGCGGATGACCAGCATATTCTCGTCGTTGGCGTTCTGTGACGGCTGGCTGAAATTTGCAGTGCCGGTGACGACGACCGGGTCGCCTCCCAGCGGATCGACTAGCAGAAACTTGTCGTGAACATAGAAGTTGCGGTTGAAACCGGTCAGCTTCTCGCCGAGGAAGAATTCGAGATCGCCCCTTGAAAGCTTGGCTCCGGGCGCCATGACGCTGTTGCCCGTGACTTTGATTTCGTCGGCAAACTCGTCTCCCGGATCCTTGTCGAACAGCGAGTAGCGGAGAGTATCATCGTCTTTTGCCAGCGCCTTGTAGAGGAAGTCGTCCAGGTTGAAGGCGAACGTGATGCAGGCCATCCGCTTGGCGTCGGCGATGAGATCCGCATACCATTCCAGTGTCGTCGGCTTCGTCTTGTCGTCGCGCGGCGAGTACAGCTGCAAGATGCGATTCTTCGGCGGCAAAGTATGGCGCGCAGGCGTCGCATCGACAGCGAGATTTGCTTTCTTCAGGGGAGCAAGCGTGACGTCCGGTGCAGCCAGGCGCTCCCAATAATCGAGGAAGCTCTGTGCAATCTCCCCATCCCATATGACATGGCCGACATTGGAATGGCCGAAGATGCCGCCCGAGGAAATGTTCGTCGACCCCGTCCAGACGGCGATCGGCACGTCGTTGTGGAGCAGAACGATGAACTTATTGTGCCTAATTCCGGCGCGCGACTTCTGCGGCGTGCAGATGCTCTTGATCCTGGCCGCTGCTATCATCTCCTCGTTTTCGTCCACATAGCTTTGTGCCTCGTAGCGGATATCGACGTCGACGCCGGCATTCTTCGCTTTCTTGAACGCCAGGCCGACGGGCTTGTAGCGAAACTCGTAAAGCATCGCCCGCAAGGCGTAGTCACCGGGGTTTTGCAGCGTCGAGGGATATTCGATGAACTTGACGAGTGCCTCGAACAGGCCACGGGAAAGCCATTTCATCGCATCCGAGCTGGGATCGTTTTCATCGAGCTCGGTCTTGCCGAACTTGCGTGCGAACGCCTGAGAACCGGCGGCGCCGCGGTTGAAATAGATGTCGTGAGTGATTTCTCCCGGCTTGTTTCCACCCTCTTCTGCCTCCGTGCTCACACGAATTTTGGTTGCCGATGCAACATCGAGCTCGAGGAGTTTTGGCTTGCCGTAGACCGGGATGACGCGGAATTCGTAGGTTGTCTCGGGCTTGGCGGTGTAGTCGCCCCACTGAAATGTCTGAATCGGATGCTCCGACGTCGGCACCGGAGTTCCAGGAGCCAGTCCCTCGTCCTTGTGCTTGAAGCGCTTGATCCCTCTAATGAAGTAGCGCTCGTGGATATTGTCGTTCCTGTCGAACTCGGTGCGCTCGATGGCAAAGCCCAATAGTCCGGTCTTCTTGGCTTCCTGGCCCGGTGCGAAGTCCCAAGCCAGCGTAACGACGTGCAGTCCAGCAATTGCGCGCACGTGCAATACGGCGCCTTCTTCAAATTCGCGCACGGAGATCCCCCAATTTTGTCCCTGCGCAATATGCAGGGGGTCGCGTTCCCTCAACGAGAACACGTGCATCTTTTCACGTGAACAATCCAAAGTCGAGACACCTCGTGGAAGATCACTGCAGCTGCCGTCGGAAAGGGACTCATCGGGTGCCGTCAGCATCGTGTGTCCGGCTGGCAATCTTCGCTGACGCTTCGGCTTCGCGCGAGCCTTCCCCCTGCCCCTCCTCCCCGTTTCCTGCTATTTCCTACCCCGCCGTCCCGGCCCAAGACAAAACCCTCCGTCCGTTCCAGGGAGCAACAACCATGCGATACCTCCACACCATGCTGCGCGTGCGCAATCTCGATGTCGCGCTGAAATTCTATGTTGATGCTTTCGGCTTGAAGGAGGTGCGGCGGATCGAGAACGAGAAGGGGCGGTTCACGCTGGTGTTCCTGTGCTCGGCGGACGATCTCGAAGCCTTGAAGAAGCAGCCGCCGACCCGCGGGGCGCCGCTGGTCGAGCTCACTTACAATTGGGACGAGGAGAAGTATGGCGAGGATCGCTTCTTCGGCCATCTCGCCTATGAGGTCGACGACATCTACGCCACCTGCGAGAAGCTGATGAAGGCGGGCGTCACCATCAACCGTCCCCCGCGCGACGGCAACATGGCCTTCGTCCGCTCGCCGGACCTGCACTCGATCGAGCTGCTGCAGAAGGGCGATCCGAAGCCGCCGCAGGAGCCCTGGGCGTCGATGCCCAATACCGGCCATTGGTAGGCCCTTTCGCGCAGGAACAAGCGCCCACTGCCCGCGTTCACCCTCCAAGCGATGCGATTGGAGGAGGATGCGATGGCGAGAGGGCTGTTGCTGTGGATGCTTGGCGTGCCGATCCCGGTGATCATTCTGTTGTGGCTGTTCTTCGGCCGCTGAGTGAAAGGCTTGAACTTTGCAATGAAAGCTCCGCCGCGTGCGGAGCTTTTTGCATGAGGGGCACGATGCAATCGCGCATCGCTCGGCGCGCCGAATTCCGCTATCACCCGCAGCAAGCGACAATGCGGGGAGACGCTTCATGCCTGACACCAAGCTGACGATCTGGGGCCGCGCCAATTCGGTCAACGTGCAGAAGGTGCTGTGGTGCTGCACCGAGCTCGGCCTCGCTTACGAGCGCATCGATGCCGGCATGCAATACGGCAAGACGCGCGAGGCCGAATATCTGTCGATGAATCCCAATGCGCGGATTCCGACGCTGGTCGAGGGCGACTTCGTGCTGTGGGAATCCAATTCGATCATGCGTTATCTCTGCATGGCGCATGGGCGCGGCACGCCGATCTACCCCGAGGCGCCGAAGCAGCGCGCCTCGGTCGACCGCTGGCTCGACTGGACGCTGGCGACGGTGCAGCCGGTCGACCGCCCGGTGTTCTGGGGCATCGTACGCACCGCGCCCGCCGAGCGCGACATGATCCAGGTGCAGCGCGATGCCGATGCCGCTGCCGAGGTCTGGGCGATCGCCGACCGCCTGCTCGCCACGCGCCGCTTCATCGAGGGCGATACGTTCACGCTGGCCGATATCGCGGTCGGATCCTATGCGCGGCGCTGGCTCGGGGTCGAGGGCATCAGCCGGCCGGCACAGCCCCACCTCACGCGTTGGCTCGCCGAGCTCGGCAAGCGGCCGGGATTTGCGCAATTCGTCGCACCGCCGATGTCGTGAGCACCTCGCGCGGGTCAAGCTGCGGCGATCGCGCGTGGAATCCTCGTTCCGGCGCGCGCCCCGCGGCGTCACGGCCGCGCTTGACGGCTACTGTGCATGGGGTTGTTTTCTCAACTTTTGACGTGCGCTAGCGCCAGCCGCGCTCGACCAGCAGCACGGCGATGATCAGCAGCAGCGTCACCGCGGCGGTCGCAAGGCGCGCGGTCCAGCTGAGGCCGCGGCCGACCCACCACAGCAGCGCGCAATACATCAGCACTGGGACGATGATGTCGAGCCGCACCAGATCCGCAGGCATGGCCGTCAGCGCCGGATGGTGTCGACGCTGATCGCGCCGCCGAGCTGGACGCAGGTCCCGGTGCCCTCGACCATCACGAAGCGCGGGCCGTACGCGGCGCAGGAGCCTGCCTTCGCCTTCCCGGCCGTGCTGCCGGCCAGCGGCAGCGCCTTGCCCGCCTGTGGCGGCTCGGCAGGCGGCAGGCGCAGGCTCTCGGCCGCGGTCGCGGACGTGGCCAGCAGACAGAGCAGGATGAGGAGCGGCGTGCGCATCGCCGCCTTGTAGCCCGGACCGGCCGCGCGCGCCATCGGGCGGTCCGCGATCAGAGGAACCTGACGCCGGCCGACTTGCCGCGGCGCCAGATCACCTGGCAGCTCCGCCCGGTGCGCGCATCGCGTGCGAAGGCCATCCGGATCACGCCGGGAAGCTGGCTTGCGTCCTCGTCGAGGGTGATCTTGGCACCCGAATCCGAAATGTCCTGGACCAGGCAGTGCCGCGCGGCGAATCCGCCATCCAGCGTAATCCAGGCGTGCTGCGACAGCAGCTTGCGGGCTGCGCGCTTCTTCGGCGGTGGCATCGGCAAAATCTCCCCGTCCAGCGCTACGCAGGGAACCCTAACAAACCGTTGAAATCGCCTCCGAATGATCCCGGGCTCGGGACTATCCACCGGAGCCAAAAGACCGTTCCCGAACGGCTTGCCCGGGAGCGCAAAGGCCACTATACGTTCGCCCGCTGCAAGCCGCCGGACCCTGTTCGGCCGGCCAGCGGCCGTGCCGGGACAATCGGCAGGGCCCTGCGTTTGCTCCCTTCGTCTATCGGTTAGGACGCCACCCTTTCACGGTGGAGAGAGCGGTTCGATTCCGCTAGGGAGCGCCAGCCAGTCCGCAATCCCCCTCACCGCTGCTCCAGGAAGCTGCTGCCGACCTTCGCGCAGGCAAGCCCGACGGTATAGACGTGGATCCCCTCGATCAGGCAATGGTCGGGATTGAGGCCCAGCAGCCCGATCGAGCTTTCGGCATCGAGCGCCTCCGGTGCGCGGACGACGATGCAGGGATAATCCGCCGCGAGCTTCGCGTAGCTGTCCGGACGAAAGTTGTTCTTGAGCACGCGCGTGTAGCCGTTGTGGTCCAGCAGCGGGATCCTGAAGACGCTCGCATAGGCCGCAGAGAACCTGTCCCGCATCGCCTTGTCGCCCCAGAGCTGCACCGTCATGTCCCAGCCGTGGTTCATGTCGTTCTCCGGCGCGCGCACGAACATGCTGGAGACGTTGGCGCAGGCGGGGCCTGCCGCGACCACGGCCTTCGAGAGCCTGGCTCCGATCGCGTTCAGGCGAGACGAATGCAGCGCTGCGGCGCGGGCTTCGATCAGCGTCCCCGCGCTGATCGCCACGCACAGGCTGCCAGCAAGCAGGCTCAGCGCGGCCGACGGGACCGCCGGGACGAGCCGTCTGACCTGCACCACGACCAGGACCAGCACGCCGCCCGTCAGCACCCACGGCAGCAGCATGTAATGGACCGCGTAATGCTTCGACGTTGCCACGAGGTGCGCGGCATAGATGAGGACGGCGGCACCGAGCGTCAGGCTGACCGGATCCCGCCAGCTCCGGCTCTTGACACACGAGGCCAGCGCCACGGCCGCGGCGACGACGTACACGGCGAGCACGAGCGGCGCGGCTTTGACGATCGCGGCCATGTTCGACCAGAATATTCCGAAATCAATGAACCCTGGCTCGCCCTCGCCGTAATTTCCCTTGTGAGTGGCGATTTGCGCAAGCCATCCGAATCCGCGCGTGATCGTTCCCGGATTGAAGATCAGGCTGAAGCCAACGAAGCCGATCGCCCCCGCGATCGCAGCGGCGACGAACGCGCGCCTGTTTCTGAGCAGGCACACGGCGAACAGCGCCTGCGGCAGGTAGAGATATTTGGTCGAAAATCCGACGGCGAAGATGACCCCGGAAACGACGCCGAGCCCCGTCCCCGGCGGGCGCGCATCGAGCGCGGCCTTGATCACGATCGCCATGCCGAACAGCGCGAAGGCGGCCATCAGGCTTTCCGGCGCAAGCACGGTCTGGAAGTGAAACGAGTCGGAGTGCACGAACGCACCGGCCTGAAACAGCATCGCAGCGATCGCGCTCTGGGTCGTCCGACCGACGATGAGTCCGCCGGCCAGCAACGCGCCAGTGAGCGCCAGCGCCTCTCCGGTTCGGCCTGCCCATGTGATGGCATCGTAGTGTTCGAGCCCGAACGCGACGACATCCCCGGCCCCGGCGACCAGAGCCCAGCCCCTGACGATCAACGCGACGAGCAGCGTCGTCGTCGTACCCGGGTGATCGAATTTCAGCGAGCCGTATCCCGCCGCCATCGCCAGCCCGTTCATCGTGTAGGCCGATTCCGGATCGACCTGGACGCCCCAAACGGCCTGGTAGGCCGAATAGAGCAACGTGGCCGCCAGATACAGCGACGGCACGATGAGGATCAGCAGCGTTCTGATCCTTCCGCTCAACCGTGCGTCGGGAAAGCAATCGTCTGACATACTCGAACCGTGGCTTCCGCGGCCTAGATCGCCTTGATCTTGAAGAAGGCGAAAGCCACCATCTTCAGCAACATCCAGCCATGGCGAAACCTGGAGATCTGAGTCTCGCCGTACGTGCGCGCGGCGTAGCGGATCGGGAGATCCACGGTCTTCAGGTTGAGCTTCGATGCGCCGAAGATCAGGTCGAAGTCGCCGAACGGATCGAAATCACCGAAATAGGCCTTGCCGGCCTTCAGGCGCTGATAGTCGCTGCGGCGCAGAACCTTGGTGCCGCACAGCGTGTCGGTATAGCGCTGATTGAGCAGCCAGGAGAACAGATGGGAGAAGATCTTGTTGGCGATCAGGTTGAGGAAGCGCATCGCGCCATCGTCCATGGGATAGACCAGGCGCGATCCGTTGACGAATTCGCCCTTGCCCGCCTGCAGCGCCTCGACGAATTTCGGAATCTGCTCCGGCGGCATCGTCAGGTCGGCGTCGAGAATGATCAGCACGTCGCCGCGCGCCGCGTCGAAGGCGGTGAAGACGGCGTCGGCTTTGCCCTTGCCCGGCTGCCGCATCACCTTGATGTCCTTGGATGGATGCGCCTGCTTGACCCGCTCCATCTCCTCGAACGTACCGTCCTGGCTGTGACCTTCGATGAAGATGATCTCGATGTCGCTGCAGAAGTCGGGAATTCGCAGGACCGCAGGCTCGATATTGCCGCGTTCGTTGCGCGCCGGGACGACGACGGTGGCCGAAGCGAATTCTTCCCTCGCGCTGCGGCCGGAGCGAGCGACCAGATAATGCCGAAGCGCCAGTTGGCGGATCCCCGGGAGCACGCTGACGAAACGATTGAGAAAACGGCCGACCCCGAACATCCCGACCGGAGAGAGCACGCGTTGCTCCGACTTCACCGGATCGAAATCCGCAAGCCTGGCAAGGCTGCGCAGGTCGGTCGGCGACAGCACGTTCTGGTCCGGTTGCGGCATCCGCAGGCCGACGAATTCGGCGAATTTCAGCAGGGGATACCAGAGATGCGAGAAGTAGCCGATCACCAGGCGCGTATTCCGCGTACAGAACGGATGCAGCTGGGCGATGAACCTCTGACAATCCTCCACCGAACCGATCGTATCGAGGACGAGGATATAGTCGAACGGACCTTGCAGCCCATCGAGCGTCGCGGGGTCTTCGGCATCGCCTTCGATGAAGGTGAGATCGGGGTGGCGCTGCCGCGCGATCGTGATTTGCTTGCGACAGAGATCGACCCCGACGCCATGTGATGGCGCAAGACTCGCGAGTGTATCGCCGATGCCGCAACCAATGTCGAGGACGCGGCTTCCCGGCGGGATCAGAAACCGGAGATAGCGCTCATCCTCGTCGTGAAAAAAGCGGTTCCTCTCACGCCACGCCACGCGATCCGCGGCGATCCGGTCGGCGTGATCTAGAATTCCTGCCTTCCGCGGGGACAGGCAGTCGGAGACGACTGTCATGTCCATGGCAAGACGCAGGTTTCATTGAGCCTGCTCGAACTGAAACGGACCGCAAAATTCAACGCCGCGGCGCAGGACGCCGCAGCCACCAAATTAGACATCAATATGGTCCCCCAGACCTAATCGTACTCAAGCGCAACTGGAGAGCGAGATCAACAGGAAGAATCATCGACGTGGATCGCCGGATATGCCGCCATCCATTCGTCCTCGGCCGGCGACGATGAGCGGCAAAATCCGTTACCCGGCATGAACTCCCCAGCCCTCACCCGCAACCAATGTCTGAAGGAAACCACCGCCGCGGCGGCGCCGCGCATTGAAGGATCTGGTTCGACTCATGGAGCAGGGCAAGCCGACCTTGGAAGGCCAGTCCGGCCTCCCCTCCACGACGACCACGCCACTGGCATGGATGCGCCGCACCGCGCCATATTCGCCGGAGCGACGCGCCAAAATGCTCGAGCACATGGCGCGCGCCCGGTCGGCGCCGCGGCCCCAGGCCGATTTTGCGCCGGCCGCACCCGTGCCGTCTGGCAGCAGCGCCAAGGACGTTGTTAGCGATGTCATCGCCTACGTCGTCCTGTTCGGTGTCGGCGGGCTACTCTTCCAGTCGCACGTTCCTCTCTATTTCGGCGCGTTTCTGTTCCTGACCGACGGCGAGCGCATTGAACGCGCACTGGCAAGCATCGGTATCCGCCTCGAGCCCGAAACGATCGGCCCAGACCTCGTCAAGCGCTCTGTATTCTGGTTCGGATGGTTCGCGTTGCTCGGCGCTTTGAAAGGCTCCGTCCCCGTGTGGCTCGCACCATGGATGCCTCCGACCGAGTCATGGCCTTCCCTGGCAGGCATTGCCCTTCTGCTCGCCGTCGTCGAGGCATTGACGCCGCTCGCATTGCGGCGCGCATTGCCGCGTTTAGGATGGGAGATCCGCCCGGACGGCCCGACGTGGAGGACGATCCAGTTCGCCGTGGCCGCTGCCGCGCTGACTATTCTGGTGCTGTTCGGACTCCTCTAGGGGCCGCCGCGGAGCGCCGTGTCTTCGCTGCACCCTGAGTGGACAACGCTGTGCGATTGCCTGTAGCACAACGGGGCTTTATGCCGCGCGCCCTACTGTGCCGCCGAGCCGCGCATTTACTGAAAATTTACCCCTGCTCTTGGGCTTCAGTATCATTTGCTTAGAGTTTCGCAGTTACCGTGAAAGTACGGAAGTCATCCAAAGCAGATTGGCGCTCATGTCCGTCGCAGAATTCCTGAGGCAGCGAGCAGTGGATGTTGCGGTCAGCGGCAGCTACTCGCTGCCCCGCTGGTACGATTGCGAGGGCAAGCTCCGCAGCTTCGCCTGCCGGACCAAGCGCGTCTCACCCTTCCGGATGATCGTGGACGTGCCTGTGGTCGGCAAGGTCGGCGAGCGCTTGACCTCTTACTTCCAGGATTTCGGCGAATTCCAGGGCACCATCAGTGCGACATTGAAGGCAGGCTTCCTGATGGAGCTCGAGATGACGCGGGCGCGGCGCGCCTGGATGTCGGAAAAGCTGACCTGGCTGGAGAAGAAGCAGAAGGATGCCAGCGTTCGGGAGCTGCGGCGTGACGCGCGTTTCGTTCCGCAGATCTCGCACACCGTCCTGACCCTCGCGGACGGCAGCAGCCATTCCTGCTTCATCATCGACGTCTCGACGGCCGGCGTCGCGGTGTCCTCCGAATACGATCCGGCGATCGGAACCCCGCTTGCTGTCGGCGGCTGCGTCGGGCGGGTGATCCGCAAGTTCGACCACGGCTTTGCGGTCAAATTCGCCGAAAAGCAGGACCGGGACGACCTCGGCCGCCTGATCGTGCGCGCGCCCTTGCTGAAGTCGGCCTGACCCTCCGCCACGCCGCCCTATAGCGGCCCCAATGCCGGATCAGCTTTTGCAGGTCTGTGCCTCGGGCCGGACGTCATTTTGCAGACTTGCGATCGGGGGACCGAATGGCAGTCGACAAGATCACGGCTGAAAAGATCAAGGTTGGTAAGATCACCTGGGACAGGGTCGGCCGGGTAACCGAGCCCGGACGCTACATGTACACGTTCGGCTGGCTCACCATCACCGCCGGCGATCTCGAGATCTGGAAGCGATACCCGCAGGCCGCGTTCACGCTGCTGGCGCAGAGTTCCGAATCGCCCGACTCCACCGGCGAGGAATTCCATCTCGGCGCCTTCGACGTCGCACCCGACGCGCCGCCTGCGATCACCACGCACTGAGCTGGAAAAAGCGCGGACCGTCGCGGGAACGCCTGGCATGGGCGTTGCTTTATCATCGCCATGATACACATCCCTGCCGTCGATCAGGCCTTTCTGTTGCTGCTCATCGTCCTCTGCCTCGGCACGTGCCTCGTCCGCGCGTTCTGGGAGCTGGAGCGGTTGCGCGCACGCCGGATCGACGCCCCGCGCCACGGGCGCATAGCGAAGCGAGACTAGGACCGGCCGCCGCCGGGCCATGTGCGCCGAGAATCGAAGAAACCAACGCATTGCCTTGATCTGGCTTGCAAATCTCAATCCCGCGCCCGCCGCGCACTCGTTGCCATGGATGACGAGCATCTTTTGTCATGCAATTGATTGCGCTTGTATTCCACCTCGTAACGGGAGAGGAGCGCATGAACGGCAGCTGTCGCGCGTGTTAAGCGACCCGACAGCCGGCGCATGACACATGGTCGCATCGGTGAACGTAGATAAGCGGATCAAGGGAACCTATTTTCGGCGCCAATGTACCTGATCGAAGCGCTCCCCACCGTCATTGGAACTGCCGCCATCGCCCCGGCGCTGCTGATGCTCTGGCTCGTCATCGCCGCCGAAGAGCGTCCCGGCCCGCCGGCCCAGGTCTGGACCGCATTCCTGCTGGGGGCGGCCAGCATTTCACTCCTGGGTCTCGCGCGCGCCCCCTTCGCCAAGATGGTCGCCGCCCCGGACGACCCCTGGGCGGCGCTGGCCATGCATTCGATCTTCGGCGTCGCGCTGCCCGAGGAGGCCGTCAAGGTGATCGCCATCGTGCTGGTCTCTTCCACCAAGCGGCGGACCTTTGCCAATCCGATGGACACCGTGGTCTACGGCGCCGCGGTCGGCCTCGGCTTCGCCGCCTACGAGAACCTCGCCTACCTGGTCCAGCACGCCGACATGTGGCGCTCGCTAGCCGCGCTGCGCAGCGTCCTGACCGTGCCCTTCCACGGTGCGCTCGGCATCATCGCGGGCGCCTACCTGACCATTGCGCGCGCCGGCACGGCGCTGGGCGCGAACCGCCATCATCGCGATTGGGCCCGTCTCTCCAGCCGCCTGCTGATCTTCGCCGGCCCGCTCGCGCTGCATTCGGCCTTCGACTTCCCGTTGCTGACGCTCCAGCGCATGCCCGATCTCGATCCCAGCTTGCGCATGTGGCTGGGCGCGGCGAGCCTGTTGATCGGCTTCGGCTCGATCGCCTTTGCCATCCGCCTGGTCCGGCGCGTCGCTCGCCACCATGCGCCGCGGACCGATGTCGCACGCGAGCGGCTCAGCCAGCTGCGCCGGATGTGGGCGCTGCTGCTCGCCGGCGGCGGCATCGGATTTGTCGGGCTCGCCTTCGTCCTGACCTCGATCCATCACTGGCTGATCAACCCCGAGCGTAACCTGACGCTGGCGCTGATCCCGATCGGTTTCGTCTCGATCCTGCTCGGCCTTGCGCTTCTGATTGTCACATCGGCGATCTACATTCTCGGCCGCAACCGCATCCGCACCAGCGCGGAGGGCTTCTCCTCGGCGCCCGGCGGTACTTGATCCACCGCATGGCGAACGCGCCATCGGCCTACTAGATTGGGGTAATCCTCTCGTTCCGGAGCCCGACGATGACATCGCCCGAGGAATTTGGTCGCCTCCAATCCGAGATGAACCAGGCGGTCAAGACGCATTGGAAGGCTTTTCTGTTCGAAGGCATCCTGCTTGCCGTCCTCGGCATTGCCGCGCTTGTCCTGCCGCCGCTCGCCAGTCTTGCGACCGCGATCTTCCTCGGCTGGATGTTCCTGATCGGCGGCATCGGCGGACTGATCGCGACCTATTGGGCGCGCAGCACGCCGGGTTTCTGGTGGTCGCTGATCTCGGCTGCGCTGGCCGTGCTCACCGGCATGCTGCTGTTGGCCCGGCCGATGCAGGCCGTGCTGACGCTGACCATCGTGCTCGGCGCCTATTTCCTCGCCGAGGGCGTCGCCACCATCATGTACGCGCTGGAGCACCGCCGCGAGCTCAGCGGCCGCTGGTCGTGGCTCCTGATCTCGGGCCTCGTCGACATCGCGATCTCGTTCATGGTGATCACGGGACTGCCAAGCTCGGCGGAGTGGGCGATCGGCGTCCTCGTCGGTATCAACCTGCTGTTCGGCGGTGCCACCCTGATCGGCATGGCGCTGGCGGCACGCAAAAACAACACCTGAAACGCGCGTTGCGTCTTGTGCCGTCTTGGGGGGTGACAAGGCGCCAGCGGCACGCTATATGGCCTTCCCATGATCACCGTCGCCACCAGCTATTTTTGGTACTTTAGCTACGACAGCTCGCTGGCGGCGGGAGGATCGCGCTCAATCTAAAACATTGCAGCAAACGTCCGAACAGCCGCCAGACCTGGCGGCTTTTTTATTGGCCGGCAGGTTCTAGAACAGACAGGAGCCCGCCGTGCTGAGCACGACCGACGATCTTCGTATCCGCGAACTGAAAGAGCTGAGCACGCCTGAAGAGGTGATGCGGGAAGTCCCCCGTACGCTCACCGCAACGCGTGTGGTGATGGCCGCGCGCAACGCCATCCACGCCATCCTGAGCAATCAGGACGACCGCCTTCTGGTCGTCGTCGGCCCATGCTCGGTGCATGATCCCAAGGCCGCGCTCGACTACGCCGAGCGCCTGGCGAAACTGCGCGAGGATCTCGCCGATCAGCTCGAGATCGTGATGCGGGTCTATTTCGAGAAGCCGCGCACGACGGTCGGCTGGAAGGGCCTGATCAACGATCCCGACCTCGACGGCAGCTTCGACATCAACAAGGGCTTGCGGCTCGCGCGCAACGTGCTCGCGGCCGTGAACAATCTCGGCCTGCCCGCCGGCACCGAGTTCCTGGACATGACCACGCCGCAATACATCGCCGACCTCGTCTCCTGGGCTGCGATCGGCGCGCGCACGACCGAGAGCCAGATCCATCGCGAGCTGGCATCGGGGCTGTCCTGCCCGGTCGGCTTCAAGAACGGCACCGACGGCAATGTGCGGATCGCGGCCGACGCGGTGAAATCAGCCTCGCATCCCCATCATTTCATGGCCGTCACGAAGCTCGGCCGCTCGGCGATCGCCTCGACCGCCGGCAACGAGGACTGCCACATCATCCTGCGCGGCGGAGCTGAGCCGAACTACGACGCGGCAAGTGTTGCAGCCGCCTGCAATGAATTGACCAAATCCGGCGTTGCCCCGCTGGTGATGGTCGATGCCAGCCATGCCAATTCGAGCAAGAAGCCGGAGAACCAGCCGCTGGTGATGGCCGATATCGCCCGCCAGATCTCGGGCGGCGAGAGCCGCGTCATGGGCGTGATGATCGAGAGCAATCTCGTCGCCGGCCGCCAGGATGTCGTGCCGGGCAAGCCGCTCACCTATGGGCAGAGCATCACTGACGGTTGCATCGACTGGGCAACGACGTCGAAGACGCTCGAGCAGCTCGCCGACGCCGTCGAGATCCGCCGCAACACCCAGCGCGCGGGACTGCACGAGAGGTCAGCCTGACGGATCACTGGGTTAGATGGCTCGTTCCTCACCTCTCCCCGACGGGGAGAGGTGAAAGTCTCAGCAGCCGCGGCAGATGCTTTTGATCTTCTTGTCGAGCGCCTGGTTTTCCTTGCTGAGCGGATCGTTCGCATCGCTCAGATTCTTCTCGCTCGGCACATCCCCGGCACGCGGCTGGCGATGACCGACCGGCGCCGGCAACACCGATCCGGACGATGCGCCGCTTGATGTCGATCCCTTGGAGCCGCCGGTCTGCGCAACAGCCGCGCCGCCAAGCAAGACCACGAGCGATGTTGCCAGCATGATCTTCTTCATGTCCGTTTCTCCATTCTCAAATCAGCGTCCATGCCATCGCCCCTCATGTCTCGGGCGGATAGAGATGAACGTCGCCGCAATAGTCGACGATACGATAGCGCGTTTCCGATTCCGCTTCACGCGCCTCGTCCGCGGTATTTTGCACCGCCAACACGTAATTCGGCCCTACCGGCGACTTGCCGGCGCCGCCGGGAATGTCGATGACATAGTCCGGTTGACACAGGCCCGACACCCGTCCGCGCAACTGCCGCATCAAGTCCTGGCCTTGCGCCAGCGTCGTTCGCAGATGCGCCGTGCCCGGCGCGAGATCGCCGTGATGCAGGTAATAGGGCTTGATCCGGCATTCGACGAAAGCTCGCATCAAATCCGACAGCGCGGCGATGTCATCGTTGACGCCGCGCAACAGCACGGACTGGCTCACAAGCGGTATACCAGCATCGACGAGCCGCGCACAGGCGGCGCGCGCGGGCCCCGTCAGTTCCCGCGCGTGGTTGGCGTGTACCGCGACCCAGGTGGCCGCGCCCGCGACCTTCAGCGCCGCAACCATCTCCGCGCTGACGCGTGCAGGTTCGGCCACGGGAACGCGGGTATGAAGACGGATGATCTTGACGTGATCGATGGCCGCAAGATCGGCCATGATCTCGCTCATCCGCCGGGGCGACAGCATCAGGGGATCGCCGCCGGTCAGGATCACTTCCCAAATCTCGCCATCCGCCCGGATGTAGTCGATCGCGGCGCGATAGGCACTCTCCGACAACGCATTGTCCTTGCCGGGGCCGACCATCTCGCGGCGGAAGCAGAAGCGGCAGTAGACCGCGCAGACATGAACGAGCTTGAACAGCACGCGGTCGGGATAGCGGTGCACAATTCCGGCGACCGGCGAATACGGGTGATCGCCGATCGGATCGGCATTCTCGCCCGGCCGCGCCTCGAGCTCGGCCGAGGTCGGAACGAACTGCCGCGCGATGGGATCGTCGGGATCCGTCGGGTCGATCAATCCGGCCAGATCAGGCGTGATCGCCACGGCATAGCGCGCGGCAACGCGTTCGAGCGCCGGCAGCGCCGCTGCGGGCGCCAGCCCCTCGGCCACCAGCTCGGCAGGTTCGCGCAGAGTGCGTGCAAGGTTGGTCTTTGTCATCTCTCATCCGCAGGGGGTGTCCATACCACCTGATCAATTCGTATTGCGCCGCTCGCCAGCATCACCAGCCGATCGAAGCCGAGCGCGACACCACTTGCCTCCGGCATTGCGGCAACCGCCGTCAGAAAATCCTCGTCGAGCGGATAGGTTTCGCCGTAGCGGCGCTGCTTCTCCGTCATCGATTCCGTGAAGCGTTTGCGCTGCTCCTCGGCATCGGTCAGCTCTCCAAAGCCGTTGGCGAGCTCGACGCCGCAGGCATAGACCTCGAAACGTTCGGCGACCCTCGGATCGACCGTCTTCACCCGCGCCAGCGCCGCCTCTGGAGATGGGTATTCGAACAGGATGGTCAAACGCCCCTGCCCCAGCTGCGGCTCGACATGCTCGACCAGGACCTTGCTGAAGATGTCCGACCAGGTGTCGTCCTCGGCGACACAGACCTTTCCGGCTGCCGCCGCGGCCAGCGCCGCACGGTTACCCTCGCCGCCCGAAATTGTCGACAGCAGGTCGATGCCGGCAAAGTGCTCGAAGGCGCCCGCGACCGTCAGGAGCTCCGGCTCGGCGAAGGGATCGGCGGTCCGGCCGCGGAAGGAGAAGGTCCCGATCCCGGTCGCCTGCGCCGCACGGGCGATCACCACGACGCAATCAGCCATGATGGCATCATAGGGGGCGCCTGCCCGGTACCATTCCAGCATGGTGAACTCCGGCAGATGCAGGTCGCCGCGCTCGCGGTCCCGGAACACCCGTGCGAACTCGAAAATCCGCGTCTCGCCCGCCGCCAGCAGCTTCTTGCAGGCGAATTCAGGCGAGGTCCGCAGGTATCGGCTGGCCCGGCTGCCGTCCGGCCGCATGATCTCGGTCCGGGGGGCGTGCAGATGGGTCTCGTTGCCCGGAGAGACCTGGAGAACGGAGGTTTCGACCTCCACAAACCCTTGTTCGGCGAAAAACCCCCGCAAGGCTCCGGTCACGGCGGCCCTGGCCTGGAGGAACGGCCGCCGGTCGAGGTGCCGCGAGGGCGACCAAAACGGCGACATCGGCTTGTCCCCAGCCATCAACCGACCGCCCCGACCGGCAGCAAAGTGCTGGCATCCAACGGCAAAATCAGTATGTTGCGGCCCGAAACGGGCGCCGAGGTCCGATTTGAGGCCCCAAGTCCCACATCAATTCGACCACGTCCTGGCTGGTGCCGGGCCAAGCAAGCAGGAAATACAGCTTTGAGAGTCATCGCCAGTTCTATTCGCAAGGGCAACGTGATCGAGCAAGACGGCAAGCTCTACGTCGTCGTGAGCGCCGAGAACATCCATCCCGGCAAGGGTACCCCGGTCAGCCAGATCGAAATGCGCCGAATCTCGGACGGGGTAAAGATCTCCGAGCGCTACAAGACCACCGACCAGGTCGAAAAGGCCACGATCGAAGAGCGCAACTACACCTTCCTGTACGAAGACGGCGACGGCTTCCACTTCATGAACCCCGAGACCTACGACCAGGTCCAGGTCTCCAAGGACGTGGTCGGCGACGCGGCCGCCTATCTTCAGCCAGACATGACCGTCAAGCTGTCGACCCACGACGTCAATGTGGTGTCGATGGCGCTGCCGCAGCGCGTGACGCTCGAAGTGGTCGAAACCGAGCCCGTGACCAAGGGGCAGACCGCCTCCTCGTCCTACAAGCCGGCGGTGCTCTCCAACGGCGTGCGCACCACCGTGCCGCCGCACATCTCGGTCGGCACCCGTATCGTGGTGATGACCGAAGACGGCTCCTACTCCGAGCGCGCCAAGGACTGACGGGGAACCGAGCGATCGCAACAGGTACCGCCGGGGGGCGAGGCAGTGGTCGGGAAGGGTTTCCGCTTCGTCTCGCTGCATCTGGCGCTGCTTTCGCTCCTCCTTGCCACTCCCCTCGCTGCGGATGAATTCCGCAGCCCCTCGCTGACGGCCCTGCGCGTCGACTGGCGCGCGGCGCTCGACCAGCTTCGCAGCGAGATCAACAGCCGTCCCCAGATTGCGGGCGACTTCATCTTCGCACCCCGCCGTACAGTGCCGCGCTACGACCCGCGCGCGATGCCCGCACTGGTGCAGCTCAACGCGATCTCCTCGCGCTTCTTCACCGGCATTACCCGAAGTCCCGTCCCCGTGCTGCTGCCGTTCGACGCCGCCGCGTATCTCGATGCGCAGCGCAGCGGCGCGCCGGCTACGCTCGCGCTGTCGCGCTACCAGGCCGATTTCAATCCTGTCGACATGTTCGATGCCGGGCCCGCCGGCTACAGCGCGACCTTCTCGCTCGATCCAGGCGCCGGTGAGGGCATGCCAAGCCGGGTGTACGCAAGGCCTGTCGAGGTGCAGATCACGGGCTCGGCGCTCGTCTACGACATCGCCGATCCCGCCGGGGGCAAGGGCGAGCCAGTCAAGCCGCTCGCAGTAGCCTATCCGGATCTGCGCAGGTTCATCCGGGAAGGCTATGTGCGCTACGCCTTCACCCGCTTCGGCGCCGCCTATGTGGTGTCGATCCAGTGCCTCGACAGCGTCGCGAGGCCGCGGCGGCTCGCCTGCAAGGAGGCCTATCCGGTCGCCGAGCGTTTCCTGAAGGCGCTGCGCATCGCTGGCGGCCAGCGCATGCGGCCACTGACGGACGTTGCCTCCAACATCATCGCGCGCCCCGCGGTGCGTTCACCGGATTTCAGCTACCGGCCGAGCGGCGACATCATCCCGAACACCGGCTACCGCAAGCAGGGCGGCCATCCCGACGCTATGGCCTACGCCCAGATCCGCTTTCCGCTGGAGAAGGCGCCCGCCTTCGTGCGCTCGCAATCCTACGGCAAACGTGACAAGAGCGAAGGCCCGACCGCCTTTCCCTGGCGCGACAATTTCTGCGAGTCGCGCAGTTTCGAAGTGTGGCAATGCGGCGGAGGCTACGGCCATCAGGGCGAGGACATCCGCGCCGCCGACTGTCCGCCGCCCGGCGAAGGCCGCGAGCCCTGCGATCCCAAGCAGCGCGGCGTCGTCGCCGTGCGTGATGCAATCGTCATCCGCGGTGTCAAGGACCAGGCGGCGACGCTTCAGGTCAATAGCCGCACCGAGCACATCCGTTTCCGCTACATGCACATGAATCCGCACGCGATGAACGCCGACGGCCTCGTCAACGGCCGCCTCGTCAGCGAAGGCGAGAAGATCGGCGTGGTCTCGAACTATCTCGACCGTCCCGCCGGAACGTCGCTGCACCTGCATTTCGACGTCCAGGTATTCACCCGCGACGGCTGGATCTGGGTCAATCCCTACGTCACGCTGGTCTCGGCCTATGAGCGGCTGATCCGCGCGCGCGGCCGCGAGATCGGCCCGGAGATCGCAATCACGTCGCAACCGGTGGCCCATGCGCTGCCGCAGGACGTGCTCAAGCCCGACTTGCGCGAGGGGGCGGGCGGCGAGGAGAACTGAGAGCGTACTCGTTCGTTGCCGGAGCGTGCATCTGGTCGCGCATCTCGCCGGCTCGAACGAAGAAGGACAGGTTGATGAGTGTCGGACTGATCGGTCTTCTCGACGACATCGCGGGGATCGCAAAGGTGGCTGCAGCCTCGCTTGACGATGTCGCGGCCCAGGCTGCCAAGGCGGGCACAAAGGCGGCCGGCGTGGTCATCGATGATGCGGCGGTCACGCCGAACTACGTCATCGGTTTTGCATCGAAACGCGAACTGCCGATCGTCGGGAAGATCGCGATCGGATCGCTGCGCAACAAGCTGCTGATTCTGCTGCCCGTTGCCCTGTTGCTCGGCTATTTCCTTCCCGCCGCGGTCACGCCGCTGCTGATGCTGGGCGGCGCCTTTCTCTGCTATGAGGGCGCCGAAAAGGTGCTCGAAGCCGTGCTGCCGCATCATGCGCACCAGCACGAAGCTCAGCTGCAGCCGATTGCGTTGAATACGCGATCGGTCGAGGACGAGAAGGTCGCAAGCGCCATCAAGACGGATTTCATCCTGTCGGCTGAGATCATGGCGATCACGCTGGCGGCTATCCCTGCGGGCAGCATCTGGACGCAGGCGCTGGTGCTGGCGCTGGTCGGCGTCTTTATCACCGTTGGGGTCTATGGCGTGGTCGCCTTGATCGTGAAGGCGGACGATGTCGGCATCGCCCTTGCGCGCTACGGCGGCACTTCACTCGTTGGTCGCGCGATCCGCTTGCTTGGACGCGCGCTCGTCCGCGGCATGCCCGCCTTCCTGGCGGTGCTGAGCGCGATCGGCACCGCCGCCATGATCTGGGTCGGCGGCGGCATCATCCTGCACGGCATCGAAAAGTACGGCCCGCCCGCAATTGGTGACACGGTCCATGCCGCAACCGAGGCTGCCGCACATCTCCTTCCATCCGTTGCCGGCATCGTCGAATGGTCGGTCGAGGCAGCCATCTCGGGCGCGCTTGGACTGCTCATCGGCGCGGTTGCCATTCCGGTCGTCGAATACGGACTCGCACCGGCATGGAAACGGCTGAGGCGATCGCGATCGGCCTGAGCACGGCCGTCGCGAATGCCCCGTGTAGGCTACTCCAGGAAAGTCGTCAGCTGCGCGCCTTCATCGGCCACGAACACCGCAATCAACTCCGCCGGCTCCGTCATACTGGCATTGGCCGAGACCAGGTGCGTCGAGCCCGGTGGTTCGAAGAAGGACTGGCCGACGCCGAACGTCTCGACCGGGCCGCCGCCGAGTTGCGAGCGGATCTCGCCCTTGGTGATGTAGGCGGTAACGGATCCCGCGTGGCGATGCGGCCGCGAAAACCCGCCCGGACCATAGAACACGCGCACGATGGTGACGCGCTTGCCCGGGACGTTCGGCAGCGCGTAGGAGCCGATCGGCTCGACCTTGTCGAGCGGCGAGCCCTCCGCGGCCGTGGCGCAGAGCGGGGTCAGTACGCCTGCGACGGTGTCCATCGTCACCGGCAGCGTCTTGCCGATCGCGAGCGCGCAGGCGACCCCTGCGACGACGGCGAGCGTCGTCGAACGCGACGGCGCCGGCCACTGCACGGCAGAAAAGCTCATGGCTGTCATCGTGATCTCCCCTTGCCTCCGTCAGGACGCAGCGGCGGCCGTTGCGACCGGCCGCTTTGCAGGCGTCCAGCGAAACGCCGCGCCGAAGCGGTTCCAGACGTTGATCGAGGCGACGGCCGAGGTCAGGTACGTCAATTCAGTCTCGGAGAATTCGCCGGACGCTTCCGCATAGACCTCGTCGCCGACGCCGTCGGGCAGACAGGTCAGCGCCTCGGCCCAGGCGAGCGCAGCCCGCTCGCGCGGCGAAAAGATCGGCGCCTCGCGCCAGACCGCGACCAGATGGAGCTTGTCGACGGGAACGCCGATCCGTTCCGACAGCAGGACGTGGTGCTGCACGCAGAAGGCGCAGCCGTTGATTTGCGAGGCGCGCAGCTTGACCAGTTCGAGCAGTTGCTTGTCGAGGCCGGCCTTGGCCGCAAGCTGGCCCAGCGCCAGCACCAGATCATACGCATCGGGCGCGATCCGTTTGAAATCTTCATATTCGCTGCGGGCGTGTGACATTGCCATTCACCTCGGCCTATTATAAGAGCTCGGATATCTTATAAGAGCTCTTATATGCCACGCAAGACCAATGACGTCACGAGATCGCAATCGGGACGAAAGGCAGTTGAAGGCGGCGCCGTGCATGTTCCCGCGCCGGGCGAAGGCAAGCGCGGCGAGCAGGGCTACCTCGGCTATCTGCTGCGCCAGGCCCACGCCGCGGTTCGTCTGACGATGGAGCGCACCCTGGCCGATCTCGGCGTGACGTCGCCGCAATTCGCGGTGCTGACGATGCTCAACGCCTATCCGGGCTTGTCGGGGGCCGATGTCGCCCGCCTCACCTTCCTGACCCCCCAGACCGTCGGCGTCATCATTCGCAACCTCGAACGCGACGGTGCCATTGTCATGACGCCTCATCCCGTCCACGGCCGCATCCAGCAATGGACGCTGACGCCGCGCGGCGCGACACTTTTGAAGACGTGCCGGCAGCGTGTGCTCGAATTGGAGAAGCGCCTCGCTCGAAATCTGGATTCAAAGGCGGAAACCACGATCCGGCGCTGGCTTGCCGGAATTGCGGCTGACCTGCAGGAGGACTAGGCGACCGGCATCGCAGCTGTCGCGGCCGCAGTTCTACCCGCCTTTCAAGGCGTTCTTGACTGCGCCGTCGGGCCAGGTCTCGTCCGCCGCGATCACCCGCACGCGGGTCTGGTCGGCGGTATTGACCAGCACGTGCGAATTCACCCGCTCACCGCTCGGCTCGAGACGCAAATCGGTTTCGGGCTTCCAGCTCAGCGTCGTCGCGAGGTCGCCGGGAAAGATCTTCCATTGCGATCCGTCGTCGAGCTCGACGACATGGCTTTCCGCATGCGTGCGTATCTTCATTGGACCCCGATGTTTCGATGAACAGACATACGGAAGGCAGGCCCACGGCCCCGTCTTCTCCTCCTTCCGGGTGTGGAGGGAATGCGGGAAGAGCGACACTTGTTCCGGTGGGAACAGCTGACCCGCCCAGGCAGGACTTCAGCACGCTGCCGTTTCTGGAACCGACTCACACGGGCCATGTTTCCGGCTAGAATGTGCCCATGAAGCACGCTGATTCCTCGCCCCGTCACACCCGCCGCGCCCTGCTCCAGTCGACGCTTGGTGCAGCCGCTTTGCTCGCGCTTCCCACCCGCGCTCTCGCCGCGCCTCCCGGCTTCGACGAATGGCGTGAGAGCTTTCGCGCACGCGCGATGGCAAATGGTATTTCCGCCGCGACATGGCAGCGCGCTATGGGACGGGTCGAACCGGACATGAGCGTGTTCGCGCAGATGCGCAACCAGCCCGAATTCCACGAGCAGGTCTGGCAGTACATCAACCGTCGCGTCTCGGACTGGCGCATCATCAACGGCAAGGTCGCGCTGAAGAACAACGAGGCGCTGCTCGCCCGCGTCGAGCGCGATTTCGGGGTCGAGCGCGGCACGCTGCTGGCGCTGTGGGGCGTCGAGTCCGCCTATGGCGATCCCCTGGTGCAGCAGAACCACATGAGGCCGGTGTTTCCCTCGCTCGCCGCGCTCGCCTGGAACGAGCCGCGCCGCAAGGCCTATTGGGAGACCGAGCTGATCAACGCACTGCGCATCGTCGACAAGGGCTGGTCCACGCCCGAGGAGATGAAGGGCTCCTGGGCCGGCGCGATGGGGCATTCGCAATGGATGCCGGAAGTCTGGCTCAATGTCGGCATCGACTATGACGGCGACGGCAAGGTCTCGCCGTTCGGCAAGCCCGACGACGCGCTGGGCTCGACTGCAAAATACCTTGTCAATCGCGGCAAGTGGCATCGCGGCGAGCATTGGGGCTACGAGGTGCGCGCGTCCGGCAACATGAGCGGCAACCGTACTTATGCAGCCTGGCAGGCGGCCGGCGTCAGCCGCGCCGACGGCCAACCGTTTCCGCAGCCCAACGCATCCGCACAGATGTGGACGCCGGTTGCGGGCGGGCCGACCTTCCTGCTCGGACCGAACTTCTATTCGGTGAAGAGCTATAACCCTTCCATGAACTACGCGCTGGCGATCTGCCATCTCGGGGATCGCTGCCTGGGAGCTCCGCCCTTCATCCAGCCTTTCCCGGGCTCCGAGCGTGCATTGACGCTCGCCGAGGTGCAGGAGATGCAAACGCGCCTCACCAAGGCCGGCTTCGACACCGGCGGCACCGACGGCCGCGTCGGCAACGACACCATGAAGGCGGTCAAGGATTTCCAGCAGCGCGCCGGCATCACGCCGGCGGACGGCTATGGTGGACTGAAGGTGCTGGCCAAGCTGCGGCAGGGTGGATAGTCGCGCTCGTCATTCCGGGGCGCGCGAAGCGCGAGCCCGGAATCCATCGGGCAGCAAGCGCGCGGAAAAATGGATTCCGGGTTCGCGCCAAGTGGCGCGCCCCGGAATGACACCGTGGCTGGTGCTCCCTTTCTCAGTGCCTGTATTGCGGCTCTTCCGCATCGAGCTGTCTGCGGATCGCAGCGAGATGCAGCCGGGCGGATTCGGAATCGCCCTCGCGCATCTGCCTGTAGGTCTCGGCCGCAATCGCGGGATCGACCGGCAGCACCTTCCGTCCGGTCGACATCGCCAGCACCTGCACCTCGGCGGCGCGCTCGAGATAATAGAGATCGTCCCAGGCCTCCGCGATGGTCGGCGCCAGCACCATCACGCCGTGATGCTTCATGAAGACGATGTCGGCATCGCCAACGGCGGAGGCGATACGCGCGCCTTCGCGGTTGTCGAGCGCGAGGCCGTTATAGTCGCGGTCGACCGCGGTGCGGCCGTAGAATTTCAGCGCGGTCTGGCCGGCCCAGATCAGGGGCTCGCCCTCGGTCATCGACAGCGCCGTGGCATAGGGCATGTGCGTATGGAAGGCGACCTTGGCGCGCGGCAGCAGCCTGTGCATCTCGGCATGGATGTAGAAGGCGGTCGCCTCGGGCACGCCCTCGCCGTCGAGCACGTTGCCGTGGAAATCGCAGATCAGGAGCTTTGACGCCGTCAGTTCGCGGAAGGCGTAGCCGTAGGGGTTGACGAGGAAGAGGTCGTCATGGCCCGGCACGACCGCCGAGAAGTGATTGCAGATGCCCTCCTCAAAGCCGTTGCGCGCGGCCATGCGGAAGCAGGCGGCGAGATCCTCGCGTGCGGTGCGGATCGCGTCGGTGGCGAGATCCGGCCGATTGGAGCGGAAGGTCGCGGGCGCGGGTGAGGACGCGTGAAGGCTGTGCGCCATGGCGAAGGACACCTCTGTCGGTTGGGGAGCTGGCCCGTGTTGTACAGGGCTGGCGCCTTCGCGTCAGCCCCTGCGGTCGCCACCCTGCCCTGCGTCGATCAAGCGCGCCGCGGCACCCCGCCGGCGTTCATGCCGCCATCGATGACGAGCTCGCTGCCGGTGACATAGCGCGAGGCATCGGAGGCGAGATACAGCACGCCCGAGGCGATCTCCGCGGCCTGGCCGGCACGGCCAAGCGGCGTGACGACACGGGCGCGCTCCTCCGGATCGATCGGGGCGTTCTGGCCAGAGCCGGCCGCCCCCGTCGGGATCTTGCCCCAGATCGGGGTATCGATGATGCCGGGATGAACCGAGTTGACGCGGATGCCGTCGCCTGCCGCCGCGCACTCCATCGCGATCGACTTGGCGAACAGCCGCACGCCGCCCTTTGTCGCTGAATAGGCCGACAATCCAGGCGAGCCGCGCAGGCCGGCCAGCGAGGACATCATGACGATCGAGCCGCCGCCGGTCTTACGCATCAGGGGAAGGCAATGCTTGACCGACAGAAACACGCCATCGAGATTGATCGCATTCTGCTTGCGCCAGTCAGCGAGAGTCATGTCGACGATCGATGGCACGGAAATTCCGATGCCGGCATTGGAGACGAGCACGTCGAGCCGGCCGAAGCGCCTTGCGATCTCGGCGACGATCTCGATCCAGCGCTCCTCGCTGGTGACGTCCTGCTCCAGGAAGATCGCCTTGCCGCCGGCATTCGTCACGCGCTTGGCGAGGTCGGGCCCGCGCAGCTCGTCGATGTCGGTGATGATAACGGTCGCGCCTTCGCGCGCGAACAGCTCGACGATAGCCTCGCCAATGCCGGAGGCGCCGCCCGTCACCAGCGCGACCTTGCCCTCAACCTGCCCTGCCATGTTCACTCCCTTTTTTGTTGTTTGAGCAACCTGCTTCTGACGCATGATCTCGTCGATCATGCGTCATCTAATCACGGATGGCCCCTGGTCCGGTAGCGCGACGTCGACGACGCGGAATTGCACGCGCTCCGCGCCCTGGTAGCGGTCCACCGACAACGAGCCCGCGACATGCATCTGCTGGCCGCGATTGGCGAGCAGCGCATTGCCGAGCTTCTGGCCGATCGAACGGAACGCGATGCCGTTGACGATGGCGCCATCACCCGCCTTGAAGCGCAGGCGCAGATGTGCCTGCCCGACCTCGTCGGCGAAGACGAGTTGATGCGCCGGTAGTGCCAGCACCGGCTCCGGATTGCCGCTGCCGAAGGGACCGGCGCGGTTGAGCGTCGTCGCTAGCTCCGGCGTCACCGCGCGCGCCGAGACCGCGCCGTCGATATAGAGCTCGTTGACGTGGCGCGCCTCGGCGACGTCGCGCGCCAGCGCGTTCTCGAGATAGGCGCGGAATTCGGCGAGCTTCTCCTTGCGCAGCGTCACGCCCGCGGCCATGGCGTGGCCGCCCCCCTTGAGCAGAATGCCGTCGGCGACCGCCTGCCGTACCGCCTTGCCGAGATCCACGCCCGCGATCGAGCGGCCCGAGCCGGTGCCGATGCCGCCGGGCTCCAGCGCAATGGCAAAGGCAGGCCGCGAAAACTTTTCCTTCAGGCGCGAGGCGACGAGGCCGACCACGCCCGGATGCCAGCCTTCCGAGGCCGTGACGATCACGGCGAGCTTGTCCTCCAACCCGATCGAGGCCAGCGCCTCGGCTTCGGCCTGGGCTTCCGCCGCCTGCTCGATGACGCGGCGTTCGCTGTTGAGACGGTCGAGCTCGGCCGCGATCCGCGCCGCCTCGATGCTGTCGCCTTCGAGCAGCAGCCGCACGCCGAGATCGGCGCGGCCGATACGGCCGCCGGCATTGACGCGCGGCCCCAGCATGAAACCGAGATGCCAGGCTTCCGGCGGGCCGTTGAGCCGTGCCACGTCCATCAGCGCAGTGTGGCCGACATGGTCGCGCCGACGCATCGCGATCAGCCCCTTCGCCACGAAGGCGCGGTTGAGCCCGATCAGCGGCGCGACGTCGGCGACGGTACCGAGCGCGACGTGGTGCAGCATGCCCAGGAGATCGGGCTCCGGCATCTCGCTCGTCCAGAAACCGCGCTGGCGCAGCTCGCGATTGACCGCGACCAGCGTCACCAGCACGAGGCCGACGGCGGCGAGATGGCCAAGGCCCGAGAGATCATCGGAACGGTTCGGATTGACCAGCGCATCGACCTCGGGGAGATCGAGGCCGCATTGGTGGTGGTCGATCACCACCACGGACATGCCGAGGCGTTTGGCCTCGGCGAGCGGCTCGATGCTGGTGGTGCCGCAATCGACGGTGACGAGCAGCGTCGCGCCCTTTGCGGCGAGCCCGCGCACGGCTTCGACGTTCGGGCCGTAGCCCTCGAAAATCCGGTCGGGAATGTGGATCAGCGGATCGAGCCCGCAATGGCGCAGGTGCCAGGCCAGCAGCGCCGCCGAGGTGGCGCCGTCGACGTCGTAGTCGCCGAAGATCGCGACCTTCTCGCCATTGGTCGCGGCATCCGCGACGCGCTTGGAGGCGGCCTCCATTTCCGTCACCGTGAAGGGGTCCGGCAGCAGCTTACGGATGGTCGGATCGAGGAAATCGGTGACGGCGTCGATATCGACCCCGCGCCCCGCCAGCGCCCGCGCCAGCAGCTCCGGCAATTGGTGCCGCTGCACCATGGCGAGCGCCTGGGCCGCGCCGCGGGCATCGAGCCGGTCGCGCCACAGCTTGTCGGTGAGCGAGCGTGCCACGCCCAGGAACGCCTGGGGCGCTTCGACGGGCAGTGCGGATGCGGGAGGCGTCATGGCGAGGGCTATCGATTGGGAACTCGGGTCCGGGCGATCACGCTCGCGGCCGGGACTGGCTTGAAAGGATTGGCTGGGAAACCCCGGCGATTTGCAACGGCTGGGGCGCACAAAGCGGTGGATGGCAGGTCGGCGGGCCGGAGTGACTATCATTTAGGCATTCCGGCAAACAGCAAATTAAGCAGGCGTTAGGCGGAATCCTCGAAAAAGAATCGTATTCGATCTGTAAGTTGTTGTTCCGGGTTCATTGCAGATCAGACCTCATTGCCAAGGGAAGTTCCCGATGTCAGCTGCGCTGGGTCTGAAAGCCAAGCCGATCGCCACCGAGGCTGCGGACGATGATTCCGACATCTCCGCGCTGATCAACCGCCTCACCGCGGAGGTCAACCAGATCGCGGTCGACAAGACCAAGTCGATCCAGCAGATCACCAACCAGATGAAGATGCTGGCGCTGAACGCGCTGATCGAAAGCTCGCGCGCCGGCGCGCAAGGCGCGGGCTTTGCGGTCGTGGCTCAGGAGGTGCGCGGCGTCGGCCAGCAGGTCGAGACCATCGCCCGCGAGCTCGAGACCCAGCTAACCAAACGCACCGGCGATCTCGTCGCCTCGATCGACCGCATGAGCCAGCGCTCCCGCGGCGAGCGGATGGTCGACCTGTCGCTCAACGCGATCGAGCTGATCGACCGCAATCTCTATGAACGCACCTGCGACGTGCGCTGGTGGGCGACCGATTCCGCCGTGGTCGATTGCGCGGCCTCGCCCAGTGCTGCGGCCGTCTCCCATGCCTCGCAGCGCCTCGGCGTGATCCTCGGGGCCTACACCGTCTATCTCGATCTCTGGCTCTGCGACCTCGACGGCAACGTCATCGCCAACGGCCGCGCCGACCGCTTCCGCGTCGTCGGCCAGAACGTCGCCCATACCAAATGGTTTCGCGACGCGCGGTCCTTGCGCTCCGGCGACGATTATGTCGCCGGCGACGTCGAGAACCAGCCGCTGCTCGGCAATGCCCAGGTCGCGACCTATTGCGCCAGCGTCCGCGCCGGCGGCCAGGCCAACGGCGCGCCGATCGGAGTGCTCGCCATCCATTTCGACTGGGAGCCGCAGGCCCGCGCCATCGTACAGGGCGTGCGCGTCGGCGACAGCGACAAGGCCCGCGTGCTGCTGGTCGATTCGAATTTCCGCGTGATCGCGGCCTCCGACGGCCAGGGCATCCTCAGCGAACGCATCTCGCTGTCGCTGAACGGCCAGCGCTCCGGCTTCTACCACGACCGCACCGGCACGCTGGTCGCGTTCCATGCCACCCCGGGTTACGAGACCTATCGCGGGCTCGGCTGGTACGGCGTGATTGTCTGCGGGGCGTGACGCGACCAGGGGCCGCCTTCCCGAAATCGGACGCGGTCGCCCGTCCAATCCCAAACTGCGAAAACAACCCCATGCACAGTAGCCTGAGGGTTGTTTTCATTGGCCTTTTTTAGGGGCCTGCGCCACCTTGCGTTCATCAGGACGTTTTGAAACGTCGGGCAAAATGCGGGCAGCATTTTCCGCCAAGGTATGCCTGTTACAGGCAAGAGCCTGCGCCGTGGATCGGCTAGAGTCACTTCGCACCATATGGGTGACGTGGGAGGCGCGACTTTCGATTGGCTTCGATCATCTCGCGCTCCGCAATCGCAAGGAGACATGCCATGAGGATCGTCGTGATCGGCGGAACCGGATTGATTGGGTCCAGGCTCGTGGCGAAGCTCAAGCAGCACGGCCACGATGCGGTGGCTGCCTCGCCGAAATCCGGCGTGAACGCCGTCACCGGGGAAGGCCTTACCGCAGCGCTTTCGGGCGCGGATGTGGTCGTCGACGTCGCCAACGCGCCGTCCTGGGAGCCGGCCGCGGTGCTCGCGTTCTTCCAGCGATCGAGCGAGAATCTCGTCGCGGCCGAGGCCGCAGCAGGCGTGAGACATCACGTGGCGCTCTCGATCGTCGGCACCGACCGCTCGCCCGACAACGCCTATTTCCGTGCCAAGCTGGCGCAGGAAACCGTCATCAAGTCCGGCTCGGTCCCCTACTCGATCGTGCGCGCCACCCAGTTCTTCGAGTTCCTCGGCGCCATCGCCGAGACCAGCGTGCGCGAGGGGAAGATCGTCGTTCCCTCCGCATTGTTTCAGCCGATCGCGGCAGCCGACGTCGCCGACCGCCTCGCCGAAGTCGCAACGGAGCAGCCGCTCAACGGGACGATCGATATCGCCGGACCCGAGAAGGCGCCCTTCAACGAATTCATCGCGCGGCGTCTGAGGGCATCCGGCGACGCCCGGCCTGTGGTCGGAGATCCGAAGGCGCCCTATTACGGCGCTCTCATCGACGACCAATCGCTGAACCCGCTCGGCGAGGCGCGGCTCGGGACGACGCCGCTCGCCAAGTGGCTCGCGACGGCCTGAATATCCCTGATTCATTAGCGGGTGCGCCGAGCCATCTCCGCTGCGAGCAGCAGTGCCGCGCGGCTGGCGCCAATCGAGGCGATGCCTTGCCCCGCAATGTCGTAGGCGGTGCCGTGCGCGGGCGTGCAGATCGGGAACGGGAAGCCGCCGAGCAAGGTCACGCCGCGATCGAAACCCATCAGCTTCATCGCGATCTGGCCCTGGTCGTGATACATCGTCAGCACGGCATCGAAGGCGCCGGCCTTGGCGCGCAGGAACACGGTGTCGGCGGGAAACGGTCCCTCCGCAGCAATGCCCTCGCGCTGGCTTGCTGCGACCACCGGCGCAATCACATCGATCTCCTCGCGGCCGAAATTGCCACCGTCGCCGGCATGGGGATTGAGGCCTGCGACCGCGATCCGCGGCCGCGCAAAGCCGGCGTTGCGCATGCAGGAATCGGTCAGCTTGAGCGCGCGATGGATGCGTTCGCCGGACAGCTTCGCAGCGACGTCCTTGAGCGGGATGTGGGAAGTGACCCGTGCGTTCCAGAGCCGGTCGAGCACGTTGAATTCGCTTGCCGGCGTTTTGAGACCGACGACCTCGGCCGAGAACGCGATCTCGTCGTCGTACTCGGCACGGGCAAGACGCATCGCCTGCTTGTTGAAGGGGGTGAAACAGACCGCGTCGACATGGCCGTCGCGGCCGAGCTCGAGCGCATGTCTGTAATTGGCCAGCGCGAATTTTCCGCCGGCAAGGGTCGCCGTCTTCGGCTCGACCGCCCTGGGGTCGAGGTGGCGGAGATCGATGAACAGTGCATCCTCCCCCGCCGCGCGAAGCTCGGTCCCCTGCTCCACCGTGGACAAGTCCGGCCGGACGCCAGCGACGCGCGCCCCCTCGTCGAAGATGCGGCGATCGCCGATGACGACGAGCCGGCAGCTCGCGCGAATGTCGTCCTGCGCCACCAGCTTCGCCGTCAGCTCCGGGCTGATGCCGGCGGGATCGCCCATGGCCAGCGCAATCAGCGGCTTTGCGGTCATATGATCACCTTTTCCTGGACTGGCGTATCGGTCGCGGGCGAAGAGGGTTTGCGCCAGAGCCGCGCCAGCTGCAGCACAAGCGGAAGCAGCAGCAGCGCGATGCCGCCCACGATCAGGCACGTCACCAGCTTGTTCGCGAAAAAGATGCCCAGCGAGCCCTTGGAGATCAGCATCGACTGCCGGAACGCGTCCTCGGCCTTGTCGCCGATGACGATTGCGAGCACGAGTGGCGCTAAGGGATAGAACAGCTTCTTGAAGAGATAGCCGACGACCCCGAAGCCGAGCATCATGACGACGTCGAGATAGGAGTTCGACACCGAATAGGCGCCGACGACGCAGATGATCACGATCAGCGGCGCGATCACCACGAAGGGTATCCGCATCAAAGCGGCGAACACCGGAACCGTCAGCAGCACCAGCACCACGGCAACGATGTTGCCGACATACATCGAGGCGATCAGGCCCCAGACGAAATCCTTGCTGTCGACGAACAGCATCGGCCCGGGATTGAGGCCCCAGATCATCAGCCCGCCCATCATCACGGCCGCGGTCGCCGAGCCGGGAATGCCGAGCGAGAGCATCGGCAGCAGCGCACTGGTCCCGGCGGCATGATCGGCCGTCTCCGGAGAGATGATGCCTTCGACCTCGCCGGTGCCGAAATATCGGCCGCGGCGCGAGAAGCGGCGCGCAATCCCGTAGCTCATGAAGGAGGCCGCGGTCGGGCCGCCCGGCGTGATGCCCATCCAGCAGCCGATCGCGGCGCTGCGCAGCAATGCCACGCCGTGCCGCGGCAGGCGGCCGACGGCGCGGAACACCTCGCGCCAATCGATCTTCGAGGAAACCGCGCGGGCGTGAAACTCCTCCTCGACGGCGACCAGCAGCTCGCCAATGCCGAACAGGCCCATCACCGCGACGACAAAGCTCACACCCTTGACGAGCTCGTCAACTCCCATGGTGAGACGCACGCTGCCGGACACCGTGTCGATGCCGATGGCGGCGATGGCAAAGCCGATTGCGAGTGCCACGACGGTCTTGATCGGTGCCGCGCCACCCATGCCGACGAAGCTGGCGAAGGCCAGGAAATACACGGCAAAATACTCGGCCGGTCCGAAGGCGAGCGCGACCTGCGCCACCCAGGAGGCGAGGAACGTGATCAGAATGACGCCGATCAGCGCACCGAACGCCGCCGAGCCGAAGGCGGTCGCGAGCGCCGTGGTCGGGCGGCCGTCGCGCGCCATGGGATAGCCGTCGAAGGTGGTCGCCACCGACGACGGCTCGCCCGGAATGTTGAACAGGATGGAGGTCACTGATCCCCCGAACAGTGCGCCCCAATACATGCTGGAGAGCAGGATGATCGCCGAGACCGGCTGCATGCCGAAGGTGAGCGGCAGGAGCAGCGACACCCCGTTCGGCGCGCCCAGCCCCGGCAGCACGCCGACGAGAATGCCGAGCAGCACGCCGACCACCATCAGAACCAGATGCGGCGCCGTGACCGCGATGGTGAAGCCGTGCAGGAGCTCTGCGAGATTGTCCATCGGGCCCTCCGTCAGAACCCGAAGGCGGCGGCGAGCGCGCCGTGCGGCAGGCTGACCTGGAACATGCGCTCGAACACGAGATAGAGCGCGAGCGCCGTGGCTCCTGCCATGGCGAGCGCGCGCGGCACGGATTGGTGCCGCGGGATCGCGAGCACCGCGAAGACGTAAAGAGCCGAGGCGACGTACATCCCGGCGAGCGGGATCGCGGCGACGAAGATCGCAGCCGGCACGAACAGGCCCGCGAGCCGCCGCAGCTCGATGGACGTGATCGCGATCGGTACGTTTGCGAGCGTCGCGGCCGGCAGCAGGCCTCGTCCCAGATTGTAGAGGCTGCCGAGCACGACGATGATCCCGGTCAGGAACGGGAACGTGCCGGCATCGACGCCTGCGCTCGACCAGCCAATGCCGTTGTCGAGGCTGGAGACGACGACAGCCACGCCGAAGCTGCCGGTGAGCACGGCGGTCGCAAGCTCAAGCGTGCGGCGTGAGATCATGGGCAGCTCCGGCGAAACAGTCCTCGTCCTGAGGAGCGCGCTTTGGCGCGCGTCTCGAAGGACGGCTCCAGGCGAGATCGCATCCACGGCCATCCTTCGAGACGCCCGCCTCCGGCGGGCTCCTCAGGATGAGGACCAGGGCTGTAGTCGGCTGCGCGATCGAAGGCCATCCTCGGCCTCACTTGACCAGCCAGCCCTGCTCGCCCGCGACCTGCTTGACGTGCTCGAGGTCCTCCTTGATGAACTTGTCGAGCTCGGCACCGGTCAGGAACGTGTCGACCTGGGAGGTCTTCTCGATGTAGTCCTTCCACTCCGGCGTTGCCTGCACCTTCTTCATGAGGTCGACATAGAACGCGGCCTGCTCCGGCGTGACCTTGCCGGGCAGCCACACGGTGCGGGGCTGCTCGTATTGCTTGATGTCGAGGCCCTGCTCGACGCATGTCGGAACGTCGCCCCAGCCTTCGGTCGCGGTGACCTTCGGGCCCTGCGGCAGCCGCTTCGGGCTGAACACGCAAAGCGGGCGCTGCGTGGCGCCGCGCCATTGCCCGAGGCTTTCGCTGGGGTTGTTGACGTGGGAATCGAGATGGCCGCCGGCGAGCTGCACGGCGGTCTCGGCGCCACTCTTGAAGGGGATGTAGGTCAGCTTGACCTTCCCGACCTTCTCGATCATGCGGGTCAGCACCTCGTCGGTGTCCTTGGACTGCGCGCCGCCCATCTTGAATTCGCCCGATGCGGCCGCCTTCAGATAGTCGCCCGCAGTCTTGTAGGGCGCGTCCTGCTTGACCCAGAGCAGGAACTCGTCCTGCGCCATCGCCGCGATCGGCGTGAGATCGGTGTAGTTGAAGGCGACCTTGGAGACGAGCGGCTGCTGCCAGGCGTTCGAGGTGCCGAAGATCACCTTGTAGGGATCGCCCGCGGAGGCCTTGCCGTAGACATAGCCCTCGGCGCCGCTGCCGCCGCCCTTGTTGACGACGACGATCGGCTGGTCCGTCAGCTTGTGCTTGGTGATGATGTTCTGCACCGCGCGCGCGAGATTGTCGGTGCCGCCGCCGGGGCCGGCGGTGGCAATGAACTCGATCGGCTTTTGCGGCTGCCAGGCGGCGAGCGCCGGCATGGTGCCGGCGAGCACGACTGCGGCTGCGGAGAGCAGAAATGTTGACGTCCGACCCATGATTTCCTCCAGCTGATTTTTTTGTCTTTTATTGTTGTCGTATCGACGTCCGTTCAGGCGACGCGTTCCTCGCGCTTTTCCTGGGCGGAAACGATTGCGCCTTCTTTTTCGAGCGCTTCGATTCGTGACTGGTCGAACCCGTGCTCGGCCAGAACCTCTCGCGTGTGTTCACCATAGACCGGTGCGCCTGATCGCACTTTGCCCGGGGTCTCCGAAAACTTGATGGGAAGCCCGATCGTCTTGACGGGACCGAGCGTGGAGTGCTCGACCTCGACAACCATCTCCCGCGCCAGCGTCTGCGGATCGCTCAGCGCCTCCAGCATGTCGTGCACGGGGCCGCACGGCACGCCCTTCTCGTCCAGCGCCGCGAGCCAATGCGCCCGCGTTTGGGTGCGGAAGCGCTCGCTGAGGACGGCTTCGAGCTTCTTCAGATTGGCCATGCGATCGGCGCCGGTGACGAAGCGCGGATCGTCGGCGAGCTCGCTTGCGCCGAGCGCTTCCAGCATCAACAGCCAGTGCTTCTTGTTGGCGCCGCCGACCACGAGCCAGCCGTCCGAGGCTTCGAAGGCCTGATACGGCGCGTTGAGCGGATGCGCCGAGCCCATCGCGCGCGGCGCGGTGCCCGCGGCGAGCGCGATGGTCGACTGCCAATAGGTCTGCACCAAGGCGGCTTCATACAGCGAGGTCTCGACCCACTGCCCCTCGCCCGTCTTGAGGCGATGGGTGTAGGCCGCAAGGATGCCCATGCTCGCGAGCAGGCCGGCCGTGATGTCGGACAGCGGCGGCCCGCACTTGACCGGAGGACCGTCGGGCCGCTCGCCGGTAAAGCTCATGATGCCGCTCATGGCCTGCGCGACGAGGTCGAATCCCCTGCGATGCTTGTAGGGGCCGGTACGGCCGAAGCCCGACAGGGAGCAATAGATCAGTGCCGGGAATTCCGCGTGCAGCGCCTCATAGCCGAAGCCGAGGCGCTCCATCGCGCCAGGCGCAAAGTTCTCGACCAGCACGTCGGCATCCGCGATCAACCGGCGCAGCACCTCCTTGCCGCCGTCGGTCTTGAGATCCAGCACGATGCCGCGCTTGTTGCGGTTCATCATCAGGAAGGACGCCGCCTCGTCGCCGATCTTCGGCGGCACCGAATGGCGGGTGTCGTCGCCGTTCGGCCATTTCTCGATCTTGATGACGTCGGCGCCCATGTCGGCGAGCATCAAGGTGCAGGTCGGTCCGGCCATGACGTGGGTAAGGTCAATGACCTTGAGGCCGGCCAGCGGCCCCGAACGGCGAGAGGTGGATTGTGAACTTTGCATCGGCTCGTCCTATTGGCCGCGCCATTGCGGCGCGCGCTTGTTGAGGAAAGCATCGAGCCCTTCGCGAAAGTCCTGGCTCGTGTAGCACATCAGGATGAGGTCTTCGCCCTCGTCCTGCGTCAGCCGCCGTTGCAGGCGGCCGACAGCCTGCTTGGTCGCATTCAGCGTCAGCGGCGCACGGCTCGCAACGAGCCGGGCGACCTCGTCCGCGCGTCCTTCAAGGGCGGCAAGATCCTCGACGACCTCGCCGAGCAGTCCGACGCTTGCGGCCTCCGCGGCATCGACGAGGCGCGCGGTGAAGATGAGATCCTTGACGCGCGCCGCGCCGATCAGGGCGGTGAGACGGCCGACATTGGACATCGACAGGCAATTGCCGAGCGTCCTGGCGATGGGAAATCCGATCTTTGCGCTTTTCGTGCCGATGCGGAGATCGCAGGCCGCGGCAATGCCGGCGCCGCCGCCGGTGCAGAACCCGTTGATCGCCGCGATCGTCGGCACCCGGCACTGCTCCAGCGTGGTCAGCACGCGATCGATGCGGTTCTCGTAGTCGATGGCGTCCTGCGGCGTTCTGAATTCGCGGAACTGGTTGATGTCGGTGCCCGACGCGAAGGCCTTGTCGCCGGCACCGCGCAGTACAAGCACCTTGATCGCAGGGTCGCGGTTGGCCTGCTCGCAGATCGCGGCGAGCCGCTCGTACATGGCGAAGGTAAAGGCATTGCGGGCTTGCGGCCGGTTGAAGGTGATCCGCCCGATGCCATCGTTGCATTCAAAAACGAGGTCGTCCGCCTCCGTAGCAAGGTCCATTTCCTCATGTCCTCTTGTTTTTTACATTTTTGAATGCAAAATTTGCGATTAGCAAGCGGGAACTTCCGAATATCGCCATATAATCCCGCTTTTGCATTCAAAACGGAGCGCTTCCATGCTTCACGAGGAGGTTGTCGGCCGCATCCGCGCCATCCTGCTCGACGGCGAAATCCCGCCGGGCGCGCGGATTCCCGAGCGCGAGCTGTGCGAGCGGCTCGAAATCTCGCGCACGCCGCTGCGCGAGGCGCTCAAGGTGCTGGCCGCGGAAGGGCTCGTGCAGCTGCTGCCGCATCGCGGCTCGCGCGCAGCAAAACTGACCGACAAGGACATGCGCGACCTGTTCGAGGTCTGCCAGGGCTTGGAGGCCCTCGCCGGCGAACTCGCCTGCGAGCGCATTGGCGATGCCGAGATCGACGCGATCGCCGCCGCGCATGACGAGATGGTGCAGCATTATCGCGACCGCGATTTGATCCAGTACTATCGCGGCAACCGCGCCATCCACGAAGGCATCGTGACCGCAGCAGGAAATCCCGTGCTCGCAGGGCTTTACGCCTCGGTGACCGCGCGCATCCGGCGCGCGCGCTACGTCACGCCGATGACGCCGCAGCGCTGGGCGCTCGCCGTGAAGGAGCACGAGGCGATCCTCAACGCACTTCAGCGCCGCGACGGAGTCGGCCTCGCCCACATCCTGCGGGCGCATCTTCGTCACAAGCGCGAAGAGGTGCTGCAGGCGGGCTTTGCCGAAACGGATGCAAGTGAGCCCTCGCTCCGTATCGCGTGAGATTTCTGCAGCGACGATCCAGCGAACACAATCGCGACACAATCATTGATTGATGCTTGCGCGCCACGCGATCATCAATCCGTTTCCTCTTGCGAGCCTGTCTGAACCGGCGCAGCATCCCGCTGCCGGCCCAAAGCCGCACATCACGCGCGAACAATCGCGCGGATCAAAACAGAAAATGGAGGATACGAATGACACTTGACGTCTCGCGTCGATCCCTACTCGCACTCGGAGCCGGCCTCGGCGCCAGCGCCATGCTCGGCAGCAGCGCGATGGCGCGGGCGCCCAAGCTCGGCACCCAGACGCCCTACTGGCACCGCTTCGTTCTCGGCGATGCCGAGGTGACCGTCGTATCCGACGGACCGCTTCCGCTCGGCGATCCCTCCGGGACCTTCACCGGCGTTCCCAAGGAAGAGGTCAAGAAGATGCTGGCCGACAATTTCCTGTCGCCGGACAATGTCGTGCTCGAACAGAATTCTCCGATCGTCAACACCGGCGACAAGCTCATCCTGTTCGACACCGGCATGGGCTCATCGAAGATGTTCGGCGCCAGCACCGGACGTCAGCAGAAGAGCATGACGGAGGCCGGCATCAAGCCGGAGGACATCGATGCCGTCGTGTGCTCGCATGCCCATATCGATCATATCGGTGGCATCGTCGACGAGGGCGGCAAGCCGCTGTTCCCCAACGCGCAAGTCTACATTGCCCAGAGCGATTTCGACTTCTGGACCGACGAAGGCAAGCTCGGCAGCGCGGCAAAGGACTTCGTCGTCCACGCCCGCAAGAACCTGCTGCCGGTCCGGGATCGGATCAAGTTCTTCAGGGATGGCGAGGAATTCCTGCCCGGCGTGCAGGCGATCGCGGCGCCCGGCCACACCGTCGGCCACACCATCTTCATGGTCTCGTCGGCAGGCAAGTCATTCGCCTTCCTCGGCGATCTCTCGCACCATTCGGTGCTGCTGCTGGAGAAACCACGGATGGAGTTCTCCTACGACTCCGACCCGAAGCAGGCGGCCGAGTCGCGCGTCAAGCTGCTGACGATGCTGGCGGCGAACAAGATCCCGGTGATGTCCTATCACTTCGCCTGGCCTGGCTATGGCCACGTCGCCAAGGCGGGAGATAGCTTCCGCTACTATCCGGAGCCGATGAAGATGACGTTGTAGCTATCAGTTCAGGTCCGGGCGGCGCGGGCCGCCCGGACTGTTCCTCGCGGCGCGAGGCGCCCCACAAGCCGGTCTCGTACGAGCGATCCAGAGTTAGGATCTCCTCGTCCCCTATGGATCCATACCGGCATCGCCGAAGACCTCGACCAGGCGAAATCGCTCGCACATCAGCATCATGTCGTCGCTGTAGCGACCGAGCCTGCCGAAATAGGATTGATGGGCACGGCGCCAATCAGCCAGGCTCCGGTCGCCCTCTCCCTCGTCATGTGCAAAGGCTGCATCGACCTCATTGAAGCGCCGGTATGTCACCTCGATGGTTTCGATGACGCAGCGCGGCTCTCCGCGCCCGTCGAGCACGACCCAGCGCTCACCGGGCGTAGAGGTGTTCGGCTCGTCCTCGGTGCTGCACGTCGCGGTCTTGATGCCGTTGACGACGAGCTCGACCAATTCGTCCGCCAGCGCAGGGCTGTCGCCGAACGCGAAGGTTCGCAGATCTCGATATCGTTCGGGGATCTGCTTGCCCATCCTAGCAGCCGAGCTTGTCGGCGATGCCGCCAAAATCCTTCGCGACGATGTCCCAATTGCCGGTTGCTTCGAAATCGACCTTCTGGAGCGGCCCGTACTCCGTCGGTCGCGCGACGAAGGCGGTCTTCAATCCGTTCTTCTGCGCGGCCGCGAGATCGCCATTGTGGGCGGCGACCATCATCACCTCTTCCGGCTTGAGGCAGAGCAGGCGCGCGGCGCCGAGATAGGTTTCCGGATCGGGCTTATAATGCTCGAACAGCTCGGCCGACAGGATGAGGTCCCACGGCAGGCCGGCGAACTTCGCCATGTTGGTGAGCAGCGCGACGTTGCCGTTCGACAGCGGCGAGATCACGAATTTTGATTTCAGCCGCGTCAGGCCGGCGACGCTGTCGGGCCAGGGATGGAGCCGATGCCAGCCCTTGGTGAGGTAATCGAGATCGGCCTCGGTGAGGCCCTTGATCGCGAATTTCTCGACGAGCTGCTCCAGCGAGCGGCGGTGAAGATCATCGAGCATGACATAGCCGCGCTCGGGATGTTTGCGCACGTCGTCCATCGAGGCCATGTACATGCCGCGCCAGCCGTCGACGAGCGCGGTCCAATCGGCGCTGATGCCGCGCTGCTTGCCCCACCACATGAAGTCGGTGATCAGGCTGGTGCGCCAGTCGACCACTGTGCCGAAGACGTCGAAGACGAGGGCTTTGACGGCGGAGAGATCGGACATGGCGCTTCCTCCGATTGTTTTTGTTGTCATTCCGGGGCGATGCGCAGCATCGAGCCCGGAATCCATTTCGCGTCGGAGTTTGCCGCCCGATGGATTCCGGGCTCTCGCTTCGCGAGCCCCGGAATGACGGCAGTTGGTGTTGCCTGGATCAGTCCAGATGGAACTTGGCCAGCTCGCGATGCTCGGCCTTGATGTAGCGCACCGTGCCGGTGACGGAGCGCATCACGACCGTCTCGGTCTCGATCACGCCGTCCTTGCGGAATTTGACGCCTGACAGCAGCGAGCCCGTGGTGACGCCGGTGGCGGCGAACAGGCAGTCGCCGCGTGCCATGTCCTCGATGCCGTAGATCATCTTGGGATCGTTGACGCCCATCTTGGCGGCGCGCTCGCGCTTCTCGTCGGAGTCGAGGATCAGGCGGCACTGCATCTGGCCGCCGATGCAGCGCAGCGCCACGGCGGCGAGCACGCCTTCCGGTGCACCGCCGGTGCCGAGATACATGTCGACGCCGGTGTTGTCGGGGTCGGCGCAGTGGATGACGCCGGCGACGTCGCCGTCGGTGATCAGGCGCACGGCAGCGCCGGTCGAGCGCACGCTCGAAATGATGTCGGCGTGGCGCGGACGGTCGAGCACCAGGACCGTGATGCCTTCCGGCTTGACGCCCTTGGCCTTGGCGAGGCGGCGGACGTTGTCGGCCGGCGAGGCATCGAGATCGACGACGCCCTTGTCGTAACCGGGGCCGATCGCGAGCTTCTGCATGTAGACGTCGGGCGCGTGCAGCAGCGTGCCGCCGTCGGCCATCGCCATGGTGGCGATCGAGCCCGGCATGTTCTTGGCGCACAGCGTGGTGCCTTCGAGCGGGTCGACCGCGATATCGACCTCGGGACCTGCCTTGAGGCCGACCTGCTCGCCGATGTACAGCATCGGCGCCTCGTCGCGCTCGCCCTCGCCGATCACGATGGTGCCCTGGATCGGCAGCTTGTTGAGCTCGCGCCGCATCGCGTCGACCGCGGCCTGGTCGGCCGCTTTCTCGTTGCCGTGGCCGCGCAACCGCGCCGACGACACCGCCGCCCGCTCCGTCACCCGCACGATCTCCAGCGTCAGAATGCGCTCGAGCAAGGCGTGCGGGGGGACTTCAATATGGGTCGACATCGGCTCACTCCTTCGAAACGTTTGGGACGGAAATCTCCGTCCGCATCAACTCGCAACACCCACAGTTCGTTCGAACCGTGCTCTATGGTTTGAGCATGCTCTTGCCGGAAAACCGCGTCACACTTTTCCGGAGCATGCTCAGTTCTTCTCAATCCTGATGACCTGCGGACGTCCGCTGATCACCTTGTCCTTCTGCACGGCAGCGAGCGCACGGCGCACGGCGTCCTCATGCGTCGCATAAGTGATCAGGATGACGGGCACGGGGACCGCCTTGCCGTCAGCGGGTGCTGCGCCGCCATTGGGATGACGCTGCACGATCGACTCGATCGAAATCTTCTGCTCCGCAAGCCGCGTCGCGATCGCGGCCGCAGTGCCGGGGAAATCGCGCGCGAGCAGGCGGATGTAATAGCCGCCCTCGTGGCGCTCCATCGGCGCCTTCTTGGTGTCGCGCAGCTGCGCGATCGGCCGACCGAACGGATTGGCGCGGATGCCGCGCGCGACGTCGGCGATGTCGGCGACGACGGCAGATGCGGTCGCGGCACCGCCGGCGCCGGGGCCGACCAGCGTGATCGGCGGAATGCCCTCGCCATCGATCGTGACCGCATTGGTGACACCCATCACCTGCGCGATCGAGGAGGATTTCGGCACCATGGTCGGATGCACGCGCTGCTCGATGCCCTTGGCGGTGCGAACGGCAACGCCGAGCAGCTTGACGCGGTAACCGAGATCGGCGGCGGCGCGAAGATCTTCCGGCGCGATGGATGAGATGCCTTCGACATACACGGCGCTTTGAGCAACTTTCGTGCCGAAAGCGAGGCTGGCGAGAATGGCGAGCTTCTGCGCGGTATCGTGGCCGTCGACGTCGAAGGACGGGTTGGCCTCGGCATAGCCGAGCCGCTGCGCGTCCTTGAGGCATTCGGCGAAGGACAGGCCCTCCTGCTCCATCCGGGTCAGGATGTAATTGCAGGTGCCGTTGAGGATGCCGTAGACGCGGTTGACGCCGGTTCCGGCAAGACCTTCGCGCAACGTCTTGATGACGGGGATTGCGGCGCCGACGGCTGCCTCGAAATTCAGCGCACCGCCGTGCTTTTCAGCCGCCTTGGCGAGCTTGAGCCCGTGCTTGGCGAGCAGCGCCTTGTTCGCTGTGACGACCGACTTGCCGGCACTGAGCGCAGCGTCCACCGCCGACAGCGCGGGATCGCCGGCGCCGCCCATCAGCTCGACGAAGCAATCGACCTCCGGATGCGTGGCGAGCGCCATCGGATCCTTGGCCCAGTCGACGCCGCGCAGGTCGATGCCGCGCTTCTTCGCCTTCGAACGCGCGGTGACGGCAACGACGCGGATGCCGCGGCCGCTGCGGCCCGCCAGCACGCGCGCTTGCGTTTCGATCAAGCGGACAACTTCGGCACCCACGGTGCCGAGCCCCGCTATGCCCACTTTCAGGGGTGCGACCATGATACTTCAGAAAACCTGCAGAAGAGAATTAACGCCGATTGGCGAGCGGAACGACGTTGTGCAACGTTTCGATCCCGCTTTCAAGGAAGCGGCGCACGCCGCGCGCGGCCTGCCTGATCCGTTGCTCGTTTTCCACCATGGCGATGCGGACATATCCTTCACCATGCTCGCCGAAGCCGACGCCGGGCGACACCGCGACTCCGGATTTCTCCACCATCAGGGTGGCGAACTGCATGCTGCCGATGCTGCGGAAGGCTTCCGGCAGCGGCACCCAGGCGAACATCGAGGCTTCCGGCGGCGGGATGTCCCAGCCGGCACGGCCGAACGATTCCACCAGCGCGTCGCGACGCTTGCGGTAGGTGTCGCGCATCTCCTTGATGCAATCGTCCGGGCCGTTCAGCGCCGCGGTCGCCGCGACCTGCACCGGCGTGAACGCGCCGTAATCGAGGTAGGATTTGACGCGGGCGAGCGCAGCGATCACGCGTTCATTGCCGACCGCAAAGCCCATGCGCCAGCCGGCCATCGAGTAGGTCTTCGACATCGAGGTGAACTCGACGGTGCAGTCCATCGCGCCCGGCACCTGCAGCACCGAGGGCGGCGGGTTGCTCTCGTCGAAATAGACCTCGGCATAAGCGAGATCGGACAGGATCAGGATCTCGTGCTTCTTGGCGAAGGCGACGAGGTCCTTGTAGAAGTCCAGGCTCGCGACATAGGCGGTCGGGTTCGAGGGATAGCAGACGACGAGCGCGAGCGGCTTGGGGATCGAATGCACGATCGCGCGCTCCGCCGCCTCGAAGAATTGCGGCGTCGGCTCTGACGGCACCGAGCGGATCACGCCGCCCGCCATCAAGAAGCCGAAGGCGTGAATCGGGTAGCTCGGGTTCGGACACAGAATGACGTCGCCGGGCGCGGTGATCGCCTGCGCCACGTTGGCAAAACCTTCCTTCGAACCCAGCGTCGCCACCACCTGGGTGTCGGGGTTCAGCTTCACGCCGAAGCGGCGGGCGTAATAGGCGGCCTGGGCCCGGCGCAGTCCGGGGATGCCGCGCGAGGCGGAGTAGCGGTCGGTGCGCGGCTTGCCCAGCGTCTCCTTCAACTTCTCCAGCACATGCGCCGGCGCCGGCAGGTCCGGATTGCCCATGCCGAGGTCGATGATGTCGGCGCCGGCATTCCGCGCAGCCGCCTTGGCCCGGTTGACCTGCTCGAACACGTACGGCGGAAGGCGGCGAATGCGGTAAAATTCTTCCATGGCTCTCTGGGCTCCGGGCAACCGGTCAGGACAGAATCGACAGGCCGCGAGGGCCATTCCAAAAGCCCTCAGGTCTCATCGCGAAAATTACTCAAAATCAAATACTTAGAGCAATCGTCGGCGACGAAGACTGAAGTCGTTCGCCCTGACTCTTGGCTGAACCGAGGTCTTTTAGCACGGCAACACGGACGCGCCAGCGATTACCTTGCCGGTCTCGCGGGCACAAACCTATTTGCCGTCCTTCGCGGCAGCGGCCTGGCGGTCGCGCGCGGCGGCGAGCTCGGCTTCGATCTTGGCGCGCTGCTCCAGCGGGATGATCGCCTGATCGCGATCCGGCGGCAGATCGTGCACCGGCAGATAGGTGCCGGGCTCCCTGGCACGCGGCGGCGCATCCGCAGGCGCCAGATCCGCGAACTGGCTCGAACACCCGCCCAAGGCGAGCGCCGCGATCAGCACCGCGCCGCAAATCGGCAGCGTCTTTTGCAGGTCCCATACCGCCAACACTTGGGAAATCCCCTACTCGTCCCAAAGCACGGCCCCGGGCAAGCTTACCCAAGACCGCGCCCAAGCTCAAACCATTGCTGCCCAAAATGGTAGGAGCGAGAAAACTGCCGATGCCCAACAAACCGAGACGTGCGGCCCGATTGTGACGGAACCAAGAAGATTTGTCGCAGTGCAACACATCTTCGAGAGTGTTTAACGTCAAACATGCGAGCTTCGCGGTGACGAATACGGAATGAATCGTTACTGTTCTGCTCATGAGTATGGCCACGACCGATACGCCGAAACCCGAGACGAAGTTCGATGCCGAAGCCTTCGCGATGAACGTCGCGCGGGCGATGGAGAGCGGCGGCAAGGCGCTCGCCGCCTACCTCAAGCCGCGCGAGAGCGGCGAGGTGCGGGACCGCCCGCCGCCCGAGCTCACGGAGATGGTCAAGACCTTCACCGCGGTCGCCGAATACTGGCTGTCGGACTCCTCGCGCTCGTCCGATCTGCAGACCAAGCTCGCCAAGGACTATCTCGACCTCTGGGGCTCGGCGGCGCGCCGCATGGCCGGTCAGAACGCCGAGCCGGCGATCGCGCCCTCGCCGCGCGACAAGCGCTTCGCCGATCCGGAGTGGAAGTCGAACCAGTTCTTCGACTTCGTCATGCAGCTCTATCTGCTCACGACCAAATGGGCGCAGGAGCTGGTGCGCGACGCCGAAGGGCTCGATCCGAACACGCGCCGCAAGGCCGACTTCTACGTCCAGCAGGTCACCAACGCGCTCTCGCCATCGAACTTCGTGCTGACCAATCCCGAGGTGCTGCGCGAGACGGTGGCGTCCAGCGGCGAGAACCTCGCGCGCGGCCTGAAGATGCTGGCCGAGGACATCGCCGCCGGCAAGGGCATGCTGAAGATCCGCCAGTCCAACCCGGACAATCTCGTCGTCGGCGTCAACATGGCGACGACGCCGGGCAAGGTGATCTACCAGAACGAGATGATGCAGCTGATCCAGTATTCGCCGACGACGGAGAAGGTGCTGCGCACCCCGCTCCTGATCGTGCCGCCCTGGATCAACAAGTTCTACATCCTCGATCTCAAGCCGGAGAAATCCTACATCAAGTGGTGCGTCGACCAGGGCATCACCGTGTTCGTGGTCTCATGGGTCAATCCCGACAAGCGGCTCGGTACCAAGGGCTGGGAAGACTACATGAAGGAAGGCCCGCTCACGGCGATGGACGTGATCGAGAAGGTCACCGGCGAGATGAAGGTGCACACCGCCGGCTATTGCGTCGGCGGTACGATGCTCGCGACCACGCTGGCCTGGCTTGCCGAGAAGCGCCGCCAGCGCGTGAGTTCGGCGACGTTCTTCGCGGCGCAAGTCGACTTCACCCATGCGGGTGACCTCCTCGTGTTCGTCGACGAGGAGCAGATCGCAGCGCTCGAGCACGACATGAAGACGGCCGGCGTGCTCGAAGGCTCGAAGATGGCGATGGCCTTCAACATGCTGCGCTCCAACGACCTGATCTGGTCCTATGTGGTCAGCAATTATCTGAAGGGCCAGCAGCCGAGCGCGTTCGACCTGTTGCACTGGAACTCCGATGCGACACGGATGACCCAGGCCAACCATTCCTATTACCTGCGCAATTGCTATCTCGAGAACCGGCTCTCCACCGGCACGATGGTGCTCGAGAACACCCTGCTCGATCTCTCCAAGGTCAAGGTGCCCGTCTACAACCTCGCCACCCGCGAGGACCACATCGCGCCCGCTGAATCGGTGCTGTACGGCTCGCAGTTCTTCGGCGGCCCCGTGAAATACGTGCTGTCCGGCTCGGGCCACATCGCGGGCGTGGTCAATCCGCCTGCCGCGAACAAGTACCAATATTGGACCAACGACAACATCAAGAACGTCAACGTCGCGCAGTGGATGAAGGGCGCCGTGGAGCACAAGGGCTCGTGGTGGCCGGACTGGCGCCAATGGCTGGGCGAGCTCGATCCCGAGGAAGTCCCGGCGCGCGCGGTCGGCAGCGAAGCTTTCCCGCCGATCGAGGACGCGCCCGGCAGCTATGTCAGAGTTCGCGCGTAGCGGAATCCGGCGCGCTTTCGTATAGACTCGCCTCAATCCAGCGACGACACAGGGGACCGGCACTATGACACGCGAATTGTTCTGGCTGACACTGACGGTGATCCTGACGGGGGTTTTGTGGATTCCCTACATCATCAACCGCTGCCAGGTTCGCGGGTTGAGCGGTGCCATGGCCAACCCCTCGCGGGGCGACAAGCCGCAGGCGGAATGGGCGAACCGGCTGATGTTCGCGCATGACAACGCGGTCGAGAACCTCATTATCTTCGCCCCGCTGGTGCTGATCCTGAACGCGATCGACTATTCCACGAAATGGACGGTGCTCGCCTGCGCCGTCTATTTCTGGTCGCGAGTCGCGCACACCATCGTCTATGCGCTCGGAATTCCGGTGTTCCGTACCCTCGCCTTCACCGTCGGCTTCCTCGCCCAGGCCGTGCTGGCGCTGGCGATCTTCGGATTGGTTTGAAGCGGCAGGCTTGCGCCGAAGTCACGCTTTCGCAGCCGCAACCAGCGGTTGGATGACCGATAGACTGTTGCCGAAGGATGACAGTCCGGAAGAATCGGCAACGGCCCGCTCTGCCAACGCGCTGGCTCGTTCCTCCACAGCTATATTTACCCATCGCAATTGATTGATTCGGGGCAGACATGAATTGGAAGATTGCATCCGCGCTCGGCGCGCTCTCGCTCGCAGCCATCACGACGCAGGCCAGTGCCGCCGATCTCGCCGCCCGCCCCTACACCAAGGCGCCGCCGATGATCGCCGCGATCTATGACTGGAGCGGCTTCTACATCGGCGCCAATGGCGGATACGGTACGTCGCGCAAGTGCTGGGACCAGATCGCCGGCTTCGGCCCCGGCGTTGCCGAAGGGTGCCATGACGCGACCGGCGCGGTGGCCGGCGGCCAGGTGGGCTATCGCTGGCAGAGCAGTGCCTTCGTGTTTGGTCTCGAAGCGCAGGGCGACTGGGCCGATCTCTATGGCCGGAATGCCAGCGCCATTCTCGGAGTCGAGAACCGCACCCGGATCGAGGCTTTCGGCCTGTTCACCGGCCAGGTCGGCTACGCCTGGAACAGCGCGCTGCTCTATGTGAAGGGCGGCGCCGCCGTCACCAGCGATCGCTACCGGGGCGCCGGCACGGGCGGTCTGGCCGGAGCCGAGTTCGACCGTGCCAACGAGACTCGTTGGGGCGCCGCGGTCGGCGTCGGCTTCGAGTACGGCTTTGCCCCGAACTGGTCGGTCGGCCTCGAGTACGACCATCTGTTCATGGGCCGGCGCGACGTCACGCTGACCTCCACCGGCGCGCTGGCGCCTGCCGGCACGTTCTCGCGCACCGATCGGATCGGTCAGGACGTCGATCTGATCACCGCCCGCATCAACTACCGGTTCGGCGGGCCGCTCGTCGCGAAGTACTGAGCTTGTGCCCCGGACGCAGTGCAACGCCTCTTGGCGGTGCGCTGCAGAGCCGGGGCCCATGGTCTTGCTTTCGCCTGTCGTGTTATGGGTCCCGGCTCTGCGGAGCAGCGCTAAGAGCTGCACCGCGTCCGGGACACGAGACTGCCCTACTCCTCCGGCAGTCCCAGCATCAGCCGCATGTTCTGCACGGCTGCACCGGATGCGCCCTTGCCGAGATTGTCGAGCCGGGCGACCAGTAGCGCCTGGTGATATTTGTCGCTGGCGAAGACGTAGAGCTCGAGCATGTTGGTCTCGTTGAGCGCCTCCGGCTCGAGCCGGCCGCCCTTGCTCGCCTCGCTCTGCAGCGGCATCACCTTGACGTATTTCGAGCCGGCGTAACGCTTCGCCATCGCCGCCTGCAGGTCGGCGCCGCCAGGCTTGCCCGGCAGCGTGTCGAGCTGGAGCGGCACCGAAACCAGCATGCCCTGTCGATAGTTGCCGACCGAGGGGATGAAGATCGGCCGCCGCGTCAGGTTCGAATAGAGCTGCATCTCCGGCAGATGCTTGTGCTCGAAGCCGAGGCCGTAGAGCTCGAAGGACGGCGCGCTGCCATCCTCGAAGCTTGCGATCATCGACTTGCCGCCGCCGGAATAGCCGCTCACCGCGTTGACGGTGACGGGATAATCCGATGGCAGCAGGCCAGCATCGACGATCGGCCGCAACAGCGCGATCGCGCCGGTCGGATAGCAGCCGGGATTGGAGACCTTCTTCGCGGCCTTGATCTTGCCGGCCTGGTCCGGCGTCAGCTCCGGAAAGCCGTAAGCCCAGTCCGGCGCGACCCGGTAGGCGGTCGAGGCATCCAGCACCTTCGGCCCTTGATTGCCCATGCTGTCGACCAGGGCAACGGTTTCCTTGGCGGCGGCGTCGGGCAGGCAGAGGATGACGAGATCCACCTCCTCCATCAGTGCCTTCTTGGCGGCCGGATCCTTGCGCTTGTCGTCGGCGATGGTCTTGACCGCAACGTCGCTCTGGAGCTTCAACCGCTCGTTGATGCCGAGCCCGGTGGTGCCGGAGCCGCCGTCGACGAAGACGGTGGCGGGCTTCTTGGCCGCGCCGGTGATCGGGGCTTTCGTGGTTTCGGTGAGGCTCATGGAACGCTCCTTTCGAGCTTGTTGGTCTCGGCCGCAAAGGCTTCCGGCCTCACGTCCTGCATCAGTTGCGCGATTTTCCTGGCGTCGGCCGCGGGCTGCGCGCCGAGCGCATTGGCGATCGCCGTATAGTCGGCGTCGGACTTGTGCTGGTTGAGCTTGAAGCTGCCCTCGACCTCTTCAACCGTCATGACCAGACCCACGATTCCCTTCTTCATCGCTTCCAGCCGGCCCGCCGTCATCTTGTCCGAGGTCCATGGCTTCTTCGGCAGCAGCCAATTCTCGAACTTGTCGCTGAGCGTGTCGACCTGCACCGCGAGCTCCTCATCCGACAACGGCCGTACTGGACCGCTCAGATGCACCGATTGGTAGAGCCAGGTCGGAACCTGATCCGGCGAGACGTACCAGTCCGGCGATACATAGGCATCGGGGCCGTTGACCGCGAGCAGCCACGACGCATCGCCGCCCGCCTGCTTTAGCAGCGGATTGTGACGGGCGAGATGAAACGCGGCCTGCGGCGTGCCGTCTGCGGCATAGGTCAAATAGAACGGCAATGGCGAGGCGATCGGCTTCCTGCCGTCGAACGCGCACATGGTGCCGAAGCCGCGCTCCTCGGCGAATTTCAAACTCGCGGCGCGGTCCTGCTTGAAAAAGGGTGGCGTGTACATCGTGGTCTCCTGCTGGGCCTCCTCGGGGGAGCCGCCGGATCAGATCGCGCTGACAGGAGAGAGGATGCCGCGGATCGGGTCCAGCGGCAAAGACGATGATCTCAAACGCGATCGACCGCCCAAACCGCTAAGCTGCGGCGGCGGCGGCGAGCGAACATGATGGTCGCGGCGTTGATCATGGCGCGCGGCTATAAGGCCTGCGGGTTCCAGGGTCAAGTCCAAATCGGCTCGCGGGATGCCGGGGTCGACCGCCACAATGCCGCACTGGTGACGGCACGTTGCCGCACTGGTGACGGGACGGCACGTTGCCGCACGGATGTCATCGGCTTGCAGCGGAATTTCCCTTAAGCGTGGGTGTTCCCGAGAATGACCGGCGGGCCACAACCTCGCCGGGTCCTCCCTTTCGCAACCCAGCCTCAGGACATCGTCATGACCGAGATCACACGTCGCGCTACGCTGGCCGGTGCCGCCGCCTCGGCGCTCCTGCCCTTCGTGAAGACCTCTCCCGCGAGCGCCGCCGCGCCCCCGGCCGAAAAGCAGAATGCGAGCTTTTATCGCTACAATGTCGGCACCCATCAGGTCACGGTGGTCTGCGACGGCGTTGCCACCGTCAATTTGACCGACAATTACGCGGCCGGTGCCAGCAAGGACGACATCAACAAGGTCTTCGCCGAACATCACCTGCCGACCGACAAGGTCACCCACACATTCAACCCCGTGGTCGTCAACACCGGACCGAAGCTCGTCGTCATCGACACGGGTCTTGGGCCCGACCAGTTCGCGCAGACCAAGGGCAAGGTCGGCCAGTTCCACAACAACCTGGCAGCCGCAAGCATCGACCGCGCGGCGATCGACACCGTCATCATCTCCCACTTCCATGGCGACCACATCAACGGCCTGCTGGCAGCCGAGAACAAGCCCGCCTTCCCCAATGCCGAGATCATGGTGCCGGCGGCGGAATGGAAGTTCTGGATGGACGACGGCGAGATGAGCAAGGGAATGGGCAATCCGATCCTCGAGAACAATTTCAAGAACATCCGCCGCGTGTTCGATGCGCTCGGTCGCAAGGTGACGCAATACGAGGCCGGTAAGGAGGTCGCGCCCGGTATCACCTCGGTGGCTAGCCCCGGCCACACGCCGGGCCACAATTCCTTTGTCGTCGCCTCCGGCGCCGAGAAGGTGCTTGTACAGGTGGATATCACCGCGGGCGCAGCGTTCCTGTTCGTGAAGCATCCCGAATGGAACATCGCATCCGATGTCGACAAACCGCTGGCACAGCAGACGCGGCGCAAGCTCTACGACATGGCGATTGCCGAGAAGATGCCGATCCAGGCCTTCCACGCCGCCTTCCCCGGTCTCGTCCGGGTCGAGAAGGAAAAGGACGGCTCCGGTTATCGCTGGATCCCCGCGATCTGGAACGCAACGCTGTAGGCTTGGCCTGACGCCCTGACCGGGCGGCCCGGTTGCCCGGTCAGATCACCCGCCAGATCCATTCCATGATCTTGGCGAGCACGTCGCCGAACAGCAGCAGCACGGCCGACCAGATCAGGGCCGAGACGAAATTGGCGGCCTGAAAGCTCCAATAGGGCATCTCGAAAATGCCGGCCGCGAGCGGCACGGAGGCGCGCAAGGGGCCGAAGAAGCGGCCGATGAAGATGCTGGGGATGCCCCAGCTGCGCACGAAGGCCTCACCTCGGGGCAGGAGTTCCGGATAGCGCGAGAGCGGCCACATCTGGGCAACCCTCTCCTTGTAGCGGTAGCCGAACCAGTAGGAGACCCAGTCGCCCAGCGCCGCGCCGAGGCCACCGGCGATCCAGACCGGGTAGAAGCTGATGCCGCTCGCCCCGATCAGTGCGCCGATGGCCACCAGCGCACCCCAGGCCGGGACCAGAAGCGAGATGAACGCGAGCGACTCGCCGAACGCCAGCACGAACACGATTGGCGCCGCCCAGGCCTGGTGAACGCGCACGAAGTCAGCCAGGGCGTGCGCAAACTGCTCCATCCAAAAAAGCCTTCCCGCCCCGTCTCAAGGTGCTGCTCGATGAAAAGGACTGGTAAGCCAAGGACTTGTGTGACATCAAGTCACAAAACCCGACATGACTAAGGCGGGAACGTCAAATTGCCGGGAAATGGCGGGCCTGCGGCGTAAAATCGCCGGGATTGGCTCCCAACCCACAGCGCGCGGCCCGCCCTCCGGTAACCTTTCCAGGTGAGAAGTGGCATAGTCGGCCTAACCGATTCGCGGCTGCCGCGGCCCTCAAAACGTATCAAGATACATGTCCAAGCAATTGAAGCCCAAAGCAAAAGACGACTTTTTCGGCGGTGACGAGCCGAAGCCCCGCGCCACCAAGGCGGCGCCGCGCGGAAGCGGCGGGGAAGCCGATTACACGGCCGCCGACATCGAAGTGCTCGAAGGGCTGGAACCGGTGCGGCGCCGGCCCGGCATGTATATCGGCGGCACCGACGAGAAGGCGCTGCATCATTTGTTCGCCGAGGTCATCGACAACTCGATGGACGAGGCGCTGGCCGGACACGCGACCTTCATCGGAGTCGAGCTCAGCGCAGACGGGTTCCTGACCGTGACCGACAACGGCCGCGGCATCCCGGTCGACCCGCATCCGAAATTCCCAAAGAAGTCGGCGCTCGAAGTCATCATGTGCACGCTGCATTCGGGCGGCAAGTTCGACAGCAAGGTCTACGAGACCTCGGGCGGCCTGCACGGCGTCGGCATCTCGGTGGTGAACGCCCTCTCCTCCCGTCTCGAGGTCGAGGTCGCGCGCAGCCAGAAGCTCTACCGCATGACGTTCGAGCGCGGTCACCCCAAGGGCAAGCTCGAGGATCTCGGCAAGATCAACAACCGCCGCGGCACGCGCGTGCGCTTCAAGCCCGACACCGACATCTTCGGTGCCAAGGCCGCGTTCAAGCCGCAGCGGCTGTTCAAGATGACGCGCTCGAAGGCCTATCTGTTCGGCGGCGTCGAGATTCGCTGGAACTGCGCGCCGGAGCTGCTCAAGGGCGTCGAGGACGTGCCGGCGGAGGCGACCTTCCACTTCCCCGGCGGCCTCAAGGATTATCTCGCGGCCGCGATCCACGCCGACACGCTGGTGCATCCCGACATCTTCTCCGGCAAGTCGGGGCGCAACGGCGCGCACGGCGCCTGCGAATGGGCGGTGGCCTGGACCGCTGATGCCGACGGCTTCCTCTCGTCCTACACCAACACCGTGCCGACGCCCGACGGCGGCACGCACGAATCCGGCCTGCGCAGCGCGCTGCTGCGCGGCCTGAAGGATCACGCCGAGCGCGTCGGCCAGGGCAAGCGCGCGGCCTCCGTCACCTCGGAAGACGTGATGGTGGGCGCCGCCGTGATGCTCTCGGTGTTCGTGCGCGAGCCGGAATTCCAGGGCCAGACCAAGGATCGCCTCGCCACCGCCGAAGCACAGCGCATCGTCGAGCAGGCGATGAAGGATCCGTTCGACCATTGGCTGTCGGGCAATCCAAACATGGCCAACCGGCTGCTCGATTTCGTCATCGACCGCGCCGAGGAGCGCCTGCGGCGGCGGCAGGAGAAAGAGACCGCGCGGAAAACCGCCGGCAAGAAGCTGCGCCTGCCCGGGAAGCTCGCCGACTGCACCGATGCCGGCACCGACGGCTCCGAGCTCTTCATCGTCGAGGGCGACTCGGCAGGCGGCAGCGCCAAGCAGGCGCGCGACCGCAAGACGCAAGCAGTGCTGCCGCTGCGCGGCAAGATCCTCAACGTCGCTTCCGCCGGCAAGGACAAGCTGACGGCGAACGCGCAGCTCTCGGATCTCGTGCAGGCGATCGGCTGCGGTACGCTCGCGCAATATCGCGAAGAGGATCTGCGCTATCAGCGCATCATCATCATGACCGACGCCGACGTCGACGGCGCCCACATCGCCTCGCTCCTGATCACCTTCTTCTACCGCCAGATGCCGCGCCTGATCGACGAAGGCCACCTCTTCCTCGCAGTGCCGCCGCTCTACAAGCTGACCCACGGCTCCAAGTCGGTCTACGCTCGCGACGACGCCCACAAGGAGGCGCTGCTCAAGAGCGCGTTCAACGCCAACGCCAAGGTCGAGGTGAACCGCTTCAAAGGTCTCGGCGAGATGATGCCGGCGCAGCTCAAGGAGACCACCATGGACCCGGCCAAGCGGACGCTGCTCAAGGTGGTGCTGCTGGCCGACGACCGCGACACCACGGCGGATTCGGTCGAGCGGCTGATGGGCACCAAGGCCGAGGCGCGCTTTGCCTTCATCTCGGACAAGGCCGAGTTTGCCAGCGACGAGCTGCTGGACGTCTGAGGCGGCAACCCAACCGGCCATACGCCAATCACAGCCCCGGTCCTAAGCCGGGGCTGTGTCGTTTGAGGAGCGGGTGCCCGATCCGGCCGGCTTTCCGGGTGGACTGCCGGTATTTCGTTGATTCCCGGATCGTCTCAAGGCGACTCGGCCAGCGACTCAACGGATGCCGCGACCGAGGCATGTTTGCCTCCATTTCGGACAAAGCCGAATTTGCTAACGAGACGTTAGCAAAATCGAAACGCCGGAATTCGCTCAAGTTATTGAAATGCAATCGATATTACAGATTCCCGCGACAACGCCGCAAATACCTCCGCACCGGCGTTTTCCGGCGACTGTGCCTGCCCTGCAACAGCATTTCGGCGAGAACCGTCTATAGTTCGGGCATCAGATGACACGGACTTCAGTGCGCTCGCGCCGACAAGGTTTGGGGATTTTAACATGAAGAAGATTTTGCTCGCTCTGACCGCGGTCGCGGCGATGACCGGTTCGGCCTCGGCTGCCGACTTGGCTGCCCGTCCCTACGCGAAGGCCCCGATGCCGGCGCCCGTCGCCAACTGGACCGGCTTCTACGTCTTCGGCGGCGGCGGCGGCGGTCTCTCGAATGCTGACCAGAGCGTTGTCGATACCGGCACGGGTACCCCGCTGACGATCACTCAGCGCCAGGGCGGCTCGGGCTGGTTCGGCACGGTTGGCGCCGGCTACGACTGGCAGTTCAGCGGCACTTGGGTCGCTGGTGTGTTCGCCGACGGTCAGTTCGGCAGCATCCGCGCCACCATCCAGGATCCGACCCTCGGCATCACTGGCAACCAGAAGCTGGAAACCTCCTGGGCTGCGGGTGTTCGCCTCGGTTGGCTGGTCGCCCCGAACGTTTTGTCCTACGTCAACGGCGGTTACTCCGGCGCTCATTTCGGCCAGACCAACTTCACGACGCTGGGCGGCACTCCCGTGGGCGTCCATCTCAGCAGCTACGATCGGCATGGCTGGTTCGTGGGTGGCGGCGTCGAGAACAGCCTGAACATCTTCGGCATCACGTCGCCCGGCTGGTTCATGAAGACCGAGTATCGTTCGGCCTTCTACAATGCCAAGACTCAGGACGAACTGTTCGACGTCAGCAACCTTCCGGTCGGCAACAGCATCCGCGCCAACAGCTGGAACCAGACGATCTCGACCTCGCTGGTCTACCGCTTCAACTGGACCGGTCCGGTCGTCGCGAAGTACTGATCTGATCTCACGATCAAGCGTCAAAGCCCCGGCATCGCCGGGGCTTTTTCGTTTGAGGTTCTATCGTCCGACACTGTTGAGCGCTTCATATGCGCCGGCGAGCCGGGCGCCCCCTGGACGATCTTGCGCATCGACATGCGTCCTCCGCGCGGCCTTGCGGCCACCGCCCATTGTATCCGCACCAGAGCTACGGCTAGTCTGGCGCCAAGTTTTCGTGGCTGCGGCATTCATTGAATGCCGTGGACCGCGACAGAAGCGGACCGATGGGAGGAAGGCATGCGCAGATTTCTGCTGGTGGCAGGCCTGTTTGCCACCGCTCTCGGGCTGCTCTGGATCGGACAGGGCACCGGCACGGTTCCGTGGCCCCGATCGAGCTTCATGGTCGACCAGCTGCAATGGGCCGGCTATGGCGCAGCCATGGCCGGGTTCGGTCTGGTGCTGATCTGGCAGAGCAACCAATAAAGAAACCAGGGAATACAAGCATGACATCCAGCCGGTTCGATCTCCGCGGCAAGGTCGCGATCGTCACGGGAGGCAATGGCGGCATCGGGCTCGGCATGGCGCGGGGCCTTGCCGATGCCGGCGCCGATATCGCCGTGGTCGGACGCAACGAGACCAAGTCCGCGGCCGCCGTGGCCGATCTCAGGCAGCGCGGCGTGAAGGCGATCGCCGTCGCCACCGACGTCACCGACAAGGCGGCGGTCGCCTCCATGATCGAGCGCGTCGTCAAGGAGCTCGGCCGCATCGACGTCCTCGTCAACAATGCGGGCATGAGCATCCGCAAACCGCCGCACGAGCTCGAGCTCGACGAGTGGAACAAGGTGATCGACACCAACCTCACCAGCGCCTTCGTGTGCTCGAAGCTGGCCTATCCCGCGCTGAAGGCGTCCGGCAACGGCAAGGTGATCAACATCGGCTCGATGATGTCTATCTTCGGCGCGAGCTTCGCGACCGCCTATGCGGCCAGCAAGGGCGGCATCGTGCAGTACACCCGCGCCTGCGCCAATGCCTGGGCGCCCGACAACATCCAGGTCAACGCCATCCTGCCGGGCTGGATCGACACCGATCTCACCCGCGGCGCACGGCAGCAGGTCTCGGGGCTGCACGAGCGCGTGCTGGCGCGCACGCCCGCGGGCCGCTGGGGCGACATCGACGACTTCGCCGGCATCGCCGTGTTCCTGGCATCGCCCGCGTCGAATTTCGTCACGGGCACGGCGATCCCGGTCGACGGCGGATTTTCGGTGATGGCCTGAGGCCCGCCCGCCCGCCCGCCGAGAGCGCAAAAAAAGAAGCCCCGGACAAGGCCGGGGCTTTTAATTGAGGCAGTGCTTTTCTTGATCGTTGGTCGCGTTGCGTCGACGTGCTCAGTAGCGGGCGATGGTGGGGGCATCGAACTTGTAGCTCGCGCGCACGACGGCCCACTGAATGTCCCGCGGCTTGGCATCGAAGGTGTAGCTGCCGCCGGTGCCGCCGAGCTGATAGGTCTGGCTGCCGAAGGCCGCGTAATTGTATTCGAGGCCGACGATCCAGTTGCGGGTGACGCCGTATTCCCATCCAGCGCCGACGGTCCAGCCGTTGGCCCAGTGGGTCTGACCGCCGGAGCCCGTCGCCGGAGCGACCGTGTCGGCGACCGAGAGGCGGTTGTTCACACCGGCATAGCCGCCCTTGATGTAGAAGAGGTTGTTCTGCACGGCGAAGCCCGCACGGCCCACGACGGTCGCGAGCACGTTGGCGCGCCAGGAGAACACGTCATCCCCGGCACCAAACGCGGTGTTCGTGAACGAGCCCTTGTTGTCGAGGCCGGAGATCGTGCCTTCCACGCCGAACACATAGTTGTTGGCCTGCCAGTTGTAGCCGATCTGGGCGCCGCCCATGAGGCCAGAACCACGCTGCCGATAGCCCTGGCCCGGAGCGAGATCGCCGAACGCCGTCGTGTTGCCGCTGTTGATGAACTGTTCGTTGGTCCATGCGCCACCGATGTGGCCGCCGACATAGAAGCCGGTCCAGTTGAACAGCGGCTCGACGTAAGCGGGCGCCTTCGTGTAGCGCGCACCGAGATCGGCGGCGGAAGCAGCACCCGTCGAAACCAGAGCGGTCGTGCAGGCGAAGGCGGCAATCAATTTATTACGCATGGTACACCCCGTGTCCTTGATGGGCGCACGGTCACAGACGGCCCTTACTAAAATTGAAATCAACACGGTTAACGTGGCGGTTGAACGTGCACCGTGGCGTCAATCCGGTAGCGCTGTTGCAGGCGCGCAACGCGCCGCGCGCGATTTCACGCAACGTTATCCCTACCGAAGTCCTACGCTAAAATACCGGTGCGGCCCGCGATTGCACGTGCTCCGGCCGCACGCCGAGCGCGATCAGGCGCGCCGGAATGCCCTGCAGCCATGGCAGCGCGGTGATGAGGCGCACGACCAGCGGCACCTTCAGCGGGCCGCCGCCGCCCTGCAACGCGCCGCTGATGATGTTGTTCTGCACGACCACCTGCATGCGCTGCGTCATCTTCACCGGGAACTCGCGACGGCGCCTGATGGCATCGAGCTCGTGCTCGGACGGGCAGCCATGCTGCAGCTTGTCCGCCAGGATGTTCGCGGTCGCAACCGCATCCTGCACGGCCAGATTGACGCCGACGCCGCCGACTGGCGACATCGCATGCGCGGCGTCGCCAATGCACAAAAGGCCAGGCTGCGTCCAACGCGCCAGACGGTTGATCGCGACGGTGAGCAGCTTGACGTCGTCGAATCTCTTCACCTCGGCGATGCCGGAGCGGAGGATCGGCGCCATCCGCACGACGTCGTCGAGCAGCGCCGGCAGCCCCCTCGCCTTCACCGCCTCGTACTGCCCCTTGGCGATGACATAGGCGCATTGCCAGTAATCGCCGCGGTCGAAGGTGATCATCATCTTGCCGGGCTCGACCCGCGCGAACACGTTCTCGGTCTCGTCGGGCCTGCGGCCGGCCCGGAACCAGAGCACATCCATCGGCGCGCCGATCTCCTCGATCTCAAGCCCAGCGCGCTCACGCACCGTCGAATGCCGGCCGTCGCAGGCGATGGTGAGATCGGCTTCGATGTCGATGATGCCGTCGGGCGTCTTCGCCCGCACGCCGGCGATCGTCTCGCCACGGCGGATCAGATCGATCGCCTCCGTGCTCATCATCACCTCGAGGGAAGCAAAGCGCCGGCCGGCCTCGCGCAGAAAATTCAAGAAGTCCCATTGCGGCATGAAGGCGATGAAGGGGTATTTGGTATTGAGCCGGCTGAGATCGGCAATGCGCACCGGCGTGCCGCCGAACAGGCCGTCCATCTTCTGCAGGCGCTGGTGCGGCAGCTTCAGGAAGTCGTCGATCAGGCCGAGTTCGTCCATCACCTGAAGCGTCGAGGGATGCACGGTGTCGCCGCGGAAGTCGCGGAAGAAATCCGCATGCTTCTCCAGCACCACGACGTCGATGCCGGCACGGCCCAGGAGATAGCCGAGCATCATGCCGGCAGGTCCGCCGCCGACGATGCAGCAGCGGACTTTCATGGTCCGCTTCGCTTGTTGATCGGATGTCATTGCCGCCGCGATCTACTATCGATCAAGAAATACCTGACGATACTAGCGCGATTCACGGCGAGACGGCCTCAATTTGCAGCGACAGCCCGCGCGGGTCGTTCGCAGCATACAAAGGCCCGCAGGAGCGCGGGCCTTTGCTTGATGCGGGGATGACTATTTCTGGTCTTCGTTGCTGGTCCCGGACCCCGGACTGCCGATCGGCATGCCATTGGGCGCATGACCGACGCCGGAGTTTCGCTCGGCCTGGGCGGCAGCAGGCGACTTACCGTTCGCGGTCGGTGGCTGAACATTCGGATTGTTCGGGCTGTTGTTGGTCTTGACGTTCGCTCCGGTGGTGGTTCCCTGGGTCCCCATTCCGGACGGAGCCGACGGTCCCGAATTGGCGCTGCTGGACGACGTGCCCGTTCCGGCACCTGAGCTTGCCGCAGATCCCGCGCTGGCACCACTGGCACCGCCCGCACCACCGCCGCCGCCACCTCCGCCTTGAGCAAGGGCGGTCGTCGAGACTGCAGCACAAGCGATCATCACGAGAATGGATTTGCGGATCATGGATCGTCTCCCTGGTTTGGCAGACAATCCGAGTCAGCAGGAGTAGTTCCTTCCGGGAGACTCGACGTTCGCTTGCCTCAGGGCTTTTGCGACTTCCGTTCCCACGGGCGCTTGCCGTCAGCGTCGCGATCCCAGGGTCGGGTGATCGGAGCGACCCTCTCTTCTTCAGCGGCTTTCGCACGATCCGCTTGGACGCGTTCGCGGTCGGTGAGTGGCGGCGCGCCGGGGGCCGCAGTCGTTTGGGCCAGAACCGGAAGCGTCGTAAGGAACGCTGCGATGATGAATTTTGTCATCCCCGGCTCTAGCACTTTCACCTTGACCTGTCCGATTTAACTTCGTTCACGCCGTAAGGTGATCCTGTCACAATCCGCCGGCCGAACAGCCGCTCAATTGTTGCTCCGGTTCGCGCTCCTGAAGCTCTTGATCTCCGAGACGCTGCCGTCGCGATAGGTCAGCTCGACCGAGACGGATTTCGTGCTTGGCGCGAGCTTCATGTAGAGCGGCATGCCGGCGCTGACCGCGCTGGGGTCGCGCATGTCGCAGGGCGGCATCTTCAGCACCTGGTTGGGCACGGCGGTGTCGATGCCGATGCGCACCTCGCGGATGGCGCAGCGATAGGAGACGAGGTGGGTGTAATAGACGAGCAGCCCGTTGAACTCGCGGAACGACAACCAGCTCGTCGAGGTCATGTCGAGGATCTTGCGCTGGTCGCGGATCAGCGCGGCCTCGGGATCGAACCTGATCGGGAATGGGCCCTGCATGTCGCCGGACTGGTCGACGTAGCGAACCTCGATGGTGCCGGCCTGCGCATCCGGCGGCAGCTCGATCGACGGGTTCGGCATCCGCTTGCGCGTGCGCGGATCGAGCGTGTCGATGAAGCCGGTCTCGCGGAAATCGCCCGCGCCGGCCATGCGCCAGGAAATGCCGAGCGTCGGATCGGCGAAGGAGAACGTCACGCTCCAGCCGCCATTGTGCCGCGAGAAGCTCGCGATCGGCGCGTTGAGGCTCTCCTCCTTGGGCATCTGCGGCACCGACACCGGCGGCAGCGCCGCAAGCTTCTGCGGCGGCGGATCGTCCGAACGCGCGACGGCGTCCTTGGCGAGGCCGCTGAGGAAGACATCGTCGACCATCTGGTCGAAATAAACAGGCACCTGCCTGTGCTTCACGGTATCGGCCATCTCGCTGACGGCACGGCGGGTCCGCTGCGCCACCTGCACCAGGTTCTCGCCGGGCTTGAGCAACTCCTTGGCGAAAGTGCGCGTGAACACCGAATTCGGATTGGCGTCGTCATTGGAGAGCCGATCGAGCGCGGTCTGGCGGGGACCCGCGGAGAACACCGAGAACACGCCCTCGGGCAGCTGCGTCATCGGCGCGAGCCCGCCGCCGCCGGCGACCGCGCGGGTGCCCTTGCGCTCGAACGGATTGTTGCGGCAGGCATCGAACACCAGGATCGAGGTCCGTGCCTTCTTGTTCTGAAGCCGCTCGACGATGCGGTCGGCCAGGATCGAGGCGTCACGCACCAGCTCTTCCTGCCCTTCGGTCGCCGCCGGCACGTCGGTCGGCAGCAGATAGTTCTGGCCGGCGATCTCGAAGCCGTGGCCGGCATAGAAGAAGAACGCGGTGTCGCCAGGCTCGATCGCCTTGTCGAAGGCGAGCAGCGTCTCGGAGAATTGCTGCCGGCTCTGGTTCTCGGCGACCATCACCGAGAAGCCGAGCTGCTTCAGCGTGTCGCCCATGGTGCGGGCGTCGTTGACGGCCTTGAGCAGCTTCGGCACGTTCTTGTAGTCGTTGTTGCCGACGACGAGCGCGACACGCTTCTCGGCACAGGCGGGCGCGGCGAAGCCGCCCAGGCTTGCTGCGAGGCCAAGGGCCGCCAGAATTCTGAAAAGCCGACGCGTCATCGCAAAATTTCCCGTTGCAGAACCGGCCCTGCCGCCGATCTTCGAACGGCAGTTCATGGAACCCCCTGCCGCTGTGTGATAGTCGGCCCAGACCAGACCACGGTTCAAGGACCCCGGGGCTCCGATTGTACGATCCGACTATGGCCGATTCCGCTGGAATCTGCTTCCTTTTGGACAATTTCCCCGCAAGCGAGGGGCTGCCGTGTTGCACTGGTGTACGGACGAGGTCGACCCGAAGGATCGGTTCGATTATTGGCGCGAGGTGCGCGCCAGGGGGTTGTTCGGCGTCACCGCCGAGCTCGCGCGCGAGCGACGCGCAGACTTTTTCGGCGAATTCTCGCTGCGTCAGCTGGGCGGCGCCGGCCTCGTCGAGCTGAAGGCCTCGCCCTACGCGGTCGAGCGCAGCGCGGCGGACATCGCCTACGCTCCGGGTGAGGCGATCTGCGTCTACCAGCAGCTCGGCAGCGGTGGCTGGTTCGGCGGCATGCGCACGAGCGACTTTGCGATCGCCAATGGCAGCTTCGCCACCAGCCATACCGACCTGCCCTACCGCACCGCGCCGCTGGGCACCGGGGGGTTCCACCTGCGGATCCTCAAGATCCCCGTGAGCAGCATCCCGGTGCAGGACAAGCGCATGCGCGAGCTTGCGCCCAGGACCTTCAACGATCCGGCCCTGGCATCCCTGCTCGCGGCCTGCTTTGCCGATCTCGGCGAGATCGCCGCGGACAATGCGGCAGCTGCGGTCCAGACCTCCTTGGTCCAGGCTTTGGCCCATCTGGCGCTGATCGAGCGCGGCGTCGTGCGGCCCGGCAGCCGTCGGGGACAGCAGGCACTGCGGACCGCCCGCCTCTCGCAAGCCCGGCGGCTGATCGTGCGCCACCTTGAGGACCCCAATCTGGCGCCGGCCATGGTGGCCGACCTCCTCGGCGTCTCCGTGCGTCATCTGCACATGCTGTTCGAGATGGCGGAGAAGAGCTTTTCCCAGACGGTGACCGACGAGCGCCTGAATCAGAGCCGCCGCCTCCTGCGCGAGGCGCCGGAGCGGCTGATCGCTGATATCGCGGCCTCATGCGGCTTCGAGAGCCTCGCAACCTATTACCGGGTGTTCAACGCCGCCTATGGCATGGCTCCCGGCGACTTCCGGGCCAAGGGACTGGACGGGCGTTAGCTGCCGTCCTGGGCGCGGGCGGGCGGGCTGAGGTCCTCGGGGGAAAACCCGAGCCGCGCCCGTGATTTGGGCAAAAACCTCAGGTTTTTTAGGCTCTTCCCGCGCCCGCTCCATTGACTTTGGCCAATTCCCGCCTATGTTCCGGGTCGACGCGGCTCAGATCGAAGAGCGATTCCTGAGCCTTGCGCTTTGTTCGCGTGAGTCAGCACCCCCAGCTTCTTTGAGAGCGCGCCGTTTCGGGGTGGAACGCGACAGCCTTATTACCCTCGATTCCGAACGGCGGTTTCGACCAGAGGCTCAATGTCCTTTTCAGATCTCGGACTGTCCGAAAAAGTCCTCGCCGCAGTGGCGGCCACCGGTTACACCACCCCCACCCCCATTCAGGAACAGGCGATCCCCCACGTCCTCGCACGCAAGGACGTGCTCGGCATCGCCCAGACCGGCACCGGCAAGACCGCGGCCTTCGTGCTGCCGATGCTCACCATCCTCGAAAAGGGCCGCGCCCGGGCGCGCATGCCGCGCACGCTGATCCTCGAGCCGACCCGCGAGCTGGCGGCCCAAGTGAAGGAAAACTTCGACCGCTACGGCGCCGGCCAGAAACTCAACGTCGCCCTCCTGATCGGCGGCGTCTCGTTCGGCGACCAGGATGCCAAGCTGATGCGCGGCGTCGACGTGCTGATCGCCACCCCGGGCCGCCTGCTCGACCATACCGAGCGCGGCGGCCTCCTGCTCACCGGCGTCGAGCTGCTCGTCATCGACGAAGCCGACCGCATGCTGGACATGGGCTTCATCCCCGACATTGAGCGCATCTGCAAGCTCGTCCCCTTCACCCGGCAGACCCTGTTCTTCACCGCGACCATGCCGCCGGAAATCCGGCGCATCACCGAGGCCTTCCTGCACAATCCGCAGAAGGTCGAGGTCTCCAGGCCCGCCACGACCGCCGTCACCGTGACGCAGGCCCAAGTGCCCGTCGGCCGCGAGGCGCACGAGAAGCGCGAATTGCTCCGCCGCCTGCTGCGCGAGGCGAAAGACCTCAAGAACGCGATCATCTTCTGCAATCGCAAGCGCGAGGTCGCGATCGTTCACAAATCGCTGCAGAAGCACGGCTTCAGCGTCGGCGCCCTGCACGGCGACATGGACCAGCCGGCCCGCATGGCGGCACTCGACCAGTTCCGCAAGGGTGAGCTGCCCCTCCTCGTCGCCTCCGACGTCGCCGCCCGCGGCCTCGATATTCCCGAGGTCAGCCATGTCTTCAATTTCGACGTTCCCCACCACGCCGACGACTACGTCCACCGCATCGGCCGCACCGGCCGCGCCGGCCGAACCGGCACCGCGATCTCGATCGTGACACCGCTCGACCAGAAATCGATGGCGGCGATCGAGAAGCTGATCGGCCAGAGCATTCCGCGCGCCGAAGGCGACTATGACGTCCTCGCCGAAGCGGGCGAACAAGGCGAGCGTCCGCGCGAACAGCGCGGCCGCGAGCGTTCACGCGGCGGACGCGGCAAGCCACAGCGCGGCGAGCGGCGCGGTCATGACCGCGAACGAGGCCACGAGCCGCGCGAGGCACGTGGCGAGGCCCGGCCGGCTCCCGAGGCGAGGCCCGCACGCGAGGCACGGCCTTCGCGCGAAGCCAGGCAACCATCCGAGCCGCGCAATGGTGCGCGCCCGCAAGCGAATTCGTCGCATGTGCCCTCGATCGGCCGTCCCGAGCCGCGCCGCCAGCGCGAGGTCGATACCGAGCCGGGCGATCACTCGCATCTGCCGGCTTTTCTGCTACGGCCGGTCCGCTCCCCCGCCGGCGCCTGACGCGCGCCGGCACCACCTGATTTCGGTTGAAAATCCTCGCTTTGCAATTATTTGGATGCGCCCGTGAACGTATATTTACGGGGTGTTCACAATCGTCCGTTAGCCTACGAACATAATTTAAGCATTGCTGCGGTCGATGGCGCGTCGGCCGCTGTGGGGATGTTCCGTGATCAAGGTGCTCGACGAACACGAACGCACGATGGCGTTCGCCGAGGTGGCGCTCGGCCAGATCCGATCGCTGCGACAGACCGCAATTCCCCGCAATTACGAGATCTGGTACGTCTACGCGACCGGCTACAACGCACCGCTCAACAAGATCATCAATGAGACGCTGGCGCGCAGCGGCAAGCTGACCGAAGCCGATCTCGAGCAGATCTACGAGACCTATCTCTCCCACATCAAGACCACCGACCGCATCGACAAGGTCGGCGCGCGCGTCGTCGGCGAGATCGACGACGTGGTGAAGGTGCTCGGCGAGGCGCTCGGCATGACCGGGGCCTACGATACCAGCCTCTCGGGTGCGACCGAGAAACTGTCGTCGGCCGAGAGCCGCGACCAGATCAAGGCGATCGTCGAGACCCTGCTGCGCTCGACCAGCGAGATGCGCGAGGCCAACAAGGCGCTGGAAGACCGTCTCACGCTGTCGAAGAACGAGATCAGCAATCTCCAGCAGAGCCTGGAGGCGATCCGCGCCGAGAGCCTGACCGATCCGCTCACGGGCCTGGGAAATCGCAAATATTTCGACCGCATGATCGGCATGGCTGTGCAGAGCGCGCTCGCCTCGGGCGAGCCGCTGTCGCTGCTGCTGTTCGACATCGATCACTTCAAGTCGTTCAACGATTCCTACGGCCATCTCACCGGCGACCAGGTGCTGCGGCTCGTCGGCCTTTCGCTCAAGCAGACCATCAAGGGCCAGGACATCACCGCGCGCTACGGCGGCGAGGAATTTGCGGTGGTGCTGCCCAACACCGCGATGCGCCAGGCGCTCACGGTGGCCGATCACATCCGCCGCGCCGTGATGGCAAAGGAATTGAAGAAGAAATCGACCGGCGAGATCCTCGGCCGCGTCACCATCTCCGTCGGCGTTTCCATGCTGAGGGAGGGTGACGACACCGACGCGCTGATCGAGCGTGCGGACGCCTGCCTCTACGCCGCCAAGCGCAACGGCCGCAACCGCGTGATCTGCGAAGCCGATCCGGAATTCGCGATCGAGAGCCACAGCCGGGTGGCGTGACGTTCATCCTCGCATTTGTAGGGTGGGTTAGCGCAGCGTAACCCACCTCTTGTCTATCAAGATGGATGAAGTGGTGGGTTACGCTGCGCTAACCCACCCTACGCACCGTCTTCTTGGCAACCTTCTTCGGCACACCCTTCTTCGGCGCAACCTTCTTCGCCGCCGGCTTCTTCGCCTTCGGTCGTTTCTTCACCTTGGCGCGCTGCGCCGCGGCGAGCGCCGCCCTCGCCCATTGCGCCAGCTCTGCGGAATCATCGAACAGGCGCGCCGGCAGCTCCCAGTAGGAATTCACCACCACGGTCTTGGCGCGGGTCGAATACTGGAACGGCTTCGAGCCTTCGGCTTCGAAATCGGGAATGGTCGTCTCGTCGGCGCGGAAGAACAGGCCGGCGCGCAGTGACAGCGCGAAATTGACGCCGTCGGCGGAGATGCCGAAGCCCGAGAACATTTTTCGGATGGTGACCGGGCCGAAATCGGCGAACAGGTCGATCAGGAATTCGCGGTCCATCGGAGGCTACCCTGCGCAAGCAAGTGAGCCTTCATAGCATTTCCGTCATTGCGAGCGAAGCGAAGCAATCCAGACTTCCGCCGCGGAGGCAGTCTGGATTGCTTCGTCGCCAGCGCAAAATTGCTTCGCAATTTTGTCGCGGGCTCCTCGCAATGACGGTGGAGAGATTACCCGTCGATCTTGGCCGGCCGCAGCTCGACCGATTCGCCGCAGCCGCAGGCGGAGATCTGGTTGGGATTGTTGAAGACGAACTGGGCCTGCATCTTGTCGGCCTTGTAGTCCATCTCGGTGCCGAGCAGGAACAGCACGGCCTTGGGATCGACCAGGATCTTGACCCCCTTGTCCTCGACGACCTCGTCGGTCGGGCGGATCTCGTGGGCGTATTCGACCGTGTAGGACTGGCCGGCGCAGCCGCCGTTCTTGACGCCGACGCGCAGGCCCACGATCTCGGAATCGGCGCGCTGGGTCAGCTCGGTGATGCGCTGGGCAGCAGCGTCCGTCAGCCGCATCACCTGCGGGCGTGGCCGCCGCGGCTTCGGAGTGGAGGATGCTGGTGTCGCCTGGGTCATGTTGTCTATGTGGTCCCGTTGCGGAGCGAATTCAATGCGGGCCGAGGCCGTCACCACATGTTCAGCACGAGGCGCGCCTCGTCGCTCATGCGCTCGGGCGACCACGGCGGCTCCCAGACGACCTTGACATCGACCACGCCGACGCCGGGGACGCTGGCGACCGCGTTCTCGACCATGGTCGGCAGCTCGCCGGCGGCCGGGCAGTTCGGCGTCGTCAGCGTCATCTGGACGTCGACCGAGCGGTCGTCCTTGATCTCGACCTTGTAGATCAGGCCGAGCTCGTAAATGTCGGCCGGAATTTCCGGATCGAACACGGTCTTGAGCCCGGCGATGATCTCGGTGGTGAGACGCTCGGTCTCCTCCGGCGGCAGCGCCGAATGAGTCTCCATCGGATTGGCTTTGATTTCGGCCGTGTCACTCATGCGAACAAATCCCGCGCCTTCAGCAGCGCCTGTGCCAGATGATCGACTTCTTCCCGCGTATTATACATGCCGAACGAGGCCCGGCAGGTGGCCGTGACGTTGAACCGCTCTAAAAGCGGCATGACGCAATGGGTGCCGGCGCGCACCGCGATGCCCTGGCGGTCGATCACGGTGGCGACGTCGTGGGCATGCGCGCCCTTGAGCTCGAAGGAGATCACCGGGCCCTTGCCCCGCGCCGTGCCGATCAGCCGCAGCGAGTTGATCTCGCGCAGCTTCTCCTGGGCGTAGGCGGTGAGATCGGCCTCGTGGGCGGCGATGCGCTCCTTGCCGATCGAATTGACGTAGTCGATGGCGGCGCCAAGGCCGACGGCCTCGACGATCGCCGGCGTGCCGGCCTCGAACTTGTGCGGGGGATCGCCATAGGTGACGACCGCGCGTGAGACCTCGCGGATCATCTCGCCGCCGCCATTGAAGGGGCGCATCGCGACGAGGTGGTCGTACTTGGCCCAGAGCACGCCGATGCCGGTCGGGCCATAGACCTTGTGGCCGGTGAAGACGTAGAAGTCGCAGCCGATGTCCTGGACGTCGACGGGCAGATGCACCGCGCCCTGGCTGCCGTCGACCAGCACCGGAATGCCGCGGGCGTGGGCGATCCTGACGACGTCCTTGACCGGCACGATGGTGCCGAGCGCGTTCGACATCTGCGTGATCGCGACCAGCTTGGTCTTCGGGCTCAAGAGCTTCTCGAACTCGTCGATGAGGAAATTGCCCTCGTCGTCGACCGGCGCCCACTTGATCACCGCGCCCTGGCGCTCCCTCAGGAAGTGCCAGGGTACGATGTTGGAGTGGTGCTCCATGATGGAAATGACGATCTCGTCGCCTTCCCCGATATTGGGGGCACCCCAGGAGGACGCGACCAGGTTGATCGCCTCGGTCGCATTGCGGGTGAAGATCACTTCCTCGGTGCGCGCAGCGTTGATGAACTGCGCCACCTTGGCGCGGCCGCCCTCATAGGCTTCGGTCGCGGCATTGGCGAGGTAGTGCAGGCCGCGATGCACATTGGCGTATTCGGACGTATAGGCCTGCGTCATGCGGTCCAGCACGGCGCTCGGCTTCTGCGCCGAGGCGGCGTTGTCGAGATAGACGAGCGGTTTGCCGTAGACATGCATCGCGAGCGCCGGAAAATCCTGGCGCACGCGCGCAACGTCATAGGCTCCGTTCTTGACCGCCGGATGCGTGCTCATGACCGCCGCTCCAGCCAGCGCTCGGCGATGCCGATCACGTGCTCGCGCAAGGTATCATCGGCGATCTGCTCGATTGCCTCGCCGACGAAGGCCTGGATCAGCAGCGCCTGGGCCTGCTTCTCCGGCAGGCCGCGGGCCTTCAGATAGAACAGCAGGCTCTCGTCCAGCGCGCCGGCGGTCGCGCCGTGGCCACACGAGACGTCGTCGGCAAAGATTTCCAGCTCGGGCTTGTTGTCCGCTTCGGCCTCGTCCGACAGCAGCAGCGCCCGGGTCATCATCTTGCCGTCCGTCTTCTGCGCGTCGGGGCGGACGATGATGCGGCCCTGGAACACCGAATGGGCGCGGTCGTCGATCACGGCCCGGAATATCTCGCGGCTGACGCAGTTCGGCACGGCGTGGTCGACCACCAGCGTGGTGTCACCATGCTCGGTTTTCTTCAACAAGTTGACACCGTTGGCCGAGAGCTCACTGCCCTCGCCGGCCAGCGTGATGAAGCCCTGAAGACGGCTCACCGCGGCGCCCGTGGTCATGTTGAAGAAATTGAACTTCACATTGGCGCCGATGGTGACGAACTGCGAGGTGACGTTCACAGCGTCGGGCGCGTCGTCCATCAGGCGGATATGTGCGACGTCGGCGTTGTCGCCGACCGAGACGATGACGGCGTCGTTGACCTGGTAGGCCTTGGCTTCCGCCGCAACAAAAGTCTCGACGATGGTGACGCGAACGCCCTTCCCGACCGCGATCTGTGAGCGGGTGAACGCCGAGGTCGACGCGGCGGTCGCGATGTGGATGATCTGGATCGGCGCGGACAGCTGCGCGCCATCCGCAATCGACAACACGACGCCGTCGGTCGCCATTGCTGCGTTCAGCGCGATCACGGCATCGCTGGACGCGGTCTTGAGGAGACCGGCATCGTTGTCCAGCGTCTCGCGCAGCGTCTCGAAGCTCACTTCGGACGCGATCGCCTTCACGTCGGAAAGCTCGACTGCGAACACGCCGTCGACCAGCACCAGCTTGCGGGCGCCCGCGATGGCATGCGCCTTGACCGCGTCCGCGGCGCGCTTCAGCGCGGCGGAATCGGGCGCGGCTGCCAGCGGCAGCATCTCGCCGACCAGCGCGCGCAGGTCGGTGTATTTCCATTCCTCGATCCGGCGGTGCGGCAGGCCGAGACGCTCATAGGTCTCGAACGCCTCGCGGCGCACTGCTGCCACATCAGGCGAACCCGGCAAGCGGCCCTCGGCGCTGGCGAAGAGATCGCTCACCGCGCGGCCGCCCCCGGTCTTTGCCACAGCAACGTTCATCTTAAAAATTCCTTACGCGGCATCCTCGAACTGGGCGTAGCCGGAGGCTTCCAGCTCCAGCGCCAGATCCTTGCCGCCGCTCTTCACGACGCGGCCCCTCGACATCACGTGCACGAAATCAGGCACGATGTAGTTGAGCAGCCGCTGATAGTGGGTGATGACGACCATCGCACGCCCCGGCGAGCGCAGCGCATTGACGCCGTCGGCCGCGATCCGCAGCGCATCGATGTCGAGACCGGAATCCATCTCGTCGAGGATGCACAGGCTCGGCTCGAACAGCGCCATCTGCAGCACCTCGTTGCGCTTCTTCTCGCCGCCGGAGAAGCCGACGTTCACGCCGCGCTTGAGCATGTCCTGCGGAATGTTCAGCGACTTCGAGACTTCGCGGACCTTCTTCAGGAAGTCCGGCACCATCAGCTCGCTCTCGCCGCGCGCCTTGCGCTGCGCATTGAGCGCAGTGCGCAGGAAATTCATGGTGGTGACGCCGGGAATCTCGACCGGATATTGGAACGCCAGGAACACGCCCTTGGCGGCGCGCTCGTCCGGGTCCATCTCCAAGAGGTCCTCGCCCCTGAACAGGATCTGGCCGTCGGTGACCTCGTAGCCGGGCTTGCCGGCGATGACGTGCGAAAGCGTCGACTTACCGGAGCCGTTCGGCCCCATGATCGCGTGCACCTCGCCCTCGTTCACGGTCAGCGTCAGGCCGTGGAGGATCTCACGCTCCTCGACACGAACCTTGAGGTCTTTCACTTCAAGCAAAGCCATCTTGGTATCCAGTCTATTCAATTCAATTGATGTTGGTGCGCGAGGCGCGCGCCGCGAGGGTCGGCAATTAGCCGACCGACCCTTCGAGCGAGATCGAGATCAGCTTCTGCGCTTCCACCGCGAATTCCATCGGCAGCTGCTGCAGCACGTCCTTGACGAAGCCGTTGACGACGAGGCCGACCGCTTCTTCCTGGCTGAGCCCGCGCTGGATGCAGTAGAACAGCACGTCCTCGGAGATCTTCGAGGTCGTCGCCTCGTGCTCGAACGTTGCCGAGGAGTTCTTGGCCTCGATGTACGGCACGGTGTGCGCGCCGCATTTGTCGCCGATCAGCAGCGAATCGCAGGCGGTGAAGTTGCGCGCCCCGGTCGCTTTCCGATGCGCCGTGACGAGACCGCGATAGGTGTTCTGCGACTTGCCGGCGGCGATGCCCTTGGAGATGATGCGGCTCGACGTGTTCTTGCCGAGATGGATCATCTTGGTGCCCGAGTCGACCTGCTGGAAGCCGTTCGAGATCGCGATCGAGTAGAACTCGCCGCGGGAGTTATCGCCGCGCAAGATGCAGCTCGGATATTTCCAGGTGATCGCAGATCCGGTCTCGACCTGGGTCCAGGAAATCTTGGAATTGGCGCCGCGGCAGTCGCCACGCTTGGTGACGAAATTGTAGATGCCGCCCTTGCCTTCCGAATTGCCGGGATACCAGTTCTGCACCGTCGAATATTTGATCTCGGCATCGTCGAGCGCGACGAGCTCGACCACGGCGGCATGCAGCTGGTTCTCGTCGCGCTGCGGCGCGGTGCAGCCTTCGAGATAGGAGACGTAGGAGCCCTTGTCGGCGATGATCAGCGTGCGCTCGAACTGGCCGGTGTTGCGCTCGTTGATGCGGAAATAGGTCGACAGCTCCATCGGGCAGCGCACGCCCGGCGGCACGTAGACGAACGAGCCGTCGGAGAACACCGCCGAGTTCAGCGTCGCATAGAAATTGTCCGAGGTCGGAACCACCGAACCCAGATATTTCTGCACCAGCTCAGGATGCTCGCGGATCGCCTCGGAGATCGGCATGAAGATCACGCCGGCCTTCTTCAGCTCGGCCTTGAACGTGGTCGCAACCGAGACCGAGTCGAACACCGCGTCGACCGCGATCTTGCGGCGGGCGGGATCCTCTTCACCGGGCTTGGGTTCGACGCCTTCGAGCATGGCGACTTCCCGCAAGGGGATGCCGAGCTTCTCGTAGGTCTTCAGGATCTCCGGATCGATCTCGTCCAGTGACGAGACCGTCTTCTTCGGCTTCGGCGCCGCGTAGTAATAGAGGTCCTGGAAGTCGATCTTGGGATAGTCGACGCGGGCCCAGGTCGGCTCGGTCATGGTCAGCCAGCGCCGATAGGCCTCCAGCCGCCACTGCAGCATCCAGGCGGGTTCGTTCTTTTTCTGCGAGATGAATTTTACGATCTCTTCCGATAGCCCCTTCGGGGCCTTCTCGGTGTCGATCAGGGTCTCAAACCCATAACGATACTGGTCGACGTCGATGCGCTTCACGCGCTCGACCGTCTCTTGTACGGCTGGCATTCCATCCTCCGCTCGCGGTTTCAAGGACCGCGGTGGATCAAACTCGGACGAGTATTACGATATTTCTCCGCGCAAAGCACGGGCTTAGAACCGTTCAAGCCGTGTTTCGTCGCTCATCTCTTAAGTAGGGTATTACCAAGCTTTCGCCAAGCCTCTAACGCCCGATTGATGTCCTCCGGTTCCGTGGACCAGCCCAGACTGAGACGCACCGCTCCCTGGGCCACCGCGGGATCATAGCCCATCGCCGACAGGACGTGAGACGGCTGGACCTTTCCGGAGGAGCAGGCGGAGCCGGAGGACATCGCGATTCCCTCCAGATCGAAGCCGATCACGGCGGTTTCGGCCTTCAAGCCCGGCGCGGTGAAAAGGACGGTATTTGGCAACCGCGCCACCTCTGTCGCAAAGACTGTCGTCCCGGGTACGTCACCAAGGCCATTTTCCAAACGATCTCTGAGGCTTGCCATGCGCTTCACATCCTCCGGCAGAGCCTGAAGCGCAGCCTTTACCGCGGCCCCGAAGCCGGCGATCCCGGCAATATTCTCGGTTCCGGCCCGACGGTTGAGCTCCTGCCCGCCGCCCCGCAGCACCGGCTCGAGGCCGCTTATCCCCTCGGTCAGCGCCAGGGCGCCGACCCCCTTGGGACCGCCGATCTTGTGCGCAGAAAAGGTGGCAAGGTCTGCGCCTACCGAGTTGATATCGAACGGTATTTTGCCCAGTGCCTGGATCGCGTCGACATGCAGGAGGCCGCCGGCCTCGTGGACGATGCTCGCAGCCTCCGTGACGGGCTGAACGGCGCCCGTCTCGTTGTTGGCGGCCATGATCGAGACCAGGGCTGGCGGGCCGTCCTTCAGCTGCCGCTTCAACTGATCGAGGTCGACCACGCCGGAGCGCCTGACCTGGATCAGGCCGATCTTGTCCGCCGGGAACCGGCCGCCGGCCAGCACCGAGGCGTGCTCAACCGCCGAGACCAGCAGCCGCGCGACAGGTCCGCCGGGCGGACCCCGCAAGCCCGGCGAGAGCGCCAGCGCATTGGCCTCGGTTCCAGCTGAGGTGAAGACGACGTTGCGCGGCTGCGCCCCCACCGCGGCCGCAAGCGTCGCGCGAGCTTCTTCGACCAGCCGCCGCGCCTCCCGCCCCTCGGCATGGACCGAGGAGGGATTGCCGACCAGGTCGAAGGCCGCAACCATCGCCGCCCGCGCCTCGGCGCGCAGCGGCGTGGTCGCATTCCAGTCGAGATAGACACGGTTCGGCATCTCGCCCTCTTAGCACCTTTTGTCGTCCGGCCAATCGGAGCGTGGGCACTCGTCAGGCCGGCTGCTGTTCCACCCTTCGCACCGTTCGCGGCATCGCCCGCAATCCGAACAGCGGCCGCAGCCAGGCAACGCGCCGGACAATTTCATAGGTCGCCACACATGTGAGCGCGGTCCCAGCGATGACAATCAGCGCTTCGGTCCCGGCCGGCAGACCGCTGTCGCGCAATTGATGAGCGATCACGATGATCGCGGTCTGGTGCACGATGTAGTACGGGAAGATCGCGTCGGTGAGATAGCGCCGCGCCGGGCTGTCGGCGGTGAGATGGCGCCGCGCAACCCCCAGAACGGCGGCGATCGCGAGCCATTGATAGCAACCATAGGCCGAGGCCGCGGCCCACTTCAGCGCAGGCGACGGCGCAAACAGGCCCGCGCGTACCAGGATGAAGGCAGAGAAGCAGGCGACGGCCGCCAGCAGGGCCACGAAGCGCTGACGCTCCAGTTCGCGCCAGATTCCCTCCTGCCGGGCCAGCAGGAAACCGATCAGGAAGGCCGTCGCGTGATCCGCGTGGTTATACCAGTCGCCGAACAGCGCGTGCGTCGACGGGAAAGCCGGGAACAGCACCAGGCGCCAGGCCGCAAACAGCAGGCAGGGCCCGATCAGCAGCCATGGCCCGGCGAGCATGCCAGCAAGCTTACGGCCAATCCAGTCAGCTCCCGCCGGCCACAGCGCGAGCACGCCGATCAAGGCCATCGTGTAGACCCAGAGATAAACCACGAACCAGAGATGGTTCCAGGTCGGCAACACGATGCACGGGTTCGGACAGAACTGCGGGCCGAAGGCAAAGTAGTGCCTGGTGTAGAAATCGAGGAAGCCGGCGGGATAGCCGAGGCTTTCGACGATCTGGAGATAGGCCTGCGGCGGCACGATCACGAGCATCCCGAAGATCAGCGGGATCAGGAGCCGCGCCGATCGCGCAGCCGCGAGCGAGGCCAGGCTGGACTTGCCGAGCATGAAGCGGGTGGCAACCCCGGACACCAGGAACAGCAGCGACAGCCGCCAGGGGTTGAGGAATAGCATCACCGGTTCCAGCCAGGTTAGCCGGTGCGCGCTCTTGATGTGGAATCCCCAGGACACGTAGAGCATGCCGACGTGGTAGAAGATCAAGAGCCCGAAGGCTAAAATCCGCACCCAGTCCAGGTCGATACGTCTTTCCGAGCTTTGGAATTGCTGTGGTGTTGTCATGGTTTTCTGCTCCTTGACGGGACGACGAACGCGGTTTTGGGGCCAGGGCTGACATCGAAAATGGCTGACACCGAAAATGCTCCGCCTGCGGCGCGCGTCGAGCCGGTTTGGGATCAGAATCGGACGCGAGGGGATGAGCCGCCGGCAGCTGGGACGAGTCGCGGGTCTTTTGGGATCAGCGGCGGCGACCGGATGATGTTCGCAGCGATTGCGGCCGTCGCGCTCGCGATCGGAATCGTCAATGCGTTTTCCGGCGCGCAGGACGCGGCCTGGCGTGGCGACAGCTACGACATCGGCCGTCGGCTGTTCTGGGAGATGTCGAGCATCGCCGTCATCCTGCTGTTGCTGCCGATCCTGATCTTGGCGGTCCGCCGCATGCGCCGGACACCGGGCCTCGCTGCACAGGCGGCAATCGGGGCGATCGCCCTGCTCGGCTTCTCCACCCTCCACATCACCGGCATGGTCTGGGTGCGAAAGCTCGCGCTATGGCTCGCCGGCGGCGCCTACGATTTCCGTTTCTCGCTCGCGACGGTCCTGTACGAATTCCGGAAAGACGCCGTGGCCGTTGTCCTGATCGGCGCCACGATCTGGCTGCTCGAAAGCCGGCGTGAGCTGAAGAGGGCCGCGATCGCTTCGTCAGCGCCGCCCGCCCCGCAGCCCCCGTCTCCCGATCTGATCTGGCTGCGTGACGGCACCAGCCGCATTCGCGTGGTGCCGCGCGACATCCTCTGGGTGGCGTCCGCCGGCAACTACATCGAATACAGCCTCGCCGACGGCACCCAGCATCTCATCCGGGGCACGCTGGCGGCGGCGGAAAGCGAGCTGGCGCGCTTTTCCATCGTTCGCGTTCATCGGACCAAGCTTGCCAATCTCGACCGGGTGCGCGGCGTGGACCTCAAGCCGTCAGGAGATTTCGAGCTTGCCTTCGACAACGGCCAGACCCTCGGCGGCAGCCGGCGTTACCGGTCGACCGTCGCCGCGCTCGGAAGCCGAACCGCCCCGGCGGGAAGCGCCACCGGCGATCAATAAACAATCGTGATTCCAATCGGTTGAGCGCTGCCCTCCGGCGCAGCGGGCAACCCCTGCCGGCTCCGGTTGATTCAGGCAGGTCCCTGATCCTGGGAGGCGGGCCGGAGATGACAGCACAATGACCGGCTAAGCTGTTGAGCTGATTGAGAGATGTCGAAGAAGCTTGCTTTTTGACCCTGGCCTCGTGTTAGAAGCGCGCGTCAGTTCACCCGCGCGCCACTCGCGCATCATCCGAGGGCGCGCCTCTCCACCTTTCATCCGTGCTCTCGTCGGCGGCAACGCTGCGACAGCCACAATCGGACGATTGCGCAGGGATCACCTCCAAGGGACTTAAATCAGAGATCATCGATGCCTGAAGTCATTTTCACCGGCCCTGCCGGCCGCCTCGAGGGCCGCTATCACCCGGCCAAGCAGAAGAACGCGCCGATCGCGATGATCCTGCATCCGCATCCGCAGTTCCACGGCACGATGAACCATCAGATCGTGTACCAGTGCTACTACGCCTTCGCGCATCGCGGATTCTCGGTGCTGCGCTTCAATTTCCGCGGCGTCGGCCGCAGCCAGGGCTCGTTCGACCATGGCACCGGCGAATTGTCGGATGCAGCCGCCGCGCTCGACTGGGCGCAGACCATCAATCCCGAGGCGCGCGCCTGCTGGGTCGCCGGCTTCTCCTTCGGCGCCTGGATCGGCATGCAGCTCCTGATGCGCCGCCCCGAGGTCGAGGGCTTCATCTCGATCGCGCCGCCGGCCAACCTCTACGACTTCTCGTTCCTCGCGCCTTGCCCGTCCTCAGGCCTGATCGTTCACGGCGAGAAGGACGCGGTGGTGCCGCCCAAGGACGTCAACACGCTGGTCGAGAAGCTGAAGACGCAGAAGGGCATCGTGATCGACCAGCAGATCATCCCCGGCGCCAACCACTTCTTCGACTCCAAGCTCGAGCCGCTGATGGAAACCATCACGGCCTATCTCGACATGCGCCTCGCCAACGTGCGGTGAAGGCTGCGGCTCAAGCGAGCTTGAGCGCGACGATCCCCATCAAGACGAGCGCGATGCCGGCAAGCTTCATCGCGCTCAAGGTCTCGCCGAACAATACGACGCCCATGATGAAGGTGCCGGCCGCACCGATGCCGGTCCAAACCGAATAGGCGACGCCGACCTCGAGCACCTTCAAGGCGCGTCCGAGCAGGAATACGAAAGCAGCGAGCAGCACGAGCGAAACAACGCTCCAGCCTGTCCGCGTGTAGCCTTCCGCGTACTTCATCGAGATCGCCCAGCCGACATCGAGCGCGCCGGCGATCACCAGCAACAGCCAGGCCAGGGATTGCGACATGCGCTCAGGCCGCGAGCTTGAGCAGATGCGCGTCGTGGCGAACGAGGAAGGCGCGCAAGAGTTGCGGATAGTCCGCGCCAACCGCGCTGCGCACGCTCGGACGCTTTGCGAGCTCGGCGCGCCAGGCGCGCACCTTCGGCACATCGCGGAAGATGCCGTGCTCGGTCAATTCGTCGAACAGATCGAAATAGCGGAAGACCGGCGCGATCACGGCATCGACGAGACTAAAGGCGTCACCGGCAAAGAACGGCCCCGCGCCGAGCGCGGCCTCGACACGCGCGAACTTTGCGACCAGCGCCTGGCGCTTGCTTTCGAACGTCGCCGCGTCGGTCGTCGTTTCCAGGCCCCAGAGGTCGCCGAGGATCGCCGAGCCGAACTCCATCCAGGCACGGTGCTCGGCCCGCTGCAACGGATCCGCCGGATGCAGCCTGCTGCCTGCTTGCGTCTCCTCGATGTACTCGCAGATCACGTTGCTTTCGAACAGCGCGACCTCGCCCCTCTCGGTCGTCACCACCAGCACCGGCACCTTGCCGAGCGGCGATAGCTTCAAGAACCAGTCCGGCTTGTTGGCGAGATCGATGTCGATCCGCTCGAACGGCACGCCCTTCTCCTTCAGCGCGATCACCGCGCGCTGCACATAGGGACAAAGCTTGTGGCTGATCAGTTTCAGTGAAGCGGTCATGGCAACGATCCCGGCGGTTAGATGCAACTGCATCAAATATAAATGCAGCTGCATCTACCCGTCAAGGTCAATGCATTTGCATCAACCGGGCGTGATCGTCAGGCAGTAATCTTCAGGGCCTGGCAATCACCCCGCCCGTCATCGGCATCGGCACGCCCGTGGTTGCGGGATAGGACAGTGGCAGGCCTTTCATGCCGCGGACGGCGAGAAAGCCGAAGGCCTGCGCTTCGATGGCGTCCGACGCCCAGCCGAGCGTTTCGGCCGCCTCGACCGTCGCCGAGCCCACCCGCTCCCGCAGCATCCGCAGCATGGTGAGGTTGCGGGCGCCGCCGCCGCAGACGATCCAGCTCCGCGGCCGGCGCGGCAACAGCGGAATGACACGGGCGATCGCGGCGGCGGTAAAGGCGGTCAGCGTCGCCGCGCCGTCGGCCGGCGCCACCTCGCCGAGCCGCAGGACCGCAAAATCGTTGCGGTCGAGCGATTTCGGCGGGGGGCTTGCGAAGAACGGCAGCTCCAGCGCCCGCGCGATCCAGGCTTCATCCACCTTGCCGAGCGCGGCGAACTTTCCTTCCGCATCGAACGCCTGGTTCATGGTGCGGTACATGAAATCGTCCAGCAACGCGTTCCCGGGGCCGGTGTCGCAGGCGATCAGCGTATCGTTGCCGTCGATATAGGTGATGTTGGAGACGCCGCCGACATTGACCACGACGATCGGCCCTTCGCGCTCCAGCGAATGGGCGAGCGCGCGGTGGTAGACCGGCACGAGCGGCGCGCCCTGCCCGCCCGCCTCGACGTCGGCGGCGCGGAAGTCGTGCATCACGGGAATGTGGATGGCCCTTGCCAGCGCCGGCGCGTCGCCAATCTGCACGGTCAGCCGTCTTTCGGGCCGATGCAGCACGGTCTGGCCGTGAAAGCCGACAATGTCGATGTCCTCCGCCCTCATCCGGTTCTGGGCGAGGAAGGCCGCAACCACCTCGGCATGGGCCTGCGTTACCGCACGCTCGGCATCGCCCAGAATGCCCGGGCGGGCGTCGCGTTGCTGAAGATGCACGGCCTCGCTCAGCGCCTGGCGCAGCAGGTTGCGCTCGGCCGGGCCGTAGGGCCGGTAACCGGATGGCCCGAATGCCTTCACCTGCTTTCCGTCGGTTTCGATCAGCGCGACATCCACCCCGTCCAGCGAGGTGCCGCTCATCAAACCGAGTGCCGTCAACATCATGGACCAGCGTCCTCAAGAAACCCGCCCTGGCATGCCGATCTTGTGCCAGAGGGACACATCTTATAATGCCAACGCGCCAAGTGGCGGGCGGCCAATCGGGTTCCCGCGGAAGACCCATAAATTGCCCCCAAAACGGTAAACCAAGAATTGTCAGGTACGCCGACAGATGACTGCATTTAAATCGGATTTCCTCAACACCCTGCAGGAACGTGGATTCATCCACCAGTGCTCCGATTTCGAGGGGCTGGACGCGCTCGCCGCCAAGGGCGAGGCCACGGCCTATGTCGGCTACGATTGCACCGCCCGCTCGCTGCACATCGGCAACTATCTGACCATGATGATGCTCTACTGGCTGCAGCAGTCCGGCAACAAGCCGATCACGCTGATGGGCGGCGGCACCACCATGGTGGGCGATCCCTCCGGCAAGGACGAGACGCGCGCGATCCGCACCATTGCCGACATCGAGGCCAACAAGGAATCGATCCGCGGCGTGTTCGCCAAAGTGCTGCGCTACGGCGAGGGCAAGAGCGACGCCGTCATGCTCGACAATGCGGAATGGCTGACCAAGCTGAACTGGATCGAGATGCTGCGCGACGTCGGCCGGCACTTCTCGGTCAACCGCATGCTGACCATGGATTCCGTGCGGCTGCGCCTCGAGCGCGAGCAGGAGATGAGCTTCATCGAGTTCAACTACATGGTCTGCCAGGCCTACGACTTCGTCGAGCTGGCCAAGCGCACCGGCTGCCGCCTCCAGATGGGCGGCTCGGACCAATGGGGCAACATCATCATGGGCGTCGATCTCGGCCGCCGCATGGGCACGCACCAGCTGTTCGCGCTGACGACGCCGCTGCTGACGACCGCCTCGGGCGCGAAGATGGGCAAGACCGCGCAAGGCGCGGTGTGGCTCAACGCCGACCAGTTCAGCCCGTACGACTTCTGGCAGTACTGGCGCAACACCGAGGACGCCGACGTCGGCAAGTTCCTGAAACTGTTCACGACGCTGCCGATGGCCGAGATCAAGAAGCTCGAGGCGCTTGGCGGCTCGGAGATCAACGAGGCGAAGAAGGTGCTCGCGACAGAAGCGACCGCGCTGCTGCACGGCCGCGACGCCGCGCGCGAAGCCGCGGAGACCGCGCGCCGCACCTTCGAGGAAGGTGCGCTCGCCGAAAGCCTGCCGACCGTGGAAATTCCGCGCGGCGAGCTCGACGCCGGCCTGGGCGTGCTCAACGCCTTCGTCAAGGCAGGCCTCGTCGGCTCCAACGGCGAAGCGCGGCGCCAGATCAAAGGCGGCGGCCTGCGCGTCAATGATGCGCCCGTCACCGACGAGAAGATGGCGCTGTCGGCAGGCAATCTGACGCCGGAAGGCGTGATCAAGCTGTCCTTCGGCAAGAAGAAGCACGTGCTCATCAAGCCTGCATAGGCGTATGAGCTTTTCACTGCTTGTCAGGGCGCACAGATGCGCGCTCCCTGACGGCAATGAAACAATACACGCCCAGGGAAGCGAGCAAGGATACGCACCGTGACGGCGTCGCGGCGACACCGCAAGGCGTCGCGCTCACCGTGCTCGCACTCTGCTTCACGCTGGCCGTGCTGGGCCGCGGGCTCGGCGACAGTTTTACGGTATTCCTGAAGCCGATCTCGGAAAGCTTTGGCTGGGACCGCGCGCAGATCGTCTCGGTCTATTCACTCACCTGGCTTGCGAGCGGCCTTACCGCCCCCTTCGTCGGACGCCTGTTCGATCATTCCGGACCGCGCATTGTCTATGCGCTCGGCCTTTTGCTGCTCGGCGCCGCCTTCCTGATCGCGGCGCACGCGCAGCGCCTGTGGCAGTTCCAGCTCTCGATCGGCCTCTGCGTCGGCGTCGGTATCGCCTTCATCGGCATCGTGCCGAACTCGATCCTGCTCGGCCGCTGGTTCGGGCCGCGCCTGCCGACCGCGATGTCGGTGGTGTATTCGGCGATGGGCGGCGGCGTGCTGGTGCTGCTGCCGGCCTCGCAGCTGCTGATCGATCACATCGGCTGGCGCGGCACCTACCAGCTGTTCGGCTTCGCCGCCTTGGGCCTCCTGGTCCCGCTACTGCTGCTGCCGTGGCGGCTGTTCGCCGCGGGCTCGCCGCATGTCGTGAAGAAGACCGATCCTGATTTCGTCGACAACGGCTGGACGCTGCTCCGCGCGATGCGTCACCACGCCTTCTGGGCGCTGTTCTCGACGTTCTTCTTCACCGCCGTCGGCATGTACGCGATCGCCGCGCAGATCGTGGCGTATCTGATCGATGCCGGCTTCCCCCCGCTCCAGGCCGCGACCGCCTGGGGTTTTTCCGGCGTCGTGCTGGTGTTCGGCATGCTCGGTGTGTCTGCGCTCGACGGCCTGATCGGGCGAAGGCCGTCCGTGCTCTTGAGCTACGCGATCTCGATCCTCGGCATCGCCCTGCTCTGGCTGCTGCAATATTCCCCGAACATGCTGCTGCTCACCGGTTTCATCGTCTGCTTCGGCAGCATGATGGGCTCGCGCGGCCCGCTGATCAGCGCGACCGCGATGCGGATCTTCCAGGGCAAGCGCGTGGGCACCATCTACGGCACGATCTCGATCGGCAGCGGCCTCGGCTCGGCGTTCGGCTCCTGGAGCGGCGGCCTGATCCATGACGCGACGCACGGCTACAACGCCCTGCTCGCCTTCGCACTTGCGAGCGTGATCCTCGGAATGATTCCATTCCTAATCGTGCCCGCCTTGCGGCGCTAGGTATCTCAGGGGTAACCTGATCGCATTCGTGTCACCGGAAAATTACGGGTGGGACCGGCACGAATACGCGCAAAAAATGCGGATCACACGCGGCCGAAACCCCGGCCTGCGGTGTTATGTCCGACATGACGAAAATGTCAGCGCAGAATCAATCTTGGGTGGCTTGCGAGGAGGAACCGAATGCGGTCCAAGTCGCTGCATTGGATGGAGGGCAAACCAAAATGGACTTTTCTTTTCTCTCTCGCTTTCAACCGGTTCTGCTGAGCCTGTTTCGCTTCATCACCGGCCTCTTGCTGTTCCAGTACGGCATTGCCAAGCTGTTCAAGTTCCCGGCTGTGCCGATGTTCGCGAAGGTCGAACTGATGTCGCTCTACGGCGCGGCCGGCACGATCGAACTGGTGGTTGGCGGGCTGTTGATGATCGGCCTGTTCACGCGCCTCTCCGCTTTCATCCTCTCGGGTGAAATGGCCTTCGCCTACTTCATGGGGCACATGTTCAGGGGCGATGCGCCGGTGTTCCTGCCGCTGCTCAATGGCGGTACCGCAGCGATCCTGTTCTGCTTCGCCTGCCTCTACCTGTCGGCAGCCGGTGGCGGGCCGATCAGCGTCGATGCCGCGATGGGCAAGGAGAGCGGCGCAGCCGGCGGCGCGTTCGCGCGGCGCTGAGGCGCCTCCAGATCACTTCGCAAGCAGGACGGCACCGGCGGGCCCGCCGGTGCCGTTTCAACGCGTCCCCAGCACGTTCCACATGAGAACCAGGGCCGCGACGAGCAGCACGGACATGATGATGCGATGAACGAATCGATTCATTGCGCGTTCGGCTCCACTCCATAGCCACCAAAATCCAAGATCGATTCCCTTCCTCAGATGGGCTGGAGCCCGCTGGCAGAGCAATTTGCCTGCACCATTGCGCACGCGCCTGCGAACGCTGTCCGCGCGGCAGGCCGTCGCATGCCTCCATTCATGATTGGTAAGAACTTCATGCTACCGGTGCGAGCAATAACAACCATTCCGTAGGGGCTGTGATGAAGCTGCTCAGTCATCTGAAGATCCGCACCAAGCTTGCCAGCATGGTCTGCCTTGCGGCGCTCACCGTCACAGCCATCATCGGCGTATCGGCCGTGCTCAGCAAGAGCCGCATGATGGAGGACCGCGTCCAGCAGATGCGGACCGCCGTCGAGCTCCTCTACAACTACGCCCAAGCGCTTCAGGACGAGGTGACCGCCGGCAAGCTGACGGCGACCGAGGCCAAGAGCCTGTTCCACCAGCGCGGCCGCCGCATGAACTTCAACGGCAACCAGGGCTATCCGGTGGTCTACAACCAGGACGGCTCGCTCGTAATGAACGGCGCCAATCAGCAGCTCGAAGGCAAGATCACCGGCGCCAAGGATTCCAACGGCGTTCTGATCGCCGACGCCATCATCAAGGCCGGCAACGAGACCGCCCAGGGCGGCGTCACCTCCTATCTCTATCCCCGTCCGGGCCAGACCGAGCCGCTCCGCAAAACCGTGTTCGCGCGCAAATTCGCGCCCTGGAACGTGACCATCAGCTACGGCCTCTATGTCGACGACATCGACGCCGACGTGCGCGCCTTGACGCTGGAGCTCGCTGCGGTCGGCGTCGGCCTGATGCTGCTGATGGCGGCGCTGTCCTGGCTGATCGCGCGCGACGTGCTCGGCGCGCTCGATCGTCAGAAGAACCGCATGCAGGCGATTTCCGAAGGCGCCATCGACAAGCCGGTCGAGGAAACCGACCGCGGCGACGAGATCGGCCGCATGGCCGAGACGCTCGAAGTCCTCAGGCAGACCGCGCTCACGGCCCGCACGCTCGAGGCCGAGCAGGTCGCGGCCAAGGCTCGCAGCGAGCAGGAGAAGCGCGAGGCCCTGATCGCGCTTGCCGACCGCTTCGATGCCTCCGTCGGCCAGCTCGTCGGCCTGATGGCCTCCGGCTCCGGTGAATTGGAGACCACCGCCAAGTCGATGTCGTCCACCGCCGAAGGCACCAACCGCCGCGCCGCATTGGTCGGCTCGGCCGCCAATGAGGCCAGCCAGCGCGTCCAGACCGTCGCCTCCGCCGCCGAGGAGCTCTCCTCCTCGATCACCGAGATCAGCCGGCAGGTCGCGCAATCCGCCGAGGTCACCGGCCGCGCGGTGGACAGCGCCCGCCGCACCGACACCATCGTGCGCGCGCTGTCGGACGGCGCCCAGCAGATCGAGCACGTCGCCGAGCTGATCTCCAACATCGCGGCGCAAACCAACCTGCTCGCGCTCAACGCCACCATCGAGGCGGCCCGTGCCGGCGAAGCCGGCCGCGGCTTTGCCGTCGTCGCCTCCGAGGTGAAGTCGCTGGCGAGCCAGACTGCGGAAGCCACCCGCGAGATCGGCGACAAGATCGCCCAGATCCAGGGCGCGACCAAGGAAGCGGTCGATGCGATCGGCGGCATCACCGCCACCATCGAGGAGGTCAGCCGCATCGCCACCTCGATCGGCGCAGCGATCGAGGAGCAAGGCGCCGCCACCGCCGAGATCGCCCGCAGCGTCTCGCAGACCGCGGAGGCGACCAAGGAGGTCACCACCAATATCGGCGGTGTCAGCACGGCGGCGAACGAGACCGGCAACGCCGCCGGCATGGTGCTCACGGCAGCCAGCAACCTGTCCAAGCAGGCCGAGCAGCTCTCCGGCGAAGTCGGAACGTTCCTGAAGGGCGTGCGCGCGGCGTAACACGCCGCTTGAGAGTCGAGACGTTCGGCGCAAAAGCGTCGCGACATTCGTCATGGCCGGGCTCGTCCCGGCCATCCACGTGTTGGCCACGCGGCACGAAGAACGTGGATGCCCGGGACAAGCCTGGACAAGCCCGGGCATGACGGCCTGATTGATATTCGCTACTACCGCCGCGCGACGGTGCACCCGCTCGACAGCTGGCGCGTCGATCCGGTCGAGCCGTCGTTTGACTGCGACGGGAATTCCTCGAACGGCGAGTTCTGCTTGCCGGTGTTGAACTCGAAGATCTTGCGGAACAGGCCCGGCGCCATCGCCGAGATCGGATTGACGCGCATCACGGGCGCGGCCGGCGTACCGACGACCTCGTAGGTCACGCCGATCAGCCCCTCATTGTTGCCGCCGCCGAGAAAGATGCCGAACAGCGGGATCTGGCCGAAGATGTTGTTGACGCCATACATCGGCACGAAGGTGCCGCTCATGCACACCTGGTTGCCGGGATAGTCGATCGAGCCCTCGATGGTGGCGCCGATCATCGGCCCCTTGACCACACCGTCGCGGATCGTGAGCGCGCCGTTCTGCCGGGTGAACTCGGCGCGCAGCGCGCTGAAGGAGACGCCATTCCCGGTGCCGTTGGGGGCGCCGGCGGCCACGCGCTCGAGCTGCGCCTCGCCCTTCACGGTGAAGTCGCGCACGTTGATGAGTCCCTCGCGCGCCGTGTTCGGCTCGGAAGACGGCGGCTCCATCGCCACCACCATCTGGCCGCCGACCGCTTTGGTGTAGGTGTCGGTGAAGCGCAGCAGCGCGCCCGCGTCATTGGTCTGCAGGTAGATCACCTCGCGGTTGCCCTGGGCGCGGCCGCCGCGCAGATCTGCCGCGACAGGCGTGTCACGGCCGATCTTGCCGCTCAGCGTGAGCGCCTTGATGGCCCCGTTGCGCTTCGACATCTTGGCGTCGACGCTGCGCATGGCCTCGCCGTTGAAGCCCGCGACGGCACCGAGCTTCACGTCGATGTCGAAATCGAGGTTCTTCAACTTGTTCTTGTCGTCCTTGGAATTGCCCGAGATCGCCGACTTCAAAAAGCCGCGGCCGTCGAACACGTCGCCGCGCATGGTGCCGCGCACCACACCGTCCTGGCTGCGCTCCACTCTGAGCGAGGCCTTGTCGCCGTCGGACGGCGCGTAGGTCGGAAAGTTCGCGTTTACGAGATCGCCGTTCGCGTCGAGCTCGAGCGAGCCCTTGATCGAAGCGCCGCCACCGTCGATGACGATGTCCTCGAAACGCGTCGATTGCGCCGTCGGCACCACCTTGAAGCTGGCCTTGCCGGACTTGCCCGGCAGCTTGACCCAGCCGGGCAGGATGTTGTCGAGCCTGACCGAGGTCAGGTCGGCCTCGACGCCGAGCTTCGTCGTCTGATCCGCACCGCTCGCGATCTTGCCCGACAGCTTGATCGGCAACGATCCGCTGACGGCGGGGCTGAGATCGAAGCCGAGCCGCGAGCGGCTGGCATCGTCCAGCGTCGCCTGCAACCTGACGTCCGCGTCGCCCTCGGCCGGCTTGCGATAATCGAGCGAGGCCGCCTGACCGTTGATCTTGACGTCGCCCTTGACCTGGTAGCCCTGGTTGTTGGCCGATATCTTGAGGTTGTTGGCTTCCAGCTTCTGGTTCATCACCAGCTTGTCGGCGGCAAAGCCGTTGAGATCGGCGGTGACCGCATAGGTGGTGTCGGCCTTGGTCAATTCGCCCTTGACCGGCATGCCGAGCTGGATGTTCGCCGCGAATGTTCCCTTGCTGGTGTTGGGATCGACGACGGTCGCCGACAGGTCGCTCAGCCGATCATTGGCGAGCATTTCAGCGGCCGCAGGCACCGGGCCCTCGACACGGAATCTGCTCCGCGACGGCGACGGCTTGGGCGCCATGTCGGGCACTTCGAACACGAAGTCGGAGATGGTGACCTTGCGGCCCGCGGGCGTATCGGCAATGCCCTGCCCGATGTTGACGGTCGCGGTGCGCCCGGTCACACGCGCCTTCAGATCCGCATCGCGCACCACCGGCATGCCATCCACGGGCCGGACCGCAACGCCGCTCGCCACGATATTGACCGACAGGCCGTCGTCCGGAATGGGTGGGCCCTTGCGCGGCAGGTTCCTGGTCGGCGAGTTGACGCCGATCTCGATGCGCTGAAGCGTTCCGCGCTCGATCCTCTCGATCACCCATTCACGCAATTCGGGGACGATCAGCGTCGGCCACATCCGCTTCAGGGCGGAGGCCGACATCGGCGTGCCCGCAAAACCGAGGGTCAGCCGCGGCTCGCCCGAATAATCGAGCGCGCCGGTGCCGGCGACGCCGATCTCGCCGTTGGAGACGTCGGCCTGCGTCAGCAGGATGCGCTTGTGGTCGGTGTCGAAGCGGAAGCCGATCGCAATGCGGTTGAAGACGAGTGGCGGCTCGTTGTCGATGCCGCCGAGCAGGATCGAACCGCCGCTGAAGCCGAGCTGCCAGTCATTGGTGGTGCCGTTGGGCGGCTCCAGGTGCGCCAGCAGCGTCAGGCGGTTCGCGCCGGAGAGAATCTTGAACGGCGCGACCAGCACCCGCCGGTTCGCATCCCACTCGACATTGATCTCGGCCGAGTCGATCGCCATCGGGTAGTCGGGCGTGTCGGTGTCGATGATGTTGCCGGCGCCGACCGCGATCTTGCCGCGGAAGAAGGTCGGCACGCCGTCGCGGCCGAGCTCGCCCTTGAGCTCGCCCGTCAGCGGCAGGTCGGCGGTATAGGTGAGATCCTTCACCCGCAGCGCCAGCAGGATGTTGGAGGTCGAGACCTTGTCGGCCTTGATGTCGACCGAGCGCACGCCGTTCTCGGCCGGGCCGATCGTGGCGCGCAGCATCCACGGGCGCGCGCCCTCCTCGCCGAGGCTGAGCGCGACGCCGCCGCGGCTCGGCCGGCGCAGGCTGAGCGTGATGTTCTCGAACGACCATTTGCTGCCGCGCTGCTGATCGTCGACGACCAGGACGCCGTTCTTCAGACCGATCTCGTTGAGGTTCTGGCCGTCGAGGCCCGTCATGCTCAGGCTGTCGAGCCAGTCGAGGCCCTGAAGGATGCCGCTCTGCGCGGTCGCCTGCGGTGCGGCCTGCGAGGCGTCCGGGTTCGCAGGCGCGGTCGCGAATGGCGGCGGAGGGACGCCGCTGCGCGGGAATGTCGGCGGCAGGCCCGCGTCCTTCTTGGACGCGACACCGGTCGCCAGCGGCTTTGCGGTGTCGCCGGCGGACACGGTGACGGTGCCGTCTGGCGCAATGCGGATGGCGAGCTCGGCATCGACCAGGTTGAGGCTCTCGGCCCGCAGGTGCCCCATCAGGAGGGCCGCACCCGACAGCTTCACCTCGGCCTTCGGCGCGCTGGCGACGACGGCATGATCGCGGTCGCGAACGATGATGTCTCGGATGCGCACGGCGATGCGGACCCGCCCGGCACGCTCGATCTGCGTGCCGCCGACCTCGACCGTGTTGCCATGGCCGATATTGTCCTCGATCGCGGCTGCGAGCCAGGGCGTTGCGATGTCCAGGTTGATGGGACCGGCGCCGAGCCGCCACCACAGCGCACCGAAACAGCCGACGAAAATGACGATGATGGTGGCGATGACCACGGCCGTGCGCTTCAGCCAGCGCCCCCCACCCGCCCGGCGGCGCAACGCGCCGAATCCGTCACCGATGCGGAGGAAGCCCGAACCGGAACGCGCCAGCAGCCGGCGTGCGCGATGGCCCGCCGCCGCTTCCTGATCCGGATCCCAGTCGGCGTCGTCCCATTCCTGCGGCTCAACTTGGCCGCCGCGCCGATCAAGATCCCGGTTGTAGTCCTGGGGCGACGTATTCCTTGCCATTGCTTCTCGATACAGGCGCCCGTCATAGGATTGAGCGCCGCCGGGACCGCAGCCGTTCGCGGGAAGTGACGCTCCCTGCGCCGGCACTGCCGCCATACCTCGAATATTCCTGCTGTTCGTCATTTCGCCCCGGGAGCGCGTTCAACGAGCAGTGGGGTGGTGCGTGGAATTCCTTGTAACCATACTCCGGCGTCGTCAGACTTGCCCAGCCAAGGGCGCGATTCCGGCTCGCCAGACAAGAGCTGCAATACCGCTTCGGTTGACCTGCCGAAAGCGTCGAAAGGAAGGCGTATGTCCAAGAAATCCCGAAAGAAATCGTCCAAAACGCCCTCCGGCAGTCCGGCCGCCAAAAAGAAGACCGCAAAAACGCGGGCATCTCTTCAAACAAGGTCCGCGAAAACGCAGCGGACACCGGCACGCAAATCAGCCGCGACCATAGCAAAAGCAGCATCACATAAGGCCGCATCGAAACAGTTAAAATCCTCCAAATCGGCCTCCTCTCCGGCTGCGGCCAAGTCCGGCTTGAAGTCCGGCTTGAAGTCCGGCTTGGCCGAGGGCCAGAAGGCCCCCGCCTTCCGCCTGCCGCGCGATGGCGGCGACGTGGTCACGCTGGCGGATTATGCCGGGCAGAAGCTGGTCCTGTTCTTCTACCCGCGGGCCGACACGCCCGGCTGCACCAGAGAGGCGATCGACTTCACCCGCCTGGCCGACGCCTTCGCCGCCGCCGGCACCGCGGTGCTCGGCATCTCCGCCGATCCGTTAAAGGCCCAGGAGAAGTTCCGCGACAAGCACAAGCTCGGCATTCCCCTCATCTCGGACGAGACGCACGAAACGCTGGAGGCCTTTGGCGCCTGGGGCGAAAAGTCCATGTATGGCAAGAGCTTCCTTGGGATTCTTCGCACCACGATCCTGGTCGGGACCGACGGCAAGGTCGCGCGGATCTGGCGCAACGTCCGGGTCGACGGCCATGCCGACCAGGTGCTGGAGGCGGCAAGGAGCCTTTAACCAATCCTTTAAATTCGCGCGTTCCCATTTGCGGAAAATTAACCATGACCGGCCCAGATTGCTGCGGCAATTGAGCCGCAAGGAACCCATCCGACCGGCGCGGGAGTGCCGATGTCGAAAAGTTCTGCCCAATACTCGCAGTACCCCCAACATCATCCCCACGACCACGGACGGGCCTTCCAGCGTCGCCTGGGTGTCCCGGCGCCGGCAACCGCGATTCCCCTGCCCGCCCCCGACGATGCCTACACCATCGTTCATGCCGGCAAGCAGGTCCGCTTCGGGCCCGTGGTGTTCTGGATCGTGGTCGGCACCGTGGTGCTGCTCGGGCTGTGGTCGGCTGCCACTGCCACCTATTTCGCGTTCCGTGACGACGTCCTCACGAGGCTGATCGCCCGCCAGGCCGAGATGCAATACGCCTATGAGGACCGCATCGCCGAGCTGCGCGCCAAGGTCGACCGCACCACCAGCCGCCAGTTGCTCGACCAGGAACAGTTCGACCAGAAGCTCGACCAGATCATGAAGCGCCAGACGGCGCTGGAGTCCCGGGCCACGGCGCTCGGCGCCATGCCCGACGTGACCGGCTCTATACCCCGCGCCGCCCCGCAGCGGAGCGATTCAAGCCCGAGCACGCCCAAACCGTCGCCGATCAGCGACACCGTGATCTTCGTGGCGCCGCCGGATCGCGAAGCGCGCCTGGAATCGCGCGCGCCGAGCGTCGTGGCAGCGCCGACCAGCCAATTCGCCAAGAATCAGGGTTTCGACAACGTGCTGGTCCGGCTCACGACCTCGCTTGATCAGGTCGAGCGGCGCCAGATGGCGACGCTCAGCGCTGTCGAAGAGAGCATGGATTCGCGCATGCGCCGGATGCGCAGCGTGGTCAGCGATCTCGGCCTGAACCTTTCCCATCTCGAAGCCGCCGTGCCGCGCAGTGCGATGGGCGGACCGTTCGTCCCCGTCAAGTTGACGGCGAATGCCGGACCGTTCGAGAAGCAGCTCTATCGCATCCACACCACGCGCGCCGAGATGGACCGTCTCAACCGCACGCTGGCGCTGGTGCCCTACCGCAAGCCCGTCATCGGCGAGGTCGAGTTCACCTCGGGCTTCGGCGTGCGCAGCGATCCTTTCCTGGGTCGGCCCGCGATGCACACCGGCCTCGATTTCCGCGCCGCCAGCGGCGACCCCGTCCGCGTCACGGCCTACGGCAAGGTGGTTTCCGCCGGCTGGTCCGGCGGCTATGGCCGCATGGTGGAGGTCGATCACGGCAACGGGCTTTCGACCCGCTACGGCCATCTCTCCGAGATCAACGTCAAGGTCGGCGAGGTCGTGAAGATCGGCCAGGTCATCGGTCTCGTCGGTTCGACCGGCCGCTCCACCGGTCCGCACCTGCACTATGAGACCCGCATCGAAGGCGAAGCGGTCGATCCGCAGAAATTCCTGCGCGCCGGCGTGCGGCTCAGCGCGGGCTAGGTCCGCGCGGCCGGTTGTTTACTGACTCCGCTGGTGGCCGACCTCTCCGGTGATGACGTTTGAGATAGTCGGGTCTGCCCCTGATAGCCGACATATCCTCGGCCGCGGGACGCGGCAGCCATGGGCCAACAGCCGACATCTATTTGCTCTTAACTGCCATCGCCGGGGAAGTGGTGGTTGTTACCCTTGAATACTCGATGAGACTCAGAAAACCATAAAACTAGGATTATAGTTGTAATGTTTTTGAGGTTGCGGTATGTGGAAGCATGAACCGCAAGATCGCTGCGCGCTGCTTGGCCGAATTGGGCAACTTGACCCGCCTGGACATTTATCGGCTGCTGGTTCGGGCCGGGCCGCCCGGCCTTAACATCACCGATATCCAGACCCGTCTCGACGTACCGGCCTCCACGCTTGCCTTCCATCTACGCGGGCTGGTCGGCGCGGGCCTGGTTGCCCAGGAAAGAAATGGGCGCACGGTTATCTGCCGCGCTCAATACGATCGTATGGACGGAGTCATCGAGTTCTTGCGCGAACATTGCTGCGAGGGATTTGAGGGTGATTTGGCGGCAGCCGCCACGCGCCGGGCGAGTTGATCACTTGCGAATGGTGGGTCCCCGAACGTCGGCTTTCCATTATGGCTGGGTCGTATTGGGGGCCGGCACCTTCGGCTCGTTCATGACGCTGCCCGGCCAGACGGCAGGCGTTTCAGTTTTCTTCGACCCCATCACTGCCGATCTTGGCATCTCACGCACATCGGCCTCGATTGCTTATGCGGTTGGAACGCTCGCGGGAATCCTGCCGGCACCCGTGATCGGCCGCTGGATCGACCGGCGTGGGCCTCGCCTGACGGCGACCATAATCGCCGGTGGCCTCGCCCTGGCCTGCGTTTTCATGGCGACCGTTCAATCCGCAATGATGCTGCTCGTGGGCTTCGCGCTGTTGCGTGGCACCGCGATCGGCGGCCTTAGCCTTGTCAGCCAGCAGGTCGTCAATCTGTGGTTTGTGCGTCGGCGGGGGATTGCCGCTGCGGCGGCAAGTCTCGGGCTCGCGGCCGGTTCTTTGATCTTCCCGAAGCTGTTCGATGGATTCATCTCGCACTACGGCTGGCGGGGCGCCTATCTTGCCGTTGCCGGTCTCGTCGCCCTCACCATTCTGCCGGTCGCTGCCGCGCTGTTTCGTGATCGGCCGGAAAAGTTCGGCCTCAGCACGGACGCCGGGTTGGCGCCTGCCGCAAAAGAGCTACGGGAGGAGCCATCGTTTACACGCGAGCAAGCGCTACGTACCGGCGTCTTCTGGCTGCTCTGCGCTACAGGCTTTCTGACCAACGCCATCGGCACCGCGCTCTTGCTCAATCACTTTTCAATCATGGAGACGGCCGGGATCGCATACGGCGACGCATTGCTGTTGCTATCGCTGCTTGCCGGCGTTCAGGCCGTTGCTACGCTCGGCACCGGATTTCTAGTGGATCGGTATGAACCCCGGCACCTGGTCCCGCTTGCGATGTTCATGCTTGCGCTGGCGTCAGCTCTCCCGGCGTTTGGAAGTGGAATCGCCGTCAGCGTGCTGTATGCGCTGAGTCTGGGCGGAGCGTACGGCTCGCAGCAAGCTATCAACGCCGCCGGCTACGCGCAGTATTTCGGGCGCGACCATCTTGGCGCGATCAGGGGAGTGTCGTTCGTCTTCGGCATTTCCGGCGCCGCATTCGGGCCGCTGCCGTTCGCGGCAAGCGTCGATTGGACGGGGAGCTATGCCGCCGTCCTCGCTGGCTGCTGTGTGCTTTGCGTCGTGTGCGCCGCCGCAGCATCTGCCGTCAAACGCCCGTCCTCGTCAGCGAAGTCGATGGTCAATTGCAAGCTGGAACTGGCGCCATGACCGGCGGTGAAACGACCATTGTGGCGGGCATTGAAATTCCATCGACCGATCCCGTGTTTCTCGCGGTGGTTCTCGGAGTGCATATCCCATTGGGTATCGCCTGTGTTGCGATCGGAGCGATCGCAATGCTGAGCGAGAAGCGTCGCGGACGCCATTCGAAGTTCGGAACGAACTATTTCTGGTGCCTGCTGGGGCTCAGCGCTTCCGCGACGTTCCTGTCGCTTATGCGCTGGGACGAAAACTATCACTTGTTCATTCTCGGGGCGTTGTCGTTCGCTTGCGCCTGGCTCGGGCGCTCAGCGCTCCGGCATCGATGGCGGAACTGGGTCAGGCTTCATATCGCGGGGATGGGCCTGTCGTATGTCCTAATGCTGGTTGCCTTTTACGTCGACAATGGAAAGCAGTTGCCGCTTTGGAAGGAGCTGCCTCATTTCATGTACTGGTTGATACCTTTGGCAGTTGGTATCCCGCTCATCGTTCGCGCACTTCTGAGGCCGCCGTTGGCGCCAGTCCGTCATGATTTCCACTTGATGCGATAGTCTTCGATTGCACGCCGTCGAGCCCTACCGCAGCGGTTCGTGACTGCGGCGTATTGGGGTCTTTCAAGTCCGCTACGGGTCAGAAGGCGAAATGCTCTGGCCCTTAGAACATGTCCACTCGGCCCCCAGCAGCCGACATTGGCTGTCAAAAGCCCGCGGCATCCCGCGGGCTTGAGCTTCAAGAGTTCGATACGCGGGTCAATCGCCGAATATTGCGCTGATCCTCGGCCTCCGGTGAGACCGGCTTGGTTGGCGAGGCGTCCACCAGCGCCGGACTCTCAGGCTTGCAAGCAAGTGCGTCGGCGATCCATCGCGGCCATTCGGGTTTCGGCCCTGGCTCAACCCGCGTTTGAAGCAACTGCTGAAGTATATCGCTCATGCCTGCTCCTGCGACTCCAGCCAAAGCTCTTCATAATCGGCATCCTCATCGCGCACCCCGCCGAGGCTGCCAAGGACACTGATCGGTGCTCGCACGCTCTCCTCGATATGTGCCTCCATCGTCACGTCGTCGCCGGGATGCACGATCACCCGTTCGATGCGGTGCACGAACCTTATGGGGTTCTCGTCTTCGCTCGCAATCGGCTGCAAGGGCTTGCCCCATCCCCGATCGAGAATGGCGTTGGCGGCCATCACACGGGCATGGGCGGGAGCGTCCTTGTTGCGCACGATCTGCACGAGGGTCTTGATGGCGACATTCGTGTGCGTCCGCGCCAAGGATTTGATCTCGGTTAGCGTGCGCTGCTTCAGAGCGCGGCGAGCCGCCGCCCTCGCGAGAGCATTCTGGGAAAGAAGACTGTATTTCGCTGCTTCGGTCATTTGGAAAATCCGTCTGAAAACTCACTCCGGTTAATCTTGGATCGAGACGCAAAAAACCCGCGGCGGAAGAACCGGCGCGGGCGCAAAACAAACTCGTCTCGATGATGCTATTCTGCCAGTGTTTTGCCCGACGGGTCAATGCCAATCGGCTCCTGCAAGCGACTTCTTGCTCTACCAGTGGATTGGACGGGCTGAGGCTAGCCGGCAACCGAATGTCCATAAAGGCACCGGCCGACAGTTGGTGAGCATCTGACAGCCTTGTTGTCCACAGCCACGAGAAGCAGTAGCTCGCCGGCACCCTCGCCTACTAGGAATCGATAATTTGCCAAACCCTGCCGGCTCATGCCTTTGATGACCGGATGTCCACGAAGTCGCGCCAATATCTCTTCGGCACTCGGATCAAGATGGCAGCCGAGCGCGCCAGGGAGGCGCGCAAGGAAGCTGACAAGCTCGCCTGCGTGGCGTGGAACAGCCGCATGCTCGGTTACAAGGGACCCGCGCAGCCCTCGCCGACCATCGGCGATGCAATCAATGGAGGGTACCCATATCTCGAGGTCCGCTGTCATGGCTGCGATACCAATCAGACCATAGCGCTCGAGATCATTCGGCGGCCAAAAACGACTCCGATCCACGAACTCGAACGCTACATGCGCTGCAAGGACTGTTCGCAAGTGCGGGGCCGTCCCTACAAGCGCAGCGAGCTCGTGGCACTGCGGCCAACAAAGATTTCAGCCAGCCAACCGCCTACGACCTGGTGGCCGGGCGAGCGATGAGAGACGATCCCACTCATGTGCAATCTGTATTCGATCACCACCAATCAGGCGGCCATCGCCGACCTCTTCCGCATCGTCCGCCGCTACGAGGGCAACTTGCCGCCGATGCCCGGCGTCTTTCCGGACTACCCCGCCCCGGTCATTCGCGATGCCGGCGGCGAGCGCGAGCTGGTGATGATGCGCTGGGGCATGCCGCCTCCTCCCCGCACCGGCGGGCCGCCCGTCACGAACATCCGCAACACCTCGTCGCCGCATTGGCGCGCCTGGCTCAAGCCCGAGCACCGCTGCCTCGTACCGTCCAATAGCTTTGCCGAGTATGCGCCCGAGCCGAACCCGGAGACGAAAAAGAAGGATGTTGTTTGGTTCGCGCTTGCGGAGGCGCGCCCACTTTACGCGTTCGCCGGCATCTGGACCACGTTCAACGGCGAGCGCGGCACGAAGTCCAAACCCGTTCCGGGGCCGCATCAGGTCTATGGGTTTCTCACGACGAGCCCGAACGCGGTTGTTGAACCGATCCATCCCAAGGCTATGCCAGTGATCCTGACGACCGCGGAGGAATGGGACGTCTGGCTGCGGGCCCCTTGGGATGAAGCTAAGGCGTTGCAGCGGCCGCTTGGAGACAACATATTGAAAATCGTGGCGCGAGGGGCTGAAAAGGAAGACGTGATCGCCTAGCGCCAGATGATACCATTCTGCCGGTGTTTTGCCCGACGCGTCAAACGATGGTTAGCGAATGTACTTACAAGATCCACTACGTCCGCTTATCTCCCATGAGCGGCGTGGAAGCTGACGTCTCGTGAGGTCCGAGAAGGGCCAGAAGCGGTCATTGCACGTCGGCTCTTATACCGCTCGCGGGGGATCGCCTGCGTTCCTCAATATGATCTGCGAGAAACTCGGCGTCTTCGCCGACCCCCCAAAGAAATCCCGATTTTATCTTGTGCATGCGATGCAGGCCGAGAAAGTAAAGTCCAGGCACGCTCGTGACACCACGTTGTTGACGTGGAGCACCACGCGCGTCGAGTACATCGCAATCGATCCAACTGAAATCGTAGCCGTAGCCCAACGCCCAGATCACCGTACTGATATTAGCATCACGCAGATCGAGCGATTCAATTTCGGCGAGACGCGCCCGCCTTGCGCTAAGAATTTCGTCGTACTCCCCACCAGGGGGAGCATCAATACCCTTGGCGGCTATGTAGGCGTCAATGGTGGAGAGCCATTGCCGAAAGGTTTCATCTCCGACCTCAAGGTTGGCGTTAAGGTCCGTCGCGAGCAAAATTTGATTTTCGCGGATGTCTTTGAGGCTGCCGAGCAGCCTCGCGCCACGTTGCGCCAACTCGTACAGATCAACGGTTTTTCCACCCTTGTAACCGGTGACCAACGGGCCGCGAAAACCGGGAGGTATCATGTCCGTCGTTCGATTGGTGGCGCCGGTGTCTTCGTTCCACCAGCCTGAATCGCGTCCGCGGTAGCGTCGCGGTTGACGCCGATGGCCACGCAGGGCGTAGTACACATTTCTGCCTTCGAGCAGCAGATCTTCGACGATCTGACAGCCGGACGCACCGGAGCCGACGACCAGCACGCCGCCAGGAGGAAGCTCGGATGGGCGTGTGTAGCGGCTCGCTGTAACCTGACAAATTCCGGCGGGCAAATGAGCGGCGCACTGCGGCACGGTCGGAACTTGGTATGGTCCGGTTGCGACGACCACATTGCGAGCCGCGATTGAAGTGGTCCCCGCCTGCACCAGCAAGCGCCCATCTTCGGTTTGACGTACACCGGTGACGTTGACGCCGCATCGCACCGGCGCCGCGATCCGCGCACCGTAATCTGCGATGAAGCGAACGACGTCATCACGCCGGCTAAAGCCGTCAGGGTCATCTCCTGCATAAGCGTGCCCCGGAAGCCGCATCATCCCGTTGGGGAACTGAAAGTACAGCGAATCCCAGCGCTCGCTGCGCCAACGCTCGGCGACCCGGCCACGCTCAAAGATGATGTGCTCGCGCCCGCGTTGGGCAAGATGATGGCTGACAGCAAGACCGGCTTGGCCACCACCAATAACAATGGTCTCGACCGATTCGGGCATTGCAGACCCCTGATTGCGCAGGTCAATGGTCCTTAACACTCCCGTCTACGTCCATTGTTTGTCAAGGACTTGGTACACAGATCGGTCTGACGCGGGATTGTCGCACCGCTAGTGCCCTGATCGTCGGCTCACGGCGGGACAAGCGGTCGAGCAATAGTCCGCTTCGGGTCCAGAAGCCAAACAGCTTTCATGGTCGGAGACTTCCGCTTTGCATCGCTAAGCAGAAGTTTGTGAGTACACGTCCTACCGCTGCTTCGGCCGCGACACCAGTTCGATCATCTTGCCTTCATCCTCATCCGGCATCACCGCCTTCGCCTGCGCGTAGGCCTCGACCGCAGCGCGCGCGACCAGCGGCTTGCCCGCGAGCAAGCTCTCCGCGAGCTTGACCGCGTAGGCGGCATCCTTGTGCCGCAGCGCTGCGGTGAAGGTCGCGCCGCTGAAATCGCGGGCGACCATGCGCTTGGAGTGACGCTGCACCTGCGGGCTTGCGGCGACGCCGGCCTGGATCGACTCCAGCACCAGGTTCATGTCGAGCCCGGCCTGCTCGGCCATCGCAAGGCCCTCGGCGAGGCCGGCGATCTGGATCGCGCCCATGAGATTGTTGATGAGCTTGTAGACCGTGCCGGAGCCGACCGCGCCGAAATGGCGGATGGTCGAGCCGATCGGTTCGAGATAGGGCTGCGCGCGCTCGAGATCGGCCGCATCGGCGCCGACCAGAAGCGTCAGCTTTCCGGCCGCCGCCGCGTCCGGCAATCCGGTCACGGGGCAATCGATATAGATCAGCCCGCGCGCGTTGAGCTCGCGGCCCATCTCGCGGGCATGGTCATAGGAGACGGTGGAGCATTCGATCGCGATGGTGCCGGCCTTCGCCGTCTTGGCCGCTCCTTGCGGCCCGAGCCAGACCGCGCGCGAAGCCTCGTCGTCGGCGACCATGGTCACGACCGCGTCGGCATCGATCGCGGCGTCCTCCGGCGAGGTCGCCCAAATCGCGCCGCGCGCGATCAGGTCCGCGGCCTTTGTCTTGCTGCGATTCCAGACCGTCACCGTGAAGCCGGCATCGAGATAGCGGCCGGCCATGCCGTGGCCCATCCGCCCAAGCCCGATGAAGGCGACGCGCGGCATGGCTAGTCCACGTCCTCGATGTCGCCACTCGTGGTGCCGAAGGCGCGCTGCGCCAGCGTCGCGGCCATGAACTCGTCGAGCTCGCCGTTGAGCACGCCCGAAGTGTCGGAGGTCTGCACGCCCGTGCGCAGATCCTTCACCATCTGATAGGGCTGCAGCACGTAGGAGCGGATCTGGTGGCCCCAGCCGATATCGGTCTTGGCGGCCTGGTCGGCGGCAGCCTTCTCCTCGCGCTTTTTCAGCTCGATCTCGTAGAGACGCGCGCGCAGCATGTCCCAGGCCTGCGCCCGGTTCTTGTGCTGGGAGCGGCCGGCCTGGCAGACCACGGCGACGCCGGTCGGGATATGCGTCAGGCGCACCGCGGATTCGGTCTTGTTGACGTGCTGGCCGCCGGCACCGCCCGAGCGCATGGTGTCGACGCGGACGTCGGATTCCTTGATGTCGATCTTGATGCTGTCGTCGATGACGGGGAACACCTGCACGCTCGAGAACGAGGTGTGTCGCCGTGCGTTGGAATCGAACGGCGAGATGCGCACCAGGCGATGCACGCCGGCTTCGGTCTTCAGCCAGCCATAGGCGTTGTGTCCGGAAACCTGGATGGTCGCCGACTTGATGCCGGCCTCTTCGCCTTCGGACTCTTCGAGGTACTCGACCTTGAAGCCATGCGTTTCGGCCCAGCGCGTGTACATGCGCAGGAGCATCTGCGCCCAGTCCTGGCTCTCGGTGCCGCCGGCGCCGGCATGGACTTCGAGATAGGAATCGAAGCGGTCGGCTTCGCCCGACAGCAGCGCCTCGAGCTCGCGCCGCGCCACTTCCTTCTTGAGGTTCTTCAGCGCAGCTTCAGCTTCGGCAACGACACCGTCATCGCCCTCGGCCTCGCCGAGCTCGATCATGCCGATGTCGTCTTCGAGCTCCTGCTCGACCTTGCCGATGCCCGACAGCGCATCCTCCAGCGAGGTGCGCTCCTGCATCAGCTTCTGGGCTTTCTGCGGGTCGTTCCAGAGATTGGGATCTTCTGCGAGCTTGTTCAGCTCGGCGAGGCGCGCCGTCGATTTCTCGACGTCAAAGATGCCTCCTCAGCAGCCCGACTGACTGCTTGATCTCTTCTACCAACCGTTCGATTTCGGCGCGCATGTTGTTCTCTGGTCTAGCGCATGATCCGGGAAAGTGTGCAGCGCTTTCCCGAAAGCATCATGCGCAAACAAAAATCTGACGCGATGCAGTTCATCTCACCGCGCTGGGGATGTAACGGCGGCGGCGCGAAAGCGCAACCGCCCCCCTCGTCCGTATCCGGCGTTATCCGCTACCACAGCCCGCCGGTGCCCGGCCGCATGAGGAAACCGGAATCCGGCTGCTGTTGCGAGGCCGGCATGCCGCCGCGCCCGTCGGCATCGGCAACGCCGATGACGGAGTAATTATCCGGCGGCGCCGTGCCCGGCTTGAAGGCTTCGAGGATGATTCCGCCGGTCTCGCCGGGGCCGGCACGCATGCCGGTCTTGGCGACGACGCGGACGAGCTTGATGCCGGCCGGCACCTTGAACGGAACGGCGGGCTTGTCGGCGAGCGCGAGCTTGAGGAAATCGCGCGCGATCGGAGCGGCCAGATGGCCACCGGTTGCGGCGTTGCCTTTGCCGAGCGGACGCGGCTTGTCGTAGCCCATGTAGATGGCGACCGCGACGTCGGGCGAGAAGCCGACGAACCAGGCGTCCTTGGCTTCGTTGGTGGTGCCGGTCTTGCCGGCGACGGGCTTGCCGACTTCCTTGATCACGGTCGCGGTGCCGGCCTGGACCACGCCTTCCATCAGCTCGGTGATCTGATAGGCGGTCATGGAATCCAGCACCTGCTCGCGGCGGTCGATCAGCTGCGGCTCGGACTGGTTCTTCCAGCCGCCGGGCGCGTCGCAGCCGCGGCATTCGCGCTGGTCGTGCTTGAAGATGGTGCGCCCGTAGCGGTCCTGGATACGGTCGATCAGCGTCGGCTTCACGCGACGGCCGCCATTGGCGAGCATCGAGTACGCCGTGACCATGCGCATCGCCGTCGTCTCGCCGGCGCCGAGCGCGTAGGAGAGATAGTTCGGCAGCTCGTCATAGACGCCGAAGCGGCGGGCATATTCGCCGATCAGCGGCATGCCGATGTCCTGCGCGAGGCGCACCGTCACCGTGTTGAGCGACTGCCGCAGCGCATTGCGCAGCGTCACCGGTCCCTGGAATTTGCCGGAGGAGAAGTTTTCAGGCCGCCACACGCCGGCACCCTGGCCCTGGTCGATTTCGATCGGTGCGTCGAGCACGACGGTCGAGGGCGTATAGCCGTTGTCGAGCGCGGCCGAATAGACGATGGGCTTGAACGACGAACCCGGCTGCCGGTAGGCCTGCGTGGCGCGATTGAACTGGCTCTGGTCGAACGAGAAACCGCCGACCATCGCGAGCACGCGGCCGGTCCAGGGATCCATCACCACCATCGCGCCCGAGACTTCCGGGATCTGGCGAAGACGGTACTGGCCCTCGACCGGCTGCCCCTCCTTGGAATAGAGCGGATCGGCATAGATCACGTCGCCGGGCGCAAGCACCTGCGCGACCGAGGTCGGCGTCTTGCCCTTGGCGTTGCCTTGCGCGGCCCTCGCCCAACGCACGCCGTCGAGCGTGACGATGCCGGTCTCGCGCTGCTTGCTGACGGCGCCGCCAAGCTCCCGGCTCGGCTGGAAGCCGATGCGCGCCGACTGGTCGCTGGTCTCCAGCACCACCGCCATGCGCCACGGTGAGATGTCGGACAGCGACTTGATCTCGGCGAGCTTCACGCCCCAGTCGCCCGAAATATCGAGCTTGCTGATGGCGCCGCGATAACCCTGCTGCTCGTCATAGTTGACGAGACCGGTGACCATGGCCTTGCGCGCCATGACCTGGATCTTCGGATTGAGCGTGGTGCGAACCGACAGGCCGCCCTCGTAGAGCTTCTTCTCGCCGTAGCGCTCGAAAATGTCGCGGCGGACTTCCTCGGCGAAATATTCGCCGGCGAAGGTGTGGGCGCCGTTGGAGCGGCTGGTGACGGCGAGCGGCTCCTTGCGCGCCTTGTCGGCGTCGGCCTGCTTGATCCAGCCGTTCTCCACCAGACGGTCGATCACGTAATTGCGGCGCTCGATGGCGCGGTCGCGGTTGCGGACCGGATGCAGCGTCGCCGGCATCTTCGGCAGCGCCGCCAGATAGGACGCTTCCGCCACCGTCAGCTCGTTCACCGACTTGTCGAAATAGACCAGCGAGGCCGCCGCGATGCCGTAGGCGCCGAGGCCGAGATAGATCTCGTTGAGATACAATTCGAGGATCTTGTCCTTCGAATAGGTCTTCTCGATGCGCATCGCCAGCAAGGCTTCCTTGATCTTGCGGGCGAAGGAGACCTCGTTGGTGAGCAGGAAGTTCTTGGCGACCTGCTGGGTGATCGTGGACGCACCCTGCGGACGCCGGTTGGAGCCGTAATTCTGGAGATAGAGCAGGCCTGCGCGTGCCATGCCGGTGTAGTCGATGCCGCCATGCTCGTAGAAATTCTTGTCCTCGGCCGCGAGGAACGCGTTGATGACGAGCTTTGGCACTGCCTGGATCGGTAGATACAGCCGTCGCTCCTTGGCGTATTCGCCGACCAGCGAACCGTCGACCGCGTGCACGCGCGTCATCACCGGCGGCTCGTAATCCTGAAGCTGAGAGTAGTCCGGCAAGTCCTTGGAGAAATGCCAGATCAGGCCTGCCACGGCCCCGACACCGACAAGGAACACCACTGTTCCCGCGGCGAACAGGAAGCCCATGAACCGCACCAGCAAGCGCATTATCTGTTTATCCGTTCAAACTCTGGATCAGCCCAGTATTCAGCCCATGGGACCTAAAAACTGGCACCCCAAAACTGGCGCCAACCTCACATCGCGAATTCACCGGCTTACGCAATCACATCAAGGCCGGACTTAAGACGCTTGCCGAACAGGATTCTCGCCGATTCCGGAACCCTCTACGGGTTTTCTATAAAGCGTCCGCTGTGGCCAAACTAGGGCCTTTGGCTCAGGAGGAACAAGCCGGCTCAGTTCGACGTCCCCCCGGTCGTCAATTTGACGATCCGGCGGTCGTCAATTTGACGATCCGGCCGTGGCCATCCGCTTGGTCAAAAATCCGTCGATCGCCTGGGCCATCGAGCCCACGGCACGAGACCGCCAGCCCTCGGAGACAAGGTGCCCGAGATCCGCCTTGTTGGAGACGTAGCCGATCTCGACCAGCACCGAGGGCACGTCGGGCGCCTTCAGGACCCGGAAGCCGGCAGACTTCAGGGGATGCTTGTGCATCCGCACCGTCTGCTTCATTTCGCTCATCAAAAGGCGGGCAAAACGGTTTGAAAAGGTGCGGGTTTCGCGCTGCGTGAGGTCGATCAGGATGTCGGCGACATCGGTCGGCTCCTCCGCGAGGTTGAAGCCGGCGATCGCATCGGCGCGGTTCTCCGCATCGGCCAGCCGTTGGGCCTCGGCATCGGACGCCTTGTCGGAGAGCGTATAGATGGTCGCGCCCTGCGCATCGCCCTCGGCCCGCGGCAGCGCATCGGCGTGGATCGAAACGAACAAGGCCGCCTTGAGATTGCGGGCGATCTTGGTGCGGTCATTGAGCGGAATGAAGGTGTCGTCGTCCCGCGTCATCACCACGCGGTACTTGCCGGCCTTCTCCAGCTTGTCGCGGAGCGCGAGGCCAAAGGCCAGCACCAGGTTCTTTTCGCTCTCGCCGCTCGATTGCGTCCCGTTGTCGATGCCGCCATGGCCGGGATCGATCACCACCACCGGGCGCCCGTCGGGCTTCTGCTGCGTGCCATCCGGGGCCGGCGCGCTCGGAACCGTGGCAGGCGGCGCTTCGGCGATCGCGGGCCGCAGCTCGGGACGGTTTTCGACCGGCAGCGACGACACGAAGGCGGTGCGGTCGACCTCCTCCAGCTCGAGCACGAGCCGAGCCGGTTGGCCGTTGGCCGCCTCCAGCACGTAGGAATTGGCGATCTTCGCCGGCCCGGTCAGGTCGAATACGATTCGCGAGCCGCCGGGCATGACGAGCCCGTAGCGGAAGGCCTTGACCAGCCCCCGCCCCCCGCTTCCGATCCCGGCGGGCAGCTGAAAATTCATCTGCGGCACGTCCACCACCACGCGATAGGGGTCGGCCAGCGTGACGGCGCGGAAGGTAACGGTCTGGTCGAGGTCGAGGATGAAGCGGGTCTGCTTGCCGTCGCCGGCCAGCCGAGCGGCCGAGGCGACCGGAAAATTCGCTGCGACGGCAGCGGGTTGCGGCCGGCTTTCGGCGGCGATCAGGCGCGAGGAATCGGCACACGGCAATGCCGCGATGCACAGCAACACGCCCCCCAGCAGAATCCGTCGATTTGTGCGGCTCGCCACCAATTCCGTGCCTCCGAGCAGCTCTCTTAACGCAATAAAACCACAGGGTTAATCGATCCTTAATGACGGAAACGCGAAACTCTCCGACTGTGACCGCCGTGCGACGCTCCCTTGCACCGATGGCTCATTCCTCGTATGTACGGAATGCTGACGGCCGATATTTCCGGTTGTGTCGCATTCAGCCTCCCGGTGCAGCGCCGGAAATCTCAAGGTTTGGGAATTCCAGCGTTTTCCGTTTCCCTCTAAGACCAGCGCGGTGCGCGGCAGCGAGGTGGAGCGGGTCAAGCCCCGGCGGCGGACGGTCTCGGGTTACCACTCATGTTACCGGGACGGTTCTGACAGCGGCGTAACCCATTACCCGGTCCCTTGATCCCAAGGGGGCGGTTCGTGATCCCCAAGGCGAGCGCGCTCGCGCCGTGCCTGGCCAGCAGCAACTGATTGAAGGGCGGCCTCGCCGCCCAGTGTTTCATACGGGCCGACGCTTGATGCGCCAGACTGTGCCGACGAAATCTGAAGGAGCATTCGCGACGCTGCGGAGTGACAATCCCGCGCGTCGCAATGGTCCTGAAGCTTCCGGTTCGGCAAGGCGCGAGAGACGGCGTTTCGGCCTTCCCCTCACCCCCGAATCAGGTGGACCGTCGCGTCACCCGGCGGCGCGATACGCGCCCACGGCTTATCGCGCCCGCCGCCGCCAAGAGTTAAGACATGCCCAACAAGATGTTGATCGATGCCACCCACCCGGAAGAGACCCGGGTCGTCGTGGTCCGCGGCAATCGCGTCGAAGAGTTTGATTTCGAGACCGCGCAACGCAAGCAACTGCGCGGGAATATCTACCTCGCCAAGGTCACAAGGGTCGAACCCTCGCTCCAGGCCGCCTTCGTCGAATATGGCGGCAACCGCCACGGCTTCCTCGCCTTTAGCGAAATCCATCCCGATTACTACCAGATCCCGGTCGCCGACCGGCAGGCGCTGATCGAAGCCGAGGAACAGGCCCATCGCGAGGCCGAGGAAGAGAGCGAGAATCGCTCGCACGGGCGCCGCCGCTCGCGCCACCGCAACGCCCGCCGACGCGGTCATGGCGAGCGCGTGCGCAGCGACATCGTCGAGGGCCTCGAGGCCGGCGCCGATCCCGCCGCCCAGCCGGTCGAAGGTGCCGCACTGCCGGAGCATGCCGAGGGCGAGCATCTGCACGCCGCTACGGAGCATCACGGCGAGCACGAGGGCCACGATCACGATCACGGCGACCATGACCATGATCATGACGATCATCATCATGATCACGAGCACCATCACGCTCACGATGACGCCCACGGCCATGAGGACGCGCGCGATCATCATGACCATGATCGCGCCGGCGAGACGCCCGCGCCTGTCGCGGCGGTCGGCGCCGAGCCCGCGGTCGAGACAATTGCCGAGCCGCAGCCGGCCCCGACCTTCGACGTTCCCGCTTCCGAAGCTCCAGCCGCCGAAGCGCAGGCAGAGCCTCTGGCCGAAGCCGTGACGTCGGCCGCCGAGCCGGCCGATGCCGTTTACGCCGCCGGCGAAAGCACTGAAGCGCCGCATGCCGAGGCCACCCAAGCCGGTGAAGAACAAGCCGGTGAGGACGACGACGAGGATGAGGAAGACGGCGAGGATGCCGAAGAGGAAGTCGTCGAATCCGTCGGCGGCGACGACGTGCTGGAGGAAGTGCCGGAGCGCACCTTCCGTCCGCGCCGCCAGTACAAGATCCAGGAAGTCATCAAGCGCCGCCAGGTAATGCTGGTGCAGGTGGTCAAGGAAGAGCGCGGCAACAAGGGCGCGGCGCTGACGACCTACCTCTCGCTCGCCGGCCGCTATGCCGTGCTGATGCCGAACACCGCACGCGGCGGCGGCATCAGCCGCAAGATCACCAGCGCGCAGGACCGTTCTCGTTTGAAGGAAGTGGTGCAGGATCTCGACGTGCCCGAGGGCATGGGCATCATCCTGCGCACCGCAGGCGCCTCCCGCACCAAACCCGAGATCAAGCGCGACTTCGAATATCTGATCCGGATGTGGGAGACGGTGCGTGACCTGACGCTGAAGTCGCAGGCCCCGACCCTCGTCTACGAGGAAGGCTCGCTGATCAAGCGCTCGCTGCGCGACCTCTACAACAAGGAGATCGACGAGATCCAGGTCGCCGGCGAAGCCGGCTACCGCGAAGCCCGCGACTTCATGAAGATGCTGATGCCCGCCAATGTCAGCGCGGTGAAGCAGTATCGCGACGGCCAGCCGCTGTTCTCGCGCATGGGCGTCGAGAGCCAGCTCGACGCGATGTTCTCGCCGACCGTGCAGCTGCGCTCCGGCGGCTATATCGTGATCAACCAGACCGAGGCGCTGGTCTCGATCGACGTCAACTCCGGCCGCTCGACCCGCGAGCACCATATCGAGGACACCGCGCTCAAGACCAATCTGGAAGCGGCCGAAGAGGTCGCCCGCCAGCTTCGCCTGCGCGACCTCGCCGGCCTGATCGTCATCGATTTCATCGACATGGACGAGAAGCGCAACAACCGCGCGGTCGAGCGTAAGCTGTCCGACTGCCTCAGGCAGGATCGCGCGCGCATCCAGGTCGGCCGCATCTCGCATTTCGGCCTGCTCGAGATGTCGCGCCAGCGCATCCGCGCCAGCGTGCTCGAGAGCTCGACCGATCCGTGCCCGCATTGCGGCGGTACCGGCCATGTCCGCTCGGTGTCTTCGGTGGCGCTGCAGCTCTTGCGCGGCCTCGAAGAGATCCTGATGAAGGGCGCGACCCACAATCTCGTGGTCCGCACCCGCACCGACGTCGCGCTCTATGTGCTGAACCACAAGCGCGGCCATCTGCGCGACCTCGAGAACGGCTTCAAGGTCACGCTGTCGGTGATCGCCGACGCTAGCGTCAGCGGCCCGCAGGCCTATGTGATCGACCGCGGCGAGCAGGTGCATACGCTCGAAGCCGCCAAGGCGCTGCTTGCAGCCCAAGCCGCGGCGAGCCCGCCGCCGCTGGCCGAAGAAGTCTACGACGACGAGGACGGCTTCGACCTGGAGACTGAATCCGAGGTCGAGACCGACGAGACCGAAGGTCTTGCTGACGAGCAAGCCGGCGGTGAGGCAGCCTCCGAGCAGGACGGCCAGCGCCGCAAGCGCCGTCGCCGTCGGCGTGGTCGCGGTGGCCAGCGCGAGGGTGAGTTGCGCGAGGATACGGCGCCGACCCTGCCCGAGCCCGCGATGGTCGCCGCCGAAGGCGAGGACGAGACCGAGTCCGAGCAGGACGGTGAGGAAGGCGAGGAACAGGCGGCCCGCGGCGAACAGCAGGGCAGCAGTGATCGCCGGCGCCGGCGTGGTCGCCGCGGCGGACGCCGCCGTCGCGGTGGCGGCGAGGAAGGTCTTGCCGGCTCCATCAGCGACGAGCTCGGCACCGGCCAGCCGCCGGAAGCTGTCGACGCAGTCGCCGATTTCGACGGTTTCGGCGGCCAGGCTTCGCCCTCGATCGCGCAAGCCGAGCCCAGCACCGAGCCGCAAGTTGCGCAGCCCGAGCCGCGCGCGGAGATGCAGACCGAGGCGCCGGCCCAGCAGCCGGAGCCGGCTCCCGCCACGACGGCCGCAACGCCGGACGAAGAGCCTGCCGGCGACAGGGCCGCGCGGCGCCGCTCCACCGTGCGCGAAAAGGTCAGCTTCCTGCTGAACAGCCAGCCGGAGCCCGCAACGCCGGCAGCGGAGGCGACCGAGCCGGTCGCTGCGCCCGCGCCGGCAGCTGAGCCCGCACCGGAGGCGGCAAGCGAAAGCCCGACCGCTCCGCGCCGGGCTGGCTGGTGGTCACGCCGTTTCGGCGGCGGCGAGTAAAGGGACAAAAGAGTTGAAACCGCCCGGCCAAACCGGGCGGTTTTGATTTTGATGAGGTCAGCAGCAATGCAAAGCGCGATCATTCTCGGCGGCGGCATGGTGGGCGTGGGCGCCGCGCTGCATCTGCAGCAGCGCGGCTGGTCGGTGACGCTGGTCGATCGCCGCGAGCCGGGCCGCGAGACCAGCTACGGCAATGCCGGGATGATCCAGGCCGAAGCGGTGCGCCCCTATCCGATGCCGCGCGACCTCGCCTCGCTCCTGAAGATCGCGACCGGCCGCACCAACGACGTGCGCTACAGCCTCTCCTCGCTTCATCTGCACATCGAGCCCCTGCTCCGCTATTGGTGGCATTCGGCGCCGAAGCGGCATCGCGAGGCGATCGAGGCGTGGGCACGGCTGATCGCCTACGCAACTTCCGAGCACGACATCCTGATCCGCGAGGCGCATGCCGACAATCTCATCCGCCGCGCCGGCTACCGAGCGCTGTTTCGCGATCGCGCTTCGTTGGATCTGTCGATCAAGGCCGCCGAGGAAGATCAGCGCGAATTCGGCGTGAACTATCGCGTGCTGTCGGGCAGCGAGCTTGCCAGGGCCGAGCCGATCTTGCGCGACGATCTTCCGGGCGCGATCCACTGGCTCGACACCTGGACCGTGTCCGACCCCGGCGCGCTGGTCACGGCCTATGCCGAGCTGTTCGCGCGCCTCGGCGGCAGGATCGTGCTCGGTGACGCGCAGAGCTTGCGGCAGACCGCGACCGGCTGGTCGGTCGACACCGACGAGGGGCGCATCGACGCGGCCCACGCCGTCGTGACGCTCGGGCCGTGGTCGCCCGATTTGTTGTACAAGTTCGGCTATCGCATCCCGCTGGTGCGCAAGCGCGGCTACCACATGCATTACAGCGGCGGCGCTTCGCTCGACCTGCCCCTCATCGACAAAAGCGGCGGCTACGCCATGGGGCCGATGGCCAAGGGCATCCGCATCACCACCGGCGCGGAATTGACGGGCGCGGACGCATTGGCAACGCCGGTGCAGCTGGCCAGCGCCGAAGCCTCCGCGCGCGAGCTGATCGACCTCGGCAAGCGGGCCGAGCCGGATCCGTGGTTCGGCACGCGGCCTTGCACGCCCGACATGCTGCCGGTGCTCGGCCCCGCCCCGCGCCACCCCGGCCTCTGGATGAATTTCGGCCACGGCCATCAGGGCTTCACGCTGGGACCGGCGACCGGACGCCTGCTCGCGGAGATGATGAGCGGCGAAACTCCGGCGGTCGATCCTACGCCGTATCGGCCGGAGCGGTTCTAGCCTCAAGGAAAAAGGGCTGATCGAGGATCTCGACCAGCCCTATTACTTCGAGCTCTGACAGCGCAGCTCGCGCTGCAAGGATCAGTCCGTCGTGATCGCCGTCTCCATGTCGGTCGGATCGATCTCCTTGGCGAGGTTGGCTTTGAGCTTGTCGCGGTCGAGCTCGCCTTCCCACCAGGCGACGATCACGCAGGCGACGCCGTTGCCGCACAGATTGGTCAGCGCGCGGCACTCGCTCATGAACTTGTCGATGCCGAGCACGATTGCCATGCCCGGCACGAGCCGCGGATCGACCACGGCGAGCGTCGCCGCCAGTGTGATGAAACCCGCGCCGGTGATGCCGGAGGCGCCCTTCGAGGTCAGCATCGCCACGACGAGGATGGTGATCTGCTGGCCGAAGGAGAGCTCGACGCCGAGCGCCTGCGCGATGAACAGCGTCGCCAGCGTCATGTAGATGTTGGTGCCGTCGAGGTTGAACGAGTAACCGGTGGGCACGACGAGGCCGACCACCGACTTGGAGCAGCCGAGCCGCTCCAGCTTCTCCATCAAGGACGGCAGCGCGCTTTCCGAGGACGAGGTGCCGAGCACGATCAGCAGCTCGTCCTTGATGTAGCCGAGGAACCTGAAGATCGAGAACCCCGCCATGCGCGCGATGAGGCCGAGCACGACGAACACGAACAGCGCAGCCGTGACGTAGAACGTCGCGATCAAGCCGACCAGATTCAGGATCGCGCCGGTGCCGAACTTGCCGATCGTATAGGCCATCGCACCGAACGCGCCGATCGGCGCCGCGCGCATCACGATCGAGATGACGCCGAACACCGCGTGCGCGGCATCGTCGATGAAGCTGCGGATGGTGTGGCCGCGCTCGCCGAGGCTCATCAAGGCGAAGCCGAACAACACTGCGAACAGCAGCACCTGGAGAATCTCGCCTTGCGCGAAGGCGCCGACCACGGTGTCCGGAATGATGTGCAGCACGAAGTCGACGGACTTCTGGCCGGCCGCCTGCTTGGCGTAGTTGGCAACGGCTGCCTCGTTTGCCGCCGCATTGCCGAAGCCGGAGCCCGGCTTGACGAGATTACCGACAACGAGACCGATCACCAGCGCGAAGGTCGAGACGACCTCGAAATAGACCAGCGCCTTGACGCCGATACGACCGACCTTCTTGGCGTCCTGGATGTGGGCGATGCCGGAGACCACGGTGCAGAAGATGATCGGGGCGATCACCATCTTGATCAGCTTGATGAAGCCGTCGCCGAGCGCCTTGATCCATTCGTTGGTGGCGACGGTCGGCCACAGCCATCCGACGATGGCGCCGAGCACGATGGCGATCAGCACCTGGACGTAGAGGACTTTGTACCACGGCTTGGCAACGGGCGGCGCGACCGGCGCCCCCGCCATCGTTGTCGTCGTCATCAGTTTCACTCCCCTCACAACATTGGGCCAGCCAAGATCAACTTGGCCGGCCCTGTCAATTGGAACTGCTCGTGTTGGCGCGTTTTACCCGCGGCGCTCGACGAGCCGGCGCGCCGCCGGCATCAGGGTCGCGCCGAGCGCATTCTTGACCAGTGAGGCCGCGATGAACGGCACGATGCCGACCTGCCAGGCCTTGGCGGCGCCGAGACCAAGGCCGAATGCCAACCAGCCGAACCCGGTCGCGAGAATGACGATGTGGCCCGCAGCCATCGCCGCAAACAGCAGCGTCACGCTGCGATCCCAGCCGCGCTCGGCGAGCCAGCCGGTCACGAACGCAGCCAATACGAAGCCGAACAGATAGCCCGCGGTCGGGCCGACGAGCGGTGCGATGCCACCCACGGGACCGGCGAACACCGGCAGCCCGATCGCGCCCTCGGCGAGGTAAGCGATCATGGTTGCGCTGCCAAGGCGCCAGCCATAGGCGGCGCCGATCATCAGCACCACCAGCGTCTGCAGCGTCATCGGCACGTAGGGCAGCGGCAGATTCACCTTGGCTGACAGCGCCATCAACGCGGTGCCGAGCGCAATCAGCACGACGGCCCGCAGCGTGCCGACGGCTTCGCCCGGTCGGGTCGGCCACATCAATGCGGCGAGAGAAGAATGTGGCGTAGCGGCGGACGGGGCGGAACGGTCAGGCACGTCGAACTCCGGAAGGCTGTCTAAAACTGGCGGCTATTTAAGCCAGTGAGCGATCCGGTCAACTGCCTCCGGCATCTCATCGAGCGAGCGGGCATAGGAAAAGCGGATGAAGCAACGGCCATGGATGGGATCGAAATCGAGGCCGGGCGTTGCCGCCACGCCCGCCTGCTCCAGCATCTGCTTGGCGAACTCGAAACTGTCCGAGGTGAAGTCCGAGACATCGGCATAGAGATAGAAGGCGCCGTCAGCCGGCAGGAATCTCGTCAATCCGGCCTTGGGCAAACCATCGATCAGGACACGCCGGTTTTCCTGATAGCCGTGCTTGATCGCCTCCATCTCGGCCGTGCCGTCGAATGCAGCCTCCGCCGCGATCTGCGACAGCGAGGGCACCGAGATCGAGAGGTTCTGCTGCAGCCGCTCGATCGGCCGCACCAAGATCTCGGGCACCACCATCCAGCCGACGCGCCAGCCCGTCATGCAAAAATACTTCGAGAACGAGTTGATCACGAGCGCATGCTCGGACAGCGCCGCCGCCGTCACGGCTGGAAACGCGTAATCGAGCCCGTGATAGATCTCATCCGAGATGAAGCGGATGCCGGCGTCTTCCGCCGCCGCGATCAGGCCGGCGAGCGCGTCGCGGGACATCATCGTGCCCGTCGGATTGGCGGGGCTGCCGACCAGAACGCCCTTCAGCGGCGCCTTGCGATGGGCCGCGAGCAGCGCCTCGCCGGTCAGCGCGTGCCGAGTCTCGTTCGTGGTCTCGATCAGCACAGGCTCGCAGCCGAGCGCGGTCAGGATGTGTCGATACGGCGGATAGCCCGGCACCGTCACGGCGACGCGATCACCGGGCTCGAACATCGACAGGAACGCCAAGATGAAGCCGCCCGACGAGCCCGTCGTCACGACGATCCGATCGGGGCTCACGTCGCTGCCATAGGTGTCGCGATAATGGCGCGCAATGCGCGCGCGCAAGGAGGGGATGCCGAGCGCCGAGGTATAGTCGATCCGTCCAGCCTCGAGCGCCGCATGGGCGGCCGCGATCGCGGTCCTGGGCGCGCCGGCCGCGGGCTGGCCGACCTCCATGTGGATGACATGACCACCGGCGGCCTCGATTCGGGCCGCCGCGGCCATGACGTCCATCACCATGAACGGGGGAACATCGCTGCGGCGGGAGGGCTCGAGCCACTGCCCCAACCGGTTCCTCAATGTCGCATCGTGCATCGATTTCTGCTATTGGCTGGCGAACCGGTCCGTCCGGTCCGAAAACGAGGCGCTTGCGCCCCAGACTGGCCGCATTGTACGGCTCAATAAGGGCAACGCTCACAAGGGCATATCGCGTATCCGGTCCGCCGCCAATCACCAAAACCAATCACGAAACTGCTTGACCAAGAACACTTGACCGAGCCCGTTTGACCAAGACCGCTTGATGTCGCTCCAGATCGCATTGCGCAAGAAGGCCTCCGCCCTCACCGCCCTCGTCACGGCCACGGCGATCGCGCTGACGCCGTTCTCGGCCGCGCACGCGCAGGCCAAGGGGCCGCCGGTCCTGCGCGACACCGAGACCGAGCAACTGCTGCGCGAATACACGCGCCCGATCCTGCGCGTTGCCGGTCTGGAGAAGCAGAACATCCAGATGGTGATCATCAACGACGGCTCGTTCAACGCCTTCGTCGCGGACGGCCGCCGCATCTTCGTCAATTGGGGCGCCATCCTGCAATCGGAGACGCCGAACCAGATCATCGGCGTGCTCGCGCACGAGACCGGACATCTGGCCGGCGGCCATCTGTCCAAGCTGCGCGAGCAGCTCGCCGCCGCCCAGACCCAGATGATCATCGCGATGCTGCTCGGCGCCGGCGCGATTGCGGCCGGCAGCACCCAGCGCAGCAGCGCAGGCAACAACGGGCTCGCCAATGCCGGCGCCGCCGCGATTGCCGCGCCGCAGGAGGTGATCCGCCGGACGCTACTGTCCTATCAGCGCCAGCAGGAGGAGAACGCCGACCGTGCCGGCGTGAAATTCCTGACGGAGACCCAACAATCGCCAAAGGGCATGTACGAGACGTTCAAGCGCTTCACCAGCGAGAGCCTGTTCGCCGCGCGCGGTGCCGATCCCTACCTGCAGTCGCATCCGATGCCGGCCGAGCGCGTCGCCGCGCTGCAGGAGTTCGCAGGCTCCAGCCCGTACTGGAACAAGAAAGACGATCCCGCGCTCCAGCTTCGGCACGACATGGTCCGTGCCAAGATCTCCGCCTTCATGGAGCGGCCGGAGACGGTGTACCGCCGCTATCCCCAGACCAACGACAGCCTGCCGGCGCGCTATGCCCGCGCCATCAGCACCTACCTCCACGGCGATCTACGCAGCGCGCTCGCCCAGATCGACGCGCTGATCCAGGTGCAGCCGAACAACCCGTATTTCTACGAGGTGCGCGGCCAGGCGCTCCTGGAAAGCGGCAAGGCGGCCGAAGCGATCGCTCCCTTGCGCAAGGCCGTCGCCCTCTCCAACAACGCCCCCCTCATCGAGATGTTACTTGGGCAGGCTCTGGTCGGAACCGATAATAAGGCCTACACCGACGAGGCCGTTCGGATTCTCCGCGCCGCGGTGGCCCGGGAGCCCGAGGCGGCGCTCGGCTACACCCAGCTCGCGATGGCCTATGGCCGGAAGGGAGATTATGCGGAGGCAGATCTCGCCTCGGCCCAGGCCGCCTATTTGCGCGGCGACAACAAGACCGCCCGCGAGCTTGCGACGCGCGCGAAAACCCGTTTCGCTGTCGGCACGCCCGGATGGGTCAAGGCCGACGACATCGTTGCGGCGAAGCCGCCGCGCAATTGACGCAACTCGAACGACGGCCGACCACGACGTCACGACACCGGGCTTGAATCCGCCGGGACGTTTCTCGAAACCTGCTTTGGATAAGAGGATTTGACTATGCCTTCGCTGCGCCTGCTCGCTCCCGCATTGTTCGCGCTCGCCATGTTCGGCGCGGCCGTGCCCGCCTCCGCCGACAGTTTCTCCGACAGCCAGCGCACCGACATCGAGAAGATCATCAAGAACTATCTCGTCAGCCATCCCGAGGTGCTCGAGGAGGCCATGGCCGAGCTCAGCAAGCGGCAGGCCGCGGCCGAAACGCAGAAGCACGAAGCCAGTATCGCGCAGAACGCCGAGGCGATCTTCAACTCGCCGCGCCAGGTCGTGCTCGGCAACCGGGACGGCGACGTCACCTTCGTCGAGTTCTTCGACTACAATTGCGGCTATTGCAAACGCGCGATGGACGACATGCTGACCATCATGAAGGGCGATCCGAAGCTGAAGGTCGTGCTGAAGGAGTTTCCGGTGCTGAGCCAGGGCTCGGTCGAAGCGGCGCAGGTCGCGGTCGCCGTGCGCATGCAGGATCCCTCCGGCAAGAAATATCTCGACTTCCACCAGAAGCTGCTCGGCGGTCGCGGCGCCGCCGACAAGGCCCGCGCGATGCAGGCCGCCAAGGAAGCCGGTCTCGACACGGCTCGCATCGAGAAGGACATCGCCAGCCCCGAGGTGCGCGCCACCATCGAGGAGAATTTCAAGCTCGCCGAAGCGATGGGCATGAACGGCACGCCGAGCTATGTGATCGGCAAGCAGATCGTGATCGGCGCCGTCGGCGTCGAAAGCCTGAAGGAAAAGATCGGCATTGCCCGTTGCGGCAAGGCGACTTGCTGATCACACGTTGACGCTAGCGAGAACAGCAAAGGCCGGCGGATCTGCCGGCCTTTTTTGTTGCGCGGAACGTTGGCGCCTTCGTGCCAAGTCATTCATCTGGCATTCAACAAACAAATGCCGTGGAACAGTCGAAGTTCCGGAACAACTCAAATCTCCTTTCGTTGTCGGCGCGGGCAATGACGCGAATGAACACGTGAGGAGAATTTCGATGTTGAACCGCTTTATGATTTCGGTTGCCGCAGTCGCACTCGTCGCGGGCACCGGTCTGGCGAACGCACAAGACAAGGGCCGCGACACTGGCGCTGGCTCGCAGCAGATGCAGCATTCCCAGCCCTCCGGCGGCGGCGCCGAGCGCGGCGGCGCGATGGGTCGCGATTCCATGAGCCACGATAAGGGCACTGTCGGCCAGGCCGGCGGCTCCAGCGCGACCAAGTCCGAAGACAAGTCCGGCGCGATGAAGGACGACCGCTCGGGCGGCGCGATGCACAAGAACGCGGCCGAAGACAAGGCCGGCGCCACCAAGGGCCAGCGCACCGACGAGCGCGCGCAGGGTCAGATGGACAAGTCCCAGCAGGACAAGTCCAAGAGCATGAGCCAGGACACCAGCAAGTCCGGCAGCAAGGACCAGAAGGACATGAAGGCTGAGGGCAGCAAGAGCGGCACCTCGACCAACAACGCCGAGACCCAGAAGGGCACCGGCACCAGCACCAACCAGAATGCTCAGGGCCAGACTGGCACCACGAACCAGAACGCGCAGGGTCAGACCGGCACCAGCTCGACCCAGAACGTGCAGGGCCAGAGCTCGACCACGGTTGGCCAGGCCGGCGCCGCTGCCAAGCTTTCGACCGAGCAGCGGACACAGATCACGTCCGTGATCCGCGAGGAGCGCGTCGCCCCCGTGACGAACGTGAACTTCTCGATCTCGGTCGGCACCCGCATCCCGCGCGAGGGCATTACCCTGCACGCCCTGCCGTCCCGGGTCGTGACCATCTATCCGGAGTGGCGGACCTACAAGTACGTACTGGTCCGCGATGAGATCGTCATCATCAATCCGGACACCTACGAGATCGTGGCCGTCCTGAACGTCTGACGCAGAACCACGGCAATCGGGGGCGGGCAGCGATGCCCGCCCCTTTGCATGCGCCCGGCAGCCATGCTTCGGCCTGGTTAACAAGCAATTTCCGTACTTTCCGCACAGGTTTTTGCGCACTGGATGAGGTGCTTGAAGCTGCCCTCGAGGCCCTTCAAGGCTTCCCCTCAAGCGCTTTGTTACCTATAACCCCCGCCACGCCGAAACACCTCTCCCGGGATTGGAATGGCCGAACCTGCAACCGACACGATCCTCGTCCTGAACGGGCCGAACCTCAACATGCTGGGGACCCGCGAGCCCGACAAGTACGGCCAGGCGACGCTGGCCGACGTCGAGGCGCTGTGCCGGGAGACGGCCGCGACGTTCGGCCTGAAGGCGGACTGCCGGCAGTCCAACCGCGAAGGCGAGCTGATCGACTTCATCCACGAGGCGCATCGGCGCAAGATGAAGGGCATCATCATCAATGCCGGCGGCTATTCCCACACCTCGATCGCACTGCACGATGCGCTGCTCGCCGTGCAGATTCCGACGGTCGAGGTGCATGTGACCAACATCCACGCCCGCGAGAGTTTTCGTCACCATTCCTACACCGCACGCGCGGCCTTCGCCTCGCTCTGCGGTTTCGGCATCGAGGGCTACCGCCTCGCCATCCAGGGCCTTGCCGCCAAGCTCGGCATCAAGCCCAACGCCTGACGCCCCCTTCAATCAGAACATTCGGATCAAACAACATGGCGCGCCAGCCAGACGACAAAGCAGCCGCAAAGTTTTCCAGCGAGGATTCCGCGCTCGTCCGCGAGCTGGCACTTCTGCTCGATGAGACCAGCCTCACCGAGATCGAGATCGAGCGGGCGGGCCTGCGCCTGCGCGTCGCCCGCAACATCAGCGTTGCCGCGACCATGCCGATGCAGGTGACGGCTCCTCCCGCCGCCCTGCCGCTGGCGGCAAGCCCCGCAACCCCTGCCGCGCCCGATCTGTCGAAGCATCCCGGCGCCGTGACCTCGCCGATGGTCGGCACCGCCTATTGGGCGCCGGAGCCGGGCGCAAAGCCGTTCATCGATGTCGGCACCAAGGTCTCGGTCGGCCAGACGCTGCTGATCATCGAAGCCATGAAGACGATGAACCAGATCCCCTCGCCGCGCGCCGGCACGGTGACACAGATCCTGGTCGAGGACGGCCAGCCGGTCGAGTACGGCGAGCCGCTGGTGATCATTGAGTGACGCGAATGGGGAAATAGCGAATAGCGAATGGCGTCAGCCTTCCCTACTCGCCATTCGCCACTTCGCCATTCGCTGCAGGACAACATGTTCGACAAGATCCTCATAGCCAATCGCGGCGAGATCGCCCTTCGCATCCTCAGGGCCTGCAAGGAGCTCGGGATCGCGACCGTCGCCGTGCACTCCACCGCGGACGCCGATGCCATGCATGTGCGGCTGTCGGACGAGAGCGTCTGCATCGGACCGCCGGCGTCCAAGGACAGCTATCTCAACGTGCCCGCCCTGCTCGCGGCCTGCGAGATCACCGGCGCCGATGCCGTGCATCCCGGTTACGGCTTCCTCTCCGAGAACGCGCGCTTTGCGGAAATCCTCGCCGAGCACAATCTGCACTTCATCGGTCCGAAGGCCGAGCACATCCGCCTGATGGGCGACAAGATCGAGGCCAAGAAGACCGCCAAGCGGCTCGGCATCCCCGTGGTGCCCGGCTCGGACGGCGCCGTCGGTCCTGACGACGATGCATTGGCGATCGCCAGGAAGATCGGCTTCCCGGTGCTGGTCAAGGCGGCGGCCGGCGGCGGCGGCCGCGGCATGAAGGTCGCGCACAGCGAGGCGGACCTGCAGGTGGCGCTGTCGACGGCAGCGAACGAGGCCAAATCCGCCTTCGGCGATGCCTCCGTCTATCTGGAAAAATATCTGCAGAAGCCGCGCCACATCGAGATCCAGATCCTCGGCGACGGCCGCGGCGGCGCGATCCATCTCGGCGAGCGCGACTGCTCGCTGCAGCGCCGCCACCAGAAGGTCTGGGAGGAAGGCCCCTCGCCCGTCCTCGCTGCCGCCGCACGGGCCAAGATCGGCGAGACCTGCGCCAAAGCCATGCGCGAGATGAAATATCTCGGCGTCGGCACCATCGAGTTCCTGTTCGAGGACGGCGAGTTCTACTTCATCGAGATGAACACCCGCATCCAGGTGGAGCATCCCGTCACCGAAAGCATCACCGACATCGACCTCGTGCTGGAGCAGATCCGCATCGCCGCCGGCGGCGACCTGCCGGCCAGGCAGGACGAGGTCCAGGTCATCGGCCACGCGATCGAGTGCCGCATCAACGCCGAGAATCCGCAGACCTTCCGCCCCTCGCCGGGCCGGATCCTGCAATATCATCCGCCCGGCGGCCTTGGGGTGCGGATCGATTCCGCCGTCTACCAAGGCTATACGATCCCGCCCTATTACGACTCCCTCGTCGGCAAGCTGATCGTGCACGGCAAGACCCGGGCCGAATGCCTGATGCGGCTGCGGCGGGCGCTGGACGAGATGGTGGTCGAGGGCATCGAGACCACGCTGCCGCTGTTCCGTGCGCTGGTGCGCGAGGCCGACATCATCAATGGCGACTACCACATCCACTGGCTGGAGCAGTACCTGGCCGGCAAGGCGGAACCCGCCCCGCGATAACCTCGTCCCCTTGGAACCCTTTGGCCCCGATCGCGTTCTGGAGGGTTGGGGCCAATTCCAAGGGGGCGTTTTGAACTCCATCGCACGCAGACAGGTGAACCGTCGTGACGGCTGAAGGCCAGCGACGGCGGGCATTCTGGCAGGTCCTGCTGTTCGCGGCGGGCATTTTGGTGCTGACCGTGATCAGCGCCGGCTCCGTCTACCTCGTCAACAAGGCGCGCGAGGACAGCAAATGGGTGCTTCACACCATCGAGGTGGAGAACCAGATCAATGCCCTGCTGCTGGAGATCCGGCGCGCCGAGAGCGGCGCCCGAGGCTTTCTGCTGACCCAGGGGGACAACTTCAGGGTCGACCATGAAAAGGCCGTTTCGGCGATCATTCCGGCCCTCGACAAGCTCACGCGCTTCAGCGCCGACAATCCGCAGCAACGCGCGAATGTCGAGAAGCTGAGCGCGGCGATCGAAATCCGTCTCGGTCAGTTTGCGCAGGAAATGATCTTTATGCAGCAGGGCCAGCCGGACAGGGCCACCGCGTTGGTTCGCGAGGCCGCGGCGCAGGACACCACAACCAGGATCACCAGCGTCGCGAACGCGATGATCCAGGAGGAGGAGCGCCTGTTCCGCCTCCGCACGACCAACTCCGACCACAGCCAGACCCTGGCCGCCTCGATGACTGGTATCGGCTCCGGCCTCGTGGTGGTGCTGGCGCTGATCTCGATCTGGCTGGTGCGGCGCTCGGCACGCGTGCGCGACGAGGCCGAGGCGCGCCTGCGCGATGCCAACCTCAATCTGGAAGCCGTCGTCGACGAACGCACGGCGGATCTGCGCGAAGCCAACGACGAAATCCAGCGCTTTGCCTATATCGTCAGCCACGATCTGCGCTCGCCGCTCGTCAACATCATGGGCTTCACGAGCGAGCTCGAAGAGCTCGGCGGCGACATCTTCCGCCGCATCGGCAGCCTCGCGCATGTCCCCGCGGGGGCAGCGCCGCTCGCGCCTGCCGCGCCGGGCGAGATCGCGCTCGAAGGCGCCGACAAGCAGCTCTCGGAGGATTTCTCCGAAGCGCTCGGCTTCATCAAATCGTCGATCGCCAAGATGGACCGGCTGATCTCGGCCATCCTCAACCTCACCCGCGAGGGCCGGCGTGAATTCCAGCCGGTGAAGGTTGACACGCGCGAGCTGATCGAGGCCATCGCGACGACGCTGGCGCACCAGGCGGCCGAGGCGCAGGCCGAGATCCATCTCGAGCCCCTGCCGGACCTCGTGAGCGACCGCCTCGCCCTCGAGCAGATCTTCTCCAACCTGATCGACAACGCGATCAAATATCTCAAGCCCGGCGTGCCCGGCGAGATCAGAATCCGCGGGCGGACCAAGCTCGGCTACGCTATCTTCGAGGTCAGCGACAACGGCCGCGGCATCGATCCGAAGGACCACCAGCGGATATTCGACCTGTTCCGCCGCGCGGGAACCCAGGATAAGCCTGGCCAGGGTATCGGCCTTGCGCATGTGCGTGCACTTGTGCGTCGCCTCGGCGGCACCATGTCGGTATCATCGGAACTTAATGCGGGCAGCACCTTCACGATCACGCTGCCGATCGCCTGGAACGTGAGCAACCGGAACCGAGATCGATGACCCAGCCTGTCACCATCATCATGATCGAGGACGACGAGGGCCATGCCCGCCTGATCGAGCGCAACATCCGCCGCTCGGGCGTCAACAACGAGATCGTCTCCTTCGCCACCGGCACCGAGGCCATGCGGCACCTGTTCGGCGCCGACGGCTCCGGGCTCGTGCAGAAGGGCAACGCGCTCCTGATCCTGCTCGACCTCAACCTGCCCGACATGACCGGGATCGACATCCTGAGGCAGATCAAGGAGAACAAGTATCTTAAGGCCTCGCCCGTGGTGGTGCTGACCACCACCGACGATTCCCAGGAGATCAAGCGCTGCTACGAGCTCGGCTGCAACGTCTACATCACCAAGCCCGTCAACTACGAGAATTTCGCCAACGCCATCCGGCAGCTCGGGCTGTTCTTCTCGGTCATCCAGGTCCCGCCCGCCGCCACATGAACCAGCGCACGCCGACACTGCTCTACATCGACGACGACGAGGCGCTGGCGCGCCTGGTCGATCGCGGCCTGACGCGGCGCGGCTTCCGGGTCGTCCATGCCGCAAGCGGCGAGGAAGGCCTCGAGCGCATCCGCCGCGCCGCCGCCCTGAACAGCGCCGAAGGCGGCATCGACGTCGTCGCGCTCGATCAGTACATGCCGGGCCTCGACGGGCTCGAGACGCTCGAGCAGATCATGGCGATCCCGGACGCGCCGCCGGTCGTGTTCGTCACCGCCTCGCAGGATTCCAGCATCGCGGTGACCGCGCTCAAGGCGGGAGCGGCCGACTATCTGGTCAAGGACGTCCAGGGCGACTTCATCCCGCTCCTCCACGTCGCCGCCGAGGGCGCGCTGCGCCAGGCCGAGCTGCAGCGGGCGCGCGAGGAAGCCGAGGCCGAGATCCACGCTTCGCGCGACCGCTACGCGGCGCTCGCCGCCGAACGCGAGCTCCTGCTGCGCGAGGTCAACCACCGCGTCGGCAACTCGCTCCAGATCATCGCCTCGCTGCTGCACCTGCAGGCGAGCTCCGCAGCGCAGGACGAGGTCAAGGCGGCGCTGACCAATGCGATGGGCCGCGTCGCCGCGGTGGCGCAGGTGCACCGCCGCCTCTACACCTCGCAGGACCTCAAGAGCGTGGTCCTCAATCAGTATCTGGACTCGCTGCTCGAGGATCTCAGGCGGTCCGCCGAAGGCAACCGGATGTCGCGCCTGACGCTGAAGGCCGAGCCGATCGAGATCGATCCGGACCGTGCGGTCGCCGTCGGCATCATCGTCAACGAGCTGTGATGAACGCGGTGAAATACGCCTATCCGGACGGCGCCGGCCCGATCCATGTCGAGCTGATCTCGCAAGGCGACGATCTCCTGCTCTCGATCACCGACGACGGCGTCGGCGACAACGTCAAGGCCGATCCGCGCTCCACCGGCATGGGCCAGCGCATCGTCGCAGCCATGGCCACCAAGCTCGACGCCACGGTGGAGCGTGATCCCACGCATTCCGGAACCCGGGTCGTGCTGAAGTTCGGCCGTCTGCCCGCAAGCGTCGCCAAGACCAGCACCGCTGCGGCGAGCTGAGCGGTCCGGCCGCCACCCATCGCAACTGCGTTGCGATCCTGCTATGATGGCAAGCCATGACTTCGCGCGACTCCGCCCCGTCTGAAATCACGCCGGCCGTGTTGCTGCGCGCCTATGCCTGCGGCATCTTTCCGATGGCGGAAAGCGCCGACGATCCGACCTTGTTCTGGGTCGAGCCGGAGCTGCGCGGCGTCATCCCGCTCGACGGCTTCCGCGTCGCCTCGCGCCTCGCGCGCACGGTGCGCTCGGATCAGTTTCGCGTCACCGTCAACACCGCGTTCAAGGCGACGATCGCCGGCTGCGCTGCGCCGCAAGTGGGACGCGAGGACACCTGGATCAACAAGCGCATCCGCGACCTCTATGGCGGGCTCTTCGAGCTCGGCCATTGCCACAGCGTCGAAGCCTGGCAGGGCGACGATCTCGTCGGCGGTCTCTACGGCGTCAGCCTGGGGCGGGCCTTCTTCGGCGAGAGCATGTTCCACAATGTGCGCGATGCCTCGAAGGTCGCGCTGGTGCATCTGGTCGCGCGGCTCATTCACGGCGGCTTCGAGCTGCTCGACACCCAATATGTCACCGAGCACCTGAAGAGCTTCGGCGCAGTCGAGATCTCGCGGCGACGCTACACCGCGCTGCTTGACAAGGCGCTGGCGGGCGATGCCGGCGATTTCCTGAAGCTCTCCGCCGGCGAAGCGATCCCGGGCGCACGCGCCCTGGAGATCATCGCTTCGCGGCAATAACGAACAGCTCGTTAGCGGCCGAATCCGGGAATGCCGAACAGGCCTGGGCGCTGCTCCGGTGGGGGCGGCGGTGGCGGTGCCGGCTGTTGCTGCTGCTGCTGCTGCTGGATCGGCGGCAGCGGCTGCGGCGGGCGCTGCTGCACCTGCTTGGGGGCGGCCTTTTTCTGTGCAGGCGGCGGTGGCGGCGGCTTTGCCGCGGCCGGATCCGGTGCCGCCGTGGCGACGGTCTGCTGCGGCTCTTTGCAGTCGGTCAGCCAGATATCGTAGATCGGATGCTCGACGCCGTGCAGGCCAGGGCTTGCCGCGTACATCCAGCCCGAGAAGATCCGCTTCACCTCGCCCTGCAAGGTGATCTCGTCGACCTCGACGAAGGCGTCGGTGTTGGCCGCTTCAGTCGCCGGACGCGTGTAGCAGGCGTTGGTTTTGACGCGGAGCGCACCGAACTGGACGGTCTCGCCGATCTCCTCGTCGAAATTGATGATGCGCCCGGTGATCTTGTCGAGGCCGGAGAAGGTCGCCTTCTTGTTCACGATCTTCTGGGCCGGCGGCTCGGTCACGACCTCGTCGCCCGGCTGCAGGCTGGCCGGGGTCTGTGGCACGGCGCCGCCCGGCCCGCCCTTCTGCTGGGGCTGGCGCTGACCGGGCGCACCCGGCGCGCCTTGCGGCCCCGGCGGAGCGATCGCGGCGGAGGGCGGCTGGTTTGGCGGCGCGAGGGTCGAGCCCGGCGGCGGCGCCAGAGGCTGAGTCTCGACCGGCCCCGGCATCACGTTGCCCTGCCGGCCCGGCGGCGGCATCGGGCGCGACGGCAGCACCCGGCCCTGCGGCGGCAGCTCCGGCACCTCTTCGTCGTCCTCGGGCATCGGCTGCGGCTGGGGCTGGCCGCGCGGAATGTTGCCGGGCGGCCGCAGCGGCGGCGGATCGGAGAAGATCGTGCCGATCTGCGCACTTGCCGGCGTCGCAGCCGTCAGTGCGGTGGCGGCCAAAAGCGCCGCAAGACCGGTCAGGGAAAAGATTTTGAACATTTCGCGCGGCTTCAACAGCGAATCGGGCTCGTTGGACATTCTACAGGGGATACCGCCGCTCGCAGGCCCTCCGGTTAACACGCCGAATACGGCGGGGGAAGGGCGGCAACCCAGCCGTTCCCGGCGCGGTCTGGCCAGGCCAGCTCCCGGATGGGATAGTCGTGAGCCCCTCCCCGGGGCCGAAAGCGGGAATGCCCCCGAACCGACAATCCCGACAGAGATGCCCTTCCTCCTCGAAGCCGCCCTCGCCCTTCCCCTGCGCGCCCTGAGCTGGCTCGGCGGCCAGGGCACGCGCGCCGTGGCGGCGATCGCCTTCATCGCGGTCGCGGTGCCGCCGCTCGGCGCGCTGCTGCGCCCCTATGTTACCGAAGCGATCTTCCTTCTGCTCTGCATCTCCTTCATGCGCGTCGATCTCGTCGCGCTGTACGGACATCTGCGCCGGCCGGCGCTGGTCGGGGCCGCCACGGCCTGGACCACGATCGGTGTGCCGCTGATCGTCGGCCTCATCGCCCATGGAAGCGGGCTCGACAGAAGCTCACCCGGTCTCTTCCTTGCGCTGATGCTCCAGGGCATGGCTTCGCCGATGATGGCAGCACCCGCGCTCGCCGCGCTGATCGGCCTCGACGCCACGCTGCCGCTGGTCACGCTGGTCACCGCGACTGCGCTCGTGCCCTTCACAGCCTCGCTGTTCGCGAGCCTCTTTCTCGGCGGCATGCTCAGCATCTCGCCGCTCGCGCTCGGCCTGAAGCTGCTCGGCATCCTCGCCGCATCGCTGCTGGCCGCGACCGTCATCCGTCGCCTGTTCGGCACCGACGCGATCCAGCGCCACAAGCGGCCGATCGACGGCTTCAACATCCTCATCCTGCTGGTGTTCGCATCCGCCGTCATGGGCGACGTGGTGCACGATCTCCTCGCCGATCCGCTGTTTGCGACCGGCGTCGCACTGCTTGCCTTCGCGGTTTATTTCGCCCTGCTCGCCGTCACGACATTCATCTTTCGCCGCGCCGGCAGCGAGCGCGCCTTTGCGATCGGCCTGATGGTGTCACAGCGCAATCTGGGCCTGATGCTGGCGGCCACCGCCGGCGCATTGCCGCCCACCACCTGGCTCTATTTCGCGCTGACGCAGTTTCCGATTCACCTCGCGCCGTACATGCTGATGCCGATCGCGCGGCGGCTGAGAGTGCGCGCCGATACGTCAGGCGGGGCAGCCACGGGCCACATCACCTAGCCGGCCCTCGCCGCGCTGCGATGCCTTTGAGCAAGGCCATCTCGATGCGCCATGCTCATTCAACTTTCATCTTCTTGCATTCAGCCAATATCCACTGCCGGAATGCCTGCATCGCGTGCGTGTGCCGCTTTGATTTCAGGGACGTGAGCCAGTACGATCCAAGATGGACGCGGGTGTCGTAAGGACAGGCCAGGCGTTTCCGGGCTACATCCTCCGAGAACAAGACGACCGGCAAAAGTGCGACCCCGCCTCCTTGAGCTGCAGCGTGCGCCAAGGAGACCGATGAATCAAACGTCGGGCCCGTCATGCGAGGCTGCCGGCATTTCGCCGCCTCGAACCACTGTGTCCACTCGCCGGATCGGTAGGAACGCAGCAGCACCTGTTGATGGAGATCTATCGGGTCTTTGAGACGCTTCGCTATCGTCGGCGTGGACATCGGGGTGAAGAAAGCATCGACCAAACGCTCTGCGTTGGTACCGTGCCAGGCGCCGTCGCCGAATCGAATGGCGTAGTCCAAGCCCTCGGCGCCGAGGTCGACACGATTGTTGTTGGCAAAAATCTTGATATCGACCTGCGGGTGGATCGAGGTGAAACTCTTGAGGCGAGGAACGAGCCAGCCTGCCGCGAACGTTCCGACGACGCCGATCATCAGCGTCTCCCGCATGCGGCCGTTTTCGAAACGGTCCAGCACCTGGTTGATCCGACCGAAAGCATCCGAAATAGCAGGCAACAGCGCCTCGCCTTCTTCTGTCAGGGCAAGCCCGCGCGTGAGCCGCCTGAACAACTCCACACGCAGGCTTCGCTCCAGAGTTCGCACCTGCTGGCTCACGGCAGCCTGCGACACTCGGAGTTCCAGACCGGCCTTGGTGAAGCTGAGGTGACGCGCCGCCGCCTCGAACGCGCGGAGCGCGTTCAGCGGAAGACCGGAAACGTTGGGAGGTCGGCGGGCCACGTCTGATCCAAGTTTTACTTATGGATGGCCTCACGAAGCATCATTTGTCAATCGCGGCAGCACGCAGCAAAAAAGCACACGTTCAATCGGAGTTCACGATGCTAACGCGACGTCAGTTCGGATCATCCACACTTGTCCTTTCAGCACAGCTCTTCCTCTCGAAAGTCTCGGGTGCTTCGACACTTGAAACAACACGGCTGTTGGAGGCCATCAGGCAGCTTGAAAGCAAAAGCGGCGGTCGGCTCGGCGTCACCGTGCTCGACACGCAAACCGGAGCGTCGATTCAACATAGGGGAGACGAACGATTTCCGATGTGCAGCACCTTCAAGGTGCTCGCGTCCGCAGCAATATTGAAACAGGTAGGAGAGAAGCTGGACGGCCTCGATCGACGCGTTCGCATCGATCAATCCGACATCGTCGAATATTCGCCGGTCACCCGTGAGCATGTGGGACCGGACGGCATGTCGCTGCGGGAACTCTGCGAGGCCGCCGTTACGAGGAGCGACAACGCGGCCGGCAACCTGCTTCTCAGGGAAATAGGAGGCCCTGCCGGCCTGACCGCCTTCGCCCGCAGCCTCGGTGATGACGTGACCCGATTGGACCGCATCGAGACCGAGTTGAACGAAGCTGCGCCAGGCGATCCTCGCGACACGACAAGCCCGAACGCGATGGCTGAGAATTACAGGCGTCTGGTGCTGGGCAACGTGCTTCCGCCGGCAGGTCGGGAGCAGCTGTCCAAATGGATGATCGCAAACAAGACAGGCGACAGCCGATTGCGCGCCGGTCTGCCGCAGGGCTGGCGCGTGGGCGACAAGACTGGAGCGGGCGGCCGCGGCACCAACAACGACGTTGCGATCGTATGGCCACCTCAGCGCTCGGCGCTCATCGTCGCAGTCTATCTCACGGGCGCCTCTGTCGACATGAGCGGGCAAAACGAGGTGATTGCCTCCGTCGGACGAGAGGTCGGCAAGGAATTCGGCTGATCGCGCGAGCTGACGTTCACACCGAAAGCCCGGCAGAGCCCCTTCAAGTGGAGGCTTGTGCCGGGCGCCCTACCCCGCCCGCGCCGCCCGCCGCAGCGCCTGCGGGGGCTGGCCATACGCGCGGATGAAGGCGCGCCGCATGCGCTCGGGATCGCGGAAGCCAGTCACCTCCGCCACGCGCTCGATCGCCTCGCGCGAGGACTGCACGCGCTCGCGCGCGACTTCGAGCCTGAGCCGCTCGATCGCCTTGGAGGGCGTCGTGCCGGTCTCGGCGGCAAACGCGCGGGCAAAATGCCGGGCGCTCATGCCGGCGCGGTCGGCGAGATCCTCCACCGTCAGCGGCGCGTCGAGATTTTCGCGCGCCCAGGATAACAGTGCGCCGAAGCGCCCGTTCGGCGCCTTCAGCTCCAACAGCGACGAGAATTGCGACTGCCCGCCGCTGCGGCGGTGATAGAGCACGAGCTGGCGCGCGGTCGCCTGCGCGATCTCCTCGCCATGGTCCTCGGTGACCATCGCGAGCGCGAGGTCGATGCCGGCGGAGATTCCGGCCGAAGTCCAGACATTGCCGTCGCGGGTGAAGATCTGGTCCGGCTCGAACTTGACCTTGGGAAAGCATGCGACGAACTCGCGCGTCCGCCCCCAATGCGTGGTGGCCCGGCGGCCGTCGAGAAGTCCCGCCTCGGCGAGCACGAAGGCGCCCGAGCAGACGCTCGCGACCCGCACGCCGCGCCTTGCCAGCCGCTGCACGAAGGCCCGCGTGATCTCGCAGCGCGCGGCCTCCGCGACGCCGCTGCCGCCGGCCACGAGCAGCGTCGTGATCGCGTTCGCCGTCTTGAAGTCACGCGCCATCATCTCGACGCCCGACGAGCTGCGCACCAGCCCCGGCTTGGCCGCCAGCACGCGGATGGCCGGCGCCTTGCCGATGCAGCGCGCTGCGATCTCGAATGCCGAGATCGGGCCTGCCGCATCGAGCAGCTGGAAGTCCGGGAAGATCAGGATGCCGATCATGGGCCAGGCCGCAGGTATGTCCGAAAGCGAGGGAATTATGCCATTTCTGACAGCAGGGCACCATGCCATTCTGCCGCCGTCAAGCGCATTGTCGGAGGCTCCCATGTCGTCACCGCTCCAGATCGGAATCCTGGTGTTTCCACGCGTCACCCAGCTCGATTTCACCGGCCCCTTGCAGGTCTTCGCCATGGTCCCGGACGCAAAACTGCACCTGATCTGGAAGCGGATCGAGCCGGTGCCGAGCGATTCCGTGCTGACGCTGACGCCGACCACGACGTTCGCGGATTGCCCCCAGCTCGATGTCATCTGCGTGCCCGGCGGCCAGGGCACCAACGACCTTCTCAACGACGAGGACGTACTGGAATTCCTGCGCAAGCAGGCGGCAGGCGCCAAGTACGTCACCTCGGTGTGCACGGGATCGCTGGCCCTCGGCGCCGCCGGCCTCCTGAAGGGCTACCGCGCGGCCACCCATTGGAGCGCAATGGAGATGCTCGCACAGTTCGGCGCGACACCGACGAAGACACGCGTCTGCGTCGATCGCAACCGCATCACCGGCGGCGGTGTCACCGCCGGGATCGATTTCGCGCTGACGCTGGTCTCGATCATGGTCAATCGCACCACGGCCGAAGCGATCCAGCTCCAGATGGAATACAATCCAGCCCCGCCGTTCAATGCGGGCTCGCCCGATACCGCGCCCGCCGAGGTGCTGGCGCTGCTGAGGGAGCGCGGCGCGCAGAACCAGGCGCGGCGTCTCGAAGCGGTGCAGCGCGCGGCTGAGCGGGTGAACTAGACTCCGCTCACGTGTCCCGGACGCGCTGCGGCGCGCAGCGATGCGGCGCAGAGCCGGGACCCAGGGAGCCACACAGCACGCAGCAGAATGGGCCCCGGCTCAGCTGCGCACCACTTCGCGCTGCGCAGCGTCCGGGGCACGAGACTCACGAGGGCCCCAACAGAAAAAGGCCGCTCGGTTTCCCGAGCGGCCTTTCCTGTCTCACGGTGGCTGCACATTCACATCGGGCGATGTCGGAGCTTCCAGACCGGGGGCCTATCTCCCGATCGAGTCCTTCCTCGGCGGCCGCTGCATCTCGGGACAGTCGCGAACTGTTGCCCGAACCGAACGCGATGGTCTCCCATCTCCGTAAGATGGGATCATTGAGCCGCATCGCCCGCCTCGAGGCAACGCCTGCGCAAGCAGCGTCCCCGCTGTTCCCGTTGTCCACAGCGGCGCGGCGCGGATGCAGGTGCATCCGCTTTGGACGATGGTGGTTCGTGGGTGCGCCGAAAAGGCTAGCCGGGCGTCCAGGGCTGATAGTCGCCGGTCGCCTTGGGACGCCTGCCGCTGGCGAGCGTCGAGCCGGAGGGACGATAGGCCTTGGCCGTGCCGGTGAGATTCGGCTGGTGCGGCTTTTCCCACTCGCGCGGCTGGTAGTTGACCTCGGTCGGCGGCTTGTCGACGACGTGGTGGATCCAGCCGTGCCATTCCGGCGGAATCCGGCTCGCTTCGGCGTAGCCATTATAGATCACCCAGCGCCGCTCGAAGCCGAGCGTCGGATCGATCGCCCCGCCCCGCGTGCGGTAGTAACGGTTGCCCTGCTCGTCCTCCCCGACCAGCTCGCCATACCGCTTGGTCCAGAGCTGGGTGCCAAACGTCTGGCCACTCCACCAGGTGAAGAACTTGAGGAAGAATTGTTTCATGCGGCAAGGGCCCTGCTTCGTCGGGTCCTGATGCCATCCGGGGGGCGAAATGTCCAGTTCGGCGGGCGTGTCGGCGCCCTCCAAATCCGCCTACCGCGCGCGCCCCTGCCGCAAAGCGGACGCGATTCATTCATGCCCCGTACAGCAGCAGGGCCTGAGGCTCCATTCGCGCGCAAACCGGCGTGATCCCAGGAACCCCAATGCATTCATAGGGTTTGCTTTCCGGGAAAGGAGTTTGACCATGAACAGTCTGAAATTGTTGAGTGCTGCCGCAGCAGCGGCGTTGGTTCTTCCCTTGGCGAGCCCGAGCTTTGCACAGAGTCGTGCCGCCGCGGTCGGAGCAGGCGGTGGCGCCCATGTCGGCGGCGGTGGCGGCGGTGCTCACATCGGCGGCGGCGGCTTCGGTGGCGGCGCGCGCATGGGCGGCGGCGGCGCGGCCTTCCATGGCGGCGGCGGCAATTTCGCGGCGGGCGGCGGCGCTATGCGCCCAAGCGGCGGCAGTTTCGGAGGCGGCGCCGCGATGCGTCCGAGCGGAGGCAGTTTCGCGGCCGCCCCTGCGGTCCGTCCGAGCGGCGGCAGCTTTGTAGGCGGCGTGGCGGCCCGCCCCGGCATCTCGCCCACCTTCAGCGGCACGCGCAGCGTCGCGACCGCCTCGCCGGGCACGTGGAGCGGCAGCGGCGGCACCTGGAGCGGCGGCTGGCGCCACCATCACCATCGTCGCGGCGGCGGTTTCTGGCCGGGCTTTGCGGCCGGCGCCGCGATCGGTGGCCTCGGCTCCTACGCCTACTATGGCGGCGGGTACGGCTACTATGACGATCCCTACTACTACGACAGCTATTATGACGAGCCGACGGTTGCGGTGGTGCCCGATAGCGGCGGCGACTCCGCTGCCTATTGCGCGCAGCGCTACAAATCGTACGACCCGGCCTCGGGCACTTATCTCGGCTACGACGGCCTGCGGCATCCCTGCCCGTAAGCGGATCGCCTAAGCGTGAGGCAGAAGGCGTCGCAGCGATGCGGCGCCTTTTTCGCAAGCGGCGTCTTCCTCACCGGCTCGCACGTGCAAGGATAAATACAAATCGATGCAAATGGACCTTTATGCACCGAACCGTGCATATCCTTCGCGATCCAATCCCAAATTGACCCGACCCACGATTCGCGGATATCACAAACCACAGTGGGGACTTCGATCTACTGGGAAGTGTCATGCCGCGTATTCTCGTGGTTGATGACGATCCGATGGTCGGCGCGACCATCGAGGTCCTCCTCCAACGTCAGGGCTTCGACGTCACGCTCACCGACGGCGGCGAAACAGGACTGGCTGCGCTGGAATCGCACGCCTTCGACGTGATGCTGGTCGACATCTTCATGCCGCATATGCGCGGCTTCGAATCCATCCGCATCTTTCACGAGCGCGCCCCGGCCACGCCGCTGATCGCGATGTCGGGCTACGCCTTCGCCTCGTCTGCCTCGCCCTCTCCCGATTTTCTCCGCATGGCGCTGGAACTCGGCGCAACGCGCTGCCTGCGCAAGCCGTTCACGCCCGAAGCGCTGCTGACCACGATCCGGGAATGCCTCGCCGGCGCGAGCGCGCCGCCGAAGGACCAGAAAGAAGCCCCTTGATTCCAACGCAACGCGTCATTCTCGGTGTTGGACTCGCCATCCTCCTGATCATCACCGCGGCTTCGATCGCCCTCGACGTCAAGTCGCGGTCCGACGCGGCGCGGCTAAACCACACCGTCCAGGTGCAAAGGAAGATCTCCGATCTGCGCGTGCTGCTGCGCCGGGCCGAGAGCGCCGCGCGCGGCTACGAGCTCTATCGCAGCCAGGGCTTCAGCGACGAATTCCAGGCGGTGCACGCCAAGATCGCGCCGGCCCTCGCCGAGCTCAAGCGCGACGTGCACGACAGTCCCGATCAGGTCGCGCTGCTGGAGGGCACCGAGCCGCTGGCGCTGCGCCGGATCGAGATCGCCGCCACCGCGATGCGCCTGCGCGCCGCCAACGACCAGGCCGGCATTGCCGCGCTCAACAGCAAGGCCGAGGGCCGAGGGCTGATGGACACGGTCATGGGCAATCTCGACCGTCTGAGCGCGGAGGAAGAACGCCTGCTCGCCGCCCGCTCCCAGGATTCGCGCCGCACCGGAATCGTGCTGCTCGGCATCGACGTCGCTGGCGCCGTGCTGATCCTGCTCCTGGTCGCGTTGGTGATGCGCGAAAGTCGCCGCACGACGGGTGAGCTCCAGAGCTCGCTCGAGCAGACCCAGGCCGCCAAGACCGCTCTCGAGGCGGCGGTGGCCGAGCGCACCGAGCACCTCGTCGCCGCCCATGACGAGCTGCGCCTGTCGGTCAACGTGCTCCAGAGCACGTTCCGCAGCATGGCGGAGGCGGTGCTGGTCATCGACGCCGAGGGCATGGTGCTGCTGTCCAATCCGGCCGCCGAGCGCATGCTGCTGCATCGCACCGGCATGAACGTCGGCAATCTGCGCGCGCTGTCGGACGTGTTTCACGGCGACGGCGTCACGCCGCTTCTGGCCGACGAGCTGCCGTCGACGCGCGTGCTGCGCGGCGAGCAGTTCGAAGAGCTGGAGATGATCGTCCGCCCGCACAGCGGCAACCCGCCACGCCAACTCATGGTCAGCGGCCGGCCGATGCGGGACGGGCAAGGCAACGTCTCCGGGGCGGTCCTGGTCTATCACGATGCGACGACCTCGCGCGAAACCGAGCGGCAGCTGCACCAGTCACAGAAGCTGGATGCGATCGGCAAGCTGACCGGCGGCGTCGCGCACGACTTCAACAACATGCTCACCGTCATCTCCGGCAACACCGAGACGCTGGTCGAGAGCCTGAAGGACCAGCCCGAGCTGCAGCGCACGGCGCGGCTGATCGACGATGCCGCCGAGCGCTGCGCCGAGCTGATCCAGCATCTGCTGGCGTTCGCGCGCCGGCAGCCGCTCGAGCCGCGCAACGTCGACATCAACGCCGCGATCTCCGACATCGCAAAGCTTCTGCGCCCCACCCTCGGCGAGCAGATCCAGATCGAGACCGTGCTGGAACAGGGGCCGATGACGACGCATATCGATCCGTCTAGGCTCACCAACGCCGTGCTCAACATGGCGATCAACGCCCGCGACGCCATGCCGAACGGCGGCAAGCTGCTGCTGGAGACCCACCGCGTCGCGCTCGACGAGGCCTACGCGCAGGCCAATGCCGACGTGACACCCGGACCCTATGTCATGCTCGCGGTCAGCGACACCGGCACCGGCATGTCCGTGGAGATCCAGCAGAAGGCGTTCGAGCCCTTCTTCACCACCAAGGAGGTCGGCAAGGGATCCGGCCTCGGCCTCTCCATGGTCTACGGCTTCGTCAAGCAGTCGGGCGGCCACATCAAGATCTACAGCGAGGAAGGCCACGGCACCACGATCAAGCTCTATCTGCCGCCGGGCGAAGGCGGCGCGGACGTCGCAGCTGGCGTCACGCCGCAGGCCGAAGGCGGCGCCGAGACCATTTTCGTGGTCGAGGACGATCCGCTGGTGCGCAACTTCGTCACCGCGCAGCTGCAGAGCCTCGGCTACAAGACGGTGGCCGCGTCCGACGGCAAGGCTGCGCTCGACTTGATCGAGGCCGGCCAGAGCTTCGACCTGCTGTTCACCGACGTCGTCATCCCCGGCGGCATGAGCGGCCGCGAGCTCGCCGAGGAGGTGGCGAGGCGTCGGCCGGGCGTGAAGGTGCTCTACACCTCCGGCTACACCGACAACGCCATCGTCCATCACGGCAAGCTGGATGACGGCGTGCTGCTGCTGACCAAGCCCTACCGGAGAAACCAACTCGCGGAGATGATCCGCAAGGCGCTGAACGGCGGCGGCATGGCGGCGAGCTAGCGCGTGAACTGCCGAAGGCGCGCTGCAGTCACACCATATATGAGGCCAAGGGCACTGCCCCCAGGAGTGAGTTCCAATTGTCCTCTGAGACGCCGTAGCTCGCCCGGATCCGCGCGCCGGAGGTATTTCGACACCGCGCTATGCACCGCGTAAGGCCGTTTTGATCGTCATCGGGTCGGTCTCAAGCAAAAATCAAGCGCACCTCAAGGACAAATCGTCTCGCCAGACCAGTCTCTGAGCATGCTCTCGGCGACAAATGTAGGAGCCGGTGTCGCGACAGTCCGCTTGCGGAGCGCAGTACCGAGCGCAGTCATCAGATGCACAGCTAGGATCTTGGTCTGCGGCCCGAATTGACGGCGCAGCTTCGACAGGTGCTCGCATGAAAAGACGAGAGTTCATCTTGTTGATTGGCGGGGGGCTGGCCTGGCCTGCGATCGCACGGGCGCAGGGCGGAGCCAAGCTGCATCGCATCTTCTGGGTCTCGACTCAGTCCGGACCGGATCCCTTCCTGGACGGCTTTCGCGAGGGAATGCGCGCGCTGGGATACGTCGAGGGCAGGACCGTAACAATCGAGACGCATTATGCCCCTGAAAACCCGCAGGCACTGCGCAAGATCGTCTCCGAGTTGCAACGAGGGGATGTCGACCTTGTGGTCTCGAGCGGTCCGGCGACGCGCGTCATGACTGCGGTGACCGAAGTCCCCGTGCTGTTTGCATTGAGCGGTGACCCCGTCGCTTTGGGTGTGGTGAAGAGCCTTGCTCACCCCGGCACCAATTTCACCGGCAGCACATTCCTGTCGCTCGAGCTGGCAGGAAAGCGCGTTGAGCTGCTCAAGGACATTTATCCAAAGCTGCGAAAACTGGCGGTGTTCTCGAACACGGATCACCCGGGAGAGCCACTGGAATGGCGCGCGACTTTGGAGTCGTGCCGAAATCTTGGCATTGAGGCAGCCTACGTTCCGTTCTCCGGCGCTCGCGAAATCGAGAATGGGTTGATGGCTGCCGGCAAGGTGGACGCGGATGCTCTCCTCGTGTTTCCCGACGCAGTGACGCTGGTGCATCGTGCGAAGATTGCGGAGCTTGCAATCGCGCACCGGCTGCCTTCGATGTTTGGCTGGTCTGAATATTGTGACGCTGGAGGCCTCTTGAGCTACGGCGCAAACCAGCGCACGACCTATTTTCGGCTTGCCACTTATGCCGATCGCATCCTGCGCGGTGAAGATCCGTCGGATCTTCCGGTCATGCGTCCCGACAAGTTTGAACTTGCAGTCAATCTGAAGACAGCCAGGCTTCTGGGTATCGAGCTGGATGTGTCGTCGATCCTGTTTCGCGCCAGCAAGGTGATCTCCTGAGAGTAGTCATGACGGACGGTGCTGCGCAGTCCTCTTCGTGCACGATGCCTCCGCGTCGCTCGCTGTTCTGCAAGTACTTCGCGACGTTGTTTGTCGCTGCGGTCGTGCCTCTGATACTCGGCGCGGCCGTCGAGGCTTCTTTCGGGTACCGGGACCAGCGCCGCCAGATCAGCGCGGTGCTGCAGGCCGATGCTCGCGCTGCGTCCGACAGGATCGAGGCGTTCACCGACGGCATCCGAGATCAGCTGGGTTGGGTGGTGCAGCTTCCCTGGTCTGCCGGAGGCGATGCGCAACATAAGATCGATGCCTTGCGCCTCCTGCAGCAGGTCCCTGCAATCGTCTCGGTTTCGCTTCTTGATGAGACCGGCACCGAACGGGTCTTTGTTTCCAGGCTGCTTCTGAACAGGACCGGGCGCGGCATTGATATGTCGACGGATCCCGCTGTTCTGGGCGCACGCGCCAACGAAGTCTGGTACGGACCGGTTCAGTACCGGCGAGATTCAGAGCCCTATATGAGGATCGCGGTTGCCGGGAGCCTGCCGGCCGCGGGGGTTGCGATCGCCGAGGTCAATCTGAAGCTGATCTGGGATGTCATCGCAGCCATTAGAATTGGCGAGACCGGCTACGCCATAGTTGTCGATGATTCCGGTCATCTGATCGCACATCCCGATATCAGTCGGGTTCTGCGCGGCCGCGCCAGCTCCGGCAGTTTTGGCCCGATCAAGCATCTCGTTGGCGCGACGAGCGGAGCGGCGGTGATAACCGGGGAGCGAGGCAACCCGGTGGTGGCGCTATCCGTTCAGGCCGCCGATGTGGGATGGACGGTGATCGCGATGCAGCCGACCTCGGAAGCCTTTGCATCAATTCGCGCGGCGTTGTGGCGCTCGTCAATTCTCATTGCCTTTGGTGTTCTTATCGCGCTGGCGCTCGCCTATTGGCGCGCGCACAGAATGTCCGGTCCGATCAAGCAACTGGAGGAGGGCGTGGAGCGGATCAGAACCGGACAATTCGAGCATCGCATCAAGATCTTCAGCGGTGACGAGTTGCAGCAACTGGCGTTGCGCTTCAACGAAATGGCTTCTGAACTGGCGATCTCGCAGCAGAAATCTGCGCGGATCGAACGGCTGAAGCAGTTCCTGCCGTCACAGGTCGCCGAATTGGTCGAGCATTCTCATGAACTGCTCGAAGGGCAGCGACGTGAAGTCGCTGTCATTTTTGGCGACTTGCGCGGCTTCACGGCGTTCTCCACGCGCAATGAACCCGATGTCATCATGGCCGTCATGCGAGAGTACTACGAGGCCGTCGGCGCCGTGACGACTCGTCACGAGGCAACGCTCATCGGCTTTGATGGCGACGGAGTCATGCTCCTGGTCAATGCCCCGATTGCATGCGAACAGCCGGCAACGCAAGCGGTCCGGCTCGCGATCGACCTGCAAATGACGGTGCAGTCCCTTGCCGGCAAATGGTGTGACGCCGGCCACGCGATCGGCTTTGGTGTGGGCGTTGCCATGGGTCCGGCAACGGTAGGAACGGTTGGCTATAACGGTCGGCTGGACTACACGGCGATGGGAGCCGTGGTGAATCTGGCGTCGCGGCTCTGCAATCTCGCGAAGGACGCGCAGATCCTGGCCGATCCCACGATCGCCGGAAGGGTAAGTGACAGCGTTCCGTTGGCCTCGCTCGGACAGCGGAGCATCAAAGGCTACGACCAGGCTCTCGAAGTCTTTGCTGTCGCACCTGCTGACCTGCCGTTAAAACCGCCGGGCTCGGCGCAACGCCGGCGAGAGAAAGAGCTTCAGGACCACTGATACCCCAGCGTCCGGAAGGCTAACGCGTCGCCATCACCACGGCGGCCAGCGTGAGCAGCAGCGCGGCGATCTGCCCTGCCCCGAGCGGCTCGCCCAGCGCCACCGCCGACGTCACGACGCCGATCACCGGCACCGCCATGGTGCCGATCGCCGCGACCGAGGCCGGCAGGCGCGCGAGCGCAGCGAACCAGCTGACATAGGCGATGCAGAACTGCCCGACGACCGAATAGACCAGGAGCCACCAGCCGAGCGGCGTCACCTGCGACAGATGCGTGGTCTCGACCAGGAGGCCAACGATCGAGACCGGCAGGCAGCCGATCCCGATCTGCCAGGCCGCAGCCGTGAGCGGCGGCAGGCGGATCGGGTACTTCTTCGAGAACACCGTGCCGACGGCAAAGCCGAATGCGCCGACGAGCGCCATGACGATGCCCGGCAGCTTCTCGACGCTGGCGGCAAAGCCGTTGCCGCCCATGATCGTGGCAAGGCCGGCGAAGGCCAGCAGCAGCCCCAGCGTGCGCAACAGCGTCGGCTGCTCGCCGAGCACCGGCCAGGCGATGACCGAAGCCCAGACCGGCATGGTGTAGGCGATCAGCGCCGCCTCGCTCGCCGGCAGCCAGAGCAGCGCCAGCCCCATCAGCACCATCCAGCCGGTGACGTTGAGCACGGCCGAGGTGAGGAGGCGCGGCCAGATCGCGCCCTCCACCTGCAGGCTTTGCCGGCGGATCACCGCAAGCAGTGCCAGCAGCAGCGCGCCGAGCACGCCGGTGACCCCGCGCAGCGTCAAAGGCGGCAGCTCGGCGAGCAGGAATTTCGTCACCGGCCAGTTGAAGCCCCAGCCGACCGAGGTGATCGCAAGGAACATCAGGCCGGCCGGGGCGATGCGCGGCCGCACGCCCGGCGTCGTCGAATCAAGCATGTCAGGTAGTCCGGCAAAATCGACGGTCAGCTTGGCCCGGATTCGCAGGTCCCACCACCACTTCGGCGGGCATGCCTGCCCTCACCTTCCGTAGGGCTACGTGAGTCCTGCTGACGCAATCCCATTGCTCAAAAATATAGCTGCCCTGTGAACAGCGGGATGAAGCTTCCGCATCATCACGGGATGCAAATTTTTTCGGTTGGGAATCCCTGAGGACTCACTGATACTTGGGTCCACAACAGGCCCGGCGAAGACCCCTGTTATCCCCCACAATCCACCATATTTAGTATTTGATTCAGGAACTCGCACTAGTTCTTGACGGGCGCAACGGAGAGTCCTAGCTTTCGGTCCGTTCGGCGCGAGTGAGTTTGCGTCCCGCCGGCACTCCCCCAAAGGGTCTCGCAAATCTCCGCTCCGCCAGCCGGCCAAAGGCTGCGGATGAGGGCTTGTCTGCCCTCGGAATGCAGGCTCTTCGGGCGCCAGAACGGGCCGGCAACAGGCTCGGATGGCATCGAAGACGAAGTGACGTTGTGGGGCGTTGAACGCATGTCGCACGCATCCCCTTGGGGGCGGATGGGTGTGGACATGCCGGCGGGATGATCGATGCGACGCATCGGGGTCGTGCCGGGAAAAAACAGGGCCGGATCCACCGGCTGAACTGCGGTGCCCCAAGGCCGAACGGCTGAAGGCGCCCGCGAGATGCAATGACGACCCGGCACGCCCACAACGAGGGGCGGGACCGGTCAAAGAAAAGGACGGGGCAAGACAATGCGGATTGAGCGGCGCCACACCACCCAAGGACAGTCACCTTATGCGGGAATCGATTTCCGCCTGACCACGTCGGAGATTCGCAATCCCGACGGCTCGGTCGTGTTCAAGCTCGACAATGTCGAGGTGCCGAGCGAGTGGTCGCAGGTCGCCTCCGACGTGCTGGCCCAGAAATATTTCCGCAAAGCCGGCGTTGCCGCGCGCCTGAAGAAGGTCGAGGAGGAATCCGTCCCCTCCTTCCTGTGGCGCTCCGTACCCGACACCGACGCGCTCAATGCGCTGCCTGAGAAGGAGCGCTATGTCAGCGAGCTCTCGGCCAAGCAGGTGTTCGACCGCCTCGCCGGCTGCTGGACCTATTGGGGCTGGAAGGGCGGCTATTTCACGAGCGACGACGACGCCCAGGCCTTCTATGACGAGCTCCGCTACATGCTCGCCATGCAGATGGTCGCGCCGAACTCGCCGCAATGGTTCAACACCGGTCTCCATTGGGCCTATGGCATCGACGGCCCCGGCCAGGGCCATTATTACGTCGACCCCTTCACCGGCAAGCTGACCAAGTCCAAGTCGGCCTACGAGCATCCGCAGCCGCACGCCTGCTTCATCCAGGGCGTCGGTGACGACCTCGTCAACGAAGGCGGCATCATGGACCTCTGGGTCCGCGAGGCGCGCCTGTTCAAGTACGGCTCCGGCACCGGCTCCAACTTCTCGCGCCTGCGCGGCGAAGGCGAAAAGCTCTCCGGCGGCGGCCGCTCGTCGGGCCTGATGAGCTTCCTCAAGATCGGCGACCGCGCTGCGGGCGCGATCAAGTCGGGCGGCACCACGCGCCGCGCCGCCAAGATGGTCGTCGTCGACGTCGATCACCCCGATATCGAGACTTATATCGACTGGAAGGTGAAGGAGGAGCAGAAGGTCGCCGCCCTCGTCACGGGCTCCAAGATCAACCAGAAGCACCTCAAGGCGGTGCTGAAGGCCTGCGTCAACTGCGAAGGCTCGGGCGACGATTGCTTCGACCCCGAGAAGAACCCTGCCCTGCGCCGGGAAATCAAGCTCGCGCGCCGCAGCCTCGTGCCCGACAATTACATCAAGCGCGTCATCCAGTTCGCCAAGCAAGGCTACAAGGACATCCAGTTCGACACCTACGACACCGACTGGGACAGCGAAGCCTATCTCACGGTCTCAGGCCAGAACTCCAACAACTCGGTCTCGCTCAAGGACGACTTCCTGCGCGCGGTGGAAACCGACGGCGACTGGAATCTGAACGCCCGCACTTCGAAGAAGGTGACGAAGACGCTGAAGGCGCGCGACCTCTGGGAGAAGATCGGCTACGCCGCCTGGGCCTCGGCCGATCCGGGCCTGCACTTCAACACCACGATGAACGACTGGCACACCTGCAAGGCGTCCGGTGACATCCGCGCGTCCAATCCGTGCTCGGAATACATGTTCCTGGACGACACGGCCTGCAACCTCGCCTCGGCCAACCTGCTGACGTTCTACAACACCGACACCAAGCACTTCGACGTCGAGGGCTATGAGCACCTCTGCCGGCTCTGGACCATCGTGCTGGAAATCTCCGTCATGATGGCGCAGTTCCCGTCGAAGGCGATCGCCGAGCTCTCCTACGAGTTCCGCACGCTCGGCCTCGGCTACGCCAATATCGGCGGCCTCCTGATGACCATGGGCCTGCCCTATGACAGCAAGGAAGGCCGCGCGCTCTGCGGCGCGCTGACCGCTGTGATGACCGGCATCACCTACAAGACCTCGGCCGAGATCGCCGCCGAGCTCGGCACCTTCCCCGGCTACAAGAAGAACGCCGCGCACATGCTGCGCGTGATCCGCAACCACCGCCGCGCCGCGCACGGCGAGGCCTCCGGCTATGAGGCGCTCAGCGTCAACCCGGTGCCGCTCGACCTCGTCTCCTGCCCGCAAGCCGACCTCGTCAGCCATGCCCAGGCGGCCTGGGATGCGGCGCTCGAGCTCGGCGAGAAGCACGGCTATCGCAACGCCCAGACCACGGTGATCGCGCCGACCGGCACGATCGGCCTCGTCATGGATTGCGACACCACCGGCATCGAGCCGGACTTCGCCCTGGTCAAGTTCAAGAAGCTCGCCGGCGGAGGCTACTTCAAGATCATCAACCGCGCGGTGCCGGCCGCGCTGCGCGCGCTCGGCTATCGCGAGAGCGAGATCGCGGAGATCGAAGCCTATGCCGTCGGCCACGGCTCGCTCTCCAACGCCCCCGGCATCAACGCCTCGACCCTCAAGGCAAAGGGCTTCACCGATGAAGCCATCGCCAAGGTCGAGAAGGCCCTGCCGACCGCCTTCGACATCAAGTTCGCCTTCAACAAGTGGACCTTTGGCGAAGACTTCATCCGCGACCAGCTCGGCATCGGCGCCGAGGCGATCGCAGCCCCCGGCTTCGACCTGCTCCAGGCCGTCGGCTTCACCAAGCGCGAGATCGAGGCGGCCAACGTCCACATCTGCGGCGCGATGACGGTGGAGGGTGCCCCGCATCTCAAGGCCGAGCATTATCCGGTGTTCGACTGCGCCAACCCGTGCGGCAAGATCGGCAAGCGCTATCTGTCGGTCGAGAGCCACATCCGCATGATGGCGGCGGCCCAGCCCTTCATCTCGGGTGCGATCTCCAAGACCATCAACATGCCGAACGACGCCACGGTGGAGGACTGCAAGTCCGCCTACATGCTGTCGTGGAAGCTGGCGTTGAAGGCCAACGCGCTCTATCGCGATGGCTCCAAGCTCAGCCAGCCGCTCAACTCGCAGCTCATCAGCGACGATGAGGACGAGGACGATGCGGTCGAGTTGCTGCACGAGAAGCCCAATCTTTTTGAAAAACCCATGGCGGCGCGCGCCACCCACGTGGCCGAAAAGGTCGTCGAGAAGCTGGTCGAGCGCATCGTCGTGATGCGCGAGCGCGAGAAGATGCCGGATCGCCGCAAGGGCTATACCCAGAAGGCGGTGGTCGGCGGCCACAAGGTGTACCTGCGCACCGGCGAATACGATGACGGCCGTCTCGGCGAGATCTTCATCGACATGCACAAGGAAGGCGCGGCGCTCCGCTCCTTCATCAACAACTTCGCCATCGCGGTGTCGCTCGGCCTGCAATACGGCGTGCCGCTGGACGAATATGTCGACGCCTTCACCTTCACCCGCTTCGAGCCGGCGGGCCCCGTGCAGGGCAACGACAGCATCAAGTACGCGACCTCGATCCTCGACTACGTCTTCCGCGAGCTCGCGGTGAGCTATCTCTCGCGCTTCGACCTCGCCCATGTCGATCCCAACGAGACGGGTTTTGACGCGCTCGGCAAGGGCGTCGAGGAAGGCAAGGAGCCGGACGAGGACGGCGGCCACCACGCGACCAAGCTCGTGTCGCGCGGCCTCACCCGCTCGCGCACGGACAACCTCGTCGTGATGCGCGGCGGCTCGGCCGCGGTCAGCCAAGGCAACGACAGCGCGCCGTCAGGCGGCAGCCGGGTCACGGCGCTGGCCGCCCACGGCACCTCGTCCCGCCTCAGTGACACCATCGAAGGCGCCGTCGCCCTGAAGCAGGAAGCCCAGCACGATCTGTCGCCGACCGAAAAGCTCGAGCAGCTGCAATGGAGCAAGGCCGGCACCGCCGCCGTTGCCGCGCCCAGCAAGGCCGAGCGCCGCGCGGAAGCCAAGGCCAAGGGCTACGAGGGCGAGATGTGCTCGGAGTGCGGCAACTTCACGCTGGTGCGGAATGGGACGTGTATGAAGTGCGATACGTGCGGGAGCACGACGGGGTGTTCGTGAGGTTTTCGGTATCGATTGAACTTGGCGATAGGGAACTATTCCATTGCTAGCCAAGTAGCTGGATATCCAAAGGTCAAAATTTCGCGGCGGAGCTTCAGCTCCGTCGCGAAATGGCAAATCGAACGAAACATGAATCAACCCTAAGAGGAAGCGTTGTGAGATTCTCGGCGCCCGTACCAGTTTTTGGAGTGGCGCTCTCAAGCGCTCGAGATGGACGAGGCCTGACTTGAAGAGTGTCGAAACCGTCTATCTGGCGTCGGCCTTCATCGTGCCGGAAATGATTGGGCCCGCGCCAAGAGGCCCAGCCGAACGAGCTAAGAATTGCAGCCATAGCGCATTGAACTCTTCACTAGGAGCTACGGCCGCGGTTCGTTTGGTGAACGAGCGCGACCAAGTGCACTTTCACCGGCATCTACCAACCATGATCGCCTCTGCAAATTAGAAAGGCGCCAGTGCCCTATTCCGCCAAAGTAATCCGCGTTCTGATAGCGTCCCCGTCTGATCTCGCGGAAGAACGCAAGGTCGCGATTGAAACAACCTATGAATGGAATGTCCAACATTCCGAAGCGGAGGCCGTCGTTCTCCTGCCAGTAGCGTGGGAAACGCATGCTACTCCGCGCTCAAATATAAGACCGCAGCAAGCAATAAACGAGCAATTAGGCGACAAATGCGAAATGCTGATCGGGATGTTTTGGACCAGGCTGGGCACATTTACGGGCGTCGCGGAGTCGGGCACCGTAGAGGAAATCGACAGGTTCGTGAGTGCCGGAAAGCCCGCTATATTGTACTATTCAAATAGGCCAATCGACCCCAACGCCATCGACGCTAAGCAGTACCGTCGGCTCAAAGCATTCAAAGATTCGACCAACCAAAGAGCTCTTACTGGCTCTTTTGACTCGCTCGAGAGTCTCCGACAGGTCGTTAGCGCTGCACTTCTTTCTGAGGTCAGGTCCCTCAAACTCAAGGATACACGAGAGACGACCGAGCGCGGCACAACCACATCAGTTGCCAACTCTTCGGATGAAGCGGAGCGCACCGATCAACTAACCTCCGTCCCCAACGAGAGCTGGGATCGCGACGACTATCAACGGGCGATGTTCCAAGCTATTCACTCACAGAATAAAGAAAGGATAGAAGCCCTCGACCAAGCATATCGAAAGACACAACAGTGCACGTTAGATGATAATAGCGCCACATGGGACGCATTCAGTGAATGGGCACGCATAGTCGTCGGCAAAGGTGGCCAACTTAAGCGGTTGAAGACACTCGCTGAGGCTAACCCTTCGAGCGCGGAGACTCTATCTTATCTGGCGCGAGCCTACGCACGATTTGATCAGCACACGCTCGCGGCAAACACGTTTGATGCCGCAATGACAGCGTCAAAGATCTTAGAGCGCAAGGCCAAGTTTGCTTCGTTGGCCGTTGAAGAGTTCAGCAAAGCAAAAGACGAATACCACATGAACGCGGCCCTGAATACGCTCCGGAAGCTGGCGGCCGAAGAACCAACCCTAGAACTAACACTCACCGAGACAATCAAGAATTTGCTTGATGCGAGCGAACTATCTCCTTTCACCATCGCCGTAATGGAACGGCAGATGGAGTTGACACCGGACGATCACGAACTGCGGTTCAAGCTGGCCCACAAGCAAAGCGAATCGGGCAATGAGGACATAGCCTTGCACCACTACGGCAAAATACCCAGGGGCGACCGTGATTCTGGGACGTGGAATAATATGGCGGTGGCGGCCGACGACTTGGGTCTACCAGTGAAGTCGGTCGAATTCTACAAGAAGGCCGCGACCATGGGAAACACGTTGGCGATGAGCAATTTGGCGAACAAGCTGATTAAGAGTGGTTTCTTAGAGCTAGCCCGCGAACAATGCATTAAGGCACTTGCTGAGCCTAAACCACACGAGAATGTTGGACATTCGTTTGCCTCTTTGAGCTCTGTTGAAGCGGACGAGCAACTTCGCCAAAAGGAAATTCTAGCGGCAGTTGAAAGTCGATTAACGCACCTACGCGAGGTGGGCCGAGCTGCGACACTAGAAACACCAGCGCATATAGCGGAGGACTGGCTAGGGCCGCAGTGTACATTCAAACTATCTCGTCAAGGGGATCAACTCTCGTTAGTGGGGCAATACGAAACGCCGGTTGGCGGCCTCCTCTCCGCATTGACATCATCAATAGGGGATGCCGGCGGCATAGCCGGAGCGAGCCAGCAAAAAGCTAAATTCAAGTATAGCATCAAAATTTCAGGTCAAATTAGAGGATTTGCCGTAGTCGGGGACTGCAAGCGTGAACGTGACGGCGCTTCACTCCTAGAGGGCGCAGGTGAACTGAAGACGTTCATGATTCTGAGCGACGAGGGAGATGAATTTACTGTCATCGAGAACGCCAATTCGCACTCCCCTACCGTCTATCCTCTGAAGCGCCAATGAATTTACATCATCTTTCGTCCGACGGACTGCCGTCGCCGCCTTTAGGAATTGCGCATCGATGTAGGCTGTAACAATTTAGGCGTCGCATCGATGGGCTTACGGTGACAGTGCACTAAATTCGTTCGCTATCGCCGGATCGGTTACTTAGGCTAACTTTCGCATGCGCCCCTGATAAAGTGCACCGCATTCCCCCGAATTGCCTTTGCGGTCGACCGCTTCCCTCCTAAACTTCCGCCCCCACCGGCATGGTTCCGACGGCCCCGGTAGAATCGGAGTAGAAGTCATGCCCAAACCGGAAAGCTTCCCGATCGAGAAGATCTTCGTTCCCACCAAGCAGAGGAAAGCCATCAAGCCCGAGATCGTCGGAGAGATTGCGGAAAGTATTCTGGAGATCGGACAACAGGCCCCCATTTCCGTTTGGCGCGACGGAGACCGCCTGGTTCTGGTCGAGGGGCTGCATCGGTTAGAGGCCTGCAAGGCGCTCGGCGAGACGACCATTCTCGGCGTCCTGGTCCCGGCCGAGCTTGCTCAACACAAGCCGCAGCTAGCCGAACGCCCCGAAGTCGAGGCAGAGCGCATCAAGATGGCGCGATTGAAGCAGCTGCGCCTGGAGAAGGAAGCCGCCGAGGCTTCGATGGCTGCCTTGAAGGGCGTCGGCGCAACGCAAGCGCCGCGCAGCCGTTCGGCGAAAGGCGCTCGCGACAATCCGAAGGCATCAGCGGACCGGACGGCGAAATCGACACCGAAATCATTGTCGGACTGGATCACGCAGCAGAAGAGCAGCGGCGGGCGTTATTGATTGTCGTCGCCAGAATCTCTGGTGATAGCTCGTAGCTTGTAGGGTGGGTTAGCGCAGCGTAACCCACCTCTGTTCGTATCCGCAGAGACAGAAGCGGTGGGTTACGCCGCGCGAACTGCGCTTCGCGCAGTCGCGGGGCTAACCCACCCTACGCACCATCTCCACGCTCGCGCCCGCAGTTCCAGCCTCACGATCAAACTCTCTCCCGAATTCCTACAAATCTCTGCCATCGACCAAAGGTAGAATGCTGCCGGTGAAGCGTGGTCAACAACGCGACTTGCAAGAAAATCTGCACGCGGGCCCGCTTCCGACAATGGAACTGGGAGTTACGCCATGCAGCATCTGCCGAACGACACCTTCGACGTCACCCTCGACCAGTTTGGTCAAATCGCGACCGTGTACGGAGACCCCGGCTTTCCTTCAAGCACGGACGTCGTCGGCGGCAACGACACCGTGACGGCCACCGTCACCGAGCGCAATACGCAACTCACTGTTTTCGGCGACGACCACACGACGCTGCTTGGTCACTCGCAAGGCGGAAACGACACGCTCATTGCCGACATCGGCGGTGGCTGGAACACCGCGCTCGTGGTGGGCGACACCCAATCGATGATCGACGACGCCAAAGGCGGCCACGACACCATCGTCGCGGATGCCTATGGCACCGTCTACACCACCGTTTCGGCCTTCGGCGACGTCGCGGGCGACATGTCGGGCAACGCGCGGGGCGGCAATGACGACATCACCGGCTCGATCGGGTGGCGTGGCGGCGCCAATTTGTTCGCGGGCGATGCCGGCGGTTCCATGATCGACACCTCGCACGGCGGCAATGACACGATCGATGTCAGCGTTCTCACCATCGATGGCGGAGCAACCGTCAGCGGCGACGCGATCGGCGCCATGCGCGGCCTTGCGCAAGGCGGCAACGACAATCTGACCGCCACCCTGGACGGCGACAGCCCGATATCCGGCGCCAGCCTATCGGGGGATTCGTCGACCTCACTGATGGATCTGACCCAAGGCGGCGACGATATCTTGACCGTCAAGATGGCCGGCCAGTACGCGGATGCGAGCTCGTCGGTGTTCGGCGACGCGCCGATCATGGCGGGTCACGCCCACGGCGGCAACGATATTCTCAACGGCAGCGCCGGCCGGGACTTCATGTATGGCGATGCGCGGATCTACACGCCTGCATCACCAGGCTCGATCACCGGCGGCAACGATACGCTGAACGGCGGCGCCGGCGACGACCAGCTTTGGGGCGGAGGAAACGGCGACATCTTCGTCTTCAACAAAGGTTCCGGCAACGACACGCTCAACGACTTCGACCAAGGCAACAAGGCGATGGGCAGCACCGCGACCGAGCACGATTTGATCGACGTGCACGATTACGGCTTTGCTGACTGGACGGCGCTGTCGAGCCAGATCAAGGACAATGCCGCCGGCGATGCCGTGGTTCACCTCTCGGCGAACGACACCATCACCCTCGACGGCGTCCACGCTGCGAGCCTGCACGCGACCGACTTCCTCATCTGAGCGCGCAGGTTGGATTTCGCCATGCAGACGCGCGAAGCGCGTCTGCTCGGCGTAGCCCGCCTCCGCAGAAGCAAGAATGGTGGATTACGCGTTCGGCAAAAGAGCTCGTGGGATGTGGCAACAAAGGCGGCCATCCGCAGGTATCGCGATCGGCGACTCTTTGCCGGATACACCGAAGATGCAGCGGCAAAATCTCACCACATGGCCGCCACGCGGGCGACAGCCCGCAATCGCGATTTCAGCGCAAACGCGACGGAGGCTCGCGGCTTCATCGATATTCGGGAGCCATTTGCAATGTTGAGTGCGGTGGGAAACAAGCCAACCGGAAAATCCGGCCGGCGCGGCGGCAAGAAGAAGTCGGGACATCGGACCGGGGCCGGCGAGCAACGCGCAAGTGCAGCGCATCAATTGCCGGAAGCCTCGGCGGAGAACAGGCAAGAGACCGAGCAAAAGATCGAGCAAAAGACCGAGCAAGAGCCGAGCCGACAGATCAGTGCGGAGATACCGTCGGCTGTAGCCTTGCCGGACGAGGTTTCCGGGATGGAGATCGCTGCAAGCCCGCCCGTCGCACCGGTCGAACCCTTGGAGGCCAGCACGCAGGCGATTGCCGACGCCTATAGCGACTACATCAGGACGTCACTCGAGCAAGCCTGGAGCTTCCTGGGAAAGCTCGCGACGGCGCGCTCACCCGTCGAGGCGTTTGAGATTCAGATGGCGTACGCGAAACAGGCGTGCGACTCGTTTGTCGCCGAATCCCAGAAGATCACCGAGTTGCATGAACAATTGACCAGACAAAGGGTCATGCATCTTGAGGGGTTCGTGGCCAAGCTCACCCAGACGACGCTCGAAATCCGCGCGCTACGCCACTAACGGTAGCTGCGTATTGCGGCGCCGGCGTAACCCTCCGGCTCTCCGCGCGCCGAGATGAATGAGGTGGGTTACGCTACGCGACTGCGCTTTGCGCCGTCGCGGAGCTAACCCACCCTACCCGCTTGAGGACCGGCGGGAGTTCAGTACCCTGACTTCGTGCCGGTCGTCGGCCTCGTGCTCGCGCCGGTGGTTTGACCTGTGGTTTGTCCTGGCGCGTAGCTCGACGCGCCGGGTTTGGTGCTCTTCGAGGCCTTCGCCTGATGCTTCTTCTTATGCCCAGGAGCGTAGCTGGAAGCGCCCGGCTCGCCCTTCTGGGAACCCATTTGCTGCATCTCCTGACCTGGCGTCTTGCTCGATACACCCTGAGCAAAGACGGCTGGGGCTGTAGCCATGACAACGGCAGCCGAAAGCGCGATGATCATTGCTTTCATGTTGTCCTCCTCGAACAGGCCCCCTCAAAGAAAACGGAATGGACCAGCGCCCGTTCCTCTCAGCGAAGGCTCATGGTGAGACCAGCAAAGCGATCACACGACAGCGCCCTGTCGCGCATCATGTGCCGGGCCCGCCATAATTTCTCCTTTGCACACGCGTTGTGTCGGACAGCGGCGAGACCTATCCTTGATCGGACTGCCTCCCATTGACGCCCGACCGGATGGAGAGCGCATCGATGCCTGACACGAACGACCCCAAACCTGAGACCGGCAAGGCCGATGACGCCAAGCCCGATGTCGCCAAGCCTGATACCGCCAAACCGGACGAGACACGTGCCGACAGCGGGCTGACTTGGGCCTACGACCGGATCAAGAGCGCAGAAGAAGACCTTGCGCGGCTGGACCGGCTGGTTTCCGGAATGGAACGCAGCAGCGAAGCTCCGCGGACCTCGCACGCAAGCGCCGCCGCCACGGCAGCCGCCACTTCCGCAAACAAGGCGGCGGCGCCTGATGCCAAGCCTCTCAACACCAAGCCTCTAAGCACCAAGCCTCGCGATCAGGGCCTGAGGGGAGACAAGGCCATGATGCGCGCTTTGGTCATTCTCGTGCTGGCGATCGGCCTGCTCGGTGCCGCCGTCGCCTCGCAATACAGCGACGAGGCGACATCGATCGGCAAGTCGATCATGGCGCGATGGTCTCCGCCGGCGGCGAGCACACCCCCGCAGGCGTCCGCGGCGGACAGTCCGGCGCAGCCGGCGACGGTGCTGCTGGCAGCCGCGGATGAGCCGAGCCCGGTGCCTGCGCCGCCGGGGCCCAAGGACGCGGAAAGCGCTTCCAGGCCTGCCGCCGCGCCGGCCGAGCCATCATCGTCCGAGCTCGCGCAATCGCTCAAGATCATCACGAGCGAGCTTGCGAACATCAGCGGCAAGCTCGAGCAGCTGAAGAGCCACAGCGAGCAGACCCTGCGCGACCAAGCCGCCACCATCGAGCAGCTCAGGGGCGCGCAGGAGAAGGATGCGGCGGACAATGCGCGCCTCGCCGCCCAGGTCCAGGCGCTGCAAACGCAACTGAGCGCAACATCGGCCTCATCCGCCTCTGCGGCCGCCAAGCCCGTCGTGCGCAGCGTCGTGAACAACGATGCGCGTGCCCGGGCGCACGTACCGGACGCCGCGCCACGGCGCGCCAGACCGCCGCGAGGCCCCTGGATGCCGCCGCCCTATATGGCCGGCCCCTATTACGGCGATCCGGATTGGTGAGCCCGTTTCGCGAAGGGCGCGATTGGATTTGAAGTGCCGTAGGGTGGTTAGCCTGCGGCGGCGCGAAGCGCAGTCCGCTGGCGTAACCCGCCTCTTTGATTTCCGCGGAGGCAGATGTGGTGGGTTAGGCCCTGTGATTGCGCTTCGCGCAATCACAGGGCTAACCCACCCTTACGGACCTACGCTCCCCTCACCGGACTTCGCTCATCGTCACCTTGGCCGCGATCCCCGTCAGCTCGGGCTCTTGCGGCGCCAGCTCCTCATCGGAAGATGGGCCGAACGAGACGTCAGTCATTCTGCGTTTGACCTGTTCGCAGGTCTTGCGAACGTCTTCGGTGAACAGCGCGCATTCTTCGATACGCTTGAAGATCTTCCGTCCTTCTTCCCGATAGCCTGCCGCCGTTTCCCGCATGAAGGCGATCGCATCATGAACCTGGGCCGTCAGCGCCTCGCACTTTTGCGCGGCGTCGATCAACTCGGTGCCCATGGCCTCGATCTCTTTCGCAGCGGACTCATAGTCGCGAATGACCGCTTCGGCACTGAGCGCACCGACGCGCGACACGCCCGCGGTGTGCTCAACGTAATCAGGCAGATTAATTGAAGTAATGGAGCTTCCCGACCGGATCGAACTGATATCGGCTTCGAGTTGGACCAAGTTCACTCCGTCCCGTCTGTGCAATTGTTCGACACTTGCCATGACTGTTCTCCCAATACGCGCCCAGAACCCCAAGCAGCATTGGGTTTATTACGGGGATAAGTGCCGTTCTACCTCTATGTATTCTTGACAGTCTCCACTTTGCCATTTTTGCCCAATCGCAAACTCTGCACGCAGAGATGGGCAGGCATCAAACTTCAATTTTCCCGTGTACCAAATGACGTTGTGCCGTAAGGGTGGGCAAAGGCGCCCTCGCGCCGAGCCCACGATCTTCCGATCCGGCCCCAGACGCGTGGCACGCTTCCGCCTTCGCTCTTCGAGCTACGGCGGACAAGTCGCTTTGCCCACCCTGCGAATTGTCGCCTACCACCAATACGGCCAGCGCCATCCCTCATAGCGCACGTAGGACGGCACGAAGGGCGGGCCGTAGGGATCGACCTTGTCGTCCTCGGGGCGATAGCGATAGCGCGGGACGATGTTGTAATCCCACGGCGTCGGCCTCAGCACGGGCGCCGTGACGATGAGCCGCTCTTGTGGGGCGCGAACGACGACGGCTTTCCGCGCCCTCGCTTCCGCACCCGATGTTGCAAGGCTGCTCAGCACGAGCGCCGTTCCGAGCGCAAAGGCGGCGGTCATCTTTGTCATGCGTTGGTCTCCTTCGCTCAAAGAGTGCAAAAGGATGCCACGCAAGGCAAGCAAATTTCGCGCGAGGTGCGGACATCATGGCTGTCGGCTTTGGCGCTCCGACCTCTCCCCGTCATTGCGAGCGCAGCGAAGCAATCCAGAGTCCCTCCGCGGAGACAGTCTGGATTGCTTCGCTTCGCTCGCAATGACGGGGATAGAGCGGCGAGCGTAGTGCAGACGGCGACCGATGCCGCTACGAAACCCTACGCCGCATCCATCTCCTCCGCCGCCCCCGCCACCAGCCGGTCGAGGCCGACCATCAAGAGATCGGCGATGTGCATCAGCTGATACAGCGGAATGTCCGCCTCGCCCTGCTCGGCCGACGCCACGAAGGCCGGCGTGACACTGAGGTGTTCGGCGAGCTGGGCCGTGGTGTAGCCGCGGGCCTCGCGCGTAGCCTTGACGCGCGCGCCGATGCCGCGGCGGTGCCGGGCCTGCTCGTCCGTCGTCATCATCACCGCCTGCTCGTCCGCGCTCGCATAGCCGTCCGCGAACGCGCTGCCGATCAGCCGGCCCTTGCGCCAGGCGACGCGGCAGCCCTTGCGCAGGCCGCTCCTGAAGATCAGCGTGAACTGCTCGGCGACCCACAGCGACGCGTTGAGCTCCAGCCGCGCGCCCGTGCCGGAGACGTCGCGGATCGTGCAGGGCACGGTGACGGTGCTGCCGCTGCCATTGTCGAATTCGACGATACCGGTCCTCAGCGTGTGATGCCTGACTGCGGCGCGATGATCGCTCATGACGGCTCCCGAAGCGCAATTCTTATCGGGGCGAAGATAGCGCGGAATTTTGGCTCAACTCCTAAACGTCGGGCGAAACGGCGGGGACCGGACGGCATGGTAAAGAAATTCCTCCCCACCTGCGAAAGTCACTCGCGCGCGCGTCGCAGGGCCTCTCCCAGCTTCTTCCTCTGCTTGTCCCAGCGCTCCTGCTCGGCCTCGGCGCGCGCATCGAGCGCGGCGCGCTCGGCTTCGATCGCCTCGGCCTTAACGTCATGCTCGCGCCTTGCCTTGTCGAGCGCGGCTTCCGCAGCAGTAACCGCCTTGTCGCGGCGTGCGCGCTCCCTGGCGCGGGCGGCCTCTTCCTTGGCACGCTCTGCCTCGCGCCGTCGCTCCTCCTTCTCGAACGCCGCCGCGGCCTTGCGGGCCGCCGCATCATCGATCGCGCGCGATGCTGTCCGGGCCGCCTTGGCAGGACCCTTCTGCGATCCCGATTTGATCTTCGACTTTCTCCTGGGCCTCGTCTCGCCCTCGCCGAGATCGGTCGGCAGCTCCGCGCTCTCGGTGAACGGGCCATCCGAGCCGACCGGGCGCCTGAGCACGACACCCGGCTTTGCCATGGTCGCGGCGACGATGTCGGGGTCGTCCGTCTCCTTCGCAACGCCCTGATGGAACAGATTGGAGCTGGCGCCCCAGGCGGCAAGCGCCGCCTTCATCGAGGGCGCGGCGATCGCCTGATCGTAGAAGCCGAGCGAGGTCTGGTAGGTCTTCAGTTTTCTTTTCAGCTGTTTTGCCATCTCGCCCCGATCGTAGCTCGCCGCTCGCCAGCGATGTAGCCCGCACTACGAGCTTCCAAGCAGCGCATCATAGCCTTGCGCGCTGAACGCCAGCAGACAGAAGCCGTGCCCGAACGGATCGGCCAGCATCGCGATCCGCCCATAGGGCGCATCGCGCGCGCCCACCTCGAGGATCGCACCCGCAGCGAGCGCACGCGCGACGGCTGCGTCGACATCGTCGACGACGACGTCGATATGCACCGGCGTCCAGTGCCGCTCATAGCGGCGACGATCGCCGCCGGCGCCGACCGTGCCGGCCTGCTTGGTCAGGAGATACACCGGCGCCGGCCAGCCGTTGAGCTCGACGAAGTCGGCGCCGAAGCGGCGGCCGACCGTGAGGCCAAAGGCTTCGGTGTAGAACGTCGTGGCTTTCGCCACGTCGGGAACATCGATGTTGAGAAGGAAGCTCATGAGGGGCTCGTCGCAGATTGCGAAGCGAGCCTAGCCCGGATGGAGCGCAAGCGTAATCCGGGATGGTGCCGCACCCGACGGCCGTGATGAATCCCCCCGCAACGGACGAACGCCACCATGGCATCATGCCATTGTTTTGCCCGACGGGTCAAATGTTCGTTCGGGATTACCGAATATAAACAAAGCCCCAGGATTCCAAAGGCATGTCTACTGTGCATGGGGTTGTTTTTCGAAAAACTTCTTGCTTGGCCGCGCCCTCACTCGCCATGTTCGTCGCGCGTTTCTCGGTGATATCGCACCGGCAGGTAACGCTCGGCCCACGCCGTTGGCAGCTTTTCCTTGCTTTCCCGGTTCCCGCCTCTACGGTCGCGCCGCGAACGAACCCGCGAGACAAGACCCGTCATGACCGACACGATGAAATGCCCGACCTGCAATTCCGAGCACGCCTATCAGGACCGCGATCTCTGGGTCTGCCCGGAATGCGGCCATGAATGGAGCGGCGCAGCGGAAGCGGCTGCAGACACGGCGCAGGATGCGGGCGTGCGCGATGCCAACGGCAATGTGCTCGCCGACGGCGACAGCGTCATCGTGATCAAGGATCTCAAGATCAAGGGCTCGTCCTCGGTCGTCAAGGGCGGCACCGAGGTGCGCAACATCCGCCTGCAGGACGCCAGCGACGGCCACAACATCGCCTGCAAGATCGACGGCATCGGCGCGATGAATCTGAAGTCGGAGTTCGTGAGGAAGGCGTAGCTCGCGCTCCAGGGCGGCGCTCAGCCACCGAGCACGTTGCCCCAGCCATCGAACAGATAGGTCTTCCAGGCCACAGTCCCATCCGCGCCGGGCCGGCTGGCGCTGCGGTAGTCGTCGGCCTGATCGGCGGTCCAGGTAATGATCGTGTCGGAGAGACGATCGTGCAGGATGGCGGGCTCGGTGGGGTCGAAGGCGTCCATGGGACGAAGCGAGGGATGCGTCATGGCGCCTCCAACGCACCAGCAGCAACAAAGTTGCGGCAATGCCGCATGGAACCGGGCGTTGCACCTCGGCAACACCTGCCTCGAAAAGCCCGCAACCGCCGATTTGCGCCATTGCGCCGCCACAACGTGGCCCGAACAATGGGCGTGCTGCGTGCCTTTCCGTGCAAGACTGTTTCGTCAGACTGTTTGCATCACCACTGTTCGAGCCAGATGCTTCGAACAGACCGTTTGGAGGCAGGGATCATGAACGATCGGCGGTCTCTTCTGGTGGCGGTGTCGTGTCCCTCGGCCGTTCTCGCCGGCTGGCTCGCATTGTCTCTCTCGGCCTATGCGCCTGCGCTGATCGAGAACAGCGGTGCCAATGCAGCCGCCATCTCGCGCGCCAAGGATCACGCCAAGGATCTCGGCCGCATCGACCTCGCCGACGTGCCGCGCGCTGCGACCATCGAGGATGGCCTCGTCTTGACCGCCGACATCGCTGCCGCCGTCGCTGCGGCCCCTGCCGCGCCAGCAGAGGTGACGCCCGAGCAGCCCGCCTCCACCGTCAAGCTTGCCTCGGCCGACCCGGTGCTGATCCTGCCGGCGGAACCTGCTCCCGCGCCGCAGATCTCCCCCGAACCGGAGCCGATCGTCAGCGAGATTGCCCCCGCCCCTCTGCCCGACCCCGTCAAGCTCGCATCCGCCGATCCCACCGAGATCGTGACGACGGACGCATTGTCGCCCGCGGCGATCGCGAGCGGTCCTGTCGCGCCTGCGAGCAAGGCGTCTCCGCCCGCCGACACCGTCGCCGTGCTCGACGAATGCTTCGTCATGGATACCTGCATCGACCGCTATCTCTGGGCGCTCTATCAGCGCACCGCCAAGGAAGACACGATCAAGGTTCAGGAGCGGCGCGCGGTCACCATCAAGCGCAAGGGCAAGACCGTCACGGTGATGCGCAGCTTCACCAAGCTGGTCGATCAGGACTTCACCTGGAAGGATCCGAACGCGGCCGATCGCGCCGGCATGTCGATGATGGACTACGTCATCGGCGGCATGGACAAGAGCTTCAAGCAGAAGCTGTTCCGCATGATGCTCGCGGCCGAAGCCGCCGGCCTGTCGCCGGGCATCACCAGCGCGTTCCGCGACGATTATCGCCAGTCGATCGCAAGCGGCCTGAAGGCCGCGTCCAACCGCTCCTATCACGGCGGCAGCACGCGCGGCGGGTATGGCCACGGCATGGCCGCCGACATCGTCAGCACGCAAGGCAATAACCGGGCGCAGCGCTGGGTCTCGACCGAAATTCTGTGGAAGTGGGTCGATGCCAACGGCAAGGCGTTCGGCATCGGCAGGCCCTATCTCGGCCGCGATCCGCCGCATGTCGGCCCGATCGACGGCAAGGAATATATCTCGAAGCGCGGCACCTCCGATCGCAAGGACGTTGCCAGCGCCAAGCCGAAGAAGCCGCGCGCCATCGCCAACGCCAAGCCGCCGAAGGCCCACGCCGCGCGCGAGCAGAAGAGCCCGGCCAAGCCGCAGAAATCGGCGCAATCGGCCGTCAAGCGCGCGACCTGACGGTTTACGGCTTGCGCTCCGCCGTCGGCAGCGGCACCAGCCGCATCTCGGCCGAGCCGGCGTCCTGCGTGCGCACCAGCACCGCAAAGACCGTGTCGACCGCGCGCCGCACGGCCGAGCCCATCGCTTCGCCCTTGGCCAGATGCGCCGCGATCAGCCCTGTGAGGAGATCGCCGGTGCCGTAGGGGCGGATCGGCAGGCGCGGCGTCGCAAAGCGCGACAATCGCCCGTCGCTGCACAGGATCGTCTCCACCTGCCCGGCCGCCGTGTCAGCGAGGGTGCAGCCGGTGGCGACGACGTCGGTGCGGCCCGTCCCTGCCAGCATCGCACACGCCGCACTCAGGCCCTCGGCATCTGCAATCGTCGCTCCAGAGAGCAGCTCGAGCTCGAACTGGTTCGGCGTCGTCAGGTTCGCCGCCGGCAGCAGCCGGTGCCGGACCACGTCCAAAATGCCGTCCGCGACATAGACGCGGCCGTCGTCACCGATCACGGGGTCGCAGAGATAGACCAGCTTCGCATTCCGCGTGTGCGCCCGCTCGACGAAATCGGCGATCACGCTGGCATTGCCGGGCGAGCCGAGATAGCCGGTGACGAGCACCGCGGCCTCGTCGACCAGGCCGCGCTCCTCGACACCTTTCAGGAGATCGGCGACCAGCTCGGTCTCCAGCACCCGTCCGCGCAGGCTCGGATAGCGCGGATGGTTGGACAGCAGCGTCGTCGGCACCGCCGCAACGTTCACGCCCTCCGCCTGCATGGCATACGCGGCCGCGCTGTTGCCGACATGGCCGTGGACCACCTGGCTCTGGATCGAGATGACGAGCATGAAGGAGGTCCGTACGGACAAACGCGGGGCGATGCAAGTGTCGCCCGGATCTCGCGCTTCAGCGTCGGGCCAATTCCCCGAGATAGGCGCAGAACATGTCGGCCAGCCCGTCGGCATGACGCGCAATCTCGGCCTCGCTGCGCCGGGTCTCCGAAAATCGCTTGCCGGCCTCGCTGAGCGTGGTCGTGATCAGCTCGCCGGCGAGGCCGCGCGTCGCATTGGAAGCTTTGGGCAGCGCCTCTCGCATGAAGACATCGACGATGCCCCTGCTGGCCGCCCGGGCCTCGCGCGCTTCGGGCGCGTCACGATAGAGCGGCGCGGCGTCGTTGAGGGCCGTGCGCATCGCAGCCTCCTCGCACTCGGAGCGGATGAAGGCATGGACCAGCGCGCGCAACCGCGCCGGTGGCGGCTTGGCGCGATCCGCGAGGATACCGCGCAGCAGCTCGCTCGTATGCCGCCACTCGTCGCTCTGGAGACGAAACAGGATCGCGGCCTTGTTTGGAAAATATTGATAGAGCGACCCGACGCTCACCCCGGCCCGCTCCGCCACCCGCGCCGTGGTGAAACGCTGCGCGCCCTCCTTCGCGAGAACCTGAACAGCCGCATCCAGAATGGCCGCCACCAGCTCCGTCGAGCGAGCTTGCTGCGGCTGTTTTCGTGAAGAAATTGAACGGCTTCGACGGTCGGCCATGGCTCGCTCGGGCAATGCGAATAGGAAACGCGACGAATTAGTCGTATTTCAATCGGCGCGCAAGCACGCGCTTCTTTCGCCAAACTCTGGAGACTTCGATGACCATCCCGACCATCGCTTCGCTTGCGCCGCTGCTGGATCGCCTGTTCGGCGAAGCCGAGGCAGCAAGCGAGGCAACGGAAGCCGCAGTCGCAGACCTGTCCGACGCAGAGCGGGAGCGGATGATGCGGAGCAAAACCGAATATCGCAATCTCTATGGACGCCTGAAGGACGCACCGCTTCCGGTCTCGCGCGAGACCGGAGCGCTGCTCTACATCCTGACACGCGGCTCCCGCGCCCGGTCCATCGTCGAGTTCGGCACCTCGTTCGGCATCTCGACACTGCACCTTGCCGCAGGCCTGCGCGACAATGGCGGGGGGCGCCTCATCACCAGCGAGTTCGAGCCGTCCAAGGTTGCCCGGGCGCGAGACAACCTCTCGGCCGGCGGCTTGATCGATCTCGTCGACATCCGCGAAGGCGACGCGCTGAAGACGCTCAGCACCGGCCTGCCCGAAACGATCGATCTCGTACTGCTCGACGGTGCCAAGGCGCTCTACCCCGAGATCCTGGATCTGGTCGAAGGGCGTCTGCGGCCGGGGGCGATCATCGTCGCCGACAATGCCGACGACAGCCCTGACTATCTGGCACGGGTGCGCGCGCCCGGCAGCGGCTATATGTCCACTCCCTTTGCCGAAGACGTCGAGCTCTCGGTGCGGATCAGTTAGGGCCGGGTCGAAGAATCGAGCCATCTCGAGCCGCCGCACGATCGTCGCGCGGCGGCCTCCCGTCAGCCCGTCGGCCATGTCGCAGGTTCGTCATTCCCACGTGATATTCGCGACAGCCGCGCGGTATCTTCCTCACGCCGAGAGGCTCATGACCTCCGCCTTCAACGCCTATACGGCTCTCGCCCTCGCCATCGTGTTCGAGGTCACCGCGTCGGCGTTCCTGCAGCAATCCGCCCAGTTCACCCGTCCCTGGCCCACGCTGGCGATGGTGCTGTTCTACGTCGCCTCGTTCTACGCGCTCTCGGTGGCGATCCGGGTGATCCCGTTGAGCATCGCCTATGCGATCTGGGGCGGGGTCGGCATCATCCTGACCGCCACCGTTTCCTTCGTGCTGTTCCGTCAGATCCTGGACGCCGCAGCCTTCGTCGGCATTGCGCTGATCGTCTCAGGAGTCGTGATCATCAACCTGTTCTCGGAGACCACGTTGCGTTGACGCGCGCGGTTACCGGCTCTGAGCGGGCGTGGGCGGACGCGGGGCGGACCGGGGCGCCTTGGCACCGGGCTTGGCCGCCCCCCGGGGCGGCGGCTCATCAACCGATGCCAGGTAAGCGGCGAGCGCTTTCGCCGAATCGGAGCTGGTCACGTAATGATCCCTCAGAAACCAGGACAGCGTCAGGCTGAAGCGTCCCTTGGCCAGGCCGCGCGGGCTGCGGTGGCAGGTCGCGCAGCCTTCGGCGAACAGCTTCGCGGGCGACTTGCCGGCATCCAGATTTTGCGCGACGGCGGCCGTCGCCGGCAGCATGGCGGCCGTTAGAATGAGCAGAGGCGCAGTCAGGCCCCGCCTCACCATCACGCTGCGGACAGCTGATCGAATTCGGGCGGCGCGTAGGCCTTGCCATCCTGGTCGGTGATGACCACCCGCCATCCTTCGCTCGCCCACACTTTCGCCTTCGCCACGATGAGCAACCGGCTTTCGCGGGCGAAACTGTACTTCTCGTTGTCGCGTTCTGCGACCATCTTGTAGGCCAATTCGCATCCCCTTGCGTCGCCCTGCACCCGGCCTTCTCGTGGCAGCGGGCTTTGGCGGCAATTCGCCGGGAGCGTGGCAATTTGGTGCCGTCCACGAGGCCTGTGGCCGGCCCCGTGCCGTCGCAACAGAGCCGATCTCGTGACCTCGGATCGGCGCTAGTGCACGCGGATAATATGAGGGCGGCCGAGATTGATCAGGCCCTGCACCGCCGAGAGGCGGTCATTGAGGGCTGCGATGGTGAGCAGCAGATTGTTGCGACGCTCATCGAGTAGTCCCATTTCTGCGCCCGAGAGCTTGGCACCCGCCCGCTCCTTGTGGATCTCCTCGAGGGATTCGCGCAGTCCGGCAATCAAGCCGGCCAGCTGCTTGGCCTCCTTGGTCATCGACCGCTTCGCGACATTTTGCTGACGGCGCGTCTCCGCTTGGTTCTGTCTCATCGTCATCCTCCGGTGCCCCGCTGCCCCGAGTGGATGCTTACAGCTTTGGATAGACATCTTACGATCGATGAAATCTGCCCGCGAAGAACTTTCTTAAATTGTACGCGCACGGAACCGGAGGGCGCGCAAGCGGAGAGCCCGGCACGAGGGCCGGGCTTTCGTGGGAGCTAGCGCTTCTGGTGCGCGCCGGGCCCGCCCGCCGGTGCACCGCCGCCATGCGGCGCGGCATTGACGCGCGGAGCGCCGCCACCGCCGTGCGGCATGGCAGGCGCAGCGGCACGCGGCGCCGGCGTCTGCGCATGCGCGTTCATCGGCGAACCATGGCTGACGCTCGGCTGCGCCGCATGCGGCATCGAGGGCCGCGCGGCCGGCGCGGCCGACACGCGCGGTGCTTCATGCGCGCGCGGCATCGGCTGGGTGCGGACGGCAGCACGGCCTGCAGCCTGCTCGTGCATCATGCGCGCCTGTGCATCGCGCGGATTGCGGCTCTGCGCATTGACCCGCTCGTGCGCGATGCGCTCGCTGCTGCCGGCGCGCGTCCGGTCGGTTGCTACTCCAGCGTCGCGCTTGGCGATCGCAGCGTCGCGCTTGGCGATCGCAGCGTCGCGCTTCGCGATCGCAGCGTCGGGCTTTCCGATCGCAGCGTCGCGCCTTGCGATCGCGCCGTCGCGCTTTCCGATCGCAGCATCGCGTTTTGCGATCGCAGCGTCCGGCCGCGCGGTGACGGCGTCACGTCCGGAGATGGCGGCCTCGCCCTTGCCGCGCACGCCGCTGCGCTCGAGTGCGACCGCCGCATCGCGCGTCGCCGCGCGACCGATGCGGGCTGCGCGCGGATCGAGCGTCAGCCGCGTCGCAAAGCGCTCGTGCGAGCTCCAGTAATTATTCCAATAAGCGTGGCGGCGGTACCAGGGCCGTCCCGCATAGTAGCTCGACCAGTACGAGGTCAGCACGAACGGCACGACGGGCACGTCGATCTCGTCGACATAGTCGGGGAGATAGACGTAGCGATTGCGGTAGAGATATTCGAGATATTGCGACGACACCCAGCCGCGATCGTCGGAGAAGCTGACGTCGCACCAGGCCTTGCCGCGCAGGCAGCCATGGATGTTGACGCGGGCGCCTCCGGGGATGCGATCGACCAGGGGAAAGCCCGTGCCCGGCCCGGCCCGCAAGCCGGTCGAGATGGTCACTATGCCCGGCGCGGCCAGCGCGGCTGTCGGGACGAGTAGCAATGCGGCAACCAGAACGCTTCTGAATTTCATGGCGTGTTCCTCCTCTTTCGACGGAACGCGCAGGCGGAACGAGCGTTCCGCCCGTCATCATCGCATCAGCAGAAAGATTGAGAACGCGCGAACGCGCGAAGTTCAATATTCATCCATCGTTCATCGGCACGGCGCTTTCGGCGTCACTCCACCGGCAGCATGAAGGCGTCGAAGAAGGAAGCGAGCCCGGCAAAATCGTCGAGCCGCAGCACGGTTGCGACATACTGGTCGGGCCGCACCACGACCATGCAGCCGGCCGTCCGATCGATGCCGCGCATCGTGAAAACGTCGTGGCCGCTCTTGAGGTCAGGGCAGAACATCTTCTCGTAATCGTGCAAGCCGTAACGGCCTTTGCTCGGGAGCAACATCGCCGGCATCGCCTCGATGGCAAGCTCGCGATGGTCCTGCTGAAACACCGAGCGCAAATCGATCACGCTGTCGATGTCGGCTCCAACAGGAGTATACCGACGGATCGGTGATTTCCGGGACTCCGCGAGGAAATTGCACAAGGCGCGAGTGGCCGAGCCCGACGCAACCGGGTTCTCAGCGGGCGAGAATGCGTAGATGCGGAAGCGTCCGTCGGCCTGCGCCGCGTGGCCGAGATGCACCGGCTTGGCGTCCGCCAGCCGGATCACCGGCGCGGAATGGAAGCGCTTGCCGACGATAAAGCCCTGCGCGAGATGCTGATGCGTGGCCGCGCCTGTCAGCACCGAGGGCCTGTAATGCGTTGCCGTACCCGCCGTGTAGCGTCCGTGCCGGACGAAATAGTCCTGCGTCTTGGCGGCATCGGCGCCGCCGGCCTTGGCGGCGGAGGCGAGGATCCCCGCCCACTCGCGATCGAAATCGATCAGCTCTTTCGCGACCGCCTGGCGCTCGGCCGAGTAGGAATGCAAGAGGCTCGGCGCACACTGTCTCCGCAGTACGGCCGCGAGCTTCCAGCCGAGATTGAAGGCATCCTGCATCGAGACGTTCATGCCCTGCCCCGCCTTCGGGCTGTGGGTGTGGCAGGCATCGCCGGCGATGAAGATGCGCGGCAGGCGCGCAGCGACCTCGCCTTCCGGTACGTCGTCGAACTTGTCGGTGAGGCGCTGGCCGATCTCGTAGACCGACCACCAGGCGATTTCCTTCACCTCGAGCCGATGCGGCTTCAGGATCCGCTGCGCTTTCGCGATCACGTCGTCGGCCGTGATGTTGCGATTGGCAACGCGTTCGCCGGCATCGAGCTTGGCGAGCTCGACATAGATGCGGACCATGTAGCCGCCTTCGCGCGGAATGATCAGCAGGCTGCCGTCCTTCGCCGACTGGATCAGCGACTTGAAGCGGATGTCCGGAAAATCGGTCACGGCCAGCACGTCCATCACGCCCCAGGCGTGGTTGGCGGAATCCCCGTGCAGCTCGCGACCGATCGATTTGCGCACCGTGCTGCGGGCGCCGTCGCAGCCGACGACGTAGCGGGCCTTGATCGTCTCGACATTGCCCTCGTTTGCGGCATCGACGCGTTCGAGGCGCACGGTCACGGCATGATCGTCGGCAGCGGCGGCCGGATCGACATTCAGATCAAGCACACGTCGGCTGTAATACGGCGCGAGCTTGCCCGGCGATTTGCGCATGACGTCGAGAAAGCAGTCATGAACGCGCGCCTGGTTCAGGATGAGGTGCGGGAATTCCGACAGCCCGTCCTCGACGTCCTGCACCCGGCCGCTGCGGACGATGTTCTCCGGCGTCCCTTCATCGGGCTTCCAGAACGTCGTCTCGTTGACCCAATAGGCCTCCTTCAGCACGCGCTCGCCGAAGCCATAGGCGTGGAACATCTCCATGGTGCGGCAGGCAATGCCGTCGGCCTGGCCGACCAGCAGGCGGTCCGGCTTCTGCTCGACGATGCAGGTCTTGACGTCAGCGAATTGCGCGAGCTGGGCGGCGAGCGTCAGGCCCGCCGGCCCGCAGCCGACGATGAGGACATCGACCTCGCCAGGCACGGCGCCCGCCGCCCCCGATGCCTGAACGCGCGCGGCAGGATCGGCGATTTCAGGGTCGCCCGGCTGAAATCCATTGAGATGGAATTGCATGAGCACCTCTCCCGCCAGTTTCTGCTTGAATATTGCTCAGTATGCTGACTATCAGTATGCTTGTCAACGACCCGCGGCGCCCCTGCCCGCAGAGGAGATTTCGGTGAAAGACAACAACGACATGCCCGGCCATCTGGCGCGCCGCTTTCAGCAGATCGCGGTCGCGGTGTTCCTGGCCGAGGTCGGGGACGCCGGATTCGATCTTACGCCGGTGCAGTACGCTGCGCTTGCGACCATCAAGGCCAATCCGGGGCTCGACCAGGTGACGCTCGCCGGATTGATCGCCTACGATCGCACCACCATCACCGGCGTGATCGATCGCCTCGTCCAGAAGGGCCTCGTGGAGCGTCGTCCGTCCAGCCGCGACCGCCGCGCGCGCGAGCTCGAGATCACCGACGAGGGCCGGCGCACGCTGCGCAAGATCACCCCGGCCGTTGAATCTGCGCAGCGTATCATGCTGCGAGGCCTCAGCGCGAAAGAGGGCGAGGAGCTGATGCGGCTGCTGCGCAAGGCCATCGCCGCCGGCAACGAGCTCAGCCGCGCGCCGCTGCGCGATGCGCAGCTCTGATCTCGGACCATGTCCGTAATTGTCGCAGCGCACGAAACCAGGAACTAACCTTCGGCTGCTAACGTCGGCGCGCATTGGGCGCTTAACGCGCGATTAACTTTGCGGGGCGGAGTTTCGGATGTTCAGGTTCCTCGTTGTAGCCGCGGCCATCGCGCTCTCGACCGGTCACGCGCTCGCCAACGGCCATGGCGGCGGCGATGCCCCGCCACCGAAGCCCGAGGCGACGACTGCGCCGGCGAAGGTGGTCCTGACCAAGCAAGGTCCCAAGCTCGTCAATCTCAAGGGTATGACGCTCTACTATTACGAGCACGACACCACCGGAAAGACGTCGAACTGCAACGGCAAGTGCACCGAGAGCTGGGTCCCGCTGCCAGCGACCGCAGACGCCAAGGCCGTCGGCGATTTCACCGTGATCAGCCGCAACGACGGCAGCAAGATGTGGGCGTATCGCTATCGCCCGCTCTATACTTCGCCCGCCGACAAGGCGCCGGGCGACGCCAACGGCAATGCCACGACGCTGCAATGGCGGGTCGCCCGGCCTGAGTAGCCGCGCACAAACAATCCCCGAGAACGCGAGCAGCGGGTCGCGCGGCCTTACCCCCGCCAGCGTCCGCCCGCCTCGGCCTGCGCGCTCTGCCCCGGCGGCAGCACCACGACCATCGAATTGAGCTTCACCCGGTCGTAGAGATCGATGACGTCCTCATTGCGCATCCGGATGCAGCCGGACGAGATCGCCTGCCCGATATATTCGGGCTGGTTGGTGCCGTGGATGCGATAGAGCGTGTCCTTGTTGCCGACAAAGAGATAGATGCCCCGCGCGCCCAGCGGATTGGCGGGACCGCCGGGAACGCGCGCCGGATACGGGCCGAGTCGCGCCTGGATATCCGCGGTCGGAACCCAGTCAGGCCATTCCGCGAGGCGACCGACCCGCGCCACGCCGGAGAACGCCATGGCTTCCTCGCCGACGGCAACGCCGTAGCGGATCGCCTTGCCCTCGGGCAGCACGTAATAGAGATAGCGCGCGTCGGTATCGACCAGGATCGTGCCCGGCTGCTCCTTGCGGTGGTAATCGACGATGTGACGCAGATATTGCTCGGGCACGTTCGCCTTCGCGTAAGGCGCGTGCGCGAGCAACTGACGGTCGCGCGGCGTCATGCTCGCATCCGTCGATGGCGAAAGTGTCGTCTGCATGCAGCCGCCCAGCGGCAACAGGGCTGCGACGAACAAAACGAGTAGAGATCTTGGCACCGCCGGCCCCCCAATAGCGGAACAACAGCGCCCCCAGCAGCGCCAGATATTGCCAAAATCATGCTGAAAACAAGGCGGTGCGGGAACACATGCGCGTGTTCGGCAAATTGGGTTCCATCACCACAAAGGGCGGAAGACTGTCGCATCATCTCCATCCCCTCGCCTTGCTTTGGTCAAACCCGGCTGGACTCGTGCGTCATGGGGACCGGCATGGGCTCACCTCGGATCAGCCCCGCGCCAATGCGGATGACTTAAACCTCGAACACTGCGCTTCAAAGGAGCTGCGATGCTCGCGACGCTGAACGCCAAGCAAATCGTTGATGAGATCGTGAAGGACACGGTCAAGGACAACGATCCGCACGACGCGGTCCAGATCTCGCCCGAGATCGTGCTGGCCTCGCGTCCCACCAGCGCATCGCCTGCGCTGGCGCCGGAGATCGCGCGGCGTCCGGAGCCCAAGTTTGCCCCGGAGCCCAAGCTCATGCCGAAATTCACGCTGGAGCCCGCGCGCGCGCCCGAGCCCACCATCAACGTCGTCTACGGAAAATCCGCCGCGGCCCCTTCGATCGATACAGCTGTCCGCGTCACCTCCAGCGATGGTCCCGTGATGAAGAAGCGATCCTCGGTCCGCAAATGGCTGCGCGGCGCGTTCGTCACGTTCCTGCTTGCCGGCGCCAGCGTGGCCGCCAGCCTCGCCTGGGAGAAGCACGGCGACACGGCAAAGCAGTTGCTGGCCGAATGGACGCCGGCGCTGACCTCGCTGCTCCCGACGACCTCGTTGCTGTCTGCGACACCGCAGCAAAGCGCGCCGGTCGCCGCCGCCGAGGCTGCGCCGCCCGCAGCCGAAGCCACACCCAACCAAACGGCGGATCAAGCTGCGACCCCGCCCGCGGCTCAGCTTGCTGCGGCCGCGCCTGCAGCGACACAGCCTGTCGATGCAGCGCAGGTGCAATCGATGACACGCGATCTCGCCGCGATGGCGCAGCAGATCGATCAGCTCAAGGCCAACATCGCCGAGTTGAAGGCCGGACAGGAGCAGATGGCGCGTGAGATGGCTAGGCCTCCTGCACCGAAGCCGGTCACCGAAGCGCGGCCGCCGGTCGATCCGCGCGCACGCGCCGCCGCGCTCCCGCCGCAGCCTGTCGCGCCGCAGCCTGTCGCGCCGCCGGTTCGCAAGCCCAAGCCGCCTGTGACGCGGACCTACATGCCGGCCTCTTCGCCCTCGCCGCTCGCACCTCCGCCGCCGCCATCGCAGGCCGCTGCCGCGCCGCCGTCAGCTGCGCCGACGACGCAAGCCGTTGCCGATGACGACGGACCGATCGTGCGCCCGCCGATGCCGCTGCGTTAGAGCATGATCCGGACCCGAAGGGCCGCGTTAGCGCAAAGCGCGTAGCGGTTTTCCGAAGAGATCATGCTCAAACACTAACCTGAAGCGCGATGACGATTCATCGCATCGCGCTTTAGAGCAACGCCGCGGCCTCGCTGTCGTGCGCTCGCGTACGCTGTCCGAGTCGATGCGATGCGTTAACTCCGGGGAATTACGGGAAGCGATCTCACGCTCAAGAGAAAAGGCCGTCGGGATCTATGCCGGCGGCCTTCTCTTGCAGCTCCCGGTTCCCGGAGCCCGGTTCTGCTGCAATTCCATGCCTTAATGATTGCGCAGGCATATTTAATAAATTCCTAACGACCCCGCACACTGCACATCATTTCTGCGCCATAAGCTCAGAGATTGCGCGCTCTGTTCGTTCGATAGATATCGACTCAGTGGTATCATCCGATATGCGTTGAGACTTGCACTGAAGCTCAGATCGTCACACCGGGGAATTCGGATGCCCTACTACTATTTCGATCTCGTGGTTGGTGAAGAGTTCAAGAACCAGGGTGGAATCATCCTCGAAGACATCGAGGTTGCCTCCGATCGCGCCGATCAATTGGCTTGCGAGCTGTCGCAGGTGAAGCCGGAGCTGCAGCAGAAGGGCTGCGCGGTGCGCGTCACCGATCGCGATCACAACGAGCTGTATCGCACGCCGCTCGATCCGGTGCCGGCTTGGCAGCGCTAGGCTAATCCAGCGCCGGCGCCTCGAACCAGTTCGTCAGCGACAATCCACCGTCGACGACGAAGGCTGCGCCGGTGACGTAAGCGGACAGCTTGTTCGACAGCACCGTGAGCGCCATCGGTGCGAGGTCATTGGCCTCGCCGAGCCGCCCGAGCGGAATGTGCCGCGCCAGCGCGGGATCGGCGACGAACCCGCCGGCTGCGATCGCGCCGGGCACCAGTGCGTTGACGCGGATGTCGTAACGTCCGAGCGTCTTGGCCAGCTCCTTCGCCAGCATCGCCATGGCGGCCTTTGCCGTCGAATAATGCGGCAGGTTGCGCGGCGTGCCCGCATGCAGCGACGTCAGAAACAGGAACGAACCCGGCCGCTTCGCCGCGATCAGCCGCTTTGCCAGCGCGCGAGCGAGGTGAAAGCCGGCATCGAGATTGACGGCATGCATCTCCTGCCAGGTCTTGCGATCGACCGCGAGCGCATGATCGGCCTCGCGTCGCGGCGGCGAGGCGCTGTGGACGAAATGCGTGACCTCGCCGAGCGCGGCGTGTGCGGCCGTCAGCAGCTCATCGCAGGCCTCGAGGCTGGCGAGATCGCCGACCCAGGGCACGGCGAGACCAGGCCTCTCGCTCGCGCCGATCGCGGCGCGCACCCGCTCCGCGCTCACATCCGCGAACACGGTGCGGACGCCCTCGCCGACCAGGCCGAGCGCGATCGCGCGGCCGATGCCATTGCCCGCGCCGGTGACGAGCGCGGTGTCGCGTGCGGGATCGAACGGCGTGCTGAACAGGCTCATGTCGCGCTCCGATGCTGGGAAGCAGCAGGTTAGCCCACCGCCCCGACGGACGACAATCGCACCGCGCACCATTGCGGAGCGGCGCGCCGGACGCTAGCCTCTCGGGAAAACGGAGGAGGTCCCAAGGATGCGCACCGGTTTTCTGATGACGGCCCTGTTGCTGTTGGCCGCGCCGGCCCTCGCGGGCGAGGCGCCGCCGCGGGCGACCTATGTGACGATGGTGTTGCAGGCCTTCGCCGCCAAGGTCGAGTGCCCCAACACCGATCTCGTCTATCAGGACCTCGTGCAGAGGGCGCAGCAGATGCAACTGCCCGACGGCACCACCGAGAAAGTGCGCAAGGCGATCGCCTGGATGCACACCGGCGGCAAGATGGGCGAGAAGCAGGACGACGATCTGATGGCGGAAGTCGCGGTTGCGACCCAGGCGACCGACATGGACCAGCGCCGCCTCGGCATGTCCGGCTGGTGCGAAGCCCAGAAGACCAATCTCGCCGGCCTGATCCGGAGCAAGGGCGGCTAGCGCCCCGGCGTTGCCGCGTTAAGCACGCCGCGACGGAACCTCTGCCGCGGCCCAAAAACGTCACAATGCTCGAAAGCATGCGGCCTCTTTCCGAATTCGAACAGGAGGTCCTCATGCGGAATATCCATTTCGTTTTCGCCGGCGCGATTGCAGCCGCCGCGGTGCTGACTGCGCCCGCCCTGGCGAGGAATTCCGACGCCCAGAGGGCCGCGGAAAAGTCCACCTCGCCGTCCTGCAGTGCCTATCAGCAGGCGCCGGACGGCACGTGGGAACCGCTGCCCTGCAGGGAATCGGGCGAGCGCGCGCAGCCACAGACACAAAATCGCACGTCGCAGCAAGGCGCCGATCGCGAGGAGCGTTGAAGACGTTCGCGCGTGCGAATGTCAGCTCTGATGCGGGCCGCGCATGATCTTTATGGCGTCCACGATGTGACGCCATTCCCTCGCCTCGTCGGCCTCGCCGCGGCCCTCGCAGGCCTGGGCCTGCTCCGCGGCCTTCGCGATCGCAGCAAAGCCGTGCTTTTCGAGCATCTGCCTGGCAACGGTATGGACCTGGACCTCGGACATCATGGGCGCTCTCCCGTTCTGACCGGCCGCGGTGCAACGCTGCCGCGGGTTGATACAACGGTCGAGGCGCGGGGCGCGTTCCGTCCCATCGATGTGAGCGGCAAGACAAAGGCGGCCCGCCATGCCCGGCGGACCGCCTTCTCACCCACCCCAAGACGGGAGGCTGCGGCCGCGTCCCTACGCGACCGCCACCTTTTTCCGCTCGATGTCGTTGGGCACCTCAATATCGACCTCGAGGGTCGAGACCTCGTCGCCGCGCTCGAGCCGGACGATGACCTTGGTCGGGTCCAGCGTCACATGCTTGGACACGACGGCGAGAATTTCCTCACGCAGCACACCGAGCAGATCGGGCTGGCCGCGCATTCCGCGTTCATGGGCAAGCAGGATCTGCAGGCGTTCGCGCGCGACGGGTGCCGAGGCCTTCTTGCCGCGGAGAAGTCGAAGCAGACCCATGCTCATGCAGCCCTCCGTCGCAGCAGGCGGTCCATAAATCCTCTGCGCTCGGCAGGAACGTGCATCGTCACGTTCTCGCCGCAGAGGCGCTTGGCCGCGTCCATATAGGCTCGTGCCGGCGCTCCATCGGCATTCGACAGAGTCACGGGCGTGCCGACGTTGGAGGCCTTCAACACGTCCTGGCTCTCGGGGATGATGCCGAGCAAGGGCGTGGCAAGGATCTCCAGGATGTCATCGATGGTCAGCATCTCGCCGCGCGCGGCGCGCGAGGGATCGTAGCGGGTGATCAGGATGTGCTTCTCGACGCGCTCGCCCTTCTCGGCCCGCACCGTCTTGGAATCGAGCATGCCGATGATGCGGTCGGAATCGCGCACCGAGGAGACTTCCGGATTGGTGACGATCACGGCCTCGTCGGCAAAGCGCATCGCCATGGAGGCGCCGCGCTCGATGCCGGCCGGGCTGTCGCAGATCACCCAGTCGAACCGGCTGCGCAACTCGGCGATGACCTTGCCGACGCCCTCTTCCGTCAGCGCGTCCTTATCGCGGGTTTGGGAAGCCGGCAGCAGCCATAAATTCTCCAGCCGCTTGTCCTTGATCAGCGCCTGCGGGAGTTTGGCGACGCCCTGCACGACGTTGATGAGATCGAACACGACGCGGCGTTCGGCCCCCATCACGAGATCGAGGTTGCGCAGGCCGACGTCGAAATCGACGACGACCACCTTGTCGCCGCGCTGCGCCAAGGCAGCTCCCAGCGCGGCGGTCGTCGTGGTCTTGCCGACCCCGCCCTTGCCTGATGTCACGACCAGTACCTTACTCATCTGAAATGTCTCCTTTGCTGGTCAGTTCAGTGCTGTAATTCGCATGGTATTCCCCTGCAGCCAGGCCTGCGCCGGCTTGCCGCGCAAGGCGGCGTCGATGTCGTCCGCAGTCTGGTAAAACCCGTCGATTGCAAGCAGTTCGGCCTCGATCTTCTGGCAGTAGATGCGCGCGCTGGTGTGTCCGTTGACGCCGGCCATGGCGCGGCCGCGCAGCGCGCCGTAGACGTGGATGGAGCCGCCGGCGACGACCTCGGCACCGGAGCCGACCGAGCCGAGGATGGTGACGTCGCCGTCCGGGAAGATCACGGTCTGGCCCGAGCGCACGGGGCTATCGAGCAGCAGGGAGGTCGGCTTGGTCTCGGCCTTCACGTCGGCCTTCTTCGGCGCGCTCGGCTCGACCACGCAGCTACGTCCGCCCGACAGCAGCGGCGGCATCGTCGGGGTCAGCCTCGCCTCCTCTACGCCCTCGATGCCGAGCACGCGGATGTTGCGGTCCTGCAGACTGGTGAGCAGATGGCCGATGCCGGCTTGGCTGAGATCGACCGAGGACAGGTCGATCACCACGGGCCGGCCGGCGAAGAAGCCCGGCGAGCGCGCAATCGTGGCATCGATCTCGTGAAGCCAGTCCTGGACCGGAACCGTCGGTGTGAACACGAAAGCCACATAGGACCGCCCGCGCAGGCGCACCATTTGGCGTTGGACTTTTGCTGCAGCCTCCATGGCGGCCGACTCGTTCCCTATTATTGAATGGTTAACGATGCGGCGGATATGGTTAACGGCTGGTTAATGTCCCGTGGGGTTATGTGGACGGGGGTGAGCCGGAGATCGGTTGGCGCCGGTCTCGTGTCCCGGACGCGCTGCAGCGTGCAACGCTGCTGCGCAGAGCCGGCACCCAACCGCCCCGGGTTACGCTCTCGGCGAAATGGGCCCCGGCTCTGCAGCGCGCCGTCGAAGGGACGCTACGCTGCGTCCGGGGCAGAGCGGAGGGCGAGGCACACTCTCTCCACACCGTCGTTGCGAGCGCAGCGAAGCAATCCAGACTGCCTTCGCGGAAAGACTCTGGATTGCTTCGCTGCGCTCGCCGTGACGGAGTATGGGGTGACTACTGCCCCCTACTTCTTCACCTTGCTCGCGTCCATCTTGATGCTCTGGTCCAGCATCCTGGTCGTGAACGCCGTCGTCACGTCGAACGGCTTCTCCATGCCGAGATAGGTCTGGACCAGCTCATAGTCCTTCTTCATCCGCTCGCCGTCGATCCAGCCGAGCCCCTTGCTCGTGGTGAACTCGTCGGTCATCAGGAACTTGATGCGCTCCCACTGGCGCTCCTGATTCTCCTTGTCGAGACCGGAGACCTGATCGAGCAGCGCCTTCAGGCATGGCGCGACGTCGGCGACACAGGCTGCAAAGGCCTTCTGCGTAACGCGCACGAAGTCTTCGACGACCTTCGGGTTCTTCTGCAAGTAAGCGCCGTTGACGATCAGCGAATTGCCATAAGGGTTGAGCCCGATGTCCTTCCAGTTGACGTAGCCGAGGTCCTGGCCGAACTCGATGACCTTGAGGTCGTGCTCGTTGTAGAAGTCGCTGATGATGTCCACGGTGTGGCTCTTCAGCGCTGCGATCTTCGCGGTCGGTCCGACATTGACGAAGCCGACGGAATCAGGCGCAAGCCCTGCGGCCTTGGCGAAGGCCGGCCACATCACGCGCGAGGCATCGCCCGGCGGATTGCCGATCTTGTGCCCGGCAAAATCCTTCACGCCGTTCACGCCGTAGCTCTTCAGCCAATAGAAGGTCTGGCCGGTATTGGCATAGACGCTCATCACCGCAACGGCGTCGGCGCCCTTGCTCTTGGCCACCAGCATAGTGGCGAGATCGGCGACGCCGAACGGCGAGCCGCCCGAACCGACCTTGGCGGCGGAGACGCCGGAGCCCTTGCCGGTCTCGATGGTGAGGTCGATGCCGGCCTTCTCGTACCAGCCCTGCGCCTTGGCAAAATAATAGGGCGAGTGGTCGGCCGTCGGCGTCCAGTTCAGGATCAGATTGACGGCTTCTCCCGCATGCGCGGGCGCGACCGACACACCGAGCCCCAAGGCCAAGATCAGGGCAGAGCCCGCCGCCTGCAAACGCTTCATCGCATCTCTCCTCGTTGCCGCGACCCGGCTTGTCGCTCTCCCCTTGTGAGGATACCAATGCAACAAGCCCGCCCTTCACTTGTCAACTGTTTGGTTGGAAATGCCCGCAAAACGATCTGGCGACACCGTGCCGCAGCGCCGCGACCCCGTCGCCACCCGCAGGAAGCTGCTGACCGCGGCGCGCCAGGAATTCGCCCGGCACGGATTTGCGGGCGCCCGCGTCGACGAGATCGCCGAGCGCGCCGGCGTCAACAAGCAGCTCGTCTATCATTATTTCGGCGACAAGGACGCTCTGTACCTCGCTGTGCTCGAATGGGTCTATGAGGACATCCGCGCGCAGGAGCGCAGACTCAATCTCGAGGGTCTGGCGCCGGAGAAGGCGATCCGCAAGCTGATCGAAGCTTCGTTCGATCACCTGGCGGCGAACCCTGATTTCATCGTGCTTTTGAACGACGAGAACCGCGGCGGCGCCCGCCACGTCCGCGGCTCGACCCGGCTGGAGGCGATGCACTCACCGCTCGTGAAGAGTGTTTCGCACATCCTCCACGAAGGGGTCCGCGTGGGCGTGTTCCGCAAGGGGATCGACCCCATCCAGCTCTATATCTCGATAGCGGGCCTCAGCTATTTCTTCTTCTCCAACACGCCGACGCTGTCGGCGATCTTCGGCAAGGACCTGTCGAGCCGCAGCGCACGGCGCGCCCGGCGACGGCATGTCGCGGATCTCGTGCTGCAGTCGCTCCGGCCATAATCAACCGCCTGGTTGAAACTTCCCTGGAGGACGGCTAGGCTTGCAGCCGGCGGCAGGGTGACTGCCGACAACGGGAGCAGTCGGTGGCAGGAGACAGCGCACGCGCCTCGCGCAGCTTTGCGATCATCCTGATCGTGCACCTCGCCGTGCTCGTGCTGTGGCAGGTCGCGGTCGACGCCTTCCACGTGCCCAAATTCATCCTGCCCTCCCCGCTCGCGACGATCCAAACATTGGGAACCACAGGCTATGCCTGGGGCGCCAACACGCTGGTGACGGCGATCGAGATCCTCGGCGGCTTCGCACTGGGTGCATTCGTCGGCGTGGCGCTCGCGGTGATCTTCAGCTGGGCGCCGTTGCTGAGCCTCGTGCTGCTGCCGCTGTTCGTGACGCTGAACATGATTCCGAAGGTCGCGCTCGGCCCGCTCTTCATCGTCTGGTTCTCCTACGGCATTGTGCCGAACATCCTGATCGCCTTCAGCATCTGCTTTTTCCCGATCCTGCTCACCACCGCGCGCGGCCTGCGCGAGGTCGAGCCTGACCTGCTCGACCTCGTCAAATCGCTGCGCGGCTCGCGCTGGACGCTGTTCCGCAAGATCCAGCTGCCGGGATCGCTGCCTTACGTGTTCTCCGGCATGAAGGTCGGCGCCATCCTGGCGGTCGCAGGCGCCATCGTCGGCGAGTTCATCGCCTCCGAGCGCGGGCTCGGCTACCTCATGATCCAGGTGCAGTCCTCGCTCGACACGCCCGCGATGGTGATGGCGGTCGTGCTGCTGACGCTGCTCGGCGTCGCTCTCTACGGCCTCGTGCTCGCCCTCGAACGCATGTTCGTGGTCGGCGATGCGAGACAGACCTGAAGACCAAGGACGAATCCATGCTCCTGACCCGCCAGACGTTGCCGAAAACCATCCCCGACGTCGCAGCCCTCGACGATCTCCTGTGCCGGCCGAGCCAGGCGCTGATCGACGACCTCGCCAAGGTCGAGGGCGACATCATGATCCTCGGCGTCGCCGGCAAGATGGGTCCGACGCTGGCGGGGCTCGCGAAAGCCGCCGTGCCGGATCGCCGCATCATCGGCGTCGCCCGCTTTAGCGACGCGAGCGTCAAGGATTGGCTGCAGGCGCGCGGGGTCGAAACCATCAATTGCGACCTGATGGACGAGAAGGCGATCGCGGCGCTGCCGAAAGCGCCGAACATCGTCTTCATGGCAGGCCGCAAGTTCGGCGCCGAGGGCGATCTGTCGCTGACCTGGGCGATGAACGCGCATGTGCCGGCGCTGGTCGCGCAGGCGTTCCCGTCCTCGCGCATCGTCGCGTTCTCGACCGGCTGCATCTATCCGTTCGTTCCCGTCGACGGCCAGGGCTCGACCGAGGACATGGCGCCGAACCCGCCCGGCGAATACGCCCAGTCCTGCGTCGGCCGCGAGCGCATGTTCGAACATTTCTCCCGCAAATTCGGCACGCCGGGCCGCCTGTTCCGCCTCAATTACGCGATCGACATGCGCTACGGCGTGCTGCACGATATCGCCACAAGAGTGCTGACCGGCACGCCGATCGATGTCAGCCTGGGCCACGTCAACTTCATCTGGCAGGGCGATGCGTCCTCACAGGCGCTGCGCTGTCTCGCTTATTGCACGACGCCGACCTCGCCGATCAATGTCAGCGGTCACGAGATCCTGGCGGTACGCGATCTCGCCGAGAAATTCGGGGCAAGGTTCGGCTGCGCGCCGGTGCTGACGGGCAAGGAAGAGCCGACGGCGTGGCTGACCGACACGTCAAAGGCGGTCGAGCTGTTCGGCCTGCCCGTCGTCGATACCGAGCAGTTGATCGCCTGGACCGCGGATTGGGTCTCTCGTGCCATGCCGAGCCTCGGCAAGCCCACCAAATACGAGGTGCGCGATGGACGCTACTGACGCTCCACCCATCCTCAAGCTCGGCGTCCAGGATGCGATCGCCGCTCTGGCGCTCTCGACGGAAGCGCAGTGGAACCAGACCGAAGAGGACTGGCGCATCTTCCTGCGTGATGGTGTCGTGTTCGGCATCCGCGACGGCGCGCGATTGGTCGCCACCGCAGCACTGCTGCCCTATTCCGGCAACAACGCCTGGGTCAGCATGGTGCTGGTATCAGGCACGCACCGCCGCCGCGGCCTTGCAACGCGCCTGGTCGATGCCTGCCTGGAAACCGCGCGCAAGAACGGCCTGACGAGCTGGCTCGATGCCACGCCCGACGGCGCCGCCGTCTATGGACCGCTCGGGTTTACGCCGACGCTGCAATTGCGCCGCCTGAAGCTGGCGAGGCCCGGACGTGCCGAAGCGGCGCCATCGTCATCCGCAACACTCGATGCGCTTTGTGCGCGCGACCGGCGGGCCACCGGCTTCGACCGAACCGCCCTTCTTTCTGCCTTCGCCCAGCGTCCTGGCTCGCGCATCCTCGCCGCGAATGGCGCCATTGCGCTGGTCCGCGACGGCCGCACCGCCCGCCATATCGGCCCGCTATTGGCCGACGATGCCGCAGCAGCTCTGGCTCTGGTCGAGGCGATCATGCGCACCGAGACCGGCCCGCTGCTGCTCGATGCGGTCGCCTCGCAAACCGCGTTGCTGGACGGCTTGACCGCCTCCGGCTGGACCATCGAGCGCCCGTTTCAGCGCATGCGGTTCGGCCCCACTACCATCGCTGCGGACGAAACGCCGTTCGCCGTCGCCGGCCCCGAATTCGGATAGGACATCATGCACCACAGCCAGATCAATGGCGAAATCCGCAAGCTGATCGCCGAAGGCACCGTGCTGCCGGCACATCCCCTCGCGCTGACCGCCGAGCGCCAGCTCGACAAGACGCACCAGCGCGCGCTGACGCGCTATTACATCGACGCCGGCTCCGGTGGCCTTGCGGTCGGCGTGCACACCACGCAATTCGCGATCCGCGATGTCGGCCTCTACCGTCCCGTGCTCGAGCTCGCCGCCGAGACCGCCGCGAACTGGACCACGCGGCCGCTGGCGATGGTCGCCGGCCTCGCGGGTCCGACAAAGCAAGCGGTCAGCGAGGCCCGCACCGCGCGCGATATCGGTTACCACGCCGGCCTGCTCAGCCTCGCCGCGATGAAGAGCGCCTCCGAGGACGAGATCATCGCGCATTGCACGGCCGTTGCCGCAGAAATCCCGCTGGTCGGCTTCTACCTCCAGCCGGCGGTGGGCGGCGTCATCCTGTCCAGCCGGTTCTGGCAACGCTTTGCTTCGATCGACAATGTCATTGCCATCAAGGTCGCGCCGTTCAACCGCTACCGCACGCTCGATGTCCTGCGCGGCGTCGCGGCGGCGAGCGCGCTCGACCGCGTCGCGCTCTACACCGGCAATGACGATCACATCCTGCTCGACCTGGTGCTGCCGTTCGATCTTCGCGACAAAGGCGTGACCACCCGCACCTATTTCAAAGGCGGCCTGCTCGGCCATTGGTCGGTATGGACGGCCGAAGCGATCAAGCAGTTCGAGCGCTGCAAGGCGGCGCGGCACAAGGACAGCGTACCCGCCGACCTGCTCGCGCTCGATGCCCGCGTCACCGATTGCAACAGCGCCTTCTTCGATGTAGCCAACAATTTTCACGGCTGCATCGCCGGCTGCCACGAAGTCTTGCGGCGCCAGGGCCTGATGCGGAGCCTGTGGTGCCTCGATCCGAACGAGGGCCTCAGCCCAGGCCAGAAGGAGGAGATCGACCGCGTCACGCGCGAGCACGCCGACCTCAGCGATGATCAGTTCGTCGCCGCCAACTTGAACAAATGGCTGGCATGAGCTCAGACCCGTTCATCAGCCTGCAAGGCGTCCGCAAGGTCTATCGGAGCGGCGGCGCCGAATTTCTCGCCGTATCCGACGTCACCATGGACGTGGCTGAGGGTGAACTCGTCTCGTTGGTCGGCCCGTCCGGCTGCGGCAAGACCACGGTGATGAAGATCCTGGCCGGCCTGCATGGCGCCGACGGCGGCAGCGTCAGGATAGGCAATGCCAACAGCCCGTTCGATCCGACGCGTGACATCGGCATGGTGTTCCAACAGGCGCTGCTGCTGAAGTGGCGGACGATCCTGGACAACGTGCTGCTGCCGGCCGAGATCGTCGGCCTGCCGATGAAGGCCGCGCGCGAGCGGGCGCGCGATCTGCTCAACTTGGTCGGGCTCGCCGGCTCCGAGCAGAAATATCCGCAGCAGCTGTCCGGCGGCATGCAGCAGCGCACCGCGATCGCGCGTGCCTTCATTCACGATCCAAAACTGATCCTGATGGACGAGCCGTTCGGCGCCCTGGACGCGCTGACGCGCGAGCAGATGAATCTGGAGATGCTGCGGATCTGGCGCGAGAGCGGCAAGACCATCATCTTCGTCACGCATTCGATCCAGGAGGCGGTGTTCCTGTCGTCGCATTGCGCCGTGCTGACCTCGGGCCCGGCGAAGATGGCCGACTATTTCGCGATCGACCTGCCCTTCCCGCGCGACCTTCCGCTGAAGACCACGGACGCGTTCGGCGCCTATGCACGGCGGATCTATGCGAAGCTGGGACTGGGGGCGGCGTAGGCCGCTCGCTCAGATCTCGTAGTCCCGTAGGGTGGGCAAAGCGAAGCGTGCCCACCACCTCTATCCGATTCCCGGAAAGATGGTGGGCACGGCGCAAGTGCGCCTTTGCCCACCCTACGAGAGCTATACGCTCAGCTCTTGTTGCGCATCTTGCTCAGCAGATAATTGTCGTAAAAATTCTCCGCGATCTGCGTGTAGAACAACAGCTCCTTCATATACGCGTCGTGGCTCTCCTTGGTCCGCTTGAACAGGTCGCTCTTGGCGGCGAGCTCGTTCAGATGGTCCTGCGTCGCGTTGTAGCAGGCCTCCAGCACGGGTTGCGGGAACGCCTTCAGCTCCGCGCCGCCTGCGAGCAGGCGCTTGAGCGCCGCCGGATTCACACTGTCGTATTTTTCGAGCATCCAGGCCCCGGCCGCCGCGCCCGCCTGGTTGACGATCGCCTGATAGTGCTTGGGCAGCGAGGCCCACTTCTCGTCGTTGACCACCATGTGCAGCATGGCACCGCCTTCCCACCAGCCGGGAAAGTAATAGTACTTGGCGACCTTGTGGAAACCGAGCTTCTCGTCGTCATAGGGACCGACGAATTCGGCGGCATCGATCGTGCCCTTCTCGAGGGCCGAATACACGTCGCCACCGGCGATCTGCTGCGGCACGACGCCGAGCCTTGCCAGCACGTGGCCGCCCAAGCCTGCGATGCGGAATTTGAGACCCTTGAGGTCGTCGACGGTCTTGATCTCCTTGCGGAACCAGCCGCCCATCTGGGTGCCGGAATTGCCGCAGAGGATGGCGTGCGCCTTGAACGGCTTGAGCGCCTCGTTGGTGAGATCGGCGCCGCCGCCGAAATGCCACCACGATTCCTGATGGCGATGGTTCATGCCGAACGGCGCACCGGTGGCATAGGCCAGCGCGGGCTCCTTGCCGATGTAGAAATAGAGCGGCGTCTGCGCCAACTCCACCGAGGCGGTGCTGACCGCATCCAGCGCCTGCAGGCCGGGGACGATCTCGCCGGCGGCAAAAGTCTGGATCTGGAATTTGTTGTCGGTGGCCTCGGCAACATATTTCGCAAAGGTCTGTGCCGTGCCGTAGATGGTGTCGAGCGACTTCGGAAAGCTCGAGGTAAGGCGCCATTTGATCTCGGGCGCGCTCTGCGCGATCGCAGGTGCAGCAACCAGCGTCGTCGCGCCGGCAACCGCGCCGCCTTTCAAGAATGTACGGCGTTTCATGATGAGGACTCTCCCTTGAAGTAATTTTCAAACATGCGGCTGCGCGGCAACGGTCTTCGCGGACCGTTTGCCCGTTCCCAAAGCGGAGTTCAAGATGCGACAGAACGGCCTGTAGCTCGCTTCAAAGCAGCTTGGCGCTGACGAACAGCGCGCGCACGGCGTTGGTTGCCTGCACCGCCAGCATGGCGTTACCGGCGGCGCCTTCCAGGGCCGCGACGGCATCCTCGTGCAGCGAGCGAAATTCCATCCACTCGACCGACTTGAAGTTGGTGAGGAATTGATAGGCCTGGCCGACGGTCGCGATCGCCAACGTGTCGCCGTTCAGCTTGATCTTGAACGTCGTGCGCAGCGGGGTTTCGGAATTGGATGGATCACTCATGGGCTGCTTCTGGACGAGGACGGCTTAACGAAGGGGAAACGGCAGCCCCGCCGTCGCAGGCGAATTTCAGGAATCGGTGCTCGCGCGCTGCGAGGCGGTCGCCGCTCCGCGCAGGTTTGGCACCACGACCAGGCGGTTGAACTCGCCATTGTCGTAGGCCTTGATGAACCGATCATAGTCCTTGATCGAGACGCAGCCGTTGGAATCGCCGCGCGGCCCGAGCAAGTAGTTGTGGGTGAGCAGCCCGACGCGGCCGAGCGCGCTGGTACCTTCGACCGGGGTCATGCGCAGCGCACGGACGCCGTGGAATGGCTTTTCGCGCGGCTTGAGGTCGTAGGTCGCCGGCGGCGTCGCGCCGACCATCCGCCGGTCGACATGTTCAGGGTCGTCCATCAGCGCGCCCAGGCCGGAATGGGCTTCCAGCGCCACGCCGCTCGGCAGGTAAACCGCCTTGGCCGAGATATCGTAGACCGCCGTGCGCGAATCGTAGCCGAGAGCGGCGAGATCCGGCGCCTTGCTGAACAGGCCGTCGCCGGGCGTCAGCGAGGCCAGCTTGATCTTGTCGGTGAATTTTTCGAAGAAATTGCGGTTGTCGACCCTGAGGTTGGTGTCCGCATAGGCTTGGCTGGAGGCGATCTGGGCGGAGAAGTCCGCCTGGACCGGGCGCGCGCGCGGCATCGGGATGGCGTCGGCGCGCTGCGAGGACCTCGCCTCCTCGGCCGCGGACCGGTCGTCCTCGGTCAGCATCGAGCGCCAGTCGTCGCCCTGGAGCTTCTGGGCGAGCATCGCCTTGGCGTCCCGCAGCTTGAGCTGGACCGCATTCACCGCCGAGCGCTCCAACACCCGCAGGCCGAGCTCGCGCGGCGACGGGCCGGCGGAGGCCGAAGCGAAACGGTCCTCGAATGAGGGGGCACTAGCCGGCGGCAACGCGGCGGAGACAAGCGGGGTCGAATCGCTGATGTCGGCGACCCACGCGGCGGCGCCAAGCGCCAGCGCGATCCCTGCCAGAGACAGCAGAATCCTTTCAGCCCGCCCGACACGGCGGCGCGACAACAGCCTTTCGGCGTGTGCTGCGTCGGAAACCATCAGATCCCCAAATCGACCCCGGGGGCTTACCCACCCCACCCGGAGACTCTATACCAGCTACCACATTGGGAGCCAAAAGTTAGGCATAATCGGGGCCGGTAGGACACCTTCGGGGGTATCCGATGACCGATACTTTCGACCTAGAACGGTTCGTCCACGCCCAAAACCCGGTTTTTCGCGACGTCCAGGGCGAGCTAGCCCGGGGCCGGAAGCAGACTCACTGGATGTGGTTCATCTTCCCCCAGATCGCAGGTCTCGGCGTCAGCGCCATGTCGCAGCGCTACGCCATCGGCTCCCGCACTGAAGCCGAGGCCTATCTCACCCACCCCAACCTGGGCGGGCGGCTGATCGAATGCACCAGGCTGGTGCTCGCGGTCGAGGGCCGGACCATCAACGCGATCCTCGGCGCGCCGGATGACGCCAAATTCCGCTCGTCGATGACGCTGTTCGGCGCGGTATCCGACGAGCCCGTCTTCGATCAGGCGCTCGCCCGATATTTCGCAGGCGAGCGCGACGGCGCCACGCTGGAGATCCTTGCCAGGCTCGAGCGGACATCCGGCTGAGCCGGCCAGGTAGCGTAAACCGCAGATTAACATGGCCGCCCTATCGTCCGGGCAAAATAATTCTCCGTTATTTGCCGGACTGACCATGAAAATCGGTACGCTCCTGACCAGCGCCATCGTCTCGCTCTCGACCGTCGGGGGCGGCCTCGCCGTCTACGTTGCCGTGACGAAATACCAGACGATGGAGCGGATCACCGAGGCGCAGGGGCGGCTCGCGATCGTCCGTGCGGTCAGCGACATCCCGCGCTATCTCAATCCGGAGCGCGGCTATTCCACCAACATCCTGTACGGGCCTGCGGCCATCGACCCCGCGCTGCTGGCCGAGCAGGACAAGCTGCGCAAGCAGACCGACAGCGCCCGCGACAAGATGAACGCGCTGCGCAAGGAGCTGCCCGGCCCGTTCGACGACGGCACCACGATCGGCAGCAACATCGACGGCATCAACGCGAAGTTCATCGCGTTGCGCGAGGCCATCGACAAGGCGCTGGCAGGTCCCGCCGATGCGCGCAAGGACGCGGCCAAGAAGATCGTCGCAGACAATGCCGTGCTCAACGGCGGCGTGACCGCGCTGCTCAACGAGCAGGTCCGCCGCATGGCGATCCTGAACGGTGACGCTTACCGGCAGGCCAGCTACGCCAATATGGCGATGACGCTGCGCGACGTCGGCGGCTTCAACTCGAGCCTGCACAAGAATCTCGTTGGTGGGAAGAAGCCGGCGACCGATGCCGAGAAGGCCGACATCAGCCGCTCGCAGGGCCGCAACGACCAGCTCGTGATGGCGCTGCTGGAATTGCGCGGCAATCCGGCAACGCCCGCCAACGTCGCCGCGGCGCTGGAGAAGTTCAATTCGGTCTATGTCGAGGAGTTCGGCCGCGAGCTCAAGCTGGCGAAGGACGGCGCCGTCACCGGCAAGTACGAGCACGACGTGGATACCTACTACGCCGCCACGCAGCGCGGCCTGTCCACCGTCATCGAGGTCCGCGATGCCTTCTACGACAACGCGGAGCAGATCCTCGCCGGGGCTTCCTCCGCCGCGCGCACCAGCTTCACGATCGCCCTCGTCGGCCTTGTCGCCGTGCTGATGGCCAGCGCCGGGCTCATCGTGACGGTTCGCCGCCGCGTCTGCGCGCCGATCGTCGGCCTGACGACGCGGATGTCGCGGCTCGCCGACGGTGAGGTTGCGGAAGAGATTCCCGGCGCCGAGCGCTCCGACGAGATTGGCGCGATGGCCGCGGCCGTTCAGGTGTTCAAGGACAACATGATCCGGGCCGACCGGCTCGCGGCCGAGAAGCAGGCCGAGAACGACGGCAAGATGCGCCGCGCCCAGGCGCTCGACGATCTCACCCGCGCCTTCGAGGCCAAGGTCACCGAGCTAGTCGGCGGCCTCTCGCGAGCCTCGGCGGCGATGGAAAGCACCGCGCAGTCGATGACCTCGACGGCGGCGCAGACCAACAGCCAGGCCGCCGTGGTCGCCGCCGCCTCCGAGCAGACCTCGACCAACGTGCAGACCGTCGCGAGCGCCACCGAAGAGCTGACCTCCTCGATCGCGGAGATCGGGCGTCAGGTCGCGCAAAGCACCGAGATCGCGGCCCGTGCCGTCGACAATGCCCGCCGCACCGGCGACACCGCGCGCACGCTCGCCGAGGGCGCCCAGAAGATCGGCGACGTCGTGACGCTGATCCAGAGCATCGCCGAGCAGACCAACCTGCTTGCGCTGAACGCGACCATCGAGGCTGCCCGTGCCGGCGAAGCCGGCCGCGGCTTTGCCGTGGTCGCCTCCGAAGTCAAGTCGCTGGCCGGCCAAACCGCCAAGGCCACGACCGAGATCTCCGAGCAGATCACCGCGATCCAGTCCGCGAGCGACGAGACGGTGGCGGCAATCCGCAACGTCGCCGACGTCATCGCCGAGATCGACCAGATCGGCACCGCGATCGCGGCGGCGATCGAGGAGCAGGGCTCGGCCACCAAGGAGATCGCCCGCAGCGTTCAGGAGGCCGCCCGCGGCACGCAGGAGGTCAACAGCAACATTTCCGGCGTGCAGCGCGCCGCCGACGACACCGGCGCCGCGGCAAGAGAGGTGCTGGGCGCAGCCGAGCAGCTCTCGACCCAGTCGCGCGATCTCGCCGGCCAATTCGAGCGTTTCCTCGGCGAGGTCCGGGCGGCGTAGCGCGACGTCAATACGGCGGTGCCTTGCGCGCCCGTTGTGCTTTCGCCGCCTCGATCCACCAGGCCAGATCGTCGGCGAAGCGCGGGAACGCGCGCTCCAGGGCCTTGCCGCCGTCGCCGATCGGCTCGCCGGCTTCCGACAGCGTCTGCGCGATCGGGCCGACGCCGATGGTGCTCGACACCACCACCATGCCCATCTCCGAGAGCGTGCCGTGCCAGGCCGTCGCCGCGCGGGCGCCGGACAGCCGGCCGGCCGAATAGCTCACGATCGCGGCCGGGCGCCAGAACCATTCCTCCAGGAAGTGGTCGGTGAGGTTCTTCAGGCCGGGCTGGATGCCCCAATTGTACTCGCCGGTGACGAAGACGAATCCGTCGGCGTCGCGGATCTGCCCGGCCAGCTTCTCCAGCGCCTCCGGCGCCGAGCCCTTGGGATGTTCCTTGTACATGCGGTCCAGCATCGGCAGCCCGATCGCCTTGGCGTCGATGAACTCGACGTCCTCGCCGCGGCCGCGCAGCCGGTTGATGACGAAATTCGCAAGGCGGATGCCCATGCGGTCGGAACGGTAGGAACCGTAGAGAACGAGAATGCGATTGCTCATGGCCGAACGGTAGCACGAAACCGGCGCCCAGCCCTACCCGATTTGTCGCGCTACCTTCTGCGACCGCGGTCCAGCGTTTGCGACGGCGTCTCGCCGAACTGGTCGCGGTAGCTTCTGGAGAAATCGCTGAGATGCCAGAAGCCATACGCCAGCGCCACCGCCTTGACGCTGTCGGCCCCGGCTATAAGGCGCCGGCGAACCAGCCACAGCCGGTGCAGACGCAAGTAGCGGTGCAGGCTCATGCCGCGATAGCGGCGAACGACGTCGTGCATGGTGCGAACGGACAGCCCGAGCTTGCGCGCGATCTCATCGCTATAAATCGGCTCCGACAGGTCCTCAGACAGCAGCGCGCGGATGTCCTGGAACATCTTGAAATTCCGTCCGTCGTTGGGACCCAGGGTCCAGCGGGCCGAAACGATCGTTGCAAAGGCCTCGTCGACGGCTCCGAGCAGGGACTCCTTCATCGCCGCGCCCTTCAACAAGAGCTCCTGCGCCTCGACCGGGCCGGACGCCTCGGCCAGCACTTCGCGAACCACGCCGCGCAACCGCTGCAAGCCGACCGTGGAGATTTCAAAAATCTTGAAGCTCGAGAGCGTGAGCGGCCAACCACGATCCCTCACCTCGGGCCGGAAAATCACCGAGGCGATTTGCCGCTGGACCTCCTCGATGGTGGTGTAGGCCGCTCCGCGGTTGCCTATGACCACGACCGGTCGCGCACGTTGCGAGCCGTTGAAGCGAATCGGCACGTTGAGATCGTCCATCGTGAAGCCGATCGCAGTGCAATTCTCCACGAGTTGTGCGTCAACCACCCGCGGAAACGCGCGCGTCAAATTCACGTCGCAGCCGGGCAAGGCGAGGATTGTCTGCTCAGCCGAAATCTTCCGCACAAAAGGGGTGAATTCGAAGTTCAGCCCGCGTATGGCGTTTCGAAATTCGTCGACGTCTGAAAAGCGAAATGTTTTGAGTGCCGACCTCGGCACATCGTCAATGCTGTTCATGGAACAAGAAAAAATGCCGCGCCGCTCTGGATGTGCGTCCGGCCGCGGGGTGCCGGTTCGCTTCCTCCTTAGATTATTTCGTCAGAATCGATCCTAACTATGTCCTGATTAAATGGAGAGAGGTCGGTTGAAAGAACAATCCGGGACAACCCTGCCTCGCCGAATTTCGATAACGTTTCCTACAAGGCAGCCGGTGCGCCAATACCCCAGCCTGCGACGATTAAAATTCAAATTAACGCCTTTGAGGCGGAATGACCGTCGTTTGATCGTTCAATTTATTTAATTTCAGGCTCCTGCCATGATGGCAAATTCGCCTGCTGATAGTCTGGTCGATCTGGAGAACGCGGTTGCAACATGTCCGCTGGACCGGTGTGCTCGCATCCTCTCAGGCATATTGCAACTGCTCACAAGCAGCCGCGACCGATCTCAGGAATTACTCGCTGACATGGCCGACGGCGTCCTGCTGCGGCTGGTCGAGCGGGTTGAGGCCAGCACGCTGATTGATGTCAGCGCGGCGCTCGCAGAGCTCAAGGTGGCTCCGCCGAAGACCGTGCGACGTCTCGCCTCACACCACGATCCGGAAGTCGCCTGCCCTGTCTTGCTCCGCTCGCAATCACTGTCCACGGCCGATCTCAAGTCGGTCGCAGCCGCGAGCGGCGAACGACAACAATGTGCGATCGCCGGCCGCGCGCCGATCGATCCACTGGTGATCGAGACGCTGATCAAGTGTGGCGCCCCCAGTGCTTGTCTCGCACTGATCGGCAACAGGGAGGCAAGATTCTCCGATGCCGCCTACGTTGCGTTGATTGAGAAGTGCCTGTCGGATGACGAACTGACCAAAGCTCTGGCGCTCAGGCCGGACACGCCCGATAGGGTCATGCGGGAGTTGCTGTCGGCCTTGCCAGCGCCGCAATCTGGCACAGGGCCGAAGGCCATCGGCTCGCATCAGACCGCAACGGCCGCGCCGAACGTCGCCAGGCTGCCCTGCGCCGCCGCTTATGCACGCGCGCGGCCGGAAATCGTCGCGCTCAACCGCACCGGCAAGCTCAACGATTCCACGGTAAACCGCTTCGCCATTCGCGGCGAGACTGCCAACCTCGTTACGGCGCTGTCGGTGCTGTCGGGGACTCCCATCGAGATCGTCGAGCATGTCATCACCGACGAGGATTGCGAGGGTCTCGTCATGGCCTGCCGCGCCTCGCGGCTGAACTGGCAGACCACGCTCGCCATCCTGAGCAACCGCTGCGGCACGCGGCTTTCCTTCGCCGAGCGCGGACGCGCACAGCACATTTTCGAGACGTTGCTGCTGTCGACCAGCCAGTGGACGGTGCGTTGGGGCGAAATTGCTGCAAACGCCAAGGAGAGCGGTCGGGGTCATCGGGACGCAAAGAACATGGGGGTTAGCTGATGAAGTTCGACGGTCGAAAAGCCGCCCGCGTGAAGCTGGACCACAGGCAGCCGGTCAATCTCATGGGGTCCGACGGCACCTGGCGGCGCAGCTGCGTCCTGCTCGACGTATCGCAGACGGGCGCGAAGGTCGAGGTCGAGGGCACGCTCGACGTGCTCAAGGCCAAGGAATTCTTCATGGTGCTGTCGTCGACAGGCCTCGCCTACCGGCGCTGCGAGCTGGTCTGGATCGACGGCACCACCGCCGGCGTCCATTTCATTACCGTTGACGGCAAGAAGAAATCTGCCGGCGCACCAGCGCCCGGGCAGAACGCGGTCCAGGTCAAATAGAGGCAAATAGAATTCGAAGGTTCCACCCGCAGTTTTCACATCCAGATAGTCGCAATCCAGGTCAGACCGTGCAAGACGCGCGAACCAGATCCGGCTCCGTCAATGGTGACGCCGGCATCCGAACGACGGCAACGGCTCGTCCCCTCCTGCACGTGCTGGCCGACACGTCCGACAAGCTCTCGGGCATCTGCTCGATCCTCCAGGAGAGGTTCGCCATTGCAGGCGAGCGGCTCGATGCCGATTCCAGGCTGTCGCAGACACCGGTCGCCATCGTCATTCGCGCGGAGCTGCGCGACGTCGACAATATCGCCGCCATCAAGCAGCGGGCTGCCAAGTTGGCGAAGGTCGGGAAGCGCATCTTCCTGCTCGAGCACACCTCCCACGTCTGCATTTCCCAGGCCTATGCTCTCGGGGCGACGCTGGTCCTTCCCAGCACGGTCGGCCGGACCAAGCTGCTGGCGGCACTGGCCGATCCGGCCGACGGGCCGTCCGCTTCGTCAGGCGATACGCTGCAATCCGACAACGCCGTCGAGACCGCAGCGACCGCGATCGCATCGATGTTCGCGGCTGTCACCTTGGGCCAGCCGCTCGATGTCGATGGTGCCAAGGAGGCCGGTCGCCAGATCGCCGAGCGCATCACCCGGCAGGGCCTGACCGAGTGGCTCATGACGGTGCGGCGCCACCACGAAGGAACCTATCAGCACTGCCTACTGGTGACCGGTCTCGCCATCGACTTCGGACTGAGCCTTGGCGTCGGCAGGGCCGACCTGGAACGTCTCTACTCGGCGGCCATGTTCCATGACATCGGCAAGGCGCAGATTCCGCTCGCGGTGCTCGACAAGCCTGGTCGCCTCGATGCCACGGAACGCGCGCTGATCGAAACGCATCCGGCCGCCGGCTACGACTTTCTCAAGGACCATGACGGAATCTCGCGGGAGATCCTCGATGCCGTTCGCCACCATCACGAGTATCTGGACGGGAGCGGCTATCCCGATGCGCTCTGCGGCGAGAGCATTGGCGATATCGTCAGGATTCTAACGATCTCGGACATCTTCGCAGCGCTGATCGAGCACCGGCACTACAAGCCGACCATGCCGCGCGCGGAGGCCTACGACGTTCTGTGCGGGATGAATGGCAAGCTGGAAAAGGCGCTGGTCCGCTCGTTCAAGCAGGTCGCGCTCACACGGTGAGCGCTGTACCCCGTCTCGAACGCCGCCTTAATGCGTCGCACGATAGCTGGCGCGGCGCGGGATGGAGCGGCAGGCCAGCCCGTCGGCCAGCAGCTTCATGTCCTCGTGCCGGCCGCTGCGAATCAGTCGGCCGAACTCTTCGGGTGTGAAAGGAAGACTTGGATCATCATCGATCTTGTGCCGCAATCGCGGACCGAAGAACCGCCGAACCAGGCTAGCCAGCCGCCGCATGTCAATTCCCTCGCGCCAGCAACAAACCTCTCAGTCCGCATATTGTTCCTCCCGCAACTTCGAGATTGCAAGAGGCCACTCGCGACGCCGCACCAAAAAAATTTCCGCCAGAGAATAATCTCCTCTTGCTCGCGCTAATCGGCAAAACCCACGTGACGCACGAACTCGTGGTTGTGCTCGCGGTCCGAGCGAACTGCGTTCGCGGCAAAGCTGTCGTCGGGATAGCCCATCGCGACGCTCATGATGACCTCGTCCTCCGGAATCTTGGCGACCTCGCGCACAATGTCGGAGCGCATGGCGATGTCGACCTGCCGGTTGCGATCACCGCGCGCGGCACCGGCGTGTTTTTGAAGCCACGCACGCTGCGGCGCGACTGGATAGCGTCTCGAATTCTCGTGAACCTCCCTGCCCGCTCGTCCGGCGTTGCGACAGACCACCGGTTGCCGATGCGGCGCGCAAAACCTATGCTAATGACCAAGCAAGACCAAGAACCCTGTGAGGAAAGCCCATGGCCGCACCGCTCGATCCCGTCATCGCCCAGATCATTCCGCTCATGCCGATGCGCGATCCCACGGTCATGACGCCACAGAGTGCCCGCGATTCCTTGCGCGCACTCGCCGCCTCGCGTGCCGCCATTCCGCCGCCGCCCGTCGATAGCGTCGAGGATATCAAGGTGATAGGCGGCGCCGGTCCGCTTCCTGCGCGGGTCTATCGGGTCGGCGCCACGCCGGCACCGACGGTCGTGTTCTTCCATGGCGGCGGCTGGGTTGCGGGCGATCTCGAAACCCACGACCGGCAGGCGCGCAACCTTGCGATCGAGACCGGCGCGGTCGTCGTCTCCGTCGACTATCGACGTCCGCCCGAGACGCGCTTTCCCGGCGCCTTCGAGGATGCCTTCGCCGCGGTGAGCGACGTGTTTGGCCGCATCGCGGAATTTGGCGGTGACGCAAAGCGCTTCGGCGTTGCCGGCGACAGCGCCGGCGGCAATCTCGCTGCGACGACCGCGATCGCCTGCCGCGATGCCGGCATCAAGCTCGCCGCGCAGCTCCTGGTCTATCCGGTCACCGACGTCGTCGGCGCTTATGCCGATGCGCGCGAGAACGCGCGCTATCCCTCGCGGGCGGAGAATGCCGAGGGCTACTTCCTCACGCGCGCGACCATGGAATGGTTCTGCGGCCACTATCTCGCCGATCCCGCGCACGCCGGCGACTGGCGCGTCTCGCCGCTGCGGGCCGCATCGCTGGCCGGCGTCGCGCCGGCGGTCGTGACCACCGCCTGGTTCGATCCCCTGCGCGACGAAGGCGCGGCCTATGCGCGGGCGCTGGAAGCGGCCGGCATCCGCGTCAAGCATCATGAGGGCCCCGGCCTGATCCACGGCTATTTCGGCATGGGCGACGCCTCCGACGCCGCGCGCGCCGAAGCCCAGCGCGCGCGGGCCGACTTCAAGGCGCTGCTCGTGCGCGGGGTGTGAAGGCGATCAGGCGCTCTGCGCCCGTTGCGCCGCGGTGTGCCCCCAAACCTCGTCCCAATCCTGGCCGGCGGCATCGACCACGCGGCCGTCGGCCTCGAAGAACTTGTTCGGCACCTGGAAGATCGCCAGGATCAACGCGCCCTCCGGGCACCAGGCGGCGTGCCGGCTGCCCGCCTCGCGCCAGATGAATTCGCCGGCCTTGCAGGCAATGCCCTTGGCCGGGCCCTCCTTGTCGACGAGCGCACCTTCGATGACCCAGCTCTGCTCGATGCCGACATGCTCGTGATCGGGCAGCACCGATCCCGGCGCAAAGCGCATCAAGGCGGTCATCAGCCCCGTGCCGCGATCAAACAGCAGCGTCTTGGCCTCGCAGCCCGGAAAGCGCGTCTTCTGCCAATCCATGTCCTGGGGGCGAACCAGGTGGGAATGCCGCTCAGCGGCGCCCTGGTCGTGCGGGATCGCGGCGTCCATCACGATGCTTCCTCTCCATCTCGAGGGACCGACGCTAGCAGGATCGCCCGATGAGGTCAGCGAGCAGTGCAACAGAGGCGACATCTTCCGCGCTCGAAGCGCAAAAATCAGCGGGGCGAGCGGGCGGCCGGTGCTCATCCTGCTTGATTGCGCCACGATTTGCGGCTCCAATCTCCCGGCCATTTCTGGCTTAGGAGACCCCCATGATGAAGCGGATTTTCCTCGCTGCGATCGTTGCCAGCTTTGCAGCGGGCTCGGCCCTTGCGCAAGAAACCTGCGAAAGCAAGGCTGTCGGCAAGGACGGCAAGCCGCTGGCCGGCGCCGCCAAGACCTCGTTCCTGAAGAAGTGCAAGGAAGATGCCTGCGCCCCCAAGGCCGTCGGCTCCGACGGCAAGCCGCTCGCCGGCGCCGCCAAGAACAGCTTCATGAAGAAGTGCGAGACCAGCGCGTAAGCGCGCAGTCCGTTCCCGGCTTTTTCAGCGAGCCATCACAAACGAAATGCCGTCATGGCCGGGCAGAAGCGCGTCTTCGCGCGAGAGCATGATCCGAAAAAGTGCGAAGCGGTTTTCCGAAAAGATCATGCTCAAACAATAAGCTAAAGCGCGATGACGATTCATCCCGATCGCATCGCGCTTTAGACCTCCCGGCCATTTGCTTCTTGTGCCTTCCCCGCCGCCAGTTTTCCGGCACGCGCCGTGCGCGTAAAGCAAACTCCTCGCGACCCTAGACAGAACGCAGCGGCTGACGGATGATGCAACGCTGAGCGAACCGGGGCGCATCGACGAGGCTTCCAGCAAAGGATGGGCGAGATGTTGCAGTTCCGCGTGCGTGATCACATCATGGCGACAATGAGCGTGCTCTTTGCGCTGCTCATGATTGTTGACGTTGCCAACGCCAGAGGCCCTGGCCTGCCCAACGTCATGGTTCTCGCAACCGGCGGCACGATCGCCGGCAGCGGGGCGAGCAGCACCACCGTCGTCGGGTATACCGCAGCCACGGTGGGCATCGAGACCCTCTTGAACGCCGTCCCCGAGTTGAAAACGGTGGCCAACGTCAAGGGCGAGCAGGTCTTCCAGATCGCCAGCGAGAACATGAACAATGATTATTGGCTGAAGCTCGCCAAGCGCGTCAATACGCTCCTCGCGCAGGACGACGTGGACGGGATCGTGATCACGCACGGGACCGATACGATCGAGGAAACCAGCTATTTCCTGAATCTGGTCGTCAAGAGCAAGAAGCCTGTGGTCGTCGTCGGCGCGATGCGGCCGTCGACAGCGATCAGCGCGGACGGCCCGATCAACCTCTTCAATGCGGTGATCCTCGCAGGCAGTGAAGAAGCCGTCGGCAAGGGCGTGCTCGTCGCCCTCAACGATCAGATCAACGCCGCGCGCGACGTCACCAAGAACAACACGTCCACGGCAGACACCTTTCGCACGCCTGAACTCGGCTTTCTCGGCTACATGCAGGGCAACAAGCCGTATTTCTATCGGCAATCGACCCGCCGGCACACGGCGGATTCCGAATTTGACGTGTCCAACCTCGATGTCCTGCCTCAGGTCGACATCGTCTACGGCTACGCCAACATGAACCGGGTTGCGATCGACGCCTTTGTCGCCGCCGGCGCCAAGGGGGTCGTGCATGCCGGCGTGGGTGACGGCAGCCTGGCCCGCCCGGCGGTCGAGCCGGCGCTGGACGAAGCCCGCAAGAAGGGCGTGGTGATCGTTCGCAGCAGCCGTGTCGGCAACGGCATCGTCGCGCGCAATGGCGAGGCCAAGGACGATGAACACGACTTCGTCGTCTCGGATACGCTCAATCCCCAGAAAGCGCGCATCTTGCTGATGCTGGCGTTGACCAAGACGACCGACACCAAGGACATTCAGCGGATGTTCTACGCCTATTAGAACCTCGGCTAGTCCCGCTTGAAGCAGCGGTCATCACAGACCGCACGGCGTCGATGGCGAAGTGCTGCGCGAGATCTTGCGGTAGGCGATCGCGCGAAATTCGGGCTACGCGGTCGGATCTCGTAGGGTGGGCAAAGCGAAGCGTGCCCACGATCTGCCGCAGCTCAGAACGAGATGGTGGGCACGGCGCGAATTGCGCCTTTGCCCACCCTACCAGAGCTCCGTCATTGCAAGGTCCGCGGCCCCCTCACTAGCTCCGCAACCCCGGTGCCTCCTGCCCGGTGCGCGCGACATATTCGGTATAGCCGCCGCCATATTGGTGGATGCCATCAGGCGTCAGCTCCAGCACGCGGTTCGACAGCGTCGCCAAAAAATGCCGGTCGTGCGAGACGAACAGCATGGTGCCCTCGAAATCCGACAGCGCGTTGATCAGCATTTCCTTGGTGGCGAGGTCGAGATGGTTGGTGGGCTCGTCCAGCACCAGAAAGTTCGGCGGATCGAACAGCATCTTGGCCATGACGAGGCGCGCCTTCTCGCCGCCCGAGAGCACGCGGCAGCGCTTCTCGACATCGTCGCCGGAGAAGCCGAAGCAGCCGGCGAGCGCACGCAAGGAGCCCTGCCCCGCGGTCGGAAACGCGTCCTCCAGCGACTGGAACACGGTGCGCTCGCCGTCGAGCAGATCCATCGCATGCTGGGCGAAATAGCCCATCTTGACGCTGCCTCCGAGCGCCACCGTGCCCTGGTCCGGCTCGCTCGCGCCGGCCACCAGCTTGAGCAGCGTCGACTTGCCGGCGCCGTTGACGCCCATCACGCACCAGCGCTCCCGACGGCGGATCATGAAGTCGAGCCCGTCATAGATGCGCTTTGAGCCATAGCCCTTGTGCACGTTCTTGAGCGCCACGACGTCCTCGCCGGAGCGCGGCGCCGGCAGGAAGTCGAACGCAACGCTCTGGCGGCGCCGCGGCGGCTCGACGCGCTCGATCTTGTCGAGCTTCTTGACCCGGCTCTGCACCTGCGCCGCATGCGAGGCGCGCGCCTTGAAGCGCTCGATGAACTTGATCTCCTTGGCGAGCATGGCCTGCTGGCGCTCGAACTGCGCCTGCTGCTGCTTCTCGTTCTGCGCCCGCTGCTGCTCGTAGAATTCGTAATCGCCGGTGTAGGTGGTGAGCGAGCCGCTGTCGATCTCGATCACCTTGGAGATCACGCGGTTGATGAACTCGCGGTCGTGCGAGGTCATCAGCAGCGTGCCTTCGTAATCGTGCAGGAATTTTTCCAGCCAGATCAGGCTTTCGAGGTCGAGATGGTTGCTCGGCTCGTCGAGCAGCATGACGTCGGGCCGCATCAGGAGAATGCGCGCCAGCGCCACGCGCATCTTCCAGCCGCCGGAGAGTTTGCCGACGTCCCCGTCCATCATCTCCTGGCTGAAGCCGAGGCCGGAGAGCGCCTCGCGCGCGCGGCCGTCGAGCGCATAGCCGTCCAGCTCCTCGAACCGGTGCTGCACCTCGCCATAGCGGGCGATGATCTCGTCCATCTGGTCGGCCTTGTCGGGGTCGGCCATATCGGCCTCGAGCGCGCGCAGCTCGGCCGCGACCTCGCTGACGGGACCAGCTCCGTTCATCACCTCGGCCACCGCGCTGCGGCCGGACATCTCGCCGACGTCCTGGTTGAAATAGCCGATGGTGATGCCGCGATCGGTCGAGACCTGCCCCTCGTCGGGCAGTTCCTCGCCGGCGATCATCCGGAACAGCGTGCTCTTGCCGGCGCCGTTCGGTCCGACGAGACCGATCTTCTCGCCCTTGTTGAGGGCCGCGGAGGCTTCGATGAACAGGATTTGGTGGCCGGCTTGCTTGCTGACGTTGTCGAGGCGGATCATGAGTGTCTTTGGGGGGATTTTTGCGTTGCAGCGTCATAGGGCATGCGGGGCGTGAGGGGAAGCCCGGCGGGGTACGGATCGGCGACCGGCTTCGGCCACCCACTCGCTATGGGCAAGAGCCGGCCGGCGCGCTGGTGGAGGCCTGGATGGCAGGTGGGGCGTGCGCTGCCGGCGTGAGGAACCGCGTGCGGACCTCCTCCCGTGGGCTTCAACCCGTTGCACTAAGCTTCGATGGAGCCGCGATCACGGCCTTGAACAGCTCAAGACGTTCTTTGATGAGTTGTTCGTATTCGTCCAGCGCAATAGACCGATCGTCCACCCGAAGCAGACCACGAGAGACCGGTACTAGAAGATCTCCCGGATGAGAGCCCCGCAATGCATTCAATGCTGTCACATCTCCTCCCTGCGGCCCGAGCCCTGGAGCTAGAATGATGGCGTTCGGCAGCAGGCTACGAAGCCGCTTTCCTTCTTGTGGAACTGTCGCGCCTATCACGGCCCCAACCGGATTGAGGCGCGCCCCCTGATTGCAATCCTTGCCGACAGTCGCGATCAAGTCAGCGAGCCGATCGGAAATAAAACGGTTTCCCGTCATCCGGTCTTGTAACCAGCCTGCACCGGGATTCGAGGTACGGCATAAGATGAACAAGCCCTTGCCATACCTGCGAACACAATCGAGGAATGGCTCCAAAGTGTCTGGTCCCATCATCGGATTAACGGTTAGGCAATCCGCCTCAAAGTCGCCGCTGCCACCAGCAGTCCCAGGCGTGAGGTAGGCTCGCCCATACGCCGCGGCGGTCGATCCGATATCACCGCGCTTCGCATCAAGAATCACGCCCATACCCGCACTCCGAGCCCGCTTCATTGCCAACGACAAGGCATTGAGCCCTGCAAGGCCATATGCCTCGAAGTAGGCAGATTGGAATTTCACGAAGCCGACCCGACCAATGGTCCGGTCCAGGACGAAATCAAGGTATCGGGGCAGCCAATCGAGGCGCCCGCCCTCGCTCTCGAAAGCCGCGGGAACATCTGGCAGATATGGATCAATGCCTACGACGATGCCCCCGTAGCTCGACGCATTCGCTTGAACGATGTCAGTCCACGCCTCGGCTCGCATTCCGTCTTCCTCCACCCATTTGGCAACACATAGCCGATCAGCGATTGAGTATCCATCGCAGCCGAGACCTTCGAGCGCCGGCGCGTTGCCGCGGCGCATCCGCGCCACGATGGACTTCCTCGCAGCACGTCTGTCGGCCCTGCGGATATGAGTTGCGGCTCATGATGCAGGGCCGGCGATGCACCCGTGCATCACGATCGCCAACTCGATGACAACGGAGTTACGACGAGCAGCCCCGCGCTCTACCCACCCTACGAGCTGAGCATAATAACGACGACAGCGAAGCTCTACGCCAATGATCATTGCGATGATCGAGATGGCATGAACATCGTCTTTCTCTAGTTGCGGTCTTTGCAGCTAAGCGATTGGACGTGCTTTACGAAAAAGACCGTCCAGACGACTATGCGCCGAGAGTGATCTGGATCTGGGAGCCCCCTGCACAAGATCTATATCGGATCCGGCAACGGAGCGGAAAACCCGAACATCCTGATGCTGTGCAGCAAGGGGTGGTCCATCAATTTTCCGGGTTGGCGTCCAGCTCCCTGAGAGGAGCGGACTTGGGCCGGTCACACTTGACATGCCACGACAACCTAAGGGAGCATCTGGCGTTTTTTCATCATTTGGAGATTGCCGCGATGACTACCATCCACATGGACTCGTCCGTAAGCCAGACTGTCACCCGCGCCGTTTTGAACGGTGGAGTTCTGGTCTGCACCAAGTCCAGCGACAAGGACGTTTACTCTCATTCGATTTGGGCGACCGAAAGCAACATTCGGCAGTTCACGGTGCACGAAGGTGACAGTATCGTCATCCCACCGGGTTCGACATTGACCATCTGGATATTCCGCAAGCAGCCAGGAAATTCGACTTGGACCATGGATTTTGAACTCAAAGAAAAGGCTGCTTGATCCGCCTTACGAAAAGGCCGCTCTCGGGCAATCCGTGAGCGGTCCCTTGACCGGAGTCTCCGGCATTCTGGAAGGCGGCCCTCCCAGCGCCGCCATCCTCGCGATCATCTCGCCGCTTACCAGCAAGTCATAAATCGCCGCAGTCTCCTTGTCACGAAATGCGCAAGCTCACAGCTCCTACCGCCGGCGAGCGATCCACACTCCGGCCAGGAAGGCGACAAACAGCGACCGTAGAGGCGCTTTCATCGTGACCTCGCGCAACCGGTCAGCCCATCGGCTGGCGGAATCCAGCGAAGGCGATCCGGGCTGCGGCTTGGCCGGTCCTCTTTGCTCTCCGGAACCTGACCGCGGGCGTGAGGTCTGCTCCAAGCCGTCCTGATTGGCTGCCAAGCCGGAGGCTTCCGTCATCGCCGCAGCTTCCTTCATGTCCATGCGCGTGCTCCAATCCTGCTGCGGTTGCGGAACAACCACCTGATCTCAGCGCCTTCGGCTCTGGCGGCGGCATTCATGCGAACTATATGGTTTGTCAAACGTCTGCCGCATCACTCCCTTGAAGAAGCCCTTGCTGATCTTTCTGTTCCTTGTCTTGGCACCGCTGGCCGCGTCGGCGGTGAGATATTTCTGGCTGGGCGATGGCCGCCAGAATTGGCAAACCGCCGATCGGTCGAGCGCAGGTCTTCTGCTTCCCGCTGCCGATCATCCCGAAGCCGTCATACGGGTGTTCGGGGCGCGAACGGTGCGGTGGCGCAGCATCTTCGCGGTTCACACCTGGATCGTCGTCAAGGAGAAAAATGCCCCGACCTACACCCGCTATGACTACACGGCGTGGGGCGAACCGATCCGCACCAACGGCTTCGCTCCGGACGGGCGGTGGTTTGGCGCTGCGCCAGAAACCATTGTGGCCGTCAACGGAGAGCGCGCCGAGGTGCTGATCCCCAAAATCCGATACGTGATCGAAAACTACCAGTTTCGGTACTATGGAGATTATAGCGTCTGGCCCGGTCCCAACTCGAACACCTTCGTGCAGGCGGCCCTCGATGCCGTCCCCGAGCTCCGAGCCGTGCTGCCGCCGACCGCGATCGGCAAGGACTTCCCGTACACGGGTAAGTGGGTCGGCCTGACGGCGTCCGGCACGGGTATCTATGCTTCGCTTGCCGGATATGTTGGCTTTTCCGTCGGCTGGGTCGAAGGCTTGGAGATCAATTTCTTCGGCGCCGTGCTCGGTCTCGATATCCGACGCCCGGCGCTCAAGCTGCCTGGGCTTGGCCGCTTCGGGGTGACGCCTGGGCTCTAGGAGGCAGAGATCCCATGATGCCTAACAAGCTGGCCATTTTTAGGAGCATCGAAACTCGCCAACGGATCATAAGCCGTCATTCGACACTAAGGCGGCCTCAATCCGTTCACGGCGGCAAAAATGCTGCGACTGATCCGACGACTTCGCTGCTAGCTGCCGGTTGATGGGATCGGACGAAAATGAAACGAGAGGTCACGGGTATATCCGCTTCGGCTCGACCATCCTGGCCGATTAGGATCAATCCGGCGCCGCCATTTGCCACATTCAGAATAATCGGCTCGCCGCTCCATGTCTTGATCGGCTCCATTCCGATGATGAGAAATTCGCCGACAGGTTGGTCGAAATATTGGATGCGCAATTGCGGGCCGACTTCGGCCGCAGCAAGCTTAAGGCCGACCTGCTGGGCGCGTGCGTATACGTTAGCCAGGGTCACGGTGTCGAAGGTAAACCCAAGCTGCGCAGGTGATAAATGGACGAGCTCGACATTTGTCTTCTGAGAGCTAACGGTGAACGCCGGCCGAGCAAGGATTTCTGCAGCCTGACCACCGACACTGCAGCCCTTGCTAGCGAGCTCGTTGCGCAAGGTAAGTGAGTTGGCGAAGGTACCTATCGTGATCGTCTTCCAGGTCGCAACGTCACGAGCGGACCTGATAGGCTGTTCGGACGCTGGGGCCGAGTGCGTCTTGGGCTTCAGCCGGTTCTGCAAGACATCGCGGGCTGCGCATTGCGCGGACGCGGTACTCGCGAAAGGAACGACGCAGGCGGCTTGGAGTATGCACGCCAAAAAGTAGCTGCAAACTCGCCTTGCGCTTGAACGGCCACTACCTGCCGCGCACCGGGCTCGGCTTCTGAAAGTAGACATGGCGATGGCTTTTTCTAGTTGGACAAAAAAGCCCGCCTCCGAGTCAATGGGAAGAACGGAGGAAAATGACGTCAATCAACATTCTCCGGCCGACTTTGAAATGCGTCCGGAGGCGGGGCCTATGGCCAGAATATTGCAGTTTCCAAATTGGCAGGCGGCAGTCCGTAAGCCTGATAACCCGCCCGTCCCATCAGCCCTAAGGGCAATGATGTCGCTCGAACATAGCACCCGGAACAAATCGGCTCAACGCCAAAGTCGGCTATCGCTCAAGGCCGCCTCAGCAGTTCCGCCCCGGCGAAATCGACACTGCCGCCGCCGTGCCCGACGGCGAACAGTGCGCCGCGCTGAGCGGCGGCTTGCCGTTCTCGACGTGCAGACATTTCCCGAAGCGGCTCGAGACCGGCGCCGACTCTATCTCACCGAGAACGGCGCCTGATAAGGCCGCCCGAAGGGCACGCCGTTGATGACGGTCTGGATCGGCTTGAGCTGGGCTTTCCCTTCCCTCCTGTTGTTGCGCGTGTCGACGAAGCTGACCGGTCCCTCCACCAGCTCCATGATCGCGACGTCGGCGGGCGCACCGACCTGCAGCGTTCCGATCTTCGGCGCGCGATTGATGATCTTCGCCGGCGCCGTCGTCGCCATTGCGACGACCTGCTCCAGCGTGAAGCCAAGCAGCATGAACTTGCTCATCACGTTGGGCAGGAAGGGAATGCCCGGCGAATTGCCGGAGAAGACGTGGATATCGGACGAGATGGTATCAGGAGCGCATCCGCCGGGGATCGCCACTTCCGCCACGGTGAAATCGAAGCTGCCGCCGCCATGTCCGACGTCGAACAGCACGCCACGCTGCTTGGCTGCCAGGGCCGCAGGCAGCAGCTTGCCGTCCTGGACGATATTCGTGAAGACGCTCGACATGTTCGGGGCACCCGAATAGGCATGCGTCAGCACGTCGCCCGGGCGCATCAGGTCGAGGATCTGCGACATCAGCTCCTTGGACTCGACGCCGCCGATATGCACCATCATCTTCGCCGGCCAGCCGCACATCTCGCAGGCCTGGATGCCGCGCTTGAGCGGCTCGAGCCCGTGCTTAAAGATCACGTTTTCCGACATGCGCACTTTGACCCCGAGGAGGAAGTCCGAATTCTCGGCCAGCGCCATGGCGCAGGCTTCGGTCTGCGCGGTGTCGATGTTGTAGAGTTCGGCGACGGGAAAAGCGGACAGGCCGTTATTGGCGATGTGGACGAAGGCGTACATCCGAGCCCGCGTCTGGGCCACGATGAAACGGCGCAACGCCGCCAGATTGTTGACGCCGGCATCGCCCGCCGACACGACGGTCGTCGTGCCCTGGAACTGGACCAGCTCGTCGGCGGGAATGCCGATGGCCGAGCCGTAGGGATAGACGTGACAATGCAGATCGATCAGGCCGGGCATCACGAGCTTGCCCGAGGCGTCGATGCTCTTCAACGCGCGCTCGGCGGGGATCGTCTCCTGGACGGCCTCGATCACGCCCCAGCGGATGCCGATATCGCGCCTGGTGCGCAGCGACTGGCTCGGGTCGAGCACCTCGCCGCCGCGGATCACTAGGTCGTACTTGTCGTTCGGCCCCATCGTCCCGCGCGCGGGCGCGGCGAGCCCTACGGCTGCGGCTGATGTCGAGAGTGCCAGGAAATCGCGGCGTGACAACGCAGGCATGATGGTCCCCCCTCTGTGCTTTTGTTGGTAAAGGCAAACCTTGACGCGCGGATCGGCGACCGGCGCCGCGTCCGAAACCAAAAAGGATGCCGTTGGAGCTCGGGCCTCGTCGCCCGGGTGATCCAATCCTATGACCACACGCCCGCGTTGAGGAGCTGCGAAATTTTTCTATCCTCAGATGAACCTTCTTCGACAAGCATCGACTAAGCGAGCGCTCGCACCGGGGCCTAGTCATTTCGTCGATCCGGCGGAGGTCAGGCATGGACCACGAGGCGACATGCAGGCGGATGTTACTCTATGAACAGCAGCCCCTCTTCTTATCGCCGTCAAACGCATTTACAGCGTCGAACAGCCGCTTCCCTGGACTAGCCGTGGCTGGAAATCGAAAGTGACGTCGAGCACGAAACGAGGTCTTCGGCTTCCAAATAACCCAATGGTGTCCGCTACCGGCACCCAATGTTTGAGCGCGACTGCCGATGCTTGCGCGGTGCCGTCGCTTCAGGCAGCAGCTCTACTCCATTCTGGCTGAGGCGGTCAGAAACACTGGCTAAGAGCTCACCACGAACGTCCTTGCGCTCCCGTCAATTCGAAGGCCCCCCTCGATGGGCTCGGCCCTCGGGTACCTTTCCACGCCTTCGTCTGCTTCGGGTCGAAATCGGCGATACAGAGTCGCAGAAGTGTGTCTTCCGACTGGGGCCGAGGAGAGCTTAACCTGCATGAGGGAGTCTTCACGGGCGGTGGAAACCCCGCAACCGTACAGGAACGACGAGGAATACGCCTCATTGTCGGAGATCGATGGCGATCCTTGCTCTCCTCCCAAGTTGACTTACCCGGTCAGCACTGCTGGCCGGTTTTTTTCGGAGCCGAATATCCGCCGTGGTCACGAGCGGCGCCTTGCGACGATTGATCGAGACTAAGCCTTCTCAAGTCCGAAAGAGGCGTGCTGTGCAGCGCAACGCTAAAGGTGAGCGGAAACGGGCCCATTGCCGCACACCATCCGGGGGCCAAGTCGCGCTGCGAGTGCAGTGATGCTGGAATCATTCTCTAAGTTCGGCGAGCAGTGTCGCAGAAGAAAGCGGACCCCGCAAAGCGTCTCCTTCCTCCACACAACGCGACAGACGAATATCCCGGAGTGACTGTCGAACGACAGCGCAAATTCGTTTGCGAATATGTAGTACGGCGTGGAGATGCAGGCTCCCAAGGCGCTGATGTCCCGCACCATGCAGGGATGAGTCCCAATGATTTCACCGAATGACAGCCGCGCCGCCCGGTTGATCGCTATCCGCTTCATTGCACGACGTTCGATCATGGCGAGACTCCGAATGAAGAAGCCAACCTAAAATGCGCTTTCTCGCGCGACGTCGGGCCCTGCAATTAAATCACATCCGGCTGACTTCGGCATTATTTAATTGATTAAATAATTTGTTGAGCCGCTCGCACTTGACCCGCGCAATGATGCGAGTTCCAATCTAAATGCTGATTTGTGATGAGTCGGGGATTGCCGTGGGTATTTACTTGCTCTCACTCGCGGCGTGCGTTGTCGGGGTTCTTCTGTTCATGGCATTCCATCGATAGGGCCGACAACGGACGCAAGCGTTACCGTGAATCCTCAGCCCAAAGCCGAAATTAATAATCTCGGCCGGTTGATTTTGACTGTGCACGAATGAGCGCGTTCAATTCCAGACATTGGAGGCGAACGTGTTATTCACTCTTTTGCTCGTCGTTCTCATCGGCGTCAGTGCAGCGGTCCTAATCGCCCATGCGATCGACGCCATGCGTTCGTGAGGTTGGGCTTGCGATTGGATCCCTCGCAGGTCCAAGTCAAACGGCTCGCGCGTGTCAAAGTCTCCGATTTCGCTGTCCAAATGGTTTCAGGCCATGGAGCAGTGGAACGCTTCCGCAAACCTTCGGACTAGGGATTTTCGAGAGGCTTCTGGCCAGGGCCGCTCTGGCGGCGTGGCATTGAGCTGACGAGGGTCGGCTAATTTGGAGTACTTTGTTCCGGTGCCCGACCTGAGGTCCCACTCTCCTCGCCGCGCCGCTGTCTGAGAACTCGCGCAGGCCCGACCGATAGTCTGATCAACACAATTGTGTTGTTGCGCCACAGGCTCTTGAAGAGCGCACAATCGCGTGGCGAGGCGCTTCAACTCGCAACGCGAACGCAGCACGTCGCATTCGAAACCGATCTGAACTCCGAACCGAAACAAATGCCCGTTAATTCGCCTGAAGAACCCTAGTTGACTGCCCTTAAACGATAATTTTGATTATGACCGATAATGATGATGACTCCAGCACAACATTAAACAATATGTTGAAAACAAATATAATGGGAGGTTGGAATGGAAGTTGCCCGCCGGTTTCGCGCAATGGCGTTGCTTTGCCGACAGAGTGCCGCGCGCTATCCCGAGAGAAGCTGGAAGCTGCTCGCAGAGGCGGAGTATTGGGAACATTTGGCGGCCACTGCTCTGACTCACTGAACTTCGGCCACTGAATTTTGTCTTTTCTCTTTTTATGAACTGCCTCGAGGCGTGCCATGTCCAGTATGCGTCAAGTTTATACTTGTGCTGTTTTGAGCGAGCGACTCCACGCACTCGTGGCGGAGCTTAGAGAGGTTGAAAAGCTTCGAAGCAAGCTCCGACGCGTAGAGGCCAGAACACTCAGAAGGCGGCGTGTCGGACTAGGTCGCGGAGCAAGGGCCGCAAGCTAACTCGGCGGCGAGATCCGCCGTCTATTCAGGATAGAGCGGTCGTACGGATTCCCGTTCGACTTCGAACTCCTGAATTCATGGATCTCGTGGCGGCGCGTCAGGTAACGTGCCCGGCGTATCGCACTCTCGGTGGGCGCAATCGCACCGCGTCCCGAAGTATGCGGCTCGAGCTTAAGATTGACAGGCCCCCCAGCGCCATCAGCAGCACGCCTAACCAGGGCAGCGCCGAGCTCCGCTCCTCCTCGACCACGCTGATCGCGATAGCCGGCGGATCCGACGAAGGCCCTGCGTCAGCGATGGGCCCTGCCGCGAGAGGCTGCTTTACATCGGCTTGGCCAGGCACTGAATGTTCGGGCGCAGCGAGCTCCGCGATGGAAGCCGCCCACGTCGGGGCGGCGCGCGTACTGAGCTCCGAAGCGGCATCAGCTACTTTGAGTTCGAGCGCCGGCGGCGTCGCCGAAGTCCCCTCGGCCGGTGCCGACCTCAGTAACTCCGCGCGCGCATCAATCGCCGGGCCTTGCCTGTGCCGCCCAGCCTCATTCCTGTCGGGACTGGCGCCGCCTTTCGCCGCGCGATCACGAACCGACTTTCGCACGACTGCGATGCCCTCGGCCAGGAACCAGCACTTGCGATGGCCGTCCCGCCGATACACCCAGCGCTGGCGTGGGCCAGACGAGTTGCCGGGCCGCAGCAAGCATTCTGGTTGCACCGGCGACGTTGCAGCGGGCTCGCGAGGACCAGTATTGAACAGGTCGGTGATGGGATTGGCGGACGCAGGTGCCGCCGAAACAGCTCCAACAAGAACCAAACTGGCGAAGCAGAATCGCAAATGACCGGACATCGAAAACTCCCGGTGTTGCCCCCATCCGGCACAAGCCTTCGCGGCAAGATGGGCTCTCATGCGGCTTAAATTGGGCGATGCGATGATTAATTTTGCCCTCGGCTATCCAAATTAATAGGTCGGTCCAGCTCTAGCAGGCTGCAAAAGCGACGAAATCGAGCCACCCGCGAGCGCCGAGCGTCGCCCGCGTCCTTGTCCTCACCCAATTAAATGTTCCGCCACGATATAACCGCCGTCGCGCCTTTCTCCCTGCTACCTCGCACTTTAATGTGGATTGTACGGCTAATTTTTAAATGTCGGGTTGTCTGTCCCTTCATTTTACGGCTTGTGTGACTGGCCTTCTCACCAGAACCGGATCTGTGCCATGAATGCCGCGCAATTCAACTCGCTCTCGCTTGACGAGCTCTGGATAGTTCACCAGCAGGTTACGGCCAGCCTTACTGAGAAAATCCTGGTGCAAAAAGCACGATTGGAGGAACGGCTCCACAAGATTGGACTCGCCAACGAGGCCATACGGTTCGATCGTAAGCGTCGTCCCTACCCGCCGGTCCGGCCCAAATATCGTAATCCGAACAACCCCGCAGAAACGTGGTCGGGTCGCGGTAGGCCACCTCGCTGGCTGCAACCGCAGCTTCGATGCGGCCGGAAACTAGACGACTTCTTGATCGAGCGGTCTTCGCTCAAAGGCGGCAGACGAATTTAGCGCCGCGGTCTCGTGCGCTGAAAAACGGCTAGCGCAAAGAAGTACTGCTTCTTCAGCCTTGCGCCTCCGAAAGTCGCCTATCGACTTTCGGCCTTTAATGCGCCCAGCGTGCCCAGCGCGTGCTGGACCTGATTTGCCGTGAGCGAGGCTGTCAGGCGCAAGCCTCGCTTCCCCGCGAGCGCGATGCCGTCGAGCTCGCCGCTGTCTTCATTGCAGGTTCCTGAAAATCCGATGCCGACCTCGAGGCCGCCGAACGCGGGGGTTCTCGCCTTTCGCCGGTCGCGCCAATGGCGGACGTCCGGCTGCATCTTTGCTGCGCTGCGACAAGCGCGAGGATATCGGCTGCCAACAGATCAAATGGAGTCGCCTAAGACCAATTGTGCGACACCGGTGCGCTTGTCGGACGCCGGCCATGCGTCCAAACTGTGATCAAAGTCGCTGGAATGCGGCATACCTCCAGCGGTTAACAACGACAAGCGCACTGAAGCGCGTTCGAACAACCAGGCCGCCAGGGAGGGACGTCCATGAGCTCAAAGGCTGAGAAGACCAGAACCACTCGTCGCAAATTCTTGCTGACGGCCGGCGCGGCCGGCGCCGCCACCATTGCCATGCCGCAAGTCAGTCGGGCGCAAACGGTGGCCCTGAAGATGCAGGGCTCGTGGGGCAAGGCCGATGTCTTCAACGAGATGGCCGAGGATTATGTGAAGCGCGTCAACGAGATGGCCGGAGGTCGGCTGCGCATCGACTATCTCGTCGGCGGTTCGGTCGTGCACCCGTTCCAGGTCTTCGATGGCGTTCATGGCGGCCAGCTCGACGCTGCACACACGGTCACTGTCTACTGGTACGGCAAGCACAAGGCCGCCTCGCTGTTCGGTACCGGCCCGGTGTTCGGCTTCAACGCCAACGAAGGCCTCGGCTGGATCCACAACGGCGGAGGTAAGGAGCTGTTCGAGGAGCTCCAGACCAAGATCATGAACGTCAACATCAAGAGCTTCTTCGCCATGCCGATGCCGACCCAGCCGCTCGGCTGGTTCAAGAAGCCCATCACCAGCGCCGATGACCTCAAGGGTTTGAAGTATCGCACGGTGGGCCTGGCCGCCGACCTCTTCCAGGCGATGGGTGCATCCGTCGCGCAGCTGCCCGGTGGCGAGATCGTGCCCGCGATGGAGCGCGGCGTGATCGACGGGTTCGAGTTCAACAATCCGACCTCGGACCGGCGCTTCGGCGCGCAGGATGTCGCCAAGAACTACATGATGGGCAGCCATCATCAGGCGACCGAATATTTCGAGATCATGTTCAACCGGACGAAATTCAACGCGCTGCCGAAGGAACAGCAGGCGATCCTGCAATACGCCGCCGAAGCCGTGTCCTCCGCGAACGAATGGAAAGCCATGGATTACTATTCGAAGGACCTGCAGGAGCTGATCAACAAAGACAAGGTCAACGTCCAGCGGACGCCGAAGTCGGTGTTCGACGCCCAGATCAAGGCGTGGGACGGTCTGATCGCCCAGCTCGGCTCGGATCCGTTCATGAAGAAGGTCATGGACTCGCAGAAGGAATGGGTGCGCCGCGTGGTCTACTACAACATGAACAACGCGACGGACTACCGCGGCGCCTTCGAGCATCACTTCCCGGGGGTCCTCAAGGCGTGACGACCTCGGCGGCGCAGCACTGACGCTGCATGATGACGGGTGGCGCTGTGCAAGCGCCGCCCGGGCACCAAATTGGTTGGGGGACATCCGGATGTGCTACTCGCCGCGGGCCAAGCTCGCATGAGAAATTTCCTCTTCTTCATCGACGAACTCAGCACCTGGGTCGGCAAGGCATTCGCCTGGCTGATCCTCATTCTCAGCATGTCGGTAACCTACGAGGTCTTCGTCCGCTATGCCTTGAACGCACCCACCACATGGGCTTTCGATTTCAGCTACATCACCTATGGCGGTCTCTTCCTGATGTCGGGTGCCTATGCGCTGGCGCGCAACAATCACGTGCGCTGCGATTTCATCTACAGGACTTGGGCGCCACGCACCCAGGCGACGATCGATCTCGTTCTTTTCGTCCTGTTCTTTCTTCCGGGCGTTCTCGCTCTGGTCTATGCTGGCTTCAACTACGCCTCGATGTCGGTACGCTTTCGCGAAGTGAGCGTCTTCAGTCCGGCTGGCATCCCGGTCTTTCCGCTCAAGGCACTGATCCCCCTCGCCGGCACGCTGCTCCTGATCCAGGGCGTCGCCGAGATCATCCGATGCATCCTTTGTATCCGCGACGGCCAATGGCCTCAGCGACTGCATGACGTCGAGGAAATGGAAACGGTCATCCTGCACCAACAGCAATATCTGGCCGAGCATGACCGGCAGGCTCCGTCCGTCCGCACAGGGGGCTCGGCATGACCGATCCCCAACTCGGCATTTCGATGCTGATCATCTTCATCTTTCTGATCGTGCTCGGATTCCCGATCGCCTTTACGCTGATGGCGATGGGCGTCAGCTTCGGTTTCTACGCCTACTACGTGCCAGGCCAGGAGCTCACGTCCAATCGCGTATTTACGCTGCTGGTGCAGAAGGCCTTCGAGGTTTCGTCGAACGACGTCCTGATCTCGGTCCCGGTCTTTACCTTCATGGGCTACATCATTGACCGGGCGAATATTCTCGATCGCATGTTCCGCGCCCTCCAGCTTGCGATCGGCGGTCTGCCCGGCTCGCTTGCCCTTGCGACCATGGTGGTATGCGCCCTATGGGGCATTGCCTCCGGAATCGTCGGTGCGGTGGTCGTGTTGATGGGCCTGCTGGCGATGCCGGCAATGCTGCGCGCAGGCTATGACAACAAGCTGGCGTCGGGCGTCATCTGCGCCGGCGGCACCCTGGGCATCCTGATTCCGCCGAGCGTGATGCTGATCCTGTATGCCGCAACCGCAGGCATTTCTCCCATCAAGCTCTATCTTGCCGCCTTCATTCCCGGCTTCGGCCTGACCGCCGCCTACCTCGTCTACATCATGGCACTTGCGACGTGGAAACCGGAGCTCGCGCCGAAATTGCCGAAGGAGGAGCGTAGCGCGCCGCTTGGCACCGTGCTTTACGAAGTGCTGGTATCGTTCATGCCGCTGACGATCCTGACTTTCGTCGTGCTCGCGGTGATCTTTGCAGGACTGGCCACTCCTACCGAATCGGCGGCGATCGGCGCCTTCGGCGCGCTGCTGCTCGCGATCGGCTATGGCGCGGACTATTCCAAGCGCCACAACCTGCTCATCCTGCGCAGCTACGCCGTGATCATGACGGCCGTTGTCGTCTGGCTGATCGGCGTTCGCTACTTCGGCCTGCCGCGCTTGAACGCAGTCCCTATCGCCGCCGCGGCCCTGACGATCCTCGTCATGTGCGCGCTGCTTCCGAACAATGCGTTTACCATGGATAAACTGCGGGAGTCGGTTTTCCTCACCGCCCGCACCACGGCAATGGTCTGCTGGCTGTTCGTCGGCTCGGCGATCTTCTCCTCGGCATTCGCGTTGCTGGGAGGGCAGGCCTATATCGAGCAATTTGTCGTCGGCCTCGGCCTTTCGGCGTGGCAGTTCATGCTGGTGGCCCAGCTGATCATCTTCTTGCTTGGCTGGCCACTGGAATGGACGGAGATCATCATCATCTTCTTGCCGATCTTCCTGCCGCTCCTGAAGCAGTTCGGCATCGATCCGCTGTTCTTCGGCGTCATGGTCGCGTTGAACCTGCAGACTTCGTTCCTGTCGCCGCCGGTGGCAATGGCACCGTTCTACCTGAAGGGTGTCGCGCCATCGCATGTGACGATCAACCAGATCTTCTCGGGCGTGATGCCCTACATCTGGATCGTCGTGGCGTTCATGGTGCTCATGTATATCTTTCCGGGCATGGCGCTTTGGCTGCCGAACTACTGGTCCCGGCTATGAGAACGAGCTTTCGCAGAATTGAGGACGAGGCGAGATGAGTCTCTGCGCACTGCGTCTCACCGAAGCTGCGGCCGGCATCCGCGACGGCCGGTTCAGCTCGGTGGAACTTGTCGGCGACTGCCTCAAGCGCATCGATGAGGTTGATCACGACATCCATGCGTGGGCGTTCCTCGATCGCGACCACGCGATGCGGCAGGCCGAAGCAGCCGACGATCATCGCAAGCACGGCAAGGCCGTAGGCCCGCTGCATGGCGTGCCCTTGGGCATCAAGGATATCTTCGACACTGGCGACATGCCGACGGAATTCGGATCGGACCTGTGGGCCGGACGCACGCCGCGTCGCGATGCGGCGGCCGTGGCGCGTCTGCGGGCGGCAGGAGCCGTGATCCTCGGCAAGACGGTGACCACCGAATACGCGTACTACAATCCCGGCAAGACGCGAAATCCGCACAATACGGCTCACACGCCCGGCGGATCGTCCTCGGGCTCCGCCGCGGCCGTTGCGGCGCTGATGGCATCAGGTGCCATCGGCTCGCAGACCAACGGCTCCGTGATCCGTCCTGCCGCCTTCTGTGGCGTGGTCGGCTTCAAGCCCACGCATGGCCTGATTCCGCGCAGCGGCGCGCTCGAATTGTCGCGCACGCTCGATCATGTCGGCGTGTTTGGGCGCAGCGTCGAGGACGTGGCCCTGCTCGCCGAGGTCCTGGTCGGCTTCGACCAGGAGGATCCGGACACCCGGCCCGTTGCGTGTCCGCCATTCACCGCCGTAGCGGCGAGCGAGCCGCCGTTACCGCCGCGATTTGCCTTCGTTCACTCTCCGGTCTGGGATCAGGCCGAGCCGGTGACGCGGGATGCCTTTGCCGAGCTCATCGAGATTTTGGGTGACGCGTCGAGCGAAGTCGAGCTTGGCCCTCGCTTCGCCAAGGCCGTCGATATGCATGGCATCATCATGGAAGTCGACATGGCGCACAATCTGCGGCGCGACTACGAACGGGGCGGCGACAGACTGAGCACCCGGCTGCGCCAGGCGATCGAGCGCGGTCGCACGCATCTCGCGGCGGATTATTGCAACGCACTGTCCGGGATTGCGCCGCTCAATCAGGCGCTGGACCATATCTTTGACGAATACGACGCCATCCTGACGCCCGCAGCCCCCGGCGCGGCGCCCGGAATTGAGACGACCGGCAACCCGATTTTCTGCACGCTCTGGACCTATCTCGGCGTGCCCGCCATCAGCCTGCCGTTGATGAGCTCCGAAACCGGCCTTCCGCTGGGCGTTCAGCTTGTCGGCCGCCGCGGAAACGATGCCCGCCTCTTGCGCACGGCGCACTGGCTTGTCAGGGCTAGTGGCACTCGGTGCAAAGTCCCGAGCGCCGGGGCGAAATCGGCTCCCGGTGCGGCGAAAAGGAAGATGCGATGACCAATGTGATCACCGGGATCATCGGCCTTGCGCTGGTCCTGGCGTTTCTTGGAATCCTGGTGGCCTGGATCAAGGCCATCCCGCTCATCATCATTGTTGTCAGCGTCATGGCGCTGGCAGTGATCGATTTCGTGCGATCCTTGCGGATGAACGGCGGTCTCCGCTGACTGCCGGTCTGGCCGGCGCGTAGGATGGTGGAGCGCCGGCGAAACCCATCGCTCCCACCATATGCGACGAAGCATGATGGGTTTCGCAAGGGCTCACCCCATCCTTCGAGCTGAAATGCGAACGCAATCCCCGACAGGACAATCCGAGTTCTTCCTTGGGTCGAACAGGAAAGTGACAGACAGTCGGACCTTTTCCGCAGCATCCCTTGGGCGTATCAGCGTCGATTTCCTGATGCTACACTTCCTGCTCCTGCCGATTAGGAGGACGAACATGCCCGATAGCATCTACAAGGTCATTGAACTGATCGGTACCAGCACCGACTCATGGGAGAAGGCGGCCGCCAATGCGGTCGAGCAAGCTGCTAAATCTCTCCGGGATCTTCGCGTTGCAGAGGTCATCAAGCTCGATATGCAACTGGATGACAAGGGAAAGGTCGAGGCCTATCGCGCCAAGCTCAACGTATCGTTCAAGTTCGAGGGCTCCTGAGCCTCAGCACCGAGGATGGCTCATTGGCAAGGCGCGTTGCGCGGTCCGCCCGGCCGGACGCGAGGTCCATCGCGGAAGTTGGCACTAGTCCGAGCGCGACCGAAATGCTTTGATGCGATTGGGCGTATGGCACGTGGTGCCCCATGTACATGGTCATTCGCAAGTACAGCAAGGTTCGTTCGGTAGCGGACGCCGCTCGTCGCGCAAAGAGCGGCGTTGGTGAGATCCTGAGGCAATCGCCGGGATTCAGATCTTACCATGTGCTGGATGCGGGCGACGGTGTCGGCATCGCCGTCATGATATTTGACGACCGCGAAAGCGCCAACGCAGCGAACGCCAAGATACTGGCATTTGTTCAAGCCAGTCTACCCGACCTCGATCTTGGAGTTCCCGAAATCTCTGCCGGCGAGGTTTTGGTGAACATAGAGCCCAATGGGTCCTCGGGCATCAAGTAGCCGAAAACGCTGCCGGTTAGCCTGACGCCCGCTGATGGTGCAATCAACCTGATCTGCATCGCGCCCCTGCCACCTGCATGAGCCGCCCAAGAATTTGCGAGCGCACGTATTTGTCGAGGAGCACAAAGGCATGAAGCAACTCACCTCCGAAGCAGTTTCCACCAGAGCGATCGGCTGGACACTATTCACGCTGATGCACATCGTGATGCCGCCCCGGGATCCCGATGAAGACGATGAAGACGAGGACGACGAGGACGAAGACGATGATGATGGACCGGCGGTCGTGCGCGAGCCGGAAGAAGACTAGACTGGCCCGGGTCCGGCAGTCGGTGTTATAATATGTTTCATGGGATGGGATGCGAAAGACATAGCGCTTCTGAAAAGGCTCTGGTCCGCAGGACAGAGCGCGGCGCAGATTGCGCGCCATCTCGGCTGCAGTCGTAACGCGGTTTGCGGTATGCTGAATCGTCTGGGCCTGAAGCGCGGTCACAAGCCGCCCACAGCACGGCCCCAGATAAGGCCGGCCCCGAAGCTGAGGCCGTCGTCGGCAGCCTGCGCCCGTCCAATCGCGCAGAAGGTGTCATCGAATACAGCAGAGAGGAAGCAGACAAAGGAATTCAGCAGGCAGCAGCTTTACGCCGTTCTGGCTGAGGCGGTCAGAAACACTGGTTAAGTTGAAGGCAGCGCTCGCGTTGCCGATCGCCTCGAGCGCCAGCGACGCCCCAGCCGCCCGTCAGGAACGTATTGGCTGACCGATCCCAAGAAGATTGCCTTCGCTGTCGCGGAACCACGCACCTCGCTCACCGGTGCCCTTGCTGGGGTAGTTCCCGGTTATTTGGGCAATCCCCTCGACCGTCTTCAGACCAGGCAGATCATATTCCTCGAATTTGACTCCCCGCACGCGAAGCTCGCGCACTGTTGCTTCGATATCCTCGACTTCCCAGCCCATTTGCGTATGCGTGCCGGATTGCGTGCCAGCTGAGACGAATATCGCAAACTCGCCATTTGCGCAGACATAGCGCAATCCGCCTTCGCGCTGTTCGATCGGTTCAAGGCCGAGTTTTTCGGAATAGAACGCCCGAGCCCGATCCAGATCCTTGGCTGGAAGGCGGGCGGCCACTTTCGCTTTCAATAGCATCCTTCTCTCCTAAGCTCAGTCGATCTCTCAATTAGGCCGAACTTGGCATCGGACCGCTTGCTGACATTGGCCAGGGCGACCCATCAGGCCTGCTTCACCTCACGACGCCGGCATCCGACGTTCGTGAGCACTTGCCCTACGCCCGTCGCATCAGCTTGAGCGAGGCTGCCAGCCGCAAGCTTCGCTTCCCTGCGAGCGCGATGCCTTCGAGCTCGCCGCTGTCTTCCGTGCAGCTCCTGGAGACTCCGATGCCGACCTCGAGGCCGCCGAACACGGGGTTCTCGCCTTTCGCCGGCGTGTGCTCCAGGTTCAGCATCTCGCCCTTCCAGCGGCCATCCGCCGAGGAATAGGAGCCGAGGTAGTGGAAAAACGCATCGCCTCCCAGGATGCGCCCGTCGATCAGCAGCATCACGCCGGACAATCCGGCATCGACGCACCTGTTTAGGCGACGGGTAGGTCTCCCAAAACGGGTTTTCGGAGCTGTCGTGAGGAAGCCATCTCGACCTCAGCCTCTTTTATTGTGTTGAGAACGTTTCTCACGGACGCTTCCCAATTAGATTCAAGATCGGGATCGGCTTCGATCCGCGGTGGACACAGTAAGTAGACGGGGCGAGCATCGTCGAGCCGTGCTGCGGAGCGACGCGTCGCAGCATAGGCCAACACGCGTCGGGCATCCTTATGGTGAAGGAGCAATGGGATACCAAGTGCGACGAGTGCCATCATCATCGCTACCAGGGCGTCGAGTGACAGCGTTGTCGACGCGTCGTACTGTTCAATAACGGAGGGCGGGTTGACTTGAGCGACATCCGCCGAGGCATCTACGAATGCCGCGCCGATCGTTTGCTCGCTTTCGCGCTCGATCGCGGCTGGCGGGGTGATCTTGACCACATCCGCCGACGCATCTACCGGCGCCGCGCCAGTCGTTTGCTCTTCCTTACGCTCGATCAAGGATGGCGGCGCTACCTGTACTTCGACTCGTGAACGATTTACCGGTCGGCGGGCAGCCGTCGCATCGCCCTCCCCGCGACGCGCGTCCAATGAGGTTCGCGTCCCGAACGATTGCACAGATTTCTGGCCCGACAGAATCTTCCGCATGTCGTGCGGCCCGACCCTTGTTCGCTGAGCCTTGTGAAGCCTGTGGAGGTCAGACACGGGCGCCGCGTGCCTCCACATATCCCACCGCAGCCGGGGCGCGGGTCCGCGGAACGGATAAAAAGTATCCTCACGAATCCAGCCACCACCAGACCGGGCCTTGCTCCTTTGAATCAGCTGCATGTTCGTGCCGAGCCGGCTGGAATAGGGCAAGCTGGATGCACCAGCATCATGATGGCCCCCGCCATAACTGCCACCAGCACCACCGGCACTACCGCCGCCAGCTCCAGCACCACCAGCGCCGCCGGCACCACCGCCGCCAGCTCCAGCACCACCAGCGCCGCCGGCACCACTGCCACCAGCTCCAGCACCCCCAGCGCCGCCGGCACCACTGCCCCCAGCTCCAGCACCACCAGCGCCACCGCCACCACTGCCACCAGCTCCAGCACCACCAGCGCCACCAGCCCCACCGGCACCACCGCCAGCTCCAGCGCCACCAGCACCACCGCCGGCGCCCCCGGCACCACCGCCGCCACCACCACCACCGCTCCCGTGGCCAAAGGCCTGGGTGATGACCGGCGGGCCAATCAGGGTGATCAACAACGTTGCTATGACCGTAGACTTGATCACCGACCTGAGCATATCTGCCTCCAATGCGCCCTACTCTTTGGCGCGGCAACACTCTTCAGAGGCCAATAGGTCGCCAGAAGCTGAAAGTGGCCGAGTTCATTATGCGCTAAACGGCGCTTACTGATGCCCGGCCCAGCCTTTCATCAGATCAATTTCGGGTCGTGCTTCTGCTCAGCCTCAAGCACTCGTACGCGAAGCGCTTCCAGTTCGGCGAGCTGAGAAGCGAGCGCTTCGAAACGGTGACGAAGAAGAGCAGCAGCGGCAGCAGCATCCGCCCAAGGATTGCCCGCAGGCACCTTGGCCGATTTGAAGAGATCGGCCCGCGGGGCCGACGAGGAAGTCTGGATATGGTGGAGACCACCCATGGCCGGGTCCTCCGCGTGGCGACGTACCTAGGGTTCGACCCTGAGCACGTTCCCCACTGATTTCGTCGCGAGAAGAGATGGAGCGGCAAGCCGCGCCCCGGAGCGACCCTCAGCTAATCTCACCGTGTTTGTGATGATGGTGTTCGTGGGACCCCGCGCCCTCCCCGCTAGACGCCGCGGCCGAGTTGATGTCGACATCAGCATGGTCACGGCAGGAGGAGTTACGGCGGCGAATTTTCCGCAGGTCTTCAAAAACTCGCGCCGGTCGTCGTGTTCGTATGAGGACATCGCGCCTCCTCATGACTCTTGCAATTAAACACGTCCGCCAATCTGAGTAAATTAAATAAAGTTAATCGAGTTCAATCACTAAATATAACAAACCCCGAGTCCCGCTAAAAACCGGCTTCGCGTCCTAGTGCTTCGCCGGGGAGTTCTTCGCCGGCTCGTTCGAGTTTGCTCCTTGGCCGAGCTGATCGAGCCGCCGTTCGAGCTCGCGCTTTTCTGCAACGAGTCTCGCCGCGAGGATCTGATCGACCTGCGTGTGCAGCGCCCACAATTCATCCATGGACAACGCGTCAAGGTATTCTCGATCCATGCCAGCCAGCTCCGTACGGATAGAACGAGTTTGGGCCCTAGGGCACTTGCATGCGCAACGCCCTGGCCAAAAGTTCCTCGGGTATGCTCGTGATTTACCGTATTTAATATTTCCAATAATTAACGTGTATTAAATCTAGGATAATTAATTCTTCCCGTGAAGTGCTTTTGGGGCGAGAATTAAACCAACGAGCAGCCCGAAAAACGACGTGCTGGACAGAGAGGCGACGACAAAGGATGCCTCGCGGTGTGCATGACGCCACTGCTCACCTCGGAAGCGGACAATGCGACGAGCAGAGCGGAGGTCAGCCACCAGCGAAGGGGAGACGTCAGTTGATGGCTTCGGCGCTCACAAGGACGGACGGCGGGATGGTGATACCAAGCGCGCCCTTAACCGAGAAAGTCCGCGCGACAGCAGAGCCGCAGGGGTCGGTGGTCTCTCCATGCAGGAAAAACCCGGTCAGCAGTGCTGGCCGGGTTAGTCGAGGGAGGGACATGTGTCATCGATGTCGGGCAACAAGGCTTATTCCGAGCCGTTCCTTGCGAACTGCTGCTTTCCTTCCATTCTTGAAGAGTTGCTGATGCAGGTTAATCGCCAGTCGAGCAAGGAATTGCCACTGCGCTGGAGCCCTGATTCTACTACCTTGAAAGAGCAGTTGCCTTCGATCGGCTTGCTGCCGTTGAGAACGACGCCGTTCTGAAAGCTGATCTAGCAGCTGATCTGGGACGCCAGGCAAGGCATACCGACAGCTTGCTGCGATACGGGCGGAAGGAATGGGTCTACCCGGACCTAGCCAACCCGAGGCATGCAGCTCACGAAGCGGACATCCGATGCCAATGAGTGTGCGCCCTACGCCCTTCGCATCAGCTTGAGCGACGCCGCAAGTCGCAAGCTTCGCTTTCCCGCGAGCGCGATGCCTTCGAGCTCGCCGCTGTCTTCCGTGCAGGTCCCGGAGAATCCGATGCCGACCTCGAGGCCGCCGAACACGGGGTTCTCGCCTTTCGCCGGCGTGTGCTCCTGGTTCAGCATCTCGCCCTTCCAGCGGCCGTCCGCCGAGGAATAGGAGCCGAGATAGTAGAAGAACGCATCGCCCCCGAGGATGCGTCCGTCGATCAGCAGCATCACGCCGGACAATCCGGCATCGACGCCGTCGAGCGCGCTCAGCTTCATGCCATAGAGCCCGTTGGCGATGCCGCCCGGTCCGACCGCACCGCTCGGCGGCAAGCCCTCGTCGTCGAGGCGCGTGAGATTGGCCCAGAACCTGGCACCAGGCATGGTGTCCGCGCCGCCCTCGAGACGGATCTGGTTGCCGTAGAGCCGGCCGCGCGCCCGGATCGAGGCGACGTCGGCACCCATCAGCGGCTTGTAGCTGGGGTCCAGGTTGTGCCGCTCGGTGATGACCTGGGCGATGATCTCGCCGTCGCGCTCGACATAGGTGCCGAGATGCGCAAAGCCAGAATTGCCGCCCAGCATCTTGCCGTCATGCAAGCACATGATGCTGCAGCCGAACGCATCGTTGACGCCGTATTCAACCTTGTAGAGCCCGTCCAGCAATGCAATTCGCCCGCAAAATCAATATGGAATCGAGGGCTACCTAGCACCGCTGCCGCACCGATTCCATCCGGCCTTTCCTCGCAGGGGCCCTGCTCGAAAACGTCGGTGTCCATGATACCACTATACCCCTGTTTTGCCCGACGGGTCAAACGAACTTCGTAAAATCCGCAAGCGCGAATTTCGCTGTGATTTCAGCGGGGGCCCTACTGTGCATGGGGTTGTTTTCGGGTTTTGTTTTTAGCGGCCCGGATGAGGGCCGATGTTCACCTGCCCGATGCGCGCCCATCGCGACTGGCCGCTCTTGAAGGGAGCGCGATCAATCAGAAGCACAGCGTGGTGACGAGCTTGCCCTGCTTGTCCTTGATCGCATAGGGACAGCGAATGCGCTCCAGCGCCTTCTTGGCGTCCTCGTCGCCGAGCGCGGCGGCGCGCTCGTAATAGGCCTTGGCGGCGTCCTTGTCCTTCGGACCGCCGCGGCCTTCCTGCGCGAAGGCCCCCATCCGCTCCAGCGCGCCGGGATGGTTTTGCGCCGCCGCCTTCTCGAACAGCGCGCGCGCCGCGACGTCGTCCTTTGCCCCGCCATCGCCTTCAGACAGCATCAGGCCGAGCTGGTACTGCGCCTCCGCATTGGTCTCGGCGGCCTTGCCGAGCAGCGCGCGGGCCTGGGCGGGGTCGGCCGGCGCGGCGCCGCCTGCACTGCCGAGCGCGGCAAGGTTGCTGACGCCGCGCGGGTTGCCGGCCTGCGCCGCCTTCTCGAACAGCTTTCGCGCCTGCGCCTCGTCCTTGGCGACACCGGCGCCGGTGCCGTAGAGCACGCCGAGCTCGACCATGGCCGCACTGGATCCCTTGTCGGCCGCCTTGCGCCAGGCCGCGATCGCCTCCGCTGTCTGCCGGTTGGCCGCATAGGCGCGCCCCAGCGCGAACATCGCGCGGCGCGAGGCGTTGGCCGCCTGCCTGCAGAACTTGACCGCGGTTGCGATGTCGGCGGACGCGATCTCCGCGACGCCCTTCACGTCGGCCGGCTTGTCGGGATCGCTGGGATCGGCGGCGAGGCGGTCGCACAACACGAGATCGGCCGATTGCGCCTGCGCCGTCTGGGGCGCGGCGAATGCCAGCAGCATGGCAAGGAGGAAAATCCGCATGATCGTCACGTTGCGTCTGTGGCTCGGCAAATTCAAGGCTCCAGTCCGGACTGGCGCAGGACGGGGGCGACCTCGGGCGATGCCAGATAGCGCAGCAAGCGGTCCGCGGCGCCGGCATGTTTCGCATTCGCCATGCGGCCGGCGGAGAACACGGCCGGCGTCTGCAGCTCGCGCGGGATCGGGCCGACCACCTCGATGCCGCCGACCTGCTTCAGCTCGCTGATCTGCTGCACGGCAAGGTCAGCCTCACGGGTCACGAGCCGCTCGGCGGTAAATCCCTGCTCGACGATGCTGGCCTTGGCGTTGATCTCTGCCGCGATGCCCATCCGCTCGATCAGCTGGGCGAAGTACACGCCGCTTGCGCCGAGCCGCGAATAGGCGACGGACCGCGCGGCGAGCAGCGCCTGGCGTAGCGCGGCTTCGCTGGCGACGTCGGGGTGCGCTTGCCCTGCCCGCACGGCGATGCCGACGAAGGAGCGCGCCAGATCCGCTGCGCTCGCGGCGACCACTTGGCCTTCGCCGATCATCTCGTCGAGGCCTTCGCGGGTGAGGATGACGAGGTCGGCGGCCTCGCCCGCGCGCAACCGCTTGAGCAGCGCCAGCGTCGGCGCGAAATCGGCATCGACATGGATGCCGCTGATGGCCTCGAAGGCGGTGGACAGGCTCCGCATCGCGCCCATCAGGCCGAGCGTCGAGAGCATGCGGACATTTTCCATTGATAGCTCCCGACGCAATCAGGCGCGATGCATCAGCTTGAGCGCAGCGGTCAGGCGCAAGGATCGCTTGCCGGCCAGCGCCGCTGCCTCCAGCACCGCCTGCTCCGCGTCGTAGCTGCCGGAGAAGCCGATGCCGACCTCGTGGCCGCCGAAGATCGGATCGTCCTTGGCCGGCGTGTGCTCCTGGTTGAGGATCTGGCCCTTCCAGCGGCCCTTCGCGGCGGTGTAGCTGCCGAGATAGTAGAAAGCCGCATCGCCGCCGAGGATGCGGCCCTGGTTGAGCAGCATCACCCCGGTGAGCCCGCCGTCGAGGCCGTCGAGCATGCGCAGGTGGATGGAGTAAAGACCGTCGCTGATGCCGGCTTCGCCGACGCCGCCCGCGATCGGCACCTCCTCCTCGGTGATCGGCGTCATCAGCGACTGGAACGGCACGCCCGGCAGCTCCTTGAGCTCGCCCTTGAAGCGATAGAGATCGCCGTCGGCCCAGCCCTTCGCGATCAGGGTCGCATCGTCGGTGCCGGCCATGGCGCGGTAGCTCGGATCGGGATTGTGGCGGACGGTCTTGATGACGACGTCGACGCCGCTGTCGGTCTTCTCGTAGCTGCCGATATGGGCGAAAGCCGAATTGCCGCCGAGCATCTTGCCATTGCCGGCATGCATTACGCTGCGGCCGATGGAATCGCCGAGCTGAAATTTCACCTTGTAGAAGCCTTCAAACACCAGCCGTGTCCCCGGCTCTGCGCGCATCCGGACGCACTCTATCCCGCTTTCGGCGGCGATGGACAAGTTTCGCGGCGCCGGGGCCGACACGCAGAGGAACAGCTGTCATCACAATGCAAAAATCCGCCGGAGCTTGTCGCTCCGGCGGATTGAATGCCAACCCGGGCCAGCCCCCCAGCCCGGGCCGGGAGGATCTTAGGCCGCGGCCTTCTTGTCGGTCGGCACGGACGAGATCGTCTTCAGGATCTGCGAAGCGATCTGGTAGGGGTCGCCTTGCGAGTTCGGACGGCGGTCTTCCAGATAGCCCTTGTAGCCGTTGTTGACGAAGGAGTGCGGAACGCGGATCGAAGCGCCACGATCGGCAACGCCGTAGCTGAACTTGTTCCACGGCGCGGTCTCGTGCTTGCCGGTCAGACGCTTGTCGTTGTCCGGGCCGTAAACGGCGATGTGGTCCATCAGGTTCTTCTCGAAGGCGGCCATCAGCGCCTCGAAATACTCCTTGCCGCCGACTTCGCGCATATAGGCGGTCGAGAAGTTGGCGTGCATGCCCGAGCCGTTCCAGTCGGTATCGCCGAGCGGCTTGCAGTGGAATTCGATGTCGATGCCGTACTTCTCGGTCAGGCGCAGCATCAGGTAGCGGGCCATCCACATCTGGTCGGCAGCGGTCTTGGAGCCCTTGCCGAAGATCTGGAATTCCCACTGGCCCTTGGCGACTTCCGCGTTGATGCCTTCATGGTTGATGCCGGCGGCCAAGCAGAGGTCGAGATGCTCTTCGACGATCTTGCGGGCGACGTCGCCCACATTCGAGAAGCCGACGCCGGTGTAGTACGGGCCCTGCGGCGCGGGATAGCCCGATGTCGGGAAGCCGAGCGGACGGCCGTCCTTGTAGAAGAAGTATTCCTGCTCGAAGCCGAACCAGGCGCCGGCGTCGTCGAGGATGGTGGCGCGCTTGTTGGAGGCGTGCGGGGTCTTGCCATCGGGCATCATGACTTCGCACATCACCAGCACGCCGTTGGTGCGCGCACCGTCCGGGAACACGGCGACCGGCTTCAGCACGCAATCGGAGCTGTGGCCTTCGGCCTGCTGGGTCGAGGAGCCGTCGAAGCCCCAGAGCGGAAGCTGCTCGAGCGTCGGGAACGACGCGAATTCCTTGATCTGAGTTTTGCCGCGCAAATTCGGAGTCGGCGTATATCCGTCGAGCCAGATGTACTCGAGCTTGTACTTGGTCATTGAGCCTCTCTGTAGATGATGCGAAAGGTTGGGGGCCTGGCGGCCCCCGCACGTTTTGTACCCGGCCATCATCGGCCGGCCCTTCCCAAGCATTTAGCGTGCCAAAAGGCCGCAGAACGGGCTGTTTTCCACTGCTTCCGGCTCCTCCTCGCCGCGGGCGAGGCCTCCACGGCACCGTGCGTCATAGCCGCGCACCTTGACGTGAAGCTGCACTGCAAAAATCCCGCGGAAAACGCCCGATTCAGAAGCAGCTGACACCGCCCCGCGCGCTGCCGATGAAACGCGCATCAACGTCCGGTAACTTTCGCAAACTCCCCCACCCCTCCCCAGCAACCTTCGGAATGGCCCACGCGTTGGTCAGCGGCAGCGTGCCTTGGAGGATGCAGAAGGCTGCCTGCCTACAAATTGGGCGGAAACTGATTTCCTTTTCAGCACTTTCCAATCCGGGACGAGGGGCCGATATGGGGATTCCAGTAACCACAATCGAACGAGTCGGGCGCACCATGGAGGCCAAGGCGCTTCGACCAAGGAGAATCGCAATGATGAACAATGGTCTGAGTCACGGATCTGCAAAGATCTATCAATTCCCCGTCGGCGGCCGTGCGGCCCTCGCGGGACGCCGCTATGGCGAGACCCGCTTTCCCGCCGATCAGGCTTCGCTGCCAGCGAACGTCTCGATCTGCAGCGATAGCTGGTACCACCAGGACGCGGTGGACGAAGCCAAGCCCAAATGGGAACGCTGATGCCAGCTGCTGGTCCGACAGTGCCAGGCTCTCGCAAGCGGCCGGCGACAGTTTGAACAAGGGTCGAAACAACGGCGTTTCGGCCCTTTTCGATTCCAGGCGCCCCCGGGCTAGATCCCGGACTTTTCGACCACCGCGCAGGCGGTAACCGGCCGTTTCAGATGCTTGACCGTAGCGGGGCCGGTCTTGGGAATCCTCAGCGCAACTCCCGCCCCCGAATAGCGCGCCCCCGAAACCGCCAGCCGCTTGGCGAGCGCGACCGGCTCGCCGTCGATTTGGAGAAAGGCGCGCTTGTCGCCGTCATAAAACCCGACGATGAACTGCGTACCATCGGCGCAGCGATAGGTTTGGAAGGTCTGCGCATCGGCCTGCCGCCCACCGAGCATTCCGCCCGCCAGCATGCTGACCGTCAAAACAATGGCCTTGTGCCGGCCCATGATCGCCCCCTGTAATAGACCGCAAGATGCCGAACGTGCATCCGGTGGAACCATAACCCAAGCTGATCCCATGCAAGACTCCTCCCTCAAGGACTCCCCTGCCCGTCATCTCGCCCTCCAGGGTGCCAGCAATTTCCGCGACCTCGGTGGCTACCCGACCGCCGATGGCCGCACCACGCGCTGGCGGCACATTTTCCGCTCCAACCATCTCGGCCAGCTCACCGCGGCCGACGTCGAGATCGTCCGCGCGCTCGGCGTGCGCAGCGCCTTCGATTTCCGCGGTGTCGAGGAGCGCGCGGCCGGCATCTGCGTCGTGAACGAGATCACGGTGCATTCGCTGCCGATCGAGCCGACCGTCGTGGCCGCGCTGCGCGCCGAGCTCGCGAAGGGCACGCTGATCGCGGCCGTGGCGCTCGAGCTCATGCGCGAGTCCTACCGCAACTATGTCCGCCACAACACCCACAGCTACCGCGCGCTGTTCGGCCATCTGCTGGAAGACCGCGCGCCGCTCGTGATCCACTGCACCGCCGGCAAGGACCGCACCGGTTTTGCCAGCGCGCTGATCCTGCACGCGCTGGGCGTGGCGGACGATGTCATTGCGGAGGACTACCTCTTGACCAACCGGCACTACAAGCGCGACCCGTCGAACGCCTCCGATCTGCCCGCCGATGTCCTCGACGCGATCGGCAGCGTCGAGGCCTCTTACCTGGCGGCCGCTTTCGAAGCGGTCGGCAGCGAATATGGCGATCTCGAAACCTATTTGCGCGACGGGCTCAAGCTCGGCACGGCTGAGCGCACCGCACTGAAGGAGCGTTATCTGCAGGCGTGACCCGCGGCGGTAGCCTCAGGCCATCGGCCCGAGGGCTTTGATGATGGCATTCTTGAGCGCCAAGGAAAGTTGTTGGGTGCTCCAATCGTTCTGGTGCAGCTTGTCGGGATCACTCGTGTCGATCAATTGATCGAACGAGACATTGTTCTGCACGTGCCAGTGCCGCATCAGCGACCAACGCCGAAACAAATTCACACTTGCCTCATTGGCAGCTTCGCGGATCAGCCGGACCATCTTGTCAGCGAGCTCGGCGCGGTCATCCCAAAGCATCTTCGTCACGTATTGCGGATCGATCACCAGAACCTCGAAGCCGCGAGCGCGTAATTGCGCCAGACCCTTCCTGATGTCCCCAGCAACGATATCCAAGTCATACTTGTCGTTATGAAAGACCGCGTTGGTTCCGACCTGCCAGATGACCAATGCCGGATCATCACGAAAAATATCGACATCGAAGCGTCCAAGCTCTTCGGTTGCCTCTTCGCCGCCCTTGCCCCGGTTCAGGACGTCAATCCGGATGTCCGGCCGCGGCACCACATCCTTGAAATACTGCCGCAAATACATCTCCAGCCTATAGGGATACGGGACGACGTCGGCTCGTCCGGCTGTTGACGACGAGCCCATGGCGACGATGCGCACTGGTCCCTTGTCTCCCAACGCCTGTCGGAGCCGCATCAGCGGATATGTCAGGTCGACGATCGCAGCGGGAAATTCGACGGTTGGCAAATTGTCAGACATGCAATGACCTCCTCAACGATCTAAAGTTGCATTTGTAGCCCAGTCTTGATGTTGCCGCCATTGCAAGCGCAATCCACCCCGCGCAATAGTCAGTGAAGGATAACGATGGAGAGCAATCGTGCAGGGGAAAGTAGTTGTCGTGACTGGCGCGCTCGGCGCACTCGGCAGAGTCGTCGCGGAGATGGCACGGTCCCGCGGCGCGCGGATTGCCGGGATCGATCATGCGCCCTCGCAATTATCAGAGACGCCCCAACGCATCGTGATGGGCGGTGTCGACCTGTCCGACGCGGGGCAAGCGAAGAATGCCGTCGATGCGGCGGCGAAGCATTTCGGCCGGCTCGACGCGCTGATCAACATCGCCGGCGGCTTCGCCTTCGAGACCGTCGGCGACGGCGACATCGCGACGTGGCAGCGCATGCACGCGCTGAACGTCCTGACGGCGCTCAACGCCTCGCGCGCGGCGCTGCCGCACCTTGCCAAGTCCCCGGCCGGCCGCATCGTCAATATCGGCGCCATGGGCGCACTGCAGGCCGGCAGCGGCATGGGCCCCTATGCTGCGTCGAAAGCCGGCGTGCATCGCCTGACCGAGGCGCTCGCCAACGAGTGGAAGGGCAAGGTTACCGTCAATGCCGTCCTGCCCTCGATCATCGATACCGCGGCCAACCGCGCCGACATGCCGAAGGCGGACTTTTCCAAATGGGTGACGCCACAGGAACTCGCCGAAGTTATCCTGTTCCTCGCCAGCGATGCCGCCAGCGGCGTCACCGGCGCGCTGGTCCCGGTCGGCGGCCGGGTCTAATCGCGTTCCGATCCGACAGTTAGAGACATCGGCTCCGATTCAATAGGGGCCGAGAAGGCTCTAGACTGTCTGCAACTGATTCTCCGATCGGACGTCCCTTGGAAACCGCGCTTTACCTCCCCGTCAAACGCTTCCTCGAAGAGCTCGGCTTCACGGTCAAGGGCGAGATCGGCGGCTGCGATCTCGTCGGCCTCAGCGCCGGCGATCCACCCGTCGTGGTGATCGGCGAGCTCAAGCTTGCCTTCAATCTCGAGCTGATCCTGCAGGCGGTCGATCGCGCGCCGGCCGGCGACGAGGTCTGGATCGCAGCGAAGATGTCCGCGCGCGGCAAGGGGCGCGAGAGCGATGCGCGCTATCGCAATCTCTGCCGCCGCCTCGGCTTCGGCATGCTTGGCGTGACCGATCGCGGCCAGGTCGAAGTGCTAGTGAAGCCGCCGACCGCGGCGCCGCGCCGCGAGCCGAAGGTGCGCTCGCGTCTGGTTGCCGAGCATCAGCGCCGCCAGGGCGATCCCGTGCTTGGCGGCAGCACCCGCGCACCGATCATGACGGCCTATCGCCAGCAGGCGCTGGCCTGCGCGGCGGCGCTTGCCGAGGGGCCGAAACAGGTGCGCGCGCTGCGCGAACGCTGCCCCGATGCCGGCAAGATCTTGCTTAACAATGTGTATGGCTGGTTCGAACGCGCTGAGCGGGGAATCTACCGGCTCACCGAAGCCGGACACGCCGCCCTGAAGCGTTGGCCCCAGCAACGGGTGGAGGTCGGCGCAGGTGCTGCGTCACCGCTGTGACACCAGACCGGTGCATAGCTGAGATGCCACACCGATTCCATATTGCAATGCAACATTGGCGGCACTAGGTATCCGGCATCGAAATGAGGCCGTTATGAGCGCAGACTGGAATACCAAATATGGCACACGGCGCGTGCGCCACGATCCTCCGACCCTCGACGAGGCGATCTTCGCTGCGATCGGCATCACCGACGACCAGGCGCAGCAGGCCGAGATCGCCGCAGCCTTGATGGGGATGCCGCTCGACGTCGTCCAGGCCGAGGTGAAGAAGCAGGCCCGCGCCAACAGCCGCATCACGGCGACGCGCGTGATCGCCGGCGAACAGGGCGCGCAGCGCTCCGTGGTGGTCGAACGCCGCGTTGTCCGCCGCTTCGGCGCCGCCACACGCAGCTGAGCATCCATTTCATCTCATCGCACGGAACACGAAAGCGGACCGGCCTGGCCGGTCCGCTTTGTGATTCCTGTGCGCAATTTCCGGGCTATGCAGCCCGATTGCCGTACATGCTCGAGATCAGCTTCCAGCACGTGCTGTTGAAGCTGAGAAGAGCGCGTCCGGCCGTGAACGGCGAGGCCGCCAGATCGGCAAGCTCGGCCTCGGGCGTCTTGGCGAGGTCGATCGTGCCGGTCGATTCGCCGTGGCGGAAAGCCAGATGGGCCCCGAACTTCCTGGCGAGCGCCCGCATCGCGTGATTCTCGGCACCCGTCGTGATGCGCAGCCGCTTGTAGCCCTTCCAGCGCGCCTCCGCGATCAGGCGGCGGAACAGCACGGTGCCGACGCCCTGGCGGCGCGCGGAGGCTTCCACGCTGAAAGCGACCTCCGGCAAGGAATCGTCCTCCGGGGGATGCAGCTCAGCCGCACCGCGCACCACGCCGTCGACCATATAGGCAACGATCACGGTGCCGTCCTCGGCGCAGCGGGCGGCGTAGCGCTCGATGAAGCTGTCGTCGAGAAAGCCGTTGAAACGGTCGTGCCGGCTGGCGGCATCGAGCCTCAGCAGGTGATCGCGCAGGAGCGGCAATTCTTCCTGCTGGATCAAGGTCCGTACATAGCCGGGAACGGTACGGACGGTGTCTTCAAGTACCACGTCAGAAACTCCTCTTGGTGTCCCTCGAGGAGGCGTTCGAATCCCTAGGCCCCCAATATTGTGCATCGCACCATGATTTTCAAGACGGGAACCTGCCCAAGATTCGGGCACCAACGCGACTAATTCGTTAATAGAATCAAAATGCTGTAGTCACAGCACCAGCTGCGTCTGGGTCACCACCGCAACCAGCTTGCCGTCCTCGGTTTCCAGCCGGGTGGTCCAGACCTGGGTCCGCCGGCCCCGGTGCACCGGGGTGGCAGTAGCGATGATTGTGGCCCCCTCCTTTGCCCCGCCGATGAAATTAGTTTTGCTCTCCAGCGTGGTCGTCCCCTTGGCGTCCTCGGGCAGATTGATCACGGTCGCCGCCGCGCCGACGGAATCGGCCAGCGCCATCACGGCCCCGCCGTGGATGGTGTGGTGCAGCGTGCAGAGATCGGCCCGGACGGTCATCCGCGCCACTACGCGGTCCTTCTCCGCCTCGACAAACTCGACGCCCTTGAGCTCGGCGAACGGCATCTTCATCGCTTTAAGTTTCTCGAGCGGCGTCATCGGAACTGCTCCCAATTGGTTGTTGGTTCAGCGTGAATTGCCCCGCGCGGCGAAGCAATGACGTCCGAGGTAATGGCGGTGCTGACGTCCTCACGCAATGCCATACTCTCGTGTCCCGGACGCGCAGCAACGCGAAGCGTTGCTGCGCTGCGTCCGGGGCACGAGACCGCCTCACGTCACCGCGTTCACCACCTGGTACTCCGGCCGTCGCCACACTTCCCCTGAAATCACCTCTTCGATGATCTCCGCCGCCCGGATGATCTCATTCTCTCCGACATAGAGCGGCGTCAGGCCGAACCGCATGATGTCAGGCGCGCGGAAATCGCCGATGACACCACGGGCGATCAGGGCCTGCATCGCGGCGTAGCCGCCGTCGAAGGCGAACGAGACTTGCGAGCCGCGGCGCTCATGATCGCGCGGGGTGACGAGCTTGAGCTGCGGACAATGGCGCTCGACTTCACTGATCAGGAGATCACCCAGCGCCAGCGAACGCGCACGAACCTCCGCGATATCGACTTTGTCCCAGATATCGAGCGAGGCCTCCAACGCCGCCATGGCGAGCACCGGAGGGGTGCCGACGCGCATGCGTTCGACGCCGCCCGCGGCCGCATAGGCAAGCTCGAACGCAAACGGTTTTGCGTGGCCCATCCAGCCCGACAGAGCGGCGCGCGCGCTGTCGGCATGACGCGGCGCGACATAGAGGAAGGCCGGCGCACCGGGGCCCGCGTTGAGATATTTGTAGGTACACCCCGCGGCGAAATCGGCGCCGCTCCCGGCGAGATCGACCGGCAGCGCGCCGGCGGAATGGGCGAGATCCCAGAGGGTGACGATGCCAAGCGCGTGCGCTCTCGCGGTGAGCTTTGCCATGTCGTGGCGACGGCCGGTGCGGTAGTCGACCTCGGTGATGTACAGAACGGCGATCTCGTCGGACAACGCACCCTCGATCTCCTCAGGTGCCACCAGACGCAATTGATGGCCGCGCCCAAGCGTCGCGATCAGGCCCTCGGCCATGTAGAGGTCGGTCGGGAAGTTGCCGGTGTCCGACAGGACGATCTTGCGGGACGGGGTCATGTCGAGCGCGGCGGCGAGAGCCTGATAGACCTTCAGGGACAGCGTGTCTCCGACCATCACCGAGCCGGCCTCCGCACCGATCAACCGCGCGATGCGATCGCCGACATGGCGCGGCTGGACATACCAGCCTGCGGTGTTCCAGGCGCGGATCAGCTCGTTGCCCCACTCCTCGGTGATCACGCGGTTGACGCGCTCGGCAACGCCCAGCGGCAGCGCACCGAGCGAATTGCCGTCGAGATAGATCAGGCCGTCAGGCAGATGGAACAACGCTTTGGTGTCGTCGTAGACGCGAAGCCTGGTCATGGACATCCCTACAGAATTGTACGCACGCGCCAGAGCTCGGGAAACAGCTCGACCTCGAGCATGCGCTTCAGATAGCTCACGCCGCCGGTGCCGCCGGTGCCGCGCTTGAAGCCGATGACCCGCTCGACCGTGGTGACGTGGTTGAAGCGCCAGCGCCGGAAATAGTCCTCGAAATCGACCAGCTTCTCGGCCAGCTCGTAGAGCATCCAGTGCGTCTCCGGCGCCTCGTAGACGATACGCCAGGCCTGCAGCACGCCTTCGTTGAAGCTGTGCGTCTCGCGAACGTCGCGCGCCAGCACCGCCGCAGGCATCTTGAGCCCGTTGCGGTCGGCGAGCCGCAGCACCTCGTCATAGAGGCTTGGCGTCGCGAGCTCGGCTTCGAGCAGCTTGACCGTCTCGGCATCGTGCGCGTGCGGCTTCAGCATGGCGTGGTTGCGGTTGCCGAGCAGGAATTCGATCAGCCGGTACTGGCGTGACTGGAACCCCGAGGATTGACCGAGCTGCGAGCGGAAGCGGGTATACTCGCTGGGCGTCATGGTCCGGAGTACGTCCCAGGCGTTGTTGAGCTGCTCGAAGATGCGCGACATCCGCGCCAGCATCTTCATCGCGGGGGCAACCTCGTCTTTGGCGATCGCGCGGCGCGCAGCGCTGAGCTCGTGGATGGCGAGCCGCATCCACAACTCCGTGGTCTGATGCTGGATGATGAACAGCATCTCGTCATGCGCCTCCGACAGCGGGTGCTGCGCGCCAAGAATCGCATCCAGCGCAAGGTAGTCGCCATAGGACATGCGCCGGGCGAAATCGGTCTCGGCGCCTTCGCTTGCAGGATCGTAATCGCGGGACGTCATGGCGGGTCCTTTCGATCGATCTTCCCGGCTTTGCTCAGTCGAGGCCGATCAGGCGGGCAGTGATCGGCGAGGACGGCTCCTTCAGCCCGTCAATCACGGTAAAATGGTTGAGACCGGGATCGATGACGAGGTGCGTCGGCACGTCGAAGCCGGTCCAGATATTGGCCATCAGATCGGACTGGCGGATGAATTCGGGACGCTCGCTGCCGCCTACCCAGGCCGTTACGGGCGAATGCCCCCGCGGCAGATGCAGCGCCGCGCTTTCGAGGCTCGCCTCCTCCATGGTCATGCGCAGCGTGTCGTTCATCTTCGTCTTGAGCAGCGGACGCAGATCATGCAGACCGCTGATCGAGAGCGTGCCGGCGATACGGTTGAAGACAGCAGACTCGAGCCGGCTGTCGTCGCACAGCATGCGCGTGACGAGATGGCCGCCGGCGGAATGGCCGGCGAGCCGGATCGGCCCTGAGACCAGCGATGCGGCTTTGGCGATCGCGGCGGTGATTTCCGCGGTGATATCGGAGATGCGTGCAGCCGGCGCCAGCGTGTAGCTCGGCAGCGCCACCGTCCAGCCATGATGGCGCGCACCTTCGGCGAGGTCGGTCCAGGCCGACTTGTCGAAGCGCATCCAGTAGCCGCCATGGACGAAGACGACGAGGCCCTTGCTGTCGCCGTCAGGCAGGATCAGGTCGAGCTTCTGGCGCTCGCCGGCGCCGTAGGCGATGTCGGGACGAAATTCCTTCAGCCCGGCGCGGTAGGCCGCCGCCCGCTCCGCCCACAGCGCCTGCATCTTGTCCGAGCCCGGGATATGGGCCGAATTGGCGTAAGCGTCATCCCAATCGCGCATCGTTGCTCCCGAGGACTCGTCCGACGAACCGGACGCCAGTCTGCCACCGGGACGCCCGCTATCCTAGTCTTTCTTTTAAGCTTAAAGGAGTTGGCGAAGCCCGTGTTTCGGGCACAGGGCGGCAAGATGTTTCTCCTCACCTGAGGAGCCGCGAAGCGGCGTCTCGAAGGGCGAGGCCACCGGCCGTGCCTTCACCCTTCGAGACGCTTGCTCCGCAAGCTCCTCAGGATGAGGACCTAACCGCCGTTCCGTCATTGCGAGGAGCGCAGCGACGAAGCAATCCAGGCTGCCGCCGCCGAGAGATGCTGGATTGCTTCGCTGCGCTCGCAATGACGGCGGAGAGGCCTACGCCTTCTCCAGCCCGCACCATTCCGCGATGAACAGCGCCATCGCCTTGGTCGCCTTCTTCAATGAATCCAGATCGACGAACTCGTTGAAGCCGTGCATCTCGCCTCCGCTGGCGCCAAAGCAGAGGCTCGGGATGCCGTGGTTGAGGCCGTAGAAGCGCGTGTCGGTCAGTGCCGTGAAGACGAGATCCTCTGGCGTGCCGCCATAGACCCCGTTGAAGGCCTTGCCGAACGCAGCCTCAGGCTCCCTAGCGTTGGTCAGCTCATAGCCTTCCGAGAGGAAGCCGGACCACTCGACCTGCGGCGGATTGTTGGCGAGAAAGCGGTGGTTGCGCGAAGCGGCGGCGACGCAGGCCATGATCTCCTTCTGGTGATCGGCGATCGACCAGCCCGGCAACACCGCAATCCGGCAGTCGACATCGCACCAGGCCGGCACGCTGGAGGCCCAGTCGCCGCCCTTGATGACGCCGGCGTTGAAGTTGACGGGATGGTCGATCGTCTTGAAGTGACGGTCGGCCTTGGCGCGCTCGTTCCATGCGATCTCGAGCTTCTGCAGCGCCTGGATCAGGTGATACGCCGCCATGATGGCATTCGCGCCGGAGCCTGCGAAGGCAACGTGGGTCGGGTGTCCCTTCACGCGGAGGCGAAACCAGATCACGCCAACCTGCGATCGCACCATCTTGCCGCCGGTCGGCTCCGGAATGAAGCAGGCGTCCGCGCGATAGCCGCGCTGCAGGGTGGACAGTGCGCCGACGCCGGTGCTCTCCTCCTCGATCACCGATTGAAAATGGATCCGCGCCGTCGGCCTGAAGCCAGCCGCCTTGATCGCGTCCAGCGCATAGAGCGCACCGATCGTCCCGGACTTCATGTCGCAGGCACCGCGGCCGAACATCTTGCCGTCCTTGATGACCGGCGAGAATGGCGGCGTATCCCACAATTCGAGCGGACCCGCCGGCACCACGTCGCAGTGCCCTTGCAGGATCAGCGACTTGCCGCCATTGGTTCGCGGGCGGTAAGTGCCCACCACGGATCGCGCCTTCGAAAAGTCGTGCTCGATCGGGCCGAAGCCGCGCAGATCTTTCAAATCCTCGACATCGATATGCCAGTCGTCGACCTCGTAGCCGCGTTCGCGCAGGAGATCGCCGATCATGTCCTGGCAGGGTCCCTCCGCCCCGCGGGTCGAAGGGATCGCGACGAAATCGCTTGTAGTTGCAAGCTGAGCTTCGAAGCCGTTGTCGACGGCGTCAAGAATCCTCTGCTGCGTTTCGGCATTCATTCGGGCGACTCCAGACATTCCAATGGTCCCAAGGAGCGCGCAAACTAGCCGATTTCAGCCGTTCGGGTACTCCAGAAAATATGCATCCCGCAATGCATCTTCGAGCAGCCGGCCTTCGGAATAGCCGTTCAGCGTCGCAGGCCGGCTCACACCATCGAGCAGGCGCGGACACGGTTCCGGGGCGCCGAGCACGGTGCGGACCGGAATGCGCTCCGCATAGATCGGCAACGCATAGTCCTCATCGTCGTCGGCGACACCCTTGCTCCGGATCTTGGCCGAAGCTTCCTCGATTTCCATTGCGATGAACGACGTTGCCTTGATTTCCTGTGTGGTGCTCTGTCGCAGGCCGGCGGTGCGATCCGGGAAGAAGCGATCGACCATCGCGATCACCGCCCGCTCCTTCTCATCGGGGTCGGTGACGAGATAGGCCGTGCCGAACGCCATGACGGCGCGGTAGTCGGCGGAATGGTTGAAGCCGCAGCGCGCCAGCACGAGGCTGTCGAGATGGGCGACCGTCAGGCAGACGCGCTCGCCCCTGCTCTGGTTGCGCAGCATGCGGCTGGCGCTCGATCCGTGCCAGTAGAGCTTGGTGCCCTGCCGCCAGAAGAAAGTCGGCGTGCAATAGGGCTGGCCGTCGATCGCGTAGGAGACGTGGCACAGCATCGAGGAATCCAGGATGCGATGAACCGTGTCGTGATCATAGAAGCCGCGGTCGTGCCGGCGCTTCACCTGGTTGCGTGCCGATGTCGGATAGGAAGTCGAGGTCTCGGTCTGGCTCACGGCCGCTCCTGCTCGGATGGAAGAAAATCCGGAGCAGTTGTAGCGGCGCATTTGGTCTGCGATAGTTCCAATTCCATGCAAAAAATTCCGACCAATTCATCCTCCCGAGCCAAGCCCGAGCTTCCGCTCGACCTCGCCGGCCCTCACGTCACGGCCGGCGCATCCGCCGCGCACCGGCTCTATCAGGCGCTGTGCGAGATGATCGTCTCCGGTCTGGTCAAGCCGGGCGAGCCGCTGCCGCCGTCGCGGACGCTGGCCAGGCAGACCGGCTTCCGCCGCAACGCCGTCGTCACCGCCTATGAGCGCCTGATCGCCGACGGCTTTGCCGACGCAACGGTCGGCTCCGGAACGTTCGTCGCGGCCCGTATCCCCAAGCGCGCGGCCGAGCCCAACAAGCCGAAGGTGGTTCTCGAAGCGCCAAAGCAGGGCGCGTTTGCGCTCGGCTGTACCCATATCGACGAACGCGCCGTGCAGCGCTTTCGCGCTTTCGTCGGCCGCCGCATGCGCGCATTCGGATCGGAGCACCTGCATTATGGCGACCCTCGCGGCAGCCGCGAGCTGCGTGTGGCGATCGCCGACCATCTGTTGTCCGCGCGCGGATTGCGTTGCGATCCCGACCAGATCATGTTGACCTCTGGCACGCTCCACGCGCTGCGCATCGTGCTGAGCGCGATCCTGAAATCCAGCGACCAGGTCTGGTGCGAGGACCCGGGCTATCCCGCCGCCCGAAAAACCATCGCCCATTGCGGCTATCGCACCGTGCCTGTCCCCGTGGACGAGCACGGGATGCGCGTCGCCAAAGGCCGGATCGCGGCGCCGTCCGCACGCGCGGCCTACGTCACGCCATCGCACCAGTTTCCGCTTGGCGTGCAGATGTCGATGCCGCGGCGGCTCGAGCTTCTGGACTGGGCGAAGCAGGCCAGCGCATTCGTGCTCGAGGACGATTACGACAGCGAGTTCCGCTATGACGGCGCGCCGCTGATGTCGCTCGCCGGCATCGATCGCCTCCAGCGCGTGATCTATCTCGGCACATTTGCCAAGACGCTGTTTCCGGGCCTGCGCATCGGCTATTGCGCCCTGCCCGAACGTCTGATCGCAGACGTGACGGCAGCGCGCGCGGCGCTTGACCGATTTCCCGGCACACTGATGGAGGGCGCGGTGGCGGACATGCTCAATTCCGGCGCCTTCGCCGCGAACCTGAAACGCGTGCGAAAACTGTATCGCGAGGCGCGCGACGTGCTCGCCGAGACGCTGGAAGTCGCATCCGACGGCGCGCTTTCGGTGCCGGTGCCCTCACAGGGCCTGCATCTTGTCGCCCGGTTCGATCCTGCCGTCGATCCGGCGGTGGCTGCGCATGCCAAGCAGGCGGCCGGCGCCGAAGGCTGGCTATTGGCCGACACCTATTCGCGCGGGCGTCCCCTCCCCGGCTTCGTGCTGGGATTTTCCGGACATCCCATGCCACAGCTCGTGGCCTCCGCCGAACATCTCGCAAGGGAATCGCGCGCGGCATTGGGCGCAAGGGGAAAATCGGCTCGCCGCGCGTGACGAAGCTTCACTATCAGAATCGCCCGCCGCTCCCTAGATTGCGGCATTGATCCGGGACCTCACATCATGCCCCTGCGCCACGCGACCTGCCTTTCGTTGCTGATCGCCATCGCGCTTGCCTCGACCGCAAGCGCCGCCACCATCGGACGCGAGCAGGACATCGGCGATCTCAAGCTCGGCCAGCGTGTGCTCGTGGATGACGGAACCTGCCCCGCCGGCCAGGTCAGGGAAGTCCGCGGCGCGAAGATGTCCGATAAGGGAGTCTCGCGCACGAGCTCCTGCGTGCCGCGGCACGGACCGAAAACGAAGTGAGGATCCGGAAAGCTATTTCGCCGGATCGAACATGCACTGTAGCGTCGGTTTGGCGATCTTGGTGAAGGTCGGGCCGATCTCGCTCTGCTTGGAGGCCGGCACCCAATCGGTCTCGATGGTGGGCACGCCGGTCTCGCTGATGCCCCGCAGCAGCGCTTCGCGCAGATCGCGATCCTCGACGGCCGCGGCGGCGTGATCGTGCAGGCAGCCACAGACCTCCTCCGGATGCTCCCAGCGGCCGAGCATGCGCGGCGCGCACTGGCGAACGAATTCGCCGCGCGGATCGGGTAGCCTGGAAGGTGAGCGGACCTGCGCCTGAACGGAGCTGATCGTCAGAAGGGACACGAACGCTGCGGCGCAGAGACGAAGCAACATGATGGGCTATGCCGGCTGTTGTTGTGTGCAGTCAGAAGCGCGCAGCGATCATGATCGGCTGAGCGGCCGGAACCGCAACGGGCGAGCCGCTGTACTGGAAGGTGCCGACACCGGGGAGATTGCCATCGGGCGCACCCGCCAATGAGGGGCCGGCGAGAACGAGACCGAAAGCAAGGATGAAGCTGAGCGCGCGCATGATGTGTGTTCCAATTCGGTGGCCGGCGGTGCGCCGTCGTCGTTATGAGCCTGATAACCATGGGCGGTTTCGCGCGTGATGCGCGAAAAGCTGAAAATGGTTTCGTCTTCGTGAGAATTGTTTCGTCCCGGGCGCGGCGACGAAACAAATCTCGGAAAATGCCAGTTATTTCAGACAGGTCTCACGGCAGGTCAAAGTCGCCCGCTAAGTTCCGGTGCCGGTACGGATATGCGCCCCGCGCAGCTGTCGTCATGCCGCCGCACCGCGCGCTTCACACGCATTTTACGTTTTTCTGGTGAAAGGACGGGCAAAAGAAGGCTGGATCCTCTTGAACCGGGGTTGGTTCAACGACGACCCAAGCCATCGAAACCGAGACGCCCGGATCATCGGGCGCATTCACGTGAGGGATGGCCATGATGGCGGGAAATCGCGCAACGCCGCGCGATGAAAATCCACCGACGGATCGCGGAGATCAACCAATCATTCGCGGCAGCGCCGGCGCAATGGCGCTGCAATCGAGCCGGGGCTTCGAGGCGGCGCCGCAGACATTTGTGCGGCTGACCGGGTCGCGGCTTGCTGCGCCGCGCGATCGCCACCGGGTGAACGCGACCGCGTCACGGGAGTGAACGACGCGCGTCACTGCGTGAAGAACTCGCCGCACTTCTGGACGTTTGCGTCCGCCGGTCCCCAAGGCATGATCGGCACGGTCGAGGTCGAGTTCTTGGGGGAGCCTTCGATCAGCTTGTCCGAATAGACCATGTAGACCAGCACGTTGCGTTTGGTGTCGCAGCCGCGCACGATCTGCATCTTCTTGAAGAACAGCGACCGGCGCTGGCGGAACATGTCGTCGCCCTGCTCCATCTTGTGCTTGAACTTGATCGGACCGACTTGGCGACAGGCCAGCGAGATGTCCGAGACCTCCTCGGCGAGCCCGAGCCAGCCCTTGAAGCCGCCCTTCTCCGGCACCGTGAAATGACAGGCGACGCCCTCGACCTCAGGATCGTCGAGACCATAGGTCGCGAGCTTGTCATTCGGGCTCACCCATTTGAACACGGTGGAGCGGCGGAAGATCAGATCGGGCTCATCGGCCGCGGATGCCGACGCCGTTGGCGCGATCAAAGCCAGGAGGAATAAAGCGAGGGCTTTCAAGCGGATGCTGGAAAGACCGGGGAAACGAGATGACATGAAGGTCTCCGGTAACAAGTCCCCGCAATGTAGGAACGCAAACGGCGGTCAGGAAGGCGGCGGAGGGGGGACGCGGCCGCCGTTTACCGCTCCGTGAGGCTTTTTTGCTACGCCTTGAACAAAAGTAGCTGATGGCAGAACCGCGCTGCTGGTGAACGCGTATCCCCTTTGCGAAGACTAACGTCTGATTTGGATTATGGATTCGAGGATGAACAGCGTGAACGGGTCGGGTTCTTCTGCCAAGCCGGTACGGCTGTGGCAGGTCGCCATTTTGACGGCGGCGGGCGCGATCGGCGCGACCAGCCAGGCAGACGCAGCATTTTATTATTGGACCGACTATTCCGACGGGTCCTACTACGCCCGGCAGGAGCGACTTCCCGAAATACCGCGCCAGAAGCCGCAAAAGCGCGGCGCCGCAAGCAAGAAGGAAGTCGTCGAGAAGGAAGCCGGCACCAAGCCGCAAGGCCCGCTCGTCATCGTCGTCTCGATCGAGCGGCAGAAGGTGACGGTCTACGACAAGACCGGCGTGTTCGCGGAATCACCGGTGTCGACGGGCATGAAGGGCCACTCGACGCCGATGGGCGTGTTCAGCGTCATCCAGAAGCACAAATTCCATCATTCCAACATCTATAGCGGCGCGCCGATGCCGTACATGCAGCGGATCACCTGGTCCGGCGTCGCGATGCATGCCGGCGTGCTGCCGGGCTATCCGGCCTCGCATGGCTGCATCCGCATGCCCATGGCGTTCGCGATGAAGATGTGGAACTGGACCAGGATGGGCGCGCGCGTGATCGTGGCGCCCGGCCAGATGTCGCCGCAAAGCTTCTCCCATCCCCTGCTCGCCTCCATGCGCGTGCCGCCGCAGCCCGCCGCGAGCCTCGCGCCGCAGACCAATGTCGCCGACAAGGCCGATAAAGGCACGGCCGAAGCCGAGCCGGTCGAGACCAAGACGGCCAGCGCCGAGAGCGTGCTCGAGCTGCGCACCTCCGTCGGCCACGCCGTGTTGTCGGACGTGACCACCGGCAATGCGGCTGCGCACGAGCAAGCCGCCGCACCGGCCGCCGAGGTCAAGACGGCCGAAGCATCCGAAGCGGCCAAGCCCCAATCGGAAGAAGCGGCCAAGCCGGCGAGCAACGACAAGTCCGCCGACAAGGTCGAGACCGTCAAGACCGAGCCGGCCAAGACCGAGGCGGTGGACTCCGCGAAGACGCCCAATCAGGCCAATGCACCGGCGCTCGCCGCCGCACCCGATGCGAAGAAGGACGAGGGCCGCGTTGCCGATCCTGCGGCGGCGGCGAAGACGGACGCGCCCAAGCGGGCCGGCCAGATTGCCGTCTTCATCAGCCGCAAGGATTCCAAGCTCTATGTGCGGCAGAATTTTGCGCCGCTGTTCGAGGTGCCCGTCACGATTGCCGCGAGCGACCGGCCGCTCGGCACGCATGTGTTCACCGCCGAACTCGACAAGGCCGATGCCAACGCGCTGCGCTGGTCGGTGGTGTCACTGCCCGTCTCCGCCCGTTCCGCGGCGCGCGAGGACGACAGCCGCTTAGCGCGCCGCCAGCGCGGCGCAGCCGTGATCCCCGTTGCCGCAAAACCGGCGGTGACGCCGGACAGCCCGGCTGAAGCCCTCGACCGCATCTCGGTCCCCACCGAGACGATGGCGAAGATCAACGAGATGCTGACGTCAGGCGGCTCAATCATCGTTTCCGACCAGGGCATCAACCAGGGCGAGACCGGCGAAGGCACCGACTTCATCGTCCGCCTGTACTAGCCCGCACGCAGCGCTCGATAACGCGGTGTTGACGCGTGAGGTCGCAGTGGCGGAGTAATCTGCCCTCGGATCGTCTCGGGGGACGCCGTCATGATGAATCGCAGGACCGTGCTGAGCGTCACGCTTGCAGGCGCATTCGCGCCTGTCACGCGCGCCCTCGCTGATGGCGGGATGAGCCGGGTCTCGGCCTACGCGTTCTCCTTCCCCGCTTTGTCAGGCGACGACATCCGCCTCGCAGCGTTCACCGGCAAACCGCTGCTGGTGGTGAACACGGCCTCGCTCTGTGGCTACACACCGCAATATGCCGGTTTGCAGGAGATCTGGAACGAGTTTCGCGGGCGGGGGCTGACCGTGATCGGCGTGCCCTCCAACGATTTCGGTGGCCAGGAGCCCGGCGGTACCAGCGAGATCACGCAGACCGCGCACCACCAATATGGCGTTACCTTCCCGATCACGGCCAAGGCGGCAGTGGTCGGTGCGAGGGCGCATCCCTTTTACAAATGGGCCGCCGAGGCTCGACCAAAGGAAGTTCCGCGCTGGAACTTCCACAAGTATCTGATTGGCCGTGACGGCTATATCGCCGAGGTGTTTCCATCCGCCGTCGAGCCGGCCGACACGCGGATCAAGACTGCCATTGCCAGAACCCTGGCCGACACGTGACGCAGGTGCACGCCATCCGGTTGGGCACAATTGCGGTGGGACATCAAACAGCCGTTGCAATGGCGATGGCCCACCATCTAGGCTAGGATGAGTTTGGGGCAGGACGGTTTTGGCCGCAGGCGAAAAGCCGCGGCGGAACAACGGGATCAATCTCGAGGACAACACCATGCGTGTGGCGGCAGGACTGATTTTAGCAGGTGCGATGTCGGTGGCGATGACCGGCGCCGCATTGTCGCAGACGCCGGCCGCGAAGCCCGCAGCCGCAGCGCAAGCCGCGCCGGCGGCAACACCAGCTGCAACTTCCCCTGCAGCTCCAGCGCCCGCAGCAGCGGCTGCGGCGCCAGCGGGCTTCGTCAATCCGCCCCCGCCGAAACAGGCGCCGCAGCCGGCCCGCGCGGCCTGCAACACACCGGGCGCGCTCGGCGTCGCCCGCACCGTCGAGATCGACACCACGGGTGGTCCCGGCTTCGGCTTCGAGCATTTCAAGGAGCTCGACTTCCTGCGCGACAAGGAGGTGGTGCTGACCTTCGACGACGGCCCCTGGCCGAAGAACACGCCCGCCGTGCTGAAGGCACTCGCGGACGAATGCACCACCGGAATCTTCTTCACTATCGGCAAGCACGCGACCTATGAGCCGGAGATCCTGAAGCAGGTCTACGCGGCCGGTCACACCGTCGGCGCCCACACCTGGTCGCACGCCAACCTCAACAACAAGAAGCTCAACGACGCGCAGCGCAAGGACGAGATCGAGAAGGGCTTTGCGGCGGTGAAGTGGGCGCTCGGCGGCATCTCGCCTGCGCCGTTCTTCCGCTTCCCGGCGCTGCAGCATCCGCCGGAGATGGTCACCTATCTCGGCAACCGCAATGTCGGCATCTTCTCCTGTGACATCGACTCGTTCGACTTCAAGGCCTCCAAGCCCGAGAAGGTGGTCGAAACCGTGATGAAGAAGCTCGAGACCAGGGGCAAGGGCATCGTGCTGATGCACGATTTCCAGAAGCACACCGCGGAGGCGCTGCCCGAGCTGCTCAAGCGGCTGAAGGCCGGCGGTTACAAGGTGGTGGCGATGCGCGCCAAGTTCCCGGTCTCGACGCTGCCGGAATACGACCAGGAGCTGCTCAAGGACATCAAGCTGCCGACGGTGAGCCAGCGGCCGGTCAATTCCGTGGTGACGACCGTTTCCGAATAGAAGGCCATTGTCTTTCCGCTTCGAAGGCTACGTCATCGTCTCGGCGGACGGCATGCTTGCCGACGCCGGTCGCGTCATGCCCGACAGCCTGAAGTTCGAAGGCGACAAGCTGTTCTTCGAGCAGGCGCTGGATCGCGCCGCGCTGATCGTGCACGGCCGCAACTCGCACGAGCAGCAGCCGAATTCGGCCAAGCGCAAGCGGCTGATCCTGACCCGCAAGATCAGGGACCTCACCGTCGATCCGGAGATGCCGAACGCGACGCTGTGGAATCCGGCGCATGCGAGCTTCGAACAGGCCTGCGCCTTCGCCGACGTCGCCTCCGGCATGGTCGCCATCATCGGCGGCCCGGTCGTGTTCGACATGTTCATGGAGCGCTACGACACGTTCTGGCTATCGGAGGCGCCGCATGTGCGGCTGCCCGGCGGCGAAGGTTGCTTCGTCGGCGTGCCCCAGCGGACGCCGCATGACGTACTGGCTGCGCACGGGATGAAGCCGGGCGCGCCGTACCTTCTCGACGCGGCGCATGAGGTGACCGTGACTCCGTGGCGGCCGGGTTAGCCTCTCGGGATTACCCGACGTCGCTCACACCGAAGGCTCCGATTCAAACTGGCAAAACAACCCCATGCACAGTACCGGCATTAGAATACCATTGCGTACCTTGCTGCTTTCTTGTGCGGAATCAGCCGAGCCGCCGCCCCCCCCCACCATATCGAGACCGCCTGCAGCGCCACACCCGCGCCGCGCGCCGCCGAGAGCGGATTTGACCGCTAGACGTCGCCGTAGGCCGCTTCGGCCGGACGCGTGGTGCGGCCGTAGCCGATGATCATGCAGAGCGCGCCGATGATCGACAGGTTCTTGAGCGCGTCGACCAGCATCTTGGCGTTGTCGGGAGCCGCCATGTTCCAGAAATCGTAGAACAGGACGGTCGCGACGGCGACGTAGACGATCAGCAGCATGGCGAAGAAACGCGCGCCGAAATTCAGCGCGATCATCAGCCCTGCGATGATCTCGAGCCCGCCGATCGCGATCGCCAAAAGCTGCGGCGTCGTCATGGCGGTCGCCGTCTCGATCTGCTTGGCGTAAGGCGCGATGATGTCGGGCACAACGAGCTTGGCGGCGATGACGTCGGCGGTCGCCTGCATGGCAAAGAGCTTGGTCGCGCCCGTGTAGATGAACAGCACGGCGAACAGGATTCGCCCGAAAGTCACGAACGCTGGCATGATCGGCCTCTTGGCAAAGCGCTACCGCACGGAACGCTTAAGTCGATTATGAAGAGTCCGTTTGGGCTTTTCAAACGGGGAAATGGCGAGCTGAAAGGAATTCAAAGGTGGCGGTTTCTTCCCTTCTCCCCTTGCGGGAGAAGGTGGCTCGCCGCGAAGCGGCGAGACGGATGAGGGGTATCTATCAGCATGGGGAAACTCGCGAGATCCGGACTCGCGGAAACAACCCCTCATCCGGCGCCATAGCCGAAGCTTCGCTTCGGCGTTCTTGAGAACGGCGGCCGAAGGCCGCCTACGCCACCTTCTCCCGCAAGGGGAGAAGGGATTGCACCTCCAGCGCCGTGAGAGCCCGGCCCTTACGTGAACAACGTGGGCTGCTGCCGCGAGGCGCGTTCCTGCGCTTCCACCACGGCAACTGCGGTCATGTTGAGGATGCCGCGCGCCGTTACCGAGGGGGTGAGGATGTGCGCGGGGCGCGCCGGGCCGACCAGGATCGGGCCGACGGGCAGCGCGTCCGCCAGCGACTTGATCATCTGATAGGCGACGTTGGCGGTATCCAGGGTCGGCATGATCAGGATGTTGGCCTCACCCTCGAGCTTGGAGTGCGGCAGCACCATTCGTCGCGCAGTGGCGGAGAGCGCGGTGTCGCCCTGCATCTCGCCGTCGGCTTCGATCTCCGGATGCTTCCCTCTCAAGAGCTGCGTCGCCCGCCGCATCTTGCGCGAGGATTCGGTGTCGTAGCTGCCGAAATCCGAATGCGAGACGAAGGCGATCTTGGGCTTGATGGTGAAGCGCTGCACGTGGACCGCGGCGAGCGAGGCGATCTCGGCGAGCTCCTCTGCGCTCGGGTTGGGGCGAACCTGCGTGTCGGCGATGAAGAAGGCGCCCTTACTGGTGATCAGCAGCGCCAGCGCCGCGTAGTCGCTGATCCCCGGCGAGAAGCCGACGATCTCGCGGACGTGGCGCAGATGGCTCATATAGCGGCCCTCGACGCCGCAGAGCATCGCGTCCGCCTCGCCGCGCGTCACCGCAAGCGCCGCGATGACCGTATTGTTGGTGCGGACCACCGTGCGCGCCGCATCCGGCGTCACGCCACGGCGGCCGGCGACCTCGACATAGGATTGCACGTAGGACCGGTAGCGCGGATCGTCCTCGGGATTGACCAGGTCGAAATCCTTGCCCGCTCTGATCGAGAGGCCGAAGCGCTTGAGGCGCGCCTCCACGACCGAAGGACGGCCGACCAGGATCGGCCGCGCCAGCTTCTCCTCCAGCACGACTTGCGTGGCGCGCAGCACGCGCTCGTCCTCGCCTTCGGCATAGATCACGCGCACCGGCTGGGTCTTGGCCTTGGCGAACATCGGCTTCATGACGAGGCCGGAGCGGAAGGCGAAGCGCTCGAGCAGCGCCCTGTACTCGTCGAAATTGGTGATGGGCCGCGTCGCGACACCCGATTCCATCGCCGCCTTCGCCACGGCCGGCGCGATGCGCAGGATCAGGCGCGGGTCAAACGGGCTCGGAATCAGCGAGCCCGGACCGAAGCCCTGCGTCTCGCCGGTGTCGAAGCCCTGCGCGACGGCATCCGACGGCGCCTCGCGCGCGAGCTGCGCGATGGCCTCGACGGCGGCGTGCTTCATCTCCTCGTTGATCGCGGTGGCGCCGACGTCGAGCGCCCCGCGGAAGATGAAAGGAAAGCAGAGGACGTTGTTGACCTGGTTCGGGTAGTCCGAGCGTCCGGTGCAGATCATGGCGTCGGGCCGCGCCTTGCGCGCCTCTTCCGGCATGATCTCCGGTGTCGGATTGGCGAGCGCCATGATCAGCGGCTTGTCGCCCATCGCCTTGGCCATCTCCGGCTTGAGCACGCCGGGTGCCGAGAGCCCGATGAAGATGTCGGCGCCGCCGATGACGTCGGCGAGCGTGCGCTTGTCTGTCTTCTGCGCATAGACCGCCTTCCAGCGGTCCATCGAGGTGTTGCGCCCTTCATGCACGAGGCCGTCGATGTCGCAGACCCAGATGTTCTTGCGCTGCGCGCCCATCGAGACCAGCAGGTTCAACGTCGCGATCGCGGCCGCCCCTGCCCCCGAGGCCACGATCTTGACGTCGGACAGCTTCTTGCCGTTCAGGCGGAGACCGTTGGTGATGGCGGCGGCGACGATGATGGCCGTGCCGTGCTGGTCGTCGTGGAAGACCGGGATCTTCATGCGCTCCTTCAGGCGCGCTTCGATCTCGAAGCATTCCGGTCCGCGGATGTCCTCCAGATTGATGCCGCCGAAGGTCGGTTCGAGCGCGGCCACGGTCTCGACCACGCGGTCGATGGTGTCGGCGGCGATCTCGATGTCGAACACGTCGATGCCGGCGAATTTCTTGAACAGGACCGCCTTGCCTTCCATCACCGGCTTGGAGGCCAGCGGGCCGATATTGCCGAGGCCGAGCACCGCGGTGCCGTTGGAAACCACGGCAACAAGGTTGGCGCGGGTGGTCAGCGTCGCGGCTTCAGCCGGGTTCTTGGCGATCTCGGTGCAGGCCGCGGCGACGCCCGGCGAATAGGCCAGCGCGAGGTCGCGCTGATTGGCAAGCGGCTTGCTTGCCTGGATCTCAAGCTTTCCAGGGCGCGGCAGACGATGGTAGGCGAGCGCCGCCTGGTGGAGATCATCAGAATAGGACGACATGCGGTGTCTCGCCTCGCGTTACCGGCCTCAAAATGCATGATCCGGGGCTGCTGTCCAAGCGAACCGTATTTCCGGGTCATGGAAGGGCGATGAAGCACGCCGGGCGCCTCGGTGGCAACATCCGATTGCGCCCCCATCAACAGGGCGCGCCGTCAAATATTTGAAAAGCATAGCTTTCCCTGGACCGCGCGACTTTTTCTGAATATGGCAGGTTGCGCGGTGCAAAATGAGCAACTGGAGCTGGGAATGAAGCGAATCCTGATCGGCCTGATCGTGGCAGCCGTGCTCGGCGCGGGCGGATGGTTTGGCTTCAACCTCTATGTCCAACATCGGGCAACCAGCGAGGTCGAGGCGGCGTTCGAGCAGATCCGCTCGGGCGGCGGCAAGGCCAGCCATGGCAAGATCACCTTCGAGCTCGCGACCCGGACGCTGACGATCGAGGACATCGCCATCACTCCCGCCGGCCAGCCGCAAGCGCAGATCAAGATTACTGGCATCAAGGGTACCGGCGTTCGCCTGATCGACGATACCAGCTTCTCGGCCGACATCATCGAGGTCGGCGGTTTCGAAGTCGCCCTGGACCAGGTCGGCGCCGCGAAGCTGAAGGCATCCTACAAGATCCCGCAGCTCACTCTGCGGGACTATGCCGGCCCCATTCGCGGCGGCAATCCGCCAACGGACGGCTCCCTGATCGACATTTATCGCTATGTGCTCGAACAATATTCGAGCATCACGGCATCGTCCGTCACGGCTCCGACGCTGACGATGACCTTCGACGCGAGCGGCAGCGCCGCTGGAAGCGGCGAAATCACCTATTCCGGGCTGGCGGTCCAGACTCTCAAGCGCGGCAAGGTCGAGGCGATGAAGGCCGATCGCGCCGTCTTATCGACGTGCCGCAGCCGGGCAAGCAGGACAAGCTGACCGGCGACCTCTCCAGCATCATCATCAACGATTTCGACGCGACCGCGGTCGCCGCCGCGCTCGACCCGCAGAAAGCCGGCGACGACAGCCATCACCGCATCTACCGGCAGATTTCGGCCGGCCGCTATGTGCTCAAATCGACCCAGGGCCTGCGGATGGAGATCGACGGGATCAGTTTCGAGGACATCGCGGTGCAGCCCTCCAAATTTCGGCCGGCCGAGATCGTTGCGCTCGTGCCGACGGACCGGTCGGTCGTCGCGACCGCCGCGCAATCGCGCGAGATGATGGAGAAGCTCGCCGGATTCTATGAGGGTCTTCGCATTGGTCGGATCGAAATCGGCGCGACGTCGGTGGGCCTTCCACAGGGAACGGCCAGGATCAAGGCGGTCAGATATAACGACGGCGAATTCGCAGTCGAAGGCGTCGACACGCCGTCTCCGCAAGGGCAGTTCAAGATGGAGCGCTTCGCGCTGAAATCGTTCAGCGCGGCAAACCTGATGCGCTGGGCGGCCGGCCTCAGCAAGCACGGTCAGCCGCCCTCGCCCGATCAGATGCTGGGCCTGTTCCGGGTGCTCGAAGGCGCCGAGATCAAGGGCGTGGTGGCGCCCCATAACAACGCACGACAGCCCATCACCATCGACACGATCAGCATGAACTGGGGCCAGCTGGTCGGATCGATCCCGAGCAGGGCCAGCCTGGTCGTGAAAATGGTCACGCCGACCGATCCCGCCAATCCGGCGCTGCAGCCGCTGATCGTGGCAGGCGTGGACAAGCTCGCGATCGACCTCGATCTCGGCGCAGCCTGGACGGAATCGTCGGGCGCGTTCGCGCTCGCCCCCGCCACGCTCGATCTCGGCAACCTCGCCAGGGCGCAGCTGAGCGTGGCCCTTGCCAAGGTGCCGCGCGACCTCTTCACCACGACGGACCCGTCCGAGGCTATGGAGCAGTTGGCGCAGGTCGAGACCGGCGCCATCGAGCTCTCCTTGCGCGACCGCGGCGTGGTCGATCTGGTCGTGGCCCAGTTCGCGCGCATGCAGAATGTCAGCCGCGACGCCGCGCGCAGCGCCATCGTCGCGATGATCCGGGCCCAGGGCGAGAAGATCGCGGCCTCCAATCTCGATGCCAAGGTCGCGGTCGATGCACTCGCCGGTTTCGTCGAGACCTCGGGGCAAACACTGAGCATCAGGCTGACACCGCTCGGCACGCTACCGGTGCTTCAGCTGGTCGATGTCCTCGACCACGAACCGATCATCGCGCTGGCGCAGTTCAGGATCGAGGCCTCGACGGGGCTGTAGGAGAGAAGCGCAGCTCTCTCCCCGTCATTGCGAGCGCAGCGAAGCAATCCAGAGTCCCTCCGCGGAAAGATTCTGGATTGCTTCGCTGCGCTCGCAATGACGATGTGGAGAGGGCGTGGCCTCTCCCTGCATCCGCCTTCGCTGAAGCTTCGGCGGGACAAGCAGGGAGAGGTAAGAGCTTCACTTCTGCGGCAGGTTCACCCGGATGTGCAGCTCGCGGAGCTGCTTCGTCGTCGCTTCCGACGGTGCGCCCATCAAGAGGTCCATGGCCTGCTGGTTCATCGGGAACAGCGAGATCTCGCGCAGATTGGTGGTGCCGCAGAGCAGCATCACGATGCGGTCGACGCCCGCGGCCATGCCGCCATGTGGCGGCGCGCCGTACTGGAAGGCGCGGTACATGCCGCCGAAACGCTCGACCACTTCCTGCTCGCCGTAACCTGCGATCTCGAACGCCTTCACCATGGCTTCGGGCACATGGTTGCGGATTCCGCCCGAGGCGATCTCGTAGCCATTGCAGGTGATGTCGTACTGGAACGCCTTGATGGTCAGCGGATCCTGCGACTTCAGCGCCTCCAGGCCGCCCTGCGGCATCGAGAACGGGTTGTGCGAGAAGTCGACCTTCTTGTCGTCCTCATTGTACTCGTACATCGGGAAGTCGACGATCCAGGCAAGCTCGAACCGCTCCTTGTCGGTGAGGTTCAATTCCTCGCCGACCTTGTTGCGGGCAAGCCCTGAGAACTTCCAGAACTTGTCGGGATCGCCGGCGACGAAGAAGGCGGCATCGCCTTCCTTGACGCCGAGCTGCGCGCGGATCGCGGCGGTGCGCTCGGGCCCGATATTGTTCGCGAGCGGGCCGGCGCCCTCGCCGCCTTCGCGCCACATGATGTAGCCGAGGCCGGGCTGGCCCTCGCCTTGCGCCCACGAGTTCATGCGGTCGCAGAAGGCGCGGCTGCCGCCGCCCGGTGCCGGGATCGCCCAGACCTGGTTCCTGGGGTCTTCGAGCATGCGCGCGAAGACCTTGAAGCCGGAGCCGCGGAAATGCTCGGAGACGTCCTGCATCTCGATCGGGTTGCGCAGGTCCGGCTTGTCGCTGCCGTATTTGCGCAGCGCCTCGGCGAACGGAATGCGGCGCCAGCCCTTGGTGACGGGCTTGCCCTTGGCAAACTCTTCAAAGACGCCCGTGATCACCGGCTCCATCGCCGCAAAGACGTCTTCCTGCGTGACAAAGCTCATCTCGACGTCGAGTTGGTAGAACTCGCCGGGCAGACGGTCGGCGCGCGGGTCCTCGTCGCGGAAGCAGGGGGCGATCTGGAAGTAGCGGTCGAAGCCGCTCATCATCAAGAGCTGCTTGTACTGCTGCGGCGCTTGCGGCAGCGCGTAGAACTTGCCGGGATGGATGCGCGACGGGACGAGGAAGTCGCGCGCGCCCTCCGGCGAGGACGCGGTCAGGATCGGGGTGTTGAACTCGAAGAAGCCCTGCCCCTCCATGCGCCGGCGCATCGACTTGATGATCTCGACGCGCGTCATGATGTTCTGGTGCAGCTTCTCGCGGCGCAGATCGAGGAAGCGATACTTCAGGCGGATGTCTTCGGGATATTCCTGGTCGCCGAACACCGGCAGCGGCAGGTCGCCGGCCGGGCCCAGCACCTCGATCTCGCTGATGTAGACCTCGACCTTGCCGGTCGGCAGATCGTCATTGTCGGTGCCTTCGGGGCGGCGGCGGACCTTGCCGTCCATCTTGACCACGAATTCCGAGCGCAGCTTTTCCGCCAGCGAGAACGCCGGCGAGTCCGGATCGGCCACGCACTGGGTCAGGCCGTAATGGTCGCGCAAATCGATGAACAGCACGCCGCCATGGTCGCGGACGCGATGGACCCAGCCCGAGAGGCGGATGGTCTCGCCGATGTTGCTCTCGCGGAGCGCGCCGCATGTATGTGACCGGTAGCGATGCATGGTCGTCCCAAAATCGATGTCTGAAGGAAGCCGAATCGAACTAGGCCAAAATGACCTAGTTGAAGGCGCAGGGTTTAGCCGACGAGGCCGGGGGCGGCAACCAAGGGAACGGCCCGTTTTGAGCTGAAGGTGCCCATTTTTGGCTAATCGGGCCCGGAGCCTTTGCCGATGCCCGTTCCAGCCCTATCTTGAGCCCATGACCGTCCATTTCCCCTTCCAGAACTCCTATTCGGCGCTGCCGGACAGCTTCTTCGCCCGGGTCGCGCCGACCCCCGTTGCCGCGCCCCGGCTGATCAAGCTGAACCGGCCGCTGGCGGTCCAGCTCGGTCTTGATCCCGATCTGCTGGAGACCCCTGATGGTGCCGAGATCCTGGCCGGAAAGACGGTTCCCGCCGGAGCGGATCCCATTGCCATGGCCTATGCCGGGCACCAGTTCGGGCATTTCGTGCCGCAGCTCGGCGACGGCCGCGCCATCCTGCTCGGCGAGGTCATCGACAAGGACGGCGTCCGCCGCGACATCCAGCTCAAGGGCTCGGGCCCCACCCCGTTCTCCCGCCGCGGCGATGGCCGGGCGGCGCTCGGGCCGGTGTTACGCGAATACATCGTCAGCGAAGCCATGTATGCGCTGGGCATCCCCACCACGCGCTCACTTGCCGCGGTGGTCACCGGCGAGCACGTCATCCGCGAGACCGCGCTGCCCGGCGCTGTGCTGACCCGCGTCGCCGCCAGCCACATCCGCGTCGGCACTTTCCAGTTCTTCGCCGTCCGCCGCGACACCGAGGCGATCCGCCGGCTCGCCGATCACGTCATCGCGCGACACTACCCGGACCTGCTGCATGCGGAGCGGCCCTATCACGACCTGCTCGCCGCAGTCGTCGCGCGCCAGGCCGAGCTCATCGCGCGCTGGCTGCTGGTCGGCTTCATCCATGGCGTGATGAACACCGACAACAGCTCGATCTCGGGCGAGACCATCGACTACGGCCCTTGCGCTTTCATGGACGCCTACAACCCGGCGCAGGTCTTTTCCTCGATCGACGAGATGGGCCGCTACGCCTATGCCAACCAGCCGCGCATCGGCCTGTGGAATCTGACCCGGCTCGCCGAATGCCTGCTGCCGCTGTTTTCGGACGAGCAGGAGAAGGCGGTCGCCGAGGCGCAGGATATTCTCGGCGCGTTCTCCGATCAGTTCAGCGCCGCCTATCAGGCCGGCCTGCGCAAAAAGGTCGGCCTGTTCACCGAGCGTGACGGCGACGAAGCGCTGATCCAGGACCTGCTGGATGCCATGGCCAAGAACCAGGCCGACTTCACCCTCACCTTCCGCAAGCTGGGTGATGCCGCCGGTGATGAGGCTGCGGACGTGCGCGCGCAGTTCATGGAGCCCGGAGCCTTCGACGAATGGGCCGGCCGCTGGCGCGCGCGCATCGCGCTAGAACAGCAAGGCGCCGCCGAGCGGCAAGCGGCCATGCACGCGGTCAATCCCATGTTCATCCCGCGCAACCACCGCGTCGAGGCCGTGATCCAGGCCGCCGTGAACGACGACGATTACGCGCCGTTCGAGGAGTTGGTGAAGGTGCTGGCGAGACCCTACGAGGATCAGCCAGAGTATGCGGCCTACGCCGATCCGCCGCTGCCGGACCAGCGGGTGCTGCAGACGTTCTGCGGGACGTAGCGACAAACTCGGTGCGTAGGGTGGATTAGCCGAAGGCGTAATCCACCACATTCCCACCGAGCAGAAAGTGAAGAGGTGGATTACGCTTCACTAAACCACCCTACAGACTGACGCTGATCATGCCCTCTCACCGAACTCGCCTGCGATCCTGACGTCCCCGCCCCAATCCTCCGGAAACAATCCCGCCCGCACGTCGCGATGAAACGACGAGTACGGCCAGTCGCAAACCTTCGACACGTGCCCGTGCTTGACGGGATTGTAGTAGCAATACTCGACATGGCGAGCGAAGTCGGCCTCATCGCGAATGACATGCTCCCAGAACCGGCGTTGCCAGATACCGCGTTCGTTGCGCGCGGCACGGACTGCGCTCCGACGCTCGGTCGCCGGGAGTGCTTTGACGAACCGTGCCTTGATCAATCGCCAACGCACAGAAAAATTGGCATCGCCCGGCGGCAGCTTCCAGATCGCGTGGAGATGATCCGGCAGGACCACGAAAGCATCGATCTCGAAAGGATAGCTCCGGCGGGTTGCGGCGACTGCGTCCCGCAAGCTCTCGATCTCCTCGGTCAAAAGAGATTTCCGCCGATCCAGCAAGTTCACGGTGAAGAACCAGCGTCCTCCGGGGATGAATGCGCGGCGATAGTCAGGCATCAACCATCGATAGCACAACTTGAGGTTGGCTCACAGTGGTGGATTACGCCTTCGGCCAATCCACCCTACGACACGGGCGCTTGTGGACACGGGAACCGCTGTCATCAAACTGAAACACACGCGCTCTAACGGGCTGACAGCGCCGTCTTGCCGGAGGCGCCGATCCTCCAACCGTCCCGACTCAGGCGCGCCATGCCCTTCAAGTTCATCCACCTCACCGACACGCACCTCGCGAACCCCGGCTTGACGCTCTACGGGCTCGATCCGCGCGCCCGGCTGGATGCGGCGATTGCCGACATCAACAAGCACCAGTCCGACGCTGCGTTCGCCGTCGTGACCGGCGACCTCACCCATTGGGGCGAGGCTCAGTCCTACGCCAACTTCGCCGAGGCGATGGCGGCGCTGAAGATTCCCTACATCGCGATGGTCGGCAATCACGACAAGCGCGTCATCTGCCTCGACGCGCTGAAGGCCGCGCCGCGCGATGCCAACGGCTTCGTGCAGGGCACGCGCACCACCGAACATGGCCTGTTCGTCTTCCTGGACACGCTGGACGAGACCAGCCATGCCGGCGAGATGTGCGCAAAGCGCCTCGGCTGGCTGGCGAATACGCTCGCGGCCGCCCCCGCCGAGCAAGAATTCGTCGTGTTCATGCACCATCCGCCCTTCCCGGTCGGCGTCCACGCCATGGACGAAATCGCGCTGAAGCAGAGCGCCGAATTCGCCGAGGTGATAGCGCCCTATCGCGCGCGCATCCGCCACCTGTTCTTCGGCCATGTGCACCGGCCGATCTTCGGCAGCTACGGCAAGATCCCGTTCTCGACGTTGCGCGGCACCAACCACCAGGTCTGGTTCGAGCTCGACGTTGCGGCCAGCGAGCATCTCGCCAGCCACGAGCCGCCGGCCTATGGCGTCGTGCTGATCGACGACGAGAACCTCGTCGTGCACAGCCACGATTTCCTCGACGAAAGTCTGCGCTTCCCCTTCGAACCACCGGCAGGAGTGGACGGCCGCGACTATGCACTCAATTTCCCGGCGCGATGAGATGAGCCTCGCTGAACCCGCGGCTCTCCCGGTCGCGACGTCGGCGGCACCGCGTCTCAACGTCCTGAAGCGGTTCATGGAGCGCTTCAAGACCTCGCTGCCGGCCTATCTGCTGCTGTTGCCCTCGCTGGTCTTCCTCGCGCTGTTCACCTATGGCGCGATGGGACGCGTCCTCATCGACGCGCTCTATCAGCGCGCCACGCCCAAGGCTCCGGTGCGTTTCGTCGGCCTCGACAATATCAGCGCCGTGCTCGCCGACCCCGCCTTCACCGGCGCCGTCGTCAACAATTTGATCTACGCCGTCGGCACGGCGGTGCCGAGCATCGGACTTGCGCTGTTGTTCGCGCTGGCGCTGTCACGCACCCACGCCGTGAACAGCGCGCTGCGCGCCGCGCTGTTCCTGCCGGTGCTGATCCCGATGGTCGCAGCCTCCGCGCTGTTCCTGTTCATCTTCCTGCCGAATGTCGGCCTGCTCGATTATTACATCGGCCGGCTGCTTCCGGTGCTGCCGAACTGGCTCGGCGACCCCGACATCGCGCTCTACGCCATCATGGTCATCACGATCTGGAAGAATGCCGGCTATTACATGCTGTTCTTCCTCGCCGGCCTCCAGGCCGTGCCCGAGGATGTGATGGAGGCGGCGCATCTCGATGGCGCCGGGCCTTACATGCGCCTGCGCCACATCATCCTGCCGGAGCTCAAGCCCACCTTCCTGTTCGTCACCGTCATCGCCACGCTGAACGCGGTGACGCAGGTCGACCACGTCTTCGTTATGACCCAGGGCGGGCCGTCCAACGCGACCAACCTCGTGCTGTTCTACATCTACCAGCAGGCGGTCGAGCATTACGACATCGGCAAGGCCTCGGCGGCGACGCTGCTGACGCTCGCCGCGCTGATGGGCCTCACCGCGCTGTCCTTCCGCACGATGGCCAACCGCGAGGGCGGGCCATGAAGCTGATCGATACGCTGTGGAAGGACGCTCCGCTCGCCACCCGCGGCGAGATCACGCCCAAGCTCGGCTTTGCGCTGACAGTGCTGCTCGCGATGGTCTGGCTCATCCCGTTCCTGTGGATGGGCGTTGCGACGCTGCGCCCGGCCTCCGACGGCATCAACACGATGGCCGAGCTGATGCCGAGCCTGAAGCCGACGCTCGACAATATCAGGGATGCCTGGGAGATCGGCGATTTCCCGCGCTACACGATCAACACCACGATCATCTGCACCGGCATCCTCTTGGTGCAGTTCGTCACGATCACGCTGGCCGGCTTTGCCTTCGCGCGCCTGGAATTCGCCGGCAAGACGCTGATCTTCTATTTGTTCCTGATGCAGCTGATGCTGGTGCCGGTGCTGCTGATCGTGCCGAACCTGTCGCTGGTGGCGCAGCTCGGGCTCTATGACACGCTCACCGGCGTGATGATGCCGTTCTTCGCCTCGGCCTTCGGCACTTTCCTGATGCGCCAGGCGTTCGAAGCCATTCCGACCGAGCTGGAAGACGCCGCCCTGATCGACGGTGCCGGCCTGTTCCAGCGCATCCGCCACATCTACGTGCCGCTGTCGATGCCGAGCTTCTCGGCCTTCGCCATCATCTCCGTGACCAGCCACTGGAACGACTTCCTGTGGCCGCTGATGGTGATCAATTCGCCGGACAAGCGGCCGCTCACGGTCGGCCTCTCCGTCTTCACCAAGACCGCCGAAGGCACGCAGGCCTGGGGCACCATCGCCGCGGGCACGCTGATGGTGATCGCGCCGCTGCTCGTCGCCTTCCTGATCTTCCAGAAACGCTTCATCAGCTCTTTCGTCACCTCAGGCATCAAATAGGAGATTTTCCGATGCTGTTCTCCCGCAGGATCGTGCTTGGCCTCGCCATGGCCGGCTCAATGGCAGGCGCCCTCGCCTTTCCGGCTCTCGCCGGCGAAGGTCCGACCGAGGTCGACCTGTTCTTCCCCGTCCCCGTCGACGGCAAGCTCGCCCGCGACATGGGCACCTTGATCAAGGAGTTCAACGAGACCCATCCCGACGTCAAGGCGACCGCGGTCTACACCGGCTCCTACGACGACACGCTGATCAAGACGCGCGCCGCGATCAAGGCCGGCAAGCCGCCGGCAGCCGTGATCATGTCGGCGAACTTCCTGCTCGACATGCAGATCGAGAACGAGCTCACCAACCTCGATGCGCTGATCAAGGCGGACGGCATCACCAAGGAGCAGTTCCTCGGCCAGTTCTTCCCGGCGCTGCAGGGCAACGCGGTGATCAACCGCTCGGTCTACGGCGTGCCCTTCCACAATTCGACGCCGCTGCTCTACATCAACGCCGACAAGGCCAAGGAAGCCGGCCTTGATCCGAGCAAGCTGCCGCAGACCTGGGCCGAGCTCACCGACTGGGCCAAGAAGCTGACCAAGCGCGAGGGCGACAAGGTGACCCAATGGGGCATCGCGATCCCCTGCGCCTACGACTATTGCGGCTGGATGATGGAAACGCTCACCATGAGCAATGGCGGGCGCTACTACAACGAGGAGTTCGGCGGCGAGGTCTATTACGACACGCCCTCGATGCTGGGCGCGCTCTCCTGGTGGAACGACCTGATCTATAAGCACAAGGTGCATACGCCCGGCGCCACGCCCGGCCCTGCCGTCAGCACCTCCTTCATCTCGGGCAATGCCGCGATGATGATGCTGTCGACGGGCTCGCTCACCTACGTGCGCGACAACGCCAAGTTCGCCTACAAGGTCGCCTTCATTCCGCGCAACGTCCGCAACGCGGTGCCGATCGGCGGCGCCTCACTGATCATGCCGGCCGGCCTCGAGGCCGACAAGCAGAAGGCCGCCTGGACGCTGATCAAGTGGATGACCTCGCCGGAGAAGAGCGGCTGGTGGAGCCGCGCCACCGGCTATTTCGCGCCGAACATGGCCGCCTACAAGACGCCCGAGATGGTCGAATTCCTGGGCAAGAACCCGGACGCCAAGACCGCCGTCGAGCAGCTCGACGTCGCAAAGCCGTGGTTTGCGACCTACAAGACCGTCCCGGTCCGCAAAACCCTCGAGGATGAAGTGATGCTGGTCCTCAACGGCAAGAAGCAGCCGAAGGAAGCCCTCGCCGCCGCCCAGAAGGCCGCCGACGAGACGCTGAAGCCGTACAACGCGGAGACGTCGCTGAAGCTGCCCTGATCGTCGTAGGGTGGGTTAGCTGCGCGAAAGCGCGAAGCGCAGTTCGCGCAGCGTAACCCACCTCTTCCGCGTCTGCGGATATGGACAGCGGTGGATTACGCCTTCGGCTAATCCACCCTACGGTCCCCTCATCAGATCGTCACCACGATCTTGCCGAACTGATCGTTCGACTCCAGGAAGCGATGCGCTTCGACGATGTCCTCGAACCGGAACGTCCTGGCGATGACCGGCTGCAACGTGCGATCGGACAGCCCGTCGAGAATGAACGCCTTTGCCTGCGCAAGGCGCACGGGATCGCGGATGATCTCGTGTACGAGGTAGCCGCGCAACACCAGGCTCTTGGTCAACACGTTGAGAAGCGGAAACGGCGTCGGCTCGGGACTCAATCCGCCGTATTCGATCAGGATTCCGCCCGGCGACATGGCCGCGGTCAGCGGCTCGAACGCGGGACCGCCGACGGCGTCGAAGACGACGCGGACCCCGTTTGATCCGGCGATCGCCTCCAGCCGCGCCCGAATATCGTCTTCGTCCGAGGCGACGACATGGGCAGCGCCGGCATCGCGCAAAGGCCCACTCTTGGCCGAGGTCCGTGTCAGCGCGACCGCCGTCGCGCCGACCCGGTTCGCAATCTGAATGGCCGCGATTCCGACGCTGCTGGATGCCGCGGTGATGGCAACGACGTCGCCTCGGCCAAGTCGGGCGATTTCAACCAAAGCGCCGTAGGCCGTCAGATACTGCATCCACACGGCAGCCGCCGTTTCGAAGCCGAGCGCCGGCGGATGTTTCACGACGAGTTCGGCCGGAAACGTCGCGAGCTCGGCATAGGCCGGCCATCGCACCATCGACAGAGGCGGCACGATGCTCACGACATCTCCTGGCACAAAGCTGGTCACATCATCCCCGACCGCTTCGACGATGCCTGTCGCCTCCAGGCCCAGCCCCGACGGAAAAGTCGCGCGCTCGATATAGGTCCCCCTTCGCAACAGGGCCTCGGCGCGGTTTAGGCCGAGTGCCCTGACCCTAATCTGCACCTCGCCCGATGCCGGCGGCGGGACATCGACGGTCTCGATGCGCAACACGTCGGGACCACCATGGTGATGAAAGCGAACGGCGCGGGCCATGGATGCACTCCAAAACAGTTGAACCGAATGGAGCTATGCCGGTCCGCGCGAAAGGAATAAATCGCTCAAACAACTGAACAGTCGAAACCAGGAGTTTTCAATCATGGACCGCCTGACCAGCATGGCCGTGTTCGTCAGGGCCGTCGACCTCGGCTCTTTCGCGGCCGCGGCCGACGCCCTGGAGATGTCGGGGCCGATGGTGGGCAAGCACGTCCGTTTCCTCGAAGAACGCCTCGGTGCACGGCTCCTCAACCGCACCACGCGGCGCCAGAGCCTGACCGACGCCGGCCAGGCCTATTACGAACGCTGCCGCGCGGTGCTGAGCGAGGCCGAAGCCGCAGATAGCGTCGTTGCCGACCAGTTGTCCGAGCCGCGCGGCCGACTGCGTGTGACCATGCCGGCCCTGCTGGGACGGCACTGCATCGCGCCCTTGTTGATGAGGCTGGCGCGGAAACATTCGCATCTCGAGCTCGACCTCTCGTTCGGCGATCCGATCGCCGACATTGTCGAGGCCGGCTACGATCTGGCAATCCGGACCGGCGATCTCGACGACCAGTCCGGTCTGATCGCGCGGCGCATCGCAAGCCAGCGCATGGTGGTGTGTGGTGCGCGGTCGTATTTGCGCACGAGCGGCAAGCCGAAATCGCTCGACGATCTCGCCAACCATCAAGCGATCATCTATCGCGGCTCGGGGCGTGTCCGGCCGTGGCTGTTTGCGCAGGAGGGCGGCATTCCGCGCGAGATCATGCCATCGGGCCGGCTGAGGTTCGACGATCTGGAGGCGATTGCCGATGCCGCGGCGCAAGGCATGGGCCTCGCGTGGCTACCCTATTGGCTGGTCCGCGAGCGCCTCGATACTGGTGCGCTCGTCAGTCTCTTCAGCAGTCAGCCGCAATTCCTCTACGAGTGCCACGCGCTCTGGCCGCGCTCGCCCCGGCTGCCGCCGAAGGTGCGCGCGGCCGTGGACATGCTCGCGGCCGGCCTGCCGAAGCTGATGGCATGACCATGGCTGCGGCGCGCCGCCATTAACCCTCCATCCACCATCCGGCCCGGCCTGCCGCCGGTAACCACGAGAATTAACAGACCCTCAACGCAGCCCCGACAAATCTATCCATGTTTCTGGAGATTTCGCCGTGGATCTGTTGGTTTTCGAGTTCCTGGGACTGGCGCTGGTCGCCATGTGCGTGATCGTGGTGGCGCTGCCCTGCGCGCGAAAACCCTCGCAGCGGGTCCGTTACGAATAGGAATTTGGTCGGAAAGGGACGATTCCGGCCCGATGCAAGGCTCGAATTCGCTTAGAGCCCCTTGACATCACAGCACTTTCGGCAGAACGGCTGTATTCAGTGTCATGGGCCGTTCATGGATTTGATTACCACCACCGCTGACCTCGCGGCTGCCTGCAGCCGGCTGGCCAAGCACTCCGTCATCACAGTCGATACCGAGTTCCTGCGCGAGACCACTTATTACCCGCTGCTGTGCGTGGTGCAGATGGCCAGCGCCGAGGAAGCCGTGGTTATCGACGCCCTGGCCGAGGGGATCGATCTCAAGCCGTTCTTCGAGCTGATGGGCAACGAGGGCGTGCTGAAGGTGTTTCACGCCGCCCGCCAGGACATCGAGATCATCTGGCACCAGGCGGGCATCATCCCGCACCCGGTGTTCGACACCCAGGTCGCTGCGATGGTGCTCGGCTACGGCGACAGCATCGCCTATGACGCGCTGGTCGAGAAGGTCACCGGCCACCGCCCGGACAAGACCCACCGCTTCACCGACTGGTCGCGCCGGCCGCTGACCAAGGAGCAGATGCATTACGCGGTGTCCGACGTCACCCATTTGCGCGACGTCTTCGCCGCGCTCGACGCCGACCTGAAGAAACGCCGCCGCAGCGAATGGGTCTCCATCGAGATGGAGGTCCTGACCTCGCCCCGCACCTATGACTTCCACCCCGAGCGCGCCTGGGAACGGCTGAAGACGCGGGTCCGCAAGCCCAAGGACCTCGCGGTGCTGATGGAGGTCGCGGCGTGGCGCGAGCAGGAGGCGCAGAGCCGCGACGTGCCGCGCGGCCGCGTGCTGCGCGACGAAGCCGTCACCGACATCGCGACCCACGCGCCGACCACGCTGGAGAAGCTCGCGCATCTGCGCTCGGTGCCGAAGGGGTTCGAGAAGTCCAAATGGGGCGCGGACATCATCGCCGCGGTCGAGCGTGGGCTCGCGCGGGACTTCACGAAGCTGCCCAAGCTGGAGAAACCGCGCAACAATTCCAACGGCGCGGCCATCGTCGAGCTTTTGAAGGTGCTCTTGCGGATGACCGCCGAACGCCACGCAGTCGCAAGCAAGGTGATCGCGACCGTCGACGATCTCGAAGAGATCGCGGCGGACGATGAGGCCGACGTCCCCGCCTTGCGCGGCTGGCGCCGCGAGCTGTTCGGCGACGCCGCCTTGAAGCTCAAGCGCGGCGAGCTGGCGCTGGCGATCGAGAAGGGCCGCGTGATCGGGGTGCAGCGGGCGTAGGCGGCCGCTGTTTCCACAGCGTCATTGCGAGCGCAGCGAAGCAATCCAGAATCTTTCCGCAGTGGCAGTCTGGATTGCTTCGTCGCAAGGGCTCCTCGCAATGACGGGGAGAGAGCCCCTACGCCGGCGTCAGCTTCGCCACTTCGCTCTTCATGTCGTTCAGCACGCCTGAGATCGCGGTGACCAGCTCATCGATCTGAGCCTTGGTCGTGATCAGCGGCGGGCAGATGGCGATGGCATCGAGCATGTTGCGCGAGATCACGCCGCGCTCCTGGAGCATGCGGCTGGCGATGCCGCCGACGGCGCCCGGCGTGCTGGCGGCGGTCTTGCGCCCCTTGTCGAGCACGAGCTCAAGCGCGGCGATCATGCCGACGCCGCGGACCTCGCCGACCAGCGGGTGGCTCGTAAGCTCACGCAAGCGGCCCTGCATATAGGCGCCGAGCTCGGCCGCGTGCGCGACAAGGCCGCGCTCCTCGATGATCTTGAGGTTTTCCAGCGCAATCGCCGAGCCGACCGGATGGCCGCCGGCGGTGAAGCCGTGGCCGAGCACGCCGATCTTGTTGCTCTCGTCCGCGATCGGCTCGAACATGCGGTCGTTCAGGATGATCGCCGACAGCGGGAAATAGCTCGAGGTGATCTGCTTGGAGACCACCATCGCGTCCGGCTCGATGCCGTAAGTCTCGCAGCCGAACATCTTGCCGGTACGGCCGAAGCCGCAGATTACCTCGTCGGCGACCAGGAGAATGTCGTACTTCTTCAGCACCTTCTGGATCTTGTCCCAGTAGGTCGCCGGCGGCACGACGACGCCGCCCGCCCCCATCACCGGCTCGCCGAAGAAGGCCGCGATCGTATCCGGCCCCTCCTTCTGGATCAGCGCGTCGAGCTCCTCGGCCCGGCGCGTGGCGAAGGCTTCCTCGCTCTCGCCGGGGGCACCGTCCTTATAAAAATGCGGCGAGCCCGTATGCAGGATGTTCGGCAGCGGCAGGTCGAAGGAGCGGTGGTTGTTCGGCAGGCCCGTCAGGCTGGCGGATGCGATGGTGACGCCGTGATAGGCACGCAGGCGGCTGATCACCTTCTTGCGCTGGGGCTGGCCAAGCGCATTGGAGCGATAGGCGATCAGCTTCAACACCGTGTCGTTCGCTTCCGAGCCGGAATTGGTGAAGAACACCTTGCTCATCGGTACAGGCGCGAGCGCGACCAGCTTCTCGGCGAGGTCGATCGAGGGACCGTGCGATTTAGCGGAGAAGGTGTGGTAGAACGGCAGCGCCTGCATCTGCTTGTACGCCGCCTCGACCAGCCGCTTCTCGTTGAAGCCGAGCCCGACGCTCCACAGGCCCGCCATCGCTTCGAAATAGCGCTTGCCCGACGCGTCGAAGACATAGGGCCCCTCGCCGCGCTCGATCACCAGGGGACCGGCCTGCTGATGGGTGCGCGCATTGGTGTAGGGATGGAGCTGATAGGCTACATCCCGGGCCTCTTGCGAATTGGGCAGCATGGACATTTGCGAAGATCCTTGAAAGCGTCACGCCGCCGGCTCGGCCGGCGTCATCACTCGATGGCAAGTGCTTGTCTTAAGTACGTGGCTATTGCCACGACGCGAAACTTGCAACGCCAATTCGTCGGCGGCAAGCGCTCAGCAGGGATGCACAAAGCCGCACATGACGGCACCACGGATCGCAGAAGCCGGGCCGGGCAGCTTTCACGCCGCGCCGCCGTCGTCCCCTTCGTCGCTGGCGGCAACGGCTTCCCTCACCTCCACCAGCGCCATCGAGAGCAAGTAGACCGTCGTGGGCAGCCCCAGCCTGCGCGCCTTCTCGGCGGCATGCGACAGATCGCTCACCAGCTCCTTGAGCTCGTCTCCCCGCGACAATTCTCAACCCCATCGACCGGCCGCGGACGCCTACACCGCGACGGCGCCGCTGGTTCTGATCAGTTCGGCGCTGGACTGGATTGTAGCAAAATTCGCGATGACATTCACCACCGCATGCCGGTAGGCGGCGGCATCGTCCGTGCCCGGCTGCCGGCAAGCCACGGCGTCATCGATCACATGGTAGCGATGGCTGCGGTGAAACCCCTCGACGGCGGTGGCCAGGATGGTCTCGTCCAGGGAAAAGCCGACCAGAATGCAGCGCATGGCGCCGATAGCGGACATGTGGCCGACAAACCGCGACGAGCTGTAGGCGGACGGCAGCGGGTGCTCGAACGTCATCTCGCCCGGCCGTGGCCTGGCCTCTGCGATCCAATCGGTCAGCCTGGATGACGGATTGAACCAGGCCGCCTGCGCGATGCGCTTCAGATGCATCACCGGCCACAGATTGCTGCGCCACAGCGTCAGAAGTTCCAGGCAGCGCGCCATCGTCGCATCGCCGTCACGGATGACGTGGCGGCGGCCGGGGGTCAGGTACTCGACCTGAAGATCCGCACAGACCAGGATCGGCGGATCATCGTGCATGGAAACCAGCATCGTGTTGCGCGCAGCTGCACCTATTTCAGCGGTCGGCGAGAGCGAGGTCCCGCAGCGGTGAGGTCACTGCCCGCCCGGCCGACGCATCGAGCACGCCAGGCCGGTCCCAATCGCCCTCGGGACGGATGATCACATAGGGATCGCTGTCGAGCGTGATGGCGTCCGGGCCCGGCTCGACCTCCAGCAGCATCTCCGTGTAGGAGAAATCCGAGAAGGTGATCTTGCGGTTGTGACCGAGCGGCTTGGCGCCGAAATGGGCCCAGAAATCGACCAGCCGGTCCTGCGCCTGGCCGTAGATCTTGCGAAAGCCCTTGCGCTTCACATAATCGACGCTGGCCTGCACCAGCTTGAAGGAGACGCGGGAGCGCCGATATTGGTGACGCACCGCAAGCCGCTCCACCTTGGCGAAATCGCCGAAGAAGCGCACCCGCAGGCAGCCCGCAGGCTCGTTGCCGACGAAGCCGATGAAATGCGCGGCGACCATGTCGTTGCCGTCGAACTCCTCCTCGAACGGACAATCCTGCTCGGCGAGATAGACCGCCGAGCGGATGGCGGTCACCAGCATGAGATCGCTTGGGTCGCGCGCGAGGCGGATGGTGATGGCGCGGGAACAGGGCGTGGCGACAGGAATCCTAGTACCGTGCATCTGCAAAGCTCCTTGATTGGATGATCGCACCCGGCATGCGCAGCGGCCGTCGATGCCAGGGCCGCTCGTAGCACCAAAGGTCGGGTTGAAAGCTCGGAACAGGTGCAAAGCCTGTCGCCTTCATGATGTCGCGTCCAGCCACCGTTGACGGCTGCGCATAGCAGTCCGCACTGCGAAACCTTATCTGCCGCAGATGCGCCGCGGCCTTGCCGAGACCGGCGATGCCGCGGCCCGTCGCCGCGATCGCCCAGATGTAGATGGCGGCGACGTCGTCGTCCGCCGATGCGAGATAGCGCGTCTCGGGCGCAGTGAGGCAAATCTCGTCGAGCAGCAGCGCGTCGTGTCCGCGATCATTGAGGAACAGGAACGCCATGCCGCCGACGAGCTTGCCTTTGCGGCTGAATGTCAGGATGCTCTGGGGATCGAAAAGGTAATATTTGGCAAGCTCCGCCGTCCCGATCTGCACGCCCGGCACCAGCCGGTGCGCCATCTCCGAAAGCGCCCCAATTTCGGAAAATTGCGCACAGCGGACGTCGATGTCCGAGCTCAGAGGCAGGGCATCGAAATCGTGTCTTGCGGCAAACGAGCCCCTTTCCATACTCATATCACGCCTCTATCGTTCAAGGCTTTCATGCCCCGCTATGACGACGAGCTTAGCGGTTGGGGATCAGGAGTATGCAGCAGTTATTGCACCGGGGTGCTGCGATGATGCAGCACCGTGAAGAAGCCCTGGGCACGTCCTGGGATGATTTGAAGCTGTTTTTAGCGTGCGCAAAATATAAAAGTTTTCGGAATGCCGCCGAAGAGCTCGGCCTCACCTCCACAACGCTGATGCGCCGCGTCGACCGGCTCGAGGAGAGCATCGGCTGCAAGCTGTTCCTGCGCGACCAGAGCGGGCTTACGCTCAGCGATGAAGGCAACGCGATGATCGCCGACGTCACGCATATGGAGCGTCACGCCTTCAACGTCTTCCGCCGCGCCGCCCGGACATCGAACGACACCTCGGGCACCGTGCGCGTCGCCGTGACGGAAGGCCCCGGCAATTTCTGGATCCTGCCGCGGCTGATCGATTTCCAGAAGACCTACCGCAAGATCACCGTCGATCTGCGCTGCGCAATGGAGCAGGCCGACGTCGCGCGGCTCGAATCCGACATCGCAATCCAGCTCGAGCCGCCGACCAATCCGGATCTGATCGTCGCCAAGCTCGGCCGTCTCCACATCTATCCCTTCGTCTCCAAGGAATATGAAAGCCTCTACGGCGTGCCGGCAACGCTCGCCGAATTGAACAACCACCGCATCATCAAGCAGAGCGCGCCGCAGGTCGACGACGGCGCCTATGCCCGCGTGCTCGGGCTGAAGTCGCTCGAGGGCATCGTCGGGATCAAGACCAATTCGTCGGTGGGCGTGCTCTATGCGGTGGAGCGCGGCGCCGGCATCGGCTTCCTGCCGACGGTGTCGACTGCGCTCGGCGCGCCGCTCGTTGCCGTCGACCTCGGCGTCAGCCACCACGCCGATCTCTGGCTCACCTATCACAAGGAGTTTCGCACCTCCGAGCGCCACAAGATCGTGGTCGACTGGCTGAAGAAGATTTTCGATCCCAGGACCTATCCCTGCTTCCGCGACGAGTTCATCCATCCGAACGCGCTGGTGCCGATGATGACGGCGGCGCGCGAGGGCTTTGGCTTGACCGGATATGTGGCGACGGCGCCGACCTGAACGCAGGCGAGCGTCAGCTCACCATTTGTATTCGAAGCCGATTGTGCCCTGGTGCGAGGTGAGCTCGTTGCGGAACTTGCCGTCGTAATTGACGTAGAGCCGAGCCACGTTGGTCAGGCTGAGCGAAGCCGAGGCACCGGCATCCGCGCCGTAACGGCTCTCGCCGATGCCGGGAACGATGATGTTCTGGGCGCCCAGGCTGACCTGGATGGATCCCAGGTCCTGGTGGAAATTGTCGACGAACTTGCCGTAGGCCGAGAGGTCCAGGATCTTCTGGTCGATAATGAAGTAGCGGCCGATCTCCGCCCCGATCATGATGCGCGCGCGCGAGAGCGCCGTCGCGCCGACGTTGAGCGGGTCGAGCCCGCCGGACTCACTGAACGCGGCGCTGGTGGCGCGCACATATTCCAGCGCGCCCTTCGGCACGATGCGCATCTGGTCCTTGGTCCAGTAATAGCTGATCTCGGTCAGCGCGCCGTCGACGGCGGCGCGATAGCCCGCGGTCGCAAGGCCAAGGCCGGTGTCGCGGCTGGAATGGACCTTGCCGAAGCCGTGCACCACCGCAAAGGCCCAGGTCCACGGGCCCTTGTCGACCGAGCCGCTGAAGCCGAGCTGGGTCAGTTCGAGCGTTGCGGATTGCAGTGCCAGCGGCACGTCGATGTCGGTGTGGCTGTGGTCGACCGAGAATCCGATGTTGACGCCGGGTGCGAGCCGCGCGCCGAAACCGGCGACGCCGCCAAAGGTCTTGCGCTTGTCGCCGACGAAATCGCCTTGCGCATCGGTCCGGACCGAGAGGCCGTAGCCCTCGAACCAGGTGCGGTAGCGGGGATCTTCCGTGCCCGCCGAGGCACCGCCGCCGCCCGGATTGGTGCGGAACGCCCGGTTGACGCCGCCGGATGCCTGGTTGCCGAGCCGTTCCAGGAAGCCCGAGCCGAGATTGAGCGCGCTGTTGCCGGCTGACTGATCCTGATTGGTCGAGGTCGGCGACGGAATCGGCGTCGGCGACGGCGTGGGCGTCGGGGTGGGTGTCGGCGTCGGGCTTTGCGCAAAGCTCGGGCTCACCGCCGCCATGGTCACGACCAGCGCAAACGCCATCGCAAGCGCAGCGGCGATCCGGCGGACGCGGTCCAGCCCGATCGTCTGCCGTGTCCCGGAGAGCTGCGCGGCGCAGCGCATGACCATGAATCCCGTAGCGAAGTGGCGGCGCGCAAAAATGCAACACGGTCTGCGGCGCTAGCGGCGATTTGTGCCGAACTGCCACGAGGGGTCAACCGGTCGGCGCATGACGGCCAAGGCTATTGCACTGATTGTGGTTCTGCTGCCACAGGTCGCAAATTGCGCTTGAAGGCAGCTGGCCTGGTCTTGAAATCCTCGCGCGGCTTGCTAGGCGACGATTTTCATGTTGCAATATCGGTCACAATCGGAATTGGCCGCGTGGCTGTGCGTTTCGCGACATTGCGCCTCAAGACTCGAACAGACTTCCGGAAGACCGTTTGTGGCGTGGTACGCGAAAAGCGGCCGCGTCTTTTTTATATCTAGTGGAGGAGACGAGCGATGCCGCAAAAGGGCACCGTCAAATGGTTCAACCCGACCAAGGGCTATGGGTTCATCAAGCCGAACGGCGGCGACAAGGACGTGTTCGTCCACATCTCCGCGGTCGAGCGTGCCGGACTCTCCACCCTCAACGAGAACCAGGTGGTTGAATTCGACCTCGTGGAGAACCGCGGCAAGTCGTCCGCGGAAAACCTCAAGGTTTCCTGATGTCTCTCGCGGCAAGCGAGCGATCATGACGTTGCCCCCGGCTCTGCCGGGGGATCTTGTTTGGGGCTCGCCCGTTGCGCGTAGGTTCATGGTTCGGCTCGCACGCGCCACATATTCCGTCATTGCGAGCGAAGCGAAGCAATCCAGAATCTTTCCGCGGAGCGATTCTGGATTGCTTCGTCGCAAGAGCTCCTCGCAATGACGGGACGGGGCGGCTCTTCAGCACACCACCGGCGCAACCAAGAAATTCTCCGACGCCGCGCTTCCCGCCGTCTTGCAGACATCGCCCTCGATCCGGACCTTGCCGGTCGCGAGCAGCCGCAGCGCCTCGGGATAGATGCGGTGCTCGACTTCGAGGATGCGTTCGGACAGCGTTTCCGCAGTGTCGTGGTCGCTGACGGGAACCGCGCCCTGCATCACGATCGGGCCGGCATCGGTCTCGGGGATGACGAAGTGCACCGTCGCGCCGGACAGCTTGACGCCCGCGCGCAGGGCCTGGCCGTGCGGGTCGAGGCCGGGGAACGACGGCAGCAGCGAGGGATGGATGTTGAGCATCCGCCCGTACCAGGCCTTGGTGAACTCGGCCGTGAACAGGCGCATGAAGCCGCCCAGACAAATCAGCTCGATGCCGTGCTTGTCGAGCGCCGCCTGCAGCGCCTTCTCGAAGCCGGCGCGGTCCTTGCCGAACGGCTTGCTCTCGATCACCTCCGTGGTCACGCCGCCCGCCCGGGCACGTTCGAGGCCGAGCGCATCGGCCTTGTTGGAGATGACGAGCGATATCTCCGCCGGAAAATCGGCGGCAGCGGCTGCCCTGATCAAGGCGGCCATGTTGGAGCCGCGCCCGGAAATCAGGATGGCGACGCGGCGCTTCATCACAGCGCCATGTCGAGATGGCCGTTATAGACGACGCGGTGCTCGCCCTCGGCCGGAATCACGGTGCCGAGCTGCGCCACGGTCTCGCCGGCGTCGGTGAAGACCTCGATCACCTTGTCGACCTTGTCGGGCTCGACGATCGCGATCATGCCGATGCCGCAATTGAAGGTGCGCAGCATTTCCAGCTCGGCGATGCCGGCCTGCGCGGCCAGCCATTTGAACACCGGCAGCACCGGCAGGCGTGCCAGATCGATGCCGACGCCGAGGTGCTTGGGCAGCACGCGCGGGATGTTGTCGGTGAAGCCGCCGCCGGTGATGTGGGCGAGCCCCTTCACCGCGCCGGTCTCCCGGATCGCGCGCAGGCAGGATTTGACGTACAGCCTGGTCGGCGTCAGCAGCGCGCCGCCGAGCGTCATCACCGGCGCGAACGGCGCCTGCGCCTCGAAGCTGAGGCCCGACTGCTCGACGATCTTGCGGACCAGCGAGAAGCCGTTGGAATGCACGCCGGACGAAGCGAGACCGATCACGGCATCGCCCGCGGCGATGTCCTTTCGCGGCAACAACGTACCGCGCTCGGCGGCGCCGACGGCAAAGCCGCCGAGGTCGTAGTCGCCGTCCTTGTAGAGGCCGGGCATCTCGGCGGTTTCCCCGCCGATCAGCGCGCAGCCGGATTCGCGGCATCCTTCTGCAACGCCTGCGACGATCGCCGCAGTGGCCTCGGGGTCGAGCTTGCCGCAGGCGAAATAGTCCAGGAAAAACAGCGGCTCGGCGCCCTGCACCACGAGGTCGTTGACGCTCATGGCGACGAGGTCGATGCCGATGCCGCCATGCAGCCCGGTCTCGATCGCGATCTTGACCTTGGTGCCGACACCGTCGGTCGCGGCCACGAGGACCGGATCCTTGAAGCCGGCCGCCTTGAGGTCGAACAGGCCGCCGAAGCCGCCGATCTCGGCATCGGCGCCCGGCCGTGCGGTGGCGCGCACCATCGGCTTGATCAGGTCGACCAGGCGGTTGCCCGCGTCGATATCGACGCCTGAATCGGCGTAAGTGAGGCCGTTTTTGCGGTCGGTCATGCCCGATTTCCAGTGGGTTTGCGGCTGGTTACGTCGAATTCCGGGGACGCGCAATGGCTCGCATGGCGCTCCCCGCTATACTATGTAGACATATCAACCGGTTCAGCCTGCAACGGGCCGGATTTGAGGTCAGAACCGGTGCCGGGAAGCGCTGCGTGAGTATTCCAAACATCATTACCCTGGGCCGCATCATGCTGGTCCCGATCATCGTCTGGGCCATCGTATCGAGCCAAATGGAGGTCGCGTTCGCCGTCTTCCTCATCGCCGGCATCAGCGATGCCGTGGACGGGTTCTTGGCCAAGCGCTTCAACATGACGAGCGAGCTGGGCGCCCTGCTCGATCCGCTCGCCGACAAGGCGCTGCTGGTCTCGATCTACATGGCGCTCGGCATCTGGGGCGCGATCCCGCGCTGGATCGTGATCCTGGTGGTCTCGCGCGACATCATGATCGTCGCCGCCGTGATCGTGTCCTGGCTGTTCGACCGGCCGGTCGAGATGAAGCCGTCGAAAGTGTCCAAGCTCAACACGGTCGCGCAAGTGGCGTTCGCAGCCCTGGTGCTGGCGGCGCTTGCCTTCGGCTTCAAGCCCGCGCCCTATGATATCATCCTGATGAGTCTCGTCACGGTCCTCACGCTCTCCTCCGTGTCGCTCTATCTCGTCGAGTGGCTGCGGCACATGAGCACGATCGAGGCCAAATGAAAGTGGAAGCGGCCTCGTAAAGGCCATCTCCGCTCGATCGAATCGAATTCTCTTCGAACCGGCCGGCGCGCCGGCATGGAGCAAAGCAAGCGTGGCAGGCCGCGTTCATCCCCGACAATTGGCGTTTGCACTTCCGCATGCGGAGAGCCTCAGCCGGGACAACTTCCTCGAAGGCCCCGCCAACGCGGCCGGTCTCGGCCTGATCGACAGCTGGCCGGAATGGCCGAACCGGATCATGTGGCTGGCGGGCCCGGAGGGCAGCGGCAAGAGCCATCTCGCCGCGATCTGGGCCGAGGACGCTGGCGCCCGTTCGACCACCGCCAATGCGCTGACCGCGGCGGCCGTGCCCGGCGCGCTCGCCACCGGCGCGCTGGTGGTCGAGGATCTCAAGGCTGGGGACTTCGACGAGCGCGCCCTGTTTCACCTGATGAATCTCGCCCGCGAGGACGGCGCCTACGTCCTCTTCACCGGGCGCGAGGCACCGGCCGCGCTTCAGATCGAGCTGCGCGACCTGCGCTCGCGCCTGCGCGCCGTTCCGGTGGTCACGCTGCTGCCGCCCGACGACCAGCTGTTCCGCGGCCTCATCGTCAAGTTCTGCGCCGACCGCCAGCTCAATGTGGACGAGAGCGTGGTCGGCTATCTCGCCACCCGCCTGGAACGGTCCTCGGCCGCCGCCCGCCGTGCCATCGAGCTGCTCGACAGCGAAGCCCTGCGGCTCGGCCGTCCCGTCACCCGGGCGCTGGCCGCCGAGCTGCTCCGGGACGCCTGACCGGCTCGCAGGCCTCCCTGAAGCCGGCTTGACGCGGGGCGGCGGCGGAACATCAATGTCATCGAAACGTCATCGCTCTAACACATGCTCCCGCCGATTTTGCGCTTAAGTCGCAATTGGGTGAACTGGATGGACCGACTTCTAATGGACTCTGCGCAAGCTCTTGAAACCAAAGAGAAAGCCCCAGAAACCGAGGGCCTCCCGGCAATCGCGTCCAGCCCCGAGCGGTTCATCAACCGCGAGCTGTCCTGGCTGCATTTCAACCGCCGCGTCCTGGAGGAATCGGTCAACCCCAGCCACCCCGTGCTGGAGCGGGTGCGATTCCTGTCGATTTCCGCGAATAACCTCGACGAGTTCTTCATGGTCCGCGTTGCCGGCATCAAGGCCCAGGTGCGCGAGGGCATTGCCGAACGCAGCCCCGACGGCCTGACGCCGTCCGAGCAGCTCGCGCTGATCAACCGCACCGTCTCCCAGCTCGCCTCCGACCAGCAGGCGATCTGGCGCGACCTGCGCGGCACGCTGGCCGATGTCGGCATCGTGCTGGTTGACGGCAAGGACGTCACCAAGGCGGAACGGACCTGGATCGAGGACTACTTCCTCAACAACGTGTTCCCGCTGCTGACGCCGCTGGCGATCGATCCGGCCCACCCCTTCCCGTTCATTCCGAGCCTCGGCTTCACCATCGCGCTGCACCTCACGCGCGCCGCCGACGGCAAGCAGATGAACGCGCTGATCCGCATGCCCGGCAAGATCGACCGCTTCATCCGCCTGCCGGCGGAGGGCACGGTGCGCCTGATCTCGCTGGAACAGGCCACTGCCCTGTTCATCAACCGCCTGTTCCCCGGCTACAATCTGCACGGCCATGGCGCCTTCCGGATCATTCGCGACTCCGAGCTCGAAATCGAGGAAGAGGCCGAAGACCTCGTCCGCCTGTTCGAGACCGCGCTGAAGCGCCGCCGCCGCGGATCGGTGATCCGGCTCGAGATCGACGCCAAGATGCCGGAGGAGCTGCGCAGCTTCGTGCAGCACGCGCTCTCGGCCGCCGACGACGAGGTGTTCCTGGTCGACGGCGTGCAGGCGATGAACGAGCTCTCGCAGCTGACCCGGCTCGACCGGCCCGACCTCGAATTCACCCCTTACGTGCCGCGCCATCCCGAACGCGTGCGCGAGCATGGCGGCGACATCTTTGCCGCGATCCGGCAGAAGGACCTGATCGTCCATCATCCCTACGAGTCGTTCGACGTCGTCGTGCAGTTCCTGCAGCAGGCCACGCGCGACCCTGATGTCGTCGCGATCAAGCAGACCCTCTACCGCACCTCCAACAACTCACCGATCGTGCGCGCGCTCGCCGAAGCGGCCGAAGCCGGCAAATCCGTCACTGCACTGATCGAGCTGAAAGCGCGGTTCGACGAGGAAGCCAACATCCGCTGGGCGCGCGATCTCGAACGCGCCGGCGTGCAGGTCGTCTACGGCTTCCTCGAACTGAAGACGCACGCAAAGCTCTCGATGGTGGTGCGCCGCGAGGGCGGCAGCCTGACGACCTACGTCCACACCGGCACCGGCAACTATCACCCGGTCACCGCGCGCATCTACACCGACCTTTCCTACTTCACCTCGGACCCGACCATCGGCCGCGATGCCGCGCGCGTGTTCAATTTCATCACCGGCTATGCCGCGCCGAGCGATCTGGAAAAGATGGCCGTGTCGCCGCTGACCTTGCGCAAGCGCATCATCGAGCACATCCAGGGCGAGACCGCGCATGCGCGGCACGGCCGTCCGGGCGCGGTCTGGATGAAGATGAATGCGCTGGTCGACCCCGACATCATCGATGCGCTCTACGAGGCGTCCCAGGCCGGCGTCCAGGTCGAGCTCGTGGTGCGCGGCATCTGCTGCCTCAGGCCCGGCATTCCCGGCCTGTCGGAGAACATCCGCGTCAAGTCGATCATCGGCCGCTTCCTGGAACATGGCCGAATCTACTGCTTCGGCATGGGCCAGGGCCTGCCGAGCGCGAAAGCGGCTGTGTATATCTCCTCTGCCGACATGATGCCGCGAAACCTCGACCGCCGCGTCGAGGTGCTGTGTCCGCTGCAAAATCCGACGGTGCATCAGCAGGTTCTCGAACAGATCATGGTCGCGAACCTGAAGGACAATGAGCAGAGCTGGCAGTTGTTGCCGGATGGGTCTTCAACGCGTATGAAGACCGCGAAGGGCGAGGAGCCTTTCAACGTCCACAACTACTTCATGACGAATCCGAGTCTGTCTGGCCGTGGAAAGTCGCTCAAGGAATCCTCGCCGCGTCGTCTCACGCGCCGGAACGAACGCCATCAATCCTGATCGGGGATTTGCGACGTGAAGCGGCCGCGCAAGCGCGGCTCGAGCGTCGCGGTTATCGACATCGGCTCCAACTCGGTCCGCCTCGTCGTCTACGAGGCGCTGGCGCGCAGCCTCATCCCGATCTTCAACGAGAAGACGCTGTGCGGCCTCGGACGCGAGGTGCAGAGCACGGGCCTGCTTGCGCCCGACGCCGTCGACAAGGCGCTGACCTCGCTGAAACGGTTTCGCGCGCTGTGCCGGGTGATGCAGGTCGGACGCGTGTTCGCGATCGCGACCGCGGCGTGCCGCGACGCCTCCAACGGTCCCGATTTCATCGCCAAGGCCGAGCGCATCTGCGCGGTGAAGATCGAGATCTTGTCGGGCCCGCGGGAGGCGCGGCTCTCGGCGCTCGGCGTGATCTCCGGCATCCACCTCCCCGACGGCATCGTCGGCGACCTCGGCGGCGGCTCGCTCGAGCTGATCGACGTGCGCAGGAACGCGGTGCGCAGCGGCGTGACGTTGCCGCTCGGCGGTCTCGCGCTCCAGGATCTCGCGCACAAATCGCTCAAGCGTGCCGATCGCATCGTGCGCGAGGAGATCGACGAGGTGCCGCAGCTGACTGCAGGCCGCGGCCGCACCTTCTACGCCGTCGGCGGCACCTGGCGCGCGCTCGCGCGCATCCACATCATCCAGAGCGGCTATCCGCTCCAGGTGATGCACGGCTATTCCATCCCGGCTGCTGAAGCGCTCGACTTCTCGCGCCGCCTGCGGCGCCTCGCCGCCGCCAACATGCTTGCCGACATCGAGATCGTCGCCGATGCGCGGCGCCCTCTCCTCACCTATGCGGCGCTGGTGCTCGAGCACATCATCCGAGTCGCAAAACCCAAGACGATCGTGTTCTCGACCTTCGGCGTGCGCGAGGGTCTGCTGCACGAGAAGCTGTCGGAGACCGAACGGACCAAGGACGGGCTGATCTGCGCGGCCGAGGAGCTGAACCAGCTGCTGTCGCGTTCAGCCAAACACGCGCGGGAGCTGATCGCCTGGACCGACCGCCTGGTGCGCGTCGTCAAGCTGCGCGAGACGGAAGAGGACCGTCGCCTCCGCCACACCGCTTGCCTGCTCTCCGACATCGGCTGGCGCGTGCATCCCGATCATCGCGGCGAACAGACGCTCAGCCTCGTCGTCAACGGCAATTTCGGCGCGATCACCCACACCGAACGCGCCTTCGTCGGCCTGTCGGTGTTCTATCGCTATGCCGGCCTCAGCGAGGAGAACCAGCCGCCGGCCACCATGCAGGAGCTGCTGACGCCGGCGCAACTCGAACGCGCGCGCCTCCTGGGCGCTGCATTCCGCGTCGCGCATCTGATCTCGGCTGCACGTCCCGGCGTGCTGCCCGCCACGCATTTCCGCAGCCAGGGCCGCAAATTGATGCTGGTGTTCGAGCACCGGCTCGGCGACCTCGTCGCCGATCGCGTCGGCAGCCGCTTCCGTCAGCTCGCCCGCCTGATCGGCCGCTCGGGATCGATCGTGCGGCGCTGACAATGGCGGCGAGTGCTCGCCTCTCCCTGCGGGAGAGCTGAACAGCAATCCTCGGAAAACTCTATTCCGCCGAAGCCTTGGCGTGCTGCTCGGAGGATGCCAGCGCGACGGCGGTCAGCCTGCGCCGGCGCCAGATGGTGCCGACCACCAGCACGACGAGGACGCCGAGTGCGGCGCAGAGAAATTCGGGGCCGGCCCCGCCATGGCCGAATTGCGGCGGGATGCGGAATACCCCCAGCATGGCGTCGAGCGAGGCGCCGAACGGGCCCTCGAACAGCGCGTGCAGTCGCGGCGCGACGCCGGGATCGGTCGCGATCACCTCGCCCGAGATCCAGCCGAGCAATGCCGCGCCAGCCCAGACCAGGACCGGCAGCTTTTCCAGCAGCGCCATGATCAGCGCCGCGCCGGCCACGATCAGCGGCACGCTGATGGCAAGGCCGAGGATCAGCAGAGGCACGCTGCCATTGGCCGCGGCGGCGACCGCAATGACGTTGTCGAGACTCATGACGATGTCGGCGACCACGACGATCTGGATCGCCTGCCACAGATGCGCGGCAGCGTCGACGTCGTCATCGTCATCGTGTTCCGGCACCAGGAGCTTGGCCGCGATCACGATCAGCGCAAGGCCGCCGACCAGCTTGAGATACGGCAACTCCATCAGTGTGGCGACGATACCGGTGAAGATGATCCGCAGCATCACCGCTGCGCCGGCACCGAAGATCATGCCCCACAGCCGATGCCGCGGCGAGAGGCCGCGGCACGCGAGCGCGATCACCAGCGCATTGTCGCCGGAGAGCAGGATGTTGATCCAGATGATCTTGCCGACCGCGATCCAGAAGGTCGGCGCAGCCATCTCGTTGCGGAACTGGGTGAAGAATGCCCCGATCGTAGCGGGATCGAAGATCTGCCAGAGCCAGTCCACAATGAGTCCTTTCGCCCGTTGTTTCTAACCTGCCGGCTGGATCAGCCGACGATCTCGTTGCCCGAGAAGAACTGCGCGATCTCGATCGCGGCGGTCTCCGGCGCATCCGAACCGTGCACCGAGTTCTCGCCGATCGACTTGGCGTAGAGCTTGCGCACGGTGCCCTCGGCGGCCTTGGACGGATCGGTCGCGCCCATCACCTCGCGGTACTTGGCGATCGCGCCTTCGCCTTCCAGGACCTGAACCACGACCGGGCCGGAGGTCATGAACGCCACGAGCTCGCCGAAGAAGGGGCGCGCCTTGTGGACGGCGTAGAAGGTCTCGGCCTGCTCCTTGGTCATGCGGATGCGCTTCTGCGCCACGATGCGCAGGCCTGCCTTCTCGATCACGGCATTGACCGCGCCGGTCAGGTTACGCTCGGTCGCGTCGGGCTTGATGATCGAGAACGTGCGTTCGATGGCCATAATATTGTCCTTGGGGAAGAAGGCGGGTGGTTGTCGAGTTGCGGGGCTTATATCGGCGCCTTTGCCGGACGGCAAGCGACCGCCGAAACGGCCTCACAGGCGCTTCGCCGCAGGCGGCCGGCGTCCGATTTCGGCTTGGATGACAACAATTTCACCCAGATGAACCCAATCTGAAACCGCCGTGAGGGTCCGGTTCAGCTTCGCCAGCGTAAGGTGGCTCCATCGAAACCGAAGCCTGATCGTCAGGCGGACCGTTTCGGAGGCCTTTCCATCGACGCGGATTCCCCCGCGCCGGGCAGTTTTGAGGAGATCACCATGTTGAGGAAACTTTCGCTTGCCGCTGTCGCCGCGGTTGCGCTCGGTGCCGCGCTGGCGCCGACCTCGGCCTCCGCTCATTGGCATGGCGGCGGCCCGGGCTGGCATGGCGGTGGCGGCTGGCACGGCGGCTACCGCTGGGGCGGTCCGCGCTACTATGCTCCCGTCTCCTACGGTTATGGGGGCTGCTATGTGCGCCGGCTGGTCCCGACCCCCTGGGGACCCCGCTGGCGGCTGATCAACCGCTGCTACTGAACCCGTCAGCACCTTTCGAAGGGTACCTAAGCCCCCCAAGGTACCTGCCAAGAGAAGCCCCGGCGCCCCCCTCGCCGGGGCTTTGCCTTGAGCGGACAAGGCGCAGCTCATACAATTTTTACGAGAATGTCCGGCATTCCCTGCAGCCGGCGAAACCATTTCGCCGGCAATGACTTGGTACCGTGTCTTTACTTCGAGAACACGGAACCTTGCGATGGCTGGGCCTTTTGCCAGTGACAGCGAACAGATCGACCGGCGCACCAGCCGCTCGATTTGCGATGCCGTGGGCGAACGGCTGCAGCAGAGCCTCCGGCCCGAGCCGCGCCTGCCGACCCATCTCGAGCAGCTCCTGAACGAGCTGCGGCGGCGTGAACGCGAGACGCACTGACGGAAAAACGGGTTGCGTTCGACGCGCCTTGCGGTGACAAGGCCGCATGCTCGCCATCAACGACCTCTCCATCCGCCTCGCCGGACGCCTTTTGATCGACCAGAGTTCCGTGCAGATCACGCCCGGATCGCGCGTCGGCCTGGTCGGACGCAACGGCACCGGCAAGTCGACGTTGTTCAAGGTGATCCGCGGCGAACTTGCGGCCGAGCACGGCTCGGTGACCCTGCCGCCGCGCTGGCGCATCGGCAGCTTGGCGCAGGAAGCGCCGAACGGCCCCGAAAGCCTGATCTCGGTCGTGCTCAAGGCCGACCTCGAACGCGACGCGCTGCTCACCGAGGCCGAGCACGCGACCGATCCGCACCGCATCGCCGAGATCCAGACCCGCCTCGTCGACATCGACGCCCACTCGGCGCCGAGCCGCGCGGCCGCGATTCTCTCCGGCCTCGGCTTCTCCGCCGCCGATCAGCTCCGCCCCTGTGCCGAATTCTCCGGCGGCTGGCGCATGCGCGTCGCGCTCGCCGCAACGCTGTTCGCGGCGCCTGACCTTCTGCTGCTCGACGAGCCCACCAACTATCTCGACCTCGAAGGCACGCTGTGGCTGGAGGATCACCTCGCGCATTATCCGCGCACGGTGATCGTGATCAGCCACGACCGCGACCTCCTGGAAAGCTCGGTCGACCAGATCCTGCATCTGGAGCGCGGCAAGCTCACGCTCTACAAGGGGTCTTATTCCTCGTTCGAGGAGCAGCGCGCCGCGCGCGAGCTGCTCGATGCCAAGGCGGTCAAGCGCCAGGAGGCCGAGCGCGCCCGCCTGCAGGCCTTTGTCGACCGCTTCAAGGCCAAGGCATCGAAAGCCCGGCAGGCACAGTCTCGCGTGAAAATGCTGGAGCGGCTGAAGCCGATCACGGCGCTGGTCACCGAGGACGTGCGGGAGATCAGCTTCCCGGCGCCGGAGAAGATCTTGTCGCCGCCGATCATTGCCGTCGACAACGCCTCGGTCGGCTACGACCCGGCGAGCCCGGTGCTGGGCCGCGTCACCTTGCGCATCGACAATGACGACCGCATCGCGCTGCTGGGCGCCAACGGCAACGGCAAGTCGACGCTGGTGAAACTGCTCGCCGGACGTCTTGCGCCGTTCTCGGGCAAGGTGACGCGCGCCGACAAGCTGTCGATCGCCTATTTCGCGCAGCATCAGCTCGATGAGCTCAATGAAGACGCTTCCGCCTACGACCACGTCCGCAAGCTGATGGGTGATGCGCCCGAGGCCAAGGTGCGCGCCCGCGCCGGCGCGATCGGCTTCTCCGGCAAGGCCGCCGACACCAAGGCTGGCAAATTGTCAGGCGGCGAGAAGGCGCGCCTCCTCCTGGGCCTTGCGACCTTCTTTGGCCCCAACATGATCATCCTGGACGAGCCGACCAACCATCTCGACATCGACAGCCGCGGGGCGCTTGCGGAAGCGATCAACGAGTTTCCCGGCGCGGTGATCATGGTCTCGCACGACCGCTATCTGATCGAGGCCTGCGCCGATCGGCTCTGGATCGTCGCCGATCGCACCGTCACCAATTACGACGGCGACCTCGACGAATATCGCCGCCTGGTGCTGTCGACGCGCAACGCCGAAGCCCCGCGCGAGCGCAGCGCGCCGCCTGAGAAGCCGCTGCGTCCAAGAGTGGACAATCGCGGCTCGCTGAAGAAGCGCATCGCCGAAGCCGAGGCCGAGATCGCGCGCGTCAGCGAGATCATCGCCAAGATCGACACGGCGCTGGCCCTGCCCGACATCTTCACGCGTGATCCCAAGCAGGCCGCGCAGCTGTCGAAGGCGCGCGCGAACGCGGCCGACGCGCTGGCGCGCGCCGAGGAGCAATGGCTGGAGGCGAGCGCGCAATTCGACGAGGCGGCGGGTTAGCGCCTCCACCGCGCGCCAACCAAACGTGCAAAACAACCCCATGCACAGTACCGGCATTATGGCACCGGCGAACTAGCCTTTGAACAAGCTGCTTTTTACCCGCTCGGCCCGGCAAGCCTCGCGGGTCGCAAAAGCTCAATCGGCGTATTGCCCGGCCGCCTTGATGATCGGGGCCCAGCGGTCGATCTCACTCGTCAGCATCGCACCTAACGCCTCCGGCGTCGCCTTGTCCTGCGGCACCGGCTCGGTGTTGATGTCGTTGAACCGGGCGATCAGCGCGGGATCCTTAAGCGCGGTCTGCAGCGCCGCGGTCAGCTTCTGAACGATCGCCGGCGGCGTGCCCTTGGGCGCATAGATGCCGTGCCAGACACCAAGCTCGAAACCCTTGAGGCCGGCCTCGTCGGCGGTCGGCAGATCCGGCAGGCTCTTCAGCCGTTCCTTGGTGGTGATCGCGTAGGCCTTGACCTGCTTGGCCGTGATCGGCCCCGTGGTGTTGGTCGCCTGATCGCAGGTGAGATCGATCTGCTTGCCGAGCAGATCGTTCATGATCGGGCCGTTACCCTTGTAAGGCACCGTGGTGAGCTGCTTCTGGATCGCGGTCATGAACAGCATGCCGCAGAGATGCGAGGCCGCACCCAAGCCGGCATTGGCATAGGTCAGCTTGTCGCCCTGCTGCTGGGCGTAGGCGACCAGGTCCTTGAGCGTATCGGCCGGGAAGTCGGGGCGCGCGATGATGGTCATCGGCGCGTTGGTGACGAGCCCGATCGGCGCAAAGGCCGTCTTGGTGTCGTAGCTGAGATTGCGGTAGAGCGTCGCGGCGGTCGAGATGCCGACGTGATGGATCAGCAGCGTGTAGCCGTCCGGCTGGGCGCGCGCGGCCCGGGTCGTGCCGATGGTGCCGCCGGCGCCGGTCGCGTTCTCGACGATGACCTGCTGTCCCAGGGATTTCGCCATGCCCGCCGCGGTCAGCCGGGCGATGGTGTCGGTCGGCCCGCCCGCGGCGAATGGCACCAGCATGGTGATGGGCCTGGTCGGATAGTCCTGGGCGAATGCCGCACTGAGCGGCAGAAGCAGCGCCGATACGAGGGCAATGTACCGCATAGTTTCCTCCGGATTGTTGTTTGCGCCATCAAAGCGCATTCAGGCGCGCGCGGCCATAGCGACGTCAGCAGGAACATTGCAGCGGTCGAGGGCACACCGATGCCGATCACATCGCATTTCGGTGTGACCGCGCGTGACCTTGGCGCTTGCCCAGCGCTACGTCTGCGCCTCGGCTTCGCTCTCGAGCTTCGCCCGTAGTGCCGCGACGACGCGATGAACCGTTTGCAGATCCTTGACCGACAGCCCTTCGGAAAGGCTGTTGACCCACGGCATCTGCAGGGCCATGGCGGCATCGAAAGCACGGCGCCCCTTGTCGGTCAGGACGACGAGCTGCGCTCGGCGGTGGTGCGGATTGGCCTCGAAAGCAACGAGGCCTTCCGCATGGAGGTCGTTGACGATCCGCTGCACGTTTTGACGATTGCCGCCCAGATCGCGGGCGAGCCAGGCCACCGGCTGGGGCCGCTCCGCCTGCACGATGGCGCCGAGAATCTGCCAGCGGGCGCTGGTGAGCCCGAGCCGGGCCACCAAGCGGTCGCCAGCGGTCAAAAGCAGGCTGTTCAGCCGGAACAAGTCAAGCATGAGGTCGGTCAGGGCATCGCCGGCCGGCGTTCGTTGGAATTTTCGCATCCGTCACCATAGACAGTTATTGACATCATGATGTCAAATTACTAGATTATCCATAGTACCACATTGACATCATAAAACCATCTCGACGGAGTTCGTCATGGCGCGCCTACGCCCACTGGATCCTGACTGTCCCATCGAGCGCCAGCTCGGCATCGACACCGGCCCCGTGGTGCTGGTGAATCTGTTCACGCTCGACAAGGCCGATGAACAAAGCTTTCTCCAAATCTGGCAAGACGATGCCGCCTTCATGAAGCGGCAGCCGGGCTTCATCTCCACCCAGCTTCACCGAGCAATTGGCGAAAGCCCCACGTATCTGAACTATGCGGTTTGGCAGACGACCGCCGACTTCCGGGCTGCGTTCACGCACCCCGAGTTCAGGTCGAAGATCTCGGCCTACCCCGCATCCGCCGTCGCCTCCCCGCACCTGTTCGAGAAGGTCGCGGTGCCCGGCATTTGCGTCGCGTAGCCCGCTTCGAGAACGGCAGACCCGATGACCAGGATCATCCACCCAATCGCGGGAGCGGTCGCACTGACGACCATTGCGACCTTCTGGCTTTCCACGGCTCTCACCGAGCTATTTGCGTCACACCAGACCATCGCCATGGTGAAGACCGCCATACCGTGGGGCTTCCTGTTGCTCATTCCGATGCTCGCGGCGACGGGAGGTTCGGGATTCGTCTTGGCACAGCAGCGGCGCGCCGGCCTGATCGGTGCGAAGATCAAGCGCATGCCGTTCATCGCCGGCAACGGCATCCTGGTTCTGATTCCCGCCGCGTTGTTTCTTGCCTCCAAGGCGAAGGCCGCGGAGTTCGACACCACGTTCTACGCGGTGCAGACTCTCGAATTGTTTGCCGGCGCGATGAACATCGCCCTTCTCGGCCTCAACATGCGCGACGGCTTCAAGATGAAGGGCCGTTTCCGCGCTCGCCAGCCCGATCGCTTCAACACCAAGCCGATCCTCTGAGCGCGCCGCCAAGCCGGCTTTGCATCGGGTCCGCCCCGCTCACCTCCTGGATCGGAGACTCTTCCGTTTCACTGCGGCGCAGGCGATCCCCGACTACGCGTGCTTCTTCTTCGGCTTGGCCGCCCTCGGCATCGGCTGCGGGTCCGGATTGCCTTCGATCGAGGACAGACGTCCAGCGGTGAACGTGTAGACGCCCGCGCGCGGACCAGTCGTCCACGTGACCACGGCGACGCGGCGGCCGGCGGCATCGTTGGAGAGATTGATGCTCGAGGGCGCGCCGATGCCGCGCACCACGTCGCATTCGGTGTGGCCGAGCGCGACCGTGCCGCCCATCGGCGCGGTCGTCGAGGCATTGGCATCGGCGGGTCCGGGCGGCGGCGCCATGCCGGGACAGGCGCCGTCGGCGCTGACGAGATCCTCAGCTCCGACCGGCTTGTCCGGGGTCAGCGGCGGCGATTCGATCGAGATGTTCTTGATGAAGAGACGGCCGGGCTTCTGGAACCATTCGGCGTCCTTCGACAGCAGGTCGGTGCCGCCCGAGCAGCCCGCGACCAGCGGTGCTACGGCAACGAGCGCAATCATGAGCGAGCCGGGAAGCTTTTGATGTCGCACGATAAACTAATTCCCCGCGTGAAGGACCAGCCCTAAGCGTTTGTCCCAACATCCCTTTGCGGCACGAAGGTGGCCGAAGCCAGCATCGCCCGAAAAGTGCAAATTATCATTAATTGCGGCTAATTGCGTTTCTGCCACCGGCCCCGGTCGTCGGCCTGCCAATAGGTGACATCAAATCCCCGCGCCTTGCAATCCGTCCAGGCCGTGCGAGCGAGCGCAAGCGCGTCGGGATCGTCGCCGTTGAACAGCAGGACCATGCGCTCGTAGCCCTGTGCGTCCTCCGGCAGCGCGGCGTTGTCGACCAGGAAGCGGACATTGGCCCCATTGGGATTGCCGCCCTCGATCGCCAGCACGATCGGCTGGTCGGCAACATCGTTCACCCGCCATGTCGCGTGCGGCAGGAATGCATCGTCGCGATAGGTCCACAAATGCGAGTCGAGCGCGTCGGCGCGCTCCTCCGAGGTCGACTGCACCACGACGCGCCAGCCGCGCTCGAGCGACTTCTCGAGCAACGGCGGCAACACATTCTCCACCGTCATGTTTTGCAGATGGTAGAACAGCACTTCAGTCATGTCGGATCATTTGCGCTCGTAATGGTCGGCGACCAGGCGGTCGAGCAGGCGGACGCCGTAGCCGCTTCCCCAGCTCTGGTTGATGTCGGTCTTCGGAGCGCCCATCGCGGTGCCGGCGATGTCGAGATGGGCCCAGGGCACACCGTCGACGAAGCGCTGCAGAAATTGCGCGGCGGTTATCGAGCCGCCATGGCGGCCGCCGGTGTTCTTCATGTCGGCAAACTGGGAATCGATCAGCTTGTCGTATTCGGGGCCGAGCGGCATGCGCCAGACCTTCTCCCCGCTCTCGATGCCGGCCGTGAGCAGCCGGTCGGCCAGTTCGTCGTTGTTGGAGAACATGCCGGCATGCTCGGTGCCGAGCGCCACCATGATCGCGCCGGTGAGCGTCGCCAGATCCACCATGAATTTAGGCTTCACCTTCTTGGCGACGTACCAGAGCACGTCGGCGAGCACGAGGCGGCCCTCCGCATCGGTGTTGATGATCTCGATGGTCTGGCCGGACATCGAGGTGACGATGTCGCCCGGCCGCTGCGCGTTGCCGTCGGGCATGTTCTCGACCAGGCCGATGGCGCCGACCGCGTTGACCTTCGCCTTGCGCGCCGCGAGCGCATGCATCAGGCCGACGACGCAGGCCGCCCCGCCCATGTCGCCCTTCATGTCCTCCATGCTGCCGGCCGGCTTGATCGAGATGCCGCCGGTGTCGAAGCAGACGCCCTTGCCGACGAAGGCGACCGGGGCCTCGCCCTTCTTGGCTCCGTCCCAGCGCATGACCACGGTGCGGCTCGGCCGCGCCGAGCCCTGGCCGACGCCGAGCAGCGCGCCCATGCCGAGCTTCTGCATCGCCTTGACGTCGAGCACCTCGACCTTGACCCCGAGCTTGCGCAGCTGACCGGCTCTGCGGGCGAATTCCTCCGGGAAAAGCACGTTCGGCGGCTCGTTGACGAGGTCGCGAGCGATGATCACGCCGTCGACGACGTGGCCGGCCGCAGCGAACGCCTTTTTCGCCGCACCGGCATCGCCGACCGCAAGCGAAACGTCGGCGCGCGCGCCGCCCTCCTCGCCGTCCTTCTTCCTGGTCTTGTAGCGATCGAACTTGTAGGCGCGTAAGCGCAGGCCCGAGGCGATCGCAACCGCCTGCTCGCTCGTCATGGCGCCACCCGGCAGTTCCGCGAGGACGGTCATGGCGCTGGTGCCGACGGGCAGCTTGCTGGCGGCCACCCCGCCGAACTTGAGGAAATCATTCGCCTTGAGGCCGGTCGCCTTGCCGGCGCCGATCACGATCAGCCGGGTCGCCTTCACCCCCTCCGGTGCCAGAATGTCCAACGCGGCCCCGCTTTTGCCCTTGAAGGCGGCCGCGGCCGCCGCGCGCTTCACGATGTCGGCAGCGCCACCCAGCGCCTTGGCCGTCGCCGGGCCGAGCTTCAGGCCGTCGTCGCAAAACACGACCAGGATGCCACGGGGGGCGGCAGACAACGGGACAAAGCCGACCTTGATGGCATCGGACATGGATAACTCCTCCAAAACATGGGGTTTTTCGTCGTTCGGGGGTCCGAGCACAAGCCGGAGCTGAACGGCGATTCACTGAGGCTTCCCCCACTATGGGCCAGCGGCCAGCCCGATGCCAAGCGCCGCCGTGGCCGCGGGGCCACAACGCCCGAAATATTAACCATATAATGAGGGTGCCACGGGGCAGCCATTTTGTTGACGGATCAAAGGGATGGTAGTGAGAGAATGAACCGCCGGAAGAGCTGTCGGCCGACCTTGGGGATCCCCTGACGGGGATTGGTTGGACCGCCGGAATTCTGGTCGACATTGGGGACTTGGGTGGGTTCGTGCGGTAGCGCATGGGGTCGATCGATAGGTATATCTTCCGCACGACGCTGGCGTCGTTTGCGCTGGTCCTGGTCAGCCTCACCGGCGTGATCTGGATTACGCAGGCGTTGCGCGGCATCGACCTGATGACGAGCCAGGGTCAGACCATTCTCACCTTCCTCGGCATCACCAGCCTCGTGATCCCGGCCCTGGTCCTGATCATCTCGCCGATCGCGCTGATGATCGCGATCTCGCACACGCTGAACAAGCTCGCGACCGATTCCGAGATCATCGTGATGAATGCCGCCGGCTTCTCGCCGTTCCGGCTGTTCTATCCGTTCTTCTACGCCACCTGCGTGGTGGCCCTGCTGGTCGCCTTCATCGCGGCCTATCTCGCCCCGGACGGCATGCGGCGGATCAAGCAGTGGGATGCCGAGATCACCGCCGACGTGCTCACCAACATCCTGCAGCCCGGCCGCTTCGCCCGGCTCGACGAGAACCTCACGATCCGGATTCGCGAACGCCAGCCGGGCGGCATCCTTGCCGGCATCTTCATCGACGACCGGCGCGATCGGAACGAGCGCGTCTCGATCGTCGCCGAGCGCGGCGAGGTCGTGAAGAACGAGACCGGCTCGTTCCTGGTGCTGGAGACCGGCAATCTCCAGCGCTTCGAGGCGGGCAAGCGCGATCCGGCGCTGGTGGCCTTCGGCCGCTACGGCTTCGACATGTCGAAATTCTCGAAGGGCCGCGACGTCACCCTCGGCATCCGCGAGCGCTATCTCTGGGAGCTGCTCTGGCCATCCGAGACCGATCCCGTCTACAAGGAGATTCCCGGGCAGTTCCGCGCGGCCCTGCACGACAGCCTGCTCGCGCCGGTCTATCCCTTCGCCTTTGCGGTGCTGACCTTTGCCTTCCTCGGAGCGCCGCGCACCACCCGCCAGAGCCGCAACTTCTCGATCGCCTCGTCGATCGTCGCGGTGTTCGGCCTGCGCATGGCCGGCTTTGCCTGCTCGGTGATGGCGGTGAAGTCGCCGAGCCCGGTGCTGGTCCAATATGCGATGGTCTTCGGCGCGATCGGCGCTGGGCTGTGGATGATCATCGGCGGCGTCGTGGTCGAAGCGCCTCCCGGCCTGATGGAGGCTATCAACAGGTCGAACGCACGGATCGCGCGGCTGTTCGGACGTCCGGCCACCGCATGAGCATGCTCACCAACACACTCGGGCGCTATTTCGCCGGCCGCTTCGTGGTCGCCGCGCTCGGCGTCTTCGGCGGCATTTTCCTGCTGCTGGTGCTGGTCGATTACATCGAGATGGTACGCAAGACCTCAGGGCTCGCCTCCGCCTCCGCGATCATGGTGGCCGAGACCTCGCTGTTCCGGGTGCCACAACTGCTAGAGAAGCTGACGCCGTTCTGCATGCTGATCGGCGCCATGACCTGCTATCTCGCCCTCTCCCGCCGGCTCGAGCTCGTGGTGGCGCGCGCGGCGGGCATTTCCGCCTGGCAGTTCATCTCGCCGGCGCTCGGCAGTGCGCTGCTGATCGGGGTGATCGCCACCGTCGCCTACAATCCGATGTCGGCCAATTTGCGCGAGCGGTCCAAGCGCATGGAGGCCGAGCTGTTCGGCTCGGCGCCCGGCGGCGGCATTCAGGACGCCTCCGGCTTCTGGCTCAACCAGCTCACCAACGACGGCCAGACCATCATCAATGCGGCGCGCAGCGAGCAGCAGGGCATCCGGCTCACCGGGCTGACGCTGTTCCGGTTCGACCAGGACCAGCACTTCAAGGAGCGGGTCGAGGCGCGCGAGGCGACGCTGGAGTCGGGCCGCTGGCTGTTCAAGAGCGTCCGCCGCTTCTCGCTGGACGGACCGCCGATCGACCAGCCCGTTCTTGAGATACCGACTACGCTGACCGAGGCGCAGGTCCGCAACAGCTTTTCCACCCCCGAGACTGTGTCCTTTTGGCAACTACCGAGCTACATCCGCTCCTCCGAGAGCTCGGGCTTCGCGACAGCCGGATACCGACTCCAGTATCAGAAGCTTCTGGCACAGCCGTTTTTGCTCGCAGCCATGGTGATGCTCGCGGCCTCCGTGTCGTTGCGCTTCTTCCGGATGGGCGGCGTGCAGAAGATGGTTTTGAGTGGCGTGGGCGCAGGCTTTCTGCTCTACGTTCTGTCGAAAGTAACTGAGGACTTGAGCAAGGCTGAGTTGATGCATCCGATCGCTGCGGCGTGGTTGCCCGTTGTGGTGGGCGGCCTCACCGGCTTTTTGGCCTTGCTCTATCAGGAGGACGGATAGTGACTGCCGTCCGCCGAGGGCTCGTGTCTCGTTTGACGCGGCGCACATTGGTGCGCGCGAACGGGTGCGGCTTGTCCGTCCGCAGGCTCCTGCTTGCCGTCGTCGCGGCTGCCTCGCTGGGCGGCTTGATCGACGCTGCCGTGGCGCCGGCTAAGGCCCAGAGCTTCACCTACAATCCGCTGCCGCCGCGTCCGAAGCCGCCGAGGGCCCCCAACGACAACCAGATGCTGGTTCAGGCCACCGAGGTCGACTACGACTACAACAATTCGCGCGTCTCCGCCGTCGGTAACGTGCAGCTGTTCTACAACGGCACGAGCGTCGAGGCCGACCGGGTCATCTACGACCAGAAGACCAAGCGGCTGCATGCCGAAGGCAACATCCGCATGACGGATGCCGACGGCAAGATCACCTATGCCGAGATCATGGATCTCTCCGACGATTACCGCGACGGTTTCGTCGATTCGCTGCGCGTGGACACGGCCGATCAAACCCGTATGGCCGCGAGCCGCGCCGACCGCTCCAGCGGCAATTACACGGTGTTCGAGAACGGCGTCTACACGGCCTGCGCGCCGTGTAAGGAGGATCCGAAGAAGCCGCCGCTGTGGCAGGTCAAGGGTGCCCGCATCATCCACGATCAGCAGGAGAAGATGCTGTATTTCGAGACGGCGCAGCTCGAATTCTTCGGCGTGCCGCTCGCCTACATGCCCTATTTCTCGACCCCCGACCCCACCGTGAAGCGTAAATCCGGCTTCCTGATGCCGGGTTATATTTCCGGCACGACGAACACGGGCTATGGCGTCGAGGTTCCCTATTACTGGGCGATCGCGCCCGACATGGACGCAACCATCACCCCGCGCTTCTTGTCGCGGCAAGGCGCGCTGCTGCAGGGCGAATTCCGCCAGCGCCTGATCGACGGCGCCTACCAGATCCGCGCCTACGGCATCTACCAGCTCGATCCCGGAGCATTCGCCGGGCAGCCCGGCGACCGCGAGTTCCGCGGCGCCATCGACACCAAGGGTCAGTTCGCGCTGAACGACAAATGGGTCTGGGGCTGGGACGGCGTCCTGATGTCCGACTATTATTTCTTCTCGGACTATCGGCTCTATCAATACCGCGATCCGCTCGGCTCGTTCCTGTTGCTGCCGACGGAAGCGCTGTCGCAGCTCTATCTGACCGGCGTCGGCAACCGCAGCTTCTTCGATGCGCGCACGATGTACTGGCTGAGCTATTCGGGCAACCAGAGCCAGGTGCCGATCGTCTACCCGGTGATCGACTACTCCAACGTGCTCAACTATCCCGTCTTCGGCGGCGAGTTCAGCTACAAGACCAATTTCGTGAACCTGTCGCGCGACGATGCGGTGTTCGACCCGATCACGACGCTCGCCAACACCAACGGCCTGTGCACCACGGCATCGGCCGATCCGCTGGCGCGGATGCCCGCGCAGTGCCTGTTGCGCGGCTTCCCCGGCACCTACACCCGCCTCTCGGCGGAAGCGCAGTGGCGCAAGTCCTTCACCGACCCGTTCGGCCAGATCTGGACGCCGTTCGCGAGCCTGCGCGCCGACGCGATCAAATCCTCGGTCTCCAACCAGCCCGGCGTGTCGAACTACCTGCCCGTCGGCGACACCGAGGCGTTCCGCCTGATGCCGACCGTGGGCCTCGAGTACCGCTATCCGTTCATCAACGTTCAGCCCTGGGGCTCGACCACGCTCGAGCCGATCGCGCAGATCATCATCCGCCCGAACGAGACCTATGCCGGCAGGCTACCGAACGAGGACGCCCAGAGCCTGGTGTTCGACGCCGCGAACCTGTTCAACGTCGACAAGTTCTCCGGCTACGACCGTGTCGAGGGCGGCGGGCGCGCCAATGTCGGCGTGCAGTCCACCACGCAGTTCGACAGGGGCGGCGCCGTCAAGGTGCTGTTCGGCCAGTCCTACCACCTGTTCGGCCTGAACTCCTTCGCGGTCCAGGATGCCATCAACACCGGCCTGAACTCCGGCCTCGACAAGCCGCGGTCCGATTACGTCACCAGCGCCAGCTACTCGCCGAACAGCACCTACACGTTCAGCGTCCGCTCCCGCATGGACGAGCAGACCTGGAACGTGCAGCGCTTCGAGGCGGAAGGCCGCGCCAACTTCAATCGCTGGTCGGTCAGCGTGCTGTACGGCAATTACGCAGCCCAGCCGGAATTGGGCTATCTGACCCGCCGCGAGGGCATCCTGACGACGGGCTCGCTGAAGGTCGCGACCAACTGGGTGGTGTCGGGCTCGGCGCGCTGGGACCTCGAGGCCAACAAGATCAACCAATATGTGCTCGGTGCCGGCTATGTCGACGATTGCTTCGTGCTGGCGGCGAATTACGTAACTTCGTATAGCTATTCCGCGGGCACCGCACCGCCCACGCTGAGCCACGCGTTCATGTTCCAAATCGGCCTGCGCACGCTGGCGAACTCGTCGACGAGCAGCAGTTCCGCCGGCCTCCAGTGAACAGTTTAAAGTGTCGGCCGCGTTTGCCCTATCTCAACGCGGTCGACATGCGAGCGACATCATGACGACGCCATTGCCTATCTTCCGCCTCCTTCTCGCCATCGGTGCCGGACTGATGTTGGCCGCCCTGCCCTCACCGTCGCGCGCGCAAAACATCGTCGTGATGGTCAACGGCGATCCCATCACCGATTTCGACATCGAGCAGCGCACCAAGCTCGACCAGCTGACGACGCAGAAGACCCCGAGCCGGCAGGAGGTCATCAACGAGCTGATAGACGACAAGGTGAAGATCAAGGAAGGCAAGAAGTACGGCGTAGATCCCGGCGTGTCCGACATCAACCAGTCCTATGACGGCATGGCGCAGCGCATGCGCATCACACCGGACCAGCTCACCAAGACGCTCGAAACCAAGGGTGTCCGCTCGGAGACGCTGAAGAGCCGCATGAGGGCCGAGATGGTCTGGGGCAGCCTCGTGCGCGGCCGCTTCAAGGAGAAGCTGCTGGTCGGCGAGCGCGACGTCGCGCAGGCCGTGCAGGCGCAGACCGGCGATAAGCTGCAGGTCGAGGGCATCGAGTACAAGATGCAGCCGATCGTGCTGATCGTGCCGCGCGGCTCGTCGGCGGCGTTCCTGGAAACCCGGAAGAAAGAAGCCGAGTCCTATCGCGCCCGCGTCGGGAGCTGCGAGGAGGCCAATTCGCTGTTCCGCTCGACCCCGAACGCCACCATCCGCGACGCCGTCACCAAGACCACCGCCGAGCTGCCCGAGCCGCTGCGCAAGGTGCTCGACGACACCGCGATCGGCCATCTGACCGCGCCCGAGATGACCAAGAACGGCATCGAGATGGTGGTGCTGTGCTCGCGCAAGCCGACCATGATCGACACGCCGAAGAAGCGTGAGGTCCGCGAGAAGATGTATCAGGAGAAGTACGAGAAGACGCAGAAGGCCTATCTCGACGAGCTCCGCAAGGCGGCGATGATCGAATATCGCAACCGCTGATGGCCAAGCCCCACCCAGAGCCCTCCACCAGGTCCGCAGCCAAGCCCCTTGCCCTCACCCTGGGAGAGCCCGCCGGCATCGGTCCCGACATCACGATCGCAGCCTGGCGCAGCCGGGCCGAGCTCAACCTGCCCGCCTTCTATCTGCTCGGCGACGAGGCGCTGATCGCGCGCCGCGCCAAGGCGCTCGGCACCGACATCAGGATTGCCGCGGTGAGCCCCGGAGAGGCGACGTCCGCCTTCAAGGATGCCCTGCCCGTGGTCGCGACCGGCGAGCGCGCCACAGCCGAGCCCGGCAAGCCCGATTCATCCAGCGCGCCGGCCGCACTCGCTTCGATCCGGCAGGCGGTCATCGACGTGCGCGCAGGCCGTGCCGGCGCCGTCGTCACCAACCCGATCGCCAAGAGCGTGCTCTACCGCGCCGGCTTCCGTCATCCCGGCCACACCGAATTCCTCGCCGAGCTCGCCGCGGAGAGCGGCCGCGTGCCGCAGCCGGTGATGATGCTGTGGTCGCCGCAGCTCGCCGTCGTGCCGGTGACCATCCACGTCTCGCTGCGCGATGCGCTGGGAGAGCTCACCAGCGAGCTGATCGTCTCGACCGTCCGCATCGTCGCCGCCGAGGTGAAATCCCGCTTCGGCATCGCAACGCCGCGCATCGCGATCTCCGGCCTCAATCCCCATGCCGGCGAGGACGGGTCGCTCGGCCACGAGGAGCAGACCGTCATCGCCCCGGCGCTGAAAGTGCTGCGCAACGACGGCATCGAGGCCAGGGGTCCGCTGCCCGCCGACACCATGTTCCACGAGGCGGCGCGACGAACCTATGATTGCGCGGTCTGCATGTATCACGACCAGGCGCTGATCCCGATCAAGACCGTCGCCTTCGACGACGCCGTCAACGTCACGCTCGGACTACCCTTCATCCGCACCTCGCCCGATCACGGCACCGCCTTCGACATCGCCGGCACCGGCAAGGCCAATCCGGCGAGCCTGATCGCCGCGCTCAAGCTTGCGAGCCGCATGGCGGCGTCGCAAAGCTGATGAGCGCGATCGACGACCTCCCGCCGCTGCGCGAGGTCATTCGCCAGCACGCACTGTCGGCGCGCAAATCGCTCGGCCAGAATTTTCTGCTCGACCTCAATCTCACCGCCCGCATCGCGCGCGCGGCGGCACCGCTGGAAGATTCCACGATCGTCGAGATCGGCCCTGGTCCCGGCGGCCTGACGCGCGCGCTGCTCGCGCTCGGCGCGAGACGCGTCATCGCCATCGAGCACGACGAGCGCGCGATCCCGGCCTTGCAGGATATTGCCGCGCGCTATCCTGACAGGCTCGAGATCGTGCATGGCGATGCCATGACCTTCGATCCGCGCCCGCTGCTCAATGGTGAAAGAGCAAAAATCGTCGCCAACCTGCCCTACAACATCGCGACACAGCTTCTGATCAACTGGCTCATTACCGAGCCCTGGCCGCCCTGGTACGAGATGATGGTGCTGATGTTCCAGCGCGAGGTCGGCGAGCGCATCGTCGCGCGCGAGGACGAGGAGGCCTATGGCCGGCTCGGCGTGCTCGCCAATTGGCGCTGCGAGACCAAGATCCTGTTCGACATTGCGCCGTCGGCCTTCGTGCCGCCGCCGAAGGTCACGTCCTCCGTCGTGCGCCTCAAGCCGCGGCCGGAGCCGCTGCCGTGTGATCGCAGGCTGCTCGAGCAGGTCGCCGCCGCCGCGTTCGGCCAGCGCCGGAAGATGCTGCGGCAAAGCCTCAAATCGCTCGGTGTCGATCCGGCGCGGCTAGCACAAGCCGCCGGCGTCGATGCGACGCGGCGCGCCGAGACCATTCCCATCTCCGGCTTTGTTGCCATGGCCCGTGAATTGGCGGATATACGCAGCGAAGCCGAGTAACCAAGAATTCCGGAGGAAAGAAAATGGCGTTGATGCGTCGGCAGTCCCTGGTCAAGTTCGATGCGCCCTTGTGCGAGACCATCGTCGACACGCCGAAGCCGAAAGGCGCCGAGGTTCTGGTCCGCATCGAGCGCTGCGGCCTCTGCCACTCCGATCTCCACATCCAGGACGGCTATGCCGATCTCGGCGGCGGCAGGAAGCTCGACACCACGCGCGGCATGACGCTGCCCTTCACGCTCGGCCACGAGATCGCCGGCGTCGTGGACGAGGTCGGCCCCGATGTTCCCTCCAGCCTCGTCGGCGCCAAGAAGGCGGTGTTTCCGTGGATCGGCTGCGGTCAGTGCCGCGATTGCGCCAATGGCGACGAGAACCTCTGCGTCAAGCAGCGCTTCCTCGGCGTCTCCATCGACGGCGGCTTCGCCACCCACGTTCTGGTCCCCGACGCAAAGTACCTGCTCGACTACGATCCCCTGCCCGTCAACCAGGCCGCGACCTTGATGTGCTCCGGCGTCACCGCCTATGGCGCGCTCAAGCGCCTGGTCGACCGGCCACGCCAACGCAATTTGCTGCTGATCGGCCTCGGCGGCGTCGGCATGATGGGCCTGTCGTTCGCGCAGGCGATGTTCAAGCAGCCGATCACGGTCGCCGAACTCTCGCCGGCCGCGCGCGAGACCGCACTCAAGAACGGTGCCGCGGTGGCCTACGATCCGGCCGAGCCCGACGTCATCAAGCGCATCCTGAAGGAGACCGAGGGCGGCTTCGACGAGATCGTCGATTTCGCCGGCAACGAGAAGTCGATGGCCTTTGCCGTCGCGGTTGCCGCGCGTGGCGGCAAGATCGTGGTGTCCGGCCTGATGGGCGGCCAGTTCACGCTGCCGATGGTGCAATGGGTGTACAAGCGCATGACCATCGAAGGTTTCATGGTCGGCACGCTCGCCGAAGCCCACGAGCTGATGGCGCTCGCCCGCGCCGGCAAGATCAAGCCGACGCCGATGCGCGAGGAGCCGATGGGCGACGTGCAGAAATGGATCGACGAATTGCGCGCCGGCAAGGTCGTCGGCCGCATCGTGCTGAAGAACTGACAACAGCGCGGCGGGTCCGACGCAAGTCTCGCCCGTCGCACGGAACGCCTGCGGCCGCGCCGCGTTGGCTGCGCATGTCGATCCGTTGCACCGTCGAAAGCGCGTTCTTCATCGCCTGGAGCTGCCTGGAGAAGAGCGGCGAGCTCGGGCCGCCGGACGCGAGCGCGAACTTCCTGCTCGACGCCATCGAGGCCCAGCTTCGAACCGGTGAGCGCCGGCAATTGATGCTCGCCAACAAGGCGATCGACGCTTACCGCGCGGCTGCGGCACAAGGCCGACTGGCGGGGGATCGCGAAGTCCGCTGCGGCTGACGATCCTCGCTGCCGTCCAGCCAGCTGAAGCACACGACGTCGTGCTGTAGTTTTCAACGTCCGACCGCCCGTTGTGTGCACTTTGGAACCGTCGGTTCCGCCGCGGAAACGTAGGTTTGCCGCTGGCGCCGATTCCCGGCCCGCCCAAGAGAACACGATGTGACCGGTCGGCCCCAGAACGATCTGCTCCGGCAGCTCAATGATCCGGATTTCGAGCTGCTCGCGCCTCACCTCCAGCCGGTCGAACTCGAGGCGAGCCACGTCCTGCATCACGCCGGCGACGATGTCGCCGCGGTCCATTTTCCATGCGGGCCCGCGCTGGTGTCGTTCGCCGTACCGGTCGAGGACGATCGCGAGGTGGAAAGCCTGCTGGTCGGGCGCGAGGGCGCGGTGGGCATCGCCGCCGGCCGCAGCCCTTCGCTCGCCTATTCGCGCATGATCGTGAAGCTCGGCGGCACCCTGGTGCGGCTGCCGCTGCGCGCGCTCGAGCAGGCGCAGCAGAGGTCGGCGACACTCCAGGAGGCCTTCGCGCGCTATGCCGACTGCCAGTTCGCGCAGCTGCTGCAGACCGCGGCCTGCAACGCCGCGCATTCGATCGAGCAGCGTGCCGCCAAGTGGATCATCTCCGCGCATGAACATATCGGCGGAGCCGAGCTTCCCCTCACGCACGAGCAGCTCGCCGGCATGCTGGGCGTCTCCCGCAGCTATGCCAGCCGCGTCATCCAGATGTTCAAGGCGCGGCGCATCCTCGCGACCCGCCGCGGCGCCATCCTGATCCTCGATGCAGCAGCGCTCGAAGCAAGGGCCTGCTGCTGCAACGATTGGGTGAAGAAGCATTTTGACGAGGTGCGTGGTGGAGCGGCAACCGCGGAGGGTTGACGCCTCCGACTCACCCAAGCGGCGGCGACTGCCGCTTCAGATGCAGATAGGCCGGACTGAAATCGCCGAGCCGCTGCAGCTCGCGCCATTTCAGCACGACCAGTTCGCCGTCACGAAGATCCATCGCTCCGCTGCGCCTGAGATCGCCGAGGGTCCGGTTCACCGTCGCGATCGCCATGCCGAGCGTCTCGCCGAGTTGCGCGAGGCTGATCGGCACGCGGCAACGATTGCCGCGCACCAGCTGCGCTGCGCGGGCGCGGTAGAACAGCTCGCAAAACAGGTGCGCCATGCGCGCCTGCATCGGCCGGGCGCTGTTGTTGGTGATGGCCTCGCGAAAGATCGCGGCATCGCGCAGAGTCTCGCGCCAGACGGCGAGGCTGAAGGTCGGCCGCCGCCGGAACGCGATGAACAATTCGCGGTGCGGGATGAACGCGACCGACGCCGGCCCGAGCGCACTGAGCCCGTGATCCATCTGGTCGATGAACAGCCCCTGCGCGTCCGGGAGATCGCCGGTGAGATGGAACGCCAGATATTGCCGCCGCCCGCTGCCGAGCAGGTGGTAGCGGGCGACCATGCCGGAGACGACCAAAGCGGAATGCTCGGGTTCGTCGCCTTGGCGGATGAAATCCTCGTTGGGCGCGAAATCGCGCAGCAACAAGGTCAGCGCGCGAATCTCGGCCATATCCTCATCTGCGAGCGCGGTGTGCTCGCCGAGGTTCCGTATCAGCACGTCGTGAGCTTTTTCCATGGGGCCGCCAATAATCGCGCCGGTTCTATCAAATGATACGTCCGGCTTGCGTTCAGCGGACTAGAACGCAGATCGGAAGCACAGGTTGCTAACCGGCTTGCGACGCCCCGATCGCAGCCACACCAATCCCCCCGATTTCGGACGAGCCGGCCTTCTCATGAAAAGTACCACTCTGCTGGAGCGCATCCGCCGCCTGTTCGCATCCGAGGCGGGCGAGCATCTGGACAGCATCAACGATGCCTTGCTGAAGGGAAGGCTGAAGGAGCCGGTCCGGCCGATGTCGGATCAGGAGCTCGCCCGCGCCATCCTCGAGTTCCGATCCGCGCCGGTTTCCGACGGGACACTTGCGAAACTGTCGCGTCGCTTGGCCGAGGCGCCGGGGCCGCGGGACGGCTGAAGCGGCACGCGAGGCCCATGCCGCATCCGAAGTTCATCGCCCGTCTGCAAGCGATCGAAGGCCTGTCCGAGGACGAGCGCCGACAGATCGCGGGCTTGCCGTCCACGCTGCGCCAGGTCTCGGATGGCGAGATCGTGCTGCGCCAGGGCGAGGCCGCGACCCGCTGCGTCTTCGTCGTCAGCGGCTTCCTGTACCAGTCGCGCATCGTCGGCGATCGCAGCCAGACCCTCGCCTTCCATGTTCCCGGCGACATGCCGTGCCTGCACACGCTGCTGGTCTCGCCGACGGACGCGGACCTCGTGGGGCTCGGCCCGACCATCGTCGGCACCGTCGCCCACAGCCAGCTCCGCCAGCTGCTCGACAGCTCGATCCACCTGACCCGCGCCTTCTGGCGCGAGACGCTGGTCGACGCGGCGATCTCCCGGCAATGGATCGCCCGCCTCGGCGCGCAGGCGGCGTTGCCCAAGGTCGCGCACCTCATCTGCGAGCTGGCCGCAAGGCTGGCGGTCGTCGGCCTCGTCAAAGGGAACGGTTTCCAGATGCCGATGACGCAACGGCACGTCGCGGACGCCTGCGGACTGTCGATCGTCCACGTCAATCGCACCATCCAGGAGCTGAGGCATCGCGGGTTCATCGCCTGGGAAGGCAGCGAGATCGAGCTGCTGCAGCCCGACGAGTTGCGCAGACTGGCGGATTTCACGCCGGACTATCTGAGCTGAGCGCTCCGCCACGCGGCGAGCAGCGGCCCGTCGCTCCCCAGCACGGGATCCGTCTTCGGCTTGCGGACCTTGGCGATGCGCTTGACCGCGTCAGGACGCTGGCGCGTGTCGGTGCACTCGTCATAGGTGCCGTCCTGCGGGTAGGCTCCGACGACCAGAAAGTCCCGGCTGGACTCGATCAGCCGGTGGCCGGTGCCCGCGGGCAGCACCAGAACGTCGCCGGCTTTCACATTCAGGATGCGGCCCTTGATCCCGCCGCACTCGATCCGCGCCGCACCGCGCGCCACCCCCATCACTTCATGGATCTGCGAATGATAGTGGGCGAAGTCGTACACGGTGTCGCGCCACGACCGGCCCCAGCCGTTCGTGTCGAACAGCGTGTCGATGACGACCTCGGGCGGAAAGCGCCGGCCGTTCAGCTTCACCGCCCGGCGATAGAGCAGCGCCGGGAAGCGCGGATTGTTCGGCACGATGCCGTCATCGCGAAAGTGCATGGCGGTCGGCTTGCGGGCCCGCACCAGCGCCCGCAGGGTCGCCGCATCGGGCTGCTCCTCCACCAGCTTCTTGGCGAAATTCTTGATCTGATCCTTGACCGGCATGACGTCTCCTCAGCCGCGACATAACGGCTGCGGAGGTGAGAAGTTTCCAGGCCCAATCGGGGGCAAGGCTCGATAGGGCCTCTCCAGCTCATCATGACGCGGCGTTGGAAAGGCGCGTCAACCCTTGCCGGCAATCAGCTCGGCAAACTGCCGCAGATAGAGCGGCCAACCCTGATCACTGTCAACGCCGCTGCGGACGCCTTCCCAGCCCTCGCCATGCCGATCGAGGTGACGGTGCTCCAGCTCCAAGCGGGTCCGGCTTGGTGTCTCCGCAATGAACCGGACCTCCCATTCACTCGTCTTGGCGAGATCTGTTTCGATTTGCCAGCGCGGGCTGATGTCCCAGCTCAAGAGGACTCGGTTGGGTGGTTCAAACGCCAACACGCGTGCCCAGCGGCATTCGCTGCCGTCGATCCCCCGATCATAGATGCTTCCGCCCACGCGAGGCTCGAATACAGTTTCCGCAATGGGAACGGCGAGTAGAGTGTGCTCGCGCGGCTTGAAGCTGCCGAAGTCTTCGGTGAAGACCTTGAACGCGCGCTCGATCGGCGCCTCGACGACGATGGAATGTTTTACGGGCGCAGCCGATACACGTGTGTTCATTTGGATCCCTCCGATGGTTTTTCGACGGCTAATTTGTAGGCTGCCAGCGTGTCGCTCCAGAACCGGTCGAGCCACGCGCGCATCTGGCCGAGCCCCGCTGGATCGACGTGATAGACGTTGCTGGCGCCCTTCGGCTCCGCACGAACCAAGCGAGATTCGCGCAGCACCTTGAGATGTTGTGAGACGGCCGACTGGGACACTGTCAGCTGTCGCGTGATCTCAGCGACGGTGCGTGGCCGTGCACCGACAAGCTCGAATATCCGCCTGCGGGTCGGATCGCCGAGAGCAGCCAGTTGTGCGCTGTCTTTAGCCATAGAAACTCGCCGCCCGATGCCGTGCCTGTTCGAGCTATAATAAGCTGTGACTAATGATTAGTAGAAACTAATTATCATGTCAACCGGCTGAGGTCGCGGCGTGGAACTCTGATCCTGGTGTTGAAGAGCCTCATCCGGCGGCGGAACGAACGCCGCGCAGGCCCGATTCAAGCCACATCCTCTCCGGATTTGCGGCTCATTGCCACCCAAGTCTTTGATGACAAAGGGGTGGTTAAGAGTTGCGTCATGCGTAACCGGGAGACCAGGATGGGCAACCGCACCGCAAAGTTCGTATCCGCGCTGGTTGGCAGCATCCTTGCCGGCGCGCCACTAGCCGCCGTGTCGCAGAACGCGCCTGCACCATCGAGCACCGCCAACGCGGCCCCCGACTGCCTGGCTTCGCCGAAGGATGCCGCGCCGCAGGGCCAGCACTGGTACTATCGCCTGGATCGCACGACGAAGCGGAAATGCTGGTATCTGCGCGCCGCCGGTGAGAAGGAGAGCGCGAGGACCGCGCAGGCCGCCCCGGCCGTGAGCGATCCACCGACCGCGGACGCGCCGGCGCCGCAGCAGAACCCGGTGCAGGACGCGCGCGCGGAATATCAGACGCCGCGCGGAACTGCTGCTGCCAAGACGGCGAACGTTCCGATGCAAGCCGCCGCTGCCGCGCCGGTGCAACAATCCGCGGACCAGGCCTCTGACGGCAACGCGCAGCAACCCGCTGGCGCCGCACCCTGGCCCGATGTCTCCACTGCATCCGCTCCCCCCGCGTCGTCGCCGGCACCGACCGCTGTCGCGGCAGCCGCGCAGCCGGGCGCAAAGGCGTCGAAATCCTCCTCGCCCGTGGCGCTCGCTGCGGCAGACAACAGCACGACTGAGAAGCCGACCGGCTCGCTGCAGATGCTGCTGCTCGTGATCGGCGGCGCGCTCGCGCTCGCTGGAATCCTGGCCAGCCTCATCTACCGCTTCGCCGGCGCGCGCGTCCGGCTCCGGTCGGCGGACCGTCACGGGCGTTGGGACGATTGGCAGGCGCAGAACCAGGAGGGAAGCCGCGCGCCCTGGCGCGATTCACAGCCGGCCGCCGCCCAGCCGCCGCGCCCGATCGACTTCGATGCGGCACGTCCGCAACCGACAAGACAAGCGACGAAGCTTGCCGCGATCGGCCGCGAGATCGAGCTGATCGACGCGCGCAGACAACGTGCCGCCGCTCCGGCCGCAGAACCCGTCGAGACCAGAAGCAACAAGGTCGGGAACGAGACGGTCGAGAAGATATTCCGGCCCGTCGCCGCAGCGCCCAAGCTCGCCGCTGGCGAGATCGGCAAGGCTCACGATGACGCGTCGGCAGGTCGTGACGCCGATGCCGTCGACGTCGACGGCATCACGACGATGCTGGAACAGCTGGCCAAGCAAGGGCCGCGCCTGTCGCGGCCTAACCTTGAAGCTGACCTTGCAAACTTCGAACGAAGCCTACGAGGCCGATCCGCCGCTCGCGCTTGAGGCGCTCGGCCTTCAGGATCGACTGCACCTCGGCGAAGGCCTCGTCGACCGCGTGGTTGATCACGATGTAGTCGTACTCGGCCCAGTGACTCATCTCGTGGCTGGCGCGGCTCATCCGCTTGCGGATCACCTCGTCGGAATCCTGCGCGCGCGAGTGCAGGCGCTTCTCGAGATCGGCCGCCGACGGCGGCAGGATGAAGACGCGAACGACATCGACGCTGGCTTTCTGGTGCAGTTGCTGCGTGCCCTGCCAGTCGATGTCGAAAAGCACGTCCTGCCCGGCCGACAGTGCCGCCTCCACCGGAGCGCGCGGCGTCCCGTAGAGATTATCGAACACGGTGGCCCATTCGAGCAGTTCACCCTGCTCCACCATCCTCTCGAACTCGCCCTTGTCGACGAAAAAATAATCGCGCCCCTCGACCTCTCCAGGGCGCTTCTGGCGGGTAGTCGCCGACACTGACATCTTCAGGCCGGGCTCCCGCTCAAGCAACATCCGCGACAGCGTCGTCTTGCCCGCGCCTGATGGCGAGGACAGCACGAACATCAACCCGCGCCGTTCGACACCGTCAGTTCCGTGACCGCCCGTCGTCATCGATCACTCCAGATTCTGGACCTGCTCGCGGAACTGCTCGACCACGTTCTTCATGGCGAGGCCCGTATTGGTCAGCTCGATGTCGTTCGACTTCGAGCAGCAGGTGTTGACCTCGCGGTGAAACTCCTGCGCCAGGAAGTCGAGCTTGCGGCCGATCGGGCCGCCCTTGCCGATCAGCTCGCGCGCCTGCGCGATGTGCGAGGCGATGCGGTCGAGCTCCTCGCGGATGTCGGCCTTGGTCGCGATCAGGATCGCCTCCTGCATCAGGCGGTCGGAATCGAAACGGTCGGAGGTGTCGAGCAGCGCTGCAATCTGTTCAGCCAGCTTCGCCTTGATCGCCTCCGGCTTGCGGCCGGGCGCAGCTTCCGCTCTTCTCGCCAGCTGCTCGATCTCGTCGACGCGCTGGGTCAGGATCTGGCCGAGCGAGGTACCCTCGCGCTTGCGCATCGCGACGAGCTCGTCGAGCGCCTTGTCGAAGGCCTCGGCGGCCGCGGCGCGCGCGGCCTTGTCCTCCTCCTCGTCGCCCTCGGGCTCGGCGACCTCGACGACGCCCTTGATGGCGAGCAGGCCATCGATGCTCGGCGCCACCGCGTCGACCTTCCCCGAGATCAGCGCGGCGGCCTTCAGCACGGCGTTGAGCACGTCCTCGTTGACGCGCACCGTGGCGGCGGCGTTGGTGCGCTTGACGTTGAGATTGGCGTAGACGGTGCCGCGCGAGAGCAGCTCGCCGGCGCGCTTCTTGGCATGGGCCTCGAGCTCGTCAAAGCCCTGCGGCAGCCGCACGCGCAAGTCGAAGCCCTTGGCGTTGACCGACTTCAACTCCCATTCGAACGTATACGGCCCGCTCGCGCCGTGGCATCTCGCAAAGCCGGTCATGGACGACAGCGCCATCAGTTCAGATTCTCCAGGAACACGGGATTCGCGAGGCCATCAAGCCACGCGAATCTTAAGACTATTTTGCCGGAAAGTGGAATCAGCAATGCCCGGCAGCTGGTCTGCGCGCGGGCTTTAGCGCTGGACCACCGGCGGCGAGCCCTGCACTGCGCCCTGTCGGGCCGGTGCGGGATTGGCTGGGCCAGCCGGGCGTGCCGCCGGCGGCTTCTTCTGCTGATTGGGCCGCGCCGGCGTGGTCGCGGTCGGCGCGTCGGCAGCGCCGGACCCGGCAGCCGCCGGCGGCTGCGCGTCCTCGGCCGGCTCGACCGTGTCGTTCTGGATCTGCTTCTCCATCGCGCGCAGCTTGGCGACGTTCTTCTGGTGCGCGTCGTAGGTCTCGGTGAAGGCATGCCCGCCGGTGCCGTCGGCGACGAAGAACAGGTCGCGGGTGCGGGCCGGATTGGCGGCGGCTTCCAGCGAGGCGCGGCCGGGGTTGGCGATCGGGCCCGGCGGCAGGCCCTCGATCACATAGGTGTTGTAGGGCGAGGGCTGTGTGATCTCGCTGCGCTTGATCGGCCGGCCCAGCGTGCCCTTGCCGCCGACGAGGCCGTAGATGATGGTCGGATCGGACTGCAGCTTGATCCGCTGCTTCAGCCGGTTGACGAACACCGCAGCGACGCGGCTGCGCTCGTCGGGCTTGCCGGTTTCCTTCTCGATGATGGACGCCAGCGTGACGAGCTGCTCCGGCGTCTTGACCGGAATGTCGGGATTGCGGCGTTCCCAGATCTCCGTCAGCACGCGCTTGTGCGCCTGCTGCATGCGCTGGACCACCTGCTCGCGCGGCGTGCCGCGCGGGAATTTGTAGGTCTCCGGAAGCAGCGTGCCTTCGCGCGGCAGCTCGCGCACGCTGCCGGTGAAGATGTCGTTGTCGGACAGCCGCGCCACGATCTGCTCGGAGGTCAACCCTTCCGGTATCGTGACCGCGTGCTGCACCACCTTGCCCTCGACGATGGTGCCGATGACGTCGCGCAGCGAGGCGTTCTTCTGGAACGAATACTCACCTGGCTTGAGGTCCGAGCTCGCCTTCAACGCGGCGACGCTGGCGATGAACACCCAGGGATTGACGTCTGTCACGCCTTCCCGGTTCAGCGTCTCGGCGATGTCGCGCTTGCCCGCACGCTGCGGGATGTTGACGATCTTGTCCTCCTTCAGCGGTCCGGGCGCCTCGAGCACCTGGCGGCCGTAATAATAGACGCCGCCGGCGCCGAGCATGGCGATCAGCAGAAGGGTGATGATGGCGTTGCCGACGATGACGAACGGATTGCGCGCACGGTCCGACCGCTTGGGCGGCGGCGGAAGTTGCTCGGGCTCGAGCGCGGCCCGCGGACTCCGGGGTGAAATGGGCGGCCTTTCACTCATCGAAACAACCTGAATCCTGCCGGTTCAATCGCGGCCCGACAATCGCTTGCCCTGCCAAAAACGCACGCGCCCACGTCCATGACTATCGCCGAATACGGCAAAACGGTGGATTCGTCTCAAACACAAACTAACTAACAAGGCGCCGGACGATCACCGACGCATTGGTACCGCCAAAACCAAAAGAGTTCGACAACGCGACGTTGACCTCACGCTGCTTTGCCTTATGCGGCACGAGATCGATTGCAGTCTCGACCGACGGAGCGTCGAGATTGATCGTCGGCGGCACGACATTATCGCGAATCGCCAGAATCGCGAAGATCGCTTCGATGGCACCGGCCGCACCGAGCAGATGGCCGGTCGACGACTTGGTCGAGGACATCGCGACCTTGGAGGCGGCGTTGCCGAGCAGACGCTCGACCGCGCCGAGCTCGATCTCGTCGCCGAGCGGCGTCGAGGTCCCGTGCGCGTTGATATAGTCGAGATCGGACGGCGTCAGCCCGGCGCGCTTGAGCGCGGCCGACATGCTGCGGAAGCCGCCATCGCCATCGGGCGACGGCGACGTGATGTGATAGGCATCGCCGGAAAGACCGTAGCCGATCACCTCGGCATAGATCTTCGCGCCGCGGCGCCTGGCGTGCTCCAGCTCTTCCAGCACGAGGACGCCGGCGCCCTCGCCCATCACGAAGCCGTCACGGTCCTTGTCGTAGGGACGCGAGGCCTTCTCGGGCGTCTCATTGAAACCGGTCGAAAGCGCGCGCGCGGCGTTGAAGCCGGCAATGCCGATGCGGCTGATCGGCGACTCGGCGCCGCCCGCGACCATCACGTCGGCATCGCCGAGCGCGATCAGGCGGGCGGCATCGCCGACCGCATGCGCGCCGGTCGAGCAGGCGGTGACCACCGAATGGTTCGGTCCCTTGAGCCCGTGCGCGATCGAGACGTAGCCGGAGGCGAGATTGATCAGGCGGCCCGGAATGAAGAACGGCGACACCCGGCGCGGTCCGCGCTCCTTCAGCAGGATCGCGGTGTCGGCAATGCCGTTGAGGCCGCCGATGCCGGAGCCGATCATGGTGCCGGTCGCACACTTGTCCTCTTCGGTCTCGGGATGCCAGTTGGCGTCGTCGAGCGCCTGACCGGCCGCGGCCATGCCGAAGATGATGAAGTCGTCGACCTTGCGCTGGTCCTTCGGCTCCATCCATTTGTCCGGATTGAAGCTGTCGTTCGACCCGTCGCCGCGCACGACCGTGCAGGCGATCTTGGTCTGCAGATCGGAGACATCGAAGCTCTCGATCCTGCGCGCACCGCTTTCGCCGTTGAGGATGCGCTTCCAGGTCGGCTCGACGCCACAGCCGAGTGGCGAGACCATGCCGAGACCCGTGACGACAACCCGCCTCATATCCGAAAACTCCGCATCGAAAGATTCACGGCCAATAACAAGAAACCGGCTGGCCGCTGCGAAGCGGCCCGTCCGGTTTCAATGCTTGTCCCCGCGAAATGAAGAGCCTTAGCTCTTCGCGTTCTTCTCGAGAAACTTCGTGGCGTCGCCGACGGTGAGAATCGTTTCCGCAGCGTCGTCCGGAATCTCGCAACCGAATTCCTCTTCGAACGCCATCACCAGCTCGACGGTATCCAGACTGTCGGCGCCGAGGTCGTCGATGAAGCTCGCGTTGTCGACAACCTTCTCGGGTTCAACACCAAGGTGTTCGACCACGATCTTCTTAACCCGCTCGCCAATGTCACTCATTGCTTAACCTCGTGTTGTTCCCTGTAGACCCGACCCCCCGGGACGATACGAGCCGTCGTGGTCGTTTGACTGCCTTCGCTTACGAACTTGATTTGGCCCATCCTAACCGATGGAGGCCCCGGCGAACGACGGCCAAAGGCTCCGCATCGCCAATATACAGGGTTTCAAAAACCTGCAATGGCGTTCTTTGCCCATCCGTTGAAGGTCCGGTTATCATACTTCAATTGCCTTGACTACAAGCCTCATTTCGCTCCGGAAACGGCCGTTTGCCGCATGCCGCACCGCCCTGACGGGCGCTGCGGCACGAGACATCAGATCATGGCCATGCCGCCGTTGACGTGGATGGTCTGCCCGGTGACATAGGCTGCTTCGTTCGAGCTCAGATAGACGGCGGCCGCCGCGATGTCCTCGGGCGTTCCCAGGCGGGCGGCCGGAACCTTGGTCAGAATCGTTTCGCGCTGCTTGTCGTTGAGCGCATCGGTCATCGGCGTCTTGATGAAGCCGGGCGCGATGCAGTTCGCGGTCACGCCGCGCTTGGCGTATTCGGCCCCCAACGTCTTGATCATGCCGATCAGGCCGGCCTTCGACGCCGTATAATTGCCCTGCCCGGGATTGCCGGTGACGCCGACCACCGAGGTGATGGCGACGATGCGGCCGAAGCGCTTGCGCATCATCAGCTTGGTCGCGGCGCGCGCCAGGCGGAAGGTCGCGGTCAGATTGACGTTGATGACCTCGTCCCAGTCCTCGTCGCGAAGCTGCACGAAGAGATTGTCGCGCGTGATGCCGGCATTGGCGACGAGAATGTCGACCTGGCCCATCGCCGCTTCCGCAGCCGGCACCAGCGCCTCGACCTCATCGGCCTTGGAGAGATTGCAGGGCAGCACATGGGCGCGCTCGCCGAGCTTGCCGGCCAGCTCGTCCAGCACCTCCTTGCGCGTCCCTGATATGGCGACGGTGGCGCCCTGCGCGTGCAACGCCTGCGCGATCGCGCCGCCGATGCCGCCGGTCGCGCCGGTGACGAGCGCCTTTCGGCCAGTCAGATCGAACATTGATGACTCCCTTAAGCCTGCTTCGCAGCGGCCAATGCATCCTTGGCGGCGGCAATGTCGTTCGGGCCGCCGACCGCAATGCCGACCGCGCCGTCCGCGATGCGCTTGACGAGACCGGTCAGCACCTTGCCGGCACCGATCTCGAAGAAGCGGGTGACGCCCTGCCCGGCCATATAGGCCACCGACTCGCGCCAGCGCACCGTGCCGGTGACCTGCTCGACCAGGCGGCGGCGGATCTCGTCGGGATCGGTGATGGCGCTCGCCAGCACGTTCGAGACCAGCGGTGCCGCCGGCGCCTTGATCGTGACCTTCGAGAGCGCCTCCGCCATGGCATCCGCAGCCGGCTGCATCAGCTTGCAATGGAACGGGGCGGACACCGGCAGCAGCATCGCACGCTTGGCGCCCTTGGCCTTGGCGATCTCGACGGCGCGATCGACCGCGGCCTTGTCGCCGGAGACGACGACCTGGCCGCCGCCATTGTCGTTGGCGGCCTGGCAGACCTGCCCCTGCGCCGCCTCGCCGGCGACCTCCATGGCGGCCTCGTAGTCGAGACCGAGCAGCGCGGCCATCGCGCCGGCGCCGACCGGGACCGCCTTTTGCATTGCGAGACCGCGGGTGCGAAGCAGACGCGCAGTATCCGACACCGTCAGGCTGCCGGCCGCTGCCAGCGCCGAATATTCACCGAGCGAGTGGCCGGCGACGAAGGCCGCGTCTCGTCCCACGGAAAAACCAGCCTCAGCCTCGAGCACGCGCAAAGTCGCGACAGATACCGCCATCAGCGCCGGCTGGGCGTTCTCGGTGAGCTGGAGGGTTTCGGCCGGACCTTCCCAGATGATGGCCGTCAGCTTCTCGCCGAGCGCGGCATCGACCTCGTCGAACACGGCGCGCGCCACCGGAAAGGCCTCGGCCAGGGCTTTGCCCATGCCGACCGCCTGGGAACCCTGCCCAGGAAATGTGAATGCAGCCGTCATGGGCGCTCCCTGCTTGTCAGGCATGATCCCTTTCGAGAACCGGCAGCCGATTACGCGCGGCCTTGGTCCGTGGTTCCTTGGCCATGGTTCCTTGGGCCATGGTTCCGGATCATGCTCCAAAGGGGGCCGTAGACACCGTCCGGGGTCGCACTGTCAAGCCGAGACGGGAACCTGGAGCAGCATTCGCCGGGGAATGAACTCCCTCAAAACCCGCCGGCGGTCTGGTTGGCATCGACGTCCGCCCCGGCCCGCGCGCGGCGCGCACTGTTGACGAGTTGCCCCGGCCGATCCTCGCGATTCGGCTTTGCGGTGGCGAGCCGCAGCACCGAAGCGTAGTTCGGCTGCACCTCCATGCGGCCGGCGTAGCGGCTGGCACTCAGCAGGCGGTGTACCTTCGGTAAATTATAGCAAGGCACGTAGAACAAGAGATGATGCTCGAGGTGATAGTTCACATAATACGGCGCGATGAACAGGCGCTCGAGACAATTGGCATGCGTCGTGCGCGTGTTGCGCAAGGGGTCGCTGCTATCGGGGACGACGGCGTGCTCAGCGATGTTGCGGATGCGGGTGATGACCATCATCCAGGTCAATAGCGGCACCAGCCAGAGCAGCGGATAGGCCCACCACACGCCGGCCGCCGCGAGCGCGGCCAACATGATCCCGTTGACCACACATTGCGGGCCGAGCATCTCCCAGAAATGCGCCGCACGCTGCCGCCATGACCAGTCCCTTGGCCCGAGCGCGTTGAGCAGCTGCGCCTTGCGCTGCTGATAGCCGGTCTGCCCGGTGATGTCGCGGATGAACTTGCGGCGGTAGCTCAGCCCCGTGATCGGAAACGGCGCCGACAGCACGAGATCGGGATCATCCTCCTGCTGCGTGCGCGCGTGGTGCTGCAAGTGGTAGCGCCGGTAGCTGCGTGTCTCCGCAAACAGCGGATAGGCGCAGAACCACTGGCTCAGCGCCAGATTGGTTTTCTCGTCGGCGGACAGGCAGCCATGCGCACCGTCATGCATCAGGATCGCAAGGCCGAGCTGGCGTGAGCCGATGATGGCGACGGCAAAGATATAGGTGAGCGGATTGGGCCACCACGCCACCAGCGCGATGGCTCCAATGATCAGGGCCCAGGCGTGCGCGATCAGCGCAGCGCCTTTCCACGTCGCGCGCTGACGCACCTCGGCCAATTGATCATCGGTCAGGAAATCGCGGGCACGCATGCGAAGCGCGGTCATGGCCTAGCCCTCTCCGTTCGAATTGTCGGATGCTTCACGCGCCTCGACGAGACGCAGGCGCCCGGTGTCTTCAGTGGATTTCGCCTGCTCGCCCAGCACGCGCAGCATCTCGGCGCAGAGCGCCTCGGGCGAACGGCCCATCGCATAGCCTTCGAGAATGACGCCGATGGCGACGGCCCAGAAGCGCCGCGAGCTTTCGTCGGGCGCGCGCAGCGAGCGCCAGCCGTGCCGCTCGACCTGTCCCGCATAAGCGCGCGCACCCTCGCTGTGCAGGCGCTCGATGGTCCGCTCGACCAATGGCGCGAGATCCTGGCGCCGCCGCGTCAGCGTCAGCGCTTCGGCAAAGAAGGCGACCGAATCGCTCGCCGTCACGGTCTCGGCCAGTGCGCGGGTGTATTCCCGGGGCGTCTTCGCCTTCAGCGCCGCCTGCTCGGTGGCCCGCGCCAGGTACAGGAGATCGCGGCAGGCGCATTCGACGAACAGCGCCTCCTTGGTGCGGAAGTAATAGGTGATCTGGCTCGGAAATGCGTCCGCGGCGGCCGCAATGTCGGTGATCGCCGTGCCGGACAGCCCGCGCTCCCGAAACAGCGGGCTCGCAGCATCCAGAAGCAGCGACCGCATCTTGCGGCCGGCCGAGCGCGTCGCGCGCGCGGCGTGCTTGGGGGCGCCTGCCGCCTCGAGCGGCGCATCGGCCGACGTTTCCGCCATGGGATCCTCTCCGCTGGCTTATTTGTATGTCATACAAACAAATAGATCAAGCGAATCTTGGTATTGGAGGATGGGGGTCCTGCCGGTCTGGGAAGGAAGAACACGGCTCGAAATGGCCCCTCCAACCTTGCAAAGCCGGCCAAAATCCGTATAAGGCGCCCATCCGCAGACCCCGGCCGGGAGCTGAACGGACGGTCTCAGCAAATCATTCGTGATTTTGGTGTGGCAGGGCCAGTCGGCCCGTCGTCCCGTGTTTCCGCCTTCTGAGCTTGATCCCAGAGTCCTTTCCGAAGGCCTCTTAAGGGTTTGACGCCGGGCGATGCGCCAACATGAGGAAAGGACGACCATGCCTCTTTACGAGCATGTTTTTCTCGCGCGTCAGGACGCGAGCCCGCAGCAGGTCGAAGAGCTGACTGCGCAGATGACCGGTATCGTCGAGGGTCTCGGCGGCAAGATCACCAAGACCGAGAATTGGGGCGTGCGGTCCCTCACCTACCGCATGAACAAGAACCGCAAGGCGCACTTCGTGCTGCTCAACATCGACGCGCCGTCCGCGGCGATCGCCGAGATCGAGCGCCAGGAGCGCATCAGCGAGGACGTGATCCGCTATCTCAGCGTCCGCGTCGAGGAGCTCGAGGAAGGCCCGTCCGCGATGATGCGCAAGGCCGATCGCGACCGCGAGCGTGACGACCGTGGCGGTGGCTTCCGCGGTGAGCGCGAAGGCGGCTTCCGTGGCGACCGCGAGGGCGGTTTCCGCGGCGATCGCGGGCCGCGCCGCCCGCGTGACGAAGCTGAAACCACGGATGGGGAGTAAGAATCATGGCTGAAGCTGGTGCACGCCGCCCGTTTTTCCGTCGTCGCAAGAGCTGCCCGTTCACGGGCGCCAATGCTCCGAAGATCGACTACAAGGACTCCAAGCTCTTGATGCGTTACGTCTCCGAGCGCGGCAAGATCGTGCCGAGCCGCATCACCGCGGTGTCCGCGAAGAAGCAGCGTGAGCTCGCCCGCGCCATCAAGCGCGCGCGCTTCCTGGGCCTCTTGCCCTACGTCATTCGCTGACACGACCAATTCGACCGGCGGCCGCTCAGCCGCCGGTCGCGACTTCGAACTCATAAGGCTTCCGGGTCGTCCGGTCGCCGATGGTTGGGGCAAACGATGCCTCTAACCGCTCGAAGGGAGCGGGACAGCTGATGATGGCCTTTGGACTGATAGCCCTGATCGCCGGCGCTGCGTCGGCCCTGATGTTCGCCTCGATCATTTCGGGCGCGCTGATCTCGCTCGTCCTGTTCTATCTCGCTCCGCTCCCTCTGATGGTCGCCGCGATCGGCTGGGGCCCGCTTTGCGCGAGCCTCGGCGGCATCGCTGCCGCGATCGGCCTTGGCGCCCTGTTCGGCCTGCCCTACTGCATCGCCTTCGCCGTCACCGTCGCGTTGCCGGCGTGGTGGCTCGGCCATCTGGTCCTGCTCGGGCGTCAGGTGGGAAGCACAGCGCCTGCGACCGGCACGGCGCCCGCCGCGGAGCCGGACATCGAGTGGTACCCGGTCGGCCGCATCCTGCTCTGGATTGCAGGCTTCGCCACGCTGACCACGATGGCCGCTCTGCTCACGCTTGGGACCGACGCGGAGACCATCACCGGCACGTTGCGCCGTGGCCTGATGCGCCTCCTGCGCGCCACCGACCCGCAAACTTCGGGTGAAGCCAGTCAGTTCGTCGACGCCTTGGTGCGCATCGCACCGGCCGCCGCCACCATCGCTGCGACGATGACGCTAACTCTCAACCTCTGGCTCAGCGCCAAGGTGACCGCGACATCGGGCCGGCTGCGCCGTCCCTGGCCGGATCTCAAGGCCACCGAGCTGCCGCAGATGACGCTGGTTGTGCTGTGCATCTCGCTTGCCTTCTGCTTCACCGGTGGGCTGCTGGCCATCGTGGCGCAGATCGCCACCGCTGCGCTGATGATGAGCTATGCGCTGGCGGGTTTCGCCGTGCTGCATACGCTGACGCTCGCGCTGAACGGCCGCACGTTCTGGCTCGGCTCGACCTACGCCGCCGTCGTCGTGTTCGGGTGGCCCGTGATCGCGATGGTGATCCTCGGCCTTGCGGACGCCGTGTTCGGCTTCCGCGAGCGCTTCCTGCGCAGCCGGCAGCCGCCACCACTGCCTACCCCCTGAGTTCAACCCCGAAACTGAAACCCTACAGAGCACTTCAAAAGGAGAACGAATATGGAAGTCATTTTGCTGGAACGCGTCAACAAGCTCGGCCAGATGGGCGAAGTCGTGAAAGTTCGCGACGGCTATGCTCGCAATTTCCTGCTCAAGCGCGGCAAGGCGCTGCGCGCCACCGCCGACAACCGGGCCAAGTATGACGGCATGAAGGCCGAGCTCGAAGCGCGCAACCTCGCCTCGAAGGCCGAGGCGTCCAAGGTCGCCGAGAAGATCGAGGGCAAGAACATCATCGTGATCCGTCAGGCGTCGGAAGCCGGCCAGCTGTTCGGCTCGGTCAACGTGCGTGACATCGTGATCGCGTTCGAAGCCGACGGCGTTTCGCTCGCCCGTCCGCAGATCCAGCTCGACGCGCCGATCAAGACCATCGGCAAGCACTCGATCACCGTTGCCGTTCATCCCGAGGTCGAGGTCGAGATCACCGTGACGGTCGCGCGCAGCCAGGACGAGGCCGAGCGCATTAACCGCGGCGAGGACATCTCGACCCGCAACGAGGATCGCGATGCGGCCGCCGAAGCGATCGCCGCCGCCGGCGAGTTCTTCGATCCGGAAGCCCAGCACGACGACGTCGCGCCGGCCCCGGCCGCGGAAGAGAAGTAACTCCGATCTCGTCATTCCGGGATGGTCCGAAGGACCAGACCCGGAAGCTCGAGATATGGATCAGCCCGGTCGCGTCACGCGGCCGGGCTTTTCGTTTTTGCAGCGACGTCCTCGCTCAGCATCGCGATCGATGCCAGCGCGGTGGCCGTATGCTTCTCGACGCCGTCGCTGACGCAGAACACGTCAGCCGCGACCACCGCGACCTGGCGGCCGGGCTTGATGACCCTGGCACGGCAGATCAGCTTCTCGCCGACCGCGGGTGACAACAGATTGAGCTTGTATTCCGCCGTCAGCGCCGGCTGGCCGCGCGAGGTGGCGGCCGCAATCGTCGTGGCGTTGTCGACCAGGAAGGCGGTGACGCCGCCGTGGAAGAAGCCGTGCTGCTGCAAGAGCTCCGGCCGTCGCTGCACGGCGATGGTGCAGGTGCCGCGCGACAATTCGGAGAGCTCGGCGCCGACCAGGTTCATGAAACCCTGTCGGCCGACATTGGCGTGGATGCGCTCGGCAATCGGCGCAAATTCCGGATCAGCTTCGGCCCGCATGCGGTCTCCCCTTATTGCTTGTTGATGCGATCGAACGGCCTCAGCGCGCGCTTGGCGCAGGCGATCAGCGTGTCCGCCTCGATGCGCGGATCGGTGCGGTCGCGCCCCGACAGGAAGGCGCGGCAGAAGATCTGCGCCGGACCGATCAGCTGGCTTATGAACATTGCCGGCGTCATCGGCAGAAGCTCGCCGCTTGCGACCAGCGGCGCGCGCCAGCGCTCGATGCCTTCGGCAAGCCGCGCATTCTGCGCCCGCTGGGCGTCGCGCACGTCCTCGCCCCATTCGCTGCGCGAGATCTCGAAGAGGTAGCGCGCCTCGCGCCGGCTGGTGACGACCCAGTCGAGATGCGCCCGGATCAGGCGATCGATGCCGTGCTCGGCATCGGGCACGGGATCGAGCGCGGCCAGCACCGCAGAATGATATTGCCGCAGAACTTCCAGAAACAACGCACCGGCGAGCTCCTTCTTCGAGCCGAAGACGTGGAAGAAGCTGCCATTGGAAGCGCGCGCCCGGCTGCGGATCGCGGCCACCGTCGCGGCCTCGAAGCCGACGCGGTCGAACACCATCAGCCCGGCCGCCAACAGATCGTCTCGCACGCTCGCTGCCATCGCGCCTCCTGGAGTATTACTCTAGAGCAACGCTCTAGAACTGGTCAATACGGAGCGGAGGCCGCCATGAAGGCGGCCTCCGCTCGTCTGTCTAAGGACTGTAAAGGACTTACCGCGAGATCGGCGGTGCCGGCGGACCGGAGGACTCGGCCGGCGCCGCGGGCGGGGCCGGCTGCGGCCTGGCCGCCGGCTCGGAGCTGGCTGCGGGGGCGGCCGGCCTGGAAGCAGCCTCTTCGGCCGGCTTTGGCGCCGCCGGCTCGGCAGGCTTCGCGGCGGCAGGTGCAGCCGGCGTCACCTGCGGGACGGGGTCGGGTCGCGAGGCCGGAGCGTCGCCGCGCGGCTCGACCTTCGCAGTATCAGGCTTGGCCTCGACCGGCTTCTCCGATGCCTTGCCGCTGTCTGGCTCGGCCTTGGCACTGTCAGGCTTGACGGCCTCCGGCTTCGGCTCGCTCTTCTTGTCGTCAACCGCCGGTGCGGCCGCATCGACCTTCGGGGCTTCCTCGGTCCCGGGCTTGGCGCGGCGCTTGCCCTTGCGTCCCTCGGGCGCAGCCTGTCCCTCGGGCTTCGCGCCGTCATCGGCCGGCCGTGCGGCACGCTTCTGGCGCGTGCCCTCGGCGGCCGGAGTGGCGCCCTCGCCCTCGGGCCTGGCGGCCTCCTGCGCGCGCGGGCGTCGGCCCTGCTGCTCCGGCGAAGCGCCGTCCTTCTTGCCGTCCTTGGCCTGGTAGCGGGTGTCGGTGGCCCCATTGGAGACCAGATAGGCGGAGAGGACGCCCGCCATGTCCGAGCTCGTGGTGTAGTGCTGGCGCAGGAAACCGGGCAGCGAGCCGGGCGACACGGACTTCAGCAGTCCACGCGGGCTCTTGTGGCAGGCATTGCAGGTTTGCGCGAACAGCTGGGACGGGGACTTGCCGGCCTCGAGGTTCGTCGCCTGCGCAAGGACGGAATCGGCCGCACCGAAGCCAATCAGAAGCATCACCGTCGCGAGGCTGAGCGCTCGGCTCGACATTCCCATGATCTCCGTTGAATTTTACTGCGAAGCAGCCGGCATCCGGTGCGGCGGCGGTCACCTTTTAACCGATTGAGCCGCGAATGGAAGCAGGTCCACGCGCAAGGATGTGGTTAAGCGGTTTTCGAATATCTACTTTGAATACAGTGCAATAGCGCGGCCGGAACCGGCTCGCTAGATTTAGATGCAAACGCATAGGAACCGCTGCGGCGCCTGGGCGTCAGATATGAAGGCCGGGTTAGTCGCATCTTTCGGGTTCGCTCGAGAGGAGTGCCGATGGACCGTCTGTTGCGTCGATTCCTGTCTCAATTCATCCGCCGCGGCTCGCTGACGGTGACCGGCGCCAGCGGATCGAAGTTCACCGTCGGCGACGGCTCCGGCGAGCCGGTCGCGGTCCGCTTCGTCACCGCGGACGCCGAGCGGAGGGTCCTCATTAATCCCGAGCTGGGGCTTGGCGAGGCCTACATGAACGGCGAGTTCGTGGTCGAGCGTGGCAGCATAGCTGATGCCCTCGCGATCCTGCTCGATCAACCCGACCTATTGCCGCAGTGGGCAAAGCCGTGGTGGCACCTGCGTTACCTGACGCGGCACCTCAAGCAGTTCAATCCCCGCCCCCGCTCCCGTCAAAACGTCGCGCATCACTACGATCTCGACGGCCGGCTCTATTCGCTCTTTCTCGACGCCGACAAGCAATATAGCTGTGCCTATTTCGAGACGCCCGAGATGTCGCTGGACGACGCGCAGCTTGCCAAAAAAAGGCACATCGCCGCGAAGCTTCTCGTCAGGGACGGCCAGCGCGTGCTCGACATCGGCTCCGGCTGGGGCGGCCTCGGGCTCTATTTCGCCGAGATTGCAGGCGCCGACGTCACCGGCGTGACGCTGTCGACCGAACAGCTGCAGGTCGCCAATGCGCGCGCCGCCGAAAAGGGCGTGGCGGGCTCGGCCAGATTCCTGCTCCAGGATTATCGCGACGTCGACGGTACGTTCGACCGCATCGTCTCCGTCGGTATGTTCGAGCATGTCGGGGCAAGGTTTTACGACGCCTACTTCCAGCGCTGCGCCGAGCTGCTGAAGGAAGACGGCGTCATGCTGCTGCATTCGATCGGCCGTTCGCAGGGCCCGGATTCGACCAATCCCTGGATCGCCAAATACATCTTCCCCGGCGGCTACATCCCCGCGCTGTCGGAGGTGCTGCCGGCGATCGAGCGTGCGGGCCTCCTTGTCTGCGACATCGAGATTCTGCGCCTGCACTATGCCGAGACGCTGAGGGCTTGGCGCGAGCGCTTCATGGCGCGGCGCGAGGAAGCCGTGCAGCTCTACGACGAGCGCTTCGCCCTGATGTGGGAATTCTACCTGGCGGCCTGCGAGATGACGTTCCGCAAGCAAGCCATGATGAACTTCCAGATCCAGATCACCCGTCGCCAGGGCGTGGTGCCGATGACCCGCGACTACGTCCCGCGGGAGGAAGCCCGGCTGCGGGCGCGGGAGGGCGCGGCCACGCCAAGGCTCAAGCTGGCTGGCGAATAGGTCCGGATCCTAGTGACGAAGCGTCGAAGTCCCGGATGTCCGGAAAGACGCCGTTAACGCCAATTGCGCCCGCAATTCCAGCAGGATTTCGGGGGCGACCGGCTGGCGACGCACCTCGGGCCGCTCCGCATGCTTCATGGCGGCGACCAACCCGGACAGCCAAAGCCGGCTGCCTGCCTCGCTTCGCCAGTTCTGGTGCTGCCGTTCTGGCTGCATCGCTCGCCTCGTATCCCTGTCGGCGGGAAAAGAGATAATCCCCTGCCCCTCCGCCTGTTCCGGCATGACCCCGAAAGAATCCGGGGAGATGTGATCTGTTTCACATAAGTCTGGTCGGGCCTGGCTTAGACCGTCGCCATGAGCAAAGAGACCCAAACCTCATTCGACGTGCAGGACGACCTCCGCACCGATTACGCCCTGATCGTCACCGGCGTCGGGGCGGCCCTGGTTGCGCTGGTCTACCTCCTGCTGGTCTAAAGCCGAGCCGAATGCGGCTGCGCTGCGTCATTTCGCGCGCCTCCCCATAGGTCTGCGCGCCAGCCGACAGGGTTCATGGGTTTCAGGATTTTTCCAAGGCGCGACCGCGGCCCCTTTCGGACGAGCGAGCTCCGCCAAAATCCAGTCAAGCGCGGCGCATGCTGCGGCTGCTAATCATCCACCATTTTAACTGAGCGGTTGATAGCGGTCAGCTTTCGCTTCCGCTTTGCACCGAGGCGGCGCTTTATCCCGGCCCCGCATCCGCCCAAGAAAATTGCTAAGCACGTCCGACCATGGCACTGACTGATTCGAACGTTCTCAAACTCGCGCCCGATGCCGGAACTCCCGCCTATCGGAGCGCGCCGCACAATATCGAGGCGGAACAGAGCCTTCTGGGCGCGATCCTGGTCAACAACGACGCCTTCTACCGCGTCTCCGACTTCCTGGAGGCGAAGCACTTCTTCGAGCCGCTGCACCAGACCATCTTCGAGACCGCCAGCAGCCTGATCCGGATGGGCAAGATCGCCACCCCGGTCACGCTGAAGACGTTCCTGCCGGCCGATACCGACGTCGGCGGCATGACCATCGGCCAATATCTGGCGCGGCTTGCGGCCGAAGCGACCACCATCATCAACGCCCAGGATTATGGCCGCACCATCTACGATCTGTCCTTGCGCCGCGACCTGATCGGCATCGGCGAGGACATGGTCAACGTCGCCTATGACGCGCCGGTCGACTTCCAGCCGCGGGCACAGATCGAGGACGCCGAGCGAAAGCTGTACGAACTAGCCGAATCCGGCCGCTATGACGGCGGCTTCCAGAAGTTCTCGCAGGCGCTGGCGGTCGCGGTCGATCTCGCGGCCAAGGCGTTCCAGCGCGACGGAAAACTGTCCGGCATCTCGACGGGCATGCGCGACCTCGACACCAAGATGGGCGGCCTGCAGCACTCCGACCTCATCATCGTCGCGGGCCGTCCCGGCATGGGCAAGACCTCGCTCGCGACCAACATCGCCTACAATGTCGCCCGAGCCTACGTTCCGGAACTCCAGGCCGACGGCACCACGAAGGCCGCCAATGGCGGCGTGATCGGCTTTTTCTCCTGCGAAATGTCGGCCGACCAGCTCGCCACGCGTATCGTGGCCGAGCGCACCGGTGTTCCCTCCTCCCACATCCGCCGCGGCGGCATCTCGGAAGCCGATTTCGAGAAGATCCGGGAGGTCTCGATCGAGCTGCAATCGCTGCCGTTCTATGTCGACGCCACCGGCGGCCTGTCGATCGCGCAGCTGATGGCGCGCGCGCGCCGGCTGAAGCGCCAGAAGGGTCTCGATCTCCTGGTGATCGACTACATCCAGCTGCTCTCGGGTTCGAGCAAGCGCGCCAGCGACAGCCGCGTGCAGGAAATCACGGAGATCACGACCAGCCTTAAGGCGCTCGCCAAGGAGCTCAACGTTCCCGTGATCGCGCTGTCCCAGCTATCGCGCCAAGTCGAGTCCCGCGACGACAAACGGCCGCAGCTCTCAGACTTGCGTGAATCCGGATCAATCGAGCAGGACGCCGACGTTGTGCTGTTCGTTTACCGCGAGGAATATTACCTCGCCATGAAGGAACCCCGCCCAGGCACGCCTGAACACGAGAAGTGGCAGCTCGACATGAGTCTTGCGCACGGAAAGGCCGAGGTCATCATCGGCAAGCAGCGCCACGGCCCGACCGGCACCGTCGATTTGGCGTTCGAAGCCTCGGTCACGCGGTTCGGCGACCTGGCACCCGACAGTCAGCTGCCGGCTCGCAGCGACAACGACTACTGAGTTCCTTGAACCGGACCTACCTCTTGCGTAAAACGGCGCCATGACAATGGCGTCCGCCCCGAAATCGATCCCGCAATCCGGCCCACTCTCCGCGGAGGCCAACCAGGCCGCCGTGCTCGCGGCCTATGGCGGCGTGCTGACCGTCGATCTCGACGCGATCATCGCCAATTGGCGCAAGCTCGAGAAGACGGCGGTGCCGGCCGAATGTTCGGCGGTGATCAAGGCCGATGCCTATGGCTGCGGCGCCGAGCAGGTGTCGCGAGCCCTCAGCAAAGCCGGCTGCAAGACCTTCTTCGTCGCCACCATCGAGGAAGCGCGCAAGGTGCGCGCCGCCGTTCCCGAGCCCACGATCTACGTGCTCGGCGGCTACTTCCAGAACACCGGCGAGCACTACGCCAAGATCAATTGCCGTCCGGTGATCGGCGATCTCAACGAGCTCGCCGAATGGGACGTGTTCTGCCGCCGCACCGGCTGGAACGGGGGCGCTGCTATTCACATCGACACCGGCATGAACCGGCTCGGGCTGACGCTGTCGGAAGCGCAGGCCATCATCCCCCGCATCAATGCCGGCGATCACGGCATCACGCTGGTGATGAGCCATCTGGTCTCGGCCGAGCAGCTCAACAGCCCGATCAATGCCAGACAGCTCGCGGCCTTCCGCAGCATCGCCAGTGAGTTCACAGGCGTGCCGGCGGCGCTCGCCAACTCCTCCGGCATCTTCCTCGGCGCGCCGTTCCAGTTCGACCTGGTGCGGCCGGGAGCTGCGCTCTACGGCGTCAATCCGACGCCGGAGGCCGACAATCCCATGCAGCAGGTGGTCGACCTCAAGGCGCGCATCGTGCAGATCCGCACCATCGATCGCGGCGAGACCGTCGGCTATGGCGGCACCTGGACCGCGCGGCGTCCGACGAAACTCGCGATCATCGCGGTCGGTTACGCCGACGGCTATTTCCGTGCTGCGAGCTCCAATGACGGCACCCGCGGCGCCGATGTCATCGTGGCCGGCAAGCGCTGCCCTATCGCGGGCCGCATCTCCATGGACCTGATCGCGATCGACATCACCGATCTGGCGCCGAACGCGGTGCGGCGCGGCCACATGGTGACGCTGCTCGGCGAAGGCATCACCGTCGACGAGCTCGCGCACCATTTCGGCACGATCGGCTATGAGGTGCTGACCAGCCTCGGCCACCGCTATGCCCGCGTCTACAAGGGCGGCAATGTCGAGGAGCCGCTGACGAAGCCGGAGCCCGCGTCGAACGCCGGGCAGCCGCCCGCCCCGCCAATCGAGCAGCCGCCGGCGTTGCCGCCGCTGCCAAGTTAAGCGACGCTCTCGTGCCCCGGACGCAGTGCAGCGCTCCTTCAGCGCTCCGCTGCAGAGCCGGGGCCCATCTCTCGACAGTGTGCCGTGTCGCCTTCTGGATCCCGGCTCGCGCTCCGCGCGTCCGGGACACGAGGGCTACTTCTTCTTTCTGCTGTCCAGCGCTGTCTTGCAGGTGGCGCTGAGCTGGTCGCGCTTGGCGTTGAGACAGGCGACGATGCCGCCGCCCGGCGCGATGCCGGCGCAGAATTTGTCATAGTCCGCCTTGCACGCGCCGCGCGTTTCGGCTGACTGTGCCGTGGCCCCGGAGAACGCGACGACGAAGGCAGTAGCGGCAAAGCTCAATTTGAACATTGTATCTCCGAGGACGGAAGGCAGGAGCCGGTAGCTCTACATGAAGATCGCGACATTCAACATCAACAACATCAACCGCCGCCTGCCCAATCTGTTGGCATGGCTGCGCGCGGCGAAGCCCGATGTCGTCGCGCTTCAGGAGTTGAAGGCAAGTGATGGCGAATTTCCGGCGGCCGCCATCGAAAAGGCCGGCTATGGCGCGGTGTGGCGTGGACAAAAGACATGGAACGGCGTTGCCATCCTCGCCCGCAACGCCGAGCCTGTGCTGACGCGCGACCGGTTGCCGGGAAAGCCCGCCGATCTCGAAGCGCGCTACATCGAGGCCGCCGTGCGCGGCGTCATCGTCACCAGCATCTACCTGCCCAACGGCAATCCGCAGCCGGGGCCGAAATTCGACTACAAGCTCGACTGGTTCGCGCGGCTGCGGCGCCACGCCAAGACCTTCATCAAGCAGGACCTGCCAGTGGTGCTCGCCGGCGACTACAACGTCGCGCCCACGGAGATCGACATCTATCCGACGCGCTCATGGGACAAGGATGCGCTGATCCAGCCGAAGAGCCGCGCGGCCTTTGCCGCGCTGGTCGAGCAAGGGTGGTACGACGCGATCCGCGAATTGCATCCTGACAAGCGCATCTACACGTTCTGGGACTACATGCGGAACCGCTGGCCGCGCGATGCGGGCCTGCGGCTCGACCATCTCCTGCTCAGCCCGGCCCTCGCCCCGCGTCTCGCCAAAGCCGGCGTCGACAAGAAGATCCGCGGCGAGGATGGCGCGAGCGACCACGCGCCGGCGTGGGTGGTGTTGCGGTGACCCTCACCACAAATTCCTGCCGTCGATTACGTTCACCGGCACGGCCTCCAGATCGAAATCGTCGAACAGGCGCGCGTTGACGGCAACCTTGGGATTGTCGAAATCGGGCTTGCCGGTCGACCAGTCCGGCGACTCCGAATAGGTGCCGCAGCCGCACGTCGCGCAAAAATGGTGTTTGACGGTGCGGCTGCCCCAGAGATAGGTCGCCACGTTCTCCGGCGGCGACAGCAATCGGAATTGCGCAGGCTTGTAATAGGCCCACAGCGCGCCGCGCTTGGCGCAGAGCGTGCAGGTGCAGCGCGTCACGCTCGAAGGCGCCTCCGTCACCTCGAACACTGTCTCACCGCAATGACAGCTTGCCTCGATCGGCATGATCCGCTCCCGTTTTGTCAGGAGCGCGGTCGTAGCCGGCCGCTGCTGCCAACATGCTGTCAGCAGCGGCACGGTCAAAACAAAAAGGTGAAAACAACCCCATGCATAGTAGGAGACCTCAGTCCGGTCACACAGCGCACCGCGCCGGCGTGAGAGGCTCTTCAGGTGGCCCCCTCATCGGGAATATTGAGAACATTGCCGCAGGCCTTACAATGGACGGCGTCGGCATCATGCCTCTGGAGTCCGCAAGTCGGGCACGGAAATCGCACCTTGTGCGGACTGAGCAGTGCGCGGGCGAGATTGAAGAACAGCGTGACGCCGAAAATCATGATCACGACGGTGATCAAGCGGCCGACCGTGCCCGGCAGGGTAATGTCGCCGAAGCCGGTCGTCGTCAGTGCCGTGACGGTGAAATACAGGGCATCGGCATAGTTCCGGATCTCATCGTTCCGAAACTTCTGGGTCTCGTAGACGACGCCGGTCATGACGAAGATGAAGACCGCCAGATTCGTGACGGCGAAGATGACGTCTTCATTGCGACGAAAGAATGGAGAATCGAGGCGGAGCCTCACCAGCATCTGGTAGTCGCGAAGCAGCCCCAACGTCCGCAGGATCCGGAGAAAGCCGCCCGCTTCGCCGGCAAGCGGCGCCAGGAAGGACACGATCGCGACCATGTCTGCCCAGGTCGCGAGCTGGGTGAACTTCCGAAGCGGATGCCGATCGACCAGGAGCCGAGCCGAGAAGTCGAGAAGCAGTATGGCGCCGAACAGAACATCGAGCGTCTCGACGATGCCACTGGGCTGCAGGAACGAGGTTGCAATGATGAACAGCACCGTCACGATATCGAAGACGAGCAGCGCATAGCGGAAGCGCACGCCGTCCGGCGTTGCGCCCTCGTAAAGGCGGCGGACCTTGCTTCGGAGAGACGTTATGGTCACGGCACCATGATCGCGGTTCGCACGAATGATGCCAACTCGGAACGGGTGCCGCAAGGTCCGCCCCAATCGCGCTGTTTCTGCCGGAGCAGCAGAACGTTGCCGTCCCCGAAAGATGGCGCGCGCAATTCAGGAACGAGGAGAACGAGGCAGCACTCGAGACAATGTTCGCCCTCTCCGGTCCCTCCGGCTACACTGCTCCGATTCCCGGAGCGCTCCTCTTGGCCTTTCTCTTCGTCCTCACCGTCGGTCTCGCCGCCGGCACCATCTCAGGCATCGTCGGCACCGGCTCGTCGATCATGCTGATGCCGGTGCTGGTCTATGCCTACGGGCCGAAGGAGGCCGTGCCGATCATGGCGGTGGCCTCTGTGATGGCGAACTTCTCCCGGATCCTGGCGTGGTGGCGCGAGGTCGATTGGCGGGCCTGTGCGGCCTATTCGGTCACGGGCATTCCGGCGGCGGCGCTCGGCGCGCGGACGTTGCTGGCACTGCCCGCGCATGCCGTCGATCTCGCCATCGGCCTCTTCCTGATCGCGATGGTGCCGGTGCGGCACTGGCTGGCGCGGCACGACCTCAAGGCCAATCTCTGGCATCTTGCGATCGGCGGCGCGGTGATCGGCTATCTCACCGGCATCGTGGTCTCGACCGGGCCGCTCAGCGTGCCGCTGTTCCTGTTCTACGGCCTGTCCAAGGGCGCCTTTCTCGCCACGGAGGCGGCCTCCTCGCTCGGCCTCTATTTCGCGAAGTCGGTGACCTTCGAGCGTTTCGGCGCGCTGACCGGCGAGGTCTTCATCAAGGGCCTGATCGCGGGCTCCTCGCTGATGTCGGGCGCCTTCATCGCCAAGCGCTTCGTGCTGCACCTGAAGCCGGACGTGTTCCGCCTGGTGATGGACGCGATCATGATCGCGGCCGGGCTCTCGATGCTCTGGAGCGCAGCGCAGCCGTAACCCGGCCACGGCTCAGGCGGCGAATTCCGGGGTGATCGATGGGCTGTCAGCCATGACGCGGCTCGCCGCCGCCGGCTGGCCATCGAGCCATTGCAGCACGGCCTCGAGCGGCTGCGGCCGCTGGTAGAGGAATCCCTGTCCGAGCCGCACGCCCATCTCGCGCATGGCCGCGGCCTGCTCGGCGCGCTCGATGCCTTCGGCGACCAATGTCAGCCCCAACGTGGCGGCGAGCGATGCGATGACGCCGACGATCGCCTTGTCCTCCGCGCTGCCGGGAATTTCGCTGATGAATGCCTTGTCGATCTTCACCTTGTCGAGCGGAAACCGGCGCAGATGGGCGAGCGAAGAGTAGCCGGTGCCGAAATCGTCGAGCGCGATCGTGGCGCCCAGGCGCCGCAGGCGATGCAGCGTTTCGGAGGCGCTGGCGATGTTGTTGATCAGCGATCCCTCGGTGATCTCGAGCTCGAGCATCGATGCCGCGACACCGAAGCGCGCGCAGGTCGCGCGCAGCTCGGCGGCGAGCGAATGGTCGGCAAGCTCGGACGGCGGCAGATTGATCGCGATCCGGATCTGCGGCCTGCCCGCAGCCGCCAATTGCTGCAAGGCCTGGCAGGCATCGGTCAGCACGTACCGGGTCAGCCGCGCATTGTTGCCGCTGCGCTCGATCAGCGGCAAGAATTCGCCGGGGCCGATCACGCCGTGCTCGGGATGGCGCCAGCGGATCAGCGCTTCCAGGCCGACCACCTCATGGCTGCCGAGATCGACCTGGCTCTGGTACCAGACCTCGAACTGGCCTTCGGCAAAGCCGGTGGGAATGGCGAGCTCGAGATCCCTGCGGCGGCGATAATCGCGCTGGAGCGCTTCGTCCAGCACGGCGACCGTGCCGGGCGCCTTGCTCTTGGCATGATAGAGCGCGATGTCGGCGAGCGTCGGCAGATGCGACAGCTCCGGATCGTCGGCGTGGCGCACGGCAAGTCCGATGCTGGCGCGCGGCACCACTTGCTTGTCGTGGAGGCGGATCGGCTCGGAAATGGCATCGAGCACGCGTTGAGCGAATGCGTGCGCGGCCTGTTCGTCGCTCACCTCGGGACGAATGACGACGAACTCGTCGCCGCCGAGCCGGGCAACCCAGTCCTCGGCTTCGACCGCGCGACGAAGGCGCTGCGAGATCTGGACCAGGAACGCATCGCCGGCCTCGTGTCCGAAGGTATCGTTGATGCCCTTGAAGTCGTCGAGATCGATGAAGCAGAACGCGACCAGCGTATCCGCCGCGCCTCCATTCTGGCTCGTCACGGCGAGGCGCTCGGTCAGGGAGCGCCGGTTCGGCAGCCCGGTCAGCGGATCGTGCGTCGCCATGTGCCCGAGCCGGTCCAGCGCGCCTGACGTCGTGTGCTGCATGGCGTTGAAGGCGCGCGCGAGCTGGCCGAATTCGTTCGAGGACGTGACATCAGCCGGATAGGCGCGGCCGTCCTGCTTGCTGCGCTGGATCGCCGACATCATGGCCGCGAGCGGCCTGCCGATGAAGATGTTGGCGGAGATCCGCATGGCGATCAGGGTCGCGAAGGTTGCGAGCAGCCCGACGACGAGCAGCAGCATCAGGCGGCTGCCCGCATCCGCGTAGAGCGCCGTACGCGAATAGGCGATGGCGATGCGGCCGGCCTGAACGGCCATATTGCCGTTGCTGTAGCGGATCGAGTGCGAGACCTCAGCAACCGACTGGCCTTCCGAGCGCGCGACCACACGGGCTATCGCGGCGCCTGTATCGTCATAGACGGCCGCCGCCGCGATGGTCTCGTCGTGCATGATCTCGTTGAGCACGCCCGTGACCTGGTCGTAGCGCATCTTCCAGAGCGGCTCGGCGATCAGCTCGGCGCGGCTCTCGGCGACGCGGGCGATGCGGGCGTCGAGCTGCCTGAGCTGCGACCAGAAGCTCGATGCCTCGACGCCGGCGGAGGCGAGCAATTGCACCAGCAGCAGAACGGGCACGGTGGCCCAAATCATCGCGTGGACGACCGAGCGCAAGCGCGGTGGCTCTTCCTGCTGGTTGCGATCCGAATCGGTCATCGCCTCATCCTTGCGCATCAATCCGCAACGCCTTCGGCAAGCGGCAGCGACGAGATGAGCGCACCGACGGAGAAGTCATATTGGCCGCAGCGCCCGGCCTGCACCCGGAACCGCGTGAAGTCGATCCGGTCGAACGCCCGGGTCCTGATGAGGTCGCCGACAGACGCGAGATTGTCGCGGGTGATTGCCGACGTCTTGACCTCGACGCGGGGCGAAACGGCGGCGAAATCGCAGCCGTCGGCATAATCGCGCAGCAGAACGACGGACCAGCCGCCGAGCAGGAAATGCCCGCCATCGGTCAGGAGCATGCGGCCGGCCTTGATCTCGCGCATCGCATCCTCCGACCAGTTGAGGCCGACCACCTGGATGTTCTGGCCGGGCACGAGGCCCGCGGCGATTGCCGCACGTAGCGCGCCGAGCGCCATCGGATCGTTTCCAGCCCAGATCCCGGCAGGCCGGATTTCCTTGCGTGCGGCCCAGCTCAGATAGTTTGCCGTAACCCGCTCGGCCTCGGACTGCGTCCAGTTGGCGAACAACATGCGGTCCACCACGACGTCGGACGCAGTATCCACCGCGAGCTTGAGACCGGCGTTGCGGGCGATCGAGGCGGGCGTGGTCTCGTCGCCTCCGATGCCGAGAATGTGGATCTTGCCGTCCGCGCTCTGCCATTTCTCGGCACGCGCGGCCGTGATCAGCGCGTCGGCCATCCGCGCGCCCGCGGTCTGAAGATCGGTCGTGATGTCGCCGAGCCAGGTCTTGAGCTTTTGCCTCGGCGGTCCAAGACGCACCGCGTCCTCGCCGATCAGCGTGTTCGAAAGCAGCAGCGTCTTGACGCCCGCGGCTTCGGCGGCCTCCAGGATGGGAACGGCGGCGGATTCCTCGTTCGACAGGATGAGGAAGTCCGGCTTGTCGGCACGGGCCACCACGCCGAAGCCGAGCTCCTGCATGGTGCGGTAGTTCCGCTCGCTGGTCAGCACCTCGACATGCGCGTCGAGCTTGCGGCCGGCGGCCTGCATGGTCTGCGCGACCATGTCCCAATAGACCTCGCCGGACTTGCCGGGATTGACGAAGACGATGTTGAGGGGCTTGGCAAGGCTGCGGCCAGCGGACCCGAAAACGCCGCAGGCCACGCCCGCCGCGAGCAATATTCGCAGAAATCTCGTCATCTTCGCCGCCCCCGTTGGTTCCGAGATTGGACCCCCGTCCGCTAAGAATTGGCAAAATCCAGCCGGGCACGGCGGCACAGAGCTAACGAAGGGTATATCTCCGGTGCCAAATTGAGATATTCGAAGCTCCGGCGATCGGCCCGCCATTCCGTGCTATCAGCACATCCGGAACCCGCGACTCGCTGTCCCCATGGCCAAATCCACGCTGTCCTTCGTCTGCCAGAACTGCGGCGCGGCCTATAACCGCTGGCAGGGCAAGTGCGAGTCCTGCGGCGAGTGGAATACGCTCGCGGAAGAAGACACCAGCGGCAGCGTGCCGGTGTCGATCCGCTCCAAACGCAAGGGCCGAACGTTTGCGCTGGAGAGCCTTGCCGGCAAGAGCCCGGACGCGCCGCGCCTGTCCTCGGGGATGACCGAGCTCGACCGTGTCACCGGCGGCGGCTTCGTGCGCGGCTCGGTGCTGCTGGTCGGCGGCGATCCCGGCATCGGCAAGTCGACGCTGCTGACGCAGGCGACCAGTCTCCTGGCGCGTGCCGGCCACCGCGTCGTCTACATCTCCGGCGAAGAGGCAGTCGCCCAGGTGCGCCTGCGTGCCGAGCGGCTCGGGCTGTCGGACGCGCCGGTGCAGCTCGCGGCCGAGACCTCGGTCGAGGACATCGTCTCGACGCTGTCGGAGGGCGCAGTGCCCCGGCTGATCGTGATCGACTCGATCCAGACCATGTGGACCGACACGGTGGAATCGGCGCCCGGCACGGTGACGCAGGTGCGCGCTTCGGCGCAGGCGCTGATCCGCTTCGCCAAGAAGACCGGAGCCGCCATCATCCTGGTCGGCCATGTCACCAAGGACGGCCAGATCGCTGGCCCCCGCGTGGTCGAGCATATGGTCGATGCGGTGATGTCGTTCGAGGGCGAAGGCTCGCAGCAATTCCGCATCCTGCGCGCGGTGAAGAACCGCTTCGGTCCGACCGACGAGATCGGCGTGTTCGAGATGACCGGCCTTGGCCTGCGCGAGGTCACCAACCCGTCGGAGCTGTTCCTGTCCGAGCGCGATCTCGGCACGCCCGGCACGGCGGTCTTCGCCGGCATCGAGGGCACGAGGCCCGTTCTGGTCGAATTGCAGGCACTGGTGGCCCCAACCTCGCTCGGCACCCCGCGCCGGGCCGTGGTCGGCTGGGATCCGAGCCGGCTCTCGATGGTGCTGGCCGTGCTGGAGGCCCATTGCGGGGTCAAGCTGTCCGGCCACGACGTCTATCTTAACGTTGCCGGCGGCCTGCGCATCCACGAGCCCGCGGCCGATCTCGCCGCCGCCGCGGCCCTGGTGTCGTCGCTGGTTAATGCGCAGTTACCCACCGATGCCGTCTATTTCGGCGAAATCTCGCTGTCGGGCGTGGTGCGCCCGGTGGCGCAGACCCCGGCCCGGCTGAAGGAGGCGGCAAAGCTCGGCTTTCAGCGCGCGGTGCTGCCCGAATCGGCACGGGGCGATGCGGGCGGCGACGCCGGCCTGTCCCTGAACACGGTGAACAGCCTGACGACACTGGTCGCCGAGATCGCAGCCCGGGGCTCCCGCCGGGGCGAATCCAGCGCGCAGCCAGAGAAAAATGCCACACCGGCAAGATTCCGCCGCGGAGAGGGTTAGGTGGAGGTGACGCCGGAGGCCCTCGCCGCTATACAGCCGTCACAAAAGCAGCATGGGATTGCGTGGTTGCGGCCTTGCCGGGAACGCCGTCTGCCCTTCTTTTAGGGCAGCGGCCAAACACCGATTCGCTAGAGCACCTTTGAAGTACGAGCGGACCAGACCAGCCGATGCCAGTAACACTCCTCGACCTGATCCTGCTCGGTGTGATGCTGATCTCGGGCCTGCTCGCCATGGTCCGCGGCTTCATGCGCGAAATCCTGTCGATCGCGGCCTGGGGTGCGGCGGCGATCGTGACGCTGTATTCCTTCTCGAAGCTGCTGCCGACCGCCAAGAGCTATTTCAACAACGACACGGTCGCGAGCGTGGTCGTGGTCGCGGGCGTGTTCGTCGGCACCCTGGTCGTGGTCTCCGTCATCACGGTCCGGATCTCCGACATGATCCTGGATTCGCGGATCGGCGCGCTGGATCGCACCCTCGGCTTCCTGTTTGGGCTGGCTCGCGGGCTTTTGATCGTGGTGGTTGCCTTCCTGTTCTTCACCTGGCTGGTGCCGGACAAGCAGCGGCCGGACTGGGTCACCGGGGCCAAGTCCCGCGTCGTGCTCCAGGGAACCGGCGATTGGCTGATGGCCCTCTTGCCTGACGACCCCGAGAACACCATCTTGAAGAGATTCAAGAAAAACAAACCAGATGATGATCAAGCTGAATCCGAGCAGCAGCCTTCGGGCAGTGGCGACGGGTACAGTAAATCGGCTCGTGACGGCATGAAAAAGCTGATCGAGAAACCTGCGGCGCGTTGAAAGAGCCCTAGAGAGAGGCGAGAACGAGATGCGACACCCTGACCAGGACGCCCTGCTTGATCTCGATCGAAACGCCGGTCCAGGCCCGGCCGCACTCGAGCTTCAGGACGATCTGGAAGGCGATACGCTGCGCGAGGAATGCGGCGTCTTCGGCATCTACGGTCACCCTGATGCGGCGGCCATCACCGCGCTGGGCCTTCACGCCCTGCAGCACCGCGGCCAGGAGGCCGCCGGCATCGTCTCCTACGACGGCAGCCGCTTTCATTCAGAACGCCGCCTCGGCCTCGTCGGCGACACCTTCTCCCGCCGCGAGGTGATCGACCGCCTGCCCGGCAGTGTCGCGGTCGGCCATGTCCGCTACGCCACGACCGGCGCCACCATCCTGCGCAACGTGCAGCCGCTGTTCGCCGAGCTCAATGCCGGTGGCCTTGCGGTCGCCCACAACGGCAACCTCTCCAACGGCCTGACGCTGCGCCGCGAACTCGTCAAGAACGGCGCGATGATGCAGTCGACCTCCGACACCGAGGTGATCCTGCATCTGGTGGCGCGCTCGAGGCGCAGCCGCTTCATCGAGCGCTATATCGACGCGCTGCGCGAGATCGAAGGCGCCTATGCACTGGTCTCGCTGACCAACAAGAAGCTGGTCGGCGCGCGCGATCCACGCGGCATCCGCCCGCTGGTGCTCGGCGAGCTCGACGGCTGCCCGATCCTGACGTCTGAGACCTGCGCGCTCGACATCATCGGCGCCCGCTTCGTGCGCGACATCGAGCCCGGCGAGGTCATCGTGTTCGACGAGAACGGCCAGGACATCCACAAGCCGTTCCCGCCGATGGCGCCGCGCCCCTGCATCTTCGAATACATCTACTTCTCGCGGCCGGATTCCATCGTCCACGGCCGCTCGGTCTACGAGGTGCGCAAGAATTTCGGCGCGCAGCTCGCACGCGAGAGCCATGTGCCTGTCGACGTCGTTGTGCCGGTGCCGGATTCCGGCGTGCCCGCGGCGGTCGGCTACAGCCAGCATTCGGGCGTGCCGTTCGAGCTCGGCATCATCCGCAACCATTATGTCGGCCGCACCTTCATCCAGCCGACGCAGGCGATCCGCGAATCCGGCGTGCGCATGAAGCACTCGGCCAACCGCGCCGCGATCGAAGGCAAGCGCATCATCCTGATCGACGACTCCCTGGTGCGCGGCACCACCTCGAAGAAGATCGTGCGCATGATGCGCGATGCCGGCGCCAAGGAGGTGCATTTCCGTCTCGCCTCGCCACCGATCCTCTACCCTGACTATTACGGCATCGACCTGCCCGACCGCGGCGGCCTGCTGGCAGCGACGCATTCGCTGGAGGAGATGCGCGAGCTCATCGGTGCGGACTCACTCGCCTTCCTGTCGATCGACGGCATGTACCGCGCCATGGGCGAGCCCGGCCGCGATCCCGCCAATCCAAAGTTCGCGGATCACTGCTTCACCGGCGTCTATCCGACCCATCTTACCGACCAGACCCAGACCGAGCCGCAGCCGCGGCAGCTGTCGCTGCTGGCGGAGGCGAGCTGACGGCGAACGCGTCATCGCGGGGCAGTCCGTAAGGACCGAACTATGGTGCGCAATTGCGCACCTGAGGATCTCGACATGTTGCCTCAAACCTCTGGATTCCAGGTTCGATGCTTCGCATCGCCCCGGAATGACGACCATGCGGGGGCTTGTCCCGGCCGTCCACGGCTGTAAAACCCCGCCATGACAAAGCCCTTCGCTGACCGTATCGCTCTCGTCACCGGCGCCTCGCGCGGCATCGGCTATGCCACCGCTATCGCACTGGCCAAAGCCGGGGCGCATATCGTTGCCACCGCGCGTACGCAAGGCGGGCTCGAAGAGCTCGACGACGAGATCCGGAAAGAGGGTGGCAGTGCCACCCTGGTGCCGCTCAACCTCACCGATTCCGACGGCATCGCGCGTCTCGGCGCCGGCCTGCACGATCGCTACGGCAAGCTCGACATCCTCGTCGGCAATGCCGGCGTGCTCGGCCCTTCCTCGCCGATCGGCCATATCGAGCTGAAGACCTTCAACGAGGTGATGGCGGTGAACGTCTCCGCGAATTTCCAGCTGATCCGCTGCATGGAGCCGCTGCTGAAGCAGTCCGATGCCGGCCGCGCCGTGTTCATCACCTCGGGTGCCGCCAACAAGGCCACCGCTTACGTCAGCCCCTACGCGGCGTCCAAGGCCGCACTGGAGACGCTGGCACGCGCCTGGGCACAGGAAACCGCAAACACGAAGCTGCGTGTCAATCTGTTCAATCCCGGCCCGGTGCGCACCCGCATGCGCGCAACGCTGATGCCCGGCGAGGATCCGGCGACGCTCGACACGCCCGAGCAGGTTGCCGAATTCATCGTGCCGCTGTGCGCGCCCGACTGGACCGAGACCGGCAAGTTCTACGACTACAAGACCCGCACCCTGATGAGCTTCCGCGCTCCGGCCTGATTGCCTTCGGACGCCATGCCCGGGGCATGGCCATACCGCCGAAGTCGGTGCCGGAAAGCGCAATCAGAAATTCACGCTGACATCGCACGCGCTGAAATAGCGTCTCAACGCATTTTGCCCAAAAGTTAACCGAAGGATGACGCTAGGACGCAGCGTCATCCGGCTTTAGGTGCATTGCCGTCGGCCGTGGGACACGGTAGAGCGATCACTTGGAACAAGGCTCCCAAAGAGAGCCGTTCGCATATTTGACAATGGAGGAAGCCTTTTATGACGATGCCCGCACGCCGCACCGCGGCCCTTCTGGCCTGTGCCGCTTTCGGCTTTGCCACATCCGCCTTCGCGCAGGACAAGACCATCAAGATCGGCGTGCTCAACGACATGTCGAGCCTCTATGCCGACATCGGCGGCCCGAACTCGGTCGCGGCAGTGAAGATGGCGGTCGAGGATTCCGGCCTGAAGGCGAAGGGCTGGACCATCGAGGTGCTCTCCGGCGATCACCAGAACAAGCCCGACATCGGCGTCAACATCGCCCGGCAATGGATCGACGCCGACAAGGTCGACGCCATCGCCGACACGCCGAGCTCCGGCGTGGCGCTCGCGGTGAGCAATCTCGTCAAGGAAAAGAACGCGGTGCTGCTCAATTCAGGTGCGGCCACCGCGGACCTCACCGGCAAGGCCTGCACGCCCAACACCGTGTCCTTCACCTACGACACCTACATGCTCGCCAACGGCACCGGCAAGGCGCTGACCAAGGCGGGCGGCGACAGCTGGTTCTTCCTCACCGCGGATTACGCGTTCGGCCATGCGCTGGAGCGTGACACCGGCGCGGTCGTCACGGCGACCGGCGGCAAGGTGCTCGGCGGCGTCAAGCACCCGCTGAACACGGCGGACTTCTCCTCCTTCCTGCTGCAGGCGCAGTCCTCCAAGGCCAAGATCATCGGCCTTGCCAACGCGGGCGGCGACACCACCAACGCGATCAAGCAGGCCGCCGAATTCGGCATCGTCCAAGGCGGCCAGAAGCTCGCCGCGCTGCTGCTGTTCATCAACGACGTGCACTCGCTCGGCCTGAAGACCGCGCAGGGCCTGACCTTCACTGAGTCCTTCTACTGGGACCTCAACGACCAGACCCGCGAATGGTCGAAGCGCTTCCAGAAGGTCTCGCCCAAGGGCTCGATGCCGTCGATGACGGTTGCGGGGCTCTACGCCGAGATCCTGCATTACCTGAAGGCAATGGAAGCGCTCGGCAGCAATCCGCATGACGGCGCCAAGGTCGTCGCCAAGATGAAGGAGCTGCCGACCGACGATCCGCTGTTCGGCAAGGGCCCGCTGCGCCAGGACGGACGCCGCCTCATCCCCGCCTATCTGTTCGAGGTGAAGAAGCCCGAGGAGTCGAAGGGACCGTGGGACTATTACAAGCTGGTCGCCACCATCGCGCCGGAGGATGCGGCCAAGCCGCTCAAGGACAGCGACTGCCCGCTGGTGAAGAAGTGACCGTGTAGCGGTCATCCCGGGATGGTGCGCACGGGACCGCGAAGCGCGGCCCGCAGCACCAGACCCGGGATCTCGCGCGACATGCGACACTGCCGTGGGGTGGGCACAGCGAAGCGTGCCCACCACTGTTTCGTAGCATGAACAGATCGTGGGCACGGCGCTTACGCGCCTTTGCCCACCCTACGAGACCGTCTTCGTAACGCCCAGCGAGCGCACCGCGATCGCAACGCACACCACCATCAGCACCGCTGCGAGCAGGAACGGCGCGCCGGGCAGATGCAGCGGCGCGCTGGCGCCGATGAAGTAGGAAAACGTCAGCGTGAACAGGAACGGGCCGACGAGCTGCGACACGCTCTGCACGCTCGCGGTCGCGCCCTGCAGCTGGCCCTGCTGCTCCGGCGCGACGAGCCGCGTCATCAGCGCTTGCGAGGCGGCACCGGAGATGCCCCACAGCGCCAGAACGGGAATCCCGAGCCATGACAGCGGTCCGGTCGGCGCAGCGCCGAGGACCACGAAGCCGACCGCGCCACAGCAGAGGCCGAGCAGCAGCGCGTTCCGCTCGCCGAGCGCGCGCACGATGGGGCCGATCGCAAACCCCTGCACCACCATGGCGCAGATGCCGACCATGGCGAGCGTCAAGCCCACCGTCTTGGAATCCCAGCCGTAGCGATAGGTCGCATAGAGCACGAAGGTCGAAGGCAGCACGACGTGGGCGACCTGCGCGATGAAGTTGACGATCGACAAGGCGGCCAGCGCCGCGTTGGAGCGCAGCAGCTGCAGCGCCCCGAGCGGATTGGCGCTGCGCCAGTGGAACGGCGCGCGCTTGTCGGGCGCAAGCGACTCCGGCAGCACGAACAGGCCATAGAGCGCGTTGGCGAAGCTCAGGGCCGCCGAGGCCCAGAACGGCAGGCGCGGATCGATATCGCCGAGCAGGCCGCCGAGCGCCGGCCCTAAGATGAAGCCGGCGCCGAAGGCCGCCCCAATCCGGCCGAAGACCGCCGCACGCCGTTCCGGCGGCGTGATGTCGGCGATATAGGCGAAGGCGGTCGAGATGCTCGCCGAGGTGATGCCGGAGATGACGCGGCCGACGAACAGCCACGCAAGCGACGGCGCCAGCGCCATCAAGACGTAATCGGCCGCGAGCCCGAAATTCGACAGCAGCACCACCGGCCGCCGTCCGAAACGATCCGACAGCGCCCCGAGCACCGGCGAGAACACGAACTGCATCAAGGCCCAGGCGGTGCCGAACACGCCGAATATGCGCGCGGCATGTGCGGTGTCGTTGTCGACGAAACTTTCGATCAGCTTCGGCAGGATCGGCATGATCACGCCGAGCGCGAGCATGTCGAGGAGGATGGTGACGAAGATGAAGGCGACGGCGCCGCCCCTGGCCGGCGCTGCGCCGTGCACCACCACTTCGCCCGCGCCGTCGCTCACGACGGCCGCTTGCGCTTGTGCGCGAAGGGATTGACCTTCTCGCGCAGCGTGATGCGCACCGGCGTGCCCGGCAGCTCGAAGGTCTCGCGCATCGAATTGGTGAGATAGCGCAAGTAGGATTGCGGCACGGCGTCCGCGCGCGAGCAGAACAGCACGAAGCTCGGCGGGCGCGCCTTGGTCTGGGTGATGTAGTTCAGCTTCAGCCTGCGGCCGGAGACCGCGGGCGGCGGGTTGGCCTGGATCGCCTGCTCGAACCAGCGATTGAGTGCTGAGGTCGGCACGCGCCGGTTCCAGATCGCATAGGCGTCCTGGATCGCCTGCATCAGGCGGTCGATGCCCTCGCCCATCAAGCCCGAGACGGCGACGATGGGCACGCCCTTGAGCTGCGGCAGCCAATGATCGGCATCGCGGCGCAGACCCGAGATCGCGCCGCCGCCCTTGGTCTCCATCAGATCCCATTTGTTGACGGCCAGCACGACCGCCCGTCCCTCGCGCTCGATCAGGTCGGCGATGCGCAGGTCCTGCTCCTCGAAGCGGTTCTGCGAATCCATCATCAGCACGACGACTTCGGCAAAGCGCACCGCGCGCAGTGCGTCCGCAACCGAAAGCTTTTCGAGCTTCTCCTCGATGCGCGAGCGCCGGCGCAGGCCCGCGGTGTCGAACACGCGAAAGTCGCGGCCCTTCCAGTTGATCTCGACGGCGATGGAGTCGCGCGTCGTGCCGGCCTCCGGGCTGGTCAGCAGGCGCTCCTCGCCGAGCAGATGGTTGATCAGCGTCGACTTGCCGGCATTGGGCCGGCCGACGATGGCGACCCGGATCGGGCGCGTCGCCGCCTCTTCCTCGGTGAGCGGCGCGTCGTCCTCATCCTCGTCTTCCTCGACGGGCTCCGGCATCAGCCCGGCGAGCGCATCGTAGAGCTCGCCCATGCCCTCGCCGTGCTCGGCCGAGATCTGGATGGGATCGCCGAGGCCGAGCGCGAACGCTTCCATCGCACCGGCATCACCGTGCTTGCCCTCGCTCTTGTTGGCGACGAGCAGCACCGGCTTGTTGGCCTTGCGGGCGAAATCGGCGAAGGCGCGATCGGTCGGCGTCAGGCCGATGCGGGCGTCGACGACGAAGAACAGCGCGTCCGCCTGCGCGATCGCGGTCTCGGTCTGCTCCTGCATGCGCGCGGTCAGCGAGCCCTTGGCGCCCTCGTCGAGGCCGGCGGTATCGATGATGGTGAAGCGGAGGTCGCCGAGCCTGGCCTCGCCTTCGCGGCGGTCGCGGGTGACGCCGGGCAGATCATCGACGAGCGCGAGCTTCTGCCCAACCAGGCGGTTGAACAGCGTCGATTTGCCGACATTGGGCCGGCCGATGATGGCGATCGTGAAGGACATCGGTCATTCGTGCGCTGCCGGGGCTGCGCCTGTCAATGCAACGGGAAAATATCAGCGCGAGAAGCTGCCGCTCGGCAGCGGCGCCGGGAAGGCGCTCTGCGATTGCTGCTGCGTGGCCGGGGCGGGTTGCGTCGGCTGCGCCGGCTGATCCGGCGCGGTGGTGCGCCTGCGGACGATCTTGTGCTTGGGCGGCGGAGCGGACGTCGCTGGCGCGGCCTCCGGCTGGGCCTCGCCATCGACCTCGCCGGCGGGTGCTGCGGCTGGCGCGGCCGCCGCGGCGGGCTGCTTGGTATGCTTTGCCTTGGCCCCCTTCGCCGGCTTGGCCGGCTCCGGCTCCGCGGGCAATGCCGCCACGGCAGGTGCGTTCGGGTCGGGTTGCTGCTGCTGCGCGCCCTTGTACAGATCCCTCGGCACGCCCTGCTCGAGCCCCGGCACGCCTTCGGGGAAGACCGGCTTGCGGTCGCCCGGCAGCTTCTTCTTGGTATCGAGGAAGTCGAGCAGGTCGCTCGGATCGAAGCTGGAGCAGCCGCCCAGGGCGCCGGTGAAGGCGATCAGGACGGCGGCTGCGATCAAGCGGGGCGTGCGGCGCATCTTGGTGTCTCGTTACGTCAGAGAACCGTCGTCAGCTTTTGGCGACGGGTGGCAACAAAGCCTGGAGCGCCTCGGCGCGCGAGCGCAGGCCGGGCGGCGTTTCGCCGTCTCCGTCAATCGCCTCGAGCCATTTGCGGGCTGCGGTCATGTCGTTGTTGCGCCAGGCCGACAGCGCCAGCATCTCGCGGGCGCTGTGGCGGAAGGTCGATTTGGGCGCGGCGGAAGCTTCCAGCCGCTGCTGCATGTCGGCGTAGCTGGCGCTGTCGAGCACGAGGCCGGCGGAGCGGATCTTGGCCAGATCCTGCCACTCACCGCCAATGCTGCGGTCGGCGGCAATGTCGTCATACATCTTCGCGCCCGCCTTGGGATCGCGGCTCGCGGCCTCGGCCGCAGCGCGCAGCCGCGCCAGGGTGCGATAGCCGGACGGTGCCTTGGCAGCGAGCTCGGTGAACGCCTTCTCGGCGTCCTCGTGCTTGCCCTGCTCGGACAGCTCGACGGCCTTCTCGAAGACGGCGCCGGCCTCGGCGGCCTTCCTGGCCTCGAAATATTGATAGGCGCGCCAACCGCCGACGGCGGCCACGACCAGCACCATCAGGGCGATGAAGTAGATCGAATACCTGTCCCACAGCTTTTTGAGCTGTTCGCGACGTACTTCCTCGTCGACTTCGTTAAAGAATTCAGACACTTATGCTAATCCCATGCCCGTCCGGGTGCGCGCGCCAAGGCGTTCGCGTCAGGAATCCCGTCCCCGCGTGGCGGCGAGGTAGCCTAACGATATGGCGGTGGCAAGGCAAAGCGAGCCCGATCAAGGCGTTAACCACCCGGGACAGCCCGGATGCCGCTGCCCGGCTCAAGCTCCCAGCAGCTCCCGCAGCTGCCGCTTCAGCACCTTGCCGTTGGCGTTGCGCGGCAGCGGGTCTGCCGTGATCGCGATGGTTTCGGGAACCTTGTAGTCGGACAGGCGCTCGGCGCACCAGGCGCGCAGGTCCGTATCGGCCACCGGCTGTCGCGTCACCACCACGGCGTGGACGCGCTCGCCCAGCACCGGGCAGGCCTTGGCGACGATCGCACTCTCGACCACGGCGGGATGGCCGGCCAGCACGGATTCGACCTCGGCCGAATAGATCTTCAGGCCGCCGCGATTGATCATGTCCTTCTGCCGGTCGAACACGCGAACGAACCCTTCCGCATCGACCGAGCCGAGGTCGCCCGAATGCCAGAATCCGCCCGTGAAGCTTTCGGCGGTGGCCTTCGGATTATTCCAGTAGCCCTTGATGACGGAGGCGCTCTGGATCCAGAGCTCGCCGATCTCGCCGGGAGGCAGCTCGCGTCCGTCCGGGCCCATCACCACGATGCGCGCGCCGGGGCACGGCAGGCCGACGCTGTCGATGTGGCTCTCGGTCAGCTCGCCCGGCATGATCGTCGAGGGCGAGGTCGTCTCGGTCGCGCCGTAGCAGTTCATCAGCTTCAGGCCGGGAATGTTCGACTTGAGCTTCTTGATGGTGGCGACCGGCATCGGTGCGCCGCCGAAGCCGCCGATGCGCCAGCTCGACAGATCGTAGCCGTCGAAATCGGGCTGGAGCAGGCAGAGATTGTACATCGCCGGCACCATCACCGTGTAGGTCACGCGCTCGCGCGCGGCGAGCTTGAGGTAATCGGCGGCCTTGAACTCGGGCATGATGATCAGCGTCCCGCCGCAGCGGATCATGGTGGTGATGTTGGCGACGACGCCCGTGACATGGCCGAGCGGCACCGCTGCGATCGAGCGATCGGCCTCCGTCAATTGCAGGCAGGACACGAACACCATGGAGGAATGGACGATGTTGCAATGGGCCAGCATCGCGCCCTTCGGCTTGCCCGTGGTGCCGGAGGTGTAGAGGATCATCGCGGTGTCCTCCTCGCCCACCTCGATCGGTGCCACGGCCGGCGGGTTGTCGGCGAGCCCTGCGAAACGCGACAGAGCCGGATCATCGGCGACGGCGATGCGATGGATCACATCGGGCACATCATGCGCATCGGGCAGCCGCTCGGCGAGCGCGGCTTCGTGGATCAGGATCTTGGCACCGCAATCGGCGAGCACATAGGCGATCTCCGGCTTCTGCTGGCGCGTGCTGAGCAGCACGGTGACCAGCCCCTCATGCGCGGCGGCAAACAGCAGCAGCGGAAATTCGATGCGATTGCCGAGCAGGATCGCAACACGATCGCCGCGCTGCAATCCAAGCTTGCGAAATCCCGCAGCGATCCGCGCGGCCTGCTCCACCGCGTGGCCCCAGCTCAGGCGGACATTGCCGCAGATCAACGCTTCGCCCTCGGCATTGCGGGCGCAGGCGTCCGCGATCATCGCCCAGAGGCTCGATGGCCGATCGCAAAACGACGGCACTACTCGATCGCCAAAGCGCGCCACGAGCCGCATCGGCGGGATCTGAGATTGCGACCAGTCCATCGGGATGCCCTCGGCTTGTTGCTCTTGTTATCTTCTTATCTTCCGCGCATGGACATCCGGGTTTCGTCTTGTGCTGACCGGCTGACATAATTCTTGCGCATGATCTTATCGGAAAACCGCTGCACACTTTTCCGGATCATGCGCTAAACCCCGATCACGGGCACACCGATCACGACCGGATGGAACGCGAAGGCCAGGGCCAGATAGGCGACCACGCCGACCGCGACCGCGATCAGATCGTTGGTGACGCCGCCGACCGGAATCGGCGGGCCGCCGGCGTCGGTGCGAGCTTTAAGCGAGATGCGGTCATAGACCGCCCAGCCCAGGAACGAGCCGAACAGGATGATGGAGCCGAGATCGCCATTGGCCAAAAGATGCGCCGCGGCCCACAGCTTGATGCCGGCCAGCATTGGATGCTTCAGCGTCGCGTAGATGCGGCCACGCATGTAGGACGCCACCACGAGGATGACTGCAGGCAGCATCAAGGCCAGCGTGATGTGCTTCATCGCCTTCGGCGGATACCAGACGTCGATCCAGCCGGAGCTGCGGTAGTGGGCATAGCCCCAGATGATCAGCGCCAGCCCAGCCAGCGAGACCGCCGAATAGAGCAGCTTGTAGGTCCCCTCGCCCAGCCTCGCGATCGCCTGCGCGCGTGCCTCTCGTTTGGTTGTGAAAACATGGGATGCAAAAAACAGCACCAGCCCCAGGATCATGACCAACAGACCCACGACATCCTCCCCGCAAAGCAGCCCCCGCCTCTGAGGTATCATCGATTGGCCGATGGTCGCAACTCGCGCGCTACTTGCCGAGCTCCCGATTGTCGACATAACGGATGGCGATGGGTCGCCCGGCCAACGCCCCGCCAAGACCGCTCGTGAACTTCAGCGGCAGGCAGGCCTTCAGCGATGAATTGATCGCGTTGAGATAGGTGGTTCGGATATCCGCCGGCACACCCGCAGTCGCGTATGTGAGGCGCGGCGGGCCGATCAGGCCGCCGGCCTTGTTGAAGCTGAAACGCACCGACATCTGCATGCCCGTGCGCGCACGGTCCGATGGCGGCGACCAGCAGCTGCGCAGCGCGGCGAAGAGGTCGCCGATCGTATCGAGGTCGTGATCGGGCTTTTGATATTTGGCGCGATCAGCTTCCGCCGGCACGCTTTCGACGGTGAGTTGGAGGTTCTGGCCGTAAGGGTAATCGATCTCGGGAATGCATGGCCCGGGTTCGAGCGGGCTGCAATAGGACGGCGTGCAGGGCTCGCCGTCGAGCACGCTGCAAGGCTCGTGCGCGAACGGGATCGGATTGATCTGGCGCGGCCGTGCGTCGACGACGATCGTTGAGATCGTCAGCAGGGTCAGAACGAGAATGCCGCGCCACATGGAGTGAGCTCGCAAGGTCACGAGAAAAGTGGCGCTGTCCATGAACGCGTCAAGTCCGCGCGCGTTCACATGCTCGCGTTCAGGCACGCTGTCGTCGCCCGGCTTGACCGGGCGACCCAGTACTCCGAGACGGTAGTGGCTGAATCGACAGGCCGCGGCGTACTGGATGCCCTGGTCAAGCCGGGGCATGACAGCGGAAGGTGTGCTTGCGTGACAGCGGAGGGTGTGCTTGCGCAGCGGGTATGTGGCCGCCCAGTGGAGGGCGCGCCGCCCTACCCCTTCTTCTTGACGTCCTTGACATTGCTGAACTCGATGCCCTCGGCCCGCTCCCGGGTGTAGCCGAGATAGAACTCGTTGCGGGCGAGATAGACGGGATCGCCGTCGACGTCGTCGGCGATGCTCGAGGTGTTGGCGGCGATGAAGGTGTCGAGCTTCTTGCGGTCCTCCGAAGAGACCCAGCGCGCCAGCTGGAACTCGCTGACCTCGAACTCGACCGGCAGCGAATATTCCGCCTCGAGCCGCGCCTTGAGCACGTCGAGCTGCAGCGCGCCGACCACGCCGACCAGCGCCGGGGCGCCATCGCGGGGGCGGAACACCTGCACCACGCCCTCTTCCGACATCTGCTGCAGCGCTTCCTTCAGCTTCTTCGCCTTCATCGCGTCGGTGAGACGGACGCGGCGGACGATTTCCGGCGCAAAGCTCGGCACGCCGACGAAGTTGAATTCCTCGCCTTCCGTCAGCGTGTCGCCGATGCGCAGCGTGCCGTGGTTGGGAATGCCGACGACGTCGCCGGCGAAGGCCTCGTCCGCGACCGAGCGATCCTGCGCGAAGAAGAATTGCGGGCTCGACAGCGGCATGCTCTTGCCGGTGCGCACCAGCTTCGCCTTCATGCCGCGGCTGAGCTTGCCCGAGCAGAGGCGCGCAAACGCGATGCGGTCGCGGTGGTTGGGATCCATGTTGGCCTGGATCTTGAACACGAAGGCGCTCATGCGGGGATCGGTGGCCTCGACCTTGCGCTGGTCGCTGTCCTGCGCGCGCGGCTCGGGCGCGAACTTGCCGAGGCCTTCCAGGAGGTCGCCGACGCCGAAATTGCGCAGCGCACTGCCGAAATAGACCGGCGTCAGATGGCCCTCGCGGAACGCTTCCAGCTCGAACGGCTTCGACGCCGCGGTGACGAGCTCGAGCTCGTCCTTCACGGCGGAGACGTCGAGATTGGCGTTGAGCTTGGCCAATTCCTCGATCGCGATCTGCTGCGCCGCGCCGGTCTTGGCGCCGCCGCCTTCGAGCAGGCGCACGCCGCCATTGACGACGTCATAGGTGCCGAGGAAGTCGCGGCCACGGCCGACCGGCCAGGTCATCGGCGTGGTGTCGAGCGCCAGCGTCTTCTCGATCTCGTCGAGCAGCTCGAACACGTCGCGGCTCTCGCGGTCCATCTTGTTGATGAAGGTGATGATCGGGATGTCGCGCAGCCGGCACACCTCGAACAGTTTTCGGGTGCGCGCCTCGATGCCCTTGGCGGCGTCGATCACCATCACGGCGGAATCGACCGCCGTCAGCGTGCGATAGGTGTCTTCCGAAAAGTCCTCGTGGCCCGGCGTGTCCAGCAGGTTGAACACGAGGCCCTCGAACTCGAAGGTCATCACCGAGGTCACGACCGAGATGCCGCGCTCGCGCTCGATCTTCATCCAGTCCGAACGCGTGTTGCGCCGCTCGCCCTTGGCCTTGACCTGGCCGGCGAGGTTGATGGCGCCGCCGAACAGCAGCAGCTTCTCGGTCAGCGTGGTCTTGCCGGCGTCGGGGTGGGAGATGATCGCAAAGGTCCGCCGCCGCGCCACCTCAGCGGCAAGCGGGGAACGGGCCGGCGATTCGGCTGTGGTGGTGGCGATGTCGGACATGGCGGGAGCGTGTGGCAGGGAAAACGGGCCTGATCAAGCCTCATTTGGTGATTGCGGGGACTTCCGGCCAGCCCCATATCGACGCTTGGGTATATCAGTCTTGGGGGAGGACGGCCTTCCCCGCCCATCAGCACCTCAGCCGCGGGGACGACCCTGCCTTGATGGAGGGTCGTCATGGCCTGGAGCATCCTGTTCGTCGCCGGTCTTCTCGAGATCACCTGGGCGATCGGCCTGAAATACACCGAAGGTTTCAGCAAGCTTGTTCCGTCCGCGGTCACGCTGGCGGCCATGGCCGGCAGCGTCATCCTGCTCGGAATTGCGCTCAAATCGTTGCCCGTCGGAACCGCCTATGCGGTCTGGACCGGCATCGGCGCGGTCGGCACGGCGACGCTCGGCATTGTCCTGTTCGGCGAGCCGGCCACGGCCTTCCGCCTCGCCAGCATCGGCCTGATCGTCGCCGGCATCATCGGACTGAAGCTCGTTACCTGACGAGCTGGACCACCCACCAGGTCAGCGCGGCCACGATGGCCGAGGCCGGGATCGTGATCACCCAGGCGTAGACGATCGAGCTGGCGACGTTCCAGCGCACCGCCGAGACGCGGCGGGCGGCGCCGACGCCGACGATGGCGCCTGTGATGGTGTGGGTGGTCGAGACGGGAACCCCGAGATAGGTCGCCATGAACAGCGTCGCCGCGCCCCCGGTCTCGGCGCAAAAGCCCTGCATCGGCGTCAGCTTGGTGATGCGCAGGCCCATGGTGCGGACGATGCGCCAGCCGCCCATCAGCGTGCCCAGCGCCATCGCCGCCTGGCAGGACAGCACCACCCAGAACGGCACCGAGAAGTCGCTGCCGAGATGGCCCTGCGAATAGAGCAGCACCGCGATGATGCCCATGGTCTTCTGCGCGTCGTTGCCGCCATGGCCGAGCGAATAGAGCGAGGCGGAGGCGAATTGCAGGATGCGGAAGGCGCGGTCGACCGCGAACGGCGTCGAGCGCACCGAGGCCCAGGACACGATCGCCACCAGCAACATCGCGAGCAGGAAGCCGACCAGCGGCGACAGCACGATCGCAAGCACGGTCTTGGACAGGCCGCTCCACACCGCGGCCGAGATGCCGGCCTTGGCCGTGCCGCCGCCGACCAGCCCGCCGATCAGTGCGTGCGAGGACGAGGACGGAATGCCGAGCGCCCAGGTCACGAGATTCCAGACGATGGCGCCGACGAGCGCCGCGAAGATCACCTGGGCGTCGACGACCGCGGGATCGATGATGCCGGTGCCGATGGTCTGGGCGACGTGCAGCCCGAACACCAGGAAGGCGATGAAATTGAAGAAGGCGGCCCAGAACACCGCGAATTGCGGCCGCAGAACGCGGGTCGAGACGATGGTCGCGATCGAATTGGCGGCGTCGTGCAGGCCGTTCAGGAAGTCGAACAGCAGCGCGACGGCGATCAAGCCGACCAGGACGGGAAGACCCAACGCGGCATCCACGGCGAGGCCCTATACCTGCTCGATGACGATGCTGTTGATTTCGTTCGCAACGTCATCGAAGCGGTCCGCCACCTTCTCGAGATGGTCGTAGATCTCGACCCCGACGATGAAATCCATCGCATTGCCGTCGCGATGCTTGAGGAACAGCTCCTTCAGCCCGATATCGTGGAGATCGTCGACCCGCCCCTCCAGCTTGCCGAGCTCTTCCGTGATCGCGGTCAGCATCGCGACGTTCGGGCCGATCGACTGCATCAAAGGCAGCGCGCGTCCCACCAGATTGGCGCATTCGATCAGGAGTCCGCCGATCTCGCGCATCGGCGGCTCGAAGGCGCGCACCTCGAACAGCATCACGGCCTTGGCTGTCTGCTGCATTTGGTCGATGGCATCGTCCAGAGAGGTGATCAGGTTCTTGATGTCGCCGCGGTCGAACGGGGTGATGAAGGTGCGGCGCACCGCCATCAGCACCTCGCGGGTGATGTTATCCGCGTCGTTCTCGAACTGGTTGACGCGCTGGCAATAGACCGGCGTCTCCTCACCCCCATTGAGCATGCCCTGCAGGGCGATTGCGCCCTGGATCACGGTCTGGGCATGTCGGTCGAACAGGTCGAAGAACCGTTCTTCCTTGGGCAGGAACGCACGAAACCATCGCATCATGGGGATAGGCTACCGGTTGAAAATGGTCAGGCCCGCGAGGGGCTGTCATAAAACTGTCATAGACCATTTTCGATCCGCGCGCGTCATCTCACGCCCGCGGAGCCGGATCATCCACCGCTTTCCTGCACCAATGAAATTGATGTAATATCAGCCACTTAGAGCGACCGCCGGAAGTAATGCGCGATTTCGCCGATGACGCCGCGGCGGAAGGTGAGCACGCAGACCACGAAGATCGCGCCCTGGATCACTGTCACCCACTGGCCGAAACCCGCCAGATATTGCTGCATGGCGATGATCACGAAGGCGCCGACCACGGGGCCGAAAATGGTGCCGAGCCCCCCGACCAGGGTCATCAGCACGACCTCGCCCGACATCGACCAGTGCACGTCGGTGAGCGAGGCGTTCTGCGCCACGAACACCTTCAGCGCGCCGGCGAAGCCGGCGAGCGTCCCCGACAGGACGAAGGCCAGGAACTTGTACTGGTCGGTGCGGTAGCCGAGCGAGATCGCGCGCTGCTCGTTCTCGCGGATCGACTTCAGCACCTCGCCGAACGGCGAGTTGATGATGCGGAAGATCAGGAGGAAGCCGGCGAGGAAGCCAACCAGCACGACATAGTACAGCACCGTCGGCTTGGAGAGATCGAGCAGGCCGAACATGCGTCCTTGCGGGATGCCCTGGATGCCGTCCTCACCATGGGTGAACGGGGCCTGGAGATAGATGAAGTACAACAGCTGCGACAGCGCCAGCGTGATCATCGAGAAATAGATGCCCTGGCGGCGGATTGAGATGTAGCCCGTGATGATCGAGAGCACGAACGCCGCGGCCACGCCGACGAGAATGCCGAGCTCCGGCGGCAGCGCCCACACTTTCAGCGCATGCGCGCTGCAATAGCCGGCTGTCCCCAAGAACATGGCGTGGCCGAACGACAGCAGGCCGCCATAGCCGACCAGCAGGTTGAACGCGCAGGCGAGCAGCGCAAAGCACAGCGCCTGCATCACGAAGAACGGGTAGAGGCCCGTGAACGGCACCGCTGCCAGCAGCAGCGCCATCGCCACGAACACGGTCATCTCGTCGCGCATCGCGCGCGGGGTCGTCGGCAGCGTGTCGTCCGTCAGGGTTGTCATCTCAGGCCGCCCTTCCCGTCAATCCCGTTGGCTTCACCAGGAGCACCAGCACCATCAGCACGAACACGACGGTGTTGGAGGCCTCGGGGTAGAAATACTTGGTCAGGCCCTCGATCACACCGAGCGCGAAGCCGGTGATGATGGAGCCCATGATCGAACCCATGCCGCCGATCACGACCACCGCGAACACGACGATGATGAGGTCGGCGCCCATCAGCGGCCGCACCTGGTTGATCGGTGCCGAGAGCACGCCGGCGAGCGCGGCAAGACCGACGCCGAGACCGTAGGTGAGCGTGATCATGCGCGGCACGTTGATGCCAAAGGCGCGCACCAGCGTCGGATTTTCGGTGGCGGCGCGCAAGTAAGCGCCGAGCTGCGTCTTCTCGATCAGGAACCAGGTCGCGAGGCACACCGCCAGCGAGAACACGACGACCCAGCCGCGGTAGATCGGCAGGAACATGAAGCCGAGATTCATGCCGCCCCTGAGCTGGTCGGGAATGGCGTAAGGCAGACCCGAGGAGCCGAAATAGTTCTGGAACACGCCCTGCACGATCAGCGCGATGCCGAAGGTCAGGAGCAGGCCGTAGAGATGATCGAGCCCGGTCAGCCATTGCAGCATGGTCCGTTCCAGGATCATGCCGAAGATGCCGACGATGATCGGCGCCAGCAACAGCGCCCACCAATAATTGATGCCGCCGAGGTTCAACAGGAAATAGGCGACGAAGGCGCCCATCATGTAGAGCGCACCGTGGGCGAAATTGATGATGTTGAGCATGCCGAAGATGACGGCAAGCCCGAGGCTGAGCAGCGCGTAGAACGAGCCGTTGATCAGTCCCACCAGTAGCTGAGCGTAAAGAGCCTGCATCGATCCCGCACCCGGTCCCTTTTATTCCTCAACAACAGGCCGGCGCCGTTGCGCACCGGCCTGCATCGTTCACCGTTACTTCTTCACCAGAGGACAGGCGCTTTCCGACAGCGGCCGGAAGGCCTGGTCGCCGGGGGTCGTGCCGATCAGCTTGTAATAGTCCCAGGGCGCCTTGGATTCCTCGGGCTTTTTGACCTCGAACAGATAGGCGGGATGTAGCTTGCGGCCGTCCGCACGGATCGTTCCCTTGCCGAACAGCGGATCCTCCGTCGGCATCTCCTTCATCTTGGCGACCACCTTGGCCCCGTCATGCGGGTTGCCGCCCATCGCCTCCAGCGCCTTGAAATAATGCAGCAGACCCGAGTAGACGCCGGCCTGCACCATCGAGGGCATCGCCTTGTTCTTCATGCGCTCGGAGAAGCGCTTGGAGAACGCGCGCGTACCGTCGTTCATGTCCCAATAGAAGGTCTCGGTGAAGTTCAGGCCCTGCGCCACCTTCAGACCGAGCGAGTGCACGTCGGTGATGAAGAGCAGCAGGCCCGCAAGCTTCTGGCCGCCGGAGACGATGCCGAACTCCGCTGCCTGCTTGATGGTGTTGGTGGTGTCGCCGCCGGCATTCGCCATGCCGATGATCTTGGCTTTGGAGGCCTGCGCCTGAAGCAGGAACGACGAGAAGTCGGCAGTATTCAGCGGATGCTTGACATTGCCGATCACCTTGCCGCCCGACTTCACCACGACCGCGGCGGTGTCGCGCTCGAGGGCATGGCCAAAGGCGTAGTCCGCGGTGAGGAAATACCAGGTGTCGCCGCCCGCCTTCACCAGCGCCTGCCCGGTGCTGTTGGCCAGCATATAGGTATCATAGACCCAGTGGACCGTGTTCGGCGAGCATTGCGCGTTGGTGAGATCCGACGTCGCCGCACCTGTGTTGATCAGGATGGAATTCTTCTCTTTGACGATGTTGTTCACCGCCAGCGCAACGCCGGAGTTCAGCACATCCATGAAGATGTCGACCTTCTCGACGTCGATCCATTGCCGGGCAATCGTGGAGCCGATGTCGGGCTTGTTCTGATGGTCGGCGGAGATCAGGTCGAGCTTCCAGCCCTTGGCAGCGAGCCCGGAATCCTCGATCGCCATCTGTGCGGCGACGGTCGAGCCAGAGCCACCGAGATCGGCATAGAGTCCCGAATTGTCGGTCAGCACGCCGATCTTGATGTTCTTGTCCTGCGCGACTGCGCCACCTGCCGCGCCGAGCGCCAGGGCCGTCCCGAGCAACATTGCCGAAATGCCGTGCTTCATAATCAGCCTCCCAATATTCCTTTGATAGTTACTCTCGATCGTCCGCCCTGCTCGGCTACACACCGAGATAGGTGTGGAGCTTGTCCATGTTGGCGGCAAGCTCGGAATTGGAAAATCCGTCAATGATCTTGCCGTGCTCGACCACGTAATAGCGGTCGGCGACGGTGGAGGCGAAGCGGAAATTCTGCTCGACCAGAAGGATCGTGAAGCCCTCCTTCTTGAGCCGCGCAATGGTGTGGCCGATCTGCTGGATGATGACGGGCGCGAGGCCCTCGGTCGGCTCGTCCAGCATCAGGAAGCTCGCGCCGGTGCGCAGGATGCGCGCGATCGCGAGCATCTGCTGCTCGCCGCCCGAGAGCTTGGTGCCCTGGCTGTTCAGCCGCTCCTTCAGGTTCGGGAACAACTCGAAGATCTGCTCGAGCGACAATCCGCCTTCACGGATCACCGGCGGCAGCATCAAGTTCTCGCGGACGTCGAGACTGGAGAATATGCCCCGCTCTTCCGGGCAGAAGGCGATGCCCATGCGCGCGATCCTGTCGGAGGTCGCGCGGATGATCTCCTGGTTGTTGAACTTCACCGAACCGGCACGCTTGCCGATGATGCCCATGATCGACTTCAGCGTCGTGGTCTTGCCGGCGCCGTTACGCCCGAGCAGGGTGACGACCTCGCCCGCATTCACGTCGAAGTTGATCCCGTGCAGGATGTGGGACTCGCCGTACCAGGCTTCGAGGTTGCGGACTTGCAGGATGTTCCCGCCGGTCGCAGCCTTGGCCGGAGCCTCGGCGATCGCAGTGTCAGGCATGACCGGCTCCCAAGTAAGCTTCCTTGACGCGCTCGTCCTTGGTGAGCTCGGAGTAATGGCCCTGCGCGAGCACCTGCCCGCGCGTCAGCACGGTGATGATGTCGGAGAGGTTGGCCACGACGCTCAAGTTATGCTCGACCATCAGGATGGTGTATTTCGCGGAGATGCGCTTGATCAGCGCCGCGATCTTGTCGATGTCCTCGTGGCCCATGCCGGCCATCGGCTCGTCGAGCAGCATCATTTCCGGGTCGAGCGCGAGCGTGGTTGCGATCTCGAGCGCCCGCTTGCGCCCATAGGGCATCTCGACCGCGGGCGTATTGGCAAACTCGCTGAGGCCGACGTCGCTCAAAAGCTCGCGCGCGCGATCATTGAAGCGGTTGAGCACCGACTTGGAGCGCCAGAAGTCGAACGAGGAGCCATGCTGGCGCTGCAGCGCGACGCGGACGTTCTCCAGCGCGGTGAGATGGGGAAACACCGCCGAAATCTGGAACGAACGGACCAGCCCCATGCGGGCCACATCCGCCGGCGCCATCGCGGTGATGTCCTGCCCCTTGTACAGGATTTTCCCGGCCGACGGCTTGAGGAACTTGGTCAAGAGATTGAAGCAGGTCGTCTTGCCGGCCCCGTTCGGGCCGATCAACGCATGAATGCTCCCACGGCGAACCTTGAGCGCAACGTCGCGGACGGCGAAGAAGCCCGCGAACTCCTTGGTCAAGCCTTCCGTTTCGAGAATGAACTCATCGGCCAAACAGTTTTCCCCCTGCCCGCGCGGCGCGTGGCTGTCCTTGTTGCTTCGGCTGTCCGGAGGACTTGCAGCCCACCGGGGCGCCGCCTCCGGGCGCGGAATATGCCGGAGGTGACGGGGGTTAGGCAAGGCGGAAAGCTGAGCAGGTCAGGCCTTCGGCTGGGATACAAATGCTCCCTTAGTCGCAGAGGTCGATGTCGTGCCTGCCCGGCCTTCCCGGTTCGCAAGGCACCGGCCATCAAGCCGTCGTTAACGGTCTTTCGTCTCCCGCGCCAGCCTTCATCAATAATTTCCCCGCAAGCCCGATCATGCGCGGGTTTTCACGTGCGGAGAATATTGCTTTGGATTTTGCAAGCGCGGCTCCCTCCGTCGTCAAGTCGATCCGGCAGCGCGATCTCCTGAACACGTGGCTGCGACTTTATGCGCGTCAGCAGATCGTTCCGGCGATCTGGGAGTATCAGCCCGCACGGCTCGAGGAGGAGCTGTCGGATCTGATCTACTATACGGTGGAGCTTTCGACGCCGACGCCGCGTCTCGTCATCCAGAGCGAAGGCACGCGCATCTCGCGTGCCTATGGGCATACCGGCAAGGGCGTTTCGCTCGATGACTATGTCGGACCTCGGCTCGCACCCTACGTGGTGCCGGTCTATCTCGAATGCGTCGCGCGCGGCCTTCCGGTCTACAGCGTTGCCGAGGTCGACGACACCTATGGCCGCATCGTCGCGTATGAGCGGCTGCTGCTGCCGTTCCTGACCGACGGCAGAGTCAGCCACGTCATCGCGTCAGTGAAGACCTTCTGCGAGGACGGCGGCTTCGAGATCAAGAATCTGATGCGCGGAAATGACGCGCTGCCGCGCCCGAAGCTGCGGGCCGTGATCGACCGCGAGCTGTTTCATCGCGCCCCCGGCCGCATCGCACCCGCCGAGACGGTCGAGTTCGCGGACCAGCCGGGCCCCGCTATTTCCAACGAGATCATCGAGCTGAACTAGCCGTCAGCGCGCCTTGCCACCGACCTCCTTGGCATAGATATCCGGCTTGAAGCCGACCAGCAGCTTGCTGCCGATTTCGAGCACCGGCCGCTTGATCATCGATGGTTGCGCTAGCATCAATGCCAGCGCCTTCTTCTCGGTGAGGGCTTCCTTGTCGGAATCGGGGAGCTTCTTGAAGGTCGTCCCGGCGCGATTGAGCAGGGTCTCCCAACCGACCTTGTCGGTCCACTGCTCGAGCCTGTCCTTCTCCACACCCGCGGCCTTGTAGTCGTGAAACGCGTACGCCACGCCATGGGCATCGAGCCAGGCGCGGGCCTTCTTCATGGTGTCGCAGTTCTTGATGCCGTAGATGATGGTGGGCAAGACAGTCCTCGCGCATGGCGTATCGGTGATGTGCGTGGCGTTGTACGAAACTCCGCGTCGCGCGACAATATTGCGGCACGCGCCAACTCTTTAAACGGACATCACCATGCACGTCACCCACGATCCCGCCGCAGCCGCCGCACCGACCATCGATTTCGACACTTTTCTCGCGGTCGACGTCCGTGTCGGCACCATCGTCGACGCAAAACCGTTTCCGGAAGCGCGCAAGCCGGCGTGGCGGCTGTGGATCGATTTCGGCCCCGCCATCGGCGTGCGCAAGAGCTCGGCCCAGATCACTGAAAACCACCCGCTCGAAACCCTCGTGGGGCAACAGGTCGCGGCCGTCGTCAATTTCCCGCCGCGCCAGATCGGCCCGGTCGTCTCCGAGGTGCTGACGCTCGGCTTCCCCGATGCCAACGGCAAGGTCGTGCTGGTGCAGCCGAGCAAGCCGGTGCCGAACGGCGGGCGGCTGTTCTAGGGATGGCCTACGGCCGCTGCGGAATGTTCAATCCGCGTTGCACCGCCGGACGCGCAAGCCCGCGCTCGAGCCAGTCACCGACCGCCCTGAACTGGGTGAACTCGACGAGATCGCCGGCGCCATAAAAGCCGATGAGATTGCGCACCCAGCCGAGCATGGAGATGTCGGCGATGGTGTAGTCATCGTCCATGAACCATTGCCGGCCGGCGAGATGCACATCCATCACGCCGAGCAGGCGCTTGGCTTCGGCGACGTAGCGGTCGCGGGGCCGTTTGTCCTCGTAATCCTTGCCGGCGAATTTGTGGAAGAAGCCGACCTGGCCGAACATCGGCCCGACGCCGCCCATCTGGAAGTGCAGCCACTGAAGCGTCTGGTAACGCCGCGCGGCATCCTGCGGCAGCAGCTTTCCGGTCTTTTCGGCGAGGTATTGCAGGATCGCCCCGGATTCGAACAGCGGCAGCGGCCTGCCGCCGGGGCCGTTCGGATCGAGGATCGCCGGGATCTTGCCGTTCGGATTGAGCGAGAGGAATTCGGCCGTCTTCTGATCGTCCTTGCCGAAATCGACGAGGTGGACTTCGTAAGGAAGCCCGATCTCCTCCAGCATGATCGAGACCTTGACGCCGTTCGGCGTCGGCAACGAATAGAGCTGGAGTCGTTCGGGATGCTTGGCTGGCCAACGCTTGGTGATGGGGAAGACGGACAGATCGGACATCGGGACCTTTGCATGGACTGAGGCGTGCTCAATCTAGGCAAGATACCGCAGTGCGCAAGTGACTTCCGGCTGTGCTTAGGGCGGCAGCGTCGCCATCGCTACGATCGGGGGCTTTGCTTCACGCTGCAGCCGAGATTCGATGAACCGTTGACCCGTGATCAACAGCAGGGCCGTAAAGGCGATCGCGAGCATCGCGGTCGCCAATTGGCACACGTCGTACATGGTATTATGTCCCTCGACAGCCTCTGGCGTAGAACGTCGGCTCAGGCGTCACGTTCCAGGCGGCACTAAATATTGCTATTTTTTCCCGATCTCGCTGCGAAGCGATCGTGCTGTTCCGGCGGCTTGCGTAGGGACCAATGGCCCCCTCGCGCGTTGTCGCTCGATGAACATCGAGAAACGCGCCCTGCTCGACCACGCTGAACGCTGTCGCCGCGTCGCGAACGATCTCGAGCACAGCAAAGCCGCGCAACGGTTGCGGACGATGGCCGACGAGTACGAATCGCGAGCAACGAGACTGGACGACGAGGGCGGCTCATATCCAGACCCCGACAGCCGCGGTCAGCTCGAAGGCGAAGTCGAGGGCTGATCGCCGTCAGAAGTTGATCTCCATCCGCAATCCGCGCGGATCGGTCCTGCCGTCGCCAACGGATTGCGCGCTGTCGCGCGCTGCGACGGCGCAGGCACAGGCGTCGATGAGGTCGTCGCGACCGATCCCGGTGCCGTGGCGAAGCGTGAGCCATCTCTCGACCTCAGTGAAGCCGCGGTCTCCCAGCAACGCGATACGCTGCTCTCGCCCCCGCGGCGAGGTCTTCGGTTCGAGCCGCACGCGCCCTGCCAGATTCCAGAAGATCAATTCCGGATGCGCTTCGCCGATCGTCGCCTGCCGCGCCGGCGTCATGGCCTCATCGACTTCCCTGATCTTGTCCCTGATATTCCAGAGCTGCGCCGACACGCCCCTGCCCTCGCCTTCGTGCTTCCAGTAATGGCGATTGGCCGCCGCCAGGTCCGGAAAGGTCCAGAGGTCGCGGCGCGCGCCCAGAAACACGGCAGGGCCGATCAGCTCCCGTGCGCGCAAATCGCAGGCACGATAGCCGCTCACGTCCAGTCCGATCGGCATGTCGATCATCGCGCGGGCGTGCGGCAATGCGAGCAGACGCGTCAGGCTAGTCGAATAATCGAAGCCGTGATCGCCGCGCTCGTCGATCCACGCTGCGACCCAGCCGAAACGAAATCCGTCGAGCCCCAAATAGTTCTGGCGAGTCATGCGTCCGTCAATTCAATTTCCGCGCCCCGCCTCGCTTGACATCCGCAAGTTGCGGGCGTATGTCCCGCGCCCTCGCAAGCACTTCCGTTTTGCGACAGACACCATGAACCGAGCGATGTCGTACCGCTACGAAAGAATTGTCCGCACGCCGAATAGCCACAAGCTATTCGATTGCGCATGCCCGGCTCATGGGAGCGATCTTGCCTGACCGCAAGATCGACAGTCCGCTTCTCACGGACCCTCCCGAGCCTGCCGCTCCGGAGGGTTTTTTGTTGCCCGCCGCGCGGCCCAACCGAACAACCGGCGATGGCCGGAACGGGAGACCCGGATCCCGGGCTCGCGCTGAGAAGGCGCGTGTCCAAGTGCGCGGGGCCTGCCGGAGGGAACGAGGCGATGAGCCGGACACCGATGGCAGAGCGAACCCTTCAGGGTTCGCAAAGTGCGGCGCGTCGACAGCGCCGCGATCGAATTTTTGTAACTCGGTTTGCCGCGAGTGGTCGCGGCTCAACCGACGCTGGTGGTGAGGATATCGAATACTTCACACGATGGAAGAGCGGGCTCGAACTTCGCCTCTGACTTACGCGCTCTGCGCTATTGTCACAGGTGGAGGACACTTGGTTGCCATCCCAACAAGGCGATATCGCCCCGTTCCCCAGCGTACCCATCAACGGCCGATGCGAAGGCGTCGGCCTGGCGGTGGTGAAGATGTCTGTTACTTCGTGGTGAAGGCGCGAAAGCGCCGAGCAGGTTCGAACCCTGCGCGCCGAAAGGCGGATCGCCCGCAAGGGCAGCAACAGCATCGATCGTTCCCCGCCAACCCCATCACGGTCCGTGGTGAAGATTTCTGTTACTTCGCCTGCAACGCGAGAGGTCGCGGGTTCGAATCCCGCCCGGTGTCCCATGCACCGGTAGCTCAGAGGATAGAGCGCTTTCCGGCGAGCTTCGGCTCGCTGGGTACAGCAATCGCCTGTTCCCGGATCGTGTCCTTAGCCACCGCCGGTGGTGAAGAGTGCTGTTACTTCGTGATCACACTGTCGAAGGTTCGACTCCTTCCGGACGAAAGTCCGTAGCTCAGCGGTAGAGCATGTGGAGCCCCTCGTGGGCAGGACAGCCTCGCCTGTTCCCCGGCACCGTTTCATGTCCCCGTCAACCCAAGAGGAGGCCGTCATGGTCAGGCTCAACAAGATCGTTCGCGCCTTCACGCGGGAGGGCGCGCGTGCAAGGCGCTTCACGCCCGAGATGGAGCTGAAGCGGGCACTGATGAACTGCCTCCTGTGGGAGGACCAGTTCTATGAGGACGGCGTTGCGATCGCCGACCGCATCAAGGCCCTCGTGCCCAAGGTCGCGCCGGAGCGCGTCGCGCAGCTTGCGATCGAGGCCCGCGAGGTGATGAAGCTGCGGCACGCACCGCTGCTCGTCATCCGCGAGATGGCGCGGAACGAGAAGCACCGCGGCCTCGTCGCGGACACGCTCGCTCAGGTGATCCAGCGTCCCGACGAGATGACGGAGCTGCTCGCGATCTACTGGGCGGATGCGCTGGGGCCAATGCAGCAGCGCAAGCGGCAGCCGGTGTCGGCGCAGGTGAAGAAGGGTCTTGCCCGGGCGCTGACCAAGTTCGACGCCTACCAGCTCGCCAAGTGGGACCGCGACGGTGCGGTGCGGATCAGGGACGTCTTGTTTCTCGTGCACGCCAAGCCCAGGGATGCCGAACAGGCAAAGGTGTGGAAGCAGCTCGTCGACGGCGAGCTCGCCTCCCCCGACACCTGGGAGGTTTCGCTCTCGGCCGGCAAGGACAAGCGCGAGACCTTCGAGCGGCTGATCGCCGAGCGCAAGCTCGGCGGCCTGGCGCTGCTGCGCAATCTGCGCCTGATGCAGACTGCGCAGGTCCCGCGCGAGACCATCGCAGGCGCGATCGAGGCGATGCGGACGGATCGTATCCTTCCCTATCGCTTCATCACGGCGGCACGCTATGCGCCGGACTTCGAGCCCGAGCTCGAGGCAGCGATGCTCAAGTCGGTCAAGGACCATGTGCGGCTTCCGGGCCGTACCCGGCTCCTGATCGACGTGTCGGGCTCGATGTTCGCGACGCTCTCCGCTCAGTCGGAAATGACGCGCGCGGAGGCGGCGTGTGGCCTTGCCATCCTCGCGCGCGAGATCTGCGACGAGGTCGAGATCTTCACCTTCTCCGACAGGGTGGTGAAGGTCCCTCCCCGCCGCGGCTTCGCGCTTCGAGATGCGATCATCGACTCGCAGCCGCATAGCGGAACCTGGCTCGGCAAGGCGGTGGCGGAGATCGACCGCAAGGGCGATCGCCTGATCGTCTTCACCGACGAGCAGAGCCATGACCAGGTGCCCGAGCCCAAAGCGCGCGGCACGATGGTGAACGTGGCCTCGTATCTGCACGGTGTCGGCCACGGCGCCTGGACCCGCGTCAACGGCTTCTCTGAGGCCGTGGTCGCGTGGATCGCGGCGTCGGAGACGGCGTTGAACTGAGCGCAACGACAATGGCCCCGGACGCGAGCCGCGCCCGGGGCCAGCAAATCTCTGAAATGATCCGCCCGCCCCGTTATGGCGCGCGCGGAATGACAAGGACCTAGGACCATGCGACGACCCGATCCCTACATGGAACGCGCCCGCGAGCTCTGCCTCGCCGCCGGTGTCGATCCCGACTCGCGCGTCGGCGAAGGACGCGGCCAGCCGGCCTGGTGCCTGTACAAGGACGCCGCGCGCAAGGAGCATCTTGCCCGCGAGGCCAATGCGACCGCGAGCTCGATCGCCGAGTTCCGGACGCAGGACGCCCGCTTCCAGAACGCGCCCCTGAAGGTGTTCGGCCCGCACGAGGATGCGACGATCGCGCAGATGCGCAACTGCATGGCGATCGGCAACGTCGTCTCCGGCGTGATCTGCGCCGACGGCCATCTCGGCTACGCCCAGCCAGTCGGCGGGGTCATCGCCTACGAGAAGCAGATCAGCATCTCCGGCGTCGGCTTCGACATCGGCTGCGGCAACATGGCGGCCCGGCTCGACACCCGCTTCGACGACATTGCGGAGATCGCTCCCACGATCATCCGCGACGTCGCCAAGGTGATCTCGTTCGGCGTCGGACGTGCCAACGCGGAACGGGCCGAGCACGACCTGTTCGACGACGGCGATGCCTGGCGCGAAAGCGACATGGAGGACTACCGTCAGAAGGCGGTGAAGCAGCTCGGCACGGTCGGATCGGGCAACCACTATGTCGACCTCATGCGCGACGAAGAAGGCTTCGTCTGGATCGGCGTCCATTTCGGCAGCCGCGGTCTCGGGCACACCTCCGCGACGCGCTACCTCAAGGCCGCCGGCGGCAAGGACGGCATGAACGTCCCGCCCGCCGTGGTCGACGAGGACAGCGAGCTCGGCCGCCGCTATATCGCGGCGATGCATCTCGCCGGGCGTTACGCCTATGCGGGCCGCGAGTGGGTCGTCGAGCGCGTCCGCCGGATCATCGGCGGCAACGTCACCGAGAGCGTGCACAATCACCAAAATTACGCCTGGCGTGAGACCCACGGCGGCAAGGACTTGTGGGTGGTGCGCAAGGGCGCGACCCCGGCGTTTCCCGGCCAGAAGGGATTCGTCGGCGGCTCCATGGGCGACGACGCCGTCATCCTCGAAGGCGTCGACAGCCCGGAAGCCAAGGCTTCGCTCTACTCGACCGTGCACGGCGCCGGCCGCCTGTTCGGACGACGTGAGGCGAAGCGGCGCTTCTCGCGCGAGGAGATGGACCGTTGGCTGAACGAGCGCGGCGTCACCTTGATTGGTGCCGACCTCGACGAGAGCCCGATGGCCTATCGCCGCCTGCCGGACGTGCTCGCGCAGCATGCCGGCACCGTGCGGGTGCTGCACACGCTGCGGCCGTTCGCCGTCGCCATGGCCGGCGAAGGCGAGTTCGATCCGTGGAAGGAATGAAGCGAAACCCTGGGCGGGAGGCGATGTCTCCCGCCCACGTCACTTCATATTTTTCTGAATTCGATCGTCTCTCATCTCGTCAGATATTCGCGCATCAACGCGCGGGCGCGATGCAGCCGCGCCTTCACGGTCTGCCTGGTCGCGCCCAGCGCGGCGGCAATCTCATCGATCGTCATCTCCTTGACGTCGCGCATCAGCGCGACATCCCGATAGTGCGGCGGCAGCGCCTCGAACGCCGCGGCGACGTCGAGCCGCAGGTCGGCCTCAGGGCGCAACAGCAGTGCGGCCTCCGCCTCGCCCTCATCGACAGCCGGCATAAGGCCGGCCCGACGCGCAAGCCGCAGGCATTCGCGCCGGACAACGCTGAACAACCAGGCCGACAATGCCAGCAGCGAACGAATCGTGCCGACGTGACGGAACAGAATCCACAACGCCTCCTGCGTCGCATCCTCGGCGTCCGCCGAGCTGCGGCAGGTCGCGCGCGCGTAGCGGCGGATGTCCGGCTGTGCCGTCTCGAGCAGGCGCGCGATCGCCCTGATATCGCCGAGCCGTGCGGCCTCGAACAGACTTGGCGAGATCGCCGCCGCACTCACGACATCCCTCCCTTGCCGATGCCCGCCATCGCGCACATCGGGCAATAACCGACGAGACCGGTCAGCGCGAAGCCGGCGCCACCGAGCGCGACCAGCCATGCCGCCGCACCGGCAAGATAAACGAACGCCGCAACCGCGACCGCGATACCCAGGACGACCCGCACCGCCTGATGCAGTCCGCCGATGTTCTTTCGATAGAATCCCATCACATCCTCCGACATGGGCCGAGACCGATTGCCTCGACCATCAAGAGGACGCGACGACCAAAAAGGATTCGCGCTGACGGAAGATTCTTTGCGATCAGCTTCCGACAGCCTGATAGGCCAGGCGCTTGAATTCGAAGAAGAACGGATTCCAGAAGCCCATGTAGCGCTGGGCCATCAGCACGCCGGCCGTATTGGCCTCCGGGCAGATCCACCAATGGGTGCCGGCCAAGCCGCCCCATTGAAATTCGCCGGTCGAGCTCGGCGGATCGAACGGCGTCGGCGCGAAGGTGACGGCGCCGCCGAGGCCGAAGCCCTTGCCGGGGATCGGGCCGAGATTGGCGAAGCGGATGGTTTGCCCTGCCGGAAGCTGGTTGGTCATCATCTGCCGCAGCGTCCCCGGCTTGAGCAGCGCGTCAGACCCGGGCAACAATGCTCGGACCAGCGCGAGCATGTCCGGCAGGGTCGAGACCAGACCACCGCCGCCCGAGAGCCGCGGGAACGGCCGTCGATAGGCTTGCGGAAACGGCAGATTGTCCGCGCGCGTCAGGCCGGGCTTCATGGGATCGAGCACATCGGCGCCGTTGTAGAGCGCGACCAGCCTGCCCCGCCGGGCCTCGGGGACATAAAAGCCCGTGTCGGTCATGCCGAGGGAATCGAAGATGCGGGCCTTCAGGAAGGCATCGAGCGGCTGGCCGGAGACAACCTCGACGATCCGGCCGAGCACGTCGGTCGCCACCGAATATTCCCAGGCCGTGCCGGGGTGATAAGACAGCGGCAGGTCGGCGAGCTTGTCGATCATGTCGCTGAGCGGCGTCAGCGGATTGAGCACCCGCGCCTCGTTGTAGCCTTTGAACAGCACCGTGCCGGGATCGAAGATGCCGTAGCTGAGACCCGAGGTGTGGGTCAGGAGCTGGCGGATCGTGATCGGGCTCTTTGCCGGCTCGACATCGGCGAGGCTCGAAGCGCCCTGCTTCAGCACCTTGCGATTGCCGAGCTGCGGCAGGAATTTTTCGACTGGGTCATCGAGCCCGATGCGGCCTTGCTCCACCAGCAGCATGATCGCGCAGGTGACGAAGATCTTGGTGTTGGAGAACGCGCGGAAGATGTGGTCGGGCCGCAGCGCAGTGTTGGCCTCGCGGTCGGCAAAACCGACGCATTGCTGATCGACCACCTCGCGGCCGCGCAGCACGGCCCAGGATACGCCCGGGATGATCTCCTGATCGACGTAGCGTTGCATCGCCGTCCGTACGGCGGAAAAATCAGGCGTTCTGGCGTCCATGTGCTCCCCCCAATTGTGGTTGGAATCGATATAGCGCGACTTGCCGGGATATGAAGCCCACCGCGCAGCTCAAACCTGCTTCATCAGCACGGTGACGCGCAGGCGCCGCCGAATCCGCATGCCCTGCCGCTGGTACAGCGCAATGGCCGACGTATTGTTCGAGAACACGTGCAGGAACGGAATTTCCCCGCGCGCCTCGATCTGGCGCGCGACGGCGGCGAGCAATGCCTGCGCGTAGCCGCGACCGCGATGATCGGGATGCACGCAGACCGCCGTCATCTCGGTGAAATTGCCCGGCTTCATCCGCTCCCCGGTCATGGCGACCAGCTCGCCGTGCGCGCGGATGCCGAGGAAGGTGCCGAGCTCGTGTGTCCGCGCCGCGAACGGCCCGGGCTTGGTCAGCTCGGTCAGCGCCATCATGGCGGGAACGTCGGCCGCGCCCAGGCGGACGATCTCCGCATCACGCAGCGACGTGTCGGCGGGCGAGCCGATCATCTGCTCGCCGGTCTCGGCGAGCAGCACCTTGAAGCCGGCGGGAATTTCGACCGGCTCGGGCGTGAACAGCACCGCGACTTGCGAGCCCGACATGAGTTCGCCGAGCGCCGCAAAGCTTGCGGCGGACATGTCTGGCATATCGGCAAACGGCGTCATGTCCACGGGATAGCGCAGAGCCTGCGGGCCGCCCTCCGCCAGATGCTTGTGGCTCGTCGTCAACGCGCTCCAGATCGGGCGATCCAGCAGCGCCTCATTGCTCGCCGACATCGGTCTAGTCCCCGTCGAAGCTGACGATGACGGCGGCGTTGGCAATGAGGATGGGGTCGTTGGCCACTTCCGTGGCCGATGGAATCTCCAGCCCGCCCTTGACCGCGGTCACGGTCACCGTGCCGTAAGGCAGCTCCTTGGCGACAGCCTCCTTGTCGACGGCTTCGGGATTTGGAACCCCGATCGTGACGTCCACGAACATGTCGTTCGCGGTCTTGCCGATCATCCGGAAGAAGCCGAGGCTGGAATGCCTGATGGCGTCCGACACCGCCCGCTTCGCCGCCTTGGTGGCGTCCCGGCCGTGGACGTCGACGCCCATGCCCATCTCGGTGACACAACGAATGCGGGTCATTTCATAGTCCTGTGGTTGGTGAATGATTGAGTGTCGGGGATCGGTATCCGCAGTACAAGTGCGGATCTCAGTTGGCTGGAGATACCGCCGATAGCGCCCGTCATTGCGAGCGCAGCGAAGCAATCCAGAATCTTTCCGCGGAGACAGTCTGGATTGCTTCGCTGCGCTCGCAATGACGATGTGGAAACAGTTTTGTCCTCATCAATCACCCCTTCGCCTTCTCATGCGCCCGCAGCTCGTCGACGAGCACCCGCACGTTCTCCGAATAGTCGACCGGGATCGAGACCAGATGCACGCCGCCTTCCCTGAAGGCGGCGTCGAGCGTCGGGCCGAAGCTGTCGATCGTCTCGATGCGATGACCCTTGGCGCCATAGGCCTTCGCATAGAGGACGAAGTCGGGATTGCCAAAAGTCATGCCGTAATCGGGAAAGTGATCCACCGCCTGCTTCCAGCGGATCATGCCGTAGGCGTTGTCCTCCAGCACCAGCACGACCAGGTTGAGCTTGAGGCGGACCGCCGTCTCCATCTCCTGGCTGTTCATCATGAAGCCGCCGTCGCCGGCAACCGCAAGCACGCGGCGGTCGGGATAGAGCATCGCGGCCATCATCGCCGACGGCAGGCCGGCGCCCATGGTCGCCAGTGCATTGTCGAGCAGCAGCGTGTTGGCGACGCGGGTGCGATAATTGCGCGCGAACCAGATCTTGTACATGCCGTTGTCGAGCGCGACGATGCCGTTCTCGGGAATCACCTGGCGGATGTCGTGCACGATGCGCTGCGGCGTCGACGGCCAGCGCGCCTCGGTGGCGCGGTCGGCGATGTGCTTCAGGATCTCTTCGCGCAGCGGGAGCAGCGCCGCGGCCTGCGGCAGCTTGCCTTCGAGCCGGTCCGCCAGCAGTTCCAGGCTCGGGCCGACGTCGCCGACGACCTCGGCATCGGGGAAATAGACCTGCTCGACGCTCGCCGGCGTGTAGCTGACGTGAATCACCTTTGGCCCTGAAGGCCCCATGATGAAAGGCGGCTTCTCGACCGGGTCGTGACCGATCGCGACAATCAAGTCGGCGGCATCGATCGCGTCGTGAACGTAATCGCGTTCCGACAGCGCCGCAGTGCCCATGTAGAGATTGGTGCCGCCGGGCACGGTCCCCTTCCCCATCTGCGTGGTGAAGAACGGAATGCCGGTCCGCCGCACGAAGCTTGCGATGCCATGCGTCGACCGCGGCCGGCTGGTCGCAGCGCCCATCATCACCAGCGGGCGCCTTGCGGCCATGATCATCTCGGCGGCGCGGTCGAGCGCGGCGCGATGGGCGACCGGGATTTCAATCGGGTGAACGGGGATCACCGGGACATCGGGCACCTCGTCGCCGGCGATGTCCTCGGGCAGCTCGAGATGCACCGGACCCGGACGCTCCTCCATCGCCGCGCGGAACGCATCGCGCACCACGGTCGGGATGCTCGAGGCGCTGACGATCTGCCGCGACAGTTTCGTGAGCGGCTTCATGGTCGCGACCACGTCCACGATCTGGAAGCGCGCCTGCCGGCTGCTCATGATCGGCTTCTGGCCGGTGATCAGGATCATCGGCATGGCACCGAGATGCGCATAGGCGGCGCCCGTGGACAGGTTGAGTGCACCGGGGCCGAGCGTCGACAGACAAACGCCGGGCTTGCCGGTCAGCCGCCCATGCGTGGCGGCCATGAAGGCAGCGGCCTGCTCGTGGCGGGTCAGGACCAGCTCGATCCTGGAGGCGCGCAGCGATTCGACCAGATCGAGATTCTCTTCGCCGGGAATGCCGAAGATGCGGTCGACACCTTCATTCTCCAGTGCCGCGACGAACAGGTCCGATCCCTTCGCTTTGCGTTGCTGGCCGCTCATGTCGCCTCCGCTCGTTGTGCTTGGCTCTCGAGTTCCAGTAGAGCCGGCGCATGGTAGCGGTCCGCGGCTCCGGCACAACTCACAAAGAGCGGCAGCACATCAACTTCGCTGTTGCCATGCGAGCAACAGCACCCTGCCGGACGCCGAGCTCACGACCTAACTCATGCAGGCGCATGCGCTGATCGCGGCAAAGCTCTCGCGGAAGGTCTGCCATGAGCTTGAGCTCGACTTGGCGGAGGAGCGACACGACCATCCCCGCGTGCAGCACCTGGATCGCTCGCGGCGACATTGAGCTTTCATCCTGTACCGATATACTGCCGCTCCTGGATTCGATTTCGGACAGCGGCGTGGCGATTGATCTGAAAGCGGTCGAGCAACTCGCTACCGATCAATCCTCGCTCAAGGCGGCGGCTGGCCTCGCCAAGCCCGCCAAATGGTCCGGCGTCGGCGCAAGCCAGGATGGCGCGCTGATCTGGGGCGAATGCGCGGGCTCCGGCGCCAATCCGTACCGCGTGATGGCCGACTTGCGCGATCTCGGCAACAAGTGCACCTGCCCTTCGCGCAAATTCCCCTGCAAGCACGTGCTCGGCCTGTTGTGGCTGAATGCAGAAGCGATCGTGCCGTTCGTGCCCGCGGAAACACCGGCCTGGGTCAGCGATTGGCTGGGCCGCCGGCGCGGCACGTCCGCGGCAAAGCCCGGGAGCAATGCGCCGCCCGCCGGCGACAAGGATTTGCGCGCCGCGCGCGCGGCCGAGCCCGAAGTGGCCGAGGATCCAAAGGATATAGCGCGGCGCGAGGCCCAAGCCGCCAGACGCAGCGAGGAGACCGAGCGGGCCATTCTCGACGCGCTGGATGCGCTCGAGCAATGGATCGGCGATCAATTGCGGCTGGGATTGTCGGGCTTCATCGACGATGCCACCTCGCGATGCCGGCGGATCGCGGCACGGCTGGTCGACGGCAAGGCCGCGGTGCTCGCCGGCCGGATCGACGAACTGCCGTCCCGCCTGCTCGCACTTGCCGCAGGCGACCGGCCACGTGCCGCCGTGGTCGAGCTCGGCAAGCTGGTCCTGCTCGCGCGCGCCTTCCGTGCCGCGCCGCGCGATGCCGAGATCAGGCGCGCCGTCGCCGCATCGGAAACGCGCGAGACCGTGCTGAGCGATCCGCAAGCGCTGCGGGTCGATGCGCGCTGGGAGGTCCTGGCCGAGCAGGTGCAGACGCGCCGCGACGGATTGGTGTCGCAAACGACCTGGCTGCTCAATCTGGCTCCGAACGGTCCGCGCTTTGCGATACTGCTCGACTTCTTCCCGGCGAGTGCCGGACGACGCGGCTCGGTCTTCACACCCGGCGACCGATTCCAGGCTGAGCTCGTCTTCTATCCGTCGCAGCAGCCGCTGCGCGCCCTGCTCGTGCGGCGCGATGCGAGCGAAGAGACACCTGCCTTGGAATGGCCGGCTGCAGACACCGCGCTCGGCGACGCCTTGACACGCCCCCTGCTCGCAGAGCCGTGGGTGATCGAAATGCCGCTGCTGCTGCCGCAGGGGCGGATCGCGCGCGACGAGACAGGGGGTGCCTGGTGGCGCGCCGCCGACGGCACCGCCACGCTGCCCGTCGCCGGCAACACGGAGGGCCTGCTGGTCGGAACAGAGCTGATGCGCACAGCCGCGATCTGGTCGGGCAACCGGCTCACGATCCTGGCCGCACAGACCTCCTGGGGACGGATCGGCAGTGATGAGTGATGTCATCAAGGCCGAGACGATCTACGACGCGATGGGTGCGGTGCTCACGCGCTGGACCATGGGATCACCAGCCGCGCCAGCAGCCTCGTTCTGGCGTGCCGAGCTCGGCGACGATGCGGTCGAGGCCGAGTTGCGGCTGCTTGCACTTTCGGGTCAGTTTCTCGGCACCGCGTTGACGATGGAGCCCTCCTCATCGCTTCGCATTCTGCCCGACATTCCCGCGCTTGCATTGCCGACTGTGCCCGAGACCTTGCGTCCGCTGGTGCGCCGGATCCTGACCACGAAGAAGCAGGGCAAGGTCAAGACCGACCTCGTCCACTTCCTCGCGGCGCGCGGCTGGACGATGCATCCTGCCGACTGGATGCCCCAAGCCGATGATGACGATGCGCCCGATCTCTATGCCGGGTGGCGCGACTGGGCGGCGATTGCAGCGTCCGATAGCGCCACACGGCGGCAGACGGACGACCGACTCAGCGCCGAGAATTGGGACGATTTCTGGCCGGCAGCGCGCAAGGTCGCCTTGGCCGAGCTCAGGAGGCGCGATCCCTCTGCGGCGCGCGCAGTGCTGGAGGCAAAGCTTGCCGGTGAGACGGCCGACACGCGCTGGCGCCTGTTGTCTTTGCTGTCGGAACGGCTGTCCGATGAGGATCTCGCCTTTCTCGAAGGCGTCGCAGCGAACGATCGTGGCCCCAAGGTCAAGGCGCTTGCGACCTCGCTGCTCGCACGCCTTGGCCGCGGCCCTGCTGCGGGCGAGGACACGGCGGAGCTCGCCGGATTCTTCGCGGTAAAGACCAAGGGCCTGTTGCGCCGCTCGCGCGTGGTCCAGGCCGAGCCACTCAAGACGGCGGCACAATCGCTGCGCCGAAAGGCGCTGTTCGATGGCGCCGACCTGACATCGTTCGCCGACGCGCTGGGCCTTGCACCGCAGGAGCTGATCGCGGCCTGGGACTGGAACACAGACCAGACCGCCGATGCGGCGCTGGTCGATCTGATCGTGGCCACGGGAGCCGATGCGCAAGTCTCGCAAGCGGCCGACGCCGTCAGCGAACACGATGCGACTGGCCTCATCATATCGCTGGCTGCCCGGCTTGCGCCCGCCGAGCGCGCAAGGCACGCCGAGGCGGCCTTGAACGCGCGCGGCATCCGTTTCGAGCTGGCGCAACTGATCGCGGGAACGGCTGCGCGGCTCCGAGATCCACTGTCCGCACCTGCGGGCAAGACGCTGCTTGCGGCGCTCCAGCGGGACGATGCGAGGCCCTCCGACGACGCTGAGGAATTTCATGCGCTCGGCCTGATTGCCTCACGCGAGGGCGCGCGAGGCGCGCTGAATGGTCTAGCCGGTGCAGGCCTGCTGCAAGGCGACCCGCGCCTCGACATGCTGCGGCTCAACGCCGCGTTGGACGACAAGGGAGCAAAACCATGAGCGAGAAACTGCGCCTGCCCGCCGAGGAGAGCTATGCGGCGGAGCTGAAGGCGCTTGCGACGGGCGATCAGCATCGCCCACCGGGCTGGGCACTCGCACCGCGGCAGGTCGTAACCTATCTGATGGGCGGCAAGGCGGTTGATGGCACTGTGATCACGCCCAAGTATGTCGGAGACCGGCGTCTGATCGAGACCGCCGTTGCGACGCTCGCGACCGATCGCGCGCTGTTGCTGCTGGGCGTACCGGGCACGGCGAAGTCATGGGTCTCCGAGCACCTCGCCGCGGGCATCACCGGCGACTCCACCCTGGTGATCCAGTGCACGGCTGGCACCGACGAGAACCAGATCCGCTACGGCTGGAACTACGCTCAATTGCTCGCACACGGTCCGCGCCGCGAAGCCCTGGTGCCTACTCCGCTGATGCGCGCGATGGAGAGCGGCAAGCTTTGCCGTTTCGAAGAGCTGACGCGAATGGGCAGCGACGTGCAGGACACGCTGATCACCGTGCTGTCGGAAAAGATGATGCCAATCCCCGAGCTCAACACCGCCGTGTACGCCCAGCGCGGCTTCAACATCATCGCGACCGCGAACAACCGCGACAAGGGCGTCAATGAACTGTCCTCGGCGCTCAAGCGCCGCTTCAACGTCGTCGTGCTGCCCTTGCCAGACAGCGCCGAGGAGGAAGTGGCGATCATCGTCAAGCGCGTCGGCGAGATGGCGCAGACTCTCGACCTGCCGGCGCCGAAGAACGTCGCCGACGAGGTGGCGCGGGTGGTCTCGATCTTCCGCGAGCTGCGCTCGGGTTCGACCGAGGACGGCAAGGTCGCGCTGAAGTCGCCCTCGGGCGGCTTGTCGACGGCCGAGGCGATCGCGGTGATGATCGGCGGGATCAGCCAGGCGACCTTCTTCAATGACGGCAAGCTGACGCCCGAAACGCTCGCCAGCAACATGATCGGCGCGGTGGTCAAGGACCCGGTGCAGGACACGGCCGTGCTCGGCGAATATCTCGAGACCGTGCTGAAGAAGCGACGCGGCTTCGAAGGCTATTACGCGTCGCTGACCGACTTGATCTGACGGAGCGGCGCGAGCGATGGCGGGCCAGGTCTCTCTCTTCGGCATCCGGCATCACGGCCCCGGCTCTGCGCGGCGGCTGGTGGAAGCGCTCGACGCGCTGAAACCGGTGGCGGTGCTGATCGAAGGCCCGGCGGATGCATCCGAGCTGCTGCCGATGCTCGCCGATCCCGACATGGTAACGCCGGTGGCCCTCCTCACCTATGCCGAGGACAATCCGGCGAATGCCAGCTTCTTTCCCTTTGCCGATTATTCGCCGGAATACCAGGCCGCACGCTGGGCGGTGCGTCACGGCGCGACCTTGCGCTTCATCGACCTGCCGGCATCGGACCGGCTGGGTGCCAGCGATGGCGATATCGCGGAGGAGATCGCAGCAAGGGCCGAGGCCGACCCGGTCAGCCACGATCCGATCGGCGCGCTCGCAACTGCCGCAGGCTATGACGATGGCGAATCCTGGTGGTCCGACGTCATCGAGGAGAATCCCGCAACGGGCCGGATCTTCACGGCCGTTGCCGATGCGATGACCGCGCTACGCGCGGACGAAAAATCACTGTCGGCGCGCGAGGCCGCGCGCGAAGCCCATATGCGGATCGAGATCGCGAAGGCGGCCAAAGAATGCGACGGCGCCGTTGCGGTCGTCTGCGGCGCCTGGCACGTGCCGGCGCTAGCCGAGCGCCGCAGCCTTGCTGCGGATCGCGAATTGCTCAAGGGCCGGCCCAGGACCAAGGTCAAGGCGACCTGGGCGCCATGGACCGCGCCGCGGCTGGCGCGCGCCAGCGGCTATGGCGCGGGCGTCGTGGCGCCGGGATGGTGCGCACATGTCTGGGACACGCGCGACCGCGATCGCGCTGCCGAGTGGCTTGCCAAGGTGACGCGCGTGCTGCGCGATCGCGGCCATTTCGTATCCACCGCCTCGGTGATCGAGGCGCAGCGGCTAGGAACGGCACTCGCGGCGCTGCGCGACCGGCCCGCGCCGGGCTTTGCAGAGCTGCGCGAGGCGGCGATCGCCTGCCTCTGCAACGGCGAGCGCGCCATGTGGGACGACATTTCGGCCGAACTCCTGATCGGCGCGGGCGTCGGTGCAATCCCAGCATCGACACCGCTCGCGCCGCTGCTCGAAGATCTCCAGCGTCAGCAGAAAGCGACGCGCCTCAAGCCGGAGGCGCTGGAGCGGGCGCTCACAATCGATCTGCGCAGCGAAAGCGGCTTGATGCGTTCCACGCTGCTGCACCGGCTGAACGCGCTCGACGTGCCCTGGGGACGGCTGACGGATGTGGGGCGCAGCCGCGGGACGTTCCGCGAGAACTGGCAATTGCGCTGGGAGCCGGAATTCGCGGTCAGGCTGGTGGAAAATCTGCTCTACGGTTCGACCATCGCGGAAGCCGCGGGCGGGCGCCTGATGGAAGCGATGGGCAAGGAAGCCGAGCTTGGCCCGCTGGCGAGCCTGGTGCGCAATGCCATGATCGCCGACCTGGCGCGCGCCACCGAGTTCGGCATCGCCGCGCTGGAGACGAAGGCGGCGCTGACGAGCGACGGCCCGTCGCTCCTTGCCGCACTTCCCCCGATGGCCGATATCCTGCGCTATGGCGAGGCGCGCACCGGCACGGTCGAGCATCTGACGGCGCTGATGCCGCGTATCGTGGTGCAGGCGGCACTTGCCTTGCCCTATGCTGCGCGCAATCTCGATGCGCCGGCGGCAGCCAAGCTGCGCGGCGCGCTCCTTGCGGCCGACGCCGCGATCCAGCTCGCCCAGATCGAGGCCGACATCGTGGCCGGCTGGCGCGATGCGCTGCGGGCACTGATGAATGACGATCACGCGACCCGCCTGATCGCCGGCACCGCCGCGCGGCTGCTCTACGAGGCCGAGCTGCTGACAGCCGATCATGCCGCGGACCTGCTGACCCGAATGCTCTCGCCCGGAACGCCGGTCGCGGAAGCGGCGGGATTCTTCGAAGGCTTCTTCGAGGGCGCCGGCCAACGGCTGATCCACGATGCGGCGCTACGGGGCGCGGTCGATGCCTGGTTGATGATGCTGGACGAGGAGGCCTTCACCGCCAGCCTGCCCTTGTTCCGCCGCGTCTTCTCGGGCCTGGACCGAACCGAGCGCCGGCGGCTGATGGACGCGCTCTTCGCGCGAAGCACTGGTGCCGCCAAAGGCTATCGGCTGATCGCCGGCGCAAACGAGATCTGGCCGGCGCATCAGGTCCGCGTACTCGAACTTGTCAAGGCGGGAGCGGCGCGATGAGCGAGGCCGATGAACGCAGCCGCCGCTGGACGCTCGCCCTCGGCGTCGACCCCGAAGGCGCCGAGAAAGGCCCTGCTCTGTCCGCCAGCGATCGCCGCATGTCCGAGGCGTTGACGGCGCTCTACGGCGACGGCGACGAAGCCCCGAAGAAAGGCCGCGGCGGGCTCGGCGGCTCGGCACCGCGCGTCGCAAAATGGCTCGGGGACATCAGGGAGTTCTTCCCCGCACCGGTGGTCCAGGTGATCCAAAAGGATGCCTTCGAGCGCAAGGGCCTGCGCCAGATGCTGGTCGAGCCCGAATTCCTCGCGACCGTCGAGGCCGATGTCAGCCTCATCGCCGATCTGGTCGCGCTGCGCGGCGTGATGCCTGAGAAGACCAAGGACACCGCCCGCACTGTGATCGCCAAGGTGGTGGCCGAGCTGATGGAGCGGCTGGAGCGGCGCACGGCTGATGCGATCCGCGGCGCCCTGAACCGCTCGCTGCGCACCAACCGCCCGCGTTTTGCCGACATCGACTGGCCGCGCACCATCAAGGCCAATCTGCGCCACTATCAGGCGGAGCATCGCACGATCGTGCCCGAACGGCTGATCGGTTTCCTGCGCCAGCAGCGCCGCATCGTCGATCTCGAAGAGGTCATCCTGTGCGTCGACCAATCGGGGTCGATGGCAACCTCCGTCGTCTATGCCTCGATCTTCGCGGCGGTGATGGCTTCCCTTCCGGTGGTCGCGACCAAGCTCGTCTGTTTCGACACGGCGATCGTCGACCTGACGGAGGAGCTCGCCGATCCCGTCGAGGTGCTGTTCGGCGTCCAGCTAGGCGGTGGCACCGACATCAACCGCGCCGTCGCCTATTGCGAGAAGCGCATCGAACGGCCGTCGAAAGCGCATCTGGTCCTGATCACCGACCTCTATGAGGGCGGCAATGCAAATGAGCTGGTCGACCGGCTGGCGCGGCTCGCAACGCGCGGAGTCAATGTGATCGTGCTGCTGGCACTGACCGACACAGGGCATCCCTCCTATGATCCTGCGTTGTCGGCAAAGGTCGCAAGTCTCGGCATCCCCGTCTTCGCCTGCACGCCGGATCAGTTTCCGGATCTGATGGCGACCGCGCTGAAGCGCGAGGACGTCGCCGCGTGGGCAGCCGATCAGGACATCAAGTTGATCCGCCCCCAAAGCTGAGCGTGATGCGGAAAGCGCGTCGCGGCTCGCCGAAGCGAAGCAAGCCTCGTTGCTCAGAAATCGACAGTAACTTCGCCGAAACTCGCAAGGCGTGCACGGGCGCTGGTCCCCGCTTCTGCGAAGACCATGCCGGTGCACGAACCGGTCGTGACGATCTGGCCCGGCAAGAGAGGCAGACCCCGGTCCGCACAATGACGGACGAGCCAGCGCAGCAGACGCCAGACGTCTCCTGCCGGATTGCTGCCAGTGGTTCGACGCCTAATGTCTTCACCGATCGAGAGATCCGCCTCGACCGCCCTCAGATCGATGGCAGCAGGGCTGACTGTCGAGGCTGCTCCGATCAGCAACGCGCCGTGGCTCTGCAAATCCGCGAGCTGGGCCAGGGCCACGCTGTTCGTCCAATCCTCGAGGCGCGTCTCGACCACCTCGATGGCGGGATAGACGGCGTCGAGCGCGCGTGCCAGCTCGCGATCGGGCAATGCGGCGTCTTCAGCGGTGAGCGCGCGCCCGACCCGGAGCGCAACCTCCACCTCGACACCCCGCAGGCGGAATTCAGGACCGAGCCGCGCGCCGGAGGCAAGCAGGCCGGATGCCGGCAGCGGCGCGCAGACGGGCTCGGCATCCGGGCCCGACGCCCCGACCTTCCAGCCGCCGAGCGGACCGAGCCGGGCAAGCGTGGCATCCTGGATGGCGTAGGCGCCCGCACGATCCGAAGGAAGGATGTCACGCCAGCCGACCGATCCGCCTTTGCTTCGGGCTGCGATCAACCGGTCCGCCGCTTCACTCGCGTTGCTCACGATGTCCTCCCGTAATGGGGCCCGGCCTCGGCGACGGGCGTGCCGCGGCGGGGACTCCCGATCTGTCCTGTCTCGATGTGCTAGTCATCGGCCTTGGTCGCACGCAGCAGATTGTCGCGCAATCTGCTCACCGTCTTCTGCACCACCGGAAAATCGTCGCCAAGACCTGTCGCCTCAATCAGCGCCCCGCCGAGATCCTGCTCGATCAGCTTGCGCCCCGCGGGCGTCAGGCTCAGGCGCACCTGCCGCTCGTCGGCAGGATCGCGGTGGCGCTTGATCAGCCCCATCTGCTCGAGCTTCTTCAGGATCGGAGTCAGTGTGTTGGATTCCAGGAACAGCTTCTCGCCCAGTGTGCTGACGGTCTGCTCATCCTCGTCCGACAGCGCCACCAGGGCGATGTACTGGGTATAGGTCAGGCCGACCTTGTCCAGCAGGGGCTTATAGGCCCGGCCGAAAGCGAGATTGGCCGAATAGATCGCAAAGCAGAGGAAATTCGACAATTTCCGGTCTTTGCCGGCTGATTTGGGGGAACGGGCCACGGGAACCTCCGCAATTCGTGATCTGCCGACCAATATAAATCGTATCCGATGAAATCGGAAGAGCTTGACCGGTGGGTGCGGCGAGTATATTTCCATGCGCATCCGATTAGATCGGATACGATTAATAATTCAACCGAAGGATACGACCATGACCTCCGCTGCAAAGGCTCTCTTCACCGGCAAGACCCACGTCACCTCGGGCGCCGACGGCACCGCGCACTCCAGTGACGGATTCCTGAACGTCAAGCTGGCCCAGCCGCACCCGGCGGCCGAAAACCTGTTCGCCGCCGCCTGGTCGGCCTGCTATCTCGGCGCGCTCGGGCTCGCCGCTGCCCAGCGCAAGGTCAAGCTGCCGAGCGAGCCGTCGGTCGACACCGCGATCGACCTGAACAACGCCGGCGACGCCTTCTTCCTGCGTGCCCGTCTCGACGTCAGCGTTCCCGGCGTCGATCGCGCGGTGGCGCAGGAACTGATCGAGGCCGCACACGGCATCTGCCCCTACTCCAAGGCGGTGCACGGCAACATCGAGGTGACCACCACCCTCGTCTGAAGCGCCACGACGCGGACCGGCCGGCATCGGCCGGGCCCGCGCGGCGCGGACAATCTCGTGACCACAAGGAGCCGACCATGAGCCATCGTCATCTGCGAACCCTCCGCGTGCTCACGAGCGCGGTGCTGCTCGCGGCAAACCTGTTCACACTGCCAGCCGCGGCGGCGCAGGCCGGCGTGACGCGCACCGACCTCCAGCGCCACGATCTCAGCACGCCCGGGCGCGAGGCCGTGCAAGTACGCGTCGACCTTGCTCCGGGCGTGGCGTTCGGCCGGCACACCCATCCGGGCGAAGAGATCATCTACGTGCTTGCGGGCGCCATCGAATACGACGTCGAGGGCAAGCCGCCGGTCACGCTGAGAGCCGGCGACGTGCTGTTCATCCCTGCCGGCACGGTGCATGCGGCGAAGAACGTCGGCGGTGAGACCGCCAGCGAACTTGCCACCTATATCGTCGCCAAGGACAGGCCGCTGCTGACGCCGGCGAAGTGACGCCGGCGCTCCCCCGATTGACCTGCGCATGATATCTGACTAAAGTCAGACATCATGCTCGACCCCGTCTCCCGCGTTCGCCGCTTCAACCGCGCCGTCACCTCGGCCGTCGGAGCACTCGATACGTCGTTTCTCGGGCGCGGTCGGCCGCTCGGCGCGGCGCGCGTGCTCAATGCGATCGGGCACGGGCGTTCGGACGTCGCCGAGATCCGCGACTATCTCGGGCTCGATTCCGGGCTGATGAGCCGGCTGCTCCGCAGCCTCGAGGACGAAGGATTGGTCGAGACCACCGCGCATGCGGACGACGCCCGCCGCCGCGTGGCGCGGCTGACGCGCACGGGCCGGCGCGAGTTCGCAGCCTACGAGGCGCTCTCGAACGCGCAGGCCGAAGGCTTCCTCGCTCAGAATTCGCAAGCCGAGGCCTTGCTCGCGGCGATGGACCTGATCGCATCCGCATTGACGCGAGAGCGCGTTTCGCTGGATGAGATCGACCCTCGGTCCGAACCGGCACGCTATTGCCTCGGCGAGTACTATGCCGAACTCGGCCGCCGCTTCAAACAAGGCTTTGACGTCTCGCTGTCGCGCGATCCCGACGCCAAGGACATGCGCCGACCGCGCGGCACCTTCATCGTCGCGATGTCGGACACGCTGCCGATCGGCTGCGTGGGCTTGAAGGGAACCGATCACGGCTACGCCGAGATCAAGCGGCTCTGGGTCGCCCCGGCCGCGCGCGGGCTGCGGCTCGGCCGGCGCCTGATGGACGCGACCGAGGCCGCAGCACGCGAGCTCGCCATCACGCTGCTGCGGCTCGACACCAACAGCGCGCTGCCCGAGGCCGCCCAGCTCTACCGCACCAGCGGCTGGCGCGAGATTCCCCGCTTCAATGACGATCCTTACCCGGACCTGTTCTTCGAGAAACGGCTCTGATACCGGACCGGTTCGCGATCCTCGCGCGTTAGGTCGAAGTGGGAGCTTCGATATGACGAGAGACGACCTCGCCGACATCTACCGCGCCTACATCACCTGCCTCAATCGGCGGGATTGGCCGGCACTCGGACAATTCGTGCATGATGAGGTCGCTCACAACGCGCGGCCCCTTGGGCTTGAGGGCTATCGCGCGATGCTGGAACGGGATGTTCGGCAGATACCCGACCTGCAGTTCCACATCGAGATGCTGATCTCCGATCCTCCCCGCATCGCCGCCCGATTGAAGTTTGACTGCACACCAGTCGGGACATTCCTCGGTCTTGCCGTCAACGGGCGGCGCGTGTCGTTCTGCGAAAACGTGTTCTACGAATTTCGCGACGGAAAGATCCGGCGGGTCTGGTCGGTCATCGACAAGGCCGCGATCGAGGCGCAGCTCTGACGCCGCGCCTCGATCGCGAATTCATGCCGCCGCCGGCGCCACCTCGCCTTGCGGCTTTGCGAACGGGCGGAACGTCATCGCCATCAGGAAGGCCCCTAGGCCCATCGCCCAGGAGGCGATGTAGAGCCAGGCATAGCTGGAGAAGGCATCGTAGATCAGGCCACCGGCGAGCGGGCCGGTCGCCATGCCGAGGCTGCCGGCCATCGCCGTGCCCCCGATCACCGTGCCCATCATCTTGAGCGGGAAGTTCTCGCGGATGAGCACGGCGTAGAGCGGCATGGTGCCGGCATAGATGAAGCCGAAGATGGCGCCGACCGCATAGAACGTCGTGAGCTGTTGCGCGAAGACATAGGCGAGCGCACCGAAGGCCTGCAGCAGCAGGCCCGAGACCAGCACGCGCTTGGCGCCGAAGCGGTCGCCCATCAGGCCGAAGGCGATGCGCCCGCCGAGGCCGGCAAACCCCTCGATGCTGTAGATCGTCACCGCCGCGACCAGCGGGATGCCGCAGCTCACGGCATAGCTGACGGTGTGGATGATCGGGCCGGAATGCGTCGCGCAGCAGAAGAAGTTGGTGGCGAGCAGGATCAGGAATTGCGGCGAACGCAGCGCCTCACCCATCGACATCTCGTTTTGTCCGGCGGCGGCTTCGCCGACGGGCGCCGCCGGGCCTTGCGCGAGCGCCGGCGGACGGCGCACCAGGAACGAGACCGGGATCATGATGGCGCCGACCACGAGCGCAATGATCTGCATCGAGGTGCGCCAGTCGTGGCCGGAGACGAGCCAGGCCGCCAGCGGCGACATCGTCATCGGCGCCATGCCCATGCCGGCCGAGACCAGCGACACCGCAAGGCCGCGATTGGTATCGAACCAGCCGGTGACGGTCGCCATCATCGGCGCGAAGATCGCCGCGCAGGCGGCGCCGACCAACAGGCCGAACACGATCTGGAACACGATCAGCGAGGTGGCGAGGCTCGCCGCGAACAGGCTGAGCGCCAGCACGGTCGATCCGGTCAGCACCACCGGCAGCGGCCCGAACCGGTCCGTCAGCGTGCCCCAGGCCATGCTGGTGAAGGCCATCGCCAGAAAGCCGATCGTCATCGCGCTGGAGATGCCGGTCACCGACCAGCCGGTGTCCTTGGTGATCGGCTGCAGGAACACCGGCAGCGAAAACATGCCGCCGATCGCAACGCAGCCAAGCACGCCGCCGGCGGCGACGATCACCCAGCGATAGTTGGAAGCAGTCATTTCAGTCTCCCGTCAGCTCTGTCTCGCGTGGAAGACGAATGGGAACTGCGCCGGCCGACAGGGCGACGTCGCATTTGCCGCACGCTTTCGTGACCTGCCAACAAAACTCGAAAAACAACCCCATGCACAGTAGCCGGCGCCAGCGGGATCAATGACTTACGAGGACGGCCATTTGCAAGATCGAGGCGCGGGTTGACCCGTCGGGCAAAACACCGGCATAACGGCATCATCCCCCCATTCGAGAGCATCGCTGGGCCACCATCCTGTGCGGTTCAATGCTCAGATCTCGCCAAGACCACGCACGAGATTGGGCGTCGACCACGTTGCCACGCCGATTCCTGCGAAGTCGCGATCGGTGGTCCAAACATCGCCATCGACGCTCCACGCGAGCGCGAGCACGTGGGCATCGCGCACCGATCCATTGCGGCTCGGCACGGCATCGCGAAGGGTCTCCTCGCACCGGGCGATGATCGGCTCCAGCGACGCAACGGGAACGATCGTCAACAGCTCGGCGAGCTCATCGAGCACATCGAGCAGTTCGGGGCGCTGCATGCCGAGCGCGATGCGCCGGCGTGCCTCCTGGACGACACGGTCCGTCGTCACGAAGACCACCTTCTCCGCGGCGGCCAAAAGCGCCCCGGAACTTCGACCGCGAACAGCGGCGACCAGAATGGCCGCATCGATGACGATTGTTGCCGACGGTGGTCTCACGTCTTCCGCTTGCGCGTCAGGGCTTTCACCGCAGCAATCGACCAATCGACCGGATCGACCTCGCCGAACTCGGCCAGCGCGGCATCGTCCGCCGCCGCGTCGCGCCCTTTGGCCAGCCGCTCCGCGCGCGCCAGCACGGCAGCCAAGCGCTCCGGATCGGTCGCCTTGAGCGGTATGAGCAGCCCGACCGTTCGCTCCCCCGATTTCACTGCCGTCGGGCCGGGCAATGCACCAATGGCTTCACCTGAAATCTTCTGTAGATCGCGGATGCTGATATGGGCCATGATGCTGACTTACATACGCCCTTATGTAACACATCGCAAGATGCTCGCGAATGCGCCGACCTCGGTAACCGACGATTGGAGTCCCCTCATGCCAAAGATCGACGTCGCCAAAGTGCCGGCCCGCAAGGGCTCCGGCTATCCGGCGCCCTTCAACGCGCCTTGCGCCGAGCGCATTCGCAAACGGCTCGGCGATGCCGGCGGCCTGTCGGATTTCGGCGTCAACCTGATGCGTCTGCCGCCGGGCGGCTGGTCGAGCCAGCGGCATTGGCATTCGCACGAGGACGAGTTCGTCTACATTCTCGAAGGCGAAGTGACGCTGATCGAGGATGGCGGCGAAACCGTGCTGCGCGCCGGCGATTGCGCCGCCTTCCCCAAGGCCAGCGGCAACGGCCATCACATGATCAACAGATCGAACGTGACGGCGGTCTATCTCGAGGTCGGTTCGCGCTCGCAAGCCGACCTCATCACCTGCTCCGACATCGACATGATGAGCCCGGCATCCGACGGCCGCTTCCTGCACAAGGACGGCACGCCTTATCCGTAAGTGAGATGGCAGCTCACACGGCCGCACTGCGGCGCCAGCTGCCGACGGTGAGCCAGACCGCCGAGACCAGGAAATAGATCGCGCCGACCGCAGCATAGCCTGCGACATTCGCAATCGACGGCACCGCCGGCATTGTGGCCTGGAAGATGAAGAAACCGCCCGCCAGGGCCGACTGGCCGCCAGAAGGGTTCGAACCGCCCCGGCCTGTGCCGATCACGTCAGTGCCTGGTGGAAAGCCGCTCCAGCAGCGGCCGGGTGATGGTCGCGAAGATTTTTGGATCGCCATAGGCCCGCGCCGACAGCATCGCGCCGTGAACGGTTGCCATGAATCCCTCCGCCTCGACCCGCGCCGTGCCGGAGAGATGGAGCCGGCCTTGCCGCTTGCCGCGCTCCATCACCGCAGCCAGCCAGGACGAGAGGGTGCGGAAATGCGCGCGGACTTCGAGCGCCACCTCCTCGGGCAGGATCGGAAGTTCGCTGGCAAGGAGCGCGCAGACGCAGAACGGAGCCGTCGCGTCCTTGATGCACGCCTCCCAATAGGCGACGTAGCTTTTGAGCTGCTCGGGGGGGTCGGCGACATTGCGTTCGAGCGCCGACAGTCCCGCCTGGGCCTCCTCGCGATAGCGCGCCACGAGGGTGCGGACCAGGTCGACCTTGCTGGCGAAATGGTGGTGGATGCTCGGCTTGCGGATGCCGACGACATCGGCGATGTCGGCGTAACTGAAGCCGTTGTAGCCGCCGGCGATGATCAGCGTGCGGGCGCAGGCAAGAATGTCGTCGGCAGTCGAGGAAACGGTGCTCATGGCGCTTAGCTACCTTCCAGTAGGTAGACAGTCAAGCAGACATGCTTCAATGATCCGTGAGCGAGTGGTAGGAGCCTGCATGACCATTCGCCCGATCGTGCGCTATCCCGACCGCCGGCTTGCGCTGCCGGCCCGCCCCGTCACTGTGTTCGACGATGCCTTGCGCGAGCTCGCGCAGGATCTGCTCGACACGATGCGCGCCGCGCCCGGCATCGGCATCACTGCGCCGCATATCGGCGTGCCCCTGCGCGTCGTGGTGCTGGAGCTCGACGCGAAGGACGGCCCGCAGACCTACGTCAATCCGGAGATCACATGGGCCTCGTCCGAGATGATCATGCATCGCGAAGGCAGCGTCTCGATGCCAGGGGTCAACGACGAGGTGCAGCGCCATGCGCGGGTCCGGATCAGCTATTCTGATCTCGACGGCAACATGCACACCGAGGAATCGGATGGCTTGCGCGCGGTGTGCCACCAGCACGAGATCGACCAGCTCGACGGCGTGTTCTGGATCCAGCGATTGTCGCGGCTGAAGCGGGAGCGGCTGGTCAAGCGGTTCGAGAAGATGGCGCGGAATTCGTAGGGTGGATTAGCGAAGCGTAATCCACCAATCTGAACATGACGCAACGAGGGAGATGGTGGATTACGCCGCCCGCCGCGCTCTGCGCAGCGGTCTGCTAATCCACCCTACGCGTTCTCTCTCCTCACGCCCTCTTCCCGCCGCGCTTGGTGATCGGCGCGTTGCGGCGTTCGCGTTTGCCGCGCGCGATCTCGGTTGCCAGCGCGTCCAGCTTCGGCTCCCAGAAATTCCTGAACTGGCCGACCCAGGCATCGACCGCTTGCAGCCCGGCCGCGTCGACCGAATAGAGCCGCCTTTGCGCCTCGGCCCGGACGCTCGCAAAGCCGCTCTCGCGCAGCACCTTGAGGTGCTGCGAGACGGCCGCCTGGGTGATGCCGAACTCGGCCCCGATGATTTCGACGACCTCGCCGGATGCCAACTCACCGGGCGCCAGCAGCTCGAGGATGCGGCGGCGCACGGGATCGGCGAGGACTTCGAAGGCGTGCATCAGCTTCCGGTGCCGGGATGAACGATGTCGGGCGGCATCTCGCCGCGGTAGAACGCGATGGTTCGGTCCGAGCGCTCCTTCGCCGTGGCTGGATCGACCCCGCTTGCGACATGCGCCGCACGCCAATGTTCGCCGCTCGTCGTCATGAAGTCCTTGCCCTCGGGCGAGACCATCCAGGCCTCCGCCGTCTCATGATCGACCGATGCCCCGGTCGCAAGATGTCGCTCCAGTCCCGCAAGCGCGAGGTCCCAACCGATACCGACCGCACCCGGGCCGAACTGATTCCAATGATCCTCGATGATCGCTGTGTGCTCAAGCGTCAAGCGCGCCTGGCTTCGCTCGGCTGTCAGGCTGACGTCGATCCAGCTCATCGAGCCGCCGAATTCCCAGGTTGCGGCGAAATGGGTCGGCGGCGTACAGGCCGTGATGGTGCCGCCCGCATTGCCCTTGACCTGGTAGCGTCCCCCGAGCCGGAGGTCGCCCTCGACCGGCGCAAACCAGCGCGGGATCCGCTCCCTGCTGGTCACGGCGTCCCAGAGATCGTCGACGCCGGTGTCGTAGAGCCGCGTGAGGGTCACGACGCTCGCCGGTTTCCCATCCTTGGCGAAATTCCTCACCGAACGTGTGACGAGCCCGAGGACCCTGGCGACGTCGAATTCCATTGGCGCTTCTCCCTGTCGCTTTCGTGTGAGGTCATGAATATCGACCACCACTAATATAAGTCAATCCTTATATTCAGCGACGCTGCTGCGTCAAACCGCCTCGCGCGCCGACGCGAACCAAACACCTGCCCAGGCGTCTATCGGTGCCCTGTTCCCACCAAGCCCCGCCCAAACGGAAGGAACTCATGAAAGTTCGCAAATTCGCCATCGCCGATGCTTCGCTCGAACGCTCGCCGGGACAGGACGGCGATATCTTCGCCGGCAATGTGATCGACCAGCGTCACGGCGGACCGATCACCATCGGCTTCGGCCGCTACGCGCCGAACCAGAGCCTGAACGAGACGCTTGCAGTCGACGACGTCATGCTCGTCCTGGAAGGAAAGCTCTCGGTCACCAGCGACGGCAGCACCGTCACCGCCGGTCCCGGCGAGATCGTCTACATGCCGAAGGGCGAGACGGTCACGATCCGCTCGCACGAGCAAGGCGCCCTCACCGCCTATGTCACCTATCCGCATTGGCAGGAGGCGCGCGAGTGAGGCGCGAGCTCGCGATGCCCTACCCGCCCGCCATCAGCGCCTTCGCCAGCTCGTAGGGCGGATTAGCCGAAGGCGTAATCCGCCATCTGGCAACACGGCGCGGCGAGAGATGGTGGATTACGCCAGCGGACTGCGCTTTGCGCAGCCGCAGGCTAATCCACCCTACGCACCGACCATCAGCGCCTTGGCCAGCGCCTTGTACGCCGGCAGCGTCACGGGATCGTTGGCGGCGTTGCCCGCCATCGGGTGCGAGGCGTAGCGGGCGATCACCATCTCGGCCTTGGGATCGATGTAGATACCCTGGCCGTGGACGCCGCGCGCCATGTAGGCGCCGTGCTCATTGTGCGTGACCCACCATTGATTGCGGTAGGACGCGCCCGGCAGCGTGGTGTAGCCGGCGGGCTTGAATTTTTCGGGATCGCCGCCGCGCGCGATGTCCTCGACCACGGACGACGGCACGATCTGGCGGCCGTTGAAGCGGCCGTGATTGCGCATGGTCTCGCCGAAGCGGGCGAGATCGCGCAACGTCGTGGAGAGGCCGCCGCCGCCGCTTTCGGTGCCGATGCGGTCGACGTGATAATGCGCGTCCTCCTCCGCACCCATCGGCTGCCAGATCCGCTCGGACAAGAGATCGGACAGCGTCATGCCGCTGGCGCGCCTGATGATCCACGCGAGCACGTCGGTGTTGACGGTCTTGTAGGCAAAGGCCTTGCCGTGCTCGCCCTGCTTCTTCTGCGCGACGAGGAAATCGAAGATGGTGGTCGGGCCGTCATAGCCCTGAGGGATCGGCGCCATGCCGTTGGCGCGCCGCAGGCCCCACACGTCCGAATTCTTGTCGGTATAGACCTCGGTGTAGAGCAGCCCCGTGGTCATATCCATGACCTCGCGCACGCGCGCATCGCCGAACGCGCTTGGCTTCAGCTCCGGCACATAGTCCGTCACCGGCGCCTGCGGATCGATCCTGCCCTCGGCGGCCAGAATCCCTGCGAGCACGCCGGTGAACGACTTCGTCACTGACATCGCGATATGCGGCTTGTGCGGCTTCAACGCGCCGAAATAGCGCTCATAGATCAGCCTGCCCCGATGCAGCACCGCGATGCCGTCGGTGTAGGTCTCCTCCAGCATCTTGTCGAACGTCATGGGCCGCCCGTCCATCGTGGTCGAGGCGACCGGGCCGATGTCGTGATCCGCGCGCGGCAGCACCGATTTAGGCCCTGCCCCGCGCCAGACATTCACCGTCGGCACCAGCTGGCGGATGTTGCTCCAGGCCCAGCGCAGTTCTGGGAAGCTACGGAACGAGCCGTCATGGAAGGCGATGGTGCGGTCGGGCGAAGGCGGGAAGCCGCGCATCCAGCCGAGGGGCTCGGGGTCGGTGGTGGTGGCAGGCTGAGTGGCGGCGGGCGCAATCGACATCAAGCTTGGCTCCGGAAAGGTGATGCAGATGTCGTATCATGGACCACCACAGCGCACACCCGACGCAAGCGCGCATCACCTGCGCAACAATCAGGAGAGCGGCAATTTAGTGAAGGGGTCGAGTACGGGCACGCCGAGTGGCTCGAAATGCCTGACGTTGCGGGACAGGATCATCAGCGCGTGCTGGCGCGCCGTCGCAGCAATGATGATGTCGGCAAATCCAGGCGCATGCCCCAGCCCGCGAGCCCGATCCGACAGCTGCCCCGCGAGCCGCGCGGTCGGCATGTCGAACGGCAGGATACGATCGCCGTAGAGGTGCAGCACGGCGTCAAGCCATTGCGCCAAGTCCTTACTCTTGCGTGTAGCCTTTTCGCGCCGCAGCTTTGCTATTCCATCCTCGACTTCTGCAATCGTCACCACCGACAAATAGAGGATGCCGGATTGCGCATCCATCCATTCGACCAGCGCCGCAGGTACTGGCCGGTTCGGCGACACCGCAGATATAATGTTTGTGTCAACGAGGTACACGTCTCAAAAATCGGTCTTGCGCAGCTTAGATCGATTCCGGGCCGGCAAATCGCCCGCACTCGTGGGGGCCGCCATCAGGAGCCGCCCGAAGCTTGGGACCTTCGACAGCCGTTGCCACTCCTCGTAGCCCAAGACCACTGCCTGCTTCTTGCCGTGACGCGTGATCACCGCAGGCTTGCCGTCGACCGCCTCATCGACGACTGCGGACAGGTTGGCCTTCGCATCACGAAGCTGAATTTCGCGCATGGGACACCTATATGACTACAGTAGTCATATAGGTAAACTGCCCGATTTTCAAGACGGCTTGGCCGTACCCGCCTCAGAGTGCTTTCCAGCCCGGCGCCCGCTTCGTTGCCTCAGTGAACGATCCCTGACGAAGCGAAGATATTAAACAAGTAGATCGTAGGAGGGGTGGAGCGAAGCGATACCCATCAAGTTCGTTTTGCAAACGCGATGGGTTTCGCTGCGCTCTACCCATCCTACCAACTGCGCTTTAATAGAAGTCGCCCTCGACGCGCAAGGCTAGTCAATGTCTCAGATAAGCGACACCCTACTCCCACTCAATCGTCCCCGGCGGCTTGCTCGTCACGTCGTACACCACCCGGTTCACGCCCTTCACCTCGTTGATGATGCGCGTGGCGGTCTCGCCCAAGAACTTCATGTCGAATTGGTAGAAGTCCGCGGTCATGCCGTCGGTTGAGGTGACGGCGCGGAGGCCAACCACATAGTCATACGTGCGGCCGTCGCCCATGACGCCGACCGTCTTCACCGGGAGCAGCACGGCGAAGGCCTGCCAGATCTCGTCGTAGAGGCCGTGCTTGCGGATCTGGTCGATGTAGACCGCGTCCGCCTTCCGCAGGATGTCGAGCTTGTCCTTGGTGATCTCGCCGGGGCAGCGGATGGCGAGGCCCGGGCCCGGGAACGGGTGGCGGCCGACGAAGATTTCGGGCAGGCCGAGCTCACGGCCGAGCTTGCGCACCTCGTCCTTGAACAGCTCGCGCAAGGGCTCGACGAGCTTCATGTTCATGCGCTCGGGCAGGCCGCCGACATTGTGGTGCGACTTGATCGTCACCGAGGGGCCGCCGGTGAAGGAGACGCTCTCGATCACGTCAGGATAGAGCGTGCCCTGCGCGAGGAAGTCGGCGCCGCCGATCTTCTTGGCTTCAGCTTCAAACACCTCGATGAAGAGGCGGCCGATGGTCTTGCGCTTGGTTTCGGGGTCGGTGACGCCTTTGAGCTCGCCGAGGAATTGCTTGGAGGCATCCACGTGCACGAGCGGGATGTTGTAGTGGTGGCGGAACAGGTCGACGACCTGCTCGGCCTCGTTGAGGCGCATCAATCCGTGATCGACGAAGACGCAGGTGAGCTGGTCGCCGATGGCTTCGTGGATCAGCACGGCCGCCACGGCCGAATCGACGCCGCCGGAGAGGCCGCAGATCACCCTGCCCTTGCCGACCTGCGCGCGGATTTTTGCGATCTCCTCCTCGCGGAAGGCGCGCATGGTCCAGTCCCCGGTGAGGCCGGCGATCTTGCGCACGAAGTTGCGGATGAGCTTTGCGCCGTCGGGCGTGTGCACCACTTCTGGGTGGAACATCAGGCCGTAATATTTGCGTTTCTCGTCCTGGATGATCGCGAACGGCGCGTTCGGCGAGGTGCCGGCGACGGAGAAGCCCGGCGGCATCTTGGTGATGCGGTCGCCATGGCTCATCCACACCTGGTTCTTGCTGCCTGACGACCAGACGTCCGCGAACAGCTGGCTGTCGGCCTTGACCTCGACATCGGCGCGGCCGAACTCGCGGTGATGGCCGCCCTCGACCTCACCGCCGAGCTGGGCCGCCATGGTCATCTGGCCGTAGCAGATGCCCATCACCGGCACGCCGGAGGCGAAGATCAGCTGCGGGGCGCGGGGCGAGCCGGCTTCATGCACCGACTCGGGGCCGCCGGAGAGGATCACCGCTTTCGGCTTCATCTCCTCGAAGGCCTCTTCGGCCTTGTTGAACGGGACGATCTCGCAATAGACGCCGTCCTCGCGCACGCGACGCGCGATCAGCTGCGTCACCTGGCTGCCGAAGTCGACGATGAGAATCTTGTCGTGCGCCGAGGCCACCGAGGGCGTCGACGCGGAGCGGTCGTTCTGTGCTGCTGTCATGGCCAGCCAATACGCTGGCGGCGCGCGGGCCGCAACCACGGCAGCAGTGCGCCCACATGCTTCTTTGGGCATGGACAAAAGGATATAGGTAAGTATTATTGACCTATTGCACCCCATTCAGAAAGGGGCCGATCAGGGAGAATGCCATGTCACAGCACCATCAGCCATCAACGCTTGCCGCGCTCGGCCGGACCTGGGTCGAGGCCTGGAATGCGCGCGATCTCGAGCGCGTGCTCATGCTCTACGACGAGGCAGCCGTGATGACCTCGGACCGCATTCCCATGCTGGGGTTCGACCCCAGCGGCACGGTGCGCGGCAAGGATGCCCTTCGCGCCTATTGGGGCAAGGCGCTTCCCCTGGTGCCCAACCTGCATTTCTCGCTGATCGATCTGTTCGTCAGCCCTGACAGCCTCGTGGTGTTCTACGAGAACGAGCGGGGCAAGAAAATCTGCGAATATCTGCGGGTGAATGAGGCGGGGCTGATCGTGCAGGGCTCGGCGAACCATTTGGCGCATTGACTATCCCCCGTCATTGCGAGGAGCCCGCGACAAAATTGCAAAGCAATTTTGCGCTGGTGCGACGAAGCAATCCAGACTGCCGCCGCGGATGCATCACTGGATTGCTTCGCTTCGCTCGCAATGACGGAGACTGCGGCACGCCTGTGCGCTAACACTGCGCCCGCCGGCTCAGAGACAGGATTCCCCATGAAACTTCCCACCTCCCCCTTCACCGTCACCGACTGGAGCAAGGTCGAGCCGACCACGCATCCCGGCGAGAGCGGAGAGGCCAAGTGGCGCACGCTCAACATCGGCGATCTCCGGGTTCGGATGGTGGAGTACTCGCCGGGCTATCTGGCCGATCATTGGTGCGATCGCGGCCACGTGCTCTACGTGCTGAAGGGCGAGCTCGATAGCGAGCTGCGCGACGGGCGCAAATTCAAGCTCACCACGGGCATGAGCTACCAGGTGTCGGATTTCGGCGACTCCGCGCACCGGTCCTCGACGGCCGTGGGGGCGACGCTTTTCATCGTCGACTGAGACGCGAGCGCGTGGTTAATTTGCACCGCAAAATAGCAAAGTCACGCGAGGTGCCGAGCCGCGGGTGGTGCCTTGAAGTGGCCCCAAATTCTCGCTATATTGTGATCATCGATACTTGGCCGAACGACTGGGCCGCTTCGCTTCGTTGCTGACGGGCGCGCACGCTTCAGATGAATTCTCCAAACATCGACTCATCAGGGACCATGGGCGCAATGCTGCGTACCGGTCTGCGTGCGTACCTCTCTAACTAAACAAGGAAATTCCCATGGCTATGGGCACCGTGAAGTGGTTCAACACCCAAAAGGGTTATGGTTTCATCCAGCCGGATGACGGCCAGAAGGACGTGTTCGTTCACATCAGCGCCGTCGAGCGCGCCGGCCTCTCCTCCCTCAACGAGGGTCAGAAGGTCTCGTTCGACATCGTCGCCGACCGCCGCAGCGGCAAGTCGTCGGCTGACAATCTCCGCGTCGGCTAACGCCGGCGCACCGTTCTGACCGCGGACGTACCGGCAGAACGTTGGAACTCGAAAGCCCCGCGACCGGGTTCGGTCTGCGGGGCTTTTGCTTGCCCCGGTCATTCCGGGGCTCGCGAAGCGAGAGCCCGGAATCCATTGTGCCGCACACCCTGCCGCCCGATGGATTCCGGGCTCGCCCTGCGGGCGCCCCGGAATGACGGCGGAGAGAGATCAGCCCGATTTCCTCAGCACCGAAACGAAAAAACCATCCGTCCCGGTGCGCCGCGGCGTCATCAGCCAGCCCTCGGCGGACTGCAGCGCGGCCTCGCCAAAAGCGTCCGCCTTGTCCCAGAGCACGCTCGCGGTCTGCTCGGGCGGGACGACCGTGAACTCGCCATGACGGCCGATGAAGGCCCTCACCTGCTCGCCGTTCTCTTCCGCCAGCACCGAGCAGGTGATGTAGGCGATGCGGCCACCCGGCTTGACCAGCGGAACCGCACGCTCCAGCACCTCGGCCTGGTCGCGCAGGCGGATCTCGAGCGCGCCGGGGCGCATGCGCCATTTGGCGTCGGGGTTGCGGCGCCAGGTGCCGGTTCCCGTGCAGGGCGCGTCGATCACGACGAGGTCGGCGGTGCTGCGGATGTCGGCAAGCGGATCGGCCTCGCCCTTGGGCGTGCGGACATCGGCATTGTGGACGCCGGCGCGTGACAGTCGCTCATGGATCGGGGCGAGCTGGCGCTTGTCGCGGTCGGTCGCGATCAGCCGGCCCTTGCCCTGCATCAGGGCGGCGAGCGCCAGCGTCTTGCCGCCGGCGCCGGCGCAGAGATCGATCACCTGCTCGCCGGGTTTTGCCGCGGTGAGCTGGGCCGCAAGCTGCGATCCCTCATCCTGCACTTCAATGGCGCCCTTGATGAAATCCTCTTCCGCCTGGATGCCGGGGTTGCGCGCATCGGCGGAAAGCTCGATGCGCAGGCCGGTTGCGGACCAGGGCGTTGGTTTTGCATGAAGATGAGAAAGCGCCTTCAGCACCTTGTCGCGATTGGATTTTAGCGTGTTGACGCGCAAGTCCAGCGGCGCCCGGCTCGCCATCGCCGCGGCTTCCGCCGGGCGGGTCTCCCCGAACACCTTGGCAAGGTACGGGTCGAGCCATTCCGGGTAGTCGCCGGCGATCGCGGCAGGTGCGTCCGCGAGGGACCGCGAGGCGAGTGCGGCCTGCTCGGCCTCGGTCAGCGGCGCCGGCGCAAAGCGGCTGCCGTCGAACAAGGCGCCCATGGTTGCCATGTCCATGTTGCGCTCGAGGCGGAGCATGCCGATCAGCCGGGCCCGCGCGGTATCGGAATCCATCAGCCAGGCGCTCGAGGCGTAGCGGCGCAGCACGTCCCAGACGAGGCCGGCGATGGCGGCGCGGTCGCCCGAGCCGGCGAAGCGGTGCGCGGTGCCCCACTCCTTCAGCGCCTTCGCCGCGGGCACGCGGTCCCTTTCGATGGTGTCGATGACTTCGATGGCTGCGGACAGCCGGGCAGCGGGGGTCATTTCAAATCTTTCAGATGGGATCCGGCGCGTCAGGCTCAGATCAGCAACAAGAGCTTCAGCGCGAAGTAGATCCACATCGCGAGCAACACCAGCACGCCGGCGAGCCAGACCGTGGAGCGGCGGCCGAGATCGTTGGAGGAGACGAACACGCCGGCATGGGCAAAGCGCGTCACCACGAACACCCAGGACAGCAGCACGATGAAGATGTCGGCCCGGCGCAAGGGCAATGCAAGCGCGATCAGGACGTAGAACAGCACCGGCAGCTCGAACTGGTTGCGGTAGCAATTGGCGATTTGTGTGGCGCCCTTCGGCCAGTTCGGCTCGCCCAGGGCAATGTCGCGGATCTTGGTCTCGCCGGCGACCAGGGCCTTGCGGCGCGCCAGGACCATGCCGATCAGCAGCGCGAAGGTGAGAGCGACCTGCACGAAGACCGGCAGCAAGACCATTTGAACGGACATCGGAACTTTCCCGGGAGGCGGAACGCCGCAGACGTCATTAGCCGCGGCTTCTCACGCTGACAATCAGCGAGTTGAACCGGCGTTCCCGCTCTTGCGACCAACCACAGATTGTTAAAGCGATTTCGGGCCCGTGGGCCCCCAGGCGAGATAGCGCCATGAATTCCTTGTCCAGCTTCTTCACCGAATCCGCCGATGGCCAGCTCGGCATCCTGATGTCGGCCCTATCAGGGATGGCGGCAGCGCTCGCGGTCGCACTGGCCATGACGGTCTACTTCCGCCTGAGTTATCGGACCTGGCGCGACGTCGCCCGGCATGGGCTGGCTGCCTTGGCCGCGGTCGCCCTGTTCGCCTTCGCCGCCTACGACATGCGCCACGCTGCGCTTGCCTATCTCGGCCTCAATCCCTCCAAGCCTGCCGTCGAGTTCGAGATCCGCATGCCCCGGGAGATGCTGACGGCGGTGAGCGACAGCCAGATCGAGCTGCACACCGATCGCAATCAGACGCTGGCGCTGGTCGACGGCGTGCGCGATCTCGCGGACGGCCGGGCGGTGCTGCGCGGCGCAGTGGTGCTCAACCACCGCACGGCCGATCGTGTTCTGGTCGTGAACTTGTCCGGCAAGGGCATCTTCGAGTTCCGCCTCCGCCTGCCGGCCGAGCCGCATCGTTCCGTCGAGTTCGGCCCCTGGCACCTCGCCGACCGCATCGCCTCCCCGCTCGCCGGTGCCGTCGCCCCGCAGGACGGCTACACCATCCGCTACCGCGTGCTTTAAACTTTGTTCGGTGCGATCCATGCCCGGCCTGTCATCGTTCCTACGCGCGGCGACCGGTAAGATGATCGCATGTCCGAATTTCGTCTCACGCAGATTTCCGACACCCATCTCGGCCGGCGCTTCCCCGGCCTGATCGCCAACTTCCATCGCATCAGCGAGCACATCGACGCCGGCAGGCCGGATCTCGTCGTCAACACCGGCGACGTCTCGTTCGACGGGCCGACGAGCCGCGACGACGTCGAATTCGCCAAAGGCCTGCACGACGCGCTGCCCGTCACCTGCCGCTATCTCCCCGGCAATCACGACATCGGCGACAATCCGACCGCGATCGGGCCGGCGCCGAAGCCGCCGGTCAGCGAGACGCAGCGCCGGCAGTTCTGCGACATCATCGGCGAAGACCATTGGTCGTTCGAAGCCGCGGGCTGGCGCTTCATCGGCCTCAATTCGCTGGTGATGAATTCGGGCCTCGCCTTCGAGGCCGAGCAGTTCGACTGGCTGTCTCAGGAAATCTCGCGCACGAACGGCAGGCCGGTCGCGCTGTTCCTGCACAAGCCGCTGTTTCTCAACCTGCCCGACGATGCCGAGACGCCGGAGACGTCGATCCGCTACGTGCCGCAGCCAGCGCGGGCGCGGCTGATCGAGTTGTTCGGCAATGTCGACCTGCGTCTTGTCGCCAGCGGCCACGTGCACCAGCGCCGCGACTTCACCTTTCGCCATACACGCCACGTCTGGGCGCCTTCAGCGGGTTTCGTCATCAACGATCAGCGCCAGGACCGGATCGCGATCAAGGAAGTCGGCCTCGTCGAATACCGCTTCCAGCCCGACAGTCTGGAGGTCCGTCACGTTAGGGCCGCCGGCCAGGTCGATGTCGACATCGAGGAGCTGCTCATCCAGATGGGCGGCGAGCATTAGCCTACTCCAGGGGCAGCGTACCTTACCTTGATACCTCATTGCATCGAATTTGGCCTCAGATTGGCTAAAATCCTCTAATGACAACGTTGTCATATGGCCGTATCGTTTCCTGGCAGCGGTCGAGGGCCGCTGAGGGAGCGATGATGCAGTTCTTGTCCCGGTGGGAGAACCAACGCCTTTCGGCGACCGTGCGGGGCATTCCCATGGTCGATGGCGTTGCCACTGCGGACATCGGCAACCAGGGCTGGTCGCCTGCGCACGGCGATCTCGCCCTGCCCGTCCTCACCCTGGATGAAGCCGCCTTCGCGGCCAACCGCGATCTCTTCCTGAAATGGTGCGCGAGTTCAGGCGTTGCCGTCGCGCCCCACGCCAAGACGCCGATGTCGCCGGAGCTCGCCCGCTCGCTGCGCGCCGCCGGCGCCTGGGGCACGACGGTTGCCAACGTCCAGCAGGCCGCCGTGCTGCTCGCGAGCGGCGAGCGACGCCTGCTGCTGGCCAACGAGATCGGCGGGCTTGCCGCCGGCCGCCGCCTTGGCACGCTGCTCAGCGCCTATCCCGACGTCGAATTTCACGCTTTTGCGGATTCACCGGCTGCGGTGGCAGCTCTCGCCGGGGCCGCGCGGATCGCGGGACGCAGTGAATTATCGGTGCTGGTCGAACTCGGCGCCGGCCGCACCGGCGCGCGCGACCGCGCCGCGGTCGAGGCAACGATCGCAGCCGTGCTCGCCGCCGACCGGCTCGTGCTCGGCGGCGTCGCCACTTACGAAGGCGCCGCTGCAACGTCCGATACCGACGAGACGATGCGCGCCATCGCGGTGCTGCTGGAGCGCACCATCGAGACATTTGCGTTGGTGCGCGCGGCCGCCCCGAAGCGGCCGTTGATCCTGAGTGCCGGCGGCTCGGCCTATTTCGATGTCGTCGCGCGGACGCTTGCGCCCGCGGCTCAGGCCGACGGCAACGCCAGTGTGATCCTGCGCTCGGGCGCACTGTTCTTCGCCGATCACGGCATCTATGCGCGCGCTTTCGCGGAAGTCGACCGGCGCGGCGGCCTCCTCATCGAAGGCCTGCACCACTCGGCCGTGGAGAGCTTTCGGCCCACGCTGACGCTCTGGGCCGAGGTGCTGTCGCGGCCCGAAGACGGACTTGCGATCGCCGGCTTCGGCATGCGCGATGCCTCCTTCGACCAGGGACTGCCCGTGCCGTTGCGCGTGTTCCGGGACGGAGTCGAGCAGCAAGGCCTTGCCGCGGCGCTCGCGGTGACCCGCCTCAACGACCAGCACGCGTTCCTCTCGGTCGCATCCGAAGCTGCGCTTGCGGTCGGCGACATCATCGCCTTCGGCATCTCGCATCCCTGCACCTGCCTCGACCGCTGGCGCGTGATCTTCGGCCTCGATGCCGACGGCGTCGTGGCGCGCGCCCTCCCCACCCAGTTCGGCTGAGAGCGGCGCGATGAACTTCCTGCCGCTCTGGCGCTATCAGAACCAGCTCATCGACGGCGCCATCGTCACGCTGGAGCTGACGGTGATCTCGGCGCTCGCCGGGCTCGTGATCGGCATCGCCGGCGCGGTCGCGCTGAAGGGGCGGATCACGTCGCTGCGCTGGCTGGTGCGCGGTTACATCGAGCTGTTCCGCAACACGCCGTCGCTGATCCAGATCTTCATCGTGTTCTTCGTGCTGCCGAACTTCGGCCTGAAGCTGCCCGCCTTCGAGGCCGCGGCCGTCGCGCTGTCACTCTATTTCGGCGCTTATTCCGTCGAGATCATCCGCGCCGGTCTCGATTCCATTCCGCGCAGCCAGGTCGAGGCCGGCCAGTGCTTGGGGTTGTCGGGCTGGCAGGTGTTTCGCCACATCATCCTGCCGCCGGCGCTGCGCAATGCTTATCCCGCCGTGACCAGCCAGTTCGTGCTTTTGCTGCTCGGCACCTCGCTCGCTTCGCAGGTCGCCACGGATGAGCTGTTCCACGTCGCCGGCTTCATCGAGAGCCGTACCTATCGCAGCTTCGAGGTCTATGCCGTGATCTGCGCGGCCTATTTCGCGATGGCGATGGCGTTCAAGGCGCTGTTCGCCGTGATCGGCCTGGCGGCCTTCCGCTGGCCGCGGCGGCGCTGAGGGGCGAAGCGATGCGATCCTTCTCCCTCATCGATTTCGTCTCGCTGTTCGCGGCGCTGCGCTGGACCGTCACCCTCGTCGTGCTCGCGCTTCTCTTCGGTGCGCCACTGGCGCTCGGGCTTGCGCTCGGCCGCATCAGCCGGTTCGCAGGGCTGCGCTGGGCGATGGCGGCGTGCATCCAGGTGATCCAGAGCGTGCCGCTGCTCGGACTGTTGTTCTTCTTCTATTTCGGCATGCCGGTCTTCCTCGGCATCCAGGTGCCGGCGCTCATCGCCGTGACCGTCGCCTACACGCTCTACACCGCCGCCTTCCTCGGCGAGATCTGGCGCGGTGGCCTGGAGGCCGTAAAGCAGGCGCAATGGGAGGCCGGCGCCTGTCTCGGCCTCTCCGCCTGGCAGCAATTCCGCCACATCATCGCGCCGCAGGCGCTGCGGCTGTCGCTGCCGCCGACCGTCGGCTTCCTGGTGCAGCTCATCAAGGGCACCTCGCTCGCCTCGATCCTCGGCTTCGTCGAGCTCGCCCGCGCCGGACAGGTGGTGAGCGCGGCGACGTTCCAGCCGCTGCTCACCTACGCCCCGGTCGCCGCGATCTATTTCGCGCTGTGCCTGCCGCTCACGCTCTGGTCCCGCTCCCTGGAGGCCCGCCTCGATGGCTCTCGTTGAAATCCGCGACGTGCGCAAGACATTCGGCAAGGTCGAGGTGCTCAAGGGCGTCTCGCTCGAGGTCGAGGAAGGCGAGATCGTCACCATCATCGGCCGCTCCGGCTCGGGCAAGTCGACGCTGCTCCGCTGCATCAACGCGCTGGAGAGCGTCGATTCCGGCGAGATCCGGGTCGAGGGCCAGAAGGTTCACGCCAAAATGCCAGACCTGAAGAAATTCCGTCAGCGCGTCGGCATCGTGTTCCAAGCCTTCAATTTGTTTCCGCATCTGAAGGTCGAGCGCAACATCACGCTCGCTCCGCTGCTCACCGGCCGCATCGAGAGGACGAAAGCGCGGGCCTTGGCCGAGGACGTGCTGACCCGCGTCGGGCTCGCCGACAAGATCGACGCCTGGCCCGAGCAACTCTCCGGCGGCCAGCAGCAGCGCGTCGCCATCGCCCGCTGTCTCGCCATGGCGCCCCACCTCATGCTGTTCGACGAAGTGACCTCGGCGCTCGACCCCGAGCTCGTCGGCGAAGTCCTGAAGGTCATGGAAGCGATGGCGGAACAGGGCATGACCATGATCCTGGTCACCCACGAGATGGGCTTTGCCCGCAACGTCGCCGACCGCATCGTCTTCATGCATCAGGGCCGCGTCTGGGAACAGGGCCCACCGGCAAAACTGTTCGCCAGTCCTGAGACACCCGAGCTCGCAAGCTTCATCGCATCTGCCAAGTGAAAACCGTCCCCTTCAAGGAGAGAGTCATGAGAAAGTTGAAGTCCCTCTTCACCATTGCAGCGGCGGCCCTCGCCGTCCTCGCCGCACCCGGCCTTGCCAAGGCCGACAAGCTCCAGGACGTGCTCGGCGCCGGCAAGATTCGCGTCGGCATTCTCACTGATGCCGCGCCGTGGGGCTTCAAGGACGACAAGGGCGAGATCGCCGGCCTCGATGCCGATCTTGCAAAACTGATCGCCGCCGACATGGGCGTGAAGCTCGAACTGGTGCCGGTGACGGGTGCCGCGCGCATCCCGAGCCTGCTCTCGGACAAGCTCGACATTTTGATCGCCGGTCTCGGCGCCACGCCGGAGCGCGCCCAGCAGGTGATGTTCTCGCAGCCCTATGCGGTGGTGAATCTCGGCGTTTATGGCGCCAAGTCGCTCCCCTCCGCCACCGGCAAGAAGCCCGACAATCTGGAGGGCCGCACGGTAGCCGTCGCCAAAGGTACGACGCTCGACGTCTGGCTCACCGACAACGCGCCGAAGGTGAAGCTGGTGCGCTTCGAGGACACTCCGGCTGCGATTGCGGCCTATCTCGCCGGACAGGCCGACACGTTCGCGGAGAACAGCGCCATCGCACTGAAGGTGCAGGACCAGAACCCGACCAAGGAGGTCGAGCTGAAATTCCTGATCCGCCAGTCGCCGGCCCATGTCGGCGTCCGCCAGGGCGAGCAGAACCTGCTCAACTGGATCAACACCGACATCTTCTTCAACAAGCTCAACGGCAAGCTCGGCGCACTTCAGCTGAAATGGTTCAAGGAAGAGCAGTCGTTGCCGACGCTGTGAGTTTTGGACGGGCTCTCGCATTATGTGAGAGCCCACCTTTACGAGGAGAATTGAGATGATCAAACGTTACGTCGTGGGATCGCGCATGAGCCAGGCCGTCGCCGCCGGCGGCATGGTGCACATCGCAGGCCAGGTTGCGGATGACCGCAAGGCCGGCATCGTGTCGCAGACGGAGCAGGTGCTCGCCAAGATCGACGCGCTGCTCAAGGAGGCCGGCTCCGACCGCTCCAAGCTGATCGCGGTCAACGTCTTCCTGCCGCATATCACCGACTTCGACACCATGAACTCGGTTTATGATTCCTGGATCGATCCGGCCAATCCGCCGGCGCGCGCCTGCGTCGAAGCCCGTCTCGCCGATCCCGATCTGCGCGTCGAGATGACCGCGGTGGCGTTGCTGTAACGAAGCCGCTCTTCTTCAAACTTCGGCCGGCGTCGGCGCGACGCGGCCTCGAGGCAAGCCATGCATACCGGACTGTTTCACGAGATCGATTTCGAGAAGGACCAGAAATGGTCCGGCCATCTCGGCATTCCCTTCTCGATCGATCGCTCCCCTTACTATCAGCTCAAGATCCCGATCTTCCGGATCAAGAACGGCGCCGGACCGAAGCTGCTCCTGATGGCCGGCAATCACGGCGACGAATATGAGGGCGAGATCACGCTGACGCGGCTGTATCGCCGGCTCGATGCGCGCGCCATCAAGGGCGAGATCACCATCCTGCCCTTCGCCAATTGGCCCGCCGTGATGGCGGCACGGCGCCGCTCGCCGCTCGACGAGGGCAATCTCAACCGCGCCTTCCCGGGCGATGCCGCGGGCACGCCGACCTTCCGCCTGGCGCATTTCCTCGAGCACGAGCTGTTTCCGCGCCACGACGTCGTCTTCGACATCCACTCCGGCGGCACGTCGATGGCGCACGTGCCCTGCGCGCTGATCGAGCGGCAGGGACCGCCAGAAATGTTCGGCCACGCGCTGCGCCTGATGAAAGGGCTCGGGATGCCCTTCGCCTTTGTCGCCGAGAACGGCGCCACGGCGCCGACCTCGATGGCGGCGGCCGCGCGCGCCGGCGCGATCGGGCTCTCCGGTGAATTCGGCGGCGGCGGCACTGTCACGCCGCAGACCATGGCGTTCACCGCGCGCGCGGTCGACCGGCTGCTGCTCGCGCTCGGCCTCGTCCAGGCGCCCGTGCTCGGGCCGCATGCGCCGGTCGAGCGCGCGACCGAACTGCTGGCCCTGCAGAGCCATGCCCAGGCCGTGTTCGCGACGCGCCGTGGCTGGTTCGAGCCCGCTGTCACCGTCGGTGCGCGCGTGAAGGCGGGCGACATCGCTGGCTGGTATCACGACTTCGAGCGCCCCGAGCTTGCCGAAGAGGTGCTGCGCTTCCCCGCCGACGGCATCGTGATCTCGCAGCGCCTGCACACCGACAGCCAGAGCGGCGACTGCCTGGTGCAGGTCGGCCGCGCCTTGAAGTGTGAGGAAGTTTTGGGACGGTGAGCTTCGGCCGCATGCTCATTGCACCTCTCCCGCTTGCGGGAGAGGTCGGATCGCGAAAGCGATCCGGGTGAGAGCTTTCTCCTCTTGGGGATTTCGTCCGTAACCTTGGACGATCCCGACGTGGAGACACCCTCTCCCCAACCCTCCCCCGCAAGCGGGGGAGGGAGCGCAGTGCCAATGCGGTTGCAGTACGATCTGATCTCATGATGCTCTAACCTGACGTCTCTTCAGGGATTCGATGACCGATCCGGCCAAGCCGAGCTATGACGACGTCGTGCGCATTCCGGCGCCGCCCGGCCGCAGCAATGCGACCGGACGGCCGCCGCGCATCGAGGAAGTCGCCGAGCGCGCCGGCGTCGCGCCGATCACGGTGTCGCGGGTGCTGCGCCACCCCGAGAAAGTCAATCGCAAGACCCGCGAGCGAATCCTCGAGGTGATCGAGGCGACGGGCTATGCTTCCAACCCGCATGCCCGCGCGCTGCGCTCGGGCCGCTCGAACGTGGTCGTCGCCTTCGTCTCCAACATCCTCAGCCAGCAGTTCGGCCTTGCGGTGCGCAGCTTTGCCGCGACGCTCGAGCCGGAGGGTTTTGAGGTGCTGGTCGGCCAGACCTCCTACTCCTATGCCAAGGAGGTCGCGATGGTCCAGTCGCTACGCGGCATCCGCCCCGCGGCGGTGATGTTCACCGGCGTCATCGAGCTCGAGGAGAACCGCACGGCGCTGGCCGAGCTCGGCATTCCCGTGATCGAGACCTGGGCGTTTCCGCGCGATCCCATCGACATGCTGGTCGGCCTGCCCAATGCGGATGCCGGCGCCATGGCGGCGCGCCGGCTGGCGCAGGCAGGACATCGCCGCGTCGCCTTCATCGGCCGCAGCAGCGGCCGTGGCGCGCTCCGCCGCGACGGCTTTCGCGCCGCCGCCGCACAGCTCGGCCTCACGATCGTTCACGAAATCCTCGTTGGAGAGGTGACGGGGCTGGTCGACGGCCGTGCCGCCTTCACCGCCCTGCTCGAGCGCAGCGGCGACGTCGACACCGTGTTCTGCGCCAACGACCTGCTCGCGACCGGTGCGCTGATCGAGGCTCGCGCCCGCGGCCTGTCGGTGCCGCGCGATCTGGCCGTGCTCGGCTTTGGTGACAACGACGTCGCCGATCAGATCACGCCCGGCCTCACGACCATCTCGTTCGATGCGGCGGCCGTGGGACGTCTCGCGGGCGAACTGCTTTTGGCGCGGCTCTCAGGCACGCCGCGCGCCGAGCAGCGGCTCGCGGTCGATCTGTTCCTGGTCGAGCGCGGCAGCGTCTGAGCGTTGCGGCTTACGCGACGCTCTTGAGATCCTGCTGGATGGCAGCGAGCAGCGATTGCAGCGCGGCGCTGTTCACCGGCTTGGCCGCGGTGCCGACCGGCTGAACAGAGGCGGGCTGCGCAGCTTTCACCGGGCGCTTCGGGAATGGCGGTGGAGCAGGCCTTGCGGCCGGCATGAAATCGCCCTCATCCTCGGCGTGAACGAACTTGCCATGGATGACGTCGTCGCGACGGCCCATGATGAACATGGTCGCCCAATAGCCGGCGGCCAGGAGGATTACGCAGAAAATACCAATCTCTAACATCGCAGCACCTAAAATATGCGCGATGATTCAATGCCTTCCTCCGGCCGTCAATGAACAGGCGGTCACACCTGCGGCTTTTGCGGGCAGGTGTGACCATTTGGTGACTCTTTCTTAACTATCCCCACGCGGGGTGTGGCCGCGGGGCCACGTGAGTCCCATTCCCTGTCGCGCTAGGCCTTGTCCGGCCCGACCCGGACCAGCTGCTTGCCGAAATTGGCCCCCTTCAGCAGGCCCATGAAGGCGCCGGGGGCACTCTCCAGGCCCTCGGTGACGAACTCCTTGTACTTGACCTTGCCGTCGCGAACCCAGGCGGACATGTCGCGCAGGAAGTCGCCATGGCGGGCGGCGAAGTCTGACACGATGAAGCCGCGGAAGGTCAGCCGCTTGGTGAGGGTTGCGCGCATCAGGGACGCGGCCCATTTCGGCGGCTTGGCCTCGGTGTCGTTGTAATGGGCGATCAGGCCGCAGACCGGAACGCGCGCGAACGGATTGAGCAGCGGGAACACCGCCTCGAACACGGCACCGCCGACATTTTCGAAATAGACGTCGATACCCCCAGGGCAGGCGTCCTTCAGCCTGGCGGCGAGATCGGGGTCGCGGTGATCGATGCAGGCATCGAAGCCGAGCTCCTTCACCACGTAGTCGCACTTGTCCTTGCCGCCAGCGATGCCGACCGCACGGGCGCCCTTGAGCTTCGCGATCTGCCCCACCGCCGAGCCGACCGCGCCGGACGCACCAGCAACGACGACGGTCTCGCCCGGCTGCGGCTTGCCGATGTCGAGCAGGCCCGTATAGGCGGTCATGCCGGGCATGCCGAGCACGCCGATCGAGGTCGAGATCGGACCGAGCTTGGGATCGACCTTGATCAGGCCCTTGCCGTTCGAGATCGCGTGCGACTGCCAGCCGGTGCGGGCCCGCACGATCTCGCCGACCGTGAAATCGGGATTGTTGGAAGCCGCGACCTCGCTGACCGCCTCGCCTTCCATCACGCCGCCGACCGGCACCGGAGCTGCGTAGGACGGCCCCTCGCTCATGCGCCCGCGCATATAGGGATCGAGCGACAGCCAGATCGTGCGCAGCAGGACTTCTCCCTGCCCTGGCGTCGGCACGGCGAATTCCTCCAGGTGAAAATCAGACGGCTTGGGTTCGCCGACGGGACGCGCGGCGAGAACGATGCGTTTGGCTTGGGCCATGGCTTCCTCCACTTTTCTGTCATTGCAAGCGAAGCGAAGCAATCCAGCCGCGTCAACACAAAAGGACTGGATTGCTTCGCGGAGCCTGTCATCGGGCCGCGCTTCGCGCGGACCCGTTGGCTCGCAATGACGAGCTTGTGGCAGGTGCCAACCACACACTCGCTGTCATCGTCCGCGAAGGCGGACGATCCAGTACTCCAAGGCGGTTGTGATTGAGTGGAAGGGCCGCGGCGTACTGGATGCCCCGCCTTCGCGGGGCATGACACCGTCATTTGGCACGAGCGAGTGACTAACCCCCGCCCGGATAATTCGGGCTCTCGCGCGTGATGGTGACGTCGTGGACGTGGCTTTCGCGCAGGCCCGCGCCGGTGATGCGGACGAACTGGGCCTTGTCGTGCAGCTCCTTCATGTCGCGCGCGCCGACATAGCCCATCGCGGCGCGCAAGCCGCCGGCGAGCTGGTGCATGACGTTGCCGACCGGGCCCTTGTAGGGCACCTGGCCCTCGATGCCTTCAGGCACGAGCTTGAGCGTATCCTTGATGTCCTGCTGGAAGTAGCGGTCGGCCGATCCCCGCGCCATCGCGCCGACCGAGCCCATGCCGCGATAGGCCTTGTAGGAGCGGCCCTGCCACAGGAACACTTCGCCGGGCGTCTCGTCGGTGCCGGCCAGCAGCGAGCCGACCATGGCGATGTCGGCGCCGGCCGCGAGTGCTTTCGCAAGGTCGCCGGAATATTTGATGCCGCCGTCGGCGATGACGGGGACGTCGGCCTTCTTCGCCGCGTCGACCGCATCCATGATCGCGGTGAGCTGGGGCACGCCGACGCCGGCGACGATGCGCGTGGTGCAGATCGAGCCCGGGCCGATGCCGACCTTGATGCAATCCGCGCCCGCGTCGATCAGCGCCTGCGCGCCTTCCGTGGTGGCGACGTTGCCGGCGACGACCTGCACCGAATTGGACAGGCGCTTGATGCGGTTCACCGCCTGCAGCACGTGACGGGAATGACCGTGCGCGGTGTCGACGACGACGAGGTCGACGCCGGCATCGATCAGCCGCTCGGTGCGCTCGAAGCCGGTGTCGCCGACCGTGGTGGCGGCAGCGACGCGAAGGCGGCCCTGCCCATCCTTGCAGGCGAGCGGATGGGCGACCGCCTTCTCCATGTCCTTCACGGTGATGAGACCGACGCAGCGATATTGATCGTCGACCACCAGCAGCTTCTCGATGCGGTGCTGGTGCAGCATCCGCCGCGCCTCGTCCTGGCTGACATTCTCACGGACCGTGACGAGCCCTTCATGCGTCATCAGCTCGGAGACTTTTTGCCGGCGGTCGGTGGCAAAGCGCACGTCGCGGTTGGTGAGGATACCGACCAGCTTGCCGGGCGTGTTCTTGCCGGCGCCGGTGACGACGGGAATGCCGGAGATGCCGTGATCGCTCATCAGCTTGAGCGCATCGTCGAGCGTGGCGTCGGGGCTGATGGTGAGCGGGTTCACCACCATGCCGGACTCGTAGCGCTTGACCTGCCGCACCTGGGCGGCCTGCCCTTCGGGATCGAAATTGCGGTGGATGACGCCGAGGCCGCCGGCCTGCGCCATGGCGATCGCCATGCGGGCCTCGGTGACGGTGTCCATGGCCGAGGCCATGATCGGGATGTTGAGCGGGATGGCGCGGGTGACGCGGGAGCGGATGTCGACCTCGCCCGGCATGACGTCCGACAGGCCCGGCTTCAACAGCACGTCGTCAAACGTAAAGGCTTCGCGGATGCCCTGAAGTTGCACCGTGGCCATCTGCCAACTCCTTCCTGCGGCCTTGCCGCAAATGCTCATGGATGAGCGCCGCCCTCGGCGTCCCTTGCGGCAACGCCTTGAGAATCGGAGCCCATCGGTGGGGTTGACGCGGGTCGATAGCACGGTCGCGTGACGAATCAAAGCAATTCGGGCCGCTGGCCAGCCATGCACAGGCTTTTTTGGGCCGATTCAGCGGGGTCGGCTCCGTCCGCCGTCCCCTCCGGCGTCATTCCGGGGCGCGACGAAGTCGCGAACCCGGAATCCATCGCGCAGCAACGCTGTGGCCCAATAGATTCCGGGCTCGCGCCAAGGGGCGCGCCCCGGAATGACAGAGAGGGTCACACCGTTGTTACGCGGGACTTAGGTGCCATGCGTGGATCCGCAATGGTCCCCGCCCGGCAGCGGTGATAAGCCGCAACTCCGCCCCTCCTTCAGCTTTCATGAATTTCATGGTCGACAAGCAACGCGTCATTCCGCTGATCGTGGCCACGGCTCTGTTCATGGAGAACATGGATTCGACCGTGATCGCCACCTCGCTGCCGGCGATCGCGGCGGACATCGGCACCAGCCCGCTGACGCTGAAGCTCGCGATCACATCTTACCTGCTGTCGCTCGCGGTGTTCATCCCGGCGAGCGGCTGGACCGCCGACCGGTTCGGCGCGCGGATGGTATTCGCGATCGCGGTCGGCGTGTTCATGGTCGGCTCGGTCGGCTGCGCGCTCTCGACCTCGGTCACCGATTTCGTATTCGCGCGCATCCTGCAAGGCATGGGCGGTGCGATGATGACGCCGGTCGGACGCCTCGTGCTGCTGCGCTCGGTCGACAAGAGCGCGCTGGTCAACGCCATGGCCTGGGTGACGGTCCCTGCCCTGATCGGCCCCGTGATCGGCCCGCCGCTCGGCGGCTTCATCACGACGTACGCGTCCTGGCACTGGATCTTCCTGATCAACATCCCGATCGGCCTGCTCGGCATCTTCATGGCGCTGCGCTTCATCGATCCCATCAAGAGCGAGGCGCAGGAGCCGTTCGATCTCTACGGCATGGTGCTCGCCGGCATCGGCCTTGCCGGGATCGCCTTTGGCCTTTCAGTCGCCGGGCTCAACCTGCTGCCATGGAGCACGGTGGCCGCGCTGGTCGTGGGCGGTGCGATCTCGATGACCCTCTACGTCATCCACGCGCGGCGGACCGGATCGCCGGTGCTGGACTTCTCGCTCCTGAGGCTGCCGACACTGCGCGCAGCCGTGTTCGGCGGCTTCCTGTTCCGGCTTGGCATCGGCGCGCTGCCGTTCCTGCTGCCGCTCCTGATGCAGATCGGCTTCGGCCTGTCGCCGTTCCATTCCGGCCTCGTCACCTTTGCTTCCTCGCTCGGGGCCATGGGCATGAAGACGCTGGCCGCGCGCATCATCCGCACCTTCGGCTTCCGCAACCTGATGACGGTGAACGCGATCATCAGCGCGTTCTTTCTCGCCGTCTGCGCGCTGTTCACGGTGACGACGCCGCTGCTCATCATCATGGTCATCCTGGTGGTCGGCGGCTTCTTCCGCTCGCTGGAGTTCACCGCGATCAACACGGTCGCCTATGCCGACGTCGAGACCGCGCAAATGAGCCGCGCCACCACCCTCGTCAGCGTCAACCAGCAGCTCGCGGTCTCCGCCGGCGTCGCCGTCGGCGCGGCCTGCGTGGAAACGACGATGTGGTTCCACCATATCAGCGAGATCGACGCCACGGTGTTCGCGCCCGCCTTCGTGGTGGTGGCGCTGACCTCGGCGGCCTCGAGCTGGTTCTTCTGGCAGATGCCCGCGGATGCCGGCCACGAAATTTCCGGCCGCAAGGCGGTGGAGATCGCGAGCCGCAAGGGCGCGGGCAAGGGTGCGGAGAAGGCGGCGGTCAAGGCAGCGTCCGAGGATACGCAGGACGTGCGGGATCAGCGGCTGGGGTAGTCTTTCGTCATTGCGAGCGCAGCGAAGCAATCCAGAATGCCTCTGCGGAGACAGCCTGGATTGCTTCGTCGCAAGAGCTCCTCGCAATGACGGGGTGCGAGGCTACGCCGTTCCCCCGCCCCGAAATCCCGTCGCGAGCACGTAGCGCTCCGAGGAATCCTGCCGGCTCGCGGCGGGCTTGACGTGACGCACGGTGGCAAAGTCGCGCTTGAGCTGGGCGAGCAGATCGGCATCGGCGCCGCTCTGGAACGTCTTGGCCAGAAACGCGCCGCCGGGTTTGAGCACGTCGCAGGCAAACGCCGCGGCGGTCTCGACCAGGCCGACGATGCGCAGCTGGTCGGTCTTGCGGTGGCCGGTGGTGTTGGCGGCCATGTCGGACATCACAACGTCGGCCTTGCCGCCGAGCATCGCGGTGAGCTTCTCGGGCGCGTCGTTGTCCATGAAGTCGAGCTGCGCGAAATCGACGCCGGGAATCTCCGGCATCTCCAACAGATCGATGGCGACGACCTTGCCCTTGCCTTCCGTCGAGCCGACGCGCTTGGCCGCGATCTGGCTCCAGCCACCGGGTGCCGCGCCGAGATCGACCACGGCCATGCCCGGCTTCAAGAGCCGGAACTTGTCGTCCATCTCCAAGAGCTTGAACGCGGCACGCGAGCGATAGCCCGCAGCCTTGGCTTTCGCGACATAGGGATCGTTGAGCTGCCGCTCCAGCCACAGCTTCGACGACAATTTGCGCTTGCCGCCGGTCTTGACCTGGACGTGCAAGCGGCCGGTCGTGTCCTTGGCCATACTCACCAGCTCCTGAGCGCACCGTCCTCGCGCATCATCTCGACCAGCATGCCTTCGCGCAGGCCCCGGTCGGCGACGCGCAGGCGCGGCAGCGGAAAGGCGCGGCGGATAGCATCGAGAATGGCACAGCCGGCGAGCACGAGATCGGCACGCTCGACGCTGATGCAGCTGTTGTTCGCGCGCTCCTCGTAGCTCATGCCGAGCAGCTTGTTGATGGTCGCGGTGATATCGGCATCGTTCATCCAGATGCTATCGATGCGGCGTCGGTCATAGCGCGCCAGATTGAGATGGATCCCGGCCAGCGTCGTCACCGTGCCCGACGTGCCGAGCAGATGCATGTCGGCGAGATCGCGGCCGTGCTCTTCCGCAAACGGCGCGACGTGGCTTGCGACCTCCTGCTCCATCGCGGCGTAGATCTCCGGCGTGACGTCGCGTCCGCCGAACTGCTCGGCGAGCGTGACCACGCCATAGGGGATCGACATCCAGGCTTTTATGCGCGGCTCCGGGTTTTCCGGGTCGCGCTCGATCCGCACCAGCTCGGTCGAGCCGCCGCCGATGTCGAACAGGATCGCGCCGCGCCCCCTGGGGTCGACCAGCGGCGAGCAGCCGAGCACGGCGAGCGTGGCCTCGGTCTCGCGGTCGATCACCTCGAGCTCGATGCCGGTCTCGGCCGCAACGCGGCTGCGAAAACCTTCCGCGTTCGAAGCCGCGCGGCAGGCTTCGGTCGCGATCAGCCGCAGCCGCCGCGCCTTCCGTAAGTTGATCTTGTCCCGGCAGATGCTGAGCGCGGCGATGGCACGCTCGATCGCGGCGTCGCTGATGCAACCTGTCGCCGAGACGCCCTCCCCGAGCCGGATGATGCGCGAGAAGGAATCGACCACGCGAAAGCCGTCCTGGGTCGGACAGGCGATCAGCAGCCTGCAATTGTTGGTGCCGAGGTCCAGCGCCGCATAGACGCCGGTTCCCGGCGCTTGCGCGCCGACGGCCGGATCGGTGGCCAACGCCACCGCCGCCATCGACCCATTCAGCTCACCGTGCGGCCCATGTTGGCTAACATGGCCGTCGCGGAGCCGCGTGTGGTCATTCATACAAACTGTCTTTCCGCGGCCGGTCGGGCCGGTCTGGAATTGATTATTCGCCTGAAACATTAGCAGCGCGGCAGGCCTGCGCAACAACGCATCACATGGGACCATGCCCAATCGTGCGTTGTCGTGAACGGGGGTGGTGGGTTATCTCAAGGGAGTCCGGTGCTCCGCTGCCGCGAAAATGCGCAAATGCCGGCTTTTCAGGTCAATTCCATGCAAGAACACACCAAATCGTCCACGCTCGAGAACGCTATTGCACTGCAAAAATATGGCGTCGGGCAACCGGTCCGCCGCAAGGAGGACGACACCCTGGTGCGCGGCAAGGGCCGCTACACCGACGATTTCAACCTGCCCGGCCAGGCCTATGCCGTGGTCGTCCGTTCCACCCATGCCCATGGCATGATCCGTGGCATTGGCCTCGATGCCGCCAAGGCGATGCCGGGCGTGCTGGGGGTGTGGACCGGCAAGGACCTCGATGCCGCCGGCTATGGCCCCTTCACCTGCGGCCTGCCGCTGAAGAGCCGTGACGGCTCGCCCCTGCTCCAGACCAACCGCCAGCCGCTGGCGACCGACAAGGTCCGCTTCGTCGGCGACCCCGTCGCCTTCGTGGTGGCGGAGACGCTGGCCCAGGCGCGCGACGCGGCCGAGGCGGTCGAGCTCGACATCGAGCCGCTGCCGGCGGTGACGGATCCCGAGGAAGCCGCCAAGCCCGGCGCGCCGCAGCTCTATGACCACATCCCGAACAACGTCGCGCTCGACTACCACTATGGCGACATGGACAAGGTCAACGCGGCCTTCGCCAGCGCCGCTCATGTGACCAGGCTCGACATCGAGAACACCCGCGTCGCCGTGGTCTCGATGGAGCCGCGCGTGGGGCTTGCCTCCTACGACAAGAAGACCGAGCGTTACACGCTTCAGGTGCCGACCCAGGGCGTTGCCGGCAACCGCGCCAACCTCGCCAAGAACCTGAAGGTGCCGAACGAGAAGGTGCGCATTCTCACCGCCAATGTCGGCGGCTCCTTCGGCATGAAGAACATCAACTATCCCGAGTACATGTGCATCCTGTACGCGGCGAAGGCACTGGGGCGGCCGGTGAAGTGGCTGGACGAGCGCTCCACCAGCTTCCTCTCCGACAGCCATGGCCGCGCGCAGAAGATCCATGCCGAGCTCGCGCTCGATGCAGAGGGCCACTTCCTCGCGGCAAAGCTGTCCGGCTACGGCAATCTCGGCGCCTACATCACCGGCGTCGCGCCGGGCCCGCTTTCGCTCAACACCGGCAAGAACTTCTCCAGCGTCTATCGCACGCCGTTGATGGCGGTCGACATCAAGACGGTGCTCACCAACACCACGCTGATGGGCGCCTATCGCGGTGCCGGCCGGCCCGAGGCGAACTATTACATGGAGCGGTTGATCGACCGCGCCGCCGACGAGATGGGCATCAACCGGCTGACCTTGCGCAAGCGCAACTTCATCAAGCCGAACCAGATCCCGTTCGCGGCCTCCTCCGGCGTCACCTATGACAGCGGCGACTTCCAGGCCGTGTTCAACAAGGCGCTCGAAATCTCCGACCACGAGAACTTCGCCAAGCGCAAGAAGGAGAGCAAGAAGGCCGGCAAGCTGCGCGGCATCGCGGTCGGCTCCTATCTCGAGGTCACGGCGCCGCCGAGCCCCGAGCTCGGCAAGATCGTGTTCGATGCTGACGGCACCGTGCAGCTCATCACCGGCACGCTCGATTACGGCCAGGGCCATGCCACGCCGTTCGCGCAGGTGCTGTCCGAGCAGCTCGGCGTCCCCTTCGAGAGCGTGAAGCTCGTGCAGGGCGACAGCGACATCGTCCACACCGGCAACGGCACCGGCGGCTCGCGCTCGATCACTGCGACCGGCCAAGCCATCGTGGGGGCCGCAAAGCTCGTCATCGAGAAGGGCAAGCGCGCCGCCGCGCATATGCTGGAAGCGTCCGAGGCCGATATCGAGTTCGCCGACGGCAGCTTTACGATCGCCGGCACCGATCGCAGCATCGACATCATGGAGCTCGCGAAGAAGCTGCACGACGGCAAGGTGCCGGAGGGCGTGCCTGATACGCTCGACGTCGATCACACCAGCGAACCGGTCGCCTCGGCGTTCCCGAACGGCTGCCACGTCGCCGAGGTCGAGATCGACCCGGACACCGGCGTGGTGCAGATCGTGCGCTACAGCGCGGTCAACGATTTCGGCACGGTGATCAACCCGATGCTGGTCGCGGGCCAGCTCCATGGCGGCGTGGTCCAGGGCATCGGCCAGGCGCTGATGGAGCACATCCGCTACGACGAGAGCGGCCAGCCGATCACGGGCTCGCTGATGGACTACGCCCTGCCGCGTGCCGAGGACGTCCCCAACATGACGGTCGGCGATCATCCGGTGCCCGCCACCACCAATCCGCTCGGCAGCAAGGGCTGCGGCGAAGCAGGCTGCGCCGGCAGTCTCTCGACGGTGGTGAACGCGGTGCTCGATGCGCTGTCGGATTACGGCATCAAGCACATCGACATGCCGCTGACCCCGGAGCGGGTGTGGCGCGCGATCCAGGAGGCGAAGGCCAAGGCGGCGTAAGAGGCTCTATCGCGGAAGGTCATTCGCCGCGTCCACACGCACAGCTGTCATCGCCCGACTTGATCGGGCGATCCAGTACTCCGAGGCAATCGTGATTCACGGATGGGCCGCGGCGTACTGGATGCCCCGGTCAAGCCGGGGCATGACACCGCGTTTGTGGTGACAGGCTTGCCTCCGCTACGCCGCCGCCTGCTCGCGCGGCTGGTAGATTGCGGTGTGCAGGCAGTGGGCGAGCGGCATCGTGCCGTTGGCGACGACCAGCGCGTCGAGCTCGACGAAGCGGTGGCCCTTCTTCTCGTAGTTCGCGGTGACCTTGGCCCGCGCCGTGATCTCTTCACCGGCGCGCGCGGCGGACAGCAGCTGCATGCGGCTGCCGACGTGGATCCAGGGGCCCAGAATGGTGTTGTCGACGAGGACGCGGTTCATGACCCGCTGGATCAGGCCGGGATGGCCGAGGCTCTCGCGCGCGAAGATCGGATCCTTCTCCCTGACATCCGTGAGATAGTCGGCCGCGTCCTGCCCGGCCCAGCGGCGCGGCGTCGTGCCCAGCCACTTGCCCAGCTCGAACGTCGCAGGACTGACCGGCTTGCGCTCGGCGACAGCGGGGACTTCAACATAGTCGCTCAGCGACACCGCGGGCGCCTCCGCCGGCAGCGACGCCGTCCCCGTGGCGCACAGCTCGGTGCGGCTGAACACCTCGATGGTCAGCAGGCCGTTGTGCTCGGTCGCGTCGACGTCGGCAGTCTCGCCGTCATAGACCGGCTTGATGAAGCGCGCCTCGACCAGCCCACGGGAAAGGAAATCGCGGCCCCAGCGCGCGATCGGCACGTGCATCATGTAAGCGAAGACGTCGACGCCCGGGACCAGCCCGCCGGAAAAGCCGAAGCGGCGCGCGTTATTGTCGTCGTGCATCTTGTTTTCGGATTGCTTGGCGGTGTTGTAGGCCTCGACGCGGTAGGTTTCGAGCCGGTTCGGCATGGCTTGGCTTTCCCATATTCTTATTGTTTCAGGAGCGATGGTAGGGCCTGAGGAACCAGGGTCAATCCCCTCGCCTTTGCGGCCCGAATGGGGTACCACGCGCGGAATGACCGACACCCCCACCCGCATCTATGTCGACGCCGACGCCTGCCCTGTGAAGGACGAGATCTACCGCGTCGCGATCCGGCATGGCGTGCCCGTGAGCGTGGTCGCGGGCAATTTCATCCGCGTGCCGCAGGATCCCCTGATCGAGCGCATTGCCGCAGGTAGCGGCATGGATGCGGCCGACGACTGGATCGCCGAGCGCGCCAGGCCTGGCGATGTGGTCGTGACCTCGGACATCCCGCTGGCGAGCCGCTGTGTGAAGGCGGGCGCCGACGTAATCGCACCAAACGGAAAGCCGTTCACCGAAGAGTCGATCGGGATGACGCTGGCGGTGCGCAATCTGATGACGGATCTGCGCTCGGCCGGCGAAGTCACCGGCGGCCCGCGCTCGTTCGCGCCGCGCGACCGCTCGGCCTTCCTGTCCGCGCTCGACCAGACGCTGCGGCGGATCGCGCGGCGTCGCACTGATGCGGCCGCAACGAGTCAGGGCTGACGATGGCGCCGCCGCTGATCCAACTCAAAGACATCCGGCTGACCTTCGGCGGCACGCCGCTGCTGTCAGGGGTCGAGCTCAATGTCGCGCCATCCGAACGGGTCTGCCTGATCGGCCGCAACGGCTCCGGCAAGTCGACGCTGCTGAAGATCGCGGCCGGCCTGGTCGAGCCCGACTCCGGCACGCGCTTCGTGCAGCCGGGCGCAACGGTGCGCTACCTGCCGCAGGAGCCTGACTTCGGCGCGCACAAGACCACGCTCGCCTATGTCGAATCCGGGCTCGCGCCCGGCGACGACCAGCACCAGGCGCGTTATCTCCTGGAGCAGCTCGGCCTCACCGGCGAGGAGAACCCGCACAACCTCTCCGGCGGCGAGGCGCGCCGCGCGGCGCTCGCCTTTGTGCTGGCGCCCTCGCCCGACATTCTGCTGCTGGACGAGCCGACCAACCATCTCGATCTCGCCACCATCGAATGGCTGGAACAGGAGCTCGACAGCCGCCGCAGTGCGCTCGTCATCATCAGCCATGACCGCCGCTTCCTCACCAATCTGTCGCGCTCCACCGCCTGGCTCGACCGCGGCAAGATCAAGCAGATCGACCGCGGCTTTGCCTCGTTCGAGAGCTGGCGCGACGAGGTACTGGCGGAGGAAGAACGCGACCAGCACAAGCTCGACCGCAAGATCGTCGACGAGGAGCACTGGCTGCGCCACGGCGTCTCCGGCCGCCGCAAGCGCAACGTCAAACGCCTTGCCAATCTGCATGCGTTGCGAGCCCAGCGCCGCAACTACCGCGGCACCGCTGGAAACGCCAATCTCGCAGCTAGCGAGGCCGAGCAGTCCGGCAAGCTGGTGATCGAAGCCAAGGGCATCTCCAAAGCTTACGGCGAGCGCAAGATCGTCGAAAATTTCTCGACCCGGATCCAGCGCGGCGACCGGCTCGGCATCATCGGGCCGAACGGCGCCGGCAAGACCACCCTGGTCAATCTGCTCACGGGCGGCGGGCAACCCGATTCCGGCATCGTACGGCTGGGTGCCAATCTGGAAACGGCCACGCTCGATCAGCACCGCGAAAGCCTCGATCCCAAATCGACGCTGGCAGAAGCCCTCACCGGCGGCCGCGGCGATCAGATCATGGTCGGCGGCAAGCCGAAGCACGTCGTCGGCTACATGAAGGACTTCCTGTTCGGCCAGGAGCAGCGTGGCACGCCCGTGGAAGTACTCTCCGGCGGCGAGCGTGGCCGCCTGATGCTGGCGCGCGCGCTGGCAAAGCCGTCAAACCTCTTGGTGCTGGACGAGCCGACCAACGATCTCGATCTCGAAACGCTCGACGTGCTCGAGGAGATGCTGGGCGACTACGAGGGCACTGTCATCCTGATCAGCCACGACCGCGACTTCCTCGACCGCGTCGTCACCTCCGTGATCGCGCCCGAGGGTAACGGCAAATGGATCGAATATGCCGGCGGCTACAGCGACATGCTGGCGCAGCGCGGCGCAGACCTCAAACGCGAGACGGCGAAGGCGCAAGCGCCAGTGGAGAAGAAAGAGGAGCGCGCCGCTGCTCCGGCCGCGTCGGCGCCCAAGCGGAAGCTGAGCTTCAACGAGAAGCACGCGCTGGAAACGCTGCCGAAGAAGATGGAAACGTTGCACGCCGATATTGCAAAATTGCAGCGCGTGCTGGACGATCCCAATCTCTATGCGAAGGATCGCAAAAAATTCGACGACACCTCGGCCGCCATCGCCAAGGCGCATGAAGAACTGTCGGCCGCTGAAGAGCGCTGGCTCGAACTCGAAATGCTCCGTGAAGAGATTGAACAGGCATAACTTATGACAACAACTCTCGCCGCCAAAATCGCCCGCGAATACGGCACGCCCTGCGCCGTCATCGACATGGACAGGGTCGAGCGCAATATCGCGCGGATCCAGAAAGCCTGCGACGATGCCGGCATCGCCAATCGTCCGCACATCAAGACGCACAAGAACCCGACCATCGCCAAGATGCAGGTCGCGGCTGGAGCGAAAGGCATCACCTGCCAGAAGATCGGCGAGGCCGAGATCATGGCCAATGCCGGCATCGACGACATCCTGATCAGCTACAATCTCTTGGGCGAAGAGAAGATGGCGCGGCTCGGCGCGCTAAATGCCAAGACCAAGATGACGGTGGCGGCCGATAACTCGACAGTCGTCGCGGGCTTGCCGAAGGCCGCCGCGGCCTCGGGCCGTCCGCTCTCGGTCGTGGTCGAATGCGACACGGGGCGCAAGCGCGCGGGCGTCGAGACGCCCGCGGAGGCGATCGCGCTGGCGCGCGAGATCGCCGCGTCCAAGGGATTGGAGTTTGCCGGCTTCATGCTCTACCCGACCGAGACCGGCTGGGCTGACGCGCAGAAATTCTACGACGAGGCGCTGGCCGGCGTGCGCGCGCACGGGCTCGATGCAAAAATCGTCTCGACCGGCGGCACGCCGAACCTCGTCAACATTGGCAAGCTCAAAGGCGGCACCGAGCATCGCTTCGGCACCTACATCTATAACGACCGCATGCAGGTCGCGGCCGGCTCGGCCACGTGGGACGATTGCGCGCTGCACATCTATTCGACGGTGGTGAGCCGCGCCGCGCCCGAGCGCGGTATTTTGGACGCCGGCTCGAAGACGCTGACCACGGATACCGGCGGGCTCGACGGTCACGGCCTGATCCTGGAGCATCCCGAGGCGAAGATCGCCAAGTTCGCCGAGGAGCACGGCTTCCTCGATCTCTCCCGCAGCAACACAAGGCCGAATGTCGGCGACGTCGTCCGCATCGTACCGAACCACGTCTGCGTCGTCGTCAACATGATGGACGAGGTCGTAATGGTCCGCGGCGAGGAGATCATCGGCACGCTGCCGGTCGCGGCGCGGGGGAAGCTGCGGTAGGGTTCGCGCCGTTCCCACGGCCGTCATTGCGAGGAGCTCTTGCGACGAAGCAATCCAGACTACGCCCGAGGAGGGATTCTGGATTGCTTCGCTGCGCTCGCAATGACGGCGGTTAGCGACTGAGCCACTCCAGCACACCCCTGCCCGCTGCGGCCCCGGTCGCAAACGAAGCCTGCAGCAGATACCCGCCGGTCGGTGCTTCCCAATCGAGCATCTCGCCGGCGGCGAACACTCCGGGCAGCTTACGCAGCATGAAGTGTGCGTCGAGCTCGTCGAAGGTGATCCCGCCCGCCGTCGAGATCGCCCGATCGATCGGAGCCACGCCGGTGAGCTGAAGCGCAATGGCGTTGACCAGCTGCGCCAGCTCGGCCGGCGAGAACGCGGCCAGCGGCCGGCCAGAGGCGATGGCCGCTTCCTGCATCAGGCCGATGCCGGCCGGCGACAATTGCGCGGCCTTGCGCAGGAAGTTCGCCAGCGATTGCTTGCCGCGCACGCCCGACAGCCGCGTGGTCAGCGCCGCGGCGTCGAGGTCGGGCCGCAACGCGATCATCAGCGTCGCCTGCCCGAGACTCAGCACCGCCTCGCGCAGCTCTGACGAGAGCGCATAGATCGCGCCGCCTTCGATTCCGCTGCGGGTGATCATGGCTTCTCCGCGCACCGTGTGTGCGCCGATCGTCAGCGCCACGCCCTTGAGCGGCTGGCCCTCGAAACGGTCGCGGAACACTTCGGACCAGGCGACCGTGAAGCCGGAATTGGCGGGCCGCAACTTCGAGACGGCAACGCCTCTTGCGGCGAGGATGTCGACCCAGCTTCCATCCGATCCGAGCCGCGGCCAGCTTGCGCCGCCAAGGGCGAGCAGCGTGGCGTTCGCTTCGATGGCGGAGACACCTTTCGGCGTCTGAAAGATCAGCCGTCCCTCGCCGTCCCAGCCGATCCAGCGATGGCGAAAAGCAAAGCCGACACCGCCGCCATCGAGCCGCCGCAGCCAGGCGCGCAGCAAGGGCGAAGCCTTGAAGGCCTTGGGAAACACGCGTCCGCTGCTGCCGACGAAGGTCGGCTCGCCCAGCGCTCCGCACCAGGCCCGGAGCGCATCGGGTGAAAACGCGTCGATCGCCGCTTGCAGCTTCGGTGCGGCCTCGCGGTAGCGCGCCGTGAACTGCGGCAGCGGTTCGCTGTGGGTGAGATTGAGCCCACCGCGGCCCGCCATCAGGAACTTGCGCCCCGCAGACGGCATCGCGTCGTAGACCGTGACGCGCGCGCCTCCTGACGCCAGCACCTCCGCCGCCATCAGGCCGGCGGGACCTGCGCCGATGACGGCGACGGCCGTCAGAGCTTGATCCCCGCCCGCGCCGCGGCCTGCGCGACGTATTTCTGCGTCTGCTCGAACGCGCCCTGCAGCGCTCTGGCCTTCGACATGTCGCTGATCTCGGCGAAATGCGCGGCAATCGCATCGGGCGTCCACTCGCTCTCCGGCAGGTTGATGCCTTCGCTCTCCAAAATCTTGATCACCGCAAACGAGCCGGCACCGGCGCCCATGATGGTGCGGGTCGGGGCATCCTCGCTCAGCATGTACTCGACCGCGGGCGTGATCGCGTTCGGCTTCATCAGCTGCAGCGCCTGCGGCGGCAGCAGCTCTTCGGTCATGCGGGTCGCCGCCGTCGGCGAGACGATGTTGACGCGGATGTCGTTCTTGCGACCTTCCTCGGCGAGCACGTTCATAAGGCCAACCATGCCGGTTTTGGCGGCGCCGTAATTGGCCTGGCCGAAATTGCCGTAGAGGCCGGAGGATGACGTCGTCAGCACGATGCGACCGTAATTGCGGTCACGCATGCCGGCCCAGGCCGCCTTGCAGCAATAGAAGGTGCCGACGAGATGCACGTCGAGCACCTTCTGGAAATCGGCGACCTCCATCTTGCCGAACGACTTGTCGCGCAGGATGCCGGCATTGGCGCACAGAAGATCGACGCTGCCCCACTCCTTGGTGGCGCGCTCGACCATGGCGGTGACCTGCTCGAAATTGGAGACGTCGGCGCCGTCGGCCATCGCGGTGCCGCCGGCTTTGCGGATCTCCTCGACCACCGCTTCGGCCGGCGACAGCGAGCCGCCGGTGCCGTCGCGCGCGGCGCCGAAATCGTTGACGACGACCTTGGCGCCGCGGCTCGCCAGCCCCAGCGCATGCGCGCGTCCGAGACCATTGCCCGCGCCGGTGACGATGGCGACGCGTCCGTCGAACCTGATTGCCATGAGTGCGTTTCCTTTCTTCCTTCTCCCCTTGCGGGAGAAGGTGGCGCGCAACGCGCGCCGGATGAGGGGTATCTCTCGGCAGCCGAGTTCGTGGAGAGATACCCCTCACCCGGCTTCGCGTTCCGCGAAGCCACCCTCTCCCGCAGGGGGAGAGGGTGCACCGAGCGTGAATTATGCAGCTTTTGAGCAGCGATGGGTTGCCGGGTCAAGGCCGGCAACGGCGGCACGGGCCTATTCGAAATAGATCAGGCCGAGCCACTCGGCGACCAGTGCCGGCTTGTCCTCGCCCTCGATCTCCACCGTGACGTTGGTGCGGGACTGCAATTCGTTCGGCTTGCGGAGCTTGGCTTCCGCCAGCACGAAGCGGCCGCGCACGCGCTTGCCTGACCGCACCGGCGAGATGAAGCGCAGCTTGTCGAAGCCGTAATTCACGCCCATCGTGGTGCCGGCGATGACAGGCATTACCTCGTAGGACATGATCGACAGCAGCGACATCGTGAGAAAGCCGTGCGCGATGGTGGTGCCGAAGGCGGTCTCCTTCTTCGCGCGTTCCGGATCGACGTGGATGAACTGGCGATCCTCGATCACGTCGGCATAGGTGTCGATGCGGGGCTGATCGATCAGATGCCATGACGACACGCCGATCTCCTTGCCGACCATGGCCTGATAGGCTTCGAGCGTTACAGGCGGCTTCTTCCAGACTTCGTTCACTTAGGTCTCACTCCGTGTCTTCGCCAGCTCCGGAAAATCCTCCTCACGGAATTCCCGGCCGCGCAAGGGATCGCTCCGATCATCGTCGCGTTCGAGCCGTCGTAGCTGGACGCGGCGGATCTTTCCAGAGATCGTCTTCGGGAGCTCGGTGACGATTTCGAGGCGGCGGATGCGCTTGAACGGCGCCAGACGCGCGTGCAGGTGCTTGAAGATGGAGAGCGCGGTTTCCGGCGTCCGCTCCGCGCCCGAGGTCAGCAGCACGAAGGCCTTGGGGATCGCAAGCCGGATCGGGTCCGGGCTCGGCACCACCGCAGCTTCCGCGACGAGTTCGTGCTCGAGCAGCACGCTCTCCAGCTCGAACGGGCTGATGCGGTAGTCCGAGGATTTGAACACGTCGTCGGAGCGGCCGACGAAGGTGAGATAGCCGTCCTCATCCGCAAACACCACGTCGCCGCTGCGATAGAGCGCGCCTTCGGCCCCCGACAATTTGCCGTCGTCACCCTGATAGCCCTGCATCAGGCCCGCGGGGCGGTCAGCGTCCAGCACCAACGTCACCTCGCCCTCCCTTGCGGGATTGCCGTCGGCATCGCTGATCTGCACGCGATAGCCCGGCAGCGGCCGGCCCATCGAGCCGATCTTGATGGGCTGCCCCGGCGAGTTGCCGGCGAGCGCCGTGGTCTCGGTCTGGCCGTAGCCGTCGCGGATGGTGAGGCCCCAAGCGGCCTGCACCTGGTCGATCACTTCAGGGTTGAGCGGCTCGCCGGCGCCGCAGACTTCGCGAAGAGCCACCTTGAAGGAAGCCAGGTTCTCCTGGATGAACAGCCGCCACACCGTCGGCGGCGCGCACAGCGTGGTGACGCCGCAGCGGCCGATGGTGGCGAGCAGCGCTTTGGCGTCGAAGCGCGGCTGGTTGACCACGAACACGGTCGCACCGGCATTCCACGGCGCGAAGAAGCAGCTCCAGGCATGCTTGGCCCAGCCGGGCGAAGAGATGTTGAGATGGACGTCGCCGGGCTTCAGCCCGATCCAGTACATCGTCGAGAGATGGCCGACGGGATAGCTGCGCTGGCTGTGCCGGACGAGCTTTGGTTTTGCTGTCGTGCCCGAGGTGAAATAGAGCAGCATCGGGTCGTCGGCATGGGTCGGACCATCAGGCGCAAAACTTTCGGAAGCCTTGGCCGCCTCGTCAAATGCAAGCCAACCGTCGGAGGCCGCGCCGACGACGATGCGGACAACATTCTCGGCGCCCAAGCTCGCGAATTTTGCGACCTGGTCCTGCGCCGCGATCACCGCCCTCGCCTTGCCGCGATCGAGCCGGTCGCGCAGCTCGTCGGCGGTCAGCAGCGTCGTGGCGGGAATGACGACCACGCCGAGCTTCATCGCGGCGAGCATCGTCTCCCACAGCGGTACCACATTGCCGAGCAGCAGCAGGAGATGATCGCCGCGCTTCAAACCCTGCGCGCGAAGGAAGTTCGCGACCTGGTTGGAGCGACGCGACAGCGCCGCGAAAGACAGCTTCGTCTGCTTGTCCTGGGCGGCGTCGACGATCCAGAGCGCAGGCCGATCCTTGCTGTCCGCATTGGCCGCGAGCTCAGCGTCGAACCAGTCGAGCGCCCAGTTGAAAGGAACCGGATCGGGCCAGCGGAAACCTTTAACCGCCGCCTCGTAATCCGTGCGGTGTTGCAGAAGGAACGCGCGTGCTTCCTGGAATGTGGTCATCAAGCTTTCCCGGCCAAACTCCTAACGTGCTTGATAATTCCGGAAAAATCCACCCCGCCCTGGCCGGCTGCGTCGAAAGACTGATAGATCTCCTGCGCATGCTTGCCGAGCGGCGTGGCCGCGCCCGCAGCTTTCGCCGCATCCTGCGCCAGGGTGAGGTCCTTCACCATCAGCGCCGAGGCAAAGCCCGGCTTGTAATCGTTGTTGGCCGGCGAGGTCGGCACCGGGCCGGGCACCGGGCAATAGGTCGTCAGCGACCAGCACTGGCCGGACGAGGTCGAGGCGACGTCGAACAGCGCCTGATGCGAGAGCCCGAGCTTCTCACCGAGCGCAAAGGCCTCGCTCACCGCGATCATGGAAATGCCGAGGATCATGTTGTTGCAGATTTTCGCGGCCTGGCCCGCACCGGCCCCGCCGCAATGCACGATCTTCTTGCCCATGTTCTCGAGCACGGGCTTTGCCGCGGCAAATGCCTTCTCCTCGCCGCCGCACATGAAGGTGAGCGTTGCGCCCTTGGCGCCGCCGGTGCCGCCGGAGACCGGCGCATCGACCGAGAGCACGCCGTGCTTGGCGGCGAGCGCATGCGCGGCCCGCGCGCTCTCGACGTCGATGGTGGAGCTGTCGATGATCAGCGTCCCCTTGATCATGACAGGCACGACCTCGTTCCAGACGCCGAGCACGTGCTTGCCTGCGGGGAGCATGGTGACCACGACATCGGCGCCCTTCACCGCGGCGGGCGCGCTGTCGGCAATGCTGGCGCCATCGGCCCTGGCCTGATTGCGCGAGGCTTCGACCAGGTCGAACGCCACCACCTTGTGGCCGGCCTTGACGAGGTTGGCCGCCATCGGGCCGCCCATGTTGCCGAGACCGATGAATGCGATCGTGGCCATTGTCGTTTCCTCCGCTGTCGCGTTGTTAATTGAACTTCAATTCGTCGGCGCCGATTTCGGCGAGATAGGGCGCCAGCATCTCCGGCCTCACATCCTCGATTGCTCGCGGCGACCAGGTCGGGTTGCGATCCTTGTCGATCACGGCGGCGCGCACGCCTTCGCGAAAATCATCGCTCCGAAATACTTCCAGTGCGGCGCGGTATTCGCGCACCAGGCACTCTTCCAGGCTCGATCCGCGCGCAAGCCGCAGCAGTTTGAGCGTCACCACCATGCCGCGCGGCGATTTTTCGCTCAGCGTCTTCAGCGTGGCCAGCGCGAACTCGGAACCATCGCGCTTCAGCGCAGCGAAAATGTCCTCCATGCGGTCGAAGCCGAACAACGCATCGATGATCGGCTCCCTGGCGGCGACCGGCCCCGCAGTCTCGCCCGTCGCAAAGCCGCTGATGAGCTTGCCGACATCGTCAGCGGTCGCACCAAGGCGCAGCTTGGTCAGCGCCTCGCGCAGCTCCGGCAATCTCGCCACCGGCACGACCCAATCGGCAAACTTCGCATGGATCGCGTCTGGCCCGTTCATGGTCTGGCCGGTCAGCCCGAAATAGGTGCCGATCTCGCCCGGCGCATGCGACAGCAGATAGGTGCCGCCGACATCGGGGAAGAAGCCGAGGCCGACTTCGGGCATCGCGAGCTTGGTGCGATCGGTGACGACGCGGTGGCTGGCATGCGCGGAAAGCCCGACGCCGCCGCCCATGACAATGCCGTCCATGAAGGCGACATAGGGTTTTGGAAACTTCTTGATTCGGGCATTGAGGATGTACTCCTCCCGCCACAGGATCTTGCCGAGATCGCCACCAGCCTTGGAGCTTTCCCAGAGCGTGCGGATGTCGCCGCCGGCGCAGAGGCCGCGCTCGCCGGCGCCTTCAAGCAGGATCACGGCAACGGCAGGATCAGCCTCGAAGCGGTCGAGCGCCTTGTCGATGTCGCGAAACATCTCCAGCGTGACGGCGTTGATCGCCTTGGGGCGGTTGAGCCTGATGATGCCGGCGGCGCCCTCAACGCGGGCGACGAGATCGCCCTCTTCCGCTGCCGTCATCGCGCGCCCTCGATCAATTTGCGCGCCACGATGAGCCGCATGATTTCATTGGTGCCTTCGAGGATCTGGTGCACGCGTAAGTCGCGCACGATCTTCTCGATGCCGTATTCGCTGAGGTAACCGTAGCCGCCGTGAAGCTGCAGCGCATGGTTGGCGACCTCGAACCCGACATCGGTGCCGAAGCGTTTCGCCATGGCGCAGAGCATGGTGGCATCGGGGTCCTTGCGATCGAGCGCCGCCGCAGCACGCCACAGGAAGGTGCGCGCGGCCTCGAGCTCGATCGCCATGTCGGCAAGACGGAATTGCAATGCCTGGAATTCGTCGAGCCGTTTTCCGAACGCCTTGCGCTCCTTCATGTAGGCGCGCGCCTTGTCGAGCGCCGCTTGCGCGCCGCCGAGCGAGCACGCCGTAATGTTGAGACGGCCGCCGTCAAGGCCGGCCATCGCGATCTTGAAGCCTGTGCCCTCCTCGCTCAGGCGATTGGCCACAGGTACGCGGGCGTTCTCGAATATCACCGCGCGGGTCGGCTGCGCGTTCCAGCCCATCTTGCGCTCATTGGCGCCGAAGGAGACGCCGGGTGTCTTGCCGTCGATGACGAGGGTCGAGATGCCGCCGGGACCATCGCCGCCGGTCCTGACCATCGCGACCAGAACGTCGGTACGGCCGGCGCCGGAGATGAACTGCTTCTGGCCGTTGAGGACGTAATGATCGCCCTCGCGTACCGCGCGGGTGCGCAGCGCTGCCGCGTCCGAGCCGGCGCCCGGCTCGGTCAGGCAGTAGCTTGCGATCAGCTCCATGGTGCAGAGCTTCGGCAGCCATTGATGGCGCTGGGCGTCGCTGCCGAAGGCATCGATCATCCAGCTCGCCATGTTGTGGATGGAGATGAAGGCCGAGGTGGTCGGGCAGCCCGTCGCCAGCGCCTCGAAGATCAGCGCCGCATCGAACCGCGTCATGGCGGAGCCGCCGACATCCTCGCGGATGTAGATGCCGCCCATGCCGAGCGTAGCCGCCTCGCGCATCACGTCGACGGGGAAATGCTTTTCCTCGTCCCAGCGCAGCGCATGCGGCGCGATCTTCTCCGCCGCAAACGCCAGCGCCATGTCGCGAAGGACGACCTGATCCTCGTTCAGAGCGAATTGCATGCTGGGCTCCTCACCTTCCTCGTCATTGCGAGGAGCAGAGCGACGAAGCAATCCAGACTGTCTCTGCGGAAAGATTCTGGATTGCTTCGCTGCGCTCGCAATGACGGGCTGGGCTACAGCCTTACTTCATCAGCGGGATCGAGAACTCCGCACCCTCCTTGACGCCGGACGGCCAGCGCGAGGTCACCGTCTTGGTCTTGGTGTAGAAGCGGACCGAATCCGGACCGTGCTGGTTGAGATCACCGAAGCCCGACTTCTTCCAGCCGCCGAAGGTGTAATAGGCGATCGGCACCGGGATCGGCACGTTGATGCCGACCATGCCGACATTGACCTTGGCCGCGAAGTCGCGCGCGGCATCGCCGTCGCGGGTGAAGATGGCAACGCCGTTGCCGTAGTCGTGGTCGGACGGCAGCGCCAGCGCTTCCTTGTAGTCATGCGCGCGCACGACCGAGAGCACCGGGCCGAAGATCTCTTCCTTGTAGATCCGCATGTCCTTGGTGACGTTGTCGAACAGCGAACCGCCGAGATAGAAGCCGTTCTCGTAGCCCTGCATCTTGAAGCCGCGGCCGTCGACCGCCAGCGTCGCGCCTTCCTTGATGCCGATGTCGATATAGCTCTTGACCTTCTCGACCGCCTCGCGCGTGACGAGTGGGCCGTAATCGGCCGACGGATCGATCGAGGTGCCGATCTTCAAGGACTCGACGCGCGGGATCAACTTTTCCATCAGCCGGTCGGCGGTGGACTTGCCGACGGGGACGGCGACGGAGACGGCCATGCAGCGCTCGCCGGCCGAGCCGTAGCCGGCGCCGATCAGCGCGTCGACGGCCTGATCCATGTCGGCGTCGGGCATGACGATGGCGTGGTTCTTGGCGCCGCCGAAGCACTGGCAGCGCTTGCCGGTCTGGGCTGCGCGCTCATAGATGTATTGCGCGATCGGGGTCGAGCCGACGAAGCCGACGGCCTTGATATCGGGATCGTCGAGGATGGCGTCGACCGCTTCCTTGTCACCATTGACGACGTTGAGGATGCCGGCCGGCAGGCCCGCTTCCATCATGAGTTCAGCCAGCAGCATCGGCACGCCGGGGTCGCGCTCGGACGGCTTGAGGATGAAGGCGTTGCCGCACGCAATGGCGGGGGCGAACTTCCACATCGGGATCATCGCCGGGAAGTTGAACGGCGTGATGCCGGCAACGACGCCGAGCGGCTGGCGCATCGAATAGATGTCGATGCCGGGACCGGCGCCTTCGGTGTATTCGCCCTTCATCAGATGCGGAATGCCGCAGGCGAATTCCGCGACTTCGAGGCCGCGCTGAATGTCGCCCTTGGCGTCCGGCACGGTCTTGCCATGCTCACGCGCCAGCAGCTCGGCGAGCTTGTCGTAGTCGCGCTGCACCAGCTCGACGAACTTCGACATGACGCGGGCGCGGCGCTGCGGGTTGGTCGCGGCCCATTCCGGCTGCGCGGCGCGCGCGTTCTCGACGGCGGCGCGAACCTCGGCCTTGGACGCCAGCGCGACCTTGGCCTGTACGTCGCCGGTCATCGGCTCGAAGACGTCGGCAGTGCGACCCGAGGTGCCCTTAACTTCCTTGCCACCGATGAAATGTCCGACTGAACGCATGGAATGATCTCCTTGAGGTCGAGCTTGAACGCTTTGACAAATCCTATCGACCTGCATTTATTGGGATTCAAGTCTGAGATAATGCACCATAGATGTGCGAAAATGCTGGATCAAGGTACCATCGACTGGGACGACTTTCGCTTCGTGCTGGCCATCGTGCGGGGCGGCTCGGTGTCGGCTGCGGCAAAACAGCTGGGGGTCGACCATGCCACGGTGATCCGCCGCGTCGACCGGCTGGAGAAGCACCTCTCGGCCAAGCTGTTTGACCGGCGCAAGACCGGCTACCTCCTCACCGAGGCCGGCCAACGCGTCGCCGACAGCGCCGAAGCCATGGAATCCACCATCGTCGCCAACCAGGAGCAGGTCGGTGGCTCGGTCGCGCGGCTGACCGGAACGGTGCGGATCGGCGCACCCGACGGGTTCGGCACCGCCTTCCTGGCGCCGCGGCTGGCGCCGTTCGCGGACCGCTATCCCGATCTGGATCTGCAACTTGTGGCAACCGCGCGGCTGTTCAGCCTCTCCAAGCGCGAGGCCGATATCGCCATCAGCCTGACCATGCCGAAGGAAGGTCGCATCGTCGGGCGCAAGCTGCTCGACTATCGCCTTGGACTCTATGCGGCCCCCGCCTATCTCGACCGCTTCCCAAAAATCGCCTCGCGGCAGGACCTGACGCAGCACCGCTTCGTCGGCTATATCGAGGAACTCTTGTTCACGCCGGAGCTCGATTATCTGCCGCAGGTGTCGCCGCGGATCTCGGCGCGCTTTCGCAGCGCCAATCTGATCGCGCAGCTCAACGCCACGCTCTCAGGCTTCGGCATCGCCGTCCTGCCCCACTTCATGGCGAGCGATTATCCGCAGTTGGTGGCCGTGCTGCCGGAGGAGATTTCGATCACGCGGACATTCTGGATGCTGATGCACGCCGACAGCAAGGACCTGGCGCGGATCAGGGCCGTGGCGGATTACATTTCGGAGATTGTCGAGCGCGAGCGGGCGTTGTTTGCAGGGCGGTAGCACCGCTGCCGTAGGGTGGGTTTAGCCGAAGGCGTGACCCACCTCTTCTGTCTCCGCGGACAGACACAGTGGTGGGTTACGCCAAGCGAATGCGCTTCGCGCAATCGCATGGCTAACCCACCCTACGGCACCTCGCCTAGTTCTGCTTCGCCTTCTTCGCCGCCGCCCCCTTCGGCTCACGCTTCGCTCCCTCGAGCGCGTGGTCCCGACCCGCCTTCAGCACCTCGTCGGACAATTCGCTCGAGCCGGCAATGCGCGCCAGCAGCATGGTACCGGCCATCGTCGCCAGCGTCGCGATCGCCTGCTTGCGGGCTGCCTTGCGCGGCGCGTTCGGAATGTAGTCGGTCATCAGCTCGATCATCTCGTCGAGCTTGCCGGCGAAGGCCTTTCTGGTCTTCGGGCTCTCACGAGCGATCTCGGCGCCGAGCGAAGGGATCGAACAGCCGTGGCCGGGATTGTCGCGGTGCAGCGCCGAGAGATAGGCCTCGGCGATCAGCGCCAGCCGCTTCTCCGGCGAGGCCTCGCCGGTGAGCTTGCGCCAGTGTTCCATCGAACGGTCCATGGCGTAGGCAAAGGCTTCGATCACCAGCGCCTCACGGGAGTCGAAATGCGCGTAAAAGCCGCCGTGGGTCAGGCCCGCCTCCTTCATGAGGTCGGCGACGCCGATGCCATGGGCACCCTTCTCCCGCAGCCGCACCGAGGCCTTCTTCACGATGCGGTCGTGGGTTTCCTGCTTGTGTTCCCGGGAATAGCGCATGCGGAGCTCATTGGATGTCGGAGATCATCTCATAACATGCAAATGACGAAATGGGTGCATTAATTCATGTTAAGTTGCTTCCGATCATGGAGAACGTTGCAGTTGCGTGCACCGCGAGGGCCCCCTTGCCGTCCCGGACGAAGCCTTCGGTATAGCTGGTCTGGCGCCCGAGCTTGATGATCTTGCCCTCGGCCGAGATCAGCCCCGAGCGAACCGACAGCGGGCGCAGATAGGTCAGCTTCAGATCGAGGGTCACCGAGCTTTGTCCGGCCTCGAGTCGGGTCGAGATGGCACATCCCATGGCCGTATCGAGCAGCGCCGCGGCGGTCGCACCATGCAGAAGACCGATGGTGTTTTCCAGATCCTCCCGCGGCTCCAGTTCCATGACGATCCGGCCCGGCTCGACCACGGCCATGATAAACCCGATCAGCTTTGCGAAGGGCGGCGGCGGCAGCCGGCCGTCACGGATGCCCAGCATGGCTTCCATGCCCGACAGACCCATGGCCACCGTGGCGACCGGCGCAGGCACCTGCCAGTCCACCACGCGTTCGCGCCGCTGCTCCGGCGAAAACAGGTCGAGTCGATCATTACCGGTCATGACAGCCTCTTTAGATGATATTCATCATACTATGCCACGGACTTCACGCTGGCAACTCCGCTGCCCTGCCCGCTTGACAAGCCGGGGGTTTCGGCCCGGAAGTGATCCCGACCGGCGCACCTTGCGCATGTCCACGAAACCTCGAGACTCCACGATGGAAATGCTCAACAACCACTGCGGCGTGACGCGCGATGCGCGCGGCGTCGTTCACGTCGCCATCTGCAACGCCGGCCCGCTCAACATTCTCGGCTCGCCGGTGACCGACGCCGTGCGCGAGGGCCTGCAGCAGCTAAGCTCCGACCGCAGCATCCGCGTCGTGGTGCTGCGCGGCCAGAGCGAGAAGAGCCTGATCGGGGGGGCCGACATCAAGGAGATGGCCGGGCTCGACCAGAGATCCGCGGAAGCCTTCATCAGCCGCCTGCGCGATCTCTGCGAGGCGGTGCGCCAGTTCCCGGCTCCGGTCATCGCACGCATGCCGGGGTGGTGCCTGGGCGGCGGGCTCGAAGTGGCAGCGGCCTGCGACTTCCGCATCGCCGCGCACGACGCCCATTTCGGCATGCCCGAGGTGCGCGTCGGCATCCCCTCGGTGATTCACGCCGCGCTGTTGCCGCGCCTGATCGGCTGGGCCCGCGCGCGCTGGCTGGTGATGACGGCGGAGAACATAGATGCAGCCACTGCGCTCGCCTGGGGGCTGATCGACAAGGTCGCGCCGGAGGGCGGGCTGGATGCGGAGATCGAGCACCTGGTGAAGGCCTTGCTCGAATGCGGCCCCGAGGCGCTGCGGTCGCAGAAGGCGCTGCTGCGGCAGTGGGAAGAGCTGCCGCTGACCGAGTCGGTGAATTTGAGCGTGAAAGTGTTCGGCGAGTCGTTCCTGACGGATGAGCCAACGCGGTTGATGGGCGCGTTTGTGAACCGGAAGCGGTAAACGCTTCGATACCGGTGTCATGCCCCGCGAAGGCGGGGCATCCAGTACGCCGCGCCTTCTCGGTTCTAACCGCGTCGTCTCTGGAATACTGGATCACCCGCCTTCGCGGGTGATGACAGTGTACGGTCGATTGGTACCTCCCCGATCGAACGATCAAATCTCATCCGCCCACGACATTTTCTCATCCCTGCCGCGGTTGCAATTTTTGCGCCGCATCATATGATGACCGTCATCTTACCTATATTGCCAGGGAGCTCCATCATGGCCGAAGCCGCCGATCCCGTCGTCATCGTCTCCGCCGCACGTACCCCGCTCGGCCGCTTCATGGGCGAATTGTCGCCGCTCCCCGCGCACAAGCTCGGCTCACACGTGATCGGTGCGGCGCTGGAACGCGTCAGGCTTGCGCCCGAGAAGGTCGACGAGGTCTTCATGGGCTGCGTGCTGCCGGCCGGTCAGGGCCAGGCGCCGGCGCGGCAGGCGGCACGGAGCGCCGGACTACCGGACGCCACCGGTGCCACCACCGTCAACAAGGTCTGCGGTTCCGGCATGAAAGCGACGATGCTGGCGCACGACATCATCCGCGCCGGCTCGGCCGACATCGTCGTCTCCGGCGGCATGGAGAGCATGAGCAATGCGCCCTACCTGCTGGCCAAGGCGCGCGGCGGCTATCGCGTCGGCCATGACCGCATCATCGACCACATGATGATGGACGGCCTGGAGGACGCCTACGAGACCGGCCGGTCCATGGGCGATTTCGGCGAGGCCACGGCGGAGGCTTACCAGTTCACTCGCAAGGACCAGGACGCCTATGCGATGGAGACGCTGAGCCGCGCCCGCAAGGCCGTCGAGGGCGGCGCATTCAAGGCCGAGATCGCGCCGATCACGCTGACCGAAAAGGCCGGACCGCGCGTGATCGCCAACGACGAGCATCCGCTGAAGGTCGACCCCGCCAAGATCCCCGGATTGAAACCGGCATTCCGCGCCAACGGCACGATCACGCCGGCCGCCTCCTCCGCCAATGCCGACGGCGCCGCCGCGCTGGTTCTGACCAAGCGCTCGCTTGCCGATCGGGGCGGCCTGCCCGTTCTCGCCGAAATCAAGGGCCACGCCACCCACAGCCAGGAGCCGCAATGGTTCACCACGGCGCCGATCCCGGCGATTCGCAAGCTGCTCGACAAGGTCGGCTGGGCTGCGTCCGATGTCGACCTGTTCGAGATCAACGAGGCCTTCGCCGTGGTGGCGATGGCGGCGCAGCGCGATCTCGGCATTCCCCGCGAGAAGCTCAACATCAACGGCGGCGCCTGCGCGCTGGGCCACCCGATCGGCGCCACAGGGGCGCGGCTGATCGTGACGCTGCTGCATGCGCTCGAGGCCAACAACCTCAAGCGCGGCATTGCGGCACTGTGCATCGGCGGCGGCGAAGCGACCGCCATTGCGGTGGAACGCTCGGCCCGCTGACCGCCAATGTCCGAAATTGAGGGAAGTCTGGCATTTTAGACTTTCCTTGTCTGTGCCAGATTGCAACGATGATGCGGGTCTCTCTGGGGCCCGCCAACCAAATTGAGGCCCAATGATCTCGAACTGGCTCGCGGCAGCACTGTCCCGCCGCAACATCCATTACGGTTGGGTGATGGTCGGCGTGACATTTCTCGCCGCGCTGATCAGCGCCGGCACGGTGGGCGCGCCCGGCGTGTTCATCGTGCCCCTGCAGAAGGAGTTCGGCTGGAGCACGGCGGAGATTTCCTCCGCGTTGTCGATCCGCTTCATCCTGTTCGGGCTGATGGCGCCGTTCGCGGCCGCCCTGCTCAACCGCTATGGCCTGCGCAACGTCACGCTGGCCGCCCAGCTGATCGTGGTCTCGGCGCTCGTGCTCTCGCTCGGCATGACCGAGGTCTGGCAGCTCATTGCTCTCTGGGGCGTGGTGATCGGGATCGGCACCGGCATGACGGCCTTGGTGCTCGGCGCGACCATCGCCACGCGCTGGTTCGCGGCAAGGCGCGGCCTCGTCGTCGGCATCATGACCGCGAGCGTCGCGACCGGCCAGCTCGTGTTCCTGCCGCTGCTCGCAAGCCTCACCGAACGTTTCGGCTGGCGGCTCGCGCTCGGCTTCGTCTGCATCATGCTCGGCGTTTCCGCCCTGGCGGTGCTGCTCGCGATGCGCGACCGCCCCAGCGACGTCGGGCTGCGGCCGTTCGGCGACGAAGGCACCGAGCCGCTGCCCGCGCCGCCGGTCAGCCACGGCTCGATTACGGGCGTTGCGCTCGGCACGTTGCGCGACGCCTCGACATCGACGGCGTTCTGGATCCTGTTCGCGACCTTCTTCGTCTGCGGCGCCTCCACCAACGGCCTCGTGCAAGTGCACCTGATCCCGATGTGCCTCGATTTCGGCATCCCGCAGGTGCAGGCGGCGAGCCTGCTCGCCGCGATGGGCATCTTCGATTTCTTCGGCACGATCATGTCGGGCTGGCTGTCGGACCGTTACGACAACCGCTGGCTCCTGTTCTGGTACTACGGCCTGCGCGGGCTCTCGCTGATCTTCCTGCCGTTCAGCGATTTCTCGTTCTACGGCCTCTCGGTCTTCGCAATGTTCTATGGTCTCGACTGGATCGCAACGGTGCCGCCGACGGTGCGGCTCACTGCGCAAAAGTTCGGGCCCGAGCGCGCCAATCTGGTGTTCGGCTGGATCTTCGCCGGCCATCAGCTCGGCGCCGGCACCGCGGCGTTCGGCGCAGGCTTCTCGCGCACGGTCTACCAGAGCTACCTGCCCGCCTTCTTCATCGCCGGTGCGCTCTGCGTGTTCGCGGCTTTGATCGTGCTGGCGCTGTCGCGGCAGCCGAAACTGCAGCCGGCGACGGCCTGAAGCCGGCTGACGACCCGATCGTGATGGTGACGCCGGACCCGGCGGCGTCACCATCCGCAAGACGCGCTCGGCCACATTCCCGTTAGACTCCTCGCGCCAAACGTGGACAATGCCCTCTGCACGTCACCGTGCGCAGTGCACACCAAGATGCGCCAGAGGAAACAAATGCCGGCTGCCTTCCCGTCGTCCCCACCCGCCATCCCAACCGCCCCCTTGACCGCCGAGATGCGCGATGCGGTGCGCGCGATCGTCGGCGAGAAGGGCCTGATCGAGGACGAGCACGGCAAGCACCCGTTCGTGACGGATTGGCGGGGATTGCTGGTCGGCAGCGCCGACGCCGTCGTTCGTCCCGGGAGCACCGAGGAGGTCTCGAAAGTGGTCCGGCTCTGCCATGAGCACGGCGTCGCGATCGTGCCGCAGGGCGGCAACACCGGCCTGATGGGCGGGGCGACGCCCTGGCCTGCGCACACCGGCATCGTGCTGTCGCTCGGCCGCATGAACCGCGTGCTGGAGGTCGATCCCGTCGGCTATTCGATGACGGTCGAGGCCGGTTGCGTGTTGCAGACGCTTCAGGAGACCGCAAGCCAGCACGACCGCTTCCTGCCGCTCAGCCTCGGTGCTCAGGGCTCCTGCATGATCGGCGGCAATCTCTCCACCAACGCCGGCGGCGTGCAGGTGCTGCGCTACGGCAATGCCCGCAATCTCGTGCTGGGGCTCGAGGTCGTTCTGCCGAGCGGCGAGGTCTGGGACGGATTGCGCGCGCTCAAGAAGGACAACACCGGCTACGACCTCAAGCACCTGTTCATGGGCGCCGAGGGAACGCTGGGCGTCATCACCAAGGCCGTGCTCAAGCTGTGGCCGGCGCCCAAGGACGTCTGCACGGCGTGGCTGGCGGTCCGCGATCCCCGCGCGGCGCTGGAAATCCTGTCCGAGGCGCACGCGGCATCCGAGGACAATGTCGGCTCCTGCGAGCTGCTCAGCCGGGCCGCCATTGACCTTTCCCTGCGCCACATTCCCGGCACGCAGGATCCGCTGAAGGCGGACACGCCCTGGTATCTGCTGCTGGAATGGTCGTCGGCGCGCCCGCGCCAGGACGGAACCGAGGGCATGTCCGGCAAGATGGAGCAGTTTCTCGCCGATCAACTCGAAGCCGGCCGCGTGCTGGATGCGACGATCGCGCACACATTCGCTCAATCGCGCAACATGTGGCGCATCCGAGAAGCCATGGCGGAGGCCTCCCGCGCCGAAGGACCGGGGATCAGTTTCGACGTGTCGGTTGCGATCTCCAGGATTCCGGAGTTCATCGACAAGGGCCTCAGGGCCGTGCTCGACATTCTCCCGACCATCCGGCCCTATCCGCTCGGGCACATCGGCGACGGCAATTTGCACTTTTCGTTCATGGGGCCGAAGGGCATGGACCAGCAGACGCTGAACCAATACACGGCCGCCATCACGCGGGCCGTGAACGATCTCGTCACCTCCATGGGCGGCTCGATCTCGGCGGAGCACGGCATCGGGATCGACAAGCTCGACGAGCTCAGCCACTACCGCTCCAAGACCGAGCTCGACATCATGCGCACCATCAAACGCGCGCTCGATCCTGAGAACATCATGAATCCCGGCAAGGTGCTCCGGCTGTGATCGACTGCGAGCCCGGCGCCAACAATTTGTTCAGCGTTGGCGGGTCGCAAAGATGTTGCGACCCGCCCGCGATTCCTGGAATGCTATCCGCTGTCCTCAAGCCACCGAGCCGCCGCGCGGATTGACAACCGTATACCCTCGCAATGAGCGCGCGTGGATTCGCGTCGTGCGCCCGCCCGAGTTGGCGTCATAGGCCATCCAGACGTCGCCTCCGAGGTGCTGCTCAAGGACGAAAACGTGTCCTCGTCGCGCAGCAACCATTCCCGGTGCGGGTGATGTCCTGGGAAAGCGGAGCCAGTTGGACGCAAGATTCAATTCCGGCACGATGCGGCCGAACACGCGCAGAGCCGCGCCGCAGCCGCAGAACGAGGAAGGGCAACCGGCCGGACGGCCGCCGACGACGCGAGCGCCGTGAGCACCGGAGACCGTCGCCGGCGTGGTCGTGCCCCCAGCATCAGTCACTGTCAGTTGTGCGGAGCGGTACGCTTGCAGCGTGGGGCTGGAAACCGGCGAAGATCTGGAAGCTAGTGAGGGCCTGGAAGCCCGCTCGCGTCGCGTCTGCGAAAACGAGAAGTCGCAGGGCATGGTGACGTTGCATTCAGGAGCTTGATGAGTTCGGTAAGGGCGCGCTTCCGAAGCGACAGAACCCAAGGCAACGAAGACGCACGCAGAAAATACTCGCTTGAACATTGCAGGACTCCAAATGAGAGACCCTGCCCCGGGCAACGAGAAACCAATAACAGTTTGGCTGAAATGGGCCTAAACAGCGGCTGAAAGTGGTTGCGCTTGCGCGCAACAACTGCAAGATTTCATAGCCTACACGTAGCGCTGGAGATGATTAACTCGCAGCGCACGAATGCTCGATCGGCGCGTCAAGCTCGCGGCACGCAACCAATTCGGATCAATGCTACGGCCGGATCGTCATGTTCTCCGGCGGCCCCACTTTGCGTAGCGGCTCGGCGAGGCGGGCGAACTCGCACAACAGCGAGCGCGTCTTCCTGGGATCAATGATCTCCTCGACCCAGAATTTTTCGGCCGAGCGGAACGGCGAGCGGAGCTTGTTGAGGCGCTCCTCGATCTCCTTCAGCTTGGCCGACTTGTCCTCGGCGGCGTCGATGTCGGCGCGGTAGGCGGCTTCGATGCCGCCTTCGAGCGGGAGCGAGCCCCAATAGGCCGACGGCCAGGCGTAGCGGATCGAGAAGCGGTCGGCCGGCTGATGCACGACACCGGCGACACCGAAGGCGTTGCGCAGGATCACGGTGCACCAGGGCACGGTGGTCTGGTTCACCGCCGCCATGGCGCGCACGCCGTGGCGGATGGTGGCCGCCTTCTCGGCATCGAGACCGATCATGAAGCCCGGGCAGTCCATGAGATAGACCACCGGCAGGTGGAAGGTCTCGGCGAAGTCGACCCAGCGCACCACCTTCTGGCAGGCATCCGCGGTCCAGGAGCCGCCATAGTGAAAGCTGTCGCTGGCGAGCAGCAGCACCGCCCGGCCCTCGAGCCGCGCGAGACCGACGATGATTGGCTTGCCGAAATTCTTCGCGACCTCGAAGAACGAGCCCTTGTCGACGACGGACTCGATGATGGGCCGCATCTTGTAGACCTGCTTGCGATTGCGCGGCACCGCGTTCATCAGCGCTTCGTTGCCACGCTCGGGGTTGTCGGTGCAGGGCAAGGTCGGCGGCAGCTCGTAGACGGAAGACGGCAGGTAGGAAAGAAAGCGCCGCGCGCAGGCGAACGCTTCTTCTTCCGTGTCGACGGCGTGATCGACCGCGCCGGCGCGGGTCTGGATGTCGGCGCCGCCGAGCTCCTCCTTGGTAAGATCCTGCCCCAGCGCCTTCACCACCGGCGGGCCTGCGACGAACATCGCGGACTTCCGGGTCATGATGGAATAGTGGCTGGCGGCAAGACGCGCGGCCCCCAAGCCCGCCACCGAGCCGAGGCCGAGCGCGACCACCGGCACGCGCGAGAGGTTCTCCGTCGTGAAGCGATACCAGCGCGTGCCGCCAATGCCGCCAGGCAGATTGGCCGCGCCCTTGGTCTCGATGGTCTTGACCGAGCCGCCGCCGCCGGAGCCCTCGATGATGCGGACGATGGGCAGGCGGAAATCGTGCGCCATCTCCTCCGCCATGAGCGGCTTGGCCGAGATCGACGCATCCGCCGAGCCGCCGCGCACGGTGAAATCGTCACCGACCACGACCAACGTGCGGCCGTCGACGCGCGCGCGGCCGAACACGCAATTGGCCGGCGTGAGCTTCTTCAGATCGCCGCTGGAATCGTACTCGCCGATGCCGGAGACGGCACCGATCTCGTGAAAGCTGCCTTTGTCGATCAGCTTGTCGATACGCTCCCGAACAGTCAGCCGGCCCTGGTCATGCTGTCGCTTGACCTTGTCAACGCCGCCCATCTCCCGCGCGAAGGCTTCGCGCCGGGCGAGCTCGTCGAGTTCCGGCTTCCAGTTCATTCACTCCCTCCGAATGGATCGGCTTGTTATTGTTGTGCACGGCCATGGCGACCGGCTTACGCGAGATACGGTTGTTGAAGGCGTCGCCTTCCGCCCCTTCCATCAGGCTGCCGAGCGAGCGGCCAAGCTGGAGCATCAGCGGCGCGACTTCGTCGTGCAGACGCTGCTCGTCATACATCGCCGACAGAAGGCCGATCGTGATGACGACGAAGGTCTGGTATTGCGGCGACCAGATCGGCACCGCGAGGCCGTTGATGTGCGGGCTCCAGAGGCCGCAGGCCACGACATAGCCGCGCTCGCGCAGCATCTGCCGGTTGGCCTCGATGCGGGGCTTGAGAATCTTGGCAGCCTCGGGGGCTTCGCGCTCCATGTCTGCGACGAAGGCATCGCCGACTTCCGGCGCCAGGGCCGCGGTGTAGGCCGCGCCTGCGGCGGTCGAGGCCATCGAGATGCGGCTGCCGGTACCCTCGTGCAAGCCGAGCGCGGTCGGCGAACGCGCGAATTGGAGATAGACGAGATGGAAGCGGTCGGGGACGACGAATCCGACCGTGCCCGGCAACTGCTCGGCGACTTCCTGCAGCCGCTGGCGAATCATGCTGCGCAGCTGCGCGCCCTTCATCATCGATGCGCTCATCGCCACCGCGCTCGGGCCGATGCGATACTTCTGATCGCGCGGGAGATACACGAGCTGACCCATGCGGGTCAGCGTGTGCGTGAGCCGCGATACCGTCGAGCGCGGCAGACCGCAGCGATTTGAAATCTCGAGATTGCCGAGTCGCGCCTCGTGGCCCTCGAAGCATCGCAACACGTCGAACGCGCGCGACACCACCTGGATCACATCACCCTCACCGGCTTCACCAGCGAGCGCACCTTGCCTGCTCAACCGCTCCGAACGTCGTCCCATGATCCCTACCGTTATGTTCCGCTCTGCGGAATTAAATTCCACTTGCAGACGACGCTACCTCAGGCATTTTGCGACGACAACAAAAAGGCGATGGCATGCCAGAAATTAAGATCGTCACGGAGGTCGCGGGACGCATCTGCGCAACTCCCGTGCAAGTTGGAGGAACCGTCGCGGATGGCGATGACGTTGTGGTGGTCGAAGCGATGAAGATGGAGATCCCGGTGCCCTCGCCCGCGAACGGAACGATCACATCGCTTCTGGTCAAGGTCGACGACGTCGTTGCCGAGGGACAGGCGATCGCGATCGTCGCGAGTTAAACACGTTGTCCGTTCGTTTCCGCGACAATCTGTCAGTCGCATTCCTGCGTGCGCGGTGCGGCGTTGCCATCGCTTGATCGCGGTGACATGATCGGTTTCAAACAAAACGTTGTTTCAAACAAAGAACGAAAATCCTCGCGCCAAAGCGAGGATCATTGGAGGGAAACATGCTTCGTGGGCTGCTCGTGCTCGCACCTGCCTTGGTGGCGGGCATTTCTTTTGCGTCTACACGCTATTCGTTTGCCGAAGACACCAAGCTGCCGGCGACATTGACGTTCACCGCCTATGACACCGGCACCGCCGGCTTCAACATCGCGGTCGGCGTCGGCAAGATGATGAAGGACAAATACGGCACCGACGTGCGTGTGCTGCCCGCAGGCAACGACGTTGCTCGCCTCGCGCCGCTGCGCGCCAAGCGCGCGGCTTCCGCGGCGATGGGATCGGGCACCTATTTCGCGCAGGAAGGCGTGTTCGAGTTCGGCTCGAAGGAATGGGGGCCGCAGCCGCTGCAGATCCTGCTCTCGTCCGTCGACTGCAATTGCGGCTCGCTCGCGGTCGCCGCCGACACCGGCGTGAAGGAGCTGAAGGACCTCAAGGGCAAGCGCGTCGGCTTCGTGGTCGGCTCGCCTGCGCTGAACCAGAACTCGCTCGCGGTGCTCGCCTTCGCCGGGCTGACCAAGAACGACGTCAAGGCCGTCGAGTTCGCGAGCTACGGGGCGATGTGGAAGGGCCTGATCAACAACGACGTCGATGCCGCCTTCGGCACCACCATCACCGGTCCGGCCAAGGAGGCCGAGACCTCGCCGCGCGGGCTGATCTGGCCGCCGCTGCCCGCCAAGGACAAGGAAGGCTGGGCGCGGATGCAGAAGGTCGGCTCGTTCTTCTTCCCGCAGCTTGCCACCTGCGGCGCCGGCATCTCGCCGGAGAAGCCGGTCGAGCTTGGCAATTATCCCTACCCGATCTTCGTCGCCTATGCCTCGCAATCGGCCGACCAGGTCTACGCCATCACCAAGGCGATGATCGTCAACTACGACGCCTACAAGGATTCCGCGCCCGGCGCCGGCGGGCTCGCGGCCGACCGCCAGACCAAGAACTGGGTGGTGCCGGTGCATCCCGGTGCGGTGAAAGCGCTGAAGGAAGCCGGACAATGGAGCGATGCGCAGGAGGCGCACAACAACCAGCTGATCAAGCGCCAGGAAGTGCTCGGCGCAGCCTGGACCGAATACGGCAAGTCCAATCCGCCGTCGGACGACAAGGCGTTCCTCGACGGCTGGATGAAGGCCCGCGCCGCGGCGCTGGCGAAAGCCGGCATGCCGAATGGGTTCGAGGAATAGAGCGAGATGCTGTCGGGCTTGATCGCTGCCCCGCGAGAAGTGCGCTCCTTCTCCCGCGTGCGAGAGAGGGTTGGGGAAAGGGTGTCTCCACGGTGGGATTCCTCCAGAGGAGAAAGCCCTCACCCGGCGCTGCGCGCCAACCTCTCCCGCACGCGGGAGAGGTTGAGGAGCCTGCGGCGCGACCGCTTCAACCAACAATCGTTCGCCTAGTCGCGACTTTGCAGCCCACGTCCGGGATCGATCATGTCTGCTTCAATCTCCAGTGGCCCCCAGGACGAAGCCAGGCGCGTCGAATTCGCAGATCCGCATCTCGGCGCCGCCGCTGACTTGCAGGAGGCGGAGGTCACGCGCGTGCGCACCCTGAAGGGCGCGTGGCGCTGGGTGCTGATGGCGGCCACGGCGGCCACCATTCTGTTGTGTGTGAACCAGCAATTCTCGCTGCGGTTCTTCATCGACTACACCCAGCTCAACACCGAATATTTCTATCTGTTGATCGCGTTGATGCTGCCGTTCACCTTCCTGATCTTTCCGGGGTCGGACAAGGCGCCGCTCGACCGCATCCCCTGGCATGACCTTGCGCTGTTCGCGGCGACCTTCGGCTCGGCGATCTGGCTGATGCTCAATATCCGCAAGGCGGCGCAGCTCGGCTGGGAGTTCGACGGCGCGCCCACCAACGTCATCGCGGCCGGGCTCGTGATGTGGTTCGTGCTGATGGAGGCGCTGCGGCGCACCGGCGGCTGGAGCCTGCTGCTCAGCGTGCTGCCCTTCACGCTCTATCCGCTGTTTGCGGATTCGAGCTGGCTCGGGCCGTTCCGCGGCACGCAATCGACGCTGCAGCAGACGACCTCCTATCACATGCTCTCCGGCGAGAGCCTGCTCGGCATTCCCATTCAGGCCTTCGCCGACACCGTGATCGGCTTTTTGGTGTTCGGCACCGCGCTGATGATGACGGGCGCCGGAAAATTCTTCATCAATATCGCGTTCGCGATGTGCGGCACCTTCCGCGGCGGCGCGGCAAAGGTCTGTGTGTTCGCATCCGGCCTGCTCGGCACCGTCGGCGGCAGCATCGTCTCCAACGTGCTGACCGCCGGCACGATGACGATCCCCGCGATGAAGAAGACCGGCTTCACGCCGTCCTATTCCGGCGCGATCGAGGCCTGTGCCTCGACCGGCGCGGTGCTGGCGCCACCGGTGCTGGGCGCCACGGCTTTCGTCATGGCGCAGTTCATGAACACAGGCTATGCCGACGTCGCGCTCGCCGCGACCATTCCCTCGATCCTCTATTATGTCGGCCTGTTCGCGCAGGTCGACGCCTATGCCGCCCGCCACAAGCTGAAGGGCCTGCCGCGCGCCGAGCTGCCGCGGTTCTGGGATGCGTTCAAGGAGGGCTGGTACTATCTCTTCGTGATCGTCGTGCTCGTGGTGATGCTGCTCTACTTCAAGCGCGAGAGCCATGCGCCGTTCTATGCCTCCGTGCTGCTGGTGATCCTGCACCAATGGTCGGGTCCGGCGCGCTGGAAGCTCGGAAACACGCTCGTCCTCGCCGGCTCGATCGCGGCGACGGCCGCAATGTTCTGGTATGGCGTGCTCAACGCTGCGCTGTGGGGCATGTGCCTGCTGGCGGCGCTGAACGAATTCTTCCCCGGCAAGAATTGGGGCGGCGCGCGCTGGTTGCAATTCCTCGAGCTCAACGGCAAGACGTTCGTCGAGCTGATCGCGATCCTCGCCGGCTGCGGCCTGTTGATCGGCGCCTTCTCGCTGACCGGTGTGATCTCGAGCCTTGCCAACGATTTGCTCAGCATCGCGGGCGGCGATGCCTTCCTGCTGCTGATCATGTGCGCAATCACCAGCCTGATCCTCGGGCTCGGGCTGACCACGACCTCCTGCTACATCTTCCTCGCCATCCTGGTCGCGCCCGCACTGGAGAAGCTCGGGCTGAACAAGATGGCGGTGCACATGTTCATCTTCTACTGGGGCATGCTGTCCTCGATCACCCCGCCGGTGGCGATCGCCTCTTTCGCCGCGGCCGGCATCGCCGGTGCGCCGGCGATGAAGACGGGCTGGGAGAGCATGTGGGTGGGCAGCATCATCTACTTCATCCCGTTCTTCTTCGTGCTCAACCCGGCGCTGCTGCTCCAGGGCAGCAATCCTTATCTGGAGGCGCTTGGACTCACGGGACTTGCCTGTTTCGGCATCCTCTTCATCTGCGGCGGCATCCAAGGCTACCAGTCCTTCGTCGGCGACTTGCGCCGCGCCGGGATGCTGGAATGGCCGATCCGCGTGCTGCTGGTGATCGGCGGCTTCGTGGTCGCCACCCCCGGCGGCGGCATCATGCCGTTGTCGCAGATGCAAGTGACGCTGCTCGGCCTTGCCATCCTCGTGCCCACGGTTTTGGTCGCCCTGCTGCTAGTTCGCCGGCAGGCCATGGTGCCGGACGGGTTGCGCGCACCTTGATTGCGTTGCACAAGAGGGGCGATGACATCGCCTCTAGCCTCCGCCTGGACCCGCTCGAAACCGCCTTTGCTGCGGTTTCTGAACACATGCCTCAATGAATTTTCGGCTGAAACGTCAGGCCATGTGGCCGACTACATCCCCCAACTGAGCAAGGCCGATCCTGCCTATTTCGGCATCAGCCTGGCGACGCTGGACGGCCATGTCTATGAAGTCGGCGACAGCCGGGTGCCCTTCACCATCCAGTCGATGTCGAAGCCCTTCGTGTTCGCGCTGGCGCTGGACCTGCTCGGCGCCGGCAAGGTCGAAGGCGCGATCGGCGTCGAGCCCTCCGGCGATCCCTTCAACTCGATCCGGCTGAATTCCGAGAACCATCCGTTCAATCCGATGGTCAATGCCGGCGCGATCGCCTGCACCGGGCTGATCTACGACAGCAAGGGTACCGACGCTTTCGAGCAGATCCGCCTTGCGCTCAGCCGTTTTGCGGGACGCGATCTCTCTGTCGACGAAGCGGTCTATGCTTCCGAAAGCCAGACCGGCGACCGTAACCGCGCCATCGGCTATCTGCTCAAGACCAACGCGGTGATCTCGGACAATGTCGCGGGCGTGCTCGACGTCTATTTCCGCCAATGCGCCGTGCTGGTGACCGCGCGCGACATCGCGGTGATGGCGGCGACGCTCGCCAATCGCGGCATCAATCCCGTCACCGGCGAGCAGGTGCTGAGCGCTTACGCGATCTCGCGTACCCTTTCCGTGATGACGTCCTCGGGCATGTACGACTATGCCGGCGAATGGATCTACCGCATCGGCATCCCCGCCAAGAGCGGCGTCGGCGGCGGCATCCTGGCTGCGCTCCCTGCCCGCCTCGGCCTCGGCAGCTATTCACCAAAGCTCGACAAGCACGGCAACAGCGTGCGCGGCATCAAGGTCTGCGAGGCGCTGTCCTCGCATTACGACCTGCACATGCTCAACCGCAGCGACGACGCGCGCAACGCCGTCATCGCGGACTACGATATCGGCAGGAGCCCCTCTCGCCGCGTGCGCCGCCCGCAGGAGCGCGAGATCCTGGCGGCCCACGAGCAGGAGGTCCGGATCATCGAGCTGGTCGGCACGCTGTCGCTGTCGGCGGTCGATTACGTCTCGCGCCGGCTTGCCGGACGACCGCGGCCGCAATTCGTGATCTTCGATCTTCACCGCGTGACCTCAACTACACGCGCCGGCGCACGGCTGGTGGCCGAAGCGTTCGAGGAGCTTGCCGCACTGAACGTGACCGTCGTGCTGTCAGGCGTCCGGCGCGCCTCCAAGGAATGGAACAGCTTGCGGGAATGGACCGCCGAACTGAAGAACGTCCGCGACTTCTATTTGCTCGACACGGCGATCGAATGGGCCGAAGACCAGATCGTCTATCGCTACGGCGGCTCGATCGATTTTCACGAGACCACCGAGCTTGCCGAGCAGCCCCTGTTGAGCGGGCTGAGCGAGGAAGAGCTGACCGATCTCGCCTCGCTCTGCACCATCAGGACCTATCAATCCGGCGCGAAGATTCTCACGGCCGGCGAACCCGCCGACGCCCTTTACTTCCTGCGCAGCGGCGCCGTGCATGTCACGCTGCCCGACGGCGTCAGGCTGGCGACGCTCACCGCCGGCATGGCGTTCGGCGAGATGGCGCTGCTGGAGCAGACCCGCTCCGCCGACGTGTTCGCCGACATGGCCGCGACGGCATGCGAGGTGCCGCTGAAGGATTTCGAGCGCTTCCGCAAGCAGCACCCCCGCGCCAGCGAATGTATCATGCGCAACCTGGCCCAGCTCCTGGCCGACCGCCTGATCGTCGCCAACGCCAAGGTGGATATTCTGACCTCGACGTAATGAACGCCGACGTTGCTCCCCAAGAAGTCGTCATGCCCGGGCTTGTCCCGGGCATCCACGTTCTTCGTACCGCTTGGCAAGACGTGGATGGCCGGGACAAGCCCGGCCATGACGCCGGAGTTCCCAGCTCACGCTTACCGGCTCGCGGCTTCGCTGATACGTCGCTTGATCTTGGCGGCACTGGCATCGAGCAGCGCCGATGGCTGCTGGCCGGTGGCGGCGCACAGGCAGGCCCAATAGTAGACGACATCGCCGAGCTCTTCGACGAGACCCGCCTTGTCGAGCCAATCGTCACGCAAGAGCTTCTTGATGTGCTCGGCGACTTCGCCCGCCTCACCGGCAAGGCCGAGGCCGAGGTAGGACAGCCGCTCGTTGGACGGATGCTCTTCGACTTTGGCAATGGTTGCGGCCCAGGCCGCATATTCATCGATCGTCATCGGCATTCCCCGCCGCTTGCGTCGATTCAGCCCACCACTTCGGTGACGGGCTGAAGATCGATCTCGAAGGTCTCCAGGAACTTTGACGTCATGATGTAGAAGCCGACCGAGAGCTGGAGCTCGACCAGCGCGGCTGGCGTCAGCTTCGATGCGATCGCCCTGAAGGTCGCATCCGTCGGTTTCTTCAGATTCACGATCTCGTCGGTGAAGGCGAGCGCGGCGCGCTGCACCTCGTTGAAGCAGGATGCTGCCTGCCAGTTCTCGAGCGCCTCGTTCTGCTCGTCGGTGACGCCGACATTCTTGCCGATGCGCTTGTGCGCGACGATCTCATAGGGTGCCTCGCACAGGATGCCGGTGCGGGTGATCGCAAGCTCGCGCACGATCGGATCGAGCTCGCCCTTGTGGCGGATGGCGCCGCCGAGGCGGCAATATTGCTCAAAGTAGCTCGGCGAATGCGCCATCATCCGGAAGATGTTGGCATGACGGTTCTTGTCGAGGATTTCGCGGGTGCGGTCGGATGCCTTGGACGGGTCGCTGTACTGAATGCGGGCCATGATTTTCCTGAAGTTTTCCCTGATCTTTTGATGCTTCTTGTCGCCACCGGCGCAGGTTTCCGCAGACTCTATTCGCGGGTGGACGCAGGAGCAACATCATCGAGTCAAATTGCCGCCGCATTGCTGATCGACCCTGACACAGTCGATATTCGCCGCGTGGGGACAAATCGCGGCGGATACTCGCAAGGGGTGTTCCGAGTAAAAACAATTGGCCGTCGTGTGCGCTAACCGCGCAACGATGAGTCACGCCCAAGTCTAGGGAGAAAACGGCATGAAGGAAGCCACCAAGGGGGCGGCCTCGGGAGCGCTCGCGCATATGCTGGCGGTGACGGCGATGCTCGTCATCGCCAGCATCTTGTTCTACGGGCGTTAGTTCGCGTTTTAAGAGTTTTCGTCATTCCGGGGTGGCTCTCCCGGGACCGCGCAACGCGCGGCCCTAGCAAGCCAAGCCCAGAATACCCGTTCCAGGCTCGGTCGTATGACCGCCCTCGAATGACGAATCCCACTATTTTTGTTTGGCGAAGAACGGCACCAGCCTGCCGGCAAAGGGCTTGAAGCACGCAACGACCGAATCGCCGATGGCGAGGTCGTTCTCGCCATGGGCCATCATGCGAAAACCCTCGGCGCAATCGACCAACAGGATATTGTAAGGCACGTGCGCGCGCATTTCCGGCGTTGCCGCGCGGCAGACCAGCGAGGTCGCGTACACCCTGCCCTTGCCGCTGGCGCGCGCCTCGCGCGGGTCCGATTCGCCACAAGCCGCGCAGAAGGCGCGGTGGAAATACTGTACATGCCCGCATGAGCTACAGGTCTGGTAGGTGATGGCCTCTTCGCCCGTGGTCCAGTCCGCCAGACGCTCGCTCATCGCACCCGCTCCAGGAACATGCTCACGTGAGACGACAGCACGCCGCCGTCGCCATGCAGCAGCGCGATCGAGGCATCGCGCACCTGGCGGGTCGCCGCCCGCCCCGTCATCTGCAAATGCGCCTCGACCAGGTGCGCCATGGCGCCGCCGACGCCACAATGGCCGTAACTGAGCAGGCCGCCATGGGTGTTCAGCGGCATCGCGCCGTCGCGGCCGAAATGGCCGGCGCGCACGCGCGCGGCCGCCTCGCCGCGGCCGGCGAGCCCGAGGTCTTCCAGCAGCATCGCGAGCGTGATCGTAAAGCTGTCGTAGATCGCGGCATAGCGCACGTCGGAAATCGCCAGACCCGTGGCCTGCTTCGCGCGGGCGATGGAGATCTCGGCGCCGAGCTCGCTGAGGACGGGCGCTGCCGTGACATGCTGATGCGTGTGCGCCTGGGCGCAGCCGCGGATGTGCACGCCCGCTTCCCCCGTCCGCTCGCGGCTGACGACGAAGGCCGCGCCGCCGTCGGAGACCGGGCAGCAATCGAGCAGCTTGAGCGGCAGCGCCACCGGTTTCGAGGCCATGACGTCGGCGACCGTGATGGGATCGTGGAATTGCGCGCCGGGATGGCTGCAGGCGTGCCCGCGCATCAGCACCGCGAACTCCGCGAGGTCTTCTTCGGTCACGCCGTATTCGTGCATGTAGCGCGTGGCGACCAGGCCGTAATAGGCCGGGATGGTCGGTCCCAGCGGCACCTCGTAGTCGGGATGACCAACCTGCGCCAGCGCCTGGATCGAGGCATCGCGGCTCTGCCCGGTGAGCCGGTTCTCGCCGGCGACGACGAGCACGTGTTTTGCGACGCCTGCTTCCACGAGATGATGGGCGAGCATGGTCATGGCGAGGCCGGTGGCGCCACCGACCTGCACGGCGTGGGCGTAGGACGGGCGGATGCCAAAATGCTCGGCGAAGACGGTGGCGAGCATGATGTGCGGAGAGACGGTGGAATAGCCGCAGAGGATGCCGTCGATGTCGGTACGCTTGAGGCCGGCATCGTCGAGCGCAAGTTGGGCGGCCTTGCTCATCAGGTCCAGCGAGGAGGAGCCCTCGTGCTTACCGAAAGATGTGAGGCCGACGCCGGTGATGAAGCTCATGGCGGGCTTTCTCCTCTGTCATTCCGGGGCGCGCCCCTTGGCGCGAGCTCTGGTGCCCAGTTGCGCACCTGAGAATCCATACTCCCGATCGTGGTTATGGATTCTCAGGTGCGCAACTGCGCACCAGAGCTCGCGACTTCGTCGCGCCCCGGAATGACGGATGAGAGATTGCGCGCCATACCTTCCCCCTACTCCGGCGCTCCGCGCGTAACGCCGTCGCGCACCATGGCGGCGATCTCGTCGGCCGAGTATCCGATCTCGCGCAAGATCTCGGCGCCGTGCTCGTTGAGCCGCGGCGCCAGGCGTACCGGCTCTGCCTCTGTCTCCGACCAGGTCGCCGTCACCTTCATGCTGCGGATCGGGCCTTCGGTCGGATGAGTGACCACCGGGAAGAAGCCGGTGGCCTCCAGATGCTCGTCGTGCAGGATAGAGGCGAGATCGTGCATCGGCATGACGGGCACGTCGGCCTTCGTCAGCAGATCGATCCACTCCGCCGTGGCACGCGTCTCGAAGATGCGGGCGAGCTCGGCATAGACGATGTCGATATTGGCGGCGCGGCCGGCAAAGGTTGCAAATTTGGGATCGGCGCGCAGGTCGTCGCGTCCTGTGGCCTTGAAGAAATTCTCCCATTGCTTGTCGTTGTAGACGATGACGCTGAGATAGCCGTCAGAGGTCTTGTACGGCCTGCGGTCGCGCGAGAGATGGCGGGCATAGCCGCCCTTGTCGAGCGGCGGCTCATAGGTCAGCCCGCCCATGTGATCGCCCATGACGAAGCCGGCCATGGTCTCGAACATCGGAATGTCGACGCGCTGGCCGCGGCCGGTGCGGTCGCGGTGCACGAGGCTGGCGCAGATCGCGCCGACCGCGGTGATGCCAACGATGCGGTCCACAAGCGCGTTCGGCACATAGCGCGGCACGCCGTCCCCGGTCTGCGCCATCAGCGCCGGCAACGCGGTGGCGCCCTGGATCAGGTCGTCGTAAGCGGGTTTTGCAGCATAAGGGCCGTCCTGGCCGAAGCCGAACACGCCGGCATAGACGAGGCGCGGGTTGATGGCGGAGACGACGTCGTAGCCGAGCTGCAGCCGCGCCATGGCCTGCGGGCGGACGTTGTAGACCAAGACGTCGGCGTCCTTCAGAAGCCGCAGCACGGCTTCGCGCCCCGCAGGCTTCTTCAGATCGAGGCAGATCGAGCGCTTGCTGCGGTTGGTGTTGAGGAACACCGGACCCATGCCGGCGTGACGCATCGGGCCGATCAGGCGGGTGACGTCGCCATCCAGCGACTCCACCTTGATGACGTCGGCACCGTAATCACCGAGCATCTGGGTCGCATAAGGCCCCATCAGCACGGTGGTCATGTCGATGACCTTGACGCCCTTCAGCGGCCCCATCGTTCGCTCCCGATTGCGCGGGGCTCAAATGCCCGGCGATTTCGGTCCAGCTAACGGCAGTGGCGTCGCGCGCGCAAGGGCGGCCGGCGTATGGCGGCATGCGCCGCGGAGCGACATCGGCCGCTATTTCTTCTGACGGGATTCCCGGATCTTCAGGAGCCGCTCGAGCTCGTCGTTCTGCTGGTTGATGCGGTCGGCGATGCGCGACTCGTTCTGCTCGCCGGAAGCGGCAGCGGCCTGCTCGATGAGCTGGCGGATATTGTCCTCGAGGATCGCGATACGATCGTTGAGTGCTTCGAGGGAGAGAGAGTCTTCGTAGGCATTGCTCATGATGCGCGTCTCGTCTTTCAATCAGGAGCCGTAGGGTGGGCAAAGCGCAGCGTGCCCACCATGATCTAGCGCAAGGAAAAAGGTGGGCATGGCGCTTTCGCGCCCTTGCCCACCCTACGAGAGCCTACTTGAGCGGCTCGAGCACCGAAACGTAGTTGGCGACGGCCGCCCCGCCCATGTTGAAGATGCCGCCGAGCTTGGCGTTCTTGAGCTGCATGCCCTCGGGCGCCTGGCCTGCGAGCTGCATCGCGGTCATCACATGCATGGAGACGCCGGTGGCGCCGATCGGATGGCCCTTGGCCTTCAGGCCGCCGGACGGATTGACCGGCAGCTTGCCGTCCTTCAGCGTCCAGCCTTCCTTGATGGCACGGGCACCCTGCCCCTTCGGCGTCAGGCCCATGGCTTCGTACTCGATCAGCTCGGCAACCGTGAAGCAGTCATGGGTCTCGACGAAAGAGAGATCGGACAGCGTGACACCGGCCTTCTCCAGCGCGCGCTGCCAGGCGACCGTGCAGCCCTCGAACTGCAGGATGTCGCGCTTGGACATCGGCAGGAAGTCCTGGGCATGCGCGGTGGCGCGGAAGCCGATCGACTTGGTCATGCCCTTGGCTGTCTCGGCATCGGCCAGCACCAGGGCGGCGGCTCCGTCGGAGACCAGCGAGCAGTCGGTGCGCTTCAGGGGGCCGGCGACGTAAGGGTTCTTCTCGCTCTCGGCGCGGCAGAAGTCGAAGCCAAAGTCCTTGCGCATCTGGGCGAAGGGATTGGCGACGCCGTTCTTGTGGTTCTTGGCCGCGATCAGCGCCAGCGCATCGGACTGGTCGCCATATTTCTGGAAATAGGAGCTGGCGATCTTGCCGAACACGCCGGCGAAGCCGCCGACCGTGTCGCCGTCTTCGGGCAGGTAGGACGCCTTGAGCAGGTTCTTGCCGATCTCCGGGCCCGGCGTGCGCGTCATCTGCTCGACGCCGACGACCAACACGATCTTGGCAGCCCCTGCGGCAATCGCGCGCAGGCCCTGGTGCACGGCGGCAGATCCCGTGGCGCAGGCGTTCTCGACGCGGGTCGCCGGCTTGAAGCGCAGCTTGGGGTCGGCCTGCAGCACCAGCGAGGCGGTGAAATCCTGGGGCGAGAAGCCGGCGTTGAAGTGGCCGAGCACGATCTCGTCGACGTCGGAGGCCGAAATGCCGGCATCGGCGAGCGCCTCATTGGCGACGCGGGTGACGAGGCTTTCGACGGTTTCAGTGTCGAACTTGCCGAACGGCGTATGCGCCCATCCGACGATGCTGGCGGTCATGGTCGTCTCTCCCTGCAGGTCTTGTCCTGAGCTAAGTCTTAGCCCAGGGATGACAAGACTTCACGCGGCTTTCAGCGCCTTGAGGGTCCGCTCGCAGATGGCAGTTATGCCGGCCCAGTTCCCGGCCCGGATCTCCCCTGTCGGGCACAGCCAGGACCCGCCGACCGCAACGACATTGGATTCGGCCAGCCAGGTCGCGGCATTGGCCTCGCCCACCCCGCCGGTCGGGCAAAACCGCACGTTCGGGAACGGCCCACCGAGGGAGCGCAGGCCCTTGATGCCGCCGGCCTGCTCCGCCGGGAAGAACTTCGCGACGTCGAAACCGTAGGACAGCGCCATCATCAGCTCGGACGCCGTTGCAATGCCCGGCGCGAACGGCAAGGAGCTGTCGGTCGCGGCCTTGAGCAGATCGGGGGTCAGGCCCGGGCTGATGCCGAATGCGACGCCGAGCTTCTCGACCCGGCTGAAGTCGGCCGGATTGAGAATGGTGCCGATGCCGACGACCGCCTCAGGGACCTCGTTCATCACCGCGCGCGCCGCCTCGATCGCAACGGGCGTGCGCAAGGTCACCTCCAGCGTGCGGACACCGCCGGCAACCAGCGCGCGCGCCAGCGGCACGGCGTCCTGGATGCGCTCGATGGTGAGGACGGGAATGACTGTCGCAGCCTTGAACAGCGCGACGAGATGGTTCTGTTGGGCAGCCGTGGTCATAGCTCTCGACTCATTTGGTCGCTGTTTACTTGCTGGCCTGGCGGGAGGCCGCCGGCCGGTGCCGCTTCTTCGGCGGCATGGCATAGCCCGGAATGATGGCGCCGGGATAGCAGATCACGAGGCTGGCGAGGCGATGTCCGGCCTCGGCCGCCTCGACCGGCTCGGCGCCGGCGAGCCGGGCCGCGATATAGGCGGCGGCGAAGCTGTCGCCGGCGGCGGTGGTATCGACCACGGGCTTGGTCATCGGCTCGGCGCGGACCTCGCTGGCGCCGCCGGGGTAGCGCAACAGGCTCACCGGCTCGGGCAGACGGAACACCAGCTCCGGGGTCGGGATGCGCGCCATCAGCTGGTCCTGACTTTCTCCGGGGTGCAGCGCGAGCAGGTCCTCGGTCGAGGTCAGCACGATGTCGGCGGCCGCGAAGGCGGTCGCAAACACCTCCCGCGCGATATCGCGGTCCGGCCAGCCGCGCGCGCGGAAATTGGTGTCGAACACGAAGCGGGTGCCGAGCAGGCGCGCGCGCTTGATCGCGCCGAACAGGCGATCGCGCCCGGCCGCGTCGTAGATCGAGAGCGTGATGGCGGAGAGATAGACGATGTCGTAGCTCATCAGCGAGTTGAGCAGCTCGTCGGTCTCCGGCAGGCTCATCAGCTGCCGCGCCGCCGCGCTGTCGCGCCAGTGGAAGAACTGGCGCTCGCCCCTGCCATCCGTCTGGATCATATAGAGGCCGGGCAGCTTGCCCGCGAGCCGCACGACACGCCGCGTGCCGACGCCTTCCGCATTCCAGGCCGCGACCATCTCATCGCTCAGGGCATCGTCGCCAAGCGCGGTGAGATAGTCGACCTTGACGTCCAGCCGGGCCAGATACACGGCCGTGTTGAGGGTGTCGCCGCCGAAGCCGCGTGAGTAGAGACCGCCGCCCTGCCCGGCAGACGCGCCGCCTTGGGCCTGCCGGAGCTCGACCATGCATTCACCGATGCAAGCAACGCTCGCCATCATCAGGACCCGCTCAGTCGGAGATCAGGCGACGAAATTGCCGCCGAGCTCGTCTTCGATGTGAATGCGGATGATATCGTCGAACGTCTTCTCGGCGGTGGTGAAGCCGAGCTCGCGCGACCGCCTGGCGTCGAAATTGCGCGGCCAGCCGCCGACGATGCCGACGATGAAGGGATCGGGCTCTCGCCTGATGCGCGCGGCGACTTTCTCGCCCGCAACCCGCTTCAAGGCGGCGATCTGCTCGCCGACCGTCGCCGACAGGCCGGGCATGGTCAGGTTGCGGCGCGGGCCGACGGTGGCGAGATCCATGGTGCCGGCGTGGAGCAGGAAGCCGACGGCCGAGCGCGGCGTGGCGTGCCAGTGGCGGACGTCCTCGGATACGGGAAGGACCGCTTCCTTGCCGGCCAGCGGCTCGCGCAGGATGTTGGAGAAGAAGCCCGATGCCGCCTTGTTGGGCAGGCCGGGCCGGATGCAGATGGTCGGCAGGCGGATGCCGATGCCGTCGAGGAAGCCGCGGCGGGAATAGTCGGCGAGCAGCAACTCTCCGATCGCCTTCTGGGTGCCGTAGCTGAGCAGCGGGGTATGGAAGAACTCGTCGCCGATCGCATCGGGAAACGGCGCGCCGAACACCGCGATCGAAGACGTGAACACCACGCGCGGCTTGTAGCCGCCGCCCGCTAGGCGGATCGCATCGAGCAGCATCCGCGTGCCGTCGAGATTGATGCGATAGCCCTTGTCGAAATCGAGCTCGGCCTCGCCGGAGACGATCGCGGCGAGATGGAAGATCACGTCGGGGCGGCCTGCGATCAGCTTCTCGGCGGCGCCCGGGACGGCGAAATCGCCCGACACGGTCTCGACCGGGAAACCGGCCTTCTCCGGCTTCTTCGGCTCGACCACGTCGTGCATGGTCAATTTCGTGATGTCGCTCTTGCCGAGCCGGCCGTCGCGCAGCAGCCGATCACAGAGTTTGCGGCCGACCATGCCGGCGGCGCCGAGAACCAGAATGTGCAAGAGCTCAACTCCTTCTTATTGGCCGGAGCGCGCCGCTCTTGAAACCATTGGCGCGCCCCCGGCAGGCCCCGCGATCATTCCTTCACGGCGCCGGTCATCGCCGACACATAATGCTCCACGAAGAAGGCGTAAAGGATCACGAGCGGCAGCGAGCCGGCCAGCGCGCCCGCCATCAGCGAGCCCCAGCGGTAGATGTCACCGTCCACGAACTCGTTCACGATCGCGACCGGCACGGTCTTGTTGCTGGTCGATTGCAGGAACGTCAGGGCGTAGATGAACTCGTTCCAGCACAGCGTGAAGCAGAAGATGAAGGCCGAGATCAGGCCGGGAATTGCGAGCGGCAGCACGATCTTGATCAGGATCTGCCAGCGGCTCGCCCCGTCGATCAGCGCGCATTCCTCGAGCTCGAACGGGATGGTCTTGAAATAGCCCATCAGCAGCCAGGTCGAGAACGGGATCAGGATGGTCGGATAGGTCAGGATCAGCGCCAGCGGCGAATCGAACAGACCGTACTGGAAAACGACGGTGGCGAGCGGAATGAACAGGATCGACGGCGGCACCAGATAGGCGAGGAAGATCAGCCCGCCGACGAGATTGGCGCCCTTGTAACGCAAGCGCACGATGGCGTAGGCCGCGAGCACCGATGCGATGATCGACAGGATCGTGGCGCAAACCGCGACGTACATCGTGTTCCAGAGCCAGTGCGGATAATAGCTCTCGAACAGCAGCTTGTAGAAATGCTTGAACGTCGGGCTCCAGGTCCAGAACGGGTTGTACTTGTCGAGATCGAGCAGCTGCTCGTCGGGCTTCACCGAGGTCAGCGCCATCCAGTAGAACGGGAACAGCAGAACGACGACGATGATCGTGAGCGGCAGATACAGCGTCACGAGCCTGCGCGGCACCGACTGCAGATAGCTCATGCCCTCGCTGTGATCGGCCGTAGGCGCCGAGCCCGACAGCACATTCTTGAGATCGATGGATCTGGTGGGCAGGTCAGTCATTGCTCTCTCCCTGCTGCCACTTCCGGCGCTGCAATCCGAACCACGAGACCATGATGGCGGCGAGCAGGAACGGAATCATCGCGCTGGAGATCGCGGCGCCCTCGCCGAGCTGCCCGGCGATGATCGCGCGCTGATAGGACAGGGTCGCCATCAGGTGAGTGGCGTTGACCGGGCCGCCACGCGTCATCGCCCAGATCAGCTGGAAATCGGTGAAGGTGAAGAGCACGGAGAAGGTCATCACCACAGCGATGATCGGCGTCAGCAGCGGATAGGTGATGAAGCGGAAATTCTGCCAGCGCGTGGCGCCGTCGAGCGTCGCCGCTTCATAGAGCGAGGGCGAGACGGTCTGCAGTCCCGCGAGCAGCGTGATCGCCACGAAGGGCACGCCGCGCCAGATATTGGCGAAGATCACGCAAATGCGTGCCCAGGTCGTGTCGCCGAGGAAGTTGATGTTCTGGTTGATTAAGCCGAGATGCTTCAGCGACCAGGAGATGATGGAGAATTGCGAGTCGAAGATCCACCAGAACGCCAGCGCCGAGAGCACCGTCGGCACGATGAACGGAATCAGCACCATCGCGCGCAGCATCGCCTTGAACGGCATGTTCTCGTTCAGCAGCAGCGCGAGGTAGAGGCCGATCGCGAATTTGAGGGCGCTGGCGACGAAGGTGTAGAGCAGCGTGTTGAACACCGACAGCCAGAAGATGGAATCGTCCCACAACCACTCATAGTTCTCGGTGGCCACGAAGTGCCCGACCCTGCCGATACGCGTGTCCGTGAAGGACAGCCAGATGCCGAGCCCGAGCGGATAGGCCAGGAAGAAGATCAGGAAGGCCATGGCCGGCACCATGAACCAGAAGCCGAGCCAGTTGCGATTGTGTTTGAGCTGGACCCAGGCGCTGTCCTCGCTCAACTGAGGCTTGGCCCGGGGAATTGCGACATCAGCCATGCCCGATATCCCTGATCGAAATGTTGACGAGCGGGCGGCCCAAGAGCCGCCCGCCCCGTGACCGTTCAGCGATAGATGCGCTTCAGCTGGCGCTCGGCTTCGGCCATCGCGCCCTTCGCATCCTTGGCGCCGGTGCAGTAATTGGCGAACATGTCGACGACGATGAAATCGGCGATCGCGGTCGCCGCCTTCTCGCCGACGGTGCCGATGCCGGACGCCGGCAGCGTGCGCTTGGAGGCCTGCGAGTACACGGCGTTCTTGGGATCGGCCGTCCAGACCGACGCCGATTCATAGGCGTTCAAGGTCTGCTGCAGATAGCCTTGCGCGCCATCCAGCCACTTCTCGTAGTTCTCCTTCTCCAGCATGAAGGCGACGAAGGCCTTCGCCGCGTTCGGATATTTGGTGAAGTTGAAGGCGAGGATCGGCAGCGTAAGCTGCAGCTCGGTCGGCTTGCCGATCGGTCCGACCGGGTGCAGCGCGTGATAGGTATCTTCCGCCAGTTCCTTCTTGGTAGGATCGGTCTTGGCGGCAACATAGATCGAAATGCCGTTGAGGGTGCAATAGAGTTCACCGGCCAGGTACGCCTTATTATTGGATGAGTCGTTCCAGGAAGGCGTGCCTGGGATGAAAGTCTCGTAAAGCGCTTTGCAATACTCTAGCGCCTTTGCGGTCTCGGGCGAATTGATGCTGACCTGATCCTTCTCATTGACAGTCCACGCATTGTGGCCCCAGAGGATCCAGTGCAGCCAGCCGTTGGCATCGCCGCTCGCATGTCCGAGGGCAAAGCCGGCCGGAGTGTTGTTCGCCTTGAGCGCTTTGCACATCTCCAGGAAGCTTGGGAAATCTTTCGGGAACTCCTTGAAGCCCGCTTTGTCCGTCGCCGACTTCCGGTAGGTCATATAGCCGCCGTTGGTCGCGACAGGGATGCCCAGCCAGTCTTCGCCAAGCTTGCAGGTCTTTGCTGCAGCGTCCGTCCAGCCGCCATATTTCTTGCCGAGATAGTCGGCGACATCGTTCATTTTCAGGACTTTGGTCGGGAACAGCTGCGGCAATGTGTGCAGACCCCAGGCGACGTCGAGGCCGGAGCCCGTGTTGGCTGCAACGGATGCCTTCGGCTGCACGTCCTCGAAGGACTCGCTGAATACGTTCATCTCGGTGCCGGTCGCGGCCTTGAATGCCGCCACCATCGCGTTGAACGCGTCGTCCTCCGCCGGCACGAAGCGCTTCCAGCGCATCACGGTCAGCTTAGCGCCGGGCTCGGCCTTCCAGGGCGCGCTCTGCGCCCAGGCCCTGGCGAAGTCGAACAGTGCCGGCCCCGTCAGCATGCCGGTTGCGGCCAGAGCGGTGCCGCCTTGGAGCAGAGACCGGCGGGTAAAGTCTTGCATGTTGTCCTCCCTGTGATGCTTTTTGTTGTCTTATGCCTTGTGGTCTGATGCGCTAGGCGTTCATGCGCTTGCCCGTCGCATCGTCGAACAGATGGACCAGCGACGGATCGGGCTTCAGCCGCACCTTGTCGCCCGGATTGAACTGGTGACGCTCGCGGAAGACCGCGACGACCTGCTCGCCGCCGACCTTGGCGAACACCTGCGTTTCCGAGCCGGTCGGCTCGACGACGATGATCTCGGCTTCGGCACCGTCATCGGCGATGGTGAAGTGCTCCGGCCGCACGCCGTAGACCGCAGGACGACCGTCGGAGCCGGCCGGCGCGCTCTTGAGCGGGAGCTTGACGCCGTTCGGCCCTTCGAAGGTCGCAACGCCGTTGACGCGCACATGGCCTTTCAGGAAGTTCATCGCGGGCGAGCCGATGAAGCCGGCGACGAACTGGTTGTCGGGCTTGTCGTAGAGCTCGAGCGGCGTGCCCATCTGCTCGACGATGCCGTCATGCATGACGACGATCTTGTCGGCCATGGTCATGGCCTCGATCTGGTCGTGGGTGACATAGACGGTCGTCGTCTTCAGGCGCTGATGCAGCTCCTTGATTTCGGTGCGCATGGCGACGCGCAGCTTGGCGTCCAGGTTCGACAACGGCTCGTCGAACAGGAAGACCTGCGGATCGCGCACGATGGCGCGGCCCATGGCGACGCGCTGGCGCTGGCCGCCGGAGAGCTGGCGCGGGTAGCGGTCGAGCAGCGGCGACAGTGCGAGGATCTCGGCGGCGCGCTTGACGCGCTTGTTGATCTCGTCCGAGCCGGCATTCCGCAGCTTGAGCGAGAAGCCCATGTTGTCGGCGACCGTCATGTGCGGATAGAGCGCGTAGTTCTGGAAGACCATCGCAATGTCCCGCTCCTTGGGCTGGACATTGTTGACGACGCGGTCGCCGATCGAGATCGTGCCGGAGGTGATGTTCTCGAGGCCTGCGAGCATGCGCAGAAGCGTCGACTTGCCGCAGCCGGAGGGGCCGACCAGGACGACGAACTGACCGTCCTCGATCGGGATCGTGACGCCGTGCAGGACTTCAAAATTGCCGAACGATTTCCGCACGTCGCGGATTTGCACAGACGACATCTAGCTCCCTCCTCGAAAGTCCACGGCGCCTCTCGCGCCGCGACCGTCTTGTTTTTCGGACTTCACCGAACGAAGCCCGAGCTTAGCGGGCGACATTGTCGGTAGTTTGTGCGGTTTTGGCAATTTGTCTTTGGTTAGTCGTTGCTGGTAGCGCTGTCAACGTTCCTTTGTTTGCGGGACTGACTGTGTTAAGAGCAGCAAATGGGTCGAAAACGCACCAAGTCAGGCAAAATCCGGCTGGCCGAAGTGGCCGAGCTCGCCGGCGTCAGCCCGATTACCGCGTCGCGCTTTTTCCGCAATCCGGAGGCCCTGTCGGTCGCCAAGCGGACACGGGTCGAGAGCGCCGCCAAGGAGCTCGGCTATGTGCCCAATCTTGCCGCACGCGCCCTCGCCTCGCAACGCACCGAGGTCATCGGTGTCTTGATCCCATCGCTCACCAATAACGTGTTCTCGGACGTGCTGCGCGGCATCTACGACTCCTCCGAAGGCAGCCGCTACTCGATCCAATTGTCCAACACGCGCTACAGCATTCTCCAGGAAGAGAAGTTGCTGCGTCTGTTCCTGGCGCAGAAGCCGGCCGGGCTGATCGTCACCGGCATCGATCAGACGACGGAGTCCCGCGCGATGCTTCAAGCCGCGGACTGCCCGATCGTGCAGATCATGGAGATCGGCCCGAACCCCGTCGACATGATGATCGGCTTTTCACACTATGATGCGGCCCGCGCGGCGATCGCCCACCTGTTCGAGCAAGGTCACCGCAAGGTCGGCTTCGTCGGCGCGCGGATGGATCCCAGGGTGCAGCGGCGGCTGGACGGATATGTCTCGGCCATGAAGGACGCCGGATTGTTCGACCAGCGCCTGGTGGTCACGACGGCGACACCGACCTCGGTGACGCTCGGCGGCGCCCTGTTCACCGATCTGCTGGCGCGCGAGCCCGACATCGACGCGGTGTTCTGCGCCAATGACGACCTCGCGCTCGGCGTGCTGTTCGAATGCCGGCGCCGGGAGATCGCAGTGCCCGGGCAGATCGCCATCGTCGGCTTCAACGACCTCGAGTTCATGGCCTCCGCCGTCCCCACCCTCACCAGCGTCCGCACCAATCGCTACGAGATGGGGAAGACGGCCGCCACCATGCTGATCAACGCGATCGAGGGCCGGCGCCCGGAGCAGCCGGTGCTCGATCTCGGCTTCAAGGTGATCGAGCGGCAAAGCTCGTCGGCCCGGCGTTCGGACAGCAGGCCACCCGTATCAGGCGGGGCTGCGGCGAACATAATGGTAGCGTTACCAAGCAGCCACGACTAGTATCGGAATCGTGAGGAAACGACCCGCCAGCGGGAAGGCAGATCCATCGCGCGCGCCGTTGGGCACCGCACATGCGGCCACCATGAGACGGACGCCAGTGCGTTTGCAGTGCAGGAGAAACCAATGACAAAGAAGCCAACCAACGGGCACGCCGCCGGCAGTAACGGTACCCGCCGCCATCTTCGCTCGCAGGAATGGTTCAACAACCCGCACAATCCGGGCATGACCGCGCTCTATATGGAGCGCTATTTGAACTTCGGCCTCACCCGCGCCGAGCTGCAATCCGGCAAGCCGATCATCGGCATCGCCCAGACCGGCAACGACCTGTCTCCCTGCAACCGCCATCATCTCGAGCTCGCGCACCGCGTTCGCGAAGGCATCCGCGAGGCCGGCGGCATTGCGATGGAATTCCCCACCCATCCGATCCAGGAGACCGGCAAGCGCCCGACTGCGGCGCTCGACCGCAACCTCGCTTATCTCGGCCTGGTCGAGATCCTCTACGGCTATCCACTCGACGGCGTGGTGCTGACCACCGGCTGCGACAAGACCACGCCGGCCTGCATGATGGCGGCGGCGACGGTCAACCTGCCCGCGATCGTGCTGTCGGGCGGCCCGATGCTGAACGGCTGGCACAATGGCGAGCGCACCGGCTCCGGCACCATCGTCTGGAAATCGCGCGAGCGGCTCGCCGCCGGCGAGATCGACTATGAAGAATTCATGGAGATCGTGGCCTCCTCGGCGCCCTCGGTCGGCCATTGCAACACCATGGGCACGGCCTCGACCATGAATGGGCTTGCCGAAGCGCTCGGCTTCTCGCTGCCGGGCTGCGCGGCGATCCCGGCCCCCTATCGCGAGCGCGGCCAGATCGCCTACGAGACCGGAAAACGCATCGTCGAGATGGTCTGGGAGGACCTGAAGCCCTCGGACATCCTGACCCGCAAGGCGTTCGAGAATTGCATCGTGATCAATTCGGCGATCGGCGGCTCGACCAACGCGCCGATCCACATCAACGCCCTCGCCCGCCATATCGGCGTCGAGCTGTCGATCGACGACTGGCAGAAGTTCGGCCACGACGTGCCGCTCCTGGTCAACATGCAGCCGGCCGGCTTCTATCTCGGCGAGGAATTCCACCGCGCCGGCGGCGTGCCTGCCGTGGTGCGCGAACTGATGAAGCACAAGCGCATCCATGAGGACGCGATCACTGTCAACGGCCGCGGCATCGGCGAGAACTGCAAGAACGCGCCCGCACCCGACAACGACGTGATCTGGGCTTACGACAAGCCGCTGGTGAAGGACGCCGGCTTCCTGGTGCTGAAGGGCAATCTGTTCGACTCCGCGATCATGAAGACCAGCGTGATCTCCAAGGAATTCCGCGACCGCTACCTCAGCAATCCGAAGGACCTCAATGCTTTCGAGGGCCGCGCCATCGTGTTCGAAGGCCCGGAAGATTACCACGAGCGGATCGACGATCCCTCGCTCGACATCGACGAGCGCTGCGTGCTGTTCATCCGCGGCACCGGCCCGATCGGCTACCCCGGTGGCGCCGAGGTCGTGAACATGCAGCCGCCGGCGGCGCTGATCAAACGCGGCATCCTGTCCCTGCCCTGCATCGGCGATGGCCGCCAGTCCGGCACCTCGGGCTCGCCCTCGATACTCAACGCCTCGCCGGAAGCCGCCGCCAATGGCGGGCTTGCCGTCCTCAAGACCGGCGACAAGGTGCGCATCGACCTCAACAAGGGCAGCGCCAACATCCTGATCTCGGATGAGGAGCTGAAGAAGCGCCACGCCGAGCTCAAGGCCAGCGGCGGCTTCAAGCATCCGCCGAACCAGACGCCGTGGCAGGAGATCTACCGCAACACCGTCGGCCAGCAATCGACCGGCGCCTGCATGGAGCTCGCGACGCGTTATCAGAACGTCGCCGGCACGTTCGGTGTGGCGCGGGACAATCACTGACAGCCACACCGTCATTGCGAGCGAAGCGAAGCATCCAGTCTGCCTCCGCGGAGAGCCCCTGGATTGCTTCGTCGCAAGAGCTCCTCGCAATGACGAACTAACAAACAGATCTTGGTGAGGAGAACAACAACATGGCAGACCGCCTCAAAGGAAAGCGCGCCGTCGTCACGGCTGCAGCCGCTGGCATCGGGCGCGCCTGCGCCATCGCATTCGCGCGTGAAGGCGCAACCGTCATCGCCACCGACATCAACGAGGCCGGCATCGCTAGCCTAACCAAGGAAGGCATCGCCGAAGTCGCAAAACTCGACGTCCGCAACACCGCCGACGTCAACGCCTTTGCCAAGCGCATCGGCAAGATCGACATCCTGCTCAACGCCGCCGGCTTCGTGCATCACGGCACCATCCTGGACTGCTCGGAGGAGGATTTCGATTTCTCGTTCGACCTAAACGTCAAGTCGATGCACCGGACCATCAAGGCCTTCCTGCCCGACATGATCGCGGGCGGCGGCGGCAGCATCGTCAACATCTCGTCCTGCGCGGCCTTGCGGCCGCCGGCGAACCGCTACGTCTACAGCTCGTCGAAGGCGGCAGTGTCGCTGCTGTCCCGCGCGGTCGCGCTCGACTTCATCACCAAGGGCATCCGTTGCAACTCGATCTGCCCCGGCACCGTCGAGACGCCCTCGATGCTCGACCGCGCCGCCGCGCAAGGACCGCAGGGCAAGGAGATGTTCATCTCCCGCCAGAAGATGGGCCGGCTCGGCACCGCCGAGGAGATCGCGGCGATGGCGATCTATCTCGGCAGCGACGAGAGCGCCTTCACCACCGGCGTCGACCTCGTCGTCGACGGCGGCTACATGCTCTGACGCGAGAAGGCCGCCGGCATGAACAAGATCGATCTCAACGGCCGCATCGCCATCGTCACCGGCGGAGCGCAGGGCTTTGGCCGCGCCATTGCCGAGCGCTTCGTCGCCTCCGGCGCCAAAGTCGCGATCTGGGACTTCGACGCCGCGCTGGCGGAGAAGACCGCAAAGGGGATCGGCGGCGAGACAAAAGTCTTCAAGGTCGACGTCACCGACACGGCCGCCGTCGAGCAGGCACGCGATGCGACGCTCAAGGCCTTTGGCAAGATCGACATCCTCGTCAACAATGCCGGCATCGCCGGGGTCAATAAGCCGGTCTGGGAGACCGACCTCGATGAATGGCGCAAGGTGCTGCGCATCAACCTCGACGGCCCCTTCATCGTCAGCAAGGCGATCGTGCCCGAAATGCTCAAGCAGAAATACGGGCGGATCGTGAACATCGCCTCGATCGCCGGCAAGGAAGGCAATCCGAACGCCGCGCATTATTCGGCCTCCAAGGCCGGCCTGATCGCGCTGACGAAGTCGCTCGGCAAGGAGCTCGCCGCCCACGACATCCTCGTCAACGCGGTGACACCGGCCGCGGCGAAGACCGCGATCTTCGACCAGATGACGCAGCAGCATATCGACTTCATGCTGTCAAAGATCCCGAAGGCACGCTTCGTCCTCGTGGAAGAACTCGCCGCGATGGTGGCCTGGCTCGCATCCGAGGATTGCGCCTTCTCGACCGGCGCTGTGTTCGACATCTCGGGCGGGCGCGCAACCTATTGAGGACATCATGATCCGGGAAGGTGGATGCCTGTGCGGCGCGGTGCGGTTCAAGGCGGAGGGCGAGCCGCTCAACGTCCGCATCTGCCATTGCCGCATCTGCCAGAAGGCGATGGGCTCGCCCTACTTCGCGCGCGCGCAGTTCGACCAGCGTGCGCTCAGCGTCGAGGGCGAGACCGCACGCTACGCCTCGTCCGCAAGCATCGACCGCGTGTTCTGCAAGCAGTGCGGCACGCGGCTGTTTGCCTGGCGCCGCAACGGCACGCTGGCGGGCGTGGCGCTGGCCACTTTCGACGATCGCAATGCCTTCGCCCCGACCGAGCACATCTGGGTCAGCGAGAAGCTCGCCTGGGTGAAGCTCGACGACGGCTTGACTCAATACGAGACGACGATTCCGGCGTGAGGTCAGGCGCTCGGGGCCGAACCTGCAGACCCCCTCGTCATCGCAATCTCTATCCTGCCAATGCCCCAGCTACTCCGAGAAGCGCCGGCTGCTAGGACAGATCTGTTGCGTCGTCGCGTGAAGCCTCGATCTAGGGATGACCGGTTTTCCGTCTTCCGCGGCTAGCCAGCAGATTTCGTTTGCCTTACGTTCCTTCCGGATAGCCTGCGGGGAATGCTGTTGCGTCTCATTAAGCCGATAACAGAATCAGAACTTGGACTTTGGCGGTTTCAGAGTTTGGCGATGTGGGGGGCATGCATCGGCGCTGTTGCGGCCGGTATCGTTGCCTATCTCATCTTGAACGCCACCAAGTTGCGCCTGGGCGTAAATCTCGCGCAGGACTTTCCCGTCATCGAGGCACATGTCACGGGCGATGCGGCAATCAAGCGTGCCGAGAAGATCTTCTATCTGCTGTTCTACGTGTTCGGCGCTGTCTTGGCCTTCGCTGCACTCAGGCTCCGGAGACCGTTCGAAGGGCGGTCGCTCGTTCTGTTTTACGTTTCGATGCTGACGATGGTCCTGTCCCTGGAGACATTCCTCCGGGACGCGTTCCAGCAAGAACTTCACATTGTGGCGTTGGCCGTCGCGGTCCTCGCGATCTTCGTACCCTTCGTGAAGCAAATCCGGCCCCACGGAAGCATCGAGGGTGCGCCAGAACTCAGGCCGATCACCTTTTTTGAATTTGAGCGGATCGACGCTGCGCTGATCGCGGCACTGCTGGCCCTGACACTGCCCTTGAGCGTACAACGGTTGGCCGGCCAGGCTGCAACCAATCCTCATGCCGTATCGTTCCTCGTCGGCCCGGCCCTCTATCAATTTAGCGATGGCCTGGTGCCGGGCCGGGACTTCCTGTCCTTCTATGGATACGGACCGTCCCATTTGTTCGGAATGCTCCTGCCCCCCGACCCAAACGTTCTATATTTGCGTTACGTCGGTTTCGTTGCCGCCTGCATCGCAATCTATCACCTGTCGGCCTATTGGGTGCTGCGCGACTTCTTCCAGAGCAGGGCGCTGCCCTTCGTGCTGACGGCCGTATTTCTTGCACTCTGCCAGTTCGGCGAGGCCGAAGGATTCTCCGGACCATCCGCTCTGGCCATCAGGTACATGTTCGTGTTCATCGCCACGGGCATCCTCGCGCACATCATGGTCCAGCCTTCGGGTTGGTCGGTGGCGGCGCTATCCGCCGTCTGCGCGATCTCGATATTCTGGAACACCGAGACCGGGATCTATACCTGGGTCGTGGGGTGCGCGGTGTTGTCGGCGCGGATCCTCGAAAGACGCTGGCCCTGGGAGGTCGCGGCATTCACCGGGCTGTCTGCCGCAATGTTGCTCGCGTTGTTCGGCGCGGCCTACGGTCCCGCCGTTCTCACGATGGACTTCCTGCGCGTCCTGCTTGCGCCGATCGCCCTGCACAGCGTCTCGAACTGGGTCGGCGTGCCGATGAACTGGGAGCCCGGCTTCGGGACATTCTATCAGTTGATCTTTCCGGCGATGGCTATCGGCACGGCTATCAGCGTTGCCGCAACGTGGGCAGGATCTCGCTCGATCGAACGGGCCTATCTTCTCGTCCTCTCGATCGTTGCGCTGGTCTTCATGGCCAAATGGATGAATCGGTCGCTTGACGCGGTGTGGCAGCAAAACGCCTTTGCCTTTCTTGCCATTGGCGCGTGGTGGTGCCGGGCGGCATTCCGCGCAGTCCTCGGCCGCCAGACGTCGCAAACCATCCCTGCCGTTTCGCTGGCGGCAACGGCCCTGCTCTCGTTCGCCGTGCTCTTCAATGCGAGGGATCGTCAACAGAACGTGACGATCGGGCTGCCGTCCTATCTGCAGTATCCGAGCATCGCCAGCCTGAAGTTGGGACGCGGAGCGGGAAAGGTCAACTTGCACCTCGATCGCAGCGACATCGACTTGATCAACAAGGCCGTGCCGCCCCACGGTCGCCTGTTGTTGCTGTCAGACCGTGATTGGCTCGTTCTCGCAACCGCCGGCAGAGCGCCCAAGAGCTACTTTCTTCCGTTCCGGGATACGTTCAGCCCCGAACATGTCACTCGCAGCTTTGCCGGGTCCGATCACTTCATTTTGGAGCGCGGCGCAACATACGAGTATGACTGGCTCAAGACGATAACGGAGCAAATCCTATCGTCAGAGTTTGAACGCACCGAAGAATCAGCCAGCTTCATTCTCTACCGCAGGAAGACGTGAACGCGGCGTCGAGGCATTGCCCGACCACCGTTTGCGCCTTTCTTCTGCTCCGCAACTCGCGTCCGGCGCTCTTGGCAGATCATCGCCGGCGCACTATTTCGGCTAAGAACAAGACTGACGGAGCGGACGCGCTTTGAACATTTATGACCTCTCCGTCTGGGTGCTGCCCCTGGTGTTCGCCATCACCTTCCACGAGGCTGCGCACGCCTTCGTCGCGGACCGGCTCGGGGACAACACGGCCTCGCAGCTCGGCCGCGTCAGCTTCAACCCGCTGAGGCATATCGACCCGTTCGGCACCCTGATCCTGCCGGCGATGCTGCTGTTCGCGCATTCGCCGTTCCTGTTCGGCTATGCCAAGCCGGTACCGGTGAACTTCCGCAAGCTGAACAACCCCAGGCTCGACATGGTCTGGGTGGCGCTGGCCGGGCCCGTCACAAACATCCTGCTGGCGCTCGCCGCGGCCGTCGCCTTCCATGCCCTGCCCCTGGTGCCCGCAAGCTCGGCAAAGTGGGTTGCCGACAATCTCAAGAATGCGCTCATCATCAACGCGATCCTGGCGGTCTTCAACATGATGCCGATCCCGCCGCTCGACGGCGGCCGCGTTGCAGTCGGCCTGCTGCCGCGGGCCCTCGCCTTGCCGTTGGCCCGGCTCGAGCCGTTCGGTATGCTGATCCTGATCGGGCTCTTGATCCTGCTGCCGCTCGCGGGCTCGCAGTTCGGTCTAAATCTTGATGTTATTTCAGCAATACTGGGAACGTTGACCGGTTATGTGATTAAGGCTGTTCTCTTCCTGACCGGCAACGCGTAGTTGAACCTGAGATCCGAACCCATGCCGAAGGGCCAGAGGCCGACTTGGTCAAAGCTGCCGATATGCTGATCGCGCGACGCGCCGACACCCGCGCCCGCGCCGATTTCGCCACCTGGAAGATGATGGCCAAGCTCAACGGGGCGTCCGCGCTGCCTCCGGAGGCCCAGGAGTTCCTGGCGAGCTATCAAAACCTGCTGGCGCAGATGAGCGAGGGCGAAGCGACCGAGGCCACCATCGGTGCGATCTACAAGGCCTATTACGTCGAGATGGGCGGTGCTGGAACCCCGCCCGACGTCCGTCCCCGCCAGGCCAAGCCGGCAGCGGACAATGTTACCGCCTTCCGGCGCCCGGCGCCGAAGCCGAAGAGCGCTGGCTTCTTCGCGGCAGGCGCGGCCAGCGGGGCCCAGAAACGGCCCCTCCCCGTGGCGCTGATCTTCGCATGCCTGGTCGTGGTCTATGTCGGGATCCGGCTCTACTGGCGCTGAGCCGTCTTTTTCTTCTTCGCATCCGGCGGCGTGAAGATGATGTCCACGGTCCGTTCGAACCGGTCGTCGGTCAGTCCGGCAGGCGGCTGCGGGATCGGATCGGACTTGCGGACAATTGACAGCGCCGCAGCATCGTAGGCTGCATCTCCCGACGATTCCGCGACTTCGACCGACAGCACGTTGCCTTTTCGGTTGATCGCAAAGCTCACCTTGACCTTCTGGTTATTGGGCTGCTTGCCCTCCGGATTAACCTTGTGAGCCGCGAGATGCGCGCTGATCTTGCGGTTCCAGTCGGCCGTGATCTTCAGGATGTCCTTGCCAAGCCCCAGGACCGGCGCCAGGGCCTTCTCGGCTTCGCGCGCGTCCTCGTCGAGCGTCTGCCGCGCACTTGCTACCGACTTCGGCGATGCCTCGGCCGCGGGCGTTTCGACCGCCTGAATCTTGGGATCGTCTTCCGTTGGCTTCTTCGTGTTGTTCTCGGTCACGACGCGATCAGGATCCTCGACCTCCTGCGACTGGTCCTTCGGAAGCTCCGTCTCCTTGGTCTCGGCCTTCTGCTCGGGAAGCGCCTGCTGCTCCTGCATCGCTTCGCTGTCAGGCCCAGGCGGCAGATCGGTATCGGGCACCTTGGGCGAAGCCATCTCGACCGCGAACTCCGCACCGGCCGCACCAAGGCCATCGCCGTCGTCGTCGGCGCGCAAATGCGCCAGCGCGAGCGCAGCACCACCGAGATGGAGCGCGAGCGCGGCGACCGCCGCCACGATCCAGAGCTTTCGGGATGGTCTCGGTTCGTCCGACATGGCTGGCCCTTAAGGCTGAGCGACGCCTGCCGCAGGCGCCCCCGGCGCGCCTTCCAGCGCGACCAGCTTCACCCGCGTATAGCCGCCCGAGCGCAACAGCTCCATCACACCCATCAACTCGCCATATGGCACCGAGCGATCGGCGCGCAGGAAAACATACTTGTCCTTGCTCATGTCGGAAAGGCCGTCGAGGGTCCCGATCAACTCGGCCCGGTGAACAGCGTTCTCTCCGATCGCGAGCGTCAGGTCGGGCTTGATGCTGAGATAGGTCGGCTTGTCCGGCTTCTTCTGCGGCGTCGCACTCGACGTCGGCAGATCGATCGGCAGGTCGACGGTGGACAGCGGCGCGGCGACCATGAAGATGATCAGCAGCACCAGGATGACGTCGATGAACGGCGTGACGTTGATGTCATGCGTTTCCGAGAAATCGTCGTCGTCGTCGTTGTCTGCGAGCGAAACGGCCATGGTCTACTCCGCCGCGCGCGAATGCACGCTGCCGTGGCTGCGGTCGAGATCGCGCGAGAGCAGCCGCCCTGCCGCGCCCGAGGCGCGGCTGACGAGCTCGAGATAGCCCTTCGTCACGCGCGAGAAGTGGTTGTAGATGATGACGGCGGGAATGGCGGCCACGAGGCCGATCGCGGTGGCGAGCAGCGCCTCGGCGATACCGGGCGCGACCACGGCAAGGTTCGTGGTCTGCGACTTCGAAATGCCGATGAAGCTGTTCATGATGCCCCAGACCGTGCCGAACAGGCCGACGAAGGGCGAGGTCGAGCCGATCGTGGCGAGCACGCCCATGCCGATCCGGATGCGCCGCTGCTCCGCCCGCACGATCTCGGCAAAGCTGGAGGCGGCGCGCTCCTTGATGCCGGTATCGCTGGACAGGCCGGCCGACATCCGCGCCTCGCGCAGCGCCGCCGCCAGGAACGACGGCAGGATGCCCTCCTTGGTGCCGAGCGCCATCTGCGCTTCAGCGAGCGAGCGCGCCTCCGCGATCTTCTTCAACGCCGAACGCAGCTTGCCGGAGGCGACCGACAGCTCGATCGACTTGGCGATGAAGACGGTCCAGGTCATCAGCGAGGCGAAGGCGAGCCCGATCATCACCGCCTTCACGATGACGTCCGCCGACATGAACATCACCCAGGGCGACAATTCCTTCATGGCCGGCGCGATGGCCGCCGCCTCGGGCTTCGCACTCGCGGGATTGCCGGCCACGGGGGCGGCGCCGGCAACGGCGGGAGCCGTCGAGGCCGCAGGCGCAGCCGGCGCGGCTGCCGGCGGAACGGTTCCGGCCGTGGACGGCTGAGCCGCCGATTGGGCCGTTGCCGGCGGGCTTTGTGTCTGGGCAGAAACGGGGGACGCGAACCAGGCGGCCGCCAGCATCAAGGCTGCGGCAAGGCTTGCTTGGAAGGACATGGTCTTCATACTTCGGCCCAGTAGCGAATGAGGTTGTGATAGATACCCGTCAATTTGACCGTTTCGGGATCGTCACGCCCGAGCCGTTCCACCAGCGCCTGTATCGCGGTGTCGAGGTCAAAGATCATGCTCCGGGCTTGATCGTCCCGTATCATGCTCTGAAGCCAGAAGAAAGACGCAACCCGCGTTCCCCTGGTCACCGGCGTGACGAGGTGGAGGCTGGTCGAGGGATAGAGCACGCAGTCCCCGGCTGGCAACTTGACTTCATGGGAGCCGTAGGTGTCCTCGATCACAAGTTCGCCACCGTCGTAATCCTCCGGCTCGGCGAGGAACAGCGTGACCGACAGGTCCGTGCGGATGCGAAGGCCGGTCAGGCGGTCGCCGCGGATCGCATTGTCGACGTGCAGGCCGAAATGGTGGCCGCTGTCGGCCGCATAGCGGTTGAACAGCGGCGGGAAGATCTGCAGCGGGATCGCCGCCGCAATGAAGCGCGGATTGGACGTCAGCGCCGAGATGATGCGGTTGCCGAGTTTTCGCGCGACCTCGCCGTCCGGTGGCAGCTGTTCGTTGCGCTTGACCATCGCCGATTGCGCGCCGGCGGTGGAGCGGCCGTCCTCCCATTCGCTGGCGTCCATGATGCGGCGGAAATCCGCCACATCATCCTTGCTGAGAACGCCAGGCAAGCACGTCAACATGATCAGAACTTCGCTGTGGTCACGACGTAGAACGCCCGTCCCGGCGCGACCGCAACGAACGGCACGTTGCTGCGATAGAACGAGTCGTAATAGAGCTTGTTGGTCAGGTTCTGCGCGTAGAACTTCATGCTCCAGTTCTGGTCGATCTTCTTCTCGACGAACGCGTCGAAACGCCAATAGCTCGGCAGCTCGTTGGTGTTGGCCGCGAACGTGCCGCCATAGACCTTGGAGCGATACACTGCCTGGCCGCCAAGCTCCCAACCGCCGTCGAACTTGTACTTGGTGAGCATGCTGAACGACTGGTGCGCGATGTTGGCGAGTTGCAGCCCGAGATTCGAAGCAACGCCGCTCTGCGTGACCTTCGACTGCATCAGCACCAGGCCGCCGAAGATGCTCCAGCGGTCGGTGATCCTGCCCTCCGCTTCGATGTCGATGCCTTGGATCCTGTAGGCTGCACCCGATGTGAGCAGGTTGTTGACAGTCTCGCGCGCGTTGTCCTTGGTGGTCTGGAACAGCGCGCCGGTCACCAGCAGGTGGCGATCCGCAAGCTCCCATTTGGTGCCGACCTCGATCGCCTTGTTGCGCTCGGGCCCGAGCAACAAGGTCGAGTTGGGAGGAACACCGCCGTAGTCGGTGCCGGTCGCGTCCAGCTCCGACCCGAACGGATTGGCCGAAGTCGCATAGGCTGCATAGACGCTGCCGATCGACATCGGCTTGTAGACCACACCGACATTGTAGTTCACCAGATCGGCGTTCTGCTTCACATAGCTCGAATTGTTGGATGCGCTCTGGCTGTAGCCGTCGTAGCGCACACCGCCGTTGACGATGATCGTGTCCTGCCAGTTCGCGGTGTCCATAACATACACGCTGCTGGTGTTGACGCCGTAGCGGGTCGGATTGCCGACGAGTGACGGAATGCCGAAGGGAATGTTGGTGTATTGCGGGGAGTAGAGATTGACACCCGTCACCGCGCCCGTGCTGGTGAAGGGCGAACCGGCCAGTTCGGACGCGAGACCGGCATAACGATCGATCGAGATGTTCTCGTTCGAATATTCGACGCCGAACACCGCCGTGTGCTTGACCCCGCCGGTGTCGAGCTTGAACGTGGCCTCGTTCTGGTTGGCCCATACGTCGACGTTCTGGTAACGGCTCTGCGCGCTCGCCGTCGTGGTCCAGAGCAGCGGGTTGGGGCTTGTCGTATTCGGGTTCTGCGGCAGCGTGCCGATGTAGTTGAGCAGCGAGTGCTCGCCGCGCACCTTGCTGGTCAGCGTGATCGCCTCGTTGACCTTGTACTCGATGGTACCGGTGCCGAAATCCTGCCGCGCGGTCTGGAAGTCGCGGTTGAGGAAGCCGTACCAATTGCCACGCGGAATGCCCGCCGACGTCACCGGCACGTTGCCCTGCTTGTAATAGGGCACGCCGAAATCGGGATAGCCGCTGAGGTCGGTATGGACGTAGTTCGTCGTGATCTTGATGTCGTTGGTCGGGGTGTACTTGGTCGAGATGAAGCTGCCCCAGCGATTGTCGGTCACGTAGTTGCGCCCGGCGACGTTGGCGTCCTGGAACAGGCCGCCGGCGCGCACCGAGAAGGTGGGATCAATGACCTGGTTGACGTCGAGCGTGACGCGCTTGGTCATGTCGGTGCCAAACTCGCTGTCGATGCGCTTGAAGTTGACGTCGCCGGCCTGCTTGGTGACGATGTTGATGGCGCCGCCGGCAGTGCCGCGGCCGGCATAGGAGGATGCCGGTCCGCGCAGAATCTCGATCTGCTCGGTGAAGAAGTTCTCGCGGATGGAAACGGCGGGATCGCGGATGCCGTCGATGAAGACGTCGTTGCGCGCGTCGAAGCCGCGGATGAAGAAACGGTCGCCGAACGCGTTGCCGCCCTCGCCCGTGCCGAGCGTCACGCCTGCGGTCGAGCGCCCGATCTCCTTCAGCGTCGTGGCGTTCTTGTCCTCGAGCACCTCCTTGCTGAGCACGGTAATGGTCTTCGGCGTGTTCAGCATCTTCTCGGGAAACTTGCCCGAAGCCTGGACGTGATCGACCTTGTACGGCGCAGCCGGATCCGCGTACGGATTGCTGTCGGGAGCGCCGGACGGCGTGGCGGGCGCCGCCTGCTGCACCGGCTGGCGCTGCGCGGCACGGCGAAGCGCGTTGCGGGCACGGACCTGCTCGGGCGAAGGCTTCGAGGCCGTCGGACGCGGACGCTCGACCGGAGCATCGACCGTCACCGGCGGCAGATTCGACTGCTGCGCCTGCGCGCCGCTCGACACCGACGCCACCGCGATCAAGCTCGCGACCGCTGAAACTTTTTTGCCGGAAACGCCCGCGGACCTCTCATCCATCGGATCGAACGCTACGACCGAACGCAACGACTTCGGTGCGACCACCTGCCCCATTACCAAACGCCCCATCTTCCTGTTCGCTCATTCACTTCGAACGAGCGATGGGCTGTTGGTATCGGCCGCAAAATAGCGGGTCAATGCGAGCCGTTCGCGAGAACCTTTGAATTGGTCCAGATCAAAACGATTCTAAACTGCAGTTTGAAATCGTTCTAAGACGAGACTGGACTCGTTCTAAACAGCGGCGATCGCGCATCGCTCTCAGTCGCTGCTCGGCGGCTTCATCAGCGAGAACAATTCGTCGACAGTCTTCTGCGCAACGGCGCGCACGCGATCGGTGCTGTCCATGCCGGCGATGTTGACGCCGCTGACGACGGCTTTGATCTCGTCGCGAAAGTCGGTGAGGAAGCGCAAGGGATCGCGCTGCTCGTTGGCGACACGCGCGATCAATCCCGTGATCAGAATCTGGCACGCGATCAGCTTGCCGTTCAGCTCGTCCATGCTTCGCTCCGTTGATGCGGCGCCGATATGGACGATGCCGAAATCCCTGACAACCGAAACGGCCACGACGCAACTTAGAACCGTTCTTGCGGTTGATCCGAACCACGGCCCGGCGCGAAGCCGATCGGCCCTGAGCACACCGCTGCGCGTGCTGCGCAAGAATGGCACGCCGAACGCTCGCGGCGCGAAAATGCAGCCCTGCACACCGGCGCGCCAGCGAGCTGCCTACACGGTGCAAAGCTTTCCAATTGTTTAGGATTCTCAACTGATAGTGCTGTTTACACTGGAAGTTGGCGTGTATTATACATCATATGGAACCGTACGATTGCCCCGATATTCGTAGCCGAGGGCATGCGAGCCGATACGAGACGACATGAAAAAGTCCCGGCCGATCCTTTGGCTTCTGATCATCGCGGCCGTGGCCTCCGCGGGCTATTATAGTTGGCAGAAATTCGGCTCGTCCGAGGCTGGAAAAGTCCAGACCGCACAAACCGCTCAAAAAGGCCCGCCTCGCCCCTCCGCCGTCCCCGTCAGCGTTGCACCGGTCCAGAAGACCGACTTTCCGGTCTATTTGACCGGTCTCGGCACGGTTCAGGGCTTCAACACGGTCCAGGTCCGAACCCGCGTGGATGGCCAGATCGACAAGCTCGAATTCAGGGAAGGCCAGATCGTCAAGCAGGGCGATCTCCTGGTCTCGATCGATCCCCGCCCCTATCAAGCCACGCTTGACCAGGCCAAGGCCAAGAAGGCGCAGGACGAGGCCAGTCTCGCCAACGCCAATCTCGAGCTCCAGCGCGCCACGAAGCTCGGCGAATTTGCCACCGCCCAGCGCGTCGACACCCAGCGCACCACCGTGGCTCAGCTCACCGCGCAGATCGCCGCCGATGATGCCGCGATCTCCAACGCCCAGACCCAGCTCGATTACACCCAGATCAAGGCACCGATCACCGGCGTTGCCGGCCTGCGTCAGGTCGACATCGGCAACATCGTCAACGCCTCCTCGCAGACCGCCATCGTCACGATCTCGCAGGTCGAGCCGATCGCGGTGATCTTCACCGCGCCGGAAGACCAGCTCCCCTATATCAGCGAGGGCCAGAAGGCCGGCGCGCTCAAGGTGATCGCCCTCACCACCGACGGCAAGAAGACGCTGGCCGAGGGCAAGCTCGCTGTGATCAACAACCAGGTCGACACGAGCAGCGGCACGATCCGGCTCAAGGCGGTGTTCGACAACAAGGAAAACACGCTGTGGCCGGGCCAATCGGTCTCGACGCGGCTCCTGGTGCGAACGCTGAAGGATGCGACCGTCGTTCCGGATGACGCGGTCCAGCACTCCACCAACGGGCTCTACGCCTACACGGTCAATCAGGACAACAAGGCCGAGGTGCACAAGGTCAAGGTCAGCTATGGCATCGACGGGCGTTCGGTCATCGAGGAAGGCTTGAGCCCCGGCCAACAGGTGATCGTCGGCGGTCAGTTCAAGGTCCAGCCCGGAAGCCTGGTGTCGACTGCGGTGGCAAGCTCGGATCCGGCCCAGAACAAGGTACGACAGCAATGACCGAGGGCGGGATTTCGGCACCGTTCATCCGATATCCCATCGGCACCTCGCTGCTGATGGCCGGCATTCTCTTCGTCGGCCTGGTCGCCTATCCCCTGCTTCCGGTCGCGCCGCTGCCGCAGGTGGACTTTCCGACCATCCAGATCACCGCCAACCTGCCCGGCGGCAGCCCTGAGACGATGGCTTCGTCCGTGGCACAGCCGCTCGAGCGGCAATTCGCCCAGATCCCGGGCATCGCGCAGATGACCTCGACGAGCTATCTGGGCACGGCGTCGATCACCATCCAGTTCGATCTCAACCGCAACATTGACGGCGCCGCCAACGACGTACAGGGCGCCATCAACGCGGCCAGCGGCCAGTTGCCGAAAAACCTGCCGTCGCCCCCGACCTACCGCAAGGTAAACCCCGCCGACGCGCCGATCCTGCTGCTGTCGGCGACATCGGAGACGCTACCGCTGACGACCGTCAGCGACTCGGTCGACGCCCAGCTCGCCCAGCAGATCAGCCAGCTCTCAGGGGTCGCCCAGGTCTTCATCGGCGGGCAGCAGAAACCTTCCATCCGCATCCAGGTCGATCCCGCAAAGCTGGTCGCCAAGGGCCTGTCGATGGAGGACATCCGCAGCCAGATCGCGATCACCACGGTCGACAGCCCCAAGGGCAATATCGACGGCGAGAAGCGCGCCTATACGATCTACGCCAACGACCAGCTCACGCACGCGAAGGACTGGAACGACGTCATCATCGCCTATCGCAACGGCGCTCCGCTGCGGATTCGCGACATCGGCCAGGCGGTCAGCGCCGCCGAAGACGCCAAGCAGGCGGCCTGGGCGAACGGCAAGCGCGGCGTGTTCCTGGTGATCTTCAAGCAGCCGGGCGCCAACGTCATCGAGACCGTGGACCGGATCAAGGCAACCCTGCCCCGCCTCGTGGCGGCGATCCCGCCCGCGATCAAGATCGAGCTCATCAGCGACCGAACCACCACCATCCGCGCCGCGGTCGAGGACGTCCAGTTCACGCTGCTGCTGACCATCGCCCTCGTGGTCATGGTCATCTTCATGTTCCTGCGAAGCTTCTGGGCGACGGTCATACCGACGGTCACGGTGCCATTGGCGCTGCTGGGTGCCTGCGCCTTGATGTGGGTGGCCGGCTATTCGCTCGACAATCTGTCGCTGATGGCGCTCACCATCGCGGTCGGCTTCGTCGTCGACGACGCGATCGTGATGCTCGAGAACATCACGCGCTACATCGAGGAAGGCGACTCGCCGATGGAGGCCGCCTTCAAAGGCTCCAAGGAAATCGGCTTCACCATCGTCTCCATCAGCATCTCGCTGGTCGCGGTGCTGATCCCCCTGCTGTTGATGGGCGGCATCATCGGGCGCCTGTTCCGCGAATTCGCCGTCGTGCTGGCGATGACGATCTTCGTCTCGATGTTCGTGTCGCTGACGCTGACGCCGATGATGGCCTCGCGCTTCCTGCGCGCCCATGGCGAGGTCACCCACGGCAAGCTCTATCAGTGGAGCGAGCGCGCCTTCGACGGCATGCTGCGCGGCTACGAATACGTGCTCGACCACGCCCTGGCCTGGCGGCGCACCACGCTCGCGATTTTCTTCGTCACGCTCGGCCTGTCGGTCTACCTGTTCGTGCTGATCCCCAAGGGCTTCTTCCCGCAGCAGGACGTCGGCCTGATCACGGCCACGTCTGAAGCCTCGCAGGACATTTCGTTCAAGGAGATGCAGCGCCGCCAGGTCGAGCTCGGCAAGATCGTGATGGACGACCCCGACGTCGCCACGATCGCCATGAACATCGGCGGCAGCGGCCGTGCCGGCAACAACGGCAACATGTTCATCACGCTCAAGCCGCGCAACGAGCGGGAGGCGTCCGCTCAGCAGATCATCGCGCGGCTGCGACCTAAGCTCGAGAAAGTGCCGGGCGCGCGCCTCTATATGCAGGCGGCCCAGGACGTCCGGCTCGGCGGCCGGCCGACGCGCACGCAGTTCGAGTTCACCCTGCAGGACGCCGATCTCGCCGAGCTCAACGAATGGGCGCCGAAGATCCTCGCCAAGATGCAGACGCTGCCGGAGCTGCGCGACGTCGCGACCGACCAGCAGACGCAGGGCACGACGGTCCAGCTCAAGATCAACCGCGACACCGCTGCCCGCTACGGCATCCAACCCCAGCTGATCGACGACACGCTGTATGATGCGTTCGGACAGCGGCAGGTCACGCAATATTTCACGCAGCTCAATACCTACAAGGTAATCCTGGAAGTCCTGCCGGAAATGCAGGGCGATCTCGAGACGCTGAACAAATTGTATCTGAGATCGCCGCTGACCGGCGACCAGGTGCCGCTGTCGACCTTCGCGAGCTGGACCACTGATCCGGTCCGCCCGCTCTCGATCAGCCATCAGGGCCAGTTCCCGTCGATTACGATCAGCTTCAATCTCGGGCAAGGCATTGCGCTCGGCCAGGCCACCGAGGCGGTGCAGCGGGCGATGGCCGAGCTCGGCGCGCCGGCGACGCTGAATTCGAGCTTCCAGGGCACCGCGCAGGCCTTCCAGCAGTCGCTCGGCACAGTGCCGCTTCTGATCCTCGCAGCCCTTGTCGTGGTCTATCTGATCCTCGGCATTCTCTACGAGAGCTACATCCATCCGATCACGATCCTGTCGACGCTGCCTTCGGCCGGCGTCGGCGCGCTCGCGATCCTGATGGCGGCCGGCTTCGACTTCAGCCTGATCGCGCTGATCGGCATCATCCTCCTGATCGGCATCGTGAAGAAGAACGGCATCATGATGGTCGACTTCGCGATTGCCGCCGAGCGCGACGAGCACAAGACGCCGGAGGAATCGATCCGCCAGGCCGCGCTGCTGCGCTTCCGCCCGATCATGATGACGACGATGGCGGCCCTGCTCGGCGGCGTGCCCCTCATGCTCGGCCACGGCACCGGCGCCGAAATCCGCCAGCCGCTCGGCTACGCCATGGTCGGCGGCCTGATCGTCAGCCAGGCACTGACGCTGTTCACCACGCCGGTCGTCTATCTCTATCTCGACAAGCTCAACAACTGGTTCTCGACCTGG